>JADKBS010000067.1 GCA_016714985.1 Saprospiraceae bacterium | reverse complement strand
GCCGCCCTTGGTGATGAGCGACGGCGGCTCTTCCACCATTTGGCGTTTGATGTCGTTGACGAGGGTCTTGCAGGGGTTCAGCCCTTCCGCCAATTTCTCGAAGAAAACATTGCCGGAGGCAGCCAAGAGCACTTTCAGCGGCTCGGTGGCTTCGAGCGCTTTGCGCAATTGCACGACTTCCCGTGGTTGTATCTTGCCCAATGGCACCCGTGAAATCAGCCGCTCCAAATCGCCCATCTGGCGGATATAGCTGCTCACCTCATTCGCCAAATCCGGGTTTTGCAAAAAATAGGAAACTACCTCGTGCCGTGCCTCGATTTCCTTCAAGGAGGTCAGTGGCAGCACCACCCATTTCTTCAAGAGCCGCCCGCCCATCGGCGACACGGTCTGGTCGAGGATATGGATGAGCGGGGTGCCGCCCTCGTGCGGGCTGTGCAGCAGTTCGAGGTTGCGCACCGTGAAGCGGTCGAGCCAGACGTACTTCTCTTGGTGTATCCGGCTGATGGCGGTGATATGCTTGAGGTTCTTGTTCTCGGTGGTGGCGAGGTAATGGAGGGCAGCCCCGGCAGCCGTTTGCGCCAGCTCCAAATGCTCGATGCCGAAGCCTTTGAGCGAAGCGACCTCGAAATGTTCCTTTATTTTTTCTTGGGTAAAATCGTGGGAAAAAGCCCAGTCGTCGAGGGTGTAGGTGTAAAATCGGTCGCCAAACTGCTGCTCGAACAGCTTCGCAGCGCCTTTCGAGAAAATGACCTCGGAGGGGTTGAAGCCTTGCAGCAGCTTGTCCATATACGATAGGTCGCCCTCGCTGACCATGAGTTCGCCCGTGCTGATGTCGAGGAAAGCGATGCCTGCTGCGCTGTTTTTACCGAAAAAATAGAGGCGAGGAAATTGTTCGTCTTGTGGTCGAGGAGCTTTTCGTCGGTCGTCACGCCGGGCGTCACCACCTCCACGATGCCCCGCCGCACGATTTTCTTTTCCGGCGATGGCTTTTCCAATTGCTCGCAAACCGCCACCCGGTAGCCCGCCCGTACGAGTCGGGGCAGGTAAACGTCCATGCTGTGGTAAGGGAATCCCGCCAGTTCGAGGTCGGAGCCGCCATTATTGCGGCTGGTGAGCGTGATGCCGAGCGCACGGGAGGCTTTGATGGCGTCTTCGCCAAAGGTTTCGTAAAAATCGCCGACCCGGAAGAGCATGATGGCCTCCGGGTGCTTCGCCTTCATCTTGAAATACTGCTCCATGAGCGGCGTCACCTTGCCGGAACTTTCACGGGGCTGGCCTCCTACGATGGTCGTACTGCTTCTTGCCACAGGTTTGTTTGTTTTGGGCAAAGATAAACGGATTGCGGATTTGGGGTTATGGATTGCTAAGTGTTACATGATTGGTTTATCTTTCTTCGGACTTAAGTCATACCCCTGGCGACCAAGGATGGCAGCTGACCAATCGCTTCAACCCCATCCAAAATCCCCTTATAACGCCCCATTCTTGAACAGCATCAATCATGTACTGGGAGCAGGTTGGGTGGTACCTGCACGAAGGCGGTTTTAACGGTGAAATGAATCGCTTGTAAAAGCGGATGGGCAGGATAAACAGTTTTTTGATAAAATCAGCCATTGCGTTGGGCAGCTAATGAGGTTTACATATCCATCAGGCTGGCGTCGGTAAGGATAAAAATAAGCCGGTCGGGGTTGTCTTCATTGAGTTGCAACTTGCCTTTGAACACATAGGGTTTGTCAATCTTGTAGTCCTTCAACGGTTTTTTCATGACCACTTCCGCCACGGTTGCCAAGCCAGCCTTGCCACAAAAAAAGCATTGCGAATAGGTGAATTTGGAGAGAATCAGCCCCTCGTAGCCCGGTGCATCCGCTGTGGGAATGATATAGCCGGAGAGCATGACTTCCTTTCCTTCCCATTGGCGGATATTGTCAAAGGACTTGGGCCAGGGCATGAACATACCATAGGTCTTGAAAAACTTCTTGCCAAACTCCACTTGCTCAAAGATGGGCCAGCCATTGGGTGCTTGCGCAATTGCCCGTTGTGGAAGCAGGTTCAATGCCAAAAAGCCGAGTATCAAAATAGCCGAGCATGGACTGAAGACCGATTTTTTCAAAAGCATTGGCGTTTTGATTTTTTGTACCAGCAACAAAACTACGCTAAAAAAACAAGGCCGGTTGGGAATTGAACCCCGACCGACCTTGATTTTTGCAGTGAACTGGTTATTTTTCCCAAGTCACCTTTTCCATTTTCAGTTTGTTCGAGCTGTTCCCTATTTCGATGTTGAACTCGCCAGACTCCCAATCATATTTCAGGTCGTGGTTGTAGAACTTCAACAATTCTGGGGTGATGCTAAAGCTGACCACCTTGCTCTCGCCGGGTTGCAGCATGATTTTTTGGAAGCCTTTCAACTCCCTGACCGGCCTGCTGATGCTGGCCACGGGGTCGCCGATATAGCTGGACGACTTCTTCGCCTGCCATTTTGCCGACATTGGACAGTTTCACACTGGCCGTCAATGCGCCGTTGCCTGTCATTTTGCTTTTGCTGAGCTTCATTTCCTCCAAAGTAAAGGAAGTATAACTCAAGCCGTAGCCAAATGGGTAAAGCGGCTCGTTCGGGCTGTCGAGGTAATTCGTCAGGAATTTTGCCTGATAGCTCCCATAGTAAGGGCGCCCGGTCGGCTTGTGGTTGTAGTAAAGTGGAATCTGCCCAACAGAGCGGGGAAAAGTAGCCGTGAGCTTGCCGCTTGGATTCACGTCACCAAACAGCACGTCGGCGATGGCGTTGCCTGCTTCGGTGCCGGGTGCCCAGACGTTCAGTATCGCTGCGCAATGCTGGTCCTCCCACTCCAGGGTGAGTGGCCGGCCCGTAAACAGCACCAACACAACTGGCTTGCCCGTTTTCACCAATTCTTCCAAGAGTTTCCGCTGGCTGGCGGGGATGCCAATCTCCGTCCGGCTGCTCGATTCGCCACTCATGCTCTCCGACTCGCCCATTACCGCCACGATGATGTCGGCTTTATTAGCTGTCTCCAAGGCGTTGCGAAGCAGCGTTTCGGGCGATATGAGGTCAATTGCCACCCGTTGTGAGTTATAAAAATTGAGTCGGTGCATGAAGGCCGTGTCGTCCGTAATATTGGAACCTTTGCTGAAAATGGCATTCAGTTGCGGAGCAACATTTTTGACGCCCTGCATCACCGTCACTGCCTTGTCGGCTTCGCCAGCAATGACCCAAGTGCCGAGCATGTCCTTTTGGTTGTCCGCCATCGGGCCGATAAATGCAATGGTTTTGCCAGTTTTCGGCAGGGGCAGCATGTTGTTCTCGTTTTTGAGCAGTACGAAACTACTTGCCGCAATTTCACGGGCAGCCTTGCGGTTTTCGGGCGTCAAAACCTCCTTGGCAGGACGGCTTGGGTCAATCCGGCGATAGGGATCTTCAAATAGCCCCATTTTGTATTTCGCCTCCAGAATGGACGACAGGTAAGGTCAATATCTGCCATTTTCAGTTTGGTTCCCTCGTCCAGCATTTTTTCAGCGTCGTCAAAGATTCGCCGACCATGTCCATTTCAACCCCGGCCTTCGGCGCCAAGGCACTGACGGTTTGAAGGTCGCCAAGGCCATGTTGCGTCATCTCATTGATGGCCGTGTAGTCAGTGACGACAAATCCTTTGAAGCCCCATTGGTTGCGAAGCACATCGGTCAGAAGCCAACGATTGGCGGAGGCGGGCACTTCGTCCACCACGTTTGAGCTGGTCATCACACTACCCGCCGCCCACTTTCCACAGCGGCTTTGTAAGGCGGCAGCCATTAATTGTACATGCTCGTTCGGCTAGTGTCCACGGTGTGTTGTAGTCCCGGCCAGCTTCTGCCCCACCGTACAGCGCATAGTGTTTCACGCAAGCCATCAGCGAGTTTTTCAGGCCAAGGTCGTCGCCCTGATAGCCCTTGACCATCGCCCTGGCAATGGCAGAACCCAAAAAAGGGTCTTCGCCATTCCCTTCGCTGATGCGGCCCCAACGGGGGTCACGTGCAATGTCCACCATGGGGGAAAAAGTCCAGTTCAACCCCTCTGCAGTGGCTTCCTGTGCGGCAATGCGGGCCGATTTTTCAACCAGTTTCATGTCCCAAGTAGCGGCAAGGCCAAGTGGAATGGGAAAAATGGTGCGGTGACCATGAATCACATCCAAGCCAAAGAACAAAGGGATTTTTAACCTGCTCTTTTCCACGGCTATTTGTTGGATGGCCTTCATCTTGACGGGGTCGTGGTAGCCGAACATCGCCCCGACCTTACCTGCGATGATTTTCTCTTCGCTGTCCTTGCTGACGGTGCCAGTGATGGGTCAGCTACCACTTGCTGGCAAAGGTTCAGGTTGCCCGATTTTCTCCTCAACGGTCATTTTTTCATCAGGCCGTCTATGAAGGATTTCATTCTGGCATCTTGTGCCATTGTGGTTTGGGAAAAATTAGGCCGACGCTTCAGCAGGAGGATGTAATGCGTTCGTTTCGATGCTAGTTGTTTTAAGCTTCGATTCAGGATACTATTCGGTTAAATAGAAGGGCTTCGATTTTTCGACCGAAGAAATTCCCAACTTGCAATGGTCTATTTGGTTTAATCAACAAAGGTAAATGCCAAAATCATTCAGGCGGGCACAGGTACAAAGAACAAGGAAGCGCCAAAACCTCCCACCGTTCCAAGTATTTCGGCCAGAAGTGCGAGCAGCGAAGGCAATAAAAGCGAGGGAATAGACACAATAGTAAGTTGAACGACAAAGCCCCTCGCTACAGCGAAGGCTTTGTCTGTGTGACGGAAATGAGACTCGAACTCATACGGTATTGCTACCACTGGCTTCTGAGACCAGCTTGTCTACCAATTCCAACACTCCGCCATTAGAACCCATGAAGACACACTCCCTTGAAAAGAGTGCGTCTCACAATTCCGCCATTTCGGCTTAAATGAAACTTGGAGTACCGAAGGTGGGACTCGAACCCACACGTAGTTGCCTACACTGGATTTTGAATCCAGCGCGTCTACCATTCCGCCACTTCGGCATTACAAAAACATAATCGTTGACTGTCAATGAGTTAGATAAAAGACATCAATAGTGGGCATTCCAATCAACGTACTTCCTTTGAAGCGGGTGCAAAGCTATCCAATTTTTCTTTAATTCGCCAGAGGTATCTTTTTTAGAAAAAATCTTTTACGATTTCTGGGATGCGTTGTTGGAGGTATCTGAATAGGCTTCATGATCGGCTTGGCGTTTTCAAAAGTCTGCCTCTAAGTCCCTACCCTCTCCTTGGCTGCATCGAACGCCGTTTTGATTGAAATCAAACTCAAGTTCCATGATAGCTTGTTGATGTCCATCATTTCCATCAAAAACGCATTTGGCAGCCCATGGGTTTGAATCGGCCAATATCCCCTTTAAGTCAAGAATGTATTTCAACCTTGTCGAAATCACTTAGCGTGAGGAATGCTTGGTTGTTGTGGTCGAAAGTTCTAGGATTTCGGCTTGCTTTTCCTCCGATTCCAGTGTAAAAAACGGGGTGGAACTGTTGCTGTTCTTCAAAACCGTTGCTTCAGGGCTGTTCTCGATCGAGGTGAGAATTACGCAACAGGAATCTCAAAAAATTCATAGTGTTGTTTCATGGCTTGTTCCTTAAAAAAGCCGTGAACATCTCGGAATCTTAAAGCAAATACCATCAAGGAAATCAAATGAGAAAGGAACAAACCCTACCATCGTAGCTATTTCCATGAACTTGTCGCTTGGCTTTTTGCCCGTCAACACCTCAAAAAGGAGGAACATTACATGGCCGCCATCCAAGGCAGGTATAGGCAACAGGTTGATGAATGCCAAAACCAGCGAAAGCATGGCAGTCAGGTTCCAGAACGGAATACCAGTCCCATTCTGAGGAGAACATGCCACCAATCGAAATGAAGCTCCAAGGCTTTCGGTTACCTTTATTTCACCAGAGAACATTTTTGCCATAGGCTTTCCATTGGCTCCCAAGAATGCTGACCATTTTTTCCATCCTTTCGGAAATGACTGAAGCAGGCTAAAATTCTCGGTTTCATTTGAAAACCTTGCTCCAATCCCTAATGGGACTTGCTTGTATTTTACCAGCCTCGTGCAGTGGTGTGCACCGCCAGGTTGAGGGTATCGGGAACGCAATAGCTGTACCTGCAAGTCTTTCTCACCCTTTGGCAAAGCCATCACCGCATGGAAAAATCACCGAAAAAGGCGTTGGTGCCCCGTTCAAGCCGATGATTTTAGTCACAAGTTTATCCCCGCCTTTTCAGCACAGGTGCTCCATTTTTTCCAAACAGATTCCCTTGCAGGTCTCCGCCATAACCGACCACAAAGGCTGCCACAACATAGAGCATCACGTCCTTGTTTTATTAAGCGAAAGGAATTCTGCTACCTCGCTTGATATGCTCAGCTTCACAGGTTGTCCATTGCGGTTCACGGTAAGCGACCTGGCACCATCAATCACAATATGCGTTTTGGCAATCGCTGGGTTGTAACGAGTAAGCTGATAGGTATCCACCGCCACTACAATATCACCTGGCTGAATACCGATGACTTGACCAATGGAATCAGGTTGGACGCCCCAAGTGACATTCTCAGTGGGGAGGTACTTATCACCCCAAGTCCAAAAAATCATGGAATAAATGAAAAAGCCGAGGATGAAATTGACGGTGACACCTCCAATCATGATGATGAGGCGCTGCCAAGCTGGTTTAGAGCGGAACTCCCAAGGTTGTGGTGGTTCCTTCATTTGTTCGGTGTCAAAGCTCTCGTCCACCATACCCGCAATCTTCACATAACCACCGAGTGGCAGCCAGCCGATCCAATGCGTATTCCAATTTGCCCGTTTTCTTTTGAAGCTCTCAAACCAAGGGTCGAAGAAGAGGTAAAATTTCTCCACTTTGGTCTTGAACCACTGTGGCAGGAAAAATGGCGAGTTCGTGAAGCACAATCGGAATGGAGAGGCTCAAAACCAACCGCCCAACTTTACGAGAATATCCATATTTCGAATCTGTTTTTTTGAGGAAAGCGGGAAGAACATCTCATTGCATGTCCTTTTAATGTGAAGCGCAAAAGTAAGCTGATTTCAGCTTTGCCTGGCATTTTCATGTTAGGAACAAAACTGAGGAGGAAAGTTAGATTTGGTGTCAAGTTGGGACAAGGATTCTTTATATTTTGCCCCATGATTTTTTTCTATTGCAACGATATACGGGAAGCGTGGCCTGCCCATTTTCGAAAGAAACCAAGCATTGCTGGTGCTACGCAAAAAGCTCGGGGATACCGTCTATTTCATTGATGGATCGAAGCTGGTACGAGGGGCAAATTCAGACTTGCCAAAAGACAGGCCATTGTGAAAATCACGGCAAAGCACAGAAG
>JADKBS010000066.1 GCA_016714985.1 Saprospiraceae bacterium | reverse complement strand
AGCGGCGGTATCGTTCAACTTCGCCATATCTTAGCTCGAAGGTTTAGTACATGGCTTTGCTTTGTTCCCGTTGCGAGGCACGAATCTATGGCCGCCAATGCCGACATGAAAGGATTGTTGACTCGTATGCCTGGTAGCTTTCTCAAATTGTTGGGCAGCTTTGGAATCTTGAGAAAATACGCGATTGGACAAAAGGTAGAACAAAAGTAAGGATTAACCCTACTTTCTGCCCATGGCAGTATTTTTCTGATTGAAAATTGGAACGTAAGCTTTCATTTTAAAATAAATTATGCTGACTGTAAATTTAGATGCTTTATGTTTATTTCCTATAGTCAAGTTGAAATCAACTCATTTTTTCACAAGTTAAATAGGAATTAAAGAGCTGACAGTCGTCGAGGTAGAGGTATAAAACCTATCAATGAGGTAGCATCTTGGTATGCCAACCTAATTTCAATAATGGTGTTACAACTTCTTCTTTCGGCACCGGGTCATACCCCGCCGACCAAGGATGGCAGCTTGCCAACCGCTTCAAGCCCATCCAAAGTTTCTTGATAACGCCCCATTCTTGAACAGCATCAATCATGTACTGGTAGCAGGTTGGGTGGTACCTGCACGAAGGCGGTTTTAACGGTGAAATGAATCGCTTGTAAAAGCGGACGGGTTATATGAACAGTTGTTTGAAAAAATCGGCCATGAAATAGGTGGGCAGCTCAAGGGTTTACATATCCATCAAGCTGGCTTCGGTTATGATGAAAATCAGGCGGTCCGGGTCGTCTTCATTCAGTTTTAGCGTGCCTTTAAACACATAAGGTTTGTCAATTTTGTAGTCCTTCAGCGGCTTTTTCATGACCACTTCCGCCACGGTTGCCAAGCCAGCCTTGCCACAAAAAGCATTATGAATAGGTGAATTTGGAGAGAATCAGCCCTTCGTACCCAGGGGCATCGGCAGTGGGGATAATATAGCCAGAGAGCATGACTTCCTTTCCTTCCCATTGATGGATATTGTCAAAGGATTCTGGGCCCAGGTACGAACTTATGCCGTAGCTCTGGAAAATTTCTTAGCCAAACTCCACCTTGCTCAAAAATGGGCCAGCCATTAGGTGCTTGCGCAATTGCCCGGTTGTGGATGCAGGTTCAACGCCAAAAGCCGAGTATCAAAATAGCTGAGTATGGACTGAAGACCGTTTTTTCAAAGCATTGGCGTTTTGATTTTTGTACAAGCAACAAAACTACGCTGAAATAACAAGGGCTTATTAAATTGAACCCCGACCGACCTTGATTTTTGCAGTGAACTGGTTATTTTCCCCAAGTCACCTTTCTCTATTTTCAGCTTGCTTGAGCTGTTCCTATTTCTGATGTTGAACTCCCCAGTTCCCAATCATATTTCAGGTCGCAGTTGTAGAACTTCAACAATTCTGGGGTGATGCTAAAGCTGACCAACTTGCTCTCGCCGGGTTGCAAATTACTGATTTTTTGGAAGCCTTCTCACTCCCCTGACCTACTCGTTGATGCTTACCACGGGGTCGCCGATGTAAAGTTGGTACCACTTCTTTCGCCTGCCATTTTGCCGACATTGACAGTTTCACACTGGCGTCAACGTGCCGTTGCCTGTCATTTTGCTTTGCTGAGCTTCATCCTCCAAGCAGCGAAGTATAACTCAAGCCGTAGCCAAATGGGTAAAGCGGCTCGTTCGGCGAGAGTAATTCGTCAGAATTTTGCCTGATAGCTCCTGATAGTAAGGGCGCCCGGTCGGCTTGTGGTTGTAGTAAAGTGGAATCTGCCCAACAGAGCGGGGAAAAGTAGCCGTGAGCTTGCCGCTTGATTCACGTCACCAAACAGCACGTCGGCGATGGCGTTGCTCGCTTCGGGTGCCGGGTGCCCAGACGTTCAGTATCGCTGCGGCAATGCTGGTCCTCCCCACCTGTGGTGAGTGGCTTACCTGTAAACAGCACCAACACAACTGGCTTGCCCGTTTTCACCAATTCTTCCAAGAGTTTCCGCTGGCTGGCGGGGATGCCAATCTCCGTCCGGCTGCTCGATTCGCCACTCATGCTCTCCGACTCGCCCATTACCGCCACGATGATGTCGGCTTTATTAGCTGTCTCCAAGGCGTTGCGAAGCAGCGTTTCGGGCGATATGAGGTCAATTGCCACCCGTTGTGAGTTATAAAAATTGAGTCGGTGCATGAAGGCCGTGTCGTCCGTGATATTGGAGCCTTTGCTGAAAATGGCATTCAGTTGCGGAGCAACATTTTTGACGCCCTGCATCACCGTCACAGCCTTGTCCGGCTCGCCAGCAATGACCCAAGTGCCCAGCATGTCCTTTTGATTGTCGGCCATGGGGCCGATAAATGCGATGGTTTTGCCCGTTTTCGGCAGGGGCAGCATGTTGTTCTCGTTTTTGAGCAGTAACGAAACCATTTGCCGCAATTTCACGGGCAGCCTTGCGGTTTTCGGGCGTCAAAACCTCCTTGGCAGGACGGCTTGGGTCAATCCGGCGATAGGGATCTTCAAATAGCCCCATTTTGTATTTCGCCTCCAGAATGCGACGACAGGCAAGGTCAATATCTGCCATTTTCAGTTTGCCCTCGTCCAGCGATTTTTTCAGCGTCGTCAAAAGACCTTCGCCGACCATGTCCATTTCAACCCCGGCCTTAAGCGCCAAGGCACTGACGGTTTGAAGGTCGCCAAGGCCATGTTGCGTCATCTCATTGATGGCCGTGTAGTCCGTGACGACAAATCCCCCCCGATAGCCCTTGACCATCGCCCTGGCAATGGCAGAACCCAAAAAAGGGTCTTCGCCATTCCCTTCGCTGATGCGGCCCCAACGGGGGTCACGTGCAATGTCCACCATGGGGGAAAAAGTCCAGTTCAACCCCTCTGCAGTGGCTTCCTGTGCGGCAATGCGGGCCGATTTTTTCAACCAGTTTCAGTCCCAAGTGGCGGCGAGGCCTAGCGGAGAATGGAAAATGGTGCGGTGACTCATGAATCACATCCAAGCCAAAGAACAAAGGGATTTTTAACCTGCTCTTTCCACGGCTATTTGTTGATTTACCTTCATCTTGACGGGGTCGTGGTAGCCGAACATCGCCCCGACCTTACCTGCGATGATTTTCTCTTCGCTGTCCTTGCTGACGGTGGCGCCAGTGGGCACCCAGCCTGCTGCTGGCAGGTTCAGTTGCCCGATTTTCTCCTCAACGGTCATTTTTTTCATCAGGCCGTCTATGAAGGATTTCATTCTGGCATCTTGTGCCATTGTGGTTTGGGAAAAATTAGGCTGATTACCAGCAGGAGGATGTAATGCGTTCGTTTCATGCTGAAGTTGTTTTAAGCTTCGATTCAGGATACTATTCGGTTAAATAGAAGGGCTTCGATTTTTCGACCGAAGAAATTCCCAACTTGCAATGGTCGTGCATTTGGTTTAATCAACAAAGGTAATGCCAAAAATCATTCTGGCGGGCACAGGTACAAAGAACAAGGAAGCGCCAAAACCTCCCACCGTTCCAAGTATTTCGGCCAGAAGTGCGAGCAGCAGGAAGGCAATAAGCGAGGGAATAGACACAATAGTAAGCTTGAAACGACAAAGCCCTCGCTGCTGCGAAGGCTTTGTCTGTGTGACGGAAATGAGACTCGAACTCATACGGTATTGCTACCACTGGCTTCTGAGACCAGCTTGTCTACCAATTCCAACACTCCGCCATTAGAACCCATGAAGACACACTCCCTGAAAAGTGCGTCAACCAATTCCGCCATTTTGGTTTAAATAAAACTTGGAGTACCGAAGGTGGGGACTCGAACCCATTACGGGAGTTGCCTACACTGGATTTTGAATCCAGCGCGTCTACCATTCCGCCACTTCGGCATTACAAAAACATAAATCGTTGACTGTCAATTATTTGAATCAAATATACATCAATAGTGGGCATTCCAATCAACGTACTTCCTTTGAAGCGGGTGCAAAGCTATCCAATTTTTCTTTAATTCGCCAGAGGTATCGTTTTTTTAGAAAAAAATCTTTTACGATTTCGAGGGATGCGTTGTTGGAGGTATCTGAATAGGCTTCCATGATCGGCTTGGCGTTTTCAAAAAGTTCTGCCTCTAAGTCCCCTACCCTCTCCTTGGCTGCATCGAACGCCGTTTGATTGAAATCAAACTCAAGTTCCATGATGGCTTCGTTGATGTCCATCATTTCCATCAAAAACGCATTTGGCAGCTCATGGTTTGAATCGGCCAATATCCCCTTTAAGTCAAGAATGTATTTCAACCTTTTGTCGAAATCACTTAGCGTGAGGAATGCTTGGTTGTTGTAAGTCGAAAGTTCTAGGATTTCGGCCTGCTTTTCCTCCGATTCCAGTGTAAAAAAATCGGGGTGGAACTTTTTGCTGTTCTTCAAAAACCGTTGCTTCAGGGCTGTCTCATCGAGGTAGAACGCAACAGGAATCTCAAAAAATTCAAAATAGTTGTTCATGGCTTGTTCCCTTAAAAAAGCCGTGAAATATCCAATCCTAAAGCAAATACCATCAAGGAAATCAAGAGGACGAACCCAACCATCGTTGCTATTTCCATGAACTTGTCGCTTGGCTTTTTGCCCGTCAGCACCTCAAAAAGCAGGAACATTACGTGGCCGCCATCCAAGGCTGGTATTGGCAGCAGGTTGATGAATGCCAACACCAACGAAAGCATGGCCGTCAAGTTCCAGAAGGAATACCAGTCCCATTCTGAGGAGAACATACCACCAATCGAAATGAAGCTGCCCAGGCTTTCGGTTACCTTAATTTCTCCAGAGAACATTTTGCCATAGGCTTTCCACTGGCTTCCAAGGAAAGCTGACATTTTTTTCCAGCCTTTGGGGAATGACTGGAAAAGGCTGAAATCCTCCGTCTTCATTTCAAAAGTCTTGCTCAAATCCATAATGGGGCTGGCTAAAATTTTACCATCGGCATTGGTGTGGACGGCCAGGTTCATCGTATCAGCGCCCCGGAGCAATTGCACTTGGATGTCTTTTTCACCTTTAGGTAGCGCCTTCACCCCATTGAAGAAGTCACCAAAATAAGGTGTAGGGTTCCCGTTCAAACCAATTATACGGTCACCAAGCTGGATGCCTGCTTTTTCAGCTGGCGCAGGCTCACATTTTTTCCAGAACAAGATTCCCTTACAGGTTTCTTGCATGTGACCGACCGTGAATGGCTGCCTTAACGAGTAAAGCATCACGTCTTTGTTCTTGTTGAGCGAGAGAAATTCGGCCACTTCTGGCGAAATGGTCAGTTCAACCGGTTGCCCGTTCCTTTGTACAGTTAGTTTCCTCGCGCCATCAATGACGATATGGGTTTTTGCAAGGCCCGGATTGTAGCGCTTTAGTTGGTAAGTGTCCACAGCCACCACCAAATCGCCGGGCTGGATGCCAATGACCTGACCAATGGAGTCGGGCTGTACACCCCAAGTGATGTTTTCCGTGGGGAGGTACTTGTCGCCCCATGTCCAAAACATCATGGAGTAGATGAAGAAGCCAAGGACGAAATTGACTGTTACGCCACCAATCATGATGATGAGGCGCTGCCAAGCTGGCTTCGAACGGAACTCCCAAGGCTGTGGTGGTTCTTTCATCTGCTCGGTATCGAAGCTTTCGTCCACCATACCAGCTATTTTGACGTAGCCGCCCAACGGCAGCCACCCAATGCCGTACTCAGTTTCGCCAACTTTCTTTTGAAGAGCTCAAACCAAGGGTCGAAGAAGAGATAAAATTTCTCCACTTTGGTCTTGAACCATTTGGCAGGTAGAAAATGTCCGAGTTCGTGCAGTACTATCAGAATGGAAAGGCTCAAAACCAACTGCCCAACCTTTACGAGAATATCCATATTTGAATCTGTTCTTTTTTCGCCAAAAACGGCAGGTTAGAAGATTTAATACCAGCCGCCGTTTGCGAAGCGCAAAACTAAGCCGATTTCGGCTTTTGCGTGATTTTTAAATGTTGAGAACATCAAACTATTGTAAAAGTTGGCACTCGGTACCAATTGGCATTCTCCTTATCTATTTTTGCACCATGATAATTTTCTTTTGCAACGATATACGGAATGGCGAGCTTGCCTATTTTTCGGAAGCGGAAACCAAACACTGCGCGCAGGTGCTACGCAAAAAGCTGGGGGATACCATTCAGTTCATAGATGGAGCAGGAAGCTGGTACGAAGGACAAATTCAGGAACTTGCCAAAAGACAGGCCATTGTGAAAATCACGGCAAAGCACGAAGGTACCGACCATCAATATTTCCGTTTGCACATGGCAGTTGCATTGTTGAAGAACATGGACAGGTTCGAGTGGTTCATCGAAAAGGCCACGGAGATCGGAGTGGATGAAATCACTCCCCTACTCACCGAAAACACGGAGCGTAGCAAACTAAGGCCAGAACGATTGGAAAAAATCATACTCTCGGCAGCTAAGCAATGCCTTCGCACCCGGTTGCCGAAATTGAACGAACTTACTGATTTTGAGGATTTTATAAAAAAAAATGCAACCATCGAAAACGAGGCTCGTTTTATTCCGCATTGCCATAAAACGGATTTGGCACACTTGAAGAACAACTGTCCGGCAGGTGCAAACGTTACTGTGCTGATTGGGCCTGAAGGCGATTTTTCAGAAGCAGAAGTGTCACTGGCTTTGAAAAATGGTTTTCATGAAGTTGGCTTGGGTGCCAACCGGTTGCGGACAGAAACTGCCGCAATTACTGCATGCCATACGGTCCACTTGGTCAACTCCTAAACTTTACCCTCAATTTCATTTAGATGTTAAATTCAATAGCCATCTTACTCGCTTCATTGCTGCCAATGGCCGCCAAAGAAGGCGCACCCGTCAAGTTCGGGCTGCTCAAATACAATGGCGGCGGCGACTGGTATGCCAACCCAACCGCCCTCTCCAACTTGACTCGGTTTTGCAACGAGCAGTTAGGCACCAACCTCGACCCAGATTATGCAACCGTGGAGGTAGGCAGCGTTGAGCTATTCAATTTTCCATTTATCCACATGACAGGGCATGGCAACGTTGTTTTTTCCGATCAAGAGGCTGAAAACCTTCGCACCTATTTGATTGGCGGCGGCTTTCTGCATATTGACGACAATTATGGGATGGATCCTTTCGTGCGTACAGCGATGAAAAAAGTGTTTCCAGAGACGCAGTTCATTGAACTGCCCTATTCCCACCCAATCTACCATCAAAAATTTGAGTTCAAGAATGGCTTGCCCAAGATCCACAAACACGACGACAAGCCTTCACAGGGCTTTGGCATTTTTTGGGAAGGCCGGTTGGTATGTTTTTACAGCTTTGAATGCGACCTTGGCGATGGCTGGGAAGACCAACCCGTACACAACGACCCAGAGGATAAGCGCCAACAAGCCCTAAGGATGGGCGCCAATCTTGTGCAGTTTGCTTTTCAGCAATAACGCTTCTAAGTTGGGATTGCAAAGCGTCGTTTGCGAAGCCAATTGTAAACAAAGCCAAAGCCAAGCAGTAGCACCACTGGGCCGACTAAATTCAGCACTGTCCAAAAAGTTTCTTCGGCTTTAGCCTTTGTTGTATCCAATAGCCGCAGTTTGACTTCCCTCCCCCTTGCCGCTATCAAGCCTGAGTCATCACGGAGGTATTCTATGGCGTTGATGAGGAAATCCTTGTTGGAATAGGTGAAACGGTCTATCGGGTTGTGCCCCAAGGTGAGCGGGGCCCCAGTCTTTGGATTGATGAAATTCCTCGCAATATCGCCATCACCCACCACGACCATTCGAGTTGGTTTGCTTTCCGACCTATATTCTTGTTTTATTTGCTGCAATCCCGCCTTCATTTCATCGGTCACCCTGTTTTCAAAGAAAGAGGGGAAAACGCCTTCCAACAAAACAGCAACTGGCACCTGTTTTTTGTCAAACGTTTTGGCTATTTCATCACCATATCGCAGGATTTCAAAGTTCAAGCGGGTGATATTGGGCTGTATCTTACTGTTGTCGGAAGTGGCAAGCAATATGGTCTTCTTGACTGGGGTCTTGGTTTTGATAGTATCTATAGAAGACGGGAAGTACAGGTTCACTCCATCCAAATTCCGAACCAACGGATGGCTTGAATTGGGGATAACCACCGGAAAATAGTACCAAGGGAACAAATCCATCGTACCTTTTTGGTCAATCACCATTGGGATTTTCGAACATTGAAGGTCAAGGACGAGGTCGGGGTTCACCCTTGCGCCATATTTGAACAGAATATCGTTCAGGTTCAAGGGATAGTCCCGGGCAACGTAGCTGTTTTTGCTTCGCAATGAGTCAAGTTCCACATTTAGCGGGTCTATCATCCAAAGAATGCTACCACCATTCATCAAGTATTGGTCAATGATGAACAGGTCACGGTCGCTGAACTGCGCCTTTGGTTTGGCAACAATCAAGGTCTTTACATCCTGCGGGATTGCATAGGCACTGTCCAGATTAAAAGTACCTACCTCATAATAAGCCCTAAGCGAGCGAACGAGGTCGGCCCTTTCCCGCTCGTTAAGCTCTCCATGCCCCACCGTAAAGGCCACAATCTCTTTGGCGCCCGATTCAAGTTTATGGATGGCGTTGGCAAACTTGTACTCCAATTGGCTAATGGAGGTATTTAGTTTTTCATCAGGATTGGCCCCAACCGCCTCTTCATCCAACAAATCAACCACTTCTGTTCTCCCCTTGTAGCTGATTTTGGCATAGGGGTAAATGAATTTCTCCTCTGTGCCTTCCGTGGTCTTGATTCGAAGGTTGGTTGGAACAATGCCATCTTTGGCCAGCTCCGCTCGTTTGGCATTGATTTCGTCCACTGAGCCATCACCGGGATTTGAATAAGTATAGGTGATAAAGCCGGATTGAGACTTGAAATCGTCCAGCATCTCGGTCACTGACCGCTGAAGGCGCTTGAACCCGGCATTGAATTCACCTGCCAGCAGCACATTAACATACACCTCCGCATTGAGATTACTAAGCAACTTTCTGGATGGTTCAGATAGCGTGAATCGTTTGTCCTCGGTAAGATCAAAGTGGGTAAAAAAAAAGTTACCCAACACATTGGCAAAGAGGGCAATGCCGATGATGAGTCCGAGCTGAATAAGAGATTGGTTGCGTTTCTTGTTCACTGGTTCTATTTGAAAAAAGCTAGCTACGAGTTATAATTTTCGGGCCCTGGTAAAATAGCGGAGAATGCCGCCACCTTTTATGAAACTGAATCCAAGGCAAAGTTATTTTTGCACGTAACTACTTAGGAGGGTGTGGGAGGAGAGAGAAAAAATTTCATTTTTCTCTCCTCCTTATTTTTTTGTTTTTGGGGAAAATTGAAAATTTTCCCCAAAAAACACCCCCTGCTAAGTAGTTATTTTTGCACAATGAATAGCAATCAACCATTCGAAGATTCAAATTTACCAAATCAACCGCAAAAGGGACGACCAAGTTGGTGGCTCCTGTTGTTGGGCGGCATTCTCCTACTGTTTCTGTTGCAAAAAATAGGTTGCGGCCCCGTTCAAACCCATGAAGAAATGAAATGGATTGACCGGTAACCCACTAATCTGCCAGTATCGCTTTGATACCGGGTAGTTCCTTGCCTTCCAGCATCTCCAGCATCGCCCCGCCGCCTGTGCTCACAAAACTGACTTCGTCGGCCAAGCCCATTTGGTTCACAGCAGCAACACTGTCGCCGCCGCCAACGAGCGAGAAAGCCCCGCCTTTGGTTGCTTCCGCAACTGCTACGGCAATTGCTTTGGTGCCGTTGGCAAAATTAGGCATTTCAAAAACACCCATTGGCCCGTTCCAGATGATTGTTTTTGAATCCTTGATGACATTTTTGAAAGAATTCACTGCTTTTTCACCGATGTCGAGGCCCATCCAGCCATCAGGGATCTCGTTGCTAAGGGTTGTTTGGTAGTTGGCAGCAGCATCGAACTTATCAGCAACAATACTGTCCGCTGGCAAATAAATCTTAACACCCTTGGCCTCCGCTTTGCGCAATAGTTCCAAGGCCAAATCCAATTTATCGTCTTCCACCAAAGAATTGCCAATCTTACCACCTTTGGCTTTCATGAAGGTGTAGGCCATGCCACCACCTATGATGATATTGTCCACCAAATCGAGGAAGCGTTCCAGCAACACGATTTTATCGGAAACCTTGGCACCGCCAGTGATGGCTGTGAATGGCCTTGCGGGATTGTTCAGCACTTTGTCGGCATGCTTGATTTCATTTTCCATCAAAAAGCCGAAAGTCCGGTTTTCCTTTGGGAAAAATTGGGCCATGACCGTCGTGCTCGCATGCGCCCGGTGTGCCGTACCGAATGCGTCGTTCACATAGATGTCTCCAAGTTTGGCAAGCTGGCTTGAAAATTCCAAATCGCCTTTTTCCTCTTGCTTCTGAAAACGGGTATTTTCAAGCACGAGCACCTCGCCTGGATTTAGCTCGGCAGCCATTTTGGTAGCGGTTTCCCCGACCGTTTCAGGGCAGAATTTCACCGTTACACCCAGCATTTCAGCGAGGTGTTTGGTAACGTGGTTCAAAGTGAACTTCTCTACGTTAATGCTACCGTCTTCTTTAAGTTTATCGAGCGGTCTGCCCAAATGCGACATGAGAATGACCGCCCCACCAGCCTCCAATACATGCTTGATGGTTGGAATTGCCTCCCGCATCCGGGTGTCGTCTGTTATATTGTATTGCTTATCGAGCGGCACGTTGAAGTCCACCCGCATAATGGCTTTCTTGCCTTGGAAATTGATGTTTTTCATGGTTTTGATGATTGCTTGATTGTTGAATTGCTGGATTGTTTATGGGCGATGACAAACAAAAAAGACACTACAGCAGCGGATTGCCGAGTAGTGCCTTTTTTTCATACTGATTCAAATCTTTACTGCTGCAAGCCGGCCATCTCGGCAAGGTCGGCAAGGCGGGCAGAGTAGCCAGCTTCGTTGTCGTACCAACCCACGATGCGGCAAGTGTTGCCGTTGACCTGGGTAAGGCCAGCATCGAAAATGCATGAATGCGTATTTGTTACGATATCGCTCGACACAATGGGGTCGGTGCAGTATTCGAGTACACCCTTAAGGTGGCCCTTGGCTGCTTCCTCAAATTTTGCATTGATTTCCTCCACCGTGGCGGCAGTCTTGATCGTGCAAACCATGTCGGTCACGGAGCCAGTGGCAACAGGTACCCGAAGCGAGTGAGCAGCAATTTTGCCTTTCAGGTGCGGGGCGACAAGGACAACGGCCTTGGCAGCACCTGTACTGGTAGGCACGATGTTCTGAGCAGCTGCACGGGCACGGCGAAGATCACGGTGTGGGGCATCCTGGATATTCTGATCAGATGTATAGGCGTGGATAGTGTTCAAAAAGAACTGCTCAACGCCAAATGCCTTATCCAATACCATCACCATGGGCACGAGGCAGTTGGTGGTGCAACTTGCGTTGGAAACGATAAGGTCGTTGGCCGTCATGTTCTGTTCGTTCGCACCAATCACGAAAGTAGGGACATCATCGGTTTTGGGTGGCGCAGAAAGCACGACCCGCTTGGCGCCCGCTTGAAGGTGAAGCCCCGCTTTTTCCTTGTCAAGGAAGATGCCAGTACATTCAATGACGACATCAACGCCCAAGGCCTTCCAAGGCAATTCTGCTGGGTTTTTGATGGCACTGCCCAGAATCTTCTTGCCGTTGAAGTAGAGGTACTCGTTGTCGGCAGAGACTTCGCCGTCGAACTTGCCTTGCATCGTATCGTACTTGAAAAGATGGGCAAGTGTTTGGTTATCGGTCAGGTCGTTGATGGCAACTACCTCGACGCCTTCTTTCTTTAGCAGGTTGCGCATGGTAATGCGGCCAATCCGGCCAAACCCATTGATTGCAATTTTGATAGCCATAGTTGAAATTGGTTTGTGATTTTATAAATGGTAAAGTCTAAGGTGCTCGGTTGATAGAACAGGACACGTCACGTGGTCGTGAAATAATTTGGCAAGGTTCGGAACTTACAGCTTCGTGACTTGGTTAAAGCCCTTGTTTTTTGAAGCGGCGCAAATGTACGCAGGCATTATTATTTCTGGTAAGAATTGAGCGCCAAAAGGGGGTTAAGAATTTTTTTTTCAATCTTGCTTTGTTTTTTTGAAAACGTACCTATCTTTGCCCCGCTTTTGAAGAAAAGCACTTTAGTAAAACAAGTACGCCCCGTTCGTCTAGGGGTCCAGGACGGCGCCCTTTCACGGCGTTAACACGGGTTCAAATCCCGTACGGGGTACGAAAACGAAGCCCTTGCGACAGTGTTGCAAGGGCTTTTTTGTTTCCTTTAACCTATTGTCTGCCAAAAGGCATTCCTTTTAGTCTATCACCACAACTTTTTCACGAAACACTCTCCCCTCATTATAGATACTAACCAAGTAAATCCCTGGTGCATTTACGCTGAAATCGAATTCGTGTACAGCGGGATTAAGGCTATCTTGGTGTCTTTGTTCGAGTAATCTTCCATCCATTCCCCTTAACTCGATTTGAATAGTTGCCATTTCCAAATTCTTGACCTCTAAGTGTATTTCACGATTGTGAACAGGATTTGGCGATACTCGAAAACTAAATTTCTCATTTTCACCAACAAAATCGTTTTCAATGGCGCTTATTCCATCCAAATGGATTTCAATCAGCGGTGCGTTTGTGTCATTACTGCCAATCCACAACTTCTTCTTGCTTGTTGCAATTGGTTGCATATATGCTAACTCGTAATTTGACAAACCCAAATCAGTGGCAGTGGGGTAAATTATTTGTTGCCCATTGAAAAACCCTAATTGGAGCTTTTCCAAAATGTTGTGATAAACTAACAACCAATAGTTTGAATCGTAAGCCTTACAGATAGATACCGGAAATCGGTTTGCATTTGAAACGGTATGCTTCAACTGCCAGGATCCCAATTTTTTTTCCACAATATTAAAACTGCCAAGTGTGCCGAAAAGCATGACAACTGTTCCATCATGCATTGGCGAAAAATCAGATGGTGGATTAATTATTCCCAAATCATTAATGTCGTAAATCCATTGTGCATCCCCAAAACTGCCATAAGAAAAGTCGTTGTTCCATACTCGAAAAATGGTATCACCTTCAGCTATTTCCAAATCAATTTGAAAGATAAATTGGTTAACGACAACACCATCTTGCTCCCAAGTTGAACCATCCCAATAGACGTGGTTCTGGGAATAGTTCGCAAAATTGTTAAAAAATGCACGAATTTGGCCCGTACTCGACACTACGATTTTTTGATTTTCATAACCCTTGAAAACATCGGGGAATTGAGTGTCAGAAGGACCTGGAATATTTACAAAACTGCCATTGACAAATTGGTTAAGTCCAATGCCTGGGCCGCTCAACCACAAAGTTCCATTCGCATCAAAGAAGAGCGTTTGGATGTTGCAGATGTTTGAATTGCATGGAGGTAGTCCAAAATCCATGAATTCATTGCCATTGAACTGAATAAGTTTGTTGCCTCCAAACCAAACAGTACTGTCTGGCCCTTCAATGGCGACCATCGGTTCGAACCCGCTAATTGAATTATCGTCGTGGAGTGTCGAAATGAAATCTTGTCCAAATATGTTGGTACAAACGACAAGGAGGAAATTAAGTACGAGAGTAAAAAGTTTTTTCATCAGATAGCGTTTAAAAAAAAAGGTTTCGCACGAAGTTCATGCAAAACCTTGAAATATCAATATAATTTTAAATCAATTTGCCAATACCGCCCGCACCTTGTCTGCAGCTTCCTGCAACAAAATAGCCGACTGCACCTTCAATCCTGACTCGTCAATGATTTGTTTGGCCAGGTCGGCGTTGGTGCCTTGTAGGCGTACGATGATGGGCACTTCAATATTGCCCATGTTTTTATAGGCATCCACCACTCCCTGCGCTACCCTATCGCACCGCACGATTCCACCAAAAATATTGATGAGGATGGCCTTTACGGCTGGGTCTTTCAAGATGATGCGGAAAGCTTTCTCCACCCGGCTGGCATCGGCAGTGCCCCCGACGTCGAGGAAGTTGGCAGGCTCGCCACCAGAAAGTTTTATGATGTCCATGGTGGCCATGGCAAGTCCAGCACCGTTTACCATACAGCCTACGTTGCCGTCAAGTGCCACATAGTTCAGGTCATAGGACTTGGCTTCCACCTCTGTTGGGTCGTCCTCATCGGGGTCGTGCATGGCCTCCAGGTCAGGGTGACGGTAAAGGGCGTTGTCGTCGAGCGTAACTTTGCTGTCCACAGCGATGATGCGGTCATCTGGCGCGTGGAGCACTGGGTTGATTTCAAACAGCGAAGCATCGGCACCCAAGAAGGCAGCGTAAAGTTTTTCAACAAAAGCGACCATGTTTTTGAAAGCTGCACCGCTTAGTCCAAGATTGAAGGCTATCTTCCGGCACTGGAAAGCTTGTAGCCCAAGTTCTGCGTCAATGTATTCCTTGTGTACGAGGTGCGGCGTTTCCTCAGCAACCTTTTCTATGTCCATGCCACCCTCCGTGGAATAGATGATGACATTGCATTTCTTCTCTCGGTCCATTAGAATGGACATATAGTATTCCTTGCACTGGTCGAAGCCTTGGCGGTAGCTATCCTCGGTAATCAAAACCTTGCGGACCAGTTTCCAGGCCCTCCATGCCACCAGGCGTTTGTGGGGTTTTGAGCATCATACCGATGATGTTGCCCGCATGTTCCTTGAGTTGGTCAAGGTTCTTGGCCAGCTTCACGCCACCGCCTTTACCACGGCCACCCGCATGGATTTGAGCCTTAACGACCACAAAATCGGTTCCTGTGGCCTCACGTATTTGGCTCCAAGCAGCCACAGCCTCGTCAACGGTAGTGGCCACTATGCCTTCTTGGATTGCTACACCAAAGCGCTTTAGCACTTCTTTTCCTTGATATTCGTGAAGATTCATGTTTGAAAGGATTGAAGGATTGAAGGATTGAAGGATTGAAGGATTGAAGGATTGAAGGATTGAAGGATTGAATTTGGCATTGGCCCAAAATTCAATCCTTCAATCCTTAAATCATTCAATCCTTAAAAGTTCAAAGTAAGCCCAACACTGGGCATGATGGGCAACTGGTTGACCCTTTTGTTGCGTATGCGATCGAAATAGAAAATATTCGCCCGGTCGTACATATTGGTTGCACTGGCAACGGCTTCAAGAATGGTGTATTTGCTGAATTTGAACACCCTTTTCAAGGAGCCATCCATACGGTGGTAATACGGCAGTCGGCCTCCATTTCGCTTTTTGTCAAGAATAACCCCCAAATCGCCATTGCCAGTAGTCGGGACAGCGTTTAGGCCATCTTCGAAATCGAAATTTTGGAAAAAGCCTTGTGTGAGTGTGAAGGGGAACCCTGAACCGACGTTCCAACGCAAGGCAGCTTCCCAGACTTGGTTCTCGCCAAATTTATAGGTTGCCAGCAGGTTGACGTTGTGGCGACGGTCGAAAACGGTAGGATACACTTGATCACCATCATCCCGTGTCACTTTGGCAAGTGAATAGGTGCCCCAGAAATAAAATTTCTTGGTTTCATATCGCATGGTAAAATCAATACCGTAGGCATCTCCAGTCTCTGTCACGAAATTAGGGTCTTTAGCAGATAGCTTATTCCTGTTGATTTGGATGATTTGGTTGAACCTTTTGTAATAAGGTTCGAAATTAAGCTCCAGGTTCTTGTTTACGTCAATTTCAAAGCCAGCAACACCATGTACGGCCTTTTGCAACCTGTTAGGAGCTGCCTCGTTGCTGTTGGGCAAGTTCACCCTCTCTTCTGGGCCAGTCAGGAAGCCTACGAACAAGTTCACGACATCCAATTCGTTCACACTACTGATAAGGTTCTGGGAGTAAACACCACCCGCTGCCTTAAACCTTAGCCAATCGGTGATATTGTATTTCATTCCAAAACGAGGCTCCAAGAACGATTTGGATTGGGAGGCATAAACTTGGGCACGTAGGCTTGGTTCCAAAATCAGGTCACCTAACTTGATCTTGTATTTTAGGAATGCTCCGAGTTCTGTTGTATTGTCGTTTTGCTCGATGGTATTACCTGCAAAGTTCTTGAACTTAAACCTGGTATCCATCCCGATTACTTCAAAACCATAATTGAACTCATCACGCAAGCCAAAATAGGTAAAATCCAATCGAACATTGTAGTTGGAGATACCACTGGAACGTGGGTCTTCGTTCGCTTCTTTCAATTCAATAAAATAATCGGAATATGCCAAGGTGCCACCAATTACGAGGTTGGAATTGGGTGGAATAAGCGTAAAATTGGTTCCACCACCCACGTTCTGCCAGCCCAACTGAGCCACACCTATATAGTTGACATCGTCATTGAAATTGAAACCAAAAAGGTTCAATTTACTACCGTTGCTGGCCAAAAATGACAGTTTCCCGTAAACGTCCGTGAAAGTAAATGGCAATCGCTTCCTGTCCTTTTCAGACAATTCAACACCATCTGTTGGATAAAAAGTCGTATCAACGGCATAGCCGTACAATAATGGGGAAGTCTTGTCAATGTAGGAATGCTTGGCCGTAAACAAAAAGGAGGAACTTCCACCACCTTCTTCAAACTTCTTAATTGGCCCTTCAATGACCGCCTTTGCTTGGAAAGGATTGGCACTCACCAAACCAGCCAATCGTTTTTTGTTGCCTTCCCTTGTCTTTAAATCCACTACAGCAGATACCCTTCCACCATATTCAGCATTGAAACCGGCCGTCAAAACATCCACTGTCTTAATGGTTTCCGTTTCAAAAACTGAGTAAAAACCAATGCTGTGAAAGGGGTTGAAAATGGTCATACCATCCAAAAGGATGCGGTTTTGTATCGGTGAACCGCCACGGATGTAAATCTGTCCGCCCTGGTCGCCCGTGGAAACAATACCGGGCAACACTGGCAGGTATTGTGCAATATCTGCCTGTCCGCCCGTTCCAGGCAGTGATTTGATTTGATTTGCCGTAACTGTGACTTTTGAAATAGACACCTCCGAACGTGCCGACTCCCGCCTTGCAGAAAGCTCAATCGTGCCAAGCTGGATGCTGCTCTCGCTCAGCATAATTTTTTGAGTAGTTATAGCTCCTTCCTTTATGGCAATCTCAACGGCAAGGCTGTCGTAACCAATGGTTGTTACGACCATTACATAATTGCCGACAGGTATATTGCCAATACTGTAAAAGCCATCAACATCCGTAACAGTTCCAATTGTGGTTCCCCTCAATAGGATCGTCGTGAAAATCATTGGCTCACCCGTGGCCTTGTCAAACACGTTACCACGCAAGGTGCCACCTCTCTGGGCAGAGACTGTTCCAATGAAAGCCAAAAAAAGCGTAGCAAAAACAAGTAAGAATTTTTTCATGAAATGCAAATACTAGTTATCAGCAAATGGCGGGACGCCAAATTCGGGCGCAAATATAACAGGCTTAGCTTGGTAGAAAGGACTTGTGGAAGTCAAATTCAATTTCAATGGAAGATAATCGAAAATCGGTCAATCATCTTCATCTCATTTGATTGAAAATGTATAGTAGTATTCACCAGGGTAGTTCTCATAGAATCCCTCCAAATAAACTTCGGAACCACGGTTCTTTTTCAACTCATTGATGACCTCCTGTATTGAACTGACCTTTATGTCGCCTACTTTTGTAATGATGTAACCTGGATCCATTTCCGTTTTTTCGATGGTGCCACCAACTTTGATGTTTTCAACATAGACCCCAGCAACCCTTAGTTTCCTTCGCTCTTCTGGGTTGAGTTCCCTTAGACTGAAGCCCAATTTTGCCAAAATTTGCTCGTCATCACTTTTCACGACTATGGTGGATCCCATGTCCTTGTCCTTTAGGGTCACATTGGCACTATGCCGTTTTCCGTCACGAATGTACTCCAACTTGATAATAGAACCGGGGTGTAGCCTCCCTACCTGTTCCTGCAATTCTGGAATTGAACGGATTTTCAGGCCATTGATGCCCACAACCACATCCTCGGAACGTAGCCCAGCTTCATCTGCACCGCCATTGGTGGTCACGCTGCTGATATAGACCCCTTCCACAGAAGGCAAATTCAGTTCACGGGCAATCCGGTCATCCACTGGCCCGATTTTGACGCCAAGCAGACCCCGTTTTACTTCGCCGTATTCCCTCAGGTCATGGATTACCTTTTTTACCAAATTGGATGGTATGGCGAAGGAGTAGCCCTCGTACTTGCCTGAGCGGGTGATGATGGCTGTGTTAATGCCCACCAATTC
This sequence comes from Saprospiraceae bacterium, assembly GCA_016714985.1. Lineage (GTDB taxonomy): Bacteria > Bacteroidota > Bacteroidia > Chitinophagales > Saprospiraceae > UBA6168. The sequence goes on along the minus strand of JADKBS010000066.1, from coordinate 7,095 downwards.
TGCATTGGTATTCACCAAGGCCCCACCACTGTTACCAGGATTTACGGCGGCATCTGTTTGGATGAAAGACTCAATCGTGTATTCGCCTTCCAATATATCAATGCTCCTGCCTTTGGCACTGACGATGCCTGCTGTTACAGTGCTTTCCAAATTAAATGGATTCCCCACCGCCAGCACCCATTCCCCTACTCGCAACGAATCTGAATTGCCCAAAACAACGGCTGGCAAGTTTTTTTCTTCGATTTTGAGCAGTGCAATATCAGTATATGGATCAGTAGCAATCAATTTTGCTTCGTACTCTCGGTGATCGTTCATGGTCACCTGGTACTTGTTGCCATCCTCAATAACGTGGTTGTTGGTGACGATATAGCCATCCCTTGAAATGATGACCCCAGAACCAGAGGAAGACCCATGCGAACTTCCACCCCACCAGCCGTAGGAAGAGCTTTCCATTGCACGGATATTGACCACCGAACTGGTCACTTTCTCAGCTGCCGCTATGAAATCGGTAGGTGAGGATGAAAGGAAAGTTCTTTGGCCATCCATAGAAAGACTACCCTCATCACCATATTTGGCAAAAACAGCTGAACCATCAGCCCGGTCAATATAGACCGTTTTCGGCTTTTGGAAGAAGTTGAAAAGCAGCACTGCCAGCAGCGCACTGCAAACTGATGATACAGCGATTGGAAGATGTTTTTTCATGAAGTTTGAACAGCGGGTAATTAAGTGAAATGACTTGTACTTTTGAAAGCCAAAGTAGCATCTTGATCTCAAAGCGCACTATTGGCCCGCAAGTTGAGGAATTTAGATGGCAAAAAAATGAATTTGACGATAAAATTGTTTTCCTAGTAAACAAACCTGTGGTTGAAATACTTTTGCAACCTGACTTGGGCATCTCCAAATCAACTTGAAAATATGCCGAAAATACCATTCCACAAATACGAAGGCACTGGCAACGACTTTGTTTTGATTGATCAGCGCCAAAATAAATACCTGACCCTGCAGGATACCGCGCTGATTGAGCGCATCTGCAACCGCCGCTTTGGCATCGGTGCCGACGGGCTAATCCTGCTTCAACCAGTTGAGGGCTACGACTTCGAAATGGTCTATTTCAACGCTGATGGGAGGGAAAGCACCATGTGCGGCAACGGTGGCCGATGCATCGCTGCCTTTGCGAAGCACCTGGGCCTTTTTGATAAAGAAAGTAAGTTCCTAGCAATAGATGGCCCTCATGAGGCTATTGTGAACGAAGGTTGGATAGCGCTAAAAATGTCCGACGTTGACAATGTGGAGGTAGGCGACGGCTTTTTCGTACTCAATACCGGTTCCCCGCATTACGTGGTGTTCGTCGAAGACCTCTCAGACATGAACATCGTCGAAAGCGGGCAAGTCATACGCTATTCCGACCGTTTCAGAAAAGAAGGTATCAATGTAAACTTTGTGGAAAAAACAGCCCAAGGTATCGAAGTGGCGACCTACGAGCGGGGTGTGGAGGATGAAACGCTTTCATGTGGCACCGGCGTCACTGCCGCCGCAATATCCTTTGCACTTGTCAATCCAGCTAACCCTATTGGTGAAGTGGACATCACAACCAAGGGAGGCAAACTGAAAGTTCGTTTCGAAAAGAAAAACGAGGGTAAATTTGAAAATATCTGGCTCTGTGGACCAGCGAACAAGGTGTTTGAAGGTGAGTACTTACCCTAATGTTGTTTTAGCAATGGTTCGTGAAGGTTTACTGGCGTGAATCTTCGATTTCAAGTTTCAGAGCCGGTTCCCATTTTTCGGGATTTCAAGGGGGGGCGTGCTCAATTGGAAATGAATAGCATTTTTGGAATGGTTACTTTGGCAAATCAACCTTTGCAAAAAAGTTATTAGCAGGTACTTCCCTGAAACCTGCAACCACATGAACCATTGTCAATAAAACGTATTTTGTTTTAAATATACAGTAATCATCAATTACCTACAAATTAACAAACAAATAATTTATAAAAATACGCATTCTGCTATCTGCTAGAAGAATACCACTTGACACATCCCACTTTTTGCAATATTTGTGTCCTAAAATCGCATTGGATGCACAATTGTTTTATTTCTATTGTAATTGTAATCGAAGGGCAAGATGATATTAGGAGGGTGCCTGAACTCCTTGGCGGCCTTCATCAATCGCTTGTAGCCAATTTTTCTGACCATGAAATCATCTTGGTGAACAACAGCCACGGGCTTTCCCCAGACGTTGTCATTTCACCACTTGCACAAGAAATCAAGCAAAACATTTTCTTACTGAACCTATCTTCACCGGTGAACAAGAACCATGCGATTGTGGCAGGCCTCGACCGTTCTAATGGTGATTATACCGTAATTTTGGAATTTGATTTCTTCAATATGCCCCAATTGGTAACCCAACTTTTCGAAGAGAGCAACAAGGGGAATGACATCGTTTACCTCAAGGCAAAATCGAGGCAATCAAATATTCGCTTCAAGCTATTTTACAAATTATTTTATTGGATCTTGCGCAATTACTCCAACCTGAAGGTGGATGACCGAGCGTATGACAGCCGTATCATTTCCCGAAGGGCGCTGAACTCCCTACTTCGGCTTAGGGAGAATCTTAGGTACATGAAAGCCATTTACTCCATTGTTGGCTATCGTACCGCCAGCTTGGAGGTGGACGTACCACTCGCCCATGATGGTTCTGGGTTTGGTGAAAAATTCAGCACTTCATTGGTGGCCATCACCTCCTTCACGACCTTTTTTGAGGGCTTTGCTTGGGTGGATTTTCTTGGGAGCCATCGTGATAATGTTTGCAGTAACTTACAATGCTGTCAAGGTCAAATTCACGAACATTGATATCTTTGGTGAGTTCCATGCAGTGGGTCCAGGCTGGACATTTTTAGTAGTGCTGAGTTCTGTCTTTTTTGCCATCACCTGCCTAGTCCTTTATATTATGTCCATTTACCTTTCCAATATCTACGAAGAAATCAAGCAGCGTCCGATGTACATTATCGAGTCGGTAAAGCGGTTTTGAACTAACACCTTTGGGTGAAAATTCGGGGGTTTGGCACAATTGGTACTTTCGGGTGATGGGATAAATGCTCCCCCACCCCATTTTCGCAGCATTGTTTCACCAATAAATTCTGTTTACAATGCAAAAAATCGTTCTAAGGTTCGGCCTGATTGCAGGCGCACTAGTGTCTATCCTTATGCTAGTAGGCATGGTGTTGATGGTAGGCCCTGACGGGAAAGTCAATCTCGATCATGGGCAACTATTCGGGTATATTTCAATGATAGTTTCCCTTTCGTTGATTTTCTTTGGAATCAGGAGCTATCGAGATCAAAATGGTGGTAAAATCAGTTTTGGCAAGGCATTCAAGGTTGGAATTTTGATTACCTTGGTTGCTTCGGTAATGTATGTCATCACTTGGATGGCCTATTATCATACCACCGACAAGAAAGAGGAGTTTGGTAAGCAGATGATGGAGTACAAAGCTGAGACGCTCAAGAAAAAAGGTGTTTCGGAAGCCGATATTGCGAACCAAATAGCCGCCGATGAGGAATTCATGAAGGTATATGATTCGAACCCACTCATCATGTTCGCCATCACACTATTGGAAATCTTTCCAGTTGGGCTGGTCATCACGCTGCTGAGCAGCATTTTTCTAAGAACAAAATTAACTGATTAGCAGGGGGGATTTTTTGGGGAAAAATTTTCAATTCCCCATAAGGAATACCCTAAAATGTGGTAGAAGAGTGAAAAAATGAAGTTTTCCTCTCTCTTCCCACAACCTCCGAAATAGTTACGAATAAAAAATGAAGTTGCATGAAAAGAGTAATTGGATTAGGTGGCGTCTTTTTTAAGTCCCAAGACAACAAAGCCATTAAGGAGTGGTACAACAAACACCTCGGAATAGCGTCGGAGGATTGGGGAGCTGTTTTCCCGTGGCGGCGAAAGGAGAACCCCGATGAGGAGACCTATACAGCTTGGAGTCCATTCAAAGCCGACACCAAGTATTTTGAGCCAAGCCAGCACGACTACATGATAAACTATCAAGTAGAGGACCTCCATGCCCTGCTGGCCGAACTTAGGAAAGAAGGAGTGACCGTGATGGAGAACGTGGAAGCGTCGGAGTTTGGAAAGTTTGGATGGATCCTTGACCCAGAGGGTCGGAAAATAGAGCTTGCTAGCCGCTTGCTTTGAATTAGCCTGACTAAAACCCTACATAAGCAACAGAAAAACAGCGTTTTCCCTTTTGGCGTTCAAGCTCAATCGCCGCAAGAAGGTAATCCTGTAGTGTATTACACTTACCATTTACACGTCACTTAGATGAATTTTAACCACGACTGCCCAAGACCATTTTTTCGATTCAGAAAATATTTTGTTATTTAAGGGCCTGTCAAACTTGTTTTGGCAGGCCCTTTGCTTTTTATGAAAAAACTTTGGAAACTTTTGAACCAAAAAAAGTTTCCATTGTTCCTTGACTTGTTTGAGCATGATTCAAACATTTCAAATAATTAATGGACACCAAAGAGGAAATCATTACAAGGGCTGAACAACTTTTCATGCGGGTAGGCGTGAAAAGCGTGAGCATGGACGATATTTCAAGGGAGCTTGGCATGTCGAAAAAAACCCTGTATCAGCATTTTGAGAACAAGGACAGCCTGATCGAGGCGGTGGTCAATTCTCATTGCGAAAGGGAACAAATCCTGACGGACAAATTGACGGAAGATGCCCAAGATGCCTTGGAAGAAGTTAAAAAAATTGGAGCCTACTTGGCCAGTACCATCGAAGGTGTGTCGCCAAGCACCCTTTTCGATTTGCAGAAATACTATTATAAGTCATGGGAAACCTTGATGAAAAAACAAGATGAGCACATCATTAACAGTATCAAGAAGAACATAGCCAAAGGCGTTGATGAAGGAAACTACCGAGCCGATATTGACCCTGAAATCATCGCAAGGATCTATGCCAAGGCTACCTATATGATAGTGGAGGAATTGGGGAACCCAAAATCCAAGTTTTCTCGTAAAGAACTGATTTGGGAACTTCACAATTATCACATCCATGTACTCAACTTCAAAAGGTTGAAACTTTGGAGGAAATACAACGAAATTACAGCAGAAGCCCAATGGCTCCAACCATCGCGAGTACAACAACTGACCTTATGAATAAATCAAGAAATCACCTGAAAATTTTGGCAACTACCCTATGGTTGCTGGCCTTCGGCAATTTGGCTGGCCAACAACAGATTGACCTCAAGGGTGCCCTCAAATATACCCTTGAGCACCATGCCAGCGTGAAAAGGGCTTAATTGACATTGCCAAAGAAACGAACTGGTGCGTCAATCGCTCAGTAAGGGACCGCCCTCAGGTCAATGGTAATGTAAACATCATCAACAATGCGATTCTACAGACCAGCTTTGTCCCAGCGGAAATTGTCGGTGGCCCTCCAGGAGAACTCGCCCCATTACGATTCGGGGCAAATTGGAACGCTGTGGCTGGCGTGGAACTTAATCAAATGGTTTATAGCCAAACTTGGTTGCTTGGCCTTCGGGCAACTCGTGAACTAACCGATTTTTACAAATTGGTTTTGGAAAAAAGTAAAAGACCAAGGTAGAGGCGGATGTAGCAAAGTTGTATTACCAAGTGCAGTTGAGCCGCACCCAAAAGGCCTCCTTCCACAAATATTGACCAGATAAAGGGCTGTTGACCTCACCCAAAAGCAATTTGAGAATGGATTTGGGAAAAGGTTGACGTGGACAGGCTTTTAGTACAGCAATCCAACCCAGAAATGCAGGTTGTAAACGTGCTGCAAATCAAACAAGCAGAACAAGCACCGAAGTTTGCCATGAACTTGCTTCCCTTGTAAACCGAGATAGTGCTTACTGATACGATTTCTTCCAACATGTTCGAGGAGGTCAATGCAGCCATTATCAGCCAAACCACTCCAGAAGCCTGACCTGTTGATTCTCCCGAAGAAACAGTCGTCCTCTACCAATTGACATGGAAAGTGGAAGGCCGGCTTACCCAAGGGTCTCCTTTTTTGGAAACGTTATAACTACTAATGGGTGTCGAACAGCTTAGGAGACATTGGGCAATGGTAAGTATTCTGACCGACTTCTCCCAATTGGGAATTAGTAACCAGTCCCTTTCGATGGTCAAATAAAAGCTTGATGCAAACTGCACGGAAACATCTTACAGACCGACCAAAACTACAATCTTGCTTAGTTGGGGCTGCAACTCAGCTATGAGGCAGCCGCCAACACTAAGAGTAAACCAACAATTTGTAGAGCGTAATTGCCACCTCAAAAAGTGGCAGAAGAGCTTACCGGTGGTACAAAGCCGATACCAGCGGGCACGTTCCCTATCACTGAACTACTGACGCTGAATCCTCACTTCGGCAAACTCAATCAAAACTATACTCACCACCTTGGCTCAAATCAAATTGGCAGAAATTGACATCCTCAGTGCCAAATGGTTTGTTATTGAAAATGGCGAATAATCCTTACTTTACCAACTTCAATTAATTTACAACCCAATAATATTAAAAATGAACCGAATCATAAAAGCAATCATCTGGATTCTTTGTTGGAGGTTGCGTTACGGCCTACTGGCAACTTGGGGAAGAATAAGTCCATTTTGAAGGAAAATGCAAGGCATCCCAAGAGCGGAACACGGTCATCCTAGCGGCTACCCAGTAAGGACATGAGATGTCCCCCATGTCTCGTGAGTTCAATGTGGTAGGTAATCTTGCGCCTTACAAAAGGGTGGCGGTATTGAGCGTAACAGCAGGAAAGATCCTGGACCCCTAATTTTGATAAGGCACAAATCTGTTCCGGCAGGTGCAACTTTGTCTACTGTGGACAATGATTCCCCAGGATTCAGTTGGAAACAACCATGACCACCTGTCAAAGCAGAAACTGTCTTGTCCTAAGTTTCAAAAGCTTTGGGAGAGGAGGCGGACACACAGCAGCAAATTGACGATGCAAAACTTGGGCATTGAAAACCTGGAAACAGTAAATAAAAGGTGCGAAAAACACATTTCGATGTGCTAGGCGGGGTCTCCATTTCTGGTGTCGCATTACTGAAAATGGTCGAAAA
>JADKBS010000065.1 GCA_016714985.1 Saprospiraceae bacterium | reverse complement strand
TCCATTTACCTTTCCAATATCTACGAAGAAATCAAGCAGCGTCCGATGTACATTATCGAGTCGGTAAAGCGGTTTTGGAACTAACACCTTTGGGTGAAAATTCGGGGTTTGGCATTCGGTACTTTCGGGTGATGGATAAATGCTCCCTACCTTATTTTCGCAGCATTGTTTTACCAATAAATTCTGTTTACAATGCAAAAATGTCTTAAGGTTCGGCCTGATTTCTAAGTGGACTAGTACCATCCTTATGCTAGTAGGCATGGTGTTGATGGTAGGCCCTGACGGGAAAGTCGATCTCGATCATGGGCAACTATTCGGGTGGCTATTTCAATGATAGTTTCCTTTCGTTGATTTTCTTCGGAATCAGGAGCTATCGGGAGCAAATGGTGGTAAAATCTCGCTTCGCCGGGCGTTCAAGGTTGGAATTTTGATTACCTTGGTTGTTTTTGCAATGTAGCGTCATCACTTGATGGCCTATTATCATACCACCGACAAGAAAGAGGAGTCCAAAAGCAGATGATGGAGTACAAAGCTGAGACGCCTAAGAAAAAGGTGTTTGGAAGTCGGTTATTGCGAACCAAATAGCCGCTTAATATAACTCATGAACAGATCCAGAACCCACCACGTTCAGCCACTGCACTATTGAAATCTTTCCAGTTGGACATCAAACTTTGCTGAGCAGCATTTTTCTAAGAACAAAATTAACTGATTAGCAGGGGGATTTTTTGGGGAAAATTTTCCAATTCCCTAAAGGAATACCCTGATGTGGTAGAAGAGTGAAAAAATGAAGGTTTCCTCCTCTCTCTCCCACAACCTCCGAAATAGTTACGAATAAAAAATGAAGTTGCATGAAAAGAGTAATTGGATTAGGTGGCGTCTTTTTTAAGTCCCAAGACAACAAAGCCATTAAGGAGTGGTACAGCAAACACCTCGGAATAGCGTCGGAGGATTGGGGAGCTGTTTTCCCGTGGCGGCGAAAGGAGAACCCCGATGAGGAGACCTATACAGCTTGGAGTCCATTCAAAGCCGACACCAAGTATTTTGAGCCAAGCCAGCACGACTACATGATAAACTATCAAGTGGAGGATCTCCATGCCCTTCTGTTGTGAACTGCACAGAAGGAGTGACCGTGATGGAGAACGTGGAAGCGTCGGAGTTTGGAAAGTTTGGATGGATCCTTGACCCAGAGGGTCGGAAAATAGAGCTTTGGGAGCCGCCCAAGCTTTGAATTAGCCTGACTAAAACCCTACATAAGCAACAGAAAAACAGCGTTTTCCCTTTTGGCGTTCAAGCTCAATCGCCGCAAGAAGGTAATCCTGTAGTGTATTACACTTACCATTTACACGTCACTTAGATGAATTTTAAATCCACGACTGCCCAAGACCATTTTTTCGATTCAGAAAATATTTTGTTATTTAAGGGCCTGTCAAACTTGTTTTGCGTCTCTTTTTTTTATGAAAAAACTTTGGAAACTTTTGAACTAAAAAAAGTTTCCTTGTTCTTTGACTTGTTTGAGCATGATTCAAACATTTCAAATAATTAATGGACACCAAAGAGGAAATCATTACAAGGGCTGAACAACTTTCACGCGGGTAGGGCGTGAAAAGCGTGAGCATGGGCGATATTTCCAGGGAGCTTGGCATGTCGAAAAAAACCCTGTATCAGCATTTTGAGAACAAGGACAGCCTGATCGAGGCGGTGGTCAATTCTCATTGCGAAAGGGAACAAATCCTGACGGACAAATTGACGGGAAGATGCCCAAGATGCCTTGGAAGAAGTTAAAAAATTGAGCCTATTTCATCAGTACCATCGAAGGTGTGTCGCCAACACCCTTCCCTCGATTTGCAGAAATACTATTATAAGTCATGGGAAACCTTGATGAAAAAACAAGATAGGCACATCATTAACGTATCAAGAAGAACATAGCCAAAGGCGCGTACGAAGGAACTACCGAGCCGATATTGACCGGGAAATCATCGCAAGGATCTATGCCAAGGCCACCTATATGATAGTGGAGGAATTGGGGAACCCAAAATCCAAGTTTTCTCGTAAAGAACTGATTTGGGAACTTCACAATTATCACATCCATGCAATTGCAACTTCAAAAGGGTTGAAACTTTGGAGGAAATACAACGAAATTGACAGTTAGAAGCCTAATGGCTCCAACTTACTGCAAGTACAACAACTGACCTTTATGAATAAATCAAGAAATCACCTGAAAATTTTGGCAACTACCCTATGGTTGCGGGCCTTCGGCAATTTGGCTGGCCAACAACAGATTGACCTCAAGGGCGCCCTCAAATACACCCTTGAGCACCATGCCAGCGTGAAAAGGGCTCAATTGGACATTGCCAAAGGAAACGAACTGGTGCGTCAATCGCTCAGTACGGGACTGCCCCAGGTCAATGGTAATGTAAACATCATCAACAATGCGATTCTACAGACCAGCTTTGTCCCAGCGGAAATTGTCGGTGGCCCTCCAGGAGAACTCGCCCCATTACGATTCGGGGCAAATTGGAACGCTGTGGCTGGCGTGGAACTTAATCAAATGGTTTATAGCCAAACTTGGTTGCTTGGCCTTCGGGCAACTCGTGAACTAACCGATTTTTACAAATTGGTTTTGGAAAAAAGTAAAGACCAAGTAGTGGCGGATGTAGCAAAGCTGTATTACCAAGTGCAGTTGAGCCGCACCCAAAAAGGCCTCCTTCAAGCAAATATTGACCAGATAAAAGGGCTGTTGACCCTCACCCAAAAGCAATTTGAGAATGGATTTGGGAAAAAGGTTGACGTGGACAGGCTTAGGGTACAGCAATCCAACCTAGAAATGCAGGTTGTAAACTTGGGGCTGCAAATCAAACAAGCAGAACAAGCACTGAAGTTTGCCATGAACTTGCCCCTTGAAACTGAGATAGTGCTTACCGACACGATTTCTTCCAACATGTTCGAGGAGGTCAATGCAGCCATTACTCAGCCAAACTACCTCCAGAAGCCTGACCTGTTGATTCTGAAGAAACAGTCGTCCCTCTACCAATTGGACATGGAAAGATGGAAGGCCGGTTTTTACCCAAGTGTCTCCTTTTTTGGAAACTATAACTACCAATGGGTGTCGAACAGCTTAGGAGATATTGGCAATGGCAAGACTTGGACCGACTTCTCACAACTGGGAATTAGGGTAAACGTCCCTTTTTTCGATGGCTTCAACAAAAAAAGTTTGATGCAAACTGCACAGTTGAACATCTTTCAGACTGATCAGGACTACAATCTTGCTAAGTTGGGGCTGCAACTTAGCCACGAGGCAGCCGTCACAACGTTAAGAGTAAACCAGAACAATTTGCAGAGCGTAATTGCCACGCAAAAAGTGGCAGAAGATGTTTACCGGGTGGCACAAAGCCGATACCGGGAAGGGCTTGCTCCTATCACTGAACTACTGGATGCTGAAACCTCACTTCGGCAAACTCAATCAAATTATATCACCACCTTGGCTCAAATCAAATTGGCAGAAATTGACATCCTCAGTGCCAATGGTTTGTTATTGAAAATGGCGGAATAATTCCTTAATTACCAACTTCAATTACTTCTCACAATCAACAATATTAAAAAATGAACCGAATCATAAAAGCAATCATTTGGATTCTCGTTGGAGGGCTGGGTTATGGTGCCTACTGGCAACTTGGGAAGAATAAGGCCACTTTAAAGGAAAATGCAAAAGCATCCCAAGAGCGGAACACGGTCATCCCAGTGGCTACCAGTAAGGCTGAGATGTCCACCATGTCTGGTGAGTTCAATGTGGTAGGTAATTTTGCGCCTTACAAAAAGGTGGCGGTAATGAGCGAAACAGCAGGAAAGATCCTGACCCTTAATTTCGATAATGGCACAACTGTTCAGGCAGGTGCAACCTTGGCCACTGTGGACAATGATCTCCTCAGGATTCAGTTGGAAACAACCAAGACCAATTTGGCAAAAGCAGAAAACGACCTGTCCAGGCTTCAGAAGCTTTTGGGAGAAGGAGGCGTGACACAGCAGCAAATTGACGATGCAAAACTTGGCATTGAAAACCTGAAACAGCAAATAAAAGGTGCGGAAAAACAGATTTCGATGTGCTATGTCAAAGCCCCCATTTCTGGTGTCATTACTGGAAAAATGGTCGAAAAAGG
>JADKBS010000064.1 GCA_016714985.1 Saprospiraceae bacterium | reverse complement strand
ATCAACCCAAAAATCAACGACAATGAAAAACATCAAAGGCCCCGCCATCTTCCTGGCACAGTTCATGGGCGACACCGCCCCCTTCAATTCCCTCGAAAGCGTCTGTACCTGGGCCGCCAGCCTCGGCTATATCGGCGTGCAAATCCCAACTTGGGACAGCCGACTGATTGACCTCGAAAAGGCCGCCAACAGCCAAGCCTACTGCGACGACCTCAAGGGCCGTGTCGAGGCTTGCGGCGTCCAAATCACCGAGCTTTCCACGCACCTGCAAGGCCAACTCGTGGCCGTGCACCCTGCCTACGACATTAGTTTCGATGGGTTTGCGCCCCCCGAATGCCGCAACAATCCCGCTGCCCGTACCGCTTGGGCCGTGCAGCAACTGAAATGGGCCGCCAAGGCCAGCCGCAACCTCGACATTGACGTTCACGTCACCTTCAGTGGCGCATTGCTTTGGCACACCGTTTATCCTTGGCCGCAGCGCCCGCAGGGCTTGGTGGAAACGGGCTTTGGGGAACTGGCCAAGCGCTGGCTGCCCATCTTGAATGCCTTCGACGAGGTGGGCGTTGACCTCTGCTATGAAATCCACCCCGGTGAAGACCTCCACGACGGCGTCACTTTCGAGCGTTTCCGGGAGGCCACGGGCAACCATAAGCGGGTCAATATCCTCTACGACCCCAGCCACTTCGTGCTGCAGCAATTGGATTACCTGGCCTATATTGACATCTACCACGAGTTCATCAAGATGTTCCATGTGAAGGATGCCGAGTTCAACGCCACGGGCCGCAGCGGCGTCTATGGCGGCTACCAGGGCTGGATTGACCGCCCCGGCCGCTTCCGCTCCTTGGGCGATGGGCAGGTGGATTTCATCTCCATTTTCTCGAAATTGGCACAGTACGACTACGACGGCTGGGCCGTGCTGGAATGGGAATGCTGCATCAAGGACGCTGAGCAGGGTGCTGCCGAGGGCGCTCCTTTCATCGAGAACCATATCATCAAGGTGACGGAGCGGGCCTTCGACGACTTCGCTGGCGGCAAGCCGGACGAGGAGTTGAACCGTCGGATATTGGGGCTGTAATAAATGGATTGGGCGGCTCGTTCTCCACGGGCCGCCCAATTTCATTTTATGAAAAAAACAGCCTGTTGCCTGCTCTTTGCCATCATTGGCCTAAGCTGCCGACCTTCCCACGACCTTCCCGCCAGAATCGGCCTACTGCGCCTCGGCCATTTCGATGACCACTATTTTGCGCAAGCAAAAAAGGAAATAGCGCAGTTCTACCATGCAGAAGTAGTGGATTTAGGGGAAAAGGCCCTACCAGAACTCGCCTATTATGCGCCCCGAAACCGCTACCGGGCCGACAAGCTCATCGCTTGGCTTTGGGAAACCCGGCCCGATTCGGTGGACTACATCATGGGCTTGACGGCCTCCGATATTTCGCATACCAAGGGCGATATTGCCGACTATGGCATCATGGGCTTGGCCTATAACCCCGGCAGAAGTGGGGTGGTTTCCATGTTTAGGGTTGGTAAAGGAGCAAAGGGCCAGGGCCAAGTTGCTGACCGCTATTCTAAGCTGGTGCTGCACGAGCTGGGGCATAATTTCGGCCTTGCGCATTGTGCCAACGCCAAGCACTGCCTTATGCGGGATGCCTGCGGCACGGTGAAGACGCTGGATAGCGAAGCCAAGGCCGTCTGTGAAAAATGCAAATCGAAGCTTGGCAAACGGTTGCGCTGAGGTTTTAGTTAGAAACTATAGCATTTCACCTTCCCCTTTCCACCAAAATGCCGCTTGCGCAGACCGCTTGCCCTGCCTTTTCCAATGTTGAATGGATTGACTTTCAAGGCAATATAAAAATCGGCCCCAGTCAGGTTTTTATTGAAAAACCAGCTAGCCATATCGTCGGAACCGATGACCAACCAGCCAAGCCGGGCGGCCAAGCCTACGTGTACACTGCTCCAATTGTACACCGATACTGGCACCGATGCCGAGAACCAGCGGTGCTGCCAGCGGGGCGTCACGGCCAATAAATTTCCCCGTTTTGGCCCAATATTAAAGGTTGGCAAACGCTGCATAAGCAAGGCATTCACATAAAATTGCTCCGTAACACCATAATCCGCTTGCAGGTTAAGGGCGGTGGGTAGCACCATCTTGAAAGCGGTGCCGTCCAAACTGGCATCCGGGTCGCTCAGGCTGTTTTGGCCAAAATTCTGGACGATTTCCTCCAGGTCGTCCCTAGATTTGAACTGCTCGTAGTCATCGAAGTCAATGGAGATGGTCGAGTCGAGGTCGAGTCGGTGTGCCTGTGCCTCGTTGTCGAACTTGATGCGCCCCAAATCCATCAAAGATGCGCTCAATTTCAGCTTGCTTTCTTTGGCCTGGTAGGAGATTCCGAGGTCTAGGCCCAAGCCTCGCCCGGATGCTTCATCAATGATTATATTGTTCTGGAAGCTAGTGCCTTGCGCAAAACCAAACCGGCTATTGGGCAGGCCCACTGTTATGATGTTACCGGGCTGCCTTGTATGTTGGTAAGGCGACAAAGTTTCAAGAAAGGCCGCCTCTATGCCCTTTATAAACTTTAGGTTCAGGCCAAGGCCAAGTCTGCCATTGCGGACAGGTACACTGAAGGCATAGTTGAGTCCAAACTCCCGCCAAAACATCGCAGCCACTTGTAACTTGGGAATTTCAAAACTTTCGTTGAATGGCCGTGCATCGTACTTATAGTAACTGAACTGGTTAGGGATATTCACCGAACTGCCCATTATCCTGTCGTTGACGAAGATGCCAACCGAATGCTGTTCCCCGATGCGAATCGCAAAGGCAGGCCCCATGAAAATAGCATTTGCCACGGCAAAGCGTTTTGCCCTGTTGTTGAAGAAATCAGCTATAAAGACCTTATCGGCGGTCGGCCCTTCCTTATCCTCGGCTAGGATGAACTCGGCATCGTTGCGGTGGTGGTAAAGGCGCCGAAGGCTTGTGTTTTTTAAAAAAGCGTAGTTGTTTTCTAAAAATAAACCAGCGCCCACGAGGTTGGCGTCCCACCTGAGCGGGTTGTCGAGGTTGCCAACGGGGTTGATGGCCAGGCTGCTCACCCCAGCGTAGGTCTCCAGGCGCAGACCAAGTTGTTCTTGCGAAAAAGCAGTTGCAGAAAGTATGAACGATGCCACAAAGGCGGTTGCCTTGAGTTTCATGGTGTTCTAAAGTTTGGTAAATGATGTGTGGGAAAAATAAGGGCGCTTGGGAAAGTCTGGAGGAAGGACGTTCTGGATGGGCAAATTATTGTGCCAAACTATTGGGGCATGAAACACAAGGGGAATGTTTATTTTAATGGAATGGAATAAAATATTGACAATCAATGCCTTGCAAGTGTGGCGACTTCGTGTTCCATAGAAAAGTGAATATTCTCGCCGCTCCTTTTGCATCTTCGCATCCTTGTAGCGTTGCGACAAACAAATCAGGCCCCTCAAATTCCTCTCACAATTCAAACCAAGCTAACAATGCCATTTACCCTTGCCATCACCCGAAAAAGAATCCCATTGACCCAAAACCCTTGGCTGGTAGGCTGTATCGTGGTCTTTTTAGCCGTCTGGGCCAATTCGCTCATAGGGACCACGGACATCAACAATTGGCTGCTGGAAAATACGCTGACTTTCTTGTTCCTTATCTTCCTTATAATCAGCTACCGAAAGCACCAGTTGAGCGACCTCAGCTACCTGCTCATCTGCATCTATCTCTGCCTGCACGTTTATGGCTCGAAATACACTTATGCCGAAAACCCCTTTGGCTACTGGCTCAAGGATGCCCTCGGTCTTGCCCGCAACCAGTACGACCGCATCGTGCATTTCGGATTTGGGTTCTTGTTGGCCTACCCCATGCGGGAGCTGTTCCTTCGGTGGCTTAAAGCACCTGTTTGGGTGGCTTGGTTGCTTCCCATTGAAATAACGCTTTCCATAGGCTCATTTTATGAGTTGATAGAATGGGCGGTTGCCGATGTTTTCTTCAAGGAACAGGGAGATGCCTACCTGGGCATCCAGGGCGATATTTGGGATGCGCAAAAGGATATCTTCTTGGCGTTTATCGGGGCGATACTGGCGACGACGATAGTTTCTTCGATTAAAAAATGGTTTCGGATTTATGAGGATTAGTGAAGTTGAATAAAAAAGTTAAACCTGGCTTTCAAACTGTTAGTCAAGCCTTGCAAACATCCCTCATTCACTGTTGCTCTAGCAAAAAGACCCCCCCCGCCCCCCCCCCGGCCCCCCCCGCCCCGCCCCGCCGCCCCCCCCCCGGCCCCCCCCCCGCGCCCCCGGCGGGGCCCCCCCCCCCCCCCGGGGGCCCCCGGCCGCCCCCGCGCGGCCCCCCCCCCGGGCGCGGGGGCCCGGCCCGCGCGGGCCCCCCCCCCGGCGCCCCCGGCGGGGCGGGCGGCCCCCCGCCGCGGCGCCCGCCCCCGGCGCCGGCCGGCGGGGGGGCCCCCCCGCCCGGCCGGCGCCCCGCCCCCCCCGGCGCCCCCGGCCGGGCCGGGGCGGCCGCGGGCGCCCCGGGGCCGCCCCGCCCGCCGGACGGCGGCCGGGGCGGCGGGCGGCGGCGCCCGCCCGCGACCCGCCGGGCCCCGGGCGCGGGGGGGCCCCGCGCGCCCGCCCGGCCCGCCGCCCCCCGCCGCGGGAGCCCCCCGGCCGCCACAAGCCCGCCGTCACCAGCCCCCCCCCCCCCGCCCCCCCCACCCCCCCCCCCCCCCCCCCCCCCCCCCCCCCCCCCCCCCCCCCCCCCCCCCCCCCCCCCCCCCCCGCCCCCCGCCCCCCCCCCCCCCCCCCCCCCCCCCCCCCCCCCCCCCCCCCCCCCCCCCCCCCCCCCCCCCCCCCCCCCCCCCCCGCCCCCCCCCCCCCCCCCCCCCCCCCCCCCCCCCCCCCCCCCCCCCCCCCCCCCCCCCCCCCCCGCATCACGGCGGAACCGCGGCAGCTCTTGTGCATGACCCCAACTAACACTTGGCTGGCGGGGGGGGGCCGGGGCCCCCGGGCCCCCCCCGGGCGCGCCCCACCCACCCCAATTCATATCCTTCACCCCAAACGCCTCCAGCACATCGTCCGGCACGCCCGTGTAGGTGTTCGGGGTATTGCCCTTGTAGCCGATGTCGTCCCAGCCCATTTGGGTGGTGTAGAAGCCGGTGGCCGTCAGGTCACGCATCTTGTTGAAGAAGGTGACGCCCTGGCTCATTTCGGGCTTGGCCTTGGCGGGGTAAGCGATGTCGTCCACGACTTGGATGCGCTGCTCTGGCGAGCAGTCCACGAAGGCTTTTTCGAAGCGCTTGAAGCACTCCATGTCGAGCCAGCGCAGGCCGCCCCGCATGGGCACTTGGTGCTCCGGCAGGTCCTTCACAATGAACTCGATGAAGGCAGGCACTTCCGCCTCGGTCGCACTGCCCGACACCTCGTCCTTGGGGATGATGATATCGGCGAGGATGGCGATGGTGGCCATTTCATGCTCGTTGAAAAAAGTCTCGCCGAGCAGCCGTTTGTCCCGGTCAATCTCGTGCTGCTCCCGACCGGCGGTGAGGATGTCCGCCTCGGCAGCGTTCGTTGCTGTAGTGGATGGGGCGGCGTCCTTCCCATCGGTCTTGCAGCTCTCCAACAGCAAACCTGCCGATATGGAGCCTACGCCTATGAATTTGAGATAATCACGTCGTTTCATTTTATTAGATGCTGGATACGCTAGATGCTGGATACTAGATTCTGGATGCTCGATGCTGTATAGAGACGTACAGCAGCCCCTATCCAGTATCCAGCATCAAGTATCAAATGTTATTCTGTTTTTTCTGTTCCACAATATACTCCCCTGTGCGCATGGCCAAGGCGAGTATCGTCCAAGTGCAGTTCTTGTCGCCCTGTTGCACGATGGGGCCGCCGTCGGTCACGAAGAGGTTTTTGACCTCGTGCGACTGGCACCATTTGTTGAGCGGGGCCTTCTTCGGGTCGTCGCCCATGCGCACCGTGCCCACCTCGTGGATGATGCGGCCGGGGGCTTCGAGGCCGTAGGTGTTCTCCTTGCCCTGTATGCCCCAAGTGATGTCGGCGCCCATGGCCTTCATCATTTCCTGGAAGGTCTCCTGCATGTGCTTGGCCTGGTTGATTTCCGCATCCGTCCATTTATAATGGAAACGCAGGACGGGGATGCCCCATTTATCCACCTTGTTCGGGTCTATTTCGCAGTAGTTGCTTTCGAGCGCAAGGCCGACGCCCCGGCCCGCCATGCCCACGTTGGCCCCGAAGAAGCGGCGGTAGTCCTGTTTGAGCGAAGCGCCATAGCCGCCCGCCTCCTTGGTCTGGCCGTCCTTGGTGGGGTACTTGCCGTTGATGCCCTGTATGCCGAAGCCGAAGCCGTAGGCGGGGTCGCCCATGCCGCCCCAATACTCGATATGGTAGCCACGGGGGAAGTCGAGCTTGGCCTTTTTGTTGTCGAGCCACCAAGGGCTGAGGATGTGGACGCTGCCCACGCCGTCCTCGTTGTAGCGCTTGCGGTCGAGGAGCGAGGGCATGATGCCGCCCATGGCCACGCCCGTGGAGTCGTGGAGGTATTTGCCCACGGCGCCGCTGCCGTTGCCGATACCGTTGGGGTGGCGGCTGCTCTTCGAGTTGAGCATGATGCGGGCCGTGCTACAGGCGCTGGCGGCAAGGATGACGGTCTTGCCCATCACTTGGTACTCTTGCCCATCGTCCTTGCTCACGTAGGAGACGCCCGTGGCTTGGCCGTTCTGGTCGGTCAAGACCTCCCGCACCATGGCGTTGCACTCCAGTTCGAGGCTGTACTTCGTCTGCGCCGGAATGACGAGGCAGGACGAGGACGAGAAGTCGCCGTAAATCTTGCAAGCCCGACCGCACTGGCCGCAGTACCAACATTTCTGGCGGCCTGAGTTCGGGTCTTTCAGGTCTTCCGTCAAAACGGAGCCACGACCGGGAATCACGGGTACGCCGATTTTTTGCCCTGCTTTTTTAATCAAAATCTCGTGGAGGCGAGGCTTTGGCGGCTTCATGAAAATGCCGTCCGGGTCGTTGGGCAGCCCTTCCTTCGTGCCGTAGATGCCGAGCATCACGTCAATCTTGTCGTAGTACGGCTTCACGTCGTCGTAGCTGATGGGCCAGTCGTCGCCCACGCCGTCGTAGCTTTTTCCCTTGAAATCGTTGGGGCCGAAGCGCAGCGAGATGCGCCCCCAGTGGTTGGTGCGCCCGCCGAGCATGTGCGAGCGGAACCAATGGAACTCGGTGCCCTCGGCGGCGGTGTAGGGTTCGCCGTCAATCTGCCAGCCGCCCATTGCCGCATCGAACTCGCCGAAGGGCCGGGTAGTGCCTGCGCCCCTGCGCAGCGATGCCCACGGCGGCAACATCTGAAAGGAGTGCAGTTTTGGGTCGTAGAACGGGCCGGCCTCCAGCATCAGTACCTTGAGGCCCGCTTGGGAGAGCACATAGCCCGCCATGCCGCCCCCAGCGCCAGAGCCAACAATGATGGCATCATAGACGGTGGGCTTTTTCTTTATTTGGAAATTACTCATGTGATGGTTGTTTTCTTTTGAAGATTGCGGGGGGAAAGGTAGTAGGATTTTTGATTTTTGAAATGAGTAGTTTCATACCTCCAAAATCTTTTCACCAAAAACGAGGTGTATGAAAACCGCATTGGCATTTCACTTTTTCCGCTGCTTCGCAATGGCTAACATATAGGCCAAGCAGCTGGTGACGTGGTGCGCCTCAACAACGGTGAGGTTTACCGGGGGCAGATTGCGATGAAAGACCTTGGCGGCACCATCGAACTGAAAGTGGGCCGCAACGAAACCATGGTTTTTGCCCCGATGAACATCAACCCTCGAAACCTGCCGCTATATGGCTGCCGTCGCAATAGGGTTTATTGCCCGATTTACCGCAGCGACAGAAAGCCGTCACCTTGCCCTTGTTCTCCTCCGAGCCATCGGAGCGCTTCACGGTGAGGTTCCCATACACCAACAACGGGCCGTTCGGCATGGCCTCCACCTTGGTGTCAACGGCAATCTCGGCAATGGATTTTTCCTCGTCGTTCCTGAAGAAACTAAGTGCCCCGCTGGGGCATTTCTGCACCTGCTCGATGATGCGCTCGGTGGTGGCGCCCTCCGGCTTTATCCAAGGACGCTCCCTTGGGTTGAAGACCTCGGGCAGGCCCGTGGCCTGCCTCCAGCAGATAGTGGAATGGATACAGGTGGCGGGCTTCCAGACGATGGTGACCTCGCCGTTGGTGTAGTGCTTGGTAATGTCTTTGTCCATGATTTCGGGCAATTGGATGATTGATGGCGCAAGATAGCACGCCGCTCAAAAATTATGGCATACAACGCCATTGTCTCCAGTCCAGCTATCACCCTGACTCAAATGCATGTCAAACCAAGCCATGATAATAGCATCCCGCTGGTCCCGGAAGTTTTCCAATGGATGGTTTCCGCCCTCAAATAGCTTGTAGCAAAATTTTTGGCCATTGCCCTCCATCGCTGCAATCAGCTGTTTGGCCTGTTCGACGTCCACTTTCACATCAGCAGTGCCATGCAACAGCAGGGTAGGTTCATTGATGGCACCGGCCCAATAAAGCGGCGACCTATCCATAAAATCCTTCTTGTGATGAATGGAATCCCCAACCAATGGCAGCAGCACTTCCCTGTACATTTCCGGTCGCTCACGGCAGGTCTGAAAAACGTCCGTTGGTGCACCCACCACAGCAATGGCCTTAATCTTATCCGTATGCTTCGACATCAAATACGCCATCATTCCGCCTCTCGAATACCCCAACACCCCGATGCGACGGAGGTCAACATAACCCACGGCCTTGGCAATGTCAATTAAGGCCAAAGCATCCTTTACATCTTCCCCACCAAATTCATCTTTCCCATCGCTGAACGAATTTCCTCGATACTGGGAGGCCATGACCACATAACCCTGCGAGGCAATATAAGCGAGATAGGCGAGCGTCTTCTCGTCAATTGCGCCGAAATCCTTGTTCCCACCTCGGTTGAAGATAATCATTGGTCTTTTGCCATTCATTCGGATGGGTTTCAAGATAAAACCAGCAATCGTCAATGAATCAACTTTGTACTTGATTTGGAACGCCTCGACTTCTTTCTTATACACCGGAAATACCTCAATGGCCGTGCTGCTTATCAGTTCGGAATATATGGGCATGCCATTCCATCGCACCCGGCAACCCATTAGGCTTAGCACAAGTACGCAAAGGCATAGCTTGCTTTTTGGGCGAGCGCCGAATACCCTCAGAAAATGTGAAAATCGCATATCAGAGAAATTATGGTGCTCAAATGTACGCACGAATGTGGAGTGGAGGATTGGGAGGCCTGTGCGGGCCGCTGCAGGCTTGCCCTACCTTATACCACTGGCCGCTACCCAAGCCAATAGGATGGCAAAGCTATCAACGTGCGGTGGCGTTTTCAAGGGAAATGATAGGGGGTGGGACAGCGGACATGGAAATCTTGTTCGTCAGTCAATGAAAATCATTAGATTTGTTACCTAACCCGTTCGCCATGCAGCAACTTGTTTTAAAAATACGGGAAAGTCACTACCAGCTTTTCCTAAAATTCCTGAGTACCTTGGAGTACGTCAAGATAGTACAACCAAGCACAGCAACACAGCCGCCTAGCCCAAACCGCTATGATTTCTCCGACTTGGCAGGCAAGCTGGAATGGAAAGGTGATGCCGTTGCTCAACAAAGATTGATGCGGGATGAATGGTAGGTTCTCCCCATAAACTCACACGAATTCTTTTTGAAAATAAAGAAGCACAAATATGGTTCTCATCTTAGAATCCAATAACGCTGACGCCATTCAAGCCATCTCTGCAATGGCAAAGGCTCTGGACGTGAAGTTCAAGATTGAAGCGGATACTGCGATAGTTTCAAAGTCGGAAATACAGCGGCGCACCAAAGCGCTTAAACCCTTCAAGGGTGCCTTCTTTTTATTGCTTCAAAAACTTCATCGCCGCCTGCCCCTCTGCCATGCCCAGGCGCACGAGGTACTGCCCGCTGGCAAGCCCTTCCGTGGAAATGCGGTGACGGTTCTCACCAGCACTTGCGCTGATTTTCTCCGAAACCACCAACCTGCCCATCAGGTCGAAGACCTGTAGCTGTACGTCGCCAGTTGTTTTGGTGGAGAAATCGAGGTTCAACAGCCCACTGACGGGGTTCGGGTACAGGCGAATGTTTTGCTCCGCAATGATGTCCTTATTGCCCAGCACCCTATCACCATTGGCGAACCAGACGCCGAGTTGTTTATCTTGTAGGAAAATGCTTGGGTTGCCGCTTGGAGTTATCTTGTCGTTTTCCAAGGGAATAAAGGCTAGTACTTGGTTTCCCGATGTCGAAAAGGCATTGAAAACCAAGCGGGTATCGTCCACGGAGTAGTTCGGCCAGTGGAGGTCGCTGCCTTGAAATATCGTTCCCACATCGCTCGTTTCGATATTGTAGCCAAGCAAATTGTATTCATTATTGCCTTCATCGAAATAATCAAAAGCGATGATATAGTCCGAGTTCTTGGAGAAGGTTGGGTTGCCCACGCTCACGTTCTCAGGTAGGTTGCTGAACAGTTTTTCAATATAGCCGTTGCCATAGAAACTGCCGTTCCAAGCATAGATGAAGTTGATGTCCCAGAACTCAATGTCCTGTGTGCCGGTGCTGATGGCGCTCTTTGCATCGTACATGACCCACTGGCCGGTGTGGTCCCATTCAATCACGTCTGCGAATTTCACGTTGTCGCTTTCGGGGCCACCTTGGGCAGTTGTTGGGTTGGTGAGTTTGAACTCAAAGAATCCTCCGGATTCACTGTAATCATAAACGTATAGGAAATTGTCGTTGTCGGGATCATTATCTGTGTCGAGCGTGAGTGCAGCGAGCCTGTTCCCGTCTTTTGAAATGGCTACGTTGTGCCAAATCGGGTCATTTTGTATCACCTCAGTAGTGGCCTGCCCTGTGTTCCAGTTGATATTGATGGCCCTCATCTTGCTGTCCTCGTCAATATAGACAATGGTCGAGCCGTCGTCGGTGACACTGGGCCTGCTGACCGGTGAAATTGTAGTGAGCGGGTCAGAAATGGCCGTTCCATCGGGTGTGTAGATATAAAGCTGTTCGCTGTTGAGATCGGTCATCAGGACGAAGTCTTCGCCGGGGTTGGTGTCCAAGTCATCCTGGTTGCCGGTGGAACCGCCGCTGGATCCTATGCCCACTGCATCGAAGGCGGACTTGGCGGCATTCACCTCCGCTGAATTTGCCCCATGCAGATCGGTAGCGGCCTGGACCACGGCGATGCGGCAGTCCACGAAGTTACTGGAGTGGGTGAGGTACGCTGTCAAGGCCCGGTAATAGACCTTCTCGGCCTTGGCCTTGCCCACGCTGTTGTTGCTGGCAAAAAGGAAGAACGCCTTGTTGACAATGCCGGAGTTGATATGCACGCCGCCGTTGTCCTCATCGCCTTGGTAGCGCTCGTTGTAGTGAGCGGGCTGCCAGCCGTTGTCGTTGAGGCTGTTGCCACCGTTGTGCGGGTCGCTCAGGTCACGCAACGCCCCCGTGGGGAAGAACTGGGTATTGGTCAGGTCTTCGCCCATTTTCCAATCGTCACGGTCAATCATGGCACCGAAAACGTCGGCAAAGCTCTCGTTCAATGCACCACTTTCGTTCAGGTATTCCAAGTTGGCAGTAGCCTGGATGACGCCGTGCGACATCTCGTGGCCCGATACGTCAAGTGCTTTTTGCAGGGGGGCGGTGAAGGCTTGGTCGCCGTTGCCATAAAACATGGCTTGGCCGTTCCAGAAGGCATTGTCCATTTGAGCGCCATCGTTTTCCACCACATTTATCAATGATACGATATTGCCACCTTGTCCGTTGATACTGTTGCGGTTGAAGGTGTTCTTGAAATAATCGTAGGCCTTCTCGGCATGGAAATGGGCAGTGACCGCCTTTGGGTTGTTCCAATTGTTGTTGCCGGAGGTGACGTGTACCGCTCCGAAATTATCGTTCTCCGGCGAGGTGTTCTCGGCATCAATCGTCCAAATCACGCCTACTGGATCGTTGGGAAACTCCGACTGGCCATTGCTGAACATGGTTTGCGAAGCATCAATCAAGAAGAACGTATTGCCCACTTGGTAGGTGTTTATCAGCCTTGATTGCCCAAAAAGGTCGTTGGCATTGGCCGTTGCAGGGCCGTCGGGGTCAACGGATTTCCGATTTCGGATTTCGGATTTCGGATTGGAGGCCGAAGTTTCATTATCAAGCGGCGCATGTTTTGCAGATTCATCAAAACGCTCAGATGAAGCAGTCGCTTCCCCTAATCCGCAATCTGCAATCCGAAATCCGCAATCATGAAAGTGTCCCGCAATCTTGCAAAGCTCCGAGTGGTGGTTCAGCACTTCGCCTGTTTTTGCATCCACGAAATAGCTGTAGCGGGCAGCCACGTTGGGCACAACGGTCACGTGCCAGGCGAGGTGGGGTGTTTTGTTTTTATGGTAAATGACCAACTCGGCCTTGGCCTGCTGCGACATGGCGAGGAGTTGGAGGTCGTCTTGGGTGAGCGGCTTCACTACTTCCTTGCTGCTCACATGTGCTAGCGCAATTTGGCTGGCTGCCTCCGGCTGGATGGTCGGAACCACGTCAGCCAGTTTTGGGGAGGGGTAATAGCGGCCATTGAACAGGTAGAATTCTCCATTTTTTTCATGCAAAATGGCCTCTGCGCCATGCACGGGAACGCCCTGCCATAGCTGCCGCAACCGGGTATGACGGATGCCTAGCTCGTCCGTTGCGGCCTGTTTGATTTCAAGTTCTTTGGTTGGGTCTTCCAATTTCAGCACCGACTTTGCAGCCAGCAGGTAGCCTTGTACTTGCTGCTCCAACGACTTGGCAAGATCGGTCGCCACCTCGCCCCGAATCATATAAGGTGTGCCCGTTTCCTCCGACATATATGCCATGAGGGAAGGCTGGCCGCTGACGGGCCTCGGCATCATTTTTATCGGCCTTGGCTGGAAGGGCTGGTCGAAAAGGCTCGGCTGTGCTGCCGGCACGCTGGGCCTTACGGGCAGCGGTGGGGCGATGTTCTCGATTATTATTGGTTGTGTAGCCGATTTGCTTGGACGGTTGGGCTTCATCTGCCCAAACACCTGTGCTGCAAAGATGATTGCCAACAAAGTCAGGTAATGTTTTTTCATGATGGTAGGATTGAACAAGTAGATTTACGATTTCGGATTTCGGATTTACGATTGGGGGCCTGAATTGCAGGTGCTGCCGTATAATATCGAAACCCAAGCCTGTTTTAAACTACTTTGTATGGTGGTAAATGGTTGTTGATGGATTTTGACAATCTACCATGGACAGTTGGAAGTCGCCAAATTGGGCAAGTAGCATCAAGATACAATGGCCCGCACGTAAGTTTTGTAAAGCGAATTAGGTGTTGCGCAGCAACAATAGGGTGGCCGCCAGAACGGGTTGGCTTACCAACCCGTGTTATCTTCCTTGGACTTGGTGGTCTCGTCCTTCTTGGTGTCGGGCTTTTTGTCCTTGTCCGACTTGGGCTTTTGTTTGGTAGGCTTGGCTTCGGCGGCCTCTTGTTGCGCCTTGGCGATACTCTTCAGTTCCCGGTAAACATTGACGAGGCTCTGCGGCGGCATATAGTCACCAGCGCCCCAGGTCACCCGGCTGTCGAGGTGGTCGGTCACTTGGCGCAGGAAGTAGTACATATTGCCCGGCTTGTCAATGTCGAGCTTGAAAAGCTGCAAGGAGTTCACCTTGTCGAAAAGTTCCTTGGCTTGTTTGGACTTGATGGCTTTGAGTTCCACGTATGCCCCTTCCACGCCCACTTGTTTGAACAACTGCCCGTTTTCAAGCAGGGTATAAGCGGTTTCAATGCCAGCGAAGCCGCCGCCGTCGCCAAATACGATTTGACGAACGGGGAATTTTTCAGGCGTGTACTTAGTGGTCTTACAGGCCAGAAGCGAGAGGGTCAACATGGCAAGGACGGGTATGATTTTTTTCATGCGGTGAAAATTTTTGCGGGAAATAATGGGACTTGGCGTAGCTTTATCCGTTTTTCGAGCCAAAGGTAGCGAAAATATGGTTTTATGGGAATTGCAATTGGAATGAAAACTTGTGCCCTAATGAAAGGTTAAAATTCTCATAAAGACGCCTTGCACCTTTGTATTGACTACTATAAACTTTTAACTTTGGCACTGTTTTGTGGTTAATCTTGAGGTTCGCAAAACTTTCGCATTTCAATCATTTCATCCAGTAAAATACAGTTCACAATGAAAAAATTATTTTTCCTGTTCGCATTTATGGGTTTGTTGGCCTTCACTGCCGATGCCCAAAAGAAAGCTTGTTGCGCAGCAAAGGCTGCCGGTGAAAAAACATCTTGCTCATCTGCTTCCATGACTGACGCAGAGAAGGCTGCATCCGGTGACGAAAGCATCGTGAAGCAAGTATCCAACACCGGCGAGGTTAGCTTCAGCCGCAAGGAGACTTGCCCAACCACTGGTAAAGTATCTTTCACCAGCGTGGAATACTGCACCAAGTCTGGCAAGTTCATCAATGTATCTCCTTCTGAGAAGGCCGCTTGCACGAAGAGCGCCACTGGCACCAAGGTGTCTTCCACAGAGAAGAAAGCTTGCTGCGCTGCTGGCCAGAAAGCATGCTGCGCCAAGAAGGGCGAAAAAGCTTCCACCACCAGCACAGAAGGCGAAGGCAAGGTGAAGCTCGTAAGCACCGAAAAAGAGAACAACTAATCGTTGCGCTGCCCAAGAAAATAGGCCGCCCCAGCATGGGTATGCCGCAAACAAAAGAGCCTCTTGCGAATTGTAGAAACGCAAGAGGCTCTTGTTTTTCAGCCAGGTTGGTGGTGCTTACAGCTTGAAGTATTTGTCGTAGTCCCGCTGGCTTGCCCTCACCACTTCATAAGCCTCCTCCCTACCGTACACATCCGTGATTTCGACCTTCTGCCCCGTGCCCGGGAATTGCTTGTAGGTCAGAAAATAATGCCCCAACCTGTTCACGATGCTCGGCGGCATCTCATGGATGTCGTTCCATTGGGCGTAAAGCTCGTCCTGTTTCAGCACGGCGATGATCTTGTCGTCGGCCTCGTTGTTGTCAATGAGCCGGAAGCCGCCCACGATTTTGGCCTGCACGATGATGTCGCCGTGGGTGATGTCCCGCTCCGTCAGCACACAAATGTCGAGCGGGTCGCCGTCGCCAATGATGCCCGTGCGCCCCGTTTTTTCCATGCAAAACTGGCCGACCTCCTCCTTGCAATAGGTCTTTGGGACAAAGCCGTATAGTGCAGGAACAATGTTCGAGAACTTCTGCGGGCGGTCAACCTTCAAGTGGCCGCTGGGCTTGTCCACCTCGTACTTCACCGTATCGGAGGGGATGATTTCGATGTAGGCCGTGACCACCGCTGGGGCCTCCGCGCCTATTTCGATGCCATGCCACGGGTGTGCCTTGAAGCGTAGTCCCGCTTTTTCTAAAAATTCTTGGAAAAGGGATTCGTCCATTGTGGTGATTCGTGATTTGCTTGCCCCTTTGGGGTGGTTGGTTGGGCTGCGAAAGTAGGGGAAATGAGCGTTCATCGGAGCACTTTCGCCGTTTGGCCATAATTTTTTAGGCTTTTTTATAAAAACACCTACCTTTCACCTGTTTTTTTCGGAATCGCAAAACACGTAAAAATCTAAGTCATGGAAAATCCAAAGCAAATCGAAATCAAGCTCAGCAAATTCAAATTGACGTTGTTACTCATCGGCTCCATCGCTTTTACGATATATGGCGCTTGGACGATGCTCGGTGTGCCAAAGGGCAACCACTCTATTTTGAGCAACCCGGTTTTGCAGTATGCAATATGTGTGCTCTGCGTGGTCTTCTTTGGTTTTCTGAGCTATTTTTACTTAAAAAAACTTAGGGACACCTCTCCGGGATTGATCATTTCAAGTGAAGGAATTACCGACAATTCCAGTGGTGTCAGCGGAGGCTTCATTCCTTGGTCGGATGTGGAAGACATCACGGAATTCAAGGTGTACAGGCAAAAATTTGTCTGTATCGGCGTGAAAAACCCGCAAGACTATATTGACAAACAGACCTCTGAGCTAAAGCGAAAGGCTATGCAACTCAACCAAACGACTTATGGCGCCGCTATCAGCATTAACGCCAATGGGCTGGAATGCAACCATGAAAGACTGAAAAGCCTCTTGAAGCAAAAATTCTCGGAATTCAAGAAAAAGGCTTGATTCTCATATTTTCACAAAAAGACAACATCATGGCATTCTTCAATGATTTGAAAAAAATCCTATTTGGCGCAAAATCCGTCACCAAGTCCGCAGCCGAAAAGGCCGTGGACGCCACCAAGGAGGCAAGTTCTGACCTCTGGGACAAAGTGCAGGACACCGCCGCCGACCTCGGCAAGACCGTCGCTGAAAAGGCCGACATGGCAATGGACAAGGCCGCCGATTTGGCAGAAGCCGCCAAGGAAAAGGTCAGTGAATTCGTCAGCGACAAGCCCGAAGCTCCCGTCAAACCTGACACTGACGACGTAATGGACGCCATCACCGCCGAGCGGGAAGCTGCCACTGTAACCCCATCGGCACCCATTGCGGAGCAAGAAGAGTCCCTCGAACTACCCCCGCTCAAAGCCCCCGCCGATGCACCCAAACTGCTCGACGATGGAATCCCTGACAACCCAGTGACCGAGCCAAGCATGATTGATTCCTTTAAAACAACAGCCGCTACCACGACCGCCGCCGTTGTTGACAAAGGCAGCGAGGCGCTTGATAAGGCAGGCGACTTCGCCAGCAAGG
Source organism: Saprospiraceae bacterium (assembly GCA_016714985.1). Lineage (GTDB taxonomy): Bacteria > Bacteroidota > Bacteroidia > Chitinophagales > Saprospiraceae > UBA6168. Next base: position 40,937 of record JADKBS010000064.1, on the reverse strand, counting down.
TTGGTGAAAAAGTGATGGACGTTGGCGGCAAGTTCACCGATAGGTTTGGCGAGACCGCTGAAAACGTGGGCGGGGCCATCCTGGAAAAAGGGGAAGTAGTGATGGACAAAGCGGGCGATTTTGCCAGCAAAGTCGGCGAAAAAGTGCTCGATGCAGGCGAGAAATTCACCGATAAATTCGGAGAAGTATCGGAAAAGGTAGGCGAAAAGATTTTTGAAAAAGGTGGCGAAGCCCTCAGCCACGCAAAGGACTTGGCTTCCGACCTCGGCGCAAAAATCCTGGCTGCCAAAGACGACCTCATGGCCAAGGCGCAGGCCGAAGCCGAAAAATCGGGCGAGACGACCGGCAGCCTGATTGACAAGGCCAAGGAATTGAACCAGAAATTGGAGGATAAAATCAGCGGCAACAATACCAAGTTTGCCGACAAGCCCCTCGACACGGGCGGCAGCGAATTTGCCAAGCACGACAGCTTCTGGGAAAAGGCCGACCGTTTTGCCAAAGGCGACTACCACAACAAGGGCGAAGGCCACCTCGAATTGCGCCCCCTCAAGGACGATGAGAAGCCGAAAAACAAGGACAAGAACACCGATGACTTGATTGACGACGCTACTATCGTGGAAGACTAAAACGGCTTACGGCCAACGGCTTACGGTGGACGGTTGGTGTCGCCAATTCCGTTGGCCGTAAGCCGTCAACCGTTCACCGCCACCTTCAGCCATTTCCCCAGCTCCAAAAACCGCATTTTCCAATCCGCGCCCACGCCCACCCAACCCGCTGCCAAGTGCTGCTGCGCCAAATTATAATAGTGGTTTTGGCTCTTCCAAAGCTCCGGCAAGATGGCCAATTGCCCCAATATTTCAATGACACGGGAAAGCCTACGCAGGTTCTCAGCCCCTTCTGCATCGTGGGTGATATGCTTTAGCTCCGCAAAAATGCGCTCGCCAGATACAAACTTCAGCCGCTTCACATCCGTGAACTGCACGCCCCACAGCGCATGCTCGCCGACCAAGTGGCGCAGCACCCGCACGCTGAGCTTCCCATTTTCAAAAAAACGGTGCAAAGCCTGCTCTATCACGAACTGCGTGACGCCCCGCCAACTGCCCGGCACGGGGATGTCGTCCCGCAACATCCCGTTCATCAGTTGGTAGTTGTCCTCGTAGTAGTCCTTTATCGCCGTTTCCACCGCCGGGTAGCTGTTCGCCAGAATCTGCTTGTAAATCTTCAGCTTCTCGTCCTTGAACAGGTTTTTGAACGAAAACTTGTCCGCCCCAAAGTCCTGAATCAAGCTAATGACATCGCCGAGGTTGGCGCTGAGAAAGGCCGAGGACAGTTCGGCTTGGAAGCGATCGAAAACCGCCCTTGGCATATCGAGCGAGATGCTGCCAACCATGTGCTGCTGGCCGAGATAAAGCACCGCAAAACTGAAATGCTTCTCAGAATAGGTCAGCTTGGAAGTGACCGTCGTGCGCCCGATGGCCAACTGCTGCCCGCCTGCAGGGATGCGCTCGAACACCTCGTTGTCGGCCCTGAAGTGCAGGAAATTGACGGTGTCCTCGTACTCCTCGAAGATGGACGAGGCGGCGTAGTGCATGGCCACACCGGTCAGTGTAAGTTGCGAAGGCTGCACGTTCACCCGGAAGCTCTCGGCAGCGTTTTGGTAGCGGTTGCTCGGCACCAGCTCCAGCCGCTCGATGAATTGCGGAGCAAGGCTGACGCCCGTGGCATTGTAGTGGTGGTAGGTTGCCCGCAGGGCATATTGCAGCACTTGGCTCGTCTCGATGCCCGAAACCTCCGAGAAAAACCAAGCGCAACTCGTGTACATCAACTGGCATTGCCGTTGGATTTCGAGCAGGCGCAGCAGGTTGATGCGCTCAACCTTGGTAAGTTCCCGTTTGGTGTGCCTTTGCAGATAGGCGTCAACGTTGTCCTGCGAACGATTTAATATGACACTGATATAAGCATTCCTTGCCTCCCAGATGTCCTTCAGCCATTGGCCACCGGACAGCTCGTACTCACGGCTCAGTTCGACCTCTAACCAGTCGAGTGCATCCCGCAACGGGCCACGCCAAGCTTGGTTCCAGTGCGCCTCGCCTCCCGTGTTGCAGCCGCAGTTGGAGCGCCAGCGCTCCACGCCGTGGGCGCAGCTCCATGAGCTGTTTTCATGTATTTGCACTTCGTAAACGGGCGGGTGCAGCTCCAAAAACTCGCCGTAGTTCGTCAGTCGAGCGGGCGTTTTCTTTTCCACAAAATCGAGGCAAAACGCCAGTGCCATCTCGCCCCATTCGTGGTGGTGGCCGTAGCTTTCGCCGTCCGTTGCGATGTGCGAGAGCTGTGGCTCATCGTCGTTGTCGAAGGTGCTGACCATGCGCTGACCAAAAGTTGCCCCGCTGCTAAGCAGCCCTTGGAAGGCCACGTCCTTCGCTATGTTTCCATCGTAAAAAAACAGGTCAATCTGCTTGCCCGACGGCAGGTTGCAGAGGTAAGCACGGCGGGTGTCCACGTTCTCGTGGGGCAGCGGTGTCCAGTCCTTCGCCCCTATTTTGCGGAACGCCTTTGCCTGCCTCGGCGCCAGTACGGTAAAGCGGATGTCGTGCGCCGCTAAAACCTCCAGGGTGGCGGTGTCCACGGCGGCCTCTGGCAGCCACATCCCTTCCGGCTTTCGTCCGAAGCGCCGCTTGAAATCGGCGATGCCCCAGCGCACCTGCGTCACCTTGTCCCGCTCATTGGCCAGCGGCAGGATGGTGTGGTTGTAGGCTTGCGCCAATGCGTTGCCATGCCCACCGAAGCGCTCCCAACTAAGCTGGTCTGCATCGAGGATGGCCCGATAGGTGTCAGGGTCGGCGGTTTCGAGCCAAGAGAGCAGCGTCGGCCCGAAGTTGAAGCTCATCTGGGCGTAGTTGTTCACGATTTTGCGGATGGCATCCCGCTCCCCGTGGATGCGTGCGGCCGTGTTGCGGGCATAGCACTCGAAGTTGATGCGCTCGTTCCAGTCGTGGAACGGGGCGGCGGTTTCCTGTAATTCGATGACCTCCAGCCAAGCACTCTCCCGTGGCGGCTGGTAAAAATGGCCATGTATGCAGACGTATTTGTTTTTTTGCATGAAGACTTGAAGGATTTGGATGCCCGATGTGCTGGCCTTTGCTAAGGCTCCATCGCTCATTAAGCTGCCTGTTCATTGGCAAAGATACTAGCTGGACTTGGGTTGGGAAGGGATAGGCTTGTTTTCCTGAGATGCACAGGCTGCAATTAACTCTGGGCCGCCAAAGACAAAGCAAGGACGTTTGATGGAAAATCTCCCGCCTTTCTGCTATTCTTGCGCATGGTTACACTGCATTTGAATGACTACGATATTTCCATCGGTGAAATGGGCAAGCCGCTACAAAGGCTCATTGCCGCAGGCAACTACACCAAAATCGCCGTGCTGGTGGACAACAACACCTACCGCCATTGTTTTCCCTATTTCTTGCAAAACATTGATTTTGAGGTGGTTGCCATCGAAATACCCGCCGGGGAACTGCACAAGGGCCTCGACACCTGCCGCTTCATCTGGTCGGAAATGATGCGCCTCGGCCTCGATCGCCACTCGTTGCTCATCAACCTTGGCGGCGGCGTCATCGGCGACATGGGCGGTTTTTGCGCAGCAACTTACCTGCGTGGGATTGATTTTGTGCAAGTGCCCACGACCCTCCTCTCGCAAGTGGACGCCTCCGTCGGCGGCAAGCTGGCCATTGATTTCAATGGGGTGAAGAACAGCATTGGCGTATTCCAAAACCCTGTGGCTGTGCTGGTGGATCCCGCTTTTTTAAGGACATTGCCCCTCACCGAAATCCGCAGTGGCTTCGCCGAGGTGTTCAAGCATGCGCTCATCGCCGATGCCGACCAGTGGCGCAACTTGCAGCAAATCAATGATTTAATGACGGTAGATTGGGCGAGCTACCTCGCTCCGTCACTCGCCATCAAGCAACGCATCGTGGAGGAGGACCCCACCGAGAAGGGCATCCGAAAGGCACTGAATTTTGGGCACACCATCGGGCATGCGGTAGAAAGCTATTCGATTGCGGATTGGGGATTTCGGATTTCGGATTCCGCCCCCCAATCCGAAATCCGAAATCCGAAATCCGAAATGTCCCATGGCGAAGCCGTCGCCCTCGGCATCATCTGCGAGGCTTGGTTGTCGCATAAAATGCTGGGGCTTTCAGCGTCGGAATTGAATGAGATAGTGGCTTTCGTGAAACGTTTTTACCCGCACTGGCCGCTGGCTGAGGAGGACTTCCCTGCTGTTTTTGCCCTCCTAAAAAAGGACAAGAAAAACGTGGGTGGCCGTATCAATTTCACACTGCTGCCGGCCATCGGTGAGGCGAGGATAGACCAATTTTGCGAGGTGGTGGTGATTGAGGAGGCGTTGCGATTTTATATGCAGTGACACGGTAGGTCAAACAGCCTATTACGCTAACCCCAAAATGCGTTCAACATCCACGCTGAAATTCAAGTTGTCAAGATGGATGGTTTGCCCTCTTTTGAAAATCTGCCGACTGACGTAGTCGCCGTTTAAAGGGTTTTTATAAACCTCGACTTGTTCGTCTTCGATATTTACAATCCAAAGTTCAGGAATACCCGCATTGGCAAAAAGCGGCTTTTTAATTTCACGGTCGTAGCCCAAAGAAGTGTCGGCGACTTCAATAACGAGGAGCACGTTTTCAGCTTTCGGAAGCTCCTCTTCGTAAAAATCAGCCTTGAACTCTAACAATGAAATATCAGGTTCTGGCTCTGAATAGGGTGCGATAGATATTGGGTTTTGAATGCTAAGTATTGCTTTTTCATCCGGCAGTTTTTTGAAAATTGAGGTAATCCGGTTGACGCGGTTGACATGAAGTTTTCCTATTGGGCTCATTTCGATGATTTCTCCGTTAATCAATTCTACCCGGTCGTCCTCGTCGAGGATGCCGACTTCCGCCATTTTGTGGTATTCACTGACGGTGAGCAATCTTTTGGCAAGCTGAATGGACATGCTACTTTTTTTTGTTTACAAAACTAAGGTTTTTTCAAAAAGGTTGGGCAAAACATTCCCGCAAAACCATTCCCCCCTCCACTTGTTATTTTCCCCGACCAAAATCCTACATTTGCTCCGCAAAAAATTCATCACCAAATAATTCCAAATTCAGGGAGAAATATGAGCAATTCCACCGCATTCTACGACCGCTTCGTTGACCGCCACATCGGTCCGAACCACGAGGAAACCCAAGCGATGCTGGCCGCTATCGGCGTGCCCAGCCTCGACCAACTGATTGACGAAACCGTGCCACCGGCCATCCGCCGCCAAGGTGCGCTGAACCTGCCGGAGGCACAGTCCGAGTATGAGTACCTGCGGGAACTCAAGGAGGTGGCCAGCATGAACAAGGTCTTCAAGACCTATATCGGGCAGGGCTACTATGGCACTATCACGCCGTCGGTCATCCTGCGCAACATTTTTCAAAACCCGGGGTGGTACACGCAGTACACGCCCTACCAGGCCGAAATCTCGCAGGGCCGCCTCGAAGCCATCCTCAATTTCCAGACGGTGGTGAGCGAAATGACGGGCTTCCCCATCGCCAACGCCAGCCTCCTCGACGAGGGCACGGCCGCCGCCGAGGCCATGGCCATGTTTTTCAACGTGAAAAACAAAAAGGCCAAGAGCGACCCCGCCAATATCTTCTTCGTGGACGAGAACGTGCTCGATGCCACGATTGACGTGCTGCTCACCAGGGCCAAGCCGATGAACATCGAAGTGGTGGTGGGTGACTGGAAAACCTTTGATTTTGGCGATAAATGCTTTGGCGTGCTGCTCCAGTACCCCGGCAAGAACGGCATGGTGGACGATTTCCGGGCCTTCACCGAAAAATGCAATGCCCACGAAATCTACGTGACCGTGGCCACCGACCTGCTTGCCCTTGCCGTGCTGAAAGCCCCCGCTGAATGGGGCGCCGACTGCGCCGTGGGCAACTCCCAACGCTTCGGGGTGCCGATGGGCTTTGGCGGGCCTCATGCCGCTTTTTTTGCGACGAAGGAAGACCACAAGCGCATCATCCCCGGCCGTATCATCGGCGTATCGGTGGACTCGCACGGCAAGCGGGCCTTGCGCATGGCGCTCCAGACCCGTGAGCAGCATATCCGCCGGGAAAAAGCGACCAGCAATATCTGCACCGCACAGGCGCTGCTGGCCATCATGGCGGGTATGTACGCCGCTTGGCACGGGCCAAAGGGCATCCGGGCCATTGCGGAGCGGGTGAACACTTTTGCCCAGATTTTGGACAAGAATATTGCGAAGCTGGGTTATAACCAATTGAATACCAGCTATTTCGATACGGTTCGCTTCGCAATGGACGATGCCACCGCCGAGCATGTGCGCCATTTGGCGAACGCCGCTGAAATCAATTTCCACTACACGGACAGGGCGGTGCAAATCACCCTCGACGAGACCGTGACCGAGGAAGACGCCGACCTCATCGTCAGCATTTTTGCGCAAGCGAAAGAAATGGACGCCACGGTGGATTTTGGCGCTGCCAATGGCCTGAACCTGCCTGCCGCCCTCGTGCGGGAGTCGGAATACCTGACCCACCCGGTCTTCAACAGCCACCGCACCGAGTCGCAGATGATGCGCTATATCAAGCGCTTGGAGAACAAGGATTTGTCGCTGACGCATTCCATGATTTCGCTCGGCAGCTGCACGATGAAGCTGAACGCCGCTTCGGAACTCTTCCCCGTGAGCTGGCCGGAATTTGCCAATATGCACCCCTACGCACCGCTTGACCAGACGGAGGGCTACCGGGAAATCTTCCGGGAACTGGAAGCCTATCTTTGCGAAGCAACGGGCTTCACCGCCTGCTCGCTACAGCCGAACTCCGGCGCACAGGGCGAGTACGCTGGCCTGATGGTCATCCGGGCCTACCACGAGGCACGGGGCGAAAGCCACCGCAAAGTGGCGCTGATTCCTTCTTCGGCACACGGTACGAACCCTGCCAGCGCCGCTATGGCGGGCATGGAAATCGTGGTGACGGCCTGCGACGAGCGGGGCAACGTGGACCTCAACGACCTGCGGGCCAAGGCCGAGCAGCACAGCGCCAACCTCGCCTGCCTCATGGTGACCTACCCCAGCACGCACGGGGTTTTTGAGGTGGAAATCAAGCAGATTTGCCAAATGATTCACGACCACGGCGGCCTCGTGTACATGGACGGTGCGAACATGAACGCCCAGGTCGGCCTGACCAGTCCCGGCATTATCGGGGCGGACGTCTGCCACCTGAACCTGCACAAGACCTTCGCCATCCCGCACGGCGGCGGCGGCCCCGGCATGGGCCCCATCTGTGTAAATGATAAACTGGCGCCGTACCTGCCTTCGCACCCGCTGGTGCGTACGGGGGGCGAGATGGGCATCAGTGCCGTGAGCGCAGCGCCTTGGGGCAGCGCCAGCATCCTGCTCATCAGCTATGGGTACATCCGCATGTTGGGCGCAACAGGCGTGACCGACGCTACCCGCTACGCCATCCTGAACGCCAATTACATGAAGGCGAGGTTGGACGGTGCTTTCCAGATTCTGTACAGCGGCGAAAACGGCCGTGCTGCCCACGAGATGATTGTGGACGTGCGCCCGTTCAAGCAGTTCTGCTCCGCCGAGGACATCGCCAAGCGCCTGATGGACTACGGCTTCCATGCGCCCACGCTGAGCTTCCCCGTGGCCGGCACGCTCATGATTGAGCCGACCGAAAGCGAGGACAAGGCCGAACTCGACCGCTTCTGCGATGCCCTGCTGGAAATCCGCAAGGAGATTGACGAAATCGCCGCCGGGGACTACGAGCACGACAACAACGTGCTGCACAATGCCCCGCATACCATCCACCAAGTGACCGCCAACGACTGGAACTTCCCCTATAGCCGGGAAAAAGCGGGCTTCCCGCTGCCGTACCTGCGGGAGGGCCGGAAGTTCTGGGCCAGCGTTGGGCGTGTGGATGGTGGATATGGGGATCGGAATTTGGTTTGTGTTTGTCCGCCGATTGAGGAGTATATGACCGAAGAGGTCTGATGCTTGATACTGGATTAACGGATTCCGCTCCGGGGTGGGGCGGGATTCGTTAATTTTAGTCGATTTTCTAAACAAACTCCGATACAATACAAAAGTGAAAAATGTTAATTTTACACTATCTTAATTAATTTTATAGTTTTTTAGATATGAAAAACCCATTACTCTTAGGCCTCCTTTTGTGTGCATTACTTGGATGCAAGAAAGATAAAGATGATGACACTGTGATAACGGTTTCTTGTCCTGAAGATTTGATGAAAGTAATCCGTGTTCAGTATCCTCTTTTAAGTAATTTGACAGCCAATCCAAACAATCCTGACCAGATTGCCTTCTTACTTGACAAATACGCTCCTACTTGCTGCAAACAAGAAATTGTTGTATATGACATTAATACAAAGATATTAAATTTCATATACGAGGGATCATTGGTGGCATTTGATTGGGGAAAAAATGGTTGGATGCTCTTTGAAGATAAAGACAAGCAACAAGTATTCAAAATATTGCCAACCGGAGATAGCCTAACTCAGATTACAACTTATGGATATAACAATAACCCAAAATGGAACTGGGAAGCATCAGCTTTTATTTGTAATTACTCATCCCCAAATTATGATTCAAATAAAGCTAGGATTTATGCTGCAAATGGAGAGTTGGTTGAGAATGATTTATTTCCTGTTGATTATTACACTTGGCATCATGACTCTTTGTTAGTATCATTTGGTAAAGATATTAATTCACAAAGTGCTACTGTTAAATTATCTGTTATGAGGTATTCTGAGAACCGCTTGATTCCATTCAGGTATATCATCTTTCTTAATAATCCTGGAATAATACGTTCTTGCGAATGGTTTGATGAAAATAATATTGTTTTGACCATGGATAAGGGACTCTATGTAATTAATATTTCTTCCACTAACACACCTTATATCAATTTTGGCACTCGATTTATTGAGGAGACCTGCATAAATACAGGTTATAACGGAGTAGCGGTGGATCATTTCTCAAATAAATTGTTACTGGAACGCTATTGGTTTGAAGTAGAACCATCGAAACAAAAAAGAAGGCATACCCAAGTTGTCCGTATGAATATAGACGGCACAGGCAAAGAAGTTATCGACATTCCTGACTTGTAAAGTGAAAGTCGTGAAAAGTGTGATATGGCAGAATTCAAGAAGTATATCTAAAGTCGCCAAATCGAAAATACAACAATGGAAAACTGGAAAATCCAATGGGAAGAAATACTGATTGAAAAGCTGAAGCAAGCTGGTATTCGTCATGAAAAAACGTCATTTTCGATTTCCCCGGATTTGAAGAAACTTCGTGATTTTGACTATGAAAGTATGCTGCAAAGCGACCAAATCGTGGAGTTGATGCTTCCGGAACGTAAAGGTGGCAAAGTGAAGTTGAAAGCCGTAAGCGTGAACGGGTTGCCAGTTGAGGTAGGCACTTTGAACTTTTACAATAGCGAGTCTAATTTCAAGAAGGGCATCGTTTGTCAGCTAATAGAGAAAGACCTCACCTATGCCAATGGGGATGTAAGGAGTTGTTTGGAGTTTAATCAACCAATTATCCTTTTTGATGCTGATACTTTGCTAGAAGACATTCTCGGTTCAGATGTATTGAAAATCAAAGAGAAGGGGCAAGAAAGGAAGCCTCTTAAGGGCGGGTGTATTCCTGCGTTAGTTGTACTGCTCGTGCTTTTCTTTGCTGTGTTTTTGATAATTAAGATGTTGTCATAAGTCTGCCCGACTGCCGCACCAGTGGCCACAGTATTTAGTTAAATGGAACTGTTTGAATAGGGAATCAGTTTGTCCGTAACAATTTCTCATATTCCTAGCTATGCCATCCTTTCCTCCACGACTTGAACCTGTAAAAAAGCAAAATCAGCTTGCTCATAGAGGACAAGTGTTGAAAAATGCCATTGCTGGCAATTACTCACAAGACAAACTGCAAAAAGCTGCCGAAAAATACCGTACAGCTATGATAGGCTTGCTGAAGGCAAAAATCCATTATGCTTTGGATATGGATTATCAAAAAAAGGCTTGTCCTTTTGATATTGCAACGCTTGAGGCTCAGATTGCTGATTGGAAAGTAAAGTCTGTGGAAGCAATTATAGAGAGATTCAGGGATTTATAAGCCTTGGTTGATTTTAATCAGGTTGGTAATCGGTGAGGTGTCGCTAACTACGAGCATTCAGAACGAGATATTGAGCGTTTTCATATCTTCTTCCAATTCCTCAATCCCATAATGCACAGGGATTTTCCGCTTGGCGAGTTCTTCTTGGAACTGCACCCGGTGCAGCCCGGCCACTTTCGCTGCTTGGGTAAGCGTGAAGATTTCCATTTGAAACAGTGAAATGGCAACACCGAGCCTAACCTGCGCTTCTGTCAGGCCTGAGTTTTTTACAATGGAATCTGGCACTGTGATGACCATGTGCATTTATTTTTGGTAAAAATAGGCGGTTTGTCGTAAAATTCAAAAGCACGGTATCGCATTTTGCGATACCGTGCCTTCAATTTCTTCTTATGTCAATTGAAACTTGCCCGCTCAAACTACCCCTTACAACACCATCAAATCCCCATTTTTCAACCCGCCAGCCTTGGCCTTGGGATAAAAGCGGTCAGTCAGTTTTTGAATCAAAGGATAAGCGGAGAAGCCGCCTTGGTTCAGGCTTTCAAATCGCCAATGCTGCTAATTAACTGTATGCCTTCGGCAGCACAGGCCTTGATGAAATCGGAATCGTGGCTGGCTACTACCCTGACGTTCTGTATTTTGCATGAGGCGAGGATGATGGCGTCGTTGGGCAGCAGGTTGTACTTTTTCATGAAATCAACCGACAACGGAAGTGCGTCGTCGAGAATAGGCAGTACTTGGAAGCCAGAAATAAAAGTCTTGGTATCGTGCAGGGAAAGGGTTTCGTTGATTTTGCCGCTCTCGCAGATGCTCATAGGTGAGCGTCCGCCGATGATGCCGAGCAGTTGGTAAATGTATTCGCTAAATACGATTGGGTTGATGTACAAGTTGGTGCTCACTTTCCAAAAGTGCATCCATTAGGTCGGTTTTGGTTTGCTTCTCGAATTCAATGAGTAAGCTACTGTCAAGGAAAATCTTCATTGCTGGTACCAGTCGTGTTTAGCTGGCTGATAGCCTGTGGAATATTGTTTTAAGGCACCCTTGAAGGGTTTAAGCGCTTTGGTGCGCCGCTGTATTTCCGACTTTGAAACTATCGCAGTATCCGCTTCAATCTTGAACTTCACGTCCAGAGCCTTTGCCATTGCAGAGATGGCTTGAATGGCGTCAGCGTTATTGGATTCTAAGATGAGAATCATATTTGTGCTTGGCTCAATTATGATTTCAAGTTGCTACCAAAAGAGTTAGCAACCCAGACAAGGCGTTGCTGCCTCTTTGTCTGATATTATGCAGGAATTCAAAGAATCCCAAGTAAAAGGGCAGGCGCTCTTGCGAGATGCCCCGGTGTGGCCTAAGCCAAGGACGAAGCAGTGACCAAAAGCCTTCCATGGTGTTGACGTGGACTTCGCACTTGCCGTCGCCGTCCTCGTCCCTGGCGTACTCCCCTTGGCCGTGGTTGACCGTTTTGTGCTCATAAAAGCTGGCAACCAGCCGTATATGTTGTACTCGTCCGTGAAAACCTTGGCACCTTGCCGGACTTTTTGCCGGATGGTGGGCTCGATGGTCTTTCGCTGCACATTGTCCAGCGCACGGATGATTACGCTGCCGCCACGCTGAATCATGCCCAGTACTGGCACTTTGTCATCTTGGGCCGTGCCCCGCCCCCGCTTGCCCTTCAGTCGGCGGCGGCGTCCCTTGCGGCCCTTTTTTTTACAGCTTCGGGATGCCCTTTGTGCCCTGCTATGACATACAGCTCGTCGAACTCGACCTCGCCGTCCAACACCTCTTGGGGACGTTTTTCATAAACGCCCTCCCTCAGAAGGCTCGTCATGGCGTGGCAGTCGTTCTCGGTCAAGCCCAACTCCTTGGCAATCTGAGAGTTGGAAAGATTGAGCCCCATCAGGTACAAACAGACCACCCAAATCTTCAAGGGCTGATGGTGCCCTTGGAAAATGGTGTTCGTCAGGTCGTCAAAGTATTTTTGGCACCCCTTGCACTGATAGCGATGACGGTGTTTTGTGCTGTTGTGGTGACCGTGGCGATTGTAGGACTTGCTTTGGCAGTGGGGGCAAAACACCCCTTTAGACCATCGCAATTCCCTGATTTTCTCGTAACACAGGCGGTCATCCACTATGTCTTGAATCCTAAGTAATGATGTCATCCTCCAAAGGTAGCCATCAACTTGAAATCATAATTGAGCCAAAAAGAATTGCTAACCGACCTACAACGGAAGGCAGTCTTTGGTTGTGGGTCGGTTAGTATTTAAGACGATTAAAAATAACTTCTTCCTAAAGTTGTTTTTTTAATCGTTACTTATTATTCAGTTTTAAATTCGCTATCATTTTCTCAAGCCCCTTTACATAATAGCAGACATTCTCTTTATCAATATTAGGTTGGTGGAAATAGGGCAGCTGGTTGGGCGTGGAGCGCCATGGGCTGATGCTTTCGAGCAGAAAAATAGAAGCTGTTGGGGATTTAAAATATGCGACAACCATTAGGTTGGAGGTCTTTTGAGATAGCTTACGTTCATTGCGCATTGAAACCAAATCCTCGTCCATATCTTGCGTAATTACTGACGAAAAATCTTCATAAATCCAGCCGTAGTTGGCTAATTCCAATTTATCAAAACTTGCCAAAACACCATTCCTTCCTACCTCTTCCAGTCGAAAAAAATTGTCATTTTTAAATATTCTGATTCGGCTTGAACTCCAAAACCCTTTGAGGTATCCTATTGCAAATAGGCCAAGCATAGCAAACGCCACAATAATATATGAAATGATGTTGCCGAATATCGCAGGCCCGTAAATTAAAGCAAATACAAGCGCTGGAATACCCACCACTATGGTCAATGACAAAACAGCTTTTCTGCTGACAGATTGCAGCTTTGATTCGAATACCGTGTTTTCCATTTTAATTAGGATATAAATTAGACGCAATAAAAATGCAGCAAATAATTATAGAAGGGCTATGAATTTTCGATAAACTTCAATCCCCAATAGACGGCCACTAAACAAACCAACACACTACCCACAACATATATCGCTGCCTTCAACCAATCCCCTGCCAGCATCATCTGTATCGTCTCATTGCTAAAAGTGGAAAACGTACTGAATCCACCGCAGAAACCTGCCATGAGCAACACGGGCAATTGGCCTCCGAGCCGTCCCTTCATGTTCAACATCACGAAAATGCCCAATAGGAAACAGGCCAGCACATTGGCGGCAAATGTGGCCCACGGGAAATGCCAGCGGTAGCCAGCCGTCAGGTGGCCCAGCCCGAAGCGGCAAACGCTGCCGAGGCCGCCGCCAAGAAAAACAAAGAGGTAGGTCTGCATGGATGGTTCTTATAGCTTGCTCAGTATCGCCGCCGCTTTCACAAGCGTCTCTTCTTTTTTTGCGAAGCAAAGCCGGATTACTTTCTCCTGCTTGTGGCTGCTGTAAAAAACGGAGACCGGGATGGTCGCCACGCCATGCTCCAAGATGAGGCGCTTAGTGAATTCCGTGTCCGGTTCGTCGCTGATGGCGGAATAGTCGTACAACTGGAAATAAGACCCTTCGCTGTGCAGGGGCTTGAACCTCGAACCCGACATGGCATCCAAGAGCAGATCCCGTTTTTTCTCGAAAAAGCCGTTCAATGACAGGTAGTCCTCCGGCTGCGGGAAATACTCGGCAACGGCGTGCTGCATGGGCGTGTTCACGGCAAAGACGGTGAACTGGTGCACCTTGCGGAACTCTTTTGTCAGGTCGGGCGGGGCCACGATGCAGCCGAGTTTCCACCCCGTGGTATGCAGCGTTTTGCCGAAGGAAAAAACGGACATGCCCCGCTCGAAAATCTGCGGGTAGCGCAGCAGGCTCTCGTGCTGCTCGCCATCGAAAACCAAGTGCTCATACGCCTCGTCGCAAAGCACGATGATGTCACGGTTCACGGCGATGTGCTGTAGTTCCTTCCAGTCCGCCGCTTTCAGGATTTTGCCCGTCGGGTTATGTGGCGTGTTGACGATAATCATGCGGGTCTTCCAGGAAATGAGCCTTTCGAGCATCCGCCAATCAATGGTGTAGTCGGGTGCGCTCATCTCGTAGGTGATGACCCTGCCGCCGTTCACTTCCACGGATGGCCGGTAGGAGTCGTAGGCAGGTTCTATCAAAATGACCTCGTCGTCGGGGCGGATGAAGGTGGAAATGGCGGTGTAGAGTGCCTGCGTGGCGCCGCTCGTGATGGTGATTTCGGTGTCGGGATCAACGCTGAGGCCATACAGCGACTTGATTTTTTCGGCCAAAACCTTCCGCAAGGCGGGCACACCGGGCATGGGTGCATATTGGTTGAAGCCCTGGCGCATGTATTTTTCCACCAAGTCTTTCAACCGGTCGGAGCAGTCGAAATCGGGGAAGCCCTGTGCTAGGTTGATGGCCCCGTGCTCGGCGGCCATGGCGGACATGACGGTGAAGATGGAGGTGCCGACAGCCGGCAGTTTGGAAGATAGCAGCATCTAATTGCGGATTTGTGATTGCAGATTGCGGATTGGGGTCAAGTCGCCAATCACCAGTCACCAATCACTAATTACTTCTTGTTCCCTTCGTAATACACCACTGTGCTCTCCACTGCTCCATCGTCCCGCAGCACAATTTCCCGGAGGGCAATCCTCAGGTTATCAATTCGAAGGCTGGCTGTTGCCATTTCATCTGAAAATAAGTGGTGGGCGTGATGTGTACGGTCATGTTCTTGGAGCAGATCATCTTCTCGACATGGTAGTGCCCGCAGAACACATAAATCGGGTGGGGATGGCCATGCAGCACAGCCTGTAAGTTCTCCATGTTGCGCAGCGGATAATTGGAATCCATGAAGGGAACCCCTCCGATTATGGGCGGGTGGTGCATGAAGACGAGGGCTGGGCCGTCCAAAGCGGCAAGTTCTTCTGTGAGCCAAGCCAATTGCGCAGCAGAAACGATGCCGAGTGAGGTTTCGAGCAACAGTAGCGGTCGGTCGCCAGCTGCGTATTTATAAAATAGCTCCTCGCCAGTCAAGCGGTGCTCCAAATCAAAGACCTTGGCCAACACGGCGGAGGTGTCATGGTTGCCAGCAATGGCCGTGTAGGGGATTTCGAGCTGGTCCAAATGGGACTTCATCCAGCGGTAAACCTCCTCGTTGGCGGTGTCATAGGCGAGGTCTCCTGTGATGATGAGGTGGTCGGGGCAAAGGACTTTACGGCCTGGAGGATGTCCAAGAAATTTTGCCGCACGTCAACGCCGTGGGTGAATTCACCTTCACTCGCAACATGCAGGTCGGTTATTTGAATAAGCTTCATGTATGGCCGATGTTTCCTTCGGGGTCACAAAGTTATCCTTTTTGAGCAAATCAAGAAAAATGGGTCAGTTATTATACTGTATAGGAATAGGTTTCGTGCAAATGAAGTTGGCAGTTGGCCAATGGACAACTGCACAAAACCTATTAGCACAGCGCTTAGGTTAAGCGTATGAAAACAATGTTAGGAAAAAAGTAAGGCGAACGAGTCTATCTTTTGGGATGAATTTAGTAGGAATATTTGAGGACTTCCCTGGTACTAGAAGGGAAAGTCCTACCCATTCCCCAATGTCTCCGAAATATCCGTCCTTCTCGCTTGCAGCGCTGGAATCAGCGCCGCCACGAAGCCGACGGCCAATGCGCCGAGTAGCAGCCAGCCTTCTTCTGGCAAAAACTGCGTACCGCTGAACGAGTAGCGGTAGGTGTTTTTCATAAAACCCGCCAAAATGGCCATGCCGAGGTGGCTTAATAGGATGCCGAGCACGTAGCCCATTGCGGCCAGCAACAAGCCTTCGGTGATGATGAGTTGGAAAAGGGTGCCACGGGAGCCGCCCATGACCCGCATCAAGGCGAGTTCGTAGCGGCGGTCGCGCAGCGAGGAGTACAGCGAGATGAAAATGCTCAGGCCGGATACCACCACGATGACCCAGGCCAATGCCTTCAATGCTTCGGCGCCCAGGCCGAGGTTGGTCTGCAATCGGGCAATCTCGATGGGCGGGCTGGCGGCCATCAGGTCGGTGTTCTCGTTGATATTGCGGCCCATGTTCAGCGCCTGGATATTGGTGCGGCTGCGGAACTTGACGAGGATGGCCGTGATGTCCTTGTCCGTTTGCTCCATCATCTCCAGCCGCTGCTGCTCCGCCAACTGGCTGATGGTCGCAGAATCGTAAACAGTCGGTGCGACTTTCGTGTGCACATGCTCTCCGTGGTCATGGTCGTGCCCATCGTGCTCGCCGTCTATCGTCTGTCGTCCACCGTCCACTGTACTCGTATCACCGTCCATCGTCTCCCGTCCACCGTCCGCCGATTCAGCATGCGCATGTGACTCCCAAATGCTCTCGCTCGGCGTCAGAATCAACTGGTCAATCACCGAGCCAGCGGGCTTTAGGATGCCCACCACCTTGAAATCGTGCTCGTGCTCCTCGATGCCCTCCACCAAGCCGTGCGAGCTTTTGAAGGTATCGCCAATGTGCAGGTGCAGCGCATCGGCCACATCTGCCCCGACGGTGGCTTCCATGGGGTTGGCCCAGAGGTTGCCTTCGGCAAGGCTGGCGTTGTAAAGTTGCAGAATGTCATACGTGGTGCCGACGATGCGGTAATTCCGGTAGCTGTCGCCGAGGGAGAGCGGCACGGCCTGCTTGAGCAGCGGGTGCTTGGGGTTGAGGAATGCCTTGGATTTTTCGACGGGGATATTGCCCGTGGGGTTGTCCACATGGTACATGGCGCAGAGTATCATCTGGAGCGGGCTGCCCTTTGCGCCGAGCACGAGGTCCACCCCGGCCAGGTTCTTGTTGAACCGCTCCTCGATTTGGTGGTTGAGGTTGAGCAACAGCGAAATGAGGCCCACGCCCAAGGCAAACAGGATGAGCGAAAGCGCCATGTTCAGCGGCTTGTTGACCAGGTTTTTCCAGCTTAGCTTTAGCATTGATTCATGGTTTCATTGCAACTACTTAGCAGGTGTTGGGAAAATGAGACTTCCCCAAAAACAAGGATTCTTTTTCCCCCCAGTTGCGATTCACGGTTTAATGGCTGGGGTACTGCGCTTGGCAGGTGGGCAAAGCTAAGGGGTTTTGGGGATTTCGGGTGCTTGGTGCTTGGTTCGAAGGGGCAGGTGTGCAAGTTTGGCCAAAGTTTCGGTTCTTTGCATTGGAACTGGCGTGAGGTGACACCTCGAAAGGGCAGGCACATTAGGTCGGATTGGCGAGGGTTGAGCCGCCCTTTCGAGGCGTCGCCTCACGCCTTGCCATCAGAAACTTTGCATCGTATGAAAATAGAAATACAAAACCTCGGCCCGATACATCATTTTGAGTTCGACTTGGAGAAGGACTTGCACTTGCTGTATGGGGAGAATAATGTGGGGAAGAGTTTTGCGGTGAATGTGGTGTATTGTGTTTTGAAGAACCTATCGAATTTAAGTATGAAAGAAAAATCAAGAAGATTTCTCAAAAGCTCATACGATTTGAAAGAATTAGACAAAGCAATGTATGGAAAAATAATAGAAGGTATCGAAACAAAAGTGGACATTAAAGCAGAAGTTCTTTCTCAAGGAAAAATTATTATAGATAAAATTATCCTCCCAGCAATTAACGATTCGCTAATTAATACTTTTCAATCCTTATCAAATTTAAGTGGAAGGATAGAAGAAAAGACTTGGGTGGTTCTGAAATCAAATACTATTGAAATACAAATACGCATTGACTTCTCAGGATTTATTGCTATTGAAAAAATAGCATACAAAGGTGAAATTAAAATAAAATTGCAAAAGAAGGGCAATTTTGATATTGGATTTTTTGGAAAAGGTATGCAAGGATTGTACTTTTTAAGAAACCTTGAAATATTTTTTGACGGTGATAATTTGCTACTTCCCCCCAGCTACTTTTTGACGGTGCAATTGGTTTTTATTTTGTCGAACATGAATTTGACAAGTTGACTCAATTTTTTCATAAAATTTATTGCCTACCATCCTCAAGGTCGGGTCTATACCAAAATTTGACATCATGGGGGCCAATAATTGCCGAGTTTTCGAAGCATCGTTTTCAAGTCAATAAAAAAATAGAGTTGCCAACACTTACAGAGCCTGTCGCTGATTATTTCAAACATCTCTCTTTAATTGCCCAAAAGAATAAAAACAAATCATCTTGGGCGGCAATTGCAAAAAAAATTGAAGGACTAATTGAAGGTGAAATTCAAATTGATACTGAGACACGAA
This sequence comes from Saprospiraceae bacterium, assembly GCA_016714985.1. Classification (GTDB taxonomy): domain Bacteria; phylum Bacteroidota; class Bacteroidia; order Chitinophagales; family Saprospiraceae; genus UBA6168. The sequence continues at coordinate 22,527 of JADKBS010000064.1, read as the reverse complement.
GGATTTATTATTTACCGAAAAATTCAAAACATAAATTAGACGCTTCTATTTCAGCTTCAATGGTTGGAGAACTTGCCCCTCTTATTCTATTCTTGAAAGAAGTTATTACTTTATCCAGGATTGATGATTTGTCTGAAGATGAACTTGATGACTTGATTGAGAATGGTGATTTTGAGGTCTATATGGAAAATGAGGAAAATTATAGAAAAACTCGAAAAAACATCCTCATCATCGAAGAACCCGAAGCCCACCTCCACCCCAAAGTTCAGGTGCATCTCATGGAAATCTTCGCAGAGCTGACGAAGCACAACGTGAAGGTCATCCTTACCTCGCACAGTAATTATATGTTCAACAAACTGAGCAATATGCTGCTCAAAAAAGAGATAGCGCCAGAGAAAGTTGGCGTCTATCACATGATAATGACGGAGAAGGGCAGCGTCGTAGCACCCGATATGCAGGCCACCACGCAGGGCATCGAAGACCACAACTTCGCCGACGTGGCCAAGGAACTGTACCAAGAGCGGCTCGAAACTTATGACCTGCTAAACGAAGACCCCGATGCTGTTGAATGACCTTCGAGCCGATGCCTCGCTCGCACCATACATACATCAGACCTGCTGCGAAAACGATGTTTGCGTGGATTTCGACCCTTCCATCCCGGAAGAAGATTACCTCGTCATCAAAGTGGATGATTTTTACAATGCAACTGTGCCCAATCCAGATACGCCGAAATCGCCAGATTGCCTGATTGTGCAGCGGTGTTCGGCAGGGCATTTCCATGTGCATGTGGTGGAATTGAAAAATGTTAAATCCAAAAGCTACCTGAATTCGGAAGCAATTTGGGACAAGTTCCATACCTGTCTAACGGATTTTATGAGCAACCACTTCCGCTCGCATTTTTACAACGAGAACCATGATTTTAAACTACGGCTTTACCTCGTAGCGGGCAAGGTAAAAGATAACTACGCCAAGAACTTCAAGCTTGATTTTTTGCTTGCCATGCGACCATTACATTTTGCCAATAAGCCCTACGCCATCCAACCCGAAAACCCCAACCCGCTCGTGCGTGCCTGCTGAAAGAATGGCCACGCCAACAACGTGACCAACTTTGGAACCCGGTCTGAGCCAACGCTTAGATTTTGATTTCCACCGATAAATACCGAACTTCGCAAAAAATCATCCACATGGAAAATACAACCTTGGCGGGCGTGAAAACAACCCTCATCATCAAGCCCTCTGAATTGGAGTTTGTGCTGAACCTGTTGGGAGCGTTGAAATTGAAGGGTCTCATTGATTTTCAGGTAGAAAAAGAGCCGGACTTGGAGCCGCCTTTCCGCCAACTCACCGCTACGGAACTCAATGCCATCGTCGAGAGGGCTGAAAACAGCAAGGACATCTCACTCGAAGCGTTCAAAGCAAAGCACCAACTATGATTATTGCTGGCAGGGAGGTCGTTATTAAGCAGCAATTCGATGAAATGCTGGACGAAATGCTGGCTTGGTTCCTTTCCGAAGGACACGACCAATTTGCCCAAAAATTGGTGAGGGAACTCTACAACGCTATTGTTCAAAAAATCGCCCCAAATCCAGAACGCCATACGGAATACCCTTTCAAAAAAACAGCCGACAAGAGTTACCGCCGTTTCATTTTCCGCAAAAAATACTACGTGATTTTCAAAGTAACGCCCCTGAAATTGGAAATTCTTGCCATTGTTTATTCAAAACGGGATTTGAGCAAGCTGCCGATTGAGTAAACCCTTTTTATTTTTGCCCACCCAAAGACCGTCCACCGTCTATCGTCCACCGTTTACCGAAGGAAATCATGTCAAAACGCAAACCCTCCTCCCCCGCCAAGCAGCCCATTGATGCCGGAAGCACTTCGGCCAGCAAGTTCCGCCGCAACGCCAGTATCGGCCTGTTCCTGCTCGGCTTTCTGCTCTATGCCAACAGCCTTTTCTTCGACTACGCTGTGGACGACGCCATCGTCATCTACGACAACGAGTTCACCTGCAAGGGCACGGCGGGCTTCGCTGGGCTGCTGAAATACGATACCTTCCGGGGCTTTTTCAAGGTGGAGGGCAAGGAGAAGCTCGTGTCCGGCGGGCGCTACCGTCCGCTCACGCCGCTGATGTACGCTACGGAGGTGCAGCTTTTTTCACCTAAAAAAAGGGACGTGGCGGGCCAACCCGTAAAGGACAAGGACGGCGACACGGTCTATGACCCCAACGAGGGCGGCAAGCTGAACACGGTGAAGTTCATCGGGCACCTCGTCAACGTGCTGCTCTACGGCCTGACCGGGGTCATCGTCTTTTGGTTTTTATTGAAAATACTCTCCCCGGACGGCAAACCGACGGGCAGCACGGGCTTCGGGCCTTTTGTGGCCTTGGCAGCGGCGGCGTTGTTCGTGGCGCACCCCATCCATACCGAGGTGGTGGCCAACGTAAAGGGGAGGGACGAAATCGTGAGCTTGTTGGGCAGTTTGGCGGCGCTGTATTTGTCGCTCAAGGCATTTTACGAAGGCAAAAACGGGCTGAACGCAGCGGCGGCGGTGCTGTTCTTTTTGGCGCTGCTCTCCAAAGAAAACGCCATTACGTTCTTGGCCATCGTGCCGCTCACATACTGGTTTTTCACGAAGGCGAGCATGGGCAAAACCGTGGTGCAGACCTTGCCTTTCATTGCTGGGGCGGCGGTTTTCCTGGTCATTCGCTTTGCCGTGTTGGGTGCCGATTTTGGCGGTGCGCCACGGGAACTGATGAACAACCCGTTCCTAAAACTCGTTGGCAACCAATACGTTGACTTCAGTTTTGCGGAAAAAACGGCCACCAATTTCTTCACCCTTGGTAAATATTTGGTGCTGCTGCTGTTCCCCCATCCGCTCAGCCACGACTATTATCCAAGGGCAATCGAGATTATGACCTTCGGCAATGTCTCGGTCATTCTGAGCGTGTTGGTGCACCTCGGCCTGTTCATTTTTGCGCTCGTTCGCCTCCCAAAACGTGACCCCCTGAGCTACGCCATACTGTTCTACCTCATCACCTTGAGCATTGCCTCGAACTTTATTTTCCCCATCGGCACGAACATGAACGAGCGCTTCCTTTACATGCCGTCCATCGGTTTTGCGCTGCTGGTCGGGGTGCTGGTCTATCGCATGACGGGCAGTTGGGGCAAGCCGAAAGTGGCGGTCATGGCCGTTGGCGCATTGGTGATTTTGGCGCTGGGCGCAAAGACCGTGAGCCGCAACGCCGCTTGGAAGGACAATTTCACGCTCTTCACCACCGACATCAAGACCGTGCCGAACAGCGCCAAATTGCGGAACGCAACCGGCGGCGAACTGGTGGCACAATCGCAAAAGCCAGAGAACGCCGCCCGCAAAAATGAGATGCTGAAAGAAGCAGTAGGGCATCTGCGGGAAGCCATGAAGATACACCCCGGCTACAAAAATCCGCTGCTCATCATGGGCAATGCCTACAATTATTTGCAGGAGTACGAGGCCAGCATACAAGCCTACGAGCAGGCACTGAAGCTCGACCCCGAATATGGCGAGGCCAAGAACAACCTCGCCATTACTTACCGACAGGCGGGCCAGTTTTATGGGGAGAAAAAAGGCGACCTTGCCAAGGCGTTTGAATACCTGAACAAAGCCTACGAACTGAACCCAAACGAGTACGAGACGCTGCGCCTCCTCGGCGTGGCCAATGGCGTGAGCGGGAACTCGGCCAAGGCCATTGAGTTCTTCACCAAGGCATTGGAAAAAGAGCCAAAGCTCGCCGCCGCCTACTACAACCTTTCGGCTGCCTACGGCAATGCGGGCCAAATGGACAAGGCAGGGGAGTTCATGGCGAAGGCAAAGGAACTGAATCCGAATATTGAGGCGGAAATGAGGGGTGGAAAATAATCATACCATGCGTTTAATTATACCATTCTTCCTCTTTTGTTGTTGGCTAACACCCTCCACTGCGCAGCAAACCGAATTTCGCCATCATCGCTTATTATGCGGGCAATGACAAGGCCATTGACGGCTACCCCGTCGAAAAACTGACCCATATCATTTACAGTTTTTGCCACCTGAAGGGCAACCAATTGGCCGTTGACAACCCAGCGGACAGCCTGACCATCAGGCGCTTGGTATCACTGAAAGCACAGAACCCTAAGCTGAAAGTCTATCTCTCGCTTGGTGGATGGGGTGGTTGCAAATCTTGCTCCGAGGTGTTTTCGACGAAAAAAGGCCGGAGGCAGTTTTCAAAATCCGTGAAGGCATTGCTCAAGGAATACCAAGCCGACGGCATAGACCTGGATTGGGATATCCGGCCATAGAAGGGCATCCTGCACCCCTTGAAGCCAGCCGACCGCCCCAATTTCACCAAATTGGTCGAGCGGCTGCGAAAAGACATCGGCTGGGGCCATGAATTGAGCTTTGCCGCAGGCGGCTTCACCAAGTTCTTGGAAGAATCCATCGAGTGGGGCAAGGTGATGCCCCTGCTCGATTATGTGAACATCATGAGCTACGACCTTGTGCATGGCTACAGCACGGTGACGGGCCACCACACGCCGCTCTATTCCACCAAGGAGCAGTTCGAGTCCACTGACCGTGCCGTGCGATTTTTGGATTCCATTGGTGTGCCAATGAAAAAGGTCATCATCGGGGCAGCGTTTTATGGCAGGGTTTGGGAAAACGTCGCCAACATCAACAACGGATTGTACCAGGCGGGTAAATTCAAACGGGGCGTTTCGTTCAGTGCTATGCAGCAATTCATGCAAGAGCACCCCGGGTTTCGGCAGTTCTGGGATGATGTTGCGCAAGCACCTTACTTATACAATATGGATAAACAACTCTTCCTCACCCACGATAACCCGCTTTCCGTTTCCCTGAAAACAAAGTACGCAAGGGAAAAGGGGCTGAGCGGCATCATGTTCTGGCAGTTGGCGGAGGACGTTCCAACCAAAGCGAAACTGGATCGGATGGAGGGGGAAAAAACCGAAGGCCTGCTCGATGCCATTTACAAAGCGGCGCATCAAGCCAATTAAATTGCTCATTGTAGTTCATTTTTTATGCCTCCGCAACTAAGCATGCAGCCCAAGCGTTTGAGTCTGGTCTTTTATTGCTTATTTTTGACCTAAATCAATGGAGTGGAATTTGCAGTAAAAGCACAGCCCTACCCTGAAACCTTAAACCTCATTGAAACCTTAAACCTATAGTACCATGTCGCACAAGGATAATTACCAACTGCTCATCGAGAAGCTCGACCAGTTCATCAGGAAGTACTACGTGAACCAACTGATACGTGGGAGCCTGTACAGCCTGGCATTGCTGCTGCTGCTGTTCCTCGGCCTCAATTTTCTGGAGTACCATTTCTACTTCAAGCCGGGCACGAGGCAGGCGCTGTTCTTTTCCTTTGTCGGCATTTCCGGCGTGGCACTGGCCATTTGGGTTGCATTGCCGCTGCTGCACTATTTCCGGCTGGGCAAGGTGATTTCGCATGAAAAAGCGGCGAGCATCATTGGCGACCATTTCACCGATGTGAAGGATAAGTTGCTGAATATCTTGCAATTGAAGTCGCAGGCGGACACTAACACGGTGAGCCGTGACCTGATTTTGGCGAGCATCAACCAGAAGTCGGAGGAGGTGAAGCCCGTGCCATTCCAGCGGGCGATTGACTTGGCGCAAAACCGCAAATACCTCAAGTACGCCCTGCCGCCGCTGCTCCTTTTGATTGTGGTATTGTTCGCAGCGCCTAGCCTTATCACGGACAGCACGGGGAGGTTGATAAAATTCAACGCTGAGTTTGAAAAACCAGCCCCGTTCCGCTTTGTGGTGAACGAAGACAGCCTGAACGTCGTGCAGTTTGGCGAATACCCCCTGACGGTCAAAGTAGAGGGCGATGCCCTGCCCAACGAAGCCTTCATTGACATTGACAATATCCAGTACCGCCTGACGAAGCTGGACAACAGCACATTCACCTATACTTTTAGCAACGTGGCGAAGGACACCGAGTTCCGCTTCCTGTCCGGGGCCATCGAGTCGAAGGGCTATACGCTGGAAGTACTCGAAAAACCCAACATCGTCGGCTTTGAGGTGAAATTGGACTACCCGGCCTATGTCGGCCGCCCGGACGAGGAACTGAAAAGCACGGGCGACCTCGTGGTGCCCGCCGGGACGAATATTGACTGGATTTTCAATTCGCAGTTCACCGACAATATTTCCATCCGCTTCGCCAATGCGGCGCAAACGATGGAGACGAAGCGCTTTTCCGACGAGCTTTTTACCTTTAAGAAGAAGGCGCTGAAGGACGAAATCTACCGCCTGTACATCTCCAACAACGACCTGCCCAATGCCGACTCGGTAACGTACAGCATCACCGTCGTGCCGGATTTGTACCCGACCATCAAGGCCGAAAAATTCGAGGACAGTACCAATGCCAAGGTGCTTTACTTTGCTGGCGATGCCACCGACGACTATGGGCTGCTCGGCCTTTCATTTAATTATAGGGTAAAAAATGGTGGCAAGGAAGGCCCCTTGAAGACGCTGAAATTGCCAAAATCGGAGGGCAAAAGCACGGCTTTCCGCCACATCTTCGACCTGAACGAGCTTGGCCTCAAGCCCGGCGACGAAGTGACCTATTACTTCGAGGTCTTCGACAACGACGGGGTAAATGGCAGCAAGTCGAGCCGCACCACGCTGATGGTCTTCGCCATGCCGACCTTGGAGGAGATGGAGAAAAAACAGGAAGAAAACAGCGAGCAAGTCAAAGACAACCTCGAAAAAGCCATCAAGGAGAGCCAGAAAATTCAGGAAGAGATGAACAAGCTGCGTGACAAAGTCTTGCAGCAAAAGGACATGGACTGGCAGACCCGCAAGGAGCTCGAAAAACTGCTGGAGCGCCAGAAGGAACTGCAAAAGCAGATAGACGAAGCGAAGGAAAAGTTCCAGGAAAACCTCGAACAGCAGCAGGAAATGGAGCAGCCCAGCGAGCAGATGCAGGAGAAGCAGGAGCAGATGGAAAAGCTCATGGAAGAGACCATGGACGACGAGATGAAGGAGCTGATGAAGAAAATAGAGGAACTGCTGCAAGAGATGAACAAGGACCAAGCCCTCGAACAAATGGAGGAGATGAAGAACCAGCAGGAGCAGAAGGAAAAGGACATGGACCGGATGCTGGAGCTTTACAAGCAGTTGGAGTTTGAGTATGAAATGGAGAAGACCATTGACAAGCTGAACGAACTGGCCGAAGAACAGGAGAAACTCAGTGAAGAAACCGAGAAGGCCGACCAGAACGACCAACAACAATCGGCTGAGGAACAGAAGAAAGAGCAGGAGGAACTTGCTGAGAAGCAGGAGGAACTGAACAAAAAGATGGAGGAAATCTCCAAGAAAATGGAAGAGCTCGACAAGAAGAACGAGGAGATGCAGAACAAAAAGGACTTTGACCAGCAGAAGGAAGAGCAGGAGTCCATCAAGCAAGACCAGAAGGACAGCAAGCAGAATATCCAGAAAAAGGACAACCAAAAGGCTGGCCGCAAGCAGAAAAGCGCCTCCAAGAAGATGAAGGAAATGGCCGAGCAGATGCAGTCGTCCATGCAGGGACAAGAGCAGGAGCAAATGGAGGAGGACATTAAAGCATTGCGCCAGTTACTCGAAAACATCACTACCCTGTCCTTTGAGCAAGAGGAGGTAATGGACAATTTCAACCCGATTGAAATCAACACCCCCCGCTACGTAACGCTCACGCAGGAGCAGAAAAAGATTCAGGATGATTTCAAAATCGTGGAGGACAGTCTCTATGCCCTCGCCAAGCGGGTAGCACAGATGGAGACCTTCATCACCGACAAGGTGGGCGAGATAAAGGACAATATGCGCAAGGGCCTCGACCACCTTGAGCAGCGCCAGAAACCCAATGCAGCCGAGCAGCAGCAGCGGGCCATGAAGAACCTCAACGACCTAGCACTCATGCTCAGCGAGGTCATGCAGCAGATGCAGATGCAGATGTCGAGCGGGATGCCCGGCAGCCAGATGTGCAGCAAGCCCGGCGGCAGCAAGGGCAAGGACGGGAAGGAACCGAAAGACACCCCAGCCTCCGAAGGCCAGCAGAAGCTGAACGAGGACATGAAGAAAATGGGCAAAGGCCAAAAAGGTGGCAAGGAGGGCAAAGAAGGCGATGGCGGCAAGGAAGGCAGCGAGGGCGAGAACCCCAGCAGCAAGGAATTTGCCCAGATGGCCGCCCGACAGGCCGCATTGCGCAAGCAACTGGAAGCCAAGCAAAAGGCCATGAAAGAGCAAGGCAAGGGCGACAAGGAACTCCAGGACATCATCGACCAGATGAACAAAATCGAGAAGGAACTGGTGAACAAGCGCCTTAGCAACGAAATGTTTAAGCGCCAGCAGGACATCCTCACCCGTTTACTCGAACACGAGCGGGCTGAGCGCCAGCGTGACCAGGACAACAAGCGCAAATCGGAAACCGCCGAGGACAAGGAGCGCAAGATGCCACCTTCGCTCGAAGAATACATCAAAAAGCGAGAGGCGGAAATTGAGCAGTACAAGACGGTCAACCCGGCCCTCAAGCCGTACTACAAGAACTTGGTGGAGGAGTACTACAAGTCGCTGAAGGGGACTAAGTAAAAAGTTGCCAATCCACAATGAAAAAGCGGCGATGGCATATTTGATGCCGTTGCCGCTTTTTTTACTATGCTTTAATCCAAAGCGCTTTTTTGTGAAAGCCTATTTTTTAGCCCAATATAACCTGCCTGCATCACCTTGTCGTGGTTCCAAGTGAAAATGGGCATTGCAATTGGGGCGACCAGGCGCATCCATGTTTTGGTGGTATTCACCAACCAATCGTAGCGCACGGTGGTCACGCCATTTTCATGGCTGAAATGCCAGATGCCCTTGCCCTCCAAGTCGCCAAAGGCCCGGCCTTCCATGCGTTGGTATTTTTGCATTTCGAGCAGTTCGGAGTCAAAGCTGAGGGTGTAGGGCAAGGCGGTCTTCCAGGTTATCCGGCGGATGGAACCGATTTCGTCCGAATCTCCTACTTTCAACAGCTCGACTTTGGCAACGTAAGGCCACCAATCCGGCCAACGGCTCATGGTTTTGATTTCGTGCCAAACGTTTTCCAACGGCGATTCGAATTTCCAGATGGTAACAAATTGATAATCAGGCATTTTGTTGATAGAGGATTTAAGATAGGGGTGAAGAAAGGCGACTGTACCATGGCCCATCTTCACCCTTGGTTCATACTTATTTTGTGGCTTCGATATGTTTGGCCGTATCGAGGTAATGCCGAAGCCCGATGACTTTACCCGCTTCGCTGAACGACCATAGATGGATTTCTTCATCCCGGTACGTTTTCCCAGTAGCCGTGACGACTGCCTCAATGACAAATTCAGCTGCGATTTTGTTGCCACCGTCCATGATGCTCAATACTTGAAAATCCTTGATTTGCAACTGGCTTCCGATGCATTGAAAAAACTCAACCGCACCAGCCTTGCCGTTGCGGGCTGCTATCCAGGGGACACCTGCGTTTTGTGCTGAATTGTCCGCCCAGCTTTCCCATTGCACCTTTTCGTCCAATAGATTAAGGATGCTGGGAATGTCGCCCTGCCCAAAGCAGGCATAGATTTGTTGGACGGTCGAAAGATTGTTGCTCATTTGAGTTGAATTTATTTTGATGATAAAATTTGCTAAAAGATTGATTTTCAGTAGGTTGAAACGCTTATTATGGTTTTTCAGATTCGCTTCCAATGCCATCTATTCCCCTGAACAAGGTGATTTTTCCGTTCACAACCTTGAACTGATGCACATAAGCAGAAGCATATTCTGCTTGCCAGCGGCATCGGTGTATTCTGCCGCCACGCTGATGAACACATCGTCGCCATCGGCCACGAACCGGGTTGGTTGGAACTTGGAATACCTGATTTTTGCGCCAAGCTCCTCAAAGAATTTGCCCACCTCGGCCTTGCCATTGAACATCCTCGGCTTTGAATCAAACATAGCGTCTTCGATGTTGAACATCACCTTGTCGTCACATAAAGCAAGCAGGCCGGGGATGTCGCCTTTTCCGAATTTCTCGTAGGCTTGCATGACCACTTGGGTATTCGGGTTCAGCCTTGAAGCTTTGCACCCAGAACTTCCCGTGTTCGTGATTTCATGGCTGAAACATTTGCCCAAATCAATTCAGTTGCACCACTCAGCGTCCATCCATTTCACTGCCTTGCCCGTAGGCGGGATTCCCATGAAACTGCCTTTGTGTGTTCCAGTGATTTCGAGTCGCAGCAGGTATTTCCCTTTGCCCACTGGAGCAATGTCTTTGATATCTAATTTGAAATCGGGGAAGCCGGTTGTGAATTGTTCGTAAACCTCGATGGCGTTTTTTACCTTTGACGCAGAGGCGATTGGTTGTAGGTTGCACTTTTGATTCAAACAATTGGATAGTTCGACTTTGTTGGCGAATTTTGCAAAGGTGTCCTTCACGGGTTTATAGCCAGCTAGGCGCAGAAGGTTGAGGGCGGCATTGTTGAGGCACACTACCACGGAGACGGTGTTTTTGTCCCTCGGTGTCATGTCGTCTTCGCCCATCACCATGTCCTTGGCCCAGTGCAGGTTGTTCTCTATGCCCCAGTGCCCTTGGATGGCCTTGGCCACCAGCCGGGCCGAGTCGAGCGGCTTGCTGAGGACGTAGTAGGAGCGCTCGTCGAACGGCTTGCCGTTCCTGTTGCCCCAGCGCCTGACCCTGACCAGCCTCTGCACGCCGTTCCATCCCTGGGGCAGAAGAGCCTCGTTGTGGTACAGTTCGACCCTCCTGTGGACCTGGTGCCCGTGCTTTTCCTCATAGTACTCGCAGGTGGAAATCGGTTGGCTGAGCGCCGTGCAGAGGGCGGTCGCCTCCCAGAGCTTGCAGCAGTTCCGCTTGACCTGCGCCATCGTGGAGAACAGCCTTGCCGCCGAGGGCGAGCGTCGCCGAGCGAGGGGTGGTAGCCCTTCACCCAGTTGATGAAGCGCTGCGCCAGCAGCTGCTCGTCAAGGCCCGTCAGCACGGAACGGATGGTGAAGAAGCATGGTACGCCGTGCTTTAGCTTGAGCACCGAGGTCAGTTCCTCACGGTTGCTCGCAGCAAAACGGGCAAAGCCTTTCAGCCCCTGGCAGCCACTGAGAATGGCCATGACCACAATCGTCAGGACGTCCTGCAGCCTGTGTCGCTGGCCCTGGCCACGGCGCGGGTCGCTGAGGCCGGACAGAAAATCAAACATTTCGTACTGCATGATTCGCCAATTTTGTCAAAGAACTTGATTTTTCGGATTCTAACTTGAACCAATCGCCTCTGCCTTTGACGGGGGCCATGCCAACGTTCACTTCTGTGTAGTTTTCACCGTCGCAAAGTGCGGCGAAAGCGTCCCAATTGCGCTGATTCAGCGCCGCATAGGCTGCTTTGATATTGGCGATGTCCCGCTTGGTATTGGCGTCTTGGGCGGTGGCCTGGCAGCTCGTGAAGGCAAAGGCCAAGATGCTGAAAAAGAAAAAATGGATTGTTTTCATGATTTTAAATTGAGAAATGAGGGTGATTGGGTTATCACTTGGGCATTGGAATGGCACCGATTTGTATCAGCAACCCAAGGAAATCCGCATTGAGCCAAAGCTCCACGGGCTTGCCGTCTTCGAACCGGTAGGTTACAGTGGCAGGTACTACTGCCTTTTTATTCGAAGGAGGTGTGCCCTGGAACTTTGCTCCAGTATACGTGCCCGTGAAATGGTGCCGTACTACCACTTTGTTGCCTTCGACCACCACCAAATCCGTTGAGAAATGAGAATCTGGAAAGGCGGCAAGCAATTCGCTCATGACGGCTCGGTAACCTTGAACGTCAACTGTTTGCGGTGCCCATCCAGTGAATTTTGCATCTTTGGCGAAGGATGCGCACACCCCATCCAAGTTCCGTTTATCAAGTTTTTCCAAGATGCTCAGTGCTGTTTGTCGGTTCTGTTCCTCCATGTTTTCGCCCATCACTTGGCTAAAAAATGACTTGCTGTCAAATTGTACCGTACGGTTCCGAATTTTGCCCTTTTCATCCAATTCATCCAGCACAAGGAAAGGCAGGCTTACTTTGTTGCCAGTGGGTGGGTTGCCCATCATGCTACCCGTGTTCGTGCCGCTGAAAATGCCCCTTGTAGTCACGTATTTTCCATCGGAAACGATTTCGGCTACCTCATGCTTCATGTCCGGGAAGGCAGTTTTTTGCCCTCGAATTACGCCTTGAAAAGCCTGCACAGGCGAGGGTTCTGCCAAAAACGGGTTGGAGATTTTGAAATCGGCAGCGCAGTACATCGGGAACTTGTCGGTTTGGCCAGCGTCCATCAGTACATAAAGGTCACGGATGGCTTTTTCGGCCATCATTTTTGGGTCAATGCCCTTCATCAATTGTGCATTGAAATTGGCAGCATCGAATTGGATGTTCACCTCCGTAATCAGGCCTTTCGAATTGTATTTGAAATAGCCGAGGAAAGGCGTTTCCACCCGGTTTCCAGTGGGTGGGTTGCCCATCATGCTGCCGGTGTTCGTGCCAGTAAACCATGCTTTAAAAGCAGCCGTGCCTTTGCCTTCAGTCACTTCCAGCACCTTGTGCTGCATGTCGGGGAAGGCAGCGCCCATGCTCATGCCAAGCTGTTCATAGGCCATTTTGTCCATCGCCTGCGGCGAGAAGGGTAGGTAGGCTTTCACGTCGTCGGCGAGCAAAGTGCCCGCTTTGTCAAAGTCGCCGCCATCTACCGCTTTGTAAAAAGCATGGACTGATTCAGATAATTTTCCTGCAAAGGCAGTAAAGGAAAGTAGGCTAAAAATTGCTGCGAAAATGAGATTTTTCATCGGTGAAAGAAATTGATTGAATGATTAAATGGCATGAAATGGACGGGCCACTTAGGTGTGCAGTTGGTGAAAATTCCATGCTTATTGATTAATTATTTTTGGTTTTATGGTGTCAAAAAATATGGGAATTAATAGGGCTTTATGTTGTTGGAATTACCGCTGGTTTTCATTTGGTTTTGTCTCACATACGGAGGCTATTTATTTTTGGATTATCGGGGATAAAAATTTTTTGTGGCCTTATTGATTTAGGTGCAGCTAAATAAGCGTCAAAAAGACATTGCAAAGCTATTTTCATAACCAATTGAAAATCAATCCCATAAAACAAGGTTTTTGCTATCCACGAAAAAGGGGATTTTTCATCAAACCCTTGCAGATTTCCATTTTCTTATTCGACATTTGGCAAAAAATACGGCAAACCAATGCCGCATTATTTATTCCAAATGAAATTGAAAAATATTTCCTTCCTGTTGAGCCTCCTAAGTATTCTTGGCAACTTAGGTGCTCGAACCGATCAAAAAGCGGGACAGCTTTTGGATATTAACAAAACCGACTTCGGATACCGCCAAAGGTGGGCGCTGATGGAAGCAGGAAAACTCTACACCGAACGCAATGCCGATAGCTCGCTACTATATTTACAGCAGGCATTGGATTTGGCCGAAAGAATCAAGTTTGAAAAAGGCATCGTCCGCTGCCGCATCAACAAGGCAAATGCCATCTACAACCTCGGAAAATACGACGAAGCCATCGCTCTCGACCTCTCCACGATTCCACTGTGCGACAAGCTCGGACTGGCAAAAGAAAAAGTGGCTGCCTACAACCTGATGGGCAACGCCTGGAACCAAAGGGGCAATTTCTGGTTGGCCATCGAATACTACGACAAGGCGTTGGAAGCCATGAAAACGACACCCGTACCGCCCCATTTCCCGGTGGTGGTCAGTAACAATATTGCCATCATCTACAATGGCCTGAAGCTTTATGAAAAAGGAAAAGAATACGCAGAGCGGAGTTTTGAGAAGGCCAAGGAAATCGGCGACGAGGCATCCTGCGCTGTTTCTTGCCAGCACATCGGTAATTCCCACTTGGGCATGAACCGCAATGATGAAGCCTATAAATGGTTTGAACTTGGCCTTGAATATGGCCGAAAATCAGATTACCCAGCCGTGATTGCTAATTCATTGGGGATACTTGCCGATTTGGAAATGAAAAAAGGAAACCTCCAAAAAGCGACCAAATTTTACGAAGAGGGCTTGCAAACAGCCATAAATGCTAATGAAGCCTACGGCAAAATGACGAACCTCCACGGCATAGGCCTTTTGGCTTTTGAAAAAAAAGATTTCAAAAAATCAAAGAACTACTGCCTGCAATCCCTCGCCATCTCCGAAGAAATGGGCATGGACGACTACCGGGCAAGCATATTGCTCTCCCTGTCAGATTTGGCGCTCGTAGATGGTGATTTTTCCAAATGGAACGCTTACCGCCAAGAATACCAAGACATCCGAGATACCATTACAAGCAACGCCCTTGTCCATGCCGTCCAGGAACTCGAAATAAAGTATGAAACTCAAGCTAAAGAGCAGAAAATCAAGGACTTGGAACAAGAAAAGGAGCTACAGTCCCTGCGGTTGCAACGCCAGCGGGTCTTGATTTTTGGAACGGGTTTGCTCGCCTTGCTGCTGCTCGCTGGCGGCATTTTCGCATGGCGTTTTCAAAAAAACAAGGCGTTGCTTGCTTCGCAGCAGAATACCATTCAAGCTCAAACCATCAAACAATTGGAACAGGAAAAGCAGCTCGTAACCGCCTCTGCGGTGATGCGGGGTCAGGAAGAGGAGCGGGGCCGCCTTGCCCGTGACCTTCACGACGGCCTCGGCGGCATGCTTTCCGGCATCAAACAAAACCTTTTCGCCATGAAAGGAAATCAGGTACTCACGGAAACCTCAGCCACCTCGCTCAACCAAGTTATTGATGATATGGACCGCTCCATAGGCGAGCTGCGCCACATCGCCCGGAACATGATGCCGGAGGCGCTTGTCCGCTTCGGCCTGCGTGATGCGCTCGAAGACTACTGCGACCACACGGCTCATTCCACTGGTTTGAAAGTGCATTTTCAGTCCTTCGGGATGGAGCAGCGACTCACGCAGGATGTGGAGGTCATCGTGTTCCGCATTGCGCAGGAACTCCTAAACAATGTCGTGAAACACGCTGTCGCAACCCAAGCCATCGTGCAGCTCATCCGGGACGAAGACCGGGTAAACCTCACTGTGGAGGACAATGGCAATGGCATGGACACCGACCAATTGGAACTCGCCAAAGGTGTTGGTTGGATGAATATCCGCTCGCGGGTAGGCTACTTGGATGGGCGGTTGGATGTGCATTCTTCGCCGGGAAAGGGGATGAGCGTGGGGGTGGAGTTCGAGGTGAAAAATTCGGGGTCATGATAAAAATATTCATCATAGACGACCACCCAATGGTCATAGCGGGTATTCGGCAAATGCTGCAAAACGCTGACAACGTGCAGGTTGTGGGCAGTGCTTCTGATGGCTACGTAGCTTTGGAGGCTTTGAAAAAACAGCCAGCCGACGTTGCGCTCGTGGACATCAACCTGCCCGACCTTGACGGAATTGAGCTTTGTAAAAAGCTGCGGGAGCGCTTCCCGAAGTTGAAAATCCTTGGACTTAGCACTTTCAAGGAAAGAAGCTACATCACCCGCATGATTGACGCTGGCGCATCGGGGTACCTGCTGAAAAATGCCAATGGGGAGGAACTTTCAGAAGCCATTGAGGCAGCGCATCGAGGTCGGATGTACATGAGTATGGAGGCCGCCCAAACCATAGCACGACCCGCAGCTAATCAGCCTGAACTGCCGATTTTGACCCGCCGTGAGAAAGAAGTGCTGGCATTGATTGCCGAAGGCATGACGAACAACGAAATCGCAGAGAAACTTTTTATCAGCCCGCTCACTGTTGACAGCCACCGAAAGAATTTATTAGCCAAATTTGGCGTGAAAAACACTGCTGCCATGGTAAAATATGGCATGGAAGTAGGGTTTATTTAATTTTGACCGAATGAATCTCGTCCAAACAGACATCGAAATGGGCTTGGTCGCCGGACTGCAAAAAGGGGATGAAAATGCCTTTGCAGCCTTGTACGACAACTACGCTGCCATGCTGTACGGCGTCATTGTCCGCATTGCAAAAGATGAGGAGGATAGCGCCAACCTCCTGCAAGATTGTTTCATTAAAATATGGAAGAATATTGGCAGTTTTGACCCTGCCAAAGGTCGGTTTGCGACCTGGCTAATCAATCTTGCCCGTAATACGGCCATTGACTTTACCCGGTCAAAATATTTTTCCCAAAAGCGCAAAAACCAAAACCTGGATCACCTCGTAGGTTCGGAAACGGCTCGGTCTGCCATCCAAATTGGTGTGGAGACATTGGGCCTTCGGCAATTGGTGGACAAATTGACGCCCGTTTGTCGGGAAGTCATCGAGTGGATGTATTTCGACGGCTATACCCAGCAGGAGATTGCCGACAATTTTGGCATTCCGCTCGGGACGGTAAAATCCCGTACCCGTTCGGCATTAAAGGAACTGCGTACTTATTTTTGTGAAAATTAATACTTAGACTGCCTTGGAAAATAAATACGACATATCGAAAGCGGAACTAAAAAGCCTCCTCTCCGACGAACTGGAAACGGACATCAGCCTGAATGAAATCAGGCAGACAGAAGAGGGCCAATTTTGGCAAGGCTCATTCCTTTTGGCCCCACCCAGCGCATTGCGTGAAAAAATATTGGGCAAGCTCAACCATCTATCCAACCAGAAAAACCAGCAACAGCGGCTTGACCTTGCCAATCTCCCCATGCTCGATACCAATGCTAACTGGCTCGAATGGCAAGCGGCAGTGGAGGGCATTGAGCCACCCGCCGAATTTGACAATATCCACCTTCACACACTTGAATCAAATGACAAACGGGATCTGTTCGTTGCCTGGGTGAAGGAAATGGTTGACGAAGAAGTCCACCACGACATTCTGGAGAGTTTTGTGCTCTTGGAAGGCAGTTGCGAATGCCACATCACCAACGAAAAAGGTGAGACACGCATCGTGCGTATGGGTCAAGGCGACTATATTTCGATGAAATTGCGCGAAACCCACGATATTGTTATTACCTCGTTGAAGCCAGCCAAGGCGATTTTGGAGTGGCGGAAGTTGGCAGCGTGATGGCTTAGCCGCTCCTGTAATACGTTATAACGCTTTTTATCAGCTTCATTTCTCCCCCTTAAAGCTAATCCTCACCAATTTTAGCCGGTTCCGGCGCTCGCTGGGCACCACGAAGTCATAGGCCGTCAGTTGCACGGCGTCCCGGAAGCGTAGCTGTAATTCCTTGCGCTCGGTGGACATGACGGCGTTGCGGTCATAGTTGCCATTGCCCCGCACCACGTATTCGCTGACCGAGTTTTCCTGTTTGATATCATCGTTGTAAACAATGCGGAGCGCCGAGGGTGTCTTGGCAAGGAAGAAGGACGAGTACATGGCGTTGTCGTCCTGTGAGTATTGTTTTTTGTGCAAAATGTTCTTCCAGTGAACCTGGCCATTTGGGTGCATTGAGATGAGGAACACATCGTCGTAGTAGTAGTCGGTGACGGGTCGAAAGCCGGAGCGCCCGTAAAAATTGGAGTTGGCTGCTCCCCGCATCATCTCTTTGTTCAGCTCGCCAATCAGGATGAGGCCGCCGTCGGTGCGCATGACGATTTTTTGGACGGAGGCTTCGGGTAGCCCTTTGTTTTTGCCACGGTCCTTCTCGTTCAAGATGGCCACAAAATCATCTTCAAAAGGATGGAATTCCAAGGCAGTGCTATCGGTCTGCCCTTGTTCCATGCTCAGGAAATAAAACCCTTCGGCACGGCTGGAGTTGTCGGTGGAATAAAAACCACCCGCTTTGAGGGCGTGGTGGAGGTTGTCGTAGGCAAACTTCACGTCGTAGGTGAGGTAGTCGTGCATGGGGATGGTATAGCGGCGCAACACACTGTCGGTGCCCGGCCCGAAATCCAGGATTTCAAAAAAATGTGTCCGTTTTCGGCCGCCGAAATTCTCCTTGTTCAGGATGAAGTACATATTGACATCGTTGTCCACAACGGCTTGTTGGAAATCCCGGTAGAGTACCATGTTCTCAGGAACAAAAGTTTTTTCCCAAAGCAGTTTCATCTGATGCATGTCGAAGGCTAGGGCGTTGATTTGTGTCTGCTCCCGTATGTACCAAATCAGGGCGATGTTTTTGTCTTCAGAGAATTCGACCTCGAAACTTGGGGAGAAAAACGATTGGTCGAAGCGCTTGATGGTCACGGAGTCAATCAGGTTGGCGGCTGGGCTATAGCGGTGTATCTTGAGGACGGGCAAGAGTTTTTGGCGAAACTGGTAAATGAGGTTAAAGCCACCACCTTGGGCCTGCACCACGGCCTCCATTGCGGGGGTCTTTCGGTCGAGTTCAAGTTCTTTCTCCCAGCTTAGGTTCAGGTTTGCATCGAAACCCTGTACTTGGAACGAGGTTGTCTTGTTCCTGAGCAGAAGCACGTTGCCCCGCTCGTCGCCAAAGATGTCGTACGAGGCTTCGTCCCGAAGTACCAAAGGCTCGGACACCGTGACTGTTTGCGAAGCAGCCCAGTATGGCAGTGCTAAGGGCAAGACAAGCCAAAGCAGGTAACGTAAGGCATTTTTTTTCATAGCAAAAAAAGTGTGTCTGTAAAGTGGGCTTATCTCAACAGGTGCGGTTGTTTGGTTTGCCAAATTAACTAAAAAAAATGCAATTGACAGGATTTGGTTTAGAGAACGTTCCGATAATGGCAAAAATTGGGTTTCCTACCTGCCCCTGAAAGTATCCACCGCTTTGCGCACGCTACCATTAGTCCGTAGCAGTTGCTGGGCGGCCTCGTAATCCAACCCCGTATCCTGTACGACCATCATGGTTCCCCGGTCAAGTAGCTTGTCGTTGGTGAGTTGCATGTCCACCATGCGGTTGTCCACGACCCTGCCAAGTTGAATCATCAAGCTGGTGGACACCATGTTCAGCACCAACTTTTGGGCGGTTCCGGCCTTCATGCGGGTGCTGGCCGTCACGAACTCCGGCCCCACAACCACCTCTACCGGATAGTCGGCGGCAAAGGCGAGCGGGCTGTTGGGGTTGCAGGTGATGCAGCCAGTGGCGATGCCATTGCTACGGCAGTCCACCAGCCCGCCAATCACGTAGGGCGTGGTGCCAGAGGCGGCAATGCCGATGACAAAGTCCTGGCTGTCAATATGATGCGCTTTCAAGTCGAGCCACGCTTGGTTGGGGTTGTCCTCGGCGTTCTCTACCGGATGGCGCAGTGCGTGGTCGCCTCCGGCGATGATGCCAACAACCAAGTCGGGCGGTACGCCATAGGTGGGCGGGCATTCCGAGGCGTCGAGCACGCCCAAGCGGCCGCTCGTGCCTGCCCCGATATAGAACAACCGGCCACCGTTTCGCAGTTTTTCAACGATGGCCACCACCAATCGCTCAATGGCGGGCAACGCCTTTTCCACCGCCAAGGGCACGGTTTTGTCCTCGTTGCTGAGGTTGTGGAGCAATTCGGAGACCGTCATCTTTTCAAGGTGACGGTAGCGGGACGGGCTTTCGGTTATCTTATCCATTGGTACATGGTTTCATGGTTTCATGGTTTCATGGCTTCATGGTTGTACAGCCCCCAACAATGAAACAATGAAGCAATATAACAATGAAGCAATGAAGTTTGAGCCTTCACTCCCGCAAGAATTCAAGTTCTTCGTCTTCACCGATGCGGGCCACCACGGAGGGTTCGGCCATGTCTTTGTCCATTTGGCGGTACCTCACTACGTAGTCAATCCCTTCGATGATGGCGGAACTGATTTCACCAAAATGCTTGGGGTAGGGTTGGTTGCCGATGCAAGCCGCCGTCGATGGCCCGCCCAGCGATTCGATGATTTCTAGGCAGAACTTGGTCACGAGGAATCCTTATAGCGAGCGCTATCGTTGGCGGTGGTAGCGCTGGCAGGCCGATGGCTTGGTCATAGATGACGGTCAGGCCTCATATGGAAGTTCAACAGGTTTCCACCGTGGGTGGATATGTGTGCTACGATTTTTGAGCATGGTGGAGTCGGCCAAGAGCACGACCGGCTGTTCTGGGGTACTGGCGCAGCGCCTTGAGTGTGGGCCACCGCCACAGGGTTGGTGGCATCGCAGCCGATGCCCCAGATGGTGTCGGTGGGGAAGAGCATTAGCCCCCCGTTCTCAAGTGTTTCAAGTATGGGCTCTAATTGGTAGTTTTGAACCATGCGTGTACGCTGGCTGGTAAAAGTTAGCATGAGTTTTAGGTGTATTAGGTGAAGCAGTGCGTTAGAAACTCATTAACAAACGCCAAACTGCTACCGGTAATTTTAGGGGATGTAGTTTCATTGACACAAATCCTGCACGGTTCGCTAAGTTGCAGACAAAAATCCAGAAAATTCTTGCCTATCTTGGCAGTTTTTCCGGTCTATGTTTTGGCAACCGATTTCAAATTACTAGGAAAAGTGCTAGTTTGTACAATTTTCACTGCCAACCCCTTGTCAATTTGTTTTTGCCCACTCCTTTTGTAAAAGAAAGGTAATTAAACTAACAATGTTGTCGTTTGGACGCTTGAACGGGCAGACTACATCGGCTAAACGAATTAAGCGGACAACTGTTCCTAATGAACAGGACAAGATTGAGATTTTGCGCAGCAAAGAAAATAGAAATGAACGGCCTACGTCAGTTCACCGAAATGAAAGCGACGCTTGTCTCTAACGAACAAAATACAGCTTTTCAAAATGAAAAGTATGGCAAAACTAAGTAGTCTCAAAAAAGCGGCACTGACGGTAGCGGCACTGGATGGCACTTGATGCCCATGCAGGCCGCATATCATCGGCGGCACCATCAGCTATGTGTGCAACGGTAACGGTAATTACACCTTCACCATGAAAATTTACCGGGACTGTTACGGTGCCAATGGCGTGCCGGGTGCCCCTTTCGATGGTGACAGCGGCAATAATGCCCCATTTCCCGCCACTATTACCATTTACAGGGGTAACTCTAATAACCCATTTGATGTAATATCCATCCAGAACCCCACGATTACCGGCATTTTGCCGAACCTCGGCGTAACCCGTGCCCGTAGTGCCACCCAATGCATGCGTACAGGAAGGTGCCGCGGATTCGACCTCGATCTGCCCATTTCCAACGAAAGCTACCACATCGTCTATCAGCGCTGCTGCCGCAATGGCTCCATCACCAACCTCAACGACCCCATGCCGCCACTTATGGTTACCTATTACATGGAACTAACGGCAAAAGCCTGCGAGGTTTTGCAATAGCAGCCTGACTTTCGACTCCTTCCCGCCGATTGCCATTTGCACCAACGAGCCGATTTCGACTTCAACCATGCTTAAACCAATCCCGATGGCGATGCGTTCCTGCTCTATGAACTCTGCACTTCGCTGAATGGTGGCGGAAATGACGAAATCAACCGATGCCCCAAATGGTGTGGGCCTCAAACCCTGATTTATGCCTCCCTTTCAACCCGGTG
The DNA here is from genome assembly GCA_016714985.1 of Saprospiraceae bacterium. Classification (GTDB taxonomy): domain Bacteria; phylum Bacteroidota; class Bacteroidia; order Chitinophagales; family Saprospiraceae; genus UBA6168. The sequence continues at coordinate 1,086 of JADKBS010000064.1, read as the reverse complement.
AACTTCGACGGTATATAGTTTCAGCAATCCACTATTGGCATCCCCGCCGCTTTTCATTGATGCCAACACGGTTTTATGATCAGAGTGCCATTTGTGCAGGGGCAGCACGGTGTATGCGGGAGCGAATACCGCAAATGGCGTCTTGTTGAGCCAAAATTCTTCGGGATTTCCAGTTCAACGTAGCCTCGTGCGAACCACCAAAAGCAATGCGGATATTGAGGAAACCGATACGGTCACGCTCGCTGGCCAGCAATACTATGGGCTGGACGCCTGTGGCGAAAACGCAGTACTGTTCACCAACGAGAGCAGGCAGCAGCAGTTCATCAGTGAATTCCGATGGGAGTTCGATATCAATGGTACCACGGAGGTTTCAACGATTGGAACCCCAATCGTCAATTTCTACTTTGTACTTATTACGGTAGCTTGCTGAACCCTAATGTCCAATGCGCTGACATCACTTTATCGAGGTAAACGTTTACCCTGGCATTGACCTTCCTTTGAGTTTTGTTCATGATACTGTAATGCTTACCCCGTCAGCTTTACTTTAATTGACTGTGGCGGGAGCGGGGCCGGGGCACATCGTTCCCGGGATTGGACGATACAGTCCCAAGATCCCAACCTGTTTCAGTATACCTATCTGATACCCGGCAATTTTAACGTCCAGCTTGTGGTCAGGGACACCATCTGGTTGTACGGGCCCCTACCTTTCTGAGCCACTGCCCCGTCACCCATACCCGAACTGCGGTTGCGCCCAGCGATCAATGGCTGCGTACCCGCCAGCATCACTTTCGACAACCTTCCGTCCCGATTGACGAGAGCTATAAATTTCTGAATTGTAATTTATAGATGGCGAACAGCGATGAAATCAGCCCGACTTATGCTTGCGAAAACATTGGGACTTATACTGTATCGCTCGAAGTCATATCGCCGCTCGGTCAGACAGACACCATTTGGAACAACCTAATAACCAGGGTTCAAGCCCCATTGCCGATTTCACCTACACGCCGACACAACCCAGTAACCTGCAACCAACTGCCTGTGTTCACCGACCAAAGTCCATTGATGCTGTAAAATGGCGCTGGACGT
>JADKBS010000063.1 GCA_016714985.1 Saprospiraceae bacterium | reverse complement strand
CGTACTTACAAAGAACTTGGTGGCGGAGTACCGCGGGTCGTTGAAGGGGACCACGTCAGCTGCCAATCCATTTAGTGCTGGCGATGGCATATTTGATGCCGTTGCCGCTTTTTTACTATGCTTTAATCCAAAGCGCTTTTTGTGAAAGCCTCATTTTAGCCCAATATAACCTGTTTCTGCATCACCTTGTCGTGGTTCCAAGTGGTCCTGCATCAACGGTTTAATCATGGATCTATGTTTTGGTGGAGATCAACAACCAATCGTAGCGCACGGTGGTCACGCCATTTTAGTCATTGAAGAACAGATCTCTTGCCTCCAAGTCGCCAAAGGCCCGGCTTTCCATGGGTTGGTATTTTTGCATTTCGATAGTCCCGGATGTGCTGAGGTGGAAAGGCGTGGTCTTCCAGGTTATCCGGCGGATGGAACCGATTTCGTCCGAATCTCCTACTTTCAACAGCTCGACTTTGGCAACGTAAGGCCACCAATCCGGCCAACGGCTCATGGTTTTGATTTCGTGCCAAACGTTTTCCAATGGCGATGATCTAAACTCTCCGGACGGTAACAAATCGATAATCAGGCATTGTCGATAGGATATCAAGATAGGTGGCGTAAGAAAACGCGACCGCACGGGCAACGACCACCCCTTGTCTACTTATTTTGTGGCTTCGATATGTTTGGCCGTATCGAGGTAATGCCGAAGCCCGATGACTTTACCCGCTTCGCTGAACGACCATAGATGGATTTCTTCATCCTGGTATTGCTTTCAGTAGCCGCAGACTGGGACTCGCCCAATGACAACTTAGCTGCGACTTTGCTGCCACCGGTCCACGATGCTCACCACTCTGAAAAACCTTGGATCTGGCAAACCGGCTTCCGACATCGAAAACTCAACCGCACTAGCCTTTGCCGTTGCGGGGTTGCTATCCAGGGGACACTCTGGTGTTTTGTGCTGAATTGTCCGCCCAGCTTTCCCATTGCAATTTCGTCCAACAGATTAAGGATGTTGGGAATGTCGCCCTGCCCAAAGCAGGCACAGATTTGTTGGACGGTCGAAAGATTGTTGCTCATTTGAGTTGAATTTATTTTGATGAGATAAAATTTGCTAAAAGATTGATTTTCGCAGGTTGAAACGGTCATTATGGTTTTTTCAGATTCGCTTCTGCAATGCCATCTATTCCTTGAACAAGGTGATTTTTCCGTTCACAACCTTGAACTGATGCAAGTACGTTGCGCTATTTCTGCTTGCCAGCGGCATCGGTGTATTCTGCCGCCACGCTGATGAACACATCGTCGCCATCGGCCACGAACCGGGTTGGTTGGAACTTGGAATACCTGATTTTTGCGCCAAGCTCCTCAAAGAATTTGCCCACCTCGGCCTTGCCATTGAACATCCTCGGCTTTGAATCAAACATAGCGTCTTCGATGTTGAACATCACCTTGTCGTCACATAAAGCAAGCAGGCCGGGGATGTCGCCTTTTCCGAATTTCTCGTAGGCTTGCATGACCACTTGGGTATTCGGGTTCAGCATGGAAGCTTGCCCAATTTGCACCAGAACTTCACCCGTGTTCGTGATTTCATGGCTGAAACATTTGCCCACAGAATTCAATTGCACCACATCAGCGTCCATCCATTTCACTGCCTTGCCCGTAGGCGGGATTCCCATGAAACTGCCTTTGTGTGTTCCAGTGATTCTTTCGAGCCGCAGCAGGTATTTCTCTTCGCCCACTGGAGCAATGTCTTTGATATCTAATTTGAAATCGGGGAAGCCTACCGCAAACTGTCCGCAAACCTCGATGGCGTTTTTTCACCCTTTGACGCAGAGGCGATTGGTTCTAAGTTTTCACTTTTGATTCAAACAAATTGTATAGTTCATTGACTTTGTTGGCGAATTTTGCAAAGGTGTCCTTCACGGGTTTATAGCCAGCTAGGCGCAGAAGGTTGAGGGCGGCATTGTTGAGGCACACTACCACGGAGATAAAAAGTTTTTTGTCCTCGGTGTCACGGCGCCCGTTCCTGCCATCAACACAAGTCTCAGCCCAGTGCAGGTTGTTCTCTATGCCCCAGTGCCCTTGGATGGCCTTGGCCACCAGCCGGGCCGAGTCGAGCGGCTTGCTGAGGACGTAGTAGGAGCGCTCGTCGAACGGCTTAAGCGGTTCTTGTTGCCCCAGCGCCTGACCCCCGACCAGCCTCTGCACGCCGTTCCATCCCTGGGGCAGAAGAGCCTCGTTGTGGTACAGTTCCGACCCTCCTGTGGACCTGGTGCCCGTGCTTTTCCTCATAGTACTCGCAGGTGGAAATCGGTTGGCTGAGCGCCGTGCAGAGGGCGGTCGCCTCCCAGAGCTTGCAGCAGTTCCGCTTGACCTGCGCCAGGTAATGGCAGCCGAGGAGCAGAATCAGGTCAAAAGTTTTTTTTAGCGTGCATGGCGTCCATGGTGAAGACCTTGCCGCTGAGGCCCAGCTGGCCCACGAGCGTGCGCAGGGCCTCCGGCTCGCCGCCCTTGCCGTTCTCGAAGGACTTCATCCCGTAAACCATCCCGCTGCGGTGGCCAAAGGCGCTGACGACGGAGATGAAGTTCTGGAGCGACGTGTTGCCGCCGCTCGTGGTGGAGGCAACAGCCTTGCCGTCGAGGGCGATAAAGTCGTCGCCGAGCGAGGGGTGGTAGCCCTTCACCCAGTTGATGAAGCGCTGCGCCAGCAGCTGCTCGTCAAGGCCCGTCAGCACGGAACGGATGGCACTTCTGTGTAGTTTTCACCGTCGCAAGGTGTGGAAAAGTAGATCCCAACTGCGCTGGTTCAGCGCCTCGTAGGCTGGTTTCTTTGATATTGGCGATGTCCCGCTTGGTATTGGCGTCTGCGGCAAGTTCCATGGCTCGTGAAGGCAAAGGCCAAGATGCTGAAAAAGAAAAATGGGATTGTTTTCATGATTTTAAATTGAGAAATGAGAATGAGGTGATTGGGTTATCACTTGGGCATTGGGAATGGCAACCGATTTTTACTGAGCAACCTGATGAAATCCGGATTGAGCCAAAGCTCCACGGGCTTGCTAGCCTTCGAAACCTAGGTTGCAGTGGCAGGTACTACTGCCTTTTATCTGAAGGAGGTGTGCCCGAACTTGTCTAGTATACGTGCCCGTGAAATGGCGTCGTACTATCACTTTGCCGCCTTCCGACCATCACCTCATCCGCTTGGAAATGGGAATCCGGAAGGCGGCGAGCAGGTCGCCCTCTGACGGTTCCGGTAACCTTGTACGTCAACTGTTTGCGGTGCCCATCCAGTGAATTTTGCATCTTTGGCGAAGGATGCGCACACCCCATCCAAGTTCCGTTTATCAAGTTTTTCCAAGATGCTCAGTGCTGTTTGTCGGTTCTTGTTCCTCCACGCTTTCGCCCATCACTTGGCTAAAAAATGACTTGCTGTCAAATTTAGTACTATCTTTCGAATTTTGCCCTTTTCATCCAATTCATCCAGCACAAGGAAAGGCAGGCTTTCATTTTCAAGTTGCAGGGTGGTTGCCCATCATGTTACCCGTGTTCGAGTGCCTGAAAATGCCCCTTAGTCACGTATTTTCCATTTGAAACGATTTCGGCTACCCCAGTGCTTCATGTCCGAAGGCAGTTTTGGCCCTTGAATTAGCCTTGAAAAGTTTTCCACAGTCGAGGGTTCTCCCAAAAACGGGTTGAGATTTTGAAATCGGCAGCGCAGTACATCGGGAACTGGTCGGTTTGGCCACCGTCTATCAGTACATAAAGGTCTCGGATGCCTTTTTTCGGCCATCATTTTTGGGTCAATGCCCTTCATCAATTGGTAGTATTGAAACTGGCAGCATCGAATTGATGTTCCACCTCCGTAATCAGGCCTTCGAATTGTATTTGAAATAGCTGAGGAAAGGCGTTTCCACCCGGTTTGTGGGTGGTTGCCCATCATGCTTTGTTCGTGCCAGTAAACCAAGCTTTAAAAGCAGCCGTGCCTTGCCTTCAGTCACTTCCAGCACCTTGTGCTGCATGTCGGGGAAGGCAGCGCCCATGCTCATGCCAAGCTGTTCATAGGCCATTTTGTCCATCGCCTGCGGCGAGAAGGGTAGGTAGGCTTTCACGTCGTCGGCGAGCAAAGTGCCCGCTTTGTCAAAGTCGCCGCCATCTACCGCTTTGTAAAAAGCATGGACTGATTCAGATAATTTTCCTGCAAAGGCAGTAAAGGAAAGTAGGCTAAAAATTGCTGCGAAAATGAGATTGTTTTTCATCGGTGAAAGAAATTGATTGAATGATTAAATGGCATGAAATGGACAGGCCGCAGGATGTGCAGTTGGTGAAAATTCCATGCTTATTGATTAATTATTTTTGGTTTTATGGTGTCAAAAAATATGGGAATTAATAGGGCTTTATGTTGTTGGAATTACCGCTGGTTTTCATTTGGTTTTGCCTCACATACGGAGGCTATTTATTTTTGGATTTATCGGGGGGATAAAATTTTGGGGCCTTATGGATTTTGAGGGGTGTAGCTAATAAGCTTCAAAAGGACATTGTAAAGCTAATTTATAACTAATTGAAAATCAATCCCATGCAAACAGGTTTTCTCGCTATCCACGAAAAAGGGACTTCATCAAACTCCTTGCAGATTTCCATTTTCTTATTCGACATTTGGCAAAAAATACGGCAAACCAATGCCGCATTATTTATTCCAAATGAAATTGAAAAATATTTCCTTCCTGTTGAGCCTGCCGGTATTTCTTGGCAGCTTAGGTGCTCAGACCGAGCAAAAGCGGGACAGCTTTTTGGATATTTACAAAACCACGACATCAGATACCGCCAAAGTATGGGTGCTGATGGAAGCAGGAAAACTCTACACCGAACGCAATGCCGATAGCTCGCTACTATATTTACAGCAGGCATTGGATTTGGCCGAAAGAATCAAGTTTGAAAAAGGCATCGTCCGCTGCCGCATCAACAAGGCAAATGCCAATCTACAACCTCGAAAATACGACGAAGCCATCGCTCCGACCTTCCACGATTCCACTGTGCGACAAGCCTGAATTGGCAAAGGAAAAGTGGCTGCCTACAACCCGGGTGGGCAAATGCCCGAACCAAAGGGGCACTCTCTGGTTGGCTATCGAATACTATGACAAGGCGTTGGAAGCCATGAAATCGGCATCCGTACCGCCCCATTTCCCGGTGGTGGTCACAAACAACATTGCCATCATCTGCAATGGCCTGAAGCTTTGCGAGAAAAAGGAAAAGAATACGCAGAGCGGAGTTTTTGAGGAAGGCCAAGGAAATCGGCGACGAGGCATCTTGCGCTGTTTCTTCGCCAGTATATCGGTAATTCCTACTCTGGGCAGCTGAACCGCAATGAAGAAGCTTCTATATAAATGGTTTGAACTTGGCCTCTTGAATATGGCCGAAAATCAGATTACCCAGCCGTGATTGCTAATTCATTTTGGGGATACTTGCCGATTTGGAAATGAAAAAAGGAAACCCCAAAAAGGCGACCAAATTTTACGAAGAGGGCTTGCAAACAGCCAATGTTAATGAAGCTTACGGCAAAATGATTTGAACCTCTCCACGGTATAGGCCTTCCTTGGCTTTAAAAAAGATCTCAAAAATCAAAGAACTACTGCCTGTAAACCTCGCCATCTCCGAAGAAATGGGCATGGACGACTACCGGGCAAGCATATTGCTCTTCCTGTCAGATTTGGCGCTCGTAGATGGTGATTTTCCAAATGGAACGCTTACCGCCAAGAATACCCAAGACATCCGAGATACCATTACAAGCAACGCCCTTGTCCATGCCGTCCAGGAACTCGAAGTAAAGCATGAAACTCAAGCTAAAGAGCAGAAAATCAAGGACTTGAACAAGAAAAGGAGCTACAGTCCCTTTGTTGTAACCGCCAGCGGGTCTTGATTTTTGGAACGGGTTTGCTTCGCTTGCTGTTGGTCGCTGGTGATATTTTCGCATGGCGTTTTCAAAAACAAGGCGTTGCTTGCTTCGCAGCAGAATACCATTCAAGCTCAAACCATCAAAACAATTGGAACAGGAAAAAGAGCTCGAACCGCCTCTGCGGTGATGCGGGGTCAGGAAGAGGAGCGTGCCCGCCTTGCCCGTGACCTTCACGACGGCCTCGGCGGTATGCTTTCCGGCATCAAACAAAACCTTTCGCCATGAAAGGAAATCAGGTACTCAGCCGAAACCCAGCCACCTCGCCCAACCAAGTTATTGATGATATGGACCGCCCCATATGCGAGCTTGCGCCACATCGCCCGGAACATGATGCCGGAGGCGCTTGTCCGCTTGGCCTGCGGATGCGCCCTGAAGACTACTGCGACCACACGGCTCATTCCACTGGTTCTGAAAGTGCATTTCTAGTCCTTCGGGATGGAGCAATGATCACGCAGGATGGAGGTCATCGTTTTCCGCGCAGAACTCCTAAACAATGTCGGGAAACACGCTGTCGCAACCCAAGCCATCGTGCAGCCTATCCGGGACGAAGACCGGTAAACCTCACTCGTGGAGGACAATGGCATTGGCATGGACACCGACCAATTGAACTCGCCAAAGGTGTTGGTTGATGAATATCCGCTCGCGGGTAGGCTAATGGATGGGCGTGGTTGGATGCATTCTTCGCCGGGAAAGGGGATGAGCGTGGGGGTGGAGTTCGAGGTGAAAATTCGGGGTCATGATAAAATATTCATCATAGACGACCACCCAATGGTCATAGCGGGTATCCGGCAAATTCCGCAAACGCTGACAACGTGCAGGTTGTGGGCAGTGCTTCGATGGCTACGTAGCTTTGGAGGCTTTGAAAAACAGCCAGCCGACGTTGCGCCTGTGGACATCAACCTGTCTGACCTTTGACGGAATTGGAGCTTTGTAAAAAGCGCGAGCGCTTCCCTGAAGTTGAAAAATCCTTGACTTAGCAGCACTTTCAAGGAAAGAAGCTAGCATCACCCGCATGATTGACGCTGGCGCATCAGGGTACATTGCTGAAAAATGCCAATGGGGAGGAACTTTCAGTAGCCAGGGGCAGCGCATCGAGGCCGGATGTACACGAGTATGGAGGCCGCCCAAACCATAGCACGACCCGAGCTAATCAGCCTGAACTGCCGATTTGACCCGCCGTGAGAAAGAAGTGCTGGCATTGATTGCCGAAGGCATGACGAACAACGAAATCGCAGAGAAACTTTTTTATCAGCCCGCCTACCGTTGATAGCTACCGAAAGAATTTATTAGCCAAATTTGGCGTGAAAAACACTGCTGCCATGGTAAAATATGGTATGGAAGTAGGGTTTATTTAATTTTGACTGAATGAATCTCGTCCAAACAGACATCGAAACGGGCTTGGTCGCCGGACTGCAAAAAGGGACGAAAACGCCTTTGCAGCCTTTGTATGACGTCTACGCTGCCATGCCAGCCGCGTCATTGTCCGTATTGCAAAAGATGAGGAGGATAGCGCCAACCCTTGCAAGATTGTTTCATTAAAAATGGGAAGAATATTGGCAGTTTTGACCCTGCTAATTGTGCGGTTTGCGACCTGGCTCATCACGGTCGCCCGTAATACGGCCATTGACTTTACCCGGTCAAAAGTATTTTTCCTAAAAGCGCAAAAACCAAAACTGATCACCCCGTAGGCCCGAAACGGCTCGGTCTGCCATCCAAATTGGTGGAGACATTAGCCTTCGGGCAATCGGTACAAAAGTGACGCCCGTTTGTCGTGGGAAGTCATCGAGTGGATGTATTTCGACGGCTATACCCAGCAGGAGATTGCCGACAATTTTGGCATTCCGCTCGGGACGGTAAAATCCCGTACCCGTTCGGCATTAAAGGAACTGCGTACTTATTTTTGTGAAAATTAATACTTAGACTGCCTTGGAAAATAAATACGACATATCGAAAGCGGACCTAAAAATGACGGAGGGTTCACCACGATATTCTGGAGAGTTTTGTGCTCTTGGAAGGCAGTTGGTGAATGCCACATCACCAACGAAAAAGGTGAGACACGCATCGTGCGGATGGGTCAAGGCGACTATATTTCGATGAAATTGGGCGAAACCCACGATATTGTTATGTACCTCGTTGAAGCCAGCCAAAGGCGATTTTGGAGTGGCGGGTTGGCAGCGTGAGGCTTAGCCGCTCCTGTAATACGCTATAACGCTTTTATCAGCTTCATTTTCTCCCCCTTAAAGCTAATCCTTACCAATTTTAGCTAGATTCCGGCGCTCGCGCGAACCACGAAGTCATAGGCCGCCAGTTGCACGGCGTCCCGGAAGCGTAGCTGTAATTCCTTGCGCTCGGTGGACATGACGGCGTTGCGGTCATAGTTGCCATTGCCTCGCACCACGTATTCGTGTTTGAGTTTCCTGTTTGATATCATCGTTGTAAACAATGCGGAGCGCCGAGGGCGTTTTGGCGAGGAAGTAGGACGAAATACACAGGTGGCGTTTGTCGTCCTGTGAAAGTATTGCTTTCTACGCCAAAAATTCTTCCCAGTGAACCTGGCCATTTGGGTGCATTGAGATGAGGAACACATCGTCGTAGTAGTGTCGGTGAGCGGGTCATAAAGCCGGAGCGCCTGTAAGAATTGGAGTTGGCTGCTCCCGCATCATCTTTTGTTTGGCTCGCCAATCAGGATGAGGCCGCCGTCGGTGCGCATGACGATTTTTTGGACGGAGGCTTCTGGCAGCCCTTTGTTTTTGCCACGATCCTTCTCGTTCAAGATGGCCACAAAATCATCTTCAAAAGGATGGAATTGCAAGGCAGTGCTATCGGGCTGCCCTTGTTCCATGCTCAGGAAATAAAACCCTTCGGCACGGCTGGGGTTGTCGGTGGAATAAAACCACCCGCCTTTAGGGCGTGCTGAAGGTTGTCGTAGGCAAACTTCACATCGTAGGTGAGGAAGTCCTGCATGGGTATGGTATAGCGGCGCAGCACACTGTCGGTACTTGGCCCGAAATCCAGGATTTCAAAAAAATGTGTCCGTTTTCGGCCGCCGAAATTCTCCTTGTTCAGGATGAAGTACATATTGCCATCGTTGTCCACAACGGCTTGTTGGAAATCCCAGTAGAGTACCATGTTCTCAGGAACAAAAAGTTTTCCCAAAGCAGTTTCATCGATGCATGTCGGAGGGCTAGGGCGTTGATTTGTGTCTGCTCCCGTATGTACCAAATCAGGGCGATGTTTTTGTCTTCAGAGAATTCGACCTCGAAACTTGGGGGAGAAAAACGATTGGTCGAAGCGCTTGATGGTCACGGAGTCAATCAGGTTGGCGGCTGGGCTATAGCGGTGTATCTTGAGGACGGGCAAGAGTTTTTGGCGAAAACTGGTAAATGAGGTTAAAGCCACCACCTTGGGCCTGCACCACGGCCTCCATTGGGGGGTGTCTTTCGGTCGAGTTCAAGTTCTTTCTCCCAGCTCAGGTTCAGGTTTGCATCGAAACCCTGTACTTGGAAGGAGGTTGTCTTGTTCCTGAGCAGAAGCACGTTCCCACGCTGGTCGCCAAAGATGTCGTACGAGCTTCGTCCCTGAAGTACCAAAGGCTCGGACACCGTGACTGTTTGCGAAGCAGCCCAGTATGCGTGCTAAAGGGCAAGACGAGCCAAAGCAGGTAACGTAAGGCATTTTTTCATAGCAAAAGTGTGTCTGTAAAGTGGGCTTATCTCAACAGGTGCGGTTGTTTGGTTTGCCAAATTAACTAAAAAAAATGCAATTGACAGGATTTGGTTTAGAGAACGTCCTGATTATGGCAAAAATTGGGTTTCCTACCTGCCCCTGAAGGCATCGACTGCTTTGCGTACGCTACCATTAGTCCGTAGCAGTTGCTGGGCGGCCTCGTAATCCAACCCCGTATCCTGTACGACCATCATGGTTCCCCGGTCAAGGAGCTTGTCGTTGGTGAGTTGCATGTCCACCATGCGGTTGTCCACGACCCTGCCAAGTTGAATCATCAGGCTGGTGGACACCATGTTCCGTGCCAACTTTTGGGCGGTTCCGGCCTTCATGCGGGTGCTGGCCGTCACGAACTCCGGCCCCACAACCACCTCTACCGGATAGTCGGCGGCAAAGGCGAGCGGGCTGTTGGGGTTGCAGGTGATGCAGCCAGTGGCGATGCCATTGCTACGGCAGGATGCCACCACCAATCGCTCAATGGCGGGCAACGCCTCCACCGCCAACAGGCACGGTTTTGTCCTCGTTGCTGAGGTTTTGAGTAACTGGGACAGGGTCATCTTTTCAAGATGACGGTAGCGGGACGGGCTTTCGGTTATCTTATCCATTGGTACATGGTTTCATGGTTTCATGGCTTCATCAAGGTTGTACAGCCCCCAACAATGAAACAATGAGCATGACAATATAACAATGAAGCAATGAAGTTTGAGCCTTCACTCCCGCAAGAATTCAAGTTCTTCGTCTTCACCGATGCGAAGCCACCACGGAGGGTTCGGCCATGTCTTTGTCCATTTGGCGGTACCTCACTACGTAGTCAATCCCTTCGATGATGGCGGAACTGATTTCACCAAAATGCTTGGGGTAGGGTTGGTTGGCGATGCAAGCTGCCGTTGCGACGATGGGCCTGCCCAGCGATTCGATGATTTCTAGGCAGAACTTGTCACGAGGAACCCTTATAGCAACGCTGCCATCACTGGCGGTGGCAGCGGTTGGCAGGCCGATGGCTTGGTCATAGATGATGGTCAGCGGCCTGGTGTGGAAGTTCAACAGGGTTTCCACCCGTGGATGGATATGTGCCACGTGATTTTTGAGCATGGCGACAGAGTCGGCCAAGAGCACGATCGGCTGTTCTAGTGGCAATTGGCGCAGCGCACGGATGCGGGCCACCGCCACGGGGTTGGTGGCATCGCAGCCGATGCCCCAAATGGTGTCTGTGGGGAAGAGCATTAGCCCCCCGTTCTCAAGCGTTTCAAGTATGGGTTCTAGTTGGTAGTTTTGAACCATGCGTGTACGCTGGCTAGTAAAAGTTAGCATGAGTTTTTAGGTTATGGTAGGTGGGGGTATTGCGTTAGAAACTCATTAACAAACGCCAAACTGCTACCGGTGATTTTAGGGGATGTAGGTTGATTGACACAAATCCTACACGGTTCGCTAAGTTGCAGACAAAAATCCAGAAAATTCTTGCCTATCTTGGCAGTTTTTCCGGTCTATGTTGGCAACCGATTTCAAATTACTAGGAAAAGTGCTAGTTTGTACAATTTTTCACTACCAACCTCTTGAACAACTGTTTACCCACTCCTTTGTGGAAGTAAGGTAATGAAACTAACAATGTTGTCGTTTGTGACCTTGAACGGGCAGACTACATTGGCTAAACGAATTAAGCGGACAACTGTTCCTAATGAACGGGACAAGATTGAGATTTTACGAACGAAAACAGAAATCAGCCGCCTACGTCAGTTCACCGAAATGAAAGCGAAGCTTGTCTCTAACGAACAAAATACAGCTTTTCAAAATGAAAAGTATGGCAAAACTAAGTAGTCTCAAAAAAAGCGGCACTGACGGTAGTGGCACTGATGGCACTTCTGATGCCCATGCAGGCCGCACATATCATCGGCGGCACCATCAGCTATGTGTGCAACGGTAACGGTAATTACACCTTCACCATGAAAATTTACCACGGGACGGTTGATTGCCAGCGGCGTGCCGGCGCCTTTCGATGGTGACGGCGGCAATAATGCCCCATTTCCCGCCACTATTACCATTTACAGGGGTAACTCTAATAACCCATTTGATGTAATATCCATCCAGAACCCCACGATTACCAGGATTTTGCCGAACCTCAGCAACCCGTGCCTCGTAGTGCCACCCAATGTATGCGTACAGGAAGGCGTTTACATTTTCGACCTCGATCTGCCCATTTCCAACGAAAGCTACCGCATCGTCTATCAGCGCTGCTGCAATGGCTCCATCACCAACCTCAACGACCCTGGCGCTACCGGTGCTACCTATTACATGGAACTAACGGCAAAAGCCCAGGAGTTTTGCAATAGCAGCCCGACTTTCGACCTCTTCCCGCCGATTGCCATTTGCACCAATGAGCCGATTGACTTCAACCATGCTGCAACTGACCCCGATGGCGATGTCTTGGTCTATGAACTCTGCACTTCGTTGAATGGTGGCGGAAATGACGAAATCAACTTCGATGCCCCAAATGGTGTGGCCCCAAACCCCGATATGCCTCCCCCTTTCAACCCGGTGAACTTCGGGACGGTATATAGTTTCAGCAATCCACTATTGGCATCCCCGCCGCTTTTCATTGATGCCAACACGGGTTTTATGACTGGAGTGCCATTTGCGCAGGGGCAGTACGTGGTGGGTGTATGCGTGAGCGAATACCGCAATGGCGTCTTGTTGAGCCACACCCTTTCGGGATTTCCAGTTCAACGTAGCCTCGTGCGACCCGACCGTGCTGGCCGATATTGAGGAAACCGATACGGTCGCGCTCATGGCCAGCAATACTATGTGGTGGACGCCTGCGGCGAAAACGCAGTGTTGTTCAGCAAGGAGAGCAGGCAGCAGTTCATCAGTGAATTCCGATGGGAGTTCGATATCAATGGCACCACGGAGGTCTTCAACGATTGGAACCCAACTGTCAATTTCCCTGGCCTCGGTACTTATTACGGTAGGCTTCTGTTGAACCCCAATGCCGTCCAATGCGCTGACACTGCCTTTATCGAGGTAAACGTTTACCCCGGCATTGACCCTTCCTTTGAGTTTGTCTATGATACCTGCAATGCCGGCCCCGTCAGCTTTACTGACCTGACTGTGGCGGGAGCGGGGCCGGGCAGCATCGTCTCCTGGGATTGGGATTTTGGCGACAATAAGCAGTCCCAAGACCCCAACCCGTTTCATACCTATCTGATACCCGGCAATTTCAACGTCCAGCTTGTGGTCAGGGACACCAACGGTTGTACGGGCCTGGCTTCTGAGCCACTGCCCTATTACCCCATACCCGAACTTCTGGTGGTTGCGCCCAGCGAGTTCATCGGCTGCGTACCCGCCAGCATCACTTTCGACAACCTTTCCGTCCCGATTGACGAGAGCTATACCCTGAATTGGGACTTTGGCGATGGCGGCACCAGCGATGAAATCAGCCCGACTTATGTTTATGAAAACATTGGGACTTATACTGTATCGCTCGAAGTCATATCGCCGCTCGGCTGTCAGACAGACACCATTTGGAACAACCTAATAACCGTGCTCCCAAGCCCCATTGCCGATTTCACCTACACGCCGACACAACTCAGCAACCTGCAACCCACCGCCCAGTTCACCGACCAGTCCGCTGATGCTAAAATTGGCGCTGGACGTTCGGCACCTCAGGAATTTCCATTAGTCAGAACCCGGAGCACACCTTCCCCGACACGGGCTTGCAGGTCGTGCAGTTGGTGGTGTTCCATGAAAGCGGCTGCACCGATACCATCCAGAAACTACTGGACGTGATACCTGAGGTACGCTATTTCCTGCCTAATGCCTTTACGCCTGACGGCAATGGCTCCAACGACGGCTTCCGGGGCAGCGGGCTGTTGGAGGGTGCCACCGATTTCAACTTTCGTATTTGGAACCGGGCTATGGCGAACTGCTTGAGACCAACGACCCCCAGCGGAGGCATGGAATGGGC
>JADKBS010000062.1 GCA_016714985.1 Saprospiraceae bacterium | reverse complement strand
TGGGAGAGGAAGTACCAAGGTCTTGGTGGCTTTGGGGAAATTGGCGAACTGGCCCGGAACGGCCCCAACCGGCATCACCGATGGCAACCGTAGCTCAAGGTAGGCAGCCGTTTTATCCAGCAGCATTTTTTGCAAAACGGAATCAAGTAAGGTTACGGTCCTGCAATCAGAGTTGGGCTTTCGAGTACTGCCAGCAATTGTCCGGGCAGCACGGCTTGGCCATTGGCCACTTAGCTGCGCAATTTTGCCACTTACTTTGCTGCCGTGCGGATGGGCGGGTTTGGGTCGTAAACAATGCCCTTGCCTCTACTACATCAGGGTAGCTCACAAAATGAGCAATGCCCAACAACACCAGCACAGCGAGTATGACGTCAAGACCTCAGCGGAGCGTCCACCCGTGCGTGGGCTGCCGATGAGCGCCTCTATGTCGTAGCGCTCGTTGAGGCGGATGTTGGAAACGTCTGGCATTGTAGAAATTCTGGCAACTATGTTGCGAGCCATCAAGTTCTCCCCTGAAAAATCGGGACAGGTCGTACATGGTTGATATATGATATGTCTGATTATCAACCTTATCAACCAAGGCACCCTGCCTAAAACTTGGCGGCGCACAGTATAACATCAAAATTCAAGCCCCAAAAAGGAGGGCAACCGACAAGTTTTTGGTATCGAAGGAAGTTTGGCCCTTGGCAATGTCGAGCTTCCCGTTATAGGCACGCAGGCCGAACTGCACCCGCATCCCATTGGACAACAAAGGGCTTGCCCCGATTCCTGCAACAATGGAATGGTCAATTTTTTTGTAAGTCTCTCGGTATGAAAAGTTTATACCGAGTTGGTGGCCTTATTGGTTTTCAATCACCACGTTGATTTCACTGGGGAACTTCATCGGTCCGGTGCAAGAGGTAGCCGAAAGCATAACCGATATGGATGAACATTTGCAATCCTTACCCGCCGAGAGTTGGAATAAGGCTTAAGACCTGAAAAATAATCGAAATGCTCGTCAATATGCCTGCCGTGAAGCGGGTTTCCTTGCCCATCTGAAAGAAGCTCGCCCGACCATTCCTTCCGCTCGTGTAATTCAATCCGCCCTGATGGAGACATTATCGCGATGCCCAAAGTTCCAAATATCCCGAAAGAGCGCCGAATTTATAATCAACGGGTCAATCTGTAGCATCAGAAGCTTTCAACCGCTCCATGCGAAGCGCAGAAAGTGTTGGCCCGGAATACGCACCAAATGGTTTTTCTGGCATTGAAAATGGAACAAAATAAACCAGCAAAAAGCCGCCTGAACAGGTTAAAGGCTTGGCTTTATTTTTACAAATGTAATACTTTGCACCTGAACTATCCCAACAAGACAGGTATATCCCCAAAATTGCCTAATCCACGTCAATCCGCAATCCCCCACCACACCCTTCCAACACCCGAAGCTCTACCTCCTCCCGCTTTTCGCCCGTTGCACTTTCTCTTGCCATACGGAAACACCATCCTCACGGTTCCTATAGCCTTCCAACCGATACGGTCAGCGGCAATGCCGCTTTCCAAGAGGTAGCCATGAACGGTCCCGGCCGGTCCTTCCGGAGAGCTTGAAATCCAAAATCGGTAATGCTCACGGGCGGAATTTGGCCTTGACGGACCCGCTATTTCGATTTTCGCGGAAGGGTTTTGCTGTATAAAGCGGAGGATTTTGGGCAGTTCTGGCTTTGACTTTCCAGTAATACGGGCTGGTTTCCAACAAAATAAAGGGTTGTCAATATCCGCCACGGAACCCGCCTTTGGCCGGGCGGAGCGGCATGGGCACCGACTTGCTTTTTATCGGCTTTCACCATTCCGCTTTCAGGAAATAGCAGCGGGCGTAAGCATCATCGCCCAAACCGTAATGATAGGCACCGTTTTGCGGAAATATACCATCTGCGCCAGTTTGAATGGTGTCAGAGACGTCCTTCGACCCGAAAAAAACCACATCTGCGACAAGCGGCAGCCCAGTCTTTTTACGTCTGTAACCCGCCCCTCTATCAATGCCATCGGTACAGGCATCAGCACTCCACCGTAGCCCGGCGGTTACGCTGGCGGTCTTCTTCGGTAGCGTTAAAGGCGGGCGTTTTCCCGAAATAAGCAGCTGGGACGAGGCTGTCTGCTACGCCATTTTCACCAGAAACCTTTAACGGCGTTCGCCCGCCGTTCGAAAGCGCCATATTATTGGCCAACGAACCGATGCTGTCCGTATGCGCCGTGATGCGGATGGTGAAACTCTCTGGTTTTGGCAAAGCCGACCAATTGCGCCAGCACCGAATCGGCAGCGGGCCGGAGGTCGTGCCTGCCGAAGTCGAAATAGACTCCGCAGGACTTGGCGGGTTTGGCACCACTACTGGCTTGTTGGCCGAATACGTGGCCGAATAAGCAGGTGAAAAGGAACGACAGGAATGCTTTATTCATGTTTCCAGAAGGGCTGGTAACGTTGGATTAAACGTTGATTTTGGGCAAAGCTACATGCGGGGCTTGGGTTTTGATGGTTTTGGGGTAAAACTTAGGGGGCATGTAGCACTTTAGGCATCCACCTACTGGGAAAAGGAGTTGACCTACGCTACATACAAGAGCTATTTGGGCAATGAAAGCAGCAAGACCACTGAAATCTACACTCATTACCTGCCCTGATTTCTCGGGGTCACAAAAAAGGTTGGGGAAAGATAAAAAGCCCCCTGGATGACTTGGATTTGTGAAAATCTAACTTAAATTTGTCTAATCATACTTCACACAATGAGAAAACCTAAAAAACAGGACAAAGCAAGTCACAAAATTTTGTGACGCTGCTATTCCTAACTTTGGACAAAAGCGGTTTCGTATTTTACTTAGACGCAATTGTTCACTTGAGAATGGAGGGGTAAAGCGTAGTTACCCGAAAAGGACTAAGTAAATGGTGCAATGCGGGTTTTGGTTAGTCGTTTTCGGGAGTGGAGTAGTTATCCCCAACTAAAAAAATAAAATAATAAATAGGAACAAAACAACAAAAAATATAAAACAAAATAAACAAAAAATATAATAAAACAAAACACACCAAACCCACGTTTACCAACTCGATGAAATTCTTTAGCATCCTATTCAGCCTGTACTTTCTGGTACTAAGCGCAGTGCCATGCAGCGACATTCATGCAAACGAATGGGGCTGTAAGTGCTGAATCGGCAAGGTTTTCAACCGACAACCACTCCGATTGCCCGCACGAGCACGGACAAGATTTTTGCTCCCCATTTTGCGTATGCAGTTGCTGTGGGCAAAATTTCTTGCAAACAAGAGCTTTTCTTTCCATTTTTCGCCGCCAATCATACCCGTTATCACTGGGAAAAGTGGTTTTTACGATTCCCTGAATTGGCAGAGCGAGTACCTGAATTCCATCTTCCGCCCTCCCCAAGTTTAGGTTGCAACAAAAAAGTTTGTGTGGCTTCGCCGCACTTCGTTGTCAACAGGCGGTGGCACTGCCACCGCTTTTCGGCGTTTTGTTCCATCTAAACTATCTTGCAATGCTTGATAAAATCATTCTTTTCAGCATAAAGAATAAGTTCTTCGTGGGCTTGTCCACGCTGGCTTTGGTGCTTTGGGGCATCTACTCGC
The DNA here is from genome assembly GCA_016714985.1 of Saprospiraceae bacterium. GTDB lineage: Bacteria > Bacteroidota > Bacteroidia > Chitinophagales > Saprospiraceae > UBA6168. The sequence goes on along the minus strand of JADKBS010000062.1, from coordinate 12,963 downwards.
TGTCCCGGTTGCCCATTGACGCACTGCCCGACATCACCAACAATCAGGTGCAAATCATAACGACTTCGCCCACGCTGGCAGCGCAAGAGGTCGAAAAATTCATCACCTACCCGATAGAGCAATCGGTAAAACCCATTCCTAAAATCGTCGAACTGCGCTCCATCAGCCGCTTTGGGTTGAGTGTCGTGACCGTCGTTTTCGAGGAAGATGTGGATATCTATTGGGCAAGAACCCAGATTTCCGAACGCCTTAAGGAGGCAGAGGGCAACATCCCCCTTGGCATGGGCATGCCCGAAATGGCGCCAATCAGCACGGGCCTGGGCGAGATTTACCAATACGTCGTCTTCTCTAAGCCTGGTTTTGAGGACAAGTACAACGCCATGGACTTGCGTACCGTGCAGGATTGGACTATCAAACCACAACTCATTGGTACAAAAGGCGTGGCAGAGGTCAACACCCTCGGCGGGATGTTTAAACAGTACGAAATCGCCGTGCAGCCTGACAAGTTGCGGAGCATGAACACGACCATGCCCGAAATCCTCGAAGCCCTCGAACACAACAATGAGAACACTGGCGGCGCATACATTGACAAAAAACCGAACGCCTATTTTATCCGGGGCATTGGCATGGTCAACAGCATTGACGACATCCAAAAAATCGTCGTCAAAAACCAGAACGGCATCCCCATTTTGGTGCGAGACGTGGCGACGGTGCAGTTCGGAAGTTCAATCCGCTATGGAGCGACAACGAAGGACGGCAAAGGCGAAGCCGTCAGTGGCATGGTGATGATGCTCAAAGGCGCAAACAGCGCAGAAGTAGTCACCTTGGTCAAGGGGAAAATGGCCCAAATCCGAAAATCCCTGCCTGAAGGCGTGGACGTGGAGCCGTTCCTAGACCGCACCAAACTGGTCAATAATGCCATCGGTACAGTGGAGAAACCTCCTTTGGAAGGGGCGCTCATCGTCATTTTTATCCTCGTATTATTGATTGGAAACTGGCGGGCGGGCCTTGTGGTGGCCTCGGTCATCCCGTTGGCGCTGCTTTTTGCGGTCAGCATGATGAACCTCTTCGGCGTCAGTGGCAACCTGATGAGCCTCGGTGCCATTGACTTCGGGCTGATTGTGGACGGGGCGGTCATCATCGTCGAGGCCATCGTCCACCGATTGCAGCACACCGACAAGGGCAAGCTGACAAAAAGCCAGATGGACGACGAAGTCTATCATGCCGCTAGCAAAATCAGGAGAGAGTGCGTGTTCGGCGAAATCATTATCCTCATCGTCTATCTGCCCATCTTGGCGTTGGTGGGCATCGAGGGCAAGATGTTCAAACCGATGGCGCAGACCGTTTCCTTCGCCATTTTGGGGGCGTTCATTTTATCGCTGACCGCCGAGTGATGCTCCGGGCCCCGTTTTTAGGCAAAACAACCGCACACGGCTTATATCTCTGACCGCATCATCGCCTTTTGCTTTCGCATCGCATCACCAGCCGATGCTGCGAGGGGGGGTTGAAACGAATGAAGGCCCTTGTAATCTGGGGGCTGGCGCTTGGTCCTTTCGTTCTCTCTCGACCGTGGTCCGGGCGGTTCGGTCAGTGGCGAGTTTATCCCGACTGGGAAGAAGGCGACATCGCCACGCACATCATCATCCCACCAGGAAGTTCGCTTTCGCAGGAAATCGAGACGACCACTAAAGCCGAGAAAATTTTGATGGATAAGTTTCCGGAGGTCATCGAAGTGGTTTCGAAAATCGGCAGCGCAGAAGTTCCGACCGACCCGATGCCTATGGAGGTAGCCGATGCGATGGTTATTTTGAAAGACAAATCGGAGTGGACATCCGCTCGTACAAAAGAAGCATTGATGTCTAAAATGGAACACGCCCTCGAAGACCTTCCGGGTGTAACCACCGAATTTACCCAGCCTATCCAGATGCGTTTCAACGAACTGATGACGGGAGTTCGCAGCGACGTGGCGGTCAAGATTTTTGGCGAGGACATAGACCTTTTGGCAGGTCTGGCAGAACAAGCCATGCCCTTGATTCAAAACTGTAAAGGCGTGGAAGATGCCTGCCCCGAAGCAGTTGCTTACTTGCCGCAATCACGGTCAAGTACAACAAGGACAAACTTGCATTATATGGCTGAACGTCGGCGACCTCAATCAAGTCGTCCGCACGGGTTTTGCGGGCGAAAAAGCGGGTGGTCTATGAAGGCGAAAAACGCTTTCGACCTCGTGGTGCGCCTCCAAAACGATAGCCGACAAGACATTTCAAATCTCAAAATTTGTTCGTCTCTGCCCTTCGGGCAGTCAAATTCCGCTCGAACAGGTGGCTGACATCACACTCGAACCCGGTTTTTCACAAATTAGCCGGGAAAATGGCAAGCGGCGAATCGTCATCGGGTTCAACGTCCGGGGGCGAGATGTTAAAAGCGTCGTCACCGAAATTCAAGCGAATCTGGACGCAAAACTCAAAATGCCGCCCGGTTATTACACGACTTACGGCGGCCAGTTCCAGAATCTCGTGGAGGCAAACAAGCGGCTTTCCATTGCTGTACCAGTCGCCCTCGCCCTGATTTTTGTCCTGCTGTTTTTCACCTTTGGCAGCATCAAACAATCGCTTTTGATTTTCACAGCCATACCGCTTTCTGCCATCGGCGGGGTGTTTGCGCTCTGGCTGCGGGGGATGCCGTTTTCGATTTCGGCGGGCGTGGGTTGTATCGCCCTTTTTGGCGTGGCGGTTTTGAATGGAATCGTGCTGATTGGCTATTTCAACCAACTAAAAAGCGAGGGCATGGCCGATGTTTTGCAGCGCATCCGGGAAGGCACAAAAGTCCGTTTGCGCCCCGTCATCATGACGGCTTCGGTGGCTTCGCTCGGCTTTTTGCCGATGGCACTCAGCACGGGGGCGGGCGCAGAGGTACAAAAGCCCCTCGCTACCGTCGTCATCGGTGGCTTGATTACGGCGACACTCTTGACACTCATCGTGCTGCCAATCCTCTATTTTTTGTTTGAAAAAGGGATAAACGGCGGGCGCAAAATAGCCTTGCCTGTGTCGGTTTTGCTGGCATTGTTTTTTTGTTTTTCGATAAAAACAACCGCCCAAAACCCGACCCTCACACTGCCCGAGGCATTGGATTTGGCGTACAAAAACAACCAGTTGCTGCAAGCCTATTCGGTGGAAATCCAGTCCGACGAAGCCCTGCAACGAGCGGCGGGCATTTTTCCAAAAACAGGTTTCGGGGCGCAACTGGGGCAGTTCAACAGCCAGCTCGCTCTGACCAAAACTTCTCCGTTTCCGCAGGAAATCCCGAACCCCGCCACGTTGAAAGCAAAGCGAAATCTGGCTGCCCAACAAACGGGCGGCGTCGCCCAATCGCAACTCGCCATTTCCAAAGGCGAACCGACGTGACAGAGTCCGCTGAATTGGTTTCAAATCCAATATTTAATGGCGTTGGAAAAGGTTTTGTTGCGGGAGGACAGCCTGTTGCAGCAATTCGTGCGGGCAGCAACTTTGAAACTGAAAACGGGCGAAAGCACCCTTTTGGAAAAGACGACCGCCGAGACCCGCCAACAAAACTTGGCGCAAACATCCAGCAAGTAAAGGTTTTGATTGAAATGGAAAATTGAACCTCCGGTAACGGCTCAACCCTTTCGGGAGATTTTTCAGTCCAAAATCCGGCTATTTCAGCGACCAATTTTTCCGAAATACTGGATTCGAACCTCCTGCGGAACAACCCGCAGTTCCTTTTTATCCAAAAACAAATCGCCCTTTTGGAAGCCGAAAAACAGCTTGCCAATACCGAGCGGCTACCCGATTTCAGGGCTGGCTATTTTATCCAATCCATTGCCGGGGCACAGGAAGTGGACGGGCAGGTGGTCAACTACAATGCTGCGCCACGTTTTCAGGGCGTTCAGTTGGGCATTTCCGTCCCTATTTTCGGGGCAAAGGGATACCGGGCAAAAAGCGATGCCGCCGCCCTGCAAGTTTTAGCGAAGCAAAAGCATGGCGATTATTTGCAAACGGAATTGGAAAGCCAGCTGCGGCAGGCCGTCGTGCAATTTGTTTTGAAAACAACTTGGCGTACTACCAAAACACGGCTTTGCCGAACGCAAAATCTATTGTCCAAAACGCCTCGAAAGCCTATTTCGGTGGCGACATCGGCTATGTGGAGTACGCACAGGCATTGCAGACCAATCTGGAAATCCAACGGGCTTATTTGGAGGCAATTAACAGCCCCAATCAGACGGTGGTTTCTATCAATTTCAATTTCTTATCAATCAATAAAATAAAATGAACAAGAACCTTAAAATATATGGCGGCATCGCCCTCACTGCCCTCCTCGGCGTCATCATTTGGGCATTGTTTTTCAAGCACGAACACGTGGAAGGCGATGGTCACGACCACGACCATGCTGAGGGCGAAAAAACCGAAGCTGCCCACGAAGAAAGCGAACACGAAGACAAAAATCCAATGGTCAAAGAAGTACACCTCAACGAGGCGCAGTACAAAGCGACGGGGCTGGTTTTGGGCGGTTTTGAAAAGAAGAATTTGAGCGAGGTCATCAACGCCAACGGCTACACCAAACTGCCGCCGCAAAATCAGGCGCAGGTCACTGGGCAATTTCCCGGAACTATCAAAACGATAAAGGTCATTGAAGGGCAAGCCGTGAAAGCAGGGTAAGTTTTGGCGACGATGCAGAGCATGGCGTACAACAATTTGCGCCCTCGAACGGGAAAACTCAACCGTGGAACTGACCGCCTCACAGGTGAGTTTGGCGATGTTACGGCCTCGAATTTGCCCGGGACAAAAAGAACTCTCGACGAAAATGAACGCCAAAAAGGTGTCCCAAAAAGTGAGTTCCATCTGCAAATGGAAGAGTCGAAAACTAAGACTTTACAGAACCAAATCGTCATTTTGGGGCAAACATCGAGATGAAGGCAATTCCTCCGCCAATCATCAATATTGTTGCTCCGATTTCAGGCAATATCACCGACGTCAACGTGACCATTGGGGCGGCGGCGGAGGTCGGCAAACCGCTTTTTTCAATCATGGACAACTCGAAAATGCACGTTGATTTGCTGGTCTATGAAAAGGATTTGTTCAAGGTGAAGCCCGGCCAGACGGTGCGCTTTATTTTGACGAATCAGGACGGTTCGGAAATACGGGGCAAGATTTTCAGCGTCGGCAAGTCGTTCGAGAACGAGACGAAATCGGTGGCTGTCCACGCCGATATTTTGAACGAAAAACAGCGACTCATCCCCGGAATGTATGTCAATGCGCTGATTGATATTGGCAGCAATTCGTTGGATGCGCTGCCGATTGATGCAATCATCAAAGCCGAAGGGCGGGAGTTTGTTTTCGTTTTGGAAGAAGAAGGCGAGAAAAAAGAGGCAGCCGACGACGACGGTGACAAGCACGAAGAAGCCGGCAGGCAAGGAATCTCCCAACGAATCGAGGTGAAAACGGGGACTTCGCGCAATTGGATTTGTGCAAACGACCCTTTGCAACCTTGGAAACGGCCAAAACATCGTGGTCAAAGGGCTTATTATCTGCAATCGCATCTGACGAAATCGGAAGGCGGTGGGGGGCATGAGCATTGATTTTTAATAAATTTCATTCACTCGGATAAGCCGTTTTATTGAAAACGGCTTATCCATTTTTCAATAAAAAAATGCAACATCAACACATTTACGATAAAGACGGCAAACAACTTTGCAGCACGGTTGGAAGAAAAGTCATACCCAACGCCAATGCCCAAAACTTGCTAAAAGAACAGCACACCGACGACGACGGGCATGACCACGACCACGGCGACGCCCCAGCGTGGAAAACGTACTTGCCCGCAATCATCAGTTTGACCATGCTTTTGCTCGGCATTGCATTGGACAATTATATCAAACAGGACTTTTTTAAGGGCTATGTCCGGCTGGCTTTTTACGTCGGTGCCTATTTGCCCGTTGGATTTCCGGTGATTAACGAGGCTTTTCATGCCGTTTTAAAAGGCGAGTTTTTTACCGAATTTACTTTAATGGTTTTGGCGACGGTCGGCGCATTTGCCATCGGCGAATATCCCGAAGGCGTGGCAGTGATGCTGTTTTATGCCATTGGCGAACTATTCCAAAGTGCGGCGGTCAATCGGGCGAAAAGCAATATCAAAGCGTTGCTTGACGTGCGCCCTGCGTTTGCCAATCTTTTGAAAAATGGGAATTATGAATCCGTCAAACCCGAAACCGTTGAAATTGGGGAGACAATTCAAGTCCGTTCGGGCGAAAAAGTACCGCTCGACAGCGAGATGATTTCCGAAAACAGTAGTTTCAACACGGCGGCTTTGACCGGGGAAAGCAAGCCAAAATCCATTGAAAAAGGCGAAACCGTTTTGGCGGGAATGTTGAATTTGGATAAGGTCATCGAACTGAAAGCGACCAAACAATATGCGGACAGTTCGCTGGCGAGGATATTGGACATGGTTCAAAACGCCACCGCCCGGAAAGCAAAGACCGAACTTTTGATAAGAAAAATTTGCCAAAATCTATACGCCGATTGTATTCTTTTTGGCGGTTGCACTGGTGGTCGTGCCATATTTCGTGGCGGGCAATTATGTGTTTAATGAATGGCTTTATCGGGCGTTGGTTTTTCTGGTGATTTCATGTCCTTGCGCTTTGGTTATTTCTATTCCGTTGGGCTATTTCGGCGGCATCGGAGCGGCATCGAGGTACGGCATTTTGTTTAAAGGCTCCAATTATCTGGACTTGATGACAAGGGTAAATACCGTCGTCATGGACAAAACGGGGACTTTGACGGAGGGGGTTTTTAAAGTGCAGGAGGTTGTCAGATTGAGCATGGACAAAGATGAAATGCTCAAAACATTGGCAGCAATTGAACGCCAATCAACGCATCCGATAGCCAAAGCGATAGCCGAATTTTCAAAAAACGATGCTTCGCAATATCAGGCAACGGACGTGGAGGAAATTTCAGGGCATGGCTTGAAAGGCACTGTAAATGGCAAAACGGTTTTGGCGGGGAACACCAAATTGCTGCAAAAATTCAACATTAAATATGATGCGGGCATTGACGAAATCGTGGAAACGATAGTCGTTGTCGCCATTGAAAATCAATACGTCGGCTACGTTTTGATAGCTGATAAAATAAAGGATGATGCCGCCGAAGCGATAAAATCCATGCACCAAAACGGCGTGACGAAAATCGATGTTGAGCGGCGACAAAAACGCCATCACCCAAAAAGTGGCGCAAAGCATCGGAATTGATACGGCTTTCGGCGACCTCTTGCCCGAAGGGAAAGTCCAAAAAGTAGAAGAACTGAAACTGGACAAAACACGGGTCATTGCCTTCGTCGGAGACGGCATCAACGATGCGCCAGTTTTGGCTTTAAGCGATGTCGGCATCGCCATGGGCGCAATGGGCAGCGATGCGGCAATCGAAACGGCGAATGTTGTCATCCAAACAGACCAGCCTTCCAAAATAGCAACTGCTATCAAAATTGGGAAAGCAACGAGAGGCATTGTCATTCAGAACATCGTGTTAGCATTTTCCGTCAAAGTGTTGGTTTTGCTCCTGGGTGCGGGTGGTTTGGCGACTATGTGGGAAGCGGTTTTTGCGGACGTTGGAGTGGCACTTTTGGCGATACTCAATTCGGTGAGGATACAGAAGATGAAATTTTAGAATCCAAGCAGATAAAAATAAATAAAAGGGGATAACACCGCACTCCCGCCAACCGCCGCCAAAGCCTAACACAAGGCCAACGCAAGGCGGCACAGGCGCAGATGCTCACGTTCAACAAAACATAAAATCCCCTCACAACCCCGGATACCCCAACACAAAACTCTTCTCCTCGAAATGCTCTGCCAAATAAGCAGGTATTTTCTGCATAAACGACTCTGATGACACTGACTCATGCCGGGCGCAGAGCAGGATGAGCAGCTGTCTGGCTGGGTGTGCTCGTGCAGGTGCCCCCAAGTCTCCTTCATGGGCAGTATCTTCAGGCGGTCGGTGGTCTTTTGAGGAAAGCCTTGTGGACTCGGCTTGGCAGGTCTCGGCGGCTAGAAGGTGAGCGGCTGGTCGAGGTTCAGCGAGATGTTCTCTATGCGGCGCAAGATGACCACGAAGCCGTTCCCGAGGTGGGCGTTTTTCGCCACGATGACCTTTGATGGATTTGAAAGAAAAGGCGACTACACCATGTTCGTCACGAAGAGCATTTCTGGCGATTCATCGAGGAGGTTGTCGAGTCAGGTGCCGAAGAGGCGCTCGGTGGCGCTCACCCTGGGGTGCCAGCCAATGACGATTTCAGTTGCCAATAGTTCATCTGCTGCCCGTTGTATGCCGCTGACGGCGCTTACGTCCACCCGATGGATGGGTGAAAGGGAAATTTGGCGGTCGGCAGCGTGCTGGTAACTCACGGGGCGATGAGCTGTTGGCTTCTTCCTCGATCTTCGAGCGCACGTCCTTTTCGTCGAGTATAATGGAAAGTGGGAAGACAGGCTCTTTTAGCCCCGGCGTTTTTATCAAAAATGCAAAATCCACCAGATTCACAACGCTGGCGGGATTGCTGATGGGCACGAGGATACGCTGCGTTTTCTCTGAGCCTGAAAACGGGTGGATGCTCGCCGTGGCCATACGGCGGGCCACCCGGTCAGTGACGAAGCTGCTGACGAAACAGGTGGCCATGATGAGAAAGATGGTAGCGTTGACGACGCCTTCGTCAAAGAACACTTGGAGCTGGTAGCCGAGCGCGCAAAGTGGCGATTGCAGCCGCTGCCCGTGAACTGGCTTCGGCTGAAAATCAGGTTGCCTTGGTCGGGGAGGGAATAACCAAATGCGCTTTGCGTAAAAACGCAGCCAGCCATTTCCGACAGCAAGGCAAGCTTGTCAAGCACAAGCGCCATTGTTATCGCATGTGGGTTTTCGATGAAAACATGGAGGTTAATCAGCATTCCCACGCTGAAAAGAAAGGCGGGAATGAAAAGCGAATTGCCAACGAACTCGATTCGGTTCATCAGCGGTGAGCTGTGCGGGATGAGCCGATTGAGTACAGCCCGCCAAACGCCCTGATAAGCCGCCTCTATGCCGGCTTGGCCCCGCCGAGGCCGCTCACGAATAGCATGGTCAACACAGTAAAAACTGATTGGGTGATGTCGTTTTACTCTCCTGAAAAACCAGCGGCAATACGCGGCAGCAATCCCAACACCAACCGTCCCAAATGCCCTGACAGACAGCACCAAACCGAAGCCAAAACCAGCCATCCGCCACACCTTGTGCCATTCCAGAAATCACTGCCAACATAACCAGTGCCAGTATATCGGTAATTACAGTGCCGCCAACGGCTACAGAGACCGGATCTGCTCTGGGGAAACCAGCAGCCTGTTCACACTGGGGTAAGATACCAACGTATTGGTGGCAACATCGCTGCCATGAGCAGGCTGCCCATCCAATTCTGTATCAAAAATTCCGAGCCAAGGCCGTGCCAAAAGCATCGGCAATCCGAAGGCAACCTGAACAGGGCCGCTTTATGCTTGTTCTCGCAAACTGGCCATGTCAACTTCCAGTCCCGCCCAGAACATGATGTAGAGCAGGCCCACTTTGTAGAGGAGCTTGATGCCGCCTTTGTTCAAGCAGGCTGATGCCATGCGGGCTAAGGATGGCGCCCATCAAAATCAGCCCCACAATACCCGGCAACTTGAACTCTATTGAGCAACGCTGGAACGGTCAGCACCGTCAGCAGCAGCAGGATGCACATCAGGAACACGGGTTCCTGATAGGCAAATGACCAGTCGTGGAGGTTGAGTAGTATGGATGTCCATTTAGGGGCAAGGCAAAGGTAACGATGATTGCGGAATGCGGATTTCGGATTTCGGATTGGGCAACAGGAAGCGGGATTTTTGCGCACATTTGCGCCCATTTTAGCGAGTAAAAAGGACAAACTAAAAGTACGAGTCCTGGGTTACCACTTTTTCCTTTCTACTTTTTTTCCTTTTTTACTTTTCTTATGAAAAACATCCGCAATTTCTGCGTCATCGCCCATATTGACCATTTATAAAAGTATCGCTGTCCGACCGTTTGTTGGAAACGACCAAGACCATCGCCGTCCAGACATGAAGGCCCAAGCCCTCGACAGCATGGACCTCGAGGAAAGGGGCATCACCATCAAGAGCCACGCCATCCCACTGTACCACCACCACAAAGACGGGCAGGTTTATACCCTGAACTTGATTGACAAGCCTTACCATGTTGGACTTTCCATGAAGTGAGCTGCTCCATTGCGGCATGCGTAGGGGCCCTGTTGCTGGTGGACGCCACGCATGGATTCAGGCCCAAACCATCTCGAACCTCTACCTCGCCATTGACCACGACCTGACCATTATCCCCGTCATCAACAAGATTGACATGCCAAATGCCACCGATGAGGGGATGGACCAAACACCACCGAATTGGTTGGGGTGAAAAAGAGACGTCGTTTTGGCTAGTGGAAAGACAGGGCAGGGCATCGAGGATTTGTTGACCGCCAAGGAGCGGGTACCTACTCCGAAGGGCGACCCGGAAGCACCGCTGCAAGCACTAATTTTTGACTCGTTCTTCAACTCTGTTCCGGGGCGTCATCGCCTACTTAAAAGTAGTTAATGTACCTATGAAAAAGGGCGATAAAATCCGCTTTTTCCATACCGCCAACGAGTACAACGCCGACGAGGTCTTTATCCTGCAAATGAACATGATTCCCAAGGGGGAAATGCGGCTTATGACGTGGGCTACGTCATCACGGGCATCAAGCAATCGAAGGAAATCAAGGTTGGCGGATACTCATTGATGCGACCATGCGAACCTCGTAATGAGTCATCCACGGCTTCGAGGAGGTGAAGCCGATGGTGTTTGCGGGTGTTTATCCTATTGAAAACGAGGATTTTGAAGACCTTCGGGAAAGCCTCGAAAGCTGCAACTCAATGACTCGTCATTGACCTTCGAGCCGGAAAGTTCATACTTTCGGCTTCGGGTTGGGTTCCGTTATGGCTTCCTCGGCATGTTGCACCTGGAAATCATCCAAGAGCGCCTTAGTCGAGAATACGATATGGAGGTCATCGCCGACCATCCCGAACGTATCTTCAATACGCTTACACCACGAAGAAAGAGCAAATTTTCCTGCGCACCCCGTTGATTTTCCTGACCCAACCATGTTGGATTATGTGGAAGAACCATACATCGGGGCGCAAATCATCACGAAGCCCGAGTACATCGGTGCCATCATGACGCTTCGCCTCGACAAGCGGGGCATCTTCCTGAACCAAAGCTACCCGACCCCAACCCGTGGAAATGTCATTGAGCTTCCGCTTGCAGAAATCGTCTTCGATTTTTACGACTGCCTAAAGTCCATCAGCCGGGGCTATGCTTCTTTCGATTACCATCCCATCGGCTACCGAAGGCGACCTCGTGAAAGTGGACATCAAGCTGAACGCTGAACCTGTGGATGCGCTTTCGGCGCTCGTTCACAAAGACAAAGCCGGCATGCTTTCGGTCGCCGCATCTGCGTAGTACCAAGAACTGTTGCCGAAGCAACAGTTTGTCATCGCTATACAAGCCGCCATTGGCGCTAAAATCATCGCACGGGAAACCATATCTGCCATGCGCAAGGACGTTACCGCCAAATGCTACGGTGGCGACATCAGCCGGAAGCGCAAGCTGCTTGAAAAGCAGAAAAAAGGCAAGAAGAAGATGCGCCAGATTGGCAACGTAGAGGTGCCGCAGAAAGCATTTATTGAGGTGCTCAAGCTGGACTAAACGATTGTTGATTGTGGAACTTGTCCAGACACCTCGGGATTGGGTGTTATAGCGGAAGCCTCTCTCAGGTCTTGGGACTTGGGAGGGCTTTTTTGTTTTATGTTCAAAATTGGTGCAGCTAAAAACTTGAATGCCCCAAAACTGTGCCCTTATACTACTTTTGGGCAAAATATCAATCAAAATGCTGTTTTCCAAAGGTACCAAAGTAAACTTCAGGCACACAGACGATGAAGAAGTAAAGGGTCGCTCGAAGGGGGCATGGTTTAATGTTTACATGTCGAAATACGACATGGAAATCCCAGCCCTCGCCAGAAGACCTGATAAGGGCTGAGGAACACTTGAAATATCCTGTGAAGGCGAAGGTCGTGGAAGGCAAGAAAGAAGCTGTAGCAACTTATACCCACCACCTATTTCCGTGGAATCGCAATACACCAACCTTAAGAGTTTGGGCATCCACTTGGCCTTGAACCAATTTCTTTGAGAGCAAGATGGAAGTACCTGAGAAGTATGGCCTTTACCTTAACGACACCCGCTACGATGTAGTGTTCGAGCTAAAGCTGTTCCCCAATAGCCAGGCCACAGACTTGGAGCGACAAATTGCGTTCGGCCAGCTACCAGCGCCTTGGGAGTTCCTGTACGACGACCTCAACGAATCCCCGGAATTTGAAACGGATTGCCAGCCGGCTCACAACTGAGGGCCCGTCGGAACCCAATTTCAAGTCGTTGAAGATTGCTTCCAAGACGTTTTTTGGCAGCTCTTCGAACGGCGCCTTTCCTGAATCGCCCTGTACATTGGTACAGGTTGTTTGAAAAGCCGGAGCAAACAACGGAAGATAGCGGGGAAGACCTTTCAAGCTACACAAAACGCAATACAAAAAGCCAACAGCCAAGGCAGGTGGGGGGCAGCAATTTCCGAAACTACCAAGTGCCCGATGCACACGAACTGGCCAGTTTCCTCCCCGAAATTGACTCCACATCGAAAAACTGACCGATAGTTAGCGGAAACTCACCAATAGCGATATATTGAAAATCCAATTGACCAAGTTTGAGTCATTCTCGAGAAAGCCCAACGATTAGGCGTCGAACGGGTGTTTATCATCCACGGCATAGGCGAAGGCAAACTGAAGGATGCCATTGCCACCGCCTTTGCAAAAACTCAGGTGAACGGTAAATTCAAAAACGAGTTCCA
>JADKBS010000061.1 GCA_016714985.1 Saprospiraceae bacterium | reverse complement strand
TTTTGCTTCTCGATAACGCAAGGGCCCCGGCGAGAACGTGGACGATGGCTGAGCGGCGTCATGTACCGTACGCATTGGGCTATCATTATGCCATAGACGCCTTTGGGGTTACACTCAAAAGCTATTTCAAGATCCTGATTGCGTTTGAACTGCTTTCAACAGCGCGGAGGCAGCGGTATTTAAACCATTTTACTTGAGAAAAAGGCGGCAAGCACGCCGCAGTTTAAGATACCATTGAACCAAACCGATTGGCCAGCACAGTTGTTATAAAGTACCTGCCCTCTAAAAACTATGAATCATGAAAAAAATCTTGATCGTTCACTTTATTGAACACTTTAGCGGCAGTCCATTGGTATTCTGCCATGTTTAACGGCAGCTCGGAATTTCCAGCAGCAGGCCATCAGGTCGAAATTTCACATCCAGTGCGAGGGTTTTTTTGAGCGACATCGAAAGCAGTGTTACCACCTATTTCAGCTACCAATTCCATGAAAATAAAGCAAAATTTGGCTTTTGGGGCCGCTAAGGCACAGGTGCAGCTATTCTCTCAAAGTGCTGCGACTAGCAGCCAGCCCGAACAAGCACGTGTGGTCTCATGTGAATACCCTCCGCTTTTTGAGCGGTACTGGCAGGCAGGCTTATGGGCAAAAAGTAATATACCACCTGCACGAGACCGAAGATTAGCCTGCCTTTGCTGAAGAACTTCGTGAAGTCGGTGGTAAGTGTTTGCGCTTCGGAAGCCATCTATGTGTCCCAGTTTTTGAAGGAAAAGAACCGATGCCAAGGGTCAAATCCAGCGTGGTCTATAACCGCCTGACCGATGATTTCCCATGAAAAGGGTCGAGGCTTATCTTTCTTCAAAAGTCGCCCAAAAAGGGTAGTTCACGGTGCTGATGCTATGCACCTTGAAGGAGTGTCAAGCAAGAACGAATATGTAGCCTCGCTGGCCTATTGCCCGATTTCCGCTTCGTATTGGTGTTGAGCAACCTACAACGAGGTGCTTCGGCACTTCTGAGGGTAAAGAATCGCCCGCCAATCTCGTGCTCTTTCCGGTGCAGCGCAATGCGCATCTGTTTTACCAAGAAGCTCATGTGGTGCTCAACCTCTCCCACCCAGTGGACTGTATGGAGTCTGTTCGGCATGACCCTTTGGAGGGGATGAGCTATGGCTTCCCGTCATCTACCAATTAGTGGGTTCCAGCAGAGCTGGTGGAGGATGGCTTCAACGGCTACAGGGTTGACCAGCGCAACCTGCCAATGCTCGCCCAAAAAACTGGTGGAACTACAAGGATTTGCCAGTAACTACCAAGTCCTTTCTGCTAACGTGAGAGCTTTTGGTAAAGGTTCAGTCCGAACGGCAATTTGCCGGGGAATGGGTGGTGATAGCGTAGTTTTGAGCTACGGGTTCCAAGTTTCGAGCCATGTACAACCAGTTTGGAGGTTGAGAAACAAAACTTAAAACTCGTGGCCCATTTCCCTTAATATATCCTTCAATTTCTCCATCATCGCACTTACCCATATCGCATATTGCTTGCCGGAGGGGTGTAGCCCATCGCTGGCCACGAGCGTAGGGTCGTCGAGGCCATGCCGAGAAGTGGGCGTGATGTCAAAATAGCGGATGCCCATGCCTTCGCTGATTTCCCGGTTGGCGGCGTTGTAGGCGTCTATGCCCTCACTGATGTCGGTTCGGCCATTGCTGAAGGCGTGTAGGCATAATCGGGGATGGAGACGACGAAGACCTCTCCCTTCCTGCCGCCTAAGGCGATGGCTTGCCCAGCGGTCCAGTGAACTCCGGCTTATAAGACTCCACGGGCGGGAGCGGTATTGGTTGTTGACGCCGATGAGCAGGGAAACGAGGTCGTTGGTACTGTCGGTGGTGGAGGTTGTCTGTTGGCAAGTCCCGCTACGAGTTCGTCGGTAGTCCAGCCCGTTTTTGCGATGATGCGGACGTGGTTGAGGTCGTGGCCGAGCGGGCGCAGCTTTTCCGCCAATTGCATGGGGTATCGCTCTTCTTCCTTCACCGACTGGCCGATGGTGTAGGAGTCGCCGAGGGCAGATAAGAGCATTTCCGGTGGATTGATGTCGGTTTAGGCCCTCGGCATTGGCGAGGAAGGGCAAAAAGTAAAAGCAGCAAAACTTATAAAACATGGCGTTGATTTTAGGGATATACGACACTGGGTGGGGTCCGGTTTTGGTGGATGTGAATATACTGTTTTCTAAATAACCCTGTTAGTTGTCTGGAAACGCTAACAGGGTTGTTTTTTAGAAAACGAAAAGTCAAGCTTTACAGCTTCACCACCCGCTTGCCCAATATTTCAACATCCACACCATCACCACCAATACATGCTCAGGCAAGGCCGCAATTGTGCCAGAAACGCTGTTCTCTGGCCCAGTCGTTGTTGAGACAGAATGCTTTTGTACTTTGTTGGACCCACTGCATCGGAAAGAGCTATGTCCACTGTAGTGATATGACTCAGGTTGGAAATTCAACCGCCAACCTGTCTGAAACCGGATTTGGCCCAGGTATGAAAGTTGGATGAAATGAGAGCGGTTCATGTTTGAGACCAAAACATAAGGCTTCTTTCCAAAGTACACCCATCGCGATCAGTAATTGTTGTAGTAGCTGGAGCTACCATTTAAATTATAAATAGTATCTCCGACTTAAGCTCTCTGCTCCAAAACGAACCCGTAAGGTGGTGTCCCTCCGCAGTCCAGCCTTACATGATCCCATTTTGGAGGAATGGGTGAACTCGGTATTGAAGTTCCTATAGAGACACCTAATTCAAACGGCCTAGTTATAGAAACTGCTTAGCTATACTGCCATTCCCATCGCCCACCGTCACTGCATAATCTGCTTGCTGGCAATCCCTGGATACCGGCGGTCGTGGCCCCATTGTCTATAGGTAGGCTAGTTCTGGCTGCCACCCATCGCTACGACCGTTGCGGTTCCATCGGCTTCGCCAAAGCACGACACGTTGAAGGTCTCGATAGTAGCGCTTAACGCCACGGGGGCAGTCACCACCGTCTCATTCGAGGTATTGGAGCAGCCGTTGGCAGGGTTAGTCACCTTCACGGAATAAGTACCAGCGGCATTGACCGTCCAGAAGTTGCTGTTTGCGCCAGCGATGGGTTGGCCATTCAGTAGCCATTGGTAGGTCAGGTCGTTGCCGTAGGCATTCAATTGCAGGGTGCCGCCGAGCGGCAACGTAGCAGTCGGCTCCGCAACCAGCCAGGCCACCGGGGCGCAGTTGTTGCTGGTGATTTTATAAACCTTGTTGGTGTTGAAGCCCACGGTATAGAGTTCGCCTGAGTTGTCCGCTTCGAGGGCCGTGAATCGCTGTCGTTGAAAGTTGCCCAACTGCACCACGGTCGGTACGCCGTCGTTGGCCAGTGCCCAAATTTTGCCAGCGCAGAAATCGGTGAAGAGGTACTTGCCAAACAGGTCGGCGTAGTTGGTGCCCCTGTAAACCGTGCCCCCCGTGATGCTGCACTCCTGCCCATCGTGGTTGTACTCGCAGAGCGGGCCAGTGAGGGTGTTCAAGGCAAAGCATTGGATGTTGTTGAAAGGCATTGTGCCTTCCATGCAGCTCCAGCCGTAGTTCACGCCGCCGGGGCTGTTGGCGGGCTGGAAGTTGATTTCCTCCCGTTCGTCCTGGCCCACGTCGGCTATCCATAGGTCGCCCGTCCAGGTGTCGAAATTGAAGCGCCAAGGGTTGCGCAGGCCCGACGCCCATATTTCAGGGGCGATGGAGTCCTGGGCATTCAAATAGGGGTTGGCGGCAGGTATGGTGTAGGCATCGCCCTGGCTGCCTACGTTGATGCGCAGGATTTTCCCCTTGAACGAGAGCATGTTCTGGCCACTGGCCTCGGGGTCGCCGCCGCCGCCGCCGTCGCCCGTACCGATGTAGAGGTAGCCATCGGGGCCGAACTTCATGCAGCCGCCCACGTGGTTGGGCAGCGGGTGCTCATAGGTAAGCAGGATGCCCTCGCTGATGGGGTCAGCCTGGTCGGGGTTGGCGGCGCTGCGCATGAAGCGGCTGATGGTGCAGACGCCCGTGTTTTTTTGGTTGTAGAACACATAGAACAGCCCGTTTTGCTGGTACTGCGGATGGAAGGCGAGGCCGACGAGGCCCTGTTCGTTGTTCCAGCTATTGTTGGCTTGTGGGGGGATGGTGAGGAAAGGCGGCTGCACAATCGTGCCATCCGTGTTGATGATGTGGACGTAGCCTTCCTTTGAAGGCGTAGAGCCGGAGGTCGCCCGGTGCCCGTTCCACGCCGGCAAGCCAGTTGCAGCCGGAGGTCATGGGAGTGAGCGAGACGCTCTGTGCGTAAGTTTTAAGCGATAGGGTTAAGAACAATGAAAGCAGCAATGACTTTAGTGCGATTGGAACGAAAGGATGATTGCCAGCTTGCCACCCAATCGTAAATCCCCGCCTGCCGGACGGACAGGGTAAATCGTAAATCCGAAATCCAGTTGTGTTCTTCATGGTGATTATGTTTTTGGCAAATGGTGATGCAATGGGTCAGTCATTGGCCATTGGCCAAGCCGAATTGTTCATGACGACCTCAAAATTGGAGCTTTCGTTTTATCAGTGCTTGACCAACTTGATTGGAGATGATGTCTGTGCGGAATTCTTGGCAAATATATAATAAACGCCAGGTTGCCAGTTAATTGTGGAAATGACAAATTGGCGCTTTTCAAGCAGGTTTTGGTGAAAATCACTGGATACCGTTAGGTGTTGGCCAAGGTGGGTGAAAATTTGGAGGGGTTCAAAATGCTGACTTGTTTCAAAAATCAAGTAGTCGTTAAAAGGATTGGGGGAGATTCGGATATTGGAACTATTCTGTTCACCCGTGGCGGATGGGCGCACCTCCACGTTCCAAACCACGATGCTGTCGCAACCCGCCCCAAGGTCGAAGTTCTCCACGATGGTCGTATCGTTTTCCAGCAACCAGCCGTTCAGCGGCATACCGGCGATGGTGAAGGTGTCAAGCACCACCGTTGCGCCGAACTGGCCTATATTTAGCTGCACAAAGTTCAGGCTGTCGAACAAGGGCAGTACCGTCGTTTCAAAAAAAGTGGTGTCGCTTTCCCAGGCGACACCCCCATAGAGTCCCCCCGTACAGAGGCTCACGTCTGAAATGTTAAAGATTTGCGGTTTTTTGATGGTATGGAAATACTGCGGCTTGGCCACAGGCTGTTGGTAGTCGAAACTGATGCTTGCCCGGTTCAGGATGGTGCTGTCGAACGGCGCATCGGCCACTTGGCTTACCCGAAACTTGACATAGCCGATAGAAGCTGTATCGTTATCGGTATCAGGCGGCAGCGCAGCGTTTTCGATGGCAAATTCGAGCACCCCGTCATTGTTCACCGTCAGTATGTAGCCGTGTCTTCGCTGGTGTTCTGGAACCGAATGAGGTATTCGATGTCGGTGTTCTGTGCTATAAGATGCTGGTTGTCAATGCCTTCTGGGGAGGCCAATGCCGTGTTTGCCGTAGGCACCACCTCGTTTTCCATGGCATGTATTGAGCGGAACGGGTTGGCGTCGTCCTGCGGGAAGATGGTCACGAAGCCCGTGCTGCTGCCACATGCCTCGATGCTCACCGATGGGCGGCTCCTGCCGGGGTGGCCAGGTGTTTGCGGCACTTCGAGGCGCAGCGTTTTGTTGTTGTGGGGATGCAGGAAATCTTGGGTTTCAAATGGTTCCAACTGCAACTGGATGGCCCTAGTTAGAATCTGGTCTTCCACGATGATGCTCAGCAGCGGGTCGGACATGCCGCCAGACCCATTGTTTGCAATCGAAAAGCGCACACTGTCCGCATCGCAAACGGCAGACACGCTGAGGCTGGCACCGTCCCATTGTGGGTCGGGCGGGAGGCAGCTAGCACTGGGCATCGCCATGGCAGTTACGAGGTGCGCCCTGCCGATAGCTGCATCGCAATCCAAAAAGGTTTCGATGGAGAAACTGCCACAATCGCCGACGGCCAAATTCCCGAGGTCGAAAGTCCATGTTCGGCCCACTTGTGCCAATAGGGGTTGTTGCGAAGCAATAAAGTTCAATGCGCTGTCCAATGTCACATCCGCCATTGCCCCTACTGCTTCGGCTGTGCCGATATTACAGTATTTTACTTCGTAAATGGCTGACGAACAAGGCGTTAAGGCCGTAGTCGCCATGTCCACTTCGATTTCGGGGCAGGCGATGCCCACCTGCAGGGGAAAGTCCGCCAACGTGGTGTCAAACGGGCTTGCTTGCGCAATGGGCAGATCGTTTTGGCAGGGTTGCCAATAGGCATTCGGGGCAAAGAGCCGGAGTTCGTAGTTGCCGGTATCGGTCAAGATGGAGAAGCGCCCGTCATGGTCTGTGATGCCATGGAACACCACGCCACCTCCAGTGCCAATTTTGGTGGCGGTGAGGTACATCCGCCAAAATGCTGCTCATTGGCCGTGGGCAGGCAGTCGTTGTTTTCATCGAAAAATACCTGCCCTTGCACGTAGTTCGACAGCAGTTGGCCCGTAGGGCCGATGCGGAAAACCTGCCCCGTGCTGTTTAGCACGCTGCCGTTCACGTCGTCCACCCGGCTGTGGGCAGCAATGGCAAAACTGCCATCTTGCAATAATTCGATCGAGTGCGGTATGTCCTTGCGGTCACGGACATAGCTCTGCTGCCAAAGCAATGCGCCATCGGCATCGGTGCGCACGAGGTAAACATCATCGAACCAGTTGTTGAAGCGCTGGGTGGAGCCTGCCAAGGCAAAGCCTCCGCCCGGTATTTGGGCGATGTAAGTGCCCCATTCGCCGAAGGCGCCGCCATAGGTCTGCGACCATTCCAAAATGCCGTTGTCGCTGATTTTGAGGAGGTAAACGTCGTAGTCGCCAGCGCCAAAGCTCCTTGGAGCCGCCAACGACATAGCCACCAGTTGCTACTGCTTGCACGTCGAAGGCAAAATCGTTGTCGGATCCGCCAAAGGTCTGGAACCATTGGAAGTTGCCGTCGAGGTCAATCTTGGCGAGGTAAACGTCTTGGTCGCCAGCCCCAAAACTGGCGGATTGGCCTGTGATAATCAATTGATTGTCAATTGTTTCTGCAATGCCCCATGCCTCGTCATCGCCGATACCGCCATAGGTGTTCGACCAAATCTCGTTGCCGTTTGCATCGGTCTTTATGAGCAGAATGCCTACATCCGTGCCGTTGTCGGAGCGCCCCACGATGGCATAACCGCCGTCGGAAGTCTCGATAGCTGACCTCGAAAAATCAATGGCAGCGGTGCCGTATGTTTTGTTCCAAATGACGTTGCCGAGGTAGTCGGTCTTGATGAGGCGAAAATCGAAACTCGTAGGGCCGGGTACAAAGCTGGTTCCGCAGAGCAAGTAGCCGCCATCGGAGGTTTGTTTGAAGTCGTCAATGATGTCGTGTTCAGGGCCACCATAAGTTCGCCGCCACTGCTCGTTGCCGAAGGCATCCAGCTTTACCATGAACACGTCGTAGGTCGGGGCCGTTGCCCGTGTGGCCCGCTGCCACATAACCGCCATCGGGAGTAGGGAACAGGCCCCTTGCAAAGTCGTAGCTGCCAAAGTTCAGGTCTTGCCGCCAAGTGTTGGCTTGCGCTAACGCCGAAGGGAGGGGACCGCAAAAGATGAACAGGCCGACCAATAAATGGATTGGCCAGCGAGCGGCAAAAACACGGGATGCCTTACTGCTATATTTACCTTGACGGTTGTTCATCAAATTTACAATTCAGTGGTCTCGAATGTGCCCGGGGGGAGGCGAAGTTTTCTCAACGGTACAAAATTGCGGCTATAAGCATTGCGGAGCAACAACAAATAAATCGGTTTCTCAATCTTTTTTTTGAACCTAACTAGTAAATATACTTATATTGCAAGGGTATTTGAGCGATGTTTCTCAAAATTAAACAAAAGACGCTCAAACAGATTGGCGCAGTTTTTTTTTTGATGCCTGCGGCAATTCAGCAAGTTGATTTGTACCACCATGCATAAAAGCCGCCTACTCGAACTGTTCAAAGCATTGGATAAAAGCGAGCAACGGGAGCTCGGCAAGTTCGTGCGATCCCCTGCGTTCAACCAGCGCAGGGACGTTGCCGACCTGTACGACTACCTTTACCTGCACTTCCCTTATAAGGACGAGGCAATAGTGGAACGGAGCCTTGTATTTGCCGCAATCTTCCCAGACGAGCCGTTCGATGCGGCCAAGTTCGATTATGCCATGTCGTTCCTTTATGCCGTGATGAAAGAATACATCGTGCACAAGGAACGGGAGGGCGACGCCGTCGGGAAAGGGATTTTGCTCGCAAGGGCGTTGCGGAAACGCAATCTTCCCCGGCTGTTCGAGAAGGAGATAAAATCGGTGGAAAAGACGCTGGAAAACCACCCCTACGAAGATGCCGAACACCATTTCAATGCCTTTCAACTGCACCTTGAAAAACATATTTTTGCGAAGCAGGAAAGCCGCACCAGCATGGCTTCGTTCAAGGAGTTTTCGGAGTCGCTCACGCATTATTTTTTGGCAAAAAAACTGTGGGAAGCCTGCACACTCGTCACTCACAGGGCCGTGGCCAAGGTGGATGCCTTCGACCAACCGCTGATTGACGCCGTACTGAGCCTTGTGGAGCAGAACCGCTACCAAGAGGTGCCAGCCATCAACCTCTACTACCACTGCTACAAGGCCCTGACTGACCCCGACAGCCTACGCTGGTTCGAAGCGCTGCGCACGCTCATGCGCACCCAGCACGCCAGCCTCCCCCCCAACGAGGTGAAGGACCTTTACCTCGTGGCCATCAATTATTGCATCGGGCGCTCCAACCGGGGCGAGCGGGCGTTTTTGCAGGAGGCGTTTGAGCTTTACAAGGAAGGGCTGGCGACCAAGGCATTCCTGGAGAACAACCTGCTTTCGAGGTTTACCTACAACAATATCGTCCTGGCGGGGCTGATACTCAAGGATTTCAACTGGGTGGAGCATTTTATCACAGAATACCGGGACCACATCGAGCTAAAATACCGGGAGAGCACCTACAATTACAACCTCGCCATATTTTATTTTGAAAAGCCTGACTATGAAAAAGCGATGGAACTATTGCAAAGGGCCGACTTCGACGACCTCAGCCACAACCTAAGTGCCCGCCGCATGTTGTTGCGCATCTATTTTGAAAAAAACGAACGGGAAGCCCTCAGTTCGCTCATTACCAGTTTCAAGAACTTCATCTATCGCCATCGGGAGCTTGGTACCGTGCCCCGAAACGGTTACTTGAACCTCCTCAAGTTCGTGAACCGCCTGCTCTCTGTTGATCACTACGACAAGGAGGCGGTCGCCCAATTGCGGGATGAAATCTCCAAGACCGAGCAACTGGTGGAGAAGAAATGGCTGCTGGAAGTGGTGGGGGGTAGGTTTCAGGTTTCAGGGGTTTCAGGTTTCAGGGGTTTCAGGTTTCAGGGGGGCAGGTTTCAGGTTTCAAAGGTTTCAGGGGGGAGCCTGCCTAAATCAGCGGGGGTGTCAATGTCGAAGAGGCCTTCGGGGAAATCAACCAACAACAGCTTGTTTGTGTACTGTCCCATCAGTTTTTTGGCACCTTGTTGGCCTTGCAGCGCCAACAATCCATCGAAACATTCCTTTCCGAAAATAGCGGGTGGGCCGTAGCTGCCACCGTAGGCCGAGGCGACGATATGGCTTGGGTGTTGTTGCCATTTTTCCACCAAATCTTTCAGTAAACCCAGAGAAACAAAGGGCTGGTCGCAGAGCAGGAGCAGTACGGCATCGGCATCGGGCGGTAAACTGGCAATGCCGCAGGCAATGGTGGTACCCATGCCCAATGCCCAGTTTTCGTTGAAGACGGTGCGCACGGGCAGGTGCTCAATGGCCGGGTTTATCACTTCGCAACTGGCACCCAGCACGACGGTAATGCCTTGGTTTTCAATGGAAATGGCTGTCTCGCATGACTTTTCGAGCAAAGTCTTCTCGCCCCAGCGAACCAATTGCTTGGGCTGGCCGAGACGGGTGGATGCACCTGCTGCGAGGACGAGGATATGGAGGTTGGTGGTCATTTTTACCGTAGGTTTTAAGCGGTTGAAAAGGAGCAGCGAACATTGCCTGTATAACCTTTTAACCCTTTTATTCCGCTTACAATTCTTAGGTTTGCAGTAACTGCTTAGCAGGGGAGTTTTGGGGAAAATTTTCAATTTTACCAAAAACTCCCAAAATGTGGGAGGAGAGAGAAAAAATGAAATTTTTCTCTCTCCTCCCACACCCTCCTAAGCAGTTATGGTTTGCAAATCCAAATATCCACCTTTCACATCAAAAACAATCGAACATGGCCATCAAAAGAAACGCAACATCCGCTTGGGAAGGCTCCGGCAAAGAAGGCACGGGGACTCTCACCACCCAGAGTACCGTGCTGAACCAGACACAGTACTCTTACAACACCCGCTTTGCCGACGGCATCAGGACCAACCCGGAGGGAACTCATTGCGGCTGCCCACGCTGGCTGCTTCAACATGAAGCTCTCCTTCGTGCTAGGTGGAGCAGGTTTCACACCAACCAGTTTGGAGACCAAATGTACCATCTCCCTCGACAATGGGGCGGTCACCGAGTCGCTGCTGCAGCTCAAGGCCAATGTGCCCGGCATCAGCGCCGAGCAGTTCACCGAGTGCGTGGCCGATGCGGAGAAGAACTGCCCAATTTCAAAGTTGCTGAATTGTGAGATTAAGGTGGAGGCGGAGTTGGTGTAGTTGCCCCATCCGACCACTTCTCACAAATCATTTTTCTCAACGCCGAAAGCTATAGCTCAACCCGCCAAATTTTGGGCATAAGTGCCTTGGTTGATAAGCGTTGATTTGGTTGATTATCAACCCATATCAACTACATCAACCCTTATCAACCATGCACGACCTGTCCCGATTTTTTGGGAAAACTTGGCGGCTCGCAGTATATTAGTGCATCATTGCACCACCACCCGCACATAACTGACCTCATCGCCCAAGCCCCACGGGTTCGGTCAATGCCTCCATCTTTGTTCCACGCCCAATTCACAAACATGCAGTTCAAATACTTCCAACAACCCGAACGATTTGCCCAGTGGCTTGCCGCTCCTGCCAAATGCACCTTTTGCGAAGCCGAAAAAACCTGCCTCGATGGCACTGCCTTCCTCGGCACCGACCGGTTCAACGCCATTTGCCCTGAATGCCTTTTGTCGGCCAAATTGCTGGCGCAAGACAGTTACACCTGCGAGGGCGATATTGAAGCACTTAAACACCAATTGCAGTTGCGCAAGCCCGAGAAGTCCACCAAGGCAGTGAGGCAACAAGGCTTATGAAATCACCGACCTGCTCGAACGCACCACACCGCCCATTTTCAAGCACCAAAACTGGTACTGGCCCTGCGCTGGCGGCGATTACTGCAGCTTTTTGGGCTATGGCTCCAAAGGCCTTTTCGAGTTCCTTGCACCCGATGGCGATGGGGAGGGGCTTTTCAAGAACTCCCTCTACCATACCGTGGAAGACCTGTCGGATGTGGACGAACTCTGGGAAGAAGCCATGCCCGATGAGCCGATTGCTACCCTGGTTGCTGCCAAGGCAATGGACACCCTCTTCTACGTGTTCAGGCCCCAGCAGGGGCAGCGGGTGATCACGGTTTGGGATAGGCGGTAGGGTGGGGGCTTGGTCGTCTTGGTATTTGCAGCTAATTAACCTAATTATGGCGATTGGTCAAAAAACATGAGCCAGTGCCTGAATGGTCCCTACCTGCTAATTATGTAAGCATTTCACAATATAGCATAACAGCTTGCCTTGGAAAACGGGCCATCTTTGGGGACTGGTTGAGTTGACCAGCAATTAAATGAATCAGACATGAAAACCTATGAATTGAACGTCGGAAAGATGGTAATTCAGTTTTACCTCATGATGGCCATAATTCTCGTAGCGGGCTTCACAGGCCAATGGTGGATGACGATATTTGCCTTGCCCTTGTTCTTTAGCGCCATTTTAGGCATTCAGCTAAAGGCAAGCCTGCCTGCCCTGCCGAAGGGCAAAATCGTGTTGCGACCAGCGCTGTGAGATTGCTAGTCGGTGTGCGGCTGCTGGGCATGAGCTATGAATTGTGGTATATGGCGGCTAATCGCCGGAACCAAAGCACGTGTGTAAGTGCAGCTTGCACACGTGCTTCGGTGTTTTTTAATTGATAGGATAAGGGGGCGACAGCGGGATTTCTGGGATGGCGATTTTGCCGCTGCGTACCTGCGATAGCAGGATTTGGAGGTGGGGATGGTTATTCATTCCAACCCAACCCATGCGCCTCCAAGATTACTATTTCCAAAGGACATTCCTGATGCCTACCGACATAAGCCGTGGCGCTTGAATTAACGTAGTCGGCACCATCAAACACGATTCTTGCCTTCACTGGATTTAGATGTATATAATCCAATTTCTGCTTGACAAACTTCAAAGTAACAAGTTCAACCGGATGGTTGTCTTGAATCCAGACTTGGTATTTACTGTTGTTTGAATTGCGTTCACCTGCCTTTTCAAAGGCCCGCAAAAGCCATTCACGGCGGCTTTCTGGTATGGTTTTCACGGCCTCTACCAATTTCTTGGAAGTGTATTTCTTGAAATCCCGAATAATGTCTGATAATGGCTCACCACCTTCCTTGCTTGACACAATAAGGTGCATGTGGCTGGACATGATGACAAAAGCGTGAATCACCAGCCCCTTGTTTTCTTGACAGTGCCGAAGGGAATCCAGCAAAATGTCGCAGTATTCGGGCCTTGTGAAAAGGTCAATCCAGTGGATGACGGTGAAGGTGACGAAGTAGATGCCCTGTGGGTTCGAGATTTTTAGTACTCGGCTCATAGTATTGCTTTTGGGCAAAGCTACACACCACTTTTTGTTCTTGCAAGTTTGCAACTTGCAAGGCTCGGCACTCGCAAATTAGCAGTGAATTCTTGACCGAAATTGCTGGCTTTTGCGGGATGAAAAGCCTGCAAAACCGCCCATGTGTAGCCTTGCAAGGCTCGGCACTCGCAAATTAGCAGTGAATTCTTGACCGAAATTGCTGGCTTTTGCGGGATGAAAAGCCTGCAAAACCGCTCATGAGTAGCCTTGCAAGTTGCAAACTTGCAAGAACTTCATTTCTTAAATTCTGCTGGAATCATACTTGCAACAACTGGTGGGCTTCCCCTTCCCTACCAAGGACTTTTCCAATACCGCAATCCGATTGATGATACTGTCAAACTGAACCTTATTTGGCGATTGCGCCCATGCACCGTAAGCTTGGGCGAAGACGAGGAATATGAATAAGCGTATTCTGTACATGTTCAATGTTTTACTTTGTTCTTGCAAGGACTATGAGACTCGGATTATGCTGGAATCATACTTGCGACAACTGGTTGCAAACTTGCAAAAACTTCATTTCTTAAATGCTGCTGGAATCATACTTGCAACAACAGGGGACACTGAAAAGCTATTTAGAAGACATTCTTAACTGTATATATTGATTTAAAATTTTCCAATGCCGTCTAAACTGTCGCTTGATGCCCGGTTCGTCTAAAATTTTTGCAGCACGCCAAGCATAAGAAAGTGTATTACCTCGATATTTTCGCCAAACAGGTTTGTGACTTTTCTGGTAAAAAATCTTGCCAGAACTAGAATTGTAAACCGGTTCAGATTTCCAAATAGGAATTCGTTTTGGCCGTTTCGTTTTGCCCAAAACTGAAAAAAAGTCTAAATAACTTTCGCTTGAATAGTGGAACTTCAGTTTCTAGCATTTTTTTACCATGCTTCTCAATGCGACGGCATCGTTTCTTGATGCTTTCCTTCATTCGGCGGTAAAACTTACTAACGTTGGCAGATTTAATTAATACACGGTCACCGTAAAACTCAAACCCTAAATAATGAAATGGTACTCCAGGTCGTTCGGTGTTTTTTTTCAAATCCAATGAATATGGTTGGAGCTTTTCATTAGCAAAACGGAAAAAACAAACTTCCGTTTTACCACTCGAAATTTCTAGCTTGAATTCCCTTATCGACATTTCAACATAGTCTTTTACTTCTTGCAAATTTTTTTCAGGGCATACAACTACAATATCATCTGAATATCGTCTATAAAGCCCTCCTAATCCCAGAACGACTTTTTCAAAAATACGCTCGTCAAACTCCAATAAATAAAGATTTGCTAAAACAGCACTAATGGGTAGCCCCTGTGGGATGCCTTTTACATCTTCTTTTCCCTTTTTTACAGTTTTACGAATTATAAAATCGCCCCGTTCGAATGCTTCTTTGAAGCTTTTTCCAGATTCAAAGAAAGCATGAATACCTTTTTGTCTAAGTCTTGCAAGTTCTTTTTCATTAAATGCTTTGTGAGGGTTACTATCTTGACGCAATTCGTCGCGTAATACGTAAGAGAACTGTGTTACTGATTTGAAAACATTGTAATGGTCGGGGGGGAGCGATTTTGTGCCAAGTAATTTGCACCAGGCATGTTTCAGGTGTCTATGGTCAAGGCTATTGAAAAAACTTTCGATATCGAATGCCAACGCGCAACAATTTCCGACAGAACGTATGTGTTCAAACACATCACGAGCAAAGTGGATGTTGCTTTTATTGCCTTTTTTTATTTCATCTGGAACACGACGGTAGGCTGACACACAATTAGAAATTCCTGGGTGTTCGCTAAGCCATGCTTCGTAAGGCTTTTGTAGTTTTTCAGAGGCGTAATAGGCGTATATCTGGGAATCAAGATGTGTGGGGTAATGAATAGGACGCTCCTTTCTAGTTGATTTCACTTGCCCGTTTGCCTCTACTTTTGTGTGCCCTCTCTGGGTATCACCTTTAGAATCTTTGCCAACCACTTTGTATCGACGCTGGTTGATTTTCCGATGGAGCAAAGGAAAAAATGCGTGGTAAGACACCTTTTCTGGACTTTTGACAAAGTTCAGTAACCATCCTTTATCCCTTTGTAACGATAGGCGAGGCGTAAGGTGCAGGTATCCTCGTGGTTTCAACCAAGTTATTTTATCTATCATCGTCAGGTTAAAAAAGCTGTGACAGAAGTGCTTGCAGGGGATTCCCTTTTCATCCGAAAATATGGCTCATAGCTTAACTCCCAATTGGGATAAGGCCGTCAGCCGTTTACACGACTCCCCCTAAATTGTGATTGTTAATCATTCAACTAAACCAAAGTTTCCTATGGAATGCCTAAATGATGTATTGAATCTAATCTTTGCAATTGGTTACAAGAGACCTCGTGATGACTGGTTACAGAAACACTGAACCTCCGGGAACTAAACAGCAAAGCAAATTCGCATCCTGATATTCGTATCCGACATCAATTTTCATTGGTATCGATTTACCCCGAATACTTTCACTGTAGAAATGCATCGGGTCAATATGCAGTTTATCAGCTAGTTCATCCGTTAGGATGACTTACTGTATCATAGCCTGTACCAAACGCTACGTGCCCAGGGCACAAGCAACAACTATCACAGCAGTTGCAAAAATAGAATATATTTGCATTGAATTCTTAAAACATTTGATTTCATGCCGTCAAATCATAAAAAACAATCCTCAAAAATGGATTTTCCATTTAAACTTGGTGATGTAGTAGAGCTCTTTACTCGCCAACAAGAGCATGGTTTTTCCGAAATAAAAATCACCCAAAGAAACCGTACCACTGTGATAAAATCAGGTGAGACTAAAATGAGTAGCCCGGTTATGGTTGTCATTGAGGTTGTACGTGAAGATGACAACAAGTCAAGTTTTCATGATGAGAGTACTGGGAAACGTATAAAAGATGCTTTCAAGGTATGCTGCCTTTGGTTCTCTCACCAAACCGGACAATTTCATGATAGATGGCTTAATGCTAGTTTGCTTAACAAAGTAGGTGATATAAGTCAAACTTCACCAGTAAAACTAGAAATCAATGAGGTTGTTACGCTCAGAACAGCACTTTTCGCTAATCGCCAGACTAGCGAAGAGCTAAAACTTGCTCTTTCATCAGATGATAAAAGCCAAGTAGGTGAGTTTTTGATTACTAGGAGTTTTGACACACTCAGTTTTTTGCCTCCAAAAATGATAATTGTTGGCTTTGTAAAACGTACTCCTATGTTGCCACTCTTTGATAAAGCAACGGGTAAACCAAAACGGATGCTTACAGAAATGCAAGTGAAATGTATGTGGTATGACTACAGGACAGGAAAATTTTCTGAGCACATTATCTCTCCGGATGCTATTATGCCGGTGAGTGAATTGCCAAATGAACAAGAAATTATTGACAAAGCTTTAGTTTCGCCAAATTAGTGCAAGATTATCTTTTCATTATGAACATAAAAGGATAATTCATTCCTGCTTAATACCGATGAATTTCCCAATCTTGTAAGAGGGCATCCAACTCTTTCATCCATTTTTCTCTCGAAAAGTGCAATGCTTCCAAGTTTTGTAGGGATTGGCCAATTTCTAGTTGCGTTAAAAAGCGGCTTTGAAAAGCTTTACGTTTAAAGACCTCAGCACACTTTGAAATTTTGAAACGATAAATTTCAATGCGGCAAACATAGGCTTGTGCTGGTTGCCAAGTTTCATTTACAACTTCAGTAGCCAAGCAGCGTACTTCGCATGAAGAGTGATTCATGAAACTATCTTTTTCAGCAGCTACTTCTAAAAGCAGCATTTCCAAAATTTGTCTGCTAATTGAATCTGTAAAACCCAACAATAAATGCTCTAATTTCTCATAGGCAAAATCAAGGAGGCTTTCACCTTTATCGTCAATCAAATGTGCATAAAGTAGAGTTTTTGCAAATTGAATTTCATCCATGATTTTTTCCGAGTCAATACCCAATTCTCGATAAATTAAGGCACGTTTGGCTCTGTCAAAACTATGTGCTGAGGTTTTTATTGATTTGCCTTTAAAAGAATGTTTCCCATGTTCATCTTTGTAACTATAAGCACTTTTTACTGTGCATTCTATTATTTTTTCTGGAAAATTTACATCGGCGTATTTTGAAACCAAAACCTCCAACACACGACCTTCCTGGGACGCCATAGCGATTCATATTGCATGCAAGTCGAAAGATAAAATTGTTACGATTGCCTTCTTCAAACTCTACCACTCTTTGAGTAAATTCAATGCAAAATTTTATTGTATTTTCCATGTATTTGGCGTTTATTTGGCGTGGCGAATTAAGTAATTTGGCTGTTTTGAAATCAAAAATGTCAGATTTTTCATTTAAGTGAAAATTTGAATCATAAGAGATGAAACATGCTCGTGCTAGGTCAGTTGTACTTTTATCCACAGGTACTCTTAAAAAATTTTCATATAGAACTAGAAGTTTTTGATATGCTGTACTGTGTTCAAAATCAGTATTGGCCACTTTTACCCAAATTTTTAAACCAATGCCACTTGGGCTAACAAAAGTCATCCAAGTATATGGGCATTGCTTTGCCACATTTTTTATTTCCAAAACCTCGAATTCGTTTTCAAGGTCATCAATGTCAAGCATCATCATGCCGCTATACTCATTAAGGTTTTCGGATTTTCTATTTTTCTGAAAAGTTCCGCTTGGAGTAAAAAAAGGTAATCGTTTCTTTTTAAAATCATATTCTGGATGTTTTTTGCCATGCTTCTTAACTATTTGATGACAAGCTTGGATTCGTTTTTGAAATTCATTGCTACTGATTTTTGCGATAATCTCAACTACTGTCAAGTCTTCGCTAACTTCAGAAAAACCATTTTTAAACCATGATACTTTCATAGTATATTGAAAAATGCATTAAATAGATTGATGAAGAATGACCAATTGCCCGGTGCATAGGCGGATGGCCCGCACCACTTAGAATTCGAGCAGGCGAAATTGATTTCGCCGTTCGTTTTGTGTGTGGTGGCGGAATGAATTCCGCCCTCCAAATCGTACAACCGAAACACCTTGAAATTGCAGATAATCAACCGTTGCGGTCGTTCCTTCGCCTCCAGTTCCCCGATATAATCCATCGCCTGCCGCAGGGCCTCGTCGAAGAACACAAAGATGTGCTTTACTTTGTCCCCAAGAAAAGTGATATAATCCATCGCCTGCCGCAGGGCCTCGTCGAAGTCGTCGGCCTTGTTCTTGTGGCCCGCCTTGTGTTCCACCAGCAGCTTGCCCGGCCAGAACAGGTCAATAAAGCCCCGGCGGTTGTCGCTGCGCTTGGCCCGTGCCTCGTGGCGGGCAAATTGTCGGCGTCGGATATTGAAGATTTGCAGGAATTCGTCCCAGAAGGAATGAGCTTCACCTTTCTCGTCCACCTCGTGCGCCCATTCGGCGGCGAAGCGGGAGGCGGCCTCGGCGTACTGCTGCCATTGGGCGATGGGCAGGTCTGATGGCAAACTTTCCAAGTTTCGCAAACTTGGAAAGTCTCGTGCCACCATCGGCGATGTGTCGTTATTTGACTGGGCTGTTTTTCGCTTCACTGGGGAGTGATTTTTGTTGTGGGCGAAAGTTAGCGGTCACATTCCAAAAAATCAAAACCTGATGTAATTTTTGTGAAAAAAGGCGGTAAAACGGTGTTTGCGAAGGAGTTGTTGATTGGTTGTTTTGTCCAGCCCCTATTTTATACAGTTCAAGGAGCAGTCTCCAAAGCAGGGAATATGGCTCACCTCCCCACGCACACCACCCGTTCTTCCAAGCTCGTGCCCCCTTCCAATTGCAGCCGCACGATATAGACCCCGTTTGCCAAGCCGCCATGCTGGATGTTGAAGCGGTGCTGGCCCTCGGCGAGTTTTTCATCCGTGAAAAAGCGCTGCACCACCCGGCCCGTCATGTCGTATAGGGCGAGGCTGGCGTTGGTGGCGTCGGGCAGCTCTATTTGGATGGTCATCGGGCCGGTGAAAGGGTTGGGCGAGCAGGCGAGCGAGGTACGGGTAGGGCCGTCGGTCTGGTGCTCGTCCTTGCGGTCACGCAGGAAGATGGGCGAGCCGCTGAGTTGCACCGCATCGGCGGGCACGACGGTGGTGATGGCCCGTTCGGCGTAGTCCCAGGTGCGGCGGTGCAGGGTTTTCACGTTGAAGCTGCTGGGAACGTGTAACTGGCCTGGCGCCTTCCGAGCGGTCTTTGCCGGTCATGGCCCACAACGTAGGGTATAGCCCTCGGTGAAGGGTGCTTGAACGCCCCCCCCGGATATTGGCAGGGCAGGTTCAGCTGGGCAGTGCGGTCAGCATCGCTAGGCTGGTGCTTACAGCAGCCCTGGCTCACGGTGGCATAGGCCATGCCCGCTTGGGTGCGCTGCTCGTACTTGGCCACCGAGTCCAGTTCCGTGTAAGGCCCATCAGGTGGAACTCGCTGCGGGCGTCCTATTCCGTCTCAATATCGCCGAGCTGATAGACGTGCAGTTGGTCAACGCTGTTCATCTGGCAAGCCACAGCGCTTTTGATGAGGTAGTTCACTTGCGCATCGTTGGAGCCAAGGTACTCGCCATACTCCACCCTGGGGATATTGCTCTCGGTGATAATCCAGGTGCTTTTCAGGTAGGTCAGGCCGTCGTAGCCGTAATTGCGGAGCACCATATCGAACTCCGTTTTGAGGGCGCAGCAAGCCGTCCACGCGGCGGTCGGAGTGCCGGAAATAAACGAAGCCCAAGATTTCATTTGCCCCATTCCGTAGGCAATTGTCGATATGCGGGTAGCTATGGTAGCTCAGCACATCGAAATAGGCGCCGCCTTTCAGCGGGTATTCCGGGGTCACTTTGCCCACCAAGTCGAAGTCTGGTTCGTTCCAGATTTCCCAGTAGCGGGCGTAGCGCGTCATAGCTGCACCAGCTTCCGGAGGTAAGCGGCGTAAAAATTGTTCTCGTTCATGGGCGTGCGGTTCTCGCCATTGTCCCAGATGGGTTCGTAGAGGTTGGCGAACATTTCGGAGCGCACGCCGGGCAGGGGTCGGTCGGGGTCACGGTGCACCTCGGCAGGGAAGCCCACGAACACCACGTTGTCGTTGATGCCCAATGATGATTCATAGTGCTTGAAGGCATCGAGCCGGATATCGTAGCCCCAAAATCCACGAAACCCTCGGGCGCGCGAGCCGCAGCGAGGTCACGCCAACGCGGGCCTTTCGCCCAGGCTTGGTTGCCTGCGGCAATATCGGCGAGCTGTTGGTCGGTCCAGAAATAATAGGCTCCGAGGTTGGCACCGTAGTGGTACTTGCCATCGTAGGGAGGCACAACGTTGTTGGCGGTGAAACTTGGTGTTTGCGAAGCGACAGCTAACGGCAACACGAGGCTGCAAAGCAGCGGCAGCAGGGGGAATTCTGTTCACGGTATTTGTTTTTGTTTGCCTTGGCAATAAGTCGGGTCAAAACTAATAAAAACGATGGAAATACCGAAAGTGTGTTGTTTTTGGAATGGATTTTCTTACAACACAGTTGCTAAACAAGGACTTCCTCGTGGTTTGCGGTTGCTCATCGACAATGACAAGGGCACACTATTACCTGGGCAGTTCCGCTGTTGTCAGAAGACAAGAGGTTAGGCAAGACGCCCAAACCTGAGACCTTTGCGGGCAAATAACGCAAGGCGACAGCAACAAGTACCCGTGCCCAACAGTCGAGGGCCGCCATCCCACAACTCTACATCAGCGCAGAGCAAATCATGTTCATCCGGGGCGGGTTTTGCGAGCCGCAGGGGATTTGAGCGGCGAGGGCGATGATTGAGAGGCGCGCTGATGGTGTTGAGGACCAGAGATATGCAGCTCCATCGCCGACCGGAACGGTTAGAATTGGGGAGCTGCTGTACATTTCAGCAGTTGCCGCAAAGGCATCAAGAGTCTCGTTTCATCGGCTCATTACGAAGGAGGGCTTCGAGCATTCGGGCTTCACGCCCATCCTTGCCGCCCAGCGCCTTCGCAACTCTATCGCAATGACGAAGAGCAGTGTTCAGTTGAACGACCATTGGCCGCTCCGATATTTACGACATCCTCACGCCCTTGGCTTCCTACATCTGATCGGAGAAAATCCGCCGCAATGCCCTCGACCCCGTGGCCGCAAGAAGCGGGACCGGCACTTCTTCGAAAGGGTGGTGGAGCAGGGGGCAATCTGGAGACGCCGTCAACCGGAGTTCGCCTGCACCTACCTGAGGCGGGCTGCTGGCCGCACCTTCGAAGGGGACGCTGTCGGCAGTGAAGCAGATTCGATCCGGATGGCGAGCCGGGTGAACAGCCCTTTTTGTATCGTTTATTGGATGGGCAAGCTGTCCATC
>JADKBS010000060.1 GCA_016714985.1 Saprospiraceae bacterium | reverse complement strand
CAGCGGCGGCGAGGCGCAGCGGGTGAAATTAGCGAGGGAACTCTCCCAAAAAAGACACGGGCAATACACTAGGACATCCTCGATGAACCGCACCACGGGCCTGCATTTCGAGGACATCCGCCACCTGCTACGGGTACTGAACAAATTAGTGGAAAAAGGCAACACCGTCCTCGTCATCGAGCACAACCTCGACGTGGTGAAAACGGCGGACTGGATAGTGGACATGGGCCCGGACGGTGGTGGGCGTGGCGGCAATATCGTAGTGGAGGGGACGCCGGAGACGGTGGTGAAGAAGAAGGGGAGTTTTACGGGGGAGTTTTTGAAGGGGGAATTGTAAACAATGTCCAAGATGAAAAAAATATCGCAAATAGCGCTTGAAGTTGATTTGATAATCCAAGCGGCACTATTGATAGTGACTGTTCTTTGTTTCGTTTTTGGGCTTGCTATTGGTGAAATTGCAATAGGTGCATTAATGACGGGGATTTTAGGAGAGTATCAGGCTTTAAGCGCTATTTTTTTCGCTATTTGGATGAGGGACATAAACCGTATTTATTTCTTGCTGGCTGCTGTATTGGTAGTTGTTGTATTCTTCAAGTTTCTTAGTTTTTCATTACTAATGTTTTGTCTGCCTATGGCGTTGGCCAGTTATTATTACTGGTACAGTTGGCATTTTAATAAGAAACGTAAAGAATGAGAAAGCATGAAATTCAAGACCTTTGACAAAAATCTATCCTATTTCCCACAAGCCCTTTCCACCCAAATCAAGTACTCCTCGTATTTGGCCTGTCCTTGCAGGCTTTCCTTCAAGCCAAGCAAAACTTTCATTCTGTCCTCTTTGTTGGTGACCAGTTTTTTGAGGGCGGACAATATTTCCCAGAGCAAATCCCCTGTTAAGCTGCGATTTTCAAGGTAGTAGGCTGCCTGCTCAAGGAAGCTCTTGGCGAGTTTCATGTTGCCCAGTTCAATGCAGACTATCACCCGGAACACCATTGCGCTGCCCTGAACGTAAATGCCAATGTCCTTGCCCACCACCTTCTCGTTCAACTCCGAATGGTCTTTGGTTTGGAAGCAGGTGTTGAGCCATTCCAGTGCCCCTTCGAGGTTTCCCTTCAGGAAAAACGATATGGCCATGTTGTAGGCAATGCCCAATGCCCGTTCGAAGGGGATGAAAACGGCAAATTTGTTGAGCACGGATTTTACTTTGGGAGCGAGGAAGGTAATCTGGCCGTAGTTTTTTTCTTGGAACAACAGGATGATTTCTTGGCTGACCAAGAGGCTTTGTTTTTGGCCTTCCGCATAGAAGCTTTTGGGCTTTATTTTTTTGATTTCCTCCAATTTTTGTCGTGCCTCATCTGGCCTGCCAGCCCTGATGCATGCGTTGAGGTAGTTGGTGACGCTGCGGAAGTACCTAGGAAGGTTGTCGGCCATGAGGGCCTCATTTGTTTCAAACAACTCGATTAATTGGCGGGCAGCTTGTATCGCTTGGTCGTATTGCCGTTGCGAATTGGCGTTTAGCTGCGAAAGCAGGTAGTAATAGGCTTTTCCTTCGAAGGAGCAGAGGTCGTTGGGGTTCCATTTCGATAATTCAGGCAACGCCTTTGCCCCTTGTGTGGAGCGGTCTTTTCGGGTTTGCAGGAACTGAGCTTCATAGCTTTTCAATAAATCAAACTCTTCCCTAATCCAATCGAGCCTTTCGCCGCAGGCTGCTTGTTCGTCCATCAATTGGTCATCGAGGTCACGGGTTTTGTACTGGCGCACGATACGGCGGTGCAAGAGCGAGATTTCCAAGAACTGGAAATGCAAGTGGTGAGTTGTGGCCAATTTTTTAGCCTTTTCGATTCGGGTCAATGCCTGTTTGAGCAAGCCCCGCTCCAAGAGGATTTCTGTTTCGTCAATCAATCGGGAAAGCTCGCTCCGGACGGTATTCACAGAGCCTTGGGCAAGGCTCTCCAACAGTTCATTGTAGAGTTGGTTTTTGAGGCTGGGCAAGCTGCTCTCTTGGAATTGCTTTGCTGCCTGCTTCATGGTAGTCCTTTATCTCCCCCTCAACTGCTGGTTGACAAGGCGGAACAGCAACATTTTTTCCCGGGTCTTTTCGGTCAAATGCTGCCGGGCGTGCTTGGTGAATTGGCTTTTTTCCTTTGCCGTCAGGCTGCGTACGAGGTTCAGAAGATTGTCCATTTCTTTAATTTAAAGCAAAAATAAAAGACATTTCAAATTATTGATAACGAATACTTTATGGAAATAAGCTGGTTTCTAAAAGCCAAATATCAATCAATCTTTGGATGATAAAATTTCTAAATGCTCTCAAACGACCACATCTTTGCATTGTCAATCAGACGAAATAAAATACAAACCGAAAATGAAGGCACTTCCATTCATCGCAATCCTCGCCAGTTTGGCCATTTTTTCTGTGAAGATTTCAATAGCGGAAAAAACTCGGTAACGTTTTCGTTTCTATGAAACCGAGGCAGGAAAACCCTCACCACCAAGCGAGAAAGAACAAGCATCATCCCATTGAAAGGCCAATCTTACATCATAATCCAGGATGTGGATACCGCCATGGTTGTGCTATATGAAGATGGCAACAAGACACCCCTCTGCGATGCTTTCTACCATGACCCCAAAGCGCCTTGGGTTGCTGGCAAAACAATGGTTGCATTGAAAGGGAACATGGCTTACCTCTTCACACTCGTGCAGGATGGGGAGGCGCTTAGGGCTCCAAAACCCGAACTATTATCAAAAGACTCCGCTGTCAATTTTGCGAACAATGCGGATGGCAGTTTTGCCGTGAGCGGATTAAAAACCGAAGACGGCACGACCCATGATTTCAACTCGAATGAGTAAGGCGTAGTACAAACGGCGGTCAGTTCCAATTGCTGATTGGGTTTTAGCGGGGTTTTACTCCCTTAAAAAAAGCACCCGGGGCTTGAAAGCCACAGTCATGCCCTATCGCAACGTTTAATATATCCACATATGGGGGGGGTTAATCTAACCATCTCTCCACACACACGACGCAATGACAAAGCCACATGGCCTATGAGCAGAGAGGGCTTTCAGAAAGTTCTTATGTAAGAACGTGCCTGGGCAGGGCCGTCTTCCTT
This sequence comes from Saprospiraceae bacterium, assembly GCA_016714985.1. Lineage (GTDB taxonomy): Bacteria > Bacteroidota > Bacteroidia > Chitinophagales > Saprospiraceae > UBA6168. Next base: position 4,419 of record JADKBS010000060.1, on the reverse strand, counting down.
GGGTACCACGGTGGTCTGGGGAGAAAGCCGGTTCAAGGGAAATAATCATAGCTGACAGTTTGGGCATCTAAATATAAGCCAATTGTCTTTTCCATGCATGGAACATAGTGATACCACCAAGCCTACATGGCCTTGCTTGGCAAAGGGCTAGTGCTTTTTATAAATAAAGATAAATACCGAAGCATTTAAATCTAATAAGTAAATCCGACACACTGGCCACACAAGAAAAAACGACGCAACACATCCAATATTAAACATAATGGAGTAACTCGAAAATCCAGAAAGAGTAGAGCACGGTAGCCGAAAAGTGTGAAGAGTAGGCAATTATTTTAAATTTTATCACAATGAAAACCATCAATCATTTCTCCCAAAAATTGAGCGGCCTTAGACTGCTCGTCATTCTATTAATTGCAACTGCATTCACGGCCACTAGCTGTGACGAAGATTGCTCGGACGGCTTCCATGACGAAACCTATGGACGAGCAGAATGGGCAAGCACCTTGGAAGCCCTGATACCAATGGGGAGTATCCGACTCAATAATTTCAACGCAGGCTCGGACGGCACCCCAATTGGCGGCGAGTTTTGCGGGTTCGTGGCAGGGGAAGGTTGCGGAAAACGAGCAAAACTCAAATTCTGGTGCATTTGCAACGGTGCGGAGTTTCAGTTCAAGCGGCCATGCAATTCCCATATTGATTTCATATTGGGGAGGAGAGATTTCGACCTTACCGTGCCCCGTGTAGGTCCCGATGCGATGTTTAAGATTTATGTTAATGACATTAACTCCACCGGCATATCTGCTGGTTCCCAAGATCGGTTCCTGCGCTTCAGTGTTGATTTTGAGAGCGATGGCAGGCAAATCAGGGCGAACTGCTACAATAATTTCTTTTGTTTTGCCGGGGTGCCAGAGTTCGAGTTGGACAACCTGCATATTGACATACTATTGGGCATAACTGCCGTGGAAAATACCATTACTTATGACGATGTACAGGTAAATGTGACCGCCGATTTGCAAAATGCAGGACTCTGCCACGATAACCTTTTTGCTGCTTTTTGCGGGGATACCCATGAAATTATCTTCTCAAATTTAAGAGACCAAATCATTAACCAAATGAACAACCCCAGCATCAAGGATTTTATCAGCGAATCTATAACCAATTATATCAGGGCGCAGCTTTCGCTGGGGGACAGGGTTATTAACCGAGCCAATATCATTGGCGAAAGTTTAATATTGAATATCGAGTGCCCATAAAACTCTCATGCTGTTTTAAATAGACGCATTTAAAGTTGATAGCCGCTCTTTTCGTCAGCAGGGTTTGTCAGGCCCTGCTGACAAAGGCGACTGCTAAATTGCTTAATCCGAACATCTATTTCAAAGGCTATTATCTATAAAACGTAACTGCTTAGGAGGGTTCGGGAGGGGAAAAGAAAAAATGGAATTTTTCTTTTCCTCCCGAAAAAAGTGTTTTGAGAAAATTGAAAATTTTCTCAAAAACACCTTAGCAGTTACTATAAAAAAAATAACGGAGTAAGCTGAAAATCCGTATTACAAGAGGAAAAAAAATCCTCAAAATTATGGGTTACTTAATTAAAGGGAATCTATGTATTCCTCTGCGACGATTGCTTTGAACCTTTTTGGTTCAAAAGTATTGCTTTACCTGCCTTGGCAAAAGGATGCCATATTGCAGACCGCTGTTGCCAACCCGAAAGAGACCTTCCCGGCTTGTTGACCCCAAAGAGGCTGGCCACAGGGAAAACTCCTGGTAGGAACGGCAGACGTGGACGAAAAGGGCAATTTTGAATTCAACATTGACGAAAAGTACCGTGGCACCGCCTTCGACATAGATTTCGTTTGTGGCACCGTGCCCCGCAGGCCACCAGTTCCTCCCCGTAAGGTAGAGCCAGTTCAATTTCACATTACCACTTTTTACCCCGAGTGGCGGGCCGATGAGGTTCAGCGGAATTTCTACTACCACTGGAAATATTGCATATCGGCCAAATGGTGGTGCTATATCCCGTGGGCACTACTTCGATGTTTGGACAATCTGCGGGCACATGTACGTTTGCAACACCAAAACGCCCATTCCCAACGTGGAAGTCACTGCTTGGGATGCCGATTTCTTCACCGACGACAACCTTGGCTCGGCCATCACCGACGCCTCCGGCCACTTCCGCATTGATTACACTTCTGCCAAGTTCAAGCAGACATTTTTGTCTCCGCACATCAACGTTGAAACCGCCCCCGGCCTGCCGCTCAGCTTCAAAAGCGGCCCCGATGTCTATTTCACCTACAAGTACAATGGTGTTTCCATTCCAGGCGAAACCGCCGCAAACCAGGCGGAACAACGACAGGGTACTGCCTATGCGTCAATCTTTGCTTGAGAGCACATCGTGGTCACCCCCCACGGCGTTCCCAGCTTCCTTTACCAAGATCGGCAAGAGAGTGCAAACCATTTTTCATCAACGAGGCAGTTTGCCGGTGGCAACCAATGTGATAGCGCTGTCCACGGGCAAGACGCCGAGCGGCCAGGCTTTTATGCCGGGATTGCACTGCGTGGCAACCTCGTACAGCAACAGCCCAAACGGCAACCCATTGGAGCAGTTCGACGTGATTGAAACTTCGGCCTGGGTTGTGATATTGGCACCTGGAAGAAACTGCTGGTGGGCGATATATTACAATGCAATCATCGGTACGTTCTTAGGGGCACCGGACCCATCACGGGCAACATCCCGACAACGGACTACGTGTTTGGTCCGTTGGGCGGAGTGGATGCCAGGGCTGGATTGCCGTGCCACAGGCCTCCAACTTCGCAGTAACGTAAATGGCGAACTGTTTAACCTAAACACCGCTAAGCTCAATGGTGCAAGCGTAAACATGGCGGCCTTGTACGGGGCAATCCACTACCACGCTGCTGCACTCCAACAGAACAGGTATCTTAAGCTCAGGATGGTTAAACGGGAAGCCATAACGCTACCACGGAGACAGTTGCTGGCGTGGAACAACCCCATCGCCATGTTCAACACCGTGTATGCCAACGCTGGCCTCGATTCGGCTCTGGGCCCCGCAACCCCTGCAACGGTTGGGCGTTGCTGCATCGACATCCGGGCAGATGATAGGCGAGGTGGCGGCACAGGTTGCAAGCCCATCAAAGGTGCCATCCACGTCCACTACACGGCGGCCAACCGAACGTCCCGGGAGCAGTGAGCCTGGTGATGTAAGGCCCCTGGGCGGCCCGCAACCTCATCAACATTGCCCCAGTTGGCTCGGTCAGCGAGACCTTTGGCACGGCGATTAATTTAAACCCAAATCGCCCCCTACAATAGAACCTGCGTTGGCAATTTGAAAAATGTGCCTATACAATTTGGCTCTCTGTCGAACTGGAGCGACAACCGGGAATTTCAGCACGCTGGCATTCAAGACTGGATGTCGTTCTGCAAGGGTAGTGCTTCTTGACCTGTGACAAGAAACCAATGGAGTTTGGCCTCTACCGCATTGAGTGGTACGGGCTTTTTTATATGTAAAATCAGCGTTTGCGGGCCAGGTTGAGGCTAAGCCGGCGTCGATAGGCTGGTTGGGCCGTTTCAGAAAGAAATGAAAGTCCCGAAGGACAGGGGAGGTAGGTATCCGTGATTTCCCCAAAGGCATGGCAATCAAATGTTATTATAAAGAAGGAAACAAAGGCAACCTGGGGCTGAGCGTCGGAACAAAACCGGGAAGCCCATTGAAGTCCAAATTTCCCCAAATTTCGCAGCATTCGGAACCCTTGGTGAAAATCCGATGAAACTGTTTCTCGCCCGTCCGGAGCCGCAATACTGGAAATCCACTGCGTGGATGCTCACCAAATGGCCAATTTCAAACGCCTATCCAAACAGTACCCATGTCCAGCGCATCCTGCAACTACCCGCTGGGAATATCATTGACTGCCAAGCCATTCGCTGTGATGATGGTCAAGAACAGCGTCTTTCCTGTCCCGATTTCTGTCCGAAAACCATGAGTTTGTTGGTGGAGGTTTTTATGCGGATGATTTGAAATGGCAAATGGCTTGACGGGAATACTCTTCCGCAGATATGATGCGAGACCTCGGTCCTATCTCGTCAATCAGCAAGTCAATTTGCGCTACGCCCCTGCCTCTGCCGCTTCTCTGCTCCGCCAATGAGATTTTGGCAGACAACGCCGCTTCCAAGCCTACCTTGGCGACATCATCACCGGACAATTGGAAGGGGAACGCGGCCTCGAAAACATTCCGCACTAAAAGTGGTCTTTCCGACCCGCCGCCTGCTTGTAAACCGCCACGAACTCCGATTTTCAGAAGTTCTTTACGCGAAAGCAGCGTCGCTGTTTCGTATTGCCGTTCAATTATCTTTTCCATGACATATTCCGCAATTTTGGCTGCAAGGCACTAAAAACAGTTTGTAGCCAA
>JADKBS010000059.1 GCA_016714985.1 Saprospiraceae bacterium | reverse complement strand
TATTGGTGAAATTGCAATAGGTGCATTAATGACGGGAATTTTAGGAGAGTATCGGGCTTTAAGCGCCATTTGTTTCGCTATCTGGATGAGGGACATAAACCGTTTTATTTCTTGCTGGCTGCTGTATTGTTGGTAGTTATTGTATTCTTTAAGTTTCTTAGTTTTCATTACTAATGTTTTGTCTGCCTAGCGTTGGCGAGTTATTATTACTGGTACAGTTGGCATTTTAATAAAACGTAAAGAATGAAAGCATGAAATTCAAGACCTTTGACAAAAATCTATCCTATTTCCACGCACTTTCCACCCACATCAAAGTACCTCGTGTTGGCCTGTCCTTGCAGGCTTTCCCTTCAATCCAAGCAAAATTTTCATTCTGTCCTCTTTGTTGGTGACCAGTTTTTTGAGGGCGGACAATATTTCCCAGAGCAAATCACCTGTTAAGCTGCGATTTTCAAGGTAGTACGCTGCCTGCTCAAGGAAGCTCTTGGCGAGTTTCATGTTGCCCAGTTCAATGCAGACTATCACCCGGAACACCATTGCGCTGCCCTGAACGTAAATGCCAATGTCCTTGCCCACCACCTTCTCGTTCAACTCGAATGGTCTTTGGTTTGGAAGCAGGTGTTGAGCCATTCCAGTTGCCCTTCGAGGTTTCCCTTCAGGAAAAACGATGTGCCATGTTGTGAGGCAATGCCCAATGCCCGTTCAGAAGGGGATGAAAACAGCAAATTTGTTGAAGCACGGATTTTACTTTGGGAGCGAGGAAGGTAATCTGGCCGTAGTTTTTCTTGGAACAACAGGATGATTTCTTGGCTGACCAAGAGGCTTTGTTTTGGCCTTCCGCATAGAAGCTTTGGGCTTTATTTTTGATTTCCTCAATTTTATCGTGCCTCATCTGGCCTGCCAGCCCTGATGCATGCGTTGAGGTGAGTTGGTGACGTTGCGGGAAACCTGGGAAGGTTATCGACCATGAGGGGCCTCATTTGTTTCAAACAACTCGATTAATTGTCGGGCAGCTTGTCGCTTGGTCGTATTGCCGTTGCGAATTGGCGTTTAGCTGCAGCAGGTAGTAATAAGCTTTTCCTTCAGAAGGACCCAGAGGTCATTGGAGGTTTCATTTCGATAATTCAGGCAACGCCTTTGCCCCTTAATATTGGAGCGGTCTTTTCGGGTTTGCAGGGACTGAGCTTCATAGCTTTTCAATAAATCAAACTCTTCCCTAATCCAATCAGACCTTTCGCCGCAGACTGCTTGTTCCATCAATTTGGTCATCGAGGTCACGGGTTTTGTACTGGCGCACGATACGGCGGTGCAAGAGCGAGATTTCCAAGAACTGCAAATGCAAGTGGTGAGTTGTGGCCAATTTTTAGCCTTTCGATTCGGGTCAATGCCTGTTTGAGCAAGCCCCGCTCCAAGAGGATTTCTGTTTCGTCAATCAATCGGGAAAGCTCGCTCCGGACGGTATTCACAGAGCCTTGGGCAAGGCTCTCCAACAGTTCATTGTAGAGTTGGTTTTTGAGGCTGGGCAAGCTGCTCTCTTGGAATTGCTTTGCTGCCTGCTTCTGGTAGTCCTTTATCTCCCCCCTCAACTGCTGGTTGACAAGGCGGAACAGCAACATTTTTTTCGGGTCTTTTTCGGTCAAATGCTGCCGGGCATGCTTGGTGAATTGGCTTTTTTCCTTTGCCGTGAGGCTGCGTACGAGGTTCAGAAGATTGTCCATTTCTTTAATTTAAAGCAAAAATAAAAGACATTTCAAATTATTGATAACGAATACTTTATGAAAGATAAGTTGGTTTACAAAAACCAAAAATCAGTCAATCTTTGGATGATAAAATTTCTAAATGCTATCAAACGACCACATCTTTGCATTGTCAATCAGACGAAATAAAATACAAACTAAAATGAAAGCACTCCCCTTCATCGCAATCCTCGCAAGTTTCACCATCTTTTCCTGTGAAACTTCTAATGACGGAAAAGACACGGTAACGGTTTCCGTTTCTGAAACCGAGGCAGGGAAAACCCTCTTCACCAGCGAGAAAGAACCAAGCATCATCCCATTGAAAGGCCAATCTTACATCATAATCCAGGATGTGGATACCGCCATGGTTGTGCTATATGAAGATGGCAACAAGACACCCCTCTGCGATGCTTTCTACCATGATCCCAAAGCGCCTTGGGTTGCTGGCAAAACAATGGTTGCATTGAAAGGGAACATGGTTTACCTCTTCACACTCGTGCAGGATGGGGAGGCGCTTAGGCTTTCCAAAACCCTATTATCAAAAGACTCCGCTGTCAATTTTGCGAACAATGCGGATGGCAGTTTTGCCGTGAGCGGATTAAAAACCGAAGACGGCACGACCCATGATTTCAACTCGAATGAGTAAGGCGTAGTGCAAATGGTGGTCAGTTTCAATTGCTGATTGGGTTTTGGCAAGGGTTTTACTTCCCTATTAAACAAGCACCTAGGGCTTGAAAGCCACAGCCATGCCCTATCATAAGCGTTTTATTATCCACACATATGAGGGGTTAATCTAACCATCTCTTACACACACACACACACACACACACGCAACGAGGCACCTAAAACAACATGGCAAGAGAGGGCTTTCAGAAAGTTCTTATGTAATAACTTGCCTGTGCAGGGCCTTCTTCCTTGTGTACCCCGGTTGTCTGGGGAGAAGGCCAGTTCAAGGGAAATAATCATAGCTGACAGTTTGGGCTTCTCAAAATAAGCCAATTGCCTTTTACGCGCATGGAGCGTATTGCTGCCACCAAGCCTACATGGCCTTGCTTGGCAAGGGGGCTAGTGCTTTTTATAAATAAAGATAAATACCGAAGCATTTAAATCCAATAAGTAAATCCGACACACAGGACACACATGAAAAAACGACACAGTGCATCCAATATTAAACATAATGGAGTAACTCGAAAATCCAGAAAGAGTAGAGCACGGTAGCCGAAAAGTGTGAAGAGTAGGCAATTATTCAAAATTTATTACAATGAAAACCATCAATCATTTCTCCCAAAAATTGAGCGACTTTAGAATGCTTGCCATTCTATTAATTGCAACTGCATTCACGGCCACTAGCTGTGACGAAGATTGCTCGGACGGCTTCCATGACGAAACCTATGGGCGGACAGAATGGGCAAGCACCTTAGAAGCCCTGATACCAATGGGAAGTATCCGGCTAAACAACTTCAACGCAGGCTCAGACGGCACTCCAATTGGCGGCGAGTTTTGCGGGTTCGTGGCAGGGGAAGGTTGCGAAAACGAGCAAAACTCAAATTCTGGTGCATTTTGCAACGGTGCGGAGTTTCAGTTCAAGCGGCCATGCAATTCCCATATTGATTTCATATTGGGGAGGAGAGATTTCGACCTTACCGTGCCCCGTGTAGGTCCCGATGCGATGTTTAAGATTTATGTTAATGACATTAACTCCACCGGCATATCTGCTGGCTCCCAAGACCGTTTCCTGCGCTTCAGTGTTGATTTTGAGAGCAATGGCAGGGAAATCAGGGCGAACTGCTACAATAATTTCTTTTGTTTTGCCGGGGTGCCAGAGTTCGAGTTGGATAACCTGCATATTGACATACTGCTTGGGATAACTGCTATTGACAATACCATCACGTATGACGATGTACAGGTAAATGTGACCGCCGATTTGCAAAATGCAGGACTCTGCCACGATAACGTTTTTGCTGCTTTTTGCGGGGATACGCACGAAATTATCTTCTCAAATTTAAGGGATCAAATCATTAACCAAATGAACAACCCCAGCATCAAGGATTTTATCAGCGAGTCTATAATTATATCAGGGCGCAGCTTTCGCTGGGGGACAGGCTTATTAACCGAGCCAATATCATTGGCGAAAGTTTAATATTGAATATCGAGTGCCCATAAAACTCATGCTGTTTTTAAATAAACGCATTTAAAGTTGATAGCCGCTCTTTTCGTCAGCAGGGGTTTGTCAGGCCCTGCTGACAAAGGCGACTTGCTAAATTGCTTAATCGAACATCTATTTCAAGGCTATTATCTATAAAACGTAACTGCTTAGGAGGGTTCGGGAGGGGAAAAGAAAAAATGGAATTTTTTCTTTCCCCTCCCGAAAATGGGGTGTTTTTGAGAAAAATTGAAAATTTTTCTCAAAAAACACCCCCTGCTAAGCAGTTACTATAAAACAAATAACGGAGTAAGCCGAAAATCCGTATTACAAGAGTAGGCAAAAAAAAATCCTCAAAATTATGGGTTACTTAATTAAAGGGAATCTATGTGGATTCCTCTGCGACGATTGCTTTGAACCCCTCTTGGTTCAAAAGTATTGCTTTACCTGCCTTGGCAAAAGGATGCCATATTGCAGACCGCTGTTGCCAACCCGAAAGAGACCTTCCGGCTTGTTGACCCCAAAGAGGCCAAGGCCAGGGAAAAACTCCTGGTAGGAACGGCAGACGTGGACGAAAAGGGCAATTTTGAATTTGACATTGACGAAAAGTACCGTGGAACCGCCTTCGACATAGATTTTGTTTGTGGTTCCGTGCCACGCAGGCCCCCAGTTCCTCCCCGTAGGGTAGAACCGCTTCAATTCCACATCACCACCTTTTTCCCCGAATGGCGAGCCGATGAGATTCAGCAGAATTTCTACTACCACTGGAAATATTGCCTATCCGCCAAATGGTGGTGCTATATCCGTGGGCACTACTTCGATGTGTGGACAATCTGCGGGCACATGTACGTTTGCGACACCAAAACGCCCATCCCAAACGTGGAAGTTACTGCTTGGGATGCCGACTTCTTCACCGACGACAACCTTGGCTCGGCTATCACCGACGCCTCCGGCCACTTCCGCATTGATTACAGTTCCGCCAAGTTCAAGCAAACGTTTTTGTCCCCGGCCATTAACCTTGAAACCGACCCAGGCCTGCCGCTCAGTTTCAAAAGCGGCCCCGACGTCTATTTCACCTACAAGTACAATGGTGTTTCCATACAAGGCGAAACCGCCGCAAACAGGCGGAACAACGTGGGGTACTGCCTATGCGTCAATCTTTGCTTGGATAACATCGTGGTCACTCCCCCGGGCGTTCCAGCTTCCTTTACCAAGATCGGCAAGAGTGGCAACCATTTCATCAACGAGGCAGTTGCCAGTGGCAACCCTAACGTGATAGCGCTGTCCACGGGCAAGACGCCGAGCGGCCAGGCTTTTTATGCCGGGATTGCACTGCGTGGCAACCTCGCACAGCAGCTAAACGGCAACCCATTGGAGTACAGTTTCGACGTGATTGAAACTACGGGCCCGGGTGGTGCCGATATTGGCACCTGGAAGAAACTGCTGGTGGGCGATATGTACAATGCAATCATCGGTACGTTCTTAGGGGCGCCCGACCCCATCACGGGCAACATCCCGACAACGGACTACGTGGTTGGTCCGTCGGGCGGAGTGGATGCCAGCGGCTGGATTGCCGTGCCACAGGCCACCAACTTCGCAGCCAACGTAAATGGAGAACTGTTTAACCTAAACACTGCCAAGCTCAATGGTGCAAGCGTAAACATGGCGGACCTTGTACAGGGGCAATCCACCACCACCCGGGCTGCACTCCAACAGAACAGGTACTTCAAGCTCAGGATGGTTAAACGGGAAGCCGCAATGCTGCCACGGAGACAGTTGCTGGCGTGTCCAACCCCATCGCCATGTTCAACACCTTGTATGCCAACGTGCCTCAATTCGGCTCCTGGACCCCGCAACCCTCCAACGAGTTGGGCGTTGCCTGCATCGACATCCAAGAGATGATAGGCGGAGGTGGCGGCACAGGTTGCAAGCCCATCACAGATACCATCCACGTCCACTACACAGCGGCCAACCCGAACATGGGAGCAGTGAGCCTGGTGATGTATGGCCCCGGCGGCCCTTACAACCTCATCAACAATGCCCCAGTTGGCTCGGTCAGCGAGACCTTTGGCACGGCGATTAATTTGGAAACCCAAACTTCGCCCCCAACAATAGAGCCTGTTGGCAATTTGAAAAAATGTGCCTATACAATTTGGCTTACTGCCGAACTGAAGCTGACAAACGGTGAGTCTCAGCACGCTGGCATTCATGACTGGATGTCGTTCTGCAAGGGATAAGTTCTGATTGACCTGTTGCAAGAAACCAAATGGAGTTTGGCCTGTACTGCGTTGAGTGGTACGGGCTTTTTTTATGTAAATCGAACAGCGTTTTGCGGGCCAGGTTGAGGCTGGGCGTCAGCGGCGATGGGCTGTTGGAAAGCGTTTCAAGAAAGAAATGAAAGTCCCGAAGGATAGGGCAGGGGTAGGTATCTGTGATTTCCCAAAGCATGGAAATCAAATGTTTTTATGAAGAAGGAAACAAAGGCAACCTGGGGCTGGGCAGCGTCGGAAACAAACCGGGAAGCCCATTGAAGTACAAATTTCCCAAATTTCGGCAGTATTCGAACCCTTGGTGGAAAAAATCCGGATGAACCTGCCGCCCGTTCCAGAACCACAACAATGGAACCACTGCGTGGATGTGTTCACCAAATGGCCAATTTAAAACGCCTATCCAAACAGCGCATTCATGTCCAGCGCATCCTGCACCAATTGCTGGGAATATTCATTGACCGCCAAGCCATTCGCTGTGATGATGGTCAAGAACAGCGTCTTTTTCGTCCCGGTTTCTGTCCGGAAAACCATCAGTTTGTTGCGGAGGTTTTCGGCGTATGATTTTGAAATGGCAAATGGCTTGACGGAATACTTCATTTCGCAGATATTGATGACCCGGTCCTTTCTGTCAATCAACAAATCAATTTGTGCGCCTTGCCCTGCCTTCCCGCTCCGCCAAGTCGAGATTTCGGCATAAACGCCGCCCAAGTCCACCTTGGCGACGCCAGACAATTGGAAGTTGAACGCATCCTCGAAAACATTGCGTACCAAAAAAGTCTTGCCGACCCGCCGCCTGCCGTACACCGCCACGAACTCCGATTTTTTGGAGTTCTTTAGCGAAAGCAGCGTCGCTGTTTCTTATTGCCGTTCAATTATCTTTTCCATGACATATTCGCAATTTGGCTGCAAGGCACTAAAAAAATAGGTTTATAGCCAAATTGAGCTATCAAATCAGCTATAAGTCGGTTTTTGAGGTGGGTTAGCGCTGGGTTGGAAGGGGTTTTAGGTAAGGGTTGTGGATGCCGGCACGAGACCGGGGCTTGTGGGCGGCTGTCTTGTCATCATGCAGCAGTTCTTGCCGAAGCAGAAGGCGTTGGTGATGCCGAAGGGGATGCAGGTGGCGGGCGTGGAGGGGGAGATACGGGCGTTTGCGCATTTTTGAGTGAACCCTGCCATTTGTTCGGACTTGACCGCAGGTGTATGTTTTGAAAAGCGCCTTTGCCTGACTATCTTTGTGAAAAATCTGCCTTCATGGAAAAACAGCTTTTGTTAAAAAATATCTTCATCGAGCTGAACCAGTTGCCAGAAGCCTATCTCCAGCACTGGTACGAACTCATCCATACCTTCCGAGAGCGGCTGCCTGTTGAGGAAGGCGGTGACATCCCGCCACAGGAAGCAGCCTTCGATTGGGACACGCTGGTGGCAGAGGTGAAGAAAAGCCGCCGAAGGAACAAACCCCAGTGCGCAAATCGAATGGAGACCCAACTCAATCACCATTAAGTGATTGCTTTTAGTATTTATTTTTTTTGTTATTTTATGTTAAGGGTCAGATTTTCTGTTAATAAAAATCTGTTTCTTGCAGGGTAATTTCTAAAAAATCAACATTATGGGCAACCTTTATAAACTGTACCTCGCTTTAATCACCTTCATTACCCTTGCCACAAGTATCCAAAGTCAGACAATAGTTGATTCGGATATAACGAATAATATTACCTGGACGTCGGCAGGTAATCCGTATATCGTATCCAAAGAGGTTGTTGTCGTCCATGGAGTCACGCTCACCATTCTACCAGGAACTGTCGTAAAATTTGAACCAGAAGATTTCCCTTCGATTCCCCGTTTAATAGTCGAAGGTACATTGAATGCTCAAGGCGATAATTTAGACAAAATCGTATTTACTTCAATCAAAGACGATTTTTACGGAGGCGATACAAATGGTGATGGTGCTGCATCCACACCAGCCAAAGGAGATTGGACGTCAATCGTTATTGCTGAGAATAACACTTCGAGTAACTTGAATCACTGCCTGTTTAGGTATGGTGGAAAGTATCAATTTGGTATTAACCGTGAATTGGGTGCATTACGGGTGTTCCAATCTGCTGTTACAGTGGAGAATTGTGATTTTTACAGGAACGAAGCTCCGATTTCCATTTCGCCACTTGTACAGCCCAACCTTTCCGATTTAGCTTTTGATGAAAACACACAAAACGGAATTGGGATTATTACAGGAACGTATTCGGTGAGCGGGAATTTCACCCTTAAAAGATACGATTTCCCCTACATCGTATTTGGTGATGTTAATCTTGGTACAGATGTTCATTTATTCGTCGAACCGGGGGTAGTGATGAAGTTTGAATATGCTACCAACACCCAACGCAGGGTTAAAATAGAAGGCACAGTGACTGCAATTGGAACCATGGCCCAACCAATAGTTTTCACCTCCACAAGGGATGATAGTGCAGGCGGAGACAGTAACGGAGACGGCAGCTCCTCCCTCCCTGCAAAAGGAGACTGGGGAGGAATTACCCTATCAGGGTCAGATAATGGTAGTGAGTTTAAGTATTGCGATTTCCGGCATGGAGGGTTTTACCAACTTGGATTCTCAACAGAAGTCGGTGTTTTAAGGTTGTTAAAAAGCGCCTTGGTTGACAATTGTAAATTTATGCAAAACAAGACTCCATTGGCCATTGGGCTTGGTGTTGACACAAACTTTGGGGGGCTGACTATCGAGAATAATGACTTTGATGGGATTGGAATTGTTAATGGGGAGTATAATGTCCCTGGAAATTATTTGCTCAAAAAGCTAAACTTGCCTTACATCATTGCCGAAGATGTAACCTTTGGAGATGGGGTAACAGTAACTGTTGAACCAGGAACGGTTTTCAAATTTCCATATACACTCTTTGGTGACCAAGCAAAAAGACTTACAATCAAAGGCATGGTGGATATAAGTGGAACAGTATCCGAACCGATTGTTTTTACTTCAATCCGAGATGACTTGGGCAGTGATACAAATGGGGACGGGAACGCATCTCAACCCGCTCCTGGGGATTGGGGGCATGTTGTAGTTGATGTTTCTAGTAACGGTAGCAAATTTGAAAATTGCCAATTCAGGTATGGCGGTTTATATGCTTTTGGAGGCACCAGAAATCATGGCGTTTTGAGACTGCTTTCAACCGCTGAGGTTAAGTCTTGTACTTTCTATCGAAACAACATTCCCCTTTCAGTTTCTTTCGACGCAAACCCAGTTTTGGAGAACCTTGATTTTTCAGAAAACCAACTAAATGGCATTGCTTTAAATGAAGGCCTTTTTGACAAGAACGGTAGTTTTTTATTAAAGCGCCGAATGTACCCTTATGTCGTAGCTGAAGATATTACAATTGGAGCTAATTCTACCGTGAATGTTGAACCTGGAGTAATTCTAAAATTTGTCCGACAGAATGGCCCCTTTACCAAAGGGCTTTTGATAGACGGCACTTTAAATGCACAAGGGACAGTTGATGACCCCATTATTTTCACATCAAGTCGTGATGATGGTTCAGGCGGCGATACAAATGGCGACGGGAATGGCACTAACCCTCAGAAAAATGATTGGGGAAGTTTGACAATTTCTAACGTTGATAATAGTAGTCAATTTGAGCATTGTCACCTCCGTTATGGAGGTTATCATGAGAATGGATTGACCAAAATTTATGGTGCGATTCGTTCAGGGTCTTCAAATACAGGTATTAAAAATTGCACATTTCATTTTAATAGCAAGGGTTTTGCAGGTTTTAATGGTGGGCAACCATCTTTGGATAGCTGTACTTTTTCTCAAAATGAAGTGGGTATCATTAACGATGGGGCTGTGATAAACGTCCACAATAGCTTGTTTCAACAAAATGGAGTGTATGACATCGAAAACTTGGGGACGGAAAATTTGGACGCAACGGAAAACAAATGGGATATTGAGAACTTCGCTGCTATTCTCTCATCTGATAGCAACACAAACTTTGATTTCGTCTTCGACCAAAAAGATGACCCTGGATTTGGCTTAGTTGATGTTTCGAATCCCCTACCACCTGGGAACGGAATATATGGCGTTGGCCCAGCTAAAATCCCTATAAGTGAGAGTTCGGTACAGGTAACAATTACAGGTTATCCATTTAATAGCGGGTCAATGGTTGTGCTACGCAAGGCTGGCACTAATCTGCTCCCCTTACAAACAATATTTGTTGAGGTTTATAAATTAGAAACAAACTTTGACCTGACAAGTGCAGAGCCAGGTGTATATGATGTTTTGGTTATCAATGCACCTGGTGACACCTTAGTAAAAGAAAATGGATTCAGCATACTTGATATACCGGAAATACCTTTTGGCGTATGGACTCCTTTTGAAGTGACACAAGGGATAACTTACGTATCAACTATAGCTGTACCCCAAGTAACTGAATTATACATGCTGGTAAAGAAAAATACTAGGGTGAACTTCTTTAGCTCGTGGAAAGGTGTAGCAAAGTTGATTGCTCCTGACGGTATTCAAACCTATGTGGACGAAGGCAAATACTCAACGCTTTCTCTTGCCTCTAATGCTGATTACGACATCTATCTTCCCACACCAGATAGTGGAATTTATGTATTTGAAATAACGACTGACGACCCGACAGGGGGTGGAGAAGTTTTGTTCACAGATAGTTTACCATTCCTTGAAATGGGTACATGGGATAAAGGTGAAGTTTTGCGCCCATATGGGTTTGACTGGAAAGAAATTCACTTGCCAGATGGGGTTGATACTTTATTTTTGAGAACAGAAGGTTATGGTAAGGAAAGTTCATTGGAGGTTTATCAGGAGTTTCTTGAGAATAACCAATCCAAGTGGGTGTTAGGCGGTACATGGTTTGGGAATTTTTCTATTTCTGGTAAAGTTCATAACCCACCAGGGGGGAGATACTTTTTGAGGTATAAGGATTCAGCTGTATTGACCGAAACAGACTCACAAGAACGGGAGTATCTAATCAAGGCTGATATTACGCCGATTATTGACACAAATGTGGCTCCGCTCGATATAATAACTCTCTCTACATATGTAGTAGGGCAAGGTAATGTAACAATTGAAGTAATTGGTTCAGGATTAGACCTAACTGATAGCATAATTTTGATAAAACCTGGAATTGATACTTTGAGTACCAGTCCATTTAGCTATGATGCTTTTTCAAATTCTTATCATGTTTCCTTTGATTTGAGTATGGCTGAAATAGGGGAGTGGGAATTAATAGTAATCGGAGCTGATGGCGAGACAGATTCTGCTCCCTCGCTTCTCACTGTAATAAGTGACAATAAGAAACAAATATGGGTGGATATATTTACCAGAAATACGATGAGGCTAGGCCGAAACCATCAGGTTTTTATTCGGTACGGAAACAATGGAAATACGGATGTAAACAATGTTCTTCTTTACACTGTAATTCCAAGTGAGATAATAGATAGCTTTTTAGTTCCAAATATGTTTGATTATAGCACTTATCAACCAGTGGTTTTAGATACGAATTTTTATTGGCTACCAGTTATTCCTGCTCATTCAAATGGAGAATTCGAAATTTTATTGAAAGCGACTGATTTTGGCGAATACCTTATTGAGACTGGTGTTATCAATTATCGTGATAGCCTGTTTCGTTCATTTTCATCTGAGTCGACTGACGAGAAAAATAAAAAACCAGATGATTTACAGAAAGATTTTGATTTGGTTAATTACATTCCTATTCCAGGGGATATAGTATTTCAGAATTTCACACCTCTGATTCCATCATCAATAGCAATAGGCGGCGTTTTCGTTCATAATGGGATAGTTGTAGAATCGGTAGACCCTGATGGCATTTCGAGATTTAAAGTGACTGAGTTGTTAGATGATGGTTATGTACATCAAAGACGTTGGGAATTCACTCAAATGGAAAAAAATGAATTTGAAGTAGATATTGCAGATTTTAATTCAGGCAACTTAAGCTTTGATTCATTTAAGTCAAAATGGGAGTTTTCTGGCGTACATATAGAAGATTACATTGGATTAGGGAAACTTGCCGATTGGAAAAGCTTCAACGGTGATAATACATTTGGAGGCGGAGGCTATTTACCAGGAACAACTCAATCTCAGAGGGATGCAATAGTTTTCTATGCTGAAAGTCAATATGTTCAATATAACCCATACTCATCTGTTAATAGTCCTAAGTACTCTTACGATATATTGTTTTCAGACCCGTACGGCCCTAATCCTTCAGGCCAATGTGTGACTTTTGTAAATGAGATTTTAAACCAATCAGGAATAGTTTTTTCATCATTTAATGATTTTCCATTTATAAGTAAGTTAAAGTTGATTGAAGAAAAATATTTAGATATAGTGGGCCATCTTTCGCCTGATTTAAGATATGTATTGGCATATGCTAATTTTAGAATAAGAATGCTGGATTTTTTTGAAAATATTAGACAATTAATATTAGCAACAGTAGACTCTATCACACCCGAAGACAAATACGGCCCGACGGGTTTTGACCAGAAGAGCACGCCTATAGCTGATAGTTACCGCTTTCTTGGTGAGCCAAAGCGAAATTTTGACTATCGCATCGACTATTGGAACAAAGAGGATGCCTCCGCACCTGCTGCCGAAGTATTCATTAGGGATACGTTGGATGAAGATTTTGACCTTTCAACGTTTGCCTTTACTGGATTTGGATTTTTAGGATGGGATGTCCCACTTACGGATGGGGGGCAATATTTTAACGTGAATGTTGATATGCGACCAGAGTTTGACCTCATCGTGAATGTGGAGGCAATTCTTGACCCTAATACCCGAGAGGTGTATTGGGTGCATCGGTCACTCGACCCTACGACGCTTGATTTGCCAAGTGACCCCTTGGTTGGATACCTTCCTCCTATTGACTCAACGGGCTACCAGATAGGTTATGTAAGCTTCACTGTCAAACCTAAAGAAGGACTGCCGTCGGAAACAATCTTTGAGAATCAAGCCAGGGTTAATTTTGATGGGGTAGGACCATGGGGGCCAGCACCACCTTATGGCCCCTATCGAAACACCTATGACTTTGATGCGCCAGAAAGCGAAGTGCTACCATTGGAATTGACTACTTCAACGGAGGAGTTTTTGGTTGAATGGGATGGTGCAGATGGCAACGGTAGTGGAATAAGGCAATATACCATTTATGTAGCAACCAATATTGGCCCTTACGAGGTTTGGCTGTCTGATACAACTGCCACGAGCGCCATTTTTAAAGGTCAGAATGGAAATATGTATCATTTTTATAGCAAGTCAACGGACAATGTGGGAAACATGGAGGATGAAAGCCCGCACGAGGATGCTTCAACAAGTGTTCTGACTATGTCACATGAAACCAATAGTAACGGGTACGAACTTTTCCAGAATCAGCCCAACCCTTTTAATCAATCAACTTTTATCCGATTTGCCGTACCAACAGCAACTCAGGTATGGATTGAGGTATTCGATATTTTCGGAAGAAAATACTCCATAGTCAATGGTACGTATCCATCTGGTGTTCATGAAGTACCCTATATTCCTTCATCCAATGAACTAAGTGGTACTTTATTTTATCAAATGAGAACCTCAAATTTCATTGCAACACGCAAGATGATGTTCAGAAATTGATGGGTTGAAAGGGTCGAATATAAGTTTTGCTTTGCTTTTTTTGATATTACCGACAGCAAAAGAGAAAATGCCACCCATCCACAAACAACCCAACACCGTCCTCGTCGCCATGATAACCGACCGGCACGACTACGCCCGCTTACAGGACGAGTAAGGCAAACACCCTTGATACTCTGCAATTTATGATTGGATATTACCGAAAAAACGGAACTTATGCCACAGGTTGGGTGGCTTTTCCATTGTAAGACTGGAAATGCTGATTGTTATAATATTCGAGCGTATCTTACAACGATTCGTAAAACCCAAACTTCACCTCGCTGAAGAAAAAGCTGTTGGCGTCATTCACCAAAAACGATTGATCAATGAGGTCTTCCAGTTTGGCGCATGCCTAGGAGCCGTTTTTGGTCAGCTTGCCTGCCTATCTTGCAAATGCCTCCAAGTATTCCGTGGTTGGTGTCAGCCAATCAATCACTTTCGGGCATGAGCCTCAACACCTGCTCTTCCCGTCTCCGCCGCCGTGCATACCGCAGCATCCGATTCTCGTGAATGAGCACCTGCGAAAAAGCATTCTCATAAACCCGGTCCAGTTCCCCAGCCCCAACAACTCCCCAACCTCCCCAACAGCCCCATATCCTCCTCCCAATGCTTCAGCGTCAGTTGGTAGGCCGCCTGTGTTTTGGTCAGTTTCAGCGTATAGGGCGAGCCTTTTTTCACCGTCTCCATGCTCAGGTCAATGGTCACCCGGCGGATGGCGTCGGACATGGCGTGGCGGTAGGCTTCGCTCTTTCGGTACTCGGACACCCGCTCATTGGGCGATTCGAGGAAGGGGCGCAGCAGTCCCCATATTTCACGGTCGGAATTACCGGAGGGCTATTTACGGCACCAGTTAACGGAACATGTAGGTTATTTGCATAGCGTGAATAATCCAACCATGATGAAGGGCTATCCGATTTCATCAAAAATATCCCAATATTCCTTCGCCGCTTCCCGGTCAAGGGTCTTGTAATATTCCAGCAGTTGGAGGAACGTTTCCTTGCCCAACCCGATGAATTGCATATCGAGCAGGGAGTCGAGGGCTTGTTCGATTATCCAGGTGTCGGTGTTGTTTGTTTTGATAATATTAAAGACGACTGCCTCGATGGCAGTTAGTTGTTTTTGGGTTTCCGACTGTGCTTGCCGCAAGAGGGCTGCAATGTTTTTAGCTAATTCTTCCATTAGTTGGGTATTGGATTCAATTACTCAGAAGAACTTCTTTAGAAAGCTGCTCACTTTCCGATGCAGAACTTCGAAAAAATATTCCCCAACAAATCCTCCACCCCCACCTCCCCGGTAATCTCGCCGAGGTAGGCCAGTGCCCGACGGATGTCCATTGCCACAAAATCCGACGTCACGCCTGCATCCAGCCCATGCAGCACCTCGTCGAGGCTGGTGGCGGCTTTTTCGAGTGCCTCCACATGGCGGGCATTGGTGACGATGGTGCTTTCGCTGGTTAGTTTTTGTGAAACTACGGCATGGTAGAGTCTTTCTTTCAAGTACGGCACATTCATCCCGTTCTTCGCAGAGAGGGTTATTAATGATGAATGATGAATGATGAATGATGAATCAAGCGGGCGGGGTTTTGCAAAGAAAAAATCAGGAATACCAGGGTCGTTCGGATTCGAGAGCCACTCCGGTTTGTAGCTTGGCAGGTTATCCATTTTGTTGCAAGCAATGAGCATCTCCAGCCCCTCCCGTTGCAGGCTGGCCACGTCGGCCAGCACCTCGTCAATCTTTGTTTCCACCACGTCAAAAACATAGACGAGCAGGGCGGCTTGGCTGACTTTTTCCATCGTGCGTTCCACGCCGATGGCCTCTATCTGGTCCTGTGCTTCCCGGATGCCCGCCGTGTCTATCAGCCGGAACTCCACGCTTGCCCCCATGGGACCTTGGATGTTCAGCACCTCCTCCACCGTGTCTCTCGTGGTGCCTGCAATGGGGCTGACGATGGCCCGCTCTTCGTTCAATAAAGCATTCAACAGGGTGCTTTTACCAGCGTTCGGGCGGCCAGCAATGACGGTGGGCACGCCCGTTTTCAGGACATTCCCCAGCTTGAAGGATTGAAGAAGGGCTTGGATATAGGATTGTATTTTTTGTATCGTCGCTTTGAGTTGGCCCCGGTTGGCGAATTCCACGTCCTCCTCGGCGAAGTCCAGTTCCAATTCTATCAGGCTGGCGAAGTTGACCAGTTCCTCCCGCAGTCGTTGTATCTCATGGCTGAACCCGCCCCGCATTTGCCGCATGGCCACCGAGTGGCTGCCCTCGCTGGTGCTGGCGATGAGGTCGGCGACGGCCTCGGCCTGCGAGAGGTCCATTTTTCCATTCAAAAACGCCCGCAGGGTGAACTCGCCGGGCTGCGCCAAGCGGGCACCTTTTTCGATGAAAAGCTCGATGATTTTCTGTAAAATAAAGGGGGAGCCGTGGCAGGAGACCTCGGCGATATTTTCGCCCGTGTAGGAATTGGGCGCTTTGAAAACGGAGACCAGCACCTCGTCCAAAACCTTCCCCCCCTCGCCGATGATGGTGCCAAAATGCAGCGTATGGCTTTTCTGCTCGGTCAGGTCTTTCCCTCCAAACACCCGTTGTACGATGTGCAGCGCATTGGGGCCGCTCAAGCGGATGACGCCGATGGCCCCCACACCGGGCGGGGTTGCAAGGGCTACGATGGTGTCGGTCAGGTCGTGTTTGGTGTAAGTCATTGCGTCAATGCCTAATTCAATGGTTCATAAGATTTCAGGTTTCAGGTTTCAAGTTTCACGGAATTCCTCGTGGAATGGTAGCAGGTGGCATTTTCCAAATGGCTTGAATTGCCCCCCAACTTTAAAAAAAATGGGTTTAGCACACTTTCCCCTGAAACCTGAAACCTTCACGAACCATTGACATTAGTGAAGTTGAATAAGTAAGTTAGACCAATTGGGTTTGCAAATACTTGTCAATCAATGCCTTGCAAATTCATCATTTATCATTCATCATTCATCATTCATCATTCATCATTCACCTAGTCCTTATGCCACCATTTCCCTGTGCTCCACCAGTTCATCCGACTTCACCAAGAATTTTTCCTCGCCATCGAAAAACCGGGGCTTCTGGTAATCCTCCCCGGCGAAGCGTTTCACCGCATCGAAATCCTTCCAGTAAGAGATAAAAGTATGGTGGGTCATGTCCCCTTCTGTTTCATGGTAAAACGTGACGCCGAGGTTGCCGGGCGTGGTGGTACAGTTGGCAACGCAAGTGGACTTGGCAATATTGATATACTCATCCGTCATGCCAATGGGCGTGGAGCCATGCCAGATTCGGGCGATGGCTGGATGAGCAACAGGTTGGATATCAACTACTTTTACGGCTCCCACTGGCATGAAGCCCATGAGGTTGGGCGTGGGGTTGGGCTGTTTGAACAAATTGAGCTTATCGAAAAATGGAATCTTCGTTTTGATGAAAACAACGCCCGTGAGCATGAGCACGGCAGCGATGAGCGACTGCCCTGTGATGAGTTCGTCTGCCAAAAACCAGCCGAGGAACATGGCCACGATGGGGTTGATGTAATTGGCCGTTGCGACCTTGTCGGGCGTTGATTTTACGAGCAGGTAATTGAAGGCGGAGAATGAAATGATGGAGCCAAAAATCATCAGAAAGACCCACGACCATGCGCCACGAGGCGTCAGATCGGCCCATTGGAATGTTGTCGCTTCGCCAGATAAAACACTGACAATGAGCAGGATGCTACCTCCTGCCAACATCTGGGTGGCGGCGCTCGCCAGCTTGTTCGCAGGCATGTCGGTCTTGGAAAGCTTCACGGAGGCGATGCCCCACGACAACACACTGATGAAAATAATGCAAAGCCCAAGTATGGTCTTTGGCCCGCCCACAAACTGGTCCTGCCCCACGAGGAAGGTCATGCCGATAATGCCGAGAAAAGTACCAACGACCCCCGCTGCATTGGGCCGGCTGCCGTGCAACTGCCACATCAACAGCAAGATGAACAGCGGCTGAATGGCAGCCATCAGCGCCACCATGCCGGAGGTGATGTACTGTTCTGCCCATACCATGCCGCCCGTGCCGATGGCGAGGAACATGATGCCTAGTATCGACGCATTGCGCCCCTGCACAAACGTGGTCTTGTCGCCGCCGAACAATTTGCTCAAAACGAACAATAGGGTGCCCGCAACCAAGAATCGGCTGCCGGACATGAGCAGCGGCGGGATGTCCTGAATGGCGTACCAATTGGCCAAATAGGTAGAACCCCAGACGATGTAAATGATGCCGAAGCAAAGGGGGATTAACCAAGAATCTTTGATGAGATGCTTCATGATACAGGGTGTTATGGCCTTAATTAAGGAGAATATATACTGCGAGCCGCCAAGTTCTGTGCATGGTTAATAAGGGTTGATGTGGTTGATAAGGGTTGATAATCAACCCTTATCAACCACATCAACCCTTATCAACCAAGGCACTCATACCCAAAACTTGGCGGTGTGAGCTATACAAGCAAAAAAAGTGCCCCGGAAAAGTTCCGAGGCACTCGCTGTAAACGCTGTTTGAATTCTCTTTGTTCTCGAAAAAAGTGATGTGACTTATGCGGCCTTTGCACTCGAAGCGTCCTCGTACATTTTTTGGAGCTTGCGGCGTGCAAAGAAGATGCGGCTCTTAATGGTACCGAGGGGGGCATCCAACTTTTCGGCGATTTCGTCGTATTTGTATCCCTTGTAAGCCATCCAGAAGGGGCGCTTGAAGTCCTCGGGGAGCGTGCTCACCATGCGGAGCAGCTCTTTGTAGGCCATCATCATCTCGCCGTCGTTCTCGATGCCGGGGCCGCCGGAATTGAGGTAGTAGCTGTTGGGGGTTTGGTCGAGGATGACACCACGGCGCACTTTCTTCCGGTAGTTGTTGATGAAGATATTGCGCATGATGGTCACGGCCCAAGCCTTGAAATTGGTGTCGGGGGTGTATTTCTCGGCATTCGAGATGATGCGGTACGAAGTGTCTTGGTAGAGGTCGTTCGCATCGGCCTCATTGCCGGTGAGTTTGAAGGAAAAAGCCCTCAGCGAGGAGCTTATTTTTTCCAACTGGTTATAGATGCTGCTTGATTCCATGTCAGGTGATTTTGAGTGAACAGGTGATTTTGTAAAAATTATTTACAAATGTACTATCGCAAAAAAGTTTTTGCAAATGATTTTTTCTATTTAGACGAAATCTTGACTATTTTAATGGTATTTTAACAGTCTTTGCGGCTGGCTAAACTTTTACAATGTCAACGATGTTTACAAAACACCTCCAAAAATGAAACTTGGTCTGGTTTTTTGTAAAAAACTTCTACAAAACGCAGGAAATAATCGAACTTCGTAAAATAGACAGGATTTGGCCTATGACTGATTTTATAAACAAAGACAGTAGCTTTTGCCTTGCGGATAATTTGCGCTCACTCCGAAAGCGCATGAAATGGAGCCAAGAAGAGCTTGCCGATAAAGTGGGCCTCAACCGGGGCAATATTGCCTCTTACGAGAACGGCTCAGCCGAACCCAAAATTTGCAACCTCGTCAAAATCGCCCACCTCTTCAACATCTCTGTTTTTGACCTTACGCACAACAACCTCAAAGCTGAAAACTCCCTTGAACAGGCCACCTCAAGGCAACACAATGGCTTTGCGCAACCCGGCCCCGACCTTTTGGGCCATTTCTTGAAGGAAGCAGATGATTTCCAGCAGGCCATCAAGGGCATGGACTGCATGATGCGCCTGAAAACGAAGAATGCCCCCGAGCTTTCCGAAGACGCCAATTTCTTCAAAGACCAGTTTGAACATTTATATGGCCTCTCCAGCCACTTGATGGCCTCGCACCTCGAACTTTTGGCCATCGTCAAAGAGAAATGCCCAAGGCATGGTGAGTCCAATGGGAATGGGGTTGCATAGACTTGCACCACGAGACTTTCCAAGTTTCCAAAACTTGGAAAGCCCATCTATCCCATCCTGCCCATCCAATATTTCGTCCTTTGACAATTTCTGTGAAAATCCAAGAAATCAATATTTTAGGTTGAGGAAAAAATTTGGAATTTTTTTTCCTCAACCACCTCTCTACAGTTTGATTTCGCCCTCAGCATTTGTCAAAGAACGAAACAATTCCAACCATCAAAACCTGCTAAACCCATATTTCCTTCCTAACATTGCGGAAAACTTGCCATCGCAATGACCGCTGAACAGTCCACCAGTTTCAAGGCCGAGGTATTGCAGCGCCACCAAATCGAGGCGGCGGGTTGGAATGCCTTCATCGCCCAGTCACCGCAGGCTGCACCTTATGGCTGCACATGGTACTTGGACGTGGTGTGGTCGGGCTGGCAGGCCGTCGTGGTTTCGGAAAAGGGGCGCTGGCTGGCCGTCATGCCCTTCAAGATTTCCCAAAAGCACAGCATCAGCTATTTGTTCAACCCACCATTTTGCCAGTATGTTGGGCTTTTTTTTGGTGAAATGGCCGTGAAGAACGCCACCCAAGCATTTGCCCTGAAAAAGAAACTGGTAAAAGCCGCCGTGGACGCATTGCCATCGGCCATAAAAGTCTTCGATGTAAAATTCGCCCCAGAATTCGACTACCCGCTGCCGTTTCATTGGGCAGGCTACGAACTGCGCACCCGCTATTCCTATTGGCTTGACAACCAAGCGGACAAACAGGCCATTTTCAAAAACTTCGAGGAGCGCACCCGCACCTATATCAACAAGGCCGTAAAATCGGGGCTGGTAGCCATGTCCGTTGACAGCATTGATGCCATCCTCTCATTGGCACAAAAAAAAGACAGCTATGCGCTGGACGGGGAAGTGCTGAAAAAGCTCTGGGCCGCATGCTGCCAGCAGGGAATGGGTACCGCACTGGAAGTACGTGACGCCACGGGCCGGCTACATGCAGGCCTTATTTACCAACGGTTCGGCCACAAGCTCCTGCACCTGTTCAGTGCCTACGACCCTGCATTGGGCAACCAAGGCGGCATGTCGCTCGCCATCTGGCGGAGCATCGAGTCGGCAGGGCCAGCGGTGCAAGTAATTGATTTTGAAGGCTCTATGTTGGAACCGATAGAACATTTTTTCAGGGGCTTCGGTACGAGGCCCGTGCCCTATTTACAAATCAGGAAAAATACTTTTCCGAAGCCCGTACGTTGGCTAATGGAATAACGCCGTGCATTTACGGCACAATTATCGCCTTACTGGAGCACCCTCCGCACATCCTGTTGCGAAGCCGACGATTTAAAATTTTTTCCCCTCCGTTGGTTGTAAAACACTAATTTTGTTTCCTCCCACACCAGCAGGACGTCTCTACGCTTACAACTATTCGTGTATCACAGCATCTCCTTAAAGGGTTTTGCTGCTGAGAAAAGCACAATGCATCCGTGAATTTGCACTCGTCGCTATGAAAAAAACAGCTTTACACTGCTTTTTAGTTCTCTTATTGGCCCAGTGGCTGCCAGCCCAGGTCAACATGAACAGCGTGCTGCTGGAGACCAACCCTTTCCTTTGCCAGCCGGGGGTAGTCAACAAGTCGCCCAGCAAGGGCGTCTCCTTTGCCTATTCGCTGAACCCTGATTACAAAATGCTGTCGCCGGATGCCGAAAAGCCGACCAAGGTGCGCCGCAACGAGCGTTACGAAAGCCGCCTCAAAGTCCCTGTGTTGTACCACCCGCAACTGAAAATCATGATGGGCCTGGACTACACGCTGGAGCGCTACCATTTCCTCAATATTGACCCAGACAACTATCCGTTGTTCGAGCACTTGAATGAAACGGACTTGAAGAATGCGGGCATTTCTGCCAATTTTTTCCATCCCATCAACCACAAATACTATACCTCCCTGCGCCTGAGCGCCAATTGGCAGGGCGATTTCAATGGTTTTATCAGCATGGACGACCGCTATGCTGTCTATCGCATCACCGCTTTGATTGGCGTGAAAAAAAGGGATGATTTGGAATACGGCGCTGGTTTGTTGCTCAACAAAGGCTTCCGGGGCAATTCCATCGTACCATTCGGTTTTTACAACCAGACTTTCAACGACTATTGGGGCGTGGAGGCGGTACTTCCCACCAGTATCAAATTTCGCTACAACTTCAGTGAAAGCCGCTTGGCCATGTTCGGCACCGAGTTCACGAGCCAGAACTATGCGCTCAACGTGATGGTGCCCGGCCAGACCACCAACCAGACCAAGGACGCCCTCTACCACTTCCGCCGGGCTTCCATAGATGTGGTGGGCACGTTTTACCAGCGCCTTAGCGGTTGGACATGGCTCCAGTTCAAGGCGGGCTACGCCTTCGACAACAACTCCGACGCAAGGGATTTGCTCAGCAACCTCAACCATCGCCTAAAGCCTTCTGGCAGCGTCATCGGCATGGTGAGCTTTTTCATTTCGCCGCCAAAACAGTGCGTGGACAAGCCGGTGACGCAGGTGCCAGCTAATTTGTAGCGTTGTTTTCAAAAAAAAATTCCAAACCGGATAAAAAAGGAAAAGCCCGGCGCACTCTCGTACGCCGGGCTTGATTATTTCCTTGACGAATCTTACACCGTTCAAGGATTTTGCCTCCTATTTCCTATATTTAGATTTTTCCAAATATCGTTCCAATTCTTGTTCATCATATAATAAAACTTCTCTAGGCTTCGATCCTTCTGCAGGCCCCACCACGCCTATCGCTTCTAATTGATCCATAATACGTCCGGCACGGTTGTAACCGAGCTTCAAACGGCGCTGGATCATGGACGTGGAACCGTGCTGGCTCTGCACCACAAGGCGGGCTGCTTCCACGAGCATATCGTCCGCATCGCTGGGGTCGAAAGCGCCCATTTCGCCCCCATCCTCATCGTCGCCGTGGTACTCTGGCAGGTAGAACGGCTCTGGATAGCCTTTTTGGTCAGAGATGAATTTTATTACTTGGTCAACTTCTGGTGTGTCAACAAATGCGCACTGGAGGCGCACCATGTCGCCGCCAACGGAGAAGAGCATGTCGCCCCGGCCCACCAACTGTTCGGCACCACTGTGGTCGAGGATGGTGCGGGAGTCCACCTTGGCCGATACCTTGTAGGCGATACGGGCCGGGAAGTTCGCCTTGATGACGCCCGTGATGATGTTCACCGAAGGGCGTTGCGTGGCAATGATCAAGTGGATGCCCACCGCACGGGCGAGCTGCGCCAAGCGCCCAATCGGCAGTTCGATTTCCTTGCCCGCCGTCATGATGAGGTCGGCAAACTCGTCAATCACCAGCACGATGAACGGCATGAAATTATGGCCGGACTGCGGGTTCAGCTTGCGGGCCACGAACTTCTCGTTGTACTCGCCGATGTTGCGCACGTGCGCCTTCTTCATCAGGTCGTAGCGGGTCTCCATTTCGATGACGAGAGAGTTCAGCGTGTTCACCACCCGCTTGGTATCGGTCGTGATGGGTTCCTCCTGGCCGGGCAGGAAGGCCAGGAAATGGTTCAGCAGGCGGGCGTAGGGGAACAACTCGACCTTTTTCGGGTCAATGAGTACCAGCTTGACCTGCGAGGGGTGCTTCTTGTACAAAATCGAAAGCAACACGGCATTGATACCTACCGACTTACCTTGGCCCGTGGCACCCGCTATGAGCAAGTGGGGCATTTTGGCCAGGTCAACCACAAAGACCTCGTTGGAGATGCTTTTGCCGAGGGCAATGGGCAGGTCCATCTTCGAGCGCTTGAACTTGTCGGACATGAGCAGTTCCTTGAGCGCCACGATTTGCTTATTCTTGTTCGGTACCTCGATACCGATGGTGCCCCTGCCGGGGATGGGTGCTATGATACGGATGCCCAAGGCCGAGAGGCTCAAGGCTATGTCGTCCTCTAAGTTTTTTATCCTTGAAATGCGGACACCGGGGGCTGGCACGATTTCGTATAGCGTGACCGTCGGGCCGATGGTCGCCCGAATTTTGACGATTTCAATCTTGTAATTGAGCAGCGTGTCAACGATTTGGTCTTTGTTGGCTTCCAGTTCCGTGCGGTCAATCTCCACTTTTTGGTCGGCGTAGTCGTAGAGCAGCGACATGACAGGGTGCTCATAGCTCGATAGTTCCAGTGTGGGGTCGTAGGGGTCGCTGAAATTGGGCGAGTCCTGTGCAGCGGCCATCTCAGGGAATAGCGAGGGCTGCACGGGTGGCAGCTTGGAAGCGGGCGAAGTCGAAATCTGCGACAACAATTCGGCCTCAGGTTCTGCGGCTTCTGGTTCCGGTGCAGTGGTTATTTCAAAATCGGAGTCGCCCGGCTTGAGCGAGGGCAGTTTTCCGTTGGCCGATTTTTCCACTGCCTTGAAGTCTGTGTCATCTGAGTCAAGGTTTATGGTGGTTGGGATGGGCTTGGCACTGGGCTGTGGCCTTTTTGCTGGCTCGGTAAAGCCATCGGGGTTGGCAACAACATTGGTTGAAGGTTCTTGATGTTTGCGGGCAGTCAGTCGGCGGTTGAAGAGGTCACGGAACCAAAGCTTGGTCTCGTACCATGCTGATTGTGGGGTCAGTTCGTTGAAATTGGGGTTGACGAACCAAACGATAATGCCCACGAAAATGGCAAGGAACAGCACCGCCGTGCCCAACACGCCCACGAAGCCCGTCAGCATCTGGCTGACCGCTTCGCCGAAGGCACCGCCCCAAGGGAAGGTGGAATCGCCAAAAATAAACTCCAGAAATACGGAGGCCAGTACCATGATGACCAGCCATTGCCTGACCAACAAGCGGTGCGCCCGCAGTGGGATTCGCTTCACCATTGACCAGCCCAGCACAGCCACGAGGTAAACGAGGATGAAGGAGGGTAGGCCAAAGCCCCACCAAAAAAAGGTATTGGAAACGATAGCCCCTAACTTGCCCAGCATATTGGAGGCTTGGAAGCCATCACTGAAGAGGTCGCCCCAAGTTTTATTGTTCACCTCGGCATAGTCGTCCGTCCAGGTGAACAGGTAGGAGAAAAATGCAATGAAAAGGTAGGCCGCCGACAACAGCAGCACAACGCCCATGAGCTTCGGAATGCGATCGTCGTTGCCTAATTTGAAGGAAAGCTGGTTCGGATTCTTTTTTGTCGCCACTGCTTTTGGTGGTTGCTGAAGGTATGTTTGTCAAGTTCGTGGCAAAAGTAGTCATTCCATTTGGTATGGTGAAAAATGCGATTGATTGTTTGATGGCTGGGTTGTTGGATTATTGACATTGCGGCCCAACATTTCAACCCTGAAACCCTTAAACCCTGAAACCATGAAACCATGAAACCCTGAAACCCCTCAAATCAACCCCTCATCCAAAAAACTATAATACCCCCCATCGGCGATGATGATATGGTCAACGAGCGGCAACCCGATAGCCTCGCCCACCGCCTTCATTTTCCTTGTAAGGTCAATATCCGCCTGGCTGGGGCGTAGTGTGCCGCTGGGGTGGTTGTGCGCCACGATGATGGCGGCGGCCATGCCTTCCAGCGCTTTACGGAACACGATTTTGGCATCCATGATGGTGGCGTCCGTACCGCCCACGCTGAGCTTCGTCTTGCCGATGACCTTGTTTTTTTTCGACAAGAACAGTACCCAGCTTTCTTCGTGCGGCAGGTCGAGCAGCAGGGGGGCGAGTAGCTGGTAGGCGTCCCGGCTGCCTTTTATTTCGGGGCGGTCGGGCAGGTCGGCGGTGGAGCGGCGGCGGCCCAGTTCGAGTGCTGCTGCAATGGTGATGGCCTTCGCCTCGCCGATGCCCTTGAACTTCATCAGCTCGGCGATGGGGCGCTTGCCAAGTTCGTTGAGGTTCTTGCCCACGGAGTCGAGTATGCGCTGCGACAGTGATACCGCCGACTCGTCACGGCTGCCGGAGCCGATGAGGATGGCTATCAGCTCAGCGTCGCTGAGGACTTGGCGGCCTTGCGCTAGGAGTTTTTCACGGGGGCGGTCGTCTTCGGCCCAAGCGGTGATGGGCAGGTTGGGAAGTGGAGGGTAGTCTGGCATAGTATGTTTATTATTGGTTGTTGATGTAGTTTCCGGCAAATCAGGCTGATGTATTATCGAGGCAAAGAACGTAACACTATTTCCGTTTCCCGCCTCCCATAAAAACCACCTTTCGATAAATGCCTTGCAATGGCACCTGTTTTCCCTCAAATGGGAAGGAGGCATCCAGCCCACGGTGGTCTGTGGAAAGCCAGCCTTCGTTGTGGCTGGAGCGGGTATGCAAGCTTACGAATGGCTTGTGTTGGTGTACGTAGATGATGTACTTCAAATAGGGGCATTGTTTGTAATTTGGCAATTTTTCGGTCAGGTCGTAATCTATCGTGCCATCTGAAAAAACCTCTACTACTGCAAAGGGATTCGCCACTGACTTCAGGGTGCGCTTGCGGACTTTGTGCAGCACGAATTCTGGCTCGGTATTCAGGATGGAGGCATCGGGCTTGTAGTGCGCACCCGATTCCTTGATGTATATGCCGAGGTTGCTGCCGTAAATGCGAAACGCCTCATCTTCCAATAAAACATTGTTGAACACAGTAATTGCGTTTCCACAAATCAATTCGTGGGCATCGGTCGGTTGTCCCATAGTTATGATGTTTCCGTTTGAGTATTCAACCTTGTATTCTGCCTGTTCCGCAAACTCAAGGTATGCTTCCAGCGTGGCAGGTAGGCGAATTTCGTCATCAAGCGCAAGCCGTTCTGCGTAGGAGAAAGGCAACTGGAACAAAAAAGGCAGTGCTTTGGCCATCATATTATCAACTATAGTTTGGTCAAAAATAAGGAATTCTGCTGTTTTTACACTATTTTGGCCAATAATAAAAGCGCATGCCGTTTGGATTTGGAAGCTTACCAACGAATATGGCCATCATTTGCTGAACACCGCATCGAAATTGAACGAAGTGTTCTCAATGGAATAAGGAATTTCAAGGCTGCCCTGTACCCGCCATTGGTTCCCATCAATTTTCTGCCCTTGCACGCAACCGCTTACAGGCTCCTTGAAGCGGGTGTCTGCACAGTAGCAACTGACCTGGTATCGTATGTTCAATAAATCGAGGTCATCGCCTTCTACCGAAAAACTTTCATGGGAGGCTTCAATTTCAAAATAAAGCGACTTGGTCTGTTCATCGTCAATGACCATGGGTGAGCCTTCTGTACCAAGGGTTAACTCAAAGACCAAATTGGCGCCTGCTTTCACAGCAGCCGAGCCGTGATACTCGTCGTTCGAATACTCAATCGTCGAGTTTTCCTTCAAATTGTAATGGCAGTCCCAATTGCTGGGACAATCGTTGGTTGAAACATCGGATTCGCCCGCTGCAATGCAGTCGAAATTGCAGTTTGGGCAATCTGCCAATTTGGTGTCGTCGTCGGAATTGCAGTTGGTGACGAGTATAGCAATCAGGGCAAAAGCTGCGAATTTCAAGTTTTTCATGTAGGATGATTTTAGTAAAGAGACAGCATGATGAGGGAAAGGGTTGGGGTAGTGGCCAAGTTAAGAGGTAACTCGAAGTTACCTCCTAACTTTTGGCCAGTCGGTTCCTCCCTCCTTTGTTCCGCTGCGTTGCAGCACTTCGTTCTCTTTTTTTGCTCACAGGAAAGCACGGCTGGCCGCCACCTCACTGTAGGGAAAGGGCCAGGCGGAAGCCAAGGTAGTCGTGACGATTCCTTGGCGAGAGGTTGCCCCGGTACGAGGGGCGGCAGCCCTGAGCAAAGGTGAAGGAGCTGCCGCCGCGGTACACCCGAAGGGCACCCTCACCTAACCACGCCCGCCCGTCGTCAGGCGCTCCTTTATAGGTATCGTGGTAAATATCTTCGCACCATTCCCAAACATTGCCGCTCATATCATATAAGCCGAGTTCGTTGGCTTTTTTGCCACCGATGGGATGGGTTTTATCTCCAGAATTGCCACCAAACCATGCCACTTCATCCAAATTGTCGTTGCCACTGTATTTGTATTTTTGGGTCTTTGTGCCGCCCCGTGCGGCAAACTCCCATTCGGCCTCGGTGGGCAAGCGGTATTTCAGCTCCGTTTTTTGGTTGAGTTTTTTCAAGAAGTCCTGTATATCATCCCAACTGACATTTTCCACTGGGCAGTTTTCACATTTGAACTTGCTTGGGTTTATACCCATCACGGCTTTCCATTGTTTTTGCGTGACTTCGTACTTTGACATTTTGAAATCCCTGACATGCACAGCGTGAGCGGTCTTTTCGTTGGTTTCCTCACTCTTGTCATCGCCCATCATAAAAGCATCGCCTTCTATTTCGACCATCTGGCCGGTGAAAGGGTCGCTAAATGCCTTTTCTTCAGGGCAGCCTTTTTTTGCTACGATACCTTTTTCATAGGGGCAATCGTCTTCGCCGTCGGGAATGCCGTCACTGTCCTTGTCGGCGGGTTTAGCAGGCGTAATAGGTGGTTGGATATTGGTTTTATTGGTGTCTTTGGCAGTAGGGGCATCTGTTTTTGTGGTATCGATTGGTGTCGAAGGCAATACCTGGGAGGTTTGCTGTTGCGATTTATCTGTTTTCCATGGCTGCCAAATGGATAATACAAATGCCAGAATAGTAAAAGAGGATAGAATATAAGCCAACAATTCATTTTTATTGATACGCCTTCCTCGGTTGAAAGAAGAACCTGTAGAGGAATAAGGATTCTCATAGCTAACTCGCGGGGGAGCTTTCTGTACATGTGCCTGCAAATTTTCAGTTTCAGGCTTTGCCGCTTCGACCCCTATCAAGCTCAACCGCTCAATAGCCCTATCCGCTTCAATATCGTGCAAGTGCAACAAAGAGCGCCGCTTGTAACTGCGATAAGCCCCAATCGTATCGCTCACGGTCGCCTGCCGCCAGAGTTCAGCTTCTTCGAGGGCGTTGATGCGTTGTTCCGTTTCTCCGCCAGTTACATAAGTGCTGGCTGGGAAATCCTTTTCAAAATCAAGGTATGCCTTGCGGGTATTGGCCAGGCAAGCGGCTGTCCAAGCCTTGTCTTCTCGTTCTTTGGCAAGCACGGCTTCGTCCACTTTGTGGCGAAAAATAAACTGCCCCCCATCATGCCCCGCACCCAGCAGGGGCGCTGCCTCCGCCTGCTGCTCATAATTAAACTTCACCCGTTTGGTCACCTGGTCGGCGAGGAGGTTGATATTGAGTGCTTCCTTGTTTTCCTCCAAGGTTTTCAAGATGGCACCGGCGAAGGGGCTGTTCCTATCCGTACCATCCATCACCACGCCCTTGCCGCTGGCAAATACCCAGCGGGACTTGTTGCGCTCCCAATCCTCGAAGGCACCTTCGGCGTTCTTGCCGCCCCGCACCAGCAACGAGCCAGAAAAACAAGAATCGCTGATGAGCAGGATATGGCGACAGGAGATGCTCTTGATGATTTCCTGTACCCGGCTGTTGGGAACAAAGTCCTCTACTTCGCCTTCTTCGGCGTTGCAGGGTATCCAGAAGCCGCTTTTGGTATGCTCGTCCCAGTAGCCGTGGCCGGAATAGTAGATGAGCAGCCGATCGTGCGGCTGTATGCTTTTGTCTTCCGCAAACCGTCGCAATGCCTTGAGGATATTGGAGCGGGTGGCCGCCTCGTTCAGCAGGAAATTGTCTTCTTGGTAAAGGAACCCATAGCGGTCGGCGAGCAGGCGGGCGAGGTCCTGCACGTCGTTGGCAGCATTTTTAAGCTTGTCAAAATGCTGGTAGGCATTGACGCCAATGCCCAGAAAATGGCTCTCGCCGATGGTAAAGGGGGCGGGGGCGCTGTTCAAGCTCAAGCTGCCGCCTTTTTTTTCACGCATACTTAAATAGAGTTCTGAGAGCCAAATATAGTGTTTTGAGTAATATTCTGTAGCTTTTACAAGGTGGCGGGAATTGCCCAGCAATTTTTCCTCAAAAAAAATCCCCCTAACCCGCTTCAAAAGGGGTTAGGGGGATATCGCTAGCAAAGTTTTTCAATAGTCAAACTTCAAAATAGCTTTGTGGCCAATAGTGCACTACTTCCCCGAAGCCTTCGCCACGGCTTTTTCCAATTCCTCTTCGTCGCCAGCTACATAGCCATTGTGCTCAAAGATGATATTGCCGTGCTTATCGGCCACCAGCGTTTGCGGGATGGTCTGGAAGTTGAAGGCGTTGCGCATTTCTTCTTCGTTGCCGGCGAAGATGGTGTAATCCCAACCCTTCGACTCTACGATGCCGGGCACTTTGGGCAGGGCACGCTGGTTGTCAATGGTGATAGCGAGCAGTTCTACATTGTACTTGTCTGCCACTCCTCATAGACCTCCGCCACCGTGTCCAGTTCCTTCTTGCAAGGCGAGCACCAAGTGGCCCAGAAGTCAATGATGATGGTCTTCCCGCTTTTGGCGGTGTACGCTTTTAGGTTGACCACCTGGCCATCCAAGGTTTTCACGTTCACATCCGGCAACGCCTTTTGTGCCACTGCAACCATGGCGAAGCACAGGATGATAAACAGCGAAATTGTCGTCTGCTTCATGTTTTTTCTTTTTGAATGGTGAAAGTTAATATTCTGAAATTCCATTGGCTAACTTTGAGCCGTAATGAGAGTGCAAAGCTACCCGTTATTCCATTGCAAGCAATAATTTTTTATATGATTAACCTGCCCTTAACTAGTCTTTGGGCTTTTGTAAACAAACTCGCAACATGGCTATAAGATTTTGGCTGCCATTAATGCTGGTGCTCGCCGTTCAGGGCGCCTACGCACAAGCGGCAGAAAACGAGCAAACGAATTCCAATCAGGGCAGGATTTCTGGCAACCTCCAGCTTAACGGCAATTTTTTCATGCGTGACGCCAAAATCGGGGCAGCCAACATTCCGCAGTACGACCGCCAACTCTTTGGCACCGACTCTTGGCTCAACCTCAACTACCAGAACTGGGGCTTCGACATGGGCCTGCGCTTCGATATGTTCAACAACTCCAACCTGCTCAACCCCACCGGCTCTTACTCGGGCGTGGGCATTGGTAGGTGGTATGTTTCCAAGAAGATACACAAGCTCGGCATCACGGGTGGCTATATCTACGACATCATCGGCAGTGGCATCATCTTTCGGGCCTACGAGGAGCGGGCGTTGGCCATTGACCAAGCACTGTATGGCATCCGTACCACTTACGACCTCGGCGAAAAATGGAGGATAAAAGCCTTGGTGGGCCGTCAAAAACAGCAGTTCGACAGTTACGCAAGTGTGCTCAGGGGCGGTTCTATTGACGGCTTTATTGGCAGCGATTCCTCCACGGTGTCGCTGGCGCCCGGCTTTGGGGTCATGGCCCGCACCCTCGACGACAATTCGATGAACAACCTCGTTGCCACTTTGAACACCTATACCAAGGCCGACGTGCTACAGATGTTCCCCGATACCATTGGGAAAGAAGGCCCCAACTACAATGCGTTCACCGCCTCCGCCTACAACACCCTTACTGCAGGCCCTTTCAGTTGGTACATAGAGGGGGCCTTGAAGTCGAAGAGGTCTTTTTCGACCCCTTCGGAAAGCGCATAACCGCTGCTGGCGATACCGTCGTTGGCAGGTACGTCAACAAGGCGCGCAGCGTCATTTACACCAGCCTCAGCTACGCCAACAAGGGCCTCGGCCTTACCGTGGAGGGCAAGCGCACCGAAAACTTCGACTTCCGCACCCGTCCGCAGGAGGTGGGCGTCAGGGGGTTGATGCACTATATACCGCCCATGACGAGGGTGAACACCTACCGCCTGCCCGCCCGCTATGCCGCCGCTACGCAGTTCGTCGGAGAGCAGGCCTTCCAAGTGGACGCCAGCTATGCCGTGAACAAAAAGCTTAGCCTGAGCGCCAACTACTCGCATATTGACAACTTGGACGGCCTGAAACTTTACCGGGAACTCTACACGGAAATCTATTATAAGTACAAGCGCAAGTGGACGCTCACGACCGGGGTACAGCTACAGCATTACAACCTTGATGTTTATTTCGGGAAACCGGGCGCAGCACCAGCCAAGACCATCACGCCGTATTTTGATTTCTTGTACAAGTTCAACCCGAAGACCTCCATCCGCTTCGAGTCACAATACATGAAAATGAGCAAAGACCACAGCGAATTGGCCGATTACGGCAGTTGGGTGTTCGGCTTGGTGGAGTTCACCTTAGCACCCCATTGGGCCTTCACTGTCTCCGATATGTACAATATCGAACCGGGCAAAATATCGCCCGTTGATGCAGCTACTGGTAAAAAAGATAAAATCCATTACCCACGTTTTGATGTTTTTTATACTTACAAAGCCAACCGCTTTTCACTTAGCTATGTGAAACAAGTGGAAGGCGTTGTCTGTTCTGGCGGTATCTGCCGTTTGGAGCCAGCCTTTAGCGGTGTTAAAATGTCCATCAACTCTACGTTCTAAATGGCTTCATTGCCTTATGGCTTCATGGCCACCAAACAGTGTAGCATTGAAACCATGTAACCATGAAACAGGGAAGCCATC
Organism: Saprospiraceae bacterium; assembly: GCA_016714985.1. Classification (GTDB taxonomy): domain Bacteria; phylum Bacteroidota; class Bacteroidia; order Chitinophagales; family Saprospiraceae; genus UBA6168. The sequence continues at coordinate 155,766 of JADKBS010000059.1, read as the reverse complement.
ACCTTATCCAATATGAAAGCATCTTCTTTTAGTTTTTGCTGCCGCAATGCTTTTTAGCGCTTGCGAAGAAGTTTCACCGACGGTTACTGGCGCGATGGGCGGCGACACGGGCGGCGGCCCCGTGGAAGACCAACTGCGGCAAGTGCTCATCGAGGAGTTCACGGGGGTGCGCTGCGTGCAGTGCCCAGGCGGGGCCATTGCCATTGAGGAATTGTTGGGCATACATGGCGAGCGGCTGGTCGCCGTCTCCATACATGCAGGGGACTTTTCTCCCCCATACAATGATAGCCAGTACGATTTCCGCACCAGCGAAGGCACAGAAATCATCAATTTCCTCGAAAGGCCAGCGGGATACCCTTCTGCGGTGGTGAACCGAAAGCAATTTGATGGTCAATTCAACCTCCAACTGAACCAGGGCGATTGGGCTGGCTCCATTGCCTCCGAACTGGAGATAGTGCCCAAGGTGCGCATCAATATCGAGCCGGGCTACGACCAGGCCAGCCGTGAGCTCACTTTAAAGGTGACCCTCTTCGTGGACGAGGCCATCACCGACCCTGACGTACACCTCAGCATCATGATAACCGAAAGCGGCATCGTTGACAAGCAACTCACCCCCGCTGGCCTGAACACTGGGTACGTCCACAAGCATGCACTGAGGAGCATGCTCACGAATTGGAACGGCGACCCCATCGCTGAACCATTGACGCCGGGTGCCGAAATCGAAAAACAATATACCTTTAACCTGCCCGAAGCATGGGTGGCCGAGAACTGTGAACTTGTGGCCTTCGTCAGCCTCGCCGGCACGACAAAGGAGGTGCTGCAAGCGCACCAAGTACATTTGGTCGAGTAACCCCATTTGCTGAAGATGGCTAAGAGGAGTTGATAAGGGCTGATTTGGCAACCAGCCAAATCAGCCCTTATCAACTTCTTAAACCCCACAAACTTCATTGAAAGCAACTACTTAGTCAGGTGTGGGAGGAAAGAAAAATGAAATTTTTCTTTCCTCCTCCTTCTAGGTGTTTTTGGGGGAAATTTTCAATTTTTCCCCCAAAAACACCCCTGCTAAGTAGTTGCCATTGTACAAAAAGTAAATGGCCCTGCGCAATCCTTTCCGCAACGCAAAAGTCAAGGAGACCGACGACCTCGGCTTCGGCACCCGCATCACTGGCGAGCGGGACAGGCTCATTGCCAAGGATGGCAGCTTCAATGTGGAGCGGGTGGGTATGAAGACATGGAGCCCCTACCAAGACTTGGTGGAGATGACTTGGTGGCGTTTTTTTGGGGTGGTCATTGCATTTTTTGTCATGGTTAATGTCCTTTTTGCCTTCATTCTCAATGGGGTCGGCATTAATTGCCTAAATGGGGTGAAGCAAGGAACTTGGCTAGAAAACTTCGAGCAGGCATGGTTCTTCAGTGTGCAAACCTTTACGACGGTCGGCTACGGCAGCATCAGCCCATCCTGTATTTCCACCAATTTCGTGGCAGCCACAATTGCCCTCGTCGGCTTGATGTCTGCGGCGTTGGCCACAGGGTTGCTTTTTGTCCGTTTTTCAAAACCAACTTCCCAGCTTGTCTTTAGCAAGAACGCCATCATCACGCCTTACCAGAATGGCCAGAGCTTCCAGTTCCGCATCGCCAACAAGCGCAGCAGCCGCCTCATCAACCTCGACGTGAAGCTCACCATGTCGTGGGTGGAGGCCAATGAACATGGCATGAAGGGCCGCAAATTTGCCCGCCTTAAATTGGAACGGGAAAAGGTGGTGATGCTGCCCCTTAACTGGAACATCGTTCATCCGATAGACGAGGAAAGCCCTTTCTGGGAGCGCACGCCCGAAGATATCAAGGAGATGAATGTGGAGGTGATTGTTTTAATCGAAGCCTTCGACGAATCGTTTTCGCAGACCATCTTCGCCAATGGCTCTTATTGCGACGAGGAGTTTTTATACGGTGTAAAATGGAAGCCAATGTACTATCCTGACCCCAGCGGTAGCGGTAAGACGATTTTGGATTTGTCGGTTATTGATGAAGTATTACCCACCGCTTGACGAAAGCACCACGGCTACCGTCAGCCGTCAACCGTCCATCGTCAGCCGTTTTTCACCTAAAAAACTTCCTTTCAAACGCAGACTCGTTACCCACAGCATCCCGCACCACGAGGCTGAACTCGTGCTCGCCCGGCGTGATGGTCTCTCCATCAAAATAATGGGTGATGGTTCCGTTTTTTTTGTCGTACTCCATCAGCACCCACTTGCCGTCCACACGGGCCTCGTAGGTGAGCGGCTCCACGTTGGGCGAAGAGGCCACGTTGTCGCTGATTTTGAAGGAAAACTGTTTATAGCCCTTCATGTTCTGGCCGAAGACCACCTGCCTGATGGTGGGTGGCGTGATGTCCATCAAGATGGCATAAGCACCGAGGTCACGTACCTTGGCCCTCAGCAGGCCATCCTCCCAACGGCCGCCACAGTTCAGTATCCGGCTGCCTTCGCAATAGGCCACGAACACCTTTGGCTTCAACTCGGCGGGGATGGACTGCGTTGGGCGCAGTCCTATGTCGAAGTAGTCGTGTACAGGTGTACGGTTGTTGTTGAGTCGGTGAACCTTGGAGTAATAGTTGGAGGAGCGCTCCGGCTGCACATCGTATTTCAAGTAAAGGTCCTCGTACAGGGTGCCGGATGGCATGTGCAGGTAAAGCCCCTCGGTGCGTATCATATTTCCCTCGTTGAAGGGGAGCACGTAATTGTATTTTTGGTTGAAAATCGGCTGCGCCAAAACGGCAGCATTGGGCTTCAGTTTTGCATAAAACTCCAAGGTGGTGCTGTTGCCAGCAACATCGGCAGCCACCATCGTTATCTTGCTCGCCTGGCCGTCCTGTAGGTCAATGACACCATTGTTGGCCTTACGGCGATAGATGGAAAGTTGGTTGCCGGGCAGGGAGTAGCAGCGGTTGAAGTAGCTGTTCTTCGTCACCCGTTCCTCGTAGTCACAGTGGGCGTTGATGTAACGGGTTTCATCAAAAGCAAAAGACTCAAGGGTAAAATCATAGATGACCGAGTCGTCCTGGTAAACGACGAGTTCGTAGATGCCGTTCCAGTTGCTCACCCTGTCCAAGTGGTCATAGACCTTGAGGCCGAAGCCAGTTTGCCCGGCGTCAAGCAGCACGGTGTCGCCCTTCACCCGGTAGGTATTGCCCGATTTATACAAACTGACCGCCCGTGCGCCAAGTTCTTCCCGTTTTTCGTTGAGCGCATAGACCTTCAGCGAGTGCATTTTCGGGGCGATGTTGTCCACTACCCGAAAACCGAAAAGCAACGGGTTGATGGGGTTTTGGGTACTCGTTTCCCGCACCTCGAAGTGCAGGTGCGCCCCATTGGAGGACCCGGTATTGCCCATTTTGCCGATTTCTTCGCCTTGCGAGACGGGGAACTTCTCGTGCGTCAGGTCCACATCTATCTCGAAGGATTCCTGCACATATTGCTGGTTCTTGACCCATTGTTCTATCTCTTGCTTAAACTTGTCGAGGTGGGCATACACGGTCGTGTAGCCGTTCGGATGGCTGATGTAGAGCGAGTTGCCATAGCCGCTCTTGTCCACTTTTATCCTTGAAATAAAGCCGTCGGCAGCCGAGAAGACGGCATCGCCAATGATTCCACGAGCCGATTTGATGTCAATGCCAGCATGGAAGTGGTTGGGGCGAAGCTCGCCGAAGGTGCCGGAAAGCAGCAGGGCCTGCGCTACGGGAGCCTGAAAATAGTTACTTGGGTAGTTGCCACGGACGGTGGGCTTCAAACCGGGTAGGTTGGTGAAAGCGAATGCAAGCCCAATCAATGGCAATAAAAACACCAGGAATTTCCTTTTCATCTCAATGGTTGTTCTGTCGTTTTTGAAAAAAAAGTGCTAACATCCCAGCAAACGCTGGGTTTTCAAACAAATTGAAGGGGGGTGACACCAAACGCCGCTATTGAGCTACCTGCGCCAATGGCAGCAAATATAGTTTTTGCTTTAAATATCAAAAACCAATTGAATCTGGATGGTAGAATTGGAGGGAAGTAATTTTTGTTAAGCCCAGATGCAGCGCTCATTTTCAAAGTAAGCGCACCAACTGGCGATGTATTTCAAAAAACGTGTCAAAAATGAAAACAGGGCAAATCTTTTGGCGTAGAACAAGCTATTTTTGCGCACTTTTTTGAAAAGCTACGGGTTTCGAGTTGCAAGTTTCGAGTTGTTTCGACGCTATACCAACTCGAAACTTGCAACTCACAACTCGAAACTTCAACCACATGTATCGTACCCACAACTGCGGCGAGCTCCGCCCTTCTCATATAGGACAACAAGTCACCCTCTCAGGCTGGGTGCAAACCATTCGCGACAAAGGCTTCATGGCCTGGGTGGATTTGCGCGACCGCTATGGCGTCACACAGCTTTTGGTGAATGAAGAAAAATCTTCACCCGAACTGCTCGAAAAAGTGCGCTCACTGGGCCGGGAATTCGTAGTGAAAGCCACAGGCGAAGTCATTGAGCGCATTTCCAAAAATGATAAAATACCCACAGGCGACATTGAAATCATGCTGACGGATTTGGAGATACTCAACGCCTCCAAGACCCCGCCCTTCACCATCGAGGACGAATCGGACGGCGGCGACGAACTGCGCATGAAGTACCGCTACCTCGACATCCGGCGCTCGCCCGTGCAGCAGAACCTCATCTTCCGCTCGCAGGTGGCCATCGAGACCCGCAAGCACCTCAGCGGCGTTGGTTTTATCGAAATCGAAACGCCGAACCTCATCAAAAGTACGCCGGAGGGCGCCCGTGACTTCGTGGTGCCATCCCGAATGAATCCGGGACAGTTCTACGCACTGCCCCAGTCTCCGCAGACCTTCAAGCAAATCCTCATGGTGGCCGGCATGGACAAGTACTTCCAAATCGTGAAGTGCTTCCGGGACGAAGACCTGCGGGCCGACCGCCAGCCGGAGTTCACCCAGATAGACTGCGAAATGGCCTTCGTGACCCGTGAGGACATCCTCAACACCTTCGAAGGGCTTACCAAGCACCTGTTCAAGTCCGTTTTGGGCTTGGAAATGGCCGATTTCCCCCGCATGAGCTACGACGAGGCCATGACCCGCTACGGCTCCGACAAGCCCGATATTCGCTTCGGGATGGAGTTTTGCGAACTGAACGACATTGCGCAAGGCCACGGCTTTTCCGTTTTCGATAGCGCCGAACTCGTAGTGGGCATCTGCGCCGAGGGACAAGCCGAATCATTTTCCAACAAAGACATCAAAGACCTGACCGAATGGATGCAGCGCCCGCAAATCGGGGCGAAGGGCCTCGTTTGGATAAAGTACAACAGCGACCCGAACGACGAAATGGGCCGCTTCCGCAGCAGCGTCAGCAAGTTTTACAGCGAAGACCAGTTGCAAACCTTTGCTGATAAAATGGGCGCAAAGCCGGGCGACTTGATGTTCGTACTTTCCGGCGAAGCCGAAAAGACCCGCAAGCAGCTCAACGAACTTCGCCTCGAAATGGGCCGCCGCATGGGGCTGATGAAACCTGGCGAGTTCAAGCCGCTTTGGGTCGTCAACTTCCCGTTGCTGGAGTGGGACGAGGAATCACAGCGCTTTTTTGCGATGCACCACCCTTTTACCGCACCGCTGCCGGAGGACGCCGAGAAGATGATGTCCGGCGACCACGAAACGCTGAAAAACCTGCGGGCCAACGCCTACGACCTCGTACTAAATGGCGTGGAAATCGGCGGTGGCAGTATCCGTATCCACGACCGGGCCTTGCAGGAGAAGAACTTCCAACTGCTCGGCTTCACCCCCGAACAGGCCGAGAACCAGTTCGGCTTCCTGCTCGGTGCCTTCGAGTACGGCGCACCGCCGCACGGCGGTATCGCCTTTGGCCTCGACCGCCTCTGTGCTGTGATGCGTGGCCAAACCAGCATCCGTGACTTCATCGCCTTCCCCAAGAACAACATGGGCCGGGACATGATGATTGATGCACCGGATGGGCTGGATGAGGCGCAGTTGAAGGAGTTGAACTTGAAGGTGGAGATTGCGGCCAAAAGCTGATGCTCCTTGAGAATGACAGATAGAGAGCGGGCATGGGTCGGGAGATTCATGCCCGTTTTTTTGTTGACTTGACAATAATATCCTAAAGTTAAGCAAGACGGTATCAAAAGTTGTTTATTTGCAATGATAGTCTGCTTTTCTTATCTTACTCAACACAAGTGATTGATTATCAGGCGATAGCTTATTTGCACGTTATTTGCAAAACTCTTAGCAATGCAAAATCTAGATTTGACAAATTTGCTCGACCGTTTACTTAAAACGGGTAGAGAATCCGAGTGGTTGGAGTTCAAAGAGAACAATAAAGCACCCGAAATGGTGGGTGAACGCATCTCTGCACTCTCGAATAGTGCTGCATTGCACCACGAGCAGTTTGGATATTTGGTGTTTGGGGTTCAGGACAACACGCTAAATGTGGTTGGAACAAATTTTAAGCCTAACGTTGAGAAAATTGGCAACGAACCATTGGAAAATTGGCTCCATCAACGATTAAGCCCTAAAATAGACTTTCGATTCTTGGAATTCCAATACAATCAAAAGCCAGTAGTATTGGTTCAAATACCTTCGGCCAAATCTCAACCAGTTAAGTTTAACAAGGAAGCCTTTATCAGGATAGGAAGCATAACCCGAAGGCTCAACGAATTTTCTGATAAAGAGCGGAAAATTTGGCAGAATGAGGCACACTCATTCTTTGAATCCGAGGTAGCCATTGCAAATGTTGGTGCATCCGACGTTATCGAACTTCTTGATACACAGTCCTTTTTTGAACTTATAAAAATACCATACCCGGAATCAAGAGAGGGCGTGATAGAAAGGCTTTTGAGCGAAAAAATGATTGTTCGGACAAACGGAAGGTTCAATATCACAAACTTTGGGGCTTTGCTTTTGGCCAAAAACTTGAACAATTTCGATGCTTTGGCCAGAAAAGCCTTGAGGTTCATCCGGTATGAAGGCAAGGACAAGCTAAAGACATTGAAGGATGCCCCCGGCAAAAAAGGTTATGCCGTTGGATTCGAATCATTGATGACATATATCGGTGTTCAACTACCTACTGAAGAAACAATTGGAAAAACTGGTATAAGGAGAGAAAAAAGCACATACCCAATTGAGGCTTTAAGAGAGCTTATTGCCAATGCGATAATACACCAAGATTTTAGGGTCACTGGAATGCACCCAACAATCGAACTATATGCTGACAGAATGGAAATAAGCAATCCAGGCATTCCTATAATTAGTCCAAATCGTTTTATTGACTCATACCAGTCTCGTAACGAAAAACTTGCTGCTTTTATGCGCCGTATTGGGATTTGCGAGGAGAAAGGTAGTGGCATAGACAAGGTTTTTTTTCAAGTTGAGCAATTTAATCTCCCCCCTCCTGCATTCCAAGAACTTGAGAACCAAACTAAAGTTACGCTTTATTCCTATCGCCCGCTTGCGTTGCTGTCAAAGGATGAGAAAATCAGGGCGTGCTATCAACATTGCTGTCTCAAATATGTATCTTCTGAAACGATGACCAATCAATCACTCCGAGAACGTTTCAAAGTCGAAGAAAAGGATATTTCTGTCGTTTCGCGAATCATAAAGGATGCATTAGATGCTGGTATGATAAAGCTAAGTGACCCAGAAAGCGCTTCCAGAAAATTTTCAAAGTACATTCCTATTTGGGCCTAATACACAATGGAAACCTCCCCTCACACCCGTCACCTCCGTGACCTCCCGCCCCGCCAAGTCGGCTTGTTCGCCAAGGCCGTCATCCTGTTCAGCGGCTTCATGCAGCAGTTCGGCTGGATTTTCTTCGTCATGGGCAGCCTGTTTGCCTGGATTTTCATCCCTGCCTCCACAGTGCGCTACTGGTTCGAGGGCGGCAAGGATTGGAAGGAAGTGCCGGGCAAGGTGGTGTCCGCCGAGCCGACCAACTCGGCAGTGAACGAGGAGACCGTATATCGCTACCTCCACTCCTTCGAGGTGAACGGCCAACGCTACACGGGCAAGAGCTTCACCGCTGGACAGGACTTCCAAGGTGGCGAGGAGGTGACCATCCGCTACGACGCAAAGGCTCCCGGCAAGGCCTCCTATATTCAAGGGTCGGACAGGGCAGTTTTTCCGGCATTCGTGCTGTTCATCCTGATTTTCCCTTTTGTCGGGCTTGTATTCATCATAAATTCCCTACGGCAAAACGCCAAGGCCATCCGATTGCTCGAAATCGGCGAGTTTGCCCGTGGCTCGATGTGCTCCAAGGAAGCCACCAACACGACCATCAAAATCAACAACACGACCTATCCTGTCTTCAAATACACCTTCGAGTTCGAGGCGGAGGGGCGCACCCGCAATGCCAGTTGCAAGACCCACCAAGCCTGGCTGGTAGAGGACGAGCAGCGGGAAATCATCCTTTACGACAAGTACAACCCGGACTTCAACATCGTCTATGACGCCACGGCCAATATGCCGAGCATCAACGAGCAGGGCACGTTGGAGGCGGTTGGAATCGGCAAGGTGGTCTATCTTGTGCTGCCATTGATGGGGCTGGCCATCCACCTGCTGTTTTGGTGGTATGGAGCGCCTTTCACCATGGGCTGACGCCCTACCATCAACCGTTGCCCATTAATTTTCAACCGATTTTTATGTGGAAACAAAACACCGACCTTTCATATCTCAACACCTTGAATGCCAACACATTAGGCGAAAACCTCGGCATCGAGTTTACTGAAATCGGAGAGGATTACCTCGTGGCAAAAATGCCCGTTGACCACCGAACGGTGCAGCCCTACCGACTGCTGCACGGCGGTGCATCGGTGGCTTTGGCTGAGACGCTGGGTAGTGTGGCATCCACGCTTTGCATCGAAGATTTGAGCAAAAAAATGGCCGTCGGCGTGGAAATCAACGCAAACCATTTGCGCCCAGCAACCAAAGGCTTTGTTTATGGAAAAGTAAGGCCCATACGGGTCGGTAGGGCCATGCATGTTTGGAACATCGAAATCACCGACGAGCGGGGGAAGTTGGTCTGCGTTAGCAGGCTTACAGTGGCAGTGGTGGAGAAGGGAGAGGGCTGAGGTTGGCAGTTGGCAGTTTGCAGTTGGCAGTCAGTTCGACAGTCTGATTAGCCTGTTAGTCATTTACGGGCGCAAAACAATTCCACTTGCAATCCGAAATATGGCGTCAGAAGTCCGAAAATTTATCATTTCCCAAGCAATCGCAATTCTGCAATACTGACCGCAGTATCGGGGTGTTTTTCAAGAAAATCCTTAAACATGGTCTCGTCGAGTAGAAAGGTCAGTTTTTTGCCAAATTGGCCGGGCACCTTCAAATGGACGCTCACGATATGGAACAACCCAAGGTCACGCTCAGTGATTTTCTCCACGTTGTGGTAAGGATAGCGGGCGGTCTTGTAATAGTTGGAGGCATAGACATAAAGTTCGTCCAGTTCCACCCGCTTCAGTTGCAAGAAAGTGAACCAGAAAAACAAAAAGCCCAGTAACAGGAAGGCCCCCAGCCCGATTTTCATCCAAAGCGCTGGCACTGGGCCGAAGTAAGACACTTCCGTAATCCAAACAGCGATGGTGAACAGTCCAAAGAATACCAACCAGATGGTAGGGATGAATATCTTCAGAAAAATGGTAGCGTTGGATGAAATTCTATGCATGAATTCTTTTGATGCTGGATAATGGATACTTCTGATACTGGATACTATTGGTGCTGGATGATTAGCGGCTATGTAACTGAAATCCAGTATCAATAATATCCAGTATCAATTTTTCACCACCGCTTTCTCTTCTGCCGCCTCTTCCAGCGCCTTCCTTTTTTCGACTCTTTTAGAAACCACGATGCTGATTTCATAAAGCCCGAACAACGGCAGGGCAATCAAAATCTGGCTGAACGCATCGGGCGGGGTGATGATGGCCGCCACAATGACGATGACCACGGCGGCATGGCGGCGGTATTCTTTCAGAAAACTGGACGAAATCAGGCCGATGCGGGTGAGCACGTTGGCTGCCACGGGCAGTTGGAAAATCAGGCCAGTGGGGATGGTGAACATGAGCATGTAGCTGATGTACGACCCCAAGGCCGGGGTGCTTTCCACGCCCGGCAATTGGTAGCCCGTGAGGAAGCTGATGGCAAACGGCGAGATGACATAGTACCCGAACAAGACCCCCAACGTGAACAAAAATGAGCAAATCAGCACCGCCCCACGGGATGCCTTTTGTTCTTTTTCATAGAGTCCGGGCTTTACGAAGCGCCAAATTTCCCAGAAAACATAGGGGATGGCGAGTATCAGGCCGAGCAAAAAGGAAATCTTCATGTGGGTCAGGAACAGCTCGCCCATGTCGGGGGTGATGAGGTTGAACTTTTCTGGATAAAAACAAAGCTGTTCCTTCATGCCCAGGGCATCCGAGAGGCGGCAAATGACTTCGTAGGTGATGAAATCGGGGTTTCGTGGGCCGAACACGACCACATTGAACACAAAATCCTTCATAAAGAACAGCACCAAGGCGAAGCCCAAAATGACCAGCACCGAGCGGATGATATGCCACCGCAGCTCCTCGATATGGTCGAAAAAGGACATCTCCTTTTCTACCTGCCCCTTTATATTTTCAGGCTCATCTATTCCAAGTTGGTCAAGTGCCATTCAGTCTGCTGTTTTATTTTCCCTACGGGAAATGTGGCTGCAAAAGTAGCAAAACAAGCCATTGCAAGCCAAGTAATGGCAAGGCAATTGAATGGTTAGCATTTCATTCGTCTAAAAAAACTTTCGGCCAACTGTGTTACTATTTTTTGCACCCCGCATTATTTGGTCAAACGCTTCCAAGGGTAAATTCAATTTCGATAAAAACGCTACTTGCCATGTAACACGGCTACCAATCTTTTACATTACATTTTCTAACGTTTAAACTATTTGTGCTATGTCAATACCAAAGGAGCCGCGCCAGCTCATGGTCAACCTCATGTACCTGGTGCTCACCGCCATGCTTGCCCTCAACGTATCGGCGGAGGTGCTGCAAGCTTTTTTTACCATGGACGAAAGCCTCGGCGAGAGCAACCGCCTCGTCGAAGGCTCCAACCAACAGCTCGTCAACGCCATCGGCGAGCAGGCCGAAGCCTACGCCCAGTTCAGGCCCTACAAGGAAAAAGCCGCCGAGGTGCAGGCCATTTCCAAGGATTTCACCAGCTACATGGCCTCCCTCCGGGAACTGCTTTTGAAAGAAGCCGGCGGCCCCGGCGAGGATGGTTTGCCGCTTCGCAAAGCGGACAAGGACATCCCCACCCGACTCTTCCTGAACGAAGGGCGGGGCGAAGACCTCCGCAAAAAAGTGGAAGAAACCCGCCAAAAACTGCTCACCCTCGTGGACGAGGAGGATGCCCGCAAACAACTTTCTGGACGCATCCCCTTGAAAATCAGCGCATTGCCGAAGGACACCGACAAAAAATCGTGGGAACAGTTCACCTTCCAGCAGATGCCCGTGGCTGCCGTGGTGCCCATCCTCACCAAGTTCCAGAACGACGCAAGGGTGGCCGAGACCGCCCTGCTCAACCACTTCGCCAGCAAGATGAACGTAACGGTGAAGCCCGACAAGTTCGCCCCGGTCATCGCCGCCGACAAGAGCTATGTCATCCGGGGCGAGGAGTTCACGGGTGAGATTTTCCTCGCTGCCTATTCCTCCACCGCCGACAATATCGCCGTGAGTGTGGACGGAAAACCCCTGCAAGTACGGGATGGCAAGGCCGTCTTTGTCGCCAATCCCAGCAGCATTGGCACCAAGCAGCACGAGATGGCCATCCGCCTATCCAATCCTCTCACGGGCGAGGCCGAGACCTACCGCAAACAGTTCAGCTACGAGGTGGGGGACCGCAGCGTAACCGTAAGCGCCGACCAGATGAACGTGATGTACATGGGCGTAGAAAACCCGATTTCAGTAGTGGCGGCGGGCATTCCCAGCGGCCAGATGAAGGTTGTAGCCGATGGTGTCACCCTCAATCCCAACGGCAACGGCAAGTTCATGGCCATCCCCCAGCGGCCCGGCAAGGCCACTGTCACCGTGAGCGGCGGCGGCCTCAAGCCCACCAGCTTTGAGTACCGGGTGAAGCGCATCCCCGACCCCGTGATGATGATGAGCAAGCACAAGGGCGGGCGCATCAGCGTGGCCGAGTTCAAGGCGCAAACGGGCATTTACCCACTGCTCGAAGGCTTTGATTTCAATGCCAAATGCGACGTGCAGGGTTTCAACGTGGTGCGGGTGCGCAAGGGCGACGCCGTGGAAGCCCCCAACCGCACGGGCAAATTCGGCTCAGAGGTGCAGCGGCTACAGGAGGCGGCCCAGCGTGGCGACATTTTTTACTTCGAAAAAATCAAGGTGAAATGCCCCGGCGACAACAAGGACGCCCAAAGGGACATGGGGGGCATGATGTTCACTTTGATTTGACAAGGATTGGAGGATTGAGGGATTGAGGGATTGAAGGATTGAAGGATTGAGGATACACCCTGATTTTCAGGCCGTCTTGAATTCATCATTCCACCATTTATCATTTATCATTAAGAAATAAGTTTATGAAAAAATCAATCGTTTTTGCAGCCCTCATCGGCGCTGCCCAGTGGCTTTTTGCCCAACCCCTTGACGACATCGCCTTCCGCAACGTCGTTTCCGACAAACAAGTTTTGGCCTATGAAGTGCCCAGTGAGCGGGACATTTTCTGGCAGAAACGGGTCTGGCGGGTGCTCGACGTGCGGGAGAAAATCAACCACACTTTCACCTACCCAGAACTACCATTTTTTGACATACTGAAACAGGCGGCCCTCTCCGGCGAACTCACGCTTTACCAAGGCGACATGGACGACTTCTCCCAGCCGCTCACCACGGAAGAGCTGAATGGCTCGCTCTACACCATTGACACGGTACTGATTTGGATTGATGAAAACAACTACGAACAGCAAATTATCCGAACCGAGGTCAGTTATGAGGATATCAAACGGTTCAGAATCAAGGAGATGTGGTATTTCGACAGCAAGTCGAGCACGCTGAAGGTGCGCATTCTTGGCATTGCGCCACTGAGGGAGAAATACAGTGAGAGCGGTGACTTTATTGGCGAAAGCGCCCTGTTCTGGGTACACATGCCCACGGCAAGGCCCGTGCTGGCAAGGGAAAACGTCTTCGTGACAGGCAACGAAGCCACCCGCATGACTTGGGAAGACTTGTTCGAGATGCGGTTCTTTTCCAGCTACATCATGAAGGACGGCAACGTGCGGAACAACCGCTTGCAAGACCTCTACTCCGGGGTGGACATCCTTTTGGAGGCGGACAAAATCAACCAAGAGATTTTCAATTACGAGCACGACCTCTGGTCGTATTGAGTGATGCCCTGATGCGGGACGGGGCAAATCGGCCCCGCCCGCACAGGTTCATTTCACCATTAATCCCTTTTGGAAAGTCACTCTGAAAGTGTAGGTCAAACCCTCCTCCGTAATTTCGTAGTTGGCTTTAAACATCTTGTCCTCCAGTGCTTCAATACTCCAGCTTTCCGTCTCTCCGTCTGTGGTCTATGACGACACTTTTTCGTCGGTGCTGAGCGCCCAAGTGCCAGCAGTTGTCTGTGGGTCATTTGGATTGCACTTGCTGCCGCCCTCGTCGAAATTGACCGTCCCACTTGTTTTAAAAACGGTGTTATCGTCCTTGATACAGGCAGGCAGTTGAGCGCAGATGTTCGTCACGGGCGTACCGAACCAATTGAAAGCGGGATTGGAGGTAAGGTCGGGGTCGCCGTCCGTCCAATTTTCAAAACTGGGGTTTGGGATGCCTTACTGAACTGTTCCAATGTCCAGTTGCCAGTGCCAGTTTCGTCAGGCGTCAGGTTGGCGGCAAAGCAGGTGCCCCAAGGCCCTGTGCCAGACGTTAGCCCATGCTGAACAGCGCATAGCCATTCAGGATGTTCTTGTCCGCAATGGGTGGAAGTGCCTCGTTGGCTGGGTGACCGGAAAGCAACAGCTTGGGGTCGGGTACTGGGCCTTGCGGCGTCTTGGGTCGGCGACGAGGTCATCGTCGGTGCAGGAGATCCACAGTGTAGCGGACAGCAGGAACAGGGGCAGCAGGGCTGCCAGTTTGATTGTTTTCATTTGGAGTTTGATTTTTTAAATGATTGATTGACAGTCGGTTAATGGTGCATTGGGATTGATGGGGCAAAGATGGTGGTGGGGGAGGGGTTTCAAAAATGGGGGTTGTATGAATTGTAGAACACGAAGCATGAATTGGGGTTTGCAAGGAGGGGGATATGGTTAGTGTTTTACTACCCGTCTTGGGGTTCTGCTTTTGCAGACTTAGGATGGGAGGTGCGCATTTTTTATTGTTTTCAGAACACATCCATCTTCTTATATTTGTAAATTCTTGATTTTCTTATTGCTGTAAAAAAGGACAGACTTGATTTTGCAGCCTTGTAGGTTTGCTTTAGCTTTGATTGAAATTTGCGGGTGTTGCACAAATTAGCAAGTTAGCGGACACAATCCCTGTCCCCTCAATCCTACCCGCTCTTCTCCACCGCCCACTCCGCATACTGCTCCTATGGATAGAATAGCCCAATTTCAAGAGTAAAAAGCATTGCTGTTGCTGGGTTTGTAAAAACAAGGGTAAATCAACGGAAACACCACCCGAAACCGCTCCTCGTCCTTCACTACTATCACCTTTTGTTCGCCCAATAACTGGCACTTATCGGCAATGTTAGCAACCATCAAAGCGACCCTACAAACTCATCATGTTTTGACCAATTACCCCCTTGCGGCGAAAAACCACCACTACCACCGCAAATTTGCGGTGAATAACCCCTATATTTGCCGCAAATACCCTTAGACAATGGAAAAATACATTTACGAGCATGAAAACTGGACGGATTTTTCGTGGCAAGACAAGTCCATCAGTGCCGTATTTGGCGAGGTGCGGCTGATGCAAGGCAAAATAATTGGGCAAATGAACGCTTTGGGCTTTTCTGCCAAGGAAGAAGCCACCCTTTCCGCCTTGACCTTGGACGTTGTAAAATCATCGGAAATAGAAGGCGAAATGCTCAACTTCGACCAAGTGCGGTCGTCCATTGCAAGGCGTTTGGGCATCAATACTGTAGGGCTTGTGCCAAGCAGTCGTCATATAGAAGGCGTGGTGGAAATGATGCTTGATGCCACCCAACGCCATGCGCTGCCTTTGACCGAACAGCGTTTGTTTGGTTGGCATGCAGCGCTTTTCCCCACTGGGTACAGCGGGCCTTACGAAATAGAAGTAGGGCGGTACCGCACGGGCGAAGTGCAAGTGGTTTCGGGCGCTATGGGCAAGGAAAAAGTGCATTACGAAGCCGTAGCACCTGAATTGGTAAAAACGGAAATGGACAAGTTCTTGGATTGGGTCAGCAACGAGAACCGCCTTGACGGCGTTTTAAAAGCCGCCATCGCCCATCTTTGGTTTATCATCATCCACCCGTTTGATGACGGAAATGGCAGGATTGCAAGGGCCATCACCGATATGCTGCTTGCCCGTGCCGAAGACAGTAGTGAGCGGTTTTACAGCATGTCGAGCCAGGTTTTGGCCGAACGCAAACGCTATTACGAAGTTTTGCAGCAAGTGCAACATAGTTCTGGCGACATTACCGAATGGCTCGACTGGTTTTTGCATTGCCTCAAAAATGCGATGCTCGCTACCGAAAGCACCACAAAAAAGATATTGCGCAAGGCCGAGTTCTGGAAACTGCACGAAAATACCCCCATCAATGAACGCCAACGCTTGATACTCAACAAACTTTTTGACAATTTTGAAGGAAAACTGCAAACCTCAAAATGGGCAAAAATCACCAAAACATCTACCGACACTGCCCTGCGGGACATAAAAGACTTGCTGGAAAAAGGCATCTTGCGGCAAACGGAAGAAGGTGGGAGAAATGCTAATTATGAATTAGTGGCTTCAGATTAGAATAGCCTACCTGCTGCGAAAAGGCAGGTCAAAATGACAACCATTCGGGTTTGTAATAAATTCGGGGCAAATATTTCAGTTCTTGAAACAAATGAGGGGCAAATCAACGGCAGCACCACACGAAACCGCCCCCCTTCCTGCACCACTTCCACTTTTCGTTCGCCAAGTAAATGGTACTTGGCGGCAATGTTGATTGTCGCTATAAAAGCATTGAATTTCAATGCATTGGGTAGCAACTACAACAATCAAACAATCAATCAATCCAACAATCAATCACTTTCCCAACCACAACTTAAAATCCGCCACCCGCTCCCGGCTTACCGTCACTTCCTCCGGCTCCTGCGGCTTCAGGTGCAGCTTCAGGCGGTTGTTGAAAAACGGGTGAATCTCATGCACGGCGGGCACGCTGACGATGAACTGGCGGCTCACCCGGAACCAGTCCCGTGGGTCGAGCATGGCCTCGATTTCGTCCAGGGTGTATTCCACGAGGTATTTTTGGCCAGCATGGTTTTTGAAAAAATTGACCCGGCCCTCCGACCAGAAATAGGCGATGTCGGCCACTTCCACGGTGACGTACTTTTGGAGGTATTTTACCAAAAAACGGCTGCGGTATTCCTTCGCTGGGGCTGCTGGGTTGCCGCCGCCCGTGAGCGTTAGCAGCAGGCTCTCGATGCTGGCGGAAATGGGGTTCACGTCCCGTGCATACTGGTGCTTCAGCTCCCGAAACTTCTCGATGGCTGCTTCCAGGTCTTCCCGTTGCACGGGTTTCAGCAGGTAGTCCACGCTGTTGACCTTGAAGGCTTGCAGGGCAAACTCGTCGTATGAGGTGACGAAAATGATGGGGCTTTTAACCTTCGTCCGTTGGAAAATCTCGAAACTCTGCCCATCGGACAGCTCGATGTCCAGGAAAATAAGGTCGGGCGCAGGGTTGGCTTCCAGCCATTCAACCGCCGCCCGGATACTGCCCGCCGTACCGACGACCTTTACATCGAAAGCGACTTCTGAGAGCAGCCGGGTGAGCTTTTTTACAGCGAGGGGTTCGTCTTCTACGATTAGGACTTGCATGATTTTCTAATGATAAATGATGAGGATTGCATGATGAATATCCGTGAATTCGTCATTTTATTCCATGTTGCAAATATGGGGTTCGATTGGTTTTGCAACGAGTGTATCCGACATGAACTGTGAAAAACGGTGAACGAACCGCCACTTTAAATCATCGGCAATGAAACTGAAAAAAACTTCCCATCCTCCTTCACCCCAAACCCCTCTACCCCCAGCAGCTCGTACCGCTGCCGCAGGTTTTCCAAGCCCACTTGATTGGACTGCGGGCGGGTGGCTTTGCGCTGTATATTGTTGCGCACGAGCAGCACTGAGCCGCTTTCCAGTAGCTCGATTTTCAAAGGTTTTTCGGGGCTGATTTCGTTGTGCTTCACGGCATTTTCCACCAAAACCTGAAGGGCGAGGGTGGGCAATTTTTTGTCCAAACCCCCTTTTTTTACTGTTGTTTCCAATAAAATACCCGTGTCGTGGCGGGTTGCCAACAGGTGGAAATAAGAACGGATGAATCGCAGTTCTTCGCCGACAGTGGCCAGTTCGTGCTCGTTGGAGCGGAGCAGGTAGCGATAGACATTGGACAGATTGTCCACGAAGTCCTCCGCCCGGCGGGGGCTTTCGCTGATGAGCGAGGAGAGGACGTTGAAGCTGTTGAACAAAAAATGGGGGTTCAGTTGGCTTTGGAGGCTGCGGAACTGGCTTTCGAGGGTCAGCTTTTCAAGCTCCTCGGCTTCGGTGATGGCCTCCTTCCATTTTTCAAAAAAAGTGATGCCTTCATAAAAAGTGGTGATGATGATGAGGGTCGAAAAATTGACAATGACGACGATGTAGAACCTATCCTGTGATAGGCCAATTTCAAAAAGCGGCGATTTTATCAACAGAAAATACAAGGCCGAGATGAGAATGAAGTGAAAGGTCAGGTAGCCTAAGATACTGAATATCAGTCGCTTCCACCAGTCATCCGTCTTTTCGAAGCGGTTGAGCATCACCTGCCTCCACCACCTGCAAGCCGATGAAGCCATGATGCCGAAAATGACCCAAGGCAGCGTCATTCGCCAAAAATTGCCCCAAGACGAAAAATAGGAGTCGCCGTACATGAAGTAACCGACCCCCAGCAGCACGGGCGGTACTATCAGTAGTTCGACCCAATTGTTTTTGATAAAAGCAGGCAGTGGGTGCTTCATGTCGCTGGCATTTTTTGGGTGAACGGAATCGTGATTTCCAGCCTGCCGCCGTGTGGCTTCGCCCAAGCCCCTGCTGCTTCCAACTGCCGCCAGTCGTTGTCCGGCACGTCGAAGGCGATGGTTTTAGGCTGGTGGCCGCAGGTGATTTGGAGCTGTTTTTCGAGCAATTTCACTTCGATATTTAAGGGCAAATTTTGGGTACGGACGAGGTAGTCAATGGCGTTTTGGAGGCTCAGGGTTGGCATGGTCAGGTCAAGTTCTGCCGGGGCCGACGGTAGATTGGTTGAAAGCGAAAACGCCCCATCTCCAAAGCGGTTTTTCAACAAAAAAGCGTACGATTCGGCGAATTTTAGCTCTTCGCTCAAGGCCACGCTCGGCTGCCGGGCTGCCCGCAGTAAGTAGCGATAGACCTTCGAAAGCTCGTCCACAAAGCGTTCGGCCTTGGGCGCATCCTCACCGATAAGGGCCGAGAGCGTGGTGAGCGAATT
Source organism: Saprospiraceae bacterium (assembly GCA_016714985.1). GTDB lineage: Bacteria > Bacteroidota > Bacteroidia > Chitinophagales > Saprospiraceae > UBA6168. The sequence goes on along the minus strand of JADKBS010000059.1, from coordinate 137,041 downwards.
GAACAAAAAATGAGGATTGACACGGGTTTTCAGGGCATCGAGGCGCTGCTGAGCTTGCTGTTTTTTGAGTTCTTCGGCACGGAGTAGGCTGATTTTGTATTGGCTGAAAAAGTAAATCACCTCGTAAATGGCGCATATCAGGACGATAAAAAAAAGTGAGCTGGCGAAGTTGACCAACCAAATTTTCCAATAAGGCTCGGTGGTTTCCGACCAGCGGAAATCGAGCATGAGCTTGGAGAGAATGGCCTGGCCGATGCCCAACTGTACGGAAAAACAGAGGAACATCACAACGATGCGCCGGGCGGTCTGTCCCACGCTGGGATACTGTCGCCGCACCCGGAGAAAAATCCAGCGGGCGATTTCCCACATCAGGCTGGTAAAAATCAGGCTGATAAAAACGTAGCGCCAAAATAAATCCCACCTGCCGGGGAAATAGTGCGGCATCTGAGCCAAAAGCACAGCAAATACCGAAATCGGGATTCCGAAAAGGCGCAGCCATTTATCGTTGAGACTTGTAGCAGTTGGGTTTGGCATGGAGCCAAAAGTAAGCGAAGTGCTGAAATATGCCCCTCGTTTAGGGGCATGAACTGTTGTTTTCGCTGCATGAACTGCGATTTTTATTCCCGATAAACTGGCTGGTGGCCCAATATTATGGCAATCGGTGCCAGCAAGCCAAACACCTGTTTTGCACCCAATTGGCTGGCTTCGCAAGGCGAAATACTTTGGAAAAATGGCGCAGCGTCAAAGCTGCCTGAAAGAGGCTGGGGACGCCTTTTTTGTTGGTTTTCCCATCATTGCCAAGCGCTGCTAAAGTCTCAAAAAACGCTTCGCTGTCCAATGCCGGCGTCACCACCCAGTGCATCACCGCGGATTGTTCGCCGCTGTTCCAAATGGAATGGACGGTATTCGGTGGAACCTCCAGTGAATCGCCCGCTTTCAAGACCGATAGTTTCCCGTTTACCCGATCGCAGGAAAGAAACTCCTCTTTTCCATGGTTAAGGCATCAAATAAGTAGAAATTGGAAATTAATTGGGTCTTTGATTTCCCAATTTCTAAATGTCAACTAATTTCTAGGAAGTACTTATGGTTCATTGCTTTTGTTTATCGAGTTGGCTTCACAATTATTTTTTGGAAGGGTAGTAACTAACAAGCGTTCCTTCTGTAAGATTTCATGGTTGGCGTATATGGCTCTGTGAATCGTTGATTTTGACCACAAAATGAAAAAGGCGAATTTGGTAAACAGCCGCCTTTCGCCCTCAAATCCGGGGAGTTTGGACTTATAACTTAAATCGAAACCAATCCTAATCAATCCACCACCTGATGCCAGCATACCCCCTCGCCCCTACGAGCGGCCCCCATACCTGCATTGCATCGAAGTATTCCCCGAATGGGTTCTGCCAATCCACGATGGCGGCCTCTTGGCGATAGCCGGTCAGGTTCTCCCCACCGATGTAGAACTCGATGTTCTTATAGTTGCGGCTCACCTGAGCGTTCACCGTCACATAGTTGGGCGACTCGCCCGTGAACTTGGCAATCAACTCCGAGGGTACGTTGTGGCTGTTTGCAAATCGTTGTTTTCCAACGAGTTGCGTATAGGAATTGACCATCCACTTCCCATCGGGTGTCTTGTAGTTCAGGGTCAGAAGGCCACGGTGGCGGGCCGTCATTGGGCGTTGGATGGCATCGTTGGCTCCGAGGTAGGTCACTTTTACATCGTTCAGCTTATAGGCCAATTTCATGTCGAAACCCTTGAACGGTGCCCAAGTGCCAAGGAGGAGCAAGGAGTTGGAGAAGCTTTTACCATCCAAATTGTAGAAAAGCACCTTCCCATGCTGGCTCTCCATGTCCATCACCACTTGGTTCACGAACTCGGTGCGGTATAAGTCGGCGAGGAAGCTGGCGCTCTTCCCGGCTAGTTTGAAGCTCTTGGTGAAATTCAGGCCAACGTTCCATGCGTCTTCGATATCGAGCTGGCGCTGGTCAACGACGAACTGGCGGTTGCTGGCCATCACGGCCATGTTTTCGCTTAGGATTTGCGCCGTGCGCATGCCCCTGCCGCCGCTCATACGCAAGATGGTGTTGTCGTTGAAATTGTACTTGAGGTTCAGCCTCGGCGTTGCGAAGGTGCCAAACAGGTTGTGGTGGTCGAAACGCAGGCCAGCAATGATGCCAAACTTGTCCCTTGAAAAAACGTACTCCCCATACACGCCAGGCATGGTCTCCACCCTGCTGAAGTCCGTGTCGTTGAAGTATTCGTCGTAGTCGTCGTGCTGGAAGCTGGCCCCCACGTTGAACTTGTGGTCGGTGGTGCCGATAAAGCTGGCGTACATCAGGTTGGCGTAGAAGTTTCGCTGCTGGCCGTTGTAGCGGGTATTGCCGAAGTTGTTCTTCATGTCGTGCAGCGAGCCACCATAGATGAAGCCAACGGAGGTCTCTGGCTTCATGAAGCCGATGTAGCCGAACTTGCCGAACACGTCCACTCGGCGGTTGTTTTGCTTGATTTCATAAACACCTGTACCCGGTATATCGGGCTTATCATCAAAAGCGGTCATCTGCCCGCTATGCCGCTCATCGTCAAGCACTTGCACGTTGAACTGGGTGCTGAAATTGTCCTCCACCCAGTAGTTGCGCCAGAGCGCAATCAGGCTAGTCTTTTTAGGTTGGTCAATGAAGCCGTCTTCGTTGCGGTCGAACTCGCCCTGTGTGCTGCTGCCGTGCAGCAAGAGGCCCGTGCTGAAATGTTCGCCAACCTTCTTGTTTGCGTGGAGGTTGATCTCGCCCCGCCCGATGGTGGAGCCAAACAGGTTGACGAAAAGGGGTTTGTCTTTCCAAGGCTTAACCAGTTCGGTATTAATCTGACCAGTGATAGCCTGTGGGCCGTTCTGAACGGTACTGGTGCCCTTCGACACCTGTATGCCCTCGACCCATGTGCCAGGGATGTACTCCAAGGCCAAGGGGCTACCGAGGCCCGTGTAAACTGGCCTTTTTTCCATCAACAGTTGGGAGTAGATGCCCCTCAGTCCCAACATCTGGATTTCGGAGGCGGAGGTCACGGCGTCCTGCCGCATCACGTCCACGCTGCCATTGGTTTCGAAGCTCTCGCTGAGGTTACAGCAGGCTGCTTTTTTCAGCTCGCAGGAGGTGATCTGCTCCATGTTGAGCGTGCCGAGGGTGGATGTATAGGTGTCGCCACGGTGCTCGGAGACGGTGACGGTTTGAAGCTCGGTAACACCCTCTATTTTGATAAGGGCCGTGTCCTCGTGCGGGAACATTTGTATGGTGACCGGGCTGTAGCCCACGTACTGGATGAGAAGGTTGGCGGTGTCAGGCATTTTCTCAAGCCAAAAATCGCCTTTTTCATCGGTCACGGTGCCCATATCGGTGCCTTCCCAACTTACGGTGGCCCCAATAAGGGTTTCGCCGTTTTCGTTGAAGACATTGCCGTATAGCTGTTTTTGGGCTTGACTTAAAAAACTGAATATCAAACAGATGGATAAGGTTAGCGCTCTCATTTTCAATGATTTAAGCGTCTGTTTCCTGGACGCTGCAATGATAGGTTTCCTGAATAAACAGGGATTGCTGATTGGAAGGATTTCAAACAGCGAGCACTAACAAAGGAAAGATTGTATCCAGGGTAAAAGCTCCTTGCCTCCAGGCGGAGGAGGCATGTCTTGTTGCCACCGGAGCAGGTTGGCCGTTTCTACAACGATGTGCAGCACAGCAAAATCTGTTGCTTGCAGGGCAACAAAATCGAAGGACTTGAGGTCAAAAAACGTGGGCAGCAGGTAATCTGCCTCCATCTTCACGAATTGTGAGGTGCAGTCGGAGCAGTTGTGCTTTTTTTCGTCGGAAGGCTTGCCGCAGGTACTGCCCTTGCAGCAGCTTTTGCTGGGTGATTGCCTTTCAGCCAGTTCGCATGGCTCGTCGGGGCGGAAGATGGATGTGACCATTTCACCCTTGCAATAGCAGTACAGGTGGTGTACGCTAAGCCCCGTTGTAGCCATGAAGACCATGGCCGCCAGTAGGTAAACCGTGATATGTCGGAATTGCTGCTTCACTGTTTTTCAAAAGCACTGCAAAAATAAGGTCAAAAACGATGCCGTGCCAAGATTTCTTGCAGTTTAACGTTGTGTAAAAAAACGCCCGAAGCAGCCTATTGTTTCGCCTTATCCATCCATTGCCCTCACAGCTTGCAATTATACTCCACCCGCTTCGTCTCGAACTTCCCATACATGAGGTCGCCCTGCGGGTAGCTGTAAACGACAGCTATATGAAATTGATGAGCAGCTCTTCCCGTCACAACGGCTTTTTTCCCACCAAAAACCAAACAGTGAGCGCACCAGACACCAACAGCCCCACATCCTCCCGAATGCCCAATTTTACGGCAGCCACCGTGCCTATCAGCGACCAAAGCAGTGGGATGATGAGCAGGTACAGCGGCGGCTTTTTATCGAGCCAGAGCAAGATGCCAAGGGTGAAAATCGTGGTCGGGCAAGGCAGCCCAAAGGTTGGCGAATTAGGATAACCATGCCCCAGCAGGTAGCCGAGCAGCGGGTAAATGAGGAGCGCATAGAGCATCATTGCACTGCCAACCCACACGGCGGGCGTGGGTTTGTGGATAAACTTCAGTTTGCCTTGCAAAACGCCCTTCGTCAGGAACAAAGCACCTTGTGCTACGAAGGCCGCCCCGAACAGGTAGGCCACCTTGTTGATGCCAGCAAAAAAGCCCCAATGATAGACCATGCCCATCCAAAGCCACAGCAGGCCGAGTATAGCGGAAATAGCCCGCCCGCTGTTGCGGTGATGCCTCACGGCAAACACGATGGCCATGATGGCCAACAGGATAAACAAGAACTGTATGGGGAAAACGGCAGTGTTGTACTGTCGGAACACTTCCAAGAATTGGGAGGTGGTGAATGGAAGTTCCATGGCAAAGTTTTTAAATGGTGGTTTTGGCGCACAGGAGAATTCCGAAATCTCAAAGATTTCGGAATTCTGCTCCTTACTAAACCGCTCAGTTTTTCAACCGCTCATCCAGCACGTTGCCAGCGGCATCATAAAGCACCGCTTGCAAAGGCATCTGCCCGATGGCGTGGGTAGCACAGCTCAAGCAGGGGTCGTATGCACGGATGGCGATTTCCACTTGGTTGAGCAGCGTATCCGTCAACTTGGGCTGGCCGCTGAGCACGTTGTTGGCAACCCAGCGCACGGCCCGGTTCATCGGTTCGTTGTTGTGTGTCGTGCTTACGATGAGGTTGCAGCGGGTAATCATGCCCTTTTCGTCGGCCTGGTAGTGGTGGATAAGCGTGCCCCTCGGGGCCTCCACGATGCCAATGCCTTCTGGCCGACGATGGCCTTGGCGCAAGATATCGTCGCTGAGAATGTCGGGGTCGTGCAACAGCGACTGCATCAACTCGGCGCAGTGCAGCATTTCAATGAGCCTTGCCCAGTGGAAGTGCATCGTGTGGTGGTTCGGCTTGCCGCCCGTGTAGTTTTTGTAAATCTCAAATTCGGCTTGCGCCAATGGGGTACCGATGCTGTCGCAAACGTTCAGTCGGGCCAGCGGCCCCACCCTGCTCCAGCCGTTCTCCCGGCCCAAGTGGCGCAAGTACGGGAACTTCAGGAACGTCCACGGCTCCACGCCCTCGGCGAAATATTGGAGGTAGTCCACGTCCCGGATATCGTCGAGGGTACGGTTGCCGTCGGCATCAATGGCACGCAGTCGGCCATCGTAGAGTTCGAGCGAGCCGTCGTCGGCGTTCACGAGGCCGAGGTGGCCGCTGGGATAGGAGGCAAATGTGTCGAGCCAAGCGGCGTTTTGCTCGTGGTAGCCTTTGATGAAGGTCATCACCTCCATCATCCATTCAATCATCGTGTCCACGCTGGGCAGGTCTTTCCCCGACAGGAAATAATCCCGGTCTTCCAGCGTCAGGTGCTTGTGTACGCCGCCCGGCACGGCAGCGATGCCGTGTATGCGCTTGCCCGCAATGGCCCGGATGATTTCCTGGCCGAACTTCCGCATGAGGATGCCCTTCTTGGCCAGTTCCTTGTTCTCCAAGGCCACGGCCACCACGTTCCGCTTCTCAACGGGCGCATCCACGCCAAAGAGCAGGTCAGGCGAAGCCAGGTAGAAGAAGTGCAGGGCGTGGGACTGGAAAATCTGTCCATAATGCAGCAGCCGCCGGATTTTGGTCGCAGTGGGCGAGAGGTCTTTCGGGTCGAGGCCCGAAAGTTGGTCAATGGCCTTTGCTGCCGCAATATGGTGGCTCACCGGGCAGATGCCGCAGAGCCGCTGCACCAGCACGGGTGCTTCCCAATAGGGCCGCCCCTGTATGAACCGCTCAAACCCCCGAAACTCGACGATATGGAAAAAACTGTCCTTCACCCGCCCCTCGTCGTCGAGGTGGATGGTGACTTTTCCGTGGCCTTCTACACGGGTGACGGGTTCTATGATGACTTTTTGCATGACAAAAGATTTCAATTTCGACGGGGCTTGGGGGCAGTATGCCCCCAAATCCTCTTTCTTTTGGGCAGCGGCGGCTTCGCCGCCGCTGCCCAAAAGAAGTTATTAGGGGTTTTTAAAAATTGCTCCGCAATTTTTAAATACCCCTTTCAATCATATTTAAACTCTGGGTACACCACCGAGTACTCTGCCCCAAACAGGATGTTCTTCACCATCTTCCAGATATGGTTGGCGCTGGGCGGGCAGCCAGGTATGTAATAATCAATATCCACTACCTCGCTACAGGCATAGACCTTGTCCAGAATCTTTGGAATATCCTCGTGGTGCGGAATAATCGCCGCCTCGTTTTCACTCGTGAACGAGTGCAGGTAGGCTTCCTCCAGGCATTCCCGCAGGGGCACCATGTTGCGCATGGCGGGCAGGCCGCCCCAGATTGAGCACTCGCCCACGGATACAAGGATGTCGCATTTTCTGCGGAATTCCCTCAGCACATGTACGTTCTCGGAGTTGCAGCAGCCGCCCTCGATGAGGCCGATGTCCACCCGCTTGGTGAACTCTTTGATGTCTGTCAGCGGCGATTTGTTGAACTCTACCAAGTCAACGAGGTCAAGGATGCCCATGTCGAGGTCGAGCATGGACATGTGGCAGCCGAAGCACCCTGCCAAGGAGACGGTGGCGATGACCTTCTTCTCGCCGTTCCCCACCTTAGGAGCAAACATTTTTTCCATCGGAACATTTCCCCCAGCGTGGGCGCCATCAATGTCGTACTTGCGCTCGCCAAAGGGCCTTGCCAAGCTCTTGCCCCGCACCAGAATGGAGCCAGTCGGACAAATGTGCATGGCCCGGACGGCTTGTTCTTCGGTCAACTTGGCCTCCTGGTCGTAGTCAATGGCCACCTCCGTGTCGTTGCCACGGTGTGCGAAGCTGAAGACCCGTTTGCCGTCGTCGGTTAGCACCTCGTCCACGCAGCGGCGGCAACGGATGCATCGGTTGTGCTCGATTACCATCCGCTTGGGGTTGTAGTCAATTATGCGGTCAACGAACAGGTGCGGGAAACGGCTCATCTGCACGCCCAAATCGTAGCCCATGCCCTGTAGGTCGCAGTCGCCACTTTTTTCGCAGGCGGGGCAGAAGTGGTTGCCTTCGGCAAAAAGCATTTCCACCATCGCCTTGCGGGTGTCGTGCAGCGTTGGGTCGTCGTGTACGACCACACTCATGCCGTTGCGGGCCAAGGTGGTGCAGGAGGCTTGGTGCCGCCCGTTCACTTCCACCGTGCAAACCCGGCAAGTGCCGAGCGGCGGGTCAATATGTTCGTAATAACAAAGCGAAGGCACGTCCACGCCCGCTTCCCGAATTGCATTTATCAGCAGCGTGCCGTCCTCGACTTGGACTTCTTTGCCGTCTATGGTGATGGTGATTGGATGTGACATTTTTGTCCTAATTTATTAGTCCTTTATTTTGATATAAGATATAAGATGTACGATATAAGATTTTAGATTTAACCCTCGCTTACAGCCTGCAAATACTGATGCTTTAAACATTTAGCTTAAATCGCCAATAAATCTTAAATCTGATTTATTAAATCTTATATCTTAAATCAAAACCCAATTTTAAAAAGCCTTATGCCTCTACCGCCTCCTCGTACTCCCGCACCGCCCGTTCCATGTCGAACCCGTGGCTGAGCCGGCTGCCCGATTTGTCCACCCGGCAATCGAAATATTCGGGGAACTTGTGGATAGCGTCAATGATGCTGTTTGGAGACATTTGGCCGAGGCCGCAGCGGCTGTTCTGCTTGATGGTGGCGCCCCAGTCCTCGATTTCGACGAGGTCACGCAGCGAGCAAAGCCCCAGTTCCAGTTTTTCCAACTTGCGGTTCAGGATGAAGTTACCGGCCCTGCAAGGGGTACAGATGCCACAGCTCTCGTGCTTGAAGAAGTTGTTGAAGTTCAGCAGGATTTGCAGCAGGTCACGGCTTTTGTTGAACACCATGAACGAGCCACCGCAGAGCAGGTCTTCCTTGCAGAGGCGGCGGTTGCGCTCCTTCATCGAAACGGCGGTACCGCTCGGACCGCTCACCTGCACGTAGTAGGGGTCATTTGCTTCGCAAAGCGTCAAGAGTTCGCTCAGGTGCATGCCCCATTCTATTTCATAAATGCCCGGTTTGGCACAGTCACCGCTGATGGAAATCAGCTTCGTGCCGGGCGAGTCCTTTGTGCCAAGTTCCCGCATTCGGGCAGGCCCAGATTCAAGGATTCGGGCAGCGGTGGCAAAGGTCTCCACATTGTTCACGAGCGTCGGTTTTGACAAATACCCCCGCTCGATCGGGAAGTAGCGGCGGGTACGGGGTTCGCCCCGCTTGCCTTCGAGGGAGTTGAGCAGGGCGGTCTCCTCGCCGCAGACATAAGCACCAGCGCCGAGTTGCACCCGTATGTCGAACGAGAAGGGCTGCTTGGCCTTGATGTGGTCGCCGAGCCAGCCTTTTTCACGGAAATCTTCCAGCGTTTGCTCTATTTTTTCCTTCAACCAACGGTACTCGGCCCGCAGGTAGATGATGCCCTCCGAAGCACCGACGGAGTATGCGCCGAGCGCCATTCCCTCAATGACGAGGCCCGGCATGGTGTTCAGCAGCACCCGGTCCTTGAAGGTGCCCGGCTCGCCCTCGTCGGCATTGCAGACGACGAACTTGCGGTTGCTGGCATTTTTGCGGCAGCCTTCCCATTTAATGCCCGTGGGGAAAAATGCGCCCCCCATACCCATCAGCCCAGCGTCCTTTATCTGCTGGATGACCTCCATTGGCTCCAAGTCTTTCAGTTTTTGCAGGGCAGCCCCCGGCACATAGTCTTTCAGGATGAAGGCACGCTCACCGGGCGTGTAGCGGATATTGTTCTTCGGCTCGTCGCAAATGGAGAGGGGTGTCGAGCCGGTTTTCAGTTTTGACACAATGGTTTTTACCTTCTGCGGCGTCAGTTCCGTCATGGGGCAGAAGTCCACCAAAGCCGCAGGTTCTTGGTCGCTGAGGCCGATACAGGAGGTTTCGTAAAAGCCGAAGGTGCCCGTGGGGTCCACCTTGCCGATGGTGGCCCCGGTTTCTTTTTCAAAGGCCCGCTTCACCTCCTCATAGCCGCTGAACTCCGACACGATGCTGTTGTTCAGGTAAATCGTGTGCTTGCCCGAAGGCTTGCGGTGGAAGAAATGGTAGAACGACACGACCCCCTCAATTTCCACGGCGGAAACTCCGAACAGCGTGGACAGTTGAGCAATATCGTTGTCGTCAAGAAAACCTTTTACATCGTGCATGGCCCAAATGGCGTTGAGCAACTGTGGGCGGGCGAGACTGATGGTTTGCATATAGATACTTTTGGTCTGGGTCAAAAGTCACAGAAGTTAGGGTGCTGATGGATGACAATAGTCAGGCGCTGAGATGAGAAAATGCAGGAGTGTTTGCGTTTCCCAAAGAATTCCTACCTTCCGGCTTTGACTTTATTCGTCTTTTGAAATTTTTTTCAGAAGTCCAAACTATCAGTGATTCAGATGGGATGAATTTTTTTCCAAAAGATTTTTCCCACCTGAATCACTGATAAAGAGAGAGATGGGAAATTCCCAATTTTTCATTTCCCATCTCCCTCTTTTGCTTGTCCTTTTTGCCATGAAAAACTTTCACATTACCCTCCTCCTCTTGGCCCTCGTGGGCAATCTCACTGCGCAAAACATCGGCGTCGGGGCAAAGCCGACCAAGGGTGCCAAGGTCCATTTCGATGGTTCCGCCAAATCCCTAACCGACAACTGGCAATACTGGGAAGGCCCCCGTTTCAAGGCCGCCATGCCCATCAAATGGCAAATCGTGAAAGACCCCGCTGCCACAGGCACGGCCATGAACACCAACGACCCCGCCGCAGCGGGTGGCCTCTACGGTGCTGCCGACATCGTGACAAAGCAGGAGTTCCGGGACTTCCGGGCGCATGTGGAGTTCCTCATTCAAGAACCCGGTGGTAATAGCGGCGTCTATCTTCAGAACCGTTACGAAATCCAAGTGCTCGACGGCGACAGCACGGCGCACGGCCTCGCCGCCGTCATCAATGAGCGGCGGGCACCCTATTACCTGTACAACGGCGTGGGCAAATGGAACTCGTATGATGTGGTGTTCCGGGCGGCCCGTTTCAAGGATGGGAAACTGGTGGAAAAGCCAATGGTGACGCTGCATTTCAACGGCGTGAAAGTACACCAGAACCAGCCAATACAGCAGGTGTGGGGCGGCCCCAACTCCGGCCTCGACGGTGGCAACGACGGCGGCAAGGGCATCACCGACCGGCCCGGCGGCCTCAAGCTGCAAGCCGAGGGCCACAACGTGCTCTACCGCAATATCTGGATGGAGGAACTCAAGCTCGATGCCGCCAATACCGACCTCATCGAACCGGGCAAGCCCGTCGTGGAGGCTGTGGCGACGGAGCCTCGCCTGCAACGGGTGCCGTTCAAGAGCAAAGTGGACAGCCAGGAACACGAGTTTTTCATGTACTTGCCCAAGGGGCACGATGGCGTGGTTGGCAAGAAATATCCCGTGCTCATGTTCTTGCACGGCAACGGCGAGCGGGGCAATGGCCGTGATGAACTCGACTACGTGCTCATTCACGGTCCGCTGTACGAGGCTTGGATTCAAAAGCGTGACCTGCCGTTCATCATCATCTCCCCGCAACTGCCCATGTTTGGAATGGACAAACGTGGCCTCTCCTACATTGACAACCGCAGCAAGGACTGGATTCCCAAGCGCCTCGCAGATGGCACCCCGGCCCGCAACTGGGGCGACCTGCCCACTGGCCCCATGCTCGGTGCGGTGCAATCGGACACCTTCCCCGGTGGCATAAAGACCTTGCCCGACGGCTGGGACAAAGTGGAGGAGGATTTATTGACAATGCTCAATTTCGTACAGCAATACTACCAAGGCGATGCACAACGCACCTACCTCACAGGGTTGAGCTATGGCGGCTTCGGTACTTGGCATTTCGCCAGCACGCACCCTGAGCGGTTCGCCGCCATCGCTCCGGTGGTGGGCTGGGGGCATCCCGATTACATGGCGCCAATTGCGAAGGCAAAAATCCCGTCGTGGACCTTCGCTGGCGGCTTGGACGGTGTGTGCAGCCTCGCTATTTCTATGCTGGCGTCAACAAGCTGAAGGAACTCGGCGCCCCCGACGTACGCTTCACCATCCATGAGGACATGGGGCACGATACCTGGCGGCGGGTGTATGGTGGGCAGGATTTGTATGATTGGTTGTTGTCGAAGCGGAAGGAGTGAAAAACCATTGCAATCTAAACCGGTTGATGTGAACCCAGTAGGTCAGCGACTTCATGTTGTCGTCCGATTCTAACGATAATGGAAACCGCCTTTGTAATGGTCTTTCACGAACATGGCATCTTCGACCTTAGCATCATGAAACAGAACGCAGGGCAGGCGAAAACTTGAGGTTGACGTTTCTTGCCAAAGCAGCGTAAGTGTCTGGCGTTTACAAAAGGCGTCGAAATGTTATAAGAGTTCGAGTTAAGAATCGATTGGAAGGCACTACTTAACCACTGATTTTCAATAAAATGACTTCAATGACTAATGACTTTCAATGACGATTGCCTATAAAAAAAAGGCGACGCCCTCTTGTTAGGGCGTCGTCTTTTGAAAATCAACAAAAGCTTCAACGCATCGTACTCAATCAGCTCTAATTGATATGGCTTGAGAGTTATTATCGATATTCCCTTCACTAATCGGGTATGCTCCCGTGTTGAGAACTACTTTCACTGCGTAGTATCCTGCAACGTCTGGAATTATTGGAATGTAGTCTTCCTGAAATCCATTTGCAGCAAGTTTTTTTATTTCAAAAGGGCCGCTTTGATAAACTACATAATCAGAAAATCTATCTGAAAAAGTTGGGCTGTATGCGACCTCAAACGTGCCTTCTGCTTCTTCAGTTGTAGTACTTCCAGTACATACATCAATTGTTGAAACTACATTTTTGATTAAACATTGAACTCTAAATTCTTGCCCCAATACAGCTACGTTCACTGTCGTATTCAGTGCCTCCAAGGATAGGTCAACGACAGCTTCTTTGCATTCAGGATCTAAGTTGCAGCTACTAATAACAGGTAGTATGCTTATTGCGAAAAATGAAAAAATGTAAGTGTAAAAAGAGTTTTTCATAACTGGAAAAATTTAGATTGTTAAGGTACGCCCATATTAACTCTTTTCCCTTGCCTAATAGTTCTTTGCAATAGGTTAAATTAATGTTAATGGAGGTTCGGGCTTTACTTCAAAAGTTTGTGCTCATTTTGGTCATCGCCTTGAGTGTATCTCATATTAGTCGAGCAAATGAATATGAATTAAATCTTGCGTTGATACTTGGCCAAGCTGCTGTTTTCTCGAAGGTAGTACAGCAAAATATTCGTGTCTAGCAGGTAAATTATGGCTTAAGCATGGCAAGAAGTTCTTCAATAGGTTCTTGGATATTGATTTCCTTGGCAAGTTTATCCAATTCCTTTCGGTCAAAACCTTTGAAATGCTGCTCTTCCAGCAATTGATGAAGTGTCAAGTCTTTGCGAAGCGGCTTGATGATGCCTGTTTCAAAATTCTTCATTGCTTCCACTTGCTAAATATCCTTCCCTAAAGGCTCAATGACAGTTTTAGGGCTAACCTTCTTCTTTGGGAGCCGCAACCTAAGCAGTTTTAGCTGCTCCAAGTTTTTGAGCAGGCTTAGCGCTTTATCATTTAGTATTTCGACAGTGATTGTCATGGTAACTTCTCTATTGCTTTAAAATGGAAGAAGTTCTGGCTGACACTGTTTTTCTCACTCTTAGCCGGTACTCTGTACGCAATGCTTTGTTAGAGCGGGAAATTTTGTCACTTTTTGTCTTTTCGAGCCCTGCCTCTTTAGGCGGGGTTTCTTTTTTAAGGCCATGCAAAGATAACATCTTTTTTACCATTTAGTAAAAATTTTTTTACCAATTTTCCAAAAATTAAAAATTGATGCAGCAGCATTACCACTTCAAGATGGTGAATCAACCAGACAGAAATGAACCTCAACAATGATAAATACTCCCCTCCACCCCCAGCATCACCCTGTCAAAAACCTCCCCCGCCTCCACCAGAAACCTGTCCAACTCCCTATACCTCGACGAATAATGCCCACAAATCAACTGCCCGACCCCGGCCTTTCGGGCCAGTTCGGCGGCTTGGCGGGCGGTACTGTGCATGGTGAGGGCGGCGTTTTCGGCGAAGTCGTCGCAGAAGGTGGTGTCGTGGTAGAGCATGCTCACACCTTGTATATGGGGCAGCACGGCGTCGTCGGCCATCGTATCGGTAAGGAAGGCATAGGAGCGAAGCGGGGCGGGTGGAAGGGTAAGCTCTTCGTTGCGGAGCAATTGACCATTTTCCAAAAGCACATCCTCGCCTGCCTTGGCAGCCTTAATCTGCGGGATGGTCAGTCGGTGCGCTGCAATTTGCTCGGAACGGATATTCAGGAGGCGGGGCTTCTCCCGAAAGACATAGCCTACGGTCGGTATGCCATGCTTCAAAGGGATGGAATGGACACTTACCGAGTCATTTTCAAAGACCAAGTTGGGAGACTGTGTGTCCACTACATGGAAACGGATGGGATAGGAAAGATAGCCTCCGGGCTTTAGTTGCGCAGCAATCATGGGTTCCAAGCCTGCGGGGGAAAAAATATCCAGTGGGGTTTGCCGGCCGTTCAGGTCGTAGGAAAAAAGCAGGCCCGGTAACCCGAATACATGGTCGCCGTGGAGGTGGCTGATGAAAATCTGTTGGATTTTGTGGCGGGGGATGTCGAAGTCGGCCATCCGCATTTGGGTGCCCTCGCCACAGTCGAGCAGGAAGTGGTGGTTGTGAACATGTAGCACCTGCGAAGTGGGGAAACGCCCGAAAGCGGGCGTTGCTGCATTGACCCCCAGAATCGTCAGGTCAAAACTCATAGGCGCTCTGCGCTCAAGGACCGCTCAATGTCCTCCAAGATGAGATAGTCCTTTGATTCTTCGAGCGTGGGGAGGATGGTCAGCACGGAGTCAAGCCTGGAGATTTCAATCAGCTTCCGCACAGTGTCGTGCTTGATGCCGGTGAGCACGAAGCAGCCGAGGCTCTTCCACAAGCGGTTGGCGGTCAGGATGGCGCTTAGGCCAGAAGAGTCCACGTACTTTACTTCGGAAAGGTCGAGAATCAGGTTGGGTACCCCCTCATTGGAGATGATGACCAGTTCCGATTTCAGGTTGGGTGCCACTACGGAGTTAAGGTTTTCGTCGTGGAGGTGGAGCACTGCATAACGCTCCTGCTTATCAATCGAATATTTCATGCTACGATTTTGCGCTTGAAGTGGACAGCCCAAGTGGAGGGCCATGCCGGAATCAGGGCGCTAAGTTACCATTTTCTATTGCAATTTTTCAAACCGTGCTGCTTGCAAGAAGAATTTGAGCGTTTTTTTTACCCCACTTAGTGCTAACCCCACCCGGCCATAGTGTTCACTTTTTGACGTAAGGCGCTGTATATCAACAGCTTAAAAGCAAAATGCTTCCAAAGTAGAACGCATAAACCGCTACTACAATATGTTTGCTTTTTGAAGTACATCAAACTATGGTTGGGATGAAACGTTTATTTGCCGAACTTTGCCAGCCGTTGATGTAAGCAATACCAAGAACCAAAGAAACTCGTCAATGCAAAGCTGTGAACAGGAAAAATTTCATTCTATCCAGTTTGCCTTTTTCGAAATATAAACATCAAACTGGTTGTGGGCACGAAATGCTGGCATTGTTTTTTTTACCGTGAAATGGACACCGTTTCGAAAATGCCAACAAGGAGAAATATTCTAGCCTTCAAACCGGTGCGAAGCGACTAAAAAACTGTTTGAATTTGGTTCATTGGGCGGAAAAGCCACCTTTTTAGCGCAGTGAACCAAAATCAAGCAGCTTCCAAATGGGCAAGTTTTCTTGGGTCTATTTTGAACTTTCTTCAAATCATCTTAACATTGCTTCAATTCCCCAATGAATTTTCAAAATTTCACCGATTCGATTGATATGAACGACAAGAAATTTTCAAACAAAGTGAAAAAAATAATCTCTTCCAGCCGTGACGAGGCTTTGCGGCTTGGACAAGATTTTATCGGCACAGAGCACCTGTTGCTTGGGCTGATCAGGGAGGCCGACACACTCGCCTTTAAGACGCTGGATTCCCTCGACGTTGACCCTGTCGAACTACAGCAGATTATCGAAGAGACGGTGCCCCGCCGCCCATCCGCCAACTCTACCATTCACATCGGAAACCTGCCGCTCAACAAACAAGCGGAAAAGGTGCTGAAAGTAACATTTTTAGAGGCAAAAGCCAATAAAAGCGAGGAAGTTTCGCCGGAGCATTTGGTGCTTTCCATCCTTAAACACAAGGACAACCCCGCTTCCCGCATCCTGAACCATTTCGACATTGATTACGAAATCTTCCGCACGGAACTCGAATATGTCCGCCAAGAGCAAGGCATGACTGAAGCGCCAGAAGTCTTTAACGCCGCCCCGCCGCCCGACGACGAGTCGAGCTACGACGACGACGAGAATGCACGCTACCAACAGCAACAGCGCAAGGGCCAGCAAAAGTCTCGCACCCCGGTGCTCGACAATTTTGGCAGAGACGTGACCCGCCATGCCGAAGAAGGCAAACTCGACCCCATCATTGGGCGGGAGAGCGAAATCGAACGGGTGTCTCAAATCCTCAGTCGCCGCAAGAAGAACAACCCTATATTGATAGGAGAGCCAGGCGTGGGCAAAACAGCCATTGTGGAAGGCTTGGCGCTGCGCATTTTCCAAAAGAAAGTGCCACGCACCCTGTTCAACAAGCGCATCGTGATGCTCGACATGGCGGCGATGGTTGCTGGCACAAAATACCGTGGCCAGTTTGAGGAGCGCATGAAGGCCATCATGAACGAATTGGAGAAGTCAAGGGACGTCATCCTGTTCATTGACGAAATCCATACGATTGTTGGCGCTGGTGGCGCAACGGGTTCTCTCGATGCATCCAATATCTTCAAGCCTGCCCTTGCACGGGGCGAGTTGCAATGCATCGGTGCTTCCACCTTGGACGAGTACCGCCAGTACATCGAAAAGGATGGCGCACTTGACCGCCGCTTCCAGCGGGTAGTGGTTGATCCGCCGTCAGCTGATGATACCATCCACATTTTGAACAACATCAAGGAAAAATACGAGGAGTTCCACAACGTCGTTTACTCCGATGATGCCATCAAAGCTAGCGTGCGCCTTAGCGACTGTAATATGAGCGACCGCTTCCTGCCGGACAAAGCCATTGACGTAATGGACGAGGTGGGCGCAAGGGTTCACTTGAAGAACATCCATGTTCCGAAGCACATCGAGGAGTACGAAAAGAAAATCGAGCAAATAAAGGAGCAGAAAAACCAAGCTGTGAAAAACCAGCAATACGAGCGTGCCGCCGACCTTCGGGACGAGGAGAGCAAGCTGCTGCGCCAACTCGATTTTGCCAAGATGCAATGGGAGGAAGAAAGCAAGACCAAGCGCTATCCCGTTGACGAGGAGGACATAGCAGAAGTGGTGTCCATGATGACCGGCATTCCCGTAAAGCGGGTGGCACAGAGTGAGAGCAAGAAGCTCGTGAACATGACCGATGATATCAAAAAACTCATCATCGGCCAAGACGACGCCGTGAAGAAAATCGTGAAGGCCATCCAACGCAACCGGGTTGGCTTGAAAGACCCGAGGAAGCCAATCGGCTCCTTCATCTTCCTCGGCCCTACTGGTGTTGGTAAAACGGAGTTGGCCAAGTCGTTGGCCCGCTACCTGTTCGATTCCGATGATGCCCTCATCCGCATTGACATGAGCGAATACATGGAGAAGTTCTCCATCAGCCGACTTATCGGTGCCCCTCCAGGCTATGTGGGCTACGAAGAAGGAGGGCAGTTGACGGAGAAGGTTCGTCGTAAGCCCTACAGCGTGGTGCTTTTGGATGAAATCGAGAAGGCGCACCCAGACGTTTACAATATCTTGCTTCAAGTACTCGACGATGGTCAATTGACCGACAGCTTGGGCCGCAAGGTGGATTTCAAGAATACCATCATCATCATGACCTCCAATATCGGCGTCCGCCAATTGAAGGATTTTGGTCAAGGTGTTGGATTCGCTACTAAGTCCCGTATGGAAGGGGCAGAAGACCACGCAAAGACAGTTATCCGTGATGCCTTGAAGAAGACGTTCTCGCCGGAGTTCTTGAACCGCATTGACGACGTCGTCATCTTCAACAGCCTACAGCGTGAAGAGATATTCCAGATAATTGACATCACGCTAAAAGATGTTTTCAAGCGACTGGAAGCCTTGGGTTACAAGCTGTTGCTGACCGAAAAGGGAAAAGAATTTGTGGCCGAGAAAGGCTTCGACCCACAGTTCGGCGCAAGGCCGCTGAATCGTGCCATCCAGAAGTACATTGAAGACCCGCTGGCAGAATTCCTGCTGAACGAAAACGTTGCCGAAGGCTCCGTTCTGGAGGCCGACCTCAATGAGGAAGGTTCTGGATTGGTGATTTCTTACGCCAAGGAAGTGAAAACCGATGCTTGACGTGAGGAAACCCTATTTTTATTGCAATTTTTGATAAATAACAGGCCAATGCACGACTGGATAGTTGGGCATTGGCCGTTTGTTTTTTACGTTTGTGGGGGAAATTTCGAGTTTCTCGGCTTAACCTGTCGTTTTCACTCAAAATTGAAGGACTCAGCGGAACGAAAGCAAAATTTGAAACGTAGCACGATACAATTATTGATAAGGTTTTATCAAGGTGATACAGGTAGGGAGTAGGGCAATTCTTGGCCAAAAATCAACCTTTATCAACTGCATTAACTAATCAACTACATTAACCTAATTTCTTAACTAAACCTATTTCCATTTGGCAAAAGGATCATTTAACCGCAACTTCTCAAGGCCGCCAGAGCCTAAGTTCCGCATCAACGAACAAATCAGGGTTCCAGATGTCCGCATTACAGGTGAAAACCTAGAGGAAGTCAGTGAAATCGTTGGGGAAAAGATAGAACCAGGTGCAATCGTGCCTACCCGCAAGGCCTTGTTCTGGGCCGACAAAGCGCAACTCGACCTTATCGAAATCTCACCAAATGCCGCCCCTCCCGTGTGCAGGCTAACGGACTTCAACAAGTACCTGTATGAGAAAAAGCGCAAGGAAAAGGAAATGAAGGCCAAGGCCGCCAAGACGGTATTGAAGGAAATTCGCTTCGGTCCCAACACAGACGACCACGACTTCGAGTTCAAGACCAAGCACGCCAAGAACTTCTTGGAAGAAAACGCCAAGGTGAAGGCTTACGTGCATTTCTTTGGCCGTACCATCGTCTTCAAAGACCGTGGCTTCGACCTCTTGAACCGTTTTGTGAAGGAACTGGAGGAAGTCGGTACGCCAGAAGCTCCCATCAAACTGGAAGGAAAGCGGATGATCGTGGTGCTGACACCTAAGAAGAAGAAATAAAGTTGGCAGTTCGTCAGTTGGCAGTGGCAGTTGGCAGTCAGGGTAAAGGGGTACTCATGTCATGCACTTCGTAGTTGCCTGTCGAAAAATAGGTCAAAAAATCTCATTTTCATTGCCAATTAAACCAATCCTCATTTGGAAATAACCCAAGGAGTTGCGTACCTTTGCGCTCCTTTACATCAAAACGTTTATTATGCCAAAATTGAAGTCACATTCCGGCTCAAAGAAGCGTTTCACGCTGACGGGCTCTGGCAAGGTCAAGCGCTTCCACGCCAACACCTCGCACAGGTTTTGGGGCAAAAGCCCAAAGGCCAAGCTGCGCCACGCTGGTTCTACCGTTGTAGATGCTTCTGACCAAGAGCGCATCAAGCGTTTGCTCGCAGTCGGATAAGAAGAAACAAAACAGATTTTTAACGAGAGTCCAGGCTACAAGCCTTTTGTTGCGTAGAGTGGGACAGTGGCAGGCGGGCAAAATCCGCAATCCGCAATCCGCAATCCGCATTCATAAGCCCTGAGCTGTACTAAAAATTCCATTTATGCCTCGTTCAGTAAATGCCGTTGCATCACGTGCCCGGCGCAAGAAAATCCTAAAGGCTGCCAAAGGTTATTTTGGCCGCCGCAAGAACGTCCTCACCGTTGCAAAGAACGCTGTGGACAAAGCAATGGGCTATGCATACGTTGGCCGCAAATTGAAAAAGCGTGCTTACCGCCAGCTTTGGATTGCCCGTATCAACGCAGGTGCCCGCCAGAACGGCACGACCTACTCCAAGTTGATGCACAAGCTTGCTACCGCAAATATCGAACTCAACCGCAAGTCGCTCGCCGACCTCGCCCTGAACCACCCTGATTCTTTCAAGGCGGTCATCAGCGCTGCGAAGTAAACTTCGGTATTGAGTTTATCCATGCAAAGAGGCCCAACGGTACACCGTTGGGCCTCTTTTTTTTGCTCCTTGACTTTTTGCAGCTAAGTAGGAGGTAAATTTTACATCCTTACTGGGTGCGTACTCTTTGTCATTGCCGAAGGCAAACCCTGCGTCACGGTGTGTACGTAACGATGGGCGCCTCTTTTGTCATTGCCGAAGGCAAACACTGGGACGCAGGCTGTGACGCAGCGGTGGTCCTCAACCATGACAATTTATCTCTTTGGGAAAAGAATGTGTAAGGTGTGATAGCAAATTACCCGGAGGCTGCGCTTGGATATGGGCAAAAAAAAAGCCTGAACTTACTTCAGGCAGATTTGACAATTCTTACAATTATTAACCAAAACTTACGTGCTCAATATTTTTCAACAACCGTGCCAAAAAATAAATGAGCTTGAAATTTTTTCATAAAAAAATCCCCTTGCAGTTTGCACCGCAAGGGGATTTTATTTTTTGTCACCCAATCAAATTTAGGCGCTGGCCTTCTTCCGGTGCGTGAATGACTTCTTCTCTTCGCCAGGGTTGGCAGCGAGTGGCCCGCGGTTGCTGACCCGAATATCACCGCCTTTCGCCAAATCTGCCATAACAGGAGATGCGATGAAGATGGAAGAATAAGTACCAACAACGATACCCACCACCAAGGCAAAGGCGAAGCCCTTTATGCTGCCGCTGCCGAATATCCAAAGAATCAACACCGTGAAGAGGGTCGTCATGGACGTGAGCAGCGTACGGCTCATGGTCTTGTTAATGGCCTTGTTGATGAGGTCGTAGGTGCTCATTTCAGGGAACTTTGTTGTGTATTCACGGATACGGTCATAGACGATTACCGTGTCATTCACCGAGTAACCGATGATGGTGAGGATGGCAGCGATGAAAGCTTGGTCAATTTCCATCGGGAAGGGCAGTATGCCGTGCAGCAGGGAGAACAACGAAACCACCACGAAAGCATCGTGGAAGGTTGCGATGACCGCCCCCAAACTGTACTGCCACTTCGAGAAGCGCACCAAGATGTAAAGGAATATGACCAAGAGGCCAAAGATAACGGCCTTCCACGCACTGTTGCGGAGGTCATCGGCCACGGTCGGGCCTACCTTGCTGGATGAAATGATGTGCGTGCCCTCGCTGTCAGGGTTCTTGAACTCCTCTGGAGTAGTGCCGCCAGCAAGCGAACCTAGGCCCCCCAGCAGCTTGGCAGTCACTTCGTCCTGCACATTGTCGCCTTCGTCGTTTACCCTGTAATCCGTGAGGATGTTGAAGGTGTTCTCTGTGTCAACGGCTTTTACCACTGGCTCGCCTTCCAGAGGCCCTGCCAATGCTTGGCGGATGGCCTGTGCATCAGTGGGCTGGCTGAACGTAACGTTGTAAGAAAAGCCGCCCTTGAAGTCAACTCCAAGGTCGAAGCCCCTGGTGAAGAAGGAGACAATGCCAAGCAGCGTGATGGCGAGGGAAACACCATAGAACAGCTTGCGCTTCGCCATCCAATCCACGTTGAGGTTGGCCAACGAATTCTTGGTAGGGGCAGTCCAGAAGGTAATTTCCTTTCCTTTGCCTACCCACCACTCAATGATGAGGCGGCTCACCAATACAGCAGTAAAGAAGGTGAAAATGATACCCCAAATCAGGATGACCGCAAAGCCCTTGATGGGGCCAAGACCGAAGATGGCCAAGATGAAGGCAGTGAGCAAGGTTGTCAAGTTACCGTCAATGATAGCTGAATACGAATGGCGATAGCCCTCCCGAATGGCTACTTGGAGTGATTTGCCTTCTCGTAGCTCCTCCCGAATACGCTCATAGATGATAACGTTGGCATCTACCGCCATGCCGATGGTAAGGACGATGCCGGCAATGCCCGGCAGTGTGAGCACCGTACCAATGGAGGAAACCGTGCCGAGCAGGAACACCACATTGAGGAAAAGTACGATGATGGAAATGATACCGCCACCACCAAAGTAGAATATCATGAACGCCAATACAAGGAGGAAGCCGCCGAACAACGCCAACATACTTGTGTTGATGTTCTCCTCGCCAAGCGATGGGCCGACCAGCGATTCCTGGATGATTTTTGTGCCAGCTGGCAGCTTACCGATTTCAAGGATGCTGGAAATGTCGTTGGCTTCTTCCAAAGAGAAGTTGCCCGTTATTTCAGAAGAACCCGTTAGGATGGGGTTTTGCACCATTGGAGCCGAGACAACATCGGAATCGAGCACGATTGCAATCTCACGGTTGCCGTCATTGGCAGCTTTACCCGTCATGATGCCCCATGTGCGGGCACCTTCACCATCCATTCGGAGGTTGATCGAAAGCTCGCCTGTGTTAGGGTTGGGGCTTGCGGAAGCATCCGTTACTCGGTCGCCTTCGAGCGGAGCGGTATTTTTGCCTGGCTCCTTCTTGATGGCATACAGCTCAAAGGTATTGGTCATTTCAACGCCCTTGTCGTCCTTGGCTGGCTTGCGGCTCCAAAGGAACATCACGTCATTGGGGAACAAGGAGCGAACCTCTGGGCGGTTCAGCATCTTCATCACATCATCCTGCTTGTTCTTTTCTGCCAAGCCCATGACGGCGTAGCCCCTCGTGCCATTGTTTGGCGTGAAGATATCGAACAACGGGCCTGTGGTTGCGGTTGGGTCAATCTTGCTGGTATCAGTAGGATTGGTGCCGGCAACCTCAATCGTGTCCATGATTTTGTTGCCTGCAGAATCCACTTGGGAGCTATCAATCTTGATGGTAGGGGCAGTTGCTTCGCCCGACCCCAACTTCTTCAACTTATCGTTTGCTGCCGCAAAGGCAGTACCCATGGCACCATCGGTCACCCGGTAAACGTTCCAGAACTCCAGCTTGGCTGCGCTCTGAAGGAATTCACGGGCGCGCTGTGGGTTCTCGATGCCAGGCAACTCCACTAGGATGATGTCACGGCCTTTGTCCAACGAAACGGTTGGGCCTACAACCCCCAATTTGTCAATGCGCTTTTTCAGCATTTCATAGGTGCGACCTACTGTCAAGTCGGCCTCACGGCGCAGCAGTGCCACCACTTGGGCATCGGAGGTACTGGCGTTGACTTCGTTTTTCAGCGACTCATTCCGCTTGAAAAGACTGGCCAGTGAAGCACCACCGGATTTCTCCTTCCATGCTTGCGCAAACAAGGTGATATAGTCCGTTTGGGCATTTTTTTGAAGCTCGTTTGCCCTGACGATAGCATCTTCCAGGGTCTTGTTTTCAGTGTCCAAACTTCCAGCCATTGCCCGTAGGAAGTCCCGAAGGTCAACCTGCAGCAACACGCTCATACCACCCTTGAGGTCAAGGCCAAAGCCGAGCTGCGAGCCTTTCAGTTCTTGATAGGTGTAAGACTTGAGGAGCGGAATCCTAAAGATAGTTTCACTGGAAATGGAATCCAGGTAATCGGCCTTTGCTAGCCTCTTACAGGTTGCGCTGTTGTCAGGGCACTTGGAGGCGGCGAAATTCTCGGCCTTGCGCTCTACGTTCCACGTTGGGAACATGAACAACAATTGGATGACCGAGACCACGGCAAACGCCACGAGAAAGAACTTGATAAAACCTTTTCCTTGCATGACAAGCAAATTTTTAAGCTGTGAAAAATGGGGAACATCCGTTCAACTGACCAGAAATGGCAATTGCCTGCTGTTTCCGATGCGAAACGGGCCTGTTACTTGGCCCAAATCCACATTTTTTCGAGTGGTAAAACGCTCTGTGAAATGTAGTTATATGATTGTTAAGGGCTTGTGAATCAATAATTTATGGAGACAAATTAAGATTTTTTAAACCCCTTCCGAAAAAACTGGGCAAATATACGCCTTTTACTCAAATCGCCTTGTTTTGTTTCAGCCCATTCAATGAAGTGTCATGCGGTGTATTTCGCTGTTGCAGGCTTGTCCAATGGCAATCTTGATGCCTGATTTTTTTATTTCATACAAAAACGTGACCAACCGAGTGCTTTTCGTCAAGATGCTGGCAAGTTGGCTTCAACTTCTTGATACACTCAAAATGAATACCTTTGCCGCAAGCTTGACATCAAACCACCACCCAACAACTGCCTCTTGGCGGGGGAAGGGTGGCCAAACTTCAAATCTTAACGAATCATGGGTCTATTTTCCTTCTTGAAAAATGCGGGCACTGCCCTCTTCGGTGGTGACAAAAAAGCTGCGCCTGCAAAACCTGCCGCACCTGCCGCTCCGAGCGCACTCGACCAACTCGAGAACGCACAATTGGCCATGCGCCTCACCAACCATGTGGTCTCCTTGGGCCTCAAGGTTGACAACCTGAACATCGTAGTGGACGACGACAAGGCTACCATAACCGGCGTGGCTGCAAGCCAATCAGAAAAGGAAAAGGTTATCCTCGCCGTTGGAAACGTCGCCGGCATCGCTACCGTGGACGATTGGATGACCGTTGCGGCTGTTGCCGAGGTGGCACCAGAGCCAGAAGCTGTGTTCTATACTGTAGTGAAGGGCGATACCCTTTCCAAAATCGCCAAGACCCACTACAACAACGCCATGAAGTATCCGGTCATCTTCGAGGCCAACAAGCCGATGCTCACCCACCCCGACAAGATTTACCCTGGTCAGGTGCTGCGCATTCCGCCGATTGCATAAATAACGGCCTACGGTGGACGGTGGACGGCCTACGGCCTACGGAATCCGTCCACCGTTTATCGTTAACCGATTTTGTTCCTCGGCTTTCCAGCCAAAAACGCCCTCACATTTTCCACCGATTCCGCAATTAGCCTTTCCCTTGCCTCCCTCGTGGCCCACGCATTATGTGGGGTAATCAAGCTGTTTCTCGCACCCAGCAACACATTGCCATTTTTCGGTGGCTCTGCTGAAAGTACATCCAAGCCCGCCGCTGCGATGGTGCCATTTTCCAAGGCATTTTTCAAATCAACTTCTACGATTAATCCGCCGCGTCCCGTGTTGATGAGCATGGCCGATTGCTTCATTTTAGATAGCGAAACGTGGTTGATGATACCCTGATTGTCAACGGTTAATGGTACATGTAGGGTGAGCACGTCGCTTTGCATCAGCAAAGTCTCAAAATCAACGAATGCCACACCTTCCCGACTGTCCCGCTCCGGGTGCTTATGGTTGGCGATGACCTTCATGCCAAAGGCCAGTGCTAGCTCCGCTACCCGCTGACCGATTTGCCCAAAGCCGTAGATGCCCATCGTCTTGCCTGCCAGTTCCCAAAGCGGAGAGAGGGTATAGCTCCAATCAGGGGAGTCAGTCCAACCGCCCGCCTTGGCGTGTTGGCTATGCTCATCAATACGGTTGGCGTTTGCCAAAATCATGGCAAAAACATGCTGCGCCACCGAATTGGCGGCATAGCCCCGCACATTGCAGACGGTGATGCCCAGCCGTTGCGCAGCAGCTACGTCCACCACATTGTAGCCGGTGGCCAATACGCTGACGAGACGAAGTTGGGGCAGTTGTACCAGCGTTTTTTCATCTAAAACGGCCTTGTTCGTCAGTACGATGTCCGCTTCGGCGGCACGTTCGATGGTAAGTTCTGAGGGCGTTCGGTCATAGACCGTCAGATTGCCGAGGGTAGCGAGGCCATCCCATGAAAGGTCGCCAGGGTTGGCCGTATGGCCGTCGAGGATAACTATGTTTTGCATCTTGAGACAATAGACATTAGACCTCAGACAATAGAAAGTGACATCGAAAAGAACAGCTACGCAAGCTAATGTCTAAATTCTATTGTCTAAAGTCTGCACAAATTAGACCTTTGCCGCCAATTTCGAGCGACAATGAACATCTTGCGAAAACTTTGGGCAATCTACGGCATCACCGTTTTTTTCTTGCTATGGTTGGTGCTCTTTCCATTTTACTACCTCGCCTTCCTCCTTTTCCCGAGGCCGTGGGTACGGCATGTAATTTGGTTCAGCCACCATATTTATACCCGGCTGTTTTTTGGCCTGACCTTGGTTCGGTTCAAGGTTGACGGGCTGGAAAACATAGACCGAAAGCAGTCATATATTATCGTGAGCAACCACCAGACTGCCCTCGACTTCATGATGAATGCCCGTGCCTTCCCCGGCGTCTACAAGTATTTGGCAAAAAAAGAACTGATAAAAGTGCCGCTGTTCGGCTTCATCGTGCGCAAGCTCTGCGTTTTGGTGGATCGCTCCAGCGCTGCCAGCCGCAGCAGCAGCATGAAATACCTGCACCGAACCTTGGAAGAGGACGGTTATTCCGTGTTCCTTTACCCGGAGGGTACCCGCAACACCACGCCCGACCTACTGCTGCCCTTCCACAAGGGGGCCTTTCGCATCGCCATTGAGGCGCAAATGCCGATTGCTGTGCAGACCATCCTCAACGTGGAAAAAATCTCGAACCCCAAGCACAAGGGCCTCGATATGTGGCCCGGCACGGTGCGCATTACCTGGAGCAAGCCCATCGAAACCGCCGGGCTGACGATGGCGGATGCGGACGCACTATCGGAACGGGTGCGTAGTGTGATATTGGTTAACTTGCAAAAGCGCTAACCCCATCAATGAAAAAAGCGCTGTCGGCAGTTAGTGCCGACAGCGCTTTTTCATAACTCATTCCTAACCCCTCATCCCTATTTAAACGGATCACTGTACTTCGGGTCTTTTAAAAACTGTTCGTCCGTGAGCGTCTTCAGGAAGGCAACGAGGGCTTTCTTCTCCAAGTCGTTGAGATTCAGGCGAATGGGGCCGTTGTAGTCCCTCAGGTGCCAACTCAACCTAGGGCTCAATTGTATACCGTGGTCATAATGGTCAACGACTTCTTCAAGGGTCTTGAAGCGGCCGTCGTGCATGTACGGGGTGGTGACCGCAATATTGCGAAGCGAAGGCACTTTGAACAAGCCTGCGTTGTCCGCTGGATTGGCATCAAGGCCGATGTCCTGAAGCCCCCAGCTGGCATTGAACAACTCACCGCTGTGGCAATTACCACATTTCGCCTTGCTATCTATTGCAGTGAATAACTCCATGCCCATTTTTTCGAGCGGGGTGAAGTTCACGAAACCCGTGGTAGCGCCTTCGTCAAATTTGGATTGGCCCGACACCATCGTGCGGAGGAACTGCGCCAAGGCATACCTGATGCGCTCTTCCGTGACCGTCGGGTCGCCGAACGCTGCTTCGAAAAGCGGTGCGTAATAGTCAACGGCTGCCAACTTTTTGGGGAGTTTTTCCAAGTATTCAATGCCCATTTCGACGTGGTTCTCCACGGGCATCAGCACCTGTTTCTCCAAATCACTGGCACGGCTGTCCCAGAAGTAGGAGCGAAGCAGCGACACATTGGACAGCGCCATCGAGTTGCGGGTGGTCATGCCAAACTCATGGCCAGTGCTGAACTGGGCCGGGTCGGAAAAGCCCTTTGATTGCAAATGGCAAGAGCCGCAGGAGATGCGGTTGTTGCGGGAGGAGGTTTTCATCGTAGAACAACACCCGGCCGAGTGTGGCACCTTCGTTGGTGAGCGGGTTCCTTTGGTCAATACCGTTTGGAAACCTACTTGGGTCGGCTTGGTCGCCAAGGACGTTCCTTGGGTATTGCATGGAAAGGTAGTCGTACTCGCCATGCTTTACTGCCGGTTTTACAGCCTTGGTGGCCAGTTGCTGTGATTCTTTTTCGCAACCCCAAACTGCCAGTAGGATGGTTGTCAATGCAATGAATGAGAAATGTGCTTTCATTTTCATATCAAACTGTTTTATGGTGAATTAGAATCTGACAAAAAGATAAATATTCGAGGGCAGCGTGAAGTCGAGTCCCAAAAAGTTGGAAGTTGATTTCTCATCATCCTCGTCCGTACCGTCAAAAGTTACTTTGCTTTTTCGATAGGAATCGGTTAGGTACAGCGACCCCTCCGTGAAGATGCCGATATTATCGGAAAGCATCCACTCAAAACCCACAACGGGGCCGCCGCCGCCCGAAAGCCTGAACGAACTGCTTACCGTGGTGATGCCTTCGCTTTCGTCTTTGGTTTTGGCGTGGGAGATGCCAACTCCAATTAGCCCATCGAAACCGTAATACCACGACAACCGCTTGGTCAGTGGCTTATGCCATTCCTTGCCCAATCGGGTGCTAACTGAAAACCCGGTTTCTGAAACGCCTTCTTCGCTATCGGCCCCGATATTGTCCTTGATGTTGCGCTGACTGATGCTGCCCCCTATGCCCATCCTGAATCCAATGCCCGACTCATCCAAGTTCTTATAGGTAAGCACGTAGGGGCTGAGGCCAGTGCCGCCATTGCCGCCAAAATCTATGGCTTCATCCAAAAAAAAAGTGAAGTTGACGCCAAGCTCTGGCGTGAATATCCTTGGAGCATCCGGGTCTTCGTCTTGCGCAATCAAATGGGTGCAGAACACCAAAGGCAGGAGCAGGGAGAAAACGGTCTTCATCAATAATCAGGTTTTAAGTGATAAACAATAGGCCCACAAAATAACGGTATTTTTCAAAACGATGAACTTATTGCCAAAAATTGCTTCTTTGCGGCGCAATTCATCCTAAATCGTCCATAAAATGAAGAAACTCATCCCTTTCCTCCTGCTCCTGCTCCGACTGCCAACAGCCGACTGCCAACTACCGACTCCAATCGCCCCCCGCATCCTCGACAACTTCTGGAAAGCCCGGTGGGTGGTCTGCCCCGGCGAGTCCCCCAAGCAGTACGGGGTCTATCATTTTCGGAAAACAATTGACTTGAAAACTGTGCCCGGCAGCTTCGTCGTCCATGTCAGCGCCGACAACCGCTATCGCCTCTTCGTGAACGGGCAAGCCGTGAGCAGCGGCCCCGCCCGAAGCGACCTCGGCCACTGGAACTTCGAGACGGTGGATATTGCGAAGCAACTGAAACCGGGCAAAAACACCCTTGCCGCCATTGTCTGGAACGCCGCCGAGTACGCCCCTTTCGCCCAAATCAGCTACCAGACGGGCTTCATCCTGCAAGGCAACACCGAGGCCGAAGACCTTGTGAACACCGATAAAACTTGGCGGGTGCTGCGCAACGAGGCATACAAGCCCCTCCCCGTTGACCGGGCCAAGCTCCAAAGCTACCTCGTCACCGGTGACGGCGACGACGTGGACGGCAGCCGCTATCCGTGGGGTTGGGAGCAGCCCGATTTCGATGACTCAAAATGGAAGGAAGCCCAGCCGCTCTGGTTCGCCGGGAAGCCCCGTGGCCTCGGCTCCGACGGCAACTGGATGCTCGTTCCCCGCTCGATTCCATTGTTTCAAGAAGAAAGAATCAATATCGGGAAAACGGTGGCGACGGGCGTAACGGGCAAGTTGATGCCTGTTGCCGTGCGCTCGGATTTGCCATTTACCATCCAAAAAAACACGAAATGGAGCATCCTGATTGACCAGGGCATCCTCGTGAACGCCTTTCCCGTGCTCAATATCACGGGCGGCAAGGGCGCAAAAATCACCCTCACCTACGCTGAGGCACTTTACGATAAAGACCGCCAAAAAGGCAACCGCAACGAGTGGCTTGGCAAGGAAATCATGGGCATCCAAGACCGCTTCACGACCGACGGCGGCACTGGCCGCAGCTTCCGACCGCTGTGGTTCCGCACCTGGCGCTGGCTCCAGCTCGACATCGAAACGGGCGATGAAGCCCTGACTATCAATGACCTGTACGGCATGAGCTACGGCTACCCGCTCGTTGCGAAAGCAAGTTTCAACAGTAGTGACTCAACCCACGCCAAAATATGGGAAGTGGGCTGGCGCACTGCCCAGCGCTGCGCGGGGGAGACCTACTTCGACTGCCCCTACTACGAGCAACTGAGCTACGTTGGTGACACCCACATTCAGGCGCTCATCTCGCTTTATGTCAGCGGCGACGACCGCCTCGTGCGCAAGAGCATTGAGGACTTCGACAACAGCCGCATCCCCGACGGCCTCACGCAGAGCCGCTATCCCTGCAACGACATGCAAATCATACCGACCTACTCCATGTTCTGGGTGTCAATGGTCCATGATTATTGGATGCTGCGCAACGACACAGGCTTTGTGAAAAAGTTCCTGCCCGGCATCGCCAGCGTGCTCGCTTGGGAGGAAAGCCGCCTTGCCCCGAACGGCATGATGGGCCCCACCGAGTGGTGGAACTTTGTGGATTGGGCTTGGCCGTGGAGCGAGGAAGAGCGCATCGGCGGAGTGCCACCGGGCGTGGCCCGTGGAGGGTCGAGCATCCTCACCTTGCAGTTTGCCTACACGCTGCGGCAGGCGGCAGCGTTGTATGATTATTTTGGGAAAAAAGCGGACGCAGCGCATTGCAACGCCCTCGCCAATCGGCTCACCGAGGCCACTTATCGGCTTTGCTGGGACAAAGACAGGAATATGTTCGCCGATAATCCATCGAAAACGACCTTCAGCCAACATGCCAACATCCTTGCCGTGCTGACGGACGCCATTCCTTTTGACGAACAAAAAGAACTGCTCTTCAAAACCATCGGTGACAAGCGCCTCACGCAGACGACCCTCTACTTCCGATTCTACCTGCTCGAAGCCCTGAAAAAGCACGAGATGGGCAAGGAACTTGACGCCCAACTCGACGACTGGCGCACCATGCTCAACATGGGGCTGACCACCTTCGCTGAGAACCCCGAACCTACCCGCAGCGACTGCCACGCCTGGAGCGCCGCACCAAACTATCATTTCCTTAGCACGGTGCTTGGCATCAATCCCGGCTCTCCGAGCTTTGAAACGGTGCGCATCGAGCCAGTCTTCAGGGGGCTGACCTTTGCAGAAGGCAAGATGCCACACCCAAAAGGGGAAATATCGGTAAGCATGCGATGGGGCCGCAATGGCATCAAAGTCGTGGTCGGCCTGCCGGAAGGGCTGGATGGGGAAATCTACCTACTGCACGACCGTAGGCAACTGAAAGGGGGGATGGTGCACGAGATGATTTTTTAACTGAGGTTTTTCGGGTTTCAGGTTTCAGGTTTCAGGGAAGGGCTTTAAAATTACTAAGGACAGCCACATCAATTTTAGCAGCTACCCCCTGAAACCTGAAACCAAAAACCTGAAACCAAACTATCTATACCGCCAAATCGGGAACACCTCACCTGCTTGGAACACCTGCTTTTCCAACGGCAATTCGATGAAGGCATCCGTGTCCACGAGGTTGGCAAGGTCGCCGGAGCCTTGCCCGGTCACGGGCGTTGCAAGCAAGCGGCCATCTGACCCAGCGGCCAATTTTACCTGTAAAAAATAGGTGAGGTCAGGCTTGAAAAAATAATCCTCGGCCAGTGCAGCGTATTGATTTTCAATACTTTGCAACCCCAAACTCGCCCGAAACCAAGGCTGGAAATAGCGGTGCAGGCACATGAACGATGACACCGGATTGCCGGGAAAGGCAAACACCACCGTGCCCGCCGAGCGGCCAAACCAGAACGGTTTGCCGGGACGTTGCGAAACTTTGTGGAACAACTGCCGAACGCCCAGCCGCTCCAACGCCGAGGGTATATGGTCGAACTTGCCCATCGAAACGCCGCCGCTCATCATCAGCACATCGTATTTCGTGAGGCAATCGCCGAGCGTGGCCTCAATGGCGGCGGGGTCGTCGGGGAGGTGGAGCAGGTCGGCGGGGAGGCCCCAAGTGCCCAACACAGCGGCCATCACATGCACGTTTGATTTTCTGATTTGGTGGGGCAATGGCGCTTCGTTCACCTCCACCAGTTCATCGCCGGAGGAGAGGATGCACACCCTTGGCAAAGCTGCTACCTTTAGTTCCGCTTTGCCAATGGTGGCCGCTACGCCCAACTCGGCGGGGCTAATCAGGCTGCCTTGGGCAACGATGACCTCGCCCATCCGGCGATCAATGCCCTGTCGGTGGATGTTTTGCCGTGCCTGCACATTTTCGATGGAAATCGTCGCAAAACCCTCATCCATGCTGAGGTCTTCGTAGCGTATGACGGCATCGGTGCCTTGCGGCAACATGGCCCCGGTCATCACTTCGATGCAATTATTATTATCCACCAACTTCAATTGCGGAGCACCCGCCGCCTGTATGCTTTCAATGAAAAACCGGCGCTGGCCAGCCTCGAAATTTGCGAAGCAGATGGCAATCCCATCCATCGAAACCCGGTCGAAAGGTGGGAAATCACGGTCGGCGAGAAGCGGTTCCCGTAGCACCCGGCGTATGGAGCGGTGCATCGGTATGGCCTCATCGGGCAGTGGCAGGGCATTTTCAAGGACGATATTGGTGGCGGTTTGTACGGTAATCATGTTGGGCAGCAAAGTTTGAAAGGACATAAAACAAGGGCAATATTAGGGGATTGCGAGAAACATTTACCTTTGGCGGTCTAGTCAAGGATTGAAGGATTGAGGGATTGAAGGATTGAAGGCAGCCCACTGCCCACCCCCTTCAATCCTTCACCCCTTCAATCCTTCAATCCTTCAAAAATGTCCGTCACAAAAGAAGTCAAGCGCATCACCGTCCACACCTTGCAGGCCATGAAGGGCCGTGGGGAGAAAATCACCATGCTCACCGGCTACGACTACTCCATGGCCCGCATCCTCGACGAGGGCGGGGTGGACGTGATATTGGTCGGCGATTCGGCCTCCAACGTGATGGCTGGGCACGAGACCACCCTGCCCATCACCCTCAACCAGATGATTTACCATGCCGCCTCGGTAGTGCGGGGCGTGAAAAAGGCGCTCGTAGTGGTTGACCTGCCGTTCGGCTACTACCAGGGCAGCAGCCGGGTGGCACTCGAAAGCGCCATCCGCATCATGAAGGAGGCGGGCGCCCATGCCGTGAAGATGGAGGGCGGCTCCGAGATTGAAGGGAGCATCAAGCGCATCCTTTCGGCGGGCATCCCAGTGATGGGGCACCTCGGCCTCACACCGCAGAGCATCTACAAGTTCGGCACTTATCAGGTGCGGGCAAAGGAGGAGGAGGAAGCCGCCAAATTGAAGGAAGATGCCAAGTTGCTAGAGGAAATCGGGTGCTTCGCAATGGTACTGGAGAAGATACCTGCCACGTTGACGAAAGCGGTCAGCGAGAGCCTCCACATCCCCACCATCGGCATCGGAGCGGGCATGCACGCCGATGGGCAGGTGCTCGTCACGCACGATATGCTGGGCATCACACATGAGTTTCAGCCCCGGTTTTTGCGGCGTTATGCCGAGCTTTTCGAGGAGATAAAAGGAGCAGTGGAGCATTACTGCGCCGATGTGAAAGGGAAGGATTTTCCGAATGAGCAGGAGCAATATTGAGGAAGAAATTAACCCGTTATTGATGGGGTTTTTGATATAAGATATAAGATAGACGATTTAAGATTTAAGATTGGGAGGGCCGAAAAATCTTGCAAATACAGGTTTTTGAAATTGACAAGACCTCAATAAATCTAAAATCTTATATCGTCTATCTTATATCAAATGAATAAGGCATTTATTAAAATGAAAAACATCGTACATCTCACCACCCTCGCCCTCGTGTTCGCAGCCCATTTTTTAGCTGCGCAAACGACGTACCTGCATTGCGGCAAGCTCCTAGATTGCGCAAGCAACGAGGCCAAATCGGAAATGACCATCATCGTGGAAGGCAACCGCATCAAGGACGTGGTGAAGGGCTACGCCAAGGCCCCCACCGATGCCAAGGTCATTGACCTTAAAAGCCGCACGGTGATGCCCGGCCTGATGGACATGCATATCCATATCGAAAGCGAGAGCAACCCGAAGAGCTACGAGGAGAAGTTCCGGCAAAACCCCTCCGACGTGGCCTACGTGGCCGAGTCGTTTGGCAAAAAAACGCTGATGGCGGGCTTCACCACGGTACGTGACCTCGGCGGCAGCGGCGTGAACGTGTCGCTGCGCAATGCCATCAACGCTGGGCTGGTGGACGGCCCCCGCATTTTTACCTGCGAAAAATCCATCGCCACCACGGGCGGCCATGCCGACCCGACCAACGGCGTCAGGAAGGATATGATGGGCGACCCCGGCCCCGCCGAGGGCGTCATCAACAGCGTGGACGATGCCTGGCAGGCCGTGCGGCAGCGCTATAAGAACGGTGCCGACCTCATCAAAATCACAGCGACGGGCGGCGTGCTCAGCGTGGCCGCCAATGGCCTGAACCCGCAGTTCCGGCAGGAGGAAGTGGAGGCGGTCGTTGCGGCAGCAAAGGACTACGGCTTCACGGTGGCGGCGCACTGCCACGGCGACGAGGGCATGAAGCGGGCCGTGCTGGCGGGCGTGACGAGCATCGAGCACGGCACGTTCATGACCGATGAAATCATGCAGTTGATGAAGCAAAAAGGCACTTACTACGTGCCGACCATCAGCGCCGGGAAGTTCGTGGCGGAGAAGGCGAAACAGGAGGGCTACTTCCCTCGAGTGGTGGCCATGAAGGCGGCCATCGTCGGGCCGCAGATTCAGGCCACTTTTGCGAAGGCATACAAAGCAGGTGTGAAAATCGTCATGGGCACTGACGCCGGGGTAAGCATGCACGGGCAAAACGCTTGGGAGTTCGTGTTCATGAACGAGGCCGGTATGCCCCCGATGGAGGCCATCAAATCTGGAACTGTGACACCAGCTGCGATGCTGGGCAAGAGCGCCGACCTCGGCACCATCGAGAAGGGTAAACTGGCCGACATCGTGGCCGTGCAGGGCGACCCATTGGCCGACATTAAAGCGATGCTGGAGATGCGGTTCGTGATGAAGGATGGGAAGGTTTTTAGGAATGAATAATTGGCAGTTTGGCAGTTGGCAGTTGGCAGTCAGGCTGCAGTTGGTTAGCAGGGGCCAGATTTTATTGCCAATTTTTGCAAATTCTGTAGTAACCAAAACCCGATAAATCAGTTAAGGCGTTTACCATATTCATCAAAAAAATTCAAGTACACTCAACAACACATGGAGAATCAACCACTTGAACCCGCCCCAAAAAGAAACCTGAGAAAAGCACTATTATTCATCGCATTGGTTGCCATTGGAGGGGTAGGATATATTGCTTGGAGCTTTGTTTACAAGCCCAATGTGCCCGCCAGTTTAGCCAAGAAACACGTGCTCATTCCAACGGGTGCCACCTTAGACCAAGTGGTGGACTCGCTGAAGGCGGGCGGTTTCATCAGGGACGAAAGCTCCTTCCGCACCATGGCCGGGCGCCTCAGCTACAAAGGGCGGGGAGGTCGCTTCGAGTTAAAGCCGGGCATGAGCAGCTACCACCTCGTGAAGCATTTGCGAAGCGGAGAACAAGCACCAGTGAAAGTGATATTGGTCAATGAGCGCCTGCCGGAGCATATCGCTGCCAAGGTGGCCAAGGCCATCGAGCCGGACTCGCTGGCGCTGGTCACGCTGCTTAATGACACTACCTATTTAGACAGCCTCGGCTTTACACCTGCTACGCTGTTGTCGCTTTTTATCCCCAACACTTATGAGGTTTACTGGAACACGTCGCCCCGCAAGTTCATGGAGCGCATGAAAAAAGAGTACGACCGTTTCTGGGCCGCCAACGACCGGGACGCCAAGGCCCGTGCGCTCGGACTGAGCCGTGAACAGGTCTATACCGTGGCGAGCATCGTTGAACGGGAAACGAACGACAAGCCCGAAAAGCCCCGAATGGCGGGCGTCTATCTGAACCGGGTGGAGCAGGGCTGGCCACTGCAAGCCGACCCGACGCTCGTCTTCGCCAGCCGTGACTGGGAGGCCCGTGACCTCGCCAAGTACAAAGACCTCGATTCCCCCTACAATACCTATAAATACCCCGGCCTTCCGCCTGGCCCCATCAGCATGGCCAGCATACCCAGCCTGGATGCGGTGCTGAACCGGGAGAAGCACGATTATATGTTCTTCGTGGCCACGGGCGACGGCTCCGGCAAGCACATGTTCGCCGTGACGTACGATGCCCACAAGGTAAACATTGAGGTGTACAAGCGGAATTTGATTCAACGGGGGCTGGGGCTTTAGCCTACCTCCAGCCGATAGCCCACGCCATGCACATTGGCGAGTTTCAAGGATGGGTCTTTTTGCAGGATTTTGCGCAAACGGGACACGAACACGTCCAAGCTGCGCCCCACGATGATGCCTTCATCTTCCCAAACGGCGGCGAGGATGGCATCCCTTTCCAAGACCTGATTCGGTCGTTCGACAAAAAACTGGAGCAACTTGGCCTCCCGGAAGGTGAGCGGCTGGCGGGTGCCAGCTATTTCCAAAAATAAATTGGCGGGGTCGAAGGCAGTGCTACCGAAGCGCAGCAAAGCATCATTTTCGATAAAATCGGAAGGCATTGATGCCTTCTCTTCCAATTGATTGTTTTTCAATCTTTTATAAACCCAATAGACCAAAGCACCTACGGCCAAAACATTGGCCAATGCCCACCAAGCCCAGCCACTGCCCGCTGTTTTGGCTGTCCGATCGGGGAACGAGACTGATAGGTTGTAGCAGTCACCCAATGGCTGCCGTCCCGAGCAGGGCACCTGGCCTTCCTTCACGTTTTCTTTTGAATAGCCGAGCATCAGCAGGTTTTCCAAGCAATCGAGCACGGCCACGTGGTATTTTTCACGGATGCCGTGTTGGGCCAGCGCCGCTTCCAAAAAACGGGGCAGGCTGTCGTAGCTGAACTGGCTTTCCAATTGGAGCAGGTACTCGCCGGCCCCAACTTCCTTCACGGGCGGAATGGTACGGGTGGTGTCTCCGGCAAGGTCGAGCAATCGGTCGGCGGCCTGCCGCATGGCAAGATTGACCTGTTGCGAGAATTGTCGGTCGTCGGGATGGGGCTGCTCGAACAGACCCGACGCACGAACGGCCAGCAGGCCAGTCAAAAGCACCAACAGGGGCAGTCCAAACTTGAGCAGGCTATTTTTCATGGCCCAAAAATACGGCGGAAATGCTTGAAAAACAGGGTTTTACATTTCCTTTACACTGTTTTACAGGGTTTTTACTGCCTACGGCAAAATATAGGTACAACTTTGGGCTACATTGTTTGACCATCTCCATTTTTTAAAAAATGACCTGCGTAAAAAATCTTTTTTTCCTGACATTCATAATAGTTTCGATTTCCAGTGCTGCTGGCCAAGACCGATTCACGAACTGTGCCGCAGCGTACTTGGACAGCAAACTGGTCGTCAATGATTACAGCCCAGAGGGCTATTGCGAGCTGTCAAAATCGGCCAGCGGTGAACTTACCGTCCAAACCATGAGCGACTTGGTTCCAATCGGTAAAATCAATTTCAAGCTGGCCATTCGTGACGGCAACTCCAAAACACTCATGTCTTATTCCAACAAGACTTACCAAGAAGTGGACATCAAGCCCTTGTTGGCCAAGTGCAAACCCGGCGATGCCATTGTACTGCTCACGCTCGATGACCGCTATGCACTGCCGCACAACGAGATTTTGGTGAAATGACCCTTGACTTACCCTTATACTTCTGGCCGTTAGCTTTTGGCCATTTGCTTTTGGCCAACAGCAATTTCAAATGGACATAACCTGACGCTCGAAAGTATAATTTATTCATTTTAAAAATCCTTATCATGTTCCAGAAATTATTCCCTGTCTGTTTGCTGCTTTTGGCAGGCTGCCAAAACGACCCCACCACCACAACAGAAATAGCCCAAGCCTCCGTAAAAGGCACGGTGGAAAAACTAAAAAGCACTTGCATCGTCTGCCAATCCGTTGACCAAGGCCATTCTTGGCATCCGACCGATGGTGGCCTTCCCGCCGATGTGGAGGTGAGGCGCATGGCTACCCAGGGCGAGCGGCTCATCCTCACCACCAGCGACCACGGCATGTTCATCAGTGATACAAAGCATCAGAACTGGCAGCCGTTGAACATGGAACAATTGCCGAGCAAGGACATCGTGACCCTGACGGCTGACGACAGCGGAATCTATGTGGCCGTCAACAAGCAAGGCGTTTTTGCTACGCAGGACGAAGGCCAGCACTGGACAAAATTGAACGACAACCCGAAGGGCAACGACGATTTCATCCATTCCCTCTTCAAGGTGGGCGACGAAATCTGGGCAGGGCACCGGGGCAGTTTGTTCGCCATGTCGGAGGCACCGCTCAGCGATTGGCGGGAGGTCATGGAGGGGGTTTTTGCCACCCATTTGGTTCAGTCCGGTCAGAACATTTTGCTTGGCACAGGCATTGGCATCGCACTGTCCAAAGACGGTGGCAGGAGCTGGGACTGGGTGCGCAAAGGCGCCACCGTAAGGAAGTTGCTCGCTGTAAACGGCCAGTTGGTGGCCACTTACCAAGAAAAAGAAGCCGAGGTTTCAACGGATGCGGGCAAGACTTGGAAGCCCGCACAAGGCAGCGATACTGCTGGGAACCTTCTGAGCACCGTTAAATCCGGGCATGACATGTTCTCCGAACAAGACGGGGTTTACAGCCGTTGGGGAGACTATTCGCTCAATTTTTTTGGGCTGCCCGATTACGTGGAAACGGACTTTTTGCCCGTGGGCAATACGGTCTATGTGTGGGTGCTGGGGCGGATGGATGGGTGCTGAGGAAGAATTTTGAGCCGAATTGCGCCAGAATTCGGCTCATCTTTCATTACCTTTAAGCCAGTTAGCAACACGTACCATTGAAAGAGCTTGGATTAAGCGGAATTTCAAAATGATTAGCTAATTGTGCTTGAAGGCGATAAGACGCCCTATTTAGTTGTCTCTCCATTTGCCACCAAGTTGCATTCCAGTTAAGATTCTTTGCATTCCGTGGACATCCCATCCCATTATAGTTAATGTGTTCAACATGCAAAAAATCCTAACTCTCTTCCTTGCTTCCTTATTGACGGCCACTGCCATTGCGCAGACGTTACAGAACCCGTGGGCCGACGCCCATGAAGAAAACCTTGCGGCAATCGACAGCAGAAGGCGAACTCCCCTACCCACGAAGTACCGCCCCCTCTCGCTCGACCTTGATTTGCTCAAGTCAAACCTGAAAGATG
Source organism: Saprospiraceae bacterium (assembly GCA_016714985.1). Lineage (GTDB taxonomy): Bacteria > Bacteroidota > Bacteroidia > Chitinophagales > Saprospiraceae > UBA6168. Next base: position 98,283 of record JADKBS010000059.1, on the reverse strand, counting down.
CCCCCATGCGCTACACGCCAGCGTGTGAAGACTCAAAAGTGACACTCTCCATTCCGATGCCTGATGGATCCATGCAGGATTTCCAGGTGGTGGAAGCACCCGTAATGCACCCCGACTTGGCGGCTAAGTATCCCTATATCCGATTGTTTGCGGGCTGGAGCCGGAAAGACCGCACCGTATCCTTGCGTTGTGGCTATACGCAGAAAGGCTTCCATGCGATGGTGCTTTCTGCCGAGCACAACACGGTGTTTATTGACGCTTTAGCAGAAGGCGATGACCAGCATTATATCAGTTATTTTAAAAAGGATTACCCCAATGACGGCAATTTTGAATGTTTGACCAAGAGCGATGCGCAAGAAGAACCCCTTTCAAGCGAAATGTTGAAAAGTGATTTATCGCAAGATTGCAGGCGCCAAAATCTTCGGACAACTGGCAGTTAGCGGCCTCCCCGCTGGTGTGACGGCCAGTTTTTCTCAAAACAATTTTGTTCCTCCATCAAATATTACACTAACCTTGAGCAACCTCTTTGGCGTCCCGCCTGGCAATTATGCTTTTACGGTGACTGCAACTGGTGGCCAATGGAACATTAGCACGAATCTTTCATTGAGTGTCCCTGGCCAAGTAACGAGTGTGCCAAACTTGAGCACCCCTGCTGATGGGGCAGAAGTCACCATCGTAAAGCCCAAGCTCACTTGGAGCAGCGTATCCAATGCCTTTGAATACTATGTGGAGGTATCTGAGTCACCGGACTTTGGCAGCTTGTTCACAAGCGGCACTGTTAACAATGCGAACTTCCAGTTGCCCATACCCTGTAACGAGTTTGGGGTGTACTACTGGCGGGTGCGGGCACAGAACCCTTGCAGCCAAAGCAGTTTCTCTCCAGTTTACGCCTTCCACATTGGCGATGCTGGCTGCGAGACCTTCACTGCCGTTGGCCTGCCTTTGGACATCCCAACGACATCAGGTTCCGTAACAGCGACAGTAAACGTTCCTGAAAACATTGCGATAGCAAGCGTAAAGGCCAATCTGAACATCAGCCACGCAAACGTTGGCGACCTCATTGCCAGGCTGACCTCCCCGCAAGCCACCGTTCTCCAAGTTTTCAACCGCCCTGGGGTGCCAAGCACTGCTACTGGTTGCAACGGGGATGATATTGTGGCCAGTTTCTCCGATGCTTTTGGCAGTTCCTCATCTACTTTTGAAAACGCCTGCGCCGCCACGCCACCTGCCATCAGCGGGCAGTTCAGGCCATCGAACGCATTTTTAGGGTACAATGGACAAAGCTCGCAAGGCAATTGGTCCTTGAAAATATACTGCGAGCCGCCAAGTATTGTGCATGGTTGATAAGGGTTGATGAAGTTGATACGGGTTGATAATCAACTTTTTATAAACCCTTATCAACTTTATCAGCCATGCCTAAAATTTGGCGGCGTGAGCTATAACAGATAGCCGGGATGGCGATGGGGGTTCCCTCAATGAGTGGTCACTTGAAATTTGCGGGGTAAAGACAACGCCATTGGCCGTTTTGCTCAAAAATGAGCTACTGTATGTGCCGCACGGGCAAAATGCGGCCATTTCAACCAGCTATCTGCAAGCGCAGGGCAACCCAAATGTTGAGGTGAAATTCACGCTGCTTTCCTTGCCCAAAAATGGTGCTGTTTACTTGGCAGGTGCGCCGCTGGGCATAGGTGGCATGTTCACGCAAGCTGACATTGACGCTGGCCTTGTTTCCTACATGCACAATGGCAATAGCACCGATAGCGACATGTTCACTTTCGACCTATTGGACAATGCAGGCAACTGGCTACATGCCCAAGTTTTTCATATCAGTATCCTACAAAACCAATTTTTGGTCAATGCCTCCATTACAAATGCCTTGGCCTGTGCCAATACAACCAACGGCGAAATCACGGTCGCAACCATCGGTGGAACGCCTCCCTACCAGTACAGCCTGAATGGAGGGGCATACCAAAATAGCAGTGTTTTCAGCAACCTTGCCGCAGGCAGTTACACCGTCAGCACGATGGACGCCAACGGCCTAATACAGGCAAGCCCAGCCATCGTCATTGCAGCTCCGCCGCAACTGATGGGGACTGCCACGGCCAATGGATATACCGTGACCGTGGCAGCAAGCGGCGGCACTGGCAATTGGAACTACAGCCTAGACGGCGGTGCTTTTCAAGTGGAAAACAGCTTCTCGCCCATTGCCAACGGCAATCACAGCATCACCTTGCAGGACGCCAACGGCTGCGAATACGCTTTAGAAGTGACGGTGGAGGTTCCAACCTTGGCGGTTGTTGGCATGGTTTCGCATCGACCTCCGAGGCTTGGCAAGCGGGGCTTACCTTCTTCGGGTACGCGGCGGTGAGGTTTGGGGCACGAGGAAATTGGTCATCATGCAGCGTTAGATCGGCATGCACCTTGGGAAAGTGGGACAACTTTTTGGTCTAATGTTTTCTGCAAATATCAAAGCGGAGCAGCCCATCGAAAACCTGCTTCGCCTTTGCCCCAACAACTCCCAGACGCAACTTGAAAAACCTCCACTTCTCCATGGCGCCGTTGGCCCACTTGGCTGGCCAACACGAAGCCCGGCAGCTTCTGACCGTCCTGCTGTACATTGTCGGGCCGCACCGCCTCGACCTAGCCGCCGCACTGCTGAACCCTTGGTTAGGCTCAATTTATCCTACCTGTTAATTACCGCCTTGATTAACCATTGTTTCCCATCCGTTGCCTTACCGCCTCGTACAGCATAACCCCCGCCGCCACCGACACGTTCAGCGAATCCGTCGTGCCTTTTTGTGGGATGAGGAAACGGTCGTCCACCCGGTCGAGGAGGGAGGGGTGGATGCCTTCGTCCTCAGAGCCGAGGATAAGGGCAACGGGCACCTTTAGGTCGGCATCGAAGATTTGCTTTTGGGCCTTGAGGTCGCTGGCCAGCACATAGACGCCGGAATGTTGGAGGTATTCAACGGAGGTCACGAGGCTGTTTTCCCGGCAAACGGGCAGGCGGGTGAGCGCACCGGCGGAGGTCTTGATGGCGTCGGAATTGATAAGGGCGCTGCCTGACTTGGGCACCACAATGGCATGGGCACCGAACACCTCGGCGGAGCGGGCAATGGCACCGAGGTTGCGCACGTCGGTGATGCGATCGAGGAGGAGGAGGAGCGGTGTCTCGCCCGCCTCGAAGATGCCGGGCACAACGTTGTCCAAGCGGGCGTAATCCAGCAGGGCCAGGAAGCCGACAACGCCTTGGTGGTTGCCCTTTACCATGTGGTTCATGCGCTCCTTGGGCACGTATTGTAGCGGCACGTCGTTTTCTTTGCATCGCTTGCGCAATTCCCGCTCGAAATCCCCCGTCACGCCCTGTTGCAAGAAGATTTTATCGAACTGCGCCCCCGACTCCAGTCCGTCCATGACCGGGTGCCGGCCAAATACCAAGGTGTTTTTTTCTTGAAATGCCATTGTTCTCCGTTAAAATTGGCCGCAAGGTAGGAATTATCGGTGGACGCTCAACGGTGGACGGTGGACGGCCAACGACAGACGGGATATGACAGACGGGATTCAACCTAAAAGCCTTATGTTTGTAACCAGTCGCCCCAACAATGAATCAATGAAGCCATGAAACTATGCATCAATGAAACCGTGAATCAATGAACCACATCTCCATCAAAGGCTTATCCGTTTCGTACGACAAGAAAATCGTGCTGACGAACATCTTCCTAGAAATTGAGCCGGGCAATGTCTATGGCGTCATCGGGCCGAACGGGGCGGGCAAGTCCACGCTGTTCAAGGCGATTTTGGGCTTGGTTGACCTCAACGCCGGGCATATCACGGTGGACGGCCAGCCCATTGCGGAGCAACGAAAGAACATCGTCTATGTGCCGCAGCGGGACGACGTGGACTGGGACTTTCCCGCCACGGTGATGGACATCGTGCTGATGGGCCGCTATCCGCACAAAAAACTGCTACAGCGCCTCGACAAAAACGACAAGGAGGCGGCGCTGGCAGCCCTGCGGGAAGTGGGCATTGAGCATTTGAAGGACAGGCAAATTGGTGAGTTGTCGGGTGGGCAGCAGCAGCGTGTTTTCATTGCCAGGGCGCTGTGCCAAGGGGCTGGCGTGCTCATGCTCGACGAGCCGTTCGTGGGGGTGGACATCACCACGGAAGAGAAAATCATCGGCATCCTGCGCAGGCTGGCCGACGAGGGCAAGCTGCTTCTGGTCGTACACCACGACCTGTCCACGGTGCGCTCCTATTTCGACAAGGTCATCCTCGTCAACCAGCGCTTGATTGCCAGCGGCGATACGGATTCCACCTTTACGGACGAGAACATCGGCAAGGCTTATGGCGGACAATTGCCGATTTTGCAGAAGACGGGGATGGTGTAGGGTAGAGGCGATTGGTTCTACAAAACCACAACGAATTTGATTTCAGATATAAGATACAAGATTTCAGATATAAGATTTTGGGGTGCCGGGCCAAGCCCAAAATACTTTGAAGCGGCGGCAAATCATAATTCTGCATTCAATAAATCGCCAATTAAATCTTAATTCATATATCCCTGCCTGTCGGCAGGGATATATGAATTAAGATTTTAGATTGAGGGGGCCGTGCATGCTGGCAGAAACCTCTTTTGGGTTACCCGATGCGCCTCAAATCTTAAATCTTATATCGTCTATCTTAAGTCTTAAATCAAAAACCACATAAAAAAATACAACCACTTACCCCCGCCCTAAAGGGCTTGGACGGGACGGCCTAAAGGCCAATACTACCAAGGCTATTTTATCCAAACCTTTTTGGTGCCCTGTAGCCTTCCTTCGGAAAAAACGGCCACGTAATACACCCCCGCCGCCAGTTCTGGCAAAGCAAAATTGCCCTCGTTCATTCCACCCATTTTTTGCGAAGCAACCAAGCGGCCTCGCGCATCCAACAAGTTGACGGTTAATGGCTTGGCGTTTTCTACTCCTGAAAAGCGCAGCCGCAGCGAGCGGTGGCTGCTGTCGGGGATGGCCTCGAAATTGAAAGCATGTTGTGCTTCCGTCACAGCATTGAGGCCCGTATAATTATGCTCCATCCAGCCCATGCCGCCCGTGGGCAGCAGGTTGCTGTCGAAATCGAAAAACGTGGCGTGCTCTTGGTGCGAGCCTTGCCCCCATTGCGTGGAGCAAGTGGAGCTGACCCAAGCTGGTTCCCAGTAGAATACGCCCGTAGCACCTCGGTTGATGACCTCCTGCGTCATGTCCACGAGCCAGCGGCGCTGGTTTTCGGGGCTGGCGGGGGCGTAGTCGGGGTGAGTTTCGGAGATGATGTTGTTGGCGGCGTCGTGGCTGGCGGTCGTCCAGATATAGCCCGTTTCAAAAATCATGACCTCCTTGCCGGGGTACGCTGCGCGTAGCTGCGCAACGACGTTGCCCGCATCGGCGATGTCGGTGGGCTTGTGCCAAGCCCAGTAGTACGACATGCCGAGCACGTCGAAGTCGGTGACGCCGTTGCTCCAGAAGCCTTGGGTAAGCCACTCGGCCTCGGCGGGGCCAGCTACGTGCAGGGCGACCTTGATGGGCTGTCCGGCCTGCGTTTCCACGTCCCGCACGGCTTCGATGGCCCGTTTGAAGAGGGCGGCGTTGCGGGGCCAGTCGAGCGACCAGCCAGCGGCGTCCACCTGCGGGGAGAGGAGGATGCCCTTGTTGGTTTCATTGCCGATTTGCACCATGTCGGGCAGCAGGCCGTCGGCATGGAGGGAGAGCAGGGTGTTTTTCACATAGTTATATAAGGAGTCCTTGAGCAGGGGCAGGTTGTTCACCACGCCTTCCCATGCGGCGGGCACCCGCTGTTTCTGGGGGTCGGCCCAGTTGTCGGAGAGGTGGAAGTCGAGGAGCACCTGCATGTTGGCGGCCTTGGCCCGCAGGATGCTTCGGCGCACATCGGCGATGTCGGAGTAGCGGTGGCCGCTGTTGAGGTTGTCGTACCAAGCGGGGGTGTGCCAGAGGCGCAGGCGCACGATGCCGCAGTTGTGGTCGGCGAACAACTGGTAGGGGTCGGCGGGCTGGCCGTTCTCCTTGTAAACGACGCCGCAGTCTTCCATCTCATTGACGTAGGAGAGGTCGTTGCCGAAAAGGAAGGATTGGGCGGTGGTTTTATGGAGGAAAAGGAATGTGGCGAGGATGGCCAGTATTTTGATTTTCATCGAAAAATATTTTGGGTGGAAAAATAGGAAAATCGCAGTTGATGGGGCGGCATTGCGGAGCAAAAAGAGGATTATGATGCCGTACGGTATGATTTATCACAATGGTTCCTTATTTCATTTGAGTAAATCTTTAAAAAAAACCTCCAAAACAAATATTCTGATTCAATGGCAAAGAGATGTCCTTATCAGAATTTTAGCCAAAATTATTGTTTTATCCACGAAATCTTAATGCGTGAATAGTTCTTTCCACCCTGCTGACTATTGTCACCTCCCCCTCTGATTTTACTCATCCAGCGACCATTGTTGCTACATCCATCTTTGCAGTGTAACCAAAGTCACTCAGCTATGAAAAAGCTAAGCATCCTCTTCGCATTGTTGATTGCCGGTTTCGGCCTCGTGGCCCAGACGGAGTATAAGCTTTCCAAAAGCTCCATCAAAATGTCCGGCACTTCTACCTTACATGACTGGACCGCCGACGTGCCGAAAGTCAGCGGCAGCGGGCAAATGACCTTCACGAACAACGCCTTCAGCGGCATCAAGTCCCTCAACATCACCATGACCACCAACTCCATCAAAAGCTCCAAGGGCGAAACGATGGACAAGAACATGATGAGGGAACTGAAGGCCAAAGAAAACCCGACGATGACCTACAACCTGACCAAGGTGACCTCCATTGCGCCCAAGGGCAGTGGCTACACCCTTGAGACTGAAGGCAAGCTGACGATTGCTGGCACTACCAAGACCATCAACATGACCGTGACGGCAACCGTTAGCGGCAGTCAAATCACCTTCAAGGGCACTAAAAACGTAAAAATGACCGACTACAACGTGAAACCTCCGGTCATGTTCCTCGGCACCTTGAAGACGGACGACAACGTGAGCATCACCTTCGATGCCACCTTCGCAAGCACCAGCGTAAAATAAGCAACGATTGCATACCAGCCCCGCTGGCCAATACAATCCTTCACAATATCCTTTCACTTTCAATAACAACTCATCATGAAAAACTCACTTTCCATCATGAAACTATCAGGACTCCTTATCGCCCTGTTCGTGCTACCTATGTTTGCATGGAGCCAGAACGACGTTCAGTACTACCGACCTTATGACAAGCGTGGCCAGAATATGTTTGAAAATCCTAAATCAGACATGGGCGTTAGCGGCGACTTCAAGGTTCGGGTAGGTGCCAACTTTGCACAACAGTTCCAAGCATTGGATCATGAAAACACCGCTGCATACGTGCCATTCAGTGCAACTGACTCCGCCAACGCCAACAAGTTGATTGACCTGTCCAATGGCTTCAACCTCGCCACAGCCAATATGAACATTGACGCACAGTTGGGCGAAGGTATTCGGGTAAATGTGGTAACCTATCTTTCTGCACGTCACCACCAGGAGGCTTGGGTAAAAGGCGGTTTTGTGCAGTTCGACGAGCTGCCGTTCTTCAACAGCGACATGGTTGACAAGGTGATGGACAACCTGACCATCAAAGTAGGCCACTACGAGGTGAACTACGGCGACGCACACTACCGCCGCAGCGACAACGGCGCAGCACTTTACAACCCGTTCATTGAAAACTTGATACTTGACGCTTTCAACACTGAAATAGGTGGTGAGGTGATCTTCCAGAAAAATGGGCTGTTATTGGTAGGTGCTGTAACCAGCGGTGAAATCAAGGGTGACGTAGTTGCACTGCCAGACCTTACCGACAATGACGTGGATAACCTTTCCAAGAAAAGCCCAGCTTTTGTAGGCAAATTAGGCTTCGACAAGCAATTAAACGATGACCTGAGGGTTCGGCTCACAGGCTCTACCTACTACACTGCCAGCTCAAGGTCGAACAACATCTACGGTGGCGACCGGGCAGGTTCCAGGTACTACCTCATCATGGAAAACACGAAAGCCACGACCGATGCCAACTACTACTCTGGCAGGCTGCGCCCAGGCTTTGGCGACAAAGTGTTCTCAGTGATGATTAACCCATTCGTCAAATTCAAAGGCTTAGAGTTCTTCGGCACTTTTGAAAGGGCGACTGGTCGGGGTTCCAAAGAGAAAGACCCAAAAGATCCAACAAAACTTGGTCCAGACCGGGTAATAACTCAATTGGCTGCTGACTTGATTTACCGCTTTGGCAAAGAAGAAAATTTCTACGTAGCTGGTCGTTACAACACGGTTGAGGCCGAACTCGCCGCAGCAGGTGCAAACTTCGGTGTGGACAAACCAGTAAAAATTAGCCGCTATGAACTTAGTGCAGGTTGGTTCGTCAACAAAAACATCTTGGCCAAATTGGCTTACATCGACCAGAAGTACGAAGACTTCCCAGGCACAAGCATCCTTAATGGAGGCAAATTCAATGGTGTGATGGTTGAAGCAGTCGTGGGCTTCTAAGGCAACTGAGAATTAGGGGTTGATAAGGGTTGATGAAAGTTTTTACAGGGTTTATTTTCCCTAACCCCTTTTTGAAGAAAAGTATTTGACGAAAAGCTCCAGTTGCCTATAAGGGTAGCTGGAGCTTTTTCCTTCGGGAACCCATTTCAAATGCATATATTCACGACCCCAAACAGCCATCAAACAAAGCAAGCGTCATGAAAAAGCTGACAAAATCGGCCATCATCCTTAGCTTATCCCTCATCGGCCACGTGAGCATGGCCAATGCTCAACCTCTTGCCATGAACACGAAGAAATTGAGCGTGGAAAAGACCTTCCGCATCAACCCCAAGAGCGTGCTAAAGCTCGACGGCAAGACCAACGTCAACAGCTTCACTTGCGGCTGCAACGAGACCTTCCAGTCCCAGCAACTGTCTGTTGAACCTCCCGCCGACGGTAGTCTCAGCACGGATTTCCGCTCCGCCGCCCTCAAGCTGAAAATCAAATCGCTCGACTGCGGCAACCCCATCATGAATAAAGACTTACAAAAAGCCCTCAATGCCAAAGCGCACCCCAATATCACCATCGAACTGTTGCGAGTGGAACAGGACAAGTGCAACCGCCTCACTGAACTGAAGGATTGGGTGAAAATGAAGGCCCTCACCAAAATCAGCCTGAACGGCCACAGCCGGGAATACTGGATCAACATCACCGCCAAGAAATCGGGTCCCAACCAATACCGCTTCATCGGAACAAAGACCATCAACATGACCGACTTCTGCGTGACGCCGCCCGTGGCCCTCATGGGTGCCATCAAGGTTAAGGACGAGATTGCGATCAACCTTGATTTGGATGTGAGCGTGGAATAATTCACCCTTCGTACCGCTCATCCTTCCGCCACGCCAGCTTTTCCATCTTCACCACCTCGATGGAGGGGAACCCATACTCCTCCGCCACCTTGCCCTCGATGCGGTAGATGCCCTTGCCCCGGAACGGCGACAGCTTGACGAAGGCCGGGAAATGGGTGGTATCAAAAAAATGCCCCTCCCGGTCGAGCCAAGTGCCGAAGTACATCAGCTCGCCTTTCACCGTGCGCACGTCCTTGCGGCAGACGTAGTAGCCCTCGATGACAATCATGCGCCCAATCAGCCCTTTTAAATCATTGGCAAAAACACCTGCGTAAGCTGGATTGCGGAACTTGTCCCGACACCTCGGGATTGCGGAACTTGTCCCGACACCTCGGGATTGCGGATTGCGGATTGTTTCGCAGCTTTGGCCATCATCCAAAAGGTCGAAGGGAGAACGGAGTGGAAAGCCCAGCAACTCTATTTCATCGAAAGCCTGGTCGAACTCGCCCTCTGCCAGTTCCGGCAAGTCGAAGGTTTCATGGCCGTCATCGAACAGCAATTCCATGCCCATTGCCATCCCCTTGGGCATCTTGGGGTTGAACACGGCGTTCTTCTCCCACATCAGTTGGCACTTGGTCATGCCCGTGAAACGGAAGGCCCCGATACGGATGAGGAGGTCGAGTTGGCTGGAACCGACGTCCACCCGGTCGGTGAAGTCGCCGAGGCTGCGGAAGACCCCGCCCCGGCTGCGCTCGGCCACAATTTTCGAGGCGGTCGCCCGCTCCAATTGGCTCAGGTGGATGAAGCCGATATGAATGTCCTTGCCTTCGATATTGGTCAGGTACTGGCTGCGGTTCACGCAGGGGGCGTGGATGTCGGCCCCGGCCATACGGGCCTCGTGGAAGTAGTACTCCGTGTGGTAAAATCCCCCGAAATTATTGATGACCCCGACCATGAACTCCAGTGGGTAGTGCGCCTTCAAGTAGAGGCTTTGGAAGCTCTCCGCCGCATAACTGGCCGAGTGCGCCTTGCAGAACGAATAGCCAGCGAAGCTCTCTATTTGCCGCCAGACCTCATTCGTCAATGTATCGGGGTAGCCCCGTTCCTTGCAGTTTCGGAAGTATTTTTCCTTCAACAACCGGAACTGCTCACTGTCCCGCTTCTTGCCCGTCATCATGCGGCGCAGCACGTCGCTCTCGTCAAGCCCCAGCCCGGCGAAGTGGTGTACGATTTTCATCACATCCTCCTGATAGACCATCACGCCGTAGGTCTCGCCGAGGTGCTCCTTGAAGATGGGGTGCAAATACTCGATTTCAGGATTTACGATTGCGGATTGCGGATTGCGGATTGCGGATTGGGGGCCGGAGCTTGGTGGGAGGTTTTTTGGAGGCGAGGCAGTGGTTTTATGTGGGTCATTTATCGTAGGTTTTTGAGGTATTCCCTGCCCTCCAATCCGAAATCCGCAATCCGAAATCCGAAATCGCCTGATGTATTCCCGCATCATGCCCGACTTGGCCACGCCGGGCCGGATGATGGAACTGGCAGCCACCAAATGCACATAATCGTCGCAGCGGAGCTTGTGCAGCAGCCCTCGCATGGCAGGGCTTTCAATGTAAAAGCAGCCCATGCAGTTGCCGCTCCGCAATTGTGCCCTGGTATGCTCGTCCTGCTTGATGGCGGCGAGGTCGTGTACGTCCACCGCTCGGCCCTGGTTCCGCTTCACGAGGGCCACGGCGTCCTTGATATGGCCGAGGCCCCGTTGCGAAAGCACATCGAACTTGTGGAAGCCGAACTCCTCGGCATGGTACATGTCGAAATGGGCGATAGGGAAGCCTTTGGGCATCATTTGCAAAGCAGTATGGTAAAAAATGGGTCGCTCCGAAATGACCACGCCCCCCGCATGGATGGAGAGGTGGTTGGGGAAGCCGTGGAGGAGGCGGGCAAAACGAAGGATTTCATGGTGGACGGTAGACGATGGACGGTGGACGGATGACGGCGGATGGATGACGGCGGACGGCAATCGGTCTTCTGACATTGACCGTCCACCGTCCACCGTTAGCCGTTGGCCGTGTTCTGGCGTCCTCACATCCTCCGTATCCGTCGCCTTTAGGATGTCGTCGGCGAAGCGGTCGATTTCTTCCTTCGGCAAACCGAAAACCTTGCCGAGTTCCCAAATCGCAGCATTGAACTGGAAGGTGCTGTAGGTGGCCAAAAGCGCCGTGTGCTCCCGACCGTACCGCTTGAAGATATAGTCGGTCACGTCGTCCCGCTCGTCCCAGGAAAAGTCAATGTCGAAATCAGGCGGCGAGCTGCGCCGTGGGTTGATGAAGCGTTCGAAGTAGAGGTCGAGTTCCAACGGCTCCACGTCGGTGATGCCGAGGCAGTAGGCCACGATGCTGTTGGCGCCGCTGCCCCGCCCGATGTGGTGGTAGCCTGCGCTTTGCGCATAGCGCACGATGTCCCAAGTGATGAGGAAATAGGCGCAGAAGTCCATTTCACGGATAACCTTGAGTTCTTTCTGCACCCGGTCGAGCGCCTTACGGTTTATCTCCCCTTTAGGGGCGGGGGGGTACCGCCGCTGGCAGCCATTCAACGACAGTTTTTCCAGCAGTTTGAAGTCGCCTTCCTTGCTCCCCGTGAAGCTCTGGCGGTTGACCTGCAGCCCCTCCTCGAAGCTGATTTCGCAAGCATCCAACAGCCGCTTGGTGTTCTCGATGATTTTGGGGTAGGCGGCATAGTAGGATTCCAGCGTGTCGGGGTAAAGCAGTGTCTCTGTTTTTTTTGCTGTGTCCTTCGGTTCCAGCTTGGTGATGAGGGTGTTCTGGTCAATGGCCCGCAACATCCGGTGCAGCTCGTAGCCCTCGTCGTCGAGGAAGGTGGCCGGGGCAAGTATGAGGAGCTTGTGTGGATGGTTTTTCACCTCGGAGGAATAGAGCAGGTGTACATGTTCAGGGCGGATGCCGAGGAACTCATGCTCCTTGAACTGGGTGATGGGCTTGATGAGTTTTGGGTAAATAATGATGAATGAGTTCCCCTTCGGGGATGACAATGCTGTGGTGTCGAAAACCTCTGGCAAGGACTTGTTGGCGAGGGAATGGTCGCTGAGGTATTTGCAGAGGTCGTGCCAGCCCTCGGCGTTGCGGGCGATACCCGTGTAGAGCCGCTGGCCGTCCCGTCGGAAGTCAATGCCGAGCAGGGGCTTGATGCCCTCCCGCTGGCATAGCCGCACGAACTCGCCTGCACAGGAGGTGTTGTTGATGTCCGTCAATACCAATGCCCCGATGCCCCGCCGCTTGGCGGCCAGCACCAGTTGCTCCGGCGACAGGGTGCCGTAGCGGAGGCTGAAGTAGGTATGGCAGTTCAGGTACACGGGCTTTTGCTTCGCAATGGCTTGGTTGATAAGGGTTGACAAAAGTTGATAGGGGTTGATAGGTGCTGGGTATCAACCTTTTATAAACCATCATCAACCCTTGTCAACTTTTAAGGGAAATCAGTTTTCACGTATGGGCAGGTGCGAAGCAGTGGGTGGGTAAGTGGGCGCAAAGATGCAATAATTTGTTTTGATTTGAAAATTTTTGTTTCATCATAGATTGCATTTCCCCATTTGCTGAAAACTTGCCGTTATTGCCGTATTTTTGCAAAAGACATCCTGCACGAATGATTCAATCCATCGAAATAGAAAACTTCAAGAGCATCCGCAAGCAGCGGGTGGAGCTGGGAAATTTGAACATCCTCATCGGGCCGAACGGGGCGGGGAAGAGCAATTTTATTAGCTTGTTTCGGTTTTTGAAGCATTTGAGTGAGCAGGAACTGGAAGAGTATATTTATCAATCGGGGGGAATCAATCTTTTTCTATTCAAGGGTTTTGAAGAAAGCAATTTTATTAAAGGTGAATTGCTTTTTATGGGAAAGCCTGATTCTGAAAAACGCCCATTGTTTGGATTCAAGATAATTTCCGATGGAGAATCATTTCAATTCGATACTGAAACAGCCAGTTACTCGAAGTATTATGCCAATGACGTACGTGTAGCATGGGCCCTTCAGGTTGATGGACGGAAAGAGTCTGCTTTGAAAGAAAAAGCGAATAGTAGCACTGATGGAAAAGAGAAAGCGGATACTCGAATAGTTTACGACAATTTAAAAGACATCCGCATCTACCACTTCCATGACACCAGCGACAACGCCCAAATCAAACTCCCCCAAGACATCGAGGACGTTTACCACTTCAAGGCCGAAGGCGAAAACCTTGCACCTTTCCTGCTTTTGCTGAAGGAACAATATTTTGATGCCTACCTGAAAATAGTGGAAACGGTGCGCTTGGTCTATCCATTCTTTCACGATTTTGTTTTGGAAGAAAGCCCACGGGCAAAGGGCAAGGTCGTGCTGCGCTGGAAGGAAAAAGGGAACGGCATCACCTACACTGCCCGGCAGGTTTCCGATGGCACGCTCCGCTTTGTCTGCCTTGCCACACTGCTCATACAACCTGCGGGCACGGCCTACGTGCCTCGTACGGTCATCCTTGACGAGCCTGAACTGGGCTTGCACCCTTTCGCCATACATGTGCTGGCAGAGCTTATCCAAAAAGCGGCACAAGAGAAGCAAATCATCGTTGCTACGCAAAGCGTCAGCCTTATCAACTACTTCACCCCAAAGGATTTGCTCATCACCGAGCGCACGCCCGAAGGCGCCACCGAGTTCCGACGCCCGAAGGATGAGGACTTTGCTGCTTGGCTTGACGACTATTCCTTGGGGCAGCTTTGGGAGAGCAACGTCTTTGGCGGGCGGCCCTGAAAAAACACACCTACCCGATATGGCGAACATCTTCATCATCGTCGAAGGCCAAACCGAAGAGCAGTTTTACAAACGCTTGGTTCAGAACGAGTTCCGAAACGAGGACGGTAGTTATCGGCATTATTTCCAAGTCGTTGTGATGCCTTCTAAGCGGAATGTTTATAGTCGGCAGAACAAAGGAGGGGCTTTCAGTTTCGACGTTTGCCTCGACAATATACACCGTTTTCTGCGCCAAGCCTCCCACTGCGACTTGGTGCTGCTCACACTCGACTACTACGGACTACACGATAGTTTCAAACAGTTCCTTCCCAGCCAACCTTCCGCTTTGGAAGATAAAATACTTGCCGTTCAAGGTCGTCTTGAAGATGAAATCGGCTCGCAGCGTTTCAAATTTCGCCTACAAGTCCACGAGTTCGAAGCCTACCTTTTTTCAAACCCGGCCACGGTCGTATCCCATTTTCAGGAGCCGATGAAGCTGCCAATACTTCAGGAGATACTTTCCAAGTTTGGCAACAACCCCGAACTCATCAACGACGACCCAGCCACCGCACCGTCAAAGCGGCTTGGTGCCATTTTCCCAAATTTTGGAAAAACGACTGACGGCATTGCCATTGCAGATAAAACGGGCATTGCCCACATCCGCCAGCGCTGCGCTTGGTTCGACAGCATGTGCAAACTTGTTGAGGATTTGCCGTAAAACGGCCTATGGCACAAGTGAAAGTGTGCTCATTTTCACCTAAACGTCCTCGCCTCCTTCCCCGCAAAATAGTTTGCCACGAAACTGTACAGCAGCACGCCCAATGCGAACAAGCTAATGGCCATGCCCGCCTCCGTAAACACCCAAATCAGCCCAAGCCCGGCCAATGCAGCGGCGTAGCCCAGCAGATTGCGGCGGGAACTTGTGCCCTCTGGCATGTTGAAAGCACCGCCAGCCGGAATCATCAGGATGCCAAGTGCCAGCCCGAGGCGGAAGGCCAGTGCGTTGCCCGTGAGGAAATAGGCAGCGAAGGAGAGCAGGCTCGCCAGCCCCAGCCCGCCCACCACGTTGGAGCCGAGCCGTTCATCGGGGCTGAGGGCGTGCTTGCCCAAGGGGTGCAGGCGCAGGAACAGGTTGGAGAGCGGCTTCGCTATCCAGCTCGAAAAAGCGAACACCACGTAAAAAGCCGCCAAGGGATAGACCAAGGGCTTCAGTGCCGGGTAGTTCTCGCCCAGGCTCAGCAGCAGCCGGTAGAGGACGTAGGCCCCGATGACCACTGCCCATTGTCCCTGTTGCTGCAATTTGTTCATCCAGAGAAAGTATTTCAGGATGCCCCGGTACAGCAGGTTCTTCCCTTTGATGGCCTCCTTCAGGCCGTGGCGGGCGTAGTCGTTGTCTGGCTCCAGTCTCAAGGCTTCGAGGAAGTGGCGCACGGCCTCGTCGTAGTGATCCTGCTCAATGGCCAGCCAGCCCTTGTTGGCGTGGGAGTCACTGTTTTCGGGAGCTTTATATAGCGCATAGTCGAGGGTGGCGGCGGCATCGGCCTTGCGGTTCAGTTTCACGAGGGCCTGTGCCCGCAGGTTCACGAGGGCCACGTCCTCGGGGTCGAGTTCAAGGCCGTGCTCGGTTTCCTGTAGGGCCAGTTCCCAGTTTTCCTCGAAAAAGGCAATCTCAGCCCGCAGTTGGAAGAAATCGGCTACGAACGGGGCCAGCCGCAAGCCCTCTGCTACGGCTTCCCTTGCCATTCCCAGCTTTTTATTGTAAAAACAGGCCCTGCCCAGCACGAGGTAGGCCATCGGGTCGTCGGGTGAAAGGGACACGGCGCGTTCAGCCAGTTCCAGGCCCTCCCCAAATTTCTTATCGTTCAGTTTGCAAATGGCCAGTAGCAGATAGGCCTCCCCGTCTTCGGGGTCGTTGGCGATTGCCTTGCGGGTTTCGGTTTCCGCCTCTGCGTAGCGGTTGAGTTCCAATAGGTGGCGGGCACGGTCGAGGTATGGGTTCATTGCGTTTTGTTTTTTTTATTGGAAAATGCTTCCTTTAAACTGATAGCAAAAACAGATGCTCCAGCGATTAGGCCATACTGCGCAAACTTGAGGAAATCGGGGTACCCCAATTTTGCTCCAAGGAGTCGTAAGACGATGGCCAACATGATGAAGGGTATTGATACCAATAGGATGAAGATGACTCCTTTTGCAAACTTATCTTTCACTTGCCCTACCCAGTTGATGCCACCTGCAAATAGCAACCACAGCATACCTAATAGTATCACATCGCTATTTACCAAGAAGAAGCCCGTGGCCGATATGACCAGTCCTATGGTCAGCATGGCGCAATTAGCATAGTCTCCTGTCATGTCAACCCCTTCGCCGTCCCAATATTTTTCGTTCATGTACAATTTATAAAGCGTCGGAATGGCAGCATATACTGCGAACAGTAAGAGAATGGGAGCAAAAAACACCCTGAATATGGCAACGCCATACTCAGATTTCATGGCGAAGTAAAACATCGAATAAACGGGCACAGACAGCAGCAAAATCACGTAAAATCCGATGAACGGAGCGTTTCCCCAAACACTGTTTTCAAAGTAAAACGGCCCAAAAACACTGCCCGAAAATTGTGTGTTCAAGTACCTCAGCCGATGCCCCACCTGTGCAGGGTCTTTGCTGATGGCTGTTTCAAAATGCTGCTTCGCATTGTTCACATTGCCCGACATGCCCTCGATTTGTCCAGCTACTGCATGGTGCATGCTCCTTTCAGGCTCTTTGCTCAAAGCCATGGCGATGTATTCCCTTGCTTTTCAAAATCACCTTTTTGCATGGTCAACTGTGCCTTCTAGTTAAAGGCAATGGGGTGCTGTGGGTTGATTTTCAAGACCTCCTCCACGCATGGCGCTACTTTAGCCCACTCACCTTTATAAAGGTATGGCACGGCTAAGGATAGCCAGTATTCCGTATTATTCGGTTCAATTTCGACAGCCTGCTTCAGGTGTTCTTCTGCCTCCCTCCATTCACCTTTCTTGTAAAGTGCCAATCCTATGATGTTCAGCGGCTGCGCCTTGGTTGGGTCAATGGAAAGTGACTGCCTTGCACATTCGATGGCCTCGTCCAGTTTGGAAAGCCCATAGTATGCCCTTGCTAAATGGTAATGGCCCGCAGGGTCTTCCGGACGGGATTGCAGGTATTGGCGAAGTTCCTTTAGGGCATCTTCAAAACGCTGCAGTTCCAACAACTTCACGCCCGCCGCAAGATGCCTTGCAGCTAGGTCATGGTTGAAATTGCGTGGTGTGGTCGGCATTTTGGCAGTTATTTTTTGATGCCCAAATACGCCAGAATATCATCATAAAGCCCCGCCTCATTCGCAAACAGCGCATAGTTCTTCGCCGTCTGGAACCATTCCTTCGTGGTGGCCTTGTGGCGCTTGGCGGCGTCCATCAGGTCGTCCGTCTCGATGGGCAAGGGCTGGCCCTGGCGCATGGATTCCTCCAGCTTCGACTCGATGGCGATGTCCACCACGGCTTCCAGGTCGGCGCCAGAGAACTCCTTGGTTTGCTGCGCAATGCGGGCGAGGTGGAGGTTGCCGACGGGCTTGCCCTTCAGCTTTATTTGCAGGATGGACTCCCGTGCAGGCTCGTCGGGCGGCGGCACGAACACGATTCGGTCGAAGCGGCCCGGCCTGCGGAAGGCAGGGTCGAGGTGCCAGGGGGCGTTGGTGGCGGCGAGTATGAGGATGCCTTCGTTGTCGTGGCCCACGCCGTCCATTTCATCCAAAAACTGGTTGATGAGGTGCCGCCCGGCGCTGTGGCGCATGTCGGTGCGGTTGGCGCCGAGGGCGTCGGCCTCGTCGAAGAAGAGGACGCAGGGCTTTAGGCTGCGGGCCTTCTGGAAGATGGCGGCAAGGTTGCGCTCGCTCTGGCCGAGGTACATGTCCAAGATGTCGCTGATGCCGACGATGATGAAATTGGCGTTGACCTCCCCGGCGGTGGCACGGGCGAGGTGCGTCTTGCCGCAGCCCGGCGGGCCGTAGAGCAGGATGCCGCCACCGATTTTTTTGCCGTATGCCTTGTAGAGGTCGGGGTGGGTGAGGGGGAAGATGATTTTCATGCGGATCTGCTCTTTCACCTTCTCCATGCCGCCCACGTCGGCGAAGCCGATTTTCGGGCGCTCGATGTCCACGATGCGCTCGGGGTCGCCGCCTTCGCCGGGGCCTGCGCCCAGCTTGATTTTCTCCGGCTCGTTGGGCTGCTGCCTTTGCGAGGCGAGGTTGATTTCCGACTCCAGGAAATTGTCCCGCAGGTTGGGGTCGAGGATGATGGCCTTCTCGTAGGCGTCCCTGGCGGCTCCGGCGTCGCCCGCCTTTTGCAATATCTTGGCATAGAGCAGCCAGACCGATGCGGGCGGCTGGCCGGACTCCGTCAGTTCTTCCATAAGGATGAGCGCCACGCTGGTCTTGTTGTTTTTGAAAAATGCTTCTGCCAGCCCGACCTTTAGGCTGTTGTCGTTTGGCCATGCCCTTAGGGCTTCCTTGAACTCGGCCTCCGCCTCGTCGAAGCGGTTGTGCCTGAGCAGTGCGCCGGCGTAGAGCTTGCGGAGCGGCAGGTTGTCGGGCGATGCTTTGATGGCTTCCCGGAGCGTTTGAAGTTCTGTTGGTTCCATGAAATTTTGGCTGTGTTGCATGAAGGGAAGCCCTGTGCTCCGTCAGGCGTTGTGATTTTTCGACACTTTCGAGGCTTGGTGTTGCATTTTCATTTCCATGAGCAGGCTCCTGATTTTATCCAACTCTGACAGTATGGCATCTTTGCCTTCAGGCGTTAGCTCCTCGGCCATGATTTCGACTTTGATTTGTCGAAGTTCTTCGGTGATTTCGGCTGGCGTCATCATTTTTTTCTGCGCTACCATGTTTATGATTTTTAGCATTAGAAACCTTCGTTAATTTCCCGAAGTTTTTTCCTAATGTCGTTTATTTCATCCAATCTTTCGTTTAGCCATTCTACAGTGCCTTGAATGCCCAGTGCTTTATGAAATTCTTCGGGATACCGCCGTAGCAATTCAATTTGTTGGTAAATAAGAGCTAAACGTTGTTGAAGCCTTTTCTCCCTACTGGTCATAGCGTTTTGCTTGTGCAGTTTTTCGAAGTGCAAAAGTAAATTTGATTCGATATTATTTTGCTGCGATGCCTGGGCCGCTCAAAACACCCCCGCCAAGTCAATCCCAAACCATTCGTCGGATTTTTTATGCAAGGTAGGACTTTTACCAAAAAAACGAAACCCGTCCACTCCTCACTTTCCCAGCGCCGTCCCCCGCAGCACCGCCTTCTCCCCGAACCGCCGCCGGATTTTGTCCATAGCCTGTAGCAGCTTGGATGCCTCTTGGGTATCCTCGAACAGGCTCATCTGGCTATGGCCGTGGACGAGGTTCGAGAACTTCACCCCGATGAGGCGCACGAGTTGGCGGCGCTGGTAGAGCTTGGCGAAAAGTTCCTTTCCCTGCGCCAGCAAGGCCCCGTCGTGGGCGGTGTGTGGGATGCTCTTTTGGAGCGAGTAGGTGTTGAAATCGGTGTAGCGGATTTTAACGCTGATGCACGAGGTCAGTTTTTGCTGGCTGCGCAAATCGAAGGCAAGGTGGCCGACCATCTTGGTGAGTTGGCCGTTCAGGAAGTCCACGTCAATGGTATCGGTCTGGAAGGTGCGCTCCGTACTGATGCTTTGGCGGTCGTGGAACGGCACGATGGGGGAGTTGTCAATGCCGTTGGCCTTTTTCCAGAGCGAGATGCCGTGCTTGCCGAACTCCCGCTCCAGCAGCCGGGGCGGTATCTGCGCCAGTGTGCCCACCTGCCGCACGCCCATCGTGCTCAGCTTCTGGTAGGTCTCCCGTCCCACCGAGGGCAGCTTGCCCACCGACAGCGGCGAGAGGAAGGTCCGCTCGGTGCCGCACTCCACCAGCCTTGCCCCGTTGGGCTTGGCCTCGCCCGTGCCCACCTTCGACACCAGCTTGTTCACCGATAGGCCGAGCGACACGGGCAGCCCAGTCTCCCGCATGATTTTCTGGCGCAACTCCTGCGACCACTTCCAGCAGCCCACATATTTGTCCATGCCCGCCAGATCGAGGTAGAACTCGTCAATGGAGGCTTTTTCAAACAAGGGCGCTTCCGAGTCAATGATGTCGGTGACGAGCTTGGACTGCTTGGTGTACTCGTCGTGGTCGCCCCGCAGCACGAGGGCATCGGGGCAGAGCCGCAGCGCCATCCTGACGGGCATGGCGGAGCGTACCCCGAAATGCCTCGCCTCGTAGCTGCACGAGGCCACCACGCCCCTGTCGCCCACACCGCCCACGATGAGCGGTCTCCCCTTCAGGGCACTGTTTGTCAGCACCTCCACCGATGCGAAAAAAGCATCGAGGTCGAGGTGCGCTACGGCATTTTGAAACATAATTGTTTTATTTTCTCTAATTAGCGACAAATATAAAACAATATGTTTCAATCGCAATTGATTTTTATCGTTCCGTCAATTTTTATTGCGGCAAGCCAAAAGGATGGAGTAAACGGCTTATTGTCAACAGTTTTCCGCAACTTTGCCCACAAACCATCCTGTCTAAATGGAACAAATCGTTCAGCATTTCTTTGATTATCAACAACTTGTCAGCCTGTCGCCCTTTGGCACTGGCCATATCAACGACACCTACCGCCTTGAAATCGTGGTGGGCGGCCAGCCGCAGACTTGGCTGCTCCAGCGCCTTAACCACCACGTCTTCCGGCAGCCGGAGGCCGTCATGCAGAACATCCAACTCGTTGCGGAGCACCTAGGAAAACAAGACTATTCATTGAAAATACTCTCGCCCCGCCCCACGCTGGACGGCCAATGGCTCCACCACGATGAGACAGGCAACTACTGGCGGGTTTTTCCTTTTTTCGATAAAACGGCGTCCTACGAGCAGGTGGAAACGCCCGGCCAAGCCTATGCGGCGGCCAAGGCTTTCGGTGCTTTTGCAAGGGCATTGGACAGTTTGGATGCTGCGCAATTGCAGGAGACCATCCCTAATTTCCACGACGGCCGCTGGCGCTTGGAGCAGTTCCACCAGGCCGTGCAGAACGCCATCCCGGAGCGCCTCGCCGAGGCCCGTGCAGAGGTGGACGCCATCTTGGAGCACCAGTCGCTCTTCCAACGGGTGGCCGACCTGCACCTGCCGCTGCGGGCCATCCACCACGACACGAAGGTGAACAACCTGCTCTTCGACGCCGCCTCCGACAAGGCCCACCCGACCGCCGTGGCCGTTATTGACCTCGACACGGTCATGCCCGGCATCGTCCTCTCCGACTTTGGCGACCTCGTGCGCACGGCCACCAGCCTCGCCAATGAAGACGAAGCGGATTTGAACAAGATCCATTTCCGGCAAGCGATTTATAATGCTTTGTTGGAAGGTTTTCTTTCCCAAATGGGCGACATCCTAACCCCCGAAGAGCGCAGCGCCTTGCCACTGGCTGGCCCTTGGCTCACGCTCATGCAGGCTGTGCGTTTTATCGGCGATTATATCGTGGGGGATATTTATTATAAAGTAAAATATGCGGGGCATAATTTGGTGCGGGGGAGGGGGCAGTTGGCGTTGCTTGGGCAGATAGCGGATTTTATAGCTTGAGGCCCTAATCCTTCAATTTCTCCATTAACCCCTCTTTCAGGCCCTCGCTGATGGGCAGCTTCTCTTTCCCGATTTTCACCAGGTTGCCTTCGATGAAGTCAATGGCAGAAAGCGCAATGATGTACGAGCGGTGGATTCGGAAAAACAGCCCCTGCGGCAGTTGCTGCTCAATGGTGGCAAGGCGTTCCTTGGTGAGCAGCATTTTATCCTTCGTGAAAACCTTCACATAGTCGCCGTACGCTTCAAGGTAGTTAATGTCTTGAAAATCAACCTTGTAGAGTTTTTTATCAGCTTTTACCAAAAGGAAAGCAGGGCGTTGTGGCTCGTGCGTAGGAGCGGCGGCCAAGCGGTCGGCGGCACGGTTCACGGCCTTGATGAACCGCTCTAGGGAAAAGGGCTTGAGCAGGTAGTCCACGGCCTCCAACTCGAAGCCTTCCACGGCGAATTCCGGGTAAGCAGTGGTGAATACGACCAGCGGTGGCCTGTCCAGCGACTTCAAAAGGCTGATGCCGGAAAGCTTGGGCATGTTGATATCCAGGAATATGAGGTCAATTTGGTGCAGGCGCAATGCTTCCATTGCCTCGAAGGCATTGGAACAGGTGGTCACGAGGTCAAGCTGCGACAGGTCGGCAGCGTATTTTTCGATGATGCGGAGCGACAGCGGCTCATCGTCCACGGCGATGCAGCGGATGGTATTCATATGAACAAGTTGGCAGTTTGCAGGTCTTGTTCCGACCCTCGGGAGGGCAGGTCTTGTCCCGACCCCTCGGGATGGCGGTCAGGGCAATGCCATGGACACAAGCGCTTTGCAATTGTAAAATATCAAGTTTGCCTTTCATTTAACCTAAAGTTGTAATTGCTTAGGAGGGTGTGGGAGGAGAGAGAAAAAATTTCATTTTTTCTCTCTCCTCCCACATTTTGGGGTGTTTTTTGGGGAAAAATTTTCAATTTTTCCCCAAAAATCACCCCTGCTAAGCAGTTACCTAAAGTTGTATGGTGAGGACTACTGTAAAAACCGTTACCCCATCCACGACATCCAATTTATGCTTGTCAGGGTAAAGCAGGTTCAGTCTTCGGCGTAGGTTTTCCAACCCAACGCCGCCGCTTTTGTCGTCTCGTATGGGTTCGTCCACGGTACCCTTGTTGTTTTCTGTTTTAAAAACCAGTTGATCGTCAGCCACTTGCAAGTGTATTTTGATGAATGCCCCCTCCGTTTCCCCCTTGATGCCGTGCTTGAATCCGTTCTCCACGAGGGGCAGGAAGAGCAAGGGGGCTACCTGCTTTTCGCCCAAATCGCCCTGCACTTGGAAGCTGATGATGGCCTTTTCGCCCACCCGAAGGCGTTGCATCTCCACGAAGTTTTGGAGGTGCTCCACTTCCTTTGCCAGCGGCACGAAATCGGCATTCGATTCGTAGAGCAGGTAGCGCATCGTCTGCGAGAGGCGAAGGATGATGTCGGGCGTGCGCTTGTCTTGGTCGAGGGCGAGGGAGTAGAGGTTGTTCAAGCTGTTGAACAGGAAATGGGGGTTTACCTGCGATTTGAGGGCGCTGAGTTCGGTAGCTATTTTCTCGGCTTCCAGGCGACGTAATTTATCATGTATCTCCCGATATTTAAACCAACTTTTGGATAGTTTAATGAGCGTTGTAATGGCGATATATGCGGCAATGAATTGGGCTATTTCCAAAAAACCATAATAGGCAATAAAATAATATCCTGGAAATAAAAAATCAGACAAATAATTGAATGTCAATAAGTTAAAACCTATTGCTGTGCAAAAAATGACTATCAATAAGAAGCAATAAGTTCCATATTTTCCGACCCTAAAATAATCAGGTATGAGCCAATTTAAATTGATATATACCGCCAACCAAATACTCAGGTGGAATAAAAGAGTATAGACAATGTCCACCGTGGTGATTTCATCGGAATAGGCGAACAGCCGCATCAGCATGTAAAAGGACAAAGCCCAGAACAGTAGGTGCTGGAGCCACCTGTTCTGGGCGATGTTTTTTATGGAAATGAAGCGCTTCATAATGGTCTAAAGCTTCAGGTTCAGTACGGCTGGCTCATCGAGGAAGGCCGATTTTTCATCTGCGTATTTCTCGACGAACTTTTGCAAATCCTCCGAAGAAGCCGTGAGCAAATAACCAGCCTCCGTTTTTTCATGCCTGATGCGGATTTGCTGGTTCTCCAGCAGTTTCCGCAAGAAATCTGGGTCGAACATGTTGATTTTCAGCGTCTTTCCCGAGAGTTCCACCTTTGCAAAGGTATGCACCGCCAGCAAGTGCAACTTCAAGAATTCGTTCATGACCTCGGGGTCGCCCACCTTGCCGTTTTTGTAGTTTTCGGGCAGGCTACCAGGGAAAAAATCCATGAAATAGTGCGTGCCGAGTTTCACCACATGAACATCGAAGGCGGCGGCGAGGCCATGCTGGTCTTTGTGAATCAGCAAGTATTTTTTGTCCTCGACCTTTTGGAAAGTCCAAGTCTCGGGCTTTTTCTTGTTGGTTACATCGCCCTGTTTTTGGCTGAGGTCTTCCTGCCATGCCCCGACAAGGCCGTTCAGCAATACGAGTTTGTCGGGAGTGTAGAGTGGCTGGAGGGAAGGTATGCATCCATTCATTAACAGTGCAAGCAAGCCCGCCAGGGCGATAGTGGCCAATTTTTGATGCTTTTTCATCTCGTCAGGTTTTAAATTGTGAAGGTAATTGGATTTGCGATTTGGGATTTACGAATTACGATTTCCCAAGCCCTTGAAAATGAGAAGTTTAAATGCTATTTGGTTGACTTTTGCAGGTTCCTCCATGCTTGTTTTGATGGGACAAATTTGCCTATTCACATGCCCGTTTTGCAATTTTCATCGTTGGAAGCCGCCAAAACGAAGTTGAAACCGCCTTTTTCCTACCTTTGTCCAAAACCCGATCTAACTTTTTGGGAGGGTGTGGGAGGGGAAAAGGAAAATGAATTTTTATCTTTTCCCCTCCCAAAATGGAGGCTTTGGGGGGGATTTTCAAGTCCCCTGCTAAATAATTAAAGCCCAACCGCCTATGGAAATCGCACTGGTCTTAGGCTTGCTTGTCATCGCCGTAGTGCTCTTCGCTACGGAGAAGATACCCGTGGATGTCATCACGGTGGGCTTATTGCTGGTGCTCACCTCGTTGGGCATCCTGACCCCGAGTGAGGCTTTTTCGGGCTACGGCAGCGATTTCATCATCATGCTCGCCAGCATCTTCGTGGTGGGGGCGGCCATGCAAAAGGCGGGCGTGCTCGACCTCATCGGCCATAGGCTGTTTTCCCTGATGCAAAACCGGGTGCGCTCCCTGCCCGCCATGCTGATGACCGTTGTTAGCCTTACATCGGCCTTTATGAACAATACCACCGTGACGGCGATGTTCGTAGCCCCAGTGGTGGGGCTGGCCCGCAAGCTTCATATCAGCCCTTCTAAGCTGCTGATGCCTGTTGCCTTTGCCAGCATCCTTGGTGGCACCTGCACGGTCATTGGCACCTCGACCAACGTGGCCGTGAACGCCTACCTTGCCAAGAACGGTTTTGAGCCTTTCGGCATGTTCGATTTTGCGCCCATCGGCATTGTGCTCTGCATCATCGGCGTGGTGTTTTTGCTACCGTAGGCATGCGGTTGCTGCCTGATTACAAAGAGGTGGACATGCTCCAGGACCTGAAGCAGCAGCAGTATTTTACTGAAATATTGGTGAAAAAGAACTCCTCGCTCGTAGGCCGAAAAATTCGGCAGACGGTCATCAGCCGCATCGGGTTGCGGGTGCTCAACATCATACGGGATGGTCGAAATGCCATCGCCGATGCCGATTCCGTGGTACAGGCCAATGACGTGCTACTCGTGGAGGGGAGCCTTGAAGAATTGCTGAAAATAAAGGACGCCAATGGCATTGACATCCTCGCCGATGCCAAGATAGCCGACGACCTTGTTTCGGAGGACATCCAAATAGCCGAGGTACTCGTGCTGCCAACCAACGACTTCGTAGGCGTGACGGTAAAGGAGGCGGAGTTCAAGCGGCGCTTCGGCTTGGCAGTCATCGCCATCAACCGGGAGGGGCAGACACTCTCGGAGAAAATCGGGGCCACGGAAATCAGGCCTGGCGACCGACTGCTGCTGCAAGGCCCTGCGGAGACCATTCGCTTCCGCCAATCGTTCAGCGATTTCGTGGTGCTGCACGAGCACAGCTACCAGCCGGGCCCCGGCAACCGGAATGCCCTGCTGTCCGGCATTTTTTTCATCGGGGCCATCCTCCTCGGCAGCCTCAACGTGATTCCACTCTCGGTGGCGTTCATGCTGGCGGCTTTTCTTTGCGTTCTTTTTAAATGTATCAAACCAGAGGAGGCTTATGAAAAAATAGAGTGGAACCTGTTGGTGCTCATCGGCGGCATGTCGTCATTTGGGGTTGCGCTGCAAAAAACGGGTGCGGCGGACTTCCTCGCCGGGCACATCAACGACTGGTTTGGGGGCATGGGTACATTGGCCGTTTTGGGAGCTTACGTATTGCTCACCATCCTGCTCACCCAGCCCATGTCGAATGCGGCAGCTGCACTGGTGGTGCTGCCCGTGGCACTGGAATCGGCACAGTCATTGGGCGCAAATCCAATTTCTTTTGCACTTGGGGTCATGCTGGGTGCATCCGTTTCGCTCATTACTCCGTTTGAGCCAAGTTGCATACTGGTCTATGGGCCGGGGCGCTACAAGGTTGCGGACTTTTTCAAGGTGGGCATATTGGTCACCTTGTTGTTATTTGCGGCCATCATGGTACTGGTGCCTTGGTTTTATCCATTGTGAAACATATTGCAATGGTTCATGAGGTTTCAGGTTTCAGGGGAAAGCCCGCTTAACCCGTTTTTTTTAGCGGTTTGGGAGCTATCAACGCCATTTTGAAAATGCCACCCACTACCAATCTTCGAGCAACCCCGTGAACCCCCGAAAAATCCGGACAGGCGTTGAAACCTAAGCGAACCATTGTTAATCGAAAAACATACAATCATTCTCAGCATGAAAAAACTGTTTCTACCATTTTTACTTATCACATTTTTAATCGCCTGCAAAAATGACGGCACAGGCCCTGGCGGCTCCTCCAGCAGCGATGCGGCGCGTTACCACGTCATCCCGCAGCCCGTCAGCCTCATCGAAATGCAAGGCGAGTTCAAGGTCACGGGCGATACCAAGGTATTGCTCGCCTCCAACGACGAAGGGTTAAAGACTGCCGCCGCCCACCTTGCCTCACTTTTGATAAAGGCCACAGGCACCACCATCGCACCGATGGAAGGCGAGGCCGCAAAGGATGCCTTCATCTTCCAACTCGACCCCAGCATTTCGCACGAGGAGGGCTATTCACTTATCGTGACGCCATACGAGGTGACTGTTAGGGCAAAAACGGGGGCGGGTGCCTTCTATGCCATACAGACCCTTCGGCAGCTCATGCCCATTGAGGTCGAGGCAGGAAAAACGGCTTCGCTCGCCATCCCTTGCGTGGAAATCACCGACCAGCCCCGCTACACCCATCGGGGCATGATGCTCGACGTGGGTCGCCATTTTTTCAGCGTTGATGACGTGAAAAAATACATTGACCTGATGGCGCTGCACAAAATGAACCGCTTCCACTGGCACCTCACCGAGGACCAGGGTTGGCGCCTCGAAATCAAGAAATACCCGAAACTCCAGACCGTTGCGGCTTGCCGCAAGGAGACCTTGGTCGGGCATTACAACGATACACCGCAGAAGTATGACGGTAAGCAATACTGCGGGTATTACACCCAAGACCAAGCCCGTGAAATCGTGAAATACGCCGCCGAGCGCTTCATCACGGTCATCCCTGAAATCGAAATGCCGGGCCATGCCCTCGCCGCTATCGCTGCCTACCCCGAATTGGGCTGCACGGGCAAGCCCGCCGAGGTGGGTACTAAATGGGGTGTTTACGACAACGTTTTTTGCCCCAACGAGGCCACCTTCAAGTTCCTGGAAGATGTGCTGACGGAGGTGATGGAGATCTTCCCTTCCAAGTACATCCACATCGGCGGCGACGAGTGCCCCAAGACGATGTGGGAACAGAGCGCCTTTTGCCAGAACCTCATCAAGCAAAACAATCTCAAGGATGAGCATGGTCTCCAAAGCTATTTCATCCAGCGCATGGAGAAGTTCCTGAACTCCAAGGGGCGCAGCATCATCGGTTGGGACGAGATTCTGGAAGGCGGCCTTGCCCCCAACGCCACAGTGATGAGCTGGCGGGGCACGGATGGCGGCATTGCGGCAGCAAAGCAGGATCACGACGTAATCATGACCCCGACCGACTTCTGCTACCTCGACTACTACCAGTCGCAAGCCACCAACGAGCCGCTGGCCATCGGCGGCTACCTGCCCTTAGACAAGGTTTACAGCTACAACCCCGACCCCGCCGACCTGACCCCGGAACAGCAGAAGCATATCCTCGGCGTACAGGCCAACCTCTGGACGGAGTACATCCCCGATTTTGCGAAGCTGACCTATATGGCCTACCCCCGTGCCAGCGCCATTGCCGAGGTGGCTTGGTCGCCGCAGGCCAGCCGCAACTACGACGATTTCACAGCACGTTTGTCCTATCACCAAAAGCGCCTAAAGGCAATGGGCCTGAACGCTGCCAACAAAGCCTACGATGTGAAGACCAACGTGACGGTGGTGCCCGGCAAGGGCATCGAAGTCGGCCTCTCGCCAATAATGGATGGTGTGGAAATCCACTACTCCCTCGACGGCAACGATGTCTCGCCCAGCAGCTTGCTTTATAGCCAACCGCTCAAAATAGAGAAAGATTGCATCCTGCGAGCACAATCGTTCGAGAAAGGCCAGCCGGTGGGCACGGAGGCCGAGCTTCGCTTCCGCATGCACAAGGCGGCTGGAAAGCAAATTACCATGTCAAACCTGCCCGCCGAGAAATACGCAGGCGCAGGCCCCTCCGCACTCATCAACGGCGTGCATGGCTCGGTGGAACGCTACGGCGGCATGGAATGGCTCGGCTTCGAGGGCAAGGACTTCGAGGCGATGGTTGACCTTGGCGCTGTCACTGAACTCAATGCCGTCACCGTCCGGTTCTTCAACGGCCCCGGCCAGTGGGTTTACCTTTCCCAAGAGCCTGTCGGTCGCTATTGCTGGCGAGGACAGGCAAATACAAGAATTGGGCAGCATCGAGTCCATCAGTGCGGGCGATAGCAAAGTGGCCGATGTGCAGTTCCCCTTGAGCCAACAAAAAGCCCGCTATATAAAGCTGACGGCCAAGCGGTACGGCGTCATACCTGCCGGGCAGCAAGGCGAAGGCCATGAGGCTTGGCTGTTTGTGGACGAGGTGGTGGTGGATTGAGGAACATAATTGCAGCGTTGGTAATTAGTCATGATGAACGTGATTTTTGCCATATACTTATTTAGGGTGTCAATGTACGTTGGAGAGGGGAACGGAAGTTTTGCGGAGCAAAATTTCCGTTCCCCTAAAAAAACATCTCCTCAGCGGGTGGCAGCGGAACTGCCATCCGCCGAAGCGTTTTTTCGAGGGGCAGCGTTTTGGCTATTCAGCAAATTGCGGTATTTTATGGTATGTTTTGACAAATCACAAAGGCGGAATGTTTGGCACAAGGGCTACGCAAATATTGCTTTTTTTGTGCTTGTTTGGTTATGTTCACCCACTATGGCTGTTGGCCAATCGCATGAGATAGACTCTATTGTTTCCCCCAAGTTCCTCTCCCTTCAGCCCGCACCCAGCTTCGACAAGGCCCGCTTTTGGGCAATGACCGGAACGGGTGCTGCTATCTATAGTGGCATAAGTGCGGCACTTTGGAATTCATGGTACCAAGACTACCCCCTCACCAGCTTCCATACCTTCAACGACTGGCACGAATGGGAGCAGATGGACAAGGCGGGCCACCTGTTTTCCAATTGGACGGCCTGCAGCTATGTTTTTGAGGGCGCCCGCTGGACGGGCATGAAGCGTCGAAAGGCGATGTGGATAGCAATGGGCGTAGGGGTGGGCGTCATGTCCACCATCGAGGTCATGGACGGTTTCTCGGAGGAATGGGGCTTCTCTCTCGGTGACATCGGCTTCAACCTCGCTGGGGCTGGCATATTCGCTGCGCAAGAAATGGCCTGGCAGGAACAGCGCATCCAGTTCAAGGTCTCTGGCATCAGGCCGGGCTACCCGCAAGAGCCGCTCTATTCCACTGACGGCACACTGATTACCTCCTTGGACGAGCGTGCCGCCGGGCTTTATGGCACCAATTTCTTCAACGTGCTCTTGAAGGACTACAATGCCCTCACGGTTTGGAGCACGGTGAACGTACACTCTTTTTTGAAAAACAAAGAGACGAGGTTCCCGAAGTGGCTGAACATCGCCTTTGGGTACGGCGCCGATAACCTCTATGGCGGCACGCAGAACCGATGGGAAACGGAAGATGGCGTTGTTTTTGAACTTGACCCACAGCGCTACCCAAGGCATCGGCAGTACTACCTTTCATTGGATATTGACTGGACGAAACTGCCCTCGAAACGGCCTTGGGTGCGGGTTTTGCTTAGAGGGTTGAACTTCCTGAAGATGCCAGCGCCAGCTTTTGAACTGAACTCCTTGGGCAAGGCGAGGTTTCATTACCTGCATTGGTAAATTCCTCATAAATACTTAGGAAGATGTGTGAGGAGGGAGGGAAAATGAAAATTTTCCCCCTGAAAACACCCCTGCTAATTAGTTACAATTCCTCAATTTTGAGGGTAGTTTTGAACAAAAAACCGCTATGTGACTTATTGATAAACTTGCGTTTAAACTGAATTCTCAACCAAACTGCACACTACAGCAACTTTTTGGGTAAAAAATGACAAACAAGCCAATTCAAATGCGATTTTTTTTGAAATCATTTCAACAAATTGCATTTATTTTGCGCCCCTGTTTACCGAAAACGAAATTTTCAACAGAATGGAAGCACAAAATATCAGCACAACTGCCCGCTACTCCGACACTGACTTGGAGGAGTTCAGGGTGCTTGTTGAAACCAAGCTGGATACTGCCAACCAGGAACTTTCCTACCTGCAAGAGCAGATTCTCGAAATCACCGAAAATAGCGGCGATGACCACGGTGGTGACTGGATGGACGATTCCAGCACCAACAACGACATTGAGTTCTTGAACAACATGGCCATCCGTCAGCGGAAGTACGTGCAGGACCTGGAGAATGCGCTTATCCGCATCAAGAACAAGACCTATGGCATCTGCCTGACGACCGGTCACCTTATCGAGAAGCGCCGCCTGCTGGCCGTGCCCACCGCTACCAAGAGCGTAGAGGCCAAGACTGCCGAGGCGGTCGAGGCCCCGAAAAAAATGGTGGAGAAGCCGCCCATTTCCCTTGACCAGTTGGAGAAACTGGAGAAATTGGAGAAAAAGGAGAAACCCACTACCCCAAAGATTATCACCAAGGTCATCAGGAAGCCGACGAAGCCTGCCAAACCCGTCAACGTGGAGGAAGACGACGACCTCGACTTCGACTTCGACAAGGAGTATTCCTACGACGGTGGTGGCTCCGACGACGCAGCCGACGACGACTTCGAAAAAGGCGGCATGGAGGACAAGCACGACTCCTTCGACGACGGCGGCAACTACGAAGACATTCCAGACGACAGCGGCAGCGACGAGGATTATTAGTCGTTCTTCTGTTAGAAGAAACTGAATTTTCAGTTACATAAGATAAAAAGGCGCTATTGGCAGTGTTTGCTGATAGCGCTTTTCCTTTTTGGATGAGCCTTGACACCGTATTATGCTTCATTGCCTTTGGCTGCGAATACGTACATGTACCGACAATCCTGTGGGAAGAATTTTATTTTTACCAAAAAATGATGGTATTTCCAAACCTTGTTTGATATTCGCTTTGCCTTTTCTTTCAAACCACGAGTGTTTATCTTGTTATCAATGCCAAAATCGGTAAGGGTGAGCATGATTTTCACATTGAAGTAGTACCTCATGCCGTTGCGACGTCGGCTTGTGTGGTTTGTCATATTCCCATTTGAATTTCCAAAACGTTTTAGGAGTCAGATTAACTATTTGGTAATCAGGTAGTTAGGATGAAGTGTGCACCACTTTATATTTTCTCACTTTTGTTAATAACTAAATGCTTTTGAGTATGAAAAGAAAAATCATCCAACAGTTATTACCGGTACTGCTGTGTATAGCCTGGACAGGACTATTTGCGCAGTACACGGTCAGTGGAACGGTCAAGGATGAGGGCGGAGCGCCTGTATTTGGCGTCAACATCCTCATCAAAGGAACTTCGACCGGCACTATTTCCGATGTGGACGGTTCGTTCAGCATAAAAGTGCCGGACGGTACCACTGAATTGGAGTTCTCATACACGGGTTTCACCACCCAGGCAGTGGCTATTTCCAAGTCCAACAACACACTATCTGTCGTCATGGCAGAGGACGTGAACAACTTGGAGGAAGTCGTAGTGACGGGTTTGGCGACGAGCGTAAAGCGATCAAACCTTGCCAACGCCGTGGAAAGGGTTGATGCAGGGCAATTGACAGGCGTGGCTTCGCAGTCCACCGTGGATGGGGCGCTGTACGGCAAGTTCAAAGGTGCCGAAATCCGGGCGAACTCGGGAGCGCCGGGCGGCGGGTTGTCGTTCCGGCTCAGGGGTACCACGTCCATCAGTGGTTCTTCCCAGCCGCTCATCATCTTGGATGGTGTTTTCATTGATAACTCTTCCATCAAGGGCGGCTTGAACACTGTTTCGGCGGCGCAGGCAGGTGGCAGCACCCGCAACCAGGACAACCCATCCAACCGCCTCGCCGACCTTGACCCGAACGACATCGAGTCCATCGAAATCCTAAAAGGAGCATCCACTGCGGCCATTTACGGCTCACGGGCAGCGGGTGGTGTTGTCATCATCACCACCAAAAAGGGCGAAGCAGGCAAGACGAGGGTCAACTTTTCGCAGTCCATCGGACAGACGCAGATGCTCAACCCGCTCGGCGTCCGCCAATGGACAGAAGAAAAAGTGCTGAATTCTGCCTTTGCAAGCGATATTGACGCTTACCGGGCTGCCGCCAACAGTGGCACCTTGCACAATTACGAAGATGAGCTTTATGGAAACAAAGGCATGCTGTCCAACACCCGCCTCAGCATCAGTGGTGGCAACGACAAAACTAAGTTCTTCATCGGTGGAAGCTAGGACGAGGAGGGCATCGTGAACAACACAGGCTATAAAAAGGCTTCTTTGCGCATCAACGTCAACCAGCGGGTATCCGATCGGTTCGACATCAACATGACCTCCAACTTTCTCCATTCTTCTGCCGACCGGGGCTTCTTCAACAACGACAACTCTGGTACCACGATGGGTATCGCCCTGACCTCTACGCCATCTTGGGCGCAGTTGCAGCCGAACGATAAAGGGATCTATCCATCCAACCCTTATGCACCTTCCAACTTTTTGGAGACTGCTGCTTTGATGACCAATAACGAGACCGTGAACAGGTTTATCGGGGGTGGCCTTGCGACTTACAGGCTGTTTTCAACGGATCATTCCTCGCTGAAGGCCATCATCAGGGGCGGCGTTGACTTCTACAACCTTTACACTAGGGCCATTTGGCCGAACACCCTCCAGTTCCAACGGGATGGTAACGGTTTGAACGGTGTTTCTGTACAGGGCATGACCCGCAACATGAACACCAACATCGCCGCCTTCTTGGTTTATAACCATATCTTGGACAATGGGCTTTCGTTCAACACCTCGGCAGGTGTGACACAGGAGAACTTTGACCAGAACACGATTCTAGGTACTTCCTCCAATTTGATTGGCGTTCAGACCAACCTCGACCAGGCTGGCTCCCGTACCACTGAGCAGTTCAGGCGGCCACAGACCGACAAGGGCTTCTTCGTGCAGGAGGAAATCAACTTCAACGACATGGTGGTGGCCACCGTGGGTGTTCGTGGCGACAAGTCGTCGAACAACGGTGACGTGAACAAACTCTACTACTACCCGAAGGCTAACATGGCCATCAACCTCCAAAATTTTGATTTTTGGCCAAAGGGCAGTATGCTGAACCTGCTTAAACTGCGTGTGGCCTATGGTGAGTCGGGTAACTTCGCCCGCTTTGGTGCCAAGTCAACCATCATGACTTCCACCATCGTTAACGGTACGGCTGGCGTGAACGTGCCTGGTTTGCTCGGCAACGCCGATGTAGGCCCAGAGCGCCAGAAAGAGCTGGAATTTGGCTTTGATGTTGGCATCACCAAGCACATTGGCTTGGATGTTACCCACTATATCAAGTCAGTGGAAGACCTGCTGCTCAATGCTGACCTGCCCACCTCTTCCGGCTTTGGGGAGCGGGTTACCAATGCCGCCGAACTGGAGAACAGGGGTTGGGAAGTAGGCTTAAACCTTGCCATCATCAACACCAGTAATCTGCGTTGGGATGCCCGCTTCGGCTGGTGGAAGAACACAGCTAAGGTCACGAGGCTCGATGTGCCAGCCTTTACCAGCGGTGGTTTTGCCGACTTCCTTGGCAACTTCATGATCAAAGAGGGCTATAGCCCGACTACCATCATCGGTGTTGGCGACAAACCGAACGTGACACTCAATGGCGAAGGGGATCCTACCTTGCAGGTGTTCGGCAATGCTGAACCAGATTTCCAGCTTTCTTGGTCGAATATGTTGTCATGGAAAAACATTGACTTCAACATGGTTTGGCACTGGAAACAAGGCGGCAAGAACATCAACTTGTCTTCGCTCCTGTTTGACCTGAACGAGAATACGCACGACTTCGACGACAAGGGCCTCGACCCAAGCGGGCAATTGGCCAACGGCCCCTACCGCCTCAGCCAACTGGGCGCCAACACTGGTCCTTATGTGGAGGATTCCGGCTATATACGCATGCGTGAGGTCGGCTTGTACTACAATATCCCCATCAAGAACTCGAATGTAATTGAGCGGGTGCGAATAGGTCTCTCCGGCAACAACCTGATCAATATCTTCGATTACAACAGCTATGACCCAGAGGTGTCCAATTTCGGTGCAAACGAGTTCTCGACGGGCGTGGAGGTGACTCCCTTCCCATCATCTAAGCGCTGGGATTTCCACGTGAACGTCACATTTTAAATAGAACCAAAACGCAGCATGATTATCTTCGAATCATTTCGTATCGGTGATTGATTGCGCTGCAAAAAAAACTTTTCGTAGCAATGAAATTGACAAAACTCTTCTTCATCATAAGCTTATTTTCACTCGCCTTCGTTGGGTGTGAGATTGACGACGAGCCGAACCCGAACGGTTCGAGTATCGGCGGCTTTAACCAAAACGCTTCCAAGAGCGAGCTTCAAACCTTGGTGACGGGTATCGAAGACCTCGTCCGCCAAGATTTTGGCTTCTACTATGATGCCACTGCCATCATGGGCCGTGAGTATTATTTCTTCACGGGTTCCGACCCCCGTTACACGGGTGAACTGCTCGGTAAAGGCGACTCGCAATTGGACAATGCAGGCTTCTACGGTACCCGCCCCTATCAGGGTCGCTTCCGCACCATCAAGAATGCCAATGTACTGCTGGATGCCGTGAAAAACTCACAGCAGGTAACCGCCGAAGAGGCCAATGGCTATCAGGGCTTTGCCAAGACGATGCAGGCTCACGAGTACTTGCTGGCGTTAAACCTCCAATATGAAAACGGCATCCGCATCGACGTTGCCGACCCCGACAAATTGGGGCCTTTCGTTGAGTACAATGCCGCATTGGAGGCTATCCAGAACCTGCTGGAAGAAGCAGCTGGCCATTTGGAATCGGCTGGCGCTGCTTTTCCCTTCAAGCTATCCGCAGCCATGGCCGGGTTCGACACCCCTGACAGTTTTTTGAAGTTCAACCATGCGCTGGCAGCCCGTGTGGCACTTTATCACGGCAATAAATCGGAAGCCATCCTACACCTCGCCACTTCTTTTATGGAGTTCAGCGGCGACTTGAATGCTGGCCCTGCCCGCTATTATTCCACTGCTGGCGGCGATTTTGCGAACAACCTCTTCCGTCCGCAAGACCAGGCAGATGCCATTATTGTGCATCCCTCCTACATCACCGACCTGACGCCCGGCGACGACCGTGCCGCCAAAATGGTGGAGCGCCCAAGCGGTTCGCTCAGCTTGGACGGCCTAACAGGTACGCACGACGCATGGGTGTTCACATCCTTGGATGCACCCATACCCTACATTCGCAACGAGGAACTGATTCTCATCTACGCCGAAGCCAACGTCGGTACCGACAACAACGCAGCGGTTGATGCCATCAACACCATCCGCAATGCGCATGGCATCAGTGATTATACGGGCGGCACCTCTGAGTCGGAGCTGATGGACGAAATCATGCACCAGCGCCGCTACTCACTCTTCGGCGAAGGCCACCGCTGGGTGGACATGCGCCGCTGGAACCGCCTCGGCGAACTGCCCATCGACCGCACCGACGACGATGTCTGGGTGCAGATGCCACGGCCTGTGGGGGAGGGGAATTAAACGATATTGTGTGAAATGAAAATGGCCTATCCAGCGGAAGTTGGGTAGGCCATTTTTATTAAAAGCCGATGCTTTACATATTCCTCCGATACTGCCCCCCCACCTCGTACAGCGCATTCGTAATCTCGCCCAGCGAGCAATGCTTCACCGCCTCCATCAGCGCCCCGAAGATGTTTTCGTTGTGCAGCGCCGACAGTTGCAGGGTTTTCAATGCCGTATTGCCAACGTTGGCTTTCTTCAGGTTCTCCACTGTCTCAATCTGCGCCAGCTTCTCCTCCTCCGTCGAGCGGATGACCTCACGGGGCAGGATGGTAGGTGAACCAGTGCTGCTCAGGAAGGTGTTCACCCCGATGATGGGGTACTCGCCGCTGTGCTTTTGGTGCTCGTAATACAGGCTTTCTTCTTGGATTTTGCCCCGTTGGTACATCGTCTCCATCGCCCCCAGCACGCCGCCCCGCTCGGTGATGCGGTCGAACTCGGCGAGCACAGCTTCCTCCACTAGGTCGGTCAGTTCTTCGATGATAAAAGCGCCCTGGAGCGGGTTTTCGTTCTTCGCCATGCCCAATTCGTGGTTGATGATGAGCTGGATGGCCACCGCTCGGCGCACGCTCTCCTCGGTCGGGGTGGTGATGGCCTCGTCGTAGGCGTTAGTATGCAGCGAGTTGCAGTTGTCGTAGATGGCGTAGAGCGCCTGGAGCGTCGTGCGGATGTCGTTGAAATCAATCTCCTGTGCGTGCAGCGAGCGGCCACTGGTCTGGATATGGTATTTGAGCATCTGGCTGCGCTCGTTCGCCCCGTATTTCAGCTTCATCGCCTTCGACCAGATGCGACGGGCAACTCGGCCAATGACGGCATATTCTGGGTCAACACCATTGGAGAAAAAGAAGCTGAGGTTCGGCGCAAAATCGTCAATATTCATGCCCCTGCTCAGGTAGTATTCCACGAAGGTAAAACCGTTGGACAAGGTGAAAGCCAACTGAGAAATGGGGTTTGCCCCGGCCTCCGCTATATGGTAGCCGGATATGCTCACCGAGTAAAAGTTTCGGACTTTATTTTCGATGAAAAATTGCTGCATATCGCCCATTAATTTCAAGGAAAATTCCGTGGAGAATATACAGGTATTTTGCGCTTGGTCTTCTTTTAAAATATCGGCCTGCACCGTGCCACGCACGGCGTTGAGTGCCTTATTTTTAAGGGGTTCGTAAATATCGGGGGATAATATCTGGTCGCCTGTTAAACCCAATAGCATTAATCCCAATTGATTATTCCCTTCGGGAATATCACCTAAATAAGACGGGCGTTTAATTCCGTTATTATCATATAATTCCACTAATTTATTTTCCACCAAATGCTCCAATTTATGCTCCCGAATATATTGCTCGCATTGCTGGTCAATGGCGGCATTCATGAAGAAGGCACATATCGTGGCGGCAGGACCGTTGATGGTCATGCTAACCGAGGTATTCGGGGCGCAGAGGTCGAAGCCGGAGTAGAGTTTTTTGGCATCGTCGAGGCAGCAGATGCTCACGCCGGAATTGCCGATTTTGCCATAAATATCGGGGCGGGGGTGTGGGTCTTCGCCGTACAAAGTCACCGAGTCGAATGCCGTGCTAAGCCGGTTGGCGGGCATCCCTTTGCTCAGGTAATGGAAGCGGCGGTTGGTGCGCTCCGGTGCGCCCTCCCCGGCGAACATGCGGGTGGGGTCTTCGCCTTTTCTTTTAAATGGAAAAACGCCTGCCGTGTAAGGGAACTCGCCCGGCACATTCTCCTGCAAGCACCAGCGCACGATTTCGCCCCAGTCCTTGAATTTGGGCAGGATGACCTTCGGGATTTTCGTGCCGGAGAGCGACTTCCATTTAGTCGGCACTTTTATCTCCTTGCCCCGCACTTCGTAAATGAATTCATCGGAGGCGTAGTTGGCTTTTTTCGCCTCCCAACCCTCCAACAACTGCCTCGTGCTGCCTGCTATTTCGACTCCGACTTCCTTGAACCGCTTGTCCAAGCTTTCCAAAATTTCCACCTTGTTCGGCAAATTGGATTGCTCGATGCTCGTCATGGACTGCCGAAGCGCAAACATTTCCCTTGCAATGTTCTCCTGCCTCTTCGCCCACTCGTCGTACTTCCGGTTGTTCTCTGAAATCTCCGACAAATACCTCGTCCGGTGCGGCGGGATGATGAAGATTTTCTCGCTCATCTCCTCGGCGGCGTGGAAATTGGACTTCAAATCCGTGCCCGTTTTTTCCACCAAGAGCTTCATCATTTTGGCGTAAAGCACGTTTGTGCCGGGGTCGTTGAACTGGCTGGCGATGGTGCCCACGACAGGCATTTCATCCACGTCCTTCGTCCAAAGCTGGTGCGCCCGCTGGTACTGTTTGCGCACGTCCCGCAGGGCATCCTGTGCGCCCCGCTTGTCGAATTTGTTGATGGCGATGAGGTCGGCGAAGTCAATCATGTCAATCTTCTCCAATTGCGAAGCTGCCCCGAATTCGGGCGTCATCACGTAGAGCGACACGTTGCTATGGTCAATGATTTCGGTGTCCGACTGCCCGATGCCGCTGGTCTCCAGCACCACGAGGTCGAAGCCCGCCGCCTTGAGGATTTCCACCGCCGACTGCACGTATTTCGACAGTGCCAAATTGCTCTGCCGGGTAGCGAGGGAGCGCATGAACACCCGGTCGTTGTTCACGGCGTTCATGCGGATGCGGTCGCCGAGGAGTGCCCCGCCGCTCTTGCGTTTACTGGGGTCAACGGAGATGATGGCGATGGTTTTATCTTGAAAATCAAGCAAAAAGCGGCGGAGGATTTCATCCACCATCGAGGATTTGCCCGCCCCACCCGTGCCCGTGATGCCAAGAACAGGCGTGTTTTTCAGCGCCGGATTTTTATCAAAAACCGCCTGCAACTGCGGGCGGATGGCCGTTTCGTAATGCGCTGCGTCGTTCTCCGCCGCCGAAATCATGCGGGCGATGGGCACAACGAGACTTTCCAAGTTTTTATAACTTGGAAAGTCTGACCCCGCCTTTGCCACCTTGCCCACTTCGCCGTTCAAATTGATGCCCACAGGGAAGTCGCATTGCTGAAGCAGGTCGTTTATCATGCCCTGGAGGCCCATGTGCCGCCCGTCGTCGGGGGAGTAGATGCGGTTGATGCCGTACTCGTGCAGCTCTGCAATTTCCGAAGGCAGGATAGTGCCGCCGCCGCCGCCGAAAATCTTGATATGCCCGGCGCCCCTTTCCTTCAAAAGGTCGTGCATGTACTTGAAGAACTCGTTGTGGCCGCCTTGGTACGAGGTGATGGCAATGCCCTGCACGTCCTCTTGGATGGCCGTGTTCACGATTTCATGCACCGAGCGGTTGTGGCCGAGGTGGATGACCTCCGCCCCGCTGGCCTGCATGATGCGGCGCATGATGTTGATGGCGGCGTCGTGCCCGTCGAAGAGGCTGGCGGCAGTGACG
Organism: Saprospiraceae bacterium; assembly: GCA_016714985.1. Classification (GTDB taxonomy): domain Bacteria; phylum Bacteroidota; class Bacteroidia; order Chitinophagales; family Saprospiraceae; genus UBA6168. The sequence goes on along the minus strand of JADKBS010000059.1, from coordinate 58,522 downwards.
AGGCGGATTTTGTGGTGGGGGTGGTAGGGCTGTACTTCTTGCATGACAATTAATTTGGTTTGAGCGGCTTTTGTTGGGCTAAGTTCTAAGAACGGCTTTTGAAGGTGCTTTTTGTCCAAAACAAATTTGGAGCAGTTGGCTGTTTTTTGCGGAGCAAAATTAGCAAAAAAGTGCTGAAAGGCTGCCAAGCTTCCTAGTTTATAGACAATGGCTTGCAGACTTGACAATTGTTTTGGTGTTTTGTTATAAAAATCCGCTTATCGGCGGTTGTTCGGACTTGATGCTCCGAATCATTCGGGTACTCCCGGTTTATATCTAAAAAGGAAAGATTTTTCTGTGCAGATGGATACCTTTACAAAGAAATAGCCCACTTCCTCCATGAAGCAGAAGAGCATTGAAGAATTAATTCGGTCGATGCAAGGTACTGAGGCCGAGCGGACGCTGGCGCTCCGCTCCATCTATGCCAATGCAGAACTGCGGGACAAGGTGGAAAACTGGGTATTGGGCCATGGCGGCTCCCGAGAAGAGGCCCAAGAAAATTTTCAGGATGCACTTGTCATTTTCGACAGGAACGTGCGCTCCAACAAATACGAAGGCACGGGTACTTGGGAGGGCTATTTTTTCGGCATCGCCCGATTTTGTTGGTTCGAACGCCGCCGCCGCCTGAAACCCGCCACGACCGAACTTCTTCCTGTTCACCTGGACAAAAAAGCTGAATCTTTTGAAGTTCAATTCATGGAAGAAGAAAGAAAAGAAGTGCTGCGGCAAGCCCTCGAAAACATGGGAGGCCGCTGCAAAGAAATCCTCACCCTCTACAAATCGGGTATTTCCTACCAAGAAATGGCCGAGCATTTGGGCATGAGCAGCGCCGAAATGGCCAAAAAAGAATGTTACCGCTGCCGTCAACGGTTCCGGGAATACCTACTCCAAAGACCAGATTTGTTGAAATATCTAAAAGACGACAGCACGGATGACTGAAGAAGAAATCTTCGATAGAATGGACGACTACCTGATGGGCAGGCTCGTGCCGGAGGAGGTAAAAGCGTTCGAGGCGGACCTTGCCCGCCATCCCGAATGGCAGGAGGAATTCGAGCTGCGCCGCATCGAGCACGAGGGCATGGACCTCCTCGTGGAGGACAAGTTGCGGGCTGCTATGAGCCGTTGGGACGAGGAAAAAAATGCACCTAAAAAAAACAGTGGCCGCTGGTACATCATTGCCATGGTCCTTTCGATTGCTGCTTTATCAGTTGTTTTTTTCCTAAAAAAAGGAGCAAACACAACCCTTCTCCCCAGCTCGAAACCAAGCCTTGATAGCTTGAAAAATGATGCGCAACCTATTGACAATCAAACCCTTCCAACAGGCAAGCAGGATTTACCAGTTGCAAATTCCGATGAAAAAATACAATCCCCCGATAGCCCAACGCCTAACGCCCAACGCCAGCCAGCATCTGCACTCGCCGAAAAATCCGTCGGCGACCTTGATATGAGCCTTGGCACCCGTGGCGATGAAGATGAGAAAACCCTCGCCCTCGCCGATTCGCTGGATGCGGCCCTGGTGGCAAAAGATTACCGCCGTTTGCTGCAGCTTACAGAACAGCCAGTAGGCGCACAAGCCGCCACTTTGCAATACATCCGGGGGTGGGCGTACTTCAAGCTGGGCAATTTTGCGGGAGCAGAAAAAATCTTTGAAAAACTGGTGGCTGAAAACAATGCCCGCCTCTATGTGAAATCCCAACGGATGCTCATGTATTCGCTGCTGGCACAATTTCCGAAGCAGGAAAAGGCATTGGAAAAATTGCTGGACGGGGTGCTGGGAGCAGCAAGCCACCCACTTAAAACGGAAGCGGAAGCAGTGAAACGGGCTATTCAATAAAGTACAAAATCTTATTCCACCAACACGAACCCCGCCCAATAGTACGGGCTTGGGTACAGCTTGCGCATCTCGGTTTGGGCCGACCTAAAAGCATCGGGGATGGCCATTTTACCTTCCAGCCATCTTTTGTAAAAAAGGGTCATCAGCTCTTGGGTTTCCTGGTCGGGTACTTTCCAGAGGGACATGATGATATAGTGCGCCCCGGCAATCTTGAAGGCGCGCTGTAGGCCGAAGACGCCTTCGTTTCCCACGATTTCACCCAGGCCAGTTTCACAGGCGGAAAGGGTGACGAGTTCTGTATTTCTAAGGTCTAGTTGACTGACCTCATAGGCAGTAAGGATTCCATCTTCCAGGCCTTTGTAAGCTTTGCCATTTAACCAAGCATGGTTGCCCCCTGCCATGACCAAGCCAGCGCGCAACATGGGGTTTTCGTTTTCTTTGAAAATCACTTCGCCAGGTGCAGCATCCTTTCCGTCGTGCGCTTCGGCGGGGTCAGGGAAAAAAAAGCCATGTGTGGCAAGGTGTAAGACACGAGGGGAAGGAAGATGGGCAGAAAGGCTGAAGGCCCGCAGGGATTCTTCGGTGGCCTCTTTGCCTGTGAGCATGCTAACGGGATATTTCTTTTTGTCAAACAAGGCCTCGATGGCTCTAGCCTCTTTTTCCGAATTGGTTAGAAATCGCCATTTGCCGCCTCGGTCACCGCCTCGGTTCAGTGCGCCCAAGCCATCTGGTATTTGACGTTTTCCTATCTGAATATTGGCGGCGGTCAACAATGCAGTGGAATCAGCATCATAGTCAATTCCGCCATAAATAAGCGCCGGAGCAGGTTTGCCGTTTCCCATTGCAAAAGGTATTACCAATTGGCGGGTGCTGTTCACTCGGACAAGCCGGAAACGGTCGGCAAAGGTTGCTTTCTCGTCAAGGTAAATAGCATCGGGATTGATGCGGTGGATTAGGCCATCAGGGGCATAATATATTGTGGATACACCTGATAAAGCAGCTTCGAGCGGTGCATAAATCAAATCACGAAGCGATTTGCCATCATCATTTTTCCTTTTACCTGCATAGATTTGATGAAAATAAGCCTCTTTATCTGTTTCCGAAAAACCAGTGATTTGCATCAGCTCTTTTTCCTCAAAAAGCGGTACAAATACAGGTGGCACATTGCCCGATTTCAGCACTAGAGCGGCATACATGATACTGTCGGTGGGCTCTGGTCTGTAAAAATGATACCGGACAAATTCAACTGCAACTTCTCCTTGAGTTAACGTTGCTTGAACTTCCTGCCAGGTTACTTGCTGCAAGGCTTCCCCGTAACCAGCAACTGTGCGGACAAGTTCTTTTTCGAGGCTGTTGGCTTTGGTTTCGAGGTCGTCCACGCCTTTGCGGTCAGCGAGGGGCTTGGCGTATTCGGTGGCGAGGCGGCGGTGGAAGGAGGTGAGCGAATAAATGGTCTTGGATTCTTCGGGGTTTGCGAAGGCTATGTGTTTTACCTGATTGGTGGTAACCAACAAAAAACCTTTGTAGAAAAGTGCATTGTCATAGCAATAGGTAGAAGTAAATGCCGACTGAATCTGTTGTTTCAACTGAGCAAATGAATTGTGTGTGTCAATATCTTTTAGGAAGACATTTACGTAATTTGACAATTCCTGTTCTGAGAGATGGTAGATAGCATGAGTCATTAGCTTTTTTCTGCTTTGAAGAAATTTTTAGGTGCAAAGAATCGACCTTATCGAATTGCCTTGTTTTCCAATACACCCCTGAAAGGCCGACAAGACAAGAAATATAATCATTATGTTCTACCCCTAAAACTTTTTCTACAATATCTCTTGCCTCCAAGAATTGGGTTTCAGCTTCTGAATAATTCCCCATTTGCAGGTTCAAAGCGGCTAAGTTTAGTATGCTTTGGGCGTAATCGGGGTGTTGCCTCCCCAAAGTTTTTTCTCGAATGTTCTTGGCTTCGGTCAAATAATTGGCGGCATCTTCGTAATGTTTCATCTCAAAGTAGAAACTACCGAGGTTGAATAGGCTTTGGGCATAATCAGGATGTTCTTTGCCTCGCACTTTTTCTCTTATTTGGATGGCTTCGGTTAAAAGAATTTCAGCATCGTTATAACGATTCATATTCAAATACAAATTGGCGAGGTTGTTCAGGCTGGAGGCATACTGAGGGCTTTCTTTGCCATAGTTTTTTACACGGATGTCCATAGCTTCTTTATGAAGCTCTTCAGACTCTAGATAATTGCCTAATTCCCGGTAAAGGTTTGCGAGGTTGTTCAATATTTGCGCATACCTTGGGTGTGTTGGCCCCAGTTTTAATTCCCGAATAGTTTTGACTTCCAAATATAGTGGCTCTGCATCGGACAACCGTCCCCATCGTTTATACAAAACAGCCAAAACATTCAACCCTTCCGCATATCGCTCATGTTCGCTTCCAAAGGCATTTTTCAGAATGATATTGGCCTCTAGACAAAGCTGCTCTCCTTCTTCATAGCGCCCAGTTTCTGCATATAAATTTGCCAGATTAAGTAGGCTAATGGCATACTCAGGATTCGAAGTGCCCTTCGATTTTTTCTGGATGGCTATAACGGTCAAGTTGATTTGCTCAGTCTCTCCATAACGATCCATGTCTTCGTAAAGCCCTGCAAGATTGTTAAGGATTTGTATGTAATTAGGGTGGCTCTCGCCCAAAGATTTTTCCATGATGGATTTAGCCTCCAGATAATAAGGCTCTGCTTCGACGTAACGTCCCAAACTGCTGTAAAGGGATCCAAGTCCAGCAAGGCAAGCAGCATAATCGGGATGTTCAAGTCCCAGCACCTTCCCACGGATGGCCTTGGCCTCTTGGTGAAGTTTTCAGCTTCTGGCCTCCGTCCCATGCTTACATATAAGATGGCCAAGTTGAAAATACTCGTGGCATAGTCGGAGGTCTCTTTTCCTGATAGTTTTTCCCACCCTTCCCTAGCATTTAAATAATGTGCTTCCGCCTCCTTGTTCTGTCCGTTTTTTGCGTATAGATTGCCTAGGTTAATCAAGCTTTGGAGATATTTAGCGGCATCCTTGCCTAATGCTTTTTCCCGAATGCTTTTTGCCTGCATGTATAATGGCTCTACTTCCTTGTAGCGGGCCATTTTGAATAACGTTAGGCCTTTCGCTGACAAACAGTCTGAATATATTATGTGCCCATCTCCGAAAGCCCTTCCTGCCAATTCAATGGCTGTATCTACTGAGTTTAGTGCTGCGTCAAATTCCCTTTCTTCAGAAAGTTTTAAATTGAGTTGAATCAAACTATCAATTTGACGGGCAGCGGCCAGCGAATCCTGATTCTGCGCTGCTGCATATTGTAGCAAGAAAAAGAGGAAGAGTACGAGACTGTTTTTCATCGCTGTTGAGTTTTGTTAGGAACAAATGTACCGTAAAGCGAATTGCTTTTTGTTGACCCACGAAAAATATTTTTTGAAATAGTCCGATTCCCTTGGGCACTTTCCCTCCACCGCCCCACACTCCTATATAGTACACTAAAAAACAAATCACGATGCCTCCCAACATGAAGAGACTCGCTGTACCCCAAATCGCCCTCACCGTCCTGCTATTCGGATGTGGCCGAGGTGCTTCGCAGACGCCAAGCGCTGGGGTTGTTATCACGACAAGCCATTCCTTCAATCGCTCGCTTGCGCTAGAACGAGGGCCAGCCGTAGGCGAAGCCAATCAAATGGTCTTACCACAATCTCTTCCAAAATCAAAACTTTGAACGTCAACCCTTTAGCTGTATGAAAAAGCTGCCCCTCCTTACACTGTCCTTAATTTCTGCGCTGCTTGCAAGCGCACAGCAGGCGTTCCTTGCCCCTGTTGTAATCGCCTCGGCAGGCAATACCAGCATTTCCGCTAATGGCACGAGGCTAAGTTTTACCCTTGGTGAAACGGCCATTGCCAGTCTCGCCACCGCCGACGTTTCACTGGGACAAGGCTTTCACAACGGCTCCTTGGTGACGACCAAAGTGGACGAAACAGCGCTGGCCGACTGGGGCGTTCAGGTATTCCCCAACCCAACCTCCCAGACAGTTTTCGTGGAATTTGCCACACCGAAAACGGGCGGAACACTCCAAGCCTCGCTCTGGGACTTGCAGGGCCGACAGCTCATGGCCGCCACGTCCATGCTGGGTTTTTTGAAAAACCCGATTGATGTCCACCACCTACCACCCGGTGCTTACCTGCTCCGATTAGCCGACGGGGCGGGCAGCACAACCGCCGTGCGGATTGTAAAAACGGAGTGATTCTCAGCTTTTAACCTGTTCATTACCCATCATTCATCCAAGTTTAATCAATAACCGGGACACAGTCCCCGCCAAAATCCTCTTCCATGAAAGCAGCAATGCCAGTCGTTTTAGTAATTTTTTTTGCCTTATTCTTGAACCATGCCGCTGCGCAAATCACCGGGTTCAACTACCAGGCTGTGTTGCGCAACAGCAGCCATGCACCCATCGGCAACGAGAGCGGAACAGCCACGGTGAGCATCCTGAACGCCGTGGGCACGGTGCTATACAGCGAAACGCACAGCATCAGCACCGACCCGTTGGGCCTGTTTAACCTCGTCATCGGAAAGGGCACGAACCCCTCGGCCAGCTTTGCCACCGTGGATTGGAGCAGTGGCGGGCGCTTCGTCAAAATCACCGTGGCCGTGAACGGCGATACCTACGATTTTTTTCCAACGGAACTGCAGTCCGTGCCTTATGCCAAGGTGGCCGAAAAAGCGCTCCAAGGCGATGCGGATGCCAACCCGATGAATGAGATACAGGCGCTGTCGTTGAATGGAAAAATATTGAACCTGTCAAATGGGGGCGGTGCTGTTGACTTATCGCATGAATTTGAAAAATGGCAATTCTCTGGTAGTCAAACTACCGGTCTTAACGATATTTATCGCTTTGGACGAGCTTCAATTGGTGTATCAAACACAGCTGCTAAGTTTCATGTTTCTAATGTTGAAGGCACTCTGGGTGCAACTAATAATACTCTTGCAAATTTTTATAATAGTATCGGGAATGGGTATTCGGATGTTATAAAAACTCAAATTGGACCGGACGCAAATCCAAATCTCATTAGTTATGCATTATTAGCAAACGCTGCCTTACCCCATTACTCAGGCTATTTTGACGGTAGGGTATATATAGCAGGAGATTTCTACGTCGCTGGCACCAAAAACTTCCGCATAGACCACCCAGCCGACCCACAGAACAAATACCTGCAACATTTCTGCTCAGAGAGCAATGTGCCGCTGAACATGTACACGGGCAATGCCACCACTGGTTCCGATGGAGTTGCGGATATTGAGCTACCTGAATATTTCACCCTTATCAACAAGGATTTCCGTTACCAACTCACCCCGGTGGGGCAGTTTGCGCAGGTAATCGTGCTGAGGGAAATAGAGGGCAACCATTTTAAAATCAAGTCCGACGTGCCGGGCGTGAAGGTCAGTTGGATGGTCATCGCCGAGCGCAACGACCCCTATATGCAGCAGCACCCGCCACAGGATGTGCTGGATAAACCCAGTGGCGAAAAAGGAAAATATACCCTACCGGAGCTGTACAACCAGCCCAAGGAAATGGGGGTGAACTGGGAGCGGGAAAAGCGGGGGGCGGCGGAGAAGGAGTGATGCATCAATGAAAATAAAGGGGTTTCCGAAAACCTTCATCATAAAACAGAGTAGGACGCAGTTGCCGAAAAGCGGATAGAGTAGGCGAAATTCATCCTCAAAATTTTCAAAAAAATGAAAAAGTACCTTCTGTTATTCACCTTCGTTGGTGCAGTCATACCCTCGATTTTAACCAGACAGCTTCTCAAGCTGCGATGTCGGGTGAAGCCGCTATCATTTATGAAGGCGTGACGTACCCCTGCGACAAGCCGCCCTATTCAGGTGCAAATCTGGGCGACGAAGGCAAATATGAACGAAAGCTCGTCGGCGGGAAGGAGGAATATGAGTATGTTAAAACGGGTAAACGCACGCTACTACTGCTTTTGAATGACAGTAAAAACCACCAAAACCTCACACTAACCATATATTTCGATGGGAAAACAGGTGAGAAAACGGCCTTGGCAAATGATGGCACTGCCGAAACATGGGCAGGCAAGTCATTGTACGGCAAACAAACAGGCAAGGTCAATCTGACCAGTGTCAAGCAATTGGAAAAATACAAATACCTCATGTCGGGAACTTTTGAGAAAGATGTGGTTAGCGAAAAGCGGCAAACTTTAGGTAAAAAGTACCATTTCAAGGGGCATTTCAAAGATTTTGTTGTGCAGGATATGGAAGACCCCAAAGTTCAGGGTTCAATTAAACAGCATGCGCCCGATGCTTTTAAGAAAGCCAATGAGGAAATGAAAAAACAAAAAAATTAAAGCGATAAAAAAAACATTGGTTTGGCCAATGTTTAGCCGGTAAACTACGGCCACAGCGCTTCGTTGGCGCTGCATTAGGAATAGTTTCTTTTGTTGCTCAATAAAATAAAATTTAAACCAAGCCGTCGCATTTATTCTTAAAAAAATAAATGTCGGCTTTAAAAGCCTGATTTAATAATGAAAAACAAATCATTTTTTGCAAACCTCGTTTATTGTTTATTCTTCGCCGTCACGGTGTTTATTGTCTCCTGCCGCCCAGACGACGACCCAGACCCGATTAACCCAGGCCCTGTAACAGCAGCATTCGTGACCAACCTGACAGCCAACTGCCCCACACCTTGCCAAGTATGCTTCACCAATAATTCCGTGAATGCGACGGCCTATTCTTGGGATTTTGGCAACGGGCAAACCTCTACGGAAGTATCGCCTTGCGTGACCTATAATGAAAGGGGCTCGTTCACCGTCACCTTGACCGCTAGCAATGGCACGGCGTCCAATACCTCCACACAAACGCTAACAATAGGAGACAATGTGGATCGCTACAAACGAACTTTTAACGCCAGTGCCACAGGTGAAGTTACGCACCTCTTGCGGCAAAATGGGTTCACCTATGTTTTGATGAAAGTGGACGGTATATATAAATTGGTGCGGTTCAATGATACTGGCGAAAGTTCCGATGATTTGCCAAGCAGCATGGAGGTAGTCACCGATATGGTGGGGACATCCGAGGGCGATATTCTCCTTACTGGTCAGGCTGGCAGCCCATCTGTTGCTAAATTCATGAAACTCACCGAGGATGCGGTGGTGATATTTGAAAGCGAATACAGCACAGGTTATGCGACTACCGCCTACTCTGCGGTCGTGAAAAACACAAGCGCGGGGCCTGGTTATATAATCGGTGGAAATTCAGACGATGGCAGCTACAATGAAGGGCTGCTTATTAATGCCTATGACGATGGAAGTCTTTATTTTCAAGACCCTGTGGAATATGTCAATACAGTAAATCGGATATTCAGAAACCCGGATGATGCCGCTCCATATATAGCCATTGGCAGTTGGTTTGACCCACTTCAACAAAAATTAGACATAAAATTGACAGGGATTAATGAAAACGGGGAAGATTTTTTGCCAGTCATCCAGCACCTTGGGCTTGACAACAGCAGCGACGACTGGGTAAATGACGCCGTGCAGTATGGTGATGGCAGGCAATATGCAGGCGTGGGCAGTTTGGGTGGCAAGCCCGCATTTTTTATGGTCAATTGGGAGACGCAGCAATTTTCACAGCCTGTTGCCACACAGGGCTTTTTGCCGGGCGTAACTATCTTGAGAGGGGTTTGTGCCTTGGCAAATGGGCAAGGCTTTGGTGTGGTTGGCACAGAATACACGGCGACTAGTATCCGTTTGTACGTTGCGAAATTGGATGCAGGAGGTAGTATTCTCTGGCAAAAAACTTATGATGATTATACCATTGGCAGCGACATCGTCGCCACCCCGGACGGCGGTTTTTTAGTGGGCGGGCAGGAAATTTGTGACAATTTGGCCTGTAATTATCCGATATTGTATAAGCTGGATGGGAACGGGGATTTTGAGTGAAGTAATCAACAGGAATTAATAAAGAACCATGCGCTGCATAAGCCAAAACGTGCAGCGTATGGATTATTTGAAATCAAAAACCACAAGCATGAAAAAAATCCTTTTAGCCTTAAATTTGCTATTGTCCTTTTACACGATTAAAGGTCAAAATGCTTGCGAAGTAAATTATATTGCTTTCAAGAAAGGCGTGAGCATTGAACTTACCAATTATGACAAAAAAGGAAAGATAAATACGGTTCAACGCCAAGAAATAAATAGTATCGAGGCTATTGATGGTGGGTTCGAGGCAAAAACCAGCATGGCATTTTATGATAAAAAAGGGAAAACAATTTCAGAGGGTGGGTATGACATGAAATGTCGAAACGGAGTGGTTTATATTGACATGACTGGCATGCTCGACCCTAAAGCAATGGAAGCTTTCAAAGACATGGAAATGGAAGCGAAAGGAACTGCACTTGAATTTCCGTTAAACCTTAGACCCGGCATGACACTCCCTGATGGGGACGTGAACATTAAAGCTAAAAGCAGTGGGTTAACTTTAGTGAACATTACCATGAGCATTACCAATCGAAAAGTAGAAAAAGCTGAAACCATAACTACGCCTGCTGGTACTTTCGACTGCATTAAAGTTACACAGGACGTTGACTTGAAATCCGTCATTCGGAAAAAATATGGGATGGAAACTTGGTATGCGCTTGGTGTCGGCGTTGTCAAATCCCATACCTTGGACAAAGCAGGGGAAATTGAGAACACTGAACTTCTGACAAAACTTGAAAAATAACGAGTTTGCACTTTGGCTAATAGGTTTTCCGGTCTCTGAAGTCGGGAAAACTTAATTGGCACTCAGTAGGTCACAACAAAATTGATATGAAAATCTTTGAATTGTTCTTTGCCTGCATTTTCGGAATACTAGTCTTTTCTTGCAAAAAAGATGACGATACCCAAGTCGTTACACCGCCGCCTGTGCTGGATGTATATGTTGCGGGAGATGAAATCAGTGATCAAGGTATATCTATCCCTAAAATATGGAAAAACGGGAAAGTTTTTCAAATCCTCACGGATGGCTCCGAAGATGAATACTTGGCAGATATGACAATATCCCCTAAAAACGAAGTCTATGCCGTGGGCTGGCAACGGGAATTCAATACCCAAAACTATGATGAGAATGCGATAATTTGGAAAGACGGAGTAGGTGCCAGACTTAATGTAGGCGGTACTGTATTAACAAGAAGTGTAGCCCGGGCTGTCCACGTTGACTCAAATGATGTTTATGTTGCTGGATACATTAGTGGTAATTATTTTTTGTTGGGTGTAGATACTTCATTTGCTGTTTTGTGGAAAAATGGAGTGCCCATACCGCTTACGGATGGCAAAAAATCTGCCAGCGCAAGTTCGTTGTTTGTGCAAAATGGCGATGTATATGTGGGCGGTTCGGAAAAAAATAGCCAAGGCTATACAATAGCAAAATTTTGGAAAAATGGGGTGCCAACCATATTGAGTACGAGCACTGCTTGGGTAAACGCTATCTATGCAGCGGGAGACGATGTGTATGTCGTATTGTATGAAGACAGTATCCATAAACTCTGGAAAAACGGGGTTAAAACCAACCTGACTGGCACGCCCCAAGATATCAAGGTCGTAGGTACCGATGTTTACATCGCCGGAAATGATGGAAATATTGCAAAGTTCTGGAAGAACGGTGTCCCCACCAGTTTAAGTGACGGCTTGTTTCCTGCGTTTGGTCATTCTGTGTATGTATCAGAAAGCGATGTGTATGTCGCCGGGTCGGAGCAAGACGGCAATGGGGGGTATGCAGCAAAACTTTGGAAAAACGGCGTGGAGGTGCCCTTGGAGCTTGATGGTGCCAATAAAGGTTCGTATGCTGTTTCCGTAATGGTAAAATAACCTTTGCTTTAGAGCAAAGGGTCGTACAGATAATTACTGTCGTGTTTGCAATCTGTCCACCTGAAACCGCCAAGTTTCGTAAAACAAATTACGACAGTTAATATCTAAACGACCCTAAATAACAAAAGCATGAAATTTCAAATCCTCCTGATTGCTTGTGTGCTCATTTGCGGCAATGTACTTGTACAGGCACAAAACAGCGCAGCCACCGCCGCCATAACAGCCGAAAATCAAAGCATTGGTACTCCTGCCGAACGTGAGCGCATAAAAGCCGTGTGCCTCGCAGAGTCGCAAGCTTTTTTCGACCTCGATTACGATGCATGGGCCGTGCATCACCTGCAAAGTGAAAACGACCACCTGACCTGGAATAACCCTGATGGCAGTTTCGGCGACCAAAGTGGTTGGCAGGCCATTTCGGAAGACATGGAAAGCTGGTTTAAAATCGCTACAAAAAATGCCGGCAAGCTCTCTCAGTTCAACCATTTTTTTGTTATCCGAGGCGATTTTGCCTACGTGAATTTTAATCAGACCGTTACACAGCCTGATGGCAAAACTGGGAAGTCGAAGGAACACCGTGTCCTATTATATGATGCAAAAATCCATGCTTGGAAGATAATGGTTGTGAATGCTTTTGCAGACCATACGGTACTCAAGTAACAGTTTTAAAAAAATCAAACCTATTCTCCAGCATAAAGTCTGGAGGCTATTAACAACCAAACCCTCAACGCTATAAACTAGCAGTCAAAACTTCCGAACTATGAAAAAAGCATTTAACCTATTATGTTTATTGGCCCTCTTTTCAATTTGCACTAACATAAAATTAATGGGCCAATGCCCTAATGGCTCGATTACTTTCACCACGCAGCAGCAGATTGATGATTTTCCAACTAATTTCCCTGCGTGTGCAGTTTGGCTAGGCTCCATAACCATCGCCGGAGCAAATATCACAAACCTTAATGGCCTTGGTCAATTAACCGGGGTACAAGGCAATTTGATCATTCAAAACAACACCGTTTTAACCCACCTGACAGGGCTGAACGGCATCACCAATGTAGGGGGCAACCTATGGGTGCGTTCCAACACTGCGCTAATTGATATGGCTGGGCTGGGCAATCTTACCTCAGTCGGTGGCACAGGCCAGGTAAGGCTCAACCCCGCATTGACAAGCCTTTCAGGATTGAATTCACTTACAAGCATCGCAGACCTTGAAATTACAAACAATGCCGTTTTGGGGAGCATTGCGGCCCTTGGCTCGCTTGCCACGGTTACGCAGTCCCTTCGAATTGAGTCTTGCCCTTTGCTGGCGAGTTTGACTGGATTGGAAGCGCTTACGACCGTTAGTAACATTAGAGTTGTTTCGATGGGCAGCCTGACCAGTTTGACGGGTCTTAATGCAGTACAATCCCTTCCTAGTGGCATCACAATTTCCTCTAATTCAGCCTTGACCAGTATAGCGACCTTAAGCAGTGTGTCGGGCGCAGCAGGAGGCATTACCATATCCTCAAACAACTCGTTGGCCAGTCTATCGAGATTAGATGGCATTACCTCAGTTTCTCAGGATATATTAATATCAGGCAACTCTTCGTTGCCAAATTTAAATGGGCTGGAAGTGTTGCATATATTGGAAGGGATTTTTTAATCACGAGTAATAACGCATTGACAAATTTAAGCGGCATAGGAAATTTAAGCAACATCGCACGATTTGCAAGGATTAATTTCAACAATGCCTTGTTCAACTTATCTGGCTTAGGCTCGTTGGCAACCATTGGCCCATTGCTGGAAATACAAAGCAATTCGTCGCTATCGAACCTTTCTGGATTAAACTCCCTAACTTCTATTTCAGGTGTTTTACGCGTGTATAACAATCCAGCTTTAATTAGCCTTTCTGGCTTGGATGCGCTCAATACGGTTGGAGGCAATGCTGAGATAACTTACAATTATGACCTAACAAGTCTTGCTGGCTTGAATGGGGTTGCTTCCATAGGTGGTGCGTTTTTATTGGAAAATAATATTACACTGGCCAACCTTGCGGGATTGGGGAGTTTGGTTTCCATCGGTGGGAATTTCTCTATAGTCGGCAATACAGCGCTGTCCAGTGTGGCAGGGTTGGCAGCATTGAGCAATGTGGCAGGAACGTTGACCATATCTGGCAATAACGGCTTGGTTAACCTTACTGGTTTGGGTAACCTTTCCACTGTTAATGGACTTAATATTAACTACAATCAGGGCCTTCTTGACTTTAACGGGCTGAGTTCATTGACAACCGTCAACGGTAGTGTCCAGATTTTAGGCAATGATAATTTAGTCAATTTTACGGGATTAGGAACCCTTGCCACAGTAACTGGTGGGATTGACATCTATGCCAATGCATCACTAACCAATTGCACCGGATTAAGTTCACTCAATTCCGTAGGAGGGGTACTTAGATTTTACTCAAATATTTCGCTGTCAAGTTTGAATGGCATCGGGCCTGTCACTTCCGTAGGTGGGCTTACCTTGCAGCTAAATTCAATTTTGACAGACTTATCTGCACTTAGTACCTTGACATCAATCGGAGGTGGCATTTTAAACATCATAAGCAACAATGCACTTTCCGATATATCTGGTCTTGAAAATATCAATAGTGCCACTATTTCCAATCTCTTTATAACCAACCAGCCCTTGCTCTCTATCTGTGAGATACCTAATATTTGCGATTACTTGGACAACAGCGCTAATCCGGCAACTATTTATGGCAATGCCATAGGCTGCGCCAGCCGGGCAGAAGTCGAAACTGCATGCCTTTTGATTCTGCCCATTGAGTTGCTGGATTTTAAAGCTAAAAAAATAAGCAATCATATTTCTAAGCTCAGTTGGAACACCGCCTCCGAATCCAACAACCGGGGCTTCGAAGTGCAGCACAGCAAGGATGGCACGGATTGGCAGCCACTCGGCTTCGTGCCCGGCCACGGCACTCCACCTCCCCTCAGCACTATGATTTTTACGATAAAAACCCCGCCATTGGCGCAAACTACTACCGCCTGCGGCAAATGGACTTTGATGGGAATACCAGTTTTTCCAAAGTCGTTTCGCTTATCATGACGGAGGGTGAAGACCTCTTACTCCTGCCCAATCCGGCCACGACTTCCCTCGAAATACAAGGAGTTGACTTGGAGTATGCCACCATCCGAATCGTAGATGCCGCTGGCAAACAAATACTCCAGCAAACAGCCCAAGGCAACAAACTTGACATATCCGCACTGCCCGCTGGGCTTTACTACCTGACCATCACAAACAACCAAACAACGTCCACGAGACAGTTTGTACGATGGTGAAATATTCCCATGATTTATGCGGAACTTTGCTCGAAAGTCATACATGAAAAACAACCGAGTTGTGCATAAATTCAGGCACTGATGTCAAAACCCCTTGTTGACAAGCAATACCTCATCGAAAAAATGCCAAGCAAGGGCGGCTGGAGCTACGTGGCCATTGCCGAAATCCCGAAAACGGCGAGGCTGCCCATGGGCTTGGTCAGGGTGCGGGGCTTCATTGATTCGTATGAGCTGAAGCAGTTCAACCTCCTGCCCATGAAAAATGGTAAGATGCTGTTGCCACTGAAAACCGCCGTTCGCAAAAAGATTGGCAAAAAAGAAGGCGATTATGTTCATGTCGTGCTTTTTCCTGACGATTCTGCCGTCTTAGTTCCCGATGAAATCATGGTCTGCTTGTTGGAATCGCCCAGAGCACACCTGTTCTTTTTGTCACTATCAGATAGCAACCAAAAATATTATATTGATTGGATTGAAGAGGCCAAAAAACTGGAAACCAAGGCTGAAAGAATCATGAAGGCAATTGGCCTTTTGGAAAACAGGCGGAAATTTTATGATTGGCCAAAAAGGGAGAAGTGAGCAACTTTTTATGCAAATCGAAAGCTTTGGCCACCCGGTGGGGGTGCTTTTCCCCGAAACAAATTTGGGAGGAAAAAACTCAAAAGCCAGTGCGAAGGTAAGCACAAAGTGTTTTGCCGGAGCAATGCGGCGGGCAGAAACAATGAATGACTTCGTGCATTAATGTCAGTCCAACTGATTTAAGTCAGCCCCAGTTTTCCCAAAAACTCCTCCTTCTTGTTCCGGGCCACCGGCAGTTGGCTGCCATTCGACATCACGACCTCGCCGCCGCTGCCTTTCAGGTAGCGTTTTACATGGCGCAGGTTGAGCAGGTGGGAGTGGTGGACTCGGAAAAAATCGGCGGCGGGCAGCAATTCTTCCACCTCTTTCAGGCTTTTGGAAAGGACGAGCTTGCGCCCGTCCTCGATATGCACTTCGGAATAGCTGCCCTCCGACTTGCAAAAAACGACCTCCTTCACCGACACGAAATCCACGCCGGACTGGGTACTGAGGGCGATGCGCTCTGGGTGCGCCGCGCTGCCGTTTTGGTGATGGGCTAGCAGTTCCAATTGCTCCGGGCGGACGGCTGGCAATTTTCTGGCTTTCTGCACGGCGGTTTTCAGTTCCTCGATGTCAATCGGCTTGAGCAGGTAGTCGAGGGCGCTGTACTTGATGGCTTTCACGGCGTACTTGTCGTAGGCGGTGGTGAACACGATTTTGAAGGAGAAGGGATGCAGCAGGTTGAGCAGGTCGAAGGCGTTGAGGCGGGGCATTTCCACGTCCAAAAAAACCAGTTCCGTGTCTGGGTTTTCTTTTAAAAAGGCAAGCGCCGCCTGCGGTTCAGTGCATTGGGCAACTACTTCGACGCCGGGGCAATGCTTTTGCAGCAGGTGCGCCAGCAGTTCGACACAGTAGGGTTCGTCATCGAGGAGGAGGGTCTTCATTGGTGCTAGGTTTGGTTTGCCGTAAAACTAGGGCAAATTCTGGTTCGACGCTCCCGATTCCAACATAATTTTCACCCTCGTGCCGCATGGTTCGTCGCCTTCGGCAAACAGGTCGTCCACCTGCACCACCATCCGCCTACCGGTGCGCTCGGTGAACATTCGCACACGCTCGGCGGTGATGTCCATGCCGTGCGATTTCTGGCGGGTGGCGGACTTGCTTTTCAGCTCCTTCGCCCGCTCCCGACCAATGCCGTTGTCGCTGATTTCGATGCAAAGCCAGCCCCGCTCGTCCAGCCGGACGTGGATTTCCAACTGCCTGTCGGCCTCCGCTTTTTGCATCAGCCCGTGCCAAACGGCGTTTTCGACGTAAGGCTGCACGAACAAGGGCGGTACGCTAATTTCCTCGATGTCAACGTCTTGTGCCACGCTCACGCGGTACTCGAACTGCCCGGCGAAGCGCAGCGATTCCAGTTCGAGGTAGAGTCGGATGGCCTCCAGTTCGCTTTCGAGCGAAATCACCTCGGCCCTGGAATTGTCGAGCACGAGGCGTATAAGCCGGGCAAACTTGGTCAAGTAATTCGAGGCATCGTCGGGCCCGCTCAACTGCACGAAGCGGTTGATGCTGTTCAGGCTGTTGAAAATGAAGTGCGGGTTCATCTGCGACCGAAGTGCCGCCACTTGGTACTCGGCGATACGCTGGTTCATTTCGGCTTCTTTTTGCTTAAACTCCGCTTCCCGCTGTTTCAACTCCGCTGCCAGCCGCTTTTGCTGCTGCCGCAACGAGGCTATGACCGCCACGACGCCCGCTAAAGCGCTGATAACCAACAGTCTGAACCACCATGTTTGCCAGAAGGCGGGAATGATACGGACGAGCAGGGTCTTTTCCGGTCCGAAAACGCCGTCCCGGTTCTTGCATTTGAGCCGGAAGCGGTAGTCGCCCGGCGGCAGCTTGAGATAGGAGGTCGAACGCTGACTGGCGGGCGTGGCGACCCAATCATCGTCCACGCCTTCGAGGCGGTGGTAAAAAGTATCCTGCTCCGGGTTGGTGAAATTGCGGGCTGACCAGGCGATGGCGAAGGTATTGTCGGTGTGGGGCAGCTCGATTTTTTCCATAAAATCAATGGCCAGCGGCGTTTCCAGCTTTCGGTCGAAGACCCTGAAATCCGTGAAGCGGCAAACAGGGCCCAGCTCCAACCGGGGGATGCTGTCGGGATGAATCCGGTAGTAGGGGCCAAAGCAGACGGCACCGTCGGAGCGGGTGTAGAGGGGTTCGCCTTTCCAATACATGCCGTTGGCAGCCCCAAATTGTCTTAATGTCTTAGTTCGTGGATTGTAGCAAGCGGTACCGTCACCACTGACCCAGATATTGCCTGATTTGTCAATCGTGATGAATCGGCTCCAGAAAGGAAGGTGGACTGCGCGTTGGATTTTATCGTCCTTGGGGTCGTACCAGCAAATACCTGAATAGGTTGCCATCCATATCCGTCCTTGCTCGTCTTCTGCCATATTGGTCACCATATCGTTGGAGATGGTCGCCGGGTCAAGTGGGTCGTGCCTGAACACCAGCACTTTTTTGGATTCGGGGTCGTAACAATTGACCCCTTTTCTATCAGTATGGTCGCTCATTAACCAGACCCGTTTTTTACAGTCAATGAACAAGCTGCCCCCGCCTTTTATGGTCAACCCTTCGGGATGGTTTCGGATATACTCAAAACGGTTTTCAGCAGGGAAATAATGAACAAGCGGAATATCTGTCGCCTGATTGTTGATGGAAATCCAGCAAGTTCCATCCGTTGAGACTGTTACATCCCTTACGTTGATGAAAGTGCGCTGTTTATTGACCAACTCCGGTGGCAAGGGGATGACAATTTCCTTTAGTTTTTGGCTTTTCAGGTTGAAACGGTACAAAGAATAAGAAGAGACAAAATAGAGGTCGTCACCACCCATCGCCATTCCATTCAACTGCCTGAACCCTGTTTTTTCATCAAAAAAAATGGGCCAGGCAAAAGCATCAACTTTTCCGGTAGTTTCATCCAAGCGATAAATGCCGCCGGTATTTTCCTTGTGAGTGTCTTCTTTCAAGAACCATGTTGCATTGGACTGAGGGTCATACAGCGCCTCCCGAATCCTGCCTTTTGGCAGTCGGATGCCTGTCTTTTCGATAAAATGCCGCTTCTCATCATGCACCATCAGCCCGCCGATGGAGTACCACAACCTGCCGTCCTTGTCAAACAACAAATTGGTCAAATTGTGGCTGGTCGGGGCGACAGAGCCAGGCTCATCCGTGCGCCACCAAGCGGAGAATTTTTTTGTGTTTGGGTCAAAAAGCCCAAGTCCGCCGGAAGGGCCTATCCATAACCTTCTTCCATCCGGGTCAGGTGTGACAAACATGCTTACTTCCAAGCGCATAGGCATTTTCCCTTCATCCGTCTTATAGTTTTGGGCATATTGTATCCATTTTTCAGATGGAATATTGAAGCAACGCAGACTGCTTCGCCAACCTGCAACCCATATATTTTCACCTGCCTTGTCAGGCTCAAAGTCGGTTATCCAGGGGTCGTAATCAGGGATGGCTGCTTTGTCCTGTGTATGCGTCTTTATCATGGGATAAAGCAAGGTAGTGCCCTCCGATGGCCGCACACAGACCAAACCCCTGCCAACGGGTGTATGTTGAAAGCTCCAGATTTGCCCTTTCTTGTCCATCCAGCCTCGGTGGAGCAGCCAATGACAGGTGGTTTCAATCTTTCGCTCCGGCTTGGTGGCATCTATCACATTGGTCCGGAAAGCTTTTACAAAGCGCTGTGTGACAGGGTCAAAAAACCTCGACGGTGCTTTCCTGCCTTTAAAAAACACTGCCGGGATTTCCCTGCACGAATCCACTTGAACCCTAAAATGGCTGAACCGTTCGGTCAGGGGGTCGTAACGGGAAAAGCCCAATTCGTGCAATACCCAAAGCCCGCCATCAGGTGATTCGACCATGCCTACAATCATCGAAAAAATGCCATTGATGAGTTGGGCGGTATCAGATGGGACCGTTCTGTAGTATTTAAACTCATGCCCGTCGAAACGGATGAGCGGGTCTGCCCCATCGTCTTTCAACCAGATGTCGCCCCGGCCATCCTGCAATAGCAAATTGGCGGATGCTTCGATTTTCAGCCCATCCTGTTCCCCATATTTGTAAAACTCCAGAAAGGGCGGGTCTTTTTCGAACCAGCGCTCGTCCACCATCCACACCTCGCCGTTGGGCGTAGGGATGGGCTTGGCGCCGGCGGGCTGTGCCGCCGTGCGGTAGGCGAGGCAGATCGCCCCGGCTGCCAACAGTGCCGTTTTTGCGAGGGTCTTCAAGTTGCTTTTCAGGAATGTTTTTCCAAAGGAAGGAGAAAGTTTTCTTTTTCCAAAAATGATTTTTCGGTGACTGCCGGGCGGTATGGTGGCGAATTGCCAACGACAAACCCAAAGCCACCAACGGGCGCCAAACCTTGCCAGCGATGAACTTGTGCCATCTGGCCTTTTTTTTCAACCTAATTTGTGGAAGAAAATGGATGCAACGCTGGCCTTCCCGGCAAGCAAAGGAGTGGCTGCACCTTCAAACTATAAACCTCTTCCGAAATGAGAACTTTGATACTTACCCTTTCCGCCGTGCTTTTCTTGGCCTCAAAAAACCACGCCATCACCATCAATTGGGACGGTGGTGCCGGCGACGGCCTGTGGGGCTCCGCCAACAATTGGAACCCCAACCAAGTGCCCACCGCCGCCGATGATGTGGCCATCGACTTGGCCACCATCACCCTGAACGTCGCAAATATCTCCTTGAACAGCCTTACGTTCTCGACCGGCCTATCCTTTCTGACGGGCACGAGCAATATCAGCGTTGCCAACAACATGGTCTATGGCTTTGCGGTCGTGAACACCATTGGCGACATCACCATCGGCGGCGACCTAATCTGGGCGGGTGGCAATATCATCGGGCCTGGCTCCATCACGGTGGGGGGCAGCCTAACCTACCAGCCTGTCGGCAGCTTTTCTGGGCAATGCCTCAACAGGAAAAACCTCACTGCATCGAGCGGTAGTTGGAATTCTGGGACAATACTGGTTGACAATGGTGGCTCTTTTGACATCTTGGGCGATTTCACCATAAATATTAGCTCCTCCATTGGTGCATATAATGGTACTCCAAACGGCGTGTTCACGGTCGGGGGTACTTGCACGGTGTCATCGGGCATAGGCGCGACCTTTGTTGCCAGCCTTGGCGGGTTCATCAGCAATGGCGGCATCAGCTTGCCGTCCAGTAGCAGCACGATGACCATCAACTGCAACTTTACGAACAATGGGCTTATAAGCGGTGCGGGCACATTGAACGCTAATGCTGGGTTCGCTCAAAACGGGTCTATCAGCCCTGGGCTTTCAAATTTAACTAGTCCGATTATCTTCTACAAACTTACTTCGGGCACCACCAATACCTACATCGAACTGCAGGGCACTACTACGCCCGGCGTTGACTACGACAAAATCACCGTGACCACGACTGGCGTGTTGAGTGGGGTGCTGGACATCAGCTTTCTCAATGGTTTTATTCCTTCGGCCAACGATGAGTTCATCATCATGACCTGTTCTTCCTGCACGGGAGCATTTTCCAGCATTGTTGACCCCTACAACGACCCCAGCGCATGGGAGGTCACCATACCGGGCGGAACGCAGGTAAAGCTGAAGTTTTTGGGCGTACTGCCCGTCGAACTGGTTGATTTTCAGGCATTTGCCGAAGGCGAAACTGCAAGGCTGAAG
Source organism: Saprospiraceae bacterium (assembly GCA_016714985.1). Lineage (GTDB taxonomy): Bacteria > Bacteroidota > Bacteroidia > Chitinophagales > Saprospiraceae > UBA6168. Next base: position 37,163 of record JADKBS010000059.1, on the reverse strand, counting down.
TGGCAAACCGCCTCGGAAACCAACAACATGGGCTTCCATGTACAGCGCAGGTCGGCGGCGACTCCCGACTGGAAGGACTTGGCCTTCGTGCCGGGCAGCGGCACTTCCACAGCCCCTGAGCACTATGATTTCTTTGATAAAAACCCCGTCAGCGGGATGAGCTACTACCGCCTCCGGCAAGTGGACTTCGATGGGCAGGAATCCTACTCGGGCGTAGTGGCGGTGCGGTTGGAGGGCGACCAAACTAGCCTCCAGTTTTATCCCAATCCTGCTACCGCTACACTAGAAGTTAAGGGCAAGGATTTGACAAAAGGTGCCATTGTTCGGGTGATGGATGCCACGGGCAAGCACTGGCTTGAGCAGCCCTTACAACAGGGCAATACGCTCGATGTATCGGCACTGCCACCGGGCATTTATGCCGTGCTGCTAACGGGAGGCGATGAAGCAGCGCCCCGTATGGGTAGGCTTGTGGTGCAGCGGTGATTTAACCCTTGTTTTTCACCAATCATTCCTATCAAATGAAAGCAGATGGGCCTTGCTTAGCTGCTTTCATTTTCACCACCCCCAACATCTCCTCATACACCCCCGCCCCCGTCGCCAGCATCCGCCCGCCAAACAGGTAGTCCTCCCCACCTTGGAAGTCGCTGACCCGGCCCCCGGCCTCTTGCACGAGCAGGATGCCCGCCGCCACGTCCCAAGCGGCCAGGCCGTACTCGAAAAACGCCTCGTAGCGGCCACAGGCCACATAGGCGAGGTCAACGGCGGCGGCCCCGTAGCGGCGAAGGCCACGGGTGCTTTTCATCAAATGGAGCATGATTTCTAGGTACCGCTGCATGGTCTCGAAATCACGGTAGGGGAAGCCCGTGGCAATCAGCGAGTCGGCGAGGGTATTGGTGGCCGATACGTGGATGCGCCTCCCATTGAGCCAAGCGCCGCCGCCCTTCCAAGCGCTGAAGCATTCTTGGCGGTTCACTTCGTAAACGATGCCGAGCACGATTTCGCCGTGCTGCCGCAATGCCACGCTCACGGCGAAATAGGGCAGTTGGTGCAGGAAGTTCGTCGTGCCGTCCAGCGGGTCAATGATCCATTGGAACTCGCCCTCGGCCTGCTCCACGGTCTCTTCTTCGGTGAGGAAGGTGCTGCGGGGCAGTAGTTCGCTCAGGCTAGCCACCAGCATGCGTTCGGCGGTCTTGTCCACGTAGCTGACGAGGCTGTTGAGGGCTTTCGTCTCGATTTTTTCAACGCCTACCTTGCCCACCTCGCCCCGGATGAAGTCGGCGACCGATTCAACAAGGGTGCAGGTTTTTTGGCAGAGTTGTTCCAACTGATTGATTGTCATTTCCTTAGTTTCTATGAAAGATGGTTTTTCGAGCCGCTTTCAGCGGCTCGAAAAACCATCTTCTTGAGTTTTGAGGTCGGCGCAGCCGACCTCAAAACTCAATTTATATAGTTGCGAGTTGGTAAATACTTGGCAGGTTGCGGCAAAGCCCGTCATAGTCCAGCCCATAGCCCACCACGAATTTGTTCGGTATTTCAAAGCCGAGGTAGTCAATCTGGACGGGCATCAGCAGTGCCTCCGGCTTGAAAAGGAGCACGGCCAATGCCACGGAGGCGGTTTCCATTTGTGAAAGCTGTCCCATGAAATGGTGCAGCGTCCGGCCAGAGTCCACGATGTCCTCCACGATGATGATGTGCCTGTTTTTCACTTCAAAATCAATGCCCAGCACGGTGGAAATGCGGCCCGTGGAAGCCGTGCCTTCATAAGAGGCCAGCCGCACGAAAGCCACTTCGCATTCGATGCCCGTGGCCCGCACAAGGTCGGCGGCAAATACGAAAGCTCCGTTCAAAAGGCAAATGAACACGGGGCGCTTGCCTTCGTATTGCTGGCGCAATTGTTGGCCAATGGCGGCAACTCGTTCGGCAATTTCGGCTTCACTGATGAACGGCACGAAGCTCAGGTCGTGGGCGGTGATGTGACTCGACATAGTTGCGTTGAAATTGGGAAATTGGGAAATTGGTTGAATTGGGAAATTGGTCGGGGGTCTGCCCAATTCAACCAGTTTAACCAATTCAACCAAATTCCCATCCTGTGGCGAAGGAAAGCCTTTTTGGAATTTTTGCAAAGAAAATGGGCGGTAAGAATAATCAGGCAGCTGTTTCGGCTATCAACCCCTTCATGTAGTCAATCAGTAGTCGGATGCCGAAGCCCGTGGCGCTTTTTTGCGAAGCAAACTCAGAGTCGCTGACGGCCACGCCGGCGATGTCCAAATGTGCCCAAGCCGGGTGCTTTTCGATGAATTCTTCGAGGAACTTGGCAGCGGTGATGGCACCGGCGGAGGGGCTGCCGCTGAAGTTCTTCAGGTCGGCCACGTCGGATTTTAGCTCTTTTTTATAGTCGTCCCATAGGGGCAGCCGCCAGAGGCGCTCTCCGGTGCGGTCGGCGGAGTCGTTGAGCTTGCCCACCAACTCGTCGTTGTTGGAAAACAAACCGCCAGCATAGGTGCCCAGCGTGCGTATGCAGGAGCCGGTCAGCGTGGCGAGGTCAATGAGCACGTCTGGTTTATAGTGCTTGACGGCGTATGCCAAGCCGTCTGCGAGAATCAGGCGGCCCTCGGCATCGGTGTCTATGACCTCTATGGTCTTGCCAAGGTAGGAGCCAATCACGTCGCCTGGCTTCGTGGACAGGGAGTCCACGGAGTTCTCCGTGGCAGGTATCACGCCGACCACATGCAGCGGTAGCTCCAGTTTTGCCGCCATTTCGAGGGTGCCCAATACGGCTGCCGCCCCGCCCATGTCCGACTTCATGTAGTGCATGTTGGTGCTGGGCTTGATGGAAAGGCCGCCCGTATCGAAGGTAACGCCCTTACCCACGAGGCCAATTGTGCGGAGTGACTTGCCCTTGGGCTTGTACTCCATCACAATGAAAGCGGGCGGACGCTCGCTGCCCCGGTTCACGGCGATGAGGGCGTGCAGGCCCAGCGCGTGTATCTTTTTTCATCGAAAACCTCCACTTTGTAGCCGTGCTGCTTGCCGGATTGCTTGGCCCAGTCGGCCAGTACTTGTGGCGTCTTTTTATTGGCGGGGGCATTCACGAGGTCGAAGACTTGGGAGTGCGTCTGTGCAAAAGCCTCGCCGAGTTGCATCGCTTCCGTGGCCAAGGCTTGATGGGCTTTGTCCACCAGTACTTCGCAGTGAAAGTCGGTATTGCCTTCCTGCTTCTTGTCAGTTTTATAGAGGCCAATGTCGTAGAGGCCGAGAATTAGGCCGTTCACGCAGCCTTCCACCCAAGGGGCTGGATTTTCGGGAGCGTTTTTGAACAAAAAACTCAGGCCGAGGTTGGCTGGCAAGTTAGCTTTGCGCTTGAAAACGAAAGAGCGCAGGGCATTTAGTACATCAATGGTGCGGGGTGCTTCGCCAAGGCCGAGCAGGAAGATGCGCTTGCTTTGCTTGTTTTCGGTGAAATAGAGGGTGTGAACCTCTTTGGCAGCAGCTTTGAAATCGCTTTTTATCAGGTCGGCGGGTACGCCCGTTTTTTCGGCGACCAATGAAAGCATAGCGTCCATGTCCGTTTTCTGCGCAATTGGAACAATGAGCGCTTCCGTGGAAGAAGTTGCCTGATGTAGAAGCGTAAAATGCATATTTACTTTTTTTCAGCGGCCGTGAGCATCGGTTTTATCGGCCTTCCTGTCCGTTACGTTTCAAAAATCAGCTTGTTTCAATTTTGAACAAACAGTTTTAATTTCATAAAAAATTGATTATCAGCCTTTTTTTCAACAAATTTTGTGCATGTTCAAATAGGGTGTGCAAAGATAGTTTCTCAAAGGATGTTATGAAAATTTGTGGAAAATTATGTCTTTCCAAAAGTGTTTTACAAAGCGGCCATTGTATTTCAAAGGTAGAATTTTTTTAAAAAGGGGCTATTCTTGCTGCGCAAAAAATGAATCGCATCAAAATTTGCAAGCCTTTAGCTTTTCAAACCACCTTCATGCAGCATAACTTAGCAATTTTTGCCTCCGGCACTGGCTCCAACGCCAAAAAAATCGCCGAATACTTCAAACATAACCCTAATATTAACGTAAGCCTTATCGTTTCAAACAGAGCGGATGCACCTGTTTTGGAAATGGCTCGTGCGAACGGCATTCCAACGCTGGTCATAGACCGCCAGTTTTTTACCACACAGAAGATATTTTAAAAATTTTTAATAATTTTTCTATCAATTTTGTGGTATTGGCGGGTTTTTTGTGGTTGGTGCCATCGTACCTCGTGCGGGCGTTTGAGAACCGAATGGTCAATATCCATCCGGCGCTCCTTCCGAAATACGGCGGAAAAGGCATGTACGGTATGCGGGTACACGAGGCGGTGAAGGCCGCTGGCGAAACAGAAACCGGTATCACCATCCACTACGTGAACGAACGCTACGATGAGGGCGACGCCATCTTCCAAGCCAAGTGTGAAGTGACACCAGACGACACACCGGAAGGCATTGCACAGAAAATACATGCCTTGGAGCACCGCCATTTCCCCGTAGTGATTGAAAAGCTACTTACCCCCTGAAACCATTGGGGGTGAGTTGGCAGTTCGACAGTGGGCAGTGGGCAGTCAGGTTCTCCTAAACCTTCTCACTCCAACCATGAAACCATGAAACCATGAAACCATGAAACCATTTCTAATTGAGTTACTATTTCCAAAACAGCAATCATGAAGAATTTCATTCACTTATCCTTGTTCGCAGCTTTCCTGCTGCTGGCGTTCGATGCTCAGGCGCAGGACAAACTGAGCTGGAAAAAACACGTCAAGCTCGCCGATGATCTCTACGCCAAGGCCCAATACGCCGATGCTGGGGAGCACTACCGTGCCGCCTTCAAGCAAAAAACCAAGAAGAAGGAACTGGCCTACAAAGCGGGCGAGTGCTTTTTCACCATGCGTGACTACCGCAATGCCGCAGATGTTTGGCAGCACGTCAAGAACGACCACGCTACCTATCCGCTCATCGGCTTGCGCTATGCCCGCTGCCTCAAGCAGAACGGCGAGCACGAGGCCGCCAGCAATGAGTTGGTCGAGTTCCTTGGCAAGTACAACGGGACAGACAGGACCGCTGTGACGCAAATCGTCCAGACCGAAATAAAAGGCTGCGAATTGGCTGCCCAATATACGATGAAGGGCGATGACCCCAATATCGTGATGGAGCACCTGAGCAGCAATATCAACACGCCGGAGACGGAGTTCGGCCCCATCCCGTTCAGCGATGAAGCGCTCTATTTTTCCTCTACCATGGCCAAGCGGGCAGAAGTTTACCGCTCCATCCGCCAAGGGGGCGCCGATTGGGGCAAGGCCTCGCCCATCGAAAATTTCCCGGCCATTGAGGGCGACCACTTCTGCAACGGCACGCTCACGCCCGATGCATCCCGCTTCCATTTCACCATTTGCAGGTCGGAGGAAAAATGGGGTGGCTTGACCACGCACTGCGAAATCTTCGTGACCCGCAGGGTGGGCAAAACCTGGACTTCGCCTGAGCGCCTGCCAGATTATATCAACGAGCAGAACGTCTCCACCACGCAGCCCAATGTGGTTCAAGATGGCAATACGGAAATCCTCTATTTTGCCAGCAACCGCAACGGTGGCATGGGCGGCATGGACATCTGGTACACCACCCGTGAAATCAGCAGCACGGCCAACGACTTTACCCTGCCCATCAATATTGGCTCCAAGGTCAACACCAAGGGGGACGAAATCACGCCCTTCTACGACAAGATTGACGGTACGCTCTATTTCGCATCCAATGGAATGGTCTCCATCGGCGGTTTCGATATTTTCAAGACGAAAGGCGCAAAATCGTTCTGGCAAGTGGCCGAAAACATCGGCACACCACTCAACTCGCCCGCCGACGATTTTTCTTTTGTAAGGACACCATCCGGCAAAGGCGGCTTCATTGTCTCCAACCGCAGCTATGGCAAGGAGAAGATAAGCACTACAGACGAAGACATCTTTGGCTTCATCTATGAAACGCCAACAGTTCAGTACACCGCCAGTGGCGAGGTGTTCAGCAAGGCCAACCGTGATCTGGTCGAGAACGTTGATGTGGCGCTCTATGAGGTTGACGACAAGGGCCAGCGCCGCTTCGTGAAGAAAATCGTTTCGCCCAATGGCCACTACGAGTTCGCCGTGGAGCCTTCCCGCCGTTACAGCCTCGAAGCATCGAAGGACGGCTTCTTCAAAGCCAATTATGACTTTGACAGCAACGACTATAACAACTATACAGAGTTTGGTGCCCCGCTATACCTTGAGCCTTATGGTGTTGGCAGTGGCGATGACGAGAACGCTGCGCCCAAGGAAGACATGACCAAAGTGGCCGTTGTGGAAAAACCGACGGCACCTAAAAATGAGCCTGTAAAGCCAGAAACACCCAAGAAAGAAACGACAAAGCCTACTCCTCCAGTGAAGAAGGAAGAAGCACCTAAGAAAGAGCCAACTAAGCCGACTACCCCTGCGAAAGAGGAAGTCGTTGTTGCGCCAAAAACGAAGCCTGCAGCACCAGCCAAGCCAGCAAAAGCTGCTGCCATTCCGCCCATTACAACTGGTACCTACTACAAGATTCAAATCATTGCCTTGGCAAAAGTGGACATGAAGCATAGCCGCTTCGCCAAAGTGAAGAACCTGCGCCGCATTGACCAGGAGTTCTTTACGGACAAAAAGCTCTACCGGGTCATGGTAGCCGACTATGCCACCTTGGAAGAAGCCGGGGCCGACCTGCCCGGCATCCGTGGCATGAAGGACTTCGGCGATGCCTTCATCGTGGAGTACAAGGACGGCGAGCGTGTCGGTGCTATCAGGAATTGAAGGTGATTCTCCAAGGTGTCAAAATAAAAAAGGCAGCTTCCAATTTGGAGGCTGCCTTTTTTATTGTGTCAAAATACTTGGCGCTGAAACTGTCGTCATCAAGAACTGGGGGGATTTTGACCCAGTTTTTTTTGACGCAGAGAGACGCAGATTTTTTATGATTTATTATGCTTTTCCCACCTTCGGTGGAAATTGCTTCGTCAACGATTGACTTTCAAGATGCTGATTTACAAGTACCTGTGCTTTCTTAGTACCCAGCACCCAGCACCCAGCATCCAGTATCCAGCATTCAGCATCCAGCATCACAAATCCAACAACAGCGTCGTCGGGTCTTCGAGCAGTTTCTTCACTTTTACGAGAAAGGTCACGCTCGTGCTACCATCAATGACGCGGTGGTCGTAGCTGAGGGCGAGGTACATCATCGGGCGGATGACCACTTGGCCGTCAATGGCCACGGGGCGCTGTTGGATGGTGTGCATGCCGAGGATGGCGCTCTGCGGTTCGTTGATGATGGGCGTGCTCAACAGCGACCCGAAAACACCGCCATTGGTGATGGTGAAAGTGCCACCGCTCATTTCTTCCAGTGTCAGTTCGCCGTTGCGGGCCTTGTCGGCCAGTGCCTTTATTTCTAGTTCTACCTGTGCAAAGTTCAGCGACTCGACGTTGCGCACGGGTGGCACCACGAGGCCGTTCGGCGTGCTGATGGCGATGGAGATGTCCACGTAGTTGTGGTAAACGATGTCCTCGCCGTCAATCATGGCGTTCACGTCGGGCATTTCCAAGAGCACCTTGGCGCATGCCTTGGCGAAGAGCGACATGAAGCCGAGCTTGATACCGTACTTCTTCACGAAAGCCTCTTGGTATTTTTCCCGCAGGGCCATTACCTCGGTCAGGTCCACCTCGTTGAAGGTGGTGAGCATGGCCGTGTTGTTCTTGGCGCTGACGAGTCGCTTCGCAATGGTGCGGCGCATGCGGCTCATCTTTTTACGGTCAGTTCCTCTTAAGGATTGAGGGATTGAATGATTGAAGGATTGAAGGGGTGCCAGGGCGGGCGTTGAGGCTGGTGCTGGCGTAATGGGCGCTGTTGGTGCAGGCGAAGCAGCAGCCTTCTGGGCATCCTCCTTGGTGATGCGGCCATCACGGCCCGTGCCCTGTACGGCGCTGGCTGGGAGGTCGTTTTCCTTCAAAATCTTCGCAGCGGCGGGGGATGGGTGGCCTTCTGCGTAGGTTGTTTTGCTTTCGGCAGGTACTGCAGCGGGTGCAGCGGCTGGCTTAGGGTCGGCGGCTGGTGCAGCAGGAGCGGGAGCAGCGCCGTTTTGCACAGCAGCCGTGTCAATCTTCGCCACGAGCGCTCCGATGGCGAGGTCATCGCCTTCTTTGGCCACATACGTTAACTTGCCAGCAGCCTCGGCGGGGAACTCCAGCGTGGCCTTGTCCGACTCGAATTCGCAGATGGGGTCGTCAAGGTTGACGTATTCCCCGTCTTTTTTCAACCACTTGGACAGGGTGACTTCGGTTATCGATTCCCCAATGACGGGGACTTTCATTTCAACAATTGCCATGTATTGAATTTTTTTGTGGGGGCAAATATCAACACTCTTGGGCGTTTTAGCCACAAGTTTTGGCGGGGTGGAAAAAAAAGGTTGGGATATGAGAGCCATAAGCTAAGCGTGAGTGCTTAGCAGGGGGTGTTTTGGCGGGGATTTTCAATTTTACCCACACCCCTAAATTGCGTGAGGTTCCAACCTGCCCCATAAATTTGTTGCAGGTAGTTGGGTTATTCCTTGATGGCCTATGCCATGCAGGCCATAATGTGTGAATGATGCAACCCTTCCCTAAAACCGTGTAACGCCTGACGTCCAATAAGCGCCCACCTTTGTCACCTGGAAAACTTCCAAATCACAATCAAAAAAACAGCATCATGAATTCAGGTAAAATATTATTGGGCGTATTAGCTGGCGTAGCTGCCGGCGCTACATTGGGTATCTTATTGGCACCCGACAAAGGCTCCAACACCCGGCATAAGATTTCAAAAAAGGGCAACGACTATGCGGAGGGGCTGAGCGAAAAGTTCAATGACTTTATTGACAGCGTCACCAAGAAGTTCGAAAAAATGAAAGAAGAGGCTGCCCGCGTGGTTGAAAATGGCAAAGCAAAGGCGGAAGAAGTGGAAGTAAAACTGGCAAGTGCCATAAGTCGGGAACCACACACCACAAACTGACCATCTGGAAAAATGAACGCAAACATGGAAACTCCCGCCAACTTGATGGAAAAACTATCCGAAAGCGTCGAGGCATACAGCAGAACGACTTTCGAGTCGAAGAAGCTCAAAGCCTTGCAAACGACCGCTGTTTTGATACCCCCTTTGGTGTCCCACTTTAGCGTCGTACCCGTGGTTTTCCTGTTTGCGCTTGTTCTTAACATCGGCGTCGCACTTTGTCTCGGCGATTTGTTAGGCAAAAACTACCACGGCTTTTTTGTCGTGGCGGCATTTAATTTGGTGGCGGCATCCGTGCTGCATTTTTTGTTCCCCGGATGGATAAGAAAGACGGTCATCGATTTAATCATCAAAGAAGCGTTGGATTAAAAACGGTGAACCATGCAAACAATCAACTCATCGAACGGCCTTAAAGCTGCCATTCTTCAATTGGAAAGCCAACGGGCTGATGCAGGAAAGGCAATGAAAACTGATTTACGCATCGCCTACGAGCGCGTGAAGCCCATCAACCTTATCAAAAGCACGTTCAAGGAAGCGGTGGAATTCCAGGATTTATTGGATAATATCATCAGCACTGCTGTCGGCCTGACTGTTGGGTACCTGTCCAAAACGCTGTTTGTAGGCGTATCGCACAGCCCCCTTAAAAGACTGCTGGGCACCGTGCTGATGTACGGCGTTACCAACTTGATTGCAAAGCATCCTAAAATTGTAAAATCAGTCGGAGGCGGAATCTTGAACATTATCAGGAGCATGCCGTGCGAAAAGGAACAGGACGCCGAAAAAAACGGGGCGAAAGCAAACGCTTCCCGCAACTGACATGAACAAGCCGCCCATTCACTTGCCTTTCTACGCAAAGGCTTCGCTCCTGCTCATCGGCATTTATTATTTCATCAGCATGCTGTCCATTGCGCAGGACATTATCCTTCCGCTGATTTATGCGGGTATTACCGCCATTTTAATCAGCCCAGTGGTTAGTTTTTTGGTAAAAAAGAAAGTAAACCGGGCGATTGCCATCTTAGGCATTATAGTTGGCGCTTTTGTGGCAGTGGCCGTGCTGGTTGCATTGGTTTCCTCACAGGCAAGCCGCCTTGTGGCCGCGCTGCCGCAATTGGCGGATAGAATCCAAGCCTTGTTCAACCAAGTTGTTGCTTGGCTTTCAGGGTTTACCAATATCAGCACGCAGCACATCAACGAATGGATTGCAAAATCAAAAGGGGAGTTGATCAATAATAGCGGTGCAGTCATTGGCATGACGTTCAGCACGATGGGTGGCGTATTGGCCACCATTTTTTTGACCCCGGTTTATATCTTCATGTTGTCTTATTACCAGCCCCATTTGGTCGGGTTTATCCACCAGGTTTTTGGCGCTAAAAATGATCTTAAAATAAACGAAATACTGACGGAAACCAAGGCCATTATCCAGCGATACCTTGTTGGGCTTTTTGCGGAAATTGCTATCGTGGCAGTGCTGAACTCCGCCGGACTATTGATACTCCGCATTGAATACGCCATCCTGCTCGGCATACTCGGTGCTTTCCTCAATGTCATACCATACTTAGGCGGTGCCATCACCATGTTTTTGTTCGCCATTATCGCCTTGGTCACTAAATCGCCGATTTATGTGCTTTATGTATTGGCGATGTACACGTTTATACAATTCATTGACAACAACTATATTGTGCCAAAAATAGTCGGGTCAAAAGTGAAGCTAAATGCCCTGGTATCGCTTATCGCAGTCATTGCGGGAGCGGCCTTGTGGGGTATCCCCGGCATGTTCCTCGCCATACCGCTCACGGCAGTCGTCAAGCTCATACTTGACCGCATCGAACCCCTGAAACCTTGGGGTTTTTTATTGGGCGACACCATGCCACCATTGGTGGAGTTGAAAGTGGATTTCGAGGAAATCCTCAAAAAACTGCCAAGGATTAAACCAAGTAAACCCGATAAACCATGAAACGAATATACAGGCATTCGGAAACGGTGTTTGAAAAGATTACCACCGCAGCCACCGCCGTGCTCAGCAATTCCATCACGTTCATGCTCGCCTTGGGCGTGGTCGTGTTCTGGCTGGTGAGCAAGGATTTTTATGCGCAGGGTATCCGATACAGCATCCGTGACATCATGCATAGTGTCACGTTTTTGAGTCTGTTCATCATCCAAAAATCCTTCAGGCGCTTCTCTGCACTACTGAGTTTAAAGGTAAATGAGTTGGTATCCTCGCACGAGCCTGCCAGCAACGCCGTGCTGAACGTGGAATCCAAAACAGAGCACGAACTTATCATTCTGTCTAAGGAATACGCCGAGCTGGAAGGGGAGGCCGAAGACGCTGCCAAGAACCTGTGAATTGTGCAAACCATTCCCAGTTTTTTGTAACATAGTCGCCTCCAATGATGCGCATATTTGTAGCGTGGAAATGTACCCACAAAAAAAACTTAAAAAATGAAAAACCTGATATTTTGCGTCATGACAACCAGCCTGCTTTTACTGGCTGTTCCAGCGCAGTTAAAAGCGGTGACATCGGACGAAAATCCAGTTGCAGCAGACTCCGCCGCCAATGTCGCCCTCGTGAACACGCTCACGATAAGGCTGGATGAAATAGCCTCGATAGACAGGGCAAAATTACGGCCAACGGAGCGCAGGGAGTTGAGGAAGGAAGTCCGTTCCATAAACAAGCAACTTAAAGCTGCCAACAGCGGGGGCGTTTATATTTCGGTGGGGGCATTGCTTATAGTCATCATCCTGCTGATTCTCTTGCTTTGATTATTGGCATGTAAAAGGCTCTAAAAAACCATACTTCATCACACCGTTAAATTATCAGTCATGGGAAATTTACTTTATATCATCGCAGTGTTATTGGTCGTTGGATGGCTCATTGGGTTTGTCGGTTACAGTGCCGGTGGGCTTATACATGTACTACTCGTCATTGCCATAATCGTGGTACTGATAAGGGTCATTCAGGGCAGAAAGCCCATTTGAAGACGCATTGAATCTCTGGCTGTGTGTCCAGTTCAGCTTCTTCGAAACGGACACTTTGATAACGACATTTAGGAGTAGTGCTGTTTACTGTCAAAGTCATAGGCTTTGAGACAGGTTTTTCGAAATCTTGATGATTTCGGAAATCCCAGCCTACAATACTATTCTTTGTCGCTACCAAATTTACAGTTTACTGGGGGATTATCCTGCATTTAATTATTTCAAAAAAATACAGCCATGTCTTTATTAAGTATCGTAATCGTGCTGCTTGTCGTGGGGGTTCTGCTTTGGTTGGTAAACACCTATATCCCCATGGATCGGAAGATAAAGAACATCCTCAACGCAGTTGTTGTGATATTCCTTGTCATTTGGTTGCTACAAGCATTTGGCTTATTGGATTCCTTGAAGCGGATTAAAATCTAAATTCCATCGCAATATGGAAAACTAGGAAGGAAGTAGGCCAATTATTATCTGATGAAACCGGGCATCTCAATAAGCTGCACCAGATGGTGAAAGATGTTATCAAGGCCGAAAAGCTAATCGTCCACAACCTTTTGCACCCTCCTTTGGGGACACTTACCCAAGGCCAAAAAATCTCCGATAGGTCGCAGGCTGTGGCGATAGTTGGCGGTTCATCATCTGGTTCGGTGCCATATTGGCATTTTGGATTGCCTTCAATGTCGTCGCCATTGACGTTTACAAATTTGACCCCTACCCATTTATCCTGCTAAACCTGATACTTTCCACCATCGCAGCCCTGCAAGCGCCCATTACTATGATGAGCCAGAATAGGCAAGGGGAGAAGGACAGGATGCGCAGTGAGAACGACTACCTGATAAACCTGAAGGCGGAAATGCAAATCCGCAGCTTGCAGCAAAAAATGGACTTGTTGCTCGAAGAGCAGATAAAGACCTTGTTCGAAACACAGGAAAAGCAATCCAATTTGCTAAAAGAAATAAACCTGAAACTGGACAAGCTCCGCCCGGAAATCAGTAAATGATAAAGAGCTATCCCAAGGTTGCACGAACTGACCAGAAGCCCTCCATTTTGAGCGCTTAATTCCTTTCGCTTTTACGTGATTAAAAAACCATGATAAATCAACCCCATCAAGTACCAACAACAGTTTAAATCATTAATTATGAAACTCCTTATTAGCGCCAAAAAGGCACCACGCAAGCCGTGGCTGTCCATAATCGGCATTTTTATACTATCAATTAATTGCTTGCTGGCGCAAGCCCAAGAACCGCTCTATGCAGTGCCATCTTGGTGGTTCGGCGTGGCCAGCGGCGCAAACTTTAACCTCCACAACGGAACCAACCAGCAATTGAACAAGGCCTACGCCACGCCTGTCGCATTTGGAAAAGGCGATGGCATAGGGCTTTACCTTGCGCCGCTGCTAGAATACCACAATCCGTACTCCAGATGGGGTTTTATGTTGCAAGCGGGTTTCGACAATCGGCAAGGCACTTTCGAGGAAGTCGTTTCAAGTTGCAATTGTCCAGCTGATTTGAACACCGACCTGAGCTATGTTTCGATAGAACCGAGCCTGCGCTTTTCGCCCATCTTAACCAAGCTCAACTTTTACCTATACGCAGGCCCACGGTTGGCTTTCAACTGGAACAAAGCCTTCACCTACCAACAAGGAATCAATCCCGACACCCCTGAACAAACACCCGACCCAGCTGTGAAAGGCGATTTTGACAATATTGAGAAAATGCGGGTCTCCATGCAAATCGGAGCCGGCTACGATATTCCCATTTCGTCGCAGCTTGCAAAATCGCAGTTGGTGATTTCCCCGTTCGTGGCCTATCATCCATCCTTTGGGCAATCCCCTCGCTCCACCGAATCGTGGGATCTCTCAACGCTGCGGGTGGGCGCTGCGCTGAAGTTTGGGCAGGGTCGCAAATTGGCCCCGTTGCCAGAAGCCTTGTCGCCAGAACCAAACGTCCGTTTTTATGTGAGTGCCCCCGCCAACATCCCCGCCGAGCGGGTGGTGAGGGAGATTTTTCCGCTCCGCAACTACGTTTTTTTCGACCTGGCGTCAACCGAAATACCAGAACGCTATGTCCTGCTCCGCAAAGACCAAGCAAAGGATTTCAGGGAAGACCAACTGGAGATGTTCCCGTCCAAATACTCCTCAACCCGCTCGCAGCGGCAAATGCTGGTCTATTACAACGTGCTGAACATTCTCGGCGACCGCATGGGCAAAAGCCCCTCGGCCACCATCCGCTTGGTTGGTTCATCGGCAGCGGGCTTCGAGGATGGCATGGCAATGGCGACTTCCGTACAACGCTATTTGATGAATACTTTTGGAATTGATGCGTCAAGGATCGTAACCGTGGGCCGTGACAAACCGAAGATACCTTCTGAACAGCCTGGTGCCACACAGGAGCTAGACCTGCTCCGACAGGGCGACCGCAGGGTATCCATCGAGAGCAATTCTCTGGACTTGATGACCGAGTTCCAGCATGGGCCAGATGCTCAATTGCGGCCTGTGGAAATCATTGCCACGCAGACCGCCCCGCCCGATAGTTATGTTTCCTTCGTCAATGAAGGTGCCAGTGCGGCGTTCATGTCATGGACAATGGAGATTAAAGACGACGAGGGCAAGGTGCAATCTTTCGGCCCCTACACCCAAGACCGGGTGTCACTCCCAGGGAAATCCATTTTAGGCACCCGCCCAGAAGGTTATTACGATATTACCATGAAGGGCATTTCGGACCAAGGCTACATGGTTGAAAAACATGCAACGGTGCGCATGGTGCTTTGGACACCGCCCAAAACTCAAGAAGGAATGCGGTTCAGCGTCCTTTTTGAGTTCAACGAATCGAGGTCAATCACCCTATACGAGAAATACCTCACCGATATAGTAGCCCCAAAAATCCCGCAATCCGGAACGGTCATCATACATGGTTATACCGATATAATAGGCAACGAAGCCCACAACCAAAAACTGTCCCTTGCACGTGCCGACGATGTTTTGGGCATCCTTCGGAAAAGCCTCGCAACAGCGGGCAGAACCGACGTGAGCTTTGAGGTCTATGGTTTCGGCGAAGACCAAATCCTGTCGCCTTTTGATAATCAATACCCTGAGGAGCGCTTTTATAACCGCACGGTGATGATTGATATTATACCGGCCAAATAATTGGGTTCCACCATTTCATCTAACCGCTGTTCCGAAAATTTCAAACTTTCGGAATGGCCATCAATAAAAACGCAATGAACAATTTATTCAGAGGTTTAATCTCCGGTTATGGCGCCAGTAAATTAGGGGGCGGCTGCGTGGGCACCGTTGTCGTGTTCATCATAATCTGGCTTTTGCTGGGACAATGCAACTAAAAATTAAAGTAACTACTTAGCAGGGGTGTTTTTGGGGAAAATTGAAAATTTTTCCCCAAAAAACACCCCAAAATATGGGAGGAGAGAGAAAAAATGGAATTTTTTCTCTCTCCTCCCCCCTAAGCAGCTACAAATTAAAAATAAAATCATGTCAGAACAAATCAAATGGTCAATTGACCAGGCGCACAGCGAGATTGCCTTCAAGGTGAGGCACTTGATGATTTCCCAAATAAGGGGCGTTTTCAAGGTATTCGATGCAAGCATTTATACCACGGGAAAGGATTTTACCAACGCCGAAATTGATATTTGGATGGATACTTCTTCCGTTTCGACGGGCGATGCCGGGCGCGACGAGCATCTGAAAAGCGAAGATTTTTTCAACGCTGAAATCTATCCTCAAATAAGGTTCACGGCCAGCACCATGCAAAAATCGGATGCACCTGGCCCCGGCATGTACGAAGTATGGGGCGAATTAACAATGGTGGGCATTACCAAGCGGATAAAACTGGAACTGCATTTCGGTGGCTTGGCGAACGACCCTTCGGGCAAGGAAAGGGCCGGATTTTCCGTAAAAGGCACCATCAACCGCAAGGATTGGGGGCTGGAATGGAACACCGTCCTCGAAGCGGGCGGCCTGGTGGTGAGCGATGAAGTGGCCATTTCTTGTGACGTGGAACTTATCAATGTAGGCTATAAACACCTGGTAATGGAACTGGAAGGCAATATACCTGCAGAAATCAGCTAAAAAAAAAGACAATGACAAAATCAAACTGCCTGGGCATTTGGATGGATCATTCAAGCGCCCATATCATGGAATATTCGCCTGACACGATGGAGACGAAGACCATTGAATCAAAATTCACGAACCAGGAGAAGCAGCAAACCATTTCCAAAGGAGAAAACCTAATGCACAACAAGGAGCAGCAATTGCAAAATGGCTACTACCTGCAGTTGGGCGACGTCATCCGTAGCTATGAAACGGTCTTGCTTTTTGGCCCGACAGAGGCCAAGTCGGAGCTGTTCAACCTGCTCCGTGCCGACCACCGCTTCGAGGGTGTGAAAATCGAGGTGCTGACTGCCGATAAAATGACAGAGAACCAGCAGCACGCTTTTGTGAAGGCATATTTTTCAAAAACATTAAAACCCATACTACAATCATGAAACCAGCCATCGGCATCACAGAAAAGCACTTGGAGAAAAGCGCCAAGTTGCTATCCGCCCTCTTGGGCGACGAAATGACCCTTTACATCAAAACCCGGAAATTCCACTGGAACGTCTCCGGCGAGAGCTTTATGGAACTCCACAAACTGTTCCAAGCCCAGTACACCGAACTGGAAGAAACCATTGACCTCGTAGCAGAGCGCATCAACAAACTGGGCGTCAAAACCATCGGCACCATGAAGGAATTTGCCGACCACGCCCGGCTGAAAGAGTCGCCCGGCAAATACCCTTCGCAAAAGGAAATGCTGAAGGAACTGCTCGGCGACCATTAATCGGTGGCGGTAGAACTGCGGAAGGACATTGAAACCTGCGCCAATAAAAACAACGATGCGGGCACTGCCGACTTGCTCACGGGATTTCTCCAACAGCATGAAACTGCGGCTTGGGTGCTGCGGCGGTACTTGGGATAAATGGGAGGGATTATTTCGATTAAATAAATTTTGATTCAAATCTTCACAAGCGCAAGATTTTGAACGCCTTGTGTGATTCATTATTTATCATTCATTATTCCAAGTCGAAGCCTATGCTCATTTTATTCATCATCATCGGAACAATTGCCCTCTTTTTAATCCTCGTTAAATTAAACCTGAATCATCAGTTTAACAAAGCGGTAAAAATGCTCCTTGGCCAACCAATCCCCGACAGGAGTCGAATATTCAACCTCCGTCAATTGGATGGACTGCCAGAACCCGCCCAACGCTACTTCAAGCATGTGTTGAAAATCGGGCAAACGTACATCAACCAAGTCAGCTTGACCCACGGCGGGCAGTTCAAAATGGAGCCAGACAAAGCATGGCTTGACATCGAGGGCGAGCAGTATTTTACCACCCCCAAGCCCGGCTTCGTCTGGAAAGGCTCGACTTGGTTGTTCACCGCTTTCGACAGCTATATAAATGAGTCGGGGCGGCTGATGGCTTGGGTTTTGTCCATCTTCAAAGTGGCGGACAGCAAGGGCGGAAGCTTCGACGAAGGCGAGCTACAGCGTTGGCTCGCCGAGAGCGTGTGGTTCCCCACCAACCTGCTGCCCAGCCAATGGTTGTCTTGGTCGGCAATAGACCCCCAGACCGCAAAACTGAGTTTCAACTACAAAAACGTGTCGTTTTTCTTTACCGTCTTGTTCAACGAAATCGGCGAAATCGTGCAGATGGAGACACAACGGTTTATGAGCGAAGGCAAGCGGGAAGCATGGCTTTGCCAATTTTCGGAATATCATAACAGGAACGGGGTAGTGATTCCGATACTGGGAAAAGTAACGTGGCTATTGGAAAAAGGTGATTTTTGTTATGCAAGATTCAGGGTAAAAACGATAAAATATGACTGGATAAAAAGTTAGTTTTGGAAATACGTTTTACCCAAAATCACAATGACAAACTGGCACACCACCACCACAGAAGAAGCCCTTCACCAAACTGGCAGCAAGCCCAATGGGCTGTCCGCCGCCCAATCGGCTGCGGCGCTGCTGAAGCATGGTCGCAATGAACTGATTGAAAAAAAGAAGCGACCGACCTGGCTCCTGTTTTTCCTCCAGTTCAAGGACACGATGATTTTGATTCTGCTTGCCGCTGCCGTCATTTCGGGGGTGGTGGGCGACATGAACGACACCATCGTCATCCTCGTCATCGTGGTGCTGAATGCGGTCGTTGGCTTCTGGCAGGAATACCGGGCGGAGAAGGCAATGGCCGCCCTGAAAAAAATGACCCTCCCCTCGGCCACCGTGCTACGGGAGGGCTTGCCCGTTGAAATAAACGCCACCGAACTCGTGCCCGGCGACGTCGTCGTGCTCGAAACGGGCAACATGGTGCCTGCCGACCTACGGCTGTTGGAGTCCCATTCCCTCCGCATTGAGGAGGCTTCCCTCACCGGGGAATCCACGGCGGTGGATAAGCAAACAGAGAAATTGGAAGCGGAAAAACTGCCCCTCGGCGACCGCACCAACATGGCCTACAAAAGCACCATCGTCACCTACGGGCGGGGCAAAGGGCTGGTCGTGGAAACCGGGATGAAGACCGAAATCGGGCAAATCGCCCAACTCTTGCAGGAAGACGGCGTGACGACGCCCCTGCAGCAGCGGCTCGCCGATTTTTCCAAAAAACTTTCCTTCGCCGTCGTTGGTATTTGCATCGTCATTTATGGCGTGGGCCTGCTGCGAGGCGAAGACCCGGTGCAGATGCTGCTCACCGCCATTTCCGTTGCCGTGGCGGGCATCCCCGAAGCCCTGCCCGCCGTCGTCACCATTGCGCTTGCCCTCGGTGCAAGGCGTTTGGTGAAAAAACATGCCCTTATCCGCAAGCTGCCCGCCGTGGAGACCCTTGGCTCCGTCACCTTTATCTGTACCGACAAGACCGGGACGCTCACCCAAAACCGGATGACCGTCACCGAAATCTGGATGCCCGAAACGCCGCCCGCCGGGCTGTCGCTTTCCCAAAAAGATGCCCTGCTGCTCTGCATGGCGCTCAACCACGACGTGAAAAAGAACAAGGACGGCAACCCCACAGGCGACCCCACCGAGCTGGCACTGGCCGTTTTTGCCAAAGAAAACCTGACGGCGGCTAAGCCCAAAGACTACCCCAGAAAGGCGGAACTCCCCTTTGACGCAGAGCGGAAAATGATGACCACCGTGCATCAATGGAGCGATGGGAAATTCCTGATTGTCACCAAAGGCGCACTCGAATCCGTACTGCAAGCCTGCGAGGGCGCTGACGAAGCTGCCATGACCGCCGAGGCTGCCAAAATGGGGCAAAATGGACTGCGGGTACTGGCTTACGGCTGTCGGCTGGTGGACGCATTGCCCGCTAAAATCAATTTTGACACCCTCGAAAAACAACTGCAATGCGTCGGCTTGGCGGGCATGATGGACCCGCCCCGCAAGGAAGCCGCCCGTGCCGTGGCCGATTGCCGACGGGCGGGCATCGTGCCCGTGATGATTACCGGCGACCACCCCGAAACGGCAGCGGCCATCGCCCGGCAGATTGGCATTTTGAGCGAAGGGACCGACCTGATGCTCACGGGCGTTGAACTGGAGCAAATGTCCAAGCACGATTTTGCCCAAAAAATCGAGCACATAAAAGTATATGCGAGGGTTTCTCCGGAGCAGAAATTACTGATTGTCAAAACATTGCAAAGCAAGCACCACTACGTTGCCATGACGGGCGACGGCGTGAATGATGCCCCCGCCCTGCGCCGGGCAAACATCGGCGTGGCGATGGGCATCACGGGCACCGACGTGTCGAAGGAAGCCGCCGACATGATTTTGCTGGACGACAATTTCGCCACCATCTTGAAAGCCGTGCGGGAGGGCAGGCGCATTTTCGACAATATTCGCAAGTTCATCAAGTACATCCTGACGGGCAACACGGGCGAAATCTGGACGATTTTCCTCGCTCCGCTCTTCGGGCGGCCCATGCCGCTGCTGCCCATCCAAATCCTTTGGATAAACCTCGTGACCGACGGCTTTCCCTCGCTCGCACTGGCAGCCGAACCTGCCGAAAAGAACATTATGCAACTGCCGCCCCGCAAGCCCGGCGAAAGCATTTTCGCCAATGGGCTGGGCTGGCACATTCTATGGGTGGGCCTGCTCATTGGCGTTGTATGCCTCGGCGTACAGGCTTGGGCGATACAACACGACGACCCCAAGTGGCAGACCTACGTTTTCACGGTGCTGTGCTTCACGCAAATGGGGCATGTGATGGCTATAAGAAGCCCGCATTTTTTCCTATTCAAGGTGGGCATTTTCACAAACCCGATGCTGGTTTGGGCCGTGCTGCTCACCTTCGGGCTGCAAATGGCCTTAATTTACGTGCCCGTTTTGCAGGACATATTTTCCACGCAGGCTTTGAGTTTAAAGGAGCTTGGCGGCTGCATTCTGGTTTCGCTGGTGGTGTTTCATGCGGTGGAGGCGGAGAAATTAGTGCGGCACTGGGTGGCGGGGAAAAAGAAAAAATAAGGAATTCTTTCTCGTTTCAGCCTAAGGTTCTAAGGCTTGCGAATGTGGGCGTGATGCAATTTTTTCCCGCCTTTTTGTAATGCTCCCCGCCGATTAATCCCGCTCATTTGCTGAATGGAAATGCTTTCCCGGCTCAAAATTCAAACATCCACTAAAAAAAGTAACATGAAAAAAGAATGCTTTTTAGCAACAATGGTGTTGTTGCTCTGTTTTGGAGCATCAAATACCAAAGCACAGGCTTTGGTTGATGTTGAAACAGGCTTGGTTGCCACTGGCTACAATGATGTTCGTATCCCTGGCGACCAGGGTACCCGCTTTCATTAAAGGACGACCTAACCCCAAAGACGGCGTTTTTTTACAGGATAAGAATGAATTACACCATAAAATCCCGCCATACGCTTTCCCTATTGTACGCTCCGCTCGAAACTAAATCGGAAGGCAGTGTGCAAAATGATATTCTTTTTGAAGGAGTCTTGTTCCCTGCCAATACAGAACTCAAAAGCACCTATAAATTCAATTCGTATCGGCTGACCTACCGTTACGATATTGTAAGAAAACCTAAGGTTGAGTTTGGGTTGGGGTTCACCGCAAAAATTAGGGACGCCAAAATTGCACTTTCTTCGGCTGGATTGGCGTCTGAAAAAACCAATGTGGGATTTGTGCCAATCATTAATTTCAGGCTATTATGGAACATTGACAGCAATTTCGGCATACTGCTCGATGGCGATGCACTTGCAGCGCCTCAAGGCAGGGCCGAAGATGTGATAATTGCCGCAACCTATAAGTTGTCCGACAACCTGAGAATACGTGCAGGATACCGCATTTTGGAAGGCGGCGCAGACAATGAAGAGGTTTACAATTTCGCTTTGTTCCATTATGCCGCCGTTGGGGTGTCTTATACTTTTAAGAACATGGGGAATTAAAATTTTTCTGGTTGAGACCCTGTGAAAATCGAGCAGTATTTCAATTTTTCATTCGTCATTTCAATAAAATGTCCACAACAAAATTATTCATCAGCTATGCACTTACTTTTCTGGTGTTTTTCATCATTGATATGGCCTGGCTCGGCCTCATTGCCAAAGATTTGTACAAAAAATATTTAGGCGGCTTTTTGAGCGACCAAGTCAACTGGACGGCGGCAATTGTTTTTTATTTGCTGTTCATTGTAGGTGTTTTCATTTTCGCCATTCTGCCTTCGGTGGAAAAAAATTCGCTGGTTTCGGCTATTACCTTGGGCGCATTGTTCGGCTTTTTCACTTACGCCACCTACGATTTAACCAACCTTGCGACGCTCAAAGGCTGGCCCATTACCATTGTTTTTATTGACATTTTGTGGGGCTCGGTATTGACGGGCATTGTCAGTACAGCAGGTTTTTACATCGTAAAATACGTTCAATAAGACATGGTACAGGTATTTTTCCAAACGGCTTTGCTCATTCTTGCCTTCGTAACGCTGTGGTTCGTCGTTTCTTTAATCAAAAAAAGGAATGATGTGGCGGACATTGCCTGGGGATTAGGCTTTGTATCTATTTGTTTTTATCTCTTTTTTACACAAGCTGGCTCACCCATTTCGGCATTGGTTTACAGCCTTGTTTCGCTTTGGGGGCTGCGTTTAGCCATTCATATCTTCTTGCGGAGTAAAGGCAAAGCAGAAGATTTTCGTTATAAAAAATGGCGGGAGGAATGGGGGAAATATTTCTTAATTCGGTCTTACCTGCAAGTGTATATCCTGCAAGGCTTTTTTATGTTGCTCATCAGTTTGCCCATATTGATAGCCAGTTTAGCACCCCCTCCGTATTTCAATGCTTTTACAGTCATTGGTTTTCTGATATGGCTCATAGGTTTTGCTTTTGAAGCCATCGGCGATTACCAATTGTCTGTCTTTACAAAAAACAAGAAAAATAGAACGGACATCATGCAAACGGGCCTGTGGCGATATACCCGGCATCCCAATTACTTCGGTGAAGTGCTGCTTTGGTGGGGCATTTTTCTCATGGTACTCCCAATGCCAAATGGCTTTTGGGGCATTATCAGCCCATTGACGATTACATTTTTGTTGCTCAAAGTATCGGGCATTCCGATGCTCGAAGCGAAATACAAAGACAACACCCTGTTTCAAGATTATAAACGCCGGACAAGTGCCTTTTTTCCGTTGCCTCCAAAACGCCAGTTATTGTGAATGTCGAACGGCCAATTGGTAGTCATGTGTGAATGATGCAATTATTCCCCGCCTTCTTGCAACACTTGCTGCCGCTTAATCCTGCTCCTTTGTAGGGTGAAAACTCCTTCACTCCTTTAAGTTCAAAAACATGAAAAACCTTCAAAACTGCATAGATGCCTGCCTCGCTTGTGTCATCGAATGCGAAAAATGCTCCACCGAGTGCCTGACGATGAGCGGGCACGAAGCCTGCGTGAAAACCTGCCGTG
The DNA here is from genome assembly GCA_016714985.1 of Saprospiraceae bacterium. Lineage (GTDB taxonomy): Bacteria > Bacteroidota > Bacteroidia > Chitinophagales > Saprospiraceae > UBA6168. The sequence continues at coordinate 14,205 of JADKBS010000059.1, read as the reverse complement.
ACTGCGCCGACATCTGTGCGCTCTGTGCCAGGCTGTGCGCACGGGATTCGCAGTTCGCCGATGCACTGTGCGCCCTCTGCGTGCAATGCTGCGAAGCCTGTGCCGCCGAATGTGACAAGCATTCCGAGCACACCGACTGCTGTAAGTCATGCGCCGAGGCTTGCCGGAGATGTGCTGAGGCTTGTAAGGTGTAAAGATTAGCGCTTGTCTAAAATTCCCTTCCCGGTATTTTAGGTTTCTTTTCGACAAAACGTAACTACTTAGGAGGGTGTGGGAGGAGAGAGAAAAAATTTCATTTTTTCTCTCTCCTCCCACGTTTTGGGGTGTTTTTGGGGCGAAAATTGAAAATCCCCCCCCCTTGCTAAGCAGTTGCGACAAAACAATAAAAGACAATGGAAAGCACTAAAAACTTGAAAGCAAATGAAGGCGTCGAAAAACTAAAAGAATTGGTGACTGCCATAAATATCTGTCTATTTAGCACCAATCTCAAGCGGAATGATGGGGCTACTTGCAGACCCATGTCCGCTCAAGAAGTAGATGCCGAGGGCAATATCTGGTTTTTTAGCGGCATGGACAGCGATAAAAACCGTGAAATACAGGAAGACAAATTGGTGCAATTGGTTTTTTCACACCCTGGCAAAAGCAGTTATATGATTGTAAATGGGGAAGCTGAAGTCAGCACCGACCGCAAAAGAATTGAGGAACTGTGGTCGCCAGTAGTAAAGATATGGTTCAAAGAAGGCAAAACCGACCCCAATATTTCACTCATAAAAGTGAATACCAGAAGTGCTTATTACTGGGATGCCGACGGCAATAAGATGATTAATTTTTTCAAATTCTTAGCGTCTATCGCCACGGGGTCAAACTTAGTGACGGGGGTGCAAGGGAGCATAAAAGCGTGAAATTTAAACCCCAACGTGCAAGTAACCATTAAATTCTAATTTTTAAATCAATTTTTACAACTAACAATTACAAACATTCTTAAAATGAAAAATGAAGAAACGATTGCAGTGTTGAACACACTCATTCAAATCAACAACGATCGGATTGAAGGCTACGACACTGCCTCCAAGGAAACAGAAGAGCAGGACTTGAAAGCACATTTCAACCAGTTCACGATGACAAGCCAAAAATGCAAACAAGCATTGGTGGAGGAAGTGACCCGCCTGGGCGGCGAGCCAACAGAAAGCACAAGGGTGTCCGGGAAGTTTTTTCGTGTCTGGATGGATGTTAAATCCGCCATTACCAACAAAGATCGCAAAGCAATTCTGGGTTCGTGCGAATATGGCGAGAACGTTGCCGATGAAACCTACCAGGATGTGCTGAAAAATGAGTCGGAACATTTAATGCCTCCTCAACAAACGATGATAAATGCACAACATGTGCTGCTGAATGCAGACCGTGCTTTGGTAAAATCTATGCATGATGCATTGGAAAAAGCAGCCTAAATGCCATGTGGAAAGAAGAAAACAACCAATTGAAACGCAGTTTTCAATTTGATGATTTTGTGGGGGCTTTTGCTTTTATGACACGGGTCGCTTTTGCGGCTGAAAAAATGAACCATCATCCCAAATGGAGCAACGTGTTCAATAAGGTGGAGGTTACCCTTTTTACGCATGATGCGAATGACTGCATTACCGACAAGGACAGAAAGCTGTCAAAAGAGATTGATAAAATCTACGAAAATTAAGCGCATTTTTAAAAATTATTCGTGAAAATCCTTTCACGCCTGTCCTGCCAGTTGCAGGAAAACAATTAAGTAGATTTTACTTATTATGACAAACTCATCAGCAAAAAGATGGTGCTGGATAAAAATACGATAAAACTTCTCAGACTGCCATTTTCATTGCTCTTGATGCCGATATTCCTATTGGCATGGAGCCAGATAACAGTGCCTTTTACATGGCTTGACGTTTTATGCCCTTTCCTTATCATCCACTTGTTGGTCTATCCTGCCAGCAATGGCTACAACAGTTATGTGGACAGGGACGAGCACAGCATTGGCATTTTGGAAAAGCCGCCAATGCCGACTGAACGGCTGTTTTATTTGACTTTGGTGATGGATTTTGCCGCTATTATTGGCGGTGCATTGTTGGTCAGCATTCCCTTTGCGCTTTGTTTAGTGCCATATATTTTGGCATCGAGGGCGTATAGTTCAAGGCAAATTCGGTTGAAAAAATATCCCATAATCGGGTTTCTGGTGGTCATATTTTTCCAAGGCGCTTTTACTTATTATATATCCCATTTGGGCGTCACAAAGGCGTTTTTGGACGTAAATGGCACAACGATTTGGATACTGGCAGCTTGTTCTTTTCAAATTGGAGGCGTGTATCCTTTGACGCAAATATATCAGCACCAACAAGATTTAGCGGATGGAGTGGTCACGATAAGCTATAAATTGGGGTACAGCGGCACATTCCTATTTTCGGGCGCAATGTTTATTTTGTGCAATGTCTGCTATTTCCTGTATTTTGACAAGATTAATCACCTCAATAGCTTCTATATTCTTCAGCTTTTCTTTATTCCGATTCTTGTGTTCTTTGTTTATTGGTTTTCATTGGTCTTAAAAAACGAGGGAAACGCCAATTTCAAAAATACCATGCTACTGAACCTGATTGCTGCATTTTGCATGAATGTATGCTTTGCCGTTTTATTGCTTAAAAATAGTTTCCAATGAGCTTTATCACAAAAATAGCCACTGCCGTACCCGATTATGGTTATGAACAAGGCGCACTGATGCAGTTTTATAGCGACACCACTGATGATGAAAGTGCTAAGCGGAAAATCAAAATATTGGCTTCTAAATCAGGCATTGCTACTCGTTATTCGGTTTTGAAAGATTATGGGTTGCCCTTAGAAGATTTTACGTTTTTTCCAAAAAACAAAGCCCTGCTGCCAACGCCGTCGCTGTCTGAGCGCATGGTTGTCTTCAAAAAAGAAGCCTTGAAATTGTCCTTAAAGGCTATCCGCAATTTACCGAATTTTGGGGCAGAAAAAGACAGTATTACACATATTATCACGGTCACCTGCACGGGTCTATTTGCGCCCGGCTTGGACATTGAGTTGTTGCACGCATTAGACGTATCCCCCTCGACACACAGGAGCAGCGTCAATTTTCTGGGCTGCAACGCCGCTATTATTGCCTTGAAACAAGCCAATGATATTTGCAACAGCCACGAAAATGCCAAGGTTTTGGTGGTGTGTACAGAGCTTTGCACCCTCCATTTTCAAACCAATTATAGCGATGATTACCTGCTGTCCAATCTCCTTTTTGCAGATGGCAGTGCGGCTGTTTTGGTGAGTGGGACGCCGAGTAAAGACCCCCTCAGTAAGAACACGAAAATCACAGGTTTTGACTCGTTTTGCATTCCCGGTAGCCACCAAGAAATGGCCTGGCAATTGTCGGAAACAGGGTTCATTATGCACCTAACTTCCTATGTTGCTGATTTGATTAAAGCCAATATCAAGCAAATGTTTGATGATATGGGATTGAACAAAAATGACATTGACTACTGGGCAGTTCATCCGGGCGGAAAAAAAATTGTGGAGAACTTCATCACCGCCATGGGGCTATCGCCCGCTGATTTAACGGCAACTTACAGAATCCTGAACGAATACGGCAATATGTCGTCTCCTACCGTTCTTTTTGCAAATAATATTCCCGACTTCGTCTAATCAACTACAAACCATGCTAAAATACCGAAGCCATCAAAAAGAATACTTAGATGCAGATGATATTCCAACGGCTGATTTGTTCCAGACCCTCAAAGAACTGGACCGGATAAATACACTTCTGGGTGGCTACGACATCACTTTTTCAGCTTTGAAGAAAGTCATCCAACCCAAAAAATCCTACACCCTGATTGATGTTGGTTGTGGCGGTGGCGACACTTTAAAGCACATCAAACAATGGCAAATCCGTAAGAATTTCAACTTGAACCTCATCGGTATTGACCTGAAGCCTGTCTGCATCGAATACGCCAAACAACAAAACCCTGTGCAGGACATCCGATACATCTGCGATGATTACCGCAACATGTTTCTTCATGTGCAAGACATAGACATCGTCCACGCCTGTTTGTTTTGTCACCACCTGACCGAAAATCAACTCATTGAACTCGTCGAGTTCTCCTTAAAACATCGTATCATATTGATTATAAACGATTTGGAACGAAATCCGATTGCGTACTATGCCATTAAAACCTTGACTGCACTTTTCTCAAAAACCCATTTGGTTAAAAACGACGCCCCGCTTTCGGTCGCCCGTGGATTTAAGAAAAAAGAATGGGTAGCTATCATCAACAAGGCGGGTGCGACACATTTCACCATTAAAAACAAATGGGCATTTAGGCATGAAATCATTATCTATGGAGATACCCCTGTCATCGAATAAAGTATTCAACTGCGCCATTTTGGGTGGTGGTTTGTGCTGCTTGTGCCTCGCCATTCAATTGGCGCAACAAGGCATTGATGTCATTTTATTTGAAAAAAATAGTTACCCGCAACACAAGGTCTGTGGTGAGTACATTTCCATGGAAAGTTGGGATTTTTTAATTAGACTAGGTGTTCCATTGCATGACCTCAATTTGCCTGAAATCACGCAATTGGGCATTTCCTCTGAGAATGGGTTCATGCTCAACAGTCGTTTGCCTATGGGCGGTTTCGGCATCAGTCGGTATAGTTTAGACCATATATTGTGTCAAATAGCCCGAGCAAAAGGCGTAGTCGTGCATGAAAATTGCAAGGTTTTAGATGTTGAAAATATCCAAGAAAGTCTATTCGAAATAACGACATCTCAAGGCAAACACCAAGCGCAAATAGTCTGTGGAAGCTATGGAAAATACACGCCCAATTTTGCCAAGCCCTCTGTTGAAACGCCTACTAAGCACCCCAACTATATCGGTGTGAAATACCATATCCAAACCGACCTTGTTGCAAATCGCATTGAATTACACAATTTAAAGGACGGCTATTGTGGCATTTTAAAAGTGGATAACGAGCGTTATTGCTTGTGTTATCTAACAAAAGCCTCCAATTTGCAGCAATCGGGGAATGATATAAAAGCGATGGAGCATGCCATTTTATGTGAAAATCCATTTCTCAAAAAGTATTTGACCCAATCCACTTTTCTATTTGAAAAACCACTGGCGATAAGCAATATTTATTTTTACCCCAAAGGCACCTCCATCAATGGTATGCTAATGGTCGGCGATGCAGCAGGGGCGATTACACCAGTTTGCGGCAACGGAATGAGCATGGCCATGCGGGCTTCCAAGCTGTTAGCCGAATTATTGCTGGTGTATTTCGAGGGGAAATGTACCCAAGAAGCGCTTAAAACCCAATATAGCCGTGCTTGGGCGTCCTCTTTCAATCGCCGCATCCAAGCTGGACAATATATCCAGCATCTTTTGGGCAAAAAGACAAGTACCCACCTGGCATTAAAAACGCTGCATTATTTCCCGGCAATAACCCAAAAACTCATTGGGTTAACGCATGGTAAAGCTTTTTGAAAAATAAGCGCAGGGATATGCTATTTATGCAATCATTTCCAAGAATGGTGTAATATTCCATTCCGAAAAGCAACCCAATTTTGTGATAGTTTCGATGGGAGGCTTTTCCAGTAAACTTTCTGGTAGCCGCCAATCGTCATTCATAGTCGAAGCACTTGGTATTGATAACAGTCGTATCCAGGCATCAATCTCAAGTGCATCTAGCTATAAAACAATCACTATCAACTAAAAATATGGGTATTCAAACGACCAATCCATACACCAACAAAGTCATACAATCCTTCGATGAAATGACCGATGTTGTGGTGGAAAAAGCTGTAGCCACATCGCACGACACCTATCAAACTTGGAAACATACGGATTTTTTTGTTCGGGCGCAGGTGCTGCACAAGATGGCCGGACTACTGCGAGAAAGAATAGATAGCTTGGCAAAAATGATTACCCTTGAAATGGGTAAGCTTTTATCCCAAGCTGAAGGTGAAATAAAATTGAGCGCTGAGATTTTTGATTATTATGCCAAGAATTCAGCCGCTTTTCTGGCAGACAAAAAGCTTGACCCTTGGCATGGGCAGGCATTTATTCGATATAATCCCATCGGTGTTTTGTTGGGGGTTCAACCCTGGAATTTCCCGTTTTACCAAGTTGCCCGCTTCGCTGCGCCCAATATCATGGCAGGCAATACCATATTGGTAAAACACGCCTCCATCGTGCCGCAATGTGGTATCGCCATAGCAGAATTGTTTAAAGATGCAGGCGCACCGGAAGGGCTTTATACCAACCTCCTGATTTCCGGGAAAAGGGCATCGGCTTTGGTGGCAGATAAAAGGATTAAAGGCGTTTCACTGACCGGGAGCGAAGAGGCAGGCGCAAGTTTGGCGGCACAGGCTGGCAAGTACTTAAAAAAATCGGTGCTGGAATTAGGTGGCAGCGATGCCTTCATCGTACTAGAGGATGCCGATATGGACAAAACCGTGGAATGGGCGGTCGTTGGGAGGATCAACAACAATGGCGAGTGCTGTATAGCTTCCAAACGCTTCATTGTGGTAGAGAGCGTTGCCGATGAATTTTTAGCAAAATTTAAAGCAGCACTTTCTAAATTGGTCATTGGTGACCCGATGGAACATGGCACGCAATTAGGGCCTTTAAGTACCGAAGCAGCAGCAGTACATATCGCAGAACAAGTGCAAAGAGCGGTAAAAGGGGGTGCAAAAATTATCCTTGGCGGCAAAAGAGTGGACAGGGAGGGCGCATTTATGCAGCCTACTATCCTAGTTAATATGCAGCCAGATAATCCCGTATATTACGAAGAGTTTTTCGGTCCTGTTGCAGCTTTTTTTAGAGTAAAAGATGAACAGGCGGCAATTGATTTAGCGAATGATTCGCCTTTTGGTTTAGGTGGTTCTGTTTTCACACAAGATATAGAAAGAGGCAAAATGGTAGCTGACCAAATTGACACAGGCATGGTCTATATCAACCACCCCACATGGACACAAGCCGATTTGCCTTTTGGTGGCACCAAAGGTTCTGGGTATGGACGGGAATTGTCTGCTTTGGGCATAGAAGAGTTTGTTAATAAAAAACTCATTCGAATCAGCGAACTTTCAGATCCATTTTAGTCCGTTTCTATGAGTCTGAAATGGCTGTACTATATCAATATTGCCGTTACAGCCGCCTCGTCAATTGCCCCAAGTTAGTTCCATGCGCGCAATTTCTATTACTCATTTCTACTAAGGTCATGAGCAACATGAAAAAAAAACAGCATGAAAAAAATACTGCTGATAGAAGACACCCCGGAGATACTTGAAAATTTCACGGAGTATTTGGAGATGCACGGCTACGAGGTTCATGCTGCCGACAATGGCAAGGATGGGGTAGCGTTTGCCGCTGAAATCAGCCCTGATTTAATCATTTGCGATGCCTTGATGGCCGATATGGATGGTTTTGAGGTGTTGAGATTGATAAAAAAATCGGCAAAAACAGCGGGAATCCCCTTTGTTTTCAGCACTTCCATGTCGGAGAATCTTGAAAAGTCGGAGGCACTTGCACTGGGTGCTGACGATTATCTCGTCAAGCCGTTTGATTTGAGCAAATTGCTGGAGGTGGCAGAAAAATGGACGGTGCTTACGTGAGAATATTGCAAACGTTTTTGAAAAATTTGTAACGGCCAGCCCGGCAACCATACCTACCTTTACTTTTGAAAACACCAATAAAAACAATGGTTATATTATTGGCTAATAATTCGGGAGGCCGTTAAGATTGCCTCCCGAATTATCCTTATACTTATCCTGACACACGCTCGAATTTGCTCAACATCCCCCTCAAAAACGCTGCAAAATATGGCGTTTTATGAGGGGGTTTTTCCATTAACTAAAAATCGAATCATGAAAAAATTAGCAAACAGAACCGTGTTCATTACAGGCGGACTATCCGGTATTGGCAAGGCATGTGCCATTGCGGCAGCAAAGGAAGGTGCCAATATTGCCGTGGCCGACAGGAAGCCAGCAGATGAGGCGGAGGCGATGAAGGATATAAAGCAGGAAAACAATAAAGCTATTTTCATCGAATGCGATGTTTCCGTTTTTGCCCAGGTGGAATCGGCAATAGAAAAAGTCGTCAACACTTTTGGTAGGCTTGACGTGGCGCTGAACAATGCGGGCATCGGTGGCGAGCCCAACAAGGTCGGCGACATGACGGAGGAGGGCTGGCTCAAGGTCATCGGCGTAAACCTGAACGGTGTGTTCAATTGCATGCGGCATGAACTGGCGCAAATGGCGAAACAGCAAAGCGGCGTCATCGTGAACATGTCCTCCATCTTGGGCAGGGTAGGCTTCGCCACTTCTTCGCACTACGTGGCGGCAAAGCATGGTGTCATCGGGCTTACCCAGACCGCTGCACTGGAATACGCAATGGAGGGGATTCGGGTAAATGCCATTTGCCCGGGCTTTATTGATACGCCCCTGCTCGCCACAGGTGGCATCACCGACCATGAGGAGGTAAAGCAGCACATCATTGGTTTGCACCCCATGAAGCGGTTGGGCAAATCGGAGGAAATCGCCACTGGGTTCATTTTCCTGGCTTGCGAAGACAGCGATTTTATGACAGGTACCGCCATTGAAATGGATGGTGGGTATTTGGCCATTTAACGCCCTTCTTTTTTTTAAACCGGTCTATTCGACAAAAAATTTCCATCATGACTACATCGGAATTCAACCAACAACTGTCAGATTTTAACCGCAATTTATTCGCCAATGCAATGCGCCTTTCCGGCAACAAGCACAACGCCCAAGACCTGATGCAAGAGACCATTATGCGCGCTTTTGCCAACCATCATAAGTTTGTCGTGGGCACTAACTTCAAGGGGTGGATATACACCATCATGCAAAATTGCTTCATCAACGATTACCGCAAGCGGAGGAGCCGAGGCAGGATTGTGTATTTAATGGAGGACAATATGAAAGGGGTAATGGAGCAGCCCGTCAGGAATTTGGGCAATACCATCGTTATGATGAATGAACTGCGGCATTTAATAGACGAGCTTTCCGAGGCAAACCGCATCCCTTTCGAGCTGCACTTTGATGGTTTTGGCTACCAGGAAATAGCCGAGCAACTCGACGTTCCGTTGGGCACGGTAAAAAGCCGCATCTTTTTTGCCCGGAAAAAACTGAAGAGCATGATTCAAGGGCGTTATGGCGAACATGTGCAATATGCCTAATAAGGCATTACTGGCGCCTCAACATAAGTAAAAAGACCATAGCAGTTAGACAATAGACTTTAGGGTAGTGCTATTCTTTAACTGATGGTAACTACTTAGGAGGGTGTGGGAGGATAGAGAAAAAATTTCATTTTTTCTCTATCCTCCCACACCCTCCTAAGTAGTTACAACTGATTAAGATGAACAGATATTAAAATCAAAACCGTGCCCCCGCCTCTCGATGGGGACCGTTCATTATCCAAAATGTTGGAAATCAATTTTTATAGGAAAGCCCGTAATGCCTGAGCACGTTATACTGCGCACCGCCAAATATTGTGCATGGTTGATAACAGTTGATGAAGTTGATAATAGTTGATAATCCCTGTTTGCCGATAGGCAAGAACCTCATAAACCATTATCAACCCTTATCAACCAAGGACCTCATGCACAAAACTTGTCGGCGTGAGCTGTAATTACAATATCAACTTATTTAGTTTACAGGTATTGATTTAAATCAATTTGCACATCAAGCCGTAGCCGCACCAAATCAACTATTTCTTTACAAAGGGTTGAATATCAATGCCTTGTGTTGACTATCTTTCTGACGATAGCGAGGGCAACCCATAACCATAAGCCATTTATGTGCGAATAATGCAAACAATTTTAAAAGCGATATAACTACTATCCCTGCAATAGGGCCGACCTTTATCCTTTGAAAACGTACGCAAAAATAAAAATAATGATGAACAGAATATTTCTCTTGATGATGGTCTCAATCGCTTTATTGGGTGCTTGCAAAAGCGCACAAAAAACAGGCGATAAATCCGGCATGAACAAGACCGAAAAGGGTGCCGTCATTGGTGCTACATCCGGTGCCGTGGTAGGTGGCATGATTGGCAACAAAAAAAACAACACGGCCCTCGGTGCCATTTTTGGTGCAGTAGCAGGTGGTGCAGTCGGTGCGGTCATCGGCAGTAGGATGGACAAGCAAGCCCAAAGAATGGAGGAGGATTTGGGGAATACGGCCACCGTGGAAAGGGTTGGCGAAGGCATCAAACTGACCTTCGACAGCCAGTTGCTGTTCGACTTTGGCAAGTCAGACCTAAAGCAATCCAACAAGGAAGACCTCCGAAAATTGGCGGAAACATTGAGCGATTTCCCGGAAACGGAACTGCTCATCGTCGGGCATACGGACAATGTCGGCTCTAATTCCTTCAACAAAAACCTGTCCAGGAAACGGGCGGCAGCGGTGTCTTCCCTGCTTTCCGAGGCAGGCGTCAAAAACAACCGCTTGAGCACTGTGGGCAAGGGCGAAAGTCAGCCTATCGTTTCCAACGATACCGAATATAGCCGATCACAGAATCGCCGGGTGGAAATCGCCATTTATGCAAATGACAAAATGAAAGCGGAAGCAAAGGCGGAAGCGAGGAATTAGATTGTTTGATTGTTGAATTGTTGAATTGTTTGATTGTTGTCGTTATGCGGGCAACAATCAAACAATTCAACAATTCAACAGTCAAACAATCAAACATCAATTTGCATTTTTCAACCTTTTAAATCTAAATTGTTTATGAAACTCAAATATTTCCATGCCGCTATTTTGACGGTGCTGGTTTTTGCGATTTTACCTTCCACCCAATCCCACGCACAGAGCAGGTTTGGTGTACGGGGAGGCTTGAACGTTACCAATATATCCTTTGAGAAATTGCCTGATCGAGGCGAACGCTTCGGGTTTCACATTGGTGTTTTTGCAGACCTTGCCATCCTGCCGGATTTCCTGCAACTGCAGCCAGAGTTGAGCTACTCGGTGAAAGGCGCTGCCTTCGAGTTCCTTGGCGACCGCAAGACGTTGGACCTGAAATACATTGATTTCCTGTTGCCGGTGGCATTCAGGCTGGGCAACATTGACGTGCAAGTTGGGCCTTTTGCCTCCTACTTGACCTCCACGCCAGATTATAAGGTGTTCGACGCCACGGAGGTCGTGGTGGATGCTTTCAAAAAGACCGATATTGGGCTTACCGCTGGGTTGAGCTATAATTTCGCACCCTTGACGGTTGGCATCCGGTACAACCAAGGCTTGGTGGATATTACCAACGACAAGGGCCGCCCTTATCTCGGCACCGGCAAAACTGCGGTTGGGCAGGTATCGCTGGGATTTAAGTTTTAAGGTAACTACTTAGGAGGGTGGGAGGAGAGGAAGAATGAAATTTTTCTCTCCTCCCATATTTTTGGGAGGAAAATTTCTTCAATTTCCAAATACCCCCTGCTAAGTAGTCACGTTTTAAGGTTAATATAGAGAATTGAAAATTGAAAATCGCTTTTACCCAATATGGTGTAGGAGCGATTTTTTTAATGATTCACTGGCAAACAATTTCGCATGAAACTTTCCATACTTGCGCTTAGCCTACTGCCTATTTGTTTTTTTGCCTGCAAAAAAATAACCACCGTGCGCCCGCCATGCGACACCGAAACTGTCGCTGTCCCACGGGATACTTCTTATTTGAGCACCCCGCTTGTCATCCCCACCCGCATCATCGAGGAAAAGCTCAATAGCAGCATCGGGAAATATATCCTGAACGATGTTGACTTCGATAACCTGAACGTCGAAGGGAAAAAGGACAAGCTCAAGCTGAAAGTCACGAGGCTGGGCGATATACAGGTGAGTTGGAAGGACAACGTGGCAACCTGCAGCGCCCCCCTTCGGGTGCTGATGGAGCGACAAATCGTGGGCAACAAGGTACTGCCAATGGCGGAGTCCATTTCCCTCAAATCCGAGTTTAGCCTCCGGGTGGTTTTTGAGACAACCATCAACATCGGCGAGGATTGGAGATTGCAGCCCAACACCAAATTCCGCTCCCTTAAATGGTTGAGCGAAGCCAAGTCGCTGGGTGGGCTGATTGATTTGAGAAAGGCGGTCGAACGGAAATTGCACCTCCGAATGCCGCAGATATTGGCGAACATGGACAATATGATTCGCAGTAAAATCCGTTTGGACCGAGTGATGACAAGGGTTTGGCAGAACATCCAAAAACCCGTGATTATCAACCGAAACCAAGAATTGGTATGGCTTAAAATCCAGCCGATAAGGTTTGAAATGGGCACGATAACGACTGCGGTGGGCAATCTTAGAATTCAGGGCCGCCTCACTGCCCTCACCGAAACGCTGCTTGGGAACGACCCCGCCTTCACCATAGACTCCATGCTGCCCCCACTCGTGAAACGCAGTGAGCTGCCCAATGAAGCTTACGCCCACCTGCTAGCCGAAGTCCCGTTCACTGACCTCAATGAAATCCTGAACCGTAGATTGGCGGGCAAGGTGTTCAAGGTGAAGGGGCACCGGGTAAAGGTCGGAAGGGCTGAAATTTCGGGCTGCGGCACCAACCTCGTGCTCCATCTCACCGTGCGGGGCGGGGTGCGGGGCGATATATATTTCCAAGGAACTCCCCACTACGAACCGGATTCGCAGCGAATCGTTGTCCATGATTTTGACTTTGATGTGCGGACAGCAGAGGTACTGCTGGCGAGTGCCGATTGGCTGCTCCATGGCGCATTCAAAGACCAGATGAAAGCCGCCCTCAGCATCCCATTGGAGGAGAAGATGGCAAGAATACCCGAGGCGCTAATGGCGGGAATCGAGCGGGGCAGGGTGGGGGAGAAATTGGATTTCATCGTGGAGGAATGGGATTTCCAACCGCAACAAATCTGGGTGCGCCCTGCTGACATCGCTGCGCTCGTCATCGTCAAGGCACGGGTGCGGGTGGAATTGGAGGTGCTTTGATTTGTCTGCAAGCATATCAGTAAATTATACAACCTTTCTCAACCTTTGTACAATACTTTGATGGTTATATCTAAGGACTTTTGCTGAGTGAAAATGTTTTCACCAAATTTAACAACTACCATGCTATGCCAAATATTTCAATCATTTCAGCGAGCGTAAGGACAGGGCGAAACAGCCACCGTGCAGCTTTGTATTTCCAGGATTATTTGACAGATGGCAAACTGGCGGAGGCAGAAATCCTGGACCTGAAAGCATACAATTTTCCAATTTTTGAGGACAAGTTGAAGGCGCAAAAAAGCCCTTCAAAACAAGTGCTGGACTTTGCCGCTAAAATTAAAAACTCGGATGGCGTCATCATCGTGACGCCAGAATACAATGGCGGCTATCCCGCCAGCCTGAAAAACGCCATAGACCTGCTGTACGAGGAATGGCATGGAAAGCCTATCTCTATTTGCACGGCATCGGCAGGGGATTTTGGCGGCTCGCAAGCATTGGTGCAGTTGCAATTCATACTTTGGAAAATTGGTGCATGGACTGTTACCAGTGTGTTCCCCATTCCAAGGGTGCAAAAGGCTTTTGATGAAAATGGCAAACCAGCCGACAAGGCTGCCACCGATAAATTAGCCCATGTTTTTCTGAAGAAATTATTGGAAAGCGTAGCAGCAAAACAACAAAGCTGAATGTTTCAAAAAGTGTTTCGGCATTGACCACAAAAAAAATATTGGCACAAAAAATCCATCAGAATTTAGCCGTAATTTATTTGCAAATGCAATGCGCCTTTCTGGCAACAAGCACAACGCCCAAGACTTGGTACAGGAGACGGGAACGAGGGCTTTTACCAGCCACAACCGCTCAAAAAATATGATTTTTATGATAAGCCATTTGAAAGTTTTGCCCGCAAACATGGCTGCTGGTGCCCTATGGAAGGAAGGGGCTTTTGTGGCGGCGCAAGCCGCCACAAAAGTCCCTATACTCAAAACATGGTGGCGTGAACAATTCCGAAATTTATTGACGACAATATGTGAATTATGTAACCCTTTCCTTTAATTGCATAAACTTTTTAGTAATCTATACACCCACCTTTGCATCGTGAAAATTCTTTCACGAATTAGATGCATAAATAATGAGGACTATTTTACAAAATGCACTAATGGCAGTCATGCTGCTGTTACTGCCTGCCGTGATATTCGGGCAAGCGCCCCCCCTGGGGTCTGCTGCCAGTTTTG
>JADKBS010000058.1 GCA_016714985.1 Saprospiraceae bacterium | reverse complement strand
GCTCACAGGTGAGGAGCGCCCTGACACTGGGCGGATCGTTTCGGGTGAAAACAGTCGTGTTCGGATACTACACGCAAGAGGGGGGCATCAACCTCGGCAAGGAGGATAAACGGACGATTGATTTCATCAAGGACATTGCCGAGCATCCCGCTGGACAGGGGCAAAGCTGACGGCGGCCCCGCTGCTGGAGCGGTTCCTATTCACGAGGAGCAGCAGTGAGGTCTATGTGTCGCAGTTGAGTGGCGGCGAGCGCAGGCGCTTGTACCTGCTGTCCATTTTGGATGCGCAACCCCAATTTCCTCATCCTCGACGAGCCAACGAACGACCTTGACGATGACCCTGAACGTGCTGGAAGAGTGGCTGCAAGAGCATCTTTCTGGCTGCGTGGTCATCGTTTCGCACGACCGCTTTTTATTGGACAAGCTCTGCGACCACCTCTTTGTCTTCGAGGGCAATGGCCAAATCAAGGACTACAATGGCTGCTACATGGACCATCGGGCCGAGCTACAGGAAACAGAGCGGGAATTGCGGCAGCAACAGGGCATGGTGCCAGCAAGCAAAACCGAGCAGGTGCAGCAGGTGCGAACGGGCGCTGGCCTGACGAACAAGGAGAAGAACGAGCTGAAAAAGTTGGAGCGGGAAATCGGGGAGTTGAGGTGCGGAAAGGCACACACGAGAAGTTTACGCAAAGCAACCCCTGGCATGACCGATATTGACAAATGACGAAGGAACCGCAGCAGGTGGAGGCCAACTTAGAGGAGAAGGAGATGCGGTGGCTGGAGCTTTCTGAATGAGTTCGCAGTTCGCCAGTTGGCAGGTTGCAGTCTGAGGTGCTAATTTACCAATGCCGAATCAAGGCTTGTGAAAAAGCAAGGCCTTCAAATCTTAGTCTTCGACAAATTCAATCATGAATATTACTGCTGATACGCTGCCCTCGTCCATGCCCGCACCCAGCAAGGGCAATTTATTCCAGACTGAAGAGAGGGTTTCTAATTTGCCTTTGAGTGGGCAACAACCGATAGCGTTGCCGCAATGCCGCAACCAGTGGCCGTTGCCGATAATGCGCCCAGCCAACAACAGCCGGAGCCAATCTCCAGGAGTTCACCATCGAGTACCTGATAGGCAAATCTGATCCTGCGCAGCACCCTGACTTCGTCAAGGTGGATGCCAAATACGCCGACAAGGAAGGCCACCCTTCTGCAAGGATGCCCACGAGAGTTTTTAGTGAAACGGTCGAAGCCGCTGCCGTCGAGGGTATTACCCTGACCATCATCTCTGTCACCCGCACTTTGAAAAGCAGCGAGGCATCTTTGGGAGGGCAACGGACGGGCAGCCGCCTCATCGAGAACTGGGCCAACGCTGCCGAGAATCACCCTAACCCAAGACCCGTTCCTGAAAATCCTCGAATACAGCGCCATGCCGGGCGCAGTAGCCGCCACCATTGGGGCACCGATGTTGACCTGAACGACTCTGGACAATTTTACTTTGGAAAAGGCCCCGGAAGAAGGTTTTTTGACTGATGGTGGCCTATGTCCATGAGTATGGTTTTGTCAACCTTATACTAAAAAGGGCGAGGCTCGTCCCAAGGTTACAACGAGGAGAAATGGTGGTTAACGCTCCCACATCCCCGTTGCCAAAAACTTACAGACCTTGTTGCCTTCGTGTTGACAGGCGGTTACGATCAGTGGTTTCAAAGGGGCAGAAACAGCCGGTTAAACCGGATAGGAGAAGTACGAGGTGGGCATCAACTCAAAGAATGTCCTGATGGAGCAGCTGTAAGTTTGTCAGGTCTTGTCCTGAAACCTCGGATGGCAGTTTGTAGTCTAGCTACGAGCCATAAACTAAAGTATTTATACTTGGCGTTAGCTTTTGGCCAACGACCAAAGGCAACAGCAATTTCAATGACAAAAACCTTGCTGCCCAAAGTGAAGCCGACACCCGCAATCGCAAATCCGCAATCCTTCTACCCTTCGCTTCCAGTTTCTGCTCGGGAACAACTCCTTCGGGAGTGGCCGCCCCTACGGTTCTGATCGGCCAGCGTCCAGTGAGTCGGTGGCTGAGGTCTGTAACCAGGGTTGCCGGAACGGTGAAAGATACTGAGCGTTGAGCCGTACTTCGTCAAGAACAATTGCTCGCCCGCTCACGCTCATGTCCTCCCGGATGTAGAGGTGCGCCTTCTGATGTGGATGGTGCGCACGTTTTTGAGCAGTAATGTTCCGTCCATGGTTTTGCAGGTGAACTTCACCCACTTTGTGCGTCCCTGTAAAATTCGAGCTTCAAGTAGGGAATTTTCAGGAACTCACCCGCAAGTCCATTATCTTTTTTGGTCGTCAATCAACATGAGACAGTGCTTTGATGGGTGAAACAATGATGAATACTAACGTGCTAGGTTTTGCCACGGGCAGGCTTGCATGAGGAAGTTTAGGCTGCTGGGCCGATTTTGGTCAAAGCGTCCGCCAAAGGCCTAATTTGCAGGCCGTTTTACCTGAAGTCATTATGAACAAAAATAGGAAAGCTTTGGTTGTTGGCCCTGCCAGTTGCTTATTGCACGGCCTGCACGGAAACTGCCCCGCCCACCTTGGCCTATAAGGACAGGGAGGTGGTGGTCAGCCTTTCCGTCTGACCGTGGATCTGCTGAACCCTTAGGTACGATAGCCTCTGCACTGCCCGCTTCGACAGTGCCGTGAAGCCAAAACTGATTCAATGCTGAAGGTGCGCGCAAACGAAGTTCAGCAGGCCTTGCAGCGGCTTCTTGGTAAAACCAACCAATGACACATATTTCGATGATTAAAAATTGTCTAAAATATCCCTGCCATGCTATCTGCAATAGCCCTTTTGCAGCTTGCGAGCGTAAGCCCTCCAAGACCTGTGGAAAGAGCAGGTCGCGTAAGAGCGCCTTGTCGAGCGGTTGGAGCGGTGGAAAAAAACTGACATGAGCAAAGCGTGCAGGAAAGAATCGAACTCAAGGCAACGCCCTCACCGACTCCATCATCATCGTTCAGGCGAAGCAGAACGTGGACACTTCCATCCATTCGCTCATACTCGGCAGGCCCACCCGGCTAGACTCATAAGCCGCCCGTCGACTCGGTGACTGGTCAGTCCTTTTGAAGTAATGAGGGCCGCTCCATAGTTTTTGCTATCTTGACCAGCCTTCGAAATGGTCCAAATCAGTCCCCTTGTTGAAGATTTTTTGAAACAAACGCTTTAGCTACCTTCCGACCCACAAAGGTAGGGAATGGGTGCCAGTACCGGTTCGAAGGCTTGGTCAACGATGTTGATTCCCTATGATGTAGTGAGATCGTCCGAAGTCTCCCCGTATGCTAGCCCATGTAAACGCCCGTTTCTAGCGATGGAGGTGTCCAACTTCCAATTTATGTTTAAGAAAATGCCTACCTTACCCCCGATGTTCAGCATTACAGCTAGTGTGTCGGGTATGTATAGCACTTGAGAAGGACTGTGTTTTGAGTTGAAGGCGTCCATCACATTGTGGTTTTCGCACGTTTTTCATTCATCGTTTTCTCTTCATTTCTCCTAACTCAGCTGTCTACCCTCAGATGTTAGGGGTCAATTATAAATTTTTCAAGGCTTATTACCTTTGAGCTAGTACTAGCATCCTCACGACCAAGGTCTTTTCTTTCGCATTGAATTGGCTACGGCACTTTTGTGCGCTGTCTTTTCCAATGTGGTCAACTCCTTTCCGAACATTTGTGGTTTTGCGTAATTCCACGTTTGGTTGAAAACCAGTAATCCCTGGCACCATGATCGATCTTAGCTTGGGTGGTTATTCTGAGGCTTGTTTTAGTATACATCTGAAAATTGTCTTAAATGTTCCAAGTATGTAAAGTTTGGGGAACCCAAGATTACAGTGACGTTTTAGTTTTCATTTTAAACAATGACTGGTTAATCAGGTACACTTCAAGATCTGGTCCGAGTGAACATCCTGGACATGGTCCTGGGCAGTGGTGCTATCAACTCAACATCCTCTTGAAACGGGGTGCCTAAAGGCCAACTTCCAAGCGTGAAGGTGGATGGAGCGGTCACGGTTGCCCTCGACGGGCGCCGTATTTCACATCCCCTTGATGGGGGATAACCAATGGCCGCCAATTGCGCCCGAATCTGATGGGTGGCGGCCTGTGATGAGCTGCACTTCCAACAAATGATAGCTATCACTGGAGGCCAAGACCCGGTAATTCATTTCCGGAAGATCGCCCAGTGACTTCGTCCTCCGATACGCCAGTGGTTGGTCTTTCCATCCTTTTGAAGGAAATGGCGCAGCGTACCGATGGCTCCTTCGGCAAATCTTAACGACGGCGAGGTAGGTTTTGTACGGAGCGCCCTTGAATTGGTCGCTCAGCGAACTAACCATCGTTTTGTTTTTGCAAAAACGACCACGCCAGGTAGCTTATCGGTCGAGGCGGTGGGCAAGGAAAAAGCTTCGATTTGGTGTAGATCTCAGCCAATTGTAACAGTGGCTTGTCACCTGTCCGTTTGTCGGCCTACGTACGGGCATCCGGCAGGCTAGTTAAAGGCAATGAACTGGTTGTTTTTTGCAATCACCCAATCGCCGATTGTCTGGTGCAACGTGGTCGGGCGGTAGGGCTGGGAGTCTTGGTCGGGGCTGTTATTTTTAACTTCTTCATAATCAATGAATTCACCTTCATCGTCCTGAGCGTTATGGTGCAGCTGCATGGTGCTGCTGTGCCTGTTCTTTGTGCTGCATGTACGCTCGGTAGCGCCCCTCCTTGAGTTCTTCTAATCTGGAAGTAGCGGTAAAACGACATACCCTATTAAACCTCAGAAAAGCAATTTTAACATGGTGGTGCTGTTTTCCACAAAGGTAAGCCAGCTTTGCTGAACCCATGTAAACGGGGTCAAAAACCTAAGAAAGCCAGCTATTTATGGGTTTTTGGACGGAGGCCGAAAAAGATTTTAAACAAAAGCAAATTGGTATCTGTTTCTTCCATGTTCTCCTTATTTTTTATGCGGTTAATGTATTTCCCACAAACAATCAGAAACAGTCTTCCATGAGAATTAACAAATATCATCTGTTGTTGCTGACGTCTTTTGCGCCGCCACCCTGTCAGCACAAGAAACCATACAACCCAAGCAAATGGACGATGCAGCCAAGGGGCTTATCTATAGCCGGGAGCTCGCCGCCAATTTTAGGCTTCACACGCACGGGTTTGGCTTTGCGTCACAGGTGGTACTTTTGCAGACCTAATACTGCACCAAATACTGGCAATTGAGGTGGAGAATTGACCCATTCCAAGGAATACCGACAGCGCTTCATCAACCCAAGCACCATCAGGGGAGGTGCTTCCTGGGCCTATAAGTATGGTAAACAGAACAACCTGCCTGGTCTTGAGGGCTTGTCGGCGCAAAGCGCTATTTTTCCGAAAAGGCCAAGCTCTGGGCGGCGTTGCCGTAGCGCATCTCCTACTGAAGCTTGCGCCACATTGGGCATGCCCGGCCTCATTATGTGGAGTTGAAAACGAGGGCGGCAATTCCAGCTACTCATTGCGCTACAGCGAAGATACTGCCGATCGCTTCCTCAACAAGGATCTTGTACACGGTGCCTCCTCTTTGGGGCAAGGCCTGCAAGAAATATCCTTACCCTATGCCCATGCCCGCTTTGCCGTGCATTTTGACTGGGGCGCTTTTGATGAGTACCTTAAATCTTTCGAGGGCGGCATCGCGGTGGATGCCTTTTTCCAAGGAGGCTCCCTATCATGGTCGAAGCCACCTGTGGACAACAACTTCCTCTTTATCAACCTTTCCTAAATTTGCAGTTCGGTAAGCGTCGGTGATTTGATTTCGATTGGGATTTCGGATGTCGGAATCAGATCCGAAATCATGAATCCGCAATCCGCAATCGAATGATAGAACCACCAATCGCTGAACCCGCCGAACCCGCCGACGCAAGCCAGACTGGCTGCGGGTCAAGCTGCCCATCGGAGAAAAATACAAGCACGTCCGCAACCTCGTGGACACCTACGGCCTGCACACCATTTGCCAGAGTGGCAGCTGCCCCAACATGGGCGAATGCTGGGGAGCAGGCACCGCCACTTTCATGATCCTCGGCAATACATGCACCCGCTCCTGCTCCTTCTGCGCCGTGAAGACGGGCCGCCCGCCGGAGTACGACGCCGACGAGCCCCGCCGAGTGGCCGAGGCCATTTTTTTGATGCAGGTAAAGCACGCCGTCATCACCTCCGTGAACCGTGACGAGCTGGCTGATCGGGGCGCCGAAATCTGGTACCAGACCGTGCGCCTCGTCAAAGAAATGTCGCCCAGCACCACCATCGAGACGCTGATACCCGACACCAAAGGCCAATTGGCCAGCACTGAGCGCATGATAGAGGGCAGGCCAAGAAGTCGTCAGCCACAATATGGAGACCGTGGAGCGGCTCTGCCGCAAAGTGCGCCCGCAGGCCAAGCACAGCCGCAGCTTGAGCAAATCAAGCGCACCAAGGAGTACGGCAGCGCACCAAGTCCGGCGTGATGGTCGGCCTCGGCGAAACCCGTGACGAGATGCTGCAAATCATGGACGACCTGCGGACGCTGGCTGCGACGTGCTCACCATCGGCCAGTACCTCCAGCCCACCAAGATGCACCTCGAAGTGGCCGAGTTCGTGCACCCTGGACCAGTTCGCCGAGTACAAGGAGGAGGGAATGAAACGGGGCTTTGCCTTCGTGGAAAGCGGGCCTGGTGTGGTCGAGCTACCATGCGGAGCGGCATTTGTAATTTTAAATCGAATTGGAGAAAATATTTGAGGAATAATTCGTTTTGAAAATAGCAGTAATACAAGAGGTGACACCTTCCCGGAAGGTGTCACCTCTTCAATTTTAGCCATGTCGTTTTCCAAAAAAATTGCGAAGCAAAACCTTCTCAAACCAGCCGCTGTGCTGGCCTTGGCTTTGCTTTTTATTTGGGAAAACCAATGCCCAAGCGCCCATCCAACTCCGGGTTATTGCCGCTGGACGGCGACAATGTTTTTATCAAAAAACATTAAGCACGGTACAGTATTTGCTTATAGCATGCGCTGATTTTCAATGAGTTGAAAACTGTCATTGCCCAGCTACAGGCCCAATCTTACCTCGAAGCCTCCGTGGATAGCACCCATCGGCAAGACAGCATCCTGACTGCTTGGCTACACGTCGGCCCCAGCTACGAATGGGCCAGCATTCGCAACGGCAACGTGCCCGACGACCTGCTCAATCGCAGCGGCTTCCCGCACCGTTGTTCAATGGCAAGCCGCTCCGTTTCACCGAAATCCAAAAACTGCAAGAGCGCCTCCTTCAAGAAGCAGAGAACACGGGCTTCCCTTTCGCCAAAATTCAAATTGATAGCCTTAGCTGGCCCCCAATTAATCTGAAATCTGAAATCGTATATCTGCAATCTGAAATCAAAACCACCCAAGTCGAGGCCAAGCTCTTCCTCACCCCGGCCCCTCGTACTCTTTGACAGCCTCGTGGTAGTGGGCGATGCCAAAATCTCGATGAACTACCTGCGGCAATACCTCGGCATACACGAGGGCGAACCCTATAGCCGCCAACAGGTGCTGCGCATCAGGCAGCGAGTGCGGGAGCTGCCGTTTTTGCAAGAGAAAAAAAACGCACTGGTCAGCTTCCGAGGCGGCACGGCCAACCTGCGGCTTTTCCTCGAAAAAAAGAAGGCCAGTCGCTTCGATTTCCTGATAGGGGTGCTGCCCGATAACGGGCGGGTGGAGCAAAAACTGCTCATCACGGGCACGTTCAACGCAGAGTTCCAGAACCAATTCGGGCTGGGCGAGCGCATCTATGCCAGCTTCGAGCGGCTGCGGCCACAGACTCAACGGCTGGAGGTGGCTTTCAGCTACCCCTATATGCTGCAACTGCCTTCGGCGTGGACCTCAAGTTCAACCAGTACCGCCGTGACAGCACCTACACCGATGTGATTGGGGAATTCGGGGTGCAGTACCTGTTCGAGGGCGGCAACTACCTAAAGGCGTTCTGGAACACGACCGCCTCCAACCTGATTTCGGTGGATACGGTGGCCATTCGACAGGGCCGCTTCCCCCGTCAGCTCGATGTGCGCAACCGGGCCTTCGGCTTGGAGGCCAACTGGCAGTCGCTCGACTACCGCTTCAACCCCCGGCGGGGCTGGGTATTGGTAGCGAAGGGCAGCGCCGGCACTCGCACCATCGAGCGGAACCAAGCCATCTTGAACATTGCGGAGAGCTTCTACGACACGCTGCCAGGGCGCTTGTTCCGTTTTCAATTGAGACCGGCTGGAGCGTTACCAGCCGCTGTTGGAGCGTAGCGCCGTGAAGCTATCAGCCTGCACGGGCGCTATTTTTCGGAGGAAAAAGTCTATCAAAACGAGCAGTTCCGCATCGGCGGCAACCGGCTGCTGCGGGGCTTCGACGAGGAGAGCGTTTTCGCCACGCTCTTCGCTGTTTTTACGCTGGAATACCGCCTGCTCATTGGCCAGAACAGTTATTTCTACACCTTTGGCGACTATGGCTACGTGGAGGACAAGCGCATCGGGCAGCCCAGCCGATACGATAATCCGCTGGGCTTTGGCGGCGGCCTTACCTTCGAGACCTCGGCAGGGGTGTTCGGCATCAGCTTGCGTTGGCAAACAATCGGGCAACCTGCTGGATTTCAGGAACCCGAAAGTGCATTTTGGGTACGTGAGCGTGTTTTAGGGATGAGGAATGAGGGATGAGGGATGAACCGGGTCAGCCGTTGTTTTTCTTGCTCAAATCCACATTGTGAAAGCAGACTACCTGCCACTGTGGTCTCTTCCTCGTTTCAAAAAGTTGGTACATCAGCCCGGTCTCGAAGCGCAGCGTCGGGGTCACGGCGTAGCCGATGCCACCGTACAAGCGGTCACGGTCGAAAATGGGCGTTTTGGCATTGACGAACAGCTCGTTGTAGGCGGAAAGATAGACCGTGCCCTTCGTCATTTCGGGCTTGTTGAGGCAGAGGTTGATGGAAAGAAAATAGCGGAACCTCGTCCGGTAGCCAGCAGGCAGGAACTGCTCCTCCAGCCAGAGCGGTGCGAGAGATAGACCCGCCCAAACCGCTGCCGGGTGAGGAACTGCTGGTAGAATCGGTGCTCATTGGCGTAGCTTTGTCGTCGGTACCTGCTTTGTAGGTGGCCGTGTGGAAAAAAACCGCAGCTTGCGCCCAGTTGCGAGTTCGCCTTCGGCAAATCGTAGAGCGCCGCTGTGCGGATGAAGGCCTGCTCCAGGTCGCCCACTGCGTTGAAGTTGCGGTGCTGCCCTTCCAGCCAGATGCTCCAACGGTCGGCCACCCGGTAGCTGCCAAAGTAGGCGAACCAATTGCCTAGGTCGCTATCTTGGGCATGGAGCGGCAGTGCGGAGCATAGCAATAAAACAGGAAGAAATGGCTTGAAAAGTCGCATGATTGCTCGATTTTAATGGTTTCTTGGATTAAATCCGAGTTAGATTTTGCCCAAAAATAAGCCACCTGACTAAAGCAGAATCGAAATTTCTGGATTGCTGCTAACTTGCCCGAAAATTCAAACATTATGGTCGCATTAAAACTCATCGCTGGCCTTATCCTGCTCGTCGTGGGGGCAGAGGCGCTCGTAAAAGGGGCTTCCAAAATTGCTGCCGTCATTGGCATTTCCCCGCTCGGTCATCGGCCTTACGATAGTGGCCTTCGGCACCAGTTCACCGGAACTGGCAGTGAGCATCGGCAGTGCCTTGGACGGCCAGTCCGATATTGCCCTCGGTAACGTGGTGGGCAGCAACATTTTCAACGTGCTGTTCATCCTAGGGATGTCGGCGCTCATCACACCCTTGGTGGTGGCGCAGCAACTCGTGCGCCTTGACGTGCCCATCATGATTGGTGCCAGCCTGCTGGTGCTGCTTTTCGGTTGGGACGGCACCATCGCAAAGTGGGAGGGTGTCGTGCTAGTGGCCATCGGTATATGGTACACCGTTTTCCTCATACAGCAAAGCAAAAAGGAGAACACGAAGAAGGCGCTTGAGGATTATCAGGAAGAATACGCAGACGATGGCAACCCCAAGAACGACCGACCTTGGCTGCAAATCATCTTCGTGGTGGTGGGCTTGGCGCTGTTGGTGCTTGGCTCTCGCTTCTGGTGGACAGTGCCGTAGCAATCGCACAGTCGCTGGGAGTGAGCGAGTTGGTCATTGGCCTCACCATCATTGCCGCAGGTACCTCGCTGCCAGAAGTGGCCACTTCTGTGCTGGCCAGCATCCGCAAACAGGAAGACATTGCCGTGGGCAATGTGGTGGGCAGCAATATCTTCAATATCGTTCTCATCCTCGGCCTCACGGCCATCATCGCTCCTGGCGGTGTGCCCGTGAACCCTGCAGCCTTGAGCTTCGACATACCGTTCATGATTGCGGTGGCCGTGGCTTGTTTGCCGCTATTTTCACAGGTTACAGGATTGACCGCTGGGAAGGTTTCGTTTCCTCGGCTACTACGTGGCCTACACGGCTTATTTGGTTTTGAAACCCAAAACATGCCTCCGCTGGAAGTGTTCAGGAACGCCATGATTTGTTCGTCGCCGCTCACGGTGCTGACGCTGGTGGTGGTGACGCTGCGGGAGATGCGGAAGAAGCGATAGGGCTTGGCCGAAGGCAAAAAAAAACCGGCGGGAAAGCCGCCGGTATCCTTAAAGCAGAACATCTTATGAATACATTTACTACTGTCCTTGACCGAGTGAATATCCCTTTACCCCGTCGAACTCATACAGGTTTTCAGTTTTGATGACATCAACGTTTGCATCGAGTGCCTGGGCAAGTAACCGAGGAATACTCCATTTCTCGGCGGGGGTGCCGTTGCTCACTTCGAAGCGGCAGCGCCAGTGGTCAGTGCAGAACGTCTCCTCGAAGCCGTTGGGCCAGACCTTCACGCCCCGGTTGGTAATCATCGTCAGGCGGATGTCGCTATTGAACTTGGCGACTTGCTCGGCCAGTTGGTTGGCATCGCCGCCCTTCCAGTCCACGAATACATCCACGCCTTTCAGTACCTTGCTGGAGGCCAGCCTGCGCTTGTACTTTGGCAGGTTGAGTTGTACTCCCTTTCATATTCTGCCACTTTTAACTGTCGGCAGTTGGCCGAGGTGGGCGATGACGGCTTCGGCAAATTCCTTGGTTCCTACCAACTGCTTGCTCACTCCTCTTTGTAGATGTCAGCCGTATGGATGCCTTCTTCGATGGTGCATGACCAAGCGTTTTTGATTTGCTCCGCAACGTCCTGCTGGCCGATGTGGTTGAGCATCATAATGGCTGCCTTGAGTAGGCCGGATGGATTGGCCACGTTCTGCCCGGCGATGGTCGGAGCCGAGCCGTGGATGGCCTCGAACATGGCGCACAGCTCGCCGATGTTGGCGGAGCCGGCCAAACCCACCGAGCCGGAGATTTGCGCTGCGATGTCGGACACCACGTCACCGTAGAGGTTTGGCGTCACGATGACCTCGAAGATTTCGGGCGTATCGGCCAGCCTTGCGGCGGCGATGTCAATAATCCAGTTATCGGCCTCTATGTCAGGGTACTCGGCGGCTATCTCCCTGAACACTTTTGGAACAGACCGTCGGTCTGCTTCGCGATATTGTCCTTCACGAAGCAACTTACTTTTTTGCGTTTGTAAAGGCGGGCGTACTCGAAGGCGTAGCGGACGATTTTTTCGCAGCCAGGCCTTGAGATGAGCTTGAGGCACTGCACCACCTCGTCAGTCTGTTGGTGCTCGATGCCAGCGTAGAGGTCTTCCTCGTTCTCCCGGATGATGACGACATCCATGATAGGGTGCTTGGTGTCAATGAAGGGGTGGTAGCTCTTGCAAGGCCGGATATTGGCATATAGGCCGAGGGCCTGCGCATGGTCACGTTCAGGCTCTTGTGGCCACCGCCCTGTGGCGTGGTGATGGGCGCTTTAGGAAGACCTTGTTTGGCGGATGCTGTCCCATGCCTCCTTGCCGATACCGCTGGTATTGCCGGACAGATAGACCTTCTCGCCGATTTCGATTTCGTCGTACTCGATGCGGGAATTGGCGGCTTTCAGTATTTTCAGGGTAGCATCCATGATTTCAGGGCCGATTCCGTCGCCTTTGGCAATAGTTACTTTTTGCATTGTCGTTTTATTCAATTTTTTGTTTGTAATCAGTTGTGTGTCAATTCCAATTTTACATCGTGGCTGAAAGGTTTTTTTACCAACCGCACCTCGATGGAAGCAGAAACCTCCACATTGAAGCCCAGTTCCCTTGCCTCGGCCAATAGTGCCCGAGCGCTTTTGTTCTGGGCTTTCAACTCCACGATTTTATGGTCAAACGGCGTGGAATCGAAGCGGTGGTTGCCCTCCCAACGGCGAAGCATCTGGATGTTGTGCAAACGGATACGGTCGCCCACCAAGGTTTCAATCAACTCGGCGGCTTCGTCAGGAGGGCAATTGTCCTTAACTAATTGAATTATGTGAGACACTTTTTTGGTTAGCATTTGATTTGAATTTTAATGGTTAGCGATGTATTAATCCTGACGGCTGCATACACGATGGGCTTGCCATGTACTGTGCAACACATCATGGCTGAGGTTCTCAAAGGGATTTGTTTCCAGCTTGGCAATTGGCAATCAGTTCAATCGGGGATCAATGCTGTTAGGCTGGGTCTCTGGACTAAGTGGTTTGCCGAGGTAGCTCAACAACAGGGTCATGCTCACTATTGCAAAGGCCACGAGCAGTTCTTTGAAAAACAAATAATTGCTATTGGCTGAAAGATAGAGTGCGGCTGCCATGATGGCTGCTGTGCCCACAGCGCTTAATTTTGGTCGTTGATGCAGCGACTTTGGCACTGCCTTGGGCATCGGGTGCTGGCTGGCAGGCTTGCCAACCGCCATGTTCCTTGGCTCGACGATAGGTTCTTGAATTTGCTCTGTCATAATAGGTTAATTTTTTTGATGGGGCAAAGTTGGTTTGCTTTTCAATAAGTTATTATTCATCTTTGTGATGAAAAACATAAGTATGTCTTATGGATTATACCTTACACCAATTGAGGATTTTCACCAAAGTCGTTGAATGTCAAAGCATTACGAAGGCATCTGAGGAGCTTTATCTGACGCAGCCTGCCGTGTCCATGCAACTAAAAAAATTTCAGGAGCAGTTTTCCGTGCCCTTAACGGAAGTGGTGGGCAGGCGGCTATACGTCTCTGATTTTGGGCGGGAGATAGCCGAGTCGGCGCTGAAGATTTTGGATGAAATAGAGGCCATCAACTATCGCACAAAGTCGTTCAAGGGGCAACTGGCTGGCCGCCTGAAGATTTCGAGCGCCTCGACGGGCAAGTACGTGATGCCTTATTTCCTCTCCGACTTCCTTAGGCAAAACCCCAGCGTTGACCTCGTGATGGACGTGACGAACAAGACGCAAGTGGTGAAGAGCCTGGAGCAGAACGAGGTGGACTTTTCGTTGGTGTCCGTGCTACCGACCCATTTGAAGTTGAACTCGGTGCAATTGCTCCAGAACAAACTTTACCTCGTGGGCGGCACCCGCCTCGAGCGCAACCCGAAAATGCCCGTGCGCATGCTGCTGGAACTACACCCGCTGCTTTACCGGGAGTTTGGTTCTGCCACCCGCAACTCCATGGAGCAGTTCCTTGAAAATGAGAGTTGGCCGACTTACAAAAAAATCGAACTGACCTCCAACGAGGCGCTGAAGCAGGCGCTCATCGCCGGACTAGGCTACTCCATCATGCCGCTAATTGGCATTAAAAACGAGCTGAAAATCGGTGACTTGGAGATAGTACCTTACAAAGGGCTGCCCATTATCACCCATTGGCACTTGGTCTGGCTGGCCTCGAAGCGGCTCTCGCCCATTACGGAAGCATACCTGGAATTCCTCCAAAAAGAGAAGGATAGGATTGTCGAGCAGACCTTTTCTTGGTTTGAACAGTATTGATAATTCATTCAATATCAGTCCTTTAAAATTGGCTTGCATGGCTTTCAACGAGGTTAGAATGCGATTAAAATGCCGCTATTTTTGAACTTTGAACTTGGAAAGTGATTTTTAAGGGCAACAACCAACTTTGCCATGCATCCAGTAAAACGGTTCTTCCGGCTTCTAAAACTCGACAAGAAGGACATCACCTATATCTACCTCTACGCTATCTTCGCTGGGCTGATAGCGCTCAGCCTGCCCCTTGGCGTGCAGGCTATCATCGGGCTGATAGCGGGCGGCAGTGTTTCCAGTTCTTGGATGATACTGATAGGCGTGGTGACGCTCGGCACGGTGCTGGCGGGTGCGCTCACCATCATGCAACTTTCGGTGACGGAGACCATCCAGCAGCGCATCTTCACCCGCTCGGCCTTCGACTTTGCATACCGCATTCCCAAGCTGAAATGGGAGGCTATCCACGGCGAGTACGCCCCGGAATTGGTCAACCGCTTTTTCGATACCCTTACCGTACAGAAAGGCCTGCCAAAAATCCTGATGGACTTCTCCACGAGCATCCTGCAAATCTTTTTCGGGCTGCTGCTGCTCTCGTTTACCACCCCTTTTTCATCTTCTTTGGCCTTTTGCTCTTAGCCATCGTGGGTATAATCATGGCCACTACTTGGCGCAAAGGATTGAAAACCAGTATAAAAGAATCCAAGTACAAGTACGAGGTAGCCTACTGGTTGGAGGAACTCGCCCGCTCCATGGGCACCTTCAACTGGCGGGGCCAGTGATTTCCGCTGCAAAAAACCGACAAACTGGTGAACGGCTACCTCGATGCTAGGAAGGAGCATTTCAGGGTCTTGGTCACACAGTACAGCAGCCTCGTAGGATTCAAGTCACTCGTGACGATGGGTCTGCTTATACTCGGCAGCGTCTTGGTCATCAACAACGACATCAACCTCGGCCAGTTCGTGGCCGCTGAAATCGTCATCATCCTCGTGATGAACTCAGTGGAAAAACTCATCCTCACCATGGAGACGATTTACGATACCCTCACGGCGCTCGACAAGCTCGGCGGCTTCACCGACCTCGACACGGAGCGGGAGGAGGGCATCATATTCGAACAATGCGACACTGGCAAGGGCATCGCCATCGAACTTGCCGACCTGAGCTACCGCTTCCCAATTCGGAGATGGATTCGCTGCGCAATATCAACCTTCGCATTGCCGAAAGCGAAAACTATGCATCGCTGGTTACAGCTCGTCGGGTAAGTCCACGCTGCTGCAAATCATAGCGGGCATTTATTCTGACTTCAAAGGCTCGCTGACCTTCAATGGCATCCCTTTCCGCAACCTCAACCCCGTGAGCTTGCGGGCGCATATCGGCGACCACATGTCGCATGAAGATATCTTCAAGGGAACGCTCTTGGAGAACATAACGATGGGCCACGAGGGGTCAGTTTGCAAGATGCCATCAAGGCAGTGGAGCAGGTCGGACTGGCCGATTTCGTGAAAAAATGCCCGAAGGGTATGACACCATTTTGCTGCCTGGCGGCAAAAACCTGCCCCGCAACATCATCTCGAAAATCATATTTGCCCGGTGTCTCGCCTCCAGCCCCTCATTGCTGGCCATTGAGGAGCCGTTCGATTTTCTGGAAAAAGAAGACCGGGAGCGCATTGCCGAGATGCTGACCACCATCCCCAACTGTACCCTCGTCACCGTCACCGACGACCCACTGATGGCTGCCGAGTGCGAGCGTATCATCATCTTGCAAGATGGGGCCATCGTGGAGGAGGGAAGTTTTGAAGAAGTTAGAAAGGGCAAGCATTTCAAGCGTGTGTTCAAATAGTTAAATAATTGATTTACAAAAACTTAACCTTGAAAATGGCAAATATCATTGGTCATTCGATACCGATTATGAAACCTTGGGTTTTTGTTGACCAAAATTCATAGCCATGAAAAAGACGCCGACCGATATCCATTCGCATTATCCCTGCAACCCTCCTGCACTGGAGCCGATGATTGAGCAATTGCTCAGCGTTCGCAATGATGTGTTGCAGAAGGAAGTTGACCACGATGGGCTTTCCAAGGTTCACCCCAACAACCTGAAAAGTGCCCGCAACCTCGTGCAGTACATGGCCTTTCGTACTTACGACGTGCGGGAACTTCAATTGGACATGACGGAATGGGGCCTTTCCTCATTGGGTAGGGCCGAGCGTAAGGTGCAAGCGACACTCGACACGGTACTGCACACCATGCACACGCTTACAGGCAGGAAATGGGCACCCAAGGAACTGCCGCCAATTTGCTACCGGGATGCCCGGAAACAATTGGAAGACAACGCCGATCGGTTGCTCGGAGACCACCCCCAAGGACGGCGGGTACGCGTCATGGTCACGATGCCGAGCGAGGTTGGCCGCAATTTTACTTTGGTCAAAAACCTGTTGCTCAATGGCATGGACTGCGCCCGCATCAACTGCGCCCACGACAATGTGCAGGTTTGGAAAAAAATGGTGACCAACATCAGTAAGGCAGTACAAGCCACAGGCAAACCCTGCAAAATACTGATGGACCTCGGTGGCCCTAAATTGCGTACAGGCCAAGTCCAGTCCGGCCCGAAGGTGCTCAAGATACGCCCGAAACGCAATGAAATGGGGTTGGTGGAAGCCCCAGCTTTGGTTTGGCTGCACACGGCAGGGACGCCCATTCCAGCCGAAATGGCCGACATACCCAGCTTATCACTCAATGCTGATTGGCTGTCGCAATGCCAGGAAAACGACCGCATCCGCCTCGTTGATGCACGGGGGGCTTCCCGCAAGCTTACCATTTGCGAAGCAACGAAACATGGCTGCTTGGCCACTGCGGACAAGACCATCTACTTTGCGCCTTGCTTAGAACTTAGGCTCAAACGGAAGGGGGTAAAACTTGGAAATCCAACCACCATTATCGGCGAAGACATGCCGAGCAATGAAGGTGGTATTCTGTTGAAAACGGGCGATTTGCTGCTGCTTTCCAAGCAACAGTTGCCCGGCAGCAGTGCACAGTATGATATTTCCCGGAAAATTGACAAAACCTGCCCGTATCAGCATCTCAATCCCCAGTGTGTTGGACGATGTGCGGGCAGGCGAGCCAGTCTGGTTCGACGACGGCAAAATCGGTGGCATCATTGACCGACTGAAAAATGGGGAAGCACAAGTGCGTATCATCCGCACGCCGCCCTGCGGGCGATGTGCTGCGTGCTGAAAAGGGCATCAACTTGCCCGAATCTGACCTCCATGTGGCAGCTTTGTCACCAGATGACCTAGAAGACCTAAAAGCCGTGGTGCAGTATGCCGACATGGTGGGGCTTTCCTTCGCCAACCGCCCGGAAGACGTGGAGCGCCTCGTGCAGTACATGAAACAGCTTCGCAAAGATGGCGATATACCAGCCGTTGTATTGAAAATCGAAACAAAGACTGGCTTCGACAACTTGCCTGCCCTGTTGTTGGCGGCCATGCAGTCGGCCTCTTGCGGGGTGATGATAGCCCGTGGTGACCTTGCCATTGAATGTGGTTTTGGCCGCTTGGCAGAGGTGCGGGAGCAAATACTTTGGGTTTGCGAAGCAGCGCACGTGCCCGTCATCTGGGCCACGCAGGTGCTGGAGGGCATGGCCAAGTCTGGCCTGCCCACCCGTTCCGAGGTTACCGACGCCGCAATGGGGCAGCGGGCAGAATGCATCATGCTCAACAAGGGCGAGCACATCGTGGCGGCCACCAAGTCGCTCGACGAGATACTGCTGCGGATGCAGGACCACCAAACGAAGAAGCGTTCACTGCTTCGCAAATTGAGCATTGCGGAGCGGTTTTTTAATTTGGGTTGATAGGGGTTTATGAGGTTGATAAGGGTTGATAAAAGTACGGAACCCCATCAACCGTTATCAACCTCATAAACCCTTATCAACTTTATCAACCAAAAATCATTTGCCATGAAGCCATTTCAATTGTTTGCCAGCTTGATGTTCATCATTTTTGCTTCGCAACTTCCGTGAAAGGCCAAAGTTGGTCCATCGGCCTGCATTTTGGTGAGAACCTGTCCACCTTGCGGGGCGATGCGAAAACGGACTACCTGCCAGGGTTCATGGGCGGCTTTCATGCTAGCCACTACCTCACTGAAAACGTGGTGCTGCGCCTGGAAGCCAATTTTGAACGAAAGGGTACCCGTTTTGATAGTGACAACCCAACGCCAGACCCCGGGACGATAGGCTTCGGTGACGATTACCGCTTTGACTATCTCTCGTTGCCCGTCATGCTCCGGTATTCAATGGGCAAAATGCGAAATTCGTAGTAGGGGGTGGTGCTTCGGTGGACTACCTCTTCCGGCAGCGAACCGACTATGGTGAGTTGACCACCAACGAACTTGGCGAATTTCGCCGCTTCGACTCCGATTTGGTTGGTACAATGAGGGCAGCTATCCCCTTGGTGAAAAATGGACTTTTCCATCGAAATGCGAGCCTTGTGGGCCTCATCGGTGTGGACAAACCCAAGGGCCTTGCCCCCGAACTTGGGAAAAACCTCTCGTGGGGCCTGATGGCAGGGGTGAATTATTATCTATAAAAAGAGTTGCAAGCATTTGAATATCAGTTCGTTGCCCAATCGTAAATCGTAAATCCCCCAATCGTAAATCGCTACATGCTGAATATTTCTGAAAATACCATCATAGATAAAGTGGACACGAGCCGTTACCGCTCGTTCCAGCGTACGGAACTGTCCCGCCAACCGCAAGTTCAAGCGTTGGCTATTGGCTGTGCTCCTCATTTTCATCGTCATGCTCTTCTTGCCCTGGACGCAGAACATCCAGACCAAGGGCAAGGTGAACACCCTCTACCCCGACCAGCGCCCACAGACCATCCACTCGACCATCGGGGGTCGGGTGGAAAAATGGTACGTGCGGGAGGGCCAACTTGTGAAAGCGGGCGACACCATCGTTTACCTGTCGGAAATAAAAACCGAGTACTTCGACCCTGAACTCGTCGGGCGAACTGGCTCGCAGGTGGCAGCGGTGGAAGGCTCGATGGGGAGCTATTCCAGCAAGGTAGAGGCCCTTGAAAATCAGATTGTTGCGATGCAACAAGAGCTAAAGTTCAAAAACGAACAGCTTCGCAACAAGGTGCGCCAAAGCCGTCTCAAGGTCACGTCCGACAGCATCGAACTGGTGCGGGCAAAGCTGACTTTGACGTGGCGCAGAACCAGTTCAAGCGGGCGGAGGAGATGTACGAAAAGGGCCTCATCCCGCTCACGACCTTCGAGCAGCGCAAACTGAAGGTACAGGAGACGGCGGCCAAGCGCCTTGATGCCGAAAACAAATGGAACATCAGTCGCAATGAATTGGACAATGCCAGGATTGAGTTTTCCACCGTGCTTAACGAGTACGCCAACAAGATAGCCAAGGCCGAATCAGATAAATTCAGTACGCTCAGCGACCGCTTTGAGTCCGAAAACAAACTGAACAAGCTCAAGGTGGAGCAGGAAAACTACCGCCGGCGCAGTGGTTTTTATTACATCACCGCCCCGCAGGACTGCTATATCACGCAGGCCGTGGTAGCGGGCGTTGGTGAAACAGTGAAAGAAGGTGCCCTGTGGTGAGCATCTGCCCGCTGGCGCAAAATTGGCGGTGGAGATGTACGTGAAGCCCATTGACCTGCCGCTCATCGCACTTGGCAACCGGGTCAACTTCATCTTCGACGGCTGGCCCGCCTTTGTGTTCAGCGGTTGGCCAAACCTGACATTTGGAACCTACGAGGGCAAGGTCTTCGCCATTGACAACAACATCGGTATGGACGGCACTTACCGCATCCTCGTTGCCCCGCACGAGGACGTGAAGCCATGGCCTACGGCCCTCCGTCCCGGCGGCGGCGCACAATGCGTGGCATTGCTGAACAACGTGCCGCTGTGGTATGAGCTATGGCGGAAGGTGAACGGGTTTCCGCCGGATTTTTATAAGAATGGACGAAAGGATGCCGGGAAGGAGGGAGAGAAAAAATAAGGCGGAACGAGGACATTGCCCCGTTCCGCCTTGGCTCCAAAACTGGAAAGATGAGTAGGTTATTTTTTCTTAGCCTTCGATTCCAGTATCTGCTGGATGGCTACGACAAAATCAAGTTGGACATCCAGAAAATCTGCGATTTCTTGGGCAGGGAAGCGCTTGGTTTTGAGCATTTTGGTAGCAGCAGTGGTGGCTTTTTTTTGTTTCACCCTTGGTCATGCCAATTTCGATGCCTTCAGCTTTGCCTTCGGCAATACCTTCCTTTTTTACCCTCGGCCTTGCCCTGTTTGATGCGGATATCGGTCTTTTAATCATAAGTGAATGCCATGTCATTTGAAATTTGGATGAAAACTGGTTGCAATTTACGGAGTTTGGACAAGACCTCCAAGCGTCGGAGGTGATGCGAGGGGTAGATTTAACCCCTTGTCTATCAATTGCTTAACGAATGAAAAAAAATTGTTTTTCGTATAAAATATTTACCTTTTATGGTTGCTCCTGCTGCCCAGCCTGTTCCTTGCGCAGCAATTAAGCCCCGATGCCTTCCTCCAGCAGGTGCGCTCCAACCACCCTGTTGCGAAGCAAGCAACCCTGCTCACGCCAGAAGCGGAGGCGGTGCTCTTAGCTGTCAGAGGCGGCTTTGACCCGAGAGTATGGCGACGATTGGGAGCGCAAAGTTTCGACGGTAAAAACTATTTCAACATTGCCGAAGGTGGCG
>JADKBS010000057.1 GCA_016714985.1 Saprospiraceae bacterium | reverse complement strand
AAATGGAAAATGGATCCGCAGACCATGCGTGGGGCGCCAGTTTGCGGTCATGGGCGACGGCGACTCGGGTCACAGCAGTCAACTACGCCTTTGCCAACGGCATCAAAGTAAACCTGACCCAAGCACCTACGACGCGAGGTAAGCGGTCAACTTCTACCCTTCAGCAAACGATGATTATATCGAATCGGCCAGGAACTCATCAAGTCGCAAAAAAGAGGTTGGACAATCCCCTTAAAGAGGTGAAAAATGGAAAGTTGACTGGCAAACCATTGACAAAAAGTGGACGGCTGTGCCACCGGACACCTTATGTGACAAGATGGTTTTCGATGCGCTTTCTGGCTTCAAGGACATTGTTTCCACCAAAATTCAACAATCAGATGGCCGTTACGCTGATTGGGGTAAAGGAATGGGCCGAGAAGAACCCGGACATCGTGACGAACATCCTCAAGGCTTCCTGTACACCGCTCCAATCAAATGAAGCAGTACGATACTTGGCGCCACCGGGCTGCTGAGGCCGTTGCTGCTATGAAAATGGAAGATGCCACCTATTGGCACGGTATGTTCAAGGGACAAAAAGGCGAGAAGGGTGGTATCAGCTACATCATGGGGGGTTCACGGGTGTTCAACCTTGCCGATGCCCAGCAGTATTATGGACTTTCTGATAATATCAACCGTTACAAGGCTGTCTATGACCAAGTATCCAGGTATCGACGGAACTGAACCCCGGCAGCTTCCTCCAAAACGTGAAACGGTCGTCCCCTTCGAGGAGGCGGTCAACCTCAGTTTCGTAAAGGGGTGAAGGGCATTGACGAAGGCGCCGCTTGGGCCGCCCGACTACACCGAGAAGGCAAGACCCTGCTAGCCTCCGGCGAATGGCAAGTCAACTTCAACACGGGTAGGGCCACCATCCGCCCCTGAAGCCGAAGACGTGCTCACCCAGATTTACAACCTGCTGGTGCGCCGAGGACGCTAAACTGGAAATCGTCGGCTATACCGACAACGTGGGCAACCCTAGCGATAACATCTCCCTTTCCTGCCCGTGCAGAGGCCGTCAAGACCTTTTTGATGCAAAAAGGCATCCCCGGCACCCGTTTTCAGAAAGTGGAAGGCAAGGGCCAGGAAGACCCCGTCTCCGACAACAAAACCGAAGCCGGCCGGGCCAGGAACCGGCGGGTGGTGGTGTCTTTGTTGAAGTGATTGTAATGGTTGAATTGGTTGAATTGGGTAGGTGCCAACCCAATACAACCATTTCAACCTAATTCAACCAATTTCCCCAATTCAACCAATTCAACCATTCAACCATTCAACCTAATGAATTTCAAAAATTGGTTCAAGCCCTTTCAGGAACTTAAAAACAACCATCGGCTGATGATAATTGCCTGTTGGGTGGTAATGGTGTTCGCATGGTGGTTCATCGGGACATCAGGTGAGAAGAGCCTGTTGCCAACGCCGGGCAAAGTGCTGGAAGGGATGCAAAGCCTATGGAACGAAGGATTGGCATCACATATCGTCAGCTCACTGGGGCTCTGCTTGCAGGCCACGCTGATTTCCATCGTCATCTCGCTGGCCATTGCCTACCTATCTCCGGTGCCATTTGTAAAGCCATTGGCGAATTTCTTGAGCCAATTGCGCTACCTTCCGCTTACAGGTATCACCTTTTACTTGGCCATGATTGTTTCGATGCCCGAACCATGCAGGTTTGGGTACTGGTGTATTTATGAGCCTATATTTCATTACCTCTTTGTTGGGGGGTGATTCGTGATATCCCGCAGGAGGAAATAGACCATGCCCGCTCACTCGGATGCAGCCGATGGGAGGTGCTAATGGAGTCTTGATTAAAGGTCGCCTCGATTATGTGATAGAGGTGCTTCGCCAGAATCTGGCCATAACCTGGATGATGCTTGTCACGGTGGAATCCATCCTGGTCGCAGCAGGCGGCCTTGGAGTTTTGATAAAGAACAGCGACCGTTTTATGAACCACGGTCGCATACTCGCCCTACAAATCGTGATTCTACTTGTCGGCCTCGGCATTGACCTATTCCTGAATTACTTGCGAAAAGTATTGTTTCGATATTCCAGAATCTAAGGATTAAAGGAGCGCACATATTTTCAATCCATCATTCATTCAATCCTTCCAATGTCCAAACCACAATATGAGACAAAAGGCCCGGTGCTAAAGGTCGAGAACCTAAGCGTTGCCTACGATGGCAAAGTCATCATCAAGGACATCAATTTCACCGAGCATGATACCGTTCGGTCAGGTAAAGCGCAGGGCAAACCATGCATTTGGGCGGTCTGGCGGGGCAAATCAACACTGTTCGGGCGCTATCAGGGGCTGGAGGCACCGACTACCGGGAAGGTGCTCGTGGCAGATTACACCAGTTTCAAAGGCAATGGCGAGGTCATACCTTTGAAGACTGTGCATGAGGGTGATGTAGGCTTTGTTGACAAAAATACACCTTTTTCGGCACAAGACCGTCACGCAAGCACTGCATTTCGCCATGCGAAAAAGCACGGTAACTGCCAATGAAAAGAAGAAAAGATTGCCGCTGCACTCACGGCTGGGGACTTGAAAATGTGAAAAACCAATACTGAACGAACTCTCCGGCGGCCAGCGGCAGCGCACCGCCATTTTGGAGCAACTGTTGAGTTCTGGCACCTTCATCATCCTCGATGAGCCATTCAGTGGCCTCGATATAGGCAATATCGAGAGCGTTAAGCGGGCCTTCAACCTGATTTGTAGCAGCCATGAACTAAACACTATCCTCTTCAGCACACATGATATAGAATTGGCCATTGAGTTGGCAGATTCCATCCATGTCATCGGCTATCCGTCGCTTGTAGGGGGTGGCCATGCCAACTATGGCACCATCCTAAAGCATTTTGACCTCAAGGAAATGGGCCTTGCATGGTCGGATGAGTATAATGGCGACCACAAGGATTTGGCGAAGGAAATAAAAACGGTGATGTTGGCGTCTTAAAATTGCATCTGTGTGTCAAACTTATTTGCCTGGTTATTTGCTCCTTTTCATCGGATACATTCATCGAAAAAAAGCGACTTCCCGTTCTTCCATTTATAAATTGACAGGCACTGATTACCTGCATGGTGTGCTGCAGGCAAAAAAGCTGTAAACCTTCCTCCCCAATCCCTGTGCTGTAACCGCTATCAAAATCGTGAATAAAGTATGAAGAACTATTTGATAGCAGGCGGCTCCTCCGGCATCGGATTGGCCGTTAAGAAGCTGAGCGAAGCAGGCCATCAAGTCTTATTTGTTTCCCGCACGGGCGACAGTTTGAGGGCCTGCGAGGCGTCAGCCATCTGCCCAAGAACCTCATCACCGACGACCTCACGAAGCAGGAACTTCCCCCTTCTCTCGACGGCGTAGTTTATTGCCCCGGCAGCATCAATTTGAAACCGTTCAAATCCTTGACGCCAGAGGCGTTCACCGATGATAAAAAGCGATGAAAGCCGCCGAAAGTCCCGCTGTGGTGCTGTTCAGCACGGTGGCCGTTGGCCAAGGGATGCCGTTCCACGCCTCCATTGCGGCAGCAAAAGGCGCCGTGGAGGGGCTGACAAGGTCGCTCGCCGCTGAGTGGGCACCTACCATCCGGGTGAACTGCATCGCCCCCTCGCTGACTGATACGCCACTGGCCGCCCGCCTGCTCAGTTCCGAGGAAAAAAGGAAAGTGCAGGTACCCGCCACCGCTGAAAAGGGTCGGGACACCAGAAGAAATAACCGCCCTGCTCATTTCCTCTTGGGTGAAAACAGCCGTTGGATGACCGGGCAGGTGATTGGGATGGATGGCGGAATGTCTGTTATAAAGTTATGAGCGATGAGCGATGAGTTGTAGACTAGTATCAACCCTTATTAACCATTATCAACCTTTTATCAACCATTATCAAAATGTTCGGATTATTCAAAAAGACCCCTAAGCAGTTGCGGCAGCAATATGAAAAACTGCTAGAAAGAAGCCCGTGACTTACATTGCAAAGGGAGCGACATAAAGGGCTTTGCCCAAAAGTCGGCGGAAGCGGAGGAGGGGAAGGCACACAACTAGCGGCGTTGGCAAAACCTTGATTTTCCCCTTCCATTAATTTGTATCCAATGAATTGGTCACTGATTGCGAATATTTTACTGTTTTACGGCATTCTCACCATCGTGAACATTCCGGCACCTTTCATCGGCTTGGAATTCGAAGCAGAAACCAAGCCTAGGCTGTCGTACCAACCACCGGGTTTTGTCATTCCAGTTGCCTTGGTTCGTACTGTTCACCCGCTGGGAGTGGCACGCTACCAATTGGTGAAGCTTGGCCAAGATTCAGCCACCGCTAATAGTGGGGCTTGCAGTCCTTTGCGCTACCTATGCCTACTACATTATTGGGCTTGGCAAAACTGACCGGGGTTTCAGCGCTTGGTTTGGACTTTGGGGCAATCTTGCGGTAATAGTTTTTACGGCGTTTGTCGCCATTCAACTATGGCCGGAAGCAAAAGCAGCGGCTTACCTTGTACTTCCTGTTAGCCTTTGGACGGCTTATGCCACCCTCATCGTTATAGGAGAAATGAAGCAACAAGCCCTTATCTGAATCTTCGCCACAACGTATGCTCGCTACTATCCATCGCCCACTGATAAACATCGTCTGGTTCAAGCGAGACTTGCGCTTGCGTGACCACGAGCCATTGATGCTGGCGCAGCGGGCGGGGCTGCCAACTACTCTTGTTGTGTTTGAGCCGTCGGTGATGACTGCTCCACAATACGATGAGCGGCATTGGCGCTTTGTGCAACAGTCCTTGGTGGACATGAACCGGCAGTTGCAGCCATTTAGTGCCTCAGTTGCTGTTTTTCAGGAGGAGGTAATACAGGTTTTGGAGGCTTCACTGGCGCAATTTGAGGTACGAACCATATTCTCCTACCGTGAAACTGGACTGAAAATCACCTACGACCGTGACAAGGCGGTGGCCAATTTTTGTGCAGCAAACCAAATCAAATGGCAGGAGTGCGAATGCAATGCGGTGCAACGGGGCCTGCGAAGCCGGAAACGGTGGCGGGAGCATTGGTACGAGTTCATGGCAGCGCCCCAGCACCGGGTAGATTGGGCGAAATGGCGGGCTGCTCCCCTTGCCGATATTCCAAGTCTTCGGGTCTTGGAAAGTCTCGCACTTCCTCCCAACCCCAATTTCCAGCCCGGTGGCGAGACCTACGGGCCACAGCTATTTCAGTCCTTTCTCAACGACCGCATCCGTCATTATGCCAAGTCCATTTCAAAGCCACAGGAGAGCCGCCGGGGTTGCAGCCGATTGTCGCCGTACTCGCTTGGAGCAACTTGAGCGTGCGGCAGGTATGGCAGGCGGCGGCCCTTTCGCATGAGCAGCACGGTTGGAAATTCCAGCACGCTGCGTTTCAATCGAGGTTGCGCTGGCAAGCGCATTTTATCCAAAAATTCGAAAGCGAAGACCGGATGGAATTCGAGAATGTGAACCGTGGTTATGATGCGTTGGAAAAAAACGAAGACTCGTTCCTGTTGGATGCTTGGAAGCAGGGCCGCACTGCTTCCCTCGTGGATGCCTGTATGCGCTCCTGATTACCACTGGTTGGGTCAATTTTCGAATGAGGGCCATGCTCGCCTCCTTCCTCACGCACCTGCTTTGGCAACCTTGGCAGCTTGGCGCACCTTGGCTGGCCAAGCTCTTCCTCGATTTCGAGCCGGGCATCCACTACCCACAATGGCAGATGCAGGCAGGCGTTACGGGCATCAATACCGTAAGGATTTACAATCCTGTGAAACAGGGCCAAGACAATGACCCACAAGGCATTTTCGTAAAAAATTGGGTGCCAGAGCTGCGCAATGTACCGGAAGCATTCATCCATGAACCTTGGAAACTATCAGAGATGGAGCAGCAGCTGTACGGTGTGGTGATTGCAATGGGCGGGCACGAAGGGCTGAGTTGGCAGTCAAAGGCCGGGAAAACTGGTCCGCTTTGTTTCAAACTGAAATACAAGGTATGGAATAAATCATTCCTATTAATTTTGCAGAAAATCACAACAATATGGACATCATCTGCATAGACGACAATTTCACGCCGGAGCAAATGGCCGAAATCCCAAACCGGCCCATCAAAGACAAGCTCTATTCCATTCGGGATGTGGTGAAATCGGCCAATGGCATTGGCCTCCTCCTCAACGAAATAGAAAACCCACACACTGGCTGGACGGTGCGCAATGGCATGAAGTTCACCTTCGAGCCAAATTTCAATATCCGCCGATTTGCCGGTTGGCAC
>JADKBS010000056.1 GCA_016714985.1 Saprospiraceae bacterium | reverse complement strand
CTTTGCAGGTCAAAAATTTGGGTTCGGTGAGCGTGTCGTTATCGTTTTTGCACCCGACCGAAATCGTGGCAATTAATAAGGCCAACCAACAAAAACTACAGTTACGCATGGCTTAGCTAGTGAATTGATTTACCA
This sequence comes from Saprospiraceae bacterium, assembly GCA_016714985.1. Classification (GTDB taxonomy): domain Bacteria; phylum Bacteroidota; class Bacteroidia; order Chitinophagales; family Saprospiraceae; genus UBA6168. The sequence continues at coordinate 3,882 of JADKBS010000056.1, read as the reverse complement.
CAAAAATTAAATAATTGACGCAAGCATGAAATCTTCTCCCAATATGCGTAACCAATCAGTTTCATGTCCTACATTTGCAACCGATTGGTTACGCAAGTAAATTCCAGCAACATGAGACGTGACGTTTTTCAAGCCATTGCCGACCCGACACGGCGGGAAATCATCGGTTTTGCTGGCGCAAAACCCGCAAAACATCAATGCCATTGCCGACCGCTTCCCGACGAGCCGGGCTGCTATTTCAAAGCACCTGAAAATCTTGACTGAATGCGGTCTAGTGGGTGTACTGCAACAGGGCAGGGAGCGCATTTGTGAAGCTGAGCCCAGCTGCGGGAAGTGTCGGACTGGGTGGAGCAGTACGCCAGTTTTGGAACGAAAAACTCGACTCTCTGGAGCAGTACTTGGCCAATATTCAAAACAAAAAATGATGCTACATGGAAAGTCAAAAATCACCTGAATCTACTGAGGGTCGCACTCTATCCATCACCCGCCTGCTCGATGCACCCCGTGACCTGGTTTGGGAAGTCTGGACGAATCCCGAACACATCAAAAACTGGTGGGGGCCGGAAGGGTTCCGCAACACCAGTGACAAAATGGAGGTGAGGCCCGGCGGCGAATGGCAGTTTACCATGCACGGGCCTGATGGCACGGACTATCGCAACGTTCATGTCTATGTGGAATTGGTGAAGCCGGAACGCATCGTGTTGCAGCATGTGACCGGGCCGAAGTTTGTGATGACGGCCACTTTCGTCGAGGAAACAGGCGGTAAAACCCGTGTCCATCTGCATAGCCTGTTCGAAAGTGCGGAGCAACTGGCGCACGTCATCCAGGTGTTCAAGGCGGACGTGGGCATGAAGCAGAACGTGGACAGGTTAGAGGCTTACCTTTCCGAGCAATCCACTAATCTTTCTCATTCGAAGAAACTAAATCCGCAATCATGAAACCCCTTCCACGTGCTGGCCGTGCAGAACCTTGCTGCTTCCGTTGAACATTTCCGCAAAAACTGGGCTTCACCACCGATTGGACTACGACGGCTGGCAGCAATTGCGCCGTGGCAGCTTTGTGGTCATGCTCGGCGAGTGCCCCGACGACCGCTCGGCATTTGACTTCGCAACCACTCCTATTTCGCCTACGTGCAGGTTGACGGCGTGGACGAATTGTACGAGGAGTTGGTAGCGAAAGGCGCTGAAATCCACTATCCCCTGGGCAGCAAACCTTGGGGGATGCGGGAGTTCGGCATCATCACCATTGACGGCCACCGCATCATGTTTGGTCAGGAGCTATAAACCAACGTTGGCGAGGTTTTAAACCTCGCCAACGTTATAATCACTTGATTTTCAAAACATTACAACCATGCAAGCCAATCATCAATTCAGCATCACCCGCCACCTCGACGCTCCAGCTGACCTTGTTTCAAAGGCGGACGAAGCCGCAGCACCTCGCCAGTTGGTGGGGTCAGCGGGCGTAGGGGCTGGTGCGTTTCGACCTGCAGCCAGGCGGCATTTTCCACTATGCAATGGTAGCGCAAAACGGCACCGAAATGTTTGGCCGAATGGCCTACCATGAAATCACGCCGCCTGAGCGCCTCGTGTGGGTAAATTCCTTTGCCGATGCCGAGGGCAATGTGGCGCAGTCGGCCTATTTCCCCAACAACGAATTCCCTTTGGAAATACTGAATGTGCTGACCTTGAAGGAAGAAAACGGGAAGACGACGCTGCACCTGACCGGCCAGCCCATCCATGCGAATGAAGAACAGGAGGCGTTTTACCAGTCATGTTCCCCGAGCATGGAGCAGGGCTTTGGCGGCACTTTCGATAAGTTGGTGGCGTATCTAAAGGCTTTGTGAAACCAATGCGGCTAGGTGAAACCGCATCACTTGGCGCATTTTTCTCAGTTTCCACCTGAAATCACAGCATTTCGCACCGTTGGCGATCGTGCCGCTGCAAGAGTTCAGTCCCGCCAACGCGAAGTCAATTTGTCCACTTCGCAAAGGACGGCAGCATATCTGCCAGCACCATGCTTTTGGAAGAGCTTGCAAATGCCGCATTCCACCACATCCATGCCGTAGCCAAGACCGAATGTTAGGGCAGGGTCAGTAATCATGTTGACCTAAAACCGTCGAGATGCCCCAGTTTAGTCGTCTTTTTCCATGAAACGGGTGAGCAGCCAACCGAGTGGTGAGGCGATTATTTTCACTGGAAGCCGCTTCAGCCAAGCTTGAAAATGGTTTTTGGGACGGACATAGGCATGGGTTATTTCAAGGCAGGTTTCCCTTATTATTTCAAAGGATTCGCCCCGCTGCTCCAAAACCTGAATGGTGGCGAGGAAATAAGCCGTGAAATCGAGTCGTCGGTCAATAGGGTTGGAGGAGGTTTTGACAAAGCCAATATCTGGCAAAATCGCTTGGTAGCGGGTTTGAATGCTTTCGCAAATTTGCCCGCCATTCAATGGGTAGCGTTGCCGTATGCTTTGATGAAAATATTTTTGTAGCCCATGTTCCCAGTCGGTGATTTTGGCAAATTTCGCAACAATCCCAGTTGCCCCCACATCGAATTTGGCGGTTCGTTTGCTTGGGAAGTTTTGGCTACCTTTCGCCATTGTTTTCAACATCAAAACGGTCAATATAGCTCCGCTACTCGCAGCATTTTCTAATCGCCACTATGTCGTTTGCCCAAGATTTCCAAAGTCGGCGCTAGCGGCCTGTGGAACCGGCACGGCACCCGACAAAGTGGAATGGGAGCGCCTCTCACACGTCAACCTCGCCTTCGCCAATCCCGATGCCGATGGCAATTTTTGAACGAGGGCGCAGATGCTGGCCCGTAGTGGAAGCACGCGCACCAAGCGGGCGTGGATGTGTTCGTCTCATTGGCCGGAGGCTACCTGACCACCGGTGGCAGGCGAGTTGGAACAACTGGATGCAGCCGCCAAGCTCCCTGCTTTCGTTGAAAAAATCGTGGATTTTGTGCAAACCAACGGCTTCGACGGCGTGGACATTGACCTCGAATGGCAACACGTCAACGACCTGTACAGCCCTTTCATCTTAGCCCTAAAGCCAGCATTGGAGGCCGAGGGCATACCCCTCACCGCTGCACTTCCCGGCAGTTACCGCTACCCGCAAATCACCGCCCCAGCCCTTGCCGCCTTTGATTGGGTAAACCTCATGATTTACGACCTGACCGGCCCCGTGGGCACCTAACAGCACCAGCCGGCACTCACCACTTTGGTGGGCGGAGGATTGCCTTGTATATTGGACAGGCCAAGGTTTGCCCGGCGAGCGACAGACGCTAGGTGTACCGTTTTATGGCTATGATTTTTCCACCTCGCCCGTGGATGCAAAGTATTTCGGGGAAATAGTGGCCGCCAACCCCGCCAATGCACAGCGCTCGACCAAGTGGGACAACTTTTCTACAACGGCATCGACCATTGTTGCCAAAACACAGTTGGCGCAGCCCAAACAAACGGCGTCGTGATTTGGGAACTAGGAGCAGGATGCCTATGCTTTCGCAGTTTTCGTTGCTGAAAGCCATTGACGAGACGCTCATCCGGTGGTGGCAATAGGGACTTGGTGTCAATATCCATCCCTACTCTACCCTAATCCAACGTCTGATTATTTGATTGTGGCGCAATTGCCAGCATCGGGCTGCCCATAGCACAAGTGATGGATTTTCAAGGAAACAAAAAATGGGAAGGGAGCTTGGAATCAGGTGAAAGGATAAGTTTGGAAGGATGGCCAGGGGGTTTACGCTTTGCGGTTGGTGTCGGGACATGGAACGACGACACGGTCTTTTGTGAAGATTTAACGAAATGACGAATTTTTGTGCGTATGCTAACATCTATTGAAATATGCCAACCCAATGTTCATTTTGTAATTTGCCTTAATTGCCC
>JADKBS010000055.1 GCA_016714985.1 Saprospiraceae bacterium | reverse complement strand
CCTCCTCACCACCCCGCTCCTCGACCTTGCACCTCCCTTCTCCACTCCTCGAAGGCTGCCAAGCCTTCGAGGACCCACGGGAACGGGACGTATTCCTCACCGGTGCACTCGCCGTGCTGTCCGGCTGCCTGACGGGCATCGAGGGCGTGTACGACCGCCGCACCACCTACACCAATCTCTTTGCCTTCATCATCGCCCCGGCAGCGAGCGGCAAGAGCGCCCTCACCTTCGCCAAGCAACTCGGCGACGCCGTACATAAGGCGCTGCTCGAAGAAAACAACCTCGCCATGCAGCAGTACCGCCAAGAACTCGCCGACTACAAGCTGCTCCTCTCCAACTACAAACGGGGCAAAACCTTGCCCCAAGAACCTGAAAAACCGCCCTTCAAAGTCCTGTTCATTCCCGCCAACTCCTCCTCGGCGATGGTCATCAAGCACTTGCGGGACGGCGGCGGCACGGGCATCATGTGCGAGACCGAAGCCGACACTCTCGGCAACGTACTCAAACAAGACTGGGGCGGCTACTCCGACCTGCTCCGCAAAGCCTTCCACTTTGAAAAAATCAGCTACTCCCGCAAGGGCAGCAATGAGTTTTTTGAAATAGACCAACCCCGCCTCAGCGTCGCTATCAGCGGTACGCCCAACCAAATTCTCAAGCTCATTCCCTCCGTTGAGGACGGGCTGTTCAGCCGCTTCCTCTTTTACTGCTATGCCGTGCAACCCGCCTGGCGGGACGTTTCGCCAGCCTCCTGCGGCATCAACCTCACAGAACATTTTCCCCGGCTCTCCGAGCGTACCCTCGAAATCACAAGATTCACTTCCGAAAACCCCGTGCAATTCCACCTCACCGCCGACCAGTGGCAGCGCCTCAACGACCACTTCACCCGGCTGCTGCAAGAAACCAATGCCTTCTTTGGCACGGAAAGCCTGTCGAGCATCAAGCGGCTCGGCGCCATCCTCTTCCGCATCGCCATGACGCTCACCGCTTGCCGACGCTTTGAGAACGCCGATGCTTCGCACATTGTCACCTGCGACGAAGCCGACTTTCAGGCTGCCTCGCTGCTGGTGGAGGCATACTTGCAACACGCTTTGTTTTTGTTTGAGAAACTGCCGGGAACTCCCCCTTCAGGGGGTTGGGGGGTAAACCAGTTGCCAAACCACAAGCGGCAATTGTTCCAGGAACTACCCACCAATTTCCAAAGGAAAGATGCCGTCCGCATCGGCGATGGCCTAAGCATGAGCGAAAGCTCAGTGGACAGGTTTTTGAAAATGCTGACCGAGGCGGGGTGGTTGGTGGGGCGGGAGTACGGGAATTATGAGAAGGTGACAAAGTTGACAAAGTGAGGAAGTTGACAAAGTGGGACTTTGGCAGTTTGTCAAGTTCGTCACTTTGGATAGATTTACTTGAGTTATAGCAATTGCTTTGATGGAATGAATACGTTTTCAGAGTTCTCAGAGAGCCTTTTTCATAGCTCACGACTGAGTTTTTGGGTTAGAATCTCCAACTCACGTTATATTGTAGGTGTGTCCAACCTCAAAAGCAACGTAGTAAAAATTCCATATCACTCCAGATTTACATCACTTCCGACCAGTTATTTGAATTTCCAACCAATTGTTTCTTTTGCTCATTGGGAATACAACTTATTGCTAAATTTGGCGGAAATGAGCAAGACCAATTCCTTAGGGGCGATAATTTACTATCCAGCAGTTTTTCTTCACTTACTGTTGGGGGTATGGCTTTTTAGTTGTTCGAAGCAAAAAACGCTTCCAAAAAACTTGGCACATGCCCTTAAAGAGGTTTCCGATACTTTCGATGCCCAAAAGCAACCTCCGTTACGGATGGCATTCGACCGGTTCTCCGTGGAAGATGGTCTTTGCAGCAACTTCATCAGTTGTATTTTTCAAGACAGCCGTGGCTTCCTCTGGGTCGGTACGGACGACGGGCTTAACCGTTACGACGGCTACCAGTTTAAGCAATATCGCCATGAGGAATCCAATCCCCAGTCGTTGCTTCAAAGTAACACACTCCAAGTAGAAGACAAGGCAGAGGACACATCTGGGTGCTTTGCACATCAGGGCTTAGTGAAATTGACCCAGAAACAAACACTATCGAAACTTATTTGGATACGCTTTGCCAAGGGCGCATTAACACCAACCCTGCCAGCATGGTGATAGACAAGGATGACATCATCTGGATAGATGGCAACAATTTGGCTTTCGACATTTCCCGCAAGCAATTTTTTTTACTCAAAATTCCTTTTGAAGAAGGAGGACGGTTCACCGTTAATTCCAGTGGAAAGGTCGTTGGCGTTTCGAACGAATTACTAAAAGATAGTTTAGGTGTGCAGTTGGTTAGAAGCGCCATTTTCAATTATGATTGCAAAACAGAAAAACTCAACGTCCTCTTTGACACAGTTGCCGCCAGTTGGACGTTGGGCAGCAACAAGTTGCTGACTGATAGGGACGGTGTAATTTGGTTTGGCAGGCAGGACGGGGAGTTGCTGCACTTCGACTCTCGAAAAAAACAATCGGAAAAGCAAGACCCTGTGGAGGTTCTATCAAGGAATGAACTACACAGTCAGGAATCGTACTTTGGTTGGCTGGCTGGTGTGGGCTTTCCCGCTACGCCTCGGTTTGCAAGATGAGAACGCCCATCGGCGATATGTTACGGATGAACGTGACCCTGCCAGTTTGCCCACTAAAATTACTCGATGCGTATTGGAAGACAATGCCGGGAACGAGTGGGTAGGCACACAGGACGCCGGGCTTTGTCGCTACTCTCCATCCAAGCACAAATTCGAGTCGTTTAGCCGCATTTTTCCCGACACTGCCAACTTAGCTGGCAAAACCGTGGAAGCCCTTCATTTTGACAAAAACGACCAGCTATGGGTCGGAACTAATAAGGGGTTAAACCTCCTGCTTGACCGGAAGCAACGTATTTTCAAAACCTTCCGGCAACCCACTTATCCGGGTGTACAAGGCAATTACAACTGGATAAAAGCCATAGCAGAAGACACTGTCGCCAATCGGCTTTATCTAGCTTACTGGGGCATGCCACTTGACTATTTCGACATGGAACGGCAGCGCTTCGAGCTACTGCATTTTTCTAACTTTAGCGAAAAAGAGAAGCAAGAACTTGGGTGGAACAACTTTTTTATCTCGTCCCTGCAACAGTATCACGGAGGCAACATTTACTATGCGAACTGGGGCGGATTTCTTCAAAGGTACAACCTTGACTCTGGTGAATTCACCACTTTCTGCTTTGGCAACCAGGAAAACTACGAACATGCAAAGCAGAAAGGTTTTTTGTCCCCGCTGACTTTGGTGCTATGGATAGATGAGCAGGGGATACTTTGGTTGGGCAATTCGGATGAAAAAGGGGTGCAAAAATTAGACTTGAGCCAGGGCGATGCGTTTGGTACGACTTGTTATTCCTGCATGGACAACAATCACTGCGGCATCCCAAACATCGGTGCTTTCACCAATTTTTGCCGGACAGGGCTGACAATACGAAGCTTCAGCACGGACAGGCAACCTGTTTTTTGGAAGACAGTAAAAAACGCCTCTGGATAGGATCTGGCAGCGGGTTGCACTTGGCGCTCGACCGGGAAAAGGGCGTTTTCCGAAAGTTCGGCAGCCGGGAAGGCTTTCCCAATGAGTTGATTAACAGCATATTGGAGGATGACCACGACAACCTGTGGGTGGCAACCAATGAGGGTATTTGCCGCTTCGACCCGGAAAAGGGCATGGTTACTGCCGTTTACAACAGCAGCGACGGCTTGCAGGGTAACCAATTCAGCCTGAACGCCGCTTCCAAAAGCAAAACTGGACTGATGGCTTTTGGCGGCCCAAATGGTTTCAACCTCTTTCACCCGGACAGCCTTTGGAGCAATCCGCACATGCCGTTGCTTGCGGTGAGCGAATTTTACATAAACGGAGCAGAGGCGGGGCTTCCAAGTGAAGGCATCAAGTTATCGCATGACCAGAAAAACTTAGCTTTTGAAGTAACTGCTTTAGATTTGAGCAATCCTTCGGAAAACCAGTTTCAGTATTATTTGGAAGGCTTTGAAAAAGACTGGTGTATAGCTACTACTAATCGCCGGGCAGTTTATACCAACCTGGCGCCGGGCAATTATTCATTTCATTTGAAGGGCAGTAATAATGACGGCGTTTGGAATGATACGGGGTTGGTTTTCCCAATCACTATCAGTGCTCCTTGGTGGGCAACGTGGTGGTTTCGACTGCTATTGATAGCCGCCGCAGCCGGGTTGATTTGGTACTTTTTTCGCCAAAGGGATGCGAAGTTGCGTAAAAAACAGGAGGACAGCGAACGCCTCATCAAATACCTTCAGGTGCAAACCCTCCAAGCGCAAATCAACCCGCATTTCATTTTCAACGTACTTGGGGCAATGCAAAACCGGATACTCAATGCCGACGCCATGGAAGCCAATCGGCATTTGGTGAACCTGTCGAAACTCATTCGACGCTTTCTTGATTCTTCCGTGAGCAGTGCCCCGCCAGGCAGGGGCATGGAGCAAAATGACATTCCATTAGAGCAGGAAATCGAGTTGCTCCAACTGTATGTAGAATTCGAAATGCTCCAAAAACCGGGCAAGTTCGACTATGAAATCATCGTCGGTGAAGGAGTCAATCCCTCCTCTACGGCAATTCCTCCCATGATTGTGCAACCTTTTGTGGAGAATGCCATCAAACACGGGCTACTTTACTTAGAATCGGGCGAAATCGGGCACCTTGAGATTTCTTTTTCCAAAATTGCCGACGGGCTGGTCGTTCGCATCCAAGATGACGGAGTTGGAAGAGAACGGGCAGCTGAAATCAACAACGTTCCCATAAAATATACAAGTCGCACGGCTCACGGTTGGTACAGGAACGAGCAGCGATTTTGAACGAATTGGGCTACGATATTTCGATTCACACAGAAGACCGCCTAGGTGGTGGCACGACGGTCAGCATAAAAATCAAAGAATAACGAGCGATGATAAAAGCTATAATAGTCGAAGACACCCTTGACAACCGGGAAACCCTGAAAAAACTGCTGGTATCGGAATGCCCGCAGGTCCAATTGCTGGGCGAGGCGGAAAATGTGGAGGGGGGCTATCAATTGGTCAAATCCATGCAGCCCGACTTGGTATTTTTGGATATTCAATTGGACAAAGAAACCTCTTTCGACCTCCTCGAACGGCTTCATGCCGAAGATGCAATCCGGTTTGAAATCGTTTTTGTCACTGGGCATGGCTCCTTTGAAAATGTAACCCGTGCCATCGAATTTTCAGCGCTCGATTTTATCAATAAGCCCATCGAGGCGGAAAAACTGACAAAAGCCGTTGAGAAAGCTGCTAAACGCTTGGACCAAAAGCAATACAACCGCCAAATCGAGCTCCTGCTCGAGCATTTGCAACAATCGGAAAAGAGCCAGCGAATTGCTTTTCACCTACTGAGAGGAGTGGTCGAGTTCGCATGGGTAACCGACATCGTTCGCTTAGAGGCCGACGGCGTGATAACGCACGTGCATTTGCGGGACGGTTCGAAGCTGACCGCCGTAAAAAACCTCGGTCACTACAGCCGCCTGTTAACTGCCGAGCATCATTTTTTTCAAATCAGTAACAGCATGGTAGTCAACCTTGACTGCGTGAAGCAGTACAACCATGCCAGCCTGACGCTCACGCTGAACAACGGTTTGCAGGTGAAAGCTGCCCGGCGGGGCGGACAGGCGTTCAGGCAGTATTTGTCAGACAATAAAGCATACAGCAACCTTGAGCGGAGTAACAACCATATAATCGGTTTGATAAAAAGTCTTCTGGGTCGGTGACCCTCTAAAAAACCAGATTCGTATTTTGTTGCGAAGCCCCTACCTCCGAATGTGATGCAGGGGCTGTTTTTTAAAAATCTCCTCAAACCAACTTTCTGACCTACCTAAAAGAAAAACGGCTGTCCAGAACAAGTCTGGCAGCCGTTTTTGATAGGATTTTTGGAAGGGTGCATCAGTTAACCTCCGATGTTGCTGGCAGCGTTCCAAGCAGCTTGTGCAGCTTCTTGGGCGCTGTTCATGTACCTGGGCTTGAGTTTCGTAACCTTGAGCATTGGTTGCATGACCCGCTGCTTCGTTGGCTTCATTCTTTGCCCGATCACTTTCATGAGAGGCTTCATTCGCCTCATCGGTCGCCCGTTGGTGCTCGTACTTGGCGTCCAACATTGCCTGATGTGCGTCGGCTCGGTCGTGTTCGCACTGTATTTTCAATTCGCCAATTTCCTTGCGGTCGTTACCACATTCCTCTTCGATATGCTTGATGGCTTGGTTTTCGTCTTGGCAGTCTCTTTCGTATCAGTCAGCGCTTGTTTGATACTCCCCAAGGTCTCTTGGATGTCTTCGTAGGCGGCGTCCACCTGCTTCACGTAGTTGTCGGTGGTCTCCTTGTTTGACTGCGTTTCGCTGGTCAGTGTGGAAGTCTCTTCGTGCAGCTTTTCCACCTCCGTTTGGTGAGCCTTGCAGATTACCTCCAATTGGGCGATGTCGTTGGCGTTGGTGATGGATTCCTGCTCCAA
>JADKBS010000054.1 GCA_016714985.1 Saprospiraceae bacterium | reverse complement strand
TATTCAATGATAGAAAATCCTGAAAATTTTCCTAAAAAGTTGACCCAACCGTAGTCACTGCTAAACAACTGCAAACTGACTGCAAACTGCCAACTGTCGAACGCCAACTAAAGAAATGCATTGGATAGACTGGACAGTAATGCTCGCCGTCTCGGCGGAATCATCATCTACGGCATGTGGAAGACCCGAAGCGTGGACAACGTGCGGAGCTACCTCATGGGCGACCGGGAACTGAACTGGATAGGCCATCGGCCTTTCCCGTCATGGCGACGCAGTGCCAGCGCCATCCTTTCCTCAGCACGCCCGGTCAGGCTTTGATGATGGGATGCGCTTCGTGCAGTTCTACTATGGGCTGCCCATTGCGATGGTCATTCTGGTCGTTTTCGTGCTGCCCATCTACTAAGGCTAATGTTTACACGGCTTACGAGTTTTGGAACAGCGCTACGACCTAAAGACCCGAACGCTGGCGGCAATCCTGTTCCTATTTTCGAGGGGCATGGCGGCGGCTTCACCATTGCGGCACCGAGCATCGTGCTGGCCAGCATCATGGGATGAACTTGCAATGGACGATTATTGCCAATTGCGCTGTGGTTGCGATTTACACGGTGCTTGGCGGAACGAAGGCGGTGAGCGTGACCGGGCAACAGCAGATGTTGGTCATTTTGATTGGCATGATTGTCACGGCGTTTTTGATTGCTGCTAAGTTCCCGTCCGATATGAGCGTGGGCGACGGTTGGGCAGTGACAAGGGAATTGGGCAAAACAGATATTGCCGATGGCAAATGGGACCTCTCCAACCGCTACAACCTCTGGTCGGGGCTGATTGCATCGGTGTTCCTATTCCTATCCTATTTCGGTACCGACCAATCGCAGGTGCAGCGCCATACCTGAGCGGGCGTTCGCTGAAGGAAAGCCGATTGGGCCTGATTTTCAATGGTTTGATAAAAATACCGATGCAGTGGTTCGTGCTGTTCACGGGCCTGATGGTGTTCCTGTTCTTCCAGTTCACCGAACCGCCCGTGCATTTTCAACAAGGCGAACCTGACCATGCTGGAAAAATCGGAAAAGTACCGCCCGCAACTGGACGACTTGAAGCAACAGCACAGCCGTTTTTCAACAAAACAAGTGGAAGTGAAGGCCTCGTGAGCGCCCTGCACACGGAGGATGCTGCGGCAAATTGCGGCAGTAAAAACCAAAGTGGCCGACCTGACCGCCCAAGAAGTGGCCGTGCGGGGGCCAAGTGGACGACCTGCTGCGCCAGTACGACGCCGACAACGACCAGAAGCGAAAATCAGGCCGAACGACAAGGACTACGTCTTCATCACCTTCGTGGTGAACCACCTGCCAAAGGGGCATGATAGGCTTACTGCTGGCCGTCATCTTCTACGCCGCCATGTCGAGCATCGCCTCCGAACTGAACGCCTTGGCGACCACTTCCGTCGTTGATATCTACCGACGCTCCCTGCGCCCCGATGCGCCCGACAAGCATTATTTCGGGGTGAGCAAATGGCTGACCATCGGCTGGGGGGCACTGGTCATCTGCTTTGCCTCGGTGACCCTGCTCTTTGAGAACCTGATACAAGCGGTGAACATCGTGGGCTCGCTGCTCTATGGCACCATCCTCGGTATATTCGCCGTGGCCTTTGCCATGAAATGGGTGCGTGGCACGGCGGTCTTCATCGCCGCCATCGTGGGCGAGGCCGTGGTGCTTTCTGTTTATTTTATGGATAAAATGGATGGCAAGGAGGACCTCGGCTTCATCTGGCTGAACCCGGTTGGGTGCTTGACGGTGATGGCGGTGGCGGCCATCGTACAGGCACTGACATTTGCCAAAACGGCTATACCTAAGTGAATTCAACACAGCCGTTTTGTCTTTACGGCTCTATTGTTGGCCGCCTTTGTTCAGTAGGGCTTGCAAAAGGCTGATTTTATCCTCAAGTACCTTGATAAGCGCATCCTTTGCTTGTAGCGTATCCTTTGCCTGAATGGTAGCATCCTGCGCTTTTATCCGCTCCTCGAACAATGCCCACATCTTGTCAGACATTGTGTTGATGGTCACCCCGTTGGATGTGCCGCCTTGTTGCTCCTTGATTTTGATGACAATCTTGTCGTCAATAGTTAGAATGTCCACAGGGTCAACGCCATAGACGTTGGCCAACTGCTCTAACATGTCCATCGAAATATCTATCCTGTCGTTTTCCATTTTGCTGATAATGCTTGTGTCAATTCCGAGTTCATGTGCTACATCTTCCTGCTTCATGTCCCGTAGTTGGCGGATTTTTCTGAGTTTTTGGCCTATTTTCATATTATATGCATTAGATGAATAATTTATGTTTTAGAGCGCACAATTTATGACGGATTTTGGTTTGCCTGTATTTTTTGACGGGGGATTTTTGTGGTTCAAGCTATTGTCATCTTAAGCATACGAGCATGAATGTATCGTGAACCAAGCCGACGGACAAAACGGGCAAGCATCCCAGCTTATGGAAACTATCAGTTTGGCCTCCCCTTTCAACTGTTTGAATGGCTTTGCTCACCCCATATATTGGCGGGAACCCCCGGCCGCCAGACCAACCGGGGGAAAACATTAATCGGCCTTTATCGGCCAAAATACAAAGCCATGAATTCTCGACAGCACATTGAACCGAAAAGTTTAGCTTTGGCGGGGAACCGTCCATACGCTCCCTGTCCACGCCCGGGTTTTCCATGAAGCCTGTGCTACAAAACCTGTTAATTGCGATGTTCTAATTTGTGCAGCAGCCCCGTCGGCCATTGCCCAGCCATTTGGGATTTCAAGGTGGTGCGGTACACCAACACCAACCCCATTGCGGGCTGTACCCAGTTCCAGATCGAGTTCATCGTGTCGAACACCATCCAGGAGGACATCACAGATGTCAACCTCGACCTGTTCGTCCTCCCAACCTTCATGACCGTCACCGACCCCGGCGACTTTTGCCCACCACTCCTCCTTTCAACTTCACCTGCGACCTGTGCCCAGGCCAGGATAACGTCCTAGCTTCGGACCATGTCTGGTTCCGGGCAACTGGCCTCACCATTCCAGCAGGCCAAACACGGACATTCAAGGTGGGTTGTGACCACCGTGAGCTTCCTACTGGGCCGGGCGGCCGCCTATTTCCGTGTCTGCGCCAACACGGTCGTCTGCTCCGGTATCGACCGTATCTGGCCATACGAACCGAGCTTTGCCCGGGTCTTGGCGGACGTGGGGAGACAAAGCGCATCCAAGACCTCATTGACGATAGCATACTGCCCGACGGCTCCTATAATATACCTCGGCCAGTACCTCTTGAAGGGCACGCTCATAGCCGACACCGACTATGAGTTCTTTGCGAACAACTTCCTGCTGGAGGCCACCCCGATGCCAATATCATCGTGGAATCAGGGCATCTCAAGTTCACCAACAGGCATGTCTATGGCTGCGAGCAGGCCTGAAGGGCATCACCGTGGAGGCTTACACCCTGACTGTCACGGGCGGCAGCCAGGCCACCTCCATCTTCGAGGACGCCGAGGTGGGCGTCACCGCCAAGAGCGGCTCCACGGTGAACGCCACCAACACCAAGTTCCTCAACAACCGCACGGGCATCACAAGGCCCCACTTGGGCAACACCAACAACCTGGGCCTCAACGTCGGCTTCAACAGCTTCGAGGTGGACAAGCTCAAAAAGCCCCTGATGGGCAGCGGCTTTGCGGGGCTGGACTCAACAACCTCTACGTCGCCGTGCTGACCAGCAACACCTACAAGAAGATGGACTACGGCATCTATGCGCAGAACACCAACCTGTTCACCTCCTACGACGAGTTCGGCAACCTCAACAACGTGGGCATCCGCCTCGTGGGCAATGGTCACCAGTTGTACCGGTGGGCAGGGCAAGACCCTCGCCACCCCAACCTTCCGCCAACGTGCCCACGGGCATCCTCACCTTTGGCGTGAACGTCTATTCCCGGTCGAACGGCATGAGGAGCGTCACGAGCGGCGTGAGGTCCCTCAACCTGAATAACAAGGATGCCTTCATCTTCGACAACGAGATAGCCGCCAAGGACAACGGCATATTGGTCTCCGGCCTGCGCCCCCTCACCCGGTCCAACATCGACAACAACTTCATCACGATGGACTACAACACTGCCGGGCGGGGCATCAACTCCATCAACAGCAGCAAGGGCGGGGCCTCGTGGCTGCGCATGAACGGCAACATCGTGGACGTGATGGACGCCACCTTCGGGATGGACATGCTGAACAACAACGGGGTGGAGGCCAGTGGGAACTATGTGACCCTCATCAACCCGCAGGAAGGCTACGGCATCTCGGTGAACGGCGGCGGCTCGAACGACCTGCTGGGCAACTTCCTCAATGCTGTTGGGTCATCCAACCTACAATACGGCATCGCCGTGGGTCAGTCGAGCGGCGGCGAGTACGGCTGCAACATCTTCGACGGCACCCGCACGGGGCTGTGGTTCACCGGGCCGAACGACTTCTCCGACATCAAGGGCAACGACTTCAACAACTTCTTCCATGGCTTGCAGATTGGCAACTTGGCCGCACCAGGGCCCAACACCCAAAACCAGGGTGGCTTCACGGGCAGGCAAAGCCACAGGGGGAATACCTGGAGCACTGACCCCTCTGCTACGGGGTGGGGGGCTATTCATTATAGCGAAGACCCAGGTGAAGTATCAGAATCTCAGCATGAAGTGGACGTTAACGATGGTGCAAGCTATATTACTACCCAGAGAACCTATGCTGAAATTATTCCTGGACAACCCATGCCTTTTTTCGACCCTGAGTCGGGCGATACCTATACGTGCCCATCCAATTTGCAGGGCAGTGGCGACAATACTGCACTTGGCACAATCGCTTATGCAATCGCTTCTGGCACCACAACAGTAGGCACTTCGGCTGGCGAAAACTGGACGGCCAAGCGACAACTCTACCGCCATTTAAAGGCGAACCCCAGCCTTGCCCCGCAAGGCTCGGTGTACGCAACATATTTGAGCAACGAGGCCATCAGCACCGTGGGCAAGTTTGAGGACTTGCAGGCCGCAGTTGATGCCATGCTGGTTGGCGATGCCAATGCAAGGCAGCAATTGGGCAATTATGCGACCAGCATGGAGGCCAAGTTCGGTGAGATGAAGACGATAATGGATGGGCTTTCGACGCAGCCAAACGACCCGAACCTGTTGGCACAGCGTGATGCCAAACGGACCGAGATTGCCAACGTATCGGCGCAGTTGCAGTCGGTGGAGCAGTCCATGCAAAGCGCAAGGGTATCGGCGGCAAACCAGTTGCTGGCCAACAATGCTGCTATTGTGGCCAATGCCACGTACGAGGCCAACCAAAAGACGGCCAACCGGGTGCGCTTGGAGGTCGTCGCCAATGGACAGGTCGAACTGATGCAACAGCAGGTGGCGGATTTGACGCCTATCGCCGTGCAATGCCCCTACACTGGTGGTGAGGGCGTTTACTTGGCCCGTGCCATTTTGGGCAATGAGGTTGTTTACAATGACTTTGCGGCCTGTGGCATGAGCACGGGCGGTGGCCAGCAAATCAAGTCACCCAATGAGGGTGAACCAACTTTGCCAATGTTTACCATTTATCCGAACCCTGCCAGTGACTACATTGCCATTCAATTGCTGAATAAACTGGAAGGCGATGCCAGTTTTGTGCTGACCAATGTGCTTGGTGTTCAGCTACGGAAGGAAACATTGTCAAAAGGTAGCGATTCTGCCATAATGTTCACGGACGGCCTCACAGCGGGCACTTATTGCCTCACGCTGCGCTCAGGTGCAGGAGTCAGGTCTCAAGTCCTTTTGATTGCCAAATAACAATTTAGGCAAAGCCCTTGCAGGTTCATACCTGCAAGGGCTTCCACCTTTAAAAAGCCCTTAATTCAATGAGGCATTTATTATCTGCTGTTTTATTGTTTTATACTTTTTATTCTCATGCACAACATAAGAATGACTACAATTGGTTGATTGGTGTAGAGCAAGACCCAAATCCTGATGTCTATCCAATTAATTGCATGAACTTGTTAAGTTTTGAACAAGGAGAACTTTCGATTGAGAAATTATCGGTTGATTATCCAATGTATGTTGCCAATGTCAGCATGTCAGATAGCGAAGGTAATTTGCTTTTTTATTCAAATGGGTGCGATGTAAAAAACGTCAACCATGAAATAATGCCAAATGGCTCACCGCTTAATCCTGGTGATTCACATGAAAACAGTTGCCCAGATGGCGGCTATGCTACTGTTGGTGGAATTATAGCCTTGCCGATGCCTAACGATGACAATAAATATTATTTATTTCATCAAGCATTTGCCTACTATAACGAATCACCTTTTGTTAGGGTCAACAGGCTTTACTACTCTATTGTTGATATGGCATTGAACAATGGGCTTGGCGATGTTACAATCAAAAACCAAGCAATATTAAGCAATATCCAGCACATGGGCTTGCAGGCTGTCAGGCATGCCAACAATCAAGATTGGTGGGTGTTTGCCTTAAAAAGGTATAGCAATGAATATTACAGAATACTTCTAACAGAAGATGGTATAGCTGAAGTTGATTCACAAGCAATAGGTGAGCTTATGGGCGTACCGGGTGGGGGGCAAATGGCCTTTTCACCAGATGGCACCAAGTTCGCCAATTATGACTTTACAGACCAATTGACATTGTTTGACTTCAACCGCAGTAATGGTGAGCTGAGCAATTACCAACGCATCGAACTTGACACTCCTGCTTTCGCATTCTGCGGCCTCGCATTTTCACCCAACTCTAAACGACTTTACGCATCCACACAGACCAAACTCTGGCAATTGGACTTGGAGGCACCAGACCTACTGTCGTCCAAGACGTTGGTGGGAGAATACGACGGCTTCGTATATGAGTTCTTCGGCCTGCAGTTTGCGGTCGCCTTCCAGCGCATGCAGCTTGGCCCAGACTGCAAGATATACATGACTTCCCAGGGCCCGGTGGCCTATATGCACCTCATCCACAACCCCGACGAACTGGGCACGGCCTGCAACTTCGAGCAGCGGGGGCTGCCACTTCCCTGCTCGGTGAACTACTCTATCCCCAACTTCCCGCACTACCGTCTCGGCACGGGCCAGCCTGTTTGCGACAGCAATATCGTGTTTGTATCGAGCGGGTATGTGCCGCCGCCGGAAGAGGAGGCGGTGAGGGTGTGGCCGAACCCGGCAAGTAGTGAAGTGCGGGTGGAATTAAGTGCTACCGTTTCAACCAAAACTTCAACGCTCAGGCTTTTCGACGGCACTGGTAGGCTGGTGGGACAATGGGAACTGTCGGCGGGCAGTAACGAGGCCACCTTGTCATTGAGCAACCTTCCGGATGGGATGTATTTTTGGCATGTGGAGAGTTGGGGAATGTATGTGAAGAGTGGAAAGCTCATAATTTCGAGATGAGATGTTTAGCCTCCATCCCACTTTGCAAACTACGACAAAACGGCTTCCAGCGCTGAAACCGCAACCCTTAACTTTCGGGCATAAAAAATGGGCGTTTGATGCCGATTGGCACAAAACACCCATTATGTAAAGACAGCTAAAACTTAGGCGTCGGCCTTCGTCACATCGTCCGTTTTCGGCTCGGCGGCTGCCGTTGCCTCACCATCCGCTTTGGGAGCTTCGGCTACGTCAGCGTCATCCTTCTTCGTGAAGGACTCCTTCAAATCCTGGATTTTTTCGCTGGCATTGGCCCACTCTTCCTGGGCGGCGTCCTTAAGCTTGGTGCCAGCGTCCACGACCGAATCCTTGGCTTTGGACAGCAGTTCGCCGGGGTCGCCGATATGCTCGGTGACGCCTTCTTTCACGTAATCCTTTGCTTCGGCCAGCTTTTCGCCAGCGGCGGAGGCCAGCTTGCCAGCGTCTTCGGCCAGGTCGCTGGCGGTCTCCTTGATGTCGGCGGCTACCTCGGAAAGGGACGCCTTAGCCTTGGCCATCAAGTCGGACGGGTTGCCGACGTGCTCTGCAAATTCTTCCTTAACCTTGTCTTTTGCCTCGGAAAGTTTTTCGCCCGCAGCAGATGCCAGTTCACTGGCGTCTTCGATGACGGCGCTGGCACCTTCCTTAATGTCAGCGGCCACATCGGCAAGGGATTCCTTGGCCTTGTTGAACAGGTTCGAAGCGCCTTCAGCCACTTCGGAAAGGGTGTCCTTAGCATCTTCCTTGGCAGTGTTGGCAGCCTGTGAAGCGGTATTGGCAGTTTCGGCAGCCTTCTCATCAGCGCCACCGAATAGCTTCTTGAAAAAGTTTTTCATCGTGAATTGATTTAAAAAATGGTTTAACGAATTGATATACAACGCTTTGCGAAGCGCTTAAGTTAGTTCATTCAGGGTGACTAATTCAATGGTTCGTGAGGTTTCAAGTTTCAGAGCCAGTCCCGATTTTTCGGGATTTCACGAAGGTTTCTGGCTCAATTGGGAATGACTATCATTTTTGAATGGGTTCTTTTTCAAATCAACCTATTCAAAATTGTTTTTAACAGGTACTCACCTGAAACCTTAAACTTGAAACCTTCACGAACCATTGTCAATCAAGCTGCACTTTAATTTGCCTGCTCACTTAACCAATTCAACATTGGAAAGCGAGTACATCAGCTTGTTGATGTCCGTGGAGTTGAGGTGCAATTTGCCTTTGATGGTAATGGGGTCGGCAGTGAAGGGCACGGCGGTTTTGGCCTTGACTTCGAGTACCGTCTCAGGCCCTGCGCCGCCACAGAAAAAGCACATGCTGTAGGGATAGGCCGAGAAGATGAACTCTTTGTGGCTTTTGTAACCCTCAACTGGGATGATATAGCCCTTTATGGTCACTTCCTTCCCTTCCAGTTTTTGGATTTCATTGCTGAAAATGGGCACGTCCACCTTGAAGCCGAGCATCTCGTCGTACTCCTTTTTGTAAGTCACTTTGCCGAGGGTTTTCCAGGCATTCTCCTGCGCTTGCAGGGTGATGCAAAAGCCAATTGCGAAAAGGGCCATGAGGGCCAAAGTCTTGATTTTCATTATTTGCATGGTATTGAAACGGTAAAAACTTATGGGGTCACATTTTAACGACACAAATGGGCCTTATGTTGAAATACCTCCCAACTATTGTAGTACCCCGCTCCGTTTCTTTTTGACGTAATGTACCCCTGCGCCGAAAACCCAGCCCACAGTGCCCCGCTTTGTCTTGATTTTCACGTAAGGCTCGGTGGCCTTTTCGGTGCCCAAGTTCACGGTGAAGCTGGAATCGGTGACCTCGTCCATATAATAGACCTCATCGAAGAGCTTCAGTTCGCCCAAGAGTTCACCTTTCAGGCCGGGCGTCTTGCGAACTTTCAGCTTATCAATGGTGACGAAAAGCTTGGAGCGCCCAGCATCGGCGCCGGTCGTTGGCTGGGCAGCCTGCGTTTGGGCAGGTTTTGCACTAGCGGCACTGCCAGCGGCAGGTTGGGTTGCGGTGGTGGAGGTAGTCGTAGCAGGTGCGCTGCCATCAATTGGCTGATAGGTATCAGGAGAAGAAGCAGGTTGCTGCGCTACAGCGGGTTGCTGCACAATGGGCGGCGGCAATTTCTTGTTTTCAGCTTGCGCCAAACTATCTTCCTGCGACTCGATGGCCGCTTGGCCTTGTGCTTCCTCTTTGTGGGCATTGCATTTTGATACCGTCCACATCAGGAAAATAAGGGCGAGTACGCCGATAACAATATATTCAACTTTTGACAGAAGTCCTTTCATCTTAATTAAAGGGTTTTAAAGTAAGTTTGCGGTGCGGGCTTGCGGCCACGCAGCCAAGGAGTTGAATGGGGTGCTTTGTTTCACAAAAAAACACCCAAAACTATGAGAAACTTGAAAGCCCAACAAAAAAAATGAACGACTTGCTTTACAAGGTAGCTTTGACCAAGATTCCGATGGTGGGCGCAGTGACGGCAAAAGTGCTCGTCAGCTACTGCGGTGGACCTCGGGAAGTTTTCAGTACCAAGAAAACGGAGCCGATGCGGATACCCGGCATCGGTGAAATCATCGCCAACAACGTCCTCGACCCCGCTGTGATGGAAGAAGCGGAAAAGAGGTGGATTTCCTGATCAAGCATGGCATAAAGCCTATTTTCTACCTCCAAAAAGACTATCCGCAGCGACTGCGCAACCTCAGCGACGCACCCGTCATGCTCTACTACAGCGGCAACGCCGACCTCAACTGCCCCCGCACCGTCGGCATTATCGGTACCCGTACGCCCACACCTTATGGCCTTAGTGTTTGCGAAGAAATCGTGGAAGGGCTTGCCCCTTACAAGCCGCTGATTGTCAGTGGCTTGGCTTATGGAATTGACGTTGCGGCGCATAAAAAAAGCCTCGATACTGGGCTGGAAACCCTCGCCGTTTTGGGGCATGGCCTCGCCCGCATCTACCCGCCGCAGCACAAGAAAGTGGCGGTGGACATGATGCGACAAGGGGGCATCATGACCGAATTTGCCAGTCTGTGGGGCCGGAGCGGAGACTTTCCCCATGCGCAACCGAATCGTTGCTGGAATCTGCGATGCAATAATTGTGGTAGAAACGGCCAATAGGGCGGCTCCATCATCACCGTGCAGCAGGCCAACGGCTATGGCCGTGATGTGTTCGCCGTGCCGGGCCGATTGAAGGACAAGTTTTCGCAGGGCTGCAATTACCTCATCAAAAAGAACATGGCGCAGCTCCTCGAAAGTGCCGAAGACGTGGCCACCCTGCTGCGCTGGAGCCGGGAGGATGGTTCCCCTTCTGCCAACGTCGCCCAAGGAAAACTTTTCGATGAACTGACCGAACCCGAAAAAACGGTGGTGGATTTGCTCCAGGCCAACGAGGAAATGGGCGTTGACCAACTCAGCTACGCCACGGCCATTGGCCAAAGCGAATTGGCGGCGCTGCTGCTGAACCTAGAATTCAAGGGCATCGTGCGCTCCTTGCCGGGCAAGCGGTACGTGCTTTGTTGAAATTGCGCAGCATAAAACTAGCTTTTCCCACATCCAAAATTCAACATGACTGTTTAACTGTCGCAAACAAGATTGCAAAAGTTAAAAGCTACTTTGCGCCCGGCGTTTAGTTAGCATGGCTATTGCACATTAAGACCTTTTTGAAGCAGGTATTGACTGCCAACTGCCAATTGCTAACTGCCAACTGAAGATGTCTTCAATTGATACGATAAAACGGCCAATCGAGCACGAACTGGACAAGTTCGAGCAGCACTTCCGAGCGCTAAAAAGCCATGTGCCGTTGCTCGACCGCATCATGTACTATATCGTGCGGCGCAAGGGCAAGCAGGTGCGGCCCATGTTCGTTTTCCTCAGCGCCCAAATTTGCGGCGGCACCACCGAGGCCACTTTCACCGCTGCCTCCATGGTAGAACTGCTGCACACCGCCACCCTCGTCCACGACGATGTGGTGGACGAGTCGGACGAGCGCCGTGGCTTTTTCTCCATCAATGCCCTTTGGAAAAACAAGGTGGCTGTGCTCGTCGGCGATTACCTCTTTGCGCAAGGGCTTTTGTTGGCCTTGAAAAACAAGGAGTTCCGACTACTGGAAATCATTTCGGAGGCCGTGAAGGCCATGAGCGAGGGCGAGCTTTTGCAGCTCGAAAAGGCCCGCCGATTGGACATCAAAGAGTCGGTTTATTACGATGTAATTAGGCAGAAAACGGCGTCGCTCATTGCGGCAGCGTGCAGCGTTGGCGCAGCCAGCACTACCAAGGACGAAACGGTGATTGAGCAGATGCGCCTCTTCGGCGAAAACCTCGGCATCGCCTTCCAAATCAAGGACGACCTTTTCGACTTCGGCACTGACGACGTGGGCAAGCCGCTCGGCATTGATATTCAGGAGAAAAAGCTCACCCTGCCCCTCATCTACGCCCTCGAAAACGCCAGCCGCAGCGACAAGGGCCATATCATGAACCTCATCAAGCGCCACATGACAAGCCCGAAAAAGTGAAGGAGGTCATCGCCTTCGTGCAGGCCAGCGGCGGCCTCGACTATGCTAAGGCAGCGATGGAGCGCTACAGCGCTGCGGCCTTCGCCATCCTCGACCAGATGCCCGACTCAGCGGCGAAGACGGCGATGCGGGAGTTGGTGGTGTATGTGACGCAACGGAGGAAGTGAGAGGATGGTCGCTATTTGTAGCTATTTGCTGTTTCAAATACTATTCACTTGCCGGATTTTATCAACAAGCCCACGGATATCTTCAAAATCTGCCATTAATTGTTTCATGTTCAATTTGGTCAGCATTTCATAGGCGAGCCTTACTTTTCCGCCCTTTTCGTACTTCAATTTCTTGAGATTTCCGTTTTATCAGGTTTCTCAAAATATCTTAAAAGCTCGTTTAAAATGGAGTCTGGGTCTTTAATGGAGGAAGCAGCTAAAGCAAGTTCTTTTCCTTTCCTTGCCTCAAACTTAGTTCGGTTGTATTCCAAATGTCCGAAACATTGTTCAATTACATCAGGCTGAGATAAAATCCAAGCCTCCAGTTTCTGTACCATAAAGTAAACATCTTGAATTGACGATATGAAAAAATCAACTGTTGAAGCGCCAATCTCACCTTTTTCAAAGTATTCTTCGACCTGCTTGACAAGGGCGTCTTGTTTTGAACTTGAATGCTCTGGAACATCTTGAAAATCAATCAGCAAGCAATTTTGATGAGTGCTTTCAGTATTCAGGCTTTTTGCAAAAGCTTTCAATGCAGCCTTCCAGCCACCACTCATTTGGAATAGAAATAGCGTTTTAAGATGCGGTATCTCTTGTTCAAAGAGATATGTAAAAGCATTACGGAGCATCTGCCCTGTCTCATCATCTGCAATACCTGCAAGCCTGTTCAGTTGAACTTTCAATCGGGTTAAGTTCACCTCTGCCTTCCGTGAAAATTATTCCTTTATACATAGTCATCTTCTGCCGCCAAGCAGCCCTTGAAGCCAAAGTCTTCCCGGTAGGAATTCGCCTGTCCATGATGAGAATTCCTCCTCGGTTTTAGAAACGAATACAGTTGAATTCTTTTCATCTTTTTCAACAATATATACTTGCTCCAACTCAAACATATTCAGCAGCATTGGTGAATGGGTGGCAATTATCAATTGAGTCCCTTCCCTGTTTGATTGATTTATGACTTCTGACAAGATGCTAATCATATCAGGGTGAAGGCTTATCTCCGGTTCATCAATACAAATCAATTTCCCTTTCTGAGGATTAAGCAATATGGAGAGCAATAATAAAAAGCGAAGTGTTCCATCCGATATGCCTTCTAATGTGATTGGTTTACGAAGTCGTTCTTCTGTTAAAACTAAAGCAAAATGCTTTCCCAAGTAATCAAATCTAATGTCTTTGAAAAACGGGTTAACCCTTTTTGAATTTATAAGTTCCTCTCTCCAGCATGTGCTGCATATACTTCTTCCTTAAATAATAGCTGTTATTCCAACCTTGTTGATTTCAATTTTGTAAAAAGGATTTGCGGAAAATAATTTAGTGGACGACTCCAAAGCACGAATAATTTCTGCATCAAACTCAAAAGTTAAGCGTAATTATCAACTGGTACGCGAAATAGTTTGCCACTGCATCAAAACCACCTTACTTGCTCAACAAACGCTGAAATCCTCCTTCTCTCTTACGCCTTCGGTCAGTAATTGGATAGCCTTAAGGAAATTAGACTTTCCACTTCCATTAATGCCCACCAAAAGGTTGCTATCTGAGTTCAGCATGATGGGCTTTGCTGTACTGCCAAAAGACATAAAATTTTGCAACTGAATACTTCGCAACATGGCTTTGAAATTTCGTCAAAATTATAATTAAAAAGTGGAATCAATTCAACCTCACCTCGATTCCAATAGACACCTCATCAGTCAGTTCCACTGCATCCCCTGTCACGCCATCCGCCAGCACCAGCCCATCCGCCAACACCTCCGCCATGATATACTCCCCGAAACCGTCCACGGCAGCCGCCACCACGGGGTGGTTTTCGATGCGCACGTTGATGCGGTCGGTCACGTTGAACTCCTTGTCCTTGCGCAGGTTCTGGATGCGGTTCACGAGGTCACGGGCGATGCCCTCGGCCTCCAGTTCTGGCGTCAGCGTCACATCGAGGGCCACGGTGAGCGGGCCGTCAGAGGCGACCTTCCAACCGGGCAGGTCTTCGGTCGTTACCACGAGGTCTTCCGGCGTGAGGTCGTAGTTGTTGCCATTGGCTTCTATGGCCATCTTGCCCGCCTTTTCCAAAGCGTTGATTTGCTCGTTCGAGAACTGTGCAATCTGCTCAGCGGCGGCTTTCATGTCCTTACCTAGCTTGGCGCCGAGGGTCTTGAAATTGGCTTTCGCCTGTTTTTTCAAAAGTCCAGAGGCATCGGTGATGTACTCGATTTGCTTCACGTTGATTTCGCTCAAAATCAAGTCCTTCACGCCGTCCACCTCCGTGATGAAGCGCTCATCGAGCACGGGCAGCAGCAATTTTTGCAGCGGCAAACGAACCCGCAGCCCGTTCCCCTTGCGGATACTGAACGCCAGCGAGCAGATGCGCTGGGCATAGTCCATCCGCCTTTCCAGCATTTTGTCAACCTGTAAAGGTTCTGGCCGTGTCAGGTCGCCCAAGTGGATACTGTCATGGCGCAGCGGGGTGTTTTTTTGCTTTGCAACGTCCTTGATGGGGGCGGTCAAATTGCGGTACAGCCAGTCGGTGAAGAAGGGCGCAATGGGGGAAGCCAACTGCCCAACGACCATCAGGCACTCGAACAGCGTTTGGTAGGCCGCATTTTTATCGTCGCTCATTTCACCCCGCCAGAACCTCCTCCTACTCAACCGCACATACCAGTTGCTCAAATGCTCGTCCACAAAATCCTCCACGAGGCGGCAGGCCCGGTGCGGCTCATAGTCGTCCATGGCGGCGTGGTAGTCGGCGACGAGGCTGTAGAGTTTGGAGATGACCCAGCGGTCGAGCTCGCTCCGTTTCTCATAATGCATCACGTTGAACTCGTCCATCGTCCACTTGTCAATATTGGCGTAGGTGGCGAAGAAATTGTAGGTATTGAACAGTGTGCCAAAGAACTTCCGCTGCACCTCGGCGATGCCGTCCACGTCGAATTTCAGGTTTTCCCACGGCGCTGCGTTGGAAATCATGTACCAGCGGGTAGCGTCGGCGCCATATTTCGCAATCGTCTCGAAGGGGTCAACGGCATTGCCGAGGCGCTTGGACATTTTGTTGCCGTTCTTGTCCAGCACGAGGCCGTTTCGACACCACATTTTGAACGAAACCGAGTCAAAAAGGCCATGACGGCAATGGCGCGGGGTTGAGAACGCCCTAGTTTATTAACGCCCTCGGCGATGAAGTCGGCGGGGTACATATTGTCGAACGGCGCATTAAATGGGCGGTCGGCGTTGGCTTTCAGTTTTGCCAAATCCAATCCCCATTGGGCGTAGGGCATGGAGCCGGAGTCGAACCAAACGTCAATGAGGTCGAGTTCACGGTGCATTGGTTCGTATACGCCGGGGGCACCTTCTGCTACCAGTACTATTTCGTCAATGTATGGACGGTGCAAATCAGTGGGTACAGTTTGGTTGAGACCGAGCTTCTCATTTGCCGTTTCGATTTCAGCTTTCAGCTCTGCAACGGAACCGATACATTTTCGCTCCATCCCATGTTCGCCGGATGGGCAGCCCGATTCCCCAGTAGCGGCTGCGGCTGAGGTTCCAGTCTTGCAGATTTTCGAGCCATTTTCCGAAGCGGCCTCGCCCGTGCTGGCGGGCTTCCAGTTGATGGTCTTGTTGAGTTCAAACATGCGCTCCTTCACCGCACTGGCCTTGATGAACCACGAATCGAGCGGGTAATACAGGATAGGCTTGTCGGTGCGCCAGCAATGCGGGTAGTTGTGGGCGTATTTC
>JADKBS010000053.1 GCA_016714985.1 Saprospiraceae bacterium | reverse complement strand
GCCACGCCCTGCACCCGGCTGTCGTGGCCATTGCCGACGAGCACCTCCCCCTCCAAGGGGCCGATGTCGGGTCGGGTACGGTCGGCGGGACTGGGCACGCAACTGGCGAGGTCAGGGTCGGGCACGGGTGCATCGGGCAGGCTGCCGGTATGGGGGCATCGTTTCGTTTGCAAACAGGTCGTACAGGCCCGTGTGCAGGGCGGTGATGGCCCCGGCGCTGCTCCCTCCGATGAACACGTTGCGGACATCCGTGGAGTCCATCGCATGACGGCCTTTCAGGAAGCGGATGGCAGCCCGCATGTCCTGCACGGCCCGTGCGGCGCCCCGGTAGAACTCCATCGTGTCGGCCATGTAGATGCACTTGCTGATGCCAACGGGGTTGATGGCGTCGTTGCAGAGCGCATAAGGTTCGTAAAAAAAATACGGATGCACCCCCAGCCTGTACTCGATACTGGCAGCGGCGTAGCCCCGTGCCGCCATTTCCTCGCAGATTTGCACCACATCGTTGTCCTTGCGGCTGCCGCCGATAAAGCCCCCGCCGTGTGCCATGATGAGCAAGGGCCGTTGGCAATTATCGTCGCCAATGGGCTTGTAGAGGTCGAGCACCAGTTCCACCTGTTGCCCAGCAAACCCGGTGGCCGAGCCAAAGGGGATGTCTTTTTCCACGAAATAGCTGAACTGCTTTTGGGTGTAGGGCTGTTGCGCCAACAACGGCATTGCTGTAAGCAGGAACAGGATTGGCAAAAGCGGGTTTGGAATGCGTTTCATGTTTAAGATTTGAAATGCTTGGAAATGATGAATGATGAATGATGAATCAGGGGCGTTAAGAAAAAATCCTGACGCAGTTTTTTTGACGCAGAAAGACGCAGATGATTATGATTTTTTATGTTTTTCAGGTTTTTGCTACGCAAAAACAAAGCATAATCAATCACAAAAAATCATAAAAATCTGCGTCGAAAAATTTTCTTAACATCCCTAATGATGAATGATGAATAGTCTGTCTCGGCTTGTCGGGAATGAATTTACAAGAAACTGAATTACAGGTATTTGCAATACTATGATAATCCCAATTATTTTTTCAATTCCAATTTAAAAATGATATTTTTTTGGCTCATGAAGTGTTAGCGTGAAAGCGAAGGGGGGTTGGGGGCGAGCGCAGCCGCCCCCAATTCTCTACCACCCCCTCTATTTCACTGTAAGCCAACATGAGCCAAAATTGAAATATTATGGTGCACTTTTCCCTTGGATACCAGCTTAACCTATATGCTGCAATGAATGGTAGTTTTTGCAAAAACAACCGTTCACTGCTAAACTTCTCAAATTTCCCTTATCCTTGCCCAAAACTCAATCATAGCTTATGACCACCTTCCCACTCAACGGCCACGAATTCATCGAACTGAACAAACTGCTGAAACTACTGAGCCTCGTCGGCTCCGGCGGGGAGGCCAAGGTGCGCATACGGGAAGAGGGCGAGGCCACCGTGAACGGCGAAGTAGAGACCCAAGTGCGCAAGAAGCTGCGGGCTGGCGACCGGGTGAAGTTTGGCGGCGAAACGATTTTGATTGAAGCGTGAACCCTAGCAAATCTGAAAAAAATGAGACAACAATAGTTGGCAAACACCTGTCAATCAATGCCTTGCAAATTTATTCCTGACAAGCCAGGACAGGCTATTCATCATTCATCATTCATCATTTATCATTTATCATTCAACGAATGAACTTCCGTAAGCCCACATGGAACTCTATCGCCTCGGCGGCCTGGAAACGGTAGGCCCGGATGTTCACGCCTGCAAAGACGTTCCGATAAAAATGGTACTTGAACCCGAAACGCTGCTCGAAGGCGGGCGATGTGGAGCCATAGCGCTTTTGAACCACCATATAACCCAATGTGCCCACGATGGACAGGCGGTCTATCACCCGTTCTCCGCCGATGAAGACGGACACCCCGAACTTGTCGCCGAATGGCACGGCGCTTTTGCTGGGAGTGTTGCCATTAGCAACAAGTTCCAATTGCCCATTGCTGCCATCATACACAAAGTCAAGGCCGCCGCCCAGCTTCATTCCCCGGCTTATTTCATAGTTGTAGCCGAGGTGCAGGTTGGTCATCAGGTAGTTCATGCCATAAGTTTCGTGGTAGTGGTCATTGTTGTCGCTGAAGTCCAACTGGCGGGTGGACAAGGCCCAAAACGCCAATAGTTCGTGGCGGTGTTGGCACACGGCCATTGGCACCTTCACCTGCTCATGGACGGGTTTTTCCAGCAATGCACGGAGGCTCACGGCGTAGGATACCACGTTCAGGCCCTTTTGCGGCTCCTTCAAGTTGCCATTGGAGAAGTGGGTGAAACGGAAGGCAGGCTCCAGGTAAAGGTAGTCGTTCAGGCGAACAGCGATGCCGAGGCCCATTTCCACAAAGGCATTCAAGCGGGTGCTGAGGATGTCGTTGGGAAGGCGATCGTTGGGGTCGTAGCGGCGGAAGCCATAGCCCAGGCCCGCCGACAATCGATTCGTGACTTCAAAGTTTTTTGAGCTGAAAAAATTGCCATCGTAGAAGCCGTAAACTGAGAAAGGATGACCCAGTTCGTCACGGTGAATGATCCGCATGTACTGCGCCCCAAAACCGAAGCGGGGGTACTTGCTCACCTGCTGCCACGCCTGCCCGCCCAGCATCTGCCAGCCATATTCCATCGCAAAAGCCTTCGTGTATTTGAAGGCGTGCCCTGCTTCGTCAATATTGGTCAGTACGTAGCGGTTCTGGGGCAGGATATTGCCATTCTGCAACGAAACCCGGAACACAGGAGCAGTGGTGGCAACGGAGTCGGCGGTTTGGGCGCTGCCAATTTGGAGCACAAAAAGAACAGACAGCACAACGGCCAACAATCTTAAAGGGTGGATTTGCGCAGCAATTTTCATAAACAAGGTTTTGAAATCCCAAGCGCAATGAATGTTACCTTTCTAATGATTCCCACCATGAAAATGATGCATGCAATAAAACTCGGACAGTGAAATCGGAGGGGCGTTTTGGTCGGGATTAAAGAAACTAAACATCCGCCCCTCCAAACCTCTCACTTTCAAGTGCTATTAAGCCTATTTTTTTGGGAAAATGGGTCGGAAATGTCAACGGAAGGTATGATTTAATTCAGGTGGCGCTGTCAGGGGTTGAAACCTTGGATTGGAAATGGTCAATTGCACCGAAACCATGCAAAGGCATCAACCATTAAATATGGCAGATTGTGCATTCCGCAATCAAATACCACGAAAATTCATGTTTACTAAAAATAAAAATATCACCATTTGACCAATAGTAGGCATAAAACAATCTTCAACTTCATTAGCTTTCGCCCTTTGAAATCATCATCAAAACAAAACCCTCTACCTATGATACCGATTAATCTACCCAAATGCTTTTGCAAGTCGCCCTTGCTCATCACTGCGCTCTTTTACCTGCCTTTTTTAATGCTCGAAAGCAATGCCCAGTGCAACCTGCACGTGACCATGACCCATCAGCCTAACCCCTATTGCCTTGGCGAAAAAGTAACTTTTGTGGCCAACGTCACAGGCGGCACACAGCCCTACAGCTATGAGTGGGGGCCGTGGCCATCTGGCAATCCGGTTTGGAGCACAGACAGCTTCCTCGACCTCACGATGGATGCTAATTATTGGTTCAACGTCTGGGTAACTGACGATAATGGCTGTACTGCAACTGCCCACTACAAAGCCAACCCACCTTTCCTTACGGCCGAAATTGAAATTGAACCTGGTGGCTGTGACCCCGACAACCTTACCTAAGCTGGTCGCAAGGATTTGCCAGTTATGCCTTACGACTGGTCAACCTGGAGAATCTACACCGACCATTTTCGGCCAACCAGGCAACACCTATTCCGTGACCATCAGCAATCAGAACGGCTGCACAAGCCTCACTGAGCTCAGGGGTATTGCCGCCTATCATTCCAACAGAGGCAGACATTTCGGGGCCAATCGAACTTTGTCCTAATGTGGGCAGGATGTTGTCCGACCTTGCACTCCGACTACTATACTTATAATTGGTCCAACGGCGGAACAGACCCCGAGCACTAATATCAGCGACCCTGGCAGTACATAGTGACCGTCACAAACGATTTGACTGGCTGCACGGCTATTGACACCATCAATGTCACAGAAACGCCCGCTACCCCGCCCCAATTCCAAGCACCCCCCATGGCCTGCCCAAACGGCAACTCGACCATTAACCTGACGAACGCTGGCACCTGTGCTCAAATCCTGTGGAACACAGGCGCCACTACGCCCATCATCGACATCTTGCCGAATATCACTTACACCGTTACCGTCACGGAGGCCAACGGTTGTACCTCGGTCGGGGATTTCCTCTTGCCCGAATACCCGATGATACCGCCCATCATCGCCACGCTGACCGACATCTGCGTGGGGCAAGAGACGCTCTCGTTGCAGGCCGCACCACCATACCCAAACTACCTTTGGAGCACTGGGGCAACCTCGCAAAACATTACGGCCACCGACGTAGGCACCTACAGCCTCACCGTCACCGACGTACATGGTTGCACCGCCACCGTGGAGCAGGTCATCGAGCCTGCGCCCATGCCAGCGCCGAGCATCGCCCCTGTCGCACCGTTCTGCAACGGCAGCAGCCAAACCATCAACGTGCAGGGCGGCCCGTTTTATAGCTACCTCTGGTCAACGGGGGCCATGACACCGACCATCCAAGCCAACGCATCGGGCACTTACACCGTCACCGTCACCAACCAACGGCAATGCAAATCCACGGCCTCCGTCACCGTCACGACGGGCACGGCACCAAATGCCTCCGTGGCTGCTTCTCCCGCCAATTGCAGCGGCACGGCCACCTTGGTCGCATCGGGCGGCGGCAACTACCTCTGGTCAACGGGCGAAACCACGCCGACCATCACCACCACAACAAGCGGCAACTACGCCGTCACCGTCACGGCCAGCAATGGCTGCACCGCCACGGCCAGTGGCACGGCCAGCATCGGCGTTGCACCTTCGGTGCAAATAAACGGCCCCACTGGGCTTTGCCAAGGCAGCACCGCCGACCTTGCTGTCCCCAATGGCTATGCAAGCTATTTATGGTCGAATGGGGCAACCACGTCTAATATCTCCGTGACCCAAGCAGGGCCTTATGCCGTCACCGTCACCAATGCGCAGGGCTGCACGGCAACGGCCAATTTTCCCGTCTATTTTGCTCCGCAACCAGTCGCCGCTATCACGGGGCCATCGTCACTCTGCAATGGCGGCTCCCTTGCAACCTTGGTCGTAGTTGGCAATTTTGCCGCCTGTGTTTGGACGACGGGCGCTACAGTGGACGCCATCCCCATCACGCAGCCCGGCGTTTACGTCGTCACCGTTACCAATCTGCAAGGCTGCACCGCAACGGCCCAGCAGGTAGTGACCTTCGGCAACAGCCTCGCCTTCGACATCGTGCCCACACAGGCGGGCTGCAACGGCTCGGCCACGCTAACAGCGGGCGTTGGATTCAGCAGCTATTTTTGGTCAAACGGGGCCACCACGCCCAGCATCACCGTAACCCAAGCGGGGCCGTACGCCGTCACCGTCAGCGATGCAAGTGGCTGTTCTGGTGAGGCTTCGGAAAGTGTATCCTTCCCCGTCCCGCCCTCGGTGGCCATCAACGGGCCAACGGCGGTTTGTGCGGGAAGCCCCGCCAGTTTGGCGGCGAGCGGCAGCAATATCGTTAGCTATCTTTGGAGTACGGGCCAAACCACGGCCAGCATACCCGTCACACAATCGAACACTTATTTTGTCGTCGTAACCGATGCGAATGGTTGCTCCGCAACGGCCAGCCAGCCTTTCACCGTTTTGGCGCCGCCAACGGTTGACATCAACGGGCCAAGCTCCGTTTGCACGGGCAACTCGGCCACGTTTGCCCTGTCGGGCAATTTTGCGCAAGCAACATGGGACACCCCGACGGGTACTTCCAACGCCGCCACCATCACCGCCTCGCAGCCCGGCACCTACGCCGTCACCGTCACCGATTCGAATGGTTGCTCCGCAATGGACGCCCAAATGCTGACCGTCAGTGCCTCGCTCAGCCCGGCCATTGCCAGCAGCTTGCAGCCTTGCGCTCCCGCAGGCACCTTGCACGCCGGGGCGGGCTACGCCAATTACCTGTGGTCGAACGGGGCGACAGCGCCGAGCATCAACGTCTCCCAAGTCGGCGATTACAGCGTCACCGTGAGCGATGCCAGCGGCTGCATGGGCACGGCCACGGAGTCCGTTTCGATGCCAAACCTGCCGCAGGTTGCCATCCAAGGTTCGCCGAGCATTTGCGCTGGCGGCAGTACGGTATTTAGCATTTCAGGGAACTTCCCACAAGTCGCTTGGAGCAGCGGCCAAACCACGCCGAGCATCAATGTTTCGCAGCCCGGCAGCTACGCCGTCACGGCCACCGACGCCAATGGCTGCACCACCACGGCTTCGCAAAGCCTGACCGTCGGCACTTCCTTGTCGCCTGCCATCGCCAGCAACTTGCAGCCATGCGCCCCCGCAGGGACTTTACATGCCGGGACAGGCTATGCCAATTATTTATGGTCAAATGGCGCAACGACGCCGAGCATCAACGTGTCGCAGGTAGGCAGCTATAATGTGACGGTGAGCGACGCCAGCGGCTGCACGGGCACGGCCTCCGAAGCCGTTTCGATGCCGACTTTGCCGCAGGTAGCCATCCAAGGTTCGCCGAGCATCTGCACGGGCGGCAGCACGGTTTTCGCCGTTTCGGGCAATTTCCCACAGGTCACTTGGAGCAACGGCCAAACCACGCCGACCATCAACGTTTCGCAGCCCGGCACCTACGCCGTGACGGCTACCGACGCCAATGGCTGCACGGCCACGGCTTCGCAAAGCCTGACGATAGGCAGTTCGCTCGCACCGGATATTGCGGCAGCAATGCAACCCTGCCTTGGCACGGCCATGTTGAATGCAGGGGCGGGTTATGCCACTTACCTCTGGTCGAATGGCTCGACATCGCCTTTCATCACGGTTGCGCAAGCAAACAACTATGCCGTGACCGTCAGCGACGCCAGCGGCTGCACGGGCACGGCTATTGAAGCCATCAGCTTCCCGGCATTGCCGCAGGTACAGGTGAATGGCCCGCTGGCAATTTGTGCTGGCGGCAGTGCAACACTTTCGGTTTCAGGCGCTTTTGCAGCCGTAGCTTGGAGCAATGGTCAGACCTCGCCAAGCATCAACATTGCGCAAGCAGGCAACTACGCCGTCACCGTGACGGACGCCAACGGCTGCACCGCTACCGATAGTCAGCCGCTTGCCGTGAACCCTGCTCCTACACCAGATATTTTGCCGAGCAACTTGGGTTGCGATGGCACGGGCACGCTCATGGCGGGCGGCGGCTTCGCCAGCTATTTATGGTCAAACGGGGCCACCACTTCGAGCATCAACATTGCGCAAGCAGGCAGCTATACCTTGACCGTCACGAACACCCAAGGCTGCACGGGCCAAGGCCAAATCACGGTCTCCTTCCCTGCGTCCCCGACAGTCGGCGTAACCGGCTCCTCGCAGCTTTGCGAAGGCTATTCCGAAATCCTTTCCGTGCAAGGCAGTTTCACGAATTACCTATGGAGCACAGGAGCAACCACACCAAGCATCACGATTAATGCTGGCGGCAGTTACAGCGTTACCGTGACCGCTTCCAATGGCTGCACGGACGAGGCCGAGTGGAACGTAACCGAATTGCCAACGCAGTACAGTTATTTTGAAAACTACTCGTGCGACATCGCCAACGTGGGCACAGCGGCCGTCACCCTAACCAGCTTATCTGGCTGCGACAGCGTGGTGACAATTGCCACCCTCCTGAACCCAGCCTTCATCGGCAGCCTTTCCTTGTCGGCTTGTCCCGGTGAAACGGCAGCTTATAATGGCAACCAGATTTTGGCGGGAACTACCCAAGAATTTTTGCTCACCAGCACCTCGGGCTGCGACTCCATCTTGGCCGTAACGGTCATGGAACTGCCCGCCGTCCACCTCGAATGGGAGGCCACGCCGAGCTGCTGGAACGGCAGCAATGGGACTGTCAGCCTTGAAGGAACTGAAGGTACATCGCCCTATCGCTATGCAATAGACAACGGCAGCCTGAAATCAAGCCCTTATTTCGTCGGCCTTTCAGCGGGCGAGTATGCGGTGATGGTGCAGGACGGGAACGGGTGCAAAATGGAAATGGACGTACTGGTGCCCGCCACCCAGCCGATGGTCGTGGTGCTGCAGGATGCGGCGCTCCCTTGTGGCGAAGGCTCGATCATGCTGGAGCCAACGGTTTACAGCGGCGACGAGCAGGCCATTGCATGGCGCTGGTCGAACGGGATGACCACCAAGCAAGTGCATGTGACCAATCCCGGCATGTACCACCTCACCGCCGACGACGGCTGCGAGGAAAAGGACTACCAAGCGATGGTGCTGCCCGATGCGGATTGGGACCGGGGCTATTTCTACGTACCAAACAGCTTCTCACCGGATGGCAACGCCATCAACGACCACTTCATGGCCAAAGTAGCCGCAGATGTGGAGGTCAAAAAATTCGAGTTCATGGTCTTCGACCGATGGGGGAATAGCATGTACAACACCTATGACCCAACCAGCATTGGCTGGGACGGCCTGCACCGGGAAGTCAATATGCGGCCCGCCGTCTTTGTCTGGTTCCTGAAGGCCATCGTTGTTGATTGCAAGGGCGAGGACAAGGAGATTTTCATGGAAGGTGGGGTGACGGTGATGCGGTAGCGCTTTAGGGCAAAACGTAAATTTTGCAAAGCAAAATTTACGTTTTGCCCTTTCTGGAGAACAGCGGTAATTACAGGTGATAAGATTGGTTGTGCGCCAGCGTCTTCCCGCATTTTGCGCAAGCAACCGCCGAGCCAGCACCTCCAGCACACCCACCGGAGCAGGTATAATGCCATACGCCTTTGGCATTTTGCGCAGGTTCTGGCGTCTTAATTGGGCTTTCTACGGGCACCATGCCTGGCGGCAATGAGGTTGCATTGGTTTCTGTCTTTGCAGTTGGCAAGACGTTTTGCGGCTGAGAAGGCGTTTTTGCGTCGCCATGATAGGACGCATTGTGGGCCAACGTCGTTCCGCACTTGGCGCAAGCAACGGCGGAGCCTGCGCCCCCAGCACAACCTTTTGGACAAGTGTAGTGCCAAACCCCAGCCGCATTTTGGGCAGGTTCGGGCGTGGGAGGAGTGGCTGGGTTCGCTGCTGCAGGGTTGGCAGCGGCATCGCCCGCTGGCTGTGTGCCTTGGATGCCTTCGACGGCTGCATCACGGGCTGCGTCGCCATCGTTTTTGCAAGCAGTGAAAGCAAAAAGGAAGGCAATGATTGCCAAAGCTGTAAAATGGTGGAAATGTCTCATTAATTAATTTTGATGAAGTGAAAAAACAGCATGCCTTTATGGCAATTTGACGGCTTCAAAGGTAAGGGAAATATATATTGTGTACCCAAGTAAGCAGATTAATCCAGATTTTGATAGGAAAACATGCGGCAAAACGACAATTCAAAAAAATAAATTGCAAGCCCCCTTACTTTTTGACAGAACAGCGCCCTCCCTTCGCAAATCCCATCTATTTTTCGGATAGTTCTCATTTTTCACTTAACGCTTAAACCAATTAGTTATGAAAAAGTCCATCGCACTCTTGTTGAGCTTAGTATTAGGCCATTCATTGTTTTGCCAAAACCTCGACCTCCGGGTAGGCGACCCCGATTGGTGGGAATCAAGCTGGGAGGCCGGCACCATTGATGCAGCTGTTTTCACCGTAGAACCCAAGGGAATCTACACAGAAATCGGCATGTACCTGACCATCTCGGCAGACGGTTATTGGTATGAAAAACAAGACACCCTTGAAATCGCCTTTGATTTCAATTTGCCAAAAGGCTCCATCATCCATGATTCTTGGCTTTGGATCGGGGACGATATTATCAAGGCCGACATAAGGGACAGGTGGAGCGCCATACAGACCTACGAAGAAATCGTGGACAGAAGGCGTGACCCCTCCATCCTTTTTGTTAAGCCTGAGGGTGGGTACCAACTAAGGATTTACCCGCTTGCAGGTGACGAAAGCCGCACGGTAAAAATCACGTACCTAGCCCCTACCAGGTGGTCTTCATCTTCTGTCTCCACCTTGCTCCCCATCAACCTACTCGCCCCATCTTACCTTAAAAATGGAAATATCAAAGTAATTACATTCCCAAACGCCGAATGGCCCAATCCAAAACTCTCGGATAACCTGGTACCTGTATTTGAGCCTGCAACTGACCCGCTTTGGGGAGACTATCTTGTCGCCGATATTGACTGGGACGAAATTACCGAACCAGCTGTATTCGAGGTGGATGCTCCTTGGAACGATGGCGTTTTTGCCTCCAAACTGGACGACGGTGACGATCATTTCTATCAGCTTGCGTTCCAGCCAACGAACCTTCCGCAGACCAATACGCCAAGAAAACTCGCATTCTTGTTCGACCATCAAAGCAATAACGCCTCTTTCGGAAGCGCCAACCTGTTCAATTTCATAAAACAAGCCCTGCCCAATTTATTGACAGCTGATGATGCCTTCAACATGTTCTTCACAAGGAACAATTTTGAGGTAGAACGACTCTCTCAAGACTGGATATCCGGCGACCCAGCAATGACGCAACAAGTACTTGATCCACTCGGAAATCCAGTTGCCGATGCAGCAGATATTGAAAGGTTGTTCTTTGACGCCTATGACTTTATTGCCAATCACGGTGGCAGTGCAGACATTGTCCTTTTCTCCAGTTCCGCCGAATATTATCCTTGGTGGAACAACTCCATCGTAGAAACCCTGCTCAACGGTGCCAGCAACCTCGACATCACCATTCATGTGGTGAATTTCCAGGACTTGAATACCTATTATGAAAATAGTGGCAACACTTCCATCCCAATCCCCCAACACGATTTCATTTACAAGGCCCTAACCGCCCAAACGGGTGGAATCTATGCCGGCAAATACCAAAGAACGGCATACTTTGGGAAAACATCTTGAACACCTTGGAAACTATTACCAACGAGCCTATCCTGTTCGATTTGAACACGGACATAGCAACGGGATTTACTTGGGGACGGCATTTGGTTGAGTATGGCGGCCAATCCAGCTACGCCAACCGTCCTATTCTGCAAGTCGGACGGTACGAAGGGGGATTCCCCTTTGAACTGGAGTTCAACGCCCTTACGCCATCCGGTTGGCACACTGAAACCAGGTTGATTCCCGAAAGCGACATCCTTTCAAGCGACTCCCTTGCACGAGAGTCATGGGTGGGCCTACAACTCGACGACATGGTGGGCAACAATTTGGGAGATGCCGAAATCCAAGCAATGATTGAACTCAGCATTCAGGAAAGAGTGCTTTGCGACTTCACCGCATTCATCGCACTGGAGCCGAGCCAAGGTGGCGTGCCATGCACCAACAGTGGGGTTAATTAGCGATGGCGGTGTTATCATCAATAAGAGGAAGAGATTAAAAAACAGCGCAAAATTGAGCTATCCGCAATGCCGAACCCGATGTCAGCCAAGCGACCATTTCACTTTCTTGGCTGCCTGAATCTGGGAGCGAAAACGTCACCTTTAGTTCTTCGACGCCCAAGGCGAAGCTGGTGCGCACGCTGCGGACGGGGCAACTCCTGGAACATCAGTGAATGGTGGCAGTCTCTTGGGATGGCAGGAACTGAAATGGGTAAAGCCCCTCCCATCAGACACTTACTATGTTGTCGCAAAAACTTCAAAGCTGAAACCGACCCATTGCAAGTTGTTAAAACTCAATTAAACAGCAAAAAAACGGCCCAGCAAGAAGGCGTTACCACACGGACAATGGCGGCGCCATTTGGCCGTGTGGTAAAGCTTTTTTTGTAAAGCATATTGTCGCCAAATTAATGCGCGCAAGCCTTCCCGCAAACCATAAAGCCCTACCTTTGCTCAGCCTTGTTTTGGCAACCCTGTGCATGGCAAAACCCACCAAAGACAAAATCCTCGATGCCGCCGTCCGCTGTTTCAACCGGGACGGCATGGTGAACGTGCGCCTCCAGCACATCGGCGACGAGGCGGAGTGGATGAGCGTGGGCAACCTCGCCTACCATTTCCGCACCAAGGAGCATATCGTGCAGGCCATCTGGGAGCGGCTGGTGGCGGAGCAGCGGGGACTTGAGACAGCAAGGGACCTACGTGAGACAGCTGGTGCAGACTTAAAACAACGGGGACTTGAACCAGCGTTTGTGAAGGGGAATACAATGTGCCATCTGTTCTAACAAAATCAATTGTTTTGCCATCGCCGCTTTGTCCAATGCTGCAAACAAACTTTTTAATAATTGAAATTCTAATCAACTTTCACTTCAAATTCGAATAGATACGGCTTATCTAATACAAAATATCCCCAACGATTTA
>JADKBS010000052.1 GCA_016714985.1 Saprospiraceae bacterium | reverse complement strand
GGCATCGAAGGCGATATGGCCGGATATGCCGAAATCGTCGAGGCCAAATTGCAGCTCGGCCCTCGCCCCAAACTGGACGGTGTTGGAGGTGACTGCGAAATAGCCCGACACCCTGATTTTATAGACCGGGGTATTCGCAATGTCGAAGGCGATGCGGCTTGGCGATGGGAACGGTAGTGGCGGCGGCGTGAACCGGGGGTGGAACCCTCCCACGGACAGTACAAAATTGGCGTCTTTGCCGAAGGCCATAAGCAAGCCCATATCACCCTCGATGGTGAAGAACAATATCCTTGAGCCGAACAGCGATGCGAAGAACCAAACTCGCTCTTTGTCGAATTCTATGGCTCCGATGAAGCTGACCTGAATAATGAGCAGGGCTGCCTCCTCGGTCGGCAATGCGACCTTTAGTACGCCCAGTATGGCGATGTTGCCAGGGATTTCGATGATGATGCCCAACGACAGGCTGACCAAGGTAGGTGTTCCCCAGCCCAACTTTGCCATTGGCCCGATGAGGAAACGCCCTTCCTGCGGCGGAAAGATGGCCCGCAGGTCGCTGATGATGCGGGGCGCATTGGCGATTACATCCTTCGGGAAGAGGATGTTCTCCAAACTGCCCGTCTTGACGCCCTGTGCCAGCACGTCGAGCTTCATGGTGCGGTTCAGGCCAACAAGGCCTCCCACGCCAAGCAGGGTGAAGCCAAAGCCCAATTGCAGCCCCGTGCCGAACTCCGCCGTGATGATGATGAGCATGGAGAAGCCCTTTGAGCCATCGGGCATCTTGGTGGTGATGAGGCCGATGGCCTTCAAGGTGAGGAAGCCACTGAACACCAATTCCAATGCCCCGGCATATTCCTCGTCCTCAAAATTGAAGTAGAGGTAGCCGCCACCTTTGACGATGCCCGCATCCACGCTGAGGCCGACGCCGTTGGGTGGTTTGAAGGAAACGCCGAGGTCGGCGGGGCCGAGGTTCCCTTGCTTGAACTTCAGTTCGGCACGAAGGCCCATGTTTTCCACAACGGCCTTGAGCGGGCCGAGGTCAAGTTTTAGCACCACCCCGGCATCGAGGCGGAAGGAATCGGCGGTTGGGGCCAATTCGAGTCGGGTGCCCTGCAATTCCAGCGGGCCAAGCGCAATATGTGTGGGCAGCTCTATGGCAAACTTGGCACCGCCCGTGATGTAGAAACCGTTGAGCAGGCTGAAGCCAAGGCCCAGTTGCGCTTCGGCCTCCACCTTCAGGCCCGATAGGATTTTGGCTAAAAAGCCATCCCCGTCGCCGCCAGAGACCACCAATCGGATGGCCTCGATATTTCCCTCCCAAGCGAGGTCGAACTTGCCTTGTGGGTTGTGCAAAATAACGCTCATCCCAAGCCCTTGCACGGCAAGGCGGGTGCCCCCCGCAGTTC
This sequence comes from Saprospiraceae bacterium, assembly GCA_016714985.1. Lineage (GTDB taxonomy): Bacteria > Bacteroidota > Bacteroidia > Chitinophagales > Saprospiraceae > UBA6168. Next base: position 20,502 of record JADKBS010000052.1, on the reverse strand, counting down.
CGATGAGTATGATTTCGGGCGATGCATCGGGTTTTTGCCGAAGGGATAACAAGGTCCTGAACGAAGCCACGAGGTTGAGTATGCCCTCAATGTCGAAAGGCGGGCGGAGTACGAGGCCCACGCCCTTGATGTCGCCCGTTGACTCAAAACCCAGTTCCCCTTTGTCGCAGACGGTAAAATTGAAGGCTGCCGTGCCCGTGAGGTAGGGCAGCATTGCGAAGCCTTTTTTCTTGCCGCCTTGTGCATCGGCGGGCGAGAATGTGACGCCGAATTGTGCGTAGGTTTCTGGCGTCAGCCCCCCTTGGAAAATGGGAAACCGCAGCTCGTGCTGGCCCGGCGCATTGCCAAGTATGGCCCTGGTGGTTTCGGTTTGTGGGTACATTCCGCCGGGCAGGTTGGCCGCCCGCATCAAACGCTCCAACCGGGTGAGGAACTTGGTGGTCTCAAAATCGGTGTCCCATTTATACAAGGCGTTGAAATGGTCGCCGGGCTTTGTCAGGAAGTCGCCCAGTTTTTCCCAGTTGAACTTGCGCTTGGGCGTGCCCACGGCAGCCTCTGGCTCGTGTTCTATGATTCCAAGGACATGCAGGATGCCATGCACTTCGGTTTTTTGTCGGTCAAAATAATCGAGCAGCAAAAAATCAATCAACCGCCTCGGTAGGTCAGCGATATTCGGTATCGCACCACCGCCACCGCCTTGCACTGCCGCCCTCACATCCTCCACAGCCTTGATGGCCATGCCCATTCGCCCCATCATGTCCACCACCGCTGAGATGACAGCAGAGTCGTCCGTAGCTTGTAGCAGGCGTTGGACGGCAGCTACCAGTTCGCTTGCCTGCGTGGACAATTGCGACAGCGAGCCACCAAATGCGCCAGCAGGCACTTCATAACCGAGGTTTTGAAAAAATGCCACGGCACGGTCCGGGGTGTTGACCGCCCGAAGTGGGGCAATGGCAAGCCCGGCTTCGGTCAAAACGGATTGAAGGGCGGAGTTGGTGGGCATAGCAGGTTGTTTTACATTTTTTGGTTTAATCGGTAGCCCTAAGTTTAAAGAGGTGCAGGTCGTAGGATTCGTGGGGGCAGACGTAAGCTGGGCCTTGCTGGCGTCCTTCCACTATCCAGGCCGTGTTGCGGCCATTTTCCCAATTGACGCTTGCTGGAATATTGGGCGGGTTTACGCCCCTCCACTGGCTTCGTATCCAATGACGAACCGCCTCGTTTTGGCGCCTATTGGTGCCAGCACTATCGATGATTGCTACGATTAACTGTTGGTTGAAATTGGTGCTGGATGGATGGTATAACTGGAACACAAGCCCCAAACGCAGGAAGTACCTAAACCTGAACTGGGTCGCATTGGCCTGCGTGTGCCCAGCGGTCTTCATTGCTTTGATTTTGGCGAAAATCGAGTGGGTGTCGTTGTCTATGAAGTTGGACAATTGTTGTTGCCATGTGCGCACTTGTGCGACGCTAAGTGGCGATGGGGCAGTTCGTGGTATCACCCTGCCGCTGGTAAAGGAGCTATTGGCGGTTCGAGGGTCAACGTTTTCGTAGATTCCTTTGAGGTTGTTGAAAACGGTGGTCAGTTGGGGTTGGGTGGCTGCATCGGCAATGGTGGCGCTAAGTTGCCCAATCCAGGTGTCCAAATTCGGAAGTACCGCTTCCACCGCTGTCCTTTGGGCGGTGGTCGGTTTTTCGGAAGCAGAAAAGAAGAATATATCATCGAGCAAGGCGAGTGCTTGCTCAAAATTTGCGTTGGCAAAGCCATCCAAGCGGGATATGGCAAGGCCGGCAGCCCTTGCCGGAATATTGGCTTTCCAACTTAGTTTACAAAACTGCAATACGGGCAGGTCAAAAGTAGCAAGCCAAAAGTCTTTGTGCGCTTGATTGATGCCCATGCCATCGGCCCAGGCTTCAAACTGGGTGCGCAGGGTGCTGGCATTGAACGGCGAAATACCACCGCTGAGCAACCCATCTATCTCTGCCCGAGTGTCCAAACCGGTCACATTGCCAATGCTGTTGAACCTTTGAAACCGGGTAGGGGCGGTGACGCTTGGCCGTACCGTGTCCGATGTGCCGAAGAAGCGCCGGATGGCCCGAATATAATCGGGGTCGTTGCCCGCTTGGCATCCCCTGATGTCCACCGTGCTGAACTGGTTGAAGCGCTGCCGCATGGTGGTGATATTGGCGAAGAAATTGGCGTTGAATGCCGCAACACCTGCTGTCAGATTTGCGGTAAAATAGGGGAGGTTGCTGGGGCCGACATTCGTGACTGCCCCAAAATCGCCAAGCCCAAGAATGGTCGTTTCCAAGGTGTTGAGGTTGGCTTGGGTCAACTGCGAAATGCGAGGCTTCACCTCGTTCAACAGCAAAGTATAGGCTCCCATCAGTTCAGTCCGGAACGGTGGGAAGAAATGTCGGGAATGTGGTCAGCAACCATTTGCTGGCTGCGAATCGGAAAAAATCGTTGAGCAGCCCAGTAGGCTCACCTTCTATGGGGTCGGTCGGAACGAGGTCGAGTAGTGCGTTGTGCGTCGGGCGGAGCCGACCCATGATGATGGTTAGTGATCCGCCATAGACGCCGGGGTTTAGCGTCAAATTGCCTCCGCTCAAGACCAGCAACGAAATCATGGACTTAAGCCCTTCATAATTGCTCTGTGCCCAACCGTTCAAATGGTGCTTCAACACGCCCCGCCCGCTGTTGTTGAGCATCGCTATTTTGATGTTCGAAGGGGCAACGCCCGGCATTTCGTCGTCCACGAAGAAGTGAGAAACGATTCTGAAATGGTCGAGCACGCCCGTGCCCGTTTGGGCCGAATTGTTCAGCAATTCGACGGCATGCTGTATGGAGTTGATGGAAATGGGGTTCAGGCCGGAGTTCCGGTGGAACGTTTCCGCATTGCCAATGAACCCGTTGTCGTTGGGGGTGGGCGTGGCGATGAAAGTGACCTGTGGCAAAAAATCCGGCGACCCAACCATTGGCGCAGGCCCCGTAGGGAAGGGGCTGCCAGCACCGGGCGCACCGCCACCACCACCCGGTGTGTTCGGGTTGATTCCGCCAACGGGGTTGCCGGAATTGCTGCCTGGTGATGTTTTTTTGCACATGGTTGAAAAATTATCCTTGCTTCCGAAGAATCATTTAAGATTTCTTTAAATTGGGTAATACTTTAGCAATGATTCTCACTTGGTCAATTGTATAAAGTTCGTGGTTGTCAACTTCTGTATAGCTTTCATCCATAATTGTATTTGGCATATGTTCCAATCCCAACATGTGACCGAGTTCATGTTTTAAAACTCGAAGAAATTTGTTTCTCCTGAATTCTTCAGAAGCAATGTTGCCGACTATTTCATTCACTTTAATAAGTCCTATTTTTCGGCATTTGTATTGGCTTGTAGATAAACATACCTGGCAATCCAAACCCCAGTGCTATTTCGTCGGAATCATGTTGGACGAAAATTTCTAAACTTTTTTTTATATCAATAGGCGTGGTATCTGGAAAACCTGTGTTTTTATTTATGAAAATAGCGTAGGATGCTTCAGGCAACTTGTGCGCCTCCAACAATGCAATTCCTTCTGCCAATGACATCGGGTTAGTAAATCCTCCTTCACCTTCCACCAGATACACTGGAAAATCCATCATCCCAAAACCATTTCTTTCCTCCGGTGTAGAGTTCCTGTCATGATACACTACTCTAAATTTAAATGGCTGTAATGCTTGTGATGCTTCATCAGGCAGTCCATTCATTGACTTCAACTCGTTAAAAAACAACTTTAAGCTGAGCCTCCAAGCATCTACCGATTCAGTTACGTTATTAATCAAATGGTCGGGATCAAAAACAAGAATGGAGACTTCATCCCCTCCAGTGCCTGTTGGGCAGGCTACCGGAATCCTTAACAAGCCATTTGATATAATTGAACTGGCATCCGTGGTTGTCTTGCACATTATACTACTATTTGGTTTAGACTGAGCTTCAGCTTCAACTATGTGCTATCGGCCCCTCCTTGAAATGCCGCACAATCCAGTGCGCCCTCGTCCCCTGCATCCCCGTCAGCACGTCGTTAAAATTAGCCCCGGGGAAATAGCGGTTTCGCAACCCTTCCAGTATTTTCCCACACCAAGTAATATTTGATTTTGGGAACCTGGCCAAGTTGAAGAGGTCAATGCGCTGGTTTTCGTCCAAAGCGGCGAGACTTTGGCGCAACGCCTCGTCGGCATGGGCACGGTCAGATAGCGATTCTGGCAGTTCCGTCCAGGGCAAAGGCGGGCTACCGCCCAACGACATGGCCAGCACGGCCAGCCGGATGCCACTCACCCCGGCCCCTTGCCCGGCAAGCGCCCCAAAGTCGCCGCCTGTCCCGTTGAGCGAAGCGGCCAACTGCTGCAAGTGGTCACGGCGGTCTGACATGCTCCGATGATTGGCCCCTTCGTACACCATGTTAAAGACCATCTTTTTAAACCCATCGCCCGCCTCCGGGGCTTGAAGCGCCACGGATTGATAGTAAATATTGTGGTCGTTCACAAGCTCTCTCGCAACTTCAGGGTTTCCGATTCCGGGGCCGGGCTGGTCCGTTGCCCCTGTTATCATGCCTTCCAACTCGGCATTGGTGGCCACCACATCTTGGGACAGCATGGCTGACGACAATTCTGCATTCCCAGCCCCCATCGCCTTGGCCGTCACCGTCAGCGTACCGGTTGCATTGGGCCGATAAACCGCCTCACCGAATTGGGTGGTTTGGACAATGGGTGCGCCGCCATTTTCCACGAAACTCCACTGAAAGCCCTGTACTGAACCTGCGACCCCGGCATTGGTGACAAAAAGAACATAGGTGTTGTCCCGGCCAACTACGATTGGGTTGGCGATGAAGGACACAAGGGTGCTGTTGCCATCAGCAGAAGCAGCGGATTGCCCCAAATCTGCTGCGGTGTGGTTGGCTGGTATTCGGCTTTCGGTTTTTCGAACGCCCATGACTACGCAGTTTTGTAACTACTTAGGAGGGTGGAGGAGAGAAAAATTTTTCTCTCTCCTCAATTTTTGGGGAAAATTGAATTTTCCCAAAACACCCCAGTTAGGCAGTTTTTTGCTTTGGGCAGTGCAGTACGCTTTCCGAAAAACTTTCACGGAAAGAAAATCATGTGCCACCCAAGCATTCACGCATTTTCTAAGAAAACTAAAACGGCAGGAAAAACGGCAGGAAAGATTGTTTCAAATGGCTTCGATTCCGGCTTTTTCCTGTTTACCAAGTAGGGTTATAAGCGTCAAGACGGTTTGGCAAAAAAAAAGGTTGCCAAAAAATGAATTCTAAAAATAATCGAAAGCCCAAAAGTAATTTTTAGAAATTAATAAAACAAATCTTTCTTATAAAAAAAATCCACAAAGTCTATTTGTTGAAGATGCGAAGCTCACCCCACTATCAATAGCTTCGCAAATTTCAACATGATGCGCTTCTGCTTGTACACCACTGCTGGCTATTTCAAATCATGGGGGTTGATAAGGGTAATTCCTTGCACTTTCCCAAAATCAGCAGTATTTCTTGAAATCACCGTTAAGCCCAAAACCAATGCTGTTGCAGCAACCACGGCATCTGGCAATTTGATTTTGTAGTTTTTCCTGACATCAATGGTCTGCTGAATTATTTCTTCTGGTAGGCCAATGACTTCGACCGTATTGACCAAATCTTCAAAAGGCAACAGGTCGGCTGGGTTTGGTGGATTAAACCCTAATACCTCAATTCTGTTGATGACCGACATTGAAACCGCTGTTTCAATAATACTGTCGAGCCATTCAATGGATTTCTGCGGCAATATTCCACCGATGTAGTCAATCACCGCATTTGAGTCGAGAAGGTATTTTTCATTTCCATTCTTCCCGCATTTCATCGAGTTGTTGGTGCAAAAGCCGGGCAGTTTCCGCAGAGATACGGCCAGCAAAACGGCTCTTTTTCGAAGGCTCTTTGGGTGAATCCTCCTTATCCGCCTTTAGCACCTTTAACACATTAAGCCCCTCCAAGTACCTAAGAAGCTACAAGGCATCCTCCCGCAGCAATTCTATTTTGACAGTCATTTGAAATAAATTTTAGCCAAAAATAAAGGTTTTAAACGAGAATCCATTCGTTGTAAAATTAAGAGGTAACTCAAAGTTACCTCTTAATTTGCCTCACCCCACTACCTGCAACTTCGCAAACTTCAACATTATCCGCTTCTCCTTGTCCACGTCCAAATCTGGGAAGAAAATCGTCGCCATACGCTTGTCGCCGCTGCCGTCCACGGCCACCACCTTGCCCTCGCCGAATTTCAGGTGCAAAACCTTGTGCCCCGCTTGGATATGCTCGCTGGGACTGGGCTTGAACGTGGCCGGGTCAATGCGCAGCGCCACCTCCTGCTGCGGGCCACGGGGCTTGAAGCTGCCCGTCACGCCGCTTCTTGATTGTACGGAACCAGCCGTCAGGGGCAGCATGGGCATGTGCCCGCTCGAACTTGCCCGCCGGAGCCGCCGACCGGGAGCCAATGGGCGACGAGGCATCGAGGTGCGCCATGTTTATTTCATCCAAAAAGCGGCTCGGCGGGTTGCTGCGCTCCTGCCCGAAACGGTAGCGGCTGGCTGCATAGCTGAGCGTCAGGAATTGCTCCGCACGGGTAATGGCCACGTAAAACAAGCGGCGTTCCTCGTCCAGTCCCTCCGGCGTGTCGAAGCTCATGAACGACGGGAAGAGCTGCTCCTCCAAGCCCGTGATGAACACGCTCTTGAACTCCAAGCCCTTGGCCGAGTGGACGCTCATCAGCGTGACGTAATCGCCCTCCTTGGTCTGGTCGTCCTGGTCGGTCATCAGGGCGATGTTTTGGAGGTAGGCTGCCAACGATTTGTCCATTGCGGATTCCGGATTGCGGATTCCGGATTGCGGATTGGGGGCGTCCTCTAATCCGGAATCCGCAATCCCAAATCCGAAATCTTCTACCACGTCGTTTTCCACGAAGGTTTTTATACCGTCCAAAAGGCTCGTGATATTGTCCAACCGTTGGATGCCCTCCACCGTGGTGTCCTGCTTGAGTTCGTCCATGAGGCCGGAGCGGCGGGCGATGTACTCGGCCACCACGTGGGCGTCGTGCGACTTGGCTTTTTCCGAAAAATCCTTGATCATGGCCACGAAGTGGTCAATGGCCGAGCGGGTACGGGCGGGGAAATCCACCTGTGTCAGCACCTTCCACATGGGCATGCTGTGCGAGTCGGCGGTGGCGGCAATTTTGTCAATCGTGGTGCCACCGATGGCCCGCTTGGGGTAATTGATGACCCGGCGCAGCGCCTCGTCGTCCTGTTGGTTGATGGCGAGGCGGAGGTAGGCGATGAGGTCTTTCACCTCCTTGCGCTGGTAAAACGACATGCCGCCATAGACCCGGTACTGCACGTTGTAATGCCGCATCCACTCCTCGAAGACCCGGCTCTGGGCGTTGGTGCGGTAGAGGATGGCGATTTCCTTGTTGGCCAAATGCCAGCGGTTTTTCTGCTCCATGATGGCATCGGCCACCCGTTTGCCCTCCTCGCTGTCGGTGATGGCCCGGATGACCCGGATGCGCTGGCCCTCGCCCTTGTCGCTGAAGATGGTCTTCTGGATTTGGTTGCGGTTGAACGAAATCACCTCGTTGGCCGCCTGCACGATATGCTCGGTGCTGCGGTAGTTCTGTTCCAGCTTGAAAATGCGGATGCCGTGCGGCTTGAAGTCGTTCTCGTAGTCGAGGATGTTCTGGATGGTGGCGCCCCGGAAGGCATAGATGGACTGCGCATCGTCGCCCACCACGCAGATATTGCGGGGGCTGCCCTCGTAGCTGATGAACTTCTTGACGATGGAATACTGGAGGTGGTTCGTGTCCTGGAACTCGTCCACCATCAGGTACTTGAACTTCTGGCGGTACTTGTTGGTGACCGCTGGGTGGTTTTGGAACAGCTCGTAAAGCCGGAACAGCAGGTCATCGAAGTCCATGGCACCGCTGCGCTTGCACCGGGCCACGTATTTTTCATAAATCTGGTGAAAAAACGGGCGCTTGGCCGCCTTGTCGTCCTCCATCATATCGGCCCGTGTGACGTACATTTTCGGGGTAATGAGGTTGCTCTTGCAGGACGAGATGCGGGACTTGATGGTGTTGGCGTTGTACTGCTCCTTGTTCAGGTTCATCTCGTTGATGATGGCCGTGACCACGCTCTTGGTATCGTCGGAATCGTAAATCGTGAAATTGCTGGGGTAGCCGATATGCTCGGCCTCCACCCGGAGAATCTTCGCAAACAGCGAGTGGAAGGTGCCCGCCCAGACCCGCTCGCCCCGTGGCCCCACCACCTTCGTGATGCGCTCCTTCATCTCCTTCGCCGATTTGTTGGTGAAGGTCAGCGCCATGATTTCCCAAGGGGCCATGCCCGACTGAATCATGTGGGCGATGCGGTAGGTGAGCACCCGGGTCTTGCCGGAGCCGGGGCCAGCGACGACGAGCACGGGGCCGTCAATCTGTGTGGCTGCTTGCCGCTGGATATTGTTGAGTTCGTCGAGGTAGTTGCGTTGTTGTGGTACGGGTGAAGTCATTGAAGTAAAAAGTACAAAGTAAAAAGGCAATAGTTGGAGGTGCAAGATTACGGCTTTGTTGCGAGATGGAAGGCGAACCGTTCCGTATCTTTGCCAACAAAAATAACCTAGCACGGATGGAAAAGATAACGAGCCTTCCGCAGCTGGACTTGGGAAAAATCAAAACGCTATTATGGCTACTTGGACAAGTTTCTATGTAAATACTGCGGATGATAAATCTGTAGTAGCGAAAATCGCTGAATTAACTAACAACCTCGTTATTAGTTATGACTCATATTTTCCGTCAGATTTGGGTGAATACCAAATGTTGAGTTCCGACTTGCCACCAAATTACATTTCTGTTGGCAAAACTCAAGACGATTGGACTACTGTCGTACACAATGGTTCAGACAGTTTGGAAGATTGGGCAATTATGTTGTCTGACCATTTCTCTTGCAAACTAATCGTGACAGTTGCTCAAAGTGTTTCAAGTTATTATTACTTCGCATTGTATGACAAAGGAAAAAAAATCAGGGAGATTCAATATTGTTATAGCGACGATTCTGAAGAAATCGATTTTGGTAATAAGCTAGCTTTTGAATATGATAAGCCCGGTAAAAGACATGAGCGAGATGGAAAAGAATCATTTGTATTTGACTTTGAAGCCATTGAAGATTATTGCGACCATTTTGGCCTTAATATACAAACAGACTATTGGGCTATAAAATGGACTGTATTGAAGGCCGAAAATATTAAAAATGAAATTGAGGAATTTACCCAGATGTTTCTTCCAAAAAGACCGTGGTGGAAATTTTGGTAGATTATTGCCTTTGTATAATCCAAGATAGCCCCCATTGACAAACAACACCCTCCCACCTGACATTCTTCATCCCCCCGCCCCACTTCCCCTTTCCTTCTCTCCAAATGCCAAAGTCAGCATCAGAGGGCCCCCACGAAGATGCGGCCGCGGCCGTTCAATTGCTTTGATGGCATGGTAGGTGCGAAGAGAATAACCTTTACGGCTTAACAACTGTTCATCCGTTGTCCTTCTATCAGTTCATGAATTTATCCTTGATACTGGCGTCATGGCAATTTTGCAAGATAAGTTCTTTGAAAAATATGCAACACTTGTCGCTGGATGGTTGTCAACTAGAGGTTGTGTGAATTCACGTTTAGAAAATTGAAAACCCTGTACCGAAGAAAAGGCAAGTAAGAAGATTACGGCTTTGTCCAGCATACAAGGAGAATCTCTGCGCGCGCCGCAAATAGCTTTGTTGCAAATAATGCGATATTCGCCGTAGTTGAGCCCGGAATGACAAATCAAGTGAAGAATGATGCAGTTAAGAACCGCACCCGCTCCTAGACAAAGATGGTGATGAAATCATCCTTGGGACAAAAGAGATTAAGATGTAGATATGTTAGCGTAAATACATACAAAATGCGAAGTACGCATTTTGTATTGTTGACAAAACAAAAAAACGCATTTTGATTCGAAAGGGAACCATTTTCCTTGTTTTGTAAAATACTGATTTGCAATATTTTAAAAAATATTTTGACCAAAATTGGCAAACTTCAAGAGGGTTTTCTACATTTGTACTTGATGTGCGAAAGGTTCGCGTATTATCACGTTACCTGCTATTTTAGGACACACCTCAAAATGAGAAACATACTTCTAATATTGACATCCGTACTTCTTGTTTCTTGTGGACACGACTATGAAAACACCGCAGAACAAAAAAAACTTTTTAAAGCAAGGGAAGCTCAACCTTTCGACACATTAATTTGCGTTTTTACTTCAAGCACAGGTAGTTTAGACTTATATTATTTGCAAGGAAAATTAACTTTCCCAACAGACATAAAATCTCAGCTTTCAGACACTTTATCAAGAGACATTAAAGTTTGTGGGAATTTTCCGCAAGACTTAATCAATATGGGTAGTTGGAACTACAATTCCGAACTTGCCTTTAAAGTTATCGGTAAGACAATTTTAGCAGACACAATTAGAGCTTATTTGAAAGACAGAGTACCATTATTTTATGTTACTGAATACACTACATTTTATTATGACTACCATAGTTGGACAGAGAAAGGCGATTTAGGAACATTCCCAAAAAGGAAAAAAATGGTTGACGATATTCTCAAATATTTAAAACTAAAAGGACAAACGTTAACAGAAATCAATAACCTTTTAGGACAGCCAGACTATGCCGAGAAAGATGAAATTGGATATAAAATTGACGAGGATTATGGAACTGACATTGACCCAATACGAACAACAACTCTGACTTTTAAATTTAATCAAGACAGCATAATTACAGAAGTTAGAAAAGATGAATGGAAGAAAAACAGCAGGTAACAAAAGGTTTTGTGCAATTGGGGCTTGACGTTGAAGCAATCATCGGCTGTGCATATCCAAGCTCTAGTTTCGGCGGACGTAATTCTGCCGGGCAGTAGTTCTAAACTTCGGCTTTTAGTTATAAATTTAGCTTCAGTTCCGGGCGGACAGTTGGTTAATTCCCCAACTGCACAAAGCCTTGAACGTTTCATGGCTGGCTTTGTAGTGGGAGACTTTCACACACGGTTCCGTGAGAAGGAGGTGGTGAAATTCCCCTACCTGACTAGATTGTGCCGCATTGGAAAAGAACGATGTCACAATCTCTAAACTAAATAATAATATGGAAACCCAAGATTTTTTTCCCGAGCAGATGGATGTTCCTAGGGATTTTATGCTTTCATTCCCGTTAAATCAAAATAGCTATCTCATAAATGGAGAGCTGCATGAATGGCAAGGATTTTTTGAAGATGTATATTCGCCCATTTATGTTCGAATCGAAAATAAGTTAACAAATCATATTGGCTCCTATCCATTGATGGATAAAGAAACAGCTCTTTTTGCCCTTGATAGTGCTGTAAATGCGTATAATAACGGGGAAGGGGTGTGGCCTAAGATGACAATTGAGCAAAGAATTGACTGTTTTAAAAAGTTTGTTTCTTTAGTGAAAGAGCAGAGAAAGGTTGTTGTTAATCTTTTGATGTGGAAATTGGTAAAAACTGAAAGATTCTGAAAAGGGAATTTGATAGGACAATTGATTATATCAATGACACTGTTGAATCACTAAAAGATTTAGATAGAGATTCGTCAAGGATAACTATTAAGCAGGGTATTATAGCTCAAATTAAGAGAGCGCCACTAGGTGTTGTTTTATGTATGGGGCCTTTTAATTACCCATTAAACGAGACATATACAACTTTAATTCCTGCCCTTATCATGGGCAATACAGTAATTTTCAAACCTCCCAAATTGGGTGTTTTATTACATTCGCCTCTTTTGATAGCATTCCAGACGGCATTTCCAAAAGGAGTTGTAAATATTGTTTATGGTGAGGGTCAGGCTGTTATTGAGCCGATTATGTCCTCAGGGAAAATTAACGTTTTAGCTTTTATCGGTTCATGCAAAGTAGCAGATATTTTAAAAAAGCAACATCCATATCCACACCTACTTAAATCAATTTTAGGATTGGAAGCAAAAAACCCAGGAATAATATTAAGCGATGCAAATCTTGAAAATGCAGTCAAGGAGTGTGTATCGGGAGCTTTATCGTATAATGGACAAAGGTGTACAGCGTTGAAAATACTTTTTGTTCATGAAGAAATTTATGATATTTTTTTAGAAAAATTTATTGATGCTGTTGATAAGTTATCATTAGCATTGCCTTGGAGTGAACAGGTTGATTTAACGCCGTTACCAGAAAAGGATAAACCAATTTGGTTGTCTGAACTTGTTCAAGATGCTGTTTCAAAGGGCAGTGTTTGCAACAAAAGGGAGGGATTATGAATGATACTTTTCTTTCCGGTAGTTCTTTCAAATGTAAATGAAAATATGCGGATATATCATGAAGAGCAATTTGGGCCTGTTGTTCCGATTATTAAGTTTAAAAATATTAAAGAACCGCTAGATTATGTGTTTAAATCTAAATTTGGTCAACAAGCAAGTATTTTTGGAAAAAATCCAGCGGAAATTTCAAAATTAACAGATACGTTAGTTAACCAAGTTTGTCGTGTTAATATTAATTCTCAATGTCAAAGAGGCCCATGTTTTCTTTACAGGAGGGAAGACCCGCCGAAGGGACATACGGAAGCGATGTTTAAAGATTTTCTATAGAACAATGGTTAAGGAACAGATTTAAATAAGGAAATATTGAAAGAAATACAAATTCAAAATCATCAAATTTTTGAACAGATTTTATACTATAAAATAGCCAAAACAGTACAACAAAACATATTAAGCTGTTAAATCTAGCGTTCTGCCGAGAATCAGCTTTTATGTCGGTGGTAGGTGGATGCCGCAATCCCCAACGTTTTATATGACTCGTCCAAAATAGCTTTACACTAAACTGTGTAAAACTGGACAGACAAACAAGAAAGTCGCCACAACGCACCGGCGACCGCAAGAAGCAAAGAGTACCAGCGGCCAGCTAGCGCCGAAGAGCACGGCGCGACGCAAAAGAATTCGTCAAATCGCCGAAACGCGCGAAACGAACCCGCACAGCCCGAAGAGGGGCCCGAGCCAAGGGCGACGAGCACGCAAGAACAAACGGAACGCCAAAACGGCGGCGAGCCAAGGGAAGCCCGAGACGAGAGACATCGCCGAGGGCAACGCACCCGAACCAAGTCGGCCCAGCGAAAAGAGAGCCCCACGACCGCGGCTTTGCGCCGCGCAAGCCGCCAAGCCCACAAATGCACGGAGAGGGCCCTCTTCGAGGACGCCGCATCGGGACCCCAGGAGCCGCATCGCCCCCAACCGACCAGAACCGAGCAGGAACGCCCCGCGCGACCGCCCCCCGGCAGAACGCGCCGCGCCGCACCAACCAGCGCCGGCCCAACGCAGGGCAGCGACACACCCCCCGCCGCACCGAACGACAACGGACGCCACGCACACAACCGCACGCCGCCTCGCCGGGCGCGCAGGCCGCCGCCGCGGACAAGGCACCACCCGACCGCGCAGCAAGGACACGACGGGAACGCACGCCACCAGCGACAGAACGGCGACCCGGAACACGACGCAGGGACAGGGACCCGACTTCTGGAAGCGCAGCCACCCGAGCACACGACACACGCGCCCCGCCCGGCGACCGGCGCCGAGGCGGCGAGGGACGTTTTTGCGCCCGCAAGAGGCCCAACAGAAAGGGGCGCAAAAATAGCCCAGACCCCGCCGCCACAAACCAAGCACAAAGAATGCCAAAGATGCCAAAAACTTGACTGTAAGGAATACAGGACTCAATTTTTGGCGTAAAGCTTTTTCAGGACTACTTTGTGACTGTAAAACCCCAGCCGACTATCATACAGGTTTTCAGGACACAACACACCGTACCCGTCCCCACCTTCCTCGCCGCCCGTTTCACCGCACCTCCCCCCTCCTCACCCAGCAGCACCACCGGCCGAATCATCCCCCTACTGGCGCACCACCTCAGCTTCCAATTGAAAAATGCTGTCCCCCACTGACAAACAACACCCTCCCACCTGACATTCTTCATCCCATCCCACCAGCGCATCCCGTTTTTTTGGCGGATTAAAATCCTCCGCCATGCGCAATTCAATACCGCACCCTGCCTGCCTGCTTAGCTTGCTGGGCCTGTTCCTTTCCATTACCGCCAACAGTCAATTAGCTACCCTCGAAATGCCGTTGCACGGCAACTGGAAATTCCGCCAAGCGAACACCGAGCTTTGGCGGCCAGCCACCGTGCCAGGCTGCGTGCATACCGACCTGCTGCAAAACGGGGTCATCGAAGACCCGTTTTACCGCACCAATGAAAAGTCCCTGCAGTGGATTGACAAGCAGGACTGGGAGTACCTGACCGAGTTCGAGGTCGGTGCCGATTGGATGGCGTTTTCGCAGTTGGAACTGTACTTCAAGGGCCTCGACACCTATGCCGAAGTATCGGTGAACGGCTCGCCCGTCCTTTCCGCCGACAATATGTTCCGGGAATGGGCGGTGGATGTAAAACGCTATTTAAAGGCTGGAAAAAACAGCCTCCGCATCCTGTTCAGGTCGCCCATACAGGTGGGCTTGAAGAAATTGGAGGCACACGACTACCCGCTGCCCGCCGTCAACGACCAATCGGAGAACGGGGAACTGGGCGATAAAAAAGTCAGCGTATTTACCCGAAAAGCTGGCTACCATTTCGGCTGGGACTGGGGCCCCCGCTTCGTCACATCGGGCATCTGGCGGCCCATCCTGCTGCGGGGCTGGAACGACGCCCGGCTGCTGGACGTCCAAATCGTGCAGCGGGAATTGACCGATGAAATGGCCCAAATGCGGGCCATCGCCACTGTGCAGGTGACCACGCCGGGCGATTATACCATCAGCTTGAATATTGCGGGAGCAAAAGATGCAAAGGCCACCCGCACCATTTCATTGAACAAGGGCAGCCAGCAAATCGAGCTGGATTTTAACATTGTGAAGCCAAAACGCTGGTGGAGCAACGGGCTGGGCGAGCCTTTCCTGTACCATGTCCAAACCGTTTTATCGAAAAACAAGGCCCTGCTCGGCCAGCGCACCGATGCCATTGGGCTGCGCACCCTGCGCATCGTGCAGGAGCCGGACAAGGCGGGCAAGAGCTTCTATGTGGAACTGAACGGCGTGCCCGTTTTTATGAAAGGTGCCAATTATATCCCCAGCGACAATTTCCTGAACCGGGTGACGCCAGCGGAGTACGAGCGCATCGTGCGCCTGGCCGTGGACGCCAACATGAACATGCTGCGGGTATGGGGCGGCGGCATTTACGAAGCTGATATTTTCTACGACCTCTGCGACCGCTACGGCATCCTCGTCTGGCAGGATTTCATGTTCGGCTGCAGCATGTACCCCGGCGATGCCGCTTTTTTGGAGAATGTGCGCCAAGAGGCCGTGGACAATGTACGCCGCCTGCGCAACCACCCCAGCATTGCCCTTTGGTGCGGCAACAACGAGGTGGACGTGGCTTGGCAGCAGTACGATGAAAAAGGCGGCTGGGGCTGGAAACAGCAGTACAACGCCACGCAAAGGACAGCGATTTGGGCGGCCTACGAGCAGGTTTTCCATCGAATACTGCCCGAAGTGGTGAAGGCCAACGACCCCGACCGCTTCTATTGGCCGTCGTCGCCGATGGCGGGCGAGGGCAAGCACGCTGGCTACGAGACCCAATCGGGCGACATCCACTACTGGGGCGTTTGGCACGGGCTGCACCGTTTTGAGGATTTCCGGAAATACGTGGGGCGGTTCATGAGCGAATACGGGTTCCAGTCGTTCCCGGAGATCAAGTCCGTAAAGTCCTACACGCTGCCCTCCGACTGGGACATCGAATCGGAGGTGATGGCCGCCCACCAGCGCAGCGGCATCGGCAACCTGCGCATCAAGCAGTACATGGACTGGTACTATAAAACCCCGCCCGATTTCGAGTCCTTCCTGTACGTGGGGCAGGTGCTGCAGGCCGAGGCCATCAAGTCGGCCATAGAAACGCACCGGCGACGGATGCCGCACAACATGGGCACGCTCTACTGGCAAATCAACGACTGCTGGCCCGTGGCCAGTTGGTCGAGCACGGACTATTACCGCCGCTGGAAGGCGCTGCACTATTTCGTGCGGAAGGCATACGGCGAGGTGCTCGTTTCGCCCATTATAGAAGGCGAACGGGTAGAGGTACACATCGTTTCCGACCGCTTGCGGCCCATCGAGGCCAAGCTGGAACTGAACCTCTTGGATTTTAAAGGCAATGAAAAATATGGGGTACATAAAGCCATTAGCCTTCCGGCCAATTCGAGCGGAAACTATTATGCTTTGCCCATCGCCGAACTGTTGAAGGGAAACAGCCCCAACGAGGTGTTCCTGCACGTCAAGGTGACGGAGGGGAATGCCCTGCTTTCCGAGAACAACCTACTGCTGGTGCCTCCCAAAGACCTGCAATTGCCCAAGCCAACGGTGGAATGGCAAATCCGGCAGGAGGTCGGGGGAGCTTCCATCAGTTTGCAGAGCAATGTTTTTGCGAAGAATATTTTCCTGGAAACGGCAGGCGAGGCTTTCTTTTCGGATAATTATTTTGATTTGTTGCCGAAGGAGTCAGTGACTGTTTTTTGCAGGACGAATATGACAATTGCAGAACTGGAAAAACAGTTGAGGGTTCGGACTTTGGGGGATTGATGTGGCGGTAGTTCGATTATTCCTCCTCCTCAGCAAACCGCTCCAATTCCTTCCTGACTTCCAGTTTCAATTGCGCCTCAGTTGGCAGGTGCAGTTGATACTTCGAGGCAAAAATCTGCTGGTTATCTTCCGGCAGGGAATATTTTACCACGACGTCGTTTTTGTCGGCGCAGAGCAATACCCCGATGGTCGGGTTCTCGAAATCCGCCTTTACGTCCCGGTCGTAGTAATTGACGTACATCTGCAATTGTCCCAAGTCCCCGTGCGTGATTTTGTCAATCTTTATGTCGAACAGGACAAAACACTGTAGCAGGCGGTTGTAAAAAACAAGGTCAATCCTGAACTCATCGCCGCCAAGGAGGATGCGTTTCTGGCGGGCAACGAAGGAAAAGCCATTACCCAATTCCAGTAAAAATAGCTGTAAATGTGTAATGATGGCCTGTTCCAGGTCGCTTTCATAATAGGTCGCATCTGGCTTCAGCCCCAGAAACTCCAGCACAGTAGGGTCTTTAAGAATATCGAGTGGCTTGGTGGGGTTGCGCTCCCCTTTTGCCACCGCTAAAACACTTTCCTTGTCCTGGCTCATCAGGAGGCGCTCGTACAGCAGGCTGTTGATTTGGCGCTCCATCTGGCGCACCGACCAAGTGTTTTTAATGGATTCGGCTATGTAAAACGCCCGTTTGTCGGGGTCATCGAGCCTCACCAATGACTTATAATGGGACCAACTCAATTGCGAATACAGCGCGTTCGCAATTGGAAAAACCAAATATAACTGTCGGAACAGTTCCAATTGCCTACGGGAATAGCCATCGCCATAACTCGCCACCAATTTCTGCGAAAGGTTTTTCAGCAGGTACTCCTTGTAGCCCGCACGTTCGGCGCCCTGCTGCTCCTCCTCCACGATGACCTGGCCGATTTGCCAGTACATCAGGGTGCGCTCATGGTTGACGGCGGTGGCAACCCTTGCCCTCGCTTGGGCTATGATTTGGTGAATGACGTTGAGTATGGCCTCCATGCTTTCGTGGTTTGTTTAGGGCGAAAGTAAGGATTTAGGCAGGATTTTATGGGCGAGTGGCGGAATACATCACCGAATACCTGCCACCTGAGCTATTGAAACGGGCAACTACTTAGGTGGGTTTGGGAGGAGATAGAAAAAATGAAATTTTTTCTATCTCCTCCCTCATTTGGGGGTGTTTTTTGTAAGACGAATATGACACTGGACGAACTGGAAAACAGTTGAAGGTTCGGACTTTGGGGGATTGAGGAAATTCTTCTTTCAATATTGTAACTCGGGACGCCCTAAAAACTATATTTGTGGCGTAGGGGCAAGTCCAATTCTAAAACGGGCTTGCGACTTATGAGGGGCGACGCCATGCCCGGTATCCAACTAACATCCAATATGCCAATACAGAAAAAGTTCAGCTGATTTTGACGCCAAAAGTTGAATACGAAATTGCGGAACACAAAAACGAAGCGGTCATCTTCATCCGTTTCGACTACGATGCCGCACTCATTGCCAGGGTGAAAAAACTGGTGGGCGTGCAATGGAGCCAATCGAAGAAGGCATGGTACGTGCGGGACACGGAGCAGTACCGCCAAAAATTCGGGCTGACGCCCAAGCCCATCGGTGCCGATACGCTGCCCAAGATAGACCCTGCGAACCAAGCGGCCTATCAAACCTATATCGAAACGCTGCAACTGAAGGCGTACAGCAAAAGCACCATCAACACTTACCGGAACGAGTTCTCGCAACTGCTGTTTACCCTGAAAAGCCACAAAGTGGAAGACTTGACACCCGATAGGTTGCGCAGCTATTTCTTGTACTGTATCAATACCTTGCACCTGTCCGAGAACACTTTACACAGCCGTATCAATGCCGTCAAGTTTTACTTTGAGAAAGTGCTAAAAAGGGAAAAATTCTTCTTTGAAATACCCCGGCCCAAGAAGCCGAGCATACTGCCCAAGGCCATCCACGCCGAGGACATCAAAAAACTGCTGGAAGCCACGACCAACCGCAAACACAATATAATGCTCAAGCTCTGCTACGGCATGGGCCTGAGGGTCAGCGAAATCGTGAACCTGAAAATAACGGACATTGACAGCAAGAACATGCAGGTGTTCATAGAACGGGGCAAGGGCAAAAAAGACCGCTACGTGAACCTGCCCACCACTATCCTCGAACAATTGAGGGCCTACTTCTTGGAATACAAGCCCAAGAAATACCTTTTTGAGGGCCAATATGGCGACCAGTACAGCACCCGCAGCGCACAAAAAGTATTTTCGGAAGCGCTGAAAAAAGCCAAAATCAACAAGGAGGTGGGCATACACGGCCTAAGGCACAGTTTTGCCACGCACCTATTGGAAGCAGGAACAGACGTGACTTTCATCCAAGAACTGCTGGGACATAAAGACATCAAGACCACCCTGCGCTATACGCACGTGAGCAAGCAATCCATCAAAAAAATCAAAAGTCCACTCGATAATATGTAAACATGAAAGGACTCAACAAAGTACTGCTGCTTGGCAACCTCGGCAAAGACCCCGAAATAGTGACCTTAGAGGGCAATATCAAAGTTGCAAAATTCACCTTGGCCACTACCGAAGGCTACAAGGATGAAAAAGGACAGACACATACACAAACGGAATGGCACAACATCGTGCTGTGGCGTGGACTGGCGGAACTGGCGGAGAAGTACCTGAAAAAGGGAAGCACCATCCACTTGGAAGGAAAAAACCGCACCCGCTCCTACGAGGACAAGCAGGGCACAAAGCGGTACGTGACGGAAGTGGTAGGTGAAGAAATCATCCTTCTGGACAAAAAGGATGATTGATACGAGTGCTGATTTTGTACTTTTACGTGAAACAATACAAAATGCGAAGTACGCATTTTGTATTGTTGAAAGACGAAACAATGAAAAATGCGTACTTCGCATTTTTCATTGTTTGGATAATAGAAATCATTATTTTCAATTCGTAAAACACTGATTTGACGGCAATGATTGACAAAACAAAGTCAATAGCTCAAAATGATAAAAATATTTCTGCCGTATTTATGTACGGGTCATTTACCAAAAATGAAGGGGACAAATATTCAGATATTGAATTCTACATCTTCTTGAAGGATAAAGAAAATTTTTCCGCTGAAAATTGGGTAAGCCAAATTCATCCTTTGGCATTATATTTTACCAACGAGTATGGAAGTGAAGTTGCCATTTTTGAAAATATGATAAGGGGGGAGTTTCATTTTTTGACAAACGACCAAATGGAAGTTATCAAATCGTGGGACGGTTTGGTAGAGTTTAGCGACTTTGACAAGATGATTTTAGTAGATAAAGAAGATTTATTGACTAACACGCTCAAAGAAATAAAAACTAAAGTACCTGATCGAACAACAAATGAAAATATCCTGTGGTTGAGCCAATCATTGTTGAATGTTTTACTTACAACAAGCAACTTAATTAAACGACAGGAATTTGCTCACGCTTACCAAAGCTTATCAAATGTTCAAAAATATTTACTTTGGTTAATAAGAATTGAAACATACCAAACCAAACATTGGGAAAGTCCAACAAAAAGCTTGGAAAAAGACATAGACCCAGATTGGTATTCGTTATTTCAGGAGACAACATCAGAATTAGATCCGACAGATATTAAAACAGCTTTCAAGAAGACATTAACATTGACTGAAAAACTTTTTGATAATCTTGGAGTTGAAGCAAAATTAAAGGGGGTATTAAGGAGAATTGAATAAAAAAAACTACCGCCAACATTGTATAAGCGTAAT
>JADKBS010000051.1 GCA_016714985.1 Saprospiraceae bacterium | reverse complement strand
TTGTCCAGGCGGTTCTGCTACCTTATCGGCAACGGATGGGTTCTTGAATTACAATTGGTCGAATGGTGAAATAGGCGAGCAGACAACAGTTTCCCAACCCGGCATTTACTCCATAACTGTCAGCGACATCAATGGCTGCACGGGTACGGCACAAGTTGTGGTGACGGTTGGCAGTGGCATTGTCCCGCAGATTGTTGGGCCCAATGTGATATGCGTAGGCGGCTCGACGTTGCTGAGCCTTGCCAATTCACCGAATTTCCCGCAAATTTTATGGTCCACTGGTGCAACTGCCCCTCAAATCATGACCTTTACCCCAGGCAATTATTCCGTCACCGTGACCGACCTGGTTGGATGTACGGCCTCGGCAAGCGTTGTGGTGACACTGGGGAACACCCTCGCCCCACTTATTTCAGAAGGAACTTATAATTGCGACGGCAACCTGATATTGGAGGCACCAAATGGTTTCGCTGATTATGTTTGGTCAACGGGGTCAGGCACGCCTATCATCAATGTTTCCCAAGACGGAAGTTATTCCCTGACCGTCACCGATGCGTCGGGTTGCACTGGTACGGCTGCTATTTTCGTGGAAGTACCCGACGAACTGGTCGTGGTGGTTCAGACGCCGCCCACGCCGATTTGTCCGGGCGATACGGCACAGCTTTCTGTGCTGCCCGGTTTTGAAGGCTATGCTTGGAACACTGGCGAAACTGCAAATAGCATACAAATTTCCACATCGGGCAACTATACCGTCACCGTCACTGACCAATACGGCTGTACAGCAGTGGATGACTATGCCTTCGATTTTGCCAGCTCCCCTCAATTCACCATCATTGGCGACCAACTTGGATGCGAATCGGCAGAAGCATTGCTGGAAATTGATTTGGTGAATGTGAGTGGCAGTCCTGCTTACTTGTGGTCAAATGGGGAGACGACGCCCGTTTTGGTAACCTCGCAGCCTGGTGTTTTTTCTGTCACCCTAACGGACGGCAATGGCTGCACGGCTACGCAAGCGACTGAAGTCTTCCAGTCGGGTAGCTATGAAAGTTTTGCAGATACCATTGAATTTCTACCGGGCCAGCTTGTACCACTTGTGCCACCAACTATTGATTTTCAGCCAGTGGAAATAACCTGGTCGTCAACCGATATTCTGTTGAATTGCGACAATTGCTTAACAGCCCAAGCCCGCCCGATTGAAGATGTGCTGGTAAATTACTTGGCAGTTTCGGAAGCTGGCTGTGTGCAGGAGGGCACCTTCTTTTTGTATTTCAAGGATAGGGTTAGGCCATCCGTGTATGCGCCCAACGCTTTTTCACCAGATAGCCCTTTTAATCCTGGCTTCACGCTTTTCGGCAACGACTTGGTCGTTGAAATCAAGTACCTGCGGGTTTTCACCCGATGGGGCGAAATGGTGGTAGAATTGAAAAACCTAGCACCAAACGACCCTTCAAAAGGCTGGGACGGCTCCTTTCGGGGAGAAAAGGTTGACCCCGGTGTGTTCGTTTGGGTGGCAGAAGTGGTTTATCGGGATGGTTCCATCGAGGTATTGAAAGGGGACGTAACGGTGGTTCGGTAAATAAGTGAACAATGAATGGGTAAAAACAAGTATCCAATCCCGACTAGTCGGAGTGGATTTGCAAAGCACTGATTTTCAGCCATCTGCAAACAAAAATGGCCGCTTTTATCCTTTTTTATTTCACAAATACCTTAATTAAGTGGTCCTAAAATAGGGGGGATACTTCCAACGCAACATCAAATGATTCAATCAAAAAAGCGCCTGCTAAACCCATTTTCTGCCACCGCCAATACCTGCCTAATGCTTTTATACATGGCATTTAGTCAGGCTGCCCAAGCCCAATGTACGCAATTGTTGGGGTACATCATTGGGACGGTACAGGTTGGTTGCACTGAGGTGACGGTCACTTCCCAAGGCAATGTTGACAATTATGATTATTGCGGCGTCGGCCCCTATAGTTTAGGGCCAGGAGAAACCTACACCAGTTTTACATTTACTTTTTCACCACCTGTCTCCGGAGTAACCATTGACATAGCCGGTTTAACCAATTATAATTCAGGAACAGAGGAACTTTCCTTTGAGGTAAACGGTGTTTTTTACCCGATTACCGTACCTGGCAATATTGACCCATGTGAGCCACCGTGTATCTTACTTCCAAGTGGCCGGATAGGTGCACCGTCGGGAATTATAGGTTGTTCTTGGGAAGCCATTAATATAAATGAGACTATCAGCACTTTAAAAGTAGAAAATGAGGAGATATCAGGTTTTCCAGGCGGCATGGTATTTAACATTCGCATTTGCGAATCGTGTTGCGCCACCGATGCGGGCGTGCTCTCTGGTAGCCCATTGCAAGTATGTATTCCTCAATCGGCTTCCTTTTCACCTGCTACCCAAACGAACCTAGAGCCGGACGACTTGCTGCAATACATTTTATTCACCGACCTCAACGACACGCTGGGCAGCATCGTTGCCACCTCAAGTACGCCGAGTTTTGCCTTTGCGCCACCTTTACTGTTAAATACAACCTATTACGGGGCAGCAATAGCAGGCAATGAAGTGAACGGCAATGTGGACTTGAATGACCCCTGCCTCGACATCTCCAACGCCATTGAAATTCTGTGGAAACCGCAGCCATCGGTCAGTTTTGCGGCAGCCAACCCGGAGGTCTGTGCGGGGGATTGCCTGAACTTCGACGTGACCTTCACTGGTACGCCGCCTTTCAGCCTGACCTACACTGCTGGCGGCGGGCCACTGACGCAAAGCTTCATCGCCAATGCGGGGACGCTGGAAGTATGCCCGCCCGCTGGGACGCCGCCGGGGGCAGTGACGCTGGCGGCGGTGAGTTTGACGGATGCGAACTGTGTGTGCGAGCAGTGATTTTTATGAAATTCAAATTTTAAAAACTCAATCATGCGTGGCTTTTCAATGTTCAAAATTGTTCCCGTGGCGGCATTGCTGTTGCAATGGCGGACGGGTTCGGGGCAACAGGCACTGCTGTCTGTCTGTGAAGCCATCCCAGGTCAACCCTGCAACACGCCAGGCCCCTGTGTATCCGTACCCGTACAGAGCGCAACTTATTGCCCAGGCGATGAATACTGCTTTATAATCCAGTTCGTAGTTGTCCAGTTGGGGCTGACCTACACTGTTACCTTAGGCCAGTCGGGTGGCGCTCCCGACCTTGTTTTAGTTGGGCCTCCGAATAGCATGCTGTCCATTCGTTTTCCCATTCCGTCGCTGCCAGCCGGCTCGGTGACCACTTTCACCTTATTGTCCATGACCGATTCGGCCGGCGGGGTTTACTATGTCAGTGATAGCCAGCCGGCGGTCGTCACTATTGCACCGGAGCCGACCAACTTGGTTATTTCGCAGAGCGGGCAGGCCTGTTTCAACAACCCAGTGACGCTCACGGCAAGTAACGACGGAGGTTCAACAAGTTATGCTTGGTCGAACGGCATATTAGGTGCCACAAATGTCATCGCTTCATCGGGGCAGTACACGGTAACGGCCACACTGGACAATGGCTGCACTGCAACCGCCACGGCCAATGTGAACTATGAACTTCCACAACCGCTCGGCATCGTTGTCAACGGCCCGGTCTGTGCAGGGCAGCCTGTTTCGGTCAATGCGATGCCTGCTGCTGGTGCGACTTTTTCGTGGTCGAACGGGACAACCGGGCAAAGCACAACTTTCCTGCCCCCAGCTATTTTTAGCGTGACCGCAACCACGCCGGGCGGTTGCACAGCAACCACCTTTCTTGATTTTACGTCACTACCACCACCGCTAACCGTGAGTATCGTCGGGCCGGGTACGATTTGCCCAAACCAGCCCGCCGAACTCTCGTCCAGCGAGGTCTTCAGTTCCTATAGCTGGTCAACCGGCAGCCAATCTTCCACGATTTCTGTTAACTCAGCTGGGACGTATGGCCTAACCGTCACAAACAGTATCGGTTGCACCGCTTCAGCCACGCAGACCATTGTTTCAGCACCTTTACCAACCGTTTCGTTTTCAGGTCCCCCGGCGGTCTGCGAGGGTGGCTGCCAAAATTTTACGGTCAATTTTACGGGTACGGCTCCCTTCAACTTGACCTACGAATCGCAAGGTGGCATAACCCAAACACAGACCTTTACTTCCAGCACTGGCACAATTCAGGTATGCCCGCCCGCTGGTACGCCACCGGGGGCTACGGCACTGTCTGCTGTTAGTTTATCGGACAGGAATTGTTTTTGCGATTGAAGTTTTTTTCAAAATATCAGAAATGAAAACTTACATTTCATAGCGTCGTTATGCAAACCCATAAATTAGATACGAGATACTTCCATTGCCCCCTTACGGTGGTCATGGCTATGCTTCTAGCATGGCATGCACAAGCTCAATGTCCACAACCGACGGTAACTGGCAACCAGATTTTGTGCAGCAATTCCACACTGACGCTCACTGCACAAGGTAACTATACCTCCTACGCTTGGTCGAATGGCGATAATACTGCCAGTACCGTGATTTCGACACCTAGTGTTTATACCGTCACGGTGACTTGCAGCAATGGCAGCACGGCCATCGGCGGTGCCAGCGTACAAGGCTTCACGACGGGCATAGGCATTGTTAACCCGGTTATTTGTGCAGGGCAATGCGCCCAAGCCAACATCCTTGTAACAAATGGTCAGAACTCTGGCCCTTTTACCGCTGTATTGAGCCTAAGCACAGGCGGCACAGAAACCGTTTCGTCTCCTGGTGGCCAAGGCAGTTTTTTTACTGTGCAGCTATGCCCGACACAAACGACCACTTATACCATCCTTTCCGTAACCAATTCGCAGGGGTGTACAGCTTTTATCAACCCGAATATTGCAAGTGGTACCATTACGGTGAACGGTGGAAGCATCAGCATCATTGGCCCAACCTCGCTTTGCACTGGCCAAACGGCGACCCTTAGTGCCGACCCCGCCAATTTCCAGTCCTACGCTTGGTCGAATGGTGGCACAGGCAGCACGACCACTGTCGCCTCGCCCGGCACTTACAGCGTCACTGCGACGGCTGCCGGGGGCTGCACCGCCAATTCCTCCATCACCGTTGATCCAGTTCCTTTCGACCCGCCGAGCATCACAGGTGGTGGCACACTTTGCTCCGGCAGTTCAATAGAACTGACCGTCAGTGGTGGCTACACCTCGTATGCTTGGTCGAACGGAGGCACAGGGCCAAGTATCAATATCTCAGCATCGGGCACTTACACCGTTACCGTGACCAACGCCAACGGCTGCACCGGCATAGACAGTGAAGTGGTCAATGCTGGCACTTCAGCCAACCCAAGCATCAACGGACCTAGCAGCATCTGCCCGAACGCTACTGCCAGCTTCACCACAGTGGGGAACTTTGTAAGTTACCAATGGTCAAGCGGCGAAACATCCAGCAGTATAACTACATCCACGCCGGGCATTTATACTGTGACGGTGACGAACAGCGAGGGCTGCACGGGTACTGCCTCGCAAACATTGGGGTCATCGCCCTTGCCATCGGTCAGTTTCACGGCAAACAACCCAGCAGTCTGTGTGGGTGATTGCCTGACCTTTAATGTTGCGTTCACCGGAACACCCCCGTTCAACCTGACCTATTCAGCCGGGAGCAGCGGGTCGCAAACACAAACTTTCACCGCCAGCAATGGTACAATTCAAATATGCCCACCTGTCGGAACACCACCGGGCGCAGTGACGCTGTCAGCAGTAAGCTTGACGGATGCGAACTGTGTATGCGAGTGATGGGGCGAATGGGCCAACACTGTATGCAATTTTTCAAAATGAGGACCGAGATAGAATTGCTTTCAAATGATGACATAGACCGCATCATCGGCATGGCCTGGGAAGACCGCACACCGTTCGATGCCATCAAGGCGCAGTTTGGCGTCAGCGAACAGCAGGTCATCGAACTGATGCGGCGGGAAATGAAGGCCTCCAGCTTTCGAATGTGGCGGGAGCGGGTGCAAGGCCGTGCGACCAAGCATGTAGCGAAGCGGGAATTTGCCGAAGGAAGGCATAAATGCGATAGGCAGCGGGCGATAAGCAATAATAAAATCAGCAAACGGTGAGTAGGTAAGTTGTAGGATTAATCAACGGAATTACAACACAATTTAATTTTCAAAACCATATTTCTTCATCGCCCCAGCCATTCTTTGAAATCTGTCACCCGGTCGCTGCTGACGAGCACCTCCAGTTTTGATTTGGGCTGTACGTCGAGTTTGAGCTTGCCTTTCAAATATACATGTGCTGACTGCACAGCTTGGAAACCAACCAAAAACTGTCGGCTAATGCGAAAGAAATCGGTGGGGTCGAGCATCGCCGTGAGCTTGTCGAGGCTGAAATCAATGGGCAGGTGCTGCCCCTCCTTCGTGACCATGAAGGTCAGTTTTTCTTCCGAATAGAAATAGGCGATATCCTTCGTTTCGATGCTACGGATTTTCGTGCCGACGGTAATCATGAAGCGACTTTTGTAATCCGGCGTTTTTTGCTGCCCAAAAAGTTGCAGCAGGGTGCCGATGTCGGGTTGGACGAACCGGTTTTTCAGCGACTTGAACTTCTCCAAAGCCTGCACCAACTCGTCGTAATTGATGGGCTTCAGCAAGTAGTCAATGCTGTTGACTTTGAACGCCTGAACCATGTACTCGTCGTAGGCAGTGGTGAATATGACAGGAGCTTTGAGTCCCGTCCGCTCGAAAATGCGGAACGCCAAATCGTCCTCCAAATGGATATCCATAAATACCAGGTCGGGTTCTGGGTTTATCTCCAGCCAATCCACGGCCTCCTCCACCGAGGGTAGCAGCGCAAGCACCAAAATGTTCGGGTCGTATTTTTTGAGCATGCCCTCCAGCCTTCGGGCGGTGAGGTTCTCGTCCTCAATAATGATTGCTTTCATGATGCTGAGTATTGTGGCAATAGACAATAAACGAATGTCTTGACTGATAAAGCAATGTCACAAGTCTATTGTCCAAATTCTATGGTCAAATTTCCAAAGCCATCAAAGTAATGGCACCTTCACAACAAATTCACCTTCCGCTTCACCCGCCCAAACCACCTTTTCGGTGAGCAGTGTATAGCGGTCTTTGATGTTCTGCAAGCCAACGCCTGTGGAGGTAGCTGTCGTGGAGCGGGGCTGAAGGCGGTTTTTCACCTCCAAGGTTTGTCCATCCGCTGCCGTAATATTCACGGTCAAGGGTTCTTTGAGCGACATGCGGTTGTGCTTCACGGCGTTTTCAATGAGCAATTGCAGGGTCAGCGGGGCGATTTTGCGGCTGTCCAACAGTTGTTCCGGCAAGTTGATTTGCAGGTCGAACTTGTTTTCAAAGCGGATTTTCAACAAAAAAGTATATGCCTTGATGAACTCCAATTCCGTGCGCAGCGTGACGAGCGACTGTTCTTTTTGTTCCAAAATATAGCGATATGAACGTGCCAACTGCTCGATGAACTGCTCGGACAGGTTGGCGTCCACATGCACCAGCGAGGAAAGTATGCTCAGGCTGTTGAACAGGAAATGCGGGTTCACCTGGGTGCGCAGAAGGGCGATTTCATTGAGCAACTGCTGCTTTTCCAATTCGTCGGAATGGGCTTGCAGGCGGTGCGAACGCCGCTGGAAGTGCAGCATGCGACCCCAAAACGCCAATGCCACGACAAGTGCCCCCAACCCGACCGCCATGAGCACGCCCAAGTTTTGGTCTTTTCGGCGCAGGGTTTTTTCGACCTGAATCCACTCTTTCGCAAGGTTCAAGCTATCGCCAACCGACTGCCGCTCGATTTCCATTTGCTTTAGTTTCTGGGCAGTTTCATTTTGTTGCAGGCTATCTTTTGCGGTCATCATCTGCTCCAAATAGCCCAGCGCCTGTTGGTAGTTTCCCTGTTTTTGGTGGGCCAAATACAAGCAATTGCAGGCATCAATTTCCCGCAGGTTTGGGCTTCCGATTATACGGGCGGTGCGAAGTGCTTTCTCGCACATTTGGATGGCGACGGGGTAGCGTCCCTGCTGAATCCAGAGTTCGCCCAAGCCGTAGTAGGCATCTGCAAGCCCTTCTTGGTCGCCCATTTCATGGAAAATCCCGATGACCCGGTCGAAGTCCGCCAATGCCTCCCGCAGTCGCCCTTGATAACCGTAGATAGTAGCACGATTGAATACGGTGGTGGCTGTGCCGTGTTTGTCGCCCATTTTTTCCTGCACCGCCAGTGTTTTTTCGGTGAACAAAAGTGCCTGGTCGTAGTCCTCTTGGTCAAGGTAAACCGCTGCCAAATTGCCGTACACGAGCGACAGCCCCTGCTCGGTTTTCAAGTCCTCGTAAATGACCCTTGCCTTTTCGAGGTATTCCAAGGTTTTTTCGTTGTTGCCGGGGTCGTCGTAGAAAATGGTGGCGATGCTGACGTAAGCATCGGCGGCTTTTTTGCGGTCGCCTGCTTCCTCGGCCAGTTTCAGGCATTTCGTGAGGCAGTCAATGGCCTTCGGAAAATTGCTTTGCAGGCGGTAAACATCGCCCATGTTGCCGTACACGGCGGATAGGTTCTTCAGGTCGCCCGTATTTTCCAGCAAGGCGATGCTTTGCTCGTAGCGCTGCAATGCCGTAGCAAAATCGCTTTGGAAACGATGGGTAAGCCCGATGGTGTTGAGCGCCCTGCCCTGCCAGCTGGGCAAATCCCTTTTTTGGGCAAACGCCAACTGCACCTCCGCAATAGCCCGTGCTGAATCGGGGTCGTTGTTGACGTAGCTGTATGCCAGCCGCTGCAAGGCATCCAAACGGGCAGTGTCCGGCAGGCTGGCGTTGTGCCAAACCCGCCACAGGCTGTCCAGGCTGCCCTGTGCCTTCAACATCGTGCAAATCAGAACCAGTGTAACGAATATGGCGTAAATTTTTTTCATCCCATTTTGGTTGCCGACTGCGTCCAGCGCCGGCTTTTTTTCTTGGGATAAAATTAGGGCGAAACGCTGGCGCTGCGAAATGTTTGGCGATGAATGGCGGTTTTGACGGGAAGAGTGACGAAGATGGACGGATGGGATTTGCCCCGAAGAAATCATTGAATTCCATCTACTGCCGCTTCCTCCACATCCCGACGCAAGAGCAAGCCAGTGGCCACGGCGGCTATGACCGTTTTCGTTTCGGCGTCGAGGTTTTCGTCAATCCAGACCTTGCCGTTGTTGATGGTTGAAACAGCGCCCACGACCTTACCCTGGTAGCGGAATTCGTGACCAGCAACCGTGACTTCTTTCAGCCATCCCGTCTGCCCTTTTAAGCCTCTAATTGCTTGAATGTCAATGCGTTTTGTGCCGTTTTGGGCATAGCCCGCCGATGCTTGTTCCCGAAGAAAATCGCCGTTGGGGTTGTAGAGAATGAAGTCCCAGTTCGGGCGGTCTTCACCGAAGGCGATGGTTCCGGCAAAGAAATTATCAATGTCAATCGGGACGCTGAAGTAGTCCCGCACGGTCATGATTTCCGTGCTCTTGAACTTGCTGATGCAGGCGACTACTGCCTGCTGGCCGTCCGTGCCGAACTGCGTGAAGCTCAGTTTCTCCTTCGCACCCCGGAAGCGTACCACGAAGGGCACGTCGTAGCTGCCCGTCCAGCCCCGGCGCACTTTGTCGGTTTTGAACTCGCCGTAGCGGATGACTTGGCCGATTTGCAGCCCCTGTCGCCCCTTTACGGGCATTGCCTTGGCTTCCAGCGTGGGGTCAATGGCAATTTCGGCTGGCTTGCAGGAAAAGAGGCTCGCCATGACGACGAGCGTTAGGGAAATTTGGATTGCTTTCATGGCTGTATTTTTTTTGATGAAAAATTGGAGTTCATTGGGCATTATCTCACATAATGCAATTGAGCAAGTCCCGTTTCAAACTGCTTGGTACTCATAAGTTTGAGCTTTAGTTCAGGTCGTCCATTTTTAAAAAGCGAAATGCCCTCCCCAAGCAATATTGGAATAATGGAAATATAAAACTCGTCAATGAGGTCATGCTTCAATAGTTCATGGACAATCGCTGCGCCGCCGTCCACGAAAATATGCTTGCCCTGCTTGGCTTTTAAATCGGCCACCAGCGCTGGCAAACTGCCCGTGTAAAACTTCACCGAACCGATGGGTTCCCTCGGCGTTCGAGTGATGATGTAGGCGTCTTTGTCGCTGTGCGGGAAATCAAAGCCCATGGAAAGTACCTTGTCGTATGTTTTTCGCCCAACGATAACGGCGTCAACCGTGCTTACGAAATCCGAGTACCCGTAGTCCTCTCCTTCCTTCTCAACGATGGATAAAAACCCCAAATCATCATCAGGTTTGGCAATATAGCCGTCGAGGCTCATGGCGATATAGAGAATTACTTTCCGTTCCATGTTCATGCAGTTTTGATTAATTGCTCAATATTATTGGAGGTCAAAAATGGCAGATTTTTCGTCAATTTCTCGATGCTCCAATCCCACCACTTTATTGCCAATAATTTTTGGATGCTATCATCTGAAAAGCGTTTTTTGATGAGCGACGCCGGGTTTCCACCCACAATCGAATAAGGTTCCACATCTTTTACGACTGTGGAATTGGTGGCGATAATTGCCCCGTCGCCGATGGTCACACCTGCCATGATGGTAGCATTGTAGCCAATCCATACATCATTGCCGATGGTGATATTCCCTTTTTGCGGATAGGATTTGCCTTCCATTGCATGTTCCCAGCCATTGCTAAATATGGCAAACGGATAGGTAGAGAATGCATCGGTCAGGTGGTTCGCCCCGTTCATGATGAACTTCACGTCAGAGGCTATCATGCAAAACTTGCCGATGATGAGTTTGTCGCCGATGAAGTCGAAATGGTACTTCACGTTTTTCTCGAAATTCTCGACGTTCTCAAAGTCATCATAGTACGTGTAATCGCCAACGATGATGTTGGGATTTTTGACCACATTTTTCAGGAAACAGAGCCTGTCAATGCCGTCAAGGGGGAATTTTTTATTGATGTCTGGCCCCGTCATGTCAGTGAATTTTAAGTTAGAAGACTTTCCGGGTTTTGATGCCCGGAAAGTCGAATTTTTGCGGCTAAATTATAGATTTCAGCCAATTCGGAAGGAAAATCATCAATCTCGCCGCTCGGTTTTTGCCACCACTTGCTTGCCGTCTTGCGTGGTTTTCCACTCCATTTTGTCAGAAGAAGTGAAGCTGATTTTCACGATTTCAGTTTCACCGTCTGCAATCATTTTCACCTCTTTTTTGGCCTCGTCCACAGTGTACTTGCCACTGATTTCCTCCTGTTCGCCGTCAGCGTAAACGAGGGTCTGTTCAAAGTCGCCCTGAGCGCCTGTGTACGCTTCGAAGGTCACGGAGGCAGAATCAACGATAGTGCCCATGTACTCAGAGGTGCCTACCTTGAAGGAAGTGAAGTCCCAAGTACCTACGATTTTGGTCTTGACGAGGTCGGGTGTGGTGTCGTCGTCCTTGTCGCAGGAAGTGAGGGTGAACATGCTGAAAGCACCGAACAAGAGGGTCAGAAGGCTGATTTTCAAAAAATTCGTTTTCATAAATTTAGATAGGTTTAAAAAATGATGATTGGATATGATTGTCATTGGTCATTGTGGTCATTGGTCATTGTGGTCATTGTGGTCATTGGTCATTGGTCATTGGTCATTGGTCATTGGTCATTGTAGTCATTGGTCATTGTGGTCATATTTGGCCGACCCGGCAAGGGCTGTTCCAGATTGCCGGGTGGGCAGTAAAGATGGTTTTCAGGTCTTAGTCAAAATTGTTGCCTTGGCGGTGAAAGTCCATTGGTTATCAGGAAGGTAATGGGTTTCAAAACCAGTTTCAATAACAGGGCGATAAGGTTAAACAGGACGGGTTTTCTTGCAATTTTCATGGTTGTTTTCTTTTACCTTATGATTTAAACTAAAAGGTTGTTGCGTTAAAAAAACCGGGGCGGCTCATCACCGCCCCAGCCCAATCGGGTGATGAAAAAATTATTGTTTTACTAACTTTCCTACATAAAATTTACTGCCGTCCAGCGCACGGATTGTATAAATCCCAGCAGGCAGTTCAGACATGTCCAGGTTGATTTGTCCGCTTTCATCGTTCTGCCATTGCACGAGCCTTCCCATCCCGTCAAACACCTGCACCGATACCTCGCTCTCTAGCTGAATCTGCGCAAACCGGGTCGTCGGATTTGGCGACATATTCAAAGCATAAACAGGCTGAGGAATGTAGGGCGCAGCCGATACGCCGCCGCTGTAGAAGTAGTATTTTCTGGTGTCCAACAAGAAATTATTCGTTTGTATATCCCAGAAATAACTGGTTTCCAATGAAAAGTTTTCGTCCTCCATATATGCATAGGTAAAGCGTGAGCGCTCCTCTTCGCCTTGGAAATGGCGTACAGTTTCTTTGGCGCTCAGGCGTTGCAAGTCGTCGTACTCGTAGCTGTCGCTTTGAGTATTGAACCAGTCGTTTGCGCTAAAGTCCCATTCGTAGCTCTCTACCTTTTCCAGTTGATCAAAATCCGTGTACGAATAGGCCGTTTGGGTTTCTGGTACAAAGCCGCCAATGCCATCGAAATTCAGGTTGGTTTCCAATTTCAGAAAGTGGTTTTGATATTCCATTTCAATATTGGAAGTCGGTATGTTTTCCGCTGCTTTAACAGCAAAAGACTCAATCAAGGTGTTGTCGCCATTGGAATCGTAGGTGTATAAATCCCTGTACTGAAGCGGTAATCCGAAGATTTCAACCAAAGTCAGGCTCTCTACTATTTTCCCTTCTCCATCGAAGTTGTTCCAAATGGAAGTCACCGGTAGCCATTCCTGGACGGCTGGATTCCAAACCGACACAAATGTCGAATCCACTAGGTTGGGTGAATTACTGTGCGGGAAAACCTCGATTCGGGAATCGAGTATGAATGATTCGATGGATGTATCATACGATTCAGCTATGGTCTCTACCAGCCGCTCCTGTTCATCATAGATTAAGGTGATGCGGTAATTGGCCATCCAAGTATTGTTTTCAATTTGGTAGTCTATCTGCACTTTTATGCCCTCCGCCGGATAAGTATAAATCGTTCGGTAAATTGGCAAGGAGTCGTTCCCATTCAATCCATAATCGTAAAAAGTATGGGTAGAGTCCAGTTGAAGCTCGGAAGAACGGGTGTTCAAAACGTGGTTCATATCAGGCTGCGCTGCTGGTGATGGTAAATTAAACCCCGCTGCTTTCAGCGATTTTTTAACCGTATTAGACCAGTTGTCCGAGTAAGCTGCCACGCTCGGCGGCAGTGTTTTTTGGGCAAAAAGTTGGCTGATTGCCAATGCCCAGCAAAGGGCAGGCAAGACAATGTTTTTCATGATTCAGTTTTATTTAAATGTTGAAATGATACAGGTTTTCGTTAGCCAAAATCCTTGACTAATCCGTCAAGAAAAAGCTGTCTGTTTTGTCCAATATCCGCTCATCGGTCATCCCAGAGCGATTGAACATTATCACGCTGCCCATGCCCAATGCCGGATAAATCCTTAGTTCTACATAATAGCCACCGCCACCGCCAGCATGTGCAAGGTATTTATGGCCTTTTAACGTTCCGGTGTACCATGAAAGCGACATGCCAGTTGGCTTATTGTTGATGATGCTTTCCGTGAAAAGCAACTCCTTATAAATGTAATTAAGGAGCAATTTTTCATTACGGAGTAAGGTCTGTGCATACTTGATTAAAGCATCGCCTGAACCTACCATTCCACCATAAGGTGTTCCATTGGTGTAGAAATTATTGAATGGTTTCCATTTACCTTCTTTATCGCCCATGAATTTATTCTTATCAATGAGCGCACCCAGTAGTGCATTGGTAAATGACCACCATTTTTGATAGCCAGTAGCGTGAACGGAAGAATCTATCTCAAAGCCCAAAGTGCCGGGCTTTATTCCGCAAGGGGTTATGATTTTTTCGGTCACATAATCCTCGTAAGACTGGCCCGAAACTTTTTCAATCAATTGGCCAAGCAAGACATAGCCTAAATTGCTGTATTTGAACTTAGTACCGGGTTTAGTATCCAATTTCTGATGGCTTTTGAACACTTCATTAAAGAAATTATCCCTTTTAAACTTATCGTGTTCCGAGCTTAAATGTATCCAACGCAATGGCAGCGGATTCGGGATTCCTGCACTGTGGTTCAGCAATTGTCGAACCGTTATTTTTGCTTGGTATGGCATTTCGGGCAAATAATCCGACACCGGAGCGTCCAACTGGATTATGCCAGTTTGCGCCAACTGCAATACGGCCAATGCTGTAAATGTCTTTGTGACAGAGAACAAATTATAGGTCGTTAAATCGTTAACCGGGGTTTTGGATTTGACATTGGCAAACCCATATTTTTCCTTGCATATAATAGCACTGGTATCGAAAAGTGCATAATAAATACCGGGGGTTTCGTTGTTTTCAACTTGGTGTTTTAGAAAATCTTGGATACTTTTCATGTCGTTTGATTCATTTATTTCTAGGCGTACCCAGGTATCTGTTTTCCAATGGTTTGTATTTACTTGACAACTTCAGTACCCGCCTCCCCTAATCCATCATCATTTTTTTACCGAGGTAATACCGTTTGATTGTTTTGATGAAACAAAGGTAGGGGTGTGAACAGCCCTTGCGCAAATCGGAATATACTGAAACGCCATTTCTGGGCGACGAATCGGCGAAAGTTGGGGAAGGGCGCTAATGGCTGGACTACGCCCTTCCCTAATTTATCTGGGTTATTTCATCAAAGCATCCAAAAATGACTTATCGGAACCATTGCCGTTGTTCTTGTACGTAACGAACACATTGCCCGATTCGGGATAATAAACAACATTTGCCTCGATACCGACGGAGCCGCCGTTGTGCCCAAAACCAATGCCCGCCCCGGTGCGCCACAGTTCCAGTCCAAGTCCATATTCGCAGAAAATATTGTCGCAGCCATCTAGTTGTACCTGTTTCATCAAGTCAACCGAGGTTGGTGAAATAATTTCGCCCGCCATCAGCGCCCGCATGAATTTCATCAAATCCGTTGCCGTACTGACGATGCCACCGTCTGCCTTGCCGTCAGTGTCTGCTCGATCCCATTGGCTTACGTCCAGCAGTTTGCCATCGCCGTAGAGGTCGGCATATCCACGGGCGACGTTGCGGTCGTCCCGCCTTTCGAGGTAGGTTCCCGTGAGTTCGAGCGGTGTGAATATCAGTTCATCGAGCACTTGTTGCAAGGTTTTGCGAGTGACATCCTCCATGATTTGCCCCAGCAGCCAAAAATTGGCATTGCTGTACGAGTAGGCCGTGCCGGGTTCAAAGTGCAGTGGTTCGCCAAAAACGTATTCCTCCATCAATTCGTCTATGCTCATGGCATCTATATGTGCTGGGTCATTCACGATTTCCAATTGATAGCGCCTGCTTTCGTTCGCTGGGTCAAAAATACCTGATAGGTGGCCCAGCAAGTGCCGGACAGTGATTTTCTCAGCCTTCGGAATCTTGCCTATCACTTTTGGCAAACGCTCGGAGAGCTTATCGTCGAGGCTCAATTTGCCTTCCTCCACGAGGTAAAGCACCGCCGTTGCCACAAATGTTTTGGTGATGCTGCCTACCCGAAACGGCGTATTGGTGCGCATCGGCGTCTGGTGTTCCAAGTTGGAACTGCCCGAAGCGCCCACCCAAAGCGGTTCACCTTGCCGTTGGAGGAGCAGGATGGCTCCCGGAGAGTTGGTCGTTTTCCGAAAGTTGTCCAATTGCCCCTGGTATTCGACATGGCGGGGATGGTCGGCATAGCTTATGTCCGCAGCGGCGTCGGGCTTTGGGATGACGATGTCTTTTTCGCAGGCCGTCAACGAAAGCAGCAGGGCGAGAAGGATGGTTGAAATTTTCATGATTGGTTGATTTATCTATTTTTAAATGGTTGTATTCGAGTGCCTAAGTGCAACGCCTTGTGAGGCAGCACGGGGGAGCCACCGTAGTTGAACGGCATTTCCCCGAACATTTCGTAGCGGGAAAAAACGGTCACGTCGCCGAAACGATATCCCAGCCCGACCCCAAGTGTCGGCATGACCTTGTGCATCCGTTGGGAGGCGGGACGGTAGCCGTTGCCGTCGGGTTCGTAGCGGCGCAGGTCAGAAACGAGGTGGAGATACCCAACCCCGATGGTCGCATCAGCGAAGAAGTTGCCGATAAATTTGCGGTAGCCGAATTCGGTGCTGGCGAAAATGCCCTGGTGCAGCCCGTCGTGGTGATAGTAGCCAAGTTGGAGCGTTTGGAGCAATTGCCGTCCACTGCTTTGCCGGTAGTAAAACTCGGTGCCGATGCGCACGCCCCAGTTCGGGTTTTTAAAAAAGCCACGGAAGTTGGGCAAGCTCACCGACTCCGAGAAAACACTGACAGTGATGGGCATCTTCACGCCCTTGCCGCCGTCTTGTGCAGCAAGCTTTGGGCTGGTACCACCTAAAAGGAGGAGAAAAAATAACAGGAAATGAAATCTTTGCATTGGTGGATGTTTTGAATCAAAATTGATTGATGGGTCAAAAATGGGGGTGGGTAGGTTCGGAAAGCAACGCCTAAAGCCCTGGAACGGCGGAGAATGGGAATGAAGCTGGCATAAAACAGTTTGAACGCCGGAGACGCACCGAAGCAAGCATGAAACTTATTTCATTCATTAAATTGGGTGGTTCAGTCCTAATTTTGGATGCTCCGGGTATTTACCGGTTGAAAATTAAAATCATATAGCGGTACTTTGCCGCTTCATCTTTATTTATATGGAAAAAAAATACCAATGGGTGATTTTGTCAGCGGGCATACTGCTATTGATGGTTTCCAATACCATTAATTATAGTTCTTCAGAGAGTATGGACCTACCACA
>JADKBS010000050.1 GCA_016714985.1 Saprospiraceae bacterium | reverse complement strand
GCAAGATGCAGATATCGGGATGCCGAACACCATTGAAAGTGGTCGTTTTCACCATCGTATAGTGTATCATGTCCTCGAAGATGATGCGGTCGCCCACCTTCAGTTCTTTTTCAAATGAATACTCCTTCATGTAATCGCCCGAAAGGCAACTCACCCCACCTATCCTATATGCGTACTGCCCTGGCACGGGGTCAGCACTGGCGCCTGTGATGCGCGGGCGGTAGGGCATTTCGAGGGTGTCGGGCATGTGGCCCGTGAACGAGATGTCGGTGATGGCCGTACGGATGCCCCGGCTCTCGTGGATGTCGAGCACGGTGCTGACGAGCGCCCCGGTCTCCCAAGCGATGGCGCTGCCAGGTTCGAGGAGCACTTCCACGCCCCATTTTTCTTGGAAGCTGCGCAACAGTTGGATGAGGTGGGCCGTGTCATAGCCTTTCTTCGTCATAAGGTGGCCGCCGCCCATGTTCACCCATTTCACCTGCGGGATGAGGTGCCCAAAATGCTCCTCGAATGCCGCCAAGGTCTTTTCCAAGTCATAACTCGTTGATTCACAGAGGGTATGGAAGTGCAGGCCTTCTATCCCTTCCGGCAATCCATTGGCGAAGGCGGCGTCCACCTCACCCAGCCGGGAGCCAGGGGCGGCAGGGTTGTAAAGCTCCGTTTCCACTTCCGAGTACTCCGGGTTGCAGCGGATGCCGCAGGAGATTTTCTCGCCGAAAGCCTCCACTTGTGGCCGGAACCGCTCGTACTGTGCAACGGAGTTGAACACGAGGTGTGAGCTGTACCGCATGATTTCGGGGAACTCATCCGTGCTCGAGCCCGCAGTAAGTGCGCCTTGGAATTGCATCTCTTCGAAAATGAGCCGTGCTTCGTTCAGGGAACTGGCCGTGGCGCCGCTCAGGTATTGTTTCACAAATGGGAACACGCTCCACATCGAAAAGCCCTTCAGTGCCAGTATGATTTCCACCCCGGCTTGGCGTTGTACGTCGGCGATGAGTTCAAGGTTTTTGCGGAGCAACGCTTCTTCCAAGACGAAGGCGGGGGAGGGGGCTTGGTCGTATCTGCTTGACATTCAGTGCGTTTTGATTTTTTCCTTGTTAAAAAAATTGGGCTTTGGCCCGGAATGTCCGAACCAAAGCCCAATATTAAGGACACCGTTCGAGTGCCCGTTAGTGTAAACAACAAAATTAATGCTGCACTTGGAATTTCTTAGACCTGAAGCCTTCCGGTGTATTGATGGCCATGAAATAGGTGCCATTTGCGAATCGGCTCACATCAAACCCAAAGCGGCCATTTTGCACGTTCTCCAATCTGCGATTGCTCACCATGCGGCCTGTGAAATCGTAGATGCGGACATCCACTTCTTGGGCAATGTTGTCGAGGCTCAATTCCAAATTGACCGATTTTGAAGCTGGTACTGGTGAGAGTGTAACCTTGTTGTCGTCCAACGGGTTGTTGGTCCTGTACCGAAGCCATCGAGGTGTAGTCGCAAGAAATAATTTACGTTGTAACCCTGGGTACGCAAGCTATCATCAAAAACGATGCTGCCTACTTCACCTGCGGGGCGGTCATCACCACCAAATGCAAACTTTGGCGGGATGCCTGAACCTGCTTCAGCTCCATTGTATTCTATTGTGATCAAATAAATCTTGTTAGCAGCCAATGTGACGGGGTTGGGAAGCTCAACCGTTGTGAATTGGAAATCTTGGTCGGTCTCTTGTATAACGTACTCAGTGGCAGCAACAGGAATGAGTGGACCTCCATTTTCGTTTAACGCAGAAAGCGCCGTAAATGGGCCTGGGTAAGGGATGCTTCCATTTCCATCTGGGTCTGCATTGTAAATGTTGATATACATCACGTCAGCACTCGGCTCTCCTGTGTAAAGTTCCGTGTGGTTGCCCAAAACAAAAGTGACATGTGTTGCAATCAATGGATTTGGGCCAGTTCGGTAAATGTTGCCCATGTCAAAGCGGAAGCCAGAATCTACAAATCCAGCGCTATCGTTTTCTAGCGTTCCATTTGTATTTGGAATCAAGTCCCCGTTGTCAAGGGCATAGGTATGGTCGTCGCTGATGGTAAATGACTGATCCAGTTCATCAGGAGTGATGGAGTTCGTGAACTTGACGTTGTAGGTGCCGACGGCACTTGGCGTATAACCATCTGAAAATACTACCTTATTCACCGTGAGAGGAGGTACGTCCGTGAGCGTCTCGGAAAGTGTAGTTTCTTGCCCATTTGGGGCAGTTATTACCGCATTGACTGCCACACTTGGAAGTGTAGTTGAATTGTCAATATTGATAAACGTGACGCCTACATCGGAAAGTGGCTTAATGGCTTCTTGAGGTGTTTGGTATGCGTAAGCGGTGCGAGGATTGCCAAATGAGCGAACCTCAAAGAACCCAGTTACTGAGATACCAGCATCCAATTTTTCAAGTATTGCCAATCCATCCTCCTTGCTTAACATAACCGTTGGGATGTTAACTCCTGCACCTACAGCCCCAGCGCCCATACCGATAGGCCCTCCAGATGTAGTTCCTTCTATTTCGCCATTCCATAGGCGATTGTAAAGGATAACCCCAATTGCTCCTGCCTCTTGGGCCCGCAAGGCTTTCCATCCAAACTCACAAACTCCCCTGCTGATGAGGGCAATCTTCCCGGTAAGATCGGCAGCTATAGAGTCACACACCAAGGAATCTGTTTCATTACCAAGGCTGTCCAATCCATAAGCTAACTGAATTTCACCTGAAACGGTCTGAATAAGTGTGTCGCAGAAGTCGGCTGGTTTGCCATATTCCAACAATCGTGCAGTCCCATCGGTTGCTTCTATTCGGACTGCTACGGGTATTGGGCTGTCCCTTGGTATCTGCGCCCCCAATTGCCATACGGCTGCCAAGACAAACAAGAATAGAGTAAATGCTTTTTTCATGCTAATTCAATTTTTGTTAAAAAGTTATTTTCCAGAAAGCGGTAAAATTATTCAAATACTATCAATAAACTGGTAACAACATTCAATAAAATCCTGAACAAGTACATAATGCAGATTTTTTGATTGTGGAGATGGTGAAAATTAGGTTTTTATTGCAAAATGTTTGGCTTTTGGTGCAAAATCACAGTAGGTATTCGGAATAAAAAAAACCCGTCTGCAAACGCAAACGGGTCACAAAAAATCTAAAGCTATGAAAACTAAGTCTTTATTGTTGGATTGCTTGATTGTTGAATTGTTGTTAGAGTCGCCCCAACAATCATCAATTGTTGGGATTGTTGCATTGTCGTGTTTGCACGGCCAACAATCCAGCAATTCATCAATTACAACAATCCCAACATTCCAACAATCATCACAAGTGCAACCTTTCCTTCCTCGCTAGCAGGTCATCCTGCGACTCCCGGCGGTCGGGGTCGGGCACGCAGCAGTCCACTGGGCATACGGCGGCGCACTGCGGCTCCTCGTGGAAGCCCACACACTCCGTGCATTTATCAGGAGTGATATAATAGTAGTCATCGGAACCAGGGCCATGCTTTTCACTGGCGCTCGTCGAGCTGCCGTCTTCCAAGGCATAGTTCCCTTTCACGGAGGTGCCATCGGCAATGGTCCACTCCACACCGCCCTCATAAATGGCGTTGTTGGGGCACTCTGGTTCACATGCGCCGCAGTTGATGCACTCGTCCGTTATCATTATTGCCATGCTCGTAGTATTTTTTTTGAAGTGAAACCTCTTAAACTCAGGTAGCCAGCTACCCTGCGCCGTGGGTACTGCAAAAATAATCGCCCCCCCGACAATTTCAAAAAAAATGTTCGACCACATTCATCATTCACCATTTATCATTCATCATTAATTTCGCCCCCTCATGCCACAGGAACTCACCTACGACTACGTACTCACCTTGGCTCCCGATCCCGGTACAGCGCAGCGGGCCAAGTCCGTTGCCCATGCGCAACGTTGGCACACATTGGAGGGCAACGGCAGGGCCATCTGGGGAACCCTCGGCGACCCCGCCGACCCGTACCGCACGGCGGTGGACTTCGAGGGCATGGGTTTTCGCTGTACTTGTCCCGTGCGGAGGCTGCCCTGCAAGCATGGCATCGGCCTCTTGTTGCTTTTTACGAAGGCAAACCATGTGTTCCAATTGCAGGACAACCCACCCGACTGGCTGGCCGATTGGCTCAAGAAACGCAGTGAAAAGACCGCAAAACCAAGCAATGATGTGCCTCTCAGCCGCAGCCCCGAAGCCGAAACCGCCCTTTCGGAACAACGAAAGCTGAACCGAGAGAAACGGATGTCACAAATGGCCGCTGGCCTCGCCGAACTGGAAGGCTGGCTGCTCGACCTCTTCCGGCAGGGTCTCGCCACCTTGGAGGGACAGGCCGGCAGCTATTTCAACGACCTCGCCGCCCGCATGGTGGATGCCAAGTTGGGTACCCTCGCCCGCCGCATCCGGCAGTTGCCAATGCTGATGGCCGAGGCGGATTGGCACGAGAAGCTGCTGGCCGAAATCGGGGACATCTACCTACTGCTGCGGGCTTTCCAGCGCCTCGATACCCTGCCGGAGCCAATGCAGGATGACCTGCTTTCCCTCGCTGGCGTCAATTTGAAAAAAGAAGATGTGCTGTCGCAAACGGGCGTACAGGACAACTGGCTGTTGGCCGGGCAGACGTTTGAAGAAGAGGACGCCAACCTGCTAGCTCGTCGCATTTGGCTCGTAGGTGAGAAAACTGAAAAAACCGCCCTGTTGCTCGATTTTTCGTGGGGAGGGGCAGGTTTCGAGCTTGCCTTCAAACCCGGTACGGTGCTGCGGGCGGAGGTGGTTTTTTATCCCTCGGCGTATCCACAGCGGGCGTTGCTGAAGTCGTTCGAGCATTCAAGCGAGCCGTTTTCGCTCCGCAATGGGCACCCAACATTGGCCGCCTTTGCCAATGCTTATGCCGATGGGCTGGCCGAGAACCCCTGGCTGGGCAGGTTCCCGTCGTTCTTGGAAGGGGTAGTCCCTGTTTTTCACCAAAAAAAATTTATGCTCGTGGACGCCGACCGAAAGCAACTCCCGCTTGCTGTCACTGAAGAATTTGGCTGGAAATTGGTGGCGCTGGGTTGCGGCAGGCCGATAGGTATTTTTGGGACTTGGGACGGGGAGGCATTTACCCCATTGAGTGCCGTTGTGGAAGGTCAGTTTACCAGCGTTTGATTGTTGTATTTCATGCTTCTCCACGACTGTCCAGGCAAATCCAGCCGTTTGGTTGTATAGGTTGAAAATAGGTGCGCTGCCGCTTATCGGTGACTTGATTTTAAAATATCCTGCAACGCTGCCATATTTGCCCACAACTTTGCTCAAAAAATAAAAAATGGCAGGAATGGCCGCCCAGGCAACCAATCCGCAATCCATTGTCATTCCCGTAGGGAACCTAATCCGCAATCCGAAATCAGAAATGCCTTCACCTGTCATCATCCTCGGCTCATCCCGCAGCAAAGGCAATACCCGCCTGGTGGCGGAATCCCTCGCCGAACGGCTCAGTTGCGACATCATAGACCTAAACGATTACACTTTCAGCTACTACGACTACGAACACCGCAACGAGGGCGACGATTTCCTGCCGCTGATGGAGCGCATCATCGCCGAATACGACACTATCATCTTCGCAACACCTGTATATTGGTATTCGATGAGCGCCGTGATGAAAACGTTTTTCGATAGAATGTCAGACCTGCTGACCATCCGCAAGCCGCTTGGAAGGCAGTTCCGGGGCAAGCAGATGGGCGCCATCAGCGTCGGTTACGACGAAGATACGGTACAAGGTTTGGACATGCCGTTCCGGGAAAGCGCAAGTTATTTGGGAATGACGTATCTTGGCCACGTTTACGCATGGGTGGTGGATGGCAGGGTTGCAAATGCCCCAAGCGAACAACTTTCGGCAATTTGTGGCCGCTTGCGCTGATTCATCATTAATAATTTGTATCCAATTGGAAGGAGGCATTTTTTTTTGTAAAAATTTTTAATTTTTACCCAAAAAACGCCCCCTCTTAGGTAGTTACAATAATTCATCATTTATCATTTTCAATAACCATATCATCGGGCGTCACGTCGGCACAGAACCCGGCC
The DNA here is from genome assembly GCA_016714985.1 of Saprospiraceae bacterium. Classification (GTDB taxonomy): domain Bacteria; phylum Bacteroidota; class Bacteroidia; order Chitinophagales; family Saprospiraceae; genus UBA6168. Next base: position 10,989 of record JADKBS010000050.1, on the reverse strand, counting down.
CGCTATTCATCTGCATGGCAGGCATGCACGGCAATGAACCCGCTGGCGTGGAAGCGTTGGAGACCGTTTTCGCACTGCTCGACCGAGAACCTATCGTCAATACAGACTTCCAGTACAAGGGACGCCTGCTCGGCCTCATCGGCAACTGGCGGGCCTACTCCAAAGGCAAACGCTTCATTGCCAAGGACTTGAACCGCCAGTGGACGCCCGAAAACGTGCAGCGCATCCGCCACGCTGACCCTTCGACACTGGACTCCGAAGACCAAGACCTGCTGGAAATCCTGCAACTCGTCGAAGCGGAAATCGCTGATTGCCAGCCGTCCCAAGTGGTGCTGCTCGACCTGCACACGACCTCGGCCAGTGGCGGCATCTTCGCCATAGCCACCGACGACCCCGAAAGCATCCGCATCGCCATTGGGCTGCATGCCCCAGTCATCACTGGACTGATGCGGGGTATTCACGGTACGACCTTGCACTATTTTACGACCGAAAATTTTGGAGTGCCAATGGCCGCCGCAGCCTTCGAGGCTGGGCAGCATGAAGACCCCTTGTCCGTGAACCGCAGCATTGCCGCCATCATCAACTGCATGCGCAGCATCGGCGCCGTGAAACCAGAGGACGTTGAAAACCGCCACGATGATATTTTATTGGAATACTCGAAAAGCCTCCCAAAAATTGCCGACCTCGTAAAGGTGCATCCGATTAAAGCGGAGGATGGCTTCAAAATGCGGCCCGGCTACCGGAACTTCCAGCCTGTCGTCAGCGGTGAGTTGCTCGCCTTTGACCGCCACGGCGAGATTCGCAGCCCAACAGACGCCATGATCCTGATGCCCTTGTACCAGCCGCAGGGGAGCGATGGCTTTTTTTTGGTAAAAGCAGTGCACTAACACCCATTCATCATATTTCATTTATCATTCTCTAAAATGACAGACGAACATCTCGAACCAACCCAACAGCCGGAAGAAACGACCCTGGAACAACCCGCTGAGGCGGAGCTTGTGCCAATTCAACCCATCCACGATACGGCCCCAATTTGGCAGCAAAACCGCCTCGACCTTTCGCCCCTCACCCAAGCCGTTGGGGCGGTGAAGAACGAGCTTCGCAAAGTGATCGTCGGCCAAAACGAGCTGATAGACCTGCTGCTGGCCGCCCTCTTCTGCAATGGCCACGTGCTCATCGAAGGCGTGCCGGGCATCGCCAAGACCTTGACTGCCAAGCTCTTGGCACAAACGGTGGACGTAGGCTTCAGCCGTATCCAGTTCACACCCGACCTCATGCCGAGCGACGTGGTGGGCACTACCGTTTTCAACATGAAAACCTCAGATTTCACGTTCAATGCCGGGCCGGTATTCAGCAATATCATCCTCATTGATGAAATCAACCGTGCCCCAGCCAAGACCCAGGCGGCCCTCTTCGAAGTAATGGAAGAGCAACAAGTAACGGTGGACGGCACGACCCACCCGATGCGGCAACCGTTCTTCGTACTGGCCACGCAAAACCCCATCGAGCAGGAGGGCACCTATAAATTGCCGGAGGCACAGCTCGACCGTTTCATGTTCAAAATCAAGGTGAAATACCCCGACCTGGATGAGGAAAGGGCCATCCTGCGACGCTTCCGGGAGGATTTCAGCATGGCCGTGAAGAGTGAGGTGAAGCCCGTTTTCAGCGATATGGGAGTAGCGGCCTGCCGCAAACTGGTGGAGCAGGTGCAAATCCGGGAAGAACTGCTAGACTACATCGCCGCCGTCGTACACCATACCCGTGAGCACCCCGACCTATTCCTCGGTGCTTCGCCAAGGGCCTCGCTGGCCATCCTCAAGGCATCGAAGGCCATTGCTGCCATGAGCGGGCGTGACTTCGTGACCCCCGACGACATCCGCTACGTGGCCTATCCCGTGCTCAACCACCGCATCATCCTCACCCCAGAGCGGGAGATGGAGGGCTTTGACACCAAGGACGTGGTGGATGATATTTTGAAGAAGATTGAGGTGCCACGTTGATTTCGGATCGGGGATTTCGGCACTGAAAATTGTTTTTAAGTATGCGAGTCTTATGCTGTGACTGTTGTTCCGTTCTTCAAAACGGGAAGTGGGCTACCTTTTGCGGGAGGTTTCCGTCTACCTGACAATGCCGACAAATTTGAGGCTTTGCTATTCCAAGTTGGCCAATTGATGCATATAAGTAACGCAAGTTGCGCACCAAAGCTTTCCTTTAAATCTCTTTTTCGGCGGCGAGCCACCAAAAGAGATTTAATGGTACTTCCTCAACTTGGTAAGGGATTAGCTAATCCATTAAAACAGAAGCGGGCGACCCCAACAATGGGGCGCCCGCTTTTTTATGAGATGAAATCGTAACTACTTAGAAGAGGGCGTTTTTTGATGAAAATTGAAAATTTCCACCAAAAAACGCCCCAAAACGTGGGAGTAGATAAAAAATGAAATTTTTTCTATCTACTCCCACACCCTCCTAAATAATTACGTGCAATCAATTCTGCACGACCAGGCGCTTTGTAACCACTTGATTTTCAACAAGTATCCGTACCAAATAAACGCCATCGGCTTGGCCGTGGATGTCCAATTGGTACTGGCCAGCGGCGATGTTGGCGCTTTCGATATTGGAAACCAACTTGCCATTCAGGTCGAAAACGGCGATACCTGCCTCCAATGCCTCAATCTCTTTAAAGGTGATATTTACCTTGCCAGAAGTCGGGTTCGGGAAGAGGCCAATGGCCCTATCCAAGTAGCGTTGGTTGGCGCTGGAGACCTGCTGTACCGTGAAGTAGTGCAGCGAAACGCAATCATTGGCGTCGGTCACTTCCAAGCGATAGACACCAGCAGCGAGGTTGCCTACGTCTTGCTGGTTGGAAATCACGTTGCCACTCGGGTCTTGCCACTCGTAGCTATATGGCTGTGTGCCACCCGTCACATCCGTATCAATCGAACCGTTTTGCTGGCCGACGGTCTCTGGCGTGATGGAAATCGGCACGGAAGCCACTGCCGTCGGCTCAGTGAGCGTGGCAGATTGCTGGGAGGTACAACCATCGGCGTCGGTGACTGAAACCGTGTACTGACCGGGAGTGAGATCGTTGATGCTTTGCGTGGTGGCGCCATTGCTCCACAAGTAGTTGTAGCCTTGGCTGCCGCCCGTTACTTCGGCGCTCAGCTTGCCGTTGGCCTCGCCATTGCAAGTGATATTGTCGCCGTCCAGAACCACTGCCATTGCTGGAAGCACCTCAATCGTGAACGAACAAGTGTGGGTATTGCCGTGGCCATCATTGGCCTCGAAGGTCTGTACCGTTGTGCCTACTGGGAAGGTAGCACCGCTCGGCAGGCCGGCGATTTGGTCAACTTCTGGGTTGGCAGTACAGTTGTCGGTAGCTTGTATGGCATTGAAAACAGCGACAGGTTCGCAGTTGCCAAGCACCATATTGCTTGGGCAGGTCACAGCAGGGGCGATATTGTCCTGAATCGTCACCGTGGCCGTGCCACTGGCCGTGTTGCCGCTTGCATCGGCAATGGTCATCACCACTGCGTGTGGGCCGAGGTCGTCGCAGTTGAAAGAAGTCCTGTCAAGGCTTTGCTGCGCAATGCCACAGTTGTCCGTGCTGCCGTTGTCGAGCATGGCTGGTTCTAGCGTGGCCTCTCCATTTTCATCCAAAGAAAGGATGATGCTCTGTACGGCAATGACGGGATCGGCATTGTCCACAATTTCAACCGTCGCCGTGCCCGTGCTCGTGTTGCCCGCATCATCCACCACCGTCAAGGTCACTTGGCGGCTGCCGAGGTCGGCACAGGTGAAGTTAACCTGATCAATGCTCATGCTGGCAATATGGCAGTTGTCGGAGCTGCCGTTGTCCACCTGAGAGGCTGATAACGTAGCTGCTCCATTTGCATTCAACGCTACTTGCAGGTTTTGTACGGCAACGGTCGGAGCCTCCGAGTCGTTCACGCTGATGTCAACGCTTACTTGAGTCTGGCAACTGTTCTGGTCAGCGATGGAAACCGAGTAGTTGCCGGCCGCCAGTCCATTGGCAGTCGTGCCCGTTTGTCCATCAGACCATACGATGCTGAAGTTTCCGCTGCCGCCTGTCGGCGAAACGGTGGCCGAGCCATTGGCAACGCCACAATCTGTGTCAACCACCTGACCGAGTCCTGCCTCCAATGCAGCTGGTTCCGAAATCACGACTTCTGCCGAAGTAGGGCAACCCACGGCATCGCTGATGGCGACGGTATAGGTGCCAGCGGCAAGGTTGGAAATGGTGGCAGTATTAGCCCCATTCGACCAAGCATAGGTGAAAGGCGTGAGACCGCCCACCAAGCTGACGGTAGCTTGGCCGTTTGTTTCACCGAAGCAAGAGATATTGCTGGAAGTGATGGTGGCCAAAGCGGAACAGCCGAACGGAGCCACTGGCACCGTCTGAACGGCCACGCACCCATTGGCGTCCGTCACGCTGACCGTGTAGTTGGCAGAAGCCAACCCAGTGATAGTCTGGGTGTTGCCGCCCGTGCTCCAGAGGTAAGTGAAAGGCCCGGTGCCGCCCGTTGGGTTGGCAGAGGCTGTACCGTCGTTGGCGTTGGCAGCGGTAATGGCAGTTGTGGTGGCGTTGGCACCAAGCGGCGCAGGTTGGTCAATTTCAACCGACGCAACCACTTCGCAGCCATTGCCATCCGTAGCGGAAACATTGTAGCTGCCAGCGGCAAGGCCGCTAACAGACTGGGTCTGGGCGCCATTCGACCAAGCGTAAACCGTAGGCGATGCGGCATTGGACAAACTGATGCTGGCCGTACCATCGGCATTCCCGTTGCATGTGACATCGGTCGCCGTGGTATTTGCGAGCACCGAACAGCCGAAGGCATTGACGGTGACGGTCTGCGTTTTGAGGCAGCCGTTTGCATCCGATACCGATACGGTGTAGTTGCCGGGAGCAAGGTCAGTGATGGACTGGGTCGCCTGGCCCGTGCTCCATTGATAGGCATAGTTGCCCGTGCCACCTTGTGGGTTGGCTGTGGCTGTGCCGTTGTTCATACCGGGTGCCGATTGGGCGGTGGTGGAAGCATTGGGCACCAGTTCGGCTGGTTGCGCAATGGTCACTGTCTTCGTTTGGCCGCAGCCCTCGCCATCCGTCACGCTGACAGTGTAGCTACCTGCGCTCAGGTTGCTGGCCACGGCGGTATTTGCGCCATTTGACCAGGCATAGCTGAACACACCGTTGCCGCCGCTGCCCGCTGCCGTCGCAGAGCCGGATGCATTGCCGTTGCAGAGCACATCGTTTTGCGCAGCAATGGCCGCCGCAACTGGCTGGCGCTGTACCACGCCCGTCGAGGCAGTGTTGGTGCAGCCATTGGCGGTGTTCGTTACCAAAATCGCATAAGACCCATCATCGTTGACGGTCGGTGTCAGTGTCGTGGCACCTTCTGTGATATTACCATCGGTGGTCGTCCAGAGGTAAGTAAATTGGCTGCCACTGCTGGAAGACGTGCCGTTCAGCACGACTTGGTTGGCATTGCAGTTCAACACGCCCTGCGGCCCCGCACTGGCAGTAGGCTGTGTGGTGTTTTGGCCAACAACGGCAGTGGCGTTCTGCGTGCAGCCATTGGTGCCAGTGACCGTGAGCAAATAGTTGCCGGATGCTCCCACGGTTGGGTTTTGCAGGTTGGAGTTGTAGCCGTTGGGGCCAGTCCAGCCATAGCTTGCACCGGGTGTGGTTGAGCTGCCGCTCAATGCCACAGAAGTGCTGGCACAAGTCAGGGTACCACCTTGGGCCGCTGCGTTGGGTGCAGCGGTGTTCTGAGTGACCTCCGTATTGGCCGTTGCGGAGCAGCCACTAGCTGGGTTTGTAACGGTCAGTTGATAAGTGCCCTGAGCCGTGGCGGTCGGGTTCTGTAAGTTGGAGTTGTAGCCGTTTGGCCCAGTCCAGCCGTAGGATACGCCCGGTGTGGTTGAGTTGCCGCCGAGGGTGACGGTACTTGCGGTGCAAGTCAATTGGCCACCCGTGGCCGAGGCATTGGGTAGTGCGACGTTCGAGCTGACCGAAGTGACGGACGAAGCAGTACATCCATTTGCGCCGTTGGTGATAGTGAGGGTATATCCGCCAGCACCGTTCACCACGGGGTTCATTGTCGTGGCGCCTGATACGATATTGCCGCCCGATGTTGACCAAAGAATGCTGAAATTGGCACCGGTGCTGCCTACGCCGTTCAGGGTCGTTTGCGGTGCTGCGCAACTGAGCGTGCCCGGAGGCCCTGCCGATGCGGAGGGTGTCGCTTGGTTGGCGGTAACGCTCACACCAACGGAGGAAACGCATAGGTTGTTGGCATCCGTCACCATCAACTGATAGGAACCAGCAGCGTTTACCACGCAGTTATCGAGCGAGGTTGCACCGGAGACGATATTGCCGTTGTTGGTTGTCCAAAGGTAGAAGAAGTCAGGCCCTGTGGAACTTCCCGAACCATCCAAGGTGGCGGCAGGGTCGGTGCAGGTCAATGGGTTGGGTTGGTTGGCCACCGCTTCGGGATAGGTTGGTGGCTCAACAATGAACTGTGGTGTGCTAAACTGGCAGCCATTGTCGTCCGTCACGACTGCCGAGTAGGTGCCGGACTGTAAATCGGTGAGGTTGGGCGAAGGGCTGCCATTGCTCCACATATAGGTATAACCAGGCGTACCGCCCTGGATGCCGATGGTAATCGTGCCGCCTATGCCCGCACAACCTTCCGGCGTCACCTCCGAACTATTCATGCTGATAGCCGCTGTAGGTCCTTCAACGGTGATAGGGCCTAAGGTCCTCACGCCGCCAAGCGAACCAGTCACCGACACCGTATAGGAGCCGGGTGCAAGGTCCGTCACATTCTGTGAGGTAGCGCCATTGCTCCATTCAAACGAGAATGGCGGCACACCGCCATTGAGGTTGATGGAGATGCTGCCCGTGTTGTTGCCGAAACAATCCACATTCGTGACCGAACCCAGCGCGATGGTGGGTGCAGAGCAGCCTTGGGCAAAGCTCCATAGTGCATCAGCGTTAACCTGCCCTACTTCATAAATCTTCTTGTCGGGGCAAACGCCATAAATTGTGGGCCAGTAGCCAATACTGTATGGGCCGTTCAGGGTGTGGCTGTTGATGATGGGGTAATCAGTGCCAGTCACCCAATCGCCCTGTGTACCGCCCGTGCAGGTTGGCAAACCAAAGAGGCAGTCCTCGTTGGTATCGTCGTCGCCCTCAATCATGAAGGCCATTACGTTGGCGCTGTGGTCGTTGTACACGGTGTTGATGGAATGGGTATTGTGGTAGTTCCAGCAGGGACCGCACCACGTCGCCGAGAAGTCAATGAAGACCACCTTGCCATCGTTCAAGTAGCTGTAAAGGTTGTGCATGGGGCCATTACTTATTTGAGGCAAGGTCCAGTCCGGTGCTGTAGAGCCATCCGGCAACTGGGCATAGCCTACCTGCGATAAGCTGGCGGTCAGCAGTAGCAAAGTCAACAATTTTTTCATAAGCAAAAAAGTTAGGTGTTGGTGTGAAGATTTGAATCCAAAATATCGCTAAGCCTAACTTGTGGTTAGGCATTTAGTTTTCTATTTTGTGTTGTCCAAAGAGCAGGGAATACTTCCTGTAAAAAGGTGAGGTCATGCCCAAACGAGATTCGGGCTAAAGGTAAAAAGAAGCTGGAATAAACAAGCAATGGGGACTCAATTGCGAAAAAAATATTTCATTCTTGTACATACACCCTTTTTACCCGCTCGGAGATGGTGGTAAAGATTTCGTAGGGGATGGTGCCAAGGCAAGTTGCGAGTTCTTCCACGGGTAGGTCTTTTCCAAACAAAATGGCGGGACATCCTTCGGTAGCTGCGGGTATGTCCGTCACGTCCACCATGGTCATGTCCATGCAAACATTGCCGATGATGGGCGCCCGTTTTCCCTCCACCAAAACGCTGAAACGGCCATTGCCAGCCCTGCGCAGCAGCCCGTCGGCGTAGCCGAGGCTGATGGTGGCGATGCGCATGGGCCGTTCTGCCTTGCCCAGCCTGCCGTAGCCGACCGTCTCGCCCACTGCCACGTTCTTGATTTGCGAAACAGTGGCCTTGAGGGTGTTCACCGTTTGGAGGCGGTCTTGCAAAAGGCCACTGCTGTCAATCCCGTACAGCCCGATGCCGAGCCGCACCATCTCCAACTGCTGCTCCGGGAAGCGCACGATGCCGCCGCTGTTGAGGATGTGCCGCATGGGGTGGTAGCCCAGCCCTGCCGCCAACTGGTCGTACATTTTTTGGAACCGGGCGAACTGCTCCCTCGTGAAATCGTCGTGCTGCGGGGCCTCGCTTGCTGCCAAGTGCGAGAACACCGTCCTGACCACCACGGGGGGGGCCACCAACAGTTCGAGGAGCGGCTCGATGTCCGCCTCTTCGAAACCGAGGCGGTGCATGCCCGTGTCGAGCTTAAGGTGGATGGCGGATTGGGAATTTCGGATTTCGGATTGGGGATTTCGGATTTCGGATTGGGGGGGCAGGGTAGCCAAGAACCCAAGGAAATTGCGGAGCAACGAAAGGCTGTAAATCTCTGGCTCTAGGCGGTAGCGCACCAGGGCTTCGAAGGTGGCCTCTTCGGGGTTCATCACCAGGATGGGGAGTTGGATGCCCGCCTTGCGCAGCTCCACGCCCTCGTCGGCGTAGGCCACGCCGAGGTAGTCCACGTTCTCGAATTCGAGCAGCTTGGCCACTTCGATGCTGCCGCTGCCATAGGCACCGGCTTTTACCATTACCATCATCTTGGTACCTGGGCCGACCTGGCTCTGATAGACCCGCAAGTTGTTGAGCAGGGCACTCAGGTCCACCTCCAGCACTGTCTTGTGGAACTTGATGGCCAGCCGGTTGGCGATGCGCTCGAACCCGAACTGGCGGGCACCTTTTAGCAGGATGGCTTCGTCACGGAACACCAATTCCGCAAAATCATCGAAAAACGCCTGGGTGGTAGGGTAAAAACGGGCGTCGAAGCTGGACGGAAGGTACTTGCGCAGGTGCTCCACCTTCTTGCCGATGCCGATGAGCCGGTCAATGCGCTTTTCGACGAGCAGCCCGGCCACCGTGCCGTAGAGTTGTGCAGCAGATTGGCCGCTCTGCAATATATCGGACAGGATGAGGGTGCGGCGCAGTTTTTTGCTCCCGATGTTTCGGGACGGGCTTTGCTGCCCCAGGAAGTTGAGGGCGATGGCGAGCGAGGTCAGGTCGGAATTGTAGCTGTCGTTGATGACGGTACAGCCGTTGACGCCTTCCTTGAGTTCGAGGCGCATGGCCACAGGCTCAAGTCGGGCCATGCGGGCGGCAATAGCCTCATCTGGGATGCCGAGGTGCAGGAGCAAGGCCCAGCAATGCGTGGCATTCTCGATGCTGGCCGTATCGGTGAACGGGATTTTGACGGTTGACGGTTGGCGGTTGGCGGTTGACGGTTGACGGTTGACGGTTGACGGTTGACGGTTGACGGTTGACGGTTGAGGGGTTGACGGTTGACGGTTGGCGGTTGGCGGTTGACGGTTGACGGTTGACGGTTGACGGTTGACGGTTGACGGTTGACGACCAGCTCACTTCCAATTGTGTTGAACTGCTGTCTTGGAACTTAATGGCTACTTGTATGTCAGCATCCTTCCCCATTGCCGACCAGGTGACAAGTCTTTGACTGCGGATTAGGTTCCCTTCGGGAATGACAAAATGCGGATTGCGGATTGCCGCCGCAACCAGCTCATTGTCAACGCAATAGACAAGGGTCTTGCAGTCTTTGAACAACTGCAATTTCTCTCGGATTTTGGTCTCGATGTCGGGGAAGCCCTCTTGGTGCGCCTCGCCGATATTGGTGAAGATGCCGATGTCGGGGGCGATGATGCAGGCCAGCCGCTCCATCTCGCCAGGCTTGCTGATGCCCGCCTCAAAGATGGCAAGGGTATGCTCTGGCGTGATTTGCAGCACGGAGAGCGGCACCCCGGTCTGGGAGTTGAAGCTCTTGGGGCTGCGCACGATATGGTAGTCCTCGTGCAGCAGTTGGAACAGCCATTCTTTCACGATGGTCTTGCCGTTGCTGCCCGTGATGCCGATGACGGGCAATTGGAACTGCTTGCGGTGCGAGGCAGCGAGTGCATGGAAGGCGTCCTGCGTGTTTTTGACAAGTATAAAATTGGCATTCGGGAAGTCCTGAAGGGTCGTTGGTTTTTTGGAAACGAGGAAGTTTCGGACGCCGTCGGCGTACAGGTCGGCGATGAACTCATGCCCGTTGAACCGCCTGCCTTGCAGGGCGATGAACAGGGAACTGGCCGGAAAGATGACCTGTCGGCTGTCGAGCAGGATATGCTCGATGGCAGCGTCGTGCGCTGGGCCCAAGAACTGCCCGCCCACTATCTCGGCGATTTGTGCGATGGGGTAGTGCATGGGGCAAAGGTAGGGAGTGGTTGGTGATTTGCTAGCCCCTTTGGGGTGATGCGTGATGCGTGATGCTATGATTTGGCCTTTGTCATGGAGGAACCACCCGTCCACATTACGAGTGCCGCCCAGTTCCAGCAGTGGCATGGCCGCCATTACTGAAGCCATATTGCAGTAGTTCTGCTTAGCCAATCAGTTGATTACATATTTTAAATTAAAAATACGATTTTTATGATATGATATTTTGGACTTACCCCCCCCCCCTTGCCCTATATTGTCATCTCAAGCCAATTGTGCGGAATTTCATTCCGTGTCTGTTCCTGTATTGTTGCACAGAAAAAAGACGGCACCCAGGCCCATACAAGTAGTTAAGTTTCTTAAGCAGAACGACCAAAAACAAGTCCTGTTCCTATTGCCTGATGTAGTTCCAAGTTTAGTTGAAAACGCCCATTGCATACGATTACACTTGTAGTTGACCATCAACCACCAAGTACCCGCTTTGGGCCATACTGACGCACCCGTTCCAATATGCTGCCGTTGGCCGTACGCCGCTGACGGAGGTGGTATGCAATGCTTGAACTTTTGATTCCGCAT
>JADKBS010000049.1 GCA_016714985.1 Saprospiraceae bacterium | reverse complement strand
GAAAAAGCATTTGATGATTTGGTGGGAAGTTTTTTGAATTTGTAGAAAACGAGACTTAAGGCGAAAGGCACAAAGAAAAAGTCGAAATCAGCGAAATCCCCCATTGTTGAATAATTGCTAATTTCACTAGCGGAAGTAAAACTCCACCCTTTTGCTTTGTCCTAACCCTTCACAATCTCAATTTATCCTCCTATTTTTGCCCACAAATGAGCGCAACCATCCAAATACCGCCAAGCAGATTCCACTGGGCCATTGCCCGGGCGGGCTTTGATTTTGACGAGTTCCTGCGCAAGAACGAGCGGGTAAAAAGCTGGGTGGACAACAAGGCGCAGCCCACTGTGCGGCAATTGGAAGATTTTGCCAAGAAAGTCTATATCCCTTTTGGGTACCTGTTCCTGCCAGAGCCGCCCAAGGAGCAAATGCCCATCCCGTTTTTCCGAACGGGAAAGCACAATGAAAAGGAGGAAGTAAGCCTCAATGTCCGGGACACCGTCAGCCTGTTGAAATACCGCCAGGATTGGCTGTCCGAGTATTTGGCCGAACAAGAAGAAGCGGCATTGCCTTTTGTCGGCAAATTTGGGCTAGGCGATGCGCCGGAGGCCATTGCCAGCGATATGCGTCAGGTATTGGGATTGGAAGGCGGTTGGGCAAGCCACCAAGCCAACTGGACGGACGCCAAGACCTTGCTCACCCGCAAGATAGAAGACCTCGGCATTGTGGTGGTATTCAACAGCATCGTGGAGAACAATACCCACCGCAAGCTGGAAGTGAAAGAATGCCGGGGCTTTGTGCTGGTGGATGCTTACGTGCCCTTCCTGTTCGTCAACAACGCCGATAGCAAGTCCGCCCAAATGTTCACCCTTGCGCACGAGCTGGCGCATGTGTGGACGGGGAAAAGCGCAGGCTTCGATGCCCAAAAAATGCTCCCTGCCAACGACCCCATGGAACAACTCTGCGACCAAGTTGCAGCCGGGTTTTTGGCTCCGCCCTTGTTCACGGAGTTTTGGAAAGAGAAGCCTGATATTTTCAGTGCCGCCCGCCATTTCAAGGTCAGTCCCATCGTGGCGGCACGCAGGGCGCTCGATTTGGGCTTTATGACCAAGCCGGAATATTTCGGTTTTTACAGGAACTATATCGCCGAAGAGCACCACAAAAAGCTACATCAAAGTCAAGGCGGCGATGGCTTGAGCAACTTAAAAGTACGGATAGGTTTGCCATTCATGGCGAGGCTGAACGCTGCCTTGAAAAATGGGCAAATCAGTTACAAGGACGCCTATCGGCTATCGGGGCTAAAAGGAGAAACCTACCAAAAACTCGTCAACAAGCTACACCTCTGAACCCATGCCCCTTTACCTCCTCGACACCAATTTTTTCATCGAATCCTATCGCTCAGGGTTCCCAATGGATGTGGTCTTAAGTTTTTGGAACAAGTTGGCCGCATTGGCAGCAGAGGGTAAAGTAGTCAGCCTCGACAAGGTGAAGGAGGAGATTTACAGGAACGACGATGAACTGAAAGCTTGGTGCGAAGCAAACCTACCAACGGATTTTTTCAAGGACAGTACCAGTGCCATTGCGGAATATGCCAGTGTCGTTACATGGGCCAATTCCAAAAAAGACCATCCCTATACCCAGCCAGCGCTTGACGTTTTCATGGACGCCGAAGAAGCGGATGCGTGGCTGGTGGCTTATGCAAAGCAACAAAACTTGCCACTTGTCACCAATGAAATAAGCGCCCCCGAAAGCAAAAAGTCGGTCAAGATACCAGACGCCTGCCTACCGATAGGCGTGCGTTGTGTGAGGCCGATGGATATGTTCAGGGAGTTGAAGGAGACGATTTGATATTAGAACTAATTAATAAACACCATTCAAATGACCCACCTCGACCTAATGGACGTCACCCAGCCCGAACGCTTCACGCAGCAGCGGGTGGTGAACTTGTTCAGGGATAAGCTGAAATACATTTACCTAAACAATTGGCAAGACCGGGAAGGCAATTCCAATATCGAGGAAGTGCTGCTGATGGAATACCTTATCCGCAAAGGCGGTTATGCCCCAGCACTCGCTAGGCGGGCCATTTACTTGCTGCAAAAAGAAGCCAATTCCAACGACCGCAACCTCTACGGCAACAACCAAAAAGTGTATGAGATGCTGCGCTACGGGGTGGAAGTCGCCAATCCCGGCGAGAAATACCAGCGGGTGCATTTCATCAACTGGCAGCACCGGGAGCAGAACGAGTTCTACCTCGCCGAGGAAGTGACCATACAAGGCCACCGGGAAAAAAGGCCGGACATCGTGCTGTACATCAACGGTATAGCGGTGGGGGTGCTGGAATTGAAGCGCAGCTTTGTGTCCATCGGCGACGGCATCCGGCAGAACATCACCAACCAGCAGCCGGAGTTCATCGAGAAGTTCTTTTCAACCATACAATTGGTGATGGCTGGCAGCGATGCGATGGGACTGCGCTACGGCACCATCGGCACGCCGGAGAAGTTTTTCCTCAACTGGAAAGAAGATGTGGCTGACGACAGCATGCTGCAACTGGACAAATACCTGCTGAAAATTTGCCAAAAGGAGCGGTTGCTGGAGCTTATCCACGATTTTGTGCTCTTCGATGGCGGCATGAAGAAGCTGCCAAGGTACCACCAGTATTTCGGCATCCGGGCGGCGCAGGAGCATATCAGGCGACGGGAAGGCGGCATCATCTGGCATACACAGGGCAGCGGAAAGAGCATCGTGATGGTGCTGCTGGCCAAATGGGTATTGGAGAACAATGCCAATGCCAGGGTCGTCATCCTCACCGACCGTGATGAACTGGACAAGCAGATAGAACGGGTGTTCATGGATGCGGGCGAGGAGGTCAAGCGCACTTCGAGCGGCGAGGATTTGATGAACCAATTGGCGGAGCCAAAACCAAGGCTTATCTGTTCGCTCATCCACAAGTTCGGTAAGAAAAAGTGGACGATTTTGACAAGTTCATCGAGGAGCTAAAGCAAGGCCCGAAAAAGACGCTGGGCGAGGTTTTCGTCTTCGTGGACGAGTGCCACCGCACCCAAAGCGGCAAGCTGCACAAGACCATGAAGGCGATTTTGGGCAATGCGGTCTTCATCGGCTTCACGGGCACGCCCTTGTTGAAAAAGGACAAGGAGACCAGCTTGGAAGTGTTCGGCAAGTATATCCATACCTATAAGTTCAATGAGGCCGTGGAAGACGAAGTGGTGCTGGACTTGGTCTATGAGGCAAGGGATATTGACCAGCGCCTGTCCAACCCCAAGAAGGTGGACGAATGGTTTGAGTTGTCCACCCAAGGCTTGAACGAGTTTCAGCAATCGGAACTCAAGAAGAAATGGGGCACGATGCAAAAAGTGTTGAGCAGCAAGAACCGGATGGAAAAAATCGTGCTGGACATCCAGCATGATTTCCGCAAGAAGCCCCGTCTCAGCAAACTCAGTGGCAATGCGATATTGGTAGCGGGCAGTATCTACGAGGCTTGCAAGTATTACGAATTGTTCCAAAAAAACGAGTTTCGGGGAAGGTGTGCCGTGGTCACCAGCTACAACCCCGCCACCAAGGACATCACGACAGAAGACACCGGGGCCAATACCGAAACGGAGAAAGAGTATATCTACAAGATTTATACGGAGCTGTTGAAAGACATCGTGCCGAAATCGGGCAAGAGCAAGACGGAAACCTACGAAGACTTGGCCAAGGACAAGTTCCTGAAACTGCCCGCCGAGATGCGCTTGCTGATCGTGGTGGACAAGCTGCTCACGGGCTTCGATGCGCCGAGCTGCACCTACCTCTACATCGACAAGAGCATGCAGGACCACGGCCTGTTCCAAGCCATCTGCCGGGTGAACCGCCTGGACTCCGAAGACAAGCAGTTCGGCTATGTGGTGGACTACAAAGACCTTTTCAAAAAAGTGGAAAACGCCGTGGCAGTTTACACCTCGGACTTGGATTATGACCAGTTCAAGAAAGAGGACTGCGACATCCTGCTGAAAGATCGCTTAAAAAACGACCGGGAACGCCTGGATAACAGCTTGGAAGCCCTCGAACTCTTGTGCGAACCCGTGGAACCGCCCAAATCCATGCTGGAATACCAGCATTATTTCTGTGGCAATTCGGAGATAGCCGAAGACCTGAAAAACACGGAAGCCAAGCGGATGGGGCTTTACCGGGCCATGGTGGCCTTCGTAAGGGCTTATGCCAATATCGGCGACGAAATGACAGAGGCAGGCTATACCGATAAAGAACAAAAGCATATTGATGCCCGGATGGATTTTTACCTCAAACTACGGGAAGTAATTCGGAAAGCCAGCGGTGAATATCTTGACGTGAAGCCTTATGAGGCGGATATGCGGCATTTAATTGATAACTGACATTACGCACCCCTAAAAACTTTGAAAAGCAGCCCGACGGCTGGCCCCTTCCCGGGCGGCCCGCCCCGGCCCCGGAACCGCCCCGCCGCGCCCCGCGCCGCCGCCCCCGCACGTCAGGACGTTGATGCTGAGGGGTGTGCGTCCCAGTTCCCGTGATGATGGAGTTGGGGGAATGGGGCTTCTCCACCAGGAAGTCGTCCCCACGCAGCCCGTCCCGCGATTTGCCTGACGAGGCCAGCTCCAGAAACCTTCTGGGAGCCTGGCAACGGCCCTGGTGTGTCGGCTCAGTGCGCCCCGTCGCTAAGGTCTTTGCGCTGACAAGCCCTTCAATCGGTAATCGACGAACGGGTATCGGTTTCGGCTCGGTGAACCACAAATGTCATCCGTCAAAGAACTTTGTTGTCCTAATTTGGTGCGTAATGTCAGTTGATAATTATATCATCGCAGAAGACCCAGAAGTGATTTCGCTGTTTGGCGAGTTTTCGCTGATAGATTTAATCGTGAACACGGGCATTGCCAATGCCATCAGCAATTTGCCTTATGGCATTCGGGGCAATCAAGACGCCGTGGCGGAGACCATTGAGAACAATGTCCGAAGCAAAATCATCAAAGAACATTTGATAGACCCGGCTTTTTTCGAGGAAATGAGCAAGTTGCTGGCTGCCGTCATCAAAGAACGGAAGGACAATGCCATCAGCTATGAAGAATATCTGAAGAAAATAGCGAAAATTGCCGCCGATGTGAAAGCTGGCGGGACGGGCATTGCACCGCCCACCATCCGAACGGCAGCGCAAAAGGCGCTGTACAATAACCTTGGTAAGGACGAAGCTTTGGCCTTGACCATTCACCACAAGGTGCTAGGAAGTGAAGCCTGATAATTGGCGGGACAATGACGGCCCACGGGAGCGCAGCATCAAAGCAGCCTTGTTCGAGGTATTGAAGGATGTAGAGGAAGTGGAGCGGGTTTTCAATATCATCAAGCAGCAAACGGAGTATTAGATGAAAGAACTGAACTTGGGAGAACTCACGATAGAGGTGGAGCAGAAAGACATCAAGAATCTGCACTTGAGCGTCTATCCACCCAATGGCCAGGTACGCATTGCCGCCCCGACCCGCATGGATTTGGACACGATACGGGTCTATGCCATTTCCAAGCTCGGTTGGATACGGCAGCAGCAAAAAAAGTTCGACGCACAAGAAAGGGAATCACCGAGGGAATATATTAACCGGGAGCGGCATTATTTCTTGGGCAAACGCTACTTGATGAAAGTATTGGAACACAATGCCCACCCGCCATCAAAATCAGTCATACCAATTTGAGCTTTATGCGCCCCAGCACCGTCCATGCGAAACGGCAAACCATCTTGCAGGAATGGTACCGGGAGGAGTTGCGGGCTTTGGCCAAACCGCTTATTGCTAAATGGGAAAAAAAAATGGGTGTCACGGTGAGCGAATTGGGCATCAAAAAGATGAAGACAAAATGGGGCACTTGCAATATAGAAGCCAGGCGTATATGGTTAAACTTGGAACTGGCCAAAAAGCCCGTTAAATGCATCGAATACATCATCATCCATGAAATGGTGCATTTATTGGAGCGGAACCATAATGAACGGTTTATTGCGCTAATGAACCATTTTCTGCCAGAGTGGCGAGAAGTGAAGGGGGAGTTGAATCAGTTGCCGCTTTCCCGGCAGTAACTGACCCGCTTGTGCATACTCTCGCCCTCGGTTTGTTGGTTCATAGTCTCCCCAAAGGGGCAAGCAGACTTGAACCAAGAATCGGCCTATCCCTGACAAGTGAAATTGTTCCACAGCACCGCAACGTTTACGAAACCTTCGGGGTTTTAGGTAACGTCCCCGTAACCGCCGCCACAAGGGCGCCCCCCCAAGCCCGCCACCCATCAGACCTTTTTCCAATCAACAGGTTTGGCACGAGCGGGCCTCCCTGATAGCCACAACTTCGAGAACAATGGATTACCACCCCGTTAACCCCGCAAGCATCGGGACAACCATCCTGTTCCTCCACTCCCTGTTTACAAAACACCACTTTTTTCTTTTATTTGCACCTCAAACAGCCCATTGCCTCAACTGGCTTAGGCGTACTTGAAAGGCATGAAAAGCACCGACATGAACGAACAGGAATGGCATGTGATGGAAGCCCAGGCCCTGGAGCCGGGGTTGAAGACCAAGTTGGCAGAAGGCTTGGACTCGGCCGATGCGTTGGCCCGCATAGCCCAGCACGGGCCAAATGAGTTGCAGGAAAGAGCAGGCACTTCGCCGTTGAAATTGCTGGTTTCCCAATTCACCAATACGATGGTGCTGATACTCCTTGCGGCAGCCCTCATTTCAGGTTTGTTGGGAAAAGTCACGGAAACGGTAGCCATTGCCTCCATTGTGGTGCTTTTTGCCCTGCTAGGTTTCCTGCAGGAGTACCGGGCGGAAAGGGCGATGGCGGCCCTCAAGCGGCTGTCGGTGCCCTTGGTGCGGGTGCGCCGAAATGGCCTATTGCAGGAGATGTCGGCGAAGGAACTGGTGCCCGGCGATGTGGTGCTGCTGGAGGAAGGCAATGCCGTCCCTGCCGACATGCGCATCGTGGAGAGCGTGAACCTGCGCATACAGGAAGCGGCGCTTACGGGCGAGTCGGAGGCTGTGGAAAAGCATGCCAACCCATTGCCGGAGGCAAACGTGCCACTGGGCGACCGCCTCAACATGGCTTATCTCGGTACGGTGGTGACGTATGGCCGGGGCAGTGCCGTGGTCGTGGGCACGGGCATGTCCACCGAACTGGGCAAGATAGCCACGCTGCTGCAAACGGTGTCAACGGGTATGACCCCGCTCCAACATCGGCTCGAAAAAGTGGGCATCCAGTTGGCGATTGGTGGTGTTGTGGTGGCTGCCTTGGTCATGGGCATCGGCCTGCTCAATGGCGAGGCCCTCGATGCCATGTTCCTCACGGCCGTTTCCGTGGCCGTCGCCGTGGTGCCCGAAGGGCTGCCCGCCGTGGTCACGGTCACCTTGGCGTTGGGGGCACAGCGCATGTTCCGCCGCCGTGCCCTCATCCGTAAATTGCCCGCCGTGGAGACGCTGGGTTCGGTAACCACCATCTGTTCCGACAAGACAGGAACCCTCACCGAAAACCGAATGACCGTCACCATCATTGACGTGGCGGGGCAACAATTGGCACTGCAAGGTTCGGAAGAATCGGAAACAAATGCCCAGGGGCTTACCAGCGAGTATTTGGAAACCCAGCCGATGGAAATAGGGCTGACCATGGCTGCCGGGGCCTTGTGCAACGATGCATCCCTCCAGCCCGACCCGGAAACTGGACGCTACCTGCCGCTCGGCGACCCCACCGAAGGGGCTTTGCTGGTGGCGGCTTCGCAGGTACACCTTCAAAAAAGCGAGCTTGAAACGGCCATGCCAAGGGTTGGGGAGCTTCCTTTCGACGCCGTCAGGAAACGGATGACAACGGTTCACCGCCTCCCCGGCACACCTGAGGGCTTGCCGCCATCGCTTCGGGCGCTGGCAGACTCTCCCAGCCATTTTGTGGCCTTCACAAAAGGGGCCGTGGATGGACTCCTGCCCCATTGCGACCGCATCTGGCTCAATGGCGCTGCGACCCAAATGGACGACCACTGGCTAAAGCGCATAGAAGCTGCCAACGAACGGATGGCCCAAAATGGCATGAGGGTGCTCGCCATGGCCCTCCGTTGGCAGGACGATAACACTCCCCGTGAAACTGACCTGGTTTTTATAGGCCTGACGGGCATGATTGACCCACCCCGACACGAGGTAAAAAAAGCGGTGGCTACTTGTAAAACCGCAGGCATCCGGCCAGTTATGATTACTGGCGACCACCCGCTCACGGCACGGTTCATCGCCCATGACCTTGGCATCACCGACAATTTTCGGGTAAAAACAGGCAACGACCTGAACAAGATGACCCCGGAGGAGTTGGCCGCCGTGGTGCGTGAGGTTTCCGTCTATGCCCGTGTCACGCCCGAACACAAGCTGCTCATCGTGGAAGCGCTGCAGGCACAGGGGCAGGTGGTGGCCATGACCGGGGACGGCGTCAACGACTCGCCCGCCCTGCGCAAATCGGATATCGGCATTGCCATGGGCATCACCGGCACCGATGTCTCCAAGGAAGCCTCGGACATGATTTTGCTCGACGACAATTTTGCCACCATCGTGGCAGCCGTGGAAGAAGGGCGTTCCATCTACGACAATATCCGCCGATTTGTCAAATTCTCCATCGCCGGCAATATCGGCAAGGTGGTGGTGATGCTGCTTGCCCCGTTGGCGGGCATCCCCATGGCGTTGCTCCCGCTCCAGTTGCTTTGGCTCAACCTCCTCACCGATGGGCTGCTTGGCCTGGGGCTGGGCTTGGAGCCAGCCGAAAAGGGCACCATGAAAAAACCGCCCCGAGCCCCGCAGGAAGGAATTTTCAGTGGCGGTATGGGCATCCATGTCATTTGGGTAGGGCTGTTCATCGGCTTGGTGGCACTCGGGGCAGGGCTTTTGTATTTCGACCCCGCCAATGCGAGCGACAGGCGCTGGCAAACGATTTTCTTCACCTCGCTTGCTTTCATGCAGATGGGACAGGCCCTTGCTTCCCGTTCTTCGCAGGAGTCGTTGTTCACGATGGGATTGACCTCCAATCCTGTGCTCTTGGGACTGGTAGTGCTCACCATTGCTTTGCAATTTGGGGTCGTTTACCTGCCCTTCCTCGACCATTTCTTCCAAGTGGTGCCCCTTCAAAGGGATGAACTGCTGCTTTGTGTAGGATTGGGCTTTGCTACTTTCTTGGTAATAGAACTCGAGAAAATATGGTTGAGACGGCGGGAGGCCGTTGGTCGGCAATGATTTTGGATGGTAAAAATTTGCCTGGCTAAACCTCCGTAAAACCAATCTTACCTAAATTGCCGCTGAATCATTGTGTGCCAAACCCAGATGCCGTTCACCAAACACTTCTGTCGAAATGAAAAAATCTCTAATCTTGCTCCCTTTCCTGCTCAATTGCCTTGTGCATATCGCTGCTCAAAATCTCACCAAGTCACCAGCTTTTACCTGTCAATCCAATGCTGCTATGGCAGCTTTTAAGGGGCTAAACACGCTGCAACTCCAAATTGAAGAACAATTGCGAATTGCGACCCAAGACTACGAAAAATCATTGTTGAATTTGCCTTTTACATTACCCGTAGTAGTCCATATCATCCATCAAAACGGAGCAGAGAACATTTCCAACCAACGGGTGTACGAAGCCATCAACCACTTAAACGACGCATTTGCCCACACGGGTTATTACGGCCAGCAGGGAGCAGGCACCAATGTTCAAATACAGTTTTGCCTCGCAAAACAAACGCCTTCTGGTGAGCCGACCAATGGTATAGAACGGGTAGAATCCAGTCTAACGGATATGGTAATGGAAACGGATGACTTGTCCTTGAAAGACCTCAGTCGTTGGACGCCCTATGGGTACATCAATGTTTGGGTGGTGAATTCAATCAGTAGCCAATCATCAGGCCCCGGCGTGGCAGGCTATGCCTACCTTGCCTCGGCACATGGTGCTGCATTCGATGGCATCGTTTGCGAAGCCTCTTTTTTTGGCGTCAGCGAGCAGTCCGATGCAGTGCTTATCCATGAAATGGGGCATTACTTGAACCTGTACCACACCTTTGATAATGGCTGTCCAAATGATGACTGTCTGGCCAGCGGCGACAGGGTCTGTGACACCCCCCCAGACCAAACCACCTCATCGGATTGCGATATCAACACCTGCCACACTGATACAGATGATACTTCCTCCAATAACCCACTGACAAGTGACCTTAACGACCCTACCGAAAACTTCATGGACTATGCACCTTTCAGTTGCTATCATACTTTCAGCGAAGGACAAGCACTACGAATGCAAATGGCAGTGGAAAAATTGAGGGGAAGCCTGCTCGAATCGAAGGCATGCAAAGCCCCATGCCAAACACCATTGAGTGCCTTGTTCACCGTTCAAACAAACGTGGTGGACGCTGGGGAAAGCATATTGGTGGACAACCAATCAATGGGCGCCACTATTTTTCTTTGGAGCCTGAATGGCAATTTGTTCTCAGGAGCATTTGAGCCGCAGGTCAATTTCCCCATATCTGGCACCTATTTACTGGAATTGACCGTTCTCAATAACGACGAAAATTGCGAAGAAACCTATGCCATCAATATCACAGCAAGGTGTGATGTGGATGCATTTTTTTCGGCCAATAACACCTTGCTAAAGGTAGGTGAAACATTCACTGCCACCAATACCTCGGTCGGGGCCGACAACTATAAATGGTTTGTGAATGATGTGATGGTAAGCACCACTACCGATTTCAGCTTCAGCTTCAGTGACCCCGGCTATTACACGGTCAGGCTGGAAGCAACAAGCCCCCATTGCAGCCAGTCTTACCAAAAGGGGGTGACAGTAGGTCCTGAATTGCCCTGCAACGATTATATGACCGCTTATTGCTATGGGGATTTCTGGAACAATTCACCATTTATAATTAAAACTTATCCCAATGGCGAATCAATCATAAACTGGTGGACGGGCATTGGTGAAGGCGCCATCGGCAGAATTGATAAAGAAGGCAATTATTTGTGGAAGATTCGGTCAATGGGAATACAAGTTTCACCTTATAATCTTGGCATCTTAGCCCAGTCCGATGGTGCTGTATTGTTCAACATCAAGCTAGGCAATTCTAATGATTTTAATTTATGCAGAATAAACCCAAATGGCGAAGTTGACTGGGTTAAGAAAATTTCGACAATTAGCAACCTTGCTTCCAGCTTGATTAATATCGCTCAAGTTGGGAGTGACATAGTTGTTACCGTCTCAGGCATCTTTAACAATCATAACACATATATATTTTGCTTAGATTCACTGGGAAATACAAAATGGAAAAAAGTTTATTATTCTCCAAATAGTTATTTCGTCCATAATATAATTTCTTCAAAAGATGGTAATTTTAGTTGGTTGATTGGTCAATCAACTGACGGTTATGACAAAGTGATAATTATGAAGGTTGACAATATGGGCAATATTATATTTTTTAAACAATACATGCACAACAATCTGGGCCATTTATATTCCGAAGCAGGAATGGCAACAGAAGATGGCGGGTTGATAGTAAATTGTAGTGAAACAGATCTTGGTCAAATAACAACCAAGAATGTATTGATAAAATTAGACGGAGAGGGCAATAAAGTTTGGGCAAAAAGTGCTCAAGGTTTGGGACAGAACAATTCAGCACTTCACCCCATTTACGTATTACCTAAACCGTTAGGGGGCTTTCTTATGAACGTTCAAACCGGATTTGGTCTTTCTACCACATATTCCGATTGGCTATCATTTACCGACAACGGGGAATTTGAATGGAGGGAACGCTTAATACCTTTATCTACTATGGACACAAGTGCTACCGTCCAAAATGTCATGGTGGTTGGGCAAAAGCTGCTTGCTGCTGTACGTGGAACTTCGAATAAAAGAATTTGCCTGCTCGAATTGGACTCATTAGGTCACCTACCTGACTGTCCTGGCAAAATAGAAGTGCCCACCCAGTTTTCCGATTTCGACCTAAATTCTAATGCCCTAGATTATAGTGCCACCAACGGAGCGATGCCAATTAGTCCAGGCTCTTGGCTACCACTCAGCTTCATCCAACCCATAAAGCGTTCCATCCTCTGCCCCATAGACGCTCCGTGCCCCGAAATTTGCGGCAACCAGTTGGATGACGATGATGATGGCTATACCGACTGTTTCGATGAAGAATGCGAATGTTTTCAATCTGAAGAATGTACCGCCGAGGGCGAAGTCCCAATCGAGGCTCGTTTAGCTTGGAAAAGTGAAGGCGGACTGATTGCTTCGAATGCAAACCCTATTGTGGCCAATTTGAACCCCAAAGAAGATGAAGTTAGTGAGATCATTGTAGCGGACAAAGCGTCAGCCAAGCTCCTCATTTACAAGGGTGACGGGTCAAATTCCGAAGAGCCTGTGTCACTCGACATCCCCGGCGGCATTGGCAATGTTACACCTGCCATTGCCGATATTGATGCCGACGGCGTGCCTGAATTGGTGGTTGTATGTGCCGACCATCGCATCAGGGTATTTACAGATTATACAGCGACTCAATTGCCACCAATGGTCTTATGGGCAAGTTCCAGTACCAATTCTGCCAACCCAAACCACGCACCTTTGCTTGCTGATTTCAACGAAGATGGCATTCCTGAAATCGTGCTCGGAAACACAATTTATCGCTTCAATCTAAGCACAACACAACCAACCCTCACATTGGTGCTTTCAGGAAATGGACACGCTGGTCAGCATTCCCAAGGTACCGCCGCTCCAATGCCATTTGATTTTTTGAACCCTGCTGACTGCGGTGGTGATGTAGATTGCGATGGTTTGGAACTGGTGGCCGGTGCTCATGTCTATTCTATTGACCTAAACCCCTTTGACGGTGATGGCCTTGAAATGAAGATACAACGTGACCTCAGCGAAATGTACTTTGGAAACGATTTTGGGGATGGCCACACTTTCATCGCTGATGTTGACATGGATTGGACACCAGATGTAGTGACAGTGGGTAGTTTCAGCGGCAATGCTGGAATTTATGTTTGGGACAAATTTCACTTCAAACGCTTCTTGCAATATCCGGCCCCATCCTCCCAGTTTGCCAACGTTACGATTGGAAACGTCTATGATGACACAAAATCAGGCTTTTACCGTGATTGGCCAGAAATAGTGGCTACAAGTGCCGACCGTATCACTGCCTACAGCTTTCAATCGTTGCAGGCTGCGCCGTACAGCGAATACTGGTGGTCTATTGCTACCGGATCAGATGGAAAAGCTGGGTGCAGTTGTTTTGATTTGAACAGCGATGGTATAGCTGAAATACTTCTGCACGACCAGAATCGATTCCGCTTGCTTTATGGCAGTGCAATTCCTTTTCCGGCTGGCGTTGACAACGACCGCAATTGGTTCACGATGACAGCTCCTGCTGTTTCACTGGGTGGCTACCCGGTAGTTGCCGAATTAGATAACGATGGGCAAACGAAATCCATATTTGTTACCCAATCCAATAACGGTGTTGAAATCTCTGTAGTCGAGAGCAATGGAAATGCTTGGACACCCTCCCGACCGATTTGGAACCAATACCAATATTTCGGGCTGAATATCGAAGATAACCTCACTGTACCCCGCCATCAACAACGTCACGATTTGGAATTTCACGACCAATACAGCTACATTCGGCCCTTCAACCTTGCACTATCACAAATTCCAAGGCTAAACGGGGATTTTGAACCATACTTAACTGTGCCAGACGCCATCGTTGAACTGCAGGAGGTCCATTGTGTAAATGACAGCCTTATGGGAACATTGAAGATTTGCAACATGGGTGATGCCAGCATCTCCGACAACATGAATATCGCTGTTT
>JADKBS010000048.1 GCA_016714985.1 Saprospiraceae bacterium | reverse complement strand
AGGAATGACAAACCCTTCCACTTCCACGAGTTTTCCATCCAATTTTTTCAGCGTGTCGCTGAACACCGGAGCGTACATCTCCATACTGATTTCCTCGTAATATTTCAGCACGTACTCGATACGGGTGAGGGTGCGCCAAGTGACTTTGACGGGCGCTTGGTCATCCGACCAAGCGGCAAGTTTCACGAAGGGGCTGCCCTCGTCCCGCAAGGGGTTGTAAGGGCGCACAGCGACGTAACCATTGAGGCTATCCTCCCAAGAGAAAATGCTGTCGCTCATCAGGGTGATGGCAGGGGATTGCTCCGCAAAATCCGATTCCTGCGTCACGGTGTCCGTGAAGGTCTCCCGGTCATGCAGTTTCGCCTGCCCAAAGCCGAGGTGCTGGCAGATATTGTCCTTGTTGGTGGCGACAAGGATGGCGAGCATGGCGAATAAAAGGTAATTCAGTTTTTTATCCATTTTGAAAAAGCTATGAGTTTTGAGCTATGCACTATGAGTTTCGAGCTACGAGTTGTGAGTTTCGAGCTGTGAGTCGCTCGTAACTCGCAACTCACGGCTCGTAGCTCGAATTTCACCCCTCCGACAGCGCCGTTGACACGTTCACCTGCATGGCTTTCCACGCGGGCAACAGTGCTGCCACGGTGCCGACGCCAAGCGTCAACAACAGCAGCCAGCCCTCGGCGGGGATGAAGTTTCCCAAGAATTTGATGTGGAAATCGCCCGCCGCCTGTCGGTTGACGAGCCAAAGCCCCAAGCGGCTCAATGCCACGCCGAGCAGGTAGCCCAAGCCCGACAGCAGCAGTCCTTCCAGCAGCAATAGCCGGAACAGTTGCCCCGGTCGGTAGCCCACCGACCGCAGCAGCGCCAGTTCGTATTTGCGCTCCCGCAAACGGCTGTACAGCACGAAAAACACGCTGAACCCCGACATGAGCATGATGCCCCCGGCAATGAGCTTCAGGGTGGTGGCCCCGATGCCTAGCATGTAAAACAGCCGGTTGATTTCAAGGGCAGGCAGCACCGCTTGCATTTTTGTTTCTTGGTTGATGATGCGGGGCATGTTGAGCATCGCCAAGCGGTTCTTGTATTTGAGCAGCACGGCGGTCAGTTCCATGCTGTCGGCGGTGATGACCTCCTTCGAGTGGTCGTGGTCGTGCGCATGGTCATGGTCGGGGTGGTTGTGGTCGAAGTCAAGGCTGGTGGCATGTGGGTCTTCCGCTGTTGGTTCTTCTTCGTGCGCATGTTCTTCATGCACCTGCCAGACACTCTCCACGTTGGTCAGCACGAGGTTGTCCAGCACACTGTTCGTTTTTTCCAAAATGCCCACGACGTTGTAGGGATGCTCCTCGTGTTCGTGCCCACCTTCCGCCTCCCCATGGGTTCCGATGAAGGTGTCGCCCAATTTCAGACCCTCCGCCTTCGCCACGTTTGCCCCCAGCACGGCCTCCATGCTTTTTTGGAAAACACGCCCTTCCAGCAATTGGGCGTCGTATTTTTTCAGGTAATCCTCCGTGGTGCCGAGGATGCGAAAAGAACGATAACTGTCGCCATAAGCCAAGGGCACTGCTTGTTCCACCATCGGGTTCTGCATAATACTTTTGGCTTCTGCCATTTTGATATTGCCCGTCGGCGCATCGAGGTGATAGACGGCGGAGAGCACCAACTGGAGCGGGCTGCCCTTTGCACCCAGCACAAGGTCAATGTTCCGAAGGTCGTTCTGGAACTTGTGCTCCAACTGGTGCTGCATCAGCAAAAGCAGGGTGATGATGCCCACGCTGAACATCAGCAGCGACACGCTCAAGGCCGTGCTCAACGGCTTGTGGAGGATGTTTTTCCAAGCTATTTTTCCAATCATTTTTTTTAAGTTTTGAGTTGCGAGTCACGAGCGAGTTGTAGCTCACGGCTCACGACTCGCAGCTTGCAACTCGTAACTGGTACCAATTTCCCTTTTCAAGCGGTCGTCGTGGGTCACGATGATAAGGGCAGCGTTGTTGGCCGCCGCCTCCTCTTTCAGCAGCCTGATGACGGTTGCACAGTTGCGATGGTCGAGGGCGCTGGTAGGCTCGTCGGCGAGGAGCAGTTTGGGGTGGCTCATCACGGCCCTGGCAATCGTGGCCCGTTGCTGTTCGCCCACGCTGAGGCGACCAGGCAGCTTGTGTAGCAGAGCGCCAATGCCCAGCCGCTGGGCCACTTCCGCCGCTTTTTCATTTTTAGGTGAAAAAGGCGAGACGAGCAGGTTGTCCAGCACCGTCAATGATTCGATGAAATAGGGCTTCTGATAAACCAGCCCGATATACTGCCCCCGGAAGCGGTCGCCTTGCGCAGGGGACATTGCGGCGAGGTTGCTGCCACCGACCAGCACCTCGCCAGCGGCAGGCCGCAGCAGCCCCGCCAGCAGGTGCAGCAAGGTCGTTTTCCCGCAGCCCGATTCGCCGAGGATGAGCAGGGCTTGCCCGGTGCCCACTTCGAGGTCGGGGAAGCGGAGCGGGCCGCCTCCAGGGTATTGAAAGGTGAGGTTGGTTGTTTTTAGCATGTTCCATTTTTGCATGCCCGGCAATGCCGGAAGTTCACGATATGGGTCACAACAAGGGCGATGGAGCCAGTGTACATTAGCCATTTGCCGAAGGCGACATGCCCTGCTTCCAGGAGCAGCCCGATTGCGAAGCAAGCCCAAGCCGCCCAAAGCACCAGCTTGATGGGGCGGTTGTCGGTATGCCTTGCGGAGTACCAGACGGCCAGCCCGCTCAACACGAGGAAAACATAATCGAGCATGGCCCAGCCCCAAGGAGCATGTTCGCAGCCATGCCCGCCTTCGCTCATGGCTTTGTCCAAAAGCGGTTTTGCTGCAAAAAACAGCGGCGTGATGGCGCAGTGCACCGCACATAGCCCGCTGGCAAGGATGCCTAGCAGGTCTGATTTTTTTGAAATGATGGAAGTGTCCATGTTTTTTAGTTTTTTTTAGCCTTTGGCAAAACTTTACAGTCCGCCGTCCAGCCAAATGATTTCCAATTTTTCATCCCTCGAAAGCCCACCGGGGTTGCAGCCCGGCAAGCCTTCAGGGATGTCTGTGTTCAAATCTTTGAAATAGTCCACCCAGGCCGGGAAGAAGTCCCCCGTGCTTGGGTCTTTGTAGGTCATGGTGCTTGTTTTAAAAAATGCTTCGCCGTCATTGGCCGCCTGGAATGCCAAGGCCACGAGTTCGGAGCAGTAGAGCCGCCCGTTGTCGGGCAAGAAAACCTCGTCGTAGGGCACCCCAATCATGCCCTTGGCAGCGACCGTGGCATTGGGGGCGAGCTTCTGCCATTGGGGCTTTAGCCTCCCGACCGCCACTTTAGAGCTTCTGGCGAGGAAGGCGGAAATGCCGTTCAACTGCACCCGGTCTCCAATCGCCTCCACGACTGCCAAGCTGTCGCCGGCCTTTACGACCATGCCAACATGCGAAAAATCCTTTCCGCCAGCCCCTTCCGTTACCGCCTCGATGGCATCGCAGAGCGGCCCACAGTCGAGGTCTTGGAAAAGCAGGTCGCCTGGGCGGAGGTCGGTCTTCCAATGAAAGTCCTGTGCCGGGAGCATTTGCGCCAGCAAAAAGGCGAGGGCCAGGAGTTGGGTTTGTTTTTTCATGTTATTGAAAATGGCTGTGTCTTTTCGTTGCGTGCCGTGCGTGCTCGCCACCAATGGTTCATGCATTCTTGTACCATTCTGCCCGATAGACATCTTTTTTTCCTTCGTAAAAAGCTGTTTCGTCCACTTGATACCATCTTGCTGCGGCCTCATTAACTTCATTATAGGCAGGGGTGAAGATGTCTAGCACTTGGCTGAATTGCGTCGGCATGACGCTGTGGATGTTTCCAGCCTCCTCCGTCAAAGTGCCCACATCCCCTTTGCGAAGCAATTCACTTTGACCAAGGCGCAGCAAAGCGGTGTTCTTCTGGTAGGAAATGCCATCGGGTGCAACTTCAATTTCGACTGGGAAATCGCTTGGAAGCAGGTCGTAGTTTTTCACCTCCAGTTCTCCATTGACCGGAAAAACCACGCCGCACATGGCCGGGTGGTCGTGATGCGGGATATACTCGCCTTTTTCGAACTGGAGCAGCGACACTTGAAAGTTGACCTCCGTGTGCAGCAAGTCGTGCTCGAACCAATCCGGCCTATCGTTTTGATAGCCATCGAAACCTGCTTGTATTGCGGGGGCTTTTAAGTCGAGCTTCCGAAGTAGGTCGGCAATGCGCCGAACATGGCGCTTGGAGTGCCTGCCCACTTGGTGGCGAGCGCAAATCCGTTGCATTTCGGTCAAAAAAGCGTCCCAGTTCATTGGCTCGTTCTCCCGGAAAAACCCGTTCGTGGCATTGGCTTTTTGCCCAAAACGGATGAGTTGGTCGAGGTCGGCTGTGACCAGCCCAGCAAAGGACCAGGCGGACATTTTTATAAATTCTCTTCTATGAAAATTTTCCATGATTGATTGATTTAGTTGTGTGTTGTGTAGCCCACGCCTCAATTCGGAAATGGGTCCGCAAACGCCTCACCCTCCCAGTACATGTCCTCTTCCCAGTCCCGCAGCAGGCAGCGTTCCAAGGCATGGGTGATGGCATCGGGGTTGATGTTTTGCCCGATGAAGACAAGTTCCTGCTTGCGGTCGCCCCAGACGTGGTCCCAGTTTGCCTCGATAGCTTCTCGGTTTTCCATGAAATAGGCGTGCTGGATGCGCAGGTGAAGCGGCTTGCCCGCCCACCAAGTGCCAATCGTTTCATACCGGAGCGAGCCGCCCGCTTGGCTCCAACTGAGCACATCGGTGGGGCGGGAAGCCAACCAGAAAAAGCCCTTGGAGCGGAACACCGTACCGGGGAAGTCCCCATTGAGGAATTGAAAGAACCGCTCAGGATGGAAGGGCTTGCGGGCACGGAACACAAAGGAGTTTAAGCCGTAGGTCTCCGTTTCGGGGATGTGTACGCCTTCCAGTTCCTTGAGCCAGCCAGCGGAGCTTTCGGCTGCTTCGAGGTCGAAAAGCCCGGTGTTCACGATTTCCCGAAGGGGGGCCTTGCCCTGTTCCGTGCGCAGGATGCGGGCATCGGGGTTCAGCTTTTTCATCAAGCCTTCGAGGAATTGCAGCTCCAACTCGGTGGCGAGGTCGGTCTTGTTGAGCAGGATGACATTGGCGAACTCGACCTGTTCTATCAACAGGTTGACCACAGGTCGGCGGTCGTTGG
Organism: Saprospiraceae bacterium; assembly: GCA_016714985.1. GTDB lineage: Bacteria > Bacteroidota > Bacteroidia > Chitinophagales > Saprospiraceae > UBA6168. Next base: position 18,370 of record JADKBS010000048.1, on the reverse strand, counting down.
GGTCGTCGGTGAGCTGTCGGTCGAGGATATTGTCGCTGCTGCCGAAATCGTCGAGGAAATTGCGGGCATCCACGACCGTCACCATCGTGTCCACGAAGGCAAAGCGGCTGAGGTCAACGCCGCTTTCTTCGCTGATGAAGCTGAAGGTCTGCGCCACAGGCACGGGTTCGCTGATTCCCGTGCTCTCGATGAGCAGGTAGTCGAAGCGGTTTTCCTTGGCGAGGCGCTCCACCTCCAGCATGAGGTCTTCCCGCAGCGTGCAGCAGATGCAGCCGTTGGACATTTCGACGAGTTTTTCCTCGGAACGAACTAGGCTCCCGGCGGCGTCCACGAGCTGCGAGTCAATGTTAACCTCGCTCATGTCGTTGACGATGACGGCGACCTCATGCCTTCCTTGTTGCTCAAAACATGGTTGAGCAGGGTCGTTTTGCCCGCACCAAGAAAGCCGGAAAGGACGGTGACGGGGGAGTTTTTTTATCTTCCATGAAATTTTGGATTTGAACAGGTGTAAGCCGAATCCCCACAACGACCACTTCCGTTTGGAGCCGGAGAGGCATTGTAAGAAGGCGGCCAAACACATCAAGCTGGCAAGGCATCGCATCATGATGCAATTAATTGATTTACAATAGGTTGAAAAATATTTTGTCCTGTCGGACAATGGCGGCGGTGGCCGCAAATGGCAGGCGAACCTTCAAATCCCCGGGTGCTTAGAAATGGCGGAACCCCAGTTCTTTTAAAAGAAACTGGCTAACAAATAGCGATAGCTCCGCCAATTGCAGGCAGCTCATTTTTAAAAGAAAAAAAGGAAAATGGTCGGTTCAGGCGGGGCGCACGGGCGGCGCACGGGGTTGGGCAAGGGTGTGCGGCGAAGCGGAAAAGAAACTGCGCTCGCCAAAAACGGGATCAACCTGCGCAAATTCGGGCAGGTGCAGCGCAGGCACCGACAAAACGGGCGGTTCGGCCAAAGCCGGTGCCAACTGGCATAGGGAGCAGTCCAGCCCGGCGTACTCCTCCGAGTGGAGGTGCTTTTCGCTGGGAGCATGGTGGCAGACCTTCTGCTCGTGGTGGTGATGGTCGTGCAGGATGAAATGGTGCAGGCTCATCCACGCCCAAAACGCCAAATAGGTGCCCGTGAGCACCGAGGCGGAAATCTGGCGAAGTATGTTGCTTGCTTTTTTCATGCTGAAATCAAAGGTATTCAAATAATCGAAAACCAGGCAAGGTCGGGTATTTCAATTCGTCACTTCCACGTCAAAAAACTGGAAACTTGCCACATTCCGAACCCCGTCATTTGCACCAAGCGAATAGCGGTAGTTGCCCGTGGTGAGTGTCTGCGGAATGGTATATTCAAAATCGTAATCGAAGGTTTTGTCCACGTTTTCGTCAAAGACAAAGACCTTATTGGTGGTGAAAGTATTGCCAGAGCTGAGGTCGGTATAGGCCAAAAACAGCACGCCGTTGCCGCCATCGCTGAGCGAGCGGTCGTCAGTAACCTTACCTTTGAATTGAATGGTGTCGCCCTTTTTTACAGAAAAACTGCTGATGGAAGGCTGCTCTACCGTGATGGTCGGTGAAAGGTCGTCCAAAGGGTTTTTGATTTTAAGGGCAAAGAAATTGGCGGCGGGGTTGTCGTTGCCCGACTCGTCAATCACTTGGATTTGGAAGTGGTAAAGGCCAGCGGTTACGTTCTGTGGCACTTGCAAGGTTCGTTTCACGGGAGTAGTGGTTCCGCTCAGGTCTTGGATGTCGAGCAGGGTCCAGTCGGTGGTCAGGTTTTCCACGTTGGGTACGGCTACGGCAGGGGCGCTCCCGCCACCATGGCCGTGGCAATCAAAATTGTTGTGGATGTCCACTTTGTATTGCCCAGGAAAGCGAAGTATTGTCGCTGAAAATCACATCAAAAACAAGTTCATCGCCGCCCGTCAGGTGAAAGACGTTAGGCTCGGTGGTGCCGCAGATTTCGTCGGGCACTGGGGTGGGGGAGTAGGCCATGGCTTCCATGCTGGGCGGCGTCACGTCCACAACATCATCACCGCAAGCGGTGAAATTGAGCAGGGCGAAAATGTAAATCCATTGAAAAAATAGACGTTTCATGACTAAGTTTTTAACTCACCGGTTTTTACCGGATTGTTTGTTTGATAAGTTGTAGTCTGCTCAACCCATTCCGCTAATTTTGCAAAATGATAAAGCCTTTCTTGCTTGGTTTAATTGGTTTCATATTAAATACGGAATTGGCCTTGGGCCAAATCAGCGGCATTGTTTTCGATGAAACCAAGGCAGCACTGCCCGGTGCCAATATCCTGCTCTTGCCTGACAGCCTGCTTGCCGCTTCCGAAATAGACGGACGTTTCAGTTTCGACAATTTGCCGGACGGTGACTATGAACTGCTGGTGACCTATATCGGTTTTGAGCCTTCAACTTTAACTGTCATCGTGAAAAATGGCCGCTCACGCCAATTGGAAATCAAGTTGCAACTGTCGAACAACATCCTCGGAACGGTCGAGGTGACGGATGAACACGCCAAGCAAGAAGAAACCCTGCACACCGAGCACGTCCACGAAGATTTTTTTCAAAAAAACCTACAAGGCGCTTTCGCCAAGTCGCTGGAAAAACTGCCCGGCATCAGCGCCATCAGCGTCGGGGCGGGCATTGCCAAGCCCGTAATCAGGGGGCTTTCTGCCAACCGCATCATCGTGAACCATCAGGGCATCAAGCAAGAAAGCCAACAATGGGGTAGCGACCACGGGCTAGAGATTGACCAGTTCGACGTGGAACGGGTCGAAATCATCAAAGGCCCCGGCTCGCTCCAATACGGCTCCGATGGCCTCGGCGGCGTCATCAATATCATGCCCGGCAAGCTGCTGCCCAAAAACAGTTTCGACGGCAGTGTGCTCGGCGTCCACAAGACCAACAACGACCATTGGGGCGGTTCGGCCCGGCTCGCTTTCAATCTCAACAACTGGTTCTTGACTGCCCGTTACAGCCGACAAGATTTTGCCGACTACCGGGTGCCCGGCAACCTTTTCGTTTACAATGGCTTTGAACTGCCCATCGTCAACGAGCGCCTCAAAAACACGGCGGGCGACGAGGAAAATCTCAGCATTTCCGCTGGGGTCAGCCGCAACTGGGGCATTACTCGCTTGCTTTTCAGCCATTATTCGCTGGATGCGGGACTGTTCAGCGGGGCGGTCGGAATCCCCCGCTCCTACGCCCTCACCAACGATGGGAACAGCCGTGATATAGATGTGCCCCGGCAGTCGGTTGACCACTACCGGGCCTCGCTGAACCAGACGTTTTTCTTCGGCAAAGACCACCTCGCTTTCGATGTGGGCTACCAGCGCAACCTGCGCCGGGAGTTCTCTGAGCCGGAGTTCCACAGCATCCCGCTCTCGCAACTGGCCGACCCGAACGATAAACTGGGCATCGAACTGGAACTGCAGACCTTCAGCATTGCTTCGCACTACGAGCACCGCTTTCGTTCCGATTGGAAAAACAACTATGGCGGCAACCTGCAATGGCAGCACAACCAACGGGGCGGCTTCGAGTACCTGCTGCCGGAGTTCCGCACCTTTCGGGGCGGACTGTTTACCATCACCGAGCGGGAGCTCCGCTCGAACTGGCTGGTGAACGGCGGCCTACGCTTCGATTTGGGGCAAAACGGCACTGAGTTTTATCGGCAGTTCGTATGGGACAGCAACGAGAACATCACCGATTCGCTCCTTTCCCCTGCCACCGACGACCTGTTCCTCAACTGGTCGGCTTCGCTGGGCAGCAACCTCACCTTGGATGATGGTAAATGGGTGCTGAAAGCGAATTTTGGCAAAAGCTTCCGGGTGCCTTACCCTGCCGAGACGGTTTCCAACGGCATCCACCACGGAACTTTCCGGCACGAGGTGGGTACGCCCGGTTTGAAGTCGGAACATGGCTACCAGTTTGACCTGAGCGCCGATTGGTCGTTTGAAAAATTCACGGGCGGGTTGGCACTGTATTTCAATTATTTCGACAACTACATCTACCTCGGCCCCACCTTTCCGGCTCGTTTTTCGCCGCTGCCAGAGGCTGGCCAGATTTTCCGTTACCGGCAGGACGACGCCATTTACACGGGCTTTGAGCTGCAATGGACTTGGGCGTTCTTGCCCCGCTTCTCCTTCGAACAAGCCGTGGATTTTGTGCAGAGCTACAATCCCAAGACCAAACTGGCATTGCCATTCACCCCGCAGCCCGCCATCCGCACCGACCTGCGTTTTTCCCTTGCGGAAAAAAAATGGCTGCGAGATTTTTACGTGGAACTGGGCCACCAGTACCATTTCGCCGCCAGTGGCCGACTACGTGTTGACCGCTCGGAAAGAACCACGCCTGCCTACCAGCTTTGGGGCCTCGGCCTTGGCACCGACCTCGTACTCGGTGGGCAATCTTTACAGATAAGTTGTCAGGTGCAGAACGTTTTCGACACCACTTATTTTGCGCACCTCAGCCGCTACCGCCTCATCAATGTGCCCGAACAGGGGCGTAATTTGGTGATGACGGTTAAAGTGCCGTTTGGGGGCAAACTTTAAGAAACGGCAATGCGCTTTTTAACCAAAAAACGGTGGGGTTTTCAAAATTGCCCGGTCTTCTTCGAGAGGCGGGGGTTTCCGAAACAGCGGGGTTTGATAACCCCGCCTCTCGAAGGGGACCGTTGTCCGTCAAAAATCTCACTACCCCAAAAACAGGTTCACTGAACTAACGAAGTTCAGTGAACTTGCTCTCAGACTTACTGCAAGCAAAACTCTGCCTCAGCTGTTTCTTTCTTCGCACAATCGTGGTCTGCGCAAGCTACCACTTCGAGGTGGAAACAAGTACCAGCGGCATAGCTGCACAGGTCCACTTCCTGCTCAAAAGTGATTTTCTGGTCGTGGTCGTGTTCGTCGTAATCAATGATTTTGTCATTGACGTCACCTTCTGGATGGAGGACGATTTCCACCTCATGGTTTTCGACCGTGGCATCAAAATCAACATGAATGTGCACAACAGCACAATCGGCCATGGCTATCGTGCCGCCATCGGTAGGTTCTTCGATGGTGATGGTGATTTTGTTTTCAGCCTCACCGCCATCGTCGTCCTTGCAACTGGTAAGATTTAGCGCAAGCATTGCGATAGCAAGCACGGAAAGGAATTTGAAATTCTTCATGGTTAGAAAAATTGGATAATTGATGCACCGAAATACCGGCCCAGGGAATGGGTCGCCATCTGCGGAACAAAGTCAATAGATTTACAAGTTAGCAGTAGGGGGGCGAAACATTGGTACACCGCCATACGGCAGTTTTTTCTTTTTTCCATTGCTTCGATTTCCTTACAAGGAAATACCAATATTGCCTAGCCCACGCCACTCGAAGTAGGCTCAATAGCTATGCAAAAGGCTGATAACCAAGATTGTAAGAGAAAAAAGTCAAGCGGACAAGGAAGGTGGGCCACGGAGTTGGAAATGCCAGTTAACCCTTTGGAAAGGGCTTTTTTGATAAAAGAATGAGTCCTCGGAATCGGGGACGGAAGCTGCACTAATGGCGATTTCGTTTAGTTCAAGCGTTGCTGGTGCAAAATGAAAATCGCAGACAAAACAATCTTCGGTATGGTACTCATCGCCGTGCAAGTGGGTTTCGTTGTCTTTTGCTTCGCAATGGGCGACTGCTTCGTGGTCATGTTCAAAAATATGGTGCAACTCTTTCAGGGCAACTACCTGAAAGACCAATGTTGCCAGAAAAAAGGCGGCAAGCCTTTGATATTTGGAATACAGTTTCAAAAATTTATTCTCATTTGAAGAAGTTCCATTGAAGCCTGATGTAGGCACCAGCCTGATTTTTTTTGCGATTTTCTCGATAAACAATGTTTTGGGGTTCGTCAAACCAGTGGTTGATTTGATACCCAAGACCCAAATATAGTAAGAATCCTCGTTTGAATCGATTGAGCCGAAAGTATTCGGACACCCATCCTAAACTTATTTTTGTGGAGGTATAATCATGGAATCCACGTGCGCCTCTTAAGAAAAGGCCGTTAGCCCGTATCTTTTGCTTGGACTCCTTGTAACGGCGATTGAGGAAGTAGTTTAGTTCGCCTCCCAACCCCAAACCTCCTTCGAATCTAGCCTCATCAGTTATATCGTTAACAAGCAATGTAACATCAGGTTGAACCGAGATGTCAAAAAACAAATCATTTGCAGCTTTGAACCTGAAATGGCCTTCCACGCCACCATCCCCTATGATGGCAATGCCAAGTGCCGTCTTGCCCCCATAATCTATGGGGTTTGTCCCAATGCCTTCCATGGTCACTTGTTCACCTCCTTCATGGAAATGACGATTTCACGGCCACCGTTCATAATCATTTTCACGCCACCGTCATCCCTTCGTTCGATAATTTTGCCCCGTAAAATTGAGCCATCGTTGAGGTAGATAATATCTTCGTTTTGTTGTTGTGCAATAGCAAACAGCGAGCAGAACATGAACACCAAAAGCGCAAGCTTTTTCATAAAACTATTTTTTGAAACTACCGGGCAATGCTGCCTCGATTATAGCTTTAACGTCCTCCAGGCTAAGGTTCGCTGCGCCTTCCGAGGTCATTTTTTGACCATCCGCTTTCGGGAACGATACGTTGTTCTTCTTGTACCTAATGAACGGCCCCCAACGTCCATTCTCGATGGCAATATCTTCCTTCTCCCATTGCTGCACATAGCGGTTGGCCTCTTTGTTGATTTTCGCTTCGATGAGCTTGTGGCAATCGTCAACTGTGATGGTTTCCAGCTTGTACTTGGCGGGCACGTTGATATAAAGGTCGCCCCATTTCAGGAACGGCCCGAACCGGCCTTTGCCCTTCGTGATGCCAATGCCTTTGTAAGTACCAATGGGTGCATCGGCCTGCTGTTTTTCTGAAATAAGTGCTATGGCCCGCTCCATTGTGACGCCAAGCGGGTCTTCCCCTTTTGGCAATGATACGAAGGCATCGCCGTGCTTGATGTACGGCCCAAAGCGGCCCAGGCCAATGCTCACCTCCTTGGTTTGGTGTTCGCCCAGCGTTTTGGGGAGTGTGAACAGTTTTAGCGCCTCCTCCAGCGTTACGTTGTCAATGTTCATGCCGGGGCTGAGGTTGGCAAACTTGGCCTTTTCCTCCTCGCCAAGTTCCTCCTTGGAGCCAATTTGCACAGCAGGCTTGCCGAAACGGGTCATGCGCACGAGCACGGTGCGGCCCGTTGCGGGGTCTTTGCCCAAGATGCGCTCCCCAGTCGCCCGTGCGCTGGTTTCCAAGGCATTAACCACCGTGGCATGGAAAGGGTGGTAAAAGTCGCCCACCGTTTTCACCCAATTTTTGTTGCCTTCTGCTATGACGTCGAAGTCCTTTTCAATATCAGCTGTGAAGCTGTAATCCATGATTTCCTTGAAATGCTCGAACAGGTAGTCCGTCACAACCATTCCCATGTCGGTGGGGAATAGGCGGTTTTTCACGGCTCCTGTTACCTCGCTACCTTCACTTTTGCTGATCTGGCCGTTTTTAAGGGTGAGAATGGCAAACTTACGCACTTCGCCATCCCGGTTTTCCTTGACCACGTAGCCCCGGTTTTCCTCCATGATTTTCGTAATGGTTGGGGCGTAAGTGGACGGGCGGCCTATGCCCAATTCCTCCAATTTGCTCACCAGTGCCGCTTCAGAATAGCGGGAAGGTGGGCGAGTCCAACGCTCAGTGGCATTCATTTCCCGAAGTTCAAGTCCTTGCCCAACCTTCAAGGGTGGCAGAATGCCTTTGCTATCGTCATCGTCATCGTCGTCGTTGGATTCGAGGTAAACTTTGAGGAAGCCGTCAAATTTGAGCACCTCGCCCTCCGCTTGCAAGGGTGAGCCGGGCATGTTCGAGATGCCGATTTTCACAATGGTGCGTTCAAGTTCGGCCTCGGCCATCTGGCAGGCAATGGTTCGCTTCCAGATAAGCTCGTACAAGCGCATTTGGTCACGGTCGCCACCGGGTATTTGCTGGTTGGTGATGTAGGTCGGGCGGATGGCTTCGTGCGCTTCTTGGGCACCTGCTTTATTGGTTTTGAAACGGCGGGTGTGCACGTAGTTTTTACCGTAGAGGTTTTCGATTTCCTGTGCAATAGTTGCGATGGCCATTTCGCTCAGGTTGGTCGAGTCGGTACGCATATAGGTGATGAATCCCGCTTCGTAAAGCCGCTGCGCAACGAGCATCGTGCGGCTCACCGAGAAACCGAGCTTGCGGCTGGCCTCTTGTTGCAAGGTGGACGTAGTGAAGGGCGCTGCTGGCTTGCGCTTGGCAGGTTTCACCTCGATATCGTTGATTTTGAAGGAGGCGCCCACGCATTTTTTCAAAAAGCTCTCTGCGTCGCCCTGGTTGTCAAAGCGTTCTGGGCCTTCCGCTTTGAGGATGGAAACTTTGCCCTCGGCGCTTTTCACATTGAACTCAGCGGCGATTTTGAAAAAAGGCGTCGTTTCGAAGGCTTGGATTTCCCGCTCCCGCTCCACCACGAGCCGTACCGTGACGGATTGTACCCGACCGGCGGAGAGCTTGCCCTTTACTTTTTTCCAAAGCAATTCAGATAACTCGTAGCCCACGAGGCGGTCCACCACCCGGCGGGCCTGTTGGGCGTCCACGAGGTTGAGGTCGAGCTTGCGGGGCTGCGTGATGGCCTTTTGTATGGCTGGCTTGGTGATTTCGTGGAAAACGATGCGCTTCGTGCTGTGCTCGTCAAGGCCAAGCACTTGACAAAGGTGCCAGGAAATAGCTTCGCCCTCCCGGTCTTCGTCTGTTGCGAGCCAGACCTCGTCCACCTTCTTTACGGCTTCTTTCAGTTCTTTTACCACCTTGGCCTTGTCGGGCGTGACTATGTAGTTTGGCTTGAAATTGTTCTCGATTTCAACGGAAATATCCTCTTTGGGAAGGTCACGAACGTGGCCGTAACTTGACTTCACAGTGAAGTCGCTTCCGAGGAATTTTTCGATAGTCTTTGCCTTTGCCGGAGACTCTACGATGAGAAGATTCTTTGGCATAAATTGCTTGTTAAATTGGATGTAACTACCTAGAATGGGTTGGAGGAAATAAAAAATGAATTTTTTTCTTCGCTCCTACAATTAAGGGCTGTATTTGAATGAAAATCGGAGAATTTTTCCAAAACTCAACCCTCGCTAAGCAGTTATTGTTGGATTTGATAAGGTGGAGTTGGAGCGCACTAACCGTTCATCTACCAATGTTTGTGGGCATGTGAATAGGGCAGGACGCCACCTAAGACGGCGCAAAAGTATAAAAATTGAAAAACCAAGTCCTTGAACTTGGCTTTTGCACATTAATATATTGCTTGTTTTGTGGCTTTTGGTACCAGAAGCCACTCAATTCTTTTCAGATTTTGGCTTAGTCGCCTTCTTTTTTTCTTGATGAAGGATGGTGCCGCCTTCCAGTCGTTTTTTCTTTTCTTCTGCTTCCTTTTCTGCGAATTTGGCCACCAAGGCTTTCACTTCCAGCGGTTTTTTGGTCAGACTGCGGTGATATATGACGATGAAAAACCGCACCATGTCATCAGGGTGGTGGATGCCCATGTCCTTCATGTACTTTGATAGTCGGGATCCCTCGTAAAGGCTCCAATTGTGGGTCATCCAGCGGCCGAGGCTAAAGAATAGTTTGGAGGCTGCCTCATCTTCTGTGACATTGGCGAACTTGGCCTTCGATTGTGGGTCAATTTTTTTGTTCAACTCCGAAATCACCTCGTTTACGTCTTTAGGGATATACGTGCCATAGAGTACCTCTTGCCGCAAGCGCCATGCATATTTCTCTGCTTCCGAGCGTTGCTTGGTTGTGTCAACTTGGGCTTGCAGTTTATTTCCGATACAAATGATGAAAAAGAAAATAAATACTAACTTGTTCATTTTCAGTTTGTTGCAGAGCAAAAGCTGGCAGGCTTTCTAATGCTGCCAAGGTTTAGCTCCTATTTTTCTGGCTCAACTAACGAGCAGATTCCAAAGGTTCTTGCATATTGCGCAGAGAAAATCTTGCCGTAAAATTACGGGTTTAGAAAGTTTGGGAGGTTTAGAAGGTTTATTTCCGCCTTAAACTAAACCTACTAAACGCTTTAAACCTCCAATCCACCCATAAAATGAAAGGTAAAATCCTATTCCTCGACAAGGCGCATCCTTTTTTAGCGTCCCATTTGACGGAGCAGGGGTTTGTTTGCCACACAGACACGACAAGCACCAAAGCCGAAATCGAGACAAGGGTGGGGGAGTACTCGGGCATCGTCATGCGCAGCCGTTTCCGCATTGACAAAGGTTTTTTGGAGCAGTGCAGCAAGCTTGTTTTCTTGGCGAGAGAGGGGGTTGGCTTGGAGCATATTGACGTGGAATTTGCCAAATCAAGGGGCATCAAGGTGCTGATTTCACCAGAGGGCAGCAAGGACACCGTGGCCGAGCACGCCCTTGGCATGTTGCTCTGCCTGATGAACAACCTCAACCGTGCCGACCGTCAAGTGCGCAATGGACAATGGGTGCGGGAGGCCAACCGGGCAGTTGAACTAAAGGGTAAAACCGTCGGCATTTTAGGCTATGGCAATATGGGAAGCTCCTTTGCGAAAAGGCTTCAAGGATTTGGGGTTAGGACATTGGCCTACGACAAGTTTAAGGTAGGCTATGGCGATGGTTTTGCGGCAGAAGCCGGGCTGGAACAATTATTCAAGGACGCGGAGGTGGTAAGTGTGCATATTCCCTATTCCGTTGATAATCATTATTTTATCAACGATGCCTTTTTGCAAAATTTCGAAAACAACATTTTTCTGGTGAATACGGCAAGGGGGCTTGTGTTGAACACCGCTGACCTCGTTTCCAACCTGAAATCAGGTAAGGTGCGTGGCGCTGCCCTTGATGTTTTGGAATTCGAGGAGACCTCTTTCGACAAGTTTAAGTTGGAACACCTTCCACCCGCCTTTGATTACCTCTGTCAAGCCGACAACGTATTACTATCACCCCATATCGCTGGCTGGTCGTTCGAGAGCAAAGAGAAACATGCGAGGGTGCTAGCGGAAAAGATTTTGGGAGTTTGGGAGGTTTGAGGTGTGGTGGTAGGTAGGAAGACCTTACCTCATACCCTCTTCTCCTTTTTGCTTTGCAAATATTTTTTCAATGCGGTAGCAAAAACTGGAATCAGCGAAACCCCAATGATGCCGAGGACGATGAAGGAGATGTTCTTTTTCACGAACTCAATACTGCCAAGGAAATAGCCTGCCAAAGTGAGCAAAATGACCCAGGAGATACCGCCAATAAAGGTGTAAAATGTGTACTTTTTGGTATCCATCAGGCTAAGTCCGGCAACGAAGGGAACAAAAGTGCGGAATATGGGAAAGAAACGGCTCAGAATGACCGCTTTCTGGCCATGCTTCTCGAAAAAATCATGGCCTTCATTCAGGTATTTTGGGTTCAGCCATTTTCGCTGTTTCCCATCTACCAGTTTGGTGCTGAAATACCTGCCGATGTGGAAGTTCACCATATTGCCCGAAATGGCAGCGACAATCATGATGAGCATTGACAACCAGAGGTCAAGTCCGCCCCCAGTGGAGCCAGCGATGACGCCCACGGTGAACAGAAAGCCGTCGCCCGGCAGGAATGGTGTAACGACGAACCCAGTTTCTGCAAAGATTACCAAGAAAAGTACGGCGTAGATCAACATGCCATATTGAGCGACAATGTCGTTAAGGTACTTGTCAGTGTGCAGGATGAAATCTATGGCTAAGTCCATTCAGGAAAACAGTTTTATGAAACGAGCGGCAAATGTAATGAAATGGCTTTACGGCTTCCTTGTTTCATAGGTTCACGGCTTCAATATCCTGGGGAAAAGCATGAAGCAATACAACAAGGAAACAACGAAGCCATCAAAAACAAAAGGGCATGGCAAACGCCATACCCTTTTGATTCCCTCCGAAATTATCGGAATTACTGAGCCTGTTGAGCGCCAGTGCTGTCAGCAGCAGGAGCGGCAGGGGCAGCTTCTTGTACTGGTGCAGCTTCTTGAGCTGGAGCTTCAGTTGCAGGGGCTTCCTGAGACTCAGGAGCGCCACCTTCACGGCAAGAAGTGAACAGGAAAGAAACAGTAAGCAGTGCAACTGCTACGAGGCTGAATACTTTTTTCATGTTTAGAAGAATTGAAAAATTGAAAATGAAAAATATTTAAACAAGCCTGTCTTTTTCAAGGCAGGATATTTTGATTCACAACTATAATTTGGGTGATTCTTGGTTAGGTAGTGGCTGAATGAAAAAACCACTGAAAAACGCTTTGGTATCGGTCAGTAATCGGAACTGATTTCAAGGTTGAATTCGACTCAAATTTTCAAAGAAACTGACCCTCTAACCGATTTGACAAATGGATTGTTCGGTCAAATAGAAAAAAATTTTTGCAAAAATACTGGATTCGCTGAATAATTCATCTGTTTTCCAAAAAAAATTCTGTGAAAATTCTTGGTTTTTTTTGGATTACCTATTTTTTAGCGGAAATAAACTGCTCAAAATCAGTAAGTTCCATGCTGGTTAGGCAGTTTTTGCTGGTTAGCCCACCTTTCCTTGCTGAATAGACCCCAAACTTTATGTCGTCTATGCCGCCAGTGCTGTGTGCATCTGGATTGATGGAAATTGGTACGTGCTTGTTCAGTGCATAGGGAATCCACGTCCAATCCAAGTCAAGCCGATGTGGGTTCGCATTCAATTCAATGGCCACGCCATTGGCTGCACATGCATCTATTATTTTTTGATGGTCAATAGGGTAGCCTTGGCGTGACAAAAGCAAGCGACCTGTTGGGTGGCCAAGGATGGTGGTAAACTTGTTTTCGATGGCCCGTAACAATCTTTGCGTGGCTTTTTCTTCATCCATGCGAAGGTTGGAATGTACTGAGGCGATGATGAAGTCAAACCCTGCAAGCAGGTCATCTGCATAATCAAGCGAGCCATCGTTCAATATGTCGCTTTCGATTCCTTTAAAGATGCGGAAAGGGGCAAATTCCTGGTTGAGCAGATCAATTTCATGCCATTGTTGAACGATACGGTCTTCTTTTAGGCCATTGGCATAAAATGCCGACTTGGAGTGGTCAGTGATGCCGAGGTAGGCGTAGCCAAGGCTTTTTGTATGTTCGGCCATTTGGCGCAAACTGTGCAACCCATCCGACCAAGTACTGTGGGCATGTACTACCCCTCGTACGTCCTTGACTGCTATCAAACTTTCCGAATCGGCCTCCATCCCCCATGCTTGTTCCCTTAGTTCTGGGGCGATGTATGGCAGTTCGGCTTTCTCGAAAACTGCTGCTTCGGTGGCCAAGCCCTTGAAATCAATGCCCGCATGCTTTTCCAAAAATGCGTTCATGAATGCCTCGGCTGCCGAGTAGCGGAAGAGCTTGCTCCCAAATTCTTCAGGTTGGCATGGATAGATGGTGACAGGGATTCCATCTTTGGTATGTGCAAAGATGACTGCCTCCTGCTGCCCAGTTTTCACAAGCAGTTCATTTTCAAAGATTTGGGAAATGTCTTCCCCACCTGCAATTATCAGCTCCACCCGTTCAACGATATTGCTTTTTCGGCGGATGGCACCTGTAAGACTGATTTTGGCAGTCGGCAACGCAAGGTTCAATGCTTGAAGCAGTTCTTCTGCGGGGGCCACGATTTCCGCAAATAGGAACTTGCCTTGCGATTTTTGAAAATAATCAAGTTTCTGCCGGAGATCAGCTTGCGTCTTTTCTCCGAAGCCCTTCAATTCCACCAACCTGTTTTCATTGCAGGCATAACGTAGCTCACCAATGCTCTCCACGCCAAGTTCCTTCCAGATGACCCTGATTTTTTTCGGGCCAAATCCGGGGATATGCAACATCTCTTGGACTCCGGGCGGTGTCTTTTCCTCAAATTTGGTCAGGGCTTGCATGGTTCCAGACGCCAGCATTTCCTGGATGGCTGCCACCGTTGAACTTCCTATGCCCTTTATCTTACCCATGTCGTCAACTGACATATCGGATAAAGGCTCCGGCAGTTTACGGATGGTTAGGTAGTTGTTCTGGTAAGTTTTGATTTTGAAGGGGTTGTCCTCGTGCAGTTCCATTATTTCAGCCAGGTATTGGAATTGCTTAGCGATTTCTTTATTGGTCATGATTCGCAGCTATGTTTTTGCTTTTCACTCGCAAAATTGGTAACTATTTAGCAGGGGGTGTTTTTTGGGGAAAAATTTTTAATTTTTCCCCAAAAAACACCCCAAAATGTAGGAGGAGAGTGAAAAAATGAAATTTTTTCACTCTCCTCCTACACCCTCCTAAATAGTTACCAAAACTGAGCATTTATGAAGCAATCGAATAGCAGAAAAACGCTGTTTGTCACCCCAATTTGACCACTGCTCACCTTGCTCATGCAACTGATTTTGGCACAAGGTATGATTTTGCCAAAATCCTCCCCGAAAGTTTGTTGGGGAAGGATTTGCAGCTATCTTTGCGTGGCATTTCTTGGTCAAACATCCGTTTTCAAACATCCGTTTTCAAACATCCGTTTTCAAACATCCGTTTTCAAACATCCTTGAGTGAAACCCCATCTCCCCACTGTTAAAGGATATTAGGTATCCGTACCTTGAGTTAGCATTATCTATTTGGTAAACAATTGTAATCCACTATGAACCGGAAAGTATCTGGCTTTGCACTGCTTTTTATTTCGCTATTAGGTGCGTGCCTATCAGCCCAAACAACTTGGACAGGTGTCAATTCAACGAATTGGAACACAGCATCCAACTGGACGAATGGCCTGCCTGGCCCCTTCAACGAACCAACGATACCCGCCGCCCCAAGCGGCCCCAACTCCCCCGTTGTCAGCGTTTTCACCTATTTCAATTTCAATGTACATAACTACGGCACATTGACTATTGCCGCTGACGGAGGTGTATCGCTGTTTGGTACTTTTATAAATTATAGTAGCGGAACCTTGATGCTTGCCAATACCGCTACCAACATGCTCATTGAAGCAAGTGGCATACTGGAGAACTACGGCAATATCCTCAACCATGGGACATTCAGCAATGAAGGCAATTTTACGAATGCAACGATTGGAAGCTTCGGAAATAACCATGTTTTTTCCCATTCTTCTGGTAGTTTTTCAAACCTGGGGACGTACACCAATTTTGGGCAATTCTTTTCTGAGGCCAGTTTCCAAAACGCTGGAACCTTCAACAATCATAACTTATTCAACAATAATGGTGCAGCCACCAACGCTGGCACGATGCATTCGGTAGCTGGTTCTACCCTCCGCAATGACCAGTTTTTTACAAACCTCCCGAATGGGGCCATGAACATATCAGGTACCCTGCTCAACAATCGAACCCTTACTAACCAAGGGCAATTCACCTCCAATTTGGGCAGCGAGATAACCAATAGCCAGTTTGTCAAGAATGCCGCCACTGCAAATTGGAGCAACCAAGGGCTGATTGCCAATGTATTATGTGCTATTTTTGAAAACAAGGGGACACTAACGAATACAAGTATTTTTGAAAACGAGGGATTTGTTTACGCAGATAGTCCCATCTCACCGAATCTTCCAGCTAACATGGGTAGCGCCGTGGTCATTGAGCCTGGCAATACTGGCAGCCTCTGCCATAATGCGACGGTAGGGCTTGCCGCCAACAACACTGCAACAGTGGATGGACTCGACCTCGCAAACAACCAACTCGATTTCTGCACAGGATGGACGCTGCTTGTCAATGGCCTGCCAAGTTATTCATTTAATGGCTGTGCAAGTGTTGGCCCGCACATTGTGAATGTCAGTTTTATTGACCCTTCTGGCCGAACCACTATTTGTACGGCTATTGTCACGGTCGTGGACGATTTGGCCCCGATTCTGTCGTGCCAGTCAACACTAACCATCCAATTAGGGGCTGGCCAATGTACTGCGCCTGCCAACCTGGCCCTTCCAACTGTTCTTGTTGAAAATTGTGCGGTGACCAGTATCACGAACAATGCCTTGGCCATGCTGCCCATCGGCCAAACTCAGGTGATTTGGACAGCGACCGACCAAGACGGGAATGCTGGTTTTTGCAGCCAAACAGTTATTGTGGTTGACCAGTTGCCCCCCACGATTAATTGTCCTCCAGCCAAGACCTTGAATACTGCGCCAAACCAATGTGGTGTACTTTCCCAATCACCCCAAATCGCTGGCGACCCTGCCTTTGCATTTGACAATTGCGGAACGCCAACTGTTTCGAACAATGCGCCAACCATGCTTCCCCTTGGCAATAGCACCATCATTTGGACGGCTACGGATGCCTTCGGCAATACTTCCACTTGCCCCCAGCAAATAACAGTCATTGACGCAACGCCACCACTGATCATCAATTGCCCCCCAGATATTACGGTTCAGTCGCAAAATACTGGCTGTCAAGCCGTTGCGACTTGGGGGGCTGCAATTGCCACCGATAATTGCAGTGTTCCAACACAGGTTTTCTCCATTTCTTCAGGCAGTGTTTTCAACATGGGCGCAACTCCTGTCACGGTGCTGGTTTCTGATGCCAGCTTGAACGTGGCCACCTGCCAGTTCATCGTGACCGTAGCGGATAACCAGCCGCCATCTTGGAGCAATTGTCCCGACAACTCCATCATTACCCTGCTTGATTGTGGCGATGTGGCGGTGGGGAATTGGACGCCTCCTACCGCAAATGACCCTTGCCTTGCCGGGGTAGCCTCCAATTTCCAACCAGGAGATGTTTTGCCTTTTGGGCAAAATTTGATTGAATACGTGGCAACTGACCAAGCCGGTAATACCTCTCAACTTGCAGTTTCACCATCACCGTGGATGCCCTGCTTGCCTTGGATTGCCCCTCCGACATCTTGGTGAACGCACCAGTTGGTTCGAATTCATCGCCTGTGAGTTGGAACACGCCGCCGGGGGCCACCAACTGTACCATCTGTGCAAGTGTGGACATACCCGGATTCTTTTTCATGGCCGAAAAGGATGGCCACCGATATTATACCTACCTCGGCGGCCCTGTAAGTTGGCAAGCAGCCAGTGATATTGCTTCGCAACATGGGGGGTATTTGGCCTCTATTGGCGAAGCCAACGAAAACGAACTGCTCCGCAAGGAGTTTAGCCCATTGTTCCAAACAGCTTGGATTGGGGCAAGCGATGCCGTTGTGGAAGGGCAGTTTCTGTGGCAGAACGGCGAGGCAGCTACTTATGCCAATTGGCAAAACGGCGCCTTACCAACCAATGACCAACTCGATTTCGTGTTGCTCCGCAATGATGGATTTTGGGTGGACGATGCTTCGGATGAACTCCATTCGTTCATCATGGAGGTGCCCTGCTATCAAGTTGATGTCAGCTCGAACAATGTGAATGCGCTGAACAGTATGGTATTTCCTATGGGCAGTACAACCATCAGCTATGAAATATCCGATAACTGCGGCAATACCTGTTTTTGTGATTTTCAGGTCCAAGTGCTTCAAAATCAACAATTTACTCCTTGTGTGGCATCAGGTGACAGCGATTTCGGCTGGATTGAAAGCGTACAGGCCGAAGGATTCAATAACCCATCTGGCGATGACGGTGGCCGGGGCGATTTCGCCAATACGGTCTTCGAATTGCCTGACCCAGGTTGCATCCTGAAGTTAACCCCAGGCGGCGCTGCCAACGACAAATACATGTATTGGCGCATCTGGGCAGACCTGAACCAAGACGGCGATTTTTTTGATGACAATGAAATCCTTGGTTCGCTCGAAGGGGTGGGGGAGCAGGACTTCTGCTACGACGTTGTGGCAAACCTACCTACCGGCCCAGTTGGCTTGCGCATTGCAATGTCACGGTGGGATTATGCGGCTGCATGTGGAAACTACATAGCTGGCGAGGCAGAAGACTATACGGTCAATTTTGTGGACTCCAGCCAGTTTCATCAAGCGAATTGCGACTGGACATTTGGGATGCTTCAAGCCGAGATGGTCGCTTTGAAAGTGAACCTTACGTGGCTTGGCAATGGCAGTTGCGACGTGGCCAATTTCTTGGTGGAACGCAGTGCTGATGGAATTCAATATGATATAGTTGGCGAAGTACCGCCCAATGCAAATGGACAATTGCCTACACTGTATGAGTTTGCTGACAAGACGCCAATCTATGGCCATAATTTCTACCGAATCAAGGTCGTTATGGCCGATAGCACGGTGGTCGTTTCCAACTTTGTTGAAATGGACTTTAATATAGATAAGGAAGCGATTTTTGTCTATCCAAACCCCGCAAACTCGGAAGCCGTACTGCATATCTATCCGTTGAACGGCCAGGCAGCCCGTGTTTTCATCGCCAACTCATTGGGCCAGATGGTCTTCGATCAACTGCACAAACCCTTGGACAATGCGCCCATC
>JADKBS010000047.1 GCA_016714985.1 Saprospiraceae bacterium | reverse complement strand
TTTTGTCCATTCGAATTTGCTTTTGGCCTTGGCTCTTGGCCAAAGACAATTGTCCAACAGCCAACGTCCAGAAGTATAGCAGGTGGAGTCCCTTAGGGATGCATATTTTTCTTCAACAAGAACCTACTGGCCTTCCTAAACTGCGGCTATTTATGCTCCCCGTCAAACCCATCAAGGCCCTTCAAACTTTCCCTTCAACAAATCAATGCAGCCCCGAATGTCCTCCTTGTGCGCCATTTCGATGACGGAATGGATGTGCCGGGTCGGGATGGAAATAGCCCCTGCAATGGCACCATGCTTGCCGGAACGTTGTATGCCAACCGTATCGGTAGCGCCGCCCGTCAGTATTTCAGGCTGCCATTTTATATTGTTTTGCTTCGCAACTTCCTTGATGTAACGCACCATCCGGTAGTCGCAGATGGAGCCGCTGTCCATGATTTTGATAGCGGCGCCCTTGCCCAACTGCGTCACCATTTCGTGCGGCTGCGCTCCCGGCACATCGAAAGCGATGGTCGTGTCAATGGCGATGCCAAAATCCGGGTCAATGCGGTGCGACGAAGAAATGGCCCCACGAATGCCCACTTCCTCTTGCACCGTGAACACGGCGTAGAGGTCATAAGGCAGCTTCAACATCTTTCAGCATCCCCAAGGCTCCATCAGGATGAAAACCGATACCCGGTTGTCAATGCTTTTGCTGTTCACACATTCGCCCATCTCGATGAGTTCCCGCTCACGGGTCACGGGGTCGCCCACTGCCACCAGCTTTCTCGACCTCCGCTTTTTTTCATGCCCAAGTCAATGAAATAATCTTGGATTTGCGGGGGCTTTGTTGCGCTCCTCCGCCTTCATGATATGGATGGGCTTGCTGCCCATCACGCCCATTACATCCACTCTTCCATGCACAATGACCCGCTGTGAGGTGAGTGTTTTTGGGTCAAAACCGCCGAGGGTGTGGATGCGCAGGAAGCCGTCGTCGTCAATATGCGTGACGATGAGGCTAATCTCGTCGAGGTGGGCAGCAACCATGACTTTCTTGCTGGAGCTCCTTTTTCAGGGCGATGATACTTCCCATCGAGTCAACGGTAATGTCGTCAACAAAGGGTTTTATTTCGCCCAAAACTAACTGGCGAATGCGTTGCTCGAAGCCCGGAGCGCCGGGGATTTCGCATGTTTTTTTCAGTAAGGATACATTTATCATTTAAACAGGCTTTTGAAATCGGCGGGTCATCAATGCCCTAACCATAAGTTCACATAAAATTGATTTCAGGTGGGGCAAAGTTAGCGGAATATGCATTTTCTCATAGTTTAAACAATTCTGGTTAAAAATGCCAAGAATATGGTTCAAGGTTAAATTTAGCGCTTTTCCTCATCAAATCAAACTGAAGAGCAAAATTATATTCAAAAATTTGCTTTTGTTTGACTCGAAACAAACACAATTAATTTCGTGAAAAGCTTATAGGCTAATTTGAATCACACAAGCCCCAATCCTAAATCCAAAATCGTAAATCCAAAATCGAAATGCCTTTTCCCTTCCATCACCAACTCGACGCCATGGACTGCGGTGCTGCCAGCCTCCGCATGGTCGCTGAGTTTCATGGGCGCCGCTACTCGCTCCAAGAGTTGCGGCAGCGCACTTTCCTTGACCGGGAAGGCGTGTCTGCGAGGGGAATCGTGATGGCTGCCGAGGGCATTGGGCTGCGGGCACTACCAGTGAAGGTGCCCTTCCAAGTAGCTGACAATCAAGAAGTTGGCTTGGTGGACGCTCCGTTGCCGTGCATCGTTCATTGGCGGCAAAACCACTTTGTTGTTGTTTACAAAATAACAAAAACCGCATCTGGGTGGCCGACCCCGCAAGGGGAAAGTCAAGTTCAGCCACGCCGAATTTCAGCGGAACTGGTGCAGCGACCAGCGCCGGGAGTGGCCATCCTGCTGGAACCCACCCCTGAATTTTACCAGCAAGAAGGCGACACCGTCAACCGCAAGGGCTTCGGCTTCTTGCTAAGTTACCTGCGCCCTTACCGTCGCCTCACGGTGCAACTGCTCGTCGGGCTGGTAGTAGCGAGCTTGATTCAGTTTCTGTTCCCGTTCCTCACGCAGGCCGTGGTGGACGTGGGCATCGAGAACCAAGACCTGGGTTTTGTCTGGCTCATTTTGTTTGCACAATTGATGTTGTTCGCTGGGCAGACCACCGTCCGTTTCCTTCAAAACTGGATTCTATTGCACATCGGCACGAGGGTCAATATCTCGCTCGTCAGCGACTTTCTCGTTCGGCTCATGTCGCAGCCCATCAGTTTTTTCGATGCAAAAATGACGGGCGACCTCCTCCAGCGCATTGGCGACCACCGGCGCATTGAAGAGTTCATGACAGTTAGCTCGCTCAATATCCTTTTTTCCGCTTTCAACCTTTTGATATTTGGGGGCGTACTCGCTGTTTACAACCTGAAAATATTTGCTGTTTTCTTGGTTGCCAGCGTTTTGTACATAGCTTGGATTTTCTTGTTTTTGAAAAAAAGGGCCGATGCTGACCTGATGCGTTTCCGTGCCCTGAGCGACAACCAGAGCGCCATCATCGAACTCATCCAAGGGATGCAGGAAATCAAGCTACAGAACAGTGAACAAAAGCGCCGCTATGGCTGGGTTCATATACAGGCAAGGCTGTTCAGGGCGAACGTCCGCTCGCTTTCCATCTCGCAATGGCAGGACGCTGGGGCGCAGTTCATCGCACAGGTGAAGGACATCGTCATCATCGCCATTGCCGCAGCAGCGGTCATTGAAGGGCAGATGTCGCTTGGGATGATGCTTGCCACCATGTTCATCCTTGGCCAATTGAACGTGCCTTTGCAGCAGATAATCGGCTTCGTTCGCTCGGCCCAAGATGCCAAGATCAGCTTGGAAAGGCTGGCCGAAATACATGGCGAACCCTTGAAAACAAAGAGGAAGGAAGTAGCGGTAGGTTCAATTCGTCCATTGGACCAAAACGGGCGCTGGGTGCAATCGAAGACC
The DNA here is from genome assembly GCA_016714985.1 of Saprospiraceae bacterium. Classification (GTDB taxonomy): domain Bacteria; phylum Bacteroidota; class Bacteroidia; order Chitinophagales; family Saprospiraceae; genus UBA6168. Next base: position 36,487 of record JADKBS010000047.1, on the reverse strand, counting down.
TTGGCATTGAGCCTTGAAAATGTCAGTTTTCGATACAACCCGCTTTCTGATTTTGTATTGAAAAACGTAAACCTGACCATCCCAGCGGGCAAAGTGACGGCTATCGTTGGGACGAGCGGCAGTGGAAAGACGACCCTTGTGAAACTGTTGCTTGGATTTTATGAACCCAGTCAAGGCACCGTGAACGCAGGGCATTTTTCCTTAAAAAACCTACCGGCCCATGATTGGCGGTCGAGGTGTGGGGCAGTCATGCAAGATGGCTTTATCTTCTCTGATACTATTGCCAGCAATATTGCAGAGAGCGAGGCCGATTGGCAAAGCATTGATCACGCAAAACTGTTGAAAGCCGTGCAAGTAGCTCATATCCAAGAAGTTATTGAAAATTTGCCATTGGGCTACAATACCATGGTGGGCGCAAAAGGCAATGGCCTCAGCCAAGGGCAACGCCAGCGGCTGCTCATCGCAAGGGCCGTTTACAAAGAACCTGACTACCTGTTTTTTGACGAAGCCACCAATGCCCTTGATGCCCATACCGAGAAGATAATCACCGGCAACCTTGCAGCGTTTTTTCAAGGAAAGACGGTCATTGTCGTAGCCCACCGCCTAAGCACCGTCAAGAATGCCGACCAAATCGTGGTGATGGAACGGGGTGAAATCGTGGAAATGGGAACCCATGAGCAATTATCGCTCAATAAAGGGGCCTATTACCAGTTGGTGAAGGAGCAATTGGAATTAGGAGCTTGAACCTATTTCGCAATAGTTCATGAGGTTTCAGGTTTCAGGGAAATCCCTTCTAAAATCAAATTTGCTTATGTTGATTTGCTATAGCGCCCATTCAAAAAATGATAGTCATTTTCAATTGAGCACGAATCTTCCATGAAACCTGAAACCTGAAACCTGAAACCTTCACGAACCCTTGAATTAGCAAATCAAAGGAACTATTTAAGGAAGCCCTTGGGTTACTGCCCTCAAACGCACCAAATGCCTACCTTCGCCGCTGCTAACCTTGTCACCCAACTGTATTTACGAATGTCGAAAATTTTCAAGACCCTAAAACAAGCCCTTTCAGGAGAGGAGCAAGAATTTACCACTGGGAGTATCAACCGTGCCATCGTGCTACTGAGCATACCTATGGTCTTGGAGATGATGATGGAGGGCATTTTCGCCCTCGTTGACATCTACTTTGTGTCAAAAATCAGCCCGGAAGCTACTGCGACCGTTGGCATGACGGAAAGCGTTGTGACCATTATTTATTCCATTGCAATAGGTTTGAGTGCCGCCGCAACAGCCACGGTGGCCCGACGCATCGGGGAGCACGACCCTGAAGGCGCAGCAAAGGCCGCTGTCCAAGCCTGCATCTTGGCCTTGGTTATCTCCTTCATTATCAGCGTGGTAGGTATTGTTTTTGCCGAAAACATATTGAGATTGATGGGTGGCACAGAAAAACAGGTGGTCGAGTGCGTCGGTTATACGAAGGTCATTTTCGGCAGCAATTTCGTTATCATGTTTATCTTCCTGCTCAATGCCATATTCAGGGGAGCAGGTAACGCCAGCATCGCTATGTGGGTGTTGGTGGTATCCAATGCCATCAATATCGTGCTTGACCCCATCCTGATTTTTGGCTGGGGACCATTCCCGGCAATGGGCATTACCGGCGCAGCTGTGGCCACTTCCATTGGGAGGGGTATTGGGGTTTGCATTCAAGTTTACCTGTTGTTGCGGGGCACCAATATCATCAAGATTGCGAAGCGACATTTGGTTTTGCACATCGAAACGATAGTGAACATGATGAGGGTGGCCAGCACTGGCACGTTGCAGTACATTATTGCCAGTGCCTCGTGGATTTTCCTAATGGCCATCATCGCCAAATCAGGCACAGAAGCCGTGTCTGGTTACACCATTGCCATTCGAATCCTCATTTTCACCATCATGCCAGCTTGGGGAATGGCCAATGCTGCGGCAACACTTGTCGGCCAGAACCTCGGAGCCAAGCAACCCGATCGTGCCGAGGCAAGTGTTTGGCGCACGGCGCACATGGACATGGTTTTCATGCTCGTTGTGTCCATTATTTATTTCCTATTTGCGAGGCCCATCGTCTCCAGTTTTGACCCCAATCCGTTGGTGGTTGAGTCGGGTGTGCTTGCCCTGCGCATATTCTCAATTGGATATGTATTCTTTGCCTACGGAATGGTCATCTCCTCTGCATTCAACGGGGCTGGCGATACCCTCACACCTACCCTGGTCAATTTAGTCTGTTTCTGGTTGTTGGAAATACCGCTTGGTTGGCTGTTGGCCATTCGATTTGGCCATGGCTTGGCGGGTGTATGTTGGGCAGTATTCATCGCTGAGAGCATCATGGCAGTAGTTTTGGTGGTCCTATTCAAGAAGGGGAAATGGAAAACAGTTAAGATTTAACGAGTAAACCCAACCTTTTTTAGACTTCATGGCTGTCTGTTTGAAAAAATTGAATCATGAAGCATGTTTACACCTTCTCCTTTTGCCTTTTGGCTGCAGTTGCCTTGGCACAAAGCACAGCCACGCCAAAGGCTCACCGTTTTTCATTCTCCCTCGAATCAGGATTGGTCACGAGCTATATGGAAATGCCAGAAAGTGATTTTATTTGTTGTTTTGGTGATTGCTATACGTATGGCACAGACCCAACATTAAGGCTAAGGCCTATGAGGCTTACAAGCGTCCAATTGGGTGCCTCAGCAAATTTTGAACTTGGGCGAAAGCATCGAATTGGGCTTGGGGTGACAAGGCTCGAAATGGGCGAAATGGAGCCATATGGTGAAAATTTGGCACGCCGATCCATGCGTGTTATGGGCCTAACTGCCCGCCATCAATTCAAGGTTTTAAGCGGCTCCCTGTTGAACTTTTATGTATCCAATGCTGTAAGCCTTGAAAAACCAAAGGCTGAATCATACCTAAACGTTAGGAATGGCGTGAGCCATACTTTAGGGCTGACCGCTGGGATTCAAATTACCCGATTAATGGAAGCATCTCTCTCGATAATTGGAAGGACAACCATCCGAGGGTATCATGAAAATGCTTTTTACGGTGACAAGCACCGGTTTGGCGGTGGCCTTGTCTTTGGCCTAACCCATCGAATTTAAGGCTGCTACAAGTCCTTTGTCAGGCCCGCTATCACAAACCACGAGTCTATCCCAATATTCGGCTTCGCTAAATTGGCATTGGAGATATGCCGAAAGCGCATTTTCAGGTCGAGGTTCATGCCGCTGTCGCCCAGTTTCTGGTGCAGCCCAGCAGTAAAATTATCGGAGAAGATAAAACCCTTGTGTTGTTGCCTCGTCTCCACCGTGATGAAATGCGGCCCAGAACCAATGGCAGCGGTAATGGCCGTTTGTCCAGACACGTTCCAGCGGTACTCCAGCCCCAGGTTCGAGCCGAATTCCCTCGTAGTCGTCCTTAGGCGAGAAATGTACCCAAACCAACTGGGGCTCCAGATAGACATAGAGGTCGTTTTTTTTGCCTTTCAGCAGGTTGGCGAAATTGTAGTAGAACAACAGTTGGTACGGCTTGTACTGGCGACCTTCCTTCAACGTCTCATGGATGATTGGGACGCCAAGGTGGAAGCCGAGGGCGGGAGAGGTTTGGGCGGGCAAAAGGTAAGCGATAGCAATAAAGATTATTGCAGCTACATTTTTCATAGTTTTAGTTGAAATGGTCAATGTTAACTTCAATGTAGTTTCTCATCAAAATATATGAACTGTCAATTTCAAGTTCACCAGTCTTTGGATTTGGGCCGTAAAACTTGTTTTCTAAAGTGTCCCAGGCTATCTTGGCTCTATCTTGAATTATCATAACAGCGTCCATTCTTAATCCCCTATCTTTTGGAACCTGACCGCTGGGGAATTGGCTATTGGCGATTTTCAATATTTTCAATGTTTTAATAGCGCCTATTTCTTCTAATGCCTGTTCGGTTTCGTGTGCATAATTGCCACTTGAGTTAATATAGAATTGATGGAATCCACCATTGTTTACTTCCATTTCAAGGTAATCATAGAGAAGCAAATTAAACTCGAAAGCATTAAGGCGCTCTGGTTTTTCAAGAAATTCGCATTTTTCCCAAAGATAACTGGATAATGAATTTGGAAAGGTAGCATCGTTGCAAAGCAGGATGTACTTCATTGATTTATTTGGATTAGAATGACTGGGCGTATTGGGCTTGCAAGAAAGGAAGTTCCACAAGGTTAATATAGTAATAATAGCGATTATTCTATTCATAAGATTAATCTGTCTATATAGGAATTTCACCACTCCACCCCCTCAAAAATCTTCTCCACCGCCACCCTCACCCCATTCGTCGGGTCGTTTACCTCTCCAGCAATGAACAGGAAATTCTGGCCATCCGGTAGAATTAAACGCACGGCTTTCATTGCTGGGACAATAACCCAAGCCGACTTCACACCAGCCGGAAAATAATATTCCAAAGCCTTTGCCACGAGGTCTTCCGGTGATTGGCTCGGCGATTGTATCTCGATAGTTGTCAGTGGCATTTCGGTGGACTTAGCCTGTATGTCGTTCAAGTGCAGCTTTCTCAATGGGAAAATACAAATATCTGGTGTGGATGTCTTCGGTTTGGTATCCAATGACACCTCGCTTTCAATGGCAAATTGGGTCCCGTAATTATTTTCGAGTTGGACTACCAGCCTTGTTTGGATGCGTCCATGTATTCTGTTTGGCAAAGGTTTGTTGCGTTCTGTTTCGTAGTCGGGCTCAGTAGTTGTTGTCTCTTCGATAAAAAAATCGTCTTTAATCATGGCTTGACTGTTTAGTTGATACAAAAATAATTGAAAAACCGGATTTGGGCAGCTAAAAATACTACAATGTTTTGGAACATTGCCCTCGCCCCAAACTGCCCCTGTCGAACTAAAAAACACAGATTTGCCAAATCTCCCAGCCGTCTTATCTTTCGCCTAAACAATGCCAAGTCCATGGAAAAATGCTTGCTCCCATTTCTTTTGCTCCTGTTTTTGACTCAAGCACCAAACCAACCATGCTCTAATCGTTGCAATCCTTGCTTACCCATTATTATCCCAATAGCATACCCTTGACCAACTAAAGAACATCTGTGTACCTTCGACCCATTTCACCCTACCTCACCGAACGTGGTCTGTACCCACCTCAAATTGACGCCCGCCCATCTTCGATGCCCCTCAGCCTCACTTCCTCGCCGCCAGCAAATACAGTACCGCCATCCTTACCGACACCCCATTCTCCACCTGCTGCAAAATGATGCTATGCTCAGAGTCCGCAACGTCGCTGGTGATTTCCACGCCCCGGTTGATGGGACCCGGGTGCATGATGATGATTTTCTTGCCGATGCTGTCCAGCAGTTCCTTGTTGATGCCGAAATATTGCGAGTACTCCCGAAGGCTGGGGAAGTACTTGATATCCTGCCGCTCCAGTTGGATGCGCAGCACGTTGGCCACGTCGCACCATTCGAGGGTCTTGCGCACATCGTGCTCCACTCCTACGCCAAGGGCGGGCAGGTGCTTGGGGATGAGCGTAGGTGGGCCGCAAACCTTGACTTCTGCACCGAGTTTTTGCAAGCAAAAAATATTGCTGAGGGCCACCCGTGAGTGGGTGATATCGCCGAAGATGGCGATTTTCTTGCCCGCCAAATCGCCCAATTGCTCCCGAATGGAATAGGCATCGAGCAGGGCCTGGGTGGGGTGCTCGTGCGTCCCGTCCCCAGCGTTGATGATATTAGCGGAAATGTTCCGAGCAAGGAATTGCGGAGCACCGGGCGCTGGGTGGCGCATCACGATCATGTCCACCTTCATGGAGAGGACATTATTTACGGTATCGAGCAGGGTTTCGCCCTTGGAGACGGAAGAGGCGCTGGCGCTAAAATTGACGGTATCAGCACTGAGGCGTTTTTCGGCCAACTCAAAGGAAATGCGGGTGCGGGTGCTGTTTTCGAAGAACATATTGGCAACCGTGATGTCCCGCAGTGACGGCACTTTTTTGATGGGCCGGTTGATGACTTCCTTGAACTCGTCAGCCGTTTCGAAAATGAGCTGGATGTCATCTTCGGTTAGGTATTTTATACCGAGTAAGTGCTTGGTGCTGAGTTGTGCTTGCATTTTTTTGGAAGGATTGGAGGATTGGAGGTTTGGAGGATTGAATGGGGGCCATATTCAATCCTTCAAACCTCCAATCCTTCAATCCTCTTTTTGCGGAAACAACAAAACCTGGTCTTCCCCTTCCACTTCCTGCCAATCCACCCGCACGTAGGCATCATCGAGCGAGTCCACCCGGATGCCCGTGTAGTCCGACTTGATGGGTAGGTCCCGATTGAAGCGGCGGTCAACGAGCGTCAACAGCTCCACTTTCTGCGCCCTGCCAAAGTCGCCAAGTGCCGACATGGCAGCCTGTACGGAGCGGCCCGTGTAGAGCACGTCGTCCATGAGCACCACGTTTTTTCCTTCGATGAGGAAATCCATCTCCGTCACGCTGGCCCTGATGGGCTTGCTGCGGTGGCGGAAGTCGTCCCGGTAGAAAGTAATGTCGAGCTTGCCGTATTCGATGCGGGGGATGCCCGTGATTTCGAGCAGCCGCTGATGGATACGATTGACGAGCGGCACGCCGCCCTGCTGGATGCCGATGAGGCAGGTGTTCTGGAAATCGTCGTGGTTTTCAATCAATTGATGGCAAAGACGGTCAATGGTTAGCGCAAAGCGCTCAGTAGGTAGTATAACACGTCCGTTGCTCATAGGGGCAAAGGTAGGAAAAGTTGGCAGTTTGGTGGTTGGTAATAGGCAGTCAACGAGAAAAAATTGGAGGTGTTTGTTTAACAATTTTTTCAACCATTCCATAAAGAACGGTTAAAGGCAAGAAAACTGGTAACTTCTCATTCGGGCAATTCGCTCCTATCCTAAACACGGCTTAAGCTACCAAGATTGACGAAATGCCCTTCAATTTCCTCTGGTTTTTCAAGCTGCGGCAACCAATACTTGTCATTAGCACGAAACGCTTAACTCACAACTCATAACTTTTTAAATCTTGCTGTCATGAAAAAATCAATCATCTTCCTGACCCTCGTAGCCCTCGCCTCTTTCTCGCTGCAAGCCCAAAACGGCGGACATGGTCACCACCAAAACCACAACAACGACAACTGCGCCCCAATGCCCCAAATCATTGGCTACGCCATGACGGAGGACGGCAAACGCATCATCCTCTTTGACGACGGCACTTGGAAATTTGCCCGCAGGCAGGAGCCTGTTCGGCCCATGTTCACTTCCGAAATTTTCGGACAACAATTGATCATCCAAGACCGCAACGAAGAGGTTGCAAGGGTGAAAATGGAATATGAAACTGCTTGGGATTTGCCTACCCATAAGTTGATAGGGGCCGTTTCCTTCGGCAATGCCACCTATGTTTTTGATGCCAAGGGCGATATCCGCTTCCAAGGCAACGAGGTCATCGGCAGGGCCGACCGATTTGAGGAGGCCCAGCAAGCAGCCGCATACCATTATACCAATAAAGTGTTCGATGGCGTGACCTCCGTGTTTTTTGGCTCCTCCTTGATCGTTTATGAATGGGGCAAGGAAATAGACCGGGTTTCTGTTTCTTATAATACTTGGCTGGAAGACCACGGCAAAACTTGGCGGGCACGGTATAGTTTTGGTACTGCTACCTATAATTTCAATGGAAAAGACGGCGCTGTTCGTTCCTACGACTTCAAGGTCATCGGCCACGGTTTCCAGCCTGATAATGCCAAACGAATCGCTGCTTTCCATTATGTTGAATCGCATTATGATAGGCAGGGATGGGCGGGACGGTAGGCAGCGTTTTGGAGCAGAAATGTGATGGTTAAAGGTTTTGATTGGTGTCGCCATTGGTTATTCAAAACACCGAAATCGGCCCATGCGCCGTCCACTTGATTTCCTGATTCTTAGTGGCAATAAACCTAAGCATACACAGGCAATCCTTGCCACTGGGTTCTTGTCACTACTATGAGCAAAGTAGCGCTTACGTTGCCTATGCTTGGAAGAGAAAGGGGGGCAACAACGTCGGCAAGGTATAAACCTTGTTGATTGCACTCAGAATGCGTTCTAAGAATTTACAACACGTGGCGTGGACAGTTCCCTACGGGATGACAAGGGGAAGCCCCGTTCATTGGACAGGTTAGCCGAAAGTAGGTACTTCCCCTTGTCATTGCCGTAGGGAAACTGTCCACGTAATGAGGGAAATGTTCTTGTAAAGCTTAGGAGGTTACAAATTTTCGAGAACGAAAAGAGTTAAGTACAAAGCTACAAGAACTAAGTTATTCAATTCTCCTCCATTTTTTTCCATTTTCATCGGCAAATCCAATTAGCCCTTCACCTTTCTTAAAATATATCTCAGCTAAAGGAAATTCAGCATTTTCATGCTTGGGTCTATCATCTGTGTAAACTTCTTGGTAGTTGATTCCATTTAATTCGATTTCGGAATTAAACTTTGCGTAATGTTCCCAGCAAATATTGTCAGATTCATCTGTATTAATTGATTTAGTTCTGATGCTTAAATATCCAATGTCTTTTGCTTTTGTTGGATTGAATCGCCACTTTTCAACACGTGCCACAACTTCTTCAATAAGTTCAAGTTTATCTACCACATCTAATGTGCAGCCATTGTTGACAATATTTGTAGATAATGATATATCCGCTGTGTCCCCAGAACTATATATATGTGCAATTCTTTCAAAAAAGATAGTTTCACTCTTTTGTCCGTCTCCACAAGTAATAAATAATTCGTTGCTAAATTCCCTATGATAAACAGTGTCTTTTTGAAAAATCATTATTTCGCCATTTTCTGATTCAAATTTTAATTCTTTTGTCAATACCTCATTTGGTAACCATTTTTTTGTGTCTTCTGAAATGTCAAAAACATGTTCTTCACTGGAACAAGTTTCATTTTTTTTGCATCCCATTTGAATGAAAATGGTAATCGTTATCAATGATAAAAAAATGCTTTCATATTATTAAATTGGTTGTATTGGAAAATAAGTTTATGAAAACACATTTAGACATCAAATTCAGCGTTATTAAACTTATGTCAAAAATTTGCCTTGAAAAAGTTGTTTTGGTTTAATATAAATGAGGCAGCAACGCGAAGTTGCTGCCTAACATGATAGTATTTCCCTCACGGCCTATTCTTCAACCACCTATCCAACCACCCAAAAAACTCCCGCTGCCACAACAAACTATTCTGTGGTTGTTGCACCCAATGCCCTTCATCCGGAAAATGCAGGAACTTACTCGGGATGCCTTTCATTTGCGCAGCTTGGAATGCCTGCAGCCCCTCGCTCTCTGGCACCCGGAAGTCGAGGCCGCCGTGGATGACGAGAAGGGGGGTGTCCCATTTGTCCACATATTTATGGGGCGAGTCGAGTTTCCAGGTCTCGCCAGCGTTGGGGTTCCAGTATGGGCCTTCGAGGTCGTGGTCGGCAAAGAACATTTCCTCGGTAGTGCCGTACCAGCTTTCCATATTGAACATGCCGCAGTGCGAGATGAAGGCTTTGAAGCGCTTGTGGTGGTTGCCAGCCAGCCAGTAGGCCGAGTAGCCGCCGAAGCTGGCACCCACGGCGCCGAGGGCGTCCTTGTTCACGTAGGGTTCGGTGGCCACGTCGTCAATGGCGGAGAGGAGGTCTTGCATGGCTTGGCCGCCCCAGTCGCCCGTGATGTCGTCGTTCCATTTTTGGCCAAAGCCCGGTAGGCCCCGGCGGTTGGGCGCCACCACGATATAGCCTTGCGAAGCCATCAGTTGCAGGTTCCAGCGGTAGCTCCAGAACTGCGTGACGCCGCTCTGAGGGCCGCCTTGGCAGTAGAGCAGGGTGGGATATTTCTTTTTTGGGTCAAAATCGGGGGGATAGGCCACCCAAGTAAGGATGGGCTGGCCATCGGTTGCTTTCACCATGCGCTTTTCCACTTTGCCTAATTTCATGGTGGCCAAGAAATCCTTGTTGATATAGGTGAGTTGCATGTCACGCCCCCCGGATAAGGGTACGCTGAACAGTTCGTGTGGGTCGGCCATGCTGCAACGGGTGGTCACGATGCTGTTCTTGCCCACGATGAACGGCCCGAAATTGAACTGGCCACCCGTGAGTTGCTTGAGGCCGTTCCCCATCATTTCGATGGAATAAAGCTGCTCCGTGCCCGCCTCGGTGCTTTGGAAAATGATGTTGCGGCCATCCGGCGACCAAGCGGGACTGGTGGCATTGCGGTCTAGGCCAGCGGTGGCTTCCCATTTGGTCTTCTTCCTGAAATCATAGACCATGACCCGGTGGCGGTCGCTTTCGTAGCCTGGGGTGGCCAGGCTTTCCCAAAGGATATAATTGCCATCCGGCGAGAAGGCCGGGTTCATGTCGTAGCCGCCGTTGCCTTCGCTGATATTTGTGGTCTTTTTGGTCGCAAGGTCGTAGAGGTAAATATCGGAATTGGTGCTCTTGGCCTTTTCCGTGCCACTGAGCTTTTTGCAGGTGTAGGCGATTTGCTGGCCGTTCGGGCTCCAAGCGATTTGCTCCATGCCGCCATCGGGTTTTAGCGGCGTATCGAATGGCTCTCCCACGATGTTCATGGGCTGGCCCGTGGTTTTGCCAACTCCAATGGGGCTTGCCCCATTGTTGTAATCCACCACGAAGATATTGGAATAAAGGCCGTCTTCCCAGTCTGTCCAGTGGCGATACATGAGGCCGTCATACACATTTCCACTGGCTTTTTTCAGGTCGGGATGGGCATCCTGCGTGGTCTTGTCGTATTTTACATCGTTGATATACAGGAGTTTGCGCCCGTCGGGCGAAAACTTAAAGCCGCCCATGTCGAGGTCGGAGACTTGGGTATTTCCCGTTCCGTCGGCGTTGATTTGCCAGAGTTTGCTGCCCTTCATATAGGCGATTTTCTGGCCGTTTTCGATGAAAACTGCGTCGTTCTCATTGCCTTCGAAATTGGTCAACTGCCTGGGTTTGCCGCCGCCATCGGTGCTGATGAGGTAGAGGTCACGGTTGCCCTTGTTGGCGTCCATGTTGTAATAGCTGACGCCATAGACGGCTGTTTTGCCGTCCGGCGATACATCAAACAAAGCTACCCGGCCCAACTGCCAGAGCTTTTCTGGCGTGAGGCGGTCGTTTTGTGAAAGATGGTTTGTGCTGCCATTGCGAAGCACAGGATGGTCAGGTGACGAAGTTTCATTTATGAGCAAGTTTAGATGGTTTAGGGGATAGAAGGTTTGGGCAGTGATTCAACGAACCCTTTTAAACCTGCTAAACTTCCTAAACCAAAAAGCAAATACCAGCCGCCAAATTAAGCAAATCTCTATTTCCAACCGAATTTGTCGGCATCGTACCAATATCGTTTTCGCAGGAATTGACAAATGCCTACCAAAAGGAAAAAACTATCTTTGCCCGTTCCTTTCAAAACCCGCCTCTTGTTTTCGACATTTTCCACCACAAAATTTTTGAATCCTGATATGAAAAAACTTTTACTTGCTTGTTTGACAATCCTGTTCCTTGGCAATGCCTTTGCGCAGTTGAACATGACCCTGACCGACCAAATCGACTACACACAAGACTTGAGCAGTCTTTGGGGGTACATTGACCCTGAAACAGGAAAAGAGTACGCTGCCGTAGGTACCGAGACAGGTACGGCCATCGTTGACCTTACCGACCCTTACAACATCGTTGAGATTGCTTTCATGCCTGACCTTAGCTCCACTTGGCGGGAGGTGAAAGCATACGGCCACTACGTCTATGCCGTCACAGAAGCTGGCGGCGGTGTGCAGGTAATTGATATGCACGACATCAACAACATCACACAGACCCATTGGGCACCCAACATTCCAGGTGTTGGCCAATTGAACACCATCCACTCCATCACAGTGGACGAGTTTGGCTACCTCTATCTCAACGGCTCAAACTTGAACAGCGGTGGCTCGCTCATCGTGGATGCAAGGGCCGACAATGGTACCCTGACCTATGTCGGCAAGTTGCCAGCCATCTATTGCCACGACAGCTACGCCCGTGACAACAAGTTCTATTCATCGGATATTTATGCGGGCGATTTTAAGGTCTATGACGTCACGGACAGGGCGAGCCCCGTGCTGTTGGCGACCCAGCAAACGCCCTATACTTTCACGCACAATACTTGGTTGAGCGACGATAGCAAGACCATTTTCACGACAGATGAAAGGGCCAATGCCCCGGTGGGTGTCTATGATATTTCCGATTTGAACAATATCAAGGAGTTGGATCAGTTCCGCCCTGTCTATTCAATCGGTGGCGGTGCGATCCCGCACAATGTTCACGTTTGGAATGATTGGGTTATCACTGCCTACTACACGGAGGGCACGCTTGTACTTGATGGCTCTCGTCCTGAGAACATAATCGAGGTAGGCTATTTCGATTCTTTTGTTTCACAAACGGCTGGATTTTTTGGCGTGTGGGGCGTGTATCCTTACTTCCCCAGCGGCTTGGTCATTGCATCCGATATTCAGAACGGGTTGTTGGTTTACGATGTGAACTATGTACGGGCCTGCTGGTTGGAGGGCAAAGTGACCAATGCAGTTACGGGCATGCCCATCCAAGGGGCCAATGTCCATATCGAAAGCGCCCAGGCCAATGCTGGCGCATCAGGGATTGATGGCAATTATAAAACAGGCCAGGCACTTGCTGGCACTTTTCAGGTCACCTTCTCCGCCAACGGTTACGAACCAAAGGTGGTGCCCGCTGTCCTAGAAAACGGTGTACTGACCATTCTTGACGTGCAATTGCAGCCGTTGAGTTCATTTGTCTTCGGTGGACAAACAGTGAAAACATCTGATGGCTCTCCAATTGCTGGCGCAAAAGTGGTGCTTACGGATGGCACAAATGAGTTCACGGCCACATCCAATGGCAGCGGTAATTTCAGTTTCCCCGGCGTTTTTGGCGGGAACTATACCCTAGATGTAGGTGCTTGGGGCTACGTGACCAAACAATTGTCAAATATCCAAATCAATGGCGCTACCGGGCCAGTGACGGTTGCACTCTCGAAAGGCTACTACGACGATTTCATCCTTGACTTTGGATGGACTGCTACCAATACCGCCACCACTGGCCAGTGGGTGCGTGGCGAGCCAGTTGGTACGCTATTGAACAACAACACCGCCAACCCTGACAACGACCTGCCCAATGACCTTGGCGACCAATGCTATGTAACGGGCAACGGTGGCGGTGCTGCTGGCGATTTCGATGTGGACAATGGGACGGTGACGCTCACAAGCCCCGTCATTGACCTCAGCGCTTACAACCAGCCCATGCTGAAATATACCCCATGGTTTTTCAATGCAGGTGGAAGCGGAACGCCCAACGACAACATGACTGTTAAGGCCAGTAACGGCGCAACGACCGTCACCTTAGAGACCATTACCCAATCGGGCAGCACCTGGAAAAACGAACGAGAAATTGACCTTGGCAGCGTGATTGCCCTCACCAACAACATGCGTATCATCTTCGAGGCATCCGATGTGACACCTGGCCACTTGGTCGAGGCCGCCGTGGATGGTTTCAAGATCGAAGATGTGTCATCCTACCCTTTCTTCCAAGCCTCTTCAACAGCGGGTTGTGCGCCTTTCACCGTTCAGTTCAATGATGTTTCCGATACGACCTCGGTAAGAAATTGGAGTTTCCCCGGTGGTACACCAAGTACTTCTACCGAGAAATCCCCAACCGTGGTTTACAACAGTCCAGGGGAGTTCGATGTCGTTTTAACAGTGACAACCAACACTGGCAACGATTACGTCATAGAGCGGCCAGGTTATATCAACGTGGGTGTGCCACCAGTTGCCAATTTCACTTACGGCGTTATTGGAAATGTGGCCAATTTCACGAGTACTTCCACCGGTTCCTTGCTTTGGGATTTTGGCGATAATAGCACAAGCAGCCAAGCCAACCCAACACATACTTACACCTCGGCAGGTACCTACACGGTTACATTGACGGTCAGCAATAATTGCGGCAGCATCAGCACGACACAAAGTTTGGTCGTTACGGTAGTGCCGCCAACGGCTGTTTTCACGCCAAGCGGTACGAGCGGCTGTGCGCCCTACACGGTGACGTTTACCAGTGCCTCGTTGGGCAATCCGACCAATTTCAATTGGAGCTTCCCCGGCGGCACGCCCAGTGTTTCGACAGAACAAAACCCAACTGTGGTTTACAACAACGGCGGTATTTTTAACGTACAGCTTACCGTTAGCAACGCAGCGGGCAGCAATACAACATCCAGCAGCCAGCCCATCAATGTTGGCAGCGCACCAAACGCTTTGTTCACCTGGAGCAGCACAGGCTTGGACGTTACCTTCTCCAATGCCTCCAGCGGCGCTACCTTGTATGAATGGAATTTCGGTGATGGAACCTTGAGCAACAACGCCATTCCTTCGCATAGTTTTGCTGCCGATGGCGAATACGTGGTGACGCTAACCGCTTTCAACGCTTGCGGAAACGATATAACTACACAGACGCTGAACCTCACGGCCAGCGGAACCAACCTGCTGGAGGAAAGCAAGTACCATTTGCTCGCATCTCCTAACCCATTTTCTCATGAATTGGTGGTCAATTATGCCATCAATACCCCATTCGAAAGTGGTAAACTGTTGGTATTCAATGCTTTTGGCCAGCAAGTCAGCAGCCTTCCATTGAACAGCCCAACAGGGAGCATCCAGCTTGGCCAACAATTGACTGCCAATGGCGCCTATTTCCTCCAATTGTCAGTGGATGGCCAATTGGGCAAAGCAGTTAGGGTCGTAAAAATGTGATTTGCACCCCAACCCATCTTCCAAAGCCGCTTCATGCACAGCCATGAAGCGGCTTTTTTCATTCCCCCAAAACCTGCCTATTGCACTACTTTTGCGGTCGCTAATCACGAATTACCAATCACCAACCACTACCATGTCCATCGTCAACGAATTCAACGACTACCGGGCCAAGATGAACGAGAAAATCTTCGCCCAAAACAACAAGGCACTTAACCGCTTTTTTGCCCTCGATAAAAACTGCTATGAAGCCGGGGCGCTCGACGTAAAGACCAAGGAATTGCTTGGTCTGGTCGCCTCAATGGTGCTTCGCTGCGACGACTGTATCCGCTATCACCTAGGCACCTGCCATGAACTTGGCATCACCCGTGAGGAGGTTTTCGAGGTATTTTCCATCGCCAACCTTGTAGGCGGCTCCATCTGCATTCCACATACCCGTCGGGCGGTGGAGTATTGGGAAGCCCTGGAGGCTGGGGAATAATTTGATTTACGATTTCATCGAATGACGATTCACGAATTATACCAGCAGCGGGCCAAGGATTTCAGCTTGCAAGCGAGCCAATTGCGCAGCAAATACGACCGATACTCATGGGTGCGGCTCGGCGTTTTCCTGCTCGGCGTAGGTTTGGTTGCACTGTTGTTCACCTTGCATTGGGCAATTGGGACAGTGGCCGCTGCCATTTTCCTTGGAGGCTTTTACCGATTGATGCAATGGCACTTGGCACTGCAAACTTCCGCCAACCACGCAGAGCGATTGGCTGCCATCAATGATTTGGAGATAAGGGCATTGGCGCACGAATTCAAAGGCTTCCCAGATGGTGCCCGCTTCCTCCGGCAAGACCACCCCTACGCACTCGACCTCGACCTTTTTGGGCCGCATTCCATGTTTCAGGCATGTTGTCGGGCCACAACGGCCATCGGGCAGGAGCGCCTGGCGCAATACCTGCTCGAACCTGCTGAAATGAAGGCCATTGCAAATCGCCAAAGGGCCATTTCAGAACTAAAGCCCTTGCTCAATTGGCGGCAGGAGTTTCAGGCGAGGGGCCTTGAAACCACCGATGACCCCGCCCACCTCGATGTCCTTCGTGCCTGGCTAAACGACCCTGACCTCGTGCGTGGAAACCGTTTTTTGACGATTGCTTCGCAATTGGCGCCTTGGTACTTCTTTGCTTGCTTCGCAATTTGGCTGGCCTACGTGCCTTGGCCAATTTTCGTGGTCATGCTCACGCCGATTTTTCTCATTTTGAAAAAAACGAACGAGCAAGTCGCTAAAATCCACCTCAGGACGGCTTATGCGGAAGCCTCGTTAGCTGCTTATGGACGGCTGATGAAAGTGGTTGAAAATCAGCACTTTGAAGCAGGTTTTTTGCAGGAATTACAGAGCAAACTAATTTCCCAAGACAAATCAGCTTCGTCGGCGGTAGGCCAATTGTCGTACATCATCCGCCAGTTGAACATGCGGTTCAACTTCTTCGCCATTTTCCTCAACATTGGCTCGTTATGGGACTTGCGGTATGTTTTGAGCTTGGAAAAATGGCGTGCAGCGCACCGTCAGCACCTGCCAAGTTGGTTCGAGGCCCTACAGGAAATGGAGGCGTTGTGCAGTTTGGCTGCCCTTTGGTACAACAATCCAATATGGTTGCTTCCAACATTAGCCACAAGCAGCGCCTTGGATGCCAGCGGACTCGGTCACCCGCTCATCCATCCTTCCAAGCGCCGCACCAACGATTTTTTCATTTACCACCGAGGCTTTATAAAACTGGTGACTGGCTCGAACATGGCGGGCAAGAGTACTTTCCTCCGCACAGTTGGGTTGAACATCGTACTTGCTCAGGCAGGTTCGGCAGTTTGTGCCGGCAGTCTTCACGTGCCGCCCATGCAAGTCTATACCTCCATGCGCACACAGGACGACCTCTCTGAAAGTACTTCCTCCTTTTATGCGGAGCTGAAAAGGCTAAAGGTCATCATCGAGGCGGTGAAAAATGCAGGGCAACAGCAGTTGCCTGTTTTCTTCCTTTTGGACGAAATCTTGAAGGGAACCAATTCCGTTGACCGCCACACTGGTTCAGCTGCGCTTATACGACAACTGATTCGGCTGGAAGGCGGCGGCATAATTGCCACACATGACCTGGAACTGGGCCGCATGGAGGCCGAGTCAAACGGTCGGGTTGAGAACCTCTGCATGGAAGTGGAAATAAGGGACGGCCAACTGTTTTTCGATTATAAAATCAAGCCCGGCGTCAGCAAGAGCTTCAACGCTACGCTGCTGATGCGGCAGATGGGTATGAGGTATGAAGGTATGGAGGTATGAGGTATGGAGGTATGAGGTATGTTAGCGCCCAGCATACCTCCATACCTCATACCTCATACCTCATACCTCACTATCCTTTCCAAAAATAGCCTTCCCGTCGTTTGGCGTCGTTTCGGAGGTTCATGTAGAATAAGTTGAAGTCGGCGATGTGGTAGTTTTTGCGGCGGAAAAAGAAACTGCCGGGGAACTTGGGTTTATGTACCCATAAAATGCCGTTTACGGCATGCGCATCGGCACGTTGCGGCAGTACAGGGCCGAATTTTCTGCCAAGCATCCCCTCGTTCAGCGATTTAGTGGCGTACTGGCCATCCATTTTCCAAGTCAAGGGGTTGGTAACGGCAATCTCGTCGCCCAACCTGACGTCTGTGGGCGTATGGCCATACTTGAAACTGCGCCAAGTGCAAAAGCAGCTTGTTTGTTCTGGTGTCTCGCAAGGGGAAATCGTTTTGAATTCCTCTTTCCGAATAGGCCAGCCAACGAGATAGGCCACAACGAGCCTGCGCCCCAATGGCTTGTCGTCAAAATATTCTTTCAACAGCCGCTTGGCATGCACCGTGCCCTGGCTATGCGCAGCTAGGATGATGGGGCGGTTTTGGTTGTAGTTTTTCAGGAAATATTCAAAAGAAGATTTGATGTCGCTGTAGGCAAGTTCGAGTGCCAGGCGGGCAGAGGCCGTATCCTCGTTGAAAAAGCAGCGGTAATTGGCTTGGCGGTACCGGGGGGCATAGACCTTGCCCGTTCCATTAAAGGCGCTGGCTTGGAAAAGGATGGTTGATTCGTCCACTTTATTGTTGACCTTATCATCGTCCATTGCAGCGTTCCAGCCCACTTTGCCTTCACCAAAAAATAGGGTGGGGTGGAGGAAGAAGACATCCACCGGGGCATCGTCCTGTAAGTCTTCCAGTTTTGGGTCGGGTGTCTTGTCGGCATTATCTTTTTCAGTGGGAAGTGCTGCCCAACAAGATTTTTTCGAATAATCGGGCACAGGCGGAACGGAATTTGCTGAATAGGGGCGAACCGAGGCACAAGACGCCAAAAATGCCATGCAAAAAAGGAATACGAAGTTTTTCATTGGTTTAAAATTTGGCGGAAAGATAGGCGACCAAGGTTACTGGACGCTGCCCTTTGTGGCCTCAAATTTGAACGGTGCTTGTTTCTCCAATTTTATTCGGTCAAAGAACAATTTCGAATCCAATCATTTCCATCGAGCTATCGGAACATTAAGATTTCAGACTTTTATTGTTTTTTGGTTGCTTCATTGACCAGACAGGGTTAGTTTTGCGCCGCAATTAATTTTCATTTAAAAAAATCATATTTGATATGAACATTGCAGTAGTTGGAACAGGGTATGTCGGCCTCGTAACGGGTACCTGTTTTGCCGAAACCGGCAACCATGTGGTTTGCGTTGACATTGATGCCAACAAGGTCAAGCGCATGCAGAACGGAGAAATCCCCATTTACGAACCAGGCCTCGATGTGCTCTTCGATAGGAACACCAAGCAAGGCCGTCTGATTTTTACCACCAATTTGGCAGAAGGCATCAAAGATGCTGAAGTCATTTTTCTTGCCCTTCCAACTCCCCCCGGCGAAGATGGGTCAGCTGACTTGAAATACATCCTTGGCGTCGCCAAAGACCTCTCCGAAATCATCACGGACTACAAGGTCATCATTGACAAGAGCACCGTGCCCGTTGGCACTGCCGAAAAGGTTCATGATATTTTGGCCGTAAACCTGAGCACCGACCTTTTCGATGTCGTCTCCAATCCGGAGTTTCTTCGGGAAGGCGTGGCAGTTGACGATTTCATGAAACCGGATAGGGTGGTCATCGGCACCAATTCCGAGCGTGCCCAAAAAGTGATGAAGGAACTATACGAACCTTTCGTACGCCAAGGCAATCCGATTTTCTTCATGGACGAGCGCTCTGCGGAAATGACCAAATACGCAGCCAACTCCTACCTGGCTACCCGTATCTCCTTCATGAACGAAATCGCCAACCTCTGTGAAAAGCTCGGTGCCAACGTGGACGCAGTCCGCAAAGGCATGGGCAGCGACAGCCGCATTGGCAAGCGATTCCTTTTCCCCGGTGTGGGCTATGGCGGTTCCTGTTTTCCTAAGGACGTGCAGGCATTGGCCAAATCTGCCGATGACAATGGCTACGACTTCAAGATTTTGGAGGCAGTCATGAACGTGAACCAGCTTCAGAAGCACCGCCTTACGGAAAAAATCAAAGCTTACTTCAAAGGTGACCTGAAAGGCAAAACGATTGCTATCTGGGGCCTCGCTTTCAAG
Source organism: Saprospiraceae bacterium (assembly GCA_016714985.1). Taxonomy (GTDB): domain Bacteria; phylum Bacteroidota; class Bacteroidia; order Chitinophagales; family Saprospiraceae; genus UBA6168. Next base: position 17,097 of record JADKBS010000047.1, on the reverse strand, counting down.
CCTGAAACGGACGACATCCGGGAGGCTCCTGCGCTTTACCTCATTGACGACCTCATTGCCGCTGGTGCTCAGGTGAAAGCCTTCGACCCGGAGGCCATGAACAACGTGAAGGCCCAGTACAATGGTCAAGTGGAAATGGCTGCCGACCAATACGAGGCACTCATAGGGGCCGATGCCCTGGCAATCGTGACAGAATGGAGCGTGTTCCGTACACCGAGCTATGAGGTGATGAAGCAATTGCTGAAGAACCCTGTCATTTTCGATGGCCGCAACCTCTATGACGTAGAGGCGATGGAGGACAAAGGTTTCTACTACGAAAGCATTGGTAGGAATACCGTGAATGCGTAAATGATAAGTTTGGGCTATCGCCCTTGATATATTCAGGCTAAGATGTTGGTTCACAGCATTTTAGCCTGTTTTGATTTATACACTTTTGATTTCAATGCGGCTTTGTAATCTGTTCTCTGCGTCAATTCATCGTCCTCGCAATTTTCTCGATATTCAAGGAATTGGCCATTGCGCTGAAAATATCATGATAGGTGCCCTGCTTATCGTAAAGTTCATCGTGCAGCCCCTCTTCTACCACTCGGCCATTGTCCATCACCACGATATTGTCTGCATCGATAATCTGCGAAATGCTGTGCGAGATGATGATGACCGTCCTGTCTTTCTTGATAGCGTCGAGGCTCTTCCTGATTTGCTCGGTGGCGATGGCGTCGAGGTTGGCGGTGGGTTCGTCGAGGAAGATGATGGCAGGATCTTTCAGGAATAGCCGGGCGATGGCGATGCGCTGCTGCTGGCCACCTGAGAGTTGTTGCGCACTAGTCTCGTAGCCTTTTGGCGACAGCATGATTTGGTCGTGGATATATGCTTGCTTGGCCGCTGTTTCAATTTCGGCTTGCGTGGCGCCCAGTTTCCCGTAGCCGATGTTCTCAGCAATCGTGCCCTTGAAGATGTGGTTCTTTTGCAGCACCAAACCTATTTTACTCCGCAAATACTCCGTGTCAATGGCAGACAGATTGGTGCCATCCAGGTAGATTTCCCCTGACGATGGCTCGTAGAATTTGTCCAACAAGTTAATCAGCGTGCTCTTTCCTGCCCCGCTCAGCCCAACGAGCGCCGTTATTTTATTCGGTTCCATTTTCATCGAAACTTCCTTCAGCGCCTGCGTACCATTGGGGTAATGAAAGTTCACATTGCGCAGCTCAAACTGCCCATCTATGGTTGGCCGCAAACTGCCGCTTTGTTCCACTTCACTTTCCGATTGCACGATTTCAAAATAGCCCTCTGCGTTGATGAGGGCGTCGTTAACCTCATCATAAATTCGGTGCAACTGCCGGATGGGGGCCGACACATTGTTGAACAAAAGGATATGGAACATGATTGTGCCGATGGTCATGTTGCCGTTCAGCACGAAATAGGAGGTCAAAATGATGATGATGACCACGCCGAACTGCTCCACAAAACCTTTTACACTGTCGAAAACAAAGCTGAGTTGGCGGGTTTGCATCAGGTTCTGCGTCATGCTGAACTGCAAGTCCTTGTGCTTTTCGGCCTCGAAAGGCTCCCGAACAAAGGATTTGATGACCGTGATGGAGTCAATTAAACTGATGATGCCATTGCTCTTGTTTTCCCGATAGGTGCGCATTTTTCGACGGAAGCCACCCAGTTTTCTCGCTTGTAACTGACTGATATAGAAGTAGATAGGTAAAATGGCCAAGCCCACCAACCCCACATAAAAATTGGCGTTGAACATAAAAGCCAGTGCCACGATGGAATTGGCGAATAGCGGCATGATGTCAACAAAGAAGTTTTGTACCAACCTAGTGAGGCTGCTGATGCCGAGGTCAATGCGGGTTTGGAGCTTGCCGCTTTCGTTTTCGGGGGCCGTGTAAAAGGCCATCCGGTACGATAGGATGCGTTCAACGATGGTCTGCGCCAAGTCCCGTGAAATATAAATCCGCAGCTTTTCACCATAAAACTTCTGCCCAAACTGCACGATGGCGTACACGAGTTCCTTGCCTATGAGCACCAAACTGATGAAAACCAGCAGGTCTATGCCATCTTTTAGTGTCTTGTGCGCCTCGGTCAGCGCATTGATATTGTCCACGGTGTAGCGCAAAATCCAAGCGTTCACCTGCGCAGCAAAGGAGCCAACGGCGGTCAAGGCCAGCGTGGCCAACAGCAATGGGCGGTAGGGACGGACGTAGGGCCTTGTTTGGCGGAAAAGCTCGGTGATTGTCATAGGCCTAACAAGATTTGCCGCACGGTTATGTTCACGGCAGGCCAAAAGTAACTGCTTTTTCATCAGGGTGTGGCGATGGCTTTTAAACTTAAAGCTTCGGTTGATGTCTTAGGATAAAAATTCACGATGAAACAAGTCTTACTCGTATTTGCATTGCTCTTTTCCTTTGGAAAAACCCAAGCACAAGCCGTATACTTTCCACCTCTAACGGGCAATGCTTGGGAAACCCTTTCGCCTGATTCCCTCAGCTATTGCGAAGACCGCATTGAAGCCCTCTATGACCTGCTCGAAACCAATAATACCAAGGCTTTTCTGCTGCTGAAAGATGGCCGCATCGTACTCGAAAAATACTTCGGAACCTTCACGCAGGACAGCGCATGGTACTGGGCATCGGCGGGCAAGAGCATGACAGCGGCACTTGTCGGCATTGCGCAGCAAGAGGGCCTGCTCAACATCGAGGACAAGACCAGCGACTACCTCGGCACGGGCTGGACGGCCTGCCCACCCGACAAGGAAGACCTCATCACGGTCAAAAACCAATTGAGCATGACCAGCGGCCTCGACGACGGAGTGCCCGAAAGCTTCTGTACCCTCGACACCTGCCTCATTTACAAAGCCGACGCAGGCACCCGCTGGGCCTACCACAACGGCCCTTACACGTTGTTGGACGGCGTCATCGAGTCGGCCTCCGGCCAAAATTTCAACCAGTTTTTTAATCAACGAATGACGCAGAAGACGGGCATCACGGGCCTTTGGGTGAAAGTGGACTACAATAATGTGTTGTTCAGCAAGGCCCGCAGCATGGCCCGCTTCGGCCTGCTGATGCTCAACAACGGCACTTGGAACAACACACCCGTGCTCACCGACCCGGCCTATTTTCAGGCAATGACCACGCCTTCGCAAGACCTTAACCAATCCTACGGATACCTCTGGTGGCTGAATGGTCAACCTACCTACAAACTACCCGGCCTACAAGTCAATATCCCCGGCCCGTTGTTCCCCGCTGCACCCAGTGACGTGTATGCGGCCTTGGGCAAGAACGGCCAATTTATCAACGTTTCGCCCAGCACGGGCCTTGTCATGGTCAGGATGGGCGACTCACCCGGCACCGACGCAGAGGTGCCCGCCTTGTTCAATGACGATATTTGGTTGAAAATCAATGAGTTGGTGTGTACGCCGAGCAGGGTTTTTGACGAAAAGAATTCCGTTCGTGCATTGCAAGTTTATCCAAACCCAGCCCACGATGTTGTGCAGCTTGGTGGCTTGGATGCTACTAAACCGTTCCATGTGGAGGTGTACGATGCGCTTGGGCGTCGGGTGCTGGCTTGCGAGGATTGTATGAGGTTAGTGGTAGGCAGGCTGGGGAAGGGGGTATTTCAGGTGGTGGTTAGGCAGGATGGGCAAACTTTTGCCGCTAAGATGATCCTAGAATAAAGGTTGTCAGATTCGGTGGAAGTGCCAGTTGCCTCAATAAAACAATAGCCTGAATTCTGTCGCATTGGCCAGCTCCCCCGCCACGGACAACAGGGTGCCCTTGTTAATACACCGATCGTTCCTGCGTATATTTTGGCCTCATCCTTGGCCAAGTCCAAAGACAACCTCTATGGAGCTATTGCAGCCATAATGACGCAATTCCAATTTGAGCATATTGCTGTCATTTGACCAATCCACTTTTGTGGCATTCCATAGTTTCCCAGCGGAGAAAAGGAAGTCCCTAGTGTTGTTGTCGTACAAATACGGGCAATCTATCCAATGCGACATGCGAACCTCATGGGCATAGATGTCGAGCCGATAGCGGCCATCAGGGGAGGGGTATGATTTGTCTGGTTGCATTTGCCTGGTCGAAGTAATTAATGATTAGTGCAGGTGGTATTGATACGCCCAATTTTTGCGTGCCTTGTCTTTGGTCAGGTTGTCTTTTTTTAGATTGTCAATGTCACGGCTGTTGAGGAGTTCTATTTCGGCATGTGCTAGTACCATGTTTTGAATTATCATATTATGGATGGTTACAAAAATGGGAAAAATTTAAAGAACTGGCAACTTGAAGTTGTTGGAAACAGGTCCACGAATTTAGCTGCCAGCGTGACTGTACTTGAGCTTTTGATTTTAATGAAAGAACGGTTTCACTGCTTTCTATTTGTTTGGAGCTTTTTGATTAACAGATTATTGATGAAAATCAGAATACACAATCTTATTATTACTTATAAAAATTTCCGCATATCCCTCGCCAATCCATTCAGCTGTAACATCCAACGAAAAAGAAAATTCATCATTTTGCTTTTGATACTCACTCATACCAGTTGAAGACCATTTAAACGTTGTTTTCTTTATCATCTCCTCAATGGTCCATATCTCATAGTATTTTTTATTCAGTTCCGCATTGTCCCCATCCTCATCAAGTGGATGCTGACAGTTTTTACAAAATTCTAAATACATCCGCCATAATTCACTGTGAATTTCATCTACCAATTCTTTCTCCATGAACAAAATGGCGTTTGCTGTCTGCTCAATTCGTTGGTAAATTTCAGAGGTCATGTGGTGGCTAGGGATGGAATGGATTGAAAGGAATAGCTCTGTGTTTAATGCTTGACAAGGGATTTTCAACTTTATCCTAAAAGTTTCTGTCCACATCATGCTGGTAACGAACTCGCATTCATTGAAAATCCTTTCAATTGTATATTTATTTGTCATGCTTTGGTTTTTATTGCGATGAAAAATATTGTTCAATTGTCCATGCAAATGGAAACAAAAAAAGGCCGAGCAACCGCCCGGCCTTCCTTATTTCTAATAGACTGAAAATCACCTCGTAAACAACAACTCCCGATACTTCGTCAACGGCCAAAGCTCGTCGTCCACCATCAGCTCCAACTTGTCGCAGTGGTAACGGATGGTATCGAAATAGGGTTTCACCTTATTGCAGTAGGCATCGGCCTTTTTGTCGGCGTGGTCAATGACGTTGGCCTTTTTGCGCTCCTCAATCATATCGTCCACGTTCTTCTTGATGGAATTGATATGGCCGCTGATTTCCTTCACGAGGTCGAGCTGCTGCTCGGCGTACTGGCCGTAGTCCTTGCCGAAGATGTCCTTCAAGCCCTGCACGTTCTGGATGAGCGTGTTCTGGTAGGCGATGGCCGTCGGGATGACGTGGTTCGTGGCGATGTCGCCGAGGATACGTCCCTCGATTTGCACCTTCTTGATGTACTCTTCCAGTTCGATTTCATAGCGGGCCTCGATTTCAACGTGGTTCATCACGCTGTGGTCGCCAAATAGCTTGATCGCCTGTTTGGACACCTGCGCTTTGAGGGCTTCTGGCGTCGTCTTGAAATTGTTCAGGCCACGCTTTTCAGCTTCCACCACCCATTCGTCGGAGTAGCCGTCGCCCTCAAAGCGGATTTTCTTACAAGACTTGATGTACTCCCGCAGCACATTGAAGATGGCATCGTCCTTCTTCATCTTCTTGCCTTCCACGAGCGCATCCACTTCGGTTTTGAACTCCCGCAATTGCTGCGAAACGATGGTACAGAGCACCATCATCGGCTTGGCGCAGTTGGCAGAAGAACCCACGGCACGGAACTCGAACTTGTTGCCCGTGAAGGCAAAAGGCGAGGTACGGTTGCGGTCGGTGTTGTCCAACAAAACGTCTGGGATTTTGCCTACCACGTTCAGCTTCAACTCTGTTTTTTCCTCTGGGGAAAGGTTGCCGTCAGAGACGTTTTCCAACTCATCAAGTACCTTGGAGAGCTGGTCGCCGAGGAACACAGAGATGATGGCCGGAGGAGCCTCGTTGGCACCGAGACGGTGGTCGTTGTTTGCGGAAGCAATAGAGGCACGGAGCAGGTCTGCGTACTCATAAACTGCTTTGATGGTATTGATGAAAAAGGTCAGGAATTGGAGGTTGTTCTTCGGCGTTTTGCCGGGTGAGAGCAGGTTCACGCCCGTGTCGGTGGCCAAGCTCCAGTTGTTGTGCTTGCCGGAGCCGTTGATGCCAGCAAAAGGCTTCTCATGCAGCAGCACCTTGAAGTTGTGGCGAGCGCCAACCTTGCTCATCACGTCCATCAGGAGTGAGTTGTGGTCAACAGCGAGGTTGGCCTCCTCGAAGATGGGCGCCAACTCGAACTGGTTCGGAGCCACCTCGTTGTGGCGGGTCTTCACGGGGATGCCGAGGGCAATGCACTCGATTTCCAGTTCACGCATAAAGGCCAAGGCCCTATCGGGGATGGAGCCGAAATAATGGTCTTCCAACTGCTGGCCCTTCGCTGCGCCGTGGCCGAGGAGCATGCGGCCGGCCAACGACAAGTCAGGACGGGAAGCCGCCAATGCAGCATCAATAAGGAAGTACTCCTGCTCCCAACCAAGGGTGCTCACCACCTTGTTTACATTTTTGTCAAAATAACGGGCAACTTCCGTGGCCGAATGGTCCAAGGATTGCAGCGCACGGAGCAGCGGCGTTTTGTGGTCAAGCGCCTCGCCCGTGTAGCTCACGAAAACCGTTGGTATGCAAAGCGTCGTGCCCATCACGAAGGCCGGGCTGGTGGGGTCCCAAGCGGTGTAGCCCCTTGCCTCGAAGGTGTTGCGGATGCCGCCGTTGGGGAAGCTGGAAGCGTCCGGCTCCTGCTGCACGAGCTGTCCGCCGTCGAATTTGTCGATGGCCGTGCCGTCGCCTACTGGCTCGAAGAAGGCGTCGTGCTTCTCGGCAGTGGCCCCGGTCAGTGGCTGGAACCAGTGGGTGTAGTGCGTGGCACCCTTGCCCATCGCCCATGCCTTCATGCCCGCAGCCACCTGGTCGGCGATCTTGCGGTCAATCTTGGAGCCATGAGTGTTGGCAGCCACCACAGCATTGTATGCCTCTTTGGGCATGTAATGCTTGGCTGTGCTGGTGGTGAAAACATTGGATGCGTACAGCTCAGACCTGCGCACGCTAGGCTCTGTGACGGTCACAGGCTTGCGGTTGAGGGTCTCTTGCACTGCTTGAAAACGAATGGTAGCCATGTTTGATGATTTCGATTAAGTGGTTTTAGAAAATCGGGGCAAAAGTAGGAAGTAAATTGAATTCGGGTAGGGGGTGGTGTAAAAAATAGGGGGTGTGTGGAAAAAAATGTGCTTTTGAGCAAGAGGGTGGTTGAGAAAATAGGGGTGCGACTTGTTTTTGGTTGGTCTTTGGTTTTGTGATTCGTGGTTTTCATTTTTACAAATGGAATTGTATTTCCATCAAAAACTACCGACCGCTATTTGAAAATACTGCCTATTTTTGTAGAAACAATTAGGCATGAAGCGAGACAAATACCACGATCATGTAGACAGCCTTAGAAAAGGAAGGATGGGTAATCACCCACGACCCTTACTTCATTCGGTTGGGAAAACGAAAGGGGTTTATTGACCTTGGTGCAGAAATCATCGGTTCTGAAAAGGGCACTGAACAGATTGCTGTAGAGATAAAAAGTTTTTCGGGACTATCAGAAGTGGATGATTTCGAAGATGCGTTGGGGCAATTCTTGCTCTATAAACCTGCCTTATCCATGAAAGACCCCAACAGGTTGTTGTTCTTGGCCATGCCAAGGGATTTTTATTCCAACCTTTTCGACGACCCTTATTTTCAATTGGTGCTAAAGACCTATGAAGTGAGGGTGATTGTTTATGATTTCGAAAAATACACCATCGAGCAATGGATAAAATAATTGCCTACAAGCAAGCAGTCAGAAAAGTAGTGTCTGAAATAGGCGCTATGGTTCCTTCCGATGAAAACGTGGAAACACAAATTATCATGGATGATGAGCGGGGGCATTACCTGTTATTTTCTGTGGGTTGGGAAAACAAGGACTACCGGGAATACAGCCCATTTGTTCATATTGATGTAAAACCTACCGGCAAAGTTTGGATTCAGCACGATGGTACAGACCTTAAAATCGCCTTACTTTTAGTGGATGAAGGCATTCCAAAAAGCGATATTGTCTTAGGCTTCCGCCCATTGTTTCGAAGGGATAGCACGCAAGAGTTTGCCATTTCTTGATATTACGGCCATTGACCTGATGAATCAAATTATAGCAGCATCCTGCAAATGGAATGCGCCTGCTAATAGAGCGGTAATTACACCAAGGAACAGGGACATGCCATTCAGGCGGGACTTTCCCCCAACCCCGCACAAGGTCAAGTGCTGTTGACGGCCTCCTTACCAAGCCTTTTAACATCCGCCACAATGACCCTTTTCGACGCCTTGGGCAGGCCTGTGCTTCAAAAAACCTCCCACCCAATGGCAATACCTTGCAGGAATGGCTGACCTTGGATGGTGTGCCAGCAGGTGTTTACCTGGTTCACTTGAAATTGGAAACTGGTAGGTGGGCGGGTAAGTTGTTGCTCAAATGACGTAGAAAATATCCCTTTTCAAAGTACATTGCCAGCATTTTTCCATCACAAACCATAGCTACTGCGCCATTTTCACCATCAATTCCTTCATCATCTTGTACCCCACCATGGCCGTCATATTGTTTATATCCCTCACTGGGTTGTACTCCACAATATCGGCTCCCCCCACTTCCACATGGATGCTTTGGACAATCTTCAGCAATTGCCTTGATGTCATGCCGCCCGGCTCATGGTGCGACACGCCGGGGGCGTAAGCGGGGTCGAGCACATCCAAATCCAGGGAGATATACAAAGGCCCTTGCAGGTCTTTCAGGAAATCCTCCTTAAAATCCTTCATTTCCACCAACTGAGTTCCATACTTGCGAATCTGCGCCCGCTGCACTTCCGTCAGTGACCGCAAGCCAACCTGCGTCAGCGAATTAATCTTGCCTTCCTCCAACAGCCTGGCAAATGGTGAAGCGTGGGAATAGGGATTGTCGTCAAAACTTGGGTACAAATCCCCATGAGCATCCAAATGCAAAACGTTCAATCCCTCGTATCGCCCGGTAAATGCGCTGATAATTGGATAACTGACGGAATGGTCGCCCCCTATCGATAGGACTTTGGTGCCATCTTTCAACAGGTTGGCTATCGTGCTTTTGATGGCGTTAAAAGCACGTTCCGGATTGGTGTCCTCGAAATGGATGTCCCCCATGTCTTGGTACGTCTCGTTTTCGGCCACCAAGCTCCCGTCCTCCGAGAAACGGTTGGCCGAGCCTTCCCTGTCCATCAGCCGGATGTGCTGCGGGGCCAAGGCCGGGCCTCTAAGGAACGATGAGTTGGCGTCGAATGGGACGCCGAGGAGTTTTATCATGTGGGATGTGCTGTGGTTTTGACAGCTACTTGGTTAATCCAGGTTACGGATATTCTGAAATGTAGCGGTTGACCAAGTTAATGAGGGCTGATTTTTGAAGAACCTTGCCCCCCATCAACCCTTATCAACCCTGATCAACTTGAGTTAAATTACTTAAACGGCATCCCATTTACCTTCCTCCCTATGTCATACCCCATGCGCACGCCCTCTTCTGCGTCCATGCGAAAATGGACACCAAGCGGGATGCGGGAATAGGCGTTTTCTTCCGCCATTTCATAGAAACTGGAGAAGGTGCGGGGCATCCCAAAGAAGTCCGTGCGGTCTTCGTGGGTGCGGTCGGTCATGGCGTAGTTATAGCCGAAGATGTCTGAAAGTACCTCGGCAGCGGCGGCCCCAAAGGTGGAATGGCCGGACGGGTAGGCTGGGAACGCTGGCGTGAAGCCAAGGTAATGCACCTGCCAGTTGGGGTCTATCACCCGGTTGATATAGCTGATAGGGCGTTCGATATTGTAGTGGTACTTGCTATGCCAGCAGGCCACCCCGGCGTCGTTGAGGGCCATGGAGACCTTGGCATAGGTGTAGAGCGCTTTTTCGAGGCTGGCGTTTTCCAACTCCAGTACTTGGGAGGCGATGGCCATCCAGCGGGCGGGCGGGCTAAGACAGACCCCCAACTGGTCATCGCTCCAGAACTGCGCAATCCAGTTTTCGGTGAAATCATTGCGGTTCACGGTCAGGTAAACCTCCTGTGCCTGGTTGTAGAACAGGGAACTTGGCGAATCGCTGTACTCGATAGGCGGGCGGGCCAGCTTGTCCTCCTCGTGGATGGCGAAGGTGCGCACTTCGCCCCAGTAGGGGAACATTGCCTTGCCATAATCCGGTGCGGTCGGTTGCCAGAGGCCGGGGCCTTGGGGTGGGGTATAGGTATTTGGACGGGCGTTGAGGTAGGCATCGTGGCCGTAGGTGTCGGTGGTTGACCAATCCCAGAAGGCTTCTGCTACCTCCACGCCACGCTCCACCGAGCGGTTGAAGACTTCAGTACCCATCTTGGCCTTGAACTCCTCGTTGAAATTGGACTCCAGGTTCAGTAGCCGGAATTGCAGGTTGGCTTGCTGTTCGTTCAAAAGGATATGGCCAGGGAAAAAATGCTTCATCATCGTGGCATAGGTGGCGTTCACGACCGTGGGCCAGTGGTATTCCTTGTCCGTGGAGGCTTTTTTCAGGTCAAGGCCCTCGTAGAGCGGCTCCAGCGATTTGTAGTTGGGCATGCTGAACATTGCGGCCTCATAAGCAGCGAGGTTGATATAGGCCATTGCCCTTGGGCTTGGGCCAGGGCGGTAGCCCTTGGCGTAGCGGTCGAAGTCAACGTAGAGCTTCATCCATTCCAATGGAACGGCGGATTCTTCGTTGGCGGCGAGGTGTTCTTCCTTGACAATCGGTTCGTTGTCTTGTTGGCAGGCGGGAAAAAAGATGGCAAGCAAGAAGCCCAATAGGAATAGCTTACCAGTACGGTGTAATCTAATTATGTTCATGGTCAAAAAATTAACTAATCAGTGTAAAAAGGGGCAGGGATTTTATGCCGTGCAAAAATCGCTCAATTTTTGCGGATTCATAGTGCTTGCAATGCCTTATTTTTGACGAAAATAAGAAATACCGATATACTGGTATCCGAAAAAAGCGGCTAATTTTCATACCTTTGCCGCTGTCTTAACCAGACAATCCCACCTGAACATTGTTGCATTGGCCGTAAAGGCCGAGAAGGAAGCCACACCTAAAGCCCACCCTCACACAACCCCATTCATGCACCAATTTTATCCAAATACACTGCTGAACGACCAATATGACTGTTTTTACCCGCAGGTTTTTTTTCCTCTGGACATGTTTGCAAGCGAGCATCAGCCATTCTTTTGCCGAGACCCAGCCCCCGCCGGTTCTCACAAACCCCTCTGCCTGTGGCTTGAACCTGTTCATCACCGAGGCAGGCTGCGGCCCCGCCAATGAGTTCCAAATCAACGTGGCAACCGCACCGGGCACTTCGCTTGGCGGCAATCTCTACCTGAAAGAACTCCGCTTCGTCGTTGAGCATGGCTGGGCTGCCGACCTCGATATTTTCCTGAAATCCCCTGCTGGTGTTATGGTCGAAATCAGTACGGACAATGGCGACGCCTTCGACAACTATGGCGACCCCTCCGACAATACCTGCTCCCAGTTCACGACTTTACTTCGCATGCAGTGGTCAACGCCTGCAACCTGTCGAGTATCGTGGACGGCAATGCCCCTTTTATCGGCACGTATTTGCCCGAAGGCAATTTCAGCGATTTCAACGATGGCAGCACACCCATTGGCCTTTGGACGCTGGTGATTTGCGACGATGGGGCCAGCAACCTTGGCCATTTGCAGTTCGTTGAACTGGTCTTCGAAGCCAGCAATTGCGTAGCACCCACTGAAACGGTCGTTATGGAGGAGGATTCCACCTCCGTCCTGTTGGACTGGGTCACAGGCTCCACTTGCGACAATATCTGATTGAGTTCGGCCCCATCGGCTTCACGCCCGGCACGGGCGCAATGGCTGGGGTAGGCGGCACGGTGGCCATCGGCAGTTGCCCGCCCTACCTGCTCACGGGCCTGCAGCCGTCCACGGCCTACGATTTTTACCTTCGGGAAAATTGCGGCAGCAACCACTACTCCAACAACGCCTGTCCCGTGCAGGCCATGACCACCTGCTCGCCGCCGCCAGCAACCATCCACGAGAACTTTAACGCTCAACAACTTTGCCAGCCGCTTTGTGGCATAACTTGCCCAATTCTCGGCACCTGGCGCAATGCCAGCAACGACAATTTCGACTGGTTGGTCAATACGGACACGACCCTTACCGCCCTGACCGGCCCGCCCGGCGACAATCCCGGCGGTGGCAACTACCTTTACCTGGAAGCATCGGGCGCCTCGTGCCGGAATGGCAGGCGGGCCGTTTTGGTCTCCAATTGCATACAGGTGGTGGCCAACCCCGATACCTGCGATATGTCCTTCGACTATAATTTCCACGGGGTTCACATCAACGGGATGTCCTTAGAGGTGAGCACGGACGGCGGCCTGACTTGGACGGTTCTTTGGAATGCCTCCGGCAACAAGGGGCCAGCCTGGCGCAAGCAGTTCGTTGATTTGGACGCCTACAATGGCATGACCTGCCAGTTCCGATTCGTGGGACGGGGCGGCAGCGGCCAGTTCGCCGACCTCGCCCTCGACAATATCCTGTTCTATGGCTCCATTGACCTCGGCTTTCCCGACTTCGTCTATTACCAGGACAACGACGGCGACGGCTTTGGCGATCCGGCGTTTTTCATCGCAAGCTGCCAGCCCGCCAGCTTCCTCGACTACGTGGCCAACGACGACGATTGCGACGACTCTGATTTCTTCGTGAACCCCGGCGTGGAGGAGTTCCTTTGCGACGATTTTGACAGCAACTGCAATGGCGACCTGGACGAGTATTTCGTGGAGGCCGTTGTCACGGAGGGCCAGTTGCTTTGCAATGGGGCAAGCGGCTTTGTGGTGGCATTCCCCAACCACGGCGGGCAGATTAGTTGGTACGATTCGCTTTCGGGCGGCCAAATCATTGCCGTAGGCGATACCCTTTTCCCAAACCCCGCTGCTTTGGCGAACAATGGCTTGGACACATTAGTACTGCGTTTTTTTGCCGAAGAACGCACCCAGACTGGCTGTGTGTCCAACGAGCGCACGGAAGCCACCATCACCATTTATCCAAGGCCAAGGCTCACTACCACTGACCAGCCGGGCGATTGTTTTGGGAAAACAATTGACCTCAATTCCCTCAATATCCTGGACGAAAGCGGCTTGAACGGCAGCATTTCCTACTACGGCCAGTTGCCCTTCACGCCAGCCAACCAAGTTGGGCCAACCGTGACGCCGACGGCTACCACCACTTATTACGTGCTATCAGCAGCGGCCAATGGCTGCCGGGACACCCTTCCAGTGGTTTACACCGTGCAGCCGGGGCCTGTGGCGCATATCGCCGATTCACCGACGATTTGCCGGCAATCCTCGAAATGGATTTCGGTGGTGGACAGCGGCAACGGCACGGGGCCTTACCAATATGCCTGGAACACTGGGGCGGATACGGCGGCAATCGAGGTTTTTAGCGACAACACCATCGGCTCGGTCCAGCGCTATGCCGTCACCATCACCGATGCGGGCGGTTGCGCCAGCGCCGATACCTTGGTGGTGACCACTATCGAAAACATCCAAACGCTGCTGACCAATAGCACCGACGTGACCACCTGCAACGGCAGCGATGGCAGCCTGAGCGTGACGCCCTTGGACGGCAGCCCTCCCTTTACCTACGAGTGGTCGGGCGGCGTCATTGCCAACCAGGCCGGCAGCCTGGTGCTGACGGGCTTGCAGCAAGGCTCCTATTCGTTTACGGTCACGGATTCCTCGCCAGAGCAATGCCGGGCCGTCGTGCCGACCCTCGTCGTGAACGGGCCAGCGGCCATCGTGACAGTGGGCAGCGTGATCAACGTGAGCTGTAATGGCGAAAGCGACGGTTGCATCAACCTGAACGTAATGGGCGGGCCTAATACCCAGGTAACATGGGACAACGGGATGCAGGGCGCCAATATCTGCGGGCTGGCGGCAGGAGAATATACTGCCACCATCACCGAAGGCAATTGCGAGAACGTCATCAGCATACCCATCACCGAGCCGGAAGCTTTGTTGGTGAACCCAGAACAGACCCCCGTCAGTTGCCACGGCGGCAGCGATGGGGAACTTCGGCTGAACATATTCGGTGGCTCGCCTCCCATCAGCTATGCCTGGAGCAATGGCATCAATGCCCCCATCAACGCCAACCTCCCGGCGGGGTTCTACGACCTGACCGTTACGGACGTGAACGGCTGCGATATCATGCTGAACGGCATAGAAGTGACGCAGGCAGCGCCCATTTCATTGGCCAATATCGCCCTTGACCAACCAAATTGCTTTGGCCAGGGCAACGGCAGCATTTCGGTGGAAGGGGCTGGCGGCTCGATGCCTTTTGCCTTTGCCTGGAGCAATGGCGGTGCAGGTTCTTCCATCTCAAACATTGCCGCAGGCAACTATGCCCTCACCCTCACCGACCAAAAAGGCTGTACCTTCAGCCAGACCATTGCATTGGCGCAGCCACCACCGCTTGGCGTGGTTTCAGATGGCCTACAAATGCCAAGCTGTGCGGGCCTTGAAAACGGTTTCATCCAAACCGAGGTCTCCGGCGGGGTAGGGGCCTATTATTTTCTATGGAACACGGACGCCACGACGCCGGACTTGGTGAACATTGGCAATGGCTCCTACAGCGTGACCGTCACGGACGACAATGGCTGCACGGCCACCCGGCAGTTCGACCCCATCAATTCGCCTTCCCTGCTGTCCGCAACCATCACCCAGACCACGCCGACCTTCTGCATCGGTCGGGACGAAAACTGCTTGGAAGTGGCGGTGACCGGCGGCATGCCTCCGTACCGTTTTACCTGGAACACCGACGAGGAGGGCCAATCGCTCTGCTTTTTGCCCAGCGGTTTTTATGAAGTAACCGTGGAGGACAACAACGGCTGCAAAACGGCCACTTCCACGGTCATTGACTCCAACCAGGTGCTGACCTTGGGCTATCAGGCTTTTCCACCGCTCTGCCACGGCCAAACGGGCCAATTGGCCATCACCATCACCGGCGGCATGGTGCCCTATCAGGTGAACTGGAGCAATGGCCAAAATGGCTTTGTGGCCTCCAACCTGCTTGCGGAGAACCATTCGGCCACCGTCACGGATGCCAATGGCTGCGTCAACAACCTCGAAATCATCACGCTGACGGAGCCGGAACCCTTGGTGACCGAAATCGCCAGCCTCGACGTGATTCCCTGCTTTGGCGGCAACGAAGGGGCCATCAACCTCACGACCCACGGCGGCACCTTGCCTTATCGTTTCCAATGGTCGAACCAGGCACAAACGGAGGACTTGAACGGCCTGCCCGCCGGGAATTACAGCGTGGTGGTGACGGACGACAATGGCTGCACCGCCAGCATCCAGGGCATTGGCATCGTTGCCCCCGATAAATTGAACCCACAGCCTGAGCTTGACCTGCCCTCCAGCAATTGCCAGAGCCTGCAGGTGGACGACCTTTGCATCAACATGCAGGGTGGGGTAGGCCCTTACCTGTTTTCGTGGGACAACGGCGATACCACGCAATGCCTTGTCTCCCCCCGGCGACTACCACGTGACCATCACCGATGCAGAAGGCTGCACCGTGGAGCTGATGTCGGTGAAGGTGCCGGAGGAATACAATGCCATTGCGTTGGAACCACTTGTAATGCAAACCGTTGTGTGCCAAGGCGATTCTACTGGAGCGGTAGGCTTTGTCATCCAGGGCGGGGTAGGGCCGTATCAGTTCAATTGGAGCAATGGGGCATTCGGCATTTCCGCAGTTACCACCCTCCTAAACGACAACTTGCCCACGGGCAGCTACCAAGTCACCATCACCGACAACACGGGCTGTACGGCCATTTCACCGACCATAAATGTGAACAGCTTCGGCGCAGTGCTGCCCACCATCAACACCAACCTGGTGCGCCATGTCACCTGTAAGTTCGGGGCGGATGGCTTCATCCCCTTGTCCATTGGTGGCCAAGGCACCTATAGTTTTTATTGGGAGGATGCCTTCGGCAATGAGCTGGCGGGCGACCAGACCATCAGCAACCTGGTGGCAGGGAGCTATTTCGTCACCGTGACCGACCAGCTTGGCTGCACGGGCACGGCCTCCACCACGATTTGGGAGCCTGACACCGAGCTACAGTTGCAGAATGCGATTATAAAACACATCACCTGCCACGGTGATTCAAACGGCAGCATCTTGGCCTTGCCCACTGGCGGCGAACTGCCTTACCAATACCAATGGCAGTCGCAAGGGCCGGGCAATGGGGCCTTCACGCCCGCTATCACTGACCTGCCCTTGGGCAGCTACCACCTCACCGTGACAGATGACAACGGCTGCACCCGCACTGCTTCCTACTTCATCACCGGGCCAGAGGAACCCATCACGGTACAGGTAATTGACTCGGCTGGCGTCCGTTGCTTTGGCGGCGCCGATGGGTATATCAATATCAGCATTTTTGGCGGTACCCCCCAATATTCCGTCAACTGGAACAATTTCTCCGCCATGGAAAACCTGGCAAATGCGCCCGCAGGTGTTTACCAGCTTTCCGTCTTCGATGCCGTTGGCTGCCACCTCCTAGCGTCCTATACCGTGGGCACCCCCCCGCCCTTGTTCTTAGAACCCATCATCGTGGAGCACCAAACCGAAACGAACCCTCCCAATGGCTTAGCGACGGTCATCCCCGACGGCGGCACCCCGCCCTATAGTTATGCGTGGACGAACGGGGTCATGTCCCAAACCATCTCGAACATGGCGGCGGGCATGTACGGCGTGACCGTCACCGACAGCAACGACTGCCAAGTGGTGCAGTGGGTGGACATTGATTTGGACGTGGCCACCAATGACCCATCCAATGGAACGGGCTTCCTGCTTTCCCCCAACCCGACCAGCGGCGAGGCCCTGCTGCAATGCCCCGGCCACCTGTCCCAGCCCCTCGAATTGCAGGTCTTCA
>JADKBS010000046.1 GCA_016714985.1 Saprospiraceae bacterium | reverse complement strand
CCCCAGCCCCAGCCAGTCCATTGAATTGCCCTACCCCATTGACCGTGAGGCAGATATTCAACGCTACGTAGTAAAAACAGGGTTAGCCATCCATGAAATTGTCTTTCAAAATGAGTTGGCATGGCGCAAGTCGGAAGAAATTCGTAGCGGTTTGCTCAAGATTTGGGACACCATGCTCCATTGTATCCACAAAGGCTGCCACTCGGATGGTGAACTGCCGGGTGGGCTTAGGGTTCAAAGACGGGCACATGCCATCAATGACAAATTACTTGCGGGCACCGAGTACACCACGATTAAAGGCTGGATGAACACCATCAGAATCAGTGGTAGTTCCTTTGCCAATGTTACCAAATGGGTCAGTTGCTTTGCCTTGGCGGTCAACGAGGAAAACGCCTCGTTCGGTAGGGTCGTCACCGCACCGACCAACGGTGCAGCTGGTGTTATCCCTGCTGTCCTCATGTACTTCCTATGTTTTTGTGAAAACGAAGGGGAAGAGGACATCATAAGATTTTTACTTACAGCCGGTGAAATTGGCAGCTTGTTCAAAAAAGGCTCGACCATATCTGCCGCAATGGGTGGGTGCCAAGCTGAAATCGGCGTTTCGTCTGCCATGGCCGCAGCCGCCTTGACTGAATGCATGGGGGGGACTCCACAACAGGCACTCATGGCAGCCGAAATCGCCATGGAACACCATCTTGGACTTACATGCGACCCTATCAATGGACTGGTTCAAATACCCTGCATCGAGCGGAATACGATGGGGGCCATGTGAAGGCTATTACAGCTTCTCAAATTGCCTTATCGAGCAATCCTGAACTCGCCCGCGTCAGTTTGGACGAGGTCATCAAAACCATGTGGGAAACCGCAATTGACATGAACGACAAGTACAAGGAAACAGCAGATGGGGGCTTGGCCGTAAATGTCTCTGTGTTGGTGCCTGAATGTTAGGCGAAAAAAGGAAGCGGTTGGTGCAATAGTGCGCCAACCGCATCCTGTCCAATGGTGAAGCCAAATTTTATTTCTTCTTCCTTGAATCTTGTTGTGCAAACACTTTTTTCAACAAGTCGGAATTGCGAAGGCTGACATCGCTCCTGATATCTGCTTCCTTTTTTTCAACCAACCCAAAAAGGCCGCCAAGCGCCTTGCGGTTAACGTGATCGTCTAATTCAGGGTTGGTTTTTTCGACCAATGGAATCTTGTTGTACGCGTTTACGGCTGTCCTCCAGTACTCCCTTGCGCCCACTTTGTCCAATGACGCTTGAATGATGGGCATGAATTCACCATAAAGTTGCTTGAAAGTCATGCTCTCCAAATAGCGGGTTGCGGCGTCATCGTTGCCCATCAAAATGTTCATGGCATCCTTGAAGGTCATGGACTTAATGGCATTTAGGAAGATAGGCTTCGCCTTAACTGCAGCGTCTTCGGCAGCACGGTTCATTTTTTCAACTAAGTTGGCTTCCACATTCTCAAAGCCGGGCACCATCTTAAGTTTCTTAACCACTTTTTGCGCTTCTTCAGGGAGCAATATCTTGTAGGCGCTCATGTAGTAGCCATCTTTTTTCGATAGGAAATCGGCGGCATCTCCAATGCCTTTATTAAGGGCTTCTTTCAATCCTTGCCCTGCTTCATCTTGGCTAAGTCCCCCGCCCTGAACGGTTTGTTCTACTTTGCTTTTAGCCTTGTCCAAGGCTCCTTTCAATTGAGCGTTGGCAAACAATGCAACAAACATTAAACACATAAACGGTAAGATTTTCTTTGTCATTTCTAAAAAGTGTTTTGAGAAAAGATTGCGTTGATGCCCCGAAACTGACAGGATGTTTTGAGTCAAAAACATCAGGACAACAACTCAAAGACAAATAACGTGCGATTAAAGGAAAATGGATGGCAGTTCTGGCAGTTTTAGTTTTTGTTAACCAAAAAGCCACTGATTTAGCCATTTTTGAAACAAAAACAGGGCTAAATGCCGTTATTGTAAAGATAACACGAAATTGAAATGTACTTAACTAAAACGCAGCAATGAAGATACTCATTATCGGTGGCGGCAACATGGGGCTTACCTATGCGCAAGCATTTTTGCGGTCACATGTAACGACCAAGCAAGACTTAATGATACTGGAGAAGTCGGAGGAGAAATGGCCGGAATTGGCGAGCCTAGACATCGGTTCTGTATGCAAGCATCCAGAAGACTGCCCTCTCACAGGCCGACCTTGTCATTCTTGCCGTAAAGCCACAAGACGCTGCAGCGCTTTTTCAGAAAATCAGGCCAATTGTGGATCCCCAACAAGTGTTCCTGAGCATCATGGCTGGCGTGAAAATGAATACTATTGCCAAATCCCTCGGTGCCGCCAAGGTCATTAGGGCCATGCCGAACCTGCCTTCTCAGATAGGCATGGGCATGACTGTTTTCACCTCCACCGACAATGTGACGAGAATTGAATTGGTGACCGTCCAAAATCTTATCAATACGACCGGCAAGAGCATTTATGTAGAAAATGAAACGTTGATAGATGCAGCTACTGCGATCTCTGGTAGCGGCCCAGCCTATGTGTGGTTCGTTATGAATTCCCTGATATTGGCTGCAAAGCAAATTGGTTTCAACGATTCTCAGGCAGAGTTGCTGGTTAGCCAAACATTTCAGGGAGCCATTGACCTTTTCCATCAAGCCGATTTTTCTTGTGAAGAATGGATAAAAAAAGTGGCGTCAAAAGGTGGTACCACAGAGGCTGCATTGGCTTCGTTTTCAAGTGATTATGTGTCACAAGGCCTGATACAGGGGGCTGTTGCCGCTTTTGAGCGAGCAAAAGAACTTGGTTCCTAGATTTTGGAAACAAAATTCTGCCAAAAGGCTTTTCTTTGCAGTCGCTAAACCAAATTGAAGCAACACTGTTTCACTTGAAAAAGTAATACTTGCGATGGAAATTTCTAAAACAGCAAGCCTTATCATATACAGGATTCGAGAGCGTGGCCTAGAAGTCTTTATGCTCGGCGACGAGAAGCAACAAGATTGGGCACTCCCTAATCACCAAACTTCCCAAGCGCAGTCACTTCCCATTGAAGATAGTGACAAGTACATTGTGCTTGAACCTGTTCAACAACTGGATGGAATAGTTGATAATGGACTTGCAGTAGAGGGTGATTGGCACGATATACCATCGCTGAAATCACTTGATGGAGGATATGGCCTATGTAAAGGTTCAAATCAAGCAGATGGGACACGATGCAGTTGAAAAAGGAGCGTTTGTAGCTATCAAAGAAGCGTTCAAAAGAGTTGCACCGCACCAATACGAGATGCTAAAAGAGTTGAAGGATATTGTAACGGATCGTAACTCAGTTAAAGACCTCTAGAATTGTCGTCTCCATATCTTCAAGCAAAAGGCCCTGTTATGATTTGCAGGGCCTTTTGCTTTCGTTTTGCTTTGCAAATTCCTACCTACATTTGCGGTTAAAAATTGCACTCGTTTACCATGGAATCCATAGAAAAAAGAAGCATCAGACGGACTGATTTCAATTTGCCTGGTCAAAATGGCGTCTATCACGGCAAAGTGAGGGATGTTTATTCAATCAATGAGTTGCTAGTAATGGTGGCTTCAGACAGGATTTCAGCGTTTGATTACATCTTACCCCGGCCAATTCCCTTTAAAGGCCAAGTACTTAATCAATTGGCTGCATATTTCCTTGAAAGCACCAGGGATATTTGCCCAAATTGGCTAATTGCGACCCCCGACCCTAACGTTGCCATCGGGTACAGGTGCGACCCATTTAGGGTGGAGATGGTAGTAAGGGGCTATCTTACAGGGCATGCTTGGCGTACTTACAAATCAGGTAAACGAGCGCTTTGTGGGGTCAATTTGCCAGAAGGTATGAAAGAGCATGACAGATTCCCCTTCCCTATTATCACACCAGCCACCAAGGCAGAGGAAGGGCACGATGAAGATATTTCAAGGGAAGACATCATTTCCAAGGGAATCGTCAGTGAACAAGACTACCTGTTAATGGAAAAATACACACTTGCCCTGTTCGCTAGAGGCACTAAGATGGCAGCGGAGCGAGGACTTATCTTAGTTGATACGAAGTACGAATTTGGAAAGAAAGACGGCGTTGTTCATTTGATTGATGAAATTCATACCCCAGATAGTTCCCGCTACTTCTATTTGGATGGTTACGAGGAAAGACAGCAAAAGGGAGACCCGCAGAAGCAGTTGTCAAAGGAATTTGTGAGGGAATGGCTAATGGCTCATGGCTTTCAAGGGCACGAAGGAGACATTATGCCTGTTATGCCAGATGTTTTTGTTGAATCCGTAACGAATAGGTATATTGAGCTATTCGAAATGCTTACAGGTAAGACTTTTGAGAAAGGCGAATCGAATGATGTCCGTTTAAGAATCGAAAAGAATATCTTAAATTGTTTGGAAACCTTGGTGAAGAATTGATTGCGTCAAAAAAATGATGGCTACGCTATTTGAAAAAATTGAAGAATCGCCCAATCGAACCCAGTTTTTTTTCATCTTCTATATTTGAGAGCCTGATTTCCCGAAGATACGTCTGCTTTTCGACATAAAACCAGACTTCCAGATAATCTTCAGCGATACCCTTTGTATCTATTTCAAGCGATACAGTATCTTGATTAACTGCGAAATTCAAGCTTTTCCTTACTCTCCCTCGCCGGTCATGAACAATGCATTCTATGTTCAATTCCTTGTGAAACGAGCATGGGATAATCGCAAAGCCGTTTTGGTTTTTAGACATGTAGAAATCTTCGAAAAGAACAGATTCATTGAGGGCATTCATCTTTTTACTTGTTTATCCTTGTTATGACATATGCTAGGCTAACAGGTCACATTGATTGCAAAATAAACCTGTAACAAAAATACGACGCTTTGGACGTAACAAAAATATTTCACCAATAATAATGTGTTTTTCGACAAAAAACCTTGGAATCGCAATCTCCAAGACAAATGTTTTTTTTGACTTCAATCAAAAATAACAGAAATCAAGCATAAAAGGCATTAAGTTTGCCAATGATACGACGCCTATTCGGGCAATATCATTTCTATTCATAAACCGAAATTTTTTTCCCATGTTGAAAAATTCAATTCAAGTTGTTTTGTTCCTGCTTTTATTTAACTCTTGCACATCCGAAAACCCCTGAAATCGTAAATGCCAAGCCTGTGGGTGAAAGACAGAATATTGAGATCGCTTCTGGCAAAAAATCAGAAGAACTACAGGCAAATGCAGTACCTGCAAGTGACATAAAAGCGGTTGCCACCAGGGCACTCCAGAGCCTTCAGACGGTCTATAAGAATGCTTCGGGAAAGGTCACTGGAGTTGGGGAAGTTACAGTTATGGTTGACGACAACCTTAACCTCATCATTGAAAACAAAGTGGGCGGAAGTATCAAACCCAATTGGTTAACCTCGGCCGAATTGACACGGATATGTCCCATGTGGAGATCATCCCTGACAAGGATGGCAATGAGTTCCCCGGTTTCAAGGTAAAGACCAAATCGGGCAAGGTTGACATCCTGAAAGATGGTGCTAAGCAGAAAGAGATGGACTATGTGGAGATTTACCTGGCAGAACGCAAGGATGTCAACAAAGCCTTAACCTCTCTAATGTTTGCAGCTCAGGCTGCACAACAAACGCTACCTGCCGAAGGTGCTGTCAACCAGCCAGTTGGTGAGGTGAAAAAACAATAAGGCGCGCTAGACAACCTCAAGGAAAAAAGCCCTGGCACGATGAACGTGACCAGGGCTTTCAATTTTTTCGAGAAAGAGTTTCGAAAAATATCTGAAATAGCTAAAAATTAAAACTTCAAGGTTACACCAGCATTAA
The DNA here is from genome assembly GCA_016714985.1 of Saprospiraceae bacterium. GTDB lineage: Bacteria > Bacteroidota > Bacteroidia > Chitinophagales > Saprospiraceae > UBA6168. The sequence goes on along the minus strand of JADKBS010000046.1, from coordinate 28,687 downwards.
AAAGGCTGACACCGTATCCAATCTCTGCAAACAAACCAACGTGCTTTGTTGGATAGAAGTTGGTGCCTACGAACCCCGAGTACATCATTTCGCCTTGGGGTGCGTTGTGGTTGGTTTTGGTAGGAGCTTCGGGGTTTTTGATGAACAGCGCACCAGTTGCAGTTTTTTCGGTAACTTTTTTGTTTATGTATCCCACTGCAGCGCCACCGTAAACCTCAAAGCGTTCTCCAAGGCCCTTCTTCAGTTCACCACGAAGACCCAAAAAAGTTTGCTCGGTAGTTTTGTTTACTTCTATCCCATCATTCGCAATGGTTGGCTTTGAACTGGTTGAAACATGGCCACCCACGGCATTGATGCTAAACAATGGCGAAATTTGGTAGCCAACCTTCAGCATAACAGGCATGGAGTTAATGGTTGCACCATCCATTTTGGTGGTAGGTTCGAAGCCAACGCCCGCACTGATGTTAAATTTTCCGCTTTGGGCTTGTAGTGTTGCCATTGAAATAAGGCAAATTGCGATTGTGAATTGGATGTTTTTCATGGAAAAAAAATTTTAGTTTAACAGACTTTGCAAATGCGTGTTGAAGAATTTACAAGAATCTTATGTTTTGGATATGACTTACAATTTCGGTGCAAAGTTGAGCGGCTCTGGCGACAATGTCAACTAAAAATCAAAATTTTATTTTAAATTTACATGAAATTAAACTAAATTTTGATTTTATATTCTTTATTTTTAAAAATAAAGAAATTAAATTTTACAAAACTAAGTTAGCTGATATTTTTTGCGAAGCACTCCAACTTCATGCTGTACATTTCTTTCACAAGGATTAACGCCCCATGAAAAGTAACTGTTAGAGAGCTGAACCAAAAAAATTCAAAGTCACAAATAAGACACTTGACATAAGCATCTCCCCTATTGGGGCTGACTTGAACTTGCGAAAATTATTGCTGCTGAAAAATTTCAAGGTACAATTTGACAAAACGCAATGTCGAAAATGTGAGCAATGGCCTTGCTATCCTTGAACTGTGAACTTGGCGAGTAAATTCTATTGCATAAAGTTGGTTTAGTTAAAGAGAACGATTTTCAATGAAACGGCCAATACTTAGTTTTATTTTGAGAGGCAAGTAAAAAAATGCTGCTGTGATTCACAATGACCTTTGTCATCGGTTTGCCATTTCAACTTAACTTTGCCCCACTTTGAACCAATAACAATGGTTTGTGATGGTTGCAAGTTTAAGGTTTCACGGTAGAGACCTGCTCAATTGCAATTGAATAGTATTTCTGGAATCCCTCTTTGGCAAATCAACTTTGTCAAAAATGATGTAGGCAGGTATTTCCCTGAAACTTGAAACCATCACGAACCATTGAATTATGATTTATGGTAAAAATTGGCGACGTTAAAATAGCTGACTTTCCGCTGCTTCTGGCTCCGATGGAAGATGTAAGTGACCCGCCATTTCGGCGACTTTGCAAGCAATTTGGTGCAGACATGATGTACACCGAGTTTATCAGCGCTGATGGACTGGTGCATGAGGCAGACAAGAGTTTCAAAAAATTGGAAGTTTTTGACTATGAGCGACCCATTGGAATCCAATACTTTGGAGGTCAATTGGAGAGCATGATCAAAGCGGCTGGTATCGTTGAAGCCGCAAACCCTGACGTAATTGACATCAATTATGGCTGCCCAGTAGCAAAGGTAGCATGCAAAATGGCCGGTGCTGGCTTATTGCAGGATATTGACAAAATGGTCGAGCTAACCGCAGCTGTGGTAAAAAGTACCTCAAAGCCAGTGACCGTTAAAACTCGGCTAGGATGGGATGAACGAAGTATCAACATCATTGAAGTTGCAGAAAGGCTCCAAGACGTTGGCATACAGGCACTTACCATTCATGGGAGAACCCGCAAGCAGATGTACAAAGGCGAAGCGGATTGGTCATGGATCGCCAAGGTTAAGCAAAATCCTAGGATGACCATCCCAATCTTTGGCAACGGTGATGTAGATAGTCCACAAAAAGCCTTGGAGAATCGAAACAAATATGGTGTCGATGGCATCATGATAGGTCGAGCAGCAATCGGCTACCCTTGGGTTTTTCGGGAAATCAAACATTATTTTGAAACAGGAGAAACACTGCCTCCACCAACGACTGAGGAACGGGTGCAAACATGCAGGCAACACTTGTCGCATTCCATTGAATGGAAAGGCGAAAAACTGGGTGTTGTAGAGATGAGACGCCACTACGCGAATTATTTTAGGGGTTTCAAAATATAAAAAACTACCGTAGCAGATTGGTCACCGAGGATACTCCTATCATGCTCAACCAAATTTTGGACGAAATTCTTGAAACATACTCGGAACTAGAAATGGTCATTTGATGGTTCATCCTTTCTTTTAAACAAACTAAGAATCCATTGGTATTCAATTTACAACCACAAGAGCGGGAAATATTCAACCTTATTGCAAAAGCTGCAAAAAATTGCAACGTTGCCGCATACGTTGTTGGGGGCTATGTAAGGGATCGCCTGCTCGCCCGCCCTACAAAAGACATTGACATTGTGTGTGTGGGGGATGGCATTAAGCTGGCTAATGAGGTGGCAGCATTGTTGTTTCCCCGGCCTAGGGTTGCTTTTTACAGTCGTTTCGGTACAGCTATGCTTCGTCACAAGGGCATAGAGATTGAGTTTGTTGGTGCCAGAAAGGAAAGCTATCGGGCTGACAGCCGTAAGCCAGATGTAGAGATTGGCACCCTTGAAGATGACCAGCTGAGGAGAGACTTCACCATCAATGCCCTGGCAATCAGCTTGAACGACATTGATTTTGGAACCATCGTTGATCCTTTTGGCGGTTTACAGCACTTAGAGCAAAAAACCATTAAAACGCCGACAGATCCAGGTCGTACCTTCTCAGACGACCCCTTGCGCATGATGCGGGCCATCCGTTTTTCGACCCAATTGGGTTTTGAAATCGAAGCAGACACCTTGGCCGCCATTTCAAAATATAGGAGCCGCATTCAGATAGTTTCGCAAGAGCGAATAACCACAGAGTTGGAAAAAATCCTTTCAGCGCCAGTTCCATCCATTGGGTTCAAGCTGCTCTTCAAGACGGGCTTACTTGAAATAATCTTCCCTGAAATGACCGCCCTGCATGGTGTGGACGTTAGGGACGGCATTGGGCACAAGGACAATTTCTACCATACGCTTCAGGTCGTGGACAACCTGTGCCGGAAATCCCATAATATTTGGCTGAGGTGGTCGGCAGTATTGCACGATATTGCAAAACCGCCAACCAAGCGCTTCAACAAGGAAGAAGGGTGGACTTTTCATGGTCATGAGACGCTAGGGGCGGCAATGGTTCCACGTATTTTCAAAAAACTGCGCCTGCCCACAAATGAGAAAATGAAGTTTGTCCAGAAAATGGTGCAACTTCATTTGAGGCCAATTGCCTTGACCAAGGAGGAAATCACAGATAGTGCAGTGCGTCGCCTGATTTTTGATGCTGGCGATGATATTGATGATTTGATGCTGTTGGTGGAAGCAGATATTACTTCTAAAAACGATAGCAAGGTCAAGCGCTACCTTGAAAACTATGAGCATCTCAGGCAGCGTATTGAAGTAATTGAGGAAAGTGATAGGCTTAGGAACTGGCAACCACCCGTCAGCGGCTTAGACATCATGAACACTTTCCAGATTCCGCCCGGTAAAGAGGTTGGAATTATCAAGAACCATATTCGGGAGTCCATTTTAGATGGCCTCGTAAAGAACAACTTCGAAGAAGCATATCAACTAATGCTCGAAAAGGGCAAAGGGATGGGGCTTAGCCCCGCACGGTTGCTAACAGAAAGTACAGTAGAGGTGGAGCATTGAACACCAATGCTTTGAGCTTTATTCCCTAGATAGCCGCTTGCGGGGGTTGGATAGCAAAAAGGAAATATGATTTTTTGCTGAAATTCAGGTGTTTTTTTGGCAAACCGAAAATTTCCCCCATAAGGCACCTCCTGTGAAATTTTATCAAAAAGCATAAAAATGAAAAAGCGGATTGTGGTACTGACCGGTGCAGGCATGAGCGCTGAAAGCGGCATTTCTACTTTTAGGGATGCCAATGGGCTTTGGGAAAACCACGACATTATGGAAGTGGCTTCTCCAGAAGGTTGGAGACGAAATCCCAGCTTGGTGCTTGATTTTTACAATCAGCGCCGCCGCCAACTCTTGGATGTCCAGCCAAATGAAGGTCATATAGCATTGGTTGATTTGGAAGCCGAATTTGAAGTTAACATCGTTACACAGAATGTGGACGATTTGCACGAAAGGGCAGGAAGCAAGCATGTTTTGCACTTGCACGGAGAATTGCGGAAGGCCCGTAGCACCACCTATCCAAACCTCGTTTATACATGGGACAACGATATTAAGTTAGGCGATACTTGCGAAAAAGGTGGGCAACTTAGGCCGCATATTGTTTGGTTCGGTGAAATGGTGCCGCTGCTTGAACCTGCCGCTGCACTCGTTTCAGAAGCTGACTTTCTTTTGATTATTGGTACATCCATGCAAGTTTATCCCGCAGCGGGATTGGTCGGCTATTCCCTGCCAGGCACTCCTATTTATTATGTGGACCCTAATCCAGCTATCAACTACGAGTTGAGCAAGATGAAAAACCTTAAAGTAATTCCTGATAAGGCTACAACAGGCGTTAAAAAAGTAGTTGACGAGTTGCTTATTCTTGTGAAATAGTCGTGGTCATTCAAAATCGTAGTAAAGAAGGTATTTTTTCCTGACCTCCTTGAACCGCTTAACGCCAGCCTCCCATCCAGCCCGAATCTCGGGTTCAGGCTTTCCAGCGATGATTTGCTGCTTCAATTCCTTTGAACCAGCCAATGCATCGAAATGGGCAGTTTCAAGAAAAAAATGCTTCTTATCTGGATAACTTGAGTAAAAATCTAAGAGGTAAGCCAAGTTTATCCTTTTGATTTTGAAAAGGCTGTCCACCGACAAGCTGCAGAGGTCATGCCCCCTGCATTCCTTGCCTTTTTGCGGAGGATTTAAGGCACCTTCCATGGGTTGTGGCATAAATTTGAAATCCCCAACGCTGGCATTGGGGGCCCCAATCACCTGGAATTGTTTGTCAGTGCCCCTTCCCACACTGACCACCGTACCTTCAAAAAAGCAAAGGGAAGGATATAAAAGTATCGCCCTCATATTTGGTAAATTTGGGCTAGGCTTGATAGGCACCTCATACTTTGTTTTGTGGTCGTAATTCTGACAGGGTATCACTTCCAACTGGCATTTTATGCTGTTTGAGAGCCAACCTTCTCCATTTACCATCCGTGCATATTCGCCGATAGTCATGCCATAGACTACGGGGACTTCATGCAATCCCACGAAAGAGGCAAACTCCTTTTTCAAAACCTGGCCGTCCACATAATGGCCATTGGGGTTCGGTCGGTCAAGAACCAATACGGGGATTGATTGCTCGGCACAGGCCTCCAGCACATAGCTAAGCGTTGAAATAAAAGTGTAGAACCTGACGCCTACATCCTGTATGTCGAAAACCAAAAGGTCAATACCTCGCAAATTTGACGGGCTTGGCTTTTTTTCTTTGCCATAAAGGGAGATGATGGGAAGTCCCGTTTTCTGGTCTTTTCCGTCTTTTATTTGTTCACCATCGCTGGCAGTCCCCCTGAATCCATGCTCGGGAGCGAAGATTTTGACAAGATTGACACCAGATTTGAGGAAGGTGTCCACCAAATGGGTACCGCCTACCGTGGAAGTATGGTTGACCACGGCGGCTATCTTTTTCCCCTTCAAAATGGGCAGGTACTCCCCAAGCCTTTCTGCGCCGGGTTTTGGCAACACGCCGATTACTTGAGGTTCTTCCTTTGTTTGTGGCAATGAGCTGGTGTCACTGCCTGTTTTTTGGCTGCAAGCCAAGAGCAGTAAAAAAAGTAAGCACTGAATTGCAACAAATGTTTTTAACTTTACCATCATTTTGTTTGTTTTTGGCCTGTTTCAAGTGGAAGCCTAATCCAACATGATACATGCCATTGACTTTCGTCCTATTTGGCCTTGAGCATGGAAAACAAGTATGCCATCGTAGATATTGAGACAACTGGCGGCAGGGCCGCACGGGACAAGATTACGGAAATTGCCATTGTCGTTCACAATGGAACTGAGGTTTTGGAAACTTTCGAAACCTTGCTCAATCCAGAGATCCCGATTCCTTACAGTATTACCGATTTGACAGGCATTACAAACGACATGGTTAGGCAAGCCCCCAGGTTTTTTGAAGTTGCAAAAAAAATCGTTGAACTCACGGAGGGGGCCATTTTCGTGGCACATAATGTCAGGTTCGATTATAGCTTCATACAAGAGGAGTTCCGCCGGTTGGGTTATACCTATACCCGACGGCAGCTATGCACGGTTCGCATGTCCCGAAAGGTGTTCCCCGGATACAAATCCTATAGTCTTGGGAATCTGATTTTGGCAATGGGGTTGAATGCTGGCGACCGCCACCGTGCCATGGGAGACACCATTGCCACGGTTGACCTTTTTGAGCGAATTTTGGCCCAGCCCGGTCTTGCAGCAAAAGAGATTAGGAGCATGGTCAACCTTGGGGTGCGGGAGTCAAAATTGCCAAAGAATTTCAGTCTTGAAAAACTGCATTCCCTGCCAGAGGTATGTGGCGTCTATTATTTCCACCATGAAAACGGGGATGTCGTCTATGTTGGCAAGAGCCTCAATATCAAGAAGCGGATAGCCGAGCATTTTGCGGGCCAAACCGGAAAGTTGCCAAGCCACAGGCACAGGTGGACGATGTGACCTGGGAAGTGACCGGCAGCGAGTTGGTGGCCTTGCTGAAAGAATCCCATGAAATAAAGGCCATGCGGCCACCCATCAATCGGGCACAGAAAACAAGGGATTACCCTTTTGTCATCCATTCCTATGAAAACCAAGCTGGATACATCTGTTTTGACGTAACCAAACCAACGGCCAAAAACCGCAAGCAACTACAAATAATATCTTCCTACCCCGACCTTGCCCATGCCAAGGGTTGGCTGAAAGCTGCCCAAAAAAGGTTCAATCTCTGCCTTCGGCATTGTAATCTTGAATACCGCAACGGCCCTTGTTTTGATTACCATATCAAGCAATGCTTCGGAGCATGCATTGGCGAAGAGGCAGCCGAAGGTTATAACCAACGTGCCCGTCAGGCTTTGCTAACGTTGGATGAAAGCTTATTGGAGCAGGATTTCTTCATCATAGACAAAGGCCGAACAAGCGAAGAAAATGCGGTGGTGCTCATAGAAGGTGGAGAATATATGGGGTATGGTTATGCCAATTTCAATGAAATGGAAGCCAATGATATTGAGGCTTTGAAGGAATGCATCGAGCCTTTTGAGTCCAACCCAGAAGTGAAAAGGATAGTCAGGAGGTTCCTCGGAAATGGCAGCAAAGTAAAGGTCGTCAAGTTCTAATTGCCTTGGCAAAAACAAAAAAGGCTTGTTGGTCAATGTTGACCTACAAGCCTATTGTGTGAAACTCTTTAAGTGCTTAAAGTGTCTTGCCCAATTTCTGGAGCAGTAAGTAGTAGAAAACAGCACGAAGCCTTTGGTTCGATTTGTACTCGTCGCAAACGCTTTTGATGGCGGCATCCATGGCGGCATTATCGGTCATGCCCAGCTTTTTGCTAAGGAAATTGTTCTCTTAACCTGATCCAGTTCAGTTTGGTCAGTGCAAGATACCATGGAAGCATCCTTCAAGTAGATGGATGGGCCAAGGCTCTTGGCTGCTTTGGTGAGAAGGTCTGCATCAACGGCGCTTTTACCAGCAGACTTGAGTGCGTCTGTGTATTTGGCCATCATTTCATCAAATTTGCTCATAGAAATAATATTTTGGTGAAAAAAATTGGTTTCGATGCGAAGGTAGCAACAAATTCATTCCGAGGCAGGAAATGGCAAAAAATAACGCATATTATTTTGTTTAAACCAAAATCCGCTTCCCCCTAAAGGAATAATATTTGGTGATTGGCAAATGATTGAAGGTGACGAACTGCAATTTACAATGGACAAGATGCAGTACGCTATTTTTTTCCATCGCCTTTCACAAGGGTCTTAATCAAGGTGCCTTTGGACACTTTGTCCTTCAACTGCATCCCATTCAAAATCGCCAGTTCTTCCATTTTATTGGAGGCCTGGTTGTTCGCTTTTAGCACATCCGATAAACTGCCATCCTTCGCCACTGTCACGATTTTTAGCTTATCGGCATACACATTGATTTTGCTTTGGTCTGTCAACGATTTGAAGCCCTTGAAACAGGTCTCGAATTTGCCCTCGAAGCTATTGTAATTAGCGGTCTCGGCCAAACCTGCAAACTTGTAAATAACGCCATTGTACTCAATCAAATACAGGAGCAAGCGCACCTGTTTATTGAGGTCTGCCACCATTGCGATAGCGTCGTTGCCATTTACCTTGATATTCTGGCTGTCAATTACCTTGAGGCTGTCAGCCGAAATGGCGGCTTGCTTTGCTTGCGCCAAGCTCTTGCCCTGCGCAAGGCTAAATATGATGGCAGCCTTGCCGTCCTTTGGCGCAATTTGTACTTGGGAGGAAGAGTTGACCGTTTGCCAGCCAGATGGTGTTGGGAACTGGAACTTCATCTGGGGGTGGTAAAAGACGTTTCCTTCTACATAGCCTTGTTGTGGATCCTCGCCATAAGTAAGGCCGTCAATCATTTTCAGGTACTTGTCCCGGTTCACTTTCAAGTTCGACTTACTAGTTTTGGCTTGTTCTTTTGTGGCCAACTGGTGAACCCTGTTGTAGCGGTCGCCTGGGTCTGGGTGGGTGCTAAGGAAGTTTGGGATGCTTACTCCTTCTTTTTCCTGTATCCGTTGGATAGTCTGAAAGAAATTGGCCATTTCATGGGCATCGTAGCCGATTTTTGTGCTATATTCGACGCCTAATTTGTCGGATTCCATCTCGTGGTTGCGGCCGAACTTTAGGAACAGCAACCCAAGCCCTGTTTCTGCCACATCGGAGTAATTCCGAAACTTCTCAGAAGCTATCATGGCGCCAATAAAGCCGATTTGGGCCAATATCTGCTGGCTTTGCTGCTGGGCGGAGTGCCTTGCAGTTACGTGCCCAATTTCATGGCCGAGCACCCCTGCAAACTCTGCTTCATTGTTGAAATGGGCCATAATGCCCCGGGTGAAATAGACGTAGCCACCTGGAACAGCAAACGCATTCACCACCGGAGTGTCCAAAATCCTGAATTGATAATCTATTTTAGGGCGGTGGCTGATGGCCCCCATTTTTTTGCCATAACCATTGATAAAGTCTTGCATTTCCTTGTTTTCGTACATGCCAAACTCCTGAATGATTTGCGGGTCGTACGCAAGGCCCATCGCCTTTTCCCTTTTTTCGGAAACCAACATGAATTGGCGTTTGCCCGTTACAGGATTTCGGGCACAAGAGTAGATGAACAAGCCAATCAGGATGAGGCTGAATGCTGCAATTCGGTGACGGAAGGTTCGGTTTGTCATTTTTACTGTTTTTGTTTTGATGGAAAACGATTTCAAAAGTCACATGTTCAATCCACAGGTTGGCAACAAATGTAATTGCTTGTTAACAATGTGTGGGAATGATTTCAGCAGCACTACAAATCCATGCTAAAAAGCATCAGCTCCTCACCATCTGGTGGAACAGCGATTTTCCGCTCAAATCCCATCCCCAATTTTTCGAGCAAATTGATCGAAGGAAGGTTTGTTTCGACCACAATGGCTGCCAAACTTGGTAGTTTTAAATGCTGCCTTGCATAGGAAATCACCCCCTGGGCAGCTTCGATAGCATAACCCTGCCTATAATAAGTTGGCAGCAAAGCATAGCCAATATCAACACACTCCATGAAATCACGTTTGATGAGGCCACAGATGCCTACCCTTTCGTTGCTTAACTTCTTTTGCAGCACATAAAAACTGAAACCTTTCGTGCGGCAAACCAGGAATATCCTATAAATAAGGTATTTGTTGGCCTCCTCGACCGTCCGAACATGACGGTCGCCGATGTTTTTCAGCCAACCGGGCGAGTTCAGCAACTCCAACAAAAATGGTGCGTCACTGGGCATGATTTCTCGCAACTGCAAACGCTCCGTCTCCAATACCATACTCCCCAATGGAGGGCGGCACAAAGCGAAAATAGTGTATGCATCTTCCTTTCCTATTCTTACAAAGCCTACTCTTTCCAGCAACCTGATAGATGCAAAATTCTCGTGTTGGGCCGCAGCTTCTAATACCTCGGCCTCCATCTGGCTAAAACCAAATTCTATGACAGCGGCCAAAGCTTCTGTTGCAATACCCTGTCCCCAAAAATCAGGGTGCAGCGTGAACCCCACTTCGGCCACCGAACGCTCCGGGTCGAAATTCCAAATGCAAATAGTGCCTATCAGTTTATCTTCTCCATGCAGGCAAATGGCCCAAACAGCTGAATTGCCATTTTCAATTCTCTCTTGTATGCTGAGAATAAAGAGCAGCGCAGCATCCAAGTCCAAGGCTTTTGGGGAATCCGTGAACCGGGTTATCCGTTCGTCGGAACGATGAACCAAGATTTCTGGTGCATCTGATTCTTCTAAGGGGCGAAGCAGTAGCCGCTCCGTTTTCAAACTTGGAAATGGTGAAAAAGAGGTTTTCATTAGACTACATTTCACCAGCAAAGCTAAACCCCAATTCCATATTCTTGACTGGTAATTGCCACATTAAATCCCAAGCAATTTGTGCTCCGCTTGTATTTCTTGAAATTATCCCTACCTTACGCCCACGATTTCCAATCATTAGCAAGTACATGAAGAGAACAACAAAATTAATGATAGGTTTGTCCGTGGCAATTTTGGCATCTGTTCTGTTGTTGCCCGGTTTTTTGAAGAAAGGGTCCCACCCCGACTTTCCTGATGTGGTTGACTACAACTTCCATATAAAACCCATCATCTCAGACCGCTGCTTCAAATGCCATGGGCCAGACAAAGCAAAACAATCGTCAGAACTTGGTTTGCATGACGAAGCTGGTTTGTACAAAGTGCTGAAGGACGACCCCACTCGCCACGTAGTTGTCCCAGGAAAACCAGCGGAAAGCGAACTCTACCGCCGCATCATGACCACCGACACCGCTGACGTGATGCCCCCGCCAGAAAGCAATCTCAGCCTCACCGAATACGAAAAGGCATTGATCAAGAAATGGATTGAGCAGGGTGCCAATTACAAACAGCATTGGGCATTTACCCCCCCCGTCAAACTGGATTTGCCGAAGGTGGGAAACGAGGGCTGGGTCAAAAACGAAATTGATTATTTCATATTGGAAAGGCTTGAAAATGAAGGGCTTAAACCTAATAAGGAAACGGAAAAAGAACGACTGCTGCGTCGGGCCAGCTATGACCTGACTGGGCTACCCCCCTCCCCTGCCCTGCTAGACCGCTTCCTGTCCGACCAATCAGCTGATGCTTTTGAAAAAATGGTGGATACCTTGTTGGCCTTGCCAAGCTATGGCGAGCACCAGACCGCCCATTGGCTCGACTTGGCCCGCTATGCCGATTCCCACGGCTACCAAGATGACAGCTACCGCTCACAATGGCCTTGGCGGGACTGGGTCATTTATGCCTTCAACAAGAATATGCCCTACGACCAATTCGTGACTTGGCAACTGGCAGGTGACCTGTTGCCGGAGGCAAACAAAGAACAAATTTTGGCCACTGGCTTTTGCCGCAACCACAAAATCACCCAGGAAGGTGGAGTCATAGAAAATGAGTATCGAACCGAATACATAGCCGATAAAACCAACCTTTTTGGTTCGGCATTCCTCGGTCTCACTTTTGAGTGTGCCAAATGCCACGACCATAAATACGACCCCATCTCGCAGGCTGAGTACTTTGGGGTATATGCTTTTTTCAACCAGAACAACGAAAAAGGTTTTTACAATGATGTAAGCAATCTTAGTATTGCGGAGCAGCCCACCTTAGTGCCAACCAAGGAAGAATTGGACGGTATCTTGAGTTTTATCAATGACTCGGAAGCTGACACGGTGGTGAGTCAAGTCATGCAGGAATCGGATTCGCTCCACAAAACTTTCACGCTCATACGTGGCCAATATGATAGGCCTGACAAAGAGGTTGGGTTTACTACGCCCAAAGCGGTGCTACCATATCCTTTAAGCTCGCCCAAAAACAGGTTGGGGCTTTCTAATTGGCTTTTCGATGAAAAAAACCCCCTTACCGCAAGAGTGACAGTGAACCGCATTTGGCAACAGTTTTTCGGAACTGGAATCGTGAAGTCTGCCGAGAATTTTGGCAGCCAAGGCGAGTTGCCCACCCACCCTGAATTGCTGGATTGGCTAGCCATTGACTTTCGGGAAAGCGGCTGGGACTTGAAGTATTTGTTGAAAAAAATTGTTACCTCCGCTGCCTATCGTCAATCGGCGGAAACCAGCGAGAAAAAACTGGAAATAGACCCAGAAAACCGCCTCGTAAGTCGTGGCCCCCGCTTTCGAATGACGCCGGAAATGCTTCGAGACACTTGGCTTGTTACCAGTGGTCTTTTGAACCCTGCAATCGGCGGGCCATCGGTGAGACCCTACCAGCCATCAGGGCTTTGGGAAGAAACCAATGCGGGCGATGGGCGAGGCACCTTGACTAAATACGTGCAGGACAAAGAAGGCAAGCTTTATCGCCGAACCATGTACACCATTTTCAAGCGGACGCTGCCCCACCCTTTCCTTACCACCTTCGATGCCAGCTATCGAGATGTCTGCGCCGTAAAACGCCAACGGACCAATACGCCCTTGCAGGCCCTCAACTTGATGAACGACCCATTGATGCTGGAAGCCAGCCGAACCATTGCGCAACAAATATTGAAACAAAATGACCTTTCGCTGCCGCAAAAATTAGAGGCTGCATTCAGAAAAGTAGCGGCCCGGAAACCGAGCAAACAGGAACTCCAAGTACTTGAAAAGCACGTTGCCGAAAGGCAACAACAACTTGGCAATCAGCCTGATAGAGCGAAGCAACTGATAAAAATCGGGGAAAGCCCTGTTGATGAAAAAATAGACCCCATTGTCTCGGCTGCCATCATGGAGGCCGTTGCCTTGGTGTACAACATGGATGATGTGGTTTGCAAATGAAAAAACCATTGATAATAGACTATTGTGAGCAAGTGGTAACAACAACCATCTCTCACCGCTATATTACTACACACTAAAATCTTTGAAACATGAAAAAAGTAAAGCACATTTTGGCTGAAAAAGGAAAAATGATTTTCACCGTCCACCCGGCCATGCGGGTCTATGACGCCATTCGGGTCATGGGTGAGAACAATGTAGGTTCGGTGCTAGTGATGGAAGGAGAACGATTGTTGGGTATTCTAACAGAAAGAGACTACGCCAGAAAGGTCGTCCTAGTTGGCAAGTTCAGCGCCGATACCTATGTGCATGAAATCATGACGCCGCACCCAGGCCTTTTTGTAGTAAGTCCGAACGACTCCATCGAGGAATGCATGGCCGTAATGACGGAGCACAAGGTCAGGCACTTGCCCGTAATGGACAATGGCCAATTGCAAGGTATCATTTCCATCGGTGACGTGGTGTCCATGTACATCCAGCAGCAAAAGGAGATAATTGAGGACATGACACAGTATATTTATAGATGATTCGTGACCCGACGCAAGGGCTACTGACCTAATCACGAATCACGAATCACGAATCACCCAGCCATGCAAAATCCACTACTTGAGTCAAAACTCAATATCAACCGCCGAACTTTCCTATCGAGAATGAGCACAGGGATTGGCTCCGTGGCATTGGGCTCGTTGTTGATGCCATCGCTGTTCTCATGTGGTGGCCAAAAGGATGAAGAAGCTATATTGACGGGAGTCCCGCATTTTGCGCCAAAGGCAAAGCGGGTGATTTACCTGTTCCAGAGCGGAGCGCCTTCACAATTGGAGTCATTCGACTACAAGCCTTTGCTCCGCAAAATGCACGGCCAAGACCTTCCAGCCAGCATTCGTATGGGCCAACGGATAACGACCATGACTAGCACCCAAACGAGTCTGCCCTTGGTGGGGTCAGCAGTTGACTTCAAACAATACGGGAAGCATGGGGCTTGGGTTAGCGATTTCTTCAAATTCACGGGACAGGTGGCCGATGATATCTGTATCGTAAAAAGCGTTTTCACAGAGGCCATCAACCATGACCCGGCCATTACATTTTTCCAGACGGGGCACCAACAAGGTGGTCGGCCAAGTATGGGCGCCTGGTTGAGCTATGGATTGGGCAGCGAGAACGAAAACTTGCCCGCTTTCGTGGTGTTGACTAGTCGGGGCGGGGGCAACTCGCAGGGTTTATATGCCCATCTTTGGTCGGCAGGTTTTTTGGAATCATCGCACCAAGGCGTATTGATGCGGGGCGGGAAAGATCCCGTGCTCTACCTCAACGACCCAAAAGGCATGGAAAAAGCAGACCGCCGCCGTTTCCTCGACCATTTGGCGCAGCTTAACCAGCAGACCTACGATGAGTTCTCTGACCCGGAAATTCTCAGTCGAGTCAAGCAATATGAAATGGCCTATCGGATGCAGACCTCCGTTCCAGAAGTGATGGACATCAATGGTGAGCCAGACCATATTTTGAAAATGTACGGCCCCGACGTCGTGACACCTGGCAGTTATGCGGCGAACTGCCTCTTGGCAAGAAAGCTTGCAGAAAAAGGTGTGCGCTTTATCCAGTTATACCATCAGGGCTGGGATCAGCATTCCAACCTCGTGGACGAAATGGGCATGCAGGCCAAGCAGGTTGACCAACCCTCCGCAGCGCTCATCATGGACTTGAAGCAGCGTGGCCTATTGGATGATACCCTCGTAATTTTTGGAGGAGAATTCGGCAGGACCAACTATTGCCAAGGTCCCTTGGATGCCAAACTCTATGGCCGTGACCACCACCCTCGGTGTTTCTCCATCTGGATGGCGGGCGGCGGCATCAAATCTGGCATCGTACATGGCGAGACCGACGAATTTGGCTACAATATCACCCAAGACCCAGTGCATATCCATGACTTGCATGCAACGATCCTGAACCAGTTGGGCCTTGACCACACCAAATTGACCTACAAGCATCAGGGTCGGCGCTATCGTTTGACGGATGTTGCTGGAGAATTGGTTAAGGGGATTTTGGTTTGATTGGTGATTTGTAACTGGTGATTTGTGATTAGTAGCCAATGGCAACACCAATCACCAATAACCAATTACTACAAAACACTTTGACACAACTCCACCAGCACCCCATTCGCTGACTTGGGGTGAATGAAACAGACGAGTTTATTGTCCGCACCTCGTTTTGGCACTTTGTTCAATAGTACAAACCCTTCTCCTTCAAGCCGCTGCATTTCAGCTACAATGTCCTCTACTTCAAAGGCGATGTGGTGAATTCCCTCCCCCCTTTTTTCAAGGTACTTGGCAATGGCACTTTCCTCGGAGGTTGCAACGAGCAGTTCAATCTTCGTTTCACCCGTTTTGAAAAAAGAGGTTAGTACGTTTTCCGACAATACCTCTTCTTGTTTGTAAGGTCGGACGCCGAGCAACTTCTCGTAGAGTGCATTTGCTGCTCCTAAATCCTTGACGGCGATTCCGATATGTTCAACTTGCTTTAGCATGGTTAAGCAATTTTTGCGGCAAGATAGAAAGCTATTCACAAACCCATTTCGTGCTTTTGACACCAAGTCCTAGATATTGGCACTTTCATTGCAAAGGGCAATCGTTCTTCTTTTTATTTTTAGGCAACTTACTTCCGGGTTTTGGCTTTTTAGGAGTTGTCACGAGTTTTTTGGAAAAAACAAACGCCCGACTTGCGGGCGTTC
This sequence comes from Saprospiraceae bacterium, assembly GCA_016714985.1. Lineage (GTDB taxonomy): Bacteria > Bacteroidota > Bacteroidia > Chitinophagales > Saprospiraceae > UBA6168. Next base: position 12,822 of record JADKBS010000046.1, on the reverse strand, counting down.
ATGTTGGTTAATCTTGGTTCGTGGGCAAAAATTCGTGACAACTCCTATATTATGATTTAATCCGGTTTTTCTCATCCTCCAACCCAGTCTTGCGATCCCTCGCAGTTTTCACCTGCTCGTTTCCGAAATTGTAGGATAGGTTCACCCTGAACCTTCTGCTATCGCCACGACCATTGACGGTCATGTAGAGGGCACCGAAATTGCTCTCTCCGGTCCATTTCTGTGAATAGAAAATATCGTTCACCGATACTTTCAGGTTCATCTTGCCTTTCATGAAACGCTTCTGCAGGCCAGCGTCCACGCCCCACATGTCCTCCATTTTGAAGGTGCCGCCCCAAACGGAAGGTGAGTTGTACCAGCCTGAAACTTCCATATTGATACCAAGGGGCAAGGTGAAAGTATGCTGTGCATAACCGTTGAAGGCATAAATGGTCACATCTACGATTTTCCCATCGCCAAAATCTGCTTGGTTGTGCGTGCGATAGCCGTTGAGGTTCATGTAGGCATTCCACCATTTTGCAATTGGAATAGGTGAGCCGATGTTCAGGCTGGTATTGTTCTGCTCAGCAAGGTTGCGCCAAGTGATGAAGGCAGCATTGCTGTTCGCTGCATCGATATCAACAATCCGCTCAATCATATCGGTGGTGCGGCTGTAGCTGAGCGAGGTCGTCATCATCTGCATGAAGGTATGGCTCAACTGGATATTGTTCGAATACTGCGGCTTCAAGAATGGGTTGCCTTTCTGGAAAGTCAACTCGTCCAAGCGGTACTCGAACGGGTTCAGGTCTTGGTAAGATGGGCGGTCGAGGCGGCGGCTGTAGTTTAATTGAAAACTGTGCTTTTCATTCATATTGAAGGTTAGGCCAGCTGATGGGAAGAGGTTGAAATAGTCCCGTTGCACGTTTTGGTCATTGACTGGTTTCAATGCTTTCAGGTCGCCCTCCGAATTGGTGTACTCGCCACGCAGGCCCGCCTGCATCCCCCATTTGCCCAATTGCTTGTTGTAGGTCAGGTAGCCTGCTCCTACTTTTTCATCGTAGGTATAAAAATTGGTGCGGTCAACGTCCACTTCGTCCTCGCCTTCGATGACGTTGAAGAAATTGTAATCGTTGTCAGTTATGACGTTCGTCAATTTGATGCCAGCACCAAGGTTCCCTCCGAACAGTGGCCGCTCGTGGTCCACCTTGAAAGTGTAGATGTCAATCTTCGTCGGTGCAATGATGCGGTAATTCCGCTCGCTGAGCAATTGGCTTCCCTCTTCCCCAGCTCCCTCGAAATACTGATTGGGTTGGAACTGGCCGTTTTCATTCTTGAAAAAACCATAGTCGGCATCTATGTTCCAGACCTTGCCCTTGGTATCATCGAAGCGGTAATTGACGTTGAAATTGTAATTGCGGCGCTTGCCAAAATTATTAGTGAACGAAACAAGCGTGCTATCAGGGTCAGTGAAATTCAGTGGGCCAATGCCAGTGCGGATATTGCTGTCATCATCGTAACTATTTTCATAGCCATTGACCAAAAAGCCAATGGTTTGCTTGTCATTGATGAAAAAATCGTTACCGAGTTTGAAGTTGTTCGACTCCCAGTTATTGTCGTTGCGGCCTTTTGGTCGAGGCTCGCCCCGTTCTGCTCCCTATAAAAGTCCATGATTTCGAGCCACTCGCCATTGCTGTAGGAATAGCTGCCGAAGGTATTCATGGCCTTGTTGCGATAGTTTCCACTTACCGATCCATCATAATTCTCCCGCATCCCCACAGCATAGCCAAGGTTCACATTGCCATTGGCACCTAAGCGCTTGTCCTTCTTCATGCGGATGTTGATGATGCCCGCATTGCCCTCGGCATCCCATTTGGCGCTGGGGTTCGTGATGATTTCGATGGTAGCAATGTCCGTGCTCTGGATGGTCTTTAGGTAGGCCGCCAGGTCGTCGGTAGAGAACTGCGTGGGCTTGCCATCAATAAAGACCCGCACGCCGCCCTTACCGCTCATGATGATATTGTCGTTGTTGTCAACGACCACGCCCGGCGATTTGCGCAGCAGGTCCATCACATTGTTGCCAGCTGCATTGATGCTGCCTTCGACGTTGAACACCGTTTTGTCGGGGTGAACCTCCACCAAAGGCTTTTTGGAAACGACCGTGACCTCCTTCAAGTCCACCCCTTTTGAGGCGAGGGTGATGGTCGGCATGGCCATGATTTGACCGGTCGTCAGCTCAAAAACCTGGGAATTGTAATCGGGCAGACCGACGTACGACACATTGAGCCAGAACTTGCCAGGGCCAATGTTCAACAGCTCGAAACTGCCATCCTCGGCGGTGTATTCCGCTTTCACGAGTCCGCTGTCCGCTACTGCGAACAGCATGATGTTGGCAAACGGCAGCGGCTGCGCATCGGCGCCGACGACCTTGCCCGTAATCTTGCCAGTATCCTTGCTGGCAAAGGCCGATGTTGCGAAGCAACTCAGCAAAACAAAAAACAAAAATGCAAAACGATTTTTCATAAGTCGGGTGATAAAATGACGCACAACCAACTGACAAACAATAGGTTGTCCATCTGAATGGACGTGTGCCAGTCAGTCGTTAAACAGTCGGTGAACAATAAATCTATTTTAACAGGTGATGGGGCAAAGGTGAGGTTACCCCTGTTTCAGGTTGCTATTTTTTCGATGAAAGTCAAGGTATTTTGCTACGAGTTACCCAGAAGTGGCCATTTGCTGCCTTGGAGAAGGTTCAAAACCACTTCGATATTCTTACATACAAATTTTAGGGACTGGTTGATTTAAAGGTTTTTGCATCCAAGGCCCGACGCCTCTTTGCTCCGTGGTGTCGGGTATGAGTTAAGAAGGAGTTTTGGCTTACTTCGCCAATTTCAACATCTCCGTTTCAACCCTGTCCTTGTCCTCAATTAGGTCAAAAAAGCCCTGCAAATAGTTTTTCATCATAGCCGCATCCTCTGCACCAATGGCATTGAAATCATTTATCACCTTGTACAATTCTTCCCGCTTCTCCTTGAAATAGGAAAAAATGGGGAACAGCTCTTCGTATGATTTTGCACCGCCGAGATAGACCCTATCGAGAACCGACGCCTGGCCCAGGGCTGCATTCGCCCGTGCATAGGGCGCTCGCACGAGGCCAGCATAGTCAAAATCGTAGGGGATCGGCACAATCTTGCCACTTTCGTGCTCCACCAGTTCGATGTTCCTGCCCATTAGGTAGCTCCAATCGGCATTCCCAATCATGTATTGAAAAACGGAGGTGATTTTTTCCTGGTTGCGGTGCAGGGAGTCCAATTCTATGACCTTGTTGGTCAATACCTGGCATTTGTTGCGATGCGCCAAGCTCTCCGCATCCTCGATGATGATCCCCAACTGCTTTTTCTTTTTGAAGGAGGTGCCAGTGTTCCGGTAAGTGATTTCCACTAATCTGGTATTAAAACTATAAGGTGTCATCACTTTAAGCAGCTTATAGACCAAGTATTCCCGCAGCAGCACGGCCTCCATAGCTGGGTTGTCTTCCTTGCAATGGGTCACCAATTTGAAATCATTGTATGCTTGAAGTCCATTGGCACTCAATGATTCCTTGTCGAACTTCAATTTTAACGGAGGGAAGTCGCACATCATCCGCCTCGATTTGCCACGGGGCCGCAGCTTCAACTTCAAAGCAGTCTTTTCCTTTTTACTGTGCTCCACCACCAGTTCTCCCTGGACGTAATTCTTATTGCGGATATTCGCCTTAAGGGAATCAAAATCGGTGATGATGCTCAACTCCGGCATTTCCTTTTGCCCAATCAGGTCGAACAGGCTGCGGCTCGCCACCTCCCCTTCACCCAAGGGCTGCCCAGTAGCAGTCAGTTGGAAAAACACCAAGGCCACCAACAGGAATGCATGCCTTATCTGTGCAAGAACAATAGTTGATTTTCTCATTTGATTTGTCATTCGGGGTGTTTGCAAGGTGTTGAAACCGTAAAGGTATCGCATCTTGGGGAAATCTTTGAACAACGATGGGTAGGACTTTAACCGCCCCTCCTCGGTTTTCAAGCGACGAAGGCGGGGGCGGAAATGTTACATTGGGTTTGCCCTTGTATGGTCATGCTTGGGTGATGGTTCTAGGCTGCTTACCGCTTTCGACCGAATGCGCAAAAGGGAAAAACAGAAGGGGAAATGAAAAAAAGGCCAAAGGTTTGTGGAGATTTCAAAGTTTTGTTAAGTTTGCCCTATCGTACAACCAACTTTGTTAGAACCTTGAAAAATTGGCCGCTTGAAGGAAAGGCAGTCTTTCCTTTGTAGCTATACCGCGGGCCGCACCGACTAAGTAAACACGAATGTCGTGTTTACTTAGTCAGTTCGGGATATGCTAAGATTGGCGACTTTCCCGAAAACGAATAAGTAAAGAGGCAATTCGGGTTTAGTTAGTCGTTTTCGGGAGTGCCGTTGTTCGCTTCCATCAGGAAAAAATAAAATAAAAATAAACAAAACAAACGAAAAATCAACTGTGGGCTATCCCGAAACCACCCAAAAAGAAGTAGGGACAATTTTAAACCATCAACCATGAAGAAGTTGTTTTTCCTTTCAATCAGCCAGCTATTGCTGGTAGTTTCGCTCCAAGCGCAGTACTTAGAGTTCTCATTGGAGAAAAGAGTTAGCCAATCCGATTTAATCGTAGAGGCTAAAGTAATTGACCAATTCACTTACAAAAAAGATGGGTTGATTTACACGGCAAACGAGCTTGAAGTTTGTGCCGTGATTTTTGAAAGAGTAGCTCCAACTGCTGAAAATGTAACGACCTTCTATGCAATCACCTACGGCGGCGTGCTGGAGGACGAGTTCAACACGTGGACGCATATGCTCACCCTTCAACAAGGAATGGAAGGGTTGTTCTTCCTGAAAGGGAACAATGCCATTGCGCCAGAAACCCCACCAAGCGGCAGCAGCTTCTATGAAGTCTATGGGCAGGAACAAGGTTTTGTTGCCTACGCCAAAGATGATGAGTGGGACTTTTCGGGCAGCAGCCTCTTTGAATCCTTCAATGACATTGACGATTATATCGGACAAATAAACGAAATAACCGAGGAAAACAACTTGACAAGGTCTTGTATATTGGGGGGCAAGAGCGGTCTTGTCCTGATGCTGGATACTGCCATTGTTGAATCAGGGGAAATCACTTTTAAGACTGCTGTCAAAGGGCAATGGGGAAAGGAATACAACCTTGAGAAAGTGAAAATCCAAGTGGAGTTTAAAAACTCTGTTAATCTAAGTCAATACGGATTTTCTGTCGCTTCTCTGAATGGCACTTTGACTACAAACTATGCCACTTCTTGGTCACAACCCAACCAGCTCAATGCGATATTGGAAGTTGCCAAAAACAACAGCACCACAACTTACCAACAAGTGGGCGACCAGTTCTCGGATTATCTGGAAATTGCCTTTCACCCTTCCCTTTTAGCGGTTGGCGTTAAATCCGTCCAAATTGTCGAAGCCAAATTTAAGGATGGCAGCGCCGTTTTCAATTTTGAGGATTTGGATATCCTCTACAACAAATTTGTAAAGGAGCATTTTGCAACACCAAGCATAACCTCTTTTGAGCCGGCAGAAGTTTGTGCTGGGGTAAAGGCTGACCAATCCTCCGGCAATCCTATTGTTTCAGGGCATGTAATAATTAAGGGAAACAATTTTGGAGATATTGACCCTATAGACTTTGCAACCGAAATCCCCAATAACTATAGAGTAGAATTCAGACGGGAAGAAGATGAAACGTCTCAAGCTTTCAAAGTAACGCCTCTCCCAGAGGACTACATTTACTGGACAAACACCGAGATTAAAGTGAGAGTACCGACTGCTGGCAGGTTGGTGAACAACAACAACTTATTATCCGGCAACTCGGTAGCAGCAAATGCAGTAACAGGCAGAATAACGGTGAGAAACCCAGACGGGGTTGATGATACGGGGAACGAATTCTTGAGAGTAAATTTTGCTCATTTCAATTCAATTGATATGGGGAACCCCAACCATTCATTTGCTCATAAATTACTCAACAAATCCGGGAATGGAGGCTACTACCTTATATTCGATTCCAGCTTTGAGGATATACATAATAATGAGCAGGCAGCACAACAAGACGTGATTGATGCTTTTTGTGAATGGAATGCAATTTCACAAGCAAAAATAGAAGTTGTAGAAACATGCCCAATTGGTGCAACTTGTTTCGAGGTTAACTACAAGCCGATATCAAGTTCAGGAGGTTCTTCCGTTGTATTAGCAAGAGGACTAAGTAGTGGCTCACAATTTGGCTGTTCCAACGAATACACTATTGGCTTTATTGAACTAACTTTTAATAACGCAATAGAAGACTGGAAGGTATCATCCCAAGCTGGGCCTTCCGACCCTTTTGTTATCAAAGCAACCACATACCATGAAGGAGGGCATTTGTTGCAACTTGGGCATGTTTATAATACGGATGCTTTGATGTATCCCTTGTACAGTTCGGATTTTACAATTGATGCTGATGCCTCTGCTGGAGGAACTCATGTTGCAAATGTAAGCGAAGCGACAAGTTGTTCAAACAAATTAGCAAAAGGGTTGATTGCCAGTTGCATGACCCCTGTATCTGAGGGGTTAAACTCAAGTTTTATAACAGTTTTACCCAATCCGTTCAAAGAAGAGATACTGCTTGATATTGAGCAGAAGATAGGAAGTGTATCAGGGACAGTTAGCATTTATGACGCAAACGGCAATGTACTTCGGATTGAAAAAATCACATCTTACCCTGCCCGAATTGACGTTTCAGATTTTCCTGATGGGATTTTCTTCCTGACATTTCAAGGCGATACTTTTTTTGCTAACTATAAAATCATCAAGTTATGAGAAGCACGACAATTTCATGCATCGTAGTATGTATGTTGATTGTGTCGTTTGCCATAACTGGGTGTAATCGGCACATAAAAAGTTTCGAGATTTCAAAGTATAATCCAAATCCTACAAATTTTGAAAAGTATTTTAACTCAGGACAGGTTTCATCTTTAAAAAATGAGTGGGAGGATTTGTACTACTACCTCAAGCGGGAACATGTTCAAAGCGCAAACGTGAAAGGAGAAGAAATTTTTGTTTTTTCATTTGATTTGTACAAGTTCCTGCAGGCAAATTTATTGAATTTTTACACAACTCCTTTTTTGCAGAATTATGAGAATTATGTGAAAATTTTCGGCAAGCCTGAATATTTTCATGATGATGGTAAAAGAATTGAGATTGTCTATGCTCGTTCTATAATTGGCGATTCTTGCAGGACATGTACGCATCATGGAATTGGATTCAAATTCGATGCAAAGACTAAGAAATTAGTCAAGGAATAATCTCCTAAGCAAGAAGTAAGATAAAAGACGAGAAGCGAACAACGCACTCACGCCAACCGCCGCCAAACCCAACGCTCAAAGCCAACGCAGGCGGCGGTATGCGTGAGTGCCACCGTTCGACGCAATAAGAGGAAGATAAAAATAACACTACGAGGCACAAAAGATAAACAAAAAGGAAAGCCAAACCTTATTTTTTACCCTTAAATTTTCCGATTCTGAAAGTGTATTCAAAACTCGCCATGCTATTGTTGATTGCAATTGCAATCCTCAATCCCAACAATCTCTTTGCCCAAAAAGAGGGGTTTTACAAGGAACTCAAGGAAAGAAAGCATTTCGTCTTTCAAGGCGAAATCGTAAAAAGCACCGGAAAGTGGAACGCCGGAAAGTCGGTGATTTACACCGAACACGAAGTAAGGCTCACCAAGGTTTTCAAGGGAGACCTCACGGAAAACCAAGTTAGGCTTATCACTCTTGGTGGGGAAACGGACAGTGACTTTGTCATCGCTGGGAAAGCACTCCAACTGAGTGAAGGCAGTACGGGTATTTTCTTTGCCCAAGTGAAACCACATGGGATGCTTAGTGAAATAGTGTTCAAGGGAAAGACCTGTTTTGCCGACGACCCAAACGGGTTTGTTATGCAACACGTCAACGACCGAGGTTCGACACCCCTTGGATTTGGGGCTATGTACCAGAAAGAAAAGTACGACAAGGTGTTGGCTGAACTGGGGCATGTACTTTTTGAATATCCAGAAGTGACAGAACATAACCTGTTTCCAGCAATCGGTTGTGACGACCCCGCCTACCAGACCAGTGCCGAAATAACCTTCGAGAACATAAGTGTTACGGGCAATTTTGCAAATGTCGAACTGGACATCATGATAAAAGGGATGCCCCAAGGGGTAAAGTTCGGCAAATGCGAGTTTTTCCTGACTTTCCCGACAGGCACTTTTGGGCAAAACCTTGTGCAGAACAACTTGATAAACGTCTCAAAAGGAGATGTGGCACAGGGTACGAGCTATGCGCTAACTGTGTTCGACGAAGCGGCGAACAAGGTGAAAATCACTGTGTCACTATCCTCTGGTTCACTGGTTTCACCGTATGCACTTTCTGGGAGCGTGGAGCAACTTCTGCATTGCACGTTCAGTGTTGTAAACCTCTCCGGGTTACCAAACCTGAAAGCGAGCGATTTTGCACTAACGGGCAACGTGTGGTACGAATGCGACAGGTCGCTGCTTCCTTTCAGGGAAATCATCATAAAAACTGAAGGTGATGTCATAACCCCAAATTTTGAGAATCTTATTGGGATTAACTACCGAATGCAAAGATTTCTCTTTAAGAACTCTGGCGGTGTGCCAAGGATTGAAATGGACATATACGCTTCTTCTACTGAACCTACTATTTACAACAAGGGGAAACTTTACATTGATTACAGTAACATTGCAATAGGTTCGAATATTGTAAGCAACTTGGACATAACGTTGCTTAATAATACCGATTACTTTATCAATTCCTTCGATGAAGATGCCAACACCCTGCGTATCGAAATTGATAAAGGCCCGCTTTCTACCGATGTTGTCCTTGACCAAGAGTTCAAAAGGCTTTTCACGCTCAGAATACTAATAAGCGACTGTGCCGAAAACGCAGATATTGAATGGAATCCGCTGACCAATAATTCTGAAAACAACTATTTGGAGGCGGGTACGGTGTTCCAATATGTCCCCGTTTTATTCGATGGTGGGCTTGCCACGCCAATGTGCGGTTGCAACTTGCCCGACGACCCGGTCATCACAGGTTTTGCCGATGTAGAAGGTAATCCAATCGTTCAAGTAAGGGCAGGGACTGGGGAAATACTCAAAATCATTGGGGACAATTTCGGGGATGTCATTGTGGATGGAAGTTGTTTCGTGGAGGTGAGGGACGGCGACGGGCCTGAGTCTATGAAAACTAAGATACCCTTGGTAGATATTATTGATTGGAAGAACACGGCCATAACATTTTTTGTGCCATCGACAACAGTGGGCAAAGTTAATGGACCAATGGCATCCGGGCCGGTAAAGGTCTTCAATGCATGTGGAGAAAGCAACAAGGAGGACATAGATGTACATTACGCAGTTATGAACTACCGCCCAAGCATTAGTGAAAAGGCATATCGGCTGGCGCTTGAAAGGCAGACCAACAACGGCATCGTGTTCAAGTTCAGCAGCAATGTAGGGGGCGACGAAAGAGACCTCACTACCCATGCCATTGAAACATGGTGCAATGCCACGGGCATCCATTGGTCACATGGTGAGACATTGCAGAACTACACAACACAGTCACCTACAGATGGAATCAACCTTGTTGTTGAAGTTCCATCAAGCCAGTTGCCAAGCGCAGATGCTGCGGCAATTGTGGCAGGAAATACTACGCCTTCTTATCAGAATGTCTGCAACAACGATAAAACGTACTATGTCCAAAATATAGATATTGTCATTGACCAAAGCTCCAATTTCGACCCGTTTGACGCATCGGACCAACGGATATTCCTCCACGAATTTGGACATGCCCATATGCTGAACCATGCTGCCAAACTATTTGGCGCCCCTGGGTCTCAAAAACTGATATATTACACTTACGACGCCAGTGGTGCAATTACCTCAGCCGATTTGGAAGGTGCAAATACCGTGTTCCCTGCAAGTGCCGCTCTATTAACTGGTGGGGGATGCCCTGACCCGATTGACACTCATCCTTGCACAAACGCTACTTCCGAAAGTGGGCTTGCAGGTGGGATTAAAATTTCGCCTATTCCATTTACAGACAATTTGGTTATCGAGAGCGAACTACCTTTGCTTAAAGACGCCACAGTTGCGTTGTATGGAATGACAGGAGGCAAAATACTTCAACGAAGTTTTGGCGAACAGGCAACTATCCGACTCAATGGGCTGGGTATGCTACCCAACGGTATATATTTTCTTGTTCTTTCCAGCGATGGTCAAAGTTTGTCAAGGAAGCTGATAAAAACCAAAGGCCATGAATAAATTGCTCATCTTGGCCATTTTGGGCTTTTTCTTGTTTTCCTGCAATAGGAAGCTGTACAAGTCACACTCGGACTGTACCGAGTACTTCGATTATATCAAAGAGCATTGGGAAAAGAAGCCGAACGGGTGGTACGGTATCAAAGTGGAAAAGGTTGATACAACCGCAGCGTGGCTACTTCAGCACGATGGTGAACCTCCGGTATTTATTAAGCAGTACAAGGACTATAAGATGAATTGTCTTTGTAAATTAAACAAAAAGGAAATCCAATTGCTGTTTGGCAAACCTACCGAAATTGAAAGTGTGTATAATGTCATCGAGGAGGTTCAAATTGAAACAATCAGGTACAGGGTAACTGATGGGAAATGCGACGAAACAGCAAAATTCATATGGCAACCTAATCCATGCGGAGAGTTGATTTTCTTATTTACAGGGAAAACACAACATAAAAGCTGTTCTTCCGGCTTGTCGCTATGGGGTTGGTCAATTCCCTGATTGTTAAGCCGACTGCTTAAGGAGTGCTGTCAGTGTTGATGCTGGCAGCACTTTTTATGTCTGATAGAAAGGAATATAAATAAGTTAAATCAAAAATGCGTCGAACAACGCACTCCCGATCATGCCGCCCAAGCCCAACCCGCAAGCCCAACGCACGGCGGCACGGCAGCAAGCCAAACGTTAGCCTAAAAAAACTACCCCCTCCCCTGCCCCTCCATCCCTAAAATCATATCCCTTTCCCAGACCCACCATATCACCCTCCCCATTGAGCAGTTTATTGAAATCCAGCATACGACCCAGTACCGCCCTGCCCAGTCCACAAAAAAAAAGCAGCCCGCTCCCCGCAAGCTGCCCACTATATAATTATCTCCAGCAAAACCTAATAAACAAACACCGCCACCGGTTCGCACCAGGGGCTTTTGCGGTTTTGGGAGCCAAGCGAACGGGCACGGATGCGCACTGACTTGCGGGAAGGCAAGTCCTTGATGAGCAATTTCGAGCCATTGGCGTAGTTGCCGTTTTGCCATACTTCCGGTTGGCCCTCCACATCGTACTCGAAGGCCGTTTTTTCGCTGTGCTCGCCCTTTACCCATTTGCACAGCACCTCGCCCTCCGTCAGCGTGGCTTCCACCACCAGGCCAGTTACCACGCCGGGGTCGCCCTCGTAGCGGCTGCGGGGACGCTGCACCTCGTAGCCCGCCGCCAGGATGATGGTCTCGTCGCCATTGGCCACGATGTCCACGTTCTTGGCGATGACGGACAGGACGTCCAGCACCTTGTCCTTGGCGCTGTTCTTGATGGCCGTGCTCTCTGAACTGTTCTTCACGGCCTTGGCTAGGGCGGCATCGAATTGCTCAAGGGCGGCTTTGAGGTCATTGGTGGCAAGGGTGGCGAAGTTCCTAAATAGCTCGTTGGTGCCCACCCTGTCCATCACGTTGTGGCCAAATGGGGAAATTTGCCCTTCTTTCAACCTTGTTTTGTTAAACTTGATTTAGCATTCATAATAAATAGCTGGCTGGCCTGCCCCTTGCCTCGCCGTGCGCTATCCCTGCACAGGGCTGCACGCACAAGCCAATTGGCATTGACCAAAGTAGAGAAAATAAGTAATTGTTGAAAATTGTTTGAATTGTTATTATTGTTGCAAGAGGCTGAAAATCAGTTGATTATTCAGTTATCTTCCAGCGAAATAACCTAAACTAAATTCATTGAGGTACTTATAAGCTAATAACCTAAATATGCAAGTACGTAGAAAGCGGAGGGGGTGCGCCGTGGAGATGTATCAAGGGGGATACTCAGATAGGCCGTGTAGGTGAGGGGATTTGCCGATGCTGATTTTTTCTCAAATAAAATGCCAAAAACACCCCAAAAAGCCAATTTAAACTGGCAAAATAGCCATTTTATCCTAAAAATGGAATATTCCCCACATAGTTTGGGACAATGCTCACGGACAATGCCCCACTCACTGCGGCACCTGTTCCATTGTCTGCAGACAATGGCGCAAATGCCGCAAACAATGCCCCATATCCTGCGGTGGTTGGTGCATCCATGATGGACAAAATGATATATGCCGCAGCAGTACTACCATTGCTCGGAGTACATGGCCCGTGCATCACAGCCTATAAGCCATTGTCTGTGGACAATGCCCCATTGCTGGCGACGGATGCACCATTTGGTGCGGGAAAAATCAAAAGCCACCGGATTGCCCACCCAACCAAAGCCTTGGATGGGACTGACCGCTTGCCAAAAAGGCGAAGGTTTGCGACAAGGCTGCTTGGCTTAGCTGCTGCGGTGGTGCTTGCCCAATCAGTTCCCAAGTTCATCCCATTTCCGCAAAAATGAACCCTGAAAAAAAATGATGAACTGCGTTTGGATTGTTGGAGGCTATGCTTATTTTTGGGCGAAAGAAACAGGCTGTGGGAGAACTCAAAAAAACTTAGGGCGTGCTGGCGAGGGCTGGGATGGCCTGGGG
>JADKBS010000045.1 GCA_016714985.1 Saprospiraceae bacterium | reverse complement strand
ATTTAAGGAACAGGTAGTGGCTGCTGCACAGCACAAGGATGAAGATGAGTTGGAAGCGTTTTTTAATAATTCAAAACAATTAGGCTCTGGTCAATGATATTTGGAAGTATTGAAAGCCATGCCCTATTTTTGCAAAGAAAAAACAATTTCACAATGGACATCATCTGCATTGACGACCACTTCACATCGGAGCAAATTGCTGAAATCCCCAACCGCCCCATCAAGGACAAACTCTACTCCGTCCGGGACGTGGTAAAATCAGCCAATGGCATTGGCCTACTTCTCAATGAAATAGAAAACCCACACACGGGTTGGACGGTTCGCAACGGCATGAAGTTCACTTTCGAGCCGAACTTCAATATCCGACGTTTTGCCGACCTCAACCACATGCCTTTGAGCTATGAAATGGTAAAGGATGTGGTAAAAATTGGGGCATAAAAAAAGTGCAAGGGGCTGGCACGCCAGACCGCCTTGCACCTGAATATTGTGGCGATTTATTGCTAGTGAATGGGGACTATTATTCCACTACCACTTTCCTAACAGCCGTCCCGGTAGCTGTTTTAACCATCAGCAGGTAAACACCTGACTGAATCCCGTCCAATTCGATATTTTGGGCATGGCCTCCGCTCGTCAGGTTTGCCTGAACCGTTGGGATTGCCTGCTTGCCAGACAAATCCAAAAGGCTCATTTCCACTGATGCAGCTTCTTTCACGGACAATTCAACGGTCAAGTAATCCGAAGCAGGGTTCGGGAACACCTGCAATTGTTCGATTTCTACCGTGTTGTTCGTACTGCTGATGAAATCCAGCGGGAAGGTCGTGCCGTCCGGCAAGGTCACCCAAAGGCCAAAGGCTGGCTGGCCAGCACCCGGCGATAGGAAGCCAGAAGCAAAGACAACTGCTGCGCCGCCTGCAAGACCCGTCAATGGGGCCGAATAGGAGGCCACGATGGTATTGGGTTGGCCAGCGGGTGTTATGTCCAGGATGTACTCACCTCCTGGCACGGAGATATAATCCGTAACGTCGCCGTAGGATGCGCCATTTACAATCGTGGCAACATTGCGGGCAATCACGTCCACCGAAGGGGCATCCGTTGAACCGTGGTTTACGATGAAATCAACATTGCCAGGTTGTGTTGCGGCCTCCCTGGTGCCTTGCACGAGGTTGAGGGTAAACGGCGTGGTCGCATTTCCAACCAGACCGGATGCAATGGCCACATAGGTCTCATCAATGTCGAAATTGACTGGGAACGTAGCAATGATGTCACTTGGGTCATCGCTCGGTGATGGCGCTATACCAATATTCCAAGTGGTGCCTGCTTGGATATTCACGTATGGCGTAGCGGTACGGTATTCAAAGTTCGTCAGAAATGGCACGTTGTTCAACCAGATGTCCACTGTTGGCGAAGCTGAGTTATGGATGATTTGCAGACGGGCTTGATTCAAAACCTGCGGCAATTCCACAACAGTACCATTCGGCAAAGCGGCAAACAGCCCGAATGAGGAAGTAGATATATTCGTAAAAAAGCCTGATGCAAAAACCAAGGCAGCACCGCCACCCAAGCCGCTCAATGGCGCAGCATAAGAAGCAAGAATCTCACTGTTGAGACCAGCAGGTGTAACGTCCAAGGTATAATCGGCAGCTGGAACAGTAATATAATTGGTGAAATCACCATACTCAGCACCGCTCACGATGGTAGCCACACCACGGGCAATAACATCAACCGCAGGAGCATCTGTAGAGCCGTGGTTCACCATCACATCTACTGTGCCAGGAGCCAATGCTGCCTCCCGTGCATTTTCTACGAGGTTGATGGTAAATGGTGTGGTCGGGTTGCCCACCAAGCCGCTTGCTACCGCATAATAAGTTCCGCCTGGTGCGAAGTTCAATGGGAACGTTGCGATGATATCACTTGGATCGTCGCTTGGCGAGGGTGCCACACCAATGCTCAGCGTCGAGCCAGCAGGTACGTTCACGAATGGCGTTGCCGTGCGGTACTCGAAGTTCGTAAGGAACGGCGCACCGTTCACCCAGATGTCAACCGTTGGGTTGGCGGAGTTGTGGACGATCTGCACACGGGCCGTGTTCTGCACCGCTGGCAGTTCCAGCACCGTGCCGTTCGGCAATGCGGCGAAGAGGCCGAACGCTGGCTGCCCAGCGGCCGGGGCCAAGAAGCCGGAGGCAAAGACAACAGCTGCACCGCCGCCGAGGCCGCTCAATGGCGCACTGTAGGATGCAACGATCTCGCTGTTCTGCCCGGCGGGCGTCACGTCGAGGGTATAGTTGGCAGCAGGCACGGTGATGTAGGGGGTCACGTCGCCGTAGCTCGCATTCGATACGATGGTGGCAACGCCACGGGCGATAACATCAACCGCTGGGGCGTCCGTTGAACCGTGGTTCACGATGAGGTCAACCGTACCAGCGGCAAGGGCGGCCTCACGTGTATCGGCAACGACGTTCAATGTAAAAGGTGTGGTTGCACTGCCGACAAGGCCGGAAGCCAACACTACGTAAGTACCGTTCGGTGCAAAGTTCGCAGGGAACGTGGCAATGATGTCGCTTGGGTCATCACTTGGTGATGGAGCAACACCGATGCTCAGGGTCGTGCCCGCAGGAACGTCAACATAAGGTGTGGCCGTGCGGTAGGCGAAGTTCGTCAGGAACGGCGCACCGTTCACCCAGATGTCAACCGTCGGGTTGGCGGAGTTGTGGACGATCTGCACCCGGGCTGTGTTCTGCACCGCTGGAAGTTCCAGCACCGTGCCGTTCGGCAGTGCGGCGAAGAGGCCAAACGCTGGCTGGCCAGCAGCAGGTGCCAAGAAGCCGGAGGCAAAGACAACGGCAGCACCACCACCAAGGCCGCTCAATGGCGCAGTGTAGGATGCAACGATCTCGCTGTTCTGCCCGGCGGGCGTCACGTCGAGGGTATAGTTGGCAGCAGGCACGGTAATGTAAGGCGTCACGTCGCCGTAGGAGGCATTCGATACGATGGTCGCAACGCCACGGGCGATAACGTCAACCGCAGGGGCATCCGTTGAGCCGTGGTTCACGATGAGGTCAACCGTGCCGGTGGCAAGGGCGGCCTCACGGGTGTCAGCAACGACGTTCAATGTAAAGGGAGTAGTTGCACTGCCGACAAGGCCGGAAGCCAAAACCACAGTAACTGCCGTTCGGTGCGAAGTTCGTAGGGAACGTGGCAATGATGTCGGCAGGGGTATTTGGCGATGGCGCCACGCCGATGCTCAAGGTCGTTGCCAGCAGGAACGTCCACAAAAGGCGTTGCCGTGCGGTGGTCAAAATTCGTCGGGAACGGCGCACCGTTCACCCAGATGTCAACCGTCGGGTTGGCGGAGTTGTGGATCGATCTGCACCCGGGCCGTGTTCTGCACGGCAGGCAGTTCCAGCACCGTGCCGTTCGGCAATGCGGCGAAGAGGCCGAACGCTGGCTGGCCAGCAGCAGGTGCCAAGAAGCCGGAGGCAAAGACAACGGCAGCACCACCACCAAGGCCGCTCAAAGGAGCAGTGTAGGATGCAACGATTTCGCTGTTCTGCCCGGCGGGCGTCACGTCGAGGGTGTAGTTGGCAGCAGGCACGGTAATGTAAGGCGTCACGTCGCCGTAGGCAGCACCACTTACGATGGTGGCAACGCCACGGGCGATCACGTCCACCGCTGGGGCGTCCGTGGAGCCATGGTTCACGATGAGGTCAACTGTGCCAGCGGCAAGGGCGGCCTCACGGGTGTCAGCAACGACGTTCAAAGTGAAGGGAGTCGTAGCACTGCCGACAAGGCCGGAAGCCAAAACCACATAAGTGCCGTTCGGTGCGAAGTTGGCAGGGAAAGTGGCGATGATGTCGGCAGGGGATGTGCTCGGCGATGGCGCCACGCCGATGCTCAGCGTCGTGCCAGCGGGAACGTCCACATAAGGCGTTGCCGTGCGGTAAGCAAAATTCGTCAGGAACGGCGCACCGTTCACCCAAATGTCAACCGTCGGGTTGGCGGAGTTGTGGACGATCTGCACCCGGGCCGTGTTCTGCACGGCAGGCAGTTCCAGCACCGTGCCGTTCGGCAGTGCGGCGAAGAGGCCGAACGCTGGCTGACCAGCCGCAGGCGAGCCGGAGGCGAAGACAACGGCTGCACCGAGTACCTGCCGCCAACGGGGCAGTGTAGGATGCAACGATTTCGCTGTTCTGCCCGGCGGGCGTCATCCGAGGTGTAGTTGGCGGCAGCACGGTAAGATGTAAGGTCACATCGCCATGCAGGCACCACTTACGATGGTGGCAACGCCACGGGCTATCACGTCCACCGCTGGGGCGTCCGTGGAGCCATGGTTCACGATGAGGTCAACTGTGCCAGCGGCAAGGGCGGCCTCACGGGTGTCGGCGACTACGTTCAAAGTGAAGGGAGTTGTAGCACTGCCGACAAGGCCGGAAGCCAAAACCACATAGGTGCCGTTCGGTGCGAAGTTCGCAGGGAAAGTGGCAACGATGTCAGCAGGGGATGTGCTCGGCGATGGCGCCACGCCGATGCTCAGCGTCGTGCCAGCAGGCACGTCCACATAAGGCGTTGCCGTGCGGTAAGCGAAGTTCGTCAGGAACGGCGCACCGTTCACCCAAATGTCAACCGTCGGGTTGGCGGAGTTGTGGACGATCTGCACACGGGCCGTGTTCTGCACGGCAGGAAGTTCCAGCACCGTGCCGTTCGGCAGTGCGGCGAAGAGGCCGAACGCTGGCTGGCCAGCAGCAGGGGCCAAGAAGCCGGAAGCGAAGACAACCGCAGCACCGCCACCAAGGCCGCTCAACGGCGCAGTGTAGGATGCAACGATCTCGCTGTTCTGGCCAGCAGGGGTAATATCCAATGTATAATCGGCAGCAGGTACAGTGATATAAGGAGTCACATCACCATAAGAAGCATTCGAAACGATGGTCGCAACGCCACGGGCGATAACATCAACTGCAGGGGCATCCGTTGAGCCGTGGTTCACGATGAGGTCAACCGTGCCGCCGGCAAGGGCGGCCTCACGGGTATTGGCAACCACGTTCAATGTAAAAGGTGTGGTTGCACTGCCGACAAGGCCGGAAGCTAAAACCACATAGGTGCCGTTCGGTGCGAAGTTCGCCGGGAAAGTGGCGATGATGTCGGCAGGGGAAGTGCTCGGCGATGGCGCCACGCCGATGCTCAGGGTCGTACCAGCAGGCACGTCCACATAAGGCGTGGCCGTGCGGTAAGCGAAGTTCGTCAGGAACGGCGCACCGTTCACCCAGATGTCCACCGTCGGGTTGGCCGAGTTGTGGATGATCTGCACACGGGCCGTGTTCTGCACCGCTGGAAGTTCCAGCACCGTGCCGTTCGGCAGTGCAGCGAACAAACCAAACGCTGGCTGGCCAGCAGCGGGTGCCAAGAAGCCGGAGGCAAAGACAACGGCAGCACCACCACCGAGGCCGCTCAATGGCGCAGTGTAGGAAGCAACGATTTCGCTGTTCTGCCCAGCGGGCGTGATGTCGAGGGTATAGTCGGCTGCAGGTACGGTGATGTAAGGGGTCACGTCGCCATAGCTGGCGTTCGATACGATGGTCGCAACGCCACGGGCGATAACGTCCACCGCAGGGGCGTCCGTGGAGCCGTGGTTCACGATGAGGTCAACATCAGCAGATGTTGCGGCCTCACGGGTATTGGCAACCAAATTCAAAGTGAATGGCGTGGTTGCGTTTCCTACGATACCAGAAGCAATGGCCACATAAGTGCCACCTACATCCAGCGTCACGGGGAAGTTGGCAATGATATCGCCAGGGTCATCACTTGGTGAAGGTGCAACACCAATATCGAGCAAAACACCAGCAGGTACATCCACATAGGGTGTTGCAGTGCGGTACTCAAAATTGGTGAGGAAAGGCTGCCCATTGACCCAAATATCAACGGTCGGCGTGGGCGAATTGTGGATGATTTGCAGGCGGGCAGTCTGCGCCCAGCCCGCACATGCCACAAATAGGCATGCGAGCAAAACGGTTAGTCTTTTCATCACATTTTTTTGGTTAAAAACCCTTGGGCTTGAACCGCCTTCAGGCCAATTGATTAGATAGAATCAGCCACAATATGCAACTGACAATCACTTATATATGTGCGTCTTTGGGTGAAATGGTTGCCTATTACATGGCATTATTTTCAAAAAAGCCCCTTCAAAAAAATAAGGGGCGACAAATGGAGTATGAAAAAAGCAAATGGAAAAATCGTGGCACCCTTTCCGAGGTGCCACGATTGATTTTAGTTACCTAATTACTTGGAAACGAGTCGTTTGCACATCTTTTCCTGATTGTATCCGTAGGAAGTAAGTTCCTGTTGGAATACCATTCAACTCCAGCTGAAGGGTTTGGCTGCCAGCAGATTGAATGCCCATGTCACTTACCATCAAGGTTTGGCCATTCGTGTTTACAACACTCAAAAGCACCTCAGATTCTTCCATGTTTTCAAGGCTGATATTTAGGAAATCAGCAGCTGGGTTTGGATATACCATGGCCTTGCTGCTTGAAGCGTTCACAGCAGAGCGGTTAGTATTGCCACCGCCATTTAGATTGGTCGCCGGGCGCAACGGGAACGTACCTCCATTGTCCAAAGCTACCCAAGGCTCGAAGCCTGGGTTAACACCACCGAGGAAACCACTGGCGAACACCACGGCTGTGCGGCCTTTCCAGAAACTGAAATCAGCATCATAGCTGGCTACGATGGTCGAGTTGTTGTTGCCGGGTGTACATCCAGTTCATAGCTGGCGGCTGGGACGTTGAGGTAGCCAGAGAATTCACCAAAAGAGACATTGTCGAAGAGGACACTATTGCCTGTTTTGATGTCCACTTCAGGTGCGTCAGGTGAACCATGGAAGAAAAGAAGGCCCACGTTGCCTGGTGCATCTGCCATTTCCTGGCCCATGTCAAATATTTCAAGGTCAAAGCCAGGATTGCCACCTACGATACCGTTGGCCACAACTACGTATTTTTTGCCAGCCACCAAGTTGAGGTCATAGCTGACCAACGCATCGCTGGCCATCATGCTGTTGCCAAGGGCAACGCCGAGGTTCAGGTTTACACCAGCTGGTACGTCCACATAAGGTGTGGCGGTGCGGAAAGCGAAATCATCGAGGAACTTGCTGCCATTCACCCAAAGGTCAACGGTAGGTGTGGGTGAGTTGTGGATGATTTGGACACGGGCCGTGCTGCCACCGCCGCCGCCAGTACCACCACCACCACCCGTCGTGACGGATTTGAGGGGGAAGGTGCCGCCATTGTCAAGGGCGACCCAAGGCTCAAAGCCGGGCTGGCCACCACCTAAGAAACCGCTGGCGAATACGACAGCCGTGCGTCCTTTCCAAAAACTAAAGTCAGCATTGTAGCTGGCCACGATGGTCGAGTTGTTGTTGCCGGGCGTCACGTCCAACTGATAGCTGGCTGCTGGCACATTGAGGTAGCCGGTGAATTCACCGAAGGAAACATTATCATACAACACATTGCCCCCAGTGGTGATGTCAACCTCTGGTGCATCGGGCGAGCCATGGAAAAAGGCAATTCCTACGTTGCCCGGAGCATTGGAGGTTTCAGCACCCATGTCGTAAACGAAAAGATTGAAGGGCTGTGCGCCACCAACCACGCCAGCGGCTACCACTACATAGGTGCGATTGGCTTGGAAAGTAACCGGGAAAGTTGCAATAGCGTCGGCGGAGGAAGTACTTGTGGCCAAGGCTACCCCAATGTTGATTTGCGAATTGGCAGGAACATCAATGTATGGTGTAGCTGTGCGGAATGCGAAATTGTCAAGCAATTTAGAAGTGCCTGCGTAAATGTCAACGGTCGGAGTAGGTGAATTGTGGATAATCTGCACACGGGCCGTTTGTGCCATTACAAAACAAACCATGAAAAAGCCAAGGAGTGTTGCTGATAGTTTTTTCATAACATTTTTTTGATTGGAAACCCGAAGCTTGGGATGCCCCCCGGATTTCGGTTAGATAATTAGGTTTATAGTCGAAATGGTATGTGCGGGCAGGTTATGGATGGTTGCCTGGCTGTTTAAATTTTTTTAAAAAAAACTTAAACAAAACTACTGTATCAAAAAAACCATTTCAAGAATCTTCTGTTCGGTAGGCAACCTTTTGGGCGAAGCACGCACATGGGTTTCTAATTAAGAAAATGTTGTGGCAATGTCAGATGAACTTCTTGTAAAAGGCTGTTTAAGGGGAGAACCTCGATACCAGCAGACCTTGTACGATAAATACAAGGTCGAGATGTTCATGTTGTGTCTGCGTTATTCGAAAAACCGTGCGGAAGCTGAGGATTTCCTTCAAGATGGCTTCATGCAGGTGTTTAGGGACTTACATCAATTCGACCTCGAAAAAGGCTCTTTGCAGGGCTGGGTTCGAAAAGTCGTTTTAAACAAAGTGCTTCAGCAACTGCGCAAGAAAAAATTGCAGTTCGCACCAGCTGATGTCAGCGAATATGCGAACGTGCTTCCAATGCAAGGTGAGAACATCCTCTCCATGCTGTCGGCCAAGGAAATCACCCAGTTGATACAAGATTTGCCGGAAGGTTACAAGACCGTGTTCAATCTTTACATGGTGGAAGGTTACTCCCATCAAGAAATTGCAGATACGTTCGGCATATCGGTAAATACTTCAAAGACGCAGTTGCACAAAGCAAGGCTGGCATTACAAATAAAAGTTACAGATTTGATTTCAGCTTGAAAAAATGAGCAACGAAGATAAAAACACATCGGATTTAAAACGGCTGTTACAGGAGAAATTGGCCAACAGCGAAGCTGCCGGGGACGGCTGGAACGTCCCATCGGGCAAGGTTTGGTCGGGCCTGTCCGAGGAGTTGGTAGCTAACCAACAAGTTCTGAAAAGAGACCAAGAAGGCGATATGGCCATGGGTGGCTATTGGTTTATTAGCAGTGGCATTGATTGTGAGGGAATGCACTCACTTCCAGGCAGTAGGCAGGCTGGAAGAGGAGATGATGAAAATTCAACAAGATTGCGAGGAGAAACAAAGCAGGCGGAATGATACACGTTCGAAAGACAACAGTGAAATAGCATCTTTGGCAATGGGCGCTGCACCTATCGTATTTCAAGAGGCTCCTCAACAAGCAGCGTCTCTTAAGCAGCCATCTAACCCGTCAAAAAACAATTTAGGGGCAACTCAGAATTTCCAAGCTCAGCCTTTTTCAGTTGCCAATGAAATAAATTTGGGGCGGCAGTCGGCTCCTACTTCAATTGAGGAGATACAGGCGAATCAATCCCAATTTCAGTTAGCATCAACGGTAGAGGCCCCAAGACCTTTACCCAACCCACAGCTGACATTCCTTGCCAACAAAAATGAACTGCCGCATTTGCCCAACAATTTGGGAATACCCGTCTCAAAACAAAAAGGATTGCATATAGTGGCAAGCCTACATGCTGGTCTTGCCCTTACTGGCAACCGCTTGGCGGGGGATAAGCCCAATATCATCAGCGACCAAAAAGCATTGCTTTCCTGGCAAACTGCCGTTGGCCTTGAAGCCGTCATCAATCGCAATTGGTCGGTACTAACGGGACTGAACTACAATCTCCCGGATAGAAACGGATTATAGCTTAGCGGTGCCCTTCACGCACAATGGCGAGTTCCAGCACGATGATGGCAACTATGATAACCAATACAATCATTCCCTCCCTTCGTCTCTGGGCGAATACCCACTCCAAATGGTACTGACCCGTGCCAGTGACGCCACCATACACGAAGGGGAAGTGATGGACTTGGAATTGCGAATCCGCCAAAAAACACAGTTCCTCAGCTTGCCCTTACAGCTTCGCTATGGGTTTGGGAAAAACAAATGGCAAATGGGCATTCGTGCTGGGGCAATTGCCAATCATGCATTGAATGTTGAATCGGAAACACCAGATTTGAAACCATTGCATTCCGCCATCCACCAGCGGCAAACCTTCGTCGGCGCTCCAGCCGTTACCGACCTTGAAAAATGGACGTTTGACTATGCTTTTGGCCTTGACATGCGCTATCGGATTTCCTCCAGGGTTGCTTTGTCCATGTCCACTGGTTACCAGCAGGGCTTCACCCCTGTTTATAAAGACGACGCCGTGAAAAACTACCTCCAAGCAGTGAACCTAGGGGTCGGTTTTCATTATTGGCTGCGCTAAACATTTAGGCCAACGGCCTGTTTAGAAGCCAAATATTCTTTGAATGAGTTTCCTCACCGCCGAATGGCGAAAACTGGCGTTAGCCAATTATGAAGTAAACCCCGAACTGCTTCAACCCTACCTGCCTCATGGCACTGAACTCGATATTTGGAATGGGCGATGTTATGTGAGCTTGGTAGGTTTTATGTTCAAAAACGTAAAGCTACTGGGTATT
Organism: Saprospiraceae bacterium; assembly: GCA_016714985.1. Lineage (GTDB taxonomy): Bacteria > Bacteroidota > Bacteroidia > Chitinophagales > Saprospiraceae > UBA6168. The sequence continues at coordinate 19,316 of JADKBS010000045.1, read as the reverse complement.
TCCGTCCCTTTCCACACCAATTTTGAGGAAGTAAACCTTCGCTTCTATGTCCGTCATAAGTCCGATGGAGAGTGGCGACGTGGGGTGGTATTCGTCAGCGAACTGGTGCCTAAATTAGCCATTGCCTTGGTGGCCAACACCATTTACAGGGAGCATTACGAAGCAGTGCCCATGCGCCATTCATGGAAAAACGATGGTCAGACCCAAACCATTGAGTACGACTGGAAAAAGCAAGACCGTTGGCATTCCTTCCACTTGGATGCTGCCACGGAGCCTATGCCCATGCAACCCGGCAGCGAGGCAGAGTTCATCACGGAACATTTTTGGGGCTACGCCAAGTATTCGGAAACTCAAACCAATGAGTATCAGGTCTCTCACCCTCGCTGGGAAGTCTATGCTGTGAAAAACCATAGGATGGATGTGGATTTCGGTGCATTGTACGGAAATCAGTTTGCCATCCTCAACCAGCTTACACCTACCTCTGTGATGCTCGCCGAAGGATCGGAAATTACGGTGGAGAACAAGCGAAGGCTTGTTTGAAACTGTTTTTTCCACCTCCATTACTTTCTTTCAAACAAAACGATACCATGCGTAACCTCCTCATTTTCATGCTGTTTTTACAGCAATTGGCTATTGCTCAAGACTTTAATTTCATATTAAATGCTTATCCAGATTTCGACGGAGTGGTAGGCGTTTCCACTGGCAACAATATTGATTTCATTGGGGCAAAAGGCATTGCCGACCGCCAGCATAACGTGAAAATCACGCCGCAAACCAAGTTCAAAATCTGCTCCATCACAAAGACCTTTACCGCTGTGCTGGTGCTTCAATTGGTGGAGCAGGGAAAGCTCGACCTGAATGCCACCATCGGTAAATACCTACCGTGGTACACTGGCGAAGGGCGGGACAAAGTTACACTGCACCACCTGCTCACCTATAGCTCCGGCATCCCGAATTGCGAGGGCGATTTGGGGTTGGGCGTTTATCAGCGGGAGATTTCGACGGATGATTTTATCAAGACGTATTGCAGTGGCAAATTGGCAACAGAACCGGGCAGCCAATTCAACTACGACAATGGGGCCTACATCATTTTGGGCCGCATTATCGAAGTGGTGACGGGCAAGTCATATCAAGAAAACCTTCATGAAAAAATATTGCGGCCAACAGCGTTGATCAATACCGATTTTCTGTCCGATTTTCAAATTGTAGAAGGACTGGCCAGCAGTTATTGGATGGATGATAGCACGAAAGTCCTGAAAAACGACCCAGCCTATTTCACCCAAAACTACGGCGCAGCCGCCGCCATGTACAGTACTGTGGAGGATTTGCTGAAGTTAAACGAAGCCCTTTTCTCCGGCAAATTACTGCAAAAAAAGACCCTCGACCTCATGCTGACTCCTTACCCTGAACTTTACGGTGTGGCTTATGGCTTCTGGGTGTACGACCTCGAAATCAACGAAAAAAAATACCGGGCAGCCGACCGACAAGGCAGCATCTGGGGCAGTAATGCAGCTTGGTTGCACTTGATTGAGGAACAAAAAACGGTGATTATCCTGAGCAATACCAATGTTTCGGATTTGGGTGAAATCCGGAACAAGCTGCTGGGTGTTTCATTGAAGAAAAAATAAGGATTCGCAAGCGTTTCCAAACAAAAAAGCCCTGCCCATCCATGAGATGAGCAGGGCTTTTTTGTGCAGTCTTCTGTTATTCCTTCACTAATTTCAAAGTTTGCAACTGGTCGCCGTCAACAACCTTCAGCAGGTACATGCCAGCGGGCAAGTTTGTCAGCGGGATTTGCAGTTGGTACTTGCCTTGAACCAGGACTTGCTCCGACTCCCAGACCAGTTGTCCAGCCATGCTTTGCAGGCTCAGGTTTGCAGTGCCGCTTTGCTGTGATTTTTTCTCCCAAACGAAGTTGACCGATGCCCCAGCTGGGTTCGGGGACAGGCTGTATTTATCCTCGGCCTGCTCCCGCTGCTCGGTACTGCTGGGGAACAGCACAATGGCAGATGGCGCTGAATTGCCCCAGAACTGGCCGTTCATCAGGTGATCGTCACCGAAAAGTGCTGGTGCAACCATCTGCGTTTGTCGTGGTGAGCGTGGTCGTGTAAGTGCCCGGCTGTGCGTAGAGGTGAACCGGGTTCTGCTCCGTTGAGGTATTGCCATCGCCAAAATCCCAAGCGTAGCTTTCTGCGCCAAATGGGAAGGACAAATCATAGTATGACACGCTCAAACCCGATACTTGCGGGATAAATAGCGCTTGGCAAGTGCTGCTGTAATACGCAACTGTGTCCGCCCATACCAGCATGGAATAAGTGTTGGTGCAATTGGCCTCAGCATCGCTCACCGTCAAGGACGCCAGGTAAACACCCGGCTCGGCATAGGTAATAGTCGGGTTTTGCTCGGTGCTGTTTTGGCCATCGCCGAAGTTCCAGTACCAACTGTCAACGCCAGGAGCGGAATAATCCATGAAATTAAGGGTCATCAGGTCGCTGGTGTCTTGCCCAAACCAGAAAGCAGCATAGCAGGGCGGCAATCCAGCATTGCCATTCAGGTTTACTGGATAGGTGATGGTGCTCATGCAGCCGGATTCGGTCGTAATGGTCAGCGTAACTTGGTATTCCCAGATGCTGGAGTAGGTATGAGCAGGATTCCGCTCGGTGCTCGTTGTGCCATCGCCAAAGTTCCATAGCCAGTTTGTGATGTTATTGCCCATGCTCAGGTCAACGAAAAAGACATTCAACTCATCCACATTGTCTTGAACATAGTAAAATGAGGCCTGGCAGTAATCCACTTCATCGCAATCAACATAGTTGGGGTAACCATTGCAAGCCGCAAAGCAAGCGTTGCTGAAGGTGAGGTAAGTGCCATCGGGCTGCTCCACGCATACGGGGTCGTATGCACCTGAGCATTCACAAAACGTCCAGCCCAGCCCCGGCCAAACGGTAAAGGAAGTGAAAGATTGGCAGCCATCTGCAAAATCAACCATCAGGTTGACGGTATAAACGCCGCCAGCGGCGTAGGTGTGGGTTGGGTTTTGTGCGGTACTGGTATTGCCATCCCCGAAATCCCATAGCCAGCCCGTTATTTCACTCCCGAAGTAACTATAAGATTGGTTATAAAACAAGACCGTAAGGGAATCTTGCCAGTCATTGGTATAATAAAAATTGGCTTGGCAATCCGCTAGGCCATCGCCGACGGTGAAGTGATAAGTTTGATAATCATAGCAGCCATCGCTTCCATAAACTTCCAAGCTGACCAGATAGTTACCTTCGTTCGAAAAAGTATGCACCGGATTGGCATCCGTGCTGCCTACACCACCATCGCTGAAATACCATTGGTAGCTGAGGTTTTCGCCCGTACTGGTGTTAAAAAATTGATAGCTAAGGCCAGCTGAGTCGAGCAATGTGAACGTAAAATCGGCATTGCAATAGGTCGCACCTCCGCAATTTTCGTAATCAGTCAATCCGAGGCAATCGGCGATGCAACTGTTCTGTATGACGTAGTTTATTCCTATGGGCGTAGGGATACAAACGGGTGAATAATCGGTTGGGCAATCACAGCCCTCACCCACAAAGACCGTGGAGTAATAGAACGAGGTGCATCCCGTTTCCGTGGTGATGGCAAGCGTGACCAAATAGCCGCCATCTACGCTGTAGGTATGCACCGGATTTGCTACTGTACTGGTGGTTCCATCGCCAAAATTCCAGAGATAGTCGGTGACTACGCCAAAACTGATGTTTTGTAACAAAATGGTGTTTGATGACGAGGTATCCGGCAGGAAATAGAAATAAGTGAAGCAATAAGTCGAATCATAACAGGGCGTTGCATCCTCATAGCCGTAGCAAGATGCCTCGCATTCATTGGTGAAGTTGACTTCGGTGCCATCCGGAAGTTCGACGCAATAAGGTGCATAGTAGTGCGGGCAATTGCAAGCCGCTGGGTCACCAATCAGCAATGAATAAACAACAGTATTGGTGCAGGTGTCATTGCTCACAGTCAAAGTCACTAACTTATAACCAGGCGAGTCATAGGTATGCACCGGGTTTTGCTCGGTACTGGTCGCCCCATCGCCAAACTCCCAGAGATATATGGGGTTTTGTGCCACAGAATTATCAATGAATTGAATCGTAAATGGGTCATCCGGGTCTAGTTCATAGGAATAAGAAGGCGAACAGGTCGTAACTGGATTGCACAAGTCGAAATTAATGGTCGTGGTGCCATTAATTGCGAGGACGTTGTTTTCAACATAATCGTCACCGGTGCAGAGATTATAGGTACTCACCGTGAAAGCAGGGGTCTCACCAGTTGGGATTTCAAAAACGATGGTGTAGTTGCCCAAAAAATCCGTTAAGCCCACTTCGTAATAAAGCCCATCCTGCGATTCAGCAGTTACTTGGTAAAAAAAGGCTGGCTGGCCGTTGTCCTGCACATTGCCAGTGATGGTAAAACTGTAGGCTGCGGCTTTTTGCCCAATAGAAAGCAGTAGGACTGCTGTAAAAAGGGTTTGAAAAAGAGTTTTCATTGCATGCGCTTTATCGAGCAATCCGAAGCCACAAAAAATTGCGAAATGCCCGTGGTGATTTAATTATTTAATCACATGGGATGCCATGTTTCAATGCGTTATGTGCATGCAGGCTACCAAAAGTTGCTTCATGGGGTTTACCAGCTTGAGAAAATGCCAGTCAAACGACAAATTATGCGGTCATGCCTTCCAACAAATAATCGGCCATGGCCAAACCGGATACAAAAGCCCCTTCCACGTTGCCCATGCCGAAACCATCGCCACCAAAGAGCAGCGGGGAAGCCGTTTCAGCTTCGAAATACATTGAAGGATAACGCTCATAAGCAAGGCTGTACCGCCAACGGTGTATCTGCCAATCCAACACCTGGGCGGGCTGGATGAGGTCGGCCACGACTTCGAGCATCATGGCACCGGCTGCTTGCAAATCGCCATCCAAGTGTTTTTGGCTAAATGTTGGGGAGCCGTGAATAGTAACAGACGGATGTTTTGAAATGCCTTTCTTGAAATTATCGGCCAACCAGCTAACCACTGCCCCATTGATTTGCAGCCCACCGGGAGCGGGGATGGAGGAGGGGGAATCAAGTGTGGCCAACAATGCCAGACAGGGATGGTACTTGATTTGGGTCAGCGGGTTTTCTGCGAAATGGATGCCGCTGTTTTCCAGCAATTCCAAGGCTTGTGGGGCAGGGATGGTTACGAGCAGCGCCGATGCTAAAAAACTGCCTGCGTCATCGGTCATCACCTGCCATGCATCGCCTACCATCTGGATTTTCACTACTTTTTTCTCTTTGAGCACTGTACAGCTTTCAGCCATCAGCTTTGGTACGGCGTTCATTCCATGGCTGCCCACCCAACGTGGATGCTTGTTGTCGGCAATGGCTGGCCACCATTCCCTTGCGATGCCAAGTTTGACTGCACCATTCACAAATTCTTGAAAATCAGGTGTTTTGGCGGAAAAATACTGGGCGCCATGGTCGAAAACGGCCTCACCAATACGTCGGGTGGCCATCCGCCCCCCCACTCCCCTACCCTTGTCTAACACGATGGTTGGGATATTCGCCGCTGCCAAACGTTGTGCAGCGGATAAACCTGCTATCCCTGCGCCAACTACGAGTACTGGATGTGGCTTCATGAAAATTTTTAAGTGTAACTTGTGTTTTTTCTATCGCTAACATTTATCGCCAACCCTTGTTTAGAAAAACATGAAAATACTCCTCACCGGCGCCAACGGCTATATTGGCCAACGATTGCTCCCCGTTTTGCTCGAACAAGGGCATACCGTCCATTGCTGTGTCCGTAACCGAAAGCGGTTCGATGGCCCGGTGCACGAACGCCTTGAAATCATCGAGGTGGATTTCCTCGACCCTGCACCAGCCGCCACATTTCCTACCGACCTCGACGTGGCCTATTTCCTCATCCATTCCATGAGCAGCAAAGGCGATTTTGCGAGCAAGGAAGCCACCACCGCCTTGAATTTCAGCAAGTTGGTACAGGCCACACAGTGCCGACAAATCATCTACCTGAGCGGCATCGTGAACGAAAAAGAGCTGTCCGACCATCTCAGCAGCCGTTTTGAGGTGGAGAAAATCCTGCGCAATGGCAAGGTTCCCGTCACCGTGCTGCGGGCAGGCATTATCGTCGGGTCGGGCAGTGCCTCTTTCGAAATCATAAGGGACTTGGTAGAAAAACTACCCGTCATGATTGCCCCAAAATGGCTCAACACCCTGTGCCAGCCCATCAGCATCCGCAACGTCGTGCAGTTTTTGGCGGGGGTGATTGGCAAGGAAAACACCTACAATCACGACTTCGACATTGGTGGCCCAGAAGTGCTGTCGTACAAGCAGATGCTGCTGAAATTTGCAGAAGTGAGGAAGCTCCGCCGCTACATCTGGACCGTGCCGATTATGACGCCAAAGCTCTCGTCGTACTGGCTCTATTTCATCACCTCCACGTCCTACCACTTGGCCCAAAACCTGGTGGACAGCATGAAAATCAACGTGATATGCCGCCCCAACGACCTGGCCGCCGACCTGGGCATCGAAATTTTGTCTTACAAAACAGCCGTGGAAATGGCCTTCAACCGCATCGAGCAGAACATGGTGGTGAGCAGTTGGAAGGATGCCTTCAGTTCCTTTGACACCAACCCCGGGCTGATGGACTATGTGGAAGTGCCCAAATTTGGCTGTTTCACAGATGAAAAAAGCCGGACCCTCCAAGGCAACGAAGCTGAGGTGTTGGATCGGATTTGGAGCATCGGCGGCAACCGGGGCTGGTACTATGGCACTCCCCTCTGGAAAATCCGTGGCCACCTTGACAAAATGGTAGGCGGTGTTGGCCTGAGAAGGGGTCGCACCCATCCTCACGAAATCAGCCCCGGCGATTCACTCGATTTTTGGCGAGTGCTCATTGCCGACCGGGCTGGCAAACGTCTGCTCCTTTTTGCAGAAATGAAATTGCCCGGCGAGGCTTGGCTGGAGTTCAATATCACTGAAAAAGATGGCGCTTGGGTGCTTTCGCAAACGGCCACCTTCCGCCCCCGTGGGCTGTGGGGACGGGTATATTGGTACCTCGTGCTGCCGTTTCACTTTTTTATCTTTAATGGGATGATTGATGGGTTGGTTAAGTAGAAGTTGTTGAAGTCTGAACCAACCTTTACCGTCGTGTAGGAACTTATAACCTGTAACGCAACAACTCCGCCACCGCCACCTGATAATCACGTTCCGTTTTCAGGTAGTGCAGCAAGGCATTTTGGTAAAAACTCACCTCCAAAAAATACTCGATGGTCGTGATTTCGCCAAGGCGTAGGGCCTTGTCGAGTAACGCCGCATTGCTTACCGTGGCAATTGCAGCAGCGTAATCGTCCAATGATTTGGCCAGCGCCGCTTGCCGTTCGTACAGTTCCTTTATTTCATAGAAATGCTCGTTCAGGTGGCCCTGCAACTGCAACTCAGCGAAAAGCACTTGCGATTGCTGCGACTCCATTCGGAATTTCTGCTCCCAAATCGGCAGCGTAACGCCTGCATGAAGGCCATTGAAACGCTGCCCCAAAATGCCCTGGTAATGGTAGCCTGCCTCGAACTTGGGCAGCTTCCAAGCTTTGCTCAGGTCTAACTGTCTTTCGGCAATCCGTTTTTCCTGTTCCAAAGTTTGGCGCAGCGGGTCAGCGGCTTCATATTCCTTTTCCACCGTCTCAAATGACTGGATTTCTGGCAATTGCGGGTAAATCGTGTCCTGAAAAACAACCACCTCGCCACCGTTCAGGCCCACCAATTGCGTTTGCAGCTTTTGCAGTTCTACGGCGTTCTCTGCTTGCAACTGGCTGACTTCCAATAGTTGAAGCCTAGTTTTGTTTACCTCCAAAATATTGCCATCACCCGTGTCAAGTTTCCGTTGAAATTCGGCGAGCAGTTTCTCCAGCTCCGCTTTCCGCCAACTGTGCTTTGCCGCCAGTTTGTTGCGGTAAATCATTTCGAGGCAAAGCAGTTTAGCTTCCAGCAAAACCTCCTGCCTACGCCCGGCGATGGCGGAGGAGGAAAGGGCGCCCTGCACCTCCGCCAGTTCTCGCCGCTTTTTATAGGTCGTTGGGAAATCGAAGGGCTGCACGGCGAAAAAGTCCGTCTGATTGCCCGCAGTTGCCGGGGAACCGAACAGGTACTGACCCTGTACGGTCGGGTTGGGCAGGGTCAATCCGGTTTTGTACTCCAATTTCTTGGCCTCCCAAAACTGTCGGTCAGCAGCGAGGCTTTTGTTGTTTTTTTCAACGGAAATCAAAACGGTTTCAATATTCGATTGACTAAAAACTTGACTTGAAAATGCAATGGAAAGAGCAGCTACGATTACTAAACTTTTGAAGTTTAGTAATCGTGGCACAAGTCTTATTTCAATGCTTTTATATTTCATTTCCCTTTTTTTTATTGGTTAAATAATACACCACCGGCACCACGAAAATGTTGAGCAAGGTGGACGTGAGCAGCCCACCCAAAATGACCTTCGCCATAGGGCTTTGGATTTCGTTGCCCGGCAAGTCGCCCGCAATCGCCAACGGAATCAGAGCCAAACCAGCCGTCAGCGCCGTCATCAAAATCGGGGAAAGGCGGTCAACCGAGCCTTCCAAAATCACCTCCCGAATAGGTTTGCCCTCCTCCTGCAAATTTTGGTAGCGGGACACGAGCAGGATGCCGTTCCTTGTCGCCACGCCGAACAGCGTGATGAAGCCGATAATGGCCGGGATGCTCAAAATACCCGACGTGACCCAGATGCTGAACACGCCGCCAATCAAGGCCAGCGGCAAATTCAACAGGATGATGGACGCCGTTTTCAGGCTTTTGAACTCGTTGAAAAGCAGCAGGAAAATCACCAGCAGCGAGAGCAGCGACGCCAATACCAGTGTCCGGGAAGCCTCCGCCTCCGCCTCGAACTGCCCGCCGTACTCGATGCGGTAGCCTTCCGGCAACTTGATTTTTTCGGAAACGACCTGCTGGATTTCCTCGACCGCAGACTTTTGGTCACGCCCCGCCACGTTCACCGAGACGACGGTCTTGCGCCCCACGTTCTCCCGGTTGATGGTGTTTGGGCCAGTGGTACTGACCACATCGGCCACGTAACTCAGCGGTATTTTTTGACCGTTTGCCCCATCAATCATGGTGTTTTTGATGTTTTCGATTTTGCCCCGGTTGTTTTCATCGAAGCGCAATAAGAGGTCAAACCGCTGGTTTCCTTCGTACACCTCCGACACTTTTTCGCCCGCAAAGGCCACGTCCACGAACTCGTTGAAATGCCCGACATGGATGCCGTAGTGGTTCAGCATTTCCCGCCGAGCCTTGATTTGGATTTGGGGGATTTCGATTTGCGGCTCCACGCCCACGTCCACGAGGCCGGGGATGCCGACGATGGCCGACTGTATTTCCTTGGAAATGGTGTAGAGACGGTTCAAATCAGCGCCGAAAATCTTGACGGCGATGTTCGCCCTTGTACCAGAGAGCATGTGGTCGAGGCGGTGGCCCGATGGGCTGCCCGATGGTGATGTTCGCCCCGCTCACATTGGCGAGTTTTGCCCGAACGTCTTCCATGAACTCGGCTCGGCTTCGTTCCTCCAAGACAAAGGGCGCATCAATCTCGGCGGCATTCACCCCTTGGGCGTGTTCGTCGAGTTCTGCCCGTCCGGTGCGGCGGGTGGTGACCTGGACTTCGGGGATTTTCAAAAGTTCCTCCTCTACCCGGTTGCCGATTTTGTTGCTTTCCTCCAAACTGATGCCCGGCAAACTGACCGCCGAAATGACGAGCGAGCCTTCGTTGAATTCAGGCAAAAAGCTCCGCCCCAACTGCGTCAACCCAAATATTGCGACGGCGACCAGCACCGCCGACAGCCCGATGACGAGCGACTTGGCGTTCATCACCCGCTGTAAAACAGCCGAATAGCCGCTTTGCAAACGCTGAACGAGCCAGGATTCGCCGTGTTGTTTTTGCAGCGTTTTTTCATCGGAAAGCATAAGGCTGCACAAAACGGGCGTGAGCGTGATGCTCACCACCAGCGAGGCGAACAGCGACACGATGAACGCAATGCCGAGCGGGGCGAGCAGTTTGCCCTCCATGCCCGACAGGAAAAACAGCGGCAAGAACGCTACGATGATGATGAAAGTGGCATTGATGATGCTCGTGCGGATTTCAAAAGAGGCATCGAAAACGACCGACAAAATCCCTCGCCGCTCCTCCTGCGGCTGGGCGGCATTTTGTTTCAATCGTTTGAACACGTTCTCCACGTCAATGATGGCATCGTCCACGAGGTCGCCGATGGCAATGGCCATGCCGCCGAGCGACATGGTGTTGATGCTGAAACCCAGCCATTTCAGGGTCAAAATGGCGACGATGAGCGAGATTGGAATGGCCACGAGGGAAATCGCTGTCGCCCGCCAGTTCATCAAAAACAGGAAGAGGATGATGACCACGAAGGCGCTCCCTTCCAGCAGCACTTTTTGTATATTGGAAATGGAGGCGTTGATGAAGTCCGCCTGCCGGAAAATCTTGGTATTGATTTGTACGTCGCCGGGCATGGTTTTTTGCAGGTCGGCGATGGCTTTGTCAATTGTTTCGGTCAGTGCCAGCGTGTTGGTGGCGGGCTGTTTTTGCACGGTCATGATTACGGCGGGCTTTCCCCGCAGCGAGCCGTCGCCGATTTTGGGGGCCGCCCCGATTTTCAGTTCGGCCACGTCCTCGATTTTCACCACACCCTGCGGGGTGGCTTTGATGACGGACTTTCCGAGTTCCGCCAAATCGCTCGTTCGGCCTATGCCCCGCACAATGTACTCATTGCCGTATTCGCTCATGAAGCCGCCCGACGAATTGCCGTTGGCACCTTCTGCGGCGTTTAAAAGTTCAGTAAGTGATACGCCAAAAGCAGCCATTTTTTGCGGTGATGCCAAAATCTGGTACTGCTTGTATTCGCCACCGATGACCACGACCTGTGCCACGCCACCCGTTGCCAAGAGGCTTGGACGAATGGACCAGTCGGCGAGCGTCCGCAAGTCCATTTGCGAGGTCGAATCGGCGGTCATTGAAATGAGCATGATTTCGCCCATGATGCTCGCCTGCGGGGCCATCGTGGGGTTGCCCACGCCCTGTGGCAGTCGCTCGGCAACGGCGATGATTTTTTCGTTGACGATTTGCCGGGCCTTGAAGATGTCGGTGTTCCACTCAAATTCAATCCAGACAATGGAAATGCCCGCCGACGAGGACGAGCGCACCCGCCGGACGTTGGTGGCACCGTTCACCGCCGTTTCGAGCGGGAAGGTGACGAGTTTTTCGACCTCCTCCGGGGCCATGCCGTGCGCCTCGGTCAGCACCACCACGGTGGGGGCGGTGAGGTCAGGGAACACGTCCACCTCCATGCGGGAGGCCACGACGGAGCCGAACACGATGAGCAAAACCGTTGCTACTATGACGAGCAGTCGGTTTTGGAGGGAAAAATTGATTATTTTGTTGAGCATGGCTTCGGGGATTTAATGCTCGTGCCCATGCGCTGGCATGGTGCCGGAAGCAGATGAAAGCTTGATTTGGTAAGCACCAGTCGTCACCACCCGCTCGCCCTCGGCGATGCCCGAAAGCACCTGCACGTTGCGACCGTCGCTGGCCCCGATTTTGAGTTCCCGCTTTTGGAAACTTTCTCCTTCCACCTGCACATAGCAGTAAAAAACGCCCTGCTCTTCGATGAGCGAGGAAGTGGGGATGACCAGCGATTGCGACGACCTCGACTGCAAAAACACCTCCACCGCCGAGCCGGGGACGAAGCTGCCCACGTTGTCAATCTCGAAATGGATGGGCAAAAAGGGCGAACCAGCCGCCACCGATTTTCCCGTCGAAACGACCCTACCGTTAAGTTCACGGGTACTGTAAACCCGGTCGCCGTCGGTGGTCTTGAAATTGGCTGCAGTGAACGTTGCGAGCTTGGGGAAATATTTTTGCGAAATATCCGCCCGCAACAAAAGCCGCTTGCTCTTGGAAATGGTCGCCAAGGGTTGCCCGGCTTGCACGAAGGCCCCGTTTTCCACCAAGACGTTTTTCAAAAAACCGCCAATAGGCGCTGCCACGCTTTGCTTGTTCTGCCCAAAGCTTCGGGACACCTTGGCGTTGGCGAGCTGCGCCTGGGCGTTTTCGAGGCGTAGCTTTGCCTCCAATAATTCCTTGTCGGAAACGATTTTGTCCTTTGCCAGTTCCGCTGCCCGGTCGTACTGTTTTTGAGCGGTGGCCACATCGTTTTCGGCTTGCTTCACCGCAGCGCCGAGGTTGCTCTGCACGACTTCGTTGCTTTTCACCGTGAAAAGCGTTGCGCCCGCACCGATGCTTGTGCCAACCACCATGTTTTTACCCGAAAAGGAAACGATGCCGCTGATTTGGGCGGTCAGCACGGCTTCGTCGCCGGGGGCTGCGAGGATTTGGCCGCTGGTTTTCACCACCTCGCTGAAGGGCTGCACCCGTGCCGGGGCGTTGGCGAACTCGACCTTCCATGCCTGTTCCTTCAGGTAGCTGATGTCGGTGCCGCCTCCTGCCTCGGCTTCGCCCTGCGCTGCCATCGCCGTTTTTTCATCTGGGAAAACGGTCATGCCCTCGATGGTGATTTGGTCGGTGTAGGCGGGTGTTTTGATGTCAAAAACAAGGCTGTAGGTGCCCGCCTGTTTGGGCGATATGCGTAGGCGGAAGATGCCTGGCACCTCGGGCTTGTCGGCGGTAATGGACAGTGCGGTAGTCTCGCCGTTTTTCAGGGAAAGGGTCACGCTGCCCTCACCGATGGCTTTGAACAGCTCGCCAAGCGCTGTGAAGTGCGCCGCAAAACGGCTCTCCTGCCCAACGACAAGCGGCTTGAACTCGACGAAAAGCTCTGTTTTATCTGTGTAAAGGGTGTATGCCAATGCTTCGAGCGTCGGCTCGGTGGGCGTGATATGGTTGCCGTGTTCGTCATGGGCATGGGCATCGCCATGGCTACCATTAGCATCGTGGGAATGGGAATGGCAACCGGTCAGTACAAGTGCCGCTGCCAATAATTGCAACAATAGCTTTTTCATTGAAAATGAATGGTTTGCGTAAGCAATTGAAAATGCAGAAAACCCCTTGTTGCGGAGCAACAAAGGCATTTAGTCTAGAAATATTGGATTGAAAAGAAAACGGAAAAGCTATGCCCTAGGTGGCTGCCAGATGTCGTGGAGGTAGGAAGTGGAATGCCACCTGCAAGTCAGTCGGTTCAACGGCATATAATCAAACAGTGGCCTTGAAAGGTTAAGGGTTTCAGGTTGATGCAGGAGCAGTAAGAGTGTCTGGAGCGTGGTGCTTTGCTGGTCTTCGTGTTGGCTGAACGGTAGGTTTTCGTGTTCGTGATGGTCGGCCTCGTGGTGCTCGTGGTCGGAGTAGTGCAGCTTTAGGTAACCGCCAATGCCAAGCTGCTCTTGGTCACAGACAACGTGGTGGATAAAGTGGTGAACGAACTCCCCCATTTTTACCAAGGTACGGATGCCCTGGCTGGTCGGAGAGGACGTCGCCAGCAAGAGCATTGCCAAGGATATGGAAAGGAGTTTTTTCATTGATGGTGCAAAGGTAGTTGATTTTGTTTTTTTCAATATGGTTTTGATTGGTGTTCCGCTTGTTTCACCTAATCTATACAACACACAAAAACCCCGTTTTCCAAAAACCATTTTCCCCTTCCTGCATTATACTCCCCAAAATGGTCTCCAAATTTCTTTGGTTGACCCAATCAAAACCAATAGACAGACAATATCATCCCTAAATCCCAATGGGACAATTGGTTTTGAAACTATGTTTCATTCAAGTGGTCGCCAAATTTATTTGGCTGACCCAATCAAAACCAATTGGCAATTAATATAATCCATAAATGCCAATGGGCCAATTGTGTTTGAAGCTATTTTTTAATCATTTAGTGGGTAAAGGGTCAGCCAAATAAATTTGGCGACCACATAGACCAAAAAAATGTCATCAGCCATCATCATCGGGGCCGGAATAGCCGGAATTGCCACTGCCTTGCGACTGCGGGCGGCGGGCATGGACGTGGCCGTTTTTGAGGCGAACGACTATCCAGGCGGCAAGCTCCACGCCTTTGCGTTGGGCGGCTACCGATTCGATGCGGGGCCTTCGCTGTTCACCATGCCGGAACTGGTGACGGAGCTGTTCGGACTATTTGGTGAGCAGCCCGAAGCGCATTTCCAGTACCACCGCAAGGACAGCGTCTGCAATTATTTCTGGGAGGACGGCACCTGCTTCACCGTCAACGCCGACCGGGAAGTTTTCGCCAGAGAGGCTGCTGCGAAATTTGGCGTAGAAGCGGCATCGTTGTTGGCTTATTTGCAAAAAGGCCAACGCAAATACGACCTAACCGCCCCCCTATTCCTCGAAAAATCGCTGCACAAAATCGGCACCTATCTTTCCACCGACACGCTCAAGGCGATGACCCAAATGTCGCAAATGGACATCGGCACCAGCCTCAACTCCCTCAACGAATCGGCCATCGGCGAACCGCACCTCGTGCAACTGTTCAACCGCTATGCCACCTACAATGGCTCGTCGCCCTACCGCACACCGGGCATCATGAGCATGATTCCGCACCTCGAACTGCACTTGGGCACCTATTTCCCGAAAGGGGGCATGCACAGTATCACTACCAGCCTGTATGAGCTGGCCCTTCGGCAAGGTGTTCAGTTTCATTTTGGTCAAAAAGTAGAGCAGATATTGGTCAAAAACCGCCGAGCAGTTGGCATCCAAACGGCTGACAACCAATATTTTGCGGATGTGGTCGTATCAAACATGGACGTTTTTTCCACTTATAAAAAACTGCTGCCCGAACAGCCGCACCCGGAGCGCACCCTGCGGCAGGAACGCTCCAGTTCGGCGGTCATTTTCTATTGGGGAATCCGTGCGCAGTTCCCCGAACTGGACCTGCATAACATCCTATTCAGTGGCGATTACCGAACGGAGTTTGCGCATTTGTTCGAGCATAAAACCCTTTTCAACGACCCTACTGTTTATATCAACATCACCAGCAAGGAAGCACCGAGCGATGCGCCGCCGGGCTGCGAAAACTGGTTCGTGATGATAAACGCCCCCGGCGACTATGGGCAAGATTGGCAAGCGCTCGTAGCACAGGCCCGACACGACATCCTCGCCAAAGTGAACCGCCTGCTGGGCACTGACCTCGCACCGCTCATCGAAACGGAGGATGTGCTCACGCCGCCCCTCATCGAGCAGCGTACGAGCAGCTACCGGGGCGCCTTGTATGGTGCTGCCAGCAATTCCAAGTTTGCGGCCTTCCTCCGCCACCCAAACTTTTCCAGTAAAATCAAGCAACTCTACTGCTGCGGCGGCTCCGTGCACCCGGGTGGTGGTATCCCACTGTGCCTGCTTTCTGCAAAGATTACGGCAAGTTTAATCGCTTCTGAGTCATGAATAAAACCTTTGCACTTCCATTTCCCTACGGAAAAATCCAAGTTTCTGTTTTCGCTATTTGGCTGGTCACCATATCTGGTATGATAGGAATCTGGCTTGGCCAGGGCGATTGGTTTTTGCCCAAAACCCCGTTCAACCTTTTGCTCGGCATGGGGCTTTTGTACTGGAATTTTCCCATGAAAAATGGCTGGCGCAGCTTTTCGATTTGGACGATTGTTTATCTTATAGGCATGGGTGTGGAAATCGTGGGCGTGAACACTGGCCTGCTTTTCGGCACCTACCAGTATGGCGAAAACCTTGGGCTGAAACTATTTGGCGTGCCGCTCCTGATTGGCATCAATTGGGTGGTGTTGACCTTCCTAACGGCCACTATTTGCAAACGTTTTATCCGGCACAAATGGCTGGCACCAATTTGCGGAGCAATGCTGATGGTGGCACTCGATTTTTTCATCGAACCCACAGCTCCGGTTTTCGATTTCTGGCATTGGGACGAAGGCCGTGCGCCCCTTCGAAACTTCGTAGATTGGTTCGTGGTCTCCCTGATTTTGCAGGTAATTGCACAAAAAGACTTGCCCGAAGGAAAGAATCCGCTCCCGATGCACCATTTTGCCTCACAAGCTGTATTTTTCGCCTTTTTCTATGCCATCTATCAATTTTGACATCGCCATCATCGGGGCAGGGGCAGCGGGCCTCCACCTTGCACTCGCTATGCGGGACGAGCCGTTTTTTCAACAAAAGCGCATCCTTATCCTTGAAAAAACAGCCAAGGACCAAAACGACCGCACTTTTTGTTTTTGGGAAAAAGAGGTGGGGAAATGGGACAAATTGCTCCGACAAAGCTGGTCGCAGGGCGATTTTTTTTCCAAAGAAAAAGCTATTCCGCTTTCGCTGCCACCTTACCGTTACAAAATGCTCCGGGGAATTGATTTCTATGAATTTGCGAAGCGGGAAATCACGGCAAGTCCTCAGTTCCATTGGCAAACCGAGGATGTGCAAACCGTTGAAAACGGCGCTCCCATCCGCATTATCGGGCAGCAAGGCAGCTACATGGCAGACCATGTTTTCGACAGCCGTATTCCCGAAGATTTTTTCAAGAAAAACGACAAATACACCCGCATCTTACAGCATTTCAAAGGATGGGTCATCCGCACCCCTGACGATCGTTTTGACCCCAGCCGCTTCACCATGATGGACTTCCGGCTGCTGTGGCCCGATTCGACGAGTTTCACCTACGTGCTGCCACTCAACAAGCGTGAGGCATTGGTAGAATTTACCCTTTTCACGCCCGAATTGCTGAACAATGGCGACTACGACCGCATGCTGCACCGCTATGTCAGCGATATATTGAAACTCCAGGATTTCGATATTGTGGAACAAGAGCAGGGCGTGATTCCCATGAGCGATTTCCCATTTGAAAAATATTCGCAGGGCAAGCATATCCGCATCGGTACTGGCGGCGGCTGGGTGAAACCTTCCACAGGTTATTCCTTCAAAAATTGCGAGCGAAATTCACGGAAAATCGTGGAGAACCTGAAGGCGGGCAGGCCAGCGAATAAGGGCCTAATTCCACATAAATTCCGCTTCTACGATGCATTGTTCCTCGATGTCCTGAACCGCCAGAACCACTTGGGGCCAAAACTTTTTGAAACCATGTATGCCAAATATCCGGTGCAGCAAATCTTCGCCTACCTCGACGAGCAGACGAGCCTTGCCGAGGACTTGGGCATCATGGTTGGCTTCCCTTGGCCCCCGTTTCTCCGTTCCCTGGTCAACCATGTTACCCGCTGATGGAGCAAACTGAACCAATGCCTCGCCTGTAATTCCGTCAACCACCAGCCCTTCGTGCAAACAGCGGCGATGATGCACGAGCATTTGCTCAAAAATACAATTTCGACCGCTGCGAAGACTGCGGGCTTGTGTTCCTAAACCCACGTGTGCCGGAAGCGGAATTGGGGCAATTTTACACCGCTGCCTACCTGCCCTACCGGGAGGAGGAGGCTTGGGGGAAATATGCTTCCTTCGTAAAACAAGACCAGCGAAACATTGACCAAGCAAGGATAAATCGGCTAAAAAAGCACCATGACCTGACCGCCCAGAGCCGGATTCTGGATGTCGGCTGCGGCAAGCCGAGCTTTTTGGCCTGCTTGCGCAAAGACACCCCGGCCCAGCTCATTGGCCTTGATTTCAGCGATGAAGGATGGATAAACGAACCAGCGGCCTACCGTGGCATTGACTTGCGAAAAGGCGAAGTGGCCGATCTGCACGGCCTGCCACCCGTGGACGTCATCACAATGTGGCATTACCTGGAACACGATTACCGACCCCAGCAGCATCTCCGGCAATTGCTCGATATTGCCCACCCCCGTACCCGGCTCATCGTGGAGGTGCCCAATTTTGAAAGCTATACCCGTCGCAAATTTGGGCAGCATTGGGCGGGCTACCATACGCCCCGGCATACGGCGCTTTATTCCCCCAATAACATGGAACTGTTGATGAAAAACAGCGGCTGGCAAGTGGAGCAGGTACATACTTATGGCACCCTCGACCCCTATACGCTGCATTGGATGAGCCGAATGGAGCAAGAGGGCATTGACTGGTCGGCTTCGATGGAGCCTAGGTTCGTGGGCTATGTGACGGGCATGGTATTGCATGCGCCGATTTACAAGCTGCAAAAATGGTTTTCGATGGGATTTTTGACGGTGGTGGCGAGGCCGGGGTGATTTTTGGCCACCGCATGGATGGTTTTGTCAAACAGAAATTTACTTTTTTGCTTTTAGGGAAGTCTGTTACCTTTGGGCGTGAATTCTCGCTGTAGAGTAGCGGCAATTGTACTAAAATTGGGGCGATTGGCGGTATTGGGTAGGGGGTATAAATAAAGTGTGCCTAATGCTATTACGACAGTGCAACAGACAAACATTAAAGCTTGACATCAAATTTTTTTGTAAAACTTGACGCCCAAACAGGGCGGGTTTAGACCTTAAAAACATTAACTTAGCAACAAATATTTAAGACGAGAATGAAGCAAAAATTAACGGTAGAAACCTTAGTAGAAGAAGCTCAAATTTTCTGTGCTGAACAATCTAAATTTCAGCACAAAGAACTGTTTGGAGTAACTGACGGCAAAGCCGTTGGGACACTTATTGAACAGAAATTTCAAAAGCACTTAAACGACAAATACGAAGTTACAATTGGTTCCTCTGCAAGTGGTGTTGACCTGCCTTCTGATGACATTTTAACCGACATCAAAGTAACTTCGATAAAACAGCCCCAATCATCTTGCCCTTTCAAGGACGCCAAACAAAAGGTTTTTGGACTTGGTTATAATTTGCTTGTATTCGTTTACGATAAAACAGACGATCCAAAAAGCAAAACAGCAACATTGATTTTTGTAAGCTGTTCGTTTGTTGCAAAAGAGAGAACGGCTGACTATACAACAACTTACCGTTTACGAGAAATGGTTAAGGATAAAGCTAATGAAGCCGACATCATTGCTTACCTGCAAGACAAAAATATTCCAGCAGACGAAATAACATTATCAAAATTAGCGGAGCAAATCCTTAAAACTCCACCCGAACAGGGCTACTTGACTATTTCAAATGCTTTACAATGGAGATTACAGTATCAACGAATTGTAACGCTTAACGATGAAGTGAAAGGAATTACCAAAATTGTTAGCTATAACAAACCTCAATGATGAAAGTATTTGAAGCAAATATTACTCATCAGGTTTCGGATTTCCTACATGATAATCTGAAGAAGATTACATCTTTTGAAAATGCAAATCAAAAAATGTATGATGCCTTTTGCATCATACATTTTTTTGATAATGATAAAGAATTGGAAACGCTTA
>JADKBS010000044.1 GCA_016714985.1 Saprospiraceae bacterium | reverse complement strand
CTTTGCCACCAAAAAGCAGCGCCCAGGCGATATTGACGTTGTGAACTTTATTGATTTTCAGGTAGTTGAGCAAAAGAACTAGCACTCCGGTTGCTTTCAAGAACACCAGCCTTTGAACTGATCCAAGGTAGATGCCAGTATTGTGAAGGTTTACCCAGATGGGCATCCAAAAGCAGCGCTCACGAAGTCTGACAGGTTGTACTGGGAACACCAATTTGGCTACACCGCCAAAAACAGGAGCGGCAAACGTTTTCAAAAAGGATTCATCAAAATCGCCTTTTGACATGAAAGTAAAAAACAGCTACAAAATAGAAGACCTCATCGAGCAGATAGAAGCTGTCAACAAAATGGTGGAACTACACCAAGGCGACAATTTCATGCAGGAGCAGTACGTCTATCGCCGTAACGTTTTCCTGAAACAACTGATAGCCGAACTGCTAAAGCTGGATGGTTACTCGCCTCGCCTGTTCGAGGCCATCCGCAATTCCGTGAAGCTGCTCGAAAAGGATGCCGCAAAGTTTGCGAAGCCGCTGCCAGAAGACTGGCAAGTAGATTTGCGGCCATTGGCAGCGTAGGGGTTGCATTGATTTATGCAGTTGCAACGTCAAAAACCACCCTTGCACACCTCCCAAAATCCCCCTATCTTTCCGCCGTCCAACGCCCACAAAGCCCATTTTCCGTAAAGCTAAAACAGCCTAACCAATGGTATCAGAAGCCTTAACCACCCAGCCCGCCGCCGTTGCCACTAAAACGGCCCTTATCAACGGCCAATCCTTCGCCATCATTCCAGGCGAGACCATCCTTTCCTTCGTCCGCCGCTACAAGGGCAAGGACTACGTGCCCACCCTCTGCGATGCGCCCAATTTGGAGCCGTTTGGTTCTTGCCGGGTCTGCTCCGTGGAGGTTGGCAGGGTCGGCAATGGCACGAACCTCCGCACCGTCGCTAGTTGCCATACGCCCGTTGACGAAGGCATGATGGTTTTCACCGAAAGCGAGTCCATCCAGAAGCTGCGCAAGAACATCATCGAACTGGTGCTCACCGACCACCCGCTCGACTGCCTCACCTGCGAGGTGAACGGCAACTGCGAACTGCAGGATGTGGCCGCCCGTGTCGGCATCCGCAAGGTGCGCTATCCGGCTGGCAAAGTACACACCGACCGGGAGAAGGACCTCAGCCACCCGTACATGACTTCCGACCTTTCGAAGTGCATCATGTGCTACCGCTGCGTGCGGGCCTGCGACGAGGTGCAGGGCCAGCTCGTGCTCAGTGTGGCGGGCCGTGGCTTCGACAGCAAAATCATCAAGGGCCTCGACCAGGACTTTTTCTCCTCTGATTGCGTCTCCTGTGGTGCCTGTTCGCAGGCTTGCCCCACGAGCGCCATCCACGATATTTACCAATCCAAGGCCGTGGTCGGGCAGGACAAAGTGCGCACCATTTGCACCTATTGCGGCGTGGGTTGCAACCTCGACGTGAGCGTGAAGAATGGCCAAATCCTCAGCATCCAAGCGCCTTTCGATGCCGAGGTGAACGCTGGACATACCTGCCTAAAAGGCCGCTACGCCTTCAAGTTCTACAATCACCCGGAGCGCATCCAGTACCCAATGATTCGCAAGAACGGCGAACTCGAAAGGGTGACTTGGGACGAGGTTTACGACTACCTCGCCACCCGTTTGACCGAAATAAAAAACACCTACGGCGGCGACGCCGTGGCGGGCATCAGCAGCAGCCGCTGCACCAACGAGGAGAATTATTTGATGCAAAAAATGATTCGGGCCTGCTTCGGCACGAACAATATTGACGGCTGCGCAAGGGTTTGCCATTCCCCTACTGCCTTGGGGATGCAGCGCACTTTTGGCACGGGCGCTGCCACCAACAGCATCGCTGACCTGAAACTGACTGAGTGCATCCTCGTCATCGGGGCGAACCCAATGGCCGGACACCCCGTCACCGGTGCCAAGCTGAAACAAAAGGCAATGAAGGGCACGCCGCTCATCGTCATTGACCCACGGCGCACCACGCTGGCCAAATATGCCCAGCACCACCTCCAACTGCGCCCCGGCACCAACGTCGCCGTGTTGAACATGATGCTCTACTATATCATCAAGGAGGGCCTTGTGGACGAGGGCTTTGTGGCCACACGAACAGAGGGTTTCGACGAGTTTTGCGAGGGCATTTTGAACCTGAACATTGACGAACTGGAAGCCGTGAGCGGCGTGCCACGGGAGCAAGTTCGTGCCGCTGCAATTACTTACGCTTCCGCAAAAACGGCGATGGAGTTCCACGGCCTCGGCGTCACGGAGCATTACCAAGGCACCTACGCCATCATGCTCATTGCCGACCTGGCGATGATAACGGGCAACGTGGGCAAGCCCGGCTGCGGCGTGAACCCGCTACGTGGCCAGAACAACGTGCAGGGCATGGCCGACATGGGCACGCAACCCTACCAGGGCGCTGGCTACTTCGACGTGACCGACCCGCAAGTCCACGCCCGCTACGAGCAGTTTTATGGTGCAAAAATGAGCGACAAGGTAGGCCTCACCATCCCCGAAATGTACGACGCAGCCCTCGAAGGCAAACTGAAAGCCGTCTGGGTGATGGGCGAGGACATGGCGCAGAGCGACCCGAACACCCACCACGTCAAAAAAGCACTCAGTTCACTCGACCTGTTTGTGGTGCAGGAGATTTTCATGACGGAAACCGCCAAATTCGCACACGTCGTGCTGCCGGGCGCTTCTTTTTTGGAAAAAGAAGGCACGTTCACCAACGGCGAGCGTCGCATTCAGAAGGTGCAAAAAGTGGTCGAACCCATTGGCGAAAGCAAGCCCGATGGTGTCATCTTAGTGGAAATGATGAACCGCCTCGGCTACCCGCAAGCGCCCTACACGGCAAAGGGGATGCTCGAAGAAATCAGCCAAATCGTGCCCTTCTTCGCTGGTGTAAAATGGGACGAACTCGGCAAGCAGGGCAAGCAGTGGCCCGTGGCTGCGGATGGCAAAGGAACGCCGCTGCTGCACGTCGGCGAGTTCAAGCGGGGCAAGGGCAAGTTCATCTTCCGGGACTTCGTGGAGACTGCGGAGATCCTCGACCACGGTGCAGCTTATCCGTTTATTCTCACTACGAACCGGGTACTGGAGCAATACAACGTCGGCACCATGACGCGCCGCACACCCAACGTGAAGATTTTCACGGAGGATGTGCTTTGGATAAACCCCGCCGATGCCAAAGCCAAGGGCATACGCAACGGCGATTTCGTGAAGGTGGAAAGCCCCCGTGGCGAGTGCCGGGTGAAGGCGCACCTGACCGAGGACGTGAAGCCGGGCATCCTCAGCACGACCTTCCACTTCCCGGAACTGGAGGTGAACAACGTGACGAGCGGCGTGACGGATGAGATTGCGCATTGCCCAGAGTATAAGGTGGTGAGTGTGCGGGTGAGTAGGGGGTGACACGGACTGCCAGTCCGTGAAAAACTACAAGCAAGGCTATGAGCGAACTTGAGTTTGATGAGAGGGGGAATTTGGTGGCTGGAAAAATCTACGAGATTGACCTAACCGAGTTCAGTTCAGTTTTTACAACCAGTCTTGATGACTACTCTAACAGATTGGAGCTATTCAATCGTTTTGTAGGATACTTGAGCAAACTGACGCCGAATACCAAACATGGTTTTTATGTTTGGGTCAATGGCAGTTTTGTAAGCAAAAAGCCAAACCCCGAAGACATTGATTTTGTCGTATTTTTGGATTATCGTGATTACGAAGTGAACGAAAAGTTGATTGATGACCGTTTTTCATCTAAGCATGCAAGGAAGATTTTTGGGGTTGATGCTTACGTGGTTTGCAATTATCCTGAAACTCATTCCAAGCATGTTTTCACTAAATCTGACCGTGCGTATTGGTTGCATCTATTCAGCACAACCAAGGCAAGTAGGTCAAAACCAAAGTTCTCAAAAGGATTTGTTCAACTAAAATTTGAAAAAAATGATTGAAGAAGTAGCATTGGACCATGATATTGCAAGGGTCGTTGACCTTTTAGAACAAATCAGGGAAGTCAACAAAATGATAGCACTTCACGGTGGCAATGATGGTATTCCTTCGCAGAAACGGCAGTACGAAGATATAAGGGACAGGTTTTTAGCTGAATTGAAGGACGTGCTTGCAGGATTTGATGTGAATGTTTCGTTCGGAAAAAAAGCGGCGTGACGGGCGAGATTGCGCACTACTCAACGCAAAACGTAGTGAGTATTCATATAAAACAGGGTGTAAATCAAAAAAAAGTAAAATGAACGGAAAAATCTTTTGGGTAGAGGATGATTTCAATTACACTGCTCTTTGGAACATGCAATCAATTCATGCAACTGCATTAATAGATGGCTCAATTATGATTTCAAGTTGCTACCAAAAGAGTTAGCAACCCAGACAAGGCGTTGCTGCCTCTTTGTCTGATATTATGCAGGAATTCAAAGAATCCCAAGTAAAAGGGCAGGCGCTCTTGCGAGATGCCTCGGTGTGGCCTAAGCCAAGGACGAAGCAGTGACCAAAAGCCTTCCATGGTGTTGACGTGGACTTCGCACTTGCCGTCGCCGTCCTCGTCCCTGGCGTACTCCCCTTGGCCGTGGTTGACCGTTTTGTGCTCATAAAAGCTTGGCAACCAGCCGTATATGTTGTACTCGTCCGTGAAAACCTTGGCACCTTGCCGGACTTTTTGCCGGATGATGGGCTCGATGGTCTTTCGCTGCACATTGTCCAGCGCACGGATGATTACGCTGCCGCCACGCTGAATCATGCCCAGTACTGGCACTTTGTCATCTTGGGCCGTGCCCCGCCCCCGCTTGCCCTTCAGTCGGCGGCGGCGTCCCTTGCGGCCCTTTTTTTTACAGCTTCGGGATGCCCTTGTGCCCTGCTATGACATACAGCTCGTCGAACTCGACCTCGCCGTCCAACACCTCTTGGGGACGTTTTTCATAAACGCCCTCCCTCAGAAGGCTCGTCATGGCGTGGCAGTCGTTCTCGGTCAAGCCCAACTCCTTGGCAATCTGAGAGTTGGAAAGATTGAGCCCCATCAGGTACAAACAGACCACCCAAATCTTCAAGGGCTGATGGTGCCCTTGGAAAATGGTGTTCGTCAGGTCGTCAAAGTATTTTTGGCACCCCTTGCACTGATAGCGATGACGGTGTTTTGTGCTGTTGTGGTGACCGTGGCGATTGAGGACTTTGCTTTGGCAGTGGGGGCAAAACACCCCTTTAGACCATCGCAATTCCCTGATTTTCTCGTAACACAGGCGGTCATCCACTATGTCTTGAATCCTAAGTAATGATGTCATCCTCCAAAGGTAGCCATCAACTTGAAATCATAATTGAGCCTAATAGATTTGGCCATCGTTGAAGATTACATGATTAAACTATCAACTGCTCCAAGTATTATAGGGAATTCAAAGGAATTCACCAAACGCTATGAGGTTAACCTTGACCTTGATAGAGAGAAAACAGGGAACATGTATAAAGGCGAGTTTACTTTTGGAAATGATGGAGAAGGCAGAAAACAAGGTTATGTTGATTGCGAAAGATTTGAAAATAATGGGAAATACATGTTGATGGGGAAATGGATAGAAAATGAATTCATATATACTTGGTGGGCATCAATTAACAAAAAATAACCGCCACTAGCTTAAAAAAGCCGCTGGCCAACCTCAAATTTTAAAGTAAAAAGATGAAATCACTAACCATCAATCTTCCCGACGACGCCAACCTAAAAGACGTCAAAATGTTGATAGCCGCTGCGCTTTTCAAGCAGGGCATCCTTTCTTCTGGCCAAGCGGCGGAAATGGCTGGCGTTACCCGTCTTGAGTTTTTGGAAACCGTGGGCAAGTATGGGGTCTCTATTTTTGGAGAAACGGAAGAGGATTTGATGAAAATCAAAAACTTGGCAATCTGAGCCATGTCCCAAGTCATTATTTCTGATACAAGCTGCCTGATTTTATTTGAAAAAATCGGGCGGATAGAATTGCTCAAGGCGACATTTGGGGGAGTCGTAGTTACGGAGCAAGTCGCTGAAGAATTTGGCGCTCTTCCCGCTTGGATTGAAGTCAAGTCATTGAAGACCTAGCAACTATACAACGAGTTACGCTTGGAATTGGGTAGTGGAGAAGCAAGTTCCATTGCTTTTGCAAAAGAAGTGGAGGATAGTTTGCTAATCATTGATGAACGCAAAGGAAGAAAGAAGGCGGAAGAACTGGGCCTTTCTTTCATTGGCTCGTTGGGTGTATTGTTGAAGGCAAAACAAAAAGGGGTGATTCCAAGCCTGCTTGAAGTCATACAAGAAATTGACAAGACGGATTTCAGGGTTTCTGAAGCTATTAAATTGAAATTGCTTGGAGAGGCGGGTGAGTTTAATCTATAAAAAACAAGATTGTGTTCTACCCTAATCAAAAGCCCGGAGTCCACCAACAAACAAAACAACTTGAAACAACTATTTACCCATCTATTCCTAATCATATCCTTGGTGGGCCAGGCCCAGCCCGGCTCGCTCCACTCGGACTCCCTGCTCCAGTTCGTTGACTGGCACGAAAACCACCGTACTGGCTACGCCTTGGCTCCCGGCGAAAACAGCATCCTGACCAAGAAAGCGGAGGTCATCCTGGGCCAATTGGATTCCTTTTACTACTACCGGGTAGAAAACGGCAAACGCTCCTACTGGACCAATAAGACCATCATCGAAGCGGACACTATTTTCCACCTGTTTTTTGAGATGGACAAACCTGATTACGGCACGGAAGTGTATTCCAAGGCTATTGGCAAGCTCCTTAAAAACATCAACCAACGGGGCCAAACAACATTGGAATACCAATATTCAAACGATTGGAAACTGGACAGCACCACCTCCAAATTGGGCGGCTCGGTATATGTCGTTTACGAAGGGAATAAAGAATATTGGCGCTTGCGGGAAAATGACCAATTGCTCACCTATCAGGAATTTGACCAAGCTGGCCATATCGTCCAAATCAGGAACCACCGTGGGCTTGCCGAAGATGGGTCGGAATGGCGGGAAATCAATTTTGAATGGAAGAATGGGCAGTTGGTAAAGATGGATACCCGAACCGTCAAAAAAGGCGAAAGCAGGCCCGGCGTTGAAAACACCTTTGAAAGGGACAAAAACGACTTGCTCCAAAACGTAGTTTATTATGATTTTGACAGAAACAAACGCAAGTTCCTCGTGAAGGGATTTGGTGGCCCCATCAAGTACAAAACCAGCAAGAATGGCCAAGGCCAGACCGTCGTCACCCGCACCTATCAAGGCGAGCCTATTGTTTACACCTTCGACGAGCGGGGCAATTGGGTGAGCATCGTTGGGAAAAACGTGGAAGAACACCGGGCGCTGTTTTACAAAAACAAATAAATGTCAAGACCTAGCGAGTAGGCCGTTTCTTTAAATACTCCCTATTTTGCCTCTCAAAAATAGACGCATGAACAAAGACGAACTCTTGGACAACCTGCTGCTCGACCCCATAAAGCGGTTCATCAACAACTCCACCACCGGTGGTATCGTCTTGTTTTCGGCAGCCATCGTGGCCATCGGCTTGGCCAATTCCCCACTTTCCGAATGGTATTTCAAGCTCTGGCACATCAAGTTTTCCATCGGCTTCGACAATTTCATGGTATCCAAGGACTTGAGCCACTGGATAAACGACGGCCTAATGGCCATTTTCTTTTTCGTGGTCGGGCTAGAACTAAAGCGGGAAATCATAGCGGGTGAGCTGAACAATTTCCGAAAATCATTACTCCCCATTGCAGCTGCGGTGGGGGGCATGGTCGTGCCGGCTCTCATTTTTCTTCTGTTTAACCCAAGTGGGGATGCACAGAACGGCTGGGGTATCCCCATGGCTACCGACATCGCTTTTGCGCTGGGCGTGCTCTACCTGCTGGGCGACCGGGTGCCCGTGTCCGCAAAAATCTTCCTGACGGCCCTCGCCATTGTGGACGACATCGGCGCTGTGCTCGTCATTGCGTTTTTCTACACCTCCAATATCAACTACGAGAGCCTCGTCATGGGCGCCATCTTCTTGGCCGTGCTGGTCTCTGCCAACTACCTCGGCGTGCGAAACGTCTTGTTTTATGGCCTCGTCGGCATCGGCGGCCTGTGGCTGGCCTTCCTCATGTCCGGCGTACATGCCACCATTGCGGCAGTGATAGCGGCGTTCACCATCCCTGCCAATGTCGTGGTGGACGAGCTGGGCTATTACCAAAAAGCAAAAGCGCTGCTCAAAAAATACCGGGGCATGGCCCCAAACAACAAGCCGACCGTCACCGACGACCAGCTTCATGTGCTCAGTGAAATAAGGCTGCTGTCCAAGAGCGCCCAGACCCCGTTGCAACGGTTGGAACATGCGCTGCACCCATGGGTGGCCTTTGTTGTCATGCCCGTTTTCGCTCTCTGCAATGCAGGCGTGGTCATCTCTAACGGCATCGTTCAGCAGGCCACCAGCCCTATCGCCTTGGGGGTTTTCTTTGGCCTGATGGCAGGGAAAATCATTGGCATCACCGTCGCAGTGCGGCTTTTGGTGCGGTTCAAGTTAGCGGAACTGCCAGCGGGCCTCAACAACATGCACCTGCTTGGCCTAGCCTTCTTGGGTGCCATCGGCTTCACCATGTCGCTCTTCGTGGCCGAACTTGCCTTCGACGACCCAGCGGCAATCAACCAAGCCAAAATCGGCATCTTGCTGTCATCCGTGGTGGCCAGTATCATCGGTTATTTTATCATAAAAAATGCTGGCCGGCAAAAGCAGAGCGAGTTGGGTGGGTGAGGTAGCATAGATTGTTGAGGAATTGAAAGAACCTTTCAGTTCTAAAGCTTACTCAATAGCATGGATTCCCCATCTTTGCCCCCAACAAAACACATCGTGAATGCAGCTCGCCAAATTTGAAAATCTATTCAGTTCAACCATCCTGAGCCGTGGCCGGCAATACTACAATGCCGGTAGGGTCGAGCACTTGGAAGAGGAAGGCAGCCCCGGTTCCGGCAATTGGTATGCCCAAGTAATGGGAAGCACTGGCAATTACAGCGTCGAAATCCACCTGAATGAGAAGGGCGGCGTGAAGTCGTGGAGCTGCGAATGCCCATATGGCAACGGCTGCAAGCACCAAGCCGCCGTCTTGTTCAAGATCAAGGAAGCAGCGCTCAGAACAATCGTCAATATTATCAAGGAAACAAAGGTGAAAAAACCAACCATTGAGCAAGCCTTGGCCACCTATGCCACCCTCTCCGAATCGGAGCAGCGCATCGTGAAAATAGCTGCCATGGCTTATGAGCCTGCCTCACAGACTAAGCTTATCGAAATCTTCAACCAGTGCAATTTCAAGCACAACGGCGTAAACCTCTATCCCAAGGACATACACCCAATCCTCAATAAACTCAATGTCGAAGGGCTGCTGACCACCAGCGCCGGGTCGCAGTACGAGTGCCCCAGGCCCATCGCCGATGCCATCTGCAACCGCTACGCTGCCACCGACCCCGACTTCAAAAAAACGATAATCCCCATTCAACGGGCCTTCCCCATCTATGCAAACTGGTACGGCGGCAACGATACCCGACGCCAGTTCCGGGAGATGCGAATTGGGCGCTACATGGACGATATTTCCATTTTCGAGCGGGGATTCAAGGGCGCACTGATGGTCGTGAATTACAACAAGCGTGAATATGACCAAGAAAGCCTCACCGAGCATTGGCTAGGCAGCACCTTCGACCTTGCCGTGCTCCAGTCCTTTGGCCGACGAATCAGGGCTTTTTTGCTGGCAAAGCGCCTTACCCTCGACCTTTTTGAACTGAACTCCCTGAATAGTGGCTTTTTCATGTACACCCTCGACCAAATCGAGGAAATGAACGAGAAGGATAAGCCGATGCTTGCCAATATCCTCGCCCAATTTTGCATCCTAAAAGGCGATTGGAACTCCATCAACAAGCTCTCCAAGCACCTCGGGGAAATCAACCTAGGCGTTTACGCTGCCATTAAGTACCTACTGCAAGGCAGCAACGAACCAGCGCTCGACACCTTCGACCTGACTCAAAAGGCGCTCCGCAAGCACACTGGCAATACCAAGGAAGTGCTGCAAGGGCTGCCCGGCGCTTTCCAAATCTTCAGCTACCTCAAGGCCCAAGATCCCAAGTTTTACAAAAAAACAAACACCCATGCCAAGCAGGCAACCACCCCCGGCTATACCAAAATCTATGGCTACCTGATGGCCGTGGTCGCTTTCCTCGAAAACAACAAGCCTTACGCCGAACAACTCCTAAAAGACAAACCTGGCAGCGAGCTTGATACTTTCTTTCATTTCCTCTGCCAGTTCCTCGTCAGTGAGGGAATGGTCAACCACAAAAAAGTGGCCGAG
Organism: Saprospiraceae bacterium; assembly: GCA_016714985.1. Classification (GTDB taxonomy): domain Bacteria; phylum Bacteroidota; class Bacteroidia; order Chitinophagales; family Saprospiraceae; genus UBA6168. The sequence goes on along the minus strand of JADKBS010000044.1, from coordinate 24,163 downwards.
TACCGCTCCATTTTGCTGGAGAACGGCTATACCTGGATGGCTGCTGAAATGAACGCCCTGCTGGGAGAACTTGGCCAGCCCACCGACGGCTGCCCGCTGCCAGAAGGCGAGCCGCTCTGCCAGGTTTTGCCCCGCATAGAGGAATGGGAAAACGCCCTGAAAATGCTGCTCGGCTTGGGTGGAAAAGCAGCCGCTGTTGCCGAGTCCACCGACCGCATCGCTTGGCTCGTCAATTTTGAAAAAGGACATATTCAGGCCCGCCACCAGACCATCACAAAGACGGGCTGGGGCAAAGGAAAGGCTGTCGCTTTTACTAGGCTAAAGAGCGGAGAAGTGCCCGGCCTCAGCCCGCAGGACATCCAGTTCGTGAAGGCCGTCGCCTACGCTTGGGGCAGCGAAATCGAAATCAGGGGCGACGAATCGAAGTGGAAGCACCTCGTCGGCCACCCGCTGCTTTTCCTCGAAAAATCGCCCGACACCGCCGTGCAGCTCGTCGAAGCGAAGCCCACACTAATTGCGAAACGCACCAACAAAGGCTACCAACTACAGTTCAGCCACGATATTTTTACCGCTGGCGCAAAAGTGGTGAAGGAAACGCCCACCCGCTACCAGTACATCGAAACAACGGAGCAGGTGGCCATGATTGCCCGCTCCTTCAACGGCAAGGCGCTGACCGTGCCCGAAAAAGGCGAGACACAACTGCGGGAAGCACTTTCTGGCTTGTCGCACCTTGTGCAGGTACAGTCAGCCTTTGAGGACGAGAACCTCCCCACGGTCAAGGCGGACAGCCGCAGCTGCGTCCACCTGCTGTCCGTCGGTAACGGGTTCCATGTGGAGGTTTATGCCAAGCCGTTCCGCACAGCACCGCCCTACGTGAAGCCGGGCGATGGCGAGCCATACCTCATTGGCTCACTCAATGGCGAGCGCACGGCCACTACCCGTGACCTAAAAATGGAGACCAAAAACTTGGCTTCCCTGCGGGAAAAAGTACCCATTTTAAAGCACAATCGCCCCAGCGGCGGCACATGGAACCTGGAGGATACAGAGACCTGCCTGCAACTGCTGCTTGAACTCCGCCCGCTGATAGAGGCCGAGGAAGTGCTGCTCGAATGGCCAAAGGGCGAGAAGTTCAAGGTGAGCCAAGTGGTGGGCTTCGACGAGTTCCGCATGAGCGTCAGCGACGGTGGCGGCCACTGGTTCGAGGTGGAGGGCGAGCTGCGGGTGGACGAGGACAAAGTGCTCACCCTGCAAGAACTGCTGGCCCTCAGCAACCAGCAAAGCCCCTTCGTGGAGGTGAGTCCCGGCAAGTTCCTGGCGCTCACCGAGGAGTTTCGCCGCAGGTTGCAGGGCATCAACGGGGTGCTTGCTGCGCAAAAAAAAGGCGGCAAACTGGTGCTGCATCCCTTGGCCGCCCCGGCTATTGATGGTTTCACGGGGGCGCTCCGCAATTTTGAATCCAGCAAGAAATTCCAAGAAAGCAAGGCGAAACTGGAGGCGGCTTTCGCCAAAAAATTCAAGCTGCCCAAGGACTTCAACGCCGAGCTGCGCCCCTACCAGCTCACGGGCTTCAAATGGCTGCACCGCTGCGCCGAGTGGGGCGTGGGCGCTTGCCTCGCCGACGACATGGGCCTTGGCAAGACCGTGCAGGCACTTGCCTTCCTCACCGACCGGGCCAAGTTGGGCCCCGCCCTCGTGGCCGCACCCGCCAGTGTTTGCCGCAACTGGATGAACGAGGCCGCCCGTTTTGCGCCAGCCTTGACGCCCATCCTTTTCAGCGAAAGCGACCGGGCAGCCACTATCAAGAATGCCAAAAAAGGCGACATCGTGGTAGTGACCTACGACCTGATGACGAGGGAGGAAAAGCTGTTTACCGAAAAGAAATGGGCGACGGTCATCCTCGACGAGGCGCAGGCCATCAAGAACCGGGCGACCAAGCGCAGCGATACGGTGATGCAACTCCAAGCCGATTTCCGCATGGCCATGACGGGCACGCCCATCGAAAACCACCTTGGCGAGCTTTGGAACCTGTTCAATTTCCTGAACCCCGGGCTGCTGGGCAGCATCGAGCAGTTCGCAGAGCGGTTCAGCGGCCCCATCGAGCGGTACGGCGACGACAACCGACGGGAGCAGCTGCGCCGCCTTGTGCAGCCTTTCATCTTGCGCCGTAAAAAGGACGAAGTGCTAAAAGATTTGCCGGAAAAAACGGAAATCACCCTCACCGTGGAACTGCCGCCAGCCGAGCGGGCCTTCTACGAGGCATTGCGCCGCAACGCCCTCGAAAAACTGGCAGAGACCGCCGAAGAAGGGCAGGCCGGACAGCAGCACCTGCGCATTTTGGCCGAAATCATGAAGCTGCGGCGGGCGGCTTGCCACCCCTCACTGGCCGATGCCAATGCCGGGTTCACGCAGGGCGCCAAGCTGGAACTCTTCGGCCAGGTGGTGGACGAGTTATTGGAAAACGGGCACAAGGCACTGGTTTTCAGCCAGTTCGTTGACCATTTGCGGATTTTGGAAAACCATTTGAAATCAAAGAAAATCCCTTACCAGTACCTCGATGGCAGCACGCCCGGCAAGAAGCGCCAAGCCGCCATTGATGCCTTCCAAGCGGGCGAGGGCGATATTTTCCTCATCAGCCTGAAGGCGGGCGGCACTGGCCTCAACCTCACCGCTGCCGATTTCGTCATCCATACCGACCCATGGTGGAACCCCGCCGTGGAAGACCAGGCCACCGACCGTGCACACCGCATCGGGCAGGAGCGCCCGGTGACGGTCTATCGCCTTGTTGCGGAGCAAACGATTGAAGAGAAGATACTGCAACTGCACACCCAAAAACGAGACCTCGCTGACTCGCTACTGGCTGGGGCGGACGTGAGCGCCAAGCTGTCGGCGGATGATTTGATGAAGTTGTTGAGAACGGTATAATACCTTTTCGTCATGGAAAATTCCTCACCCAACTCCTCGCCGACATTGCCCACGTCATTGGTAACGTGGATTGGCCCTACCCCTCCCACACCTCCCCTTCCTCCAAAACTAGGTCCTCAAAATGGAAGTCCACCGAGAAAACAACCCCCTCAATAAAGGCATCGAATTGAAAACCCTCCGCTGACAACGTTTGGAGCATCGCTACTTCCTTCATCTCCACTTCGCCGATGCTGTCCAGTACTTTCTCCATGTAGCTGGCCATCGGGGCATTGCCATTCTCCCTCAAAATCTGAAAACAACCGCTGAGCGGTAAGGTGCAGCCTACCTCCCTTGCTGCCATTGGCACCCCCTCTACCTTTGCCGAAAAGCTCATCTTGAAAATCCTGTCCTGTTGCTTGTTTTCCAAGGAACCATAATGGAACATAATTTCAGACACCTGGTGTTGTTTTTCCTTCAGGTTGAAACGGAGCGAAGGAATGATGGTCATGGTTTTCTTGTTTTTGGCCATGCGGTGTTTTATGGGAAAAACGGGAAATTGTTTCAATCCAATGGTCGGACAGGCGGTAAAATGACGCATGAGACAACCTTCAAGGAACCTACTCGTCGGCAAGCAGGCAATTCCCTACTTAAATCTCAATGACCAACAGTTCTTTGAATTCATTAGCCTACCCAAGCCGTACCTTTGCCCCGCAATGTTTTGGGTCGTGGGCCATTGGGCTTGCTGGCATTTGCCAAAGCATTGAATAATCGCAACTACATAGCAGAGCGTGTTTTCGACCACTTAAGGAACGTGTAAAAGATAACTTGTCACTTTGGGCGGCGTCCCTGTCTGCCGACAGGCAGGTTTTCCCCGCTGGCTTCGTTTATAAAACAGTTGCGTAGCGCCACTATGCGCCTGTTTTATTGCCTCGCCAGCAGAAAAAATACACTCGCCGAAAGCAACAACTTATCTTTCACACGTTCCTAAGCCAAAACAATTACAATACTTCTAAAATGAAAAAGCTCCTACTATTCCTATGCCTCGTGGCCAGTGCCGCCACCCTCAGCGCACAGCGCTATTCCAAGGTAAAAATCCTGCTCAACGAAACGCACGGCCTAACGCAGCTTGCGCAGCTCGGCATTGAAGTGGAGCACGGCCACCACAACCCCGGCACTTGGTTCATCGGCGAATACTCGGAGCATGAGGTTGCGGCCATCCAGCAAGCGGGCTTTTCCACCGAAATCCTCATTCCCGACCTGAAAGCGCACCTGCTTGAAGGCAACCGCCTGCGGCGCTCGACCGTGGAACGCTCCCTGCCACCCTGCACAGGATTCAACAGCGTGGAAACACCCGCCAACTACTCCTATGGCAGCATGGCTGGCTACCAAACCTATCAGGAAATGCTGGATGAGTTGGATAAAATGGCTGCACTCTACCCTACCCTGTTCAAGGCTAAGGAACCCATCAGCCAAGTGCTGACCACCTTCGAGGGCCGCCCCATTTATTGGGTAAAAATATCGGACAACCCCAGCGACGACGAGACGGGCGAACCTGAAATCTTCTTCAACGCCCTGCACCATGCTCGGGAACCGAACAGCATGTCCCAAATGCTTTTTTTCATGTGGCACCTCCTCGAAAACTACGATACCGACCCCGAAATAAAGTTCCTCGTGGACCATACGGAAATCTATTTCGTGCCCTGCGTGAACCCCGACGGCTATATTTACAACGAAACCACCAACCCTGAAGGTGGCGGCTTCTGGCGAAAGAACCGCCGACCGAACGCCGATGGCAGCGTCGGGGTTGACCTGAACCGAAACTATGGCTACAATTGGGGCTACAATGATGCCGGCTCCTCCGGCGACCCCAACTCGGAAGTCTATCGGGGCACAGCCCCGTTCTCAGAGCCTGAGACGCAAATGATGCGGCAGTTCTCCATCGAGCACGAGTTCGCCATGGTGTTCAACTACCACACCTTCAGCGACCTGTTGCTCCACTCCTGGGACTATGAAGCGGTCTATTCCCCCGACCACGACCTGTTCCTGCAATATGGCGAGTACATGACCGAAGAGAACCAGTACCAGAACGGTATTTCACCAGAAGTGCTCTACCCCGTGAACGGCGGCGCCAACGACTGGCAGTACGGCGAGCAGGTCGAAAAGGGCAAGAGCCTTTCCTTTGTGCCAGAAGTCGGCTATACGTTCTGGCCATTTGAGGTGGACATTGACCGGCTGAACAAGGACGCCTTCTTCATCAACCTAAAGGCGCTGCGCCTGCTCCACGATTACGGCAAGCTGACCCCTTTCCCGGAGCGCCTCGTGCAGCAATTGGACGGACAGCTGCCTTTTGAATTGAAAAAATTCGGCACCAGCACCAGCCCGCTCACCGTCACGCTGACGCCCGTGAGTAGCAATATCGCCTCCGTCTCGCCGCCCAAGTCCTATACGCTCGGCCTGTTGGAGACCACCTCCGGCAGCTTCGACTTCCTACTCAAGCCGGATGTGCAAAGCGGCGACGAAATCGAGTTTGAAATCTCGGTGAGCAACGGCAGTTATGCCTTTAAGCAGCCCGTGAAAAGCATCTATGGCTTGGGAAGCGTCTCGCTCTTCGACCCCGCCGACGACCTCTCCTTCTGGGACGAAGCCACCAATTGGGAGACCACCAACACGACCTATCACTCCGCCCCAACCAGCATCACCGACTCCAAGGGAGGGCCGTACCCGCCCAACCAGACCAACCTGCTGTTGTTGGATGAACCCGTGACCGTGGCCGATGCCTCAGCAGCCTTCCTTTCCTTTTGGGCAAGGTGGAGCATCGAGGACAACGTGGACTACGCCCAAGTCTCCCTTTCGGTGGACGGCGGCGATTTTGTACCGCTCTGCGGCAAATACACCAAGCCGGGCATCGTACCGCCCGTGGTGGGCCTGCCCGTGTACGATGGCCACCAGAACGAATGGGTGCAAGAGGAAATTGACCTGTCAGAATACCTGCAAGGCGCCACGCCCGTTGACCTATCCTTCTCCTTTTCTATGACCGCCGATGGCTTCAACGAATTCGACGGCTTCTACTTCGACGACCTGAAGCTGACCCTGGTGGCCGATGGCGTGAGCAGCACCCAACCGCTTGATGTGGAGCAATTCAGCGTGAGCACCAGGCCCAACCCAGCCAGCGGTTTCGTGGTCTTCGACCTGAAAGGAAGCCCCGTCACTTCGGGAAGCTACCGCATCGAGGTGTTCAATGCGCTCGGCCAGCCAGTGCGCCAGTTGCAGGGCACCGGCCAGGTCGCCCGCCTCGATGTCGGCGATTGGGCACCGGGCGTCTATTTCTACCAAGTGGAAAACGAAGGCAAGGTGGTGGCGGTGAAGCGGTTTGTGGTGGGGTGAGGTATTCCATCAGCAAGCCAACCTTTTTCAAATTTTTCCCTACATTTATACTGCGCACTAATAGGTTTTGTGCAAATGCCGAGCAGGGTTGATAAGGGTTGATAAGGGTTGATAAAAGTTTATTTGCACAAAACCTATTGGCGCAAAGTATAATGCATCATCTCTGCGCTAGCAAGGTGCCAGCGTCTATTCACCCTATTGCGCAGCTCCTTCTGGCAACAAAAACACTCATTTTCATGAAAAAGCATTACCTCTTTCTCGCCATCTGCTGCATGGCATCCGGCCTTTGGCACAATCGCCTTCGCCTTTCGACCTTCACAGGAAACTAGTACAAAAATCTAGTCAGCTCACACCTGACCTGCTGCACCCGGAAATCGGCCTGTTCAATGGACAAAAGCCGCTAACATTAACGCCCTTGACACTACCTTACAACCTCGTTGACTCGACTTATGAATACACTTGGAACGAGCTCGACCAAAACTGGAATATCAGGCAGAAAATGTTCATTGAAAACGACTGTGTCATAGGAAGGCCTTCGGTGGTATTGATCCAAGTAGATAGCTCGGGCAACGGCATTTTCTCCAACGAGACTAAAATACAATACCAGTATTTCGATACCGACAATCTCCAAAAAACCGAGTATTTCCGGTGGAACCCTGCCCAGCAAACATGGGAACAATTCCTTCTTACCAGCTATGTGCGCCCAAATGAACCATTGGAGGAGTTGATAAGGTTTTGGGACGAAGCCTCAAACACCTTGATCGGCGGGATGAGGACGGCTTACTCCTATGATAACAACGATAAGTTGGAACGCAGCGAAAACTACGATTTGGACATCCCAACGAATAGCTGGGTACTCGGCTCCCGGCGTACCTATACCTACACCAATGGCTTGAACACCAAAATACTGGAAGAAATCTACCAGCCCGCCTCTAACTCATGGCTACCCTCCGAGAGAATTACCAACACCTACGACGACAATGGCCATCTTTTGACACACACCATCGAATACGACTATGGCAACGGCCTCATTGCAGAATACAAGGACACATTTACCTACAATGCTTCAGGTCAGTTGATAGAAAAGATTCAACAATACTACACGGGCTTCGCTTTGGAAAATTATTTTAAAGAAACCTACCAGTACTACGACAATGGCGTCACAGCATTCACCGACAGGCATTTATGGCTGCCCAACCAACAAGATTGGCTATGGAATGGCCAAATGGCGTTGAGGGAAGATGGAAGATTGAACTTCTTGTGGTCGAAATACTTTACAAGCGATACCTCCAGCCAGCTTGACGGTGGCTTTCAAACCCGGCGTTTTTACACCAGTGAAGGGCTCTATGATTACACCCTCATGGAGAAGTTCGTCCCGCAAGGCCCCGAAGAATGGGTACCCTCCACAGGATCACCCTCGCCTACAACGATGACAACCGCCTTTTGGAAGAAGTGTACCAAAACTGGGACGAAGCCCAGATGGCCTTTATCAATGATTTCCGCTATTATTATTTCAACACTGGCTGCCTCTTCAGTGCAGCGGAGGATATAAGCCCAGCCGAAAGTAATTACTGCCTTCACGCCAACCCACTGCGCCCCGGCCAAGCCATCCAGTGCCCCACCCTGCCACAATCGGACGAAGCGCTCACGCTAACGCTCTACGGGATGGCAGGCCAGCTTCTCCATCGGCAAGCTTTCTGGCCGGGCGGCAACTTCCAGCCCACGCAGCCGCTTGCACCCGGCATTTACCTGCTCGACATCCGAACGGAAAAAGGCAGCAGCGTACACCGGGCCAAGGTGGTGGTGGTGGAGTGAATATGGCGAAAAGAGCAGCGCCCCGCAATATTTGTAGCATGCATTTTACCCGTTGTTCTTGAGGGGCGCTACCCCTATCCGCACGAAATTTGTTGTCAGTTTTGCCCATCTCAATAATCCGTTGTTGTCAGCATTCTTGAAAAGTATGGGATAGGCTAAAGGCAGGAGGCTTGAACCAGCATTTGTGGGGAGACCGTGCGCCAGCGGAGAATTCATAAGCGATAAATGAGAAATCAAGCGTGATATAGCGCCCGCCGCCAAATTGTCCCGACACCTCACATGGGCGTCATACTTTAGCGTTTAGACATTCGATGCTACACCTTCATAGATGCCGTTGTACCAGTCAATTGAGATGAACTTATTGGGCAGCAGCACTTCCCTCGTCCCTTCCCGGTCGGTGAGATAGACGCCGTTGTCGGTCTGGCGGACGGCACGAAGGCGGTTGTGTTTGCCCAAAACTATCATTGCTGAATTGTTGAATTGTTTGATTGTTGGGGGGCGAAGGTAGGGAAAAAAGGGGTTGGGAAATCTAAAATTCCTATTTTTGGCTTTACTTGGAAACTACAATTACAGGTTTTATGGCGAACAAAAAAGACATACAATCAGGTGCTGTTATGGAAGTGCCGCTCCATGCGGGCAAGGGCTTTGGCTATGTCAAGCTGATTCTAAGTGAGGACATTTGCCAGCATGGGATTTATTGCATGATTGTAAAAATTTACAATAAATACAGTTCCTCGCCATTGAGTCAATCTGACTTCAAGGCCGAAGAATTTGAAACGGACGATTTGCTGGTTTATCCCTATTTGATGCATTCTGTTCCTCCCTTGAGAGGTACTAACAAATGGCGTTTATTGGGTACTGCAAAACTTACAGAGGAAGACCATATTGTTCCTGACTATATTGGTAGTTGGAAGTTTGGTGGTATTTCTGAACAGGAATTAATGATGGAATGTGAAAAAGAATATGGTTGTGACATTGTCCGGAATTTTGAGAACAAATCGGTCTTCTCGAAAGATTACGAAAGCATTAAACAAATGGGCATATGGGGACACTACAGCCATGATGCAATTAAGGGAATACTGACTATAAATTTATTGCAAAGTATTAGGAAGCCCATATTTGACTTATATTCAGAGGAAGAAGTTAAGAAAAATTTCTGGATTCATTTCTGCTATTCGGTTGCAACTCAGCGGCAGCAATACTTCAAAGATATGCCCAAAGTCAGCCGTTTAAAAGCGGATATTTCCTAGGAGTTCACTATGAAGAACCTGCCGATTGACATTGGCTAAAAGGAAATGGAAAATACGACTATTTGTTTTTTGTTTGGAACAATTGGGATTTTTTTTCGGTGGCAATTGTTATAGATAGTCAGCTTTGAAATTGATAATAGGAATTGCCTTTTTCGAGAGGAGGGGTTATCAAACCCCGGTGCCGGAACTCCGGTTTGATAAACCCCTCCTCCCGATTCCTATCGGGACGAAAAGTGACTGCCAAATTACTCAACCCGAACATCAATTTTAAATGTGATTACCTATAAAATCATTTACAACGATAAACCATTGAATCAAAATGATTTTTGCTTTCGACACCTATTATACCGAAAAGACTGCCAGGACGGTCTGTGTGGGGTTCGAGGAATGGACGAGCCAGGAGCTTGCATTTCTCAATATGGAGGAACTCCCCATACAGGACGACTACGAAAGTGGGCAGTTTTACAAAAGGGAGCTTCCCTGCATCCTCTCCCTGCTGGAAAAAGTGGTTGTCAAGGAAGGAGACGTCCTGATTGTTGACGGGTTTGTTTTCTTGGACGAAGAAGGCAGGCTGGGCTTGGGCGGGCATTTATACGAGTCTTTGAGCCTTAAACTGCCCGTGATAGGGGTCGCCAAGAACAATTTTGCGACTATCTCTTCGCTTAAAAGAGCTGTTTTTAGAGGAGAAAGTAAGAAGCCGCTTTATGTCACCGCCATCGGGATGGATTTGGACGAGGCAGCTGAAAATATTGGCAATATGGCAGGTACGTACCGAATGCCTGATTTGCTGAAAAAACTGGACTTGAAGACTAAGGAAAAGACCGATAGCTAAAAATCTTTAGCTATTCAGATAGAAATTGACAAAGTGGGTTAAGTTTGTTGATGGTACTGAACATAATTTGTGCCTTCGTTCGTTTGTTTATTGAACTATACTTCCGTTAAGATGAAATTAAACCCTTCGCTTCTCCTTGTTTTGCTTTTCTCTGTTCTCGTCGCAAGTTTTGTTGGGTGCTTAACCGCAACGGCAGAAGTTGAAGATGAATTTCAATCCAAACGGCGAGAGGATTTTTTGAAATTCATCTATAGCGCCTATCAGATTGATGGCAAATACTACTTGTCTGGGTGCAGCCACTGGTTTGGCGAATTGGAACGGGAGATAAAGCAAGGAGACAGCTTTACGGGTTTCCCCGACCACCATTGCCACACTACTTATACGGTTGAAAAACTGGATGGCGATAGCATATATTTAAGCTACAAAATAGAGTGCAGGATGTTTAATGAGGTGTTCATTACAAAAGGAGACTTCTCCATTTTTTGCCAAAAAGAAAGGGCACTCGCCCCTGAGGTGCTATTTGAAGGTGAAAAAATTGATTCTTTTTTGGCCAAAAAGCACATCGCCGAAGGCAGGATTTATTTGCTAGCAGCTGTCGCCATGAAAGATTTGGGCAATTTCTTCGATAGCGATAGTTGCCGGGTCATGGTGGAAAAAAAATATGGGGTCAAAGAATACCCGATTAAAGGTTGCTTGCCATTGGAAGACAAGCAGCTTTTGTTGACGCAATACAACAATGCGGTTTTCGACTTCCTTAAAATGCACAAAGCTTGTCCCTATCCTTCTGATTATGAACTCACCAGTTATTTAAGAAACGAAGTGGAAACGTGCCGACACGAAAAAGCCAAGCGTGATAGGGCTTTGAAAGCCCCACCCTCCGGGAGATAGTCGTTTTTGAAATTGACATTTTTTTTGATATAAGATATATGATTTTAGATATAAGATTTTAGATTTCGGGCTGTGCTCCCCACAATCTTATATCTTATATCGTCTATCTTATATCTTAAATCAAAAACAATCTACATTAGGCCATCGCCATCCCCTTGTAAAACCCCTCCCGCTGCCCCCTTATCTTCTCCGACTTGATATACTCATCAAACCCCATCAAGCTGTCAATATAGCCTGCTGGCCCGATTTCGAGGATGCGGTTGGTGACCGAAGAAAGCAGCGCATGGTCGTGCGAGGTCATGATGAGGTTGCCCTTGAACTCATTGAGGGCGTTGTTCAGTGCCGTAATGGATTCGAGGTCGAGGTGGTTGGTCGGCTCGTCAAGGAGGAGGAAATTGGGGAGTTTGAGCATCATCTTCGAGAGCATGCAGCGCACCTTCTCGCCGCCCGATAGCACGCTCGACTGCTTGTAAACCTCCTCTTCCCGGAAGAGCATACGCCCCAGAAAGCCCCGGATGAACATCTCGTCCTTTTCCTTCGAGAATTGGCGGAGCCAATCAATCAGGTTGGTGTCGTTGCTGCCGCTGAAGTATTTCGAGTTATCGTTCGGCATGTACTCCACGGTGATGGTCTGGCCGAACTCCACCGTGCCGCTGTCCGGTTCCACTTCGCCCGCCAGCACTTGGTAGAGCGTGTTCACCGCCGTGGTATTGCGGCCCAGCAGCGCAATCTTTTCATTGCGGTTGAGGGTGAAATCCAGTCCCTTGAACAGCCAGTTGCCGTTCTCGTCCCGCTTGCTGAGGTTCGTCACCCGCAGGAGTTGGTCGCCTGGCTCCCGTTCCATGTTAAAGCGGATGAACGGGTACTTGCGGCTCGACGGCTCCATTTCATCAATGTTGAGCTTTTCGAGCGCCTTCTTGCGGCTGGTGGCTTGGCGGCTCTTCGAGGCGTTGGCGCTGAACCGGGCGATGAACTCGATCAATTCGGCCCGCTTGGCTTCGGTTTTTTTGTCCTTCTGCGCCCGCTGCTGCGTCATGAGCTGGCTCATTTCATACCAGAAGGTATAGTTGCCGGTGTAAATCTTGATTTTTCGGAAATCAATGTCCACCATGTGGGTGCAGACCATGTCGAGGAAGTAGCGGTCGTGGCTCACGACGATGACCGTGTTCTCGTAGCCCGCCAGGAAGTCGGAAAGCCAGGTGGCCGTCTCCGCATCGAGGTCGTTGGTAGGCTCGTCCAAGAGCAGCAGGTCGGGGTTGCCGAAGAGGGCTTGCGCCAGCAGTACCTTCACCTTCTCAGGCCCCATCAGTTCCCTCATCAGCTTGTAATGCAGGTCTTCCTTGATACCCATGTTGGAGAGCAGTTCGGCGGCGTCGCTCTCTGCCGTCCAGCCGCCCATGTGGCCGTACTCGTTTTCGAGGTCGGCGGCACGGAGGCCATCGGCCTCGCTGGCATCGGGGTTCATGTAGATGGCGTTCTTTTCCTCCATGATGGCGTACATCTCCTTGTGCCCCATCAGCACGGTGTTCAGCACCATCTCCTCCTCGAAGCCGTAGTGGTTTTGCGACAGCACGGCCATGCGGTTGCCGGGGTCAATGCTGATGCTGCCCCGGTTGGGGTCTATCTGCCCGCTGAGGATCTTCAGGAAGGTGGACTTGCCCGCCCCGTTGGCGCCGATGACGCCATAGCAGTTGCCACGGGTGAACTTGAGGTTTACGTCGTCAAACAATACCTGCTTGCCGAACTGAAGGCTTACGCTATCTACTGTTATCATGTTTGCTGTTGTTTGCTTTTGGCGCTTTTTTCAAAAAGTCTGCAAAGGTAAAAAAATAAGCGCAGCCCATTGGCAACCACAATTTAATTAACCGTGAACACCAGTTATTTAGCGAAACCTGCCAGATAAAGGCCAATGTAAACCGCTTGTATGAATAAAAAGCATCAAGTCTTTTGGCAGGTATAAATTTGAGGAATTTCTACAACATACCATTGAGGGGGCTACACAAAGGGTGACACCCTAAACACCACAAAAACATTAGGGCGCAATCGCCGAAAGCGTCATTGTAGGCAATTTTAAACCTTTCAATAATTACTCAAATGCCACATGATTTTAAAGTCCAAGCCAATGCCAACAGCCTTACGGGCGGTACTCCCCTCAGCACAGGAATTAAGTTGAAGCCCGGTAATTTGGTCGTGGTGACTGCTTCGCCGTCCGATACTTGGTCGGCAGGTAGGGACAACCGCACCGGGAACGCCAACGGCCTCGGCAACACCCTTGGCGGGAGCTTCGGGTACTATAGCAATGGTGCCCAGTCTTTTCTTTATGGTAGCCTAGTTGGCACGTTGGACGACGGCAAAACCTATTTTGGCGTCGGCACTTACCTTGCCATGACCATCCTGACCGATGGCGAGCTGAAGTTCGTTTACTGGGATTTGAACAATGCCGACAACAAAGATTTCGTGACGGCGACCGTTCAAGTTTACAACGGGCCTAATCCTTAGGATTTTGGTTGTACCGCACGTTGTGAAGAGGATGCCCTTCTTGGGCGTCCTCTTTGTCTTTATACAACCTTCACCCCGCCTTAAAGTCCTAACCAACCCAATACCCACTAATAATTGCGGTGATTTCATTTATCCAATTAACCCAAGCTGCGAGTTGCAAGCTACGAGTTGCAAGTCACGATTTTTAAGGGAAAACAATGGATTTCAAAGAAAGCACACCTTGCTCGCAACTCGTAGCTTGTGACTCGCAACTTGATATTTTTAGTTTAAAAAAGCAGCGCAACCCCCTGATTTTACTACATTTGCCCCCTGTCTTACGCTAAATGAAACGCTGGCAAACCTTATTCCTCCTCCTGTTCTCATCCCATGTGCAGCTTTGGTCGCAAAGTGCGCCCTTGGAGCGTATTGGCATCGAGCAGGGGCTGTCGCAGGGCTTCGTCACCTGCTTGGCGCAGGACCGGGAAGGCTTCATCTGGGCGGGCACCATGAACGGCCTCAACCGCTACGATGGGCAGCGGATGAAAGTCTTCGTTAGCGACCCCCACGATTCGCTAAGCCTATCGAGCAGTGCGATTGGCGGCATCCATGATTTTGGCGACTGCCTGCTTGTGGGCACCTATGGAACTGGGCTGAACATTTTTTGCAAAAAATCGCAGCGGTTTTTCCGCTTGCCCTACCGCTTGTCCAGCCAGGCCAATTTGCCTACCGATAAAACCTATACAGGCAACAGCCTGCCCGCCGAAAACGTGTTCAACGAGCTGATCGTGGACGCCGACGGCCATATCTGGTTGTTGAACTACAACGGCGTTTTTAGCCAAAAAGCTTGGGTGGTGCGGATGGAAGTGCCGAAGGGTTTTTGGGAGGAACTGCCCAGTGACCCCTCGCTGGTTTCCAAGATACAGTACCGTGCCTGGTATATGGACAATTTGGAATCCAATTGGCCTCAATTCATAGTTGTAAACGAGCGGCAAATCATCTGTTTTAGAAAGGACCAAACCCTTGTATTTAACCACCAGGAGCAAAATTGGGTGACACTCAAATTAAAGGGTGGGCCACCACAAAAGTTGGCCCATATCGTATTCGCAGAAGACAAGCGTACCAGTCTGCTGCAATCTGCCGATTCGTTGGCTTGGCACTGCACGGGCGACGATTGCAGACTACTCGGCAAACTGCCCGGGATGGTCTTTTTTTTTAACGATAAAAAGGTGTGGCTGCGGCAGGATGGTTGGTACAAAACCTACCCAATTGCAAATTCCCTGGAGACCGTTGATTGGGCTGGCCCAGCTTTAAGTGTGCCTAGAAAGGATGTAAGATGGATGGCGATGTTTGACCGCTCAGGAAACCTATGGTTTCCAGAGCGAATATCGGGTTTGGCCAAGTACAGCACCATCAATGGCCGCTTCCGGCATTATTTCCAAGGGCAGTCCTTGATGACCTGTCCGTTTAATAGCCAAAATGATGGGTTTGGTTATTTGAAAGATGCAAGAATAAAATTAAACAGTAAACCAGACCCATTGTTGGAAGCCATTCAGCGCATGCTGGACAGGGAAAGCTTATCCAGTTTTATGATAAACCATGATGCAGCGGGCAATTATTGGATGGTGATTTACCAAACTGGCTTGAAGCATCATTTTGTGGTTAAAGCGGATAAACTAACAGGTCAGGTAAAGCGTTGGAAATCACCAATGGCCAGCGATGCGGCTTATTTTTCCACTTTCGACGAGATGGGACGGTATTGGTACACTACGGGGGGAAGACTAGCTTGCTTCGACCCTAATTTGCCCGAAACTGCCAACGACGAGCAGCGTTGGGCCTTCTTTGATTTCGGCGCACTTGGCACAGCAGACGACCAAATCATTGGCATGGCAAAAACTGCGGACGGCTCGTGGTGGATGGCCTCGATGAAGGGACTGATTCGGGCCAAGCCCAACAGGAGCGAAGCGGGGAAACCCCGCTTCGACTTCCAAATGCTCACCACCAAGGCCAATGTCGAGAACAGCCCCCGCTCCAACAACGTGGCCTGCCTGCTCACCGACCCAAAAGACGCCAACTTGCTCTGGATTGGCTCGAAGGGCGGTGGCCTCAGCCGATTGGACACCCGCACTGGCCACTTCAAGCACCTGACCACCAGGAATGGGCTGCCCAACGATGTCATTTACGGCATACTGCCCGATGACGAGGGGCGGCTCTGGCTCAGTTCCAACCGGGGCCTCATCCGCTACAACCCCGTCACAGGCGAAATCAAGACCTTCCGCCAGGCCGACGGCCTCCAGTCGGACGAGTTCAACAGCCATGCCTATTCGAAGACCTTGAGCGGCGAATTGATGTTCGGTGGGGTCAATGGGCTGAACGTGTTTGACCCAAAGGATTTGGTGGACAACAAAGCGAAGCCCAAGGTGCTGCTCACGGGCCTTAGAATCAACAACCTGCCCGTGTCGGTAAGGGACGGGGACGGCATCTTGAAGGAATCCATCGAGTTTTGCAAAGAAATCGTGCTGCCATTTTCGAAGCACAATATCACTTTCGAGTTTGCAGCGCTGGAGTTCACCGCACCGACCAAGAACAAGTTCCGCTACTACCTCAAGGGCGCTGAAAAAGAGTGGGAGCAAGAAGGCAGCGAGCCACACGCCACCTACCTCAACCTGCCGCCGGGCGATTACACCTTCATCGTCAACGGCTCGAACAACGACGGGGTCTGGAGTGATGAACCGGTCCGGTTGCGAATTACCATTTTGGCACCCTGGTACCGCACTTGGCTGGCCTACTTGGCCTATTTGCTGGTGCTCGGTGGCTTGGCCTATTGGTTGGTGAGGGATTGGATGAAAAAGCGGGACCTTCGCCAAACGCTGGAACTGAAGGAAAAAGAGGCCCTGCACGTAGGGGAAATGAACCAGCTGAAACTGGACGAGTTCACACAGCGCATCCTGGAAAAATCGCAGCTCATCGCCGAACTGGAAGGGCGCTTGGAATCCGAGCGGGAGGTGGAAAACGAAATGGAACAGGAGAACGAACCTGAACCTGCTATCGGCCATACCGCAAAGCCGGATGATCTCCACAAACTCTACAAAAGCCAGATACTCACTGCCAAGGATTGGGAGAGCTTCAAGACCCTTTTCGACCGGGTGCACCCCGGTTATATGCCGCAGGTGATGCACCGCTATCCGCAGCTCACGCCCGCCGAGTCCCGCTTGGTCATGCTGACCAAAATGGGCCTGAACACCGCCGAAATAGCCGCCATGATTGGCGTATCGTCCGAGACCGTGAAAAAGACCCGCCAACGGCTGCGCAAAAAGCTGGAGCCGAGCAATGCGAATTTGGACGATTTGGTGGCTTTGCTCTAAGGAAGTCCCCATTGGGCAAGGGATTGTCCACTTTTTTGTCCCCCCACTTTGATTCGCAAAAAAAGATAGCCAGCTACTTTTGCACTGCTTTTCTTACCTACCGTAAGATGCCTACCCATTCTTTTCAAGACATTACATGCTTGGATTCCCTTTGCGGACAAATTAACAATCTATGAGAAAAAGGCCAATGTCGTTGAGCGATGCTTGATGGCCTGACTAAAAAGTTTATAATTCTGCGTATCCACATAACGATTTTAACCCAAGATTGAGCGATGCCGCCTTCGGGCGGCATCTTTTTTCTATCCGTTGCAAGGCGCTGAAAATCAATGACTTCCGACACAAAAGGCAATTGTCCCCCTTTTTGTCCCCCCCGATTATCAAGGCAAACTAACCCTGCTTTTACCTTTGCACCCAGATTTTAGTTACCCATTTCAAGACGATTACGAAGGAAGTTTTTTCAAGCGCAACCGAGTGCATTTACACCTAAAATCCCTCGCACGGGGTGCACTATTAAACACTTTAAAACCGACAGGGCGTACATATCCCATCGGAAAATAACTTGGATTGCGACAATAACCCAAACTACCAATGAAACAATCATACATCACCCTTGGGCACTGACATAGGCAGTGCCCTTTTTTATAGTCCAAATTGCTGGGAAACAGTAGTTGAACGTTAGGGCTGGATTACAAAACGGGCTTTTGTAGGTTAAAACTGGGGTTATTGTTCAGGCGCTGCCTTTAAACGAGTGGACGGGTTATCAAAACCGCTTGTTCCGGAACAGGTGGGTTTGATAAGCCACCCTCTCGAAAAATGACTGCTTAACCATTTTCGCATTCACTTTTTAAAAAGTGGCTGATTATCAATTAATTACAAGATTTTTAATCCAAACCTCACGTTAGTTGAATAAAACTTTCATGGCGTTTTTATGGCGGGCCTTACCCTGGCATGAAATATCGGCAAGAAAGCTGTCATTTACAACTAAGCAGCCCCTGACTGCCAACTGGCGAACTGCCAACTCAACTCCTTCCCGGCCCAAAGTTCAGCCCCATTGTGATGCCCATGTGCAGCACTAACCCCCAGTAACTATCCTTGCGGTATTCCAACAATGGGTTTTCGATGGTATGCTTGGTACGGTCGAGCGTAGTTCCAGTGTCGAACTGGCTGTAGTTGGCCCCAATGCCGAAGTGCATATCCACGCCAAATCCCTTGCCGAGAACCATCCCGCCAAAATTGAACATGCCCACGTACTGCTTCACGGAGGGATGAAAGGTGTGGCTGAAATAGCTGCCGTCGAGGTCGCTCAACACATTGACGGCTATGCTGTCGAAACGCTTTTCGTTGTAACCGAGCAAGATGCCAAAATAACCGCTGTCCGATTTTTTGCTGAAAAACTTCGGCTGGAAGTGCAGTTTCATGCCATCCCAGCGAGAGAGGTTATCTTGGTCGGCGTCCTCTACCTCCTCTATCCAAAGGTCGAAGATGTTCTCCTTGTTGTTCCTCACATCTTTATAGCCAAATTCGATGGCAACGTTTTCAAATACAAAATTGGCTACCACGCCATAGTCCCGCTTGGGATTGGTGATCAGCAGCGGGAAAATGTCCATGCCCACGTATAGGTTGAAGTCCCTGTTATTGCGGCGTGCGATTTTATTGGCACGCTCCTGCGCCTTTTTTTGCTCCGCAACGCAGGTTTCCGCCTTCTTCTCGTACTCCGTTTTCTTGGCCGTCTTGCCCCAGTCGCCGTACAGTTTTGCCACGTTGCGCAGCGCTTCGCAATCGGTGAGGCTGGTGGCGGCGGCAATGCGGTCCACCGCCGACGTGCCCACGTACTCGGCAGTGCTGGCGTTCAGCGGCTTGCCCAACTGGGCGTGGGTCCTGGCCACTTGGGCGTAGTTGTTGGCGACCTGGTGCCAAGCCGTGCTTTCCATCACATTGTTGCGGTAGCAAAGCTCGAACAAGCGCAGGGTGTTGGGGTTCTCCTCGTCGTATTTCACGCCGATAGGGGCCGCCTTCGCCCAGCGTGCGACATGCTGGGGCGTGGTGGCACCTTGGTTGGTCCGCAGCAGCACCTCCATCGCCCGCTTCACGGTGGGGTAGCTGTTTTCCTTGACGGTTTCCTTGCTGTCGCTGGAAAGTTGGTCGTATTTCTCCATCGCCTGCAAAGCGTAGTTGCTGTGTTCTTCAGGGGTGAGCAGGCCGCTCTTCTTGGACTCTATGTCCAGCATCTTGTTCACCGAGATGTATTGAAGCCATTCCGTGAGGTTGGGGTGAACGATGGCTTTTTTGTTGGCTTTCAGGGCATCGTCGTACTTGCTGAGATTGAAGCAGATTTCGGCGTAGCCAGTGAGGAACTCGGCTTGCGTGGATGCGAAATTGTCCCAGTTGATGACGAAGTTTTTGCCAAAAAACTCGTAGCGCAGCGGGAAGTCGCTGCTCGTGAACGAGGTCACGTCCCGCTCTATTCCTTTCATCACTTCGTAGGATTTGGCGTTCTCCCCCTTCATGCCCAGCACGAAGCCGTACTCGTAGTTGAAGTTGTTGCGGAAGTAGCGGCCCACCTTGATTTGGTCGGCATTGCCTTCCCGTATCACCTTATCGAGCAGCGCCACGCCCTTGTCCATGCGGGCTTTCATGTCGTCAATGTTCGACTGGGTGAGGGTCTTGGAGTTCAATCCGTCGCCGTACTCCCGCATGGCGTTGTAGATTTCCACCGCTTTCTGCAGGTCTTCGACAGGGGTTTGGGCGGACAAGGTGGTGCAAAAAATTGCTAGGATGGCTACTACCAACACGGGCTTGAAAGCAGGGAGTTTCATGGAAAAGTGAATTTTGGTGACTATTAGGCCAGGTGGGAGAGAGAAAATTTCATTTTTTTCTCTCCTCCTTCGACAAGTGGGTATTTTGGGAAAAATCTTCAATTTTCCCACAAAACAACCACCCTGCTAAGTAGTTGCGAATTTTGAATATTACCGCTTGGAATATTCCAATCTTGCGGTAAGGCAGTCTGGAAGTTTAAGGCTTGCGGCAATCTCTTTGCGCAGTGCCTCGGTGCTGGTCACAGCGTCCACACCACCAACCAGCAAGGACACATCTTGAATGGCTAAATTTTTATCTTTTACAACATACTCGTACAGGTAATAATCTTCCGAATCCCCTGTTTGCGCCTTTCCGTAAATAAAATTACGCCCTTCGAACTTCGTGACCCAAGCATCGAATTCATATTTGTCCAATAGGTAGTTATCGCTGGTTTCTTGCACGTCAATGACATACGTGTAGTCACTTTTCAGGATGACCCTGAACTGAAGCATTTCAGCAGAATCGGACTTGGCGACCCAAGTGCCAAGCAGGTTTTTATCAATCGGCTCCGTAAACGGCTCGGCAAGCGGGTACTTCAAGCCTACTGGACAACCGGCTGTCAGAAAGGAAACACAAAGAATTGCGAGTAAATACAATCCGTGGGAAAGTTGATTTTTCATTAGTATATTGTTTACGA
The DNA here is from genome assembly GCA_016714985.1 of Saprospiraceae bacterium. Classification (GTDB taxonomy): domain Bacteria; phylum Bacteroidota; class Bacteroidia; order Chitinophagales; family Saprospiraceae; genus UBA6168. Next base: position 3,760 of record JADKBS010000044.1, on the reverse strand, counting down.
AGTGAATTAGTTGATTGTTGCTCAAAACGTTTGGTTCAAAGAGAGGCTAAAAGCATGCCTTTTCGTTAGCTAGATGTTTAAAAAATAACGTCCTTTAACTATTTCTGTGGAACTCAAAAGAAAAACCGTCAGGGTTGTAGATTAAGAAAAATTTTCAAAATTTTCTTTCAACTTAAAACATACCAAAGCGTAGATGGAAAATAAAAAATTGAATCCAAATTTTATTTTTTCATCTACCGCTCTATCGGGGGTTTTTTGACCACAATAATTGTCAAAGAACCAAAAATCGAAACAAACATAATACTGAAAATCATCACTTCACCCCCACCGGAAAATCCTGCCCAAACCCATAGCTCGACGGGTACTGCGGCGTCCCCTTGTATTTTTGGGTCAACTCTGGCACCTGCTCTTGCAGGTAAGCGTCCAGTTCCTTCACCGTCACCTTCCCATCGCCCGTATCGGCAGCGCCACCCAAGCCCTTCAACAGCACGTAGGTGAAAACCCCGTGCCCCAACTGCGTGAACTCGCTCGCAAACTGCTCCGAACCCGCCGCTGTCAGCCAGTGCGTACCCGTGCTGCGGGCAAGCTGCGCAATGGCTTTCTCCTCGGCGGCACCCCGTGCGGCCACCGTGCCCAGCGCCCCGCTCGACTGGCAGGCATCCAGAATGAACAACTGTTTTTGCGCCTTTATTTTTTGGGAAAATGCCCGTAACTCACTGGCGCTCAAGCCTTTTTGTGCCAGTGCACCGTCGTTGCCGTAGAGTTGGGTGACGTCATGCGGCACTAAATAAAACTCCTTTCCAGCATCCTCCGCCACCACGCCGTGGCCAGCGTAGTACAGCACAAAAACGTCCTGCGGCTTTGCGGCGGCGGCCACTTTGTTCAGTTCCGCCACGATATTTCCCTTCATGGCGTTTTCGTTGGTGATGAAATATTGCTGGCAACTGCTGACGATTTTGCCACAGTTTTTGGCCATCGCCTCCTTGAAACTGGTGGCGTCGGCAAGGGCGTAATTGAGGTTGTATTTCGGGTTTTTATAAGTGTTGATGCCGACCACCACCAGTGCAAAGTGTCACCCCTCTGCCCCCCTGAGGGGGTGATAGGCTTGTAGTTCAAAATGATTTCATCGGGTTGGCTCTCCGTCCGCTGGCTGTTGATGGCCACGGCCCGCAGGTGGTTTTCGCCCGCTATCAGGTTGATGCTAAAAGACTTGGAGAGCGCATCGCCGCTGGGCGAGTCGTCCTCCACCGTAAGGTTTCGGGTCGAGTTTTCAATCAGTTTTCCGTTGTGAAACAAGCGGATTTCCGCAATGGCAGCGTCTTCGCAAAGCGCCTGCACCTGCACAGTTGCGGTGGCCGTGGTCACGTTGAAGCTCGGTGCGCTGACCTCGTCTTCCACTTCCAAATTGCGCTGTGAAGTGCCTTGGTACTGAATCCTCACCGTCGGTGGCGACTTGATTTTGTTGATGTCAACGGGCGGTGCCCCTTTCTCCCCGCCCATGGCTTGCGCCAGCAAATTCGGGGTGTAAAAGCCCTCGTACAGCGCCTCCAACGGGATGATTTGCACCCCGTTTTTCACATAGTACATGCGCTCCATCGCACCGGGCGAGGCATCGAAACGGCCATCGGGCGTGGTCACGAGCCAGTCGTCGGTTTCATCGAAAAGGGTGATGGTGGCGAGGCAGCGCTCGTGGTATTCCATGTCATTGGGGAACTCCTCGGTCGTCCAGATTTTGAAGTTTTCGGCTTGGGTCATTACCCGGCTTTGGTCGTTGAGGAACAGCACGTTCCAGACCATTTCCTTATGGCCTTCGAGGGTGCTATAAACCTGCACTTTGTTCAAATAATACAGGGCCACGATGCGGCCCAATGCGCCGCCTTCCTCGCTGCTGGGGCGGGTAGCCGCCACCATTCCTGAAGGCGAAATGGTCGTGTACCAATCGGTTTGCGGCTGCATGTTCAGCATTTCGGCGTCCTCGCCGTCCTTTGTGTTGACGATGTGCAGCTCGTCGCCCTGCTTGGTGAAGGCGATGGTTTTCCCGTCGGGCAAGAAGCGGAGGTTCTCGATGGTTTCCTCGGCGGCAGGGCGCACCCATTTTTGGTTGCCAGTTTTCACGTCGTAGCAGAGGAGGTCGTTCCACGACATTGCGGAGCCGATGAATGCGAAGGTCGAGCCGTCGGGGGAGAGGTCGCAGTAGTAGTCCTCATCGGTTTCAAAAATGTCAAAAGTCGTTTCGCTTTCAATGGGGAACGCCTGCACCAGCTCCATTTTATTGACATCCACGAGGATGGCACCATTGGAAAACACGAGGCCAAGCATACCTTTTTTCTCAAAAAATCGCATGCCTCGGAAGTCGTTTTTACCGCCGAGGTCTATCTGTTCGAAGTTTTTCGGCACCCGGTCATAGGTGAAACTGTACAGCCCGTCACCGTCCACGAACACGAAGCCGCCCGTGCCTTTTTCGTTGAAACGCCAGCAGCGGAACGCCTCGGGGTCGCTGCCCGGTGGGGTGAAACGGCGCACGGTAAAGCCGTTTTTATCGAAGCCCATCATGCGGTCGTTGAGCATGATGCCCGTGCCGTTGGGCAGGCGGGTGAGGTCGCCGGAGCGGTAGGGCATCACGCCGAATCGCTGGCGGAACTTGGCCGTTTCATAATCGTAGCGGGTCATGGTCAGCCCCACTACCACGGATTTTCCGCTGGGGGAAATGCATAGATTCGCCTCGTTCATCATGCCGATTTCGGTATCGGGCATGGCGAATTTTGCGGACAATTTGAAGGTGTTTAGGTCGAAACGGTAACATTCCGTTTCAGAATAAATCAGCATTTTGCCTTGCTCGTTGGCGGTGATGAACGTGTACCATTGTGGCTCCGTCTCTTCTCCAATGAACAGCGTTTTCGGCTGCCCGACTGACTTCCAAGTTGCTGGGCTTATCTCTTCAAGGTTGAACTTTTTGCTGGGGCCGCCCGTCACAGCGAGGATATTGCCATTCGGTAAAAAGCTGTGCAGGCAAGGCGTTTCCTTGAAGGATTTTAGGAGTTTATTGGTCTTCAGGTCAATCAATCGGCTGCCCGCCAATGCGTCGTAAACAATCAACTGCGAACCATTTTTGTTGATGGCGAGATGGCCCACGTTGTGTGTGCCACCGTAAGGTTCCTTCCATTCATGCACCGTGGTGGTATTGGCCGTGGCGATTTCTATTTTTTTGATGAAATAGCTTTCAGCATCTTCCACTTGGCTTCCAGCAACGTACAGGTATCGGTTATCAGCGGAAAAAACAGCTTGCTCGTACCTAACTGCCCCGCCATGCATGAAGACGTTTTCGAGGTCTAGCTTGTCAATATTGAACAGGAAAATCTCATCCGTTTCGCAAAGCGCCGCATGGCTACCATTGGGGCTAACAGCGAGGTTGTTGGTATTGCGGAAACCCGTTTGTTGTTCCAAAACGAAGGGCAAGGTCTTTAGCAACCTGCCGCCTTGGGTTTCCCAAAACTTCAGTTCGCCATAGCCGACCGAGAGCAAAAGCTGCTCGTCGTGGGTATAGGCAACTGCTTCGGCGTAGTGTGTTTCGGGGAAAACCAATTCGATAGTGTTCTGATTTTCAATGGGCTGTGGCTTTATTTCATCCCTGAGATTTCCTCCTGCGCCTGAGCATTTGGGTCGCCCTTTGGGGAAATAATCAGGGAGGACGAAGAGCGGGTCCCATTCGCTTTTGGCGAGGTCGCCCGCCAGCACGAAACTGGCCCCCGGAAAGTCCAAG
>JADKBS010000043.1 GCA_016714985.1 Saprospiraceae bacterium | reverse complement strand
GGGTATAATCGGCCAGATTATTTCTCGGATGTTTTTGAACGGCGGTTTGGGCGGCGGCCCAAGGAGTATAAATATTCGCTGAGCCAATGACAAAATTCAGCTTGGCAGGATAATAGGTTTGCTTGTCAGTTTTATAGCGGTTTATTGCAGGATGGCAGGTGTTTTTGGCAAGTATGGTTGGAAAGTATAATCTTATATTTGCATGGGCAATAGCTCAAAGTTGGGAGGCGATTTTGGGGTGTCTCTGACGGATATTGATATACGCCATGGCGGCTGAGAATGAAAGCATAGGCAGCATGCATTGCTTGCTGAGGCTATTTTATTGCCTTCTGGCTATGCGGGCAGTGTGTGGGAGTATTTAAGTTCATCGAATAAAACGGGCTGTGTTTTGAAAATAATTGGCTAAAACCCACTAATCGTTCCACCTTTCTTTCAACCTACGATGGTTAATTGGAGGTGTTTAGGAAGGAGCGAGCGATTGGTTCTTTGGATATAAAAGGAGGAGAGTGGTTTTTAAAGCAAAAGCACCGTCCGATGATTTCCATTTTTTCAAACCATAAAAAAACACCAAATGAAAGCAAGAAACCCTCGAACTGTTTCTGGTGCTTTTCGGCGGCGTTGGCCCTTTGAAGTCCTGTCAAAAAATCTTGAAAGTTTGCAGGCATAAGCTCCGCAAACACTCGTTAAAAAAAAATTTTTCAACAAATTTCTTAACGGTCTTCCATTAAATAGGAGGACTTAAAATCTTACTCCTTATGTATGCGAAATTTTATCAAAATGGTGGTATGAACCGTTTCATCAACCTATACCTCTGTTGTCTCAGCTTCAGATACGAATAATGTCAACTGGGACAGTAGCAATAACGGTATGGACGATTACTATGGCAATATATACAACTGGAAGTGGCACTTGGGAAGTTTTGGTCAGAAGCAAATGGTAGTGGAGAGTGTTACAAGGTAGAACCGAATACGCCAAATTTCAGTTTAGTGGCTGTATTTGACTATAAAGTTGTAGTTTCTATCTATAACTCGGATCCAGATGTTTGCAACTCCCACACCTCCTCCTGCGCTCTCGTCCTACCAAGCCTACCAAGACCTTACTCCTGCTCCACAAGCCGGTTCAAACTACCTTTTGTTTACGGCAAATTCAAAAACTAATTACAAATATCAGCCGCTTGTACTTGTAAATGGTTCATTACAGCTTAACGCTAGTATTTATAATAGTTCAAACATACCAACTAATTCAGGTTTATCTGCAACTACTCCAGTTACAACCGAATGTCTATGGCAATTTTTTGAAGTGAGTCCTGGTAATTATGCTATCGCCAACAGTGCAACTGGTGACCTGCTGAGTCCCACAGCTGCAAATAGCGATGGTAAAATCCAAGTTGTACCTGGACAAGATGCTGATTCAGCCAGTATTTATTCAATCACTCAACATCAAGATTCGGACAGTAGTTGGAGCGATACTGTGGCCATTCGAGATATTACTGGTCCAGGAAACTGCTTCTTTACTACATATCCTGATAGTAATGGTGTGAATAAATTGTATGAAAATCCGGGGGATCAAGTAGGCAGCTGCCAATGGTGTTTGCTTTTTCTATAGCACCGCCTTCACCATGCCAACTTTAGAAGCCACCACCAGCCTTAGTTTGCCAGAATTCGACAATGGAACGGCTCCCCCCATTTTCCCGGCTCCGCCTATACCGCCGGTGGTGTCGAACGTTGTTCTTGTGCCTTATTTTATGGTCAATGACAAAACAATGCCTAATTGGGGGGACAGAATAACTCAACGCTTTCTGGCAATGTCGGAGGTTCTGGTACTTATTCCAAAAGCGTAAGTGTCAATGTGCCAAGACGTTCTTGCGTAGCATTTTACGGGCTGATAACTACTTATAAATTGTACCAGATGAATGGTGCAATATGCATTGCCAATCCCAATGTACCAATGCGGATGGACAATAATTTTGTGACCGTCACGGGACCGATTCCTTCAGGTAACGATGAGAGTGGGTCTTGATATTGAGGCATTTTACATGCCATGTTTTTAATAAAAATTGAGGGGTGCTTCCAACATAAAAGGAGGCCTCCCTTTTATTTAGCATGGGCGAAAAGGAAAAGTCCCGCATTACCCCCCCCAAAAAAAATTTCCGCTTTTTCGGCCTTTCCCCACCAAAATGTCCCCATTTTCCCGCTACTTGTCCCATCCTTCTCCCTGCCCACCACGCATATTTGCGATGCGTTCAGAAAAGAACAGGCAATTGTAACTTTCACCGATTAATTTTAAAACAAAGACCATGCAGACCATCAAAACCCTCCTATTGCTATCCTTAGCCCTCACCGCCAACGCCCTCCTTGCCCAAGGCTTCCAATTGGCGGGCGTCAACTATTCGCAGCACCTAAAAACCAAAGTGGAGGATTCGCCCACGGGGACGGAACTGGAATCCAAGGTGGCCAGTGCATTCGTCCGGCTGCCCATGAAGTTCAAGAACCAGAAAACGGTCTTGCTGAACACCCTGCGCTATGCGAGGGTGCAGCAGATAGCCCATAATTCCCCCTTGTTCTTGGATGCCAAGCGCACGAGCGACCTGCACCTGGTTTCCTATTCCCCGATGCTGATTCATAGCCTTGGTGGAAAATGGAAATTGCTGGCGGGCGTCACACCAACCCTTGCCTCCGATTTGAAGGAGGGGCTGAGCAGCGACGATTTCCTATTGCAAGCCTCCCTTTTGGCCTCCGCCAAACTGAACGAAAAATGGACACTGGGCGGCGGTGCGGTCTATACCACACAGTTCGGCGACCCCTGGTTTTTGCCTGCCGTGCAACTGCGCTACCGCATAGACAAGCATTTCATCAACGTACTGTTGCCTTCCTACGTGAACTACCTGTACCGGATCGGGCAGTCCGAAAAACTGCGCCTCGGCATCCGCTTGGAAACCAACGGCGGGAACTTCAACGTCATCAACTCGGACTACACGGAGCTTATCCCCAATACCATCAACAAAATCATCTACTCCCGGGTGAACATGGGGGCGGTCGTCAATCTCCAAATCACGGAAACCATCCTGCTGGAAGCCTTCGGCGGCCTCGGTGCTGCCCGCAAGTTCAAGCTGCGGGACGAAATGGACAAGGTCTTCAAGGCCGATGCCGAGAGCGGCGGGTTTTTCAATATTGGCGTCATCCTCATGGCGCCGTCGAAGGGAGAGGGTGGGGCGGATTGAGGTTGATAAGGGTTGATAGCGGTTGATAAGGGTTGATAGGCCCCAGCCTGAACCCCATCAACCCTTATCAACCGTTATCAACCCTTATCAATCCGACGTGATGTCCCCATTTTCCACCTCTTCTGTCCCCTTTTTCTACCCTGCCCCATGAAATGGCCGGGGTTTCCACCCTGCTTGTCCCTTTTTTCCCTTCCATCGAGGCTCATATTTACACCATGTTCAACAGCGAACGGTCGGGCTTGCAACGCTTGGCGAATAGGGCCTTGCACCTATCAAAACCCTTCCCTGACCCCATATTCAAGCTGTGGGGTGCGGGGGAACTTTGCGCCAACAAGCATGGCTTGACGAAGGCGACACCTCGAAAGGGCAGCTCAGACCGTGGGTTAAGCTTGGATTTCGCTGGCCCTTTTGAGGCGTCACCTTAGACTGGGCGCAAATCCCAATACAACCATCCCAACAGTTAAAAATAAATCTCAAAATGAACAATTTTGACACCGTAGAACTATCCACGCCGACCATGATGCGGCATAATAATACCAATGGCAATTCCGGCAAAAAATTAAGGGTCGTCACGTTTAATTATCTGCCTTCCGCCTATAAATTCGTGACCGACTGGATACATGAAAATGGGCACGAGCACGTCCTGGCCGTCACCTCACCGGGCATTAAAACAAGGGCCACGCCTGCCTATAAAGATGTGCTGCCATTGATACCGGGCCATGTAAGTACCATTGTCACTTCAAGGATGAATTCGGTACTTGCACCGATTTTGCCGCATTTTAAGCCAGATATTATCCTGTGCTTCACTTTTGCCCATCAGGTTGCCCAAGATATTTGCCAAATCCCGACGTATGGGGCCGTGAATATCCATCCATCGGTGCTGCCTTATTACCGTGGGCCAAATCCGTTGCGCCAATTCTATGATGGGGCGGATGTATATGGCGTGACTGCGCATCGCATGGCACAGGGTTATGATACGGGTGAGATATTGAGCCAAGCATACGAACCCCTACCTGAAATTGTCACACAAGACACAGCGGTTAGGTGGGGCCAATTGATTAAAAACTGCATTGCCAGCGGTATGGAAAGCGCTATCTCCGGCAAACCAGGAATAAGGCAGGATGACGGCCAGGCCACCTACGGTGGGCCATTTAAGGAAGAAGAAAAATGGGTGGACATAACGGAGCCTACCGCTGTAATCATGCGCAAAACCTTGGCCCTCAACTTGGCTGGAGGCTTGGCAAAAACCATTATCAATGGACAAGCATTTAAAATCCATTCAGCGCATTATTTGTCCAATGCTAAACGAATGCCAGCAGGTAGTGTGATAAAAAAAGCCGCAAATATGCATGAAGTGGCAACGGCAGATGGTGCTGTTAAGCTCATCACGGAGCTATACGATGCCAATAAAAAGTATTGCAATGTTTTGTCCCGCTCCATGTTTTTTGGGCAGCAGATTGGCGCTGAGCGTTTGAGTTTATCGTGACTTTTAGGGTTTAGGAGGTTTAGTGGGTTTAAGAGGGTTAAGCGTTTTTTGCAGGCCAGACACTTTAAATCTGTGCTTGTTCAAATGAACAAAACTAAGGCTCAATAAAAGCATCAGTGTCTCTAAGTGCTCTTCGTGCCTCCGTTTTGAAAAATGGTTGGCAGCGTTCGAATGGATTTGAAACGATTGAAAATTATGGCAAACGACGCAGTTAAATATAAATCCAAATGGGCAAAAATCGGCAGTGAACTGCACCCTTCCCATCTTTTAAAAAGCGGTAGCCTCATGCCCGCCATCATCAGCGGCGGTTTGATTGGCCTGATGACCACCATATTGTCCATTTCCTTTGCCGTATTGGTATTTGGCAAGGCGATGCCCGAAGCGCTGACCATCGGGATTGGAATGGCTTTGTTCAGCAATATCGTTTTTCATATATTCGGGGCTTTTACCAGTTCGGGAGAAGGCATTATATCGCATGTGCAGGGTGTCACGCCACCTATACAAGCTGCAATGATATCGTCATTAATGGGGATATTGCCACTGTCCATGTCAATCGGCGATAAAACGACGGTTGCCGTATTTGCACTAATACTCTCCACCATTTTCACGGGAATCGTATTATTTATGGCGGGCTGGTTGAAGCTTGGCAAAATGGTTCGGTTTCTTCCCATGCCAGTGATTAGTGGCGTATTGGCCTCCGTTGGCTTTGCCTTGGTCTTCGGTGGAATGGCTACCATGACGAATACCAACGTCAGTTTGTTTTCACTTCCGCAACTATTTAGCACAGCATTGATGATAAAATGGCTGCCGGGAATCGCACTCGCTGCTGCATTGTGGATGGCTACTGCCCGTTGGAAACATGCACTGGTATTTCCAGCGGTGTTGGCGATGGCTGTATTACTTTTCTACCTTATTGGCTTTGCGCAAGGCTTGGGAATAAATGACTTGATGGCTGATAAATTCCTATTAGGCCCCTTTCAATATGACCAATTATGGCATAACCCCAATGTTTATTATGGCCAACTAAATGCGATAGACTGGACGGTGTTTGCCAGTCAAATTGGCATAATTGTCACCATACCATTAGTCTGTTTCATCAGTGGCTTGCTGATGTTGAGCGCCATAGAATTTTCAACGGGCATTGACATAAAACCCAATTATGAATTAAAAACAATGGGTGCCAGCAATTTAGTTGCTGGCCTATTGGGGGGCGGTTTTGTGGGTTATCCGTCCACCACTTTTACCGTGATGCAATATCGCTTGGGCGCAACGACCCGGCTGCCGGGCATTCTGGGTGCCATCGTAACTGCGATAGTGCTATTTGCTGGGGCAAATCTCCTGGGTTATATTCCCCGTTTTATGATTGGTGGGCTGCTTATTTATTTTGGCTACCAATTTATTGACCATTGGGTGGTCAAATTTGTAAAACATGCGACCCCATCGGATAATACCATCATCGGCGCCATTGTGGTCACTTCGCTTTGGCTCGGATTTGTGGCTTCCGTGGGCGTGGGCGTCCTTGCTGCTGCCAGTTTTTCTTGTTTAAGTACAGCAAAATCAGCGTCATACGCTATGAATCAACAGGCGCATCGCTCAGGAGCAGGGTGACCCGAAATGCCATGCACGATGATTGGCTTTCGGTGAATGCCGGGCGAATAGCCATATTCGGATTGCAAGGCTTTATTTTCTTCGGGACGGCGCACAACCTGCTCGAAAAAATCATGTCCAGGGTCACCGATGCCAACCTGGTTGCCCTCGACGCCGTCGTTCTGGATTTCCGCCATGTAACCGGAATTGACACCTCCGTTGTGCAGAGTTTTCACAAGCTATTGCAGCAATTAAGGCAAAAAAATATCACGCTCATATTTGCCCAAATGCCCCTTAAATACCAAGGGCTGATGCATAAAATTGCGCCGGAAAAGGAAGCCACAAAAGGTTTTGCCGAGTTTGCCAGCTTGGACGAGGCGCTGGAATGGCGGGAAGATTATTTATTGGGCAATAGCGACCTGCCGCCTTACCAATCCCGCAACCTGCTCACGGTATTCACGGAATATTTAAAAGATAAAACCAAAGCGGAAATTCTATTGCAATATTTAAACCGGATGGAATTATTGCCCGGCACCAAAATCATACGCCAAGGCGAGGCGGCGCATGATTTATTCTTCATCGAATCCGGCAGGATTTCCACGTATTCGGAAAGAGAAGGCGCTGCCCCCATCCGCTTGGAAACCATGGTGGACGACACGATGGTGGGCGAAATCGGCTTTTACCTCGGCCAATTGCGCACCGCCACCGTCATGGCCGATGCGCCGAGCATCGTTTATCGTCTCACCACCGACGCATTGGCCGAAATGGAGAAAGCGCACCCCGTCGTGGCGATGGAACTGCACCGGCTTATCGTGCAAAAAACATCGAAACGGGTTATCCATGTTTATAAGACGGTGAAGGGGTTTATGTAAATGGGGTTGATAAGGGTAGATAAAAGTTGATAGGGGTTGATAAGCAACCTGCATCAACCAAGAGAAAAGTCCCCAATTTCTACCTTACACAGCGAAATGTCCGCTTTTTCTACCCTTTTTGTCCCTTTTTTCCCCTTGGCCATGCGCCATCTTTGAGGGGTATTCAATAATCATCTGTCGGGCAATGCCCGATGAAACCAAAACCATTTCATCAAAAATTGAAAGTATGAAAACAGCATCCATCACCTTCGCATTTTTCCTTTTACTGACAATGGGCTTGCTCCCTTCCTGTACCGGAAACACAGGCACTGAAGCAAGTTCAGCATCCACCGAACCCATCACCATCAATGGCACGGTCAGGGCCGTCACCCCCGGCAAGGACGGCTACACCGCCGAGGTGCTGACCGATGCGGCGGGCACTTATTCTGCACTTGTTTCCATCGTAAACCTCGGCGGAAGGGAAAACTACAAGACCTGCGACGTTGGCGACAAAGTCAGCTTCAAGGGCGAAGCCTCCATGCTGGGGGATGCGCAACAACTGAAGGTCACGGAAATCCTCAGCATCGAGCCAAGCCGCACTCAAATGGTGATTGGCATTAATTCCTTCAGGGGCATTACCATCGGGGAATTGATTTCCAACCACAAGGAGTACATCCAAAAAACGCAGTTGAAAACGGGAGAAGGCAGTTTTGAAGTTTATGAAATAAAAGACTTTGAGAACAACCCCGCTGGGTATTTCCTGCCCGACCCGAATGATGCGGATAGGGTTGGCGACATCGTGGTGCAAACCCCAAAAGCGCATACGGCAGAAGGCATCATGGTCGGCAGCACTTACGAGGATTTGCTCAAAGTATTCCCAAGCATCGAAGTCCACGGCTCGGAAGTGGAAGGCCGCACCAATGCCACCAACGGCACGCTGTCCTATCGGTTGGACGTGCCCAATTTCAACTATGAAGTGGACAAGGCGAAGATTCCGGTCACGGCGAAAATTGTGGAGATAACGATTAATCGGGCGGCGGCTGGCAAATGAGCCAAGTTAGGAGGTAAGTTAGGAGGTAACTCGAAGTTACCTCCTAACTGCCGCCCCACCAATGTCCCCGTTTTCCACCCTAAATGTCCCCATTTTCCACCCTATAGACTGAAATGGCCGGGATTTCCACCTTGCTTGTCCCTTTTTTCCCCTAAGCCGAAGTGCATCTTTGAGGGGTAATCAAAAGGGGCAAAAGGGTTTAAGGTTTAAGGTTTCAAGTTTCTGGGAGCAGTCTCGCAGCATATCGAAACTGCCTTTCTTTTTCAATGTCACAGTCCCCCCCTGAAACCCGAAACCCTGAAACCCGAAACCCACTTGAACCTCAACCCAACCCAACAGCTCAAAAACAAACTGGTCAATAATTCCAACGCTACCTGTGCCGACCTACCGTCCGCACGGGCACGGACAGGCCATGCTCATTCATTTGTAAACCCATTATTTTTTTAAATTCTTTTCACATGAAAAATTTGAACTTAAAAATCCCATTGCTGGAAAATCATTTTTCACCTCCAAAACAAACAAGGCGATACTTGGGCATGGCCTGCTTGTTCCTACTGGGCTTTTTGCAGCCCTACCTTTCCTATGCCCAGACGTTCAATGGTACGACAGGTCCAATCCCTGACGCTACCCAGGACCCTGACGAATACGCTATTTCTAGTACTGTGGACTTTACAGCCAATGTTACCGGGCTTTTTGGTACGATTGGTACAGACTACACCATTACCAACGTCACCATCAATATCGAACACACATGGGTCGATGATTTGGATATCTCGTTAGTTGGACCAGATGGTACGACCACGCTTAACCTTTCAGACGATAACGGGGACAATGGTTTCAATTATACCAACACGGTTTTTACCGATGCAGCGAGTATCAATATTACGGCTGGGTTTCCACCTTTCGCGGGCAGTTTTAATCCGGAAGGGCCGGGTACCTTGGCCAGTGTTTTCAATGGGAGTGCCGTTAATGGAATTTGGACACTCCGGATAACGGACGACCTCAATCTCGAAGAAGGCAACCTCACCAGTTGGTCTATCACTTTTCAGGCCGTCAATCCTCCCGTGGTACTGAACTGCCCATCGAGCACGACAACGACGGCTTGCCAGACCCAGTCAGCAGTGAACAACGCCTTTTCTCTTTGGCTGCTAACTGCCAGCGCAACGGGCGGCTGCAACGGCGTCTTGTCAAATAACAACGTTGCACAGGGCGGTGCCCCGCCAGCCTGCGGGGGTAGTAGAACCGTCACCTTCACCTATACCAGTACCTGTCTTCCATTAACGACGACCTGCCAAGCCACCTTCACGGTGCCGGCTGCACCAACGGTGTCGCTGACTTGCCCCGTAAATACAACAACGACAGCCTGCCAGACACAAGCAGCCGTGGATGCTGCCTTCGCCACTTGGTTGGCCACGGCCAGCGGAACGGGCGGCTGCAACGGCACCTTGACGAACAACAGTGTTTCACTGGGCGGCGCCCCACCAGCTTGTGGCGGTAGCAGAACGGTGACCTTCATCTACACCAGCACCTGTGCGCCAACCACCACGACCTGCCAAGCCACCTTCACGGTCCCGGCTGCACCAACCGTGACGCTTACCTGTCCAACGAATACCACAACGACAGCCTGCCAGACACAAGCAGCCGTGGATGCTGCCTTCGCCACTTGGTTGGCAACGGCCAGCGGAACGGGCGGCTGCAACGGCACCTTGACGAACAACAGGCACTGGGCCTCCATCAGCTTGCGGCGGCAGCAGAACCGTGACCTTCACCTACACCAGTTCCTGTGCACCAACCACCACAACCTGCCAAGCCACTTACACGGTTCCGGCAGCACCAACCGTTTCGCTGACTTGCCCGACGAACCAAACCGAGGCTTTTGGCCAAACGCAAGCGGCCATCAATGCTAAGTTTGCTATCTGGTTGGCAACGGCCAGCGGCAGCGGCGGCTGCAACGGTGCTTTAAGCAACAACAATATCGGCGCTCCACCTGCCACGGGCGGCTCGGCCACCGTGACCTTCACCTATACAAGCAGTTGTGCGCCATTGACCACCACTTGTCAGGCAAGCTTTACGGTATCGTCAACTCCACCAGTGGTACTTACCTGCCCGGTCAATACCACGGCATCCGCCTGCTTGACACAGGCCCAATTGACTGCGCAATACAATGCATGGTTGGCATCGGCCTCAGGATCAGGTGGCTGCGACGGTGTGCTGACCAACAACAGCCCCGGCGCACCTTCTATTTGCTCCGCAACGGCTATCAGCCAAACGGTCGAGTTCACCTACACGAGCACTTGTGCGCCGTTTACCACCACTTGCCAGAGGACCTTCACGGTGCCTGCGTACCCGGATTTCAATGGACCACCCAATTCAGGCGCTATAAGGGTTTGCCTTGCGCAAACAGAGCAACCGATTCCGCCAGTGATAAATGATGCCTGTGGCAAGCCTATCACTCCGACTGGGCCTGTCGTGGTTGACGCCCCGAACCCACTGACCTGCGAGGGCACCAGAACCTACATCTTTACTTACACCGATTGCGCTGGCCACAGCCATGATTGGTCGTTTGTCTGGACGCTTGATGTACCAACACTCTCCGTAGATGCACCTGGCATTGCAACGGTATCATGCCCATCGGCACCGCCACCAACATATCCGAATACGATTACGGATGCCTGTGGCAGGCCAGTCACCGTTACCGGCCCGACAGTCACCAGCAACCCCGACCCCATCACCTGCGAAGGCACCAGGACCTATACTTGGAATTTGACGGACTGCGCTGGCAATACGAATACTTGGAGTTATATAATAAACATTGAGCGCAACGACTTCACCCTTCCAGCAAACGGCGGTTCAACGGTCGCTTGCCCGGCGGCAGCCAATGTGGTGCCAACGCCGCCCTCAAAGATGAGCGAATGTGGTGAACCCATCATACCAACTGGCCCTGTCGTCAGTGCCACGCCCGCTTGCGAAGGCACGAAGACCTATACCTGGACTTACACCGATTGCGAGGGCAACTCCCACGATTGGGTATATACCTATACCATTGAAAGGAGCGACTTCACCGTGCCAGCCAACGGCTCGGCAACGGTGTCCTGCCCAGCTGATATAACTGTTCCGACACCGCCAGTGGTGACGAGCAATTGCGGTGAAACACTGACGCCGACTGGCCCGGTTGTCGTAAACACCCCTGACCCATTGACTTGCGCAGGCACGAGGACTTACACTTGGACTTACACTGATTGCGAGGGGAATACGCACCCGTGGTCGTTTGTCTATACAACTTCGCCTACGCTGCCCGTGACCATTACCTGCCCTACCAACACGACCACTGCTGCTTGCCAGACAGAGGTTCAACTGGGTACTGCCTATTCCAACTGGCTCAATACCGCCAGCTTCAGCGGCGGCTGTAATGGTTCATTGACCAGTACCCAAGGAGTACCTTCGGTTTGTGGAAGTAGCACAACGCTAACATTCACCCATATCAACGCCTGCGGCAACCAGTCTTGTCAGGCAACATTTACGGTGCCAGCCCCACCTCCTGTGGTGCTGACCTGCCCGACCGAGCAAGAAGAAGCCTTTGGGCAAACGCAGGCTGCCATCAATGCTAAGTTCGCCACATGGTTGGCAACAGCAACTGGCAGCGGCGGCTGCAACGGCGTGCTGACCAACAACAACACAGGCGCACCCCCAGCCTCGGGAGGCACAACCACCGTGACCTTTACCTATACCAGCAGCTGTGCGCCACTGACGACCACCTGTCAAGCAACTTTTACAGTTTCTTCGGTGCCACCAGTGGTACTTACCTGCCCGACCAATACGACGACCACAGCCTGCCAGACACAAGCGGCGGTGAACGCTGCTTTTGCCACTTGGTTGGCCACGGCCAGCGGAACGGGCGGCTGCAACGGCACCTTGACAAACAACAACACGGGTGCACCAAGCGCTTGCGGCGGCTCGACGACCGTGACCTTTACCTATCTCAGCACTTGTGCGCCATTGACGACCACCTGTCAGGCGATATTCACGGTGCCAGCTGCACCCAATGTGGTGCTCACCTGCCCGACAAATACGACGGTGGCGGCTTGTCAGACACAGGCGGCAGTGAACACGGCATTTGCCACTTGGCTAGCCACAGCCAGTGCCAGCGGCGGTTGCAACGGTGTTTTGACCAACAATAACACAGGCGCACCTTCTGCCTGCGGTGGTTCCACTACCGTTACATTTACATACACCAGCACTTGTTCGCCATTAACGACTACCTGCCAAGCTACCTTCACCGTGCCCGCAGCGCCAACGGTGGTGCTGACCTGTCCGACGAACACGACGGCGGCAGCTTGCCAGACACAGGCGGCGGTGAACTCCGCCTTTGCCACTTGGTTGGCCACGGCCAGTGCCAGCGGCGGCTGCAACGGTGTTTTGACGAACAACAACACGGGCGCACCTTCTGCCTGCGGTGGTTCCACAACCGTGACTTTTACCTATACCAGCAGTTGCGCACCGATAACGACCACCTGCCAAGCCACCTTCACCGTGCCAGCAGCGCCTACCGTGGTGCTTACTTGTCCGACGAACACAACGACTGCAGCTTGCCAGACACAGGCGGCGGTGAACTCTGCCTTTGCCACTTGGTTGGCCACGGCCTCGACCAGCGGCGGTTGCAACGGTGTTTTGACGAACAATAACACGGGCGCACCTTCTGCTTGCGGCGGTTCAACGACTGTCACATTTACTTACACCAGCAGTTGCGCACCTTTAACAACGACTTGCCAAGCTACCTTTACCGTGCCCGCAGCGCCAACTGTGGTGCTGACCTGCCCGACAAACACGACCACGGCAGCTTGCCAGACACAGGCGGCGGTGAACACGGCCTTTGCTACTTGGTTGGCAACCGCCAGTGCCAGCGGCGGCTGCAACGGCGTTCTGACCAACAATAACACGGGCGCACCCAGCGCCTGCGGCGGTTCAACGACCGTTACCTTCACCTATACCAGCAGCTGTGCGCCTTTGACGACGACCTGCCAAGCAACCTTCACCGTGCCCGCAGCACCGACGGTAGTGCTGACCTGTCCGACCAACACAACAACGGCGGCTTGTCAGACGCAGGCGGCAGTAAATACAGCCTTTGCCACTTGGTTGGCGACAGCCACGGCGAGCGGCGGCTGTAACGGTGTTTTGACGAACAACAACACGGGCGCACCCAGCGCCTGCGGCGGTTCAACGACCGTCACATTTACCTACACCAGCACTTGTGCGCCATTGACGACGACATGTCAGGCAACTTTCACCGTGCCAGCAGCGCCAACGGTAGTGCTGACCTGTCCGACCAATACAACAGTGGCAGCCTGTCAAACGCAAGCGGCTGTGAACACGGCTTTCGCAACATGGTTGGCCACGGCCTCAGCCAGCGGCGGCTGTAATGGCGTTTTGACGAACAACAATACGGGCGCTCCAAGTGCCTGCGGTGGTTCGACGACCGTGACATTCACCTATACCAGCAGCTGTGCGCCGACAACGACGACCTGCCAGGCGACCTTCACGGTAGCAGATGCGCCAACCGTAGTGCTGACCTGCCCGACTCCGACAACGGCGAGCGCCTGTTTGACGCAGTCCCAGCTCGACGCCGCCTACAACGCTTGGTTGGCATCGGCCACCGCATCGGGCGGCTGCAACGGCGTGCTGACGAACAACAACACGGGCGCACCGAGCCCGGCTCGCCGGCGTCACCCACCCTCTTGTGCCCCACCCCTCCCTTCCCCCCCCCTGCCTCCCCCTGACCCGCCGCGCCCCCGCGCCCCCCCCCCCCCTGCCCCGCCCCGGCGCACCTTCCATCTGCTCCGCAACGGCCGTGACTCGTACAGTGACCTTCACCTACACGAGCAGTTGTGCGCCAACCACGACGACCTGCACCTCCACCTTCACGGTGCCCGCTTACCCGACCTTCACGGTTCCGGCCAACACTGCATCAACCGTGGCCTGCCCGGCCCTCATCGTCCAGCCTACGCCGCCAGCGGTGGTTGACGGCTGCGGCAAGGCGCTGACCCCGACCGGCCCGGTCATCACCAACGCCCCCAACCCCATCACCTGCGAGGGGACGAGGACTTTTGTCTGGACCTATACCGACTGTGCGGGATTGGTAAGAACCTGGAGCCACGTGACCACAGTGGAGCGCCTGCCATTCACCGTGCCCGCCAACGGCTCGGCCACGGTGGCCTGCCCGGCCAACGCTACCCAGCCCACGCCGCCGACCGTGACGAGCAACTGCGGCGAAACGCTGACGCCAACTGGCCCGGTCATCACCAATGCACCGAACCCACTGACCTGCGAGGGTACTAGGACGTATGCCTTCACCTACACGGACTGCGAGGGCAACACCGCCACCTGGAGCTTCACCTACACCATCGAGCGGCAGCCGTTCACCATGCCCGCCAACGGCTCGGCGACCGTGGACTGCCCCGACGAAACCGACGTGGTGCCACGCCGCCCCTCGTCACCAGCAACTGCGGGGAGGTTTTGGCCCCGGTAGTGACCTCCACGGCGAAGCCGAGCTGCGAGGGCGACCGGGTCTATTATTTCACCTACACCGACTGCGAGGGCAACACGGCCACCTGGCAGTTCAGGTACAAGGTGGAATACCTCGACTTCACGGTACCGGCCAGCGAGACGCTTACCGTCAACTGCCCAGTGAACGCCACACCGCCCACACCGCCCACGGTGCTCGACAACTGCGGCAAGCTGGTCGTTCCCATCGGCCCGACCATCACGGGCGTTGACAGCAATTTCGGTTGCGAAGCAAGCCGATCCTATGCATGGACCTACAAGGATTGCGAGGGCAATGCCCATGTCTGGAGCAAGACCTACAACTTCGCCTACGATGCCGACTTCTTTCCGCCCGCCGACGAGGTGTTCGAGGTTGGCTGCCTGCTCTATGCCCAGCCGCCCGTGCCACAGACACTTTACGACTTCTGCGGCCAGCAGATTGCAGTGTCCGGCCCAGTGGTGGAAGGAGACGACGACGGCTGCTCCGGCTACCGGAAATACACCTTCACCTATACTGACTGTGGTGGCCACAGCCATCCTTGGACCTTCACCTATTTCGCTTCCGACACCGAAGCGCCCGTGGGCACCTGCCCGAACGTGGACGTCACCGACCTGGGCTGCATCGATGAGGTGCCATGCCCGGACGATGACTACGACTTCAGTGGGGTTATAGCGGAACTGTTGGATGCGGGCAACATCTACGACGTGTGCAGCGGCACCGACCTCACCATCACGATGGACAGTTGGACGGAGCTATGGGAATGCTCGGACCTGGACAACGACGGCAACTATACTTTTGGCCGCACCTTCTACTTCCGCATCGCCGATGCCTGCGGCAACGAGTTCCCGAGCCTCTGCGGTGTGACCTACTCCGGCAAGTGCCTGCCCATCGAGACCTTCCCGCAGAACGCCTGGGGCATACCCGGCGGAGAACCGGGCATCGCCATTGGCAGCAATACGACCGACCAACAGGTGATTGCCGAACTGTTGGGAGCGAACAACCCCCTCACCATTGGCGGGGCGAACCGTTCCTTGTCCCTAACGGATGCAACATGCGTGGTAAACCTGCTGCCGGGCACCAGCGGCCCCGGCACCTTGGCCAACTGCCACCAGGTCAACTGCACGGGCTGCAACCCGCTCGGCATCGGCGGCATGAAGAACAACCTGGCGGCCAACGCCATCGCCCTGCACCTCAACCTGCGGTACAACGTGCGGTACAACCAACTCGGCATGAACGACCTGCGCAACCAAAGGCTGGACTGCATCGAGTTCACACAGTCGCTGCTGTACTGCCCGCCAGCTGGGGGCGACTGCGTGCTGCGCATCATCGAGAACCCGGGCATCGCACACGACTTCCCGAACACCATCGGCGGCCTGCTTGACCTAGCCAACCTCTACCTGAACGGTGGGCTTGACCTGACCTTTGGCCAGAACATCTTTTACGCCCAAGCACTGAACAGCTCCATCGGCACCGTGAACACCTACTGGCACGGCCGCTCCCAAACGGTGCACTGCAGCCCAAATGCTGGAATTCCGGACAACCAGCAAACGATGGGCGGTGGGCAGCCCGCAACGGTGGGCAAAGCCTCAACCGTCCTTGACCTCGATTTGTCGCCGAACCCGGCTGGCAGCGAGGTGATGGTCAGGCTGGCTGGACTGGAAGAGGCAGCTGAAATCAGCCTCGAAGTTTACAACGCCTTCGGGCAAATGGTGCTCCGCAAGGACTTCGGCACAGTGGGCAACCTGAACGAACGGTTGGACCTGAGCGGCTTCAACGACGGCATGTACTTCGTCAGCTTGAAGGCTGGTGGGGAAAGGCTGGAGCAGAAGCTGGTAATTAGCCGAGATTGATTCGTTCTGCGCAACGAACCTAAATCGCAACTACTTAGGAGGGTGTGGGAGGAGAGAAAAAATGAAATTTTTTCTATCTCCTCCCACATTTTGGGGTGTTTTTGGTGAAAAATTGAAAATTTTTCACCAAAAACACCCCCTGCTAAGTACTTACCATAAATCAAAGTGGTGGTTGCCTCAGGGCAGTCACTACTTTTTTGGTGTTTAGAATACTTAGCTTTGCCCCGTATTCGATACGCCGCTATGCCAAAACTGAACTTCCTATTTTGGAACATCGCAAGGAAAGACCTGCGGCCACAGTTGGAAAAACTGGCGGTGCTGCACTTGTTGGATGTGTTAATAATTGCTGAAAATCGGCTTTCCTTGAACCAATTTGCGGATGGGCAGGTACTTGGTGCATACACCGCATTATCAGAGCAAAAATCAAAAGTTCAACTGTTCACGAGGCTGCCGCCTAGCCAAATCCAATTGGTGGCCGACGAGCCTCGGTACTCGGTCTGGCTGTTCAGGGTGGAGGATACTGAGGAGTTCTTGTTGGTTGCGCTTCACTTTCCCAGCAAAGTGAACTTTACTGACAACCAACAGAGCGAGGAGGCCATTTTTCTGAACCTTAGCCTTGGCCAAATCGAAAAGGAGTTTGGCATCGGCAGGACGGTGGTGGTTGGTGACTTCAATATGCACCCTTTCGACAACGGCATGGTGTCGCACGCTGGGTTCAATGCAGTGATGACGAGGAAGATTGCGCAAAAGGGCGCAAGGAAAGTGCAGTTCAAGAGCTACACCTATTTTTATAACCCGATGTGGGGGTTCTTGGGCGACTTGAACAATAAGGTGCCGGGGACTTTCTACATGACCAGCAATTTTCACTGGCATTTGTACGACCAGGTGTTGATTAGACCAGAATTAATCAAGAACTTTGACACAAAAGACCTTGAAATCATAACATTTGACGGTGAAAGCAGTTTCTTGAACAAGAACGGGCGAATTTCTGAAAGATTCTCAGACCATTTGCCGTTGAAGTTTTCACTTGAATAGCAAAACACGTTGTCCTAAGCAGTTACGTCACTAAAATATTCATGAGATGTTGCACTCGACCAGCAAAGACCTTTGGGGCGAATTCAATTTCAAGGAGATAGAACCATCTCCTGTTGACCTTTTGCGGGAGCAAGCCAACCTGTTGGACGAAAAGACCCACAACATCCTCCGTGGCGAGCTTGTGACGACTTCCGTGACGCCAAACGGCAGCAAGCAGCCGTACCAATACCATGTGTTCAACATCGTGGCACCAAAGCTGCGGAATCGCCGCAAAGAGCTGATTAGGTACGTCCACAAGGCAGATGCGTATTTTCCTGCCACCATGACCATTATCGAAGAAGATGGTGCAAGGAAAATTGAAATCACCAATGCCAAGCAGTTCGAAAAGCGGCTGGCGGAGGTGTTGTCCAGTTCGACAACCAAACAGCAGCTTCAAAACTTGATAATGGCCTCCCGGCAGGGGAATTCGGCCTTGAAATGACCCGACTGCCCTGTTTTTGATTTGACTTACCACTTAGTGAATGATGAATGATGACAGCCTGTCCCGACTTGTTGGTAATGAATCTGCAAGGCATTGATTTACAAGTGTTTGCAAACCAAATCGGTCTAACTTATTTATTCAACTTCACTTAGCATGGATTTTGCAGTAGCATAGGCTACCGAGTTGCTTACCCGATAAATCTATTCTTGCCAATCCCTTTAAAGTTTGTTTTTCTAACAACGCTGATTGCTGCGCTGCGCCTTTATCCGGTGTATTTGTGGTCGTGGATGCCGATTTATTCCCATTCCGTTTGACACCATCAAGCACCACAACCCCATAGAGGGCGTTCGGCTGTTTGGCACAAAAGGGTCAATCATGAAATCCTTTAAACTTCTCGTTCTTGGCTGCCTGTTGTTGATTCTGCCCCTCACGATTTTTTCCCAAAAAAAGCACTGGGAGGTAAGTGCTGCTTTCGGGGGTATGAATTATTATGGGGACCTTACCCCGCCACTTTTCACCATCAAGGAAATCCATATTGGTGGTCAGTTCAGTATCCGCCGCTACTTCGATCGGGAGCATGCCATTCGCCTAAACTTTTTGCACGGTGGCTTGTCGGGTGCCGACCGTAATTTTGACCGCAATTTCCTTCGGAACAATTCATTCAGTGGAAAATTGTCTGAGATAGCCTTACTGGGTGAGAAAGACTTCAAGGGCCGCAAGCGTTACAATGCCAAGCACGGCTATCAAAAAATGAACTCCTTTTATATGTATGCCGGGGCCTCGGTGGCACATTTCGACCCCAACGTGTCGTACGGTAACATAGAAAGCGGTGACAAGCAGATTGAGTACATCAAATGGCACCTTGGAATGCCAGTGGGTGGTGGTTTCCGTGTTGACATGAGCCAGAAAATAGTGCTGGAATTTGAGGCAAGCTACCGCTTCACCATATCCGATTTTCTCGATGGGACACAAGCCTCTGGCAATGCTTACAAGAACGACTCCTATACTTTTGCTGGTGTGAGCCTTGGCTATCGTTTATTCGACAATGAGAAGCCGGAGGGGGAGAAGAAGACCAAGGCGCAGTTGAGAGCAGAGGGGGATAAATAATTGCGATGGACGATAGACGGTGGACGGCTGACGGCCAGCGGCTCAAAAAAAACGCCCGCCCCAGGTAAACTGGGAGCGGGCCTCATCGTCATTGGTCTCAAGAAAAGAAAACTACTATTTAGGAACAAGGCCGAAACGGGGATTTAATCCCGTATCACCTTGCGGGTACCTTCGTCGTATTGGATGAGCTTGGCCTTTACCGGCCTTTGGCTTCATCACGTTGTTCAGGAAGTCAAGCGCTGATTCCTTTGAAGAAAAATTAGCCATGATAAGGTAAGAGTAGCCGCCATCGGGCAGCTTGTCGTAGCGCACGTTCCCAAACTGCTGGAAAATGGGGTTGGTAGTATCCATCGGATAGGTCGTGAAAGCGATTTCGATGGCAAAACCTGTGTGCATTTGCGGGAACCGCTTCAGGCTGCGGACCGTTGATGGTTTGGAAGGAGTTTGCTTAGGGTTAACGGCAGCGGTGATTTCCAAAGCCGGATCTATGGCAGCGACACCTTGGCAGATAGCCACTTGCCCAATAAAAAGGGAAAAAGCTGTTAATAAGCGATGGAGGGTTTTCATTTTCATGGAATTACAAAATGTGGTAAAAATAATATGAAAAAATTATGCCAAGTTTATTGCGCTAATTTTCAAATGGCTAAGGGTGGTTATATCCCATCAGCGCAGATGCACTGATGGGATAGTCTCGGAGACGGACTAAAAACTTCGGGAAGTTTCAGGACTGTCCAATGAAAAGCTGGAAGACGGATTGTCTTCAGTGGAATCAGTGGCGACTTTGCCCGGTTTGCCGGAGCCGACAGTGAAAAGGAGTAGCCCAAATGACAGGGCCATCAGGAGTAATAGTGTAACAGAGTGTTCCATGCGAGCCTTGGTAAAATGTTCTGGATTAAGTGATAGTATCAGTCTCTTTTCAAAAAAACCAATGAAGCTCGGCTGAGATGTTATGTTCAAATTTCAATGACGTTGCAAACATAGACAAATTTAATATTTATCCTTTCATGTTTTATTAACTTTTTTTGAAAAAAAAATTTTCAGCTTCCATAAAAACGGAAAAGGCGTATATTTGCCCCGCTTTTAGAAATTGGAATATGCCAATGGCCAAAAGCAAACGGCTAACAGCCAAAACATACCCGTGTGGCGAAACTGGTAGACGCGCTACTTTGAGGGGTAGTGTCCGCAAGGATGTGCTGGTTCAAGTCCAGTCGCGGGTACAGCATAAGCGCAACGAGTTCATTGTCAACTTGTTGCGCTTTTTTGTTGGTTTTTGGCAACAAAAAAAGGTGTGCGGGGATAGACCTCGCACACCTTTTCGTTTTTTTGGCAGTCTGGTTTAGTCCACGACCAATTTCTGTACAGAACCAAGTCCATCAGCCACCAGTTTCACGGCATAGATGCCTTTTGGCAAATCCCTCAAGCCAAGAACCGTCCGATGCTCACCGGCCGACAACTTGCCAAGTTGCTTGTAGGATAGTCGCTTTCCGAACAGGTCGAAAACCCCGATTTCTACATCCGCAATAGCAGCCAACTCAAAACCCACCTGTACCTGCCCATGCGCCGGGTTGGGGGTAAGGGTAAGTCGCTGGGCAGGTTGGGTTTGCTCCCTCGCACTGGAAATAGGCCCGAAGGTCTCCTTGTCCAAGGAGAAGTGCATGATGAACTGGTCGGGGACAGTTACATTGGCTGCAGTGAGGCCCGGAATGTAATCCTGCTGGTAAATCAACTGAATGGCATCGCCTGTGTGGGCTGGGATAGCGGGATAAGCGGCCTCGATGAACCCTGGCTCATCTGTTATGTCTTCGTTGATGAGGTCGAAAGGGGCGCTCCATGTCTCACCTCCATCTACTGATTTGGTGATGAAGATGTGGCGGTAGGTTAGGCCGTCGGCATCTGTGAAAAGTTCATGGAAGGCCATGAAAACAAGGTAGAGATTGCCTTCTTCGTCAATGGTTGCATTAGGAAACGCAGTAACCCCAGAATTTCCGTAACGATAGTTGTCTGGATTTCCACCAAGTGTGATTTCTGAGTCCCCATCCCAATCTTCTCCACCAGCTATGATGCTGATGGTTTGGCTTTGCTCGTTCCAATAAGCGATGCCATTTGTACCGAGGTCTAATGTATAACTAGTATCAGCGGGATTACCACGCCAGTACATATGGTTGAAAAACACGTGTGCATTACTGTTTTCGTCAATCACGATTGAATTTGACCCGTCAGTAGAGAAAATAAATAGGGAATCAGGAGCATTTGGGTCGGTTGGTAGGTTATCATTGTAGTAAACCTCTCCGTTCCACTTATCAAGTGGGAAATCATAGATAACCTGTTTCGTCCAGCTATCACCATTATTCTCTGATTTAAATAACAACATCTCTCCAAAATAAGGTGTAATGGCAATTGCAACAGTTTCCCCTCGTGCTTCTATGGTATAAGACTCCGAATTGATGCTCAGATACTGGGAGCTATCTGCGCCTGGCAATACAATATCTTGTTTGTCCCAAGTTTGCCCCGAATCGTTAGAGCGCCAGTAAAGTGGATGGTTGTCCATTCCATTATAAATGGCCCCTCCATCAAAACCAGAACCAAAGGTCATTGCTACAACATGCAAGCTATTGCCATCTGGCCCACCGGCTGCTATTTTAGCCCAAACATTTCCAGCCGGAACGTTGGTTGGGAGGATATGCTCCGTCCAGGTGGTCTCACCAACGCCTTTTGTATATGCAACTAATTGCCAAATCGTGCCGACCGATTTATGTGAAATTACAACTTCCGTCCCATTGCCTGTCACGGTAAAAGAGGGATACCCAGAACGACTAGGCTCAATTTGGTCAGTTGGGTTAGGCCCCCAATCATTCCCATCAAAATGATTATAACCAGTGCCTCTATCCGGCCAATTGGGTTGTTGAAAGGCCATCTGCCAAGCAGCCCCGATGTGCCCGTTCCCAGGTTCCCCTATCCTGCGCCCCAATGAAGCGGTGGTCTGGATGTCGAAATTAGTGGTGCCGATTTCCTCCTCAGTGGAACGGAAACCGGTAGCAAGTGGAATAGCTGGCTGCTCCGTTACGATGCCGACGCCAGGGTCGACATTGGTGATGGCCTTCACCTTAGTATTTCCGATGGTGCGCACAGGTAGCCCCCTGTATTGGCCGAAGGCCACAAAGGCAATGGAGAGGGTAAAGGTCATAAGTAGTGCTCTTTTCATATCAATCGTTGTCTTTTTGATGAAAAATGATGGGAAAGGTAGGCTTTTTTTGAAATGACCAAAGTAAAATTGATTTGAAACTATCTTACATGTAGATTATAATTAACCAGCGATTCTAAATATTAGAATTTTTATTAATCTTAACGCCTCGTTTAGCTCGGTTTGGGGCGGCTTTCGTTTGAAAAACTACTTTTTGAACTTCTTTGGGCAAAACTTTGTGTTTGGCATTAAAGAAGGTGCAAATAGAGAGAATCGCTAGTACTTTGTGGTTTCAGTGCCAGTTCAGACTTATAGTTCATAAACAAAAAAGGGCAGGGGAGATAAGAGTCGACATGCGTGATGGTTTTGAATTTTACCAATTTCGAACCGCTTGTCAATCCAAATTCCCACTGCCCAGCAAAATATTATGTGGCTTTACGGCATGACTCCGCAATACAATTGACCATCACCATAGACATACTGAGTAACAGTCGTTAACGCATTGGTTGAGACAGCCATAGCAACCCCCCTTAGGATATAACAATTCAATTCTAGATAATAGTTGGGAAGATTTTGAACCGAAGTCAAATGGGGGACTACCCTATATTGAAATAAATTGTAGAAAGCACGTGCAGAATATTGGCCTGAAATTAAGCTAACCCTAATGCTTTCAGCTTGCGATGCTGATAGACCAGAAGCTATCAGAGCCTGATACACATTTGCACCAGGATTTATGTCGAAATCAATAAAATGAAATTGGTTTGTGCACTTATTGATTAAGGTAATATTTTGATTGCTTCCTGTTAAGGCAAAAGCGCATAGACTAGCAAAAGATGGTTGGGAGTTTCCAAGTGTTATGCTTTCAATTGTGCCTTCGGGACATGCTGGCGGAGCAACTTGATATGGAGGTCCCCCCTGTACTGGAGTCTGGTAAGTTCCATCTTGTCCAGCATAAGCTATATAACAAGTAAGGTCATATGTTGGATTGATTGTTAGAAAAGGAGTCCCATTTGCGTCAACTTCTAATAGACCACCAACATAGTTTATATACAGAGGGGTACACTGGTCTGAATGAAATACGGTCTGGATTATAGCGCTTACTGTAGCTTGGTCAACCCCTGAAGATTCTAATGCCTCTATTAGCTCCTCCTCAGAGTAACAAAAATGGTCATGCGCTGGAAAAGAGCCATCATTCTTATGAATTGTTATTCTGAAGTACCTGTCGGTAGGTTGGCAAGGCAACAAGGCCTCAGCTAATGGAAAATTTCCATTAGCTTCCGATAGGCTCAATACAACTTCTTCTTCTTTTCTACCTCTTGTTGCAATCTGATCATCGTCAATTGTAGAATGAACTGAATGGAGAGCATTGTCATCATTGATTTCTTGAAGATAATGGGTGTCTTTTTGACAACTAGCAAAGGCAAGCATGGTCAAAAAAAATAGCCACTTACCTAAATTAAGGTGAGTTTTCATTAGAAAAAGATTAATTGGTAATCTCTTGAGTTGATACTACGACCTATACAGCAAGAGATAGAATCGCATCAAATCGATTTATTTTGCAAGAAAAGAACGTTAACCTACACTGAGAGAAATACCATTTGTGAAAAGAATTGATATTTGCGAAATTACATCACTTTTTTTAATCACAAAGAAAGCGTTTGAATTTTTTTGAAAAAAATTTTAAAGCATCCTACAATTTTCCAAAAAAGAATCAAAGTCAATTTCATTTACATCCACCCATGCCTACCATCAAGCAAATCACCGCCCACCTTGAAACCATCGCACCGCTCAATTACCAAGAGGGCTACGACAACGCTGGCCTCATCACGGGCGACTCCAGTTGGGAAGTCTCCAACGTACTTTGTAGCCTCGACTGTACCGAAGCTGTGGTGGAGGAAGCCGTGCAGCGGGGCTGCAACCTCGTGGTGGCGCACCATCCCATCGTCTTCAAAGGCTTGAAGCGGCTCAACGGGCGCAACTACGTGGAGCGCACCATCATCAAGGCCATCAAGCACGATGTGGCCATTTATGCCATCCACACCAACCTCGACAATGTACTATATAAAGGTGTAAATGGTAGGATTGCAGAACAGCTGGGCCTCCTGAACACGACCATCCTTTCGCCGAAGGCCGAACTAAATGACCCAGCTATCGGGGCGGGCGTTATCGGCGAGCTGCCTGCGGCAATGGGGGAGCAGGACTTCCTGAACATGCTGAAGCAGAACATGCGTGCGGGCTGTGTGCGCCACACCCGGCTATTGGGGCGTGACATCAAAACGGTGGCGGTGTGCGGCGGCTCCGGCAGTTTCCTCCTGTCGAGTGCCATCGGCAAAAAAGCTGATGCCTACGTGACCGCCGACTTCAAGTACCATGAGTTTTTCGACGCCGACGGGCACCTCGTCATTGCCGATATCGGGCATTACGAAAGTGAGCAATTCACAATAGATTTATTGCATGAAATAATCTTTGAAAAATTTACTACTTTTGCGCCCCTAAAAACGAGCATGAACACCAATCCGGTGTTTTATTTTTAGCGCCAAGTTTCGAGTTTCGAGTTCCGAGTAACGAATGCTTCCCTGTAAACGCAGCGTTTTCGCCAAACGAGACACTCCTAATCGAAACCCGCAACTCAAAACTAGAAACTCATTTCAATATGTCAGAACTGACCATTGAGGAAAAACTCAAAAGCCTTTACGAACTGCAACTCATTGATTCTCAAATCAGTGAACTCGAAATCTTGAAGGGCGAGCTTCCGATGGAGGTACGTGACCTTGAGGACGAAATCGCCGGCCTTGAGACCCGTTTCCGCCGCTTGCAGGAGAATATGGAAGACCTCGAAGGCGAGGTAGGCCGCTACGAAGCCAATATCTCCGAGTCGAAGGCGCTGATTGTCCGCTACGAAAAGCAGCTCGAAAACGTGAAGAACAACCGTGAATACGAGGCACTCACGAAAGAAGTCGAGATGCAACGGCTTGATATTCAGCTTTCTGAGAAAAAAATCAGGGAGTCGAAGGTGAACGTGGATGCCAAACAGGGTACCCTCACCGCCACCGAGGAGCGCCTGAACTCCAAGAAGGCAGACCTTGACCGCAAAAAGGTCGAATTGGCCGCCATCCAGGAAAAAACGGAGAAAGAAGAAGAGAAGCTCCGCAAGCGCACGGACAAGGCCCGCAAGAAAATCGAGGAGCGCCTGCTGAAAGCTTATGATAAAATCCGCCGCTCCTATCGCAACGGCCTCGCCGTAGTGACCATTGAGCGGGATGCCTGTGGGGGCTGCTACAACCAAGTGCCGCCACAGCTCCAACTGGAAATCGGCATGCGCAAGAAAATCATGGCCTGCGAACATTGCGGCCGCATCCTTGTTGACAACCAGATACTCGAAGTGGCCCAAGACCTCGTTGAGGCTGAAGATTAATCAATCGGTTGACGATAGCCGATGGACGGTTGACGACCAACGGTAGGCAAGTAAAAGCCCTATGAGTTGTTCTCATAGGGCTTTTCGTTAACCCCACCGTCCACCGTCCACCGTCCACCGTCGTCCACCGTCCACCGTCCACCGTCTATCGTCCACCGTCTATCGTCCACCGTCCACCGTCTATCGTCCACCGTCCATGCCCAACCTCCGCCTTCGATTCCTTTCTTATAGCATCATGGTCTATATGCTCATGGCATTTGCGTGGTGGGCCTTGTTGTTGTTCACAAAGAACAGGGATGCCTTCCATGCCAAGCGGGAACTGATGCAAATAGGGATGGTGGCGGAGGGTAGGGTAAAAAGCGCAGCGGAATTTGAACAAATGGGTGATTATCAAGCGCTTGCAAAGAAGTACAAAAGGCAAGAGTACATGATTTTTGGCGAGGCAATGGTCTTCGTGTTGACCCTCCTTGCAGGCATTTGGTTCATCAACCAGGGTTACCAAAAAGAAGTGCGGGCCAACCAACAGCGGCGCAATTTCTTGCTGTCTATTACCCATGAGCTAAAGTCGCCCATTGCCAGTATCCGATTGGTGCTGGAGACCTTGCTGCGGCGCAAAGAGTTGCCCAAGGACAAGTCCGAACAACTCGCCAACAGCGCCCTACGGGAAAATGAAAGGCTGCACGAACTGGTTGAGAACCTGTTGCTTTCCGCAAAATTGGAGGCGGCTTACCAGCCCTTTTTCGAAGAAATCAATTTGGCGGACCTGCTCAAGGAAAACATGACCAAGATTTCCGAGCGGCATCCTGATGCACGGATTATATTGGATGGGGCCGATGAATTCCCAATGGTGAAAATGGACAGACAAGGCATGATTTCCGTGGCTACCAACCTGCTCGAAAATGCCATCAAATATGCCAATGACCGCCCCGAAATCGAAATTAAGCTCCGCTACAAGGAAGGCCAAGTGACAATGGACTTTGCTGACAATGGCCCAGGTATCCCTGACAAGGAGAAAAAACGGATATTTGAGAAGTTTTACCGGATCGGCAGTGAAGAAACCCGCCAAACAAAAGGTACGGGTTTGGGTTTGTTCATCATCGAACAGGTTGTGAAAGCCCATAAGGGGAGCATACAAGTGCTTGATAATCAACCGAAAGGGACGATATTTAGGATTGTGATTCGTGAATCGTGACTGATGATTCGTGATTAATGATCCTATGATGGTTCAAGGCGAATCACCATTCACCAATCACCTCCAATGAGAATATTATTAGTAGAAGACGAGGAAAGCATCCGGGATGTCGTGAAACTGAACCTGGAACTGGAAGGCTTTGAGGTCGTTTCCACAGGCAAGGGTTGGGATGCCTTGAAGCTATTCAAAGATCAGCATTTTGACCTTATCATACTGGATGTGATGTTGCCCGAAATCAGTGGTTTCGATATTTGCGAGCAAATCCGCCTGACCAATACGGAGGTGCCCATCATTTTCCTTACGGCCAAGGATGGCTCGCAAGACCGCATCGCTGGCCTGAAAAGGGGTGCCGACGACTACCTCACCAAGCCGTTCCAATTGGAGGAACTGTTCCTCAGGGTGAACAACCTCATCCGGCGCACCAGCAAGTCCCCGGAGAACCTGCCAGAGGTAGTCGAATTTGGCAAGAACAAAGTCAACTTCCGCACATTCGAGGCAGTGGGGGTGGACGGGCCATTCCTTTTGACCAAAAGAGGCAATGCTGCTCAAGCTGCTAATTGACCGTAAGAACGAGGTGGTCTCCCGCAGTCAAATCCTGCAATCCGTCTGGGGCTACGACGTTTATCCGTCCACCCGAACGATTGACAATTTCATCCTTTCTTTCCGCAAATATTTTGAAGAAGACCAAAGGAGCCCCGTTTTTTTCCATTCGGTGAGGGGAGTGGGGTATAAGTTTGTCGTTTGACGGCTGACGATAGACGGTGGACGGCTGACGGCTGACGGTTGACGGCTGACGATAGACGGTCAATGGTTGACGGCCGGTAGTGCTTAAACATCTTGTCCATCGTCCACCGTTGTCCGTCCATCGTCCACCGTTAGCCGTCCATCGTCCACCGTTGTCGTCCATCGTCTACGTTGTCCGTCCATCGTCCCGTTGTCCGTCCACGTCCACCGTTCGTCTATCGTCCACGTTAGCGTCCATCGTTCACCGTTAGCGTCTATCGTCTACCGTTGTCCGTCCATCGTCCACCGTTGTCCGTCCATCGTCCACCGTTGTCCGTCCATCGTCCACCGTTGTCCGTCCATCGTCCACCGTTGTCCGTCCATCGTCCACCGTTGTCCGTCCATCGTCCACCGTTAGCCGTCCATCGTCCACCGTTAGCCGTTTAATGGCATTTGAAGTAATCGAACGGCTCCAAGCAGGATTTGCATTGGTAGAGTGCCTTGCAGGCAGTGGAGCCAAATTGACTTACCAAACGGGTATCCGTTGAACCGCAATGGGGGCATTCGACCTCCGTTTTTTCTCCCAACAACGAGAGTTTGTCCGCCGAGCCCACGGGCGGGGCTATGCCATAAGCCTTGAGCTTGGCCTTACCTGTTTCGGTCATCCAATCGGTCGTCCAGGCTGGACTGAGAATGCTCGTGATTTTTATTTTTCAAAACCGTGTTCCTGCAAAGTCGAACGGATATTGACCTCGATGAAATCCATTGCCGGGCAACCTGAATAGGTGGGGTTATCACGACCTCAACTTCCCCCGTGCCTTCGTCCAACTTGACTTCCCGAATGATGCCAAGGTCGAACAAGGATAGCACCGGGATTTCCGGGTCGGCAAGTGTGGACAGAATGTCGTTAATTTGGGAAATTGACATGGCAAAATTGGATTTGTGCCGTAAAAATAGGTCTTCTTGGCTTTACCAACTTGTTGATATTAATCAAAAAAGCCCCACCATCGAAATGGCAGGGCCTTGGTTTTATCACCTATTAAATCATGCCAGGCTAGTTAGTTGACATGAAACTCAACTGACTCAGTTACCTCCGCCACACCATCGTCGTGGCCCCAGACCTTGGCTTCGAGTACCCAATGGCCAGCGGTTGTCAGTTCGATTTCGTCCTCAAAAAGGTATTCACCTTCGGCATGGACATGTGCATCGGTCGGCTTGTTGTAGATTTCGGAACCTGTATCCTTGTTGTAAATGCGAACGTTTACGTGGTGTACCGTACCTCCGTTATGGTCCTCAAAATTGACATGGATATGGAGCATGTCGCTCACCGCTTTGTCGGCTGTATCAGGTGACTCGATATGTGCATGATAGTCCGGCTCATCGGAAGAGGAGTCATCGTCCTTGCAGGCGTTGAAAGCAAAGATGGCAGTCAGAAGGGTCAGGAAAAGGAACTTTTTCATAAAATAGCGAAAGGTTTTTTGCATTGAAATCAAATTAAGGCATTGATTGTCAAGGCATTGTTTAGAAAAAATGATTCAGTTCAAGGGCATATCGTTGCTTCGCAACAATTGCACCTTGGGAATAATTTTGGTAAAAAGGTATGGAGGAAGTAGCACCCAATTGCCATTGCCCAAACTGGGCATTCAGACCGAGCACTGCCAGCCATCCAAAGCCACCAGAGCCTTCGGCGAAATTGCCGCTCGGCAAGTGGTTCTTCCCAAAATACTCGGCGGAGGCACCCGCCAAAGGCGTTAGTTTAGTCTTTTCGCCCAAGGCTATTTCCCTGAAAAAGGTAAGGGCTGAGGTGAATTGGTCGCCGAAATGATAGTCATCCCGACTTTTACCGTTCAACTGGAACATGGCTTGGTGTGCGATGCCCATTTTTTGGACAAAAAGCACCAGGTTCGACTGGAAGAGATAGCCCAAATTGCCCATACCGAGGTTCAGGTTGCCCGGCAGGTCACGGTAGTAGATACTGGGGTCATATTTTCCGGTTGGGAGCTTAAGCCCAGTGCCCAACTCCCAATACATCAAGGTATTTTGGGCAATCGGCTTGTTGTCGAACAGGGCATAGCTGCCCGTCAGCCGTGTATCGGCAAGTCCGCTGAGTAGCTCGTCGTCACCGAGCTGCACACGATGGTTGAGCCTGAATGGTTGTTGGAGGCAGACCTTGAACCGTTTGGAGACTTGGTACCTAACAGACAATTCCGCCACGTAGAAATGGTCATGATAGCTTTGCTCTTCGGTGGTAGAGGTTTCAAAAGGAACCAGCATCAGGCGCAGGCCAGCGCTGTTATTGCGAAGTCCTGTCAGCAGGCCCGTACTTCCGCAGGAAGAAAGCCCCCCGGCATTGCAGCAAGATTGTCCCGTGCTTGAAACCGCATACCACAAAGCGAGCAAAAGCAAGGTTGTTTGCTTTGCCATAAAATATGCTTTGCAGGTTTGAAAAAAGGAAAATCAGCAGACAAATGACTGATAGTCAGGCGGTTGGAAAAGGGAATCTCCAAAAAGGCGGGAATTGGCTGTCTGGGCTTTAACGAATATTTCCTGGTTGGTTGTTCTGTGCGCCAATTGCGCTAGAGGGGTGAAGGCTTGGAGGTAGAGGTTCAACTTGAAACTGTCCTCCAAATTGGAGGATGGGGTAGGGGAACCATTGTGGTCATTGTTCTTCTGAAGTTGTTTCTTCAAGTGGCATTTGCCGTGGCATTGTTTCTGAGGTTTTGCCTTGTTCACGCAGTACAACTGCTCGATTTCGGTTTGGTTGAACCTGAAACCAGCGTACAGGATGGCATTGCTCATCGAACTGATGAAAATAATCGCAGCCGTGAATATGACGAAGGCTTTTTTCACGGTGGTAAAAGTAGCTGGGATTTCCAGCCAACAAGGTGACTTTTCTCATTTAATAAACGAAGTGAAAGTCAACCGACAAAATGAGTTGGCAGTTGGCAGGTCTTGTCCCGACCCCTCGGGATGACAGTCAGCGACTGCTAAAACCCCAATGCCAGCATTATACCAAGAACGAGGCTACCTCTCACCCCTCTCACCCTTCTCACTCCCTCACCAACGCCTTCAGTGTCATATAGCCCGTGCCGAGCACGCCTGCCATAACGGCAGCAAGGCCCAAAGTGCCCATATTGGCGATAGGGTGGAAAAGGACACCCATTACATCCCAGAATAACTGGTAAGGTTCCATGAGCAAGTCCCAAGTGTTCCAGCGTTGGTAGCGGCCAAGGTAAACTCCGAAGGCACAAAGGCCAATCACCGCCCAAATGATGGTGGCCGAGGTTTTTTTCCCAAGGATTTTGTCGAGGTATGCCTGCACGTCCAGCAGGGAGATGAAGCCGAGGAGCAGCCCGGTCCATGCAAAGGAGAAAATCATCATCACGTCGTACCAGAGCGGGACGCCCACCCGGTAGTGGATGTGCAGCAGGTCGGTGACGATATAAGGGGCGTTGGGAAGGAAGACCAACCAAATTGCCAACAACGGCAAGGCTACCCAGCGACTTGGCATTTTGGGGATGATTAGGGAGAGCGTGTAGGGTATCCAAGCCAAGAATAGGTTCCATACTAGAAATAGGAAGGTATTGCTGCGGGTCATGGCCAAGTCGTAGAACTCATTGATTTGTGAAAAATCAAAGCCGGTATGCCATAGGCGACCCGCCACCAATGCAAAATTGAGCAGGGTGGTGAGGCAGAGCAGCTTGAAAATTCGGTATTGCTTTTCGGTTTGAAAGAAGGATTGCATGGTGAAGGTGATTGGTGATTTGAAACTGAAAACTGGATGCTATTGATGCTGGATGCTGGATGCTGGATGCTCGAAGTTTGAAAAGTGGGAGGCGCAGAATAACTTCCTTGCCTCCCCCAGCTATTGCCTAATTGTTGTCTTTAAAATCGGTTATTGGCCTTGTGCCTTGTTTGAACCCGCTGCTGATTCGCTGTTGCGACCTAAATTGTACCAGTCCACCTTGCGGGAACTGTACATCACAGCGGCCAAAGCCAAGAACACCCCAATGCTGCCTGCCAACAGTGCGTAATCCTCCAATTGTAGCAGGATGAAAATGAAGCCGTAGATGGCCACGAGCATGGCCAACAATTGCCAAACCAAACGCCGAATGCGTAGCATTGAGGCACTGTAAAAACAGATTAGCCCGATGGTAGCCGTTGCCGATGCGAGATAGGCCGTATTGAATCCCAAATGCTCCGACAAGGACAGCAAGAGCAGGTAAAATACAGTCAATGCCAAGCCCACCAAAAGGTATTGAAAAGGATGGATGAACATTTTGCGAAGCACCTCAAAGAAGAAATAAAGCAGGAACGTGAGGCCAATTATCAAGATGGCGTACTTGGCAGAACGGGTGTTTTTTAGGTACTCGTCCACAGGCTGGATGAGGCGCACACCCAGGTAGGAGGCGTTGTATTGCACCGTTTTTTCGGTAGCAGCCTCGTATGACGCTTGACCACCGTAGGGTGGTTGGGCAAATCGAACCACATCGTCATTCCATTGCTGGGGATAGGCCCGATTGAGGTCGAGCACTTGCCATTGGGCACTAAACCCGGTTGTCGAGATGTTGCGTTGATCGGGTAGGAAAGCACCTTCAAAGCTCGGCGAATGCCAATCAGAGCGAAGGTCAATGGTCGTGGACTTTCCCACCGGCTCAAAGCTGAGGTATTCGCTGCCGTTCAACTTGATGGGGATGGAAAAGCGATAACCACTGCCAGTAGCAACAAGGGGCACTGGCGCACTTACCCCAGCAGGTAGCAGCCCAGTCATGCCCGTGCCCGACTCCATGCGCAGCGTTTGGCCCGACCAGTCCACCTGCACAGACTCTTTGATGCCCGTCATACCACTAATGCCGACGGCCAACCGAGCCTCAGCCCAATGAATATCGGCCCCAGCAAGGTTAAGTGACTGAAAGTCAGGTTGTTGGAACTCGCCGGAGAGCGTTAAGCCTGCTTGGTACAGCACCACGTCAAAGATGCTTCGCTTGCGGATTTGGTGCTTCAAATCGCCATCCACCTTGAGGGAATGAGGCAGAAAATATGCGCTATGGCGCTCCGCAGTGGTTTTGCCCTCCATCATTGAATAAGTAGTGTAGGGAACGGTGAGCACTGGCCCTTGTACCCCTTGGCCACCACCCCACGATTGGCTAACTTCCTGCTTCACCGTTTCCTGACGTTGGTTTCGGTCACGGATGAGGTCTTGAATCATGGCATTGGGTATGAGCAGGATCAGTACCAAAAAGCCGATGGATAACAGCTTGATGAGCAACGACTCCTTGAGCCATTTGCTGATGCGTTCCATTGGGTTTGGGCTTGGAATAGGTTCGATATTCATTTTGATTGGAAGTTTAACAAATCAATTTTTTGTTGAAAAAAGCTGGAACGGCCCTTCGGCCCCCCTGGTAACTCGTTTTTTGCCGAGTGCCGCCCCACCTATAATTCTAACTTCTATTTTCGGTTGTAACTGCTTAGCAGGGTGTGGGAGGAGAGCGAAAAAATGAAATTTTTTCGCTCTCCTCCCACACCCTACTAAGTAATTACTTCGGTTTGTAGTTCAAAAAGAACTTTGAAATTCAAAGTTTAAAGACAAAAAAAATTCAAGTACTGGACCTCAGCAATTCCTCCAAAGCGGCTAAATGGTCGGTGAAAGCCTTTCGTCCAAGCACCGTGGCCATATAGGAGGTTTGTGGTTTCCGGCCCACAAACGCCTTTCGCATTTCCACGTAGCCCTCGCCTTCTAGCACTTTCATGTGGCTGGCGAGGTTGCCGTCCGTCAGGCCGAGCATCTCCTTGAAGCCGCCGAATTCCACCCAATCGTTCACCATCAGCATGGACATGATGCCCAACCGAATGCGGTTGTCGAGTTTGGTGGTTTCCAACTTTTCAAGCAGGTGTTTCATTTTAAGTCAATAGTTGGCAGTCGGCAGTCGGCGGCTGCTTGATTTGCGGGCTGTCTTTGGTTTTACGAAAGCCTGATCGGGTGCTTCAGTACCGGGGTAATTGGGCTAATTGGTTTCATGGATTGGTTCTTTCATATTTTCGGTACATGATTAGTCCGTACATAATATGTAGCAGCCCAAACCCAATCGCCCAAAGTTCCAACCCATAACCAGGGAAGAACAAGCCGATAATGCCCAGCCCTATCTCAAATAAGCCAAGGTTTCGGATATCATTCAGCGTATATTTACTGCCATTGACGAGGGCAAGCCCATAGAATACGAGCGTGGCCGGGGCGATGAGCAATATTTGGCCTTCCCTATAAAGCACGAGGCAGAAAATACCACCGACCACGAGCGGTATGGCCAGGTTCGACAGCATCCGAAGGGCCGACTTGTCCCACACTTTTTGCCCTTTTTGCTTTGCCTTACGCGAGGTGAAATAGATGCCAGCGGCCAAGGCCAGCACCAGTACCAGGAATGCATCCAGCAGGAAAAACGCTTCGTAGCCTATGCCCCATTTGCTTTTGTGCAACACCTCGGCATAGAAGATACGGTAATTGGAAAAAGGGCGTAGGCCAAGATAAACATAGACCATTGCTGCGCCCAGCAATGCGATGACGCCTGCCGCCACACCCGATAGCCCGCTCAGGGAGATGAAACGGCTGCTCCGCTCCATCATCGAGCGGATTTCGGTCAGCGTTTCCAAATGTTCGTTGTGGTTTCTCACGATGGTAATTTGTTTTCAAAAAGAACTTTGAAATGCAAAGTAAACGCCCTTTGCCCTTTCCATCCAAATTTTTGGATGAATATTTTTTTCCGTCAAGTATGGGACAGGCTGCAAATACTGCGATTTGTTTTTTTCTGTACCTAGAAGCTATAGTGTCATGTGGTTGTAAATGTTTCGGTGCGCTGTACCTGTAATCCTTGGGAACTGGGCTACTACAAATATTCCGGTGCGCTGCACCTTGTTGAAAACGACATGAAAAAGCAAGTTGTGACAGTAATCACAATTCATAAGTCCTCAATCTACCTACCTTTGCCCAACGCTTTGGCCAGGTGATTACACCAACCGTACCCACCGTCCACCGTCAATCGTCCATCGTCCATCGTAAGCCGTTTAAAATTATGTTCAAGAAAGGCACCAAAGCATATAGTATATTCAACATGAAGTGCCCCCGCTGTCACGAGGGGGACCTATTCCCAACTGGCTCGTTCTCCTTCAACAAGCCCTTCGACATGCCTGAAACTTGCCCCAAGTGCGGGCAGAAGTACTTCCTCGGCCCTGGTTTTTATTATGGGGCCATGTTCATATCCTATATCATCACTGGATTTTTTTGCCTTTTCGTCGTAGGTGGGCTAATCCTTTTCGCCGGCCTTTCCATCAATGCTGCATTCATGGTCCTGCTTGTCGTTATTGCCATCCTGTTTGTGTGGTTCTTTCGGATTTCGAGGGCTATTTGGATAAACATCAATGTGAGGTACAATGCAAATGCCTTGTCCGACAAGTAAACGGTTATTTGGGGTTTGGCCGCCTGACTCAATGCGGTGAGCCATTGAAGCCGTACTGGCTTTCCCCCTTCAGCTAAAAAATTGCCTTGCCTGCCCCATGCCTTCGGTAGCTTAACCGACAGGCAGGTTTCCCGCCCTGCTTTCAGCAGCTACCGCTGCATTACCGATAAGATCCGGGTGCTAATATTCCCTTGGAAAATTCCTGGATACACAACAAGCATCCCCCCGCTATAGCCAAATAGTGGAATAGAAGGCAGTTTCACTTTTCCAGTGAACATTTTTCGGTGGGGAAAATATTTTTTTGGTTCGTATGCCTGTTTTCTTCATTTGCAATAAGCATAGTTTTTTCATTACTTCGCTTGCAACTGAAAACCAAGGTTTTGGAGGATTGTCGTTGCGCTAATACCGAAAAAAATAATTCTTATTGGAAAGAAATCTACTACATACCACCCTCAAAAAATAGCTTATTGAAAATAGTGGTTCGGAGTTATTTTACAAAAAAAAATTTGAACGGTGTTGGTAAATGAATGGCTACCGCTATCTTTGGCGCTTATATCCTTATAACCAGTTACCACTATTTGATGAGCACGAAAAATCCACCCTGCCTTAATGGCGAAAAAGTTGAGATGGCAACTGCCCGTTTGCGGGCGTTCAACCACAAGCACCGTTTTGCCATCATCACCGAACTGCTCGACAATGGCGGCATGAACCCCACGAGGCTTGCGGCCAATCTCAGGTTGACGGAATCCTATATTATGGAGCATTTGTTGGTGCTGCAGCACTCTGGTATGGTCAATTCGATAGACCTGACCGATGAGGTGAGGTTCGTGGCCAATAAACGGGCCATCCGCAAGGTCAATGCCGCATTGCGCAGCTTTACCGAGCCATTCTGACAGCCGGCCCTTTTTTTCTTCCCAACTTCTATTTGGTATTGAGTAGCCTTTGAACATCCAAGCACCTCCTAAAGGTGCCTGATGTGGCATTTTTGGTCAGCTATTGCTAAAGCTGTCCAGGTTGATCTCCATCGGAGAGTGCGAGCCTGTATGCACGGCATTGCTCTTGCCCTTGCGGACTATAACCTGCTTTGTCTTGCAATTGATTAGGCGCTGGTAATCTCGGCAGATGGGGCAGGTGAAAATAACCCAATCCCCTTCCTTATGGCCGATGCAGTGGTGCTCGACCGCTTGTTGGATACCCGTAGTTTGGTGACTCATGGTATGTCAATTTCAATTTGCTGCGGCTGCCGCTGAAATGGGAGTGTTGCAGGGCATGCGTTCCAGTTTCCGCATGGGCAAATAGCTTGCCAGCAGCACCAAACAAATTAAAAAGACGTAACTATTTAGCAAGGGGTGTTTTTTTGGGAAAAATTTTCAATTTTTCCCAAAAAAAGGCTAAAATGGGAGAGAAAAATTCCATTTTTTCTCTCTCCTCCCACACCCTCCTAAGCAGTTGCAAAAAGACATTGCTATTGGGTGTCCAAACAACTTAAAGCGTTGACAATCAGTGGATTTTAGCAGTTCAACGCACCACACACACTGATGGTCTGGCCAGAAACATAAGCGGATGCGTCCGAGCCTAAAAAGACGCAGACATTGGCCACCTCTTCGCCTTTCCCAAACCGTTTCATGGGGATACTGGCAAAATAGGCTTCCTTGGTCTTTTCGTCCAGGGCCTCCGTCATCTCTGTTTCGATGAAACCTGGTGCAATCGCATTGCAACGAATGCTGCGGGAGCCTACCTCTTTTGCAATGGACTTGGTGAAGCCGAAAATGCCCGCCTTCGAGGCCGCATAGTTGGCTTGCCCTGCATTGCCCGTCATGCCCACGATGCTGCTCATGTTGATGATGGAGCCGGATTTGGCCTTCAACATCGGCTTCAAGCTGTGCTTGGTCAGGTTGAAAATGGACTTCAGGTTGGTGTTGATGACCTCGTCCCATTGCTCCTCCGTCATGCGGAGCATGAGGTTGTCACGGGTGATGCCAGCGTTGTTCACCAAAATGTCAATCTTGCCAAAATCACGCAGCACGTCGCTCACCAAGGTTTCCGCTTGCGCAAAATCGGCGGCGTTGGAAGGGTAAGCCTGCACCTGAACGCCGTGGGCGTTGGTCAGCTCATTGGCCAAGGCATTGGCTTTTTCGGCAGAGGATAAATAGGTGAAGGCGACACTTGCCCCTTCTTCGGCAAACCTACGGACGATGGCTGCCCCGATTCCCCTTGAACCACCCGTAACGAGGGCAGTTTTTCCGTGCAATTGTTTCATCGTATTGTTTTTTTTTGCAACTAATTAGCAATGGTTGTTTTTGGGGAAAATTGAAAATTTTTCCCAAAAACAACCTACACCCACCTAAACAGTTAGGTTTTGTGGCAACAATCAGCGGCTGTATCAAAAGTCCGACTCGCACTGTAGTCGCCAAATTTATTTGG
Source organism: Saprospiraceae bacterium (assembly GCA_016714985.1). Classification (GTDB taxonomy): domain Bacteria; phylum Bacteroidota; class Bacteroidia; order Chitinophagales; family Saprospiraceae; genus UBA6168. Next base: position 2,975 of record JADKBS010000043.1, on the reverse strand, counting down.
CTGACCCGCTTGATTTCATGCCTGATTTTCTGTTTGAACTCGTCGAGTCCATTGGTCAGTCAAATAAATTTGGCGACCACAATCAGGATTTGTCAATTGATACGGCCTCAAGTTGTCCCGCTTTTGAATTTTCGGCGTGAAGGTAGGATTTCATGTAAAAACCAAAAATTTTCTGAGAAAAACAAGCGGCAAAACAGCGCCGAAACCCACTAACTTTGGCGGCATGAAACAGCTATTTGCCTTTGCATTCTTTTTGTCAGTGTGCTGGACCACCTCGGCCCAGGACAACCAGACCTTCCGCAGTTCCCTGATGCAGTACCAGTTCAATGCCCTGCCGCTCAACCCTGCCTATGCCGGAAGGGTGGCTGCGCCAAGTTTTGAGGCATTCTATTATGGCAGCTTTGCCTCCGACGTGCAGGTGAGCCGTTCAACGATGGTGAGTTTGCACTGGCGTGGAGGCACCCAGCAGAACCTTGGTTTGGGGGGCGTGCTCCAGCTCCACAACCAGCCTGACTTCAACGAGCTTTCGGTAAAGCCAGCGTTTGCAAGGATATTCCCCATGGGTGGCGGCAGTATGGCAATCGGTGCGACGGCGGGGGTTTCGTATTTCGATGCGAACGAGAACGTCAGCCTTGCCCCCAGCTTCATGGCCATGGAGGCGGGCGCTGGGGCTTTTTGGCATAACCAGCGCACCTTCCTCGGCATCTCCATGCCCAATTTCATGGAAAGGCCTTTTTTCGAGGACGATGGCGGCCCTCTGCGCTTCCGAACGCTCAACCTCCATGTGGGGAGCGTGTTCCGCATCACCGATGAATATTACCTGAAGCCAGCCATCTTGCTGAAACAGGCCACGCCCTACACCTTGAACGACCGGAACTTCAATACCGCCAACCGGATCAACTCGGCCGACCTGCACCTGAGCGTTTTTGTCGAAGGCAGTTATGTGGTGGGCGTATTGGGCGGATTTTCAAAGGTAGAGAACGGCATCAACCAACGCAGGATCGGCATTTCAGGCATTTTCCTGTTCAACAATTTCCGGTTCGGCTATGCCCTGCAATACAACGACCAATCTTTGAGCAATATCTCGCTCCCTGCCACGCATACCCTAACCCTTGGCTATGATTTCTTCGAGGACCCGGAGGAGGGGAGGAGGGTGTTTTGATTGGGGATTTTACGATTGCGGATTGCGGATTGGGGGATAGCGGATTTATGATAAGCCCAGGGTTGATTGGTTCTGAAATCAAAACACGCTCAAAACTTAGCACCAATCAACCTTGGGGCAAGCCGTACTCCCGCTGGTAAGCAGGGTAATCCTTTTCCACCACCTGCAACAGGCGTGGCGATTTGGCGGGGTCGAGCCAGTGGAGCAGTTCCAACAAATTCGCTTCGGACATAGCGGTGCAGCCGGAGGTGGGGGCGCCCGGTTCTCTCCAAATGTGCAGGAAGATGCAAGAGCCGCCCATGGGCAGGGTAGGGGAGGTGTTGTGGTTGACCACGATGCCCCAGCGGTACTGGTGGTCTTGGCGGCGCATGAACTCGCTGCTCGTCCAGTCCTTTTTCACCGATTGGTTGTCCACGAGTTGGTTGTAGTACGCTGAATTGCTGTCGTCCACGCATTCGAGCGCCTCCGTGGCATGGGTATAGGGCATCTTGAAATTGACCTCGGCAGCCGGGGCGTAGCCGAAGATATGACCAAAACTGAAAATACCAGCGGGTGATTTGCCGTCGCCTTCCCGCTTTATGGGCTGGTCAGGCTTCGAGGCGCTATGGGTAGCTGGTGCCAAGCCACTGCGCCCCATCGTCACTTCGATGCGCTGGCCCACTGCTGTCCACGTACCTGCATTTTTTTCATAAGCCTCTAGAAAACCCGTCGTATGGTTGGGCGTTGGCGTACGTACAACAATTAATTGGCGGACTTCGGTTGGCAAAACGCCCAACGAGTTAGGGGCCATTTCTGTGAAGCAGCCCCCCAAAAGGAAGGATCCTAAAATTCCTGTTTTAAAAATTATATTTTGGATGGACATGAAAAAGATGTTTTTTCTTCCTTTTTTTTAAAACAATGGTAATGATAGACGAAATTTTGTCTTAACCTGGCTTTGCTACCTGCAAAGCCACAGGCCTTGCTTCAAAAGATGCAAAAAAATAAAAACCCGCTTGCATGCACGAAATTTGTTTTTCATTGCTTACGTTTGCAACGAAAATCTGCGTTTTGCCTTAATCAAGCAATTGCCATGATTTTCATCATTCTTTGGGCACAGCATTGGTTGACAAACAACGGAGACCCCTCATTTTTGATTAAGTAGCAGGTTCGGTTAGCAGTGCAATAGCGGTTCTCCACCCATTTAAATTGGTCTCATCCGTTTCTATCTTATGTATTTCAAGCCTCTTAAATCAAATGAGTGAGCGTTGACATTTGTAAACCCATGATTTCTGGTAATCTCCGGACGGTTTTGCAGTCAATTTCCAAATCTACATTTTGGTACAAGAAACTAAAACGAACGACCTGAACAACAAAGAACAAAAAATTGAAAGGTTGTGCCCGAATGCGGAATTGCGGAACGGTGGAACTGTTGGGATGATGGGATACAGCATCGGGCGTCAATTGGATAGGGGCAGTTTTGTTGAAGCGGTTTTCTCGAATTTGCTTTGGTATTGAATCCAAATTGCCTTAGCACACATGGTCAAAAATCAAATTATTTCTTTCACTCAATATTCTAATTGCATGATGAAACCCTTTACTCGATTGCTCTTTTCGTCCAGTCTCTCAAGTCCAGGTGGCCAAGCGACCGCTTTGCTTGCCCCAGCTATGATCAGGCTTGATGGGACGGTTGCAGCAGGTTCCACTGCTGGAACTTCATTCCCTTCACAATTTTATTCCTATCGCATGAAAAATTTACAAAGATTCTGTCTGTTGTTGGGCTTGTTTTTCTTCGTCCAAGGTAAAATCGCTGCACAGATTACGGTCTCTGGTACTG
>JADKBS010000042.1 GCA_016714985.1 Saprospiraceae bacterium | reverse complement strand
ATGCTGAAGCTTGATGTCCATCTGCGAGCGGGAGTTGGTGGTGACGTCTTCATAACGGCCAAGTGCAAACGAAGCCCTATTGCCCAAGGCTTGGGTAGCCACGCCCTCCCTTGCCAACGTCAATACATCGTTCGTGCCGTTCGGCGTGTCCCCACCGTTGGTGGTTGGGTCGAAAACAACGACTTCCGATTCGCTGTAACTGAAACTTCCGTCGTTCGTGATGTCGCTGTTCACAGTGAGTCGTGTCACTGGGCTGTTGGTATTAATACCGACGTTGCCCATCGTGAAGATGTTGTCGTTGATGTTATCGGGCGGCGTGGTGGTGCCCACCTCGTACCAGTCGTGGTCGTTGTTTTGAGGGAGCGTTACGGTGTTTCCGCCAGAAATGCTGAGGTTTTGGCCGCTGAGGCTCAAAGTTTGCTCATCGTTGTCGGGCAGCACGACGGTATTTCCTTCGGAAATGCTGAGGTTGTGGCCCGTGACGCTGAGGGTCTGGTCGTCGGTATCCGTATTGATATAAGATGAGAGGTTCACCGATTGTGTCCCGCCGTTTTGGAGCGAGAGTGTCAAAATGTTTGTCGTAGGGTTGAGGCTGAAGTTGGTGATTTGCTGGTTGTCGGTATTATCGAGGTATGGTGTGAGGTTCACCGTTTGCGTGCCTCCATCCTGTAGGGTCAAGGTGAGGACGTTGGTCGTCGGGTTGATACTGAAGGTGGTAATTTGCTGGTCATCCGTGTCGGTATCGGTGAAGATGGTATTTGCCGCCACCCAGCTACCGTTGCCGCTGGCATCCGACTTCATGATATAGTTGTTCGTAGCACCTGTGGTCATTTGGAACTCGGTGGTGCGGGTCTTGCCGTTCACATCCAAGCGGGTCGTCGGGTTATTGGTGCCGATACCGAAGTTGCCGGTGCTTGGGCTGAGTGTCCAACCTTCGTTCCAAGTGATGGCAGTTCCAGCTGTCCCTGGTGTGGCGTACATGAAACGATACCGGTTAGTAGTATTGTTGGTGCCAATATTCTGTAACAAGGTTCGAAAAGCCGGGCCGTCCGATTCGTAAGTGTGCGTAGCGCCAGAAGTGGAGTTGATGTAGTTGTTGAAATTGCCTGAGCCGTCGTTGGCGGTAACCCTCCAAGAACTGGCCGATGTACCCAAAATGTACTTCTGCAAAGAGCCTGAAATGTACTGGTTGCCCTGTACGTGCAGGCGCTCGGTTGGTGCGTTGGTGCCAATACCAATGTTTCCATGTGTGAACTTGTCGTCGTTGATGTTGTCCGGGGGGGAGGTGGTGCCCACTTCGTAAAAATCGTGGTCTATGCTCTGCGGCAGCGTTACGGTGTTGCCACCAGAAATGCTAAGGCTCTGGCCGCTGATACTGAGACTTTGTTGGTCTCTATCCGGAAGCACGACGGTGTTACCTTCAGAAATACTCAGGTTCTGGCCACTGATGCTCAGTGTCTGGTCGTCGGTATCCGTATTGATATAAGTTGAGAGGTTCACCGACTGTGTGCCGCCGTTTTGCAGCGAGAGCGTCAGGATATTGGTCGTAGGGTTGAGGCTAAAATTGGTGATTTGCTGGTTGTCGGTGTTGTCGAGGTAAGGGGTGAGGTTCACCGTCTGCGTGCCGCCATCCTGTAGGGTCAAGGTGAGGACGTTGGTGGTTGGGTTGATGCTGAAGGTGGTAATCTGCTGGTCGTCTGTGTCGGTAAAAACGGAGTTGACAGGCGCCCATGAGCCATTACCGGATGCATCTGAGCGCATGACGTAGTTGTTCGTCGCGCCATTGGTCATCTGAAAGGTTGTGGTCTTCGTCTTGCCGTTCACATCGAGCGCCTCGGTGGGGTTGTTGTTGCGAATGCCAATTTGACCATCGTTCGTCACCACGATGTCGAAACCCTCCGTTTTGGCCCTCCTCGCATAGATGTAGCCAGAAGCGGGGTCAAAAACCCACTCTTCTGAAGTGTTGAACAAGGTGCTGATGGGCAACTGCCGCACCACGCCCGAAACAGGGTCGCAGACCAGCACTGCCGTGTCGCCCACCATGGCAGGTTGAAGTGTTTCGAAACGAACTGGGTCATTGGTCGGCAACTGCGCCTTGACGTGAAGCGAATTGGTTGGGTTGTCGGTGTTCACGCCCACGTTTTGTGCCATTGCCACGGCATGGATGAAGAATGCGAAGATTGAGACCAGCACAATCCTGCTGAGATAGACTTTTTTCATGTTCTTTTTTAAATGAGTTGAATAATGTTGGTTGATGCGAGTGTGTGCCAAGTGTTTATGTAAAACGGGGGTGGTACGAAGCATCAGAAAATCGGCCTAATTGTCCGTGCACATGATGGTGCATTCGAGCATTAGGCTGCTGTTGACATTCAGGGGTTGAAGGCTGTAAGTGCCTCCCGGCAATGTGAGGGTATAGTTGAGCATGGCAAGTCCACGCAGCAGTACGTTCGTCACGGTGCTTTGCCAATGCGTAGTAAGGGAAGGGACTTGGTTGGCATTTACCAAGATGAGCAGGTTCCTGGGTTTGCTGCCACCGATACTGGGGTGCAGCGCAGTGAACACGTTTGGCGTACAGGCAGCGTTGGGTTGCGTCAAGCCATCAATGGTAACTGCCTCGGTGATGGTAGGCAGGTGCCCCAACAGCAATTGTATGTTAAAATACTCGTCGCCATTGTTGGCAATGGCATCCGGGTTGAAATAGCGGGGGTCGGCAAGCGGGATGTTGAAGGCTACGGTATTTGTGCCAGCGTAGGCATTCGCCTCTTGTATTGCTGCACGCAGCGTACACTCGCAATTCTGGTCGAAACAATAGCCATCGCCTGGGCTGGTGTCGTTGGTGTCGCCTGCACTGTTCACGGTGATGACGCCCGCCACGACGGGGTTCGCCACAACACAACCTGCTATCGTAACAGTCCCAGAGAATTCCGACGTGGAGCCAAATCCATCGCTGCTGCCATCCAGTTCTGTGGTGGTAGCGGAAATGGAATACCCAGGAGCGACGCCGGACGGTATCGACAGGTTAACCGTTACGGCGTTCGCATCGTTGGTTGTCGTCACCGCCCCGATGTAGATTTCACCTTCGCCGTGCCCACTGGGGTCGGCAGTGGTGTTTGCGTCGAACTCGATTCGGTAGCCTGTCACACCGCTGGGGTTGGGCGTAGGCGCATCGAGGCTATAGGTGACCTGCAGGTTGTTCCCCAAGATACTGGCGGTGTTTATGACCGGGAAGTTGAGGATGTCATTGACGGCGCCGTTGAAAGAATTGCCAACATCGGCGTCGTTGGCGTCGTTTAGCGTCACAATGCCCTCCGTGGCACCGTCAATCGGGGCATCGAGGTCAATGCCGAGCACCGTATTGGAATGGATGAGGTTTTGGGTCATGGTCACGTTATCCGCTTGGTTCAGCAGGATGCCTTGGCGGTTGTTGTGGATTCGGTTTTTCGAGATGACGATGTTGTTGTTGAAATCGCCGTTCAGATAGGTGCGGATGCCTTCATAGGTATTGTTCCTGATGGTATTGTTGATAATGCGGTGTCCAGCGGTGGTAATGGTTGAGCCGTCTTGTTGTAGTGATACGCCCGTGTTGTTGTTGTAGAAAAGGTTGCCCTGCACCAGGGCGTTCACGCAATTGGTTTCCAAGTGGATGGCGCCCCCGCCAAAAGCGTTGGTGCCGTTGCCCAAGAACTCGTTGCAAGTGATTTCCCAGCCATCGCTGTCCTCGTCCAGGTGCATGCCTTTGGTCGCACCGTAGGCCATAATATTGTTCCGAACAAAGCAACTGTCGGCATCGAAAGAGCCTACCAAATAATCGGTATAGCCGCCGAAATCGGCTATGCTGGTCGCCTTGCTTCCGAGCACGTTTTGCTCCACGATGATGTTCCGGGTGTTTTCATGGCTGAACTCTAAAGTGCCCCGGCCAAAAATGGCAAACCCCCTGAAGGCACAGTCCCGGACATTGTCGAAGCCAACGATGTTCTTGTTCAATTCCACCTCTGGGCGCTCCACGGTGCAAAGGGTGAGGTTGTCAACACCGACCGTTCCCCCGGCCCCAAAGGTTCCGGTATTTGTGTTTCCAATATTATAGGTTTGCGTAGTGCCGTCCAGTATGGACTTGCTGGCGTTCACAAGGTTGAGTAAATGCGTGATGGTGGCGGTGCCGTTACCAATGACCGCCACGCCAGAGGTCAATTGGTTGGCCAGCCCGGCACGAAGGCCGGGTCTGGCTGTACCATTGCTAATCATGAAAATTGTGGACTCAAAACCAGTTGGCAATGCTTCAGCAACGCCATTGTTCATTCTAAAACCTGCTTGTGCCAGGCTCGACTCACTGCCCAGTACCTCCATATTCGTTACCACAGCAGCGAGGCTACCCTGCCCGCTGACGTTGGTGTTCACGACAGTATTGAAATTGAAGCCAAAGCGAAGCCCACTAAACGTGCCCGAGGCCGGAGAGAGCACCCGTGTGACCGATTGCGCCTGCTGCCCATTGATTTGCAGCGATGTGGTGTTCAGCGAGAGGTTGGTGGTGTTGGCCGGGGCATCCGCTACTGTGGGATTTTCGCCCCCCACGTAGTTGGTCACGTTGGTGGCCGTACCCGTGCTGGCGTTCACCCGGAAGGTCATGACAGGGATAGTGGTAGTTGCCGCAGGCCCGCCTGCCCGTTGCGATTTGACGGTGCTGTTCACGGCCCTGACGAAATAGGTCAGGCTGGGGTTTGCCCCAAACCGGAACACCCCGGAATTGTCAGTCGTGGATGCAGCGAGGAAAGTGCCGGCAGCACTGTACAGTTCGACCCTGGCATTCGGCACCCGGATGTCACCAGCGGCAGTCAGTGTGCGCCCGGCGCCACCCCCATAGTTCTGGTCTTCGAAAACGATGCCGTTTAGCTGTACGCATTCCGTATCGTTCCAATCTATGAGGCCATCGCCATCGTTGTCGAAGCCATCCCAACATATTTCTGGCCCAGTTGGACATTCTACGCCAACGCTGATTACGCCCGCAAGTAGGATGGACTGCCCATTGTTGGTAGGCGAAATGCAGGTGACCACCACCTCGTCCACACTCCCCGGCACATTGTTGAAGTTGAACTCAAGCAGGTCTGAACAGCAGCCCGCCGGGAAGTCGTCTTCGCCAGGGCCATAAGTCTTGTTAATCGTTTGGGTGTTTCCATTCACAGTTGCCTGCACTGTCAGCGTCCGGCCATCATAGGAAAGCTCTGATAGGGGCACCTTAATATTCAGGTCACGCGGGCTTGTAGCCGTAGGGATGGCAAGGTTGAACACCGCAGTCTCCGCATGGAACTTTTCCTGCACATGCAGTTCTGTGATGTTTTGAGGGTTGCTCACGCCAGAGCGGTAAACAAAAGCCGTCAGCGATTGTGCCTTGTATTCGCTTTCTTCATTCTCAAAACTGATGGCATTTACGCCAACTGGGATATGGAACCGATAAACCCAAGTGTTATCGTCTCCGATTACCGACTGCCTATAGGCAGTGTAATTGACCCCGTTGCTACCAAGCAGGGTAATAGGGTTGGGTGGGGTAGCAATGCCAGCATAAACGATTTCCGCACGCACCGAGTCAATATTGGAAGGGGTAGGGAAACTCATCGTAACAGGAATATCATTCCTAATCCCATCCGTATAAACATCCAAGTAAGCACCGGCGCTGCACGGGATGAAGTTGTCAGCAAGCAAGCTGTTCCCCGAAGGGATGGACGAGGATGCATTTGCCAGAAGGCATTGGTAAGCAGTGATGCAACGAGCCCATATTTTTTGAGAGAAACCACTAATCAGCACCTTATCCCCACCGTTCTTGGGTAGCGGCAAAGTTTCCCAAGCGGCAGTCAGCACAACCATTGCCAGAATGGACAATAGGGTGAAGGCTTTGACGGTTGCGTTGTTAATTACTCTCATAATGCAGGTCTCTTTGCTCGAAGGCGGTCTCATTATCATTGCCGATGTGTTTGCCAACGTGTTTGTATATCACGCTTGGCATGACATTGTCACGCAAGTCGCTTATCATTAAAAAAATGAGCGGGAGAAAATTATTCAGCTGCGTTCGTATTGCAGCCGAGCTAGGGGAAGGAGTTTCTTTGGTACAGGCAGGTTAATCAACAAGTAAACCAGAACCATGTCATTTTATGACATCAATATGTAAATAACTTGAGAATATAGCATGGCATAAACGTTGGCTTTTTTTATGCAAATCTCCTGATAATCAATTTGTTGACTATTTACATCATTGTGTAGGATGCGATTTGCGTATGTAATTCATGCCCCGCCTAATTTTGCACCATCCAATTGCAAACGCAAAAAGTCTCACCACTGGTTTTAACCAAATTCCCTCGAATAAAAGCTGATATAGTTTAAAGGGTCACCCAATGAAATGGAGCTGCCCAACGAGTTTTTACCACAGCTGTACCAAGTGCCCATCTCGGTTATTGGTCGTTGTGGTCTGTACTATCCTTATTCTCTTCATCAAAAACAAACAGTTTATGAACAAAAATGAACAAAGCCTAATCTTCATTCCGAGCATTAATTCCTTCTTATTCCTGCTGAGTTTTTTTGCGATGATGCTGCCCGGCGTGGCAAATGCAGTGGCACCTCCCACGGAGCCAAGTTTCAACGGCAATATCATGAACGGTTGTGGCGACAACACCTCCGTTGAGGTAATTGGGAAGGGCCTCATCAGTACCAGCAGCAATTCGATGAGCATCCCCAATCCCAGCAATGTGAAAAAAGTGCTGGCAGAACTCAACTGGGAAGACGACGAAGGTGGTTGCAACAGCGTGCCAGCAACCGTTACCTTTACGGTCAGCAACGGAACCTCAAAAACGGTCAGCGGTATTCAACTGACCACCAACAGCACAACTTCGCACGCAGAAAAAGACACCTACTTCCGTGCCCTTTTCGATGGCCCTATATCTAGTGTCAGCTTCGGTGCCGTGCAGGGTTGCCGACCCATTTCGCTCGTGCTTTATGTTTTTCGGGAGGCACCTGGCAATACCTCCTCGGTCGCTTGCATCAACGCCTCCATCTACAAGGGCAGTGTGAGCAAAACCATCTCCATTGGTACATCTGCGGTGGCACGGGACATTACGGTGCAAGTACCTGTGGCTGAGATGGACGCAGATGGCCGGGTCGCCATCCTGACCGCCACGGCTGGTAGCGTCACTGCCACTAAAACAATAAACTCCAATACGCTCGGCGACCGCCTCAATATTGTAACGCTCGTGCTGAACGATGTGCCCGGCAACGTAGGCAGCGTTACGCTTACCGCCAACTCGCCCAACTCGAATGGCGATTCATTTGCCATCGGGTTCTCTGCGAATGCCACTTGCACCACTGCCACGGCAAGGATTGGTAACCTCGTTTACAAGGACAACAACGCCGATGGCTTCTTCAACAACGGTGATGAACGCATCGAAGGGGCAACGGTGAAACTGCTGTCATCTAATGGCACGGTACTCCAGACCAAGACCACGAACAGCAATGGCAATTACGCCTTCACGGGGCTGCTTCCAGGCAATTACAAGGTCATGTTCAATACCCCGACAGGATGCTTGCCTTCGTTAAAAACGGGCAACGCCAGCGATGGCATCAACAACGACAACGACAACAGCCCAAGCACGGGCATGACCGACCTCATCAGCCTTTCCGACGGCGAAATTGACAACACCATTGATGCCGGGTTTAAACCAAACCTACCGTGCAGCATATCAGCCGTGGTCTCCAATGTGGTGTGCTCCGATAACGGCACACTAAACAACCCCGGCGACGATACCTACACTTTCAAGATAACCGTCAGTAAATCAGGCAATTGCGGTAGCACCTGGTCAGGTGGCGGCAAAACTGGCGATTATGGTTCCGCTGTCACATTTGGACCGTACAATATCAGCGGGGGCAACAAGACCATTACCATCTGCGATGCACAAAACACTTCGGCTTGTGCCATGGTGACTGCCACAGCCCCTTCAACCTGCTCGACTGGTACTGTTTGCAGCAATGTAACAAACGGTGGCGTCATCGGCTTCGGCAGCAATTGTGCAGGGGCTTTCCAATATTGTCCGACTTCCGGTAATGCACCTCCCATCGGCAACTGCACAAGCCCTACGGGCGGGTCAGGTTCCCTCGAAATCGTTTGGTTGAAAAGCACTACCTCTTGCCTACCCCCCACCACCACTGCCGAGCAAATCATGGCTGGGCTGGACCCGCATTGGGTGCATATCCCGGATGTACTGGGCTGAACTACTCGCCAGGAGCCGTCAACCAAGCCACTTGCTATTTGCGTTGCAGCAGAAGGGCTGGTTGCGATGTTTATTTGGAATCGAACATAATAAGCCTAAGCATATCACCCAATTGTGGAGGTGGCAATACCCCCAACTGCTCCAATATTGGGATAGCGGCTTCCATTGGCAAGATTACGGTCACTGGGCTTAACGGTGCTCCTGTCTCTTCTGTGCAGATTTTCAATTCAAGCTGGCAGCAACTACACAACTGCTTTGCGAACTGCCAAAGCCCATCTGCGGATTTTGCAGTGCCTGCAGGCTCGTACTATGTGTACGTAAAATATTATACTGCTTCCTATACCCTTGTTTGCGAAGTAAACCAGACGGTGAATGTTGCTCAAAATCTGGCTTCTGAGCAAGGTGAAAGGTTCCAGTTTGATGCATTGAAGCACCTTGAGCACACAGAGATAATTTGGCTACACGCAGGAGATGACAATATTGTTGAGTACGCATTAGAGCGGTCAGCCGACGGCATCCATTTCGAGCAACTGCTGGAGCAACTTCCCGACTCGGATGCCGCCGCTGACTTTTACCGAAATTATGATTTGGAACCATTGGCAGGTGACAATTTCTACAGGCTCCAACTGCGGTACGCAGATGGGAGTATCAGGTATTCCGAGGTGAAGTTGGTTGTGTTTGAAGCCATAATTGATTTCACGGTGTTCCCCAACCCTGCCAACCAATTTGCCCAAATTGATTTGGAGCCGCTCATCGGTAGGGCTGCCAACATCCAAATCTTCAATAGTCTAGGCGTACAAGTTGAAAACATTCGCCTTGATGAGGTTTGGAACAAGTACTACCAACTTGATTTGCGGGCATTGCACGAAGGGCAGTACTTAATTTGCATTCACTCTGAGGGCAAGCGGTCTAGACCAGTAAAACTTGTCATAGGGAGGTTTTAAAACCTTCAAATAGTTCATAGATTATAGCAGGCGGGCAATTGCCCGCCTTTTTTGTTGTGCCATGTTCTTTATGGGTGCTATGAATCAAGGTTGTCTTGTGGTTTTCTATGGCTTGGAATTTGCTCCGGTTTTGCTTCAAGCCATAGCTTTCATTAATCTACCAACCCAGCATGAAAACACCAGCTACAATCTGCTTTTTTCTCACGCTTTGCCTCTCCGCTTCCGTATCTGGACAGCCCTCAAAATTTCTGGAGGGCGTCGAACCTTCAGAAAATGTCGTCCTGCATTTAGAAACCGTAAAGCGACTAAAGGAAGACACCACCCATATTTTTTCAGCGATTCCTATGACAAGCCCGTCGTTTGGCGAGGAAAGGGCCGGGGCGCCCCAGCATTTCCCCTACCCTATTATTTTCATACACGGTCTGACGGGCAGTTCGGACACTTGGGCAGGGTTCTATGATTATGCATTGGCCCAAGGTTGGAGCTTTGGTGGGCAACTTGCCTTCAACCTCAATTCAGACGACGATTTGGAATACTCCAATATTTACAATGGCAGCCCGATTGATTTCGAGGACTTCAACAACGGGTTAGCCGCTGCCGATTTTTATATCGTCAATTTCAATACCGGGCTGGATGGGACTGCCTACGGCAGCAACTACAACACGGCCACACAGAGCAATCAAGCTGCCATCGCAAAACAGGGACTGGCTGTTCGGAATGCGGTCAACCATGTACTACAAGCTACGGGCAAGGAAAAGGTCATCCTTCTGGGGCACTCGATGGGCGGGCTGGCCGCCCGTCAATACCTGCAAAACGAGAACTTCTGGCAACAGGATGGAAGCCACCATGTTGCGAAGCTCATCACAAGTGGTACGCCGCACGGCGGCAGCAACTCAACTAGCGCCTCCCTATTACAATCGTTGAGTGGTGTGGACGAGCGCTCGGATGCTGTCCGGGACTTGCGCAGGTCGTATTTCTACTCTTTCGACGAAGGCGTTTTCCTATACGGGGGATTGGAAAGCGGTGGGGTCATGTTCGACAACCTGTTGGGGTTTTACAACATTGACGTTGACTGCAACGGCGTGGAGGGCAACCAGGTAGCGGGGCTGAACCAAAAGGGGATTCCAGGCGATGTGGACTATTCCTGCATCATCGGCGACTGGACCTACGACATCAGCATTGACGACCCCGGCGATGGGGTCGTGGAGGTGGAAGATGCGCAGTTGAAGAATTTTTACAACATCACGTCCGAAACATTCACCCGCTACAGTGACGAATCCCCGCCCGCACTGCAATACACCTTGCATACGGCACTGCCGGATTATCAGGACTTGAATTTTCACGGACTGGACGAACCCGATTATTACCACCTGTCCTACCAAATCGAAAGCAATACGCAGTATAATGGCTTCATCACTCAGCAAGCACCCGACGCTGAATATGGCATTGACTACGACGATTTTGTTTTCACGCTGCCACAGGCCGGGGCTATATCGGTGAAGGTGGACAATGTCTCGACCAGTTTTTTCGGGGTATCCATTTTGGGACATCCCAATTATGAATACCTGTTCGACGAGGAATACGAAACCGAAACCATCCAGACGCAGCCGCTCCAATTGCCTGCTGGGGCCTATTACTTGGAATTTTATGCCGATGGCGAGGTGGAATCTTGGCAATATCCCTATAATTTCCAGCTTGTGTTCAATCCTAACAATCCGTCAGCGGTCGTAGAGGCAGGTGAACCCATCCAAGTTACCATTTCGCCCAACCCAGTCAGCGATATGCTCCGTGTGGTGATAGCGGGCCGGGAGGGCATTTCGGGCGTGTTGCAGCTTCAAAACCAGTTTGGTCAAACGCTGCTTGAGCGAAGCATCAAGGGCAATAAGTTTGATGAACTGCTGGATATGACTGGATACCCCAGTGGGGCTTATTTTGTCACCGTTAGCACGATGGACGGGGTCAAAACCGAGAAGCTGGTGAAACTGTAATGATTTCGTTTGGAACTAAGACTGTGTTCGGATTTTGGCTTCCGGCGAAAAATCACCCCTTTTTCGATGCTACTTCGTTGAAAAATTGGTCACGTAGCGCTGCTATGCTCCCAATTTTCCGCCTAGTATCATCGAAAAATTGGCAACTTTTCACTCGAAACCCAAAATCCGAACACAGTCTAAATCAAAATTATGACGCCGTTTGAACAGCTTGCCGAGATAGCCCATGAAATTGACCGTAGAAGTTCAGCCTATGAATTTGGTCGACTGCAAGAGGTAAGAAAGGTACTGAAAGGTTTGTCAACAAAAGGTGGTGCTAAATTACCCTTCGACCGCAACATTGAAAAGTTTGCCGTCCAAAAAGGCTGGGTGTTCCATTTTGGTGGGGGACAGGAATTGCAATTTAACATAGGATTAGAAGCGGAAGGTCGGTTAAGGTTTTGCGTGGCCTTTTCCTTGGAGTCGAGTAAAAGTACCCCACATCCTGAAGCTATTTTTGATGCTAAAATCAAGCATTTTAATCATTACCTTCAACAGCATCCCAAGGTATTCAAAGGCTTGGAAATGTGGTATTCAAGGAACAACGAGGTTCGCCTTCTCGATTTTTCAAAGCCAATCGCTGAGGAACTGGTGCAAAACGGCAATTTCATAGCGATTGGGAAAAGGACGCCCTTCCGTTTCCCGCTACCCGACTCAACCTACCAAGAAATCCTCGAAACATTTGACAGGTTGCTTCCCCTGTATGAGTTTGTGGAACAGTCAATGCCAACTGAGCCGGATAATGAAAAACGGATTGCCCGAATCTGTTGGAACGATGAGCGTTGGCAACGGCCCTCCGGTTGGGAAGGGAAAAGCAGAAGCGACCAAACGCATGAGGGCAAACACGGCTGGGGCGGCGAGGAGTGGCTTTTCGATTTTGAGAAAATCCACACCGACGGCTACCACTATGGCTACATACCGTCCATCGGCTACGGCCGTAGCACTTATGCGGGACAAATACTCGATGTGAGCCTTTTTTCCAAGAACAGCAAAACGAAGGAATTCGTCTGGGTGGGAGAAATCAAGAACTTGGAAGTAATTGACGATTTAGAAATATTGCAGTCAGTTCACGACCACTATAAAAAGAAAGGCTGGCTCAATGAAATGGAGCGCCAATTGCAGGCCCACGGCCTTGACACAAAACATTTTCGGAAAGTAGGTGCAAGCAGTTTCTGCCTACGCTTCAAGCCAAGCGATGCCAACGTGTATGACCCACCCAAAATCATCCACCCCGATGACCCACTGCGAAAGAAAAACCGGTACAGCAATTTGATGTACTTTGACGAACCACCTGCACTGTTGGAGGATATTCCGTTCCAATTTACCCCCGGTGGAAATACAAACATCACGACGGAAGATTCATCTGCGTTCAGGAGCAATCCAGGCTATCAAATCAAGCAACTTCACAACGAAATAAGCCTTGCATTGTACGAATACCTGGGCAAGGAAAATGGCTGGAAAAATGTAGCAAGGGAGCACCCTATCCACAAATGCAATGGTTCAGCCGATATTATCTTACAGCGCCCAAGTGGACTGGTTTTTTTTGAAATCAAAACGTACAACACCTGGAAAGCTTGCGTCCGGGAGGCTGTCGGGCAGTTGTTGGAGTACAATTTTTTCCCAACTGGGAAAAGGGCCAAGGAAATGGTTGTCGTCTCATCCATGCTGCCCAGTGAACAAGAACAGGCTTACTTGGAAAACCTGCGGAAGGAACTTCGACTCCCACTTTTTTACCAATGTTTCGACTTGGAATCGGTTACTTTGAGCAAAAAATATTGAAAACCAACCATGCTCAAAAAATTCAAAGCCAAGGCCCTCTATCAGGCGACCAACCGGGTTCGGACGGTAACGCTCATCGCTAAATCCGAAGCAGACTTCGTTCTACAACTGAAACAGTCGGGCTTCTCCGAACCCTTCGAAATTACGGAAGAACTGCCCGAACCCGCCACTGATGCCCAAATCCAATACGCAAAGTCACTCCAAATTGACATCCCGTTGAACCCGAACAAAGATGATTTGTCCGCACTCATCAGCCGCAAGGTGGACAATGACAGAAACCCTAGCCCCGAACTCGTTGAGTTTGCCGTTGAAAAAGGTTTGTCGTTTTCCAAGTATATCGGCAAAAAAGCCTTGTACAACCTCGTGTTCCACAGCTTGTCGAAGGAAGACAGGATTGCATTTTTTGCATTTTCCGTGTACCGTTGGCTTTCAGAGGACAGGCATGGCAATCTCGCAAGCCACAATTACTGCGATGTTTTCTACGATTTTGCAAGGGAACAATTAAACAATGATAGCTTCATCAAATCGCTGGACAAATATGCGGGGGCGGATTTGAGGTTTTTCGGTACGCTGCGGTTTGCGGACGGCGGGGAAACGCAAGGCGGCAGCACCAATACAATTGCTTATAAAACCTGCGCAGAATTTGTCCATACGAGGTTTGGAACGCCAAAGACGAAAACGGCTACATTTGGCGAGCCACTTAAAGCAAGTGCCCCTGGCAAGAGTGGTTGCATGGGCTTGATTGTCGGCTTATTAGGATTGGTTTCGTTTATCTTTTTGGCGTTATTTTAGGAGGTAGGGGTATCAAATTTTGCAGCCATGAGCCTAACCCAAATGTTGTCCAGCCCATATTTCAAGGAATTAAAGGACAAGCTAAAACAGGATTTTCCACGTCCAAAAATATCCCTTCAAGGTGAACTCCTTGCCCCTGCTAAAACTGTCAATTATGGCGTCGTGGGAACTGCCTTCGATTACCTTTTCCGGTTTCGGATGGAGTGGCTCTCGAAGGACAAGGCCATTTGCAGGGACGGATGGGTGGCAGACTCGGCGATGCAAAGTATTAAATCGCAATTGGTAGAAAAAAGTAAAAAGCGAAAGGAAGTCCAGTTTGATGAGAAAATTTCAAAGAAAGAAAAGGGCGAATTAGCCCTCTTGCTGCGGGCAATTGAAAAAGAAAGAGCGAAGCGGTCCAGGGAGTTTAACAAGCAGCTCAAGGCCTTCTACGAAAACTCGGTTCATCAATACGAGGAAGCCAAAGCGAACCACAAATCATACCTCACGACAGGGATTATGACGGACGAGTTGGTGAAATCTTCGATTGTGCTCGCAAAGCTGGACTTGTATGCAAGGGCAGGTTATCTTGACAATAGTATCCAGACAACTCAAGAAGAAGATATTGAGGACTTGCAAAAACTGGTGTCCATCATACCCAATGAAATATTTACTCCTAAAAACATATGTTTTCTGAACCCAGTCTTTGCTGAAGGTTCTGCGCTGTTTGGTGGGGCCGACGCAGACCTAATCGTTGACGACACCTTAATTGACATAAAAACCACCAAGCATTTAGCGGTGGAAAGGGTTCACCTGAATCAGCTGCTATGCTATTATATTGCCTCAACCATTGGAGGGGTAAACAGCGGGCAGCACAGTTGCACCATCAAAAACATTGGTATCTATTTTTCAAGGCATGGCATCCTATGGACGGCACCTTTATGGAAATTTGGCAACGACTTTCAATTTCGTCGGTTTACGGGGTGGTTGATTAAGTACTTGGATGAAGTTTGAGCAGCATTTCGTCGAAAAGGGTTGGTTACTACAACTCGCCGCAACGTCGAACCATGCGACAAGCTGCGGCACCGCTGCCGAGTGGGAGGGCGGTAGCAAAACAGCATCAATTACCATTTAGTGGGTTGGCTCGGGCTACAAAGTTCGCAGCCAACGAAACCCCGGCAAGCCAAAAAGCAGGGGCGGCGTCCATCAGATGCCGCTGCTGCTGCGGGAGCGCCGCCGCTGCCTTTTGAACAAGCGGTGAGCGGAGTGAGCGGTGAGAAAGGCTGCGACGGTGCGTTGGGGGTTTCGCTGGCTGCACCGCTGAAAACGGGTGGGCGGGGGAGGTGGGGGAAAATCAACCATCAAGAAATTTTATTGCAAGCTTACAATGCAGCAGTTTTGGCCTCAATACAACCCAAGCAAGACAGTATATCCCTGGTAATTTGATTCTTCATTATATCGAAATCCGAATAATTCAGGCAGCCACTTCGACCTTCCCGGTTTAGGGCATTCAATCGCCGACGCAATGCAATTAACTCGTTTTCGAATTCATGGAGCGGTTTGCATTCACAATGGCGCAGCAGTATATCCAGTGCTTCTTCGAGCCTGTCATCCCCAACAAAGGATTTTGCCCTTTTGAAGACACCACCCTTTCCGCACTTGAAGCATATCTTGAATAATGGCAATTCCATTGTACTTAAATTATGCTTCAAAACTGAGGCAGCGAAGCATGGAAAGAAAGGACACACAAAACAGGGCTTCCAATCCATTGATTTACAAGCAATTACCATTTCGTGGGTCGGCCCGGGCTACAAAGTTCGCAGCCAACGAAACCCCGTCGAGCCGAAAAGCAGGGGCGGCGTCCATCGGATGCCGCTGCTGCTGCGGGAGCGCCGCCGCTGCCTTTTGAACAAGCGGTGAGCGGAGTGAGCGGTGAGAAAGGCTGCGGCGGTGCGTTGGGGGTTTCGTTGGCTGCACCGCTGAAAACGGGTGGGTGGGGGAGGTGGTGGATTTTTAGTTGGCAGTTCGACAGTTGGCAGTTGGCAGTAGGTCCTTCCAGGATGACAAATGCGCCCCTTTGTCCGGTTTGGCGGGCAAAGGGGCGTTTCTGTTCAGGCGGGCACTTCGTCGAGCAGGGGCAGGACGTGGACGGCGTTGAACTCTGCCAAGTCCAGCACGAGGTCGAAGCTGTCGTCCTCGATGGCGACGAGGTAGCGCCATTTGAAATCTTGGTAAATCTTCCGGGCAACGTCCTTGACGTAGAGTTCGTGGCAGATGGCGTAGGCGAGTTGTGCCGGGCCGCTGCCACCATAGCCCCAGTTGAAGCCTTCGGGCGAGTGGGTTACGTGTTTCAGGCTCTTGGCATGGCTCAGGGCTTTGTCGTTTAGCCAGACTTTGCAGTTACCGCCGTGCGCCATTTCGGGTCGGTAGCCTTTCAATTTTGCGATGTTTTCCATGAGGAGAAAAAATTAAATGATGAACGATAAATGATGAATGATGAATTGGCGGCAGCTTGAACCGCTATGGTCAGGCTGTCGATTCGGTTTGTTCCACTGTGTCAGGTTGGGGGCTTTCTTGCTGCATTCCCAAAGGCGCAAGCAGGAAATCGGCGGCACGTTGGGCGGCGCTGGCGGCGGTCATCAGCAGGCGGGCGTCGCCGTTCAGCGTGGCAATCCAGGATTGCAGGTAGGCGGCGCTGTTCTCGACCAGTTCCTCCATGATGATGCCGCAATGGGCGGACAGGAAGCAGGCGGACATTTCGGCCACGAGTTCTTCCCGGCTGTACTTCTCGTCACCAAATTTTGAGGGTTCGATTCGGTTGAGGCGGTTGGGGTGTCCCGTCCAATGGCTCAACTCGTGGAAGTAGGTCAGGTAGTAATGCTCCCGGCTCTGGAAGTCGGTCAGGGCGGGCATTTTTACCAAATCGAGGGTGGGGTTGTAGGCAGGTTCGCCGGGTCGCAATTCGTGGGGGTTGGCAGTCAGGACGGCTTCGCAAACGTCAATCCGGGCGGGCTGTTCGGTTTGCTCGTCCTTGAACATGTCGGCTGTGAAACCTTCAATATCCAGCACATTGAAAACCCTGTATTCGTACACGAATGGCACTACTTTTTCCGCTTCCTTCCTCGTGTCCACCCGCTTGCCGTCGGCGTCGAAAAACAGCATTTTCCAGAAATAGACGGGGAGCGATTTTGCCCCCTTGCGGATACGGTGTCCAGCGTCGCCGATTTGCTTGAAGGTGGCGAAGCGTGGCACGTCGAAACCGTCGAGCAAAAAGCGGTTGATGCCCGTGTAAACGTGACCGCTGAAATGGTTACAGGGTGCGCCCATCTGGATGCGGTTCCAGGTCTTGCGCCAAGGCACGACGCCGCTTTCCAATTGGGTTATAATTCGGGCGGTCATTTCTTGGAATTTATCGGTTGATTTTGGCATGACAATCAGTTTTGAAAGTGAGTAAAAAACCCGCCGTCCGCCTTGGGCGTGGCGGCGGGTGCGCTCCGGGCGGAGCGGCTGACAAACGACAACTCGTTAGTGGTTGACCCAAAACTGCAAGCCGTTGAACGGTTTGCAGTTTTGCAGTCAAAACGGCACTATACCCGTTCGCCCGATTCTTGAAACTTGCGGAGCAGGTAGCGGTATTTCTTGCGTCCTTTTTCGATGAAATCGCTGTCCCGGTGGAATGGGACGATGTGGACGGCGTAGGGCGGGCGTTTCTGCACCCCGACGAAATAGAACCACTCGGCACGGCTGCCGTCGAGGTAGAAAGCGGCTTGGCGGTCGTAGTCGTAGGCGTCGAGCAGTTCGGTGAAACGTTCCTCGCTCCATGCTGACGTGGTTTTCAGGTCGAAAACCGCTTTGCGGCAAGCGATGTCCATTTGGGCCTTGCAGGGCAAGCCCGTTTCCTTGTCCGTCCAAACCTTCGGTTTTTCGTAGGAAAGCCGCCGGAACTTGGGCTGGCTGGCGAGGAAGCCGCCAAAGTCGCCGATATAGGCGTCCCGCATTTGCCGGATGGCTTCCCACTCGGAGGGGCGGAGGTTCCAGACCGGGTCGCAGCTTGGGGCGTGTTCGAGGGTAACGGCGTGGAAGGCTTGCCCGAACACCAGACAGCGTTCCGGGTAGCGGATTTCCTCACCTTGTAATTTGGCCTTGAAGCGGGTGAGCCGGGCATTGCTGATGGCAGGGATTCGGCGGATATGGTCGTCCGGCAATTCGGCAAGCGGCACGGATGCCTCGAAGCCCAAATGGCTGAACAGGTTCAGGTAGTTCACGAGGCTGGCACGGGTCAAGCATTCCGTTTTTGCCGTCCATTTTATGAGCATGGTTTCGAGGGTTTCGGGGGCTAGGTTGGTAAAGAGGTCGCCGTAGGGCGTGGCCATGATTTGGCTGGCAGGGGCAATGGCGAGGTCTGCCAAGCGGGTGTTGGTGGTTGTCATTGTCTTATTTTTAGAAGGTGAGAGGGCGAGAAAGTGAGCGGTGAGCAGCCACTACCCTACCCTTTCGGTGATTGATTTTGAAAAAAGCGGCGGCGTACTGCGGAGAGCAGCGACCGCCGCCGCTGCAAGTAGATGGCTGGATGGTCTTTTTCAGGCTATCCAACCACTACCAAAACTCATGTATGTTTAGGCTGCGACCGCTTCTGCCTCTGCTTCTTCTGGCTGGCCGTTCAGTTCGATGACCGGGTGTGGCGGGTTCCAGTTCAGTGCAAACTCGATGCGGGCATCACCTGTGGTCGTTTCTTCCCGCCAGAAGTCCAGCCCTTCCGTGACCCGGAACAGGGTTTCCTTGTCACCCTTTTGCAGTTTCTTGTAGCTGAATTCTGCCATGAAATACTTCTTGCCGGGGGCTTCCGGGTCTTTGCATTCCTTCTCGACGGGGCGGGCGGTCAAGACCACATCGCAGGGCGTCACGTCGTCGTAGAACATTTCATTGGCTGCCAAGCGCATGAAGTTCTCGACGCTGTAACCGTGGAACAGCACGGCGCAGACCTGCCGGGCCTCGTTGAGGAAAAAGAACTCCGCCCAACGCTTTTTGCCCATGCCCAAAATATTGTCGTTGAAGATGCGGTAGGCAATGGGGATGAAGCTGAACTCCTCCCCTTTCTTGGTCAGCGACACGTCGCCGTTGAGGTTGAAATTGCCCTTGCTGGCGTCGAAGCGGATTTGACGGGGATAGCCGGGCAGGTAGCGCAGGTTGAAGACCTCGCCCGTTTTCTTGTCAATCAGGTTGCCGTTGGCGCTGGTGATTGGAAGCAGATTTTTCATAGTAAATAAATAATTAATGTGAATTAAAAAAGGTGCAGTGTTTGACCGGGATACTGCGCCCCCTGCCCAACCTGTTGCCGCACAGGGAGGGAAAAGCGGGTTTCTCTTTCAGATTTATTCCGGCTATGCCCGGAAAAGGCTATTTCTCAAAGGAAGTGCTAACGAAAACTAAGCCCGTACTACTTGGGACGCAAGAGGAAGAAAAAGCGCCGGGGATAACGCCCCCCGACAGGGCGGTTTTCTCACAGTATGTCAAAGCAAAAGCTCGTATAAGATTTCAGCCAGTTCCCTTTCATCCAAGCCACCCCAAGCGGTGATTTTGTAGCGGTCGCCACCATCGGAAAGGGTATCGGCTTCAATACCTGCCACCTTGCTTTTCCGGCTGAAAAAACGGTGGGACTGTTCAGTGAATGGCGGCACTACTGGTAACTTGCCGTGCAGGCAAACCACGTCGTATTCCTGAAAACCGGGGGTGATGGAAAAATGCTCGGTGGGGCGCAAGGTGCGCTCCTCGTAATAAGCCTCGGCGGCGGCAATCCTGCCAGCTTCGATGCTCTCGGATAGATAGGCTGTGTTTGTCATTTGTCTAATTTCTTTGATTGTTTGATAATGTAAAAATACAAACAAAAGTGCTAATTTGCAAGACTTGTCAAGTTTTTGAAAACATATTTTTATTAAATATAAAACACAAATAAAAGTGCTAAATTATTAATAACACCTCAACCAATATCAATTAATAATGTGCTTTAGGAAACAGAATGGACTGTGAAAAATACATATAAAAACCCGATAAGCAATAAATAAAAATACAAAAAAAAGTGCCAAAAATAATAAATACACAAATAAAAGTGCTAACTTAGAAGCAGCAAAAAACAACTGCTGAAAGATGGCAACGACAAACACCACGAAACAGGAAGCAAACCGGGCAAGCGCCGCCGCACACTGGGCGAAGAAGGACGCCGAAGCCGCCCGCCACGCCGAACAGGAAAGCGCCGCCACCAACCCGGAACGGAACGGCGAAGCCAAGCGCCACCACGCCGAAGCCCTGCAAGCAAGCTGGGAGGCGGAACAAGCCGCCCGCAAAGCACAAGCCGCCAACGACCCGGAAACCGCAGCCCGCCACGCCGACGAGGCAGAAGCAGCAGCGGAAAGGGCGAAGCAAAGCCGCAAGGCAGCCGAAGCAGCGGCACAAGCCGACGCACCAGCGGACGCACTGACCCAGGCCGCCCGCAACGCTGCCAGCGAAGCACAGAAAAGCGCCGCCGAAGCCGAGCAAGCACGGCAGGAGGCCCAACGCCACAACCTGAAAGAGGCCAGCTACGGCGACATGCGGAACTACAAGGCAGCCCACGCACACAAGGCGGCGAAACAACAGGCAGCACGGGCGCAAGCCGAAGCCGAAGCAGCCGCCCGCAGCGCAAGCTGGGCGAGCTACCACGAAAACGAGGGGCTAAAACTGGAAGCCGCCAACGCCGCCAAACGCCACGCCAAACGGGCAGCGGCGGCAGCCGAGAAAGCGAAAGCGGCGGCGAAGGAAGCCAAGGAAGGGGCAAGGGAAGCCAAGCTACGGAACGACGAGCAACCCACCGACCCGGAGGACTGACCAAGAACGACGGCAGGGCGGACAAGGCACGACCCAAAAAAACCAAGCCCCGACCAAGGACAACGAGGGAGCGGGCGGCGCACCCGCAGCAACGGAAGGGCAAGGCGACACCCCAAAAAGAAAAAAAAGAAAAAGGATAACCCCTAAAAACCAGAGCCGGGGGGTGGGGTTCGGGGAGGGGGGCGGCGGCGAGCGCCCCCTCCCCGCCACTTAAAGCAAATACCGCTATCTGTTTCGGGCGGCAGCCCGCTCGTGCGATTTCAATAATTGTCGCCATTCGCTGTTAACTTTGCGGAAAAGCAATCCCCAATTTTTTGATTTTGTATGGAGTATAAAAAGCAATCCATCGAAACCGCACTGCTCGCCATTGAACCTGAAAAGTTCCAAGAATTGTGCGACTGTATCTTGCAGGAAGAAGTGGCCGAGTACGCCCATTTTGTAAGAACGGGCAGCAAGCCAGGCAAGCGCAAGACTCAGAAAGGTACACCCGACACCGCCTTCAAGCTGCCGAATGGCAAATGGCTGTTGGTGGAAACGACCACGCAGGAGAGGGATGAAAAAAAGAAGGCTTTCTTGCAAAAATTGGAGGGCGACATCCAGAAATGCCTTGTCAAGTTCCCCCCGAAGAAGGTTGAAAAAATACTGCTCTGCACCAACTCCAAAGTCAGCCACACCGAATACCAGCAGCTTTCCAAGTTGACCGAACCGCATGGCATCATGCTCGAAGTCAAGGGGCTGGATGTTTGGGCGGGGTTCCTGGCTGGGAGGTACCAGTATTTGGCGAGCGACTACCTGGGACTTCCATTGACAAACTGGCAAGTAACATCCCTAAAACAGTTTCTTGCTGGTTATCAAAAAACAGGGTTTCAACCGGGGCTGAACAATCAGTTTTACGCAAGGGAAACAGAGTTGGGGGAATTGAAAAAAGCGATAATGGAGCATCCATTTATTGTTGTAAAAGGCAAGCAGGGGCTTGGCAAGTCAAAGCTTTGCGTCGAAGCTATCCGGCAGTTCTTGCAAGAAAACAGTGGCTGGGGTTGCTTTTGCATCACCAATCCCACTTCATTTGAATCGGTTTTCAAAGAGCTTCAAACCCTGCTTTACCCGGACAGGAACTACATCCTATTTCTCGATGACGCTAATCGCCACAGGCTGCAACTTAAAGACACACTCGCATTCGCCCGTCAGGAAAGAGATGGGAAGATACATATAGTGGCTACGGTAAGGGACTACGCTGCAAGCAGCCTCTTAAACGAATTCGCCGATTGCACTCCAACACCCTTTACGATAGAAGCGTTAGAAAGAGAAGCTCTCCTTGAAATCTTGCGAAGCCCTGATTTCAAAATCAGGAACGACGACTACCAGCGCCCCATACTCCGATTGGCACAGGGCAACGTCCGCATACTCGTCATGCTCGCCCAACTCGCCATTGAAAAGCAAGACCCAAACGTTTTCAAAAATGTGGCGGAGGTTTATGACAAGCATTTCAACCGGGTTCAGGAGGACTGCGAACTGCTCAAGCAATCCAACACCTTGAAGGTGCTGGGTTTGCTGTCCTTTTTTTACACGATTGACATGGCACATGGGGAAAGCTTCAGCGAGTTGCTGCGCATTTTCAAACTAAAGGAAGAGGATTTCAGGCAGGTCATCGAGCAGCTCCACGAGCAAGAGTTCATCGAGCTTTCAGAAGACCGACAGGTTGCCAAGAGCGCCGACCAGTCGCTTGCTAGCTATGTGTTTTTCAGGGTGTTCATCAGGGATGGTTTGTTGTCGTTTGCGGATTTACTTTTCAACTATTTTTGGACACTTAGAAACAAGGTCAGCAGTGCCGTCATTTCAGCAAACAACGATTTCGACCTTGAGGTGGTCAGAGAAAAAATCACCCCTTATTTGCGGCAGTTTTGGAAAACCATCGGAAACGATGAAAGGAATCTGCTCGACTTCTTCGATGCTTTTTGTTACTACCTGAAAGATGAGTGCCTGGCATTCATTGCTGAAAAGATAGAACAGCTTCCCATTGTCGAGAACCCGGTTTTTGAAACCAAGGAAAAAGATAATAACCAGTTGAACGTCGAGGACAAGTACATCTTGCAACTTGACGACTTCCTCCGGTACAACCACTTTCAGCCCTATTTTTCCACTGCGCTTGAACTGGGGTTCGATTACGTTTCCAGAAAGCCGGAGTCAATGCCGGAGTGGTTCAAGACGCTCACTTCCAGGCTTGCATTTACAAAGGAAGATAGGCTGCATATGTTCGAGCGAAATCAGTCGTTTTGGGAATTTTTTTCAAATTGTTGTGAAGCAGGCAAAAGCGCCCATATTTCTATGATTTCTGGAATCACGGCACATTTTCTGCGGACTTCTTACACGGTACGTGCCAACGGCATTTCAAGGAACGAGATTTCATTTTACGAATTTTACCTGCCCGACACGAAGGAAATCAGGGCGCTCAGGGCTTCTGTCTGGGATTTACTGCGAGTGCAATTTGCGCGGCATCCGATGCTTTGTTTCAACGCAATGAAGCAGTATCCACATTTCGAGCATCCGGTCAACAAGTGGGTGTACGAATATGACCTGCCTTATTTGCTGAAAACCATTGAAATCTGTCTGGATGCCGCAGATTTTACCCATTGCTTCTACGTCCACGAAACTGCCCGTTTGTTCAAGCGGATGGACATCGGTTCGGATGCTTTCGAGCCATTGAAGGGGCGATTTACGGGAAAGGCTTACCGCTATTTTCACATTTTGGACAGGAGCTTCATCCGAGGCAGGGCTGACTATGAGCTTGATTTTGATATTGATAAATTCAACCGCTTAAAGAACGAGGAAATATCCGCCAATTTCCAGTTTGCAGATTTACCCGCTTTTGTAGATTTCTATGAAACCTATCAAATGCTGGCGGGTAGCCCGGAAGCTCAGCACAGCTCCATCAATGAATCGCTCGACCATATCCTTGTTGAACACTTTTCAAGAAACTCAGACCTAACCTTGACTTTTATTGAACATCTTTTGAAAAGCAGTGACTCGGTTTGGCTGCATTTAACAACCAAAACCATCGCAACTTCTAACCCAGACGACGCCAAGAAGCTTTTTCGGTTTTTCAAGCAATATGAAGTAAGTTGGCTGTTCTGTTTTTTAGAAAACGTACCGGATGCATGGATTGATATGGAATATTACAAAGCCATGATGGGATTCTTAGAAGGTTGCACAACGCCGCTCCGTTTCCTTGACCTCGGGTTTTTAGTAAAGTTCAAACCACAGAATCAATATGTTTTCAGGGACTTTTTACAAATCATATCCAGCAAACCGGAGCAAGACAAAGGCACTCACAGCTTGGTGTATGATTTCTTTGAAAAGCAATTGCACCATTTCGAGGACGCCGATTTGCCCATGTTGAAACAGGTCTATTTTACTTGTGAACAACAGGTAAGGAACTTCGATTTTTCACATAAAGGCTGGTTGGCGCTGGTCAAAAGGGACATAGGTTTTGCACTTGAGTATTTTTCCCGAAAACTTGCAGCGAACCCATACCGGGGCGGTAGCGAAGACCGGAAGTTTGGGGTCATTTGGGAGCTAGTGCAGGCGGAAACCATTGCAGAAAGTGTGTTGCTGAAAATAATGGAACTTGAACTACCTTTTGTTCGGCCTTTCTTCTCCAATGCTAATGAACTGTTCAACGGGTTTCCATCCGAACAAAAGCAGCGCATCGAAACCTTTCTGCTATCAATGATTGACAAGTACGCAGGAAATCTGAGGCTGATGGAAATGGTTTTCAATGTCGTCAGGCATGGTTTCAAAGACCTCTATGAAGCTGCATTTATCCGATTGCTCGAACTGAACACTGACCTTGAATTTTTTGCTGAAATCCCTTGGGGCAATGAAGTAAAAATCACGGTGAGGAGGGCAATGTGAACTGGAGCGAAATCGAGGTGGAACGTTGGCGGCGTGTTCAGGGCTTCCTTGACAAGTTCCCAAATCAAATCTCAGTATTAAAGCATAAAGCCTTTGTAAACGACCAAATTGACAGTGCTGAAAAAGCTGCGAAAAGGGAGCGACGCCATCAATTTGTGGATGATTTTTAGTCCCTTTTATGTGATTTGAGTATAAGCTCAATACCTACTACGCCAATCACCACAACTGGCCTTTTCACGCTTGTCGCCGCAGGTGCTCCAATATCCTTTCCGCCCGGTGGATTAGTTCCAATTCCTTGTTATAGCCCGCCAATTGGATGAGGGCTTTTTCGATGGGTTCCGTGGCTTCGTAGCGCTGGGCGCCTTCCCGTTGGTTTTTGGCGAACCAGCCTACGGCATTGATGGAGGTGTTGGCAAGGGTGGCAGCTTGCTCAAGGTAGCCGGTGGGCAGCAGCCGCTGCTCGATGAGTTCGGCGACGCTGAGGTGGGAAAAGTCGAGCGGCTTGGGGCGGGTGGCAATGACGCCTGTCATCTCCTCTGCACGACCGATGAGCGCCTCCTGTGTCTCGCTGGCGGCGGCCTGTCCCTTCAGTGCCGCCCGGACGGAAGTGAGCGCAAGACCGGTTTCTTCGGCAAACTTGGTGGTGAAGCCGAAGGGAAAGATACCTGCTTTGTTGAGTTGTGCGAGCAGCGTGCGTAGTGTTTCGGCATTGCGTGAGGAGTATTGCTTTTTCATGGTGGTTGTTTGCCGCAAAAGAACAGAGAAAAAGACCAGGTTGCAAGCGAAATAACCAAATTTCACATGACCTTTTGGCCATTTTGCAGAAAATGGCTTGGCAATATAGCAACAACAGCTACCAGCTTCGTATAAAAGTTTGAATCAACTGCAACCCTGCAAGGTCATGAACCTGAAACTTCCCTTTGGACTCAAGGATGGCAAGCTGGTAGAAATCTCCGAGGTTGAGCGCGGATTGAACTGCGACTGTACCTGTCCGTGCTGCGGCAACAAGCTGGTAGCACGAAAAGGAGAACACAAGGTCGCCCACTTTGCCCACTACCAAAACCCGGAATGTGAGCATGGTTTTGAGACAGCTTTGCACCTTGCAGCAAAATCCATCTTAGAACAAAGAAGAGAAATCCGATTGCCGGAACTAAGGCACGACATGGGCAGGTTCGGGCAACAGAAGTTAACAGAAGTCTGCTTCCCAAAAGTGGCCGAAGTAATTGTGGAGCGCCGATTGGGTGACATTGTGCCCGACCTCTTACTTGATTTCAACGGTCAGCAGTTGCTGGTCGAGATTGCCGTCACGCATTTCGTGGACGTCGAAAAACTGGCGAAAATCAAGGCGTTGGGGATTTCGACCATCGAGGTTGATTTAAGCAGGTTTTTGAAGGAACCCCTTGATTTCCAGCAGCTCACCGTTATTCTGATTGAACGGGTCGAGCAAAAGACGTGGGTCTTCAATGCCAAGTTGGGTGATTTGCTGCGGAAGAAACAGGAAGAATTGGAAGCAGCGGAGAAAAGGGAAAGGCTAGAACAGGAAGAAAACAACCGCAGGCGTAGGGAAGAATGGGAAAAAAGACAGCGGAAAGAAATGGAAGAAAAGACAAAAAGGGAGAATTTTTATCAGGTTTACAAAAAGTCCATTGTGGTTAGGCGGCCCAAAAACCTTGGCTCCTTCAACGGTGAAGCCCTGCACGTAGATGATTGCCCACTCAAAATGAATGCTTATCATATAGGGGGCGGCTTCTACAATTACTTTGCAAATGTGAATATTGATTGCCGACGGTGTGATCATTATAGGGGAATGCGGGACGATAAGGCCTCTATCGTTTGCTTGCACGATTACCATGTGAAGAAAAACAAGGCGGAGTAAAGGCTGTATTATTCACGCCCGACCGTACTCATCAAGCGATTTCTTCCTGCAAGTCACCAAGCGACCGACGCCATTTGTAGGTTTGGGAACTCCACCCGACTTCGGCAGGACAATTTCAGGAACAAGAGCGAGGCAGGGCATGAAGTAGGAGCACCTGTCGGTTGGGACTTGGTTGTCCATACCTGGGCAAATGCGAGTAGGACAATCAGACTGATGTGAACCAATCAATTTTAAACTGTCTGTTTGAACAGCGTCTATTAAAACCCCCCGAAATCGGGGTTTTAATAGACGCTAAATCATATCCCTTCGATGAACTTCTTGCCTGCTTCGTAGCGCAGCAATAAATCCAGTTGCTCGATGGCCCTTTCGTTCAGCAAAGACAGCCGCTCGTTGGCGTTCATGCCTGATTTGATGTACTCAGCGTTCAGGTTTTCAAGGTTGGCAAGCACGAGCAACTGCTCGGTGGAAGCGTGGTCACGGATATTGCCTTGTTTTTCCGGGTTTTGTGCTTTCCACTCTTTTGCAGACATACCAAACAATGCTGCGTTGAGCAGGTCGGCTTCGTTGGCGTAGAAAAAGCCTTCCGCCGATTTCGAAATCCGGGGCGGTAAGAGGGACTTGACAGCTTCCGTATGCAGGTGGTAGTTGACCTTTGCCAAGGTGCGCCTTACCTTCCATTCGAGCGCCTCTTGCCCATATTTTTCTTCGAGCAAAACTTGGTACTCCTTGACGAGGAGCAAATGGAAGTCAACCGACAACCAGCTTGCGAACTGAAACGCTATGTCCTTGTGGGCATAGGTGCCTCCTCCCCTACCCTTCTTGCTGACCATGCCAATAGCACCCGTCGCTTCCGCCCATTTACTAACGGACAAATAGAAAGTATTGGAACCTGCGCGGTTGAACAGCACCTCAAATTCGGT
The DNA here is from genome assembly GCA_016714985.1 of Saprospiraceae bacterium. Taxonomy (GTDB): domain Bacteria; phylum Bacteroidota; class Bacteroidia; order Chitinophagales; family Saprospiraceae; genus UBA6168. Next base: position 6,443 of record JADKBS010000042.1, on the reverse strand, counting down.
GGGTTTAAAGTCAGGATTGTACAGCATCTCCCATTTGCCGATGTATTCTACCGTGTACTTCTGGCGAAGCCAACGCTCAAGAAGCGTGTCGGGAGGTCCTTCAAACCCTGCACACATATCGGTCAAGGAAATGAAATCCGCCTGCAAGCGGATGGTTGCGCCTTTGACAAGGAGTGTTGTGGCTTGACTTTTCATCGTTAAACATGATGGTTAAAACAAATTATTGTGGCAGCGAAGGTAGGAAAACAAGCAGTTACGGGCATCCGTTTTTACTTGCTTGCAAGTAACATGAAACCGCACCAACAGAGCGTCCTTTGGACAAAAACAGGAGTATTAAACGAGAACGTAGCACTTGGTGCAGCCTGCACCATTGCACCAAAAAAGGAAATCCTGTTTCAAACAACTGAAAATCAAACCATTACAACGCTATACGTTTTTGATACAACTTGGTGCAATGCACCAAGTTGCACCAAAAACGCTGCGTTGCCAAGCCCCTACCCTACTCACCAAGCGACCGCCGCCATTTGCAGGCTTGGGAACTCCACCTTTCTGAGCCAGCAGAGTTTCAGAAACAAGGGCGAGGCATCGAGGGCGCAGGGCATGAAGCCTTCTGGCAGTTGCACCAGCCCGGATACGGGCACATCAAAGCCATAAGCACAAACTGGTTCATCGCCACAGTTGATGGACTCGAACACGGCGATGGACACGATGCCCTTGAAGTTGTTGCTCAGGGGCGTGATGGTCATAGTCTCGGTTGCCGGGTCAATCTTGGCTTGGAACATGCCGGGGTAGGAAAATTCCCAAAAGAAGGGCATGAAGTAGGAGCATTGGCACTTGGTAGCCTGTACCTGGGCGAATGACGTAAATGCGAGCAGGGTCAGCCCTGCGAGGGTGAGTGATTTTTTCATATAGCACAATTTTAAAGTTTGCAGTTAAGTCCTTTCAGGATGACAATTCACAGGATGACAAAAAGCGGGGCTGCCAACTGTCCTTCGTTCCCAGAAGATGGTTTGCTCGACCCGGATGTTGTGCCCGGTGGATTCATGGTGGGCGATGGCGTCGTAGGCAGCGTTGCTGCCTTGCCATCTGGCTTTGCAGTCCTTGCAGTAGCCAATGGTGGATACCCCAGCTTCCCGCCGGGGCATGGTGGTGGCGGGTTGGTTCATAGCACAGAATAGTTTGATAAATACTGGCTAAAGTTAGGCTTGTTATGGCAGAAAAGCAAGGAGGAAAATCACTAAAAATCCAACCGCAACTGGCTTCCCCGCTGCACGTAGCGAAACTCGTCCGGCTCGTTAAGGACTTGATAGCCGCCGTTCCGGTTGATGGTGTCGTAGAGCAGGGACACCGCCTTTTCCGGTTCCCGCTCGATGCGCTCCTGGGTGAAGCGCAGCACCGACCAGCCGTGGCTTTCGAGTTCGTTGTTGCGGTGCTTGTCGTAGTGGACGCGCTCTGGGGAGTCGTGCCAGGCGTCGCTCCCGATAGCTATCGGGACACTCCAAGTCAATGGGGCGGGACTTGCAGAAAATGGCGAAGTCGAGGAGGTAGGTGTTCCGGTTGATGGTCTGCACCCACTCCCGCTCGGCGGGGATGCGGGCATCGTTGAGCAGGGCGAACATCCGCTCTTCCAGCGAGCTGCCGTTGAACAGGAAGTTGATGTCCGTGTAGCCGCCGAAAAAACGGCGCTCGGTGGTGGGCAGGAAAGTGACCCGGTGCCCCCGTCGGCTGGCGATGGGCTGGGGCAGTTCTTCCAGTTTTTCCAACTCGATTTTGTAATAGCGCTTGTGCGCCTTTGGGCTGTTGGGCTTTTCGTCGGGGAAGAGGTCACGGCGGCCCACTTCGGTCATGCGCTTGATGGTGCCGTAGTGCCGGATTTTCCATTTGTCCTCCTTTAGCTTTGCGGTCGGGTAGAAGGCGATGATTTTGGCCTTTCCTTCCCGGATGATGGGCGGGGCGGTGTCAATCGGGATGCGGTACCAGCACTCGTCCTGTAGGCGGGCGTAGTCGTGCTTAGGTCGGTTATCATGGCGACGAGGACGGTGTTGGGTTGTTTGTGGGTGGGTGGCATTTTCTCATGGATGGATTTAGAGCGGAAAGCTACAAAGTATCAGTAATAAGCCCGCTTGACCTGCCACAAGCTATTGCCCAATCTTCCAGCACAAATTCTTTGTAGTGTGGCAAAAACCGGAATTTCATCACCAGCATGGCTTTGAACGCATCATAAGTGAGCCTATCCGGGACACCCCAATTGAGGAAGTTGGATAATAAATTTTGGCTCATCACCCGCTTCTGAGAAATCAAATTTTTGCTGTTAGCATACACATCAAGCAACAAGGTGAGTATAGTAATAGGGTCAGTTCCCAGATTTTTCAAGCACCTATCATAAAGAGCCTCCTCTCCTTGTATTTGCTTGAAAAACTCTGACCGAATAAATTGGGTCGGCAAGGAATAACCTTTGTACCCTAAGCGAAGTATCTTGGGATAAATCCTTGAATGAAGTTGTTCTGAATAGAATCGCTTTAGGTAATCCTCTGTGTTCACCAGATTGGTGTGCCCATGAAAAAAAGGAATAATACCTAAATCATCTGAAATCAGGACAACCCTTTCATTTGGAGTGGCTGACAAAAAGAGAGTGTCCATAAAGAACCTTGAAAAGTGATTATCATGCTTGCCCAATTCTCTTTCATCCCTCAAAGCATGACCAATGAGTGTAAGTTTGTAACGACTTATTCGAACCTCGCAATGTGTTTTCACCCATGCCAACAGCTTGTCAAATAAGGTAAGTCTTTTCTGTTTGTAGTCTTCGGGGTAGAGCGTCGGTCTAACACCTTGCGTCGTGATGTTTACGCTCAAAGACGAATCTTTTACCCTCGATTTCAAAGCGCCTGTGCTCAATAACCTCCAACAGAAATGGGGACACCAAAAATTTATGGTCAAACTCCACACCGATTTCCGAAAGTTCGTAGAACAAAAGAAGGGAGGAAATCCAATGCAAATTTGGCTTCCTCTAAAGTATCCAGAGTTGATTGACGGAAACCTGCTGAAGGGATTGCTTGAAATCCGCCATTATCCTGACTGGTAATGTGATAGAATACCTCTATCGGGTTGCCGCCCAAGCCTTGAACAAGTTGGGAAAAACCGATTTCCATACTTGAATATTGCCGTAAAACTCGTTCGTAATGCGCTTTTCTTCTGTCCCCATCTTCACCAAAAAGTTCTACCATTTTCTTAGTGAACTCCTCCACATCGCCTACGGGGTAATCAAAAGATTCGACAATGGATGCCAAAGACTTCCTCTGTTCAATTTGGCGGAGAATTTGAATATATAGCCCCGTGTGCCTGTCAATACTTCCTTAATTGCCTTAAAGATTTCCGCCCACTCAACTTTGAAGCATACTCCACAACATCGCCGACCTGCTTACCAATAAGCACCTCGTATTCCAGCAGGGTTATGTTTTCAGAGGTTAATTGAGACCAATTCGGTGTCCCCATTTTCTTCAATACCCACCCAACATTCAGGTGTCACCCTATCCAGATTTTCTGATAAGCTCAAATCATCAATCATCGAAAAGGCGAAAAAATAGTTAGCCCTCGCAATTTCTTTGTTTTTGTTCTCAGCAAGTGGAAAGAGCACTTCGACGCCTTCTTTTTTCAACCCGCTCCTCATCATAATGCCTGATAATTGTATCAATTGAGGTTCTGACAGCTTTGAAATAAATGATGCTTCAGTTTTTAGAAAAACTTGTACCTCCTCTTCCCGACCAAGCCTTTCGAGTTCGATTACTTTAATCATGTGAAAGCGGACATCATTTGGAAACTTCTCTATACCGACCGATGAGACTTCCAAAATCTGCTCAGGGTCGGGCAATGATTGCAACAACTGAATTTCCCATGACAACCAGTCTGGGTTAACCGCAAAACCACTTCTTCGCCAATGTTCAAGCCTTTCGAGCAATTCAGCGTCATCATGTCGGGAGTATGCAAGTGCCACTATGTAGTACTGATGGTCGGGGAGACTCCATATTAAAATCAATGGAAGGTCGGAAAATCTCAATGCGTGAACAAAACCCTATTTTGAAAGAAAAGCAAGCCCAAGGTCAACAACATAGATGAATCAGCAGCCTCTACCTCCGATTTTAGCTTTATCAATTCATCCCTTCGCAGTTCAATCGACTGATTGTCCCAGTATGTGAAAAATTCAACAAGTTTACTCAAGACTGGGTCCTCTATCTTGCCTTTGATGCGCTCCATTGCGTTTCCTTCAATTCTTGGGTTGGGGTAAAAACGCTTTGAAAATTAAGGAAAGGAGCCAGGTGCATAACCTCGAACCTTTCCAATTTGTCGAAGTAAACGGTCAATGTTTCGTGTGCTTCGGTCATCCGTTCCAATTCGGCAAGTGCAAAAGCCCTTGGAATGAGTACCCCTGCAACTTTATTTGGGTCAACTTTTTCGGTAAAATCAAGAAGCACATTTATTTGACCTGTTTGGAGAAGTGCAAAAGCTGTTAGTGTTGCAGCAATCTCTACTTTGTTCTTTTCTGAAAGCTCCTTAAAGGCTTCAAGCACTTGCAATGCTTGCTGTTCACTTCCTTCGAGGCAGTACTTTGCATAACGATGCCAAAACTTAGGAGTACTCCAAGTGGTTTCTTTTTTTGTGGCATCCAACGGCTTTAAAATCTTGTCATAGAGAGCCACCACTTTGGGCAGTTTGGGGTTGTTCCTTACCAAGGGGTTAACTTTGTCTGGAATTTGATTGAACTGGTGCAATTTGGGATAAATAAAAATTGGCAATCAAAAGCCAGTAACCTTTGTTTTCAAAGGTAATATTGGATGGAAACTGGATGTCGCTTTCCGCTTCTTCCTTAAACACACTCCCTAAGTGTTCCTGCTGGCTGTGATGGATGAAGAATCCGGCAAGCCTGAGCTTGAACAATTGGTAGACGCCTCCACTTGTGAGACTTGAAGCGGTATATGAGCGAGTTTTCCTCTAACAAGCCCTCATCAAGAAAAGTCTTTGCAGCCCATGCGACCGGGTTAATGAGGTCTGATTGCAGTATTTCGAGTATCAATTGATTAGCCGATTCAAACTTTCCGTAGTCAACCTGAACTCGCAAAGCTTTTCCTTAACTTGCATATTCTGTGGGTCAAAACGCCACGCCATTAGCCATGCTTCCTCTCCTTTCTCAATTTCGCCTTGTTCGTAAAGGCAAATTCCTTTGGGTGCAAAATTTTGGCATGGTCAGCCAACTCAAAGTACCCGTTTTTCTCAACTCTGTTTCAAGCAACCAAGATGCCCTCCCAACGCAGTATTGAATTTGAGGTCAAATAAGGTTGGATTTTGTCCAGCCACGTCAAATGCGTATGTGGGTAGCTTTCGGCTCCTTAACTCCCGACAAAATCTCTTCCCATTTCCGTTCTCATCTCGCCAATCAAATCGCAAATTTGGAAAATGGGTTCTTTGTAGTTTTCTTCAATGAAATGAGCTTTGATTTCTGGGTCTTCGCCTACAAAATCAGTAAAATAGTTCGAGGAATTTTTGAGGTGTTCCTTTAATGGTGGAGCAATCCGAGTGTCCTCCCGCAAATTAGAAGTGAAATCATCTACACTAATGTTTCGCCAAAAGCACGAAGCAGGCGAGAAATTCACTCGCTTTGGCAGAAGCGTAGAAGTGCATCTGACAGTTATTTTGGCTTGTCGGAAACTGCTTCTCAAATTCTGCAACCGTCTTGTTAATAGCTATCTGCAACCGTTCCTTGTAAGAGCCATCAATTCCTTTTCTGGCTTTATCAATCCAGATTTCCCAGATTTTTCAAGTGCGCTACCAGCGGCAGCAGAAACAACTTCAACCATATTGATTATTTTATTTCTTAAATTCATGTCAATCAGCAAATAACAACGTTTCCAGCGTAATTGGTTTTGGTTTTCTGGAAAATGAGGAAAAATCAATTGATTTGAGCAAACATCAATATCTCCCCTCCCTCCACCACCTCCATCTCCTTCCTTTTGCACCGCCAGTTCTCCCTCAAAAACGCCTTCTGCTTTGGCAAAAACTGCTGCGAAATCCTCGCAGCATCGTAATCAACGGATGAGCACGAACGGTTGGCGGTCAATCTCCTGCACCCCGGCGCATGGTTTCGAGTTCGAGCAGGAGCAGGGCGTGGCGTGCAGCAGCGGTCGGTTCGCAGTGGGCTTTTTGCGGTCGAGAAGCGGCGCTGGCCGCAGGGGCTTTCGCGTTTGGTCGCGGTCGCGGCGCGGCGGGCGTTAGCACCTGGCCGAGGGAGAAGAGAGGGTCGGTCGGGGCGCATTGTCAAGCGGATGTCGCCGTCCGGCCGCTCTTGGCGATGGGCGTGTATTCGATACCGACCGAGGAAGGTAGTAGAGCCAGTTACCCTTTGGATTCGTCGAACTCGGCGAGCTGGGCGGCGAGTTGGCGGGTGAGGAAGG
>JADKBS010000041.1 GCA_016714985.1 Saprospiraceae bacterium | reverse complement strand
AAGCTCGCCGAAGCCTATATTTCAACACAAAATGAGTTGCCGCCGCTTTTACTTTCCTTATTTACAAAAGGCGAAACCGTTGAACTGAAATTTCGCAAAAGGGGTGATTGGCAAACCGCCTGTTTTTTGGAAGAGGAGCCGGAGGAAGTGAGGATTTGGGGGAATATGCCGCCTGAAAAAGCCTTTTTGGAGGCAAGGAATTCCTCGAAAAAATTCCTTGCAAAACTTCAATCGGAAGGCGTTGTTGCCGCCAAAATAATTGCCAAAGTTTCACCAAAAGCTGAAGATGGATTGACAGAATGGCAAGATGCGAGATATTGGGAGTGGAAAAAAACGGACGGTGCAGCCTACCGCATCTGGCACTCGCCACAGGAAGTGCCTTTTGATTTTTATCTTGAAACTGGTGAGGAGATACTGCCCGTCGGGCATTTCCACACAGGTAAGGCGGAACGGCATGAGCGGGAAGGGCTGAATAATTTGTATTTGCACAGGAAAACGGAGACGGAAGACATTTTGGGCATATTGGCAGACCACGAAGAAAAGCTGTTTGGAGAAGATAAAAGCTTGCTAATCAAATTGTTGCGTTTGAATTTGAGCAACCAAAACGGCTCGGCTACTTTGTCGGAAGGAATAAACATGATGACTTCAGAAGGAAACCCATCTTCGGGTACCGGCAAATATGATTTTGATGAGCCACTTGATGAGGGAGAACATATTAAACTGAATGAAAACCTTGATTTGATAAAAGGCTTGCTCGAAAAAGCAGGAAGGGAAGCGCTGGAAGAATTGCTCGAAAACTGGGAACGTATTCGTTTTGGTGAAAAAGATGACGATACCACACCCAATTCGCTGGTCGGTTTAATCGGTGAACGTTTGGTATTTTATTATTGGAAAAAGGAATCCGGGAAGCAAACTATGTAGCCCAAGTGGTTAAAGAATATGATATTGAGTTACCTAACGGGAGCAAAATAGACGTTAAAACGACCCTCAAAAGTGTGCGTGAAGCTGACCTTGCAGTGCCATTTTTCCTGCAAAATTCGGAAATCGAATACTTAAGGAGAAAAGCGCCTTTGGAAGATTATTATATCATTCGCCTGAGCCTGAAAGACTTGGGGTTAGAAGACCTTTATGAGTATTTCAAAAACAAAATCAGCGAGTTCAAATTAAGCCATGAATGGATTCCTGATATCGACGCTAAGTTGCAGGCTCGCCTTCAAGACTCAACTCTAACTGAAGATTTCAATCGAAACCAAGTGACTATTAAAATGAGTATGCCGCAGCGGAAAGTCGAGGATTTGTTTATGTGAGCAAACAGTACCAGCATGATTTTATGCGCTAGCTTAATCAAATTTCCCGTCCATCTTCGGCGCACTGGCCAATGTACTGTACAAGGCAACGGGAAACGGGTGTATCTGCAAACGTTTTTGGGGGAGAAGGCGGTGGTGGGGTAAGATGATTTACGATTGAATGATTTACGATTTACGATTGGGGGCAGTCGGGCTAGTCAACTGCTGCTCCGACGCCCTTGCTTTTTGGGTTGTGCGCTTGTACAAGGCTACGGGGAAACGGGCGTATCGGCAGCCGTTTTTGGGGCAGAAGGCGGTGATGGGGTGATTTTCAATGGCGATTAATAAATAAATTTGGCTGTCGAGAAACGACTTTGGTTATTGCTCCATTTCGAAACCAACCGCCACATTGCCCGAACCGAGTGCTTCGGCAAGCCCGGCCACGTCCTCCAGCCGTCCGAGCTTCGTGTAGCTGTAAGAGGTGGAAAACGTCTCATAAAAAACTACCAGCGTGGAAGCACCGTAGAGCATCAAATCGCCGGATTGAATTTTGCCGGGATTGGCGGCACTGGTAGGCAGGTTGCTAGGCAATGCGGCGTATTTCTCGTTCCCGTTCAGCTCGACCATGTTGAGCGTGAGCGGGAGCATGGCTTTGAAGGCGGTGGCGGCTTCATTGCCGTAAAGCGTTGCCGTGAAGGTTTTGGTGCCAATCTTCAGTTTGATTTTGCTTTCCATAGGATTCGTGGCCTTGTGTTTCGTGCTTTCAGCAATGCTGCTACTGGCTGCGGCGTGGTTTTTTTCAAAACAAGCCGAACTGCCAAGCAAAGACAATAAGCAGTAAATGAGCAGGTAAGATGTTTTCATAAAAAACATTTTTTTATAAAGGGTTTATAAAAGGTTGATGAAGTTGATTATCAACCTTTTATCAACCTCAAATCCCCTTAATGACCTTCGCAGGCACCCCACCCACCACGGTATTGTCCGGTACGTCGCTGGTCACCACCGCACCTGCTGCCACGACCGAGTTTTCGCCCACGGTGACGCCATGCAGGATGACGGCATTGGCACCTATCCACGCATTGCGCTTGATGACGACGGGCTTCAGTTCCAGCGTTTTGCGGGTTTCAGGATTCACCGGATGGTTCTCAGATATCAGGCTGACCTTGGGGCCAATCATTGCACCATCCTCGATGGTGATGCCACCGAGGTCCAAGAAGGTACAGGCGTGGTTGATGAACACGTTTTTGCCGAGGCGGATATGCCGCCCGAAATTGGTGTAGAAAGGCACAAAAACCGTCGTGCTTCCATCAATTTGCTGCTCGGTCACTTCGCTCAGCCGCTCCCTTATCTGGTCGGTGCTGGTGGAAGCATTGAGCGCCACGGACAGCTCCATCGTGTGGGAAACGGCCTCGAATATCCGGGGATATTCGGGGTCGTCCATCGGGATGGACTCCCCGGCGAGCATTCTTTCGAAAATGTCTTTTTTGACTTGGTGCATGTTTTACTTGGTTTTAAAAATAACTGCTCCCGCTCCATAGCGGCAGCGCAAAACTACCAAATGAGTGTTTTGGTAGCGAAATACCCCACCAAGTAATATTTGTTACCAACACCGGCTGCTGTCCGACGTTACGTTTGCGCCCTCAATCAAACTGTTTAACATGACTGTACTTTCCAACTGGCATTTCATGCGCATCCTGCGGGCAGCCGTAGCCGTCTGGGCCATTTTTGAATTCGTTAGAACCAACGATGTGCTGATGCTGGCATTTGGCGGGTTCTTCGCTGCACAGGCCATTTTCAATTTCGGCTGCTGCGGCGCATCGGGTTGCGCTACTTCCCCGCAACCATGCAAGCAAGAGATGGTAGCGCAAGAGATTGATTACGAGGAGGTTAAGTAGTTACATACCTGTCGGAATTCGCTTAAATTTAGCACCACATGTTCTTCCACCTGCTGGTCATCCAGCTCGTGCGGGCAGCTGTTTTTGCTGGCCTCCGTTTCAAAAACCATAACTGGCGTGGCGCTTTTCCAACTCTACGAAGACGGCCATTTCCAGTTGGACGACCCCATCAACAATTATCTGCCGTTTCAAGTGAAAGTGCCGGGCCACCGACATCACCTTCCGCATGTTGGGCGACACCTTTTGGCGGCTCGACGAAATCAGCCGGCCCATCGCCACGCCCTACTATTTGGACAATGGCAGCCTCCAACCCATTGACCATTACACCAACACCGACTACCCCAACGGCGGCCTCCGTTCGACGACCAGGGACCTGTTCAAGTTCTTGCGCATACTTGCGCTGGGCGGTACTGCCGACAACGTGGAACTGCTGAAACCCGCTACCGTGCAGGCCATGATGACGCCCCAAATCCCCGATATTGATGACGAGATGGGCCTGCATTTTTTCATCATGGACAAGGCCAATGGGCTTTGGGGGCACGACGGCGGCGAGCAGGGCGTCTCGACCACGATGGCCTTCAACCCCAATGACAAAACGGGGGCCATCATCCTGACCAATTTCAGCGATTCGGAACTGGACGAAATGCTCAGGCAGACGTATTTGTTGGGGAAGGGGCTATGATGGATTTGAGCTACGTTTATTCCTATTCCGCTTCTTTTCCAATCAACCCCATCACCATCCTAATCATGCTGTCTTCGCCCGTGCCGACCTCCTCGGGTGCAGGTATGGCTTCATAATCGGGCATCACACCCCTGAAATCATTGGCTTCGTCTTGGATATGGTAAATCTTCCTTGTGATATAGGCATGAATCCTGGTATTGGGCAAGACGTGGCGCTTTGCCCCGCCGGGGATAGCCACCCGGTTGCCGCCCGTTTCCTCGCCGATAAAAACGGCCCGGCCTTCGCCCTGTAGAAAGGAGCAGGTAATAGCGGAAGCCGAAAAGCTGCCGCCATTTATCAGCACGTACAATTTCCCTTTAAACCCCTTCCGCTTCGGGGAAATCCGCCTCGATTCAAAGCCCTTGGCCATGTACCGGGCAGGCTTATGGATGAGGTATTTCAACAACAGCCTACTGGGTTGGAAATCGCCGCCCTGGTTGTCCCGGAGGTCGAGCACAAGGTGCTCGGAGCCTTGTTTTTTGATGGATTCGAACATCGCCCTGAATGTCTTTCGGACAGAGCGCCCGCTCGTTTCCCGAAGGGTTTTGCCATCGAAAGTACCGAGGGTCAGCACGGCTGCATGGTTGGCAGTGTCGAAGCCCAAGGCTACCCCACCCTGCCTACTGGCCAGTCGGTTGTTCGGGTAGCGGGTTTTCCGGACGGACCGTATGCGGTCGTTGGGTAAGGCAGGAACGTGGGCGCTTGCCTCCCTGCCCAGTTTATCCCTAACCGCAACGACGAAACTATCAGGATGCCCAAAGGAAAAGCCGTAGTAGGACTTGAAGTAATTGTCCAGGATCCATGTTGAATAGGTGGTGCAGCGGCCGTCCCGTATTTGCCTTGCCATTAAATACCGTAGTATTTCACGGGCATCAACGCCGTTTATCCCCAATATTTCAGCGCCTGCGGCAATGGCCGTGTCGCTGGAGCAGTTCATGGCGACGTACATCCGGTCGCCTTGTACATCCACATAAAAGGGGAAAAATCGGGCGGAATCAATAGAGGAATAGGCGGCTTCCGGGAGGAACATGGTGTGCCCGTCCCCTATTTTTTCATTCAAGGATGAAATGAGGTTGTAGAACGCCGTTTCAGTGGCAGGTGCATTGATTTGTTGAAAAAGGCTGTCCAAGAAGGTATCCATTGCTGCCTTAGTCGTGAAATTGTAAAGGCATGGGTGCTTGGTTTCCAGTTTTTGGCGCAAGTAGGTGAAGTCGGCCCGCAATTCCTCCGCTGAAAATTGGCGCGATTGGGAATAAGTGCTGCCCATCAACAGCATGCTTGCCAAGAAAAAGGAGGTCAATCGTTTCATGAATCCGCTTTGATTTCATGGTGAATACACCGATTTGGCTTAGGCGTTCAATTTATTTCAGGAATTGCCCCAGCAACCACGCCTTCTCCGGCAGCCCCTCCGCTGCTGCTATTTCGCTGCGTAAATGTTCCCATGCCGCCCGGTCGTTTGGCGGCAGCCCCATCATTTTTTGGGTAAAATGCACGATGCCGAGGTAATGCGCCTTCTGGTAGCCCAGTTCCTTGCGGCGGCGGATAAAGGTTTTTAGGCTGGCCAAAAGCGAATCAAGCGCATCGAACTCGCCCAGCTCGTAGTACATTTTCAGCAGCATCACCTTCGAATCGAGGTTGAGCAACAGGTCGCTGTCGCCCACCTGTACGAGCAGTTCCATCGCTTGGCCAAACTGTTTTTCCGAAAAATGGTAGCGGGCGAGGTTGTAGCGGTAAAAATTGTCACGGTGGGCAGGTTCTAGCGCATCCTTGTATTTTTCAATAAAACCATGCACCCAGTTGGCCTGGCCGAGGGTAAGGCCGAGGGCCACAGTGTTCTTGTAGGCAAAACGGCCCAAAATGCCCTGTTCTATCAGGATTCCCTGCTCTATGCCAGTACGGTAAAGGCCGAACGCCTCCTGCACGTAGGCCTGCCCACCCGTGTTCAGGCGTTTGATGCAAAAATTGATGGCGAGCAGCCACAAGTCCTTGATTTCCTCCTTCGTAAATTCGCCGAAATGCCTTTCCAACAAGCCCCGGAACTGCCGGAAATGGCCCTCGTCGCCCTCGGTCATGGCACGATAGCAATGGTAGTAGAGTGCGATGGCGGGCACATCGAGGTAAATGCTCCCTTCCAAAAATTGCAGCAGGCCCGGCAAGAACGAGTAATCGTAGTCCACTTGATAGACCGATTGGTGCGCCAATTGCAGGCAGCTTTGCTTCAGCTTGGCGGCCAGCAGGTAGGCATCGAGGGAGCGGCCCACCTCGGCGAGGTTGTTGGCCTCGGTGCGTTTTTCGGCCAGCGAAAAGGCGTATTTTTCCAGTTCGATGCGGTAGCGGGCATGGTGATACTCTTGGTCGTGTACTTGGCCTTCCAGCAATTTTTCAGCCTGTGAGATGGCCTGCTGGAAAGGTTTTTCCAGTTTTTTGTCGCGGCAGGCGGTGGCAAGCTGGAGGGCCTGTTCGGCCTCGTTTTTTTCAAAGCGGCGCATGGCCAGAAAGTACGCTATGCTCTTTACCAGCCACGACATCGGGTAGCGCAGCTTAACTTCGTCGAATGGTTCGCCGGGAAACACGGCCTCGAAAGCTTTCTCCTTGTTGAAAACATGGCCCGCCGCGGCAAACTCATACAGCAGGTAGGCCCATAGCGCCTGCAAATCGTCCCGCTTGTTGAAATAATCGGAGGCGATGTAGCGGCTGAACTCCCGTTTTTCAACGCCCGTCAAGTGGTGGAACAGCAAGAGAAGTTTATGGGTAAACATTTTTTGTTTTTATCAATTTGACAGTAATTTTCATAAAAATAAATGAAAATAAGAATTTAGTTTTTGATTTTTTATTGAAATTGTTTTTGTTCCAACACAAGGCTTGGCGGATTTTTGTAGCGGTAAAATAACCTGTTGGGCACAAGCCAAAATTTTCAACGACATGAAAAAAATCAATATACCCTTCGGACATTTCCTGCTTTGCCTCCTTGCCCTCTTCCCGTTGAACCAAGCGACTGGGCAGGGCTTTGAGCTTTTGTTCAATACAGGCAATAATGCCGCTATTTTACAAGGTGGCCTCGGCTACGACATCATCGAAACCAACGACAACAACTTCCTCGTGCTTACCAACGAGCTTGGTTTCGATAGCCAAATCCTGAAGAAACTGGACCCCAATGGCAACCTTATTTGGCAGCAGGAGGTCTATTCCGACAGCTCTTTCACGGCAGTGTCTATTTTGGAAACTGCACTTGGGAACATTGTATTGGCGGGTCATTTGGCGGGTTTTTTTGTGCAAGGAAACTGGTCTAAGTCCTTCTATTGGCAGTTGAGGGCTGCGGATGGCAGTCTAATAGAAGAAAATTTCTACTTCGACGATGTGTCAGATTTCACCTGTACAGGTGCTGTGCTTTCCCCAGATGGCCAAATCATCTTGTCTGGGTTCAAGAACTATAATAGCCCGTCGCCGAGGATGGCCCTCGTCAATATGACGGTCAACGGCACCGTAAATTGGGTGAGCGATTGGCCATGTAGGGCTGAGATTACCAATGGCAACGTCTGTTTCCTGGACAACAACGTCGGCGTGGCAGGTTATTTCGACCCAGCTTCGGGTAATGTTGCCCTGCAGCGGTTCGACTTAAGCGGCAACCTCCTTGCCCAGCAAATCCTATCCCAAACTGCCAACGCAATTACTGACCTCGAACCTGCCGGGGGTGCTGGCTTGTTTGTTGGGCTTTCTAGGTCTGGAGACTGTATTTTCAAGCTGAACAACGACCTCCAAATGGAATGGTCAATGGCGCCGTTAGGCACCTTTGGCCAATTGCTATCGGCAGAACTGGCGGCAACCCCCGACGGTGGCTGCGGCGCAACGGGTTATACGGGCGGGCAATACGTGCAATTGTACAAAATCAATGCTGCCGGGGTACAAGAGTGGGCGACAATTTGGGAGGACAACGATTTCATATCCGGTGGGGAAGGTTCGGCCATCACCACCACCGCAAACAACGGCTTTGCTTTTACAGGGATAGGGTTTGCCAGCAAGAATTTCGTGATAGGCACCGATGGAAATGGCGTGGTCAACACCCACACCATCACCGGCCGCATCGTAGTAGATTTTAACGGCAATTGCCAACTTGATGCGGAGGATTTCCCTTATCCAATGAACCTGACGCTCTCTGGCGCACCAGGCATTTACAACGACCAAACGTCGAACAATGGCCTGTTCAATTTCACTGTTGAAACGGGCACCTACGACCTGGTTATAGACGCTGGACTGGGCTTTCAAGTTTGCCAGCCCATCAGCGTGGATGCCAGCCAGCCCTTTGGGACGACCAATCTTGGCGACGTTCTCGTGTCGCCCGATGTTATTTACACCATTTCAGGCACCGTTTTTCAAAACAGCGATCCCACGGGCGGCTGCATTTTGAACCTTGGCGAACTGCCCTTGCCGGGCATTCCCTTGCAAGTCAACATTTCTCCGAACGCTAACTTCCAAGCGCTGACGGATGCCACCGGCCAGTACAGTTTCAGCATGCCCAATGGAATCTTTTTCACCGTTTCCACCGATTCGACTGGAGTGTGCAACAGTTGCAACAACTTCGTTGGCACGGCAACACAGAATTTGGTTCATGACATCGGCATAATCTGCCTTGGCGCTTTGGAGGGCCGTGTTTTCAACGATGAAAACGCCAATTGCCAATTCGATACAGGTGAGCAGGGGTTGATTGGGTGGCAGGTGGCAGTAGTCCGGCAAAATACCACAGACACCATTTTTATCAATACCAACAACATTGGTGGCTATGAACAAAATTTGAATATTGGCACATACGAGGTATTTGTACTCCCGCCCAATAACTTATGGGCCTCCTGTGCAGGGCCATTTTTGCTCAATGTCACCAATGGCCCGAACGCTACTTACGCCGAGTTCCCTATGCAGGCGCAAGCCGTTTGCCCCCGCCTTTGGGTGGACATCGGCACGAACCTGATTCGGCCTTGTGTGCAAAGCACTTACACAGTGAAATACTGCAACGAGGGCACAGACGCCGCAATTGGGGCATACGTTGAAGTGGCGCTCGATCCGCTGCTTTTCCTCACGGCCAGCCAATTTCCAGCTACCGACATTGGCAACAATACCTATCGTTTCGACATTGGCGATGTGCAGCTTGGGGCTTGCGGGGAGTTTTGGTTCAAGGCCAACCTCGCCTGCTGGGCCACGCCAGGTGCGACGCATTGCGTGGAGGCACATATTTTCCCCGACTCCATCTGCGCCCCGACGAACCCCATCTGGGATGGTTCCAACATCGAACTGCAGGCTGTCTGCAACAACGGGGAAGTGAAATTCACCATCGCCAACACAGGCTTGGGCAATATGGCCGCCCCGATAACCTACCTCGTCATTGAGGACAATGTGCTGCTGCGGCCCGATGAGGAAATGCTTTTCCAATTGGCAGCCGGGGCCGATACCACGGTTGTTTTCCCGGCAGCGGGCAACACCCTACGACTCGAAACCCAACAAGCCCCCGGCCACCCGACCAGCACGCTCACAGCGGCATGGGTGGAAGGCTGCGGCGCAACGGGCAGCGAACCCATCGAAATCAGCTACGTGACCCAATACCCGTTTGGCGACGAGGAGGATTTCTTGGCGGTTGACTGCCGTCAAAACGTGTTCAGCTATGACCCGAACGATAAATTGGCCTTCCCACAAGGCATTGGCAACCAGCGTTTTATCCAAAACACCACCGAACTGGACTACCAAATCCGGTTCCAGAACACAGGCACAGCCTCAGCCTTCGAGGTCGTGCTGCGGGATACTCTTTCACCCTTCCTCGACCCAGAAACCCTGCGCCCCGGGGCCAGCAGCCACCCCTACAATTTTGCAGTGGAAAATGGGAATGTGGCAGTTTTCACTTTCCCCAACATCAACCTGCCACCGCAGTCTGCGGGCGAGGAGGCATCACAGGGCTGGGTTAAGTTCCGCATCGCACAAACGCCTGATAATCAATCTGGTACGGTCATCGAAAACGAGGCTTCGATTTATTTCGACCAGAACCCGCCCATCGTCACGCCGCTTGTTTTTTACCAAATACCTTTCCCCGAAACGACCGTCAACGGCCAAGTCACGCTTTGCGAAGGTGAGGCATGGCAGGGGCAGGTTTTTGAAAGCGACACGATACTGAGCGAAACCGTCCACTATGCGTTTTTCGACAGCATTTTCACCACCGCCATTGCTATTTTGCCTGCGGCAGATTCAGCAATCGTCCAAACGCTATGTTTCGGCGGGAGCCTGACGGTGAACGGCACGGTGTACGACCAATCGAACCCCACAGGCACCCAGGTATTGACTGCTTTCAACGGCTGCGATTCAACAGTGACCATTTCACTCAGCTTTAACAACATGGTGACTTCCCAACTCGCACCGACCCTTTGCCTCGGCGAAAGCCTGATGGTTAATGGCACGGTGTACGACGCCTCAAATCCTATGGGGAGCGAGATATTCCCGAATGGTAGCTACCTTGGTTGCGACTCGACGGTACAGGTAATGCTCAGTTTTTATCCCCCTGCGGTGGCCAATCTGACAGGCCCAATTTGCCAAAACGAGTCCATCCAAGTGTTCGACTTAGTCTTTGACATCAACAATCCGGCAGGTGCGGTGGTGATTCCCGGCGTCAGCGCAGGAGGCTGCGATTCAACGGTGAATGTGAACCTAACTTTCTTGGAAAACAGTTTTTCCGAGCTTGACACTACCTTGTTGCAAGGTGAGTTTTGGGGTGAAACACCGATTTCCAGCGACACGAGCCTAACGATGGTGCTGCCTTCGGCAAATGGTTGCGACAGCTTGGTGACGGTGAATATTTCCGTGCTGACCAATGGTGTTTCGCAGTCGGGCAGCTCCAATTTCAACCTGAAAGTTCAGCCCAACCCGGCCAGTTCAGTTATATGGGCGTCCTTTGAGTTGACATCGGAAACCGAGCTTAGCTGGGTCTTGACCAATAGCCTTGGGCAGTTGGCGAACACGGCATTGGGAAAAACCAAATGGCAAGCAGGGAAACACCAATTGCCCATACAGTTGGCAGGTTTGCCCAGTGGCATCTACCACCTTTGGGTGGGTTCCCCAGCGGGGCGGTCGGTGGTCAAATTTGTGAAAATTGATTGATTGGGAAACATGAATCATCCCGAATTTTTCACGGTGCGGATATAAGAAAAGGGTGCAAACGGCGATTTTCCTCGTATCCATTTAGCGTATATCGCTGCATCGCCGTTAGGCGGGACTCCTTTTAGTTTCACCTTTCCTGAAAGTAGTGGTAAGTTAAAGAGGTAACATCTTTGAAAGGTGTCACCTCTTTGACTTATCACTACTTCCTCGTCCCCTTCATATCCTGCCCACCTTGGTGCAGCACCAGTTCCTTCACCACGCCATTCACGGCGGGCATGAAATCAATCTGTGCCACCACCACCTTCAGGAAAAAGCGGCGCTCGCTCTCGGCAAACAGCTCGAACTCCGGCTGCCCGGTGGCCTGTGCGAAGAGCCTGCCCTCCCTTGTGCTGATGGTCAGGTCAAAATTCGGAAAAAGGTTGTAGGTGCCCACGTAGCTGTCGAGCAGGGCCTGTGACACATTGCCGATGCTTTCCTTCTCGGTGGGTTTGTCCTTGTCGGTGCGGAGGTAGCGCTCCTCGGTGCCGAAGGGCATGGGGCCCCGTGGCACGAGCGACTTTACTTTGCCCGACTTGTCACGCTCGAAGTGTAGGCGGGTCGGGTGGTCTTTGAAAAAGAAGCGGTCGTTGCCGTAGGCAAACACTTCGAAGCGCTCGCTGCCCGCCCGTTGCGAGTAAAGTTGGTTGCCTTCGAGGGTGATGTGCCGCCAGTCGTCGGAAGAGCCCTGCTCATAGACGCCCACGTAATCGGCCAATTGCTTGGCGCTCAGTTCCACGGGCTTCGGCTTGTCGAGGGGAAGCCCGAGCGCGGTCAGGGCAATGTCGTAGGTCATTCCACCGGGGCCTTTGGTCGTGTTGTTCGATAGGGCGACTACGTATAGGTGCGCGTCGGGCACCCTGATGCCGTTGGTCACGAAGCCGTTGATGCCGCCGCTGTGATAGATGAATTCATGGCCGTCCACCTTGTCCATGCCCCAGCCGTAGCCGTAATGGGTCATCTTGCCGTCGTTGAGTCTGTTGGGCGTCCATGCCTGTTTCAACAGGTCTTTTTTCACGAGTTTTTCGGTGTAGAGCGACTCATCCCATTTGCCGAGGTCGGCCACAGTGCTCATCAGCGAACCAGCGGCATGGGGCAAGGTCATGCTTAGATAGGGCGCATTGGCAAAGGTGCCTTCCTTCTCGCCTTCGCCGTAGCCACGGATGCGGCGTGCGATGATGCGGTCGGTGACGTCGAAGTAGCTGTCCGTCATGCCCAGCGGCTGGAAGATGCGCTTTTCAATGAAATCGGCGTAGGTCATGCCCGACGCCTTCTCGATGACAGCACCGGCGAGGATGTAGGCGGAGTTGTTGTAGCTCCATTTTTCGCCCGGCTCAAAGTCGAAAGGCTCGTTCTTGAAGTGGTCAATTAGTTCCATCAAGGTCATGTCCTTGCGCCAGATTTGCGGGAAATCGGCCATGTCCGTGTAACTCTTGATGCCGGAGGTGTGGTTCAGAAGCTGCGCAACGGTGATCTTCCGGCCTCCGGTCGGATAGTCTGGCAAGTACTTGGTAAGGTCGTCGGAGAGGCTGACCTTGCCCTCCTGCACGAGCAGGAGCACGGCCACGGCGGTGAATTGCTTGGTGATGCTGCCGAGCCGCAAGATATGGTCGGGCTGCATTTTCACGCCCAGTTCCATGTCGGCCATGCCATAGGCTTTTTCAAAAAGCACTTTGCCGTTTTGTTGCACCCGCACCACCACGCCGGGTTCGTCGGGCTTGTATTCCTTCGAAATGAGTGCGTCTATTTTCTCTGCCAAGGACTGTGCTTGGGCAGGGTTGAAGGGTAGGATTGCGAAGCAAAAAAGGAAGAATAGGGTTGGGAAAAAAGAACTTAATCTCATACTGTAAATTGTTTTGATTTTGAAATTTGACGGAAGGTAGCCGAATTGGCGTCCATCAAGGCAGTGTATTTCGATAAAATGACTCAGAAAATCCACCGAGGTTGTGAAAAGCCTTAACCTTTCCTTATGAAATTAAAGATTAAACCCCGTCCTTTACATTGTGTCGAAGCCCTGTAATTCCGCCAAACTTCATCAACAAAATCAATTCAACAATGAAAGCATTCGCATCCATCCTTTGCCTCTTGGTAGCCGTCAACTTCGCCACGGCCAATCCGCAATCCGCAATCCCAGCCCCGCAATCCAATCCCCCCCGCTGGGAAAAGCTCGGTGAGCGCAAGGTCAATTTCGCCGTTGACCGTGACGAGATACTCGTGACCGCCTCCGAAGGCCGCTTCACCGCCTTGAAGATTTTGGTAAAAAAAGGTGCCATCCATTTGCACAAGGTCGTCGTCCATTTTGGCGATGGCTCGGAGCAAGAGGTGGAAACCCGTGACGAAATCCGTGCTGGCGGCGAGAGCCGGGTCATCAACCTGGAAGGCAACCGCCGGGTCATCCGAAAAGTGGTCTTTGTTTACGACACGAAGAACTTTGCCGATAAACGGGCGGAAGTGGAGCTGTGGGGAAGGCATTGATTTTAGTTGGCAGTTAGACAGTTGGCAGTCTTCAGTCCATAGTTGGCAGTCAGTGGGCAGTCGGGGCGGAAACAAACCGGCTGCCCACCGTGTTTTTAGGATGGCGCTTGATTTATCGTGCCCTTTACCAACCCTTCCCCCCTACCCTGCTGTCTTCAAGGTTGAAAAGAAAGGTGACCTATTTTTCAAAGTCAACAAATTTCCACTTGGGGCTTTTGACCACGAACATTCCTAACCGTGCCCGCCGTCAGAATCCCCGCTTCACAACTTTCTAAATCATGAAAACGCAATATTTGCTCATCGCTTTGCTGTCCTTGACGGCCCTGACCTTTCAGAGCTGCTTGAAGGACAAATGCACCAGTTCCATCACCTACACCCGGTTCGACCCCGTTTATAAGACCTTGGAGGAAGTCCACAATACCACCATTGGGATGGAAGACCCCAAGTCGCTCAAATCGCCCGGCCAAATCAACTACTACGATGACCGTATGTTCGTTGTGGAGACGGGCGAGGGCATCCATGTCATTAACAACGCCGACCCCAGCAATCCCGTGAACACGGCCTTCATCAGTGTGCCGGGTGCTACCGACCTCGCCATCAAGGATGGCTACCTCTACACCAATAGCTATGTGGACTTGCTGGTGGTGAACCTCGACGACTACTCTTTCGCTGGCCGCACGGAAAACGTACTGCAGCCGCTTTGGTCTGATCTTGCCTCCGGCAATATCATCGTCGAATACAAGGAAACGCTCGTGACGGAGGAAATGGACTGCGATCAACAGGACAGACTCTACTACAAGAATGGCGAATTCTTCGGTGGCGGCCTTGCATTCGAGGGCGACCTTGTATTTGCTGCCGACCAGAGTTCAGGCGGTGGAAAAGCTGGCTCCGGTACTGGCATCGGCGGCTCGTTGTCGCATTTTACCATCATCGGTGACTACCTCTACACCATCCAACACAGTGGCTACGAAATGCAAATTTACGACCTGACGGAACTTACAAGTCCTGCCTTTGCCAAGACCATCACTATCGGTTCAGGCCTTGAAACACTGTTCCCTCATGGCGACAAACTCTTTATCGGCTCCAACATAGGCATGTACATCTACGACAACGCCGACCCGCTGAACCCAGTGCAGCTTTCCGTTTTTGAACATGCTCGTGCCTGCGACCCCGTTTTCGTGAACGACCACTATGCCTATGTGACGCTCTGGGACGGCAGCGATTGCGGCTCCTTCGGCCCCAACCAGTTGGACGTGATTGACATCACCGACCTGACAAACCCCGTGCTGCTCAAATCGTTTCCGATGAAAAGCCCGCACGGGCTTTCCGTGAAGGGCAACAGCCTCCTGCTCTGCGAGGGCGATCATGGCTTTGAGATTTTCGACAACACCGTGCCCGAAACCGTCGGCGACCACCTGCTCGACAATGTGGAGAACTTCCATGCGCTCGACGTGATTTCATTGCCCGGCGACAGGAACGTGGCCATGGTCATCGGTGAAGATGGTTTCTACCAGTTCGACTTCGACGACCGCACGGACATGAAGCTGTTGAGCGTGATTCCGATTGGGGAATAACCCAAATTGCGAGCGGTTGATTTTCCGAGGAAAATCAACCGCTCGCCACAAAAAAAACGGCGGCGGCGGGCTATCGAAGAAGCCCACCGCCGCCGTTTTTTGTAGTTCAAATGGTTGGAAAAACCATTTGAAACAACCTTAAAAATTATCTGCTTTCACCATCCGCATTGAGTACGTCTTGCCAGTATCCAGTATCAGTGTAGCGACGTAGTTGGCCACTTGCATGGTATTGGCATCCACGCTGAACTCGTACAGCTCCCCTTCCGAAAGTTCACCTTCATACACCACCGATACCAACCTGCCGAACTGGTCAAAGACCACGAGTTTGCCCGTTGCATCAAAAGGCAAGCTGAGCTTGATTCGGGTCTCGTTCACGAAGGGGTTTGGGTAGTTGAACAGCACGATGTCGGGCTTTGCTTTTTCACCACTGCCAATCATGGCGTTGGCGATATTGACCTTGATGGACACCGTTTTGATGCAGTTGTTTGGAATGTCCTTCACGGTAAAATACAGCGTATGCGTACCGACGCCAAGGGTCGGTGTAAAGGTGTTCAACACGGAATTGAAAGTACCTGCTGACTGTGTCATATTGGGGTCTTTGTACCAAGTGCTGCCGATGGTGATGGGTGGCACCCCACCCGCTTCAACAGCATTGTGGATGACACTGCCGACCGTGCCGCTAATTGGCCGGATGCGGAAGGCGTTGTTGTTGAAGGGGACGCCTTTGAAGGCGTTGTTGAAGTCTTCGATGACGGCCATGTTCAACAACGTGCCGGTATTGATATGCACTCCATTGTAGGTCGAGCGGAGCAGGCCTTCGTTTTGTAAATACTGCCCATTGTTGATGCGGTTCCCCACGTTCAATTCCCCACAAGGCTGGATAAAGAAATACCCCGAAGGATAGTAGTTGTAAACAGCATCGGTGCCAGCGGCCTGAATGGTCAGCTTACCAGAATTATAGATGGCGAACAAGTTGTAAATGCCATAGTCGGCTGTGTTTTTGATGAGGATGGTTCCCGTCAAGTCGTTGGCCAAATACCCAGCATTGGCACCGTTGACGATGCCATAACGTTGCACCACCTTGTCAATGAGCAGGTTTCCAGAGTTGATAAAGATGGCATTCGTAATGTTCAGCAAGCCGATGTCCTTGGAGTTGGCCAAGGTGATTTTGCCCGTGCCCAAATTGTAAATCGTGCCCGAATTCTCGATTCCAGTGTTCGTCCCACCGTTGCCTAAAACTTCGATGCTGCCAGCGTTGGTCAGTGTCGTTCCACCACCCACTTCCAAACCTTTTTCAGTATTGACGAACTGCATGCTGCCACTATTGCTGATGGTGGCTGAAGCCTCGCTGCCCAAATTGACAAGCCCGATGTTGAGGATGGGCGTAGTGGCATTTGGCTTAACGACGATGATGCCGCTGTTGGTCAGCTCTTTGAAATTGGCGATGCCGTTGTTGCAGCCCTCGATGGTAATCTTGCCGGACGAATTGAAGACGCCACGGTTTTCAATGCTACTGATACTGCTCTTTATTTTCAATTCGCCAGTGTTGACGAAATTGCTATTGCCCGCACCGTCGTTGTAAAGGGGACTGTTTCCACTGTGCTCCACGGTAATCTTTCCTGCATTAGTAAAATTAGATGAATTGTAAATACCATTCTTCAGCGTGTTTTTGACAGAAATAACGCCGGTGGCATAGTTCTCTACGATACTTGCCGGCTGGTAGGTGTGAATGAGGCCGTAGTTCTCTGACCCATCTATTTCAAACCTACCATAATTGAACAACTTGCCAGAATTAAGGAACCCAATATACTGGCAATTGGTCAAGGTCACCTTCCCGGTGGCGAAATTGTTGAAAGTGCCTATGTGCTCCACAACTGTTGAATGAACACTATTACCATTGTCTATGAACAACTTACCATAATTGTTGAGTACGCCATAGACTACAATGAAGCTGTTGGTAATGGTTATTTGACCATAATTGTCGAGCTGTACATTAGGGTCGTTGGGAATATTGATAAAAGCATAATCAGTAGGGTTATCCAGCGTCATATTTCCCTTGTTAATAAACTTCAGGTAATTGTCAATCCGCTTCGCAACGATAGTACCTGCGTTCTCCACAGTGCCCAAGTTGTCCATCCTATTGGTCTGTAAAACGGCATTGTTCTTTATTTCCAAGAACCCGCCCGCTTCCACCTTTACAAGGCCATCAGGCAAGTTTTCAATGACAAGCATGCCGTTCCCGTTCATTTTCACCGATGCGCCCGGCATGATGGTCAGGCTTTTTACCGAAGGCACAGCATTGTTGATGATGGGGCATTTGCTGCAAGCATTGATGGTGGCGGTCATGCCCGGCCCCGGCACCCCGCCCGACCAGGAGTTGGCGTCTTCCCATTGTTTGGAGCCTGTGCCGGTCCAGACGGACTGGGCAAACAAGGCGGGTATCAAAATGCTGGTCATTAAAAAGGCAAAAAATGCCCTGCCAGCTTTCTGCATAAAAGTGTCTGTCCGCTTTTTCATGGTAGGGAGATTTAATGGTGATGGCTCACCAGTGAATGATGGTCAGGGTAATTCGGAGGCGATGGCAAGTGAATGTGGAGAAGTTAAGCCTTGATTCAATATGGCTTCAATTGAACATAACATTAGAATGGTGTGCAAAGGTTGTGGATTTATTGGCTCAACAGGGGTGAGATTCCGCATTGCAATACGGTGATTTACAACCATAATGACAACGTTTCAACCCCTGACCAAAATCAGCCCATCACCTGACGACGGTCATTTTTTATTGATTTAATTGGTCTTAAAATTTGCATTGAGATAAAAGGCTGGGATAAAGGAAAACTCCCTCTTAAACCTCCCTCTATGAATTCCCTTAAACCGAATCCCAAGCCGAGGCTCTGAAGGCCAAATGCCCAAAAAACCAAAAATTAAAAAGGCAAGCGGGTTTTCGGGTTAAGTGTATATCGGGATGTCAGCCCGATGCCCCGAAAGCCCGCCGCCGTTAAATCACGAGCCATGAAAGCCTATCCAAAAGTGGTGGCAGCAATGATTGGGCTTATCCTGATGCCCCTGTTGGCACTCGCCCAAAATGAACAGGCACTCCTCGCCCAAATCTTGGAAGAAGAACAAAAGACCATTGAAGCGCTGGCGCTCTACCCTTCCAATACCCGCATTGCCATTCTGGAAGCCTCAAAATTCCCGGAGTCGCTCATTAAATTAGAAACCATGCAGGGCAA
This sequence comes from Saprospiraceae bacterium, assembly GCA_016714985.1. GTDB lineage: Bacteria > Bacteroidota > Bacteroidia > Chitinophagales > Saprospiraceae > UBA6168. The sequence continues at coordinate 45,880 of JADKBS010000041.1, read as the reverse complement.
AACGAGCAAGGAATTCAAGGTCCTGCTCGAAAAATACCCGCAGTCCGTGCAGTCGAGCGTATGGGACCTGACCCGCTATCCGGGGCTGGTAGCAGGCTTGGTGGATGGTGGCCAAAAAGAAGGTATTGACTTTGAAATTGCCATGCAGGACTTCCCTAAAGAAATCGTGCCGAGGGCAAGGCAAATTTCCGAGGACTATTTCCCCGTGCTGGTAGAGGTACACCGCCTGAACCGCTACTGGGATGCCGTCTTTGGTGAACTGATTTCACAGTATCCGACTGCGACAAAGGATGCACTGCGGCAATTGGTTGACCTGCCCGAAGTGCTCTCCTTGCTCACCGACAATATCCGGCTGACGGTGCTCGTGGGCGACCTCTACCGCAAGAACCCGACTTGGCTGGTAGCGCAAATGGACTCGCTGAGCATTGTGGTGGCCGAGGCAAGGGCCAAGGAACTGGAAGAATGGCGGCAAAACCTCGCCAACAACCCACAGGCCGAGGAAGAACTCCAAGCTGCCTCCCAAGCCTACGCCGATGAATACGGCTATGACGACGATTACTACGACTACGACGATGACCTCTACTACGACGAGGATGACCGCTACGAGCGCCCCATTGAATACAATTACTATTATTTCAACTATCCCTATTGGTTCGGTTACCCACACTGGTATCCCTACGCCCGCTGGCGTCCTTATCCGTACTGGTACGACTGGGGTTTCTATTGGGGCCACAACCATGTCATTGTCATTGTTGACCTGCCTTCGTTCTGGTTTGTTGACTGGCATTTCTACCACCCGTGGAATCACTACTACTACCCGCACCTGTCGAGCTGCTACGTGAACCACTACTACGGCCACAGGGGGTCGTCGGGCAGCATCAGCTCCAACGTGCGCAACTGGCAGGGGCGCAACCGTGACATCGTGACCGACGACTGGATGGACAGGGCACGCACCGATTCGAGGGAGTTTGTGGAGTACGGTAAGCTGGAAACGGAACGGGAGCGCTACAACCGCACGCATGTTGACAAACCAGTCTCCCAAAAGGAATACCTGGACAAAAACCGCAAGCAATACCCTACCCTCTCTGGCTCGGTCGAGCGCAAGCGGGAGCAGGAGCGCACGGCCCCACCCATTGCGAAGCAACCCACCGACCCGAGGCGGGAGACTGCCAAACCGGACGTGAAACAGCCAAGAACGGAACCTCCGCAGCAGCCTGATGTGCAGCCCAGGAAGGAAGCACCCAGGGAGCGGCCAAAATATGACCTCCCCAAGATGCAAAAAGCTGAGAAACAGCACCGGGATGTCTGGGAAAAAAGCAAACGGGAAAATCCTACACGGCCTTCGGTCGAAAAGCCCAAGGCAGTACCTCCCAAACTGCAAAAACAGCCCTCAACCGCCCCAAAAGTGGAGCGCAAGACGAGGCAAAAAAGCTGATGTTCCAGTTGACTTGATAGGTCTTCGAGACCTGTCAAGCCTGTCGCAACCCCATTGCCATCAATTTTAAATACCTAAACACCATCGCCATGAAAAAGCTCCTATTGACTGCTATCATTGTGTTGGCCTTCGGCCAGTCCTCCTGCGACCTGCTCGGCATTGGTGAGGACAAGGTCTGTGGCGACAAAAAAGAAGGGTATTATTTCCGCACCTCGCATGGCACGGGGTTTTTTACGGATGCTACAACACAGCCAGGCGCTGGGTCTTGGCTCGACCGCACCTACTACCAGGGCTCGGATGAATTTCGCTCGACCATTATCTTGGAGAAATGGGTGCAGCACGTCTGCCCGGACAAGCACGTAAAGGTCAATGCCAGCATCAGCGCCAACATAGAAGGCGACTTCAATGTCACATCGAAGGTTTACTGGTATTTCTTTTTTGAAGTGCCACTGACGCTGACCGCCAGCAATGACGGTGTTTCGAGGAGTTGGAGTGGAGGCGATGATGGCATTGGCTTGAAACAAGCCTACGGCGAAAGCGGCGAAGGCGAATTTTCCATCCAAGCCACCATTGACTTCCCCTATCAAGGCAGCTTTGAGGCCGATACGATGTACCTCTTCAACAAACTCCAAAATGTGACGCTGGAGGCGGTGTATTATGATGTGAAATAAGGTGAGTATAGCTCACGCCTCCAAGTTTTATGCATGACCAGTTTAGTTGATAAGGGTTGATTATCAACCAACCCTTATCAACCCTCATCAACCCTCATCAACCCTCATCAACCCTCATCAACCATGTACAATGGTTGGTGGTGCGCAGTACAATACATCAATGCTTTCGGTACTTCGCCATCATCTCCACAGAAATGACGTTGGCCTTGAGAAAAGCCGTATCAGCGCCATAGCTGCCTTTGGTGGGGAAAAACACCTCTAAGGCGGGCACAAACCAAGCAGGATCTTTGTCGAACGCCTGTTTTAGGCCAGCCTCGCCGTTCCCTTTGATGTCTGACCCATTTTTTGACATTGGGATTTTTTCCTCAAAAAGGAAAAGCCAACTGACATTGGTTCTGGCGCTGATACCAGTGGTTGTTTCGTCCAAGAGGGCCACTCTGCTCTCCACCTTGACGTGCTCCTGCGAGCAAGCGTTTTCCACGAGTTGGCTCCATTGAAACACCCGGTCACCTCCATCCATGTAGGAATAATAAAGACCGTTAGTGGAGTCCACAATGGACGAGCCAAGTAAGTAGAGGTCGAAAGTCTGTTTTTCACCGCACGGGGAGTCGTCGAAAAGGTCGCAGCTTGTTGCAGTTGTAAGCAGGATGGCCAATGATAAGTAACATAATTGTTTCATGGCTGGGTGATTTTAAAAATGACGAAAGAAATGAAAAACCTAAAGATAAGCCATGAACATTACATTAAAATGGAGTTTTTCTGTTATCACAGAATAACAATTCAATTTTATTGAAAAAAAAGGGTTCCACCTGCCAATTTCTTACTTGGGTTCTTCCTTGTCTTGGCAGCTTCACGCAAAAAGCCACTAAGCATGGCGTTCCCACCTAAGTTTTCACAAAAGACCGACGCTATTGCAGCGATGGCGTTTTACCGCTTCAACCCCTTCTCATACAACCCAATCCAATCCTCAACCGTCATCTTGCTGGCCAGCTCGCCGATAAGCCCCACGGGGATTTCATGGGGCTTTTTGAAGCGGACGCAGCTCTTGCCCATGTCCAGCTTGCCCTTCACCCGCTTGGCATATTCAGTGATGAACCAATCCAGCAGTACCGGGTCGGCGTACATGCCCATGTGATAGACGGCCACAAAGTTTTTTTGCGAAGCAATGCTCAAAAAAGGCAGCGGCAGCTTGGGGTCGCAGTGGTAGCCCGCCGGGTACAGCGAATGCGGCACCACATAGCCAATCATGCCATAGCTCATGGTTTCCTCAAAGCCCGGCGGAATGTTCTCTAGGATGGCCTGGCGGAGGGCGGTAATGGCCTCCTTGCGGTCATCGGGCAACTGTGCAACGTATTGGTCGGGAGTATCGGTGAAGATTTGCATAATTGAAAATTAGTTAGTTCGAGTGCCGAAATTCGGCTTTTTTTGTGGAATCGAATGGGGGAAGCCATTTTAACCTCCATCTTTTTTCAAGATGAAAAAACTCACCAGCATCCATGTCCTCGGCTTATTCCTCGCCGCCAAACTATTGCTCCATTTTTGCCTCAATGCGGGCTGGTCGTTCCACCGGGACGAGTTGCTCTACCTTGCCCTGGGCCGCCACCTCGACTGGGGCTATGCCTCCGTGCCGCCGGGCATCGGCCTTTGGGCATGGCTGGGCGGCGAGGTGCTCGGTGGTTCGGTTTGGGCCGTACGGCTCATTTCCACGCTGTTCGGTACGGGCACGGTGCTGCTCACAGGGCTGATGGCAAGGGAATTTTTGCCAAAAGAAAGCAACGGGAAAATTGCCATGCTGCTCATCGGGCTGACGGGCCTCACTTGTGGGGCGTTCCTTCGTCCCAGTATGCTGTTCATGCCCGTGGTGTTCGACATGTTTTATTGGACGCTGCTCTGCTGGCTCTTCCTACGGTACATCAATACTGAAAAACCCGCATGGCTACTGTGGTTCGGCGCTGCGGCGGGCGTTGCAATGCTCAATAAATATACTCCGCTCATCTTTCTGTTTGCCATGTTGCCGGGGCTGCTGCTGACGGGACAGCGCCGCATTTTCACCCAAAAAAAATTCTACTTGGCTTTGGTGCTGGCGCTGCTCATCCTTTCCCCGAACATCGCCTGGCAGGCGGCGCACCGCTTCCCGCTGTTCCGACATTTTGGCGAACTGGCGGAGACACAGTTCGCCCACGTCACACTTGGCGGCTTCTTCGGTGACCAGTTGGGGTTTTTCCTCCCGGCGCTGCCCATTTGGTTCGGCGGCCTTTATTTTTTGTTGGCAAAAAAGGAAACTGCCCCGTGGCGCATCTTCGGCTGGATGTACCTGACGGTGCTGGCAGTGCTGTTGTTTTTCAATGCCAAGAGCTACTACTCGCTCGGCGCTTTCCCCGTGCTGATAGCGGCTGGGGCGGCCTATTTGGAGCGTGTTACTGAAAACAAATTGCGTTGGGTACGCTTCGCAATGCCCGCCTTTATGCTGCTCACGGCAGTGGTCATTTTTCCCGCCGCATTGCCTATATTGCCTCCGCAACAAGAAGCCAGGTTTATGAAAAAAGCGGCCAAAATGCCTGGACTGACAGGCGTCTTGCGTTGGGAGGACGGCAAGGACTACGCCCTTCCGCAGGACTTCGCCGACATGCTCGGATGGGAGGAACTGGCCGAAGCAACCGGTAAAGCATGGCAGACGCTCCCCGACAAGGCCAACAGCGCCATCTATGCCGACAGCTACGGCCAAGCGGGTGCCGTGGAGCATTTCGGCAAAAAATACGGTGTACCGCCCGTGCTCAGTTTCAGTGATAACTACCAGTATTGGCTGCCTGACTCGTTGCCCACGGGCTTCCACACCCTGCTCTACATCAACGACGAACTGGGCGACGACATGCCCGGTTTTTTCCAAAAAATCGAAAAAGTATGGGAACTGGACATGCCGCTCTCCCGACAGCACGGCAACCAGCTATACCGCTGCGAGGGGCCGACCCCTGCGTTTTTTGAGCGGATGAACATGGCTATTCGGGCAGCAAAAAATGATGAGGAGATTGAGGATTGAGCCATTGCTGGAGGCAACTATGCCCTATTTTTACCGTCAATTTTCATCACTGATACCACCATGATAATCATCCGCCCAGCAACTCCTTTCGACGCCAATGCCCTCAGCCTGCTAATCGCTGGGAGCGCCCAGGCCACCCTTGCCCCGCACTACTCCGAGGTGCAGATGGCGGCTTTCCTCGATTATTATTCGCCTTCGGCAATGCAGTCGAAAATCGCCAATCAAGCCTTGTTCTGCGCCGAAATGGGCAGCCAATTGGTCGGCACGGTGGCGCTGGATTCGGCGGGCAACGTGGTCGGCTTCTACACCCATGCCAACTATTTGGGCAAGGGCATCGGCAAGGCCATGATGCGGCATATAGAGGTGTTTGCGAAGCAAAATGGCCACCAGGAAATACGCCTCACCGCCTCGCCCGTCGGGCTGGGCTTTTATTACAAACTGGGCTGGGAGAAACTCAGCGACTACATCTTCCAGCATCGGGGCATTGATTTCGATGAGACGCTGATGGCCAAGCAGCTTGGATAGTCGAACGGATTAGTCTCGGTATCCGTGTGATGGCAAAGCTATATGCTGCGCTAATAGGTTTTGTGCATTTGGTAATTTGCTGTGCAGTATAATTACGGGCGGGGGCGATTTTCGATGGAAGGACATGGGACGCCAGCGGGCGACTATGAACCAGCGTTAGCGGGAAGTCCATGCGATTCAGGGAGTCGAGGCGTATAGAAAACTTGGAAGCAGTCTAAACCTTCACTCATTTTTGCGGTCGAACAGGGAAAACGAACTTACCAGTATGAGGAGAAATCTATTCAATATGCTGTTGTTTTTATTGTCAACGCATGTTGCTACCGCACAGACATTTGATGCGGCATTGGGCATAAAACTTCAAAATGCCATTGACAGCATGAAAATTGCGCATGGCATCAATGGCATTTCCGCAAGCGTACTTTATCCAGAACAGGGAATGTGGAAGGGTGTTGCGGGAAATTCCCATGCTGGGACGCCCATTAATTCCGATATGGCGTTTGGGATTGCCAGTAACACGAAGCTGTTTACGGGCGTTTTGCTTTTAAAACTTGCGGAAAACGGTATTATAAAGCTCAATGATTCGCTGCATGAATGGCTGCCCACGTATGCGAACATAAATCCCAATATTACCATAAGGCAGCTGCTCAATCATACAAGTGGGATTGCCGACGTGAACAGCGTGGTCGGGTATGCCGATTCGATTCTGCTCAACCCCAATCGAATCTATTCGCCCAACGAAGTAATAACTTGGGTCGGGCCGCCACTGTTCGCAGCAGGTACAGGCTGGAGCTACAGCAACACCAACTATATACTGGCAGCAATGGTAGCGGAAAGTGCCACAGGGCAGGGTTTCGGGCAACTTCTCCGGGACAGTATCCTATCGCCACTCCAACTCGACAGCACCTTCCTCGATGTTTACGATAGCGTGTCAATTGCCGTAGCGCATCCTTGGCAAGGCGGCATTGACAAATTTTCAACGCCAAGGAAATCACTCAACAGCGTTGCTTGGTCGGCTGGCGGCATGTACTCAACTTCGGGCGAAATGGCAGCATGGTACCAAGCGCTCATGAGCGGCCAAGTTTTAAATGCAAGCAGTTTTGATGAAATGACCACCTTCGTTGGCTCAGGGAATTACGGTATCGGGCTCGTTGAGGCCACGATATTCGGAAGAACGGTTTGGCAACACGGTGGAAATATTTGGGGTGGGTATAATTCCATGATGATGTACGATGTCGCTTCCAATGCTGTTATATGCGTCCTCATCAACCAAAACCCGTCCAAGGCAGCCCTAGTGGCGCAACAACTCCTCTTAACGCTTGCAGATTTTACGGTGGATGCCAGCGAAACGGCATATTCGGCAGAAAACCCAATCATCTTCCCAAACCCGACCAATGGGGATATCCATATAGGTTTAAACGGACAAAAGCTGCAAAGCATTAAAGTCTTCAACCCAATGGGGGAGTTCTTAGCGGAACATTTTACCGCCAGTTTTTCAATCGCTAACCTCCCATGCGGCGTATATATTGTTTCTATTCAAACCAACGAAGCCAGTTTCCTAAAAAAACTCATAAAACAATAGCCCCGTGAAAGCGTGGCCAATTATCATTTACACAAATGATAAATGGAAAGGTACGCAAATCGAAAAGGATGCAGTTTGCCAGCGAATAAATTCCATTTCGATATGAAATCCTTATACACTTACTACCTGCTCCCATATTTGCTGGGGCTTGCTATGACCACTGCTGGACAAGCACAAACGATAAGCTCTGCCGCCGATACAATCTTGCCCATAGGCAATGCGAATAAAGCAATCATGTTAGCTCCAGACATGCGCCCAAATCTACTGCATTTGGACTTTCTCCTGAATACAGACTTGTTGATAGGCATTGGGTTTGCTTACGAAAGAAGTTTGTGGCAACTAAATGAAGCTTTTCAACTGTGCGCAGCCGCATCCGCAAGCACCTTAGGCGGCGACTTATCCTGGGGCGCAGCTGCCCCTGGGCCGATGTACAGGATTGGGCCCAAACTTTACCGGTTCAACCACAAGCGGACTTTCTTCACGTTAGAACTCCAGTACATGCTGTTCCGGGCACATGAACATGTGTACACATCGGGCGACCCCGTCACCTACAACCTGCACGGTGTCTCAGGAGGGGTGGGCATAATGGTCTTTAAAAAGAAACACCCCAAACGCTTTTGGCAACTCTCGCTAAAACGCATCTTTGGCTATGGCCCCAAAGTGGTAGAAGGCGACAACGGCTCCTATCCAAATTTGGACAAGTATGCCAACCTGAACACTTTTGAATTTTCCTTTGGCTGTGGCCGGAATTTCTGAGGGAATGGGAGCCTGTGGGGCCTTCCCCTTCAAGCCAATCAAATTGTGCATAGGCCAATGTCACAGAGCGGGACTTAAAACAGCTTGTGAGTGGAGGGAATACCTTGCGCCAGCGGGTATCTAGGCTTCCCGGCGAGCCCCGTCATCCCGACAAAACTTCAGGACGACGGGGCTGGTGCAATGCGGGCTTTGGCAGGAAAAAATGCCTGCTCGGTTGAGCATGTAGAAGACGTACGTCAATGGGTTTTGTTTGCATATTGCTATATGTTTATGGTATATAGAATGCCTGCACAGCGCTAGCGTCAGCATGCAAATTGAATTTTCAAAATTACAGATCCGCATTATCTTTACTGCCGGGTGACAATGGTGCCACCCATTCATCAAAACAACGATACCTATTCAGATGACACCAGCAGAATTCATACGGACCATACCACAAAGGGTAAACCCCGAAGCCATTCAAGATAAGGAAACCTGTTTCCATTTCCTCATCGCTGGCAATGAGGGCGGCGAGTTCACCATCACCGTCAAGGACGGCCAATGTACCGAACAGGACGGCCTGCACGGCTCACCAAAATGCACCTACCGGACCACTGCGTCCGTCTTAACGGACATCGCCACTGGCAAAAAGAAGGGCCAAGTGGCCCTCGCCAAGGGCGAAGTGAAGGTTGACAACATGGGCGAAATGATGAAGTACGCCAAGATATTAGGCCTGGATTAAGCAGGCGCAGGATGGCATTTGAGCCGGTAACTACACACCCCTTGTTGTTCTTGCAAGTTTGCAACTTGCAAGGCTCGGCATTGGCAAGTTTACTGACGCTTTCTGGCCGAAAATGCTGGCATTGGGGGAAAGGAAAGCCAGCAAAACCGCTCATGCACAGCCTTGCAAGTTGCAAACTTGCAAGAACAACGTTACTTAGATGCTGCTGAAATTAGACTTGCAACAATTGGTAATAGGCGAGGCTTGCTTTGTGTCCTTTGGCCGCCGGGCGTAGGTCTCGCATTGCAGTTTAGAGCGGCCAGCCGCCGCTACCAAAGCCCGTGTGCAAGCGCAGCTTGCACACGAGCAGGGGCGTTTTTCAATTGAAAAGACAGGGGGGCGCCAGCGAGGTAGTCCCTGTGAAAGCAGGTATATCCAATTAGCTGCAGCAAGTTTTTTATTTGGGATTATTTGCCCAAAGTCTTTATTTTTGTTGAAAATACCAGTATATGACAGCAAACATCCAGACTTTCACTTCACAACTCAACCCTGCCCAACTTGAATTGCTCCAGCTCTTCGCAGGTGGCCTGAGCGAGGAACAATTGAGCGAGCTGCGTCATATTTTGCTGGACTTCAAGTTCCGGCGGGTAACGGAATTGGCAGATAAATTTGCAGATGACAAAGGCTGGACGTCCAAGGATATTGCCAAGGATGCCAAAGCCATTACACGGAGGCCATATCGCCGCAGTAACAAGCCGGGTACCGCCAACGCATGAAAATAGTCCTTGATACCAATGTGCTGTTGCAGGCTATTTCCAGCCGCTCGGAACATTACTGGATTTGGGAAGCCCTGCGCCAAGGACAATTAACCCTTTGCATCACCACTGATATTTTACTGGAAACGAGGAGGTTCTCACCCGCAAAAGCAACCAGGAACTGGCCAAACTGGCCATTGAGGTCGTTTTATTGATGCCAAACCTGGTTCGGGTTGAAACCTATTTCAATTTCGGGCTTCCAGCCAAAGACCCGGACGACCAAAAATTCACAGATTGTGCCATCGCCTGCGGGGCAGCCTTTTTGGTCACAGAAGACCGAGACTTCCTTGAAGTCAAAAAAACACCTTTTCCACTTGTCAATATTATCTCACCGAAAGCGTTTCGTGCTATTTTTTTGGGGTAGCCCAGCTGGAAGACCCTAAAACTATCGGGACCTGACTTGTTCCCACTACCATTTCGTCTCTAACGATTTATCCCTTTGGGAAAGCAAGCCTTTTGTCGTGCTTACGCCTGTCGGAGACAGGCTGATATCCGGTTCAAGTCGGAGACTATGAACCAGCGTTGCCGGGAAGACCATGCGCCAACTGGTAACTGTGTACTTCCAAAAAACACGGTGCACTTTATCAAAAAGCATTATTTTTGTTCTAAAATAATTGTATTATGGAAGCACAAGCAATGCCGCAAAAGCTTACACAAGCGCAATTGATGTTGCTCAAAATGTTCTCCCGTCAGATGTCGCCAGAAGCGATGAAGGCGTTGAACCGCTTACTTGTTGAGTTCTATGACGACTTGGTTCAGATGGAACTCGAAAAGCTGCAAGCCACGAAGCCCATCGGCCAGGCCGACCTCGACAAATTACAGGAAACGCACCCAAAGCGCAGACCCTACCAGCCATGACGATTGTACTTGATACCAACCCGCCAAAGGCGGACAAGCTGCCTGCTACAAATCATCCCCCGTTTTGCCCGCCACCGTTGGCTGTTCGATATGGTGAAAAATGGCGAACTTGAAGTAGCCGTCACTACGGAAATACTCGCCGAATACGAAGAGCAGTTGTCCGATTTCTATGCGCCAGCCGTTGCTGCTGGTGTCTTGCAACAACTCGACATCCTTGAAAATATACGCCATATCCAAGTCTATTACAAATGGAACCTCATCGCCGCCGACCCTGACGACAACAAGTTCACCGACTGCGCCGTCGCTGCCTCCGCCGACTACCTTGTCACTTATGACCGCCATTTCCGGGTGCTTTCCAGCATCGGGTTCCCACCCATCACTTGCCTGACGATAGAGGAATTAAAAGAAGTATTGAACGGGCTTTGAACCAGCATGGGGGAAGGCCAAATGCCAGCGGCGAGACTTGTTCTCAATATGATTTCATCTCCGACGAAAGTAAGCTTACGCCTGTCAGAGACAGGCTGATATCCGGTTCAAGTCGGTTCCGATAGCTATCGGAAGTGAACCAGCGTTGCCGGGAAGACCCTGCGCCAGCTGGTCAAGTCGGTTCCGATAGCTATCGGAAGTGAACCAGCGTTGCCAGGAAGACCCTGCGCCAGTTGGAAGCTTGCTACTCCCTCGCCCTTGTTGAAGTTCTAGCAAGTTTGCAACTTGCTAGGCTCGGCACTGGCAAATCAGCAGTCGTTTTTTGCTGCAAATGCTGGCTTTGGCGGGAAAGAAACAACTGCAAACCCGCTCATGTATAGCCTAGCAAGTTGCAAACTTGCTAGAACTAAGTGACTTAGATTCTGCGGAAATCATACTTGCGACAACTGGTGCATAATTTCAGTAATTAACAATTAGCTATTGTTTTAACTATCTTTAGAGATTCTAAAGTGTAATCTTTATCGTCTTTCAAAAGAGTACTTTTTTCATTAACAAATTTTTCTATTTCGTCAAAATGATGTTTTTTGAACAATTGATAGTTTTTGTAATACTTCTTTCTTAACAAAGAATCGTCTGGATTTCTATAAAATACTTCTTTTTCACAAAACTCAATGGTCAACAAGAATTTAATAAATAAAAGACCAGTTTTCATGCAATTAACGTGATATTTTCTTGGCCTATCAAATATGTTATGACTATCAACCATGCCATCTTCAAACATAAAATCAGGTAGGTATGTATCAAGCGAAAAATAATAAAGCATTTCAATTGAAGAAAAAATCTTACTGAGTAAAAAACTCCCTTTCGCACTAATCTTGTAAACCATATCAACTTTATTTAAAAATATTTTTTTATCAATTTCGCTATCAATTAGACCAAAACTGCGCAATTTCTCTATGTAATAATCAATTGTTTTGGCGTCATAGGCAAAACAATTGATTAATTCTTCATAAATTTCCTCTATAGTTGGGTTAAAATTTTTACAAGAAATTAAGTATTGCAACAATCTTGTGCAACAAAGCCATTTCCAAGGGTTTGTATCGATTTCCTAATCCTGTATTTTTAAAGAAAATATATTAAAAACGAAAGAGCCTTCATCCGAGGCGAATTCTTCATTTTCTTCATCTGTTATGTGAATTAATTTTCCGTTAGTGACCAATCCTTGATCGTAAAATTGCAGTGTTTTTTGATGGAAATCATAGTCTTTTGTTTTACCATCCTGCACCCATCTGAAGTAAATAAATTTCGCCAAATTAGTTTTATTATATAAATAATTCCTGCAATTTTCATGATACACTTCATCAGTCTTGACATTGTTTCTGTCAATTTCAACGATGGCCTTGAAAATATCATTAACTACGCTTAATGAATTGTCAGATTTAATTGCCTCTAAAGGAACCTTGCTGCTTCCGAAAGTAACTCTCTTTTCAAATATTGTCGCAAGTAAATTTGAGTCAAATGCTTCATGTATTATTACTTCTTTTTCATTTTTTTCACGTAATCTGGTGTATTCCTTGTTTCGAAATGCTTTTTTTGTATTTCTGCATCAGTTCTTATCCTCATTGTTGCAATATGTAAAATATAGTTAGATGGCCTCTTGATGACAAACTCTCCAAATTGATTGAGAATAGAATCGTAAAAAGGAAGTGAATTTTTGTCAAGCAGATTAACGTTGTCTATGCCATCTACAATGTAAATAATTTTGTAATTATTTTCAAACATAAATGATTGAATGAATTCTGAAATTGCAATCCAGAAATTAAACCCCTTTCTTTTTGATGGATAAAATCCAGAGGCTATTATTTCATCTAGGGCATAGCTATAATTTAATCTATTCTTTTTCCTTAACTCAAAGCTTAAAACGATATTTCTTATTCTTTCAAGTTCCTTTTTTATGTCTAAGATTCTTGGAATATAAGCTAAGGGTGATGGGTAGTATTCTCTTTTGATGTTTTGTTCCGATATCAGATTGAAAACACTATTTAACATTTCACTTCTACTCTTAACAATAGAGCCATTTTCATCCTTTCCGACCTCAACATAATCATAATACTTAACAAAAACATATAATGCTTGAATATTTAAATAATCCAAAATCGTTACCGGTTGAAGTGACTTGCTATTAATATCTACACCACTATTCTCAATGCAATCCTTCCATGTTTCATATAGTTTTTGAACATCGCACCTTACCCAAAATATCCTATTTTTCTCCATAAATTTATTTGTTTCTCGCAAGAAAATCTTTTGGGAGATAGTTTTGCCTGAACCTTTATTGCCTAAATGCACAATTGTATGAAATTTGTTTTCCCCCATTGCAAACTTTTTGACAAGTTCTGTAAGTTTTTCGGAAATTAAATTTCTCACAAAATAACTTTCCGGCTCATAAGGTTTGTGGGGATTCATTCCAGGGGCTATAATTGAGTTTGAAATCTCATTGAAGTTTTCAACTAAATCTTCGTTATGAGTTTCCTTCAAATAGCTTTCAATAGTATTTGACGCATTACGTCCTAGTAGTTTAGTTCTAATATAATCCCTATCAACAGGCCTTTCTAAATAATTTGCATTTTCTAGTTTTAATGCACATTGCTTTATTTCAGCGCTAATAAAATCGTCGAATTTCTTTATTCTCATGGTGACTGTATTTAAATTTTAAGTTTAATGCTTAGATTGTTTAACTGGTTTAGCAATTCGCTTGGCCAATGATGTTCAGTGTTGAAATCTTCATTTCTCCAGCTAGCTTCGCAAATAACCATACCATCGGTAGCGTAAAAAGATAATATTTTGAATTTAACTTGATGTTTTAATAAAGTGTTGTGTGCCAATCTGTCACTATCATCAGCTAAATTTGAAATTAATCCTTCAATTATGGTGCAAAGTCTTACTATGCCTAAAAACTCATTGTATGAATGTAACCTTTCAAGCTCATCAACACTTCCGTGAAAAAATGTTCTAACATCCTTTAAAAAATGATAAATTCCAGTAGGGCCACTGAAAGATATTGGAGAATCTGTATTTTTTAATATTTCTTGGTTATTGTAGTTAAAATGAATTACAAAACCATCTAATTGGCTCAAAAATGAATTTATTTGAGCTATTTTTTTGTCATTTTCATATTGTTTTTTTTGCTCAGCAATGTCACTACTAAGAGTTTTGTTTGCTCTTATTTGCTCAATAAGTGCCAAATAAATTAAAATTGAAGACAATACTACCCCAATAGGAGAAGTTATTCCTCCTATTGTTTCACCAACGTTCGATGAATTTGAATCGAATGAAATCAAATCAAAAGACATATTACCAATAATTGCCGGGGCGACAATCATTAGAATTATTCCAATCACAAGATAAATCTTGGCTCTTTTTTTATTCTCCTCTAAGCTGGTGTTATCTACTGGATTCATGTTTTTTTTTTAATTCCCACCTCCCAAACAACCACCCCACCCTTTCCGCCTCGCTCTGGAACCTTTTCTTAATCCCATAACAAGCGTCAACAGCAGAATCAAGTTGCTTGTGCAAAGCTAAAAGCTCGCTTGGCATTTTCAGCGGGTCGTACAGGTCGGCCAAGGATTTTCCAGTGCTTTGCAGTTCCTTCCGCAAATCCAACACCCCCTGCGCCGCCACCTCCACGGCTTTTATCGCTGCCGCAGCGGGCGATTCGGGGAAGGGGAAGTTGTTGTAAACGATGTCCTTTGAGTAGCGGTAGTCGCTTTTTAGGCGACCGCAGACGTAGCGAACCCAGGCCATGTGCATCTCGGAGTGCAGGACGCCGAAAAGGTACAGCGAGGCATTGGGAATGATTTTAACCAGATTGCTGGCCAGTGTTTCAGGCGATTCATAGCCGATAGGGATGTACGGGCGGCGCTCGGACGAAACTTCGGGTATGACCAAGTAATTGCCCTTGGGCATGTTCTCCACATGGAAGCGGGTCGGCTTCTGCGCCAGCTTCTGCGTGGGTGCGCTTACGGAAGCAAGCCTTGTTTGCCGCACGGCCTCCACCCGTTTCCTGATTTCGGGCAGGGTTTGCAGCACCTCCATTTTCTCCTCGCCGAGCCAGAGGCACCAACGTTCGTAGCCGTTTATGAACTCGTCGGAGCCAATCCAGCGTCGGAAATAGCGGGCGGCTTCGGGCTGTATTTTCAGGAACTCGGCCTTTTCCTCAGTGGTGAACAGGTAATGCCCACCGTCAATGGGCTTGTTGCCGATGCCGATTTCCGGCACGTCGCATAAGGGCTTTTGCCGGGAACGGATGATGACATTCGGCGCATCCACAAAATACGGGTTGATGTTCTTCGCCTCGCTCACCGTCGGCTCGCCTTTTATGTCGGGGTACTCGAACAGCAGCCGTTTGGCGGGCTTGTTTTTACCAAAACCAACGATGATGCAATAGACCGCCGCCACGCCCTTGGCCTCGTTGAGCCATTTGAAGGTCTGGTGCGCAAAATGGATATGGATGCCATGCTTTTCCATCAAAGTGCCCCAGAGCATGCCCACCTGTTCGCCCTGCGAAACGGAATTGGTGGACACAAAAGCGGTCGTGGTAGCGGGGTGGGCGTCCATATAATTGGCAGCCTTGCGGTACCAGCCCGTCACATAGTCGAGCGTGCCGCTTCCGCTGGCATTGTCGAACAGGTTTTTGATGTCCTCCCGTTGTTCGGCGTCCATCATCTTGCTGCCAATAAACGGCGGATTCCCAATGATAAAATCCACCCCCGGAAACGCCTTTTCCCAATCCACCTGCAAAGCATTCGCCTGCCGGATGGAAGCGCCCTTGGGCAGCGGCACCGAAGGGATATAATCGCCAAAGGCCCGCTCCAGCATCTGGTTGCATTGGTGGTCAACCAGCCAAAGGGCGGTCTGGGCGATGAGGAAGGAGGATTCCTCGATTTCGATGCCGTAGAAATTCTCCAGGCGCACTTGCCGCAGGGAATTAACCTTGATATGCGTGGCGTCGAAGTTCCCGGCGAAGTCGTTTAGCAGGGTTTTCACCACTTCCAGTTCCAGCAGCCGCAAGTCCTTGTAGGTCACAACGAGGAAATTGCCGCAGCCACAGGCCGGGTCGAGGAACTTGAGCTTGCCGATTTTCTCGTGGAAGGCTTGCAGTTTCTTTTGGTTCGACTGCACGGCCTTGAACTCCGCCCGCAGCGCATCCATGAACAGGGGGTCTATCAGTCGGCGAATATTCTTCTCGGAAGTGTAGTGCGCCCCAAGGCTGCGGCGCTCGGTGGCGTTCATCACCGACTGGAACAGCGAGCCGAAAATGGCGGGGGAAATATCCGCCCAACCGAAACTGCAACATTTTTGGAGAGCGAGCATGGTCTGCTCCGTGAAGGCGGGCACTTGCGTTATCGGCTTATCGAACAGGCCGCCGTTCACGTAGGGAAACAGCTTGAAGGCCGCCAAATCGCCCTTGCGCTGGTCGAGGGGCGTGTTCAATGCCTCGAAGAGTTGGAGCACGCTTTGGCCAAAATCCTTGACGCCGTTCGGATAATAGGAAAGCACCCATTTTTTGAACAGGTTTTCGCCCGCAAAAATCCCGGTGTCCTCCGCAAACAGGCAGAACAGCAACCGCACCAGCAGCAGCTCCAGGTCTTGGCCCTTGTAGCCGTCCTTTTCGATGGCATCGTGGAGCAGCCCCATCCGCTCGGCAGCGTCAATATTGGCTTTTTCCTCCTGAGCTATCAGTTCTTGTACAAAATCGGGGATAAACTGGAAATGCTTGATGTTTTGCGCCAGCTCGTCCAAGGGGAAATCATGGACACGCTTGTTGGTGAGGTCGTGCAATCGGAATCGCTGGAAACTGCAAATGGCGATATACCGGGGCCGTTTCTCTGCTTCCAGCCCATCGAAATAGCTGATGGCCTGTTCGTAGGCGGTTTCGAAGTCTTTATCCTTGTTCTTGAAGGCCGATTTGTGTTCGACCAAAAATTTGCCCTCCCAAAACACGTCAATATAGCCCTGGCGGTTCCCAGCCCGCTTCACCCGGCCCTCGAATTTGGCGAAACTATGCCGCCGCACATTGAAAATCTGGAAGAATTCGTCCCAGAAGGTCTTGGCCTCGCCCCGCTCGTCGTCCTCGGTGGCCCATGCTACGGAGAAGTGCATGGCCTTTCGTGCTATATCGTGCCAGTTGTAAGTGTCGGTCATATAGTTTGAATGCTTACGGATTTACCTGAGATAAAATATAGGTTATATTCCACATGCAAGGCTTGGCAAAATCTTGCCGTGGTTCATGCTGCTATCCTGCTTATATGCCTGAAATGAGTGGCTTGATGGTTTCATGTATTTGGTTGTTTTTGCGGGGCGAAAGGTAAACAGAGATTTTTCGATTCACAAGAAAGCTGCGTGAATATTTTCCTAAGACCCGCCAAGGGCAAATCCGAAGGTTGGCGTTCCTCCCGGAGCATCCTTGCACGCCACTGCCCTGTGGCCGGCATGGCTTGGGGGCATTGCTAACCATTTTGGGCGAAATATCGGCAAATTTATACGGGCATTGAACCTCTCTTTTTGGGTTTTTATCCTCCGATTTTAGGCGCTGTAAGGGTCGGTGAGACATTGTTGTATCGGGATTTCCACACAATTGGCACGAATGTTGAAATTTTCATATCTGTAAAATTTGATATGCGCCATCTACCCTAAAAAAACCTACTGAACAATCGCCTAAACAAGACCAAAACCCAACAAACCAAATGGGAGCACTGCGAGGAGCGGTGCTTCCCCCAGTTCGTCTTTTCATGAGATTATATATACAGCCGTCGGGTCAGGCCCGGGGGCTTTTTTTTTGAAATTAGTTAAGGGAATTAGGAAATTAGTGCTGCGAAATTCCCCAATCTCCCCCCCCCTCCTACCAATCCCCCACCAATACCGAGCAGCACGTCACCTCAATCCTTCAATCCTTCAATCCTTCAATCCTCCCCTACCAGCACCGAGCAGCACGTCACCCCGCCTTCTGCTTTTATCACCTCTGAGTTATCAACGAGCAGCAGTTCCACCCCGGCATCGGCGAGTGCGAGTGCGGTGAGGGGGAACTCCACGGGGAAGATGACCGTGTCCCCGATGAGCAGGGCATTGGCGGCGCCAGGTTCGTCGGGGTCGGTGAAGACGATGTCAAAGTCGGGGAAGTAATCGGGGTGGACCCAGGCGGGGTTGAGCAGCAGGAGGTCATCGTCCACTTGGGTCACGGCGGACTTGAGGTGGAGGCAGCCCTGGCCCATGCGCACGGCTTCCACGGTGTAGCCGAAGGGTTTGAGGATGGCCTGCATCTGTAGGACGGCATCGGCGTTGGTGCGGCCGCTGAGGCCGACCCATAGCTGGTCGCCGATGTGCAGCACGTCGCCGCCGTCGAGGGTGCCGGGCGCTTCGATATAGTAGAGCTTTTCTCGGTATTTCGAGAGGAGGTCGGCCATGCTGGGCACCTCATCCCGGCGGCTCTCGGCACCGGGGCGGGTGATGATGGCGAGTTCGGGCAGCACCACGGCGCAGTCCTCGACGAAGACAGCGTCGGGGCAGTGGGGCAGTTCCTCGGCCAATTCCACTTCGCAACCGAGGCGGCGCAGGGCATCGAGGTACTCCTCGTGCTGCTTCTCGGCCAGCGGCACGTCAATGGGCTGGCGGTCGAGGTGGGTGAGCTGGCATTCTGCCATGCGTGGGCTGACGGGACGGGTAATGGCTATCATGATGCTAAATGCTGGATACTGGGTTATTGGATGTTGGTTGCTGGATGTGGGTTCGCAAAAATACTGATTGGTTTGAGTTAGGAGGCACAAATCACTAATCACGAAACTAGTATCGCTAAGCATTCCTATTTTAGGTAGTTTTCGTGGTAAAATCATGTTTTAAATTATGGAAAAACCCCGCCGACCTTACCTTAGTGAAATTGAATAATAAGTTAGACCGATTGGTTTTGCAAATACTTGTAAATCAATGCCTTGCAGATTCAATTCCGACAAATCGGGGCAAGTTGTTCATCACTTATCATTCATCATTCACTTAGTGCTAATATGGATACTCATTGGTGTGGTAAATTTTGATTTTCCCACCGTCACTTAAAACTTGCATACCTATATGAAGCTCAAGATTATTGGTCAAAAGTTGGATCCTTCAAGCGACCACCAAGAAGGACAGGGGCAACTCTCGGAAGTCGTGAGAGCTTCCTACAAGCTAAGCTCTAAGCGCAGCGAAAGCGACAAAATTTTGGAGGAAGAAACAAACCCCGAAGAAATGGTGGAACTGGTCCTTGAAAACGGTTCGATTTGGTATTTGGAAGCGGGAGACCTGCACCAGTTGTACAAGGGGCAGCCCATGCGTTCGCAGGATGCGAATTCAACCGAAGTGACCATTAGCGCAGAGGCGACCATGCCGCTGCGTGGGGGGCGAGGCAAAGGGAAACTGGCTATCATCGTGATTCGGTTTCTGGTGAAAGGGGATACAAGTCGGGAAAGCACCCAAAAACTGGCAAGAGACTTCGAGGATGACAAAACTGGCGGAAAGATGGGGCTTTTCGGCGTTAGAGAAACCGACGACGGCTTCGATGTACTGAACATGCTTCCGGTACAATGGGCAGCAATCAGCGGAAGGAAACTGCCTGTACTTTTAATGGTACATGGTACGGCAGCGAGCACCAAGTCCTCTTATTCCGACCTTCTGTTCCGAAAATTAGGCAAAGACGAGGTTGTGCCAAGCGAGCACTGGGGGAAAATTCGCTCGCACTACGGTAATCGAGAACGTATCATTACCTTCGAGCACCGTTCACTGACGGAAAGCCCCTTCGAGAACCTATTATTGTTGGTGCAAGAGCTTACGAAGTACTTGCCGGATGTGCCGGAATTCCACTTAATTAGCCAGTCGAGGGGTGGGCAGGTGGCCGAACTGCTGCTTTGTTGCTTACAAGTGCCCGGCTTTGTGGAAAAGGGTGCCACCCTTTTGGATAAAATGGATCAGGCCACTGATGCAAGGCATTTGAGGGATGTGGGCACTATGCTTAAAGGCAAAAACATCAATATCACGAAATTTGTGCGAGTGTGCTGCCCGGCTGCTGGCACTAATTTCTTGGGCAACAGGCTGGAAGATGGCCTGACCGCCTTCTATAACTTGGCAAGGCAGCGGAAATGGTACCTTAAAATTGTACCTGATATGGTCCGGAGACTTGTTATCGCCGTTGCCAACCATCGCCATGATACAAGCGTTATGCCGGGTTTGCACGCCATGAAACCTGACTCCCATACTGTCAGGCTAATCAACAGCGCACTGTATCAAGTGGCAACCTCTGCTGATGGAAAGGAGGAGGGGAAAGGACTGGACCTCCGTCATAAGCTCTTCGTCGTACAAGGCAATGCCATCATCAGTGAGGGCCAGGACGAGGATGATTTCCGGGTCATCACCTATGAGTCATTCCAAGGCGTGTTCAAAGGAGACAATGACTTTATCGTTGACACCGACTCCATGACCAAGGGACTGCCCCGCCCAGGAAAGGGCTTCTACCTGCACGTCCAAAATAATGCTATCCACCACCTTGCCTATTATGAGGATGAAAACGTGCAGCGGGCCATCGTTGAGGCGCTGCTCGCAAACCCCGAGCAGGTCAATTTTGCATCTTACAAGCCAATTGATTACAATGCGGCCACAAGAAACCGGGGTGACCTCGTGGACCTGCCCGACGGCAGCTTGTCGGACAGCGATCAACCAAAAGGCGACAAGCCAATCGTGGTGCTGCTCCCCGGCATCATGGGCTCGAACCTTAGCCTCAAGGGTACGGAGGTTTGGGTGGATTACCCAAGCATCTTCCTTGGGGAACTGGCTAAGCTCGAAATCAACACACCAGACATCACCGCCAAGTCCATCATTAAGGACGCATACGGCTCGCTCTATGTTTATTTGAAAAAAAAGGGGTTCGACGTGGTGGTGTTCCCCTACGACTGGCGAAAGAGCATAGCGAAGGCCAGCGAGTTGCTCAACACCAAACTTGAAGCAATCAGGATGACCTACCAGCAGCCCATCCACCTCATTGCGCATAGCATGGGCGGCTTGGTGGCACGGGGCATGATGTTCAGGGATGATTCTGTGTGGAACAAGCTGAAATACCATTTCGGTGGCAGCCGTTGCGTGTTGCTGGGCACGCCTTGGAAGGGGTCCTACCTCATACCGCAGGTCATTACAGGCTTTGGCCGCACCATCAACGCCCTGTCATTGCTCGACATCAAGCATACCAAGGCGGAACTGCTCCAGCAGTTCGTAGAATACCCCGGCCTATTGGAATTGCTGCCGTTCGGCGGCAACCCCGAACACGATTTTTTCAAGGATGAAAAAAACAATTCAATTTGGAAGGCATTTGAAAAAGCAACCGAGGCCAACACTTGGACAAAACCTGCCGCTGCCAAGCTCCAAGCTGCCGAGAAACTGACAAAGATTGCTGAGCAAGACCTTGATTTTTCTAACATCATTTACGTTGCGGGGCAAAGTGGAAGCACTGTAAGCAATGCAATGTTGGTGAACAGGTATGGCCACAAAGTGCCTTTCAATTCCCAAACCATCAATGAAGTACCAAAGGGCCACAAGCTCGTTTTTACGGCGACCAAAAAAGGGGACGGCAGCGTGACCTGGGATTCGGGCATCCCGAAAAAGCTGAAGGAAAACTACCGGCAGAACCTTTATTTCGTGGAGACAGCGCATGGTGAACTTGCCAACGACCCCAAGAACTTCCAAGGCATCCTTGAGCTATTACAAAAAGGGAGCACCAATTTCCTCTCTAACGATGAACCCATCTTAAGGGGAGCACAAGAGGAGGTGGTACTGCCAGCAACAGAGCCATTGCCTAACACAAGCGAAGGCTTGCTACGAGCCGTCCTTGGCCTTAAAACCGCCGCCAACTACCCAGATCAACAAGCCGAGCTACCCGACACCAACATTACCGTCACCATTACCTCTGGCCACTTGAAGTATGCAACATATCCGCTCATGGTCGGGCATTTCGAGGGCGACGCCATCATGAACGCCGAAATGGTGCTGGACATTCACATGGGCAATGCACTGTCGGCAAGGCAGCGACTCGGCCTTTACCCAGGCGCTCTTAGCAGCAGCATGGTACTCCTGAACGACAACGGGGGAGCCATCGTAGTGGGGCTTGGCACCAAGGAAACCCTTACTCAGTACGAGTTGGCAAAGACTGTCAAGATGGCCTGTCTAAAATACATCCTCACGGTACACTGCAGCTCCGTCAAGCCTGAATTGAACCAGCTTGGCCTGTCAACCCTGATGATTGGAACAGGGTACGCCAACCTCTCGATGAACAGCTCGCTGGAGGCCATCATATCAGGCGTTTCTTCGGCCAATCGGGAGATATTGGCTACCATGGGGCATGACTATCCACAGATAACGTCCCTTGAAATCGTGGAGCTATACCGTGACAAAGCAGAGCAATCTTATTTAAAGCTCCATCATTTTGTGAAACAGCAGCTTTTCCCATTCCGGGTGGTTGGCCCTGTCCGTTTTGTTGATGGGAGCCGGAACCTGCTCGACCTGAACGAAGGTCAAGATTGGTGGGCCAGGATTACAGCGGTGGAAAGGGAAGAAGGAGGCAGGAAAGGGTTCTACATCACAGCTAATAGCAACGCGGCCAATGTGCAGGCCAGGAACTCACTGATAAACCCCTCCAAAATAGGCCCACTGCTGAACAAGGCCATAGAGCAGCCTGTCTGGAACATAAGGCTGGCATCAGCAATGTTTGGCCTTTTTGTGCCTAAAGACTTCCAGCAGACCTTCCGAAGCCAACAAAACATACTTTGGATTTTGGATAAAACCACTGCTCAGTACCCGTTAGAGCTAATGCACTACGACAATAAGCCCTCCGAACCGATGGCCGTCAAGTCAGGTATGATAAGGCAGCTTTCGACACATTACGCCAACCCCTCAAACGCCTATTCGAATGACTTCAAGGCATTGGTAATAGGCGATCCCATGTTGGATAAGGCCGGAGGAGTCCCACAATTGCCCGGCGCTGCAAGGGAGGCCGAAATGGTTGACAGCTTGCTCAGGCAGTTCGGGTACGACGCTACCAAATTGATGAACTCCACCTCCACGGAGGTCTTCATGAACTTGTTTGATGGGTACAGGGTGCTACACATTGCCAGCCATGGCGTCGTTGAGTATGGCGAACAAAAGGAAACCGGTATCCTTATTTCCGACGGAGAAAGGAATGTTGTCATCACCACAGCCGAAATCAACCAGATTACCCCAGTCCCTGACCTCGTCTTCGTCAACTGCTGCTACCTTGGCAAGGTGGACGAAGCACAGGAAAGGTACTTCAGGGAGAAATACCAGTTGGCAGCAAACATTGGCACTCAGTTTATCGAGAACGGGGCCAAGGCCGTGGTAGTGGCTGGCTGGCCTGTTGACGACAATGCCGCTCTATGGTTTGCAGAAGTGTTTTACAATGGGATTTTGAAGGGTATGGGGTTCGGCGAAGCCGTGTTGAATGCCCGGAGGGATTGCTATGAAACTTTTGGGAACACGAATACATGGGGAGCTTACCAATGCTATGGCGACCCGTTTTTCCAACTTACAACGAACGGTTCCAGCAAAGGGGATTCCTCGTCGAGTTCACCTTATCTGCTGAGCAAGGAAGTCATTATTGCGTTAGAAAAATGGATGGTGAAGGCAAAGAGCGACAACTATTACAGCATCGAAAGGCTGAGGGAATCTTTGAACGGGATATACGATAATGTACTGAAATCAGGGCTGGATGCCAATGATGCAATCTTGGAACAGTTGGTCTATTGCTACACAGAAATAGGCCAACTGGAGGATATTGGCAAGGCCATCAGCATCATCGAGAAGCTGATGAAGATGGAAAACGCCAATTACTCGCTAAGGTTGGTTGACCACTATTTTGCCCTTTTGGGCAAACAAGCGATGTTCGAGCTAGGAAATGGCAACGGTCAAGTCAACGGGGCTACAAAAAGGAACAGCCCAAAACCAATGCCCAATACTGACCCCTTTGAAAAGCTCATCGAAAGGCTGGACGCCCACAAAAGGTTTAGCGACAACTATGCCCGACGCTGCCTATTGGGCGACACTTATCGCCGGAAAGTGATTTGGATGAATGAGTCTGGCAACTTTGCTGAGGTGCTGGGCAAAATGCAAATTGCCTACAACGATGCCTTTGTGCTTGCCAATGGCATGCCCCGTTCAGAAAAATTCTACGCCATTTACCATTGGGTGTTGGCCACTTGCGCAGTTTGTACGGACGAAAAATTCTTCAGGGATAAATTAAAGCATATAAAAGCAGTGCTTGGCATGAGCTTCAAGGACTTCCTGACGGAGCAAGAAAATATCATAAATGAGAAAAAGGGGAAATTGAGCTACCAGGACTACCTGCTGCGCGCCAAGATAACAGAGTGCCGCCTGCTGTTCTGGACCAAAAAAAGTGAGCACGAAGAGGCCATAAAATCCATCACAGCAGACTTGAAAAGCGCCTTTAAGATCAATGGTTCCCCCAAGGCAAGGGCAGAGCAGTGGGAGCGGCTGAAGTTTGTGCAATTGTACGTCACCGACATTTGCTTGCAGCATTGCGACATTTACCTGCAGTCCATCAACAAACTGATAGATTTCTTGGAAAAGCCCAAGTTGACAATGACTTAGCGCTACTTCGCTAAGTTTGGTTGTTTGGCACATGCAACCATTCCGACAAAATCCTCACCTCAACAGGCTCGCCCCGCAAGTTTCCCTTACCTTGCGGGGCGAAACCTGTTTATGAAAAAATTCCGCTTATTTCCTTGGCTTATGCTGGCCCTGTACAGCCAACTGAACGCACAGCCGCTGCCCTGTGGCATCCCTGCTTCCATGACCAGCTTCTGCGAAGATGCCTGCGTGGTCTGTGATATTGACGGTTTCACGGGTGTCAATAGTTCAAGCATAGATGGCGAACTGCCCGACGACTTCTGCACCACCACCGTTCACAATGCCCAATGGATTGCCTTCCGGGCGGCCAGTACCAACCTTACCCTTGCGGTGGACGTGTTCAATTGCCAGAACGGCGGGGGCGGGGGCGGCCAGAACAACGGCCTTGAAGTGGCTATCTATAAAAGTCTTGACTGTGAAAATTTCGAGATGGTCTCCAACTGTGATGGCGAAATCTTGCCCAACACAACCCAGAACTTCACGAACACCGTGCCCTTGACCATTGGTCAGTATTACTTCTTCGCCATGGATGGCAACGGCGGCGATGTCTGTAGTTATACCATCCGGGTCATTAATGGCAGCACCGAGGTGCCAGAACTGACAGCCACCGGCCCCATCACGGGCGTGACCCATGCCTGCCCCGGCTCGCAGTTGACCTATACGACCCCATCTATCACCGGAGCCACGATTTACCAATGGACAGTGAATGGCAGCACGGTCGGGATTGATACTGCGCTGACCTATACCTGGCCTGCCGAGGGCACCTACGAGCTTTGCGTGAAGGCCCGAAACGTCTGCGACGAGGCACTGCCCACCTGCCAGTTCGTGACCATCGAAACACTGGAGCCAACGGTCTATGTCGAAAACCTTTGCGGGGGCGATTCCTTCGTGGTGGCCGATACGGTGTTGTACCTCGCCGGCTATTACGAGTACCACTACGACACCCCCGCCGATTGCGACAGCGTGGTACAGGTGACCCTGACGGCCGCTCCCAACCGAGTGACCAACCTCGACCTGAACATCTGCGAGGGCGACACGCTATGGGTGGGCGGCAATCCCTACACCCAGACGGGCATCTATCAGGAGCAGCTAAGCACTTGGCTCGATTGCGACAGCACCGTGAACCTCGACCTGTTTACCATCGTATGTGACATACAGGCCGACATCGGGGCGAGCCAGGTGCAATGCTACGGTGGCTTCGATGGCATCGTGACCTTCACCGTGGAGGACGGGACGCCACCTTTTACCTACGACTGGTACCGCCTCGGCCAGCCCGGCCCCAACGGCAACGGCAATTTGGCTGCCATCAACACCGTCGAAACAATCACTGGACTGCCAGTGGGTACTTATGTCATCAATATTCAAGATGCCTTCGGCAACGATGTGGTCGTGCTAACCGACGTGGGCCAACCTACCCCGCTCAATGTTGCTGCCGATGCATCGCAATACGGCATCTACAACGTCTCCTGTTACGATGGCTCCGATGGCAGCTTGTTGGCTACCGCAGCGGGCGGGCTTCCGCCTTATACCTATGCATGGTCGTCGGGGGCGAACACGGCCTTGTCAGACAACCTCCCAATCGGCATTTATACTGTCACCGTCACCGACCAGGCCCTTTGCACATTGACCGCAAGCTACACCCTTGATTCGCCGAACCCCTTGCAGTTGCTGGCCCTTTTCAACGACCCTGTATGTGCGGGGCCACTCACGGGCAGCATCGTGGCACAGAGCGTGGCGGGCGGCATTCCTCCTTATCAATATTCGTTGGACAACAGCCCATTTGCGGACAGCACCAGCTTCACGAACCTCGGCGAAGGCAGCCATACCCTCGCCGTGCAGGACGCCTACGGTTGCCTCCTCGACTCGACCGTGCAACTCGAAGCGGCCATCATCCCCGTGCTCGACCTCGGTGCCGACACCTCGCTGTTGCTTGGCGACAGCCTCCGCCTTACGCCAGACTATGTTTATGGTGCGCAGCAATATGCCTGGACGCCTGTGGATGGCCTCTCCTGTACTGACTGCCCGAACCCTTGGGCCTATATTTTCCATTCAATGGGCTATTCGCTCACCGTCACTTCCGAGGACAACTGCACCACCAGCGACAGCATTTTCGTGGAGGTGATTCCCCGCCGCCGGGTCTATGTGCCCAATGCCTTCAGTCCAAACGGCGACGGCATCAACGACCTACTCACCGTATATTCGGGCGGTGAGGCTATGAGCGTGAAGTCCTTCAACGTCTATAGCCGATGGGGCGAGCATGTGTTTGAACTGAACGACTTCCCGACCAATAACCCCGGTATCGGTTGGGACGGCCTGTTCAAGGGCAAGCTGATGCAGAACGCCGTCTTTGCCTGGACTGCGGAGGTGGAGTTCCTCGACGAGGCCATCGTGCTTTTGAAAGGGGACGTGATGGTGGTGCAGTGAGTTGCTACTGCCACTTCACCGTATTATCGAACCCCGTCACTTTCACCGTATTGACCTGTCCGCCAGTCTGCTCGCCGCCCACATTGGCCACTACTTCCAAGCGGCTGTTCTTCTCCACGTGCTTCTGGGTTTTTGCCCTTGTTTCAGGGTAGTCAACACTGCCGTACTGCTGGTTCACGGAGAACTCGAACACGGCACCATCGGCGATGTCCATCACCAGTTCCGTGTATTTTCCATCGAATTGGATGAGGTTGAATCCCACAGCCACCTTGTCCATCTTAATGGCATCGTCAAAGGATTGCCCGATGCTGAACGCCTTGGCCAGGTTGTCAATTTTGTACTCGGTGTATTTGGAATCCTGTATTTCTGCTGTTTCCAGCGCACCGATTTCATAGCTGTCGTCAAACACGTTGCCGAGTGTTAGCTTGTCCACCGAGGCGAGCTTGTATTCCGTATATTTGGAATCGTCAATGCTCAGTTCGCCCACGTTTTGCATTTCCAGTTGCCCATCGAAAACCTGGATTTTGGCACTGCCGATATTGCCGAACTTGAACTCCGAGTACTTGTCGTTTAGGGCCAATTTCCCACCAATATTTCCTATCCGCCATTCCTCGTCGTAGGTCTCCAATGTCAGGTCGCCGCTCACGGGGCCGATGCGGTACTCCGAGTACTTGCTCGAAACGATGGCCGATTGGATGGGGCCGGCATTTATTTCAGAGTCGCAAATGACCCAGTTAGCCTTGCCTACTGCGCCGAGCTTTGCCTTGCCGTATTTCAGGTCGAGGTGGAACCGCTCGCCAAGGTCGCCAGCGATGAAGTCACCGCTGTAGAGGTTCACCGCAAGGTCGCCCTTGTAAGCGTCCGTCAGTTCTATTTTGTCGTACTTGTTCGACAGTTTCAACCGCTTGGGGTCGGCCACGAAAAGGGTCATGGTCACTTTGAAGTCGCTGATGCCCTTTATTTTGTCGCCATCGCAAAACTTGATGGTGGCCTTGTCGTTCAACTTGGTCCAGTTCTGGATGCCCATGTTCGTGCGGAGTTCGAGCAGGTCGGCAGCCTCCCTTGTCTCCAAATCCAAGCGACCCAGCATTTCCTCGATGCTGGCCTCGTCCGTACCGGTGACCAATATCTCGGCCTCCACATGCGTGCGGCCATCCGTTGATTTCTTTACGAACATCGGCCCATGCTCATGGCTGGCCTTTATCTCCTCCTTGGCGTCGAAGTCCTTTTTAATGACCCTTGTGCGCTCGGTTTTTTCCTTGCCAAGGGTGCCGAAGGTCGGCGGTGCGAACGATTGCAATAGCGCCAGTCCCAGCACTGCAATCAGTAGGATGTTAAATCCTTTTTTCCAAAGCTTCATGGTATTCTTTTTTATTGATTTCGTAATTGATTTGCTCTAAAATCTTGATTTTCAGCTCGTAGTAGCGGATGAGCGTCTCCATCAGGCGCTCCCGCTGAGGCCCGCTGCCGAGGTCACGACGGGCCTCCTGTACCGTGATTTCCAGTTCGTCCAGCTCCCGCAGCAAGTCGGCATAGGCCGCCCGGTCGAGGGTGTCGAGGCCGATTTCCCGCTGCTTCTGTGCCACCAATTGCTGCATTCGCCGCTCGTCTTCCGATACCATTGTCGGCGGCACCTCGGCGGTTTTTGCCTTTGGTTGCTTCGCAATGCGTTGTTTCACCTTCGGCGCAGCCTGCACCACGGCGGGCGGTTGCAGCGTCTCTTTTTGTTGCTCCGCAACGGGTGCTTGCTCTTCTGCTTACAGTTTTTGTTGCTCCGCAATGGGCATCTGCACCTTTGGCGGTGGGGTTTGCGGCGGCGAGGTAGTGGCAGGTTCCATCTTTGAGAAGAAAAACCAAAGCCCCCACCCTGCCAATGCCAGCACGAGGCCTGCGATGGACAGCCGTTTCAAGTTTAAGCCGTTCTTGGAAAGCGGTGGCGGCGGCACTTGTTTGGCACGTATCCGCTGCCACATCGCCTCCTCCGGCACGGCCTCCATGCGGTCGAGTTCGTCCCGATGTTCGAGGATGTATTTTTCTAATTGGTTCATCTTCCGTCAATGCTATATGTCATATTATTTGATTGACGATTCAAGATTACATGATTGTTGATTGTTGATTGTTGATGTTATTTGGGATGTTTGGAAATTCGATGGTTGATTTCAACGATCGAAAACCGTACATCTTCCATTCCATCAACAATCATTTAATCATGTAATCGCCAATCATCAATCAAATAAAAGCGCTGATGTTTTCGCAAGCTAACCGCTCAATTGCCCCAAAACCTCCCTCACCAGCCGCTTCGCCCGCATGTACTGCGTTTTCGAGGTGCTTTCGGTGATGCCGAGCATTTGCGCCACGTCTTGGTGCCGATAGCCTTCCAGCAGGTGCAGGCAGAAGACCGTTCGGCAGCCGTCGGGCAGCGTTTTAATCGTCTCATGTATGCGGCGGATGTCGTGTGCCCAGCTTTCCTCGTCCACGGTTTCGTTCGACTCAGGCTGCTGACCCTCGTATGTCACCATGCGCAGACGGTCGGCGGTGCGCAAGTAGTTCAGGGCGGCGTTCACGGCGATGCGCTTGATCCATGCGCCCAAGGTGCTCTCTCCCCGAAAGCTGTCCAGCCGTTGGAAGACCTTTACGAAGACCTCCTGTGTGAGGTCTTCGGCATCCTGCCGGTTGCCCACCAACCGCAGCACGGTATGGAACATGGCGCCCACATAACGGGTATAGAGTGCCCGCTGTGCCGCCACCTGCCCGGCAATGCAGTGCCGCACGAGGTCTTGTTCCGTTATGTTTTCCGTTGCCGTCAATCGTGGGAGCTGAATGCTGGGTTTTTGATACTTGATACTTGGGGTTGGCGAAGTTCTTTAAACTTTCCGTATTAGGGATGCAGGGAAGGTGAGATGGTTGGAAGGGAGGGGGAAGTTTTTTTGAATTTGGTTGGGTCGGCTGCTCAGACCTGCCAAGTTTTTGAAACTTGGCAGGTCTTTGGCCGCTTCTACTTTATTCCCGCAGCAGCGCCCTTGCCTTGGCCACATCGGGGTGTTTAACGCCAGCGGCTTCGAGGTCGTCGAGGTCTTGCAGGAAGACTTCTGTCCAGTTGCGTGCTTTGTCGTAGGGATTGCCTTTGTAGTAGGTGTAAATGCCTTTGGCATCGTCCCATTTGCCTTGGTAGAGGAGGGCGAGGGCGAGGTTCGAGTTGACCCATTCCATATCTCCATAATCAGTGTATCTCAATACCTGCCGGGCCAATTCCTCCGCTTCTTTTGGTTCGTTGTTCAGCATCAAATACCAAGTGAGACTACCCTGCGCTTGGATGTAATAGCCTGTTAAGAGCCGTTGTGACTCAGGGCTTGCATCCTTTATCGCAGTTTGAAGCTGTTGTAGGAGTTCCCGCTGTTTTTGCACCTTGATGCTGGGGGTTGGTTCTTTTTGGATTTCTCTTTCGTGGAGGGCTATCTTGTCAATGGTTGCGTCGAAGCGGAGTTTTTCGGGGGTGAAGCCATTGAGGTTATCCATTAATGCCTCAGTGTCAACTTGATACAACCAAGCTCTTTGATGAAAGGTTGTAAAATTCATTAGCCTTAATAAATTATCTTGAAGCAGATGTATAGCTTCATTTTTATATTTTACATCAAAAGTCTTTAGCATCAATTCTCTCTTAAACTTTGCATAATTTAAATTAGTTAAGCATACTTCAAGATTGTATGCATTGGGGTTCATAGCCGCAAGTTCTTTGTAAATTATTAACGATACTTGATAGGCTGAATCAGCTTTTAAATAGGACTGCTTTTTTTGATAAAGTATTCCAAGACTGCTATAGGTTGCAGCTAATGAAAGAAGATGAGTACCTGGATTCTTTTCTGCTAATTTTCTCTTTATACTCAGAGCTTCTTTATAGAATTTTTCAGCTTCATCATAATTTTCTATATCGGTCTTTAAATTTCCAAGATGGTGCAGAGTCTTTGCCAATGGTAAAAGATACATTTTAGGATTTCTATCCACTAATTTCCTTAATATTTTCAATGCTTCATCAAAAGATTTTTCAGCCTCTGTAAATGAATCATTGGCATTCAACAAAAGGCCTAAGTTGTTTAATGTACCTGCCAATTCTGGCATAAAAGCCTCGGGATTTTTAGCCGCTATTCTCCTTTGGATATCCAATGCTTTTCTGAAAGAGACCTCTGCTTCTTCGTTGGGATTTTCGGCTGCCAAAATGTTACCTCTCAATAAAGTTCCCAAGTTGTTCAATATACCAGCACTATCTCTTTCTGTAATCGGTAAAGTCAGAGCCCTTTTAAAAAGCCAAATAGCTGACTGGTAATCATTCTGTTCTTGTAAAAAATACGCCACCTCCCACAAATTCTCCAAATTCATGCTATCCTCCCTAATCGCCTTCCTATAATTCTCCTTCGCCTCCCCAAACTTCAAATCCGCCACCAAAAACCTCGCCTTCACCATATAATTCTCCACCCCTAGCCGGAAAGCATCCCTTGCAGAAGCCATGAAGGCATCCAATTTATCGTCCGGCATCAGGGCAATGGCTTCCTTGATATTGCCCTTGTCGAATTCCTCGAAGGCTTTTTTCACCATTGCTGAGGCTTGGCTGAGGTCGGTTTCGGCCATGCGCTTCACCAATTCGTCCCGGCTGGCAGTGAGCATTTCCACTTCCTTGCTCAATGCCTGAATCTGCTCGGAGAGGGCCTTGCGCTCTTCGGGGTTGGTGCTCAGGCTGTCCAACTTGGCGAGCATCGCGTTGATTTGCTGGTTCTGCTCGCTAAGGCGCTTGTCAATGGTATTGCGCAGCTTGTCTTCGTTGGCCTTACGGTCAGTCGTGCGCACCATTACCACGGTCACCAGTTGGGTTGGGTCGGTGCGGATGGCTTCGGAGAAGTTGGTGTTATTGAGCTTGCCTACAACCTCGTGCCCGTCCAAGCGGGCAAAAAGCGTGACCACGTCACCGGGTTTCTTGCCGGGGAGTTTAAGTTCGAATGCCCCATCGTCATCAGTGATGCTGGAGCTTGCCACGCCGAGTTCCGAGATTTTGACGCCTTTGATGGGTTTCCCAGTGTTCTGGTAGGTGACGACACCACGCAGTATGCTATTCTGTTGCGCCAGCATCGGCAGGGCAAGGAAAAAGAGAAGTCCGGGGAGTAGTTTCATGGCATCGGTACGCCGGAACCCCAGTTCGGGCGGTGGTTTGGTTCAGTATCGTTGCTCCGAAACTGGGGTTTCAGAGTACCGTTGAGTTATTTTTGCTTCCCGTACTTGGTGGAAGCCGCTTTCTTGGTCATCGTCAGATCAAGCACTTTCTCGCCGCTGGCGGGGTTGTGGCGCTCCTCTACCCTGCCGTAGCCCTCCTTGAAGGCACTTACCAGCAGCACCTCCTTTTGCTTCATTAAAGGAATGGGCACGACAAACTTCCCATTGGCATCCGAAACGCCGCTCAGTCCTCCTTCCACTTCGATTTGGACACCAACAACGGGATTATCGTTCATCAAGGTTTTACCATAGAGCGTGTCCAAGCTGCCGTCGGGTACCACGTTCAGCGTTTGAGACAGTTTGGAGAGGCGCACGGAGTCTTTTTCTAATTTCCAATAGGTAGCCCCTTCCAGATAGGCATCCACCATATTGCCGTCCTGCACATTGGGGATGGCCTTTACCTCTGCCACCAAGTCAGTGTTGAGTTCCGGTTTTTCATAGCGGTCAACCACCCAGATTTTTAGGGTGCCACCCTTGAGCGGAGGATAATTGGCCATGTTGTTGGGCTTGACCAGCCTGACCGTAAAATTGAACGGGCCTTCGTCGCATTTCCCCCCACCAGCCAGCGTCCCTGGGTTCACCAGATAAATCAACACCATGATGCCTAAGGCTCCTGCCGCTTTGGTGCCATTGTTCAAATCCAGTCCGAACATGCCGGGGAGCAAGGTCGCCAAGCCGCCCGCCGCCAAGGCCAGCAACAAGCGGAATGCAAAGAACTGCGCATCCGTCGGACAGGGCACGAACACCAGCAGCAGTACCATGCCGACCAGCAGGGCCAAGCCGACAATCCATGCGATGTTGCTGGGTTTCTGACCGCCACCATCCCCGGTGCCCGTTGTCCTGCCAGCGCCTCCCCCATCACCAGTACCCGTAAAAGTTGGGTTGCCAGTGCCCGTACCACTTAGCGGTGGCGTAATTGAAGGCAGAATGACGGTTTGGGAAGCAACAGCAGCTTGGCCACTGTGCAACTGGTCTATAAAACCCAACAATGCCAAATTGATATTGGCTGATTCCCGGTTGAGGTCGTCCCGGTCGGTGATGCCAAGCATTTCCTCCCGCTTCATTTTTTCGTACCGGTTGGAAATTTGGACGATGGCATTGTGCAACTCACCATCACTGTGCAATTTGGTGGTGTCGAGCATGGCCTGAATGGCCAGTTTGGTGTTGCCTTGTGAGATGAGTTCCTTTAATGCAGCTTTTGAGGGCATAGGATAAGGGTTTTTAATGGGGTAAATGTAAAAGTATTTTTAGTGTGATTGCCTACCAGTTTGCTGTACTACCCCAAAGTTGCCCGCTCAATATCAAATGCACAAACTCAGACCATTTGCCTATTTTCGCCTCCATAAAACCAACCATTCAATATGCAGCCAATCGAAGCCCTCCGCCACGAAATCAGGGAACTGCTAGTCCAAGACCCAGAAGCCGCCATTGCGAAGCTGAAAGCCGCCCTGCCCACAGGTGCCAACCGCCAAAAGGACGTGCTCATGCTCCAAGCCCGCTGGGAAGAACTGGAGCGGGAAATGACCAAGGGCACCATCGCACGGGAGGACGCCGAACTGCGGCGCAATCAAATCTTCGAGGGACTGCTCGACACCATTGGCGACCTGACGGAAGGCGATCTGAAACCTGCCAAAGCCAGCACCCAGCCCAAATGGCTTTGGCCAACTGTCGGGGGGATTGCCGCCATTGGCCTCGTGGCCTTTCTTTTCTTTGGAAAAAACAAGTCGGAAGTGGCCGCAGCGGGTGTAGCCGCCTTGCCCACCAACGAGCAGCGCGCCGATAGCTTCACCGACCCAAGGGACGGACAGCGCTACCGCACCGTCCGCCTTGCTGGCCATACTTGGATGGCCGAGAACCTCCGCTTCCAAACGCCCAATGCCGCCTGCTACGCCGACGACCCGGCCAACTGCAACGAGCATGGCAGGCTCTACCCTTGGCAGGATGCCTTCTCCGCCTGCCCCGAAGGCTGGCACCTACCCTCCACCACCGAATGGAAAGACCTCGCCCTGAACGCAGGGGGCTACCAACTCAACGTCAAGACGCCGCCCGACGTAATGGGCAATCCCGCACAGGCGCTGGCCGCCCTCAGCTTGGGCGGCAACACGGGCTTTGATGCCACGGCCAGCGGCTACCACGACGCCACCCGTTTCGATGGCCTTGACAAGTTCGGCGGCTATTGGTCATCCTCCAAAGCTTACCGGGAGTACGTCATGGCCGTCGTGTTCGATACTTGGCGTGAAAAGCAACTCATACTTGAAGGCACAGAGCAGGACTGGAAGCTGTCGTGCAGGTGTGTGAAGAATTGAATCCTGCCATTTGCAAGGCCGACAAAACCACCCCCTTGAAATACCTTTGTGCTTCGTTTAACCAAACAGCTATATGGGCAGCAAACTATCGCAGCGGCAATTCGAGAAGCATATTGCGCAGCTAACACAGGAGGAACTGGCAGCGGAATTGAGCAAATTGTTCAAGAAGTTCAAGGACGTACAGTACTATTACCAGATGGAACTGGGCTCCATCAGTTCCGGTGTCTATACCAACCCTTAGCCATATTCCATCCGTCTTTCATTTTATCTTTCATTTGTAACTACTTCAGCAGGGAGTGCTTTTTTGGAAAAAATTGAAAATTTTTCCCAAAAAAACACCCCAAAATGAGGGAGGAGAGAGAAAAAATGAAATTTTTTCTCTCTCCTCCCTCACCCTCCTTTGTAGTTACCTTCATATTTAAAATCGCTTTTTATGAAAACATGCTTTCGACTTCTCTTTTCGGCCTTGGCGCTTGCAGCAATATTCCCCAGTGTCAATGGCCAGAACGGTATCATTGACTTCGGATTTGGCGACAATGGCTATGTGCGACAGTCCCTTGGTTTTGAAAACAACCACTTCCTCAGCCTCTTGGCACAGCCAGATGGCAAGATGCTGTCCATTGGCAGGAACTCGTTCGGGGAATTGAAGATCAGCCGTTACCTTGATGATGGCAGCTTGGACGCAAGTTTTGGGCAAGCGGGCACTACCGCCCCCATCAATTCGGATGACTTCCCGGAGTACAGCGTAATGGGTGGCTTGCAGCCTGATGGCAAAATCGTTTTCGCCATGGGTGGCAGCACCACGTATTCCACCACCGACAACGAGTTGAAAATCATGCGGTTGTTGCCGGATGGAAAAATTGATGAAACATTTGGAAACAACGGCAGTGTGTTCCACAAAGGCACAGGCATTTTCAACCTGCCGTCCGACCGGATTCATATATTCGACAATGGCGACTTCATCTTGGTAGGCAGTTCTGAACTGGATGCCCATGAGGTCTATGTGGTCAAAATCAAGGCTGATGGGTCGCTCGACCAAGAATTTGGGCAGCAAGGAGTACTGGCACTTGCTTGTGAAGCAGCTATCAGTAAAATCAGGACCGCCATCCAAGCACCCAATCGGCTATTGATTGCCGCTTCCTGCCCTTACAACAATACACTTGTCGTTCACCGCATATTCGACAATGGCAAGGTTGACCCCTACTTCGGCATGGAGGGCAAGCTCATCGTCCAACTGGGCGAGGCAGGTATCGCAGGTGGGGTGGCAGGTCTGGCCGATGGCAGTATGGTAGTGGCCACGAGCCTCGGCCAACAAGCTGGTGGCCAATCCTTCAAGGTTCGGAAATTCACGCAAACTGGCGAGACCGATTTTGGCTTTGGTAAGGAAGGATTGGCTGAAATCAGCTTGAACGAGGGATGCCTTGCCACTGGGCTTGCCTTGCAATTGGATGGCAGTTTGCTTATAGGTGGCATGTCCGGCATGGACGAGCGGGAAGATTTCGTCGTGGTGCGCCTGATCGGCAATGGCTCCCTCGACCTGGAATTCGGTGCGGGGGGCATCGCCAAGACTTACGACGATAAAGCCGACCACTGTGCCAATACCATGCTGGCCCTGCCTGATGGCAAACTGCTGCTCGCTGGGTTTACCACTTCTGGCATGGCATCCATGGCCAGGTACAATGTGGGGGCAACGGGAAGCACCCCTTTATTGAAAGGCAATGCCGACATCACCAACCTTCGTATATTCACGAATCCAATCGTTGGAAACGAAGTCCTTGTGAACTTTGAACTGACCCATGCGACCAAAACATCCTTTAGCCTGCACGACCTTTCTGGTAGGATGTTATTTGAGGAATCCAAGGAGTTGCTTGGAGGTGAGCAAAGCGAGGGGTTGCCAGTGTCCAAGCTGAATGCCGGAACCTATATCCTTAGCATACGCACAGCCAATTGGGCCGTCGTTGGGAAGGTAGTGAAGCTATAACGGTTCAAAGCTGGTGAAACGGAAATTTTGAGGAGCAAAATTTCCGTTTCACCAGCTTTGGGAAGTAGCGGCAATCTTAAAACTTCTCAAACGTATATTCCTCCTTGATGGTGATGCCGCCAGCGGTGTATTCCCTCGTCACCACGAAACGGTCTTCGGCAAGCTCGGTCACCTGGCCCTCTATGGCGTTGCGCAGCCCGGACTCGTAGGTGATGGTCAGCGTTTCCGGATCGGTGCTGGAGGAGAGTGCCCAAGTGCCGGGCAGTTGTTGAAGGTCGGTCTGGAAGCATTTGGTGTTGCCTTGGTCGAAGGCATGTGAACCGTCCTTTGAGAAGGTGTAGATATCGTCCTTTTCACAGTCGGCGATGACGGAGACATTGGCCTGCTCGTGCTCCGTCACTTTCCAATCGTGGGCAATGAGGTAGTCTTTCGTGGTCTTTTCATCGTCCTTTTTGCAGGAGGTGCCGAGCAGGGCCACCGTCATGGACAATACGGTAAAGAGGGCAAAGGTTGTTTTAGCTGTTTTGAAAAACATAGTAACTGATTTTGGGCTTGGCCTTGAAGCTGTCTCGTAAATCAATTTGTCGCCCGCTGATTTTGCCGATATTCGAAGATTACACATTGAAAACCAGTAAACGCCATCTGCGAAAATCTGTGCTATCTGCGGGAGAATCAATCATGGTACAACCTCGTCGGCCAAAGCCGGGTTTGCTGGCTTAATGTTGATAGCGGGCGTTTAGTTTGGTCGGGATTCATTTTTTGAAAAAAAACCGCCTAGTTTTTGGCCCAATCCAATACGTATGAACTGGGTGATTGCTGCCTACAAAGGCAATATTTTTTGAATTTGATGCTGTTTTGGCTCAATCTTTTGCTTATTAAGAAAGTTTATTCCACATCCAACAAAAAAGCCTCGTACCACATTCATAAATTTGCGTCCCATTCTGGTTCGTGCAACCAGGGGGGCATATTTTCACCATTGTAAAAAACTTAAAAAAATCCACATTCCAATGCGCAAGACCTATTTCGTTCTCGCAACATTCTCGCTCGCACTCGCTTTCACGGCCATCTCTTGTGGTGACGATGATGGCGGTGGTACCGACTACGCCAGCCAAGCCGATTGCGCTAGCTTCCCTTCATCTGTAACATCCTATGACTTGGTGGTGAAGCCCATCCTTGACACCTATTGTGCCTCTGCTGGCTGCCACGACGCCATCACCGCATCCGAGGGCATTGACCTGTCCGACTACACTAAGTCGAAAAATGCCTTTGACAAAAAAGATGTGCTTTGCTCCATCCACCACGGCAAGGACTGTGTAGCCATGCCACAGGGCAGCGATAAGCTGGATGATACCACCATCAATATCCTCGATTGCTGGGCGAAGAACGACTACCCAGAGTGATTTCGGATTTCGGACACTCGGCTTCGTCTTTAATCTGAAACCACCAACTTCGTTTCTTTTTTAAGAAAACAGGTTCCCGGCTTTGTTACAAGGCTGGGAATTTGTTTTTTTGGTGCTTCGCAAAACGCAAAGCAAAATGAAGAACCGTTACCTGTCGCTCGACGCCTTCCGGGGCGTCACCATGTTCCTGTTGGCGGGCGAGGCCGCCCTCATGTACGAATCGCTGGCGCAAGCCTTCCTGAAGGCAACTGGCTGCACGGACTGGTGGCGTAGTTCCACCTCCACCCTTGGGCGGGGCTGCGGTTCTGGGATTTGATACAGCCCTGTTTCATGTTCATCGTGGGCGTGGCCATGCCCTTCTCGCTGCGCAGCCGCATGGCCCGTGGCGATAGCTGGCAGCAATGCCTGCGCCATATACTTTGGCGGGGCCTGCTGCTTTTCTGCTTCGGCACAGGGCTTCACTGCATTTATAGCGGCAAGCTGGTCTTCGAGCTTTGGAACGTGCTGACGCAACTCTCCTTCACCGTCCCCGTCACTTTCCTGCTCCTGCGCACCAACTGGAAAGTACAGCTGGGAACCTCGTTCCTGCTGCTGGCCATCACCGAGGTCTGCTACCGACTCTACGACCCCACTGCGCCCTTTGTCATGGACAAAAACTTCGGTTCGGCGGTGGACATGCTGCTGATGGGCAAGCTGAACAACGGCGGCGGCTGGGTCACCTTCAACTGCGTGCCCACGGCGGCGCACACCATCTGGGGGGCTATCTGTGGGCAATTGCTGTTGGAGGAAAAACTGGGTGGAGATAGGGTGAAAACCTTCGCCCTGGCTGGCCTCATCGGCTTGGCAATAGGCTTCGGGCTGCACTGGTCGGATGTCACGCCCATCGTCAAGCGCATTGCCACCACCTCGTTCACCTTTGCCTCCGGCGGCTGGGCGCTGCTGGCCTTGGCCTTCTTCCATTGGCTCATTGATTTGAAAAAGCAGCAGGCTTGGACCTGGCCCTTCGTCGTCGTGGGGATGAACTCCATTTTTATTTACCTTTTCTTTGAAAACGGTCGGGTGCACTGGCTCGTGCCCACGGTGCGCATCTTCAACGATGGCTTTCTCAATGCCTTGGCCTCGGCACTGCGGCGCTGGCCATCACCAATTCGCTGCTGGTCTGGGTCATTTACTGGGGGCTGTGCCGGTTCTTGGACAAGCACAAGATTTATTTCAAGATTTAGGAGGTTGCGCCATAGCGTTAAAGTCTGTTAAAACTTTGCTTTTCAGTAAATTATCCCGCAGACTTGCACCTCAATTCAAACCCCTCGAACAATTAAAGACAATCAAACGCATCGTTTGTACCGAATCGCCTTCATATTAGCCATACAATTCGCAGTGCTCAGCACGCAGCCCCTGTGGCAGCCGCTGAAGCTGGCCTTATTCGGCGATTGCGGCGGTGGCGTTTGTGGTGCTGCCGCAACGAGTTGTGCAGCCGCCCCCACCCTACCCTGTTCGCCCACGAGCAATGAGCAGGACGATGCCGCCAAAGGTTGTTGCGCCCCTTTCCAGTGCTGTTTCCCCTGCTGTTGCTACTGCCAGCAGCCTGCGCATTTCCCTGATTTTGCGGAAGCAAAGGACAATGCCCGCCCCAGCGAGGAAATCAAAGCCCTCCACTCCATTCACCTTCAAGCACATTTCCAGCCGCCAGAAATGGGCTGAACCATTGCCCAGCCCGGCGGGAGGCCGGTGCGGGGCGAATCCCTTTATTTTAGAGACGTTAGACAGGAGAAATTAGACATTAGAAGCGAACAATCTAAAGTCTATTGTCTAATTTCTATTGTCTAAACATTCAAATCCAACGATTATGAAACGTGCAATCTTGATAGGACTGACCATCACGGCCGTCGCAGGTGCGGTATATGCAATGGTGAGCGGCTGCTGTGGCGGCGTATGCGAGCCGGGTTGCTGCCCTCCTTTCTGCTAAAATAGCCTTGGCCATTGATTTGGCCATTGGGTAAAAAAGTGAAGCCCCTTGCACTCGCAGGGGGCTTCTTGATTTCTTATAAAACGGTATCGCTATTTCACAACCAAGAACTTCTTCATGACATGCCCGACCTTGAGGAAATAGGCCCCATTTGAAAGTTCATCCACATGGACTTGCATTTCGGCTTGCCCGTGGTAGGCCAAGCTTTTCACGAAACGACCTGAAAGGTCAACTATGTGCAGCTTTTCAATATTACGGAGGCCCTGCCCCAAGTCCACCCATACATGCCCACTCGCCGGGTTTGGGCTGATGTTTATCAGCCCCTCCGTGTAGCCGATTGATTCATTGGCGGCGTCTATCATAGCGGGGAGTTTGTAGTAGCCCGTTATTAGAATCGTTGATTGCGGTTCCTGGGTACTTGCGCCGCCACAAAAAACAAATCCATCTTTATACGGCGTGATATTTCTTCCCAATTCTCCTACCAAATTATCCAATTGAATTTGATATTTTACTTCACCTGTGTCTTCGTCATAAACGAAAATAATGATATCACTATTGACTGAATCAGCCTGCATGCCACCTATGGAATAAACATATTTTTCATCTATGGCAATTCCATCTCCTTCTTCAACAAGGCTATCCCCTTGGTTGTTAAAAACATGTTGCCATAGCAGATCCCCGTCCTTCGAGAGCTTGGTGGTCACCATGTCAATATACGAACCGGATTGCTGCCAGCCGCCAGTGGCATAGACGTTCATGGAATCATCCACGGTGATATCCCTAACCCAGTTCTTCGAAGTCCCAAGAATATTCGGCAAGCTATAATGCCATGCGGTATCGCCCCGGGCATCCACCTTGGTAATATTATACCCCCATCCCCTGTTCCCATAAATGATTGTGCCATCGGGGGCTATGTAATTGAAGTCGGCTGGATAAAAGGCTGGGTCAGGTTTGGAAAATGACTGGATGATTTGTCCTTGCAAGTCCACCTGTTGAATGAAATTGTAGCGACCTTCGGGGAGGTACTGCGTGGC
Organism: Saprospiraceae bacterium; assembly: GCA_016714985.1. Lineage (GTDB taxonomy): Bacteria > Bacteroidota > Bacteroidia > Chitinophagales > Saprospiraceae > UBA6168. The sequence goes on along the minus strand of JADKBS010000041.1, from coordinate 4,977 downwards.
AAAGACCTCCAGCCTATCCTCCAGCAGGCGCATGTTCTGCGCAATGAACTGACCGGAGTACTCCGTACGCCACAGCTCCGCTCCATCGCTTTGTTGTAAGCAGGCCGTGAACAGGAGGTTGTCAGGATACCCTGGCTCGTAGGTATATCCAAATAAATACAACAGGCCCGTCGTATCGGCATGCATATAAGCCGCCGTGTTCTTGGGTGTGAAATTAAGGCCGTAGTTCAGTTCCCAAAGCACCTCGCCATCCGGGGAATATTTGGTGATGATAGCATCATCGGGGAAACCAGGCAAGCCACCACCATAATTGATGCTGACATAGGCATTCCCAGCTTTGTCAATTGTGAACCCTTGCCACAAATGTTCCCAAATGCCTCCCTCATATTTTCGTTCCCATAGCTTGCTGCCAAGGGAATCATATTTGATGAGTAGGTAGCCAAGTAAGGGATTCTGGTAAGTTTCCGTAGAGATGGTAAACACATTTCCGAAGGCATCCGTTTTCGCAACGGGTTCCTTCACATTAATGCTTTCTACAAACTCTATCCCAAGCCATGCCAACACAGGTTCGGTTTGGGCAAAAATGAATTGAAACGGGACGAGGAAGTGGAGTAAAATGAAAGTGAAAATCTTCATGGCGATTAAAGTCAACTGTCATATTTTGGTTTTGAGGCTTGGTAGGCTTCTGGCCTACCAAGCACTCGAAACTTGTTCATTCCCGACGGCTTAACCGCCGAAAAACTTTAGGTCAAAGCTTGACCAGTCGTGCCACATGGTTGAACCTATCGCCTTTTACAGTGACGTTGATCACCCCTTTGGGGAACCCGCTTATTTCCGTGACCTCAACTATATTCCTTCCAGCTTGGAATTCGTGGGTTTTGGCCAACAGGAGGCTGCCTTTCATGTCGTAGAAATGTATGTTGCCAGAAAAATCCCTATCCGTATCATAGACTACCCGGACGGCATCGTTGGCCGGATTGGGCAGACAAATCAATTTATCGCTGACCGCAATGGTTGATTCGTTGACCGCTTCGGAACCACGTTCACCCCCCAGCAGGTTGATGCTGGCTTGTATGCTGATATTGTCCAGACAATCTCCAATGATAGTCCAAAAGCCATTTTTGAATTTCGTTTTGTCAAGCTCAATGGCATCTTGCAGGTTGGGGATGGCATTCTTGGTTCGGAGCCTAAACTTCATCAAATTGGTGCCATTAGCCACCGACTTAGGCGTTACTGTGGGGCTTAACCACAAGGTCTTTAGCCCTTCCTTGCCTTCGATGTTTAGCCCACCTACCGATATCTCAGTGCCAAAATCTTCAAGCACGGTGCTTTCTGCTGAAATAAATTCGAAGTCGTCTTTAGCGGCAGTGAATCCCAATTGGAAGGCTGCAACATTGGTGAAGTTATGTCCAGAAAGTACGAGTTCGAATTCCTGATTGGTGGGCAACGAAGCATTGGGCATCACAAGGACAATCTCCTCTTCCAAGCAGTCGTCGGACTGTAAAGTTGTTGGGTAAGGCCCAAATACATTGCCAATTTTGACTGCGTCAAAACCATTTTTGCTCCAGCCTTTCCTCATGGTTAGGGGCCAATTACTATTTATATAGGGGGCACCTACCAAGTGTTCTCCGTTGGCCATTATATCAAATGCGTTGTCGTCCCCAAGGTTCAACCCGTCGAAGTCGGGGGTGAAGTTGTTGCCTGTTGGGAAACTCAAGGTCACCACCGGGATGAAATCATACAAATGATCGTAGTGGGAGTTTGTCATTAATGGCCAAAATTAGTTTCAATCCAGTTATGTCAAAAGTTGTGAACGCTTTACCCTCCATGCGCATCTGCGGCATTGATTAATCACTTTAAAATGAATAAAGCCCAAAATGAACCGCTGTATGTATAACAAATCAAGGGTATTAACGCTTGTCCGCCATTCTTGCGGCGTAAAACCAAAATCAGGTTCCGAGCCTAACATTTTAACATCGGCGGTCACATCATTTGGCTGGACAAAGTTCTCAAGTTGACCATAAAATTCACCTTGGGGGTTGGTAACGGTTCTTGTAAAATTGTCGCCAGATGGTTGGTTGAAAATTTTGATGAAAACCCTGTCCAATCCAGTTGGTGTGTCCTCGATTTCAACCTTGTCCTCCAAGCTTCCGCAAGCTAAGGGCTCGTAATAGTCTTTCCAGTAAAAATTGAATATTTGGTCTGCTCTGTGATTTGCCCAGGCGTGAGTCTCATTAAAGCATACTGTAGAGATCGGACATGTGATTCCTGGCAGGATGTTGTTGGGTCTTGTATGGGTCGGAATTAGTCCTGTGGGGTCTTGAGACAGGTGCAGTTGCTAAAATCAAAAGAACAACCATGCTCACAGAGGGTATTGGGGTCAATATCGAAGCAACCATTCCTTTGGGGGTATAGTCATTGTCAGCACCCAGCAATGGAAGAGGCAGAAGGGTAATATACAGCAAAATCAGGGTCATCATCGCAACCCGGAGGGGTGTCTGCTACTCTGTCGCCAGCATATTCCTTATTCTCGTCTTTGAATTCCTTTCCAGGAATATTAAACCCCGTCAACATCAATTCCCTTGCCCCGGTTGTATGGTAAGGCCAATCCGACTGGGCAGGTGTTGCCGGGACGATGTATGGAGCCTGAGGGCTAAAAGTATGCAGCAAGCCCAAGGTATGGCCAAGTTCATGAATACCAGTTCCTGATGAAAGATTATCAACTCCTCCTGTTAGGTACAATGCATTTCCAATCGGATAATTCCAAGGGAATTCTGCCTGTGGGTTGGTATTTGGGTCTGTATATAAATATAGGTTCAGGAAGTTGGCAGCATAAGAGTAGTCTGTGACAGGAAAGTTGCCAGCTTTAATTCCGATGTTATGAATGAAATTGATGGGGCCACACCTATAGAAATGATAGGTATTTGGGCCTCCGACCAGCTCTCCGTTCATATTGGAAAGAAAATCATCAATTTGGGCCTCCGATACAGCGGCCGACAGGCCACTTCCATCATCTTTGAGGAACACGGTCACCCTTACGGGTATTTCCCAAGTAAACGGAGCCGAGGGGACGGGAACCGAAGCAATGTTCTGCTGGACGGTTGCCAATACCTGTGGTGTCGGATGCGGCGAATCGCAGGGCGTTCGCTGTGCAAAAATGGTCAAAACGGACAACGACATGACCAATAAGATTAGACATGCTTTACCGAGTGAGTGAGTGAGTGAGTACAACGAAGTTTTCATGGTGAAGTAGTTAAATGTTAGAAGATGCTGCAAGATAGCAAACAATTCACATTCAAACTAAAAGTATTGCTTGTCAAAACATGGGCATTTTATTTATAAATACGACGCAACTTAAACTTCATTGACTGCTCAAAATTTAATGCCAAATAAACAAGGTGCATATTTTGGGAAAGTCAATACTCCCAAAGCAACCTAAAATAAAAATGCTGGAAGGGGAGGAAAATCATTTTTCCACCCCTTAGCAGGCTCCAAATAGGTGTGATTTTGAATAGTGGCTAATATTCATTGCGTCATCGCAGTTGCATTGGATAGCAATTAAACAATTAAACAATGAAGCAATGTATCAATCACGAAACACCATCTTCTCCTTTTAGATTAAGAGGCGTGGTCAGTGGTAGATATAGAACGCCAGCCTCCCATCGTATTCCTGTTCACGACCACTGGTGCCACCCAGCGTCCTGCATGCCTTCGAGCAGAAGGGTGCGGCGGCCGTTGGCCATATTTGTTTCAAGTGTTATTGCGCATTTTCCTTTGGCAAGAATTGGATCAATCTGCCCTAGAACGGGTTGGGCTAAGTTCTGCCCCAGCGTGAAAGCGGGGCGACATCCACGGAGCAGTTGAGTGCCTCGTGGATGCGCTAGCGACGTTCCAGGAATACCGCCATTTGTACGCAAGGCAGTTACAGTGGAATTCATTGCCAATAATGCCTTCTACGGTCACATCCTGGTGATTCATGAACCGGTGCAAAACATGGTGGCGTCAGCTTCCAACATTTTCCCGGCGGCATCAAGCTGCCAAGCCAAGGGTAGCAGTACGTTGCGTGGCTCGCCGAAGCCTTTACATTCGCAGTCTCCGGCTTGTCGCAGAAGCGTTATAAGGCTGGCCTTGGCGGCGTCAGAGGTCGTGGTGCCTTTGCAGGGAGCCAGGTCAAGGCCTCGCCACAAGGCGATGATTCGTACCTCGCCCTGCCTTGAGTTGCCGTTGGGCACGCAAGGTGCAGTTCCCCATCCTATGTTGCGTTCCTCCACCTCGCCCTCGCCCCCCAGGACGGCGTTGCCATTCAGGTCACCGATTTTTACTGCCAGGGGTTCAAGGCGGGCCTGTCGCGCAACATGCCGTGAACCTTGAGTACTCAGGGAGTGGTTCTTCAAAGGGGTTGTTAGTTCTGGAAGTCTAATCCGCCGGATGAGCGCCACGATGTGTTGTTGGGGAACGGATCGGTCATGTAGGATAGCCTGCGCAGCGCCACTGGGTCGAAAGTGGAATGCTGCCGGAATGGTTCACGTCTGCCGCAAGTAACTTGCGGAATCAAGGGTGAGGTTGCCGAGGATATGATTGCTTAACAGCACGAGGTCGAAGGTGGTGACGCCGTTGAGCAGTCCGTTGCCCTTCTTCACGGGCCGCTTCTCTTAGCCCGCGTGCGCGGTCGTACCCTGAAAGCGGAACATGCAAAGTTAGTGGTGAAGGCCTGTCTTCCATCTGCCATTGTCCATTAGCTGTACTGGCCCCTGAGCGTTTGCAGGTATTCATGGAAATGTCCTTTCACCACCATGGATCGGAGCATAATCCGTCGGGTCTGTCCAGGTGATGGAGTTGTCACCGTGGGACGAATTGCGGGGAGGTGTCGGTACCGTTGGTTCATACGCACGCCAGTTCGGGTCAACAATTACTACATCGTATCGCTTCTGAGTAGGTATCTCAGGTCCATGCCGTCGTGCAGTGCCAGTGTCGAGG
>JADKBS010000040.1 GCA_016714985.1 Saprospiraceae bacterium | reverse complement strand
TTTTTGGCAAATGGTCGAGGTCAATGGCCTGAGCGAACAATACGGATATTCGAGGTTTGTTGGTGCGGGCGGTGTCCAGTTCCTTGTGGTGCATCATGTCCAGCGTCCTGCATGTTCGACTGCCCGCCATAGAGCCAAACATCGCCGAACAACGTCTTTAAAACGATGCTGTTCTTGCCCTGCAAAATCCATTTCAAACGGGCCGCCCGCAGCGCGTAGGGTTGGAGGAAGCCCGGAGCTGCTGTTTTGCCGTCTTCTTTTTACCATTTAATGCGATTGCCCAGTGGCCGCCCACGCTTTGACCTACCGTTTCGCCCAACGTTGCCCAGCTAAACAGAGCACAGCCGTCATAACTGCAACACAACATGAGTCGGTGAAAGGCCAGGGCAGGACAGCGTCATTGCCATTTAACTTAGGCGATAAAAGAAGGGCAATAAATAAATCCGTTTGTGCCAGAATGTTTTTGGCTCGGCAACGGCGACCAATGGTGAAAATTGGTATGTGCAGGCATCCTGCAACATAAAACCGTTGTTTTCTACTTTGGAAAGAAACAAACCTGGATTTTTAAGAAAAAATTTCAATGTCACTTAATGAAACAATCAAATTTAGCGGAGTATCCTTTTGTTGCTGCTTTTTTTACTAAACTGTAGCAAAAAATCGACCAGTCGGCTTCCCCATCGACCACCCAGCAAGATGGGCTTGGTTTCTGCCGCTTCTGATTGGGACAAACTGCTGACCCGCAATGCAGGATGGTTCGGCGGCAACGTCATTTTCGCCATTCCGATGGACTAGTCGTCATTACCGCACTGCAGCAACAAAAACCTTAGCAATCCCTCTTCATTTTCAGTCGATTCAGTCGTGGCGGATACAGTCAGCGAAACCGTTCAGCGAAAGGATGTGGTGATGTATCAGTGGTGCGTTACCTACCTCGAAGGCGCTGAGCCTGACCCTTCAGAGGTTCAAGTTTTTCATCAACAAGGGACAAGGATGGCAAGCCAACTTCGCTCTTTAATGCCGGAACACCCCAACACCAAAAGGCGATTACTACTGGATTGGTGGCGATGGCTTCGTGAGCGTGGAGAATGGACAGCACTTTGTACCTGTTTGCCTACCCGGTTCAGGACACCATCTAATTCCGGCTCCTTTTTCGAGTTTGAGCAAACGGGCGTCAACATCATCGCGCCCTGCAAGGGCAGCAAGCCGCCCTTCAAGGACCAGCGGCGAGCAGCTCAGAAACGCCCTTCTTTCCCGCTCGAAAGCTGGAACAAAGGGTCACGATGAGCAGCGGCATCCCTCGTCAACACAGCGGGCGGGTGCTCCCCAACCCCGATGGCTATATTTACGTCACCCGGGGTCGGCCCGGGCAGAAATCAGAGGAGCTGGTGATAGCACGGGTAAAGCCGAAGGAGTTCAAGTTTATCAGTTCGATCGATGGGGGTTCGCCGCAGGCTCCAGCTGAACGAAAGGCTACCGAAAAAATGACGCCCGTCACCGCCCGTCTCCAATGAAATGAGTCTCAGCCACATGCCCGATGGACCCTTCGTCATTCTCGCTCATCAGTTTTTGGGATGAAAACAGGGGTAGCAAGTGCGGAATTTCGAAAAGGAATTTACTGGACAGCCTGCCCACCCATAAGGTCTGGCAGTGCGACAGTGAATGGCAAAAGGATTTGGAACTACTTCGCCTACCACGCGAAGTGGGCTTCCTGCTGTTCAACCCGGTGAGCTGCTCATCGCCTGCAATGTGAATTCAAAATGGATTTTGGAACGACATCCCAAAGAGCCACGGCTTTGTCGGCCACGGTTTTTTAGGTTGAAATTGTGAAACACATGAAAAAACACTTGCTCGCAGCCCTCCTGCTATTGGGCATCTGCAAGGCCGTGTCCCCAACAGCGCCTTCCCCTCGACAACCCGTTCCCCGTGCGCTCGCCCAGTATGCGCAGGGCTTTGAACAGATTGTAAGTGGCACGCAACTCGAATTCCCGCCCATTTTGCAAAAGGGAAAACTCGCCCTGACGGTCACGCCCGGTGGCAAGGCTGCGGAGTTCCAAACTGCCCGGGAATGCCCGCAGCGAAGGATGAATGGATTAGCTTTATTTGGCAGGCATCCATGTCCGTGGTCAGTGGCGAGCATCCGGCCAGTTTCGATTTGTCCATCAATGGGCAACAACGTTCAGCTTCTCCAGCCCTACTAATTCCAACGAAAAAATTGGCGATACAAAGCCGACGACTACGAGCTGGCATTTGTCGCCACCACCGCTAAACGGTGAAAGGACCATGTCTTCGGCTTACCAAATCCTGACCGTACCGCGCCTGATTTTCCGCAGGAGCGTCCCTCACCCCTGAAAATTACGACAGCGGAAGCCATCCTTTTCCGATACCTACAACCGCCCAAAAATGTGGTGGAAACAAGTTTCCAAGTGTTTGGTTTTCAGGCCATGAAGCGGCAAAACGGCAAATTGCAACAACCGATTTTGGTTGAATTGACGCTGGCAGATACCCCTGGACTGGGCGTGTTTTTTGGACGGTGTTTGGCAAAATGGACCAAACACTCCAACCTGGCTTGAACCGATTTTACCTGTGGGTGGACAAGGTTGAGGTGGCCGCATGGCCGAAGTGGAGGTCGTATTGGGGAAGACCGAAGCACGCCTTGGAAACAGGACATCACACTGAAACCCGTTCGTCCTTTGAGGTCTTTTTGCTGCCTCACTCGCATGTGGACGTAGGTTTCACGCATTTGCAGGCGGAGGTCGAGCGGATGCAGTGGCGCAATTTCGAGCAAGGCATCGAGCTGGCAAAAAAGACCGCCAACTATCCCGAAGCTGCCCGCTACAAATGGAACGTGGAAGTGCTTTGGGCCGTGGATGGCTATTTGAAAAATGCCAAACCCGAAAGCCGTGCCGCCTTTATCGAGGCCGTGAAAAAAGGCTGGATTGGACTGGATGCGCTCTACGGCAGCGAACTGACGGCTTGCAGCGCCCCGGAAGAATTGATGCATCACCGATTTTGCCGTAAAAAATGGAGCGGATTGGCGGCATCGGCATCAACTCGGCCATGATTTCCGACGTGCCCGGTTACGCTTGGGGCATCGTGCCTGCGCTGGCGCAAAGCGAGGTAAGTATTTTCCATCGGCCCCAACCACATGCCGCACAAGGCACATGGCGGCTACCAAGTCGGCCTGACCTTCGAGGCTTGGGGCGACGTGCCGTTTTATTGGGAATCGCCATCCGGCAACGAGCGGGCGTTGTTCTGGATGAGCCGCCACGGCTATTCATGGTTCCATGACTGGCTATTGGGCAAGTTCGCCGCACGGAGGGGCGTGCCCATCCTTAAATTCCTTGGTGAACTGGATGCCGAAAGCTACCCCCTACGACATGGTTCAAATCCGCTATACCCTCGGCGACAACGGCGGCCCTGATACCGACATGCCGGACTTGTGCGGGAATGGAACGAAAAGTATGAATCGCCCAAGCTCCGCATTGCCACCACCGGGCTGAAATGTTTGGGGCTTTTGAGCAGAAATACGGCGACCAATTGCTACTCACCGTGGCGATTTCACGCCCTATTGGGAAAGATGGCGCTGTCCTCCTCCGCCCTCGGAAACCTCCCACCAACCGCAACACCGCCGAGCAGCTCGTGCAGGCGCAGGCCCCGTGGGCGATGCTCGATGCAAAGGGAATCCCGGCTGCCGAATTTGACGAGGCGTGGACGAACGTGCTGCTTTTTTCGGAGCATACTTGGGGCGCTGTCAGCAGCAAATCAGACCCTGATATTGATTTCACCACGAAGCAATGGGAGGTAAAAAAAGGCTTTGCAAACAATGCGGAGCGCCAAACCAATACGTTGATTGACAAGGCTTTAGGTAAAATGAACGCGCCAAAGCGGTGCGGTCTCGAATTTCCTTTTGCAATACCACCTCTTGGCAGCGCAGCGAACTCAGAAAATCCCAGCCGACTGGAAAGCGAACGGCATGACGGTTTTCGATGAAATGGCTTGGCGCAACCAACGCAGGAATTGTCCACGGGCGAATTGGCTTTTGGGCAAGGACATCCCACCGTTCAGCCGCCCGTTTTACCCTGAAAAAAAGGAAAGCTCAAATTGCGCAGCCTGAAAAGCCTTGCCACCAACGGCCTGACCCCGACCAACGAATGGCTCACGGTGAAATTGGACGAGGCCACCACCGGCATCGCCAGCATCCGGCACGGGGACCCGTTTGACCTCGTGGACGCCACCGATAGCCTTGGCTTCAACGAATATTGGTACACGGGAAAGGACGCCGCCAACCCCCGCCGTAGTGCAAAACCTGTTTTTAAAATCAAGGAAAATGGCCCACTTGTCGCTTCCATCCTCGTAAGTTCAGAAGCGCCGGGTGCCAAGCTTTTCAGCCGGGAAATACAGCTCACGGCAGGCAGCAATCGCGTGGACATCCTCAACCTCGTGGACAAAAACGGGTCTATGAGGACGAAAACCTGCGCTTTTCCTCCCTTTCAGGTGCCTGACGGCGAACTTCGCATTGATGCTTGGGCGCTGATGCAGCCAGAGAAAGACCAGTTGAAAGGGCAAACAAGAACTTTTTGCGCCTTTAGCATTTCGTGGACATCTCCAATAAAACGGATGGCGTCACTTGGGCAAACCTCGATGCGCCACTGGTCGAGACGGGCGAAATGCTAATGGCCAACGCTGGATGAGCGACCCCGTCAACGAGCCTTGGCTAAAGACTTGGACGCCCAGCAACCGCCTGTTCTCGTGGGTGATGAACAATGTTTGGTTCGTCAATTACAAAGGGCATCAGGTGGGCCAAATCCCCTTCCGTTACTCGCTGCGCCCGCACAAGGCATTCGATAGTGCAGAAGCCAAAAAATTCGGCATCGGGCTGGTGCAGCCGCTGGTGGTTGCGCCAGTAGGGGAGGGGCAACAGGGTTTGCCTTCCCTGCTTAAATTGACGGGCGACCCAGCGGTCATCGTCACTTCCCTGAAGCCTACCCGGGATGGTAAAGGATACTTGCTCCGGCTTTTCAATACCTCGGATAAGCCCGCATCGGCCACCTTGAACTGGGGTGGGGCAGGGCAGCCAAAATGGTTTTTTGAGCAATGAAAAGGAGAAAGTTTTTGAGAGGTGGCGCCGGCGATGAAGTTTTGGCGCTTGGGAAATTAGGACGCTGCGGGTGGTGCTTGAGTAAGAAAAAACGGGGAATCATTTTTCGCTGGAAGTGGTTATTTTTGTAAAAAATCAAGGATGATTGCAACTGAAATTAAAGAAGAAATCAAGGAAATGTTTGACCATTTTGACCAAATGATTTGACGGAAATCCTTTCTTTCATTACAAAAGGAAGCAAACGTCAATCAACTCCATTAAAGTTAACTGAATTTGCTGACAAAGTCATCGAAAAGGAACATAATTTATTGAAACGTCTCGCAGAATGATTGACCTCAACGAAGTGCTTTCATCCATAGTAATATCAATTCACAGACTGGTGGAAGTGACGGCGTACGTGATATTATACTGTTGGAGTCTGCTCTTGCCAGGCCGTTTCAGTCGTTCGACGGACATGATTTTTATCCTGAAGTTATTGAAAAAGGAGCTGCATTAATAGAAAGCTAGGTCAGAAAAATCATCCTTTATGGATGGAAATAAACGTACAGGATATGTCCTATGCTTTACCCCTGTATAATGGCTGGATATCACTGCTTCCGAAGACGAAAAATACGACTTCGTGATTGCCGTCGCCGAAGGTCGGCTTGATTTCGACGGCATCAGGTCATGGATAGAAGCGCATGTCTGAAGCTCACTCCTTTTTGCTCCCCGCAATCGTAATCCCCAACCCGCCATCTATCCGAACGGCTTGCCCGGTGAAAAACGACGCCTTGTCGCTGGCAAGGTAGGCGCAAAGTTCGCCCACCTCTTCCGCCGTACCGATGCGCTTCACGAGGTGCATGTCCACACATTCCTGATAAACCGCCGCCGGGTCGGGCGAGCTGGGAAGCATCCCGCAGCATCGGCGTCACTAGTGCGGGACAACGGACATGCAACGGATTTGCGGCGCATAATCCACGGCGATGCTACGGGTCAGGCCGAGCATGGCAGTCTTGGAGTGGTATAAGGTGCTACGTTTTGTTGCGAAATGAACGCCTGCACGCTCGACACATTGATGACCACGCCGCTGCCCTGTTTCAGCATAAACGGGATGGCGTGCTGCACAAAGAAAGGAAAAACGCGACTGCACGCGCCGCCGATACCTTTTGCGCCGCCCGTGATGATGGCTGTTTTATTGGTGAAGGACATTGGAAATATTGAAATTAGGACATTGAGGAATTAGAAATTGAGGAGTGCGGAAACCGAATTTCTCAATTTCCAATTTCCTAATTTCCAGTTTCATCCGTCATGCGACGCCAATGCCAACCCCCTCACGCCTGCGTCAATCTTCGTGATATGCCACCTGCCGAGGTTGGCCGCAAAAAGTTGGTCGAGGTTTGGCCCGCCAAAGGCGATGTTCGTGGGATTGGAAATGGTATGTGCCTCCCAGTCGTCCATGAAAACGGTCACTTCGCCACTGGGCGTCACTTTGTAAATCTTGTTCGGGGAATAGCAGGAAACGTACAGATTGCCATCGGCATCGAAGGCCAGCCTTCGGGCACGGCCTCCGGCAGGGTGCAGACCAAGCTGCGCTCGCCAGCGCTGCCATCCGGCAAAATTGCTACCCGTTCCACCCCGGGCAGGAAGGAAACGGCGATGTAAAGGTGCTTCCTTCGGGGCAAAGCGCCATGCCGTTGGCAAAATTGAAGCCGCCATCGTGCCAGATGGTGCCCGACCCATTGGGGGAGAACTTCAGCACCTTGCCAGTAATTTGCCTAAAAGCACCGCTTTCGCTGACATAAAGATTGCCCTGCTTGTCAAAAACGGCGTAGTTCGGAATATTGAATTTATGCCCTTCTGCGCCATCGGCAAAACGTTCCAGTTTCATCGTTTGCAGGTCGAGCCGCCAGACGCATTTTTTGCCTAAATCACAGATAGCCAGCCACTTAGCGCCGGGACTGAACGCCAGTCCAAGGATAAAGCCGCCCGTGTTGGCGACCTCTTCGACCTTTTTTCCATCGGCCGAGATGCGGTAAATCTGCCCAGCCTCGCCGCCTGCCCAGACCGTCCCGTCAGGATGTACGGCAACGCATTCCGGGTGGTCGAGGCCATCGGCGAAAAATGGTGGATTTTGAAAGTAGTGGGTGCATGATATTCGGTTGATGGTAGATGTGTGGACGGCGGACGGTAGCCAGCTTGTTGCGCCGTTTACCGTCCACCGTCTGCCGTCAACCGTAAGTTCTTTCAAAGCCAGATGCTTCCAATTTGGTCGTGATTACCTCACCAGCTGCTATCCGCAACCATTCCCCTGCTTCAATGCTGTCCTGCGGGTTGGGCCGCCAACGGTTGGTCCAGGGTTCAAGGCCGACGGCGTAGGTATTGCCCCCACCAAGGTGCGTCCTGCGTGGCATAGCGTTCTTGCCAGTACCAGCAGTGCTTGAAAATCCGGGCATCCCAACGAACGGCAAACCCGACGTTTTTCTCCTCGTTTTTTAAGGCATAAAAAGCCGAGTCGTCGAAGCCCGAAAGGTACGCCAAGTCACTGTAAGATGCTGCCGGTGCGGGTGGCACAAAGGCTGGCGTCGTCCGCTATTCCATTGATATTCAAGGCATTGGAAAATCGCTTTCCACACCCGGCTGGAAGCGGCGGTTGGGCGGCATGAGCGGTTCGGCCAAAAAGCTGCGGGCATTGGTGGTGATTTTTGCGCCTTCTTTCAGGAACGGCAAACCGAATGCAATATGCTGTCCCCATGAAATATCGAGGTGCGTGGCAGCTTCGTTTGTCAGTTTCTCCTCAATGAAAGCGTCGCCTTATCCGCCTCCAAGCTCAACGTTTTTCGATTAAAATGGGTATCCGCAGGGGTCGGAGTCCAGAGCTTGAGGAGACTTTTTCGGGCGTGTTTCTGATGATGGCATGTTTCCAAGGCGTCAAGCGAAACCTCGCCGTGTTGTCCCAGCGTTGCCCCCTGTAGTTGAAGCCGGGGCTATTGGGTAAGACCTCGTGCCAGCCGCCATAGTAGTAGTCCTCGAACTGGTTGTCGGTGCTGCGCATTTGCGAAAATCGAGGTTCGGATTGAGGATGCCTTGACAAACGCAGCATGAAATCCACGTCCTTCGGTTGTATCGAAACTCAAAATATCACTGCCCCGTCCGGCCAGAATGCCGATGCGCAGGTAGTCATTTTCCATCCAGACGACGTTCATGCCGTTGAGCGTCCAGTCGTCGGAGATGGTGCATTTGCCAGTTGGGAAAAAGGGTGGTGGAACCATGCTTTTAAATGCTTTGTGCTACTTTTTTGATTTAAGATTGCAGATTACATGGTTCCAGATTTGAGATTAACCGACACGCTCACAATCTTAAATCTTAAATCATGTAATCTTATATCTTAAATCAAAACTCCAAAAAATCAGCCTTCCCGCTCAATCCCCTGCAGCACCCCCCGCATATACCCCAGCGCAAACGCCTTGCCCGCATGCCAGGGCGCAGCGCAGCTCATTTCGGGGGTATGGTCGGGAATGATGACGCCGTCAAAATTGTTTTTTTTCAAAATGCGCAAGGCCCGTACCATGTCAATATCGCCCTCGTCCACGAAGGCTTCCCGGTACTGCGGCACCTTGCCCACCACGTTTCGGAAGTGGATATAGCCGATGTTCCCGGCGGCGGAATGCTTGTCGAGCAGGGCGTAGAGGTCCCCGTCCGGCATCTCCTGCAAGGCACCCATGCAGAACTCGAAACCATTGGCGGGGCTTGGCGACAGCGCCAATAACCGCTCGTATTCGGTATGGCTGTAAAACAAACGGGCCGTGCCTCGCATCTCCGGCAGCGGCGGGTCATCGGGATGAGCGACGAGCCGGACGCCACATTCCTCGGCCACAGGCAGCATTTCGGCCAAAAACCACTGCAAACGCTGCCAAATCTCTTCCTTCGAAACGGGGGCTACCGTGCTGCCCTTCGCTTCCGTATCGTAGGTCATGTTCCAAACCATGCCATTCGATGGGCGCTTGGGTGTCTATTTTGTTTTGGTCAAACACGACGGACATCGCCTCGCCCCGACCAGCCGGAGCGGGCGTCCAGCCCCAAACACCTGCCAAGCTGAAATAGTAGCCCATGACCGGGATGCCCGCCTTACCGATATTGCGGAGCATCCATTTCAAATCCTCGATTTGTTGGTGCTTTTTCGGGCCATCGAGCAGCACATCGTACCAGTGCGCCGGGTCGAAATTCTCGATGGCGGCCCAGGTGAGGCCGTGCGATTCGATTTGCTTTTTCAGGGCGAGCAGTTCGTCGAGCTGCCAGAGCTTGCCCTCGTTGCGGGTAACGCCCCAGCCGCCGAGGTAGTTTTGGGTGAGGGTCGGGTTGTCGCCGCCCTTCACGTAATCCACCAACTGCACGACGATATGCGTGGCACCGCATTGCTTCGCAAAGCGGAAATTGGCGTCGTTCAACAAGCTTTTATAGAGGCCAAGGCCGAGGTTTATCATGTGGCGAATGTAAGGATTGGTTGCAAAAAATCTGTCAAACAACTGACATGAATTTCCGGTATGTTCAAACAAAGTTCGTAATTTGCCACCAAAGCTTCAAAGAGCCAATAAATCCAATATCCATGCGGAAGCCATTCCTGTCATCGCTGAGCGTCATATTCTTGTTTGCCTTGTCGGCAATGGTCTTTTTCACGGCCTGCAAAGACGAATCCGACGACTTCACCTCCGGCAATTTCTACCCCATTGACCCCAACGAAGAAAACCCGGAAGAACCCGGCGACAGCACGGTCGTCGTACCTTCCGGCTGCTGGAAGCCCGATTTCAGTGTCTTTGGCCACTGATTTCAACCAGCTTTTTACCCGGTACAGCGGTTGGACGGGCGGCGATGCCACCTATTCCGTTCCCTTGCCCGATGGCCGTAATCTTTGGCTCTTCGGCGACAGCTTCATCGGTACGGTGAACGCCAACCGGAGCCGACCCGGCGGTGGCTTCCACCGCAATGCCTTCGTGGTGCAGGATGGCGATGAAATGACCACGCTGACGGGCAGTTCTACGGCCTTCGTCGAGCCTGCCGATGCGGGTTGGTGGTACTGGCCGGGTCATGGTCATGCCCACGGTGATACGCTCCAAGTGATACTTTTCGGCTTTAAATCAACGGGCGGCGGTGCTTGGGACTTTGCCTACGCCAGCGTGGACGTTGCCACTTTTTCGCTGCCTGATTTTCAATTGCTTTCCATCGAACGAAAAATCACCGACCCGGCCACCAATTACGGGGCGGCTATTTTGGAGGACGATGGCTACTTGTACCTCTATGGCTCGGAGAAACAGGGTTTTTCAAAATTCCTGCACACGGCGAGGGTAGCCGGGAATGATTTGAACGGCGAATGGGAATATTTCGACGGCACTGGCTGGACGACCGACCCCGCCCTGAGCGCCCGTCATTTTGCGAATGTTTCCGATGAATTTGCGGTGTTCAAGCACAACGACCGCTATTATTTGCTTACCCAGCACCATATCCTCGGCGGCGAGATTTACATTTACGACTCACCGAATCCGGCCAGTGGTTTTGACCAAAAACGGACGGTTTATTGCACGCCACAATCGCACCAGGGCAACCTTTTTACCTACAATGCCTTTGCCCACACGCAGTTTTCCAGCAACAGCGAACTGCTGGTTTCCTATAATGTGAACAGCAGCAATTTTGCCGATTTGTTCAGCAATGCGGACAATTATCGACCGTATTTCGTGCGGGTGAAGGGGTGGTAGTGAAAACGGTGGACGGTAGACGGCTTACGATGGACGGTCAATGGTGGACGGTTATGGGGAGGCGTTGCATTATTTCAAAATTTTCAAACACAATGAAAAACCTTCTTATTGCTGCCTGCTTGGTGTTCGTTGGCTGTGGCATAAAACCAACTGCTCCAATCTCCAAAAAAGACCTCAAATACACCGTGGAAGCAGCGCCTGAATGGACGAACCTTTTCCACCGCACCTTCGGTTGGTTTGGGGCAGATGGCATCTTTTCCATCCCCCTCAGTGGGGTGGACAAGGTGGGCAACCTGGGCAACCAAGAGACACTGTTGCTGTTCAGCGATACCTATATCGGCGAGGTGGTGGGCAACGTGCCCAAGCCCGGCAACGTGATGGTGAACAACACCTGCGCCATCGTGCAGGGCAATTCGGCCAACCCGGACAGCATCCAGTTTTCTTACAAAAAAGACAAAAATGGTACTCCGCAAACCTTCTTCTTGCCGCAAAACACGGGCGGGCCAAAGCAGCATTTCTGGCTCGGCGACGGCTTTGTGAACCAAGAGCGGGACAATACGCTCTACCTGTTCGCCTACCATATCGAGGTGACGGGGCCGGGCGTTTTTGACTTCAAAGAGGTAGATGTGTCGCTGATGGCAGTGCCAGCTGAGGCAAGCAGGCCACCATTTGCGCAGCAACGTCAAATAAAAACGCCGCTGCACGTCAACTTGAGCGGGGTAGGGGAGGGCAGCTTGGGCGCTGGCGTTTTGGTGAATACCAAACGGGCAGGTGCGCCGCACCCCGATGGCCATGTGTATGTCTATGGTTGCTTCGGGCAGGACAAAAACCTCGTGGCGGCAAGGGTGAAGCCGAAGGATTTCGAGAATTTTGCAAAATGGCGGTACTGGGACGGAAAATCATGGACGACTGATATTCAACGACTTGCGCCCATCACGAACGCCGCCTCAACGAACTCAGCGCGACGCCGCTGCCAGATGGCCGATATGCCTTGATATTCCAAGTGCTGGGTTTGTCCGACAAGGTAGGCATGCGGATCGGGGACAGCCCGGTCGGGCCGTTTGGTGAAATCCAGGAAATCTGGCGGACGCCGGAAGCGGACCAAGGGCTTTTTTGCTACAACGCCAAGGCGCACCCCAACCTCTCGAAACCCGGCGAGTTGCTCATCAGCTACAACACGATTACGCTGGATTTTTGGAAGGACATTCAGAAAGATGCGGGGATTTATCGGCCAAGGTTTATCAAGTTGAAAATAAAGGAATGACCTCAAATTTTTTTTCAGCACCTCAAATTGAAAATTATAAGTATATTTGCCAAACCCTACACCTGTCTGTAGGGATGATTATTTACAAAATAAAATACTTTAATCATGAGAATCACAATTTTTTCAATCTGCCTGTTAATTACTGGGCAAATTGCTTCGCAACCAGTTCAAATTAATACTAACGCTATTGCTGGTTGGACAACAGCCACAACAGCATTTTGCAATGTCACACCCCGAACTCCTGCTCAGTTAAATGCACTAACATTTAACAATACGGTCGGAATTGTCAATACTGGTTGTCCAAATCCTCCTGGTTTTACAGTTCCGTCTCCAGGACCAAACGCTGGTACTGTGGTTGGTGCGATTAGCAGAAATGGAACATGCAATGCTCCAGCCAATGCCACAGTTTTTTATAGGTTTATTGCTAATCTAAATTTTGTGCCCTGCAAAATTAATTATAATATTAAAGCTGATGATTATTTTAGGATATATGTAAATGGAGTTTCGATAATCAATGGAGCTCTTGGAGGCGATTGTAGTAACCAATGGGATGGGAATACTTGGGCAGCAATTTATCGGGGCTTCATTGCTAATAATGGAACTTTCGTTCAAGGTAATAATACAGTGATTATTGAGGTAAACAATACAGGTGCCTTTACCCCTAATAACCCGCATTACTTAGCTGCCTTGATAAATTTCTGGCCAACTCCGTCAAATAATTTAAATTTGCCCTTTGCACCTCCCGTATTTACTTCTCCATCTAATGTCCAACTTACATATAGCAGTGTTAGTGGTGCAACTCCACCAGATACTAGAACTATAACTATTGAAACGTCAACAGTGTCGCAGAATGGTCCGTGGTCTCCTTTAAGCACTCAGGTTATACCTGTCACTATAGCTGCGTTTATGGCGAATCTGCCTTTGGCTGCCGTTATAAACATACCCGTTGAAAATTGTAAATTTTACAAAATTACTAGTACGCTGAATTATGGAAGTTGTCAAAATAGCAATTCTGCTGTTTTCTATTGGTGTCCTGGTGGTCTAAAAGGAGACCCTGCTTCTGAGAAGCTGTTTTCATCAACAGATGACAACTTTAAATTTACCCCCTCAGCGTCTTTTTATGAAGACAATATCTACGATGAGCATGTCTACAATGATGTGCTTAATTCTGATTCAACAAGTTTAGGAAATGGAATAGTTCAATTTAAAAACACCCCAGCCAATTTAACATTTGGCAACTCAATTATGGTTTATCCAAACCCGGCAAAAGATGAAGTGAACTTGATTTTGCCTTTTGAAGAGACTGCACCTGTTTCCATCTGGAATTCGTTTGGACAATTGGTATTCAGCATCCCAAATGTCCCAGGAAAAACACCATTTACAATCGCAACCTACAAATTGGGCGAATGGCATATATTTCATAAAGCATCCACAGCTTCAGGTGAATTGCTCACGAAGCGATTGTTGATTTCAAGATAAGACCTTTAAAAGAGAGCGGCGACAGTTACAAACTGCCGCCGCTCTTATTTTAGGGAATTGAGAAATTCCCCCTAGCCATTTAAACTCCCTATTATTTCGCCTTCGCCGACCACTCGAAATTCCAATCCGACTTGATACCGCCGAAATCAGTCAGGTCAACCTCTGAAATGGATTTTATGGTAGAAGTTGTAGCTTCGGTA
The DNA here is from genome assembly GCA_016714985.1 of Saprospiraceae bacterium. GTDB lineage: Bacteria > Bacteroidota > Bacteroidia > Chitinophagales > Saprospiraceae > UBA6168. The sequence continues at coordinate 1,241 of JADKBS010000040.1, read as the reverse complement.
ATTCTATAAACTTCTTGCTTTGTAATATCTGGCGTAAATACGCCATGGTAGTTCAAGGTCAGTTCAGTCTCGTCGGCATTCAACGACCATGTTGTGTAGGCATTGAAGCCGTCAAAACCGCAAGAACCCGTACCACCTGTCAATGCGCCAAAATCAAGCGAATAAGTTCCGTCAGCGTTGAAAACGTGGAAGTTGTCTTTTCGCAATCTTGAATCTGCTCTGTTGCTGCGGGTTCAGTGTCAAATCCTTTTCCAAATTTGGACTTCCAAAGCCAATCGTAGGTCGTCAACAAATATGAAACGCTTGGCTCAGTCGTGATGATGAAATCAGCGGTGCCGGTTTGCCCTGCTTTGTCCTCCGCAGTGAAATTGAAACGGGCGGGCGTGGTAAGGCCCTCGGCAGACAGTTCATAATCGTGGGTATGCGTCAGATCCGTGTGCACAGCAGTGCCGTTGGTGCCGAAATTAGGGTCAACCGTGGTGCCAAGGTACTTGGTGACCCGTAGTTCCTTCAAGCCTTCGGGAGCTACCACTGTGGCAGTTACCGTGGCTACATCGCCAATCTTTCCACTAAAAGTCGTGGCAGAAAGGGTAACAGTAGGCGCTGGTTTTGGGTCGTCGTCCTTCTTGCAGGACGAGAACGATATGGCGGCCAACTGCAAAGCACGATGAGCATCAATGAGAAACTTTGAACTTCATTTTTTTGAAATTTTAATTAGTAAAAATAAATTGACTTGTATCCAGTGACGTCGGAGTATCCGACGAAGAACTGACTGATTTTCCTAGCGCTTGAGCTTTATTTTTAAACCCAAACACTTGCAAGGGCGCTCCATTCACGCCCACGAGCAACAAGCTGCCACCCGATTTCAATTTGACCTGTGCCATGCTCGCCACCGCCCCATCCACATAAAAACCGCTTCGATTCACGTTGCTTGACACAAAGCCAGCTTGCCATCCCCGTTCAGCAGCCCCTTAGGAGGCGTCGCATTGCCCCGCCGAAATATTGCGCGACCAGGTATTCCCCGCCAGCAGCAGGTCGGCGTGTCCATCGCCGTCGAAATCACCGCTGATAATGGCATTGATGGGCGCAAACTGCGCCTGTACAGGCAGTGGTTTTGCGGTGAAACGCTTGCCCGCTTCGTTGGTGAACACCCTGTGCTCTGCAATATTTGCAATCCAAACGCATTGCGTTCGACAAAGTGCTTTTTCCCCCAAAATCTCCTGCAGACCGAGGCATCGGCG
>JADKBS010000039.1 GCA_016714985.1 Saprospiraceae bacterium | reverse complement strand
CCATTTGCACAAGTTTCAATGCAATTACAATCGGGGATGTCGCTGATGGGCAGGTTGGCAGTTTGTGGAGCGAAATTTCCGCTGGGATAGCTGTAAAATGAGTTTACCTGAACGGGTGTTTGAAATTCGTCATAAGGATTAGATATGCTGCTTTCAACCAGCTCAATATCCTCAAAAAGGGGGCATTCGGACGAGCTGTTGCCATCGAGCGATAGTTGGCCAAACAGCAAATCATTGGCTACACCATCGTCGAATTGGGTGGTTTGGGTTGCGATTTTGATATTATTGCCTTCCAACAGCACCAAGGGTTTTGTGATACCTTGGGCGTCGGTGACGGTTTTAATCTTTTTGGCCCAGACCACATTGCCTCCTTTGTTCAGCCTTGCCACAAATACCCTAGGTGTCGAGAAATTCTCCAAAAAAGTGCCTGCACGATGTACCCGTTGGGGATGGGAAGCACCTTGAATCCAGCCACGTTGGAGCCTCCCGTTATGGTGTAGCTTTTGGCCCAAATCAAGTCTCCGTCAATATTGGTTTTATAAAACAACATTTCCGAAACCGTCAGGTCTTCGCCCGTCAGGCTTCCCCTACCGCAATTGACGATGGTGTCGTTCTCGATAATCAAGTCCACGTTGTAGAGCCTGGAGGGCTCGCTGGGGGAGCGTAAGTGCATCTTCGCCCAAACAAGGTTTCCGTTGAAATCAAACTTGGATATTGTAGGGCGAATATCATACAGGTTGTCGGCCAACCGCCCCATCCCACTAAAATACACTGCATCGCTGGTGAGGAAATAACCGATATATGCGTCACCGTTTCCACCATAGTCTGAGACGTATTGCCACTCAATGGAGCCAGCGTTTTTGTCCACTTCAAAAAGAAAGTTGTCGTGGGCGTTTGTGGTCATGCCGAAAACCCAATAATTGCCGTTTGCAGGGTTCTGAAACACCCTATCAAACCTATTGTAGGCAGGGTCGGCCAGTGTTTTAGCCCAAATAACAGCCCCCGTTTGCCAGTTGATTTTGAAAAGGATATTGGTCGTATTGGAATTGATTCGGTCACGGGCCGAACCGACCAAAAAGCCTTGGTCGTCCAAGAATAGACTGGCCACAAAATCATCGCCCGATGTGAAGTCATAGGTTCGTTGCTCGATGATGTTTCCGAGCGGATCCAACTGCACTATCAAGGAATTGTTTCCTGTTTTTCCTGCTATGAAATAGTTGCCATTGCCGTCGTTAATGAAGTAGAAGCATTCCTCATTCACGCCAGTTTCGCCAATCAACCTTGCGAAATCATTCTTGCAGGTGTCGGCAACGACGACCCAAGTGGAAGGGGTTTCCAATTTTGCGTTTGCTGTCGAAGGAACGAGCCACGGGAACAGGTAAAGAGCGATTAAGAGTTGCATGAGGTTTACGGTTTAAACGAAAAGTAGGTTTTATCAGGCAGGGAAATAAGATTCTCCAATGCCGATAGAATGCTCATTGCCAGGTATAATGAGTCCCTCCAAACCGCTCGCATATCATGCACTAGCCCAGCACAAAATCTGATGGCTTCTCGTCTCAAGGCTGTCAAATTTGTATCCCCTGTCAATCAAAAACTTGAGTATTTCTGTGACATTGGTGTTGAAGGCTGGCAAGAATTCAGGATGGATTTCAAAGACAATAAGCCTGGGTTTTGGGGAGCCGGACAACAATTTGTCCATGCCCTTGAAACCCATCATCTCTGCGCCTTCGATGTCCATCTTTATGACTGTGGCGGAAGGTATGATGCCTTTGGCAACTAGGCTGTCAATGGTATTAATGGGAACTTTTACCGAGGAACTGATGCCATTGACTTTCCGCAGGCTGGGCGAGAACCCATTGGAACCTTCGGTGAACAGTTCCATTTCTCCCTCCTCCTCACCTACAGCACACTGCATGATTTGGAAGTTGGAAATCCCATTCAACTCAAAATTGGCCCTTAGGCTTGCTGCATTTTCAGGGTCAGGCTCGAAGCTGATGACCTTGCCAATTTTCGCTTTTTGCGCTGCCGTGACTGAAACCGCCCCAACGGAAGCGCCAATATCGTACAGGACATCGTCCGGCCTGAGCGCCGCTATCAAGTCCACAATCAAGTCTTTTTCCCATCCCCATTTTTGCAAGCGGAACCGCTCGACTGGGTTCTTGATGTGAAACTTCACTGGGGTCTTGTCAATGACAAAATTGCTGTGGACATGGATGTATGGATAAGGTCGGATTTTGCTGAAAATGCTGTCGAGCTTCTTGAGCATAAACGTGATTTTTTTGATACGGAAAAAATAGCGGACTTTCGCTGCTTCGTTTTTAAAACGGCTTTGAGGGGGCAAAGTTACGAAACCAAACATCACCACTTTATATTCAAAAATGGGCATAGTACAAAAGCAAGGCGTACGGCAAAGTTTAGTTACCTACCTGGGCATGGCCCTTGGTGCCTTCAACTTGCTTTGGCTTTACCCCCTTTTTTTGTCTAAGGAACAGATTGGCATTACAAAATTCGTACTTGATTCTGCGGTGCTGGCGGCCCCTTTCCTTTTTTGGGGCGGTGCTGAGCTGATTGTGCGATTTTTTCCAAAATTTCGGGATGAGCGAAATGGGCATAACGGCTACCTGTTTTTGCTTCATGTGATTTTCGCCGTTGGTATTTTGTTGCTGCTGCTGTTGGTACTCCTGCTAAAGGACACCATTCTTGGTTATTTTTCCGACAAATCGCCGCTGTTCGTTGAATTTTTGCCGTACGCCGTGCCCTTGGCCCTTTTGTTGACTTATGCGGCCATTTTCACGAGCTATACCTCCAATTTCCATAAAATCGTTGTACCGAATATTTTCAATGAAATAATTCCCAAACTGGCCATGACCCTGCTTGTCTTGGCATTCGCCTTTAATTTTTGGGGATTTCAAGGCATATTTTGGGGGCAAATCGTTGGTTATTTTGCCGTGCTGGTGGGCCAAATCTGGTACACAGCGTCGCTTGGCCAGCTTCATTGGCGGCCTAACTTCGGGTTATATTCCCAAAGCTGCTAAAGGAAGTCTATGCTTATGGGGTCTTCGGCCTGATAGGTACCTTGGGCAGCCGCATCGGAGAGCGCATCAACACCATCCTGCTCGGAACCATGACCTCCTTGGCAGACACGGGTGTTTACACCGTCGCTTTTTTCTTGAGCGATGCAATTGATGCTCCACGCAGGGCCATTTCACGCATCAGCTCGCCCATCATCTCCGATAAATGGGCAGAAGGCAAAATCGAAGACATTCAGGAGATTTACCAAAAATCGGCGCTCAACCAGCTGATTGTCGGCCTCGGCCTCTTGCTAGCCGTCTGGGTAAGCATTGACGAGATTTTTTCCCTCATGCCCAATGGCGAGCAATTTCGGGAGGGGAAATACGTCATCCTTATCTTGGGCTTGGCAAGGGTTTTAGACATGCTCACTGGCGTGAACACTGAGATCATCAGTTATTCAAAGAATTATCGGTATAATTTTTACTTCATCATCCTGCTTGCACTGAGCAGTATCGGGTTCAGTTGGCTGTTGATACCAATATTTGCCGTCAACGGGGCTGCTTTGGCTACTTTGGTTTCGCTTGCCATTTATAATTTTCTGAAATTCGCTGTTCTTTGGTCAAAATTCAAGCTGCAACCATTTTCATGGCCCATATTATGGGTTATGCTGATTGGTTTATTCGCTTATTTTGCCGTAACCCTTCTCCCAAAGCTGAGTTCCCCTTTGTTGGGGCTGTTGTTAAATTCCTTGACTGCGTCCCTTGTTTATGTTGGCTTTGTCCTGCATTTTAAACTTTCGGTTGATTTTAGCAACTTGATTGACAAGATTTGGAAGAGGGTCAGTTAGCTATTGAACTTATGTTAAAGAAAATATCAGTTCTGTTCGTGTTGTGGAAGCGGTTTGGCTTCCATGCAATACGCCTGATCGTACTGCCCATGCTCGGCAAACCAATTTGGATAGACCATCATGGGCGTAAGGTTTGGCTCAATTTCGACTCCGCAACCTACTACCACCTCATTCACTCCACGGACAAAATTCAAAACTTGGTGAATGCCATCCCTAGTGGCTTGAGCGGAGCCATTGTTGATTGCGGCGCAAACCACGGGTTGTTTTCATTGCTTGCCAAGCTGCGATTCCCCGATGCCCAAATCCTGGCTGTGGAACCGTACCACAAGGTATTGCCCCTGCTCCATAAAAACTTGGAAGGTACCGGCGTTGTCATCATCGAAAAAGCCATTGCGGCGAAGGATGGAGAACTTGTGTTCTACACAACGCCATCGTCCGACCAATTGGGGTCTGCCATTCGAGAAAACGTAGCGGACTTCACCTCGGATCAAGATAGCATCGTCGAGAGCCGGGTGCCAGCCATTACGTTGATGACCTTCGTTCGGGAGCAGGGCATCAAACAAATCTCCGTGCTCAAGCTGGACATCCAGGGCCTTGAATTTGCCATTTTGGAACACGCCGACGAGGTCTTGGAAATGACCGAATGCCTGCTGCTCGAAGTGGTGCTTTTTGAAGCCACTGTATTGGACCTCATTGAAAAAGTGAGGAAATTTTTTCCTTACCATCGGGAGCTAAACCCCCTGCCTTATGGCGCCGACCTGATTTTTTCAAACGGCCGCTGAAATCTTGAATTCAGTTTTTATTTGAAACATACATGACCTTCCTCGATAAAAATTTCCCCATCGAAAGCCCGGACACCGTGCTGCTGTTCGAGGAGCTTTCCCTTTGGTCTTCCTATTTCGGGAAAATACTGCTCGACCATGTTCCGCTCCGCAAGGACATGGCCGTGCTCGACGTGGGCTGTGGCGCTGGGTTCCCGCTTTATGAGCTGGCCAACCGACTCGATGCCACTTGCCAGCTCACCGGCCTCGACCCCTGGGAGGCGGGCGTGGAGCGTGCAAAATGGAAATTGGCCCACCACCAACTGCTGCCCAAGGTAGAGGTACTCCTCGGCGATGCCGCCAAGCTGCCCTTCCCCGACAAGCAGTTCGACCTCATCACCTGCAACCTTGGCATCAATAATTTCGACGACCCTGCTGCCGTCGTTAAGGAGTGCTACCGAACGATGAAACGGGATGGCCGCCTCTGCCTCACCACCAATGTGGAAGGGCATTTCAGGGAGTTTTATTCCGTCTATGAAACCGTTTTAAAAGAACTTGGAATGGAAGAACTCCTGCCCACACTCAAGGCCAGCGAGCAGCGCCGTGGCACCGACGAGACCGTGCGTGACCTGCTGGAAGACGCCCGCTTCAACGTCGTGAAAATCATCCGTGATAAATTCACGCTGCGCTACCTGAACGGCTCGGCCTTTTTCCACCACTTCCTGACCGTGATTGGGTTCTTGCCCGGCTTCCGCAGCATCGTGCCGAAGAGAGAGGAGGAGCGGGTGTTTTCCCTACTTGAAAAAAGGCTGAACGAACAGGCCGATTGGGACGGCGAGCTGAAGATGACCGTGCCGATGCTGTATGTGGAAGCGGTGCGGTGATAATGAGTTCGGCAGTTCGACAGTGGGCAGTGGGCAGTCAGTTTGACAGTTGGTTAGTCAGTGCCAAGGTGAACGGCAAAGACTGCAAGACTGCACCCTGACTGCCAACTGCCGACTGCCGAACTCAGCTATTGTTTCACAAAAACCTGCTTCGTCCCCCGCAACCCCTCTTCCGCCAATACCTCCACATAGTACATCCCAGTGGGTAGCCCTTTGGTGAAAAACTGCAAATAGCCTTCGCCTTTTTCGTACAGTACCAACTGGCCTGCCTCGTCATACACCTCCATTTCGAACTTGCCCGGCACTTCCACCGTCAGGCCGCCCGCCGTTGGGTTGGGATAGACCTTGAAAAAAGCCGTCTCGTCCGCAGTGCTTTCCACGCTGGAAAGGCTGCTGAGTGAAATGCGCCAAACCTCGCTCGACACTTGCTGCCCAGCCACCATGCCGCCAGCGACAACCACCTCGTTTTCATTGATTTGCGCAGCGCCCCGCAAGTCCATCACAGCGGGCATTTTTCCGGTTGTTTGATAAAAATTGCCGCCCATAGGGTCGTAAAGCGTCGTACGGTCGAGCGGTGCCACGCCGCCGCTGCCGTTGTAGGCAATGCCATTGTAGTTGTAGGTCACATCGGAGCCGCCGAGCCAGATGGCCCGGTTGCCGAGGGTAGCAGCGGCCATGCGGTAGCCTTTGGCGGCAGGCTCGTCCCAGCCCGTCCAAGTGATGTCGAGCGGGTTATCGGGGTTGATGACACCCTTGCGAAAAAAGCTCGTAGGTGGGAAGTTGTTGCCCGTGCGGGCGCCGCCCGCATAGAAAATTGTGTCGCCGATGATGACGCCGTTCGCCCCGAACACCTTGAAGTCCGTGTTGTTCGGCACGGGCGTTCCAGCCGCCCATGTATTCGCTATTGGATTGAAAACCTGCACGTTGGCCATATTGGTGGTGTTGCTCCAACCCGTTACCACGTAAAGCAAACTGTCACGCCAAGTCGCCTGCACTTGGTCATCAATGGCTACGGGTAGCGGGGCGGCATCTGGCTGCCAGGCATTGGCCACTGGGTCGAAAACATGTACCCGGTTGCTGCTGGCCTCGGTGCCGTTTTGCGCCACATGGTAGCCGCCCACCACATAGATTTTTCCTTTCAGGAAACTGGGGGAGGCTGCGATTTTGCCGCCATCGGGGTCCGGCACAGGTGGTAGGCCCGACCATGCGTTGGCCTCCAAGTCATAGCGCCAAGCCTTCAGGTGGATGCCCGACCAAAGTTTTGTGGAGTCAATACCGCAAAAGGAATAGACGTAGGTTTTGCCATCGGCAACGGCTGCACAAACGGCGTTGTTGGAAACGGCCTCCGGCATGGCCAAGGCCGTGTACTGGGAAAATGAGGTGCCTGCCAAAACGAAGAAGGGCAGCAGCAAGGTCAGTGCTTTGTTCATCGCAAATTTTGGGTGGAGGGAAAGAGGGGAAAACTGCCGTGTTGGGTGGGTAGAACACGAATTTCTAATGCAAAGCTAAAAGAAAATGGAAAAAGCGGCAGTTTGGGCGTTTTATTCATCCACTTTCCCCCAAGTTGACAATTCTCACCGCCTGCCCTGTTGTTTGTTCATTGGCAGGAGCTAAACGCTTGCCTTAATTGCACCATCAATCTTGGTAAATAACCTTTAAACATTTTGCCATGAAAAAATTGCTCTTCTTCGCATTTGTCGTTGCCGCCGCTTTCATGGCTTGCAACAAGGACGACGACACCAACATTAAACCCGTACAACTCGACAAGGCCTTCAACCTCGCAGTGAACGAAACCGCCGAACTGGAAACGGATGGCACCCGCATCAAATTCTTGGGCATTTCGGAGGACAGCCGTTGCCCGACTGGCGTCAACTGCGTTTGGGAGGGCGAGGCCATCGTTCAGCTTTCAGTGGAAAAAGAGGACGATGCAATTGTTGAAACGCTGACCACCAATCCCCGTGAAGGCCAAATGCTGCCGGACAAGTTCACGGCTTTTGGCCACGGCGTCAAGCTGTTGCAGGTGATGCCCTACCCCGAAGCTGGTAGTTCGATTGAGGAAGGTGATTATGTAATCAGGCTCATCATCGGCGAGCCTTTCGAGGGCGATAATTGGTAATCAATCTTCAAGCAAAAGGAACAAGGCCGGGCAGCCCCCCACTGTCCGGCCTTGTTTTTTGGTAGTGGGTCAGAAGGCTTGAAGTCGCCGCCTGACTTTGGCCCTGCCGGAAAGAAAGGATTTATATAGAAAGGCGGAAATTTTGTCCACAAAATTTCCGCCTTTCTTTGTTTGGGCGGTAACCCATCAACAACCCCTCGTCATGCAGCAGCGGGTAATGTAAGCAGCGGGATTTTGACTTCGCTGGCCACTTGCTTTGTGATGCTGCGGTCGAATATCCGCTCAAAAAAGCCCCGCTCGTGCACGAACATCACCAAGGCGGTTTCCTTCATACCCTCGCTGTAGTTGACAAGGTCTTGGTAAAGCGGCGTTTCTGCCGGTGACTTGATAACCCTGAACGGGAACGGGCTTTGGGGCCTTGCAGTGGCCAATCCTGGCAGCGAAGTCAGGTAGAGCAATTCCGTTCCTGCGTCGAGCCATTTCGACCAACGGGCGAGCACCTTGTTCGTGGAAGGCACCTGTTCTGGCGTCACGCATACTTTCAACTTGTGCAAGGGTGCGGCCTTCCAGTTGGGGGGTATGGCCAATATGGGCAGCTTGGCTTCGCCGATGAGTTTGGCCGTGCTGCTGCCGAAGAACCGGTCGGCCAGTCCGTTCATGCCCGTGGTCGCCATGACGACGAGCATCGCCTTTGCGGCCTTGAACCTTTTTTGGAGAGCTTCCAAGAAATCATTCTCATAAAGCACTTTCACCCGCCAGCGTACCAGCGGGCTGATGCCCAATGCCTTGATTCGCGCAAGGACAAGGTCTTTGAGCCTGTCCTCTTCCGTCAAATGGTCTTCCAAGATGCGCTTGCGGATGGCGGAGTATTCGGCTGCGGGCGTCATCTCCACCACATGCAGCAGTTCCACTTCGTCGTTGTGCTGCAAGGCCAGCAACAGTGCTTGGTCGAGTGCCCGTTCGGCAGGGGCTGAAAAGTCGGTTGGAACAATAATCCGTGCCATAATATTGCGTTTTAATAGTCGTTGCTGGTACGATGCAATCTTGTACGTTGTCCAGTAAAACCGAAGCAAAAGAGCAATAAAAGGGCATGAATTCCGCTATTTATTGTCAGTTGTTGAATTGATTTTAATCATTAAAACAACAAACCGACCCAACGCTTATGGCTATTTATAGTTGGGGGATTTAATTGATTTTACTCACCTCTTCGTTATGATGTAACTCAGTATCTATTATCATTATTGCGGGCATTTTTGTTGCATAAAAAATCGTTTTCCAACATAAATCGTAGCTACTTAGCAGGGGGTGTTTTTTAGAAAAATTTGAAAATTTTCCCAAAAAAAACACCCCAAAATGTGGGAGTAGAGAGAAAAAAATGAATTTTTTTCTCTCTACTCCCACACCCTCCTAAGCAGTTAGCTTAAATCAAATAGCCATGACACTGCAAGATGAACTGCTGGACATCGGCAAAGAACGCCTCACCCAGATGAAAGTGCTGCTGGACGAAATGCAAATCCAAATGGCGCTGGGCAAGGCAGAGGCCAAGGACGTTTTCGACAGGGAGCGCAAGAACTTCCTGCAATTCATGTCCGAAGAAAAGAACATGCTGCGCCGCACAGGCGAGGCCGCCGCCAAGCACCGAGAGGTTTTGATGGAAAAATTCGTTGCACTGGACGCCCGCTTGGCGAAGGAACCCGCCGAAAACAAGCGCCAGTACGATGTGCAGAAACGGGAGACCCTCCATGCCATCTACAACCTCGAACTGGCCATAAAAGAGGCCATCGGAGACGTGGGCATGGCGCTGCAAGTCAAGCTCAATGCCTTCCGTGGCAAGCTGGACGACTTCCGCATCAAACTAGCCCTTGGCGAGTTTGAGGAAGAAGGCGTACTGGAAGCCATGAAGCCAGAACTGGTGGACGCCATCGCAGACATCCGGGAGCGCCTGAAAAAAGAGGCAGGCGCCAGCGAAAAAATTGATTCATTCGCCAACGAGATTTCCACCTCGTTCGACCACATGAAAAAGGCATTTGCCAACTTGCTATCGTAATCTTGATACTGTTGATGCTGGATACTGGATAGGGGGTGGCGACCATCCAGTATCCAATATCCAGCATCCAGCATCTAGCATCCACAAAACCCACCTCTCATGTCGGCCACCACCTCACATAAGCCCACCCTTATCGGGCGGTATGAAAAGCTCATTGGCGTACTGGTAAAGTACGGCTTTGCGGATGTGGCCATGCACCCGCCCTTCAACCGCTTCGTGCCCAAGTGGAAGCGGCTCATCCCCAAGCACGACGGACTGCCCGTGACCGAGTTCACCCGCTACGAGCGGATGCGCATGGTGTGCGAAGAACTCGGTACTACCTTCATCAAGTTTGCCCAAATCGCCAGTAACCGCCCCGACGTACTGCCGGACGAACTGGTGGAGGAACTGCAAAAATTCCAGGACCAGGCCCTGCCCGTGCCCATTGACGACATCCGTGCCACGCTGGAGCAGGAACTGGGGGAGCGGTTGACAAAAGCATTTGAGAACATTGACTACCAGCCCATTGCGTCAGCATCCATGGCACAGGTACACAGGGCGAGGCTGGTGGGAGGGCAGGAGGTGGTGCTGAAGGTACAGCGCCCCGGTATCGGCGACACGGTGGAGTTGGACATACAAATCCTTAAAAGCCTCGCACGGTTTGTGGAAGACCGTTTCGAAAAGTTTGCCGCCTACCAGCCCTTGGAACTGGTCAAGATGTTTGAGGCGAGCATCCAAAAGGAACTTGATTTTACCTTGGAGGCGGGCAATATCCGCCGCTTCGAGGAGCAGTTCCAAGGCAACCCCGACATTTACGTGCCCACTGTTTATACCGAGCTGTGCACGGAGAAGGTGCTTTGCATGCAATACATCCAAGGGATTAAATGCACCGACCGAAATGGACTGCAACAAATTGGCATGACTGGGCCCCAATTGGCGCTCAAGGGCATCAACCTCTACTTCGAGCAGGTATTCGACCACGGCTTCTTCCACGCCGACCCCCACCCCGGCAATATCTTCGTGCTGCCCGACCAGCGGGTCTGCTTCATTGACTACGGCATGATGGGCGCGGTGATGGAAACCGACCGTGAACTGCTCGCCGACCTGCTGCTCGCCGTGCATGACCACGACACGGAGGGGCTTAAGCAGTCGCTCCTGCAATTCAGTTGGGACGAAGAGAAGATTGACCAAAAAAGCCTCGAATACGATATTGGCGAATTTTTCCAGAACTACTCCAATATCGGCCTCTCCGACATTGACAGCAACGAGGTGATGGCGGCGCTCAACTCGCTGTTTTTTGATTATAAAATCAGGGTGCCCTCCAACCTATTGTTGTTGCTAAAAGCACTCGTCATCATTGAGGGCGTTGGACTCATGCTCGACCCCAAGTACAATATCATCGAGAACATCCACCCTTATGTTTCGAGGTTGCTGCGCCGCAAGTACAGCCCCGCCAAGCTCTCCAAGCGCATGGCCCGCACCCTCGGCGAACTCTCCAAGCTCGCCACCTCGTTCCCAGAGGACATGGAGGAGGTCATCGAAAAAATAAAGCGGGGTAAGTTGCACATCGAGTTCGAGCACCGGGGCCTTGAGCCGCTCGACTCGGCGGTGGACGTGGCGTCCAAGCGCATTTCCTTTGGCCTGGTACTGGGGGCGCTCATACTTGGCTCGTCGCTGTTGGTGATGGCCGACGTGCCGCCACATTACAAAAACATTCCGGTGGTGGGCGTGATTGGGTTCATCGTGGCGGGCCTGTTCGGCATACGCTGGATGGCTTCTATTTGGCGGCAGGGGAAGTTTTAGGGTTTAAAAACCCTTTTCAGGCAATAGGCTGGTGATGAACTCCCAAGTATCCTCCAAGGGCAGGATTTCAATGTCGTATGATTGGTCGGTGATGTCAATGGGGGAGGAAGACAAATCGGCCAATAGGTTTTCACATTTCGTGATAGTCTGTTTTTGCCTGAAATGCTGTTTCTCCATCACCATGACCATTTGAATGAAACAGTAACTTCGAAAATTGGTGTCATCATTGAGATAGCGAAAATTGTACTTTTTGAGGGCTTCTACCTTGTCCATTACCACTTCGTATTTCTTTTCGAGCAATGCAATGGCCAATTGCACCACAATGATGGGCACGTTCATGCCCCGCTTGTCCTTGGAGAATTCGGGCACTTCGTTTAGGAATTTGGATACTTTGAAGGGTTTTATGGCCGAGGAGTCTGCCTTTACCTGTCCAACCCCCTTCAAGAACCAGAGCCATGCCTCGAAGATCTTCCAGGTTTCCTGCCAGTGCTTGGGTATTTTTGCAAAGCCCTTGTGGCTGGTGGCTTTTTGAAAAACCTCCCACGCCTCGTCGTAGTGTCGGGTATGGAGGGCAAGCGTCATGTTGAGTTCGAGGGTCTTGAACCAAGTTTGGCGGCCCGTTTCTTGTATTCCTAGGCATCGTTCAATGCCGGCTTTGGCTTCATCATAACGCTTGAGGTGGGTACAACTAGCTATTAGCTGAAAAGAGATGCCCGAAATGGCAGCAACGTCCATAATAGGCAAAGCATCCAGTTTAAACAGCGCCTCCTTGCAAAGGAGTATGGTAGTTTTGTAATCATTCTCACTCATGCTCTTTGCTATCTTCAACAAGTAGCCCTTATGTATCAACTTTCTGGAAGTCAAATCAGAATGCATCTCCTCCATTTCTTTCACATACTTTTCTGCTATGGGAGCAATGAATTTTTTCGTGGATTTGTCCCTGACATAGTACGACACTATATCCCAGAATCGCGCTTCCACAGTAACTTCTTTTATATATAGTTTATTTAATTGCATCAATTTTTCATTGAAATAACTGAACTTAGTTCTGTCCCCAAATGCCTGAGCATAATAAAACGCTAGTTTACTGCACAAATTGATGCTAAGATAGGTGAAATCATATTTCATAGTTGTTGACAACAACTTCTCTGATAATCGGGCAGAGAGTGCAATGCCGCCCCTCATTCCAAGGATTTCAATAGCAATGACTTCCTTGGCGCATTGAAAATAGGTGCTCTGGGTATCTGAGTATTTATTTGTTTTGGTGTCAATAAAGAACAGAGTATTGATGAGTTTTTCTTTTAGCGTGTACTTCAGTTTGTGATATGCCCCTTTGTTATCTTCATCTCCATACAACAAGGCAAACGCTGCATCGTCAGTATCCACTTCACCGGTACGAATGGCATCGTACAGCTTTTGTAGTTTTGTGCCCTTATCCTTAGGGTTTCCAATGACTTCTATTTTCTTGACTTTGTTGGCGGTGACGATTTCTGCCAGTTCTTTTAGGTATTGCATGAGTGTTGTTTTTGCGTAGCGGTTTGATTGTGCTTTGTGCTTCCGTAGGCAAACAGGAAATCCCTAGTCCCACGAGCGCCGTGTACAGCTATTTTGGATTAGTCCGGCGTAAATGTAGTAATCCTTGTCCATTTATCCAAGTTGTACCTACACGGAAGGGGAGTAGGGGTAGTTTTTGAATAGCACCCCAAAAATGCGAGAGGTCTCATCTCTCAAGTACTTACTAGTAGTTACATCAAAACTACGGCTCCTACAGGTTGCGATTCTGTTATTTGTCGGGATTCGCAGGTGAAAATCCAAGATTTTAGGAAGGAAAAATCTGCGTAAATCTGTAAAATCTGCGGGAGACCCAATAATTGTTGGAGACAATTCCTGTGAAACCGTCTTGTGAAACAACCTATTGGGGTGTCTGCGTCAACAGGGATTTTTTTCCAGCGTGCGATGAATATGTGCTTTCTTATAAAATTTCTTGCAGGATTCCGTCCCCCTTTGTAATGGGCTTTATCCCGATAGCTATCGGGAATCTCTGAATCGTATTTTGCTTCACTTCATGACTAAGAGATAGCCTGCGGCCATGACAAAGGGGCCTCAAAAGTGAAAATGCGCGGCCTTCATTTTTCATAAGATAGCCCTTCTGCGTCAGTTTAATGATTTAATAAACCAATATTATTTCCATAATATAGCCTGATTTTACGCCAAAAACTGCTGCTATTTACTGCGCAGTAAGTAACTATATTTTTGTGTTTGTTTTTGATAACCTTTTGATTGTCAGCTTGATAATCTTTTCCCAGCCTGATTTTGAAGCCATTTTGTGGGTAAGATAAGCTGCCTAGCTGTCCCTGACAAGGGGCATTCCTGCCTATAGCTTTGTACCATCAATTAAACAAAATATCGCTTAACTTTTAAAACATTACAATCATGATTCTCTATCTGTTCTTCTCTTTGGTCTTGAACATGTTTCTACCTAACATGACAAAAGCACAATATGACGCTCTGCCTCAATCTGAAAAAACGAATATCATTATTGAGGAGATATACCAATAAAAATTGGTACCTTCATTATTCCTAGGCACAATATGATTAAAAAGGATTTACCTAGATTGAAAGGCTCAAAGTGCCAAACGCCCAATAGCAAAATACTGAGCAGCGCGCTCGCAAAAAATTGCAGGTTGCGGCAGTTGTCTTCAGGTGGTTAAAAGTAAGAAAAATTTGAAAACGATTGGTCACAGCCTAATAAAAACAGGCTTTTTAAAGGCATTGCCCGATTGTTTTCAATTTTTCTTTGGGTAAGAACCGATGCATTTCTGTCCGTGACGCACGCTCCCGCTGCTCCTACCTTTGCATCATGCAAAAGCGAGAAGCGCCAAGAAACCTTCTGAAAGCGACCCCGAACGACCAAAGTAAGAAAAACTGCGAATGAGCAGTTGTAGCAAGGTAAAAATCAAGCAAGAAAGACGTTTGCCTTGTTTTTACGATAAAAATGTTAAAAAATATTGGGGTAAGAATCAATGGTAAACTGTCCCTGACAGCCATTTTTTTCCGTCCCAACTTTGCAGCATTGAAAAGATGGTTGAACCGATTGTAGGGCCGTTGGAAACCCGATGCCCCAACAACGAAAACTGAAAGACAAGATGGGAACTATCTCGCTTCCAACATCCAAGCAAAAAGCAGAAAAAGAAATGAGTTCTGAATTTTACATACCTGAATCCTCTTTAGTGTTGAACGAAGCACAACGGACTGTTTCGGTGGAAGTGGTGTTCGGCATGCCAGCCAAAGACTGCCTCTATCACGGCATTTGCAAGATTGAGCCGGCCAACGCCCCCCACAAGGCAGACAAGCCTGCCAAGGGCACAAACGGCCAAGCCAAACCGAGCACGCTTACAAAGGCGGTGGTGTCGGCCACTTCTACCGGACAGTTGGTTTTCAGGTTCCACAAGGACGACATGCTGCGGGGCAAGGCCAGCAGGCATTTCGGCAGCGGCTACTTCATCGTGCTGGAAGACATCAGGACGCCCGCATGGATGAACGACTCACTTGACATACACGGATACAATATCAGCAAAGGTATATATAAAGTTAAAGAAGGAGATGCCTGGTACGAAGTGGCTTTTTCCTGAACACGCTCTGATTGATAGATTGTTGGCTTGTTATATTGTTTTATTGTTGGTGGCTTATGCGCTCTAGGGTCATTCCGGTCATTCAACAATTCAACAATATAGCAATCCAACAATCCTAACCACACTCTTTTACACGCTACACCAAAAAACATTCTCTCTTTAAATCGCTCTCATTATTGAATGTCAACTTTTAAAACACGTTTTATGAAAACCTGTACTCCCCTTGCGGCTGGGCGCCTGACTTGCCCAGCTGCCGCACAGCGGCTTGTGTTGATTGGCATCAAACCGTGCCCGCCATGAAGGTTGTTTGTCGGTTAAATTATGGCTGACAATATAGATATGCCTTGGTGTAGTGCCTTGGCGAGGGCGGTCGCTGAAAAGCCTTGAATAGAGTAGGCATTTGTCAATTTTTAAAACTTAAACAGTATGAAAAAGTTTCTATTTAATCTAAAGCCAATCTGGCAAGGATTAACCGTGCTTCAGCTTTTAGTATTCTTTTCAATTGGAAGGCTACAAGCTCAGGCAACTGTAACCGAGTTCCAAATGAGAGGTGCCATTAACGAGTTAACCGAAGCAACAAAAGTCTTGTTCCAAAATCCAAGCATTCGTGCAGAGGTGTATTACTTGGCAAAGAATTCATTGTTCAACGACAGATACGTAGGGTTGCCAGACCTGATGTCCCCCCAAACTAGCCAAGTGTATGTAAAATCAGCTATCCCAGATCAATTTAAGGGTTCGTTCAAGAATAGCATGACTGCTCTTGTTAATAGCAACCTTGTTGCGTACCCAACGATTTCCCAATTTTTTAACGCAAAGAGCAATCAAATGGGGAACAATTTTTCTTTCTTCACCAAAGCAAACCTTTACTTTTACGTCCCTTATGTTGAGGACTACGAAGTTGGTAGCTTTGACCCAGTGATAGTTCCCGCTCTTGAAGAAGCAAATGTTGCGAACGGCTACATCAGAAACAGGGAAGGCACTGGGTACACGCTAATTTCAGGAATTAATGATGCATATGCCGAGCTAAACCCTACTTTGATAATAACACCTGAGGTGTACAATGAAATTATTGACAAGGGAGACCCGCCCAGCGATCCAGTTGGCCCTCGGTCTAGTTGCTGCGTCGCACATGAATGCTGCGAAGATAACATCCGGCAGGTTCACGCTGGATGGGCTAGGTTGACAAAACAATTGGATGCCTTCATAAGCCTAAATGGAAATGGTGGAGGATCAGAAATGAAGTGGCTTAGGGTTTTTGGTACGCTCGCTACCCAACCGAATGGCGATATCGTTGCTTCGGCATCTGCAACCTTGCAAAGCCAGGATTACTCACGAAGAGATATTCGGAGGGAAAACTGGAAATGGTGGGGTGGCACGTGGAATGCTGATTGGGATTGTGATGAAGTTAACAACTTGATGGTTGTTTACGAACAAGACAATGAAGGTACTGTTACACTAAACGGAAGTTTAAAACGAACTTTTACAAACAACCTTGGTGGTACAGTAGGGACTGGGGTTGCTGGTAACAATAATGGTGTTTCAACAACAGGTGTGAGTGTTACAGGTTCGGTACAGAATGGATTTGAAGCAAACATTGGGTTCTCTTCACAATGGACGAGCAAAGATGAAATTGTCGTTCAAGATACTAGGGAGGAAGATGAGTTTTTTGTCATAAATACCATGGATCAAGGATGCGGTATGAGGGAAGGCAAGAACATATATGACAACATAGACCATCCAGTTTATAATTGTGGAGGTACTTACTTTCGATACAACTTGCCAAATAGGTGTGTTGAAAGGCAATAAAATCCTTGATAGGTGGGTGGTTTAAGAAGTAATCACTATCAGAAAATTAGTAATTGCATAGCGGCACAAAGTGTAAATAACATTAATTTGTTAATACATGATTGTGCTGCTATGCTTTTTAAATAATCAATTAAATTGTTTCATGATGCGCAACCTTATTCTATTATTCATTTTTGCCTCGACTGCTTATTCGCTTCACTCCCAACAAAGCACTAATCAAGGCCGTCTCACTTTGAATGTCAAGTATGGGTTAGCTTACAGTTTTTTTGTTGAATATGAACAAGCGCCTGAAGATGTTCCACCTGGTTTTATTGCATTTTACAATAAAAAGCGAATAGGCAATATAGGGGGTATAGGCTTATCCTATAGTTTCAATGAACAAAATGGCATTGGGGTATATTATGAACGACAAGTTCATGTAGGAAGAAAATCCTTCAATGGCATGGCAAGTGGTGCAAATTTATCTATTAAGGATTTTAAATTAAGGCATACTAATAATTTTTTTGGATTAGACTATCATAGGAATTTATTTTCAAGTAACGAACTTTCGTTTAACGTAGGTGTTTATTTACTTTTCCCTGAGCAGCAAGAAATATCATTGTTTGACAACTTTATTGATATTGGAGAAAGAAACAATAAAAACTCAAATTTAATGGAAGGAGGCGTCACCCTTGGATTTAAATATTTAAAGGACTTGCCAGGCAATTTCCGATTAGGTGTTGAAACGAAGGCGTTTTACACAGCAAGTTTAGTTGAGTTCGAGACAATCTCTGTTACACCAGTATTGGCTTATGATTTCTAGCATTCATTAAAATAGCCTGAACTTGCGTATTTCGATAAAGAAAGTCAACTAAATAAAAAAGACCCTGCACAACTCTCGCTGGCAAGGCCCGTGTCAACTTTTAAAACGTTGCAAAGATACGTTTTAAGAATTGATGGCGCAATAGCAAGTTTATGATTTTTTGAAAATTTTATGGCGGCATGGAAACATGCGGCTGATTTGTCAACTTTTTAAACACAATCCAAAATGAAAGCTTCATTAATGCTGTCATCGGTCTATCCGGTGCTGCTGGCCCTATTTACCGGCATTGTTTCGACCTCATTCCAAACGGCTTCCGTGCCAACCAATAGCGATGGCTGCTCCCCCACCTTCCGAAAAGAAGCCCGGTTCGGCTATGTCAAAAAACAGGTGGACGGAAAGGCTTTTCCCAAGGAAGCGGAGATTGACCATAGTACCCTTTTGGACAAAATGGTGAACGGCAATCTTGATGTTTGCTTGGATGCTAAGGGCACCTGTCATTGGAATTTCCTTGCAAACAATGTAGGCGGTAAGAACCTTGATATTGAGGTTCAAGGGATGGAGGATGTTGTCCGATCTATACTGCTCACCGACTCCGAACCGGACATCAACGGCTACCTGATAAATGCAAAAACCAAAGGTGCCATGATACAAGAAATGGGCAACGGGACCGTCAGCGTGACCCAAAAGCACGAGTCCTCCCAAAAAACTTCCATTACCATGGTGGATGTCCGTCACAACGCCCTGCTCGGCAGCAGCGTCTATCGTGACAGCGACGGGGCCTTGCTCGCCAAGCTTGTATGTATGCAGATGCCTAACAAACGGCTTAACCTGAGCCTATATGTTTTTGAGCATCAGATCGGCGAAAAAACGGGATGGGTCACCGAAATCCAATGCGAAACCAACCTGACACCACGATAGCTGCTGGCAGCTTATTGCCGCAAAGATTTAAACAGGAACTACAATAAGCATTTATGGTCACTTCAAATCTCTTTCGGATGTCTAAAAAAAATCCAAAAGGGTGTTGATAAACTTAAATCGTCATGAAAAACAGCACACTCCTCCGGCTGTGGGCACTGTCATTGTCGTTGCTCCCCGTTGCCTTGTACGCTTCACCTATAACCACAGCCAATGACAGCCTGTCGTTTGTGCATATCTGCCTTGATTTCGACTTTGAAATGCGGCAGTTGCAGTCCGAGATGAAGCAGGAACTACGGCAAGTAGGCGCTGAGATAAACGCCGTTGAGCACGAAATAGCCAATACTGCCAGACGCAGCAACAAACGCTACAAAAAAGCTTTGGAGCACAAGATTGCCCTGCTGGAGAAGCAGGAAAAACTGGTGGTTCAGTTTCAAGGTGCAGCCCTAAAAGTGCGCTATCGCAAAGGCATTGACCTCATCAAGCTCATGTACGAGAAGATATTGGGTCTCGACCACCATTTCACGGGCATGCAGACCTTCCAGAACGTGTCCATGCTCTCCAACCCGAATTCCTATCCTGAATTTGAAAAGGCTAAGGAGGCGTTGGAGAAAAACGCCAACAAGAAGTTCAATATGGCACTGCCCTCCCTGCTGAACTCCAACCCGTTCATTTCCAGTGCATTTACACTGGTGACAGCCCTACTGAGTGAGCGGCCACAAAAGGCGAAAGAGACTGATTTTGAGCAAATTGCCTGCATTTTGGACTTCACGGTACGGATGAACGCCGACCTGAGCGTGGTGCGCAACGAGACCGAGTTCTTGAAGCAGGCCAACCAGACCATGAAGGAAGGATGTGAAAAGCTTTTTGAAGAATATACAAAAGCTGTTCAGTACCACGTGCCGCTCGAAAAATGCCGGGGTAACGACGACTGGGAGACACTACAAGAAATGCTCGACGGAAAGATCAAGGAAATGGAGCAGCAATTGATGGCCAACCCAACGGCGGTAGGTGCCAGCAAAGACCAGATAAACCTGGAGTTTGCCACGCAGCGGGTATCTGAGTTCATTTCAAAATACAGCACCTTCATTGCACAGGGCACGCAGTATTACCAGAAGTTCGACAATATCGTTTCCAATTATGAAAACGAAGACGTCTGCAAGGCGCAGCTGCCACGGCAGTTCACCGAACTTAAATTCGACATAAAAAGCACCATTGAGAAGTTCAACAATACCTATAACCTACCCGAAATCCAAGGTTCAAGGTTAAAGGACTTGTTGTATGGCCTGAATTAAGTCAACCTATCTCATCACTATTAAAACTCGAAATTATGAAAATCAGACACTACGCAATTGTATTGACAATTTTGGTATTGGCAATGGCTTTTTTCGCTTTTTATGTTCCCGGGAGAAAAGTCCCTACCAATTTTACACAAGGGGTTTTTAATGGCAAGATGTGTGGCCCAGGGACATTACCTTGTAACCCCAGTGGACGTCCTGTAATGGATGGCAGCAAGGCTACCTTCAATAGTAAAATATATGTAAACAGGCTAAATGAACTTGTAATGGAATTCAACAAAGAAGCTGTTTCAGAAGATTTAGCTAAGAATGAATTTGAAAATGGCTTTTACAATATTTATCAGGAATTTCGAATAATTGACAAGGATTTACTCAAAGAGTTGGGCATCGCAGACACTGTGTTGATTGTGCCGAAAGGCGTATACCCAGTCAAAAAGAGCTGGGGAAAGTATATAGCGACATTTGGGAGAGAGGTTGAAAAATCTTCAACGCTAAATGATTGACATCAGGCCGATCTGCAATAAATCTATTGCAATTAGAGGACTCTCGGGGCGGAATGCCCCAAGAGTTCCCCCTTCTTGCGAGTAGCCAGTAGCCGCCCTTCTGTCGAACAGGTAAGGAATGCAACGAGCGGGGGTAGATCAGTGTAGTCTAACGTGTAAATAATAATCGTAACTACTTAGCAGGGGGTGTTTTTTGGGGAAAATTGAAAATTTTCCCCAAAAAACACCCCAAAATGTGGGAGGAGAGAGAAAAAAATCATTTTTCTCTCTCCTCCCACACCCTCCTAAGTAGTTACTAATAATCTTTGAATTTCGGGCCGCTGTGAGTCTTTTAGCGTACCGCAATTCTCAGGAATGGGCGAAATCAAAAGCGTATTACTTGGGCTTTAATGTACAAAATCAAGTAAAGTTGGGTATAGCTCCTAGCTGTTCCAATCGAAAACTTTTGGCAACAAATTCGAAGGCTGTGGAGTGACGAATTGAATCTCCATGTCAATCTAAAACGTGACTGTTTAAAATTTATCCAAAATGGCAAAACATTTCACTTTGTTAATATTGCTGTGTCTTTTGTCGTCACTGACTGCAACGTCTTCCAACTTGCCAGACAGCACACATTTGCTTGCTGATTTTGTTCGGTGCTGCGAAAAAGAGGAAACTTATATAAAAAACAGTAGAGATGAACAAATGGAGCAATGCAATCAAAGGATGCTTGTTGTTGAGCAACAACTTCACTCCATTGTTGTTGAAGATAATTTACAGAAAGCCGTTCTTTTGTTGCTTGAAAAAGACAAAATTAAAGAAGAAATAGCAGTTATAGATAATGACGCCCAAGTTAAACTTGCAAAATTGCGCTATAGAAAAGGCATAGAATTGACCAGGCTATTATATGAAAAGATAATGGGTCTCGACCATCATTTTTCATCAATGCAAACTACCTACGAAATAGTAAAACTTTCCAATCCCCAAAATTACCCTAACTTTCAATTGAATAAATCAGCATTGGATGCTAAAATGAAAAAACAAACTGGGGTGCAAATGCCTTCCCTGTTAAGCGAAAATCCAATGGCCGCATCTTCTTTTGCTTTAATAGGTGCATTCTTCGGCGAAGGAGATAGCAAAATTAAAGAAAAAAACTTGGAAGAAATTGCTTGCATTCTTGATTTCACCTTACGAATGACAAGCGACCTGAACCTGATTTTTTATGAAACCGATTTCCTAAAACAAAGCAACATAAGTTTGAAAGATGAATGTGCAAAATTGTTTGAAGAATATACCAAGGTCATTGGTTACTTTGTCCCACTTGAAAAATGCAGAAACCAAGATGATTGGGAAACACTTTATGGGAAGCTGGATGAATACATGGCTGGAATGCAAGCACTTTACGCTGGAACGCCAGCTGATATTGAAAAAGCGTATAAAAAACACGCTAGTCTTGAATTTCCAGTAAATTTGATGATAGAATTCATACACAAGTACACCAATTTTATTGGCCAAGGCGAACAATATTATCATAAATTTGAGGTGATACTTGGAAACTATAAAAACGAAGCCGTATGTTCTAAGGACTTGCCAGAAAAATTCCAGTCTGTAAAGGCTGAGGTAAGATCTTCAATTCTCAAATTTAATGAGGCATATAATGTGGCAGAGCTTCGTGGCTCCAAATTAAAGGATCTACTATATGGGTGGAATGAATAAGGCCCTTTATTCAAGATTTCCAGCATAGCCGATGCCTACCAAACAGTAAGTGGTTGATTTTCTTTGTGAAATCAACCACTTACCTTTAATGATTGGGCCATTCCATTACCTCAACACCCTCACCTTCATATTCCTATACCACACCCTATCCCCGTGGTCCTGCAGCGCAATGCGCCCGCTGGTCTTCTTCCCAAAGTCCGGCATTTCCTTGAACTTGCTGCCAGCTACGAGCTTGCGCCATTCCTCGCCTGTCATGTCCACTTCCACCACCTTGCGGCCATTCAGCCAATGCTCCACCTTGCCATTGCGGTTCACGAGGCGGGCGCTGTTCCATTGGCCGCCGGGTTTCACGGTCATCAGGCGGCTGGCGATCATGTCGTAGAGGTCGCCCGCCTTGTGCTTGTCGAACATGGCGTCGGGGTGGCAGGCGTTGTCGAGCACCTGCATTTCAGGGCCGGTCTGCCAGGCCCACTCGTATTTGGAGGGGTCTTCCACCACGTTGTAAATAACGCCGCTGTTGCCGCAAGGCGCAATCTTCCATTCCAGGCGCAACTCGTAGTTGGCAAATTCCTCATCGGTGATGATGTCACCGTTGGCATCGTCCTTGGCGGCTTTTGGGTCAAAATGGAGTGCGCCGTCCTGAATCACCCATTTCTTGCTCACAGGTTTTTTGTTGAAGCCATGCCAGCCAGCCGTGCTTTTGCCGTCGAAGAGCAGCTTCCAGCCAGCAGCCTTCTCGGCTTCTGTGAGGGTATTGGGTGCAAAAATTGGAGCAGTCGTCAGTTCCCCTTTAGGGGTTAGGGGTATAGCATTCATCGTGTACCAGCCTTCCGTCGCCCAAAGCTCGTGGCCGTTGGCGCTCACCCAAGTGTAGGGCAAGCGCACATAGATGACATGACCCGCCTTCATGCCCGCCAGTTCCAAAAAGACCTTTTTACGGTCGCCGCTGACGTTTGCCGAAAGCACTTTCAGCTTCGTTTGGTCAACCTTCGGGCCGCCGTAGTCCTTCGTGGGCACGTACTTCCACTGCTCCACTTGGTACTCGGCGCCGTTCCAGCCGTTGCCTTCCTCCAGTGGCTCGGTGAACTCGATTTCCACGCCATTACTTTTTGCCCGCACGGCCAGCATTTCAAACGCGGGCTTTCCATTGAATTTCAGCCGCTGTAGGCCGTACCAGAGCTTGTCGCCGTTCATGTCCCGCCAGTTGCCGGGGTTGCCGATGCAGCCGACGTAGAGCGCCCCGTCCGGGCCCCAGACCATGCGGTTCACGCCCGCCTCCAGGCCCTGCGTGAAACGGAACACGCAGCCTTGGTACTCGCCGTTGATTTTTTCCACAAAAACCCGCTTCACGCCGCCGTGCGTCACCTCGCCGTGCATGAGCTGGCCCTTGTACGGGCTGTCGTCGGTGAAGGCCAGCGGGGTGCCGGGCGAGTTGCCGATTTCGTCCTGTGGCAACCAGACCACGGGCTGCTTCACGGGCAGGTTGGCCGTACCCTCAAAGTCCACCGCACGGCTACCAAAAAAAGCGCCGGGCGTGATGTGCAGTATCTTGCTGACAGGCAGCCAGTCGCCTTGGTTGTCGGCGTTGAAAATCTCGCCGTCCACGCCGATGCCGATGCCGTTGGGCGTGCGCAGGCCGCTGGCGATGAACTCGATGCTGCCGTCCTTTTCGCTGATTTTGAAGGTGCGGCCCCGGTCTTTCGGCTGCGTGGGAGCGCCAGCGCCGCCGGGTAAGATGTCCGTGGCAAGGCTGCCATAGAAATGGCCGTCCTTGTAAACGAGGCCAAATGCGAATTCGTGGAAATTGGAGCTGACGCCCCAGTTGTTGCAGACGGTGTAGTATTCGTCAATAAGGCCGTCCTTGTCGTTGTCCACGAGTTTGGTCAGTTCTTGCTTTTGCAAAACATAAATCACGTTGTTGACCACTTTCAGGCCGAGCGGCTCGTGCAGGCCATTGCCGATTTTCACGGCCTTCATCTTGGAAGGGTCGCCGCTCTGCACATTTTCTACAATATAAACGCCGCCTTCGGCATCCCAGGTGCAGACCGCCATGCGGCCATCGGAAAGGAAGTCCATGCCACCTACTTTTGGGAGGAAATCGGCGGGCCGGGCCTGCGCAAGGTCGTAGCTTGGGTGTACGCCTGCCTCGTGCGCCTTATCGCCGGGTATCTGCGAGCCAGCGCCGAAGGTCATGCCGCCGCCAGCGGTGGGCTGCAGGTTTTTGTCATGTGCCAATACGGCCCCCGGCACTATTTCAAACTTGCCTTCGGGCGTCTTCCATTGGAACGAGACCATATTGCCGCCGCCCGCCTCGAAGTACTCCAAGCGGAAGGGATGCAGGCCCGCTTTGAGCGTGACGTCGCCGTCCTTGGGTTCGTCGCCGTGTAGGCCGTCGTTGTCCACCACCTTCCTATCGCCGATGTAGAGCACGCTGCCGTCGTCGCTGATGGTCCGGAAGGTGTAGGCGTTGTCCTTGGGTATCTTCAGGTAGCCTTCGGCAATGATGCCGAAATTGTCCGTCAGGTCGCCAAAATCGGCGGCGGTAGCGTGGAGCTTCGACACAATGCCCTCGAAGATGGGCTTGGGCAGCGGCTGCATATCGGCAACCTTTGCCAGTTTTCGCTTTGCGTCAAATTGGTAAACCTTGATGAGCGAACCTGGGTAGATGTCCTCCTCCTTTATGCCAGTCTTGGGTTCAAGTGCCGTGTTGTTTACCTTGTTTTCGGGCAGGGCGGCCAGTTTTGCCTCCTCCACGCTGTCGAGGCCCATAATGAACTTCACCATCAGCTCCACATCCGAGTCGGACAGGTCTGCATGGGCACTCATAGCGGCTTGGCCCCAGTTGCCGGCACCACCATTTTTAACCTTCCCAACGAGCGTAGCCACGTTGTCGGCAGTGTTGCGGTAGCGGGTCGCAATGTCCACGTAAGCCGGCCCGACGGTCTGCACGTTTTGGTTGTGGCAGCTCTTGCAGTCCGATTTGCCGATGAGGCGCAGACCGAGCGGAGGGTTTCCGCTTCTTCGTCACCCTCAATTTTATTCATGTTCTCAATCATCGGTTTTTGGTGAAAAATGCGGCGAAATGGGTGCTGCCGTTGGATTTCAGCGTGAGCTGCCCGTCGAGGTCAAGACCCTTAAGCCCGGCAAATTCCCGGTCAGCCTTGCCCGTCACTTGCCATTGGCCATCGGTCTCCACGGCATTCTCGAAGCTGATGGAACTGACGTTCGTTTTCAAGACGATCTGTGCGCCTTCAGGGACGTCGCTGGTGGTGAAGACCCGCTCCAAGCCTATTTGCTCGTTGGGGTCATCGCCTTTTGTGGCATATTCTGGTCGCTCCGCAATTTTTATGATTTTGCCATCGGCAAGTTGCAGTTCGTAGTTCAGCGTCACCTGCCCCTTCTCGAAGCGGTGGCCTCGGTACTGCACCTTGGGCGCTTCCTCCTTGCCACCCACGACGACCAGCCATGGGTTGTCGTGCTTGTTCACGAACCAGCCATTGCCGATACTGCTCGGCTGCGGGCCGTGCACGGTCGTATAGACCGCCCCGTCGAAGTTCACGGAGCCTTTCCATGCTTTGTAAACCGAGCAGTTGGCGGTGTTGTAGGCCACCCACATATCGTCGTGCAGGCCGACGGTGGCAATGCGGGGGATGGAGTCGAGCACCGAGCGGAACACCCAGGGGTCTTGCGGGCGGTCGAAGTTGGTTGCTTCTTTTTTGCAGGAAAAAGCAAAGGGGAAAGTGCTGCGAGCAGCAAAAGGCGATAGGTTAGTTTCATCTTCTTCGTAATTAAAACTTGGTGTGTTGGTAAGTGCGGGTAAAGGTAGATAATGGAATAGTAATCTTGCACTATGAAAAAAATCCCTGTCATTGCTTGGGATTTTACAACTAAAAAATCTACCTTTGCCCTCCCTTTGAAAAAGGGCTTATTTTGAATCCGTAAATTTGACGATAAAATGAAAAGGACCTTTCAACCTTCGAGAAGAAAAAGAGCTAACAAGCACGGTTTCCGTGAGCGCATGAGCACCAAAAATGGTCGCAAGGTACTGTCCCGTCGCAGGGCACAGGGCCGTTGGAAACTGTCGGTTTCCGATGAGAAGCACGTGAAATAAGCAGCGATTGCTGTTATCATAATTTCAGGCGCAAAGCCCGGAGTGGTACATCCGCTTCGGGCTTTGCTGTTTGTTTTTTGTACAAAGTAAAAAGGACAAAGTAAAAAGTGAAGTGGCAGAAGCTGGCAACGTGCTATTTTTGCCTTTACACTTTTTACTTGCCTCCACTTTGAAGCTGTTCAAAAAATCCAAACCCAAGCCAGCGCATACCTTTATTGAAATAGGGGAGCGCCGGATACCCGCCAAGATTTATGTCGAGATGCGAAGGGGCGTCCGCTTTTCGCTTGGCAAGGCCGGGGCCATCTGCCGCCTGCCCAGCTTGATGTTGGCCGCCGAAAAAGAGCGGCACTTAGCCCGTTTCAAGGACTGGGTCACGGAGAAGCTCGCCGAGAAAGGCCCGGAAGACAACCACGCCCTTGGCAAGACCTACCAAGATGGCGACCAGCTACAGGTCGGCCCACGTAGTTACGAACTTAAGGTTGATTGGACGGACAACAAAACCCACGCCGCCCGCTTGCATGGCCGCACCATCCACCTACGGCTGACCAAGTCCGACAACGAGGCCAGCCGCACCAAGGCCATCCGGCAACTGCTGAGTAGGGTGGTGGCACAGGACTTCCTGCCGCATATCGAGCGGCGGGTCATGGAACTGAACCATCTTTTTTTCAGGAAAGAAATCAAGGGCGTATCGCTCAAGTACAACACTTCCAACTGGGGCAGCTGCTCCCACGTCGGCAATATCAACCTCAGCACCTGCCTGCTCTTCGCCCCTGATGATGTGGTGGACTACGTTATCATCCACGAGCTGGCGCACCTGCTCGAAATGAACCATTCGCCCCGCTTCTGGAAGCACGTCGAGGACGCCATGCCCGATTTCAAGGAAAAAAAGAAATGGCTAAGGCAGAACTGGCACTCCTGTAATTTTTAGTTTCGAGTTGCCAGTTTAGAGCAGTGAAGTTTGTTTGCCTTACCTAACTCGAAACTTGAAACTTGTAACTCGAAGCTATTTTAATTCTCCTCATACACCTCCCGCAGCACCTTTTCCATCTCCTTGCGCAGGGCGCTCATGCTGCCCGTGTAGTTGTTGTGCATGAAGCTGAAAATCAGCATTTTACCTTTCTTGGTAATGAGGTAGCCGCTCAGGCTGTGGTTGTGGCGCAGGGTGCCCGTCTTGGCGAAAACGTAGGGTGAGTCCCCGTTTTTATAGTTGTCCTTGATGGTGCCACTGACGCCGCCAGCGGGAAATATGCCGAAGAGCCGTTGCCTCGGCACTATCTGTTGGAGGCGGTTGAGCACTTCCACCAGCGTACGGGGAGTCACGAGGTTGTAGCGGCTGAGGCCAGAGCCGTCCACCCATTTGGGGTCGTCGGGCAGGCCGTTCAAGTGGTTCTTCTCGGCAAATTCGATGGCCTTTTCCGTGTTCATAGTGCCCGTGCGCTGCCAAGCACAGAGCAGCAGGAGTTGCTCCGCAATGAAATTATCACTTTCCTGCATCATCCGGATATAAAGACTGTCAGCTTTGAGGCTATAGAGCGTTTTGGCGTCTGTGGGGGGCAGCATATTGGCTTCCAAAAGGCTGACAGGGCGCTTGAGCGTGTCAGCAAGTAGCTCCGTGACGAAGTGCGCAGTGGCTTTGAACGGAACGTGCCATTCGAATTTTTTGCCCGATTTCGCCACGTTGTTGAAGGTGAAACGGTTGCCGAATTCATCCCTTCCCACATAGTCGTCGGCCTGGAGGGTGGAGTCGTGTTCGAGGTATTTGCCCAAAAACGTCGGTTTCACAGTGATGCCCGAAGTGAGGTCTTTTTGGCTGAAATGCGCCACGTTGCTGTAAACGGGCAGCGGCGATTTTTCGGCTTGGTAATCATAGAAATTGTCGTCCCACATCCAGCCGGAACCGTAGCGCTTGTCCTTGTAGTTGGCGGAGCAGAAAAGGAGCTGCTCCCTGCTGTTTTTCAAAAAATCATATACCTGCGGGTTCTGTGCCAAGTGGGGGTTGAGGAAGGAGGGGTCGCCCGTCCCCCAAAACACAAGGAAACTGCCCTGGCGGCTGTACTGCAGTGCCGGGATGGAGTCGCCGAGCGTGCGCAGACTGGCGTAAAGCGTCAATATCTTGGTGTTGGAAGCCGGGGTGTAGTATTTTTCGGCGTTGCGTTGGTAGAGCATCTTGCCCTCGGCGGGGTCGTAGAGTGCAAATCCAGTGAAGGCCCGATTGAACAGTTCGGAATCTTCAATCCCGTAGTCCTTCAACTTGGTTTCGGCAGTCTCTTTCTCGGCTTTTTTCTTTTTGTTCCTTTGGGAAAATGCGGTGGTCGGCAATAGCAATGCGGCAAGCAATATTGCCAAGATTGGTTTGTTCATGAAAAACGGTTGGATTGGTTGTTTAATCGGTCGATTGCATCCTTTGGTTTAGTTTTCAAAGGTAGCAAAAAACGCATCTATTTAGCGTACCGCTGGTTCCAAGAAAGGTGAAACGAAAATTTTGCGAAGCAAAATTTTCGTTTCACCTAAAAAAAACTATTTGCTGCCCCTAAAAGGAGTCCCGCCTAACGGCGATACAGTGGTACACGTTAAATAGATACCAAAAAAAAATGGTTACGGCCAAGCATGTTGACCGAAACCATTTGATATTGCTATTTCAGAAAATGAAACCGATTGTCCCGAAATCAGGCGGATTCATCATTTCTCATTCATCATTGTTTTAGGCTTTTTTCGATGCCAAGAATTGCTTCACCCAATCCATGTTAACGGATTTTGGCCGCTCCAATGGCATGCCCAGTGCCCTTGACCAGCAAAGCGAGGCCAATACGCCCAGCGCCCTCGAAACGCCGAACAGCACCGTGTAGTAACTGTATTGGTCGAGGCCGTAGTGGACGAGGATGGCGCCTGAGTGGGCATCCACGTTGGGCCAAGGGTTCTTGATTTTGCCAAGCCCTTGGAGAATGGGCGGCACCACTTCGTAAACCTTCCAAATCACATTAACTATCTCGTCGTCGGGGCAGTACTCCTTTGCAAAGCGCATCTGCTCGATGAAGCGGGGGTCTGGTTTGCGCAGCACCGCATGGCCGTAGCCGGGCACCACTTTGCCGCCAGCGAGAGTGGCCTCCACGTAGCTGGCTATTTGCTCCTTCGTGGGGTTGCGGGTGCCGAGTTGGTTCACCATCTGGAACACCCAGTGGATGACTTCTTGGTTGGCAAGGCCGTGCAATGGGCCGGCAAGTGAGGTCATTGCGCCTGCAAACGACAAGTAAGGGTCGCTGAGGGTGGAGCCAATCAGGTGCAGCGTATGCGCCGACGCATTGCCGCCCTCGTGGTCGGCATGGATGGTCATGTACAGGCGCATGAAGTTGCTGAAGTCGTCGCTCTTGGACACGCCGAGCATGTGGGCGAGGTTGGCGCCCCAGTCCAAGGAGCGGTCAGGCTTGATGTGGTTGCCACCGTGGTAGGTGCGGCGGTAAATATAGGCAGCGATGCCGGGGAGCCTAGCGATGAGGTTCATGGAGTCCTCGTAGGCGGCATCCCAGTAGTCGTTCTTGCTCATGCCCTCGCTGTACCTGCGGGCGAACTCAGAGTCCGTCTGCATGGCGGTGATGGCAATGGTGAACTGGGTCATCGGGTGGGTGCTGGTGGGCAGGTCGTCCAGTACCTTGCAGACGTGGGACGGCACTTTGCAGCGGCGCTCCCATTCATCGCTGAGCCAGGCGACTTCCTCCTCCGTGGGGATTTCGTCCACCAACATAAGCCAGAAAAGCCCTTCTGGCAGTGGCTCCTTGCCCTTGCCTTTTGGGAGTTTTTCACGAAGCTCTGGAAGGGAGTAGCCCCGGAAGCGGATGCCTTCCTGTGCGTCGAGCAGGGAAGGCTCCCAAAGCATGAAGATGATGTCACGGCCACCACCGAATACTTGGCTGAGGGTGACTTCGTCAACAACGACATTGCCGTGCTCGGCGAGCAGGGCCTTGATCTCTTGTTTGACTTCGGATGATTTTTGGAAAAACTTCTGTTTTAGCGGATCCATTTACGCTGCGGGATTTGTAACTTCTTGATGGGTGTATGAGTTGGGAAAAATGTTTTTTCTACCCGTACCAACCCTTCCCAAGTAGTTACCGGGATTTTATCTGGTGGATGTTGATGGCAATAACATCAATGCCCCAACATGGTTTTCGGTTTGGGCGGTAAAAGTAGAAATTTTGACATCCCTCAACTCACTGAAAAGCAAAAAAGCGGTGCGAAATCTTCGCACCGCTCTTTTGCAGTTGTTTTTTGCTTTGCAATGTGCCATTCATCACATGGTCTGCAGGTCGTACTCGATCATTTTCCGCTCAATTTCCTGCTGGCTGGCACCACTTGCCTTTAGCACCTTGTAGGAGTTAGACTTTTCTTCCCTTAGCCGTTGCTGCTCCTGCCGGAACAGTTTTATTTGCTCCTCGTTCAAGAGTCGCTGGATGGAGGCGTGATTGCCACCCTGCACGGAGCGCAGCTTCAGGGTGTATCCCGTTGGGTCGCTGGCTTTCAAAGGTTCAATTTCCGCAAGGTTGCGGAGCTTGCGCTCTTGTATTTCGAGCATATCGGCTTGTTGTTTTTCGTCAAGGCCATAAAGCTGGGTGTACTTCTCGGTGGCCTGTTGGGCCAAGGAGTTAGCTGCTGTGTTTTGAGCTTGAATGCCAACTGAGGCAATGAACAACAGGGCAAGGCCGGCAATCAGATTTTTCATCGTCAAGTTTTTTATTGAAATACTTTTGCGCTAAAGTACAATAGTGCGCAACACTAACAGCCCGACACCCTCGTTTTTTACCCAAAAAGTAAAATGTCAGGCAAAAACAGCTTAATTTGGTCATCGTTCAAGACATACTCGTAAGCGAGGAGGTGCTCACAGAGCAGTTCCTCTGCAACCTCAATGCCTGCAAAGGCGCTTGCTGTTGGGAGGGCGATTTCGGTGCCCCGCTCGAAGCGGAGGAACTGGAAACGCTCTCGCAAATCTACGAAGACATCAAGCCCTTCCTACGGCCAGCGGGCATTGAAGCCATTGAGCGGCAGGGGGCACATGTTTACTTCCCCGGCTTGAAAGGCCCCGGCACACCCCTGCTTGAGGATGGCGCCTGCGCCTATCTCACCTTCGAGGATAACGGCATTGCAAAATGCGGCATCGAGAAAGCCTACGAGGCAGGGGCCACCCATTTCAAAAAGCCCATTTCCTGCCACCTTTATCCAGTACGGGTTTCCTACAACCCCCACGTTGATTTCGAGGCACTTAACTATGATGTTTGGGACATCTGCTCGGCAGCCTGTACAGCTGGCAAGGCGGCCAAATTGCCCGTCTATCAGTTCGTGAAGGATGCTATTATCCGGAAGTACGGCGAGGCATTTTACGAAGAAATGGATGCAGCGGCGGGGTATTTGAAGGGGTGATCAGCTTCGATTCGGCAAGGCTTCGCAGGGTTGACAGTGGGTTGATAATCAACCGCCTACGAACCCTTGCCAACACCACCAACCATGCTTGAAACTGGGCAGCGCAAGCTGTTGCAGCGTAGCATCAGTTGGTTTCGAAATTGTAGTCAGGTTCCACACGGCCAAAGAAGAAAGAGGCCGTGAAACCTGCCAGGACGTACCAATCGTTGCGGTCGTCCCTGCCGTTTTTGCTCACGCCGTCGAGGTAGTCGTTGAAGGTGGCTCGCCAGCCAACTTCCAGCCCCAGTGAAAAGAATTCGAACAAGTCGGCCCTCATCCCTACAACGATTGGGATGCTGAGCGATGTGGTCTTTTCATTGGATTCGGGGAACAAGAAGGCATCATCAGGATTCGTGACACTTACTTTGGGCCTAAAATTGACCATGCCAAGCCCCATCCCAAGGTATGGTGAAATGCGGCGCTCGAAAATGCCCGTGCTGCCATAGCGTTCTTTGCCGAACGGGTGGAACTCCCCGATGAGGGTGGCTTCCAACAAATCGGCGTCAAAGCTCCATCCTCGGTCTTTCAGGTCACCACTTGCATTGGCATCGCTACCAGAAATAAAGGCATGCATAAAGTTTCCCCTCAGTTTGATTTTGTTGTCAATATGGTAACGGAGGAAACCTCCGTAGGAAAACTTGGTCTCGGAAATGGCAATGGGGTTCTCCACGAGGTCACCCTGGTAATTGGCAAAGCCACCAAAGAAGCCCAACTCCACCTTTTGCTGCGCAAACGAGGCAAGGGGCATAAGCATGAGGGCATATAGCAGTATCCGTTTCATGTGCTTGAATGTTTTATTGTATAACGTGGCTTTGCCTGCGTGCCGTGACCACCCAAGGCAGTTCATGGCAAAACACGGGATGGGAAACAAAGCCACTAAGTGAAATTGGTTCAAAACAATAGGTGAGCCACCGCTAATCAAAAAGTTGGAAAACAGCGTGAGACATCCTGTTTTAGGCATCCAACTAACGCCTCAACCATTGGTGTAAATTGTGAAGTGAGGATTTTCGTTGTAAAGGACGTCATTTTTTTGAAAAAAACAATGGAAATGGGGGTGGGGAAATGTGATGCGTGACTCGTAACTCTTGTCTCGTGATGCGTGACTCGTGATGCACCGCTGTGGCACTCGCAACTCGCAGCTCACAACCTAATACGCCCGTTCGTCCTTGCCCTCCATATAGTTGATAAAAGCCCGGTTCACCACCTTATTGCCACCAGGCGTAGGGTAGTTGCCGGAAAAATACCAATCACCTGTATGGTTGGGGCAGGCCGAGTGGAGGCCATCAAGGGTCTGATAGATGACCTGCACCTTAGCTTTGATACCCTTAGGCGTCACGATTTCGGCTATTTTTTGACTTATCTGTTCGTCGGAGAAATGACTGTACAGCGATTGCACCTCGTTCTTGATTTCTTCTTTTGGCAGGTTCATCTGGGCTTTGCAACGCTGATAAGTTTCTTCGAGCAAGTGTGATTGCTTGGTTTCTTCCAACAGTTTCACGAGGGCACGGAAGGCCACAAAGTCCTTCATCTTGGACATGTCAATGCCGTAACAGTCGGGGTATCGGATTTGCGGGGCACTGCTTACGATGAGGATTTTCTTGGGCCGGAGCCTCGCTGCGATGCGGATGATACTTTCCTTCAGTGTGGTGCCCCGAACAATACTGTCGTCCAGCAGCACGAGGGTATCCTCTTCATTGCGCACAAGGCCATAGGTCACATCGTAGCCGTGCGTGACCATCGAGCCACGGGAGTTGTCGTCAGCGATGAAAGTACGCAGCTTGGCGTCCTTGTGTACCAACTTTTCCACTCGGGGCGTCAGGGCGAGTACCCGCTGCAAGTCTTCATCACTTGGCTTGTCGCCCAATTCCTTGATTTTTTGCAACTTAATGTCGTTCAAGCGCTTTTCGATGCCTTTTACCAGTCCGAAAAAGGCGCTTTCGGCCGTGTTCGGCACAAAGGAAAACACCGTGCGCTCAAAGTCGTATTCCACCGCCATCAGCACGGCTTCCGTCAGTTGGTCGCCGAGCTGCTTGCGCTCAGTGTAGATGTCACGGTCGTTGCCCCGGCTGAAATAGATGCGCTCGAAGGAACAGGAACGGCGCTCGCCCGGCTCGGTGAAAGGCAGTTCGCTCACCTGACCATTGCGCTTGACGATGAGGGCATGGCCCGGCTTTATCTCTTGTATCTTTGAAAAATGCACGTCGAGCGCCGTCTGGATAGGCGCCCGTTCGCTGGTAACGACCACCACTTCGTCGTCGGCATAATAAAAGGCCGGTCGGATGCCGTTGGGGTCACGCATAACGAAGGCGTCGCCGTGGCCAATCATGCCCGCCATGGCATAGCCGCCGTCGAAGCGCTTGCTGGCCCGCTGGAGCAGGCGCTGCACGTCGAGGTTGTCGAAGATGAGTTCGTTGATTTCGAGGTCGGTGAGGCCATCGGGCTTGTGCCAGGTATAGAGGCGCTGCACCTCGTCGTCGAGGAAGTGGCCAATTTTTTCAAGCACGGTGACGGTGTCAGTCTGCTCCATGGGGTATTGGCCGAGTTCGACGAGTTCCTGGAAAAGTTCGTCCACGTTGGTCAGGTTGAAGTTCCCAGCGATGACGAGGGTGCGTTGTATCCAGTTGCTCTTGCGAATGAAGGGGTGTACGTTCTTGACGGAATTGGCGCCGTGCGTGCCGTAGCGGAGGTGGCCAAGGAGCAACTCCCCAGTGAATGGCGTGTTCTCCTTCAGCCAAGCAGCGTCCCTCAGTTTGTCCTTTTTCAGGTGGTTAAAGTTGTCGTAAACCTCCTCGAAGATGGTCTGTATGGAGTTTCCGCTGCTACACCGCTTGCGGTGTATGATTTTGGTGCCAGGATGGCTATTGAGCTTGATGGTGGCAATGCCTGCACCGTCTTGGCCTCGATTGCGCTGTTTTTCCATGAGGAGGTGCAGCTTGTTGATGCCGTACAGCGCAGTGCCATACTTTTCAAGGTAGAAATCAAGCGGTTTTAAAAGGCGAATCAGTGCTATTCCACACTCGTGTTTGATAAAATCACTCATTTTTGCAATTCAATATCCTTGCAGGGCAATGCATTGTCTGTATTTTGTCAAAAACCCCAGTTTCAAGGGAGGCAACTACCGACTTAGAACTGCCCTTTGTAAAAGGAGCGGCAAAGGTAAGCTGAAAAGATTTTCAGCCAAACAGAATAAATCCTCCATATTCACATCATGAACCAAACACCATTGTTTAAACGGCTCGAAAAAGAGCTTGCCAACTACAAAAAAACATTATCAGAAGCGGCGGAGGTCATCCAGGTGCAGGATGTTTCGAGTTTCCCGATTTTTGTCATCCACCAGAACATCGTAGATATTGGCATAAATATCGTGAATAAGGATGACGTCAAGGGAAATTGGTCGGTTAATGCTTCCACCTTGGAGGAGTTCGTCACCAAACAGTTGATTGCAGAAGAAAAAGTGGAAGATTTCCAGACGCTCTTCCGCTACCATCAGAATGACCTTTGCCTCTTCGTCCTGAGTGAATTGGGCGCCAATTTCATTTTTTTACCTAAAAATGAAGGAGCACCCGATGACCCCGACGAAGATGACGACCTTGAGAGAACCCCGCCCCCCCAGTAAAAGTTTAAAAGCTGAATCAACACCCAATCGCATGGTCTCAACTTCCACTCTCGTTTCGGCTAGCAAGGTGCTCTTGGTAGAGGACAATCCCGGCGATGCCCGCTTGGTGGAGATTTACCTCTTGGAGTCGGACCTGCAAAACTGCGAGGTCATCAACAAGGTTACCTTGGGTGATGCCATAGCTGCCCTTGAAACAGGGGAGGAGTTTGCTGCAATCCTGCTCGACCTTACCCTGCCCGACAGTCGAGGCTTCGAAACGCTGGAAAGGCTGCTCGCAAAGTTCCCTCAGAAAAACATCATTGTGCTCACGGGCTATTCCGACAAGGAACTTGGCCTGCGGGCCGTGAAGGCTGGCGCACAGGACTTCTTGGTGAAAGGGGCTTTTGATGCAGAACAACTCACCAAATCGCTCCGCTTTTCAATAGAGCGCACCAAGGTGCTCAAACGACTGGAAGAAACCCAACGCATGGCCCGAATCGGCAACTGGGAATACTTCCCCGAAACCAAGGCATTCACGGCCACCGACGAGTTCTACCGCATTTTTGGCCACGATGAAGACCGGATCCACATCAAAGAAGAGAACTTCCATGAGCAAGAGTGCCCCCTCAAACTACTGCGGGAGATTCACGACGATGTGTCAACCAGCGGGAGTGTAAAGAAAGACCTGAAGATCAAACAACGGGACGGTGCCTACCGATATGCATTCGTACAATGCGCCCTTCGGCACAATGAAAGCAGCCAACTTGTTTATCAAGGCATCATACAAGACATCACGGAGCGCCATTTGTCGGAACTGGAAAAGGCAGAAAGCCGCAAGCGCTACCAGGAAATCTTCACCCAATCGAAGGATGCACTCTTTATAAGCACCCTTACGGGCAAGTTTATTGATTTCAACCAAGCCACTGTGGATGTATTTGGCTATTCGGCGGATGAATTGCGGGCAATGGGCGACATACACTCCCTGTACTACCCCCCCGAGCGGAAGAACGAGTTCCTGCTAAAACTTAAGGCCCAAAAAGCCGTGAAGGACTTTGAGATTAGTGTTGCCCACAAGAGTGGCGAAGCACGGGAGTGCATGATGACCGCTACATTGATTGCCAATGACGATTTCATAGGCTACAATGGCAGCCTACAGGATGTGACGGAACTGCGGCAAGCTGAAAAAATGCGCAAGGCCCGTGACCTCGCTCGGCAGAGTGCACAAATGAAGGAACAGTTCCTCGCCAGCATAAGCCACGAGATGCGCACGCCGATGAACGCCATCCTTGGCATGAGCAATATCCTGCTCCAAATGAATATGCCCACCGAGCAGAATGGCCTCGTGCAGAACATCAAGAACTCCTCTGAAATACTGCTGGGTGTCGTGAACGACATCCTCGAAATCAGCGCCATCCAGAACGGCAAGGTAGTGTTCGAAAACCAGCCTTTCGACTTGGCGGAGCTTTTGAAGAACCTCATCAACGTGATGCAGTACAAGGCGCAGGAGAAGGACATCTACCTACAGGTCATCAACGGCCCGGATGTGCCACAGCACATCAGTGGCGACAAGCTGCGCCTCAACCAAGTGCTCTACAACCTCGTTGGCAATGCCATCAAGTTCACCGACCACGGCCACGTTAAGGTTTACATCGAAAAACTGCACGACCACGGCTCCAGTGTCCAACTGAAATTCAGCGTGGAGGACACGGGCATTGGCATTTCGAAGAAAACATTGAGGCCATCTTCGATACCTTTACCAGGGTGCTGCGCAAAGACCGGGTCTTTGAAGGCACTGGGCTTGGCCTTTCCATCTGCAAGAACCTTGTGGAGCAACAAGGCGGCAAAATCGGAGCCATCAGCGATATCGGCAAAGGCTCCACTTTCTTCTTTGACCTGATATTCGACTTGCCGGAAAACGAACATTACGGCAAAGCCGACGATGCCCCTGCCAAACCCCTGTTCGTGCTGCCAGAAAATGCCCACTTCAGCCTGCTCTTGGTAGAAGACCACATGATGAACCAGCTCGTGGCCCGTAAGACCCTGGAACGAAAATGGAAGAACATTGATCTGACCATTGCCGACAACGGCCAAATCGCCCTCGACCTCCTTCGGGAAAACACCTACGACATTGTGTTGATGGACATACAGATGCCCATCATGGACGGATACGAAGCCACAAAAATAATCCGGGAGACCTTCCCGACCGACCGTGCAAACATGACAATACTAGCCATGACGGCCCATGCACACGTGGGCAGGGATGGGAAGTACCTGGAATATGGCATGGACGATTTTGTGCTGAAACCCTTCGAACCTGAAGACCTGTTTTCCAAGATTTCTAAATACGTAAAACATAACTACTGATGGGAAAAACTGCCGCTTGCATCAACCTAGATTACCTGCGCCTCATGGCCGACAACGACGAGGAGATGATCCAGACCATGCTCGCCATGCTGCTGGAAGAATTGCCATCCGAAATGGATAAGATTCGGGAACTGGCAGCGGACAAGAATTGGGACGAACTGACGAGGGTGAGCCACAAGATGAAATCCACGCTGGCCTTTGTGGGAAACGAAGCCATGAGTACCGCCAACAAGGAACTCGAACGTGTCACTAAGTACAAGACCGACCTTCACCTAGCGCCAAGCCTGGTCGCCACCTTGAACGAACATCTGCCGAGTGTGCTACAAGCGCTTACGAATCAGGCAGCTGCTTAAGTCGAGCAACTTTCCTTGAAAAAAAATTTTCAACCAAGAACTTTTCAAAACGGAAAAAACGTTATACCTTTGCCACGCTTTTGAAAAAAAGCACCAAATTTTGGCCTATGGTGTAACGGTAGCACATCAGATTTTGGTTCTGCTTGTCGAGGTTCGAATCCTTGTAGGCCAACGAAAAAAAGCCCGTGTCGGATGATCCGCACGGGCTTTTTCGTTTGGAACATGCTTCCCTTTTTCACCACCAAAACGACATTTATGCTGGTTCCACTCGGACATATTCACGAACTCGTGCGCTATCCCATCAAATCCATGGCAGGTGTGCCAACGGAAACTGCCTTCCTTGGCTGGCACGGCTTGCAGGGGGACCGCCGCTACGCCTTCCGCCGCCTCGACGAAAAGGGTGGCTTCCCTTGGCTTACGGCCAGCAAGTTGCCGGAACTGCTTTTGTACCATCCAATGGGTTTGGATGATAAAATGGAGGAGCCTTTGCCCACGCATGTTCGCACCCAGACAGGGGAACTGCTTGAAATCGGAAGCTCCGAATTGGAGCGAAGCATCTCGGAAAAGTTCGGCAGCCCCGTCGAATTGATGCGGCTCAAACATGGGATTTTCGACGACGCCGGCATTTCCGTCATCAATTTGGCAACAATGGCCGCCATTTGCCAAGCTGCGGCCCTGCCCGTGGACACCCGGCGCTTCCGGGCAAATATCGTAGTTGGTTCAATAGCTACCGAGCCATTCCTGGAGGACAATTGGGTAAGCGGCAAGCTGGTTTTCGGCGACGAGGAAACTGGCCCAATGGTACACGTAACCATGCGTGACCTCCGCTGCATGATGATCAACCTCGACCCGGATACCGCCCAGCAAGACCCCAATGTGATGAAGGCCGTCGTGCGCCTGAACAAGAACAACGCCGGGGCGTATGGGACAGTGGTGCGAACGGGGGAACTGAAGGTGGGGCAGGATGTAAAATTGATAATTGAATAAGCAATGCCTTATGGTTTTGGCCAATTCGCATTCCCTTTTATCCGCCGAATCTGTCGCAAATGCCTGTCCGTATGCGCCCAGTGCACCACCATCAGCGCATGGATGCTGCGGCGGCGCTCGTCGCCCCAGCGGAAGGTGTGGTGGGCCTTTAGGTCATAGGTGTTTTCCCGAATGAACTTGATGATATTGTCCCTTCCGAACAGGTAGAACGTGAGGTTGTCCTTGCCGTGCATGAGTCCGAGCGGTTCGGCGTTCCACCAAGCTTGGTGCGGACTGGGGTCGTTCATCCAGCCGACATAGGTGCTATCGGGACGAGCGAGGCTGTCGAGGCCGGGCTCAGGGTCGCTGCTGAGCATGATGTCCGCCTCTTGTGCGAAGATGCGCTCGTACAGCCCCAAATGCTCCAGCACCTGCCCGATGTTCCACTTGTCCGGTGCTTCCTTGAAGGCCCATTGTGCGGGCGTGAGGTCTTGGGTTTCCTGGATGATTTCCTGCTTGGTGCGCTCCAAATTGGTGAGCAGGTACTGGCGGTCGGCCTCCGTCCAAAGCGGTGCGGGCTTCTGGGCGGTGAGAGTCGTTGCGATTACCCACAAAAGGGCGAGGGTGGTGAGTTGTTTCATGGTTTTGATTTTGGGTGAAGGTAAGGGGGCGTAAGCGTATTGAAGGCCTGAAACTGGAGTTTTTAACGAGCGTTTTGATTATTTGCTGACGCAAAGACCAAAACGCTCGTCCGATTTTAGCTACAAGGGCAAACTAGGCAGGCTTGATGCTCCTAAAAAAGGGTCAGTCAATAAATACCTTCCCTACGGTTTTTTGCCGTTTTCCAGTTACTTGAACAAAGAAAATGCCCACAGCTTGTTCGATTTGGAAACTGGTATTTGTAAATAAATCCTGCTGCTGCAATAGTCTTCCCGTTTGGTCATAAACAGCAACCGTAATAGGCTCGGAAGAAGCTGTGGACATTATGTGAACCTCCCGGCCTGCATTGTAAATTGTAAAAGTTGAGGCATCGCTAGGTTCAGAAACTGCCGAAAGATTGAAAGGTATATAATAAAGCTCCCTTCCTACCTCGCTATCTAAATTGCTCATATAATAAAGCTTGCCGTCCTGCACGCCAATCGGCAATACGGATTCAAGATTGGTAGAATTTTGCTGAAATGTATAGTAAACTTCAGCGGTTCCAGATGCAGGATGTGCGTACCATATTTCAGGTGTAAACCCATTGGAAGTGCCCGATGCCCATACGGCATATTCATTATAATTAATAAAATTAGACACAAACGTGTTATTGGGTTGGGCTATCAATGTAGTGCCATTGGAAAACCCATCGGTAGATAATATTCTTTGGTCAAAGCCGGGTTCGCTTTCCAAGAACACCAAATGGCCTCCAACCAAAGTATAATAAAGCCCTTCATTTTGCACCAGAAAATTTGGCTGATTTGAACTGATTAACTGGTCGTTTGTACCTGTACCATCAACACTTACAAAGCCTGCAATCGCCTCCAATACTATAATGCGCTGATCGTTCAGAGGCATTGTCCTGGTAATAACTGCATCGCTGACACCGTTCACCGAGATTTTAGCCAAACTGCCATTGACCGGGTCATAATTATATAGCCCTGTAAATGCAGTATCAAATGAGGAGCGAGCGGCAAATACCAAGCCACCAGCCACTTGGCTCAATCCAAAATAATCATAGAAAAAACTTGTGGAAGTTATGGTACCAAGCTGTACGATATTGTCTTCAGCAGCCCAGAGGCTAAGGGTTTGTCCATTTTCTGATAAAAAAGCGACCCCATTGCCATAAGTCGTGTAATTAAGCCCGGTACTGGCGTAATCCTCAACAAAATCCACCGTGGGCGTTCCGGGAACAACTGCGGTCGTTGCTGTGCTGCCAGCTGATTTGTATAAGCTTCCATCAAAGGAAAAATACAAAGCACCATTTTTGGCGACAGTCAGGCCTTTCGGTGACACGAACATGTCATTGCCCGGCAAGTCAATCGCCAAGGAGGTGCCTGCCGTCGTGCCGTCGGTGCTCCAAATGGAGGCCCCATATTCTGAATTAACAGAAACAAAATAAACCTTGTCGTTGAACACGACAAACTCTTTTGGATTCGAGGATTCACTACCTGCTGCAATATCGTTTAGCAGCAATAAACTGCCATTTTTTATCACATAGGGTTCCAAGCCCTGTGTGCCATTGTTTGCAGCAATAAAGAAATCGTTCCCCATTTTAACAGCCTTGTGATTCCATTGGTCAAAGCCATCTGCATTGCCAGCGTATAAATCTTGAACAAGCGTGGGTGTTTGAGCAAAAAAGCTTGTTGCTAAAAGCGTAAATAGAAAAGAGATGTAAACCGTTTTTTTCATTTTAAAGAGATTTTGATGAATGTATATGCTGCAAAAGTAGCAATTCTATAGCATATTAGTTGAAAGCCGACAATATTTAGATGCCTAATTTTTCACAAGGCCAGTTTCCGAAGAAATTGGGCGTGCCAGCAATGACCTTCCAACCACATATAAAATCGGGATTTCACTGCTCAAAGCCGCCGTCGAGCACGAGGTTTTGGGCGTGGGTGGTCAGGCTAAGGAATGTGAAGATGACGAGGAGCTGCTTCATGGTCGTTTTTTCTTTCATAATGCGGGGGAGGGAAAGGGAACGGGTTGAGGAATCTCGATTCTCTTAAAAGGGAAAGCTTGAACCAGTTCAGGTTTCTTGATTCTCTTTAAAGGGAAAGCTTGAACCAATTCAGGTTTCTCGAATCTACGTGAATGTGGATAAATTCGGTCATTTCCCTACCTTTATCGCAGTTTAACCACGAACATGCGATGCTGAAACATTTCTCCAAAATAACGGGCACGGGGAAGTTCCTCCACTACCGGCCATTGGCGCTCCCGGCAGCGGAGCAGCCCAAGGATTTCGGCCATTTCAACCTGGTTTACGGGGAAAACGGGAGCGGCAAAACGACCCTTTCCCTGTTGTTCCGTTCCCTGCGGGGCGACGATGGGCTGTTGTTGAAAAAACGCTCGTTCGACCGCAGCGTACCGCAGCAAATCGAGGTGGCAGTGAAGGGCCTGGTGCCGCCCCAATGCACTTATTCCAACGGCAAATGGGACCAGCATTTGCCCGGCATCGAGGTGTTCGACGTGCATTTTATCAACGACAACGTCTATACCGGGCTGGAAATCCAGAACTCGCACAAGAAGAACCTTTTCGAGGTGATATTGGGGCAGCAGGGCGTCCAGTTGAAATCGGAGATACAGGCCATCAAGGAGCGCATCATGAAGGGCAACAAAATGGCCCGTGAAACCGCCCGTGACATCGAGGCGGCCATCGGCGGCGCATTCGAGGCCAGAGCCTTTGCGGAAATGGGGCCAGAGCGGGACATCGAAGGCAAAATCGCCGACAAGGCGCACGAAATCACGACTGCCCGCAGCCACCAAGCTATTTTGGAAAAAGCTTTTTTATCGGAAATACCCTTGTTGCAAACGGATGGCTTCACCGCCGGGGCAGCCGAGGTGCTGGCGCAAAGCACGGGCGGCATTTCGGAGCAGTACCTCGCCAAATTCAACGAGCACAAAGCCAACCTTGGCATGGGCGGCCATGCGGAAGATTGGCTTAAACAGGGCTACCAGGCCATCCACGACGATGCTTGCCCGTTTTGCCTGCGCCCCTTCGATGCCACGGTGGAGGTACTGGAAGCCTACCGCCAATATTTCAACGAAAGCTATGACCGCCTCATCGCCGACATTGCCCGGCTGAACGCTGCCCTCCGTGGCTTCAACCTGGAGGCCCGCTTGCTCGACATCGAGCGCACCATCGCCCAAAACCTGGTGCTGGTTGATTTTTGGAAAAGCTACTTGGAACGCCCGCCAATGCTGCATTCCTTGTCCAGCGAGCATGAGAAGTTGGCAACGGATTTTGAGCGGCTGAAAACCTGTTTCGAGCAAAAAGCCGCCGACCCGTCGCAGCCGCAGAATGGTGCGCCATTGGCAACATTCGAGGCGACCGTACAGGCCACCAACCAAGCCATACACGGTTTCAACAAGGGCATAGCCGATTTCAACAGCAGCATTTCGTTGATGAAGTCCGCCGATGGCCCCGACCTGCCGCAACTGGAATTGGACATGCGCCGCCTCCTTGCCCTGCAAAAAAAGGACC
The DNA here is from genome assembly GCA_016714985.1 of Saprospiraceae bacterium. Taxonomy (GTDB): domain Bacteria; phylum Bacteroidota; class Bacteroidia; order Chitinophagales; family Saprospiraceae; genus UBA6168. The sequence goes on along the minus strand of JADKBS010000039.1, from coordinate 31,479 downwards.
ACGCCGACATGGCCGAATGGTGCAAAAACCTGCTCACCTACGAGTCGGCGCTCGAAAAACTGAAGAAGCACAAGGACGAAAAACAGGCCCGGCTCGACCAGTTCAAAAACACAGTTTTCGACAGGTACTTAGCCGCCATCAACTGCTACCTGCAAGCTTTTGCACCCTATCTGGAGCTGCGCCAACTGACCAGCCACTATATCGGCAGCAGCACCGAGCCGTCGGTGAAATTTGCCCTGTGCATTGAGGGGAAAGAGGTGCTGCAAAAGGACGACCCCGACAAGCCTTCCGTGAAATACTCCCTCAGCGAGGGCGACAAAAACGCTTTTGCGCTGTCGTTCTTCCTCGCCAGCCTGGAACTCGACCCGCAGCTTTCCGAAAAAATCATCGTCTTCGACGACCCGGTTTCGCATTTCGATGAAAAACGGACGGCCACGCTGCTCAACTACCTCGTGCATTTTGGCCAGCAGGCCCGGCAGCTGTTTTTGCTGACGCACGACCTGGGGGTGGCGGGGAAGCTGGAAGGGCTGGTACCGGATTGCCAGCGGTATCGGCTGGGGCGTGTTGATGGGGGGACAGGGCTGGTGGCTTGGGCGAGGTAAGGTCAAATGCCCAAATGCACCGTTTTGAGGTCCAGGACTGGCCGGCGGTGCTGTACAACGTGGTGCTGTTGGAGAATGGCAGGGCCAGGGCTGGAGCTAGGCTGGTGGTGGGGAGGTAAATAATGAAGATAAAGCAAAAATTATGGGGGGTAAATTCTGCAAGGGGCAAAGATGAATTTCGGCACTTTCACCACGCCAGCACTTCCCCCATTGCCTTGGCCACCTTCTCAATGCTTGGTATCATCTCCCGTTCCAGCGTTTCGTTCAGCGGCACGGCGGGCATATTGGCAGCGCCAAGCGTGCGAACGGGGGCATCGAGCCATTGGAAGCAATGCTCGCTGATGCGGGCGGCGATGCTCTGGGCGAAGGTATTGTTCACGGGTTCCTCGGTCACCACGAGGACTTTGCCGTGGCGCTTCGCAAGGTCGTAGATGGCCTCCTCGTCGAGCGGGAACAAGGTGCGCAGGTCGAGCACTTCCACTTGACCAGGGTACTGCTTGGCGGCGTTCAGCGCCCAATGCACGCCCATACCGTAGGTGACGACTGCCATCGAGCGGCCTTTTTCCACCTCATTTTGCTCCGCAACAACCACCGTCCTCGCCTTGCCGAAAGGCAATACATAATCCTCAGCGGGCATGATGCATTTGGCCGAGTCAGTGCCCCGTACTTTTGACCAATAAAGCCCTTTGTGCTCCAAAATCACAACAGGATTTGGGTCGTAATAGGCGGCCTTCATCAGTCCTTTCAGGTCGGCACCATTGCTGGGGTAAGCGATTTTGATGCCCCTGATGTTCGTCAAAACCGACTCCACGCTGCTCGAATGGTACGGCCCGCCGCTGCCATATGCCCCGATGGGCACCCGGATGATGCAGCTAACGGGCCACTTGCCGTTGGAGAGGTAGCAGGAGCGGCTCACCTCCGTGAAAAGCTGGTTCAGCCCCGGCCAGATATAGTCGGCGAACTGCACTTCCACGATGGGCCGCAGCCCCACGGCGCTCATGCCCACCGTGCTGCCGATGATGAACGCCTCTTGGATGGGCGTGTTGAACACCCGGTGGTCGCCGAACTTCTCTGCCAGCGTCGCTGCCTCCCGGAACACGCCGCCGAGCCGTCGGCCAACGTCTTGGCCGTAGAGCAGGCACTCCGGGTGCTTGTGCATCAGCTCGTCAATGGCGAATAGGGCGCAGTCCACCATCACTTTCACCTCGCCGTTGGCAGGTTCCCGCTCGCCCTGTTCCTCGGTGATGGGCGTCGGGGCGAAGTCATGGGTGTAGAGGTCTTCGGGGCGGGGGTCTTCGGCGGCCTTGGCCCTTTCAAAATCGGCCTCGACCAGTTTCCGGGCTTCGCCCTCCAGTTTTTTAAGTTCCTTTTCGGTGAAACCGGCTTCGAGCAATTGCTTTCGGAAAATGGGGTAGGGGTCACGGCTTTGTGCCTCCTCCAAATCATCCCGGTACCATTCCTTGCGCACGCCGGAGGTGTGGTGGTTGAGCAGCGGCACTTTCACATGCACGAGGAAGGGCCTGCGCTCTTGCCGCATCGTTTCGATGACCGCTTGCAGGGTTGCGTAGCAATCGTAAAAATCGCTGCCGTCCATGCGCCTCGTTTCGATGCCGTGAAAACCTTTGGCGTAATCGGCGGCATCCTGCGCACGGGTCTCAGCGGCGTTGGCGGAGATGTCCCAGCCGTTGTCCTGCACGAAGTAGAGGATGGGCAACTGCTTGAGAGCGGCCATTTGTAGGGCTTCGGCCACCTCGCCTTCGGTGACGGAGGCGTCGCCGAGGCTGCATACAGCGATTGCGGATTTCGGATTTCGGATTTCGGATTGGGGGGCTGCTGAATCCCTGCCTACCGGACAGGCAGGCGCAATCCGCAATCTGTAATCCGCAATATTTTCATGGTATTGGATGCCCATTGCCACCCCGGTTGTTGGAATAGCTTGCATTCCAGTTGCCGAGGACTGGTGCGGGATTTTGGGCTTGTCGTCGTCCTTTAGGCTGGGGTGACAGTAATAGCTGCGGCCACCAGAGAAGGGATCCTCTCGCTTGGCCATGAGTTGGAGCATGAGGTCGTAGGGCGTCATGCCGATGGACAGGAGGATGGAGTCGTCACGGTAATAGGGGGCTACCCAGTCCTGCGGCAACAGTTGCAGGCCGAGGGCGATTTGGGCGGCCTCGTGCCCCCGGCTGGTGGCATGGACGTACTTGGCGACGAACTTGAAATTCTCTTCGTAAACCTCCGTCATGCTCTTGGCTGTGGCCATGTGGTGGAAGGCGGTCTGGAGGGTTGATTTTTGTATGTTGGTTTTGCTTAGAATCATGTTGGTTAGGCAATGCCGGGTGTGGTTCCGGCTTTTATCATTCTCAAAATCTCAATGAATTCTTCCAGTTTTACGAGGTTGATTTTTGGGAATCCTAATTGCTTCAAAACATGGTAATGCCTGTCATTTGAAACAAGGAAATGTGCATTGCAAGCAAATGCACAGTCTATGAACTTGTTGTCATCAGGGTCTTTTTCTATGATGGGAAAATTAAAGTACACCGTTTGAGAAAACACATTGGGAAGTACAGACAAGATTTGCAAGTTGATTTCGGCTACTATTGGATTGAAGTTGGTGGTAAGTTTTTCTTCGTATTCCAGCAGAATTTCAGTCGTTAAATACAAGTCAAAAGTCCCCGCAAGCAATTCCTGCCATACTTCATGGTAAGGCGAATTTCGAGACACCACGCTCAAAATAATGTTGGTGTCCAATACAATCCTCATTTGCTCAGTTCCCATTGAGCCATTGGTTAACTGTTTCTTCGGAATAACCCTTCTCTGACCATGCCTTGTCCATTTCCTTCTGCATTTTCTCGTTTAGAAACCTGGCAATCAATTGCCGTAATTCCTTCATTTCGTTTTCACCCAAATCAAATGAAAGCAATTTAAGGTATTCCATTTGGAGGTTGGTCAGCGGTGCTTTTATTTCCCCTCATGATTTTGAAATTTATGGTAAAAATACAAAACGCCCTTGATTTCAAGACTTCGCCTTAAACGATTCTATTGCATTCCTTGTGAAGTCTGATAAAACCAACCGACCACTGATACCCGCCCGCTCGTCCAGCAACGTATCCCAATTCTCAGTGCCTTGCCAAAATACTCGCTTCAGTTCCCGCATAGCGTCCGGGCTTGAGTTGACGAGGATTTTGGTGAAACGCTCCAAGTAGTCATCCATTTGCTCCGTTTTTTCAAAGACTTCGTTGAACAAGCCCTTTTCTTTTGCCCAATAAGCGGTTTGCCACTCGGTGGCATTGATGGCCATTTGGCTGAAGGCCGAGAGGCCGAGTTTGCGCTCGCAGGCTGGCCCTACCACGAACGGCCCGATGCCTACGGCCAATTCGCTCAGGCGCACGGTTGCCCATTGGGTGGCCATGCAATAGTCCGTTGCGGCAGCAAGGCCCACACCACCGCCCACGGCCTTGCCATGTACCCGCCCGATGATGAGCTTGGGGCAGCGCCGCATGGCGTTGATGACATTGGCGAAGCCGAGGAAAAACCGTTTGCCCGTCTCGAAATCACGGATGCTGGAAAGCTCGTCGAAGCTGGCCCCGGCGCAGAAGGTACGGTCGCCAGCGCTGCGCAGCAGTACGATGTGCGAGTCCTTGTCGGCCCCAGCGGCTTCGATGGCCTGTACGAGTTCGGCCAACAGCCTGCCAGGCAGGGAGTTTTGGGCGGGGTGGGAAAATTCGATGGTGGCTACGCCGTCTTTTACTGAAAGATTGACGCTGCCTTGTTGGGTTTTATCCATGTAAGGGCAAATTTTAGAGGTGTGAGAGCGTGAGAGAAGTGAGAGCGTGAGAGAAGTGAGATGGCAAGGCGCTGAAAATCAACAACTTGGCATCCTTTGTTCTCTCAAGATTACTCATGGGGCAATCTTTTTATTGGTTTGGAGGCTCAAAAATAGGGGAATGAATTTGGCTTTTTCAGAAGCAAGGGCAATTCTCATTTGAAATTAATGAGGGAGGTTGCCAGTTAGCAGCCTTTATCGTATCGCTATCGGGACGAAAACGACTGCTGTCAACTTCAAACATATTCATATTCAATTGCTGGGCTGCAGTTCAGTTGCCTCCTGCAACTCCAGCAGCGCTACCGTCTCCACGTGGTGGGTATGTGGGAACATGTCCACGGGCTGGATTTTCACGAGTCGGTATTTTTCCTTCAATAGGTTGAGGTCTCGGGCCTGCGTGGAGGGGTTGCAGCTCACATACACGATGCGGGGTGCTTCCAACTGCAGGAACATCCGCACGACGGCCTCGTGCATGCCCGCACGGGGCGGGTCGGTGATGACGAGGTCGGGCTTGCCATGTTGCGCAGCAAACTCGGCGGTGAGGATGTTCTTCACGTCGCCAGCATAGAAGACGCAGTTCTCCGTGGCGTTCATGCGGGCGTTCTCCTTGGCGTCCACGATGGCCTCCGGCACCTCCTCGATGCCCACGACTTGCTTGCAGTACTTGGCCACGTACAGGGCGATGCTGCCCACGCCCGTGTAGAGGTCATAGACGTTTTCGTTGCCCGTCAGTTCGGCAAACTCCACGACCTTATCGTAAAGCACCTTCGCTTGCTTGGAATTGGTCTGAAAAAAGGACTTCGGGCCAATCTTGAAGCGCACATGCCCCAACTGCTCCTCTATGAAGGGCTTACCGTGGTAGCACACCATGTCGAGGTCGCCCACATAGTCGTTCATCTTGGGATTGATGCAATAGAAAAGGCTCGTGAGCTGTGGGGTGCGCTTGACGACCTCATCCATGAACTGCTTGATGACCTTCTTGTCGTTTTGGTGGAAACTGACAATGAGCATCAGTTCGCCGAGCGTCGTCAGGCGAATCATGATATGGCGCATCATGCCCTGCTGCACGATGAGGTCGTAGTAGCTGAGGCCCATTTCATCGGCAACGGCCTTTACCGTCAGGCGCAGTTGATTGGATGGGTCGGCCTGTAAGTAGCAGTGCTTGATGTCCACGATTTTATCGAAGGCACCGGGGCGGTGGAAGCCCAGCACGTTCTGTCGGTTGGACATGCCCGCATCCATTTCGGCCTTGGTTATCCAAGTTTTATTGGAAAAGGCGTATTCGAGCTTGTTGCGGTAGTAGGTGGTCTCGGCACAGGGCACGATGGGCAGGAACTCGCCCTCCCTTATCTTCCCGATGCGGCGGACGGCGTCCCGCACCACTTGCTCTTTTTCCCGCACCTGTGCGCTGTACTTCAGGTGTTGCCAACGGCAGCCGCCGCATAGCTTGAAGTGCTGGCAGAAGGGGTCCACCCGGTCGCGGGAAAGGCGGTGGTGGTGAATAGCGTAACCTTCGACGTACTCCGGTTTCTTCTTCGTCACCTGCACGTCCACCACGTCGCCGGGGGCCACGCTCTCGCTGAACACCACCCGGCCTGTGGCGTCACGGCCAATGCCCCGGCCCTTGTCCGCCATGGCGGTTATCTCGACGTTCTCAACAATGATTGGCTTCTTCTGCTTTCGTGTCATAGTCTTTTTTGAGACTTTAGACAGGAGACATTAGACATTAGACAGGAGACATTAGACATTAGATGGGGTGGCGGCCATTTCTAGTGTCTAATATCTAATGTCTAATGTCTAATGTCTAAAATCTAATGTCCAATAGCTCCCCTCTGAAATCCAAAGGGGCGCAAATTTCCGTATGTTTTTGAAAGAAAGGGCAAAAAGAAAAAAATAACCCAAAATCGGGTTACCTATTTTCCAAAAACAGTAACAAAGAGAATATAGATGACGCTCTTTCTAAATTTTTTACAACATGAAAACGCTGGATTTGACTATTGAACTTTCCAATATTGCCTTGGAATCAGGAGGGCAGCCCATGACGGAAAGCGAAATGTTGGGTCGGGTACATAGTATCCTTCAAAGCCATGCCGACGTGCTCGGCCTCCCAATCGGGAGCCAAAAGCGCCAGAAATCATTGGGGGACGACCTTTTCCTGAACGAGTACCGCTTCGATTACGAGCAGCACAGCGTGGCGGTGCAGTTCGCCAACTTCCTCCCCCGTGGCGACTGGCAGGTGCAGGGCATACAACTGGTATGACAAATTAAGTAGAAATTAGAAATTAATTGAAATTAAGAAATTGAAGAAACACGGCAGTAGATTCAACTAAATAATTGATAATCAGACAATTGGTTTAAAATACACTTGTGTGAATCTTCGACTCCCCAATTTCCTAATTTCTGAATTTCCTAATTTCCAGTTTTACCTTTCGGCGAAAAAACAACATGAACCGCCGCACTTGCCTTGCCGTTTTGGTCTCCCTCCTTTTTTGCTTGCCAGCAATAGCGCAGAAAAACCTCCTGCAAAAACTGATGAAGTCCCGACCAGCGGCCTTCCAACAACTGCTCGACAACCCTGGGCAGTACGACATCCAAATCATTTATACCCAGGTTGATAGGGATGAAAAAGGCTTCCCACATTTCAAGCAGCACAGCTACCAGTTGGATAAAAACCACTACTACTACCCCGCCAGCATGGTGAAGATGCCAATTGCGCTCATGGCGATGGAAAAGCTGAACAAGTTGAAAATCAAGGGCTTGGACAAGTATTCAACCATGAAAAGCGGTGCTGCCAGTCTCCCGCAGACCACCGCCGAAACCGACTCCACCGCCGCCAACGGCTTGCCTTCTGTGGCGCATTATGCCAAGAAAATCTTCATCGTGAGCGATAACGACGCCAGCAACCGCCTTTACGAGTTCGTGGGCCAGCAGGCGCTGAACGAAGGGCTTTGGGCCAAGGGCTACGAGGACTTGCGCATCGTCCATCGCCTTGGCGTACCGGGCTACGACGAGGAAGCCAATCGCCACACGAACCCCGTCAGTTTTTATGATGGGGAAAAGTTGCGCTACCACCAAGGCGAGGTCTATAGCAAGGCCACGACCGATTTCCAACTGACCGAAACGCAACGTGGCAAGGGCTACTACGAGGGCGACTCGCTCATCAACCAGCCGTTTGATTTTTCCAAGAAGAACTACTTTTCCCTACAAGATTTTCACGACATCCTGCAAGCCGTCATTTTCCCCGATGCCGTGCCGCCCGCCCGCCGCTTCGACCTCACCGAGGACGACTACCGCTTCCTCTACCAAGTCATGTCCGAATTGCCGAGGGAAAGCCAGCATCCCAAATACGACCACGACCCCGACCACTACTGCAAGTTCTTCCTCTTGGGCGATAACAAGGAAGCTGAGCGCATCCCGCCCAATATCCGCATTTTCAACAAAGTGGGCTGGGCCTACGGCTTCTTGACCGATGTGTCCTATATCGTGGACTTCGACGCCGGGGTGGAGTTCTTCCTCGCCGCCACCATCCATGTGAACGCCGATGGCATTTTCAACGATGACCAGTACGAGTATGAGTCGGTGGGTCTGCCGTTTTTTGGGGAACTGGGGAGGGTGGTGTATGGGTATGAGAAGGGGAGGAAGCGGGCTTTTAAACCGAATTTGAGCAGGTTTAAAACGATAAAATATGATTGATGCGGCCTAACTTTTATCGATTATGCCAGTTTTCAAAGCCTAGCGTTTTAACACTTGCAAAAGGAAATGTTGGAATGTTCAATATTTCAAAAACCTTTCTATCTTTCGCCCAACAAAACAAGACCTGTAAATACAAAACAAACACCAACCCCATGTCAAATACAAACACCGCCACCGACCTACTTGCCAACGTAGCTTGGGACGACAACCTCGAAACGCTCGAAGAACAGCGCTGTGTGCTGTTCCTTGGCGGTAATGTCTATGAAGCACTCGGTTTTTATTATCATAACCGAATAATCTGTTCAGTCATAAAAACCAACTCCCCAAATGCAAACTAACACATACATCTCAACAATCCGCCAGCTCATAGCCGAGGGCAAATTACCACAAGCTATAGATGTGCTCCGTACGCACCTAGCGGGAGATGAAAGGCTTAACGAAGCGCTTCAACAGTCGGGCCGTTTCCAGTATATCCGTAAACAAATCAGGTTGGGAATTGTCAGGTACGAAGATGCCACATTGACCCAAAACCAAATCAGCTTCGGGCTGCTCGATTTGTTGAGTGAAATAGAACAGGAAGGCAAAACGCCACTGCCTCCTAAGGTAGCCCATGACTTAATAACCGAGGACAGCCCTTGGCCGGACAACCTCAAGCAGGAACTCGAAAAATTTGGTCCAGTTGGCAAAAAGCCAACTTCCATCTTCCAGCACTACGGCTGGCTCATTGAGGAGTTTCTGCGAAAAATGGAAACCCCGGCCGGGCGGGAGCGGTCGTTGCGCCGCCTTTCGTTCATGGCCGAGGCGTTCCAGAACAGCCTGCGCTACTTATGTTTCATCCAAATGGCGCAAATCCTGAAGAAGGACGATGTGCCTTCCCACCCGGTTTTGCAGGAGTATTTGGACATGAACGAGCAGGAACAGGCCAATTTTGACTACCTTAACCTGCTGCTAGTTTGCACGGAGTTGTTGAGCGGCAAGACACCTTTTATAGCTGAAATTGGCAACATCGTCGCAGAACTGTCGGATACGGAAAGCGACCTTTACGGCACTATTATTTTCCTATTTACTTACCGGGACAAGCTGTTGAAAAATGCCATTGCCGAGGACGAAAAACTGGATGGCCTGCTTGATGAATACCTGACGGCACTGGTTTTCTGGCTCTGCCGTCTGGCGTTTTTATATGAATACCGCCTCGTTTCCATCAAGGACATCAACTTGAAATACCGCCTTGGCATGGACCGCTTCTTCGTCCACCATTACGGCGAACTGCACGGCATCTATTCCAGCGAGGACTTCGACTATGCCGACTTCCCCATCAAAGATTTATATACCTATAACCACAGCGTGCTGCTGTTCCGGGGCAGCGACATGCGGGAGTGCCTGAAAAACATCCACGACGAAAGCACCTATATCTCGCTGTCGCCGCTCGTGATTGACCAGAGCGTTTTTGCTCCCAAAGAGACACAAACACCAGAGGTCTATTACTACATCGGTCAAAGCCAGCGGCAGTACCATTTCGCCCAATATAAAAACGAACTGGCCTTTGGCGAAGTGGGGGAAATCCCCTCCAACAAAACCCTGAGCGTAGGAGCAAAAAACATCAAGCAGCCCAAGTTGAACGAGTTGTATGAGCAGATGGAATTGGTGTTTTCGCCTTTCGTAGGTGTTGGAGGTTCCGGTACAAACAAACTATTGAAATAACCGCAATGAACAAAGCACCCGAACCATCGCATGAGCCGCCGCTCGACCATTTGTACGACCGCATACGCTCGCTCATCGCCGAGGGCCGCCGTCGGGCTGCCATAGCCATCAACTTTGCCACCGTGGAAACCTACTGGCAGGTCGGCAGGGAAATCGTGGAGGAGGAGCAGGGTGGAAAAGACCGTGCGGGCTATGGCAAGTACATTCTCAAGGAAATGTCAGCAAGGCTGAACACGGAATTTGGCGAAGGTTACAATGAGCGGAACCTTCGATACATGCGTTCATTTTACCAATGCTTCCCAATTTGGAACGCGGTGCGTTCCGAATTGACATGGACGCATTACCGCATCCTGTCGAGGGTGGAAAACCCGCTCGCCCGCAACTTTTACATTTCAGAAGCCATTGATTGTCAATGGGATACCCGTCTGCTCCAGCGGCAGGTCAGCACCCTCTACTACGAACGCCTACTGTCAAGTCAAGCTCGCATGGAACTGCGGCAAGAAGAAGGCATGGGCAAAAGACCCTTTCAGCCCGAAGACATCCTCAAAGACCCCTATATCCTCGATTTCCTCGGATTGAAGAACCTGCCCAAAGTCAATGAAAAGAAGTTGGAGCAGGCCCTGATTGACAAACTACAAGCGTTCCTGCTTGAGCTTGGAAAAGGCTTTGCCTTTGTGGCCCGCCAAAAGCGCATCCGTACAGAAACCAAAGACCGTTTCATTGACCTCGTCTTTTACAACATCCTGCTCAAATGCTATGTCCTGATTGACCTGAAGGTGGGCGAACTCGACCACGGTGACATCGGCCAGATGGACATGTACGTACGCATGTACGAGGACAAGGAGCGCCGCACCGACGACAACCCCACCATCGGCCTCATCCTTTGCACGGAAAAGGATGCCACCCTCGTCAGGTACTCTGTGTTGGAGGAAAGCAGGCAAATTTTTGCCTCCAAGTACAAGCTTCACCTGCCTTCCGAGGCCGAACTTGCTGCCGAACTCCAGCGGGAAATCAACCAATTGTCCCTTGAAAACTGGCTTGATGAGGAGTTGGATAACCCTGAAAAAACGAAAAACAGCAACGCATGAGCCACCCCACCGCCCCCTTCAAGTTCCTCGACTCCTACCAAAAGGAGGACAAGGAGGTGTTCTTCGGCAGGGAAGCGGAGACCGATGCCCTGTACGATGCCCTCAGCGGCGTGAAGCACCTGCTCGTCTATGGCCCATCGGGGGCGGGCAAAACCAGCCTTATCGAGTGCGGCCTCCGCAACCAGTTCTCCGATGCCGACTGGTTCGCCCTTGACCATCCGCCGGGGCAGCGACATGGCGGCTTCCGTCTTTGCCCGCATCAATGAAGCCCTGCAACACAAAATCAAATTGCAGCCAAAGACCGGACTGCCCACCGACTCGGAAACAGATTTCGGGCAGGCCATCGAAGCCCTGTTTTCCGAGCGTTACCAGCCCGTTTATCTGCTCTTCGACCAGTTTGAGGAACTGCTTATTTCGGGTCGGGAGGAGGAAAAACGGGACTTCTTCACCCGTCTGGACCGCCTTATCCGCTACAAGGTGCCCTGCCGGGTGCTGCTCATCATGCGGGAGGAATTCATCGGCCACCTATCAGAGTTCGAGCCGCTTTGCCCCAGCATCTTCCAGCACCGTTTCCGTTTGGAGAAAATGCGCCGCAGCGCCGTGCAGAAGGTCATCCACAAAATGCTCGAAGCACCCCGCTATCGTGCCTATTTTGAGGTGGAAAACAGCCAGTCGCTCGCCGACGCCATCCTCTCCAAATTGCCCGACCAGCGGCAGGAAATAGAACTTGCCCACGTGCAGGTATTCCTCAGCGAGCTTTGGGACAGAGCCGATAATACCGACGCCCGCCCCCTGCTGCATGAGGGCTTGGTGAAGCCCACCGACAACCTCGAAACCGTACTGGACAGCTTCCTGAAAAAACAACTGACGGAACTGGAACCTGCCCATGGCGACAAGGCTCCGCTGGAACTGCTGGCTGCTATGATTTCGGAGCGGCACACCAAACTGCAACTGGGCGAGGCTGCCCTACAGCAGGAATTGAACGATAAAGGGGTGACATTACAAAAGCCCTTAGTGGACTTGCTGCGGGACTTGGTGCAGCGGCGCATCGTCCGGCAACTGAAATCGGGCGGGATGACGGAATATGAAATCAGCCATGACGTTCTGGCGAGGGTGGTGGGGCGGAACTTGACGGAGGAGATGCGGATGCGGGAGGATGCGGCGAGGGTGTATCAGGTGTATGAGAAAGGAGAGGGTTTTCTATCGCAGGAGGCGATTGATGAGCTGCGGTTTTATCTGGCGTTCAAATCGTTTTCAGAAGGGTTGGAGCGGCGGTTTTTGGAGAGCGTGAAGCATTTGGAGGAAGAACGGCAAGGGGAGATATTGGAGGCACAGCGCAGAGTGGAGGTTGAGCGGCAGTTGAGGGAGAAGGCACAGAGTGGTGAACGACGGGCGAGACAAAGGACTAGATTGGCTGTAACTGTTTCCCTTGCCTTGGTACTACTTGCTCTCGTGGCATGGTGGTTTTACCAGCAGGCAGAAGCAAGTGCCGCCGCCAGTGAAAATGCTGCTCTTGCGCTAAGGCTCAATCGGAGTGACCCAACGCTCGCCTTGCGGCTGGCTGAATATAATGTAAAAACATACCCGAATAATCCTGGTGCCATTGCCGCATTGGATGCTGTTGCTGAAATAGGCAACCGCTACTATTTTGCTTTATTCTGGGAAAAATCCCCTATTACTGATATTGCTTGGTCACCCGACGGCAAGAGCATTGCTATCGCTTTGAATTATGGTATCTTGAAAGTCTGGAACGTGGAAAGCCGTGCCGAGCTGTTTTCCCTCAAAGGACACTTTAACACTATTGCTTGGTCACCCAATGGGAAGTACATTGCCAGTACAGAGTATAAAAGCATCAAAGTCTGGGACATAGGAAGTAAAGTTGAGCTATTTTCCCTCAAAGGGCATTCCGATGATGTTTACGTTGTTGTCTGGTCGCCTGATGGCAAGCGTCTTGCTAGCTGTTCCAGAGATAGAACTCTGAAGGTCTGGGATGTGGAAAGCCATGCCGAACTGTTTTCCCTTAAAGGACATTCTCAAGTCTTTACAGACATAACTTGGTCGCCCAACGGCAACTTAATTGCAAGTGCAGGATATGGAAGCGTGAAGGTCTGGGATGTAGAAACACGCACCGAACTATTTTCTCTCAAAGGGCATTCCAACTATGTTTATACTGTTGCATGGTCGCCTGACGGGAAGCACCTTGCCAGCGGCTCCAGAGATAGTACTGTGAAGGTCTGGGATGTGGAAACACACACCGAACTGTTTTCTCTCAAAGGACATAGCGATATGGTTACTACCGTAGCTTGGTCGCCTGACGGCAAGCGCCTTGCCAGCGGCTCAGCTGATAGAATCGTGAAGGTCTGGGATATGCGAAACAAAGCCGAGCTGTTTTCCCTCAAAGGACATTCCGATTTCGTTGCCGATATTGCATGGTCGCCCAACGGCAAGCGCCTTGCCAGCAGCTCATTGAATCAGTTAAAGGTCTGGGATATGGAATGGAAAGCGGAACTGATTTCACTTGAAGGGCATTCCGATTTCGTTGCCGATATTGCATGGTCGCCCAACGGCAAGCGCCTTGCCAGCTGTTCCTGGGATAGTATAGTGAAGGTCTGGGATGTGGAAAGCCATGCCGAACTATTTTCCCTTAGTGGGCATTCCGCTATGGTTACTACTATTGCTTGGTCGCCTGATGGCAAGCGTCTTGCCAGCGGCTCTGATGATAGAATCGTGAAGGTCTGGGATGTGGAAAATCAAACCGAGCTATTTTCCTTTGCACGACATTCCTCTCCCATTTCTTCCATAGCTTGGTCGCCCGACGGCAAGCTCCTTGCCAGTGGCTCATGGGATAAGACCGTGAAAGTCTGGGACGTGAAAAGCAAAGCTGAGTTATTTTCACTTGAGCATACATCTTACGTTACTGCAATTGCTTGGTCACCTGATGGCAAGCATCTTGCCAGTGGTTCACATGATAATATCGTGAAAGTCTGGGACATGGAAACACGTGCCGAACTGTTTTCCTTCGAAGGACATACCGAGACAGTTTCCAGCATTGTCTGGTCGCCTGATGGCAAGCGCCTTGCCAGTGGTTCACATGATAATACAATAAAGGTCTGGGACTTAGAAAGCCATTCACATATGTTTTCTCTCAAAGGACATACCGAGTCAGTTCAATCTGTAGCCTGGTCGCCCGACGGCAAGTACCTTGCCAGTAGCTCAGGAGATAAGACGGTGAAGGTCTGGGATGTGGAAAGTAAAGTCGAGCTATTTTCCTTCGAAAGGCATTCCGAAATCGTATATGCGGTAGCTTGTCGCCCAACGGGCAAGTACCTTGCAAGTTGTTCAGCAGATAAGACTGTGAGTATTCGTCCTTTTGCGCTCAATCTATCCTTCCAATTCACGATGGAGCAATTAAAAAGGGCAGGTACAAGACTTAAGCCAGCAGACCAGAGGAAAGCGACGCAGCAGAGATGAAATAAGGGAAGTAACCCTGCTGCCGTGGTGCGAAGTTTAGTTCTAAAACGGTGCAGCAGCCGGGCCGAATTTGAAGCTATGCGGCTTCAGTTATGACCAACAACGCATTCTAAGCTTGACATCGGGCTTCCTCTCCCCCACATTCTCCTATCTTCGCCCCATGTCCTACATCTTACAACTCAACCACCAACTCCGCCCAAAGCCCAACACGGCCTACCGAGTGCTGGATTTGTTTGCGGGCTGTGGTGGTCTGTCCTTGGGCTTCGAGGCGGCGTTCCACAGCGTGGGCTATGAGATGGACGAGCGGTAATCATTTGCAAAAACCATTTTGTTTCAAATTTCCAAGCATTATTAGCGTTACTTGAGTACCTTTGCACCGATAGAATCCTAATCATCAAACGCAATCATCATGGCTAATGCCAGTCAAATCGTATCACTGATTCATTCTCACTTTTCCAGTGAGGATGAGCGGTTTTCCACGTTGGCATTGCAAATTGCAGCGCACGAGGCCAAGCTTGGGCATACAGCTACCGCTCAGCAGATACGGGAGATAATTGACAAGCAGAAGTCCAACAAAGCCAAGCTGAGAATCATCAAAATCCATTCGGATTTGGGTGATTTGATTTATGAAACCACACCAAAAAATAGGCTCAATCAGCTTGTCCTGCCCGAAGAATTGAAGCTGCGCATTGAGCGAATTCTCAATGAATACCGCCAGCGGAGCAAACTGCAAAAGCATGGGCATTCGCATCGCAAGAAGATATTGTTGGTAGGCCCACCGGGAACAGGTAAGACTGCAACTGCTGCTACAATTGCAGGCGAATTACACCTCCCACTCTATTCTGTACAAATGGACAGAATTATCACAAAATACCTTGGCGAAACCAGTGCAAAGCTCCGACAGGTGTTTGATTTTATCGAAGCACAAAAAGGGGTTTTTCTTTTCGATGAATTTGACGCCATTGGAACCGAGCGTTCCAAAGAGAACGAAGTGGGCGAAATGCGTAGGGCGCTTAATTCCTTGCTTCAATTTATGGAGGCCAGCAATTCCGAGAGTATAATCATTGCTGCCACCAACAATATTGAGTTGTTGGATAAGGCGTTGTTTAGGCGTTTTGAAGATATTTTATATTACAAATTGCCAAGTGCGGATGACGCTTTTCAGTTGATAAAAAACCGCTTGGGCACATTTGGAAAGGGAATTAAATTTAAAGACCTCGAAAATGAAGTTTCGGGACTCAGCCACGCACAACTCACCCAAGCAAGCGACGACGCTATTAAGGAATCAATATTGAATGATATGGGAAGTGTAGATAATGATATTCTTAAAACATGCTTACGAGAAAAGAGAGCATACCAATGATATTACCTAAATGCCAGAAAACAATAACCCCCTTATATTTTTGACTGAACCGCCTGTTAGACAAGCTTATACTTCACCTCAAAGCGGTGGCGGCAAAGTGCGGTTGTTTATTCAAGACCGAGCCAGTCATGGCCAGAAGCTTCTCCAAAGCCTCACCAATGCTTTCAACGCTTCTTCCGCTGAAACTACGGATAGATTGGCTTTGGCCACACCTTCGAGGGACGGAACTTATATTGTATTTGAAAGCCATCCCGATTTTGAACTCATTACAAAAAGCCTTGAATATACTCCCAGTGGCATCAGGCTACTGAGTGTCAGTGAGCGCCTTATAGCAGGGCAAAAAGTTAAAGCCGCAACTGTCTATATTCCAAAAGGGAAGGAGTCTTTCTTTATCAACAAACTCAAGCAGTATGCAGATGCTGATAAAGATGTTATAGATGACAAAGGGGACACCAAACCTAAAAATGACCACCTAGTTAGAAGTATTGAGAACATAAAATTAGCTGTTGCTGAATCTTTCTGGCAAAGCAATCAAGATTTAATGCCGAATGAAGATGCGGTTTGGTGCGAAGCATGGTTAAGGGTGGAAAAGAATGCTGCAATGGCTGATATTTTATCTGGTTTCTATGATGTTTGTGAAACCCTCAATATTTCCGTCAAGGCAAATCAACTGCTCCGATTCCCTGAACGTGCGGTCGTTCTTGTCGAGGCCAATAAAGCCCAACTTGGCGAATTGATAGCCTCTACGGATTATTTGGCTGAATTTAGAAGGGCACAGGAAACTGCTAGGTTTTGGATGAACCTTAAGCCTTTTGAACAAGCAGCATGGGTTCAAGAATTGCTTGGAAGAGTTCAGGTCAACGAGACAGACGTTGCCGTCTGCATTCTTGACACAGGCATCAATAACGGGCACCCATTGATTCAGCCAGTTTTAGATGACAGTGATCGCCATACTTATTTGTCAGATTGGGGAGTTAATGACCATGATGGCCATGGCACGTTAATGGCAGGTTTGGCTACATTCTTTGATTTGGAAAAACAGCTTGCTCACGCTCTTCCCGTTATCATTGAACATCATTTAGAGTCGGTCAAAGTGTTGCCTCCGACTGGTGCAAACGACCCTGATTTGTATGGAGATATAACCAAACAAGGGGTAAGTCTTGCTGAAATACAATCGCCAGAACGAAGGAGGGTCATTGCTATGGCAATCGGTTCTAAAATTGATGCGGGTAGCGGAAAGCCTTCTTCTTGGTCTGGCGCCATTGACCAACTGGCTTTTGGTACTGATGAAGAACATGTAAAAAGGCTTGTCTTGATAGCGGCAGGGAATACGGATGAAGGTGAATTGGCCAATTATACGGATGCCAGTGAAAGCACTTCGGTGGAATCCCCCGGCCAATCTTGGAATGCGCTTACAATCGGCGCCTATACCGAAAAGAACCAATTGACAGACCCCAGTTTTTCAAGTTGGTCTGTTCTTGCGCCACTAGGTGGTATCTCTCCATTTAGCACAACCTCTTTGATTTGGGAAAGCAAATGGCCAATAAAACCGGATGTAGTTTTTGAAGGCGGCAATGCAATGGTTGACGATAACAAATTTGCTTCAGAATATGATGATTTATCCTTGCTTTCCACCTATTTCCAACCGCAGACTCAATCATTTTTCACCTTCAATAAGACAAGTACTGCCACCGCACAAGCTGCATGGTTCGCAGCGCAGATAATGAAGTCATACCCCAATGTTTGGCCTGAAACAGTACGTGCACTCATGGTACATTCTGCCGAATGGACAGATGCCATGAAAAGCCGATTTTTATCTGGCAATAAAGGTAGAGATTATCGGGTTTTGCTCCGCACATGTGGCTACGGTGTACCTAACTTACAGAAAGCTACAAGTTGTCTTGATAATTCCTTGACACTGATAGCTCAAGAACGAATTCAACCGTTTACTCAAAAGATAAAAAGTAGTGGAGGCAAAAAGGAGGTCCGCTATGCAACCAATGAAATGCATTTATTCGAACTTCCTTGGCCAAAAGATGTGCTTCGAGATTTAGGAGAGATGAAGGTTGTTTTAGGGATAACCTTGTCATATTTTATAGACCCAAGCCCAGGTGAGATTGGATGGAAGGATAAATATCGTTATCCTTCTCACGGTTTGCGATTCGATATGAACACCCCAAGGGAGAACAGCGATTCGTTCATTCGAAGGATAAATGCAGCAATCGAGGCTGAGGAAGATGGCTTCAAAGAAGCTTCTGCCAATGTTAGTGGCAGGTGGATGTTAGGTAAGCAAAACCGTGATATTGGCTCTATTCATTCCGATTATTGGGAGGGTACTGCAGCAGATTTGGCAGAGAGCAATCTGGTGGCTATCTATCCAACCGTTGGTTGGTGGCGTGAACGTCACCACTTAGGGAAATGGGATTCATGGACACGTTATTCACTTATTGTTTCTTTGGAGACAGAGGAACAGACGGTGCCGATTTATCAAACTGTGGCGAATATGGTAAGAATTCAAGTAGAAGTTTCCGCTGGTTAAGATTTATAACAATCACAAAAGTTCCGCTAGGTTTGGTTTGTAAAGTTAAGCCAATTTGCTGGCGGCGAGTAAGTATTAGCTATTCCAAAATCGTTGCTTATGGAACTTCACTATGCGATACCAACCCGGTACTTTAGCGCATAGTCACTTCATAAACCTTTATCAGCCCTTTATAAACCTTCATCAACACCCGACTAACTGATTTCAACGCTTTTACAATTCAAAAGCATCAGCCCCTTGCTTTGGCGTATTGGCGCTGTGCAAAATCATCCTACTTCAACCTCTCCCTCAACGCCAACATCTCATCCCTGAACTGCGCCGCCGAGATAAAGTCCAAATCCTTCGCTGCCTTCTTCATTTTGCTCTCCGTTTCGGCGATGAGCCGCTCCACTTGGTCACGGGTCATGTGCGCCACGATGGGGTCGGCGGCGATGCTGAGGGTTTCCGGCTCGATATAGTATTCCCGCTTGCCCCGGATGTCGAGGACGCTGCTGCGGGCCATGATTTCCTCCCGGGTCTTGGCGAGGCTGCGGGGCGTGATGCCGTGTTCTTCGTTGTAGGCAATTTGTATGCTTCGGCGGCGGTTCGTCTCCTCGATGGTGCGCTGCATGGAGTCGGTGATGACGTCGGCGTAGAAGATGACGAGGCCATTGATGTTCCTTGCGGCACGGCCTGCGGTCTGCGTGAGCGAGCGGTCGTTGCGGAGGAAGCCCTCCTTGTCGGCGTCGAGGATGGCGACGAGGGAGACTTCGGGCAGGTCAAGTCCCTCCCGCAGCAGGTTCACGCCGATGAGCACGTCGAACTCGCCGAGGCGCAGGTCCCGCAGGATTTCCACCCGCTCCATTGTCTCCACTTCGGAGTGGATATAGCGCACTTTGATGTCCAGCTTCGCAAAATACTTGGCCAGCTCCTCGGCCATGCGCTTGGTGAGCGTCGTGACGAGGATGCGCTCGTTTTTCACTACTCGTTCCTGTATCTCGGCCATGAGGTCGTCCACTTGGTTGATGCTGGGCCGCACCTCGATGGGCGGGTCAATCAGGCCCGTCGGGCGGATGAGCTGCTCGACGATTTCGCCGCCTGTTTGCTCCATCTCATAGTCGCCGGGGGTGGCGCTGACGAAGATGACCTGGTTTTGCAAGCTCTCAAACTCGGTGAAGCTGAGCGGTCGGTTGTCTATTGCCGAAGGCAGGCGAAAACCCCAGTTCACGAGGTTCATCTTGCGGGCACGGTCGCCGCCCCACATGCCCCGCACCTGCGGGATGGTGACGTGGCTCTCGTCAATGACCATCAGGTAGTCGTCTGGGAAATAATCGAGGAGGCAGAACGGGCGGGTGCCGGGCACTCGGCCATCGAAGAAGCGGGAATAGTTCTCCACGCCGCTGCAATAGCCAAGTTCTTTGATCATTTCGAGGTCGAACTCCGTGCGCTCCTTGATGCGTTTGGCCTCCGAGTAGCGGCCTTCTTTTTCAAAATATTTGACCTGCTCCCAAAGCTCGTCCTGTATGTCACGGATGATGTCGCCCATGCGGTCTTTGGGCGGCACGTAGAGGTTGGCGGGGAAGATGGCCGCCGTTTTCAGCCGCTCAATGCGCTTGCCGCTCTCGATTTCCAGCCGTTCGATGGCCTCTATTTCATCGCCAAAAAAAATGATGCGATAGCCGTAGTCCACGTAGGGCAGGTTGATGTCCACGGTGTCGCCCCGCACCCGGAAGGTGGCCCGCTTGAAGTCCACTTCGGTGCGGGAGTATAGGCTTTCGACTAATTTCAAGAGAAAAAGGTTCCTCGTAATCTTCATGCCCTCTTCGATGCGGATGATGCTCGTGCTGAGGTCGTCGGGGTTGCCCATGCCGTAAATGCAGGAGACCGAGGCGACGATGATGATGTCCCGTCGACCGCTCAGCAGCGAGGACGAGGCCCGCAGCCTGAGCTTGTCCACCTCTTCGTTGATGTTCATGTCCTTCTCGATGAAGGTGTCGGAGACGGCGATGTACGCCTCCGGCTGGTAGTAGTCGTAGTAGCTCACGAAATACTCCACTGCATTGTCGGGGAAGAACTCCCGGAACTCGCCGTAGAGCTGTGCAGTCAGCGTCTTGTTGTGCGTGAGCACGAGCACGGGGCGGTCGAGCTGCGCAATGACGTTGGCAATGGTGAAGGTCTTGCCGGAACCCGTGACGCCGAGCAGCACCTGCGCCCGTTCGTGGTTCTGAACGCCGGACACGAGCTGCCGGATGGCCTGCGGCTGGTCGCCCGTGGGCTTGTAATTGCTATCGAGGTGGAAGATGGACATGGTGGCGAAGGTAATGAATGGGGACAAAGGACAAAAATAGGGGGTGGGAAGTTCAATGAGTAGAGGACTTTTGACCATTAAAAAATCGTGGTCACCCAATAAAACGACAGGAAACGATATGACTGCTCTAACCAGCCGTATTGTTTTGCAAAACTGTCTGCGCACTTTGCCCGCCCAACTGCACTGGTGGCGTGTGATGCGGTTGGGCGTTGTGCTTCCAAGCACGTTTTTAGATATGAACCAATGCTTCAAAAGCATAAAATAACCGTTATTTTTACCCAATAAAACCGCCATCCCACGATGAAAGCCTTCCTTTTTGCCCTTGCCGTCTGTTGCCCTTGCTGTCTATTGTCTCAGGTTAAGCAATACGTCGCCACGGCACCTGCCTACATCCGCAACATAGATGCGGGCGATGAGTTCTTCGAGGCGGGCAGTTACCGGGAGGCCATTTATTTTTACAAAAAAACCTTGGAAATCACGGAGGCAGCATTCCTCCCCAAATACCGGCTGGCATTCTCCTACCTGCAAACAAGGGAGTTTGCCTCCGCCAACCATTGGCTGCAAAAATGCGCCGTGCAGCACCCCGCCGACCTCTGCGAACTGGTGCTCGACGAAGGCTCCGAGCTGTACCCTTACCGCCCTTTCCTCGATTGGTTCCCTTTGCAGAAAGCCAGCGTTGGACATTGGCCGATGTACAATTATCAATTGAAGGCCCAAATGGCCGAGATCCACCATTTCGACCAGTTCATCCGCACGGAGCACCGGCTGCCCGATGCCGCTGATTGCGCAGGTAGCAAATACTATTGGCCGGGCATGAACTTCCGGCAAGTGGACAGCGTGAACGAGCTGCGATTGGCGGCCATTATCGAGTGGGTGGGAGGCTATCCAGGCCCAGAAGTGGTGGGCATGTCGGAGGCAAATACGGCTTGGCTCGTCATCCAACATGCGCCGATTGAATACCAAATGCGGTACTACCCATTGGTGGAACAAGCGGCAAGGGAAGGCAAGACCTCAATGGGCAATTGGGCCTACCTCGTTGACCGCATGAACATGAACCAGGGCGTGAGGCAAATCTATGGCTCGCAAATGCGGTCGAAGACGGATGGTACGGGTTATGAGATTTACCAGCTCGAAGACCCCTTCAACGTCAACAAACGGCGGGCGGAAGTGGGCTTGGGGCCAATTGAGGAATACATCGAGCACTGGGGCATCAAGTTCGAACCGGAGAAAATGCAGTAAATTGGGTCGGTACCCGATTGCCCACAAACCAACTTGGGTTTCAAGCCAATAAAACTATCGAAAACTTTTGCCCTGAAATTTCCTTGGCACAAACAATTGCCTAATTTGGCGCTCCAAGTTTTACCTGACCAATAATCGGAAATTGGAAATTGACGGGAATTTTAAAAATTAGGCAAGTGGTTGATAGTCAATTCGGTGTGCAATAATTTCTAAATTCCCTGATTTCAAGCAATTTCTGTAACTACTCAGCAGGGAATGTTTTTTGGGGAAAAATTTCAATTTTTCCCCAAAAAACAACCCAAAATGTGGGAGGAGAGAGAAAAAATGAAATTTTTTCTCTCTCCTCCCACACCCTCCTAAGTAGTTACCAATTTCTAAGAATTACACCGTAGCGCATGTCAAAGAATCTAACCGCCTTGTCCGGCAGAAAGGGCCTCACCGACAACCTGTTCGAGGCCATTGGCAACCTTACCGAACCATCGGGTTTTTTGGATAAAAACGAGGCCGCACGGCTGGCCGAGCAGTACCTCGTCGGCGATGCGGCGGTCTATGGCGCCAGCACGTTTTACGACTTCACCCGCCCGGAGAACCAAGGCAAAAAAGTCTATGTCTGCAATGGCAGCGCCTGCCTCGTGGCGGGCACGCAGGACGGGCTGAAGGAGCAATTGCGCCAGCATTTCAACCCAGAAGAAATCGGCGAAATGACCTGCCTGGGCCGCTGCCACGAAAACAACGCCTTCCATTTCAATGGCCACAACTACTCCGGCGGCAACCTTCCCCCGTTCGACCACTCGGACTGCGTGGGCTGCATGGACGACTACAACGTGCAGGCCATCGGGGCGGGCATTTTGACTAGCCCGTTCGTGGGATTGGAGGTGCTCCGCAATGACTTGGCGGCCATGTTCGCCACTTCGCCCGAAGCGGTGCTGGCGCAAATTAAGGCATCTGGCCTGCGGGGCAGGGGAGGCGCTGGCTTTCCCATCGCCATCAAACTGGACGGCTGCCGCAAGGCCGAGGGCGACCAGAAGTACATCGTCTGCAATGCCGACGAGGGCGACCCCGGCAGCTACTCTGACCGCTATTTGTTGGAGCACCAGCCCGTTTCCGTGCTCATCGGCCTGCTCATCGCTGGCTACGTGACCGGGGCGACCCGGGGCGTGATGTACATCCGCTACGAGTACCCAGAGAGCATCGAAACGACCAAGCAGGCCATCGCCGACCTCGCCGCCGCTGGGCTGACGGGCAAGGACATCCTCGGCAGTGGTTTCGAATTTGAGTTCAAAATCATCGAGGCCCGTGGGGCGTATATTTGTGGGGAGGAGACGGCGCTGTTGTCCAGCATCGAAGGGCAACGGCCAGAGGTGCGGGTGCGCCCGCCTTATCCCGTCAACTATGGCCTCTTCGGCAAGCCGACCATCGTGAACAACGTGGAGACGCTGGCCAACCTTCATTTCATCGTGAAAAATGGTGGCGAGGCGTACGCCAAAATCGGAACGGAGCGCAGCACGGGCACCAAGCTCGTTTCCCTGGACAGCGCCTTCAACCGCCCCGGCATCTATGAAGTGGACATGGGCACGCCTTTGGCGACGGTCGTTGATGAATTGGGCGGCGGCTTCCGTCGCCCGACCAAGGCGCTGCACATCGGCGGGCCGCTCGGTGGCCTCGTGCCCATGAGCAAACTGTTCGACCTGACCGTGGACTTCGAGAGTTTCGCCCAGAGCGGCTTCCTGCTCGGCCACGCCAGTATCGTCAGCGTGCCGGAGGACTACCCGATGGTGGCCTACCTGGAGCACCTGTTCGCCTTCACCGCCCACGAAAGCTGCGGCAAGTGCTTCCCCTGTCGCATCGGTTCGGTGCGGGGCAAGGAGATGCTCCAAAAAGCACAAACCAGCGACTATAAGATTGACAACGAGCTGTTCAACGACCTGTTGGACACCTTGAAAAAAGGCTCGCTCTGCGCCCTCGGCGGCGGCATCCCGCTGCCAGTAATGAATGCGATGAAGTATTTTGGGGAGGAGTTGGGGAGGTATTTCAAGTAGTTGGGCAAAGCTGAAGCAGTTTTTGGGTCAATGCCATAGGATATAGCGTCATCTGCTTAATGCTAACGACCTGCCGAAGACAAGCGCACCCGGTCGCCTTTCCTCGACCTTGGAAACGTGGGGCTGACAGAGTAGGTGTGTAAGACTTGGAAAAAATGTAACTTTATGCCTCATTTGAAAATAGACCAAATATCATGCTTACAATAAGTCAAGATTTACTAAAAAACATCCATTTGACCGAAAAGGAGTTTATGATAGAAATGTCACTTTGGCTGTTTAGCGCCCGCAAAATCTCGTTTGGTATGGCCAAAAAGCTGGCGGACATGGATGTTTTTCAATTTCAGGATTTACTGGATGAAAGGGGTATTCCTATTCATTATGACGTAGAAGAGTATTTCACCGACTTGAAAAACCTGCAAATCCTTATTGGCTGATTCCCCCTTCATCCCTCATTCCTAATCCCTCATCCCTATGACAGACGGTCACAAAAATCCCGATAACAATCGGGACGAACTCATCGCTGAAAACAAGCGCACCCTATCGCCTTTCCTCGACCTTGGAAACCTCGGACTGACGGAGGTGCCGGAGGAGGTGTTTGAGTGTGGACTACCTTTTTAAGATAAATGAAATCAAACTTCGTTTTATATTTACACTTAACTTTTCATTGAATTAGAAGATGAAAGCGAAAAACAATAAAAAAGATAATGATTGGTCTTGGCTATGGTTCATAGGTGTGTCAATAGGTGCTCTTATCATTTGGTCAAGAACAATTCAAATAGGTACATACATTTCAAAGAACTGCCTACCGGAAGGGCATGGATTGTCCTTAGGTGAAATAGGTGATATGTATGGCTCTGTGAATGCTATTTTTTCAGGGTTAGCATTTGCTGGAATCATTATTACAATCCTTTTGCAGAGAAAGGAACTAAAGTCTCAAAGGGAAGAATTAGAAGATACCAGAAAGGAATTCGAAATAACACGAATTACAAATTTGATTTTTAAACAATTAGACAGGATTGATAGTACGGTAAGCAAACTGTCTTTTTCACATAAAGGTGGCCATGCAATAACGGGAATATTTAGTCTTCAAGATATTAATCAGGAAATAAAAAATAGCTTTCCTGTTGATACTAAGACCTTTCAACTTAAGGATAATGAACCACCTTTTATCCCAATAAATAACCATAGACTTAAAATAATTGAACTGCTCAAAACAGTCGTAATTTCAAAGCAAATTATTGATAATTTAATAAGTACAACTGAAATAGGTGAAGTTGAAGAGGGTAAGCTAAACTCTATATTTATCCAAAATCTTGAAAATGAAATAATTGACTTAGCACGGTACTGTGATTTTATCTATGGTATATACATTGAAGCTGATTTTATGGGCAATCCAAATGTTAGAATCCAAGCCGAAGTAAGACAATTAAAGGACTACAGTAGTGCTATCATCAACTTTATCAAATAATCTTAACCCAATAAAAAATGACCGACGGACACAAAAAAGCCCTCGAACTCATCGCCGAAAACAAGCGCACCCGGTCGCCTTTCCTTGACCTTGGAAACCTCGGGCTGACGGAGGTGCCGGAGGAGGTAGGAAAATGCACTTGGTTAGTCAATCTAAATTTAGGCACAAAATCTTGGCATGGTACAAGTTTTTTTAATCTAAATATAGAAAAGGAAATAGAAGATGTTCGTAATCGAATAGAAAAAATAAACATCAATTTTGATAGACTTAAGAAACTGAGAAGACTATCTTTATGTGGCAACTCATTAAAGATACTACTCAAATTGTCCTTGGAGCTAAGATGGAATTATTGGATTTAGGTGATAATTTGATTGAAGAAATCAAAGATATTGAAGGGTTTAAAAATATAAAAATATTAGATTTCAGCAGAAATAAATTGAACAATGTAGATGCACTTGGAGAATTAAAAAAAGTGGAGTTTTTAGACTTGTCTTTCAATTTGATAGAAGTACTATCCTTGCAATTATTAAGAATTCCCTTAGAAATTGAATGGAAAAAAGATATAAATCAACGTGGTATTTACGTTTCAGGGAATCCATTTTCAATGCCGCCTATAGAAATTATAAAGCGAAGGAAGTCTGCAATTTTGCCATACTACACTTCTGTGAATACAGATTTTGATATTGAACACTATTATTGGCGGGATAAATAGTCGTGCAAAAACTAAAATTCAAGAAATCAACAAAGCATTTATTAAGCATATTGTCTGAAGTGCCATCGAAATACCTGTTCATAAATTATATAAAAATCTCCAAAATTTGAAAGAAATAAGATTGACGAAAAAATTTCTTTAAACCTTGATATTTATCCACTCACAAGTAGGATTCCGATAAAATTTAGATTTGTAGGTTCTCTTACAGATAATGAAGATTACCCTCCTCGTCCCCTCAACCAACTCAAAACCCTCCTCGTCGGCGACGGCCTCTCCGGCAAAACCTCCCTACTCAAACAAATCCTCCAAGAAGACTTCGACGCAGGTGAAGCCCAAACCCACGGCATCAATATCCACCCCAAGGACATCGAAATAGACGGTGAAAGCATCCACGTCAAATTCTGGGACTTCGGAGGCCAGGAAATCATGCACGGCACGCACACGTTTTTCTATTCCAAGCGCTCCATTTACCTGCTCGTGCTGGATGCAAGGCGGGAGGGCAAGGAGGATTACTGGCTCAAGCATATAGAGAGCTTTGGCGGCGACTCGCCCGTGCTGGTGGTGCTGAACAAAATAGACGAGAACCCCAGCTTCGATGTGAACCGGGCATTTTTACAAAACAAATACCCGAATATCGTGGGCTTCGTGCGGGTGTCCTGCAAGACGGGCGATGGCATTGACCGACTGGTGCAGGAACTCGAAAAGCAACTCCATGCCCTCGAAATGCGCCGGACGCCCTTCGCCAAATCCTGGTTCGAGGTGAAGGAGGCGCTCGACACAATGGGCGAGGACTATATCAGCTACGACCGCTACTACGCCCTCTGCCACGAGAAGGAGGTGACGGACGAGACGGCGCAGAACGTGCTGCTGCAGTTCCTCCACGACCTCGGCATCGTGCTGGCCTTCCGCAACCTGGAACTGCACGACACGCAGGTCATCAACCCGCTCTGGCTCACCAATGCGGTCTATCGCATCATCAATTCCAAGCTGGTGGCCGGGAAGAAGGGTTACCTCCACCTCTCCGACCTTGAAGCCATCCTGAATGACCCGACCTACGCCCACGAGGGCTTCAAATACCCCCGGAACAAAGTTCCTCTATATCGTGAAAATCATGCAGGAGTTCGAGCTGTGCTACCGCAATCGCCGAGGACGTGTACATCGTGCCCGACCTGCTCACGGTGGAGGAGCAGCCCGTGCCCGGCTTCGGCTACGACACGGCCCTGCGCTTCGTGCTGCAATACGACTTCCTGCCCGCCTCGGTGCTGCCCCGCTTCATGGTGCAGTTGCACACCCGCATCGTGGAGGGCGAGCAGTGGCGCACAGGCACGGCGCTCGAAGACCCCATCTTCAAGAGCAAGGCCGTGGTGAAGGCCGACCGGGACGAGAAGCGCCTCTACCTCTGGGTGAACGGCCCAGACCGGGACAGCCGCCGCAATTTCTTCAATTTCATCCGCAAGACCCTGCACGATATCCACGACAGCTTCGAAAAACTGACCGTGACGGAACTGGTGCCCGTGCCTGGCCACGACGATATTTTCATCGAATACGCCGAACTGGTGGGCTACGAGGAAATGGGCCTCACCGACTACCCCGTGGGCAAGCTGCGCCGCAAGTTCCCTGTCGGGGAAATGCTCAGCGGCCTCGAAGCGCCTGAGCGCCGCCAGCCCCGCCGACACGCCCCGGTGAAGGTGTTCGTGAGCTACTCCCACAAGGACGCCGAGTACAAGGACGAACTCGTGACCGCCCTCGCCTATCTCTCCCGCATGGAGGAAATCGAGCTTTGGCAGGATGGCCGCATCGAGGCGGGTATGGAGTGGCGAAAGGAGATTTTCGAGAAACTGGCCGAGGCGGAAATCGTGATTTGCTTGGTGAGCAGTAATTTTATTGCTTCGGATTTTTGCTATTCCATTGAGTTGAAGGAGGCACTGGAAGGGCATGAGGCGGGCACCAAAATCGTCGTGCCCATCCAGATCAAGACCTGCGCCTGGACGAAGCTGCCCTTCGGGAAAATACAGGGCCTGCCACCTGAGCCTATCAGTTCGTATTCGCCACGGGACGACGGCTGGGGCGAGGTGTTTGCGGGGATGGAGGGGGCGGTGAAAAGGGTAAGGAAAAAACGCTAAATTTGCCCACTCAAACATTAGCGCTAATGAAGCAAGAACAAAACATAAACATCAGCCAAGCCGATTTCAGCGGTTACCTTTTCTGGGATGTTGACCGGACGAAACTGTCGTTGGATGACAGTAAGACCTATGTCATCGACCGGGTGCTCTCGCACGGGATGCTGACCGATTGGCAGCTTATCAAAGCCTATTACGGCAAAGATGCCATCCGGGAAGTTGCGCTGAACCAGCGCTACCTCGACCGCTACGCCCTGCACTTCTGCGCTGCCTATTTCGACGAACCACTCACCAATTTCCGATGCTACAATTACGCACAGTCGAACCCGGGACACTGGGATTATTGAAGGCGCTAACGGCGGAACCTGCACTCTGCCGGGCATTTTCCGCAGGTGGCACTTCGTTTGGCCTTGCAATGGGGGCATCGCAAATCCATTGACTTGGATTTGTTTACCCATCAGCCTTTCGATGCTGAAACTACCTTGGAAACACTGCGGCAAACCTATCAAGTACAACCTCTCACCGTCACCAATACCATTTGTATCACCGTCATTGATGGCATCAAGGTGGACTTTGTCCATTTTCGCTATCCCTTTGCTTTTCCGCTCATCGAAATAGAAGGTGTACGTTTGGCGGACAAACGGGACATCGCTCCCATGAAATTGGATGCCGTGACCAAACGTGGCAGCAAAAAAGACTTCTATGATATGTATTACTTGTTCGAGGAGTTTGCGCCACAACAGATACTGGATTGGTATGGTCAAATGTTCCGGCATTCTATCAGTTTTCATGTCATTCGCAGTTTGACTTATTTTGAGGATGCAGAGACAACGGAAACGCCTTTTGTCTTTAACAAAAAACTGACTTGGGATAAGGTGAAGAAACGGTTGGTGGAGGTGGTGAAGAAGTATTTTTAATTTTAAAAATAATATTATGTCTGAATTAGCTTTGAAATTGATTGGGGAAAATAAGGCGAAGCCTGAAAGGGGGAGGATGCTAGGGTCTTGGATTTAGAAAAATTGTGGATTATTGATGTTCCTAAAGAAATTGAAGAGTTGCTTTGGTTAGAAGTATTAACACTTCGAAATAATAAAATATCTAACCTTGTGCCTATCTCAAAATTAATAAATCTAAAAGAATTAAATTGTTCTTATTCTAAAGTAAGTGACTTATCTCCAATATCTAATCTAGTCAATTTAAATGTACTTGAATGCCATAATAGTTTGGTTGAAGATTTAAGTCCAATTACTCCATTATTAAATCTATATAAATTAAATCTCGTAGGAACTTTGGTGATTGATTTAAGACCTATTTTGCCATTAATAAAAAAAATAGAACAAATAAGAGGAGCAAAAATAAGGATTGGGAAATGGGGGTATCCGGGAATATCAATAGATGATAAAATAATCTACCCACCAATAGGGATTCTCACCAAAGGCCATGACGCCATCCTCCAATACTTCGAGGAACCAGAAAAGCCAAACCAAAGGGGCATCTCATCCGCCTATCCGAAGCCAAATGCCTCATCCTCGGGGAAGGCGGCGCTGGCAAAACCTCCCTTGCCAAAAAACTCCTAAACGCTGAAAACGAACTCCCTGAAGAACAAGCAACTACCAAAGGCATAGACGTATATCCCCACGACCTCAAACTCCCAGACGGCACCGACTTCCGCCTAAACATTTGGGACTTCGGTGGACAAGAAATCTACCACGCCACCCACCAGTTTTTTCTGACCAAGCGCTCGCTCTATATCCTGCTGGACGATACCCGCACCAGCGATAGAACGGTGAACGACGCCAGCTTCAACTACTGGCACCCAAATAGCCGAACTCTACGGTGGCAACAGCCCCCTGCTCATCGTCCAAAACGAAAAAGGCGACCGCAGCAAGCAGCTCGACCTACGGGGTATGCAAGGCCGCTTCGGCTTCGTGAAAGATTCCAAAGCCACCAACCTGCTCACCTGCCGGGGCTTGGATGAGGTCTGGGCTGCCATTGAATACTGGCTCAAGCAACTGCCGCATATCGGTGAGGAGCAGCCAAAGGTTTGGGTGGACATCCGCCGGGAACTGGAGCGATTGTCAAGAGAAGATGGCCGTGACCATATCACCCTCGAAGAATACTACCGCATCTGTACCCAGCACGATATACCGGAGCGGGAACGGGCGCTCTTCCTGAGCGGTTACCTGCACGATTTTGGGGCATTCCTGCACTTCCAAGACCACCCGCTGCTGCGCAAGACGCTGGTGCTCAACAACCAATGGGCCACCGATGCAGTGTATAAAGTGCTGGACTGCGAGGAGGTGAAAGGCGATTTTGGGCGCCTTCACCCGCAGCACCCTTGGCCGTATCTGGGCTGACGACCGCTATGCCGACCAGCATGATGAACTGCTGGCACTGATGGAGAAGTTCGAGCTATGCTACAAGCTGCCCGATGAGCGGGCGGATACTTGGTTGGCCCCGCAACTGCTTTCCGTGCTGCAACCAGAGGCGTTGAAATGGGAAAGCGCAACTGAGGGCGTGACTCAAAGTCACCCCCTCAGTGAACCGGAACTCCAAATCCGCTACGAATACGAGTTCATGCCCAAGGGCCTGCTCTCGCAGCATATCGTGCGCAACCACCGCTATATCCGGCAGACGGAACTGGCCTGGAAGAGCGGCGCTGTCTTCGAGCGGGCGGGGGCACAGGCATTGGTGACGGAAGCATGGGGCAGCCGCAATATCCGCATCCGTGCCCGTAGTGCAATGCCGGGCGAACTGCTCACCCTGCTTAGCGAGGATTTCGACAAAATGCATGAGCGGTTGGAGGCTTAAGGCTGCGCAAGATGATTCCCTGCAATTGCCGGAGACTTGTGCCAAGGCCGCCGAGCCGCATTTTTACGACCATGAAAAACTCCAACGGCGGCGCATGGACGGCAAGCGCACCGTGGAATGTGATTTGAGCTACGAGGATGTGTCGGTATCGGGGCTGCTGGATGGTGTGTTTGCGAAGCACATCCCTGTTGACCCAATTGAAATTCAACCATTAAAATCAATAGAAACGATGAAGAAAATTTTCATTTCTTATTCCAAATCGGATAAAATCCATCTGGATGAATTCAAGAAACAACTATCGCCATTACGCCGGCTTAGTTTAATGGAAACATGGGATGACAGCCATATCCAACCTGGCGAAGAATGGGATAAAGCCATTAAACGGGAATTAAAATCGGCGCATATTATCGTCCTATTAATTAGCGCCGATTTGATCAACACGGATTATATCTGGGATGTGGAAATGAAAGAAGCATTGAACGTCACGATAGAGGGAGGCGACAGTAATTCCGGTGATTATTCG
>JADKBS010000038.1 GCA_016714985.1 Saprospiraceae bacterium | reverse complement strand
AATCAGCGTCGAGGTGGACCGCACCCGCATGGCAGAACTGGGGCCGGACATCGGCATGGTGGGGGCAACCCTACAGGCGGCGGCTGGCAACAGCACGATGCGGAATTCCGCACGGCAGTGCGGAGTACGACATCAACATCAAGCTCGATGCCTTCGACCGGAACGCCCTTTCCGACATCGCCAACCTCACACTGATGAACAAAAGGGCAAGCTCATCCACTCATCCAGGTTTGCCGCCATCCGGAAACACCAGGCCCGGCCGCGTGGAACGGCTCAACCGCATCCCTTCCGTCACGGTAAAATCAAAGGTGCTGGGACAGTCATCCGGCACCGTTGGCGCAGCCCTCCAGCAATGGGTCACGAAAACCCGCCGCCTTCCGGCACTAAAATCAATTACGAAGGAGACCTTCGCCGCCAATCGAGTCCTTTGGCAGCTTGGGACTGCCTTCCTCGTGGTCGTTCATTTTGTCCATCTGATTTGGTGGCGTTGTACGACTCTTACGTGTATCCCTTTGTAGTGATGTTCTCCATACCCGTGGGACTTAGGCGCATTTCGTTGCCCTTGCCCCTCACACTGGAGACGCTCAACATCTTCTCCATCCTGGCATCATCATGCTAAGCAAATGGTCTGGTATCCAAGAACGCCATCCTGTTGGTGATTTTGCCAAACCGGGCTAAAGCCGAAGGGATGAAAACCACCACGGCGCTCATACAGTCTGGCATGGTTCGGCTCCGCCCCATCCTGATGACAGACCTTGCGCTGGTGGTGGGCATGGTGCCTCTTGCCCTTGCCAAGGGTGCAGGTGCAGAATGGAAAAACGGTTTGGCCCAGGGCGTCATCGGAGCTTGCTCAGTTCTATGAAAGCTTAGTTGTTCATCGTGCCCAAAAATTACAGGTTGTGGACAACATCAAGATTTTTTCAGCCGCAGGAAAGGCAACGGCGGCAGCAACCATGCCCCGGAAGACGCTGCCGCAGTCAGGCAGCACCATGCTTACTGCGGACTGAGCAATGGAAGAAGGACAAGTAAATGAGGGTGTCTCGGAGGAGGCATCTTTTTTCTCATTACCAATGTTTAAACATCAGTTGTTTAAACGTACATTTGCGAACGAACGATTTTTACCTTTAATTTTTTAAAAAATTCAACTTATGAAACCTGGAAAGAAAAAATCGAACAACTGAACAGCTGATTTTGCAGGGCAGGTCATGGATGCCTTTGAAAAATTCTACCACCCCGACGTGGTGATGCGGAAAACAACGCTGCCCCACCGTGGGCAAAGCTGCCAACCGGGAGCGGGAGCAACAATGCAGGCGGCCATCGAACAATGGCACGGCGCAGAAGTAAAGGAGTCGCCACTGGGAGGACACCAGCATGGTGGAATGGAGCGTGGACGTTACTTACCAAGGGCCGCCACCGTGCGCAGATGAACCAAAAGTAGGCCGTGCAAACGATGGAAAAGACGGGCAAAATCATCCCCGGAACGCTTTACTACAATACGCGGGGTGATGCCGGATTACAAAAGGCAGTTGTTTGCCGCTGCCCGAAAACCCCTGCCTTTTGGCAGGAATTGTCAAGCCTTTCGCCTGTTCGTGTGGCGACGCGCCGCCTTGTTTCACCCGCTAAAAATAGCAGTCATGGATACGACTTTTCAGCTTCCCGGGCAAGGCTGGACGAAAAACCCGCAACGACTCCTTCCAACCCGCAACGCAATCTAAAACCAGCAGAGCGGGGACAGGCAATCATCGAAAGCGTGACCCGGTGGGCATTCCTGCCCCTTTTACCCGGCGGAAGAACAGCCTACCTGTATTTCGGTGCCCGGTGCAAGGGCAATTTGCCTCAAAAGGGAATTTCCCATCGTCAATCAGGATGCCTTTATGGCTGACCGAGGTTGCCCATTTCCATCCCGGCAGCGACGGCATGCACCTCGGTTTGCCGATGGCTATGCCGGGGTTATTGAAAAGGCTAGGGCGGACCTCAAATTTGGTCGTGAGGAAGGGCTGGTTGCCTGCCAATTTTGTGATGGTATATGCTCCTTTGCAAGGCAATAGCGGAAGTGCTTAAAAAAAAATCATTTACCGCTCCTACCAGTTTGCAACAGGGGAAATTTCCCGGCAATTAACTTTTAAAACGCATCATTCATGAAAACGATTGCAGTTTTTTGGGCAATGGACGAACCGGACTGGAAATCCTCCGCCAGGCGACTCGGACAGGATACAAAAGTAAAAGCCCTGATCGGAAATACGGCTTCATTTAACATTCAGCACGAACGCCTCCCTCGAAGTTTTAGGGGCACTCCATGGAAAAGGAAGATGTGGGAGATGACCATAAAAGGAGCCGATACCGTCTTTTGTTGCCTTAAATATAGACCCGCACCGCCGACGCCCTTGGGCAAAGGTGAAATCACCCCCGATTTGTTGAAGGTTTCATGACTCACATTGTGGAGTCATGAAAAAACACGGCGTCAGCCGGAGTGCTGACCATTTCGGCTTGGGGTGCAGGCGACAGCTACCGGGAAGCCAACTGGATGTTCCGGTTTTTAATCAACAAAACCAATGTTGGCGTCGCCTATAAAGGGCACGAAGAGCAGGAGGAAGTACTGAAAAACTCCGGGCTGAACTGGACAGCCGTCCGACCTGTGGGCTTGACCAACTCCCAGGCATCCAAACCAACCCGTGTCAGCATCGGAGGGAGCAAAAAGCTAAAGATGGGTATTTCGAGGAAAGACGTTGCCCGGTTCATGCTTGAGACCCTGGACGACAAAGCCTGTTTTCAGGCTGCGCCTTCTATTTCCAATGATTGAAAACTTGAATGATTTCCGGCATCTGGAAGGTCAGGAGCGGTAATTATCCTTTCACCATTAACTTTTACAAAAATGACAACCGAAAATCTGTCAAAAGCAAGAAAAATCAGTAGCTGGGTGGTGGTCGGTCTGTTGGCCGCCCTGTTTTTAATGAGCAGCGGGAGCAAGCTGATAAGCAGCCAGGAAATGGTTACCAACTTTGAGAAATGGGGCTGTCGGGTGGCTCACCATCGTCGGGATAGGGGAGCTTGTCTCCGGCTATCCTGTACCTCATCCCCCCACCTCATCCTGGGCGTGCTGCTGTTGAGCGCCCACATGGGGGGCGCTATCGTCACGCACCTGTGCCATGGCGAGCCGTTCGTCTTCCAGGCGGTCATCCTCGTTTGGTGTGGGTGGGCAACTACCTGCCAACCAGGAAATGCTCGCCAGTTTCACCAAATGATTTTTACGGGCGGCGCAAGGCTTTTGAAGGTATCGCAACCGCAATGAGCATCCTTCCAAATCTTTTTCATCAATTTCAAAATTTCAATCAACATGAAAAAATTGACCACATTCCTCGCTTTTGTTTTTATCATGGGCTGGTCAACGCCCAAACGACTGATTGGTCGTTCGACCGGATGCATACCAATGTCGGGTTCTCGATTTCCCACATGGGCATTTCCATGGTGGAAGGCGAGTTTGACGAATTCAGCGGCGGCGTCACCACCACCAAGGAAGATTTCTCCGATGCACAGGTGGATTTACCATCAAGGCAGCCAGCATAGACACCGACGTAGCGCCGAGGGACGGCACCTGAAGTCTCCTGACTTCCTGGATGTCGAAAAATACCCGGAAATCCGGTTCAAAGGGACCGTGAAGGAACGCACCCTCGCCAACAGCTACACCCTGGTGGGCGAATTGACCATGCACGGCGTCACCAAACCCTCACCTTTGTCGCTTACCTACCTGGGGACAAGCCTACGACAGTCACAACAAGCTGCAAAAGGCAGGCTCAAGGTGAACGGCGTCATCAACAGGACGAATTCGGTATTCCCTACGATGCCCCCAGCCTTCCGGAGCGCCGATGATTGGCAGGGAAATCCACCTGGATGCCAGCGTTGAGCTTGTAAAAAATGACAGGAGGCACAAGGCTACCGGGCAAGCGCCAAAGTGCGCTTGCCCGGTAGCCCGCTTAAAACCCTGTACAGCGCAGCCTGAAAACAGGCGCCTTCTATTTCCAATGATTGAAAACGGGGGCAGGCTGGCACTTTTTGCATATTTTGAAGTAAATAATTCCATTAAAAACTACCGCCAATGAAACTTGAAGACGCCATCCATCAAGATACTTTCAGGAACGAACGGCATAAAGCCCTCCTCAATATTTATTACAGGAACGGGCTTATTTTCAATCAAGTCCAGCAAATTTTAAAGGGCTACGAGTTGACGCCGCAGCAGTTCAACCTATTGCGGATTGTGCGGGGGCAGCACCTGCTTCCGCCACCATCAACCTTTTGAAGGAACGGATGCTGGACAAGGATTCGGACGTCTCCCGGCTTGTTACCCGCCTGCACGAAAAAGGAACTCCTGGAGCGGCGGACCTGACCCGATAACCGGAGAAAAATGGATGTCAAGCTGACCGAAAAAGGCACACAACTGCTCCTCCAATTGGATACCGTCGAGCAGCGGTTCGAGGATTTGCTTTCACCCCTTTCGGACGAAGAGGTGGAAAAGCTGAACTACCTGCTCGGCAAAATCGACGGCTAACCTGCTCTTAAGCTTTACAGGTACGCATCCGAACTGTTGAATCAATCAGTTAACTTTTCATCAAATCTGTTTTTACAATGAAAATCACGAAGTTCTTCATTTGGATTGCTGCGATACTGTTTTGTTCATCCATTCAAACGCAAGCCCAGACCTTCGACGGCCCCTTACGGGTGCACCTTCGTGGCACCGAAGGAGAATACGAAGTGGAGTGTGGTTCATCCCCACGCTGAACCGCACCATGAAAGGTCCCGAACCGTTGAAAAGCGGTGATTTTCAAGTAGTTGAAGCACCTTTTGCTTCGGGCGACTCGCTGCTTTATTTGAAGCGGAAATGACCTTTAAAAAATGGAGTTTTAGTAAATCATAACATAACCACAACTTGCAATTATGCGAATTTTATTTCTACCGATTTTTCCGCCCAAGCCCAATCGGCGTATCAGTACGCCCTTCAGGCGGCAGCGCATTTGAACTGCAAAATAGATTTGGTGAATGTCTATTATTCAGAATTGCTGGAAGGAGCATGCTGATGCTGGCATATTTGGAAGAGACGAAGCGGGCAGTGCTGGAAAAATTTGAAAAGGAAATCAATGCTTTTGCCGGGGCAGATGCCGAGGGCATTGTCGAAAGGAAAAAACTTCATTACAGCGACACCGTTGCCAGTGGCATTGTGAGCGTGGCGGCGGATTACCATTCCGACCTCATCGTGATGAGCATGAAGGGACGGCACACCGTCATGGAGCAGTTGCTGGGCAGCATCACCACCGACACAATCGCCCTGTCCCTTATGCCAGTGCTGGTCATCCCTGAAGGCAGCCAGTACCGCCCTGTCAGGAAAATCGCCTACGCCACCAATTTTGAGGCGGGAGAAGCCGTCGCATTCGCCAAGCTGAAAGCATGGAAGGAGCGGTTCGGCGCCGAGGTGGAAATTGTCCACGTCACCATGGGTCGCCCGGTGGATAGGGAGCGCCGGAAAGCGGCTGAGGGTTTTCTGTCCACCGAATTTGGCGAGGTGGTCGTCATTGACCACCCATCGGTAGCTGACGGGCTGGAAGCGTACCTGCAAGGCAGCAAAGCCGACCTGCTGGCTTTCTTCAAGCCACAGCGCAGCTTTTGAAAAACCTCCTCCATGCCAGCGAAAGCAAGGACATTCTCAGGAAGGCGAACCTTCCTGTCCTGGTGGTCGTGGGGGCGTAATCAGACCATTTTTCAACATCGAAATGGCACACTGCTACCACAAAAATTTCGCCTCCCAAACTGAAAAATACCCTGCTCAAAAGGGCTTGGAGGCACTGCAAAACGTCGAGCCAACTTTCAACAAGAAGTTCCACAAGGGGCGCTTGCCGTCAGGTGCTTTTCTCTGTTTTTTTATGCCTTAACACTTGGATTATGAGTCGTGCAATGAACAAAACGTTGCTGCTGCTGGCAGTTTTTTTAACGGGGTCATCGGCGCTATTTTCGCAAAAGTTGACCAGCGTGAAAGGGGTGGTCACCGATGCACAGACCAAAGAACCGCTCCCGTTCGTGAATGTGGCTTTCGTCGGCACGCCAGTCGGGACCACTACCGACCTGGACGGTTCTTATTCCATGGATACAAAATGGGGTTCCGACTCTTTGCAAATCTCTTTCGTCGGGTATGAAACGGTCAAGGTTCCCGTAAAATCAGGGTGAACCAAAAAATTGACGTTGCACTAAACTCGACAGCAATCAATCTAGGCGAGGCGGTGATATGGGGAGAAAAGGGGGTACAAAAGGAAGAACAACCCGGCGGTCGAGTTGATAAAGAAAGTCATTGACCACAAGGACAAGAACCGAATAGAAGCCAAGGACTTTTACGAATACGAAAAGTACGAAAAAATAGAGCTGGCGCTCAACAACGTCACGGATGAGTTCAAGCAAAAAAGGGCTTTCCGAAAATTCCAGTTCATTTTCGATTACATGGACACTTCCCAGCTTAACGGCAAGCCGTACCTGCCCGTTTTTATGAGGGAAACCACCTCCAAGGCCTATTACCGCAAAGAGCCCAGGGCTGAAAAAGAATACCTAAGAGGGCGTCAAGCTGACTGGCATTGAGGAATATTTGGAGGATGGCAACCTCACTACCCTAACCGACATCCTCTACCAAAATGTGGACATTTACGAAAACAACGTCACGATGCTGGGCTTGCAGTTCATCAGCCCCTCAGCCCGGCTGCCAATGCCTTCTACCGCTTTTTACATTCTTGACACCTTGCAGTACAAGGGTATGGAAGTGGTTGACCTGGCTTTCATGCCCGTCAACAAGCAGGACATCGGGTTCAAGGGCAGCCTCTACATCCTGAACGACACAAGCTATGCCGTGGTCAAGGCAGACTTGGGCATTTCGGAAAAAATCAACCTGAACTTCGTGCAAGACCTGCAACTGGTGCAGGAGTTTGCCCCAGAAAGCGGCGCATGGATATTGACGAAAGACCAGTTGGTGGCTGACATTGCCCTGACGAAAGGCTCAACGGGGTTTTTTAAGACCCGTTCCGTCCTGTACCGGAACCACCGCTTCGACCTCGAAAGGAGCCATCCATTTACAGCGGCACGGAAAACATACGGGAGGAAAAAGGCGCTTATAAACGGGACGACGAATTTTGGGCGGCTTCCCGGCAAGAAAAACTCTCCGAACACGAGGAGGGCGTCTATAAGATGATGGACACCTTGCAGCAGGTTCCTGCTTTCCGAAGGACCTTGGACATTATTGCCCTGCTTTTGTCTGGGTACAAGAATGTTGGAAGATGGGAAATCGGTCCCATTGGCTCATTTTATAGTTTCAATCCCGTGGAAGGTTTCCGGTTGAGCTTCGGTGGCATGACGACCATAAAACTAATGCCCAAACTGAAGCTGGAAGGGTATGCCGCTTATGGGTTCAAAGACCGGGAATGGAAATATTCCGGGTCTGTTTTGTATTCCTTCCTGGGATGACTTCAAGAGCAACCCTAGGCATTATGCCCGCCTCTCGTACCAGCACGAGACCAGCTTTGTCGGTCAAAGCCTGGAATTCGTGCGGGAGGACAATTTCTTCCTTTCTTTCAAAAGGGGCGATTCCGACAAGATGTTGTTCTATAATTCCTTCAAGGGGGAATATTTTATTGAGCTGTCGAATAAATTTTCATGGGGTTTGAATTACGAGCACAAAAGCGACGCCCTCTGGGTAGCTTAAGTTTCGACTTTACCGACCCCCGAAGTCAGGAGTTTATTTCCTTGACCGACCTCACGACCAGCGAAATCAGCACCCTTGTCCGCTTTGCCCCCAACGAGCAGTTCATCCAGGGCAAGCAGTTCCGCTTGCCGCTTTTCAACAAGCACCCCATATTCACCCTGAGATATTCCGTTGGCGTTAAGGGCTTGCTCGGCGGCGAATACGATTATCAAAGGCTGTCGCTGAACATCTTCAAGCGGTTCTACCTGTCCATCGTTGGCATAACGGACGTGGAGGTGGAAGGCGGGAAAATCTTCGGGACCGGTGTGCCTTATTTTCTGCTGGACTTGCCCCGTGCCAACCAAACCTATGCTTACCAGAAACGCTCGTACAACCTGATGAACTTCCTCGAATTTGCGAACGATTCCTATCTCAGTTGGAAAACCGAGCATTTTTTCAACGGCTTTATTTTCAACAAAATACCCCTCCTGAAAAGGCTGAAACTCCGGGAGGTCATCTCTTTCAAAGGTGTTTGGGGGACGCTCAGCGACAAGAACAACCCGCTAAAAAATCCCGAATTGATTCAGTTCATCAATAATGACGAGGGGCGGCAGCAGACTTTTTCCCTGAAAAGCAAGCCCTACATGGAAGCAGGCGCTGGCATCATGAACATCCTCAAATTTGGTCGGATTGACGTGATGAAACGACTGACTTATCTCGACAATCCCAACATCCCCGTACTGTTCGGGGTAAAGGGCTTGGGCATCCGGGCAACGGTAAAATTTGAGTTTTGAGGATAGACATGCAATTCCAGCCTCAAAAGGGGCAGGCAGGCAGCCCCCAGCTTGGGCATACTGGATTCCCAAAGCGTCAAGACTGCCTCGATGACCAAGAAAAAAGGAATAGACGCCAACAAAAAAGTCAGCGGCCGCAAGCGTTTTATTACGACAGACACGCTGGGCCTGCTGATAGCTGTCGTCCTTACCTCCGCCAACACCGGCGAGCGGGAAGGGGTCAGGCTCGTGTTCAAAGAACTTCAAGGGAAATTCCCCCGCCTGGCCAAAACCCTCGCAGACCAAGGCTTTGACGGCAAAGAATTTTTCGCCTTGGTGTTCAGCAGCTTCGGTTGGGTGCTTGAAATCAGTGATACCAAATCGGTGGATTGTAGAAAGAACCTTTGGGTGGTTTTTGGGTACTGAGTTTAATCTTTAAGGCTCCTACTCAGGGGCATTTAAGCGCAAAATCACTACTCTATTACCTTGTTGTCTATCGCCGTCTTTCCGGTGCAAGCGCCCGACTTGCCATTTCAACCAATTCCTGCGGGAAAACTTGTTGGGGTTCCCCCTGTATCGGCTCTACAAAAAGCCCCTTCCCCCTCAACTGTTGCACGAAAGGACGCATAGCGTCCGTGTCCTTGAAAAAGCAGCGAAATGATACGCTGCTGGTGTACTGATTTTCTGCTTTCTTGTATCTGGCTTTATCCTTTGGGATGCCATCGAGGGCGGCCTTTAGCTCCTCGACCAAATACCCGTATCTTTTGCTGAAAAGCAGGTGAATTTCTAGGGGGTATTTCTCTGGTGGGAAGGCTTCGTATTCGGCCCGGCTGTTAGGCTGGTTTTTGCTTACGTGAAGGGTGATACGCCCTTGAGGTGGGTTAGTAGTAATGGCCTGCCTCCCTGGTTGCCTGTATTTTAACTTGCCAAAAACTTTTGGTTCTGTCCACCTCAATCAATTTGCCGATGGACAAGGCAACCAAAACTTGCTATGATACCTGCCTTAGTCCTTCATTCCCTTTTTTGGCGAATTGTACACCTGATTAGGTCGCTTCCAAATGGAAAGCATGTTTCGCAAAGAAGGGGCTTTTCTCACTGCCATGCCAAATCCAGTACCAAGTAATTGGGTGGGTATTGCATCAAAATCCAATATCATGGTAATCAACAAATCAATTCAAGCGCTGGGCATTTCGTTGAATTTAGCCTACGACACTGAAGCTTTGACACTCTCTATAAATGGAACAAGCAAAAACGAACCAAATTGGAGAGGGGAAGAGGATGTTGTCTGCATCTACCAAACTCCATTATCTGGGGTTTCACACGAAGCGGAAGCAGAACTCCATGTTTCAAAAGACAAAACCATCGGCCATGAACTAACGGTAGCCGTGGGTGACCGCATTGGTTTTTCTATTTTGTCTTACGTCAATACCTACGATTGCAGTAACATCGGCGTTGACGTTTTAGAAGGTGACATTCAAATAAATTGATTCGAACAATCTCCCCACTAAAAAATAGTTGGGGAGATTGCTTATTGGGAAGATGGAAACATACGATTTTCCATTTCAGACCAAGTTTTTCCCTGAACAACCGTTACAACATCTATCATTTGCTTGGCAACCATTGAATATGGTTCTTGCCGACTGGTCAAATAAGGTATTGCTTGTTTAAAGGCATTGGGAAATAGAGGGTCTGAATCCAAAAAAAGGGAGTCGTAAGGTGCAGCATCTTGAAGGAAGTCATAAATGTTCTTTCCTTCTTCGTTCACAAAGCCAAGACTGTGTAAGCCGAGGCGTTCATCTTTAATTACTTTTTTGACAATGCCCCTTGCCTCTTCAATATACTGCATTTTTTGCTCCGGTGTAAGTTCAGCCTCCTTTTCTTTTATCCTAGCATTTATCAACACAGCTTCTAATGCCAACTGCTGCGCAACTATTTTTCCATGCCACTGCATGATTTTTTCAAGCGTAGGTGCGTCACGAACCACGTAACGCTGGGGCTGTGATTTTACGTAGTCAGCAAGTGTATCGTTCAATTTGGTTGGAAGCCAATAGAAATTCCACATTGTCAAAATCATAGCAATCAGAGCAATACCGACGGCAGAATAAAGTACAAATTTTCGTCTCCCTTGTGAGGCTTCGAGCATCTTGTTCTCTGCTTCGAGTTCTCCAACTTGTTTTTCCAGATTCTTAGTCTTTTCATATTTCAATAAGCGCCTGATAGCTGTTTTATATGAAACGTTATCAGAAGATGGGTTTAGCAAAGTACCAAAATAACTTGCGTCCAAATCAAGGGATTCCGCCACATCTTTATTATCAAGATTTGGGTCTGACAAATAATACCGGTGGTCACCTTCGACCTTGCAAAAGTTCCCTTCTAATAATTTCAAAAACTCGTCTCTAGTATAGTCTACCATGTGGTTCTATTTTTATTCCTGTGAAAATGGAAGCTCAATTGAGGCCATTTTTCTTGGTAAAATCAGCACCCAGCTCCACCTTTGTTGCCATGTGATGGGGTTACCTTTTTCAAATCCCAACAACAGGCAATCCGCCAAAAATACAAACCTTAACCGCTTTTCCAGCCAAGCACGATGAATTTATCACTTGGCATTCATGCACTAGCATGGAGTGGGAGAGCTATTTCAAAAGTTCATTGAAAATTTAATTGCTTATGAAAGGAACAACCAAACCCAGAGTTGACTTGGACAGGCCTCTTTTGAGCCTGTCCGGGAGCAACCACCCTGACGACGATTTTACGCTCAGGCATTTGTTTGAAAACGTGTTCATCTCCGGCTCGACTGGCTCCGGTAAATCCAGCGGCTCCGGTTCTGCCATTGCAAGCGCCCTGCTCGATGCAAGGGGCTTGCTGCCAGAGGAGTACATTGGGTTGATTGTCTTTATTTACAAACAATCCGATGTGGAAGACTGGCTACGCATGGCCTTTCAGGCGGGACGCCAGGATGATGTCATCCACATTCAGTCCCACCATGCCAATGTGTTCAACATCCTCGAACAGTACAAGGACCAAGAGCCGATGAATGCGGTAAATGCCCTCCTAAACGTTTCCGGCCTAATGGCAGAAAGTGGAAAGGGCGAAGAAGAATTCTGGCAACTTCAAAAAAGCAAGGCGTTGGACAGGCTCATCCGTCTCAACAAGATATGCGGACAGCCGCTAAGCATTGAGACACTTTACCACCTTCACAATTCCGCACCTGTGGACAGTGAACAAGTAAAAAGCAAGGAATTTCGGGAACAGTCATTTTGCTGGAACATGCTCGCCATGTCAATAGAAAAGGTAGGAGAAAATCATCCCGATTTCAAGATGGTGTATAACTATTTCGTAAGGGAAATGCCTTTCCTTGATGACCGTACGGCTTCCAATATCCGCACGATGGTGGGGGGCATCCTGGAACCGTTTATTTCCAGCTCGATACTGAAGCAAATGTTCTGCGGAAGCTCCAAGCTTCAATTGGACGATGTTTTCACCGGAAAGATTGTCCTGTTGGACATTCCGGTACAGACACATGAATATGTTGGGAAAATCGCCCAAATCATGTTCAAGTATGCTTTTCAGAAAGCGGTGGAAAAGCGCAATCTGGAAACTCACCCTAACCCGGTCATATTTCACCAAGACGAAGCCCAACAGTTTCTTACCCGTTTTGACCATTCTTTTATGAGTACGTGCCGGGCGAGCCGTGCCGGGAGCATTCTGCTTTCACAGAACATTTCCAATTACCACGCTGCAATTACTGGGGATAGGGCCGAGGCAAAAGTCAACAGCCTGTTGGCCTTGTGCAACACCAAAATCTTCCATGCCCAAAACGACCACCTCACCAATGAGTACGCATCGAAAACCATAGGAATGGGGGTTCAAAACCTATCCTCCTTCAGCAGCGGAAAGGACAACATTGGCTCTGCCAGCATCAGCCAGCACATACAGTATCAGGTGCAACCTACCCTGTTCACCATGCTGCGGACAGGTGGCATCAGAAATAACTATCTGGTGGACGCCATCATCACAGGAACGGGACGCATTTTCTCCAGCCAAACCAACTTTTTGCAAACTGCTTTTCAACAGCCCTTCGCCCATTAGCGGAGGGGTATTTTTTCACCTATAAATTTACTTCTTATGAAAGAGAAAGAATCCAAGAACTCAATCATGGACTTCCACCAATTGGTTTTTAGTGGGGATTCGGAGACCTATCGAAATTTTGCCTACTTGATTGTAAGAACCGCTTCCGCCTCTTTTCTTGTGTTCCTCCGGCACAAGTTTGGCTCCCGCACCTTAAGTGCCTCTACCATCTTTTGGAGTGGCGCTGTGATGGTCTTGTTCTTACTCAAGGAACTTACTGGCTTGGCCACAAGACGATTTTCGGTGTATGAGGGCAATCCAGAAGGGGCCAATGTTTCTACGACCCTATTTTGGCTGCACTTTCTGCTGTTCATTGGGCTTACACTTTATCA
Source organism: Saprospiraceae bacterium (assembly GCA_016714985.1). GTDB lineage: Bacteria > Bacteroidota > Bacteroidia > Chitinophagales > Saprospiraceae > UBA6168. The sequence goes on along the minus strand of JADKBS010000038.1, from coordinate 38,280 downwards.
CATCTATGAATCCCGCAAGAACCTGCGCCGGGCAGATGGGAAAGAAGAAATCCGTCATGGCATGGATACCGGATTGAGCGTCTTCTATCCGTTGGTTGCAAACCTGCTGAAACCCTTCGGCTTCGTGTATGACGGTGTTGGAAAGCCACGATGGTACCATCTCAATGAATACAAATTCCAGAAATGGGCTGAACCGTTGGCACTGATTCTAATAGGGATTTTCTTCAAAATCATCGGCTTCGGCGTCTATGGAACCTACTTCATTTTCGGTGCTATCTGTATCAAGTACATGATTTCACTGGAAGAAGACAAATTCTTCCAATTCAAGCAGAACCACTGGGACAGCAAGATTGGCGGTGAAATGATAAGCGAAGTTGATGGCGCCCAACCCGTCAACCGCCGTGCCGGGATGGTCGTGCAGCAAACACTGATGAGGTCGGATGGTGGCTTTCAGCAATGGAAGGAACAGAAAGACAAAAACGAGCTATTTGACGATGTACGGCCAATTAACAACGTGCATAAAAATCCCCCTTCCTCGGTCGAGTTCAAGTATTGATTCACTTTAAACATATTGACTATGGATTTAGTAACCTATTTCGTTGTCAAAACCGCTGTCAAAGCACTCGTGCGGGCGGCGGCAGAGTCAGATTGTCCAGATGTTTCCGATTGCCCGGATGTTTCGGATGCTGCGGATGCCGCAAAAGCATCCGCTGATGCCGGGGGCGACTTGGTAGGCATCGTCCTGGATGCACTGACCTAATCTCGATTTTTTAACCTGGCTCTCCGAAGGATATTCGGAGAGCCATAAACTTCAATAAAATGGAACAGAAAAAAGAAGTCAAACCGGAAATGATGCCCAAGTCAGCAAAAGAACAAGCTATTCAAGAAGGTAGAAAATTGCTTGACCAAAACCTGACTACTGAGGAAAAATTTTCATCTCCCAAACCTGAGAATGATAATAATCCAAAGCGCCAACGGGCGATAGCTGAGGAAAAACCTCCGTCCTATGACTTGCCCGTGCCAATCAGTACACCGAACGTAAAGGATAAAAACAAGGGCAGGAGTTTATAAAAACTTGATTTCAAACAAGATTTATGTTAGGGTGAGAATAACAACTCACCCTAACTTTTATGGTATAAGCGGCGGATATGTTTAATGTAATCGTGGACAGTGAAATCCTTGGTGTAAGAGAACGTGCTAAAATGGGAAATTTCGATTCAATGGTTGCACTTGGCACATATATTCAAAAAGGCATATCCACTCGTAAGAATCCCTGCTTGGCGCTTTCCATCTTCGACTACGTGATTGCCCGTAAGAATGAAATTTCGCTAAGCTCAACCTATTGGAATGCGCTCAACCAAAAAATGCGTATTCATTGGGAACGGGGAGAAGATGAAATCATCGAAAAACTCGCTCTCGAAATGGTCAGGCACATGGCTCAATTTGACCCGAAGGAATGGGATTACCAAAAAATGATAGGCTACATTCAGTGGCTCGAAAACAAGCAACACAACGAAACCAACGCCCTCGTTTGAGCTACCCCTTCCCCTTTTAATAGCATCCATTTCAATCAAATATTCCTGCATCCTGCAAGGGCTGCGCTACCGCTCCCCTTGCCAACAACTAACCCCGAAACAAATAATATTGCCAGCCATCTTGTGGGCTTGCACTGCCTTTCGGAATGGTCTAAAGCATGTTTAGACGAGATGTCTGAGTAATATTATTTGTTTCGGTTCAACCCTGCTTCACATGTTGCGGATAGTACCAAATACGAACGCCAGCGCAACCGCCCGGTACTTCGATGAGGGGTTGGCAACGTCCGATTACTACGCCAAGGATGCAGAACAGGTCATCGGGCGTTGGGGTGGTTTGGCAGCCGAAAAATTGGGGTTGCAGGGTGAGGTCACAAAGGAGGATTTCACCGCACTTTGCGACAACAAAAAACCGGATGGCTCGAAGCTCAATCCCCGTGAAAAGGAAAACAGGAAGGTCGGATACGACTTTACTTTTTCCGCCCCAAAATCGGTTTCCATCGCCTACGCCACTACCAATGATGAACGTATCCGGTCAGCCTTCGAGCGGTCCGTATCGGAAACCATGCAGGAACTGGAAAAGGATATGCGCACCCAAACCGGGCAGGGCAAGGAGAAAAAACATGTCCAAACCGGGAACATGGTGTGGGCAGAATTTACCCACTTTACCTCCCGCCCGGTGGATGGGGTGGCTGACCCACACCTGCACGCCCACTGCTTTGCCATCAATACGACATGGCACGAAGAAAGCGGGCGGTTTCAGGCCGGGGAATTCGGAAGCATCAAACGGGATGCCTCCTACTATGAGGCTGCCTTTTTCTCCCGCTTCGCCCATCGGATGCAGGAAATGGGCTATGGCATCCGGCACGAGGGCAGGCACTGGGAACTGGAGGGCATCGGGCGAAGCACCATCGAAAAATTCTCCCGCCGTACCCAACAGGTGGAAGAAGCCGCCGAAAAAAAGGGCATTCGAAACGAGAAAGCCAAGGCCGATTTAGGGGCAAGGACACGGGAGCAAAAAGTGAAGTCCGACGGCACGATGCAAGACCTCAAAGAGAACTGGCTTTCCCGCCTAAGTGATGATGAAAAGAGCGCCACACAAAACTTGAAGGGTGCTGCTGGAAAGAGAAAGAGCGTCACGGCGGGGGATGCGCTCGACAGTGCCGTCCGGCATTCATTTGAGCGTAAATCGGTGATGGAAGAAAAACGGCTTCTTACCGAGGCCCTCAAGCGGGGCTATGGGGATGTCCTGCCCGAAGCGGTCGGTTCCGCTTTGAATGGTGCCAACTTCTATCGCCGCAACATCAAAGAGCAAACATTCCTCACGACAGAGGAGGCCTTGCAGGATGAAAAAAGGATGGTGCAGTATGTACGGGAAGGACGTGGCACGGTAGCGCCGATAAATTCCCGCTACCAGCCCAAAGCGGATTACCTGAACGCCGAACAAAAAGACGCCATCCGCCATGCCATGAACTCGACCGACCAGGTAACGGTGATTTCGGGCGGGGCGGGCACGGGTAAGACCACTTTGATGAAAGAGGTTCAACAGGGCATCCGGGAAAGCGGAAAAGAAATCTTCGGCTTTGCGCCTTCGGCTGCCGCCTCCCGTGACGTGATGCGAAAAGAAGGGTTTGAGCAGGCGGACACTTTGGCGCAATTGCTGGCAAACAGGGAACTACAGAAACAAGTCAAAAACCAAGTGATTTGGGTGGACGAAGCGGGCATGATTGGCAATAAGGACATGAACCGTGTCTTTGAAATCGCCAAGGAACAAAATGCCCGTATCCTGCTGACAGGCGACGTAAAGCAACACGCCGCAGTCAAGGCGGGGGATGCCCTGCGAATTATCGAGGAGCGGGGAGGTATCAAGGTCGCTCAAATCAATAAAATCCAGCGCCAGCGCAGCAACGACAACTACAGGCAGGTCGTCGAGATGATTGCCAACGACAAAATAGAGCCTGCCCTTAACAAACTCGACCGCATGGGCGGCGTGGTGGAAATAGCAGACCGGGAACAGCGTCTCCAAGCTTTAGTCAGTGACTACGTGGATGCCGTTGAAAAGAAAAAGACAGCCCTCGTGGTCTCTCCCGTACACAGAGAAGCCAATATGGTCACCGATGCCATCCGGGAACGGCTGAAATCCTCCGGCAAGCTGGAAGGTGAGGAAAAAAGCTTTGAGTCCTACAAAAGCCTGAACCTATCAGAAGAGGATAAAAACTTGTTCCGAACCTATGGGCAGGACAAAAATCTAGTTGTCGAGTTTCACCAAAACTCTTCGGGCTTCAAAAAAGGGGAACGGTGGGAGGTTGCGCCGGGCGGCGATACCGTTCAATTGCCCCATGTAAACGCAACCAACCGGGAAGGGCAAATTGCCCAACTGCCCCTCTCTCACTCCAACCGCTTTACCGTTTACCGACAGGACTCCCTAAAGCTTGCCGCCGGTGACAGGTTGCGAATCACCAAAGGCGGCAAAACGCTGGAAGGTTCACGCATTAACAATGGTGACATTTTCACGGTCAACGGTTTTGACAAAAAGGGGAATATTCGGTTGGATAGCGGGAAAACCCTGTCAAAGGATTTCGGGCACATGGCGCATGGATACGTCACAACCTCCCATAGTTCTCAGGGGAAAACGGTGGACAGGGTTTTCATCGCCCAAAGTGAAATGTCCGAACCTGCGGCAAGCAGGCAGCAATTCTATGTTTCCATATCGAGGGGAAAAGAAATGGCCAAAGTGTACACGGATGATAAAATAGCCTTGGAGAAATCCGTGATGAAAGATGGAAGCCGGATGACTGCTTCCCAGGTAGCGGAATTGCAAAAGCAAAGGACGATGAAAAAGGAACATGATAGGGCGGTAGAATCGCAAAAAACAAAATCAAGGTCACGATATGCTAAGTCAAGAGAAATCATCGGCTAAAAGCTGGCTCGAACGCCAAGAACTGCTACAGGACGAGCCAAGCGACTCCCCTTTCTTCACTGTTGAAAAACAGCAAGGCGTTACTTCCATTATGCTCGATTTTGACTTTGAAAACGGAAACCGCCTTGCCCTACCCTATTCTGGCATCATGAAAATTGATTTCAATCCCTCCGATGGCATCGTCCTGGAATGGGGAAATGAGCATATCAGGGTCATCGGCCAGAACCTTGGAGAACTTTATGCCTTGCTCGCCCGGCACAAGGTGAGTGCCATACGGGAATCGAGAGAGGCATTCCGGGTAGAAGGAGAAGGAGAATTGTTTATAAGGGAAATTGCCAGAGAAACTAAACAATGGTAAAACAGCAAGGAAAGGTGGATGTATGGTTGCAAGGGATACGAAGGTAATCTATGGTACAACCGAGGTGTACGATAGTTCCGATGCAAGGGGCTTTACGGAATCTGAAAACTATCCCATCGCATGGGAAATCATCTTCGTCAACGATGCGGTAGGCAAAGAATTTGCCGCCAACGCCAATAAGGCCTTTTCCAAACTGCCCAAAGAAAAGGGCTACCTGCTAAATTTTGAAGGAGAAGATTCGGAGGCCACCCGGTGCCTGGAATGTGTATTTAAGGATAAAAGCACTCTCCGGCAATTTTTAAACGAATCCATGCCTGACATTACGATTTACGATGAACATAAAAATAAGGTTATCCCAAAACAAAAACTGCTAGATAAGGCTAAAGAAATTACTTCCCAGACAGAGGCTGGTATTGTTTTTTAATCACAAGTGTGGCTATGTAATCAATTTACTCGTCTACCCATCAATGTATTTTACTTAAACCCCTCCCAAATGATTTTATATTTTCCATCTGGGTAATCCAGCTTCAACACTTTCACGCAGTCAGCCTTATCGCCACCTGCAATATCAATTTGAGTAGGAAAGGAAGGATGTGTTATTGAAATTACGTACATGGTTGAAATAGTTTAATTTAGATTCAAGACAAAAGGTTGCTGGCAAAAGTTCCTGAACCTATCAATCATGTTCTCAATACACGATTTTTTGCTCTTTGAAACAAAAGTAGTGAATTCATTAAATAATGAATTCACTACTAAGCAGTTCCCCTACTCTACCGCTGATTCCAGGGCTTGATTGATGTCATCGAGGGATAGTTCCTCCTGGCGCTCATAGTTTACTTTTTCAATGAAGTAAGCTAAGATTGAAGCTTGCCGTTTGGTGTAGCCGCTTTCGTCCTTAAAGGGCTTGTAGTTGATAGAACCTGTAATTTCCACGGCATCCCCTTTTTTCAAATCCCTGGCGAAATGCGCAGCAGTTGGACGGAACACCAAAACATCATGCCAGATGGATTCTTTGTCCTTCCACTTCACCTCCCCTTTGCTGTCCTTGACAGGGTAGCTATCGGTAGTAGCCACTCGCAGCACGACAAAGCTTTTTCCATCCTTGGTGATGGTCTTGCCGTCCTGTCCCAGAAAGCCGGATAGTTGAATTTTGCAATTGATGGCCATTGTGTTTTCTCCTTTGGTTGAGTTGGTTTAGGTTATTCCGGTTACTTGCTCAAGCCCCTCTCCTCTCCTTCCACTTGATGGCCCTGCATTTTTAAATTGCGAAGCCAGGTGTTTAAAAAGGAATTCAGCTCCTGTTTTGCCTTGGGATAATACCGGTTCTTCTCTGGAAAATCTGGGTAAACCTGACGGTAGCCAAAACTGTCCTGATAGGAAAGCGCCTCTGCCATTTTAATTTTTGGGTAAATGGCTATTTCCATGTCCGGGTCGGGTATCATGTCACCACTTGGATGCTTGTAATAGTGGCTCATGGCAATGACGACGGTATCCCCATCACGGGAAAGGATGTCCACGTTCAAATCCATGAATCCTTCGGATTTAAGCTTTACCGCCTCGCCCGGTTCTAGTTGTTCCAAATTGGGAATAATCTGTTGAATTTTACGGTATAGTTGTTCGGGAAGCATTTTGCCCATTGTCCACTCTCCTTTGGTTGGTTGATTATAAGGTAGAAAGCACGTCGCTTTCAACCTCTGCCTCGTGGCGAACAGTGGGGGTACAACCGTCAATGGGAGGGGAATCACCCGGCCTGCACGGAAGCGCAGCGAAGGAAGGTTGGGGATACCCATTGACGGGCGTTGGGGGCGAAGCCCTAAGCACTCTTTAATTTACAGTTTATATTATTTTCAAGCCACACAGCCTTTTCAAAAAAAAAGGAGCAGGTTTTACCCTGCTCATTGGCATTCAATCTTCGCCTTCCTCAAAAGTGTTGTTCACAAGGTAGTCCACTGCCTTTTGCGCTTCCGCTGCGGCTTTGAAAATAAACTGCTTGTCATCCTTGAGTTTTTTTAGCCAGCCTTGAATGTAGGCGGCAGTGTTCTCAATGATGGGTTCACGGTCTATCCCTGTCAGGCCGCAAAGGAAAGAGGCCCCCAGCTCTGCAACCAGTTCCTCCAAAGAATAGCGCTCGGAACCGAACCGGTCGAATTGGGCTACGCCCTCACGGTTAAGACGGTTTGGGTGCCCCGTCGAGTGGATGGCTTCATGAAACAGCGTGGCATAATAGTTCTCGGCTGTCTCAAATTGCTCGATGGGCGGAATGTTGATGAGGTCCTTTTCTGGGCGATAAAAAGCCCTTGCCTTATCTTCCTCGACATACTGCGGCGGGGACGGATACGCATTCCATACCTGTTCGCAGCGTTCGATTTTCTCATGGGGCAACAGCCGCAAATCGTCAATTTTGAACTCCACGCCCTCGATGTCCTCGACATTAAAGACGTTGTAGTATTTGAGGAACCTAATCACCTTCACATCATCACCCAATGCCCCAGCCTGTTCCCTGGAAACGGTTTGGTTGTTGGCATCCTTGAAAATGACGTTGAAGTAAAATACCTGTTGGGATTTAGCGCCTTTCCTGACGTTTCCACCCAATTCCTGCGCCTGCTTGAAGGTGAGGTAATAGGGGATGCCATGCGGGCTGAAAAGGTTCATCAGCAGCATATTGATACCCCGATACACCTTCCCGGAAACGTAGTTGCGGGCCAGCCCATGGCTTGACCAAGGCTTACGCCAAGTTAGCTCACCCTGTTCCAATCTTTCGATAATGCGATTGGTCACCGCCTGATACATATCAGGAGCGGCGGTTTGAGATTTTTCCTTTCTCATTTTATTGTTGTGTTTGTGAAGAAATACGCCTTCTTCACCAGCACCGGGCGGGGCCATGGAGCAAGAAAAGACCTGATTAGGTGCACGCTGTGAAAGCGAAGAAAGCACCTGAAGGGTAGCAGAGAAAGGAACCGCTGAGTATGAATTTTTTATGACGATGGAAGGCCGTTAAGAATTAATAACTGCTACGGCGAAGCACTAGGGTGGTAAATAAAAAGCCCATCTGTACAGATGGGCTTAAATGAATCAATATTTAATCTGGCCATGTAAGGGCCATAGAAAATCCTTGTAATAAAGTCATTTGTGCTAATCAAGAAGCGGTTATTGCTACTTCTTGATGTATCCACTGTTGACCACACGGTAGTAAATCAAAAGTTGTTCCTCTTGATATTCTTTGTCATGTTGTCACTTCAATAGTTTATAAAAGGAATGATAGTCAAAACAAACGTGTGTTTGTTTTGACCTTACATATCTGCCATTTTGACAAACTGCCATTCTGGCAAAATAAACAGATTTCACATAAATACGAAACTGGTTGAAAAATGAAAGCACAGCCTGACATTTTGGACAGTCATTTTCTGGTGGCACGTGCATTGATAACTAATAACGAATCAATTTTTAATCTGGCCAGTAGGGGGCAGTGAAAAGCGTCCTCGCCTTAGCTCCCTGCTGCTGGTCATTTAAACACATTTTTATGAGTGCTTTTTTGAATCGTGCATCCGCACGACAGGTTACTCTTTTGTGGCAGTTCGGCAGGTTGAGGCTTACCATTATCAACTGTCCTGTCTGGATTGTGGTAGTAGTGGTTATCATCGTTTTTGCGGTGATATGCCTGGAGCTATCTTTCTGGTACAACCTCTAACGAGGTGATGTAGTGAAATAGTGAAGTAATGAAATCATTACTTCACTACCACTACCTTTGCAGAAAACTTGGTATCTGGTTCGCTTTCAAAGCGTCGTTAATATCTGCATAGGGTGCAAAGAGGGAGTTTTGAGGCGTTACCCTATCGCCAAACTCCGTTTTGAATTTCTCTGTGTGTTCTTCTCCAGGCTTGTCGTTGTCCAAAAAAGTGTTGATGGTGGTGTAGTCCTGGCTCTTGATGAAATCCACCGTGCGCTGAAAAGACGAAAGCGAATGCATCACCACGGCATCGCCGGACAATTGGCTAATATTCATCATAGCCAATAGGGAGAGAAAGTCAGTCATGCCCTCAAAAACGCTGACGGCCTTCTTTTCGGGGGACTTTCCCCGAATCACGGTAATGTCCCGCCTTACCAAAGCTGACTTGAAAGAATAGCTGTCTGAAGCTGCACGGATTTCATAGCCGCCGCTTTCGTTCTCCATGCCAAAGGCGAAGTAATCCCGCTCGTTCTTCTTGTTCCGGTACTTGATTTCCTTCAAATAGAGGTCGGCCAATTTGCGAGGGATGGCTCGTTCCTTCGTTAGGTAGGAGTGAATGAGCGGGTTTCTGATTTCATGCGCCTCTATAAATTCCAGTTCGAGCGCCGCCGCCTCCGGCGGCAAATTTTCTTGCTGTTGAAAAGAGAAAAGGTCGGTTTGTTTTCGTGTCTCCTGAATTGACCTGGCGACGGGTTGGCTAAAGGGTCGGCCCCGGTACATCTTCTCAAGGAACTGTAAAGCGTCCCCTACCTGAAAGCCCTTTAGCTGCATCACAAAATCAACGACTGTCCCTCCCCTATCGCCAAAGTCCTTCCAAATCCATTTGCCACCCAAAAAGGACGTGTGAAAGGATGCGTCTTTTTCATCCCTGAACGGCGACTTATACCAATACTCATTCCCACCCTTCTTAATCAATGTAGGCTCATATCCCAGGCGGGACATAATATCAGGAAGGGAAAGTTGTTTGGCCTGTGTGCTGTTCATAATGATTTCATTAAGTAATGAAATATTGAAGTAGTGAATTCATTACCTATACCGATTTCTTGTAGTGGTGGAAACTGCGCTTTAAAAGTTCGGTCAATGAAATACCCTGGTCAAGGGCAAATTGCTTGAATTCCTTGTTAAAGGATTCAGGCAATTTGAAGCTCATTGGTTTTATCCGCTCCGGGATGTCGCCCAGGTTGTTGCTTGCTTCCTCCATTGTAGGGACAGCGCCCTTACTGGGTTTGTGTAATTTTGCCATTGCTATTTTCGATTAAGTTGATTCTATCGCCCAGATTCTGAATAAGCTGGTCAATGATTAGGTTGACGGATGGGTATTTGGTTTCATTGGCAGCAAGGCCATTGTCGTGACACTGGCCTATCGAGGTGCGTTCCTGAACAGAACCCGCACAATAGTACCCTGCATCCTGAATAAATTCAGTGGCCGCTTCCTGCTCGACGGTGCTGCCGCCCACCCTGCTCAGGGCAAAAGCCAAGCGGCTTTTTTCAATTCCTTTTTTCCGCAATTCGTGGGCAAGTTTGACCTGCGGGATTAAATCGTCACGGGTAACACCGGTCGGCAAAATGATAAAGTCCGATGCCAGCGCAATTTCGAGGGTTTGCATATCGGCTTGGCCTACGCCATCAAAAAGCACAAGGTCGTAATGTGGTTCTTGCTTAAGCACGTCCTTGACGCTGGCAAACGGCTCTACCGCAAGGGTAGGGGAGGCATTGTTCTCCATTCGGATGCAGTTCCATTCCGTGGTCGTTTTCTGCCGTAAATCCATGTCGGCTATCTTCACCGAAAATCCGTTACGGGCGTACTCGACGGCCAGCGCCCTAACGAGCGTGGACTTTCCTACTCCGCCTTTTTGTGAGACAACACCGATTTTCAAAGCCATAGTAATGAATTCATTAAGTAATGAAGTAGTGAATTAATGACACAAAAATAGAAGGAATTCATTACTATGGCAAGAAAAGTTTTTAGGGCTTTCCAATACAGGCGTTGAGGCTTCTCAGCATACGGGGAACAGCATCCCTCTTTTTTCTTTTCAGCAGCAAGAAAAAAAATCAGTTTGTGAGCGGTAGCGAACTCGACTTATCCACAGGTGGGTGACGTAACTATAGGTTTTTAAAAATATTGGTATTATTGGTACTATAGGTATAGTACCCAAACTCCCGTGAAAACGTACCCAAACTCCCGCCAATTTGTACCTGAACTCCCGTGGATAAGTGGTTTTTGCGTACCCAAACTCCCGTGGATTATTTTTGAAGTGTACCTGAACTCCCGTGGATAAGTTGTCCCGGTCAAAAGCGTACCTAAACTCCCGTACTGCCCTTAGTCCTTGCTATTCAAGGCTCTGAGGGGCTACAGCTTTAAAAAAATGTAGGGTTGCTCAAAAGCGTACCCAAACTCCCGTACTTTTTTAGCGGGTTGTCAACAGGTAGGTTTTCCTCTCTGCCTCAATGGGTGGGGGGGAGTTTTTAAGTAAAAGCCCTTTCGTGGCATCCTCAATTTGAGCGTCCCGGTAAAACTTCATCACCAGTTTGAGGCGCTCCCGGAAGTTCTGCCGGAACTTGCGAGGGTTTTCATAGTTTGAGCCAAACTGCTCCATCAGGGCTTTCCAACTGATGGCCTGTGGTTTTCCATGAGGTACCCTGTGCAGCCGTTGGGCAAGCCAGGTGTAAATATCCATCGCCATGGCGTTGTTGGCTAGTGCGCCCAAAACCCTTTCATCCAAGGGAATGGCGTGTTCCATCAAACTGTTATGGAAGGTTTCGGACAGGGTAACGATACCCGGCCACATAACCCGTTGGTTATCGTCTTTAGATAGCCACATTTCCATCCCATCAATGATGTCCAGTTTTGTAGTCCTTGCTTTATCCTCCTCGATAGAGTAGCCAATTCGTATGGTTGACCCCGCAAGTCTAGTCAATTGGTCTTTCACGGAATTGATGGTTTTGCCGCCTGTGTCGAGGCCAAGTTTCCGAACGAAGGAAGTGAGGGTGTCTTCAACGGGAACAGTTCGGCTTTGCGTCCTGATTGCCCAGGTGTTAATATACGCCAGTACAAGGCGGGCTTTTGTTCCGTGGGGTAGGCCAACTTGGTGAAACTTTTTCTTTTTCGGGTCGAAAATCTCCCCGGCTTTGAGCAACAACACGGCGTTACCTTGAATCTTTTCGTATTCCCGCACATCGTCGCCTGGGTCTTTATACGGTAGGAATGTCTGGCACAGAATCGAGTGTAGAAAAGCGGCGTCCTCTATCTCTCCGGGTTTTTCTATGACCCGAATCAGGTTCGTAACCCGTTTGTTTTCAACCGGGGTAAATGCAGTGACTTTGGCAAATTCTGACATAGGATGAGATTAGCATTGTCGCAAAAATAAACAAGATGCTGAGTGTTTAGCCTAATTTGGTAATCAACGGGCCTAGTGTGCCCAAAAAAAGGGTGGGGTGGGGTGCTTTTGAAAAGAAAAGGCTCTATTTCTCTTTATCTTTCTTCTTCCGCTCCAGCTTTTTTTGTTGCTTCGCTGCCGCAATTTGCTGCTTGAAATTCGTGTCCGTCACCACCTTGCTTCCCGCTTCCTTCTCATAGGCATCGAGCGCCTTACCCGCTGCTCTGCCGCCTTCTCTTGCTGCGCCCCTGTTCTCCTCGAAGCCCTGGGCATCCTTCTCGACCGCTTTGTTTCGGGTGGTCGCTTCACCCAGCATGGTGAAAATCAGTTCGATGTCCGTCATGTGGTCACGCAGGTTCTCCCGCTTCAAATCCTTGTACTTCATATACTCCGAAGGAGTTAGGCCAAAGGTCGCCTTTGAAATCTCCGCTGTGAGGATGGCATATTCCATGCCTTCCTTCACGTTTCTGGCTTTCCACTCGTCGGTAAGCTGCTCTCTGGTTTCCACCGATTTGAGGCGGGTTTCAATCCACACCTCGCTATACCCCAAGTCCTTGTAATACTGCCTGGCACGTTGCGCCGCCAGTTCGGGGTTTTCAATCTCCTGAATGCGCTCGTAACCCACCTGAGCAAGCCAGAGCTTGAACGGCTCGGCTTTGGGAGAGGGAATGGACTGAATAATCCGAAACATCGTTTCAGTATTGGCGCAATCCGTATTGTAAAGCTTGCCATCTGCTGCCTCTAATTTCAGTTGTACGATTTTCTCGTACAACTGGGCAGCCCCTTCTTTTTTCAACTTTATTTTCAGGTCACTCCAATAGCGACGAGGGTTTTGGCTCTCGCTCAAAACCTCAATCACGTCAATGACAGAAAACCACCATTCGTCCTTGTGCCAGACACGGCGGATTTCTGTTTCCTGAAACACAACGATTTTGTTTTGTTCTTCACTCATGATTTTTCTCTTATTTTAAAGGTGGGTACAAATTGCACTTACCCCTTGGCTTCTTTTCTACCCCCAAAGTTTAGCAGCGATTTTACGTTCTTCCTGTCCCGATGCGTTGGCATAGATGGCTGTCGTCTCGATACTGGCATGGCCCATCCATTTGCACACCATGTTCAAGGGAACGCCCTTGTCAATGCAAGCGATTGCGAAGCCGTGGCGCAAGCCCTTTGGCGTGGCGTGGATGCCGTGCAGCCCTGCAAGCTCCATCACTTCCTTAATCGCCTCGTAACCATAGCGCCGTGACCATCCCCATAGATATTCATCCCTGGCCTTGCTGTTCTTCTTCTGCAACGTCCGCAGGTCAAAAGCATCGTCGAGGGCTTGCAGGTAATCATCGGGGAGCGGTACTTGCCGGAAAACCTTCTTCTTCCGTTGCTTCAACGTTTCAAAGGTCACGCACTGGCCGGAAAAATCAATGTGCCGCACCTTGACCGCCAACCCCTCGCTGATACGGCAGCCAGAATTGTAAAGCATCAACGCCAGGGTTCGCCTGTCCCTGGACACCTCGCCAGCGCACTGCCGAAAACGCTCCCGTTCCTCCGGTGTCACGTACTTGCGATGCCCTGCGGCGTCAAAAAGTTGAATTTCTGCCATGTAACGCTTCTCTAAGAAAAGTGGGAAGTACGGGGCAAAGGTAGCAAACTGCAAAATTTTTGCAAGTGATTAACTGTCAATGGTTTGAAAGAAAAGAGTAGGGTAGGGGGCTGCACCCATCGGCGGCACTGGAGGTGGGTTTACTTCTCACTATACCCCATTCTGGGAAATAGTTCTTCTGTATTCACGCTAAAAAACAGCCTAATCTTGCCGCTGGGCTTTTTTTACGGGAGGTTTTGAAAATTAAAAGTTTAGGGTAGTTTTGGGATTTGCTAGACATGGATGAACACTGCGGAAGTATTCGCCATTTGGCATGAATGCAATAGACGAACAAGTATGAACTATACAGAAGCCAACCACTTAAATGCCAAAAGTCCTATCGTTGCGAAAATCTACGAACGGTTGATTAATGAATTGCGAAAGTTTGGGCAACTGAAAATTGAACCGCACAAGACGAGCATTCATTTGGGAAATCGCTTTGGCTTTGCAGGAGTTTACACACGAAAAGATTATATCAATTTGGAGGTGCATCTAAATTTTAACTGACATTACGCACCCCTGAAAATTAGGACAACAAAGTTCTTTGACAGTATGACATTTGTGGTTCACAAACACGAGCCATGAGAAAACCCGATACCCTTGAGCTTTACGTCGATTACCTGATTGCCCACCAAGGGCTTGTCAGCGCAAAAGACCTTAGCGACGTGCTTGGCAACGCACTGAGCCACGACCACATCACACGGGCCGTTGCCCAGCCAGAGCTTCACCAGAAGGATTTCTGGAAGCTGGTCAAGCCCCTCGTCAGGCAAATCGAACGGGACGACGGCTGCATCGTGGTGGACGACTTCCTGGTGGAGAAGCCCCATTCCACGCCCAACTCCATCATCACGGTGAACTGGGACCACGCCAAGCATCAATACTCCCTCAGCATCAACGTCCTGAACTTCCTGTACACGGTCGCCTCCGGGGACGGCACGATGCAAATCAACGTGCCCCTGGCTTTCGAGGTGATATGCAAGACGGAGGCGTACACGGACAAGAAGACCGGCAAGGGGAAAATGAAGAGCCCCAAGACCAAGAACGAGTTGATGCGGGAACGGCTGGCGGTGCTGTGCCACCACAACCAAGTACGGTTCCGGTATGTGCTGTGGGACACCTGGTTCAGCGCCGCCGACAACATGAAGTTCGTCGTACAGGACCTTTGCAAGCACTTCGTCGGTGCCATCAAGGACAACCGCAAGGTCGGGCTTGTGGACGGGAACGGGAAAACAGGCGCATACAAACCAGTCAGCCAACAGGAACTGCAGCCCGGCGTGGTATACAAGGTGCGCATGGAGAGCGTGCCATTTGACCTGTTCTTGGTCAAAAAGGTCTATAAAAACATGGACGGCTCCACGGGGGTAGTGTTTCTTGTCACGAGCGATGGCGGTTTGGACGCCGAGCAAATCTTCCAGCTCTACCAAAAACGGTGGAAGGTGGAGGAATCCCACAAGTCCGTTAAGCAGAACGTCGGCATAGCACAGTCGCCCACCAAGATGGAGCGCTCGCAGAAGAACCACCTGTTCGCCTCCATGTGGGGCTTGGTACAGCTCGAAAAGCTGAAAATCGTGCACAAGAAGAACCACTTTGCGCTGAAGCACAAAATCTACCTCACAGCGCTAAAGGCAGCTTGGGAAGAAATTCGTAGCCTAAAATGTCATACTGTCAATGAACTTGCTTTTCAAAGTTTTTAGGGGTGCGTAATGTCAGTTATAAGCTGGAAAGCGAACGAATTAGCAAAGTGGAGCAAGCATCGGCAAACCGCTTTCACCATACTATCAAGCTGACCAGCGAAAAAGACATTGATGCAGAACTTCTAGCTTGGCTGAAGCAAGCCTACGAACTAAAAAAATAAATTCCTATGTCTAACATTCTCAATGGCGCAATCGCAGGAACAATCTTTGGAATTGTTTCACTCATTCCAATGTTCTTTCTCGAAATTGATGGCAAAGGAAAAGCGATGACTGCATCATTCTTTAATCGTTTCGCTATCGGGTTTGTAATTTTCAACATGGAGATTGGAATTACAGAATGGTTGAAAGGCGGTTTGGTAGGACTTGTTCTAAGCTTACCTGCTGCTATTATTTCAGGAAAGTAATTGTCGTTGGTTGCATTGCGGTGCGTGAGAAAAACGTTCATTACAGCTAGTTTTTGCGCCCAAACAAATCACTCATCATTCCAGCCAGTGGTATCATAATTACATTGGAAACGGCATAGGAAGTTACCACCCATGCTATTTCGGTGGTGGTGGCACCAATACTCCCACTTATTTCCCTTAGGGAAACGTTGACAATGGAAGTGTCAATCAGTTGAAGCAGAGCTGCGCTGATTGCTGTTATTACCAGTGTTGCAGCTTGTTGTACCATGCGGCGTGGGCTGCGGGGTTGGGTATCTTGAAGAGGTTGAAATGGCTGATTTTTAGGTGGTAGGTGGAGTTGAAGAATATTGCCCCGGGGTCTGGTTTCCCCAAAATTTCCCGCTCCGATGCCGATGGGCGGGTGCCACATCTGCCCTACTTTTTCCTCGATGGTCATCTGGGAGAGCAGGTCTTCGATGCGGGCTTCGAGGGTGGCACGGCTGTCCTCGTAGGGGTCGAGCTTGCCGTTGGCGTTGAGGTCACGGAAAGTGTGGCCGTTTTCGGTGAGGGTGGGTTTTTCTTTCAGGGCTTTTTTCGCTTGGCGGTTTATTTCCATGAAATAAAGCTGGAAAACAACAAAGGCGAGCAGCAGGACGGCGAGTAGGGTGCCGAGCGTCCAGGCGATGAATTTGAAAACTTTTTTCATGCTGTTTTTAGTTGTGACTTTGTTTGCTGGTCTATGGTGCCGTTGGTCGCCATTTTAGTAAAAAGCAGTCCGCTCGGATAGCTCCTCCCTCACCATGTTCCGCATCTTCCGCCTGCTGAAGTGTACCCTGCTCTTGACGGTGCCCAGATTTTCGCCCGACCTCACGGCTATCTCATCGTAAGTATAACCCTCCGAGAGCATTTGCAGGGAAAGGCGGCTTTTTTCGTCCAATTTTTTCATGCCGTCATACACGTCGCCCAGAAAGGTAAGCCACTCCCCGTTGTTGAAAACCCTGTCCATTCCGCCGTACAGCTTGTTCAGGATGTTGCCCTGCTTTCCCAGCTCGTGGCGGCGGCGCTTCGTCTTGATGTGGGAGATGAACAGGTTGGTCATTATCCTGCCGCTCCAGGCGTTGAAATCGGTGCCAAGCGCAAATTTCTCCCCGTTTACCAAAACCCGGATAGCGGTTTCCTGCAAGAGGTCTTGGGCATCCTGTTCGCTGTTCGTCAGGTACAAGGCTAACCTGCCCAGACGGTTGAAGTTTTGAAGCAATAGGCACTCGATGTTGTCTTTCATGGTCAAAACATTGTATCAGGCTGCGCAAACCACCTCCCCGTAACGGCTTTGAGGTTTGACAAGATTTTTAAAAAAAATGGATGAAATATTAAACCAACGTCGCAAAAATAGGTTTAGGAATTTGTTTTTTAGAATAATTTTAGGAAATAAATCCTATTTTTGCGACCGATATGAAAGATACAAAGCATGAAATCGTACAGACTGCTACCCAACTTTTCAACAGGGACGGGTTCAGGAACGTGGCGTTGAAGCAAATCGCCGCCGAACTCGGCATCAGTACCGGCAACCTGAACTACCATTTTCCCAAGAAAGATGACTTGATGCCAGCGGTTTTTGAGCAAATGGACGCTGAAGCTGCCGAAATGCTGAACAAGCTGAGGGCTTATCCCGACCTCAAAAGCATCATGGAGCAAGTCAGCATTTTTTACGAATTCCAATTGAAGTTCCGCTTCTTTTACTTGGACACGCTCGAAATCATCCGGGCATACCCGCAGATAGCGGCGGCGCACAAGGAATTTTCCATGCGTTCCATGCGGCACATCCGGGCGACCATTGACTATTGTGTAGGCAGAGGTGTTTTCCGGCAAGAGCCTTTTCCAAGGGCTTACGATTTCCTCGCCCATTCTATCTGGATGCACGCTGCATTCTGGCTGGCGCAATTCGCCGTGCTGCAAAAGGATTGCACCAGCCAGGAAATATTCGTGCAGTCCCTGCTGGGGCTTTTGCACCCCTATCTCACGCCTGCCGGGTTGGAGGAACTGCCCATTATGGGCAGCCCGGATTTTTCAAAAATCATTTAACCCTTCCCAACATGCCCACTTTTACGACTCAATTTATCAAGCACATGGTGGAAGAATCCATCCCCCTGCACCGGTTCCTGGGGCTTGAACTGCTGGAAATCCGTCCGGACTATGCAAAGGTGCGGGTTCCCTTTCGGGAGGAGGTGATTGGCGACATACGCCAGCGCCGCTGGCATGGGGGTATAATTGCAGCCATCATGGACTCGGTAGGTGGCATAGCAGGCTTTACCCGGCTCGGCTCCATGGAGGACAAAATGGCGACTATTGATATGCGGGTAGATTTTCTAAGGGGCGCTGTCGAATTGCCCATTGAAATAGAGGCAGAAGTGCTGCGCTGCGGCAACCGAATACTCGTCACGACCATGAGGGCGTGGCAGGAAGGCAACGCCAAACCGTTGGCGGAAGGGAGGGCGGTGTACAGCATCAGGCGCAAGGAGGAGGAGCAAGCGCCGGGTACGGACGTGGACAGCAATGGGTTTGCTTAAAGGAAAAAGAAATTGATTGAATGGCAGATGAAACGAGCATCATAGCAAGCGCACAAGGGCTTTTCCACCGCTTTGGTATCAGGAGCGTGACGATGGACGACGTGGCGCACCACTTGGGCATTTCAAAGAAGACCCTCTACTGCGCTGCACAAAACAAAGATGCGCTGGTGGAAAAAACCGTCGGCAGGTTCATCAGCCAGAAAAAGGGGGCTATCGAGCAAATCTGCGAACGGCAGGCTGCGCCCCTGCCCGAGCTTTTTTCCATGATGGGCTACATTGCCTGCACTTTGGGCGAAGTCTCCGAGGCAATGGTACACGACCTTCAGAAATACCACCACGATAGCTGGCAGCAGCTATTGGATTTTTACTACCAATATCTTTTTGAAAAAATCAAAACCAATTTGGTGAAAGGGGCAGCCAGCGGCGATTACAGGGCAGATATGAAAACTGAATTTGCTGCCATGCTGCTGCTCCAGGTGCTGCGCTTGTTTCTGCGAAAGGAACTGCCGCAATTCAACAGTTCGGGTGATTTTGTAAAAAACTGTCTTGATTTTTTCCTAGTGGGAATGGCAACGAAACAGGGCAGGGAAGTCTGTCGGGCGTATTTGGAGCAATAGGGCACCGATAGTTGAAACTCCGAACCCAAGACAAAAATATTTTGTGACCAATAAAATAATTACCCGACGTGAAAAACAAATCCATCCAACCGGGCGACCAGGTGCCCCCGTTCACATTGACCAACCAGCACGGGGAACAGGTGGACATCGAAAAGTATTTCGACGCCCCTTTCGTCCTCTATTTCTATCCAAAGGACGACTCGCCGGGATGCACGGCAGAGGCGTGCTCCTTTCGGGACAGCTATGAAGAATTGCGGGGCTTGGGCGCTGAGGTCATCGGCGTCAGCGCCGACTCACCGGAGAGCCACCTTGCCTTTGCCCGTAAGTTCGACCTGCCCTTCGTCTTGTTGAGCGACCCGGGAAATGATGTCCGAAAAAAGTTCGGCGTGCCCGGCAGCCTGTTCGGGCTGCTGCCGGGGCGGGTGACCTACGTGGTGGGCCAAGGCGGCACGGTGCAGCATGTTTTCAATTCGCAACTGAACGTGCGGGAACACGTCAAAGTGGCCATTGAAGAACTGAAAGAAAAACCATAAATTCTGACAACACAACAAAAAAATTCATGAAGGAAACAAGACCAATCTTAATGCTATTGCTTGGCTTTTTGCTGGCGCTGCGCCTGGCAGCCCAGGACAGCCCTCGGCAAATGAGCCTCGAAACGTGCATCCAATTCGCCGTGAACAATAGCACGGGGGTAGAAAAGGCACGGCTCGAAGTGGAAAAGGCACGGCACAAATCGAAGGAAATTTTTAGCCTCGGTTTGCCAAAAGTGGACCTCAACCTCAATTTTCAGTACAATATCGAACTGCCCACCCAACAACTCCCCGGCGAGATTTTCGGCTCGCCCGGCGAGCGGGTGCCCGTGCAGTTCGGCACCGACCTGACGGCTGGCTCCGGTATCCAACTGAACCAAATGGTCTATAACCCCATCTACGCCATCGGGCTGGAAGGAACGAGGAAATTGGTCGAAGTAAGCAACGCAGGCTACGAAAAAAGCAAAGCCGACATAGCATACGAGGTGGGTGCTACCTACTACCAGGCGCTGACCGCCAAAAAGCAAAAGGACATCCTGCAAGCCAACTTGGCGCAGGTCGTGAAACTGCTCGACCTCACCCAATCACAATTCGACAACGGGCTTGCCAAAAAGGTGGACGTGGACCAACTGACCGTTTCGAGGGTAAACTTAGAGACCAACATGGAAAACCTCGACCTTCAGTACTGGCAGTTGCTGGACTTGCTCAAGTACCGGATGTCCATGCCCCTGGAGCAGGACATCGAGTTGCAGGACACCATTTCCGAGCAGGCTTACACCTACCCGGCTTTGGCGCTGCAACCTGCCGATTTTTCAAAAAAGCCGGAAATGACGCTGCTCCTCCTGCAAAGAGACCTCAACGAGATTAACGTCCGGCAGTTGCGGGCAGGCTACTACCCGAGCCTGTACCTGTTCGGCGGGTACAACTGGCAGGGGCAGGGCAACAACTTCGGCGAAATCTTCGACGGAAAAAACTGGTTCAGTTCCTCCTTAGTGGGCTTACGGCTCTCCATGCCGCTGTTCGACGGCTTCGAGCGCAGGGAAAAAATCGCCCAGGCGAGAATTGACCTCGAAAAATGGCGGCAGGACGAAAAGTTCACCATGCAATCGCTCGACCTCCAGCACCGCAGCGCCCGGCAAAAACTGCAAGTGAACTACAACAACCTCCAGTCGCTAGCGCAAAACCGCCGGGTAGCCGAAGAAGTGTACGCCGTGTCGCAGGAGCGTTTCTCGGAGGGCGTGGCGCCCATCGTCGAGCTGTTGCAGGCGGAGACCTCCATGCGGTCAGCCCAGACCAACTACCTGACCGCCCTGCTCCAGATAAAGCTGGCAGAACTGGAACTGCTCCACGCCAGGGGCGAATTGCTCGAAAACATCAATCAATAAACAACCACGGGACGAACCTGACTTTCGCCCTTTTTCAAAAAAATACAACCATCATGAAATTAATCTTAAAAATAGTAGCAGCCATCCTTCTCATCGGCGCCATCGCTTACGGCATCAGTTGGCAATTGTCCAAAAACAAGGGCACCATGCAGCAGGAGGTCGAGCTTTCACGCACCAGCAACACCTTCGTGCCCGTGAAGGTAGCGACCGTGGAAAAGAAGTCCTTCAAGGAGGACTTCACCGTGAACGGCACTTTTCAGCCCTCCAAAGAGGTGACGCTTGTTTCGGACGTCAGCGGCAAGATAACGAAGCTCAATTTCGACGACGGCAGCTACGTACAGGCTGGCAACACCCTGCTCACCGTTGACAACGAACTCATCCAAAACGACCTCGAACTCTCGGAACTGGACCTGGAAAAAGCCGGGAAGGACTTGCAGCGCATGGAAAACCTCCTCGGAAAGGGAGGGGTCACGGAGGTCCAGGTCGAAGAGGCGAAACTGCGTTCCAACAACCTGAAGGTAAAAATCAAGTCGCTGAAAAAACGCCTGAGCGACACCTACGTGAAAGCCCCCATCAGCGGCATCATTTCCCAAAACAAGGTGGAGAACGGCTCTTACCTTGCCCCTGGCACCCCGGTGGCAAACATCGTGAACGTGAGCACGATTTTCCTGAACGTCTATCTGACGGAAGCGCAGGTGGTGACCGCCAGGAAGGGGCAAAAAGTGGAAGTGACCGCCGATGTTTATCAGGGCAAGAAGTTCTCCGGCACGGTCAACTTAGTGGACGTCAAGGCAGACGAGTCCAAGCGTTTCCGGGTGGAAATTGCCATTGATAACCCATCCGGTGCGATGCTCAAGGCAGGCATGAACGGCAAAGCCCGTTTTGTGGCGGGCGAAAAAGTGGCTGCGCTCATCATCCCCAGAGAGGCTTTTGCCGGGAGCACCAGCGACGGGGAAGTGTATGTGGTCGACGGCAGCAAGGCGGTGCTACGCAAGGTAGAAGCGGGCGAAACCTTCGAGAACATGGTGGAAATCCTCGCCGGGCTGCAGGAGGGCGAAACCGTTGTGCTGACGGGTCAAATCAACCTGACCAACGGAGCGACGGTAAAGGTGATTAAGTAACACAAAACCCGGCTCCGGTAGTCTTCAAGGCGGTTTGCCCCCGGACTTTGAGCCAATTGAAAAAATAAAAATCATGATAGAACTATCCATAAAACGCCCCTCGCTGCTGGTCGTGTTTTTCTCCATCCTGGCAGTATTGGGCGTGGCCAGCTACAACAGCCTGAGCTACGAGCTTATGCCCAAGTTTTCGTCCCCGGTGCTGACGATTACCACGTTTTACCCCGGCGCATCCCCCGCCGAAGTAGAAAACTCGGTGTCCAGGGAAATCGAGGACGCCCTCTCGACGCTTGAAAAGTTAACCGATGTCCGCTCCACGTCCATCGAGAGCTTCTCCATCGTCATCCTGCAGTTTGAGCAGGATGCAAAGGTGGAACTCCTGCTACAGGATGCACAGCGGAAGCTGGACGCCATCGCCGCAAAACTGCCGGAAGACGCCGACCCGCCCACCATATCCAAATTTTCGGCGGACGATTTCCCCATCATGTCCATTGGCGCATCTTCCACTTTGCCGGGCGGCGAGTTTTACGACCTCATGGAAGACCGCATAAAGCCCCAACTTGCCAGCCTTACGGGGGTCGGTGAAATCAACTTGCTGGGCGGGCAGGAAAAGGAAGTGCAGGTGAACGTCAGGAAAGACCATTTGGAGCAGTACGGCATCTCCATCCTCCAGGTAGTACAGGCGGTGCAAATGTCGAACCTGGATTTCCCGACCGGGAAAATCAAGAACAACGAGCGACAAATCCTCATCCGCCTGGCGGGCAAGTTCCAGACCATCGAGGACTTGCGGCAGGTGGTCGTGACCACCAATCGGGAAGGTGCACCCATCCGGCTGTACGAAATAGCCGAGGTGCGGGAAACGCAAAAAGAAGTGGAAGACCTCAACCGGGTGGACGGCAAAAATTCTTTCGGCATGAGCATCCTCAAGCAGTCGGACGCCAATGCCGTGGACGTCAGCAACGCCATAAAAAGCAAACTAAAGGAACTTGAAGCCCAATACCCCGAAGCCAGCCTCCAGTTCACCATTGCCAGCAACAGCTCCGACTTTACGCTCGATGCCGTGAAAGCGGTGCAGCACGACCTGGTGCTGTCCATCGTGCTGGTGGCGCTGGTGATGCTGCTGTTCCTGCACAGCTTCAGGAACGCAGTCATTGTGATGCTGGCAATACCGGCATCGCTGGTGTCGGCGGTCATAGCCATGTACGTACTGGGCTACACCTTCAACCTGATGACCCTGCTCGCCATGTCGCTGGTCATCGGCATCCTGGTGGACGACAGCATCGTGGTGCTGGAGAACATCTTCCGGCACCTCGAAATGGGCAAGGACAGCCGCAAGGCTGCGATTGTCGGCAGCAACGAAATCTTCCTCACTGCCCTTTCCATCACGGCGGTGCTGGTGGTAGTGTTCTTGCCGCTCGTCATCACCGGGGGCATCGTCGGCAATATCCTCCGGCAGTTCGCCGTGGTGGTTGCCCTCTCCACGGCGATGAGCCTTTTGGTTTCTTATACCCTCGCCCCGACGCTGGCATCCCGTTTTTCCAAGCTGGAAAAATTCAATGAAAAAACCATCGGTGGGTTCATTTTCGGCAATTTTGAGAAAGGCATCCGGCGGCTTTCCCATGCCTACGGCGGCTGGCTTGCCTGGGCGCTGCGGCACAAGACCGTCACGCTCGCCGTCATTGCAGGGCTGTTTTTCAGTTCGTTACTGCTTGTCACCAAAGGCTATATCGGTTCGGCATTTATCAAACAGGGCGACAGGGGCGAGTTCATCGTACAAATGGAGCTTTCCAAGGACGCCACCATCCAACAGACCAACCGGGCTACCCAAATAGCAGAGGAGTATTTGCTGTCCAAGCCAGAAGTTACCGGGGTATTCACCACCGTAGGTCGCCAGACAGGTCTGTTGAGCGGTGGCCAGAAAAGCCCCAATCTTGCCGAGATGACCATCAAGTTGATGGACAAGGAAAAACGGAGCCACCCCACCTCCTTGTATTCGGTGCAAATCCGCAACGAGTTGGACGCCATCCTGCCGGGCGTGGATATCAAATCGTCGGAAGTCAGCTTTTTTGGCGGTGCCAACGATGCGCCCATTCAGGTTATAATAGGGAACACGGATTATCAGAGCGCCATATCGTACAGCAACAAAATGCTGGAAAAACTGAAAACCATCGAGGGCACGCTCGAAGCGGAGCTTTCCCTCGAAGAGGGCAACCCCGAAATCAGCGTCGAGGTGGACCGCACCCGCATGGCAGAACTGGGGCTGAACATCGGCATGGTGGGGGCAACCCTACAGGCGGCGTACAGCGGCAACACCGATGCGGAATTCCGCACGGGCGGCAAGGAGTACGACATCAACATCAAGCTCGATGCCTTCGACCGGAACGCCCCTTCCGACATCGCCAACCTCACACTGATGAACAACAAGGGCAAGCTCATCCGGCTCAACCAGTTTGCCGCCATCCGGGAAACAACGGGCCCGGCCCGCCTGGAACGGCTCAACCGCATCCCTTCCGTCACGGTAAAATCAAAGGTGCTGGGACAGTCATCCGGCACCGTTGGCGCAGCCCTCCAGCAATGGGTCGCCGAAAACCCGCCGCCTTCCGGCACTAAAATCAATTACGAAGGAGACCTTCGCCGCCAATCAGAGTCCTTTGGCAGCTTGGGCACTGCCTTCCTCGTGTCGTTCATTTTTGTCTATCTGATTTTGGTGGCGTTGTACGACTCTTACGTGTATCCCTTTGTGGTGATGTTCTCCATACCCGTGGGACTGTGCGGCGCATTGCTTGCCCTTGCCCTCACACTGGAGACGCTCAACATCTTCTCCATCCTTGGCATCATCATGCTAAATGGTCTGGTATCCAAGAACGCCATCCTGTTGGTGGATTTTGCCAACCAGGCTAAAGCCGAAGGGATGAAAACCACCCAGGCGCTCATACAGGCTGGCATGGTTCGGCTCCGCCCCATCCTGATGACGACCCTTGCGCTGGTGGTGGGCATGGTGCCCATTGCCCTTGCCAAGGGTGCAGGTGCAGAATGGAAAAACGGTTTGGCTTGGGCGCTCATCGGGGGCTTGCTCAGTTCCATGGTGCTTACGTTGTTCATCGTGCCCGTGCTGTACCAGGTTGTGGACAACATCAAGGATTTTTTCAGCCGCAGGAAAGGCAACGGCGGCAGCAACCATACCCCGGAAGACGCTGCCGCCGTCAGCAGCACCATGCTTACTGCGGACTGAGCAATGGAAGAAGGACAAGTAAAATGAGGGTGTCTCGGAGGAGGCATCTTTTTTCTCTTTACCAATGTTTAAACATCAGTTGTTTAAACGTACATTTGCGAACGAACGATTTTACCTTAATTTTTTAAAAATTCAACTTATGAACCTGAAAGAAAAAATCGAACAACTGAACAGCATGATTTTGCAAGGGCAGGTCATGGATGCCTTTGAAAAATTCTACCACCCCGACGTGGTGATGCAGGAAAACAACGCTGCCCCCACCGTGGGCAAAGCTGCCAACCGGGAGCGGGAGCAACAAATGCAGGCGGCCATCGAACAATGGCACGGCGCAGAAGTAAAAGGAGTCGCCACCGGGGAGGACACCAGCATGGTGGAATGGAGCATGGACGTTACTTACCAGGGCGGCCACCGTGCGCAGATGAACCAGGTAGCCGTGCAACGATGGAAAGACGGGCAAATCATCTCGGAACGCTTTTACTACAATACTGCGGGGTGATGCCGGATTACAAAAGGCAGTTGTTTGCCGCTGCCCGAAAACCCTGCCTTTTGGCATTGTCAAGCCTTTCGCTCTGTTCGTGTGGCGGCAGCAGCCTTGTTTCACCCGCTAAAAATAGCAGCATCATGGATACGACTTTTCAACTTCCGGCAAGGCTGGGCGAAAAACCCGCAACGACTCCTTCCAACCCGCATACGCAACTAAACCAGCAGAGCGGGGACAGGGCAATCATCGAAAGCGTGACCCGGTGGGCATTCACCACTTTACCCAAGGCGGAAGAACAGCCTACCCGTATTTCGGTGCCCGGTGCAAGGGCAATTTGCCTCAAAAGGGAATTTCCCATCGTCAATCAGGATGCCTTTATGGCTGACCGGGAGTTTGCCCATTTCCATCCCGGCAGCGACGGCAGCATGCACCTCGGTTTGCCGATGGCTGATGCCGGGGAAGTCATTGAAAAAGGCTGGGGCGAACTTCACCCCGTCGTGAGGAAGGGCTGGTTGCCTGCCAATTTTGTGATGGTATATGCTCCCCGCAATGAAGCAGAAGCGGAAGTGCTTAAAAAAATCATTTACCGCTCCTACCAGTTTGCAACAGGGGAAATTTCCGGCAATTAACTTTTAAAACGCATCATTCATGAAAACGATTGCAGTTTTTGGAGGCAATGGACGAACCGGACTGGAAATCCTCCGCCAGGCACTCGACAAGGGATACAAAGTAAAAGCCCTGGTCAGAAATACGGCTTCATTTAACATTCAGCACGAACGCCTCGAAGTTTTGCGGGGCACTCCCATGAAAAAGGAAGATGTGGAGATGACCATAAAAGGAGCCGATACCGTCTTTGTTGCCTTAAATATAGCCCGCACCGCCGACAACCCTTGGGCAAAGGTGAAATCACCCCCCGATTTGTTGAAGGTTTCCATGACTCACATTGTGGAGTCCATGAAAAAACACGGCGTCAGCCGGGTGCTGACCGTTTCGGCTTGGGGTGCAGGCGACAGCTACCGGGAAGCCAACTGGATGTTCCGGTTTTTAATCAACAAAACCAATGTTGGCGTCGCCTATAAAGGGCACGAAGAGCAGGAGGAAGTACTGAAAAACTCCGGGCTGAACTGGACAGCCGTCCGACCTGTGGGCTTGACCAACTCCCAGGCATCCAAACCAACCCGTGTCAGCATCGGAGGGAGCAAAAAGCTAAAGATGGGTATTTCGAGGAAAGACGTTGCCCGGTTCATGCTTGAGACCCTGGACGACAAAGCCTGTTTTCAGGCTGCGCCTTCTATTTCCAATGATTGAAAACTTGAATGATTTCCGGCATCTGGAAGGTCGGGAGCGGTAATTATCCTTTCACCATTAACTTTTACAAAAAATGACAACCGAAAATCTGTCAAAAGCAAGAAAAATCAGTAGCTGGGTGGTGGTCGGTCTGTTGGCCGCCCTGTTTTTAATGAGCAGCGGGAGCAAGCTGACCGGCAGCCAGGAAATGGTTACCAACTTTGAGAAATGGGGGCTGTCGGGGTGGCTCACCATCGTCGGGATAGGGGAGCTTGTCTCGGCTATCCTGTACCTCATCCCCCGCACCTCATCCCTGGGCGTGCTGCTGTTGAGCGCCCACATGGGGGGCGCTATCGTCACGCACCTGTGCCATGGCGAGCCGTTCGTCTTCCAGGCGGTCATCCTCGTTTTGGTGTGGGTGGGCAACTACCTGCGCAACCCGGAAATGCTCGCCAGTTTCACCAAATGATTTTTACGGGCGGCGCAAGGCTTTTGAAGGTATCGCAACCGCAATGAGCATCCTTCCAAATCTTTTTTTCATCAATTTCAAAATTTCAATCAACATGAAAAAATTGACCACATTCCTCGCTTTTGTTTTTATCCTTGGGCTGGTCAACGCCCAAACGACTGATTGGTCGTTCGACCCGATGCATACCAATGTCGGGTTCTCGATTTCCCACATGGGCATTTCCATGGTGGAAGGCGAGTTTGACGAATTCAGCGGCGGCGTCACCACCACCAAGGAAGATTTCTCCGATGCACAGGTGGATTTTACCATCAAGGCAGCCAGCATAGACACCGACGTAGCGCCGAGGGACGGGCACCTGAAGTCTCCTGACTTCCTGGATGTCGAAAAATACCCGGAAATCCGGTTCAAAGGGACCGTGAAGGAACGCACCCTCGCCAACAGCTACACCCTGGTGGGCGAATTGACCATGCACGGCGTCACCAAACCCCTCACCTTGTCGCTTACCTACCTGGGACAAGCCTACGACAGTCACAACAAGCTGCAAAAGGCAGGCTTCAAGGTGAACGGCGTCATCAACCGGGACGAATTCGGTATTCCCTACAATGCCCCCATGCCTTCGGGAGCGCCGATGATTGGCAGGGAAATCCACCTGGATGCCAGCGTTGAGCTTGTAAAAAAATGACAGGAGGCACAAGGCTACCGGGCAAGCGCCAAAAGTGCGCTTGCCCGGTAGCCTGCTTAAAACCCTGTACAGCGCAGCCTGAAAACAGGCTGCGCCTTCTATTTCCAATGATTGAAAACGGGGGCAGGCGCCTGGCACTTTTTGCATATTTTGAAGTAAATAATTCCATTAAAAACTACCGCCAATGAAACTTGAAGACGCCATCCATCAAGATACTTTCAGGAACGAACGGCATAAAGCCCTCCTCAATATTTATTACAGGAACGGGCTTATTGTCAATCAAGTCCAGCAAATTTTAAAGGGCTACGAGTTGACGCCGCAGCAGTTCAACCTATTGCGGATTGTGCGGGGGCAGCACCCTGCTTCCGCCACCATCAACCTTTTGAAGGAACGGATGCTGGACAAGGATTCGGACGTCTCCCGGCTTGTTACCCGCCTGCACGAAAAGGAACTCCTGGAGCGGCGGACCTGCCCCGATAACCGGAGAAAAATGGATGTCAAGCTGACCGAAAAAGGCACACAACTGCTCCTCCAATTGGATACCGTCGAGCAGCGGTTCGAGGATTTGCTTTCACCCCTTTCGGACGAAGAGGTGGAAAAGCTGAACTACCTGCTCGGCAAAATCGACGGCTAACCTGCTGCCGGCTTTACAGGTACGCATCCGAACTGTTGAATCAATCAGTTAACTTTTCATCAAATCTGTTTTTACAATGAAAATCACGAAGTTCTTCATTTGGATTGCTGCGATACTGTTTTGTTCATCCATTCAAACGCAAGCCCAGACCTTCGACGGCCCCTTACGGGTGCATCCCCTAAACGGGCGGTATTTTACCGACAACACTGGCAAAGCCATTTTCCTGACCGGCTCGCACACTTGGGCGAACTTTCAGGAAATCGGGCTGCCCGGTGACCCGCCCTTCGATTGGAACGGTTACTTCCCGGAGGGCGGCACCGCCACGCTGGACCTTCGTGGCACCGAAGGAGAATACGAAGTGGAGTGGTTCATCCCCACGCTGAACCGCACCATGAAAGGTCCCGAACCGTTGAAAAGCGGTGATTTTCAAGTAGTTGAAGCACCTTTTGCTTCGGGCGACTCGCTGCTTTATTTGAAGCGGAAATGACCTTTAAAAAATGGAGTTTTAGTAAATCATAACATAACCACAACTTGCAATTATGCGAATTTTATTTCCTACCGATTTTTCCGCCCAAGCCCAATCGGCGTATCAGTACGCCCTTCAGGCGGCAGCGCATTTGAACTGCAAAATAGATTTGGTGAATGTCTATTATTCAGAATTGCTGGAAGGGAGCATGCTGATGCTGGTATATTTGGAAGAGACGAAGCGGGCAGTGCTGGAAAAATTTGAAAAGGAAATCAATGCTTTTGCCGGGGCAGATGCCGAGGGCATTGTCGAAAGGAAAACACTTCATTACAGCGACACCGTTGCCAGTGGCATTGTGAGCGTGGCGGCGGATTACCATTCCGACCTCATCGTGATGAGCATGAAGGGACGGCACACCGTCATGGAGCAGTTGCTGGGCAGCATCACCACCGACACAATCGCCCTGTCCCCGGTGCCAGTGCTGGTCATCCCTGAAGGCAGCCAGTACCGCCCTGTCAGGAAAATCGCCTACGCCACCAATTTTGAGGCGGGAGAAGCCGTCGCATTCGCCAAGCTGAAAGCATGGAAGGAGCGGTTCGGCGCCGAGGTGGAAATTGTCCACGTCACCGCCGGTCGCCCGGTGGATAGGGAGCGCCGGAAAGCGGCTGAGGGTTTCCTGTCCACCGAATTTGGCGAGGTGGTCGTCATTGACCACCCATCGGTAGCTGACGGGCTGGAAGCGTACCTGCAAGGCAGCAAAGCCGACCTGCTGGCTTTCTTCAAGCCACAGCGCAGCTTTTGGAAAAACCTCCTCCATGCCAGCGAAAGCAAGGACATTCTCAGGAAGGCGAACCTTCCTGTCCTGGTGGTCGTGGGGGCGTAATCAGACCATTTTTCAACATCGAAATGGCACACTGCTACCACAAAAATTTCGCCTCCCAAACTGAAAAATACCCTGCTCAAAAGGGCTTGGAGGCACTGCAAAACGTCGAGCCAACTTTCAACAAGAAGTTCCACAAGGGGCGCTTGCCGTCAGGTGCTTTTCTCTGTTTTTTTATGCCTTAACACTTGGATTATGAGTCGTGCAATGAACAAAACGTTGCTGCTGCTGGCAGTTTTTTTTTTAACGGGGTCATCGGCGCTATTTTCGCAAAAGTTGACCAGCGTGAAAGGGGTGGTCACCGATGCACAGACCAAAGAACCGCTCCCGTTCGTGAATGTGGCTTTCGTCGGCACGCCAGTCGGGACCACTACCGACCTGGACGGTTCTTATTCCATGGATACAAAATGGGGTTCCGACTCTTTGCAAATCTCTTTCGTCGGGTATGAAACGGTCAAGGTTCCCGTAAAATCAGGGGTGAACCAAAAAATTGACGTTGCACTAAACTCGACAGCAATCAATCTAGGCGAGGCGGTGATATGGGGAGAAAAGGGGGGGTACAAAAGGAAGAACAACCCGGCGGTCGAGTTGATAAAGAAAGTCATTGACCACAAGGACAAGAACCGAATAGAAGCCAAGGACTTTTACGAATACGAAAAGTACGAAAAAATAGAGCTGGCGCTCAACAACGTCACGGATGAGTTCAAGCAAAAAAGGGCTTTCCGAAAATTCCAGTTCATTTTCGATTACATGGACACTTCCCAGCTTAACGGCAAGCCGTACCTGCCCGTTTTTATGAGGGAAACCACCTCCAAGGTCTATTACCGCAAAGAGCCCAGGGCTGAAAAAGAATACCGGCAGGGCGTCAAGCTGACTGGCATTGAGGAATATTTGGAGGATGGCAACCTCACTACCCTAACCGACATCCTCTACCAAAATGTGGACATTTACGAAAACAACGTCACGATGCTGGGCTTGCAGTTCATCAGCCCCCTCAGCCCGGCTGCCAATGCCTTCTACCGCTTTTACATTCTTGACACCTTGCAGTACAAGGGTATGGAAGTGGTTGACCTGGCTTTCATGCCCGTCAACAAGCAGGACATCGGGTTCAAGGGCAGCCTCTACATCCTGAACGACACAAGCTATGCCGTGGTCAAGGCGGACTTGGGCATTTCGGAAAAAATCAACCTGAACTTCGTGCAAGACCTGCAATTGATTCAGGAGTTTGCCCCCGAAAACAGCGTATGGATGTTGACGAAAGACCAATTGGTGGCTGACATTGCCCTGACGAAAGGCTCAACAGGTTTTTTTGGCACCCGTTCCGTCCTGTACCGGAACCACCGCTTC
This sequence comes from Saprospiraceae bacterium, assembly GCA_016714985.1. GTDB lineage: Bacteria > Bacteroidota > Bacteroidia > Chitinophagales > Saprospiraceae > UBA6168. Next base: position 6,958 of record JADKBS010000038.1, on the reverse strand, counting down.
GACCTCGAAAGGGAGGCTTCCATTTACAGCGGCACGGAAAACATACGGGAGGAAAAAGGCGCTTATAAACGGGACGACGAATTTTGGGCGGCTTCCCGGCAAGAAAAACTCTCCGAACACGAGGAGGGCGTCTATAAGATGATGGACACCTTGCAGCAGGTTCCTGCTTTCCGAAGGACCTTGGACATTATTGCCCTGCTTTTGTCTGGGTACAAGAATGTTGGAAGATGGGAAATCGGTCCCATTGGCTCATTTTATAGTTTCAATCCCGTGGAAGGTTTCCGGTTGAGCTTCGGTGGCATGACGACCATAAAACTAATGCCCAAACTGAAGCTGGAAGGGTATGCCGCTTATGGGTTCAAAGACCGGGAATGGAAATATTCCGGGTCTGTTTTGTATTCCTTCCGGGATGACTTCAAGAGCAACCCCAGGCATTATGCCCGCCTCTCGTACCAGCACGAGACCAGCTTTGTCGGTCAAAGCCTGGAATTCGTGCGGGAGGACAATTTCTTCCTTTCTTTCAAAAGGGGCGATTCCGACAAGATGTTGTTCTATAATTCCTTCAAGGGGGAATATTTTATTGAGCTGTCGAATAAATTTTCATGGGGTTTGAATTACGAGCACAAAAAGCGACGCCCTCTGGGTAGCTTAAGTTTCGACTTTACCGACCCCCGAAGTCAGGAGTTTATTTCCTTGACCGACCTCACGACCAGCGAAATCAGCACCCTTGTCCGTTTTGCACCCAACGAGCAGTTCATCCAGGGCAAGCAGTTTCGCTTCCGCTTTTCAACAAGCACCCCATATTCACCCTGAGATATTCCGTTGGCGTTAAGGGCTTGCTCGGCGGCGAATACGATTATCAAAGGCTGTCGCTGAACATCTTCAAGCGGTTCTACCTGTCCATCGTTGGCATAACGGACGTGGAGGTGGAAGGCGGGAAAATCTTCGGGACCGGTGTGCCTTATTTTCTGCTGGACTTGCCCCGTGCCAACCAAACCTATGCTTACCAGAAACGCTCGTACAACCTGATGAACTTCCTCGAATTTGCGAACGATTCCTATCTCAGTTGGAAAACCGAGCATTTTTTCAACGGCTTTATTTTCAACAAAATACCCCTCCTGAAAAGGCTGAAACTCCGGGAGGTCATCTCTTTCAAAGGTGTTTGGGGGACGCTCAGCGACAAGAACAACCCGCTAAAAAATCCCGAATTGATTCAGTTCATCAATAATGACGAGGGGCGGCAGCAGACTTTTTCCCTGAAAAGCAAGCCCTACATGGAAGCAGGCGCTGGCATCATGAACATCCTCAAATTTGGTCGGATTGACGTGATGAAACGACTGACTTATCTCGACAATCCCAACATCCCCGTACTGTTCGGGGTAAAGGGCTTGGGCATCCGGGCAATGGTAAAATTTGAGTTTTGAGGATAGACATGCAATTCCAGCCTCAAAAGCACTTCACTTAAGAGGTTGTTTAAAAATCCCCAACTAATCTGAAAAGACGGGAATCGATTGGATAATTTTGAGTTTTCCAAACCTTAAATATTATCCTATCATGAAGTACGATTCAGACTTGACCGATTCCCAGTGGGAAGTTATTGTAAAAATCTTTGACGACAAAGACATCAGCCGTAAACGCAAGCATTTGCTCAAAGAAATCGTTGATGCCATTCTTTACTTGAGCAAATCCGGCGCCCAGTGGTGCTTGCTCCCAAATGACTTTTCCAAGTGGCAGTTGGTCTACTATTACTTCCGAACCTGGAAGGCAAAAGGGCTCGTCCAGCGCATACACGACCCGCTTCGGGACTGCTGCGCCTCAAAAGGGGCAGGCAGGCAGCCCCCAGCTTGGGCATACTGGATTCCCAAAGCGTCAAGACTGCCTCGATGACCAAGAAAAAATGAATAGACGCCAACAAAAAAGTCAGCGGCCGCAAGCGTTTTATTGCGACAGACACGCTGGGCCTGCTGATGGCTGTCGTCCTTACCTCCGCCAACACCGGCGAGCGGGAAGGGGTCAGGCTCGTGTTCAAAGAACTTCAACGGAAACTCCCCCGCCTGGCCAAAACCCTCGCAGACCAAGGCTTTGACGGCAAAGAATTTTTCGCCTGGGTGTTCAGCAGCTTCGGTTGGGTGCTTGAAATCAGTGATACCAAATCGGTGGATTGTAGAAAGAACCTTTGGGTGGTTTTGGGTACTGAGTTTAATCTTTTAAGGCTCCTACTCAGGGGCATTTAAGCGCAAAATCACTACTCTATTACCTTGTTGTCTATCGCCGTCTTTCCGGTGCAAGCGCCCGACTTGCCATTTCAACCAATTCCTGCGGGAAAACTTGTTGGGGTTCCCCTGTATCGGCTCTACAAAAAGCCCCTTCCCCCTCAACTGTTGCACGAAAGGACGCATAGCGTCCGTGTCCTTGAAAAAGCAGCGAAATGATACGCTGCTGGTGTACTGATTTTCTGCTTTCTTGTATCTGGCTTTATCCTTTGGGATGCCATCGAGGGCGGCTTTTAGCTCCTCGACCAAATGTCCGTATCTTTTACTGAAAAGCAGGTGAATTTCGAGCGGGTATTTCTCCGGTGGGAAGGCTTCGTATTCGGCCCGGCTGTTAGGCTGGTTCTTGCTTACGTGCAGGGTGATTCGCTCCCTCAATTCTTCGGCGACCATTGATACCTCTCCACTCCAATCTCAACTTACCGTGCGGCCTTGACTGACAGCTTTGAATCCCTGTTTTTCAAGTGCTGTGAGCCAGGAATAAAGCTCATCGTCTTTTTGCATGGCTTCTCCACGCCTTTCTTTCCTGCATTTTTCGTCCAACTCTGTGCGGCCATTCAAGTCGATATAGACGGTCGGCACCGCTTCCTTCTTCGCATGGTCGAGCCTGATTTCCACGTCGGGATTGGGTACTAGCTCCCCCGATTCGCTGCGGGGGTATTGGCAAAGGTTCACCATTGTCTCACCCGGCTGTCGCTCCAAAATATGGACGTTCAGCGGTACTGTCCCCTCTTTCTCAATCAGGAAAGGTTCTTTACTAATAGGTAGGTTGTCCAATTCAGGCATCAGCCGAAAGAGCTTCCGGTATATCTCCTCGTGAATCTTCATGGAAAATTGCCCCTCGATGTTCTTCTTTGGAAAATTTTGCCTTCCAGCACCTATTCATACCAAGGCTGTAGGAATTGGACAAGTAGCCAATTCTTTCCATTGGAAAATGTTTTCCCGTGCCAGTAACGTAGGCTTCCACGATGCCGTCGTTGTTGCGGCCTCCCCGTTTGAGCATCGGAATTTGTTTTTTACCTACTGACATTAAAATGGTCAATTAGTAATGAATCCATTGCTTTACTATTGTTTCCCACTCTTTTCTTTAAATTTCTTTACAAGGTCACCACATCTTTTATCTATCTCCGCTTTGGCCGCTTCGTCATTCATCGCATCTATCGTTGGGTACTTCTCTCGTATTGCCATCATGCACTGCATCCATTTAGCCATATCTTGGCTTGCCGCATGTTCCTCCATACAGGCGCACACATCTACCGCTACCTTTTGAGTGTCGGTTAACGATTCTTCCTGCTCTGGTTTTTGTGCGTCTGTCTGGTCGGAATTGCCGCTACCGCCGCCGCAAGCGGAAAGACCAATGGCTACCGCCATGCAATAGAAAATGTGTTTCTTCATGGTAAAAGAGTTTTAAATTAAGAGTTTTATTTACTGGCAGAAAGGGTTTTTAGTTTCGTCTTTTTCTATTCTTTCTCTTTGACATATTTCCCCCACACCCAACCTATCTTGGCATCATAAGCTATACGGCACCAGCGGCCTTGTTCGCCATTCTTTAATGCTGTGTCCCCTCCATATCTAAAAATAATAACCTCGGCGCCAGTGGGGATTGGAGACACAAGTGCTCCATCTTCCGATGGTTGGTCACGCATGTTGACTATCCCCCCACCTTCCGTCTGTATTTGCCCCTTTAATTTTTTTGTAGATGGCGGCGGCGAGGGGGGAGTGGAAACAGGTGGTGATGGCGATGGTAATGGCGTGGGTGTTTCTGTTTTGTCTGGCTCTTTTACTGGTGTATCCGATTTTTTTAGCAAAGAACTCACAACGAAAAAAAGAACCAAGCCAACTATCGCTAAACCAGCGACAATCAATAATAGCTTCAACTTTTTAACGGTATCGGCTGACGTGTTTTCTCTGGGCTGTTCCCAATTTTGAATTGGACGCTGTTCAGGTGCGACCGGGGGGCGCTCCTCCCTTGGGGTAGATACTGGAGGTGGCACAGGCAGCGGCGGCGTTTCTTCCTTCCCCACGATCATTTCTTCAACAGAGAATCCTGATTGCCTGAGTGGCATACTGCGCACCGGCTTCTCAACCTCTTGCGAAGCTGCGGGGGCCTTTGGCTCCTGGGGTGGTGCAGGCGGCGTTTCTTCCTTCCCCACTATCATTTCTTCAACAGAGAATTCCGATTGTATGGGTGGCATACTGCTCACCGGCTTTTTAACCTCTTGCGAAGCTGCGGGAGCCTTTGGCTCCTGGGTATGCTTTCCGGTGTTCATACCCTCGATAATTTCCATTACATCCGGGTAGTCGTTCCTGACTACTTTCGCTGCTGCTTCTGAACGCTCGGCGATATTTTTTATCCGTTCGATGACTTCAAGTTTTTTGTTGTCAATCTTTAGCATCTTTGCGTCTAAGTCCCCCTTTTTATCGCTGTATATCCAATCCCTAAAAGACTTAGCTTCTTCAGCATCAATGGCGCTATCCTGCATATCAAGTAATCTGTTGAGCTTGCCAGTGTGTTTGAGGCTTGCAAAAATAGCGGTGGCCAATGCTGAAATAAGAGCCATTTGCTCATTGCACCCCCCGTAAAACCGACAACAACATCAAAAAAACTGGCTCCAAAAAAACTTCGGTAAACCGTTCCGAATCCATAAAGGTACGAGGGGTATTTTCCGCACTCATTTTCTTCCTTTCTTTCTGCGGCATCATTTGCACAACCTTGTTTACAATCGGAACCATTGCTGCGTTGAGCAGCCTTAAGATAAAAAGCCCCAAACCCTCCAAACGAGACTCTCCGGCATAAAACGAATGCAAGGGAGTGGAGGTGCGATTGCGCCACCAAATCATGCCCAAATGATAAATACTGAGCAGTACATAAGCTATCAACACAAACGCCATGCTGTGTGAACTCAAACGCTCGAAAAAACCCGAGGCTTCTTCAACGGGCGGCTGGTCATATCCTCCAAAACCCCGAAAGTTAGCCATACTAAGGGAGGCTCCTGCTTCCTGTGCGGCACTAAAAACACCTAACACTATCAGGCCCGCATAAAAATTGGTAACAGTAAACCAACGTTCACCAAAATTGCGATGTAGCAACGCTTCTACCGGGACGGTAAACCAATGTAAAAAATAGGTTATCGCCGGGTTTCTCTTCATGGTGTCTTCCGTCGAACCTAAAAGGTTGCGTGACTTGTCGATACTTTGATTCATATATCAAGTTGGTTAAATTCAGCAAAGAAATGTGTCTTCCCTTCCAGCCAGGTTCTGCCATTCTGGAATACTACCGCCCCTACTTTAAACCCGTTGGGCGGGCCCCCTTTTTTTAGCTTGGTAAATTGCTGGGGTGATACGTCATAATCAAAACTCTCGCTCTCTCCGGAACTAATGTTAAAGGAATCCCCGCCCACACTTGAGCCGGAAGATTGACGCTTATGCCAACTCTTACCGATAGTTTCGGCGGCCTGCTCATTGGTCATTGGATCGCTGTTCGCATGCCAGATTTTGGTCTGAAGATTCCCTACTAGGGAATCCACACGGTATTTACTATGTTCTCCCCCCATCTCGGCGTAATAATTGGGAAGGTTCTGTGTAAGGTACACCGTGCAGGCGCGGGAACTCCTCGCTGTCGCCTGAAACTGCATATCGTACTCGGTCGCAAAATTTTGGGCCTCATCCACCCAAAGGAAAATAGGGCGTGGATTTTCATCGGTATTGCGACGTTCTGCCGCTTGCTGCCACAGGTATTTATAGACCACCTGTGCCGCCCGGCCAGCATCACCATATTCTTTCACGGGAAAATCCATGATGATAATTGCGCCACGGTGTGTAAGTTCTGGAAAAGCAATCTTTCGTCGATCAGCCGGTGATTCTGAGAACAATTGACGGAAAGGGCGGCGCAAGAAAATATCCATCATGGTTGTAAGATTCGACAAAATTCCAGACCGGGTTTCGTTGGCAAGATTGGGATATTCTTTCAGCCAGAAAGCAACCGTACTTTCAAAATCATGCGCCGCCCACTCGTCTAAATCTTTAGCATTGCCCTCCGCCAGCAATTGCCAGCACAAACTGTTATCTCTCCATTCCTGGGAATCCCTTTCTTCTGCCTTAAGCGGCGCTGAGAAAATAATTTGCTGTATCAGCGAAATGGAGGTAGTTCCCCTGACAATCATGGACAAGTCAATCGCATTCCTCAAAAGTTGCTGCATGGCCCGTGTCCAATAGGCATTATTGCCTCCGGCAACTTGTTGTCGTGAAATGGCTTCGTAAACTGTGGTAAAAAGCCGCACAAGGTTTTCGGTGTACCCGGAACCGTCACCTTCTCGTTCAATTTCATATTGCAAAAAGGGGAAGGTAAACTTGCCGCTCTTGTCAAAAACCAGGATGCTTTTTTCTCGACCGGTCTGCTCGGCGTATTTCAGCCAGGTTTTCATCTCACCCTTTTTGGCGCATAGCACCAGGCCACCAAAACCGGCGCGTAAAAAAGATAGGGCCAAGGCTGCTCCGCTGCCGCTGGTTTTGCCGCTACCAATACCGCCGAATATCTGAACACCTTCGCAAGCTTCACGGATGGTAAATTTTTCAGTACGGTTGAAAAAGTAAAGTATGTTATCAAGATCAAAAGGGTCTTCTAGGCATAAAAAATTGTTTATGGCTGAAAGGTAAAAAATAATCCTTTGTCCAAGCTAATGTGATGT
>JADKBS010000037.1 GCA_016714985.1 Saprospiraceae bacterium | reverse complement strand
AAACATTGAGTCTTCGCACCGTTACCTTGAAATGGACTTGTTTTAAAAGAAGCACATCGGGTATTAAGACCGGGCGGCTTTTTTCCTTTTCACAGATTTTAGGTATAGGCATGAGTTGGAAAAACTTACGCACCAATCTGACGCTGGCCGAAATTGCTATTGAAGTACGAAATGATTACGGAAGACGGTCCGAAGCGTTGAAGCTATCGTCAGCGGAACGGGAAGCATTGTTGATTTACAAATTCGGCACAAAGGTGCTGCACTATTGAGCAAAGGATTTGCCGCCACGAGAAGGTTCTCGCCAACCTTCAACCATTTTGCGAAGAAGGAAATGGAGTATTTCTATTGGCGTCTTTCAGAAATAGGTTCCGGGTGGGCAATGGTTGAAAATTGTTGGTATTGTCATTATTGTCGCAAGAGACGAAAATCAATCGATTATTCAGTCATCTCCCAGCAAAATAACCTAACCTTACTTTCTAACAGCAGGGCTTTATTATAAAAATGAAGGTTAGGGTGCATTTTTGTATCCTTGTATTGTATTTTGCTGCTGCTTTTTGAAAATTAGCCTTAATTTTAGCAAAGCCATTAAAATTAAAACCCTTGGCCAACTTGCACCTGATTCCAACCAACGCCAACAAATTAGCAACTCGAATGAAAACAAATCAACCTATCTCAGGTCAGTCTTCTACGGCAAGTAAGCTTCAAGCTTATATAATTCAACTTTCCAAATCAATACCATCGAAACCTTTCTTGCCAGCCCCAGCACTTGTTACATTGCGCGGCATTTTTGGCGGCTTGCCAACTTCCTGATGCGGCCATCGTCTATTCTTGGCGTGCAGAACATAAGCTGCAACTGGCGGCAACACCAACCGCTGCTATGCCAACATCAACAATGCAGGTGGCAATGATCTTGAAATCCACCGCAACCATGCTTTGGAAATCAGCGTTTCCTAAACAGATGGGGTTAGTGGTGGCGGTTTTGCTATCAATGGTCTGTTCAAGCGGGCTTTATATCACGTTTATCCTTTTTTTTTATGCCAATGTTTCTCCGGTGTGAACATTACGCAGGCGGCCTTGCTTTTTCAAAGCGGTAAGTTGAATTCGGTTTCAGAAACCAACGCTTACCCTAACGATAGATGGACCCTCTCCCAACGGAACTGCCCGCTTTGTGGGCATTCGTGGCCTTATTGGTGGGAATACCCACCACGGCTGATTCGCTCGACCAAGAACGGCTTCAACAACGTCATCTCGTGGATCCGCTATTTATGAAAGCACACCCAACACCCCTATCCTAACAGTGAGCCACCGCCCCCATCGAGTTGATATTGTTCGATTATCAACTTGAAGACGACAACGTGAAACTCCTTTGGCGCACTGCCACGGAGTTGAACAATGCCTACTTTCCACAGAGCGCAGCGAGGATGGCAGGAACTTCGCCCCCATCGCTTGGGTGGACGGCAAAGCGGCTCTACGACGGAATCCAAGGACTATTACTACGATGACAAAGACCCGCGCACTGGCAAGACCTTCCATTACTACCGCCTCCCGCTAAGTGGACATTGATGCAGACTCTTCGAGCTAAGTCCGGTGGTTTCGCCACCTCTTTGGCAACGGCCCCGTGGTGGGCGAGTTCTTCCTGAACCCCGCCGCCGCTGGCAATGTCACCCTGAAATCTGCCTCAAAAAGGACGGCCATCTCACCGCCACCTATTCGACAGTGCTGGCAAGTCCATGCTGCAGACCAAATCTACCTGACCGAAGGAACCAACGAATTGGTCTTCGACTACCTCCCAAATGCGGAGCAGGCGTTTATTTCGTCAAATTGGAGAGCGGCAACGAAAGAGCCTATCTGGCTGGTCTTCCAGCAATCGAGGCCATTATTTCATAAGGCTTCACTTGGTCTATAGCTCACGCTGCCAAGTTTAGGAGGGCAGGCATCAGCCCAGCACCCACCCAGGCGGGATGAGTTTCCAATCGGTTGCGCCCCAGCCAATGAGCAGGGACTTTCTTCATCTGGTCTTGAATTTGTGTTTTAGACTGAGCATTGCATGGTTTGTGGGTCAATTTTTTGCGCCAAATGTAAATATTTTACTTTACATGGTCAGTTAGCCAAATTTTTAGCCTAATTTTTTGCGAAGCATAAAATTTAAAAACCTTGGCTAAACGGTAACTCCGATTTAAAACCAACATCTAACAAATTATAATCTGAATGAAAAACAAATCAACTTACCCGGCTATCCTTCTATCGAAAGGAAGTTGAAGGCCTACACCAAACTATCCAAATCCATTCTGTCAAAGCCGTTCACGCAGCCCCAGCATTTGCTGCCATTGCGCGGCCTTTTTGACTTATTTGTTAAATCCCTGACGCCGCCATTGTTTACCTTTCAGGCATACAGAAAGTCAGGCTGCTTGCTCGGCTGGCTACCGCCCGCTGCTATGCTAACATCAACAACGCAGGCGGCAATGATTTTCGTTCCACCGGTAACCACGTGGCCGCACAGATATTTATCCGCGGACGAGGTTCCTTGTGGTGGTTTTTCCCCTCACGGCTTCCATGCCCAAGCAGTAGGCAACTACGTTCATCTGCGCCAATGTATCCGCGAATATCGGTCCAGGCGGTCCTTGGGGCTACAGGGCAAGCAAACAGTTTGTCGGACAATGGCTTCTACCCCAACCACAAATGGGAATCGTTGGCCAATGGCACTACCCGTTCAGGGCATCCGTAGACCATTGGAGGAAACACCCTCTACTATTGGATGCGCCAACCAAGAACGGCTTTGGCAACTACACCATCGTGGATTGGGCCTACGATAACTCTCCCAATACCCCATCCTGGGACAGATCCAATTCCCGCCCCACCGAACTGGCTTTTCGACTATCGGCTCGTTGACAACGATGTGAAGCTGCTTTGGCGCACCGCCAGAGCTGAACACCGCTTATCAGCATCGAGCGCAGCGAGGATGGCCGGGAACTTCAGTCCCATCGCTTGGGTGGACGGTAGCGCATTCACCACTGCCCCAAAGGACTACTACTACGACGACAAAGACCTGAGGTCTGGCAATACCCATTATTACCGCCCGGCAATTGGACATAGACTACGACTCGTGAGGTTAGTCCGGTGATTTCCGCCACCCTCTTTGGCAACGGCCCTGTGGTAGGTGAGTTTTTCCCGAACCCTGTTGCCGCTGGCAACGTCACGCTGAGCTTTGCCGCAAAAGGACGGTAAAACTGACCGCCACCCTCTTCGATGGCGCTCGTAAGGAAATACAAAGAACATAATGGACTTGACCCGAGGGCCTCAACGATTTGACTTTGACTATTCCAAGCTACGGGCTGGCGTCTATTTCGTCAAACTGGAGAACGGCTACGAAAAGTTTATCGCAGGCTGGTCATCCAATGATGGCGGCCATCATTGGACATGATTTACCGTTAAATTGCCTAAGTTGACCACTTGGCAATTTAGTTTTTAGGACTTTCAAAACTACTTAGGAGGGGGTAGCTTTTTTGGGAAAGTTTTCAATTTCTCCAAAAATCCTGTGAGGAGAGCGAAAAAAATTTCATTTTTCTCTCCTCCCACACCCTCATAAGCAATTACGGACTTTCAATACAACTTGATAGTGGCAAAAGGTGAAGACTGCAAAATTCCGAAATCAAAGATTTCGAATTCTGTCGCCAGCCCATTTGACCCATCGCCAAAATCCATCTTTCAATGGAACCATCAAACAACATCAACCCATCGCCCGACCTACCACCAATTTGGGCGAAGCCTATGAAATACCCGGAAGGCGGCTCACTTGGCTTGTTGGCCTTTGGCTATACTTGCTACTGATGATGCATATCACAAGCGGGCGAATTGCGCCATATACCATTAACTTCTTTGGCTGAAAGCACCACCGCAGCTCCCTTAGGTGAAGGTGAACAATAACCTAAGCGGATGCTTGGTTGATAATGAAGGATAATGGTTGATGATTGGCAGCATTCATGCAATTATCAACCTTTATCTACCTTTACAAACTTCATCAACCCACCGACATCTCAACTTATCCGCAAGTGGAGTTAACAAGATATAGCCTTTACGTCGCCAAATCTTCCGAAAAATCGGGACAGGCTATTCATCATTCATCATTCATCATTCACAAAGTCAGTTTTGCATAAATGCAATGCTTACAACTCTTTCAATATGTGCAGACGACAACTCCTCTTCTTGTTGCTGCTGTTTTTGCATCAAAGTGCCAGCCCAAATCATCAATGGCTTGATACCTCTCTACGGCAACGAGTGGATACGCTTCGACCAGACCCACCTGAAGATAAAAGTCGGCCAGGACGGCATCTACCGCATCCAACAAGCCGTCTTGTCCAATGGAGGAGTGCCCATGGCGCAGGTGTCGGGCGAGCAGTTCCAGCTTTGGCACAACGGCGAGCAAGTACCCTTTCGTTCGTCAGCACGAGCGGGCTTCTCCGGCCCCAGCGACTACTTCTGGATTTCTTCGGGGAAAGAACACTTCCGAGCTTGACCGCTACCTGTTCCGGAAACCCCGACTCCATGATGATAAACCCACGCTACAGCTTGGTAACGGACACGGCGGCCTATTTCTCTCTTGGTCGAATGCAACGACGGGCAACCCACGCTACCAAGCCACCCCAAACGACCTCTCCAACCTACCGCCCAAGGAGGATTACTACCCGGCAAGTTTATTTGGCAATTATACCAACAGCTTTCAAAATACTATCTGGGGCAAACCTCAGCCTTCTGAATATGGCCAGGCCGAGGGCTTTGCATCGGCCTATGCCAATTCAAGGACCTTTACCTCCAACCCACCGGTATTTACCTCGCTGGGCCAGATGCCCAACTCACACTGCGTTTCACGTATAATGCCGGCCTGCACCAACAAGCCATCAGCCTGAACGGCCAGCCCTTGCTGACGGTGGACTTCGAACAATTCCAAGTGTGGAACGAAACGGTGACCGTCCTCATCGGTCTAGTCACTACACTATGGACATCAAGTTTCAGGCATGTTGGGCCAACAGCGATCTGCAACGGTGTCGAACATCAATTTGCAGTACTCCACGCCAGTTTGATTTTGAGAACAGCAGCAGCGAGTGCCTCTGAAATTGCCGAAAGCACTGAGCCTAAATACTTAGAAATCAACAATTTCAGGGGCAGGCGGACAGCCCATTTTGTATGATTTAACAAACCGCCAGCGTATGGCAGGCATCGTGGAGGGCGGTATGGTCAGGTTTGCACCTCGTCAGCCTCCACATCGGGCCGTCGGTTGTATTTGGTGAACGAAACAACGGGTATCCTCAGCCCCAACCTCCAACCAGCGCCTTTCTCGATTTTTCGCCCTCGACCACGATTATATCATCCTCACTGGGTGACAACCTCTTTGGCAGTGGCCCGGACCAAGTAGAGGCCTACGCCGATTATCGTGCATCGTAAGGTGTCAGGGTCGTTCAGCCCCATCGTGGTGGGAGGCGGAGCAATTGTACGACCAGTTCGTATGGGGCATTGAGCTGACACCTTGTCCGTCAAGAATTTCGCCTTGTTTGAGAAGAAACACTTGATAAATCCCCGCTATTTTTTCATCATCGGCAAAGGGAGGAGTAAATTTCGGGGTACGCACTTCCGACAATTTGGCAACGGCCTTGTCAGCTGGCTTTTATGTGCCAGCCTGCGGCTACCCTGCTGCCGACAACCTGTTCGTGGCAGGTAGCGACGGTTTCACCCCTGTGATCCCGATTGGCCGCATCCCAGCCACCACACAGGCGCAAGTGGCATCTACCGAAAATCAAAGAAACGGAAGCCAGCATAAACCTGCCCCAGACCATCGCCGACCGGCCTGGATGAAGCGGGTAATGCACATGGGTGGCGGTATTTACACTTGAGCAGAACAATATCAAGGCATATTTAAAGAACTTGGAGGAGAGAATCGCAAAACCAAAATTTGGTGCGGATGTGCGCAGTTTCTACAAGACCAGTACCGACCCAATTCAAGTGTCGCAGGCCGAGGAGCTTAATGGCGAATTTATCAACAATGGGACCTCCATGATCACGTTTATTGGCCATTCCACACCTGGTAGCTTTGATTTCAATATTGACAACCCTGACAATTTTGAGAACAAGGGCCGCTATCCTTCATCCTATCGTTGGGTTGCTACTCCGGCAATATCCATTTGCCCACCACCAGCATCAGCGAGCGATTTTGCTTTTTGAAGGACAAAGGCTATCGCTTTTATGCCACTTCGGGCCTGGGGTTCATCGGGCCATTTACTCATTTGCGGATGAGGTTTACAAAACATTGGCGAAGAACAGTATGGCCAAGGCATCGGCGATGCATTGTAAGACGCTATTGCAAGCACCCAATTGGGAGTTTGTTGACCTTATCCGCCAGCAATTCAATCTTGCGGCGACCCGGCCATACGCCTCCACCCCGCCCCCGGCCCCGATTTCCTGGTGGATGCAGCTTCGGTGAAGTTCAGCCCGGTGCAAATCAATACGCAAATGGCCGACTTCGACCAGCTCTGAAGCGGCCAATATCGGCAGCGGGTGTACGACTCCATCGTCATCAGCATCGTACACGGAGCGCCCAATCTACATCTATGCATCTGCACTAGAAATGCTCGTTCCTGCCCCGGCAGGGCGTTCCACTTTACGGTGAAGCTCCCGGACACTCGGCAGTTTGGCTGGGCGGGGCGTCAACAGGTTCTACATCAGGGTGGATAAATCGGATAGGGTGTTGGAGCTCCTTGCCCATGGGAGAGCAGAACAGCGAACTCGTGACGGCAAACGGCCCGGGCATCAGTATCTTTTCGGACAATAGCGTCTTGGCAGCCTATCCGCCTGGAATTCGCCATCGTGAACAAGGACGATTTAACACTGGCTGCTTCAACGGTTGACCCATTGGTGGAGGAGCAGTTCTATGTTTTTCAATTGGACACCACTGAGCTATTCAACAGCCCAATATTACTGACGTATAAATATTCACAGGAAGGAGGCGTGATTCGGATGGAAGCCCAATACCAGTTGGCAGCAGGGGCAGGTTTATTATTGGCGGGTAAGCCCAGACAGCCTTTCACCCCAGCAGGGGTTTATTTGGGGACAATAGTTCGTTTGTTTATTTAAACGGCACGGATGAAGGTTGGAACCAATCGCATTTTTACCAATGGAAAAAGGACGCATTCAATGACATGGAGTTGAAAACCACGGCAATTTGAAGTTCATTGACAACTTCAAGGATGTGTCCATCAAAAATGCCGTGAACACCGTGGAAGGAATCAACATGCTCATCAACAACAATTTTGCTGGGCGTTTCTGGTTCAATACCGATGCGGATGTACGCTATCGTCTTCGATTCCACGACGGCTAAGGGAGTGGCTCAACACGCCGCCCTCACCTTATGGCGTACCGCTGAACGTGGCGTTCCAGTGGCTGCCTTTACCTTTGATACCAAGACGCTGGCCGGGCCGCAAGCAGTTGATTGAGTGCCTTAGGGATGTGGTTCCCAACAAGAACTACGTGCTGTTGCATTCCACCCAAGCCAACCTCAACAGCAACTACCAGCCGCAGGATTGGGAATCAGACCAAGCCGCCCTCGCACCGACCTGTTCCAAATCCCAGAGGTACCGATGCGCCAACCTCATCCGGAACACGCTCACCACAGGTGCTGTGCCCTATATTTTGCCTATCAAAAAAAGCGTCGGGCCGATACGGGAACTGTTGGCAGATAGCCTGAAACAGGTGCTGAGCGTCAACGTGCCATCCCCGGTTACTGGGACCAAGGCTCGGTGGTGTCAACAGCCATTGGCCCTGCTACGGATTGAAGCTGCGCTTCAACGCAAAGGACTCCATCCTTAGGACCTCCCCGCAGTTGGGTTATTGGCGGGTACTTTACAAAGGCACACCCGATTTTGCAGTGAACCCAAGCATGGATTATCTTTTCTACAACGAGCAAATAAACCAAGGCGAGCAGTTGCTGTTCCGCTGTTTTGTCGAAAACCTCGGACTACCCTGGTGATAGCCTTTTGTGAAATACGCCGTGCGGGCCGAGGACAACAGCGAGACCATCATCGTCTATAAGCGGGAGAAAAATGACTGCAAATGACACGCTGCGCACGAGGCTGTCGTTGGATACCAAATCGCTTGCGGGCGAGTATTCGTTTTTGATGGAACTGGAACCCAGTGGGCGACCAGCCGGAGCAAAATAGGCAGAACAATATCCTGAGCACCCGTTTCAACGTGGTAAAGACCTGCGCAACCCCTGTTGGACGTGACCTTGACGGCCTTCATGTCATGGACGGTGACCTCGTTTCGGCGAAGCCATTCATACGCATTGCATTGACGGATGAAAACCCAGATTTACTCCTAGCCGATACAGGGGCTTTTCAGCCTTTCATTGCCTGCCTGATACCACCCAGCCATTGCAGCGCATTTATTTCAACGACCCCAACCTCGTTTTTATCCTGCCCAAGGTGCTGGCAAAACAAGGCGTCCATTGAATACAACCTGATTTTCACGACCGATGGCCGCTACCGACTCATCGTCAATGCAAAGGACGTGACAGGCAATCTATCTGGCGATTTCGACTATAAAATCAGTTTCAATATTGTCAACAAGTCCAGCGTTTCCATTTTTGAACTACCCAATCCGTTTACCACTTCCACCCGTTTCCTCTACACCATGACCGGCGTTGAGCCGCCTACCCGGTTCAAGCTGCAAATCATGACCGTCACTGGCCGGGTGGTGCGGGAACTGACCGAGGATGACCTTGGCCCGTTGCGCATCGGCAGCCACCAGACCGAGCAGGCTTGGGATTGGCACCGACGAATTCGGCGACCCCTTGGCCAAAGGCGTTTACCTCTACCACCGCTGACCGTGCAGGACGTGCAGGGAAAATCATGGGATAACCACACCACAAATGCGGAGCAAGTATTTTGAAAAAGGAATAGGGAAGATGGTGATTCTGCGGTAGTGTATTTTTCAATAGAACAAAAGCGGCAACCGTCCATTTGGGCGGCTGCCGCTTTTGTTTGTGGTTCATAACTGCCTTCAATCGTGGTTCACTACCAGCTTCTGCCCAAACCTTTCCCCCCCGACCCTTAGGCTGACGAAGTAAATGCCACTGCCGAAGCCGCTCAGGTCGAGCCTTTCGTTCAGGTTGGCCACCCTCCCGAACTCCTTGCGGAGTACCACCTGCCCTTGCCCGTTGTAAACCTCGAGGCTGACCTCCCGTGCCCCCTCCATGCCCGACAGCCTGAGGGGAAACCTCCCTGCCCGCCGGGTTCGGTGCGAGCGTGAAGCCGACCGGTGGGGCGGCCTTTGCGCTGCCCGTCGGCCATGCCTTTTCCGAACCGGGCTCCGGGGCCTTTGCGCCCTTCCCGCAGCCGCCCGTCCCTGGCCGGGCCGCCCTCGCCATAGTAGGCCAAGAGGGACTGAAGCGCCTTTTTCAGTGCCGTCGCGTACACGCTGCCAGAACCGATGCCAAAGTTAAACTCCCTGCCGAGGTAGTCGTCCACCAGTTCCATCAGGCCGCCGACAGTGTAGGGGTAGGTGTACTCAGCACTGTTCTGGTCGAAAACGTGAAGGACGCATTCCTCCCCTTTGCAGTGAACGAGGCCCGGGTCGAGCTGCAGGCAGCCAAGACCCTGCCCGTCGAGAGCTGCTGTGTCCACACCGTTCTTGTGTGCACTCATCCACAGGCTGAGATGGCCGGCGATGGCATTGGCCGCCAGGGTGTTCTCTTGGAGCCATTTCATGAGGGTTGCAGCCTGGCTCGCAGTCCATCTGGTGGCATTTCTCCAGTGGGCCGGGGTAGCCCTTGCCTGGCATCAGCTTAGCGAGGCAGTTGGCATCCTTGAAGGTCAGCGAGGCATTCACGGCGCCGATGACGAGCGGGCCGTAGCTGTCCAACAATTGCTGAATGGTGGCCGGGTCAACGGGCGTGGTCTGCTCATCACCGTTCTGACTCCAAGCGGGCGGAGGCAGTGTGCTTATGGGCTGGCAGGTGCCGGAGTAGGTTACCGAGCAAAGCTCCGGCATCTCGTTGCCACACTGGTCGGCGATGCGGAAGTAGAAGGTGCGGCCAAAGGTGTACTGGCCGTCCCCGTCGTCGTCATTGCAGGAGGAGAACTCTGACCAACTGTCGAGCGTGACCACGAGGTCGCTGCCAGAACACAGGTCATAAAACGCTCCTTGCTTCAACAACTGCTCAATGACGACGCCGAAGTCACCGTCCGGGCAGGGGATGTCCGCTTCGCAGGACAGGCCACCTATCTCAAGGTTCGGGCACTTGCCCAGTGGCGGCTCGTTGTCCGCCGCGTGTACGGTGAAGGTCCATGGGTGGCTGTGGCCGCCGCAGTCGGTGTAAACGAAGGTGTATATCATCGAGCCTGAGCAGGCCGTCCCGCCGGGCAGTTCCGTGACCTCGGGGCCGCTGACGGAGATTGGCAGGCCACAGATGTCGTACAGCGTCTGCGGCACGGGCGGCACGGCGTGGGAGAGGCAGCCGACGTGGTTCACCTCGTCCAGCGGGACGGCAAAGTCCGCCTCGTACTGGAAGTTGTAGGTCACGCCCCAGGTGCGCAGGTTGCCCTCGCAGTCCTGGTAGGTCCAGGTGTAGGTGCGGCTGACCTCGCAGCCCTGTTCGTTCTGCGAGCCGGTGATGACCGGCCCGGTCGGGTTGAGCAGTCTTCCGCAGCCGTCGAAAATGGTGGGCGGCGTGGGCGTGCCCGCGTTGATGGGGCACTCGAATTCCTGCGCCACGCTGGGCGGCACGCTGAAGCCGGGGTACTCGACGGTGTAGGTGAAGAGCCAGGTGGAGCTGTTGCCCTCGCAGTCGGTGTAAGCGAAGTACCAGACCCGGTTGCCCTCGCAGCCCAGTGCCTGGGAGGAGGTGACGGTCGGCGTGAGCACCTCGCCGCAGTTGCTGTTCACCGTGGGCGGCGTCGGCTGCACGTTGGCCTGGGCCGGGCAGGCGACCGTGGCCGAGCCGTTTGCTGGCAGGGTGAACGGCAAGCGTTCAATCGTATAGACAAAGCGCCACGTTGCCGTGTTCCCCTCGCAGTCCGTGTAGTTGTATGCGTACGTCCTCGTGCCCTCGCAAGTGAGCGGGTTTGGTGCGTTCGTGATGACCGGGCCGCTTGGCGTCAATACCTCGCCGCAGTTGCTCGTCACCGTCGGAAGTGTCGTTGGTGCTACCGCAAGTGCGGGGCAGGCAACCGTCGCAGCACCGTTAGCCGGAACGGTGAACGGCTGGCGTTCAATTGTATAGACAAAGTTCCAAGTAGCCGTGTTCCCCTCACAATCAGTGTAAGTATAGGCATAGGTGCGGGTGCCCTCGCAGGTCAGCGGGTTCGGGCTGTTGGTGATGACCGGGCCATTGGGTGGCAGCACCTCGCCGCAGTTGCTCGTCACGGTGGGCGGTGTTGGCGTCACCGCCAATGCAGGGCAAGACACGGTTGCTGTCCCGGTGGGCTGAACGGTGAACGGCTCCCGCTCGATGGTATAGACAAAGCTCCAACCTGCCACATTCTCCTCGCAGTCCGTGTAAGTATAGGCGTAGGTGCGGGTCCCCTCGCAGGTCAGCGGGTTCGGGCTGTTGGAGATGACCGGGCCATTGGGTGGTAGCACCTCTCCGCAGTTGCCCCTGACGGTGGGCGGCGTTGGGGCTACCGCCAATGCCGGGCAGGCGACCGTTGCCGAGCCATTTGGAACACCAACGGTGAACGGCTCTCGTTCGATGGTGTAGGTAAAGCTCCAAATCTGGAGGTTGCCGAAGCCGTTGTCGTAGGTCCAAGTGTACCTCCTCGTACCCTCGCAGGTAAGCGGGTTCGGGTCGTTGACGACGACTGGGCCCGTCGGTATCACGGGCTGTCCGCAACTGCTGATGACCACTGGCGGCAAGGGCTGGATAGCTTGTGCCGGGCAGGCGACCGTTGCCATTCCATTGGGCGGCACGGTATAGGTGCAGCAGGGAGCCCCAGTGTATTCGTCGAAGCCCATGTCGAAGCCTGGGCCGTTCGGTCGTACATCGCCATCGAAGTCGGTGATTGGAGCACCTATTGCCGTGCCAGCGTCTATGGCGGGAGAACAGGCTTGAAGGTGAAGGTCGCCTACAGTAGTCGGGGCGGTGAGCCAATCGGGCTGAAGGATAAAGAGGGGGTCTTCGTCCAAGCTTTATGCTGTATAGCCGCCCTGCACGATGGAGTAGGTGACGAGAGGTGCGCTGTTGAAGCTACTGTCTATTTCGGAGTTGTTGCCCCAGAGGATGCAGTTGGTCAGGCTCGGGGAAGAGAAGTAGTAGTTGTACATCCCACCGCCGCCTCCGCCAGCCGAATTCCCAGAGAAGGAGCAGTTGGTAAGGCTCGGGGAGGAGTAGACTAAGTTGTACATCCCACCACCGCCGCCGTCAGTCGAATTCCCGGAGAAGGAGCAGTTGGTCAGAGTCGGGGAGGAGGAACCATGGTTGTATATACCCCCACCAAAAGAAGCCGTATTTCCTGAGAAAATGCAGTTAGTCACCTTCGCCGATGAAGCATAATTGAACATCCCACCGCCATTATAAGCCGTATTTCCTGAGAATATACAGTTGGTCACGTTCGGGGATGAGGCATAGTTGTACATCCCGCCGCCATCGCTTCCATAGCCCCCTGTGATGGTAAAGCCGTCGAGTACGGCAGTGTTGTTCAGTCCGTTGCTGAAGTTGCTCACTACGTGGTAACTGTTGTCTGCATTTCCTCCTGCACCGATGTTTCCGCTCAGGATGGATTCGTTGAGCGTGAAATTCCGCAGGCTCATGTTATAACCAGGGGCTTCGTTCCCGGCAAGCCCACCGAAGATGGTGAGGTTATTTTCCATCTCGAAAGAAATGGTGGGGTCGGTGCCGGGCGTGGGCTTGTAGGTGCCTGCTGCTACCCAAATTTCGGTGAAAACGGGGCAAGTGTTGGCAAGTGCGCTTTGAAGGTCGGTGAAGGCATCCGCCCAGGAGAAGCCAGTGTTCAGTCCGGTGGCGTCGTCGTCAACGTAGAGGATATTGCCAAGGAATGACCGTCACCGCCACCAACCGCAATTCACTGACACAACCCGTTGCCAGTTCCCTGAACGCCCCGTAAAAAAAACTGTCCTGAATCACCATTGGCTGAAAGAAATTTGCCACGTCCGCATACAGCTCCGTGCTCTGGTTGGCATCGAACCATACCGCTTCATAGCCAGCGGGCAGGTTTTCTAGGATAAGTGTCGCCTGTTCGCAGGGCAGCACGGTGGTCACCGAGCTTGGGTCGAGCAAAGGAGCGGGCAGTGGCGGTGCATTAAAGCAGCCCGGGCAGGCTTCGAAAAGCCAGCCGGAGTTGTTGAATACATCGTCGCTGTTGGCACCCGCGTAGGTGAACCCAGTGCCAGTGGCAGCCATATCGGTCAGGTACAGGAAATCGAGGCAGATGGGGTCGCCGTCCTTGTGGAGTGTAGCTTGGGTGCCGAGACTGCTGGATTTTATTTCGATAGGGAAGCAGCCGAAGCCTTCCGCGATGAAGTTGCCGAGGGGGGTGATGGTTTGGGTGGAGCCTGTGGCAAGTTCATAGGTTCTACCGGGAGAAAATGTCAAAGATTCAAAGGTGTTGTTTCCATAAATTCTGGCATTGCTCATAAAAGTGGCTGAGTGAAAGCTGTTGTTATAATCGACACGGGTTCCTGTCTCGAGACCAGATTATAGTAAGACTGGTTGCCTAATGCCAGAAATTAGCCCCGAAACAACTTGGGGGCCGTGCATATAAATTGTGGACGTCTTAAGCATTGAAATTGAAGGGCTGGGAATCAATGGAAAAGTAGCCATTACAGCCAGTACTCTGGCCGATGTGAATGTTTGAACTGCCAAATTGCAGTGTTCTGGAAAGTGAGCCATAAGAATAAAAGTAGTTCACCGTCACGTCTTGCCCGTTCGTGTATACCGCCCCGTCACCGTGTGCGAATTGATACCCCCGAAAGGCATCAAGCAACGTCCAGCCCCCGCCGACGCCATCGAAAAACACAGTGGAGGGGAACTCCCTGCCAGCTGAGGTAATCGTCTCGCCAGTTGCGTGTGACATGAAGTGTGTCTCGCCATAGAAAGCGAGCGCCATATCGGGTACGAACTTTAGGGAGCCAAAAATAAAAAGCTTGTTTTGATAATCTCCGATCAAGGCTGGTAAATTGAGCACACCAGTCCAATCCATGTTGTGACAAAAAGCAACCGGTATATTGATATTTACCTGTTCGCCCGGCAGCGAAAGCCTGCGTTTGGTCAAAAATACATTGTCGAACGGTGTGGGAATACATTCGCCTCCTGTCCCGCCGCTCGTCAGCGACCAGTGCGCCACATCATTCCAATCGCCGCCACCGCCGACCCAGTACAGGTTGCGGGGTGAGACCGGAAGAAAAGTCCAGCCTACATTATTGCCCAAATCGGCGCTGTTGGCGGCGCTGAATGTCGCCCCGCCGACGGCATGGATGTCCTGCAAAACCACGTAACTCAACCCTATCGTGCCAGTCGCTTTTCGATTTGAGCGGCATTGCCTGCCGACGTCGAAATGATGGTCAGAAAATCCATGCAAGAGCCATTGCCGATGAAAGCACCGCCAGGGTTGATGGTTTGAGTGCTCCCGGCTGCCAACTCGTACACTTGCCCGGTAGTAAAAGTCAGAATATCGAAATGATTGTTTCCATAAATTCTGGCATTGCTCATAAAAGTGGCTGAGTGAAAGCTGTTGTTATAATCGACACGGGTTCCTGTCTCGAGACCAGATTATAGTAAGACTGATTGCCGCCGTAGAAATTAGCCCCGGAAACAACTTAGGGGGCCGTGCATATAAATTGTGGACGTGCCGGCATTGAAATTGAAGGGCTGGGAATCAATGGAAAAGTAGCCATTACAGCCAGTACTCTGGCCGATGTGAATGTTTGAACTGCCAAATTGCAGTGTTCTGGAAAGTGAGCCATAAGAATAAAAGTAGTTCACCGTCACGTCTTGCCCGTTCGTGTATACCGCCCCGTCACCGTGTGCGAATTGATACCCCGAAAGGCATCAAGCAACGTCCAGCCCCGCCGACGCCATCGAAAAAGCACAGTGGAGGGGAACTCCCTGCCAGCTGAGGTAATCGTCTCGCCAGTTGCGTGTGACATGAAGTGTGTCTCGCCATAGAAAGCGAGCGCCATATCGGGTACGAACTTTAGGAGCCAAAAATAAAAAGCTTGTTTTGATAATCTCCGATCAAGGCTGGTAAATTGAGCACACCAGTCCAATCCATGTTGTGACAAAAAGCAACCGGTATATTGATATTTACCTGTTCGCCCGGCAGCGAAAAGCCTGCGTTTTGGTCAAAAAATACATTGTCGAACGGTGTGGGAATACATTCGCCTCCTGTCCCGCCGCTCGTCAGCGACCAGTGCGCCACATCATTCCAATCGCCGCCACCGCCGACCCAGTACAGGTTGCGGGGTGAGACCGGAAGAAAAGTCCAGCCTACATTATTGCCCAAATCGGCGCTGTTGGCGGCGCTGAATGTCGCCCCGCCGACGGCATGGATGTCCTGCAAAACCACGTAACTCAACCCTATCGTGCCAGTCGCTTTTTCGATTTGAGCGGCATTGCCTGCCGACGTCGAAATGATGGTCAGAAAATCCATGCAAGAGCCATTGCCGATGAAAGCACCGCCAGGGTTGATGGTTTGAGTGCTCCCGGCTGCCAACTCGTACACTTGCCCGGTAGTAAAAGTCAGAATATCGAAATGATTGTTTCCATAAATTCTGGCATTGCTCATAAAAGTGGCTGAGTGAAAGCTGTTGTTATAATCGACACGGGTTCCTGTCTCGGAGACCAGATTATAGTAAGACTGATTGCCGCCGTAGAAATTAGCCCCGAAACAACTTGGGGGGCCGTGCATATAAATTGTGGACGTGCCGGCATTGAAATTGAAGGGCTGGGAATCAATGGAAAAGTAGCCATTACAGCCAGTACTCTGGCCGATGTGAATGTTTGAACTGCCAAATTGCAGTGTTCTGGAAAGTCAGCCATAAGAATAAAAGTAGTTCACCGTCACGTCTTGCCCGTTCGTGTATACCGCCCCGTCACCGTGTGCGAATTGATACCCCCGAAAGGCATCAAGCAACGTCCAGCCCCCGCCGACGCCATCGAAAAACACAGTGGAGGGGAACTCCCTGCCAGCTGAGGTAATCGTCTCGCCAGTTTGAAATGCCCTAAAATGCACCTCCCCCTGCACGTTCCACTGCATCCCCGCAACCAACGTCAACGATCCATAAATCCAAACCTGCTTGTCATAAGGCGCTTCCAGCACTGGCACACCCCCTGCCCCCGTCCAATCCATATCCATGCAATAAATAATCGTCTGGTCAATCGTCACCGTGCCGCCCGCCGGGAAGGAGTTCGCATCGAAATGCACATTGTCCATGGACTGCGGCACCTGGTCGTGGAACACCGCCCCTCCGGAGGTGGTGGCCCAGTGGGCATTGTGGTCGCTCCAGAGGCCGGAGCCGCCCACCCAGTAGTATTCAAGTGCGGAAAGCGAAGAAAGATGAAATAAGGTGGCGCATACGAGGAGTATGCTTTTGTGAAAGGGATTACACGTCTTCATAAATGATGGTTTAATAGTGAAGAGAATACGAAATATGAAATACAAAATATCAAATGCCCTGCTTTCAGCACATGAAAGTCGGGCCTGATTGGCTAATTTGGAAGACAGAATTTTTTGGTATCGCTTAGGAAAATTAAAGGTAGCAATAAAACATAAATATATTTTAAAAATGAGAGAAAAGCTAACACCAAAAAAAATGTAACGGCTTGGGTTGGTGAAATATCAAATGCAAAACTTGTTCTTTAGTAGTTCGATGTGCCTTCCCCGAATAGGCTTGAGATTAAATGAAGCATTCAATTGGGAGAGTCAATTGGATACCAAGTAGCCCACTAGTACCGGTCTTCTAATTAATAGCGGTGGGACTGGTTCTGTTTTCTGATAACTGTATAGTGAAGAACCCCTATTATTCAGGGAAGGCACCGTTTTTCTCAGGGAAGCAAAACATCGTGCAGTTGCCTCCGGGCATAAGGCTTGTGCAGGACTTGA
Organism: Saprospiraceae bacterium; assembly: GCA_016714985.1. Lineage (GTDB taxonomy): Bacteria > Bacteroidota > Bacteroidia > Chitinophagales > Saprospiraceae > UBA6168. The sequence continues at coordinate 8,104 of JADKBS010000037.1, read as the reverse complement.
TTAGGCTTTCAGCCCAACAGTAGGATTCACATCCCGCGGATTGGCGCCCGTGATGAACAGCAGTTTGGTATGCGAACCAAGGCGCATACGACGGGCCAAGGCCATCCCATCGCCCATGTTTTTTATCCGAAAGTTCAAAATGGCGAGGTCAAGGTCATGCTGCAGGGAGAGCTGCACGGCATCGTGGGCGTCTTCTGCCGCAATGACCCGGCAACCACTTGCTTCCAGTTCTGTCCGCAAATCGAGTGCGATGACTGGCTCGTTTTCCAGCAATAATACGGTTCGTTGACGCATGGCATGCAAGGTAGGATGGATGGTCCCTTGCATCGTGAAATTCAGTGAAGGCCATCGTTTTGCCAGTAAAGCCTCAGACTTCCTTAAAATTTGCGAATTTAATCAACGTCGCATAGCCCTCGTCCGCCACCACCTCCGGCACGCCCTTCAGCTTTTTGCTCAAAATCTCCACGAGGTTCGTACCGAAAGAAGTGCTGCCCTTCAATTGCGGAGCACCCGCCTTTCCTACCCCATCGTCGGCGACCTTGAGACAAAGGCTTCCAGCATCTTTCCACAGGGAAATTTCGATAGTGCCCTGCCTGCCGTCGGGGAAGGCGTATTTCAGCGAATTGTTCACCAACTAGTGCCATAAAATAGGAAGCCGATACCGAAAGGTTTCGGTACCGGCTTATAGACTCAGAATGGCCATCTCAAACTGCTTGCTCTTCTTTATCGCTCAAAATTCGGGATGGCTCCTGTTTTTTCCCTTAGTTGAAATAGAGCTGGTAATGGCTGGTAATTCTTGCCGACCATTACCCTGCTACCAAAATCAATTCTTATTCACGAGCAGGCGCTGCTCAAAGCGTTCACCGCCTACTTTCATACTGACGATATAGATACCAGTATGGAATTGGCGGACGTCAATCCGATTGTTCAACTGGCCGACCACCCGTAATCCTTGCGGAGCACCAGTTGGCCATATTGGTTGTAGATTTCCAGTACGGCCTCCTGCTCCTCTTCGAGCTGTCCAAGCTGGACGGTGACAAAATTGCCGGCCGGGTTTGGAGCCAGGCTGAAAGGATTGTCCTTCTTGGCAACACCGCCCTTGACATTCTCCAGTTGTTCGTCGGGGGCGTTGGCCGCCTCGTCGCAGACGTTGGCCGCCACCGTGCTGCCGTGCCAGTAGCTGTTGACCGTCGCCAATGCGCCGTTCAGTGCCTGGGCGTAGGAGATGCTCTGGCCGAAGGTCAGGTTGAGGGCACCGTTGAGGTAGAGGTTCGCCAGGTCGAGCAGGCCGCCGATGGTGTACGGGAAGTCGTGTGCGATGCCCGGGTTCTCGATGATCCGCAGCACGCAGGGGCCGCCCGTCGGTGGGCAGTACAGCAGCGACTGTGACTGTAGGAACTCGATGCAGTCCAGCCTTTGGTTGCGGACGGCGTTCAACGTCAGGCCGTTGTACTTCACGTTGTAGCGGATGTTGAGGTTCAGGGCGATGGCGTTGGCCGCCAGGCTGTTCTTCATGCCGCCGATGCCGAGCGGGTTGCAACCGGTGCAGTTGACCTGGTGGCAGTTGGCCAGCACGTTCGGGCCGCCGGTGCCGGGCAGCAGGTTCACGATGCACTGGGCGTCGTTGACGGTCAGCGAGCGGTTGGTGCCGCCGATGACAATCGAGCCTTGCGCCAGCAAACCTGTGATGACCTGGAGGTCGTTCTCGTTGCCGGTGTCGCTGCCCGGTTCGCCGCCGGGTATGCCCCAGGCGTTCTGCGGGAAGGTCTCGATGGGCAGGCAGGCGCCGGAGTAGGTCACGCCGCAGAGGCTGGGGAACTCGTTGCCGCAGGCATCGGTGATGCGGAAGTAGAAGGTGCGTCCGAAGGTGTAGGTGCCGTTGTCACTGTTCAGGGAGCACTCCCAGAGGTCGGTCCAGCTATCTAGCGTCACCTTGAGGTCGTCGCCGCTGCACACGTCGTAGATGTCGCCCTCTTCCAGCAGTTCCTGACCTTGGGCCAAAGTCGAAGTCCTCGGGGCAGGGCACGTCGCCGATGCATGCGAGGTTGGTCACGTCCACGTCGGGGCACTGGCCTACGGGCGGCTCGTTGTCGTTGGCGAAGTACGTGAAGCTCCACGGAAGGCTATTGCCACGGCAGTCTGTATAGATATAGGTGTACTTGCGGAAGCCGGAGCAGCCGTTGTCCTGGCCCTCGACGGTGGGGCCGGAGACGGCGATCTGCTGGCCACAGTTGTCGAAGAGCGTCTGCGGCAGCGGCGGCTGTGCGTAGAGCAGGCAGCTCACCTCGAAGGTCTCGTCAAGTGGGACAATGAGGCTGTTAGTGTAGTTGATGATATAGGTCTTGGACCAGGTGCGGGTATTGCCTTCGCAGTCCTTATAGGTCCAGGTGTAGGTGCGGCTCCCCTCGCAGCCGAAGCTGTTATCGGTGCTGGTGATGGCCGGGCCAACGGGCGTGATGGGCTTTCCGCAGTTGTCGAGCACGGTTGGTGGTGTTGGCTGCGTGGCGTTGGCCGCGCAATTGACGGTCATCGTCTCGCTTGCAGGCACGTTGAAGGGCAGGTACTCTATAGTATAATTGAATTGCCAGGTGGCGGTGTTGCCCTCGCAGTCGGTGTAGGTGAAGCTGTAAGTGCGGGTGCCCTCACAGAACGGTTTGTTGCCCACAGTGACAACAGGGGTGAGCACCTCCCCGCAGTTGCTGGTGACGACGGGGGGCGTTGGCGCCACGTCCGTCTGGTCGGGGCAGGCCACGGTGGCAGCGCCGTTGGCGGGCACGGTGAAGGGCTGGCGCTCGATGGTATAGACAAAGCTCCAGGTGGCGGTGTTGCCCTCGCAGTCGGTGTAGGTCCAGGCGTACGTCCTCGTGCCCTCACAGGTGAGCGGGTTGGGCACGTTGGTGACGACGGGGCCTGTTGGCGTGAGCACCTCGCCGCAGTTGCTGGTGACGGTCGGCGGCGTCGGCTGGGTGGCGTTTGCCGGGCAGGCCACGGTTGCCGAGCCGTTTGCCGGCACGGTGAAGGGCAGGCGCTCAATGGTGTAGGTGAAGCTCCAGGTGCGCACGAGGCCGGCACAGTCGGTGTAGGTCCAAGCATAAGTCCTAGTGCCCTCGCAAGTGAGCGGGTTGGGCACGTTGGTGACGGTCGGGCCGACGGGCGTCAGTGCCTTTCCGCAGCCGTCCACCACGGTCGGCGGTGTTGGCTGGGGGGCGTTGGCCGGGCAGGCCACGGTGGCCGAGCCGTTGGCGGGCACGGTAAAGGTCGGGTAGGCCGGCACGGTGAAGGTGGAGGTGCAGGTAACAGGCGCTGACTGGCAAGTTGCGCCAGCATAGGTGAAGGTTACCGTAATGGTATTGCTGTTCGGGTTGCAAATCAGCGGTGCGGCAGGTGCGTTGTTGGTCAATGTACCACCACCACATCCGCCTGAAACAGTGGCCGAAGCCAACCAGTTGGCATAGGCGGTGTTCATCTGGGCTTGTGTGAGGCAAGCACTAGCTGTCGTGGGTACTGGACAGGTCAGCACAGGAGCCGAAGAGGAGCCCACCGTAAAAGTCGCTTGACAGGTGGTCGTTAACGGTGCACAGCTGCTCGTATAGGTGAAGGTCACCGTTGTCGATCCGCCACAGGCAGAAGGTGCGCCCGTGTTGTTGTTGGTCAAAACGCCGTTGCAGCCGCCTGTGCCACTCGCTGTGGCCAACCATCGGTTAAAGCGGTTGTTGATGCTGTCTTGTCGCTCACAGGCTGGCTCTGTCGCGTTAATTGGGCAGGTGAGTACCACCGTCGGCGCTGCTGGGACCGTGAAGGTTGCTTGGCAGGTCGTCGTCAATGGTGCACAAGAACTGGTGTAGGTGAAGGTCACCGTCGTGGAACCGCCACATGCTGCTGGTGCTCCCGTGTTGTTGTTCGTCAAAACACCGTTGCAGCCGCCACTGGCTGTAGCTGTTGCCAGCCAGGTGTTGAAAGCAGCGTTCACTGCCGCTTGGGTTTGGCAAGCTGCCACCGTCGTGTTGGTCGGACAGGTCAGCACCACAGGTGGCGGAGCTGTCACTGTAAAGGTGGACTGGCAGCTTGTCGTCAAAGGCGCACAAGTGCTGGTTAAGGTGAAAGTTACAGTCTTTGCTTCCCCACAGTTTGATGGCGGAAAGTTGCCGTTGTCGCTCCCGACAAGGTTGCATCCACCCTGACCATTGAACGTGGCCAGCCAAGCTGCATACTGGGCGTTGATGGCGGCCTGCGTCTGGCAGGAGCCCACCGTGGTTGGTATTGGGCAGATAATACTTACAGGCGGTGGGGCGGCCACTGTGAAAGTCGCTTGGCAAGTGGTAGTCAGCGGCGCACAAGTGCTGGTATAAGTAAAGGTGACGGTCGTGGAACCTCCGCAGGCAGCTGGTGCGCCCGTATTGTTGTTCGTCAGAACACCGCCGCAGCCGCCTGTGCCACTGGCCGTTGCCAACCAAGCTGCGAACTGTGCGTTCACTGCCGCCTGGGTCTGGCAGGCTCCCACCGTGGTGTTCGTTGGGCAGGTGAGCACCACTGGTGGGTTGGCGCAGGTAACGTTCAGGCTGAAGTTGCCAACAGAACCAGCAAAGCCATGTACCCTGATGTAGTAGGTCGTGCCCAAGGTGGTGGACCAGGTAATCTCAGATGCAGGAGAGCAGAAGTCATCGTTGCCACCGACACATGTCAGCGAACCGCAACTGCCCGTGTAAATATCAATTTGCGAGTCGTAGTTGGTGCCGGAGCAAAGGCTCGCCGTTATGTTGCCGCCCGTGCCAACAATACTGTACCAAACATCAGCGGCAACGCTGCCGCCGCCACAGTCATTTATCGGGCCATCTATGGTGGCATTAGTTGTTGAGCCGGAGGACGAGCCGCCGCAGGCAATGGGGGTGGCGTTGGCACACAAGTCATTGGGTGGGCCAGCGGACCCTACCGAGAAGGTGGCTTGACAGGTGCTGGTTAGTGGGGCGCAAGAGCTGGTATAAGTGAAAGTAACCGTCGTGCTACCACCTGTGGCAGGTGGTGCGCCCGTGTTGTTGTTGGTCAAAACGCCGTTGCAGCCGCCGCTGGCCGAGGCCGTGGCCAGCCACCTGTTAAAGCGGTTAGTGATGGTGTCTTGCGGAAAACCTGTGGGTTCGTTTGCGCTCGTCGGGCAGGTCAGTACAACGGTTGGTGCTGCCGCCACCGTGAAGGTGGCTTGACAGGTCGTAGTTGTCGGCGCACAGGTGCTGGTATAAGTAAACGTCACGGTCGTCGAGCCGCCACAGGCACTTGGTGCGCCCGTGTTGTTGTTCGTGAGAACACCGTTACAGCCACCGCTGGCGCTGGCCGTTGCCAGCCAAGTGGCAAATGCCGAGTTCACTGCCGCTTGCGTCTGGCAAGCTGCCGCCGTTGTGTTCGTCGGACAGGTCAGCACCACCGTTGGCGCTGCTGGCACCGTGAAGGTCGCCTGGCAGGTGGTCGTCAAAGGTGCACAAGTGCTGGTGTAAGTAAACGTAACCGTTGTCGAACCGCCACATGCGGAAGGCGCTCCCGTGTTGTTGTTCGTCAAAACACCGTTGCAACCGCCGCTGGCACTGGCCGTGGCCAACCAAGCATTGAATTGTGCATTCACAGCAGCCTGCGTTTGGCAGGTATCCACGGTGGTGTTGATTGGACAAGTCAGCACCACGGTTGGCGCTGCGGTCACGGTAAAGGTCGCTTGGCAGGTAAGCGGAGGATGGCAATCACTTGTAAGCGTAAAGGTAACGGTCGTTGAACCACCACAAGCGGAGGGCGCTCCTGGGTTGTCACTGGTAATAATGCTATTGCAACCGCCAGTACCTGAGGGTGAAACAAGCCAAGCATTGTACTGCGCCGTGATGGCAGCCTGGGTCTGACAAGCGGCGGCTGTTATATTTCCTGGGCAGGTCAAAACGGGTTGCGTTGCCGTGGGCACCGTGAAGGTGGCTTGGCAGGTTGTGACAAGCGGAGCACAAGTGCTCGTATAAGTAAAGGTAACGGTCGTAGCGCCGCCACAGGCAGCTGGTGCTCCTGTGTTGTTGTTCGTCAAAACACCGTTGCAACCACCTGTGCCGCTGGCCGTTGCCAACCAAGTGGCAAAAGCAGCGTTCACTGCTGCCTGTGTTTGGCAGGCCGTGGTTGTAGTGTTTGTCGGGCAGGTCAGCACCACGGGAGGGATGGCCGCATTGACGGTGACGACTTCTGTGTCGCCATCGTCCTCGCCGATATTGCCGTTGCCCGGTGTGGAGTCGGGATCCGATTCTGCACTGGTGAATACCTCTGCAAAATTGGTGATGGTGGAGCCGGGAGCGCCAGTAACAGTTGCTTGAAGCCAAGCGTTACCGAGCCTCCGACCGAGATAAGGAGGTTCTCCCAATTCACCCCAGTTGTGCCCGGCTACCACTGTTGTAGGTCTCTGGGCCTGTTTGCGAGCCAACGACGAAGGTCATGCCTGCGGCACTACGTCCCCTCACAGATGCGTTGGTGGCGGGGTTGTTGCCTGCGTTGGACACTACAATCGTAAAGGTGACCACTTGGTTCTGGTCAGCGGTGTTGTCGTTCACCGTTTTACCAAGCTCAAGTCAGCAGTCTGCGAGATGGCGCTTACTTCGCAGGGTGTGGAACGACTGTATTGCCATTGGCAGTAGGGACTGCCCCTAAAAGGCAGAGGGAAAATGGCTGGAAGCAGGAGCCTGGAAATACGCGCAGCTTGCCAGCAAACCGTCGAATCAGGGATGACGGCACGATTAAACTGGCATTTTCCCACGGAAAGGGTAAATCGTTACTTGTTTCATCGGCTTACAATTGATAATTTAGTTTGATATTTGTCGTAGCTTAAAATTCAGGTATGCGGTTTCGATTGCATGGCAAACCATGTTTCAATCGGAATAGGCACAATGAATTAAAGGAACTACCTGATAGCCATGTAATGAATTTTATGTTGGACTGGTCGAGCCTGTCTTGTTTACGGAGCGGTTAAAAATGCCAGCTTGGATTTATTCACCAAATAGCGAAAGAAATGAGCAACAGGGCAACAAAGCAATTGTCCTGGTAAACAAAACTATTTTTGTGACGGTAAAGGTAAAAGCCTAATTGGAAATCGGGAAGTTTTTTTTTTTTCTTCCAAACGATGGTTGAATATGGTAAACCCGTACTTGGGTCAACTTGAAAGCCTCGACAGGAGCAAGGGCGAGTGGATTTGGGAAGAAACTGCTGGCCTTATCCTCGAATGGCGGAAGTCCTTCAAAAAATGCGATTTGATGCAGCATTCACAGAACTCACCTATTTTTGACCCTTCACTTATACCAATGGTTCGTGAAGGTTTCAGGTTCTAGGTTTCAAGTTTCACGGAGTTACTCGTTGAATGGTAGCAGTTGGCATTTTACAAATGGCTTTAATAGCCCCAAACTTTTATAAAATGGGGATTAGCAGGTTTTCCCCTGAAACCCGAAACCTGAAACCTCATGAACCATAGTTTACAGTCCATATCTGCAATGACAAAGAACGACATCCTTGACCTTTGCTAAATGACGAAGTCACGAATGCCACCGACACCCTGCGGGCTGCCCTGCCTGACGACAAGACTATCCTCAACCTTGCAGGGCAATGGAACCTATCAAAGAAAACGAACGGCGTCATCACCAGCGAATACGCTACCACGGACGGGCAAACATCACCAGGAACAACCTCATCGAATTGACCAAGCGGTTACCCGATGAGCTCATGGTTGATGTTGTGTTGGACAGCCCAACGCCTAATCCTGTCAATAATCCTGTACCCAAGAAAATGGGCTTTACGTCTTCATGTCCTATAATCATCGTAATGACCTGGAGCAGGCCCTACAAGGTCAAGGATTTTCCCAATGCCAGGGGTGTTCAGGTTACCATTGACCCGGAGGCCATGCAGCTCTGGGAGGATATTGCCGCCATCAACAAGTATCTGGGAAGCAGATGTTACGTTGTCGTTGGTTTCAGCAAAAGTCTTTGTCGGCGCGGGTGGGAATGAGCCGGCAAATACCATGGTCGGTGAGAAAATTGCTGATAAAAGGTTCATCGCCGTGGTGATTGACGGTTCTTTTTCAAGCTGTCATTCGTTCGGGAGTCCA
>JADKBS010000036.1 GCA_016714985.1 Saprospiraceae bacterium | reverse complement strand
CCACGACATGAGTACTTCCACCTTTTCTTGAAACGGGTTTCGTCGTCGCCCTTCAAACATTGGATGACGAAGCTATGCACGGCTTGTTCTCCCGCATATTGCCGAGGGAATTGAAGACGTAGTTGCGCCAGTAGTCCGACTCAATCCTCGATTCGAGCGGCGAGAGTGCCTGCGCTGCCGCCTCGTCGAGCGCTGCTCACCGAGCACTGCCCGATACCTGCCAGGCCTTCAGGTTCGGCTGCTTGGCTTCCACGTAAATTGTTGATGTCGGGCACCGTTATGCCAATCACCAGTGCGATGAAAGACAAGCCGGAATAGTGGTCAATGGTTTTCCAGGCGCTGGGTCACGTCGTCGAGCAGTTCCCGCTTCCAAATCAGCTCGTCCACGGGGCTGGCGCTGTAGTCGGTGCCGTGCTCCCGGTGGATATAGTGGTGCATGCCGCCATTCGATAGGTAAATTTCTTTCATAGCGGCCTTGGTGGGGTCTTCCGGTGCCCGATATGGCTTTTTGTCCTTCGCCGAAAGATGCTCCAAGACCTCCGCCCTGATGGCTGGTGTGATGACCCGCTCCAGCCCCTGCGGGTCGGCCAATAGCCGCTCGGAAGGATGAGCCCAAATAAACCAGCCCGGTCGTGCCAGTTCATCTGCCGTGTTCCGAGGCCATAAGTGGCGCATATTCACGAAGTCCTTGACGTTGTGGTCTCCGTCCTCCCAGAAGCGGTCCATCGACGCGCGTTGGTACTGGAACAATCAAAAAGTGTTTGGAAACGGGGCCGATTTGGCAGGAGGGCATTGCGGATTTGCGACACTGCCCATTTGCGGTCTTCCGAGATTGGGCATGGGCATCAGCGGGCCGTAGAACCAGAAGTCGCTGAACAATTGCTCGTATGAACTGCCCAACCATTAATTATACATCGGGTTTGGGTCTTTGTAAAAGTCCCCAGAATTGACCGTCAGTTCCCGGTGGTAATTGTCAGCTGATTTTCACCGAGTACTTGTACGGTCTCGATGCGGCTGGTGCGCAGTTGCTTCCAAAATGGTAGCGCAGTTGGTCCATCCTCCAGGGTTCCTTAAATACTCTCCGCTGCGTAAACCATCGTTGCGTGGCGTACAATCAAACGGCCAATGGCTCGGCCGATGCCAAGGGGTTGGTAGCAGGTGAACAATTCGGGGATGTCAGTCTTTTTTCAAACTGCCCAACTGCTGGTGAATGTGGGTTCCTTGAATTCAAGCATCGGAAAGGTTTTAGGGGTGACGGACGCAGGCTCGGGTAGGCAATATGTTTTCATTTGATTTTTTGTTTTTTGCCATTCGGCAAGCTGCGCACCCTGCGCGCAAAGGTAAGCCGGACCCAAGAATTCCAGTACGAAGCAGGGCAAAATAGAGGCAACCGAGGTAAATGGCAACGAGGCGTGGTTTGATTAATTGCTATTATTGCTGAATTGTTGTAATTGCTTGATTGTTAAAGCTGTTGATTATTAAACGGGCAACAGTTCAACAATTATAGCAATTTAACAATCACTTCTCTTCTTCACTTCAAAAGGCGTCCCTGGAAGCCCAAACGCTCAGTGTGGGATTGCAGCACCAACCACCAACCGAAAAGGCGACGGCGGCGACCTGTACAGCCAAGATGCTCTAAAGGGGCAGTGCCTGCGTCAGGTCAACGAGCCGACCATCCTGCGGGAAAAGGCGTAGCCCACCAGCGACGGGATGCGGTGCCAGTAATAACAGGAGATGGATGCCGCCGCGAACACGCTTGTCAACACAGTCGTTTTGTCCTTGGGTAAATATTTGCGAAGCAATACGGGCCGCCAAGCGCAACGAGCATCGGGCCAGGGAAGTCCAAAGGCGAGAGAAGACCTCACCCATTTCCGCCACTGGGCTACGGCAGTCCGGCACATGGAACCAACCCCAGATGAAGCCAGGTAGGCCGCCTGTAATCAGCGTGGTGGCAATGATTTGGGTGTTGCGCTCTTTTGGTTTTTTTGCTCCACATTGCTTGAGCGTAGAATCGGGACAGGGCATCACGCAATTGGGGGCAGGTGCAGTGGGCGTTTCGGGGCGTAAAGGCAACTTTTTGGCCATACAGTTCTCCACTGGGTGCACGGGGCAAGGCTGGAGCACCATGCGCTTTTTACATCGAAAAATAGCCCGCCGACAAAGGCCATCGTGCCGAGCACAGCCAGCGTGATGGCCGTAGCCAGTCCGTCGTTGTTCAGTGCCAAATGCCTTGCGGGCACGATGAGGAAGAGCAGCAGTACACTCGCCAATGCCAACCTTCCATGCCATACGAGCGGAATGCGGCGATTCTTCGAGATTTTCAGGTGGTGGGGAATGAGTGCGACGGAGGCGAGTGGACAGACGTTGCGCCAAAACCAGTCGAGAGCAAAACAGCAGTGGTGCGACTGGGATGAGGATGTTCCAAAAGCCAGCACACCAGTTTCTGGCATCACAATGAGCAGTAGGAACAACACAAGCCCTATTGCGAAAAACACAAACTGCAAGCTGCGCCAGTGCAACTTATCCTTCCCTTCCAATGGCTGTGCAGCTTGGTATTGTTTATTGAAATTAGACATGGGATTTGTAGTGCTTTTCGCTTTTCAGGTGTGAAAATAGCGCCAAGTATGCTGTTGGGACAGGTGATTTTTATCATTGCGTTTGGCCCGTGCCTACCTCCATCTCCTTGGCGCTGTAAATCCCATCAATAAAGGGCCTACCCTCCCACGTAGGGCACTTCCTCGGTCTTTTTGCCCAAAATGGCCACTATCTTCTTCGCCGCCTCGTCGTAGCGGATGTCAATGGTCTTGGCTTTTCGTCGTGGAAGCCATGCTCTTTCAGCAACGAGGAGACGCTGGACTTCCAACTGGTGGTGTCAATATTGCTCAGTTTTATCTCCGCAAAGTGCTCCTGCAGGTCGAGCGCCTTGATGAGCTTGCGGATGAGGTTGGTCTTGCCCACGCCCGTCACGCCCCAAAGGTTGACGATGACCGGGCGGCGCAGTATCTCCTGCACGAGGTACCAGACCTGGATATGGTCCAGCAGGTCGTCAATGATATGGTCAATGCCGATGAACTGCCGCTTTAGCTCGGCCTTGGCGGCTGCGAGGGCTTGTTTTCGTACGACGATTTGGTCTAATTTGATGTCGAGCATAGTGTTTGTTTGCTGTGGGGCGAAGGGAGAGAAGGGAGGTGTTTTGTACAGGAAAACGGTGAGGACGTCTGCTTGGTGTCGTTTTTTTTTTTTTGTGGAATGATGAGGTGCGCATTTTGTATTGCAGGAACACGAAGCAATACAAAAAGCGTGTTGCGAATTTTGTATTGTTTTGAAATATAAAGCCACTTCTCCCCATTCATAATCCATTGACTTGCAGGCGTCTAAAAGAAACTATTTGCGTTTTAACTTGGGCATTCAACCTTGTGAATTATCTTTGTGCGGGACTTTGAAAGTTGCGCAAATATATATGTTATACGTAATATTAAAAAGACCTAACCCGTGCAAAATGACTTCAACATAAGACAGCTATACCGACCTGTACAGCCGACTGTTAAACAGGCAGGACAAAATGTTTCTTACAGAGAAGTTTCACCAGACGAAAGACTTTCAACTATCATCTACTGTTATTGGGAACTGAAAACAAATGAAAGACTACAAGAACCATTTACCTATAGGGTTGTAGCTGATGGTTGTATTGACATTTTCTTTCAGCTTGATGATCCTTCTGAAAATTTTATAATGGGCTTTTGTAAAAAATATACAGAATTCCCCCTTGACAATTCTTTTCAATATATAGGCATCCGTTTTTTGCCGACAATGTTTCCAGCACTATTCAAGGTTGACGCAAAGGAACTAAGCAATCGTTTTGAGCGACTTGAAATAGTGATAAACGAGACTTCAAAATTCATCTCAGAGCATTTTTCGGACAGCGACGATTTTGCGGCTATTAAATTTAAGTTGGATGCCTATTTCATAACCTTGACCAAAAATTCCAACACAGTTTTAGACAGCAGATTTCAAAATGCCTTGAATATCATTCTGAAAAATTTCGGAGTAGTGAATGTTCAAACAGATTTAGACATCGGATTAAGCCAACGACAGTTAAGGCGGTATTTTGAGTTTTATGTTGGCGACACAGCTAAAACGTTCAGTCAGGTAGTACGTTTCCAAAACATACTAAACGCTAAACCTTCAACACAAAGCCTTAGGCACAACAAAATATTCTTTGACTTGGGCTATTATGACCAAGCGCATTTCATAAAGGAGTTTAAAAACTTTTATGGTGTTACTCCCAGCAAAGCTTTCGGAAGATAGAATGTCCGTTTTTTACAATACCAGGTCTTTTGCCACTGGTAATTTTGCATCATCAATCACTTAAAAACGGAGAGATATGAAACTAAACGCAGGTATTCTCACAGCAAAGTTGGTAGAAAGCAAAACTTTCTATACAGACAAATTAGGATTTGGGGTAACATTTGAAAACGAATTTTACCTTTTGAATCCACACGCCCAACCATCAGGCTGAGCTTAGTTTTTTACTCCCACACCATCCAACACAGCAACCTTTTTTCCACCTGCCATTTGACGGACTGGGAATGTACCTTACCATTGAAGTGGATGATGTAGACACCATTTACAACGACCTTAAAAATAAAGGTGTTGAAATCAAGGTTGAATTAAGAGACGAGCCTTGGGGCGACAGGCATTTTGCCATTGAAGACCCAAGCGGAATTGGAATTGACATCGTAAAATACTCACCACCACAAGAATAATGCTATGGAAACGATAACAAATAACAGCTTGAAAGGGGCAAAAAACATCGGTTCAACAATTCTTAAAAGACTGAATGAAATTGGTGTTTTTTCACTTGCAGACTTAGCCGAGATAAGTCCCGTAAAGGCATACAAGAAAATATGCGAACAAAATCCAGACAGGACTTTTCCTGTTTGCTATTACTTGTATTCGCTTGAAGGGGCATTGCTTGACTTGCATTGGGACGACTTACCAAACGGCCTGAAAAGGGATTTGCTGACACAGGTCGGACGATGAAGAAGCACATACCTACAACAGCGGTTTTGCGTCAGGCAGGCTGAAGTGCCTCGTCTGCCGAGCCGTCGAGCAGGTAGATGGCAGGGTATTGCTTCAGCAAATCAGGGGAGTAGCCAGGTGGCAGCCAAACGTTCAGGGTGCAGACTTCAGAGAGGATGGTGAACCTGAATTCCAAGGTTTCACCAATAACGAACGGGCGGGCAACAGCCGTGACATGGGCCTGCAAGGCATTGAAAATCAATGCAAGACCATCAAAGCAAGTGATTGCTTCTACAATTACTTGGTTTTCTGCAAAGTTTATATTTTTAGGGGCAATTATGCTTGATCTGATAAAAATACCCCAGTATTGCCGTTATAGCTATTCGCCTTTGAAATTGATATCCAAGTTGTGCAATTTTGCAGTAACATACGAGAGGCCGGGTTATCAAACCTGCCAGTTCAGGAACAGGCGGGTTTGATAACCCCTCCTCTTGAAAAGGAACTGTTACATCCGTTTTTGATAACATTTGTAACTACTTAGCAGGGAGTGTTTTTGGGGAAAAATTTTCAATTTTTCCCCAAAAACACCCCAAAATGTGGGAGGAGAGAGAAAAAATGAAATTTTTTCTCTCTCCTCCCACTCTCAAGCAATTATAGTATTTTATAAAATGCTTTGATTATCAGCGCTTTACAACTATTTTAATCCAATCCTCACCTTAGATTTATGGTTGGGGCCAGTGCTCAAAACCTTAAATCTCAAATCATGTAAGCTTATAGCTTAAATCAATTTTTCCAGCAATAATGGTGCACACCCACTACTACCATTCCCCCTTTGGCTGCTTCAAAATCGAGGCTAATGAACACGCCATCACCTGTGTTCAACTGCTCCAGCATCACGCAGTTCCGCCGGAAGACTGGCACGACGGCCCGGAACACGTCATGGAGGCTGCCCGCCAACTCAGCGAGTACTTCCACCGGCAGCGCACCGAGTTCGACCTCCCGCTTGATTTCAGCAGTGGCCCCCAGTTCAACCAAAGCGTGTGGCAACAACTCCTGAAAATTCCCTACGGCCATACCACGAGCTACTCGGCCATTGCGAAGCGACTGAACAACCCCGATGCCGTGCGGGCAGTCGGGCTGGCCAACCGCTCGAACCCCATTGCCATCATCGTGCCCTGCCACCGGGTCATCGCCAAGGACGGCGACCTGCAGGGCTATTTCTACGGCCTCGACATGAAGCGCAAACTGCTCGAATTGGAGAACCCGATGAGCTACGGGGAGCAAGGCATGCTGTTTTGATGGCTGATTTCGGGATTTCGGATTTTGTCCTGACACATCGGGATTGGGAGAGCGGAAAAATTGCCTTATTTTGTGGCGAATTAAAAGCATGTTTATGCAAGCAACCATCAAATTCAACATCATCATCGAGCCTGCCCAAGAAGGTGGATATATGGCATTCATTGAAGAGATGCCCAATGTCTGTACGCAAGGAGATTCATTGGAGGAAGTCAAAGAGAACCTAATGGATGCCCTCGAAATGGTCCTTGACGCCCAACGTGAACTATCCAGGAAAAAAGGGTATCATGAAAATGCGATTCGGGAAGAATTAGAACTCGCTTGATATGAAGCAAAAAGAGTTCCTTCAACACTTGAACAAACATGGGTGCCAACTTTTGCGGGAAGGCAGTCGCCATTCTATTTATATCAACACCAAAAACCAAGATACACCACCTGTTGCCGTACCAAGGCACCCAACCATCAACAAAGTCCTCTGCATCCATATTTGCAAACAACTAAGAATACCCAGCCCATTTTAATGAACTTCCAACCCACCTTCGCCTTCGCCCAAGCCCTTGACAAAGCCGACAAACTGAGCCGCTATCGCCAGCAGTTTTTCTTTCCGAAACACAATGGGAAGAACGTCCTTTACTTCACGGGCAACTCGCTCGGCCTGCAGCCGCACGGCGTCGAAAAGGCGCTGCGCAAAGAACTTAAGCATTGGCGGGAGTACGGCGTGGAAGGCCACTTCAAGGGCGATATGCCCTGGATGCACTACCACAAGTTCTTGCAACCGCAGAGCGCACGGCTCGTAGGGGCGCTGGAGTCGGAAGTGGTGGTGGCCAATACCCTCACCACCAACCTGCACCTGCTCATGGCATCGTTTTATCGGCCATCGAAGCACCGCTACAAGATAATCATGGAGGCAGGGGCCTTCCCTTCCGATATGTAAGCCATGGAGACACAGGCCCGCTGGCACGGCTTCGACCCCGACAAGGCGGTGGTGGGGGTGGCGCCAAGGCCGGGGGAGGAGACCCTGCGAACGGAGGATATATTGGCCACCATCCAACAGCACGGCGATAGTATCGCCGTGGTCATGTTCAGCGGCGTGAACTACTATACGGGCCAGTTCTTTGACATCAAAGCCATAACGGAGCAGGCGCAGTGCGTAGGTGCATTCGCTGGCTTCGACCTGGCCCATGCCGCTGGCAACCTGCCGCTCCAACTCCACGACTGGGGCGTGGACTTCGCCTGCTGGTGCAGCTACAAATACCTGAACAGCGGCCCCGGCGGCCCAAGCGGCCTTTTTGTCCATGAAAAACACGGCAATGACCCCAATTTCCCCCGCTTCGCTGGCTGGTGGGGCCATGACGAGGAGAGCCGCTTCCAGATGCGCAAAGGATTCAAGCCCATGCTTGGCGCTGCGGGTTGGCAACTGAGCAACGCCCAAATCCTGAGCATGGCCGCCCACAAGGTCAGCCTCGATATGTTCGACGAGGTGGGCATGGAACTGCTGCGGGAAAAAAGCCTTCGACTGACGGCCTACTTGGAATACCTACTTGAGCAATTGAATGCCGTCAGCCGTTCACCGTCAGCCGTTCACCGTTTTAACATCATCACCCCGACGAACCCCGAAGAACGGGGGGCGCAGCTTTCTATTTTGACAGGAAGCGAGGGCAAAAAACTGTTCGATTACCTCACCGATAACGGCGTCATCGCCGACTGGCGGGAGCCGAACGTGATACGGGTGGCGCCCGTTCCGATGTACAATAGTTTCAAGGATTGCTGGCGACTGGCGGATTTGCTGGGAAGGTTCGAGGTGCGCAATTAGCGGACTTTCACAAAAAACTGCCCTTTTTCATTTCCACGCTTAATTTTACCCAAAAAACGAAGAACTGCATGATTCGAGCCGCCTATTTAGTTGCTTTTTACTGCGCAATTTGTTTGCTCGCTTGTCGGCCAGAACCCAACAGCAGCAACACTTCTTGGCCCGTTTACAAGGGCGGACCAGCAGCCAACCACTACAGTTCGCTGGCGCAAATTGATACCAGCAACGTAAGCCAGCTACAAGTGGCTTGGACCTACCACACTGGCGATGCCGATACCGTCAACAGTTCGCAAATCCAGTGCAACCCCATCGTCGTGGATGGTACTGTACGGCACTTCCCACAATTGAAGCTATTTGCGCTCGACGCAAAAACAGGCAAGGAGCTTTGGGCTTTCAACCCGCTCGACTCGTTGCCGGGGCAGAAACGCATATTCTTCATCTTGAACAATAGCCGGGGCGTGGCCTATTGGGCAAACGCCGACAAGTCGGATGCCCGAATTTTTTACACCGCTGGCTCCAATCTCTATAGCATCAATGCCAAGACCGGCAAGCCCGTTGAAGCGTTCGGCCTGAACGGCCTGCTCGACCTGCACGAGGGCCTCGACCACCCCGATGTGGCCGACCTTTTCATCACGGCTACCACACCGGGCATCGTTTACAAAGACCTCATCATCATGGGTAGCCGGGTGGACGAAGGGCCAAAAGCCGCACCCGGCCATATCCGGGCCTTCGACGTGCGCACGGGCAAGCGCCGCTGGGTTTTCCACACCATACCGCACCCCGGCGAGCCGGGCCACGAGACTTGGGAAGACTCCACAGCCTACCGCTTCATCGGCGGGGCCAACGCGTGGAGCGGCTTCAGTTTGGATGAAAAACGGGGCATCGTCTTCGCCGCCACGGGCTCGGCCAGCTACGACTGGTACGGCGGCAAGCGCCTCGGCAACGGGCTATACGGCAACTGCGTGCTCGCCCTCGAAGCTGCCACGGGCAAGCTGCGCTGGCATTACCAGACCATCCACCACGACGTGTGGGACCGTGACCTCAGCTCGCCGCCAGCCCTTGTTTCCTTCAAAAAAGATGGCAAAATGGTGGACGCCTGCGCCGTGACGACCAAGACCGGCTATGTCTATGTCTTCGACCGGGAAACGGGCAAGCCCATTTTCCCCATAGAAGAGCGGCCAGTGCCGACGGCCAGCGGGCTGGTGGGCGAAAAGCTCTCGCCAACGCAGCCGCAGCCGACCAAGCCTGTGCCTTTCGTTCGGCAATTGATGACGGAGCAGGACATCAACCCGCTGCTTTCGCCCGAATCTTTTGCAGCGGTGAAACAACGCTGGAGCGGCTACCTGCACGACCACCCGTTCAACCCGCCCAGCCTACAAGGAACCATCGAACTGCCCGGCCTCGACGGGGGAGGGGAATGGGGTGGCCCGACCTTCGACCCCACGACGGGCATCCTTTATGTAAATGCGAACGAGATGGCTTGGGTCATCCGCTCGGTGGAACTGGAGAAAGAGAAGGAAGGCCCAAAGACCCTTGGGCAGGCGGGCGAGCATTTTTACAAAACCAACTGCATGACCTGCCACGGCCCCGACCGCATGGGCAGCGGCAATAACCCGACCTTGGTAGGCATCGAAAAAAAATACTCGCCTGCCAGTTTCGACACGCTGCTGCAATCGGGGCGGCGCATGATGCCTGCTTTCCGGCATTTGGGCAAAGCCGAACGGAAGGCGATTGCTGCTTTCGTCATGGATTTGCCGGAGGCAAAAAAGCAGTCCTACACTGGCCCAAAGCCTGCACCCGACCCACGGGAAGTGCCGTACGCCATCGCTGGCTACGACAAGTTTTTGAGCAAGGAGGGGCTACCCGCCATCAGCCCGCCTTGGGGCACGCTGAATGCCCTCAACCTGGGCACAGGCGAGTGGATTTGGAAGAAAACGCTTGGCAATGACCCTGCTTTCCCCAACGCCACGGAACCGACTGGCACGGAGAACTACGGCGGCTCGGTGGTGACGGCTGGCGGCCTGTTGTTCATCGCTGCTACGAAGGATGGTATGTTTCGGGCCTTCAACAAGCGAACAGGGGCGATGCTTTGGGAGACGAAGCTTCCGAACCCGGCTTTTGCCACCCCCGCTGTTTATGAAATGGGGGGGAAGCAATACATTGTGGTGGCCTGTGGCGGCGGTAAGTTGGGTACGAAAAGCGGCGATACTTATGTGGCTTTTGCATTGCCATAGCAATATGGGAGTTAAAACAGCCTATAGGCAAACGATTTAAAATTGAATAACACACATTTAAAACCAACCCAATTTTCACAGTATGACGAATTTTTTTTGGGACAAGATTTTTAGATTTTTGTATTGGTACATCAGCAAAATTGACAAAAAAGCGGAAGTCATTTTTATGAATTATGGCTTTTCCAGGAACAAAAACCAGATAAGGTTGGGAGAAAACGATTTAAAGGATAGGTACTCTGCCCAGCTTTACGATTATATTGCAAGGGGAGCGACCATAGCAGGCAAAGATATATTGGAAGTGGGCAGTGGCAGGGGCGGCGGCTTGTCTTATGTCACCCGTTATTTAAAGCCAAAAACGGCTACTGGCTTGGATCTGTGCGAGATAGCGGTTGCTTTTTGCAATAAATTCCATAATCAAGGCAACATAAAGTTCGTACAAGGAAATGCCCAAGCCATGCCCTTTGCCGAGGGTGCATTTGATGTGGTATTAAACATTGAGTCTTCGCACCGTTACCCTGAAATGGACTTGTTTTTAAAAGAAGCATATCGGGTATTAAGACCGGGCGGCTTTTTCCTTTTCACAGATTTTAGGTATAGGCATGAGTTGGAAAAACTTACGCACCAACTGGAGGCTACGAAATTCAAGTTAATAAAGCACGAAATGATTACGGAAGACGTGCTCGAAGCGTTGAAGCTATCGTCAGCGGAACGGGAAGCATTGATTTACAAATTGGTGCCAAAGGTGCTGCACTATTGGATAAAGGACTTTGCCGCCACAGAAGGCTCGCCAACCTTCAACCATTTTGCGAAGAAGGAAATGGAGTATTTCTATTATGTCTTTCAGAAATAGGTTCCGCGTAAGTAATGGTTGAAAATTGTTGGTATTGTCATTATTGTCGCAAGAGACTGAAAATCAATTGATTATTCAGCTATCTCCCAGCAAAATAACCTAACCCACTTTCAATGAGCAGGGCTTTATTATAAAAAATGAAGGTTAGGCATTTTTTGTATCCCTTAGCCAGTGGCTTTGCTGCCATGAAAAAAATTAGCTCAATTTTAGCAAAGCCATTAAAATTCGAAACCCTTGGCTAACTTGCACCTGATTCCAACCAACGCCAACAAATTAGCAACTCGAATGAAAACAAATCAACCTATCTCAGGTCAGTCTTCTACGGCAAGTAAGCTTTCAGTTTACACCAAACTCTCCAAATCAATACTATCGAAACCTTTCAAGCAGCCCCAGCACTTGTTGCCATTGGGTGCGGCATTTTTGGCGGGCTTGCCAACTTCCGATGCGGCCATCGTCTATTCTGGCGTGCAGAACATAAGCTGCAACTTGGGCGGCAACACCAACCGCTGCTATGCCAACATCAACAATGCAGGTGGCAATGATCTTGAAATCCACCGCAACCATGCTTTTGGAAATCAGTTTATCCAAATAGATGAGGTTGGTGGTGGCGGTTTTGCTATCAATGGCTTCCATGCCCAAGTGGCTGGTGCCTACGTTTATCCTTATGCCAATGTTTCGGGTGTGAACATTGGCGCAGGCGGCCCTTGGGGCTTTCAAAGCGGGCAAGCGAATTCGCTTTCAGAAATCAACAACGCTTACCCTAACGATAGATGGACTCCTCTCCCCAACGGAACTACCCGCTTTGTGGGCATTCGTGGCCTCATTGGTGGGAATACCCACTACGGCTGGATTCGCCTGACCAAGAACGGCTTCGGCAACCACACCCTCGTGGATTGGGCTTATGAAAGCACACCCAATACCCCTATCCTAACAGGAGCCACCGCCCCCATCGAGTTGATGTCGTTCGATTATCGGCTTGAAGACGACAACGTGAAACTCCTTTGGCGCACCGCCACGGAGTTGAACAATGCCGGCTTCCACATAGAGCGCAGCGAGGATGGCAGGAACTTCGCCCCCATCGCTTGGGTGGACGGCAGCGGCTCTACGACGGAATCCAAGGACTATTACTACGATGACAAAGACCTGCGCACTGGCAAGACCTACTACTACCGCCTCCGCCAAGTGGACATTGATGGCACCTTCGAGCTAAGTCCGGTGGTTTCCGCCACCCTCTTTGGCAACGGCCCCGTGGTGGGCGAGTTCTTCCCGAACCCTGCTGCCGCTGGCAATGTCACCCTGAACTTCGCCTCAAAAAAGGACGGCCATCTCACCGCCACCCTATTCGACAGTGCTGGCAAGTCCATGCTGCAGACCAAAATGGACTTGACCGAAGGAACCAACGAATTGGTCTTCGACTACTCCCAAATGCGAGCAGGCGTTTATTTCGTCAAATTGGAGAGCGGCAACGAAAGAGCCTATCGCAGGCTGGTCCTCCAGTAACGAGGCCATTATTTCATAAGGCTCACTATTATAGCTCACGCTGCCAAGTTTAGGAGGGCAGGCATCAGCCCAGCACCCACCCAGGGATGGATGAGTTTCCAATCGGCTGCGCCCCAGCCAATGAGTAGGACTTTCTTCATCTGGTCTTGAATTTGTGTTTTTTTAGACTGAGCATTGCATGGTTTGCAGGGTCAATTTTTTGCGCCAAAATGTAAATATTTTACTTTACATGGTTGTGTGAAACAAATTTTTAGCCCAATTTTTGCGAAGCATATAAAATTCAAAAACCTTGGCTAACTTGCACCCGATTTAAACCAACATCAACAAATTAGCAATTCGAATGAAAACAAATCAACCTACCTCGGGCTATCCTTCTATCGAAAGCAAGTTGAAGGCCTACACCAAACTATCCAAATCAATACTATCGAAACCCTTCAAGCACCCCCAGCACCTGCTGCCATTGGGTGCGGCCTTTTTGGCCTACTTTGCCAACTTCCGACGCCGCCATTGTTTACTCAGGCATACAGAACGTAGGCTGCAACTTGGCCGGCGCTACCGCCCGCTGCTATGCTAACATCAACAACGCAGGCGGCAATGATTTTTCGTTCCACCGTAACCACGTGGCCGCACAGATATTTATCCAAGTGGACGAGGTTCCCGGTGGTGGTTTTTCCCTCAATGGCTTCCATGCCCAAGTAGTAGGCAACTACGTCTATCCTTATGCCAATGTATCCGGCGTGAACATCGGTCCAGGCGGTCCTTGGGGCTTTCAAGCAGGGCAAGCAAACAGCTTGTCGGACAATGGCTTCTACCCCAACCACAAATGGGAATCGCTGGCCAATGGCACTACCCGCTTCATGGGCATCCGTGGCACCATTGGAGGAAACACCCACTACGGCTGGATGCGCCTAACCAAGAACGGCTTTGGCAACTACACCATCGTGGATTGGGCCTACGATAACTCTCCCAATACCTCCATCCTGACAGGATCCACCGCCCCCATCGAACTGGCTTCTTTCGACTATCGGCTCGTTGACAACGATGTGAAGCTGCTTTGGCGCACCGCCACAGAGCTGAACAACGCCGGCTTCCACATCGAGCGCAGCGAGGATGGCCGGAACTTCAGTCCCATCGCTTGGGTGGACGGTAGCGGCATTCACCACGGCCCCAAAGGACTACTACTACGACGACAAAGACCTGAGGTCTGGCAATACCTATTATTACCGCCTCCGGCAATTGGACATAGACGGCACCTTCGAGGTTAGTCCGGTGATTTCCGCCACCCTCTTTGGCAACGGCCCCGTGGTAGGTGAGTTCTTCCCGAACCCTGCTGCCGCTGGCAACGTCACGCTGAGCTTTGCCGCAAAAAGGGACGGTAAACTGACTGCCACCCTCTTCGATGGCGCTGGCAAGGAAATACAAAAGAACATAATGGACTTGACCGAGGGCCTCAACGATTTGACCTTTGACTATTCCAAGCTACGGGCTGGCGTCTATTTCGTCAAACTGGAGAACGGCTACGAAAAAGTTTATCGCAGGCTGGTCATCCAATGATGGCGGCCATCATTGGACATGATTTTACCGTTAAATTGCCTAAGTTGACCACTTGGGCAATTTAGTTTTTAGGACTTTCGTAACTACTTAGCAGGGGGTGTTTTTTTTGGGAAAATTTTCAATTTTCCCAAAAAAACACCCAAAAATGTGGAGGAGAGCGAAAAAAATTTCATTTTTTCTCTCTCCTCCCACACCCTCATAAGCAATTACGGACTTTCAATACAATCCTTGATAGTGGCAAAAAAGGTGAAGCACTGCAAAAATTCCGAAATCTCAAAGATTTCGGAATTCTGTCGCCAGCCCATTTGACCCATCGCCAAAATCCATCTTTCAATGGAACCATCAAACAACATCAACCCATCGCCCGACCTTACCACCAATTTGGGCGAAGCCTATGAAATACCCGAAGGCGGCTCACTTGGCTTGTTGGCCCTTGGCTATACCGGCCTGATGATGTGGCGCCACAAGCGGGGCGAATTGCGCCAGGCACCATTAACTTCTTTGGCTGAAAAAGCACCACCGCAGCCCCCTAGGTGAAGGTGAATAAATAACCCAAGTTGCGGATGCTTGGTTGATAATGGTTGATAATGGTTGATGATTTGGCAGCATTCATGCAATTATCAACCTTTATCTACCTCATAAACTTCATCAACCCACCGACATCTCAACTTATCCGCAAGTGGAGTTAAATAAGATATAGCCTCACGTCGCCAAATCTTCCCGAAAAATCGGGACAGGCTATTCATCATTCATCATTCATCATTCACAAAGTCGTAGTTTTGCATAAACGCAATGCTGACAACTCTTTTCAATATGTGCAGACGACAACTCCTCTTCCTGCTGCTGCTGTTTTTGGTATCAAATGCCAGTGCCCAAATCATCAATGGCTTGGATACCCTCTACGGCAACGAGTGGATACGCTTCGACCAGACCTACCTGAAGATAAAAGTCGGCCAGGACGGCATCTACCGCATCCAACAAGCTGCCTTGTCCAATGCAGGAGTGCCCATGGCGCAGGTGTCGGGCGAGCAGTTCCAGCTTTGGCACAACGGCGAGCAAGTACCCCTGTTCGTCAGCACGAGCGGGCTTCTCGGCCCCAGCGACTACTTGGATTTCTTCGGGGAAAAGAACACTTCCGAGCTTGACCGCTACCTGTTCCGAAACCCCGACTCCATGATGATAAACCCACGCTACAGCTTGGTAACGGACACGGCGGCCTATTTCCTCTCTTGGTCGAATGCAACGACGGGCAACCCACGCTACCAAGCCACCCCAAACGACCTCTCCAACCTACCGCCCAAGGAGGATTACTACCTGGCAAAGCTATTTGGCAATTATACCAACAGCTTTCAAAAATACTATCTGGGGCAAACCCTCAGCCTCTCTGAATATGGCCAGGCCGAGGGCTTTGCATCGGCCTATGCCAATTCAAGGACCTTTACCCTCCAACCCACTGCTATTTACCCCGCTGGGCCAGATGCCCAACTCACACTGCGTTTCACCGGCAATGCTGGCCCGCACCAACAAGCCATCAGCCTGAACGGCCAGCCCTTGCTGACGGTGGACTTCGAACAATTCCAAGTGCGGAACGAAACGGTGACCGTCCCCATCGGTCAAGTCAATGGCACCATGGACATCAAGTTTCAGGGCATGTTGGCCAATAGCGATCTGCAACGGGTGTCGAACATCAATTTGCAGTACCCACGCCAGTTTGATTTTGAGAACAGCAGCAGCTATGCCTTCGAAATTGCCGAAAGCACCGAGCCTAAATACTTGGAAATCAACAATTTCGGGGCAGCAGGCGGACAGCCCATTTTGTATGATTTAACAAACCGCCAGCGCATGGCAGGCATCGTGGAGGGCGGTATGGTCAGGTTTGCACTGTCAGCCTCCACATCGGCCCGTCGGTTGTATTTGGTGAACGAAACAACGGGTATCCTCAGCCCCAACCTCCAACCAGCGCCTTTCCTCGATTTTTCGGCCCTCGACCACGATTATATCATCCTCACTGGGCGACAACTCCTTGGCAGTGGCCCGAACCAAGTACAGGCCTACGCCGATTATCGTGCCTCGCAAGCTGGCGGGGCGTTCAGCCCCATCGTGGTGGAGGCGGAGCAATTGTACGACCAGTTCGCATGGGGCATTGAGCGGCACCCGTTGTCCGTCAAGAATTTCGCCTTGTTTGCGAAGAAACACTGGAGCAACCCCCGCTATTTTTTCATCATCGGTAAAGGGAGGGAGTACCCCGGGGTACGCACTTCCGACAATTTGGCAACGGCCTTGTCAGCTGGCTTTTATGTGCCAGCCTGCGGCTACCCTGCTGCCGACAACCTGTTCGTGGCAGGTAGCGACGGTTTCACCCCTGTGATCCCGATTGGCCGCATCCCAGCCACCACACAGGCGCAAGTGGGCATCTACCTCGAAAAAATCAAAGAAACGGAAGCCAGCATAAACCTGCCCCAGACCATCGCCGACCGGGCCTGGATGAAGCGGGTAATGCACATGGGTGGCGGTATTTACACTTTTGAGCAGAACAATATCAAGGCATATTTAAAGAACTTGGAGGAGAGAATCGCAAAACCAAAATTTGGTGCGGATGTGCGCAGTTTCTACAAGACCAGTACCGACCCAATTCAAGTGTCGCAGGCCGAGGAGCTTTACGAATTTATCAACAATGGGACCTCCATGATCACGTTTATTGGCCATTCCACACCTGGTAGCTTTGATTTCAATATTGACAACCCCGACAATTTTGAGAACAAGGGCCGCTATCCTTTCATCCTATCGTTGGGTTGCTACTCCGGCAATATCCATTTGCCCACCACCAGCATCAGCGAGCGATTTTGCTTTTTGAAGGACAAAGGGGCTATCGCTTTTGGTGCCACTTCGGGCCTGGGGTTCATCGGGTCGCTTTACTCATTTGCGGATGAGGTTTACAAAAACATTGGCGAAGAACAGTATGGCCAAGGCATCGGCGATGCATTGCAAGACGCTATTGCAAGCACCCAATTGGGTGAGCTTGGGTTGGACCTTATCCGCCAGCAATTCAATCTTTGCGGCGACCCGGCCATACGCCTCCACCCCGCCCCCGGCCCCGATTTCCTGGTGGATGCAGCTTCGGTGAAGTTCAGCCCGGTGCAAATCAATACGCAAATGGCCGACTTCGACCTCAGCTTCGAAGTGGCCAATATCGGCAGCGGGGTGTACGACTCCATCGTCATCAGCATCGTACACGAGCTGCCCAACGGCACCCAGGCACCTGCACTAGAAATGCTCGTTCCCGCCCCGGCAGGGCGTTCCAATTTTACGGTGAAGCTCCCGACACTCGGCAGCTTGGCCAAGGGCGTCAACAGGTTCTACATCAGGGTGGATAAATCGGACAGGGTGTTGGAGCTTCCCTTGCCCATGGGAGAGCAGAACAATGAACTCGTGACGGCAAACGGCCCGGGCATCAGTATCTTTTTTTCGGACAATAGCGTCTTGGCAGCCTATCCGCCCGAATTCGCCATCGTGAACAAGGACGATTTAACACTGGCTGCTTCAACGGTTGACCCATTGGTGGAGGAGCAGTTCTATGTTTTTCAATTGGACACCACCGAGCTGTTCAACAGCCCAATATTACTGACGTATAAATATTCACAGGAAGGAGGCGTGATTCGATGGAAGCCCAATACCAGTTGGCAGCAGGGGCAGGTTTATTATTGGCGGGTAAGCCCAGACAGCCTTTCACCCCAGCAGGGGTTTATTTGGGACAATAGTTCGTTTGTTTATTTAAACGGCACGGATGGAGGTTGGAACCAATCGCATTTTTACCAATGGAAAAAGGACGCATTCAATGACATGGAGTTGAAAACCCACGGCAATTTGAAGTTCATTGACAACTTCAAGGATGTGTCCATCAAAAATGCCGTGAACACCGTGGAGGGAATCAACATGCTCATCAACAACAATTTTGCTGGGCGTTTCTGGTTCAATACCGATGCGGGGATGTACGCTATCGTCTTCGATTCCACGACGGCTAAGGAGTGGCTCAACACGCCGCCCTCACCTTATGGCGTACCGCTGAACGTGGGTGCCCCAGTGGCTGCCTTTACCTTTGATACCAAGACGCTGGCCGGGCGCCAGCAGTTGATTGAGTTCCTTAGGGATGTGGTTCCCAACAAGAACTACGTGCTGTTGCATTCCACCCAAGCCAACCTCAACAGCAACTACCAGCCGCAGGATTGGGAATCAGACCAAGCCGCCCTCGGCACCGACCTGTTCCAAATCCTAGAAGCACAAGGTGCCAACCTCATCCGGAACACGCTCACCACAGGTGCTGTGCCCTATATTTTTGCCTATCAAAAAAGCGTCGGGCCGATACGGGAACTGTTGGCAGATAGCCTGAAACAGGTGCTGAGCGTCAACGTGCCCATCCCCGGTTATTGGGACCAAGGCTCGGTGGTGTCAACAGCCATTGGCCCTGCTACGGAATGGGAAAAGTTGGTTTGGTCGCTGGAGCCAGCCTCCAACCCAGCAACCGATACCGTTTCCTTGGACTTGTTGGCGCATAACCCCGCCACACAAACCGACTCCCTGCTGGCCGCAAATATCCAACCAGGTGCGTTTGACCTATCAGGTTTTTCAGCAACCGCTTTCCCTTTATTGAAGCTGCGCTTCAACGCAAGGGACTCCATCCTTAGGACCTCCCCGCAGTTGGGTTATTGGCGGGTACTGTACAAAGGCACCCCTGATTTTGCAGTGAACCCAAGCATGGATTATCTTTTCTACAACGAGCAAATAAACCAAGGCGAGCAGTTGCTGTTCCGCTGTTTTGTCGAAAACCTGTCGGACTACCCTGGTGATAGCCTTTTGGTGAAATACGCCGTGCGGGCCGAGGACAACAGCGAGACCATCGTCTATAAGCGGGAGGAAAAAATGACCGCAAATGACACGCTGCGCACGAGGCTGTCGTTGGATACCAAATCGCTTGCGGGCGAGTATTCGTTTTTGATGGAACTGAACCCAGTGGGCGACCAGCCGGAGCAAAATAGGCAGAACAATATCCTGAGCACCCGTTTCAACGTGGTAAAAGACCTGCGCAACCCCCTGTTGGACGTGACCTTTGACGGCCTTCATATCATGGACGGTGACCTCGTTTCGGCGAAGCCATTCATACGCATTGCATTGACGGATGAAAACCCAGATTTACTCCTAGCCGATACAGGGCTTTTCAGGCTTTTCATTGCCCTGCCCGATACCACCCAGCCATTGCAGCGCATTTATTTCAACGACCCCAACCTCGTTTTTTATCCTGCCCAAGGTGCTGGCAAAAACAAGGCGTCCATTGAATACAACCCGATTTTCACGACCGATGGCCGCTACCGACTCATCGTCAATGCAAAGGACGTGACAGGCAATCTATCTGGCGATTTCGACTATAAAATCAGTTTCAATATTGTCAACAAGTCCAGCGTTTCCCATTTCTTGAACTACCCCAATCCGTTTACCACCTCCACCCGTTTCCTCTACACCATGACCGGCGTTGAGCCGCCTACCCGGTTCAAGCTGCAAATCATGACCGTCACTGGCCGGGTGGTGCGGGAACTGACCGAGGATGACCTTGGCCCATTGCGCATCGGCAGCCACCAGACCGAGCAGGCTTGGGACGGCACCGACGAATTCGGCGACCCCTTGGCCAAAGGCGTTTACCTCTACCGCATGACCGTGCAGGACGTGCAGGGAAAATCATGGGATAACTACACCACAAATGCAGACAAGTATTTTGAAAAAGGAATAGGGAAGATGGTGATTCTGCGGTAGTGTAATTTTCCTGGCTACAAAGGATTGTAGTGATGACAAAGTCGGCTATTATTTTCGCCCGAAAAGGGGCAGCGCCCCGAAATATCGGAGTTGGGGAACTTGTCCCGACACCTCGGGATTCCGGGGCGCTGCCCCACAAAACGGGTGGGTATGTGCCTGCTACAAATCATCCGGGGCGATGCCTTTGGTTTGTTGGCTAGAATCTCCGCTCAAGCTCATAGTAATCAATGAATGATAAATGATGAACAGCCTGACCCCGGCTTGTAGGGAATGAATTTGCAAGGCATTGATTGACAAGTATTTGCAAATTCAATCGGTCTAATTTATTTATTCAACTTCACTAAGGGTTGATACGGGGTCCAAATCAACCCATATCAACCAAATCAACCCATATCAACCAAATCAACCAAAAAATCAGTCCCTGCTGATGACCAGCCGCTGCCCGAACTTTTCCCCGCCCGCCCTCAGGCTCACGAAATACATCCCGTTGCCGAGGCCCGTCAGGTCGAGCCGCTCGTCTAGGCCGGCCACCTTTCCGAACTCCTTGCGAAGCACCAGCTGCCCTTGCCCGTTGTAAACTTCGAGGCTGACCCCGTAACGGAGCTGAGGCTAGTGTTGGGTCAAAGCCAGCTGCCCTTGCCCGTTGTAAACTTCGAGGCTGACCTCCTGTGCCCCCTCCATGCCCGATAGTCTGAGGGAGACCTCCCTGCCCGCCGGGTTCGGTGCGAGCGTGAAGCCGGTTTACGGGCCGGCCTTCACTCCCATCAGGAAGTGCCTTGCCGGAGCCAACCTCCTCACCGCCACCACCTAAGCCAGCACCACATCCGCCCGTTTCGGCAGGCCCGCCCTCGCCGTAGAAAATCGGAACTGGCCATGGAGTCGCCGAGGCTGGGATGCTGGGAAAACCGGCTAAAGCTCCTCGCCATCACAGTATTGGACTTCCTTTTGGACAAACTTGTGAAATGGAAAGCATGGACACAGTTACTGTTCACCAACTGGTGATATAAAATAGGAAGCCGGTACCGAATGGTTTCCGTGTAAACTTACAACTCAGAATGGCCATCTCAAACTGCTTGCTCTTCTTTATCGCTCAAAATTCGGGATGGCTCCTGTTTTCCCTTAGTTGAAATAGCTGGTAATGGCTGGTAATTCTTGCCGACCATTACCCTGCTACCAAAATCAATTCTTATTCACGAGTAGGCGCTGCTCGAAGCGTTCACCGCCCACCTTCATACTGACGATATAGATACCAGTATGGAATTGGCGTATGTCAATCCGGTCGTCCAACTGGCCGACCACCCCGTAATCCTTGCGGAGCACCAGTTGGCCATATTGGTTGTAGATTTCCAGTACGGCCTCCTGCTCCTCTTCGAGCTGTCCAAGCTGGACGGTGACAAAATTACACGGGTTTGGAGCCAGGCTGAAAGGATTGTCCTTCTTGGCAACACCGCCCTTGACATTCTCAGTTGTTCGTCGGGGCGTTGGCCGCCTCGTCGCAGACGTTGGCCGCCACCGTGCTGCCGTGCCAGTAGCTGTTGACCGTCGCCAATGCGCCGTTCAGTGCCTGGGCGTAGGAGATGCTCTGGCCGAAGGTCAGGTTGAGGGCACCGTTGAGGTAGAGGTTCGCCAGGTCGAGCAGGCCGCCGATGGTGTACGGGAAGTCGTGTGCGATGCCCGGGTTCTCGATGATCCGCAGCACGCAGGGGCCGCCTGTCGGTGGGCGAGTACAGCAGCGACTGTGACTGCGGAACTCGATGCAGTCCAGCCTTTGGTTGCGGACGGCGTTCAACGTCAGGCCGTTGTACTTCACGTTGTAGCGGATGTTGAGGTTCAGGGCGATGGCGTTGGCCGCCAGGCTGTTCTTCATGCCGCCGATGCCAGGCGGGTTGCAACTGGTGCAGTTGACCTGGTGGCAGTTGGCCAGCACGTTCGGGCCGCCGGTGCCGGGCAGCAGGTTCACGATGCACTGGGCGTCGTTGACGGTCAGCGACCGGTTGGTGCCGCCGATGACAATCGAGCCTTGCGCCAGCAAACCTGTGATGACCTGGAGGTCGTTCTCGTTGCCGGTGTCGCTGCCCGGTTCGCCGCCGGGTATGCCCCAGGCGTTCTGCGGGAAGGTCTCGATGGGCAGGCAGGCGCGAGTAGGTCACGCCGCAGAGGCTGGGGAACTCGTTGCCGCAGGCATCGGTGATGCGGAAGTAGAAGGTGCGTCCGAAGGTGTAGCCGTTGTCACTGTTCAGGGAGCACTCCCAGAGGTCGGTCCAGCTGTCTAGCGTCACCTTGAGGTCGTCGCCGCTGCACACGTCGTAGATGTCGCCCTCTTCCAGCAGTTCCTTGACCTTTGGGTCAAAGTCGAAGTCCTCGGGGCAGGGCACGTCGCCGATGCATGCGAGGTTGGTCACGTCCACGTCGGGGCACTGGCCTACGGGCGGCTCGTTGTCGTTGGCGAAGTACGTGAAGCTCCACGGAAGGCTATTGCCACGGCAGTCTGTATAGATATAGGTGTACTTGCGGAAGCCGGAGCAGCCGTTGTCTGGCCCTCGACGGTGGGGCCGAGACACGATCTACCTGGCCACAGTTGTCGAAGAGCGTCTGCGGCAGCGGCGGCTGTGCGTAGAGCAGGCAGCTCACCTCGAAGGTCTCGTCAAGTGGGACAATGAGGCTGTTAGTGTAGTTGATGATATAGGTCTTGGACCAGGTGCGGGTATTGCCTTCACAGTCCTTGTAGGTCCAAGTGTACACACGGCTTGCCTCGCAGCCTTGGTTGTTATCGGTGCTGGTGATGGCCGGGCCAACAGGCGTGATAAGCTTTCCGCAGTTGTCGAGCACGGTTGGTGGTGTTGGCTGCGTGGCGTTACCGCGCAATTGACGGTCATCGTCTCGCTTGCAGGCACGTTGAAGGGCAGGTACTCTATGTATAATTGAATTGCCAGGTGGCCGTGTTGCCCTCGCAGTCGGTGTAGGTGAAGCTGTAAGTGCGGTGCCTCACAGAACGGTTTGTTGCCCACAGTGACAACAGGGGTCAGCACCTCGCCGCAGTTGCTGGTGACGACGGGGCGTTGGCCACGTCCGTCTGGTCGGGGCAGGCCACGTTGGCCGAGCCGTTGGCGGGCACGGTGAAGGGCTGGCGCTCGATGGTGTAGGTGAAGCTCCAGGTGGCGGTATTGCCCTCGCAGTCGGTGTAGGTCCAGGCGTAGGTCCTCGTGCCCTCGCAGGTCAGCGGGTTGGGCACGTTGGTGACGACGGGGCCTGTTGGCGTGAGCACCTCGCCGCAGTTGCTGGTGACGGTCGGCGGCGTCGGCTGGGTGGCGTTTGCCGGGCAGGCCACGGTTGCCGAGCCGTTTGCCGGCACGGTGAAGGGCTCACGCTCGATGGTGTAGGTGAAGCTCCAGGTGCGCACGAGGCCGGCACAGTCGGTGTAGGTCCACGCATAAGTCCTAGTGCCCTCGCAAGTGAGCGGGTTGGGCACGTTGGTGACGGTCGGGCCTGCGGGCGTCAGGGCATTGCCGCAGCCGTCCACCACTGATGGCGGGGTCGGCTGTGTGGCGTTGGCCGGGCAGGCCACGGTGGCCGAGCCGTTGGCGGGCACGGTAAAGGTCGGGTAGGCCGGCACGGTGAAGGTGGAGGTGCAGGTAACAGGCGCTGACTGGCAAGTTGCGCCAGCATAGTGAAGGTTACCGTAATGGTATTGCTGTTCGGGTTGCAAATCAGCGGTGCGGCAGGTGCGTTGTTGGTCAATGTACCACCACCACATCCGCCTGAAACAGTGGCCGAAGCCAACCAGTTGGCATAGGCGGTGTTCATGTGGGCTTGTGTGAGGCAAGCACTAGCTGTCGTGGGTACTGGACAGGTCAGCACAGGAGCCGAAGAGGAGCCCACCGTAAAAGTCGCTTGACAGGTGGTCGTTAACGGTGCAGCTGCTCGTATAGGTGAAGGTCACCGTTGTCGATCCGCCAGCAGGCAGAAGGTGCGCCCGTGTTGTTGTTGGTCAAAACGCCGTTGCAGCCGCCTGTGCCGCTGGCTGTGAGCCATCGGTTAAAGCGGTTGTTGATGCTGTCTTGTCGCTCACAGGCTGGCTCTGTCGCGTTAATTGGGCAGGTGAGTACCACCGTCGGCGCTGCTGGGACCGTGAAGGTTGCTTGGCAGGTCGTCGTCAATGGTGCACAAGAACTGGTGTAGGTGAAGGTCACCGTCGTGGAACCGCCACAGGCGCTGGGCGCTCCCGTGTTGTTGTTCGTCAGAACACCATTACAACCACCGCTGGCACTGGCCGTTGACAGCCAGGTGGCGAAGGCCGTGTTCACCGCCGCCTGCGTTTGGCAGGCCGCCGCCGTCGTGTTCGTCGGGCAGGTCAGCACAACGGGCGATGAAACCACCGTGAAGGTCGCCTGACAGGTGGTCGTCAAAGGTGCACAACTGCTGGTATAGGTGAAGGTCGTGCTGCCCCGCAGGCGGAAGGCTGCCGTTGTTGTTCCGTCAAAGCACCGCAGCCACCCTGGCCATTGAACGGGCAGCCAAGCTGAAGGCTGGTGTTGACCGCGGCTTGCGTCTGGCAAGGCTGCCACCGTCGGTTGGTGTTGGGCAGATCCGCACCACAGGCGGTGGAGCTGCCACCGTGAAGGTGGATTGGCAGGTGGTAGTCAAAGGCGCACAAGTGCTGGTATAAGAGTTACGGTCTTGGAACCCCAAGCGTGATGGCGGTGTCCCCCGCATTGTTGTTCGCCAGAACGCCGCCGCAGCCGCCTGGCCATTGAACGTGGCCAGCCAAGCTGCAAACTGGGCGTTGATGGCGGCCTGCGTTTGGCAGGCACCGTGGTCGGTGTCGGGCAGTGATGGTCACGTTAGGTGGAGCCGCCACCGTGAAGGTGCCTGATGAGGGTCGTGCGGTGGCACAGGTAACTGGTATAGGTAAAGGTGACGTCGTCGAACCCTCGCGCAGGCAGGTGCGCCCGTATTGTTGTTCGTCAGAACACCGTTGCCGCGCCGCTGGCACTGGCCGTTGCCAACCAAGCGGCGAATGCGGTGTTGCCGCCGCCTGAGTCGGGCCGCTACCGTGGTGTTGTGTTGGCCGCGCAGGCACCATAGGCGGCGAGCGGACCCTACCGAGAAAGGTGGCTTGACAGGTGGTCGTCAAGGGCGCACAGGTACTTGGTATAGGTAAAGTCACCGTCGTGAAGCCGCCCGTGGCAGGTGGCGCGCCCGTGTTGTTGTTGGTCAAAACGCCGTTGCAGCCGCCGCTGGCCGAGGCCGTGGCCAGCCACCTGTTAAAGCGGTTAGTGATGGTGTCTTGCGGAAAACCTGCGGGTTCGTTTGCGTTCGTTGGGCAAGTGAGCACCACAGTCGGTGCGGCAGCCACCGTGAAGGTCGCCTGGCAGGTCGTAGTTGTCGGCGCACAGGTGCTGGTAGGGTAAAACGTCACGGTCGTGCAGCCGCCGCAGGCAGATGGTGCACCAGTGTTGTTGTTGGTCAGAACACCGTTGCAGCCTCCTGGCGCTGGCCGTTGCCAGCCAAGTAGCGAAAGCCGAGTTCATCGCCGCTTGTGTCTGACACGCCGCTTCCGTCGTGTTTGTCGGGCAGGTCAAAACCACGGTTGGCGCTGCGGGCACCGTGAAGGTCGCCTGGCAGGTGGTCGTCAAAGGTGCACAAGTGCTGGTGTAAGTAAACGTAACCGTTGTCGAACCGCCACATGCGGAAGGCGCTCCCGTGTTGTTGTTCGTCAAAAACACCGTTGCAACCGCCGCTGGCACTGGCCGTGGCCAACCAAGCATTGAATTGTGCATTCACAGCAGCCTGCGTTTGGCAGGTATCCACGGTGGTGTTGATTGGACAAGTCAGCACCACGGTTGGCGCTGCGGTCACGGTAAAGGTCGCTTGGCAGGTAAGCGGAGGATGGCAATCACTTGTAAGCGTAAAGGTAACGGTCGTTGAACCACCACAAGCGGAGGGCGCTCCTGGGTTGTCACTGGTAATAATGCTATTGCAACCGCCAGTACCTGAGGGTGAAACAAGCCAAGCATTGTATTGCGCCGTGATGGCAGCTTGGGTTTGACAAGCTGCGGCCGTTATATTTCCTGGGCAGGTCAAAACGGGTTTGCGTTGCCGTGGGCACCGTGAAGGTGGCTTGGCAGGTTGTGACAAGCGGAGCACAAGTGCTCGTATAAGTAAAGGTAACGGTCGTAGCGCCGCCACAGGCAGCTGGTGCTCCTGTGTTGTTGTTCGTCAAAACACCGTTGCAACCACCTGTGCCGCTGGCCGTTGCCAACCAAGTGGCAAAGCAGCGTTCACTGCTGCCTGTGTTTGGCAGGTCGTGGTTGTAGTGTTTGTCGGGCAGGTCAGCACCACGGGAGGGATGGCCGCATTGACGGTGACGACTTCTGTGTCGCCATCGTCCTCGCCGATATTGCCATTGCCCGGTGTGGAGTCGGGATCCGATTCTGCACTGGTGAATACCTCTGCAAAATTGGTGATGGTGGAGCCGGGAGCGCCAGTAACAGTTGCTTGGAAGCCAAGCGTTACCGAGCCTCCGACCGAGATAAGGAGGTTCTCCCAATTCACCCCAGTTGTGCCCGGGCTACCACTGTTGTAGGTGCCTGGGCCTGTTTGCGAGCCAACGACGAAGGTCATGCCTGCGGGCACCACGTCCCTCACAGATGCGTTGGTGGCGGGGTTGTTGCCTGCGTTGGACACTACAATCGTAAAGGTGACCACTTGGTTCTGGTCAGCGGTGTTGTCGTTCACCGTTTTTACCAAGCTCAAGTCAGCAGTCTGCGAGATGGGTGCCACTTCCGTAGGGTGTGGAACGACTGTGTTGCCATTGGCAGTAGGGACTGCCCCTAAAAGGCAGAGGAAAATGGCTGGAAGCAGGAGCCTGGAAATGGCGCCAAGCTTGCCAGCAAACCGTCGAATCGGGGATGACGGCACGATTAAACTGGCATTTTCCCACGGGAAAGGGTAAATCGTTACTTGTTTCATCGGCTTACAATTGATAATTTAGTTTGATATTTGTCGTAGCTTAAAATTCAGGTATGCGGTTTCTGATTGCATGGCAAACCATGTTTCAATCGGAATAGGCACAATGAATTAAAGGAACTACCTGATAGCCATGTAATGAATTTTATGTTGGACTGGTCGAGCCTGTCTTGTTTACGGAGCGGTTGCTAAAAATGCCAGCTTGGATTTATTCACCAAATAGCGAAAGAAATGAGCAACAGGGCAACAAAGCAATTGTCCTGGTAAACAAAACTATTTTTGTGACGGTAAAGGTAAAAGCCTAATCGGAAATCGGGAAGTTTTTTTATTTTTTCTTCCAAACGATGGTTGAATATGGTAAACCCGTACTTGGGTCAATTTGAAAGCCCTCGACAGGAGCAAGGGCGAGTGGATTTGGGAAGAAACTGCTGGCCTTGGCCTCGGATGGCGGAAGTCCTTCAAAAAAATGCGATTTGATGCAGCATTCACAGAACTCCACCTATTTTTGACCCTTCACTTATACCAATGGTTCGTGAAGGTTTCAGGTTCTAGGTTTCAAGTTTCACGGAGTTACTCGTTGAATGGTAGCAGTTGGCATTTTACAAATGGCTTTAATAGCCCCCAAACTTTTATAAAAATGGGATTAGCAGGTTTTCCCCTGAAACCTGAAACCTGAAACCTCATGAACCATAGTTTACAGTCCATATCTGCAATGACAAAGAACGACATCCTTGACCTTTTGGTAAATGACGAAGTCACGAATGCCATCAAAGCCCTGCGGGCTGCCCTGCCCGACGACAACACCATCCTCAACCTTGCAGGGCAATGGAACCGGCTGCAAAAAGAAAAAACGAACGGCGTCATCACCAGCGAATACGCCACCATGACGGGCAACATCATCAGGAACAGCCTCATCGAATTGACCAAGCGGCTACCCGACGAGCTCACGGTTGATGTTGTGCTGGACAGCCCAACGCCTAATCCTGTCAATAATCCTGCACCCAAGAAAAATGGGCCGGTCGTCTTCTTGTCCTATAATCATGAAGACCTGGAGCAGGCCCACAAGGTCAAGGATTTTCTCAATGCCAGGGGTGTTCAGGTCACCATTGACTCGGAGGCCATGCAGCCTGGCGAGGATATTGCCGCTTTCATCAACAAGTGCATTCGGGAAGCAGATGTTACGTTGTCGTTGGTTTCCAGCAAAAGCCTTTTGTCGGCATGGGTGGGAATGGAGTCGGCAAATACCATGGTCGGTGAGAAAATTGCCGATAAAAGGTTCATCGCCGTGGTGATTGACGGTTCTTTTTTCAAGCTGTCATTCGTTCGGGAGTCCACTGCTGTCATTGACCAGCGGTTGAAGGAACTGGATGAAGAAATTGCCTTCCGCATGCAGGAGCGTATCGGCATCGAAGACTTACAAGGAGACTTGTCGAGGAACCGGGAACTTCGCCAGAATTTGCCCAAAATCGTGGCAAACTTGAAAAACCGCTTGAACATTGACATCACTGGGGACAAATTCCAACCGGGCATGGAAAAGGTGGCCCAAAGCATCACTACCAGTAAGTAAACAGCGTTTTGTAATTAATTGAAATTGAGAAATTAATTGAAATTAAGAAATTACAGAAGGCGCTGTTAATCAGCAAGATGAATTGAAATTACTTACGTGAATCCTCAATTTCCCCAATTTCCTAATTTCCAATCTCCAATCTCCCAATTTCACTGCCTATGACAGAAGATTATCTCTACTCCCTCGCTGATGCCGAAAAACTGCTTAACGGCTTCAACAACTGTACCCTTCGCAAGGAAGAATGGACGCATGAGGCGCACCTCATCGGTGGGCTTTGGATGCTATCGCAATACGGTGACGGCGCCCTGGACGAAATGCGCACCCGCATCCGCCGCTTCAACGAGTCGGTGGGCGGTGTGAACGACGACCAGAACGGCTACCACGAGACACTGACCGTGTTTTGGCTATGGGCGCTCAAGGAAATGTTCGCCGACGAAGCGGGCAAGCTCTACTGGAACCAAGATGCCCTCGATGACCTGCTTTTCGATGAGACTTTGGCCGACCGCAACCTGTGGGCGGAGTTTTACACCAAGGAAAGGATGATGTCAGTGGAAGCCAGGAAAGGGTACGTGAGCCCCGATTTGAAGTCAATGGAATAGGGCCCGTATTTTTGCTTTACCAAATATGTTGAATGCCAAAGGTCAATGTGCTTGCCATATTATTTTCCTTCCTACCTCTTTTCGCCGCTGCGCAAAAAGCAGACTTCCGATTGTACACCGTCTCCGATGGCTTGCCTCAAAACTCGGTCTATAGCATTGCTCAGGACACCCAGGGCTTTATCTGGGCCAATGCTGGCATGCGCCCCACCCGTTTTGACGGGGCGAAGTTCCTCTCCCATTCCAATTCAAAGCATCCCATTTTTCATAAAGACCGGGGCAATTTCCAGCAAATACAAGCGGACGGCGAACTGCTGGTCTATTGCATAGAAGGGCATATCGGCAGCATCAACACCCGGACCGGGGAGGAGACTGCCGTTCCTGTGGCAGGGCGACTGCCCGCTGGATACGATGCCAATAACGGGCATTGCCTCAAATTGGGCAACGGTGAAATTGTGGCGATATACCCCGCACAGGCGGCTGGAAAAGTAGCCGTTTTTTGGCTCCAAAAAGGAAAGATTGCCCGGATGGTCGAGGTGAGCGGTGTGGTTGCTGGGCGGGAAAATTTCTACACAATGGTCTGTGGCGATGGGCTGGGCAACCTGTACTTTGTGAGCCAAGGCCACGATGCCATCCTGAAGTTTAGCCCAAAGGGCGAAAAACTGCAAAGTATGCCCTATGAAAAAAACCTAACATTGGGCATCACCCGACTCGTGCCGGGGCAGCGCAACTCGGTCTTTTTGACGTTTGGCAACGCAATTCAGCGCCTGGAACAAGGTGCGGACGCTTTCCAGCCACACCCTGCCAGCCGGCTCATCCAAATCGGACGAAACTCGATTTATGATTTGGTGGAGACACCTCAGGGCAATCTTTGGTTGGCTTGCTCGGATAAACACCTGGTTTTTTATGACGCCAAGCAGGACAGGGTGCTCGATTACCGCAAGGAATTGGAAACCATCATCCAAAACCAAACGACGTTCTTCAAATTGACCTTGGACAAATCGGGCGCAATTTGGGCGACCAGTTCTGTTGGCCTCTTGAAGCTCATGCCAAATACCCCCTTGTTCGATACCTATTTTACGGAGCAACATGTTTTATGCGGGGGCTATTGCAGTTTCCGGGGCTTTGCCGAAGATGAGGAGGGCAGCGTTTACGCCAGTTTTTATAACAATATTTTCCAAATCAGTCCAGCCAAAGGCAGGCAAAGTATTTATTCGCCGTTGTTGCCATTTGACTATGGGCCTTTCGACCTGCTTTTTTTCAAGGGAAAACTGCTGCTAAATAGTGGGAAGGTTTTTGACCTGACTACAAGGCAGCTGATAAACCCCTACCAGTCAACTTTAAATTATATTGATTACGGTGCCTTTGCAAGCGACGCCAAAGGTGGTTTGTGGCGGGCAGTACAAGACAAGGTTTATAAATTGGATGGCGCACAAGGTGCCCCCGTTTGGAAGGAAATCACCAACATCCTCATAAAAGGAGCGATAGAAGACATTGTCTTCGACCCGCCCAGCGGCAGGCTGTGGTTTGGCGGTGGTGCCATGCTTTGGTCGCTTGACCCCGTCACCGAGCAATTCAAACGTTTTGGTGAAAATGAACCGGATATGTTGACCGGGCTTAAATGTATCCATCCCGACGGCAAGGGTAGCCTCTGGCTCGGCACGGAGAAGGGCCTCGTCCATCTCGATTATGGGTCGGGCAAATGGCGGCGATACACCCAGTCCGAGGGGCTGCCGAACGACATCGTGGTGGGCATGTTGCCGGAGGGCGACTCCTGTCTTTGGCTCTCCACCTTCAACGGGCTTTCGAGGTTCAGCATCGGCAGCGGGCGCTTCCTCAATTTCTACAAACAGGACGGGCTGGCTGACAACGAGTTCAACCGGGCCAGTTTTTTCAAAGCCTCCGATGGCCGCATGTTTTTCGGCGGCGTGAAGGGCGTCACGGCTTTTTACCCCGAAAAAGTCATGGCGCAAAACGCCCGCCTGCAAGGCGGCGGGCAGCTCCTGCTTCGCTCAGTTTCCATGACCGAGGAGGGTTCGGACACCATCCTTAACAGGGTGTTTCATGCCCCGGGCCAAGTGCTGGATGTTTATTACCGAAACAAGACCGTCAGCATCGAGTATGGCCTGCTCGGCGGCAGCAAGGATGGGCAGACGCTGTTCAGCTACCTCCTCGACGGGCAGGACGAGACTTGGTCAACGCCTTCGGCGAACAGCAGCGTGACCTTTACCAGTTTGCCTTCCGGCAACTACACTTTCCGGGTAAAAGCGCTCGACGCACGGGGGCATTGGATTTCGGAGGAAATAGCCTTGCCGCTCACGGTACACCCGCCTTGGTGGGCATCCTGGTGGGCGTACCTGCTGTATGCACTGGCATTGGCGGGCATCGCCTACGGCGTTTTTTATTTTTTGAAAAAACGCTTGGAACTGCAAAGCCAGTTGCAGCTCGAACAGCAGGCGGCCTTGCGCGGCTCAAGGAATTGGACAGCTTCAAGAGTCGGCTCTTCACCAACCTCACGCACGAGTTCCGCACACCGCTGACGGTGATTTTGGGGATGGCGGAACGGCTCACCGAAGCGGATGGACGATTGACGGAACAAGCGGCAAAAAAAGGGCTTGGCTTGATAACCCGCAACGGGCAGAACCTCCTCCGCCTCGTCAACCAATTGCTCGATTTGTCTAAACTGGAGGACAGCACTTTCAAGCTCCGTTTGCAGCGGGGAAACATCGTCCCCTACCTACGCTACGTCACCGAGAGCTTTCATACCTATGCCAACAGCCGCAACCTTTCCCAGCGGTTTTTCACCACGATAGAAGCATTGGAAATGGACTTCGACCCGGAACAAATCCAGCAGGTGATGAGCAATCTGCTGTCCAATGCCTTGAAGTTCACGCCGTCTGGTGGGGAAATTCAGGTTCGATTGACGATTGACGATTTATTCCCACAAAAATCTGGAGAGGCACCTTCGACCCCAATCGTCAATCGTCAATCGTCAATCGTAATTCAAGTAAAAGACACGGGCATCGGCATCCCCGAAGCTGAACTGCCCAATATTTTCGACCGCTTCTACCAGGTGGACGGCTCGACCACCCGTGCAGGAGAGGGAACGGGCATCGGGCTGGCGCATACGCTTGAATTGGTGAAGCTGATGGGCGGCGAAATATCGGTGGAAAGCAAGCTGGGCACCGGCTCCACCTTTACGGTGAAACTACCCGTGCGGCAAAACCATACTGCAGGGGTGTTGCCCCTCCCGGCATTTGACGAGGCGCTGCACCTTGGTAGACCAAAGCAGCAATTCGAGGGCTTGCGGCCGGCAAAACCTCGTGATGAGGAAGCCCAGAAGCCACCAATTTTGAACCGGGCCGCCCGCAACTGCTGGTCATGGAAGACAACCCCGATGTGGTGGACTATTTAAAGAGCATTCTTGAAGCCAACTACCAATTGGACATCGCCTACAACGGCCGCATCGGCATCGAGAAGGCGCTGGAAACCATCCCCGACCTCATCATCAGCGACGTGATGATGCCCGAACGGGATGGCTACCAGGTGCTGGAAACGCTGAAAAACGACGAACGCACCAGCCATATCCCCATGCTTATTGTTGACGGCGAAGGCAGATGCTGCCTCCAAGCTGGCCGGGCTTGCGGCGGGGTGCCGACGCCTATCTGTCCAAACCGTTTGACAAAAAAGAACTGCTCGCCACGCTGGAAATGATATTGGAAAATAGGCAGCGCATGGTGGCTTTTTTCGCTTCGCAAAATGGACTATCCCGTTTCTCGAAAGTGGCGGCGTTGAGCGAAGAGATTGCCATCGAAGACGCATTCATCCAAAAAATCAGAAAAATAGTGGCCGAAAACTACTCGGATGAAGATTTTGCGCTGCCGCAACTCTGTGACCAAATCGGTATGAGCCGCAGCCAGCTTTTTCGGAAAATGAAGGCGCTGACGGATGTTTCTCCCGCTGATTTCATCCGTGATTTTAGGATGCAGCAGGCCAGAATATTATTGGAATCCCGCCAGTTTTCAGTCAAAGAAGTCTCCTACAAAGTGGGGTTTAAGGACTTCTCGCATTTCTCCAAGACCTTCCAAGATACTTTTGGCATTTTGCCAAGCTCCATTTCCAAGTAATTGTTTATCAATTGGTTATGAAAATTGTAGCATTGGTTGCAGATAAGCCTGCAACGAATTTACCAATGTTTGGGACGGATAGACCAGTCCCCTGCCCGCAAGTTTTGGCAATTTTGTAAACCTGAAAAAACAACTAGGATAATCATTTTCCCTGCACAGAATTCGGATGTAGATTTCATTCTTCGCCCACTTTTTTGCTCTACGGCAATATTGCCTGAAACCGACCTAAGCATGAAGAAATTTTACGCCTTTTCCCTGTTCTCGCTTTTGTCGGCCTCGCTCATGGCGCAGCAGGTACAGGATTTTGAAGACCTCGAAGCGGTCAGCAAAAAAGGCTTTTTCCCTACCTACGTCAAGGGCCTTTTCAAGGACTTCACCGATTTTGGCAAGCCATTCGATTATTCTGGCGGCTTGGGCATCAACATGCGCTCCTACAACGCCCTCGGCACCACGCCCCGCCAAGACCCCTTCCTCTACACCGCCAACGCCAATTTCAACGCAAGGATTTACAAGCTCAACCTGCCGTTTTCACTAACAATTGCGGCAAAAAATACGGAACACGCCTACCCGGATCCAAAAGAACTCTACAACGCCTTCAAGCGGGACGTAAGCAACAGCATTGCTTCGCAAAAACAGCGGTTCGTGCGCTTCGGCGTTAGCCCCCGCTACAAGTGGATAAAGACGCATTTCGGCCACCGCAGCATGGATTTTTCGCAATACACCATGTCGAACCTCATCTTCCTCGGTGCTGGCACGGAACTGACGCCGGGCAAGCTGCGCATCGGGGCGATGGTCGGCCAGTTGGCCAAGGCCGAGCCGATTGACCTTTCCCTCATCGAGCCAAACCTGCCCAAGTTCCAGCGCAAGGGCTGGGGCGTGAAGCTTGGCTACGGCACACAGGAGGATTTCATTGACCTCGTGCTATTCCAGGCAAAGGATTTGGAGAATTCTATTTTCATACCCGATACGATTCCGCAGCAGATTACCCCCGAGCACAATGAAGCATTAGGTTTGGTTTTTCAAAAAATGTTTTTCAAAAAATTCCGCCTAAAGACCGACATCGGGGCGAGCGCCCCTGTCGCCGAACATGAAGGACGCTGAGGCGAAAAATGAGTTCCCGCACCCCACTTTCCTCTTCCAAGGTCGTGAAACAACAAAATACAAGACCGCATTGGAAAGCAATTTCGACTACCAGGCTGCTGCCTACAGCCTTGGCCTCAAGTACCGCCGAGTGGACCCCGACTACAAGACGCTTGGCGCTTATTTCTTCAACAGCGACATCGAGGAGTGGACACTGAACCTCAGTACCAGCCTATTCAAACAAGCCGTTTCGCTCAATACCAGCGGCGGCATCCAGCGCAACAACCTCGACGGCTCCAAGCCCAACCGCCTGAACCGCCTTGTCGGCAGCCTAGACGCAGCGTACAGCAAAGGGCCGTTCAGCCTCTCTGCCAATTATTCCAACAACTCGGCCGACGTGGCCTACCTCCTCGACCCCGCCGATCCCGTGCTCAACGTGCTCATCGTTACGCAGGACGCCGGGTTCAGTGCTACTTACACAATTCAGGACACCAGCTCGCAGAACCAGCACGTCTTCAACCTGACAGGCAATGCCCAGCTAGTGACCGACGACGTGGAAGACCCCACGACCAGTTCGTTCTCGCAGATGCTCGTCGCCAACTTCGTGTATTCACTGGGGCTAGCTTCCAAATGGGGATTCACGGCCAAGGCCAATTTTAACCAAAATGAACTCTCCTCGCTGCTCGTTCGGCGCTACGGAACGGGCTTCGGCGTGTCTAAAAGCCTGTTGGAAGGCAAGCTGACATCGGGCCTGGACATCAACTATTTCTACACCGTGACCGAGGGGCTGGGCAACAACGGCAACTTTACCAGCGGCCTCAACCTGAACTGGAACCTGAGCGAAGTCCACTCCCTTTCGATGAACTGGATGCTCCTGAGCACCAAGAACACGAGCGCCACGGCCTCCGACCAGTTCGGCGAGGTGGTGGGGACGGTGGGGTATCAGTATAGATTTATGAAAAAAGAGAAGGATAAACCTTCGCAAAAAAAGAATTGAATCCCTCTGTGATTTTAGAGGTGACATCTTTTTTGCCTGCTCCGAATTTCAGTTTCAAGCAGCCTATTCAAAGGCAAAAAGGTGTCATCACGTGAATACACCGATTTGAGATGACACCTTTTCGCCCTTGAAAGTCTCGCTGATTTTCAAGTCTGATCGGGCGAAAAGATGTCACCTCAAAATGACAATTAAAATATGAGCAGTCGTTTACTCCCAATACTCGCATTACTTTTCTTCGCAAACACCGCCTTTGCGCAGCAAGTCTATCCCGTGTCGCTCACGGGCCTGCTCATACCGCCCCATTCCCTCGACCTCAGCGTGTATGGCACCCAGCGGACGCAAGACCTCGTCTTCACCGCCGCCCTCACCGACCCCATCGAGCCGTACCGGGACACCCGCCTGAAACTCTATATCGAAAACAACGGCCAAACGCTCTATACCACCGACCCCAACTATGGCTTCCAACCCCTGCGCCTCAACATGAACCAGCCCGTCATGCTAGATGGTTTTGCGCTGCAACCCTACCTCCAGCCCGAAGCGCTCATCGGTGCAGCGGGCCAGGGCCAAGGCTCGGTCATTGTTCCCGAAGGGCTGAACCGCATTTGCCTCGAAGTGATTGACTTGCAGCGCAACGTGCCCATTTCCCGCAAAACCTGCGTCACGGGCGGCTTTTTCCTCAACGAACCGCCGATTTTACAGACACCTACCTGCTTTGGCAACGTTCCGCAGACCAATTTCCAAAGCCAGACCTTCACTTGGACGCCCCTGCACAACGGATCCGGCAACAGCCCGGCCCCGGTCGAGTACCTGTTCCAGTTGGTGCAGCTCCAGCCCGGTGCTGACCCAAACGATGGCTTCGATTTCAGCCTGAAAATCATGGAGCGCACCACCATGTCGCCATCGCTGATTTACGGCCCCACCGACCCCATCCTCCAGCCCGGACAGGTTTACGCTTGGCGGGTGCAGGCCCGCAACATGCTCAAGCCCGGCCTAATTTTCCGAAACTACGGCTACAGCCAAATCTGCACATTCGTGTACGGCAATGGGTTTG
Organism: Saprospiraceae bacterium; assembly: GCA_016714985.1. Taxonomy (GTDB): domain Bacteria; phylum Bacteroidota; class Bacteroidia; order Chitinophagales; family Saprospiraceae; genus UBA6168. The sequence continues at coordinate 62,379 of JADKBS010000036.1, read as the reverse complement.
CCCCATTTGGCGGCAGCCAAGCTGCTGAGGACATGGAGGAGAGCCGCACCGCCCCCCAAGGCTGCAAGGTCTTCGACACCGGCTTCGGGCCGATTTACACCGAAGGCTACACCTCCGCTCCAATCGCAGCAGGGGATAAGGTGAAAATCGGCTGGTTTGAAATGACGGTGGAAGATGCCACCCCCAACGGCAGCGGCTACAACGGGACGGGTTTAGTGAAAATCCCAATGTTGAACACGAGCGTCCCAGTCGTTTTTACCAACTTGAAGGCCAAGCCAAACACGTTTCGCTGCTACGAAGCAGGGAGCATTGAGGCCGTCTGCGACAACCAGTTTTACCTTGACCCAAACACTTTGTCAGTGGCAACGCTCCCCAGCCGTTTTACCCCCGAATATTTTCAAAAACTGAAGGATTGGTTTGAAAACGGGCAGGGCAAAAACCGCATGGCCAGCCTGCTCGACCCCAATGCTGCTGCGCAATTGCCCCTCGGCTTGGACAATGAAAACGGACCCCTCATTGCCATCACGGGCATCCGCTTCACGCCCCCGAAACTGCTACCTGACGGGGGCGGGCTACTCGGTCACATCGGTGGGCAAAGTGATGACCTTTGCGGGGCTGGGCATCCCGGTAGCGCCCAATTCCGTCCGCAACAACAGCTACCTAACCCCACTCGAAAGCGAGGCAAATCAAGTGCTGGCGCAAATATTCAAGCTGGAATACAAAGCAGGGGCAAACAGCAGCGGCATGGCGATGGACTGTGGAGGCTTCGATGGTTTCGAGCTGCAAACGCAGTTCTCCATTGACCCCGAAATCATGGTGCAGGCCGATGGCAGCGGTCCCGTCAAGTTCGGTTTGGAGGGGGACGGTGACCCCGCCACCTATTTCGGTAAGGTGAAAAAGTTCGACGACTTTACGCTGCCCAAGATGCCGGGCTTCGTGTTTTCGATGAAAAACGGCGACCTCGACCTCAAGACGGGCCAGAAGGTCGAGCAGGAAAAGCTAATTGCCCCCAAGCCCGATAATTGGCGGGGGCTGTACCTCGGCCAAGCTGAGGTCAAGTTGCCAGCCGAGTACGATTTCACGGGCGGCGGAAAGCCCATAACCCTTGACGAAGGCGCTTTTGCGATAGCAGAAGACGGCGGCCACGGGCAGTTTTTCAAAACAAACCTCGTCTCGCTTGACAAGGGCAAAATCGGCAATTGGCGCTACTCCGTGGACAGCCTCACGCTAAATGTGGACGAGGGTAAATCAAAAGGCACCTACCTCGCTGGGCAGTTGAAAGTGCCCGTGCTCGACGAGCCTTTTCGCTATTCGGGCGAGCTGAAAATCAACGGCAACTACTCACGCATGGCCATCAAGCCAGAAGCGGGCAGCCGGGGCATGGGTCTTTGGAGCGGCAAACTGGCCTTGAGCCCCGACTCCGATGTGGACGCCGTGCTGAAGGATTTCGGCAACGGCAAGCAGTTCACCCCGATGCAGACCTGAGCGGCGTTTTCTCCTTGGACATCTCGGCGGGACAGTTCAACAACAAAATCACGGGCAACAAGGGTTCCATCAAAACGACCCTTAAAAACGTCTTCGGCTACCAGTCCGATTGGCCAAGTATCAAACTGAACGGCCTGAAAATCAAGCACTTAAAAATTGACCCGTACAAAGTGCCGACCGAGCGCTACCTACTTGAAAGCTACGAAGCCGACCCCAACGGGCTGAGCATCGGCGGTGTGCAGGCAGAACTGGCAGAGGTGCGACTCAAGTACATTGAAAGAGACAGTAACGACCAAGAACTGCTGGGACTGGAACTCGTGGTGCGAATGGGAACGAACCTCGTGCAGTTCAACATCTACGGGAAGGCCGACCCGGCCACAGGTGGGTTCATTTTCGACCACATCAAGGTGAAGACCGAGAACGTGGAGTGCAAATGTCACGCCTTTGTGCCCTTTGACCGCAACGACAAGGAGGGCATCGGGCAAATGCTCGACCGGGTGTACGACCGTTTTTATGCGCCTTCGGCAAACAGCGGCACCGCTCCGAACAGCGGCATGTCGACTGTTTTTGATGAAAAAAACAGGGCCGAACTGCTGGAAAACTACAAAAAGGCGACCATCAGTAGTTTAGGGCAAAATCTCGTGGGCGGCTTTCCCTTCCTAGACGACGTGCTGACCATCCCCTTCCTCGACGTCCAACTCGAATTTACCCAACTCGGCACCACCTACCGGGCGGAGAAGGCTATCGAGCGAAGCTCGGAAAACTTCACCTTCCCGAACATCAACGCCCATAACGCACAGTCAGGTGTCAAGCGCCTCCCGCTCGAATTGACTCCTGAACTGCGCACCCGCATGGGCATGACCCAAGTGGAAATGCCCGCCAACTCGAGGCTACTCATCACCGCCTTTGAAATCGGGGGCAGCAGCCAGCCGACGGAGCAGAACACGAAGGTCGAGTTCACGCTGTTGGTTAAAATCGGGTCGAAGTACGCCCAGTTCGTGCGAAAGGACGTGAGGGTAAGCCCCACTTCGGTGGACATGAAGGACTTCTACATGCTGCTCGAATCGGACGTGACCGTTTCCGATGCCCAGTTCAACGGAACGGAGGAGCAGCCGGGTGGCATCACCCTCAAGGCCAGCACCCCTGAAGCGGGGCTGCCGCAAGCGGGCATGCACAGCTATGCCCATTTGCTTTGTGAGGGCTTTCAGGGATTCAACGTGCAGGGCGAGTACGCCTTGCCGTTCAAGGGTGGCAAATTGCCGGAGGCAAAACTGAAGCTGCGGGACTTGACTAAGACCAGCGCCGAAACAGCTGAAAAACAAGTGATTTTTCCGTTCACCATCCAGCAAGTAACCGAACTCAAGAGCTTCATCGCCCCGCTCCATTTCATGGACGCCGCAGGCAAGCCCATCCAGTTCGTTACCGAAGGCATGGAGGGCCTGATTTTCAAGCAGGGGCAGGCATACGAGGCATACCTCGATTTTGACCACGACAACAATGCCGAAGGCACGCCCGACGATGCAGGGGCGGAGTTCCGGGGCCTGTATTTCAAGCGCATCAACCTCGCTTTTGAGGGGCTGGTGGGCGAGGGCAACGCCATGCTCGAATCGCCCGTCTCCGATTTTTGGTTTACAAAGACGAATGGGATGGTGGGCAGTTTTAAAAAAACGGATTTGCTCAATTATGACAAAGGCGTGAAGCTGGGCGGCTGGCGCTACTGCGTGGACTCGCTGACGGTTTCCTTCGAGGCTGAGGAGAAAACCTGCGATATTGCTGGGCGGCTGAAATGTCCGATTTTTAAGGACAATGGCGGCAAAGACCTGATTGCCTACACGGGCAAGCTCAATTTCAGGCGCAGCCAACAGGAGTATTCGCCAGGCGGCGATTTCAAAGTGGGGGAAAAGCTACCAGCCGAGCCGTCAGCGACCAATAGCGACCCTAACGACGATTTGTTCCCTGGAGACAGCGACAACGAAAAAGGCGAAGAACCGGAGCCGGAACCCAGGGAAAACACGGGCACGCTGGCGGGGATGTTCTTCGAGGCGGAGTGGGTGCCCGGCCTCATCGTTTCGCTCAACCAAGGTTCGACCATCACTTTCGATTGGGCGAGCTACCCCGATGGCAAAAAAGGCTACCGACCTTCGGTGGACCTGAACGGCGTCGCCAATTTTTTCCTTTCCAAGAAAAACGCCCAGTTCCTGCAAGAGGGCATGGACAAAGTGGCGGAATGGGGGCTGGAATTCAGTCTGCCCGGCCTCGGTTTCGAAGGCTTGAAAATCAACAAAGCGGTGGACGCAAAGACCGTCACGCTGGGCAACATGGCCGGGGGTATCAACACCATCAGCATGGGCACTTGGGGCCTGGACATGGGCCTGCCCAAGGAGGGGCTTATCGAGTTTGGCGATGAACAGCCAACCGACGCAACGGCATCCCAAAACCAGCCAACCGCAAGGCAAAAACTCAAACAACTTTACAAGATTACGGGCAAAAAAGGCGGCATGAATGGCTTCCCTATCAGTCTCGATGCGCCGGAATTTGTTTATTTGGATGTCAAAAAAGAGTGGAAAATGACGCTCGGCATCAGCATCAACCTGCTGAAAGAGCGGCTCGGCTCCGGCGACCGCAAAGCATTGGCCAAGGGCGTGATGATGAACCCGACCAGCGCCCTGAGCCTTGGAAAACAAGTGAGGACGACCGGGCTTTGCGCCACCACCAAGCTCGGTTTTTACTTCAAGCCCCACCCGGAGCGGGGCATGGCCTACTCCAACATGGGGCTGGATGCCATCAGCCTTGCAGGGGCTATTGGGCCAGTGGAAGTGAGCGGCGCTATTCAGTTTTTGAAGGCCGAAACCCAAGCGGAGCAAAAATGGGGGCAGGGCTTCAAGGGCATGGCCGACCTTCGCTTTGGCAAAAAACCTGATGGCAGCTTCTTGTTCAGTGCCAAGGCCATGTGCCAATTCGGGATGGTGAAGCCCGCGGACGACGGCAAGTTCAGGTATTTCTTCGCCGATTTTGAAGCCGTTTATTACACCCAGAAAGCGCCCCATTTTGGTTTTCCGCTGATAAACATCGCTGGAGTGGACGTATTCAACCTGCACGGGGCGGGCGGCGGCATTTATATCAACATGGAAAAGCAGCCGACGCTCGAATACGTGACGCCGGAAAAGGGCAAGAAAGAACCCGCTGCCAATAACGGGCTTTTCACCTCAAGTTTGGAGACCGCCTACAATGCCATTGACGACCCCCTCATGGCACCAGGACGAAGCCTGAGCGGGATTCAATATTCGCCAAAATATGGCAGCCACGGCGGCTACGTGAAAGGCATTTTCAGCGTGGCCGACCCCAAAATCATGGCCTTGGACCTGGCGGTGGGCATCGAAATCGGCTACAATTCCGCCGACGGTTTTGCCTTCAAAAAAATGTTCGCACGGGGCGACGCCTATATGCTCGGCTTTGGCGACATTGCTGACCGCCGCTCGTCGCCAATGAAGGGTTATGCCGAGGTGGAACTGGATTTCATCAACAAAAAAATAAGCGCCACGGCGGCGTTCGAGTCGAATATCAACTACCGACCGCTTTTCTACCTCGAACTCGACAAGACGAGGGCAAGGGCCAATATGCTGCTCGATTTTGCCACGAACAGTTATTATTTCAAATTGGGCACACCGCTCCAGCCAGTGACGGTGAAGGCCGGGGCGCTTGGCATTTCGTTCCCGTCGCCAAGGTTTTACCTACAGTTCGGGACGGGGGTTGACCCCATGCCTACGGTGGCCCAGATAGTGCCGGGCTGGCCCAGTGGCGGCAATGTGCGGGAGCGGAATTACAGCCCGCAGAAAGGCTATATCATGGGCTTCCAGTTCAGCCAGCAATTTGGGCTGAACCTCGGCATTTTCGACGTGCGGCTGGGCTACGGCCTCGGCTTCGATGTGGCGTTGGGCACCCTCGATGCCGTCTGCGGCAACCCGCCCCGGCGGGTGGGCATGAACGGCTGGCGCATGAAGGGGCAGGTTTACGCATGGGGCGGCGCCAGCGTGGGCATGAGGTATAAAATAGGGCCGAAGCGCGGGCGGGTCAGCATTTTCTCTGCCATGCTGGCGGCGGAACTGAACGGCGAATTCCCGAATCCCTCCCGTTTTGCGGGCAGCCTCGCAGGGCGCTACCGGGTACTGGGTGGTCTCATCAAGGGCAGCTTCCGGCTCCGCTTCCAGCTGTCGTCGGATGCCGACCGGGCCTGCTTCGCCTCCATGACCGAGGTGCCGAACAACCCCATCGCCGACGTGAAAATGGTGGAGGAATCCTACCCCAAGAAGGACGAAACGGACGTGCCCATCTACGGCGAGCCGAGTCTTGCCTTCAATTATTTGCCCAATTACGTCTTCCAGTTCGAGGACGAGGACTTGGCGGGCAACAAGTTCGTGCGGGACTTCAAAATCGAGATGAACCCCAGCGAGGGCTTTTTATTGAAAAATGCGATGGGCGTAGCGGTACCTGCCGAGTTGGTAGTAGAGGGCCAATCCGCCACGCTAAAGCCCAAGCGGATGCTCGCCCCGGAGAGCGACTACACCATTTCTTACAGGCTGCGCTGGTACGAGCGCATCAACGGCGTGTGGACGCCGATGGAGGGTGATGGTGCGGAGGAAATGGCCACCGTGCCTTTCAAAACGGGCAAGATGCCCACGAACATCCATGAGAAGATGCTGGGCTACCATGCCCCCGGCAACTTGCAGCGCTACTGGCACCAAGGCTACGCCGACCCCCGCATTGCATTCAAGGCGTATGCGCCATTGGGCATGACCTGGCAGTCGCATTATTTCCCCCAGAAAAAAGAAGTACCGGGCGTGGGCACGGTGGCCTACGATTATTTCTGCCGCATCAGCCGCTACGCAAACGGCGTGAAGGACGGCGAGTTCGACGTGCCGCTGAGCGGCTACCCCGGCCTGAAGAACTTCCAGGTGCCCGTGACCACCTACCAGCAGGTCGGCTCAAAGTTCACCATTCCGAAGGTGGAAATCGTGAACGAGCAGGGCCTCGATGTGGCCTTCTCTGGCCTTGCCGACACCATTACCACGTGCTGACTGGAAGGGCAAGCTCTGCCAACTGGAACTGATTCGGGTGCCGCTGCTGCCCGACGTGGAGGTGACGACGACCGACAAGGCCATGTCCGACGAGGATGGCAACTCGCTGGAAATGCCCGTTTCTGCCCTCAAAAAAACAGGGAACTTGGGCGACGATGGCTTGAAATTGCTCTATTCCTACTGGTTTGGTGTGAGCAAGCACAACAGCCTGTACGAGAAGCTGGCGGAAGCAGCGGGGAATGCGAAGCTACAGCAGTCCAATGTGTTCCGAAGGGACGTGGGGCATCCTGACGACGCCAATTTCACCCAAATCGAAATACCGAGCTTCCCTGGTGTACAGGACAATTACTTCCTATTCCCTGCTGTTACGGAAGGCTTCGACAAATACGACCTCCAGCGGATACGGCTGAACCACCGGGTGCAATACGATGCCTACCGCATGAAACAGAACCTCGATGGTTTCTGGCAAAACTTCAAATTTGGCATAGGCACCAACTCCACTTACATGGGGCAAGTTGCAGCCTACTATTTTGCCCAACTCGTCTTTGAAAGCAGCGACGCAGCCAAGGTGTTCGCCACTCCCACGGAGCATGGTAATTTCAAGACGTATTTGGGGAAAATCATGAAGAATGTTTACTTAGAGAAAGACTGGGCGAGCAAGTTTTACATAAACCGGGATGGCGCAGACACCATTTCAGTAGGTGAGATACAATCAAAAAACCTGTTGAGCACGGCGGGCATGTCGGGCCAGAACTTCGTCGGCGGCCCTACGGCCAATCCTTTTAATGCCAGCCAGAATTTCAGCTTGGCTTTTCAGGAGCAGCTTACCCGCATCACTCGGGTACAGGCCGTTTATGTTTACAATGCAGGGCATGAGTACATGAAAACGAACCCGTACAATCGTGGGGTTCATTGCAACGCTACAAACGTCATGTCACCGCATGATTTGCAGCATTTCGACATTGCCTTTCCCCATCTCCAAGCTACACTGAATGAAAAGGCAAACTGTGGTGCGCCGCACTGGGCATTTCGCCATACTTATGATGGATATGAGGGAATGACCCAGGAGTATCAATATGCGTTCAGGGGCAACGCCAAGCTGCGTTTCCCAAAAATCCTCAAATGGCGGGACATGGGGCAGGCCATCGCCAGCTTGGATGCCGTACCGGCCATGGAGATGAACCTAAATTACGGGGAAGCTCAATCAGCACGCAACAAGTGGCCGCTGACCCGGCCATCGCCGCTTCATTTGATTGGAAGGTTTTCTACAACCACAACGTCACCACGCCGGGCAAGCCCCCAATCGAACTGGTCGTGCCCGAAAACGACGAGGTGGCGAACATCGAAATCAAGCACCTCGGCAAGCGCATCGCTTTTTGGGAGGCGGCAACCCGCCAGATGGACCTCTACAGCGCCAGCGGGGAGCGCATTATCCTGTTCGACAAGTGGGCACCTGGGCTTGGCGAGTCCTTGGTGGATTGGTGCGGCTTCAAGGCCCCTTGGAACAATATCGGCTCGACGACCTTCGACAGTCCCATCGCACTGACCGTCACCTTGAAGGACAACACCGCAAAGGCCGCCAAAATCGGGGATTACATCACCAATAGTGAAAAACTGCCTACGGAAAGCGCCCAGCCCCAGCAGCGTGACAAAATCCTCCTCCTCAACCGGGGCGCCGGCTCCAACTACAATGCCCTCCGCAAGCAGATGCTCGGCGTGCAGGGAGACTGGAATTTCGGCAAAATGCTCGTCGTGGAGGATGGCAGCAAAAAGGCCATCGCCTACCTCGACGGCACGAGCCTCACCCGCTACGACCACACGCCCAGCGGGGTGCAGGAGTTCAGCGCAACCTACCAGGACGGCAGCAATATCTGCATCCTCGACCCCTTGAAAGTCTATGTCGTTTACTGTTCCAAGGCGGGCGAGGCCAATTTCACCGCCGCCCTCGAACTGGGTGCCAATTTCTGGGACGACAAGGTGGGCCAAGCCTTCGATGCCAATACCTTCAAAAGCGACCACGGCCCCGCCGTGAAACCGATAGCCGTGCCCTACAACAATTTCATCGCCCAAATATCGAAGGAGGCAAGCGCCACCATCGAGGCGGAGGACTTCATGGGCATGAACACCAGCTTAGTGGGTGGCCACGGCTTCAGCTACTTGGACGATGCGGAAAAATGGGGCGACGTAAACCTCCGCAAGGGCGAAAAACCCGACTTGGAAGTGATGGACGGCAAAACCGTGGTGGCGATGGCGCAGGGCGAGTGGCTGCGCTTCAAGGTCAATGTGGTGGATGCTGGCGATTATGTCGTGGAAGCAAACGTTATCTCGGCGGGCACTCGCCGCAAGCTCTCCTTCCAGATGGATGGGCTGGCCATGACCGATACGGCAATGGTGTTCGTGCCAAACGCCAGCGGCAGCACCTACGCCTTCGTGCGGCTGCGCCAGGGCGAGCAGGTGTTGAGCATCAAATGCGATACCACGGGTGTCAGCCTCGACAAAATAACCATCAGCAGATGCTCGCAGGACTTCCGGCTGTTGGATGCCTCCGGCAATGCCATCGCCCTGAGCGGCACGTACAACTTCGGTGATTTGGGCTGTACCACCGTGCAGGATTTGGACATCAAAAACCCCGGCAACGTCAACTTGACCCTGTCGGGCGCACCGCTCGTGAAAATCACGGGGCAGCACGCCTCGGAGTTCGAGGTGGTGAAGTTCCCGACCAAGACCATTTTTACAACAACATGGGCAATGGCGGGCAGTTCCAAATCCGCTTCAACGCCAGCACCGTCAACCTTGGCGAGCGCCGGGCGCAGGTGACCATCCAAAGCAACTCCTCGGTGGACGCCAACCAATCATTCACCTTCAACATCACCGCCAACCACCGCCGGGTGGAGGCCGAACTGAAGGCGGGCAGCCAAGCCTTGGTGAGCAATAACGCCCCGCCCATCAGCGGCGAAGCCCGCTACTTCGGGGAAGTGCCCGCCAACGACACGGCGGCAGTGCGGGAGTTTGCCCTCTACAACTATGGTAACGCCGCTATGACGCCCAGCTTTGAAATCACGGGCGAAGGACGTAACGACTTCAACGTCTATGATTTGCCCACCAGCATCCAGCCCGGCGAGGGCAAGGCGTTCCGGGTCAGCTTCCGGCCCGCTGCATCGGCAGGTGGCTTGCGCAATGCCGTCATCAACCTCCGCACGGGCGACTGCGACGAAAACCCCTATCAGTTGGCCGTTACGGGCAAGACAATGGGGCAGGAAATCGAAGTGGTGGCTTCCAACGGTGTACCGGTACCCGAGGGAGACCTCGGCTTGCCAAACTACCCCAGCACGGGCATCCAACACCTTGGCAGCACTACGCCGGGCGTGGCTATCCAAAAGGAGTTTACCATCCAAAACACAGGCGATAAAACACTGAAAATCAATTCATTCAGTAGTTCTAGACCCAATTTCACCATCATCGGGCTTGCCTACCCGGACAGCATTGCCGGAGGCGACAGCAAGCAAATCACCATTAAGTTCCTGACGAACTTTCCAGTTGGGCAGGATTACACCGTCCTCACCTTCTACAGCAATGATGTGGACGAGCCGGAGTTCAAGGTCACGTTGCTTGCCACTTGCTTGACAAACCTGCCCACCACAAATACGGTGGCAAACAACGGCGAGCCTGCACCCGCCAGCACCGAACCCAATACAGGCGCATCGGACTTGGTTGTGCAGGGGAACGCTTCGGAATCGGCCTCGGCCACCGCTGCCACGCTGAACTTCGATGGCGTGAACGACTACGTGAAAATACCGGGGGGGAGCAGCCTCCCGTTTGCCAACGGCAGAAATGCCCTTACGGTCGAATATTGGTTCAAAGGCACGAAGCACCAGTCGGCAGTGCGGATGCAGGATGGCAACAACCTCATCATCACGGGTTTGGGCGGCAACAAGCATGTCGTGACCAGCAGCCATAATGTGGACGGCGTTTCAGTGGGCGACCCGGCCACGATCAACAACGGGGCATGGCACCATATCGCCTTTACTTGGCAACGGAACACGGCGAAGGGCTTCAAATCCTACCTCGACGGCCAGTTGATAGACTCCAAGGACACGCCAGACGAGGTGCCGCCGAGTTTCGGCAATGACATCCTCCTTGGCTCCTACCAAGGTGCTGCAGATTTCATGGCAGGCTCGCTCGATGAGCTTCGCTTCTGGAACCGGGCGCTGTCGCAAGATGAACTGAAAGCCCGCCGCTATTGTGGGCTGACCGGCGACGAGCCAGACCTGGCGGCCTACTACAAGTTCAACCAGGGCAAGGCGGACGTGGCCAACCCCAACGTCAGGTTTATGCGGGACATGGTGGGCGGTGTCAACGCCGAGTTGTTGGGCTTTGCCCTCGACGGCACGACCTCCAACTGGACGGGTGGCGGCGCACTCACAGGCAGCGCCACCTGCGACGCATTGGCGGGTCTTCCGCTCCTGACCGTGAAGGGTGGTACTGGTGCAAATATTTACAACGGAAGCAACAACCCAGAGGCCCAGAACGGCAGTTTCCTCGGTACGGTGATGAAGGGCTATTCTCAAAATTTTGCGTTCGATATCGTCAACCTCGGTACAGGCAGCCTTGGCTTGCCGGACAATGCGGTGAGCATCAGCGGGGGCGAGAACATGGGCGACTTCTCCATTGCCCGGCAGCCCGAAACCAATGTGGCAGCAGGTGGCAGTACCAGGTTTGAAATCCGTTTTTCAGCGCCGAGCAATGCGAGTACGCCCCGCAGCGCCATCGTGTCCATCGCAAGCAGCGACCCTAACACACCGCTGTTCAACTTTACCGTACTCGGCGTCCCCGTCAACAGCACGAACATGGCCGTGAAGGGTGGCATCCCAGCTACGGGCATCACCAGCCCAGCCAACACCGCCCAAACCACCGATGGCACCGACTTCGGCAGCGTGAGCCTCGGTGACGCGGAGCTGCACACATTTTTTATCGAAAACAACAGCACCGCCCCGTTCAACCTGACAAATGCTGGCGCAACGAAGGTCGTGCTGAAAGGCAGCCACGCCGGGCATTTCAAGGTGGTCAGTCAGCCTTCGGCAACAGTGAACCCAGGCGGCTCGGCCCCGTTTACCATTGCCTACCAGCCAACGGCCAGAGGGCAGCACAGGGACGTGAGCGTGGAAATCCCGAGCAACAGCAGCAGCAGCAGCCTCTACCGCTTTGTGCTGAAAGGCAACTGCCCCACACCGGGCATCGCCGTGAAAACAGAGACGAACCTCGAAATTGCCGACCAAGCCACGCCCGCCACTTCCAGTTTCAGCCTCGCCTTTGGCGAAGTGTATGTGCTGGCCGAGCAGCTCGTTAAGGTAAGCAATACGGGCAGCGGCAAGTTGGAGGTTTCAAAAATCGAAATCAGCGGGGCGGACGCTGCGGCGTTTTCGGTGGACAGCAGCAGTTTTTCGCCCATTTTGCTGGGTGATACCAAGATTTTCAGCGTCTATTTTGACCCAAACAAACTGGCGGACATTGCGGAGAAAACAGCCGTCGTGACCCTTACTACCAACTGCGAGGGCAACCAGCAACGCTACGAGTTCTGCACGACGGCGACGGCGATGATGCCCATTGCCCAAGTCACGGGCAAAGGCGGCACTGCCATCGCCGACGATTTCAACGCCAGCCCGCAGGCTACCAACGGCACCGACTTCGGCAACGTGCTGGCCGGGCAAACCCGCAAGCAAGCGTTTACCCTCAAAAACACGGGCAACGCCAACCTGACCATTGACGGCTCGCCATATTCCAACAACGGGCGCTTCCGCTTTGCGACGACGGAGCAAACGGTGGGCAATTTCACTCGGCAAGTGCTGTCGCCGGGGCAGAGCTGGACCTTCTGGGTATGGTTCGAGGCACCAGAAAACGAGGAGCATACTGCGCTGTACACCGTGGAAACCGATGCCCGGAACGGCATCAAATACCAGTTCAGGCTGAAGGCGAAACCGGTGTCGCCACTGATTGTGGTGAAGGGCGGCGCAGCCAAGGAGGTAGTCGCCAACGATTGGAACGCACTGGTCAAGGTGAGCAATTTCACCGATTTTGAGAACAGCTCAAGCCGGGAGTTCCGCCTCGAAAACGTAGGCACGGGTGCCATGCGCATCCTGAGCGCAAAACTGGAAGGGTTACAAGCCACCGAGTTTACGGCAAATTTTGGCCAAGACAGCATCGCTGCGGGCGGGGCGACCACCCTGACCGTGGCCATGACGCCTAAGACCACAACCCGCATCAAACGGGCAACCGTGCGGCTGGAAACCACAGCGGGGCTGTATGTTTTCAACATAAAATGGGGCATGCCATCGGCGGAAATAACCTTGCAGGAGCAAGACGGAACGGACGTGCAGCCCGGTACGGCAAGTACCACTGTCAGGGACTTCGGCCTGTCGGCCAATGTAAGCAGCGATTTTATCACAAAGACATTTTTGGTAAAAAACAGGGGGGAAGCCGTACTGGACTACACCCTCAGTTTGCAAGGCAACCATGTCAGCGATTTCAAGCTGCTGGATTCGCCGACCACGGGCAAGGTCGCACCGGGTGGCACGGCTTCGTTCAAGCTGCGCTTCCAGCCTTCGGCAAAAGGGGAGCGCAGTGCCAAGGTAGTAGTTACGCACAACGACCCCCTCGCTGGCGCATACAATTTCACAGTGAAAGGCACGACGTACAACCCTCCTTACGGCAATATTGCCGCCTATGTGCCGGGCACGGTGGAGGCTGAACGATATGACGTAGGCGGCGAGGGCATCTCCTACCATGACACCGAGGAGGCCAACAATGGCGGGCAGTTCCGCACCGCCATCAGCGGCGAGGGCGTGGAAATCACGGCCTCGGCTTCCGACGGCAGCCTGTCGGCGCTGCTCGTCCAAGGCGAATGGGCCGAGTACACGGTGGACGTACCGAATGCCGGAAGTTACGAAGTGAACTTAAAGGCCAAAGGCAGCGGCAAGCTGAGCCTAAGCGCCGATGGGGCAAACGTACTGAACGAAATCACCCTGAACCCTGCTGGCTATATTGAAACAGCCATCGGCAGCTTAACTCTGACGCAGGGCAGGCACCTCCTCCGCCTGACGGCGACGGCTGGCACGGACAACAGCATTGACTACCTTAATTTTAAGAAGGCGGCGGACATCCAGGTGGCTTATGGCAATCAGTTCACTTCACCCGCCGAGGTGCCCATTGCATCCAATACTGCTGCCACCGCCACCAACGGGCTGAACTTTGGCAGCGTGAAAGTGGGCAGCACCATCGAGCGCACTTTTGTAATTAGAAATGGCGGGGGAACAGACCTCCAATTGAATGGGGCACTGGCAATGTCAGGCACCAATGCCGCTGACTTCACCTTTGAGCAGGTTCCATTCCCAATTTCAGCGGGCGGCTCTGGCGTCTATTTCAAGATAACCTATAAGCCAAAAGCGGCCGGTGCCAGAAGTGCCAAGTTGACGATACCTACCAACGACCCTGACTTGGCCAGTTTTGTGCTTAATTTGGCAGGTACGGGCGTTGCCACGCCGGACATCGCTGTAAGGAAAGGCACAACGGAGATTGCCAGCGGCACTGTTGCGAATGCTTTGACCGATTTTGGCACCGTGGCGGTTGGCTCGACAAAAGACATTGTGTTTACCATCGCCAACACAGGCGGGTTGGCGCTCAACCTGACGGGTACGCCGAAAATTGAGGTCAGCGGCACGAATGCAGCGGATTTCAGCATCGTTGCGCAGCCAGTAAGCCCAATCGCTACGGGCACTACGTACAGCAAGAATTTTACCGTGAGGTTCACCCCCAGCTCAATCGGCGAACGCACTGCAAAGCTGACCATCGCCAACAACGACAGCGACGAAAACCCCTACGTGCTCAATCTGAAGGGCACTGTTACTGCACCTGACCTAAAATTGATAGGGAATGCGAACGCTATAATTGCGAGCAGTGCCGCTAACATTACCGACTTGGGGACATTGCACTCAAATTCCCCCAGGATAGGCTTTGACATTGCCAACAAAGGCAATGGACCGCTCAACCTGACAGGGGCCCCGAAAATAGCCTTGAGCGGGCCTGACGCCTCCCAGTTTGAGGTAACTGACCCGGCAGCAAGCACGATTGATGGGCCAAATGGCAAGACTTGGTTTCACCTTTGGTTCAAGCCGGTGGGCAGTGCGGGCGACCGCTTTGTGACCTTGACGATTGCCAGCAACGACCCCGATGAGCCTGCATATAAGGTCAATTTTAAATGTACGCTGCCGTCCTATGGGCAAGGCCCTGATATTGCGGATTTGGCCATCAAAAACAGCGTTGGTTCTTACACTATTGAGGATGGCTCAGTTGTGTTTGAAAGCAATTCGGGTACTTATTTTGAACCCACCAGCCTGAGTTCTCCTGACGCTACAATCAGCAAGTATTATCAGATAAAGAACACGGGCATACTTCCTATCAATATCACTGAAATCTCCGTGCTCTCAGAAGTGGTGGATGGGCAGCCTTTGTTTAGTTGCGCTGACCCAATGCCGATTACCATCACTTCAAGCGGGAGTTATAGGTATTTAATCATAAAGCACCAGCGTACAGGGGACGTACGCGATACGGAGGCTACCATCAAGGTGAAAACCAATGCCACCGACCCAACCAAACGGGAGTACACTTTTAAGGTAAAGGGCAGGGCAGGTGCTTTGGCGACAGCCACCGCTCCGCCCACGGGCCTGGTCGTGAAGGGCAACAGCCTGCTCGTCCCGAACGACCCCAATGCAGAGCCGCTGTCCACCAACCTGACCGAAATCGGCGTGAAACAGGTAGGCACAGCTACGGATGTTCAGTTCCAGCTTAACAATACGGGCAGCACGGCCATTACTATTTCAAAAGTGGAGTTTGTTGGGCCGAATGCCAGCGTGTTTACCAGCAGTGCAGTGCCCATTCAACTGCCGACCAACGGCACGGCAACCCTTACTGTCACCGCCAAACCGACCTTGCACAACGTAACCTGCGAAGCTGTAGCCCGCATCCTGAGCAATGCAGGCAATTATGAGTTTAATGTCAGGGTAACGGGCAAGGGCAGTGATATCGTCATTACCGAGCCGAACTACGATGATATAATTGTGGACAGTTCCGGCACTTTTAGCAGCCGAAACGGTACGGAATTCAGTGCATCTAGTTTTGATGCTGGCTCGTATTCCAATAGATACAAGATAAAGAACACGGGAGCGAAACCACTTAACATCACGGGCATCAACATAAATGGGGAGTCAATGAACGGGTCGCCCCTGTTCTATTTGCCAACTACCACCCCGCAGACTTTTACCATTCAGCCGGGAGCTTTCCAATATTTCGAAATCACCCACTGGCGAACAGGCGATACCAAGTTCACAGAGGCTGCCGTAAAGGTGAGCACGGACGCCACGTTGCCCAGTAAACGGGAGTACACTTTCAAAGTGAGGGGAATGAGGTTGAAGATTCCCGATGCGTCCTTGAAGGTTTATGCCTCAGCCTGGAATGCGAATCAGGAAAGTTGGCAACCGAGCAGCCTCGTTGAAAATAAACCGAGTGTTGTCCTTGAACAAGGCCCAAGGCCATACAACAAGTTGGATTCCCTCCAGCTCACCCTTGAAAACATGAGCAACCAGCGTACCACCATTTCCAAGGTGGAGTTCATCGGGGAAGATGGGAGCATTTTCATCGCCCCTACATTGCCGTTCAGCATCGAGGCGAATACCACCAAAATACTGAACATCAAGTTCAAGGCCACAGAGCTTGGCAAAACCTACGAGGCAATGGTCAGGCTGACCAGCAATGCGGCAGGCGATGCGGCCAACTACGAGTTCAAGGTTCGGTTGAAAGCATTGTCCAACAACATTGAAGTGGAGGGCAACGGCATTCCCATTCCAAATGGGAGCACTACTTATTCAACTGGAAATAACACTGATTGGGCGGCGGGCGGCGGCTATGTCTCCAAAGACTTTGTCATCAAGAATACGGGTGGCCGGGTTTTGAAAATCTCTGAAATCAGGTTTGACTCGGAGACCACCTTGTACTCAGGTATGACGAAGAAACTTTTCGACATCTATGACGGAAGATTGTGGGTGTGGCCCGGTGAATCAAGGACCATCACCATTACCCACTTAGCGACAGGAAACGCCCGCTATACGGAGGCTACCGTGACCATCGTATCGGATGCCGACGACCCAGCTAAGCGTTTGTACACCTTCAAGCTGAGGGGGAGGAGTAAATGATATATCAACCCTGTCACCCGCTTGCTATGAGAGGGGGGGGTGAGGAGAATGGGTTCAAGTCAAAACTTCGGTGCGCAATAACCGACAATGCAAATGAAAAGTGCGATGATTAAATACAGGCTGGCCAACCTTTTCTTGCTGTTCGCCTTTGCTGGCGCAACAACGGCACAAGACAGCCTTTTCCTCCAAGCCACCTACACGGGCAAGGCGGTGGAACTGGCGTTCTTCCCACTCAAGCCCGCTGCTTGGGCAGGGAACATCGCCCCCGGCTACCAAGTGGACCGGATGGAACTGGACTCGCTGGGCCGAGACATTCCCAGCACCAGTGCCCTGCTGTCCGCCCGGCTCGTGCCGAGGGACAGTGCCTGGTTTGCGCAGCAAAAAAACGAGGAGGACGGGTTGATGGAAGCCGTCGGGGCGCTGCTCTACGATGCCTCGTTCCAGTTCGGCGACAAGTCGCTGCTCGACCCTGACGCCATGCGCTGGAGCTACGTGATGAACGAGGTGCTGAACCGCCCCGCCATCGCCGCCGCCTGCGGCCTGGGGCTGGTGGACAGTACAGCGCAGCCGGGAAAAGCCTATAGCTACACCGTCACCGACCGCAGCGATTTCAAGTCCGGCAGCGTCATTTTGCCCACGGGCGAACCCCAGACCGTCACCGACCCACCCGGCTTCAAGCCAGTTTTCAAGTTCCTGGAAGACAAGTCGCTCTCCGATATGTTGCCGAAGCCGCCCCTGCAAGACTTCCCACAGGTGTTTGCCATCGGCAAAGCCTACGGCGACAGCATCGTAGTGCGCTGGGCACCCAACGTGCCACGGCTTTGGAAAGCGTCAAATGAGAGCGGCTACTTGCTGCTTCGCCACGTCAGCGACGAAGACCCCGGCGTGAATACCTTTTTCGAGGACATGGATACGCTCGGCGTCATCAAGCCCATGCCGCAGGCCGAGGCATTTGCCCTCGACGCCAAAATCGGCAGCGACAGTATGCTGACGCTGGCAGTGTCCCTACTGTACAACGAAATCGCCATCGAAGGCACGATGAGCGCACAGGCCGACGCCTTCGAGACGCTGCACGGCATGGCGCTGTTTGCTGCCGAAAAAAGCAAGTCCGCCGCCGATGTGCTCGGCTTCCGCTACGTGGACAAGGACGTGCAGCCGGGCAAACACTACGTCTATTCGGTCATCTCGATGGCCAACCCCTTCCTGTTCAGCCAGGGCTATGTGAGCTTGAAAAACGAGCGGAAACAGGAGGGCGGCCCCGTCAAGTTCCAGCAGGGCGAGCCAGGCGATTTGGTCATCAATCTCCATTGGGACAAGGGGCTGAACGAGCAGCAGTTTTCAGCCTACGAATTGGAGCGCAGCGACGACAAAGGCAAAACATGGAAGCCGCTCACTGCCGAGCCACTGGTTTTCATGGAAATGGACGGCGAGAAATTGCCCAATTTCAGCTACCGGGACTCCGTGGCGCAGAACAACCAGGAATTCCGCTACCGCCTCCGGGGCCTCAACTCCTTCGCCGAGTGGAGCAGTTGGGAGGAAGTGAAGGCCAAGGCCGTTGACCTGACGCCGCCGCCGCAGGCGAACATCATCTTCGCCAATTACAACGACACCACCAACATGGCCACCATCCGCTGGGAAATGGAGCCGCTACCCGCAGATTTCAAGCAGTTTAACCTGCTGTTGAGCGCTGACGACGCTGGGCCTTTCGACACGCTGGCCGTCCTCGGCAAGGACACCCGTGAGTTCATCTGGAAGCCAGACAGCCTGCTGGTCGGCGACCGCTCGCATTTTATTTGGTTGCAATCCATTGACAAAAACTGGAACAAGACCCTGTCGCTCAACCGCTACATGACCGTGCCAGACCTCGTGTCGCCGGAGCCGCCCGCAAGGGTCGCTGGCCGCATTGACGAAGATGGGACGGTCTGGCTCGTGTGGGAACACTCCGTTTCCAAGGACGTGGCGGGCTACTGGGTCTATTTCGCCAACAACCCCGACCACGAGTTTTCCATCCTGAACACCGAGCCGATGCTGGCCAATGCTTTTGAATGGAAGGTGAAGGACGAAAGCCTCAACCGAACGGCCTACTTCGTGGTGAGTGCCCAAGACAGGGCCGCCAACCGCAGCCTGCCGTCCAAGGTGTTGGCGCTGAAACGACCTGACAAAGTGCCCCCCATCCCGCCGTTCATGGAGCTTGCGAAGCAAGATGGCGGCATTGTGAAACTGAAATGGACACCAAGCACCAGCGAGGACTGCCGACAGTACCTTTTGCTGCGCAAAGAAGTGGTCGCCAACTCACCGGGCTGGGCGATGTTGGACAGCCTCGCAGCCGAAACCACCGCCTACGCCGACTCCGCCTGCCTGCTCGACTGGAGCTACCAATATGCCCTCATCGCCTTTGACGATTCGGGCAACCAGAGCGATACGAGCAATGTGGTCGCTATCAAAATGCAGTTCCAATCCGCTTCGGCTGCCGTGAAAAACCTGCGGGTGGCGCAGTCAGAACCGGAATTGGCTGCAGTGCAATTGAGTTGGGAGTTCGAGCTGCCCGTGGGCAATCAGTTACCAGCAGGAGCATACGAGTTCCTCATTTACCGCTCATCCGGCAACGACAACCCCGAACTGCTGACCACCGTGCCGAGCAACCAACAGGACTACACGGACATGGAGGCATTGAACGGCGTCATTTACAACTATGCCGTACAGGTGCATTATGTGGAGTCGGGCGAATTGGGGCAGCGCAGCCCTGTGAAATCAGTGCTGACCAAAGGCCAAAACGACATCCAAGCCGAGCAGGCAGCAGGCACGGCACCTGCCCGGCTGGTGCTTCGGGGCCGGGGACGCACCATCGCCAATGCCGACGATTCGCCCACTTTGGAGGACGATACCGACTTTGGAAAAGTAGGCACGGGCAGTGTGGCTGCGCATATTTTTTCCATTCAAAACACGGGTGAGGTGGATTTCACCCTTCCCGGCCAGCCAGTGACCTTGGAGGGTGAAAAATTGGAGGCATGGGCCATCGTTCAGCCAAGGACGAAGGTCAGGGGCTACGGTAATTCGGAGGTTTTTACCATTGAGTTCAGGCCCAAAAAAGAGGGCGAGTTCAGCGCCACCGTGCGCATTGCCGGGGAGAAACCACAAAGTTTTTCTATTAAAGGAATTGGCACCCGCAAACCCGAACTCGACGTGCAGGGCAACGGCCTTGCCATCCTGAACCTCGACGCTTCGCCAAATCCCGACGACAACACTGACTTTGGTGGCGTGAGCACGGGCGTGAAGGCGACCCGTATTTTTATGGTAAAAAATATCGGGGTTGACCCCTTGCGCCTGAACGGAACGCCTACGCTCAAGGGAGACCCTGCATTTTCCATCACCAATTTTGTGATGCCTAAAAATGGGACGCTTGCCGCTAGCGCCGACTTGTCATTGTTCATCACCTTTTTGCCGCTTGAAACTGGCGTTCACAATGCCAAGGTCACCATCCTCAGCGACGAAGATGATGAGAACCCTTTCGTGTTCAATATACAAGGCGTGGGAGCAGGGCCTGAAGTGAGCATGTTTGGGGAAACCGAAGCACTGATTGCCAACGGCGCCACAACGGCGAGCTTGGAAAATGGAACCGATTTCGGCAGTATCGCCACTCGGTCGGCCAATATCAAGCGATTCGTCATCCAAAACCAAGGCGACCGGGCCCTTAACCTGACTGGCAGGCCAAGGATCGCCATCAGTGGGCCCCATGCATCGGAATTCAAAGTGGTGACTGAGCCTCCAGCTGCGGTAAAACCGGGCGACGGCACCGAGACTTTCACCATCGAATTCCGGCCCAAGACCCTTGGCCTGAAGAAGGCCATCATCACGGTGGAGAACAACGATGCCAACGAGGGCAACTATCAATTCACCATTCAAGGAACTGGGCTATAATAATCCCACTTATTGTGAAGAACATGAAAAAAATCGCTTTTATATCAGCTTGGTTAATGCTTTTCGCCTTCGGCAAAACGTGGGCGCAAGGGGAGGTACACGTTTTTGCCGATAATGCTTTTTTGGTTGAAATATTCAACGGAGACCCGGCCTCCACGACCCAAATGACCGATTTTGGTGCAATGCCAGTGGGAAGCCCTGATTTTGAGCATGTTTTTACCATACAAAATCAGGGAATATTTGATTTAAATATCACCAATGTCACCGTCACCCCTGGGGTGAATTTTGCGGTTGATTTCGTGCCGTCTGGCCCATTGCCCCCCTTTTTGCCAACCACGCTTGCGGTGACCTTTAGCTTTTCCACTGCCCCGGTTGGCATCTATGACGCCACAGTAACCATCGAAAGCAATGACCCAAACAGTCCTTTCACTTTCGGCCTCCGAGCGGAGGTGACGGCGCCCCCCCACCCCTTTTCCCTGAAATAAACCTGCAAGGCAACGGCATGGACATCGCTGACGGCGACAACACCCCCAGCACGGCGGACCACACAGACTTCGGCAGCATCACCCTCGGCGATGCGCCCGTGGTGCGCACGTTTACCATCCAAAACAATGGCGACGAACTGCTCAATGTAACGGGCATCAACCTGACTGGAACGGGAGCAGCTGCCTTCATGCTCGGTGCGCTCGACCCGCCCAGCCCGGTAGCGCCCTTCGAGTTCGCCGAGTTTACCGTCACTTTCGACCCAGCAACGGCGGCCAGTTTCAATGCCTCGGTGAGCATCGCCAACGACGACCTGGACGAAAACCCCTATACCTTCGCCATTACGGGCACGGCGGCTTCGCCTGCACCTGCTGGTGCTGCGCTGGCATTTGATGGTACAAACGATTATGTGGAAGTGTCCGACTCACCCTCGTTGAACAGCTACACCACCACTGGGGAGTTTACGCTTGAATATTGGGTGAAAGCGGCAAGTGCATCAACGCCCATTTCCGACATTATTTCAAAAAGGCCATCAGCAAACAATGCCTACTTTGTGGTAGAAGTGCTTGGGGGCATAGGTTATCACTATATCCATACCAGCAGCGGCTTCAAGGAGTTATCAACACCACTGACAGCCAATGCTTGGCAGCATGTCGCACTCACTGCAAAAGCAGGTGGTGCCATGAAATTGTACCTGAACGGTGCATTAGCAGCAGAAACCAGCCTTGCCGGTGTCACGTTCACGCCCACGTCCGCTGTCCTTCGCTTGATGGCCGATACCCGGGCAATACAGTACTATTATCCCGGCAGCTTGGACGAGGTGCGGCTCTGGAATGTAGAGCGAACCTGTGAGGAAATAAAGCAGCTCTACAATTGCGAGTTTGCCAGTCCAGAACCCGGCATGATGGCCTATTATAAATTCAACCAAGGCGTTGCCTCCGGCAACAATGCAGGTTTGACAACACTTACAGATGCCACCGCCAACGGCAATAACGGAACGCTGATCAATTTCGGCCTCACTGGAGGCAATTCCAACTGGGTAGCACCAGGCGGAGTCACTAGCGGCAATAGCTGTGTGCTACCAATTGTTTTCCCTGAAATAAACCCAAAAGGAAATGGAGCCAGCATCGCCGACGGGGACACCTCGCCCAGCGCCACCGACCATACCGATTTTGGTGAAACATGTGAATTGGGCAGTACCTTGGAGCGCATTTTCACCATCAAAAACGAAGGGACAGATACCCTGATAATACCAACCAATGGCATTACGATAACGGGCGCTTTTTCAAGCGATTTCACTTTCAGCGGCATTGTGCTACCAGACTCTATTCCGCCCGGTGATTCGGTCTTGGTCACCGTTACTTTCGACCCCAGCACAAGTGGAGCCTTGGCTGCCACGCTTAATATTGCTTCCAACGACTGCGATGAAAACCCATATAATTTCATTATTCAAGGGACGGGGACGGCGGCCAATACCTATTATGAAGACTTAGATAACGACGGCTTCGGCAACGCCGCCGTTTCACAGATGGCCTGCACCGCCCCGACGGGCTACGTTTCAAACAGCACCGACTGCAACGACGCCAACGCCGCCGTCAATCCCGACGCCACCGAGCTTTGCAACGGTGTTGACGACGACTGCGCAAACGGCATTGACGACGGCCTGGCCTTCCAAGACTACTACCTCGACACCGACGGCGACAATTTCGGGGCAGGAGCAGCGGTGAACGCCTGCCAGCCGCCCGGCGCAAACTACGTTTTGGTCAACGGCGACTGCAACGACGCAAACGCCGCCATTTTCCCCGGCGCAGCGGAGCTTTGCGATGGCCTCGACAACGATTGCGACGGCACGAACGACGACGGCCTTGTCTTCCAGAACTACTACCTTGACGGCGACGGCGACAACTTCGGCGCAGGTGCTGCGGTGAACGCTTGCCAGCCGCCAGTTGGTAGTTATGTTTTGGTAAACGGCGACTGCGACGACGCAAACGCCGCCATTTTCCCCGGCGCAGCGGAGCTTTGCGATGGCCTCGACAACGACTGCGACGGCACGAACGACGACGGCCTTGTCTTCCAGAACTACTACCTTGACGGCGACGGCGACAACTTCGGCGCAGGTGCTGCGGTGAACGCTTGCCAGCCGCCAGTTGGCAGTTATGTTTTGGTAAACGGCGACTGCGACGACGCAAATCCTAACATAAATCCCTCAGCGTCAGAACTTTGCAACAGCATTGACGATGACTGCGCCAACGGCATAGACGATGGTCTCGTTTTCCAGAACTACTACCTTGACGGCGACGGCGACAACTTCGGCGCAAGTGCTGCGGTGAACGCTTGCCAGCCGCCAGTCGGCAGCTATGTTTTGGTAAACGGCGATTGCAACGATTCAAACGTTACCATCTTCCCCGGTGCCACGGAGCTTTGCGACGGTTTGGATAACGACTGCGACGGCACGAACGACGATGGTCTCGTTTTCCAGAACTACTACCTCGACGGCGACGGCGACAGCTTTGGTGCAGGCGCTGCGGTGAACGATTGCCAGCCGCCAGTTGGTAGTTATGTTTTGGTAAACGGCGACTGCAACGATGCCAACCCCGCCGTCTTCCCCGGTGCCACTGAGCTTTGCGACGGCCTCGACAACGACTGCGACGGCACAAACGACGACGGCATCGTCTTCCAGAACTACTACCTCGACGGCGACGGCGACAATTTTGGAGCAGGTGCTGCGGTGAACGACTGCCAATCGCCCGGCTCGAATTATGTTTTGGTGAATGGCGACTGCAACGATGCCAATGCCGCCATCTTCCCCGGCGCAATGGAGCTTTGCGACGGACTCGACAACGACTGCGACGGCACAAACGACGACGGCATCGTCTTCCAAGACTACTACCTCAACGGCGACGGCGACAATTTCGGAGCAGGTGCTGCGGTGAACGCTTGCCAGCCGCCCGGCTCGAATTATGTGCTGGTAAACGGCGACTGCAACGATGCCAATGCCGCCATCTTCCCCGGCGCAATGGAGCTTTGCGACGGCCTTGACAACGACTGCGTCAACGGCATTGACGATGGTCTGACCTTCCAGAACTACTAC
Organism: Saprospiraceae bacterium; assembly: GCA_016714985.1. GTDB lineage: Bacteria > Bacteroidota > Bacteroidia > Chitinophagales > Saprospiraceae > UBA6168. Next base: position 38,086 of record JADKBS010000036.1, on the reverse strand, counting down.
CTCGACAGTGACGGCGACAATTTCGGAGCAGGTGCTGCGGTGAACGCTTGCCTTTCTCCCGGCTCGAATTATTTATTGGTAAACGGCGACTGCAACGATGCCAACGCCGCCATCTTCCCCGGTGCAACGGAGCTTTGCGACGGACTTGACAACGACTGCGCCAACGGCGTTGACGACGGCCTGACCTTCCAAGACTACTACCTCGACAACGATGGCGACAGCTTCGGCACGGGCGCTGCGGTGAACGCTTGCCAGCCGCCAGTTGGCAGTTATGTTTTGGTGAACGGCGATTGCAACGACAGCAACGCTGCCATCTTCCCCGGTGCAGCGGAGCTTTGCGACGGCCTTGACAACGACTGCGCCAACGGCATTGACGATGGTCTGACCTTCCAGAACTACTACCTCGACAGTGACGGCGACAATTTCGGAGCAGGTGCTGCGGTGAACGCTTGCCAATCGCCCGGCTCGAATTATGTGCTGGTAAACGGCGACTGCAACGATGCCAATGCCGCCATCTTCCCCGGCGCAATGGAGCTTTGCGACGGACTCGACAACGACTGCGACGGCACAAACGACGACGGCATCGTCTTCCAAGACTACTACCTCGACGGCGACGGCGACAATTTCGGAGCAGGTGCTGCGGTGAACGCCTGCCAGCCGCCAGTCGGCAATTATGTTTTGGTGAACGGCGATTGCGATGACGCAAACGCCGCCATTTTCCCCGGTGCCACTGAGCTTTGCGACGGCCTCGACAACGACTGCGACGGCACAAACGACGACGGCATCGTCTTCCAGAACTACTACCTCGACGGCGACGGCGACAATTTTGGAGCAGGTGCTGCGGTGAACGCTTGCCAATCGCCCGGCTCGAATTATGTGCTGGTAAACGGCGACTGCAACGATGCCAATGCCGCCATCTTCCCCGGCGCAATGGAGCTTTGCGACGGACTCGACAACGACTGCGACGGCACAAACGACGACGGCATCGTCTTCCAAGACTACTACCTCGACGGCGACGGCGACAATTTCGGAGCAGGTGCTGCGGTGAACGCTTGCCAGCCGCCAGTTGGCAGTTATGTTTTGGTAAACGGTGATTGCAACGACAGCAACGCTGCCATCTTCCCCGGTGCCACGGAGCTTTGCGACGGCCTTGACAACGACTGTGACGGCACGAACGACGACGGCATCGTCTTCCAAGACTACTACCTCGACGGTGACGGCGACAATTTTGGAGCAGGTGCTGCGGTGAACGCTTGCCAGCCGCCAGTCGGCATCTACGTTTTGGTAAACGGCGACTGTGACGACGCCAACTCCAACATAAACCCCTCAGTCACAGAGATTTGCAACAACATTGACGACGACTGCGACGGGGATATTGACGAAACAGGCGCTGCCGCAACTTGGTACGCCGATGCCGATGCCGATGGCTTCGGCAACCCAGCGGTGTCGCAAACAGCTTGCAACCAGCCAACCGGGTTCGTGGCAAACGATGACGATTGCAACGATGCTAACAGCCAGATAAACCCGACCGCAACGGAAGTCTGCAACGGCGTGGACGACGACTGCGACAATTTTACAGATACCACTGACCCCAACTTGTTGGACACTACACTGCCCACCGTCAACTGCAAAAACCACGCAGTTGTCTTGGGTGCAAGCGGCACGGCGAACATTGCCCCAAATGACGTTTTCCTGAACGGCTCGGACAACTGCGGTTCGGTGAACTTGGTCAGCGTTTTGCCCAATACTTTCAATTGCAGCAATATCGGCAACAACACCGTCACACTGACCGTCAACGACGGACAAGGCAACCAAAACACCTGCTCGGCTACGGTCAGCGTTAGCTCCGATTTGACGGCCAACGCAGGCAATGACGCCGCCATTTGCAACGGACAGAGCACCACGCTGGGGGCAAGCGGAACGGGCGGCAGCGGCAGCTACAGCTACGCCTGGAGCCCCGGCCAAGGTTTGAGCCAAACGAATATCCCCAACCCAATTGCCAGTCCAAACACCGCTACGACCTACACTGTGCTAGTCACCGACGCCAATGGCTGCACCGCCTCGGATGCTGTCGTGATCTCCGTAAATGCAGCGCCCGTTGCCAGTATTTCCACCAACAGCCCAGTTTGCCAAGGTGGCGACATCCTTTTATCGGAAATCGGGGGCAGCACGGGCGTAACCTGGGCTTGGAGCGGCCCAAATGGTTTTGTTTCAAATTTGCAAAGCCCGACCGTCGCCAACGCAACCACCACAAATTCAGGCACTTATACGGTAATCGTCACGGCAGGCAACAACTGCACCGCCTCGGCCACTGCCAACATGGTCGTCTATCTTTCGCCTGTCGGCAATGCGGGCTTGGACACGGCCATTTGCCTCGGCGACACCGTGCAACTGATGGCCACGGGCGGCGCTGGTAATATCCCCAACGGCTACCAATGGAGCCCAAGCGCCACCCTCAGTGCGCCGTTTGCCGCAAACCCATCGGCCTTCCCAACCAGCACGACCACCTACATCGTGACCGTCACGGACGGCAACAACTGCACGGACACCGACCAAGTGACCGTCATAGTTAACCCATTGCCCAGCATCGGCGGCGTGACGGCGGCTTGCGATGCCAGCCTGCTATTTTACACCGTAAACCTGACGGCCTCCAGCACCCAAGTCACGGCGTCGGCAGGCACGGTCGTCAACAACGGCGGCGGGTCATGGACGGTGAACGACGTGCCGGCTGGCCAAAACATCGTCATCACTTCCATCAATTCGGGCACGAATTGCGAAGCAAGCCTGACGGTGGTCGCCCCCAACTGCAACTGCCCGGCGGTCAATGCGCCCATTGCGGCCACGCCCGACGTGGAGATTTGTGCCAATGAGCCGATACCTACGCTCAACGTGACCGTCGGTGCGGGCGATACGGCAGACTGGTACGACGCAGCCACGGGCGGCACCTTGCTGGCGCAAAACACGACCAGTTACACGCCCGTTGCCGCTGGCAATTTTTACGCAGAAACAAGGGTGACGGCGAGCGGCTGCCTGAGCGCCGTCCGCACCAAACTGACCCTCACCATCCATCAAAACCCCAACGCAAATGCGGGCAGCATGATAAGCAGTTGTGCTGGCGCAACGGTGCAACTCGACGGCAGCGGCAGCAGCAGTGTGAACGGTGGCCTTAGCTTCAGTTGGTCGCCGAGTGGCAGCCTGAACGACCCGACCCTCGTGAACCCATTGGCCACGCCGAGTGCCACGACCATTTACCAGCTAATTGTCACGGATGCCGAAGGCTGCACGGACGAGGCGCAGGTCGGCATCATCATCATCCCCGTCAGTCCGCCAGTGGCTGGCCAAAACCAGACCCTGTGCCAAGGGGCTTCCATCCCAGCGCTGACAGTAACGGTCGGTACGGGCGAGACGGCAGACTGGTACGATGCAGCCACGGGCGGCACCTTGCTGGCGCAAGGCACGACCAACTACACGCCCGTTGCCGCAGGAATATTTTATGCGCAAACACGGGTAATCGCTGGCGGCTGCATAAGCCCAAGCCGGACGCCCGCCACGCTGACCCTGAACCCGGCACCAACGGCCTCGGTTGCTGGCGCAACGGCTATTTGCGAAGGCGAAAGCACCCCGCTCGATGCCAGTGCTTCCACGGGCTTGGCGTTGCTTTCCTTTGCTTGGGACAATGGCTTGGCCAGCAGCAGCAACCCGATTGCCACGCCAGCCGCCTCGACGTCTTATACCGTTACCGTAACGGATGGGAACGGCTGCACGGCGACCGCCTCCACCACCGTGGACGTGAACGCCAAGCCGACCATTGCCGCAGGCCAAACCGCCTGCGATGCGAGCCTGCTGACCTATTCCTTTGGCGTCAGCCTCACGGGCGGCGACCAATTGGCGACCTCGCCAGGGACGGTCAGCGGCAGTGGCACGAGCTATACCGTGACCGTTCCGAGTGGCCAAGACGTGACGTTGACCGCCACGAACAGCGCAACGACTTGCTTTTCGGAACTGACCGTGACGGGGCTGGACTGCGCTTGTCCGACCGTCAATGCGCCCGTTTCAAACGGCGACGAAACCATCTGCCAAGGCGAGCCAACGCCAAGCCTTTCGGTGAGCGTGGGGGGCAACGAGACAGCGGATTGGTACGCCACAGCCACGGGCGGAACGGCCATTGCCAGTGGTACGACGAGCTATTTGCCCAGCCAAAATACAGCGGGCGATTACACTTTTTATGTGGAAACTCGCAACACGACGAGCGGCTGCACTAGTACGAACAGAACGCCTATTTCATTGATTATCAATACTTTGCCGACAGCCAGCATCACGGGCGACAATGCCATTTGCGCCAGCGAAACGGCGACCTTGACGGCCACGGGCGGGACGGGTTTCCTTTGGAACACGACGGAAAGCAGCGCCAGCATTGACGTTTCGCCGACGGCGAGCGCTAGCTACTCAGTGACGGTAACGGACGGGAACGGCTGCGAGGACGATGCAGTTTTCAGCGTGGCGGTGAACGCCCTGCCGACGGCCAGCATCACGGGCGACGATGCCATTTGCGCCAGCGAAACGGCAATCTTGACGGCCACGGGCGGAACGGGCTTCCTTTGGAACACGACGGAGACCAGCGCCAGCATTGACGTTTCGCCGACGGCGAGCACCAGCTACTCGGTGACGGTGACGGACGGAAACGGCTGCACGGACGATGCAGTTTTCAGCGTGGCGGTGAACGCCCTGCCGACTGCCAGCATCACGGGCGACAATGCCATTTGCGCCAGCGAAACGGCGACACTGACGGCCACGGGCGGGACTACTTTTCTTTGGAGCACGACGGAGACCAGCGCCAGCATTGACGTTTCGCCGACGGTGAGCGCCAGCTACTCGGTGACGGTTACGGATGGGAACGGCTGCGAGGACATGGAGAGTTTCAACGTGGCGGTGAACGCCTTGCCGACGGCCAGCATCACGGGCGACGATGCTATTTGCGCCAGCGAACAAACGACCTTGACGGCCACGGGCGGAACGGGTTTCGTTTGGAACACGACGGAAACCTCAGCAAATATTGACGTTTCGCCGATGGCGAGCGCCAGTTACTCGGTGACGGTGACGGATGTGAACGGCTGCGAGGACACGGAGAGTTTCAGCGTGATAGTGAACGCCTTGCCGACGGCCAGCATCACGGGCGACGATGCTATTTGCGCCAGCGAAACGGCGACACTGACGGCCACGGGCGGAACGGTTTTCCTTTGGAACACGACGGAAACCAGCGCCAGCATTGACGTTTCGCCGACAGTGAGCGCCAGCTACTCGGTGACTGTTACGGACGGGAACGGCTGCACGGACATGGAGAGTTTCAGCGTGGCGGTGAACGCCCTGCCGACGGCCAGCATCACGGGCGACGCCGCCTTATGCGCCAGCGAAACGGCGACACTGACGGCCACGGGCGGAACGGTTTTCCTTTGGAACACGACGGAAACCAGCGCCAGCGTTGACGTTTCGCCGACGGCGACCGCCAGCTACTCGGTGACGGTGACGGACGGAAACGGCTGCGAGGACGATGCAGTTTTCAGCGTGACGGTGAACGCCCTGCCGACGGCCAGCATCACGGGCGACAATGCCATTTGCGCCAGCGAAACAGCGACCTTGACGGCCACGGGTGGAACGGGTTTCCTTTGGAGCACGACGGAAAGCAGCGCCAGCGTTGACGTTTCGCCGACGGCGACCGCCAGCTACTCGGTGACGGTGACGGACGGGAACGGCTGTGAGGACGATGCAGTTTTCAGCGTGATGGTGAACGCCCTGCCGACGGCCAATGCAGGTGCCGACGCCAGTTTTTGCAGCAACAGCAACGGAGCGCAACTCGATGCCAGTGGCAGTGCGGGGGCTGCGCCGCTGGGCTTTGTTTGGTCAAATGCGGTGACACTGGACGACGCCAACAGCGACACGCCGCTGGCCAGTCCGGCAGCGGATGCGGTGTATGTGGTGACGGTGACGGATGCAAATAGTTGCACAGGTTCAGACACGGTAGCGGTTGCTCTGCGGGATGCACCAGCGGTTGAGATGAGTTCGAACTCGCCTATTTGCACCAATGAAGACCTCGAACTGACGGAGTCGGGCGGCGATGCGGTGGCATGGCTTTGGACGGCTGCAAACGGCCTTACTTTTACGGATTCGAGCGTGACGGTGGCCCGTGCGGTGGTGGTGGAGGGCGATTATTCGCTGGTCATCACGGATGTGAACGGCTGCCGGGACACGGCTGATTTTGCGGTTAATTTTTCGGACGGCGTGGCTTTCGAGGCCAATTTCCTGACGGGCAACGTGGCCTGTGAGGGCGACACGGTGCATTTCATCGAAATCAGCGACACGACCGCCATTCCGGGTGGTTTTGCGGATGCTTTTGCCTGGGATTTTGGGGATGGCACGACCAGCACCGAACGTGACCCGGCGCATGTTTATGCGGCGGCTGGGACTTATATGGTCTCGGTGTTGGTGACGGAGACGGGCTGCGAGAACCTGTCCATTGCGAAGGAAATCAACGTGAACGACTGCAGGCCGACGGGCGGAGAATCTGGCCTGGCCTACTACAACCTTTATCCCAATATCACTTCCGGCAAATTCAAATTGGAGCTGGAACTGATGGAACGGGGCCTGCTTCGGCTGGAACTGGCGGATATGAGCGGGCGGGTAGTGAGAAGTTTGACAAGACGGGACTTGCTTCGTTTCGAGGAAGAATTCGACTTGGTGGCCCCCGGTGTTTACTTCCTAAAAGTGCGGACATTGCAAGGCAGCAAAACGCTAAAAGTGGTTGTGGTGAGGGCGTGATAAATATGTACAGGGTTGAATTTCCCACATGGCTGAAATAAATATCTAAAGGACTGCAACGCACAGCTAATCAACCTGTTATGCGTTTGATTAGCTTTGCACCCAGTTTTCCTCGCACTATTAGAACTGGATTCCTCACCCGTAGTCTGAAAAGGCCTCTTTCATGTCGTTGACAAAAAGAAAGACCTTGCTTATTTCACCAAAGTCACAAATCAGAAATTCTAGCAACAAATGAGAAACCTAATCCTTTACGCCACCTTTGTTTTATGCCTTACCCTTATTTTTTCCTGCAAACAAAAAGATACGGCACAAGCGGCTGCCAAGCCAGTACCGATGGAATCCCGTACCATCCAGCAGACAAAGGGGACGGACTGCGACAAGGAAGAGTCCCTGCGCAAAGACTGCGCACAGATTGATTTCACCGTCCCAAAATTGAAGCATGCGGAAAGTGCCGTGGGTAAAAGCGTGACTGCCTGGGCCGATAAGTTCCTCATCCGGCTCCTCACCTGGACGGACTACGATGAGGCTGGCAAGGGGCCAAAAACAGTGGATGCCGCCATCCAGCGCTTCCGGGCCATCCACGACGAGAGCGAAGGCTCGGTATCGTCGGGTGCGTTCGCTGCGAATTGCACGCACAACGAAATGCTCAACGACGGCAAGTACTTGACGCTACAACTAAACGGCTACGCATTCCTGGGTGGAAACCGGGGGCTGCTAGAATCTGCTATCGCAAGTTTTGATGTGAAAACGGGCAAGCAGCTCACTTGGGACGACCTTGTGAAGGACAAGGCCGCCATGCTGGCCATTGCGGAGGCAAAGGTTCGGGAAAACAGGGAGGAGGACTTCAACAAAGGCTTCAAGTTCGATGAAAAAGAGCCCCTCGCCCTGCCGGGTGCCTACGGCCTCACCGCGGACGGCATCCTGATGTACTACCAACCGGACGAGATTTATGGGCTGGGCAGTGAAACGGTTGTCACCGTTTATTACAATGAACTGGCCAACAACTTGAAAGTGGCTGCCCCCGTTCAGCCCAAGGAAGTCGGCTCGGATGAAGATGTCTTCGCCCTTTATGAGGTAAGGGGCAACGATATGGTAATATTCCCTTTTGAAATTGAAGTAAGCAATAGCGCCAAGGCCGAAAAGACGCTGACGGGCAAAAAAGAGACCCTCATCGTGTCCGCCTATTTTTATGGCGAACCAACCGACCCAAAGGAAAAAGCCAAAGGCGAGGACGGGATGGTGGTGTTCGTGAACAAAGACATTGAGCTGACGGGCAACGAACGGGTGGCTCGCTTCGAGGGCTTGACGTTCAACAAAGCCCTGCTCTCCAAAGTGGAGGACAAGGATATTTTCCTGCTCATCAACGTTTTCAGTGGCCGAAAATCGACGGAAGACAACCTGCTCACCTGCGGCATCCTCGATACCAAGGTCAGCCAGGTGGTCAACAAACGCTATGTGCTCGGTTGCAAGCTTATTTCCGAGCCAGAGAAGGCCGGCCCCGACATGGACAACCCGGTGGCCTGCTATGCCTTGCCGGATGTTGGCGAAGCGCCGAAAGGCTCGGTTTCCTTCCTCATCAACTGCGATTCGGTGGGTAATATCGCTTTTGCGGACAGCCCCATGAAAGACCTCGATGCGCTGAAATCCACCCTTCGCCCGCTCTTGAAAGATTGGATGAAGAAGGATGCGAAGAACCTGCCCGGCATCGAAACCGAAGGCTGCATGATGGGCAACAGCGGTGCCATCCGGGACATGTACGAGGAACTCGTGGCTGAGCTGGGCGGAAAAGCCAAGCCCACCGACAAGCCCGAAGAAACGGAAAAGGCGGACGATAAAACCGATACTAAAAAAGACGCCACGGCAAAGCCTTCGACGAAAACCGATGCCACGGCAAAGCCCGCAACTGGCAAAACAACTTCCACAAAATCCACGACAAGCACAACAACAGCGCCCACGAAACAAGCCCCTATCAAGTCCACAGCGCCCGTCGTCACCTTGAAGCAGAACGGCGACGTGTTGCTTGATGGCAAGGCTGTTGGAACTTTCGAGGCGCTTCGCAAACAGTTGCAAGCTGCCCTGTTGGCGCAATCCACCATACCCGATAAACTGGAATTGAAGACCGTCGGTGAGACGGGCATGGGCGCAAGGGCCGAGGTGAGCACCATCATTGACGAGGCCATCAAAGGCGCAAAATGGGTACGCAAAAAAGCGGCGATTGCAGCCTTGAATACATCGGTTGGTAAGAAATTGGGCATGTCCACGCAATTGGAATTGGGCACGTACCAAACGAGCGGCAATTTTGCCTATATCAGCGCAAAGCCGAAGCAAGCGGACGGCAAGGCGATGGATTACAGCAAGACCACCTATGCCAAAGAGGTCGCTGCTGGCAAACATGCCGACAACGCCATTGGCCTGCTGCAATACGATAAAGGTGCCTGGAAAGTGCTTACCTACAGCCTCGGCGTTACCAAAGCGCCCGTGGATGCTTGGGTGAAAAGCTACAAGGCACCGAAGGCGTTGTTTGGAAAGGCTAAATGAGGTTTTATAGTAAATTGACCAACAGATTGAGTTTTTTTCTCCCGCAGATTTTACAGATTTCCGCAGATGCTGTTCTTGATTTTTCCTTCGGAAAAATCTGCGAAATCTGCGGGAGAGATTATGCGGAAAAGCCGCATATCTGAATTACTCAAAAAGTAATTCAGAGAACTATAGTTATGATAAATGATGAATTATGAATTTTCAAGACGCTGATTTACAGGAGTTTGCAAATATAATTTAGGTCATTTATCGCTTCATTTTCACTTAATAAAGATTAAATGGGATAGAGAAAGCCCAACTGGTTAGCCCGATTCCCAATATTTTTTTATTTTTTAAATCATCAACAATGAAATACCAACTTTTCATTTTCTTAGCAGGATTGACTTTGTTTTCTTGTAAAAACACCACAACCACCGACACTGGTGCTGCCACCGAGGAACTCTCCAAAGACAACGGCTTGGACGACGACCCAGACCTTCTGGCCATCACCGACCTTATCCACGGTTTCTACAAATGGTACGAGGCCAATGGAAATGCCTTGGCGAATATCAACTATGTGAAAGCCGGCAAATCCACGACCTTGGACGCTGCGAAACTGGCGGCCTACCATGCTCTTTTGAAGCAAAGTGGGGGTATCAGCCAAGCGTATATTGACGCCGATATAGCCTATTTGAAGAACTTGGAGGCAACGGCTTGGAAGACCGAAAACGCAAACGAAGAACCGCTCACCGGCCTTGATTTCGAGCGCCTGTTTTGCGCCCAAGACTGGGACATCAACTATTGGACGACGGCCCCGGTTTATGTGGATGGACTTGGTACAGACAAGGTGAAGGCTAACCTAACTGGCCTTGAAGGTGGCAGTGAAAGGACTCAAAATTTTGAGCTGGTGAAGGAGAACGGCAAGTGGCTGATTTCAAAAATCATCTGCGATGAGGGCGACGATGCCCAATCAGCGGTGGAGCAGTTGGCCGCCTTCTACACCGGCACACTTCCCTGCAAGGATTGCGACGGAATAGCGACCGTCCTCACCTTGAATGCCGATGAAAAAAGGACTTATAGCCTGGAGGAAGAATACAAGGGCAAAAAGCCCAAGACCGTTGAATCGAACGGGACTTGGACTGTTGCCGGGGACGTCGTGACCTTGAACGGGAAGTCGGGTGCCACCAAGTACCAAGTAACTGGGGAGGGTTTGGTCAGCCTGAATGCCGATGGCAGCAAGCGGGACGCAAATGCTGCTAAAAAATACCTGCTCAAGAAAACGCAGGGCGAATAAGAGGATAATGAATGATGAAATAAAAACGCCCCGGCAGGTCATTTTGCCGAGGCGTTTTTGCAGAATGTACCGCCATATACGGTTGATAAGGGTTGATGAAGTTGATAAAAGGTTGATAATCAACCCTTATCAACTTCATCAACCCTTATCAACTTCATCAACCCTTATCAACCATGCACAAGATATGACGGCTCGCAGTATATTACCGCCCATAAGCGTCATAATATTTGGCCGCATGCGCTTCATAGCGTTTCAGCAGGTCAGCGTTCTTGCGCTCGACTTCTGTCAACTTGTCCCTAACATCCGTATATAGCGGAATATACCAATCAACCGAGCTATCGAACACATAGCGCATCCTGCGGTTCTTGAAGGAATAGCCATGACGGGCGTAAATGGAATTGCGGATTACCTCCAAATCGCCTTTGTGCATGTTCTCCACATCCGATTTTTTCAACAAAACCTTTGAGGCATTCACCTTCAACACGTCATCCGTCATTGCTTCATAATTCCCATATTCTTCTTCAGGCATATTCTTTTCGGAGTATAGTTCGTTGCGAGGCAAGAAATCCGGCAATTCAAGGTTTGGGTCGTATTTGAATTCCTTTTTCGACAAGGCATACTGCCGCTTCGTAACGGCCAGGCTCTTTTTGTTGGCAGTCCAGGTGCCTGTTATTGAATCCAGGTCACTATAGATTTTGAACTCAAAGCTGCCGTCGTACTGGTCGTCACCAGGCTCCTTGACGGTGACGGTATAGACCTTGCCTTCTTGCTTCGCCGCTCCAGTGAACGGCCTCATATTGCCCGCCACGATGCTATGGCCATATAGGGTGCCTGCCAGGACAGAATCAATGGAAACGGTGATTTTGTTGTTGTAGGAGGGCTTCTTCTTCTCGTTGTACTCGACGGCATCGAAAGCGCCGACGTACAAGCCACCGATGCCATCAGGGTTCTTGTCCGCAGTTGGTGCGGTTGGTGATTCGGTCACCGCTTGTGCGAGGGAATCCTGAGCTGTTGTATCGGCAGGTGTTTCGCCGGACTGCGGATTGCCACAGGACATCGCAAAGCCAAGGGACAACACAAGCAGTGGTTTTGTCAATTTCATTTTCATACAGTACGTTTTTTTTGAATGATAAATTCGGCAACGATAAGGTTCAGTACCCATCCCAACCATGCAACAAGGATATAAACATCCATCGGTTTTGGATGGAACAGCGCCACCAGCACGTACTTCCAGGCACGAAGGGTGATGGCTGAAAGTGCCAACGCAAAGCTGCGAATCATCCAGCGTCGGTGCGCTGTAAAATTACGTTTCTTGATGGAGAAAACAGCCTTGGCCGTAAAATAAAACCAAACCACTGCCAAAAGGCAAAATGCGATTTGGGAACTCAGTCCGCCATTTGCATATAGCCCAATTACAAAGCCGGTTGGTGCCGCCAAGAGCAGGGTGATAACCACATAAAACCAGCCAGCATACTTGTGCAAGGCAGGGTAATTGCTTCTGATTTGGTCAGAAAACTGCGTGAATCCAGCAGGTAGCACAAAAATGGCACTGAGTGCATGGATGAAAAACGCCAACCTATAATGCATAAAGCCTACGTAATCCTGTTTGATGCGTAGGAAAGCGACATCCGTGTTGATGGGGATATATTGCAAGGTTATCTCTACCATCAAATAACAGAAGAATAGGTAGGCTGCCAACAATAGGTAACCAATTAATTTAGCGGGTTTAGCTTCAAGTAACATGAAAAACTGTTGTAAAAAACCTTGAAGACAGTAAAAACTATCTTTTTGTAGTTGAAAGCAATTGAAGTTGATAACAGGCTATTCGAGAGGCGGCTGTTGATTGCACACTGAACAAAGATTTGAAAATCAGCACGTTATCCTCCGCCAAAGAGGGCTTGTTTGTCAAAAAGGCATCACAAACAGCCCGCGTGACGTGGACAGTTCCCTACGGGATGACAAGGGGAACTGTCCACGTCACGAGTTGTTAATTCTGAGAACGCATTCTGTGTGCAATCAACAGGGTTTGATCACCTGCCCTCTCGAAAAGGAACTGCTTGAATTTCTAGGCCAAGCTTCCCCTTCTAAAACTATTAAAGTAATCCAAACCTCACGGTAAATCTAGCATTATCTAAGCTTGAATCTTATATCAAATCATTCAAACTTCAAGCTCCCGAACCGATACCCCCTACCCCGCTCACCGAGCACGGCCATTTCCCGTTTGCCGATTTGCTTGGACATTTTCGGCCGCAAGGTGACACCCGCATCCTTTTCAGCCGACAGCGGATAGACGCTCACCTCGCCCTTGATGTTGATATGTGCCAGCGCCACCACGCTGTTGCTCCTGCCTATGTAGGTGTATAGACGCCCGTCGTCCCTGCCGAAGTTGCGGCTATCGTCGTTGAAGACGAAGAAAAACCCATCACGGGTGGTGGCCATGGCATAGCTGCTGTAATAGCCGCCGTCGTTGCGGGTCTCCTGCCGCTTGGGTATGCGGCTGGCCCATTCGATATTGCCATCAGGCGACAGGTTGATGGCAATGATGTCGTTGTAATGGTAGTAGTAGTCGGGCTGCTGGCGGCTGTAGGCGTTGCGGCTCATGAAGAACGGGTCATAGAAAGGCGAAAAATACGGGTTGTAAAGGCCGAAATTGTCGTTATTGAAATTGTCCTGCTCCACGTAGTATTGCTCCGCAAACAGGACGGCCCCGCCATCGCTGCGCAGCACCAGTTCGTCGAGGGCGTAGTCGAAAAGCTCAGGTTCTTGGCGGCGGTCGTTGCGCTCGATGGCATTGGCGGCCCGCTGCCTCGCTTTGTTGGACAGGAAGGCCGTCAGGAAATCAAAATTGAATTCTGAGGCTTGGCGGCCGGTGATGGCCCTTTCACGGGGATCGAGGCGGAAGAAATACGAGCCTTTGATGCTGTACGTGCCCCGCTCAGAGTAGAAGCCAGCAAAGGTGAGCTTGCCGTCGTTGCCCACCCGAAAGGTGAGGTCGGTGATGAACCTGTCCTCCAGGTCAATGCGGTACTCCTCGAAGGCCGTACCATTGTCCATGTAGGCGAGGGCAACGTAGCGGTAGGTGGGCCTACCACGGCGGCGCCATTTGGCCCCGTCCTCGTACAGTACGCCAAGGAGGAAGACATTGCCTGCCTCGTCCACCCGGTATTCTTCCACGGTGAACTGGTCGTCGTTGTAGGGCAGCACGATGTTCTTTTCCCAGACCAGTTGGAAGTCCTGGTCGAAGACCTTGAATCCGAAGCGTTCCGGGCTTTTTTTCTCATAGGGCAATTCCTTGTAAACCAGCAGCTTGGTGCTGTCCTTGGAGATGGCAAAGGCAAAAGTGCCTTCCACTTCTTGGTTGCGTGCCGCTGTCTCGGCAATCATTTCGAGGTTTTTTCCCGGTTGCAGGGTCTTGGTGTTTAGTTCCTGCTTGAAGAGGTAGTTCGCCTTTTTGGCGGTGTTGTTGAAGGAGGTGAGGAGGTAGAGCTTACCGTTGAGGTAGAGCACGTCCTCGAAGTCCCGCAGCTTGCGCTTGTACTTGAGGTCGAGCTGCTCGGAGCGCACCAGTTTCATCTCCCGGTTGAAGTATTCGACCCAGTACTTGGGCTTGGAGTTCATGTTCTGCAACAGTTTTTGGCGCAGCACATAAAAGCCGTCGGGCGTGAGGCCAAGGGTTTTGGTGGCGGCGGAGTTGGCTGGTTCGCTGTTGTCGCTGCCCCAGTTGAGGGTGGCGGGGGCTTTGGTGTTTTGGGCGGTGGCCCAGTTTCCAAACAGCCCTAAAAATAAAAGGAACGGAATAGTTTTCAGAAGCAATGTTCGCATCGTAACTGTCTTTGTTTTTGAATGAAAGGCATCAATGAGGTGCCAAAGGTAGCAATAATCGTTTGCGCAAAAACGGAACAAGCATGCAGGGAATTGGGTCATTGCCTGACAAAAATTAACTTGATTTTCACGCTTGCTTTTACCTTCGGTGAAAAATCACGCAACAACTATTCAACAATGTGGTCGCCAAATTCATTTGGCTGACCCTTTTCCCTTGAATTTAATAAACATAGCTTCAAAATCAATTGGCTCAACGGCTTTATGGATTTTGTTGTTGCCAATTTGTTTTTGTTCGGTCAGCCAAATAAATTTGGCGACCACATTCATTCAAGACCATGCGGATACCCATTGTTTGCTTTTTCATGTTTTCTCTTGCAAGCCTTGTTTTTGCGCAGCAAACGGACACGCTGCTGCTGCACCCTGAGCAGTTGGCGGAACGGGACATTTACGACCCTTTGGTGAGCGAAAAGCGTAAAATCAAGATAGTCTCCGGCAGCCGCTTCCCCATAGAGGCGAGCGACCTGCCCTTCAGCACACATGTCATCACCAAGGAGGAAATCCGTCGAAATGGCTTTGAGACGCTGGTGGATGCACTGAAGTACGCACCAGGCATACAGGTAAGCCAGCCCGGTTCTGCATTGGATGGGGAAACCTTCCTGATGCGGGGCCTGCTCGGCAACACTTACGCCAAGATATTGGTCAACGATGTGCCCATCAAGCCAACGTTCTCCCCGTCAATGCCCATTGGGGCCCAACTTCCCGTGAAGGAGGCCGAGCGAATCGAAATCATCTACGGGGCGGCGGCGGCACTGTATGGCGCAGATGCCTCGGCAGGTGTCATCAACATCATCACGAGGGAATCGGAGAAGCCAGTTTTCATGCAGGCCGACCTCTCAATAGGCAGCGGCGTCTTTAGCAACATGAACGTGATGTTCGGCGGTCGTCTCGGCAGGGACAAGAACCTGCTCAAATACTTCGCATACGGCTCCAATACGCAGATGGGCAACCGGAACAATACTTTTAACGATGTTAACCTATTTAGGGTGACCACCTACGCCCCATCGTATTCCGATGGCCAATTTCTCCTTAAACTACCAAACCATGTGGGGAATGAATTTCGCTCGCTCATCACCAATACGCCACACCAAAGCCGCAAAATCGGTTTCAACATCAAGTACAAGCGCTTCATTTTTTCGGCAGAGAAGCTGTACCGTCGTGACCACAGTGCCATCGGCTTCAACCCCGTGGCCTACTCCTACAGCAACCCGCAAACATCCACGGGCGAGTCCATCCTGAGGATTAACCTTGCCATACACAAGGAGCGGGAAAAGCGCAACAAGCGCACCGACTTCACCTACCTGCGCCATCAAGTTGACAACCGCTCTTCCATGTTGCCCGTACGCAACAGGTTGGCGCTCATGCTGTGGCAAGCGGCCAATGCGGAGGCTTCTAATGCAGGCAACAGCAACGTTGACTCATTCTTCATGCGGGACTACAACAAGTACATGAACGGCCTGCGCTACATGTATGGCAGGTCGGATGAAATCCGTCTTGAACACCTCCGCAATTATCGCATCATGAAGGACATTACCCTGACCTTTGGGCTAAACCTAAAGGCAGCTTGGGGGTATCCCAATATGTCCTATTTGGGCAGGCCAGCGATTGAGTTTAGGGAACAAGCCTTCGAGTCATCTGGAAGCCTATTTTTCGATTCGCTGACCTTCTCCATCTTTCCAGAATGGAGCATCGTACTAGAGTCGAACACATTCGCCCAATTGTTTTACAATGGAAATCGCCTGAAGCTGACGGTCGGCATCAACAATGCAAGCATCGGTTATTCGATTACGGAAGGAGGTGGGCCTTCCGAATTTTTCTCAACTCGCTCTCCCCGGCTGGCTGGCCTCTTCAAATTGACCCAAAATATCAACCTGTATGGATCTTGGGGCACGGCCTACCGATTCTCCAGCCCGTACCATCAGCGGAACTCTTTTTTTATCTTTTCAGACAACTACCCAAAAATACAAACGGGCTTCGTGCCGCACACCCCCGAAAAATCGGCGGCATGGGAAGGCGGCCTGCGATTCAGGAACAAGAACGACAGGTTCGGCGCAGACCTGACCCTGTTTTCTAACAAATCCACCAACCTCATCCGACTGGGGCTTTTGGAAGAATGGGCACCTGACTCTTCCTTCTATTACGGGCAACTCGCTTACAAGAACGTAGAAGCTGCCAGCATCCGCTACACGGGCGGAAGCCTCTCCGTGAGCACCAGTTTTACCTTGAGGCAAAAACGGTTTTCGGAGGGGTCAATCAGTTTTTCATGGATAAACCCACGGCTGGATGCGAATGAAGCTGATATTGAAACCTTTAGGCTAAAGCAAAAAAAGGGGAGTGTTATAGCCTTTCAGAACAGTTTTTTCCTGTTCCGGAAATCAACCTTTGTACTCGGCCTTATGCGGTACAAGGGTGTGTCCACAGCTTATTTCCCAAAGGAAAAAGACGGCTTTTGGACGGTTGACTTCACCTACCGATATGCCTTTACCGACCGCTTCGATGCGTACCTAAAGGTCACCAATCTGCTGGGCGTGGAGTATGCAGGCATCCTCCCCGAAGCAGACAAGGCTGACTTACTCCTGTACAATCCCCAACAAACACAGTTCATTAAGCTTGGTATGAACTATTACATCGAATAGTGTCAGAGGTATGAAGTTATGTTCGAGAAAACATACCTTCACACCCCATACATCCTAACCTCAAATATTGCTACCTTCGGTAAAAATTCACGATTGATGCCCGAAATCAAACGGACAATCCTACTACTTCCCCTCTTCTTGTTGGCGCTGACGCTGCGCTCGCAACAACGGGACACCGTTCCGTTGCTCCACCCGGAAGTATTGGCCGAGAAGGACATCTACATCCCCCTCGAAAACCCCAACAAGGCCGTTAAAATCATCTCCGGCAGCCGCTTCCCCGTCTCCAGCGCCGATTTGCCTTTCAGCACCCACGTCATCACCCGCGAGGAAATCAGGCGCAACGGCTACGAAACCCTCGTTGACGCCCTGAAGATGGTGCCCGGCATGAGGGTCAGCCAGCCCGGCTCGGCTACAGATGGGGAAACCTTTCTCATGCGGGGGCTACTCGGCAACACCTATGCGAAAATCCTCATCAACGACATCCCGGTGAAGCCCTCCATCGTGGCGTCCATGCCCATCGGGGCGCAGTTGCCCGTGAAAGAAGCGGAGCGCATCGAAATCATCTATGGGGCGGGGGCGGCGCTCTACGGCTCCGATGCCTCAGCGGGCGTCATCAATATCATCACGAGGGATTCAGATAAGCCTGTTTTCATGCAAGCCGACCTGGCAGTGGGTGGCGGGGTGTACAGCAGCGCCAACGTGATGTTCGGTGGGCGGCTGGGCAGGGACAAGCGCATCTTCAAGTTCATGGCTTATGGCTCCAATGTGCTGCTGGAGCGACGGCAGGTTTTTTATGACAAGGGCTACAACTTCCTTCCTTCCAACTATGCAGACGAAGACTTCTTCGAGCAGCACCCCAGGTATGGCGGAGATGCTAACGACCCCATCCTCACCAGCACCCCGCCCCTGGGCCGCAAGTTCGGCTTCAACGTGAAGTATCGCCGCCTGACCTTCTCCGGCGAGACCATGTACCGCCGTGACCACAGCTCGCTTGGCCTAAACCCCGTGGCCTACTCCTACCGCAACCCGCTGACCTTCCAAGGGGAGTCCATCCTCCGTTTCAACCTCAATATTTTCAAGGAAAAAAAACGGTGGAACCGCAAGACCGACTTCACCTACCTGCGCTACAAGATGGACGAGCGCAGCTCGGTGTTGCCCGTGCGCAACCAGTTGGCTACCATGCTGCTCAACGCCTCCAGGGCCGAAGCCAACCGTCAAGGCAAGCCCGACAGCCTCCTCGATTTTTTTTCAGTGCTCTATGACCGTCACCTCAACGGACTGCGGTACAGCTACGCCGAATCGAACGAGTACCGGGTGGAGCATGTGCAGAACTACCAGGTACTGCCTTTTACGACCCTCACGCTGGGGGCTAACTGGAAGGTGGTGCAGCAGAACCCATTTGCCGGGTATTTTAGGCGGCCCGTGACGGAGCGGGATTTTGACAAGGACAGTGGCAATGGGGAATTCATCAACGGACAGCTTTATGAAACGATTTACATAGGTGCGGGCGGCTTCGATGAAGTCAACAGCTTTGGACAGCTTTTTTTCAATGGGAAAAAACTAAAGGCGGCTGCAGGTTTCAACTTTACGCTATTTGGATACGGCGTTGGCGACCAGTTTGCGGGCAAATACACCAGTTTTACCCCAAAAGCCTCTGCGCTGTATGAGTTACAGAAAAACGTGAACATCCGAACTGCTTTCGGCACTTCGTTCCGTCCACCAAATGAGTTTTACGAGGCCAACAGCTACGCTATTTTTTCGGATAAAACCTTTACGCTTTACCGCCCGCAGGTACTCCAAATCACGCCAGAAAAGACCATCTCCTGGGAGAACGGCATCCGCTGGAAAACCGACAGCGAGAACGTGGGCGCCGACCTCACCTGGTACCTCAACCGCACGACGAACCTCATCCGCTACCGCAACGAGGGCGAGTTCAACGAGGACTCCACCGTGTACGTGGGCCAGTTGGGCTATACCAATATCAAGGACTCCGACATCCGCTTCACGGGTGGGCAGTTTTCCATATTCTTTAATGCCATTGAAGTCAAAGAAAGGGTGGTTAGCTATGAAGCGGAGGGACAAAAACTTTCTACTGGCATGATTAGCTTCTCATGGCTGCGGGCAAAAAAAGTGGAACTGTCAACCTTTGAAGCCTTCGAAAACCTGCAACCGCCTGCCGGCAATATGCTACAGTTCCGCTACACCCTGACGCCTGGGGACAAGAACGCCATCATCCTCGACCTCATCCGCTACAAGGACCTCGCCCGCACGGGCGGCATAAAGCCGGACAACAAGTTCTGGACTTGGGACCTCACATGGCGCTACCGTTTCACCGACCGTTTTGACTGCTATATGAAGGTCATCAACCTTTTTAATAAAAAATATTCCGGAATTTTGCCGGAGGCTGCCCCAGCTGACCTGCTCATCTACAATCCACAGTCGGGCTTTTTCGTGAGGCTCGGCATGAATTATTATATCGAATGAAGAACGCTTATGCAACTGTACGCCGGAACCCCAGTACCAGTGCCCTGAAACCAGAACTGGGGTTCCGGAGTACGTTCTTGGCCAGCTCATATCTGTTGTTGGTGCTTGCCTGCTTGTTGCCCCTGCTGGGCAATGCAGGAACCTTTCTGGAGTTGGACACCATAAAGCTGAACACCGATGCAGCGTTGGCTTCCAATCCCGCCGTGGAGGACTTGCGCCTGGCCATCTATGACCTTCGCTTGGCCGAAAAGGAGGTGCGCCACGAGCGGCAACTGGAGGCCTGCCTACGAGTCGGGCGCATATATGACCGGGAGCTTTTCTTCTCCCGTGCCGCAGAATATTACAGGCAGGCCGAGGTGCTGGCGCAAAAACTTGGCAAAGAGGTTGCCGCCCTTGCCATCGCATGGAACCGGGCCGAGGCGTTGCTCAATGCCGCCCAGTTCGACAAGGCGCAGGAGGCCTTCGGCAAATTGCTCGACACTTATGATACAAAAGGCAGCTACCCCGACCAGGTGCGCTGCCTCGAAAAATTGGCGGATGCGAACCTGGCCATCTCCAATTACCAAAAAGCAGTTGATCACTACCTGAAAATCAAGCAGTTGTCGCAACGGAACAACGACCCCGCCACCACGGCCACGGCCCTCAACAACCTCGGGTTTGCCGCCAATCGCCAGCAGGACTTCAAGGCAGCAGTGGACTATTTCACGCAGGCCGAGGCCATTTACAACAGCAATCCGAAACTGAAGGCCAACTATGTCTATACCAATCTCGGCATCGCCCACAACAACGCCGGGGAACGGGAACTGGCACTCAAAAACCTGCAAGCCGCCGACAACGGCCTCGAAGACAAGAGCTATGTGCAGCACCTCATCGCCAGCATTTACCTTAAAAACAAGGACATCTACAATGCGCTGAGATACAACGAGTTCGCCATTGAAGCAGCAAAAAAAACGAAGAATGCCGCAGTGCAGCGGGACGCCTACGACGCCGCCTCCCAGATTTACCAGCAGCTTTTTGAGTACGACAAGGCACTCGATTTTTACAAAAAGCACCTGAACCTAAAGGACAGCCTGCTGCGGGAGGAGCGCCTGCGGCAACAGAACCTCGAAGCCCTGCACTCGCTCCTGGAACGTACGGAGAACGAGACCCTGCAAAACCTGACCGACGAGGAATTGCGCGAACTCGCGCTCGACCAACTCAAGGCCAATAACGAACGGCTCGAACTGGAAGCCGCCAACACCCGCCTCGACGCCGACCGCCGGGAAAAGCAACTGGCCCTGATACAAAGGGAGCAGGAGGTAAAGGAGGCCAATTTGCGAAGCGCAAACTTAGAAGCCGAGCGAAACCGACAGCAGCTCAAATTGGCCACCCAGCAGCTTTTGGCGGAAAAGCGGGGCCGGGAAATCGCCGACCTTGCAAAGCAAAGCGAACTCGACAGCCTGCGTTCGGCCCGCCAACAGGCCGAGCAACAACAACAAATCGCCCTGCTCGAAAACCAAAAGCAGTTGGACAGCCTAAAAATCCAGCAGCAGGAGAGCTTCCGCAAGACCGTCACCTGGATCGGCCTCCTCGGCGCTGTGTTCTTGCTGTTCATCGGCGGCAGTTGGATTATTGGCCGGCGGCTGAACAAGCGCCTTGCTGCGCAAAACCGACAGATAGAAGCACAGAAACAACAGATCGACATCGAACGCAACCGTGCCGAGGGCCTACTGCTCAACATCTTGCCCAATGAGGTAGCAGCCGAGCTGAAGCAGAAGGGCACTGCCACGCCCCAGCACTACGACAGTGTGAGCGTGCTTTTCACCGATTTTCAGGGCTTCACCAAAATATCCGCCAACATGCACCCGACCGAAGTGGTGCAGGAACTGAACGAAATGTTCCTCGCCTTCGACGAGATTTGCGAGCGGCACAACCTCGAAAAAATCAAGACCATCGGCGACAGCTATATGTGCGCCGGAGGCCTGCCCGTAGAGAACAAGACGCACCCCACCGATGCCGTGACCGCAGGACGGGAAATACTAAAAGTGCTGGAACAGCACAATGAAAAGAACAGGAGGTTGGGCAAGCCACAGTGGCGCATCCGTATCGGGGTACACACCGGCGAGGTGGTGGCCGGGGTGGTGGGCAGCAAGAAATTTGCCTACGACATCTGGGGCGACACGGTGAACGTGGCCAGCCGCATGGAAAGCAATTGCCCCGCCGGGGAAATCAATATCTCGGAGGCCACTTACAAGCAAGTAAACAAAGCATTCAACTGCGAATTCCGAGGTGAGGTGGAGGTGAAGAACAAGGGGAAGATGGGAATGTATTTGGTGAAATGAATATTTTTCTCAGAAGCTGAAAGAAACCTAGTGCTGTTGCGTAGCAATAGTTGAAAGTTGATTGAACCAATATTGCTAACTAAAAAACAGCGTCATGAAAAACCGGATTTTTAATTTTAGCACAAGCATGGCCGCATTGGTGTTGGCCGCCATGTTCTTTACAAGCTGCGAAACGGACGCCTCCGAAATCGCACAGTTGACCGAGATGAAGGCCGTAGCCACGACCACCGAAATGGCAACCACCAGTAACTACAACGCCGACCAAGTTTGTGCGTGCCTGACAGCAAACTACCCCACTGAAGCACTTTCGGCAGCCGAGGTTGACGCACTGATTTTCATGCGGGAAGAAGAGAAATTGGCGCACGATGTCTATGTTGGCATGAATGCCAAATGGGGCATTCGGGTATTCTCCAATATCTCCAACGCCGAGCAGCGCCACATGGACGCCATCCTTTGCCTCATCAACAAGTACAAATTGGATGACCCCATCGGGGATAATGGCATCGGGGTTTTCAAAAACACGGATTTGCAGGCCCTTTACAGCAAGCTGATGGAAAAAGGCTCGACCTCCGTGAAGGATGCCCTGACGGTGGGTGCCACCATCGAAGACCTTGATATCTCCGACCTCGCCTACCGATTGACCACAACGGATAATGCTGACATAAAGGCCGTGTTCAACGAGCTGACGAGGGCTAGTCGCAACCACATGCGGGCCTTCTACCGCAACCTGAAAAATCAGGGCGTCACCTACGTGCCGAAAAATATCAGCTTAGCCACATTTAATGAAATCATCAGCACCTCCAATGAAAGGGGCGGCTCCATCTGCGGCATTTGCCCCAATGATTGCATAGGCAACGGCCCAGGCAAAGGCCCAGGCAATTGCAACGGGAATGGCCTTGGAAACGGGAGTGGCCCCGGCCCCGGCAACGGTCTGGGTAATGGGAACTGCCCCAATGGGAACACAGGCAACGGCCCCGGCAATGGCGGAGGCAACGGCCCCAACGGCCCAGGTAACGGTGGCCGAAGATGAGCCGCAGGACTTTTGAGAAGAAATGGCTGCCTTGCCCTTAGCGGCAGGGCAGCCATTTCAGTTTTAAATGACAATTATCAGCAACGTTCTCGCCATTAATATTGAAATTTCCCCTCAATTGCGAAGCACCCAAATGATAGTCCTAAAAGAAATATGCGACAAGCACAGCGACCTGGAAATCATCCAGAAATCGTTGGCAGAAGTGGACTTCTTTTCCTGCCTATACGAGCGGTACGAGGCTAGGCTGCTGCGCTATATCAAGCGGCTGGCGTACCTGTCGGATGAGGAGGCGGAGGACATCCTGCAGGAGTCTTTCATCAGTATTTGGAAGAACCTGAGGGGCTTCGACCAAAGCCTGAAACTCTCCAGTTGGATTTACCGCATCGTGCACAACCAAGCCGTTTCGTTGCTCCGCAAAAAACAATCGCACGGCGAAAAAGACAGGGTGGATTGGAACGACACCATCGGCTCCGACATCCCTGACGAGACGGTGATGGGGCTGTTGAAGGAGGGGCAGGACATTGACCACGATACCCACGCCCTGCTGGAACGGCTGCCGCTGCCGTACAAGGAAGTGCTGATGCTCAAGTTCCTCGAAGCGATGAGCTACGAAGAAATATCGGACGTGCTGAAGCTGCCGGAAGGCACGGTGGCTACCCGCATCAACCGGGCGAAAAAAGCCTTCCGGCAATTGGCCGATGCTCAACACCTACATTTTGAACTTTAAAACCAGTGCCATGAAAAGTTCAGAAAAATTGATTGAAACCATCAAGCAGCAGGACATTCGGCCCATGCCAGGGTGGTATTATTTCTTGAAGAATGGCCTGCTTTGGGCAAGTTTTGGCTTCGCCGTACTGCTAGGCGCAATGGCCTTCTCCGTCATACTGTTCGCTATCCAGCAGGCTGATTTCAATGTGCTGGGCCACTTGTCACATTCAAAAATGGAGATGTTCCTCGGCCTCTTGCCTTTCTTGTGGATTGGCGTTTTGCTGCTTTTCACGGCCGTTGCATTTTACAGCATCCGCAATTCAGAACGGGGCTACAAGTTCACGCTAGCGAAGCAGATAGGGTTCAGTGCATTGCTCAGCATATTGCTCGGCACGCTGTTTTTCATCGGCGGCGGTGGGCGGCGTTTGGAGCAGGCTTTTGCCACCAACGTCAGCCTGTACGAAAGCATTCAGGAAAGGAAAGTGAAAATTTGGTCAATGCCTGAAAGCGGCTACCTCTCCGGCAAGATTACGGAGGTGGCGGGCGACCATTTCACGCTCGAAGACTTCAAGGGTAAAAGCTGGGAGATTCAGTACGGCGATACCACCTTCATTGCCCCCATCGTGCAAATGGAGGTAGGCGAGACCATCAAACTCATCGGTAAAATGGCTGATGATACCGTATTCAAGGCTAATGAAATCAGGCCTTGGGGTGGGCCTGGGCAACGGCATCGGGGAAGGCAGTCGTTTTAATATTACATCAAAAAACTTCTTATAAATTTTGTAATCAAAAATAATGAGGCTTCTTTCTTTTAAAATACCAGCAAAATCAATAATTGAAACCTGCATTTTGATAAAATACTTTAATATTATATCGTTTTTTCGAAATTTTTTCTTTACATTCAACGTTTTGCCTTATCTTGGCGTTTGTAGAAGCATTATTTGATCATCAACCGTTAAAAATCCTAGCGAACTATGGCAAAGAGAAGACTCCATCCCGGTGACAGGGTTCGTCATTTCATAGGTGGCCCCGTCATGCAAGTACAGCATTACGAACTGGACAAGCGTCCGTTCTTGAGCCTTTTCCAGAGCGACACCAAGGTCGTTTGTTCTTGGCAGGAGGGCAACCAAAGCAAAAAAAAAGGTTTTTGACCAAGCTGTGCTGATAAAGTTGGGCGAACGATCCCACCAGGTTTTGCCCAATTGGCAGCAACCAGATTGCAGGGAAAGCAGCTGACAAGCATTATCGAAGCTGGCAATAAAAAAAACGGTGGCGGCATCTTGTAGATGCCGCCACCGTTTTTTTTTTAGGTAAGCTGGGCTGCTCTTGCCTGTGCATTGGCTGGTTGCTTTCACCAACTGCCAGTCATCACTGCACCACCAGTTTCTGTTGTCCAACCGGGTATCCATTGCTGTCAAGGATTGTGACGATATAAAGGCCGGGTGCCAGTCCATCCAAGGAGATTCCATTACTGTCCATCATGCCCGATTTCATCGTGCTGCCCGTTATCGAAGACAGCTTGAAGGAAGTCATGGAAGGTGTCATGTTTTTGATGAAAACAGCGTCCTTGGCTGGGTTGGGAAAGATTTGCAAAGCCAGCAGCTGCTGGCGTGCAGCCGTTGACGATACCTGCTGGAATAGGTTGATGATATTGTCGCCAACCGTCCGGCCCAGATAGCTCCCGTTTTGGTTGCCGAAATCATAGTGGATGCCCCCATAAAGCCTCGAAATGGCCGTCTCCTGTGCGCACGACTCGAAATCTGTAAAGGAGCGCACGCCATGCGTGGTTGCGTAGGTGCTATCCGAAAACGAATAGCCTTCCCCAAAAAGGTGCGTCATGATGACGCTCCATGCACCCGACTGGCTGGAGTGACCCGATGGGTATTCGGGGAATGGTGGTGTGCCAATGAAGGAGCTCCAGTTAGGGTCAATATTGGCCTTGATGAAGGTGACAGGCCGGCAAGGTTATAGATGTATTTCGACTTCCAGCAGGCGAGGAAGGCATCACTGAGCGAAAGGCCCATTTTCACGTAGGCAACTGCAGATTGCCCCAAGTCCCAGTCTTCTTCCCTAAGTAGCTGGCGCAACATGCTGACACTGTGACCCGGTGGGGTAAAAGTGCCCCCTCCATCGGCCCAGAAGGTGGCAATGTCTTTTTGCGCCTGTGTCAGGTTTTGGCTCGTGGTATAGACTTGGTTGGCGTAGGCATAAAAAATCGAGCTAGGGTCGGTGCTGAAACCGGGCGGCGGCGGCGGCAGCGCACCGTCAGTCACATTCTCCGGTATGAAGGCCCGGTTGTTGTCCCAATAGGGCTGCAAGGCTGTCTGCCCTGTAAGTGGCGACCAGTACTCCTCACCTATCAGTGGCACATAGCTGGACGGGAAGTTCTTGTATTGCCCACGGTAGCCGCTTTCCGTTTTGCTATAATCAAAAATAGCCTGTCCGATCAGTTCGCCGTAGGCTGCTGAGCGTTCGTAAACATCGTCGGACAGTTGCGCCTTTAGGGCGATATTGAAATCCGTGCGGGCGGCGTAGAGCAGTATCTTGTTATCGAGACTTTTATTGTCGTAGAGGCTGTCCAAAACGAAGGCCATGGCGTTGTTGGCCACTACCGACCAATTGTAGGCCTCGCCCTCCGCTGGCTGGGGTAACGAGTTGAGGTCGGGAAGGTCGCCCACCAAGGAATAGTAGTTGGGCAGGCCGTGCACCACCGATTCGAATAGGCAAAGACTCGTGTAGCCCAGCGCCCTCGAAGCGACCGGCGGCGTGAACCCAGGTGTTTCTTTGATGAATTTGAGCGAAAGCTCAAAATACTTGTGAGGCACATCGGCAGGCTCGTCATAGGCGGTCTGTGCCTTGCCAACTGCGAATAAGAATAAGGTAAACAGGAATGGTAAAGTTTTCTTCATGATTGGTCAATTATAGATAAAGTCATCAACCAAAGTGCGCCTGCTAAAGGAGGGGAGATGCGGCAGGGCTTGGCCGGAAGTGAAAGAAGGTTTCTTCAAGCCAAAAGTTTGCAAGAACTACACCAAAGCGGCACGTCTAAGGAGTTTTTAAGGAATTGGGAGGGAAGTTGGCAGTTTGCAGTAGGCAGTTGGCCAATTGCCAATGGCACAAAACCTATTCGTGTGCAGTATAATGGTGTGCCAAGTTTGTGTGAATTATAGGAACATGCAAAACACAATTTTGCTGCCAAAAGCTGGACGATTTATAGAAGGGTAAGCATTTTAAGGCCAAGTTTCCCTAAAATTGCCGTGGAATTCAAACCAAAACACCGGGCGAACTTCCGTACAACCATCGTTATCAAACAAAAATTTCAAATATGAAACTCAGTACTTTCATCGCATTGCCATTGCTCTGCTGCCTCTTGGTAGCCTGCAACAAAGCACAACCACCGCAGCAGCCCGCCACCGAAAACGCCGCTGCCGAACAACCTGCACCGTCACAGCCACAAGAAAAAGAACAACCTGAAATGGTCGGCAACGACTCCGACGAACATGGCTGCAAGGCATCTGCGGGCTATACCTGGTCGCTATTGCTCAACGAATGCGTAAGGCCCTGGGAAGCTGGCGTCTTCATCGAGGCGCAAGACCCCTCGCTCGACCAAACGCAGGCCGCCCACCTCATCACCAAAAAAGGCGGCGACCTCAAGCAGATTGAGATTTACATCCCGAAAGCGGGCAAGCCTATGCTCTACGACCTCGTATCGGACGAAGGCAGCGTCAAGACTTGGAAAAACGGAAACTACGTGATGACCCGTACCAAGGGCCTTTACGAGCTAAAGGAAAATGGCAAGCTGCTTTACAAAATGCAGTCGAAGACGATGGAGTGAGGCAACCATATTTTGTCCCTCAAAACCTGCTTACCATGCAGTTGAAAAAATCTTACCTCGTCCTAAAAGCTATGGTGCAGTTGCTGATGGCGGCTTTTTTTCCCGCCAAAAAAGGAGCCGCTGCCACGATAGCCCTGCTCGAAGAACTACTTGCAGCTCGTGGTTTTGCCAGCCTCAGCAAGCAGGAGCGCAAGCGAATCTGGTTCTATGTGGCGCAGGGAGCCATCACAGGGCTTTGGTTCAGTACCTTGCACAGCAGAAAGCTGACCGAAGCAGAGCAACGTGCCAAGCGGTTCGTAGGGGCTTTCACGGTCTTTCAGGACGATTTGACAGACGATGCCGTTTACTCCTACAGCAATTTTTTGGAATTGATGGAAGGAAAGGAAAAACGCTTGGCGCACCACCGGGAGGAATGGCTAGCTTGGTACACCTACCAGCAGGTGCAAATTGCAGTGGCCGACCCGCAACTTTTCAAACAAACTTCTGCTTTGGTGGAAAAGGCCCAACACGATAGCCGGGTGCAGTTGTCGGGCAACCTGACAAACGAGCGCCTAATGGAAATCACGGCACAAAAGGGTGGTACGGCGACCCTGTTCTACCGATGCTTGGTAAGCCCAGTGCCGTCGCCGGAAGAGGAACGTTTCGTGTTGGGTTGCGGCGAGTTGCTGCAGTGGTGCAACGATATTTTCGATGTACACAAAGACTACCACGGTGGTGTCCAGACGCTGTTCAACCATAGTCGTGACCTCGTGCCTTGGCGAAAGGCTTTCGTGGAAAAACTGTTGGTTTTACGTTCCTCACTTCAGCAATTACCCTTTCGCCCTGCCCCCGTCCTGGCTTTTTGGTGCCAATACCTCGCCATCGCCACCCGTGGCCTCGTCTGTTTCGACCAACTCATTGCGCTGCAACAGCGGAGCGGCGGCGTGTTCGACATTGCAAGATACGAGCGCAAGGAAACCATTTGCGACATGGAGCAATTTGGCAATCTCTGGAAGTCGTTCAGGTATGCAGTGCAGTTTGCGTGATGGATTATTTCATTGGCTTTTCATGGCCTCCGACCCAAAGATAACATCGAACATCTCCTCATCAATATTGCGCTGGCGCAATTGGTGGTAGCTATAGGTAAGTTCAGCGAGCAGTTCCTTGATGTTCTTCTCGGCCCGCTGCATGGCTGCAAGGCGGCTGGTATTTTCGCTGGCCAGGGACTCGGCACACGCCCGGAACAAGGATACAAAAAGGTATTCCCGAATGAGCGCTTTCAAGGTCAGTTCCTTGCCGTTTGGTGCTTCAGGCAGCTTGTTGCTCGGCCATTGCCGGGCAGTCAGTTCTTTTAGCCAAATTTCATCAAGGGGAAAAAAGCGCAGTTTATTGGGCGTG
Organism: Saprospiraceae bacterium; assembly: GCA_016714985.1. GTDB lineage: Bacteria > Bacteroidota > Bacteroidia > Chitinophagales > Saprospiraceae > UBA6168. The sequence goes on along the minus strand of JADKBS010000036.1, from coordinate 9,192 downwards.
TAGGTCAAGCCATCATGCAAGCGATTGTTATAGAGGTAAATGGAGGAAAAACCCCTATTCGCTAATGTTTGCTCAATTTCAAGCAGCAGTTTGCTGACAAGGGGGATAATGGCTTCCACCGTATTGGGCACCTCAAACTGTTGAACGGGCGGCAGACCCACATCCCCCAAGCGGGATTGCAAGGAACTACCAATGGCCCAAACCGTTTTTTCGCCCAGTACCTCCTCAAGGTCAGCGGCCACAAAGCGGCAAAGGGAATCATTGAACTGCCCAACCAAGCCCTGTCCGGCACCAAAAACGATGGCACCAGTTTTCCCGTCTTGTCCAGGTTCCATTATTTTTAAATCACCCGTTTGGCCATTGCAGACAAAAAAACCCAATTGAATGTTCCAAAAATAGGTGTCAAGCGATTGGACGGCCCTTTCGTATTGCAAGATACTGGAAATGGAAATTGCCTTCATGGTCCGTACGACTGATTTTAGTTCCTTGGCCATTGCAAGCTTGTGACCCAGGCTTTCCAGCGTTTCCTTCATGGGTTGGGTTGTTTTAGCGTTGTTAAAACCTTTGAACAAAGCTCCAAGACATCCGACACCTCCGTTTCGCTCAAAACCTTGTCCGAGCGCAGGGCCTCCAGCACATTCTTGGGCAATTCAAGGGTTGCGTTCCGCAAAAGGGCTTCTGCCTCCTTCATTTTTGAATGGGGAACCTCGTCCAATAGCCCTTTTGTCAACGCCAACAACAAGGTGATTTGAAAGGGCACAGGCACTGGGGCGAGGTTGGGCTGCATCAGGACTGACCGTATCCGCTTCCCATGTTCCAGGGTTTTGCGGGTCTGCTCGTCCAATCGGGTACCGAACCTTGCAAAGGCTTCCAGTTCCTCAAACTGGGCATGGTCGAGTTTCAGGCTGCCCGTTGCGGTTCGATATACGGACAATTGAGCCTTGTCACCTACCCTTGAAACGGATTTTCCGATGTCAACGGCTGGCAATACACCCAGTTCGAACAGGGTAGGAGAAAGATAAATCTGCCCGTCGGTGATGGAAATCAGGTTGGTCGGAATATAGGCTGCCATGTTTTGCGCCTCGGTTTCGATGATGGGCAAGGCCGTCAATGACCCGCCGCCCCGCTCCTGCCGCAAGTGGGTAGCGCGCTCCAGCAACCTGGAATGGATATAGAAGATGTCGCCGGGGAAGGCCTCCCTGCCCGGTGGTCGGCGAAGGAGCAGCGATATTTCCCGGTACGAGCGGGCATGTTGAGTCAGGTCGTCATAGACAACCAGGACGTCACGCCCTTTTTCCATAAAATACTCGCCCATGCTCGTGGCGGCATAGGGCGCAATATAGTTCAGTCCAGCAGCGTCGTTCCCTTCCGCCACCACCACGATGGTATAATCCATTGCCCCCTTGTCACGGAGTTCTGCAACGACCTTGGCGACCGAAGCGGCCCGTTGCCCGATGGCGCAATAAATGCACAGTACGTCTTGGTCATGCTGGTTGAGGATAGCGTCAATGGCGATGGCAGTCTTGCCGGTTTGTCGGTCACCAAGAATCAACTCCCTTTGGCCACGCCCCACGGGAATCAGGGCGTCAATCACTTTTATGCCCGTTTGCAAAGGGGCATTGACGGGATTCCGTTCCATGATGGCCGGTGCTGTGCGCTCAATGGGCAACCGATGGTGAAAATTCAATGGCCCCTTGCCATCCAGCGGTTTGCCGAGTGGGTTGATGACCCTGCCTATCAAGGCCTCGCCAACTGGGGTATCCATGACTCGGCCAGTTCGTTCCACCTTGTCACCTGCATGGAGATTCCAGTAATCGCCCAGCAGGACGACGCCGATTTCTGATTCGTCCAGGTTAAAAGCGATACCGTACAAGTCGCCGGGGAACTTCAACAATTCTTCGAATCGGTACGCGGCAAGTAAGGTCACCCTGGCAATGCTGTTCAGCACGACCGTCACCGTGCCCGCTTCCTGTAGGACAAGTTCTGGGTTGAAGCTTTCAAGCCCCTGGCTAATTTCAGCGAAAGCCTCTTCGTGCCATCCTATATGCGGGTCAGTTGACATGGCGGTGTATTATGTGAAATTGAAAAAACAATCAAGGACGCTTAATTTTGCAAACACCTGTCAATCAATGCCTTGCAAGTTCATTCTCGACAAGCCGGGACAGGTTGTCCATCATTCATCGTTCGTAACTACTTAGGAGGGTGTGGGAGGAGAGAGAAAAAATGAAATTTTTTCTCTCTCCTCCCACATTTTGGGGTGTTTTTTGGGAAAAATTTTCAATTTTTCCCAAAAAACACTCCCTGCTAAGTAGTTACCATCGTTCATCATCCCCTAATCTGTTGCAGTTCACTGATTCGTTTTTCCAAGGAGTCGAGGTAATCGGCGATGGTCCAGGTGATTTTAAACCCGTTGGCCGAAAGTTCGATACCGCCCACTTCTTCTGGGGCAAGCCCAAATTTTACTTGGAGGTCTAATCCAAGCAGGTCTTTTACTGCTTTCTCTAATGCAGCTTTGGACACCCCATCAAGTTCAAAGGCGCTCCGCACCATAAAAGGATGACCATTGGCATGGAGTGCCGACATTAGCCGGGCTTTTTCCTCCGGGCCGATTGCCTGTAGTTTTTGCACAAAAACCTGGGCAATCTGCATTTCGAGGTTTGAGCCGGCAAGGTCGGAAAGCACTTTTCGCACAATTTCAAAAACCTCCTGCTGGGCACGGGATTTAAGGTCATGCCGTAGGTTGGCTTGTTCGTTTTGCAAGGATTCCTGTAAGCTGCTGCGCAACAAATCATATTCTTTTCGGGCATTTTGGAGCAGGTGCTGTCGCTCCGCTGCGGCATTTTTCTCAGCCGCTGCCAGCAGGTCGTTTTTTTGTTTTGCTATTTCGTCGTTCAGCTGCTGAAACTTGAGGTACTCGTTTTGAGCCTCCTCTTTTTTTGCTTCGGCCTCCGTTAGCTGTAAAGCGATTCGTTTGTCCCTTTCGTCAATGGCGTTCAGGATGGGCTTGTACAAGAACCGCTTCAGCAGGTACACCAGAATCAGGAAATTGATGACCTGTGCTATGACCGTGAACCAATCAATGAGCATGGTGGTGTTTTTTTAATGTGCGATGACATGGTTCCAAAACGGATTGGCAAAAATCAGAATCATCGAGATGACAAAACAGTAAATGGCGATGGATTCTATCATGGCCAAGCCCACGAACAGCGTTCGGGTAATGGTGGATGCCGCATCGGGCTGTTGCGCCAGCGAACCAAGCGCCGTGGCAACGGATCGGCCCTCGGCGAGGGCTGGCCCGATGCAGCCCAAGCTGGTGGTGAGGCCCGAAGTGATGATGGAAATGACGGCAATCATGGTCGTGTTATCCATTTTAATAGTTGTTTTAAATGATAGACTTTAACCTTCCGACGATTGCATCGCTGCGGCGATGTAAACCGTTGAAATGATGCTGAAAATATAGGCTTGAACCATGCCGGTCAGTAGGCCGAGCAGGCTCATGACTATCGGAAAAATCAAGGGGGTGATGGCCAGCAAAATGGCCAGAATCATCGTGCCGCTCATCATGTTCCCAAAAAGACGGATGGCCATGGCGAGCGTACGGGAAACCTCGCCGATAAGGTTGAACGGCAGCATCAGCGGCGTTGGCTCCAGGTAGGTCTTCAGGTAGCCAACCAAACCTTGTTCCCGGATGCCAAAAAGCGGCGAAGCGATGAAGACAGCAATGGCCAATGCAGCGGTAGTTGAAAGCGAGCCAGTTGGCGGTTCATAAATGGGAAAAACGGTGCAAAGGGCGGCCATCGCAATGAAGAGGAACAAGGTGCCCAGAAAACCGATGTGCTTTTCAGGGTGCTTCAAGCCCACTTCCCTGAGTTGCTGCAGGATACCCAATACGATGATTTCCAGCATGTTTTGCCAGCGGGGAATATGCACGGCGCTCGACAGCCTGCGGGTAACGAGCCTCGAACCAAGCACCAAAATGAGCATGAGCACCCAAGTCCACACAATGGTGGCATTGAGTTTAAAGAACCCATTTTGCCAAAAAATCACCTCGTCGGGACTAAGTCTCATGGTTCGTTGAATTTAAGCCGATTGGTAACAACTTAGCAGGGTGTGTTTTTTGGGGAAAAAATGAAATTTTTTCTCTCTCCTCCCACACCCTCCTAAGCAGTTACGCCGATTGAATGGCCTTGGCCCGCCGATGGCGCATCACGATGAACCTTGCCAGTACAAAGCCCACCAGACAAGCACCCATGCGTTCCCATCTACCATCAGAAACCAGGTAAAAGCCCACCAACACAATTGCGGTACGCACCACGATGCTGCCCAAGAACCACAGCGCCGGGTGCTTTGCGGTCAGCCCTTTTTGGATCGTCCACCACAAGCCTGCGAAAAAGACCACCCCCAATAAAAGGCCAGCAACCATTGCCAGTAACCAGAATAAAGCTTCATTTGTCATTGTTATTCAAGTCTTTATCAATTTCCTTATTTTCCTTTTGTACCCAAAACCAAGCGTTGAAGCACCCAAGTGCCAAACCCGTAATGAGTAGGGTTAAGGTCCAAGAGTGGGTAGCCGGATGGTTTTTGTCCAACCAATGACCCAGCCAAGCACCCAACAAGGCCGGCACCACCACTGACCAACCAACCAAGCCGAACATGCCAAGCCCCCACCAAACACTGCGTTTGTCCTTACGGCGTGCCCTCATCATTCGCTTCTCCTTGACGCCTACCTCATGGCTCAATGGAGGTTGTTGCTGTTGGTTATCCTTCATTGTCAAGTTTTATCTCAGTGCCGCAAACCGCCGGACAAAATTGCTTTCCAATTTGGCCAGGGTCGCACGCAGACCTTGTTCTTCCTGTCCCGACTTTCGGAACTCCATTTCCACCGCTTGCTTCAATTTGCCCAAATCGGCACCCCCGATGGCGTTCCTAACCGAAACGAGCACCTCTCGGCCCGCCTTCGTCAGTATGCCTTCGTCAATGGCGATGAATACCTCTCCTTGCATTTCCGTCTCAAATGTCAAAATCCCAGGAACCAGCGCAACCACGCAGTCCAAGCGGTTTGGCAAGAATCCAAATGAGCCTTGCAGTGACTCCGCCACAATGCGCTTTACGCCATCGCTTTCCGCAAAAACCCTAAACGGAAGCAGTATTTTCAATCGCATATCGGTGTTCAGCATTGGGCAATGATTGACTTGGGTCTAAATACTTCGTTGAAATTAGTTTCCAATTTCTACTTATATTTTCTTTAGTTCGTCTATCGTTCCAATCATATAAAACGACCGTTCGGAATAGCCTTTGAACTCATCTTGAAGAATACGCTCACAGCCATTTAGGGCATCTTTTAGCGGGACCATTTTGCCGGGTATCCCGCTGAATTGTTCGGTAGAGAAAAACGGCTGTGTCAGGAACCGCTCCAATTGGCGGGCACGGGCCACCACCCGGCGGTCTTCCAGCGACAATTGCTCCAGGCCCAGCATGGCAATCACGTCCTTGAGTTCTTCGTATTGGGCGAATGTCCGCCTGATTTCCTGGGCGATGGCATAGTGCCGCTCCCCAACGATGCCCGGCGTGGCCATCTTGGAATTGGACTGCAGCGGGTCAATGGAGGGGTAAAGCCCTTCGCTTGCCCGCTTGCGGGACAAAACGATGGAGGCGGACAAATGCGAGAAGGTGTGCACGGCAGCAGGGTCGGTCAGGTCGTCGGCTGGGACATATACCGCTTGTATGGAGGTGATGGCCCCCGTATCCGTGTTCGAAATCCGCTCCTCCAACTGCGCCAGGTCGGATGCCATCGTGGGCTGATAGCCCAGTCTTGACGGCATTTGCCCCATCATGCCAGACACTTCCATGCCTGCTTGGATGAAGCGGAAAATATTGTCAATCAACAGCAATACGTCACGGTTCTCCACATCCCGAAAATACTCCGCCATTGTGAGGGCCGTATAGCCTACCTGGAAACGACTGCCTGGCGGCTCGTTCATTTGCCCAAACACCATGGCCATTTTTGGCAACACGCCTGCTTCTTCCATGCTCCGGTACAGCTCTTCCCCTTCCCGGCAGCGTTCTCCTATGCCGCAGAAAATGCTGACCCCATCTTGCTGGCCGACCACGTTGTGTATCATCTCGGTCAACAGCACGGTTTTGCCGACACCTGCGCCACCAAACAGCCCTGCCTTGCCGCCCCGTTCGAGCGGAGAAAGCACGTCAATGACCTTGATGCCGGTTTCGAATATTTCTGATTTTGAGGAGCGTCGGCCCAATGGTGGCGGTGGTTGGTGAACCGAGCGCCATTGGATGTCGGCTAATGGGGCGTCGCTGTCAATGGCTTTTCCGAACACATTGAACATCCTCGAAAGCAAGCCTCGGCCAACGGGCGCCATCAATGGGCCTCCCGTGTTTTTCACCACCATGCCCCTTGCCAAGCCCTCTGTTGGTGTGAGCGCAATGCCCCGCACCCGTTTGATACTGAGCTGCGATTGGACCTCAATGGCTATTTGGTTGTTTTCCCCAGCCGTCAGAAGGGTATAAATGGGCGGTAGCCCCCCCTCTTCGAAAAGGATATCAACCACGCTGCCTCGTACCGACACCACGGAGCCATTATAGGTATTTATGTCGTTCTTGCTTTCCAAGGGATGGCATAATGAGTGTTAGCTTTTTATAGCATCTCGTATCAAAAATCAATAGGCATTGGTTGCTAATTTGCCAATGAATTTTTGTGGCGATTATCTATAAAATCAATGTTCATCGTGTTTTAAAGAATCAAACCTTGTAATAATACACCTCGTATAAGCCAACAAAAATGATTGACAAGTACAGGTTAGGAACTGATTTTTATCCTGAAAGACATAGACATAAGTCATTATCTTAAGCATGAAAAACTGACGCACCAAATTGCCCAACTCCCTTCTACCAACACATAGTGAACTACTCCCCAATATCACTGCTTTATCTTCAACTCACCTACTGCGCCGCCCCATCATAAGAAATCCGATAAACAGCTCCAGCGAAATCATCGGAGACGAGCAAAGAACCGTCCGGCATGTGCTCCAAATCAACAGGGCGGCCCCATACTTCGTCGGTGGCCTCGTTGAGCCACCCCGTAGCGAAAGGCTTGTAAGAGACGCCTTTTTCACCGTCCAAATTTACCATCATTACCCGGTAGCCGCTTTTCTTCTTGCGGTTCCATGAGCCGTGCTCTGCGATTAGCACTTGGTTTTGGTATTCCGCTGGGAACTGCTTGCCCTGATAGAACTCCATGCCGAGTGCCGCCACATGAGGGCCAAGCGTTTGCGCTGGCGCTGTGAACTCGCTGCATTTGCGGCCTTTCCCAAATTCCGGGTCGGGCACATCGCCTTGGTGACAGAACGGGTAGCCAAAATGCTGGCCATCCTTTGCGGCATAGTTCAGTTCGTCGCCCGGCACTTCGTCGCCCATTAGGTCACGACCGTTGTCCGTGAACCACAGCTTGCCCGTCTGCGGGTGCCAAGCAAACCCGACCGTGTTGCGGACGCCATGCGCCACGACTTCAGGTGCCGTGCCATCCAGGTTCATGCGGGTGATGCTTGCATAGATTTCATTGTCTTTTTCCTTGTTGCAAATATTGCAGGGTGCCCCCACCGGCACGTAGAGTTTGCCATCTGGCCCGAAAGCGATGTACTTCCAGCCGTGGTGGTTTTCAGTCGGAAATTTATCGTACACCACCACTGGCTGCGGCGGGTTGGCCAAGTTGTTTTCGATGTCGGTGAACTTGATGATGCGGCTGATTTCCGCCACATAGAGGTCGCCATTGAGAAATGCCACGCCGTTTGGCATGTCCAAGCCCTCGGCCAGTACATATTTCTTTTCCGCCCGCATGTCGCCGTCCTCGTCCCGCAGGGCATACACGCTGCCCTTGTCACGGGTGCCCACGAAGAGCGTGCCACCGGGCGTGAGGGTCATGGAGCGGGCATTTTCCACTTGGTCGGCATATATTTCTATTTTAAACCCGGTGGGCAGTTTTATCTTGGGCAACAACGTGGCGAGCAGACTTGTGTCCTTTTTTATTTCTTTCGCCGTGCTTTTGTCGGGCGGATTGTAGGTGCAGTTTGAGCCAAGCAAAGCACAGCAAAGGGGTAAAAGCAGGGAAAACAGGGGATTTTTCATCGTGAAGTTCTAATCAATTAAGGGTGAATTAATGTTGGCAAGATAGGGTTCTATTATAATTGCGGATATGGGTGTTTGTTCAAAAAAGGGATGAAAATCAAGGTGTTTTTTCAGGTGGGAGGTGTTGTGCAGTAGGAAGTTGCGCCTTGACCATCTTGCAGGTAGTATGCTGCGGTGATTTTGGACACATTGTTTATATTTGCTTTGGAAAGCAAGTCAATAATCGAAAAACCGACTACCTTTATGATAACATTCGATGAGAGAGGATATGTTTACCCTTATGAGGTCATTGAAATTACCTTGGAGGAGTTCAGGCGAACTTTTGTCGAGGACTTGGAAAACCAAGATTACCGGGCAAAATTGTTCGCCAAATACCTGCAATTCAACAATGACTTGAAAAAGGCGGTTGGCATTCCGTACTTTCAGTGGATGGACGGAAGCTTTACCACCAAAAAGCCTTTTCCTGGAGATATTGACGTGGTAACTTTCATTGATTACGACCATTTGGTAAAAAATGCCCGCATCATCCACCACTTCTCCGAAAATTCCCAAAAACTGTACAACGTTGATGCTCATTTTGCCGTAACTTGTGCTTGGAAGCACCGCTACCACGAAAGGGCGCTGAAAGACGAACTTCAATGGAAGAAGATTTTTGGCTTCTCACGGGCGGATGATTTTGGGTAAAACATCCCAAAGGCTTAATCAAAATAAACTGTTGAAATCATGTTGGAATACATCAATCATAAAATCAGCGACATCATCACCGAAATCAAGGATGTGGAGGGCATGATCAAGTACCACCTTGAAGGAGATGACCCAGCCGACCCCATCATGGCCGAGCAATTCCGCCACCGGAAAAACAAATTGCTCAAAGAACTGCTTTCCGAATTGGCACTTTCCAGCGTCAACTTTAAGGATATGCGAGGCTTTATCCGCCGCCTAACCGACTATCTGGAAAAATCGGACAATGCCGCCTCCATGTCCAAGGAACTCAAATCGAACTTGGCGGAGGTGGAGAAGTTGATGGCGGCGTGAGGGGCCAAATTTTGC
>JADKBS010000035.1 GCA_016714985.1 Saprospiraceae bacterium | reverse complement strand
TCTGCTTCTGCCCATGCTTCTCCTCCTTCTTCGTCTTGATGGGTTTGGCGTTCAAATGGCCTTCACCACCGTATTTCTTATCGTCGCTGTTGAGCACTTCCACCCAAGTGCCGTTTTGCGGAGCACCAAACGAGTAGCCCTCCCGCAGCACGGGCGTGAAATTGCAAACGACGATGACCACATCTTCTTTCTTTTCGCCTTGGCGCAGGTAGGTGATGACGCTGTTCTGCCAGTCGGCATGTTCAATCCACTCGAAGCCACTAGGGTCGAACTGCTTTTCATAGAGCGCCTTTGACCCCTTGTAAAAATGGTTGAGATCACGTACCCAAGCTTGTACGCCCTTGTGGTAGTCGTATTGCACCAAATCCCAGACGAGGCCCCGCTCGATGTTCCACTCACTGGTCTGACCGAACTCGCCGCCCATGAACAGCAGCTGTGTGCCGGGGTGCGTCCACATATAGCCGAACATTGCCCGCAGCTGCGCAAACTTCATCCACTCGTTGCCGGGCATCTTGTCAATCAGCGGGCCTTTGCCATGTACTACCTCGTCGTGTGAAAGTGGGAGCATGAAGTTTTCGCTGAAAGCATAAATTAAACTGAAGGTAAGTTCGTGGTGGTGGTCCTTGCGGAAGAGCGGGTCGAACTGCATGTACTTCAGCGTATCGTGCATCCAGCCCATCATCCATTTCTGGTCGAAACCAAGGCCACCATCACTCACGGGCCTGCTCACGCCTGGCCATGCCGTGCTTTCCTCGGCAATGGTGACAACATCTGGGTGATCACGGTGCGCTATTTCGTTGAACTCCTTGAAGAACGAAACCGCCTCCAGGTTCTCCCGACCACCATACTGGTTCGGTATCCATTCGCCTTCCTTTCGGGAATAGTCAAGGTAGAGCATCGAGGCTACGGCATCTACCCGCAGTCCGTCAATATGGAACTGCTCCAACCAGAACAGCGCATTGGAAATCAAGAAACTGCGCACCTCCCATCGGCCATAGTTGAACACGGCGCTCTTCCAGTCGGGGTGGAAACCCTTGCGGGGGTCGGCATGGTCGTACAGGTGCGTCCCATCGAAATCGGCGAGGCCGTGGGCATCGTAGGGGAAATGCGAGGGCACCCAATCGAGGATAACACCGATGCCTTCTTGATGGAACGCATCCACTAGTGCCATGAAATCCTCCGGGTGTCCGAATCGGCTTGTGGTAGCGAAGTAGCCCGTGATTTGATAGCCCCAAGATGGGAAATAAGGGTGCTCCATCACCGGCAGGAACTCGACATGCGTGAAGCCCATTTCCTTCACATAAGGCACCAATTCGTCAATCAATTCGAGGTAGCTAAAGGAATTGAAACCTCCTTTTTTCTTTTTCCAGGAACCCAAATGCACCTCGTAAACGGAGTACGGCTGCGGTTTGCCCGCCATCTCGGCCCGTTGTTCCAGCCATTTTTCATCTTTCCATTCGTAAAATGGGTCCCAGACGATGGAGGCCGTATTTGGTGGGACCTCCCAAAATCGGGCAAATGGGTCGCCCTTGGAGAGGCGGCGCTTGTCACGGCTTTTGATGCTATACTTATAAAGTGTGCCCTTGCCGATGCCCGGTATCCAACCCTCCCAAATGCCCGTGCCATCTGGGCGCAGGAAGAGCTGGTGCGTTTTTTCGTTCCAGAAATTGAAATTGCCCACGACCGACACTTCCAAGGCACTCGGTGCCCAAACGGCGAAGAATGTGCCCCACTCCCCATTCAACTGCATGGGGTGGCTGCCCAATTTGTTGTACAACCGGAAATGTTTGCCTGCACGAATCAGTTCGATGTCGAAGTCGGTGAGCAGGGTATGCGGTTTGACGTTTTCCATTTTTTTAGATACTGGATGCTGGATGCTGGATTCTGGATACTGCAAAGGTAGCATTTCCTGCCAACTGGCCGATAAGTTACCTTTATCACTTTGTATCATTAATCTTATGAACAACTAATGATGTTTCACAAGCCAATCAATAACTTTGCGCCCCGATTGGAAATTAGGTACGAGCTATTGCAACAAGTAGCAAAGAACCAGTATCCAATATCAAGCATCTAGCATCTTTTTTATGACCATCCACAAATGCATCATCATCGGCTCCGGCCCTTCGGGCTATGCCGCCGCCATTTACGCATCCCGTGCAAACCTTAACCCCATCCTCTATACTGGCCCGCAGCCAGGCGGTCAATTGACCACTACCACCGAGGTGGACAACTATCCCGGCTATCCCAAGGGCATCAGCGGGCCGGACATGATGGAAGAACTGAGGGCACAGGCCGAGCGATTCGGCACCGATGTCCGTTGGGAAATGATTTCAAAAGTGGATTTCAAAACGGGTGAAAACTACCATAAGGTCTGGACAGGAAACGGGTGAGGGCTCAATGCATACACTGTTATCATTTCCACGGGTGCCAGTGCCAAATACCTTGGCCTTGAATCAGAAGCCCGTCTAATGAACAATGGTGTAAGTGCCTGTGCGGTCTGTGACGGCTTTTTCTTCAAAGGAAAAGAAGTGGCCGTAGTGGGCGGCGGTGACACGGCTGCAGAGGAGGCGACTTACCCAGCCAAGCTTGCCCAAAAGTCCATTTGATTGTTCGCCGTGACGAACTCCGTGCTTCGCAAATCATGCAGAAGCGGGTGTTCAACACGCCCAATATCGAAGTGCATTGGAATTCGGAGACGGTGGAAGTGCTCGGCAATGAAAAAGTCTCTGGCATCATCCTCAAAAACAGCAAGAGGCGAAACCAAGGAAATTGCACTTGAAGGCTTCTTCGTCGCCATAGGCCACAAACCAAACACCGACATCTTCAAAGGCTTCCTCGACATGGACGAGACGGGCTACCTCATCGTCAAGCCGGGCAGTACCAAGACCAATATACACGGTGTTTTCGCCAGCGGCGACGCTGCGGACAAGGTCTATCGCCAAGCCATCACGGCAGCGGGAACGGGCTGCATGGCGGCGTTGGATGCCGAGCGGTATTTGGTGGAAGAGGAACTTGGTTAAATGTAAAAAGGTGACACCTTTTTGAAAGGTGTCACCTTTTACTGACGGAAAGGCATTGAATATTAGCCCTCAATCTTCATCTTCAGCAATGCCAACCGTCGTTTTGTTCATCAAAAACGCCTTGAGAAAACCATCCAAATCACCATCCAATACGGCATCCGTTTGCGACGTTTGGTAGCCAGTTCGGTGGTCTTTCACCCTGCGGTCGTCGAGCACGTAACTGCGGATTTGGCTGCCCCACTCGTTCTTCATTTTGCCTGATTCAATCTTTTCCTTGGCTGCTTTTTGCTTTTCCAACTCCATTTCATAGAGGCGGGATTTCAACATTTGCATGGCTTTTTCCCGGTTTTGAATTTGGGAGCGTTCTTGCTGGCATTCACAAACAATGCCACTGGGCAAGTGCCTTACCCGAACGGCAGACTCGGTCTTGTTCACGTGCTGGCCACCCGCACCGCTCGCCCGGAAAGTATCCCACTCCAAATCTGCAGGATTGATTTCCACTTCGATGCGGTCGTCCACCATGGGGTGTACGAAGACGGAAGAGAAGGAGGTCATCCGCTTGCCTTGAGCATTGTAGGGACTGACCCTCACCAAGCGGTGAACGCCATTCTCGCCCTTCAGCATTCCGTAGGCAAAATCACCATCAATTTCCAATCCAACGGACTTGATGCCGGCTGCATCACCTGGCGTCTGCCAAAGCTGGGAAACCTTGTAGTCATTGGCTTCTGCCCACATGAAATACATGCGAGAAAGCATCGCAGCCCAATCGCAGGCTTCCGTACCGCCGGCCCCGGCATTGATTTCAATGACCGCACCAAGTTCGTCCTCTTGCTGGTCGAGGGTGGAGCGGAATTCGATTTCATCAAGGGCGGTCAATGCCTTATTATAGGCTGCATCCACCTCTGCTTCGGTGGCTTCACCTGCTTTTTGGAATTCGAGCAGCACCTCCGCATCGCCGACCGCCGTCTCGATTTCGGTGTACTGTGCCACCCATTTTTTGTTGGTCTTGATGACCTTTAATACAGACTGGGCCTTTTCTGGGTCACTCCAGAAATTGGGATCACCAGTCAGTTCTTCTTTTTCTTCAATATCTCGGAGTCGTTTCTTGACGTCAAAGATACCTCCCCAAAAGATCCAGGCGCTCCTTGAGCGACAACAGTTGTTCGCTGGTCATAAGTTTTAATGGTTATGTGAAAAAGGTTGATAATGGTTGATGAAGTTGATATGGGTTGATTGGGTTGATGGGGCTAAAATCAACCCTTATCAACCTCGTCAACCCATATCAACCCCAGACATCACTTCACTTTCAGCAACTCAACATAGAACACGAGTTCTGAGTTCGCTGGAATGGCAGCATTGCCCTGCTCGCCGTAGCCCAATGCAGAAGGAATGAAAAGAACGGCCTTCGTGCCTTCTTTGAGCAATGCGATGCCCTCGTCCCAGCCCTTGATAACTTGACCTTGGCCAAGTGGGAAGGAGAATGGCTGTCCACGCTTGAAGGAGTTGTCGAACTCCTGGCCGTTGGTGAGCATGCCGTAGTACATGACATCAACGCCTTTGCCGGAAGCTGCCTGTGTACCTTTGCCTTCTTCCAACACGAGGTATTTCAAGCCAGAATCGGTGGTTTTCAGATTGGCTTTGTTTGCACCTGACTTGTAATCCTTTAGGATAACTGCAAGTTTTTCGGCAATGACCTTCTCTTGTTCTTGGTAAACAGTAGCAGCCGCCTGTTTTTCTTGCTGCTCCTTGGCCCTTTCAGCGTCGTACTCATCCTTGGTTTGGACATCTGCCAAGGTGATAGCATACTTCAAGGTCTTGGCATTGGCCAAGCTGGGGTTCTGGCGCATGAGCGAATCAATCGGAACGTCAACGGTGATGCTGTCGCCTACTTTCATCAAGGCCAGCACGTCAGCCACAGGGTTGGCCTTGCCAACGCCTTTTTGGTCTTCCGGCAGCTTGCTGAGGTCAGGCACCATGATGGGCACGGTACGGCCCATTTGGTAGGTACTGTTCACCAAAGAGTCATCTTGGTAAACTGAGATGTTTACATAGCAATAGCTACCCATTGTGGCAGCTTCACCAGTTGCGTTGGTGTGCTTGATGTACTTGTAGCCGCTTGGGGAGGTCTGCATGCCGCCACCGCAAGCCACAAGGATTGCAGCAATGGCTGCGAAAACCAAAAGAGATAATTTTTTCATTGTTGTGATAAAATTGTGAGGCTGCCATCCCAGAAGGGAATTTTGGTGCAGCAGGCCTTACTGGTCATTATTTAAAAGCGCTTCCTGGTATTCAGGTAAAATCTGTTTGAACTTACTTACCGTTGGCCGTAGGCCGATGAAGGAATATCCACCCGAAGCATTCTTGTGCCCTCCTCCTTTGAAATGCTTGCGTGCTATTTCCTGCACCGAAAAATCGCCTTTCGACCGCAGCGATATTTTGGTGATGGTCGGCTGCTCATGGATGAACACTGCCATCGTCACGTTTTTGAGTTGCAATAGATAATTGACCAAACCTTCGGTATCACCCCGACTGATGTGGAACCGTTCGTAGTCCTGCTTGGACAGGGTAATGATGGCCGTGCGGAACTCGTCCAACACTTCCATCCTTTCGTGCAGCACCAACCCAATCAAGCGAAGGTGTTTTTCATCCAAACTATTGAACACGAGGTTTTGGATATGGACATCGTCAACACCAAGTTCCAAGAGATCAGCGGCCAGTCGAAACACCTTTGGGGAGGTCGAGTACTTGAACGACCCTGTATCCGTCAAGATGCCAGTGTAGAGGCAATCCCCGATGGTCGGCGTGATTTTGTTCTTATCGCCTAACAGACAGATAAAGTCATAAACCAGTTCACTGGTGGAACTGGCCGTAGTATCGTGAAGGTCGTAATCGTAGAACGGCTCCGGGTAGAGGTGGTGGTCAATCAGGATTTTTTTGGCCTTCAAGGGGGCAATCAACTCGCCCATCTTGTCAATGCGCTCCAATGAGTTGAAGTCGAGGCAAAAAACGATGTCGGGCTTTTCGAGCACCCGCTTCACGTCTTCTTGGTGCAAGTCGTAAATTAGGATGTCATTGGCCCCCGGCATCCAGTTCAGGAAGTTCGGGGACTCAGAAGGCACGGCCACCTTGACCGTATGGCCCAAGGAGTCGAGGTAGTGCTTCAGGCCAAGGGAGGCGCCTATGGCATCTCCGTCTGGGTTCCGGTGCGTGGTAATGACGATGTCCTTGGGAACCGCCAGCAGTGACTTTACTTCATTGATATTTTCCATTCTATATTCAGCCTGAAATTTCGGCGGGCGAAGTTCCCAAAATTTACCCTGACTACAAAATTATGATTGGTTTTAAACTTAAAAAGATTGAAACATTTACTTTTGCGCCCGTTTTGAAAAGGATTGAAGGATTGTAGGATTGAAGGATTGAATCTGGGGGGCAAAGCAAAAGGATTGAAGGATTGAATGAGTGAAGGAATGAATAGGGGGCACAGCAAACTGGCAAATCCTGTTCAATGCCTCAATCCTTCAATCCCTCAATCATTCAATCCTTCAACAATTCAATCCTTCAATCCCTCAATCATTCAATCCTTCAACAATTCAATCCTTCAACAATTCAATCCTTCAACAATGTCTGGTAACAAAACTTTGACCATGATCAAGCCCGATGGCGTCCGTGACGGCCATATCGGTGCTATCCTCAACGACATCGCTGCTGCGGGCTTCCGCATCGTGGCCTTGAAAATGACCCAATTGACGAAAGCCAAGGCCGGCGAATTCTATGCCGTGCACGCCGAGCGCCCATTCTATGGCGAATTGGTGGACTTCATGTCCTCTGGCCCCATCGTGGCAGCCATCCTTGAAAAAGACAACGCCGTGGCAGATTTCCGCACCCTCATCGGTGCCACCAACCCGGCCAATGCTGAACCTGGCACCCTCCGTGCCAAGTACGCAAAGAGCATGGGCGAGAACGCCGTTCACGGCTCCGACTCCGACGAGAATGCCGCCATTGAGGGCGCTTTCCATTTTGCAGGGGTGGAGCTATTCTAAGCTCCATCTCCAACAATGAAAAAAGGCCAGTTGTGAATCCAACTGGCCTTTTTCATACCCCCATACCTCATACCTCCATCCCTCATCTCTCACTTCACCCTTTTCAACCTCCGCTTACCCACCTTCACTGCCCGCCGGACGCTCAGCATACTTTCCGTGTGAGCGGCGTTCATCGTTGAAACGGTGTAGGTATAGGTCTTGCCAAGGGCAATATCTTCGTCAATTACTTCGATTTTTTGTTCCCCGTTCAGGCGGATGACTTGCAGGATGTTCGCTGGGTTGTTGTAGTCGCCGGGCACACGGTCTTCGAAGCGGTAAACGACGAGGGTCTTGGCGGCTTTGTCCTTGTTCTTGAGGTCGCAGGTGAAGCGGAGGCCGCCTTTTTTGATGAGCCTTGGCTTCGCAACTGAGGGAGCCAATGTTTGCGGCAGCTTCTTATACGCCAACTCCGGCATGAGGGCCGGCAGATGGTAGTAATTGTTGCGCAGCGAATCGGTCAGGCCAAATGGGCTTTTGCGGAGCGAAGTAAAATTGTAGAAAATACTGCCGTCAATACCCGCCAGGGAACGGTTCAACCGTATTTGCTTGGGTATTTCGAGGCCGTTGTTCCAGGCAGGTTCCTGGTTCACGCCAACCTTGTAGGCAGCATGGCCCGCATAGACGTTCCGACCGAAGGAATTGTCCTCCCACCATTTCAGCAGCACTTCGTAGTCGGCCACAGGGAAGCCGATATGCCAGTAGAGTTGCGGAGCAACATAATCCAGCCAGCCTTTTTGGAGCCAGCCACGCACGTCGGCATAGAGGTCGTCATAGGTGTTGATGCCCGCACGAGAGGCCGAGCCGAGCTTGGGGTCTTTGCTCACGTTCCGCCAAACGCCAAATGGACTGACGCCGAACTTTACTTCGGGGGCGTTCAAGCGAATCATGCCGGACACCTGGCCGATGAACATGTCCACGTTGTGCCGACGCCAATCTTCGATGCTGGCAAAGCCGAGGCCGTACTTGGCGA
Organism: Saprospiraceae bacterium; assembly: GCA_016714985.1. GTDB lineage: Bacteria > Bacteroidota > Bacteroidia > Chitinophagales > Saprospiraceae > UBA6168. Next base: position 57,435 of record JADKBS010000035.1, on the reverse strand, counting down.
AATCAGCGGCATCGGGCAGCAATTCCCCCTGCGCAGGGTATGGGTAGAAATAATCATCAAAATGCACCCCATCCACGTCGTAGTCCATGACGATTTCGGTGATGACTTCGGTGATATAATTGCGAACCTCCGGCACCGCTGGATTGAAGTAGAGCTTACCGCCGTAGCGCATGAACCATTCGGGGTGGTGCTTGTAAGGGTGCATATCGGAGAGGGTCACGGTGTTGGTGTCCATGCTGGCCCGGTAAGGGTTCAGCCAGGCGTGAAACTCGATATTGCGTTTGTGCGCCTCCTCGATCATATAGGCCATCGGGTCAAAATCCATGTCCAAGGGCTTGCCCTGCTTTCCAGATAGATAGGTTGACCAAGGTGATATTTTGGAAAAATAGAAGGCATCTCCAGCGGGCCGTACCTGCGCCAGCACCGCATTGAAGCCAGCTTCTTGCAACAGGTTGACTGTCTCAGTCCATTCGGCCATGAAGCGCTCCTTGGACAGGCCCTTTACCGAAGGGAAGTCAATATTGGCGACGGTGGCGACCCATGCGCCCCGGAACTCACGCTTGGGGGATGGCGGACTTGGCGATTGCGGATTGGAGGCCTGTGCGATAACCTGACAGTTTATGGCAACGCAAGTAAAAATCAGGAACAGGCCGAGTATGGATTTTCTCATGGTAAACTTGTTTTGAAGCTAATTGATTAAAAATCAGGCCACAAAGCTATCAAAACCTATTGGGTAGGCAATGCTTTGTAGCCAAGTTAGGCGGTAACTTTGAGTTATGCTTTGGTGCGCCAGGTTTTGTCCATTTGAATTTACTTTTGGCCTTATGCTATATGCTGTTGGCAATTAGCAAATGGCCAATAGCTAAAGGCCAGTAGTTCAATCATCCTCGTCCACCAATTCCAACTTGGCCCCAGCCAATTCGCTGTAAGCATGGCGGTCACCGAGCTTGTTGGCAACGGCCATACCCGATTGGTAGGTAGCGACTGCTGCTTCGGGTTGACCAAGGGATAGCCTCAATTTCCCCAAATGGTAATAGGTGCCGACATAATCGGGCGAGGTGGGCCACCAATTTTTCGTAGTGTTCCAAAGCAGCATCATTGTTGCCCAATTTCTCGTGTTCTTTTGCCAAGGCAAAAAGGATGAATGCATCACCGGGCTGTGCCGACTGAAATTGCAGGAGTTGTTCAAGCCGTGGGGAGGTGTTCATATTTGTCACTTCGTATAAAAATGCGTTATCGGAATGTCAACGGATAGAATGGCACCCAACCGCCAAGCGTTCGTCTTTTGGACGCTAAGGCCGAGGTTGGGGTCAACCTTGCGGAGGTTTGGCCCAAGCTGTGCCCCCACGCCAAAGGAGGCCGGAATATTGTTCCCGAAGCCATACACCAGGTAGCCGCCAGGGGCCACGATGTTCTGGAACTTCAGTTCTGGAATTGGCGAGGTCTCATCGCTGAAACGGTAGGCGAAGATGGCCCCTACGTCAACCACCTGGGCATAAAGGCTGAGGCTGCCAGCATTTTTCAGCCCCAAGTTGATGTCAATGCCGATGGGGGCGTAAGGCGCAAGTACTGATTTGCCGCCCAAGGAATCGGTTAACGCTTCGTTGAAATCATTTTCCCTTCCGAAGCCCAGGCCGCCGTAGGAGTTCAGCGAAATGCTCCATTTCGACTGCTTCTTCATGCGGGAACTGCCCGGCGGCAAGGCGAACAACTCAATAGCTGCCGCTACTTCTTTCGAATCATTGGCCTCGGCAACGGTCGCCATGAAATTGACGTGGCGAAGGAATTCCTTCTTGAACCCGAAATCATCTTTGTTCAGCAGTTCGGTAAGGATGCGGGTCAAATTGGCGACGGCCAGCGTATAGTGCTCCTGCCGCACGTTGAACTCAAGGTCGAAAAATTGCTTAACCACTGTGAACAGTTTTCGCTCCAAGGTGTCGGTTTCGGCGGCCTGCGCATCTGGTTTGGGTTGGCTGGTTGGCTTGCCATTTTCTACCTTCCATTCTGGCAGTACGATTTGCACCCGCAGGTTGCGGGCCTGCTCCAGCAAGTCGAAGAGGTGCCCTGCAAAGCGCTGGTACTCATTGTTCAGCACAGCATCCACGAGCTTGCCGTTGGCCAACAGTTCGCCCAGCGCCTGTTCCAATTGACGGCCAGTCTGCGTCAACTGGACAATGGCATTGCGGAGCGAAACTGGTACTTGCCCCATTTTCTCAAGCTTGCCGAGCGCCGTCCTGAAATCTTCGCCGTTGCTGAAGCGGAGGTCATTGCCCTGCTGCCAGAGGAGGCCGAGGTAGAGATAAACATGGGTAATGTCCCGCATCTGCTTGCTGACCTCATCGGGCGAGACCCATTTCGTGCCGCCTATCACCTTTTCGGTCAGGCTATTGGTGAAAAGCCGGAGGAGCTTCATGCTCATGGCCACGTCCTGCACGGCTTTCCTTGTTTTTTGCCAACTGGTATTCCTGTTTTTTCACGAATTGGACATCAATGGAATATTGGCGCAGGTTGTTCGGCAATACTTTTAGGTCTTTTTGGAAAACCTCCCGCAGTGATTCAATATATGCGTTGTAATTGTAAATCTCTTCGCCGATAACATAGATAAGGTCGTAAGTGGCTGGGAAAAGCCTTTGGTAGGTCGGGTGCTCGTTCATCTTCTTGCGCAGTCCCTCGAAAAAAGTGGCGTTCAGTTCTTCCTTTGTCCGCTTCGCCAAAAAAATGGCCAGGCCATCCGCCAAGTTGGTGATGAGGCTGCCACTGGCACGACGGCCACTGCCGCCCGTTCCCGTACTTTCGCTTGGTGACTCCACTTTACTAAGAATATCAATGGGGATGATACTGGAGAAATTGGATTGGGCATACTGGTGCAAGGAGATAAAAGGGTTGCCCGCAAAGCAGGTTTTTAGGTTGACCTTAATAATGGGCACGCCATCTTTTATAGTTGTTTGAATTGCATCAGGACAGTATTTGGACACAATTTGAAGGATGGCAATTTCATTTACATCCGCTGAATTGTCCACCTCCGCCCTAAACCGAACAGGGTCGAACTCAAAATAATCATTGAGATTGACGGCATCCTGCCATGCGTTTTGGCCGAAGGCCGAACACAAAAACAAACTGAAAACAAAGGTGGTCAAGGATTTCATTGGATTCGTTTTTTGATGATGGGCTAAATCGGTTGATGCAGCGACCAAAGTCAGGCGGCGACTTCAAGTCGCCGTCTGACTTTAACCCTTCTGGCCCACTACCATTTTTTAATACTTGTTAGTCAATGCCTTGCAAATTCCTCCTTCCTCATTCCTCCTTCCTCATTCCTCCTTCCTCATTCATTTAGCTCTTCTTGCTTTTCATGAATGCAACCACTGCCTTCCTTACATCGCTCCGCAAATCCTTGGCGTCGCTGTCTTTGGCGGTTTCGTGGCTGATGAAATTGCTTTTGTTGAAAAATTCGAGCCGTGATTCCTTCCCTTCGAATACGTATTGGTTGGTAGCAATCCGGTAGGTCTTCGATTCGCTCAAGGGTTTTCCAGCTATTTTCCAGGTCTTGGCCGCCTCGTTGTATTCGATTCCATGCCATTGCAGATAGCCTCCTTTGCCTTTGTTCTCGATACCGGCATCAAGGGCTTTTTTCAAGGTGCTGCCTTTTAGTTCCACTTCGTAAACCCCACCACCAAACGGCATGGCACGGAACACATCTACCGCTGTAATATCACCGCTCAATTGGTCGTCAATTCGAATGCTGCCTCCGTTGAAAAACGCTGCGTCCACGGGCTTTTTGGCAGCTGATGCCATGCCAGCGGCAATGATGCCACCAAGGTTTGTCTGGAAGTTTCGAACGGATTTTTCAAGGCCGTCCAATGGCGTTTTTGCGGTGAAAATGACCTCGTTTGGGTCGTCCACCACCTGCTTGATTTGGCTGTGCATCACGCCCTGCCAAACCTGCACAATGGAATCCACAAGGGGGTATGATTCAATTTCATCGGTGATGGGGATCAGTTCGGAAGCCAAGGAAGTCGTCTTGGTATCTGGATAGTAGGTGAAGCGGTGCGCCCAAACGGTCTTCGCATTGGCATCTGCCTTGGCGATGACCACGTTTCCGATGGTGTCCATGCTGTTCTCGTGCTCATGGCCGCCCATGATGAGGGTAGTTTTGGGCAGCATTGCAGCCATTTTCATGTCCATTTCCAGTTCCAAGTGCGTTAGGCCAATGACCAGGTCGCAGGATTGCACCAGTTCGAGGTATGCCTTCGTTGCCTCGGAATAGGGGTCTTCATAATAGACCCAAGGCTGTTGGTTATCGTTCACGCAAGCGCTGTAAAAACCTATCCTCAGTGGCTTTCCGCCTGTATAATTGTCTATTTCCCAAACATAGGTCTCAGGCACAAAATACTTGAAGTCGTAGCTCAGCTTATGGAAAGGCTCGATTTTGCTGGCGGTCTTGTGGAGCACATTCGTGCCAAGCCATTCAAAATAGGATTCATTGAGCCGTTCCTGCAATTCTGCTTCCTTGATATCGAACTCGTGGTTGCCGAAGGCGACAAGGTTGACGCCCATAGCGTTCATCACTTCCACCATCTGGCGTCCCTTGATGGACTTGCCCTCGTGCTTCATCGTGCCTAGAAGGGAAGGGCTTAAAAAATCACCGGCCAGCACCGTTAGCAAGTTGTAGTTTTCGTTCATCAGCTCATTGCGCAGGGTTGCAACCCTCGCCATGCCACCTACCTTTCCTTTTTCCAGCGGGGCAATCTCATACACATCGTTCAATTGAAGAATGGTGAAATTGATGGGCGTAAAATCCGCTGTCGGATAAGGTTCCACTGGCGTTGTCTGCCCGCCGTTGGGGTCGGCAATGGCCATAAGGCTGGCGCAGGATTCAAGAATAGCAATGGTTGCAAGAAAAGCGCCTACAATAAATAGCCTTTTAATTTGAGTCAGATTGTTTTTCATGATTTTGGTATTTGATTCAAGTTTTACCTTCGCCTCGTAAAATTCCAATTTATGTGAATTAGGAGTTGAATTTGCACAATTTTGATGGCCCTACAAGCCGTAGAGCTTGTCCCGAAAGTCGAGAGCGGCGAAATCTTTGTAGTCGAATTGTTCCGAGATTGCTCTGAGGTGCAGCGCACCTAAAGATTCCGGTGCGCTGCACCTCAAAGCCGAGATTTTGCCATAGCTACAAAGATTTCTGTGCTCTGCACCTATTTCAACCCCTAATTCGCATAATTTCCTAATTTCTTAATTTCCAACCTATGCTCTGGCAACCGTCCAAAGATTTCGTACAACGAACGCACCTCCAGCACTACCTCGGTTGGTTGGCACAAAACTACGATTTGAATTTCCAAAACTACCATGATGCTTGGCAATGGTCGGTGGAAAATATCGAAGACTTCTGGGAAAGCTGCTGGAAATACTTCAAGGTCATTTCACACACTCCCTACCAGCAAGTTTTGAAAGAACGGAAAATGCCTGGGGCTATATGGTTCGAGGGGGCCACCTTGAACTATGTTGAGCATATTTTTAATCGGCCATTGGTGGACGGAAAGCAGCGTACAGCCGACGATATAGCCATTGTTTTTTCTTCGGAACGGTATGATTTAGTGGAAATCACTTGGGGCGAAATGCAGAGTCAAGTTGCCAGCATGTCCGCTTATTTGCGCAGCATTGGTATCAAAAAAGGCGATTGTGTAGCCGCTTACTTGCCAAACATCCCAGAAGCCACCTATGCCTTTTTGGCCTGTGCCTCCATCGGTGCCATCTGGTCGAGTTGCTCCCCTGATTTTGGAACGAACAGCATCGTTGACCGCTTCTCGCAAATAGAACCAAAAGTCCTCTTCGCCGCTGATGGCTACACCTACAACGGCAAGCCTTTCGATAAAATGGAGGTGGTAAACGAATTGTGCGAGAAATTGCCAACCGTCAAGCACGTTATCCTTGTTAATTACCTCAACCCAGGTGGCCTGAAATTCGGCTCGCCCCCCCAATCCCGAGGTGTCGGGACGAATTCCGCAATCGTCAAGGCTTGGAACGACACTTTTAATCCCGTTGCGCCCCTGACCTTCACCCCGCTCCCCTTCGACCATCCTATCTACGTGCTCTACTCCAGCGGCACTACTGGGATGCCCAAAGCCATCACCCATTCGCATGGCGGCAACTTGCTGGAACACCTGAAATACCTGCATTTCCACAACGACGTACACCCTGGTGAGCGGTTTTTTTGGTTCAGCACCACGGGCTGGATGATGTGGAACTTCGTCAACGCCAGCCTATTGGCGGGCGCCACCATCGTCCTGTATGACGGCAGCCCCGGCTACCCCAGCCTCGACCGCCTTTGGGACTTGGCCGAAAAGGCCCGCATCGCCCATTTTGGCACAAGTGCCCCTTATCTCAGCGCCTGTATGAAACAGGGGCTTGAACCCGGCAAACAGCACGACCTCAGTGCATTGCGGAGCATCGGCAGTACTGGCTCTCCCCTACCCCCAGATGCCTTCGACTGGGTTTATGACCACGTGAAAAAAGACCTTTGGCTGAGCAGCATGGCGGGCGGTACGGATGTCTGCACGGCATGGGTTGGTGGCAACCCGATGGGACCTGTTTACAAGGGCGAGATACAAGCACGATGCCTTGGCGCTGCCATCGAATCATGGGACGAAAACGGCCTGCCACTTGTTGCTGGCGTTGGGGAACTTGTGGTCACACAGCCAATGCCATCCATGCCCGTCTTCTTCTGGGGCGATCATGACCACGAAAAATACATCGGCAGCTATTTCGATGTGTACCCAGGTATTTGGCGGCACGGCGACTGGATTGAAATCACTGAACACGACGGCATCATCATCTATGGCCGCTCCGACGCCACGCTCAACCGTCAAGGCGTCCGTATCGGTACTGCAGAAATATACCGTGCGATGGACAAAATCCCAGCAATCAAGGACAGCCTGATCGTCAATATCGAACTGCCCGGTGGCGGCGACTATATGCCCCTTTTTGTTCTTTTAAATGTGGGGGAAACATTGAATGAGGATATAAAAAAGCAGATAAATCAAACCCTCCGAAGCGAGTATTCTCCCCGCCACGTACCCGACGAAATTATCTCCTGCCCTGACATACCTTACACCATCAGTGGGAAGAAGATGGAGGCACCCGTGAAGAAGATTTTGATGGGAAAACAGCTGGATAAGGCGGCGAATTTGGATTCGATGCGCAATCCGGAGAGCTTGAGGTTCTTTGAGCAGTTTAAGCGGTGATTTACGGAATTGCTTCCTATGACGGTTTGTCGTGATTTTGCAACCACTTAACAGGGGTGTTTTTTGGGGAAAATTTTCAATTTTCCCCAAAAAACACCTCAAAATGTGGGAGGAGAGAAAAAAAATGAAATTTTTTTTCTCTCCTCCCACACCCTCCGAATAGTTGTGTTATTTTTTTAGAATTACCGCTTATTTTTATTGTACCAAGCAATCCCCAACCTAATCTTCTCATACGTCAACTCCTCGTTCAACTTGGTGAAAACTTCTTGCAGTTTGATGGGCGGCTCCATGTCATGCACAGCTTCAGCCACACGTTGGGCTTCGGCTTTGTTCAAAAAAGCCCAGATGTTCACGTTTTCTCCTTTTTCATAGAGATGCGCCAAATGGGAGAAAACAGTTAAAGGTGAAATGCCCCGTTGCGCAGCAATCTCATCCACTGTAGCGCCTTGTTTGTACTGCCGAAATGTTTCGAGGTAGGTAGCGCCAGTTATGCGAATTCCTTCGTCTTTTTTAGCCAAAAGGAAGTCTTGGATGGCATCTAAAAAGGCACGGCCATAAGCTTCGAGCTTCTGCTCCCCCACCCCGCTGATTTGGCTGAGGTCTGCCTCCGTCGTTGGCCGCATGGCTGCCATTTCCTCCAGGGTGGTATCGTTGAAAACGATATAGGGAGGCACGCCTTTTTCCCTTGCAATATCGAGGCGAAGTTCCCGGAGATGTTCAAAGAGTTCGTCCCGCACACGCTCCCGCTCCAAGGTGCGCTTGGTGCGTATTTGCGTCTTGGCCTCCTCTTCCTCCTTGCGTTTTTGGAGGATTTCGGCCTTCACGAGTTCCACTTTTTGTCCACTGAACAGCACGGCTCGGCTGGCTTCCGTCAGTTTCACTTTGCTATGGTCGTCGTATGCAATTTCGAGCAATCCTTGGTTTATCAGCTGTTCGAGGTAAAAAAACCAGTCGTCTTGCCGGATGTCCTTCCCAGCGCCGTAGGTCTTGATTTTATCATATCCGTTGGACACGAGGTTGTAGCTCTTTGAGCCACGCAGCACGTCAACCAACATGCCCGTGCCCACCTGTTCGTTCAAACGGCTAACCGCCGAGAGTGCTTTTTGTGCCGCAATGGTTCCATCAAAATGCTGTGGAGGGTTCTTGCAAACATCACAATTGCCACAGTTTTCCAGCATGGTCTCATTGAAGTAGTTCAACAGTATTTTCCTTCGGCAAATAAGGGCCGTGGCATACTGGTGCATCCGCTCCAGCTTTGCCAATTGGATGTCCCGGTTCTGACCCTCACCGTCCATGATGAACTCCCGTAGCATCATCACGTCCTGCGCAGAATAGAAAAGTAGTGTGTTGGCATCGGCACCGTCCCGCCCTGAACGGCCAATTTCCTGATAATAGCCCTCGATGTTCTTTGGCAGGTTGTAGTGGATGACCCATCGCACGTTCGATTTGTCAATGCCCATACCGAAGGCAATGGTGGCACAGATGACCGTGGTGCGGTCGTTGATGAAGTCCTCTTGCACCTTGGGGCGGGTTCTTTCATCGAGGCCAGCATGGTAGGCAGCGGCATTGATACCCGCTTCTTTCAGCTTTTCGGCCAGCGATTCCGTGGTTTTTCTTGCGGTGCAATAGATGACGCCCGGCTGGTTGGGCCGTTTTCCAATGAATTCGATGATTTGCTCGATCCGTTTGCGGCCGGGCCTTACCTCCAAACTTAGGTTGGGCCTGTCAAAGCTGGCGATGAAAACTTCGGGATTTCTAAGCTCCGCCTGTACGATGATGTCTTTTCGGGTGAGCTTGTCAGCCGTGGCAGTTAGAGCGATGACAGGGGTGTTCGGGAACGTGTTTTTCAAAAAGCGCAATTGGCGGTACTCGGGTCGGAAATCGTGGCCCCAAGCAGAAATGCAATGCGCTTCGTCAATGGCAAACAAGCAGATTTTGGAAGCCCGCACCAGGGGCAAGAACTCCTGTGAAGCCATTTTCTCTGGCGAAGTATAGAGGAGGTCGAGGCGACCGTGGTAGAGTTCGTTTTCGACCGACTGCTGCTCGTGGTAGCTGAGGGAGCTATTGAGGAAAGCGGCTCGTATGCCATTGGCCCGCATGGCCTCCACTTGGTCTTTCATCAAGGAAATGAGCGGCGAGACCACCACGCAAGTCCCTTCCATCGTAATGGCAGGGATTTGGAAACAAACCGACTTGCCGCCGCCCGTTGGCATCAGCAGCAGCACATCTTTTTTATCGTAAATAGCTTGTATGACTTCTGCCTGCAAGGGTCGAAAGCTGTCGTAGCCATAGTATTTTTTGAGTGCAGCCTTTGCGTTTTCCAGGTTCATGTTTGCTTCTCGAATTGATGGGGCCAAATTAGCCAAAAGGTGGGTGAAAAATGCTACATGGCCTTGAAAATAACATGTTTTGAAAGATTAGAGCACTTAATAGGGTTTTCTGAGGGGACTAAACCTCCTATAATTTCTACACGACCGAAACCCAATTCTACTTGTTATTTGGTCAAAACACCTATCTTCACCCCCGACAATCTGACAGGATAATATGAATGGTGAAAACAACTTTTTCAAGTCTGCTTTTTCGGTGGACAACGTAATATTTGGCTTTGACGAAGGCGACTTGAAAGTGCTTTTGATTAAACGGGGCACCGACCCTTTCATGGGGCATTGGGCCTTGCCCGGCGACCTCGTTTACCCAAACGAAGACCTTGATACAGCAGCTTACCGGGTCTTGGAAGAGCTGACTGGCATCAAGAACGTTTACCTTGAACAAGTCCATACTTTTGGCGGAGTGGACCGACACCCCCTTGGGAGGGTCATCACCATTGCTTACTATTCCTTGGTGAAAATCAGCGATTTCACTCCGAAAGCCGCTTCCTTTGCACAGAACGTAGAATGGCACAACGTGGCGTCTGCCATGAAATCCAAGTTGGCCTTCGACCACAACCGCATTTTGGAAACCTGCTTCAATGCGCTGACCCATAGGGTGCGCATCCGGCCGGTTGGTTTTGAATTGTTGCCCCCCAAGTTCACGCTGACAGCGTTGCAGCACCTCTACGAAGCATTGTTGCGAGAAGAGTTGGACAAAAGGAACTTTCGGAAAAAAATCCTTTCCATGAGCCTGCTCATTGATTTGGACGAATTGCAGGAAGGTGTGCCCCACCGCCCGGCAAAGCTCTACCAGTTCAACAAGGAGCGATACCATCAGTTGGAAGCACAGGGCTTTAGCTTTGAAGTGAAGGAAAGCAAAAAAAAGGAGAAGAAACAGCGTTTGGCAGCCTTGATTTCACAATAGTTCTTTTCTGGCAGTTGCCCAATCGTAATTCTTTGTCATCCCCAAAGGAGAGAAAATCGTAAATCTATTTACATTTCAAAAAGCAAAGCGGCGGCGGCATCCCTGGATGCCGCCGCCGCTTTGGCTTAAAAAAGAAAAACCACACAAGCACGGAAGGCGTTTAAGACCCCTTCTTCAGCATGGTTAAGGTAGTCGGACTGTTTTTGGTAATCCTCCCGTTCCCAATCGAAGATTGAGAAGCCGGACAAGTCAACGGCTGAGGCCCGCCCTACTTGCAAATCCAAATCACTCCCTCAATTTTGAAATGTTGAGTCAAAACAAATTGGAGTACTTGTGCGGTTGTTTCTTTAAACAACGAATTGTTTATGACCGCAATGTATAGGCTTTTGCAATACCATGAAAGATGGGGCGATTTTTTTTTTGATTTTTTTTCTGGAAAAATAATCTTCTTGAATCCTCAAGGGGTAAACAGGTTGCTTCGCAATGACAAAAGAGGCGTACCTATTTCCTCAACCCATTCATTAAAAACCGCAGCAAATCTGCTTCCAAAGCTTTCATGGAAATGCTTCGCTTCTCAGGGTACCAACGGTGAAGCCAGCGCAGGGAGGTAAATATTGTGGAAAGGCAGACCGTCACATTCATCTCTGTAAACTCGCCGGACTCCATTCCTTGCTGCAGGATGCGTCCAAACCTGCGCTCGTAATCTCGCCGCATGTTGCGGAACTCCTGGAGATATGGCTCGCTCAGGTGTCGCCACTCCTCGCTGAAAATGGTCATGGACGAAACATCCGTGGTGGCAATTTGGATGTGCAAGAGAATCAACTGCTCCACCTTTTTGGTAGGCCTCATGTCCGATTCCTCGATGGCCCGCATCCCCTCCAGATAGCCCCTTGCACTGTCGAAGCAGATTTTCTGGAGCAGTTCCTCCTTGCTGCCGATATGGGAGTAAAGGCTGGACGCCTTCAACCCTACCCTTTTGGCGAGGTCACGCATGGACGAAGCGAGGTAACCTCGCTCTTGGAACAGCTTGGATGCCTCGTCCAGGATTTTTTTCTTGGTAGGTGAAACGGCCATTTAGGAAAGTTGATAGGGGTTGATGAGGGTTGATAAGGGTTGATGGCCTGGCCCATATCAACCTTTATCAATTTTTATCAACCCTCATCAACCAAACAAAATCACTCGTCAAAACTCAGCACCACCTTATCCGTCTTAGGGTGCGATTGGCAGGTCAGCACATAGCCAGCGGCAATTTCTTCCTTCTCCAGGCCATAGCAGACTTCCATCTCTACTTCGCCTTCCAAAACCTTGGCCTTACAGGTGCAGCATACACCTCCTTTGCAGGCGTACGGAAGTTCTGGGGCGAAATTTGCGCCAGCATCCAATATCGTTTCCGAAGGATTGATGTGCTGGTAGGAATAGGTCTTGCCATCTAGGGTGAGGGTGATGCTCGAAGTTGCGGCACCCCCGCTCTTGGCCCAATCCCTCCTCGACTCGGCAATGGCCCCGGTGGTGTTGAACAGTTCCGAGTGCAGCTTCCGCTCGTCCACGCCCAATTCCAACAGCGTCGAGCGGACGGCCTCAATCATCGGGGCTGGACCACAGAGGTAGAAGCCGTCCACCGCCTCCACATCCATAAGGTGTTGGCAGAACTTCCGGCATTTTTCCGCATCAATGCGGCCATGGAACAGCTCGATACCGGGGTCTTCTTGGCTGAGGACGTAATGCACCGCAAGTCGGGTCATGTGCTCGTTTTTCAGCCCTTCGATTTCTTCCCGAAAAATGACCGACTCCGAGTTCTTGTTGCCATAGAATAGCGTGAACCGGCTGCCCGGTTCATTGCGTAACACCGTCTTGAGCATCGAAATAACGGGGGTGATGCCGCTGCCTGCGGCAAAGGCAACATAGTTGTGCAGTGCGGAAGGGTCGGTGTGTAGGGCAAAATTGCCGAGGGGCGTCATCACGTCCAGTTCATCGCCGGATTGGAGGCGCTCATTGGCGAAGCCAGAAAATTGGCCACCAGGCACCTGTTTTACCGCCACCCGCAATTCCCCCTCCATGGGCGAGGTGCAGATGGAATAGGAGCGCCTGATTTCGGAACCATCCAAATGGGTGCGAAGGGTCAAGTGCTGGCCGGGCAGGAAGTCATATTCGCTGCGAACCTCGGCGGGTACATCAAAGGAAATCGAAACGCATTCGGGAGTCTCCCGGCGTACTTCCCGGACACTTAATTTGTGAAACTTTGGCATTATCTGTTAGCGACTGTGAGCTTTCGGTCAAAATGGTCGGCGGCGAAGGTAAGAATTTGCTGGATTCTTGATGCTGGATTCTTGATGCTGGATGTTGAGAAGTGTTCGCTTAAGCTAATGTGGGAAATTAAATTGCACATGATACATTCCTATTCCAATTAAGCTGGCACTCCCGAATTCAGCATCCAGTACCGTGCATCCAAAAAAAATTCAAGTCTTGATTTCCAGAATCTTTCTACTTTTCGGACTTGTAGTTTTATTGACACTAACTCACAGCTTATAAATTATGAAAGAATCCATCGCAATACTATGCGCAGGCGGCCCGGCACCAGGCATCAACACGGTCATCAGCACTATCGCAAAAGTGTTTCTAAAGGACGGTTACAGCGTCATCGGCATCCACGACGGCTTCAAGAACCTGTTCAATGGCAATGCCGAAACCGTGAACATTGACTTCCACTACGCTGACCGCATCTTTCCAAGGGGCGGCTCTACCCTGCGCATGAGCCGCTACAAGCCGAAAGACCATGAGTTCTCGGCGGAGTTTTTTGTAAAAAACAACGTGAAGCTGCTCGTCACCATCGGTGGCGACGACACGGCGTCTTCGAGCAACCGACTGACCAAATGGCTCGAAGAGCAGCACATCAATATCCAGAACATCCACGTCCCGAAGACGATTGACAACGACATCCCGCTACCCGACCTCATGCCTACCTTTGGCTTCAACTCCGCCAAAAACGAAGGCGTGCGCATCGGCAACACAATTTACGAGGACAGCCGCACCAGCAACACTTGGTTCGTGATTTCCTCGATGGGCCGCTCAGCGGGGCACCTCGCCTTTGAAATCGGTGCAAGCTGCCACTACCCCATCATCATCATTCCAGAGATGTTCGACAAGGTGAAGGTTACACTCGACCTCGTGGTTGATCTTATCATTTCCTCAATGATAAAAAGGAAAATCAACAATATAGAACACGGCGTGGCCATTGTCAGCGAGGGCATCTTCCATATCATGGACGACGAGGACATCCGTAACTGCGGCATCACCTTCACCTTCGACGCCCACGGTCACCCGGAATTGGGCAACGTTAGCAAGGCGCACATCATCAACGTCTTGTTGCAGCGCAAATTGAAGGAATTAGGCATTGATATCAAAAGCCGCCCCGTGGAGCTTGGCTACGAGCTTCGGTGCTGCGCCCCGGTGGCTTTCGACCTTACGCTTTGCACCATCATGGGCATGGGCGTGAAACGGCTGTTCGAGCAGGGCTACAAAGGCTGCATCGTGTCCACCACGAGACTGGCAGAAATCAAGCCGCTGTTCATGAAGGACATCCAGGACGAAACGGGCAAGATACCGCCCCGCCGCGTTGACACCCCCACCGAGTTCGCCCAGTTGGTGCTGAGCGACTTGCACGTACTAAACATTAACGACTACGAAAAAGCGGGTCGCTACCTACTGAACCCCCATGCCTTTGATTTTTATAAGTTGATGGATTGGGAGTTCAAGCCGAGTGCGGTGTTGAGGCCGATTGAGGAGTAGTATATTGGAGACACAGTCATTCTAAATGCAGGAAATAGGGGGTGTGACTGTGCGCCGGGCTGCTATACAAGCGGACCTTGTGCAGCCCATCGGCGTCACGGTTGACCAAGCGAACCGTACGCCTACTTTTGCTTTCGACCCGAGTTTGAAGCAGACTTTTTTCAATGATTATAGCCTTGCCAGCCGCTGGCAAGCACAGTTAGGTCTTCGATTCAACTTCTAATGAGCGTTTGCACCATTAGCACAATTGCAGTACATGCCCCATAGGGTTTTGGGTATGGTTGACGCCGAGGCAAAGTGATAGCAGGGATGTCAATTCCACATCACAATGCCTCGGCGTTTTTTTATAGCCAATAAATAAGCAGGAATTGACAAAGCTACCGCACCGTACAGGGCTAATTTTGCCTTTATTACGTAACTACTTGGCGGGGGGGGGAATTCAAAGTTTTTCCCAAATAAACACCTCAAAATATGTGAGGAGAGAGAAAAACTGAAATTTTTTCTCTCTCCTCACACACCCTCCATAGCAGTTGCAAAATCCAAAATTAAAGCTGTATATGAAAAGAATTAAAACCCTTTTAATTGGCATTTGCTGCTTCCTGCCTTCCGCTTTTCTGCTGGCGCAAACAGTTCCAGCGGACTTGGCGGCCTTGTTCGACCAAACCTTGGCCAATATGCGGACCTCAATGGGTGCCAAGTCGTTGAGTGCCGCCATACAATTCCCCGATGGGGCGGTTTGGGCGAATGCGGCTGGCATTTCCTCTCAAGTCCCGATAGACTATGTCAATGCGGAAGATGCCTATCTGATTGGGAGCGTGACCAAGACCATCACTTCGGCCTGCATCCTGCAATTGGATGAGGAAGGACTGTTGAGCATCGATGACAGCCTGCACAAGTGGATTGACACTTTTCCCTTTATCAACCCGAACATCACCATTAAGCAACTTTTGCAGCACACGAGCGGCATCCACGACGTATTGGCAACGGAGGGCCAACAAGACAGCTTATTGGCGGACATGAGCAGGTTTTGGACCGTGGAGGAGTTGATAGCAGCTTTCATTCGGCCACCAGACTTCCAGCCGGGCACAAGCTGGAAGTATTCCAATACAAATTATTTCTTGTTGGGCATGATAATCGAAAAAGCCACAGGGAATCCATTTTATGTGGAACTGCGAAACCGTTTTTTCAATCCACTGGGCCTTGGTAGTTTCGCCATACCAGCCTTTGAGCCATTGAACTCACCCGTGGCGCATGTATGGTTGAACCTTACTGCTGACAATATTTTGGACGATGGGCATTCTTTCTACATGTCATGGCTGTCCCTGAATTCGACGGCTGGCGCAGCTGGCGGCTATTTCTCCACACCAACCGACTGCACCAAATGGATGCGGAGCTATATGCGGGGCGACTTGCTCTCTGCAGAGACGATGGAAAAGGCAAAAACCTTGGTCAACGCCCCCGGTGTCGAAGGAGGCAAATACGGGCTTGGCTTGATGCGGGGCAGTTTTGCGGGGGAATTTGGCTACGGTCATGGAGGCGACCTCGCCTATTCTGCTTCCTCTTATTATTTCCCAGAAAAGGACATCAGCATCACTGTTTTTACCAATGATGCCAATCATAATTCATGGGCACTTTCGCCCGTCGTATCGGCGTTGATGCAAACCTGCAAAGACTATGAGGCGGTCTCAGCTACGTCAGAGGAGAATAGCAAGCAGCCGAGTATTCAGGCATTCCCAAATCCCATTTTTGGTGTATTGAGGGTTGAAATAGCCTATGCAGGCGCAAACGACGGGATTGAGGTACAATTGCTCGACATTCATGGAAGAACAGTTGCCACCTCGTCGTCACAACAAGGAGAAGCAATCTTGAACAATTTAAGCCATCTTCCTGCTGGTGTTTATCTCGCTGTTGCAAGCAAGGATGGCAGGACTATCGGCACCACGAAAGTTTATAAGTAAGTAGTAAAAATCTTCATTTCGGTAAGCCCGTTTGCCAGTATTGGCAAAGGGGCTTCTTTTGTTTGAAGACTTTTGTCTAAAGAAATAAATTTGCATGAACTGGTTAGCAGGGTGCGTTTTTTAGGGGAAAATGGAACTTTCCGCTAAAAATATCCCAAAAAGAGGGAGTAGCGCGTAAAATGAAGTTTTACACTTCACTGAGTCGCCCCCTAAACAGTTACGATTGGCAGATAAATCATTGTCGCATGTATAGCTTTTTGACTGAAAATTTCAAACTTAATCCCATCCGACCATTAAATGAAAATGCAGTTATTTACTCCCTATTCCGGGAGTTTTCGTGTAAGGTGCCATTTAATTATTTTTCGATTAAATATGTGATGGAAGGGCTTGAGACCTATAATGTGAATGGACATAAGTTCCATGTTGTGGGTGGTCAATACCTATTGGCCAATAATTTTGCAGAAGGTACCGTGCATATTGAAAGCAAGAAAATGGTTCGTGGTATCTGCATCAATCTATCCAATGACATTATCTCCGAAGTAGTAGCAAGCAGTTTGAGACCGGATACTTGCATGCCAGATTGCAGTTTGGAAAAATACTTCACAACGCCAGATTTTTTGGAGAATCAATATTCCATAAATGATACAAAAATGGGCAGTTTTTTAGCACAATTGGACGCTATTTTATCAAAAAACCCCTTCCATGAACACCAATTGGCACATGATTTTTATTTTGGACTTGCTGAACATTTAGTGAGCGACCAATCAGCTATATGCAGACAAATGCTTGCAATCCCATCCATAAAAACAATCACGAGAAAGGATCTGACAAGAAAGGTGATGCTGGGCAAAAACTATATTGATTCCAATTTTAAAGCGCCATTATCCATAGAAGAAATTGCAAGGGAATGTGGGCTTTCCGAATATCATTTCCATCGTCTATTCAAAATGGTTTATACAATTAGCCCATACCAGTATCTGTTGAATAAAAGGCTGAGTTATTCGCTTGAAATGCTTAAAAAGGGCAACGATTCATTGACTGATATTGCCTACGAAATTGGCTTTGCAGATATTTATTCATTTAGCAAGGCATTTAAGAAGCACTATGGAGCACCACCATCCGCTTTTTCAAGGGATACTGATTTAAAAAAGCCCTCCCTTCAAAACGACTTTATCCACCAAGTCGCTACCGAAAGCATAAGGCAAGTAAGCCAGTGATGGCATTGGTTTGGTCATGATTAAATTGGCGATTTTGCCTCGTGCAATGGAGCCATAATCCTCGGCGCATTCCAAAGCGAACGCTCCGTTCAAAGTAGCAGCCTGAATGGCCTCTTCTGGTTGCATCCTCATCATTATGCAAGCCAATGAAATCACAAACGGCATTTTGCCACTGGGCGAAGTGCCAGGGTTGAAATCACTGGCCACGGCCACGGCCACGTTATTGTCCAACAGCTTCCGGGCAGGCGGAATATGGTCTTGCAGGAAAAATGGCGCTGATGGTAACAAGGTGGCAATGGTTTCGCTCGCTTTCAATACCTCGATATCGGCTTCGTCAACCACTTCCAGGTGGTCAACGGAAACAGCGCCATGTCGCACAGCCGCTTCGATGCCACCCAGGCAATTGAACTGATTGACATGGACTTTTGGGCGTAGGCCATAATTAGAGGCAGCTATCAGGATTTCCTCCATTTCGGCGACGCTGAATGCCAGCTTTTCGCAAAAAACATCCACGTAATCGGCCAGACCTTCAGCTGCAATTTTCGGCAGCATCTCCTTGATTATCAGGTCTATATAGCCTTGCCGATTGCCGTTCCGATAGGCCATTGGCACGGAATGCGCTCCCAGGAAGGTGGCCTTGATTTCAACATTGGAAGACTCCTTCAAACGCCGCACGACCCGGAGCATTTTCAATTCGCTTTCCACCGATAAGCCATAGCCGCTCTTGATTTCGATCAAGCCCGTGCCCGATCTTGCCACCTCATTCAACCGTTTGGAAGCCTGCTCAAAAAGCATTTCTTCTGGTGTCTCCTGCAGCCGGTTGGCCGAGTTGAGTATGCCCCCTCCCCTATTCGCAATTTCCTCATAGCTCATGCCCTTGATGCGGTTGACCCATTCCTCTTCCCGGCTTTTTGCAAAGACAAGATGGGTATGGGAATCGCACCAGCTTGGCAGCACGAATCGGCCAGTGGCATCCCAGGTTTTGTCGGCTCTTTCTGGGCAGCGTTCCATCGGTCCAAAATCTGCAATTCGCTTATTTTCAATCAATAAAAAAGCGTTTTCGATAAAAGAAAGCTGGCTGAGTTCTGCACCTCGCAAAGGTTTTTGCCGTGGCGATTCCTCTGTCAGTATGAGTTGTTTGATATTGGTTATCAGCAATGACATGTTGGATGCTTAAAAAAACGTAACTACTTAATAGGGGGTGTTTTTTGGGGAAAAATTTCAATTTTTCCCCAAAAAACACCCCGAAATGTGGGAGGGAAAAGAAAAAATGAAATTTTTTCTTTTCCCTCCCACACCCTCCTAAGTAGTTGTAAAAAAACTTGGGCGAATGTAGGCTGGAATTGGCGATTCGTATTGGCCTTTCGTATTCCAAAGCCTAATTTTGCCAGATGAAAATATTTGCCAAAAAAATCATTCTGGCCTCTAAATCGCCGAGGCGCAGCCAATTGTTGGGCCAAGCAGGCTTCAATTTTGAGGTAAAAGCAAAAGAAGTGGACGAAGACTTCCCAGCCGACATGCCTGCGGATGAAGTTGCCCCTTATCTGGCGGAGAGAAAGGCGATGGCCTGTGCCGATTTCCTGCAAGCAGAGGACGAGGTGCTGCTTTCCGCTGATTCAGTGGTTATTTTGGATGAAAAAATCTATGGAAAACCAGTTGACTATCAAGATGCTGTGCAAATACTCACTGAGCTTTCGGGCCGGACCCATAAAGTCATAACAGGCGTTTGCCTGCTCTCAAAAAACAAGAAAAGGGTGTTCGCCGATGTCTCATTGGTGCATTTCCAGCCCCTTTCCCAAGATGAAATACATTATTACATTGAGCACTGCAAACCCTACGACAAGGCTGGAGCCTACGCTATACAGGAATGGATTGGGTTGTGCAAGATCCTGAAGATAGAAGGTACTTACACGAACATCATGGGGCTTCCCATGGAGTCGGTTTTAGGGAGCTTGAAAATTTTTAAAGCATGGAAAACATATTGGCTAGCAGGAAGGAAATTGAAACAAGGGAAGATGTTTCCCACCTTGTCAGGTCGTTCTATGCCAAAATCCGGCAAGATGAAATGCTCGGCCCAATTTTCAATGAAGCAATCCACGAATGGGAACCACACCTTGAAAAACTGACTGATTTTTGGGAAGGCAACCTGTTCTTTTTTGTAAAGACCCAATACCACGGCGATCCCAAAATTGCGCATAACGAGTTGGACGAGAAATCAGATAATTCGCTGACCATGAACCATTTCGGTCACTGGATCAACCTTTGGCTGGAAACCATTGACGAGCATTTTGAAGGTGAAACAGCCGACCGGGCAAAAATGATAGCGAGGAAGATGGCTTCGTTCCTATTCTTGAAAATCGTAGAGAATAGGAGCAAATAGCGCCGTTTCAATTATATCCTTTCAGCCTGTACATGATGCACCCAACCCATTCTTTAATCATCATCTCCCAAAGATAGAACCCAATCCTATCGGGAACTAAACAGTTTTCAGGGGCCCAACGGTCACGTTCAGAGAGAAAATCAACACTAAATGGCGTAAACGCCACCCCAGCTTTTTCAAAGCAACCAATGGAGCGACGCATGTGCCAAGCTGAGGTAATCAACAGGTATCGCTCATTTGGGTGTTTTTCATCCAGCATTTGTTTTGAAAATACGGCGTTTTCCCAAGTATTCCTTGACCCGCCTTCGACAATAATATCTGATTCGGGAACACCAATATCGAGCAGGAACTTGCGCATTTCTTCACCCTCACTTGGGTTCTTTTGCAGGATGTCGCCAGAGCCACCTGTTAGCAGCAATTTCTTGACCTTGCCTGTTTTATAAAGCTGATAAGCATTCATGAAACGGTTTCCACGGTTGCTGAAATTGAACCGGTCATGGTTGGGGC
Organism: Saprospiraceae bacterium; assembly: GCA_016714985.1. Lineage (GTDB taxonomy): Bacteria > Bacteroidota > Bacteroidia > Chitinophagales > Saprospiraceae > UBA6168. The sequence continues at coordinate 37,049 of JADKBS010000035.1, read as the reverse complement.
GGATTTGGCTGTTGGAATAGCCTCCGAGCAATATGCCAATGTCGTAGGGCTGTTGGATTTGGTCGGCAGTGATGGTCTTGCGTTCCCAAGCCTTGGCGAATTGGTTGAAAATCAGCCTATTCGTAAAGAACAAGAAAAGAATGGTCGCCCAAATTAAAGCTCGTTTTTTGCGTTGTGGTTTTTTCGTAAGAAGCGCAAACAGCATAAGGCCAATCACCCAATTGATTGGTTGAATGAAAATGAAAAGAATTTTTGAGAGAATAAAAAACATGGGCAACTGTTATTCAATGGTTCGTGAGGTTTCAGGTTTCAGGGATGTGCCTACAGAAATCAATTTTGCTTATGTTGATTTGCGATAGCGCCCAACCTAAAAATCATGGTCAATTCCAATTGAGCACGAACCTCTGTGAAACGTGAAACCTTCACGAACCATTGTTATATGAATTAGCCTCAAAGATTGACAAACTGCGCCAATTGGCAAACTCGACGAAAAAACCGCCCTTGTTTCATATCTTGTTTAATTTTGGGTCTTTCGCCATAAGAACTACACAAGATGGTTGTGCATCCAGTCATTTTAACCAGAAAGTAAATACTTAGCAGGGGGTGTTTTTTTGGGGAAAAATTTTCAATTTTCCCAAAAACCCTAATAATGGGTAGAGAGAAAAAATGAAATTTTTTCTCTCTACTCCCACATCCTCTAAGAAGTTACACCAGAAAAATATGAAAGGACTGTTATTCAACTTGCTATTCCTCTTTTCGTTAGCTTCGGTTTTCGCCCAGCCTTCCAATGATGACTGCAATGGAATCATAAATTTAGGCATTGCGCCCATTTGCCCGCATCCCGATACCTTCACGAACGTTGGAGCTACACAGTCCATGGTCTTTACCAACCCTGCGGACAACCTGCCAAGTTGCTACACGGGCGGGGTCGTTAATCGGGATGTTTGGTTTCAGTTCCTCGTGCCACCAGACGGGAGCGTGTTGGACTACACCATTGAATTGAATGGGGTTAATGGGGCAAATGGCAGCATTGTTCAGCCACAAATAGCTGTCTATCGGGGGGAATGCCTGACCGATGAATTGGCAGAGCTATATTGTGCAACTGCTTCCCTTGGTGAGACCTCCCTGAGTCTTGACCTAACCAATACCACGCCGGGACTGCCGCTTTTCCTGCGCATCAGCGATTGGTCGGCATCTGGTAGCCCCAACTGGGGCGATTTCGTGCTTTGCATAAAGCCGTTGGAACCCGTGTTCAATATGGGCGAAGCAAGTTCAACCGCTTCTTGCTTTGGCACCCTGTATGATGCTGGAGGGCCTGGAGCCGATTATTCCGCCAACGAGGACTATACCTTTACGGTGTGCCCGCAGCAATTCACAGCCTGCATAGCAGTTAATTTGGTACTGGTTTCTACGGAAGAAGGTTATGATTTTTTGAAGATATACGCCGGTGACGACATCAATGCACCCTTGATTGCCAATTTCGATGGATTTAGCACCCAAGTGCAGGTGCAGGTTCCTTCGCAGTGCGTTACCTTCCAATTCAAGTCAGACGACAGCGTTTTCGATGAAGGGTTTGAATTGACTTGGCAATGCCTACCGACCTCCTGCGTGATTGCACCACCAAGTACTTGTGCCAATCCAACGCAAGTGCCCGCTCTTCCGTTTTTAGCCAATGGCCTGACCACCTGCAATGCACAAAATGCCGTCAATGTCGGCCCATGCGATGACGATGATTGGATGCAGGGTGAGGATGTTATTTTCACCTACACCTCGACAGGTGATGAGTGCGTTTCTGTTGGCATCTCCGGCAGCAACGGATCAACGGCAGTGGGGATTTTTGATGGTTGCCCTTCAGTCGCCAACACCTGTATTGCCGTTGCTGGCGGACAAGATGAAGGGCCTGACCCTATTATTGAGGCGGCATTCCTGCCTGGTGCTGGAACCTATTATATAGTGGTGGAAAATCCATTTTTCTGCACCCCTTTCAATATTGAAATAAAAGAGGTGACCTGTCCTGTCATCATGCCATCTGCTGCTTTTTGCGATGTTGCTCAGTCATTGAACGGTTGCGACAACCTCCCCTCTATCGTCAATATAGCCCCGGGCCAAGGTGACCCTGATTTTTTGGTGGACAATATCAATGAAGGCTGCTGGGGTGGCTTCAATACGCCTAATTTCACTTTTTTCTATTTTCAAGCTCAAGTCGCTGGCGAGTTTGCCTTCGTGGTTGAAGCTGCCAACCCTGAAGAAGCCTCAGATATTGATTTTCAGGTTTGGGGGCCAATTGATAATTATGAAAACATTTGCGAGTTTGCTCGAACAACCCAACCCACCAGGAGCAGCTTTGCACAAGGATTTCAACCCACGGGTCTTGCCCACGTCAACCCAATCAGCGGATTAGCTGTAACGGACACCTGTGAACAGGCAGGATTTCCCCCACTTGGCGGTGATGGTTTTTTGAGGCCAATACCCGTAGAGGTTGGTGAATTCTATTTGGTCATGATAAACGACTATGGCAATGACATTGAAAGTGGTGCAATATCGATAGATTTAAGTGGAACATCCAATGGGGCCTTGGATCCTACAAGTATTAATTTCTCGGTCACAAAAGACACCGTCATTTGTCCAGGAGATTCTATACAATTGTTGGCAACAGGAGGTGAAGTCTTCCAGTGGTTCCCCGTGGATGGCCTGAGTTGCCAATATTGTCCAAATCCAATTTCCACGCCAACGCAATCCACCAATTATAGCGTGGCCATGAGCACGCTTTGCCTAACCGATACCTTGGATGTAAAAATAGATGTGCTGAATGTGAACGCCGGGCCAGACATCACCATTTGTTTGAACGAAGACATTAAAATCACCGCTGGCTCCGATTTTTCAAACATCATTTATCAATGGGTAGCCCCTCCGGGTTCCTAGACTGCTCCGACTGCGCTTCCCCCACCATTTCAGGTATCCAACCAGGCAGCTTTGCCTTGTCCGTCACTGCTTTTGGGCCAAATTGCTCGTTCAGCGATACTATGTTGTTGACTGTCCTGTCATTTGTTGCACCTTCTTACCAAATTGCACCTGACCAGGGGATTTGTGCTGGCACCACCGTTTCGTTGGGCGGGGCACCAACACCGGGAGTGACCTACTCATGGAGCTCGTCACCACCAGGCTTTGTTTCAGATCAATCGAACCCTTCTGTTGCACCAATTGAAACGACGGCCTATTACCTCCAAGCCACCAACAGCCAATGTCCTTTACCCTCGTTGGATAGCGTATTGGTAACCGTTTCAGTTCCACCATTTTTTGACCTTGGGAGTGATACCACGATTTGCCAAGGACAGTCAATTGTGCTCAGCAATTCTTTTCCTGAGTCAGGGGTAACCTACCAATGGTCGCCCAGTATTGGACTCTCAAGCCCCAATGCCTTGGATGCCATAGCATCCCCTACCCAACCGACCAATTACATCCTTACCGCTAACCGCATGGGTTGCCAAAGGCAAGAAAGCATCTCAATTGAGGTAATACCTATTGCTATTGAAATTCAGGATGCCGGTCCTTTGCAAATATGTACAGGAGCCAGCGTGCCACTGACCGCCCTCGCCGAGCCTGTAGGTACAGCCATCATTTGGTCGCCCAATGATGGAAGCTTGGATACCAATACGGGCTCAAATGTGGTTGCCACTCCTTCGGTTGGTACTACTTACATCGCTGGGGTCACCAATGGCGGATGTCTTCAGTTTGACACTATAATCATTGCAGTTGACTCGCTGCCGTGGAACCTTGGCCTGACAACAGGGGATACCCTGATCTGCGAAGGCGAAATTGTACAATTGACATCCACCCAGTACGAGCCAAACGAATTTACTGGGATTCAGTTCAGTTGGACGGGTGAGGGGCTGCTAACATTGGACAACATCCCTAGCGTAGTGGCACAGCCAACAGCAACGACTACCTATTTCCGCATGGCCTCCAATGGTGAATGCACAAGGATTGATGCTGTAACAGTGACCGTTCACAATTCCCCTACCCTAACAACTAGCCAAGACACCGTGCTGCCGTGCGGCATCCAAAGCATCCAACTCGTTGCCCAAGACACGGAATCAGGCGGCAGTTATTCATGGTCAGATGGCAGTCAGATCCAAAACCCGGTTATGGAATTGGAATTAGGCAGTAATTCTTTCACAGTGGTTTTCACCGATACATGCGGCGGCACAATTTCCGAAACTGTAAATGTGGAAGTAACGGGCGGGCCGATGGTTGAAATAACAAGCATGGCTGACACCGTCTATCAAGGAACTAAAATAGTGTTGGAGGCAGATTCCACGAATGCCTCCTCGATAGTTTGGTCGAATGGCAGCACGGCTGATACAGCTGTAGTAAGTCCTATCAGCCTACCATCAGCCACATATTTTGCGGTGGTAACAGATGAAAATGGATGCACAGCCGTTGACACCTTGGTTCTTGAAGTGCTTGAGCCAGTATTTGAAATACCAAATGCTTTTTCTCCAAATGGCGATGACAATAACGATTTTTTTCAAGTAGTTATCAAAGGTGATAACATCAAGGTCGCATCCATCCGAATCTGGAACCGTTGGGGGCAAAAAGTTTTTGAGTCGATAGGCGCCAATGAAGGGTGGGATGGAAGGCAAGACGGAAAAGAATCACCTTCCGATGTTTATATCTACAGCATCAGTGTACAAATAGCTAATGGAACAATATTCTACAGGAAAGGAGATATGACACTTTTGCGGTAGTAAAAAACGTGATTTTTTAGGTTTAGAAGTTTTGGTAGGGCAATTGCAAGGGCAAAGCCTAAGCTTTTACTTTATTGTCCCCCTAAACGCGATATCTCTCCTTAACCTGAGCTGCTACAAAAACAAAGTGGCCTATTTTCAATCGTAAAAAAAGTCAGGGAATATACTTAGAAGGCTAATTTATACAATTGATTAGCTTTTTTACAAAATATTGGGCCTTTACAAAATTATATTCCTAAAACTGCCTTTAAGTAGAATTTAATAAGAAAAACAAGATGAAAAAAGCGATGGAAACGGATAAAAATTTCACAATCATACCTTGATGGAGCCAATAAAATGGCACGAACCTTGCTATCTGCAGTTTACCCACCAGCGATATTTTTAAAATCAACATAAACACAACTATGAAAAAGGCTTTGGCTGGCCCTCCTTCTCTGTGGGGCACTCACAAACACTTTTAGCGTATTTGCGCAATCCTCCAAATCCACACCATCAAGAGTTACTGTAAGCACAGGAATCGGTTTGTTTCCAACCTACTACAAGTCAGATGAGGGAAAGGGGGTTCCACCCTTGAATCTTATGTTGGGCTACGACATTACCAAGAACTTCGGTATTGCTGCTTTCATGGGCTATTCAACCACCAAGTCAAGCCCCGACATTTTTTCTGAAAATGAAAATTCGAGCATTAGTAACAAGACCAAGGTTTTGGGATTACGTTTTAGTGTGAAGAAAGAGTTAAACGATAAATTTAGTTTTTACGGCGGCGGTATGTTTAGCTACTTCCATGCTGACGTGAAAGAAATCGACAAGAATACCAAAGCGTTGGTTGTAAGGCCAGAAGGCTCGCCAACCCCATTCAATCCAAATGCAAAAAAGGGCAAACTTACTTATACTGCCTTCTTCGGTTCTTCCTTGAAGGTAGCAAAAAGAGTAAGCTTGTTCGCAGAAATAGGTTATGGGATTTCAGTTGCCAACTTGGGCATAACAGTTAGAATTTAAGTTAAAGGCTTAAGAAAAAAGCAATCTAGCTCCTGGTGATCACTTGCCAGGGGCTTTTTTTTGTTTGTACCCAACTTTTTTTCCCCTTTATACGTCATCTTTAATGAACTCAATTGACAAAAAGAACATTATATGTTAAGACAGCTACAAAATTTGGGGTAAAATCAGTTTTTTTGAAAAAAATCTGAAGTTGCCACTTGACATTAATTTCAATCACGCTTACATTTACCAAAAAAAAGGAGGTCTTATGAAAAATCGATTGTCTTTCCTTTTGCTAACGCTCTTACTTACAGTTGTGCCAGCAGTGGCCCAACAATCAGAAAAAAACCTTGTGAAGTCATTCAACCTCGACGGCCAATCGGCTGTGCTGCTTGACTTGGAAGGGAAGGTTGAATTGACTACCTGGAGTGAACCACAAATGCGCATCCAGATGACCATTACCCTGCAAAATGGCAGTGAGACCATGTTAAAATCCCTTGTGACTGCTGGCCGGTACAACCTCGACGCCAAGGATAAAGACGGTATTTTCAGCATCGTTGCCCCTGGGCTTGAGCGTCAAATAAAATTGGCTAGTGGGCAATCACTTGGTGAAAATGTGACTTTTACAGTTTGGGCACCAAAAGGCGTGGAAGTTTCAAGCCGCCAACCGCTCGAAAAACTTGAAGGTGCTTCCACTTCCTCATTTTGATGGATGCACAAAACAATATAAAGGGTATAGCGTTCTTTGAGGCGTTGTACCCTTTTAATTTTGAAAAACTTCGTTGAAAATTCTTTTGAAATCAATGACTCACAGGCTTACGATTATATGCTCATTGCTGATTTTTGCTCAGTTTGCCGCATTTGCTCAACTTGAAAAAACTTTGCATCAAGCTTTTGACTTGGGCGACAGGGCTACTGTTTCCCTCGACCTTTATGGCGAGTACACCATAGAACCTTGGGCTGGCAACAATATCCTGATTGAAACCAACGTGCTGCTCTACAACAGTACATCCTCCGTATTGAAGCATTTCGTGGAAAAAGACCTACGCTATGCCATAGATTCAGACACTACAGTTTCTGGAACAATCTTATTGGCCAGCCACGACAAGAAACGCATTTCGCTCAGGACGAAGACTGGCGCTGAAAGCACGGAGGTTATCACGACCAAGGTCTTTGTACCTGAAGACTTCATCATACAAGACCAAAGGCTTCTCGTAAGGGAACCAAGGAAGGAATAGTTTGCTTATAGATTATCGCATTTGATGTTGATAAACGGGTATTGCCAATTCGCAGTCACCCTGATAGGCTTCTTCTCACCACATTTTTCTATTTCCCAATATCTCCGCACCTTTGGCGCAATATGCGCCGAACCATCGAAATAAAAATGAAACCCGCAGACGCTGCTGACCCAAGTTTGGTCGAAAAGCGGGCTGCTGAGGCTTGCCAATTGGCTCCTGCTGAAATTGAGGAAGTCGTCGTCTTGCGAAAGTCTATTGACGCACGGGGGCACCAACCACTTATCCAGCTGAAAATAGAAGTTTTTGTTGGTGAAAAACGAACAGAAGAGCCTGCCCTTCTGAAGCAGCTTGCCCAAGTAGCCGATGCCGATGAAGTGATCGTTGTCGGGGCCGGGCCTGCAGGATATTTTGCCGCACTTGAATTGATTGAACTTGGCCTCAAGCCCATTGTGCTCGACCGGGGAAAAGATGTCAGGAGCAGAAGGCGTGATCTTCGTGCCATCCAACAGTTTGGGATAGTCAACCCCAATTCCAACTACTGCTTTGGCGAAGGTGGGGCTGGCACGTACTCTGATGGCAAACTCTACACCCGCTCTCACAAGCGGGGCGATATTTTCAAGGCATTGAAACTATTGGTGGAGCACGGTGCCTCACCTGAGATATTGGTGGATGCCCATCCCCATATTGGCTCCAACAGGTTGCCTCAAATCGTGATGAATATCCGGGAAACCATCCTGCACTTTGGCGGTGAGGTGCATTTTGATGCCTTGGTGACTGACTTCATTTTAGCCAACGGTGCCATATCGGGTGTTTTGGTAAATGAAGAAAAAGAATTTCGTGGAAAAGCCGTGATCTTGGCAACAGGCCATTCTGCTAGGGACATCTATTCCCTGCTTCATAAAAAGAACATCAAAGTTGAAGCGAAGCCTTTTGCATTGGGGGTCCGCATTGAGCATCCCCAGCCTTTGATTGACCAGATACAATATGGGCAAGCTGAAAGGGAGGAGCATTTGCCGGCTTCCAGCTACAAACTTGCTTGCCAAGTTGGGGATCGAGGGGTCTTTTCATTTTGCATGTGCCCGGGTGGATTGGTCGTTCCCGCAGCCACTGCCCCCGGTGAGATCGTGGTAAACGGAATGTCAATGTCAAGGCGGGATTCCCCATTCGCCAATTCGGGGACGGTGGTGCAGGTTGAATTAGAAGACTTGGGTAATTACAACAAGTTTGGGGTATTTGCTGCTATGGAGTTCCAAAAATCAGTTGAACAAACAATGTTCAAGGCGGGAGATGGAAGCCAAAAAGCCCCAGGCCAGCGGTTGACTGATTTTGTGGCCGGGAAAACATCATCCAGTTTGCCTGGCTCGTCCTATATACCAGGCCTACTACCGCTCCCAATCCATGAGTTGCTGCCCAAGTTTATTTTTGAAAAGCTAAAAAAAGGGGTTATTGACTTTGGCCGGAAAATGAGCGGTTATTTCACCTCAGAGGCAAACGTGATAGCCACCGAAAGCAGGACGAGTTCCCCCCTTAGAATACCAAGAAACAAAGAAACCTATATGCACGTAGAGATTGCAGGATTATTCCCCGCTGGTGAAGGTGCTGGATACGCTGGGGGAATCATTTCTGCAGCAATGGATGGGCAGAACGTGGCCCGTGCAGTCCAAGTCTATCTGAATCGGTAGCATTGGCAATAATTGAGAATTTTCAAACATCAGTAAAATGTCCAAGCGCAAGTTACAGCAACAAAAACAGGCTGAACAGAAAAAAGCAGGCTCAACGAAACGGCAAATTCATCAAGTAATTGAGCCATTCAAGACTAAAACGAAAGCGATTTTGGCAGGAGCCTTTGCCATTGTGGCCATCCTCGTTTATTCACCCAGCTTCAATTATGGATTTGTTTATGATGACGATGCGGTAGTACGTGAGAACAAATTCGTACAACAAGGATTGGGCGGCCTTGGCAAAATTTGGACCACCAGCTATTTTCAAGGTTACGAGGAAGGCATGAAAGCCCGTGCCTACCGCCCCGTTCCGCTGACGACCTTGGCTTTAGAATACAGTATCTGGGGCCTTAACTCAAAGGCGAACCACGTTTTCAACTTGCTTTTTTATGGCTTGATCGGTTTTTTCACTTTCCTGTTTTTGTCAAAATTGTTGCGAGATTTCCATCCAGCCATACCAATTATTACCACGATTCTGTTCCTACTGCACCCAATCCACCTAGAAGTTGTTGCCAATATTAAAAGCAGGGATACCATGCTTGGGTACTTGAACTTTGCGATTGCAGCATGGTTGCTGCTTGTTCATTTTGACACTCGAAAATTATTGCCAATCGTGCTTTCAATGGGTTTCTTTGCCGTGGGATTGTTGTCGAAGGAAGAGGTGCTTACCACACTGGCCTTGATTCCATTAATGTTGTGGTTTTTTAGGCAAGCTTCGCTGGGGCGCATTTTTTCGCTTTTCCTTCCTTTTTTTGCGGTGGCCATTGTTTACCTAATTGTTCGGTCTAATGTTTTGGGCGGATTGAACGAGGGTGTTACCCTAACAGAGCTTGACAACTCCTTGCTTGCCGCAAAAACCTTCGGAGAGCGATCTGCCTCCAACATCCTGGTTTTGGGCAAGTACTTGCTCATGACCCTGTTCCCCCACCCGCTCATCAGTGACTATTCCTACAGTACGCTGCCTATCGTTGGCTGGGGAGATTGGAGAGTTTACTTGGCCTTGCTTGGCAATATTGGACTATTGATACTACTGGTGCATGGCTTCAAAAAGAAAACCCTGTACAGCTTTGGTGCTGCCCATTATTTCATAACCGTCTCCATGTTCACGAGTCTTATCGTGACCAACGTGAGTGCCTACAACGACCGCTTCCTTTTTACCCCTGTGTTGGGTATTTGTTTGCTGATCGCATGGTTACTGTCGCTGCTTTTCAAAAGAGTTGAAGCAGCAAGCCACGAAACAGCTTCCGCTTTTTTCAAAAACAACTTTTTGCCTGTGGCAATAACCGCCCTATTGGGGGCAATTGCTATTTTTAAAATTGAAAGTCACCTGCCTTACTGGCGGGATCGCTTTGCATTGTTTGAACACGATGCCAAACTTGCCCCGAACAACGCTAGGATGCGGAAAAATCATGGCGGTTCGTTGGCCCGCTTGGCGGTTGAAGCACAAGAGAAAGACCCAAATCTTGCGAGGGAGTATGCCACCAAAGCCATTGTTGAACTGGATGCGGCTTTGGCCATTTACGACAATATCCCAACAGGGCATATCCACAAAGGAAACATGTACATCATTCTTGGCGAAAACGACAAGGCGGAGGAGTCCTTGAAATATGCCCTTCAAATAGACAAGGGCAATTATTACGCTATGACTAGCCTGGGGAACGTTTTCTTGAGGAAATCACAGTACCAAGAATGTGTCGAAATTTTGGAACAAATAGGAAGGGACTACCGAAGGTCAAGTGATGCCTACGTTCTGTCACTTTGCTATGAAAGGCTAGGCAATGTGCAAAAAGCAAACGAATATAGAAAACTATCAGGGAAGTAATGAGTCTCAAAATATAATTCCGAACAGGATAGATTATTAGCCTCAAAAATGAAGGAAGAGACGTAAATGCCTGTATTTTGAAACTTTGTTTTGAGAGGCAGGTAACAGTAGTAGCTTGAAAAAAAGTCAGGCAATGCTTTTCGGTTTAAAACTGTTGACTATATTTGCGTCGTTTTTAATGATACTTCGAGCAAAATAACTACTCACTGTTCCCAATGATTGAGACCCTCATCTCATCTAAGACTCGTATCAAGTTGTTGTTAAAGTTCTTTTTGAACAGCAACACGACCGCCTACTTGCGTAGCTTGGAGACTGAGTTTGGGGAATCCACAAACGGGATCCGCTTGGAGCTGAACAGGTTGGAGGAGGCAGGGATGCTAAATTCCTTCAATGACGGCAACAAGAAAATGTTTCAAGCCAACACGAGCCATCCGCTTTTCCAGGAAATCCACAATATTTTGTTGAAAACCATTGGGCTTGACCAAGTCGTACAAACCGTCATTGAGCGGCTTGGCGACGTGGAACGGGTGTTCCTTGTTGGAGATTTTGCAAAGGGCAATGACAGTCAAATCATTGACCTGATTTTCATTGGCAATATTGACAAGAACTATCTCCTCAACCTCATAGAAAAGGTTGAGTTATTGATAAAACGCAAAGTAAGGTACCTGATTTACAACCATCAAGAATTTGAACTTGGTATAGGGCTTAGTTCCAGTTTTGAGGCTGAATCATTGTGTCTTTGGTCAAGGGATTGACCCTGTTGAATCGAATTATGTACAACGAGCTAATCAAAAAAGAAAAGAAAATTGCAGTCATCGGCCTTGGATACGTTGGATTGCCATTGGCATTGGCCTTCGCCAAGAAATTCAGTGTGATCGGCTTTGACATCAACGAAGCCAGGGTTGAGATGATGCGCAATGGCGTTGACCCCTCCAAGGAACTGGAAGCAGATGCCTTTCTTGACAAAGACATTGTCTATACCTCCAATCTTGATGACCTCCGGGCAGCCCATTTTTTTGTTGTCGCTGTCCCTACGCCAGTTGACAGCGCCAACGTGCCCGACCTGAAGCCTGTCATCGGAGCTTCAAAAACGGTTGGCAAAGTGCTCAAAAAAGGGGATTACGTCATCTACGAATCCACGGTATATCCAGGCTGTACGGAAGATGACTGCGTTCCTATTTTAGAGGAACTATCAGGTCTGAAGTTGGAAAAAGACTTCCAAATAGGCTATTCACCAGAGCGCATAAACCCCGGCGACAAAGAGCACACCGTCGAGAAAATCCTGAAAATAGTTTCTGGCAACAATGAGAAGTCTTGCGAAGAGATAGCCAAGGTATATGGGGCTGTCATACAAGCCGGTGTTTTCAAGGCCAGTACCATCAAAGTTGCGGAGGCTGCCAAAGTCATAGAGAACACGCAACGGGACATCAATATTTCCCTGATGAACGAATTGTCCATCATTTTTGACATGATGGGAATTGACACCAAAGCAGTCTTGGAGGCCGCTGGCACCAAATGGAATTTCTTGAAGTTTGTACCCGGCCTCGTAGGTGGGCACTGCATTGGCGTGGACCCCTACTATTTGGTTCACAAAGCGAGGCAAATCGGTTATGAGCCTCAGGTTATCCTGAGCGGCCGCCGCATCAATGATGGAATGCCCTCCTTCATTGCGAAACGCTTGGTTCAAAAGCTGATAAAACGTAGTAAAAACCCTACAGAAGCCAAGGTGCTTGTCATGGGCATCACCTTCAAGGAAAACGTATCCGACATACGGAACTCCAAGGTAGTGGACTTGGTCAAAGAACTCATGCAGTACTCTGTCAATGTCCACATCGTTGACCCTTACGCTTCTCCCAATGAGTTTGCACATGAATACGGCTTGACCTTATTGGACAAACCCTCGTCGGGCTATGATGCCATCATTCTGGCAGTAAACCACGATGAGTACAAGCAATTGAAGTCCGAGGACTTCAAGGAAATGATGAACGATACGCCCATTCTGATGGATTTAAAAGCCATCCTTGAACCTCAAAAAATAGAGGCGGTGGGCATAAACTATTGGAGGCTTTGAACAACAAATTGGCCATTAAACCACTGCCTGCTTTATCGCAACCATTCAATCAACTTCATGCGACAGCGGCTCTCTGGTTTGCGGTTTATACGCGCTCCAAGAGTGAAAAAGTGGTTCGCCAATTATTGGACAAAAAAGGGATTGAGAATTATCTTCCCTTGCAGAAAGTCACCCGTAGGTACACCCGGAAAATCAAGCAACACGACATTCCGCTTATCAGCTGCTATATATTCGTAAAAATCGTGAAGGACGAATATGTCACTGTACTGGAAACCGAGAATGTCGTCAACTTCGTAAAATTTAAGAGAGCACTTGTCGCCATTCCTGAGGAAGAGATGGCCCTGCTGAAAAGAGTTGTTGGTGAAGCAGAGGACGTAGTAGCTGAGCCGGGCAGCTTCAAGGAAGGCGACCCAGTGGAACTGATAGGTGGAAAACTGACGGGCCTGAAAGGCAGGCTGGTCGAGCGGCAAGGAAAAAAGCAGATGGTCATTGAATTGGAGACGATTGGGTTCTCCCTTAGAATGACCGTTGACATTGCCATGTTGAAGAAATTATAGTTCAAGTTGCTGGTTTTCAATCATTTATAACCAGCAATTTGTAAGAAGCGGAATGAGTTTTTTCAAAACGCACGACCTTTTTAGGTGCGTGTGTAAGTCTGGTATTTTTTTCCTGATAGGGGCTATTGCGACCTATGAGCGGCGAAGCCATCTAAAAAATTAAGCACAAGCCTTGGGAACCCATATCCATCCCATATTCGACAAGTTGGTTGGCCGTGAAGAGCGGGAAACCTTTCTCGGCCAAAAAAGCAAAGTGCTTTGGATGACTGGGCTTTCTGGTTCCGGGAAAAGTACCATTGGCCAACAACTTGAGCGGCGGCTGCTTGAACTCGGTTTTTTCGCTCAAATGCTCGATGGAGACAATATCCGCACAGGCATCAATGGCAACCTTGGATTCAGCATCGAAGACCGGCAAGAAAACATTCGTCGGATAGCTGAGGTAGCAAAGCTCTATTTGAACAGTGGCGTCATTGTTATATGCTCGTTCATCAGTCCGACTGAAAAAATACGGGCATTTGCCAAAGAAATCATCGGTGAAAATGATTTCCTGGAAGTCTTCATTGATGCACCTTTGGAGGTTTGTGAGGACAGGGACGTAAAAGGGCTTTACCAAAAAGCCCGTGCAGGGCAAATCAAGGATTTCACGGGTATTGACTCCCCATTTGAAGCCCCTGACACACCAGCTCTGGTCATTGAAACGGCCAACTTGACCATTGAGGAATCGCTTCATAAAATCATGAATTACCTCTTACCGCTCATCAAGGCATGAATTACAGGCTAGACCACCTGAAAGAGCTTGAATCGGAAAGCATTTTTATCCTACGGGAAGTTGCGGCCCAATTCCAAAACCCCGTGCTGTTGTTCTCTGGAGGCAAGGATTCCATAATTGTATCATACTTGGCAAAAAAAGCCTTCTATCCAGCCAAGATGCCCTTTACCATGCTTCATATTGACACGGGCCACAATTTCTCAGAAACCATAGCGTACAGGGACTTTTGGGTAAAAGAATTAGGCTGTCGCCTGATTGTAGGTTCAGTCCAGGAGGCCATAGACCAGGGCAAGGTGGTGGAGGAAAAAGGCTACAATGCCAGCCGTAATTTCTTACAGACTGCTGTACTTTTGGAGTCCTTGGAGAATGGGAAATACGATGCAGCCATTGGTGGTGCCCGCAGGGATGAAGAAAAGGCCCGTGCAAAAGAGCGATTCTTCAGTCACCGTGACGAATTCGGTCAATGGGACCCCAAGAACCAGCGGCCTGAACTTTGGAACTTGTTCAATGCCCGAAAACATTTGGGCGAGCATTTCAGGGTATTCCCTATCAGCAACTGGACGGAACTGGATGTTTGGCAGTATTTGGCTTTGGAAAAAGTGCCGCTACCCAACCTCTATTTTGCACATAAAAGGAAAGTGTTCCTACGGGATGGAATCCTGCTAGCCGACTCCGAATTCATCCCCAAGAAACCAGATGAGCAAGTTGTCGAAATGACCGTCAGGTGCAGAACCATTGGGGATGTCACTTGTACCGGAGTCTGGGAATCCAATGCCACTTCCATCGAAGCGATAATAGCGGAAGTTGCAGCAAGCCGCAAAACCGAACGTGGCGGGCGTACAGACGACAAACGCTCGGACACAGCCATGGAAGACCGTAAAAAAGATGGTTATTTTTAATGAATTCTGAATTATTGCGCTTTTCCACTGCAGGTTCCGTTGATGACGGAAAAAGCACCTTGATTGGCAGACTGCTTTTCGACAGCAAATCTATTTTTGAAGACCAATTCGAAGCGGTCAAGTCAGCCTCGGAAAGGCGTGGAGAAGAAGGCGTTAACCTCGCATTGTTGACCGATGGCTTGAAGGCTGAACGGGAGCAAGGAATAACGATTGATGTTGCTTACCGCTATTTTTCTACGCCAAAAAGGAAGTTCATCATTGCAGACACGCCCGGACATATCCAATACACCCGGAACATGGTCACGGGGGCTTCCACTTCCAACGTTGCGTTGATTTTGGTGGATGCCCGCCAAGGAATACTGGAACAAACCCGCCGTCATGCCATCATTTCCTCCTTATTGCAAATACCGCATTTGGTCATCTGCATCAATAAAATGGACTTAGTTGGGTATGATCAAGTTGTTTTCGATTCCATCCGGGAGGAATTTGAAGGGTTTGCCTCCAAATTGGATGTACACGATGTGACCTTCATTCCTATCTCTGCCTTAAACGGGGACAACGTGGTGGAACGATCCACCAAAATGGGTTGGTACGAAGGCACTACCCTACTCTATTACCTGGAAAACGTGCATATCGGCAGCGACCACAACCATATTGATACCCGCTTTCCAGTTCAGTATGTGATTCGTCCATATTCGGATGCATTCCATGATTACCGAGGTTATGCTGGTCGGGTCGCAGGCGGGATTCTGAAGAAGGGGGATCGAGTGATGGTTTTGCCTTCTGGATTCACCTCCACAATAGATAAAATTGATACAGCGGACGGTGAACTGAACGAGGCATTTGCGCCAATGTCCGTTACTGTTTTGCTGAAGGACGATATTGACATTAGCAGGGGCGATATGATTGTACGGGAAAACAACCAGCCAAAAGTTGCACAAGATATTGAGCTTAGAATTTGTTGGTTCAATGAAAAGCCCTTGCAATTGAAGGGCAAGTATGAAATTCGGCACACAACACAGGCTGCCCGTTGCATTGTGCAGGAAATCCAGTATAAAATGGATGTGAACACCTTGCACCGCAACTTGGAGGACAAAACCGTTCGGATGAACGACATTGCCCGCATCAGCATCCGAACCACAAAGCCTTTATTAGTTGATTCTTATTTCAAAAACCGCATCACGGGAAGTGTCATTTTGGTTGACGAAGGCACCAATGAAACCGTCGCTGCGGGGATGGTGATTTAAAGCTTATCTAATGCAAACAGCCTTAGCGAACATCCAAATGGTTGACCTAAAAGGTCAGTACCAAAAAATAAAAACCGAAATAGATGCTGCGGTTTTGGAATGTATGGTTTCTGCCCAGTTCATCCAAGGCCCTCAAGTAAAGGAATTCCAACTAGCTTTGGAAGAATACCTGGGAGTAAAACATGTCATTCCGTGCGCAAATGGAACCGATGCACTGCAAATAGCACTGATGGCCCTGGGGCTTGAACCAGGAGACGAGGTCATTGTGCCTACATTCACTTACGTAGCGACCGCTGAAGTGATAGGGCTGTTGCGTTTGACACCTGTCATGGTGGATGTTGACCCAAATACTTTCAATATCACGGCTGAAATAATTGAAAAGGCCATCACACCACGAACAAAAGCCATCGTGCCAGTTCATCTTTTCGGCCAATGTGCGGACATGGAACCCATCATGGCCTTGGCGGAGAAACATGGCCTATTTGTGATTGAAGACAATGCACAAGCCATTGGGGCAGACTATTACTTTTCCAATGGAAGAAAGCAAAAAGCAGGGACTATAGCCCATATTGGCAGTACCTCATTTTTCCCATCTAAAAATCTTGGTTGCTACGGCGATGGCGGCGCTTTGACGACGAATAATGATGCATTGGCGGAGAAAATCCGAATCATCGCCAACCATGGCCAGCGCAAGAAATACTACCATGAAGTGCTAGGGGTCAATTCTAGATTGGACACCATTCAGGCTGCAATCCTTAACGTCAAGTTGCCATATTTGGATCAATATTGTGCAGCAAGGCAAAGTGTTGCAAGTTATTATGACCAAAACCTTAAAGGGATAACGGGGCTGAAAATTCCTGCAAGAGCCGCAAATTCTACCCATGTTTTCCACCAGTACACACTTCAAGTGGCTTCCCATTTAAGAAGCAACTTGATTGCCCACCTGGCGAATCATGGCATCCCTTCCATGATTTATTACCCTGTCCCACTATACAGGCAGGAAGCATTCAAAATTTACTGGGAGGCAGGTAAATCACTACCAGTAACTGAAATGCTTTGCGAATCAGTGGTTTCCTTGCCAATTCATACTGAAATGGATGAGGAATTGCTTTCTTTTATTGCTGAAACAGTCGCAAGTTTTTTCAACAAATGAGCTATTACGTACATCCAACAGCCATCGTTGATGAAGGAGCAAAAATCGGGGAAGGCACTAAAATTTGGCATTTCAGCCATGTCATGCCCGGAGTGGTGATTGGGAAAAACTGCAATTTTGGCCAAAATGTCTTTGTTGCAAACGGCGTCATATTGGGCGATAATGTAAAGGTCCAAAACAACGTCTCCCTATACGAAGGCGTTATTTGTGACGACGATGTTTTCCTGGGACCAAGCATGGTATTCACGAATGTGAACAACCCACGAAGCGGTGTAAACCGTAAGGGCGAATATTTGAAAACCAGGGTTGGAAATGGCGCTACGATTGGTGCAAATGCGACAATCGTATGCGGCCATAATATTGGTAAATTTGCTTTTATTGGTGCTGGAGCAGTCGTGACCAAAAATGTTCCTGATTATGCCTTGATGGTTGGAAACCCAGCCCGACAGAAAGGTTGGATGAGTGAGTTCGGTGAAAAATTGGAATTCGATGAAAATGGGAATGCAACCTGCCCTGGCAATGGGGAAACCTATTGCTTGCTTCCCGATAAAACCGTGGTAAAAAACGAAAATGGAAAATAGCGTGAAGAACTTCGCATTGATTGGTGCAGCGGGCTACATCGCACCTCGCCACATGAAAGCCATAAAGGACTTGGGTCATAATTTGGTGGCAGCTTACGATAAAAACGATAGCGTAGGAATAATTGACTCCTATTTTCCACAGGCACATTTCTTTACGGAATTTGAGCGGTTTGACCGCCATTTAGAGAAAATTTCACGACAAGGCACTCAAAATAGATTATGTCGCCATTTGTTCCCCAAACTATCTACATGATGCGCATATACGTTTTGGCTTGCGAATTGGGGCAGACGTCATCTGCGAAAAACCCTTGGTACTAAATCCATGGAATGTGGAAGCGCTGAAGGAATTGGAGCAGGAAACTGGCAAGAAAGTATATACCATACTTCAATTAAGACTGCACCCCGCCCTAATTGCACTTAAAGAAAAAATTGCTGCCGAACCGGCCCACAAAATCCATGATGTCAACCTGACCTATATCACTTCGAGGGGCAAATGGTATTATACCAGTTGGAAGGGCGACTTGGCCAAATCTGGGGGCATTGCCACGAATATTGGCGTTCATTTCTACGACATGCTCACATGGCTGTTTGGCAACATACGGGAGAACACTGTTCACATCCATACCCACGACCGGGCGTCTGGGTTTATCGAGTTGGATCGGGCAAAGGCCCGCTGGTTCTTGAGCATCAATGCGGATACATTGCCCGAAGCCGCCAAAGAAAAAGGGTCAAGAACCTATCGCTCCATCACGGTGGATGGCCAAGAAATCGAGTTCAGCGAGGGGTTCACGGATTTGCACACCGTCAGCTACCAGGATATTTTGTCGGGCAAAGGCTTTGGGCTGGAGGATGCTGCAACAGCGGTTCAGATTGTCCATGACATCCGCAATGCCCGCCCAGTTGGATTGCATGGCACATTGCACGAGCTGGCAGGGTTGCCACTCACCAAGCACCCGTTTCAGTGAATTAATGGATAAGTTTTTCAACACGGCAGGCCCAAACAAGCCGGAAATGCACTATACGCTCGACCCATTGCACCGATGGGACTTGGAGGAAGTGCTGACCCTTATCCGCCAGAACAAATATTTTGTGCTGCACGCCCCTCGTCAGACCGGGAAAACCACCTCCATGCTGGCTTTGAGGGATTATTTGAATGACCAAGGGGAATATATAGCCTTATACACCAACATCGAACCTGCTCAAGTGGCTCGGGAAGATGTTGAACTTGGTATTCGGGCAGTAATGGGAGCGATTGCGTCGAGGCTAAAATGGGATGCAAAGAGTAGCCTTTTATATGATGAATGGACGAACATCCTCCACAAATTTGGAGCGGAGCAAGCCCTGAACGAAATGCTGAGTTTTTGGGCGGCAAACTCAAGTAAGCCCATCGTGCTGCTGCTGGACGAAGTGGATGCATTAGTGGGCGACACGTTAATTTCCCTACTCCGTCAAATCAGGGCCGGATACAACAACCGCCCGGCAGGGTTCCCTGCTACAATCGTCCTTTGCGGTGTCCGGGATGTAAGGGATTACCGCATTCTCCCTGACAAGAACAAGGCCGTTATCACCGGCGGCAGTGCTTTCAACATAAAAGCACAGTCGCTTCGCTTAGGGAATTTCAACCAAATAGATGTCCGCCAATTATACTCCCAGCACACGGAAGTCACCGGGCAAATATTTGAAGACGACATTTTTGAACTCGTTTATGATTTTACAGGGGGCCAGCCTTGGCTTGTCAATGCTTTGGCAGGAGGCTTGCAACAATTTGAAAGAAAACCGGGACAGAAGCCCCCATCACCTGGGCTATTCTTCAACAAGCCAAAGAAAGCCTCATCCTCAGAAGGGACACCCATTTGGATCAATTGACGGACAAATTGCAGGAGGAACGGGTAAAAAGGGTCATCCAACCCATCCTTCAGACCGATGGGAACGTTGAAGCACTTAAAGCCGACGATATTCAATACTGCATTGACTTGGGATTGGTCAAACGCACAGACGATAAAACCCTCGAAATCAGCAATGCCATTTACAAAGAGGTCATCCTCGTGAATTGACCTTCGATACCCAGGTAATGCTGCACCAGCCCCAAGCATGGTACGTCAAACCAGATGGCCTACTCGACATGGACAAACTCATCGCCGCTTTCCAGCAATTCTTCCGGGAACACTCAGAAAGCTGGCTACAATCTTTTCAGTATCGGGAAGCAGGCCCACAATTGCTCCTACAGGCGTTTTTGCAGCGCATCGTCAACGGGGGCGGCCGCATTGACCGGGAATACGGCCTTGGCAGAGGGCGCACCGATATTTTGGTGCAATGGAAACACCCTGCCGGTGTGCAAAGGATTGTGCTCGAATTGAAAATCCTTTACAAGTCTTTGGAGAAAACCATCGAAACTGGCTTGGAACAAATGGCCAAATACATGGACCAATGCGGTGCGACCACTGGCCACTTAATCATCTTCGACCGTCGCAAGGACATCACATGGGACGAAAAAATCTTTGTGGAAAATAAACGGCAAGGAAAATTGGACTTAAATATCTGGGGATGCTGAGCAGTCGGCAGTCCACAGTTGGCAGTAGTTTGACCACAATCCAACAATTCAACAATCCAGCAATTTAATTGATGAAAATCCTCGTTACAGGTTCTGCAGGTTTTATCGGATTTCACCTTGCCAAGCGATTGGCGTCGGAGGGGCATGAGGTAGTTGGGTTGGACAACCTCAATAACTATTACGATGTAAAACTAAAGCTAGATCGCTTGCAGGAAAGTGGCATAGAAGCCCAGAAAATAGCCTATAATGAGCCTGTGACCAGTACACGGTTCCCTAATTATACCTTTGTGCAATTGGGAATTGAAGATGCCGCAAACGTAGAAAGGCTATTCGCAAGGCATCAGTTTGACAGGGTTTGTCATTTGGCTGCCCAAGCCGGGGTTCGGTACAGCATTAAGCATCCTGAAGCGTACATACAAAGCAATATTGTTGGTTTTTTCAATATCATGGAGTCCTGTCGGCACCATGAGGTAAAGCATTTTGTTTTTGCAAGCAGTTCTAGTGTTTATGGTGATGCCCAAGAGGTGCCATTTCGGGTAGATGACCCAACAGATGCGCCCATTTCGTTTTATGCTGCTACCAAAAAAAGCAATGAATTGATGGCACATACTTATAGCCATCTTTATAATTTGCCCTCTACCGGACTACGCTTTTTTACGGTTTATGGCCCTTGGGGGCGTCCAGACATGGCCTATTCATTGTTTACGAAAGCCATTTTGGAGGGTCAATCTATAAAGGTTTTCAACGGGGGAAAATTATCCCGTGACTTTACCTATGTAGATGATATCGTCGAAGGCATAGTGCGAATAATTGAAAAAATACCAAAACCGATAGGCGAAGGTTCTGGATATTCACCTCTTGCTCCCTTTAGGTTGTACAATATTGGGAACAGTGAACCGACTCCACTCATGGAGTTCATTACGGCCATAGAAAGCGCCCTTGGAATCGAGGCAAAAAATTCTTGCCCATGCAACCAGGTGATGTCGAGACAACCTACGCTGACGTGTCAGGATTGATGAAGGATTTTGGTTATCAACCCAAAACCAAGGTGCAAGAAGGAATAGACCGTTTCGTTCGTTGATACCTTGTTTATCACCAAGCAGGTTCTAAGGCTTTTTTAAACCTTGCATAATTCATGAAAGTAGTTCAATATGAGCAATAATAACCATTTTCAACACAAGGTTTTGGTTACTGGGGGTGCAGGATTTATTGGCTCCAACTTGGTTGAAAAACTGTTACAGCTTGAAGGCATTGCCTTGGTTCGTGTGCTCGACAATTTTGCTACAGGCCATTTGCACAATTTGAAAGGGGTGCTGGACAATCCGAAATTCGAACTGATTGAAGGTGATATCAGAAACTTTAATACTTGTATTGAAGCTTGTAAAGATGTGGACGTGATTACCCACCAGGCCGCCCTTGGTTCCGTACCACGCTCCATAAGCGACCCGATTACGACTAATGATGTTAACGTATCAGGGAGCATCAACATTTTTATAGCTGCAAAAGAGGCCAAAATCAGAAGGGTTGTATTCGCTGCATCCTCCTCTACCTACGGCGACAACCCATACTTGCCCAAAAGGGAAGATGTCATAGGAAAACCATTGTCTCCCTATGCCGTCACAAAACTGGTCAATGAACTTTACGCAAAGGTCTTTGCGGGGCTTTACAATATCAATTATATAGGCCTCCGCTATTTCAATACCTTTGGGCCAAAGCAACACCCTAATGGAGCTTATGCAGCGGTTATCCCGCTTTTCATGAAGGCAATCCTCGAAGATGAATCTCCTACCATCAATGGAGATGGGTCACATAGCCGGGATTTACGTTTGTGGACAATGCCGTTCAAGCCAATATCAAGGCTATGTTTACAAATCGTACTGACGCACTGAATGAAGTTTACAATATTGCAACTGGGAGTCAAACAACCTTGCTGGAATTGTTCAGCATCATAAAGGAATTGGCCAATTCTGAGAGGAATCCAGCCTTTGGCCCAGATAGGCAAGGTGATGTAAAGCATAGCCATGCCGATATATCAAAGGCGATGAACTATTTGGACTACAAGCCTTTAGTAAATATTAAAGAAGGCTTGCAAAAAGCATTTACGTGGTATTCAGATAACCTAAAATCGAAAATTGCGAATTCCTAAAAATTATAGTTAAGACTTTATTTTCCATTTTAAATTAAAAAAGCTAATGCGCAATTTCAAACTTCCAAGTTTAACTTCAAAAAAGCGGATTAAATTCTCACTAAAATTTGGAGTATTTCTTATTTTAATTCTTTTTTCCAGTTCCTGTGTCAAGCATCCCCAATTGCTCTATTTCAGGAGTCAGTCAGAATTTGTCCCTTTGCAAAACCACGAAATAGTAAACCAAATTCGGGTCAGAATACAACCAGACGACTTATTGTTTATTCAAGTCAAGTCATTGGATCAAGAAACAGCGGATCCCTTCAACCTCTTCAGCGCAGGCTCCGGCTTACAAATGTCTGCTCAAATCAATCCCACACTCCAAGGTTACTTGGTTGATTCCGATGGCAATATAGATTTTCCAGTATTGGGTCGCTTAAATGTGGCAGCCAAGACCGTAGAGGAAGCCAAGGCTGTGTTGTCGCAAAAGCTCTCGGCCTACTTGAAAGATCCTGTAATCATTATGCGCTTTGTCAATTTCAGGCTTACAGTGCTTGGCGAAGTAAATACCCCCAGAACCATCAGTGTCCCTGGTGAACGAATCACGATTCTGGAAGCAATTGGCCAGGCCGGGGATTTGACGGCATACAGTAACCGTGAGAAAATCATGGTAATTAGGGAACAGAATAGCAAAAGAGAATTTGGATATGTGAATATCCATTCTCCAGAAGTATTCCAATCACCCTATTTCTATCTTCAACAGAACGACATAGTTTATGTAGAACCTATTGCAGCGAAAACAGCTGATGTGAGGGATCCAATTAGCGAGATATTGCCTTTGGTGTCAGGTGCAATATCCATAGCGGCGCTTTTAATTGCGTTTATTAAATAATTTCCCAACCCTTAAAATTTCCTCAAGTTGAAATCAGACAATCAAAATAGCATCTTCGTCATTCAGACGGAAAAATTCATAGACCCGAAAGAGTTCCTTTTTAAATATATTCTCAGGTATTGGTATATCTATTTCCTTTGTATTATAATAGCAACAGTGGGGTCTCGGCTATATCTACGTTATACCATACCACTTTATCAAGCGAAGTGCACACTATTGATAAAAAATGACAGTCAGAACAGCGGCTTGTCGGAGGAAAAATTACTGGGAAGTCTTGGCATTATCAACCAAGACAAGAACATGGAAAACGAAATCCAGATTTTGAAGTCTCGTACGCTCATGCGTGAAGTAGTTGATGAGTTGAGGTTGAACATAAGGTACTTCACACATGGAAGGGTACAGCAAAACGAGATTTACGGGAATTGCCCAATTAGACTTGACTCGTTTATCACCAACAATCTCCCAGCAAACGGGTACAATATCATTGCAGAAAAAGAGCCAAACTTCACTTTCGCTATGGACAGCATAAGTGAAATCCATCAATATGGGGTGCCATTTTCAAATCAATTTGGTACATTTTTGATAAATCGTGACACTACCGTTTTTCTTGCCGAAAAGACAGAAATAAATGTTAAAGTGGAAAATGTTGAAAACACAGCACATGGTTTGTCGTCTTCTCTGCTTGTAGCTCAAGTTGGAAAGTATTCAAATGTATTGACGATGTCCCTCATTACTCCCCAAAAGAAAAAGGGAGAGCATATTTTGGACAAACTGATAGAGGTTTACAATAGGGCTGCCATAAACGATAAAACAAGGGTAAGTGCCAACACCTTGCAATTTATAGAAGATAGGTTATTGTTCCTCACAACGGAGTTGAGCGAGGTTGAACTTGGACTGGAAAAGTTTAAGAAAACCAACGACATACCGCTTAATGTCACTGAAACGGCTGGCTTGTTGAGCAGTGAGTTAAATATTTATGACAAAGAACTAGCTCGATTAGATATCCAACTAAACATCCTTGGGTCGGTTAAAGACTATTTGGAATCAAGGGCCCAAAACTTTGATTATGTTCCTGCCAATATCGGCATCAATAACCCTGCCGTCACAAACCTACTTGAAAAATTTAATGACCTGCTGATAAATAGGGATAGGTTTTTACGCTCAGGAACGCCAGATAACCCTACGGTTTCATCCATCGAAGCCCAATTGCGGAACTTGCGGGAAAACATCATAGCGGCAATCAGGGACGAAGTCAATAACCTCCAGTTGACACGCAACCAAATCAGCCAAAAAAATCAATTAATCACCAATAGGACAAGAACGGTTCCTAGGATAGAACGTCAATTCCTTGAAATATACCGTCAGCAAAACATCAAGCAAAGCCTCTATCTATTTCTATTGCAAAAAAGGGAAGAGACCGCCTTGTCAATGGCTGTCACTGCCGCTAATGCCCGTGTGATTGATTCGGCTAAAGCCGGTGGACAGGTGGAGCCTAAACCACAGATGATTTATGCAGTGGGGTTGTTACTTGGGCTGGGTATTCCTATTTTGTTGATTGTTTTGATGGATTTATTGAATGACAAGATTCAAAGTCAGCAGGATATTGACAAAGAGACCAAATCACCAATCTTAGGTGGTATTTCTTACAATAGTTCCAAAAAGTTGATTGTGGTTAGTAAAGGTAGTCGTTCCTCTATAGCAGAAATGTTCCGACTGCTAAGAACCAACCTACAATTTATGGCCGCTGAAAAAGGCAACAAAGTCGTGATGGTAACTTCCAGTTCGAGTGGAGAAGGCAAAACGTTTATAACCGTTAATCTTGGGTTGAGCCTGGCGCTTTCTGGAAAAAGAACCGTTTTGCTCGGGCTTGACCTACGTAAACCGAAATTGAAGAAATACCTTACGGACGAACCCGAGAACACAGGTATCACCAATTACCTGATTGGCGATATGTCCATTGAAGAAATCACTAATCAAAGTAATTTGGACCCGAATCTCTATTATCTACCAAGTGGGCCAGTTCCCCCAAACCCGGCGGAATTGATGATGGGATCTCGGATGGAAAAATTAATAGACCATCTTAAAGAAAATTTTGATACGGTACTTATTGATACGCCACCCGTTGGGCTTGTCGCTGATGCATTATTGTTGGACAAATTTGTTGACAGCACCTATTTGTAGTCAGAATTGGTCAAACCCGGAAAGGTCAGCTTGGCATCATAGAAGATATTTACAAAAACAATAAGCTAAAAAACGCCTGTATAGTGCTAAATGGCTTGAGGCAAGGCGGTGGTAGCTACGGCTATGGCTATGGCTATGGCTACGGTTATGGCTATGGCTATGGCTATGGCTATGGCTATTATGATGATGATGCTAAGAAATCCAAATGGTGGAAAATATTTTCCAAAAAAAAATGACCACTATTTGAACGGTAATTCCATTTACCGCAATAAATCATAGATTTCCATTTTTAATTAGATCCGTAAAGTTTTTTGAAAGGCTTATTAGCAGTTTGTTGTAATGGGTTAGTTCATTTTAGTGGAGGTGCAAATGCATATTATGGTAATGATCCTAGTAATCGGAAAGGTAAAAAATCTAAGTTATAATAATCATGCCCCGCATATTTATCATCGCTGAGATTGCTCAAGCCCACGACGGCAGCCTCGGCATTGCCCACTCCTATATTCACGCATTGGCAAAAACTGGCGTGGAAGCCGTGAAGTTTCAAGTCCATATTGCAGAGGCGGAAAGTAGTGAGTTCGAGCCATTCAGGGTAAAGTTCAGTTATGAGGACGAAACCCGCTTTGACTACTGGAAACGCATGGAATTCAGCCTTCAGCAATGGAAGGGCTTAAAGGCTCACTGTGACGAGGTGGGTTTGGAGTTCATGGCCTCACCATTTTCCCAAGCCGCTGTCGAACTGCTGGAAGACGTCGGGGGTAAAGCGCTACAAAATCGGCTCCGTGAGGTCTCCATTTCCTCATGTTGGAAAAATCTGCCGCACAGGCAAACCCATAATCCCTCTCCAGTGGGATGAGTAGCTTTGCCGAATTGGACGAGGCAGTATCATTCATTAAGCAGTTTGGTAACGACCTCACCATCCTTCAATGCACCACAGCCTACCCCACCCCCCCCGAAAAGCTTGGGTTAAACGTGCTCCCCTTACTTATGCATCGATACCCTGGGGTACCCATTGGCCTTTCGGAGCACACAGGTAAAATCTATGCTGGCTTGGCTGCCGTGGCCATGGGAGCCGCAGCCTTGGAGTTCCACGCTGTTTTTGACCGCCAAATGTTCGGCCCCGACGCCGCTTCCTCCCTCGAAATGGCCGAAATTCGGCAGCTGGTGGAGGGCGTAAGGCACTTGGAAGCAGCATTGGCCAACCCGATTGACAAAAGTGACAACACTGGTTTTGCCCATTTAAAGAAAATGTTCGAGAAAACACTGGCCGTCAACAAAGACCTTTTAATTGGGCATACCCTCGAATTTGGAGACCTTGAAGCCAAGAAGCCTGCTGGTTACGGTATTCCAGCTGCCTATTTCCGGGAGGTCGTTGGCAAAACATTGGAAAAAAACCTGAATGCATGGGAGTTTTTGGAAGAATCTGCCTTCGCCGAATCGCCCATTGCCCATTTAAAGGTCATCCCAAAAGAAAACTGACACGAAATGCGAAAAATTTGCGTCGTCATCACTGCCCGCCCTTCCTATAGCCGCATAAAGACGGCCTTGGATGCGATAAAGAACCACCCAAAATTGGAACTCCAATTAGTAGTGGCCGCTTCTGCCCTGCTAGACCGCTACGGCTCTGCAGTGAATAATATTGAAAAAGACGGCTTCCAAATCAAGTCAAGGGTGTTCAACGTACTTGAAGGCGAAAACCTGACCGCCGCCGCAAAGACCACTGGCATCGGTATCCTTGAGCTTTCAACGGTGTTCGATAACCTCCGCCCCGACATCGTGGTGACAGTCGCCGACCGCTTCGAGACGATGGCCACCGCTATTTCCGCCAGCTACATGAACATCCCGTTGGCACATGTTCAGGGCGGCGAGGTGACCGGCAATATTGATGAAAAAGTGCGCCACGCCATAACCAAACTTGCCGACTACCATTTCGTGGCATCGCCGCTGGCGCAGGAGCGGGTCATCAAAATGGGCGAGAACCCTGACATGGTCTTCCTCACGGGCTGCCCCTCCATTGACATCGCCGATCAAGTGTTGCAAAACGGCCACCTAGATTTCAACCCCATAGGAATATACGGCGGCGTGGGCACCGACATTGACCTCAGTAAAGGCTATATCGTGGTAATGCAACACCCAGTCACCACCGAGTATGAGCAATCCCGAAAGCATGTGACGCAGACACTGGAGGCTGTCAGCGAGCTTAATATCCCTACCTTCTGGTTTTGGCCAAACGTAGATGCCGGGGCCGATGGTACCTCCAAGGGCATCCGCACCTTTCGGGAGTATGGAGATGCTTCCAATATCCATTTCTTCAAGAACATGGAGCCTACCACTTCCTGCAATTGCTGCGGAAGCCTCGCTCTTGTAGGCAATTCAAGGTAGGAATAAGGGAGTGCGCCACCTTGGTCCCAGTGGTCAATATGGCGACCCGCCAAGTGGGAAGGAACGTGGCCATAACGTACTAGATACCACTTACGAGCGAAAAGGCATCAAGGAGGCTATCCTCAAGCAATGGCGCATGGCCCTTACACCCCCGACAAGATTTACGGGGATGGGCAGTCTGGGCAGCGTATCGCTGATTTGCTGGCGGAATTGCCGCTAGCATTTCACAAGAAACTTAGTTATTGATACTCTTGAAAAGGCCCAAGCTCCGCATTGCTGAAGATAAAGATTTTAGCCAAGCCGTACTGGCTGAACTCCGTAAAGACTTTGAGGTGGATATTGCCCTGCAGCCAAGCTGAATTGAAGGAAGTCTTTGAACAGTACGATGCCTTTTGGTTCCGCCTTGGCTTCCGTATCACCGCCGATTTGTATTCCCAAAAAACTCGGTGTAAGGTCATCGCAACGCCTGTCACAGGCATTGACCATATTGACGAGGAAGCCTGTCGTCAATGGGGCATCTGCATAGTCTCCTTGCGGGGCGAAACAGCCTTCCTGCGGGAGGTACGAGCCACTGCAGAACTCACGCTCGCCCTCACACTTGCCCTCTTGCGCAGTTTGGTACCTGCGGCAAACGAAGCCATGCAAGGCCTTTGGCGGCGTGACCTGTTCCGGGGCCAGGAGGTTTACCGAAAGACCGTTGGCATCGTGGGAATGGGCAGACTGGGACGCATCACTGCGGGCTATTTCGAGGCGATGGGTGCTAAGGTCATCGGCTACGACATCCGTGAAGACTTCCCAAAGGACTACGAGCGAGCCGAAAACCTCGAAGCTCTGATTGAGGCAGCGGACATTGTGAGCTTGCACGTCAGTTACAATCCTACCACCTATCATTTGCTCAATAAGGCCATGTTTCACCATTTTACCAACAAAAAAATACTCGTGAACACCGCCCGTGGCAACGTGGTGGATGAGACGGCATTGCTGACTGCCCTACAGGAAGGACGCCTAGGCGGTGCTGCTTTGGACGTGGTGCAAAACGAAGCAGATTTTTCTCCGAACAATCCGCTGGTGGCTTACGCCCTACAGCATCAGAACCTACTCATTGTGCCACATATCGGTGGCAATACTTTCGAGTCTTTCGAGAAAACTGAGCGGTTTATTGCAGGGAAGATGAAAGAGGCCCTGCTTGTTGACTTTAATAATTGTCAAATCAATACCTTTTCAACATGAAAGTCCTTGCCATCATACCTGCTCGGGAAGGCTCCAAGCGGTGCCAAGAAAGAACTTTCGGCCATTTGGAGGTACGACCTTGACCGACCTCGCCATCCAACAGGCATTGGGCGCAAACTCGGTAACTGATATTGTTGTTAGTTCTGACAGTGAGGAGGTGTTACGAATTGCAAGCTCTTTCAATAGGGTCATTGCCCTAGCAAGGCCCATCGAAATTTCTGACGACGACTCCCCTGCCGTTGATTATGTGCGGCACAGCTTGGAAGTGATGGAAAAGCTGTATGGTAAAATTTATGATGCCATAGTCATTCTTCAACCCAGTTCACCACTCCGTCATGCAGGCGATATTGATAAAACTGTGGAGCTATTGGCAGCTCACCCAGAAGCAGACAGCGCAGTGAGCGTAGTGAAAGTGGATCACATGGTTCACCCCGTAAAACTTAAGTTGATGAAGGGTGACGAATTGTTGCCTTGGTTGGAGGAAGAAAAAGGCCGATTTGCCGCCCAAGACCTCCCCGATATTTATGTGCGAAATTGTGCAGTGTACGCCACTTGGACAGCTACGATACCCAACCGCAACGATGTAATTGGCTGGCGCAGCGTGGGCTACTTGATGCAACCCGAAACATCGGTGGACATCAATACAATGCTTGACTTTGAGTTTGCTGAATACCTTTTTTTAAAGCAAAAAACGCAATGAAGATTGCTATAATAGGAATGGGGCCGCATGGCCAAAGGTTGTTTCAAGCCGCCAATCGTATTGAGGGGGTTACAGTGCGTGGGAAAATAAAAGTCACCAAATCATCCTTTGATTGCTTACGCAAAAAAAAATGAAAACCTACTCATAACCCCTCATATAGGGGGATATGGCAAGGAGTCAATCTTCAAGACAAGAAGCTTCATGGTTCAAAAATTTCTAAACTCACAACTCAAAATTTAAAGTCATGTTAGATAAAATTAACGACACAATTCGTCAATGTCTTAATATAAGAAAAACTTTTTCAAATAATAGGAAGAATTATTTCTCCATTGATTTAAATGATACTGAAAAGAAAATCCTTGAGGAAATAAAGAAAAATGGGTATTATGTCATCAACAATTATTATGACAAGGATAAATGTAACTTTCTGATTCATGAAGTCGATTCCATATTTAAAAAAGATTCAAAATATATTTGGAAAGATAAGGTTGAGGCTGACTTTTAGGATATATGGCGCCGATAGGGTATCTAGCTTGATAAATGAATTTAACAAAGATGAATTCTTATTGAAAATGGCAATTGCATTTAATGAATCAAAAACCACTAGTTACTTTACCCTAGCAGGGAGAATAAAAGCTAAAGAAGGAAATTTAGGTTCTGGACAAGGCTGGCATCGAGACACTCCTAATCCATATCAGTTTAAGGCATTAATTTACTTAACGGATGTTGAAATGGACAATGGACCATTTGAGATAATTGAAGGAACTCAAGAACCTAATTCTATGTTTGATGGAATATGGAAGGCAAATATGATGTTTCAGCAACATAGGATGTCGGAAGGCGAAATTGAAAACTTGCTTAGGTATCCTAAATTTAAGACAAAAACATTTACTGCAAAGGCAGGAACAGTAATTCTTGTTAGCACATTTGCAATCCACAGGGGCATGCCCATAAATCTTGGTGAAAGATATGCATTAACAAATTACTATTTCCAAGACTTTACAGTTAATCCAATTTATATTGAAAAAAAATTTAATCTTCCTCCCAAAAAGAAATCTAATGAATTGTAAAATCATTGCAGAATGCTGCCAAAATCACAATGGAAACAGGGAGATTTTGAAGCGGCAAATCCATGAAGCTGCATCACATGGTGCCGATTATGTAAAAATACAGGCCATAAGGTCAAAAGAGCTTACCCACCGTCCCCTATTTGACGAGGGCAAAGTTGACGAGAATGGAACCCAATTGGTCATTAAAAGGCCATTTCAACCCGAACTGGAGCGCTTGGCAAAATTAGACCTTTCATTGGACGATGAAGCCTGGTTCGTAGAAGAATGCTGTAAGGCTTGTTGCGCCAATTGGACAACTGCTTTAGTTTGACGGCCCCCGTGAAGTAAAGGACATGGGGCATGAAGCGATCAAAATAGCAGTTATGACTAGGCTTCCCTATCCACTCGTGCGGGAAGTTGTCACATTGGAAAACATTTTTGTCTCAACGGCGCTACCTTCCGACCACGAGATAGAAAAACAGCCGCCATTTTGATGGGCATACTTTACTTTCCCGCATTGCTTGACGATATACCCAACGCCGATGGATGTGCTCAATTTGAAGCGAATGGCGTTTTTGAGGCGCTTCACGCACAAGTTGGCTATTCTGACCATTCCTTGGTCGCAACTACTCATCTCTGGGCTAGCAAAATAGCACTGGCATTAGGTGAGACTGCATCGAAAGGCATTTTACCGTGCTGGAAAAAGATGAGACAAGATGGCCCCGTTTCCATCAAGCCCCGTCAATTGAAAGAGCTCAATGAATTCTCCAAATTGAGCAGGTTTGAACATGATGGAAATCATCAAAAGAATACCCAGATTGGGAAATGTCGCATTGGCCAAGCCACAAGTGGAACTCCCTCCCAGCAGAGAAACAACCTGGGAATATTACCGGGGCAGGTTTGCCAGCTTGGTGGATGGGGTTCATGTTTACAATTGGGAAGAGGTGAATTTTTGAGCCTCAACCTACTGTCCTTGATCCCACGGAATCCAAAGATGGTCCGGTATCTATCACACCTGCTATGTTAAAAGAACTGTCAACGTTCTCAAAATTATCAAGACCGAGAGAATGGATATCATCAGGCACGTGTACCCTGAATGGGAAAATACGTTGGGTGTAACCAAACGACCGCTATCGGTATCGGATGCTGAAATGCTAAACAGAGATTACTACAGAGGGAGGTTTGCCAGTATGAAAGGAGATTAATTCGTTTATAATTGGGAACCGGAAAGTGTGTAAACTTTAATCCGCTTAGGATATTACAAAATTACTGGATTTTAGGGATTGGGTGGAGGCTATTAATTTACGACCAAAATACTTTCAAAAGTCAGTTTTAGTTATTTTTCGAAGGATTTTTCGCCTCTACTGAACTAAACAAAGTTTTGAAAAATAGCAAAAAATTTATCTAAAAGTATCAAAATAGAATGCCGCAACCAAATCCGTTAGAATCAGCAAAATTAAAAAATCGAAAATGTATCGATTAAAAGCCTTCATAAAAAAAATATTCACTCTCCCATTGAGCTTATACCTCTTTTTAGAGTATCATTTTTACAGATTGCAAGGTATTGACCATAAATGGTTTAACTTAAAAAGAGGCAAAATGTACCTTCCATTAAGCCCGGTTATATCAGGTAATGGAAGGCGTTTAGAATCAAGAGAACCTCAAACGGAAGAAGTATTAAAAAGCATTCTCAAACCGGGTATGAATGTTTTAGAGATTGGAGCTTGTATGGGAGAATTTACACTTCTGATATCTAAACTAATTGGTAACACCGGAAAGTGTTACTCCATAGAACCATTTCCGAAGTATGCACGTATATTCAAAATGAATATAGATGCTAATAAACTAGCAAATGTCGTGCATTTACCTTATGCAGTGGGAAAAGGAGTTGGAGAAATATCCTTTTCGGATGATGACAATGCATCATATAATGGCATTAAAGAAATCTGGGATTTTGCACCATTAAAGAAGGTAACGACAGAAAGAGGAGATGGCAAAATAACAAAAGTGCCAGTAGTAAAAATTTCTGATTTGATTCATAAGGAAAAACTGGATATTGATTTTATTTTTATGGACATCGAAGGCCGTGAAACATTGGTATTTGATGACCTTTACAAACATACCCCCCAAATAAGTTTCCTTATATTTACTTTGAAAGCCATCAATGCATTTACGGAAATCAAACCCTGAATTCAATTTTAAACAGGTTCAGCGAATTGGGGTTTTTGTGGAAGGCCAAATCCAATCAGCACTTTTTGATATTCCCACTAAATTAAAAACTGCTTGCTAAAAACAAAGATGCTAACGCATATTAAAAACATAAAGAATGACAAGCAGTTTAGCAATCTGGCTAAGCACAGTCTGAATTATGGTCTGAGTGATGTTCTATCTCAAATATTAGGATTTTTTTTAATACCAATATACACAATTTATCTTACACCAGAAGATTATGGAATTGTAGAAATAACTGCAACAATAAGCGCATTTGCCTTCACATTGATGAAATTAGGCATTACAGGTTCAGTCGTAAGACAATTCTATGATTATAGAAATAATAAAGAGTCATTGAAGGACTATATAACAACTGCTTATAAGCTAATTAATTTTGTCTTCCCCGCTATTGGATTAATCCTTTTATTCTTTCTGTTCTTAATTGGAGACAAAATTTTACCTGGGGTAAGTTATTGGCCATTCATAGTTTTATCAATCGTTTCAGCTATATTCACCTCAAATTTTAGCCTTCAAAGTAGGCTAATCCAGTCAATGAACAATCTCGCTATTCATTATACTTGAGAGTATTTTTCGTATTTCTTTCCAATTGCATCAGCTTTGTTTTTTGTTATATACTTAAGAATGGGAGCATTGGGGCTTGTACTATCAGCTCTTATAATTAACATATTATATTTTTTTCAGGGATACTTTTACTTGAGGCCATACCTTACCGGATTTTACCGTCCTTATGGCTATGGAGGCTTTAAAATATGGTACAGGAATATTGCCACATCATTTGTCTGTGGCTGCAGCTCCGTTGATCAATAAAACGATTTTATTGAAGATGGGTTCTTTAGGTGCATTAGGAAATTTCAGTATCAGTATGCGCTTTTTATGCCGCTAGAGATATTGAGTACGATGTTAAACACAGCATTTATTCCAATCTATAACGACTTAAGGCCCCAGCAAAACTCAATATTACCTTCCAAAAATATGTTCGCATTATCTTTATGGTCAGTTTAATTTGCTTTACCATATTGCAAACTTACTGGCCCTGCCTTAGTCAAACATCTTTTACCTCCAAGTTATCTCCCATCTAGCCAGATTTTGCCGATACTTGTATAGCTTTTGTTGCCAGAACTATCTATAACATCAATGCCGCCGGAGATATTCTATTCCAAGAAACAAATTCATATCATTTATAACTTTTGCCGGACTATCTGTCACACATTGTTATGCATCGCATTTATAAACAAGTATGAGTCCTAAGTAATAGCTTGGGCATTTACCATCAATAATATAATTTGGGCAATTTGTCGAATTATTATAAAAAGAAGTATCCAACTATGACAATTATTTAAGAGAAATAACTATTTTTTCAACTATAATTTCAATCATCGCCTTTACAGGAATAGCAATATATTCATAAATAATTATTGCATTAAAGGAATCCAATTTTATTTATTTCACAGAAAACTTGCTTGTCTAAACTTTACCTGAAAGTTATAACTACAATGTATTACAAACCATATTATTAGTATTTGAAAAAAATGTTTTACAAAATACTTGTTCATCAACATGGCTGAACCGAATCAAAAGATGGATAATTTTTTTATTTTACGATTTCGATTTTTCATTGATACACGTCCAGCACTCAATTGATATATTAATTTGGCCTGTGCAATTAAATCATATAGACTTCTTAGTTCCTATCTATGATTCTCTAAAAAAGAAGGGTTTAAAAGTAGCATTTATATGCTCCAGGGAGGACATGGTAAAACTACTTTCAGAAAGCGGTGTAGAACTTTTGCAGATTCAAGAAAACCATAAATACAGACCTAACTGGAAAGGATTAAAACGGGTATACAGTTTTATAGTACTATTAAAAGGCTAAAAATATTTCGGAACAAAATATAGGATTGTTTAAGCATCTTAGAATCATTGGACTACTTCTTTATTACTGGGATAACTACGAAAAAATATTTGAGCAAATAGAAAAATCGTTTTCACCTAAGTATCATTTATTAGGCTACGATTTTTCAGTTGTATGCAGACCAGTCAGCCTCAAAGCTAAAAATTCACGAATACCTACCGGGAGCATACAACATGGTACAGTCAACTACAACCTAATTCCGTTCACCATTTGTGAGCAGGGGTTTTTCTGGGAAGAATTGGCTTATCAACATGTAAATACAAACCTTAAAAACACTGAAATATATTATACAGGTTCTCCTAATCCTGCACATTTCAGTCAAGATAGTAGAGTTAATTTGGCTTATATGAATTACAAAGGACAAATTTTGCAGCCTGTATTTTGGTTTGTTTCTGGGCCGGATTTAATGACTCAGGAGGGACACAAAGCAAATATTAATGTACTACAAAAACTAATAGTAGAACAAAGAATTTCTCTTTATAATTAAGTTACATCCTAAAGACAAAACAGCCTATTATCTTAGAATTACTGACCTATGAAAACGTGCTTATTATAAACCAAGAACATGAATTATTTGCATTGCCCATAACCTATTTTATCTGGGAAGCTTCCATTATAATTACAGAGCATCAACAGTTAGTTTTGAGAGTTTTCAGCTCAATAAGCCAGTAATCAGTTTGGATGTGAAAAACGAACTTGGTCATGTCTTTGTTTTTGGAAAAGGAGTTATTTTACAGGTGTAATTCATTTGAATCGTTAAACATAGCCATTAAAAGCATAATATCGAAAGATAAATTATTTTTCCAAAAACAAAAATAATAGAAGAATACAGCAATCGTTATGTAAAAGACAATTAGACAATCCATCTGAATACATAGCCAATATCTTAAAAAAATTGTTTCTTCGTGATTTCGTGTATGTAAACATCTATCATATTGTAACCTGACGTTTCAACGGCAGTATTTGGTGAAAACCTCAACTCATAGCTATTATCTTTTATACAAAACATCCGAATATGTTTTGCAGATGTCATAACTCGAAAAATAAGATAGATGAAGTCCGCCCATATTGCAGCCCCCTGTTGAAATGAGGGGTTAAATATCATGGATGCGTCATCATCTTTTCCACACGAAATCACGAAAAAGCAAAAATTTAAAAACACAAGTAATGTGCGGAATCAGGCATAATTGGTGAAGGGAATAAAGAACGAAGAGCACAGACATTGATGAAAATGTTGGATGCCACTCGTCATCGAGGTCCTGATGACCAGGGGTTTTATATCAATGAAGATGCGGCAGTAGGCATGAACCGACTTTCAATCATTGACCTTTCAGATGCAGGACACCAACCTATGTTTAGTAGTGACAATCGGTATGTTATAGTATATAATGGAGAAGTTTATAACTACCATGATTTACGTAAAGATTTGAAGGCACGGGGAATAGTTTTCAAAAGTCATACTGACACTGAGGTTGTATTACAGTCCTATTTGGTGTATGGACTCGATATGCTTCAAAAATAAGAGGCATGTTTGCCTTTTTAATATGGGATCAAAAAAATAGCATTTGCTGCTAAGGATCAACTCGGCATCAAACCATTTCTGTAATTGTTAGAATAACAATCTGTATTTTGCTCGGAACTAAAAGGCTTTTTAGCTACTGATGAAAGCCTTGTAAAACGATAAATTAAGCAAAGAATCCACCGTCCGGGATCTAATGCTGAATAGCGTAAGCGAACAGTTGATGAGTGATGTACCCCTGGGCG
This sequence comes from Saprospiraceae bacterium, assembly GCA_016714985.1. GTDB lineage: Bacteria > Bacteroidota > Bacteroidia > Chitinophagales > Saprospiraceae > UBA6168. The sequence goes on along the minus strand of JADKBS010000035.1, from coordinate 247 downwards.
TTTTCCAGAGTGGTGGACTCGACTCCTGTATTATTACTGCTGCCATGCGGATTATGGGGGTAAAGGATATTGAAACTTTTAGTATCGGTTTTGAAAAGATAAAGGATCACTGATGAAAGGGCTGGATGTGAAGGCTATTAAGCTGATTACTACCAAAACTCTCATAATGAGGTGGTAATAACTCCGAACCAAGCCATTAAAGAATATTTGTGATTATATGCAGGAGTTTAGATCAACCTCCGCCGAT
>JADKBS010000034.1 GCA_016714985.1 Saprospiraceae bacterium | reverse complement strand
CTCCCAGAAGATGGTTTGTTCGACCCGGATGTTGTGCCCGGTGGATTCGTGGTGGGCGATGGCGTCGTAGGCAGCGTTGCTGCCTTGCCATCTGGCTTGCAGTCCTGCAGCAGCCAATGGTGGATACTGACACATCCCGCCGGGGCATGGTGGTGGCGGGTTGGTTCACAGCACAGAATAGTTTGATGAATACTGGCTAAAGTTAGGCTTGTTGTGGCAGAAAAGGGAGGGGAAAGCACTAAAAATCCAACCGCAACTGGCTTCCCCTGCTGCACGTAACGAAACTCGTCCGGCTCGTTGAGGACTTGATAGCCGCCGTTGCGGTTGAGGGTGCCGCAGAGCAGGACACCGCCCTTTTCCGGTTCCCGCTCGATGCGCTCCTGGTGAAGCGCAGCACCGACCAACCGTGGCTTTCGGAGTTCGTTGTTGCGGTGCTTGTCGTAGTGAACGCGCTGGGAGTCGTGCCAGGCGTCGCCGTCGCACTCCAGTCAATGGGGCGGGACTTGCAGAAAATGGCGAAGTCGAGGAGGTAGGTGTTGTGGTTGATGGTCTGCACCTACCCCGCTCAGCGGGGGATGCGGGCATCATTGAGCAGGGCGAACATCCGCTCTTCCAGCGAGCTGCCGTTGAACAGGAAATTGATGTCCGTGTAGCCGCCGAAAAAACGCCGCTCGGTGGTGGGCAGGAAAGTGACCCGATGCCCCCGTCGGCTGGCGATGGGCTGGGGCAGTTCTTCCAGTTTTTCCAACTCGATTTTGTAATAGCGCTTGTGCGCCTTTGGGCTGTTGGGCTTCTCGTCGGGGAAGAGGTCACGGCGGCCCACTTCGGTCATGCGCTTGATGGTGCCGTAGTGCCGGATTTTCCATTTGTCCTCTCCCATGGCTTTAGTGATAGAAGGCGATGGATTTTGGCCTTTCCTTCCGGGATGATGGGCGGGGCGGTGTCAATCGGGATGCGGTACTGGCACTCGTCCTGCAGGCGGGCGTAGTCGCCGGTCGGTTATCATGGCGACGAGGACGTTGTTGGGTTGTTTGTAGATGGTGGCATTTTCAATGTATCCAGCATGCTTGGTTAATGTAAACTTTTATGCCCTATTTCGGGTTGGTTACGAACATTTCACAAACCACCTGTCATGCAAGTAATCAAGGTCAAAAGTAAAAGCTGCTCAATATGAAAGTGAAGGAGTTGAATCAGCTTACCACTGGACTAAAGGAGTCATTCATTTTCATACAAGGCTCTTTCGTTGAAATCGGAAGGGCATTCTTGAAAAAGGTCTTTGAAGACAGGGCTGAAATTCATCTACTTGATTTTGAACAGATAAGAAAGCTTTACCTTGAAGACAGCGGGGCTGAGGCGGAAGAAACACCAGCCAAAGAACATGATTTTTACAAAATGGTCTGCTCAACCTATCTATACCTCGACACTGAGCCAAGATACCAGTTCTACGGAGTTGTTTAAGTCTGCACAACACCATTTAGGAGAGATTGCCGCCTGTCTTAAAGAAATTGAACGAGAGCTGGTTCAGATATGGGCTTGGGGAAAGGTTAGTTGATGGGATTGACCGTTTGAGTTGCTTCAACATTATAGGGAGCTGAATCTACAGGCAAAGGAGGAGATAATCACTTTCTTGTCAGAAGACATTGAACATGAGGCAAAAACCGCTCACTCATCAAGCTAATTTCATTTGGGATACTTCAAAGACCTACCCATATCTTTCATGCTTACGTTCCAAGGGAATATGAAGAGGCCCTTGCCTTTTACCAACGTTCTTGACCATGTGGTAATTCGGCAACCGCATGGAGGTAAAAAGGCTTTATATTGAGGACAAGGCTGGCTTCCTTGAATGGTTGACCCTTCAGATTGAGCACGAAGAAATCGTATGGTCTTTAAGCAATGTTCTTCCATCGAACCACGTACTTTCTGAAAGAAGCAGCACCTTAAAGCCAATATTAGATTTATTCACCAGAAAAGACTGGTTTGCGTTTTCCAACTTGGCAATCATCCAAATCGAAGGTATTCTGACCGATATTTGCTTGTTGCTGGAGTATGATGAAGACGGGCGTAAAAGACTTGAAAAGAAGCTCATCGGAGAAGGCTTTGGCGAGAAGCTCGACAGGCTCAAGGCAATTCTCTTTGGTGAATTGATTATGAATACTTCCGATTCAGGTTCAGGGTGATGCAACAGAATAGCCCACGGTAGGCTCAACAGCAATGAGGTCGAAATTCTTGCGGGCATTCTCCTTTGACCTTAAAAGTGTGCGATTGCGTTAGGTCGTTGAACATTCCTTGAACAGAAGAGTCTTATTGCAGGCGTTACAAAGGATTCTCTGGAAAAAGGGGAAATAGAACATTCATTGATTGTCCAACACTTTCTGTTGAGCCATTCCAATTCCTTCCTTCTACAATCTTGATGACTTGGAAGAATTGCAAAACCCGTTTTCACGGATGCTTTTTGGAAATATTTTGAAGAAAAATGGGATTCATATCCCGAAGAGAACCAAGCTGCGTTTAGGGAGTTCTTAATACGTCTAAAAAATAAAATTCCTGAGATGTCAAGCAAAGCCAGTGAACTGTTGAAGAATTTAAAATGCAATGCCAAATTCACTCAAAAGGACTATTTGGACTTTGAGGATGAAATGGTAAAACTATTTGGAATTAAAAACAAAATATCATGAACATAGTCAACAGCGAATTTCTTGAAATGCAAGAATGGTATTCGATGCTCCCTGACGCATGGAAAAAGATTTTCGAAATCAACCTTATTTTGAACGAATCCACTGCACCTCCAACCTATCCATATATTTCTTTCAAAAACTTAATCAGTTTGGAAGGTGTGCGTTATGATTATTCGAAGGAACCAAGCCCCACAATCACCGAAACAGATTTACTTAAGTTGCTTTCTATCAAATTCATTTTTTGCAACGGCGAGCCAATTGAGGACATAAACCCTCTTGCATACCTAAGGCAGCTTCGGCACGTTTGCCTTTTTAAATGTGAAAAAATAATTACGCTTTACCCTATCTCCCAATCCAAAAGTATCGAGTCTGTTGATTTTTCCTACACCGCCGTTTTTACTTTGTCCGACTTGGAAAACTTGCCTATTTTGAAAAAAATAAGCTGCTGGAAAGCGCCAATTCCAAAAGAGAAAGTCCAAGACTTCTCGACAAGGCACGTGCACATTCAAATTGAGGGTGGCTCAGGGTATAAGTATTGGCTATCAAATTCATGGAATTGCTTTTCATGGAATCTCTATCCAATTAAACCTGCAAACGACCGTACTTCCCTTCCAACCCCGCCACCTCCATCTCCTTCCTTTGCACCGCCAGTTCCCCCTCCAGAAACGCCTTCTGCTTTGGCAAAAACTGCTGCGGGGAAATCCTCGCAGCATCATAATCGGCTTGGATGAGCACGAACAGTTGGCGGTCAATCTCCTGCACCCGGCGCATGGTTTCGAGTTCGAGCAGGAGCAGCGCGTGGCGGTGCAGCAGGCGGTCGAGTTCGCGGTGGGCTTTTTCGCGGTCGAGCGCGGCGCTGGCCGCGAGGCTTTCGCGTTTTGCGCGGAGGTCGCGGTCGCGGCGGCGGGCGTTTAGCACCTGGCCGAGCGAGAAGGAAAGGGTCGGGCGGGGCACATTGTCGAAGCGGATGTCGCCGTCCGGGCCACTCTTGGCGATGGGCGTGTAGCCGATGCCGACGGAGGGGAGGTAGTGGAGCCAGTTGCCCTTTTTGGATTCGTCGAACTCGGCGAGCTGGGCGGCGAGTTGGCGGGTGAGGAAGGTGTCGAGGGCGGCGTGAAGGGAGTCCGAAGTTGGCAGTTGGCAGTTGGCAGTTGGCAGGCTAGCCAGTTGGGAAGTGAGTAGTAGCACGAATAGCTTTTTCATGGAATGACGGTTTAGGTTCCCGAAGGGAATGACAAGTTCCCCTCTGGGGATGACAAGATGACGTAGCGCACAATCCCCGTGAACCGCAGTTCCTGCAATTGCCCGGTTTCCTGCCGCCGTTTCAGTTCGAGGGCCTGGCGTTTAGCTTCGCTGCGTAGGGCGGCTTCTTTTTCGATTTTGCGGATTTGGTTCTGGAGTTCCTCGACTTGGGTGTTGTCCGGCTTCGGCGGGTTGATGGCTTCGAGTTCCCGGATTTGGGCATGGAGGTTCTGGCGCTGGAGCGGGTCGTCGGTGGCGGCGTACTGGCGGTGGAGTTGGGCGATTTGCGACTGGGTGGCGTCCCATGCTGCCCGTGCCGCAGCTTGCTCCCGGCGGTGGATGGCGATTTTTTGTTCGAGCAACTCGATTTGGGGAAGGTGGCTGTAATCTGCAAGAAGCGAATCCAGGGTTCCCTCCGGGAATGACAACCTTGCCTGGGGGAATGACAAAATTGGGGCGGCGTCCAAATACTTGCCCGCGTAGCTGGTGACGGTTTTGGGAAAACCATTGGCTTCGGTGATTTGGAAGGGCTGGTTGGCTTGGAGTTCCAAGGAGAGGATGGTCTTGCCGGAGAGTGCCCGGTTGAGGCTGTCAGCGGTGAGGTTTACGAGGTCGAGGTGGCGGATGTCGAGGGGCTTGCCCGTGTGCGTGGGATAGACCCGTTTGACGGTCATTTTGGATTGGTCGAGGAGGAGCCAGTGGGCCTCCCCCACCCTACCAGCCTCCCCCTTGCCCCCTCCGACCCCCTCCCGACCTCCCCCTTCTGGGGAGGAGACCAATAAGGTAGCTTTCGATTCGCTGGACTCGATGCAGTAGCCGGTGCCGGTGATTTCCTGTGTGCCTTCGAGGTAGGCGTAGTCCACCCGCAGCAGGTCGGTGGAGCGGCGGAACTCGCTGTGGAGGTGGTGCAGGGTGGCGAAGGTGCGGTTGTAGGTCGTCCAAAAGCCGTTTTGAAGCAGGCCAAGCGAGTGCAAACTGACGCCCCACACGAGGAACACGCTAAAGGCGATGGCCTCGCGGCGGTAGTCGCCCACGCGGATTCTCGCGTCGGGATTTCCTATGAGGACAAAGGGATTTTTGCGGAATGGGTACATCAATGGGACTCCCTGCAAGGTACACATATCAAAGAGCAGGTGCGACCAATAGGCGAGGCAAAAGGCGATGGATACCCGGAAATGGTCGAAGTAGGTTTTTTCCACAAAACTGACCAGTAGCGTGAGGGCGACGAGCGCCGGGATGCTGTGGGTGATGGTGCGGTGCCCGAATCGGCGGTTGAGCCATTTTGCCAAGGGGAAAAGCAGCTTGCCGATGGGCGAGCGGGTATGGTCGCAGTCGGGCAGCACGGAGGCAACGAGGGTGGTGGCCAGCGTCCAGGGCGAGGCGAGGATGTTGACGCCGAAGAGGATGCTGGCAAAGAAGCCCGTGAAGACGGCGCCGCCTGCGAGGTGGTTGGGCATTGTCATGTCAGTTGGCAGTTAGACAGTTGGCAGTTGGCAGTCCAGCCCGCAGCCAACAGCACGTTCAGATATACTTCTTCTTCGTAGCGGCGATGATGCCACGTCCGAAAATCAGGAATACCAGTCCGAGGGCGGCAAGGAGGTAGAACGGGCCGGAGTCCTCGCCGGAGATTTTGCCCCAGTAGCGCAGCACGGTCATGCAGGCCATTGCACCGATGAGGAAAGGGGCGAAATTGATTTCCTGCAAAGCGGCGGTGTGGCGGATGTCCTTGACGATTTCGGTGTTGATGTCGGCTTCCTTGCCGTAGCGTTCCGCCATCTCGCAGATGAAGAGCGGGACGCCGTTCGTGTTTTCCCAGATATGGTTCTTGTAGGCTTCGTAGTCCTCGATGCGGTTGAGGAAGGGCTTTGACAAACGGGCGATGAGTTCCATCGCTTCCGGTCGGGGGAGCGGTTTCAGCTCGACGCGCTCGAAATTGGTCAAGAAGGTTGCTTTCTCGACCGGGACACGCCTTGCCGCGCAGATGACGTGGAAATGGTTCTTCAGCTTCTCCAATCCGGTGACGGCGGTGGGCGTGATGGTGGTCACGTCGTCAATGACGAGGGTGAACTCGTGCTTTTTGGTGACGGCAATGAGGTCATGGATGAGGTACTTGGGGGCTTTCCGCATGACGATTTCCGAGACCCTCGCCTCCTCGACCTGCAAGAGGAATTCCGCCCGGTTCGGGTCGCGCTCGATGATGGCCAGCAGCAGCCCGCCCAGCACCTCCTTGTTGCTCTTGAACTCCCCTACCCTGATGAGGTTTTCGGCCTTGTAGTTGTCGAGCAAATGGGACTTACCGATGCCCTGCGCGCCGAGGATGAGCGTGTTGATTTTCTTTTCGGTCAACTCCTTGAGCCGCTTCAATTCTTCCCTCCTGCCAATGTGGAACTGCGTCAATCCCTGCTCCATCGGTACGATGTGGATGCGCTTTTTGGGGAAAATGCGCCTGCCCATCCGTTCCAACCAAGTCGTCTGCTCGATGCTTTGAATGGCCTCGACCATCTGTTCCCGGCTGACGTGGGTATAGATTTCGGTGGTGGAAATGGACTTGTGGCCGAGTATCTTCTGTGCTGCCCGCAATGCCTCGAAGTCGTTGCCTTCGTTGACGATGCGCGTGGCGCAGGTGTGCCGCAGCATGTGGGGGTGGACGGCGCCGTCGGTGTATTTCTTGAGCCTGCGCCAAACGGACTTGCGGTTTTTGTGCTTGGTCGGGTCTTTCACGGCGGGGAACAGGAACGAATCGGGTTTTTTGTCCTTCAAGTCCCGCCAGTAGTCGGTCAGGGCGTCGAGCAGCCGCTCGGACATCGGCACGTCGCGGTGCTCGGCCTTCCGCTTTTTCAGGCTCTCGACGTGGACGGTCTTGCTCAGGGTGTTGATGTGCTTCACCCGCAGCTTCATCACCTCGGATACCCGCAGCCCGCCATCGAGCATGAACAGGGCGATGACCTTGTACTGGACGTTGCAGTTCGTCAGCAGCAGTTCCTGCATACCGGGCGAAAGCACCTTGAAGCCGTCGGGTAGGAATGAGTTTTTCATGTCGCTGTCGAATTGACAGCTTCGCCTTCCCGGAAATCAAAAAAGTAGCGGGTTTTTCTCCCGCTACCGTGTCGAAATGGGAAGTGCGATAGCACAAATAGTAAAAGTTTGCAGTCGGCAGTTTGCAGTTTGCAGTACAGCCAATTTGCCAAAAACAAAAATGGGAATACACGGACGGCTGGCGCTATCCGTGTATTCCCATTTCGATTTGACAAAGATATTTTGAAAATAATTGCAATGCAAAGAGAGTTTAGAAATTAAATTGTTGGAAACGGATTTTGGAGAAATTTTTCATTTCAGCGGGGGTCAAGGGGGGCGACATAATGCTTCTTTTGTCGCGTGGCGGATGATGGGAAAGGGTGACAAAAGCTGAAACGGGCAAACGGGGCGTTTTCGGGCGTTTTGGCGGGGGCAAAATGGACCCCGAGGGTTGGTGGGGTTTTTCGCTCAAAATCGCATGGAGGGGCAAAATAAAGGGCAAGGCGGGTAAATGAGACTGCCCTTGGCGGATGGGAGCGGGCACTACCCCACCCTCACTGTTGCAACACCGTGAATTTGTTCCAAATGCACCAAGCGTTACAGTTGCACCAATTGCACCAAGGGGTGTGCAGAGAGAAGAAGAAGTATCCTTTCTTTTCTTTCTTACTGATGAAAGGGTTGGTGCAGGGAGGCGGGGTTGGTTACAAATGCACCAGATGTTACAGTTGCACCATTTGCAACATGACTTGGTCAAGGCAATGCATATAGAAAACAGTTTTGCAGTTTAAACGGTTTTGCGGCAAAACTGCAATTTATAATGTTTGAAGTTGGCTCTTTAATCTTTGATGTCCTTTGCAATCATCTTCCGGTCCTATCATATTCGGTCAACTGCTAGTTGGTTAGCTAACCGTGGCCTTGGAAAACTGAAACTTTGAGCGAGGCACTACCCCACCCTACTTGCTGCACTACTGACCTCCTATCGACGGTTTGCAGTTTACCCGGTTTGCAGTTTACTGATAAGTTCTAAATCCCGAGGCTCATCCCAGATATCGGTTTGACTCTTGCATTTTGTAAACCAGTCTCAACGGCGAGCCAGCAAATACGAGCTGGTGATAAAGCGTGTTGTTCAAGAAAATGACGGTTTGCAGTTTACCCGGTTTGCAGTTCCATGAAAGTAGGAATTGTAAGGATTATTGACCTTTGACTAAAGACTTCTAGGCTTGTTAACGGTTTGCAGTTTATGCGGTTTGCAGTTTCACCAAAATTAGGACTAATGAAGGTTCCTGGCTTTAAACTGCGGCCTTGTTCCCTTTGCAAGCAGTTTGCAGTTTAATCGGTTTGCAGTTTGCGATTAATGCCACGTCATATCACATTTTCAAATGTGCAAGCTAAATGGGCGGGGAGCCATCGAGAATGTGGATAACGGTTTGCAGTTTTTCCTGTTTGCAGCTTGTGATTGGCTTAAATTCCTGTGATGAAAAATGAGTTCGCACCAGACAGACTGCTTTACAAGATTCCCAATCCAACCAGCGCAGTAGGTTTCACATCGCTGCTCAACAACTTACGGTTTGCAGTTTGTGCGGTTTGCAGTTTTCCTTTTGAGTAGCTTAAAACGACGCTGTACTTGACCGCGCCTAAACCTGCAACTCAATTTATAGCTGTTTTGCAGTTTAACCGTTTTGCAGTTTAGGTGCCCATCAGCGACCTACTACGCGTTTTTAGCGTACTGCCGCTTAAACAAGCTGAAGATTTTTTTAAAAAAGTCCTGTCAATCGTGCTGTTTGGGACAGTTTATCTTTGGTATTTAGTCTTTATATTTTGCTGCAACTTCCCTTAGCTATTTGCCACCGCACCAAAACCCTTGCTGTTACTGGGTTTTAGCCGCAATTGTGTACGTGAATGGGAGCCACAAATTGTGTACGTGAGTGGGGTGCTGAAAGGGCGGATTGTGTACGTTAATGGGAGTTCAAAGCCGCAATTGTGTACGTGAATGGGAGTATTTGTGTACGTTAATGGGAGTGTCGCGTACATGATTGGGAGTGAATCGTGTACGTTAATGGGAGTATGCGTGTACAAACGGCATTGGTTTGGTACGCGCCAATTGTGTCAGGTAAAATTTTGTGAGTACACGATTAAGGCTATCTTCGCCCCTGAAACCAGCCACCAAGGACTATGAAAGTCAGCAACAGCCCTATAGCAAGGGTCGAAAACTTCTTCATTTTCAATGCCCGCTACTCGCTCACGGCGAAGGAGCAAAAGGTCATCCTGTACCTAATTGCGCAGATAGACCCCATCAACCAGACCCGCCTGCACGAGCAGACCATTTCGCTAAAAGAGCTTCAGGAGCTGCTGCTCGAAGGCAGAAGCGGCAGTTTTTACGAGGAAATGCAGCGGTTCAGCGAGCGTATCGTCGAAAAGCGCATCGAGTTCGACAGCGGCATCACGTACCAGGGCAAGCGGCTGCCGGGCCGGGTGAACTGGTTCCAGAGCATCGTCCCGGTCAAGAACGATGCAGGCGAGGTATCGCTGGAGTTCATGTTTTCCGAAAAACTGACCCCCTTTCTGCTGGCATTGAAGGAATACGCGCAGATAGACTACCGCGAAACGCTGGCGATGGAAAGCGGCTTTTCGGTGCGTATGTTCCAGGTTTTCCGGGCATGGCGCGACCGCATGAGCGCCCACGAGAAGGCCTCTAAGCTCAAGTACGAGCTGGACGAACTGCGTAAGCTGCTCGGCGTGGAGGACAAGTACGACGATTGGCGCAACTTCAAGCGGCGCGTCCTCGATGTGCTGATGGAAGAAGTGAACAAGACGACGGTTTGGGTCAAAATGACCGAGGTAAAGGAAGGCAGGAAGGTGATAGCCATTGAGTTCAATTTCGGCGACAAGGAGGAGCGCAAAAAGCGTTCTGAAAACAAGATTCCATTTGCTTCAGCGCTGGGCGTGACCCCTACCCGGGCACAGGAACTGGCAGTTCAGAAACTGGTAGCCTATGGCGTGAAGGACGGCGTCGCAGAGGAAATGGTCAGCAAGGTAAGGGGCAGCGAGACAAAGGGCTTTGAGGATTGGTACGTCGAGGAAGTCGTCCGCCTGTTCGAGACGAAAACCAACCAGCCAGACGGCCCCGCAAGGGCTGGGACGCTGGTCAAGTGGTTCCTGGAACTGAAGGTATTTGAGCAAGGTGAGCATTTTGCCAGCATCATGGAGCGGCTGAACCTGCGGAAGAAGAAAATAGAACAAGAGAACCCGATAGCCTGGACAAACCGCCTCGCCGCGAGGGAAGTGCCCGCCGCCGAGTTCATCAAATCGGCAAAACGGAAATGAGGTTTGCAGTTTAACAGTTTTGCAGTCTCGATTAAGACGATTCCCTATTGTATTTTGCTTAAATTTAGCTCCATTCTAAATCAAGAGGGACGTATTTCTTTTCCAATTCAAACAACCTCGCTATGTTTGCGGCACGGCAAAACGGAAAGCAGTTTAAACGGTTTGCAGTTTTGCAGTTAATTAATACCTTTGCAACATGGTAATAGGAATCACCAATTTGAAGGGTGGGGTAGGGAAGACCACGCTCACCTTGAACCTCGCCGTCACCTTTGCCCATCAGGGCAAGCGGGTCTGCATCGTGGATGCGGACAAAAACCAGAACAGCATGGAATGGTCGGGCGCCCGAAAGGCGAGCCTGCCCGAGGTCATCGTGATGGGCTGCACAGAGCCCCGTGCGCTGAGCAAGCTCGTGGAGTCCCAAAAGGAAATCTACGATATGGTGCTGATTGACGGCACGCCCGACCTTGGGGAAATGACCACCCGCATCATGCTTGCCAGCGACCTGATGCTGATACCGCTGTTGCCCAGTGGTCACGACTTCCGTTCGATGGTGCTGCTGTTGCAACGCTTCGAGCAGGCGAAGGGGTTCAAGCCGGAATTGCCCGCCTATTTCATCCTGAACAAGTTCGATGAACGCCTCAACTTTCATGCGGACATGATGGACTTGCTGGGGCAGTACGATATTCCCATTTTGGATGCTAAGGTCAAAAGCCGGATTGCCTACGCCCAAACGGGCGTATCGGGCATGGGCGTACTGGAATGGACTGACCAAAAAGCAATTGAGGAAATCGAAGTGCTGGCGAAGGAGGTCTTGGAAAAAGCAGCCCAATATCAACTCAATTAAAAATCAGCGACATGGCAAAAGATAGAAGAACAGATTTTTCGAGCCTGATGCCGCAGCAACCCGCTCCGACAAAACAGGTAAAATCAGCCGATGAGGCTATCCGGGCAATTCACGGTGACAAGACCAAACGCATCACCTTGGACATTGCGCTTCCACTCCATGCGAAAATCAAGATGCGCTGCTTTGAGCAGGGTATTACCATGAAGGATTTCCTGCTTGATTTAGCGGCGAGGGAGCTTGGGGTTTAATTTATGGGTTGCAGTCTAAACTGCAAAACTGTAAAATGTTAAAACTGCAAACTGTATTACAGTTTTGGCAACATAGACATAATGGCAAAAGAAAGACTTTCCAAAATCACCGTCGAAGGTGCCGACATACACATTATCGAGTTTGCGGAGGCGGACTTTTTCTCGCTTACGGACATCGTGAAAAAGTATGACGACGAGCAAATCCTTTACCGCTGGATGCGGAGCAGGAGCACCTTGGAGTTTCTTGGTGTCTGGGAGCAGGTCTATAACCCGGATTTTAACCCTACCGAATTCGATAGGTTTAGATTCGAATCAGGGTTGAACACCTTCTCCATGTCGCCAAAAAAATGGATTGAGGGGACAAATGCCAAAGGCATCATCTCGAAATCGGGGCGGCACGGCGGTGGTACCTATGCCCATAAAGACATTGCGTTGGAATTTTGCTCATGGATAAACCCTGTGTTCCGGTTTTACATGATACGGGAATTCCAAAGGCTGAAAGAAGATGAGGCAAAGCTCAACAGCCTCGAATGGGACGTGAAGCGCATCATGGCAAAGGCGTCTTACCCCATCCACACCGAAGCTGTGCGGCAGCACCTCATCCCGCCCAAAATCGTTCGCACCAAGCTGGAAGGCTTATATTTCGCCAATGAGGCCGACTTGCTAAACGTAGCGCTTTTCGGGATGACCGCCAAGGACTGGAAGTTGCAAAACCCCGAACTAAAAGGAAACCTCCGCGACCATGCCACGCACGAACAACTCCTTGTGCTGTCACTCCTCCAAGGGCTGAACGCCAAGCTGATGGAGTGGGGGAGCGATGCCCAGCAACGCTTAGAACTGCTCAATAAGGCGGCTATCGAATGGATGGAGGTCGTGCTGAACAGCGGCAGTTTGAAGGAGTTGCCGGGAGGGCAAAAGAAGCTGACTTGATTCTCACATAGATTTAATTGCATACCTTCTCAACAAACCTGTCGAATTCGATAGGTTTAAAACAAAAAAGGCTGCCCGGTCGGGGCAGCCTCAAAAGCGCAAACCGTCTTAAAACTTTCACTCCACAGTCAGCGCAAACCAGAACCCATCTTCCTTTTCAAAAGCACAGGTCAGGAAATCGTCGTCCAGTTCGAGGCACAGCTCGTGGCCGTTGAAGTCGAGCTGGGCAGAGACTATGGTTGCCTCGCATGACCAAGCGGCTGTGGGGGATGGCTCGCCGTCGTACACCCAGAGCTGCACAGGTTTTTCGCAGAAGCGGTAATCGGTGGAGCGGAAGGTGACGCGATGCATCTCGAAGTTCCAGGAGAGTTCGAGCAGGTCGTAGCCTTGGCAGGAAAACGGCGACTCGGTGGGCAGGTAGAGCTGGCAGTCCTCCATCTCGAAGTAACCAAGGAGGAAGTTCTTGCAGGTGCAAGGTTTTGCTGGCTCTTCAGTGGTAGTAGTTGGCTGCGGTACTTCATCGTCCTTGTTGCAGGACGAAAGCAATAGGCAGCCCATGACGAGGGTGGTGATAAGGATGTTTTGCATGGCACAAATAGTTGAAACTAATGATGAATGATAAATGATGAACGATGAATGGAAGTCGGTGCAGGTTCCCTTCGGGATGACAAGTTCCTCAATCGTGAATCTCGCAGGCGCCGTACATCTTGACCTTGACGGTCAGTGTACGGGCGTCAATTTCCACTAAGGCGGGTTTGGCTTCGTTGAAGAAGCGGACGAAGTAAAAGCCGGGCTGGGGTAGGGGACAGGTGATGGAGAAGCCCCGGCAGCAGCCGTGCTGGATGTAGTAGAGTGGCTGGCCGACGTCCTCGGCGTAGTAGATTCGGAACGGAATGACCTCGTTGAAACTGTAGAACTTCGAGATGAACTGCGTCCTGAAAAAGGACGGAAACTTCCCGACAGTGAAGGTGCTGTCGCCGTGGGTGGCGCAGCGGGCGTTGACGAAGCAGCGGACTACTTGCTGGTCAACGGGCTGGAGTTTGCCCAAATCAAGCTGGGCGGATGCCGCAAATGCAAGGCATAGGCAAAAGAGGGTGAGTTTGAGAGTCATGGCACAAATAGTTGAAACTAATGATGAATGATAAATGATGAACGATGAATGGCAGAAAGCCGAAGGGTGGTGGTGCCCGGCAGGAGGGGAGGCATGGCTTGAAGGTTGGGTGGGGTAGGGCTTCACAAAAAGCGTTGCACGAGGTGCAGCCTGCACCGTTGCACCATAAAGGGAAAGGTTGATGCAAAGAATTGACACTCATGGTTTTATAGCACAAATAGTCCCTTGCAGGTTTGGCACAATGCACCAACGTGCAACTAAAAGCTTGGTCAGATGGGGTTTTCGGGGTCTTCCCCCAAAGGGGCAAGATGTCCGTTGTCCAGCCCTTTTTCCTTGCGGTGGGCCACGAGCTTGCGGCTGATGGTCGTGTGCGCCCATTCAATGTCGTACAACTGCTTGAGCTGTTTGCCGATGTCCCGGAAGGAAGTACCGTTTTTCGTGCGTTCCTCGTAGGCGAAGCAGATGGCCTCAGCCTCTACCTCCGAGTAATCCTTGGCGGTCAGATGCGCCTGTTCTTTGGAGAATCCATAGAAATCGTATTGCAGGCTTCCATTGCTCCGGCTGATGGCGCAGTCCACGACGTGGGTCTCGTCGTAGGGCTGGTAGCCGTCGCTGCGGTTGCGGCACTTGGTCTGCTTGATGTAGCGCTTGTCGGGGTCCTGCTTCGAGAAGCTGATGGCGATGACCGACTTGGCGAAGTTGTCGAGGTTCTTGGCCCCGGCGAGGTGGCGCGACTGCACGGGCTGGCTCAGGTCGCGCTTGGGCGTGTGCGCGATGACGATGATGGTCAACGGCTGGTAGCGCCGCTGCATGGCACAGAGCTTTTTCATCAGCTTGGTGGCCACTGCCGGGTCCTGGCTTTCCGAGGAAATATAGGTGATATTGTCAATGATGATAAGCCCCGGCTTGTGGATTTCCACGTCCCGGAGGATTTCGTTCATGATGAGCTCGTCGGCGTTCTCAAGGTCGAGGAAGTCGGGGTTTAGGTCGGAGCGGTGGTAGTTGTCGTTGAAACGGAGACTACCGTTCACGGGCTTGTACCGGGCGTACAGTTCGTGGTCCTGCATCTCGAAATCGTAGTAGATGACCAGTTTTGGCTCGGTCTCGTTGACGAACTCGGCTTCATCGGGGAAGAGCGGGCTGCCCTTACTGGCAGCGTCGCCCATCTGGAAGGCGAGGATGGTCTTGCCCGACCCGGCATCGCCAAAGAGGATGCAGACCTCGTTCTCCTTGACGAGGTTGCCGCAGATGCGGCGGCTGGGCGGCTCGTTCCTGCCCGCTTCCATCACGTCGTTCATGGTGCGGTGGCGCAGCACCTTGGCGTGGTTGATGGTTCGGGTGCGCTTGGCGATGTCCTCGTAAATATCGAAAATGTTGTGGTGCAGGTCTTGTGCGTGCTGCATGAATCGGAAGCCTTGGCGCACGGCTTCCCGGCGCATGTACAGTTCATAGAGGATGCGGCAATGGTCTTCGAGGTGGGCGTCCGACAGTACGATGCCCGTACACTCGGCAAGGTAGTGCGGCGGCACGGCGGCATTTGCCTTCATCTCGACGATGTTGCCCTCCCGCTTGGCCACGGCGTCGCCGAGCAGCCCCATGCGCTTAAGCTCGTGCGTGACCGTGAGCAGGTCCACTTTTTCGATGCGCTTGGTGAGGGCATCCATGGCGGCGTAGATGCTCTGGTGCTTTTCATCGAGGAAGGCATCCTTGGTCAGGTAGCGCTTTAGTTTTTGGAAAGTGCCAGTGGTGGACAGTGCCGCGCCAATGGCGGCCTGTTCGATGGCCTGGTCGTGGTGGAGTGCGATGCCGAGTTGGGCAAGCTGTTCCGTGGTAGGATGGGGGTAGTCCTGCCTTTGCTGCTGCGAGTAGCGGTGTTTGTTTTTCATGCAACGTTCAGGTTTAGTCAAACGTGTAACCGTCCCTGATGGTGCGGCACGGGGCCGTACGGGACATGGCATTATAACCTGGTTTCATTTAGCTTGAAAACGGGACCAATGCGTACAGCAAAGAGCAGCTGGATAAGACCGTAGTGTGGAATTGGCGTAATGGAGTTGAGGAACGTGTGAAAGATAACTTGTCACTTTGGGCGGTGTCCTTTTACCGCTGGCTTCGTTTGTAAAACAGTTGCGTAGCGCCACTATGCGCCTGTTTTACAGCCTCGCCATCAGAAAAATTACACTCGCCGAAACTGATAGCCTATCTTTCACACGTTCCTAAGTCGCTAATTGTGTTGCGGGCAATTTAGGGGTAAATCTTTTGTTTTCAAAATTTCTATGTTATTTTTATACCGCTAATTGTGCTATCAGCGTACAATTTGGAACGGGGGAGGCGGTCAAGGCTGCCTCCCCGTTCTTCGAAAACACGTCAAAACCTCACCAATCCAAGGCTTTCCGCCAGTTCCCTCCTCGCCGTGTTGAGCTTTTCGTGAACCTTTAGCAGCATTGCCAAGGCCTGCTCGTCGTCGGGTGGGGTGTCCTTGATGCGCTGTAGGTTTTGCTCGCAAAGCTGGCTGATAGTCTTTAACCTAAGCCGCAAAATGGTCTTGTTGATGTCTTCCGTGCAGCTTGGCCCACCATCGGTTTTAGTATTAAAACTGGCCTGCTCCAAATTTGGGGCAATTGGGGCATCTTCCTTGTGCATCAGGCTGGAAACGAAACTGCTTAGGTCGAGGTCTTCGTGTGCGATGAAATGCCCTGCGTTGACTGGCTTTTTGGCCAGCACCAATTCGATGCTTTCCCGGCAGATGCGTTGGCAGCGTGGGTCTTCGAAATGTTCCAGCACATCCTCGATGTGGGCGAGGATGTGTTCAGCAACGGTGATGTTTTCACTTGCATGGGCGATTTCAGCGCCGTGTTCGAGGAGGAAGAAAACGAGGTGGCTTTCAACACCCCCGACCTCCCGACCCGTCGGGACAGGCTCTAAAGGGGAGTTGACCCCGGGTTTGTCCCTGACCCCTAAAAAGGTTGCCTTCGGCAATGGCAAAGCCAGCACGGCTTTGTTGGTTTCTGCGGTCAAAATAGCTTCGCTCAAGCCTGTGAACGAGGCACATTCCTTGATAAAAAACGAGCGTTTGATGGGGTCGGCGACCCGTGCGATGCTGTCCACGATGCTGTGGACGGCGGTGGCTTTCTTCACGGGGTCATTGTCTGTATCGGCGAGCAGGATGCTGGCCTTGAAGGTGATGAAATCCTTCGCATGGGTGGCGAGGTATTCGGTAAAAGCGGCGATGCCAAGCCTGCGCAAAAAGCTGTCCGGGTCGTCGGGGTGGGGTAGGGGAGTGACCTTCACGTTCAGGTCGAGTTCGAGGGCCAAGTCGAGACCCCGCAACGCTGCGCTGATGCCTGCTAGGTCGCCATCATATAATATGTGTAGGTTCGGGGTGAAACGGCGGATGAGGAGCAACTGCTCAGTGGTCAGCGCAGTACCTGCCGATGCGACGACGTTTTCGATGCCGGCTTGGTGCAGGGCAATCAGGTCGGTGTAGCCCTCGACTAGGATGCACTCGTCCTGATGCCGGATGGCCCGCTTGGCGAAGTGGATGCCGTAGAGGGTTTGGGATTTGTGGTAGATGGTGGATTCGGGGGAGTTCAAATATTTTGGAAGAGGTCCGCCGTTGGCGGATGACAAAATTCGACCGGCGAAGGCGATGGGTTTGCCGTTCAGGTTGTGGATGGGGAAGATGACCCGGTTGCGGAAGAAGTCCTTGCCGGATGAGGTGGTCAGGCTGAGCTTTTGGAGTTGTTCCAATTTAAAGCCTGCTTGGGTGGCGGCTTTGGTGAGGGCGTCCCAAGAATCGGGGGCGAAGCCCAAGCCGAATTTTTGGATGGTGGCCTCGGCGAAGCCCCGGTTTTTGAGGTAGTTGAGTCCTGCGCCGGGCAGCTTGCTTTGGAAGAATTTGAGGGTGAAGTCGTTGACGATGAACAGGCTTTCTTCTTCTTGATGGGCTGCCAGTTGCTCCGGTGTGGGCTTGGTCTCTTGTATTTCGATGTTGTACTTTTTGGCGAGCCAGCGCAATGCTTCCGGGAAGCTGTAGCCTTCGTGTTCCATGAGGAATTTGGCGGCGTTTCCGCCTTTGCCGCAGCCAAAGCACTTGAAGGTGTTTCGGATGGGCGAGACGCTGAACGAGGGGGTCTTTTCGTGGTGGAAGGGGCAAAGGGCTGTAAGGTTGGCGCCAGCGCGGCGGAGGGTGAGGAAGTCGGAGATGACTTCCTCGATGCGGGCGGATTCCAATATCTGGCGTGTTTTGGATGGTGGAATCATGTGGATATAGATATTGTAAAAGTACGGCAGGGTGGGTGGGCTATAAGAACATCGCTAAAGTTAAATGTTTTGGCGGAGAAGGTGCAAAGGAACTATTGTGTGCCTAGGTCGTTCCTAAACACGTAAAACTAATCTATATGAATAGTGTATGTGTCATTTGTTTTGAAAATAAGCCTCTGAATGAATTCAACAGGGAACATGTTTTTCCTGAAACCATCGGTGGCAGGCTTTGTGTTCATACTGTTTGCAAAAGCTGTAATGGGGAATTGGGCAAAAATATTGACAATGCCTTTCTTAACCATATAACAATTGCATACTTTCGAAACGTTCACGGTTTGAACCGAGAAAAAAATAGGGGGATAAAAAACCCATTGAAGCATTATAACCAGCCGGACGATGATTTTTATTTTGAATTTAGGAATGGGCAAATCACAAAACACTTAAAACCAAAGAAGAAGGTTGTGATGGTGCATGGCGTTAGCAGGGTTGAGTATTCAATGGATGAGGTTGATTTTACTGAAGGTAAGACGGCTAATTTGATACAAAAAGTAGCCAATGATTTTGGGGTAAAAAAAGAAGAAATTGAGTTCAGGGTGGACAAAAACTATTACCCTTCTGAGCAGCGGTTGTTTCTCGCTCCCAATAACCCTTTAATAATGGAAGCTGCTAAGATAGCCCACGAGCTGGCTTCCGAACATGTACCTGATTATGTTTCCACTGAAGTGTCTAAGATTTATGGACAAGCCTTGAAAAACGGTGTAATGAGCAAGCAATTTGTAGTAATGGCTTCCAATCCTTTGCTATGGGTTACCATCTCGATGTCAAGGGTTCACTGGGAAAAAGCAGTTGGTGGCCATTTCGTACTGATTAGTGGAGTCGAGGGAGTTGGACTGGTTGCGGTAGTGAAGTTTTTCAATACTGCGCTTTCTTATCCACTTACTCAGTTGCTGATTTTGTCTCTTGAGCAAACTTTTATGCACATAAAACCAACCCTAATAGTGAATGATTTTATAGAGAAGAAGGTCGAATATCTGAATCAGGATATTTCTATATCAGGTGGCTTTCGATTTCCTAAAAGTGATTGAATTGAAAAACCAATTTTTCCAAATCTGATGCGCCAAACCTAACTGGCAAGCTTTGGGAATTTCCCACCTCGCTTAATCATGAGTGGCAGCCAATGGAGGGATTTGTAAGCTGGCTGCCTGCGCTTCACCAATGGCAGTTTGTAAAACTCACCGCCATCGAAAGAAACAAGCAAGGGGTCAATCGGCACGAAAGTCAGGACTTGGCTTGAAATCAAATCCCTCATGACCAAGATAAATTCTTCGGATACTTTTGCCATGAGCAGGATGTTTGAGTTTTCTATTCCCTTGGAAGGGAACATGAAGCTGAACTCGCCTGTGATTTCAGGTATCTGGCTCCTAAAGGCATTTAGTGGAAACTCATTTCTTTGCTGAATAAGCTCTAAAATTCGTTCTTTCATATTTTTGATTTTGCTTCAAAAATAGCAGATAGCTTGAAAAGAAGCATTTTTTTCAAGTTATGCTGAAGTTGTTAACCTAATTAAGGTTCATTACAGCTCCATAATTTGCAACAAAATTTGGGTTAATTTTTATTATTATAATACTATTTATGTTAAATAAGCAATATAATTACGTGTGTTGTCCTAGAAATGATTGACCACCAAGTGTGCGTGTGTAGGAAGGACAGCACCCGTTCCCCCGTTCTCCACTGGCAACTCCACAAAACCTTCCCAGCCCCACGCCCGCATGTTTTCTATAAAAATGTTCAAGTAGGTTCCCCGCTACTGGCTGGAGCGGGGGCGTTTCATCTGGGGGTGGAGGTATTTTGAGTAGTAACATCAAACGAGCCTCAATCTTTTACGGCTTAACCCAACAATGTGTTTTTCCTCTGGAAGTGGCAGGTGATAGTTCCAATTTCCTATCAGATATTCAGCAGTATCATGAAGTCGTGCAAGAAGGGCGGCTCGCTACAACACTCCCTTCTCCTTGATTTTTTCCCAAAACCCCTCCCGCTGCCCTTTGCTCACGGGCAGGTCGTGTTTCCCGATGTGGACGATATTGCCCTCAATGCTATTGATTTTGTCCAAGCTCACGATATAAGAGCGGTGGATACGGACAAACTGCCCAGACGGTAGCGCCTCCTCCAATTGGCTCATGGACATCAGCGTGACCACCCTCTCCGTTGCCGTATGTATGCGGACGTACTTCTGCAAGGCTTCGATGAAGAGGATTTCGTCGAAGACCACCTTCACGATTTTGTAGTCAGATTTTACGAAGAAATAAGTGGGTGAAGCCAACGGAACGTCGGCAGGGTTCAAAACCTTGCCGACGTTAGCGCCTCGTTCCAGCCACTCAATGGCTTTACTCACCGCCTTGAAAAACCGCTCGAACTCGATGGGCTTAAGGAGGTAGTCGAGCACGTCAAGCTCGTAGCCTTCGAGGGCGTGCTCGGAGTAGGCGGTGGTGAGGATGGTGGCAGGGCGTCGCTTGAGCATCCGAAGGAGTTCCAGCCCCGTGAGGTTGGGCATGTTGATGTCGAGGAGGAGGATGTCGGGTTGGTATTTTTCGAGGGCGAACTTGGCATCGATGGCGCTAGGGCAGGTCGCCACGAGTTCGAGCTGCGGGATTTTGGCGAGGTGCCGGGCAAGGAGCTCCTGGGCGAGGGTCTCATCGTCCACGATGATACAAGTGTGTTTTTTCATGCTTTTTTCAGGTTTAAGCGGAGCGTGACGCCAAATATTTGCCCCTCGCTTTTCATTTCCATTTGATAGCTGCCGGGGTAGTTGATTTCGAGTTGGCGACGCAGGTTGGGCAGCCCGATGCCGCCCGGCTCGCTCACAGACTCCAAGTTTGAAACGCTATTTTCAACCATAAAAACCAAGGAGCCTTCCTCCGAAATTTCAGCGTGGATTTTTACCCAAGCGGTTTCGTCCTGCTCCAAATTGCTGTGTTTCAGGGCGTTCTCGACGATGTTGACGAGCAGCATAGGTGCGATTTGCCAACCATTCTGGCTGCCCTCCACGAAAAAGTCCACGTTGCGGGAGCGTGGTTTTTTCAGCAAAAAAAGGTCAACGTATTGCCGCAGCGCCTCCATTTCCTTTTTCAAGAACACCCGCTCGCCAGCGCCTTCGTACAATACGTAGCGCAGGATGCCGGAGAGCTTGGCGACCATCGGGGCGGCGTTTTCGTGCCCTTCGAGGGCGAGGGAATAGATATTGTTCAAGGTGTTGAAAATGAAGTGCGGGCTTATTTGGGTGCGCAGGAATTTCAGTTCCGCCTCCAATTTTTCGCTCCGCAAAACCAGCTGCCGCTCCCGCTCTTCCTGCCACTGCTTGAAGTACCAGTATAAAGTGGAAATGAGCAGGAACAGCGAGGTGTTCAGCAGCATCGAGAACACGTTGCGCCAGCCGCCGATGTCGTAAAAATGGTGTTCCCAGCCCGTCACCCGCATGAGCAAGGCATAGCCCGCCGCGACAGCCGCCAAGCTCAGCAGGTACCAACCCAAACGCTTGGTTTTCAATAATTTGGGGATGAGCAAAAACAAGTTCAGGTAGATAATGGCGGCATAGGTCAGCAGTTCGAGCAGGGTGCTGCCGATGGCTTCCGACCAGTTGTTTTCCAAAAAATGGTAGTCGAAAACGAAGAAGAACATGAACAGCCAGAAGGCGGCGTGCTCCAGTCCTGCCTTATTTTTAATTGAAGTAAATGGCATAATTAGGTGGCTTCGCAATGCAGCAAAATTAGCTGGAATAGCGGTCTTAAATGCTTTATTTCCTTGAACGCTGAATATGTTTCCATGAAGGAATTGAATTTCGGAACGAACGGCTTTTTATCGAAAAAACGCCGGCCATTCCCCACTAATGCCTGCCCGTTCCTTTTCCTTCGGCAATGGTGGAACAAACTTGCAGTGCACCGCCCGACCCACCCATTTTTGCGGTGATGAACAGCTAAACCCATTCATTTCATCACCAAATTCATCAAAAAATGAAGTCATTGAAAATCATGTCCATCGCAATTGTGGCTTGCGCCACGCTTTTCACCAACTGCAAAAAAGAAGCGGAACTACTGCCCGAAAATGCAACCGAAACGAGCGCCGAAGCGACAGCACCCGCAAATCCCGACGGCTCGGTCAGCAACCGCAGCACCACCTACACCATGCCCGACGAGACCGCCCCGCACGAGGGCACTTGGCTTCAGTTCCCGCACCAATACCAGTACGGCACGACCTACCGCAACCGCCTGATTGACACCTGGGTAGCCATGACGAAGGAACTCCGCACCAGCGAAAAAGTCCATATCATTGCCTACAACACGACGCATAAAAACTGGATTATCAGCAAGTTAAATGCAGCCAATGTGCCGCTGACGAACGTGGATTTCCGCATCTTCCAGACCAACGACGTGTGGGTGCGGGACAACGGGCCTATCTTCGTGGAGGACAACAGCGGCAACCTGAAAATCGAGGACTGGGGCTTCAACGGCTGGGGAAACCAAGCGCCCTACACCAAGTGCAACGTCATCCCAACCTCCGTCGCCAACGCCATCGGGATGCCCAAGGTCAACCTGAACGCCACGATGAAAGTGGAGGGCGGCGCCTTCGAGGTGGACGGCAACGGCAGCTTTATGGCGACCCGCAGCTCCATCCTGAACGCCAACCGCAACCCCGGCATGACGCAGGCACAGGCGGAGGCGATTTTTGAGACAAACCTCGGCGTCACGAATTTCATCTGGCTCAACGGCGTGCCGGGGCTGGAAATCACGGACATGCACATTGACGGCTTCGCCCGTTTCGGCAACCCGAACACCATCGTCACGATGAACAACGCCGACCTTTTGTACTGGGAGGTGCCGCAAGCGGACATCAACACGCTCTATGCCGCCGAAGATGCGGACGGCAATCCCTACAACTTCGTCCACCTGCCCCTGACGCAGAACAACGTGGTGACTGCCTACGGCAAAAACCTCGGCTATAAGGGCAGCTACGTCAATTTTTATGTGGCGAACAACAAGGTGCTGGTGCCAAAGTACAACGACCCGAAGGACGAGGTGGCGAAGGGCATCCTGCAAAGCCTCTACCCGGGCAAAACGGTGGTGGGGATTGATGTGCGGAACCTCTATGAGAACGGGGGGATGGTGCATTGCGTGACGCAGCAGCAGCCGGAGTGAGGGTGGAACTTCGTCGGAAATTGAGGTTTCCGACGAAGTTCATTTTTTTAGCTCCAGCAGCCTTTTCACCAAAACATATACCCGGGTGGCAGTTCCATTTGGAAACCTATCGGCGGGTGCGGTATCGAGTTTTTCGGCTTGGGAAATGGCGTATTCCGACATCGGGAAAATGGGGGAGAAATCGGGGTTGGAAGGATTGTATGCCCCAAGGTTTGCCCTTATAGCAGCCTTAAAATCATTGCAATTCTGCAATTCGGAGAGCGGCTGCGTGGGTTTTTCCAAATGCAGGTATGGCCACAATTCAAAACATGGATTGCTCAAGATGAGTGTGTATTTTTCCTTTTGCTCACAAGCCTTTGCAATGCTGGAAAGGGTGGCTTCCTTCCACCTGTCCATGTCAATCACCAACCAAACACGGTCATCTTCACCTACGATGCCAAATTCGTCAACGAAATCGTCCGCCCGTTTCAGGACATGGTTGGGGGCGGATTTATGGTCGTCGCCTGTGGGCAAGACCACAATTTTCACCCTCCTGAAGCCGCCGCAAAACTGCTCGAAATACGCACGTTCCGTTTTCTCTCCCTCGCAGGCTATCACAAACAAGCTGGCATCCCGGAAGGGCTCGCCCCTTTTGTATGGTCGGTTTTTTCGTTTGCTCATATTGTTTGTTATTACCAGTTTATGTTTTCAAGGCTGGAAAGAAAAGGAATCGCACCAAACCTTCCCTGTAGATATCCACGGCGGATGTCCTTGTCGTAACGGGGCTTGAACTCGCTGAGCGGGTAAATCTTGGACGAACCAGTTTTGTCCTTTTCAACGAACCAAATCTCGTCCTGCCGGAAGAGTTTCAAGTCGAGCAGCCCTGATTCGTGCGTGGTAAAAACCAATTGCCCCTTCGACAACTTGCTGTCGTGCGAGAGGTACATTTCAATCAGTTTTTGTGCCATTTGAGGGTGCATGCTGCGGTTGAACTCGTCCACCACATAGACCTTCTCCTTGAGCATGGTGTCAATGAAGGCTGGGGTAAGTTCTATAAGCCGCTGCGTCCCGTCCGATTCTTCGTAAAAGTCGAAGTCCACCGTATCGCCGTTGCTTTGGTGCCGGGTCATCAACTTGACCGCTTGTGGTTCGCCCGCTTCGTCTAAATACAGCCCGTATTTGATTTCATCCTTGCCCTCGTACTCGTAAACCTCGCCCTTTTCCAACCACTTCAAAATATCTTCTTTTTCTTCTTTTTCGTGCAAGCCGAATAGTTGGCTGACATTGATTTTTTGGGCTTCCACCATTTCTACGCCCGTGTCAATTGCCTTAATGATTTGGTTGGTTTTTTCCCGGTAGGTTTCATTGAACAGGATATTCTCGAAAAGCCCCTCCAATGCTGATTCGGGATAAACGATTTCCAGTACATCCTCAAACCACGAATAAGGCTCCTTCACGTAAACAAGGTCCTTTTCTTTTGCTTCTGTGATGAAGGGTTGGTTGGGGCGAAGCTCCTCCTGATAAATCTCGACCTTGACTTTTTCTTTTTCCGTCTGTAAATACCTCGGGCTTAGTTTGATTACTGTTTTCAAATCGGACGTAGTCTCCCGCTCAAAAACCAGTTCATCCTCCTTTCCGGGGCGGGTCTTGTAGAGCCATTCCTCCACAATCCTTTCTGAAAAAAAAGCGATGCCAAAGGCATAACTGTTGCCGTTGACCACAAACTCGAACTCGAAGCGGGAGGGTTTCTCCTTGCAACTTTTTTCCAGCTTAAAAAAGCGGTGGGGCAGCTTGGATTTTGCAGTATCTGAACCTAATAGCACCAAATCCTTCGCTGCTTCCATTGCGATAGCAAGGTTCGACTTGCCTGCCCCGTTGGCCCCATACAGCGTAGCCACCCTGAGTAAAGACACTCCGGTTTTTGCCTTGCAAACATGCTCCTGATGAATCTTGAAATTGCCAGCAAGCATATTGAACTCTGCCTCATCCCGGAAGGACAGATAGTTTTCGACCACAAAACGTATCAGCATAATGAAGAGATTTTTTCACTTTCAAAAATGAAATTTGGTGCAATTTATATCTTTATCAGGAAAAAATGAATCCTTGAGAGAGATTATTGCCTTTTGTGGTCAACACAGAGCTATGCAATCGATTTCCATTCGTTCCATTTTCCCCTTCATTCATGGAAAAACCCAATTGCCTTGTTAACCATTCCACACCTTTGCCCAAAATCTAAAATTCATGAATAAATCACTTTCCCTCATGCTGACACTATTCCTTGCCACCTTTTTAAGCTTCTTCGCCTGTGGCGGCGAGGACGAAGGCGGCACCACGCCCACTGAAACGGGTGAAACCGTCTTTTTCAACGGTAAAATCTACACCGTCAACGCTGCCCAGCCCTGGGCGGAGGCGGTTTGGGTAAAAGACGGCGTCATCAAGTTCGTCGGAACGAGCGACGAGGCGAAAAGCATGGCTTCCAAAGACGCCGAACTCGTTGACCTCGAAGGCGCCATGATGATGCCCGGCATACACGACGTGCACATGCACCCGCTCGAAGCGGCTTCCGAGAACTTCAAGTTCATCCTCGACGACGCTGAGACCGACCCCGAAAACTACGCCGACGACGTGGCGGACGCCCACGCCGACAACCCCGGAACGGGCTGGCTGCTCGGCTGGGGACACCTCCTCGAAACCGTCCTCGAAGCCGACCGTGACCCGAAAGACATCCTCGATGATGTGGTGAGTGACCGACCTGTGGGCATCATGGAGCAGACCTCGCACTCGCTCTGGTGCAACTCAAAGGCTCTTGAATTGCTGGGTTTCACCGCCTCCTCGTCCGACCCGACCGGAGGCATACTCATGCGCAACGACCAGGGCGAACCCAACGGCATCCTCATTGACAATGCAGGCGAACTGCTCATGGAACTCGCCCTTGTGCCGACCGCCCAAAGCATGGAAAACGACTACAACGGGCTGGTCGAATTTGCCCTGCCAGAGCTTGCCAAGCACGGCATCACCTCCGTCTCGGAAGCCCGCACTTTTTGGAAGCGCAACCAGCAAGACACTTGGAAAAAAATCGAGCAGGACGGAAAGTTGACCTGCCGCATCAACCTCGGCTTGTGGGCGTACCCGACGGAAGACGACGCTTCGCAAATCGCCGCCATCAAAGCCCTCTTCAGCAACGACCCGAACAAATTGGTGAGAATCAACCAGATAAAAGTGTATTCCGACGGTATCATCCACAACTCGACCGCCGCCATGCACGATGAGTATATGGTGGATTATTTTATGCTTGGCTCCAACAAGGGCTTGAACTATTTCACCGAAAGCCGCCTCGCCCAGTACATCGCTGCGCTGGAGGGCACGGGCTTCGACTTCCACATCCATGCCCTCGGCAACCGGGGCGTTCACGAGAGCCTGAACGCCATCGAGCAGGGCGGCACTTCGGCGGGTAGGCACCGCCTCACCCACGTCGAGTACGTGGATGCAGCGGACATCCCCCGTTTTGCGCAGCTAAATGCCACTGCCGATGCACAGGTGGCTGGCGATTTCACCCAGCCCGACCATTGGCACGAGAACGACTACCTCATCGGCCCGGCGCTGAACAACGCCAACATCCCGCTGAAAAGCCTGAAAAATGCGGGCGCAAGGCTCACCCTCAGCAGCGATTGGGACGTGAGCGAGTTGAACCCCTTCATCGGGATGCAGAACGCCGTAACCCGCACCCCACAGGAGATTTCATTGGAAGATGCCGTGAAAGCTTACACGCTCAACGCCGCCTATGTGATGCGGCAGGAACAAAAAGTGGGTTCCATCGAAGTGGGTAAGGAGGCTGACCTGATTGTACTCGACCGAAATATTTTTGAAATTCCCGCCAACCAAATCAATGGGACGAAGGTGGATTTGACCTACTTGAAGGGGAAGGTGGTTTTTGAAAGATAGGGGTATGGGTTCATCGAAATTCATCTAAAAAATAAAGCAAGGGCGTGACTTCGGTTGCGCCCTTGCTTTTTTTCACCCCATCACCGCCTGCTCCCCCAAAAACGGCTGCCGATACACCCGTTTCCCCGTCGCCTTGTAGAGCGCATTCGCCAGTGCGCCGAAGATGGGCGGGAAAGGCGGCTCGCCCATGCCCGTCGGGGCGATTTCGTTTTTCACAAAATGGACGTCAATCACCTTGGCGATGGTAGGCGAAAACGAGTGTCAGGTAGTGGGGAATTTCCCCTATATCCGAAGTTTGGGGTAAATAGGTTTTGGTAAATATTAGGATTGCATCAGCCCTGACACAAGTCACTGGCCAAGCTGATAATTGTCATTTAATAAGCAGCTCACACTCCTTCCCTTTGCAAAATAAAAGATAAAATCATCTTTTTTTCTTTAAATGCATTTTTTCACCAAACACATCCGGTCATGCTATCGAAAAATCAGGCAAGGACTTTTTTTCTGGGGGGAACGGTGGTATTCTTCCTTATCTTCTTGGGGCTGTCTTGGCACACCTTGGCAAGGGAAGTGCCCAAGCAGACCAACGCCCAGAACCTCACGGAATCCGTGATTAGGGGCAAGGAGATTTTTGACAAAAACAACTGCATGGGCTGCCACACCATCATGGGCGAGGGAGCCTACTATGCACCAGAACTCACCAAAGCATACGAGCGCAAGGGCGAAGCCTATCTCAAGACCGTATTGACGGTCAAGGAGCCTTGGGCGCCCCGTGGCCGGAAGATGGTGGCTTATGCTATGTCCGACCAGGATGCCAACGACGTCATTGCCTTCCTGAAATGGGTCGGCGAGGCAGACCTGAACGGCTTCCCGCCCAAGCCCGATTTGCAGAGCAAAGTGCCCGTTCCTGCCAAGTGATTGGCACTGTTTAATTCAATTCCGTGACGCAAGGACAGGCACCGTCAACCATTTGCCGTCCACCGTTCTAAAAATCAATTCAAAATGAAATATAAATCTCAACAAATAGCCTGGTGGTTCTTCGCCCTCAGCGGCGTGCTGTTGCTGCTGCAAATCACCTACGGCTTCATCATGGCTTTCGCCCACCTTGGCTATGATGGGCTGCACGACCTCATCCCCTTCAACGCTGCCACCGCCACCCACAAGAACCTGTTGGTGGTCTGGATTCTGAGCGGCTTCATGGGTGCTGCCTATTTCATCATCCCCGACGAGGCCGAGCATGAACTGATTTCCGTGCCACTGGCCAAGCTACAGTTTTGGAGCCTCGCCATCGTCGGCGTCGTGGCAGTGATAGGCTTCCACCTGAACTGGTGGGAAGGCCGCAAGTTCCTCGAAATCCCCCGCCCGCTCGACTACCTCGTGGTGGTCAACGTGCTGCTGTTCCTCTACATCATCATCATGACGCTTTGGAAAGGTAAAAAGCGCACAACCACTTCCCTCGTGCTCACGATGGGGCTGTTGTTCGCCGCACTGCTTTATCTGCCTGGTATGATTTGGTTCGACAACCAGACGATGGACTCCTTCTTCCGTTGGTGGGTCGTCCACCTCTGGGTGGAGGGCGTTTGGGAACTCATCATGGGCGGCATCCTTGCTTATTTGCTCATCAAATTGACAGGCGTTGACCGGGAGGTCATCGAAAAATGGCTGTACGTCATCGTTGGCCTGACCTTCATATCGGGCATCCTCGGCACGGGCCACCACTACTATTATATCGGCACGCCGAAATATTGGCTGATGATTGGCGGCATTTTCTCCGCCATGGAGCCACTGGCCTTCCTTGGCATGGCCTTGTTCGCCCTCGCCATGTACCGCAAGGGCGAGAAGCGCCATCCGAACCAAATCGCGCTGAACTGGACGCTCGGCACGGCCATTATCTCCTTTGTGGGGGCGGGCCTGCTCGGCGTGGCGCACACCCTTCCCGCCGTGAACATGTACACGCACGGAACTTTCGTGACAGCGATGCACGGGCACTTGGCCTTCTGGGGTGCTTACGGCATGTTGGTGCTGGGCATGATAACTTACGCCACCCCATTGATGACGGGTCGGAAGCTGTACACTGCGCCTGGTGCCAGCTACGCCTTCTGGCTCTCCAATATTGGCATGATTGGCATGACCACGGCCTTTGCAGCAGCAGGTGTCACGCAGGTTTACCTCGAACGGAAAGTGGGTATGGACTTCATTGACACCCAACAGGCGATGGAGGTACACTTCCTTGTGCTCATCGCTGCGGCCACGCTGTTCACCGTGGGCATCGTCATGTTCGTTTTGAACTTTTTCAAGTACGGCAAGCCGACGGACGAGGCGCTGGAACGGGCATGATTTCAAGCAAAAAGGGCAGGGCATTCATTAGTTGGTTGTTTTTCGAGTTGTGATGAGTTGTCAATAAATTGCGCAGGTGCCTTGCCCTTTTTGCTTGTTTCAAAACACCTCTCTCCCTCTTTGTCATTGCCGAAGGCAACCCGCAACGTCACGAGGGAAATATAAATGCTATTACAACTGCCCTCATTGCATCACGTGTTAGCTTCGGCAATGACAAAATTGTAGATTTTTTAAAATGGAAATTACAACGCAACCATACTACCGCCCAATCGGCAAAGAAATAGAGGTCTTCACCCATTGCCATGAAAACAAGCTGGCCGTGCTGTTGAAAGGCCCCACGGGCACGGGGAAGACCCGCTTCGTGGAGCACATGGCACACCGACTTGATGTGCCACTCATCACGGTCGCATGTCACGAGGAGACCTCGGCTATTGACCTCACCGGGCGCTACATCCTCAAGGGTGCCGAGACCATCTGGCAGGACGGGCCACTGACCACCGCCGTGCGCAATGGCAGCATCATCTATTTGGATGAAATAGCCGAGGCCCGCCCCGACGTGATTGTGGCCATCCACTCGCTGACCGACCACCGCCGCCAACTCTTCCTCGACAAAGTGCCGGAGGAAGTGCCCGCCGCCAATTCGTTCATGCTCGTGGCCTCCTACAACCCCGGCTACCAACGTGGCTTCAAAGAACTGAAACCCTCCACCCGGCAGCGCTTCGTCTCGCTTGCCTTCAATTACCCCGACGAAAAAATGGAGCGGGAAATCGTGGAAAGCGAATCGGGGATCGAGCAAGCCGACGCAAAGCGGCTCGTTGGCATCGCCAACAAAATCCGCAACCTGAACGAACTGGGCCTGATGGAAACCGTCTCGACCCGCCTCGTAGTGGATGCCGCCAAGCTCATCCATAGCGGGTTGCCCAAGCGGCTCTCCGTGGAAGTAGGCATGATTCAACCCCTCACCGACGACGATGAAACATTGGCGGCACTGAAGGATTTGGCGGATTTGATGATATAGCGAAGGATTGGAAAGCTCGGTAGGGATTTCTAAGCCTGAGCGATTGCCGGGCTTAGATTTCAACTGATTTTGCAATAATCAATTCAATTGTTGCAAAATTTGCAACAGTTCAAAAACTGCTGATGAAAAAATCACGAGAAGTTAGGAAAGCATAAGGAAGGATGGATTTCTAAGCGATTGAATGCTTTCTCACAATTAAGCTATTTTTGTAGTTGATTCAAATCAAAATCAATTATTGTAAAATCCATAACGACATGAAAATAGCAGAAATAGAAATTTCAAATTTAGCTAAGAATACATGTTGGGATTTTGGAAACAAAATCCTGTACAACCTCTGCCAAGACTATCCTTCTCATAATAAGGATGACATAATATTAACAAAGGTTCTTTTCATTGGGCGGATATATGCTGCAGCTGTTGAAAGACGCAAGAACAAGAACGATGACCCAATCATCAACGATAATTTCTACATAGATAATGTAATTCCAGCTTTTATCAATTCAAACATAGACAATAATTTAAAAAAACTAAAAGGCAAACAACTTAGCACAAATAATATACTCGAAATACTGAAAGTTCATAATGAGTTGGTGAAAATTTTAACAAAAATCACGGAATTAAATAAACGTTCTTTTGCTTCTAAGTATCTGCATTTTCACCTACCAAATTTATTTTTCATTTATGATAGTCGAGCTGTACAGGCGATGAGAAAATTCACAAGTAAGATTCCAATTGAACTTCAATACATTCTACAAGAAAAGGGTATTGACAAAGAATATGCAAAATTTTTCTGTAAATCCTTTGACTTAAAAACCAGAATTGAAACAACACATAAGTCGCGCATAACTACAAGGCAACTTGACAACTTACTAATGGAAACTGCTAACAACATAGCTATGACCAAGGCTGAATTGAAAGCAAATCACAACCAGTTAGCTTAGTTTCTCATTGGCATGAATGAAATGCAATTATTTAGATGGAACTTGACCAGATTTTATTCAAAAAAATCCTCGGCTTCTACGATAAATGGAAGCTCAGCAACGGCAAAGAAGAAACTGCCCTTGCGGTAAGGCTCGAAGCCATCAGCCCCCGCCTGACGCTGCTTGCCCGTGCGCTGACGGGGCGCAACGTGGACATCCTGCCCGCCGAAAAAGAGGGTGGCTGGAAGGACGATGCGTTCTACCTGCCCATCAGTTTTTCAAAGCTGCCCAGCCCGGAGCAGAACCTGTATTTCTATTTGTACCGAGTGGTGTACCTAAGCATACAAAGCCGGGAGCAGCTCAATTGGAACAACAAAATGGAAGCCCAAAGCCTTGAAATTGCACAGCAAAAAGCAGCGGCGGCGGCACCCATCATTTTGGGATTTATGCAAGAGGAGTTCCCCTCCGTGGCTCGGTTCTTTTACGAAGTAAAACCCCATTTTGAAGCACAATACGGCGACCCGAAAAGCCGCCCAGAAACCTTTTGGCTCTATGGGAAATACATGGTGAACGAGGGCGTGACCGGCCCACCCGTCACTGCCAATCCCAACGGCGAGGCAGAAGGCACGAACCCGCACAGCCCAACCACCGAGATTGCCTCT
Organism: Saprospiraceae bacterium; assembly: GCA_016714985.1. GTDB lineage: Bacteria > Bacteroidota > Bacteroidia > Chitinophagales > Saprospiraceae > UBA6168. The sequence continues at coordinate 54,240 of JADKBS010000034.1, read as the reverse complement.
AAGCCCGTGGAGGAGGTGGAAGTCATTGCCGTGGACAAAAAAGCGCAGGACGATTACATGCTCACCCACAACTTCGAGAAGGTGGAGACCGCCGAAGAGTTCAGCGGTATCTGGCGGGGCTTCGACGGCGACGACGAACTGGCCGAGCACGCTGAGGCGCTCAACGAACTGAACCTAAAGCACCTCGTTCGCACCGACGAACAGGCGCATTCGGTCTATCGGGCGGAGTTCCGTGGCTCGGTGAAAATCGCCGAAAGCGAGGATGCCGACAATGGCACGACCTGTGTGACCTACCCCGAATGGGACTTGTCCCAAAAGCGGTACAAGCATGATTACTGCAAGGTTTTTTTGAGCAAAATAAAGGGCGGCGACCTCACCTATGCCCAAAAATGCCTTTCCGAAAACAAGAAAACGCTGGATGGCCTGCGCCGGAAATTTGCCCAAATCCACCAGCAGCGGCGCATGGTGAGGCGCATGCCAGATGGGGAGAATATTGACATGGACGCCCTCGTGGACTGGTTCGCTGACCTGCGTAGCGGCCACACCCCTTCCGAAAACATCTACAACTCCACCCGCAAAAAAGACCCCAATATTGCCCTGCTCTTCCTGCTCGACCTCAGCCTCTCCACCGACAGCTACGCCGATGGCAACCGGGTGCTCGACGTGGAAAAACAGGCCGTCATCCTCTTCGGGGAGGCGCTGAACGAGTACGGCGTGGACTTCGCCGTGGGCGGTTTTTGTTCCCAAACCCGCAACCGCTGCACCTTCCACACGCTGAAGGACTTCGGCGAGGGCTGGATCAAGGGCAAGCAGCGGCTCGGCAGCGTGGAGCCACAGGGCTATACCCGCATCGGCCCGGCGCTGCGCCACTCGAAGGCGCTCATTGAGGCGCACCCTGCCAGCCAGAAATGGGTCGTATTGCTCTCCGACGGCAAGCCCAACGATTACGACCGCTACGAGGGCCAGTACGGCATCGCCGACGTGCGGCAGGCGCTGCGGGAACTGCACGAGCGACACATCAGCACCTACGCCGTGGCCGTGGAAAGCGTGGCGAGGTACTACCTGCCGCAGATGTTCGGGCAGAACCACTACAATATCCTCTCACCCCGACCAGTTGGTGCAGGCGCTGGCGCTGTTGTACCGACGGATAAACGAGCAATGAAAATGGAGCAGGTTGACCACAAAAATTTCTTCTATCCACCCGGCGGCATCCTTATCTGGATAATCATCCTCGTGGAGCTTGTGACCTTCACGGCGGGCATTGGGGCGTTCGTCTGGCAGCGCAGCCTCAACCCAGGTTTGTTCGCTGCTGCGCAACAAAACCTGAGCACCAGTACGGGCTTAGTGAACACCCTCGTGCTGCTCACCAGCGGTTTTTTCATGGCGGAGGCCGTGCGGTTGTTGAAGCTGGGGAAAGCGACGGACAGCCATCGCCGGATGATTGCCGCATTGGTTTTTGGGCTGGCATTTTTGGCCATAAAAGGTACGGAATACGCCGGGAAACTGTCGAACGGCTTCGACCTGGGTTACAATAGTTTCTTCACTTTCTACTGGCTGCTCACGGGCTTCCACTTCGTGCATGTGGTGGTGGGCTGCGTAATTTTGGCGGACGTGGAAACCGGGGCGTCGTTTTGGCACCTCTGCGACCTCATCTGGCTGCTGCTGTTCCCGGTTTTATACTTGATGAAATGAAGGATTCTCGAAATACAACGGCTTTGCCTTGGCGCTGCTCGTGCTGCTCACGGCTTCCTCTGGCCTGATGGCTGCTGGTGAAAAAACAGGTTTCGTTTTGGCACTTATCTTGGCAATTGCTGCCTGCGTGAAGGTTTTGCTGGTCGTCTGGCAGTTTATGGAGATGAGGCGGGCGCACCGGGCGTGGTTAGTCTTGGTGGGCGTAGTGCTATTGGTGTATTTGGGCTTGGTAGTTGTGTTGGTGTAAATTTTTTTGCTTATTGATATATAGTTAGGAATCCTTACTATATTTGTGCCATCGTTTCACAATCACCATTTAAAAACATTTCAACATGGCACAAATCAAAGGTTATGACTACGGCAGCGCCTCGCTTGCCACCTCCCCCGTCTCGATGCAAGACCTCTCCTTGTTAAAGAAAACCCTGCTCTGGTCAGATGAAGACGACCGCTACCTCCGCATGGCGGGGGCCGTGCTCGATGGCCAGACCGATGCCGTGCTCGACCTGTGGTATGGCTACGTGGGCGGCAACGAGCACCTGCTTCATTATTTCACAAAAGGAGGCCAACCCAACATGGACTACCTCGGTGCCGTGCGGGCTAGGTTCGGGCAGTGGATTCTAGACCTCTGCAACCGCTCCTACGACCAAGACTGGCTCAACTACCAGCATGAAATCGCCCTGCGCCACCACAGCACGAAGAAGAACCAAACCGATGGGGTGGACACCGTGCCGATCATCCATGCCCGCTACCTCGTGGCATTCATCTACCCGATTACCGCCACCATCAAGGGCTTTTTGGGCAAAAATGGGCAAAGCGCCGACGAAGTGGACGCCATGCACAATGCTTGGTTCAAGGCCGTGACCCTGACGACTTTGCTTTGGTGCCAGCCTTATTTTAAGGAAAATGAGTTCTAAGACAAAAGCATACCTGAAGAAAATCGGAGTAGTTGGGTTCCTGTTCTTCTTGCTGAAAGGGCTGGCTTGGCTCTTCGTTTTCTATTTTCTAAAATCGAAAATATGAGAACGTTTCTCCTGCTTATCTTCGCCTTGTTCGGTCTTTCCGCTTTGGGGCAATCACCACCTGTTTCACCATCAAAAAATGCCACAAAAATGAGCGTAGCAGTCTGGGACACATACGTGAAAAAACGGGACGGCAGCGTGATGCACTTTGACATCCTCGTGCCCTCCACCCTCAAAGATGCCCTCACCATACACCAGTACGGGAAGGAGTACCTTGCCACTGAAAACGAGGAGGACGCCAGATTGGACACCGAGGAATGCCAATTCTGCCATATTGAAGATGTTGGGGCCGATGTCAAGGCAGCCATACAGGCAAGTGGCTACTATATCCTCGAAATGGACGACATCCCCGCAGCCTTGCTTACCAACCCCACCCGGCGGGATTTGGTGCTGCACCTCCGTGCGCACTTTGCCCAATACCGCTTCGCCGACCTGCGGGGCAAAACGGAGGAGGAACTAAAAACGATGGTACAATTGGGAAATTAGGAAATTACGGTATTGATAATCAGTATTTTAAAATCTGGAAATAAAACCTTGATAGAGTTTTATGAGCAAAAAATCAGCATTCGACACGGTACACCAGCAGGGCAGTATGGGCAGCAAAATCGTGGTGGCACTGGAGCGCATTTCCGAGGCGTTCCGGGTATTGCTGTGGAACGAAGGCAAGGCAGAGGGGCTTAGCCCCTTACAGGTGCAGTTTCTCATTTTCCTGCTGCACCACCCAGATGGGGAAAAGCGGAAAGTGGGCCACCTCGCCGCTGAGTTCAACATGACCAAAGCCACCGTGAGCGATGCCGTGAAAACCCTATTATCGAAAGGCTTGGTGGTCAAAATGCCCGACCCAGCCGACCAGCGCAGTTTTTCCCTTGCCCTCACTGCCGAAGGCGGGGCGCTCGCCAGCCGGGCCTCTCATTTTTCATCGGAAATCCAAACGCCCATCGAGCAGCTTTCCGAAGATGACCAGGCCAATCTGCTGCTCCACCTGCTCGGTATCATCAAGCACCTGAACCGGGCAGGCGTCATCACGGTGCAGCGCATGTGCTATAATTGCGCCCACTATCGCATCCAAGGCAGCGGCCATTTCTGCCAACTGATGAACACCCCGCTGCAAGCCTCGGAGTTGCGGGTGGACTGCCCGGAGCATGAGGTGGTTATCGGGTAAAATCGCTACTCCCAAAACCTATCCTCCCATTCCTCTACAAACGGCTGCCCATGGTGCAGGCGCTCGATTTCAGACAACTGCTCCGGCGTCGCAACCGACTGTAATTCGGTGAAAAGTACCCGCTCCTCGTAACGGATGTGCGCCGTGAGTTCCTCCTCGATGAGGCTGAGGTGTTTATCCAAGTCATCGCTGGCGGCGAAAAGCCGTTTCAATCTGCGGTGCTCCCGCAATGCCCGCTTGACCATCGGGTGTTCCTTGTCGCCGAGCAGGGGGAAGGCATACCGTTCTTCCAACTCAAAATGTGGCAGCAGTTGCTCCGCAAAGAACCAATCGGCGTAAGCCTTCATCCGCTCCGGGGCTGCCCCTTTGGAAAGCCCGGTGCGGATTTTCCAGCAGAGCAGCAGCCCGTGGTGATGGTCCCTGCTTAGCGGTTGCAGGGAGGGGTACCGTTTCAATGGTTTCGCATTTTCCATCATCAATTGGCCCTTTCTTGCTCCAACTGGATGGCACGGGGGAACATGATATTGTTCTCCAAATGAATGTGGTGGTGGAGGTCCTCCTCAAACTCACGCAGCATGGCGAATGCCACCCGGTAGGTCGTGCAGCCGTCGGCGGGGGCAGTGTAGCCACTGGTGAGTTCAGTGATGCGGGCGAGGCGGTCGCCCTCCACCGAGTGCTCGTGCATCATCATGCGGATGGGGTTCTGTACCGTGCCGAAAGGTGGCGGTGCGGGTTGTTGCTCAGTGGCCAATTTCCTGACGAATGGGAACAGCACCAATTCCTCCTTCTGCATGTGGGAAGCCAGTTCGCTGGCCATGCTGGCAAACTCGTCCCGGATGTCGAACAGTTCCGGGTGGCGCTCGCCATGCACTTTGCAGAGCTTGTTGAGGTACTGCATCAGTTCCGGCGACTTGGTGGCCACATAGCGGTGGTGCTTTTTCTCCACATAATCGGCCAAGAGGTCGAGCGGCCAGCGGTGGTAGTCTGCGCTCGGCTGTTCAGTGGAAGCGGCGGCCTGCCTGACCGCTTCCAGCAGCACTTGTGGGTCAAGGTTTTTGCTTTCGCAAACCTCCGACACGCTGCGCCCGCCTTTGCAGCAGAAGTCAATGCCGTGGGCCTTGAAGACAGTGGCGGTGCGGTAGTCTGCGGCGACGATTTCGCCGATGGTATGGTCTGTACGGATATTCATTTTGTAAAAAATAATGGTGTTCGCCTGCCGTGGCTGATGCGCCGCCGACACAGAACCCCGGTGAATCTTATTGTTTGCCCCAGTCGCTGATTTCCTGATTGCTCCACAGGTGGGGGAAAAACTTGCGCTGTTGGTACATGGGGTGCAGGTATTTTTTCCATTCGGAACCACCCGTGGCGGCTTTGCCCTCGCCTTTGCTGTCGAGGTAGTGCTGCGCCGTTTCCAGTGGACGATGGGCCATTCGATGTTGAACATTCGGTCGAAGGCCCTGAGTTTTTCCCGAAGGATGTCAGGCATATCGGGCATTTTGAGCGCTTTGTCCTGGAGGGTGTTCCCTTGCACCTTTTTGGCAAGGGCAACGAACTGGGCAAGGTATTTTTCCTCGAAAAGCCGAAGGGTGAGGGATTTTTTTCCTGTGCTGCGGTCGGTCCCGGCATCTTTCCAATAGACGTTCTCGAAGATGGCTTCGATGTCGGTGGCTTCGCCGAGCCGCTTTTTACCTTCGGTATTGAGCAGGTTTTCGGGGCGGGTGCAGTAGATTTCCAACAAGCGGAACTGTGCGCTCTGGAAGCCGCTGGCTGGCGTGAGCGTGGAGCGGAAGGTGTTGTAGTCGTCGTAGTCCATGCCGTATTTCATCACATCGAAGGAGTTGATGAGCATGGAGGTGTAGCGGTTGAGCCGCTCGATTTTGACGGCCCAGGTGTCGGCGGGCAGGTCTTCCCCGACCAATTGTTCTACTTCGTGCAGCATCATTTTCAGCACCAGTTCTGTGACCTGGTGGTACATGATGAAAATGGACTCGTCCTTGAATTCGGTGCGGGGGCGTTGGAGGCTGAGCAGGGTTTCCACCTCCACATAGTCCCAGTAGTTGATGGGCTTTGCGTGGAGAAGGCCCTGAAGGTAGGTAGCGTGGTTTTCGCCGAGTTGTTGGTATTTGGCTTCGATGTTTTTTAAAATTTCGCCTATCATGTGCTTACCTTTTTGAAAAATGAAATGCCAAAAGCGGCAAGAGCAATCACCTTCACCAATTCCAGCCCCACGAAAACGAAGTGGAGATTGGACGGGGGAACGAGCTGCCCCGTGATATGGAGTTCGGCCCTTGCGTCGAGGACGGGCAAGAGCCAGACTGTTTGTGCAAACAAAATGGCAACTGGCAACAGGAACAGCCACGAGGCCCGACCGAAAACAAGGGGCTTGGTCCAAAGGATATTGGCTGCAATGGCGAGGGCGAGTACCCATTCCACCTTGTTGAGCGCAGCAAAAACGATGCGCCCAATGCCCAGTCCAAGCGGCATGGTGATGCCGGGCGCACGGAATTTCAGCCATGCCTCCATGAAACTGATGGCGCACACAAAGCCGAGCCACAAGAAGACGGCTGCCAATGCAACGGGGTGTTTTACCTGGAAAATCATACAATCGGGTGGGCGTTGCCAGTTTGGTAATAGGCGATTTTCATCTGGAACATTTCCGCCATTTTGTCGGCCCGCCATTTGGCCTCCACGGCTCTTTCCCCGGCGAACTGCGCATCTATGTTCTGCTTGAAAATGCCCACCCACCGCTCGAAATGCTCCCTGCCGATGGGCATGAAGGCATGGGGCGCAAAGGGGTTGCCCGTGTAGGTGTGCTCGGCGAGCAGTACCGTTTGCCAGAAGCGGTACATCTTTTCGAGGTGGTCGGGCCAGCGGTCTTGTATGATGCCGTCGAAAATGGGGCCGAGCAAGCCATCGGCCCGTACACGGCCATAAAAACTGTCCACCATTTGGCGGATGTCCTCAACTGATTGTATCTCTTTTTTCTCTTTCATTTTTTTAAATAGGACAAAATTATCCTTTTTCTGGTCAAAAAAATAGGCTCAAGTCCGCAGAAAGGTCAAGCCGTCTTTCAGTCCGAGGGCCAGGTCGAGCACGGTGGTTTCGTCGAGCATGGCCTTCAGTTCGCCCCGCACCGAGGAGAATCGCTCATGGAGGGGGCATGGCTTTAAGGCGTTGCACTCCCGCAGCCCCAGCCCGCAGCCGGTGAAGACCCGGTCGCCGTCAATCAGCGTCACGATTTGGCTGAGCTTGGTGGCCTGCATTTGCTCCTTGGTCATCTCGAAACCGCCCTGTTTGCCCTGCACCGAGTACAGGATGCCACACCGGTTGAGCTGCTGCATGATTTTGGCCGTGAACGCCACAGGCGATGCCGTTGCCTCGGCAATGTCCTTGACGCTCACCCGTTCGTCCATCAAGGAGTGGGAAGCGACGAGCAGGGTGGCACGGATGGCGTATTCACAGGCTTTTGAAAACATGATATTGCGTTTTTAGCCGCCCATGAACTGGGTGGCGATGAAGCACAGCAAAGGTACTACAAAATGAAAAGCCACCGTGAACAGGAAGAAGCCAATCGTCACCCTCACGGGCTGCCAGGCTACGCTCAGGGTTATATTGGTAAAAAACAACAAGATGCTGATGCCTATAAAGGCGAGGAACAGCCCCCCGAAATAGGACATCAGGAAAATGGTCGTCGGCATGACCACTGCCGACAGCACCATGAGCGGCACGATGAACCACAATGTCCGGTTTTTTTCTTCCCGCCCCAGGAAGGCCCGGTACCGGCCGGGCAGGCTTTTGGGGCGGTCTTTGTTTGATGTCATTTCCATTGTGAGAAGTTTTTTTTGTGAAAAATGAGCGCAGGCAGAAGGCATGCGGCTCCGCTTTGAGGTACAAAAGTAGGTTGTATATTTTAAATAGGATAAATTTATCCTGTTTAAAATAGATTTGCGCCTTATTTTTACAATAAAAAGCCAAAATGCCTTTTTGAATGGAAGAAAAGAAGCGGATACGGGAGCAGATGCTCGCCCTGCGGGCTGCCTTACCCCCGGCGGAGAAGCTGCGCCACGAACATTTTATCGCCGAAAAACTCTGGGAAATGGTTCAGGAATTGGATGCAAAAGCCATCCATACCTTCCTGCCGATGGGGAGCGAAGTGGACATTTTTCCCTTCATTGACTCGCTTTTGAAAAGCGGGCTGACGGTGGTAGCCCCGAAGTCGCTAAAGGGCCGAAAGTTGGAGCACCTCGTGCTGCATTCCCTTTCGGAGTTGGAAGCTGGCATCTACGGAACCAGCTACCCGGCCAGCGGGGAGGTTTATACGGGCAGCTACGACCTCTTCATCGTGCCCGGCCTCGCCTTCGACCACCAGGGCAACCGCATCGGCTACGGGGCTGGGTATTACGATGCCTTCCTCGGCAGCCAAGCGACGGGGTATAGATTGGGCATTGGCTATCCGTTCCAGCTTTTGGAGGCATTGCCGTGCGAGCCGCACGATGTCAGATTGGATGGGGTGCTGTGCGGTTGAAAAACCTACCTTTAAATAATAAATCTTTGCCCTGGGGTTAATGCACGACCACCTGTTGCCGCCAAACCTCGTTTCCTGACTCCACACAAAGAAAATAAATCCCTTTGGGGAGATTCGTCTTGCAGGGAATATCTTCCGCCCCTTCTTCCATAGATAATCCCCAAACGGTACGCCCCCATAAATCAGTCAGCAAGACTGTCAAAGGTTGTGTTTCAGCACCTTGCAAACGCAAGGAAAAATTGCCATCGCTGGGGTTGGGGGAAATGGTGAGGCGGGGGCTACCTCCCGTCATTTCTACACTGACTACCTGCGAATACTCGAAACCGCCATCGAAGTCCACCTGCTTGAGGCGGTAGTAGTTAGTGCCGTGCGAGGGGTTTTCGTGCAGGTACTCGTAGCGGTTTTCCACTTGGCTGTTGCCCGCACCGGGGATTTTTGCGAGGTCTTGAAAGCTGCGCCCGTCGGTGCTGTGCTGGACGAGGAAGTGGGCGTTTTGGGTTTCGGAGGCGGTGCGCCAGGAGAGGTGACTGCCCGCCCCGTGAACTGAAACGGTTAATTCGGTTAATTCTATTGGCAAAACACTTTGAGTACCAGGACCTGCAAAAAGTGTGATAGAACCACAGGTTCCGTTTACCGTTACCCATGTACCGGTGTTCAGGTCAGGCGGGTTGGGATAAGAAGCAAATGTATTGGAGTAGTAAGTTACCGGGGCAGAAGGCCCAATTCCGTCATGATCGTGTTCAATTATCCATTTGTCAACTCCATCCCACCTTACCTGGGCTTGGGAAAACCCGTTCGCAAGTGTTCCTTTGTATGCATTCCTTACAGGGTTGCCAAAAGAATAGATAAAACTAAGCGTGTTATTCTGGGCGCAACCCGAAGAACTGGAAGAATTGGAGTAATAGATGGTCTGCGCCAGAGCGTTCAACGCTTGGGCTATGAAAAGGAGTGAAATAATCAGCTTGTTCATGATTGAGTGATTTTACTTTGAAGGCTTATGGAAAGGGATTGTATTTTTCACGACTCTGGGTTTGAACAAATTACTTCTTCTCCTGCGAACTGGCGTAAAAACTCCTGATTACATCAAAAGTATAGGCGAATTTTATCCCGAAGGAGGCAGCGATTTTTTTAGTGAAAATGCTATTGTCGTTGATGTCAAAAGCTTTCTGAACCTGTCCGTCAACGACATACGATTGGTTTTTATCCAAATATTGCTCGATGAAATAAGCTCTCGGTTGGCGTATGGCAAAGAATTCGGATGTTACCAAAAAAGAGAAATTATCAGCTCTGTAACCGACACCTAAACCCAAATCCACCGTGTTGGATAATGAGTTTTCGGAAAGTTTAGACACGCTGACCGGGTTTAAGAAAAGTGAAAACGTGATTCCTTTTGGATAATATTCGATTAGTGTTTTTTCAACAACCTTTCCCTCTTCGATAAAACTGATTTTGCGAAAAGTGTTTACCACAAATGGAGTATAGGATATACCTAATGTCAGATTAGGCTTCCATCTTTGGAGTTCCTCAATTTGTACATGATTGTTTACTTTATCTACTATTGGGTCTTGATAAAGCTCGTTGGATATGGCTGAAATACCTCCACCTACAATAAATGACACTCTTTTACTCCACCCAAAATCGTTGCTATTTTCCTTTTTTGATTCCTCTTTATTCTCTTTGGCTGCTTTATTCTCGTTTGGCTTTTCTTGGGCAAACAGAAAAGTCGGCAATAGCAATATGCTTGTGATGATTAAGGGAACTCGTCTCATTGTTTCAAATTTTTGAACAAATTTCCCCCACTCCCCCTCCCTAAAAAATACTCACTACTGAGTAATTTTCACCTCCTGTGCCACCTCCACAATCACCGTCGTCCCCCTCCCCGCCTGGCTGTCCACATGCAGCGAACCGCCCAGCAGTTGGGTGCGGGAGCGCACGGTTTTCAGGAAACCGGGGGCTTGGGCGTCCGGGTCGAAGCCCGTACCGTTGTCTTCCACCAGCAGGGTGAGTTTGTTGCCGTCGGGGAGGAGGTGCAGGGAGATTTCGGTGGCACGGGCGTGGCGGGCGGCGTTGTTCATCAGTTCCTGGGCGATGCGGAAAAGGGAAATGGAGACTTCATCGGGAAGGGTCAACGCCTCCTCCGGCAGGTCGAGGTGGACGGGCAGGCGGTGCGTTTCTTCGAACTGCGGCGCCCATTCCCGCAGGGCGGCACAAAGCCCCAGCCGGGCAAGTGTGGCGGGCAGCAGGTTCTGGCTGATGCGGCGGTTTTCGGCGATGGCGTTTTCGAGCGTTTGCGGGAGGTCGGCAGGCAAGTCTTTCGCCTTTGCAAGTTGCAACTGCATGGCGTAGAGCAGCCCGCCGAGGCTGTCGTGCAGGTCGTTGGCGATGCGGCGGCGCTCCTGTTCCTGCCCGATAAATAGCGACATCATGGCAGCTGCTTCCCGCTCCTTGCGCATTTGAGCCAACTCGCTTTCGTGACGGGTCTGGTTTTGTATGGCAACGAACTGGGCAAACCGCTTTTTCTGTTGCAGGTTGCGGGCAGCAAGGGCGGCGAGCAGCAGACCAAGCGCCAGCACGGCAATCGCCCAGCGGCTTTTTAGCAGTTCTTTCGACTGACGCAGGTGTTCGTTTTCGGCGAGCGCCAGTTGTTTTTCCCGTGCTGCCGTCTGGTATTTCACCTCGATTTCGTCGAATGCCCTCATCCGACGCTCGTCGAGGATGTAGCCCTCCATTTCCCCGGCACGGAGGGCATATTGGTAGGATTGGGCTAATTGCCCCGTTTGGTGATAACAGCGATGGAGGCTCTTGTAAAGTTCGAAGGTGTAGGTGTTCAGGTCGAGTGCCTGAGAGATTTCAAGCGCCTGCAACTTGAGGTCAATTGCCTTTTCAAAATCCCCTTTTTCTTGAAAAAAATTGGAGCCTCTCATCAGCGTGTTGGACTCCTGCTCGCGGTTGCCGACCAATCGGGCGTTTTTCAGGTTTTCCTCAAACTCCTGTGGCGTCAGTCTTTTTTTTTGAGCCTTTCGCCCGCCTTCGACGATTTTTCATACGCTGCTGCGGCTGCGGCATCGTCGCCCAATTTGGCGTAGGCGTTGCCCATGTTGTTGTACGTGCCTTCCAACCGTGCCCAGTTCTGCGTTTTTTCCCAAATGGCGATTGCCCGCTCGAAGTAGCGGATGGCTTCGGCAGGTTTTTCCATCCGCATGTGGAGGTTGCCGATTTGCTGGAGCGTCATGGCTTGAAAGTCGGGCTGCGGCGTTTGTTTTTCAAACTCGGCGAGGCTTTTTTGGTAATATTCGAGCGCCTTTTCATAAACGCCTTGGCGCATGTAAATCTGGGCAATGTTGCTGTAGCACATCCCCGCCTGTTCGGGTGCTTTGGCTTTCTCGATATAGGGCAGGGCTTTTTTGAAATTTTCCAATGCTTCGTCAAAACGGCTGAGCCGCTGTAGAATTCCACCCATGCCCATGTAGCAGTTGAGAAGGGTGCGGGCATCGCCTGCCTTTTCGGCTATATGAACGGCTTCTTTCGCCTTTTCCAGCCCGGCGTTTTGGTCCTGGTAGGCGGTCAGGTTGGCAATGGCGAGGGTGAGGCGGGCTTTGGCGGTGTCGGCGGTGGCTTTGTCCAATTGCGTTGACAGTTCGGCAATGCCTTTTTTGATGTCTTCCGGCGAGCGACGGGGAGGTCCGCCGGGCGGTTGCGAAAAAACAGGCTGCGTGAACAAGCAAATGATTGCAAAGCAAAAAAGGAAGGCAAGGGCATTTTTCATAGGGTAAAGTGTTTTGTTGGAAGACGTGCTAAAGGTCTGAAATTCCATTTTCATACGCAAACCGCACGAGGTCGGCGGTGTGTTCCGCCTTTAGTTTTCGCTTCAGGTTGCGGCGATGTGTCTGCACGGTCAGTTCGCTCAGGTACAGTTTGTCGGCAATTTCTTTGTTCGTGTAGGATCGGGCTATGAGGCGCAGGATTTCGGTTTCCCGCTGCGAGAGGCTCAGCTTTTTCTGGAAATCATCCTGAAAACGCACTTTATCAGGCTGTATTTGCCGCCGGATTTTTTCGCTGAGGTACTGTTCGCCTGTTACCACCTGCCGCAGGGCGGTCAGCAGTTCGTCCTTGCCGTGCTCTTTGAGTAGGTAGCCGTTTGCTCCCATTGACAGGGCCTTTTTTGCCAATTCCACAGAATCGTACATGGTGAGCACCAGCACTTTCACTTTAGGAAACCTTTGGCGGACTTCCTTCAAAACCTCAAGCCCATCCATACCCGGCATGTTCAGGTCCATAAGCAGTAGGTCGGGCAGGCTGGCGGCTACCGCACTTACCGCTGCCTTGCCATTGACTGCCCTGCCGACCACAAGAAAATCAGTGGTAGATTCGATGATGTCCCTCAGTCCATCAAGGATGATTTGGTGGTCGTCGGCAAGCAGAATGCGGTAGGGTGGCATCGTCTTATTTTTCAAGGCGAATGTAAATAAATGTAGCTGTATCAACTAATAAATAATCCCCTAAAGTTGACTGTATAGAACTGCCAAAGTTTAGGAAGTTTATAGCGGTTACTCCGCCAAAAAAAATGCTCAAAAAGATGTCCTATTTTTTTCAAGGCAGACCATTCGCCTTGTTCCCCAAGCATGAACACAGTCCGCATTTTAACTCGGTTCATCTTTCTTGTTTTTATTCTTCCGTGTATCCCTCCGTCCCAGAGCGGCATCAAACAGCATTTGTTCTTCCCTGTTTTTGGGTAATATAGGTTCGATGGCCGTGGGCCGTCCGTCTCCGCCCAAGGCGACAAACGTGAAATAAGCCTCGTTGGTTTTCTGCCGTGTATGTGCCCCTGTTTCTTTTTTGAACACTTCCACATAAATTTCCAAGGATGTACGGAACACCCTCGTCAACCTGGCGATGATGTATGTCACGTCCCCTAATCTTATGGGGCAATCAAACGAAACGCTGTCAATGGAGACCGTAACCGCAACCATTCCAGCGTGGTTTTGGGCGCATATCGCAGCTGCGATGTCCATCCAATAAAGCAATCGCCCGCCCAGCAATATGCCCAATGGGTTGGTATCGTTGGGCAGGACAATTTCGGTCATGGTGACAGTTCTATCTTCCATAAATTGTTTAGCTTTTATTTCACACTTTTGAATATGCCAGGTGCAGCTCACTCCCTGCCTTATGAACTATTCTTTGACTACTTTCAGGGCATAGTTGACTCATCTTCCATGCACCATACTGAATAGGAAGTGGCTGTTTCAAATAATTTCACTTCAAACAACTCGACCGCTGGGGGTAGGCTGCCTTGTATTTTCTCCACAATGTCCAGCAAGAGGTTTTCGCAGGTGGGTTGGAAGGGCAGCGCCACAACTTTTCCGTAGTGTTTTGCCAACTCCATGGCCACGACTTGGGAAGCCATGCCATTTAGCGCCAAAGCGTGGTCGTAGGTGTCCAATACCTTTTCCCTGACCAATTTTTTCAGTTGTGAAAAGTCCATGACCATGCCATCCTTTGGGTGCCCCGACTGTTGCAAGGGCCTCCCCCGTAGGGTGACGAAGAGCTTGTAGGAATGCCCGTGGATGTTGCGGCAATCACCATCGTAGCCTGCGAGGGCATGTGCCATTTCGAAGGTGAAGGACTTGGTGACCCGTAATATTTGGTGCGGTTTCATTCGCTTTTTCTTTTGATAAAACGCCGCAAACGCCTATTTGACCTCCACCGCCAAAGGAATCGGGATTTTCAAAATCGCCCCTTCCATCACCTTCAAATCCTCCTTCATTTCCCTCAAAAAAGACCAAGCACCTTGTTTTATACCAACTGCCAAACTCCTGTAATACTCAATGCCCGACAACAGGTTGGTTTGGAATTTTTGCAGGTAACGGGTTTGCTGCAAGGTGGCTGTTTCAAGGTATTTATTGGATTCGTTTTTAAAATAATTCAGGTAAAGCCCCAGTTCATTCACGAACATATTCGGTCGGTGGACTTGGTTGAGGACGTTTACCCGTCCGTAGATATGGTCAACCATTTGCTTCAGGGAAAATATGCCGGAAAAATAAGCGAGGTTCGGGCCGGGGCAGATAGCCACGGCAGTGAGTTTGTGCGAAAGCGGCAGCCCTTCCTTGAGCAGCGCAGCCGTGCCAAGCCCTTCGCAGAGGCAGTCTTTTGCCACGATGTTGTCGTACTCCTTTTCATATAAATCGGCGGGGAGGTTCTTTTCTTTTAGTTCCTTGATTTTCAATTCCTGGTATTGGCGGGAGGCCGTGCAAATGGGCACTTCCGTGAACTCGGTATTGGACGAAAGGAATTTTTTGTAGCACGGGCTGCCGGGCCGCCCCTTTGCGATGCGGGCCTTGCGCTGCGCTTCTGAAGTGCTTTTCCTGAAATTGTTGAACGGGATGCCGAGGGGGGAAGCATTGCTCAAATAATAATCCTCCTTTTCTGCCGTGGCCAACTGCTGCAAAGTGCCTTCGTCCACCTCGGTGGCTTCGGGAACCAATAAAAACGGGCTTCCCCAGCCGGTGCTGTCAGCCTCATAATAGTCCAGCAGGAAATCATTTTCATTCGCCGTGCCGATTCCGCCCTGTACGGTGAGCCGGATTTCAGGCGGTGCAACGAAGGGTTTAAATCCCTTCGCCACCAGTGCATGGTTGCATAGCTCCATCAATTCCAAGCCAAGTGCCGAGCGGTTGTTTTTGAATTCTTCGAGGATGGGGCCGAGCAATAAGCCATCGGTGGCAAAGGCATGGCCGCCGCAGTTCAGCCCCGATTCAATCCTGAATTCCGACACCCAAAGCCCTTTCTTGGCCAGGAGTTTCCCCTGCGTGAGGGCAGAGCGGTAGTCGCTGACCTTGAGGATTATGTTTTTTTTAAATGCCCCATTTATATCCGGTAAAAAATCGGGGAAGGTTTCAATATAAGCGTATAAACGGGGATTAAACCCTGCGGAAAATATGACCGCACCATTTAATTCACTATTGGCAAAACCCCGCAGCGCAGCATGTCCATCCGAATATTCGGTCGGCAGCGGCTCGCCGTTTTTTGCATAGTTCACCCTGTCCAATTTCGACATGATATTGACATCAATGGAGCCTGCTTCAATAAAGCTGCGCAACTGTTTTTGCAGCAATTTCTTGGCGTTTCCTTCCTCCATTTCCATCATCGCCGTGAATATCCTTTTTGCGGGGGAATCATCGGGCAACAGCTCGAAATACTTCAAGATTTCTGAACTTGGCTCGAAAGGAAGCTGCCGCAATTGCTCGGTCTGCCGTTGCACGATGCGGTGGACAAGGTTCAGGTAGGCCGTGATGCGCCTTGCCCGCCAATCTTCGTCCCCCGTTTTTATGGGAACATATTCCTCTCCTGCTTTCCGGCAATGGAATTCCCGCATTTGCTCAATCAATTCATCCTCCACAATGGAAATGACGGAGGAGATGCCAAAGCGGGCAACCTTAATCGGTGTGTCAATCGTAAAGCCAATCCCCATGACGGGGATATGGAATTTGTGCAACAGTGGTTTGAACATCTGGTTGTTTTATAAATGACGGCAATGAGCGGAAAAACGAAATTATTTGACCCTTCCTTGCCACTAAATTTGAATTCTATTTAGAGCCTATCCGACCGCCACCTTTTCCATTACAAATCCCATAAGCGCAGCGGTTTCCAGTTCTTTCGCACTGGGAAAAAGCAGGTGGTTTTCCAAATGAACATGACGCTGCAAATCCTCCTCAAACTCCTTCAACTCGTGAAAGCAAAGGCGGTGGGCCGTGCAGGCACCGGGTGGTGGGGTGAAGTTGTTGCTCAGGCCCCTTATTTCTTGCATCAAACCGCTAACTTTGTCATGCTCATTTTCCATGGACTGGGTGGCAGCGGAAACAAAAGGGTAGCGTGGAAACAACCAAGGGTCATGCATCCTTTTAGCCTGAACCAATCGCTTAATATAAGGGAATAAGTCCCGCTCTTCCCTGAACATATACAAGGTCATTTTCTCGGCGACCATTTCCCATAGCCCTGCGATTTTCACCAAATCGGGATTGTCTTCGCCATGCCGTTCTGCCACCCTTTTGGTATGTGACAAGAGTCGGGGAATCATCTCCCGGACGTAGTTGTGGTGGCGCTCCACGATATAGTCCGTCAACTCGTCAAGGGGCTTGTATTTAAGGTAGGGTATCTCTGGGGCTTCCCGCTTTGAGAAGGCACTCTCCAATTCCATTATGACGGCGGTGGCATCCAAGCCTTGGGCTTGGCAGGCATTTTTCAGCTTACACTTGTCATTGCAGCAAAAGTCGAGAAGGTATTTCTCAAAAACAGCAGCAGCAGCGGGGTGTTCGTTGACCAATTCTGTCAAAGTGGCTTCAAGCAAGTTTTCCATGCTGAAATTCGAGTGCTGAAAAAGAGGCGACAGCTTGCCGCCCCTTCAATTATTAGAACTCGGGTTTTATTATTGAAAGTCATTGAAAGTCATTGGTCATTAAGGTCATTTTGTTGAAAATCAGCTACTTACGCTTTACTGTCTATCAATTTAAAATATGATTATCCATAAAGCCTACCGATGTTTTCAATCGTGAAAAAAACGCCGGGCAAGCCACAATGACCCGCCCAGCTTGGTATCAAAATCTGTCTAAATCCTAAGACATTTTATTTGTGGCTATTTCTTCCAAGGCAGGCTGTTCACCTTCTTCCCAACCTTGTGACCCAAGTCAACGCCAGCCTCGGCATCCATGCGGAAATGCACGCCCAACGGGATGCGGGAATAGGCGTTCTCGTCCGCCATTTCATCAAAGCTGCCGAAGCTGCGGGGAGTGCTCAGGAACTCGACCCGCCCCTCGTGGCAGCGGTCGGTCATGGAATAGCTATAACCAAAAAGGTCTGAGAGCACCTCCGCAGATGCCGAGGCAAACGTGGCGTGCCCAGATGGGTAGGTCGGGAAATTGGGGGTGTAGAAATTGCCGTCGGCTGGGCACATGATGGTGTTCCAGTCGGGCTGCCCCATCACCTGTCGGATATAGTCTATCGGGCGGATGTAGTTGTACACGTATTTTTCGCCCCAGCAGCGGATGCCAGCGTCGCAGAGCGCAAAGCTGACCTTTGCGTAGGCATACACGGCAAAGTCGAGGCTGACGTTTTCCGCCTCGACGAGTTGGTTGGTAATGGCTACCCAGCGGGCGGCGGGCGTCAGGGTCTTGGTGGGGCAGTCGTCGCTCCAGAAGTCGGCAATCCATTCGTCCTCTGGGTAGTCGGGGTTGCCCGCCTTGATTTTGCTGACCTTTAGCATCGTTTCCCGTGCCTGGTTGTACAGTTCGGAATTGGGGTCTTCGCTATAGGCAAGCGGGGCAACCACTTTGTCGTCTTGGCTGGCGGCAAAGGTCCTTACCTGCCCCCAATTCGGCAACAGCGCCGGGGTGTAATCGGGATAGGTAGGCTGCCAACGCCCAATTCCAGCGGGTGGGATGTAGCTGGGGTCGTTGTTGTGGAGGTAAGCCTCATGGCCAGCGGCGTCTGTCCTTGACCAAACGAAAACGGTCTCGGCAATGACTTCCCCGAATGCTTTCGAGCGGTTGTAAACATCCTGTGGCACCTCCGCCGAGAACTTGTCGTTGTACTTTTTCTCCAAAATGTACAATTGGTTCAGCTTGTCGGCAGGTGCGGTGGGGAAAAACGCTTCGAACGACTTGGCGTAGGCTGCATGCACGCAAGTGGGCCAGTGGTATTCCAGGCCCTTTTCGGCCACGGGGAGCGACAGCCCATTGTAGTGGCTCACCAGCGAATTGTACTCCGGCATGCCCTGCACGGCAGCCTCGTAAGCTGCCAAACTGATGTAGGCCGCCGCCCTTGCGGAAACGGGCGGGCGGTAGCCCGGCGTGTAGCGCTCGATGTCGGTATAGAAATCCATCCATTCGTGCGCAACCTCATTTGAATAGTCTTTGGTCAATTTTTGCTCAATGGGGTCTTCGTCCTTTTGGCAGGACATGAGCCCAACGGCAAGCATCAAGGCAATGGTGAAAAATTGAATAAGTCTCCTGTTCATGGCAGAAAAATGATTTAGTTAATGATGAAGTGGATTATAAACGGCACGGCTTGTTTTCAAGCCCATGCAATTCTTCTTTTAGTTGTTGGTATTGGCGGTCGCTGTGTGCTTGGACTTTAAGCAATGCCTCGTTCATGGCCTGCTCCACCTTGTCCAGCTTTTCCTTCACGGATTTCATGCCTTCGGCAATGCTGCGGTCTGCGGCACCTGCTTCGTTCACTTTTTGCTGGATGGCAGTGTCCAATTTTGTGAAAGCCTTGAACATCGTTATCAAGTTGGCATTCCTGATGGTCACCATGTTCGCGCGCTCTGCCGGAGGCATATCGGCGGGGAGGTTCTTGTCCAAATAGGCTTCCATTTCATCCCAAAGGGTGGCAGTTTGACCCCGGAGGCGTTCCATCTCGCAATTCAATGATTGCTTTTCGGTGGCAAGTTTTAGGGCATTTTCACGTTCCCCCGCTCCGCAAGCCAGTAGGAGGATGAAGCACGAGAAGGCCATGATTAAAGCTTTCATAAAATCAATTTTTTTGAATTCTGAGGGTAGCTTAGGCAAAGAACAGGCGGCCAACCATGCCGCCTGCCAATCAATTTTGACAACGCCTTGGGTCATGCGTACAAGGCTTCTTCCGGTTCGGTTTGAGGCGGGTTTGTTTGCCCCGTGTATTTTACCAGTTCTTCAACCTGGTCAGAAGGCTTTTTCAGCGAGCCCCACCTCGACACGATGAACCAAGTCAATGGTATCACGCCGCCAAAGAAGAACACCGACGCCCCGATGCCCCGCAGCCACGTCAACTGCTCGAAGATGCCGCCGCCAGTGAAAGCATGAGAGCGGGCGAACCACAGCCCATTGTCCACGATGGCCTTGAACTGGATAGCTCCTGCCGGGAAAAGGTCCAGCATGACCATCAGCATCAGGCCAGCATTGATGGACCAGAAGGCGAACTTGACCAGCTTCTCGCTCCAGCGGTTTCCCTTGAGCAATAGGCGGGAAGCGAACAGCATGGCAGCTAATGAAATATTTCCGTAAACCCCCATCAGCGCAGCGTGGGCATGGTTGATGGTAAGGTAGGAGCCGTGCTCGAAGTAGTTCATGATGGGCAGGTTGACAATGATGCCCATGACGCCTGCCCCGAAGAAGTTCCAGAAATTGGTGGCGACGAGGAACAGGAAAACCTCTGGGAAACCAAAGTTGCCCAATTGGTTTTGGCCAATGCCGTTGACAGCCATGCGGGGCATGTTCTTGAAGCGCCATGCCTCCACCGTCAGTAGGATGAGGGGGACAAATTGCAGGGTGGAAAACACCGAGCCGAGCGCCATCGTGGCCACGGGCTTGGCGTTCCAGTAAAAATTGTGGGAGATGCCCAGCAGCCCCGTTCCGAGGAAAAGGATGGTGGCGAAATACACCACCCGGATGGCGGCCTGTCGGCTCACGAGGCCCATCAGCACCATCAGGTAGCTGACGATGACCGTGATGAACACCTCGAAGAACGCCTCGACCCACATGTGGATGACCATCCATCGCCAGAAGTCGGCGATGACGAAATTGGTCTCTGGCGTGGCCACGAAGCCCGACAGGAACAGCAGCGGGATGCCGATGACGGAGTAGATAATCCAGTTGGGCAGGTTCCAAGGCTCGCCCTTCACGAAGGCGGGTTTTACGCCCCGGTAAACGATTATCCCCCACATCACGAAGATGAGCATGAGCAGGGCTTGGTAAATTTTTCCGAAGTCAACATACTCCCAGCCCTGGTGCCCCAGCAGGTGCCACCACTCGCCGAAGACGCCTTTTGGCCCAAGTACCATGCCCAGCAGCGAGCCGCCCGCCAACACAATCAGCATCCAGAACAACGTGTTGATGAGCGGAAGTTGACCCGGTATTTCCTTTTTGGATAGGATTGGGCAAATGAAAATGGAAGAGGCTATCCAGCAAATTGAAATCCAGTAGAGCGCTAGCATCAAGTGCCAACTGCGTGACATGGTCACCGGGAATACCTCCGATGGGTGGATGCCGAACCATCCCAAGAAGTTGACAAAATCGTTGATGGTGATGATGCCGCTGGCCACTTGCAGGAAAAACAGCAAGGCTGCTACGGCGAAAAACTTGTAAGTAGCTCGCTGCGTCGGGGTCGGCTTGAAATTGGCGACCTTTTCGGCAGTCAGCAGGTCCTTGCCCGCTGGCTTGAAAAACTTGTTGGGGAGCTGGTTGTACTGCCCGATGTAGTACAGCACGATGCCGCACATCAGTACAAAAGCCAGCATCCCCAGTACGCTCCATAGTATGACAGGAGAGGTGGGCGTGTTGCCAGCAGCGGGGTCGAACGGCCAGTTGTGGGTGTAGCTGAAATTGCTGCCCGGCCGCTCCACGGCGCAGACCCAAGCTCCCCAGAAGAAGAAGGAAGCTAGATTTTCCACCTCTTTTCGGTCGGTGATGTAGTCCTTGGGCGGGAACGAGCCCTCGGCGTTTTTGTCAATGAAAATATCGGTGTAGTACGTCCGCAGCTTTCCCAGCGAATATGCTTGGGCTTCGGTCAGGGCCACGATGTTCCCGGCTTCGTCGTAGCGGTTTTCCTTCAGTTCCGACTTGATGTTTTCCCCGATGATTTTCAGTTCCATGTCGTTGGGTTCACGGCTGTTTTCCCGCTTGAAAGCCTCGACTTGGTACTCGTTCATGTAAACGGTGATATAGTGCAGGGCCTCGGCGGTGTAGTCGGGCCCACGCTGCGCACCGTCACCCATGAAAGAGCCGTACTCCATCAAGGCATATTTGTGGAAGACCTTTTGCCCTTCCTCGATGGTCGTTTTGTCCATCATCACCTCGCCCGTAGGCGACTTGAAGCCGGTCATGGGTGGGGCGTCATTGTAGGTCTGGTAGCCGATCATGCCCACTCCCGCCACGCTGATGATGAGGATGAAGATGAGCGGCTGCCACCAGTTTTTAGTGTTCATGAAATAGCTGATGCTCTTCGTTCCGTTGGCGCTTTCGTTGTTTTCCGCTTTCATGTGCAAAGGGATTTCAGGCCAACCCCAGGCGGCAGGGCCTACCGTGGTTGGCAAAATTTGAAGGGATGGTGCCGGATGTGATAGAGGTGAGTTTTAGGGTTTGCGCAAGGATAACTTCCCACTACTGGAAATTTATTCTTGCGCAAACCCTTAGCTGCTACTTCACCATGCTTGGATGAAATTGGAGGCCATCAGGAAACCGATTGGCAAGTTGTCGGGCAGCGCTTGGAAGATGAACTTGGCCGTCATGTGGACTGATATTAGGTGATTAAAAAAAGAAATAAAGAGTCTTTTATCCTAAAATTATTCCAAAAAAAAGTCACGCCACGAGGCGAAACCTATCGTCTGTCACCTTCTCGCCCAGTTCGGCGAGGGAGGTGTTGTCAAACTCGTTTTTCATGGCCTCCTTAGCCGCCTTCCAGAAGTCGTGGACGGGGCAGGGCGCAAATGTACCGCAGCCGGGCAAGCCCAAGAGGCATTTGTCAAAAAAGTCCACTCCTTCGAGGACGTGAACAATGTCTGTCAAAAATAGCTGGTCGGCAGGCTTCGTCAGCGCCACGCCGCCGTTCGGCCCCCGGTACGATTCGAGGATGCCGTGCTGGGTCAGTGTTTGAAAGGTTTTTGTAAGGAAATGGAAAGAGATGTTCAGTCTTTCGGAAATCTCGCCGATGCTCACGTAGCCCGTCCGCTCCCTTTCAGATGCCATGTAAACCAGCGCCCGCAATCCATAAACAGTGGCTTTTGAAAGTACTCTCAAGGCTCGATTTTATATTTAAGACAATTTTGTCCCAAAACTACGCCAAAGATTTTTATTGTAAAGAAAAATTGTGGGCTTTTAATGCTATTCTAAGCACTTGGCTGGAAATGGCGACAAGCAATCGTCGTCGAAGCTATTTTTAATCTTCTAAAATTTCAATGGCTTAGGTGACCAATATCACTGCGAGGAGCCTATTCTTCTTAGCTATATTTGTGAGTGAATATTCACTTACTTTATTTTACTCACTTTTTAGCAGCGTGAAAGTTTGTGAACGAATCCAATTTGTTCCCAAGCCCCACTCTCCTAAGCGCTAAAAACAATCAAAATGACAGGCAAGAACAATCTTTCGACCGGCTTCCTCCTCATGGGCTTCTTCATGGCTTACGGCTTCCTGCTTATCTACCTGCGTGATTTCGCACCAGGCAAAGAAGAATGGATTGCGCAGTACACAACAGGCAGGCATTTTGAGTCGAGGCTGGCACACGTGCATGGCAACCTGTTTGCTTTCCTGAACATCGTCATCGGCTACTTGCTGCTGCACTTTGGCGAACGCATCCAAAAGGCCAAAATCATTGGGTGGCTCGCATTGACGGGAATGTTGATGCCGCTGGGCATCCTCGCAGAAGTCTATTTGGGAGCACCGCCCGTATTCGTGCTGATTGGTGCCGCCTCCATGACCACTGCCGTGCTTTGGCTGGGCATCTCGTTTTTCAACCTGAAACAAGTTGCATAATATGGATATCAATGAACGCAAGCTCGAAATCTTGACTGCGGCCGGTGCGCTGCTCAGCGAGCGGGGCATCGGTGGCCTGACCACCAAGAACCTTGCGATGAAGGTAGGCTTTGCCGAATCTGCCCTTTATCGTCATTACAGCAGCAAGGAGGAAATCATTGCTGCATTGCTCCAATACTTGCACGGGGTGATTTCTGAAAGGCTGGCTGCGGTCAATGCATCCCAAAGCGAGCAGGCTGGCGAGCGGCTGCGGCTGCTCTTCAAGAGCCAACTCGAATTCCTCTGTGACAATCCCCATTTCTTGACGGCAGTTTTTTCGGAAGGGATGTTGGCCTATAGCCCTTCCGTCAATGCTGGCATCCTACAACTAATCTCACTCATGCGGGATACGATAGGAGGCATTGTAGCAGATGGACAACGGGACGGAGCTTTCACCGATGACGTACCAGCCGCAGAGCTGACCCATATATTGCTTGGCTCCTTCCGCTTGTTGATGCTCCGGTGGCATATTTCCGGTCTCAGCTTTGACGTGAAAGCCGAAGGGCAAAAACATATCGGCTACCTCATTTCCCTCATTTCAAAAAAATAATGCAACATGAAAAAAGCACCGTTTTTCCTCCTTTTGGCCCTTCCGTTCCTCCTACAGTCCTGCGGTGGCCACAACCACAGCGGCGGCGACATACCCCCGCTCGTGCTCGACAATGGGCAGCCCTGGCAAGCTAACCCTGAAACAAGTTCCGGCATTGCCGAGATGCAGGCAATCCTCGCAAAATACGAGGGCAAAACCGCCGATGATGCCAGTCGTGAGTCCTTGCAGGAAGAACTGGAGGCAGCCTTTCAGGGCATCTTCAAAGCCTGCACCATGACGGGCGAGGGGCACAACCAACTGCACAACTACCTGCTGCCCATGAAGCCGCTTTTTGAAAAAATCGGAGAAGGGCCAGCGACGGAAAGCGAAGCTGCCATCAGCCAATTGAAACAACATCTTTCCACTTACCAAACCTATTTTCAATGAACCTACTCGAACTTTTTGCATCGACCGAAAAAGGTGTGTCCACCAAAAACGTGCTGAAGGCCACAGCCTCCGCCACGCTAATCAATATTAAAAAAGGCGCTGTACTGAAGGAACACCAGAGCATGACCGATGCACTGCTCGTGCTGCTGTCGGGCAGTGTGGCTTACGATGAGGAAGGACGATGGGAGTCGCTTGGCCAGCCCTTGGACTTCGTGAAGATACCCGCTCATACCACCCATAAGCTCACCGGGCTGGATGACGCTGTGCTGCTTCTTATTCAATAAGCAATCTTGATTTTTATACTCAGCAACCTGACGCAATTTTTATGAAAAATATCCTCACAACGACATTGGTTGTTTTTGCCTTGGCGTCCATAACCGTTCTATCCGCACAGCCTCAGGCCATGAGCCTCGGCCAATGCGTCGAAACGGCTTTGCTCAACAACAAAAGCCTGCTAGTCGGCAGGAATATCCTCGGGCTGAATGAACTGCGGCAACAAGAGGCGAAGTCGAACCTTTTGCCAAAGGCGACGGCATCGGCGGATTATAAATATTTCACCAATCTGCCTTTCCAGTTAATGCCTTTGTCAACATTTAATCCAACAGCACCAGAAGGGCAATTTAAAGAGGCGCAATTCGGCGTGCCGCACAACCTCGGTGCAAACCTGCAATTGGCGATGCCGGTTTACAATCCGCAAATCAAAGCGGGCATCAAAGGGGCGGAAATTGCTGCGGAAATGGGCGGTTTACAAGTTGAGAAAAGCGAAGAACAGGTCATATTTGAAGTGACTAATTTGTATTACAATGCCCAAATATTGCAGCACCAAATACTTTTCGTGGACAGTAATTTGGTCAATGTGCAGCGGCTTTTGAACAACATGCAATTGCTGCGACAACAGGGCTTGGCAAAAGGAACGGACGTAAGCAAAATCCAACTCCAACAAGCGCAACTGCAATCCCAACGCTCGCAGTTGGACGGCAAACTGGCGCAGGTGCTCAACGGGCTGAATTTTTTCATGGGCAAGGATTTGAGTGCGCCGCTGTCCGTTCCAAAGAACATCGAACATGAAAGCCGGGCGGATTATCCCGTTTCGCCGTCGGTGGATGCCCGCATGGTGCAGGTACAAAACCGCCTTTTGTTGAACGAATTGGATTTGCTGAGAAAATCAAAATTGCCCACCGTTTCCATTGTAGCCAATTATGGTTTGACGGGTTTTGGGTACTTCAAACAGCCCGACCCATTTTTCAAAGTATTTCCAATCGGCTTTATTGGCGCACAGGCGACGTACCCGATTTGGAACAGAACCACCCATTTTAAAATCGCACAAAAAGAGGTCGAAATAACGGGCAATCGCCTGCAATCCGAACAGGTTCAGGCGCAGTACGACCTGCAAATTGCCAACGCCATTTTGCAAAAAAATACCGCCCAGGGAAATGTCCCAGCCACGCAGCAACAAATCATATTGGCCAATTCGGTCTTTCAGCAAACGCTCGTGCAACAGCAACAGGGCATGGCGACCATTGCCGATATTTTATTGGCGGACAATGCTTTGCGAGAAGCACAAACCAATTACCTCAATGCCCTTGTCGAGTATTTGAAAGCCGATTTGGAACTGAAAAAAGCTTCTGGTTCAATCAAAAACTAAACAATGAAAAAGATACTGTTCTACTTATTGACCGCCATCATTTTGATTGGCATTTTCGGCGGCATCGCGTTCAAACTAAAAAAGAACAAAGCCACCGCTGAAGAGCGTGTATATCACCACAACCCAACGGAAACGCCTGATTTGATTGACAATACCGCTTCGTCAACACCACCAGCCGATGCGGGCACCCTTGTTTTCACGGGCAGTTTTGAGCCTTTTCGGGAAACCAAAATCAGCGCAGAAACACAAGGCAAAATCAACCTAATCACCGTAGATGCGGGTAGCATTGTGACCAAAGGGCAAACCCTCGTGCGATTGGACGATGCGCTTTTGCAACTGCAATTGCAATCGGTGGACGTACAAATCGAGGGCTTGACGGCTGATGTGAACCGCTATTCCATTTTGGCAAAAGCCGATGCGGTGCAGGGCGTTCAGTTGGAAAAAGCCCAATTGGGATTGAAATCCGCCCAAGTTCAGCGGGCGACCATTAAGGAGCAAATCAATAAAACCAGTATCAAAGCCCCTTTCAATGGAATTGTTTATGGTAAATTAAATGAAGTAGGCGGCTTTGCGGCACCGGGCGTTCCGCTGTTGCATATCCTTGATATTGGGCAATTGAAATTCACCATAAACGTGCCCGAAAACGATTTGAAATATTTCAAAACCGGACAAAGCCATGAAATTGTCGCAGACGTTTTTCCCAATAATAAAATCATGGGCAAGGTCAGCCTGATAGCGAGCAAAGCCAATATGGGCAATAGTTTTCCCATTCAATTTACGGTCAAAAATATTTCAAATCATGCGCTTAGGGCGGGGATGTTTGGAAAAATAGCATTAACCACCAAAAACTAATCGGCTATGAATATCACGGAAATATCCATCAATCGTCCTTCGCTGATTATCGTGTTGTTCAGCGTGTTTGCGCTACTCGGCATCATTGGTTACAAAAATTTGAGTTACGAATTGATGCCCGATTTCAACCAACCCGTTGTCGTCATCCGCACGGGCTATCCAGGCGCAACACCCGATGAGGTGGAAACCTCTGTTTCCCGAAAAATCGAGGATGCATTGTCCAACCTGGAAGGCGTGGATTATTTGGTCACCAAATCCTTGCCCAATGCCTCGGTCATCATCGCCAACCTGAATTACGGCACCGACCTCGACCAAGCCATGCAGGATGCCCAACGTTATATAGACAATATACGAAAGGATTTGCCCGCCGATATATTAAGCCCCGTGATGAGCAAGGTCTCCCCCAATGATTTGCCGATTATGTCGGTGAGCGCCACGAGCGATTTGCCCGCCCCCGGGTTTTATCAAAAAATGAAAGACGAGTACTTGCCGCAAATACAGCAATTGAAAGGCGTGGCGGAAATCACCCTGTTGGGCGGCGAAGAGCGGGAAATACAGGTCAAAATCAACCAGGAAAAACTGAATTACTATCGGGTTTCGCTGTTGCAGGTAGTAGATGCCATCAACCGTGCGGGCCTGGATTTGCCCGCAGGGAACGTGCGAACCGATACCGAAACCAATTCGGTGCGATTGGTCGGCAAGTTCAACACGCTCGACCAGTTGCGCAGCGTACAGGTAGCCATGCCCATGCCCAACAGCCCGGTTTACCTGAAAGACGTGGCGGAAGTGGCGGACGGCATCCGGGAGGTGACTTCGGTGAGCCGTTTCAACGGCAAAAACGGCATCGGGCTTTTGCTAAAAAAACAAGGGGATGCAAACGCTGTGGACGTCTCGAAAGCGGTGCGCAGCGCATTTGAAAAAATTGAGAAGCAAAATGCCCAACATGGGATAAAGTTCGCAATAGCCGACGATAGCACCGACAACACCATTGCCGCCGTGGACAGCGTGGTGGTGGATTTGATGTTGGCAGTCATCCTAGTGTCCTTGGTGATGCTCTTGTTTTTGCGCAGTTTCAGAAATTCATTCATCGTCATAGTAGCCATTCCGACCTCGCTGATTACCGCTTTTGCGGTCATGTGGATACTCGGCTACACGCTCAACCTGATGACGCTTTTGGCCATGTCGCTGATTATTGGCATCCTCGTGGACGATGCGGTGGTGGTTTTGGAAAATATCCAGCGGCACTTGGACATGGGCAAGGAAAAGCGAAAAGCAGCTTTGGACGGGCGGATGGAAATCGGCTTTTCGGCATTGTCCATCACGCTGGTGGACGTGGTGGTATTCCTGCCAATTTTGTTCTTGCAGGTGTTTGTGGCGGATATGCTGAAACAGTTTTCGGTGGTGGTCATCACGTCCACGTTGACCAGTTTATTGGTCGGTTTCACGCTCACGCCGTGGCTGGCTTCCCGCATCGGCAAAAAAGAGGATTTGCAGCCGACCAATTTTTTCAACCGCTTTTTGATTGGTTTTGAAAAAATATTGCACCGTTTCATCGAGTGGTATGGCAGGCAACTGGATTGGGTGCTGAATCATAAATTGGTTTTTACGGGCATCGTACTCGCACTTTTTGCCATGACGCTGGGCGTGATGAAACAGGGCATCATCGGCAAGGAGTTGATTTCGACGGGCGACCAGGGAAAATTCCGCTTTGCCTTGGAGTTTGATAAAAGCACTTCCATTCAACGCAATGATGCCGTTTCAAGGGAAATAGAAAAGCATATTTTGGCACAAGCCGAGGTAAAAACCCTGTTCAGCAACGTGGGCGGGCCGAGCACGGGCATCGGCAGTTTGGGCGTGGGTGTGTCCTATAAAACGGAATTTACGGTACAGTTGAAGGATAAAAAAGAACTGCAAAATTTGAGAACGGAAGACTTCATGTTGCGCCTCCGCAATGGCTTGCAAAAACAATATCCCAACATCCGTTTTTCAATGGCGACATTGGGCTTGGTGCCCCGTTCTGCCCCTGTGGAAATGACGTTGAGCGGCAGCGATTTGAAGCAGGTCATGGAGACTGGCAAGCTGCTCAAAGAAGTGGTGCAAGGCATCCCCGGCGCCGACAACGTGCAATTGTCAGTAGAGGAAGGCAGCCCCGAATACCAGGTTTTGCCGGACAAAGACCGGATGCAACGCTTGGGCTTGAACACCGCATACACGGGGCAAAACCTCCGAATCGCATTTACGGGAAACGACGATGCCAGCCTCACGGAGAACGGAACAGAGTACCCTATCAGAATATGGCTGGCAGATTTTGACCGCCAAAATTATGAGGACGTAAGCCGCCTAAACATCCTAAATCCAATGGGCATGCCCGTGCAGGTGGTTCAATTTGCCAAAGTCGTAAAAGACCGCACGCCCTCACTTCTGGAACGCAAAGACCGACAGCCCGCTATCACCCTCACTGCCGATGCTTTGGGCAGACCTTCGGGTACGGTGGCGGACGATGTGGTGGCTTACCTCAAAGAAAACCCTTTGCCCGAAGGCATTAGCCTCACTTGGGGAAGCGACATCAAAAGGCAGAACGACAGTTTTGGGGCATTGGGGAGCGTGCTGGCGATTTCGTTTTTGTTGATATACCTGATTATGGTCGCTTTGTACGATAGTTTTGTGTATCCTTTTGTTGCGCTGTTTTCGATACCCGTGGCGGCAATCGGTGCGTTTTTGGCGCTGAACCTATCCCTCAATAATTTAAGCCTGTTCGCCCTTTTGGGTTTGATAATGCTCATGGGCTTGGTGACGAAAAACGCCATCTTGATTGTGGATTTCACCAACCAACTCAAAGCCGAAGGCTTGCATTATCGTGCAGCATTGATACAAGCTGGCAAAGAGCGGATGCGCCCGATTTTGATGACCACTTTGGCAATGGCTATCGGAATGTTGCCCATCGCCTTGGCAAAAGGGCACCGCCAGCGAATGGAAAAACGGCTTGGCTTGGGTCATCATCGGTGGCCTGCTTTCCTCGCTGATATTGACGGTGTATTTGGTGCCGATGATGTATTATTTGGTGGACAGGGTGAAGGAGCGGTTTGGTGGAAGGGCATGACGAATGGGGAGAAGTACACCACAAAACTGGTTCTTTCCACTTTCGTTTATCGCCCGTTAGCCCTCGTCAAGAAGCAGGCAATCCCCACCGCCATCAACCCACTGAACAGCAGCAAGGGCATCAGCGCACTCCCCCACCCCATTCCGCTGGCGCCCAGCAGCGCCTCGGTTGCCAAGAAGCCAATCAGGAACAATGCGCTGCCAATTTTGGTGGCTTTCCGCAGTTCGAGCCATTTCAGTTCAAAAAACAAGGCGATAAAAAAGCAGGTGATGCCTCCCAACAGGCAAAGGTGCAGGTAGCCGATGATGAGGTTCCGGTAGGAAAATGCCACTTCCTGAATGGGTGGGAAAACGGATAGAAACTGGAGGATATACTTCAAAAAGAACGAGCCAGCAGCAAACCAAAGGAAGGCTTGCACCCATTTGTTTTTCGTTGAAAACCAGGCCTTTGCGCTGCCATCCATCATTCGGTAAAAAGCCCAAAGGCCCAGCATCTGCAACAGCGCCGCTATTGCCGCAGGCACCCAAACCACCCGGCCAAAGCTCATGCCCAGGAGTGAAAGCAAGTATGCAGGTATGACTGCGATGGTGAACAAAGCATAAAATAGCTTTGCATTTTTGCATCAAAGCCCACGCCGTCCATCTCCAGCCATTTAAAGAACAGCCCCACCGCCACGAACTGGAACCAGCCGTTGTACTGGAAGTGCAGGAAGAAATAGACCGCCGATTGGTACGCCTCGCTACCGCCCATTCCCTTGGCCGAGAGCGCCCCAATGGCAAAAGGGGCAAGGGAAGAGAGCAGTCCCAACCTCAGCCCTGCTTTCACCCAACGCAAGGAAATGGAGGCTGGCAGTTGCCGGGCGTCCTTAAAAAACCGGAAGATGAAACAGTAATTGAGCAATTGGAACATCGTGGAGAATACAATGGAGTACAGCCCGTAGCCCTGCATGGCGAAGGAGACCAGCACCCCGACGATGACCACGACGGTCAGCTTGAATTGGGGGGCGTATTTTCCTGATTGGATTTGTTCTTTTGATAAAAAAAGGTTGGCCAATAAGAGCATCATGGCCGTATAGACCCAGCCCTGAAAAGCGGTGTGCGAGTGGGCATGGAGCAGGTGGTCATAAGCCAACGGGAGGTGCAGGAACGGGGAAAGCCGCATCAAAGTACCTACCAGTGCAATGACCAGCAAAAACAGCAGGCTTATTTTGCTCCAAGTTCCGTTCATGCGTTGGTTCGATGGCTTGGCAACAGTTTTTGGAGTTTTAGCAGACCTTCCCGTTGAGCATCCCGTCAATCGAACAGGTCGAGAGTGTAGTTTTCAATCCTTCCCGGCTCCCATAAAAATGGTGGTGCAACGGGCACGGGTGCTCGCTCGAACAAGTCGGCATCCCCAAGATGCAGCTCGTCAGCGCCCCCTTTCCATCTATACATTCCACAATATCCAATAAGGAAACATGGGCATTAGCCTCACCGAGGTAGAAGCCCCCGTTCGGGCCTTTCACGCTACTGATAAGGTTGTGTTTTGAAAGCTGCTGCAAAATCTTGGCGAGGAACTGTTGCGGCACTTGCAGCGCATCGGCGATTTCCTTTACACCCATGTTCTTGGTATGGGCCTTTTGTCCTGTCATATAAATTACTGCCCGAATGGCATACTGGCAACTCTTTGTGAACATAGCTCAATGATTGAATGAACACCGCCCGGACAGCCTGTTTCCGAATCTGGTGGCCGCAAACTTCGCAAATTAGGATAAAAATACCTTTTTTTTTTCTAGTGATAAATATCAGCAACCACCCTGATAATCCTCATCTTTCAATCAACGCAGTCAGGCAACCTTTGCCGCATCCAATAAAGGATAAAAACATCCGAAATTCATTTTAAAAATTCGCAACCAATCAAAATGAGCTAATCATGAAGAATTCAGTGTTAAACCTACTCACGATTATCGTCCTCCTTGCGGCCTTTGGCTGCTCTTCCGACAAAACAGAAGCAGCCGCCACAGGTGATTCTTCCGCAAAGCCAAAATCAATGGTGGCCGAAGAGCCAGACCCGATGACCAACAAAGGTGTTGGCCCTGTTACCTCCGTAGAACTCGGTGCAAGCGTTGACCAAGCCTTGGCCGACAAGGGAAAGGCCATTTACGAAGCAAAATGTACCGCCTGCCATAAGCCCACCGAGAAGTTCATCGGCCCAGCGCCTAAGGGCATCCTTGACCGCCGCTCGCCAGAATGGGTCATGAACATGATTCTCGCACCTGAGAAAATGGTGAAGGAAGACCCCATCGCCAAAAAGCTGCTCATGGAGTTCAACGGCTCGCCAATGGCCAACCAGAACCTCACGCAGGACGAGGCACGGCAGGTGCTGGAGTATTTCAGGACGCTGTAAAAAGTGATTAGTGATTGGTGAACTGTGATTAGTCCCCACCCCCATAATCATTGTTCACCAATCACTACTTGTTAGTCATCACCAACAATCTTCTTCATTTGAAAATCAATTCTTGATATGAAAAAACAATCAAACCAGCTTTCAAACTTATTGCTTGCAGCAATGGCGGCCCTTGTGTTCGTGCTGTCGAGCTGTGGCAAAGCCAACCAAGGCACCACGACCGGAGCATTAAGTGGAAACGCCGCTTCAAAAGTCTATGTGGCCCCCGGCCAATACGACGAGTTCTATGCCTTCATGTCCGGCGGTTTCAGCGGGCAAATAGCGGCCTATGGCCTCCCTTCCGGCAGGTTGCTGAAGGTCATCCCCGTCTTCTCCGTTGACCCGGAAAAAGGCTACGGCTTCAACGAAGAAACCAAGCCGCTGCTCAATACTTCGCACGGTTTCATCCCTTGGGACGACGCCCACCACCCGGCCCTTTCGCAGACCAACGGCGAGACGGACGGTCGCTGGATTTTCATCAACGGAAACAACACGCCCCGACTTGCCCGAATTGACCTCAGCACTTTCGAGACTGCCGAAATCCTCGAAATACCGAACTCTGGCGGTAACCACTCCTCACCCTATTTGACACAAAACACCGAGTACGTGGTGGCTGGCACCCGTTTCAGCGTACCGATTCCACAAAAAGACGTGGCCATTTCGAGCTACGCCGAAAACTTCAAGGGGGCGCTTTCCTTCGTAAAAGTGGAGCCGACCACGGGCCACATGAACATCGAATTCCAGGTGCTGATGCCCGGCCTCAACTTCGACTTGGCGAGCAGCGGCAAAGGCCCGTCACATGGCTGGACCTTTTTCACCAGCTACAATTCCGAGATGAAAAACTCGCTATTGGAAGTGAACGCATCGCAAAACGACAAGGACTTCGTGGCCGCCGTGAACTGGAAAAAAGCTGAGGAGTACCTGAAAGCGGGCAAGGCCAAGGATTTCCCCGCCAATTATATGCACAATGTTTACAACGACGAAACGCATTCGGCCACTTCCACGGCCATGAAATCGGTGAAAGTGCTGATACCGAGCGAGTGCCCCGGCCTTGTTTATTTGCTCCCAACGCCCAAGTCGCCGCACGGTGTGGACGTTGACCCAACGGGTGAGTACATCGTTTGCTCCGGCAAGCTTTCCGCCGACATCACGGCCCACTCGTTCCCCAAAATGCTGAAAGCCATTGAGGACAAAGCGTTTGACGGCGATATAAGTGGCGTTCCCATCATCAAGTTCGAGTCAGTGCTCGGCGGTACGGTGAAAGAACCCGGCCTCGGCCCGCTCCACACCGAGTTTGACGGCAAGGGCAATGCCTACACGAGCTTCTTTATCTCTTCTGAAATCGTGAAATGGAAGGTGGGAACTTGGGAAGTCATTGACCGTCAACCAACTTATTACTCCATCGGCCACTTGATGGTGCCTGGCGGCAACTCTATGAAACCAGAGGGCAAATACGTGGTGGCCCTGAACAAAATCACCAAGGACCGCTACCTGCCCACGGGGCCTGAGTTGACCCAAAGTGCCCAGCTATATGCCATTGATGGCGATAAAATGGAGCTGTTGCTCGACTTCCCGACCATCGGTGAACCGCACTATGCACAGGGTATTTCGGCGGAAAAGATTAAACCGAAATCGAAGCAGTTCTTTAAATTGAGCGAGAACAAGCACCCTTATGTGACGCCGACCGAAAAAGACGCCAAAGTGGTGCGGGAAGGCAATAACGTCCATGTGTATATGACCATGATTCGCAGCCACTTTATGCCGGATAATATTGAAGGCTTTAAAGTGGGTGACAAGGTTTATTTCCACGTCACCAACTTGGAGCAAGACTTCGACGTACCACACGGTTTTGCGGTCATGGGCGCTACCAATGCCGAGCTGCTCATTATGCCCGGCCAGACGGAAACGCTCGTTTGGGAACCCAAAAAGGAAGGCGTATTCCCGCTCTACTGCACCGACTTCTGCTCGGCACTGCACCAAGAAATGCAGGGCTACGCAAGGGTATCACCCGCAGGTTCCGCTACTGCCTTGCGTTGGTGGTTGGGTGATGAGAAACCAGTGCAGTAATTTCATAATGATGGATGATAAATGATGAATGATGAATAACGGGACACCGTTCATTGTTTATCATTTATCACCCATCATTTATCATTTTAGACATGAAAGCTTTACCAAAAATCCTTTTTTTCATCGCCGCTGCCATGCTGCTCACGTTGTTCGTGTTCCCGATGTGGCAGATTACGCTGATTGCTCCGCAATATCCGACCGGCGTGACGATGTATATTTGGATAAATAAAATAACGGGCAGTGAGGAAGGGACGCTCCAAAATATCAATATACTGAACCATTATGTGGGCATGAAATATATTGAACCTGATTCAATTCCAGAGTTAAAATACTTCCCAATTGTGGTTATAGTCATGGCATTATTGGGCATGGCATTGGCCTTCACGGGCCGCTGGAAATGGTGGATGGCATGGCTGGCATTGGGTATAATTGGCTGTGGATTAGGGCTTTATGACTTTTACCTCTGGGAATATGATTACGGTCACAACCTCAGCCCTACGGCCCCCATTAAAATACCCGGCATGGCTTATCAGCCGCCATTAATAGGCAATAAAGTATTGCTTAATTTCTTGGCTAAATCATGGCCATATATTGGTGGTTGGTTTATTGGCGGCACTTTTATTCTTGGTGCTGTCGCAATATGGCTTCAAAAAAGAAATACATCCATCGCATGAAAAACTGGATATTAATCTCATTAATTTTCGGGCTATTTGCGGCCTGCACACCCACCGCCGAACCCGTCGCCTTTGGCG
Organism: Saprospiraceae bacterium; assembly: GCA_016714985.1. Classification (GTDB taxonomy): domain Bacteria; phylum Bacteroidota; class Bacteroidia; order Chitinophagales; family Saprospiraceae; genus UBA6168. The sequence goes on along the minus strand of JADKBS010000034.1, from coordinate 19,488 downwards.
AAGATATGTGCGCCCACTGCAAAATGACCATCGTGGACGAGCCTTTTGCCGCCGAAGCAGTCAGCCAAAAAGGCAAGGTCTATAAGTTCGACGCCATCGAGTGCATGGTCGAGTTTCTGAAGATAAAACAGTCCGATGAAATGGCGATGATGCTCGTCCGGGATTACGAAAACCCAAAGGATTGGCAGGATGCCACTCAATGCAACTACCTGATTTCCAAGGACTTGCCCAGCCCGATGGGCGCTGGCCTCTCCGCTTGGCTTTCCAAGGAAAACGCCGAGGCCATGAAGGCTGAAAAAGGCGGGGAGGTGTATGATTGGGAAGAATTAAAGCAGCAGATAAAATAAGGTATGGAGGTATGAAGGTATGTGGGCCATACCTCCAACCCTCCATACCTCCAAACCTCTCACATGTTTAGATGGATTTTTATAAGCACCTTAATGCTTGCAGGGCAGGCGGTTTTATCGGCGAACACCCTCCGAGTTTGCAAGTCCTGCCCTGTTTCTTCCATAAAAGCGGCTATTCAGCAAGCGAGACCTTGCGACACGGTCTTCGTTGAAACGGGCATTTACAAAGAAGGTAATATCCTGATAGACAAGGAGTTGACGCTGATTGGCCGTGGCCAGCCCGTGCTGGATGGTGAGGGCAAAACCGAAATCGTGACCATTGCCGCCAATCATGTGCATTTCGAGGGCTTCGTGCTGCGCAACGTGGGCACCAGCTACTCCGAAGACCGTGCGGGCATCCGATTAAAGGAGGTCAGCGACTTTTACGTGAAGGGCAATCGGGTGGAAAACGCCTTTTTTGGCATCTATTTACAGAAGTCGAAAAATGGCACCATTGACGGTAACGAGGTCGTTGGTGAAGCCAAGGACGAGGTGAGCAGCGGCAATGCCATCCACCTCTGGTACTGCGATAACATATTGATTATCAACAACAAAACCATTGGCCACCGGGACGGCATTTACTTGGAATTCGTCAATTTCAGCACGGTGCAGGGCAATTACAGCGAGCGAAACGTGCGCTACGGACTGCATTTCATGTTCTCCAACGACGATGTTTACCGGGGCAATACCTTCCACGACAATGGCGCAGGCGTGGCCGTAATGTACTCCCGTCGCATCGGGATGTTCAGCAACTATTTCGAGAAAAACTGGGGCCCGGCAGCCTATGGGCTTTTATTGAAAGAAATCCACGACGGGCAAATCGAAGGCAATACTTTCCAGGAAAACACGGTGGGCATCTTTGCCGAAACGAGCAACCGCATAGTTTATTCCAAAAACCAATTTATTCAAAACGGTTGGGCGTTGAAAATCTCTGGCGGCTGCCAAACGAATAATTTAACCCAAAATAATTTCATCGGAAATAGCTTCGATTTGGCGGTTCATAGTGCTGGAACGGATAATAAATTCGATGGCAATTTCTGGAGCGATTATGCGGGTTATGATTTGGATAAAAACGGCATCGGCGACGTGCCGCACCGCCCCATGAAACTGTTCAGTTTTGTGGTGAGCAAAACGCCGGAAAGCTTGGTATTACTGCGAAGTTTATTCGTGGATATTCTGAATTTTTCGGAGAAAGTAAGCCCCATTTTTACACCAGAAAATGTGGTGGATAATGCGCCTTTGATGAAAGTTGTTGAGCCTGATAGGTAGGTTTTGCTTCGCAAAATAGGTTTCTTTTTTTGACGCAGAAAGACGCAGATTTATTATGATTTATTATGCTTGCTTTTTGCTTCGCAAAAAGCGGAACATCAATATCTAAAAACGTTTTGCGAAGCAAACTTAAACATAACCTATCATAATAAATCAGCGTCCCTCTGCGTCAAAAAACATCATTTTGCGAAGCAAAGACCCAACACACCTCGAATCATTAACAATGATAACGATACACCATCTTCACAAATCCTTCGGCAAAAACCACGTCCTGAACGGCGTTGACCTCAGCTTCGACCAGCCGGGTATCACCGCCGTGCTGGGGCCGAATGGTTCTGGCAAGACGACCATCATCAAGTCCATCCTTGGTATGGTTTTGCCCGACGAGGGCATCATAAAAGTACAAAATGAGGACATCAAAGGGCGTTGGCTTTACCGCAACCAAATCGCCTACCTTCCGCAAATCGCCCGCTTCCCCGAAAACCTGACCGTGGCGGAACTGCTGCGCATGGTGAAAGACCTGAACACGGCCATCACGCACGATGCCGATTTAATCGAATATTTCGGGCTGCAAGACTTCCTCGACAAACGCCTCGGCAACCTCTCTGGCGGCACTCGCCAAAAAGTGAACCTCGTGCTCACCTTCATGTACGATTGCCCCATCATCATCCTTGACGAACCGACTGCCGGGCTTGACCCCATCTCGCTCATCCGCCTCAAAGAACTCATCAACCAACAACGCATGAAGGGCAAGACCATCCTCATCACCACCCATGTCATGGGCCTCGTGGAGGAATTGGCCGACGAGGTAGTTTTTTTGCTCGAAGGGCATATTCATTTTCGGGGAAGTTTGCGGAAATTGAAGGAGCAGACGGGGGAGGGGAATGTGGAGAAGGCGATTGCGAAGCTTTTGGTCACTGGTCATTAGTCATTTGTCATTATGTTTAAAATACTCAAATACAGCTTTTACGACCTCATCCGCAGCCGATGGACGTATAGCTATGGCGGGTTTTACCTGCTGTTCACGCTGTCGCTTTTGTGGTTGAGCAACGATTTGTCGAAGGTTGTCATCAGTTTGATGAACGTGGTGTTGCTGCTCTGCCCGCTCATCGCCACCATGTTCGGGGTGATGGTCTATTACAATTCGAGGGAATTCACCGAGTTGTTGCTGGCGCAACCCGTGCGGCGAACGAGTATTTTTTTGGGGCAATATTTAGGCGTAGCTGGTTCATTGTCAGCGAGTTGGGTAATCGGCGTAGGGATGCCGTTTGCGCTGTACGGCGTCTTTGGCTCGCCACAGGCCGCCAATTTTCTCATGTTATTGTTCGTAGGCGTGGTGCTGTCGTTTGTGTTCAGCGCCATTGCGTTTTTCATCGCCTTGAAAAACGAAAACCGCATCAAAGGCTTTGGTTTGGCCATATTGGCTTGGTTGTTTTTCGCAGTGATTTACGATGGCTTGCTCCTGCTTTCCCTCTCCATGCTCACCGAATATCCACTGGAAAAATTCTCGCTCATCGCCTCGGTGCTGAACCCGATTGACCTCTCCCGCATCCTGATTTTGTTGAAATTGGATGTTTCTGCGCTGATGGGTTTCACGGGGGCGGTGTTCCGTAAGTTCTTGGGCACGGGGTTGGGAATGGTGGTGGCGTTTGCGGTGCTTTTGCTATGGGTGGTCGGGCCGGTAGTGGGGATTAAGCGGGTGGCGGAAAGGAAGGATTTTTGAAAATGATTGTTTTGATTCCCTGTCTCCACTGCACTAAGCAATTTCCCAAATCAACCTGCCAAGAACTGAAAACGCCACAATTTTGAAAAATTTTTTTTGGCCCATGGCCCAAGAACCTGTTTGATAGAAAATTTCATAATTATGTGGGCTCATTCTACCCCACCCTTTTCCACGTCTGCGTCCGCCAGAAAATGCCCCAATAGCCCCTAACTTTTAGGGTATTGCCATCATCTTCCAGCCACATCTTGCAGCGATATGTCTTGCCGTTGGCGGGGTCGAGGATGCTGCCGTCCACCCACTCAGTGCCCGACTTCCTGAAGCCCCAAAGGATGTTCATGCCCTTGATAGGCTTGCCATGCCGCTCGCCGGAACATTTTTCGCAAACCGGGTCGGGCGGCTCGCAGTCCCGTGGGAAAATACTGGCCACCTTGCCTGACAATCCCTGTCCGGCGGCTTCTATTTGCACCGTGGAGCGGGCTTTTCCGTCGCCGTCGTCAATGGTCTTCCAGTTGCCGACAGGGGTTTGTGCATCGGCACTGCCCATCAGCAGGAAGAGGGCAATGGCGGCTGCTTTTGCCTTTCGCAATCCAATTTTACCCACGCCACTTTCCTCAGCCTGTCCCATTTTTTCCCTCGACGTCACCTCCTCAAAGGCTTGCTGGTATCCCACCTGTTCGGTGCCGCACCAGCTGTCCCACCAAGTGAAGTACAGGCCGTAGTTGCCATTGAAATGCTTGTGGTGCAGGTCGTGGTGCGTGGTGGTGGTGTGCCAGTTGACCCATCGGCTTTTGATAAAGCGCTTTGGCAAAAACTCGATGCCGAGATGCCCCACCACGTTGCGGGCAATCATGTACAAAAGGAAGGCCAGCAGCGCCAGCCCGTGCGCCGGGATGGTGAACACGATAAACACGAAAATGCCCGCCTCTACCACCGCCTCCATGGGATGGAACGAGTACGCCGCCCAAGGCGATGGGTTGGTGGAGCGGTGATGAACGAGGTGTACGTGGCGGAAGATTTTCGGGTGGTGCATCAGGCGGTGTGTCCAGTAAAAATAGGCGTCGTGGAGCAGCAGCATGAGGCCAAAGCTGATGAACGGCCAGGCCCAGCCCCGCTCGGCGAGGTCGTTGTAGATGAGCGTATGGCCCGCATTTTTCAGCGACATGAGGCCGAACCCGATGAAGGTGAAAATGACGACCGTGCTTATGGAGTAACCAAACTCCGACCACATCTTCTTCGCCTGCAACGGCTTTTGCTGGATGATGCGGTGCTGCCATTGTTTTTTGAAAATGACCCAAAAAACAAGGTAGGCTGTGCCTGCGGCAATAAAATAGCGCAGGAAATCGGTCAGCAGGATGTGCTGGTACAGGTCAAAGGATGACAGGTTTTGCATGGTCGTGAAATAGGTTGATAGGTTGATTTTTGAAGGTGGGTTACCAGCGGACCGTATGTGACCGTTTTAAGGTGCAGACCTTTCGCTGCGAAAGCAGCATGGCCAGCCGGAGCGCTTCTTCGTCACAGCCAAAGCCAACGCCCTTCGAGATTTTGGCAGACTCGGCCCTGCCTTGTTCCGAAAACCGCAGCAGGAGCACGACCTCTCCTTCGATGCAATTGGCCAAGGCCAATTGGGGGTATTGCAGGTGGGCTTGCAGGAAATCCTGCAAAGCTCCATACCCAGCAAAAGGAGCAGGTTTATCCGGCGCAAGAGTATCTGATTTCGCAAACCACCCAGTGCTATGGGCTTCCTGCCCGGTTGCAGGTTCCAAAAAGGCGCATATTACCAGGAGCAAAATCATTTTTTCCATACCGTTCGCATTGCTTTGTTGTCTCGATAAAATTATCGGGGCAAACTTGCCGGCATGGTGGGGAGGTAATCCACCTGGAAATGAAAAAAGCCGATGGATTTTGAAATCGAGGAGGATTAGGCGGTTTTTTTCCGCCACTCGGTGGGCGTCATCCCGGTCGTGTCCTTGAACGCCTTGTTGAACGGGGCAAGCGAGGCATAGCCAAGTTGGTAGCTGATTTCCAGCACGGTCAAGTCCCGTTTGGAGGGGTCGGACAGCACAGCACAGGCCTCCCGGATGCGGTAGCCGTTGAGGTAGTCGTTAAAGTTGCGGTAGCCGAGGTGCTGGTTGATGGCCTGCCGCAGGCGATATTCCTTCACGCCCATTTTCTCCGAAAGCAGCCGGATGGTAAGGCCCTCGGTGCGCCACGCTTGTTGGTTGCCCATGATTTCTGTGAGCTGTTCCAGCAATGGCCCATCGGCAGCCACTTCCTTTTCTGCAACAACAGCTTCTGGAGCAGCGGGCGGCTCGTTGCATGGCAAAAAACCGGGCTGAAAGGCCAACCTGTTCACGGCAAAAAACATCGCCAGCACTGCAATTCCTGCTTTTTGCAGGACGCCCAGCACGGGCGGCGGTGCGGCATTTGCCAGCGATATTTCCACCAAGGCCGTGACCGCCATGAGCAGTGCCGTGGCAATGATGAACACGGTGCGAAACTGTAGGCGGCTGAGCACGAGGTCGTCCGCACGGTTGCGGGCAGCCTCCAAGATGCCGAGGAGAATGAAGGTGAGGGCGATGAGTTGGGTGGACAGCCCAGCCAGCAGCTTCAGGCTTGGCGGCAGTGCTAGTATTTGAAAATTGTTTTGAAAGAAAACGAGGTAATAGACCACGGCCACCCCGGCCAGCAGCCACCACCAAGACCGCCGCCACTGAAATCCATCATCGAAGAGCAGCTTGCTGAACAGCCAAAAGGCCGCAGGTGCCAGGAACGGCAGGATGAGCAGCGGCAGGCGGACTGCCATGTTCCGCTCCAGCGGCGGCCAGTCCACCAGCAGGTAGCCCGCTATGCTCAGCCCGAAAAACAAGCAGATGCCCGTGCCTTTTTGGTTGCGCCGCCCTTTCCAGAACAGCGCAAGGGTGAGCAGGATTTGGGCAAGGGCGATGAAACGGAAGATGTCGGTTGCGAAAGCCATTTGCAAAAGTAGATAGGCTCCATTGCTATTTCACCATCCCGCCCAAGCCAAGCAGGTTTTGTTTCACAAAATCGGTGAAATGAATATCAAGACAGCCGTTCCGATAGCTCTTAATGGTGAAATACCACACCAGCTGCCCAGCCCTCAGCATTTCATAAACCCACAAAAAATGAAGTTCTGTAGCACGCCGGATGGCGTCTTGTGGTCAACATATAGGCAGCCCGTTTTCTCAAAATGGCCAGCAAACAGTTCCGTCATTTCCGTCTCGGAATACTGCCTGATGTCCAGCCCGCTGCACTTCATGGGGCCGTTCACTGAAAAAGTGCCGAGCACCAACAGTCCGCCAGGACGAATGCCAGCGGCGGCGGCTTTCACGTATTTTTCAACTTCATGAGGCTGGGTCAAAAAATGAAAAGCGGCCCGGTCGTGCCAGCAGTCGTACAACTCGCCGGGCTGGAAATCCGAGGCATCCGCAACGACCCATTTTACATGGGCGGCCCGGTCGCCGAGGCGCTTTTTTGCCTTGTCGAGCGCATGGGCCGATATGTCCAGCAACGTGATGTCCCGGTGGCCACGGTCGAGCAGGTGGTCAACCAGCAGGCTGTCGCCGCCGCCCACGTCAATGATTTTCGAAGTAGGTGAAATGCCGTGCTTTTCAAAAAAATTGAGCGAGGTCTCAGGCAGGGGCTGATACCAACTTGCCTCCTCCGTCTGCTTGGTTTGGTAGATTTTTTCCCAATGTTGTCTGCGGTCAAAATGCTCCATATCGGTTGTTTATTCGTAAAAATTCATTGCTATTATTTCATTCTCATCCAGACTATCCCTGCCGATAATACCGTCAGCCCGCCAATCACGGCCACCGACCAGTCCAGCCCCAGCGAATCGGCGATGATGCCCGTGAGCAGTGCGCCGATGGCATAGCCCAAGTCACGCCAGAGCCGGAAAACTCCGATGCTTTCCGCCCGCTGCTGCGGGTGCGTCAGCCCAGCAATGGCGGCCAAGAACGTCGGATAAACCACTGCCGTGCCAAGGCCGAGCACGGCGCTTAGGGCAATGAACTGGCCGTTGGTTTTGGCGGGAATGAACAGCAGCAGCGCCAGTCCTTGCAGCGCCATGCCAAGCGTGAGCATTCTTTTATGGTCAAAAATATCGGCCAGCTTACCTGTACCCAACTGCCCCAGGCCCCAGACAGCGGGATAGATGGAAACGATGACGCCTATTTGCGCCAGCGAAAAATCCTTGGTAGCCAGCAACATGGGCAGCAGTCCCCAGACCATGCCGTCGTTCAGGTTGTTCACCAAGCCTGCCTGCGTGACGGCACCAAGGTTGGGGTTTTTCCAAGTTGTTTCCCAGAACACGTTTTTCAGCTTCGCAACACTGGACTGCCCCGCCTCGGCAGCCACGTGGTGGCGGGTGTCCTTCACCCAAATCCAAGTGCCGAGCAGGCCCAGCACGGCCAGCACGATGCCGATGTAGAACGGGTAGGGTCGAAGGCCGTAATTGCTTGCTATCCAACCAGTTGCGAAAGCGGTGGCGCCCACGGCGAGGTAGCCCGCCGCCTCGTTCAGGCCCATTGCCAGTCCCCGGTCTTTGTCGCCCACGAGGTCCATTTTCATCACCACCGTGCTCGACCAGCACAGCCCTTGGTGGATGCCGAGCAGCACGTTGGCGGCGATGACCCATTGCCAGTTCGGGGCATAAATCAGCAGCAACGGGATGGGCAGGGCCAGCGCCCAGCCGAGCAGCAGCAGGTTTTTGCGCCCCAAACGGTTGGCGAGCGCCCCGGTGTAGTAGTTCGTGATGGCTTTCGTGATGCCAAATACGACGATGAAGGACAGGATGGCCGTCTTGGCGGCGATGCCAAATTCCTGTTGCGCCAGCTCCGGCAGTATGCTCCGCTCCAGCCCGACCATGCCGCCAACGAAGGCGTTGATGACGACGAGCAGGGTGAACTGACGCCAGTTTTCACGGAGGCCGAGTTTGATTTCATTCATGGTCTAGCTGTATTAATTGAAGAATGGTCGAAAGGAGGTTCAAGGTGTCAATGCTGCCAAATGCCTCCCCTTTTTCAAAATCGCCCTCCGTCTGCGCCATGCTGTTGGTAATGTGGGCGAAGCAGGCAACGGCTTTGTTTTTAGCTTGGGCAAAGGCGTAAAGCGCTGCCGCTTCCATTTCCACGCAGGTCACGCCCATCGACCGCATGGTAGCGATGGCCGACGGCGTTTCCCGATAGGGCGCATCGGTTGTCCAGCTCGTCGCTTCGAAAAAAGGGCAGTCCGGCAGTGCCGCCGAGGGGGACATTTTTTGAAGTAGGACTTCGGAAATACGGGCGGGCTGGTCGGGCGGCAGGTAGTGGTGGCTCGTGCCCTCGTCCCGCAGGGCTTTGGTTATCAGGGCAAAGCGTTTGTCGTTATCCGGCGGGTTGATGACGCCCGCCGAGGTGACGCTGAGGAGCAGTTGACAGCCGGAAACGAAGAGTTGCTCGGCCACCAGCACCGCATAGGGCGCACCGACGGCGCAGGGCACGATGCCGATTTTCACCCCGTCCAGTTCGAAACTGTACATGCTGGAATGGTAGCAGGCCCAGCAGGGGTTTTTGGCTGCCCGCCCGGTGGCCAACAGGTAGTTCGCCAGGTCGCCGTCAGGGTCTAGGACACAGACGTACGGCACATCGCAGTCGGCGATGGCCTTTTGGCGGCGGGCCTCCCGCAGCAGGTTTTCCGGCTGAAAAACGGAAGGCTCTGTGTAGTGCTTGTTGGTCAGAAGGGCGGTTTCCCGGTGTGGCGGCTTCTCCATAAACTGTTTTAAAAGGTCACTACTTTGTCGCTGTCCAAAATCCATTCGGTCAGCGATGACATGTGGACGGTTTCCGCACCTTCGATGAGCGGGACAGCGGTGAAGCCTCTCGACTCGACGCAGTTGCCGCAGAGCTTCAGCTTTGCCCCTTTCTTTATGACCGCCGTCAGCATCCGCTCGATGTTGTAGTAGCCGTTGGGGAGTTTTTGGTGGGCCACCGCACAGCCCACGGCGTCCGCCATGAGGAAAATCCTCACTTCCACATCGTGCTCGTGGTCCTGGGACAGTTGGTAGGCGATGCGAAGTGCATTGAAGGCTTTCTCGGTTCCGTAGGGGGCGTCGTTGATGATGATTAGGACTTTTTGCATTGTCATTTTTAGGTGTTTAAGTCAATCGAATCAGGGCATCCGGTCACGGTGGATTTTTTGCTCTTACGGTGGCCTATCGCAACTGGCTTTTGATTTGTTTTACCAATTCTGGTTCGGTGACGATGCCGTTGTGCTTCCATTTTTCAACGCCATCCTTATACAAAATGAACACTGGGACGCCCTTGATGTCGTATGCCCGGCCCACGTCGCTGCTCTTGTCCACGTCTATCCTCATGACCACGGCCTTGCCCGTGAAATCCTCTTCTATCTTATCAATGACCGGGGCCATTTTGCGGCAGGGAGCGCACCAGACGGTATGGAAGTCTATCAGTACCGGCTTGTCCGTTTTCAACAGGGCACGGAAGTCTTCGAGGCTGATTTGCTGGATTTTTCATCTTTCTCGACCTCGGTTTTCGCCACTGGAAAGCCACTCTCCACCCAGCCGTCCAGCCCTTTTTCCAAGTTGAACACCTTGACAAATCCGTTTTTTGTCAATATTTCCGCAGCTTCTGCGCTCCTTCCACCTGCCTGACAGTACACGTAGATTTCTTTTTCCTTTGGAATCAGGTTGATTTTGTCCACAAAGCCCTCGTCGTAAAGGTTGATGGTGCTCGTGTTGGCGATATGGCCCTCTGCGATTTCTTCGGGTGCCCTGACATCCAGGATGATGCCGTTGCCTGCCTCGACCAGCCGTTTGAACTCGGTTGCGTCAACGTTTGTGATGGATGGTTGGGACTGGGACTTGCCTGCACTGAGGAGCAGGGCGACACATGCGCTCAGGACTAAAATGGATTTGTTAAATGGCATTCGTAAAGGATTTGATGTACAATATTTCCAAGCTACCATGAGGGTAGGGTCGGATTGGCATGGCGTTAATTTTATTGGTCAGTTTTTCCACGACTCGTCATTGTGCAGCCTGTGGTCGAGATAGGTTTCTTCGAGCCGCACGGCATCGAAGCCGTTGGCCTTGAGGAGCTGCACCGCATCGTCGGCGAAGGTGCAGAACGGCCCACGGCAATAGGTGATGATGGTCAGGTGGCGGGGCAGCTCGCCGAGGCGCTGCGGCAGTTCTCCGATGGGGATGGACACCGCACCGGGCAGGCTCCCGGAAGCATATTCGTCGGTGGGGCGCACGTCGAGTAGCAGCGCCCGGTCGTTGCCGGGAAGGGAGTCGAGCGTCAGGCTTTCTGGGCTGCCTGCTTCATGGCGGTACTGCCGGAGCGTGACCTGTACGGCGGGTTCGGCTGCGAGGGCCAGTTCCCGAAGGGCTTTCCAGGCGGTATAAGCCTGTTTGCCATTGATGGTGTAGAAGATGAAATTGCCCTCCCGGCGGGATTTCACCAGCCGGGCATTTTTCAACAATTGCAGGTGCTGGGAGGCATTGGCGACAGTGATGGCGGTCTGCGTGGCCACCTGCTCCACGGTCTTTTCGCCGTTGGCGAGCAGGTCGAGGATTTCGAGCCGGTTGGCGTTGCCGAAGGCTTTGGCCAGCCCTGCGATGGCGGTATAGATGCTGTCCTTGAAGGTTCTTTTTTCCATGTTGCAAATTTATTCAAGTATTCAAACAAATCATTGAATAGATTGTTTCAATGGGAAAAATTATTTTCATGGAAACCATCACTACCACTGAATGCATCACGCCGGGCGAGGTCAAAAGCAGGGAGCAGTCCGGCGAAACCATCCAAATCATTGACGTGCGCAGCCCGGATGAATTTGAAGAGCGGCACATCCCCGGTGCGGTCAACCTACCGCTCGACGGGCTAGAGCAGGCTGCCGCCGAATTTGACAAAAACACCCTGTTCGTGACCGCTTGCGGCAAGGGCGGCGGGCGCTCGGCGGGCGGGGCGGAACTGCTGCAAAAACTGGGCTTCCGGTCGGCTTGGCTCTGCGGCGGGACGTTTGGGTGGTTGGATGAAAACTAAGCGATATGCCTGTATTTCAATCAAAGGCCGCTGAATACGATGGCTGGTTCGACCGCCACCCCACCCTTTTCCAGTCCGAACTGGCCGCCATCCGCCTCGTCCTGCCACCGTTTGGGAAGGGCCTGGAAATCGGCGTGGGAACGGGCAGGTTCGCAGCGGCGCTCGGCATCCGCCACGGGCTGGAGCCGCTGGACGACTTTGCCGAAATCGCCCGCAGCCGGGGCATCGAGGTGGTGAAGGGCGTTGCCGAAAACCTGCCCTACGATGATAGCACGTTTGACCTTGCACTGATGGTGACGGTTGACTGCTTCCTCGACGATGTGCCAAAAGCCTTTGCCGAGGCGCATCGGGTACTGATTCCGGGCGGGAGTTTTGTCGTAGCGTTTTTGGACAAGAACGGCTCGATTGCCAAAAAGTACAAGGAAAGTGGCAAGGCAGCCTACCAAAACGCACGTTTCCATAGCCCGGAGGAGATAGTAGATGTGATGACAGGGGCGGGGTTTGCGGGTTTTAGGTTTGCTCAGACGTTGTTTTCCCACAATGAAGATGAAATAATAGGAGTAGAAAAACCTGCATTTGGGGTTGGTAAAGGGAGTTTTGTGGTGGTGGCGGGATTAAAGAATTTCGATGCCAGCACTTAAAATATTTAGCCAAGCCTATAAATAGCTGCACTGCTTTGCTTGTCTTTGTTCAACACCATCCGGAACTTGGGCTTGAACTCAGGTATGCCTAACTCAACAGCGTCTTGAAAAAAATGCACCTCCTGTGGCAGCCCGCTGATGGCGGGCGGTGGGGTGCGGTCTATCCAATACCGCCTGTCGAACACTTCTTTGTCGGTGTACAGTGCCAATTCAGGGACATGCTTTTTACTATTCTCCCACAGTATTTCCACCTGCTCCACGTCAACCAATTGAAATAAGGGAATGGCGGGTCGTGGGTGAAGGTCTAAGAAACCAGGGATGCTCCACCGAACGTTTGCGGCATCAAAATATCGTCCCGCAATTAAATGGGCATTGACCAGCGAGCAGCCAAAGCAATCATGCCCGAACCCAAACACATCCTCCCAAGCAGCTACATCCTTCCTAAGGGGATAGTAATTGTAAAAAAGGTACAGTGGAATCCCCTGCCGCTTGATGGCGTATTCGAGCAACGCATGAATCTGGAACTTGCCGCCTGATTGGTGGTTGATTTTCTCGTATTTGCCAGATGGGTAAAGGCTTTTCGCTTGGGTCGGGAAAAGGATATATCCGTCGCCATGCTGAACGAAGACCTCGATGTCGTTGCCGTTGGCGCTTTCGTCCCGTGCTTCCAAAAGGCGAAGCTTGGGGGTTTCTGTCAGCTGTACAAATTCCAGCAAATCGAATATGAGGTTTTGGGTAATGGTAGTCTCGAAGGTCTTGACCTCTTTGTACCGCTGGCAGAAGCCGAGCCGCCGCCAGGTGCGCTGGGAAAAGACTTTGAGGAGGTCGGAGAGTTCGGTGTTTCTTAACTTTTCCAAGTAGGTGTCTTCCATGTAGATTGGCTTTTGAGAATTTGTTTTCATATAGATTTAGCAGCGTTATGAGATGTCGCCTTTGGAACTTCCATACTCGGTGCTCCGTTTAGTCGCACTAAAACCATCGTCAATATGAGTGAATTTTTGACAATTTCCCGTGATAAGTGCCTGTCCGTTTACAAGGGAGTCATCGCCAATGCACAAAAAAAAACTGAATCAGCCGATTTGCTCGCTGAAGCTGGAGACTTCGGCTCTGCAATGTCATTCCATATCATCGGGCTGGAAGAATTGATTAAAGCTTTCTTCCTTTTTCTCGACGGAAAGGGATTTTCCTTCAGGCAAGTTAAGGGCATGAAGGGCGTCTTTGAAAATCACGGTTTGAGGTATTTGTTTTCCTTCTTCCTGTTCGTCTTTAGTGTTATTGGTGAAAGTTTCGGAATTGGCATTAACTACATCAGAAAAATCAATGATGAAAGGGACTACAAAAAAATCCGTGCGATAAAATCTAACCCCAATAAACTCCTTCAAGAGCAAATTTTCCCGCACCTGATGGACAAACTCCGCTTTGTCATTGAGGAACTCAAATGGTACAAGAGCTTCGATAAATTGAGGCAAAACGGCTTATACTCTGATTTTGACGGCAGCTTGATTACGCCAATCAATATTGACGAGGCTTACTATTTGGAGTTTAAGGTGAGGGTTGACAGGGTGACAAAGACCATCCTTTCAATAATTGATGAGTTCAACGCAGAGCATCCTCTAACGGTGAAATACTTGCCAAAAATAGTTGACAGAGCGGAGGAAAAAGGCTTTTATGACATCCTGACTCAGTTCATAGCCTACACAAGAGAGCAGTCCGCAAAGGATAAAAAAACGAGTGCATTAGAGCTGATGTCTTCGAAATTGAACGAGTTTCTTGAATCCATAGAGAAAGATCCGCCCACATTCGAGAAAGACCAACTTCCCTCACAATAACGCCGACCGGGTGGACACTATTCCACCGCCGCAAAGCCCAGCTATGCGCCAAGCTGCGGCACCACTACCGGGGGGGCGGTGGTTAAAACATCAACTATTCCATTTGGGGGTTGGCCCGGGCTACAAGGTTCGCAGCCAACGAAACCCCGTCGAGCCAAAAAGCAGGGGCGGCGTACATCGGTCGCCGCTGCTGCTGCGGGAGCGCCGCTGCTGCCTTGCGGGTTCAGGCAGGTTGTCGGGCAGGCAAGGCTGCGGCGGTGCGTTGGGGGTTTCGTTGGCTGCACCGCTGAAAACGGGTGGGCGGGGGAGGTGGGGGAGTCATAATTGCTAACTGTATTGCACCGCATCTATCGGTAGTTTTACTTTTGTTCGTAAAAACAAAAACGCATGTGCCACGTCTGCGAAGAATACACCATCAAACTGCCCACCGTCATTTGCGACAGCGGTTTGGAGCTAATCGAAGTAACAGATTCCTCGCCGAAGGGACATCGAAATGCTGTCGAGCAGTTCGCCACCTATTTCCGGCGTGAAATGCACTTCGGGTTCGTGCAATATTCAGCAAACGAGCCCAGCGGTGGTCGTTACGAGCCGTTCATTCCTACGGTCGCCTACCTCTTCACGCACACGGGTTTTTTGCATTACAACAAATCAGGGAAAAGCACTTTAAAAGCGTTCGGTGCCTGCTGTTTCAGGGAGCGAGAACGAGCAGATGGTTCGAAGGGATGGGAGCTTGATTGGGTGTGGGTGCATCCCTACAAGCGGCGACAGGGGATTTTGGGCAGGCATTGGGACTGCTTTCAGCGCAGATTTGGGGCGTTCACACTTTGTCCGCCGATTTCGGAGGGGATGCAGCGGTTTATGGAGAAGCAGGAGGTACTTAAGGAATGAGCCTCAACAGTTTCTTTCGATTAAACTACTGGCTGCATTTCATAAAAATATGGGTGGCTCAAGGCCTCCGTGGATAGTATTTTCTGCATCACTTCCTCGCAAAAATTGAGCAGGGACAAGACAGACAATTCCTGAAATTCGGAAATTGGTTTGCGGTAGCAAAGAAGCCGCCAAGTATTGGGACTCAATTCGTTGTCCAAATTGCTTTCAAAGCCAAGTTCTTTAAGTGAATTCATGATGATTATGAAATCGCCGTCCATTTGAAGGACGCTCTTTTTTTTAGGATTGATGTCAAAGAAGAAAGCTATTTCTGGCAAATCATTTTTAAATGGTATGCGATGGTCGTAAGTATCGTGGTAATAGCAGATTGTCCAGAACTGCCCAAACTGGTATTTTTCAAAATCAACGCTCTCATAGTCACCATTGATAAATTCAGTGCCTTTTCGCCCCCAACGAGAATTTTGCCGCTTGTTTATATTGAAGCCATATACTTTTAAATCAACCTGATAGTGAAAACTCTCAAGAATGTTGTTCAATTTGCCGTCAAAATTGGTTTTAAGGAACTCGCAGTAAATTGCAATATCATCACGGAGTATCTCCCCCAATTCCTCAAACTCTCCACTTAACCTCCCGTATTCAATGAACTGCCCAACGATTTCGTTTTCAAGGGATTTGAGCCAAGTAGCGACTTCACTCCATGTGAAAAATTTAATCCTGTCATTTTGTAGGCTCTTGATTATTTCAATATCCGATTTGCGGGGCGTCAAGACTAAAAGCAGGTCGCCATCCTTGCACCAGTTAAGGTGCGATTGCAATTGTGATATGCCAAGTCCTCTCCGCTTGGTCTTGTTCTCGAAATAAACGGTCATGATATCCCCATTCCGTTTTTTGAGGTCGAAGCTGCCATCGGGGTTGCTCTCCCCCCCCCGTAGACAGTCCTAATTTCAGTAACGGGTTTTTCGCACAAGGCCAGCCCAGTGAGGAACTCGCACAGCCCCCGGTCATTGAGCAATTCCAGTATTGCCAGGAAATTGTAGGTGAGCTTGTTCTCCGCTTGCTGGTAGGCATTCAGGAAGATATTGGTTTTCATATATTCTATTTTACGCTAAAATGCTGTGCTAATTCTTGAACCATTACGGGCACAATGGAATTTTGTTGTGGTATTTTTGAAGCGCTTGGGGTTGGGCATTCTATACCATTGTCACTGACACGACACACGTGTGTTAACAACCTATGGCTTGGAATTTGCTTTGATTTCGCCTCAAGCCATATCCTTCATTAGTCAACTAACCCAGCATGAAAACACCAGCTACAATCTGCTTTTTTCTCACGCTTTGCCTCTCCGCTTCCGTATCTGGACAGTCCTCAAAATTTTTGGAGGGCGTCGAACCTTCAGAAAACGTCCTCCTGCATTTAGAAACCGTAAAGCGACTAAAGGAAGACACCGCCCATATTCTTTCAGCGATACCTATGACAAGCCCGTCGTTTGGCGAGGAAAGGGCCGGGGCGCCCCAGCATTTCCCCTACCCTGTTATTTTCATACACGGCCTGACGGGCAGTTCGGACACTTGGTCTGGGTTCTATGATTATGCTTTGAACCAAGGCTGGAGCTTTGGTGGGCAACTTGCCTTTAACCTCAATTCGGACGACGATTTGGAATACTCCAATATTTACAATGGTAGTCCGATTGATTTTGCGGACTTCAACAATGGGATTATGGCTGGCGATTTTTATATCGTCAATTTCAATACTGGGCTGGATGGTACTGCCCTACGGCAACAGCACAACAACCCAACACGCCACACAGAGCAACCAAGCTGCCATTGTAAAACAGGGGCTGGCCGTTCGGAATGCAGTCACCCATGTACTACAAGCTACGGGCAAGGAAAAGGTCATCCTTCTGGGGCACTCGATGGGCGGACTGGCTGCACGTCAGTACCTCCAAAACGACAACTTCTGGCAACAGGACGGAAGCCATCATGTTGCGAAGCTCATCACGAGTGGTACGCCGCATGGGGCAGCAACTCAACGCAGGCCTTTCCTATTCGACGCATTCCTTGACGTTGACGAGCGTTCGGATGCCGTCCGGGACTTGCGCAGGTCGTATTTCTATTCTTTCGACGAAGGCGTTTTCTTGTACGGAGGATTGGAAAGCGGTGGGGTCATGTTCGACAACCTATTGGGGTTTTACAGCCTCGACGTGGACTGCAACGGCGTGGAGGGCAACCAGGTAGCGGGGCTGAACCAAATGGGGATTCCAGATGATGTGGACTACTCCTGCATCATCGGCGACTGGACCTACGACATCAGCATTGACGACCCCGGCGATGGGGTCGTGGAGGTGGAAGATGCGCAGTTGAAGAATTTTTTCAACATCATATCTGAAACGTTCACCCGGTACAGTGGCGAATCCCCGTCCGCACTTCAGTACACCCTGCATACGGCACTACCGGATTACCAGGACTTGAACATTCACGGGCTGGACGAACCCGATTATTACCACCTGTCCTATCAAATCGAAAGTAATACGCAGTACAATGGCTTCATCACCCAGCAAGCCCCCGACGCTGAATACGACATTGACTATGACGATTTTGTCTTCACGCTGCCACAGGCCGGCACTGTATCGGTGAAGGTGGACAATGTCTCGACCAGTTTCTTCGGGGTATCCATTTTGGGACATCCCAATTATGAATACTTCTTCGACGAGGAGTACGAAACCGAAACCATCCAGACGCAGCTACTTCAACTGCCTGCCGGGACTTACTACCTTGAGTTTTACGCAGATGGTGAGGCGGAATCTTGGCAGTACCCATATTCGTTTCAGCTTGCGTTCAGCCCGAACAACCCGTCAGCAGTCGTAGCGGCAGGTGAACCCATCCAAGTTACCATTTCGCCCAACCCGGTCAGCGATATGCTCCGAGTGGCGATAGCGGGCCGAGAGGGCATTTCGGGCGTGTTGCAGCTTCAAAACCAGCTTGGTCAAACGCTGCTTGAGCGAAGCATCAAGGGCAACAAGGTTGATGAGCTGCTGGATATGACCGAATACCCCAGTGGGACTTATTTTGTCACCGTTAGCACGTCGGGCGGGGTCAAAACCGAGAAGGTGGTTAAAGTGCAATGATTTCGTTTGGAACTAAGACTGTGTTCGGATTTTAGCTTCCGGCGAAAAGCCCCCCCTTTTCCCACGCTACTTCGTTGAAAAATTGGGCCCGTAGCGCCGCTCGCTCCCGATCCCGCCTAGCCCTCCCTGGCACTTTTCCTCCGCAAAACCCCACACAGCAATCAAAATTATGACGCCGTTTGAACAGCTTGCCGAGATAGCCCATGAAATTGACCGTAGAAGTTCAGCCTACAACTTTAGCCAACTGCAAGCAATCAGAAAGCGGCTGAAAGGACTGTCTGGTAGGGGCGGTGCAACACTTCCATTCGACCGCAATATCGAAAAGTTTGCCGTCCAAAAAGGCTGGGTGTTCCATTTTGGCGGGGGACAGGAATTGCAATTTAACATAGGATTAGAAGCGGAAGGTCGGTTAAGGTTTTGCGTGGCCTTTTCCTGGAGTCGAGTAAAAGTACCCCACATCCTGAAGCTATTTTTGATGCTAAAATCAAGCATTTTTAATCATTACCTTCAACAGCATCCCAAAGGTATTCAAAGGCTTGGAAATGTGGTATTCAAGGAACAACGAGGTTCGCCTTCTCGATTTTCAAAGCCAATCGCTGAAGAACTGGTGCAAAACAGCAATTTCATAGCGGTTGGGAAAAGGACGCCCTTCCGTTTCCGCTACCCGACTCAACCTACCAAGAAATCCTCGAAACATTTGACAGGTTGCTTCCCCTGTATGAGTTTGTGGAACAGTCAATGCCAACTGAGCCGGATAATGAAAACGGATTGCCCGAATCTGTTGGAACGATGAGCGTTAGCAACGGCCCCTCCGGTTGGGAAGGGAAAAGCAGAAGCGACCAAACGCATGAGGGCAAACACGGCTGGGGCGGCGAAGGGTGGCTTTTCGATTTTGGGAAAATCCACACCGACAGCTACCACTATATTACATACCGTCCATCGGCTGGCCGTAGCACTTATGCGGGGCAAATACTCGATGTGAACCTTTTTTTCCAAGAACAGCAAAAACGGAAGGAATTCGTCTGGGTGGGAGAAATCTAAAGTTTTGGAAGTAATTGACGATTTAGAAATATTGCAGTCAGTTCAACGACTATAAAAGAAAGGCTGGCTCAATGAAATGGAGCGCCAATTGCGAGCCCACGGCCTTGACACAAAACATTTTTCGGAAAGTAGGTGCAAGCAGTTTCTGCCTACGCTTCAAGCCAAGCGATGCCAACGTGTATGACCCACCCAAAATCATCCACCCCGATGACCCACTGCGAAAGAAAACCCGGTACAGCAATTTGATGTACTTTGACGAACCACCTGCACTGTTGGAGGATATTCCGTTCCAATTTACCCCCGGTGGAAATACAAACATCACGACGGAAGATTCATCTGCGTTCAGGAGCAATCCAGGCTATCAAATCAAGCAACTTCACAACGAAATAAGCCTTTGCATTGTACGAATACCTGGGCAAGGAAAATGGCTGGAAAAATGTAGCAAGGGCACCTATCCACGATGCAATGGTTCAGCCGATATTATCTTACAGCGCCCAAGTGGACTGGTTTTTGAAATCAAAACGTAC
>JADKBS010000033.1 GCA_016714985.1 Saprospiraceae bacterium | reverse complement strand
TCGTCCTCGTCCTGCAATTCAAAGCGTTTCCGTCGGCTCAGGCGCTCCCGGTGCTCCACGTATTCGCCTTTCCAGAGCGTGCCGCCCTGCTGCGTTATCTTGGTTTCAATTTCATACACGTCGTAGCCCACGTTCACGTTGTCGGCCACGGCCATTTCGTGCGAGTATTCCAAGACGAGGTTTTGCTGAAAATAGGCGACGGTGCGGGCATCGGGCGTGGCGGTCAAGCCCACCTGAAAGGCATCGAAATAGTCGAGCACCTGCATCCATAGGTTGTAGATACTGCGGTGGCATTCATCAATGACGATGAAGTCGAAAAACTCGATGGGCAGCCGCGCATTGTACTCCACGGGCGGCACTTCCTTGGGCTGCCATTTGCGCTCGTTGGGGTTTTCCTCCTCGGCGCTCTCGTCGAGGTCTTGGCCTTTCAGCACCGCATACAAGCGCTGGATGGTGCTGATATAGACGTGGTTGTCGTCGGGGATATGCTTCGATTTCAGGCGGTGTACGCCGTAGAGTTCCGTGAACTTCCGGTTGTCGTCGTTGGGCAGGTACGACATGAACTCCTGCTCGGCCTGTTCGCCGAGGTTCTTGGTATCCACGAGGAACAGGATGCGCCTTGCCACATTGTTGTTGTTGCCGTCCTTGAGTTTCAGCAGGCGATATACGGCGGTGATGGCGGTGAAGGTCTTGCCGGAACCCGTGGCCATTTGTATCAAGGCCCGAGGCTTGTTCTGCTTGAACGATTTTTCGAGGTTGGTGATGGCGTTGATTTGGCAATCCCGCAAGCCCTCCTTCGGCAGGTCGTTCAAATCATGTAGCGCTGTGCGCAATGACTTGGTCTTTTTCAGCCAGCCCCGCAGCGTTTCCGGTCGGTGAAAGGTGAAGACATCCGTCTCCTTGGCTTTGGGTCCCGGAAATCGGTGAAGGAAGTTTGCTCTCCGGTGCTGATGTACACGAAGGTTTCTTGTTGTTGAGGTATTTGAGTTTGGCCGTAGTCTTCGGCTTGGTCTTCATGCACCGTCATTTTGTGGCCCTCTTCTTCCCGCTTTGCTTCGATGATGCCCACGGGTTTTCCGTCCACGAACAGCACGTAGTCCGCTGGCCCGACATCGGTTTGGTATTCCCGGACGGCCACGCCTGGGCCTTCGTGGAGATTTATTTTTGATTTGGATTGGACGACCCAGCCGCAGGCCCGTAGCTGCCTGTCTATGTGGTCTCGTGCGATTTGTTCTGGATTTTGGTTCATAAGGGAATGGGGTTTGGTGCGGTAAAACAGACACATTTCAAAAAGGTGTCAGCTTTAAGTCCTGTTGTTATTTGCCTGAATGGGAGGTTTGCGGGTCGCATCTTTGGTTGTTTGCGTTCGGGCGTGAAGGTATTATCTTTTTTCAAACTAGGAAAAACCCTTAGGTGGTTTTTTATGCCATCGAAGGACAAAACTGCCCGGCTTGGCCACCGCTGAGGCGGGCTGGCATTATGGCCAAATCGGGGCGAAAAGCGACGGCGTATTGGCCCATCAATCCAACATCTGGGCGACAAGTGGCAGCGTATTGGTTCTTAAATCACCAATCTTGGCGACAAGCGGCAGCGTATCGGTTCTTAAATCACCAATCTTGGCGAAAAGCGGCCACATATTGGCCCTTAAATCACCAATCGGGGAGAAAAGCGGCGGACGCAGGATGGGCAGTTTCGGGGTTTTTTGCCCAAAAATCGACAAAAAGGCAAGGCGAAGACCACTGGGTGGGGTAGGGTGCGTGCGCTGCTAGGGTGGGGCGAGTGCGATGGGGATGGCGGTGGCATCGTAGCCAATTGCCTGGGGCAAGGCGCAAAAACACAAACGGCGGTCAGGTTTTATACCTGACCGCCGTTCTCCCCACATTCATCATTCATGATTCATCATCTTTCTTACATCCTTTTCTTCACAATCGGCTGCATTTTCTGCTTTTTCCAGAAGGGTTGGCGTTTTTGCTTGTATTTGGATTTTTGCAAATCACGTTCTTGTTGCTTTTCGGTCTTTGGCTTTTTCAGGTGCTCCTTAAACACGTCGTATTTTTTATCGAAATCGAGGCCGTACTTGTCGGTGAGGTTGACGGAGACGTTCAGGCCGGCAAATACGTACCAGTCGTTGTTCATGCGGTCGCCACGGGTCTTGCCGAGGGGGTTTTCGCCAAAACTGCCAGTGACCTCGGGCGTTCGGTAGCTAAGTGCTGCTGAGAGTGGTTCCGTGCTCCTCATGCCAACTACGTCGGGATAATAGGTGCTCACGTCGTCGAGGTAGTCGGTGGTGGTGAGCCGGGCACCGAATTCCAGGCCGATGTTGAGTTTATAGCTGATGTTGAACCGCATGCCAAGCCCGAAGGGGACGGCCATCGTGTTTCGAAGGTATTTCTTGCCCTCCGTGTGCATGGGCTGCAGGTCGTACCAGGTGCCCCTGAACTCGGCCTGCGGGTTGAAGCGGGTGACGGCCAAACCCATGAAGGCGTAGGGCACGCTCCCTTTGCCAGCCCTAATATTGTACGCACCGAGGTTCAGCTCGCCGGTGAGCGCAAGCTCGGTCAGGTGGGTGCGGAAACTGAGGTTGCGCATCCGGTCGGCTTCTTTGAGGGAGTTGGCGTCGCTGCCGCCGATGGTGCCTTTGAGCAGGGATGCCTTCACCGAGAACCGCTCATTGGCATTGTGCCTTGCAAACACCCCGAAAGCCCCCCGGTACTGCTGGTTGGAGAGGCGTTGGTTGCTCAATTCGCCCATGTAGTTGGAGGTGCCCAAGAAGGCGCCAACCTCGTTGTACTGGGCCGACAGCGTACTGCTGAGGATGCCGAAGATAAGGAGTATAACTTGCTGTTTCATGGTAACACCGATTAATGGCCAAATCGAAACTTATGGTTTCGGGTTAGCGTACACATGAAAACTTTAGCAAATAAGAAGCCAAAAATTAAAATTATTGAAATATGTTTGCGAAGCGGGGATTTTTTCTTTTTGGTTCTTCGACTAACTGATTGAGATTTGGCAGAGCTTGAGGCGACGCCTCGAAAGGGCGGCTCAACTTGGGCAGATACGATAATGTTTGCTCGCCCTATCGAGGTGTTGTCACCTCAAGTCCTGCCTACTGCCGCTATTTGTTAGTCAGACAACTATAGATGGAATCCATTCTGGCAATGCTTAGCTTTGCAGCAGATTATCAACTTATGAAACTAATCACATCAATTCCACTTATTTTCCTGTTGGGTAGTCTCATTTTTTCCTGTAAAAATGAAGGCGGAAACGCCATTTCCGACGAGCCGCAGAACCCGCCCGCCGATGTGCATTTTGAGCTGATGAAGCCGGAAGCAACGGGCATCGGTTTTGCCAATACCATCAAGGAAACCTTCCAGAACAATATCATCACCAACTCCTACCTTTACAATGGGGGCGGCGTGGCGGTCCTGGACGTGAACAACGACGACTTGCCCGACCTCTATTTCACGGCCACGCAGGAGGCCAACCGGCTCTATGTGAACAAAGGGGATTTTAAGTTCGAGGACATCACCGACATAGCGGGGGTGGCCGCCATGGGCGGCATGAAGACGGGCGTTACTGTGGTGGACATCAATGCCGACGGCTTTCAGGATATTTATGTGTGCAGGACAGGGGCCATTGCGGGTGCAGATCGAGCCAACCTGCTGTTCGTCAACAAGGGTAACATGACCTTCGTCGAAATGGCCGCTGCCTATGGATTGAACGACGAGTCGGCCAGCAACCACGCTAATTTTTTCGATTATGACCTTGATGGCGATTTGGATGCCTATGTGCTGAACCATCCCCTGGCTTGGGGTGACGTGAATCGCATCCGGGTGAAGCAAGAGGGCGTTGACAACCAAGCATTGGCGAGGGTCACCGCACCTTCCGACCAATACGAATCCGATAAGCTGTACCGAAACGATGGAAATGGGCGGTTCACCGATGTTTCCAAGGCAATGGGCATAGAGAACCGGGCCTGGGGCCTGAGCGTCACCGCCTCCGATTTCAACAACGATGGCTATCCCGACCTCTACATCGGCAATGACTATATCGAACCCGATTTCCTGTACATCAACCAAAAAGGCAAAGGTTTCAAGGACGAGATTTGGAACTATTTCCGGCACATCAGCAACCACACGATGGGGGTTGACATCGCCGATTTCAACAACGATGGGTTGGTGGATTTGGCCGCACTCGACATGGTGGCGGAGGACAACCAGCGGCAAAAAGAACTCATGACCACCATGGTGCAGGACCGCTATTTCAGCCTCGTGAAATACGGCTACGGCCACCAGCACATGCGCAATATGCTCCAGATGAACACTGGGGCCGCACCGGGCAATGGCACGACCTTCAGTGATATTGGGCAATTTGGTGGCGTTTCCGCCACCGACTGGAGCTGGAGCCCGCTGTTTGCCGATTTCGACAACGATGGGCTAAAAGACCTTTACATTACGAACGGCTACCGCAGAGACGTCACCAACCTCGACTACCTGAACTACACCGTTGATTCGGTGATGCGAAACGGTGGCATCACCAACACGAATTTCAAGACCATTGACGAATACCTGCAGAAAATACCGACCACGCCGCTGCGCAACTACGTGTTCAAGAACAAGGATGGCAGGAGCTTCCAAAACGTGGCTTACGACTGGGGCTTGGGCGATTTGAATTATTCCAACGGCAGTGCTTATGCCGATTTGGACAAGGATGGCGACCTTGATTTAATCGTAAACCAGATAGACAACAAGGCGCTCGTTTACCGCAACAAATCATCGGAGCGGCAGGGGGCTAATTGGTTTCAAGTGAAACTAAAGGGCACGCCCAACAATCCGAACGGCTATGGCGCAAAGCTGCGCATCCAGCAGGGGGGGAATGTCCAGTACCTGGAGATGACCGCCAATCGGGGCTTTTTCTCCTCGTCGGAGCCATTGCTGCATTTTGGCTTGGGCAGCGTCGCCACTGTTGACAAGGTAGAAATCAGGTGGCCCGATGGCAAGGTGCAGACCTTGGAAAACCAGCCCGCCAACCAGCGCATCGTGATGGACATTGCGAATGCCAAGTCAGGGCAATGGCAAGTGCTGCCCTCGAGCGCTCCATTGTTCCAGGCTGCCAATAATTTTGGCATTGATTTCAAGCATGTGGACGACGAGTTCAACGACTTCACCCGTGAGCGGCTCTTGCCCCATGCTTTCTCCAACCTCGGCCCCAATATTGCCGCAGGCGATGTAAACGGCGATGGAGCGGAGGACGTGTACATAGGCGGTGGAAGGGGGCAGGTGGGTACGCTTTATTTGCAGCAGGGAGGGCGGTTCGTCAAGGGCAATACCGCTGCCTTCGAGCCTGACGCTGCCTTTGAGGACATGGGCTGTTTGTTCTTTGATGCCGATGGCGACAAGGACAACGACCTCTACGTGGTCAGCGGTGGCAGTACCTACGATTTTGGCTCCAGTAATTATCAAGACCGCCTATACCTGAACGATGGCAAGGGATCTTTCTTAAAAGCGCCAGCGGGTGCCCTGCCTGCCATCACGGCCAGCGGCTCCTGCGTTGCGGCCCATGATTTCGACAAGGACGGCGACCTCGACCTGTTCGTGGGCGGGTTGGTTTCGCCCGGCCAATACCCAAATGCGCCACAGACTTTGGTGTTGCAAAACAACGGGGGGAAGTTTGCGGAGGTTGGGGCACAGGTAGCGCCCGCCCTCGCCAATATCGGCATGGTCAACGACCTGCGCTGGGTGGATTTGGATGGTGATAAGAACGAAGAACTCGTCGTTTGTGGCGAATGGTTGCCCATCACGGTTTTCAAAAATACGGACGGACAGTTGGCGGATGCCACGAGTGCGTATGGCTTTGAGGGCACCAATGGCTGGTGGAACTGCCTCCATGCTGCGGACCTCGACCAGGATGGGGACATGGACTTGGTGGGTGGCAATCTCGGCCTCAATTCCAGGTTGAAGGCCAGTGCCGATGCCCCGACGCAGTTGTATGCCGCCGATTTCGACAAGAATGGCAACAATGACCCCGTGCTGACCTGGTACTGGCAGGGAAAAGAATACCCGGTGCCCCAGCGTGAAACCATGATCAAGCAAATGCCGGTGCTCAAAAAAGACTTTGTTTACCACAAGGCTTATGGCAAGGCAACGATCCAGGATATTTTCAAGGCATCCGCACTTGAAATGGCGAAGAAGTTCGTGGCGAATACGTTTTCAACCACCGTTTTCATCAACAACCAGGGAAAGTTCACGGGCAAGCCACTGCCGGCCCTGGCCCAGTTGTCGGTTTGCAACCAAGTAGCATCCGATGATTTCAACAAAGACGGCAACCTTGATTTGCTGCTGGTAGGCAATAGCTTTTTTACCGAAGTAGAGTCGGGGAGGTATGACGCAGGAAGTGGCACGGTGCTATTGGGAGATGGCAAAGGCGGTTTCGAGGTATCACTCAACAGAATGAATGGTTTTTGGGCCACCAAAGATGCAAGGGACATGGCTGCCGTGAGGCTTGCCAATGGCAAGAAACTCTTCCTTGTTGCCAATAACAATGACAGTTGCGATGGGTATCTCGTGAAATAGTAGGGAGGCCCAGTAAGATTGCAATTTCAGTTTTAAACCTTCTATACTCCCCTAAACCTAATAATTGTAAATTATACACTCATTATCGAAAACAGCGCCTTACGGCATTGTATTTGAAACGACTTGGCAAACCACTCAAATTGCCAAGCACCAAAATGAGATTCTTACTGCTGTTAATTTTATTGGAAGCATCATGCTTGGCTGTTTTTAGCCAGAATGGAAAACTTGACAGCATAGAAAATCGCTTAGCCTACATGGGCATAAAGTCGAAAGCGAACCATTTTGTTAACCTGACAAGTAAAAAGTTGGCTACCCATTCCTCAGATGCGGTGGATTTTGCCCAGAAAGCCGTTTCCTTGACCAGCCAAACCAAAAATTGGCGATTGCAGGTCCAAGCCTTAAATTACCTTGGTGAAGCACATCTTCAAAACAGGGATACAATACCAGCGATTCTTTCGATAGACCAAGCGCATAATATCCTTTCCGATCAAAAAGATACCTTGGGCGTTGCAGTTGCTCAACTGAAGCTGGGGCAGCTATATTTTTCCAATGGAGATTCAAAACTGGGCGAAAAAGCAGCCCATGATGCGCTATTGGGTTACCGATTGATTCATGATACCCTTGGGATGGCTTCCTCCTACCGTTTGTTGGCTCATATTGCGTATCAATTGGATGATGTAAAGACAGCAAACGAAAACTTGACGGTTGCCTATACTTTAATGGCTACCAAAGCCATCTCGGAAAAGAATAAGATTCAGCATCTCCAAGTCCAGCAGTTTCAAGATAAGCGAATTAGGTGGCTATTGTTTGTCTTGATTGGTATTGCTGGATTCTTAGCGGCTATGTTGTCCATTCTTTACAAAAAAAAGCAAGAGGACAACCAAAAATTAGCCTGGCAAGTAGCAGAAAATCAACATCAGAAAACGGAAATTGAGGAACTGAATAAGGAACAAGAAATAAAGAACATCAGTCTTGAACTATTGAACAAACAACTCGTGAACGAAATGGCTGAGCGAGAGCGGACTCAGGTTTTTTCACGTTCAAAGGGCAAGTACTTGGCAGCTATCACCAACGAAATGAGAAGTCCATTGAATGATATTGCTGGACTGACTCAACTGCTGTTGGACAACCATCCACGGGCTGACCAAGTAGATCAAATCAGGGTAATGCAGTTCTGTACCAACGAGCTTACCTCCTTGACCAATGAAGCGCTTGGCTATTCTAATTTTGAGGACATAAAGTTTGGAGACGATAATGAAGCGTTCCATTTGGTGGATTTGACCCATCAGGTTTTTGATAGGATTTCTTTTAAGGCCGAGAAAAAAGGCTTGCATTTCCACTATACTGTTGATAAGCTGATACCCCCATATTTGATTGGAAGTGGCCCACGTTTGTCCAATGTTTTGACCAATTTATTAGTCAATTGCATAGATACAACAACGGTTGGGTTAGTGAACATATCGGTACTACTGGCAGACAAAACGGAAAGGGAAGCAATTGTCAAATTTGTTATTGAGGCTCCAGACAAAGGCATGTTGGGTAATTTTTACCATCATAAAAATCTGCCCTTCAAAACTGAAAGCGAAAAGCTTCAGGCAGTTGAAGACAAGCTGCTTTCGCTGGCCATGACGAAGCGAATGGTGGAAGTCCAAAACGGCAAAATGCAGGTCGAAAACTTGCTAGAGGAGGCTACACGATTCACCTTGTTGATGCCCTTCGCAGGTGCAAGCGGTTATCATGGCATCCATCCTTCGGACGAAGGGAAATACGACAGCTTAGATGGAATAAATGTGCTCCTAGTGGAGGACAATAAAATAAACCAAGTGGTGGTGGTTAAAATGCTCCGAAAATATGGGGCACAGGTCTCGACCGCTGAGAACGGATTTGAAGCTTTGGATTTGCTGGATCAGCAGGTATTCGATATTGTCTTGATGGATATTCAAATGCCGGGTATGGACGGATATCGGACCACTTCTGAGATTCGTTCCAATTCATCATCGGCCATCAACTCCTTGCCCATTATTGCTTTGACTTCTTCGGCTTATATTGTTGAGAAGGAAAAAGCCCTGCTTTTTGGCATGAATGACTATGTTGGCAAGCCGTATAGCCCCAACGAATTGCTCGATAAAATTAACGAATGCTTAGCGCTCAACCGCAAAATTAGCTGAGATGAGTTGCTACATTACCAGCTTATTGGCAATAAACCCTTTCACCACTTCCAATCCCGCTGAAAAATCGCTGTTGTTGTTAACTACAACGTCTGCATCGTCCATGTATGGCTCAATGTACCGCTCAAAAGTGGGCATCACGTGTTTTTCATAGCGATACAGCACATCTTCGATAGGGTAGTTCCGCTCCACCTGGTCCCGCTTAATCCTGCGGATGACTTTGAGGTTTTCTTTGGCATGCAGGAAAATCTTTAGGTCGAGCAGGCGCTTTATTTTTTTGAAGTGGAACACAAAAATGCCTTCCACAATGATGACTGGAGCAGACTTGAACCGCAAAACCTCCGGCACTGCCTTTTCATTGTTGAAAGTATATTCCAATCGTTCGATGGTTTCCCCAACCATTAGACGCTCAATGTCATTTTTGAATGATTTTTTGTCAATGGAATTCGGTAGGTCGAAGTTTTTCACCCCTTTCTCATCGGTAAGCTGCTGCTCCCGTGGGAAGTAGTAGTCATCCTGGGAGAGGATGCAAAGCTGCTCCTCCGAAAAATAGCTTCTGAGTGCCTTGATAAAGGTGGTTTTACCGCTCCCGCTGCCTCCTGTTATGCCAATTAGGTATGGTTTCACAATTTGTTCTTGTTTGAATTTGCGGCAAAGTTAATTTTGAGCCATGAAACATCTTTGCCTTGTTGGATTCTTCTTTTTTCTTTGTTAGCCTATGGCCAATTGCCCACCGTCAACCCGGTCGGCGCCGGCATTTCCCATGCCACCGTAGCGATGTCAGGCCCGGCTTCCTTGTTTGCCAATCCAGCAGGATTGAATGGGACGACTGGCCTAACTGTGTCAGCGGGGGCTGAGCAACGTTTTTTGTTGTCCGAGCTTCAATCTGTGGCAGTGGCAGTTGGGTTGCCCACCAGGTCGGGCAATTTTGCCTTTTCGGCACAAAGCTTTGGCTATGAGGGGTTTCGGCAGCAAAAAATCGGGCTTTCCTATGCTCGAAAGTTTTGGGAATCGCTTTCAGTAGGCGTTCGGTTCAACTATTTCCAAACCCGCATCCCAGACTACGGCAACCGTGGCCTGTTGAGTTTTGAGGTCGGCATGCAGGCCAATATTTCCAAATCGCTCACCATTGGTGCGCAGGCAGTAAATCCAGCCCAAGTCGAATTGGTGGAAGGAGAGAACCTGCCAAGTGTCCTGTTGCTCGGCCTGCGGTGGCAGGTTTCTTCAAAACTATTCTTGTGCAGCGAAGTGGAAAAGGACTTGGACCAGAAGCTCCGTATGAAAAACGGCCTGGAGTACCAGCCCATTGAGCCGTTGAGGCTGAGGGTTGGCTATGCCACCGAGCCTTCCATGCTTTTTTTCGGGGTGGGCTATGCCTTTGGCACTGGCTTCCAAGCTGACACGGCAGGTAGTTTCCATCAAACGCTGGGCTTTTCTCCTTCGGCGGGGCTGCAATGGGTTAAGAAATGACTAGGTGCTAACTTGAAGTTTCCGCTCAAATAAAGGTTGATTTGCCTAAAAACCCATTCTAAAAATGCTGTTCATTTCCAATTGAGCACGCCCCTCCGTGAAATCCCGAGAAATCGGGACAGGCTCTGAAACTTGAAACCTTCAAGAACCTTAGCTCTAAATATTGCCAATCATCTCCTCGAGCTTTCCTTCCAACCAAGGCTTGTTGAATACAGTTTCGGCAGCACCTAAATCTGCCTTCAATTGGAGCGCCGATTGCTGCCATTTATCCTGCTTAACCAAACCTTCGTTCAGCCATAACCGATAGATTTTTATGGCAAACCGAATAAGGTTGAAGTACCCCTGCTTCTGGAATTCTGTCAAGGACTTGTTCCGTTTCACAAACTGTTTGAACGCTTCGCAATGCGCCATGAGCGCTTCATCTTCCCCCAAGTCGAAATAGGTGCGAAGCAATAAAGACTTTGCATCGAGGTTGTAGCGCAGATCGGTGTATTCGACTTGGACGAGCAGCGGCAAGACTTGTTTTGGCTGGCCAATATGGTAGAAATACATGGCCAGGTTGTAGCGATGGGCATTTTCAGCAACCCCGGCAGGCAGTTGGTTCTTGTAAGATTCCATGAAATTGCGCACCCAATCCCTTTCGTCAATCCGCAACCCGGTGGTAACGATGTTCTTGAAATGCCACTCAGGAAGCTCGCCGTTAACCAGCAGCAATTGGTTGTCCAATTGGAACTGGTAAATTCGGAACACCTCCCAAAGGAAAGGCTGTTGCCCCTTGTTGATTTGTTCGATACAATGGTTTTGCAAATAGTTGAATAGCTGCTGCAGGTCATCCTTGCCGATTTGACCTGAATTTTCTCGAATGAAATCGAGGCAAGCCCTAAACTGTGCCAGATCATTGGTTTTCAGTAGGCTATAAATAGCAAGGTAGGCTTCAATCAGCGGGATTTTTCGCAGCCGCTCGGCGCTTTCAAAAGATTTCACGAGTGCTTCCAATAGCACGTCACCGGGCAATTCCGTCTTTATCAACCTTGCCCGTTGTTGCAGTTCACAGGCATCCCGCAGTTTATCCAGCGCAAAAAAAGCATCCAAATGAAATTGCTTCTCCAACAATGATTCAAGTTGCGGATGCCCCGTTTTAAGGCCGATGGCATCTCGTTCGGCAGCAGCCCGGTAGCTTCGCTGAATGCCGTCCAAGGTCGTTGACGTTGGCGAAACGGATTTCGAAACTTTGTTGGTGGTTTTGATTTCGGTTTCCAGTTCGTTTTCCCTCAAAAAAGCGGTGAGGTTTCGCTTTCGCAACTGCTTCGCATAGTGCGTTTTATCAATAAAAGCCCCAGCCGCTGCCAATTCCTCTGCCACCAAGAACTGCTCGAACAGCCTTAGTGAATATGAAAATACTATCGCCAAACTCGGCTGGTGATGGGTTTTGCCCGGGAAAAGCTGCTTGAACAGTACGGAGCGCCCACATTTTTTTTCAGAAAAATCAGGATATGCCTCGCTCAAAAGCGTAACCAGTGCCTTAACATCCTTATGTTTGTTGAAATAAGGCGAGCAAGCGAAATCGCAAAAGCGGGTCATCTCTTTTCGGGAAAGTGATGAAATTTGAAGAATTAGTGGATTAGTGGTCATGGCATTTCATAAAAAATCCAAGAATTTTAGAAATAATGATTTTGCTATTTCTTTGATTATGAGTATTTTAATTAAAAAAATGGCATGTTTTTTAATAAATAAAATCCAAAAATACGCCAAAAAAGTATTTTTACCCAGGCATTTGCTTCCACACTTTTGTACCATCAAAATATGTCTAGCATGAAAAACATCCTTTTCGCAGCATTCTTATTGTTTGGTACATTGGCCGCCAAGGCTCAATGTCAAATCGTTGATCTCGTGGCCACGCATGGCGATTGCGTCAATGGGCAATACTATGTGACCATTGACTTCGAATACACAGGCGTGGGCAACGAAGGCTTCAAGGTGCAGGGCAATGGCAACAATTATGGCACCTTTCAGTATTCAGCCTTACCCATTACCCTTGGGCCGTTTCAGGGAAATGGCGTCAATGTCTATGAGTTTGTGGCAAAGGATGTCCAATTCCCCGACTGCTCTGATTTTGCGGTGGTCGGCCCCATCAACTGCAATGCTGCCGCCTGCGAAATTTATGATTTTGTGGTGCAAACAGGCGATTGCAACGACGATGGCACTTATTCCCTCACCATAGATTTTGAGGTGCAAAACCCGCCGCACACGCATTTTGACCTAATTTACGAAGGCCAAAACATTGGCTATTATGCCCTTGCCGACCTCCCCATCACCATTCCTCATTTTGTGGACAATGGCGAAACAGGCCAAGTCATTAAGGTGTGCATCAACGACTCGGACTGCTGCCGCATTAAAGAATTTCAGGCACCCAACTGCCCCGGCAGCGGCGACTGCGAAATCTTTGACTTGGTCGCAGAGGCGAACCCTTGCAACGACAACGGGCAGTACATGCTGGACATTGCCTTCCAGACGCAAGCCACGGGCAGCCAAGGCTTTAAAGTGAGGGCCAATGGCCAGTGGTTCGGGCCGTTCAGCTATGGCCAGCCATTTTATACCATAGGCCCATTGAATGCAGGAACCGTTTATGAAATCGTCGTGCGGGATGTACAGTACGAACTTTGCAAGGATGCAATTGTCTTTGGCCCTGTTAATTGCGGCAATGCCTGCCACATCTACGACCTTGTGGCTAATGCCTCCGATTGCAACGACGATGGCCAGTTCTTTGTGACCATCAATTTCCAGCATGATAACACCGGCAATGATGGCTTTAAAATTTATGGCAACGGCAATGTCTATGGTTTTTTCAATTATGATGACCTTCCCGTGACCATTGGACCGCTCACCTCCAACGCCGAGCAACTGGAGTTTGGCGCAGCCGATGCCAGCCATCCCGATTGTCGTGATTTCGCAGTGGTGCAGGTTCCAGACTGCGACGACCCCAATACGGGCGATTGCCAAATCGGAGAACTCGTAGCCGACGTACACCCATGTTTGCCGAATGGCATGTTCTACGTCACATTGGATTTTCAGCACGAAAACACGAGCGGTTACTTCAAGGTGCGGGGCAACGGGAACCTCTACGGCATCTACAGCTATGATGAATTGCCGGTCGAGATTGGTCCCTTGTATGGCAACGGCACCACCAACTATGAATTTGTGGTCATTGACATTCACAATGAAAACTGCCGTGACGACATCGGGATCGGGACGGTCAGCTGTATGGGCAGCGGCGACTGTGCAGTGAACGACCTCATCGTTGACCCCAGTGATGATTGCCATCCCGATGACACTTACAATCTCTGGTTTTGGTTTACCTTCGAGAACCCCGGCAATAATTTTTACAACGTTTTCCATAACGGCGATTTGGTGGGCACCTATCCATTGACCCAAGTGCCAAAGACCTTGCAGCACCTTACTGCCAATGATGAACTTTTCCAAGTCCTGAAAATATGCATCAACGACCACCCAGACTGCTGCATGACGGTGGAATACGTTGCGCCCAATTGCGACGGCCTTGTGTATCCCGGCGACGGCAACCGTGACAATGCATGCGACCATTTCGACTTGCTGAACCTTGGACTTGGTTATGGTTGGGAAGGCCCAGCGAGGTCAACGCAAGGGCTTGAGTGGGCAGGTTTAGCAGCAGCGAATTGGCCAACTGTTTTTGAAAATGGCGTGAATGGTAAATATGCCGATTGCACGGGTGATGGGGTCGTCAACGATGTGGACATTGCTGCCATCGCCTTGAACTTCGGCGAAATCAACGGGAACCAACAGCCCCTGGCATTCACCGAAGGCAACGAGGACGCACCTCCCATGTTTGTGGACCTGCCCAGTGCAAACCTGCTGCAACCAGGCATGACTTTCACAGCACCCATCATGCTAGGGACGGAAGAATCGCCATTGGATGATATTTACGGCATTGCATTCACTTTGAAATTCGACCCTGAAATCATAAGCCCATCCAGTATTGACCTAAAATTCGATCCAAGCTGGTTGGGAGTACAAGCGGTCAATCTGCTGGGCTTTGACCGGACCTTGGCTGATCGGGGCGAGGTGAAAATGGCCTTGGTGCGCACCGACCACAACAATGTATCGGGCCACGGACAGGTTGCGGCCATCATCGGCATCATTGACAATATTGCCGGGAAGGATAAGATGAGCATTGAAATAACGGAGGTGAAGGCCATCCGCAACAACGAAGCACTTGTTTCGCTCCGCAAACCTGTGGAAACGGTTGATTTGGTGGTCAATGGAAGCAAAGAAGTTGCTACCAAGACCTTGGAGGTTTTCCCAAATCCCGTTAATAACCGGGTAAACTTCCAGCTTCCTGCGTCCCTTTACCCCGAATCAGCAGAACTGTGGACCGTGGATGGAAAACTACGCTTGCAAACCACTGCTGGAGCCAACTACTTGGATGTTAGCAGCTTAGCGGCAGGCGTTTACATCCTTCGGGTCAAATCTGGAGGA
Source organism: Saprospiraceae bacterium (assembly GCA_016714985.1). GTDB lineage: Bacteria > Bacteroidota > Bacteroidia > Chitinophagales > Saprospiraceae > UBA6168. Next base: position 52,488 of record JADKBS010000033.1, on the reverse strand, counting down.
CAGGTTTACCAAAGCAAGTTAGTGAAATAGTCAAGTACCAACAGCCACTCCCTTTATGCTGTTGGCCATTTGCTGTTGGCCTTTAGCTTTTGGCCAACAGCCAATAACTAAAGGCCAACAGCAATTTAAAATGGCCAAACCTGGCGCTCCAAAGTATAAAATGACAGCCAGCCATTGCGTATTCGCAATGGCTGGCTGTCTTCATTTTTAGCAGGACTGATATTTGCAAATCGAATCACGAATTGGGGTGTTAAGAGAAAATGCATCTGTACAATCTCTTCCTGTTGATGCGACACAGTCTTTCCACCGAAGGTGGGAAAAGCATAAAAAATCTTAAAAAATCTGCGTCCTTCAGCGTCAAAAAATCCACGTCATAATTTTTCTTAACCTCCTAAATCACGAATCACGAATCACGAATCACGAATCACGAATCACAAAACCACGCATGCAAAACCCTTGGCAGACCCTCGATATTCAGTTAGTCTATGACAACCCTTGGATTCAAGTTACGCATCGCAATGTGCTGAACCCGAACGGGAACCCCGGCATCTATGGCATGGTGCATTTCAAAAACATCGCCATCGCCATCGTACCAATTGACGAGGAGGGCTGCACCTGGTTGGTTGGCCAATACCGCTACACCTTGGAGCGGTACAGTTGGGAAGTGCCGGAAGGTGGCGGCAGTTTCAATGATACCCCACTGATTTCGGCGCAGCGTGAACTGCTGGAAGAGACAGGCATCACTGCCAAAACCTGGCTCGAAATCGGTGAAATCCACACTTCCAATTCCGTCACCGACGAGCGGGGCTTGATTTTCGTTGCAAAAGACCTTGCCTTTGGCGAAGCTGACCCGGAAGACACCGAACAGCTGGAAGTCCGCCGAGTTCATCTCGACGAGGCCGTTGAGATGGTGCTGCGGGGCGAAATCACCGATGGCTTGGCGCAGGTGGCAATTTTAAAAGCTAAACTATTGAGGGACAGGGGATTGATTTGATGGCCTTCCATGTGTTCGTTTCAGGAACAGAAGTCACATTTCAAATTTTTGCGGTAACTTGCCCGCCTTCTTTGAAAGGTAAATCTATTCCTCGTGGAAGAACTTAAACAGCAACTCAAATCAATACTCGTCGAAGACCTGCCCCAACTGTTCACACAGTTGAAGCAAATGCTGCTTGTTTCTTCTAGTGCCTACAACGAAACGATACAACAAGCGGCACGCTACAACCAAATGGACACCGAGAAATTGGCGGGTCGGGTGTCTGCTGAAAATGCCAATTTGGTCTTTAACCAAGTCACTGCAAGCCTCACTAAAATTATTGATAGCCTCGAACCAAAAGACCTCAAGCCCAATGTTTCTTATGGCCGGGGCCTCCACGAATACCATCGCCTCACCTGCGACAGGGTGGACCAAAGCGACAAATTCCAGCAGCTATTTCAGGAAAGAAAAGCTGCAAAGTCGCAGTTTTCTACCTCTACGGCCTCGACCTACAATCCCACAAGGGCCTATTTCGGCGAATCGCATTCGACCTCGAAGGCAAATTGCAGGACTACCTCAACCCTGGTTTGAAAACCAGTAGGAAGTCGCTCCAAATCGACAATATCACCTTTGACGTGAGCCGGGATCCTACGATTTACAAAACAGAACATTCTAAAAAACCTGTTCACTGCCTGCTCCGTGCGGGTAAACGAAAACGACCCGCTCACCCAAAAAAGCATCGCATGGCTCCAACAAAACAGCCCGGTGCTGCAAGGTTTGGGCAGCAGTGATTATGTCTGTATTTTCATCGCCATCAGCCAATGGGACTGGGATAAAACAGTCACGCCTGCCATTACCCACTGGTTCATCACCGAATTTTGCAGCGCTGCGCTGCCGGAAGACAGCCCAACTTACCTGTTTTTCTTCGGTATCATTTACGAGGAGGAAGATTCTCAGATTGATAAGGAAGTGGAGGCAATGGTGGCAGAGAGCGACCTGGTCAATGCGCTTCCAGAATTGGGCATGGTGCGCATGAACGATATCGGCGCTTGGTTCAACAAGTACAGTTTCATCGCCCCTGGCAATCGTGAACTGAAAGAACTTAGAAACAAGCACTTCGGCGCTGCCAGCGAACACTATATGGAAGATGTGGAGCTGGCGCTCCAACAACTGATTGACGAATACAACAAAAAGTTTTTCTAAGTTGGGCGACTTCAATCCTCCAATCCTTCAATCCTTTAAAAAAATGAAAATACAACTCCATCCCCGCATCACCCAACCATTCCGCCCGCAGGACTATATCATGCACGAGGCGCTAAAAAATGCCGTGGAAGTAGCCATTGCACTGGGGCAGCCGCTGTTGCTCACGGGCGAGCCTGGCACTGGTAAAACCAAGCTGGCCCAAAAAGTGGCCCTCGATTTGGCGGAATTGCCCAGCTCCAGTTTTGCCAACAAACCCCTGGTTTTCAATACCAAAACCACTTCCGCAGCACGGGACTTGTTCTACACCTACGATGCGCTGTCGCATTTTCAGGCGGCAAATATCAAGCAACACGAAGGCTCAAAATTGCTGAGAACCGCTGATTTTATTGAGCTTCAAGCGCTTGGGAAGGCCATTGCTTTCAGCAATCCGGCAGTGGTGGATGGCTCAAAATTCAGTACCCCGCTCCCCGACAAGCCGCAAAGCTCGGTGGTGCTGATTGATGAGATTGACAAAGCGCCCCGTGACTTTACCAACGATATTTTGGATGAAATAGAGAACTACCGTTTTTCCATGAAGGAACAGGACAATTACCCGATGGCCAAAGCGGACGACCGGCATATCGTGGTCATCATGACCAGCAATTCGGAAAAAAACCTGCCCGATGCCTTCCTGCGCCGCTGTGTTTTTTACCATATCCCGTTCCCATCGGACGATTTATTGCGGGACATCGTGAAAACGCAATTGGGCGGTAGCACCCATTTTACCGAGCAAACACTAAATACCTTGCTCGAAAAATTCAACGCCGTGCGCAAACGGGCCGTGCGCAAACCACCCGCTACCGCTGAATTGTTGGCATGGTTGCGCATCCTCGAAATGCAAAACTTCATGGAGGCTTCCGATGCAAAACAACGAGCGCAATTGCTCGACAACCTGTCCATTTTGGTGAAAACAAGGGAGGATTTGGAGGCGGTGAAGGGGGTGTTTTAGATGTAGTCGCCAAATTTATTTGGCCGACTAAATTCAACTAAATATAAAGCTTGATGATGATTTTAGAGGTGAAAGAGCTTTTGAAAATCAAGATTCATGATGTAAGCAATGAGGTGGCATCTTTTTCCAGCTACATCTTGAAATTGTTAGCAGAATAGTAATGGAAAAAGGTGTTATCTCAATGTGGCTGCCATGAGATTACACCTTTTCCCTTTAAAATATCTGCTATATCTGAAGGGGATATCAGGGAAAAAGATGTCACCTTAATGCTGAACAATTCTCAATACGCAAAAGAAATCACTGAACAACTCAAATCAAAATATCACCTTCCCACTCGACACCTTCCTGCAACGGTTGGAACTGGCGGGCTTTTCCATCAGCCCGGCGGAGCGGCTGCGGGTGCTGCGGGTGTTGGAAAGCACGGGCCAATCGAACCTGAAATCCCCGGAAAAACTGAAATTCCTGTTGGGTCCCGTGCTGGTACAAGGCCGTGCGGAGCAGGAGCGGTTTTATGAGTTGTTCGATCGGTACTGGGAGGAATTGCAGCGGCCCTGGGAGATGCCAGCGGCGGAAGTGGGTGTCGAAAAGCGGTGGCCCAACTGGTTGCGATGGCTGTTCAGTGCGTTGGCGTTGGTTTTTTTTATTTGGCAAATCATTGAATTTTGTTTCAGGGAATACACGCTCGTCCCGCATGTCTATTTCGAGCATCCGTTGAATGTGACCCTCGGTGATACCATCCATTTCACAAACCGCTCGGAAAACTTGGACTCTTCGGCACTGCTTTGGGAAATCGTCAATACCGCCACTGGCCAACCCGAACTCGTTGACAGTCAGTCGTTTGACCTCCATTATTTGGTAAAAAACGCTGGCGAAAACCAAGATAGGCAGGTACAGCTCACCAGCTTGAATGCCACTGACCCAAAGACTGGCAAGCCCGTTTCCCATGTCTCTGCTTTCCATATTTTGTGCAACAAGCCGCCAAAGATTGACACCATCATTGCGCCAGCGGAAATTAAAATCAACGGCACTGCCCATTTTGAAGCCAAGCTAGCGGACACTGAAAACATCCAATTGGCCTGGGATTTTGGCGACAGCACCACGGCCACGGGCAACAAAGTTTCCCATCAATTCACCAAAAGCGGCCTGTTCGAAGTGCGCCTCACCGCCACCCGCAGCGGACTCGATGGCGACTGCTCCGTGACCAAAACCCACCGAATCAGCGTCGGGAGGGACAAAGCCTACCTCACCGCCAAAACCATGATGCGGGACAGGGTGGATGCCATCGTGAACTTCTCCTGGGGTACCTGGATTTTGATGGGGCTGTTGGGGCTGGCCATCATTTGGTTTTGGGTAAAATGGGCGACCCGCAAACCGCCGCCCCCACCGGAAGAAGCGAAACCCGACCTGACGGCAGCGGCAGAACGCTACAAGGCTGTGGACAAAGGGCCTTACTTCATCCCCTTCCGCCCGCAGGAAGGCTATGTGCGCATGGAGCCGCCCTTTTACCGACTTGCAGACGTGCTGCGGCAGCGCCAAGAGGGCATCCGCAAGAACATGGACGTGCCCGCTTCGCTGAAAAAAACCATTGCCGAGGGCGGCTTTCCCAATCTCCTGAGCAAGGCCGATGCCGCACTGTCGGAGTACCTATTCCTGATTGACGAACAATCGGCGGGCAGCCACCAGTCAAAACTCTACAGCTTCCTCGTGGACTTCCTGCGAAAGCGGGAGGTGCTGGGCGAGGCGTTCTATTTCAAGAACGAGCCTATCCGCTTCTGGAACGACCAGTTCCCTGAAGGCATCAGCTCCGACCAGCTTGCCCGGCTGTACCCCTTCCATCGGCTCATCGTGCTGGCCGATGGGCATGGCCTGCTCGACCCGCACCAATCGCTGAAAGAAAGCGCCCCCAGTCTCCGCCCCGATGCGGCTGCTTTTTTTGGCCATTGGAAACAGCGGCTGTTGCTCACCCCCATGCCCGTGGTCTCGTGGACCTACCGGGAGGGGGCGCTGCATGGCCTGTTCGCCATTTTCCCCAGCGACACGGAGGGTTTGGGCGAGGCCATCAAGTTCCTCGAACGGGGCATGGACGGCGAAGACCTGCCCACCTACGCCTCTTGGTGCGAGCGGCTGCTCGAAGGCAGGCGTCACGAAACCGACCTGAACTACCGCCGCTGGCGCACTGCTGCCGACCACCGAGACTACCTGAGCCAGCATCCGGCGCTTTACACCTGGGTATGTGCCCTCGCCGTTTACCCCAAGCCCGATTGGAGCATTACCTTGGCCATCGGGCGGGCGCTGCAGCCGATGGGCGTGGACGTGAACTACGATAATCTGCTGATAATCAGCCGGATACCTTGGCTGCTGTCGGGCGACCTTTCGCCCCGCTTGCGCAAAGAACTCCTCAAGGAACTCGACCCCGAAGCCGAGCGCCTCGCACGGGAGGCCGTGCAGACCGAGCTGAAAGCGGTGGAAACACTGGTGCAGGGAAGCCATGCCAACCACGAGCACCAAATCAATACGGCGCTGCAAAACTTCGCCTTGGCGCCCGATAGCCCGGAGATGCAGGCAGCTATTCGGGAACTGCTGGCGCTCAATTTGCTGACGCCCAAGCACCTGCTGGAACTGAACCAAAGCGTGGAGCGGCACCTGGGGCAGCGTGGACTTGGGGAAATGAACCAAGTGGCACAGCAATCGAACCAGCCGAACCAGCCTGCGCAAACGCCTGATATCCAACTGTTTTTGGAAGAAAACAAGCTGAAGCCTACGCCGCTGGAGAAGCCGTTTTTCACAAAAGACTTTTGGTGGGCGGTAGCGACGAGCCTGTTGTTCCTGCTCATTTTCTTATTTGCATGGAATTTTGGCGGCACTGCACAATTGGCCAATTGGGCCAAGCCACCCTACGACCCCAAGGGAGGCTGCCAAGCGGAGTACCTCTACGCCTATTTTTTGAAAAAAGAATGTGTGGCGGACTCTGCGGTGCTGTACAACAATGCGGGGGTGAATGTCTTCTTGGAAGCCTATGATGGGAAGCGCAATAATTGGGCAACCTATGAGAGGAGTAGGGGTGATGTGCTTTTGGCTAAAAAGAATTTCCAGCGAGCATTGGTGCTACGCCCAGATTACAGGTTTGCAAAAGCCAATCTCGGTAGCATGTATTTCAATCAAGGCAAGTATATATACGATATGTATCTCGATGGAATTGATATGGCTGCCTCCGGGCCTGTATCTTCAAAAATGCCTTGGGAAGCAGTTCTGCATTCCTTCCGAAAGGCGGTTCCCTTTAAAAATACAGCCTTGGATGCCCTGCACGCCATCGGCCTTTCGCATTTTTACAACGAAAAGCAAGACTCGGCTTTGGTGTACTACAACAACATTCGGGAGCGCACGAACGGCCTATTTTTCGATACCCTCCAAATGTACCCCAACCTGCAATCCCTGCTGGCAAGGAACGATGAAGTGGCCGCCAAGCCCCGCATCGCTGTGTTGGTAACGATTGCCAAGACGGGACGTCCACTCCGGGATGTGACCGTGGTTTACAAAAAATATCGTGGGAAGACCGACCCTTCGGGGAAAGTCTATTTGGAAATCCCATTGGGCGAAAAACGGCGTTATGAGTTTACCAAAAAAGGCTACCACAGGACCGTGCGGGAACTGCGCCCTGTGGCAGCGGATTTTATGTTTGTGGTGGAAATGCAGGTGGAGCTGGCGGATACAGTCAGCATACCCAAAAAGCCCACCCCTCCTAAGCCCATTCCTCTAAAGCCTACCCCAGCTGACACCACAGCTTCACTAGACATAAGAAAATTCGTAGAACCCGAAATGGTCTTCGTGAAAGGCGGCACCTTCCAGATGGGCTGCGACGAGAAGCGGGATGGGGATTGCCTGGATAATGAAAAGCCCGTCCACCATGTAACGCTCGGTGATTTTTCCATCGGGAAATACGAGGTGACGAATGAGGAATACGCTGTTTTCTTAAATGAATACGGTTCGACAACCGTAAAGAATGGACCAAATAAAGGCCAGGAAATGATTGGAGAGGATGAATGGGGAATCGCTTTCCGCTCCCAAGGCGATATAACTACTGCCTATTACGAATCCCAGCAAGGCTACGAAAAGCATCCGGTGGTCAATGTAACCTGGTACGGTGCGGTGGCATACACCGAATGGCTTTCCGGTAAAACAACCAAAAACTATCGCTTGCCCACTGAGGCAGAATGGGAATATGCCGCAAGGGGTGGAAGCCAATCCAAGCATACGAAATACAGTGGCGGCGACGACCTCGACAAAGTGGCGTGGTATGACGGCAATTCAGGTTACCGAACCCATGTCGTAGGCGGCTTGGCGAAAAACGAAATTGGTGCCTTCGACATGAGCGGAAACGTATATGAATGGTGCAGCGACTGGTACGGGGAAACCTATTACAAGGAGTTGGCAAAAGGCGGCGTCAATAATCCAAAAGGACCGAATTCGGGTGATGGCCGAGTGGTTCGTGGCGGGTCCTGGAACGACAGTACAGTCGGCTGCCGCTCCGCCAACCGTTTCTGGATCAATGCTGTCAACCGGGACGACGGCATAGGTTTCCGGTTGGCCCGGTAGTGTCACCCTTTGACACTTTTAAACTTTACCCTTTGCCTTTTTTCTTTTTTTCTTTTTTTTTGACCGCCGAAGGCGGGTGGATTTTTTTTTGGAGCGGTTTTTTAAAATGCAATAACGTACCCTCACAACGCAGCAGCGATGGGCTATACCCATCGCTAACGTATATCGCCCTTTCAGGGCTTCGCAGCTTAGGTACATAGCCCTGAAAGGGCGGAATATATTAGCGATGGGTATAGCCCATCGAACCATTATGACATATTCACCATGAAAAAATCCCGTTCCATTTTCCTTTTCTACAGCCTCCTTGCCCTCGCCGTACTGGCCAGTGCAGCCTGGAAACAGCAGGCGCTCCAACCAGTTTGGAATCCCGATGCTGGCTACATCCCCTCCTATACAGAAGGCGCCACCATCACCGCCACCTCCAACCAAGCCGATGCCTGGAAGGTGCTCGACGGCGACCCGAACACACACTGGCAATCGGGTGGGGTAGTGCCGGGCAAGCCAGACGGCCTTTCTGAAAATGTGACCATTGACTTTGGGCAGGTTCGTCCCGTCGGGCAAATACATTCCCGGCACTGGGCGGGGGAGGCGGGCACGGCCACTGCCACGCAAATCTACCTCAGCACGGATGGGCAGCAATGGCAAAATATCGTCGCACTCGACCCCACTGCGCTGCACACCGTCGTGACAATTTTACCGAAGGAAATCACCGCCCGGTACCTGCGGCTGGTGCATACCTTGGTGGCAAGGGATTGGAACAAAGCCTATATCTGGGAGGTCAAAGCCTACGACCGATTCGGGCCTTATGGCCAAAAGCCAACGCCCGTGCAAGGCCATACCACCATCCGGGAAATGCTTGGCGTGAACGGCTACTGGAGCTTTGGCACCGACCAGTATTCCGACCTACTGGCACCCGACGGCGGGCCATTTCGATTCAAGCCCGTGGCCTCGCACCTCCGCAACTACCACGACATGACTTGGGACTTGAAATCGCCCAACGACCCGATTGATTTTGAAAAAATGTCGAAAGGTGGTGGCACACCCGCTACTGAATGGCTCAACTGGGACCGGGAACAAGGCTTGGCACGAAGGCGCTGGCATGAACGTGCAGGCGAGCTTGCAATTTTACCGCTACAAGGCAACGGATTGGAAAAACCCTAAAGCGTCGGCGCTCCAATATGCCAAAGCGTTTACCCGTCATTTTGGCCAGAAAAACGGCAACGGCTATATCTGCTCCATCGAGGCAGGCAACGAGCCTTGGGAATACCCCGCCGAGGTCTATCGGGAAATATTGCTCGGCATGGCCCAAGGTGCTGAGCAGGGCGACCCCAATGTTGAGGTGTTCCCGTGTGCTTTGCAGGCCGTTGACCCTTTGGCGGAGAAGCATGGCCCTTGGAAAAACTACATCGGCGACCGCATCACCCCCGAATCGGCGAAACTTTTGGACGGCATCAATATCCATTGCTACAGCTACTTGACGATGCCCAACGGTAAACGAAAAGCCGTGCAGCCGGAACATGCCAACTCGACTTTTTGGGAGATGCTGAACGCCATCCGCTGGCGCAACCAGAACATGCCCGGCAAGAAAATTTATCTCTCGGAATGGGGCTGGGACAGCGATGGGGCAGGGGAGGACTGCACCCATCAGGAATGCGTTTATGAATATGCCGCCGCTGCTTATGCCGTCCGTGGGGCTATGATAGCCGCCCGGCTGGGCATTGACCGTGCGACTTGGTTTTTTCATGCCAATGACAAGACCGGCTCATCCCTATATACCCGTAGCGGGCTTTTGGGTTCTGCCAAAACTGGCTTTAAAAAAAAGGAGCCTTTTTATGCCTTGGAATCTTTGATTAAACTTGCTGGGAATAAATATTTTCATTCTGTTTTACAGGAAAATGAACAGATATGGGCTTATTATCTTGGTGATGCCGATGGCAAAATCACTCATTTAATTGCATGGTGGCCGGGAGAATTGGGTGAGGTTTTGACGCCAGGCTATACTATTAAATTGGAAAAACGAAAAATTAAGTCCGCAAGGAAATTGGATGGCAGCAGCCCAATGGGGCGGGACGGCAGTGGTTTTTGCAAGAAGAAAATAGGTCATACTGAAGTATTGGTAACTGGTGCTCCAATTTTGTTGGAGTTCGAATAAATTGCCTCGTAATTGCTTAGCAGGAGCTGTTTTTGTTGGGGGCAATTTTCCCCAAAAAAACACCCCAAAATGTGGGAGGAGTAAGAAAAAATGAAATTTCCTCTTACTCCTCCCACACCCTCCTAAGTAGTTGCATTACCTCAATAATATGCACTCAATATGAGTTCACGCAATGCGTGCTTTTTATCTTCCGATATGAAAGCATGTTTAATTGCCTCTAAATTGCATTTCTTAAAATGTGCCATATCCCAATTAAACTGCGATTTCAAAATACCATATTCTTTAATTAATGTCGTGTCGGAAATGGTGCGTGCATCCGTGTTTATACTCATAGAAATACCGTGATTGTAAATCATATCCGCAGGGTGGTTTTCCATTGCATCCACCACATTGGTCTGTACATTGCTGGTGGGGCAAACTTCAAGGTGGATGCCTTCGGCCTTTAGGTAATCCAACAGCTTTTTGTCCTCCACACTCCTGACGCCATGCCCAATCCGGCTGGGGTGGAAATGCTCCAAGGTTTCCCACACACTATCGGCACCGCAGGCTTCGCCCGCATGGGCGGTGATGTGCAGCCCATTCGCTTTTGCGTAAGCGAATGCTTTTTTGTGGGCATCAATGGGGAACCCGGCTTCATCGGCGGCAATATCGAAACCGACCACATTGGTGCCCTTGAATTGCTCCACCAAATGCACGGTCTCCATGCTCTTAGCTTCGTCGAAATTGCGCAAAGTGCAAAGGATTAACCCTGCCTGTAAGCCCGTTTCAGCCATGCCCACCGTGGTGGCTGCATTCACTGTTTCCACCACTTCCTTGGCCGTCATGCCTTGCTGCACGTGCAGTAGCGGAGCAAATCGGATTTCGGCATAAATCACATGGTCAGCCTTCAATTGCTGGAACAAATCAAGCGTGACCAACCGCAATTGCTCAGGGTTTTGCATCAGTTCAAAACCTTTCACGGCACGCTTCAGGTAGTCGGCCAAGTCGTTGCACTTGGGTGGTGCAACGAAGGATTCACGGTAAGTTTGGTAGTCGATGCCCGGATTGATTTGCTGAACCACCTCGTAGCTCAACGAACAATCGAGGTGGAGGTGAAGCTCAATTTTGGGCAACTTGGTAAAAATGGAATGCACAGTGGAACAGGTATTTGAATCTTGCGCAAAAGTACCAAAGCACTCGCTTTCCGTCCGCTATATTTGCTCCGCAATTCAAACCAAGAATATTCTCACTTCATGCAACAACTTTCTCCCCAGGCAGCAAAATACCTGAGCGACATCCGTTCCCAATGGAAACTCAAGCTCTATTTCTTCAAAAACCTGCCATCAGCACTATGGTGGGGCTTCGGAGTGAAAAGTGCTTCCACTGAGCGGGCCGAAGTGACGATTCCTTACAACTGGCGCACCCGCAACCCCTTTCGCTCTATCTATTTCGCCGCACTGGCAGGGGCAGGGGAAATCTCCACTGGTGTCATGGCCAACCTAGCCAGGATGTCGGGTGGCAATGTCTCCATGCTCGTTTTGGAACAACGAGCCGAGTTCCTGAAAAAGGCGAGCACCACCACTACCTTTACTTGTGATGAAGGCGCAAAAGCTTTCGAAGCAGTGCGAATGGCCATAGAAACCAAACAGCCGCAAACGCTCACCATGCTTGGCACTGGCCGAAACACACAAGGCGAAATCGTCGCTAAAATCTATATCACCTGGACTTTCAAACTCAGGGATTAGCACTGGTCACAGTCGGCAGGCCGCAGCCCCCAATCCCGAGGTGTCGGGACAAGTTCCGCAATCTGCAATCTAATAGCCCCCTATTGTGACCTTTCTCACCTTCATTTGCATGTACGGACAACTAATTTGGCATCATGAAAAATGCACCAACATGGGCCAAATTACTGGCTGTCTGTATCCTCTGCATCGCATTGGTTGTAGCACTGGCTTGGCTCATTGATTTCTTCAAATCTTAAAATGCTCGAAAATGAAAAAGAACATGGGTTCCGCCGACCGCATCATCCGAATTATCCTTGCAGCGTTGATGGCAGTGCTTTATTTCACAGGGACTGTTTCTGGCACACTTGGCCTTGTGCTATTGATCTTGGCTGCTGTTTTCTTACTTACCAGCCTCATTAGCTTCTGCCCGTTATATGCGCCATTTGGGATTTCCACCTGTCCTAAGAAATGAGAGAGGAGTGAGAGGGTGAGAGATGTGAGAGGAGTGAGAAATGTGAGAGCGTGAGAGGGTGAGAGAGGTGAGAGCATGAGAGGCGTTTCTCACCCTCTCACCCTCTCACCTCTCTCACCCTCTAACCCTCTAACCCTCTCATTTTTCTTACAACCCCAGCCCTTTCACGTCCAAATTCAGCTTGCCTTTTAGCCCGATGCGCACTCGGATGCCATTGGAAGCAACATAGACATGCGAGATACTAAGGTCGTCCAATAAGCCGTGCAGGTTGATGCCCGGGGCCAGTTGGTAGTCGTTCAAGTTTTCTTGGATGGCTTTTTTGGCATCATCAAGGTTGTGGGCTAAGTAAAAATCGAGGTTGTCCTGAATCTGCTTTTTCATGGGGCCTTTGAACAGCCAACTTGCGCTTTTCATCAATACTTTTTGGCTGCTGAAGTCAAAGTCCACATCTTTTAACTGAATTTGGTTGGCCTCAGCGTTGTATTCCGGCTTTGCGATTAAATAAACATCGCCATTGTAACTGCCTTTGAGGTTCGTGCGCACGACCAACTTATTGCCTTGGCCATACAGCCCAACATCCTCCACCTTTACCTGCTTGTTCTTATGGGAAAAAACCTCCCCGACCATGTTCTGCTTGGAAAGCCGCTCGGCCTCTTTGAAGGACACATCCGTATCGAGGAAGAGCGCAAAATTGTCGGCCCCGGCAGTGGCGTAGCTGAAAGCGGGCAATTTGGAGGCCGTTGGCGTGGCAGGCTTCTCGCCCAAATAAACCGCTGGTTTTGTGACGATGACCACCGTGCTTTCCACCGTGCTGCCATTTGACCTCATTGGGGTCATGCCGACTGATTGCGGGTTTATCAATAGCCACGTCTTATACTCATCAGAAAGCAGGAATGGAGCCTGCATTTCCTTCCAAGCAGCCTCCATTTGCTTTTTCAGGTCAAAAAGGTGCTTCACCTCTGTATCGATAGATTTGGCAAACGTGGTTCGCCCCTGTTTCAGGACTATGTTTGCAATGGACGTGATGGGAAGGTCGGCAAAGCCCAATTTCACCACGGGTTCTTTCAGCCATTTATGGTTTTTCAATTCGGTTTGCGTTTCCAAAGACCAATCTGGTTTGATCGTAAATTTGGTCGAGAACTCCAGGGCCAATGCACCTTCGGCCTCCACCACGGAGATCATAACATCTTTTTTTATCCAAAGGTCAACCGGTACCCGGTAACTGATTTCATTCTCGTTAATGTCAATCGTGATGTTCTCCCGCTTTTTTGCCCGAATGGCCATGCCATCGTCCTTGAGGTTGGTGTCCTCGTAGAGCATGTCGCCAATCTTGTCGTTGATGGCTTTCAGTAGTTCCGTTTTATAAAACTTGAGCGGGATATTGATGACGGAAGGCTCCACCTCCGTGGTCACAGGGTTGTAAAATTCCTCTGGCCGGGCCACTTTGGAGGTCTTGCAGCCTTCGGCAATGAGCAAGAAAGCAATGAAAACGACGATTTTCAAACTGCGAATAGGTGATTTCCTGTTTCGAAACATCTTAATTTTGATTTTTCGGCAAAAATAGGCAGCATTCGCCGACGGTGTTATGCAACGGTTGAAAAGGAGTGCTGTCATTGCTGAATGTCCAAGGAAGAGGTTTTCGGTTTCAGGTTTCAAGGGGTTTCAAGGGTTTCAGGTTTCATGGGGGGTGTAGCCAGAATCATTTTCCCTGCTGTTATCTTTAAATTAAAGCTGCGGCTCAATTACAACCTGCCACTCCCTGAAACCTGAAACCTGAAACCTGGAACTGCAAGCCCAATTATCATTCAAAGCCTTTGTTATGAAAAAGAGCCTTTTCACCACATTCTTGACCATTTGCCTGTTTTCTTTCCTTGCTGCGCAATCAGGCGGCGGAACCAGCATCGAGCGGAAGTTCGAACAAATTGAAGCACGGGCCGAACAGTTTGCCGAGGACATCGAAGCCAAGGCCGAAACCATTGGCGAACGCTGGGAGCGGCGAGCCGAGCGCATAGAAGCTAAAGCCGAACGCTTTGCCGAAAGGATGGAAGACCAATGGGAAAACAATTGGTCGGCAAATTTCGTAGGTAAAAACCGCAGTCTGAACATCGCAGCCTGCCCCGAAATTTCCTTCCTCGGTATCGAAGCATACGAGGTTTCCATCGAGAAGGCCAAAAAACTGGGCTTCGACAACCGCTTCGGCAGCTATGTGTCAAAAGTGATGGCCAAATCAGCCGCTGAAACCGCTGGGCTTCAAGCTTTCGACTATATCTATGGCGTGGACGAGCAGCGAACCAGCAACAACCAAAGCCTCTCCGATATTTTGGAGGACTACCAAGCTGGCGACGAGGTCACGTTGTTTTTCGTGCGAAAAGGCCAGAAAATGAACATCAAGGTCAAACTGTCCGAGAATGATAACTACGAAGAAGCCGACGACGACCAGCGCCCCTTCCTCGGTGTCAGCCCTGAGGACGATGAAAACGGCGACGAACTCGACGGCGTGGCCGTGGACGTGGTGGAAAAATCTGCCGCTGAGGAAATGGGCCTCAAAATGGGCGACGTCATCACCTCCATCAACGGCTCCCCGTGCTGGATTGGGACGACGTGACCACCGCCATCCAGAACACCAAGCCCGGCCAGGCCATTGAGGTGAACTTCAAGCGGGAAGACCGTGAACTGACCGCCAAGGGCACCCTCAAAGCCTACGAAGAGGCCTATCCGAAAGGAAAAAACAACGACTGGAACCTCAACATTGATTGGGACGAAACGGGCAAGGCAGACATCGTGATAGGTGACAATTGGGGGAATGACTGGCAGATGGACGAACAGGATGAGAACCGGGCCTTCATCGGCATTTACACCGAAATGATTTCCAAGGAAAAAGCCACCAAGCTCGGCTTCGACAACCCCTTTGGTACTTATGTAACGGGCATCATTCCGAACTCCGGCGCCGACAAGGCTGGCCTGAAACCTTTTGATTATATCTATGGCTTCGATGAATACCGGGCCGGCGACCAGCAAAACCTCGGCCTTGTGCTGAAAAAATACAAGCCCGGCGACCAGGCTACCGTGCATTTCGTGCGCAAAGGCAAAAAAGCCACCGCCTCCCTCACTTTCACCAAGCCCATGAAGGAGAAAAAGGGGACATGGACAGTTGCGAGGACGGCTTTTTCGGCATCATCCAAAAGGCCAGCGACGAGGACGACGGCGTGACCATCTCGCCCGTAAAAGGCTCCACCGCTGCTGACCTTGGCTTACAGGAGGGCGACCTCATCACCCATATCAATGGCTACCCGATGCTCGACTGGCAGGACATCACCACCGCCATCGGCCTATTGAAGCCGGGCGAGACCATCACAGTGGACTACCAGCGAAACGGCAAGACCATGAAAGGTAGCAAGCCCTTGAAAAGCCTCGCTGAAACAAAGAACTGCGCCAACTGCGACTGTGGCGAAAAAGAATCGGTCGTCATTGCCACCTCGCCAGGCAGCACTTGGAGCGGTTGGCCAAACTCCTCCAAGTCCGATTCGGCCATGCCCCGCATGGACATGAAAAATGCAAGGGTCTCCACCGACAATATCTCCTCCGATGAGGTGAGCCAATTGCGCAGCAAAGGCGTGAATCTCGGCAACAGCAGCAGCCTCAGCGTTGACGGCCTCCGCATCAGCCCAAATGCCAGCACAGGCCAGTTCTCGCTTGAATTCAACTTGGCCAACAGCGGCAATACCATCGTCAAAATCTATAACCTAAACGGCAGGCAACTCTACGAATATGATTTGGGCAGCTTCTCTGGCAAGTTCTCCGACAATGTTGACCTTGGCCAGAACGGCCCCGGCAGCTACTTCCTCGAAATCTCGCAAGGCGGGAAGGTATTTTCGAAGAAGGTGACATTGGCAAAGGGGTAGGGGAGGCAAGGACTAAAAAGGAAAGGGATTCCGGCGGGGAGCTGGAGTCCCTTTTTTTTGTAGGGTAACGGTTGGCTTTACAAATGTGTCACCCTGCGTTGGCTTTTGGGCGGCATTTTCGTAAAGCCATTGATGGGCGATTTATTGATTATTCACTTCCTTTATTCTTTCAAATAACTGTCTGGCTTTCAATGAAAATTCTGCCATTTTGTTAGTATCAGCTTCAATTAAAGCCTTTCAAGATCCTTGATTGCCTTTTCAATTTCTTCTGAATATTCGAGAGTTGAAACTATGAATTTTTGAGTATTTTCAAACTTCAGTTTATTACTTTCATTTACTAATCCCAATTTAGTCAAAGTTGGAATTGATGCTGCTATTAATTCATTTATGTTATTAATATTTTTCGCAGCATAAATCGTGGCAGTTCTTGTTGAGCGTGACAAATCAAGTGAAATTTGTTGTAATTGATTTATCATGTCTTGATTATCTGAAAAAGACTTTGAAATCTTTTTTCCACCTTTTAGTTGAATCCCAAGAAATAATGCAAAACTTGAAAAAATAAGTATTATTCCAAAAAAGAAGGAAATATTTGCAAATGAAGTATTTGCAAGAAAACGAGAGAATATTATCATCGATAAACCAATGAAACTAAAAGCAAGTCCTGTGAGCCAGAAATTATTGATTTCTTGTAATGAATCATTGATGTTGTCCGAAAATTCGTTTTCAATTTTTCTTATTTCATTTTCCTTTTCATTGAGTTCGGAAAATTTGATATTGTCTGTAATATTCAACAAAGCGAACAAAATGTTTTTTACTTCTCTGCCAGCCTCTAATTTGCCCAACAAATCACTTTCTGACAACCTTCGAATATTTTCAAGACTGATTGCATTCGCCGCAATCTCGTTATAGGATTTATTATCTCCAATTCCTTTTGCTATTTCTAAAAGGAGTTTTATAGCCTCGTCTTCTTTATTTTCAACAAGAAGTTTTTTTGCCTCATCTTTTAGAGAGGCAATTGCTGATTCTGTAATTTTTTCTTTTGCGCTTGATATTAAGTTTTTCCAATCCATTTCCAATTAAATTTTATTTCCATTAAACCAGATTTCAGGAGTGTTTGCATCGGTCAAATTTGGTGAAATATTCACCATTGCAATTTCATATGCAAATTCAAATGTATTTCCTTCACCAAGGCTTTGATAAAAGCCAACAGCAAAATCAATTGCTGCCTTATCACCAATCGCTTTGTTCATGCCTATTACATAAATTCCATGTGCACTTATTTCTTGTGCCTGTATCCTGGAATAACAAGCATTCAAAAGTACACATTTGACTTGATTCCTAAAAAGTCGAAAAAGTCTGCTAATCCCTTCGGTTGGAAAAAATATTGCCTTACCACTTTCATCTTCAATTGCAATTCCATCATCACCAGTTCCATGCCCAGAAAAATGTACAATTGCTTACGCTACTGTACACTTTTATGAGAAAACACCAGTTCCTCGGATTATAGTGGCTTTTTGCCAAGATTTCCAGCAAAAACCCCATCAAGTCGGTCAAAACGTGCAGCATATTCTTTAAGTTGTCAAACCCAAGCCGGAACAAAGAGATGGACCTCGCCTTTTTGTCCCGGTAATTTTTCAGGGCAATAGGCTTCACTCCCTCTTTATCAGGCCGTTCAGCAGCGAGAATACTGCCAGCGCCATGAGGAGCTGCACCTTTTCCAAGTTCTTGAAGTTCAGGTCCTCCATGTTGAACCCGTTGGTCTTGCAATGGAGGAAGAAATCCTCGATGCCCCACCGCTTTCGGTAGGCCTCGCTGATTTTGGCGGCATCGGCCATGTCCGACAGCAGTACGACGAACTCGTCCGTGCCCTTTCGGCTCCAGTATTGGGGAACACTACATAGGTGTAGGTGTACCCCAGTATCTCGATGCTGGCCTGGAAGAAGCCGTCACGCCTGAGCCTCCTGCGGATGTGCCCGTCCGTTTGGCCACCGTTTTCTTGATGGAGGCCGCCAGAGGCCCAGGTAGTCCTGGTGGCGGAGCCGGATGACGAGGAGAACCCACATGCCCTCAAGAAGTGGAACCACTCCCCCCGATGACTCCCTGTCCGCCAACACGCTGATTTTCAAGGAGTTGAACGGTCGCCACGCCTTCTGAACCGCCCCATCAGCGCCTTGCGCTCTTCCGTGCTGCTGTTGCCTTTCTTGGCCAGTGGCTTCCAAACGATGGGCACGAAGCAGCCGTTTGGGAGCAACAGGCCGATGAACAGCACGTTGATGTCAATGCCGCCGAGCTTCCAGTTCGTCCTGTCCATCACGAGGAAGGCCTCCGTCCGCAGGCCGCTCATGCTGATAATCAGCCAAGCGATGCCCATGCAGAAACCGTCAATCCACTTCATCTTGAAGAAGCGAATGAACTGCTTGTAAAATGCTTTCCAGCTTGAGGTTCCGGCGCTGGAGGATGGCCCGGCCTCTGCTCGGCACTTGGCAGACCGTGCGGCAGCGGATGATGCAGTGGACTATCAGCAGGAAATTTTCAGCACGTCCTTGCGCCAACCTGGGAAAAACTGCTTAATTTCGTCAACTTGAAGGAGTTGGGTCGTCATAGTGAATTGTTTTTAGTCAATCCAAAGATACTATGACTCACCTAATTCCTTCTTTTTCAGGCACTTACATTAAAGTGTCCAGTAGCGTAACAATTGCTGGTTTAAATTTTTGCATTGCACCAGTAATTGTCGCAATTCTTACCGCAGATTCACTTACAAGTTGAAATGAATCTCTACTTGTGGTCTGCGCTAAATTATCTTTTACTTTTCTAAGTTCTTCATCTATTCGCAATGAACTGGTATTTGTTGGGTTTGCTGTCAAAAACAAAATCACTTGTTTAGTGTTTGCACTTTCAACCGTTGAATTTTCCAATAGAACCTCGTTCCCCTTATCAGGAATTCGTTCCAGTATTTGAGTAACAGCGTAATTTGTCTTGGCGATAGCCAGATTAAAATCTTCTCTCGAAATCAAATTATTGTTGTAATCTTTTGAATTCCTGTTTAAGGAGGCTAGTTGAAGAAGTAGTTCATTTTCAAGATACCGGTCAAGTCCTTTAGCGTAAGTAGTCAAAACGTCAAGAGCCTCATGGATTTTATTTTCTGCAATGTACTGATTGACTAAATGCCTAATTTGACTCTTTTTCATATTTATTTATTTATTTATTTCATTTCATTTTTAGTTTCGCCTATCAACGGCACTCCCGAAAACGAATAAGTAAACCCGCATATCGTCTTTACTTATCTGTTTTCGGGAAAGTCGCCAATTTTGGCGTATCACCCACTGACTAAGTAAACACGACATTCGTGTTTACTTAGTCAGTGGGTGCACCTACCTTTGTGGGTGAACGTATGTCCACTTATAGGACACACTACTTTTTTCAGGTTTTCTCCATAGATACTTTGCTTGTCGGGGCAAACATATTATTTTTCTTGCAATTTAAAGCAAACTAAAGGCTTTTTGTTTGCCTTGCCCTGTTCTGAAACTTGATTCGCCAATCGAAATTTTGCTTAAGGAAAAGACTTTCCAAAATCCATTTCACCCCCAATTTTGTAAATCAGACCAAAACGAGTTCAACCTTCTTGTTTCACTGAAAACAACATAAAATCATGGCAACCAAAGGTCAATGACTTATCAACCCAGCCACAGGCGAATACTTCGAATTCATGGAAACCGCCGCCGAAAATAGGGGTAAGCACACCACAGTCAAGGTGATGCACAAAAAGGGTGGCTTCAAGCCCGTGATGCACAAGCACTTGATACAGGAGGAAGGCCGTGCCTTTGACGAATTGCAGGGCAAGGGCATCTGGCATTTTTCCCATGAAAACGGGGTGACAACCGTTCAGTACGATTGGCTGGTGAACACCACCAAGGCATGGCTGAACCTGTTGGCGCCGATTGCACGGCCCATTTTTTCATGGAACCATGACAAGGTGATGGAGGCGGGGTATGTGGGGTTGAAAGAACGGTTAGTAGGCGCCGTATAGGACGGCTTTTTGATTCAAGAAGCATAAGATGGATGATTTAAGGGCTTTCCTATAAAAATCGCATTGTGGAAGATTGAATAGCAGAGGTTCCTTCGAGAGGCGGGGTTATCAAACCCCGCTGTTCTGGAATAGCGGGGTTTGATAACCCCGCCTCTCGAAAAGTGCCGAGATTTGCCAAAAAAACAGTTCATTCATTTTTATAAGAAAGCCCTATATATGATTTGTGGGCGATGAATCATACCTAAATGCCTGGGTGACCCAAAGCCAATCGGACATTTTCTGCCCACTTCGCAATGCCAAAAAAATCCCAATCTTTGCGGCCAATTCAAATACCAACATGGCCGAACTTAGGGGCATAGCAGAACACAGGAAGGGCATCCTCGCCATCATCATGGCGGCGGTGTTTTGGAGCACGGGGGGCGTTTTCGTCAAACTGTTGCCCCAGGATGCCTATACCATACTTTCCTATCGGAGCTTTTTGGCAGCACTGGTTTTTCTGGTCATTTTCAGGCGGCAGGTCTTCCAGATGAACAAACAGGGCTGGCTCAATGCGCTGTTTTATTGCTTTCTGGTGCTGAGTTTTGTGGTTTCCACCAAGATGACGACGGCGGCCAATGCCATTTTGCTGCAATACACGGGCACGATTTGGGTACTGCTTGCCGAGCCGTATTTCTTCAAAATCAAGCTGGAAAGGGTCAACATCGTCACCATCCTGTTTTGCTTGTTGGGCATGGTCATCTTGGTGTATGGCGACTTGGGCACAGGCAGCATGACGGGGAATTTTATCGCTTTCCTTTCAGGCTTTTTGATGGCGGCGCTTTACGTTGGCCAGCGGCTTAACGGGCCGGAACGGCAGACAGGCTCCATCTTCTGGGGCAATATGATGATGGCAGGGATTGGCCTGCCCTGGCTGTTGCAATCGCCCATGCCCACACTGGCCGAAGCGGGCATGTTGGCTTGGCTGGGCATCCTTCAACTGGGGCTTGGTTTCGTGCTGTTCACTTATGGCATGAAACGGGTACTGGCCATTGAGGCGTCGCTGTTGGCCATGCTGGAGCCGATGTTGAACCCGGTTTGGGTATTGATTTTTTACGAAGAAAAACCCTCTACAGCAGCGATAATTGGCGGTTTAGTCATTATTTTGGCCTTGGCTGGGCGCATGGTCTGGCTCGAATGGCAGAAGCGAAACAAAAGGAGTGGCTAACTTTTGACGGCTTGAAGTGTTTTTGTGGTTGCGATCCCAAAATTTCCCTATTTCTCAATTTCCAAATTTCCACTATGCTCGGTTGGCAATTTTCAGAATACACGCCAGATGATGGCGACACCATTTTCGAAAAGCTTTTGAAGCTATTTCAGGAACTGTTGCTCCATACGGCAGGCAACGTGGCGGAGGCGCTTGCTTGGCTGACGGAGCTTGACCGCCAGTACAAGTTGACCTCAGATGAGTACGGCATCGCCGATTTCATCCAAGACCTGATTGAAATGGGCTATATTACCGATAGTGAAACAATGGGAATGCCGGGCTATGTGCCTACTTCCAAGATGGAGATTGCCCTGCGGCGGCAGGCGTTGGAAGATGTTTTCGGCCAATTGAAAAAGACGAAGTCCGGCAACCACATTACCAAGTTTGAGGGCAAGGGCGACGAACCGGCCAGTGAACTTCGGCCCTACGAATTTGGTGACACCTTGGAAAGTATCGCCGTGTCCGAGAGTTTGCGCAATGCGCATATCAACCACGGGATTGATGATTTCAAACTGATGCCAGAGGACTTGGAAGTACAAGAAACCTTCTACCAAAGCCAGACCAGCACCGTGTTGATGATTGATGTGTCGCACTCGATGATTCTCTATGGCGAAGACCGGATTACGCCTGCCAAGAAGGTCGCTTTGGCCTTATCTGAATTGATTACGACACGCTACCCGAAGGATACGCTTGACATTCTGGCGTTTGGGAACGATGCATGGCAGATTGAAATTAAGGATTTGCCCTACCTCGAAGTGGGGCCATTTCATACCAACACAGTTGCCGGATTGGAACTGGCGATGGACATCCTGCGGAAACGCCGCAACCCCAACAAGCAAATTTTCATGATAACGGACGGCAAGCCTACCTGCATCAAAAAGGGCAAAAAATACTACCAGAACTCCTTTGGCCTCGACCGTACCATCGTCAGCCGAACGCTCGGACTGGCGCTGAAATGCCGCAAAATGGGCATCCCCATCACCACTTTCATGATTGCCCGTGACCCCTATCTGGTGCAGTTTGTTGACCAGTTCACAAAGGCCAATAATGGAAAGGCGTTTTATTCTAATTTACAGGGCTTGGGCGAGTTTATTTTCTTGGATTACAAGAATAATAAGCGGAAACGGAAGTGAAGGTGTTGGCCGTTGGCAGTTCGCCAGTTGGCAGTTTGCAGTCAGCTGGCAGTTGTTTAGTAAAGGTCTGCTACATTTGCAGCGTTACTGATTTCGGGGAGGCATTTTGCGCGCGCGGCGCGGGCCGTAGTAAAGGTCGCACATTTGCAGCGTTATTCTTTGATTTCATTGAGCGGCAGGGGGTAGGACAATTTTGCATTGAACTGTCTAAAAGACTTTTTGACTGCGCACTGACTGCCGACTGCCAACTGGCGAACTGCCAACTTAAAGCCGACAGCCACATGTACATTCACGAATACAAAGAGCGGGTACGATATGGCCAGACCGACCAAATGGGTTATCTCTACTATGGCCGGTATGCCGATTTCTATGAAATTGGACGGGTGGAGATGCTGCGGGCCTTGGGCCTTACCTACAAGGAAATGGAGGAAGAACATCGGGTGATGTTGCCCGTGGCCTCGATGGAGTCGAGGTATATACGCCCGGCAAAGTATGATGAGCTATTGACCGTTCGAACCACTTTGAGGGAGTTCCCGCATGACCAACACATGACCTTTCATGTTGAGGTATTCAACGAAAAAGGCAAGTTGTGCAATGGCGGCAGGGTGCGACTGGTCTTTGTGGACATGAACACGATGCGCTCCATGCCTGCACCTGAATTCTTCACGAGGCTCTTGTTGCCTTACTTTCCCGAAGCAGCGGCAAAGACAGCCCTGACGACGAAAGTCTGATAAACTTTCGTTAAAAGACTTTTCTGCACAAACAAAACAGGTGTACCTTCGGGTTTTTGAGTTGGGTGGCCTAAAAAGCGGCCATTTCCTCGTTGAAGATTTATATGGAAAACCCTACGCAAGAGACTGAAAATCAGGTACATGAAGGTCATCACCATCATAAGAGGTGGCGGCGCTTTTTGCCATTGCTACTAAGGCGCTTGTTGCAATTGGTACTGATGCTCGTCTTTCTGCCGCTCGCCATCTTCCAAATTCCCTGGGTTCAGAACAAAGCTGCCCAAAAACTTACCAAGTTCCTCAGTACGGAGTGGAAAACCGATGTACGGGTAGGACGGGTGCAATTGGGCATTTTCAACAAAGTCAAGCTGGAAAACTTTTACCTCGAAGACCTGAAAGGGGATACCCTCCTCTATGCGGGCAACCTCGAAATTAGCCACTCCGGTGTCTTTGATTTGATTTTTCGGAAATTCAAGGTAGAAACCCTTCGGTTATCAGATGCCGAAGTACGTATCAGCAGGGAGGCTGGGCAAAAGGCGCAGAACTTCCAGTTCATTTTGGACTATTTTGCACCAAAGGACATAAAAGCCCCTTCATCGCCGAAAAAATCTTTCCAACTTGACCTACGGCATCTGTACCTCGACCGGGTACATTTCCTAAAGCCAGACGGCGTGAAGGGCGAGTTGTTCGATATCTATTTGGAGCATTCGGAAGGGCATTTCGACAAGTTTGATTTGGTAGGAAAGAAAATCAAACTCTCCAGCTTTGAGTTGGATGGGCCTGTGGTTCGAATCACTTTGAACAAGCCCAACCCGCTGCCCGCTGCTGGAACCACCTTTTTGGAAGAACCAGTTGATTCGACTGACACCTTGAAGTTGGTCATCACAATTGACGATTTTGACCTAAATGGGGGCCGCTTTTCACTTCGCAACCTCAAGAAAGAACCAAAGCGCCTCACCCCTGACTCCATCCTCAACTACAACTACCTCGACGTGATGGACCTTGAAATCCATTTCAACGATTTCAGCTTCTCGGAACTGGAGTTTGCTGGTGAAGTAGAGAAAATTGCTTGTAGGGATGCCACAGGCTTCATCCTTGAAAACTTGTCTGCCAAGCAGGCGGCGCTTTCATGCCGGGGCATGGAACTGTATGGGGTCAACCTGAAAACACCCAACACCGAGCTTGGTGACACACTGGTTTTCCGATATGGCGGCAGCTACACGGCTTGGGAAGACTTCGTGAACGAGGTTAAAATTGATGGCCGCTTCCACAACTCTAAAGTGGCATTGCAGGATGTGATGAAGTTTGCACCTGCACTTGAAAACAATCCATTTTTCAAGGAAAACAAAGATCAAATCGTTGATTTAGACGGGCAGATAAAAGGGCCAATCAACCGTTTGGATGGGAAAAACCTGAAAATCAAAATGGCAGAAGGGCTGCAAATTGCTGGCAATTTCAGTACCCTTAACCTTGCTGTGCCAGAAGAACAATTTCTCCACTTGAAACTCGACCGCTTGCAGACTGATGTTTGGACGCTGCGCAAATTGTTACCGAAATTCAAGCCGCCCGACAATGTCAATAGCTTAGGCAAACTTGACTTTAGTGGCAAATTTGACGGCTTCTTTGACGACTTCGTGGCAGACGGAAAGTTGAAAACCGATATTGGCCGAGCCGAGATGTTCATGAACCTGAAATTGAGAGAAGGGAAGGACAAGGCGACCTATTCTGGCGATTTATACCTCCATGACTTCGACCTCGGCAAATGGTCGGGGAACAAGGACCTGGGCAAGGTAACGCTCGACTCCCACGTAAAGCAAGGTGTAGGTTTAACCCTGAGCAAGGTGTCGGCTGAATTGGAAGGCATCGTGGACAGCTTGACCTACAAAGGGTATGTCTATCGGAATGCCACCATCAAGGGCAGCTTGCAGCGCAACCGATTTATAGGAGATTTCAAGATTGATGATGGCAACTTGGACTTGGTTTTTGGGGGTGAAATCAACTTGACAGAGACTATTCCTTCCTTCAACTTCAAGGCGGAACTCAAGAAGCTGGACTTGAAACCATTGAATTTCACGGACAAAGACCTTCAGTTTTTCGGAAAAATAGACTTGCAATTGAAGGGCATCCGGCTGTCGGACATTTCAGGTTTTGCAAATGCTAGTGATTTTTACATTGTTAAAAACCGGAAGGATACGCTTACTATTGATTCAGCGGTGCTGTCATCGTTCTGGGATTCAGAAAAGGCGCAGAAGGTTTTCAAGGTCAATTCCTCGCTGGGCGACTTGAACATTACAGGCAATTTTGACATCGAAAAAATCCCTGCCCAGCTTTCAAGGTTTGTCTCACTCAACTATCCGGAATTTGCGGAGCGGCTAAAATTAGCACCAGCAGTAGCGCAGACCGATACCTCAAGGTTTGAGTTCGACCTCCAAGTTCGTCAATTGCAAAACCTAGTCAATTTCTTCGAGGAGAAATTGCAGGGTTTTGATGAGTCCATCGTAAAGGGCAGCTATGATGGGTACAAAAACAGGGCTTTCTTAGAAGTGGAAGTGCCAGCTTGGGAGTATGAAAACATCAAGTTCAAGGATGTCTATTTGCGGAGCAAATTGAATGGGCCAGAAGGAAGCCTGCAGTTTGGCGTCATCGAAACGGCCTTCAGCGAAACGCAGAAGCTATCGCCCATTTCGTTGATTGGAACGGTGTACTCCGATACCCTCGAGTTCCTCATCATATCTTCCAACTTTTACAAGATTTTGGACAATATCAACATCAATGGCGTATTGTCATTGGAAGATGATAACGCCATGCGCATCAGCTTTAAACCAAGTGATTTGGTGGTGCTAAACGATACGTGGAACATCAGCACCGACAACTTCTTGCGCATTGGGAATAAGAGCATCGAAACAAGTAATTTCATTTTAACATCCGGGCAGCGTAACATCAAACTTAGCAGCGTAAAAGGGGAAGGGCTTGAACTGCAATTGAACAATTACCCAATTGACTCGCTAGCCTTTGTCAAGGACATAAAAAAACATAAAATTGGCGGAATTGGCGACCTGACTGCCAAAGTAAAGAACGTGTTCAAATTCGAGGGCCTTTCCACCTTGCTTCGCATCAACGACCTTACCGTAAACGGGGACAACTATGGGGTTTTACGCTTGGATGCCACCGGGAACAACCTAAAGGAAGCCGTTACCGTCGGGCTTAGCATTCAAGGCGATTCCACCTTGCTATTGGCAGATGGGTATTTCAACCCGCCAGGTATTGTTCCTACAAATGAAAAAAAATGGGCAAAGGATGGCCCGCTCTATTTTGACTTTAATGTGGACATTGAAAAATGCCCCGTCAAAATCATCAATTATTTCGTGCCGGAAGTGCTGAACCCGAAAGGCAGTCTTTCTGCCGAAGGCGTCCATTTCTTCGGACTGCCATCAAAACCTGAAATCAGTGGTTTGGCCAAGGTTAATCATGTCGAGTTTGGCGTCAAGCCTATCGGGGTAACCTACCGGGTGCCGGTTGGTCAGGTAGCCATCAGTAACCGCATTTTCGATGCCAAGGACACTTGGGTGCTTGACCCCGAAAACAACCGGGCAAGGCTGGATGGCGGTATTACCCACAACCATTTCAAGAATTTTGGATTGGATTTGACAATTTCAACTGAAAACAATCGGCCTTTCATCGGCTTAAACACCACCGAGAAAGATAACCCTTCTTTTTATGGAAAGGCAGTGGGCACTGGGCACGTCAGGTTTACCAACAGCTTTAAGAAACCAGAGCTTCGGGTAAATGCAACGACTACTGCTGGCACACATCTTTTTCTGCCGATGAGTTCGTCTGTGACCTCCAAAAATGCCAAATTCATTGAATTCACCAAGCCGACCCTCGAAACAACGAAGCCTAGTACGCCACAACCAAATTTGGAAGAGCTTCGTGGTTTGAATATGTATTTTGATGTGAACATCACCGAGGATGCCGTCATGGAAGTGGTGTTTGATCGCACTTGGGGCGATGTACTGAAAGGTACTGGCACCGGTAATTTGCTTGTTGACATAACAAGGGAAGGCGATTTTATCATGAATGGCTCCTTCACGGTAGTCACTGGCGAGTATTTGTTCACCATGATGCGGTTGGGCCTAAACAAGCCGTTCAATGTTGA
The DNA here is from genome assembly GCA_016714985.1 of Saprospiraceae bacterium. GTDB lineage: Bacteria > Bacteroidota > Bacteroidia > Chitinophagales > Saprospiraceae > UBA6168. Next base: position 25,215 of record JADKBS010000033.1, on the reverse strand, counting down.
AAAAGGTGGTACCATTTTTTGGACTGGCAACCCTTATGACGCCATCATTGACATTGAGGCAACATACGGCGACTTGAACACTTCGGTTTATAATTTGATTGCCGAGTATTTGGCTACTTCATCATCAGATATACAGGATGTGGCAAGGAACAGCACACCTGTCAACCTCACAATGGGGCTTACGGGAAAATTGATGAAGCCTGATATTGACTTTAGTATAAGCATACCAAACGTGGCATCTGAACTGAGGAACTACGTGGACAATAAGATGAGGACGGTGCGGCTCGATCCCAACGAACTCAACAGACAGGTATTCGGGTTGCTGATGCTTGGGCAATTCTTGCCATCTGGTTATACTATCCAAGCCGAAGAAATTGGCATCAACACATTGAGCGAAATGCTTTCCAACCAGGCCTCAATCTTGTTGACTGAGTTCATTTCCGACTTTTTGACGGGGAAAAACTTGGTTAAGGGCATTGACTTCAACATTAAATACAACAGGTTCACTTCCGGCTTCGACCCAGATAACCCTTCGGGTAGTTTCACGAGCAATGAACTGCAAACGAGCTTGAAGGTCATTGTCAACGATCGTTTTTCCATCAAAGCAGGCGGAAACTTTGGCAATCAATCCTTTACGGGGACAAACGGTATTTTGGCAGGCGAGTTTACGATAGAATATGCATTGACAAAGGATAAGCGGCTCGTACTTAGGGTTTATGCAGGCACCGAGGCAGACATTCTCAGCTCCCGTCGGAATAGACAAGGGGTAGCGCTCAGCTACAGACGAGAATTCGATTCTTTTTCAGAACTGTTCAATGAGCACAAAAAGAACCGAGAAAAGAAGAACAAAAGGAAAGGAAAGGAGTAGCCTTTCCCATCACCATTTTAAATCCACATAGATGGGCAAATGGTCGCTATACCCACCGAAATAACGGTCTCCACCATACGTCCTGCTGGGTGAAATCCCGTATTTCTCATCGTTGTACATCATCCAAGGTGCTTGGAAAATATTAGCGTCAACATAGTTTAGGTTGTTTTTGCCTTGAACTAGGTTTCCAGAAAGAATGATTTGGTCGAGCATGTTCCAATCCCCCCTATAGCGATAACTCCCCAAGCCATCTTGCTGGAATTTCGAGAAGCAATTGTATAGCTTGTTCGCGGCTGTTAAATTGCCAATCGGTAGGGCGCCGAGGCTTTGGGACATGCTGTTGTTGGATGGCTCATCGTTCATGTCACCCATTAAAATGAAGCTTGCCGAGCCATCTTTTTTAGCAATTGACTCCACTTGTTTTTTTATCAAGGATGCCACATGCATTCTTCTCGGCTCTGTCTCCTTTTCGCCATCGCTCCTTGATGGCAGATGGGCGACCATAACTTGGACGGTAGCACCATTGCCGAATTCGCCTTTCACCAACAACAAATCACGGGTGGTATAGTCAGGCTTGTCGGGAATCATACCAACGGGAAATTCAACCTTTATTGGTTTTGCATCCAGCATATTAAACTGGCTTTTCTTGTAAACCAAAGCCACATCAATGCCCCTGAAATCGGGAGATTCAAAATGCACGAATCCATAGTTGTGCTGTTTCAGGCTTGTTTTTTCACAAAAATCCTTGAGCACATTGGCATTTTCGACCTCGGCCATGCCAATCAAAGTAGGGTAGCCCATCCCTTCCACCACCTTGGCCAAATGGTCAAGTTTGACTTGGTAGCGCTCCGGCGTCCATGCTTTTTTGCTGGTTGGAAGGTATTCGTTATCGCCCGTATTGGTAGGGTCGTCCACTATGTCGAACAGGTTTTCGACGTTGTAGAAGGCGAGGCGACAATTGCCAATATTATCAAGCTCACGAATTGTGGCAGCTTTCTTTGAGTTGGAACAACCGAAAAGAAAAAAGGATAGTAAGCAAAATAGGAAAAAACGGGTCATTGTAATTGCGTTAAAAAAAGTGTGAAAATAGTGCATTATTTGGGTGTTTGATGGCCCAATAACTTAAATGGGGGGTACTATATAAAAGGAGTACTTTGCGGAGCAAAAAAACAACTTAAATTTGGCTTTTCGGTAATTTGAACAACTACCCAAATCCATTGTGCCATGAAAACATTAGCAACCATTCAGAACGAACTCCGTGACCTTGTGCCACAGGGCAACGACCTTGTGCTTGCGGCTATGAAAAAAACGCTAAAACCCGGAACCGACAAGTACAATGATTACTTGGCCCTCGAAGGGCGCTACCAGGACGTCAGCCGTCAACTGTTGCAAGGCGTGGTTTCCAATGAGGACGCCACTTTGGAGTTCAACAAAATCCGGCAGGCCATCATCGAATTCATTGACGACCTAAAAGCATCCGACATCCTTGAGCTTGCTTCCAATTCGACCACAGAACCGGGCATGGCAGATGTTTACAATGGCGAAGTGCTTTATCGAATTCCTAAGAAAATGCAGCTTGGCATTGAGGAGGAATGTGTGGTACGGTTGGCTTTTGATAGGGCACGTCTAATTAAGGATTTTCAAGTTGAGGTTGGTGATGTGATGAAAGACTTGCGCATTTCAGACGTGATGGGCGTTGAATTGCTCGACCCAACCTCCGACAAGGCTTTCACAATTACCACCCTTCACGATACCATACAGTTTGTAGAAAAAGACCTCGTGACTGAGTGGATTTTCTGCGTGACGCCATTGAAGGAGGGCCAATTCCCCTTGGTGCTCAAAATCTCCATCATTGAAATAATTAATGGCATCGAACGCAAAAGGAATGAAGTCCTTAAGGAACAAGTGGAAATTTTAACGCAGATACCTCCTGCGGATGAACTGGTCTTTGTAAGTGCAGGCTATACTTGGCAAGTGACGGGGGCTGATGAGCAAAGGGCAATTTCTGGTGACGCTAAAAGCGCAGAAGCAGTCAGCCCACAGCCCGCGCCAAATAGGCCCTCCAACAGCGGCAAAGCAGCGGCTGGATTGGGGTTTATCGGAAAAGTTATCGCTGGTGTTGCAACAGCGGTTATTGGGGGTGTCGTTTTGTACAATGTCTCCGACCTTGGCAATAAAAGTGCAGAATTACCTACAGAAATAGCAGTAAATGACGCTGAGTGGGAAGGTGTAAGGAAACTGGAAAAAGCAAGAATTGGAAGATTTTACCAATAAATACCCAAGTACACCTGAGGCAACCACTGCCTTGAACATGCTGGACACCTTGGAAGAAGAATCATGGCAAAACGCAGTGGCAATCAATGACTTCGCTTCGCTAAAGCTATATTTGGACGAATATCCACAAGGCAAGTACATCAAAATAGCAGCTTTTCGGATGGACTCCATCAATAGGTTGGATGTAATCGTCCCTATTGATACGCCCATTTTGATAGAAGAAACAACTCCACCGAATCCCACTCAAAATGGCGGAAGGAACCAAGTGGCAAGGCCCTCCACACCTTCCCGGAACACACGGCCACGGAACCAACAACCATCGCAAAGGCCAAACACAAGGCCAACCAACAGCGGCACGACCCGGCCAAGTACCAACGGGAACACAACGACGACAACGCCCCAAAGCCCTTCCACTTCGGGGAACAACCATCCACCAACAACCGACCCCAACAGGCCTGTTTTGTTGCCAAATGCAGCCAGAAAGCCCGTTTTCAGGAAATGTGGCAACAGTGATAGGAAACGGGAAGAGCAGTGCACAGCCAAAGGCATCCATTCACTACTTTCAAATCAAATCCAATACCCAGAGGAAGCAAAGCGCAGAGGGATAGAGGGTAAGATTGTCGTGAGTTTTGTCGTTGAAAAAGATGGCTCCATTACTGATGTGAAGGCATTAAACAAAATCGGGGGCGGATGCGAAGATGAAGCAATCAGGTTGGTAAAGAAGCTTCCAAAGTTTACGCCAGGGAAAAACGCCAAAGGTAACCCAATCAGGGTTCAATATACCCAACCCGTTACTTTCAAGATTGAAAAATAGCCTGTCAATTGCGGTGTTGGCGTAACTTTGCGGATAATTGACGCTTGCACAAACCAACGCCTAAATGATTAAAATACTTGACGACAACCTCCAGGCACTTCGTGCGCATATTGATGAAATAGCGAAAGACCTGCACGAACTGACCATTGAAATTGGGCACGAACAACTTCGGCAAACGGTGAGCGAGCTTCGCAACCGCATCAATGAACCGTTCATGTTCGTCATCGTGGGGGAGGTGAAAGCGGGGAAAAGTAGTTTCATAAATGCTTTATTGTCAACGGGTAAGGAGGTTTGCAAGGTGGCCCCACAGCCCATGACGGACACCATCCAGCAAGTGATTTGGGGGGAAACTGAGCAGGTCATTTCCATCAACCCCTACTTGAAAAAAATCACGCACCCGGTCGAAATCCTCAAGGAAATCGCCATCGTGGATACGCCCGGCACGAACACCATCGTCGAGCATCACCAGGAAATCACGGAGCGTTTCATCCCATCCAGCGACCTCATCGTTTTTGTTTTCGAGGCAAAAAACCCTTACCGTCAATCGGCTTGGGATTTTTTCGATTATATCCATTCGGAATGGCGCAGGAAGGTCATTTTTGTGTTGCAGCAAAAAGACCTGATGAACGAGGCCGACCTGCCCATCAATATTAATGGCGTCTATCAACATGCCCAGAAAAAAGGCATAGCGGCACCCCATGTATTTGCCGTCTCGGCCAAGTTGGAACAGGAAGGGAACCAGGACGAAAGTGGTTATTTGCCGCTCCGCAATTTCATACGTGACAACATAACCGGTGGGAAAGCGCCCATCTTGAAATTGACAAACAACATCAGCACCTGCCGCAACCTGAACGAGCGCATCGGGAAGGGCATTGCCGATAGGCGAAATCAATGGGAAGCCGATGTACGCTTCCGCAAGGAAGTAACGGAAACCCTTGAAAAACAAGAAGGCAAGTCACTGCGGCAAGTTGACATGCTGGTAGAAAACCTGCTGGCTGGCTATGACCGCATTACGCTCCAAAAAGAAGAGGAACTGGAGGAGGGACTTTCGTTTTTCACGCTCCTGAAACGCACGATTGCCGGCATTTTCACTAAAAAGGCCAGTGCACAAGAGTGGTTGGAAGCACTCGCCAAAGACTTAGACCAGCAGCTACACCTCGAACTCCAAAACAAGCTGAACGACAATGTGGCCGACCTCGCCGACAGCATCCAGCAAATGGCAAAAACCATTGACCAAAAGATACACCACAGCGAGACCATCCTTCGCAACAACCACGAAATTTTCAGCGACATCGCCGAACGCAGGGCCACGGTCATGCAGGACTTGCAGGAGACCTTCACCAAATTCCTGAACCGCCCCGAAAACTTCAGCGCCGATCAGCTATTCCCCGACAAAAAAATGGGGTCGGCCAGTATTGCCACGGGAGGCGGGTTAGCGGTGGTGGGCATCATACTCGCCGCTGTGACCAAACTATCTGTTTTTGATGTTACTGGAGGCGTGCTGACCTCCATCGGGGTGCTATTTGCTGGCTTCACCTCGGCAGCCAAGAAGCGGAAAATCGTGGAAGGCTTCCGGCAGGAAATCCAAAAGGGTAGGGGGCTGCTGCAAGGCGAGCTTTCCAACAAATTGCGCAGCTATGTAAAGGGCATAAAAGAGAAGATAGAAGCTAATTTTGAGGGGTTCGACTCCATGCTGGAAAGGAAGAGGCGCAGGTTGGTAAATTGGAAGAAAGGCAGGGGGATTGAAGGAGGTTGCGACATAAGGTGGAAGACCAACTTTAGTGATTAGAATAACTCATTTACCGTATATTTGAGTATTGATATTGCTCAAAATAGAAATGGAATGAGAACCATAGTTTTTCTAATTGCTATTTTATTTCTTGCCAATGCTTGCCATAAAGGAGCTGGAATATGGAGGATTGATGATAAGCCCAATTGATTCGTTGCCAGATTGATACCATAGAAGTTAACCAAGATTCCCTTAATTGTGCGCACGATTCAGGCATTACAACTGTTCCCAATTTCGCATTTTCAGACAGTATTGGGGAGGTACTTATTTTTGCTGATTCGACAAAGTTAATTTTCGACACGATGGTTTGTATTGCATTGGCTGAGCCACGAATTAATTGATGGTTGGGTTACTGACTTCTGTATGGTTGAAATGAGTGCTGATTATTTAACCAATTGGTTGTCAGAAGATGATTTTACCATTATCAAGTTTAGGCACCAAATAGACTTCTCACATAGACCATGGTTTGCCTCAATAACCGAAGGAGAGTTTTGTGTTGATTATTTTAATGATGGCGTGTATTCCGCCGATTCGACGCAAATCAATGACCATTATGTTGAAATGGGGGTCAGGTTTGAATGTTTGACAGAAGTATGCGATTGCAATATTGTCAATTCATTTGTCATCGAGATTAATAAAGGCTTGGTTGCTTTTAGGCGCAATGGCGTTTGGTTTACCCGTTATAATTAAATGAAAATGCATTTCAAGCTGAACTACATTTTATTATTATTCTCCTTTTTGATTGGCTGCCAAGCCGACCCAAACGTCGGCTCCGACGATGACCCCATCATTCCTTTCCCTCCAAATGATAGTCTAATATGTGAGGCTCTGCCTGCCCCAAATACCTACTTCTCCAACGCTATCGGCGAAGTATTGATATTCATTGATTCTTTGAGCGATGCATCTGATACGCTGGTATGCATTGAGAACGAGGCATGGTCAGAGGTAGCAGACTTGGGAAACAACGGCCAAACTTGTCACGAGTTTTATCGAACTACCTATCGCACAAATTGGCTACCGAAACCGGATTTATATGCCTTGGAGGTTTCCATTTCCAAGACATTGCTTACTCGCCACACAGCACAGTCCGTCCTCCAACAGGACTTTATATCGGTTTTTACGGATGCGGGCAATGACTTGGAAAACCGTTACAACTCCCTGGTAATCAATGGGAAAACATTTGCTGAGGTTGACCTTTACAACTGCAATCCTAGCAGTGATTGCGCATTCGTGGAAGCATTGGCCATTGCCAAAAACAAGGGCCTAATCGCTTTCAAGCGCAAAGGAGAATGGTGGACGAGGGAATGAAATGCAGCGATTTTGTTCATATTTTAGTTAATGAGGTAAAATTGAAAAATGACAAAACTTCAACGTTGCTTCTTTATTTCCATTGGTCTTTGGGGCGTTACCTGTATTTTCCTCAGTTGCTATACCAACCTTTCCGGCCTTCAATCCGGCAAAACCTTGGGTGAAGGTAATGTTGAAATAGCGGTGTCACGCAACTATATCCAAGCCGCACCACATACTTTTGGTGACGATGAACCACCCGAAAACTCCGTTGAGGAAGATATGAAGGCGAATGAGATTGATATTAGGGTAGGCTTGTCGGACCTATTAGACTTGGGGTGAATGCAGACGCCAATAAAGTTGGCCTGAACACCAAGTTCAATGTTTTTGGCAACGATAACCTGTTCGCCGTTTCTTTGGGGCTTGGCGCAGGGATTTCTGGGTATTATGGCTATGCCCAAGGAAATATATACACATCCTTTCATCCATCGAAATGGCTGAGTCTATATGCCTCTCCAGGCATGGGCCTTGTAAAAATTAGTGAGAACAATTTTATTTATGAAGGTACAAGGCTTTGGATGAGGGGTGCTAATTTTGGCGTCCTTTTGGGCAAGAATTTCCAAGTTGGAGTGGATGTCGGCCTTTACAACTTGGATGTCGGTGAGGTGGTTTACCCTGTCCGAAACATCTCATTGGGTATAAAAGCCAGAATTGGTCAATTTGATTATGAAAACTATTGGTAAGACGAGCATTGGTATTGATTTGGAGGTCGCAAAATCATATTTGCTACAAGGTCAACCCGTTGCCATCCCCACCGAGACCGTCTATGGCCTCGCAGCCAATGCCCTCGACCCCGATGCCGTCCTGAAAATCTTCAAGGCAAAGAATCGGCCTCATTTCAACCCCCTCATCATCCACCTGCCAGATTGGGAGTCCGTCAAAAAATACGTCCAGCATGTACCAGCCGAGGCGGAAATACTTGCCAAGGCATTCAGCCCCGGCCCCATCACTTTTTTGTTGGAGAAGATTTCCCCAAATCCGCAATCCCCAAATCCGCAATCCCCAAATCCGCAATCCACCATCCGCAATCCCGAGTTGTCGGGACAAGTTCCGCAATCAATCATCCCTGATTTGGTGACGGCTGGCAGCCCAAAAGTAGCTGTGCGCATACCTGCGCACCCGCTCACTAGGCAGCTTTTGCAAATGATAGACTTTCCTTTGGCAGCGCCCTCTGCCAACCCGTTTGGTTATGTGAGTCCTACTACTGCCCAGCATGTTATGCAAGGGTTGAATGGTAGAATACCATATATACTGGACGGTGGGCCTTGCCAAATTGGCTTGGAAAGCACCATCGTTGACTTTGATAATCAGCAAGTTATCGTCAGGCGGCAGGGTGGGGTAGCGATTGAGGAAATAGAAAGGGTTTTGGGTAAAAAACTGCTGATTCAAACTGGCGTTGAAGATCATCCCGTAGCTCCCGGCCAATTGAAAAGCCATTACGCCACTTCCACGCCATTGATTATTCTACGGGGAAATGATTTGCCAATTGGCTACTCAATGGAGACTGCTTGCGTTATTGCCTTCGGCAACAACATGGATGAGGTGGCTGCAGAATTCCGCTTCCAGCTTTCAGCAGTTGCCAACCTGGATGAGGCAGCCAAGCAGCTTTTTGCCACCATGCGGTTGGCAGATGCTTGCGGGGCCAAGCTAATTTTGGTAAAAAACCTACCAAAAGAGGGCCTTGGTCCAGCCATAAACGACAGACTCAAACGTGCTTCCCATGCCGCTTAATCCTTAAATCGCCTTCATCCAATACAGCATAGGCTTTAGTGACGGTTCGGCTTCCCCAATGTCCAACCACTCGAACTGGCTTTGAAGCGCTGGCATCGGTTGGTATCCCCTTTTTTTCCAAAACTCATCCAATGGCCGATAATCCAATGGGCGGGATGGATGGTCAGGTGGGCGAACTACGCCGCAAAAGCAGGTGGATTTGATATTGCCGAAAGAGCGGGCGTGAGCCTCCCTTTCATCAAAAAAACGATGGCCAAGGCCAATGCCTCGGTATTGCGTCAGCAAAACACTCTCTCCAAAATAGAAGATGCTGGACAAGTCCAATCCAGCTTTCACAAAAGGTTCCTGCACTTCTGCCGTTTCATCGGAAAGTGGAATGCAAGTGGTTGCACCTACCATTTTATCATCATCGTAGGCAGCAAACAAAAAAGACCGAGGGGAGTTGGAATAGGTTTTCAAATAGGAAACCTCATATTCCAAACTGCCCTCATAGAGATAGGGCCAAGTCCGAAATACGGTTATCCGCAGTTGCCCCAACGGCTCGAAAACGCTTTTAATCGCTGACCCACGATAGGTTTTGAAGGTCAAATCCGCCATTTTAGGATACGAGTTTTATCCAAAGCGGAAGGTTGTAAAAAGTGGCAACACGGGTGATTCTGTCCGATTTTACCTCCAAAAAACTGGCAGCAGGTAAAACATAGTGCTGCCCATGAGCAGCGGGCAAGCCTTCTTCTCCTTGCAGATAGCGGCCATTCACCACAAATTCTACGGCTATGCCGATTCCATTTTCCCCAATGAAAAACTGCATATCGGCAAGCTGTTCATCGTAGCAGTCCTCCATGTGCTTTAGGAATTCTGTGAACAATCCCTTCCCAATCCGAGGTTCACCTTGGTTGGGTTCATGCCGGATGCCATCGTCCAAAAGGCTGAGCATCCCCTGATAATCTTTGTTGTTGAAGCAGTTGTAATACTGCTTGACGGTTTCCAATGCTGTCATAGATTGATTAAAATTCTCAAGTTGCGACTCGTGATTAGTGACTCGTAGCTTTATATTATGCGAAAATTGGGTTAAAAAATGAGGGTGCAAAAATGCAATTATTCGATTTGGTGAGTGCATTTTAGGAAAATAAAAAGCCGGATGAACAAATTGCTCATCCGGCTTAAACATAGAAAACTCGGTAGATTAGTTCTTCGTGATGGTGTACGTGTATTTAGCCACGTTCAACACCAATTCAATGGTATAATTACCTGGTTCAGCAATAGCGATATTCGCACCGTTGTACTCCAGTTTGCCATTTGGCCCATCGTCGCCAAGGTTGAGATCCCAAGCATCGTTTGCACGGAATTTGACTTCACCAGCTAACAAATCGGTCGTAATGGTCAAATGGCCGGTGGTTGCATCGTATGTCATATCGGTGTCGCTGTCCCATCCTGTGGAGGTTGCAGATCCGATAAGGCCCCAACTGGTAAGGGTATGTAAATGGGTCAAGTTGTTGAGGTCAACGTTCAACTTGTACATACCTGCATCAACGAGTGCAATGTCAGCACCAGCCAGTTCCAAGCTGCCATCTGCATCATTGTCTCCCCAGTTGGTGTCCCAAGACAAGCCTTTTGTGAACTTGTACTTGCTGTCTGGGTCTGGGAAGTAGATGTATCCCTCATAGTTCTCATCACTTTTTGTGGAGAAAATAATGGTGGAGTTATTGGAAGGATCCCAGCCTTGGTAGCTTCCTGGTACTTGCAGTTGTGGATAAACGACAACGGTTTCATATGGCGTAGCCTTGAAAGCAAGCGTGGATGAAACAAGGGTCTCCACATCATTGCTGATTTTTGCGGTTACCCTGAGTTCAAGGTCTGCGGGTACGCCATCGGGCAATTCCTTGGCCAGTAGAATTGTGTTCAACTTCTCAACCGTGATATCCTCAATGGCCAAGCCATTGGTGACGCCAAGCGTAATCGGTGCCTCAAAATTGTTGCCAGCTTTGTCCACTTGCAAGGTGTAAGTAACCGCAGCATCAAAACCAAAATCGGCAGAGGTCCAGGTAAAATCCGTGAGCAAATTCGCTGCGTTGGCTTCCTCGAGCACAAACGCTGCCCCGCCACCTGGTGAGGTGATGGTTGGTGCGTCACCGAGCTTTACCACTGGATCCAGTTTTTCATCGCTGCATGACTGAGCGAGCAGCATTACAGCCAGCAGCAAGGTCAAATAATTGCGAATCATGTTTTATTTATTTTTGAAAACGGGGCGAAGCAATCAGTACCTCGCCTCGTTTTGGATGAATTAATTAATAGCACTCGCCCGGGAAATTCTGTGTGAGGTTCCGGTTGGCATTAAGGTCTTGTGCTGGAATTGGATACACGTCACGGCATCCCGCAACGGCTGTACCTGCTGGCACTCCACCTTTCCAAGGCCAAACATAACTGCCATCGGTGAATTGGCCGTAGCGCACGAGGTCTGTCCTACGGTGACCTTCCCAAAGCAGTTCACGGACCCGCTCATCGAGGAGAAAATCAAGGGTAAGCCCACTTGCGGTAATATTGCCCACTGTGCTGCCATTGTACGCACGTTGCCGAACGGCATTCACAGCATCCACAGCCGATTGGTCAGCGCTGCCGTCCCGACGTATAACAGCCTCTGCATACATCAGGTGGGCATCAGTCAAACGGAACATCGGGAAGTCGGTATCAACAAAAGTTAGGTCGCTGCCAACTTGACCCCCAGAAGTTACGTTGCGATATTTCGCAACTGCATATCCTTCGGTGAACTGCGAAATATCAGCTATTTCAAGGTTCTGGCCAGCACTGTAAAACGGATAGCGGGTGTCCGATTCCGAGGCAAATTTCTCGATGTAGTAGGAGTGGTCTGGCCTGTCCAGGTACAGTTTGATGAGATAGGTGCCGTTGTCAGGAATGGTGATATTGGCGCCATTGTATTCCAAGATGCCGTTTGCGCTATCGTCACCGAGGTTGATGCCCCAGTCGTCGTTGGCCCGGAACTTTGCTTCACCTGCAACGAGGTCAGTAGTAATAGTCCAAGCATTTTCGCCAGCATCGTAGGTCAAGTTGATGTCGCTGTCCCAACCATTGGGTGTAGCCGAACCGATAAGGCCCCACTCCGTTTTGGTCATGGTATAGGTCAATGCGTTCAAGTCAACCGTAAAGCGATAGAATCCAGCTTCGGTAGCAACTATATTTGCGCTACCAGGTTCTAAAGTGCCATCGGCACCATCATCGCCCCAGTTGTTGTCCCATCCACCTTTTGCAAACTTAAACTCCGTATTTGCCTCGAGCCAGAAATAGCCTTCATAAGTCTCGTCACCAGCCACGGAAGCAAGCGCCGTGGCATTATTGGCTGGATCCCAACTTTGGTAGCCACCAGGCACATTCAACAAAGCATAGTTCTGGTTGCCGTCGTTTTTGGCAACAATCACACTACCACCGCTGCCTGGAGTTGGGTATTTGTTAACGATGGCGCTTGTAGTGCGAAGACCGCCCCAACCGCCATCAATGCCAAATTCTGCGGGGTTCATGCTGCCACCAACTGGTGCGTGAACCAAGAAGGTCATACCGCCATAGGTGCGGGTATAGGTGCCATCTGAGGTGATTGGGAAAATGATTTCGGAAGACTGGTCATTATCTGCCTTGAAGTTATCGAAGTAGTTGGCTTCGAGTTCATAACCAGCGTCCATCACTTTCTTCGAATATTCGGCTGCTTCTGACCAAGCTTGTTTGCCAGCATAGACCTCTGCGTTGAGGTACAGCTTTGCCAACAACATCCAGGCTGCGGCTTGGTCGGCACGGGCATACTCATTCGAACGTGGTGCAGGCAGTGCAGACTCAATAGCCTTCAACTCGGTTTCAAGCCAAGCATAGAGGTTGTCGCCTGTGATTTGTTCTGGGAAAAAAGCACCAACAGCATCTTCCTCCGTCACAAAGGGAACATTGCGGAAGAGGTCAAGTGCATGGTAGTAGCTCAACGCCCTCAAGAAGCGAGCCTCGGCGCGGTAGCCTTGGATTTCAGCCCTAAGTGCATCGTCAACGCCACGATCCGATAGTTTGGCGTCGGTTGTCTCACGTAAGAACTCGTTGCAGATGCTGACTTGGTAGAAAATGCGGCTATAGCAGGCGTAGATAAACCCGTCGTCAGCATTCCAGTCTTGTTCGTGGAAATCCTTGATGGTAGCATCGTTCCAACCAATGACGGCCTCATCGGTAGAAAGTTCTTGCAAGTACCAATACATGCGCAGGTACTGGCCGAAGCCCTCGTCAATACCGCTAATGTCGGCCTGTCCAGCTGGGCCTTGCTGGCCGGTTACGGCCAAACCAGCGTACAACCTGGCCAACACTTTTTTGTAATTTGCTGGATCGTCGTACACAGCAGCCGAGGTAAGCTCGTCCTTATCCGTCGGCACAGTGTCGAGGTCCTTGAAGCATGACGAGAACACCACAAGGAAGCTCGTCATGAATGCTATTTTGAAAAATGAATTAAACTTCATTATAAATCAAGTTTTAATGGTTAGAATCTTGCATTGATACCAAACAAAAAGGTACGGGAACGTGGATAGAAATTGTTGTCGATACCATTGTCAATGTCTGGGTCAACACCTTCATAGTTGGTAATCAGGACTGGGTTTTGAACCGTTGCATAGATTTTCAAGAAATCGAATTTAGGCACAAACTCCGTCAGGTTGTAGCTCAAGGTGATGTGATCCAAGCGGAAGAACGACGCATCTTGAACAAAATAGTCGCTCAAGTACTGTGGTTGGTTGAAATCAAGGTAAGTAGCGATGCTGTTCACGTTGCCAAGGTAGCCTGTTGGGTGGTAAAGGTTGGCGTAGCTCTGACCAGACTGAAGGTTGTTGTAAACAAAGTTCCCAAAGTTGGCACGGCCCGCAAATGAGAAATCAACCTTGCCTACCGTCAAATTGGAGGTAACGCCCAAGAAATAATCCGGTGCGGCCTTTTCATAACGATAAAGGTCGTTGGCGTTCACGATGCCATCTTTGTTGCGGTCAACATAAAGGCCCTCGATCGGCACACCTGCCTCGTCATACACCTGCTCATACACGTAGAACGAATTGGCAGCATATCCCACGCTGTGGATTTGAGCCGTATTGCCAACGCCGCCAGAGATATTGCCCGTCAATACACCATTGTATTCAGGGTCATCAGATGCCGTCAATCTCGTGATTTTGTTCTTGTTGGCAGTCACGTTGACACCAAAGTCCCAATTCAGTTTTGCTGACCGGATAGGATTCATGTTCAAAGCAACCTCAACGCCTTGGTTCTCCAAATCGCCCACGTTCGTGTTGATGAAGTTGGAAAGGTTTGAACCAGCAGGAACGGGTATGAAGTTCAGCAAGTCCTTAGTCAAACGCTTGTAGAGTTCAATAGAACCATAGATGCGCTCATCCATGAAGCCGAAATCAAGGCCTGCATTGTAGGTGGTCGTTTCTTCCCACTTGATTTTGCTGTCGTAACCGCCCGGACGGAGGGTCTGGACGAAGGTATTGCCAAACTGGTAGCCGGCGTTTTCAAAACTGGCCAAGTAGCGAGGCAAGTGTACATAATAGTCGCCAATCTCCTGTTGGCCTGTCACACCCCAACCAAAACGAAGTTTTAGGTTGGAAAGGGCGCCCTTGCCATTGTTGTCCACCATTTTATAAGCAACGGCGGCGGCAGGGAAAAGACCCCAACGGGAATCCTCGCTGAACCTGGAAGAACCGTCACGGCGTACCGTACCAGTAAGCAGCAACCGATCGAATAGGGTCAGGTTTACGCGGCCAAAAAGGGACAAGAGGAAAAGTTCGCCAGAATTATCTCCTTCTGCAACCTCTGTTTCGGGGATGTTCGAGTTTATAAAATCATCCTCAAAATAGTTGCGCTGCCAGGAGTAGCCACCCATCACGTCCAGTTTGGAACTCCCAATTTCCTTCACGTAGTTAAGGTAGAACTCCAGCAGGCTGTTCTCCTTGTCTTGGCTATAGGTGTTTTTGATACCCTTGTCAAAGAAGGCGAAAGAAGCAGTTTCTGGCACATCAATATTGCCCTCGCCGTGCGATTTGTCATAGGCGAGGTTCAAATTCGCCCGTAATTCAGGCAGGAAGCCAAAACGGTAATCAAACGAGGAACTGATGACGAAGCGGTTCACCGTTGATTCATCGCTGCGCAAATTCAGCTGCGCCAAAGGATTGGCTGGAGACAAGGTGTTTGGCTCGCCGTTTTGCTGCAACCAAGTGAAATAGCCTCCATAAGGGCTACCATTGCTGACCACCTGAGTTGGGTCGAAAAAGCTTGCACCACCGATGGCACCCCTGTTACCAAAAGTGTTATTAGTGGTCATTCCTTTTAAGCCAAAGTTCACCTGCAACCTGTTGTCAATGAATTTAGGGTTCAGGTTGATGGAACCAGTGAAACGGTCATACTCGTCGGTCTTCAGGATACCTTTTTTATTGGTGTAACCAAGTGATGCCCGATAGGGAACCGCTCCTATCCCTCCACTGAAATTCAGGTTATGGTCGTGGCCAATACCAGTTTCATAAATCTGATCATTCCAGTTTGTGTTGTCACTTCCCACCAACGTGCGTGCGGGGTGGTCGTCGGGAAAACGCTGTTGGATCAGGGCACGGTATTCATCCGCATTCAATACATCCGGTGTTCTTAGTGCATTGGCAAAGTTCACGTTGCCATTGTACTCCACTTTCAGCTTTTGGCCGAGCTTGCCTTTTTTCGTGGTGATAAGGATGACCCCATTGCTCGCACGGCTACCATAAATGGCAGTTGCGGAAGCATCTTTTAATACCGTAAAGGTCTCGATGTCGTTCGGGTTCACAAAGTCGAAGATGTTCCTTGCACCAGAGATTCCCCGGTTGTCGAGCGGAATACCATCAATGACGATGAGCGGGTCGTTGGAGGCGCTCAAGGAAGAACCACCACGGATCCGGATCTGGGCACCGCCACCAGGATCAGAGCTTGGCGTAATCTGAACACCAGCCACCTTGCCGGCCAGCAGTTCCTGAGGTGCCGTAATAGCGCCCCGGTTGAATACCTCAGAATTCACCTCGGCGACAGCGCCGGTGGCGTCTTCTTTCTTGACCTCGCCATAACCGATGACCACTACCTCTTGGAGCACGGAACCAGCCGCCATTTTTACATCAAGAGCGTTGGCTGCGCCAAGTGTGGCAACAAAGGTTTCGTAACCAGTATAACTGAACTGTAACTGTGTGGCACCTGCCGGAACGCTGAGGCTGTAAGAGCCATCAATGTCCGTGACAGTACCCGTAGAGGTGCCGACCACAAGGATGCTGGCACCAATCAGCCCCTCTCCGGTGTTGGCGTCTGTTACCATGCCGCTGATGGTCCGCTGACCAAAAGCAAACCCAGGCAACGCCACCACTGCCAGCAGGAGCAAAGTGTGTTGAAGGAATCGTTTCATACAATCTTATTAGTTAGGAAATGATTAAGTTTCATGTTTCAGTTCAAACCTCACAGCTTTGCTGAAACGCAAATAACTCGTGCAAAGCTGCCTAAAGTGTAAATCCCCGAACGATGATTTTTGTCGGTTTTTTTCAAGACTTTTTCCGTAATCCTGTTAATACAATTGGTTATACAAAGGCAAGGACAATTTAGAACATATACTTCTTCTTTTTTTGCAAATACTGGTGCTATCTTAGCACGATATTGGCAATTGACTAATTTTTAGGGTAATTTTCTTTAATTATGAAGCCTACATTTGAACAAATCGCCGGAGCAAGCGACTCTTCCTTCCTTTGGCGAAGATTTGCACAAGCCAGGTTTGATGCCCCTTTCCATTTTCATCCTGAAATTGAATTGACGCACATCCTCAAAGGCCGGGGCAAGCGTATGGTGGGCCGTCAAGTGACCGATTTCGAAGAAGGGGACATGGTACTGCTCGGTTCCAATCTACCGCATACATGGACAAGCGACGAGGTCGAAGGTGACAATTTTGCCGCAGCGCAGGTGGTCATACAGTTCAAAAAGGAGTTCCTTGGAACAGCATTTTGGGAGATTCCAGAGATGACCACTGTCAACGTGCTTTTGGAAAAGGCCAAGCACGGCATAAAAATCAATGGCAAGACCCGTGAACTCGTTTCCAAATTGATGAACAAAAACCCAGTCCCTTCTCCTGCTCGAAAACTGGTTCACTTGCTCGACGTCTTGATGCTGATTGCCGATTGCGACGAGTGTGAGGCAATTGAATCCGACTTCATGGAGTTCCCGCTTACCACCCAGGATACGGAGCGGTTCAGAATGGTCTATGCCTATCTCGCCGAAAACTATCGGTCGGAGGTGACGCTGGAAACCATCGCTGCTGTTGCCAATCTTTCGCCTACTTCGTTTTGCCGTTTTTTCAAAAAAATTGCCCGCTTGACATTCGTGGAAGCACTGACAAAGTTCCGGGTCAATCACGCTGCCAACCTGCTCGCATCATCTGACAAAGCTGTCTCAGAGATTTGTTTTGAAAGTGGCTTCAACAATATTTCTTACTTCAATAAATCGTTCAAATCATCCCTGAAAGTAAGTCCTGTCGTTTATCGGAAACAGAAAAGTAAGCTGTTGGCAGAATAACAACCAAGTGCAAGCAGTTTTTCAATAAACTATTGAATTTCAACGTCTTGCACAATCGTAAATCGTAAATCCCCAATCCCCAATCGTAATTCTCCTTATCTTCGCCGCCATGATTTCTCGTCCGCCACTTATAAGCATCATAACGGTAGTTTACAATGGGGCCTATTTCCTCACGGGCACAGCCCGTAGCGTGTTGGCACAGACCTACCCGCACATCGAGTACATCATCGTTGATGGCGGCTCCACTGACCATACCCTGACTGCCATCAGGCTGGCGGAACTTCAAAACGACAAGCTCTTGAATGCCAAGATTTTCCGCTATGTGAGCGAACGGGACAAGGGTCTTTATGATGCCATGAACAAGGGTCTGCGAATGGCCACGGGCGATTTTGTTTGGTTCCTCAATGCGGGTGACCAGTTCATGGCTGCCGATACCGTCGAGAACATGATGCAGCATTGCACTCCCAATACGGATGTACTGTTCGGTGAAACGTTGCTCGTTAGTTTTACCCGTCACCCTTTAGGCACCCGCTCTGCGCAGACCACTCAAAAGCTGCCGCAAACCCTGACCTGGGAAAGCCTTCGTCACGGCATGGTCGTTTGCCATCAGGCTTTCGTTGCCCGCCGGGCATTAGCCCCCGCCTTTATGGAAGGCAACCTCGCCGCCGATATTGACTGGGTGATTGAAGTCTTGAAAAAAAGTAGGAATAATGTAAACACGAACTCCACCCTCGTCAGTTACCTAACTGGTGGGGTCTCCAAGCAACGGCACAGGCAGTCCTTGAAGGATCGGTATGATGTACTGAAAGGCATTACGGCACCTGGCCGAATATCCTGGCTCACGCCAAAATCATCTTGCGGGCTGCGTTTTCAAAAGCCAGCTACTGACCGCTTCAATCCTTCAACTGGTTGATGATGCCCATCAAGTCCAGTTCCTGCCAGCTTCGGTAAATCTTGCCCTCCTTCATGTCGTACATCACAATGCCTGTGGAGGTGAACTTCCTCCCTGTTGGTTTCAAGCCAAAAGCCTCACCTGCATGCGTAGCTTCAACCTCATACCGAACGGCAGCATAGTCTGTGTCCGCAAAAAGGTGGGTTATCCTGAACTTGGCATCAGGGAAAGCCTCTTTGTAAAACTTAACCAATTCGTACATCCCTTCCAAGCCTTCCGACTCTGGACGGATAGGGTTCCCGTCGCTCCATTCCGGGTGGAAAACCCTCGGAATCAGTTTCTCGTTTTGGCCCTTGTTCCAGCCTTCTTCAAACCAGACTCGGATAGTTTCCTTATTGGCTTCTGCTTTTTTCAGGTTTTTAGTGGCTGCGCAGGAAGTGAGCAAAAGGCAGAAAGTAATCAGAATTGTAGGTGGGAGATTTTTCATGGCTTTCATTTTTGATGACAGGCTATCAATGAACTGCCAAACTAATACTACACGGTTGATTATCCTAACTTTGCCAATAAAAAAATAAGCATTCGTCTTTTCAGGTGAAACCATTTGGGAAAGATGGCATCTCTTAACGCCAACCTTCACAACATTTTCCCCGCTAAAACGTAAATGTAACTTCGCATGCTTTAGTCAGGAGCTAACTTGAAGTTATCTCCTAACTCCGGCTACCCTAAGAATCCAGCATTCAGCATCAAGTATCAAGCATCCAAATGCAATTTCTATATCCCGGTTTTCTGTTCGCATTGGCCGCTTTGGCCATCCCCATCATCATCCACCTGTTCTATTTCAGGCGGTTCAAAAAGGTGTATTTCACCAATGTGCGCTTTCTAAAAGAGGTGAAGGACGAGACGAGTTCCCGCCGAAAGCTGCGCAACCTGCTCGTGCTGCTGGCTCGCTGCCTTGCCGTGGCCATGCTGGTGTTCGCTTTTGCGCAGCCGTTCATCCCGCAGGACGTGGAAGTGAAACAGGGCGAGAACGCCATTTCCATCTTTGTGGACAATTCGTTCAGCATGAGCGCCCTCAGTGAAGAATCGCCGCTGGTAGAAAAGGCCAAGCAACGAGCCAAGCAAATCGTCACCGCCTACGGCGTGGAAGACCGTTTTCAGATTTTGACCAATGATTTCGATGGAAAACACCAACGGCTTGTGAGCAAGGACGAAGCCATTGGATTGGTAGAAGAAATAAAAGTATCGCCCGCCGTACGCTCGCTATCGCAGGTGCTCACAAGGCAACAACAGGCATTGGGCAGCACCAAGAACAGCAACAAGGTCAGCTATATCATCTCCGATTTTCAGGCGAATATCTGCGACCTCGAAAACGTAAAGGACACCCTCACACAAGTGAACCTCGTGCCGCTGCAAGCCGTGCAAGAGCGCAACGTGAGCATTGACAGCGCATGGTTCGAGGCGCCGGTGCAAATGCTGAGTCAACCCAACCCGCTCATCGTGAAAGTGCGCAACTGGAGCGACGAGACCGCCGAAAATGTGCGCCTCACCGTGAAATACGATGGCGAGTCCAAGCCGGTAGGGGAGATGAGCATCCCCGGCAAGTCGTCTATCCTGGACACGGTTATCGTGACCATACAACAACCCGGCTGGCACGAAGCAGAATTGGAACTGACGGACTATCCCGTGCAGTTCGACGACCATTATTTCTTCTCCTACAATGTGGCCGAGGTCATCAATGTGCTGGTCATCAATGAACTTGCACCGAGCAGCTACCTGGAAGCCTCATTCAAAGGTATCAGCTATTTCAACGTAAAAAACCAGTCGGCCAGCCAGATTCCTACTCCGATTTCCCAAAGAACCAGCTTATCATCGTAAATGGCCTGACCAGCATTTCGAGCGGCCTTTCCCAAGAATTAAAGCAGTATGTTGAAAACGGCGGCAACGTGCTCGTATTCCCAGCTTCCACGGCCAATGTAGCCACTTACAACAGTTTCCTCGCCGCCATCCCCGCCAACGACCTGCAAGGCTTCGAGCAGACGGAGCGCACCGTGGCGGATGTGAACACCGAAGAATTCGTTTTCAAGGACGTGTTCGAGAACAAATCCTCGAACCTGAAACTCCCAATCACCAAGGGCAATTACAAGCTGGGCACCGCCGCCAGCCGTGGCGAGGAAAAACTGCTGAGCTACCGTGACGGCAGCACCTTCCTTGGCAAGTACAAATCCGGGCAGGGCATCCTCTACCTCTGCGCTGCCCCCCTGAACACCGAGCAGAGCAACCTTGCCAACAGCGGCGAGATTTTCATCCCCATGCTCTATAAAATGGCCATTTCCAGCGCCCGCAAGCGCCCCATCGCCTACACCATTGGCAAGTACGAGACCATCGAGTCGGACAACCTTGTGAAGGGCGGCGAAAGCGTCTATAAAATGAGCGGCGGGGCAAAGGATGGCCAAGTGTCCGAAGAGTTCATCCCACAGCAACGAATCGTGGCTTCCAGGGTATTTATCGGCCTGCAAAACCAAATCTTTGAGGCGGGGCATTACAACCTCTTCCTGAATGCCGACAGCACCCTTGCCAAGTTCAGTTTCAACTACGACCGCCGGGAATCCGACCTGAGCTACCTCGCTGGTGCCGAACTGGAAGAAAAAATCACGATTCCCAATATCAGCATCCTCGACAACGATGCCGCCGCCGATATAGGCGCTGTGGTCAGCGACCGTAGCAAGGGCGTGGTGCTCTGGAAATGGTGCATCATCATTGCGCTGCTGGCATTGGCGGTGGAGGTGTTGTTGCTGCGATTTTGGAAGGTGTGAGTAGATTTAATAAAGATTTAGCAATCGTTTGCCGACAGGCAGGGCACTCTGCATCACGCTTGAATTTCAATTGATTGTGGTTAAATAAACAAACGTACCAATTTCGTTGAAACCTTAATGTGATTAAGGTTGCGTTAAAATTCCACCTGAAAAAATTAGTCCCCTTATCTTTGAACCTCGTTTCATCAACTAATCCTTCAACATGAAATCTGTTCTCATTTTTTCCGCCATATTGATGGTGGCCACTCAATTCTCCTGTTCCGCTCAAACGGAACCCACCGCTACGGCAACAGCTAAAGCCACGCCTACCGCCTCCACCACTGCCGTTGCTTCTGCCGATGGCTTGGAATGGCACACCGATTTGGCGAAAGCAAGGGCCATTTCTGATGCGACCAAAAAGCCCATCTTCGGCTTTTTCACGGGTAGCGACTGGTGCGGCTGGTGCCACCGCCTGCAAGCCAACGTATTTGCCAAGCCAGCTTTCGTGGAATGGGCCAAGAAAAACGTGGTCTTGTTGGAGGTGGACTTCCCACGCCGCAAGCAATTGCCGCAGGAATTGGCACAGCAAAACGCAAGCCTCCAGCAAGCTTTTCAGGTTGGCGGCTACCCGACTATCCATTTGTTCTATGCAGTGCCCGATGCCACTGGTCAGCGTGTCAACCTCAACGGCTTAGGTTCCTTGGGCTACCCAGCCGGTGCCGAGCCTGGCAAGGAAGAAGTAAAGTTCCTTGCCGATGCAAATGCTATCCTCGCAAAAGGGGCAGCAGGTGGCAAATAATTAAGCTGGTTCAAGTTTTTCTCAAACCATAGCTCGCTAGATAAAGGCGCAAAGGCAATATTGATTGTCTTTGCGCTTTTGTGTTTTTGCGCTGTTGGGTCTTGAAGTGATTCATGCAGAAGCGTTAAGGGAAGCGATGATGGGTGGGAGATTGGATATGACTTTGGGTGGGAGGTAGAGGTTATTTTTTCAAAAAGTAACGTTTGGCTTGCTGTCGTGACGCCTTGCGTTGGGTTTGCGGTTTGGACTTCGGCGGCATAGTTAACCATGCATTATTCTGGGTTTTATATTTCGAGTTTGAGTTTCAGCATTGCAATTTTATACTCCAAAAAGGCATTGCTAAACTCAACACAATATTCAAAGTTGCTGAAAGAGTATTCTTCCTGCACTCCTGTATCAGTTTTGAGGGTAATTCTACCGTATCGAACTATTGGGATTTGATAATTGTCTTTAAATCTCAAATCTTGCGTACCATTTTTATTAACTTTCTTCCATGTGTTTTCTATGATTTTGGTATCAGGCGGCACTTTGCCTTCCTCGACAAACCGAGTGGTTTTAAACTCAAACTCAAGTTCGTTGTAGCCAATCAAAGCAAAATTTTCCCTGTCCCGAAACATTACGATGAAAGATGGGTAAAAATAGAGGTCTGCGCCATTCGCATTTTGAAAGTGCAAGGCTGGATATTCAGTCTTGATTTCTGGTAAATTCTGAAAATCGAACTTGACTTCCTTCTTTTGTACAACTGTCGAGGCGGCTGACCTTGTTGCGGCTCTGTTTTCAGAATGTGCGCTAGTCACATCCCATATTTTGTTTGAGGCAGTAAGATTTCGGTATGCCGAAACCATATTATTATATTTCTCACCGATTTCCTGCTCGAACCCAATTGTTATTTTGACGTAGCAATTTTCCAGACATTCTTGAAGTCCTGCAAGTGCTTCTCGTTGTGTTTTTATATCTTCTGTAATACCCGTTTTTATTTTATTATTTATCAGCCCAATCAAGAAAAGATAACTTGCTCCCAACTTTATTTTTGAAGTTGTCAAAGCCGATTTTGTTTTTGAAATATCCTTTCTCAATTCTTTTCTTTCTTCTCTTGCCGTCAATATTGCCTGTTTTATCCCTTGCATATCTTGGCTCGTAATTTCCTGAACGTCTGCACTAAAAATATTTTCGGGCAAGTGGGACAAGTATTCAAAATCATTTTGTGGTGGTTTCTGTGGAATTGTTGTCGCCAGAAATTTTCTGTCTGTTGTAAATTCCAAGCCCGGAATATTGTATTCAGGTAAGTCCCAGACTTTCCCAAAGTTAGGCTGGCTCCCTGAAAACCAATCGAAGTGCTTATTCCACTTCTGCTAAAATTCAGGTGAACACCGGGTACTATTTTTATTCGTCTGCGAAAACGCCAAGCCATGTTGTAGTCTTTATTTTATTGTTAATATTTTTCATTTTCTTGTTACCGAGAACGTTGGCACTCACGCATATCGCCGCCTGCGTTGGCTTTGCGGGTTGGGCGTTGGCGGCGGTTGGCGTTGAGTGCATTGTTCTCGGAATTTTATTTATTTATTTGGTTTTCAAGTAGTTGCCGAAGCTTGCTTAATTTGGTTGCATCAATCAGTCCCTTTTTATGGTGCATCATGATGTTAATTGGCTTCATATCTTTTCGTTTTTCTGGTTTTTGAATCCCAAAGAAAACCTCCAAATCTTCATCAAACATATGAATGTCTTTAGTGAAGCCATTTTGATGACTTACGATAAAGTTATTTATCTCTTTATGAACATCCTTGTCCAAGTCTTTGTCCATAAATACTGAATGCTTTATTCCGATTGCGCCAAGCAAATTTAAAAAGCGGTGGATATTGTATTTACCCAGAGCATCTAACAAATAGATATGCCGTACTTTCAAGTCTTTCCAATCTTCGTGGAGCAAATAATCTATAAAAACCTTCTCTGTTGCTCCTTCGCAAATAACGATGTGCTTTGCAAAAAATAACGAGGCTCGTTCTGCATCTAACCATAGCAGATAGCGCATACTTTCTTGCTCCAACTGTTTGACATGGTCAGGCATTGGGTCGGCTAATCCTTTTTCTACAATTTTCTTTTTAAACCCTGCGTCAGTTGCAGGGTCATTGAGCAAATTGCAGAAATGATTGAACAAGCCTTTGTTTTCGTCAAGCAAATCAGATAATTGCTGGTCAGAAATTTGATAAATTTGGGCTTGTCCTTTTTCTTTATTTACTCTTGCAATGTTTTATTTCGAGTAATGTTCTGCAAAAGGTCGCCGAATGGGTTGTAATTAAAATTTGCTGGTCGTCTTCTTGGGCAAGTACTCTCAGGCTTAAATTCAATTGCTCTTGTTGCGAAGGATGCAAAAAAGCCTCCGGCTCTTCAAAAAGAATAATTGTCAAATCAGGCGTAAAATCCTTCTTTTTCTCTTTCTTTTTTTCGGTATACTTTGATGATAACTTAATTAAGGTATAAATCAAATGCCTTTGAACACCTTGCCCGAGTGCACTTACATCATCAATATTACTATTGAGATTGAAGTCCTTAAATGTGTGGGAAATTAAGTTTTTTACAATGTCGGTTGGTTTTATTGTATTTACTCCAAGCCCAAAACCAAGTCCAAATTGTCCAATCTCGTTATTTATATCTTCTGTTAGATTGGTAAGTGAAAATCCGTCCTTTTCCTCTTGCCAACTGCTTCGTTGAAAATCTCGAAAGCATCGCTAAGTCCTTTGTATGACGGACTTTTTTCGACTACTTTTTCAAAAACAAAGTTCACCATGTCTCGCAAAGGAGAAGGACCAGACATTTTCAGTCCGTCGTCAGTTTTACTCAATGCAGGGATGTAAAGTATTTTCCCCAACTTACCTTGCCCTACGTTAGTCGAACCATAAAACTGATTGGTGTGAGTCAATTCACCGTTTTCGTAAGCGTATAGGTTGTTTTTATAGTCCTTGTTATCGGATTTTAGATATTTCCTTACCGTTAAAATTTTGTCTACTGACCTGTATTCTTCTTTTAAAGTTTCTTGCTCTTCATCAGTAATAATAAATTTTATTTCCACCCAACATTCTTTGTCATCAGTTGCAAACTTTGGGAAATCTCTTTCGTCCGAAAAGGCAAGTCCTCTTTCGGCGTAAAACATTCGTATTGCCGTTATTATCGTAGTCTTACCTGCATTGTTCTCGCCGACAAGCAAACTATAATTGTCAAGTTTGAAAGTCGCATCTTTTATCGAACGGAAATTATGGATTTGAATTTGGTGAATTTTCACGAGGTTATTTTTTATTATTTTACTTGTTTATTTTTCTTTGTTT
>JADKBS010000032.1 GCA_016714985.1 Saprospiraceae bacterium | reverse complement strand
AAACAACGGCAGTGTGTTCCACAAAAGGCACAGGCATTTTCAACCCGCCGTCCGACCGGGTTCATATATTCGACAATGGCGACTTCCATCTTGGTAGGCAGTTCTGAACTGGATGCCCATGAGGTCTATGTGGTCAAAATCAAGGCTGATGGGTCGCTCGACCAAGAATTTGGGCAGCAAGGAGTACTGGCACTTGGTTGTGAAGCAGCTATCAGCAAAAATCAGGACCGCCATATCCAAGCAATCTAATCGGTTATTGATTGCCGCTTCCTGCCCTTATATCAACACACAATTGCCGTTCACCGCATATTCGACAATGGCAAGGTTGACCCCTACTTCGGCACGGAGGCAAGCTCACTGTCCAACGGCATGAGGCAGGTATCGCAGGTGGGGTAGCAGGTCTGGCCGATGGCAGTATGGTAGTGGCCACGAGCCTCGGCCAACAAGCTGGTGGCCAACTTCTTCCTGGCACTGGAAATTCACGCAAACTGGCGAGACCAATCTTGGCTTTGGTAAGGGAAGGATTGGCTGAAATCAGCTTGAACGAAGGATGCCTTGCCACTGGGCTTCGTTTCCTACCCGATGGCAGTTTGCTTATAGGTGGCATGTCCGGCATGGACGAGCGGGAAGATTTCGTCGGGGTGCGCCTGATCGGCAATGGCTCCCCTCGATCTGGAATTCGGTGTGGGGGCACGCCAAGACCTACGATGATAAAGCCGACCACTGTGCCAATACCATGCTGGCCCTGCCTGATGGCAAACTGCTGCTCGCCGGTTTACCACTCTGGCATGGCATCCATGGCCAGGTACACCGTGTGGGGGCAACGGGAAGCACCCCTTGTTGAAAGGCAATGCCGATATCACTAACCTTCTCTGCTGTATTCTCACGAATCCAATCGTTGGAAACGAAGTCCTTGTGAACTTTGAACTGACTCCATGCGACCAAAACATCCTTTAGCCTGCACGACCTTTCTGGTAGGATGTTATTTGAGGAATCCAAGGAGTTGCTTGGAGGTGAGCAAAGCGAGGGGTTACCAGTGTCCAAGCTGAATGCCGGAACTTATATCCTTAGCATACGCACAGCCAATTGGGCTGTCGTTGGGAAGGTGGTGAAGCTATAACCGTCCAAAGTTGGTAAAATGGAAATTTTGCGGAGCAAAATTTCCATTTTACCAACTTTGGGAAGCAGCGGCAATCTTAAAACTTCTCAAACGTAAATTCATCCTTGATAGTGATGCCACCAGCGGTGTATTCCCTCGTCACCAAAAAATTGCCTTCCCGGCAAGCTCGGTCACCTGGCCTCTATGGCGTTGCGCAGCCCTGACTCGTAGGTGATGGTCAGCGTTTCCGGATCGGTGCTGGAGGAGAGTGCCCAAGTGCCGGGCAGTTGCTGAAGGTCGGTCTGGAAGCATTTGGTGTTGCCTCGGTCGAAGGCATGAACCGTCCTTTGAGAAGGTGTAGACATCGTCCTTTTCACAGTCGGCGATGACGGAGACATTGGCCTGCCTGTGCCCGTCACTTTCCAATCGTGGGCAATGAGGTAGTCTTTCGTGGTCTTTTCATCGTCCTTTGCAGGAGGTGCCGAGCAGGGCCACCGTCATGGACAATATGGTAAAAGAGGGCAAAGGTTGTTTTAGCTGTTCTGAAAACATAGTAACTGATTTTGGGCTTGGCCTTGAAGCTGTCTCAAACCGACTGTCGCCCGCTGATTTTTAAGCTGATATTCGAAGATTACACATTGAAAACCAGTAAACGCCATCTGCGAAAAATCTGTGCTATCTGCGGGAGAATCAATCATGGCAATAACCGTCGGCCAAAGCCGGGTTTGCTGGCTTACCGTTGATAGCGGGCGTTTGAAGTTTGGTCGGGATTCATTCTTTTGAAAAACCGCCTAGTTTTTGGCCCAATCCAATACGTATGAACTGGGTGATTGCTGCCTACAAAGGCAATATGAATTTGATGCTGTTTTGGCCAATTCCTTGCTTATTAAGAAAGTTCCACATCCAACAAAAAGCCTCGTACCACATTCATAAATTTGCGTCCCATTCTGGTTCGTGCAACCAGGGGGCATATTTTCACCATTGTAGCAAAAACAAAAAAATCCACATTCCAATGCGCAAGACCTATTTCGTTCTCGCAACATTCTCGCTCGCACTCGCTTTCACGGCCATCTCTTGTGGTGACGATGATGGCGGTGGTACCGACTACGCCAGCCAAGCCGATTGCGCTAGCTTCCCTTCATCTGTAACATCCTATGACTTGGTGGTGAAGCCCATCCTTGACACCTATTGTGCCTCTGCTGGCTGCCACGACGCCATCACCGCATCCGAGGGCATTGACCAGTCCGACTACACTAAGTCGAAAATGCCTTTGACAAAAAAGATGTGCTTTGCT
The DNA here is from genome assembly GCA_016714985.1 of Saprospiraceae bacterium. Classification (GTDB taxonomy): domain Bacteria; phylum Bacteroidota; class Bacteroidia; order Chitinophagales; family Saprospiraceae; genus UBA6168. The sequence continues at coordinate 78,177 of JADKBS010000032.1, read as the reverse complement.
CCATCCACCACGGCAAGGACTGTGTAGCCATGCCACAGGGCAGCGATAAGCTGGATGATACCACCATCAATATCCCTCGATTGCTGGGCGAAGAACGACTACCCAGAGTGATTTCGGATTCGGACACTCGGCTTCGGCTTTAATCTGAAACCACCAACTTCGTTTCTTTTTGAAAACAGGTTCCCGGCTTTGTTACAATGCCGGAATTTGTTTTTTTGGTGCTTCGCAAAACGCAAAGCAAAATGAAGAACCGTTACCTGTCGCTCGACGCCTTCCGGGGCGTCACCATGTTCCTGTTGGCGGGCGAGGCCGCCCTCATGTACGAATCGCTGGCGCAAGCCTTCCCTGAAGGCAACTGGCTGCACGGACTGGTGGCGCAGTTCCACCACCACCCTTGGGCGGGGCTGCGGTTCTGGGATTTGATACAGCCCTGTTTCATGTTCATCGTGGGCGTGGCCATGCCCTTCTCGCTGCGCAGCCGCATGGCCCGTGGCGATAGCTGGCAGCAATGCCTGCGCCATATACTTTGGCGGAGCCTGCTGCTGTTCCTTTTCGGTACGGGGCTGCACTGCATTTATAGCGACAAGCTGGTCTTCGAGCTTTGGAACGTGCTGACGCAACTCTCCTTCACTGTCCCCGTCACTTTCCTGCTCCTGCGCACCAACTGGAAAGTACAGCTGGGAACCTCGTTCCTGTTGCTGGCCATCACCGAGGTCTGCTACCGACTTTATGACTCCACTGCGCCCTTTGTCATGGACAAAAACTTCGGCTCGGCGGACATGCTGCTGATGGGCAAGCTGAACAACGGCGGCGGCTGGGTCACCTTCAACTGCGTGCCCACGGCGGCGCACACCATCTGGGGGCTATCTGTGGGCAATTGCTGTTGAGGAAAACTGCAGTGGAGATAGGGTGAAAACCTTCGCCATGGCTGGCCTCATCGGCTTGGCAATAGGCTTCGGGCTGCACTGGTCGGATGTCACGCCTTGCCTCCGGCGGCTGGGCGCTGCTGGCCTTGGCCTTCTTCCATTGGCTCATTGATTTGAAAAAGCAGCAGGCTTGGACCTGGCCCTTCGTCGTCGTGGGGATGAACTCCATTTTTATTTACCTTTTCTTTGAAACGGTCGGGGTGCACTGGCTCGTGCCCACGGTGCGCATCTTCAACGATGGCTTTCTCGGTGCCCTTGGCCTCGGCACTGCGGCGCTGGCCATCACCAATTCGCTGCTGGTCTGGGTCATTTACTGGGGGCTGTGCCGGTTTTTGGACAAGCTCAAGGTTTATTTCAAAATTTAGGAGGTTGCGCCATAGCGTTAAAGTCTGTTAAAACTTTGCTTTTCAGTAAATTATCCCGCAGACTTGCACCTCAATTCAAACCCCTCGAACAATTTAAGACAATCAAACGCATCGTTTGTACCGAATCGCCTTCATATTAGCCATCAACCCGCAGTGCTCAGCACGCAGCCCGTGTGGCAGCCGTTGAAGCTGGCCTTATTCGGCGATTGCGGCGGTGGCGTTTGTGGTGCTGCCGCAACGAGTTGTGCAGCCGCCCCCACCCTACCCTGTTCGCCCACGGGCAATGAGCAGGACGATGCCGCCAAAGGTTGTTGCGCCCCTTTCCAGTGCTGTTTCCCCTGCTTTTGCTACTGCCAGCAGCCAGCGCATTTACCTGATTTTGCGGAAGCAAACAAAATACCCGCCCCAGCGAGGAAACCAAAGCCCTCCACTCCATTAACCTTCAAGAACATTTCCAGCCGCCAGAAATGGGCTGAACCACTGCCCAGCGCGGCGGGAGGCCGGTACGGGGCGAATCCCTTTATTTTAGAGACGTTAAACAGGAGATATTAGACATTAGAAGCGAACACCATCTAAAGTCTATTGTCTAATTTCTATTGTCTAAACATTCAAATCCAACGATTATGAAACGTGCAATCTTGATAGGACTGGCCATCACGGCCGTCGCAAGGGGCTTCCTAATTTTGGATATTAATTCATGGCTTCATCGCTATTGTATTGAATCACTATTCAACAATGAAACCATGAAACAGTGAACCCATCACTGAAACACCATCTTCCTCCTTTCCGTGCCGGCAGGCGTGGTCAGTTGGTAGATATAGACGCCGGGGCCACCCATCGTATTCCTGTTCACGACCACTTCGTGCCACCCAGCGTCCTGCATGCCTTCGAGCAGAAGGGTGCGGCGGCCGTTGAGGTCATACATTTCAAGTGTTACTGCGCATTTTTCCTTTAGCATGAATTCGATTCGGGTCTGCCCCGTGAACGGGTTGGGCCGGTTCTGCCCCAGCGTGAAAAGCGGGGCGACATCCACGGGCAGTTGAGATGCCTCGTGGATGCGCCAGCGGACGTTCAAGGGAATACCGCCATTCTTGTACGCAATGGCCGGCGTTATAGTGGAATTCATTGCTAATATCTCTTCTACGGTCACATCCTGGTGAACCATGAACTGCAGGTAAAACATGGTGGTGCCAGCTTCCAACAATTGCCCGGCGGCATCGTGCCAGCCAAGGGTGAGCAGGCCGTTGCGTGGCTCGCCGAAGCTCTCGGCACCGAGGCCCTCCAAGCCGTCGGCAAGTGCGCATATAAAGCTGACCTTGGCGGCGTCGAAGTCAAAGGTGCCTTGCAGGGAAGCCAGATCAATGGCCTCGCCACAGGCGATGGGGATTCGTACCTCATGCCCTGCCTTGAGTTGCCAGTTGGGCACAGCAAGGGTCAGTTCCCCATCCATGTTGCGCTCCTCCACCTCGCCCTCGAAGGGGTTCAGCACGGCGTTGCCGTTCAGGTCGCCGATTTTTACTGCCACGAAGTTCTGGGCGGGCATGTCATGCAACATGCCGTTGAGCATTGAGTACTCAGGCAATGGTTCTTCAAAGGGGTTGTTGGGGTTCTGGAAGTCGTAATCCGCCCGGATGAAGCGCCACGATGTGTTGTTGGGGAACGAATCGGTCATGTGCAGGATAGCCTTGCGCAGCGCCACTAGGTCGAAAGTGGAAATGCTGCCGGAATGGTTCACGTCTGCCGCAATTAACTTATAGGGTGAATCCAAGGTGAGGTTGCCGAGGATATGATTGCTCAACAGCACGAGGTCGAAGGTGGTGACGCCGTTGAGCAGTCCGTCGTTCTTCACGGGCCGCAGCTCGCAGCTCATGCCAGCGGTCATACCCTGAAAGCGGAACATGCCAAAGTCAGCGGTGAAGGCCTGTTCCATGCTGCCATTGTCCATTAGCTGTACTTCTATGCCCCTGAGCGGTTGCAGGTATTCATTGAAAATGCGTCCGCTCACCACCAGTGGATCGTCGGAAGAGCAGGCATCCGTCGGGTCGGCCAGTATGATGGAGTTGGCACAGTGGGACGAATTGCCGAAGGCATCGGTCACCGTCAGTTCATAAGGCACCACAGTCGGGTCAACAATTACTACATCACCGCTTGGCAGGGTATCCAGGTCCATGCTGTCGCAGGTCAGGGTGTCGAGGTTGAGTTGGAAGGTGACGGGGGTGCAAAGGTCTTGTCCCCCGAGGATGCTATCTAAGATAAGTGCCTGTAGGTCAAGAACAAAAAGCCCAGTCGAATCGAGCGATGCGTCGAACGGCATACAGAAGTTGCTAGGTGCTATGGTCTCCGAGACGATGACGACCGTTTGTCGCTGCACGGAGTTCCCACAACCATCGGTGAAGTTAAAGGTCACGATGGTCTGTCCTACGGGGTACAGGCCGCTTGCATTGGCTCCATTTGCATTGAAGCTGTTGGTGATGGCGACCGAGTTGCCGGGACAATTGTCCGTTGCGGAGGCCGTGACCGTTACGAACTTCTCGCACGTAAGGCCGACTATAACGGTTTCGATCGTATCCGTCCAAATGGGCGTCGGGGCCACGTTGTCATTGACATTAAATAGCTGCGCAATGTTCGAAGCGTTGCCACAGGCATCAGTCAGCCTGTAGGTACGGGTTACCGTGCCTGAACAGCCTGGGCTTCCCACGTCGCCAACGAAGGTGACCGTCACATTGCCACCGCAGTTGTCGGATTCGCCCACGACAACGTTCACGTCAGGAGCAGGAATCTGGCTCGCACAAGCAAACGACTGGTTGGGGAGTGGTGGGGCTGTCGGTGGCGTGTTGTCTTTGATGAGTATTTGTTGGGTGATGTTCGAGCTATTGCCACAGGCATCCTGTAAGCGGTAGGTACGGATGACCGTACCAGAACAGCCTGGATTGGGGCCATCCGACACCCAAGTGACGGTAACTGGCCCCACACAGTTGTCGGACTCCCCCAATACGTCGTTGACGTTGGGCGCAGGTATTCCTGAATAGCAATTGAAAGGCCCGATGGTGGGCATTGGCAATGCCGTTGGCCCTGTCTGGTCATTGACCACAATGGTCTGGGTATAGGGCACAGATAGGTTGCCGCAGTTGTCCACGGCCCTGAAGGTAAGCACCCGTATGAAGCGGTTCGTACAACTGCCCGGCGTCGTGATGTCGGTCAGGAGCGAGACCGTGGCCGTGCCGCAATAGTCGGTGGCCGTGGGTGGCGGGGGCAGTGCCACCCCAGCTGCACATTGGAAGGTCCTGTCGTGAAAGCCCACGGGTTCGTTCCAGACCGGGCCAGCATTGTCTGTCACCCTTATCAACTGGGTATAGGAAGTATCAAACCCAGTACACCATTCGAGGTAGGAATAAGTCCTGTATATTTTAAGTCCACAGTTGACGGGCACGATGAGGTCACTGACATTAAGGCCAACCATTTCACAATCAGAAACCACGGAGGGCGAGCCTGCCTGTAGGTCGTCGAGCGGTTGGTTGCAGCTCACCACGGTATCGGGTGGGAAGAAGAACTTCAACGGGGTATTGTCCACCAGATTGATGGTCTGGGTACAGGTGCCCGACCAGCCGAAATTGTCAATGGCCGTGAAGGTGCGGGTAATTTTGCCTACCCGGCACATGTTCAAGTTGTTGACATCGGCGAAATAGATGGTGTCAAGCCCGCAAGCCTCTGTGATGGTAGGTGCACCCGTAAGCGTGGTTGGTGGGGGCAGTAGTGTCGAGCATGGTATTGTTTTCGTGCCCGGGCAAACGAGCGCAGGTGCCGTCTTGTCCTGTACTTCCACTTGTACCATGCAGGTGTTTTTGTTGCCCTTGCAATCTGTCACTTGTACGATGACTGGTATGTGCTTGCCAGCATCGGCGCAGGTAAATTGGACGGAGGGTGTGAAGGGCGCATTGGCGGGCGCATCCATCCGCTTTGCGAGCAATGTGACATTGGTGCAACAGGCATCGTAGCTGCCGTTGTCGAGCAGGCTGGCCGCTATGTTTGAAAAGCCCGAGCTGCTGAGTGCGGTTACGGTGTATTCCCGGCAAATGGCTACGGGTGCCACATTGTCGGCGACGATGACCTTGACGGGGCAAGTGGAAACATTGCCGCAGGCATCCTTGGCCTCATAAGTGACCGTATAGGTGCCGATAGGTGCAGCGTATATCATTCCTCCATTGCCTTGCAATACCCCCCAAGGCGACAGGGTGCGCCAAGTGATGGCCGATGAGCAGTTGTCGGTGGCCGACATGGCGGGCAGGAAGAAAATGCCCGTGCAGTTGGGGCTGTTGGCACTGAATACCAGCGTGTCGAGGCAAGTCATAACGGGGCCAATGTCGTCTGCCACCCTGATGATCTGATTGTGTTCCAGCACCGCATTGGTGCAGCAGTTCAGTACCGACCAAGAGCGGATGATGGTTTTTTCGTTGGCGCAGCCGCCGAGGTTCAGGTCTTCGTAGGTGACGACCATTTTGCAGAAACCTACCACGGCCTTGCCGTCAATGGTAGGCACGCCAGTAGCGTTGGGGCTGGTATTTGGATTGGGGCCACAGGGGATGGCAGGTGATTGGATGCCATCCCGATTGAGCGGAAAAACGACATCGGCGAAGCTGGGGCGCTTTACGTTGATTTTTTGGACACACGGCATGGCGTGGTTGCCACTGGCATCGGAAGCATGCCAGGTGCGCATGAGTATGGCAGTAAAGGGGCTGTTGCAAGGCTGTAGCACTGGCTCGCCACTGAAGTTCACTATGGGGTCGTCGTCGCAGTTGTCGGTGACGGTGGCGAAGCCTAAGCTGTTGGGTGCGAGGTTGTCCGTACAGTCAACCGTGAGGTCGTTACAGGTGATGACAGGGGGTATATAATCTTGAATAAAAAGGCTTCCCCAACACGAGCTTCCAGAATTTTGGTCAAAAACGCTGTACATGAGCGTTAAATTCAACTGGTCGCATGTCACAGTATCGTTCAGGTTGTCACCGAAGGAGGATGTGACAGTGATGGTCTTTGGCCCTGGGCAAAAAGGGTGTGGGCCGTTGAGCACCATTGCCTCGGTGACGACGACAAAGCCGTCCTGCGGAAGTGATATGTTGACCAAGTCGCTGCAAGCCAAGGTACATTGACCCTGCAGAAGGTTGGCAAACGACAGGCAGGCAAAAACAGCCCATGTCAGGTTTAAGTATTTCACGTCAAAAGGATTAAAATTTGTTCTGCCTCAGCTTGCCAACGTCAAAAAGCATTGATTATCAGTTAGCTATAAAAAAATCAGCAAGCCATCGGTGTAGGTAATTCTCGCAGTATGGAAGGTGTCAAAATCGGTTGGAGGGAAACAAGCCCGCGGATTTTTGGCCAATAAAAAGCGAAGCCAATCCGCATGTTTCGAATTAAAAATTATTTGCATGTTTAGCACGGCAAAGACCTTGCCAACAAATTATTTATTTTTGTAATATTACAAATTTCTCTTTGACACCCTCCCTGTTGGGGGGGTGTGCGGCCATCAATCGGTTCTTTAATGTGATTGTGGGTTTGAGCGTCACAGAAGATAGACTTTGCACTTTTTTCGGAAAAGCATTGCCCTGAACTTTGCAGCGTTTTTCAATCCTGGCACTTTTCCCATTTGGCTTTCACATTCCCATAGCACTGTATTCCCTTCTTGTAATTAATCGTTATCGCAACTCGATGCAATTGTTTGTTGAACAAGAATGGGCCAGAAAAAATTTACGGACACAGCGGGTAATTTGAACTGACATTTAGCGCCATACACCGTGTAGGCCAAGCGCAGTTGCTTGCGCCAGTCCCACCATCTCTAACCCATACAAGGCTGTAAAAAAATAGTTGGATGGTTCATCCATCTTTAGAAAGGAAGTACTCAAACAAAGCCATTTCCTTCATGGCCAGTGCAGGATGAGTCTTGCCACTGGGTGGAGCGTGGTATTTATTCATTAACCAAGCTGTAGCGTTGCTACAGGCAAAATCATTTTACCATGTTAGTCAAAAACACAAAAACTACATTCGCAGCTTTTGAGGCCAAGGGAATTGTAATCGCCCAGCAATTGCAGTTGAAGGGGGGAACGGATGGCAGTGGGAGAGAGTAGTTCTGATTAATCCAAAGCCAAAGGTTGGGATGATTATATTAGAATCAATCTTGATAATATCCAGAAACAGAATTTAACTGATTTCAGCTAATCTTGTTTAGATTTTTGTCTAACGACAAGGTTTAAAAGCAATATCTTCATTTAAAACGCTCAAAGACTTTATTACTTCTTGGATATTCGACTTTTTCAAGTCAATGGTTTCTAAGTAACCCGTACAATTATTTTATAAAGTTTTCAAAATGATGATACGGTATTCAGAATAGAGATTCTTGATAAGCTCTAAAATATTGTTACCCAAACATTACGCTTTCGAAGTTTCTGACTTGGTTCAAAACTTCTTCTATTGCTTCTTTGCCTCTAATAAAAATTTCATAATGTATTTTTAGCATATCTGGCCTTACCCTTAATTCGTAAAGAGGGCCAGTTCTTATATGGGATTACCTGCCTATTCATTAAAGCCCATTTGCATAAGTAAAGCCTCTTATGCTCATTAATTTTCAAGCCATGGTAATAATGCAACCAAAGCCCCTTACAATGAAGGCTCATATCCCTTTCGTTTTCAGGAAGATAGTCACTGAACTCAGAGAAAATTGGTTAACCCATTCAAGTTCACCTACGCTTACCCAATAGCCGAATGTTCATAAAAGCTGCAGAGCCTGATTGCATTTGACAGTAATCCTTGTTCAGTTCCATTTATAAAGATCAAAAACAAATTTTCTGTGATATTCTGAACCTTGATTAGATTTAGGAACCGCATAGTTCCTAAGTAAGCTGATGGCTAAATCTTTTTCGAATCGACCCAAATTGTTGAATACCTCAAATGCTTTTTCTCGGAGTTCAACAACGTTTTCATCCACCTCTCCTTTTAGCAGCATTATGATGTGCCTGAAAAATTGAATAGGAAGATTAGATGAAAGACTTCTATCTTAACTGCTTCAAGTGCAGTATCCAAATAAACACGGGAACCTTTTTCACGAACCAATCGTGTCCTCACAACATTATTGGCTTCATTCTGAAGTAGCACCAAAGTAAAGAACCGCTCCAGGTCGTTTAGCGCTTTATCATAATAATCTGCGCGCTTGGCCAATTTCCCAGAACTTGGATGATAGTAAATCATCTCCGACAGCTCGAACCCCTCCCTGAAATAATCCCTCCCCCGCTCCACACCCTTTTCCAATTCCTTCAACCGGGCATCTACTACATCCAAGAACAAGTCGTAGTTCTGCCTTCCAGCCAAGGAGCGGGCCAACAGCTTGGCCTTGACATCCTCCGAAGCATCGAGTTCTTTCGACACCAAGTACTGCTCAATCAACTGCGTCAACTGGGTCATCAGTTTGCGCATCTTGCCGTCGTGGTAGGGGGCCTTGCCGTAAACTTTGGCGTAAAGTTGTGCTTTGGAGAGTTTTGGGTGGTCAAAACTGGGATGGTATTTGCAAAGTTTGGCGAATAGCTTCAAAACATCTTCATTTGCATGGTAGAACGGTACTGCCAACTGCTTTTCTAGCTCCAATAGTTCTTTGGAAGTCAGTACCTGCATCAGTTTTATGAGTTTGTAGTCCAACATGTGTTGCGTATTTGTTTCACCAATCAAGGTCAAAATTAGCAATTTTTCTGAACAAGCCTCATTTGATAGAATAGATTACAAATTATTGTCAGTCAATTGGTTATTAGCGGTACATCTCACTTGAAACCCACTATTTTTTCCTTATTTTCAGGAACATTGATTGCTTTTTTGGATTTTGAGCGTCTATCTTCTGCACCTACCTTTGTCATGTATTCAAATCTGAAAACCAGTACCACACTATTTAAGACAAATTTTCAATGTGGAATCGTTTTGACCACTGAATTAGTCCAAGCATTTTGAATCAATTCATTGGTTCGCCCAAACACAGTACTTACAACTAAGATCTTTAAATATATCTGGCGGATAGGTAATCACAATATTATTTGTACCGCCAGATTTTTCCAAAGAGATAAACACGAAATCGCATTTGCCGAGCCTGAGGAATCAGGTTCGGCATTTTTTTTTGCTTTCACCCATCAAGTGCTTTTTCAGTTCATTCGTCCCAATTTTCCCATCAAATTCAACAGAACAGTTAGTACTACTTCCTAAAAGGTACCTCCTTGCCATGTAAAAACAATACTATTGCCATATTGGCAATACCCGTCCCACTCTAATGGGCGATTCATCCCATACCTTGGCCCATCTGTCCGAACGAGGACCATAGCACCGACCACATCTTTGCGAGACAACTAACCGATGCTTGCGCTTGGCTCCTGTTCTACCCAACAGTATCCAATATCCAGCATCCAAAAATCATCCGACATGAAAAAAACAATCAAGTTGATCGTCGCAATGCTGCTGTTTGGAGCAGTCACCACCTTCGCCAACCAAATGCCAAGCCCGCTCAGTCGCCTTTTGGTGAGCATCGAAAAATCGGCTGACAACAGCACTTCGCTCGATCTTCGGCTGGCCAATTTGGAAAAGAAGGGTACGCTTGTCCTATTGCAAGATGTGAACGGTAACAACTGGTTCTCGCAGTACGTCAGTCGGAAGGCAGGGTTCGCCAAGCGGCTCAACCTCAAGGGAATGCCCGATGGCACCTATACCCTGACCATCAGCCAGCAAGATGCAACGGTCATACAGGCATTACGTCTTTCCAATGGGGTACTGGAGGTCTTGAAGCATCAGAAGATGGAAGTGCCAGCTGCACAGGGGGATGAACTTGTGAAGGGGAAGTGAAGTGATTTACGATTTACGATTGCGGATTTACGATTGGGGGTACTGCTACTTCCAATTTTTGACCGCTTACATCGGAAAACCGGAATCCAAGACTTAAGTTTCATACAATCTTTGGGCAAGGTGGGCAGTAGGCTCGCTTTGCTTTTTCGATACATGCGCAGCCCCTGACCCCTAAAGGTCAGGGGCTGCACAATGCGATTTTTATGAAGAAATCAATCACCCGGCTATTCCTCCTTCTACTGTTTCCCATCGGGGGGGCAATTGCCCAGCAGCCCACCAACCGCCTCGATGCGCTCGACCTCCAGCAGTTCGAACTGCCGAACGGCGAGCCGGGCAACCACGTTCAGGCCATCGTGCAGGATCGCTACGGCTATATGTGGTTTGGCTCGCAGTACGGCCTGCACCGCTGGGACGGCAACCAGTTCCGCACCTACCTGCACGACCCCAACAACCCCCGCTCCATCTCCGGGGACTATATCGAGTGCATCTTCCCGGCCAGCGACGGTTCGCTTTGGATAGGCACCTGGGGCAGTGGCCTCAACCACTATGACCCCAGCACCAACCGCTTTACCCGCTACTTCGGCGGGCGGCAGGGCCTCAGCGACAATGCCATCAGCGCCATCGCCGAAGATGAGGACGGCTACATCTGGGTGGGCACCATGGGTGGCCTCGACCGGCTCAACCCCCGCACGGGCGACATCGTGCGCTACCAGAACATCCCCAACGACAAGCACAGCCTCAGTTGCAACCAAGTGCGCTCGCTGCTTATTGACTCGAAGGGCACGCTTTGGGTCGGTACGGGTTTCTTTTTCGATGGCGATGACGCGGGCGGCCTTAACCGCTTTCGCTCCGAAACCAACGATTTCGACCGCTTTTTGAATAAAAAAAACGACCCGACCACCCTCATCAACAATGAAGTACGGGCCATTTACGAAGATAAAAAAGGCAACCTCTGGGTCGGTACGGACGGCAACGGGCTGCACCGCATGGACAAGGCGAGCGGCAGTTTCAAGCGATTCAAGAACGAAGGCGACGAAAACAGCCTTAGCATCCCCAAGGGAAATGCCAATTGGCGCTCGCAGGTAACGTTCCTTTTCGAGGACAAGGACGGCCTGATTTGGATTGGCAACTGGGCGGGCGGCATCAAATGCTACGACCCCGCCACGGGCCAAGCCCGGATTTACAATTCCGATGGTAAAAAGGGCAGTTACCTCCGTGAAAACAATGCTTGGGCGGGCTTCCAATCGAAGGACGGGGTGCGTTGGTTCAGCACGGCCTCAGATGGCGCACGGGTCTATCGCACGGCGGGCAAGCGGGGCATGTTCAATGCCGTGTATCTGCCCACAAAGACCGACGCCGTGAAGAGCATCTGCGAGGACGGTCAGCGAAATATCCTGTTTTCCACCAAAGAAAACCTGCTGGGCAAGCTTAGTACGCAGCCGCAGGGAGGTTCCAAAGCGCCGCAGTACAGTGAACAGGACGCCGCGCTGGCTGGTAGCGAGAAAATCGTAAAGGGTGCCGAAGGCAAAATCTGGGGCATGAAGTCGGCTGGTGGCCTCGTCCGCTACGACTTGGAGCACAAGCAGGCCAAGCCATTTGTGCATCAAAAAAGCGACCCGAACAGCTTGCCAGCCGCACCGCTACGGGATGTTTTGGCAGACAAAAAAGGCAACCTATGGCTGGCCACTTATGGCGCTGGCCTTGTGCATTTCGATGGAAAAACGGAGCAGTTCACCGCATTGCGGAGCAAAAAAGGCGACCCGAACAGCCTGCCGCACGACTACACAGGGAAGCTGTTCATGGACAACGAAGGGGCGCTATGGATAACGGGCGGCGGCAAGGACGCAACGAAAATGCCGTTCTTCATCACCCGTTTTGCGCCAGCGACCCACCAATTCACCCGCTACAAAATCAACGATGTGCCGGAAGGCAGCAATTTCTGGCAAAGCCCGCCCGCACAGGACGAAAACGGCTTCATTTGGGTCTGCCTTGACGCCGGGCTGCTGAAGTTGAACCCCGAAACGGGCGAATGCGGCTTTTTCGACCAAAACCGCTTCGGCACGAAGGGCGGCCACCTAAAAGGCATGACCATGGACAATGACGGACGCCTTTGGGTACTGTCCGATAAGCTGCTGGCCTTCGACCCCGTGAAAGAGACCGTGTTCTCCTACGGCGGGACAAGTGGGCTTTCGGCGCTACCCTTCGAGCAGGACGCCATTTTCAAGAACGAGGAGGGCCTGGTCTTCGTCGGCGGGCGCAGCGGCCTGCACTATTTCGACCCCCGACAGCTCGATAGTTTGAACACTACCCCGCCAGCCGTGCGCATCACTGGCTTCGAGCTGCTGGACGCCGACGGCCCCGAAAGCCGCTATGACGCTGCAATGGGCCAGCTAAGCCCACTGGAATTGAGGCACGATGAGAACGTGTTCAACTTCAGCTTCTCAGCCCTCGACTTCAACGACCCCGACGCCAACCGCCTCGAATTCAAGCTCGAAGGCTTTGACGACGAATGGCGGGTGGCGGGCCAAGACCTCAAGGCGACCTACGTGAAAGTGCCGCCGGGCACCTACCAGTTCCGGGTGCGTGGGGCGAACAGCTTCGGCGTTTGGGGCAAGGAAACCTCGGTGGTGGTGGCCATTTCGCCGCCGTGGTGGCTCACTTGGTGGGCATGGTCACTGTACGCATTCATGGTTGCTGGCGCAATTTTCGTGGCATACCGCTTCCTGCTCGACCGCCGCATGGAACGGCAGGAGACACTGCGATTGAAGGAGTTGGACAATGCGAAGAACCGCTTGTTTGCGAACATCACGCACGAGTTTCGGACGCCGCTGACGATTATTCTCGGTATGGTTGAAAACGGGAAATTGGAAATTGAGAAATTGAGAAATTCGGAAATTGGGGCTTCGGTACAGCAGGGCCCTAGTTTCCCAATTTCCTTAATTTCCAATTTCGACCTCATTGAGCGGAACGGGCAAAACCTTCTCGGCCTTGTGAACCAGATGCTGGAATTGGCCAAAATGGAAAACGGCGCCGAGCGCCTGAACCTCCAGCAGGGCGACGTGGTGGGCTATTTGAAATACGTCACCAATAATTTCCACTCCATGGCCTCGGACAAGCAGCTTGGCCTGCACTTCCTCTCCGACCTCGATGAACTGGTGATGGACTTCGACGCCGAAAAGCTGCAACGGGTGTTATCGAACCTGTTGTCCAATGCAGTGAAGTTCACCCCAGCAGGTGGAAATGTCTATGTCTCCGTTGCGCAGCAACCCGGCCCGCAGGGCGGCTCCCCTACCCTGCTCCTCAAGGTTCGGGACACAGGCCCCGGCATCCCAGCGGAGAAATTGCCAAAAATTTTCGACCGCTTTTTCCAAGCCACTGAGTCGGCGCAGTACCAAGGCAGCGGCATCGGACTGGCCTTGACGAAGGAGTTCGTGAAACTGATGGGCGGGGAGATTGTGGCCCGAAGCAGAGGAGGGGAAGGGGCGGAGTTTGTGGTGGCGATACCCATTGGGGATTTACGATTGGGGGGCAGGGTTCAGTTCCTATCAGCGTTGGACGTAAAACGGATTTGCTTAAGGAACAGATTGCCGATGAGGAATTACAAGTTGCCCTTTCTCCTTTAGCAATTTTTCCTATCGGGGAAAATATTGGCGGAGTAGAAAACAGGAGTGGCGATGAAAACGGCCTGCCTTTGCTGTTGCTCATGGAGGACAACCCTGATGTAATGACCTACTTAAAGGCCTGTTTGTCAAGCAATTACAGGGTGGTAAGCGCTGTCAACGGGCAAGAAGGCGTCGAATTGGCCACACAGCAAATCCCCGACCTCGTGGTGACGGACGTGATGATGCCCGTGATGAACGGCTATGAGGCGTGCCGTTTTTTGAAAAACGACGAGCGCACCAGCCACGTCCCGGTTATCATGCTCACAGCCAAAGTGGGTGTCGAGAGCCGCTTGGAAGGGCTGGAGCAGGGGGCAGATGCCTATCTGGCGAAGCCTTTTCATCGGGAAGAGCTACTGCTGCAAATCCGCAACCTGCTGGAAACCCGCCGCCGCTTGCAACGCCACTACCGTAGCGTGGCAGGCATTGGCGGGGAGCATTTCCCATTGAAATTGACCAAACCCGTTGCCCCTGAAATGAAGGAATCAGAAGACTATTTCGTACGGAAAGTGCGCCGTGCAGTGGAAGCCCATTTAGACGATGCCGAGTTCAACGTGGAGGGGCTTTGCAAGGAAATAGGCATGAGCCACTCGCACCTGCACCGCAAGCTCTCGGCGCTGACGGGCTGCTCGGCCACGAAGTTCATTCGAAACATCCGGCTAGCAAAGGCCAAGGAACTGCTCGAAAACCAGCACCTGACCATTACTTCCGTGGCCTTCGATTCCGGCTTCAACGACCCCGGCTATTTCGGGCGGGTGTTCAAGCAGGAGTTCGGCATGACGCCCGTGGAGTGGCGGGATAGGCTGGCGGGGGTGGAGAATTAGAGGGTGAGAGGGTGAGAGGGTGAGAGAGTGAGAGGGTGAGAGGGGGCACACGCCGCTTTTTTCATCCCGAAGCGAACCGTCCACGCTATAAGGGCGAACTATACGTAGGAAAATTGCTTAGCAATGACTAAAAAACATAATTATATGAAACGAATTATCGCAAAATGGGCAGCAAGAATAACGGCAACGGGCCTGCTATTGCTGGGGATTTTGGCAGGCATTGCCTTAAATCCAAATTGGTTATATGCCAATAAAACAGCGGCAGGGATGTTCACCGTTTACCATCATTCGCCGCTGGAAAAGGATTTAATCACAAGGCTTGATGATGCTGCACAATTATTAAAATCAAGCGAGCTGTTTAATGAAAACACACGGCTGAACCTCTGCCTGAACGACGGCTCCATTTATCCGAAACTCATGGAAACGCTGCGTGGACAGGCTTTTGGTTGGGGATTTTCGGACATCATAGTGCTCATGGGGGATGCCGATTCCAAGGCGAATTATGTGGCATTAAATGGCCATCAATGGAACCTGACCCAATTAATCGCCCATGAGGCGGTGCATTGTTTGCAATTTGAAAAATATGGGTTTTTGCACTCCAACCCAGTCGCTGGCCACCCCAACTGGAAGTGGGAAGGCTATCCGGAATACATTGCCCGGAAGGACGCTGACCAGCTTTATCTAAAGGCAAATATTGAACGAAAAATGGACGAAACAGACGGCTGGGCATTTCATTTCAAGGACGGCACGGTAGCACCAAGGGATTATTATGAGGCGTGGCTGCTCATGCAATATTGCCTCGACATCAAGCAGATGAGTTTTGATGACCTATTAAAAGACACGACCAGCCAGCAGGCACTGACTCAGCAGATGATGGACTACTGGTACTCAAAACAGGAATCACCACCAACTAAGTTAATCTTTTGAATCAAGCACTCCCTGCTCTCCTCGCAAGAGAAGGGCTAGTGTGAGGTAAATCATCCGACTATGTTATCAAAAACCCTCGCCGCAGCGCTGCTGTTCGGCCTTAATTCTCTTTGCATTTCCTCCTCGTTTGCACAAGCGCAACTCATGGGCGAAATTACCGATGCAACTGACCAGCCATTGCCCGGCGCATCCGTTTTACTATTAATTGCGGCAGATTCCAGCCTCGCCAAGGGCAACGTCACTAATGACGACGGGAAATTCAGCCTCGATGAAATCAGCGGCGGGAACTACCTGCTGCGGGTGACAATGGTCGGTTTCAGCGAGTACCTGTCCAGTGTTTTCACAATGGAGAACACGGGGCACAAGTCCTTGGAAACCATTGTGTTGCAGGAGGAAGCCTCGCAATTGCAGGAGGTGCAGGTCGTGGCGAAGAAGCCGTTCTTCGAGCAGAAGATTGACCGCATGAACATCAACGTGGCGGCCAGTAGCGTGAACGCCGGGGGGAACGCCTTGCAGGTGCTCCAACGCTCGCCGGGCGTGCTCGTGAACAAGCAATCGAACAGCATTTCAATGAGCGGCAAGCAAGGGGTCATCATAATGATAAACGGGAAAATCAGCCCGTTGCCACCCGACGCCATCATCTCGCTGCTGGAAGGGACTTTGGCCGACAATATTGAGCGGATAGAACTGATACACACACCACCAGCCAGCTTCGATGCGCAGGGCAGCGCCGGGGTCATCAATATCGTGCTGAAAAAAACGGCAGATGCTGGCCTGAACGGCAGCTATTCTGTGAACGGCGGCTACGGCCAGGCAGAGAAGTACGGCACAGGGTTGAACCTGAATTTCCGCAGGGGAAAACTGAACCTCTTCGGCAATTATTCCATGCAATTCGACCATAACCCGCAGGTGTTCACCAACTACCGGGGCATCCAGCGGGGCAGTGATTTCATAGAAACAGATGGCCGCAGCGTGCGCTCGCCCGACCTTTGGACGCAGAACGCTCGCTTCGGAGCAGACTTGGACGTGAGCAAAAAAACGACCATCGGCGTGTTGGGCAGCCTCTTCGACCGTTATTGGGACATGACCGCCGAGAACAAAATCCTGCACCGCACGAGCAGCGCCTTGGACAGCACGACCCGCATGTTTACCAATGAAATAAACCATTGGCAATCATTGGCTGGAAACTTCAATGTGCAGCATAAGTTTAACGATAAGCAGACGCTGACCTTCGACGCCGATTATATTGATTATTTCATAGACAACCCCAGTGATTACCGATATTTCACGGAGTTTAATAATGGCGAAACGGGCAACGAGCAACAACTAAGGGTGAACAAGGAAACGCCCATCAATATCGCCGTAGCAAAGGCCGACTATGCCCAGACCTTTAAAAAGGAAACACAGTTCGAGGCAGGGGTGAAGTTCGCCCAGTCCAATTTCGACAACGACGTGCGGGTGGAAAACCAGGTGCAGGGCAGCGACTGGCAGGCCGATTCCATGCTCACTTCCCGGTTTAAATTGACGGAGGATATTGCCGCCGCATATAGTACCATATCTTTTAAATTAAATGCCAAAATGGACATGAAGCTGGGTTTAAGGTATGAATACACCAATACCAACCTCGGCTCAAAAGCCCAGCCAAACGTAGTGGACAGGCAGTATGGCTCGTGGTTTCCCAGTATTTATTTAATGCGGAATATCAATGAAAACCAGAGCATTAATTTATCCTATAGCCGCCGCATATTCCGGCCCGGGTTCACGCAGTTGGCACCCTACCTCATATTTTATGACCCCAGCACCGTGCAGGGTGGCAACCCGTCCTTGCAGCCCGCCTTCGTTCAGGCCATTCGGGCGGATTACCGCTACAAAATCATCAACCTGACCGTGGAGTACAACAAGGAAACCGAGAGCATGAGGGACATCCCCGACGTGGACGTGGTGAACAACACGCACATCACCTACCCCGTGAACAACGGCTCGACGCAGACCGCCTACGCCATGGTCAATTTCGCCGTGCAGCCCACCAAATGGTACGAGACGCAGAACAACGTCTTCTTGGCCTGGCAAAGTTTTTTGGTGGAACTGGAGGGTGTGGACTTCAACTACGACGCCTACTTGCTGGGATTCAACTCGAACCACAGTTTCCGCTTGCCCCACAAGTTCACGATAGACCTGAGTGCCTTTTTCATCACCGCCAACCGCTACGGCGTGACCAAGTTCAGCCCGAACGGCAACCTGAACCTCGGTTTTTCCAAGGATTTTGGGGAGAAATGGGGCAAGCTGGCCTTCAATTGCAACGATATTTTCATGACCAACAATTTCAAGGGCACCTCCCGTGAAGATAGCCAGAACCTCTACGTGAAAGCAGGCTACCTGCAGGCCGAGCGGGTGTTCATGCTGACGTGGAGCGGGAAGTTTGGGAACCGGAAACTGCGGGAGGCACGGCAGCGGGATGGGGGGGCGAGTGAGGAAAGGAGGAGGTTATAGTGCCCTTGCCTATCTTCGCCCAAAAACATGACCACTCATATCCTAAAACTGGTTTGCTTTTCAGCATTGGCGTTACTGCTCGGCTGCTCCCATCCCATCACCACCATCGTGCTGGTTCGCCACGCCGACCGACAAGGCGACCTCGACCAGCTCGAACCTGTACTCGGAACGGCAAGGGCCAATGAACTGGCAAGGGTGCTGGCCGACGCCAATATCACGGCCATCTATTCCACTGATAAGGCCCGCACCCGGGCCACTGCCGAGCCGCTGGCCAAAAGGCTTGGCATCCCTGTGCGCACCTACGAGCCGGACAGCAGCCAGCTCACCGTTTTTGCCAAAAATAAAAAAGGTACACCGGGGCGAAGCCGTGTTGGTGGTAGGCCACAGCAACACTGTGCCGCTGACGGCCCACCTGCTGGGCGCCCAGCCCCGACCTGCCGACCTCCAGCATGGCGATTATGACGAACTGTTCATCGTGCTGGTGCCAAAAAGGGGCGCTGCCCGGCTGCTTCGGCTGGAATACGGGGCGGTTACGCCGCCGTGAGGGTGCATGCGGTGTTCTGGATTGCTGGGTTAATCTTGCTTCAAAACAAGAAAATCCTCGCTCCTTACCACGTATTCCAACCCCAGCAGCCAAGCAATGGCCACGAACAGGTTCAGCTTCTGCACCACGGGCAGGTAGGCCAATCCAGTTTGGGTGAAATAGATGATGGCAGTGGAATACAGCGTCACCAAATACGCCACTGACAACGCTTTCAACCAATACCGCTTTGTTTTAAAAATGAAAACTGTAGCATAAAACAAGGTCAACATTAACAGCGTGCCGGAAATGCTCATGGACAAATCGTGCAGCGGCGTAGCAGCCAGTAACGCAGAGAGCATGGCACCTACCCCAGCGTAACGGATGATGTTAGCAGAAGTTTTATGCGGGATTTTTGCCGAAAGGCGAACAAAAACCAAGGCAGCGCTGGCGCAAAGGAAGAGCACTCCGCAGACTGCCCAAGTGCGGGCGGGGTTATCCGCCCCGTTCACTGCGATGGGGTTCAGCAAATTGCTCAGGTAGTTGTGCCGCCAGTCGAAGCCAACAGTCATTTCATCGTGCTGCGAGCCGCCGGGGTATAGCCCAATGGAGATGAACAAGAATACGAGGGCTATGACGATGCCAAACAGGGTCAAGTGTTTCTTTATCATTTAAATTGCTTTGATGCACAAACTTAATCCGCCACGATTCACTTCATGCACTAAGCCGACCGACGGTGCCCTCGCATGGACGAATCCGGCAATTTGCTCGAAATGAAGGTATTGGCTTGCATTTTTATAAAAATTACAGCGCATGTAGGCCAAGGCGAACAAGCAGAAATGGTTTTCTTTGCAAAAAAATCACCTCGATGAAGGCATGTGTTTTCCTGCTGTTTTTCCCAATTTATTTGCTTGCGCAAAACCCCACCCCTGCCCTCAAAATCACCCCGCTCACGGGCGATTTTTATGTTTATACCACCTACAACGACTACAAAGGCGAACCCGTCCCGTCCAATAGCCTCTATGCGCTGACCGATGCGGGCGCCATCCTGCTCGACACACCTTGGGACACTGCCCAATGCCAGCCCCTGCTCGACAGCATCCGGGCGAGGCATGGAAAGGAGGTCGTGTTCTGCCTTTCCACCCATTTCCATGCCGACCGCACGGCAGGGCTGGACTACTTCAAGGCACGGGGCATCCGCACCTATTCTTCCTGCCTCACCCTCGACTGGTGCCGACGGGAAGGCGAGCCGCAGGCGCAGTTTTGCTTCGCAAAGGACACGACGTTCCGGATTGGCAACCTGCGTTTCGAGACCTTTTACCCCGGCGAAGGCCACGCCCCCGACAATATCGTCGTCTGGTTTCCGAAGGAGAAAATCCTGTACGGCGGCTGTTTCATCAAAAGCACCGAAAGCACGGGCCTCGGCAATCTCTCCCACGCCAACCCGCCCGTTTGGTTGAAGGCTGTGAAGAAAACTAAGCGCAAATACCGGAAGCCCCGCCACATCATCACCGGGCATTTCGGCTGGCAGGGCGACGGGCTGCGGCATACCCAGGCTTTGCTGAAAAAACACCTACCATGACGCTTCCACCGCTGACCCGCCTGCTTTATTTTGATGGACTCGCTGCCCTTGTTGTTGGCGTTTTCCTGCTGGTAGTTCGGGAACCCTTGGCTGGGCTGCTGGGGTTGCCCACCTGGCTGCTCACCTTGCAGGGGATCATCAACCTTTGCTACGCAAGCTACTCGCTGCCGCTCGCTCGCCGCAGGAACCGCCCCCGCTGGATGCTTTGGACGCTGGTGGTGGCGAATTTGGCCTACGCCTTGTTTGCTGCCGTGCTGCTGACGCAATTCTTCCCTAGCTGCACGGGGCTGGGGGTGGTTTATTTCGGGTTGGAAGTGGTCATTATTGGCGGGCTGGGGGTGGTGGAGTGGCTGGTCATCAAAAATCAAACTTGAATGGAAAATCTACTGTTTCAGACCTACAACGGGCAAGTCATTGCCGAAATCACCGAGCAACACCCCACTATCCGCAGCGTGGAGGATGTGATGGCGTTTTGGGGCGACGTGCTGTACAATGGCAGCATTGGGGTCATCATACCCAAAGGCGTTTTATGTGATGATTTTTTTGAACTGAGAACAGGCTTGGCGGGTGAAATCCTTCAGAAATTCACCAATTATCAGCTCAAACTGGCCATCGTAGGCGATTTCAGCCAAGTGGAAAGCAAGAGCCTGCTAGATTTCATCCGGGAAAGCAACCAGCGGAAGCAGGTTAATTTTGTGGGGAGTCGGGAGGAGGCGGTGGCGGTGTTCCACTCATGAGTTTCGAGTTACATCCACTTCCCGCAAGCCTGGTTATAGTTCCGAGGCTTGAGGCGACGCCTCGAAACGGCGGCTCAACTTGTGCAAATACGATAATGTTTGCTCGCCCTTTCGAGGTGTCGTCACCTCAAGCCCTGCTCCTGCCCCAAATAGTTAATCAAACCACTATAATAGTATTGGCGCTGCAACCCTACATTTACAGGCTTTTTTACCTCGTCCTTTTTGACCGACACACCACACTCAAATGAAATACCGCATAATTTTTGCCCTCCTACTCGTAAATTTTATTTGCAACCGAACAGCAACGGCACAAATGCCCACCCATTTCACCAACCACGGCCCCGGCGGCGGCGGCTATACCTACGTGCCGAGCATCAGCCCGCACAATGCCAATGAAGTCTATCTCAACTGCGACATGGGCGGCGTCTATCGCTCCACCGATGGGGCGCAGACTTGGCAAATGCTGCATTACCAAGAAATGGTTAGTCAAGTAAAGGGCAAGGTGCAGTTCACCTCCGACCCCAGTGTCCTTTATGTTTGCCGCCGCTCCACCACCAACCTCACCGACCCTTGGTGGCGGGGCGAACTGGCCAAGAGCACCGATGGCGGCACTTCTTGGCAACCGCTTCCCGACCCTACTGCTACGGGCGTCCATCGCTTGGAAGTGGACCCCAACAGTACGCAGCGGCTGCTACTCAACGAATACGACCGCCTGTTTTTCTCCAATGACGGCGGGGCCAATTGGACACAGGTTTATGTGCCGCCCAGCGGCAATATGTGGCTCGGCGGCGTGTTTTGGGATGGGCAAAACATCTACGTGGGCACCAACGAAGGGCTGCTCGTTTCCAAGGACAACGGGACCAGTTTCAACATAGAAAACCACAGCGGACTGCCCGCTGGCACGGGCATCTACCACCTCGCTGGTGCAAAATCGGGCAATACCCTCCAGCTGTTCTGCCTCCCCGTGGCCGCCGACCAACTGTTTGCCTGGGGCGAACCCCTGAGCGTCCGTGACCAATTGCAGGGCATTTTCAGGATGAACTACTCGACCTCCGCTGCTTGGACAAATTCCCGAGGAAACATCCCCAACGATGTCGAAATCGCTTGGGTGGACTTGGCGCAGGGCAATACCCAAACCGTCTGGGCAGCAGCGGCCATCGCCAATGGCGAGCCTTTGGTCTATAAAAGCACCAACGGCGGCAGCAATTGGACAAACACTTATCTGCTCGACAATAACCAGAACATCCAATCGGGCTGGACGGGGCATGAGGGCGCATTTTGGCTGTACTTCAACGATACGGCACTGGGTTTGGACGTAGCGCCCACCGACCCCGACCGGGTCATCATCGCCGACGGCACTGGCCATATCACCACCGACGGCGGGGCTACTTGGCGGGCGACCTATGTGCTTCCTGCTTCGCAAAACGCTGTGGGGCAGCCTTCCAGCATCAACCAATTTTACAAGACCTCCGGCCTCGACGTCACCACGGCGCACCATATTTATTGGAAAAACGAGCAGGAAATATTCGTCAGCAACACCGACATCGGGCAGACCTATTCCAACGATGGCGGCGAGACTTGGACTTTTGCGCACAACCTCTTCCAGCCTTGGGGCGTCGTGTCGGACAACAACTGGTACCTTATCCTGCGGCAACCTACGACCGGGCATTTGTTTGCCGCCGTGTCCGAAATCAACGATATGTACCTCAGCTACCGCATCACCGACGATGTGCTGGATGGGGTCGGCGGCTTGGTCGCCAAGTCCATGGACGATGGCCTTACTTGGGACACCACCTACAATTTCGGCCACCCGGTCGTGTGGATGGAGGTGGACAAAGTCAATCCCTCGAAGCTTTACGCCAGCGTGGTACATTCCACCGAAGGCGGCGTTTTCCAAAGCACCAATGGCGGCGGCACTTGGACGAAGCTGCCGAACCCGCCCCGCACGCAGGGCCACCCCTACAACCTCGTCAGTTTGGAAGATGGCAGCTTGGTCACCACCTATTCCGCCCGTGCCGAGCCTGATGGCGTGACCTTGAACGAAAGCAGCGGGGTTTTCCTGCTGCCGCCGGGCGGCAATGCTTGGCTCGACCGCACAGCGAATGCCATGAAATTTTACACCAAAGACCTCGTTGTTGACCCGCACGACCCGGCTCAAAACACATGGTACGCCACGGTTTGGGGCCGGTTCACCACCTTCGCCGGGCCAAACAACCAAGGCAACGGCGGCCTCTACCGCACCACCGACCGGGGCCAAACTTGGACAAGGGTCTTCGCCAATGAATCGGCGGAAAGCATCACCATACACCCCACCAAACCGGGCACGGCTTACCTCACTGCTGAAAACGATGGCCTGTTTTTTACGGAAAACCTCGGTGCCTCGCCCAATTTCGAGCGGGTGGATGCCTTCCCGTTTTGGCGGCCAAAGCGGGTGTTTTTCCCACCGAACAACCCGGATGAAACCTGGGTGACGACAATGGGCGGCGGCGTCTGGAAAAGCAAGGCGATAGTGCCCGGCCAAGTGGATTATACCGCCTCCACCGAGGACTTCCCGAACCCAGAGCGGGGCTTTTACCGTTATACCGAAACCACTTCCTCAAACTATAACCCATTGGATGCCAACGAATTGCAAAGCTGGCGCAGCCTTCAACAGCCGTTTGGGGCCAATTATTCGATTTACTCGACCTTGGCCTTTCGGTACTTCGTGCTGGAGGATTTCAAGGGTGGCCCCATCTCCCAAACCTATCTGAACGCCGTGGCGCAGGACTTCGCAACCGCCCGGCAAGCTGGGGTGAAACTGATTCCACGATTTGTCTATACGGTAAGCGGCGAGGTCTGCGGCGACACCTACTGCTCGCCCTACGGCGATGCCCCGAAAAGCGTCGTAATGCAGCATATTACGCAGCTAAAGCCCATCTTGCAAGCCAATGCCGACGTGATTGCCACCTTGCAACTCGGCTTTATCGGCATTTGGGGCGAGGGCTACTACACCGATTTTTTTGGCGACGCTTCGCAAGCACCGTTCGGCCTAACCGCCCAAAATTGGGCAGACCGCAACGAAATCATCGCCGCCCTGTTGGATGCCCTGCCCATCGACCGAGCGCTGCAAGTGCGCTATCCGCAGCAAAAGCAAAAGACGGTCTATGGGGTAAATGCCCCCGTCACTTCCGCTGCACTGACGCCAGCCGAGGCTTTCCAGAACACGGCGAAGGCCCGTATCGGCCACCACAACGATTGTTTCCTTTCGAGCGAAAACGATATTGGCACTTACGAAAACTACGATGCCGGGGCGAACGGTTTCGACACCTTGAACTTGAAGCCTTATATGGCGCTGGATTCCCGCTTCGTGCCAGTCGGCGGCGAGACCTGCGCTGATTTCAACCCTTATTCCAATTGCAACGGCCAGCCCGGCGGCGGTGCCCAAGCGGAGATGGAAAGAATGCACTGGTCGTACCTGAACGCCGACTACAACAACGCCCTCAACAACGACTGGGTCGGCGGCGGCTGCATAGACGAAATCAAACAGCGGCTCGGCTATCGGCTCGAATTGCAAGCTGGCGAATACCCAACGGAGGCCCAGCCGGGCCAGTCCATTTCCATTAAAATTGACTTGAAAAACAAGGGCTTCGCTGCGCCGTTCAATGCAAGGTTGCTGCGGCTTTTGCTCCGCAATGCAGTCACGGGCGCTATCTGGCAAGTCCAACTGCCCGATGACCCCCGCAGGTGGCTGGCGGGCGAGGCGACCTATTCCATCGAACACGCTTTTTGCCTACCGCCCGATTTGCCGCATGGCAACTACGAACTGCTGTTGCACCTCGCCGACCCATACCCTACCCTGACCGCAAGGCCCGAATATGCCATTCGGCTCGCCAATGAAGGCGTCTGGGAAGCGGCTACGGGCTACAATAAACTGCTCCACCAATTCATGGTCAACGGCACGGCTGGCAATGCCGCTTGCAATGGGGAAACTTGTTTTCAGCCGGAAAACGCAAGCGCACCAACCACCGATTTCACCGCCAATGTTCAATCGGGATGCGGGCCGCTCACGGTGCAGTTTGCTACGCAAAACGCCCCTTGCCTGAGCTATAACTGGTCGTTCCCAGGCGGAGCTCCCGTCACCTCGACCTTGGCGAACCCAACGGTGGTTTATCAAAATCCCGGCAATTTCCCGGTCACGCTGACGGTGGGCAATGCCGTGGGCACCACGACGAAGACGGAAGCGGATTTCATACAGGTGCAATCCTCGCCAGTGCCGGTTTTTGATTTTTCGGTCAATGACTTGATCGTGTATTTCACTAGCCAAACGCAGAACGCCACGTTCTTGGATTGGGACTTTGGGGATAGTGGCGGAGGGAACTCCGATACTAGCGACCCCGCTAACGCCCTTCATATTTTTTCAGCACCAGGTACTTATGACGTGACCTTGTACGCCAGCAATGCTTGCGGCAACCAAACGCTGACACAAACCGTGATGGTGGACTGTGCCCCCATTTCTGTGGAAATAACCCCTCTTGGCCCCATCTCGATCTGCGAGGGCCAAGCGGTGCAGTTGAATGCAAGCTCAGGCATAGCCTATTACCAATGGCGGCGCAACGGCCAGGTAATTCAAGGTGCGGATTCATCCGTTTATTCGGCTTCTACATCGGGCGACTATGTAGTACACGCAACCAACACGCCAAATTGCGGTGTTGTCTCCGACCCCGTGACCGTGTCCATCAGCCCGACACCCATTCCTTCGTTCAACTATTCGGCAAACAACCTGACCGTATCATTTGCCAATACTTCGCAAAACGCCACGAGCTTTCTCTGGGACTTTGGGAACGGGGCTACCTCCACGGAAACCAACCCAACCGCTGGGTTTGTTTCGTCTGGTAGCTATTTCGTCCAATTGATTGCGACGAATGAATGTAGCGCTGATACAAGTTTGCAGTTGGTACAAGTGGCATGTGTGCCATCACAAGTGAGTATCTCCGCCAACGCTCCTACCCAATTTTGTCAAGGCAGTGAGGTGATATTGGGCGTGGACGGTAGCGCATTTGCCATTTATCAATGGTATTTGGATGGGATGCCCGTTGCTTTTTCCAATAGTTCAAACATCGTGGTTTACAATCCCGGTATTTACTCCATCTATGCTGCTGATTTGAACAATTGCGGCAGTTTCTCCAATGAAATCACGGTGGAAGTATGGCCGCTGCCCGACCCTGCCATCACTGTTTCACCCGACAGTTTGGTTTGTGAAGGTGGTACGGTATCCTTGATTGGTTCGGGCGGAAACAGCTTTATTTGGGGATTACCGGGCGGTAGCTTTATGTACGAGCAGACCATTGTTTTTACGAATTTTTATCCAAGCCAATCGGGCCCTTACAACCTGTTAGTGTTTGACGAAAACGGCTGTTACGCCTATACTTCCACCATTTTGCAAGCCGTACCCTTGCCCCAAGTGACGCTTTCGGGATTGGCGGCAAACTATACCAACCAAGACCCTCCAGTGGCAATGATTGGAGTGCCAACCGGTGGCATTTTCACTGGTCCTGGTGTGACAGGCGGACAATTCGACCCGACTTCAGCGGGAGTAGGCCAGCACTGGATTTTCTACAGCTTTACCGATTTGCAAGGTTGCACGGGGATGGATTCCGTACAGGTCAGCGTTTTGCCGTTTGTTGCCGCTTCGCAATTGGAGGGCGTGACTTCCATGCAAATATTGCCCAATCCGACTGCCGGGGAATTTTGGTTGGAAATGCAGCTATTGCAAAGTAAAACCTTGAAAATCAGGCTATTGAACTTGCTGGGGCAAGTGGTCGAAAGCCGTGCCGGGTCATTTCCGGTAGGTGCCTCAACCATTCATTTTGAGGACAACGGACTGCCGAGCGGTGTCTATCTGATTGAGTTGACAAGCGACGAGGTAAAGGCATTTTTACGGTTAGTGGTGGAATGAGCAGGCATGTTTAGCTGGGAGGGAATAAAAACTTTGCCCCGCAACATTATCCAATGGCATTGAGGAAGGAGAGGTCGTCGCCCGGCTTGGCGATGTAGCCGTCAAGGCTGGCGGCGATGTAAAGGGTGAGTTTGCGGGCCATGATTGGAGGATTTTGGAAAATGATTGGATTTTGACTTTTGTTAGGAAATGAAGGAAAGATAAATTTTCAATTTTTCAGGGTCTTTTGCAGTTCCTCTAATTCCTTGTCCCGCCTGTGGTAGCCCGTCTCTTCAATGAGCTTTGCAGCCTTTTCCATATTGTCTTTGGCTTCTTCCAATCGGCCCATGTCCTTGCGCAGCCTTGCCATTTCGAGGTGGTAGTCGGTGAGGTGGAGACGCATGCTAGAAGATGGAGTGTCCACTTAATTCCCATCAAATATACCCTTCCACATCAACATCCATAGGAAGCCCAACTCGCATGAAGTACCTTGCAAATGCTTGGGAAAGGTGTTCCCGGTACGGCGGCAACAGGCGAACCCTGTTCGTTGTGTTTGTAGTCAGTTCAACCAAAAAGTCATAATGGACGCCATAGACGTTTTTGAAATCCGCCACCATGAAATCACCGACAATATCTGCTTGCTTGTTCAGCAAATGGTAGCCGTTGATATAGCCTTTTTTGAGGTTCTCGACCACTTTGCGCTTGCTCTTTATGGAAGCGTATTGGTCGGCAGGAAGGGCATCGAGAAAATCTTTCAACGGATATAGCGGACAAACCAGCACGATTTCCACTTTGTTCTGCCCCAGGTCGCAGGACTGCGTCAGCACAATGGCATCAATTTCCTTGACGGTGATATTCTCCAATTGACCCGCTTCCAATTTTCGAGGTGGGTGTATGACCTGACAATCATTGATGATGTCGCCTTGTTGGAGCGGTTCAGGCTGGGAGATGGCTTGGTACCAAGGAAAGCTCATACGGCAATTGCGGAGGGTTTGAGTTTTTCGACCGCCACCACTTTGGCGCTCACTTGGTAGGTTTTGGAAAACGGCACCGCCGAGTAAATTTCATCCATTTCGAGATCGAAAGCGTCATCAGCAATGACCTTGACCTCCCGCTTGCCCCTGACAACTGGCTTGGGGGCTGGCTGCTGTTTTTGGGCAGGTAGCAAGGACTGCACAAACGCCATTAACTTCCTAAGCTGCACCTCGTTCAGTTGTGGCAGTAGGTTGTACAAGGTATGTTGAAGTTGCAGGATGCTCATGCGGCTGCTTATTTTTCAGTAAAAGTAGGGGTATTTGGGGAGTTGGGCAATTTTTGGGTAGGGAAGTTTTTCGTTTTCATCAACCTCCCAGCGCCTTTTGAAGTTCCTCCAATTCCTTGTCCCGCCGGTGGTACCCCGTCTCCCTGATAAGCCGTGCTGCCTCCGCTACGTGCGGGCGGGCATCCGCTGGTCGGGCTTGTGCGAGGCGCAGCCTTGCCATTTCGAGGTGGTAGTCGGTGAGGTGGAGGCGCATGCCGGATGGCTCGGCGATGTCCAGGACTTCTTCGAGGTCTTCTTCGGCGGCTTGCCAGTTGTGGGTGTGGCGGTGGTAGGTGGCGCGGCGAGGAGACCGAAAGGAAGATATTCTAAATGACCGACTGTCCGAATGCCGATTATGCTTTGATTGAAATTTTGGATTGCATCCTCAAACATTGAGTCTAATATGCCAGTTTCTTGAAGAGAATTGTATATTTTTCCTAAGTTCAATTTCCACATTGATGCAGACAATAATCCTAATTCATTTGCAATTTTTAAAGCTGATTTTGCTCTTATAATTGCCTCCTTATGCCCTCCTTTTTCTATGAGTATTTCGCAATAAAAAAAACTTTGATAAGGATATAAGTATTTAATTTTACCATTTGATTGCAAACTGTATTCAGCTTTGAGGAAATACTTCTTTGCTTCTTTAATCTTATTTGCATGATACAAAGCATTCCCATATTGCAAATTACATACTACGCTGGACTTCCATTTATTTTCTTTCTCTACAATTACACTGGATTTTCGACCGTATAAAATTGCCTTTTTAACATCACCTCTTAAAAGAAACATTTCGCTCAAGTTAGAAGCATTTAAAGAACACTCTGACCATTCCTCCCTTTCTACAAATATTTCAAATGCACTTTTTGTTGTTATTGTAGCTTCATAAAGTTTGCCTAAACTTTTGAAACAGTACCCAGCCCAACTTAAAGTTACAGCCTGCCAATCTGTTCCAAGAGATTGCACTGGTTTCTCCCAAGGCTTTTCAAAGAAATGAGACAAAGCAGCTAAGTCAGAACTAAATGCTCCGAGTTTAAATGAATATGCTATTAATCTTCTTCTAATTCTCGCAGAGTATATTTCATCTAAAACTTCTGGATGTAATTCCGCTTTACACCCATACACTACTGCTTGATATAAGTACTCCATCTCCTCCAACGTATCCGGCAAATACTTCCCGTATAGTTTCTCCGGCAGCGCCTTGTAATATTCGTACAACGCCCCATGTGCCGCCTTCCATTGCTCCGACTGCTCCTTTTGAAACAACTCCTCAAAATGTTCCCTTATCAATGGATGGCAATCTACCTCCTCTGGGTCATGACGGCTTTCCTCGAAAATTAAGTGGTGGCGACGCAATACAGCCAGCGCATCGGATAGGTTCAGCGAGGGATCGGCTACGGCGATGACTTCTTTAGAAATGGGACGGTCAAATAAACCCAACAATTGCAAGACCCGGCAGCTTCGGTTTTTCCATTTTCAATTAGCCAGCGCTCAAATGCTGCTATCACCCGCCGGGGATGCTTGCCCTTCTCCACGGAAATTTCCGGTAAGTCAGGAATGAGCTTAGCATCTTCGATTTTGTGTCCCGGCTGCGCATAGAGCCAAGCACTCAGCAGGTTTATCGCAAGGGCATGGTTTCCAAAGGAAGATACTGTTGCTTCAAGTGCTTCATCACTGCCCCGCACCCCAGCGAAGCGAAGTATATGCTTGCCTGCTTCCGAGGACAAATGTTCAAGATTTTCTTGCTGGATATGGGCCGCTTGACGCTCCAAGCCAGCAAGTGGCAGACGACTGGTAATAATGCAAAGCCCGCCATTGTTTCGCCGGGCAAGTTCACGTACCAACACGAAAAGGGCCGGGTCTTTGATTTTGCCCGTATCCACCACACCACCTTCTTGGAGGGGTTCCAGTCCATCGAGGATGAGCAGACAGCGGTGTTCGGCGACTAGGCGGGCGAGGCGTTTGCCTTTTTCCCAAGGGGAGGTGGGGGTGTCGGTCGTAGTGAGGGTGTCACTCGAAGTGCTGCCCTCACTTGCCGCCCGCTCCTCAAACCATTTCAAGGCGGCATTGATGAACTGGTCGGCGGAGGTGACCCGTTCGCCCGTGCCTTGGCTGCAAAATGAAGTGGCGAATACCCGTTCAGCACCACGATAATTGTCCTTGCACATATCGTCCAGCCATCGGTTGATAAGCGCCGACTTGCCCTGCCCGCCCTGTGCCGTAAAGCAGATGACATGGCAGTTGGAGTCTTCCCAGGCTTTGTCCAGCAAGGCCAATTCGGTTTGCCTGCCAAACAACAGGCCGGGGATGCCGCCATTGGGAAGGCTAGTGATATCTATAAGCTTGGCATCCAGCGGCGGATAAGTTATGGGAGCTTCAACCGCTTTTCGTGCAAAAGAAACGCCAAGCCTTCGCCAAGCGGCAGTGCTGCTTGCTGTGTTAGTAAAATCGTACGCTTCCCTCAGTTTTTCAGGAACTTGCACATCGTCCAGTTTGAAGGGCAACAGTTTGTCGGCCACGAGTTCGGGGCGCTCCAAGCTTATAAAGCCATCTACCAATCGGCGTTCGTCTTCTGATAGGTTTTGAGAATAGACAACGATAGTATTTCGGCAAGTCTTGACTTTTTCCTTCCAATTGGGGAAGTCGTCTGTACTATAAACCCGAAAGTCCGTATGGTATTTCGACCCGACTTCATCCAGTCTTGGCAGTAGTTCCCGTTCCACCCAAGCTTGGTCGGAACGGTTGGCATAGATGAAGACTTGGTCGTATAGTTCGCTCGTCTTCCTTTGATTTCCCTGCCTTACTTCCTTGAGTATTTCCAGCAAAAGCTGGTAAACTTCGGTTTCGCCCGCTGTGCGGTTTTCGTTTACTGCTTTGCGGTAATGGGTGAGGAAGAAAAATATCTCTTTGGCTGCATTGAAATCAGTGAGTTGTTTATCAATGGTGAACCAATGGATAAGGTCATTGAATTTCTTTTCAAAAGTGGGTGTATCAAGTTCCCCGTACCAGTAATCATGGATGATTTGGATAACGTGCTCACGGCCATAAAATTGGAGCAGTTCTTTGGGTTTGCCTGCTTCGTTCAACGTTATCAATGCTTCCGCATAGCGGTCGAGGAAGTCGCTTTCGTTGTCAGTAAATTTGTACTTGTTTTTCCAAACTTTCCAGTCAATGCGGTTGCCAGCCTGCCCGGCGACGAAGGTGCCCGCCTTGTCTATCAGGGAGCCTATGATTTCTACGGCGATGCCTTCCAAAAATGCTGACATATAGAGTGGTTGAATGGAGGGGCAAGATAGGGCAATGATTTGAGAAATCCCATGTAGAACTGATTGTCTTGACAAGGATGAAAGAAGCCCTACCCCACAAAATCATTCCCCCTTCGCTTACGATTTGCAATTGCATTGTGGCCGCTTTCTGCGCTCAACAAGCCAAGTGCGCCTTTCTCCAAAGTATCCCCCAGAACTTGACTTCGGAACTTCAAAGGCAATATTCCCCAGAAAGCGATACCTTTGAAGTCGAAACAACCCTGTATTGACGGGACTTTTTCAAATTCAAAAGCACCAAACCATGCGAGTAACAATAGAAGTAGGCAATCCAAACGACATGGCGCAGCTGCTCAGCGTACTGAATTCAATGAATTTGGAGAGCGTCCACGTTGTCATTGAAAAGCAGGCCGAGCAAAAGGTGAAAAACGGAAAAGACCCTCTCGATAACCTGCGGCGGCCCATCGCAAAGACCTTGGATATTGAGGCGTTGAAGAAAGCTAGGAACTACAAAGGCGTCAACCGGGAGCGGTTCGACCAATTGGTCAAGGAAATCAACATCACCGAACCGATTGACTTGCTATTATCTCAATTGAGCCAATGAGATTCGTCTTGCACAAAGAATACCTCGAAATGGCGTGGATAAAGCCCGATTTTAAGCATTAATCGAGGAATATCAACGTCAAAATCGTCCCCCTCCCCACCTCGCTCATCACCTGAATATCCCCTTGGTGCTGCCGCATGATCTGCCGAAGGTACGTGCCTGCCTTATCTATCAGGGAACCAATGATTTCGACTGCGAGACCTCCAAGGAATTCGGACATTTGGAATCCTTTGAATGGATGCCCAAAATAAAACAAAGCAAGGCAAACCGCCAATTTTTAGTATATTTGGTTTTCACTCCACCACCACCTTCCCCACATACCTGCTCTCCCCAGCATCCACCAAAACCACCGTATAAAGCCCCGCAGGCAGAGCGTTTCGTTGCAAAATGGCCGTTTCCTCCCGCAAGCCATCCCCCTCAAAAACAACCTGCCCGAGTGCATTCACCACCATCACCCGGTAAGGCTTCTCCACCTCACCCGCATCAATAAAAAGCTGCTCCGAAAACGGGTTGGGAAACATCACCAAGGCTTCAACCCCCGACGACTCCACGCCCGAAGCCACATTCGTAGCACCCGGCGTCGGGTACATGAAGCGCAGTTCCGCACTGCCGTCCGGGTAGCGGCCCCACGCCACATTGGGGCTTTGCTGCGCAAATGAAAGCCGTTCCCTTTCGCCATAGCTTGCGCCATCCCTTTGAAAAACGGCCACCATTTCGCCAGCGGCGCTCAACCTGAAATCGGCATGGAACAGCCCCTGTTCCGGCTCCCCATCCGCCCAAAGCAGCAGGAAGCCGTGCGGCAGGATGGTCGTCTGTTCGGGGAAATGCAGCGGCAATTGCCAACGGCACGGCTCGTCCTCATCGTCGGTGAAGCACAGCCCGCCCACGTTCAGCGGGGCGTCTGAGGCATTGTACAGCTCGAACCAATCGTCGTATTCGCCCTGCTCGTCAGGCAGGATGCTGGTGTTGGCGGCCAAGGCTTCATTCACGAACAAGCCCGAAATATCCAGAGGTCGGCTGTTCGGCTCGCCGGGGCTGCCCAGCAGCATATAGCTTTCCCGCCAATCGGTGGGCAGGTTGCCTTCTTGGTTTTGGTCGAGTTCCACGGTAGCGCCATCCCCGTCGGCAAGTGGCGGCCAGGGGCGATAATCGGCATAGCGGACGCTGTGGACAAGCCTGCCCGACGGGTCGTACAAGGCGATTTTGCCCGACTTGTTGTTGAGGTCAAAATGGAAACTCCCGGCAATTGCGCCAGCATCGGGATGGAAGGCACGGAACTGCGCCGTGTCCTGACAAACCACGTGGTAGCCGCCCGGAGCGACCACCGCATTTTCACGAAAAACAAACTCGTACAGCCCCTGCGCCATGCGCCAGCCCGTGAGGTCAATCGGTTGGTCGGTGCGGTTGTGCAGTTCCACCCAGTCGCCCGTGGGGTAGTTGAAGGGCGGATGGTAATTGAACTCGTTGACGTGTAGCGTCAGCCCGAAGCTGCCCGTGTGGGTATAGTAGGCGCCCATGTCGGCGGTGCTGCCGTCGGGGTCGTTGGGAGAGAATGGGTCGCCAGCGTCAATGCAGGGCGAGTTGGCGGCCAGCTCGAAATTGCCCGTCGTCGGGTGGACGAGCAGGGGGTCTGCGTGCAGGTTGCCCGTGCCGGGCAGCGCCTCCCGGTCGGAGAGCGAGTAGCTGGCCTGAATCTCGGATTTTGCATCGAAAAACAGGCTCGCCTCGGTGCTGGCTGCCAAAATCGTGTTTTTCACGAAGGCTTTTCCACCGCCCCGCAGGGCGCTTTTTTCATAGCAAGCCACTGCGATGCGGTTGCCGTAAAACGTGTTCTGGTCAATTTGGGCGACGGCAAGGCTGTCCTTCAGCGCCACGCCGAGGTCACAGTCGTAAATCACGTTGCGGCGCACGAGCGCATTGGACTGCGAACCAATAGAAATGCCCTTGTCCGAGCAATCGTGGATGATGTTCCGCTCCACGAGGATGTTTTGCGAATAAATGCCGAGGTCAATGCCGTCGCAATTGGAGCCGAGGAAACCGTAAACCTCGTTCTGCCGCACCACCCCGTTCGTGGTGCCCTTGATGTCAATGGCGTCGGTATTGATGGCACGGTTGCCCCTGAAAACGCAATGCTCGATGAGCGGGGCGTCCATGTCGTAGAGGCTGATGAAGCCGTTGACACTCGAAAAAGTATGGAACTCCGAGTGCCCAATGTAAGCGCTGCCGCCCCTAGCAATCAGGGGTGCTTTGCCTTCGGCAATGGTCGAGTGCTCCACCCGCAGGTTGGTGCTGTAAGCGGAGATGATGGAAAAATGGCGGCCCCTGTCCCGCCCGAAACTGCCGCCCCGAAGGTCGGTGTAACGGACGATGAGGCTGTCCGTCGGCGCATCCGCCATGATGCTGCCCCAGCGGCCCGATTGCCCATAAAACGAGCGCCTCGCAGAGGGCGATGGGTCGGGCTGGATGCTGATGCGCTGGTTGGGCGAGCCGTCCAATTTCAGGCCGCCCTGCACGTCAAAGCAGACGCCATCGGTGAGCAGGAGCGTAGCACCGGCTTCTACGGTGAGGCGGGCACCGGGCTGCACGGTCACATCCTCGAAGCCGTACCAGGGCGAGGCGGCTGCGGCCAAGGTCGTGTCAGAGGAAATGACGGGTGGGATGATGCTGACTCCGTTTTGCGGCGCAAAAACCGCCACGAATGCCGTGTCGTCAAGGGGCGTTAGGCTGGCGTTTTCGTCCGTGCTGTTCAGTCCCTGCCACGCCACGAAACGGTGGCCGGGCGCTGGCACGGCTTGCAGCGTGATATTGGCATTTTTGAAAAATGGGCCGCTCATGTTTTCGGTAAAAGCCACGCCGCTGACCAGCACTTTTCCCTGCCCGATTATTTCCATCGAAACCATTGCGCCGTCCTGTTTACCAAATAAATCGGTCAAATGTTGGCGGTAATATCCCGGCCTGTTTTGCAAAAAAGCCTTGATTTGGTTGACATTCCCCTGCCAAGTGGCCATGCTCGGCGGCGAACTCCAGCGGCCGATGTGGCGGGGCATTTGGGGTTGCAGCAGGTTTTTCAGGCTGTCCACCGTGGCGATGGTGGTGGTTGGGCTAAAAATCGTGTTCAGGTACGCCGCCGAGCGTTGGATGAAGCCGTCCCGGAAGCCGGGGTTTTGCAGCAGTTGGTGGAAGAGGAGAGTCGCCCATTCGGGCAAATCACCGGAGAGGCCCGCCAGCTTGGCGATGGTGTTCGCCTCGACGGGGTCGCCGCCAAGCTGCCCGAAGCCGTGTTCGAGGTCGGCGGCAATCCAGCGCCATTTGCCGTTTGTGTCGTTGTTGTGCCAGTAGCGGTTGTTGAGGTCGGCGATTTGGTAGCCGATGAAAGCCCTGAGAATCAGGTAGTTGGTGAATTCGTTGAGGTCAATTTGGGCAGCGACCTTGTCGAAAACGGCAGGTTCGCTCAAGTCGTTGTTTTTCACAAAATCCATCAAAGCAAGGAAGTCGTAGGGGTCGCCCGCCACCACGTTCAGGCTGTCCTCAAGGTAGTCGAGGTTGTCGGAATTGATTTCGTGGTTGCTGCCGATGTACTGCTCGTCGAGGCGTTCCCGTAGCTCATAGACTCCGTTGTACTGGCCGTTGATGAACACGATGCAGGGCTTGTAGTCTTGGTAGTCTACTTCCATTTTGCCCTTGACGAGGTTGACGCCTAGCCCGTCCCGGAAGTAGGCGGTGTTGTAGTCGTTGCCGCCATTGCGGAGCAAAAAAGCCGAGTAACGGGGAATGGGCTTGCCCTCGAAGAGCGGGTATTTCAGGATTTCGTCGCCGTATTTTTCCCGAAAACGAACGGAAAGCGGGCGCTGCGGCAGGTTGTAAATGGAGGTACCGAAGACCCGAATCCCCACGCCAGCGAGGAACGCCCGCTCGCCCGTGCCCGGCTCGAAATACTCAATGGTGGCGGGCACTTCCCGATCCTTGATGGCATTTTGCAGGATGCCAAAATCGAAGCCGTAGAGGTTGTCGGCGTTGGCGCTGATGGACAGCACAGGCAACTGGTTGTTCTCGTTGATGAAATAAGTCTTCGTGACCACCTTGCCCGGCATCTTGCCCGGCACGTAGAGCCTCGCCTTGATGGTGAGGTTGAGGTTCATCTCAAAATCGTCGGTGAAGATGGGCGAACTGCTATTCGGCATGGTGCCATCGTAAGTGAAACGGATAACGGCGCCCGGCTCCTGTGTGGTCAGTTGCAGCAGTTGTGGGGTCGGATAAAAACCTTCCTGCAAGGAAAAAACAGGCTCGCCAGGCGTCTCCATCATCGCCGAGCCGAAGGGGGAATTGGCGGTGCCGGGTGTTGGCTCCCCGAAGTACAGCCATTGTGAAGCAGCTATATAATTGCGCCCGTAGGAAACATCGCTGGTTTGTATGCAATAAGTGAGTTCATCCACCAAACTGCCTTGTGGACTGAACAGGCCAATGTACTCCCCGTCCCCACTCAGGCGGAAATTGGCATGGAGTGCGGTCATGGTTTGCACCGCATTTTTATAGAAAACGAAAGCCGTATCACCGGGGCGCTTGTCCAGCCCGTCCGTCCAGATGAGGAGGTGCTGGCCGGGTGCAAGTTCGAGGGCTGGCAGCGC
This sequence comes from Saprospiraceae bacterium, assembly GCA_016714985.1. Lineage (GTDB taxonomy): Bacteria > Bacteroidota > Bacteroidia > Chitinophagales > Saprospiraceae > UBA6168. Next base: position 41,582 of record JADKBS010000032.1, on the reverse strand, counting down.
CCACTTGCCCTCGTCGGTGGGGTCGTCGGTGAGGGTATAGCCAGCGAGGTTGATGGGAGCGTCGGAGGCATTGCGAAGCTCCACAAAATCGGAGAACTCGCCAAAATCGGGGTCGTAGGCGACGGTGGTGTTGATGGCGAGCAGTTCGTTGATTTGGAGTTGGGCGTGGGTTTGGTGGATGGTGCAGACTGCCATTGCGATGATGGCGATATTATGTTTTATTTGGTTGCTAAACATTGGAAATCAATTTTTTGGATGAGATATTTGATGGTCACGTTGTTTTATGGGACATGGTTACATGGTTTCATGGTTTTATGGTTTTATGGTTTCACATTCATAGGGCGTTGCCCTATGCTAGTATATTGCGCCCTTTCAGGGCTATCATTGCATCAAGCCCTGAAAGGGCGCAATATGTTAGCGTTGGGCAACGCCCTACGAACCCCCAATCGTAATATGGCGGTCAATTAGTTTTTCACAATTTTCCCCACAAACACCCCTTCCTCCGTTCGCAAGGTCACGAAATACAAGCCCGGCGGTAGCCCCGTCAAGTCCTCTCTCAGTTCAATAGTTGGGTCATTGTGGGTTGTTTTGCGGAGCAAACGACCATCCGCAGCATGGAGCTGGAAAGCCAGCGGCGAATTGGTTGGGGCTTTCAGGCGCACCGTGACAAAGCCGTTGGTGGGGTTCGGGAAGATGGCCACCTCCTCAAAGGCTGGTTCCGGCAAAGTGCTGCTCACATTTTTGTCGAAGACGGCCAAAAAGCCCATTGACTTGCGCCCATAGCGGGCAGGCCGCAAGTGAACGTAAATGGAATCCAAACTGCCTGTGTTGCGCAGGTTGTAGGCTCCGAAACCGGCGGGGGTCGGACTCGAAATTGCCACCGAGGTAGAACTTGTCGTCGCCGAAGGCATGGATGCAGGTTGCCTCGTCCAAGTGGATGCCGCCGAGGGATTTCCCCCAAAGCTCATTGCCGTTGGGCGAGTATTTGAACACAAAGATTTGCGGGTAGTAATATTCCAAATTGAAAGAATTGCGCAGCGAATCGCCAGCAAATTCAAGGGCAGGACTGAAAAAACTGCCTGTGACATAGACGTTCCCTTCGTCGTCCACGCTGAGGCTTTTGGCGATGTCGTAGCTCTGGCAAGGGTGTTCTCCTCCTGCTGTTTTATGCCAAACAGTATTAAGATTTGCATCAATTTTTACCACATGGGTCTTTGAGTGGGAAAGTGGCCAACCCCAACCTATGCAGCCGTTGATTTTCTCACCACAGGCAAAAACATTGCCTGCCTGTGCAGTTATGCTGTTGAACTTGTCAATACCCGTATTGAGGTAGGTATCAATTAGGGAACCAGCGGAGTTGTATTTCACGATGAACGCCCCATAGCTCGTGTCGCTCGTCATGGTGGTGTTGCCAAAGGTCGCTGTACCGAAAACGGAGCCGCCGAGGTAAACATTTTGGTCGTCGTCGAGTGCTAGTCCGGTCTGCGGATAGCCGCCCGTTGTCTCACCCTTCCGTTCCCAAACCTGGTTGCCAGCAGCGTCCAATTTTCGGACGAAATAATGCTTGATGGCATTGGTGAATTTATCCAGCACAAGCCCAGAGACATAGGTATTGCCATCGGCATCCATGGCCACATTGCCCACTTCGTCAATATCTGCACTGCCGATTTTCTTGGCCCAGGCGAGGGTCTTGTCGGCGTTGTACTTCGCAACAAAGGCGTCGGTCTCGCCGCTGTTGCTCAGGTTCGTGCCGCCGATGGTAATTGTGATGCTCTTGAAATTGCCCGCCACCACGAAATCGCCGTTGGAAGCGGCGGCGGCATCCACCACGAAGTCTTGACCCGAACCGCCGAATTTGGCGGCCCAAGCATATTCGCCCCAATCGTCCACGATGGCCACGTAGCCGTCGTCTTGCCCGGCGTTGGAGAGGGTTTGGCTGCCGAGCGTGAGGGTGCTTGCCGCAAAATTGCCGCTGACCAGCACCTGCGTACCCGTGTAGGGCCGGATGTTCTTGACGGTGGTGATGTTATTGGACTGGCCAAGGCTTTTGGCCCATTTCCAGGCTTGTGCTTGGCCAAGCAGGGGCAGTAAAAAGAGGATTGCTGGGATGAAAATGTTTCTTTTTTGCATGATGGGTGATTTTTGCTCGCAGCTCAAACTTAGGTTGATAAGAATTGATATGGGTTTATGAAGTTGATTATCAACCCTCATCAACCTTATAATCTCTTATCAACTTCTAAAGGATTAACAGCTTACGGCATAATTTATACAGTCACCCCCCAAGACAGCGGGCAGAGCGTTGGGCGTTGGCGTGGGTTTGTCAGATTTTTGTCAGGGCTGCGGTACTTTAATTCGCTATTTGTCGAGGCATTTCTGGCCTTGTGGTTTAAACAAACCTATTCATTTCCGAGTTTTTTTGTCTTGTATAAAATTGAATTGCTATGCTGCATCCAAACATCAAACTACGCCTCGCCACCATCGCCGATTTGCCCATCCTGCTGCATTGGGACGAGCAGCCGCACGTCATCGCCTCCGACCTCGATGGCAACTGGGACTGGGAAAACGAACTGCTCCACGAACCCTCGTGGCGGGAGCAACTCATGGCAGAACTGGACGGGCGGCCACTCGGCTTTGTCCAGATAATTGACCCAGCGGAAGAAGAAACCCACTACTGGGGCGACGTACCGCAGGGCTTGCGGGCGATTGATATTTGGATAGGCGAGGCCGATGATTTGGGCAAGGGCTACATGGCACCACCATGATGCAATTAGCCATCAAACGCTGTTTTAGCGATGCTGCTGTACATGCCATTTTGATTGACCCCTTGGCGACCAACGTCCGAGCGCATCGGTTTTATGAGCGGTTGGGCTTCAAATTCATCGAACAAAAGCAATTGGGCGAGGATGAAAGCGATTGTTTCGTTTTTAAACTGAAAAGGGAAAATTGGAAGCTACCTGCCCAATAGCCATCAATACAAGGCTACTGCACATATATAAATCGTCAAGTGGCAGAAATTATTTTTTACTTCTTGTAAGGTTTGTTTTACATTTTGGAAATTAAAATTGACCTTTGCCTCATTGTTTCACCAAAACAGTTGATTCTTATGAAAGCGCAAATGTCAATTTGACCGCCCAGAACAACGGCACTGCCACGTGGGCATTGGTTTCCCTCGTCGCATGGCTGGCTTCCCGGATTTACCTCATGGAGTTTGATTATCCCAAACCGCTCGGCTACAGCATCGCCCTGCTGACGCTCGTGCCCTTTCTGGTTTTCCTGTTCAGGTTCTTCAAGGCCGTGCGCAGCGTCGATGAACTGGAAAGGCAGGTGCAATTGGAGGCGCTCGCCCTCGCGTTTCCGCTCACGGTGCTGGGCCTGCTACTGTTGAGCCTGCTGCAAATGGTAGCGCCGTTGAATGCCGAAAACTGGTCGTACCGCCATTTACTGCCCATGGTCTTCATTGCCTACTTGTTCGGCCTGATGCTGGCCAAGCGCCGCTACGGTCTTTCCGAAACGGCTGCCGAAAACGATTAATCCATTCAAAACCAAGGTTTTATGAAAAACAGCATCAAAGTTGAGCGGGCAAAAAAGGACATGACGCAGGGCGAGCTTGCCGAGCAAACGGGCGTCAGCCGACAAACCATCAATGCCATCGAGGCGGGCAAGTTCGTGCCCTCTACCCTACTGGCCCTGAAAATTGCACGGGTATTTGGGGCACCAGTTGAGGCGATTTTTGAATTGGAAGAAGGGGATTAGGCCCCTCCTCCGGTAACGTCTCTCATTGTCGTTGTAGCCTAATACAATGGGTGAATTGGTTGCTTTCCACCTCAGTTGCCTTTCCTGCATTTAACCAGCCAAAACGGATAATTCTCCATTAATGCCATAATTTTAAACAATCCAAATCCACCAAATTCAGTTTCGATTCTCTCCCTATCATAAAAAAACAACCTAACCCCGCCGAACATCTCGAAGCGGTCTTTACCTACGGGGGTGCCTTGCCCGTATGTTGGCGAATCCTTCGAAATGACGGTGAAAACCATACAGCCGCCCTCAGTCAGTTGGCGGTAGCAGTCACGTATGAGTTTCGCACGTTCCGCTTCGTCCAGCAGGTGGATGAGCGCATAGCAAAAAACCCCATCGTACCTATGGTCGTCGAAAGGCATGTCTGTCACCGAGCCATGATGGATGACCATGTCGGAGCCGTAATGCTTCCTTGCCAGTTCGATAGCTGTTTTCGAGATTTCAATGCCCGCCACGGTCATCCCGGCTTCCCGGAAAACCTGCGCATTCCGCCCATAGCCGATGCCGGGTATGAGGACGCTTTTGACAGCGCTTTGAAGAAAAAAATCCTTTGTCAAAACGGCAGAACGGGCAGGTTCCAAGCCCCACATGGTTTGTTTTTCAAGGAAGTTTTTTTCCCAAAATTCTTGTTGTTCGGCATCGCAAATTTTATCTTCCAAAATATCGCACCTGAACCCCTTCTCATGCAGTGTTTCCATTATTTTATTGTCATCAATAAATTCGCCTTCTACCCGAAGTATGCTGTGCCCACAGGGATATGCTTCCTTTGAATCGGTCAGGTCGAAAGCAAGTTTCAACCGTTCAAAGCGGATTTTGAGGACATCCAAAAGGTTCTCCGCCTCGGCCTGGTGTCGAAAATCTGATGTGAAAACTTGTATCATTGTTGTTGTTGATTAATGTTAAAAACGTTCTTCCGTCAGGCCCATGTTGACCATTGCCCCCGCAAGGTTCCCGCTGTAAACCGCATTTGCCACAGACCGCATCATATTTGAATTGTCGCCGCAGGCGAAAATGCCCGCCACGCTGGTTTTTTGGAAGGGGTCTGTTTTCAGGTAGCCTTGCTCCGTCAGTTCGCAACCCAAAGCGGTGGGAATATCCGAGTGCTGCGCAAATGGAATGGATGCGTAAACGACGGTGAACGGCAGTTCTTTGCCATCCTTGAAAACCACGTTTTTGACCAATCCATGTTCGTGCTCTACCTCAGCGATTTCGGTTTCCACGATTTCGATGCGGTGCTTTTCCAATTTTTCCAACTGCTCCACACTGAAATCAGGCTTGCCCGCCGTCATAATTGTTAGGTCGTCCGTCAGGTTTTTGACCAAAGAAGCGAGGTGAAATGCCCGCTTACCGTTTGCCCAAATGCCCGTTTTTTGCCCACGAAACTCGTAGCCGTGGCAGTACGGGCAATGGATAATGGAAACGCCCCAACAGGCGGCAAAGCCCTCGATATTGGGCATTTTGTCCTTTATCCCGGTGGCAAAAACTATTTTTTTGCCGAAAAACACCTCGCCCGACTTCGTTTTCACCTCAAAACCCAACTGTGCCTTCCTGCCTTCCACAGCTAATCCTTCGTGAAAATGCACGGTGTGGTACCGCTCCACCTGCTGCCTTGCCTGCCGGGCGATTTCTGCCGGAGCCGCACCATCGTGGGTGATGAAATTGTGGGAATGTGGCGTGAAACGGTTGCAGGGCAGTCCGCTGTCAATGACCAGCACATGCCGCAACGAGCGACCCAATGCCATTGCTGCCGATAAGCCAGCATAACTACCGCCTATGATGATGACATCAAATTCTTTCTTCATCCTAACTGGATTTAATTTATTGAAAATCAAGGTATTGGGCAACAGTGGGATACCCAATGCCAGCGTACTGCCTGTTTTTACGAAATATCGCCTCTTCATTTTAAAAAATTTGAGTTTGATTAAAACTGCCGCATCCAGTTCACCTTCCCAATCGCCCCCGTCGTTCGGAACCTGTCCATGCCCAAGTCGCTCCTCGTATCGTTGAAAACGAGGTACAGGAACGACAGCGGGCGGTATTCCCAACTCAGGCGGGCATTCCACCGACCTGTTTTGTCCAAGGAATTGTATTGATAAAACACCGTGCCTTGCAACTGAGGGTTCAGGGCGAGGCGCAAGCCGCCGGCATAGAGGTGTACGTCCTTGTCCTCCTCGCTTTGGCCGAGCGAGCTTGCCCGGTTCAGCTCGTAGTCGAGCGTGAGGGCGGCGTGGGGCGTGGGGGCAAAGCGCACATCGGTGTAGAACGTGGTGAGCCGACCGTCATAAAATTTGCCGAAATTGGCACTGACCGACCCCGACAGTTTTCGGCTGCGGTCGGTGTTGTACTGAACGAACTTACGGGCATAAAAATACCTGTCCTGCGGCACGATGATGCCCAATGGCTCGAACTCGAATTCAATGTTTTGCCAGGTCGGGAACAGCGAAACCTCCAAAAACGAGTTGTCCCTGAAAAACAGATAGACAGGGAACAGGTAGAGGTCGGCCTGCTGAAACTTGCCATCAGAGGCGTTGTGGTAATAATTGATGAAAAAGCCAGGGTCGGCCCGCCTCAGTAGTGATTTCTCCTTTTTTGGTCGCCAGATAAAATAGCTACCGGGGTTGTGATGGATGACGTTCTGCCCAAAGGTAAAGCCCATGCCGGGCAGGTAGTCCGCCGTCACCCATTTGGTCACCCAGCCACCATACCAATCGTTGAAGTTCAACCCTGCGTAAAAATGCCCAACGTGGCCCAGCTTGCCAGTGCCCTCGTCACGGCTGCCGCTCCAAAAGCCGTTCACCGTCCAAGAGTCGTTGGGTCGGAGGAAAAAATCGGCGGTCAGCGTCGTGTTGTGGTTGCCAAGGAAGCCCTCGCCCGCCTCGTCGAAGCGATGGGTGAGCATAGCCCCGATATTGCTCTGCTTCCCAAAATTTTGCTGGAAACGGGCAAGCCCGAAACTCGCCCCACCCTGCTGCCCCGTGCCACGCTGGTGGACGTAAAGCCCTGATAATGTGCGCTTTTCGTTGCGGTCGTTGAAGCGAACGCCCGCATCAATCGGCACGGCAGCGGCGTTGAACTGGCTGTTGGACAAGCCAATTGTCCGGCTGAAATACGGGTAGATGCTGCTGCCATCGGAGGGATAAATCCCGCTGTTTTCGAGGAAGAACTGCCGCCGTTCGGGGAAGAACACGTTGAAGCGGGTGAGGTTGTTCACGGCCCGATCCACGTCCGCCTGGGCGAAATCGGTGTTGACGGTCAGGTCAAGCACGGCGTGGGAGTTGATGGCCCATTTGGCATCGCCGCCGATTTTCGGCTTGCCTTCGGCAACCGCACCCGAGCCATTGGCGGCTGTTTCTTCAAAATCATAGAGGGCATAAGGGTTCAGCCGCAGGTTCAAGGCGGGCTTGGGCAGTTCCAGCCCTTCCAACCGGGCGGCATAGGTCATGCGGTAAGGCGAAAACGCCTGTGGGATGGGCGGGAAAACCGTTTGCTCGTATGTCCGTCGGGCAAGCCTCGCAGCCGTGAAGCCCCACGACGGCGCCTCGCCCGCCTTCGGCAGTTCGTAGCGCAGGCTCTTGAACGGGATGGCAAACTCCGCCGACCAGCCGTTTCCCAGCAGTTTGGTCTTCACCTGCCACAGCGCATCCCAGTCGTTGTCCTTGAAATCATCGTCGAACACCTGTACGTCCCGTTGTGTGCCAACTGGCGTTGTTTGGAAGGAAACGCAGTAGCGGCGCAGGTTCTGGGGGTCGAGTTGGAAGTAAAAATCATCGTTTTCCCCGTAGAGGAAGTCCCGCCGGAAGTCTTGCACCCGCACGCCTTTTTTGCCCAAGCTGTCCTCGCAAAACACCCCAACGTAGAGGTTTTTTTCATCAAAAAGCAGCCGGATAATGGTTTTGAACTCAAATTCGCCGCCCTGCTTGGGTTCCATCCTGAAAAAATCGTTGCCGGAAACGGGGCTTGCCCGTTGCCAGTCTGCCTCGTCGAGCGAGCCGTCAAGGGCAATTTTGCCGGAGGTTTTCACGGCCCGAACGACGGGCGGGTTTTCGGGCGGGGGGAAGTTCTCGGCCATTGTCTGCCCTATTGCGTTGAGTGACGGCAAGCCCATTGCCGCCGACAAAAACCACCGTTTGAAAAATTGCCGGTCATTGCTCTTGCACGTTTTCCGGCATTGCCGACAGGTGCGCACCAGCCACAGCAGCAAGGCCAAGCTGCCGGATATTGATTGAAGTATTCGGATTTTCATAATTGGAAAAAAGCCGGGCTACCCCGTTTGGGCAAGGCAAGCCCGGCGCATGAGAACATTTGTTTTAATTTGAAATTGGGTCAACAACGGCCCCCACCAGCATGAAATTCAAGTGCGCCATGTCCCGCTCGTTCAGCTTCAGCTTGCCCGTGAAAGCATAGGTCTTGTCCGTGCGGAACTTGGGGCGCTTGCCCGCCAACTGCACCTCGGCGATGCTTTCTGGCCCAGCCATGCCGCAAAAAAAGCACTGGCTGTAAGGGTACTTCGAGAGCACGATCCCCGTAAAGCCGTCCTGCAACTCCGATTGTGGCAGCACATAGCCCGTCAGGCTGATTTCCTTGCCTTGCCACGACTTGATGGCGGCATCGAAGACAGGCACGGCGGCAAAGGCACCGTATTCCTCGAAGTAGAGGTCCTTAAATTTCACTTTGGCAAACAGCGCCCAGCCACTTTGTTGCTGCACAATGGGCGTTTGCGCTACCCACAACAGGGCAGCACTTAGAAGCATAGTTTTAAGCATGATAGGTTACAGCCAACGGCGGACGGTTAACGGCAGAGAGGGGAACGCCCACAGCCTTGCGGTCAACCGCTCGGTTTCACGAAAAAAATCAGCAGGAAAAAAAATCAGGCAGGGCGCACGGGCGGCGCACGGGGTTGGGAAAGGGTGTGCGGCGAAGCGGAACAAAGGATGCGGTCGCCGAAAACGGGTGGGCATTGAACCAATTCAGGCAGTTGGAGCAAAAGCCCCGAAAGCACGGGCGGCTCCGCCAAGCTTGGCACGATATGGCAAAGCGAACAATCCAGCCCGCCGTACTCCTCCGAGTGGAGGTGCTTCTCCGTTGGGGCGTGGTAGCAGGTCTTCTGACCGTGGTGATGGTGGTCGTGAAGGACGAAATGGTGCAAGCTCATCCAAGCCCAAAACGCCACGTAGATGCCCGTGAGCACCAAAGCGGAAACGTTTCGGAGGATGTGGCTTGCGTTTTTCATGCGTTGCGAAAATCAAAGGTATTCAAAAATGGGAAAGCAGTGGAAACCCGTACACCGCTTTTTTTCAAAATCAACCAGCAGTAGCCGCTTGCGTCCGCTCCATCACCTGCAAAAAAGCTCCCACTTCCTGCGCTCCCGACACCGCATATTTCCGATCGAAAACAAAAAAGGGCACGCTGCTGATACCGAATTGCTGGGCGAGTTGGATGTCCTCGCCTACCCCATCGACATGGGCATCGGAGGCGAGGGCGGCCCGCACGGCCACGGGGTCGAGTCCGATGGCGGCACCGATTTCGGCCAGCGCATCGTGGTCGGCGATGTTTTTTCCTTCGGTAAAATAGGCGTGGAAAATGGCCTCCTCGGCCTCCAGTTGCTTGCCATGCTGCTTCGCAAAATGGGTGAGGCGGTGCGCATCGAAGGTATTGGCAACCACCTGCTTGTCGAAATAGTAGGCAAGCCCTTCGCCTGCCGCCATTTGGGTCACGTAGGCCTGTGCTTGATGGGTCTGCTCCAGCGACCAGCCTTTTTTCTCAGCCAAGGACGCCACAGCACTGATGCTGGGGTCGGTCTCCAATGTGGGATCGAGCTGGAAGCTGCGCCAAGTGACGGCTACCTCGTTTTTTCCTTCAAATTGCGCCAGCGCCCGCTCAAATCGCCGCTTGCCGATATAGCAGAACGGGCAGGCGATATCGGACCAGATTTCTACCGTCATAAATGGGTTTTAGGCAAAAAAACGCTTGTTGGAAGCGGTAGTTCAATGACTCGGATTATTTAACCAAGGCACGAGTAAGTGTTGATGCCCCCATCAATCCACCAAATGCCGTTCTAACCCCTCCTCTTCGTCTAACGGTGCAACATTGAGTTTGGTGAGGTCGGCAAAGGCAGCATAGAGTGCGCAATAAACAACGGGGAAGCCCGCCAATATGCCAACGCAGAAGACAAAAAGGCTAAAAACCAAGATAAGGCCAAGCACCAGCCCGAACATGAAGAACATGAAAAAATGCTTGGTCAGCAGCCTGCGGCTCGCTTCCATCGCTGGCCAAAAATCCAGCCCGTGGAAGATGATGAAATGATAGGTAAAGCTGTAGGCAATGGCCAGACAGACCACAGGCAACAGCAACAATAACGACCACAGCGGGGGCAGTACGGGCACCTCAGGGAGCGGTTGGCCGGGATTTTGGATGATCTCTTGGTACCACTCCACCCAACTGGGATCCCAAACAGCCATTATGAACGGTATGAAGGCCAAGCCTGAAATGATAGAAGTGGCAAGGGCCGCCAATACTAGCTTTCCCGCATAGTCGAACCCCTTGAAGTACTGGCCGAACTCGGCGGCCTCCCCCCGGTCGAGCCGACGGGCCACGAGGTAAAAACCCGCTGCGGCAACGGGGCCAACAACCAAGGAATTGGCAAGGCTGCCAACGAACGGAATTACCCCTATTACCATCGAAATAATGATGAAAACCAGGGTGAACACGATAAAGCCGCCAAGATCCTTCTGAAAAAGCCCGAAGCCTCGGCTGAGGTATTCCCCAAGCCTGAAATCGTTGGCATCTCGAACTATTTTGTCAATTTTGGCGCTATCTTCTTGCATTGCAATTTATTTTTTGCTGGTGAAAATGGGCGGTAAATGTAGGCAAGCGGTTTGAATTTTCCATTCCTGCAATTAAACTTACATACCTCGTTGTGTTGCTTGGTCATTTCCTGATATGACTCATACTTGGTCCGTACAAATTGGCATTTTGCTATCCCGCCTACACCAAACGCCTACCGAATGGACAGTCATAGCCTCATACCTCCAAAACCAACCCTATCATCGGCTCCGACCCATACCGTTTGCCCTGTGCCGTCATTTTTAGCAGGTGGTTTAGCCGCTTTTGCATCTCCTCCATGCGCAGTTGGCCAGCTTCCGTAATCCAGTTGACCTTCAGCCTTTTATAAAAATGCGGAAACTCCTCGAAGTTGCGCCAGACCTGTTCGTCCTGTTGGAGGGATTCCAGTATCCATTGAGGGATTTGAAAGGGGTCGTCGGGCGAGCCGATTTGCGACTCGATAGGGGCGATGCCCGCTGGGGTCATTAGGCCGAGGTGCTGGAGCTTCCAGATGCGTTGGCGGTTGAGTTCGCTGAGGAAGCTCTTCTTGCGGCGGGGCGTGATGCGCTGTACGGAACTTTCCTCGTCGTATTTTTTCTGTGTGCCGTCAATCCAGCCGAAGCAAAGGCATTCCTCCACGAGGTCATCGTAGGAAATGCAGGGCTTGCCACTTGCCTTCAGGAATTTTTGAACCCAGACTTCTTTTTTAATCAAGTGGTGCTCGGCGAGCCAGTTGTGCCAGTGCTGGCGGGTGTGTGGGTAGAAGACTTCGGTGATATCCATTTTGGGTTGATAATGGTGGATAAAAGGTGGATAAGGGTTGATGGGGTGCTGCAAATATCAGCGATTCTGCTGGTTTTCAACTATTATGACTACCAAGATGCCCGCCGTGTATGCCAAAAAATCCTCCCAAGCGAAAGAGGTGCCAATGACCACCCTCGCCAGTTGATTGCTGCCCAACCCCAGCAGTTCAACCACCTCGAAAAACTGCATGATTTCGATGGCAAAGGAGAACGCCAACACGCCAAGGGCCAAATGCAAGGCAGGTAGGTCCAGGAATGCTTTTGCGAAGCAATAAAGCAGGATGACCACCAGCACGTCTCCTACATAGGGCCGCACGAAGCGGTCGTGGACATACAGCGCTATCAGCACCTCCAGGATGAAAATCAAGAGGGCGAGGAGGAAGTATTTTCGGTTGAATTTGAGCATAAGCGAAGTTGCTGATTATTTCAAAGTCAAGACCAATAGTCCGCTCAGGATCAGCCCACCACCGAGGAGGGTTTTCAGGGTCATCGGTTCTTTCAGGATGAGGAATGAGAGCACCAAGGTTATCAAAATGCTCGCCTTGTCAATCAGGATGATTTGCGAGACGTCGCCGATTTTGATGGCCTTGTAAAAGAATATCCACGACATGGCTGCAGTAAAACCTGAGATGCCGAGAAAGGTTATATCACTGGTTGTCAGCGCCTTAAGCTCCTTGAATTGGCGGAACAGGGCCGCATTGGCCAGCACGACGGCCATGACGAAGACCGTGCGCACCACGAGGGCGGCATCCCCGCTGACGTTTTTCAGCCCCATCTTGGCGATTACAGAGGTGAAGCCCGCAAAGAGCATGGACAAAAGGGCGAAAATTATGGCTTGCTGCATGGTGGGTTGGAATGTTTTAGGGACGAGGCATCAATAAAGTGTACAAGATTGGGTGAGCTATTTTTTCTTGTAAATCGCTTAAAAAATCAGTGCATAGCAGCGCTACGGACTTATTTTTTAAGCGATTTAGAAGGAAAAAGAGCCGGCCAAGATGTACATTTTATTGGTGTCTCGTCCCTAAGTGCAAACTTGGACTATTTTCGCCAAAAATTCGCCAGCATGAAATTCGAGCACAAAAAGCAGCCCCTTGCCAAGCCCGCCGTTTTCCGCCGCCGGGTGTTCCGCTATTTTTTGGCCAGTGCGGTGCTCATCGCCTTTTCACTCGGTGTGGGCATGTTCGGCTACTGCTACCTTGGTGGCCTCTCGTTGATTGATGGCTTCTACAACGCCGCCATGATTTTGACGGGGATGGGCCCCGGCCCCGGCGCCGAAACTGATAGCTGCAAACTGTTCGCTGCATTTTACGCCTTGTACAGCGGCATTGCATTCCTAGCAGCGGTGTCCATTGTCATTGCGCCAGCCCTGCACCGCCTGCTACACAAACTTCACTTGGCTGAAAATGCGCACTGAGCCGCCACACGCCATCCTCGTACTGGTGGTGCTGTTCCTCTTGTTAGACGGGGGATATTCCTTCTTCCAGCACCTGAACGCTGTGCTCGATGGCGACATCGCCCCCATCGTCGTGCCAGCGGACAAATATGAGCAGGTGCTGCACGACCCCTTTGGCCTCACCGTACTGGAGGGCGAGCGGTACTGCGCCCCCAACCGCTACTTCGTTCATGCCCCGATGCGTTGGTTTTTCATGCACTTGCCACAAGCTCTACAAGCGTTTTCGAATCCCGTCAACAGCGTTTACCGCTCCAGTGCCCTGCTGAAAACCGCCTTACAATTGGCCCTTATTGGACTGCTGGCCGCATTCGCCGTAGGTGGGAACCGCCGCTGGGAACTGCTGCTGGCCGCAGCGTTGGTAACGCCGTTTTTCCAAGCCTATGGCTACAATCTACAGATGGGCATCATCGAAAAATCCATCACCTACACCTTTTTCTACCCGTTGCCGATGGCCTTCCTATTGGCCTTTTTCCTCCCTTTTTACCGCGGCAATGTCCAGCGTTGGCAACACCTCTGGCTGCTGCCCTTGGCCGTGGCACTGCCATTGAGCGGGCCGCTCGTGCCGGGCATTTTGCTCATCGTTTGCCCATTTGCCTTGCTATTTTTTTATGTGAAAAACATGCGTGAACTGACCGACTTTCCCATTGCCCGAAGGGCAACCAAAGCCGCTGCCGAAATGCCCAAACCACTGCTTTTTTATTTCATGCTGGTCGTGCTACTCTCGCTTTGGTCGCTTTACGTTGGCAGCTTCAACAGCGAATCGGACAGCCCTGCCATCATTTCCTTGACAGGGCGCTACCCTGCCCTACTGCGTGGGCTTGCCTCAATTTTGACCTTGAAATTGGGCTTCCCACTGCTGCTATTGGGCATTGTGGTCAACCTCGTTTTGATACGGAAATTCGCTAGTGCCCAAGACAAAGCCCAAGTCAAGCTCATTGGGAAATGGCTAATCGTTTTCATCGTCGCATACCTGCTGCTGTTGCCTTTGGGCGGATACCGGCACTATCGCTCACTCATCGTCCGGCACGATACGATACTGCCCGTCACGCTTTGCTTGGTATTTTTTTATGCAAAAACGGCAATTATATTGCTCCGCAACAACTGGCCGAAACGCCGCTGGTATGCCTGGGGCTTGGCCGCCCTTTCGCTGGCAGTCACCACTGCCGACCTGCCGGAGTTTGACCACAACGACTGCGAAAAAGCGGCACTGGAAACCATTGCCCGCTCCTCGGAAAATAAAGTGAAACTGGCCAGCGACTGTCCCGTGCTTGGCTGGAATGAAAAAATCACGCACCCCAATGCCTCCAAACTGAATGCCCAATTGCTGCAAATCTGGCGGGTTACGGAGGAGGAGAGGTTGTACTATTCCGAGTGATTGAGGGTTCAATCGCTTCACTCAATTTCCCAATTTCCCAATTTCATTTACCCCCGCCTTTCTTCCCTGCAATCTCCTCCAGCAATTGCACTTGGTACTTCTGCACATCCAACAATGTCTGGAACTGCTCCTCCATCAGCAGGTTGATTTTTTGGTGCAGGTTGCGGATTTCGATTTCGGCCTTCAAGTTGATGATATAGTCGTTCTCTGCCCGTTTTCGGTCTTTTTCCTCTTTGCGGTTCTGCGACATCATGATGACCGGGGCTTGCAGGGCGGCTATGGTGGACAGCACCAGGTTGAGCAGGATGAACGGGTACGGATCGAATGCCTTGGTGGCCATGACCACGTTGGCACCAATCCAGGCCGCCAGCACCATGCCGAAGCTGATGATAAAGGTCCAGCTTCCGCCAAAGGTCGCCACTTGATCAGCAATGCGCTGGCCGGTGGTGGACTTTTCCGTGGATTGCTGCCGCAAGTTTTTTACAATCAATTTTTCTTCCTTCAAGGCATCGGAAACCAGACCGTGCAGCTTTCGCAGGTGCTGGTCTTCGGTGTGGAGCATTTTCTCGAGGTATTGGTGGGGGAAGGTGGTGGCTGCTTTCATGGCTGTTAATTTATTGACTTTAAACAAAAGTAAGCCCACCATATCGTTATAGCCCCATTCTTCACCAAATTAAGTTTCAAGATGAAAAACCTAGCTTATCTGTTTTTGGCCTACACTATCATGCTTGCCTTTTCTTGCAAAGACAAGGACGACGACGCCACGACTGCACCCATCTCTGCCACCGAATACTTTCCGCTCTCACCCGGCAACTATTGGATTTACAATTGGGTCAAGATTGACACAATGGGCAACGAAACACCTTACATTAGGATTGATACGGTGACCGTAACAGGCGAGGAAGTAGTGAATGGCTTTACTTATGCCAAAGTGAAAGGCACCAATTTCGGCGGCGAATTCGAGCACCTTTATCGTGACTCCAGCGGGTTCTTGGTGAAAGCAGATGGGGGAACGCCAGTGTTTTCCGTAAATCAGGGCATTTTATTGGGACAAGACACGACTTGGAGCGGCGACTTCCCATTGTTCTGGACTGAAGAAAAAATGAAGACTGGGTTCTCCCCTGTAACTGTCCCCGCTGGCACTTTTGAGGAGTGCCTTTCCAAAGACCTCCTTATTTATCCGTTGGGACTTGAATCTCCCTTTGGGGTTCGCACTTATCCCTATTACTATGCAAAGGGAGTTGGGTTGGTGCAGCACTATATTTCATTTTACAGCACCCCAGATTATTACGAAAGCCGCTTGGTGGAGTATCATATTGAGTAATTGCTTCCTACTCTTGATGAAACATAAAAGGCCATCGGGCATTAATTCCGATGGCCTTTTTTATGTTATCAACTTTTTAAACCTTTCAGGCCCATCTGGGCGACCGCAAGGTTCGCCCCTACAATTCCCCTCGTTTCAACTGCTGCACCGCAATATCCGCCGCCCGTGCCGTCAGCGCCATGTACGTAAGCGACGGGTTCTGGCAGGCAGTGCTGGCCATGCAGGAGCCGTCCGTAACGAAGACATTTGGCACGTTCCACATTTGGTTGTTGCCGTTCAGCGCCGAGGTTTTGGGGTCTTTGCCCATGCGACAGGTGCCCATCTCGTGGATGCAGTGGCCGGGTGGCGTCGTCTCCAGGTCGTCGAACTGGGAGATGTTCTTGTGGCCAGCGGCTTCGAGCATCTCGGCAGCGCATTTCATGATGTCCTTGCGCATCGCCTTTTCGTTGTCTTTGAACTCGCAATCAATATGGAGGAGCGGCAGGCCCCAAGGGTCGGTCTTGCTAGTGTCGAGCGTGACCTTGTTGTCGAAATGCGGCAGGTGCTCCGCCCAGCCGCCGAGCCAGAAGCTCCATTGGCCGGGATCGTGCATTTCCTTTTTCATGGCTGCGCCAAAGCCCGGCTTGCCGTTCACCCGGCCCCAGCCGCCCCGGTCAGCCCCGCCCTGAAAGCCGAAGCCCCGCACGTAGTCATTTTCCTGCTTCTTGCCAGGCAGGTTGCGGAAGCGGGGCACGTAGATGCCGTTTGGCCTGCGGCCCGACCAGTACTGGTCGCCGAAGTCGTCGTGAACACCGAAGGCCCCAACGCCGAAGTGGTGGTCCATCAGATAGTGGCCGATGACGCCGCTGTCGTTGCCAAGGCCGTTGGGGAAGCGGCTGCTCTTGGAGTTGAGCAGCACGAAAGAGGTGCCGATGGTGCTGGCATTGAGGAAGATGATTTTAGCAAAATACTCCTCGGTCTGCTTGGAGTTGCGGTCAATGAAGCGCACGCCCGTGGCACGTTGTGTTTTTTCATCGTAAATGACCTCGCTCACGTTGGCATCGGTACGGACGGTGAGGCGGCCCGTGGCCATGGCAGCCGGTATCGTTGCCGAAAGGCTGCTGAAATAAGCGCCATAAGGGCAGCCCCAATGGCAGCGGTTGCGGTGCTGGCACTTGCCCCGTCCCAGTTTCAGGTGCTGCTCTTTTGGCTCGGTCAGGTGCGCCACCCGGCCTATGATCATTCGGCGGTCGTTCCAATTTTTCTTGATGGTAGCGGAGGTATGCCTTTCGAGGCAGTTCATCTCCATGGCGGGCAGGTACTTGCTGTCGGGCAGTTGGGCCAGCCCTTCCTTTGAGCCACTGATGCCAGCAAAGGTTTCCACGTAGTCGTACCATTTTTCGAGGTCCTTGTAGCGGATGGGCCAGTCCACGCCGTGGCCGTCACGGGCATTGCTTTCAAAATCCATTTCGCTCCAGCGGTAGCTTTGCTTGCCCCAAGTGAGCGAGCGCCCGCCAAGGTGGTCGCCCCTAAACCAATTGAAGGGTTTGTCCTGTTGGTAGGGGTTCTGGATGTCGTTCACCCAAAAGTCCTGATTGTCAATTTGGAAGGCGTAGCAATCTTTCTGAACGGGGTGCTGGTCGAGGATTTCCTTCGGAATCATGCCCCGGTTCTTCACGTCCCAGGGGTTGTTGAGCGCCCCGGTATAGCCCTTGACATGTTCCATGTTCCTGCCCCGTTCCAGCATGAGCACGTTGAGGCCCTTTTCGGTGAGTTCCTTGGCGGCCCACCCGCCGCTGATACCGCTGCCCACGACGATGGCGTCGTAGGTGCGATCTTGTTGTGCTTTCCCGTTGATGTTAGGCATATTTTGCAGTTGGCAGTCAGCAGTTGGCAATCAGGGTTGGGCGTTGAACTTCCTATCCTGAATTTTGCCATTAACGGCTTTAATGATTTTGGATGGGGCGAATGTAATATTTTTAACCAAATCGCTTAACCCAACTGTTTTATGCTTTCTTTGTGTCCTAATGGTCATTTTTCGTAGTCCCTTATTCCAGAGAATTTTACCATTAACCACAATTTATGAAAAACACCCTTCTCCTTTGCTTCGCAATTGCTTGTATCGGTTCTTTTGCCTCCTGTGAGTGCAATAATGTGGACTGTGCCATTGATGAGCGTGTCTTCTTCCATTTCCTCTCCCAAACGGACAGTACCGACTTAATCATCAATGGAAGCTACCCCTTGACTTCGTTGACCATTACGGAAAAATTAGTCAACAACGAAAATCCCGGTAGCAGTATCACCATTGCCCCATCAGGGGACGAGTACATTGCCAGCGTTTCAGCCCACCCAAATGTGGACAGCTTTATCATCCAACTTGGTTCCCTTAAGCCAGACACCTTGACCATCACGTCCATACTGTCTGAGGGTGACAAGTGTTGCCCCGGTATCCTTGAGTTTGAGACCCTGCAATTGAACGGCAAATCCTTGTCGAACGATTTTGCCAACGCTGCGATTCAGCTTTACAAATAGCCCTACCATACCGACCGTATAGGATACCGTTGAACTAGCATCGCAGAATCCGCCGACGACTGTGTGAACCTCCCATCCTTGAGCAGCAGTAAACTCCCCCGCTCCACTTTGGATTCAATCGGTTCACCCTGCTAATCCATCTTCATGGGATACTCGATTTCACGCCGCACGAGGTCTTTTCCACCATCGCCTTCATAGTCGAACTACTAACTCCCAATCACCCAAAAAGAAACTTTGACTGCCCTCCTTTAATAAGCTCAAATCCTTACTAACACCATGTGGCACTTCCTTTGCAAGCCTTCACTTAATGGCTACCAAAGCAGCCTTCTTCTTGCTTGCGGGGGCTTCCTTACTTTGCATGGCATGGTTTGGGTGGAAAGCACCTGCAATTCGCAGCAGTCAGCAGTACTGCAACGAGCGGTTTGGCTATTGCCTCGACTATCCTGCATCGCTGTTCCCCTTTACCTATTTTTCGCCGGACGAGGACAGTCTCGTGTTCTTCACTGCCGACAGCATAGGCACATTCTCCGTGATATCCACCATTACGGAGCAAAAACAGGACTCGCACCTCGCCTTTGAGCAGCGGCTCCGGGCGTTGACGGCCCCCAGCGGCCCGCCCAATATCCTCTCCATCATCAACGGCGATGACTACTATGAGGTAAGCTTCCTTTACGATGGCCGTTGGTACCGACAGAAGGCCGGTTTTTTCCAAAACCATGACGTGCTGTTCACCATCCGGGTGCCCGTTAACCGGACCGATCTGATGGTGCGGATGAAGGAAGACGTAAGCATCGAGTTATGAAATGGCTTTGGCATTGGGGCGGCAAAGCAGATTACCACACCGACCTGATAGGGCACCGCTTCACCAATGCAACTGTATCGGCCAAGGGCGAGGGCACAAAACCACCATCCTTCCAAAGCAACAAGCCCGCCCGTTCCACAAATGTTTCCAGCGGTTCGCCAGCATCGTTGGGCTTCGTCCAATGCTCGATTTCCCGAAGGACAAGATCCCTCTTCCCATCGCCGTCATAATCGAACAACCAACTGCCCGTGAGTATCTGTCCGCCCTCGCCACCGTACCATTCGGCCACCGTCCTGCGGTCGGTAAAGGTATGGCGCTGTTGGTCATATACGAGCAGCGACCAATGCTTGAACCAGTGCTGGTGTACCTCCACGATGCAGCCTTCATAGCCCTTGGCCAATTGGAACCTTCCCCGCGAATAAATGACCGCCTCGCCGGGCGTTGCCACATGCTCAATGTCGTGCAGCCAAGCGGTATCGAGGCTGGAGAAAAATACAGCATTGGGAATGGTGTCGCCGGGTATTTCTGTTTCCTCGTCGGTGGGCAGTTCGAGGTGCAGCGTGTCGGTGGCGGGCATCGTCTTGAAATATCCGAGCAAGGGAGGTTCGACGGCAGTCGTGGGCTGGGAGGAATGTTTACATGCTGAAAACACCAATAAAAGGGCTGCAAAAAACAGGGTCTTGTTTTTCATGATTTTGTTGTTGTTGATTGATTCAAAGGCCAATATACTCGTTTACCAAGCTTCAAGGCTTCCAATGAGCAATACTTTGTTCTGAGCAATATCCTTTTCATTTTTCACAAAACTGCTATCTTGCCCCATCATATTCGATATGAGGGGCATCTTCCGACATACCATTCTATTGCTTTCCCTGGCCTGTGTCTCCGCAGCCAACCTAAGTCCATTGGTATGGCCGGAGGCAACGGCAAGGCCGTGTCCGGTCGTCATTGATGCACACAACGATAGCCTGCCCACCGAGAGCAAGGAAGAGAAAACAGAGTGGTTCAAGAACATTGCCGCCCCTGTCAATCCGATTCCTTCAATGGAAACGGGGTTCGATGCAAAGCAATATTGCGGACAACCGCAGTTTGCGATAAAACAAGTCTTCCTTCCCATCATCCTACCGCCGCCCAAACAGGCCGCTTGATTCCCTTTTCGTAACTACTTAGGAGGGTGTGGGAGGAGAGAGAAAAATTTCATTTTCCTCTCTCCTCCCACATTTTGGGGTGTTTTTTGGGGAAAATTTTCAATTTTACCCAACCCCCCCCTGCTAAGTAGTTGCCTCCTTTTCTTAACTCATTTATTCGGCAATGACCCGCTTGCATTGATACCCATGTTGCATGGATGCCAATGCATACCACCATTTAGCTATGGTTGCTGGGCATTCTCCCTAATCGGTCAAGCACGCCAGGCTCGTTCAGGCACGTGCGGCCACAACCATTATATCATGGAATTCTTCGAAAATACTTTCCCTTATATTGCATTGGCCATTATTGGTGGCCTTATCATTTATGCCATTTTCTCAAAAGGCAGCAAGGACAAGAAGTTTTAAAACACCTGGTAAAGCTACTGCTGTAGGCAATACCTAAGCACTGGGAGTAGCCAACGGCGGTAGCCATTTACTTGACAAAAATCACATCCTATGGAAATTCTTCTTGCCTTGGTTTTTATCCTGGGTTATGCCGCCATTGCGCTAGAACACCCTATCAACGTGAACAAGGCCGCATCGGCGCTCATCACAGGGGTGCTCTGCTGGACGATTTACATGCTTTACAGCAACGATGCCCATGCCGTGAACCACCAGTTGCAGGAGCACCTTGGCGAAATGGCGGGCATTATTTTCTTCCTACTCGGCGCAATGGTCATCGTTGAACTGGTGGACGCCCATGATGGCTTTGAAATCATCACGGAACACATCAAGACCGACAGCCCCCGCAAGCTGCTCTGGATGGTTGGTTTCATCACCTTCTTCCTTTCGGCGGTGCTGGACAACCTGACCACCACCATCGTCATGGTTTCTTTGCTCCGCAAAATCCTCCGAGACAAAAAGGACAGGTTGTTCTTTGCGGGCATCATCGTGGTGGCCGCCAATGCGGGCGGGGCATGGTCGCCCATCGGGGATGTGACCACCACCATGCTGTGGATTGGGGGGCAGGTGACCGCTTTGACCCTCCTGGTGAAAGTGTTGCTGCCGAGCCTGGCCTGCCTTGCCGTACCACTGCTGTACCTCAATTGGAAAATGCGCAAGGACGCTCCAGTTATCCCCCCGCTCAAGGAAATAAAGCCCAAGGGCACCACCAAACGGGAGCGCAATATGGTATTTGGCCTGGGCGTGGGCGGCCTGATGTTCGTTCCGGTTTTCAAGACCCTGACGCACCTGCCGCCTTTCATGGGCATCCTGTTGGTCTTGGGTGTGCTCTGGGCAGTGACCGAAATCCTCCACCATCAAAAAAATGTAGAGGAAAAGGGGCGGCTGTCCGTGGTACACGCCTTGCAAAAGGCAGATGCGGCGAGCGTCCTGTTCTTCTTGGGCATCCTGACGGCGGTATCGGCGCTTGGGTCTGCGGGCATATTGACTCAACTTTCAGCTTGGCTTTCGGAGAACATCGGGAACCAAGATGCCATCGTGGTTTCCATCGGGCTGCTTTCGGCGGTCATTGACAATGTGCCCTTGGTTGCTGCCGCAATGGGGATGTACCCGCTGGAGCAGTTGCCCACCGACCACAATTTCTGGGTGTTTCTCGCTTATTGTGCAGGTACAGGCGGCAGTTGCCTCATCATCGGGTCGGCAGCTGGGGTAGCTGCTATGGGCATGGAAAGGATTGAGTTTTTCTGGTACCTCAAAAAAATCAGCCTACTGGCACTGCTCGGTTATTTCGCAGGAGTGCTGGTCTATTTCCTTCAACTTCAAATCTTCTGAAAAATGAACAATAGCGCTTTAATGATGTGGCTTTCTACTGTGCTCATCGTCGGCAGTTTCTGCGGGTACTTTTTTTACCGGGTACTGACAGCGAAGAAAAAATCGGAACCAGACTCGTATTCCGAAAATGACGAACAAGCCTGATAAGTTGAAAGTATCGGCGTGGGTTTGAGCCACGCCGATACTGTTTAGAATTTCAAAGCAGCCATCACACCGCCCATCAGCACCATGAAGGCCACCAGGTAACCACCGTCAATCAAGAACAATTTCAACGATTTCTTCTGGTACAGGTAGTTGATGGCCACGGCGGGAAGACCGACGGTAAGTGCCATCAGCATCCCATGAAACGCCCCGTGGGTGAAGGTCTGTTCTGCAAGGTCGTGGTAGCCAATCATCATGTTGACGGAATAGGCCAGCACCGCCATCATCACGAAGGCAAGGCCGTGCGTCATGGCCACACCTGCTTTTGCTTGGTCGTCGGTGATGCCCGTTTCAGCTTGCCATGCTTTGCCAAACAGAACAGTGTACCATGCAAAACCCAATAAAAAGGCTGCGACAGCTCCAATAAGAATTTCTAAATAAGCCATAGTTGATAAGGTGAAAGGTGAAAAAATTGGTGAATAATGCGGCAAGGTAAAGAACTTGGCGAATTTTAAAACAATTCGAATCAATAAAGCCGCTCACCCGGTGCAGGTGCTTTTAGCGAAAACCAAAATACGTGAACCGGCTCTACAACATCCCTTTTCCCGTTCGCATTTTCGTCTAGGCTGGCATAGACGAACATGGCATCATTCGCCGGGTCGTATTCCGAACTAACGACGGAATAATTGGGTGGCACCAATTGCGCCAGCCGCTTCCCTTCCAAGTCGAACAGGTAAAACCTGCGCAGGTCGTGGTAATTCAAGATGCTGTCCTTGTTGGTGTCCTCGTCATAGGCCGAGACCATGTAGTAGTCCCGCATGACCGGCTTCCCGTTCAAGGTATCTGTTTCAAAAGCTGGATAATACAAGGTATTCACCCAAACCGGAAGCTCGAACAGGTCGTGCTTGGTCTTCGTGTTCATGTTGTAATGGCTGATATTGAGCAGGTTGACCCCACGAACCGCTTCGATGCCAGGCATATAATGGCCGTGCCAAGCGTTTAGCCTTGGATACCCTTCCTCCTCCTCGTAATCAGAGGAACTGTAATAATAATTGGAGCCAAGGTAAGTTTTGCCGCCTCTATACGACGAGTGCTGCATCAAGCGGTTAACAGTCACCAAGCGGTGGTCGGCATGAGCGGTCAGCAGGACGTCACTGGGCCGGGTGACGACCTTTGCAGGAACGCCCTCTCCCACCGAATCCGCCACTCCTTCGGTATCGGACAATTGGTCAACGGAAATCCCTTTCAATTCTTCCTGCGGCTCATTGCGGCAGGAGGATAGCGCAAGCAATGCACAGAAAAATGGGAGAACAAACGAGGGAAAATGTGTTGGCATCATGTCAATTTAGATTTTGGGAGAAAGATAGGATAAACAGCAATTAATTACACTTTCCCCCGCTCCAATTCCAGCAACCACTGCTTCCGCCAAAGCCCTCCGCCGTAGCCCGTCAGGTGGCCGTCGGAGCCGATGACCCGGTGGCAGGGCACAATGATGCTCATGCGGTTCATGCCGTTGGCATTGGCCACAGCCCGCACGGCATTTGGCTTGCCAAGGCGCTCGGCCTGCCCGGCATAGCTGCGGGTGCTACCGTATGGAATGGTCAACAGTTCCTGCCAGACCGACTGTTGGAAGGCCGTGCCGGGCATGGCCAAAGGCAAATCAAACTCCCGGCGGCTGCCGCCAAAATACTCGGCCAACTGCGCTTTCAGCTTCGCAAAATGTGGGTTGTCGCCCTGCAATATCGTTGCATTGTAGTGCTTTGCAAGGGTCTTCAGCTCCGTTGGAAGCGCCTTGCGGTCGGTGAACTCCAGTAGGCAGATGCCCTCCGGCACGGCGGCGGCGAACATAGTGCCGATTGGCGTCTCCAAGCGGGTGAGGTCAATTACTCCCTGTGCCCTGCCCTGCTTGGGCGACACGCCAAACACCGCCTTGAACTGGTCGCCGAAGCCGCTGAGGCTCTCGTAGCCCGTGCCAAAGGCGACGTCCGTCACCGAGTCGCCCTGTTGCAGCTTCTTGAAGGCCGTATTCAACCGGAACATGCGCTGGTAGGCGTGGAAGGTCATGCCGTGGTTTTTGAGGAACCAACGCCGGATGGTGTGCGGCTCGAGGTGCCGCTGCCGCAGGTCCCAGTCGCCTATTTTCGCAGAAGGGTTTTCCCTGATTTCCGCCAATAGGTTTTGAATGAAATCGGGCGTCTCGTCGGGCAGGCGCAGCGGTTCGCAAATCTTGCAGGGCCGGTAGCCCTTGCCCATTGCCACCTTTGCCGAAGGCACGAACTCAACGTTCTCCAGCTTGGGCTTGCGGGCCGTGCAGACCGGGCGGCAGAAGATGCCCGTCGTTTTTACGCAAGTGAAAAAAACGCCTTCGAAGCTGGGGTCTTTGTCCAGAATGGCCTGGTACATGCGGTCGGTGGTGAGTTGCATGGTGCTTTTTTTATGGGCAAAATTGGGGGAAAGTTGCGGTAGGGTGCAACCGCAAAATTGACAAGTAATTTTTGGTGAACAACCCTTGCATGCCTCACATCACGATGCCGAACCCCCGCCTTTTTGAGTTTGTCCAAATCCTCCAGGAAAATAGTGCAATTTTTCACGCCAACTTCCCGATTTTCCCCTTCATCACCTTCCGCTCAGCGGGCAATTGTGCCAACTGCAAGGCTTTTTCGTAACAATCCCTTGCCTTGTTGGAGTCCCCGTTTTTTGCCCAAAAATCGCCCAATGCGGCGTGGTAGAAGTGGTTCTTTTCCAAGCCTGCCAGCTTTAGCAATGCTTCAATGCCTGCCTTTGAGCCATCGGCATATCCCAAGGCGATGGCCCTGTTCATGGCCACCATCGGCGATGGGTTTGTTTTCAGCAGCAAATCATAGCAGTAAAAAATGCCTTTCCAGTTCGTTTGGCCGAAGCTCGGCGAGGAGGCATGGTAGGAGGCAATGGCCGCTTCGAGGTGGTATTCGCTGATGACGTTCCCGGCGGAGGCGTCACGCAGGTGCATATAGCCAAGCCCTATCAATCGGCGATTCCATTGGCTGCGGTCTTGATCTTCCAGCAGGACGATGCCGCCATCCTCGTCCATGCGGGCGGCGAAACGGGCGGCGTGGAAGCACATCAGCGCCAGCAGGGCATGGGTCTTGGGCAAGTTGGTGAAAGGGTGCTTTGCCAGGAGTTGGCTGAGGCGTAGGGCCTCTTCGCAGAGGTCAGGTCGGATGATGGCGTCGGTGGTGGCGGACTTGTAGCCCTCGTTGAACAGCAGGTAAACCGCTTGCAGCACGGCGTCCAGTCGGGGCGTCAGCTGCTCGCCATGTGGCACTTCCAGCCGCAGGTTTTCTTCCCGGATTTTTTCCTTGGCCCGGTACAGGCGCTTCGCAACGGTCTCCTCCGGCAAGAGGAAGGCTGCGGCTATCTCTCGGTTGCTAAGTCCGCACAGGCTGCGCAGCACCAGCGACAGTTGCGCCTCTACGGGGATGGCCGGGTGGCAGCAGGCAAAGACCATGCGGAGTTGTGCGTCCTCGATTTCGTCATCAAAGAAAAAGCTGTCCATCCACTGGGTCGGCGCTGCGTTCAGGAGGCTTTGCTGCGCAAAACTTGGAGCAATGTTGTCCCGGAAATTGCGCTCCCGGCGCAAAAAATCAATGGTCCGGTTCTTGGCAGTTCGGTAGAGCCAGGCCCTTGGGTCGTCAGGCATGCCTTTTAGCTTCCAGGTTTGCATGGCTGCCAACAGGGTCTCCTGCACGATGTCCTCCGCTACCTCGGCCTGTTGGAGGCCAAACAGCTTCACCAACACGGCAAGCATCTTTCCCGACTCGTGCCGGAAGAGATGGTCAATGGTCATTGGGTCATTGGTCATTGGTCATTGGTCATTGGTCATTGGTCATTGGTCATTAGGGTCATTAGGGTCATTTGTCATTTTTGGGTGGGGTTTTGCCAATGGTCTTGATGTATTTATTGAGTTTTAGATGGCATCTTGAAAGTTTCTCCAAAATGGCTGAGTAAACATCATCTGAGATAATTTTTCGCTTATGCGCTTTTTTTAGCCATGTTTTTGATTCGAGCAATGAGCCTCTCGCATAGAAGCAGAAATTACGGTTTTCATTATAGTGAAATCGTCCATAACCCTCTGCTATATTGGCTGAAATTGAATCTGCTGAACGACAGAATTGCTTGCCAATAGTATCCTTTAGAAAGTAGTCCCAGCCGATGACAATCTCCCAAACATCATCCCCTATATCCATTACCATTTGATAAACCTCGATTTCGTCAAGTGGTAAGTAGCTCATAGTATTTGTCATTTTAGTCATTGGCCATTAGGGTCAATGGAATCACAAAACAATGCGATTGCTGCAATTTATGCAAATACTATTTTTCATAAATTGAAACATCCCAATGACCAATGACCCCCAATGACCTCAATGACCAATGACCTCAATGACCAATGACTACCCAAAAACCTGAATCTGCCGCACTTCCACGATGCCTTCAAGGTCGTAGATGGGGCAGCCCTGCGATAGTTCGATGGCTTCCTCTATGCTATCGGCTTTGAGTATAAGGTAGCCACTGACCATTTCCTTGCTCTCGACATAGGGGCCATCTGACACCACTAGCTTGGAACCAGTCACGATTTTGCCGGTAGGCTGTAGCGCCTCCGAGCCTTCAAATTTGCCTTGGGCAGCAATACCGCCAATCCATGTGTTCCACTTGCCCAATTCTGCCTCCATCTCCTCCGGCGACATATTGGCGTAAAGGTCTTCAACGTTTGAATCGGTGCGAAACAATAACATGTACTTGTCCATTTTTACTTAAATTTTGAGTGAAAAAATTTGGTTCATCGTGTTTCAGAATCAAAACACAACCCGCTGACGAACGGGTTGCACGAGGTCGGACAAAGGGCGGAGAATTTATTGAAAAAAATATGGGAAGGCAAAAATGGGAAATGAGTGGAACTCAAGCCCGCTTCGAGCGCATGGCCTTGGTGTGCTTCAAGTTAGGGTCAGCCGCCAGTCGCTGGTACTCCTCCGACCCGGCTGGGTATATAGCCACTTTCCCCTCAGCATCGTGGTGAATGCCCCAAGCATAGCGCTTGCCCAACGGCGAGGAGCGCAGGCAGGCTTGGCCTTTGGAGAAAAAAGCCGCCCGTTCAGCCTCGTTGTTGGGCAGTCCATTGCGCAGCGCATGGATGCCAAAAATCACGTCATCAGAGGTGTACTGGTAGGGATGCTGCTCGATTAGCTCGAATTGCAGGTTGGCCACCGACTTGGCCTCGCCCTTCTGGGGCGGCACCTCGGCAGCGCTGATGGGGCAGTCCTCGGCTATTTCGATGAAGGTGTTGAAGTAGTTGGTGGTGTGCATGGTGGCGTTTTTTTGGGTGCAAAGAAAAAGAGATTGAGTGACAACGGTGTGTCAGTGACGCTTGCTTAAATGGAAGGCAGGGGCATAAAGTAATTTGGCTCATACCAATCTACGCACTTCGGCAATTAATTTAGCATCTCTCCAACATGAGGCCTATTGCTGAAAGGTTGATTTTCATTGATGCACTATTTTCCTCCAAACGACGGTATCACCAACTTGTATTCTCAGCAAATAAACCCCTGCTGGATGGCTGTCCAGGTCAATTAGTACATCTTCCATCCCTTTGGTATAGAACAATGTCCTGTCAAAGCCGGCGTGACGCCCCTGCATGTCAAACAATGATAGCTGTATCTCCGCCTCTTTGGAAAGCGCCAATCGGAGTGACACTAGCCCCTTGGTGGGATTGGGGCTTATGCTCAAGACTTCCATTTGTCCGGCATTGGGTGCTGTACCACTCAATATTATATGCTGGCAGTTTTGGTGCGTCCCACAGGTATTGACGACCGTCAGACAGACGTAAAGACTGCCCACCCCCGTTAGCAATGTCAATTGAGGGGAATCGTTGTTGCTGGTCTGGCCATTGCCAAAATCCCAGAACGAGGAATCAGCCCCGACCGACTCATTGAAGAAGCTGATTTCGTTGCCATCAATGCCAGTCGAGAAACTGGCTATTAAGTCGTTGGTTTGTGTTATGACTATCGTGTCAGTCAATATGACTCCATAACTGTTCACAACGATGACATATTGGCCTGTCTCGTTCACGGCCAACGTGGAATCCCCAGATACCCACACGCCATCTTTTTCCCAATGATATGAAAATGAATCCAAGGTGGTATGAATCGCTGCATTCAACAATAAGGCATTGCTGTCGCACAAAATGGAGCCATTTGCCATTATAACGACGTCCAGTTCGTAGCCAATTAGGTTCTTAACCTCGTTGGTGAGCACAGGTGGGTTGAAGTCAAAGTAAATACCAGCACTATTCGTGACAATGCTGCCAATCGGCAATGCGTCCCTCGGCTTTATTTCATACATGAAGAAGCCTTGACTGCCCGTGTAATTTGTAGTGCTGTCAGGCAGGTTGATGTTTTCAAACCTCACCTCCATAAGTCCCTCAGCATCAATGCTGACATTGTAAGGGTGGCTTGCTGCCAATGGTCGCAAACTGTTCCAATCGAGCAAAGGGTGCAATTCATCCTTGAGCGTGACCGTGAAGGCCAGGTCGTTGCCTGTATTTTGAAAACGGATGGTGTAAGTGAATACGTCTGGGGCTGCATCAAGGAGGCCGTGGGAGCCAATCCCGGCTGGCTCAACGAGTTTGTCGTTAGGGTCGAATGCACACAGCAGCGTACCAGAGATTTGATGGTTGATGGTGTCAGTCTGTAAGCCAAGCGGATTGTCCACGTATGCTTGCACCTTGAACACGAACGCAGAATCCAAAACGAGACATCGGGCATCGTTAGCGCCATTTTAAATACAAAATAACTGCCGGGTGGTATGTTTTCAAAGTCAAAGAAATAGGTGCCATTGGCGACGCTGCTTGGCAAGGGGTCAAAGCTGTGCAATGTTGCATTAGCATCGGGGGTATAAGCGACGGTTCCGCTCATCAGGGTAGTACCATTGTTGAGGACTCCGCCCCACTGGGAGGTCGTGGTATTGCATCGCAAGCTAGAGGTTTGCAAAAATGCTTCACCCAAAAGCGTGTCTGTCAAGGCTTCGAACCCGAAAATATACTCTGATGCGCTGTTGGGGGGCTTTGGCAGGTCTATCTGAAAGGTGTCCGGTGTTGTGGTCAGTTGCCAGATGGTATCAGGTTCGGTGGTCAGGTGGTTGGTGCCCGTCGATCCCTGTATTAGGAACTTGCCCTCAATGTTAGCATAAATGAGTTGGCCTTGAGGAAAGAGTTTGGCCTTACGGTTAGTGAACGGATAATCGCCCACATCGAAGGTACCGTTCCCGTTCATGTCCCAAAAAGTACGGCCTCTAAGGGTGAAGTGGTCTTCGGCCAAGTTGGGGAACCATCGCAATTGCGATTGATCGCCAATGCCCGTCGTAAATAGTATTATGTCTTTGTCACCATCACCGTCTATATCCTCTTGTGCATAATATGATCCACTTGGATATTTCACATCAATATAATCAGTTGGAGCAAAGTTTTCATTGCCAAGGTTTTCAGCCAAATACATATAGTAATAATCATCACCATACAAGCCTTCATCCAAAACTGCATACATAATATCATTATCGCCATCGAGGTCAAAATCTACAACGGTTAAGTTATATGGGTACTCAATTTCTGCATCCAGTTCATGTGGGCCATCGATTACGCCTGCCAAGGATCTCCAGTAAGCGATATTTAAAGACGTTGTAGGCCCGCCAATGATGTCAACCACCCCGTCGTTGTCAAAATCTGCCAGGGAATAGAATGTGCCAAAATCCAAATCACCAAGGTCTAAGGCCATCTTAATGGGCGTGAAATTATTATTGCCCAAATTCTCCATCCAACGAACCTCATTGGTATAGCTAAAGATGACGTCAGGGTCTCCGTCACCATCAAAATCATGGACATGTGCTCCCCAAAGGTAAAGGATGTCGCTCGAACTTAGGTAGGCGTGAAACGTGAGTTGGCCATTGCCATCATTTAGCATCAAGGCGATGTTCCTTTTGGTGATAGCATCCGATTTGCTGATATAGGCAAAAATATCTGTGTCTCCATCTCCATCCGCATCTGCGGTAAAGGTTTCTAAGGTAGCCAGCCAATTGGCAGGTTTATTTGGCAGCACCAATTTTGTGGGAAAATTAGCGGGGCCTTCATTCAGCCAAACTTCTATACGCTTCGGATAAAAAGAACCAATTTGATTACGGCCAATACCAGCTACGATATCGAGCAACCCGTCAGCATTCATGTCCACTGCCTTTGGGTTGAGCAGGGAATCCGCAATCGGAATCCATTTGTATGCCTGGTCGCCATTGTTCTTGGCATAGCCGAACTGGTTAATATCGTTTTCCTTCAAATAGCCATAAGCGTCAAGGTAGCCATCGTGGTCCAAATCGGCAATGCCTTTATGAATGATATTGGTACAAAGCGGAATATCCGGGGAAAACGTCCCGTTGCCAAGATTTTTCCGCCATCGCCCATTGGTTTCGCCGAAATACAGGTCAGGGAGTCCATCTGCGTCAAGGTCGCCTAGGTCATATAGATTATCTGATGAGTATGAAAACTGTTGAACATTAATTGCGTCAGCAAAGCTGAAGGGGCCTGTGGATTTACAATAGTAGAGTTTCTCTCCCCCAAACCAGACATCAAGAAACCCGTCCAAGTCATAGTCATTAAGTTGGACATAAAAGCTCCCATTTATCGGTATTTGTTTTTGCACTGCAATAGTAAAACTGTTGCTGCCTTGGTTTTCTAAAATCTTAGATGTCCCACTGGAACCAAAAAACAAGTCAATATCGCCATCATTGTCAAAATCGGCGGCCCTCAAACCTCCGGGTTCATTGGCAATAAGTAGTGGTGCCGTGAATTGACCAGCACCATTGTTCAAGTATAGATGAACACCGCTATTGGAATCAATGATGTCGGTATCGCCATCTCCATCGTAGTCCACAAACACTCTTTGGCGGACATTATCCAATTGACCAGATATCGTAGTGGAGAATCCATTACCGCCTAAGTTCTTGTACCAACTAAACCCTAACCCATTGCTAGGCACATCAACTAAGTCGAGAAAACCATCATTATCGATGTCTATTGGCTCATTCTTCCAAGTATATTCATAACTCACTTGGCTCCACTGTATGCCTGATGTACCGTTCCTCATCAATAAAGCACTATCCTCGAAAGGAATAGGAATTAAAATTCAATGGTTCCATCATTGTCAAAATCAGCATAAGTCTTCACCATAATTGGGTCGTCGCTGGTCCAATTGGTGGGTCTTTCAATGCTGTTGTATTTGAAATAAGTGAAATCGCCGTTAAGGTTTTCTGCCCAATAAATAGGAAAACCGCTGCTCGAAGGAAAAACATCCAAGTCGCCATCACCGTCGAAATCAATCAATATCGAACCGAACTTAAAGTCCACATAGTTTAAGTTGCCGTATTGTGCAGCTAGAACTAAAGGAAATAAAAGCAAATAAAGGAACGTAGAGAAAATACATTTCATAGGATGTCATAGTTGTTTGTCAAAACCCGTGTCATAACTCATTTTTTGCCATATTACAGTCAATTAATTATGGCTGAAGGTTATTCAAAGGTAGAATACTGTTTGTAAATGTAGCTAACAGCATTGAGAGCACCTAATTTTACCATTGTTTAGAAGATTGGTATTAAAAAAACAGTGGTGACACCTTCCCAGAAAGGTATCACCACTGCCCCAATCCGAAATCCGCAATCGCAAATCTGCAATCACCTCATCCCAACACCGCCGCCCCTCCCATAAACGGCTGGTCGTACACCCTTTTCCCTGTCGCCTTGTAGAGCGCATTCGCCACGGCACCAATGATGGGTGGGTTCAACGGCTCTCCGAGACCCGTGGGGTCGGCGTTGCTTTTCACGAAGTGGACGTCAATCGCCTTAGGTGCCTCGCTCATGCGGATGAGTCGGTACTTGTCGAAATTCACTTGCTCCGGCGTGCCGTTTTTGAAGGTCATGGCGCTGTAAAGTGCGTGGCCCATGCCATCCACCATGCCGCCCTCACAGAGGTTGGTGGCAGCGATGGGGTTCACGAGGATGCCGCAGTCAACGGCGGCGTGGATTTTCTGCACGACGGGCTTACCGTTCTCTACCACCATGTCCACTACCTGGGCCACGTAGCTGTTGTGGCAGAAATAGGCGGAGACACCCCGATGGACGCCAGCGGGCGGGTTTGCCCAGCCTGATTTCTCCTTTACCTCCCTTATGACACCGGCATAGCGGTCGGCATCATAGTCGTTGTCCTTACCGACAGGGCTTTTTTTGGCCTTGTCGAACAGTTCGAGGCGGAACTCGATTGGGTCCTTGCCCATTACTTCGGCCAGTTCATCGAGGAAAGCCTGCTCGGCCCCGGCGATGAAGTTCGACCCCGGTGCCCGCCATGCCCCCGTGCTGACGTTGGTGGTCAGCGTCCAGTCCTCAGCGAGGTAGTTGTCCACGGCCCCGGCGGGGAAGCGGTTGGCGTGTACGGGACTTTCGCTGGTGCCGCCACCCCGGATGTGGAAGCCGACGAGGTTCTTGTTGGCATCCAATGCGGCCCTGTAGGTGACGTGGTAGGCCGGGCGATAAACGCCCGCCATCATGTCGTCCTCCCGGCTATAGACGAGCTTCACGGGCGCATTCACCTGCTTTGAAATGACGGCCGCCTCCACCAGGAAGTGCCCATAGAGCCTGCGCCCAAAGCCGCCGCCCATGCGGGTCATTTGGATGTCGATTTTGTCAATTGGCAGGCCCAGCCTTTTTGAAACCGTCTGTTCCATGAACTCCGGCGTCTGGATCGGCCCGACGAGTTCGGCCTTGTCGGCGGTCACGTGGGCGAAGAAGTTCATCGGCTCCATCGTGTTGTGGGCGAGGAAGGGGGCCGTGTAGGTGCGCTCGACAATTTGCGCAGCAGACTTGAAAGCGGCCTCCGGGTCACCGTCCTTGCGCAGCACGTTGGCTGGTTTGGCGGTGAGGTCGGCCATTTTCTTGCGCTGGTCGGCGCTGTTCTCCAAGCCGCCTGGCACGGTCACTTTCTGTGGGCCGCCCCAGCCCTGCACGTTCTCCGTGTAGCTGGCGAATGGCTCCCACTCGATTTTCAGCGCCTTCTTGGCCTGCATCACCTCCCAAGTGGTATTGCCCACCACGACGACCTTCTCGTTGAAAGCCTCGGTGTCGCACCACTGTTTTTGATAGCTATCCTCGTACACCTTGATGGTGAAAACGTCCTTGATGCCGGGCATGGCCTTGGCCGCCGTACCATCCACCGATTTCAGCTTCATGCCAAAACTGGGCGGGCTGGCAATCATGGCGATGAGCATGCCTTCCCGCTTGTAGTCGAAGCCGTAAAGCGGCTGGCCGGTCACGATTTTCAGGCCGTCCACGTTCTTGCGGGGCGTTCCGATGATTTTGAAGTCCTTGGCGTCCTTCATTTTCACCTCCTTCGGCACGGCGATTTTGGCGGCAGCCGAAGCCATTTCGCCGTAGCCCGCCGATTTGCCGCTTTTTTCATGCTTCAAAACGCCTGCCTCGGTGGTGATTTCATCCACGGGCACTTGCCAGGCCTGGGCTGCGGCTTCCCGCAGCATCTGTCGGGCAGCGGCACCCGCCGTGCGCAGCGGCTTCCACGATTCCTTGATGGACTCGCTGCCACCTGCTATTTGACGGGTAAAGATGGCCGTGTTCAGCGGGGCCTGCTCCACGATGACGTTTTTCCAGTCGCAGTCGAGTTCCTCGGCCACGATCATGGGCATGGAGGTCTTCACGTTCTGCCCGATTTCCGGGTTGGGCGATAGGATGGTGACTACGCCGTTCTCCCCGATTTTCAGAAAGCCCGTCAGGTCGAACCATTCTTTGGGCATGGTGAGCAGGGCCTCGGCCTCTTTCGTGCCCGATTTGCAGGCCGCCAGCCAGCTGATGCCGAGCATGAAGCCGCCGCCAGCGAGGGCCGTTGATTTGATGAAGGAACGACGGCCTATGGATGTTTTTATGATGGTCATTTTATTTGTCATTGGTCATTGGTCATTGGTCATTAGCCACAGGGCACTTCCCCAATGACTAATGACCAATGACCAATGACGATTTATGAATTTGCAGCTGTTTTTATCGCCGCCTTTATTCGCACATACGTTGCGCAGCGGCAGATATTCCCGTTCATGGCCCCTTCGATTTCAGCATCGCTGGGCTTGGGGTTTGCTTTCAGCAATGCGGCGGCGTTCATGATTTGGCCTGCTTGGCAATAGCCGCACTGGGCCACGTCGTGTTCCAGCCAGGCTTGCTGTACGGGGTGGTCGCCGTTTTCCGACAACCCCTCGATGGTGGTGATGGGTTGGTTGCCAACCTGCGAGACGGGCAAGATGCAAGATCGCATGGCCACGTCGCCGAGGTGGATGGTGCAGGCACCGCACTGGGCCACGCCGCAGCCGTACTTCGTGCCGACGAGGTTGAGGTGGTCACGCAGCACCCATAGCATGGGCGTAGCGGGGTCAACGTCCACCTGTTGTTGTTTGCCGTTGATGTTTAAAGTAAAATTTGCCATGATGGTAAGGTTGTGAAGGCTTGAGTGGTTTGCGGCGTAAAAATAAGCGATGGAGGGATAATTTTTGGAATTAAAATGCAAAAGAGGAAATGTTTTATCCACCGAAAAAAGTACCAGGTGGTTGTCTTGGAAATTGGCTATGCTCGGTTGTTTTTAAGGATTAATCATTCATTAATGAAGCATAGCTTTGCCCTAAAGAACTATCTTTTGCCATGAAGCAAACCAACTCCCCACACACTGCCGCCATCAAGGCCCTAACCGTCATCCCCGGCGTGGGCAAGTCCATTGCCAACGACCTATGGAACATTGGCTATGCCAGTGTAGCGGAACTCAGGGGCAAAGACCCACAGGCGCTCTACGACCAGTCGAACCGATTTGCAGGCATAGTACAGGACAGGTGCCTGCTCTATGTGTTCCGCTGTCCGGTTTACTTTGCCGAGACGCCGCCGGAGGAGCGGGAACCAGAACTGTTGAAATGGTGGAACTGGAAGGAAAGAACCTAAGCCTGCTCACACATCCAACAACCGCCTATGATAATTCACCTGCCCAAGGTGATAATCGAGATGAACAGCGAGGTGTACCATGAACTGGCCTGCCGAAGTTGCCACCTGAAAAACGGGCGTGGTGAACTCAGCGTTCAATTGCTCCTCAGTCATGCCATCAATCACTTTGTCCAACATTTCGATGGTGGCATCAATCATGGCAAGCAACTCGGTGCGGGGCACGTCTTTGGTGGCAAACTCCAGCTCCCGTTGGCGCACATAGCCCGTGCTGCCCATCTGCGCCCCGATGAAATGGTTGAGGTTGCCCACGAGGTGCAGGGTGAGGTTGCCCGCCGAGTTGGAGATTTTGCGCGCTGTGTGCCAAATGGCTTGCTCGTTCTGGTAGGCGGCAAGTTCGGTTTTCAGATTGGTGAGGTCACGGCGGAAGAGCCGTTTGAGGATGTCCTTCAACATGATCTGTGTTTTTAAAAAATGCAGGTAAAAAAAGGTGTAGTTTCGCTTTAACACCACCTAAACACAATTGGTTGTAGGCATATTGACTTTGAATTCAACTACCTTCGCCCCATGCAAAACGACTTCGGCACGACGCTGCAAACTTGGTTCGGCATCCCGGCGCAAACGGTGGGCAATATCGCCGCCTACTTCCAGCCGCTACAGCTGAAAAAGGACGATTATTTCATGAAACAGGGCCAATATGCCCTCCGCATGGCCTACGTCCAATCAGGCATTGTGAGGGAGTTTTTTACCGATGAAAAAGGGCGGGAAGTGACCAAGTGGATTGCAACACCCGGCTATTTCGTTACTGACCTTGCTAGTTTCCTGTTTGGGCAGCCCGCCCGCTGCGATTGGCAGACGCTGTCGGATTGCCAACTGCTCACCATCTCCAAAGACGATTACCGCCGCATCGGGCAGCACGTGCCGCAGTGGGCGGAACTGGAAAAATTGTTCATGGCAAAGTGTTTTACCATCCTTGAAAACCGAATTGTTGCCCATCTTTCGCTATCGAGCGAAGAGCGTTACCAGCAGCTTTTCCAACAAAACTCCGAACTCTTCAACCAAGTACCGCTGCAATACATTGCCTCCATGCTCGGCATGACGCCGGAGACTTTTAGCCGTATTAGAAATAAATTGGGCCGCCGCATTTCTTGATTTATATCAAGTGGAACAGGATAGACCGGGAGGAACTTTGTGCCATCATTTTAATCAATCACAAAGTCTCAACGAAATATGAAACTCCTGCTGAATCTCGAAGAATGGGCCATTTTCTTACTCTGCATTTTCCTTTTTAGCCGCCTCGACTTTGCTTGGTGGTGGTTCCCCGCCTTGTTGTTATTGCCCGATGTTGGCATGTTGGGCTACCTCGCCAGCCCGAAATTGGGGGCACTCACCTACAACCTCATCCACCATCGCATGTTGGCGGCTGCGGTGGGCGTTTATGCGCTTTGGTCAGGGAATGATGTTTGGAAACTGGCAGCCATTATCCTATTTGCCCACATCTCCATGGACAGGGCAATGGGCTACGGCTTGAAGTACGAAGACTCGTTTTTCAATACACATTTAGGGATGATAGGGAAGGGCAAATAAAAAAGGCTGCACCCTTCTTAGGTACAGCCTCACTTCTTTTTATTTAGCTACCTCTATTTATTTCAAATCAAACCTATCGAGGTTCATCACCTTCGCCCAAGCTGCCACGAAATCCTTCACGAACTTCGCTTGGCCATCGGCACAGCCATAGACCTCGGCAATGGCCCGCAGTTCGGAGTTGGAGCCAAAAATGAGGTCAACACGGGTACCAATCCATTTCAGGTCGCCGGAGGCACGGTCACGGCCTTCAAACACGTCCTGTGCATCCGAAGCAGCCCGCCAAGTGGTGCGCATATCGAGCAGGTTGACGAAGTAGTCGTTGGTCAACTGGCCGGGACGCTTGGTGAAGACACCATTTTGCGAGCCGTCGTAATTCGCCCCAAGCGCCCTCATGCCGCCTACGAGGGCAGTCATTTCGGGGGCGGTCAAGGTCAGCAACTGCGCCCTGTCCACCAGCAGCCGCTCGGCTTGCACGGGGATGCGGGGCATCACGTAATTGCGGAAACCATCGCCCAGCGGGTGCAGCACCTGGAAGGATTCCACGTCGGTCTGGTCTTGCGAAGCATCGGTGCGGCCCGGGGTGAACGGCACGGCCACGTCGTGGCCAGCGTCCTTGGCGGCTTTTTCGATGGCTGCGCAACCACCGAGCACGATCACGTCGGCGATGGAAACCCGCTTGTTGTCCGTCTGGATGGCGTTGAATTCCTCCTGAATGGAAGTGAGCACACCCAGCACTTTGGCCAACTGCTCGGGGTTGTTCAGCGCCCAGTCTTTTTGCGGAGCGAGGCGGATACGTGCACCATTGGCGCCGCCCCGCTTGTCGGAACCACGGAAAGTGGAGGCAGAAGCCCAAGCAGTTGTCACCAATTCCGAAACAGTCAGGCCGGAAGCAAGGATGTTCGATTTGATGGCCGCAGCTTCCTGCGCATCAATCAGTTCGTGGTTGACGGCGGGCACGGGGTCTTGCCAAATCAGCACCTCAGCAGGCACTTCGGGGCCGAGGTAGCGGTCACGTGGCCCCATGTCACGGTGCGTCAGCTTGAACCAAGCCCTTGCGAAAGCATCGGCGAACTCGTCCGGGTTCTCGAAGAAGCGACGGCTGATTTTCTCATACGCCGGGTCGAAGCGAAGGGCTAGGTCGGTCGTGAGCATGACCGGGGTATGGCGAATGGAAGCAATGTGGGCATCTGGCACGGT
The DNA here is from genome assembly GCA_016714985.1 of Saprospiraceae bacterium. Lineage (GTDB taxonomy): Bacteria > Bacteroidota > Bacteroidia > Chitinophagales > Saprospiraceae > UBA6168. Next base: position 3,804 of record JADKBS010000032.1, on the reverse strand, counting down.
GCCAGCACCCATACCGTGCTTGGGAATCCATTGGTGGGCACCCGCTGGGCTTTTCGTCAGTTCCCATTCGTAGCCGAAGAGGTTCCAGAAGAAATTATTGCTCCACTTGGTCGGCGTGGTCGTCCAGGCGCCTTCGAGGCCGCTGGTGATGGTGTATTGGGCGTTGCCTGTGCCGAAGCTGTTCTTCCAGCCTGTGCCCATTTCCTCGATGCTTGCGCCAGCAGGCTCACGTCCCACGTATTGGCCGGGGTCGCCAGCGCCGTGCGTTTTACCGAAGGTATGGCCTCCGGCAATGAGGGCCACGGTCTCCTCGTCGTTCATGGCCATGCGGGCAAAAGTCTCCCGAATGTCACGGGCGGCGGCGATGGGGTCGGGGTTACCGTTCGGGCCTTCTGGGTTCACGTAGATGAGGCCCATTTGCACCGCACCGAGCGGGTTTTCCAGTTCACGGTCGCCCGTGTAGCGCTTGTCGCCGAGCCACTCGGTCTCGCTGCCCCAGTAGATGTCTTCAGGTGCTTCCCAAACGTCCGCACGGCCACCAGCGAAACCAAAGGTCTTGAAGCCCATGGATTCGAGGGCGCAGTTGCCAGCGAGAATCATAAGGTCAGCCCAAGAGAGCTTGCGGCCATATTTCTGTTTTACGGGCCAAAGTAGCAGTCGTGCCTTGTCAAGGTTGCCGTTGTCGGGCCAGGAGTTCAGCGGGGCGAAGCGCTGCGTGCCCATGCCTCCCCCACCCCGCCCGTCGGCGATGCGGTAAGTGCCTGCACTATGCCAGGCCATGCGGATGAAAAAGGGGCCATAGTGGCCGTAGTCGGCGGGCCACCAGTCCTGCGATTGGGTCATCAGGTCGTAGATGTCCTGCTTCACTGCTGCGAGGTCGAGCGAATTGAACTCCGCTGCGTAGTCAAAGTCTTCGCCCATTGGGTCGGACAGCGCCGAGTGTTGGCGAAGGATGCCGAGGTTGAGCTGGTTGGGCCACCAGTCCCGGTTGGAGGTGCCGCTGCCCGCAATGTGGTTGAGGGTGCCGCCAGAGAAGGGGCATTTACCGTTTCCGTTTTTTTCCATGTTGTTTATTTTTAAAATGATTAGGTCTTTGGTCACATAGGTAGGTAGCTGTCTTATTAAGGTGACACCTCCGAAATGGCCATTTCGTGTGTGCTAATTTGCAATCTAGAAAGGCCATTTTGAGGCATCGCCTTAACTAAGGCAGGTGCTAAAAGGCATAAAGCAAGCCTTTGCCCCGCAAAGAAACGATGCGATTGGTCATAAACGAAACTGATTTTTTCTATGTTCACATAGATTTTGTCTATGTCATTGGAGGATTGTTTGGCTAAACAAATAATATTTAGAGCGAACCAACCACTATCCTTCACATTTCACAAATCAGTAGCATTCTCGCCTTGCTCCTTGCGGGGCTTTGCCCCCCTAACCAGCCCATAGGTCATCACCAAGCCTGTGGCGAGAATGGCAAAAAGTAGCAAGCTGCTGTCAATGCCACCCAACTTGGCGCTCGTGGGCAGACTGAAGAACAGCAATATACTGATGAGGCCCCTTGGCGAGACGTAGAGTTCAGGGTTTAGCTCCACCCTTGCCACGAACTTCAAGTAGGCCCACCGCATCAGGTAGATGATGCCGACAGTGGCAAGGCCATTGCCAATGGTGGCAAGGTTCTTCAGCCCATCAAGCTGCATGGTGAACCCGAAAACAATGAAGAAAAAGGTGCGGATGAGAAAGGCACTCTCGCCTGTCAACAAATGCAGTTGGCCGAGGTCCTTGTTGAAGTCAGCATATTGAAACCTTTTCCTAAACCATTCAAAATCAAATATTTGCGTGTTGTTCAGGAAAAGACCGAAGACCAGTATGATGATGAGGGTGGAGAGGTGGTAGTGCTTTCCGATGGCATAAATCAGCACCAGTAAGGCGATGATGAGGAAGAACTTGATGTGGTGGTCAATCCGCTTGAGCAGGTACAGCAGGGCGAAGCAGAAGGCCGCCGCCAGCAACAGCACCAGCACGGTCTCAATGGTAAGCCCGACGAAGGAGCCAAGGCTGATTTCCTCATTCGCCGTCATGAAATTGAAGAACATGATGCCCAAGATATCAGAAAATGTGGACTCGTAAACGATGAACTCTTTTTTCTTCTCCGCAAGGTTGGCCACCGAAGGTATGGCAATGGCAGAGCTGATGGTGCTGAAAGGTATGGCGTTCAGCAGGCAGGTCTTGAAGGGCGCATCGGTAACGTACTGGAACAGCCAGCCAATGGCCAGCGAGGAGCCTAACAATAGGAAAAACGAGGCCCCCAGCGATTGCAAGATAACCCGCTTTTTTTCCTTGGTGTAGCGCAGCTCCAGTGCCCCTTCCAGCACTATCAGGATAAGCCCGATGGTGCCCAACAGAGGCAGCACCTTGCCGAAGTCAACAATCTTTAGTTGGAACGCATTGGCCAACAGCTGAAGGCCAACGCCAGTTGCCAGCAGCAACAGCACGGACGGAACTTTCGTTTTTCGGGAGAAAATGTCGAACAGGTAGGAAAAAATAACCAACCCGCATAAAAGCATCAAAATAGGATATGTTCCCATAGTTTATTTTTAGTGAAATGTGTGAGTTTTGAATCAACGTAAAAGTATTGATAAAACTGGGTTATCATGTTGCCATTAGTCCTTAAACTCCATTGGTCAGTTTTGCAAAAGGTTGAATTTCAAATAGCTGAATCTAAATTGATGGACTGCTATTCATGCTCGGTGATTGCTCCAAGACAGCGTATCCCTCAAATTGACCTATGAATCAGGCACAATATCCATCAAAAAACATGAAATAGCGGGCAATTAATTTAGATTCAACTTAGTCTTAAAACGAATCCTTTCCAAGTCATTAAATACTTTTTGCTTCATAAACGAAACTGATTTTCCCTATCTTCGCATAGATGAAATCTATGGGTGAGTTTAGAGGGTTTAGGAAGCTTAGCCGCGGTCAAACTATACCCTTCTATACCCTTCTAAACCCTTCTAAACCTCCTCAACATGAATTTACAGCAACTCGAATACATCATCGCCGTGGAACGTGAGCGGCACTTCGTCAGGGCAGCGGAGAAATGCTTTGTGACCCAAGCCACCCTGAGCATGATGGTGAAAAAGCTCGAAGAAGAACTGGGCGTCCAACTCTTCGACCGCTCGCAGCAGCCCGTCAGGCCAACAAGGGAGGGCGTGGAAATCATCGAATTGGCCAAGAAGATAGTGGCGCAGACCCGTTTCATCAAGGACTACGCCCGTGAGCTGAAGGAGGAGGTCTCCGGCGAGCTTCGGCTGGCTGTCATTCCGACCATAGCGCCGTACTTGCTGCCCTTGTTCTTGAAGCCTTTGCAACAGCAATTTCCCCATTTGAAGGTGCATATCCGGGAGCTGATTTCAGATGACATCATCAAAGCCCTGAAGCGGGGCGATGCCGACGTGGGCATCCTTGCCACGCCCCTCAATGAGCGGGAAATCAAAGAGTACCCGCTGTACTACGAGGAGTTTTTTCCTTATGCCTCCGAGTCGGAGCAACTGCCCAAGAAGAAGTACCTGCTCCCCAAGGACATCAACCCCAACCACCTTTGGCTGCTGGAAGAAGGGCATTGCCTCCGTGACCAATTGCGGTTGCTTTGCTCGTTGAAACATGCCGAATCAGAAGAAAACCTCGTGCGCTACGAGGTGGGCAGCATCCAGACCCTCATCAATATGGTGGACAGCAACGAGGGCATCACCATACTGCCCAAGCTCGCCACCGAGCGCCTCACCCCGCAGCAACAGGCTAAGTTGCGGGCCT
>JADKBS010000031.1 GCA_016714985.1 Saprospiraceae bacterium | reverse complement strand
AGGAGATGATGGACATCGTACGGAAGTACGACGGCCAGCCCGTGACGGAGGTGCATATCGTGGGCGGCGTGCTACCGCAATACGACATGAAGTTCTACGCCGATTTTTTCACGGCCATCAAAAACCACCGCCCGGAACTCCATGTGAAGGCATTGACCCCGGTGGAGTACCACTATATTTTCAAAAAAGCGAAAGTCGGCTACGCCGAAGGCATGGCAGCCATGAAAGCGGCGGGCTTGGACTCGTTACCTGGTGGCGGCGCTGAGATTTTCCACCCAGACATTCGTCAACAAATTGCCGCCGACAAATGCACGGGCGAGCAGTGGTTGGCCATACACGAGGAGTGGCACAAGCTCGGTATGCGGTCGAATGCGACGATGCTCTATGGCCATATTGAGGGCTTCGAACACAGGATACACCACATGGAGGAGCTACGCAAATTGCAAGACAGGACGGGCGGTTTCCAGACCTTCATACCCTTAAAGTTCCGCAACCAGGACAACCAGATGTCACATATTCCAGAAGTGAACGTGGTGGAAGACCTGCGCAACTATGCCATCGCCCGCATCTACCTTGATAATTTCGACCATGTGAAGGCCTATTGGCCGATGATTTCACGCAGCATTGCCCAGTTGGCGCTGTCCTACGGCGTGGACGATGTGGACGGCACGATTGACGATACCACTAAGATTTACTCAATGGCCGGCTCAGAAGAACAAACGCCCGCAATGAGCACGAAGGAATTGGTGCAACTCATCAAGGCCGTTGGCCGCAGGCCGATCGAACGGGATACGCTTTATAACGTAGTGAGGGATTATACGGAGGAAGTGTTTGAGGAGGATGTGGCTTTTAAGGGGTATGTGGCACTTCCGGTGTTGAATTAATGTAGTCGCCAATTTCATTTGGCGACAGTCATTTCAAGAAATAATTTGCCTGCCAAATAAATTTGGCGGCTAACAAAAATGAAAAAACTAAAAGTCACCGCCGTCAGCTACCTAAACACCAAGCCGCTGCTGTACGGTCTGGTGAAAAGCGGCCTGAGCGAGGAACTCGACCTCCAGCTCGACATCCCTAGCGTTTGCGCCAGCAAACTGGCCAGTGGCGAGGCGGATTTTGGGCTGATTCCTGTGGCTGCCATCCCCGAATTGGCCACACCGCACATCATTTCCGACTACTGCATCGGCACGGTGGGCGAGGTGAAAACGGTCTGCATTTTTAGTGAAGTACTGTTAGAGCAGGTTACTGAACTCTACCTCGATTTCCACTCCCGAACCTCGGTGGAGTTGGCGAAAATCCTTTTGGAAAATTACTGGCAATGTTCACCTACCCTTTTGCCGACAACGGCTGGGTTCGAGGATAAAATTTCTGGAACAACAGCTGCCCTTATCATCGGCGACCGGGCAATGGACCATTTGGGCAAACACCAGTTTACCTATGACCTTGGCGAAGCTTGGTTGGCGCACACTAGGTTGCCATTCGTGTTTGCAGCTTGGGTGAGCAATCGGCCAATGCCACCGGATTTTATCGAAAAATTCAATGCAGCCATGCAATTGGGCATCGAGTCCATACCGCAGTTGATGCTGATTTTGCCACAACAGCACCCCGGTTTTGATTTGGAAAAGTACTTTACGGAGAACATCAGTTACCAATTGGATGCGAACAAGCGGAAGGCCCTCCGCTTGTTCTTGCAACAGTTGCCCAATGCGAGGATGCCAGTCTTCGAGGCAGAAAATTTGGTAGAAGGCTAAATTCAGCATCCAATCTTCCCGAAACAGCAAAAAAACCTTCTGCAAAACTACTTGGTGTCATTTTCACACTACATTTGCCGACTGTTTCAAACCAGTGGCGCTTGTGCCCGCCTTACCAGCACTTTGGAATGATTTGGTAATAATGAAAAAATGGACAATGCATGTTAGTAATTTCTGATGGCGGTGCCACCAAGGCCGATTGGGTCATCGTAAAAGACGACGGGGAGCAAATCCCAGTAACAACCACGGGCTTCAACCCAAACTACATTTCCAGCGAACGTATCTCGGAAATTATCCAAACCGAGTTGGTGGACAAACTGCCGTTTGAAATTACAGGCGAGGTGTATTACTACGGAACTGGGTGTTGGGACAAAGGCAGGAACGCCATTGTGCGGGAGGCGATAGCCGCCAAGATGCCCAATGCCAGTGTCACCGTACACCACGACCTGCTGGGAGCTGCACGAGCCACCTGCGGCCACACGCCAGGCATCGTCGGCATCCTCGGTACTGGCTCCAATTCGGTGCTATACGATGGCGAACATGAGGCGGACAACGTGACCAACCTGGGCTTCCTCCTCGGCGACGAAGGTAGCGGGGCGCAATTGGGCAAAAGTTTCTTGCAGGCTTTTTTCTACCGGGAAATGCCCCCAGATTTGCAACCCATTATTGAACAAGTTTGTCCGAATGGCCGTAAAGACATCCTTGACAATGTTTACAGCGGTGGAATTCCAGCGGCTTATTTGGCTTCGTTCACTCAACTGTTCACAGGCCACCAGTCGCACCCGTTTGTCAGGGATTTGGTGAAAAAAAGTTTCCTAGAATTCCTGACTCGGCATATTTGCAAATACAAAGGCCACGAAACGCTTCCTGTCAGCTTTGTGGGTTCGGTAGGCTTCCATTTTCAAGAAATCTTGAAGGAAGCCTTACAAGAACTTGGCCTCCATGCAGGCGTTTTTATAAAGAAACCGATAGGAAACCTGGTGAAATACCATTTGGGAACGGAGGTGTAGTGGGCTTAGATTCGACCCCATTCCTACCTCCTAAACCTGCTAAACCTACTAAACCTCATCCAATGAGAGGAAACATCAAAAGAATCGCAGTATATACTTCTGGTGGCGACGCCCCAGGCATGAATGCTGCCGTACGTGCCGTGGTGCGCACCTGCGCTTACCATGACATAGAAGTATTCGGGATTACGGGCGGCTATGAAGGCATGATGGAAGGCAACCTCCAAAAGCTCGAAACACGGGACGTGGGGAATATTATCCAACGGGGAGGCACCTTCCTCAAAACAGCCCGAAGCATGCGGTTCATGACGGAAGAAGGCCGAAAGTCGGCAGCAGTGGCGCTGAAAAAGCACAAAATTGATGCCTTGGTGGCCCTTGGCGGAAATGGCACGTTTACAGGTGCTGAGATCCTGCACAAAGAGCATGGAATTCCCGTCGTGGGCGTGCCCTGCACGATTGACAACGACTTGTATGGTACGGACTATACCATCGGCTTTGACACAGCATTGAACACCGCCGTGGAGGCGGTTGACAAAATCAGGGATACGGCCGAGTCGCACGACCGCCTGTTCTTCATTGAGGTGATGGGAAGGAATTCTGGCTACCTGGCTCTGCACACGGCCATTGCATCTGGGGCAACTTTGGTGCTTTTGCCAGAAAAGGAAACGACTTACGACGAGTTGGCCAATGTGCTAAAGGCCTCGGCAAAGCGCAAAAAACTGTTCAGCCTAATCATCGTAGCTGAAGGCAATAATCTAGGCAAGACGGAGGAAATTGCAGCTGAACTGAAGTCAAGGGTGGGTGCTTACGATACCCGAGTCACTGTCATTGGCCATTTGCAGCGGGGCGGCTCACCTTCTGGTGCCGACCGATTGTTGGCCAGCCGCCTTGGCTCCAATGCGGTGGAAGCACTGCTCGATGGTCATAAAAACATCATGGTTGGCATTGACAACAACATGATAAAATATACGCCGTTGAATATCGCCATCAAAAATCAAAAGGAAATCAACGTGGATGAGTTGAGGTTGGCAGAGATTTTGGCCTTGTAGCTTGAAAATCAGCCTTTCTTTCTTCTTCAGGTCTTTTTAGGCTGTGACATTTCAAGTCGGGTTTGTTTGACATAAGAAACGTCCACTTTGGCTACCAAGGCGATTTTTTCGTTCTGCTACCATTCCACGAGGAACTCCGTGAAATCCCGAAAATCGGGACAGGCTTTGAAACCTAAAACCTTCACGAACCATTGTCAATAGTAGTTCGGCGAAATATTGGTATTTTGAGTTAAACTGAACCATTTTTCCTGATAATGACATCATGATTCAACCTCCGTTCACAAATGTAAAGCACCAATGGTATCAACCCATGTGGCAGGCGATAGACCACCTGATACCCCCATTCATGCAAACTTTGGAGCGGAAAATCCCAGTAAAATTGCCCCAAAGCCTAGCCACGGAGGTTGCGAAACCCCAAAACACAGCATATAGCAAGAACCATTTCGCCCATTTTTTTGGTAAGAAGATACCCACCGAAACGGCGAAGTCAAGCCAACCTGCCATAGTCAATAGATTGACAGCAAACGACTCGGAACAATACAAAATCTGCATGGTCATGCCTGTAAAATTCCCAGGACGTGGGTAAAAATTGACGGCATAAAGCCCGTGGCATGCAAAGGTTAGCGCCGTGGCTACTTTCATCGAAAACAACAATCGAGGTGTTATTTCCTTTTTGCTGAAATAGGCCACTAAAAAAGCTGGGGCGCAGAATTGCAGGGCGTACTCAAAAAACTGCCCTAGGCTCAGGAAATACTCCTTCATGTACAAAAGGGCTAAAATTACCTGCCCCGCCATCCCCAACCATATTGGCCAACGCACCCACCTCGGCAGATTTTCATAAAAAACACAAGCCAAAGCCAATACCACATAGAAAACACCAATGCCCACCATCCATTTCGTATAGACTTCATCAACTGCAAGGTTGGTGACATACTCATGCCAAGTCCAAGGGGTTACTGCTTCGATGATGGCTGGCATGATTTGGTCATCCCAAAGCATTTCCCGATAGGGTGCATCCCAGAAAAGATGCTGGTAGGCACGGCCAGTAAAAACGCTGGCTGCGGCGATTTTGAGCAAAAGGAATAGCTGGCGTTGAAAGGGTTTTTCCATGCGGCAAATCTAATGGGTTGAACGAAAGCAGGAGGTGTTTTCATGCCTTAATCAAAAGGTTGTCATTCCGCATATTTCCCTATGTTTGCCGCCCCGTAAATTTGACACTAACCATTGCGACTAAATTAGATATGGACAAGAAACAGTTGAAAGAAGAGGCCCTTTATTACCATGCCAAGGGCCGCCCCGGAAAAATCGAAGTTGTACCCACGAAGGAGACCGCCAACCAGCGTGACCTCTCTTTGGCCTACTCGCCCGGTGTGGCCGACCCTTGCCTCGCCATCGCCGAGGATGTAAACAATGTTTACAAGTACACTGCCAAAGGTAACTTGGTTGCCGTCATCAGCAATGGCACAGCGGTACTGGGGCTGGGTGATATTGGCCCTGAGGCAAGCAAACCCGTGATGGAGGGTAAGGGACTGCTTTTCAAAATTTACGCCGATATTGACTGCTTCGACCTCGAACTGAACACCAAGGACGTTGACGAATTCGTGCGGACGGTAAAGATTCTGGAGCCTACTTTTGGCGGTGTCAACCTGGAAGATATTTCCGCGCCAGAGTGCTTTGAAATAGAAGAGCGGCTAAAGAAGGAACTGAACATCCCGGTCATGCACGACGACCAGCACGGCACGGCCATCATCAGTGGTGCAGCACTGCTCAACGCTTTGGAAATCGTCGGCAAAGACATTTCAAAGGTGAAAATCGTGGTGAATGGGGCAGGAGCATCGGCCATCTCTTGCACCCGGCTGTATGTATCCCTCGGCGCCGACAAGGACCATATTTTCATGTTCGACAGCAAGGGCCTCATCCACCCTGACCGTGACAATTTAGACGGCAAAAAATCGGAGTTCGTAAATGGCGGATTGCCAGCCAGCACGACCTTGGCAGAGGCACTGATTGGGGCCGATGTCTTTATTGGCCTTTCAAGAGGTAATGTGCTCGACCAAGCAATGGTAAAGGTAATGGCCCCCGACTGCATCATCTTCGCCATGGCCAACCCAACGCCCGAAATCAGCTACGAGGATGCCACCGCCGCCCGCCCCGATTGCATCATGGCCACAGGGCGCTCCGACTACCCCAACCAAGTGAACAACGTGCTAGGCTTCCCCTTCATCTTCAGGGGCGCTCTCGATGTGCGGGCCACTGAAATCAATGAAGCGATGAAGTTGGGCGCAGTGAAAGCCCTAGCCGAACTGGCCAAAAAACCCGTTCCCGACATCGTCAACCTTGCCTACGGCAATATCAACCTTAAGTTTGGCCGTGATTATATCATTCCCAAACCAGTTGACCCAAGGCTTATTACCACCGTGGCACCAGCCGTGGCAAAGGCGGCAATGGACGCTGGGCTGGCCCAAAAGCCAATTACCGATTGGGAACGGTACGAGACCGAGCTGGCCATGCGCCTTGGCAATGACAACCCCATTGCCCGAATTGTTGAGACCAAGGCCCGGCAAGAAGTGAAGCGGGTCGTCTTCGTGGACGCTGAAAATGTGGAGGTGCTAAAAGCGCAAGGGTGGTTTTGGAGGAAAAATTGCACATCCCATCTTGATTGGCAACCATAAAAGGGTGAAAGCAATGTTGGAGACTTGGGCATACAACTGCCAGGGGTACGCATCATTGACCCGAAAAACCCCTTGGACGAAGGCGAGGTCAAGGTGATGGATGCCTATATCGAGCGTTTTTATGAAAAAAGAAAACGAAAAGGCATCAACCGCCTCGAATCGGCAGACATGCTCCATAGCAGCTATTATGGGGCAATGATGGTGGAAATGGGCGACGCCGACGCCATGATTGGAGGCCTCACGAAAAATACAACTATACCGTACTAATTCATCAATAAATCTTGCGCTTATATAACTCTATTATTATAACTTCCAGCACGTTGTTCGCGGCCCTGTTATTGTTGAGATACAAACCAACTTTTGGAAGATTCGGCCTGTTACCGCTGTAATAGATTTACTCGCAACATTCATGTATTGGCTATCTTCATTTCCCCCAAATTGTTCACCGAGGAAATTGCGTGGATGTATGGTTTGCTCATTCTGTCATTTTTTTATTGATGCCAACATCGGATTCACGCATTGCATGTTTTATATAGCCGACTATCCAAAACATGCAATGCGTCAATCCCCTCCTGCAAACCCCCCAACCACCAACCCCCCCCCCCCCCCCCCCCCCCCCCCCCCCCCCCCCCCCCCCCCCCCCCCCCACCTAAAAAGCATGAATTTCGAACAGTTTTGAAACAGGAACTCACCTTCAAGACCGCCCGCAGCTCCGGCCCCGGCGGCCAGAACGTGAACAAAGTGGAAACTAAGGTCGAACTGCGCTTCGACGTGGCTGGCTCCCGTTTTTTGACCGACGTGGAGAAACAGATGGTGCAGGAAAACCTTGCCAACCGTATCAACGCCGAGGGCATTTTGCTCCTCACCAATCAGACCACCCGCTCGCAGTTGGACAACAAAGAGGCCGCCATCGCCGATTTTGAAAAATTGATGGTGCAGGCCACCACCCCACCCAAAAAGCGAAAGAAAGTCAAGCCACTGACAGCCGACCGGGAAAAGCGGCTTACCACCAAAAAACGGGATTCCGAAAAAAAATCCCTCCGTTCAAAGGTCTCTTTTCAAAAGGAAAGAGACCTTTGCTTTTTTAAAGGAAACCATGCAACTAGTGTGGTGTTTTGATTTCAGATTTCAGATGTGAGATTTTAGATTTTAGATTTCTGGGCACGGTCTCCCCAATCTAAAATCTTATATCCTACATCTTATATCTTAAATCAAGAAAATCAAAAATTGGAAGATGTACCTGACCGAACCAGCAACCAACAATCAACCAAACACCGAAAAAAACCATAAAATTAGCCTTAACACCATTGCCGAAGCCGTCGAAGACCTGCGCAACGGCAAGGTCATCATCGTCGTGGACGATGAAGACCGGGAGAACGAAGGCGATTTCATTTGCGCCGCCGAGTGCATCACCCCCGAAATCATCAACTTCATGGCCACGCACGGTCGGGGCCTCATCTGCACCCCCATCGAAGAAGACCGGGCCGAGCAGCTTGGCCTACGCATGATGGTGCCAGAAAACACGGCGCTCCACGAGACGGCCTTCACCGTCAGCATTGACCTCATCGGGCAGGGCTGCACCACGGGCATCAGCGCCTACGACCGGGCGACGGGCATTAGGGCGCTCGTTAACCCAGCTACCAAACCAGAGGACTTTGCACGGCCCGGCCACATCTTTCCCCTTCGTGCAAAAAAAGGGGGCGTGCTTCGCCGCACGGGCCATACCGAAGCGGCCATTGACCTCTCCCGCTTGGCAGGATTAAGTCCAGTAGGCGTTTTGGTTGAAATATTGAACGAGGATGGAACGATGGCCCGTCTGCCCGAACTCATGAAAATTGCGGAGCGCTTCCATCTCAAAATCATCAGCATCAAAGACCTTGTGGCCTACCGGATGGAGACCGAGCGGCTCATCAAACGGGAGTTTGCGATGCCTTTTAAGAACCGTTTTGGTGAGTTCCAAATCATCGCCTATTCCAGTGGCAACGATACGCACCTAGCTATTATCAAAGGCATCTGGCAGCCCAACGAACCAGTGACCGTGCGGGTACATTCCAGCATGGAAGGCAACGACCTGCTCGGCATCCTGTTGGACGACACAGGGTTCCGCATTGACAAATCGCTGGAAGCCATTGCGAAGCAAGGAAAGGGCGCACTCGTGGTCATGCGGCACGGCGACAAGGATGCCAGTATCATGGCATGCCTCCAACAAATGGCAAGCAACCCCGACAAATCGCAGAAGCCCTACCGGGGCCGCCGCAACCAAGAAATGGAGCAACGGGACTACGGCATCGGGGCACAAATCCTACGTGACCTCGGTATCTCTAAAATCCGATTGTTGACAAATAACCCTACCCGACGAGTGGGAATGATTGGGTTCGGGCTGGAGATTGTGGAGGTGGTGGGGATGTGATTCGATTGGGGATTGCTGGATTGCGGATTGGGAGACTGCGAAAATGCCCATGTTGAGAAATTACATACTACAAGGAATTCGATAATTCATGCAACAAAACGGAATTAACCAGACTTGGCTTGAAACCCAATCCGCTTGGATTGCCGACTACTGCGAAAGCCGCAGGTCATACATCTATGGCTTGCTCCCGCAAACTGCCGTCAAGCTGCCCATCACCCAAACCATTACCATCCTAAAAAAACGCCTCGGAGAAGAAGTTTTCCAAAATTCAATTGACCCGACCATTGTCAATAGCCACCGCCACCCCAATCCGCAATCCGCAATCCGAGAATCCGCAATCGCTAACCTCGTCGGCATCAACGTCCGCACCATCCAATCCTTTTGGAACGTGGTGAAATACACGCTGACCATCCCCGCCAGCCAGAGCGCCATCCATTTGTTGCCAATCTGGGAGCCGGGCGTAGTGTCGAGCCTTTATGGCATGGCCAGTTGGAACATCAACCCGGAGTTTTTCAGCCAAGAACTATACCAGGCATTCCCATACTTGGACACCGTGGAACGGCAACTGAAGGCCTGTGTGAACCTATTCCATGCGATGGGCAAGACCGTTGGCATGGACGTGATTCCGCACACCGACCGCTACTCGGAAATCGTGTTGGCCAATCCGCAGTATTTTGAGTGGTTGCATCGCAATGGGCTGCAAATCGTTGACTATTCGGCCAATTTGCATGAAAAAGTGCAGGTTGCCATCTTGGATTTTTTAAATAAAAATGGGGCAAATGGGTTCCAATATACCAAGGAGCCAAGCCTATTTTTTAGTGAAGAATTTGGTGAAGCCAACCGTATCCTTGCCTTGTTCGGCAGCCAAAGCGGGACTACCAAGGCCGCAGCCAGCGCCGAGCGGCGCTCATGGATTTTTTGTACAAAAAAGGCTATGAACCAGCCCCGGCGACCATGGCCCCACCCTACCGTGGCCTCATGGTGGACATCCGGCCCGAAGCCTGCACCGTGGACGAATCAGGCCGGGAATGGCGGGACTACACCATCATGCAACCTACGCCAGAGTCGAGGGTGTTCGGGCCGCTGACCCGCTACAAGTTCTACGAATGTTTGGACGACAACGAGTATTGGGAACTGGATTTCGGCAGCCCGAAAAAGAAAGTTTGGCAATATTTCACTGAAAAATACGCCGAAGTGGCCCGTGAGTATGGCTTCGATTTCATGCGGGGTGATATGAGCCATGTGCAGCCACGGGCCGAGGGCACTCCCGCCCAACCCGATGAATTTTACGACCCGCTCGGTGCCGTGAAGCGACGGATACAGCAGGGTAACCCCCGGTTTTACTACTTCGCTGAGAGCTTCCTCGCCCCCGCCAATGTGCTGGCCTACGGCGATGAGGTTGACCATTTGGAGGCCGCCGGGGCTGAGACGACGCTTGGCGATTTGCAGAGCATGGTGGTCGGTTCGCCCGATTTTTTGCAGAATTTCCGGCTGTACTTGGACATCAAGGAAAACCGCCGGGTGACGCCCTGCTTCACCATGATGACGGGCGACAAGGACGACCCCCGCTTCGACAAATTTTACATGGGTGGAAACGAGGCCCGGTTCTTCATTGGTCTGTTTTTGCCCAATATGCCGAGCTATATGGGCCTTGGCTTCGAGTGCCGAGATGTTCACGTTGCGCCAGCGCCCAACGAGTATTACACGAAGCTCTACGTCTTCAAAATCGGCACCGGGCCAAAGGCGACGAATGGGCCGTACCAATGGGGAAAGAACGAGGCGCTTTTTGGCAACTTGTTGAAAATCAGGGAGTTTGCGGAGGAGTTTTTACCAGAAATTGAAAACTGCCAAGTGCGCTGGCTGCTGCCGCCGGATGCGACGGGGCATAAAAAGGTGATCGCTTGGACGCTAGTGGAGAAGCCGGAGTTTGTTTTAGTCGCTAATTTGGACATTGACAATGCGACGAAAAACGTAAAAATCCCAAACCCGATGGAAGGCCAAGCGGGCTGGAACCTGCTTTTTTCAACGAAAGGAAAAACGGAAGGCGGGCTGCTTTTCAATGGGGTGAATTTGCATTTGGAGGTGTTGGAGGCTGGGGAGTGCAGGGTTTACAGCCTTTAGTTCGCTTTTGTTTTCTGCCAATTTCAGTTATTTTTGGAAAAAATTTGACGCATGACGACCGCAGTGCTTGATATTACATCGAAAAAGGGAACCGCAAAATCGGAGATTCCCGAATACCTTATTTATGAGGTGTATATGGGTCAGCCCATATATTACAAGGGCTATCGAGATGTTTTGAATGGGACAAAAACTTTTGAACAAATCAGTGCTAGGAACACACTTCAATCTTGGTTAAAAACAAGAATCAGCCTTGGTAATATAACGGTTGTTGAGAACAGTGGGTACGAGGTATTTATGGGCAAACTTGGTATTGATTTCGGCCCAACAGATTGGAGATGCTGTGATATTGCCATTTACAAAGCAGGCATTGAACTCACGCCGTATCACGTCAAATTTGCCCCCGAAATCGCCATAGAAATTGACGTTCAATCCGACACCCAAGACCTTGGGGGCGATATGAAATACATCAAAACAAAGACCAACCAATACTTGAGCCACGGCACAAAAAAGGTGATTTGGATTTTTACCAATGCCAGCGCTGTCATGGAATCCACGAAGCAGAAAAAATTCCAAATTGATAGCTGGGACAAGGATGTGGAAGTGCTGGATGGCATAAAGTTCAATATCGCTCAAATGCTCGAAGCCCGTAGGCAGAAGCAGTAACCCCCGTCAACCGTCTATCGTCAACCGTCTATCGTCAACCGTCTATCGTCAACCGTCTATCGTCAACCGTCTATCGTCAACCGTCCACCGTTAAATGCACCTATCCGAAATCCTCACCCACCTCGGCGAAGACCGTGAAAAATACTTCAACGCCGTTTCGCCGCCCATTATCCAGAGCAGCAATTTTGCCTTTCCGAGTTTGGAGCAGTTCCGAAAGGATGTGACCGACGAACTCGAAAACCACATCTACACCCGTGGGAACAATCCGACGGTGGAGATTTTACGGAAAAAACTGGCGGCGCTGGAAGGAGCCGAAGATGCCCTCGTGGTGTCGAGCGGGGCGGGTGCCACTGCAATGGCCATGCTGGCCAATGTGAAGCAGGGCGACCATGTCATTTGTGTGAAAAACCCGTACTCATGGACGAAGAACCTGTTGCTGAACTTCCTCCCTCGGTTTGGCGTCAGCCACAGCTTCGTGGATGGGACGGACGTGGCGAATATCGAGGCGGCCATCCAGCCCAATACGACCTTCCTTTACCTCGAAAGCCCGAACACGATGACCTTCGAGTTGCAGGATTTGCGGGCTTGTGCCGAGCTTGCGAAGCGCCACGGCATCGTTACGATGATTGACAACAGCAACTGCACCCCACTCTACCAGCGGCCCATCGAGTACGGGATTGACATCGTGATGCACACGGGCACGAAGTACCTGAACGGCCACAGCGATGTGGTGAATGGCGTCATTTGCGGCAGCAAGGAAATGATTCGGAAGATTTTCCAGACGGAGATAATGACCCTCGGCAACATCATTGGCCCACACGATGCCTGGCTGATTATCAGAGGGTTACGCACTTTGGAGCTACGAGTAAAGCGCAGTTACGAGAGCGCAACCAAAGTAGCGCAGTGGCTGGAAAGCCACCCAAAAGTGGAGCGGGTGCTGTTCCCGTTTTTGCCCTCGTTCCCACAGTTTGAGCTGGCGCAAAAGCAGATGACGGGCTGCGGCGGCCTCATCACTATCTTCCTCAAAACGGATTCGATGGAACGGGTCGAGGCGTTTTTCAACCGTTTGAAACGCTTCCTTTTCGCCGTGTCATGGGGCGGCCACGAGTCGCTGCTGGTGCCGATGGCGGCGTTTTACAATGTGCAGGGAAGGGACAACCCGCCCTACCCTTTCACGCTAGTCAGGTTGTACATCGGCTTGGAAGACCCGAATTGGCTGATGGAGGACTTGGCGCAGGCACTGGAGGCCGTATGACGATTTACGACTTAGCGATTTACGATTTACGATTGGGGGCACAGCTTTTCAATTGGAATTCTCACAAGAGAAAACAGCAAAAATGAGCGAACTCAGACCTGAAAACTGGGTGGATAACTATACGGACTACCTGTATTCACTGGCCTTTCTGAAGACCAGCAGCCGGGAAGAAGCCGAGGACCTTGTACAGGATACCTTCCTATCGGCATTTCGAGGAAGGGAGGGTTTCAGGGGCGACAGCTCGGAAAAGACTTGGCTGACCAGCATTTTGAAGCACAAATTGGTTGACTACTATCGCAAGAAAAATGCGGAACAGCCGCTCACGGATTATATTCAGGCAACTGCCAGTTCCTTTCAGGAAACCGTATTTGATGAAAGCAATTTCGGGCGCTTTAAAACGCTGATTAAACCAAATTACTTCTCAAAAAGTGGCGAGGACTTCTTGCTGGGCGAGGAGTTTCGCAAGATTTTGGACGATTGCATTCTCAAAATGCCGGCAAAGCTCCGCTCGGTTTTCATGGCAAAATACATCCAAGATGAAGAAAGCGACCACATTTGTAAGGAACACGGGATTACCTCGTCCAACTATTGGGTAGTGATTCACCGTTCAAAAATACTGTTGAGGGCCTGCCTTGAAAAGCAAGGCTTTATGGGGACTACATGAAATACCTTCACAAAATATTAAACAATTGCGAAGCGGTTTCGCTCATGGCCTTGCAGTCAGCAGAGCAGCCTTTGTCCTTTCGGAAGCGATTGGAAATGAACATCCACCTCTACTATTGCCGCTGCTGTTCCAATTTCGTGAAGCAGAGCAAACTGATGGACATATCGTTGAAAAACTATTTAGAAAACCTGGAAAAAAAGCCGCCATTTACGGCTTCCGATGATTTCAAGGAAAAGATGAAGGAACAGTTGAAGTAGGGATTTGAGGCTTAAAGAAGAATAATTTTAAAAAAAACAGCCCGCCTTGTAAGGTTTCATGAACAGCCTCGTCTATTTCTCCAAAAACTTATAATCATGAAATCATTAGTCAGCATTTTTCTACTTTTTTCCATCACCATTTTATCAGCTCAAAACAGTTCCAATGCTTTAAACTTAAAGCATTATAACCTAAAAAAAACAGTGGCACTGGATGGGTATGACGCTGTCTCCTATTTTAGCAACAACAAGCCAATAAAAGGAAAATCCAGTATCCAAGCTAGTTCTGGAGGGGTTGTTTATTATTTTTCTTCAGCGAAAAACAAGGATTTATTCCTACAAAACCCTGATAAATACCTGCCTCAGTATGGCGGCTGGTGTGCTTATGCAATGGGGGCAAATGGTGAAAAAGTGGAAGTTAATCCAGAGACTTTTAAGATAGTCAATGGCAAACTATACCTATTTTACAATGCCTTTTTCAATAATACCTTGACTGATTGGAACAAAAACGAAGCGGCTTTAAAAAACAAAGCAGATAAAAACTGGAAATCAATTTTTAAATAATCAACCATTGATATTGCCGATTTAACTGGTCAATATTCTATTTTCAAAACAACTTAAAAATGAATACCAACATCTTAAAATGGGCGCTGAAAATCATCGCCGCTATCATCCTTTTGCAGACGCTTTACTTCAAGTTCACGGGAGCGCCTGAATCGGTTTACATCTTCACCACATTGGGCATTGAACCTTGGGGGCGCATTGGGTCTGGTGTGGCAGAACTGATAGCCAGCATCCTGCTTTTCATCCCACGTACCACTTGGTTGGGCGCAGGTCTTGCGTTAGGCACCATGCTGGGTGCCATCGGTTCGCATTTGGTCAAGCTGGGCATTGAAGTACAGGGCGATGGAGGCCAGCTCTTCGTGTTGGCCGTAGTGGTGGCACTGTGTTCGGCAGGCTTGCTTTGGATGGAACGGACGGCTGTGACGAATTTCGTCAAGACCCGAAAGATTTAGGCGAAAAAAATCCAAGCCAAAATGGCTAAAATGGCTGGCAAAGCCTGTACATAAAGTATTCGTTTTGAGGCAGTTGCAGCGCCATACAGCCCTGCGACTGCTACACAGCCAAGGAAGAACAGCGCCACGTTCTTCGCCCAATTTTCATCAGAAATCAAAAACGACCAGATGAGCCCAGCGGCGAGGAAGCCGTTGTAAAGGCCCTGGTTGGCGGCCAAGGTCTTGGTGGGTGTGAATAGCTCCGGCCTCAGGCTTCCCTTGAAGACCTTTCGTCCAGCAGTTTCCCATGCGAACATTTCCAGCCAAAGGATGTAAAGATGTTCTATGGCTACCAAGCCTGTGAGAATCAGTGCGATTGTTTTCATTGGTTATTTTGATTTGAATAATTTAATCAATTGTTCTTTGCCATCGGCATTCATTTTCAGGAGCAAGGAATCTTCCGCTACTTGCATTATCTGAACGATTTTTTGGGTGGATGCCTCGTTGATGGTATCCAAGGTGTAAAGGAAATTGCTGCTAACATCATAGGTGCCCGCCTCTTTGTACTCAAGGGTGCTGCGAAAGTTATAATACCCGTTGTTATAAAACTCAAAGCCAACAACACTTACGGGAATAGGCATTGGCATCCCATCTTCCAAAATGGAAACAGCTTGCCATTTGCCCACAAGCTTTTGCTTCCCAACATTTTGACAGGCCAACAACGCCATTGATCCCACTAAACAACAAATCAGGTAATTTTTCATAGAATTCTAAAATTCAGTGCAAAAGTGGGTAAATTACCATGAATGCAAAGCATCCTACCAAAAATCCAATCATAGCAAGCCACGAAATTTGCTTCAAATATCAGATGTAATCTATGACTCCCATGACCATGGCGGCTGAACTAGCCACCAAACCAAGTGGAATTAGGTTGGTTTGTTGTTTCCAATGCAAATTGAGATGTTGAACCATTCTCCTTTCAACGTACATTTGCCGCACTTCGAAACTTCTCAATTTTTCCATCGCTATGACAAGCAAATACACCCTTCCCACAATTTTTGCCGTGCTGCTGTTGGCAGCGCTAATTTTTGTCCAAAAATCAAAGTCTGAACCTGAAGCACAAAATGCTGCGAATGTTTCCGGTGCCTTCGAGGCACTTGGACAGATGAGCATGGCAAGGGTGTACCCCTTTGAACAGTTGCCGCCCGATGGCTTGCACCAAGCGTGGCGGTTTGTTGATGAAATGGATGCTGCCGTCAATACAGGCCGAAGTACCGATCCTTGGCAGACCCTCGGCCCGCACAACCGAGCTGGCCGCACCCTGCGCATCGTTTTCAATCCTTTGAACCCGAATACCATGTACGCAGGCTCGGCAAGTGGTGGCCTTTGGCGGAGCTATACGGGGGGACAAGGCGGCAATGCCTGGCACCAAATAACGACCGGCTTTCCCGTTTCTGGCGTAAGCACCATCGCATTTCCCCCGAACGACTCCATGACCATTTTCATAGGAACAGGAGAGGTGTACAACCACCTGACAGCTGGAACGGGAGGCGTTTATCGTCCTAACCGAGGAACTTATGGCATCGGTATTTTGCGGAGCAAAGATGGGGGTGTCACTTGGAGCAAAAGCCTTGATTTCACGCAAGACCAAAACAAGGGCATTTGGGATATAGAGGTTGCGCCAAGCGACCCAACTATTGTTTACGCTGCAACGACAGATGGTGTTTACAAAAGCTTGGATGGCGGCGATAGCTGGAATTTGGCACATAATGTGGTGTTGGCCAATGACCTTGCGGTGCACCCCAACGACCCGAATAAAGTGGTCGTTGGCGCTGGCAACCAAAGCTCACCTGGCCACGGCATATACAGAACGGCTGATGGTGGAGCGACCTGGACCAAAATCATACTTGGCGCAGCCGATAATGCGAACGGAAAAATACAATTGGATTACGCCAAGAGCAACCCCGATGTATTATTTGCAAGTATTGGCAACGGCCTAAGCTCCGCTGAAGGAGCCAGTTGGCTATACCGTTCAACTGATTTTGGTGCCACTTGGCAACTTCGTACCAACCAAGATTATTCAAAATGGCAGGGTTGGTTTGCACACGACGTAGCCGTGCATCCAACCGACCCAAACAAGCTCGTTGTCGTTGGAATAGATGTCTGGCGGTCAGATGACGGTGGCCAAAACATCCAACAGCGCAGCCAAAGCTCCAACGGTGGCATCGGGTTTACCTACCCCCCCATCCCTGGCCCAGATGGCGGCCCTGAATTTGTCCACTCCGACGTCCACGACGCCATCTGGCACCCGACCCTTCCCAATGTTTTTTATGTGGCGGATGATGGAGGCGTACACCGCTCTGCCGATGGGGGGCAGACCTTTCAAAGTGCCAGCGGACGCATGCAGACCGCCCAGTTTTACAACGGGTTCAGCAATTCTGCAACCGATGAATTTTATTGCGTTGGCGGCTTGCAGGACAATGGCACTATCCGCCTTACCGAAGAACTAGACCCGGTCACTGGCAGCACTGTACGATGGCAACGGGTAGGTGGCGGCGATGGCAGTTGGACGGGTATCAACCAGCAGGACGACAACCTTGCCTATTTTTCTTCCCAAAACCTAAATATTTACGGCTCTTTGGGAAGTTCACCACCTGCACAATCCCCAGTAGCCTTTATTGCGCCTTTCGCGCTCGCCCCCTCCGATGGATTGGTTATTTACGCTGGCTCGGCGGTTGTTGCCAAGTCCACCGATGGGGGCAATAATTGGAGCATCACCAACAACAGCCAAGTGTTGGACGGTGGGCCTGCCATCAGCATGGCGGTCAGCTATACCAATCCCGATGTGGCTTATGTGGCGACCGCTCCCTTCAATGGAAACCGTGGCAATATATTCGCTACGCAAAACGGGGGCAATACCTGGCAAAAAATCACAGCTAATCTCCCCGACCGCTATTTCATGGACTTGGAGGTTGACCCAACGAATGATTCTATTGCCTATGTAGCCGTAGGTGGTTATGGTTCCAGCCATTTGTTCCGAACGAAGGATTACGGCCTTACTTGGATGGATATTGGGGTTGGGCTGCCAGACTTGCCCACCAATGCCATTGCCATTGACCCACTCTTCCCGAACAATGTCTATGTTGGCAACGACTTGGGGGTTTTCTCTTCGGTGGACAGTGGCACTACTTGGCAAACTTACCTTGAGGGTTTGCCGGAAGCAATCATCGTTTTCGATTTAAAGATTTCACCCGCCAATCGCAAGTTGAGGGTGGCGACGCACGGCAATGGCGTCTATCAACGTGACCTCTTGGAAGCGCCTTTTGTGAGCAACACCCTGGATTCGAAAGTACAGGCAGCGAACCTCCGAATTTTTCCGAACCCAGCCACCAACCGTGCGACATTGACTTATGAATTAATCGGAAAACAATTGGTCACTGTTGAGCTGCTCGACAACCAAGGCAGGGTGTTCAAGACCGTAGTATGGCAAGATGCGCAGTTGGGTGGCAATCATAGCATGCAATTGCCCATATCGGAAATGCCTTCGGGTTTGTATTACTGCCGTATTAGGGCGGGCGGTATGACTATGGCCCAAAAATTAGTTATCAGCCGTTAAAGGTTGTGGACTTGGGGCGGAGTTTGGCTCGGATTTGGAGTTTTCGGCTGCAAGTGGATAATTTTGGTGCTCGTTCCGAAAACTTCAAATTCAAAACGCCATGATCCGAATCATTTCCCTGTTCATTTTTGTGCTTTTGTTGGGCGCAAATCGCCCCCCATCAGATCCTGAATATTATGAGACAAAGGCGCTTCCAGGCGACGGCGTTTATTCATTATTGCGCAGGTATAGCCTTGACAGGAATTCCTGCAATATCTCCAAATTTTACGCACTGAACGACCTCAAAAATGGCACGAGCCTAAAGGTTGGAAATACCTATTCACTTCCTATCCTGATTTATAAATTTGATGGAAAAACCATTCGTTCTTCAGTCAGAATCAAGGATTGGGAAACTGCCAAAGACATCGAAACCTACAACGATGCTATGCTGAAAGACGGCTATCGTAAAACCTCTTTCAAAAAAGACAAGCAGCTTTGGGTACCCCATCACCTGCTCAACTGCCCGGACAAGGATGTCAGCAAACCTAAACTGGAAGATACAGCCTCCAATGGTGAGGTCAATCTGGCCGTAGAGGCCTCCGGCAATCGTCGTTTCCCCATTTTTGGAAAAAAATATGAACACGTCCCGCTCAAAAGCAGTTCATTGGCAGGCAAGGTCTATTTTATCGAAAGCGGACATGGCGGCCCTGACCCTGGTGCAATGGCCAAGGTAGGCAAGCATACGGTATGTGAAGATGAATACGCTTATGATGTGGCTTTACGGGTTGTCAGGTTGCTTACACAACATGGCGCTACTGCTTATATGATTACCCGTGACCGAAACGATGGCATCCGTGATGAGCAATATCTCAAATGTGACAAAGACGAAGTGGTCTGGGGTAATGAGGCCATACATCGTGGCCAACGGCCCAGGCTTTTCCAACGCTCCGATGTGATCAATGAGCTTTACGAAAAGCACAAAAAACAAGGCGTAAAAGATGAGAACCAGAAGCTAATTGTCATCCACGTTGATTCACGAGCCAAGGGACAGCAAACCGACTTGTTCTTCTATTACCACCCTGACGACAAGCAAGGCAAGGCATTGGCAGAAAAAATGCACGATAAAATGGAGGAGGGCTACAAGAAAATCAACAAGAACAGGGGCTATAATGGTACAGTGACCGCCCGTGATCTTCACATGCTCCGTGAAACGAAATTGCCATCGGCCTATATCGAACTGGGCAATATCAAACATCCTACCGACCAGAAGCGGCTCTTCCTACCCGCCAACCGCCAAATAATCTCGGAATGGCTGTTTGAAGGGATGAAGTAATGAGGTATGAGGTATGAGGTATGAGGTATGCTATACGCCCAGAGGAAAGCACCAAAACATGACCGAGGTATGGAGGGATTGTTATACGTTTCATTCCTCCATACCTTCTTTCACTTTGGCATAGGCAGGGTCAAAGTCTTTAAGCCTAGCAATCATTGCCAATAGCAAGTAGAACACGATGGAGGTTGGGAGCAAGGTGATGGCTTCTTGTGGGTAACTCGCCAAAGCCAGCAAAAATACCGTAATGGTAAAGCAAAGGTAGAGGGTCTTTATGGTCGGGTCTTTTACCCGAAAATAATATCGGATGCTCGTCCGCATGGCTGTGAAAAGCAGCCCCATATAAATCAACAAACCGACCCAGCCAGTTTCCACTGCCAAGCGGACATAAAGGCTATCGTGGGCAAAACTGGCCAGCCAACTGTTTGGGGTGAAACGTTTGCCCCAATAGCCTGTGCTACCCAACCCTGCCCCTACTGGGTGGGAAAGGATAAATGGCTGGATTCGTGCCTGGTTCTTCATACGAACCTCGATGGTGTCGTTGCTTTCACCTTTGAAAGCAGACTGGATTCGCCAAACCACGGCGCTGCTCGTTGATTTCATAATAAATCCAGCGCCTACCATGAAAAACAAGGCCCCGGCTAGGATGGTTTGCTTCTTAAAGGTCATTACCAAGTAAAGGACAACACCTGCAGGCAACATGACGAAGGGCGTGCGGGAACCTGCATAGGCCATTCCCAGCAACATACTGCCTGCCGCCATCAACAAGGCGATTTTTCGCCAAATCTTAAATGGACCCGCTGCCAAGACCAAGCAGAACATGCTCATATAGCCCATCAGGATACCAAAAGTGGTGGGATCAGAGAACAGTGAGAAGACCCGCATCCTGTCCCATTGAAAAATAAGCATGAATCGCTCTTCATCCGCATGAAGCCAGGTCATCTCGGCATTGCTGAACCCAATCCATTCTTGTTTCAAGGAATAGAGTGCGGAAAAAAATCCAAGGCCAAGTATGACTTTTAAGGTAGTGATGATACGCTTGTATGAGCTGAACACATAACATGAGATGAAGTAAAGCGCCAACAACAATGCAACTGAGCGCACGGTATATACCCATGCCAACCGGGACTGCGCCCAGGGATTGAGCACTTCGAGCAGGTTGTAATAAATCCAAGCGAAAATGAAAATGGAGATGGGGTTCCTAGCAAAACTGAAGTCTCTCTCCTTAATCAGCCTCGCCAACATGCCAACGAGCATGAGCACCAATAATCCGTCAAGGGCTGTACCAATGGGGGCATTGGTATATTTGGCCACCAAGCCAAGAAAGAAACCAGCGAACAGCATGACAATGATGCCAAATTGGAGGTTCAAAAAACAAGCAACAACAAGGGGTATTGCGACGATTCCAACCAACAAAAGCATGGCCAGCTTCAAGGGCAGCATAGAAAGGACAAATGCTACGGCAAGCGCAACGAATGTAAAAATGGCGTACCCAAGTGGGTTGTTCAGCTTCTGGTGCAAGACCTGCTGAACAGTCCAGTCCTTAATCCCAGTAAAAATTGAAATGGTATAGTTCATTTTCTCATAGTCCAACGGGGGAAGTCACATACGCATCAAAATAGCAGCTTTCGCCATAACAACAGAGGGAAATGGTGTCCTTAATAGCCTTAATTGGGAAATGCCTGACTAGGTGTGGAAGGGGATGGGAAAGAATGGGAACTGGTTCCACCTTTTCAGGCTTTGCCAAGCTCCCGATTCCTAACCCATTCAAATATATCTTGTATTCAGAAAAAAATCACCTTTAAAAAAAATGCAAACAAGAGCAGGAAGCACATGGCCGTTGCCGTGAATTCCAAAAATTTTTCCTTTTTTGTAAGGAAAAATTCTGGCTCTTGATATTGTTGTTTGGCGGTCTTCTTCATGAACCTATTTCACGATTTTTTTCCCCAGCTTCACAAAGATAGGTGGTATCAAATCTTTTACAAAATCTTTTGCAGATTGTCCTGCATTAAATTTTCGCATTTGTGCATCAACTTCTATTCCTTTCCTATCCTTGAACAGGGTCGTATGGTCTTCCAGCCCTTCGTTTATTTCAGATGAGGGGCGGCCATTGGTGTAATAGTACAGTGCCAATGACTTCCTGCTGCGGTCGGGCGGACAAGTCAGGGGGTTGGGCAAGCCGTGGTACGAGAAGTCGGTCGTCGTGAACATGGCCATGGTATTGAACCTCGGCGCAACCTTTGTGACACACCGGGTCATATCCCGGTTCCATAGCTCAAAATGGCCGCCAAATTCGTCTTTCCAGTCTTTGTTGAGGTAAACGAGCACGTTCAGGCG
Organism: Saprospiraceae bacterium; assembly: GCA_016714985.1. GTDB lineage: Bacteria > Bacteroidota > Bacteroidia > Chitinophagales > Saprospiraceae > UBA6168. The sequence goes on along the minus strand of JADKBS010000031.1, from coordinate 71,069 downwards.
GCGGTCAAGGCCGGTCTCACGATGCTTGTTAAAGTCAGCATGGATTTTCAGAAACCCACCGGGCTTTGTTTGGTGGAAGCCACCGCCCTCAAAATAGGGGTCTGGTGTCAGTTTCTCCTCAATGCTGGTCAGCTCTTGCAGGAATTGCAAGAAAGGTTCTGAATTAAGAAAATGGACAAACGCCTTGGTGAGCGGCCCAAAACGGCGCTCGCCACGAGAGGCAAGCTTGATTTCGTTGGGCGTAAGGTATTTGATGTCGTCTTTCCCTTCGAGGTCTGGAAATTCCTCCAAAATCGCATCCAAAATGTCGGGATTGAAGAATTCCTCGAAATGGATATTGGGAAATGGGTCGGCCTTTGCGTACTTGGACTTGAACTCTGCGGCTACCGCTTGTAGATCTTGGTACTTTTCGTTCAGGAAATCCTGCGTGTCTGGCACACTGAATTTATCCGTCAATTCATTGAGTGTATGGGTCATAATGTTGTTTTTTATTCAAGGGAATGTGGTTACATAATGCATTTCAGAAAAGCGGTATTGATTTTCAAAGTGTTGTTTTTCAAACATTTATAGTACAAGAAAAACTTAAACAACCGTTTCAGCCGGAACCAAATGGCGGTCAACAATTTCCCAAAATTGTTTCACCCGTTCTGTCCAAGTATTCTGTTTTGCGGTCAACACCCTTTGCTCAATCAGCTCGACAGAATTTTCTGCAATTGCCCTGTCAATGGCTTGTACAAAGTCTTTCTCACTGTCCGCTATGTAAACTACATCGGCAAAGCTACGAATATCCTCTGAAAAATTAGTAGCAATCACTGGCTTTCCGGCTGCAAGGTATTCATTGACTTTCAAAGGATAAATACTTGCAGTCAATTTGTTTTTCAAGAAAGGTATTATCGTCACGTCGAAATGCTGCAAAAAAGCTGGTAATTCACGGATATTTTTACCTCCCGTCAATATGACGTTAGGCATTTTATCTAGCCCAAATTCCTTGTAGCAATCCGAGTTGAGCGGCCCAACCATCACCAATGTCTTGTCGGGATGCTGCGCTGCAATTTGTTTGAAAAGCGGGTAGTTCAACCTGTACTCGTTGATATTGCCAGTAAAGCCGATGATTTTGCCCTTCACGCCCTCCAGTTCCTTTGGTCGTGGCAACTGCCCTTCATGCACTTTTTCAAAAATGGAAATATCCACGGCATTGTGAAGTACATGGGTGTTGGGGTTCAAGTGCTTTTTCAGGCGCAACAAATTCCGGGAAGTAACAAACGCCACATCCGAATCCCGAATGGCATCTTCTTCGACCCGTGCGCCATGCTTTGCGGTGTACGCCTCCTCCGTCATGTCATCTATACACTGGTACATGCTCAACTTGGCTCCAAACTCCTTGGGCAACGCACCTGCGTAATAAGGGTTAAAGCAGTTCAGGTAAACATAGTTCTTGATATTGTAGTCCTTTATTACCTGCCGAATGGTGTTGAGGATAATCCGGTTGTTGTATTCAGACCACTTCTCGTATTGCTTACCGGGCTGCATCCAGTTGATGGGCAAGGTCAAGGGCGGCTGCACGGCTATCACTTCTGGCAGATCTGGTATCGTCTCGTAACGCATCCTGTTCAGCAGCATGTCCTTCCTTCGGGCTTTCACCATTGGTGTGTTCCAACCTTTAACAAAATCCTTCAAAGTATATGGGTGATTGATATAGAACACCCTATTGTGCTTCGCAAACTCCCTCGTAAAGGACAGCGAAACAGAAGAATACGCATTGTCCCAAGGGAACAGCGTAAAATAGATGATATCAAGGTCTGAGTGGTTATGCATATTCGGCATATTTGCGGGGGCAAAATGGATGATATAACTTGATAAGCAACCTGTTCAAAAACCCTATTATGCAGCTTTTTGAAGCAGCAAAAACTCCTTGGTAACCAAGAAGTCGAATGGGAAGAATCGTAGGTTCATCTCCTTGAAGAGCCCGTACTTGTTCAAGAAGCTATGGCTTTTCCGGTAAACCGGCTTCAGGTCAGAACCGTCCAAGGCTGAAAGCAGCCGTTCATGGGTCAGGTGGTTCAAGCCTTTGTAGGCTTGGAGTAAATCGCTTTCCTCCTCCCCTACTATCGGTCGGTTGTTTTTTTCAATCATCTTCAGCAAAATCCCATCTGGCAAGAACTGGCACCAAGGTAAGCCCACTACATGCTGTACGTGGGATGCATAGGGGCTGCGCCAAGGCGGGTACGAGACGTAAATGCCGCCATTGCTCGCCAAGTTTTTGCTCAACTCCTTGAAAATGGCTTTCAGGATGGGCAATTGAATATGCTCGGCAACATCGTTCATTACGATGAAATCGTACTTATCATCAATCGGGTTGTCAAGCACATTCCGAACCTCAAAATTGACGTTTGTTACCTTGTGCTTCGCCTTCAGGTCGTTGGCTATCTTGACGTGATGGCGATCAATATCAACGCCATGCACCTCGCATTTGAAGTTGGTGGCGTACCACAGGCTCATACCGCCCATGCCGCAGCCAAAATCTAGGACCCTCTTGCCATCCATGTTGAATTTTTCACGGATAAGCCGCTTGTCCACATGCAAGTGGGGTGCATATTCGTCTTTAAAATTTGATTCGGCATAGGCCAAACCTTCCTCGTACATTACTTGAGTCATCATAGTCCAACAGTGGTTTCAATTGTATTGTTAAAATGCATATTAAAGCATTTTTAAGTTGTATAATCTAAGGGTATCCTTGCTTCACGGCCACATTCATTTCTAAGTCGTAACCATTTAGAAGGGTGAGGAAGGAGAGGACTCTCCCCCTTCACATTTGTTTATCCAAAAAACAAACCCTGCCAAGTAATTATTTAAAGTCTATAACGAAGCACTGGAAGTATTGTGGTTGCTAATTTTTTGCTTCGCAAAATAGTATAATTTAGGATAAAATTCCACCAGATAGCGAAACGGATTCAATGGATTAACTTTTAATGTTTTATGCAAATACAATTGCATCGCAATAAAAGTAATTGCATAAGCAATTAAGGTGCCCAAAGCTGCTCCCATCGCACCCATTCGGGGAATCAACAGCAAGTTCAGGCCAGCCGTCAACCCTAAACTCAACAAGGTATAGCAAAGGTTGACATGCGGCTTTCCTGTCGAATCCAACACGGTACCGAATTGCACTGCATAAGGCAGGAACAGGCCGAACAAAATCGAAATCCTCAACAGGTTTGCAGCCTCGGCATATTCCCCTACCTGCTGTCAATAAAATCAGCCAATCTGCCAGGAGTAAAACCAGCACGATGCATGGAACCATGAAAGCGAGAATAGCCCCAACCGCTTTTTCATACAGCTGCTTGACGGCTCCATCGCCTTCCTGCATCCTACGTGAGCTTTGAGGGAAGAGCATGGAGGCCATGCTGGCCGTCGGCACGTCTGTCAGGTTGCTGATGCGGATGGCCGCATCATAGACAGCAACTGCTGCCTTGCCACCACCCGGTAGCGCTCCAAGTAGTAATTTGTCCACGGTTTTGAAGAGCTGCGTGCTGATATTGGTTCCGAACACAAATTTTCCGTAGGCAAATAGTACCCCTACCCATGCCCAATCTATCTTGCGACTGAATCGTGCATACGGTCGGGCAAACAGCCACGAAACAAGCGAAGCGGCCAATGCTGCCACAACTTGCGCGTAGGCAAGTGCGGCAAGGCTAATTTCCCTTTTTTCAATGAACAGGTAAAGGATGAAAAAGAACAAGATTCCGCCTTTGACTACGTTGCTCCAGAAGATGCCCTTGAAGTCGAGGTTTGCCTGCTGGATGTAGTTGAATTGATAAAAAGGAATCAAAGCAACAGATGCTAGGCAGTATATTTTTAGAAGAAGGGCTAATTCTGTAGTTTCAAACAGTTCGGCTGCAAGCGGAGAAAGCCCAAGGCAGACCAATGCAATGAACGCCGTAAGCAAGCCGTTCAAGACAAAAGAAGCCGTGGTGATTCGACCAGCTTCTTCCCCATTCCCAACAGAAAGGTACTTGACGAGCGCATTTTGCAGCAGCCCTATCCTTCCGACCTCTATGACCGAAACAATGGATAGGAACAAAACCCATGCGCCGTAAGTCTCCTTGTCCGGCAACACCCTGACCAACAGGACAAACCCCCCAAAGCCGAACAGCAGTGACGCTGCCTTTTCCGAAAGGGTATAAAAACCTGATTTTAGCCAGTATGAATTACTCATGTGTGTTGAATGGGTCTTTCGATTTACGATTCTGGGTTTTGAGATTTTGAATTTGCCCCCCTCCGTAAAAGGTAAATCGTCAGCTGTTCTTCAAGTCAGTTCTGTTCAGGATGCCACCCAACAACTTGCCGTTCAGCCCTTTGAGGTACTCCAACGAGTCCTTGTCCTCGTTGCCGAGTGGCGAGTTGGCAGCCATGACCACTACCATTTTATCGGCAAAAGGCATAAGCTCACGGGCATCCGAATATTTGTTCATTGCGGCAGCTTCCATGAATATGAAGTCATATTTCTTGGCGTACTGTTCAATGACCTTTTTGAAATTCTTTCCAGCCAATACCTCGGCCGGGCTTTGGCTGCCGCCTTTGTTGGCAACTATATCAATGTTGCGAAGGTTGGCATCGTCGCTTCCCGCCGTTTCGGGATTGGCAGAAAGTTGGCCATAGCCGTTCTCCATGCTCTCCGTTTTACGGTTGGTTGACCCTTCGGTGCTGATTTCAATGAACGACTTGGTCTTGTACCCAGACAAGGTGTTGTTCTTGAAATTGGTATCAATGATAAGGATTTTCTTGTCGTTCAAACTGAGGGCATAGGCCAGCATGACCATGAGGAACGATTTCCCTTCATGTGCCTTGGGACTTGCAAACAATATGGTCTTGGCCCCAGAAGCCTCTAAGCTCGTCCTCAATTTTCGAATATTCTCCTTGAAAGCCTCTAATTCGGGCTTTGTCTGAAAATTGAGGAACAAGTCGTGTAGGTTCATGTTTTTGACCTTCACATTGTTCAAATACCCGATCAAAGGCAGTTTCGTCACCCGCTGGAATTGGCTTGGGGACTGTAGGCTGGTATCCAGAAATGCAAGCAAAAACAAGAAGATGCTGGCTATGGAACCACCCGCAATGCCTGCGAATGCCGAAAATACGGCCCGGTGTTTTGGTACCGATTCATACGGGAATTCAGGTGCTTCAATAATGCCCAAAGGGTTTTCTGTCCCCGCTGAATAACTTTTGGCAGCCTCATACTTTTCCTTGGCAGCGGAATATTCTTTGTCGGCAATGTCTTTTGAAGCCAACAAAGTAGCAAGCACGTTGTCGTTGGAGGTCAGGATATTTGCCTTGCCTTGCAGGCGGTTTATCTCACGTTGGTAAGAGATTACGGCAGCTTCGGCAAGCTCTAGCTCAAGCTGCTTAGCCACCTTGTCTTGCACCATTTGAATGGCTTGGTCGTCCAATTTTCCTTTGTGAGCAGCGTTTACTGGAACCGTTCGTGCAATCATTTCGGCTTGCTTTTGACGAAAATTCTCAATCTTTTTGTCAATGGCAGCCGTGCTTTTACCACTTGCAAAAAGCTCAACTCTTTGGTCTTGTAGCTTTTTGATTTCCTCGTCAATATTGTTTACATCATCCCTATACAAGATTGCGTTGGCAAAATCATCGCCAATGCCTTTGCCCAGCTTAACGATTTGCCTTTCAAGCGAGGTGATATTGGTTTTCAAGGCAGGAATCTGCAACCTGCTTTCTTCCAGCTTCAACTCCATATCACGGATATGGGAAACCACCCCCTCCCTTTGGCTGGTCACATCCACTAGGCCATTGGCATTCTTGTAATTGTCAATCAATGCCGTGATAGAGTCCAACTCTTGTTTCCGGGCGAGGAACTGCTTTTCGGCAAAGTCCTCTGCTGTTCGTTCTTTCTTCGTTATATCGTCCTCGTGCATTTCGAAAAACTTGTCCAAAAAGGTCTGTACCACAAAATGGGAAAGCGACGGGTCGTGGGACTCGTATTCTACGCTGAGGTAGTCGGTCTCCCCTATCCGCTTGATTTCCAGCTTTTCCCAAAGCGATTCAAAATCATACTTGAAGGCTTCGGCCAACTTGTTGTCCACTGCTGGCAGCGGTTTGGTGTTGAGGAAGCTGTCGCTGTTGCTGGTCTTCAACTTCATCACCAGGTTGTTCAAGTCAACACCGAGCTCGGCCAGTTTATCCTCGTCTGGCTGGGTGAAGGGCTTGCCGTTTTCCTTCATCCTTTCCTGAAGATCGTGCAGGAGCAAGCTGTCGGTCAAGAGCTTGATGCTGTTCCGGCTCTTCATCTTCTCGATGAGACTGTTGAAACTGCTCTCAATCTGAAATTGCTGAATGAAAGGATTGTCCTGCTGGAGGCTAACGCCCTTGTAGTCAATGATGCCGGTTGACACCACTGCCTTCGATTTGAAAGTCTCTGGAAGACTGTCAATGAAGAAGTAAGTGGCTATTGAAGAAATGAGGACAACGGTAAGCAAAAGCCATTTCCGCTTCAATAGTATGTTAATGAGATACCCTAAGTCCATAGTGCAGTTGTGTAAGTTTTCTCTTGAAATAACCAGGGAAATGAAACTCGGGAAGTTGGTCGTTCTTAATTCAACACAAAATTAAACACTTGTTTTTCAAAGTGAACGAACCAATGGGAAAAAAGTGTGGAAGTTAGATGTCTGGCATACTAAATTTGATGCCCTTATAAAATAATCCTGCAAATATAGGTCGCTTTTCAATAAAAGTAAAGCAGTTACGGTTTAATTGCTTTTATATTTTTTTTAAATATGCTTAAAACGAAAAAAAGTGGCAACCCTCATAGTTGCCACTCAATGACAGAGATTTATCTTAGTCGAAACTAAAGGTTCTTCTCTGTTCTCCCTCTCATTATCTTTAGTTGTATGGGGTATAAAATTGGTTTCGAGCAAGTTGTAGGATACTTGAAGCTTGTTGCTTCCAGTATCCTGCAACGTTGCGCTATTTGGTGATTTGTTTATGATTATTGCTTTGAAAAACGATCCAAGCCTACCTTCCAGTCCTTGCCAGCGAGGTAAACCCAGTAGTTGCCTGCAGGCAGGTTCTCCACGATGATTTTCTGTGTGTTGCTGCCATTTGACAGGTTGACTGGAGAAATGGAAACTTGCTTGCCAAGCGCATCCATTACCAGGATGTTTGCCTCATCTGCATCGCCATCCCATTTAATGTTGACGTTTACGAAATGGGTAGCAGGGTTCGGGAAGATGCTGATCTCAGAGAGCCCAATCTGCTCATGAGTCGAAAGAACTGCACTAGGGTCGCAGCTTACAGCCTGGCTACCAACGATTCCGCTGTATTCTACGCCTTCGGCACCAAGAATCGTCATGGCATTGCCAATGTTTGAGCCTTGGCTGTTTGGCGGCATGAAAGGATCGGACTCGTTGTCAACGAGATAGATAATGGAGCTTGCATTTGACTGAGTATTGCACCCATAGGCGTTCTTGAAACTGAACAAAGACAATTCCTCGTTAGCAACATAATCAGGTGTAGCAAGTCCCTGGAGTATGAGTCCAAAAGAGATATAATCAAAATCAGGTGCTTCAGCCGGTGAATTGTTGCGGGCATTTGCTTCCCATTTCATCCCAACCAAATGGCTGACAATGTCCACCGGGTCAAAAGCATTTGTTGGCACCTTGATGGTTACCTGACCTACAGCGGTAATGTTGTTCGGATAAACGTAAGATTCGTCAGGAATGACAGATGCGGTGTAGTACTCAGTGCTAAAATCGTAGGAGAGTTTGAACTTAACCTGGGCACTGGCCGAAGCGGTAAGGAACAGCAGTACTGCTGCACACAGAGTGTTTACTTTGTTCATTGTTAAAGTTTTATGTCTTAGATTAAAAAATGGTTTTACAACCTATTCTATTGCCTTGGAGGGAGTGAAGCCAATTTCTTTCAGGGGGAAGGATTTAATTTATGCAATCGGGGGAAATTCTTACAAAGTTAGAATAAATTACTTGATTATGCAAATTCTTCACTTTAATAAATCCAAAATCATGCCGTTTTAAACAAGATTTTGTCAAGATTCTTAATTTTATTTATACTGATATAAATCAATCACCATAGATATAACATCCTATTGAAACATGGTAAATATCAAACAAGTCTTATGAAAAAATATTTTCTAACCCCAATACACTGTAATTTAAAACTTAAAAAAAGCGAACGATTTGCCTTTGCAGGTATGCCTATTAAGCGAACCTGTCTCTATAAAAAACAGGCACTCAAGCATACTTAACTAAATCAAACCGTCCGCTTCGTCTTAAACCATTTTTCACCATTAAATGCAAGGATAAGAATGGATTTTTTTGTCAAAGAACCATTAATACCCTTGCATTCAAAGTGAGTAGGAACTATCCTCCCGCACCTTCCATTACGGTATCTGCTGGAAGACTTGGTAGTTTACTACGTTGCTCGTGTTGTTCGGGTGCAACAGCACGTTGAAGAATATCATCTGGTCAACATCGTTGCCGCTACCTTGGTAGATCACCCTACCATCCATGTTCGTGTCTTCTGGATAGTAACCATGTACAATGTAGTTGAAGTTGCCGTTGGTGTTGCCTGGGTCAAAGAATACCCTTGAGAAGATGGCATTCCTATCGGAATTGGCACCTTGGAACATCGTCTTGTTGTCCATGTATGCATTGCCTGCCCACATTGCCCTGTAATTGCCCATTGTTTTCTGTGGCAAGGCAGTAGGCGTTGCAGGGTTCACGTAAGTAGGCGTCGTTGTACTCGTAAAATCAATGAACAATGCATTTGCTTTTTCCCTTGTGATGGCTTGAGCCGAAGCCGTCATCACGCCAAGGTGGTTGCGGTGGCGCAAAGCGATGTAGTAGTTATCAACCTTTGCTTTGAAAACCACTGGGCTAACGCCGTCCAGGTCAACAATATCACCGTCACGCTGGAGCAATGCAGCCCTTGTCATCAACCTGTTGGCTGGGTTCAGCTTGCTGCGCAATTCGATGAACACCCAGTCAACAATAGCATTCGAGCCTGTCGCTTCAAGAACACTTGGTTGAATGGTTTCGCCGCCACTGCCAATGTGCGTGAATGGCTTCGTACCATTGGGCAACTGAAGGGTCGTATAAGGCTCAATCAAAGGGATGTAAGACCTTCCTTCAGCATCCAGTTTCGTCCGTAGTTTATCATCCATCAGACCAGTAGTGGTTACCAACGGTGCTTGCAGGTATGCCTTGATGCGGATGAATGCAAACGGGTCTGGATCCATATAGTCGGGCTTACCGTCTAGGTCAGTGTCGTCATCGGTCACGTCACCGTTGCCGTTGGTGTCCTCGTCAATGGTCAGAATGCCGTCGTTGTCATCGTCGGAATTGGTTGGGTCGGACTCGCCTGGGTCAACCTGCCCGTTGAGGTTTTCATCTTCCTCATTATCGCGCAGGCCATCCTCATCGGTGTCGTTGCTGACAGGGTCAGTCTCACCCTCATCCACTATTCCGTCTTTGTCCTTGTCCTCAATACCATCTGCCAGGTCGTCATCATCAGTGTCAGTATCCAATGGATTGCTGTCAACGCCTGCGTTGTAAGCTCCATCGCCACCTGTCTCCACGTTGTCAACAATGCCATCGCCGTCCGTATCGCTCTCTGGGTCATAGGCGTCGAGGTCAAGGTTGTCGGCCACACCATCGTTGTCGTCGTCAGGGTCAACGCTGTTGATTTGACCATCCTTGTCAAAGTCGCAAGCACCTACCAAATGTGAAGGGTTACAAGCATCGTTATCATCTGGGTCGAACAAGGAGCTGTTAGATGGAGCATTTGCGATAAAGCCATCACCATCATTGTCAGCGCCAGTACAAGCGAGGCTATTCGGGTTCGGGTCGCAAGAATTTTCTGGATCCGTATCGCCTTGGCACTCCGCACCGTCCGTGATGCCATCAAGGTCGGTATCGCTGTTCGGGTTGAAGTCGTCTGGGTCAACTGCATCAGCCACACAGTCGTTGTCGTCGTCTGGGTCTTGGCTGTTAGCCAGGCCATCGCCATCGAAATCACAGTTTCCAAATATTGCGCTTGGGTCGCATTGGTTGAGGGCATTGCTGCCACCCTCGCACTCAGCTTTATCGGAGATGCCATCGAAATCCGAATCGCTCTGTGCGTTGTAGGCGTTGATATCGTCCAAATCGCTCAAGCAATCGTTGTCGTCGTCAGCGTCAATGCTGTTGACTTGGCCATCCTGGTCGAAATCGCATACGCCTACCGTATTATTGGGTACGCACGGATTGTTGTCGTCCGGGTCATCTTGGTTGGCGATGAACCCGTCCCCATCTGCGTCTGGATTCAAGCAGGCCGCTGAGTTCTCGTTCGGGTCGCAAGGGTCCAACGGATTTGAACCGTCCTGTTTTTCTTCCAAGTTTGAGATGCCATCGTTGTCCGAGTCGTTGTTTGGATTGCAATCGTCGGCATCAGCTGAATCGGCCACACCGTCGTTGTCGTCGTCAGTATCGTTGCCATTCGCTGTTCCATCGTTGTCGCAATCGCAATCAGCGCCTGCCTGTGACGGGTCGCAACCATCCAGTGGGTCAGAGCCATCGTTGCATTCCGTTGCATCCACGATGCCATCGCCGTCTGTATCGGTTTGATTGTTGTAATCGTTGGCGTCCATGTCATCGAGTACACAGTCGTTGTCATCGTCAGCGTCCAAGCTGTTTGCTTGACCATCTTGGTCAAAGTCGCAGTTGCCGACCGTATTGTTAGGTACGCAAGGATTGCCATCGTTCGGGTCAAAAAGTGGATTTGTTGAGTTGACATCGTTAAGATAGCCGTCGCCATCAAAGTCGTTCTGGCTGCCACAATTGTTGCCAGTCGGTACCGGAGAGCATGGGTCAAGCGGGTCACTGCCAAGCTCGCACTCATTGCCGTCAGAGGTGCCATCGTTGTCGCTATCTGTTTGGACGTTGAAGTCGTCGGCATCAACGGAATCATTCACGCAGTCGTTATCGTCATCTGCATCAACGCTATTGATTTGACCATCTTGGTCGAAGTCGCAAACGCCTACTGCATGGCTTGGCACACAAGGGTTGGCATCATCCGGGTCATGTGTCGGATTTTGTCCGGTAACATCAGCGAAATAGCCATCTTCGTCCTGGTCAACCTGACCATTGCAAAGCGGGCCAACAGGTGCTGGGCTGCAAGGGTTCAGTGGGTTGGAGCCTTGCTGGCACTCCTGAAGGTCGGTTAAACCATCGGAATCGGTGTCGCTTGCCGCATTGTAGGCATCGGAATCGCTGCCATCTACAAGGCAGTCGTTGTCATCGTCCGTATCCGAGTTGTTGTCCAAACCGTCACCATCAAAATCGCAGGATGGTTTGGTTGCGTTCGGGTCGCAGAAGTCTAGCGGGTTGCTTTCCCCTGCGTCAATAAGGCCGTTTTTGTTGGCATCCTCAATCCCATCGTCAAGGCTGTCGTTGTCCGTGTCAGCATCAACTGGGTTTGTCTCATCAAAATCCACCAACCCATTTTTGTTGGCATCCTCCACACCATCAAATATACCGTCATCGTCCGTATCGGTGTCAAGTGGATTGGAGTCTAAGCCTGCATTATAGGCACCATCGCCTTTGGTTTCCTTGACATCAGTGATGCCGTCGCCGTCGCTATCGCTATTTGGGTCATAGGGCCAAACATCTTGTGCATCAGCAACCCCATCGTTGTCGTCATCACTGTCCGTACCGTTTACAATCCCATCTTCATCAAAGTCGCAAGCATCGGAGCCTGGGCTTGGCACGCAAGGGTTATTGTCGTTCGGGTCAAAGAACTGGCTGTTGGCCGGATAGTTCTCGAAGAAATAGTCGCCATCCTGATCCTTTGGCTGACAAGCCGTGCTGTTCGTGTTCGGGTCGCAGGCATTCAGCGGGTTGGAACCGCCGTTTGTCTCGCCAATATCCGTAAGGCCATCGCCATCTGAATCCGAGTTCGGGTTGTAGGCGTTTGCATCTTTGTCGTCAGCTACGCCATCGTTGTCGTCATCAGCATCTTGTTCGTTCAATTGGCCATCGCCGTCGAAGTCACAAGCGGCCAAGGTTGTATTTGGGTCGCAATGGTCGAGCGGGTCGGTACCATTCGTTACCTCGTTACTATCGCTCAAATCATCTTCATCAGTGTCGGCATGGACGGCACTGGTCTCGTTGGCATCTTTTTTACCGTTGTGGTTGGCATCTTCGGTACCATCCGCCAAGCCGTCATCATCGGTATCCGTGTCCAATGGGTCAGCATCAACTCCCATATTATAGGTGCCATCATCCTGTGTTTCCGAGTTATCAGGGATGCCGTCACCATCTGAGTCGCTGTTTTTATCGTAAGGACCGACATCGTTTACATCTGCCACACCATCACCGTCATCATCCAAGTCGGTTGCATTTGTTTTCCCATCCCCGTCAAAGTCACAAGTACCAGCCGAAACGCTGGGAACACAGGGGTTGTTGTCAGCAGGGTCGAAGCTTGGGCTGGATGTAGGGAAGTTCGATGCGAAACCATCACCATCAGTGTCCACCGGTTGGCAGGCCGAAGCAGTGGTATTCGGGTCACAAGGGTTCAATGGGTTGGAACCATTTGTTTTCTCATCAATATCCGCTACATTGTCATTGTCGGAGTCGCTGTTAGGGTTGTAGTCATCAACGTCCTGTGGGTCATTGACGCCATCATTGTCGTCGTCATCATCAACGCTGTTCAGCGCTCCGTCGCCGTCGTAGTCACAATCAGGTGTTGTGTTGTTCGGGCTACATTTATCCAATGGGTTGCTCTCACCTGAGTCCACTTGGCCGTTGTGGTTAGCATCCTCTATACCATCCCTGATGCCATCACTGTCGGTATCGGCAATGAGTGGGTTGGTTTCCCCTGGGTCAACCTCGCCATTCTTGTTGGCATCCTCAACACCATCCTCCAAGCCATCGCCGTCGGTATCTGCACTGATCGGGTTGGTGTCAACTCCTGCGTTATAGACGCCATCGCCACCGTTTTCGAGGTTATCGGAAAGACCATCGTTATCACTGTCGCTGTGGATGTTGCAGTCGTCCACGTCCAGGTTGTCCCTCACGCCGTCGTTGTCGTCGTCGTTGTCGGTACTGTTGATATTGCTATCGCCATCGAAATCGCAAATACCTACCGAACAGTTGGGGATACAAGGATTGTCATCATCCGGGTCGAAAAGTGGCTCCGACTCTGAGAAATTGGCATAGAAGCCATCATTGTCCTCATCAGTACCACTACAAGCGATGTTGTTTTGGCTTGGCGAACAGGGATCGAGTGGGTCAGAATCACCTTCCGTTGGGTCATAGACGCCGTTCCCACCCGTTTCTGTATCATCAGCGATGCCATCACCATCTGTGTCTGAATTGGGGTCATAAGGATCTTCGTCCTCGGAGTCTATCACGCCGTCGTTGTCGTCGTCGAAGTCCTGACCATTCACGACCGAGTCGTTGTCGAAGTCACAAACTGGGCTGGTCGGGTCAGGCACACAGGCGTTGTTGTCATTCGAGTCATAATCCGAATGGGTTGGTGGGTAATCACCGAAGTAGCCATCGCCATCTATATCAGTAGGCAGGCATAACCCAGGATGGTTGGTGTAAGGGCTGCAGATATCTTTGGGGTCGGACTCGCCTTGGTTCACGACACCGTTTTTGTTGAGGTCCTCAATACCATCTTCAATCCCGTCACCATCCGAATCTTTCTTCAATGGATTCGTTTCAGTTAGTGCTTCATAGTCGCCGTTTTTGTTCTTGTCCTCTGTTCCGTCTTTGATGCCATCTAGGTCGGTGTCTGGATTGAGTGGATGGGTATCAACACCATTGTTGAAAACACCATCACCACCAGTTTCGATGATATTTGACAAACCATCGTTGTCGTTGTCGTTGTTCGGGTTATAGTCATCCGAGTCCGACACATCGTTCACGCCGTCATTGTCGTCGTCCAAGTCATTCTGGTTAGGAATGCCGTCACCATCGAAATCGCAGGTAGGTGACGAAACCTTTGGAACGCAGGGAAGGTTGTCGTTGGGGTCGTATAGTGGGTTATCCACTGGCACGTCCGAGAAATACCCATCGTTGTCGAGGTCAACATTGTCGCAGTTTCCACCATTGGAGAATGGAGAACAAGGGTCAAGCGGGTCGCTTTCCCCGATGTCAACAAGGCCATTAAAGTTGAAATCTTCTTCGCCATCCGCCAAGGTGTCGCCATCCGAATTCGGGTTGAGCGGGTCGGTCTCCTCCAATTCACGGAGTCCATTGCGGTTTTTGTCCTCGGTGCCATCCTTGATGCCGTCGTCATCGGTGTCGTCGTCCAGCGGGTTGGTGTCCACATCGGAGTGGTATTCACCATCCTTACCAGTTTCGATATTGTCCACAATTCCGTCCCCATCCGAATCGCTTTCAGGGTCGAACTGGTCAACATCATCAGAATCCGCAACTCCATCGTTATCGTCGTCAAGGTCTGTGCTATTAACAATTCCATCTTCGTCAAAATCACAGCCCCCAATCTTGTTGTTTGGGCTGCAAAGGCTCAACGGATCGGATTCACCAGGGTCCAGTGAGCAGTTTTTGTTCGAGTCCTCAACACCGTCTTTTAGGCTGTCACCATCCGTATCGGCCATGAGTGGGCTTGTCTCGTCGGCTTCTTTCTGGCCGTTCTTGTTTTTGTCCTCACAGCCGTCTTTCAACTGGTCGTTGTCGGTATCATCTGATAACGGATTGGTGTCAATGCCTGGGTTGTAAACGCCGTTGGTACCTACCTCAGTTTTGTTAGGTAGGCCGTCACCGTCGCTATCGTTCATCGGGTTGTAGTCCTCGTTGTCATACAAGTCGGCGACGCCGTCGTTGTCATCATCCGAATCGTTTTGGTTGATTTGGCCGTCCTGGTCGAAATCGCACTTCAATGCTGCATTGCTGGGCACGCAAGGATTGGAATCGAGCGGATCGAATTTTGGATGCCCAGTTGGATAGTTCTCGAAGAAAAGGTCGCCATCCGTATCGTCAGCTACACAAGCCGACACCGTAGGGTTCGGGTCACAGGCATTCAAGGCATTGGAATTGCCTTGGTGTTCCGCCAAATCCGTGAGTCCATCACCGTCGCTATCACTGCTTGGGTTATGGTCGTTTACGTCGCTTGCATCAGGCAGGCCATCGTTGTCGTCATCTGGGTCAACTTCATTTACAAGACCGTCGCCATCATAGTCACAATCTGGGCCAACTGCTACTGGGTCGCAGTCGTTTAGCGGGTCGCTTTCATTGATGTCGATAACGCCGTTAAAGTTGGTATCTTCCTCGCCATCTTCAAGGCCATCGTTGTCCGTGTCCGACAAGAGCGGGTCAGTTTCGTTGAAGTCAGTGTTGCCATCCTTATCAGTGTCTTCTACACCATCGGTGATGCCGTCATTATCAGTGTCGGCATCCAATGGGTTGGTGTCATCCGCTGCATTGTAAACACCATCACCGCCTGTTTCTACAATATTCGACAATCCATCGCTATCGCTATCGTTGTTGGGATTGGTTGGCTCCAAATCAAATACATCTGCAACACCATCATTGTCGTCGTCCAGGTCGGAACCATTGGGTGTTCCATCGTTATCGAAATCGCAGGCGTTTGATGCATTGGAAGGAATACAAGGGTTATTGTCATTGGGGTCATTCATGCCCCCAAAGAATCCATCGTTGTCATTGTCCGGAGCAGTACAGGCAATCGTCGAACGGTTGGGGTCGCAAGGGTCAAGCGGGTCACTGTCCGGCACTGGGTTATAAATGCCGTCACCACCTGTCTCGTCGTCGTCGCTGATTCCATCAAAGTCAGAATCGCTGTCCGCATTGAAGTTTTGGATGTCTTGGTCATCTGGCACACCATCCTTGTCATCATCCGTATCCGTGGAGTTGACGATTCCATCCCCATCAAAATCACATTCGGGGAAAGTGGCATTCGGGCTGCACTTGTTGGTGGGATTTGACTCCCCAGCATCCACCACGCCATTTTTGTTTGCATCTTCAATGCCATCGGCTAGGCCGTCGCCATCGGAGTCTGGGTTGTTCGGGTTGGTCTCGCCTGCATCAACAGTACCGTTGCCGTTTTTGTCTTCGACAAAATCAAATAGGCCATCAGCGTCCGTATCGGCGCAAGCCGGCGCCCCGCCATAGTTGGAATCCCACTGGTACAGCGCAAAACCGTTCCCGAAATCAAACACGGAAAGTTCGTTCCCTGGGTTCGAGTTGAGCGAGTTAGGCGCTGCAAATGGATCGTTAACCTCTATAAGGGTAACAGGCCCTGTGCATGCCGATGTGCGCTTGAGCCTAAACAGTGGTGTCTCCTCCCCCAATAAATATTGGATAGGCGGAGAATCGCTGATAAAGCCTATTGATATATAGTCATTGTTTGGGTTGTCAACCGGGGCGTTCACCCTGCTTGCACCTCCTTGGCCAGATGCACCACCCCAAAGTCCAGCCAGCGACAGGAAGTTGTTGTATTGGAAGCCATTGGGCACCACCAAGGTAATCTGGCCTGTACCCGTCAAGGTGTTCAAGGATGGCGCTGGATTCATCCCCGGTTTTGGGCGTGCAAGCACGGTATAGGTGACACCATCCGACTCCAAACGAATCCGGAATTGAATCTGTGCCTCAACCGATAAAGCCCCCAACAATAGCAGTAAGGCGACTATGGCAAACTTAGCGTGGTAAAGGATGTTGGATTTCATAGTTCTTAAATTGTTTTAGTATCCAAATGAGAGGATTATCATACCGGGGGAAGTGATATGTCTTTTGTCTTGCCACCTGAATAGGTTAGCCGGATTTAGTGTTGTCTCAAATCAGCAATGTAGTTTGAGAATGAGAGTGGGGAACTGATTGAAATGAAAAGCAGGCCAACGGGGAGAGGCCGCTTGAATGCCATGGTACAATGTGCAGGTACAGCAAATTATCATGCTCAATAGTTTTTGTTAGACCAAGTTCAAAATAACGTAGGGGAATCATCAAAGGGAGGGAAAGGCGAAATCTAGTTTTCAAATACCATACCAACTCGAAAAAGCCAGCTAAAACAAGGATAATTACGTAGGCAAATGCAAAAAGGTGAGTAGTTAATGTGTGAATACCGATAGCTATCAAAAAAAAAGCCCCAGTGCTTAGGCACCGGGGCTTCGTGATTCGGCTGGGATTCGAACCCAGGACCACTTGATTAAAAGTCAAGTGCTCTACCGACTGAGCTACCGAATCTTGTCTGTACTACTTTTCTTCAAAAGCGGCGGCAAAGATACAGCCCCGAACAGTAAAACCAAATTAGAAATCAAATTTTTACAAAAAAATATCTCCTCTCCTAATTTTGTTTGCTTTCAACAACGCCATCACACGGTAAAGTTCCGCATTGTGCAACTATTTTACTGGAAAACCGGGCGGAACTGCTGCATCCACTGCCCGAAGAAATTCGCCAAAATCCAAATAGTCCTGTATCACAACGGAGGTGCCCTCCCGTTGCAGCACTTCAAAATCTCCACTGCGGCGCACGCCCACGAAATCCATCCCCATCCGCCGAGTGGTGTTTACATCCCAGATGGCATCCCCCACATAGACTGTGCGATGAAATACAGTTCGGGCTGCCACCGTTTGCATAACTTGTCCAATAATGCCCTCCCGTTTTTCATGTCCATCTGCACCAACAATCACGAGAAGGTCGGTGGGAATATCCACATGGCGCAACTTGACCATGGCAGGGCGGTACCATCCCCCTGTGCCAACACCCACTTCAAACCGCTCATCCTCTAATAGCTTTTCAACAACCTGTTTAGCGCCAGGTACTTCCATGAACTCGTGCGGTTCTAACTTCCGCTTTTCTTCAATCATTGCAACAAACTCGTGCTGAAACTCGATTATCTCTTGCGCCGTGACATCCCTTTCAAATTGATCTTGAATGACTGTCCCGAAAATAGCGGTATCCGTAACATGGGGATATTTCGTCCAATCAATGGTGGGAAATGGCTTACCGTATATGTAATGGTATGTTCGTGCAAAGCACTCGCTATCGATTTTATTGCAATAGACTAACGTACCATCCAAATCGAAAATGACCAGCGTTTTTTTCATGTAAGCTTTATCCAATGTTTCGTGAAGGCTCCAAGTTTCAGGCTCCAAGTTTCAGGTTTCATGGGTTTCAGGTTTCATGGGTTTCAGGAAGGGCCTACTTTTACCATTTTTTCAGGGGGCAAATTTCATATGAAGTATTTAGAAATTGGCAGTCTCTTTTCAATAACCACGAAACTCCCTGAAACCTGAAACCCTTGAAACCTGAAACTTGAAACCCCTGAAACCCTTACCAGTGGTGATCTGTTATTTTTAACAACTTACTTCACAACAACCTTGGTGGAAGCAAACTGTTTTTTATTTGAGAAAATACTCAGCACATAATTGCCTGCTGTCAACCTGTCAACACTAAGGCTTTTCCCCGTCAGTTTGCCCTTCTGAGCGGTTCGCCCATTCATCGCCACAATTCTATAGGTAAGTTTTGGAAGGTCAGGCAGGTTCTCAAAGTACAGGATGGAATCCACTGGATTTGGATATACCCTGAACGGTTGCTGACTTGTGTTGCCAGTGGCCGAATAGTCCAGCCCTGCAAAAAGCCATTTATAAGCTGTCGGGAACTCCTCCCGCCAATACGATTCACTATGTTCCCCATTCGGATTGATGGACTTGAACAACTCTCCAACTCCGAAGCCATTGCCCAACAGCACATCTTCCATTTGCTCAACATCTGCCACCACCGAACCGTTGCCTTCAGGCTGGCCAGCGTACTGGTAGATGCGCAAGGGGGTCGTCTTTGGGGTGCTGGCGCTATGGTTGAATATTCCAGGGTCGTTGAACCAGAAGGCAGGAGAAAAGATGCCAGCTTTTGAAAAGATGTTTTGGTGCTGCATAACGGCATACTGTGAGATAAGCCCACCAAGTGAGCTGCCCATGATGGCCGTATAATTCCGTCCCGAAAAGGTCCGGTAATTGGCATCCACGTAAGGCTTAAGTGTTTCAACGATAAAATCAACGTATTGCCCGCCTTCGCCCCCTTCATTATAGTCAGGATTCACCCAAGGCGCAAGTTCATCGAGCCGAAGAGCACCTCCATTGTCTATGCCGACCACGATACAACCATAGTCGCCTTGTGCATGCAAATCGTTCAACGATTCGTCAACCCCCCATTCCCCACTAAAGCTCGTTGCATTATCAAACAAGTTTTGCCCATCGTGCATGTAGAGAACAGGATAGCGCTTCTGCGTAGTTTCATAGTCCGGTGGCAGATAAATCATGATGCGGCGGTTGCGGTTGAGTTGAGGCATAAAGAAATCTGCATCTAACAGGTGGACGTTCGGGGCAGCTGTGCTGCCTTGGCTTGCATCTTCCCAACCTGCTATCGTCACCTCTGTCGTCACGGCACCGCCTGTGTAATTGAATTCCCTATCAGGCAAAAAGCCGCCCGATGCAGTCCCCTCAACGGTTGCCCAACTACCTCTCGTGAACTTGTACTTCACCACCCCAATGGGAGGGTTGATAGTGATTTGAAATTGCCCGCCTCCAATATCCCCTAGAACCGAGTTCGGGTCGGCAGGGTCCCAGCCTTGGAAATTGCCAGCAATATGAATAGGTGAATTGGCAGGCGTCGTGGTTGGAATGGCGGTAACTTTAATGGTTAGCTGCGCAAAAACGGTAAGGGAAAGCAGCAAATTTAGAACCAACAACTTGATTTTCATTGAGTTAGATTTTGAACATGAACTGTATTGTTCCTCAATAGGTGGTCAACGATGACTAAGGCAGCCATTGCCTCCACGATAGGAACCGCTCGTGGGAGCACACAGGGGTCGTGGCGGCCTCGGCCTACCACTTGAACGGATTCGCCAGCCTCATTTACGGATTCTTGCGACGATACAATGGTGGCCACAGGCTTGAATGCCACCCGGAAATCAATGGCCATCCCATTGGAGATGCCACCTTGTATGCCGCCCGAATGGTTGGTGCGGGTAAGGATTTTATCTTTGAAGTTGAAAAAAGCGTCGTTGTGCTGCGAGCCTCGCATCGAAACGCCAGCAAAGCCGGAGCCATACTCGAAGCCCTTGCAAGCATTGATGCTCAGCATTGCCTTGCCGAGGTCAGCGTGTAGGCGGTCAAAGACGGGTTCGCCAAGCCCAACAGGACAGTTCTCAATGACACATCCTACGATTCCACCAATGGTGTCGCCTTCCTTGCGCACCTCCCGTATAAGGGCCTCCATTTGCTCCGCAACAGACAGGTCGGGGCATCGTACGGGTGTCGCCTCAATTTGGGAGAAGTCTAGGTCCTGCCAAGCCTTTTCCAAAACGACATCCCCTACCCTGCTCACCCAAGCCGTGATTTTAACGCCATGCTTTTTAAGCACCATTTTTGCGACAGCACCTGCAGCAACCCTTGCGGCGGTTTCTCTTGCGCTGGAACGGCCACCACCCCTATAGTCACGGAGGCCATACTTCGCATGGTAGGTGAAATCGGCATGGCTGGGCCTGAATCTGTCGGCAATGTGGGAGTAGTCCTTTGGCTTGGCATCTTCATTTCGAATCAGCAAAGCAATGGGCATCCCAGTCGATTTGCCATCAAAAACGCCGGAAAGCACTTCTACCCTATCAGCTTCCTGCCGCTGGGTTACGATGGCTTATTGGCCAGGACGGCGCCGGTCCAGTTCATTTTGCACAAAGTCGAGGTCAAGGAAAAGCCCGGGCGGACAACCATCTATGACAGCGCCGATGGCCGTGCCGTGCGACTCGCCAAATGTGGTGATACGAAAGGTATGTCCAAATGAATTGCCGGGCATTGATTGGCTGTTGGCTGTTGGCTGTTGGCCCTTGGTATAGACTACCAAAAACACAACGACTGAAATGGCCACAAAGGTAAGTGAAGTTGGAGGCCCGCTTATGGCAAGGAAGCTTTTTTTTACGAAGCGCAGTCAAACAATGAACAATGGCTCAACGAGCAATTAAGCCACACAACACTGCACAAGCTTTATATAATCCGGCCGCTCGGAAGCATTGCGGTGAATGAAACGCTCTTTAATCCTTCCATTTTGAAGTATAAATACACCGGGCATTTGTGTTGAATCGCCGAGATTTTTGGCCATTTCCAGTTCCACATCAAGTTCACGCTTCACTTGGTATCCTCTTATCCACGTCTGAAGCCCATAAAGCTGGGTGAATGTCCCACGCTGCAAGCCAAAAGACCGATAGTAGCGCTGGGCGGGGTCACTGACATGGGCTACCCCATGCATGTTGAACTTGGCGAAATATTCATTGGCTGTTAGCGCATCGCCCATGTGAACAAAGACAATTTTGATTCCTCCCCGCTCGATGGTCTTTCGGCGAACGGAGATGTCGTGAAGTGCCTCCTTGCAGAATACACAGCCGAAATGGCGGAGGAACACCAACATGACAGGGCCTTTTTCAGTCAACGAAAATAAGTCATCTCCCTCATTGGTCAGCATTTCTTCTAAAAACAAAATTTCCTCTTCTGAATCTATCGGCAGCATGCTTGAAGTATTTGCTTAAAATGAAAAGCAACTACTTAGGAGGATGTGGGAGGAGAAAGAAAAATTTCATTTTTTCTTTCTCCTCCCACATTTTGGGATGTTTTTTGGGAAAAATTCTCAATTTTTTCCCAAAAAAAACTTCCTGCTAAGTAGTTACAATGAAAAGATAAATTATTAGAGATTGGATGGCAGCTCATTGCTAATCAACGCTTTACCAATTTATCATTCATCGTTCACTTTGCTGAGAATGACTTCTTAAACACTTGAAACACACTTCGGTTTAAACAGGAAGGGGAAAGGCACTTGTAGCCTTTCCCCTTCCCTTCTTCTTACTTAATCCACGTTGTGAATAATCAAAAGCTACGAGTTGCTTGTCACGAGTTGCGAGTTTTTATGAAGAAAAATGATGGATTCCAGGGAAAGAACCACCATGCTCACAACTGGTGGCTTGTAGCTTGCAACTTGAATTACTTAATTGAACCATTTATTTGCGAACAATATTCTTCACAAATCGCTGATTGTCAATGGTCAGTGTGACTGTATAGCTTCCAGATGCAAGATTGCGCAAGTCGAATTGCTCCATAATATCACCCACAACTCCTTTTTTATCAGGCTTTGCGGCCACCCTTTTCCCTTCTTGGTTGAATACCGCCAATTGAACATCGGTTGGTTCCGACAGTCGGAACATGACGTTTAGGAAGTTGTCAACCGGGTTTGGGTAGGTGACGAAACGCAGGTCGGCCAAAGCTGGGTCAGCAGTGGCTGATAAGGGTTCCGTGCCGAGGAGCAACAGGTCGTCAAACTGGAAATAATAGTCGTCAGCCGAGTCGTGGTGGAAAGCTACATAGATGGTCTCACCTGCATATTGGGCCAAGCTAATACTATGCGGCTCAAGTTTTGGGGAATGTGCAGGGGAAGCATCAGCAGGGTCTCCAGCGTTAAAATAATCCGTCAAAGTAAAGCCGTCGGCATGAATATACCCGTTAGAAAACTCGAAACTATCTAATTCCAAGGTATTGCCATTTGTTGAAATCCAACTGAGCATTTCAGCAGCACGGTAAATCTCATCAACAGTTGTCGTTGCACTAGCAAAGTCTTGAGTTCCCCTTAGTATTTTAACCGCATACCCATCCAAATAGCGGGGCCCCTGAAAGGCTGCTGATTTCCAATGGAGTGTGGCATTCCCATCTACAATTTGCTTGGCAGGGCTGATAAGCCAGTTGCTTGAAGATGTATCAAATCCTACGAGAAAGGATTGGCTCATTGCAACATAATTAGTATCAGTGACTGTGGTATCTATAGGTTCAAAATCCTCAGCCCAGAAAAAATTGCTTGGATCACCAGTATCAGTGTCCAAACCTTCTTCATCGTAGTTTATCCAGGATGTATCCGATATGCCCGGGTCAGGAAAAGGGTACATGTTTGCCATTTGATCCTCAGTTTGAAAATCCATAAAGAACAATGTGTCACTCTGCGAAAACAAACTGACCGTAGTGAGGAGACCTATAAAAACAGGATTGTTTTGTAAAATTTTTTCATACAGAAAATTTTAGTTTAAAAAAATGAGTAGTGAGGTGCTAAGGTAGTTCTTGTGTTAAAAATACAATACCGAAAACCTGTTTTGTCGGTAAAAGGTAAATAAAAAGGCGGCAACTCCTCGCAGGAGTGCCGCCTTTTAAGGCTAAAGCAGGCTTGCAATTACTTGCCCACCTCTTCAAATTCTACGTCTGTAACGTCTTCTTTAGCTCCAGCACCTCCGCCTTGGCCAGCATCGTGGCCGTTGGTTTCAGCACCGGCTGATTGCTGTTGCTGTGAGGCTTGGTACATGTCTTGGCTGGCAGCCTGCCAAGCCGCATTCAGGTCGGCAGAGGCTTTTTCGATGCCATCGAGGTTTTCAGCCTTGTGGGCATCTTTCAGTTCATTCAAAGCAGACTCAATAGCGCCAACCTTATCGGCTGGAATTTTATCCTTGTACTCCTTCAACTGCTTTTCCGTTTGGAAAATCAGCGAGTCGGCATGGTTCAGTTTTTCCACCCTTTCACGAGTCTGGCGGTCGGTGTCGGCATTGGCTTGTGCCTCGGCCTTCATGCGGGCAACCTCCTCTTTGCTGAGGCCCGTGCTGGCCTCTATGCGGATGTCCTGCTTCTTGCCAGTGCCCTTGTCCACGGCGCTCACGCTGAGGATACCGTTGGCGTCAATGTCGAAGCTGACCTCGACTTGCGGCATGCCCCTCGGTGCAGGCGGTATGCCATCAAGGATGAAACGGCCAACGCTGCGGTTGTCCCTTGCCATTGGACGCTCGCCCTGCAGGATGTGGATCTCCACGCTCGGCTGGTTGTCGGCGGCTGTCGAGTACACCTTTGACTTCTTTGATGGAATGGTGGTGTTCCCCTCAATGACCACGTCATAAACGCCGCCCATTGTCTCAATACCGAACGAAAGCGGGGTTACGTCGAGCAGGAGCACGTCTTTGGTCTCGCCAGTAAGCACACCACCTTGTATGGCTGCGCCAATGGCGACCACCTCGTCAGGGTTCACGCCTTTGTTCGGCTTTTTGCCAAAAAACTCCTCCACTACCGTTTGAATGCGCGGAATACGGGTCGAACCGCCTACAAGGATTATTTCATCAATATCGTTGGCAGTCATGCCAGCGTCCTTCATTGCTTGGCGGCATGGCTCGATGGTGCGCTTAACGAGGTCGTCGGTGATTTGCTCGAATTTGGAGCGGCTCAATTTTACGACCAAGTGTTTGGGCACACCGTCCACTGCCGTGATATAAGGCAGGTTAACTTCTGTTTCGGAAGAAGAGGAAAGTTCGATTTTTGCCTTCTCGGCGGCATCTTTCAAGCGTTGGAGGGCCATTGGGTCCTTGCGCAGGTCAATGTTCTCTTGAGCCTTGAACTCGTCGGCCAGCCAGTCAATGATGTGGCGGTCAAAGTCGTCGCCACCGAGGTGCGTATCGCCATTCGTTGACTTCACCTCAAATACGCCTTCGCCCAATTCAAGGATGGAAATGTCGAAAGTACCACCACCAAGGTCGTAAACGGCGATGGTCATGTCCTTGTGACGTTTGTCGAGGCCGTAGGCCAAGGCAGCTGCCGTTGGCTCGTTGATGATGCGGCGTACCTTCAGGCCAGCAATTTCACCTGCCTCTTTGGTGGCTTGGCGCTGCGAATCGTTGAAGTAGGCAGGCACCGTGATAACGGCCTCTGTCACTTCTGTTCCAAGGAAATCCTCAGCAGTTTTCTTCATTTTCTGAAGGGTCATCGCCGAGACCTCTTGTGGCGTGTAGAGCCTGCCGTCAATGTCCACCCGCACGGTGTCGTTGTCGCCTTTCACCACTTTATAAGTTGTGTGCTCCAATTCTTTGGCGATTTCGGAGTAGCGGTGACCCATGAAACGTTTGATGGAAGCCACGGTGCGTTTGGGGTTGGTGATGGCTTGGCGCTTTGCGGGGTCACCTACCTTGCGCTCCCCGTTGTCGAGAAACCCAATGATGGAAGGAGTCGTCCTTCTGCCCTCATCGTTTGCGATAACGACAGGTTCGTTGCCTTCCATTACGGCTACACAGGAGTTGGTCGTTCCTAAGTCAATTCCAATTATTTTGCCCATTATGATTTGATTTAAGTTTAGTCAAAAAAGGTTGAACTAACGTGGCCAATCAACTCATGTGCCATTGGGTCAGGACTGACTTTTTGTACTTTTTTTTATACGCATTGCGGAATAATGGCAGGTTTTAGGCAGGAAGGGGGTGACAAAACGGCAGGGGTTGAAGAGGATGCTTAGCGAGTCCGATTGGGAAAATTGAAAATCTCCCCCCAAAAAAAACTCCCTGCCAACCATCATTTGCCAGAACCGAGTGATTCCAATAGTTGACCGATGGCTTTCGGCATGGATATTTTGCCTTTCAAGAAGTCCGTTTCAAGTTCGACAAACTTGTTTAGATAGTCATTCGAAGAAAATAAAATCTGCTTTAACTGTTGTTCAAACTGTGCCCTAAACCACTTGCTCATTTGCGCTAATCTATTTCGCTCAAACCAGCCACTGTCCTTCACATTGCTCTGATAATCAAGGATAACCTGCCAAATGCCTTCCAGTCCTTCACCAGTCAGGGTAGAACAAGTCACTGCCTTTGGCTGCCAGCTATTTTCCTTTGCGGGGAAAAGATGAAGAGCCTGGGCATAGTCCTGTCGGGCAACCTTGGCCAGTTCCTTTTGTTCCCCATCGGCTTTATTGATGGCGATGAGGTCGGCCAATTCGACGATGCCCCGCTTGATTCCCTGCAACTCGTCGCCAGCACCCGGCAATAGCAGCAAAAGGAAGAAATCAACCATGCCTGCCACAGCGGTCTCGCTCTGCCCTACCCCAACCGTTTCAATGAAAATCGTATTGAACCCAGCCGCCTCGCATAGCAGCATTGCCTCTTGGGTGCAATTGGCCACTCCACCGAGGGTCTTGCCAGCAGGGCTTGGCCGGATAAAGGCATTTGGTTCGGTACTAAGGCGCTCCATTCGAGTCTTGTCGCCAAGGATGCTTCCATGGGTCACTTGACTGGTGGGGTCAATGGCCAGCACGGCCAGCCGCTTACCTTGCTCCAGAACCAGCTTGGTTCCAAATGCCTCGATGAAACTGCTCTTGCCAACACCTGGCGGCCCAGTGATGCCTATTCGAAAGGAATTACCGGCATGAGGCAAACACTTATCAAGGATAGCCTCTGCCTTTTGACGGTGTTCTGGGCGAGGTGCTCTCCACGAGGGTTATGGCCCTGCCAAGTGCCACCCTATCGCCTTGCAGAATGCGCGCTACAAAGTCCTCTACTGTCCAGTTTTTACTCGAAGAACTGCCCATTTTCATTGATACAGAGTGTTAAGAAGGTTTAACAATTAGCCGAAAAGCATCTTAACATTTTTTGTAAAATATTGAATTTCAAACACTTATAACTTTGCCCGATTTTAACAGTTGGCCAAATCTGTCGCAAATTGGTTAAAGTTCCAATAAACTACAATAGCGTTTGTGTGCCACACTTGCACTTACAGGAAGCCCATCCTTTCTTTGTTTCCAGTGAACAGGATTTCTTTTTTCTAAACATCTAAAGCTTTGAGATGGCACGCTCTCTTTTTTCATTGAAAACTAACTGAAGCCATCTATAAACGCCCAAAACGTAGCGGGCAATGGCACCTGGCCTAAACCCGGTATTGCTTCGACGCTCGCTGTTGCCTCGCTATATTTTGGAATTATTCCTCCCTCATTTTCCACAAAATCAAGGTCCTATCATCGCTACATGAAAGTAGCCCACCCCGTAACCACAGCAGTTTGTTCACCGAATTGAAGTGACCGCCGTCCCTGCCTCCCTCAAGCACTTTCAAAAGTTCGAGTCCTTGGTAATCCCAAATCTTCACAGTTTTGTCACGACTGCCCGTTGCAAAATACCGTCCATCGGGACTAAAAACAATGCTATTGATGGTGTATAGATGGGCCGGTTGGGAGCTAATTTTCTCAAAATCTTTTTCCAAATCCCAAACGTTCAAATAGGCGTCCCTTCCGCCACTCAATAAGTGTTGGCCATTGGGTGAGTAACACAATGAAAACACAGAACTCTTGTGTGCACTTGTTATGGTTTGCCGAAGCTCAAGTGTATCGGCATCCAAAAAATAGATATTTCCATTGCTGCTGGCAACGGCCATCTCCCTTCTTTGCTCGCAGACATCAATGGCCCTAAGTGCTTGATTTGCAAGATGATAACTTTCTATTGAACGCATCCCTTCTACCTCCCATCTGGTGATTTTACCATCTCCGCCAATGGTGAAAACATCCCCGTTCCGGGTTAAAATATCGTAAACACCTTTTTCATGGTGGGCAATATTCTTGGTCTGCCTGGAATCTTTCAAGTCAATCCAATGAACGCCACCATTCATATTACCTGCGACTATTTTTTGGGCATTTCTCAAAAAACAGAGGGAAAAAATCTGTGCCGCTACCTTGGCGATGAGCTTGCCCATTTCAGGCTCATCCAAGTTCCAACTAACCACCCAGGAATCGCCAGCTCCTGATATGACTTGTCGGTCACCTTCTCCTTGAACAAGGGCGAAAATTGCTGCGTTATGGCCAGTGAATTGGGCTAGTTTAATGACTTGCATTGATGGTTTGCGGATTGTTTGCGTTCTTTGCACATTCAGTTCACGAGGATACCGTGCGCTGGAAATTGTGGCAAATGTCAATTAAATCATGGGCTTATTGCTAATAAAAAGATTGGAAAGTGGTGCAACCATTGGCTTGTGGCGCATGGAAGAGGCACCTGAGTTCTTTTTGCAATCCATTGATTTGCAAACCGTTGAACTGGAAGAACTGGGCAAATTGAAAGGCCGCCGCATCGTGGAATGGCTGGCTTGCCGCTACCTTGTCCACGAAATGCTGCTTGCGCAAGGCCATACCGACCGTTTGCCTGTTTTGAAGGACGAATATGGCAAACCACACCTTTGCGGTTCGCCTTTGCACCTTTCTTTTAGTCATTCACATGACCTCGTAGCAGTCATTTTGGCAAACCAGCCAACTGGTGTGGACATCCAAGCTTTAGTTGAAAAAATCGAACGACTGGCGCTCAAATTTATGCGGGAAGATGAACTGGCCAGTTTGAAAAATCATACTAGATTGGCACACCTGCATTTTTATTGGGGCGCAAAAGAGGCTTTGTACAAAGCCTATGGCCGAAGGGAGTTGGATTTTCGCCAACATATACGCATACAACCATTTGACTATCAAAGCGTTGGGAACACTATGGGCCAAATCATGAAAGATGGGGAGGTTTGGGAGTTTGAGGTATTCTTTGAGCGGTTTTGGGACTATTTCCTTGTTTGGACGAAATCCGCAATCACCTAATGTGGTGTACCTGGTCTGGCCCAAGAATCGGCATCCGGCGGAAGCGAAGGAAAAGTTGAACTGTGGCCAATACATCTTTTTCACAGTACAATGAAATGCGGTCAATGTCCTGCTCTTCCCAGTAAACACGGCCTACGTCGCTCCCATCAATATCGTCTTTGGGTGAAGGAAACCCTAACACCGCAGCTAAAAGTTTCAATGAGGTATATGCTTTGTTGTCCCCAAATTTCCAAAGCTCCATGGTATCAAGCATGTACCTTACTTCCCAAGGTTTTTTACCGTGAATCTGGAGTAGTGCTGGGAATTCCAACTGGTGGACGACCAACCTCCTACAAATGTAAGGGATATCAAACTCCTTGATATTGTGCCCACACAAGTAAAAGCGGGTAGGATCTTTGTAATGTTGGTTGAGCAGGTTGCAGAAATCTTTCAGCAATTGCTTCTCATCCAAATGGGAAAAAGACTTCAACCGAACCTTCAGCGCTTGGTCAGCATCACGTACCACAATGCCCACTGAAATGCAAATAATCTTGCCGAATTCTGCATAAATGGCTGCTTTTTCGTTGTACATCATTTCGATTTCATCGCCTGTCAGCTCCCTTTTCAACAGCCCTTTTGACTTTGTGGCCCACAATTCTTGGAACGTTTCGTCCAAATCTTCGTAATGGGCCTGCTGAGAGACACATTCAAGGTCAAGGAAAAGAATATTTGCGATGTCAATTGATTCTATCATGGTCTGCAATTTTCTGTGCTGCGAAGGTATGGATTCAGTTGAATTCCCAAGTCTTCTTGTGGTTATACAATAATGCTAACTTTGCAAGTCAAAACAGTGAGCAAGGCGTATTCAAGGTTGAAAAACTGAGAATTTGCTTGAACACAGTTTTTTTCAATTAACATCAATTAATTCAACTCAATACTTTGAAACATGGCAAACAATAATTCTTCGCAGCAAAGGCTTCTGATCATAGCGGGTATCATCATAGCCGTACTGCTGCTGACCAATGGCATTCTTTTGTTCAATAAGTACAAACAGGATGATGTGGTGGACACCCAAACTGCACAGCTTGATGAGTCAAACAAATTGAAAATTGAACTGGAAAAACAATACCAAGAGGCACTTTCAGAACTCGAGGAAATGCGTGGTGGAAATGAGGAGTTGAATGCCATCATTGACCAACAAAAAGAAGAATTGCGCCAGCAAAAAGTTAAAATTGATGGACTGCTCGCAAGTGGCAAAGAAGTTGGCCGAGCAAAAGCGGAAATGAAAAACATGCGCAGTCAAGTGGCAGGTTATGTCGCAGAAATTGACCGCATGAAAGCCGAAATCGAAGGGTTGAAGGGCGAGCGTGACCAACTTACCTCCCGCACTCAAACCCTGGCCGCCAATCTTGATAGTGCCAATGTTCGCACATCGCAATTGGAAGGCGAAAAATCAACTTTGTCAGCTGAAAAACAACAACTTACGACAGAGAAAACCGAGCTTACCGAAAAAGTGACGCTTGGTTCGGCCATCAAAGTGGACAAAATCACCGTCACTCCGCTGAAGGAGCGCAACAGCGGAAAAACGGTCAAAAAGAAATTTGCCAAGAATGTTGACCAATTGAGGGTCTGTTTTACCACATCCGAAAACAGGGTAGCCCGACCAGGGAACGAGACTTTCTACGTCCGCCTTTTGAATCCAGTGGGGGAAACTATGGCCATTGACGAATTAGGTTCTGGTCTTTTCCATAGCAAGGAGCACAACGACAAAGTCCGCTACACCTATATGAGGGAGTATGAATACAACCAAGATGCGGCAGAAATCTGTTTCAATTGGGACCCAAATGTCGGCGCCTTTTCAAAAGGCAAATACACGGTGGAGGTTTACAACAAGGGTTATATCACTGGCAAGAGTGCTTTTGACTTGAAATGATAGGATTGCTGAACTGTTGAATTGCTAGGTTGAAGGGGTGTTGCCAAAACTCTTTGGCGATGTTGCTGTTGGATAGCCGCCTTTTAACCATTATTTCGGTAACTCAACAATTCAATCTATAACTACTTAGAAGTGTGGAAGGAAAAATCCTTTCTCTCTTTTTTTCCTTTTTTTTTGGGTTTTTTGGGAAATTTCAATCAAAGCCCAATCCAACAATGAATCCCGACTTCGTCAACCCAATAGATGAAAAAAAAGTGGCGAAATCGCCAAGTACACTGCCGTATGCACATACGGTGGGAGCTGCTGTCATAAAACCAATTGACCGTGGAAGGGTGACCGGACTTGCCGTGGCTGCCATGTACGAACAGACGGAAATACAATTAGACCAAATCCGCAAACAGGTAGAATTGCTGGCAGCGCAGGCTCAAGCGATCCATCAACGGGTGGACATTTCGGAACGGATTTATAAGGTAGGCATGAACTTTAAGCCGCTCATCGGTCATGTTTACCATTTATACACCCGACCCGATGGCTCTGAGTTCCTCTCGATGGTGGCACCGACTGAATGGGGCCGAAGCTCCAAGGTGAGCTTTCAGGCCACGGTTAAATTGCTTGCTGACCACACTTGGGAAATCTTGAAAAATGACGAATAGCGGGATTTCCATTCCTCCATCCTAAAAACGCCGCAATGATTGTTTTGGCACTCAATTTCTTACTTGCTTTTCAATCGCCATTTGGCTTGTCCCCCGCTTTTGCTTGGTCAACGCCCCTAATGCACGATTTTGGTGATATTCCACAAGGCAAGCCAGTCAGCCACGAGTTTAAGTTCAAGAACACAGGAGACATGCCATTGCAATTAGAAAATGTGCGGTTCACCTGTTCCTGTACCTCCACCGAATGGACCGAAACACCAATACTTCCTGGAAAGCAAGGCGTGGTGAAGGTGGGTTTCGACGCTCGCAAAAAAGGTTATTTCACAAAGAAAATAACGGTATTCTTCACCCATAAACGCAAAGCAGAAAAGCTGCACATCGAGGGCTTTGTCGAGTGAGTCTTGCAATTAGTCTGTGCTTTCCGTTGCTGGCTTGCAATTTGGATTATCTTTGCCGCCCATAAAAAGTGTCTGTATTCCAGCACTTTTTCCATTTTCCTTTTCACTTTTTCATTTTCAAAATGACCATCTTAATATTTCTGATAGTCTCCTACATCCTTTTCAGCATCACCATGATGAAGCTGTTCGAGAAAGCTGGTGTGGAAGGCAAGAAAGCACTGATTCCCGGCGTCAACTTCGTTGAGATGTGCAAACTGGTTGGCCAGAAGCCAAGCCATGCACTTTGGTTGCTCTTCCCAATTGTCAACATTTTCATTTTCGTTGGACTTTGTGTGGACTTGGTTCGCTCTTTTGGCAAATATGATTTTTGGCATACGGCCCTTGCAGTGATTTATGCCCCTGCCATGTTTTATATAGTGGGCAACAACAAGGACGACAAGTACCTCGGCCCTACCCTTTTTGCCGAAAAAGAATTCAAAGCCAAAATGGAGGAAGCCTTCAAGACTGGCAACAACCGGGAATACCAAAAGCTGCAACGCCAAAACCCCTATGTTAAATCCCAACTTCGGGAATGGACAGAAGCCATTGTCTTTGCCGTTTTTGCGGCAGCTTTCATCCGCATGTTCCTCATTGAGGCTTACGTAATCCCTACCTCTTCGATGGAAGGCTCCCTCAAAGTAGGCGACTTCCTGTTCGTGAGCAAAATGCACTATGGCATCCGCACGCCTAAGACTGTGGTCATGTTCCCCTTGCTGCACAATCGGCTGCCTTTCTTCAATTCGGAGAGCTATCTGGAAAAACCCAACCTGCCATTTTACCGCTTGCCTGCCTTACAAAAAGTGGAGCGCTACGATCCCGTAGTATTCAATTTCCCGGACGGCGACAGCGTATTTATCTTCCCTGATCGGACATTCAGCATTGGCGACTACAGGAGGGGAGCAGTTGCGGGTTTCAACCCAATGTATCAAGAGGCCATCAAAACAGGCAGGGTTGAGCTTGTGACAAGGCCGATTGACAAGAAAGACCACTATATTAAAAGGTGCATTGGTTTGCCGGGCGACAGTCTCAAGGTCATCAATCGCCAAGTTTTCATCAATGGCGAAGCTGCCAA
Source organism: Saprospiraceae bacterium (assembly GCA_016714985.1). Taxonomy (GTDB): domain Bacteria; phylum Bacteroidota; class Bacteroidia; order Chitinophagales; family Saprospiraceae; genus UBA6168. Next base: position 38,573 of record JADKBS010000031.1, on the reverse strand, counting down.
GAACCCAACCAATATGCAGTTCTTGACGGTCATCAATGCCCCAAATGGCATCAACGAGGAAAAATTGGACGAGATTGGCGTCAACGTGTTTGAAAAAATCAATGGCAATATTTTCGCCATGAACGAAACCCAACGTGCCAAACTGAAGGAGGTCATGCCAGATGCGACCTTTGATATCATAGACTACCCAAAACAACCGGGGGCGCTCTTCCCACACGATGAGGTGAACTTCCCTGGTTGGGGCAACGATAACTATGGCCCAGTCTATATCCCCAAAAAAGGCGCTACGGTAGCTATCAGCCCACAGAACATTGCGTTCTACGACCGGGTAATTTCTGTTTATGAAGGCAACAAGCTGGAGAAAAAAGATGGTAAAATCTTTATAAACGGCCAAGAAGCAACCAGCTACACCTTCAAAATGGACTATTATTGGATGATGGGCGATAACCGCCACAACTCCGAGGATAGCAGGGTCTGGGGCTTCGTGCCTGAAGACCATATCGTGGGCAAGCCACTGTTCATTTGGTTTTCTACCAAGAATGGGAGTATCGGCAACGGCATCAATTGGAGCCGGATTTTCTCAGGGGCCAATAAGATGTAACCGCCAAACTTGTTTGGCTGGCTAAATATTAAACCACCTGTTACCATAACCAGCCAAACAAGTTTGGCGGTTACAAGCAAACCCCGCAACAATCATTGTGGGGTTTGCGTTTTTTGGGCTGTACTGCAAGATACTGTGCATTTTTGGAGCGATTTTTCTCTTTATATCACCCAACACAATTTTTGAAAAATGAAGCATTTCCTTACTTTTTTCGTAGTGCTCTGTGCCGATCCGGCGATGGTTCTTCCAACAAAAAATAGGCTATCAGATAAAAGCCAAGGTGGAGGGGTTCCAACAAAAAGAGGCCTACCTCGGCTATTATTTTGGTGACAAGCAATATCTCAAGGATACTGCATACGTAGAGCCGGATGGCCGATTCTATTTCGAAGGAAATGAAAAGCTGGCTGGAGGAATCTATCTCATCGTGCTGCCACCCGATAACCAATTCATCCAATTACTGGTGGATGACAACAATCAATGGTTCGGGTTAGAGACCAAGCTGTCCGACCTTGCTGGCAGCATCAAAATCACTGGCTCGGAGGACAACAAGCGGTTCTACGATTACATGAAATATATCAGCGACCGCCGCCCCAAGGCCGATGGGTATAAAAAGGAATTGGAAGAGGCCAAGGACGACGAAAAGAAAAAGGCCAAAATCGAAGAGAAAATCAAGGAATTAGATAAGGAAGTGAGCGAATACCAAAAAGACCTCATTGCTAAGCACCCCGGTACGATGACGAACATGGTTATAAAGGCCAACATGCCTGCAGATGTGCCAAAATTTGAAGGCGAAGCCAAGGATAAGGAAACAAAAGCTTTCTATTGGATGCGGTCTCATTGGTTCGACAATTTCGACCTTGCAGACCCAAAATTGGTAAGAACCCCGTTCCTATTCCCCAAAGTGACACATTTTGTGGACAAAATGACCGTGCAGCACCCAGATTCATTGATAATTGCCATTGACTACGTGCTGAAAAAAATGCAGCCCGCCGAGGACAATTTCAAGTTCTACCTTATTCATTTCATCAACCAGTTCGCCAAGTCCAACATCGTTGGCATGGATGCAGTCTATGTTCACATTGCCCAGAAATACTACAAGGCCGGGCTTGCCCCTTGGACGGAAGCCGATCAGTTGAAAAAAATCATCGAAAACGGAGATAAGCTTGAGCCGCTATTGATAGGCAAGATCGCACCGAATATTGAGATGCAAACCCAAAAAGAAGAGAAAATTTGGTTGCATGATTTCAAATCACCCATCACTGCCCTTTTCTTCTGGGATCCCGATTGTGGTCACTGCAAGAAGTCTATGCCCGACATGGTGAAGTTTGCAAAAGACTATAAAGGCAAGGGCGTGGCGGTATTCGCAGTCTGTACTTCTTTGGCCACCCGTGACGACGATGGGAACGTCACCTTGAAGGAAGTTGACAAATGTTGGAGCACGATTGCTGAAAAGGAAATGGACGTGTTCTTCAACTCCGTTGACCCTTACCACAGGAGTCGTTATAAAACGGTGTATGACATCAAAACCACTCCCCAGATTTATGTGCTGGATACGGACAAGACCATCCTATCCAAGCGCATCGGGGCAGAGCAATTACCAGAGGTCGTTGACCACATCCTGAAATTCAAGCAGGAGAAGGCGGGGCACTGAAGCAATTCAGTGGGCTATTCCTTACAAAAAGGAGGCAGGGCGAATCGCCCTGCCTCCTTTTTTTGTGCCGAAAATTCAAATAACAATTTCAAATACTTGATATTCAATATATTACACATTACAAAACATCGTCAAAAAATTGGCATCATATTAGATATTGATAATATGTAATGTATTTCCGTAGAACAAGGTTCACAGAGAAAAGGCATACAAAACCAGCAAAAAATTAGCTGAATTCCCATCCACCGATTTGAACTGCGCCGGTCACGCCCGGCCCCGGTAAGGCATTTTTATTAATTCAATTATAGTCCAGATTATGAAACAGTTTCTTTTTCCTAAAATCACTCGTAGAGGTGAAGGCAGGCAGAAATGCCCCCCCATCAGCCACGATCGAGCCTTACTTTGGCACTTTGGAATCTTATTACTACTTACCTGTTTACCGTTTACGGTACAGGTATCGGCAAAAAACGTCCTGCCTTACGAATGCGCTTTCCATTGCTCAAATGGTACGACTTGGAACACAAGTAGCAGCGTCAATGAAATCCTAACAACGCAACCCAAGAATAAACTAAATTGTAGAGGCACCATTGAAGTTCAGACCAGTAACACTTCGCAAGCTGGTCTTACCTACCATCCTTTCAAGGACCTAATATCATTTAGTTTTAACCCACCTCCAATATGCTTGATCACAGGACCAACCAGTGTTTGCCCTGACGCCTCAGGTCTAATGTACACAGGGCCTCCTGGCATGGATGCATATCAATGGACAATTTCTGGGGATGGAAGCATACCGGGCCTCACTAATCAAAATACAATTTTGGTTACCTCAAACGGCAATTGTGGCGGCAGCTATACCCTGACCTTGGAAGTTACACAGGCCGGTATGACAAACCTGTGCATGTTAGATGTAATGGTGGCGGACAATGTTTCTCCAACCGTGACTTGCCCGTCTGCAGTAAACATACCTGCTTGCACCACACAAGCAGCCATAACTGCGGCCTTCAATACATGGCAAGCCGGTTTTACGGCAACTGACAACTGTATCACCATGCCCTTTCCACCGGTTACCGGCCTAATGCAGCCCAGTATTTGTGGTGGAACAACCTCACATACTTATCAGGTAAATGACGACTGCAATAACAATGCGTCCTGTAGTTCAAGTTTTGCCATAACCTCCCCACCTAACGTAGTATTGACCTGCCCTGTCAATACCACAGCAGCAGCTTGCCAAACACAAGCCGCTATCAATGCAAGTTTTACAGCTTGGTTGGCGACTGCAACTGCCTCAGGCGGCTGCAACGGCGTTTTGACCAACAACAATACAGGTGCACCGCCCGCTTGTGGCGGCTCAACCACCGTGACCTTCACCTATACCAGCTCTTGTGCCCCGCTCACAACAACCTGCCAGGCAACTTATACTGTTTCCGCACCACCAACCGTAATGTTAAACTGTCCGATGAACACGACCACTGCAGCTTGTCAGACGCAAGCGGCAGTGAATTCGGCGTTTACTACATGGCTTGCATCGGCGACTGCTAGTGGCGGTTGCAATGGCGTTGTTACAAACAACAACACGGGCGCACCACCAGCCTGTGGTGGCTCGACGACCGTAACTTTCACTTATACTAGTACTTGTGCACCTTTGACCACGACCTGCCAAGCCACATTTACAGTGGCAGCGGCCCAGGCAGTTGTATTAAATTGTCCAGCAAACACAACTACAGCAGCCTGCCAGACACAACCCGCTGTCAATGCCGCTTTTGCTACATGGCTGGCAACAGCCACTGCTTCCGGTGGTTGCAATGGCGCCCTGACCAACAACAACACAGGGGCGCCACCCGCTTGCGGTGGTTCAACAACCGTAACATTCACCTATACCAGTTCAATATGCCCCGCAGCGACAACGACCTGCCAGGCCACCTTTACCGTTGCTGCTCCGACGAGCGTGACGCTGAATTGTCCAGCGAACACAACCACGTCATTTGGGGAAACCCAAGCACAAGTCAATGCTGCCTTTGCTACATGGTTGGCTATGGCCAATGGAGTAGGCGGTTGTAATGGTGTGTTGACAAACAACAATACAGGGGCACCACCAGCAGCAGGTGGTTCAACAACGGTGACTTTCACTTACACGAGCAGTTGTGCACCAACGACCACGACCTGCCAGGCCACCTTCACGGTTCCCCCTGTGCCAATGGTGGTGCTCAACTGTCCGATGAACACCTCGACGGCAGCCTGCCAAACACAAGCAGCAGTGAACACTGCATTCGCAACATGGTTGGCCACGGCATCCGCTTCTGGTGGCTGCAACGGTGTTTTGACCAACAACAACACGGGCGCTCCACCAGCTTGTGGCGGTTCAACAACGGTGATATTCACCTATACCAGCACTTGTGCGCCATTAATCACTACTTGCCAGGCCACCTTCACAGTGCCTTCAGCTCCAACCATCATGCTGAACTGCCCAACGAATACCACGACCGCAGCCTGTGAGACGCAAGCAGCAGTGAACACTGCATTCGCAACATGGTTGGCCACGGCATCCGCTTCTGGTGGCTGCAACGGCGTTTTGACCAATAACAACACTGGCGCTCCGCCTGCTTGTGGCGGCTCAACGACCGTGACTTTCACTTACACCAGTTCTTGTGCGCCATTGACAACTACTTGTCAAGCCACATTTACAGTGCCTGCACAGCCTACCATTGTTTTGAACTGCCCAGTGAACACAACCGTGGTTTCTTGCCAAACGCAGACAGCGGTCAACACGGCGTTTGCTGCTTGGCTTTCAACTGCATCCGTAATGGGGGGTTGCAACGGTGTTCTTACGAACAATAATACCGGCGCACCACTTGCATGTGGTGGTTCTACAACGGTGACTTTCACCTACACCAGCAGTTGTGCACCTTTGACAACAACCTGCCAAGCCACTTTCACGGTGGCCGCAGCACAGAATGTGGCGTTGGCTTGTCCGACGAGTACAACCACGCCAGCCTGCCAGACGCAGGTGGCAGTGAACACGGCATTTTCAAATTGGCTCGCCTCTGCATCCGCCATTGGTGGTTGCAATGGTGTTCTGACGAACAACAACACGGGGGCACCACCAGCTTGCGGTGGTTCAACAACCGTAACTTTTACCTATACAAGTTCGGCATGCTCGGCAGCAACAACTACCTGTCAGGCTACCTTTACTGTTGCTTCTCCAACGACCGTGACGTTGAATTGTCCAGCGAACACAACCACGGCATTTGGGCAAACGCAGGCTCAGGTAAATGCTGCATTTGCCACATGGCTGGCTTTGGCCAATGGCACCGGCGGTTGTAATAGTGTGCTGACAAACAACAACACTGGTGCGCCTCCAGCAGCTGGCGGCTCAACTACGGTGACTTTCACCTACACGAGCAGTTGTGCACCAATGACCACGACCTGCCAAGCCACTTTCACCGTTCCTCCTGTACCGCCTATTGTGCTGAATTGTCCGATGAACACCTCAACAGCAGCCTGCCAGACGCAAGCAGCAGTAAATGCTGCATTTGCAACATGGCTGGCCACAGCATCCGCTTCTGGTGGCTGCAACGGTGTTCTGACCAACAACAACACGGGCGCTCCGCTTGCCTGTGGCGGCGCAACCACGGTGACATTCACCTACACCAGCACTTGTGCGCCATTTGTCACTACCTGCCAAGCAACCTTCACGGTGCTTTCAGCCCCAACTGTGATGGTGAACTGCCCGACGAATACGACCACGGCAGCCTGTCAGACGCAAGCAGCAGTGAACACTGCGTTCGCAACATGGCTGGCCACGGCATCCGCTTCTGGTGGTTGCAACGGCGTCCTGACAAATAACAATACGGGAGCTCCGCTTGCTTGTGGCGGCTCTACGACCGTCACTTTCACCTATACCAGTAGCTGTGCTCCATTGACAACCAATTGTCAAGCCACATTTACAGTGCCTGCACAGCCTACAATTACACTGAATTGCCCTGCAAATACGACGGCTACGGCCTGCCAATCCCAAGCAGCTGTGAACACAGCATTTGCAACATGGCTTGCAACCGCAACAGCCACTGGCGGGTGCAATGGCGTTTTGACGAACAACAACACGGGCGCACCACCAGTCTGCGGTGGCTCAACGACTGTGACGTTCACTTATACCAGCTCTTGTGCGCCATTGACAACCACTTGCCAAGCCACATTTACGGTGCTGCACAACCTACCATCGTGCTGAACTGCCCGGTGAACACAACGGTGGTTTCTTGTCAAACACAGGCAGCTGTCAACACAGCGTTTGCCGCCTGGCTGTCAACTGCATCCGTAACGGGTGGCTGCAACGGTGTTCTTACAAACAACAACACGGGCGCACCACCTGCCTGTGGAGGTTCTACAACGGTGACCTTCACCTATACCAGCAGTTGTGCGCCTTTGACAACGACTTGCCAAGCCACTTTCACGGTGACATCTGCACAGAATGTGGTTTTGAATTGCCCGTCGAACACAACCACTGCCGCTTGTCAGACGCAGGCAGCGGTGAACGCTGCGTTTGCCACTTGGCTTGCCACAGCAACAGCAACAGGTGGTTGCAATGGCGTTTTAACAAACAGCAACACGGGTGCGCCTTCCGCTTGCGGTGGCTCAACGACTGTGACGTTCACCTATACAAGCGCTGCTTGTTCGGCAGCGACCACGACTTGCCAAGCCACATTTACCGTAGCTACCCCGCCAATTGTTACACTGAATTGTCCTGCAAACACGACCACAGCCTTTGGACAGACCCAAGCTCAGGTCAATGCTGCTTTTGCATCTTGGCTGTCGATGGCCAACGGCATGGGCGGTTGCAACGGTGTTCTGACGAACAACAATTCGGGGGCACCTCCCGCAGCAGGTGGCTCCACGACGGTGACTTTTACCTACACCAGCAGTTGTGCGCCACTGACCACTACTTGCCAAGCCACCTTCACGGTACCCCTGTCCCAATGGTTGTGCTCAACTGCCCAATGAATGCATCGACGGCAGCCTGTCAAACGCAAGCAGCAGTAAACACTGCGTTTGCAACATGGCTGGCAACCGCTTCCGCTTCAGGCGGCTGCAACGGCGTTCTGACGAACAACAACACGGGCGCACCACCTGCTTGCGGCGGTGCAACAACGGTGACTTTCACGTATACCAGCACCTGTGCTCCATTGCTTACCACTTGCCAGGCAACCTTCACTGTGCTTTCAGCTCCGACCGTGATGCTGAACTGCCCAACGAATACCACGACAGCAGCATGTCAGACCCAAGCGGCAGTCAATACTGCGTTTGCATCTTGGCTTGCTACTGCATCTGCCAGTGGTGGTTGCAATGGTGTTTTGACAAACAATAACACAGGCGCCCCACTTGCCTGCGGTGGCTCGACGACCGTAACTTTCACCTATACCAGCACTTGCGCACCGCTGACTACGACCTGCCAAGCAACATTTACTGTTGCTGCTCCGCAAAACGTGGTGCTGAATTGCCCGGCAAATACGACAACAACGGCTTGCCAATCACAGGCAGCGTTGAACACAGCATTTGCCAACTGGCTTGCCTCGGCAACTGCAACGGGTGGCTGTAACGGCGTTTTGACGAACAATAGCATGGGTGCACCGTCCATCTGTGGCGGCTCCACTACCGTTACCTTTACCTAACAACTGCATGCCAGACGCAAGCAGCGGTGAATGCCGCATTCAATACATGGCTATCAACGGCCAGTGCAACAGGTGGCTGCAATGGTGTTTTGACAAACAACAATACAGGAGCACCACCAGCCTGCGGTGGCTCAACCACTGTTACGTTTACCTATACCAGTTCAGCTTGCTCAGCAGCAACAACGACCTGCCAGGCAACCTTCACCGTGCCAGCAGCACCAACTGTTGTGTTGACCTGTCCATCGAACACCACCACAACGGCCTGCCAAACACAAGCTGCGGTTAATACGGCATTTGCCGCTTGGTTAGCATCGGCAACGGCAACGGGTGGTTGCAATGGTGTTCTAACGAACAACAACACAGGAGCACCGCCAATTTGCGGCGGCTCGACGACCGTTACATTCACCTATACCAGCAGTTGTGCACCAACGACAACGACCTGCCAAGCTACTTTCACCGTACCTGCACCACCTACAGTGGTGATGACCTGTCCATCGAACACAACCGTAGCAGCATGCCAAACACAGGCTGCTGTAAATGGGGCATTCGCCACTTGGCTTTCATCCGTATCAGTTACTGGTGGTTGCAATGGTGTTCTGACGAACAACAATACGGGCGCACCACCAGCTTGTGGCGGCTCGACGACAGTGACTTTTACCTACACCAGTAGTTGTTCACCAACCACGACGACTTGTCAAGCAACTTTCACCGTACCTGCACCACCCAACGTGGTGTTGAACTGCCCGGTGAACACGACCACGACGGCCTGCCAGTTGCAGTCCTCGGTGAACGCAGCCTTCAATACTTGGCTGGCTACAGTATCTGTCACTGGAGGCTGCAATGGTATGCTGACGAACAACAACACGGGCGCTCCATCCAAATGTGGTGGTTCAACCACGGTAACTTTTACCTATACCAGCACTTGTGCGCCATTCATAACGACCTGTCAAGCTACTTTCACCGTACCTGCCTCGCCACCAGTGGTATTGAACTGCCCAGTGAACACTACCACCGCTGCTTGCCAAACACAAGCTGCGGTTAATACCGCCTTCAATACTTGGCTCGGAACGGTTACGGCGACGGGGGGGTGTAATGGTGTACTGAGCAATAATAATACTGGAGCACCTCCTGCATGTGGTGGTTCCACGACGGTTACGTTTACCTACATCAGTGCTTGTTCGCCATTGACCACAACTTGCCAAGCGACTTTCACGGTACCAGCTGCACCCAACGTGGTGTTGACATGCCCAGTTAATACGACGACGGCAGCTTGCCAAACGCAGGCTCAAGTCAACACGGCATTCAGCGCCTGGCTTGCCACTGCTACTGCCACGGGCGGTTGTAACGGTGTGCTGACGAACAACAACACAGGTGCGCCATCGGCTTGCGGTGGCTCAACAACGGTGACTTTCACCTATACGAGCACTTGTTCGCCATCGACTACTACTTGTCAAGCGACTTTCACCGTGCCCGCTTCACCCAATGTAGTGCTGACATGTCCTGTAAACACAACAGTTACAACTTGTCAAACACAGGCTGCGGTGAACACTGCGTTTACCACCTGGCTTGCTACGGCATCTGCCAGTGGAGGCTGTAATGGTGTTCTGACGAACAACAACACGGGTGCGCCATCGGCTTGCGGTGGTTCTACGACCGTGACGTTCACTTATACCAGCAGTTGTGCGCCATTGACAACGACTTGCCAAGCCACCTTCACGGTGACTGCTCCCCAGCCTTTGGCTTTGACCTGTCCAGTGAACACGACAACCACTGCTTGCCAGACACAGGCTGCAGTGAACACAGCCTTCAATACTTGGCTCGCAACAGCCACTGCTTCTGGCGGCTGCAGTGGTGTATTGACGAACAACAACGCAGGGGCACCATCCGCTTGTGGTGGTTCTACGACGGTTGTTTTCACCTATACCAGTGCAGCTTGTGCACCATTGACCACTGCTTGCCAAAGTACCTTTACGGTGCCGGCTGCGCCGCCAGTTGTACTAACCTGTCCGGTGAACACAACTACGGTAGGTGGTCAGGCCCAAGCTGCAGTTAATGCTGCTTTTGCTGCATGGCTCGCAACAGCGAGTGGTTCAGGAGGTTGCAACGGTGCTTTGAGCAACAACAACACGGGAGCACCCCCATTCACGGGTGGCTCAACGACTGTAACGTTCACCTTTACAAGTTCCTGCGCTCCATTGACCACTACTTGTCAGGCAACTTTCACGGTTCCCGCAATACCGATAGTTACGCTGACTTGCCCAACCAACACGACCATCAATGCTTGTCAGACACAGGCCCAGGTGAACGCTGCCTTTACGGCTTGGCTGGCCTCGGCAAACGGAACTGGGGGATGCAACGGTATTTTGACAAACAACAACACAGGCGCACCTTCCGCTTGTGGCGGCACAACGACCGTGACCTTTACCTACACCAGCACCTGTGGCACTTTGGTGACCACTTGTCAGGCGACGTTTACGGTAACGGCTGCACCTGCTGTCACCTTGACTTGCCCGTTGAACATGACCACGACAGTTGGCTTGACGCAAGCAGCAATCAACACCGCATTTACCAACTGGCTCGCAACAGCAAGTGCGGCTGGTGGCTGTAGTGCTGTTTTGACGAACAACAACTCAGGTGCACCTTCAGCAACTGGTGGTTCAACGACGGTGACCTTCACCTACACTAGCACATGCTCACCTTTGGTGACGACTTGCCAAGCAACATTCACCGTACCCACGCCAGCACCCATCGTGCTGACTTGTCCAGTGAACACAACCACGACAGCCTGCCAAACCCAGGCCCAAGTGAATACGGCATTTAGCGCCTGGTTGGCAACTGCCAGTGCTTCTGGTGGATGTGGCGGTGTTCTTACGAACAACAACACGGGAGCACCCCCAATCTGTGGTGGCTCAACGACGGTTACTTTCACCTATACGAGTGGCTGCCTTGCACCGACGACTACATGCCAGGCTACTTTCACAGTACCAGCACCAGCTTTAGTGGCCTTGACTTGCCCAGCCAGCACGACAGTAGCTGCTTGCCAAACTCAGGCTGCAGTGAATGCAGCCTTCACGGCTTGGCTTGCTACTGCTAACGCAACAGGTGGCTGCAACGGTGTTCTGACCAACAACAACACGGGTGCACCGTCAGCTTGTGGCGGCTCAACGACCGTTACGTTTACGTACACAAATTCCTGCGCACCACTGACGACCACCTGCCAGTCCACGTTCACCGTGCCAGCAGCTCCTACTGTTGTGCTGTCTTGTCCAGTAAATACCACTACACCAGCCTGCCAAACGCAGGCGGCTGTTAATGCTGCGTTTACAGCATGGCTTGCGACGGCAACTGGAACTGGCGGTTGTGGAGGAGCTTTATTGAACAACAACACGGGCGCTCCTCAGCTTGTGGTGGCTCAACGACCGTGACGTTCACTTATACAAGTACTTGCGCTCCGTTGGCAACGACTTGCCAAGCGACCTTTACAGTAGCTGCTCCGGTGGTAGCCTTAACTTGCCCAGTGAATACAACAACACCTGCCTGCCAGACACAGGCAGCGGTGGATGCTGCGTTTGCCAACTGGTTGGCTACGGCAACAGCTACTGGCGCTTGTGGTGGTGTATTGACCAACAACAATAACGGTGCGCCTCCTGCTTGTGGCGGCTCCAAAACGGTGACTTTTACCTATACTGGTACTTGTGCACCATTGACAACAACTTGCCAGGCGACTTTCACGGTAGCAAGTTCTCCTTTGGTCTTGAACGCTCCAGTTAACCAGGCTGAAGCAGCCTGCCAAACGCAAGTAACGATTGATGCCAAATATGCTTGGCTTGTTTCTGGCAACCACCAATTTATGGCGCGGGGGTTGTATTGTCCAACAACAGCACAGGAGCACCCGCTGCATGTGGTGGAAGCAAGGATGTAACGTTCACGGCTACCAGCAGTTGCTCCGCAACACCTGTCAGCATCACGAAGACATTCTCTGTCATTGCCGCTCCGAATTTGGTATTGAATTGCCCAACGGACCGTACAGAAGCTATCTGCCAAACCCAAGCCCAAATCAACACCAAGTTCAATGCTTGGCTGGCTTTGGCATCGGTAACAGGTGGCTGCAACGCAACCGTTAGCAACAATGCCTTAGCCGCACCAAGTGCATGTGGTGGTTCAGTCAATGTTACTTTCACGGCTACTAGCCTTTGCGGTACGTCCACTACTTGCATGAGGACATTTACCGTTACAAATGCCACGACGCCCGTTTTGAATTGTCCGGCGCCCATGTCGGTAGGGCCGAACCTGACACAATCGCAAATCAATGCCGCATTCCAAACTTGGTTGGCATCTGCGACGATAACAGGCGGCTGCCCTGGTGCTTTGACGAACGATAACCTCGGCGCACCTTCTGTTTGTGGCGGTGCAACCACGGTTACATTCACTTACACCAGTCCTTGCAGCGCTTTACCGATTACGTGCAGCCAGACCTTTACGGTAACTGCACTGCCACCTGCTATCATTGCCTCCAAATACTTTGCAGGCATTGAACCTGCATCGAGCGGTACGCCTGGGCATTTCGACGTAATCACAGAAATCGTTTTACAGAACGCTGGAAGCTCAAGCCTCAATAACTTGAGTGTGATTGACAATTTGGGGAACCCCTCCAACTTTGGAAGTGCTTTCATGGCCGTGACCCAAGCACCACAAATCATCAATGTTGGTGCCACGGGCATTACGACCACAGCCACGACCTTACCAACTGTCAATGCTGCCTATAACGGCACTGGCGACCTGCTGACGGGCGGTGGGCTTTTGGAACCCGACCAACGAGTGGTAATCCGTTTCAGGATTGAAATAAACCCGAATTCACCAGGGGCACCAGCCGTGTTGGGCAACCAAGCGACTGTGGCTGGCACTGTCACCAACTGCTTCCCGCCATCCGTTGTCAACGACTTGACCGATGCTGGGCCGAACCCACGCACGAGCAATGCAGGTTGGCCGGGCGATACTGGTGGCACCAACGATCGTTCCTTGCTACAAAGGTGCTGGGATGAACTGGATGAAGGAATGGCATGCAACGATTTGGTGCAAGTCTCCCTGAACCAGAACTGCGAAATCTGGCTGACGCCGACGATGGTTCTGGAAGGGGAATCGAGCATTTGCACGAACCCAACCTACTTCCCATTGGGCTACTACTACCAGGTTTTCATGGTAACGGATGCTTGGGACGTTCCTGTACCGGATTTGAACCCAGCGACTCCGAATGTGTATGAAATCAGTGGCAGCTATAAGGGCCAGACGCTGACCGTCAAAATCAAGGACAAAGTCTATGGCAACTCTTGCTGGGGCTTTATCCTGGTGGAAGACAAAACGGCTCCCGTGTTCACTTGCCCAACTGCTCCGATCGTTGTGGCTTGCACCGCTGACTTGAGCAGTATCCCAGCTCCAGTAGCCGTTGACAATTGCGACCCGAACCCCGTTATAGCATTATTGGGCCAACAGACGATTGACAACAATATCTGCGATGGCACTTATGTAATTCGCCGTATTTACAAAGCCACTGACAACCAAGGCAACGCTACTCTGGCCAATTGCAACCAGACCATCAACGTGATACGTCCGCCGATTGATTTTCCTGACGACATCACTTGGTCTTGCACGCAATACGCTTCCAGACCGAACATTATCAATGCAACTGCATTGCACAGTTCCATAACGGACATAGACCCAGCACAGCCGGGTATCAACGTTAGCCCGAACTTGACGCAAGCGGTGCTCATGGCTACTGGTTCTGGCAATGTTAACGTGGCCAACAATTCAACCTGTGCCTACAACGTGTTGAATTCCGACCAAACGGTAGCTACTTGTGGCACCAGTTTCAAAATCATCCGTACCTGGACGGTGGTGGACTGGTGTACCGGCGCTATCATAACTACTGGAGTAGGTGGTGAGGATAATATCCAAATCATCAATGTCATGGATAACGCTGCGCCGAATATCACAAGGCCTCCTTTCCAAGTGAGCGCCAATATTCAGGCGGTGCATCCGAACCCATGCCGCTCCATGGGATTGTTACTACCACCGACCGTATTGACGGATGATTGCAGCAATACAATCACCTTGCAAATCAATACGCCGGTTGGCCCAGCCATCATGAATCCTGACAAGAGCGGTGTCATCCCAGCACCTGGCTTGCCGCTTGGCACACACAGCATTACTTACATAGCAACAGATGCCTGCAACAATAGCCGTAGCATCACGGTGGCGGTAACGGTCGTGGACGATATTTCACCGACAACAGTTTGCAACGGTGTAATTGATGTTAACCTTCCGTCAACGCCAGGGGCCACAGCCACTGTGCTTGCCAACCAGTTCGACAACGGCTCGACGGACAACTGCTGCTTGCACCATTTCGAGGTAAGGCGCATGACCGACCCTTGCGACGACGGCCATAACGATACCCAGTTTGGCGCATCGGTGGTGTTCTGTTGCGAAGACGTGGCTGGCCCGCCAGTAATGGTAGTCGTCAGGGCCTTCGATTGCCACGGCAACTACAACGACTGTATGGTAGAAGTGGATGTGAATGACAAACTGGCGCCAGTGGTAGCATCCTGCCCGGCCAACCAGCGGATTACCTGTGATGAATTCGTGGACAATTACGAGGTTGGGCTGAACTTGGCCGCAACGCAAGCTGCCAAGAGCCAGTTCCTTGATGCCGCCTTTGGCCAGCCAGTGTTTGCCGATAATTGCAACAGTGCGACGGTTAACCGCTCGTTCAACAACAATTTGACGCAATGCAAAGAAGGCATAATAACCCGTACTTGGACAGCAACGGATGCGGGAGGATTGACTTCACCCGCTTGTACACAGCAGATTTTCGTTGACCATGTTTCCGATTTCGCCGTTTCGTTCCCTGCTGACCTCACGGTCAACTGTGGCCAGTCATTGCCAAACTTTGGCCAGCCGACCATTTTTAAGGAAACCTGTGAAATGATAGCAGTTACCTTCGATGATGGCCCGTTTGAAGTGGTGCCAGGCGCTTGCTACAAAGTGGTGAGAACTTGGCAGGTGGTGAACTGGTGCGTGCAAGGGGCGAGCCTCGACCAAGAAGTAGTTGAGGTACCTGAATCTGCACTTGGCCTACCCTTCCCACAATGTGATGTGGACGGCGACGGTGACTGTGATTCCCGTACCTTCAGGGATAGCTGGACGGCGACCCAGCGGCCAACGGCTGCCAATGCGACCGTGCAGTTTGGGCCGGATACCGACCCAGACAGCGACCCCTGGGATGGTGTCATTGTCTATAAACAAACCGTCCATGTTGTGGATGGAGTGGCTCCAGTCATAACCAATTGTACCGTTCCGATAGTTTGCATTGACGGGCCAACTTGCAGCGCCAACTTTACCATCCCAATGCCGACGGTGACGGATTGCAGTTCCCAGCTGACGGTTACTGCAACCACCGCAGGTTTGGGCAATGGATTTGGCCCGTTCAATTCTGGACCGGGCACGTTTACAACAGTGTTCACGGCGAACGATGGGTGCGGCAACTCGACGTCCTGCTCAGCAACACTGACTATTCGGGATTGCAAAGCACCGAGCGCAACCTGCAATACTGGCATCACTGTTCCGCTTATGCCTGGAACTCCACCGATGGTACCAGTTAATGCGAGCCAACTGAACGCAGGTTCAACGGACAACTGCACGAGCAATTTGATATTCTCGTTCACGCCAGACCCTTCCACAACCTCACAGGTTTTCTTGTGCGAAGATGAAGGTGTCAATCCGGTTCAAATTTATGTAACCGACGCTGCAGGCAACCAAAGCTTCTGCAGCACAACCGTTACCATCCTTGACAATACGACCAGTTGCATGGACGATACCTTGGTGGTCAGCGTAGGCGGCTTCATCCTCAATGAGGACAATGAACCGGTTGGCAATGTGTCTGTGAACTTGAGTGGCCAAAGCTTTGGTTCGGCAAATACGTTGGCGGATGGTGGCTTCACGTTCACAAGCGTGCCAGTTGGGCATGATGTAAGCATTGTTCCAACCCACGATGTCAATCCATTGCAAGGTGTTTCAACTTATGATCTTGTGCTAATCAGCCAGCATATTTTGAACATGACCATGCTCGATTCACCTTACAAGCTGATTGCAGCAGATGTAAACAATTCGAAGACCGTAACGACCTTCGACTTGGTCGAACTTCGCAAATTGATTCTGCTGATGAACAACGATTTCTCCAACAACACTTCTTGGCGATTTGTGGAAAGGAGCTACCAATTCCCAGACCCAAGCAACCCATGGTTGGAGACGTTCCCAGAGTTCATCAACATCAACAACCTACCCAACGATGTGCTCAATGCGGATTTCGTAGCGGTAAAAATTGGTGACGTGAACAACTCATCGGCGATTTCAGGTGACAATACGGAAGACAGGGACGGCCAAGCATTGGTTTTCCAGACACAGGAGCGAATCTTGGAAGCTGGTGAAACCTACGAAGTTAGCTTTAATGCAGAGGACTTTAAAACAGCAGGCTATCAGTTCACCCTTGAGTTCAATCCAGCATTGGTTGAGTTCTTCGAAGTGGGCGATGGGAAAGCATCTGAGGCGAACTTCGGCTTCACCAAACTTGACGAAAACGCCATCACGGCTAGTTGGAACCAATATGGTGAAAATGCAGTGGATGAAAGACCGTATTTCACACTTGTTTTCAAGGCAAAACAAGCAGGGCGAATGAGCGAGTCCATGTGGTTGAGCGACCGGTTCACTAGAACTGAAGCCTATAACAGGGAAGGCATGAGCCAGCAAGTTCGACTATTGTTCTTAGAAAATGAAGTGGCTTCAGGCTTTGAATTGTTCCAGAACAGGCCGAACCCGTTCTACAACGAGACATTGATTTCATTCATACTTCCTGTTGCCGGAGAAGCCACGCTTTCCATTGTGGATGCGTCTGGCAGATTGGTAAAGACAGTAAATGGTCAGTACCAAAAAGGTTACAATGAAGTCAGAATACAGAGAGAAGAACTTGGTTTCGCAGCAGGGATTCTTTACTATCGCCTGTCTTCAGGCACGCAGACAGCTTCAAAAATGATGCTGTTGACCCATTAGGATATTGGCTCAAGCCAATTGAATTAGTAAAAGTCGAGCGCTTAGGGTTGCCCCTAAGCGCTCTCTTTTTTTGTTAAACGAATTTGAAGTCGAAAGCAACAACTAACTACATGACCACCAAATCATTACGATTTCCATTTTTTTCAATAAAAAGTCCACCAATACAACCATTAATTGAAATAAGTTAGAAAAAATATCAACTACCTTTGTACCTTGCACCCGATTTCACTCACCAATACCGATTTTTGATACGCAATTCTTCAAACATACTCCTTTAGAGCCAACTTTAAAGGAATCTGCATC
This sequence comes from Saprospiraceae bacterium, assembly GCA_016714985.1. Lineage (GTDB taxonomy): Bacteria > Bacteroidota > Bacteroidia > Chitinophagales > Saprospiraceae > UBA6168. The sequence goes on along the minus strand of JADKBS010000031.1, from coordinate 21,256 downwards.
TACCCATCGAATACGGCCTGTTTGGTCTTTGGCATTGATTTTTTGTCAGCTACAAATTTTGATGTTTTTAATTTGACAATTCAAGTAAAAAAGGTTTCGAGTATCAAACTGGCTCATTTCAATCGAATCACATCAAGTTAGGAATTCACATTCGAGCTGAAGCTCGAATAACTTTATAATTATTACCAAAACTTTTCGATTATGAATCCATCTCAACGCTTGGGATCCTCCCTTTCTGAGTTTGTCCGTTATGTTTCGATGGCCTTGGTCTGCTTGCTCCCTATTTTGGCAACGGCCCAGGTCAACGTTTCCATTTCAGGTACTGGCCCAACCTGCAACGGTTACACGAACGGTTCCGCTACGGCAGTGGCCTCTGGTGGTGCCTCCCCTTACTTTTTTGCTTGGAGCAATGGCGCAAACGGTAGTACCGTTCAAGGTCTAAGTGCTGGCAGTATATCAGTCACTGCCACTGATGCCAATGGTGCTACAGCCACGGCAAGTTTCAATTTGTCGCAACCAAGCGCAGTATCCGTTAACATTACGGTGAACAACCCTTGTGCAGGTGGCGGAAACGCTACGGCTGCCGCTACCGGCGGTACAGGTTCATTCACTTACCAATGGGATAATGGCGCAACAGGTGCCACAGTTTCTGGCCTTTCTGCTGGCCTGCACTGTGTGACAGCTACCGATGCCAATGGCTGTGCTGCTGTTGCCTGCAGGACAGTTCCTGCTGCCATGAGCCTCAATTTGAACATTCAAGGACTTGCTTGCTTCAACTTCTGTGATGCAAGTATCGAGGCACTTGTAACAGGCGGATTGGCTCCTTACACCTACGCATGGAGCAACGGTGCCAATGGTTCGGTCAACCCTAACCTCGGCCCAGGTTCTTACAGTGTCACAGTTACGGATGTAAATGGTTGCACCAAGACGGGTACGGCAAATATTACCAACCCGGCACAAATCACCTTGAACCTCACGACCGTGAACCCATCTTGTGGCAGCGGTGGCAGCGTAGTAGGTTCTGCTACGGTTGCGCCAACGGGTGGCACTGCCCCCTACCAGGTTCAGTGGAGCACTGGCGCCACGGGCAACACAGTGTCCGGCTTAGTGGCTGGCAATTATTCAGTCACGGTAACCGATTTCTTGGGTTGCCAAGGCGTGGCAGCGGTTTCAATCGTTGCCCAATCCAATTTGACCATCAATGCATCTGCCACCGCATCTTCTGCATGTGGAACAGCTACTGGTACTGCCACAGCTACTCCAGTTGGTGGGATAGCTCCCTATACCTATTTGTGGAACACAAATCAAACAACAGCCTCCATTTCTGGATTGACACCAGGAAACTATAGCATTGTTATCACAGATGCGCAAGGTTGCGGAGCAACCGCTAATGTCACCGTTGGTGGGACACCGGCAATTGACCTGCACATCAGTGGCGTGAATGGCGGTTGCATTTCAAATGGCTCTGCCGCTGCAATGGTTACGCCGGGCACTGGCACCGCTCCATTTACCTTTTTGTGGAGCAACAACGCAACAACTTCCGTCATCAACAATATTACAGCGGGCAATTATTCAGTGACTGTTACTGACGCCAATGGCTGCACCAAGTCGAGTTCAGTAACCGTAACTGGCTCCTCCACTATTTCAGCAACTGCTACCGCCATGTCGGTTAGCTGCTTTGCAGGCAACAACGGTTCTGCAACGGTAACTGCATCTGGTGCTACTGCGCCCTTCACTTACCAGTGGAGCAATGGCGGCAACACTGCTACCATTAACAACCTGACTGCGGCCACTTATTTTGTGACCGTTACCCATACGGCAAGCGGCTGCACCGCCAACACCAGTGTTCAGGTTACACAGCCTACCCAGGTCGGAGTAACGGTGACTGGCGTCAATGGTGCATGCAATACACTTGGCGCTGCAACGGCAGTTGCCACTGGCGGCACACCGGGCTATACTTATGCTTGGAGCAATAATGCCACAGGTGCATCCATTTCCAACCTGAACAATGGGGCTTATGCCGTAACTGCAACGGACTCAAGGGGTTGTGCAGCTATGGGCATGGTTTCCATCAGCAACAGCACGGCAGGCTTGAACGTAACTGTAAACGTAACCTCGCCTATCAGTGGTGTGAACGAAGATGATGGCGCAATTTCCACAACCGTATCTGGAGGCACCGCCCCATATACCTATTCTTGGAACACTGGGGCCACCACTTCTACCCTTTCCAATCTCGGCCCTGGCACTTACACGGTAACAGTTACCTCTTCCAATGGCTGTACAGGTACTGGCACGGTTACGCTGGTTGAGCCAAGCTGCATTGGCGACCGGGTTTGGAATGACGTAAACCGCAACGGCTGCCAAGACCCAGGCGAGTTTGGCATAGGAAGCGTCACTGTACAATTGACAGGCACAACCGCAGGTGGTGCAGCTGTTTCCTTGACGACTACCACTGCATTGAATGGCCAATACCTGTTTGACAACCTCCAAGCGGGAACTTATCAAGTGAAGTTTACGGCACCAGTAGGCTATGCCTTCTCACCTGCCAACAACTGCACCGACGACTTCACGGACAGCGATGCATTAGCTTCTGGCAGCACAGCCAATATCACATTGGCCGCTGGCAATTGCAATGTTACCGTTGATGCAGGTATCTACGACAACTGTTTGAACGTGCCCGGACCAGGTACGATTTGCTGCGACCAAGTGCTTTGCGGCCCTGGCGTTGATGCTGATTTGATTACCGGCTCGGCCGTTACAGGTGGCGGCAGCGCTACCCAGTACATGTGGATGTACAATTCCGCTGACACACCTTACGACCCGAACGTTTGGACGCCAGTACCCGGCGCAACAGGCCAGAACTATGACCCAGGTCTTATCTATTCCAATACCTACTTTGTCCGCTGTGTAAAAGCACAGAACTGCTCAGATTGGTTGGAGACCACAAGGGTAGCAATTACCATTGGAAATACCGCCGTTGCTGAAATCACTGGCCCAGACCTCACATGCGTTGGTGACTCTGAGCAATATTTCGCTGCCAGCAATGGTACTGGTGCGACCTACTCATGGAACTTTGGCCCTTGGGCAACTCCATCCACCTCCTCAGCCCAAAATCCAACAGTGACTTGGAACCAGGCAGGTGTTGTGAACATCACGCTGACCGTTACCAAGGGTGGTTGTACCTCTACGGATGTGCTTCCTATTGCTATCTCCAATAGCCCAATCATCTGTGGCAATGGCATCATCATCAATGTTGGTGAATTTGGTAGTGCAGTAATGGTAGATTGGCAGCTTGAGCACATGGAGGGCAACTATGAGTTTGTGGTTCAGCGCTCCAACGATGGCGTGAACTATGAAAAACTTGCAGCTATTGCTCAAAATGAAGGCACTGGCAACCATCCATACTCTTTTGCCGACTATTTCCCGAAAAAGGGCAATGCGTTTTACCGGGTTGAAATGGTAAAAGAAGGCGATCACACCATGTATTCCAACACGAAGTTGGTGCAACGCTTTGCCAATGCCGAGAACTTCTTGGTACGCCCGAGTCTTGTGGCTGACAACATGACCATTGAAGCCAACAGGGACGTGGAGACAGCAACGAAAGTCGAAATCTACACCATGCAAGGCCGTATGGTGCAAGCAATCAACCTTGATGCTGGCACCTTTAGCAAAACGGTGAGCCTTGGCCACCTACCTGCTGGAAATTACCTCATGCGCATGAACTACAACAACGGCCAGCGTGAAGTAATCAGGTTTACAAAAGGTTAATCAAACCTGTTTTAAATAGAGAATAGGAAAGGGCCGCCCAGCAATGGGTGGCCCTTTTCATTTTAAGCATTTTCTAAGGAGTAATTGAAACAGCCCCTCCTACTTGGCCGTAGAGTTTTTTAGTTTTGCACCGATTTTTTCACAATAGTTACCTACCTATTTGACGCAATCCTTGCCAAATCCGAATGTTCATTCCAACATTAATAATTTCATGATGAAAAACTTGATCTATCTTCTGCTGCTCGTCGGCAGCCTGTTTTACGCTGGCTGTAACAATTCGAACCCAGAATGGGAGGCAGACAGCGCAAAACCGGAGTTTTTGCACAACACGCTTCAAGAAATAACTGACGTGATTGTGCATGACATTTTTTCGCCACCAGTTGCTAGCCGGATATATGTGTATTCAAATATCGCAGCATACGAAGCACTGGCCCCGGGTTTCCCAACTTATCAAAGCCTTGCTGGCCAATTGAACGGACTTGAGGCCGGGCCAAAACCAGAGGCCGGTAAGCAATACTGCTACCCTTTGGCAGGTGCCAAGGCAATGCTCGTGGTAGGCAAGAAATTGATTTTTTCCGAAGAAAAAATTGATGCGTACGAATCAGGTATGTTGGCAGAGTTTCAAAAAATAAATATGCCAAAAGATGTTTACGAACGTTCATTGGCGTACGGTGAAGCCGTTGGAGCACATATCCTAGCATGGGCCGACAAAGACAACTATAAGCAAACCCGAACCTTCCCAAAGTACAGCATCAATGACGAAGCTCGCCGATGGAAGCCAACGCCGCCAGATTATATGGATGCAATTGAACCGCATTGGAACAAGATTCGACCATTCGTTTTGGACTCAGCCCAACAGTTCAAACCAACTCCCCCTCCCCCATTCAACATGACGGATAAGAACAGCAAATTTTACAAGGACGCCCTGGAGGTTTATAAAGCACTTGATTTACCAGAGGCTGAAAAGACTGAGCGCATCGCCATCGCCAATTTTTGGGATTGCAATCCTTATGTTTCCCACCACAAAGGCCACGTTATGTTTGCCACCAAAAAAATCACGCCTGGTGGGCACTGGATGGGAATAGCTAAAACGGCCTGTATTCAAGCTAAGTCTGACATCATGAAATCTGCTCAAGCATACACCTTGGTGGCGCTATCGTTGGTGGATGGCTTTATCTCCTGCTGGGATGAGAAATACCGGAGCGAGGTCGTAAGGCCAGAGACGGTCATTACAACCTATATTGACCCGAATTGGGTACCCCACCTCCAAACGCCCCCGTTTCCGGAGTACACTAGCGGACACAGCGTAATTTCAACAGCTGCCGCTACTGCCCTGACTTCCGTTTTTGGGGACAATTTCGCCTACACAGACTCTACAGAGGTACAATATGGCATGTCGGTACGCAGCTTCAAATCGTTCAACGAAGCGGCAGCCGAGGCAGCTAAAAGCCGCCTTTACGGAGGCATTCACTACTCGCCTGCTTGCGAGGTGGGTGTTGAGCAAGGCCGTAAGGTGGGTGAATTGGTGTTGAGCAAAGTGAAATTGGTGAAATAAAGCAGCTTCAAGCAGTTAGCACTAATTTAAATGATTTTTCGGCGGTTTTGCTCAGCAAAACTGCCGAAAAATAAAACAGTGGCGGCGGCATCATCGATGCCGCCGCTGCTGTTTTATTTGGTTGTGATGTTCTGTGGATAATCACAAAATCACAACCTTTTGCTTCGAACATAAGCGTTATGGGTGATTAAATTCAGTTCAATCCTCTTCAATCTCATCCGATTTGGTGGGTAAATGTTCATAGTAGCCCTTTAATGCATAGTAACCAAATATGCTCATGCCAAAGGCTATGGGCAAGAAAATGGTGATGATGATTCCCCAGAAAATCCAATTTTCTTGAGTGGGTTTTTCACTGATTTCGACCGTCGCTCGCCAAAAAAGCAGGGCCACGGAACTTGGTCCCATCAGCAACCATACAAAGCCAAGCAGTCTTTTTATTGCTTCCATGATTCAAGTTTTGATCAGTCCATCACGTTTTCATCCCGCTTGTTCGACATATACAATGCCCCAATGACGAAGCAAACCGCTGCAATGACGGTTGGGTACATCAACCCGGCGTAAGGGTCGCCAATGGGGTTTACCTCCGTTTTACTCGCTTCATACAGTCTAGTGGCAATGAAGGGAGTTAACCCACCGAAAACGCCATTCCCAATATGATAAGGCAACGACATGGAGGTATATCGAATCCTGGTTGGGAACAATTCGACCAAAAACGCCGCAATGGGACCATAAACCATTGTGACAAAAATGACTTGGAGGAACACCAAGAGAACCATTTTCCAAAAACCGCCAGGCGGCAAGGTCAGCGATTTTTTGACTTCTGGTTTTTGAGCCTTGCTATTGCCCAATTGTTGTTGGCTCAAAAACGAAAACGAAGCCTTGGTCGTTTCAACGAAAACAGCGCCATCGGTGAATTTGGACGTTTTGACGGCCACCAAAATCGAATCGCCGTTTGTAGCATCAAAGACGACGCTGCGATCCTCCTTTTTTTCAGCACTGATTTCCGTTTTTGTTTCCAAATCGGCAATCCCGTACATCCCCTTGTAAATTGGGCGATAGCAGAGAACAGCCAATGCCATTCCCGCCAGCATAATCCACTTCCGCCCCACCCTATCGCTCCAGGCTGCGAATACGATGAAAAATGGGGTTGCCAGCAGAACTGCAACAGCGATAATCCAATTTGACTGTACGAACTCGACATTGCAGGTTCGTTGGATGAAAGAAAGTGCGTAAAACTGCCCCGTGTACCAAACCACACCTTGCCCAGCCGTTGCACCGAACAGCGCCAACAGCACCATTTTCAGGTTGCCCCGATGGGCGAAACTCTCCTTCAAGGGGTTCTTTGAGACCGTACCTTCCTCCTTTATTTTGGCGAACATCGGCGACTCAGACATTTTCATTCGAATGTAAACCGAGATGCCAATCAGCACAACGGAGCCAAGGAAAGGCAGCCGCCAGCCCCACTCGTTGAAGGCATCCACTCCCACGCTTTGGCGGGTGGCCACGATGACGATGAGCGATAGGAAAAGTCCGAGCGTGGCCGTTGTTTGGATAAAGGATGTATAGAACCCTCTTTTTCCGATCGGCGAGTGCTCCGCAACGTAGGTAGCAGCACCTCCATACTCCCCTCCGAGCGCTAAGCCTTGCAAAAGCCTGAGTATCAGGATGATAATTGGCGCAGCCGCCCCGATGGATGCGTAGTTTGGCACCAACCCGATGCCGAAAGTGGACAAGCCCATGATGAGCAGCGTCAGCAGAAAAGTGTATTTGCGACCGATTAGGTCACCCAGCCGCCCAAAGACCAAGGCACCAAATGGCCGAACAATGAAACCCGCTGCAAAGGTGGCCAAAGTAGAGAGTATGGCTGCCGTAGGGTTGTCGCTTGGGAAAAACTGGGAGGAGATGATGACTGCCAATGAGCCAAATATGTAAAAGTCGTACCACTCAATCAGCGTACCGACGCTGGAGGCGGCAATCACTTTTCCAATGCCCCATTTTTTTTCATCAGGAAAAGGGGCACCAGCATTGGCATCCGAAAAGGAAGGGTTGGTCATAGGTTTAGTCGTGAAAAACTTGATCCTTTGGCGCTCGCAGGGTTACGCTATTTTCAACAATAACTAAAGCAGTGCCCTGTCCAAATGCACATAGCCGCCATCCACATGAATCAATTGGCCAGTGGTATGACTTGACCGTTCAGAAAGCAGGAAGGCAACCATATTGGCTATTTCCTCCGCAGTGGTCATCCGGTTACCCAAAGGAATTTTAGCATTTATTTTTTGTAACATCTCTTCCGGGTTGTCCAAGGTGCTGACCCATTTTTCATAGAGAGGGGTGAAGCATTCTGCCACAATCACGGCATTGACACGAATACCGTATTTAAGTAACTCAACGGCCCATTCACGAGTAAGGGCGCTACGGCCCCCGTTTGCCGCAGCATAAGCAGAGGTGTTGCCTTGGCCAGTTTCCGCTGTTTTTGAGCCGATGTTAACAATGGCTCCTTTTGATGCTTTAAGAAAAGGCAAGGTATGGTGCGCCATAAGATAGTAGTGTACCAAGTTACGGTGCAATGAAAGCATAAACCGCTCATAATCACCATTTTCCAATCCAACACCATCATTTACGCCTGCGTTGTTTACCAAGCCATCAATTTTCCCAAATTTTTTCACAACAGCATCCACTGCCTTTTGGCAATCTTCTGGCTTCGCCAATTCTGCCACAACTTGAAAAGCATTGCCTTTGGCTGATTTTATTTTTTGGACTATCCGTAGGTTGTCGGATTTGTTTCGACCAACGATTGCTACGATAGCTCCCTCGGATGCCAGCACCATCGCAATACCTTCACCAATACCCTTGGCACCGCCAGTAACAATGATGACTTTGTCTTTGAGTAGTAAATCCATGTGGCGAATTAACTGTTTAGCAGTTTTTTTTGGGCAAATTGAAAGTTTTACCCCAAAAACACCCCAAAATTGTGGGAGGTGAAAGAAAAAATGAAATTTTTTCTTTCACCTCCCAAGCCTGCTTAAATAGTTCGGGGCGAAAATAAAAAAAAGCCCTGCAAGTGTTCATCTTGCAAGGCTTTTAGTCGGGGTGACAGGATTCGAACCTACGACCTCGTCGTCCCGAACGACGCGCGCTACCGGGCTGCGCTACACCCCGTATTTTTAGTTGGCAGTTTGACAGGTGGCAGTTGGCAGTCAGAAGAAAGTCCATTATCACTGACTGCTACCTGACGAACTGCCAACTAAAAAAGAGAGCCACCCAGGAGATTCGAACTCCTGACCTACGCATTACGAATGCGTCGCTCTACCGGCTGAGCTAGGGTGGCTTGTCTTAAAAGACTACCGCTCCTTTGAACGGGCAGCAAATCTAAAGCAAGTTTTTTTTAATACAAACTATGGTTCCGATTTTGTTGCCTTGGCTTTTACTGGACTTTGAAAAACTTGTTTCAAGTGTTCAACAAAAAATTCGATTCGCAAAGGTTCAGCGTAAAAAAAATGGAACAGAACACAAGTCCTTAGAAGATATTGCCACCTTGATGCCGCCTTCGGCAGCTCGGCTGGTGGGATTCTTGGGCTTCGTTGGCTATGCGTGCCCAGCCTCCCCATTTTTCATGGTATGGCATCATGGTCCAAAAATTCCCGTTCTGGCTATCAGAAAAAAACCACCGCTGTAAAAACAACGATGGCATACACTCTCTAAAACATTAGTTATGAAATTCGGACTATTTTGAGACAACTTCGCCAGAGCCGCTGATTTTGGAGCGGACACTTGGCTTACCTTTGTAGTAAACATCTCCACTTCCAGCAATAGCTACCTCCAAGGACTCGCTGACATTTACAGAGGAATCACCGGAACCTGAGATTTTGACAGTACAGGTAAGGGAATTGAGGTCGAAAGCAGCAATATTTCCACTGCCTGAAATGGCCATCGTTGTTTCTCCAGTTGAACCTTTTAACACCATATCGCCACTACCACTGATAGTCACGGTGAGGTTTTTAGAATCAGCATCCAACTTAACATTGCCACTTCCACTAATGGCCAAGGCTAAATCACCCAAGTTTGAGAACTTGCCCTCTCCAACGATGGAGCCAGAGCCGCTTACGCTTAATTCATCAATGCTAGGTACGACTACCCAAATTTTAATGGTTTCGTGCTTTCTTACATTCTTATCGAACCCTATTTTCCACTTCCCATCCTTCACCTCCTTTCTCAGGTTGTCAATAATGTTCTGTTGTGCTTCGATTTTAACGGACTGCGTGCCGCCCTGTTTGATGTAAACATCAGCAGCAATGGCCAATTTGAGGCCATCAAAATTGGCGATGTCCAAAGTCTTTGTAACGCTCGGCCCTTCGCCAGCGATGCCAGAGCCGTTGCTCCAGTTCTGGGTGCATGCATTGGTAGTCAAGTAAAGAACTGCCGTCAGTGTCAATAAAGACAAGTTTAAGGATTTCATTTTTTGAGAAATTTTATGAATTTTTTTTTGAGAAATGACACAACTTGAGTCGAAAGGTTGCCTTCCTTTAGAAGAATAAAAACAAAAAGCCCGTGCGATAGGTTGATGCACGGGCTTTTCGAGCAGAAATTGGAAATTAGGAAATTGGAAATTGCGTTGACAATCAATCACTTGCGCAATTTATAATCTAATCAAATTTCGTGGCGGTACTTATTTTATCTAAAAAGGACTATTTGCTTGCTTCCAAGGCAGACAAATCCACCACAAAACCATCCATTTTTTTGTTCTTTTTCAAGCTGTTTTTATAGCTGGATGCCTCTTTTTCTGTCTCAAAAGAACCCAGAATGACCTTGTAAGCAGTTTCACCTTTTGCTCCTTTTTGAACACTCACGAGAATCTTTTCAAACCAATCTTCCTGCAAGTCTGCAATCTTTTTGAAAAGCGCATCCTGTGTTGACAGGACGGCTACTTGGACACCGTAGCCTTTTTTTGCCGGCTTTTTCAGTTCAATTTCAAAAAGGTCATAGGTTTCATACTGGCTGCCCTTAACGAGCACTGCCTTATTATCGATGCCTTTAGCTGAGGTCTTTTCCGTTTTTTTGGCATCCTTGGCTGAAGGTTTTTCATTGACCGGAATAGCTTTGGTATCTTTAGCAGCTTCCTTGGGTTTGACCGCCGGCTCCGCCGTTGGTTTTACTTCAGGCTTTTTCGATTTTTCTTCTTCTTTGACTGCAACCGCATCTTTTTCAGCAGGCTTTGGCTTTTCTTCGGTGTTGCTTGGCTTTTCTGTCACTGATTTTGGAGCATCTGTAATGGCTTCAACAGGTTTGGCCTCTTGTGCAACCTCTACCTTAACCCTTGCAGAGCCATCTTGAACCAAACCAATAGCATCCGCACTGGCTTTCGAAATCTCGACGACCCGGCCACTAATGAAAGGCCCCCTGTCCGTCACCCGAACCTGTACAGTCTTATTGTTGTCCAAACGGGTAACCTTCAGCATAGTACCGAAGGGATGGGTCTTGTGGGCACAGGTATATTTGTTCTTGTCGTAAGGTTCACCACTGGCAGTTGGTTTACCGTGGAAGAGATCAGAGTAATACGAAGCGAGTCCGAACTCCTCGTCTTGAGCCAAAAGGCTGCTAGCGAACAGAAAGTTAAGGAAAAAAATCTTCAGAAAATTTTTCATGGTAAGTTTGTTAAATAAAAGCAGCTAAAAAGCTAATTCGTTGATTTGCAAAGCCTTACAACGCTCCCTTCTGCTGCATATTTTTCATGGTTAAAAAAACAATGGTTAGAATCCGTTTTTTAGAAGCCTACTCCAGTAATTGGGACTCCAATTTTTTTACAAATTAACCACATTTTTAGGTAAACAGCAACCTCCCACACACAACTGATTGATTGTCAATGGAAAAACTGCCCTTTCCCTTCTTTGGCATCTTTGGGTTCTACTATACCTTCGCTTTCTTGCAATATAGCCTCCTTGGAGTTTTCCGCTTTAACTACCTCAATCTTTACCTTTACTGTGCCTTTACCTATCATGCCGAGTTTTGAGGCAGCGGCCCTAGAAAGGTCAATTACATTTCGTTTTGACGACATGCGGTCGTTCACCCTAACTACCACCGATTTGTCGTTGTCCAAACAGGTTACTTTCAACTTCGTGCCCATTGGGTAGGTTTTGTGGGCACAGGTCAAAGCATTCTTGTTGTAGCGCTCACCATTGTAGGTGCGTGCGCCGTGGTATCGATTGCTGTAAAAAGCCGCCATGCCTTCCTCTTCTTGTGCGGCCAATGGGCCGCTGAAAAAGCCCAATAAAAAGAATAAACCTAGACAGTTCTTCATGGTCACATGAATAAAGGATTAATCATTAAAAAGCTGAAAATCAATTCATTGGCCAATAAGCCTTAGCAAAAAGCTTGATTGGATTCCAACCATTTTCCGCAAAAACAAATTCTAAAAGTAGCGGTCTTGAAATGCAAATACAAAAAGAATTTTTGACACTTCAGCTAATTTTTGGAGACATTTAGGATTTTGCGCTCCAATCTCTCACCCAAAACCAGGGTTTTACTGGTTAATTGTAACTTTGCGACATGTTCCCTTGTTTTGATTCCTTTAAGATGCTGTTTTAATTTAGCTAACTGGGCTTAAGGAAACGTCTTTTTATCTCCAGCAGGCAAATTCAAACAGCTTCTTGGTGATTGATGAACGATAAATGACGAACGATGAATTTGCAAGACATTGACTAACAAGTATTTGCAAACCCAATCGGACTAACTTAGTTATTCAACTTCACTTAGACGAGGTGAACCCATTTTTGCCACATTTTTCGTAACTAATTAGTGGGCGGTTTTTTTGTGGGAAAATTGAAAATCCCCCAAAAACACCCCTAAATTGCAGGAAGAGAAAGAAAAAAAATGAATTTTTTCTTTCTCTTCCTGCTCACACCTAAATAGTTACCATTTTTCTACTAATTAACCGCAACTGCCTAGAAGGAGAAGTTTGTGGGTGAATTTTTTCAATTTCCACCAATAAACGTCCCCGAATTATGGGAGGAGGATAGAAAACTTAATTTTGCCTTCCTCCTCCTATTGTTATCTTCGAAGTTGCAATCAACCATCAATGAGTAAGCACGGTAGGGTTTTGGTAGCCATGAGTGGCGGCATTGACAGTACGGTAACGGCTATGCTCATGCACGAGGAGGGCTATGAAGTGATTGGCATAACCATGAAGACTTGGGACTATGCCTCGTCAGGAGGTACGCACAAAGAGACTGGCTGTTGCAGCCTTGACTCTATCAACGATGCCCGAAAAGTGGCAGTGGACATGAAGTTTCACCATTTCATCGTGGACATCAGGGAGGAGTTTGGTGACCATGTGATTGACAATTTTGTGGACGAATACATGGCCGGACGCACGCCCAACCCTTGTGTGCTTTGCAATACGCATATTAAATGGAGTGCCTTGTTGAAACGGGCCGACTCTTTGGACTGTGAGTTCATCGCAACAGGCCATTATGCCATGATCAACCAAAACGAAGGCAGGCATTATATCACAAAAGCTAAAGACCTTCAAAAAGACCAATCCTACGTACTCTGGGGGCTTAGTCAAGAGTGCCTCCGCCGTAGCCGCTTCCCACTGGGCAATATGACGAAGCCGGAGGTACGGCAAATTGCTTTTGAAAGGGGCTACACCGAGCTTTCCAAAAAAGGCGAGAGCTACGAAATCTGTTTTGTCCCAGACAACGACTACCGAGGCTTCTTAAAACGTCGCATAGAGGGGTTGGAAGAGCAAGTAGCGGGAGGCAAGTTCGTGAACTCAGCTGGTCAGGTACTTGGTGAGCATGAAGGGTATCCTTTCTATACCATAGGCCAACGGAAAGGGCTTGGCATTGCATTTGGCCAACCTATGTTTGTGGCAGAGATTCGGCCCGAAACCAATACGGTTGTACTGGGAACGGAAGACGAGCTTATCCGCAACAGCATGAAGGTCGGCCAAGTCAACCCCATGAAATATGCCACCCTACCAGAAGACTTGGAAGTTGTTACCAAAGTTCGTTACCGTGATAGCGGGACTTTCAGCCTACTGAACAACTTGGAAGATGGGCATGTTAAAGTGGACTTTTTAGCCAATGTGAAAGGCATCGCACCGGGCCAGTCAGCCGTTTTTTACGAAGGTGATGACGTTGTCGGTGGAGGCATCATTTACCGTTAATACTGATTATCAACACCTTAAATAAATCTATCGTGAAAAACCGTTTTCCATACCTAGTTTTTACCTTGGCTGTCATTCTTGTTTCCGCTTGCAAGGAGACGCCCGATGATTACATTACCGATTCAGGGCACGACTACTATCCGTTGGAGATAGGCAAGTTTGTTGAGTATCAAATGGACTCCACCATTTATGACCCGAACGGGGATACTACTGTTTTTTATTCAACTTCTTTCCTGCGGGAAGAGGTACTCGATACTTTGACAGACAACGAAGGGAACACCGTTTATAAAATCGAACAATACGAGCGATCGGAGGATAGCCAGCCTTGGAATATCAAAAAAGTTTTGACGATGGCTGTGGTGGAAAATCAGGCTACCAGGACAGAAGACAACCTTCAGTTTGTCAAAATTGCCTTTCCATTAGCAAAAGGGAATCGTTGGAATGGCAATAGCCATTTCGAAGAGGACTTAATTGTGAATATTGCAGGGGAAACAGTCGCAATGTTCAAAGGGTGGGAATACAGGATTCAAAACATAGGCGTTGCTGATACGATTGGGGGGGTTCAATTTGATGATACAATCGTCATAGAGGAGGCCGACAATGAAAACCTGATAGAACTACGGCGCTCAATTTCTGTCTATGCCAAAAGTGTTGGCTTGGTTGAGCGGGAACTTTGGATATTGGATACGCAATGCATTGACGATTGTGTTGGGCAGCCTTGGGAACAAAAGGCCGAAAAGGGTTTCATTTTAAGACAAACCATCATCAACCATAATTAATGTCTGACAAACTGGTTTCGGTAGGCTTTACCAAGAAAACGCATGGCGCACAGGGTGAACTTAAAATCACCCTCAAAGACGAATATTTCAATGACTTCGTCAACTCAGATGTCGTTTTCATGAACGTACAGGGTAAACCATTGCCGTTTTTCATTGAGAACCTAAGGGATGCAGGTGATATTTTGCTGAAAATCGAAGATGTGGACTCTTCCACGAAGGCCAAGGATTTGACTTCAAAGGAACTGTTTCTACGGGAGCAGGACATAAAACTGTTCAAAGAAGAAACTGGCGTCGTAACTTTTGAAAGGTTGGTAGGCTTTGACTTACTTGACGAACAGCTTGGCTTTATTGGAAAAATTGCCGAAGTAGAAGTGCTTCCGCAACAATATTTGGCCATCGTCACCTACAAGGAAAGTGAAATTTTCGTGCCGCTCCACGCCAACTTGCTGGTCGCATTGGATGAAAAAAAGCAGACAATCATGCTCCGTCTGCCCGATGGGCTGTTGGACCTGTGAAAGAGGCAACCGCCCAAATGGCGACTGCCTCCCGCATTCATTTGATTTCGGTGAAATAGCAAACACAAGTTTTAGGAGGTTTTCCCTCCACTCAATATATCTTGGTAAACCCTTAATTCATCCCAGTTGCCCACCGCAGCGAGTCCTGCCTGTCGAGGCCAAGTTCCAGGTTCGGCCAAGCGAAAAGCTGAACCGCCGGATTCGAGTATTTCTTTAAGCTTTTCGATGGAAGTCGAGGCAAGTGAGGCAAAAGTCCAAATCCCGTTTTGGTTGAGCAACTGCTCAATTTTTGGGCCAATACCTTCTACTTTTTTTAGGTCATCTCGTTGGGCATCAGGAGCCGCTGAAAAAGCATGTGCCGCCATCGTAGCAGCAGCAGTTGTTGCGGCAACAGTAGCCAAATCACTTGACGCTCCTTTGTTGGAAGCTGTTGCGATCATATCGCTTTCACATTTTTCAAGCCTGAATCTCAGCCCGACCACATCCCCCTCTAGGGACATGATTTTTCTACGGAGGCTCGAATTTTCTTTTTCGCTCTCCTCCAATTGGTATTTGACGCCAATATGATCTTTTTCCAAATTAAGCAACACAACCTTCATGCGGTTGTGTTCTGTGTCCAGTTCTTGATACAGCTTGCGCCATTTGTACCATAAAATATAGCCCAGTAGCAATCCAAGCAAGAATGCCACCAGCAGCATGAGCAATATTTCTACCGTGTGGTCAATATAGGTACCGGATCCTGGTCCTTGAAAAGTATTTTCGAACATAGCTAAAAGGTTTTATTACATTGATTGGACGTGCAAAAAATTGTCTATCAACAAGTTAGCTTGAAGCCTTTTTATTGAGCACCAAAACAGCTCGCCTGTTCAGCCTGCTTCCCTCCTCAGTGGCATTATCGGCCACTGGCTCCAATTCTCCTTTGGATTCAATGGAAAGCCGCTCCTGGGCTATGCCTTTTGAAACCAATAGATCTCGAATATGCTTTGCCCTATCCAACCCAAGTTGTTGGTTAAAGGCAATTGTGCCAGCATCATCGGTGTGGCCGGTGATGGCGACTGTTTCATCAGTTTTGGAAAGCCGAGTTGCCAGTTTTTCCAAGTATTCATCTACCCTTGGGTCAGGTTCCTTAGTGGATTTGGCATAAGGGAAAAGGATGGTTATTGTGTTGTCCACTTCAACAATCTCCACCACATCCTCTTTGGGTTTTTCCGTTATGTTAAAGCTGGCAGCAACAAATTTTTTCGTCCTAGCATCGGCAGTTTCATCCTGCAAACGTGAGGTAACCGTGATCCATTCGGGGTTTAGCGTAGGTACTTGTTCCAAAAGTATTTGCTTGACCTTGGAAGCACGTGCAATTCCCATATTGGCGAAGTCATCAGGAGTTTTCTCGTCCTTATAATAAAGGCCTGTAACTTCGAGTAGTTTCCCTTGGGTCAGATTTGCTAGCAATGAGTCACGGTAGGCATTCCAGGTAAGACGAGTTTCAGGTTGGGCATTTTCCCATGCAAAAACGATTGGCCGATTGTCAACGGAATCAACCAGTGGAGGTGGGGCGACGACTTTTTCACCACAAACTTGTTTGATATGGCAGACGTACCACTGCTGGCAGACTACGCACCACAATACGAACAATCCTATCGGAAGCAACGCCAAACGTGCAGACATAAGGCTCAGATTTTAGGTTAACAAAAGTAAACGTATCTGGAAGCGCAATTGAAGATATTGATGTAGAACCTATTTTTCGATAATATTAGTGGGTACTTTATCGCAACATCAAATTTGTAAAAGGTAAGCTTCAATTTAGATCATAAAGTAAGTAGCCTTCTTTCTCACCCCGGTTATTTTCACAAAATTAGAAAAGTATTGGAATCATTCTGCATAATCGAAAATAAAATCAACTTAACACCTAAAATACAGATTATTGTACGACCAAAACCATTTTTTACAGATTTAAAGGTTCAGGGAACCTGAAGCTCAACAATATCTAAACCAGAGATGGCTTCCATCAAAGTAGCCTCCTCCACCGACACTTTGGCGATATGGGCTTTTAGCAACACCAATGTTCTTTCAACTTCACTTTTTCGAATGGCTATCACAAGTTGGGCAGCTTCTTCGAAAACTTGGCTAACCACGTTTATTTCCAGCTTTTTCACGGCATTCATCACATCGGGCATGATGACATAGGGAAAACTAAGCCTGAAGGCATCCTCCACAATTTTTTCAACAATCATAGACTTTTTAAGGGCATCCTGAGCGCCCTGCCGATAGGCATTGATGAGGCCTGATGTTCCCAAAAGCGTACCGCCAAAATAACGAACTACTACTATGAAGACATTCGTTAGACTAAAACTATCAATTTGGCCCAAAATGGGTTTCCCTGCTGTTCCGCTGGGTTCGCCATCATCATTTGCCCTAAAACTGTTCTTATCGAGGCCCAAGCGGTAAGCATAGCAATAGTGTCGGGCCTTGGGGTGTTCCTTTTTCAGCAAATCAAGGTAATGCGGAACCTCCGCTTCTGACCGTATTGGCCATGCATAAGCAAGGAACTTACTGCCCCGGTCACGAAACTCCCCTGTTGAAGGCAAAGCCAATGTGAGGTAAGCGTCTTTCAAATGAAATGGCTATTTATCAAGTTGCTTGAGTGGCTGTTAAGCTCCCAATATGTTCCACCAAGGCATCGAGGTTCCAAGCATTTTCCACGTTGTATGCTCCGATTTTCGTTCGGCGAAGTGCGGTCAAGTATGCACCACTGCCAAGTTTCTTACCCATGTCAAAAGCCAAGGAACGGATGTAGGTGCCCTTGCTGCATTTAACCCTAAAATCAACCGAAGGAATCTCAACACGAGTTATGTCGAAATCATAAATCTTGACAGGTCTTGGTTTAACTTCTACGGTAATGCCTTGGCGAGCTTTTTTATAGAGTGGCTGCCCATCCACTTTAATAGCAGAAAACATGGGCGGCAATTGCTCCAAATCCCCTAAAAACGAAACCCTAGCAGCTTCTATCGCTTCTTGGGTAATGTGTTCAATCGGGAAATAAGCATCAGGTTCTGATTCAGCATCATAGCTCGGCGTGGTAGCACCAAGCACCAAAGTGCCAACATACTCTTTGGCTTGGTCTTGGTATTCCGACAATTTTTTGGTGCTTTTTCCAGTACAGATGATGAGAAGACCTGTGGCCATGGGGTCAAGCGTGCCCGCATGGCCTACTTTGATATTTTTCAAGCCAAGGCTGTGCTTGAGGCTGATACGGATTTTGTTCACAACATCGAAGGATGTCCAACCATGTGGCTTATCAACCAACAAGGTGGCACCGTCCACCAAACTTCGACTAGGCAAAGGATCTTCCATGAAATTAGATTTAGGATGGTGGGCTGTCAGTTTCTGCAGAAACACCAACCGTCCTTGAATTACTCAACTGGCAAAATGGCGCAATTTACTTAGGCTACTTCCTCAACAGGCGCAACGACGGTCATTGGTTTCTTGAAAATAGCTACAATTTCTACCACAAGTCCAATCAAGACAATAGCTGGCGCAATCACCGTACGCCGACGGCTGTAAATCAAGCTCTCGTCCCAAGTATTGGGATCGGGCATTTGGCCGCCACTCATCAGTACTAAGCCAAATGCAATCAGGGCAAACCCGACGAGCATGAGCAAGTAGTTGGTTTTGTCAAAAATCAAAATAGTGCGCTTGGGTGCTACCGCTGCTGCCCTCGAACGCTGAATAGTTGATGCCACCTTTGGCGTGGTTGCAACTACGACTTTCTTCTTGGTACTCATTTTTTATGTTTTTATTCCCAATAAACCGAATTGGGCCAGAAGTTCATTTTTAACGAAAAACCGTGCTCTTTGCCCCCCTTAAGGTCCTCTATGAAACCAGCGTTTTGGTTGAAGGAAAAATCTTGAATACCTTCCCTCACCATACAACGCTGATAGCAAAAGAGATTGTGAACCACTGCTTTTCCAAGCCTAAGTAAAGCTGAATAAATAAATTAGACCGATTGGATTTGCAAATTCATCGTTCATCATTCATCATTCAATACATATCGTCCACCCGCATGCGCAGGTATTTTTTCACCACGTAGTAGGTACTAGCCACCATTATGGTAAATCCAAGTACCATCAAAGTGCCAAAAACCATCGCCACCCCCGGTAGGTTGATGACAGATTGGATATCAGGCACATTTTTGAACACAAAATAAAGCAAGGATGAGAGGCCAGTTATTGCCAACAAACTACACAACAATCCTTGCCAGAAACTTCTGCTCAAATATGGCCTGCTGATGAAGCCCCACGATGCACCCACTAATTCCATGTTTTTTATCAAAAAACGGTTGGAATATAAAGCCAATCTCACCGTATTCAATATAAGGGCTATGGCAACGATGATGAAGAACAGGCCCAACCCGAGTACCCAAATGCTGATTCTATCCAGGTTGTTCGCAATGCTTTCCGTTACGCTTTCCTGGTAAAAAACATCGTTGACATAGGGTAGCGCTTTGAGGTCTTCACGAACAAGGCTCATGCTATCCGATTGCATCCATGCTGCATTGACATGGAAAATCAGCACATCGTAAAGTGGATTGGCCATATCGAGCTTCCCAAAATCCTGCCCAAATGCCTCCTTCATGATGGCAGCCCCCTTCTCTTTGTTAACGAACTCCAGCGTATTTGCTTTGCAATAGGCACTTGCTTTCAAGTGCATTCTCAGCGAATCAACCTGCAAAGGCTGGGTTTCTTCCCTCAGTTCCACGATAATGTCCACTTGTTCACGCAGTGTTATCAAAAACTGTTGGCCCTGAACAATCAATAGGCCGAAAAGCCCCAGTAAGAACAAAACCAAGGTCACACTGACGATGGTGTAGAAGTAATTCGGCTTGTGAACGGGTGGTTTTTTCATCAGAAATCTACGATACGTAATTGCGGCGCAAATTTAGAAAATTCCGTCAGCTAATTCTCGGATTCCAAATCCTTTAAAAGAGCGTCGGATTCTTGGGCAAGCTCCTTCACTTTTTCCTTGATGGCCTTGGTCTCCTTGGTGTCGCCACTGGCCCCAGTTGTATCGCTGATTTCGTCCAAGTCCTCTTTCAGGGCCTTGCGCTTGCGCTCCAATTCTTCTATGCGCTGGACGTAGTTCTCGTCAAACTCTTTGGCGTTCCGCTTTAAGTTGGTCAACATATTGCCAATCTTGTCAATGGCCCGGTCGTACTTGCCTTTGTCGAACTTTTCCTTCTCGGCTTTGAGCAAGTCCTTGACGGCCAAGCCTACGTCCTTCATTTCACCGACAATCTTTTTTGCACCCTGCTTTTCTTCGTCGGTGCCAAGGAATAGGTTGTAAATCAAGATGCCAATGACGAGGATGGCCAATAATTTCAAAGCACTTTTTACCATGATAGGGATGATGTTTGTGATGGAAAATTAGTTCAGGCGTTATCAAGTGATTTTTTGAAAAAAACGGGCGTATCGGTGTCTAGTATCGGCGCATTGGCCAGTTTCACGAATTTTTGTGAAATAGCTTTGACAGCATCTGACGTTGCGGAAAAGGTTGGATTGTTAGTCGGTACGGCTTCCTTTTTTTTCGAGGCCAAATATAGCGCTGCAATACCAGCAACGAGGTAAGTGCCATAGCTGCTTGAAATGGGTTCCTGAACGTACAGTCCCCCAATTTTACAATAAGTTCCATTGCTGTTTGAGACCAATAGATGGACACCCTGCTCAGCTTCTATTTCTGCCTTTCTTGTGTTCAGCATTTGCTGTGAAACGACACCGATATTGATAGATTCAGGCCTTAGGCTGGGAAAACTGTTGGCTGCAATGCCTACCCACGACTCCTCCTCCTCCATATTTGGCAAAGCAGAAAAAAGCAATGAACCAGCTTTTCTTACGAGTCCAAAAACCCTATCAACTTCTGCCTGTGCTATACCCTCCGTTGTCAAATCACTTGGCGAATAGGCAATGCTGACCACGATTATATCTGCCCCAAGTTTTGTGGCAGCCTCCAATCCTTTTAGGAAGTCTTTTACCCGGAAGAACTTGTTGTCACTGGTGTTGACCTTGAAGATGAAGAGCTCCGCCAACGGCGCAATGCCCACCAGCAAATCGGTTGGGGTCGCTTTGGACGAAACCACGCTAACGCACTGTGTCCCATGTCCCTTTTTGCGGTACCCGTCAGTCACATCGCTATTGCCAAAAGGAGTAGGATCGTCAGGATTGAAACCAAGGATGGCTGTATTGAATTTGTGGCCTTCTTGGTTCAAATGGGCCAGTGCCGGATGCACAAGTTCAACACCAGTGTCGAGCACTGCGATTTTGATGCCTTTGCCGCCTGTGGCTTGCCATTTCTTAAAAACAGCAGCTTGTATTTTTTGGCTCCAATCGAACTGTACCATTTGATATTGAAGAATGTTCAAGCAAAGATGAAATTTTTATTTGATACAGCTTTATTTTGGCTAGAATATCAACTTCTATTGAAT
>JADKBS010000030.1 GCA_016714985.1 Saprospiraceae bacterium | reverse complement strand
GATTAAATTCAGTGATTAGATTTCCAATAAGCTTTGCATCAAAATTTACACTCCTAAAGAGATTGTTTTGGAATGGTGTTTTTTGGAAATTTTTCATTTGTGTTTCGAATGAACTTGCATTACTTGGGTTGCTGATAGGGGCCGGCGCACCCCAATGACCTGGGAAGTCGCTCAGGAGTTGGCTGAAATCTAAGGGAAATGTGTCATTACCATTTGGGGTATCAATAGGCATACCCACAAGGACTAATGAACTTGCATTTCCATCAACTTGTAATTCATTGTCTTTTACACCTGCAATTGCAAGTGTATTTTTGTTATCAATTTCATGTTTTGAGAGCACCAATTGTTGGCACCCTTGAGCCAACAACAATTTCAAATCACCTGCATCGAATGCCACACATTTCTCTGTCTCAAAGTCTGGGTCAAGAAAATTGGATCCGAACCACTCTTTGACTGTGATGAGTTGTCCGTTGGTCGCAGTGGGTTGGATAGTGACGCCGTTGTCGGGTGAAAGCCTGATTATGGTAGCCATTGTTTCAAGTTTTTGATTGTTAGGAAAAGGACTAAAAAGTTGCTAATAATTTTCAGCCATGTTTATCAGCAAATTTATCATTATCCTATGTGATAAAGCAAATAATTTCCACCAATTGTTAGGGTTATTGAATGAAGCAGTTATTTTTGCTCATCAAATTTACCCTAAATCAATTCCTATGGCCCGCCACCTTGACCTTACCTCCATACCTATCCCATCATCATCATCTTATGAAAGGGGCAAATTCGGTAGACTATTCCCCACGCTTCCTCGTTGCTTAGAGGACACTGAGCAAGCAAAGTCTGATATGGATGATGTGGCTCGAACAATGTTTAAAATTGGTGGTTCGGATAGTGAAAGCGACATGCCTGCAGGATATACCTACCTCGGGCAATTTATCATCCATGACATCAGCTTTGACCCAACCTCCATCAATGAACGCCAAGTGGATCCAGAATTTCTTTGGAACTTCCGGACACCTGCGCTTGACCTGGATTCCGTGTATGGCGGCGGGCCTTCCGTAGCGCCGTACTTTTATGACCCCGACAAAAACTTTGGAATAACCCATTTTCTACTTCCAGCGCAAAAGATGTCAATTGATAAAAAAGAACCTACTAAACAAAAAGACTATTCTTTTTTCGACTTGCCAAGGACATGCACGAAAATGCAAACCGCAATTATTCCCGACCCGAGGAATGATGAAAACATCATTATTTCCCAAATTCATGCGGCTTTCCTCCAATTCCACAATTCTGAAGCGGATAGGCTGGGCAGAGAGGAAGAGGATAGGTACAAAAATCGCCCTGAAGACTTATTTAGAGCAGTGCAAGAAACAGTAAAGTGGCATTATCAATGGATAGTGCTTTACGATTACCTTCCTAGGATACTGGACTTAAGCGAGTGGGGCGCGTTGATGAAGCTTGTAAAGATTAAGAAGGATAAGACTAATAAGCTGTTTATGAAGCAAATTGAGGAAATTGCTAAAGGTAATATTGATAGAAAATTTTACAACTGGAGGAACGAGCCATTTATCCCGCTCGAATTTTCTGTTGCAGCTTTTAGGTTTGGCCATAGCCAAGTACGTTTCGACTACCAGTTTAATAAGGACCCATCAAGTAATAATATGGCAGCAGCTTTATTCCCAGTTCGACCCGCATCTTTATTCCCCGATAAACCCATTGAGTCCAAAAAGCCATTTGCCAGGGTTGCCATGCCATTTTTCTTTCCAAAACCAGGGAACAATAATTTCAACAAAAATAAACTGATAGAACCAATACTTAGCGGAAATTTGATGGCCTTACCATTCAATTTACCTCCTCTAGCCGACAACAACACTGTCCGAAATCGCTCTTTAGATAACACTGTCAAAATAAATGAAAGAAACTTAGCAGAACGTAACCTGAAACGGAGCCTTATGCTGAGATTACCAAGCGGGCAAAGCGTGGCGAATGCTATGAGCTATGACCCATTGGAGATTGAACCTAAACTTTTGAAAGAATGGACTAAAAATGAGCAAAATGATTTTCCGCCACATCTTGTAAAAAATACTCCTCTTTGGTATTACATTCTATACGAAGCAAGAAAACTACAAGAAGGAAAAAGGCTCGGCCCAGTAGGCTCCCGCATCGTAGCCGAGGTCATCATTGGATTGATTCAAGGCGACAAAACCTCCTTCCTCAACCAAGACCCGAACTGGAGACCAATGAAAAAAAATAAAGAAGGTATAATAACTAAAATAGATATAGATAAAGGGGAGAGCTTCAACATGGCCGACCTTTTAGAAATGGCAGGTGTGTACAACCCCTAAATGATAATCACAACACCTCCAACCGCTCCTCCAAATCCTCCCGGTACGTCTTCGCCACCCCCACCTGCGACCCATCCCGCAGCACGAGGCAGTGGTCGCCTTTTAGGTATTGGTCCACCATGCGCAGGTTGACGATGTTGGAGCGATGAACCTTCATAAAAGAGACATAAGGCGCAAAATGCTCCTCATACACTTTGAGGTTGAGCGATGCGGTCAGGGTGCGCTTTTTGGCAAGGCTCAGGTAGTGGAAATCGGTATAGTTTGCCTCGGCATCCAGGTATAGGATTTGGTCAACTGGGATCAGTTCCAGTCCCTTGCTCGTATGGATGACGATTCGTTCGGGCAATTTTTGTTGTTTAGCTTGATGGAAAACCTCCAGTGCCACCTGGAGCTGAGCGATGGTGTATTTCTCATGCTGCCGTTCCCTGACGCGGTTCATCGTCTCTGCCAACAAGGAAGACTCAATTGGCTTGGTCAGGAAATCCAATGCACCGAAACGAAAGGCGGCCTCAGCATATTTATTGAAAGCCGTGATAAACACCACATAAAATGCTGGCTTTCCCAAGCGCTCCAAAAGCTCAAAACCAGTTCCGTCCGGCATTTCAACGTCCAAAAAAACTAGGTCTGGCTGAAAAGCCCTCGTCAAGGAGAGCCCCTCTTCGACATTGTAGCCTTGTGCTACAATTTTTCACATCGCTGTAAGAAGTAGCAAGCAACATTTTCAGCGTTTCATGGCTGCGTGGCTCATCATCTATTATTAGTACATTCATTGCTGTTGTCGGCATCAAGTTTTCAAAATCATTCGTCACGCAAAACTAAAAACATAATGCTCTTTGCAGCACTTTTGGTTTGAAAGCCGTGGAACTTGGCGCCGTTCATACACCATTTCAAGCTACTTGTTCATTCCTACCTACGTTTCATAAGGACTCCCTGCATCTCTTTTAGATGCAGCTTAAATTTGTTGCAACAAAGAAATTTTCATGAAAGGTCTATCCCCAATACCAAAACATCCTTATTTCAGCACCAACTAAATCCTGCTCTAAATCCATAGGTGCCTATTTGCGATATCCTAACCGACCCATTCAATAGGATCACACCGTTCAATGTGCTCCAACAGTAGTTCGGGTTTTATTCACAATATAGAAACACATTCAAGGTTCCTGTTCACTTGAGCCTTAAGTATCTTCCCAAACACATTTTCACTCAACGCGGAACCACCCCCATTTGCAACCTGTACGTGCAAGTTGCTTGGCCAGCATTTGCAAGCACATCGCATAGTGGGAACATCTATAAACCTTATTAACAATTTGAACTATGATTAAGATTCTTGCTTTCGTGTTCGCATGCCTGCCTTCGGCGATGAACTTACCGACAACGACAGTTGTCACTGATTGCTCCTGCCCCAGCATCAGCAACCTCCAAAAGACCTTTCAATCGTCGGGAAGCGTGGCATTTAATTGGTCTGCAGCCTCTGGCGCCACCCAGTACAAGCTATGGTACGTGAGGGAAAGTGACGGGTTCACCAGCAGTTACAGCTACACCACCAATACCTCCTTTAACTACAGTGGGTTGGCGGTAGGCCAGTACGACTTTTATTTCCAAACCGTTTGCAATGGAGAGGGAAGCAGCTTCACAGGCTGGGAGGACACGGTCATATTCTGAAACAAAGGAAGGGGGCTTTCTGCCCTTTCAGCCCCCTTCCGCTTTTCACAAGCTGTCAATTCTCTTGTGTAACCAGTCTCTCGAAACGATATAGGGGATGCCATCCAGCTTTTTGCGAAGCCTTGTTTTGGCCTTCATTGGGAGGTTCGGGTTTGAAGTTCTTTCCTTGGTCAAATGGTTTACAAATCGGATGAAGTTCAATATTGTTTCTTTCTTGTCAAAAGTGAGAGATTGCTTTTCCTTCACATACCTTTCAAAGGTACTTAGAGTATGGGACAAGAACTGAAACTCGTCGGCATCCTTCAAATAGTTATCGAATGTTATCTTCAAATGAAGTAGCCGACCAATCATCTCGAAACCAGAAGTCCTGAAAACGACATTGTCGAAAAAGGACCTAGCGTTTTCCAAATTGCCATTTTCATAGCAAACCAATGCCTTGGACAAGCTGACAGCACTCAATTCTTTGTCAAACTCAAGGAATTTACGGTACTCTGCCACAAATTCCAACGCCCAGTCAAATTCTGAACAATAAGCAGCTGTTGCGGCAATATTAAAAAAGGCGATATGGGTTATCCTGTTCCCTTCAAGTAAGGCATTGTATGTGATAGCGAGCTTATAGAGAGACAAAAGTTCTTGGTTCACGTTGGCCTCCGAAGCATACATGGAGATGCCAGAATTGATGACATGGGACATCAACAGGCGTTGCTCTTGTTTGGGCAACTGATCAAAATTTTCGACAAGGAGTTCTTTGATATCTCGAAACCCATGTTCGCTCACCCCATTATGATACATTTTGACAAGGCTATTGTAAATCGCAGCCAGAGGAGACTTATCCCTAATCGAAACATGGTCAGTATATGCCAATACTGCATCCAGCACCAGCCTGGACAAATCGGGCAACCCCTTAATGGATCTCCCCCGCACATGCATCTCAGCTACCAGCCTAAGAAAGGATATGCAAAAGTGTATGATCAGACTATCGGTTGCAGATTGAAGCGCTGGCTGTTGATCTAAGTGCTTGGGAGTGTCGGGGTTAAAATAGTAGTCCCTGTTCAAAAGGTAAATTGCCAGGTAGTTATCGGAGGACTTTGCCTGCAGGCTTTCTGTCAGGGCGACAAGCTCTTCGGCTGCTGCCCGGTAATAAGATGACATGTTGCGTTCGCCAAGTGCCTTGACCAATAAGTAGCGTTGCAATGAAAGGCCATTCCGCTCATCCTGATTTAGCACCAGTTGAATTGCCAAGTATTGCTCCACCTGCTTCGACATTCCCGACATCAGGTTGTAGAGCTTTGTTTCCGTGAAAGATTTAGCCCCGAAGCAACTGCGAAAAGCGAACTCCAAGCCTTCCCGCTCCAATTCGAAAGTAGGAAATTGCTTGTTCAAGTACCTAAAAAAGGTAAGGTACTGGTCGCTTGCCTTGAAAAAGGGAGACTGGAGGAATTTTTCAAAATCCCGGTATTCTTCCTTTCGGAGCGCCTTGAGAAGGGTGAGTAGCTTCACAAAATTATTTTTTAATCCCAAGCCACTTAAATGGCCAAAAACAAAAGAAGATTTTATAACAATTCATTACCGAACTCATTTTACTGATAATCAATTAATTATAAATAAATAAAAAAAATCTTCAATTTGTAAAGGGTAGAGGAAACCAAAAACTTTGGTGAATTTAAAAAATTCAACAGGAATTACACTTGTGGCAAAAAAAGGTAATGCCTTTTTATCATTTCCAGCTTATTTCCCCATCACCACCTTGACAACCCAAAAAACAGATTCCATTTTGAAACACTTCCTTAAACCCCAAAAAAACAATTTTTTATCTTAAAACACCACCTACCATGCAAACAAGAACCCTTTCCCGTCGAGAACTGGAGGTACTCTCCCACATTTCTTTTGGCTTGCCCTACAAGGTCATCGCCTCTACCTGCGGCATCACCATGGACACTGTCGCCAAGCACTTGCGGAACATCTACCGCAAGATGGGCGTGCCCAATAATGCCGCCGCAGTGGCCTTCGCGCTGCGCAACGGCATCCTTGATTGATGCCTTGAAACCACCACATTTGCGTTTCTTGCAAAAAAAACTTTCTTTTCGGTTGCATTTTCTCGCTTCAATTTCCCTATCTTTGCCGTCCATTTGAAAAAGGCAGTTAAAATGCCGATTTCAACATAGACTAAAATAGATTTTCAACCAAGATATGGCACATCACAAATCATCGAAGAAGCGCATCCGTCAAGACGAAAAGAAGCGCACACGCAACCGTTACAGCAAGAAGACCGCACGTACGGCCATCAAGGCGCTCCGTGATCTTGAGTCAAAGGACGATGCCCAAAAGTTCTTGCCCAAAGTTGTCAGCATGATTGACAAACTGGCCAAAAAGAACACCTGGCACCCGAACAAGGCAGCCAACCTTAAGAGCAGCCTCATGCACCACATCGCTACGATGTAATTGCTTGGTGTGCTTGTTTAAGTTTGCAGAGAGAAAAGTGCATTCCTCCACGCTGAGGAATGCACTTTTTTAGTTTCCATTCCCTCCAATACCCTGAAATCCACCCATTTATCTCTAAGTTACGAGTCACGAATCACCAACCACCATGTCCTTATTCGATGCCATACTCACGGCCATAGTAGAAGGCCTTACTGAGTTCCTTCCCATCTCCAGCACGGGCCACATGATTCTGCTGAACTACTTGCTGGGCAACCACGAAGACGCCTTCACCTCAACCTTTGAAGTTGTCATCCAATTGGGGGCCATTATGGCCATCGTGCTACTTTACGCCAAGCGTTTCATCTTCAAGTTCGACATCTACCTCAAGCTGTTCGTGGCGTTCCTGCCCTCTGCGGTACTGGGTGCTTTGTTCTACAAAATCATCAAGGGCTACTTGTTCAACCATTGGGTAGTAGCCACTTCGCTCATCCTTGGCGGCATAGTGCTCATTTTTATTGACCGCTGGATGCACCCCGGTGAACAGTCACCAGAAGAATTGGACAAGGTAAGCTACAAGCAGGCCTTCTTCATCGGCTGCTTCCAGTGCATCTCCATGATACCCGGCGTTTCAAGGGCAGCTGCCACCATAATAGGCGGTATGATGAACGGCCTCTCGAAGAAAAGCGCTGCCGAGTTTTCCTTCCTGCTCGCCATACCGACCATGATGGCTGCCTCCGCCAAAGACCTGTACGAGTTTGAGGGAACCGTCAGCAATGAACAGTGGACCACGATTGCCATTGGATTTGTGGTGGCGTTCCTAACGGCCATCGTCGCTGTGAAGTGGTTCGTGAAACTTCTGGAAAAGCACGGGTTCAAGGGGTTCGGTTGGTACCGCATCGCCATCGGTGTGCTGTTCCTCCTCTTTGCTTGGTCGCAATTGTGATGGCAGCCTTTGGTAACCCTTCCCTATTTTTCGCCCATGAAAAAAACAAGGATTGCCTTCATTGCCCTTTCGCTGGCCTGCCTTGCCGCCATGCTGAATTGGCATTTTGCCCCCTTTTCCTTCCGCATGGCAAGGCTCATCAACGACCATGCGGTGCTACAACGTGATGTGCCCATGCCCATTTGGGGCTGGGGAAAGCCCGGCCGTAGCGTTCGCTTGAAACTGAAAAACACGACAACGGGCGAAACAGAAACCTACCAAACCAAGGTGAATGGACAATGCAGGTGGGAAATCCAACTGAAGCCCCACTCCGCAGGAGGACCTTATCGCATCGAAATCATGGGCCAGTTGAATTATTTTCGGCGAACCGACATCCTATTCGGTGATGTTTGGCTCTGCGCAGGCCAGTCCAATATGTCCATCAAGGTGAAAGATTCAGATGGTTTTGAAACGGCAATGGCCGCTCCACTTGATGAAAGCATCCGGTACTTTTTGGTGGAAAACAAGGCAAGTCAGACACCCTGCCATGACTACCGCCAAGGCCGATGGAAGCTGGACGACCCCTCGCTTCGCAGCAACTTCTCCGCCCTACCCTATTATTTTGCGAAGCAATTGCAGGCGCACCTCAACGTGCCCATTGGCGTCATAAACGCAAGTTTGGGCAGCAGCCGCATCGAACCCTGGATGCCCAGTCAATGCTTTGATGCGCCTTGTCTGGAACATGGGCTTGACACAACCAATTACAGCGAGGAGAACGAAATGGTGACGGAAATGCCCACCGGCCTTTTCAACAGCATGATAGCCCCGTCACTCCCCTTTCCCGTCAAGGGCATCATCTGGTGGCAGGGCGAGTCGAACACGGAGGGATTTGGGCCTTTAGCCTATAAGTACCAATTTGCCTGCCTCATCAAAACCTGGCGGGAGGCCCGTGGCGACAGCCTGCTGCCCTTCCTATTTGTCCAGTTGGCCAATATCGGCCCAAAGCCGCCCAATAAAAAAGAAGTGTCGGACTGGCCCCAGCTGCGAGAAGCACAATTGCTTGTCTCACAGCAGCTTAGCCGCACGGCCATGGTGGTCGCTTTCGACATCTGCCACCCCACGGACGTACATCCCGGGAACAAAAAAGGCATTGCGGAGCGGCTCGCACTTGCCTCCCGATCGGTCGCCTACGTCGAAAAATTGATCTGGTCAAGCCCCGTTTTTCAAAAAATGGAATTGGAAAATGACAGGCTTCGACTGCATTTCGACACCAAGGGAGGCACCCTTGCAACAAAGCCCTCCAATTCCGCCTTGAAAGGGTTTGCCCTTGCAAGCACCGACCGGGTATTCCGTCCTGCCGAAGCCAAAATCGAGGGCAACACCGTCCTATTGCGGAGCAACGAAGTGCCGAAGCCCGTAGCCGCCCGCTATGCCTGGGAGCGCAGCCCCGTCGGCTCTAACCTTTGCAACAACGAAGGGCTGCCCGCCTCCCCGTTCCGAACGGACAATTGGTGAGCAGCCCTTTCGAATCAAGAATCACGAATCACGAATCACGAGCCTTTCAAGCCGCCAAACCAACTCCCCTTCCTCATTCTCGCCTTGCAGCTCAAAGCCGCATTTCTGCAAGACCCGTTGCGATGCAAAGCCATCTACCAGCGTATTGGCAACGACAGCCTTTGTGTTCGGATGCAGGAAGGCCCAATTGCATAAACCCGTCGTTGCCTCGGTAGCGATGCCCCGGTTGTAGTATCGTTCATCCGTGAAATAGCCTATTTGAACCTCGCCATTTTCGTTGGGTAAGCCAGAAACGCCAGTTCCGCCAACGATGCGCTTTTCCGAATTTAAGATAAACATCCAATGCGTGTACCACTCGAAATAATCGGGGTGCTCCGCAACTTTGGGGATGGAATAATGCTCCAATGCTTCGGGCAACATCGCCCAAAAATCAGGCTCAACCTGCAGTGGTTCGGCAACAAGACCAAGACTTTGCGCCAGCAAAGGCATGTCTTCTAAGTATAGCTTGAGTTGTGGCAAAGCAAGTGGGAGCAGCGTCAGGCGCTGCGTCTGAATGGAAATCATACTGGAAAAGTTTTGAGTTTTAAAATTGGTTGAAAATCAGGCTTAAGGCCAAGTTCAAACCCCAACGATTCCAGGCAAATGGCGAAGATTAAATGTGATTGTCAGCGGCAAAAATTTATGTGGCATAAGATAATGACCAACTTTGTTTTTGCTTGCCTATTTTGCCCCGCAAAAAATAAGACATTATGAAAACAGCCATTTACGCCATTGCCTGCCTACTACTTTCCATCGCTTCGCAAAAGGGCTGCGGAGAAAAACCCTCAACTACGCCTTCCACTACCCCTGGCCAATGGGTACCTCTTTTCAACGGCAAAAACCTCGATGGCTGGGACGTGAAGATTGCGGGCTTCGACCTCAATGACAACTACCAGAACACCTTCCGGGTGGAGGATGGCATGATAAAAGTGGACTACAGTGGCTACAAGAGCTTCGACCAGCGCTACGGCCATTTATTTTACAAAAAGCCGTTTTCGCACTACCGCCTGCGGGTCGAGTACCGCTTCGTGGGCGAGCAGGCCCCGAACGGCGAGGGTTGGGCGCTGCGCAACAGCGGGGTCATGCTGCACGGCCAGTCGGCGGCTAGCATGATGAAGGGACAGGACTTCCCCATCAGCATCGAGGCGCAGTTCCTCGGCGGCAACGGCAAGGACGAGCGCCACACCTCCAACCTCTGCACCCCCGGCACCCATGTAACCATGAACGGCAAACTGGAAGAGTCCCATTGCATTGACTCCCGCTCAAAGACCTACCACGGCGACCAATGGGTGACGGCGGAGTTCCTCGTGCTCGGCGACTCGCTCATCCAGCACATCCTCGAAGGCGAGGTGGTGATGGAATATACGAAGCCTGTCATTGGTGGCGGGGTAGTTAACAACTTCGACCCTAAAGTGAAAAAAGACGGGCAACCTTTGCGCAGCGGCACCATCTCCTTGCAGAGCGAAAGCCACCCGATTCATTTCAGGAAGGTGGAGGTGATGGAGTTGGTAGGTAAGTAGTTGGGTGGTGGGCAGTGGGCAGGTCTTGTCGAACTGCCCACTCAAACTATTGCCAGCTAATCTTATCCCCCACCTTAATGCCGTGCTTTTTGGCATAGCCGCCGTTCACTTCCACGACGTATTTGGCCGGGCCGTTGGAGGGTAACGAGTTGTCGTTCAAGGTCTTGGTGTTTTCGTGGATGGTCGTGATGACGTTGTTCTCATCCACGAACATGATGTCGAGTGGTATATAGGTATTGCGCATCCAGAAGCCCTGCTGCTCACTCCGCTCAAAGAGGAACAACATGCCCTTGTCTTCGTCCATGGACTTGCGAAACATGAGGCCCTGCGCCCTTTCCACATCGGTTTCTGCTTTTTCGATATCAATCTTGGCGATGGCCTTGCCTCCTTTAGCGGGTTGGAAAAACAGTTCACCTTCTTTTTTGAAAACGGGTGCTGGCATGGCTTCGGTGTTTGTGGCGGGTGCTGCAGGGGTTTCGGTGGCGGGTGCAGGTGTCGTGGCAACTTCGCTTGTTGGTGCTGGGTAGCTGTTGCTGCTGCTGCTCATGAGGTTGCCAATCCAGCCAAAAATGCCGGGAGCGACCATGCTGATGCCAGCTATCGCCATCGTGCCGATGATGAGCACCTGCTTCCAGTTGGTAGCGGGCTTTTTCTTTTTTTTCTTGATGGGGGCTGTTGGAGTAGCCTGGGATGAATTTGACATGCTGATGGATTGTTTGATTGCTGAATTGTTATGATTGTTGAATTGTTCGGGGTGCAAATTTCAGCAAAAAAATGGTCAGGCGCTATGCGTAAAGGTCAACAGGATGTTAAGACCTAAAAAAAACTATTTTTGCCACCCAAATAATAGCGGACGGCCCCATTCATCATTTATCATTCAACATCCATCATTCCTTAGATGATTCTTTCCGACAAGAAAATACTCGAAGCCATCGAATCTGGCGACATCGTTATTGAGCCGTACGACCGGGCCTGCCTCGGCACCAATTCATACGACGTCCATCTTGGCAAGCACTTGGCCAATTACAGGGACGAAGTGCTCGATGCCCGCAAGCACAACCTGATTGACCATTTCGAGATACCAGAAGAAGGCTTTGTACTGCAGCCGGGCGTGCTCTACCTTGGCGTCACGCAGGAATACACAGAGACGCACCACGCTGTACCGTTCTTAGAGGGCAAGAGCAGCGTTGGCCGTTTAGGCATTGACATACACGCCACCGCTGGCAAGGGCGATGTGGGCTTCTGTAACCATTGGACGCTTGAAATCTCCTGCACCCAGCCCGTCAAGGTCTATGCCGGAATGCCCATCGGCCAGTTGATTTACTTCATGGTGGAAGGCGACATCGAGCGTTTCTACAACAAAAAATCCGACGCCAAGTACAATGCCCGCACCGACAAGCCTGTGGAGAGCATGATGTGGCGGAACAAGTTTTAGTTGGCAGTTCGACAGTTAGCAGGTCTTGTCCCGACACCTCGGGATGGCAGTCAGCCTGCAGTTGTTTAGTCAGTGCCAAGTTATAAATTTCGAGAGGTGATACCTTAAAGGTTACCACCTCTCGTCGTTTAAGCAGTTCCCTGACTTTCAGACTGTCGAACTGGCTGCCAACTACCGAACTACCACCTACTCTTTCTTACCCCTATGCATTGAATACAAAATCCCGCCGCCTAGTACCAGCACGATGAAGCTCAACGATACCCATTCAGGCAGTTTTATGTGCAAGGGGTGCAGCACCAACATTTTCAAGCCCACAAAAGTAAGTATGATGACCAGGCTGTATTTCACATACTCGAACTTGTCGAGCATGGAGGCCAACACAAAGTACAGTGACCGCAGGCCGAGTATGGCGAAGATATTGGAAGTGAAGACGATGAATGGGTCTTTGGTAATGGAAAAAATGGCGGGGATGCTATCGAAGGCGAACATGATGTCCGTCGTCTCAACCACCACAAGGGCTACAAAAAGCGGCGTCATGGCAATGGTCTTGCCACGCCATTTCACGAAAAAATGCTCTCGCCGGATGCTTTTGGTTATGGGCAGTATTTTGCGGAGCTGCAATACCACGGGATTGCTCTCAGGGTGAATTTCCTCGTCTCCCGACTTGAGCATCTTGTAAGCCGTGTAAAGCAAAATGACGCCAAACACGTACATGATCCAGTCGAACTTCTCCACCAAGATAGCACCTGCCCCAATCATCAAGCCACGGAACACCACTGCCCCAATGATGCCCCAAAACAGCACCCGGTGCTGGTATTTCTGCGGGATATGGAAGTAACCGAAAATGACGGCGATGACGAAGACATTGTCCAAACTTAGCGAAAGCTCCACGATGTAGCCCGTGAGGTAGGTCAGTGCGGCGTCCCAGCCAGACGAGGGCAGCCCAATGGACTCCCCAATGCCGAACCAGTGCCGATCATAAGCAAAGTAGATGAAGACACTGAACAGGGTTGAAACGGTACTCCAAAGCGCCGTCCACCGCAAAGCTTCCTTTGTGGAAATCTTGTGCGGGTCCCGGTTGAATACGCCAAGGTCGAGTGCCAAGAAGAGGGAAATCAAGGCCAAAAAGCCAATCCAAACAAGCATTCAGTCTTTTTTAGTGAAGGAAAAAGCGCTTTCTATGAAAAGCGACGCAAGGTAAACAAAAATCAGCAGGCTATTGACCGACGGCAGGCGAGGCGGTCACCTTGTTTTTCGACCAAACCAAGGCGGGCAGGAGACTAAAACTGTATTACCCCACAAAAAGCACGATTAATACCTGTCTCAATCTGCAATCGTAAGTCCGCATAACTACCCCTCCAACAAACTGAAACAGGCAGGAGACTAATATTTTGCTATCCCTCAAAAAGAACTATTAGCACCTGCCCCAATCCGAAATCCGAAATCGCAAATCCGCAATAAAAAAAAACCCCCCTCCAAAACGTGGAGAGAGGCTATCCCAAAAACCGATTACATCTTTTGCTCTTTGGGGCGCAAAGAAGAATATGATTCCATGACCTGCCATAGGGATGGGGGAACAGGCCAAACTACCAATCCGATTGGCAGCAATGAATAGATTTGTTTCAAGAGTTAGTGGGCAACACCACCGAAAGCAGCAAAATGTCCTGTGGCTGAACAATGGAGGGAAACTGCAAGAAAAAAATGGATGAGAAGCTCGGCTACAATTGGTTGTGAGATGTCTTTTGTACAAAAATCGGTTGTCAGGATAGGTATCTTACTAAAAACGGTGTTGCTTAATTGGTCAGATGTCCTTCCGGCTTCTCATCACGCTCTTACGTTGGTAAACAGTCCTTTCATGTTCACAGGAATTTTAATAGATTACTTTAAAAATCGAGCCAAAAGTAGCTGCTCCCTTTGAATGCACCAAGTATTTGTAAAAAAATAATTTCAAAATCGCTGGCATTAGGTATTTTAGGGGGGATTGAAGCGGGGTTTCAGAGCTTGTCCCGATTTTTCGGCGTTTCAGGTTTCAGGGGTTTCAGGGGGGCTAAATCAAATTTACAATCTATCCGAATTAGGGATTGAAACAGGTGCAGCGCCCTCTCTGTAGAACCCGCCTTCAGGGCCCACTCTCAACTCGGCCTTCAGGCCCCCCATGTCAAGCAACCGAACAATTCAAAAGTTTAGCCGCTCCCAATTTTCTGGACAAGTCCTGCGGCTTTAGGTTCCATCAAAATTGTGCAATTTCAATCCCTGACTTGCATCATCTAACATCATCAGTCGCATGTACTTAGCACTCCCTGAAAATCCCGAAAAATCGGGACAAGCTATGGAATCACCTGAAACCCTCAACGATGACGCTACCCCCAAAAACGCAGAACCCCTTCCTGGATAACCCAGAAAGAGGTCTTGCGTGTTCTCAAGGGATTACAAATTGCATCTTAGGCATTGCCAGCCTAGGAAAATCTAGTATCAGTACAGGCAATACACATTTCTTGATCGGTAAAGGGATGTATTGCAAACCTTGAGAATGCCCATTGTGGGCGTTTTGAAATCGGATTGGGAAATTTTTAGTGCAGCAAGGCGGTTAACCCCTACAGTGTTCAATAGTGAATTCTTAGTGTAGCATCTCAGCACAATTCGCTGGGTGAGGTAGGCCTTGTCTTTGGCCTCATTATGTCAAATTTTACGAGTGTCTAATCTGGTGTGTGTCTTAAATCGGGCACAAGGTATGCATTTCTTTCATTCTTGTATAGACCCAAGGCATTTTTTTTAATACTTATTTCAACAAATATTTATTAGTTAGATAAAAATGCCTGAATACAGCTTTAGGGTTAGTGCCAAAAAGCATCTTTCAAACTATTGCAAATCAATGTATTATACATCGTAACTAAAGAATAATTTGCAAGATTTCATTTTTTTTTGAGTTTGCCTCTGGCACAACTTTTGAACTTTTCCTGCAAAGACTTGTATAATTGTCAAGTTCAATTTTCAAAAATGACTCAAATCCAATTCATCGCTTGTTGTTGTTGTACCTACCCGGCAGGGAAGGGCAGCGGCATGTCGTGATGAATTGAATCAATAATCCATCAAGAGCAAAAGCGCCTTTCCGTGTATTCGGAAAGGCGCTTTTGTTTTGGGCGTACCAGAGAAGTGGTTTAGAAAGTTTAGGAGGTTTAGATGGTTTAGCTTGAGGCCAAACCTAAATCGCTTAAACCTCCTAAACCTCCTAAACCAAAGAAAAATGACCACATCCCTGTTGCTACCTAGCGTGTCCGCCGCCGAGAAGACGCTGCAAGTTGGCCAACTCGTTGGAAAAACGCCGCTCTACGAAATACGCAACGTGTATCGCAAGCCTGGCGTACGCATCTTCGCCAAACTGGAATGGCAGCAGCTCGGCGGCAGTGTAAAGAGCCGCCCAGCGTTCAACATCATCAAGAATGCCCTGCGGGACGGGCAACTCGGCCACGGCCAGCACCTGCTCGATGCCACCAGCGGCAACACGGGCATCGCCTACGCCGCCATTTGCGCAGCCCTTAAAATACCCGTCACGCTCTGCCTCCCAGAAAACGCAAGCCCCGAACGCAAGCGCATACTGCAAGCATTCGGCGTCAACATACACTACACCTCCCGATTCGACGGCACCGATGGCGCACAGCTCGAAGCCAAGCGCCTCAACCGGGAGCAACCCGACCGCTACTTCTACGCCGACCAGTACGCCAATGACAACAACTGGCGGGCGCACTACGAAACCACCGCCCCTGAAATCTGGCAGCAGACCTGCGGCAAAATCACCCATTTCGTGGCGGGACTGGGGACTACGGGCACTTTCATGGGCACGGGCCGGGGTCTCAAGATGTTCAACAACGACATCGAACTCATCGGCCTGCAACCCGACAACCCCATGCACGGCCTCGAAGGCTGGAAACACTTGGAAACTGCCATCGTCCCCAAGATTTACGATGAAAAACTGGCCGATCGCTTCCTTGAAGTGGATACCCTCGACGCCTATGATATGGTGCGTTTGCTGGCGCAATCCGAAGGTTTGCTCGTCAGCCCAAGTGCCGCTGCAAACCTGCTTGGCGCCATCAAGGTTGCGGAACAAATAGGAGAAGGAACCATTGTCACCACCTTCGCCGACAATGCGGAGAAGTATTCGGAGGTGATGAACCATATTTTTGGTTGATAAAGGTTGATGAAGTTGATAAGGGTTGATGTGGCCCCCTATCAACTTCATCAACCTTAATCAACCCTTATCAACCAGAAAAATGAGCAACTTAACTGTAAAACTAAGCGGCGAAGCCGTCGAAACCATCAACGCCGATGGCATCAGCGCCTTCCCGAACGAGTGCTGTGGCTTTCTTTATGGAACGGAATCGGTAAGCGGCGAAAGGCAAATCACGCTCGCTGTGCCCGTGACCAACAGCAAGGAGGGCGACCAGCGGCGCCGTTTCGAGATTTCGCCGTTGGAATACATGCGGGCAGAGCGGTATGCCCTGCAAAACGACACGGCACTTTTGGGCGTCTATCACTCGCACCCGAACCATCCGGCCATTGCCTCCGAGCATGATTTGGCGGTGGCCATGCCCTATTTCTCCTACGTCATCGTATCGGTGATGAACGGTGAAATCGCCGACCACAAAAGTTGGCGGCTCAAGGACGAAGCGAGGGAGTTCGTGGAGGAGCAAGTTTTCATAGAATCCGAAAACAGTGTATTGAACCCTGTGTCGTGAGGGTTTGTCATTGCCGAAGGCAAACTGCGACGTCACGTATTGCGTTGCTGGTTACCTGTGGCAATGACAAACCGGACGATAACAAGCAAGCAATTCATCAATCAAACAATCAATAAAAATGGCAAAAATTATCATCCCGACGCCTTTGCGTAAATTTACCGACAACACCAGCAGCTTTGAGACAAGTGGCAACACCGTGCAGGAAGCCATCGAACAACTGGCCCAAGCCCACAGCGGGCTGGAGCGCCACCTGTTCGACGACAACCGCAACATCCGCTCCTTCATCAAGGTCTATCTCGGCGAAGACGACATCAATTCACTGGAAAAAGGAGCGACTGCCGTTGCTTCCAATGCAGTGATTAGCATCGTGCCCGCAATAGCCGGTGGCATTAATTGAAATTTGGTCACTACTTAGGCAGGGGGGAGTTTTGGTTCAATTTTCCCCAAAAACTAAATGTGGAGAAGAAAAAATTTCATTCTTTCTCTCTCCTCCCACACCCTCCTAAGCAGTTACGAAATTTGAAACATAGGATTTGAGAAAACAGGAGGGCCAATTCAATCCTTCAATCCCCCTCAATCCTTCAATCCTTTCAAACATGAATACCAGTCTAACCCCCGCCGAAATGGCCCGGTACGCACGGCACATCGCCATCCCGGAATTCGGCTTGCAGGGACAAGAAAAACTAAAGGCGGGCCGGGTGCTCGTCATCGGCAGCGGGGGCCTTGGCAGCCCGGTGCTGCTCTACCTCGCCGCCGCCGGGGTCGGCCATATTGGCATCGTGGACTTCGATACCGTGGACGACAGCAACCTCCAACGGCAGGTGCTTTTCACCACCGAAGACGTGGGGAAGTCCAAGGCGGAAACGGCCAAGGAACGGCTGCTGGCCCTTAACCCGCACCTCGACATCGTGGTGTACAAGACCCGCTTCACCCGGGAGAATGCGCTCGACCTCGTCAAGGACTACGACGTTGTGGCCGATGGCACCGACAATTTCCCAACTCGCTACCTCGTCAACGACGCCTGTGTGCTGGCCGGGAAGGTGAACGTCTATGCCTCCATTTTCCAGTTCGAGGGGCAGGTATCCGTCTTCAACTACCCGCTGCCCGACGGCAGCCGTGGCCCCAATTACCGGGACATGTTCCCAGAGCCGCCGCCGCCGGGCCTCGTACCCAACTGCGCCGAAGGCGGTGTATTAGGTGTTCTGCCCGGCATCATCGGCTCCATGCAGGCCAGCGAGGTCATCAAGGTGCTGACGGGCGTGGGCGAACCCCTCGCCGGGCGGCTCTTCCTCTTCGATGCGGCAAGCTTCACGACACGTATATTAAAGGTGCAAAAAAGTCTCGACACGAAAATCGAGGGCCTCATCAATTACGAGCAGTTCTGTGGCATCGTTTCACCCGATGAATTGCGCCCCGTGAAGGAAATCACCGTGCAAGAACTTTACGATTGGCAAGTGCAAGGCGCTGATTTTCAATTGATTGACGTACGGGAGCCGCATGAGTATGCCACCGCCAACCTCGATGGCGAGTTGATTCCGCTCGGTTCGGTCAGCGGTGCAGCCCACCGTATTTTAAAGGATAAAAAAGTGGTCGTACACTGCCGTAGCGGCGTGCGCAGCGCCAAGGCCATCCGGGAACTGGAAGACCAGTTCGGGTTCGAGAACCTGTACAATTTGAAAGGGGGGATTCTGGCTTGGGCGAAGGAGGTGGATGCGAGTGTACCTGCGGTTTGATTGTAGCCGCCAAATTTATTTGGCTGGCTGTGTTTGAAAAGCAAAAGCCGCCGGGTTGATGGAAAGGTCCGGCGGCTTTTGCTTTTGGGTTAGTGGTGAGGTTGAGGTGATTCCTCAACCTGCCGTAACCGCCACATCGGTCAGGTAAAACTTGCCATCTGCTGATTGCATTTTCAGTTGACTACAATTTGTAGCCAACTGACTTCCCTCCGCTTTCAGCCTTGTCTTCAAAACACTCCAATACTTCCTCGGATTTGGGCTGTCCGTCAGCACCCCAATTACATCGACGATGGACAAGTACCATTTTTCCTTTTCCGCATCCCAGAGGGTGCGCACTTTCCGGTCCTCGAATAGCTTGATGTCGCTTTGTTTGCTCATTCTGGGTTTGTTTTAGGCAATGCCACGTGTTGATAATAAACAGCACAAAGGTAGGAACGGACAGGTAATTGGCCATGAGAATACCGTTTCAAAGCGTGATGTGGCGGCGTGAGTAGGAAAATTTATTTTGCAGGCTGTGTTTGAAAAGCAAAAGCTGCCGGGGGATGGAAACGCTCGGCTGCTTTTGATATCGGGTTAGTGTTGGAAGATGGTGTCGAGGTGGTATTGGAGGAATTCTATGCGGGGTGGGTATTTTTTGGGAACTGCTAATTTTGACCCAGCTATTTCAGTGAAATATCTTGGAAAATAATGTTCGCTTGCATACGCTTTTAATGATGGTGAAATCAATATCTCCATGCGTTCATTTATGCCAATAAGCCCTTTATCAAAGGCTTTGTCATAAAGTGCTGAAAGGCAAATACCATTTTCTGGGTTAAGGCGCTCCTGCTCGTTCTTTGACCACGGAATAATATGACTTGCAATCAAAAGTTGCGGGATG
This sequence comes from Saprospiraceae bacterium, assembly GCA_016714985.1. GTDB lineage: Bacteria > Bacteroidota > Bacteroidia > Chitinophagales > Saprospiraceae > UBA6168. Next base: position 85,300 of record JADKBS010000030.1, on the reverse strand, counting down.
TTAATGCCAGATATTGCACATTTACCAGCATAATTGGCAGCGACAATTTGCTTGAAAGCTTGTTGATTTACCCTTGTTTTTACCTCACGAATTCTATCTTCACTTTTCAAATGTTCAGTGCCAATAAGTTCCTCAGCATATTTGGTTTCAATAGTTTGATTTTCTAATTCTGCTAGTATTTTTTCACTTTCAAAAAGCAAAGCCTCTTTATTTTCTGAGAATTCATCCCAAATTGGCTGTACTTGCTTAATGCCACCAGTTAGTCCTTTTATTCCTCTTTGTTTTTGAAAGGGGTCAACACTAGCAAAATTATTCAATCGCATGGACGCAGCATTATCTGTTCGCCCAATCAACTTGGCAAGGTGCTTTACTTCTGGCGTTCTTGCATCAAGCTTACCAAAAGGCAACTTCATGTATAAATTGAGAGCGAGAATCAACTCGCTTCGTGTCCAATTTGGTGATTTCATTGATGCAATTTTTAGGTTTGGGGTAATTTTCTACCTTCAACAATTTCCAAAAATTCAGCGATAGTTACTTCTGAATCTGTTTCCATTTCCGTTGGTGCTATTTTTTCAAACTCGCACCAATCATGGTCATCCTCAACATTAAAATCGTCAAATTCTGGTTTTGGAAGCCCCCATTTAATTGGGTTGAAAAATTCCCCATCAATCAAATGCCCCCGAATGGTTGACTCTATTTGTGCTAAGGGAATACATTCAGGGTTTTCGAAAACCACAGAATTGAACAGTTTATAATTTGAAGCATCACGATAGAGATAGCATAGCTCTACTTTAGGAATTAGGTCATCTTCATTCACTTCGGCAAAGAACTCAAAGGAACAATTTTTATCCAAACATTTTTGAACCTGAACTTGGCTTATTGTATGCGATAAATCCAGTAAAATCTCGGTTCTTGCTCCGCAAAGAGGGCAGGTCGTTGGTTGATCGCCATGAAAAAATCTGCTTGAATCGTCAATTTGTTGGGTCGTCATGTTGCTGGTATTTGCCAAAGAAACAACTTCAAATATCCCAGGCAAGAAACTGCATTTTACCCAATCCAGCAAACTAATTTCAAAAAAAACTTCAAGTAAATTCCCCTCCCCTAAAAGTTCCCCCTCCCCTTATTTACCCCCCATGAAAAAATCTCTCCTCCTCAAGATCTCACGCTGCTGCGGCAGCGCCACCACTGCCTCCGCCCAATTCCTTCCCTCCGAAATCGCCCCACCAACCCCAGCCTTTGGCCGGACGAGGATGGCGACTACCCCAATTGGCGCTAAATCTATAAAACGGGCGGCATGTTGGCTAATTTGAAGGGGCATAGCCTGTCCGATGGTGCTTCTCAAATGGGCGCTGCCAGCGGTGGTGCACCATACCAACGAACGGGCCTTAATACCTTGGCGAATAAGCTATGTCGGTTTCTTTTACAGGAAAAAATGGCCAGCAGCAACGTGTGCAGCTGCCTTTTGCTGTGCAAAATCTATAGCCCCAACCACATCCCTCCCCTCCGCAAACCGCACCAACAAGCTAGCCGCAAACACATCCCCTGCCCCCGTCGGGCTTTTCTCTTCCACCCTCATGGCGGGGTAATGCGTCGGGACGCCAGCCTCAAACACCGTGGCACCCCCAGCGCCCTGCGTCACCACCAGCAGCGGCACCTGCTTCGCAATGGCCCGGATCAGTTCCCAGTCGCAGCCCACATCGGCCTCGCTCATGGAGACGAGGTCGGCCTTGGCCAGCACCGACCAATCGGCGATGGGCTTGGGATTCACCCTGAGTTGGGCGTCCCATTGCCGCATCCAGCCCTGCGGGCAGGCGCAGGTCACGGCGTTTTGTGCAGCAAAAAAATCGAGGAACTCGTAGCTGACCTCGTCGCAGATAGGGCCGAGCAGGGCAGTCTTTGGCGATTGCCAATGCTTGGGTAGGTCAGCGGGGGTGAGCAGGCTGGCCCGGCTGTGTAGGTATTGGATACGTTGGCCATCGGGCTGGTAAATGTTCTCGAAGACCGTGGTAGTTGCCGAAGGCACTACATGGAGGTCAAGCCGCCTCGAATTGCGAAGCGAACTGAAAATCGGGGCCAAAGGAAGTGAGGATATGGGTCGGATAGCCGAGGCGATGGGTAAGGAGGCCAGCATAAGCAGCGGCTCCACCGGGCGTGAAGCCGTTCGGGATTACATCGTGGCAGATATGGCCGATGATGAAGGAGGAAGGAGGAATGGTGGAATGATGAATGGCGCTCACAGCACGTATTGGTTGTGTAAAAAATGTCGCTCAAAAAGCTGCAAGAAAGCCATTTTCTACAAAATCAACTCATTGTTGGCCATTCATCATTTATCATTCATCATTACCCCACGAGTTCTTCAACCTGCACCGGTACTGTCCAGCCCCAAGTGTCTTCAACAGTGCCAGCCCTCATGCCGTCAATCACGGCTTTCACATGGGTGCCGATTTTGCGCTCGCTCACAGGCGGAAGGGTCATCAGCAGGTCACGGTAACCGATTTCGCTGACGTGCGAGACGACGGCGGCGGTGCCTGCGCCGAATGCCTCTTGCAGCGTACCATCTTTATAGGCTTGCACTACTTCGTCAATGGTGATAGGTTGCTCCGCAACGGGTTTGCCTTCGCTGCGCAATATTTCGAGGATGCAGTCACGGGTCACACCGTCAAGGATGGTGCCGCCGGTGAGGGGCGGGGTGATGGTCACGCCATTGATGACGAAGAAAACGTTCATCGTGCCGCTCTCCTGGATGTACTTGAACTCCTTGGCGTCGAGCCACAGGAGTTGGTCGAAGCCACGATCCTGCGCCAGTTTGGCTGGGTAAAGTGCCCCAGCATAGTTGCCAGCAGCTTTTGCGAAGCCAGTGCCACCTTGCGCCGCACGGATGTACTCGGTCTCGGCCCAAAGGCGTACGGGTTTGGGGTAATATGGGCCAACAGGGCCAGTGAAGATGAAAAATTTGTAAGATTGCGACGGCTTAACGCCGATGAACTCGTCAGTGGCAATCATCGTGGGCCTGATATAAAGGGCGCTGCCCTCTTCCTCCGGTATCCAAGTTTGGTCAATTTGAACGAGCTTTGCGAGTGCCTCCACGAACAAGTCCTCCGGGAACTCCGGCATGCAAATGCGGTGGGCGGAGACGTTCATGCGATGGGCATGGCGCTCCGGGCGGAAGAGCATCGGTACACCATCGTGGGTCTTGGACGCCTTCATCCCCTCGAAAATGGCCTGCCCATAGTGCAGCGCCATCGTGGCGGGGTGCAGGCTGAAATTGTGAAACGGTTCGATGCGGGGGCTGTGCCACTCGCCGTTGTCGTAGTCACAGACGAAGATATGGTCGGCAAAATTGCGGCCAAATGGAAGGTTGGTAAAGTCAACTTCGGCGATGCGGGTGGTGGGTGATTTCGTGATTTTAATTTTCATGTCCTCGTTCATTTAATTTTGCACAAAATTAGCCCAAAAATCATTTTCCAAAAAATAAATTTTCTCCAATAGGGTCAAAAAAACACCCTTTTGGAATAAAATTCTGAAAACAGGTCAAAATATGAATGCGCAGCCCAACGGAATTCTGGACTATAAGGTCTATCCATTAAAAGAAAACCTACTATCAACCTGCACCGGGAACAACCAGAAGGGACTTTTCGTCGGCTGCAAGGGCACACCACGGCCCGATACACTGGAATTGCTGGGAAAGATGCTCCAAGCCGCCAAATTCGACTTGGCTGAGGATGCACTCCTATGTTGGTTGCCCGACGAGCAGCCTTTCAGCATCTCTTCGCTGCGCAATGAAGCAAGTTTTTCAAAAGCTTTACTATTCGGCATCCCGCCAAAACAAGCCGGGGTTATCATCAATGCACAAGCCTACCAACCCGTTTCCATTGGCGGCGTCTCCTACCTTTTCTCTGGCAGTTTGGATGAGATTATTGCGAACCCAGCCTTGAAGCGGCCGCTTTGGGAAGGGATGAAGGGCATGTTTGGGGTTTAAATTTTCAAGTGGTAGGGTGGACTATTCGCAACTACCGCCAATCTGCTCAACAACAAAAAAAAGCGGGTATGCCGAAAGCATAACCGCTTGATTTTTTTTATCGAGTGCAATGAAAAAATTCGTTTAAAGGCTGATATTGAAGGTCTTCCCGTTTACAGTCAACGTTGCCTTGCCTTTGCCCTTGAAAACAATTTCCCCTTCAAAATCAAAGCTCTCGCCGCCATCAGCCGTGCCGTGCACGTTCACTTCGGCAGTGCCCTCCGTAATTTCCTCGCTGCTTTTGTCAATCTTCATGTTCGTCACCACGATGTCCATGTTCGACTCGGTCACGATGCCGTCAACTTTGAAGGTCTGTTCGCCATTTCGGGCGTAAGTACCGTTGGCAGTGAACTCATTTGTATTCTCATTCAGGCCGGTAAGTTCCCAGGTGGCATCGCCGTAGTCGTTGGAGGTCATGCGGTTATTGTTGTAGCTGCCCTCCATGTGGCTGAGGAAGTCGAAGTTGAGGGGCACCAAGTCACCCTCACAGACCAAGGTCCAAGTATAGCCAGTGGTGTACTCAGCGCTCCCGATGGCGGTTTGGTTTTCAAAGACAACGGTCGAATCCTTCGTCACGCCGCATTGGCCGCTGATGTTTTCTTGGGCAATGGCGACCATTTCTCCCACTTGGGCGGTGAGGCCCGACATGCCTTCCGAAAGGGCACTTTCGACGAGATAAGAAATCTGGGTTTCTGAGATGGCCGCTTTGATTTGCTCACGGTCTTTGCCGCAAGAACTCATGGTGAAGATGACAAGGGCAAGGGTACACAGGCTAACGATTTGATTTTTCATGTTTTTTAAAATTTTGATTGTTAACAATTTGGATGTGGGATTGGAAAACCCGCAGGAATTCCTAAGCCCAATTAATTGATTGTTTTCATTTGATGGTTCAAAGATCAGGGCGGTAAGGGGGGCAGGGGAAATCTGTTCAACCAATGGCTGCGAAGTTTCAACGAACGGCACAAGGCCTAGAAAAAGAACTCCGACACGCCCTTCCAGAACAGTTCGTCCCGTTTGGTGACGTATTTCTCAAATTGAGTGGCATCGAGCACCAGCTTCATTTCCTTGTCCTTTTCGTTTTGGACTTTTGAAATGCGGCGGTACTTCGACCAAGTGCTGAGGTCTGCCTTCACCACTTCATCCTCTACTTTCTTCGAGTATTTCAGGTTGATATCGTGCACTTTTTGAAGCTGGTTTTGCCGAAGGTTCAATCCCTCCTTCATCATGGCGTCCATCTGCGTGGTGCGGGATTCTGGGGTTCCATAGTTGCCGTTTTTGATGTCATCGATGCCCATTTGGCCGTAGGCCACCGAGCCGCACAACAGTAGCCCTGCTACCACCGCTGCCACTTTCTTGGCAGGTTGCTGCCGCAACGGGAGCGTGGGATGCCCATCGGTTGGCTGTTTGGCCCGTTCCACTACCTCCTCGAAGTAATTGTCGTAGTCGGGGTGGTTCGTGCCCATGATGCGGTCCCAAAAATTGAAGTAAAGGCCGTAGTTGTAGCGGGCTTGGCGGTGGTGCATGTTGTGGTGCGTGGGCGTGTTTATCCATTTTAAAAACCAATGCCGGGTGAACCCGCTCGGTGAAAACTCATAGCCCGTGTGGCCCAAGATGTTGAACGCTGTGCTCCACATCGTGAACAGCAGGAAAACCACCGCATGGACGGGCAGCACCAGCGTAATCAGCGGCACGATGGCAAACTCCAACACCGACTCCAGTGGATGGAACGAGAACGAAGTATAGGGCGTGGGATTGGTGGACTTGTGGTGCACCAAGTGGAAAAGCTGGTACAGTTTAGGGTGGTGCATCAGTCTGTGCATCCAATAGAAATAGGTGTCGTGTGCCACGATGAGAAAGGCAAGGCTGCCAAACCAATAGACCCAGCCGTATTCCGCCACCTCAAAATAAAGTTCGCCATAGCCCATTTTTCGAAGGACAAACACCCCCAGTGCCATGCCACCAAAAATGAGCGAGGTGAGTATGGAGTAACCAATTTCATGGCGAATCTCCGAGCCTTTAGGGAATTTCTGTTGTATCTTCCGGGCAAACCACGCTTGTTTTTTCCATTTATAAACAAGCAGGAAAACGAGCGTGGCTGGTATTGCGTAGCGCAGGAAAATAAAGATGGAGGTGGCTGCCCAAGCTGCCCCTGGGCCGAATTGCTGTCCGATGTTTTCGATGATGGAATGCATGGTGTTTTGTTTTTAAGTTGATGAAGTTTATCAGGTTAATAAGGTTGATCGAGTGGTGACATTGTCAACCCATCAACTTTATCTTCCCTTATCAACCAGCTTAATTATACACCAAAAATGACAGCCAATGGGACAGTGAGCCAAATCCATTCAACGAACGGGAGGCAGGGTTCAACGTATGGAAAACGGGAGGGAGTTTTCGGCTTCGCCAATAGGTGGGACTTCAAAAAAAAGTGCAGGTGGAAGGGTGCTTCATCGCTGATTGGCGGGACTCCAAGAGGGTGAAACGAAATTTTGCTTCGCAAAATTTCCGTTTCACCCTAATCCTAAGAATAGAAGTGCGCTAACCACTACTTCAATCCTGTCAGGTACGCCACCAAATCCCTTATCTCCCGCATTTTCAGCGTTTCGCCGAAGGGCGGCATACCGGAGGGCAGGTTCTCCCGCTTCGCAATGCGAGATGCCTCAATAACGAGCGGCTCAGCGTTATTTGTCTTCAAGGTCAATTCCTTATCCGTTTCCTTCATCAGGCTACCGAACACCTCTTGGCCGTCCTTCAGCTTCAGCACCACATTGCCATAGCCAGGGGCCAGGCGGGCGCTGGGGTCAACGATGGCTGCCAGGATTTGTTCCCTCGTCAACTCGCCTCCAATTTTGCTCAGGTCGGGGCCCACCTCGCCGCCATTGCCGTCCAGCTTATGGCAGCGGGCGCACTGGGCCTTTGAGTTCCAAAAGAACAGGCCATAGCCATTTCCACTGTCCCCTCCTTCGAGTGCCGAGGCATACTTGGCCAACGGGTTTTCCTTTTTTTGAGAAGCTTCCATCATGGCTATCAAATTGGCAGAACCGGACGAATCAATGGCCTCCTTTAGTTCCAAGGTCAGACTTGGCGACAATTTCCCGTCTTGGTACAGCACCATCAAGCCTTGCAGCACGGGCTGCACCTTGGCATCCTCCAACTTGGTCATCGTCATCAAAAGCTGTTGCTGCTCTTTTGCTGTGCCCTTGTTGAAAACGATGTTCACCAATTCAGGCAATAGTTGCTGCGAAACGGTGGCATCCGTCAGCAAGCCGAGGGCCGTGGTGCGCACTTTCTCTTCCTTGTCAGCAAGGGCGGTCTTGATGAGTTCGGTCGCTTTTGCGTATTTCAACGTGGAAAGCGCCGTCAGGAAAGCCGACTTCACCTCCACCGACTTCGTGCTGGCGTAGATGGCGGCCAGTTGGTCGTTGGTGGATTTCAAGTCGAGGTTCACGAGCATATTGGCCACGGCAGCCAGTATTTTTGGGTTTTTATCCTTTAAATATTCAGCTACGTAAGGTCCAATCAGCCGCTGCACAGGGCCGACGGGACGGGTCACATTGCCCCGGAAACGCCCATCCACCCGGTCGAGCAGGGAGGGGGCTGCCCAAGTACCCAGCGCTGCCAATGCCTCTGTTCGGATGGACTCCGGCAGGTCGGTGCGCTTGGTGAAATCGAAGAGCAAGTTGAGTTCCTTCTCGGAGCCTACCCGCAGCGCAGCGTTGATGGCACGGCGCAGCAGCGCCTGGTTCTTGTAGCGCTTGTCGGCGAGGCAGTTGGCAAGTGCGGGCAATGCTTTCACGATGGAATGGTCGTCGTTGATGGCTCTTGCGGCCTCGGTGGCCACGTACTCATCTTCGTCATCGAGGAAAAGCGCCACTTGCTCGCTTTTCAGCTTGCGCAATACCAGCACTGCCGCCGTGCGAACCGCCTTGCTGGGGTCGGCATCGAGCGCAATCATCGGCTCGGCCTTGCCCAGCCTCGACAACGCCAAAACAGCCGCATGTCGGATGTACAAATCCTTGTCATTATTGGCCCGAATTAAATCAATTAATGGCTGTGTGGCGGCCTCATGTTTTAATTGCCCCAAGCATTCAGCAGCATAAAACTGGAGGCGGGGGTTTTTGCTTTTTAAAAAACCAATAATGGCATTCCCAATCGATTTAACCTCCGCATCACCCAGCATTTTCAGGCTCTGCACGATGATTTCCTCGTCCTTGTCATTTAATAGTTCCATTAATTGCGGCGCATATTTAGCATCGCTGCGCAATAACTGCCCCATGCCCCATATACCATGTATGCGGGCCAATTGATTATCGGTTTGTTTCGTGGCTTTGGTCAATTCCACCGCACCTTCTATATCCCGGCTTGCCAATTCAAACTGCGCCTTTTGGCGGATGCGGCGGTCGGCGTAACCCAATAATTTGCCAAGTTCAGCCGTCGTTTGCTTGGAATAATCCAGCGTCATAAGCCGCTTGGTCTCGGCCCGCTCTTTTTCCAAATCGTTCTTCTCTTTTGTCACGTCCAGTTTCCAGACCCGGCCATAGTTCTTGGTTTCCCAGCCCGTGATCCAGTCCGCCACGTAGAGCGCCCCGTCCGGCCCGAATTGGATGCCCGTTGGCAGGATACCGCTGATCATGTCTTTTTCACCATCCAAAACAAACGAAGCCCCCTTTGGCTTGAGGCCAAACGACCAAATATGCGAATTGCTGGTGGTGCCAACGAATTCGACAAGGAAGAACTTGTTGAGCCACTCCTTGCCCAAGGCCGTGCCGGGGTTATAGACCATGCCCGTGGGGCCGTTGTGGTAGTTCATGATGGGTGGAATGATGTACGCCGCTTGCCCTTCCCAGTGGGGCACGCTCAGTTTTTCGTCCATCCAGACGTTGTAGCGGTTGTTCTTCGGGTCGGTGTATTTGCCGTACTGCCAGTTGGAGCGCCAGCCAGCGTCGGAGCCTTCCACGATGTGTACGAGGCGCTCCCGCTCGTCGGGGTAGTCGCCGTCGTTGTCGGAGGAGATGAGGTTGCCATAGTCGTCAAAGACGAACTCGTGGGTGTTGCGCAAGCCCGTTGCGAAGATTTCAAAATCGGAGCCGTCGGCATTGCAGCGGGCGATGAAGCCGGAGTTGGCGTTGTCAATTTTGCGGCCATCAGCGGTCGTGATGTTCGCCCCAATGTCGCCCATGTTGAAGTAGATGCGCCCGTCGGGGCCTTCGATGGGGCCTGACATATTGTGCCCACCGAAACCCACATGAACCTGATAGCCCTTGCTGGTGGCCGTTTTTTTCTCCCAAAGGCCGTCGCCGTCCTGGTCTTCGAGCCGCCAGAAATAGGGGGCCTGGGCATAGAAGGCATCCTTCGCCCGCACGAGCAGGCCGCCCGCCACGTCGGTCACCTCCTCGAAGAAATCGGCAAAGACCCGCACGGATTTATCGGCGAACCCATCCGAGTTGGTATCCTCCAAGCGCCAGATTTCGTCTTTCTCCACGGTCAGGTCCTTCCAGTCGTGGCTGCCGTCGTTGTTGAGGTCGGCAAGCCATTCGTTCTGTTTGCTTTTCTCCGGGGCGAAGGTTTTGCGCAAGAAATCACGGCGCTCCTCCACGGTCTGCCACGAGATGGACTCGGTCATCCAGTGCTGGTAGCCCCTGATGTCGAACTCGGAATGCTTCTGCCGCACGGTACGGGTGATGTAGGCCCGGCCTTGGTCGTCTATGGCGATGGAAACCGGGTCGGGCGACAACGAATCGGAGGCCCAGAGCGTGAGCTCCAGCCCATCGGCCAGCTTCACGGTCGTCTCGTTGCGGATTTTGGCGGCGATGGAGTCGGATTTGGTGGGGTCTTCGGTCTTGGTGAGGAGTGCTGTGGGCTTGGGGGTGGTGGGTTCTTGCTTGCAGGCGGCAAGGAAAGAGACTAGAACAACAAGAAGTATGGATTGACGCATAGGTTTGAAATGTTTTTGAAGGGGGTAAATGTAGAACAAACACTTGATTTTATGCCGCTTCAATTTTTTCAAACCGCCCCACCTCCTTCCCCTCCACCATCACCTTTTCTAGGAAACTGGCCAGTGGGCGCACCCATAGCTTACCCTCGCCGTAGAGCGGCTGATAGATCACGAGCGTTTCCAGCGTCTCGGAATGCGTGGCCGTGCCGATGACCTTGTAAAGATTGCCTTTGAAGTGGCGGTAAGTGCCGGGAGTGGGCAAAGTCATTTGATTTGAATCTTGTAATTCGACCATGATAAAAAATTAAAGTAGTGCTATCTTTAACTGATGAAGGTGAACAGCTTTTAAAATCAAAGCAGTCCTTCATACGAGAGGCGGGGTTATCAAACCCCACAGTTCCGGAACTGCGGGGTTTTGATAACCCCGCCTCTCGAAGGTGGCTGCGTCAATTAAAAGATAGCACTACCAAAATTAAGATAGGAGTTATATACAATTTATTGAAATCCAAGCAGTTCCCCCCAATCGTAAATCCGAAATCGTAAATCAAATCCTCACTTTCCCCCTAAACCCCCTCGCCGCATAATACGACTCCGCACCATTATGAGCAAAAAACCGTGTCTAGGCGGTCGCAGAAGACTGCACCGCCCAGCTTGCGGATGTCTGCGGGCGTTTTCACCCAACTCGATGTTTTCAAATCGAACTTGCCGAGCGTTTGCAGCGCACGGTATTCGTCCTCGTCCAGCAGTTCGATGCCCATCGAAGTGGCCACGTCCATGGCATTGTCGGCGGGCTTGAACTCCTTCCTCGACTCCCAAGCCGCAAGGTCGTAGCAGAGGCTGCGGCGGCCCTTGGGGCTTTCGGCTGCGCAATCGTAGAAAATAACCTCGCCAGTTTTTTCATCGAAACCAACCACATCCGGCTCGCCACCCGTTTCTTCCATAATGGAGAGCGACCAAAGCTTGTCGGGATTGGCTTCCAGTTTGGCCTGCACCTTGGCCCAATCCAGTCCTGTGTGGCGGTTCATGTTTTTCTGAAAGCGGGTTTTGAGGGTGGCAAGCAGTTCGGCTTGTTGTTCAGGAGTCAGATTTCTGTGGTTGTCCATTTTGATATTGTTTTAGTTTGATTCAATTGAAACGAATTTCCAGTCCAAAGGTCGGAAATACCACGAAACCACGATTAGCGCCAGCAGCAAACTTGGCCCGAAAAATCCACCGCCGCATCACCGAAGGCGAAATGGGAAACATGCGCCAAATTTTGCACAACACCCAAAAACACCGTCCTTTGCACCCAACCAACCATTCTACTATGCGCTTTCGCTGCGGCATCTTCCTTTTATTAATGTATCAATGCGCCCTTCACGGCCAGCCCGTTCATTTTTCCCAGCCCAGCGGTTTCTACCTGGACTCCCTCCTGCTCCAACTGACCACCGAGACCCCCTACCCCATCCGCTTCAGCCTTGATGGTAGCGACCCTACGGCCAGTTCCCCAGTCTTCACCGGCCCCATCTGGCTGCACGACCGAAGCCCCCAGCCCAATGGCATCGCCGGGGTGCCCACCAATCCGGCCAATACGGCAGCAGATTACAGGTGGCGGCCACCACAGGGGCAGGTGCCCAAGTCGGTAGTCGTGCGGGCAGCCCTGTTCGAAGGCAGCGAACAAGTGGGGGATGTAGTGGCGGCGGAGTATTTCATCGGGACAGGATTGGACAGCATCGGGCTGCCCGTGGTGTCCATCTGGGCGGACAGCGCTGGGCTGTTCGGCTACGAGCAGGGCATTTATGTGCCGGGAAAGGACTACGACGACAACCCCTTCATCTGGCAGCCTGGCAACTATTACAACGAAGGCCCCGAATGGGAGCGGGAGGCCATTTTCAGTTATTACGATGGAAAAGACCTTGCCTTGCAGCAGCCGTTTGAACTGAAAATGCACGGCGGCGGTAGCCGATTGTTGCCCTGCAAAAGCCTTCGCCTCTCGGCCAAGGAAGGTTTGGGAGCAGGCCATTTTGAATACCCATTCTTCCCCGAACGAAGCCATGAGGCGCACAAGCGGTTGGTGCTTCGCAATGGCGGGCAAGACTTCAGCCGTACCCTCATGGCCGATGTGCTCATGCAATCGCTGCTGGCCCCGACCGGACTAGAGTACCAGTCGGCGAGGCAGGTGGTGGTGTTCATCAATGGCGTGTATTGGGGCATCCACAACCTTACTGAGCGCTACGACAAACACTACCTCCGACACTACCACGATGGCGATTTGGAGGCCATTGACCATTTCGAAATCGCAATGGACTACTGGCCCAACGAGGGCAGCAGTGCGGATTTTGAGGCGCTGATTGCCTTGCTGCCCTTCAGCGACCTCAGCGATCCTGCGCAGTACGCCGATGTTGCGCAGCAGCTTGACCTCCAAAACTTCATTGACCACCACATATCCAAGGTCTATGGCGGCGGCGACGACTGGTCGGGCAACAACGAGGAAATTTGGCGGCCCCAACGGCCCGATGCCCGCTGGCGCTGGCTCGTCAACGACTACGACGACGCTTTCGTCAATTTCGAAAAGAACAGCTACGGCCACGCCACCCGCACGGATGGCGTCAACTGGCCCAACCCTGAGTGGAGCACCCGACTCTTCCGCAGCTTGATGCAAAACCCCGGCTTTGCGAAGCAGTACAAGCAATCGTTGCGCAAGCACCTCGACACCACCTACCACCCAGCCCGTGTACAACGGGCCATTGATTCACTGGCCACCCGCTACCGGCTCGAAATGGGGCGGCACATCCGGCGCTGGGGGCATCCTGCATCGCTGGCGCAATGGGAGGCGAATATTGCGCAGTTCAAGGTGTTTGCTGCGCAACGGGCGGAACGGGTCTGGCATAACTTCAAGGATTATTTCCCCGACATTTACCTGCCGCCCAGTGAGGTATCGGTGCGCCCCAATCCAGTGGGCGAGGTGCTTTGGGTGGACTTGCCTGATGGCCTTGTCGGGAAGGCCGACTTCCGTGTTTTCAACGCAAGCGGCCAACTGGTGCAATATGGCGTTTGGACGAACGAGCAGGCCAATGAGTTGGTTGTGACCGATTGGCCAACGGGGCTGTATGTGTTGGAAATCGTGGCGGAGGAGTTTGCCTTTCGGCAACGGGTCGTGAAGCGATAGGGAGGCAATTAAGTCAGGTTATTCTGCAAACAAAATCAACCCTTTTTCTCCGGCCTTTTCTCCTGTGGGTTTAATTGATAAAAGACATCATTGCATTGCTCCAGGTAATCCTTGATTGGCGCAAGCCCCACCGATAGCCGCCGCTTATCCAAAATTAAAGGTATCAATGCAGGGTTTACTTTGGGTATTGCCTGCTGCCTACCGCTCGCATTTTCAGGCTTCTGGCAACATTATTGCAACCCCCTAAGATGGGCCATACCTCCACCCAATAGATTCAAATCCATGAAGAAATCGCTGCTCCTATTAGCTGGTGCATTGTTATTCTCAGTCAGTACCATCGCCCAATCCATCAATTTTGAAAAACTGCCGAGTCAGCCGGATGGCTGTTCGTCTATCTCGCAAATCGTTGGTGACTTGGCCGGAAACTATTATGCGGCCGCTCCCGGAGACCCTGGCTTTTACTACCATTCTACCGATGGCGGAAACCATTGGCAGAAGGTCGATGAGCCAACCACCCAGCTTATTTTGGATCCCAATGGTGTTTTATACCGACTGTCAAACGATACCCTTTTTCGTTCCAATGACCATGGAATCACTTGGACGGACATAACGCCGTCAGGCATTACTCACATAACATCATCCTTGAAGATTACTTCCACAGGCACTTTGCTGATTAGTTGTATTCCCGACGGTTACGTTAATGCCAATCTTTACCGCTCTGCCGACCAAGGTGCCAACTGGAGTAATTCGTATCAAAACCTTGGTCATATTTACACCGCCAATGATGGTGCTGTGTATGCGTTTAAAAACTATAAAATCGACGTCATTCATTACACCGATTTTACCCGTTCCGATGACGATGGTATCTCCTGGCAACATCAAAGCACCATTATTGGCCCATCTTACGCTGTATTTCGAACTGCATCAGGTAGGCTTATTATGTTTGCAGGCGGCACACCCGATAAACTTCGATATTCCGACGATAATGGCGTTATTTGGAATTCCGTTGACTTGAGTGATATTAGCAGTTATTTAGTTGACGATATTTTCCAAATGCCATCTGGCGAAATTTATGTTACTTCCAATACAGGCTCTGCATGGCATTCTTCGGACGATGGCATTAGCTGGACGGCATTTTCCCCCTTTGATGCGGAGGAATTCCACGGTATTATAAACGATTTTTGGAAAATGCCGGATGGCACTGTCTTCATTAATCTCTTGGGGGCCTTATACAAGGCCAACGATGCCACACTTACCAACTGGAGCTTTGCCTCCTATGGTATGACAGAGCCTAATATAGGCCAGCTATTGGTGCAGTTCGACCAGCACATCTTCGCTGCCACAAGCGGTGGGCTTTTCAAAACCGGAGATGGTGGCAATACTTGGTCGCATTTTTACAAATATCCAATTTACCAATATCCTTTAAATTCAGGTCATAATGATCGTTCTATGTTTTGCTTTGACAATAATGGCAATATCCTCCTGTCCGACTTGAAATTTCTTTGGCGAATTGACACGATTACTGGTGCACGAACCAATATAACACCTCCGGATATTATACCACCCGCCCAACAGATAGCATCGGTAATGACCCTTGAGAACGGCGATTTGATGGTAGGTAGCTCGCAGGCTTCTTATATCTCGCATGACAATGGGAATACTTGGCTACAGTTCACCGGCTCCAGTATATTTATAGAAGTATTGGATGCCTATCCTGTAACGGACACTTTGTATTATTTAACAACAAGCTACGGTAGGGTTTACAAATACAACCCAACCACCAGTTCAATCACCCCCTTGGTGCTGCCTTTCACCATGTTTCAGGAAATAATAGACGGTATTTATGTGGATGAAGCGAAAGCCATTCATATTGTCAATTATGATGAACCCGACTATTGCGTTTCCCACGATTTCGGCAACAGTTGGCAATGCCAAGAAGACCCCAATACTATTTTTTATAGTCAATGGTTGGTGGTAAACACTAGTGGGTATATTTTCAATGCCAATGAAGATGGCATTTTTGAATCCGTTGACGGTGGGGCATATTGGAACGTGCTGTACGCTACCCCTCCCTACAGTCGTTCAATTTTTCAAGATTTTGTCCTTTCTCCATCGCAATACCTCTATTTTGCCTTGGACGGCAAGGGCATCTACCGTAGCAACCAGCCAACCACCACGCAGGCCCTGCTGAAGGGCAGGGTCTTCAACGACGCTGCCATTGGCGACTGCGAACCCGAAGACTCAAAGCCATCCATGGTGAAAGTGAAAACCACGGCGAGCGGCATCGGGGGCAGCTACGTAAGCGTTTCAAACGCCTACGGTGAGTACACCATGCTCACCACCGTGGGCAACGTATCGGCCAGTGCGGTGCCGCCCAGCGAGTACTGGCAGGCTTGCGAAAATACAGTGGCCGTTCCGCTGACTGGCGGCCTGGTGGACAGCATTCAGCTTGGCCTGACGGCGCTCGTGCAATGCCCCAAGTTGGAGGTCACAGTGGCCGCTCCTTTTTTGCGCCGCTGCTTCGAGTCAACGGTCTATGTTGATTATTGCAATACAGGGACCCAGCCCGCCATTAGTGCCACCGTGGACGTCGTCCTCGACGACTACCTCGAATTCTTGGCCGCCGATGTGCCGCTGTTCTCGCAAAACGATCAGGCGCTCAGCTTCCTGCTCGGCGACGTGGATGCGGGCCAATGCGGCAAAATCAAGCTCACCGTGCTCGTCTCCTGCGAGGCTGCATTGGGGCAACTGCATTGCGTCAAGACCCATATATTCCCCGATGAGGACTGCCTGAACAACTGGAGCGGCCCTTGGCTGGAAACCAGCGCCACCTGCAACGATTCGACCTTTCATTTCAGCATCCACAACCGGGGAGGTGCCATGACCAGCCCCACCACCTACACCGTGAAAGGCCCCAACCCGAACGCTGACTATGGCTACGAAACCATCGGGGAAGGGCCCGTGCTGCTCGGCGCAGGCGACACCCTCAGCCTCGACCTGCCCAAGCCCTTGTACACAGGCTATACCTATTTCAACGCCACGCAAGCAATGGGCTTCCCCTATGGGCCAGAATCGAGGCTTTACCTCAACAGTTGCGGTGTGGGCGGCCTCCCCTTCGAAATGATACTTTACAACGACAACTATGATTGGGACTACGTGCTCTGCCAACGGAACCGGGGCAGCTTCGACCCCAATGATAAGTCGGCCACGCCGCCCGGCCTTGGCCACCACGATTACCTCGACCCCAGTAGTGAAATCGAGTACCAGATACAGTTTCAGAACACGGGCACGGACACGGCCTTCACCGTCGTGATTCGGGATGAACTTTCGCCGCTGCTCCAAATGACCAGCATCCGGCCCACCACGTCCAGCCACCCTTATTTCATGGAGATAAACGGGCGGGAACTCGTCTTCCGCTTTGCCAATATCAACCTGCCCGACAGCAGCATCAACGAACCAGCTTCGCACGGCTTTGTCCGCTTTCGCATCCAACTAAAACCCAATGCCCCACTTGGCGAAGACCTGAACAACAAAGCCGCCATTTACTTCGACTTCAACGACCCCATCTGGACGAACAACAGCCATTACACCATTGGCCTCCCACAGGCGCTTTCCACCCACGAAACCCGCCTGCCGGCCCTTTCCCTGCACCCGAATCCATCATCGGGTTATGTGGCCTTTGACATACCGAACTGGGTAGAGCGCAGTTCCCTTTTCATTGCCATAACGGATGTGACTGGCCGGACTATCCGATTGCGGCAACTGGAATCCACAGCTAAGCCTGAGCTAAACCTGCACGACCTCACAACCGGGGTCTATTTCTTGTCGCTAAAAGACGGGGACGGCAGTACCCTCGCTGTAGCGAGGTGGATAAAGATTTGATGGACTGCGTATTGCGGTTAGCCCTTGCCTTAAATAAGGATATCTGAACCCAATTGAATCTAGTGACTTTGTATTTTTAAAGCTCTTACAGCTGTGCTTCTTTTTACGCAACATCGGCGAGGTTTGGAACCACGCCGATGTTTTCGTTCAATTTATCACTCAAGGATTCACTTCTCTTATTTTTTTAATAATGGAATTGATGCTTGTGTTCCATTTTGCAAAAATATAGAATACACTGCACTTATCAGATGCATTATGATAGTGAACTACTAAGGTTTTTATAGGATTTCCTTTGATGGGAAGTGAATATATTAAAGTGATTTTTTCAGCAGGTACTATAAGCGTCAATTGTCCCTTCCAATGATGAATGTAAAATACTTTTCCATCAAAATAAACCACATCCCTTGTCTTTGCAAAAAACACTAATATACACCCAAGTATCCAGAAAGGTAAACAAATAACCATTCCTTCAAAAAGGGGCTTTTCATCCTGAACAAAGACAATGCATGGTGCAGATAATATGAGCAGAGCTGCAAAAATTTTTACTGTTACAAAATAGGTTGTAATTCTTTCTTTTAGGCTACTCATAACGTAACAAAAAATTGTGAGTTCTAATTTTGCTATTTCAACCAAATATGGATATCACTATAAACCTATGCCAAATTTTCAAAACTCCGCCCCACAAACCAACTTCACCATGTAAACAACCTCCGACGCCGTCGTCAATCCGAGCATATCCCGCCCAAACCGAAAAATGGCGGCAGCCGCACCGCAGCCACCGCCAACTCAACGTGAAAAAAAATGTTTTACCGCACCACACTCACCAACCCCGTCACCACGCCACCATCCACCAAAAGATGATATAAATACATGCCCGGCTGTGCAGCGTTAGCCTCCCAAGTAAAAGATTGTTTCCCTGCCCCCATACTTTGCTCCGCAACAGCATGGACGAGCCTGCCCTGTTGGTCATAGACGTTCAGGCGCACCTTGGCGGCGGTTTCCAGTTCAAAGCCGATGGTGGCCCGCTCGGAGGTGGGGTTTGGATAGGCCGTTACATGGGTGGCCCAAGTCCGTGGCTCCTTCGTGCCAGAGACCAGTTCGTATTTATAGACAAAGCCGAAGAGGTCGGTCACGTGCCACAACCACAAAAGCAAGTTGACTTCACTGATTGCGGTCGTTGCCATTAGCATGAATTGACGATGCAAACATGCGGCGATGGGCAGCCATGAGGTTATCAGATTTGTCGCAAAGGCTTTCAAATTGGTCGCTGGTTCATTGTGCAGCGATGAGAAGAATACGAAGTAGGTGAGGAACTTGGATTATGTAGGATGTAGATTTTCATTTCAATGATGGAATCCCCCCAATCATGCCCCGATTTTTGCCATTGGTTTAAAACAGTTGGCGGGAAACACCTTTGGCGATAGCTTTACCCGACAAATGCGTAACTGCTTAGCAGGAGGTGTTTTTTGGGGAAAAATTTTCAATTTTTCCCCAAAAACACTGGGGAGGAGAGAGAAAAAATTTCATTTTTTCTCTCTCCTCCCACACCCTCCTAAGCAGTTACACAAATACTAGGAATGAAAATCACTGACCGCAAAATAACGCCTTGGATTCACCTAGCCTTTTGGCTACTGCTGGGGGTGGTGAACCTCGTGCTGTCCAACTGGTTCCTTGACCCCCAAATGAACGTTTGGCGGCCCTTGATCAACCATGCGGTGATGGCGCTGATGTTCTATGCGAATGCTTGGCTGGTGAACCGCTACCTGGAGAAGAAGGCTTATGTGCCGTATTTCGCTTGGACCAATTTGATGATTTGGGCCTTGGTGCCCGTGCGCTTTTTCATCAACAAGTTCTTCTTAATGCCTGAAGGCCCGGAGCCGCCCAACCTTGCCAAAGGCCTGATATTCGGGGCATTAGCCACTGGCTATGGCATCGTGATGTTGAGTACGATTTACCAACTGCTCGTCAACCGATACGCTGAGGAGCGCAAAGCCCTGGACTCCGCCAAGCGGCAAACGGAGGCCGAGTTGCAGTTCCTGCGGGCGCAAATCAACCCGCACTTCCTGTTCAACACCTTGAACAATATCTACTCCCTCGCCGTGGTGCGCTCCCCGAAAACGGCGGACATGGTGTTGAAGCTGTCGCAACTGCTGCGCTACGTCGTTTATGAACACAAGGAAAAGAAGGTGCCCGTGGAGCGGGAAGTGGAGCATATCCGGCATTTTATCGAACTGTTCCAGATGCGCAGCGAGGAGCCACTGAACATCAAGTTGGAAGTGGACGGTGACCTGTCGGAAGTAAAAATCGAGCCGATGATTCTCATCCCGATCGTCGAAAACTGCTTCAAGCACTGCGATTTTGACACCAACCGGAATGCGTTCGTCAATATCCAGCTTTCGGTGAACGATGGGGTGCTTACCTTCAAGACCTTCAATTCCAAGAACGATGCCGACCAGCAAAAAGACCAAGTCGGTGGCGTTGGCTTGGAAAACATCCGCCGTAGGTTGGAACTGCAACACCACAAAGCTTTCCAGTTTAGCACCAAGACCACAAAGGAGGTGTTTGGCGTATTTTTCACCCTAAACCTATCCGAAAAAGCGTAGCCCACCTTCAACCCTTCAACCCTTCAACCCTTCAACCCTTCAATCCTTCAATCCTTCAATCCTTCAATCCTTCAATCCTTCCAAATGACAATCAAAACACTCCTTGTTGACGACGAATACCTGGCCTTGAACCTGCTCGAAACCTTCATCAAAGACGTGCCGGGGCTGGAAGTGGTGGGCAAGGTGAAGTCTGCCGTGGCTGCCCTCGACGTGCTGAACACCCAGCCCGTTGACCTACTTTTCCTTGACATTCAAATGCCAACGCTGAGCGGGGTGAACATGCTGAAAACGCTGAAAAACCCACCCATCACCATCTTCACGACAGCCTACTCCGAGTACGCCATTCAAGCCTTCGACCTGAACGCGGTGGACTACCTTGTGAAGCCTTTCCCGTTCGAGCGGTTCCTGCAAGCAGTGAACAAGGCGAAGGAACAGCTCAAAATGCGGCAGCCTGCCCCGCCCATTGCGGCAATACCAAGCGGCTCGAATTTCATCACAGCGAAGGTGGACGGCAAGATTGTCAAACTGTTTTATGATGATATCCTTTTCGTGGAGGGCTTGAAGGAGTACGTGCGCTACATCTGCAAGAGCAGCAAGTACGTGACGCTGGAAAGCCTGAAAAACTTGGAAGAACAACTGCCTGCCAATCGCTTCCTGCGGGTACACAAAAGCTATATTGTGGCCAAAGAACGGGTGCAGTCGGTGATGGGCAATATGCTCGAAATCCAAAGCCATAAAATACCCATCAGCCGTGGCAAGCGGGAGGAAGTGATTGCGGACATCTTCGGATTGGCTGCGCCAACGGGCGGGTCTGTAGAAGAGGAGCAGGAATAAAACTCGTGCCGTTTGCCGCCTTTTATTCATTTTTACCCCAAAATTCATTGAATGAGCCAGCCAATCCTCCGCCTGTCCCTGCTATTGCCCGCACTGCTGTTAGCAATGACCCTCTTTGCACAAAATCCTACCGTCCGCACATTAAATGGCCTCGTCAGTGGCACTGCTACCGCTGATGGCAAAGTGGCCATTTTCAAGGGCGTCCCGTTTGCCATGCCGCCCGTAGGCGGGCTTCGTTGGCGGGCACCGCTGCCGCCTATGAGCTGGGAGGGCACGCTGGAATGCAACAAATTCGCTCCGAGCGCCGTGCAGCAGCCGCCCGCACCGTTCTTCGTCTGGTCGGAGGAGTTTTTGATCCCGAAGGAGCCAATCGGTGAGGACTGCCTATACCTAAATGTTTGGTCGCCTTCGGTTGCCGCTGCTTCGCAAAAATTGCCCGTCATCGTTTGGATACACGGCGGCGGCTTCATGAGCGGTGGCGGTGCCTGCCCGATTTACGATGGCGAGGGCATGGCCCGCAAGGGCGTCGTGTTCGTCAGCATCAACTACCGCCTTGGCGTTTTCGGCTTCTTGGCGCACCCAGAATTGAACCGGGAGTCGGGCCACAATGCCAGCGGCAACTATGCCCTGCTCGACATGATTGAGGCCCTGAAATGGGTGCAGCAGAATATTGCCGCCTTTGGCGGCAACCCCAACAATGTGACGATTGCGGGGCAATCGGCAGGCAGTTTTGCCGTCAATTCGTTGGTGGCATCGCCGTTGGCAAAGGGGCTGTTCCACCGGGCCATTGGCGAGAGCGGGGGCATGTTCGGCGACCGGTCAGTAGGGCTGTACGAGGCCAGTTTGGAGGGCATTGCCTTGGTGAACAAGTTGAAGAAATACACCATCGCCGAACTGCGCTCCATGCCCGCCGACACTTTGCTGAAATATGGCGGTGGCTTCTCCCCGGTCATTGACGGTTATGTGGTGCCAAAGGATGTGCACTCGATTTTTGCCGAAGGCAAACAAAACGACGTGACGACGCTCGTGGGCTACAACCGGGACGAAGGCTTTGTCTTTGGCGAGCCAAAGACCGCCGAACAGTTCAAAGCGGATGCAAAAACAACGTATGGGCCATTAGCGGATGAGTTCCTGCGGGCCTTCCCCGCTACCGACGATGCCGTTGCGAAGCAATCGCAAAAGAACTTTTTCCGTGACATGGCTTTTGCTTGGCAAGGCTATACTTGGGCGAGGATGCAAAGCAAAACCGGCCAAAAAAAAGCATGGCTATACCGCTTCGACCGGGTGCCGCCTGGTCGCCCCGACCTGGCCGAGCATGGGGCTTTCCACTCCGCCGAGATTGCCTACGCCCTGCATTCCCTGCCAAGGTGGAACCGCCCTTGGGAGCCGCTCGACCAGCAGCTTTCGGAGCAGATGTCAAGCTACTGGGCCAATTTCGCCGCCACGGGCGACCCCAATGGCAAAGGGCTGCCGAAATGGGAGGCGTTCAACCCCGCCGCACCAAGTGCTTTGGTTTATGATAAAAAAACAGGGATGCGCCCGGGGCTGGAACAAGCCGAGTTCACCGTGCTCGACAAATGGAAGGAGGCTTCTCAACCGGATTTGGCCAAGTTTGAAAAGAAGGCTTTTGAATCAAACGGCGAGGCATTGCTCTACCGCATCCTGTACCCCGACAACTACGACCCAGCTAAGAAATACCCCCTAGTACTCTTCCTGCATGGCGCTGGTGAGCGAGGCAACGACAATGAGGCCCAGTTGGTGCATGGGGCCAAGCTGTTCCTCAAACCGGAGAACCGCCGTGACTTTCCTGCCATCGTTATCTTCCCACAATGCCCCTCGAACGACGCTTGGCACATGGGCAAGGCTGATCGCTCCAAACAGCCCGTTGTTAGGGATTTTGATTATAAACGTGAAATTGCAGCGCCACTTCGCTTGGCCGTTGACCTCACCAATTCGTTCATCGCAAGCGGTGTAGCCGACCCCGACCGGGTCTATGTGGCAGGCCTGAGCATGGGCGGGATGGGCACCTTGGAGGTGGTGGGCCGTTACCCTGATTTGTTTGCTGCTGCCATCCCCATCTGCGGTGGCGGCGATGTGCGGGCATTTGGCGACGCCAAGCGAAAACTGCCTGTGCGCCTCTACCATGGGGCCATAGATTCGGTGGTGGATTACAAATATTCTTGGGAAATGTACGACAGCCTGAAGCAGATGGGCTGGCCCGTGGAGTACATCGAGTACCCTGCCGTTGATCACAATAGCTGGGATTATGCCTTTGCCGAGAAGGATTTTTTGGCGTGGTTGTTTTCGAAGAAGAAATGAGCAAACTGCACCTTAGTGGTAGTTAAGGGTCACCAACAGATTGCCCAGCCATGCCGTTTGACGAAAGTCACGAACAATACCTGACTTATGTCTGCTAACGCTTTCGCAAAAGTCTGCTACTTGCCGACTCAAACCAAACCAATAGCTCACGCCGCCAAGTTTTGGGCATGAGTGCCTTGGTTGATAAGGGTTGATGTGGTTGATAAGGGTTGATAATCAACACATCAACCCTTCAACCATGCACGACCTGTCCCGATTTTTCGGGAGAACTTGGCGGCTCGCAGTATATATTCTATGCTAATCCTCATCGCCGGGCTTCCCGGCAGCGGCAAGACGAGTTTGGCCCAGGCCATTTCACAACTATTGAATGCCAAGCATTTCCATTCCGACCAAGTCAGGCGGGAACTGGAGTTGTGGGGGCATTACCAGCCGGCGGACAAGGCAGCGGTTTACAACGAGCTGCTTTCACGAACGAGGCTGGCACTTGAGGCGGGGGAAACTGTGGTGGTGGACAGCACGTTCTACCTTGCTTCGCTGCGCAATCCGTTTGATTTGGTTGCCAAGCAATTAGGTGTCAAAGCCATTTGGGTATTGGCCACCGCCCCCAATGAAATATTACGTCAGCGAGTGGCCATGCCAAGGGCCGACAGCGAGGCCAGTCTATCGGTTTTTGAAAAAATAGCGGCTGCTTTTGAGCCATTGGAAGGCTCGCACTTGACCATTGACACTTCAAAAGCTTGCGCTGATGATTTGGCAAAAAGCGTTGTTGAACATATACAAAATGGACAAAAAGCAAGTGTTGGAAATCCTTGAGCGAAGGGCCTTCCCCGGTAGCGGAAAAGGGGCCACGCTCGTCGAGACACATATCTCGTGGGTCATCCTTACACCTGATTTTGCCTTCAAAATAAAGAGGCCCGTCCGCTACGACTTTTTGGATTATAGTACTTTGCTCGCCCGCAAGAAGTTCTGCCAAGATGAGTACAGGCTAAATAGACGGCTTGCGCCCGACACCTATCTCGGCGTATTGACGATTGGCAGTAAAAATGGCCAATTGCACATTGCCGAAGGTATCCAAAACCCCGTGGACTATGCCGTATGGATGCACCGGGAAGACAACCACCGCCAATTGGATGTCCTGCTCAAAGCTGGAGAGGTAACAGCTGAAGACCTACGGCCACTTGCCCATTCGATTGCTGTTTTCCACCAAAATCACGTACTGCTGCACCCACATTTCGACCCAAATGAAATGGTGAACGATTTTGCGGATTTGTTCCACCATGAAACGAAGCTGTTTGCGACGCTTGGAAATGGCACAAGGCCGACGCTTGAAGCCATGAAAAACCAACTGTCGTTTTTCATTGACAAACACGGAAAACGGCTAAAAGAAAGGGCTGCCAACGGGCTTTGGGTGGACGGCCATGGGGACCTTCATTGCCGGAATGTTTTCCTGACAGCGCCGCCTATCATATTTGACTGCATCGAGTTCAACCCGCACCTGCGCCACCTCGATGTGCTGAACGAACTGGCTTTTCTTTGCATGGATTTCGACCACCACGACCGAACTGACCTTGGCGTGGCTTTCCTCCGTTTCTACCAACAGGAACATTCATGCATAGAAATACCCGAGGACGAACTGCTGTTTCTTTTCTTCAAGGCTTACCGGGCCAACGTGCGCCTGAAAGTAGCCTTGCTTGGCAGCGCTTCCCATGAGGAAATTATTGGTTATTGGGCAATGATGAATGAATACTGGAATAAAATGATGGATGCTGGATGATGCTGGATGCTGGATAGCGGTGGTCTGCTGGCAGATACTGAATGTTGGTAGTTTGCCCTAAGCTGATAGCATCGAGTAGCATCCAGTTTCACTTGTCCGCAGCATCCAATCTATAGCCTTGGATAAGTTCAATGATTTCCTTCGCAAAATTGTCGGTTTCCCCGAAGCCTTCGTTTTCGAGTGCGAGTGCCCACGCCTCGTAGTCGGCACCCTTTAGGCGGGCGAAGTGCTCCTTGGAATAGAGGCTGAAATCACGGAAGCTGGCCCAGGCAGAGCTGTATTTGCGGTAGGTATGCCCTTGAAACTCCCGGCAGGCCCCGTTCCATTCTGCATTGCAGGGCATGGCAAAATGGTTGTTGATGTCGGTGGTAACGTCGCGCTGGCCAGCGGCGCTTTGATGCAACGACACGGCAAGTATGATGCTGGCAGGTATGCCAAAGCGCTTCTGCTCTTCCCTGGCCACCTTGGCAAAGCGGGCGAGGTAAGCATGTTTTTCGGCCTCGCCAACGCTGGGGTAGTCATCGGTGCTGCCCATAGAGCCGAACCCGGGCAGGTTGATGGAGGGTGCCTCCATACGGCCAGTCTTGGGCAGTGCTGCCGAAAGGGGGATGGACTCCGTATATTTCTCCTTGGGCTTGCCTGCGGATTTCTCCAATCGGTAGGGCGATTCGTCCATCTTGACCTGAAAGCTGAGGTCCTTGCGAAACCAAGCAAACAGCATCAAGGCAGTGAGGGACAGCTTGAACCAGTTGTCTTTTACGAACAGGAAAACGACATGTGCGGTCGATTCTTTTTTCATGGCTGCATCGGTTTGAAACAATGAGCCACAAACATAAAACAAATTGTTTTTAATTATCAAAAACAATTTGTTTTATTTTTACAAATTCTTCATCTCCAAATTATCAATCAACCTGACCTCCCCTACCTTGACGGCAGTGCAAGCCACCACATGGTCATGTTCGTCCAGATTTTCAATGGACTGAAGCGTTTTTCCATCCACAATTTCAAAATATTCTGGCACGATGCCGGGCACGGTCAGGGCCTTCATTGCAGCAGCAGCAATTGCCGGAGGGCTTTCGACCTTCAAGGCTTCTTTGGCCCAGTTGAGGGTTTGGAAGACGAGGGGAGCGATGGCCCGCTGGTCAGGCGATAGGTGCATGTTGCGGCTGCTCATGGCTAGGCCATCTGGCTCCCGCAAGGTAGCGCTCATCACCAACTTAACTGGCAAATGGAGCACAGAAATCAAATGCTGCACGATAGCAAACTGCTGGTAGTCCTTTTGCCCCATGAAGAGCTGGTCGGGTTGCACGATGTCGAGCAGGCGTTTCACTACTTGGGCCATCCCCTTAAAATGGCCAGGACGATGCACCCCCTCCATCGGCTGGTCGAGCTGTTCGAAGTCAATGTCCAATTTGGATTGCTGGCCATCGGGATAGACTTCTGGCACATCGGGCAAGAAGAGCACCGAGCAGCCAGATTCGAGCAGCAGGGCGATGTCCTTTTCTGGGGTGCGAGGATATTTTCTTAGGTCGGTTGCCTCGTTGAATTGAGTGGGGTTGACGAAGATGCTGCAAACGGCGATATCCGTGGCATTTGAAGCCTGGCGCACGAGGGTGGCATGGCCTTGGTGGAGTGCCCCCATCGTTGGCACGAAGCCAACTGTTTGGCCCTGCTTTTTGCGGACATGGAGAAAATGGTGAAGGTCAGCTACTTTTTTGAATAGAAACATGTATTATGGCTTATGGCTAACGGTGGACGGCCAACGGGCTGCGGTGGACGGCTAACGGCTAACGGTGGACGGAGAATGGTTCACCCTTTTGGGCAGAGGCGATTGGTTCTACAAAATCTCGATTGAATTGATTTCAGATATAACCTGCCTGTCGGCAGGTGAAGTTTACCCACAACTTTCGGGATGTGCCGTAGGTACAATATATTGGTAGTGAACGAGTTAAGCTAGCACCTTGCGTGCCGTAGGTACGCTATTTTCAGGCAAACAGGTAGCGTACCTACGGCACGCAGACCCGTTTTTCAACCTTTTCTACCAATATTTTGTGCCTACGGCACAAGGAAGTCTGCTCAATTGCAAAACTTGTGGGTAAACTTCACCTGTCAGCAGACAGGGTCTATCTTATAGCTGAAATCAAAAAAATAGAACCAATCGCCTCTGCCTTTTGGAGTGTACGTTCCTCTCTAGATGGCAAAAGTAGCCGATTTTAGGTACGATGCTCGGCAGTTTTACAGGCTGCGGTTCAGCTTTATCCTCTTCCAGAAAAATAATATGTAGCCGAACGGTGCATTAATCCGCATTTTTTTTTAGTATCTTTGCGGCCAAGTTCATTGAGACTATTTTTTTTGTCAAAAAAACATAAAACAACATGGTAGAAAAGAAAAAGCTTTTGTTTGTGACGCAGGAGTTGGACCCCTATACCGCCATTACGGAGGTATCAGAGGTGGTGAAAAAGCTACCGGAATATGCCCAGTCAAACGGCATGGAAATCAGGGTGCTGATGCCCCGCTACGGTGTTATCAACGAACGCAGGCATCGCTTGCACGAAGTGGTAAGGCTTTCGGGGATGAACATCATTGTGGATGACGATGACTACCCGCTCATCATAAAAGTGGCATCGTTGCCCGGCGCAAGATTACAGGTTTACTTCCTTGACAACGATGATTTTTTCAAGCGCAAGTCTGGTTTCGCCAATGAGGATGGCACTCCTTATGAAGATAACCCAGACCGTATGGTATTCTTCTGCAAAGGGGTAATCGAAACCGTACGCAAGTTCGGTTGGCCACCCGACATCATCCACTGCCACGGCTGGATGACGGCGCTCATACCGATGTACATCAGGGAGGCTTATAAGACCGAGCCGCTCTTCCAGAACGCAAAAATCATTTATTCGGCATACGACTCCTCGATGGATAGCCATTTCTCCAATGCATTTATCGAGAAGGCCAGCATCAACAACCTTGGCCGTGAAGACCTTGACGCTTATTTGGAGGGGAGCAATGTTGTGCTGCACAAAGGCGCCATTGCCTACGCTGATGCCATCATTCGGGGCAGTGAGCAACTGCCCGCCGATGTAGAAGACATGATCATCGCCTCGGGTAAGCCGGCCCTCGCCTACCACAGTGAGGAAGAAATGCTGCCAGCTTACATTGAATTTTACAACTCAATGCTGGTGGAAGAAGAGGCCGTTTAATGGTGATGAAAAGGGTTGATTTGTTTGAAGGGTTTGAATTGTGCGCATTCATTCATTCCCTTCAAACAACCAATCAGCCTTTGACAGGCACTTTCCTACCGATATTTGTATTATTGCAACTATTTCGGAGGGTGTGGGAGGAGATAGAAAAAAATGAATTTTTTTTCTATCTCCTCCCACATTCTGGTTGTTTTTGGGGGAAAATTTCAATTTTCCCCCAAAAAAAATACCCCCTGCCAAGCAGTTGCTGTTTCTCAGTAAATCACCGGCTTCTCCAACAAGCATGAAGAAACTTACCAAACCAGCACTTTGGGTGCTGTCATTTTTTTTTGTCGCCTTCTTCGCCTGCAATGACCCAACCGTTATCGGTTCCGACTTGCTCTCGGGCGACCAATTGGATATTGAATTCACGGACACATTGACCCTAAAGGCAAGAACGATTCCAAACGACTCCTTGGTAGTCTGGAGAACAGGCACCAATGCCGTTCTGTTCCAGAATTTCACTTTCGGCGATTTTCAAGATCCTGTTTTCGGCAGGACAGTGGCCAGCGTCTATGCCCAATACGTGACCAATTCAAACCTCCCGAAATTTGACCCAAGCCAAATTCTCGACTCTGTGGTATTGATGCTGCCCTATAATGCCAGCCTCTCTTATGGGAAATTGGACGAGCAATTTACCATTGAAGTTTATGAAATGGCTGAAAGCTTGGATCCTGACGAGGAATACACCAACTCCGACAGCTTTTCGGTCAGCGCCGTACCATTGGCCGTACACAGTTTTATCCCCAACCTGACGGACAGCATCACGGTGTTGGAGCCCAACTCCGATACCCTTCGGCAGGTGAAAAGCCCTGCCCACCTTCGCATCAAACTCGACCCGGCAAGGTTTGTCCCTTTCTTCAGCCTTGACTCGGCCACCATTGCCAACGATAGCAGCTTCTTGGAGTACTTCAAGGGGCTTTGGCTGAAGCCAAGCTCACAAAATGCTGGACTCCTCAGTTTCAAAATGCGTGACCCCCTCAGCAACCTGCGCTTTTACTACCGGGATGGAACAGACACTTTGAGCTACGATTTTCGCATCTTCTCTGGGAACCCCGTCGTACTTCACCAACGCAACTATTACACTGGAACCACCGTGGAACCTTACATCAGCCAAGCAGGTGAAGAGAGACCCGATGATTTAATCTTCTTACAAGGGCTAAATGGGTTGAACTTTGAATTGGAAATCCCGTATGCAGAGGAAATGCGCGGCATCATCATCAATAAAGCAGAACTGGTGCTGCCCATCATATCGCTGAACAATGACAACGATAAGAATGGCCCTGTCGCCCAACTTTATGCAACAGAGGTCGTTTCTGATACCACATTGCTCTTGATTGACGATATCTACTTGCCCCTTTTGAACTTGGCTACCGATGATTTCGGCAACTATTTCGGGGGAAAGGCAGTAGCGGACGAAGATTTTTACAAGGTCTCGCTTTCAGCCCACCTGCAAAAGGTGATTGATGGCAGTTCCACCAAAAAAATTAGGTTCACGGTTCACCTACGCAATGAACGTGCGGCGAGAGTCGTGCTTGGGGGGCCTTCCAATACAACATCACCCGCTAAACTCAGATTGAGCTTTACGAGGTATTGAAAACTACTTTACCCCATTATCTTTGTCACTGAGTTTAGTGTCTATTCGGGCATTTCTTATGAAGATGTACAATTTCGATTGAACATTCAGGCATGCAAATACATTAGATTTGCACTAAATGAAACAAACCGACGGCGCAGCGCTATCATGAAAGTTTCGGTCATTTTTCACTCACTATTTTCACCATCATGTGCGGAATAATCGCCTATATCGGCAACAAAGAAGCCTATCCAATCCTCATCAAAGGCTTACAGCGTTTGGAATACCGGGGCTATGACAGCGCTGGTATCGCGTTGATGAATGGCAGTCTCAATATTTACAAAAAAAGGGGCAAAGTGCAAGAACTCGTGGACTTTGCCAAGCACCAAAACATTTCAGGCAGCTCCGGCATTGGGCATACCCGTTGGGCCACCCATGGCAAACCCGACGACATAAATGCCCACCCGCATTGTTCTAGTGACGGGCGGCTTACCCTCGTCCACAATGGCATCATTGAAAACTATTCCCCCATCAAACATGCGCTTGAGAAAAAGGGTCATACTTTCAAATCACAGACGGATACCGAAGTATTGGTACACCTGATTGAGGAGGTTCAAAAGCAGGACAACTTGCCCATCGAAGAGGCGGTACGCGTGGCGCTGTCAAAGGTCGTGGGAGCCTACGCTATTGTTGTTATAGACAAAAATGACCCCGACAAGTTGGTCGCAGCGCGCAAAGGAAGCCCACTGGTGGTTGGCATCGGAGATGACGAATTCTTCCTCGCCTCCGACGGAACGCCCATTGTTGAATACACCAAAAAAGTAGTCTATCTCGAAGACGAGCACATTGCCACCATGCACCGCAACGGCAAGTACGAGATCCGCACCATTGACAACGAGGTGCATACCCCATTCGTGGATGAACTGAACATGGAAATCGAGCGCATGGAAAAGGGCGGCTACGACTATTTCATGTTGAAGGAAATATATGAACAGCCGACCACCATTCAAGATGCAATGCGTGGCCGCATCAACGCCGAAGAAGGCTGGGTGCGCCTTGGTGGCATGGATGACCATGTGGACATAGTTAAAGACGCCCAGCGGTTCATCATCCTTGGCTGCGGCACTTCTTGGCACGCTGGCCTCATTGCCGAATACTTGTTTGAAGACCTCGCCCGTATTCCTGTTGAAGTGGAGTATGCCTCCGAGTTTCGCTACCGCAATCCGGTAATCACGGACAAAGACGTTGTCATTGCTATTTCACAATCTGGGGAAACCGCAGACACCTACGCCGCCCTAGAGTTAGCCAAGAAGAACGGCGCACTGCTCTATGGCATCGTGAACGTGGTTGGCTCAAGCATTGCCCGCCTAACCGACGCAGGTTCCTATATTCACTGCGGCCCAGAAATCGGCGTAGCTTCAACAAAGGCGTTCACCGCCCAAGTGACCCTGCTGACACTGATGGCCTTGCAAATTGGACACGAGCGGGGCACGATTTCTGACGAGTATTTCAAAAAACTGCTGATCGAACTGGAAAATATCCCTGAAAAAGTAAAAAAAGTGCTCGATAGCAACGATAAAATCAAATACATTGCCGCCGAAATCAAGGATTCACCCAACGCAATGTATCTTGGGCGGGGCTATAACTTCCCGATTGCACTTGAAGGTGCACTGAAACTCAAGGAAATCTCGTACATCCATGCCGAGGGCTACCCTGCCGCAGAAATGAAGCACGGCCCCATAGCCTTGATTGATGAGAACATGCCGGTCATCGTCATTGCCACGAACAAGAGCCTGAACGATAAAATCGTTTCCAACATCCAGGAAGTGAAGGCCCGCAAGGGTGTCGTGCTGGCCATCGTCACGGAAGGTGACAATGAGATTAGCCGCATCGCCGATTATACCATTGAAATACCAGATACAGAGGAGCCATTTACACCGCTTTTATCGGTCATCCCGCTCCAACTCTTATCGTATTATATCGCCGTCATGCGTGGATGCAACGTTGACCAGCCCCGCAATTTGGCGAAATCAGTCACCGTAGAATGATTGCGGATTTCGAATTTCGGATTGCGGATTTAGCACCTCCCCAATCCGAAATCCGAAATCCCAAATCCGAAATCGAAAATGGAGTACAACTCAAAAAAAGAAGAACTCATCATCCCCGAATATGGCCGAAACATTCAGGCCATGATCCGCTTCGCAAGGGAGGTTCCAGATAGGGGCATGCGCCAGCAGTACATTGAAATGATCGTGAATCTGATGATGCAGATGCACCCGCAGAACCGCAACCTTGAAGATCATCGTGAAAAGACGTGGAAGCATGTATTCCGCATTGCAGAGTACAACCTCGACGTGGTGACACCAAACGGGGAGATACCAAGGCCGGAAGACAGCCGAAAAAAACCCGAAAAAGTGCCCTATCCTACCAAGGAAACGAAGTTCAGGCACTACGGGCACAACGTACAAAAACTCATCTCCCGTGCAATCCAGATGGAAGACGGCCCAAAGAAGGAGGGCTTCGTCCAGGTCATAGGCTCTTATATGAAACTGGCCTATAAGACGTGGAACCGGGAGCATTATGTCTCCGACGACATCATCATCGAGGATTTGGAGCACCTGTCCGGTGGCAAACTGAAGGTCATGGGCGAAGCCTCGCTCGACAACCTCAGCCGTGGCAATATCCGCAGGCCCGGCGACAATCGTGACCGCGATCGCAATGACCGTGACCGGGGTGGTCGCGGCGGCGGCAACCGTGGTGGTCGTGGCGGAGGCGGCGGTAAGAGCAACAACCGTGGCGGCGGCGGCGGTGGCGGCGGCAACCGTGGCAGCAGGGGCGGCAGTAACACCCGAAGGAAATAACTAACTCAAGTTACGAGCTACGAGCAAGGCGGTTCTTTATATGAAATCCATCGTTTTCCCTCCTAACACTAGCACCTTGTGACTTGAAACTCGTAGCTTTTTATTATCTGCAACTTGGGTTAACTATATTTCTGTTTAAATATTGACAAACGGGAAGGCGGCAGTGCTGCCTTCCCGTTTTTTTTTGTCAAAAAAGTCCAACTCATTGCTTGAAATTCATCGGAATGTGGTTTATTTGACATTTGTTGCAAAAAACACCTTCACATAACAAAACGAAGAAAATGACAGACTTCTGGGGCGAACTTATCGGCACCATGCTATTGGTCTTACTTGGCGATGGAGTAGTCGCTGGAGCCATACTTAAAGGAACCAAATCGGAAAATGGCGGATGGGTAGTCATCACTCTCGCTTGGGGCCTTGCGGTCACTATTAGTGTCTATGCCGTAGGTAAAATCAGTGGCGCACACTTAAACCCTGCCGTGACCATTGGTCTTGCTGCCGAAGGCAGCTTTCCTTGGGAGAAAGTGCCAGGGTACCTTCTGGCGCAGGTTGTAGGAGCGGTCATTGGTGCCAAGTTCGTTTGGCTCCATTACCTGCCTCATTGGTCACGAACGGAAGACCCTGCCACCAAGTTGGGTGTGTTTTGCACCAGCCCTGCCGTTCGCAGCACTTGGGCCAATTTTTTGAGCGAGATGCTCGGCACTTTTGTGCTGGTAGCAGGCATACTCTTCATTGGCGCAAACGATTTTGCAGAGGGGCTGAACCCCATCGTAGTTGGGGCACTGGTGGTGGCCATCGGCATGTCAATGGGCGGCACCACGGGGTATGCCATCAATCCAGCAAGGGATTTCGGGCCAAGGCTCGCTCATTTTTTGCTGCCCATCAGCGGCAAAGGCGGCTCCGACTGGGGCTATGCATGGATACCCATCTTTGGGCCGATTTTGGGCGGCCTGTTGGGCGCTGCGTTCTATTGCGCCGCCTTCAAGGTGGAATGCGCTCCGTGGGCTTGGGTCGTTTTCTTGGCAGCCATAGCAGTGATGTGGTTGGCTTATTTCAACGAGCGGAAAAAATGAGCGAAGAAGTATGTGTGGCGCAATCAGTGGAAGACCTTGTGGCTGTGGCAGACACCCTGCTCCGATTTGCCGAAGGCAGGAAAAAATTCGCACTGATAGGCGACCTTGGTGCTGGCAAAACGGCTTTTGTAAAGGCTTTCTGCCAAAGGCAAAAAGTAGCCAATAACGTATCCAGCCCCAGTTTTGCCTTGGTGAACGAATACACTTATTACGATGAAAACAACCAAGCAAGTGCCATATACCACCTCGATCTCTACCGATTGAAAGACCTGGACGAGGCATTTGGCATCGGTGTTGAAGACTACTTGGACAACGACAGTTATTGTTTTATTGAATGGCCTGGGATTATTGAACCATTACTGCCTACGGATATGGTGTTCGTTAAAATCGAAGTGCTGCCCGATGGTAGCCGGCAGTTTTTAATGGAAAAACAACCTATCCCTGCCAATCAACCTTATCTTGTTGGAAAATAAACCTGCCAACTATATTCTAAATCATGACAGATATAACGAAGAAAATCCCCATCCCCAAATCACTTACAGAAGGCCAGTTGCAGCCACAGGCTGAAATGCTGGCCGTGAAACCAAGTGCTGGCCGCATGACCATTGGCATTCCAAAGGCCGAAGTAATGCAAGAAAGCAGGGTGGCTTTGGTACCGTCTGCCGTACTGGCTTTAACTGGAATGGGCTTCAATGTGATGGTAGAGACCGGGGCAGGCGACAAGGCCAACTACACCGACCACCGCTATTCGGAATCAGGTGCAGAGATATGCTTTGAGCGCAGCAAGGTTTTCCAGTCCAATGTTTTGCTCATGGTAGCCCCGCCAACAATGGAAGAGATTGCCATGTTCCACCCGAACCAATTCATCATATCGCCCCTGCATATCCCTGCGCTTACCGAGGACTTCGTACGTAGAATCCTTGAAAAGCGGGTAATCTCGATGGCGATGGAGTACATCAAAGACGAAAACGGCACTTTCCCCCTCGTGCGGGTGATGAGCGAGCTGGCTGGCATTAGCGTAATGCTTTCGGCTGCAGAATTGATGACGAGCACGGGGGGTGGCAAAGGGGTTCTGTTGGGTGGCATCGCAGGGGTGCCTTCGGCAAAGGTGGTGGTGCTGGGTGCGGGCATCGTGGGTGAATCGGCAACTAGGGTTGCGCTCGGACTCGGTGCCGATGTTCGGGTGTTCGACAACGATGTTTACAAGCTGATGCGGCTCCAACGGCACGTCGGCCAGAAGCTGAACACTTCTACGCTCAACCCCACCCAATTGGAGAAAGAACTGATCAACGCCGATGTGGTCATCGGGGCTGTGCATTCCAAAACGGGGCGTTCACCGGTCATTGTGCCGGAAAGCCTCGTAGAGAAGATGAAGCCGGGTACAGTGATTGTGGATGTGAGCATTGACCAAGGAGGCTGCTTTGAAACCTCCGAAATCACCTCGCTCGACCGACCTACCTTTGTCAAGCATGGTGTGGTGCATTATTGTGTGCCAAACATCGCTTCAAAAGTGTCACGCACGGCATCCATCGCTATCAGCAACATCTTGACTCCGATGCTCATCAATGCGGACAAAAGTGGAGGCTTGGACGAGCTGCTGTTCGAGAATTATGGTTTGCGCAACGGCGTCTATGCTTACAAAGGCCGCCTGACCAACGCTTACATGGGCAGGCGTTTCGGCATCAAGCACACTGACTTGGGCCTTCTGATGGCGAGCAGGTCGTAGGAATTGCGGATTGCGGATTATTGATTGCGGATTGGGGGGCTGCGGATTGCCGACTGTCAACTGCCAACTGCGGAAAAGATAAACTGGAAAATGGAAAGCCCTGTTGCAAACGTATTGCAACAGGGCTTTTATTCAACTGGAAATCAATTGATTACAACTAATCAAGCGGCAAGGTGCGCCTCAATTTTTTGAGCAAGCACCGCTTGGGTGGTCAAGCCAACGTGCTTGTCAACGAGCTGCCCGCCCTTGAAAATGAGAATGGTCGGTATGGAGCGCACCCCAAATTCAACAGGAATTTCGGAATTGTCGTCCACGTTTACTTTACCGATGAGCGCCTTGCCATCATATTCAGTAGATAGCTTGTCTATAATAGGGCTAATCATTCGGCATGGGCCACACCACTCGGCCCAAAAATCGAGTACAGCGACACCTTTATTATCCCTTACTTTCTCTTGAAAGTTTGCATCAGTTATTTCAAAAGCCATTTTGAAGAATTTAAACGTTAGTGAAAAATTGAACAGTGGATGGATTAACACCCCAACCTTTGAATATGTTGCAAAGTTAAGCAGATTGAGAAAAATCAAATCTCATTTGCACAGTCTGAATAGTATCCCCTCAAAATATTACCTTTGCGGCCTACTTCAAAAAACGCCCCACCACCGGTGTTTCCAGTGATTTTTATCACCATCGCTTCCCGAATTTTATTCAACCAGCGGCCAGAACAAGCACTAAAACTGAAATTAATGAAGGTTTTTTGCAAAAAACTTTGTAGAATATTCCACAAGTTCATATCTTGCGCCGATTTTTAAAAAATCCTTATATCTAAATCGAAATTTAAGATGGCAGATAAACTTGACCGTACTGACTTGAAGATTTTGAAAATACTTCAAGAAAATTGCAAAATAACAAACCTTGACCTGTCGAAAAAAATTGGCCTGTCGCCTGCTCCAACGCTTGAGCGTGTAAAAAAACTCGAAACCGTGGGTTACATCGAGAGCTACCACGCCCAAATCAACCCGCAGAGCATCGGCCTTAACGTTCAGACGTTCGTGCAGGTATCCCTTGCTTGGCAAAAGGAGAACGCCTTGAACAACTTCCTCCTACGAGCAACTCCTGTTCAAGACACTGTCTCAAATCGAGGAGATTGAGCGCCTGAAAACGCTGATGACCCTCTCCACTGTGAAGAATTCGAAGATTCTTCCTTACGACTACGAGTAATTTGCCTTGACGCTGTATCCTTGATCCAAGTTACTGGATACTTGGATATTCAGCAAGTGTCGGCATCTGCAAACCTGTGGGGTGGCCGGGCAGCGAGAAAGTTGTCCGGCCATTTTTATCAAAACCAAGTTAGATTCTGCGAACCGCCACATGGTTGATAAGGGTTGATAATAAACCTTTGTCAACCGACACCTGAGGTACTCTTTCCAAAATTTGGCGTCGTGAGCTAAAAGTACCTCCTTCAAGTGAACAGGGCCAATGGCCCGTCAACAATCGAACTTTACCATTGTCCTTGGATACTGCATGAATCCAGTATCCAGCATCCAGCATCCAGTCATGCACCATAAAGGCCTGCTTTGGAAAATAGAAGGCGAATCGCTCCCCTCCCCTTCCTACCTATTTGGCACCATGCACGTGCGTGACCGCCGGGCCTTCACGCAACTGGAAATCGTCTATGAAAAAATGATGGACTGCCAAGGTTATGCTGCTGAGTTCCACCTGGATGAGCACTTGGGAGTAAATGAGGCTTTTACCATGCAATTGCCGGAAGGGCAGTTATTGAGCAGTTTTTTCTCACCAAAGGAGTTCAAGCGCTACCACAATTTGTTGCTAAAAAGCACAAGCCTCGATTTGGACAATTTTGAGAGGATGCTGCCTTTCGTCGTCATGAACCTTGCCACAGAGCACCTTCTCTCCATGGACATGCCCGATCCGCTCGACCAACACCTTTGGCAATATGCCAAGCAAATGGGCAGGTCATTGCACGGCATAGAAACCTTTCAAGAACAAATGGCGGTGCTGGCGCAAATCCCGCTTGAAACCCAGGTGAAGATGCTCGGTGGCCTTTGCTCCAATGTCGGTAAATTTAGGCACTACTTGCGCCGCCTCGCAGCGCATTACGAGGCCGGTGAACTAAAGCTGCTCTACAAAATGGTGAAACGGAACACTAAGGATCTCCGCCATTTGATGCTGTACCAACGAAACGAAATCATGGCAGAACGAATCGCTGATCTGATTCAACAGCAATCGGCGTTCATCTCCATAGGAGCTGCCCACTTGAGCGGAGGCAAGGGGGTGCTACGGCTACTGAAAAAAAAGGGATTTTCGACAAGGCCAATCGGGGCATGACGCACACAACTGGACATTACGGCTTAAACGAAACGTTTCTTGCTCACTTCTATCACCCTGGTACCTGACCAGTTGTCGTGCCAGCCATCTTCGCCAAGAAACGAAAAGGCGTCGAACGGGACAAAACGGCAAGCGGTGCGCTTCAAAGTCACTGAAAAATCAGGAACCCTGCCATACTCATCCACGACACAGGTCTTGGTGAGGAGTTTGCCTATCGTCCTTCCTTTCATTAAAGACTCGGACAACAAGTAGTAAACAAACATGAACAAAGCAGTCAACAGATAGTCTGCGAAGCGGTTGATATTGGACATTGAATCCAATATTTCCGGGCCGATTATCAATGCCACCAGCATAGAAAGCGCAATAAAGATAATATAAAAGGCAATTCGGTCAATGATGAAATTGGCGAACCGCTGGCCACGGGAGGCGAGAACCAGTTCCTCTTTTTCTTCTTCTTGGAACTGTTGGTCAAGGATTTGGTCGTTGTTTTCCATATTTAGAGATTGATTTATATTGCATGATACGCAAAATACGCCCAATTGTTTGGAGCAATATTATGTAAACACACGAACTTGTTCCTATTGCTATTTCCCGAACGTAAACGCCACGCCAACCCCCATCGCCGGGTATTGCGAAGCAAAGGACTGTTCCAGGGAAGGCTTGAACTGAAAGCTGAGGTCGTCGCTCACATCGAAGGTTTTCAAGTGACAGTCAACAAATGCCTCGGCGGTTTGGAAGATATGGAGAATTAGGATACCGATATAGGAGAGCTGCCGCCGCTTGTCGAACTGGTCACGCAGGCGCCTGAGGTCGCCCTTGTCATAGCCCACCTGCTGGAATTCGTGGGGCTTGCCATTGGCGGCAAGTATATAGGCTTCCCTGAGCCGTTTGTAACGGCTCGTGTTCCAATCCACAGAATAAATCAATGCAGCATATCCGCCCCAGACAATGGGGGCCTTCCACCAGCGCCGGTTGTAGATTTGGCCACCAGCTGGAAACACAAGCGAGGCATAGAGCGCCTTGTTCGGATTGGGGTAATCCGACTTGAAAAAGCGGTTAACAAAGCCCCTTCTCTTCACTTTTACCGAATCAATTTGGGCAGTATCAGACAAGGCGAGCGGGTCATTGGGGTTCAACAAGGGCGGCTCCACCACACTATCCTTCGGAACCGTATCTTGTTGGATTACAGGCAGTTGAAAATCCTGCCGAACGGAATCCGGCACTTGGGCAAGGCATTTCAATGAAAACAACACTGCCGAAATAAGTATGTAGCACCATTTTTTATCCATACAAATAAAGTAATTGCTTAGGAGGGTGTGGGAGGAGAGAGAAAAAATGAAATTTTTTCTCTCTCCTCCCACATTTTAGGGTGTTTTTTTTGGGAAAAATTTTCAATTTTTCCCAAAAACACCCCCTGCTAAGGAGTTACCAAATAAAACGGATAGGGCGATGGTGCCCTGCCAGTTTTGCCAAGCCTTAACATGAGGTATGGAGGTATAAGGTTGGACATACCTTCGTACCCCCTACCTACACACCTCAATTCTTTTCCAACAAATCCAGCAGTCGGTTCAAATCCTTGGTGGAAGTGAACGGCACAACGATTTGCCCAGCACCATTGGCCTTTACTTTCAGGGCCACCTTGGCTCCGAGTCGGGTGCGGAGCGAGTCCTGCACGTTCTGGTAATCACCACCAAGCTTGGGCTTGGCGGGCTTGGGCTTTTTATCCTCGTTATAATGGCGGATGAGGTCTTCGGTTTCCCGTACCGAGAGTTTGTCGGCGATGATACTCTTGAAAATGGAGTGCTGCATCGCAAAATCGCTGATGCCAAGCAGGGCTCGGGCATGGCCCATGCTGATGTTGTCTCCTTTGAGGCCCTTCTGGATGTCGGGCGGCAGCTTGAGCAGGCGCAGGAAGTTTGAGACGGTGCTTCGCTTTTTGCCCACCCGATCGCCGAGGTTCTCGTGGGTAAGACTGCACTCATCCATCAAACGCTGGTAAGTGATGGCCACCTCTATGGCGTTCAGGTCTTCCCGTTGGATGTTCTCGACCAAGGCCATTTCAATCATCTCTTGGTCATTCGCCAAGCGGATATAGGCAGGTACCTCTGTAAAGCCCGCCAGCTTCGAGGCCCGCATACGCCGCTCGCCTGAGATGAGCTGGTACTGCTTGTCGGCCAGGCGGCGCACGGTGATGGGCTGGATGAGGCCATGCACTTTCAGCGATTCGGCCAGTTCAGCCAACGCCTCCGAATCAAAGTCCACACGGGGCTGGAAAGGGTTCACCTCGATTTCGATAAGCGGAATCATGGCCACAGTATGGGTCAGTTCCCGCACCACCTCCACCTGCTTCTCGTGCGACTGCGCTTCTATGTTCGTCAACAATGCCCGGACACCAAGGCCGAGGGCTGCTTTTTTTGCTACTTGTTTTGCCATTGTCTTTTGTTACTGGATTCTTGATACTGGATGCTTGATACTGCTTGATTCCGTCAACCGTAGTCCGTCCACCGTTTACCGTATAACGTCGTTGTTCCTTTTCAAAAACTCCTTCGCCAGGTTCAAAAAATTGGTCGTTCCACGGCTGCCAGCGTCATACATGATGACGGGCTGGTGCACGTTGGGGGCCTCGCTGATCTTGGCGTTGCGGTGGATGATGGTGTCGAACACTTTCTCCTTGTAAAAACTGCGCACCTCGTTCACCACCACGTTGGCGAGGCGGAGGCGGCTATCGTACATGGAGAGCAGGATGCCCTCTATTTCCAGCTTGGGGTTGAGGTTTTGCTTCACCGAATTGATGGTCTGCTGCAATTTCCCCAGCCCTTCCAGCGAAAAATACTCGCACTGCACGGGGATGATGACCGAATCAGCTGCGCTCAATGCATTCAGTGTGATGAGGCCCAGCGACGGTAGGCAGTCAATGATGATATAATCGTAGTCGCCCCGTACCCGGTTGAGGATGCCTTCCAGCACGTACTCCCGGCGGTTCCTCGAAACCAGCTCGATTTCGGCACCAACGAGGTCAATATGCGAGGGCAGCAGGTGCAGGTTCGGCGTTTCCGTCTCGTAAATGGCCTCGGCGGGGTCGGACTCGTTCACCAGACAGTCGTAGAGGCTCAGCTCGATGGCATCTTGGAAAATGCCCACCCCCGACGACGAGTTGGCCTGCGGGTCGGCGTCCACGAGCAGCACTTTTTTCTCCAGAATGGCCAAGCAGGCCGCCAGGTTGATGGCCGCCGTCGTCTTGCCCACGCCGCCTTTTTGGTTTGCTATTGCTATGATTTTTCCCATTTTCTAAGGATTGAAGGATTGAAGGATTGGAGGATTGAAGGGCTGAGGCCGTTGGTAATTTCCACAAATCTTCTTCCTTTTTATCTTTTCTATCCAATATACTAGGATTGAAGGATTGGAGGGTTGGGGGCGTTGGTAATTCCCTCAAATCTTCTTCCTTTTTATCC
Organism: Saprospiraceae bacterium; assembly: GCA_016714985.1. Lineage (GTDB taxonomy): Bacteria > Bacteroidota > Bacteroidia > Chitinophagales > Saprospiraceae > UBA6168. Next base: position 44,517 of record JADKBS010000030.1, on the reverse strand, counting down.
TTTCTATCCATTCTGCTAGGTTTGAAGGCGGGAAGCATCGAAGCTGCGGGATATTCAATCCTTCAATCCTTCAATCCTCCAATCCTTCCTCCAACGGCCGGCAAAAGTAGCCTTTTCCCCTTGGCCGCAAAAGCATTTTTCGCAGCGTCGTGGTCTATTTTCACTGGCGGGAAGGTATCGTAGTGGCACCCGATGATGGTATCGCACTGGATGAACTCCGCTGCAATAGTCGCATCGTCGTAGCCCATCGTAAAATTATCGCCCACGGGCAGGATGGCAAGATCGAGCTTGGGGCAGGTCATCGGGATGAGCTGCATGTCCAAGGTCAATGCCGTATCGCCAGCGAAGTAGAAGCAGCCGTCCGTATTGTTCCAAATGACAAAGCCGCCGGGGTTGCCACCGTAGGTGCCATCGGGCAGTACGCTGGAGTGGGTGGCATACACGTATTTCACCCAGCCGAAATCAAAGCGGAACTTGCCGCCGTGGTTCATGTAATGGACATTGATGCCCTTGGCGGCATAGTAGGTGGCGATTTCATAATTGGAAATGAGGGTGGCCCCGTTTTGCTTCGCAATGCGCTCGGCATCCGCCACGTGGTCGCCGTGGCCGTGCGAGAGCAGTACGTAGTCCGCCCTAATTTCATCCACATTGATGCCAGCCGCAGCAGGGTTGGGCGAGATGAAGGGGTCGAAAACCAGGTTTTTGCCACCGAACTCGACAAGGAAACTGGAATGGCCAAGGTCCCCCGCCGCCCGGGGGCGGGGGGCCCCCCCCCCCCCCCCCGGCCCCCCCCCCGCAAAAAAAAAAAAAATACTTCCCTTTCTCCCCGCCTCTGGCCCCGGGGCCGGCCCCGGGAAAAGGGGGGGGGCGCGACGAGACCCCCCCGCCACCGGGGCGGCGGCGCCCCCCCGCGGGGGGGCGGAGCGGCGCGGGGGGGGGGCCCGGGGGGGGGGGGGGGGCGGGGGCGGGGGGGGGGGGGGGGGGAACGCGGCCGCCGAAAAACCCGGCCCCGCCCCCCCGGCGGGGGGGCGGGGGGCGGGCCGGGGGGGGGGAACCCTCAAAAGAACCCGCAGAACCCGCCCTTTTTGTGGGGGGGCCCCCCCCGGGGGGCCCCGGGGACCGCCTTGGCCTTTTTGCGCCGGGGGGGCCGCCGCCGCCGCCCCCCCCCCCCCGCGGCCCCCCCGCCCCCCCCGCCCGCCCCGGCGGCCCCGCCCCCGCCCCCGCCCCCGGGCCCCGCCCCCCCCCCCCCCGCCGGGCCGGCCCCCGGGGGGCCGCGCCGCGGGGCCCCCCCCCCCCGCCCGCCCGCCCCCCCCGGCCCCCGGCCGGCCCCCCCCCCCCCCCCCCCCCCCCCCGCCCGCGGGGGGAAAGAGAAAAAACGAATACGGGGGTCCCCGGCGGGGGGCGGGGGGGGGCCCCGGGGGGGCGCCGCCGCCGGGGGGGGGGTAGGGGGCGGGGGGGCCGGCTGGGCCGGCGGGCGGGAGGTTGGTGGGTTGGGGGGGGCCGGCCAACGGCCGGGGGGGGGGGGGGGGGCCCGCGCCCCCGCCCGGGGGGGGGGGGGGCGGGGGGGGGGGGCGGGGGGGGGGGCGCGCCCCAACCAGCCGGTTGGTGCCCGCGCCCCGGACACCAAGCCTGCGGGGGGGTGCGGGCCCTGCCTCGCGGGAGGCGCCCCCGGCGGGCCGGGGGGGGGGCCCCCCCGGGTTTGGCCCGCCGGGGGCTCCCCGGCGGGGCCGGCAGCGGCGGTTTTCCCGCCCCCGGCCGCCGCGAATATCTTGATGAGCCCCAATTAAACTGATTTAGGGTTGTCGTTCGCACTCAATTGTTTTTGCGGCAAGGTGCGATAGGCATGGGAGGGTGTTATTCCGATGGCAAAGAAGTTGTGGTTAAAAATAAATCCATCCATTTTGGAGCCATTTATCTGAAACATCACCCACGACCAACCCCTTTGTTTTTGACTTTTTCAAAAAAATAAAACGTAGCCAAACCAAATGCATCCTCTACCCGCAACATAGGCTTTTCTTTTACACTCGGCAAACTGAATCATTTCTATCAAACACAAATCCGGTGGCGAACAGAAGCTTACGGGTTTCTAATCAAAAAAAAATTCAATGAAAAATTTTCGTTTCTTCCTTAGCGCATTGATGCTTGGCCTTGTTGCCACTTCTTTCTTCTCCTGCAAAGACGACGGCGACGACACGCCCGACCCGCAGAACATCACTGAGGTGGTGGTAGATGGCGCCGATTTCAGCGACCTCGAAATCGCCCTGACCCGTGCCAACCTGACCTCCGTGTTGGAAGGTACTGGCCCATTCACTGTTTTTGCACCAACAAATGCAGCATTTGACAAGGCAGGTATTGACGTTAACACCATTGATGTTAATACCCTGACGACCGTACTGCTCTACCACGTATTGGGCGGTGCTTCCATCAAGTCAACCGACCTCCAAGCTGGCCAGACCTACGCCTCCACGGCTTCCGAGAACGGCCCGGGCGGCGAGCAGCTTTCCATCCTGATTGAAAAAACGGGAAGCGCCGTTAAGGTGAACAACACCGCCAACGTTACCACTGCCGATGTGAGCGCCACCAACGGCGTCATCCACGTCATTGACAACGTCATCCTCCCGCTCGACGTGGTAGGCCATGCAGCAGCCAACAGCAACTTCACTTCACTGGTGAGCACCCTCGGCGCAGCTTCCGGTGACCTTGTGACCGTCCTCAGCGGCGACGGCCCATTCACGGTCTTTGCTCCCGTCAACAGCGCCTTTACTGCCATCGCCGATGTGGCCGCCGGTCTCACCGCTGACCAATTGGCCAAGGTGTTGACCTACCACGTGGTAAGTGGTAACGTTGTCTCTGGCGACCTGTCCAACGGCATGAGCGTCACCACCGTCAATGGCGATACCTTTACGGTCAACATCAGCGGCGCCAACGTGACCATCACCGACATAGGCGGCAACGTCGCCAAAGTGTTGCTGACAGACGTGCAAGCTACCAACGGTGTTATCCACGTGATTGACAAAGTAATTCTTCCTTCGAACCTTTAATGGCTCCAAGTTCTGTGTTTTAGGCTTCACATCCCCAATCTTGTAGTTTGAAACCCAGAAGTTTGGTGATAAAATGGTTATAGAAAAAAGCCCTGCCGGACATGCTCCGTGCAGGGCTTTTCCTTTCTTTGCCAACCTTCAAAAACAAAAAAAGGGGCACTCCCTCGTGGAAGCACCCCAATGAATTCTTTATCTCGGTGACAAAGATAAGGGATTATAGTGGCTTGCGCAATGGCGCTGAAATTGAGGCTAATTTTGCCCCATGAAAGTCCTTAACATCCACACCAGAATCATTCAGCAACCTAGGTCGGAAATCGGGAAGCTGCTAGACACGCTGGCATCGGACGATGACCGAATGTTGGCCACCCACAAATGGCCCCGTATGCGCTTGGACAAGGGCCTCCAAATAGGCTCAAAGGGCGGTCACGCCATGATAAAATACTGGGTGGCCGACTACCAGCCGGGGCATTCCATCCGGTTCCAGTTCACGATGGCGGGTTTTCAGGGCTTCCATGAGTTCCGGTTGAACGGATTGGGTACACAAAAAACGGAACTGCGCCACGTGATTGAGATGCAAACAACTGGTTTGGCTACGCTCAAATGGGCCTTGGCCATCCGCTGGCTGCACGATGCCTTCATTGAGGATGCGTTTGATAGGGTGGAAAATCAATTCATCGCCAGCCCAAGGACAATGGAATGGAACCTTTGGGTGAGGTTTTTGAGATGGACATTTGGGCGACGGAAGCAGCAACATCAAACAGCACGGTGACCCAAGTCACACCCTCCCTCCCCTTTTCTCCCGCAACTTTGCCCCTAAACGAGTTAGGAGGTAACCAGGGAGTTATCACCTAACTTTGCACCCACCCCCATTTGCACAACCTTTCCCGATTTTCGGAAAAACCACCACCGCACCATGTATTCAAAGCCACCCTTCACCTGCTGTTCCTGTTCCTTGCCCTGCTCACGGGCTGCTCCCAGACGCCGCCGGTTCACGGCTACATCACCCTAGATGCCAAGGGCGAATGGAAGCCCACCGTTTACCTCGTTGACCCGAAAACTTGGGATGGTGTGGCCGCCAGTTTCGTCGGGGTCGTACTCGATTCGGCGGCCATTGGCCAAGATGGGCATTTTGTCTTCGAAAAAATGCCCGATTCGCCAGCACCTACGCTGTTCGAACTGGTCGTCCAAAAAAAGGCGGAGGCCAACTACCCCAACCGCTTGGACAACGAAAATCCCGGAACATCCAATTATTTCCCGATTGTCTATAAAAACGGCGAAACCGTTTGTGTACGAGGCGAGGTGGCACAATTTCAGCAAAGTCTCTCCATGAAAAATCCTACTGCGGAAAATGCGGCTATGATGCAATTGCGGGATGCCCGCCAAGCGGCTTTCGTCAAGCACCTCGGCCAGAAAACGGAAGGCGAACACGACGCCGCCGCCCTGCTCGACGAGGAAAAGGCCGTGCTTGCCTACAAGCAATCCATCATGGATTTTGCGGAGCAAACGCCGCACCTGTTTCCCGCCTTGGTTGCCGCCCGCTGGGTGAGCGTGGAAGGCGATTATGAGCGTATCCCAGAGTTCATTGTAGCGCAGGCCGAGCGCTGGCAAAAAGAAGCCCCCCAGCACCCATGGGTGGCACAATTGGCCGCCAAGGCCGACCGTAAATCGCTGCCCGTGCTGGTCGGCGACGTACTGCCCAACTACCCGATGCCACTATTATCGGGCGATACGATGGGGCTGCATGCATTATTGAAAGGGAAAAAGCTCATCCTGCTCGATCTCTGGGCCTCGTGGTGCGCCCCATGCCGCAAGGAAAACCGTGGCACACTCGTGCCGCTATATGAACAATACAGTGGAGTTGGATTCCAGGTGGTGGGCTATGCACTGGAGGCCAGCCAAGCCCCGTGGGCCGCTGCCATCGAGAAGGACGGCGTTGGCCGCTGGCCCCATGCCTCCGACCTTCAGGGCGACGAGTCCCCGCTGTTCAAGGAACTGCGCATGACCACCATTCCCGCCAATTTCCTTGTGGACGAGTACGGGAAGGTGCTGGCTAAAAACCTGCATGGGGAGGAGTTGGTCAAATGGGTGGAGGGGTATTTTAATAAATGATGGGTGACCAATATCATCAACCTATTTTAAGGTCATCTTTTGCTTTGCGGTGTTATTTCACAATAGGCAATCACATAAAAGGGGGTTCAGTTTAAATCCACTTTTTCGCCTGTTAATTTTAGCCAATGACACTGCACCGAACCATTCGAGTCACTAGGTCCTTCCTTTTGAAATGGCCCATGCGCTGCTGGGCTACGACGGCGATTGCCGCAACATCCACGGGCATTCCTATAAGCTCCACGTAACACTGCGAGGCCAGCCCCTGCAACACCCCGCCACCCAGAAGACGGGATGGTGATGGACTTCAAGCACCTGAAAAAACTCGTGAAGGCCAGCATCTTCGACATCTATGACCACGCCCTCGTGTTGAACGAGACCACTCCCCGCACCATCATAGTTGAACTTGCGAAGCATTATGAAAAATTGGTGACGCTGCCCTTCCAGCCCACTTGCGAAAACATGCTGCTGGAGTTCGTTGAAAAGTTGCAGGGCGACCTGCCGGAATCGGTGGAGCTGTGCGAGGTGGAATTATTTGAAACGGCTACGTCGAAGGCTACGTGGTACAAAGCTGACTTAATTTTTGAGCATTAATGCCTTGTACATGGCAATGGGCATCATCCCAATTTCCCGCCTGCGTTTGTCGAGGTTTTTCATGTCCTCTGTGTCGAACAATTCAGTCGTTTGATTAGCCCTGTCAACCTTTGAAAATTGAGTGCCGTATAGCTGTTTTTCACCACTATTCATTTTTATTCGGTCATATAGATAAGCATAATTTTGACCGTCCATATCGCCCCTTTTCACGGCGTTTTCGATGTTTGTCAATTGTAATTTTTGCCATTCTTTGTCCCTGTCGGCATGTTGAATAATGATAAATATGCCTCGCATGGCGTCGTTCCCCACCAAGGAGCGGGTAGGGAATCCGTATTCCGTTATTATTTTCTTTAAACGGTTGCGGTTTTGTTCATCCACAAGCACTCCGCCACTTCTCGAAAGCTTTGAGGTGTCAATCTGATAGTTAGCGACAAGGTCGTGCATCAAGTTGCCCCTTGCATATTGGTCATTCACGAACATGGTGATGAGTTCCATTTGCAGTGCCTTGTTCTCCACTTTTTCAACTGCGTATTCAGCGCATGGCAGCAGACCGGATAAGAAAGGCTTCGTGCAGATTTGTCGCAGCATGGCCTCATCCTGTTTGTTCAGCAGTTCCAACACTACATCTGTCTTGCCCAGCTTTGACTTGATTTCCATGCCGATGGTGAGAAACCGACGTTCTGGCGTCGCCGTCAGATTTAGCAAGGAATCGAATTGCATTTCGGCCAGTTCCAGTTTTTCGTCCATTGAACTGGCCCACATACGCCATCCGAGTTTCCAGATGGCTTCATCGGTCGTCGTTTGGGACTGAACGATGAACGGGAAGTAGAGAAAGAGAAGCGATAAATACTTCATGATTAATGTTGTTTTTATGACTAGCCATGTTATTTGTAATAGACCGAAACAATCTTGTTACCATTCCTTTTGATATTGTTCAACAAGCCTAAACTCCCATATTCATAGCTAAAAACAATTTTGTTTTTCTCTTTTAGGTAATTGGTAGTGTAGGAGAGCAACAGTTTTTTGTCATTGTAGGTCAATGTTTCGATATTGGTGACTTTATCGCTTCCCCATTCGCAATTTTCAATAATGATTTGATTGTCTTGCCTCTTAACAACAGGCTGTTTCTTTCTGCCATCCTTGTTTTTCTTGTTTGTCAAAAAGCCATCCTTGTCATACTCATATTCGTAATAGACGTCAGCATCTATGTAATTTTTCCTGTAACACGGCTTTCCATTGATGTAATTCCCATATTCAGTTATTTTGTCGGTGGCGTTTGGACCGGCCACTTTACCAAAAACCATTCGCTCTTGAGTGCAATGACCGGCATCGTCATATTTGTAATAGGTTGTGGAAAATAATATTTCGCCCATCAGCTTGGTTATTTTCATGAGCTTTTTGTCTTCATAGACGTATTCGCTTTTATATGGAAAACCATTGGCGTCATCTTCAATTTCTGTTTTTATTTTCCCTTCTTCATTCATCAACAGGGTTATTTTGGTGCCTCCCTCAACCAAACAAGTGATTTCTTTGAAATCGCCCCGCTTTACGGCTTCTTGGTTTTTGATAAGGTCGAGGTAATCAATTAGGCCATTTGATTGTGCCATAGCAGAGAGATTGGTGAGCATTAGAAGAAAGAGGAACATGTTTGTTTTCATAAAACAACAACTAAGTTAGGTTCATTTAAAAGTGCTACAAAGCTACACACCCAGTTGTTTGGTCGAGGAATTGGATGGAGTTTTTTTTGTGAGGCAATTTTTTTTCAAAAAAAGTAGGGTGTCACCCCCCTCCCTCGTTTCTAAGATGATTCCAATGCAAAACGATGTTTCTCACAAGCGATTGACCATCAACGCATTGGCTACCTATTTTTCATCCTTAAACTAAAAATCTTAGTTATGAACAAGAAATCATTGAATTCGTCCCTGATGCTTTTGGCAACTGCCATACTGCTGGTTTTCACCGCCTGCCAAAAAGAAGAAAAGGCCACGCCCGAAGCTGACAAAGCCACTGTTGAACAGGCAAAACAGGCCATGGCCAACCAGCAAATCATGCTTTCTTCCTTCAATATTGCCCAATGGGGCGCTGAGAACGCCAACGGCATCCAAGAAGGCAAAGTGCAGGAAAGAAGCTGTGGCACCATCACCGTCACACCGACCGACCCGCTTGTTTTCCCGAAAATAATCACCGCCGATTTTGGCGCTGGCTGCACGGATGACGATGGGAAATTCAAGCAAGGAAAAGTAATGATGACCGTCGGGGCCTTCTGGGAGCTGAATTCCGCCATCATCGTCACTTACGACAATTACTACGAAGACAACGTGAAAATTGAAGGCCAGTTCGTCTTCACCAACCAGAGCACCCCCGACGCTGCCATCCTGCGCATTGATGCCCAAAGCATCAAGCTCACCGACCAGAACGCCTACACGTTTGCCTTCACGGGCGACCAAACCTACAAGCAAACGGCTGGCCACGCCTCTTGGTGGGACGATAGCGACGATGTTTACGAAGTAACGGGCAGTATTTTCAGCACCCTCACCAATGGCGAAACCGTGGATTGGGTCATCCAAACCCCGCTCGTGAAAGCCAATAATTGCGCTTGGGTAAGCAAGGGCAAAGGAACGCTCGACATCAACGGCCTCCCTGTTTATGTGGATTATGGTGACGGTGGCTGTGATGACCAAGGCACTTACACGGTGAATGGGCAGGTTTATCCATTTACCATCTGATTTCGGAATTCGGATTGCGCCTGCCTGTTCGGCAGACAGGGATTGCGGATTGGGGTCACAGTAAACCTTCCAAGTCTCGCAGACTTGGAAGGTTTTTTATTTTCTGCTCCACCTGACTTTCGTCACCTACTAATGAAAACTAAACCACTTCCTTTGCCACCGATTCCGCCCCCCCAATCCGAAATCCGAAATCCGCAATCATGAATCACAAGACCATCATCGAGCCGTTCCGCATCAAAGTCGTTGAGCACATCAAAATGACGACCGAGGCCGAGCGGGAAGCGTTCCTCAAAAACGCCGCCTACAATCCCTTCCTCCTGCACAGCACCGAGGTCATCGTTGATTTGCTGACCGACAGCGGCACCTCGGCCATGAGTTCCAACCAATGGGCGGGCATCATGCAGGGCGATGAAAGCTATGCTGGCGCAACCTCTTGGCTGAAAATGGAGGCGGCCATCAAGGACCTCACGGGCTGCCTCTATATCCTGCCGACGCACCAGGGGCGGGCCGCCGAGCATTTGTTGTATTCAAGGATTGGTGGCAAGGGCAAGGTCTTTTTCAGCAATACCCATTTCGATACCACGAGGGCAAATATCGAGTTCAGCGGGGCAGAGGCGATTGATTTGCCCGTGGAAGAAGCCAAGCATCCGGAACTGGAACTGCCCTTCAAGGGGAACTTGGACGTTGCGAAGCTGGAAGAAAATATTGCGAAGCACGGCAAGGAAAACGTGGCGGCGGTCATTCTTACCGTGACCAACAACAGCGGGGGCGGACAGCCCGTGAGCATGGCCAATGCCCGTGCCGTGTCGGAGCTGTGCAAGCAAAACGGCATCCTTTTTATCCTCGATGCTTGCCGTGTGGCAGAAAATGCTTGGTACATCCGCCATCGGGAGGAAGGCTACCGAGAAAAAACCTACCGCCAAATAGCGCAGGAGATGTTCGCCCTCGCCGATGGCTGCATCATGAGCGCTAAGAAGGATGCCCTCGTGAACATGGGCGGCTTCCTCGCCCTAAAGAACCTCGACCTCGCCATCTTGTGCCGCACCGTGCTGATCATTACCGAAGGCTATTCCACCTACGGCGGCCTCAGCGGTCGGGACATGGAGGCCATAGCGCAGGGGCTTTTGGAGGTTTTTGAGCCCGACTACCTCGATTACCGCATCAAGAGCACGGCCTACCTCGGCAATGCGCTCACAAGGCTCGGAATTCCCGTCATTCGGCCCATCGGTGGCCATGCGGTGTATGTGGATGCGAAGCAGTTCTACCACCACATCCCACCGGAGCAGTTCCCCGGTCAGGCGCTGGTTTGCCAGTTGTATTTAAAAGGCGGCATCCGCAGTTGCGAGATTGGCTCGGTGATGTTCGGGAAGTACGATGAAGCGGGCAAACTCATACCCGCCCCGATGGAACTGGTCCGGCTGGCCATTCCCCGCCGGGTCTATACGCAAAGCCATATTGATTATGTGATTGAAACCTTTGAGATGCTGCTGGACGATAGGGAGGCGGCGAAGGGTTTCAAGATTGTTTATGAGCCGCCATTTTTGAGGCATTTTACGGCGAGGTTTGCACCTGTCCCCTAAAGGAACAAAACGCCTTTATTTGTTGACACTCCGACAGTTTTACAGGTTTTTGCAGGTTCATTTTTAGGGAGGATTATCTTTGGGTGAAACCTTTTCATATCACCAAAATCCTCGCTCATGAAAAAGTCTTTTACGCTTTGTCTGTTGATGATTGGCGTTTGCAGCTATAGCCAGTTGAACCCTTTTTTTAATCAGTTTGAAACGTTAACCTGCCCTCACGATAGCTCGGTCACAATCCAATCTTACATAGGTTGGTTCATGTACCAAACGCTTGATGGCAATTGGGACGGGCCGCTCGATAGCTCGATTTGCATCAGCCTGAAAAGCAATACAAATGAAGGCATTGACCTGCATACCGTTGACCTCACCAAGCCCATTTTTCTTCGCAATAGATTGACCGAAGATAATAAGCAACAGCTTCAACCCAATTACATCTACTCTGCCTCGGCAAGCATATGGAACAGTAACAACAATGAGGCAACACTTTTAACAGGCATCAATTGCTCCAACAATTTTTGCTCTGGCCTTATTGTCGGCATTCAAATACCAGATGAAACAGGAAACTCCACCAATATGCGCTGGTATATGGATATTCCTGGGGAGCATTCTTATTTAGGTGACTTAGAAACCTGCTTACCTACTGAGTATTTCGATGAAAATTATCTTAGAGAGTATATCGTCAAACTTACGCTGTCACCTGGCACAACGCCAGATATGACACTGAGAATGAGCCAGGCTCGCATTACTGCTTTTTGGTCACCCTACCATATTGATAAAGTAGTAGCTCCACCTTTCACCTTTGAAGATACAAGCTACAATGTACCCTTGTATTTGGTTGGTTATCAAGTTGGGCCAAGTTGGTCAGCACCAAACTACCTGCTACTTTACACAGACTCGAACTCCTATCCAAGCTCTTCAACTCCTGCTTATGTAGAGGCACAGCCATCTACCAATACGGCAGACCCAAAAACCATAAATCTAATAGTTTCAGAATGGGAAACTCTTGTGCCACAGCCTTTTGCCTTCTTGCGAGGTGCATTGGTAGAAGGTAGTGATAGCATTCGCCATCAGGTAAACCTCGTGAATCATGCTGGAGATATTTGTATGCCTGGCCCAATTGACTTCGTCATCGAAGACAACACCAAATACATCCACGCTGGCGGCCATGTGAATTTTGAGGGAACCAATTCCTGCATGATGTTCCGCAATGGCGGCACGTTGGAGGTAGCGGACGGCGTCACGATGCAGTACGGGCAGGATGGCCGGGGAATCATGGCGCTGCGCTCTGGCGGGAAAATGAAACTGGGCAAGGGCAGTACCCTGCTCTTCGACGGCCTGCTCTGGCTACAGGGCATCCCGACGGAGAAGCACCCCGACCCACAGTTCTACCTCGACCTGAAACCGGGCATGTCGCTCGTTTTCGGGGAGAATGCACATATCACCAATGCCATGAGCACCTCACCTGACGTGAAGCTCAACGTCTATATGAACGGGGGCACCCTAGACGACAGCAAGCTGAATGCCAATGCCCGAAACCGTATCAACCGCATTTACCCAAAGCCCTCCAAGCATTTCACCGATAACGTGCGCCTGCTGCAAAACCCGGCCATTGGCGGAGCCACCATCAGTTACACCGCTGCCGGGCAGGAACGAGTGTTGGTGCAGGTGTACGATTTGCAGGGCAAACTCGCTTGGTCAAAGACTTTCGAAGCAACGGAAGGACTTAACAGCTTCGAGGTGGGCATGGGCGAGGCTGTGGCGGGAGTTTACATGGCCACGGTTTCCGCCAACGGCGGCAGGGCGAGCATGAAAATCGTGCGGATTTAAGCATGGATGATTTCGATGAAAAAGGGATGGGGGCTGCGCCCATCGCCCTTTTGTCATGGTCGAAGACCACCTGCGACGTCATGTGTGATGGCCCTTGTGATGTTGCAGGTGGCCTGCGGCCATGACAAAAAAAGCACGAACGCCGTTGGTAGGTGATGATGAAAAGGGGTCACTGCTCCTCCCCGCTCGCCGCTGCGGCACGGGCTTGGATGTGGGCGAGCCAATGAAAGGCATTGCGAATATATGGATGTCCTTCCGGTAAATTGCACTGAAAAATGTTTACTGCTTGCTGGATGTAGTGAAGAGCTTCGTTAAGAATGTTAATTTCACTCAAGAGTGTCGCCATGTTTAAATATGACATAGCAAGCTGGTAATGTCCACCAGGCAAAGTCTTCTCTCGATTATCAATAGATTTTTTTTGCCATTCTATAGCTAATGATATTTCCATCTGTTCTCTATAAATCTCAGAAAGGTTGTTATAAAAGATACCTAGGTCAGGGTGATTTTCTCCTAGAGTATCTATAGCAACAGCAATAGCTTTGTCCTGCCAGTTAATTGCTTCTTTGAAGTCTTTGAGATCCTTATAAATCATAGCTATATTGCCATAGGAAGTAGCGATATCAGGATGACTTACCCCAAATGCTTTTTCCCAAATGTCCTTGGCCTTTTGCTGGAAATTTAAAGCCTCTTCGAGGTCGCCAATGTCGTGATAATACTGTGAAAGATTGTTGAAAGATTGTGCCAAGAGAGGGTTGTTTTCTGCTAAAATCATTTTCCGAATAGTAATTGATTTTAGCAGAAATTCAAACGCTAATTCAATCTGGTTTAGTCGGCGATAGATTAATGAGAGGTTGTTGTAAAAAGTCGCAAGGTCTGGATGGTTTTCTTCTACTATTTTTTCTAAAATATTTTTCGCTCTTAATTGCCATTCTAATGCAGCAAGCAGGTTACCTTGAGTATATAAGCATCTTGAAATATTATTTGCAATAGTAGCTGTAGATTCACCCTCAATTAGACGATTGGCAAGTACCTCGCCATAAACTATCCAATGAAAAGCAAGAGCTGGATTTTTTATCGAACTGTCAAATAAATACTTCTCAATAAAATACTCCACCATCTCCCCATAAACCACTACATCTGGCTTTTCCTTCTCCCGTATCACCTCCCCCATCACCGGATGCATATAAAACCCATCCTCCTCTGGTGCTGGCTCTTCCAGCTTCGCATGGGTTGGCCGCCGGGTACGCAGCTTTTCGAAGTAGCCCTTGGCGGTGAGGTCATTGAGTAAGGGGTAGAGGTCGTCGGGGCTGCTGGGCTTAGTGAGGGTGTGACTCGAAGTCACGCCCTCACTATCGGGAACCGGATAAAACAACATCTCCTCCAACACCGAATAAGCATGTGCGAAATTAGGCAGCACGGAAAGGTTGGCCAATAGCCAGCGCTCAGGCTCGGTCAGGGTGCTCAAGTTGATGTCGAAGAGGGCGGAGATGTAAGTAACGAGGTTGGCTCGCTGGTTTTTGTTGTGGGCGGTGGCTACCTCCGCCTTAGTGTCAAGGTGGGTGAGGCCCTGCGCTTTCAGTCGGTCGAGCATTTTTTCGGGTGTCCAGCCCTGAGTCTTGGTGGTCTTGGAAAGAAATTCAACCACCAAGGTATGGCGGCCTACGTGTTCGAGCAAGCTGTCAAGTTGGGTGTGTTCGCTGGACGTTTGCGGGCAGTGCCTTAGGAAAAGCCTGCGGGCATCGTCCAAATTCAGCACACCCACGCTATGGTGCGGCATACCCTCATTGTGTTCACGGGCGGTAATCAGCAGTTTCCAGCCGTGGGGGAATTGGGTGGAGCGGGCGGCACAGTCCTCTGCATCTTCGAGGGTGTTCAGGTTGTCCACGATGAGGAGGTTGGGGCCGGGCAGGCGCTCCAAGTGGCGCATCAGGGTATCGAACTTGGTTTCGGGGTCGAGGCGGTCGAAGTTGTTGCGGAGGTCTTCGGAGAAGCCGAGGGCAACTTGGTCGGTCAGGTCACGGGCGAGGTCATTGGCGAGGTTGCCTGTGTAGCGCACCCAACCGATATGGCGGTAGCGATGGCCCAAGCGCTCCATATAAAAGCCCGCAAGGGTGCTCTTGCCCACACCACCCATGCCGTTGAGGAGCAGCAGGTGGTCGCCCTGCTCGAAGCAATCAGCGATGACTTTCAGGTCTTCTTTCCTCCCCAAAACAAGGTGGGCCACCAGCGGTGGGCGGCGCACAAAGGAGATATAGGCGGTGGGCGGTGCATCCGCTTTGTCGAGCAGGTTGATGAGGTCGTCCACGATTTCCCGCTGCTCGGTTTTCCAATGGGAGGAATTGGCAAGCTGCTTGCCGTGGTCTTTTTCATTCTGTGAAAAGCGGGCATAGAGCCTTTCGGCCTCCTCGGTCAGGGCGCTGTCCGGTTTCTTGGCAATGAACTGACGAAAGGCATTTTCATAGTCGCCTTCCTCGATGAGTTTCCGTATTTCGCTATGCTTATTATTCGGCTCCATAAGGGGAATGGGTTTGGCGGGTAAATATAGCGTTATGCCACAGATTTCCGAATTCTTCGAGAATTCGGAAATCTCGCTGCCGCACCCATCCGTCCACCGTCCATCCGTAAGCCGTCCACCGTCGTCAAAGCTTCTTTACCCTCAAATTCCGCCACCGCACTTTTATCCCGCCCCCATCGTGTATCTGCAAGGCAATCTGCCCCTCCGCCTGGCCGATTTTCTCGTCCTTGAGCGTAATCATCTGGATGCCGTTGAGGTAGGTCGTCACCTCGTCACCGACGCAGCGGATGCGCATGGTGTTCCAGTCGTTTTCCTTTAAAACATCATCCAGCGAGGGGATGGGCTTGATGAGCCAGCCCCGGCCATAGCTCTCATAAATACCGCCCGTGTCATGCCCTTTTGGGGCCACCTCGGCTTGCCAACCCGATACCTTCGTGCCGTCCACGCTGCAACGGAAAAAGACACCGCTGTTGCCATTGGCTTCTTGCTTGAACTCCAGCGTCAGGTCGAAGTCCTTGAACTTTTCGGTAGTGCCGAGGTAACCGTACTCTTTGTACATGCCGCTCTCGCAAACCAGCAGGCCGTCCTCGACGTACCATTTTTCCCGGCCATAGTTGACCCATCCGGTAAGGTCTTTGCCATTGAAAAGGGGAATGCTGCCGTCGCTGGCGGCTTTCTGGGCCGTGCTGCAGGCAGTGAAAACAAGCCCGAAACTGAGGGCGAAAAGGAGTTGGGAGGTCAGTTTGTTCTTCATGTTGATGCGTTTTGATGCGTGGCAAAGCTAATGGAATATTTCATTCGGCTTTCGCTAAACAAAAAGGTCGTTTTCGCACCTTTATGTGATAGCAAGGTCGGGCAAGTAGCCGTTACTTTGCCACCGGTGTCTGAGGTGTCACCTCAAAAGGGCGACGACGAGTTTCGCAATACGCACGGCCAGTGCCGCCCTTTTGAGGCGACGCCTCAGACTTGCAGCCAACCCCCAATTGCCAACCCGCCACCATTTCAAATCATCACCACATGAGAGCAATCATCCACGTATGTCTTTTCCTCCTCCCCATCTTGGCCATTGCTGGCCCCGCCGTCACCAGCGACCACCTCCATATTGACCAGTTTGGCTATCGGCCTGCTGCGCAAAAAGTCTGCGTCATCAGCGACCCACAAGTGGGCTTCAATGCGCCCGAAAGCTTTGCCCCCGGCAGCACCTACGAAGTACGCCGCTGGAACGATGACGTCTCCGTTTTCAACGCCAGCATCACCGCCTGGAACGGCGGGGCGACGCACGGCCAGTCGGGCGACAAGGCCTGGTGGTTCGATTTTTCGAGCGTCACCACGCCGGGCGACTACTACGTCTTCGACCCCACGAACAACGTCGGCTCCTACCGCTTCACCATTGGCGAAGATGTCTATAACACGGCGTTGAAATACGCTGTGCGCATGTACTATCACCAGCGCTGCGGGGTGGCCAAGCCCGTTGCCCACGCTGGCGACTGGCAGGACGCCGTCTGCCACACCCATGCCTTGCAAGACCTCAACTGCCGCAGCGTCAGTGCCCCCAATAACGCCGCCACGGAGAAGGAATTGAGCGGCGGCTGGCACGATGCGGGCGACTTCACCAAATACGTCAACTTCTCGTGGAGCACCGTCCACGACCTGCTCTTCGCCTATCAGGGAAACCCCGACGTGTTCGGCGACGACTACGGCATCCCAGAGTCCGGCAACGGCGTGCCCGATATTCTGGATGAACTGAAATTTGAACTGGACTGGCTCGTGAAGATGCAGCAGGCCGACGGCTCGGTGCTGATGAAGGTCTCCGTGCCCTGCTTCGAGGCGGCCAGCCCCGCCAGCGCCGACCTCACGCAGCGGATGTACGGCCCAGCGCAGGCCTCCTCCACGAGAACGGTGGCGAGCATGTTCGCCCATGCGGCCATCGTTTACAGCGGCCTCTCCAATGCCACGATGCAGACCTACGGTGCCAACCTGCTCGCCAAGGCCGAACTGGCATGGACGTGGATTAATGCCAACCCCGGTACTTCCAACTACAACAACAGCGGCTTTTGCTCTGCAAACCCCGAAATCAGTGCCGACGACCAGAACGAGGCCCGCACGGGAGCGGCGGCGCTCCTGTTCGCTGCCACGGGCAATACCACGTATCGTACCTATTTCGATAATAATTATTCGAATATCCGGCCTTATCAATGGACCTACTGGTACGCCTTTCAGCCCACGATTCAGGACATCATGCTCTACTACGCCAGCCTGCCCAATGCCACGGCATCCGTTGCGAATAATATTAAAAACAGTTGCACCACCTCCACCAATACCAATAATGCCGATATGCTGCCCGCATGGACGGGCAATTTAGATGCTTATCGTGCTTATTTAAAAGACAATGATTATGTATGGGGCAGCAACCGCTGGAAGGCCAATGCCGCCAATATATTCTACAATATGGTGGAACATAATCTTTATCCATCGAATAATACCCATTATTTAAATGCGGCAGAGAATTACGTGCATTTCCTACACGGCGCAAACCCCATTAATAAATTGATGCTGACGAATATGGGGGATTATGGTGCCGAGAAATCCTGTGATGAAATGTACCATGCCTGGTTCGGCGACGGCACGGTCTATGACAATGCACAGACTTCGCTTTATGGCCCACCCCCCGGCTACCTCACGGGCGGCTTCAACCCGAACTTCGTGCCTGCACAGGGTTATATCTCCCCACCACAGGGGCAGCCGCACCAGAAGTCGTACAAGGATTGGAACACCAGTTGGCCGGAGAACTCCTGGGAACTGACCGAACCCGCCATTTACAGCCAAGCGGCCTATATCAAGTTGGTGTCGAAATTTGCCAGCGAGAGCATCGTCCTCCCGGCGGAACTCAGCCAGTTCAGTGCCGCTTTGCTGCGCAACAGCAATACCGTCCTCGTCGAGTGGGCCGTGGATTCCTGGACGGACGTGGACGTTTGGCACATTGAGCGCAGCGCCGATGGCATTCATTTCGATAAAATCGGCATGGTAAAACCCGCCACCCCCAGCGGCCACACTGACAGCTTCCGTTTCGTGGACGCCAAACCACACCTCGGTTCCAACTACTACCGCCTCCGCCGCCTCGACCTCAACGGCCAGTTTGAATACTCCGGCGTGCGGGAAGTGACCGTCCGCTCGCCCTTGCGGGTGTCGGCACAACCTAACCCAGTCCATGATGGCCTGACCGTTAACATGATTTCCGAAATGCCCTTGCAGCCTGCTTCCATCCGCCTGCTCGATTTTTCGGGTCGGCCTGTTTTTGTGAAAGACATCGAAACGGTGGGCGGGCAGCACTCGGAGGTCATTGGCACAGCGCATTTGCCCGCCGGGATTTACCTGCTCGAAGTGCGCTGCGGCGATGCTTCGCAAATGCAGAAGGTGGTGGTAGGGCATTGATGATTGAAGGGTAAAGCCCTATTGCCATACATTTCGATGGGATAACGACCACGAAGTGGTCAAACGTGAATAGCCCCCGATGCAATCGGGGGGAATGGATGTGAGGGATGCCAAAACCCCGAAGGGGTTGAATGTTGTTACATAATGACATTCAACCCCTTCGGGGTTATCTCCGCTTTTGCACCGCAAACCCCGCATTTCCCCTCCGACTCCTGTGGTCAAATCTATTCGAAGCGTAAACCAGCCCAACTACCCCAATTTCAATTCTTTCCGTAGCTTCCCGCCTCAATTTCACAGAAATAAAAGCACGGCAGCTTTTATCGGTTCGGCGCTAAGCAATTTGATGATATTCAATGTCTTGCGAACCGTCAACCGACCACCGTCAACCGTTGACCGAAAAAATATGAATCGTCGCCATTTTATCAAAAACACATCGCTGGCGGGCTTGGCCCTCACGGCGCACCCTTTCATTGTCAGAAAACGGGTTTCGAAATACACCGTCGCCCTCATTGGTTCCGGCTGGTGGGGCATGAACATCCTGCGGGAGGCCATACGCTCCGGCGAGGTGACGGTGGTGGCGCTCTGCGATGTGGACGAGGCGCAAATCAAGAAGGCCGACGCCGAGGTGCGGCAGCTTTGCCACGACCATCCCAAGCATTTCAAGGACTTCCGGGACTGTTTGCGCAGCACCAAACCCGACATCGTCATCAACGCCACGCCCGACCACTGGCATGCCCTCATTGCCATCGAAGCGATGCAGGGCGGGGCGCATCTGTTCTTGGAAAAACCCATCGGCCACACGGTGAAGGAAGGTACGGCCATACAGCGGGTAGCACGGGACACGCAGCGCATTTGCATCGTGGACTTTCACCGCCGGTACTCGCCGCACAACGTCAGCGGGATGGAGTTCCTGCGCTCTGGCAGGGTAGGAAAGGTGACCGAGGTGCGGGCCTTCGTCAACTACGGCTGGGGCGCCAACGTGCAGCCCGACCCCGTGGAGCCTGTGCCCGATGGCCTCGACTGGGATTTTTATTGCGGCCCTTCGGCCAAACAGGCGTACAGCAGGCACATCCACCCCCGTGGCTGGCGGCAGTACGGGGCCTTCGCCAACGGCCTCATCGGCGACTGGGCACCGCACTGGTTCGACCAAATCCTTTGGTGGACGGAGGAGAAAGCGCCCCGCCGCATCTTCAGCACGGCACGCTATCCCGACGTAAAAGGCGGGCGTGACATGCCGCAGAGCCAAGTGGCCGTGTATGAGTTCGAGGGCTTCACCGCCACCTGGGAACACAGCCTCAACAACCACCGTCCCGACCAACCCGGCGAGAACGTCGGCGTGAAGTTCCTTGGCACAGAGGGCACCTTCCACATGGGCTGGCAACAGGGCTGGACCTTCTACCCCACCGATGGCAGCAAGGACATCATCACGCAAAGTGCCAAACTCGACGAGCCGGATTCGCAGAACATCAAGCTCGTCTGGGCCGATTTTCTCGCTTCCATCAAATCGAGCAAGCTCCCTCACGCCGACATCGAGCATGGCCGCCAAGCCACGAACATGGCGCTGCTGGGGATGCTGTCCGCAAGGCTGGGCCGCAGCCTTGTTTGGGATGAAAAAGCGGATGCGGTGGTGGGGGATGAGGAGGCGAATGGGATGTTGAAGCGGGAGTATCGCGGGGAGTGGCGGTATCCGGGGTAGGCATGTCGTCCATCCTCTTTTATGAAAAACCCTCCGTCAAAAACGGCCCAACCCACTATATTTGTAAAAAATAAGGCCAATGCAAGAAACGACCATCACGGTTTCATGGAAAGAACTCACGGCTGGGCTTTTGGAAAAAATCAAAAGCCAGTTTTCGGGCAGCAACCCTGCGGCGAAGGTGGAGATTTCCGTCAAGCTGCTCGACCCTCAAAGCAAAGCCACCACAAACGAGCGTTTCGAGCAATTTTTTTCAACCTGGAAAACGGAAACGGCTTTGCTGTCCAGCGGTACTGCGATGGTGAACCACCCCGCCTACCAGCAAATCATTGGCATGGGCGATGCGGTCATACCCTTTATCCTGATAAAACTTCGGGAAGACCCCCAGCACCTGTTTTATGCGCTTTTCAAAATCACCGGCGAAAACCCCGTGCCCGCCGCCCACGCTGGCGACTTGCCCAAAATGACCGCCGACTGGTTGGCTTGGGGCAAGTCGAAAGGCTATATTTTCTGATGGCCAAGCGCAAACTTTCCCTTCCATCATTTCCAAACTCCTTTGACCAGCCGTTGGAAATCACCAGTCCTGATACGGGCAACTACAATTGCATCGCATGGGCATTGGGTGAAACGGCGTTGAATTATTGGCCCAGCCCCGATGCTTTTTTCGCATGGTACCCCGGATTGGCTCGTGAAGAAACGGTCGAAGCGTTTATCCTGTTTTTCAAAGGCTACGGTTACGAGGTTTGCGAAAATGGGCGATTAGAAAAAGGCTACCAAAAAATAGCACTATTTGCCAAAGATGGACTACCCACCCATGCCGCAAGGCAATTAACTGGCAAAAAATGGACGAGCAAGTTGGGGATTTTGGAAGACGTGAGGCATACGCTCGATGCAATTTCAGGTGGGATTTATGGGGAAGTAGTGGTGTTCATGAAAAAGAAATTATGAACTAATTCACCCGGCGGCGGGCGCCCGAACTAATGCATTTTTGACGGAACCCCCAGCAGCGGTGGAAGTCCCAAAGGATGATTGTTAAGGCCGCCTACGCGCTTTAGGGAGGTAGGATGGCCCCAAGTGCCGCTTTGCTCAACAATCGTCGCAATTTGGGTTGTTTTCAGTGTGGGTGTGGCTTTGATTGAAAAATGGTGGAATACTTGCGTACCGCAACATGGACGCAATGGCCGGTATCAGGTATTGAGGGGGTAGACGGTTCAGCACACAGCTACTTGTTTTTGACGTGCAGACTGCATTCTGATTTGTTTATTGCTCCAAATGGTTGACAGTTGATGAAATTTAAACTATCTTTCTGCCTAATTAACTTTAAAAAGTCATTATCAAAAAGCACTGTTTTCTTTTTTTTGGTTTCCTGCACTACCTTGATGCCCAGCCCCTCATCCAAGGAAACCAGGTTGGCCCTTAGTTTGGTTTGATCCATACAGTGTGAAAATTTGGGCATCCATTTGGTTCTGTGATTTTCAAAAGCAAGCGGTCATGAAGTTCCTCTAAGTATTGAATGTGTACCTAAAATCATTCATGTGTTCAAATGAAACCTTTTGGTCAGACACTTGGTGACTTCGGTTATTGCTCCGACCTTGAAGAAGGTGAAGGGGGTGCTATGATGGTATAAGCAAGTTGATTCGGATGAAAAGTCTTTTTGATCATAAATATAAACTTCAATGGTTTGATACTACCTGAAACCGGCAAACTTCCGCCTTTCCAATCTTATTGTAATGGTGTGATTGAAGTTGAACTTATATGAAATTGCGTAACCGCTGTATCTTAATTCCTGAATTTTAATTTTGAACTTAATTTATTACTTTAAAAATACAAAGTTCAAAATTGATTATATTGAAAAATGTTGAACATTGGTCAATTTTCACTTGACAAAATTTCATTTTGTTTAAACTGTCTTCGAAATGACCGATTTTATAATTTATCTTTCGTTGTGTGAACTATTTATCAATAGCTAGAACATTGAAGTTGTCAATGCTGACTCCAACACCCCGAAATCCAAGCCCTAAGGTCAGCAATCCATCTCAAAACATCTATGCCCCTCCCACAATTAACCGTCATAACGTTAATGCAAAATTTCTTTGTCATGAGAATCAAACCCAACTTCTTCTCCTTTCCCTGCTTTCTGCTTGGGGCAAGCACTACCCAGCCCAACTCCTCCCCTCCGAAATAACCCCCACCAACCCCGGTGCCTTTGCCGACGAGGATGGCGACTACCCCGATTGGCTGGAGATTTACAATGCGGGCAATGCGGCTGAGAACTTGGAGGGCGTGAGCCTCTCCGACGGCGGTTCCCCGAAATGGGCGCTGCCCGCCACCATGCTTGGCCCCGGCGAGCGGCTGTTGGTCTTTGCCTCCGGCAAGAACAGGGGCGGCGATGACCCGACGGCCTCGGTCATTGACCACTGGGAAACTGCCCTGTACGACGAGGACACCTGGCAGTACTGGACGGAGGAGAGCAGCCTGCCCACCGATTGGAACCAAATCGGGTCGAGCAACGCCAACTGGCAGAGCGGCATGGGCGGCTTCGGCTATGGCGACGGCGACGACAACACGCCCGTGGCGGCTGGTTCCTTGGCGTTTTTCTACCGGCAAAAATTCACGGTGTCGGCGCCCGGCCAGTTGGTAGCTGCCATCCTCAGCATGGACTACGACGATGCCTTCGTGGCCTACCTGAACGGCGTGGAGGTGGCCCGCAGCCTGAACATGCAGCCCGGTGCGCCTTCCTCCGCCAATCCACCCACCACCGACCACGAGGCAGCGATGTACAACGGCGGCGACCCGGAGACCTTCCAATTGGACAGTGCGCTGATAACCAACACCTTAGCAGTGGGCGAAAACGTGATGGCCATAGCCTTGTTCAATATCGACGGCAATTCCAGCGACCTGACGGGGCGCACTTGGCTGCATTTCGGCACTGGTTCCGCTGCGCAATTCTTCGGGCCGAACCCCTCGTGGTTTGCCTTTGGCGGTGGTGGTGGCGGCACGGCGTTGCACACCAATTTCAAGCTCAGTTTCGGGGAGCGGCTCAGCCTTTTCGATGCCGCTGGCAACGTGCTGGACAGTGTGACCATCCAGCCGTTGGAGCCGGGCCATTCCATGATGCGCACCTCGGACAGCGGCAACTGGTGTCTGACCGACGTCCCAACGCCCGATGCGGCCAACCCGGCGATCTGCTACTCCGGCTATGCCACGGTGCCGACGTTCAGCCTGCCCGCTGGGTTTTACCAAGGCAGCCAGTCGGTAGGCATCAGCGGCACGGCGGTGCGCTACACGACCAACGGCAGCCAGCCCACAGGTACTTCCACGAGCTACGGCCAACCCCTTAACGTCAACACGACGAGGGTGCTGCGGGCAAGGTCGTTCGAGGCGGGGCTGCTGCCCTCGCCCGTGGCCACAGCCACCTATTTCATCAACGACCCGACAGAACTGCCCGTGCTGGCCATCTCGGCGAGGCCGGGCGATCTGTTCTACGACAGCAGCGGCGGCCCGGCGGTGTACGACGATTATGGCTCCGGCAAACGGGCGGCCTGCAAACTGGAGTATTTCGACAAAGACAACAATTTCGCCTTCACCGAAAACGCCAGCATTCGTCCGGTCGGAAATTACTCCATCGCCTTTGAGCAGAAGGGTTTGCAGTTCATTTTCGACGAGGATTTTGGGGCAAAAGGCGAGGTGAGCTACCCGATTTTCGGCCCTGATAAGCCGGGTATTCAGTCCTACAAAGGTTTCCGCATCCGCAACACGGACGACGATGCCTCGACGACCCGCATCCGTGATTTGGTGGCCAACCGAATCACTTTGCCCACCCATTGCGCAGCAGCGGGCTGCCAAAGCATGGCGGTGTTCATCAACGGCCAATATTGGGGCCATTACGAGGGCCGGGAACTGCTCAACGAATACTATGCCCGTGACAATTTCGGCATGGACCCCGAACGGGTGGACATGCTGAAAACGGCCTACGGTTACGCCAACCCCTATTTCCCAGAGGAAGGCTCCGACACGGCTTTTTATACCATGAGCAATTTTATCCTGGACAACGACATGGACGACCCCGCCAATTTTGCGCAAGCGCAATCGCTCATTGACTTGGAGAACTGGGTGGACTACTTCGCATCGGAGATTTACACGGCCAACGTGGACTGGTTTTCGAGCATTTATTTCAACAATACGCGCATCTTCCGGGGCGGTCACAACGATGCTTTCCGCAAGAAATGGCGCTTCGTGCTTTGGGACATGGGCTCCACGCAGGGCGTTTACAACGGCGTAGGTTACGACATGCTGAACGAGGCACTGGCCGCCCCCGCCTACAACAACCGCTGGACGGACATGATGAACCAACTGCTCGTAAACGCCGAGTTCAAGCGCTATTTCATCAACCGCTTTGCCGACCTGCTCAACGAATACTGGACGCCGACGAAAACCCACGCCATCATTGACGCCGCAGCGGTTGAACTGGAAGGAGAGATACCCCGCCAAAGCCAACGCTGGGGCACTGCCAGCCTCGGTTCTTGGCAAGATGCGGTGCAATACCTCCGGGACTACCACACCGAAAAGCCTGCCGTGCAGCGTCAGCAAATCAACAGTTTTTTCAACCTGAATGGGCAAGTGAACGTGATGCTGCAAGTGCAGCCGCCGGGTGCTGGTTGGGTGAAAATCTCGACCATCACGCCCAAGGACTTGCCTTGGACGGGCATCTATTTTAAGGGCAACCCGGTGACGGTGACGGCTATAGCTGCGCCCGGCTATAGCTTCGACCATTGGACGACCAATCCGTTCATCAGCGACCCGAATGCGCCCGGGTTCACCACGAACATCACGGCGAATACCAGCTTCACGGCGCATTTTACGGGTGCTGCGCAACAGGCCGATTTGCAAGTGGTGGAAATCAACTACCACAGTGACCCGACCCGTGATGCGGGCGATTGGCTGGAGTTGAAAAACGAGTCCCCTACCCCACTCGATGTTTCCGATTACCTCGTGGGCGACAAGGACTGGTTCCACCGATTCCGCTTGCCCACGGGTACGGTGCTGCCTACTGGCGGCAGGTTGGTGGTGTATGAAGCTGCATCAAAATTTGCGGAGCAACACTCCGGCGTGACGAATGCCGTCGGTGGAATGGGCTTCGGCCTTGGCGATGACGGCGACGAAATCCGTCTGCTCGACCGCTTCGGGGAGCCGCTGCAAACGCTTGTTTTCAACGATAAAAAGCCTTGGCCTTGCACGCCTGATGGTTTTGGCCGCAGCTTGGAACTAAGAGAAGGAGACACCCCCACCCTACCCGAATCTTGGTTCGATGGCTGCGTGGGCGGCTCGCCGGGCGAGGCTTACAGCACTTGCGAAGAAAATCCCATCATCAGCGAAATCAACTACAAGTCGGCGGCTGCCGCTGATGCGGGAGATTGGCTGGAACTGCACAACCGGGGCAGCCAACCGCTGTCGCTTGGCGGCTGGCAAATCCGGGACGACGACAACGGCCACGCTTTCACCATCCTCAATGGGACGGTGGTGCCTGCGGGCGGTTATCAGGTCTTCGTGGAGGATGCGGCCAAGTTTGCTGCGCAATTCCCGAACGTGGCGAATTACACTGGCCCGCTCGGCTTCGGCCTCAATGGCGATGGCGATGTGATTCGGCTCTACGATGCGCAAGGCGTCCTTCAAAACAGCCTCTGCTACGATGATGCCGCCCCTTGGACCGAGGACGCCGACGGCTTCGGCTATACCTTGGAAAACGCAGACTTTGCGGGCAATGCCAACGACCCAAGCAATTGGTTTTCAGGCTGCTATGGCGGCTCTCCGGGCACGGCTTTCGACCCGGACTGCCTGTTGGCTACGGAGGAAAAGGAAAAGCAGTCAGGCATTATTGCTTACCCCAATCCGGTCGGCGAGGTGCTTTCAGTGCGCCTGGAAAATGGCGCATGGGCAAGGCTCCGATTGGTGGACAGCTTGGGCAGGGTGGTGCTGGAGCGCAGGGTGCATGGGGCCGCTGATTTGGCGTTGGGAGGGCTGGCGGTTGGGGCGTATTGGTTATCCTTGGTTGATGATTCGGGGAGGCAGCTTGGTAGGCCAATATTGGTGTCAAAGTTTTAGTGCCGTTCACTTCTCGGTTAGTGGATGGAATGTCCGCCAACTATGCCAATACTCTTGGTAGGCCCGTGCCCGAACGAGGTCAGGCACATTGGGTTGCAGTGATTTTCCAGCGAAATTGTAACGCAAATCGCCGCTGATGAGGGTGTCGTTGCGGAGCAAAAATTGTTGCGCAGCGTTTTTGCGCAGCAATACCACAAAACTGTTGCCATCCTTCGAGAGCGCCAAAACGAGGGGCTGCCCGCCGATTTCATCGTGAACCAGCCGCTGCTTTTGCACTTCGTTCCAGTCATAAACCTTGCTGG
The DNA here is from genome assembly GCA_016714985.1 of Saprospiraceae bacterium. Taxonomy (GTDB): domain Bacteria; phylum Bacteroidota; class Bacteroidia; order Chitinophagales; family Saprospiraceae; genus UBA6168. Next base: position 18,599 of record JADKBS010000030.1, on the reverse strand, counting down.
CCTTGTCCAACTCCACGCCAATGACCCATGATTTTTCTTGCCATGAAGCGGTGTCCCGGCGGGTGAGTTTGCCCTTTCGTCGGCCCGACTCGTAATTGGCGAGGCTGTCGTACTCCTCTTGAAAGGCCGGGTCGGGCAGCATGACAAGGGTGTTTGGATGCAGTTCGGCCCATTTTGCGAGGCTCACCTGCGAGGAGGGGTACTCCGGCAGTTTTTCGCCCTTAAGCGGCCCTGCCACTGCCTCTCCCGACACCTGCCGCCACCAAGTGCCAGTGGTATTGTCCTCGAACATGGCGTTAAAATGGTCCATGCCGACCAGACGGAAAGTTTCTGGCTTGCCGCCGACGAGTGGCTCATAAACCCTTCCAGTGCGGCAGACGGTACAGTAGGTGACCATGAGCGGCTTGCCACCCAGGGTATCCCGCACTTGGTGGTGGTAGCCGAGGTATTGGATGGGGTACGCCTTTGCCTCACCACCATGCTCAACGCCCAACACAAGGCGGTTGCTATCCAGTTTGTTGTCTGCTTTGTTGGCGTGGGCGACCGTCTTGGGTTGGTAAAACATCGTGTCCGCCGCCATTTCAAAATTGGCCATGTAAGCCACAAAAGCAGCGATGGCTATCGGTAGGGGCTGGCAGCCATTTTTCTAACCTGCACCCGAAAGGCAGCTTTAATCCCCAACAGCGTAACAAGAGGAACCTCCTCGAAACAGCCACCGCCCATTTAGGAAAATAGGCCAGATCAATGCTCTCCATGTTTTGGCTGCCCGGCATGGGCATGATGAAATAGACGTTGGCCACTTCAAACAGGATGAGGCCGATGATGCCGAGGTAGAAGAGTTTTTTCATGTAAAAATACAGGCTCGTTATTGGGGTTGGTTTTGATTTAAGATATAAGATAGACGATTTGAGATATAAGATTTAATTAGCGATTTTCTGAATTATGATTTTCGATTTGGCCGAGCGCACACGTCACGCCAATCTAAAATTGCATATCGTCTATCTTAAATCTTAAATCAAATTGATTAAAAGGCGGCTTTATCGCCGCACATCAAAATGAGCGTACCCCTCCTCCGCCCGCATCGGCCCCCGGTCAATGTAGAATTGCCTATCGGTGGGGCAATCGGTGCCAAGGCCGTCCACATAGCGGTTGCAGAAGCAGAAAAAGGCGGCAATCATCACCGTGTCGTGCAGTTCCATGTCGGTGGCGCCTGCTGCCTTTGCCCGCTCGATTTGGTCGGGGGTGACGTGCTTGCCGCCTCGCTGCACACTGGCAGCAATTTTCAGCAGCGCCTTCATTTTATCGGAAATGGGCATGGCCTCGTAGTCTGCTTTGATAGCATCAATGAACTGCATGTCGCATTGAAGGTAGTGCTGCGCAATGCCGCCGTGGGCGTTCTGGCAGAAGAAGCAGTCATTGAGGTGCGAGACGTAGGTGGCGATGAGTTCCCGGTCGCCACGACTGAGGGAGTTCTCGTTGCGCAGCAGGATTTCGGCCAACTCGTTCAGTGGCTGCGCCGTGTCGGGCCGGAAGGCCATGAGGCCCCGGATACCGGGGAGATTTTCAGGTAAATTGATGTATGCCATTTTTATGTTTTTAAGATGCGATTAATTCTCTGCCAAATTTCCATATCCGCTTTTTGAGGTAAATATCTTCGATGTTTAAATGCGGCTGACCATCCAATAGGATAAAATTTGCGGCACTGTTTTTCGTTAAATTGCTGAATTCCTTCAACTCGAAAGCCTTATAGATATTGGAGGTTCCAGCTTTTAATACCTCCAAATTGGGCATGCCTGATTTTGACAAAAACACCAATTCGTCAAAATATTGCGTCGTATAATTCATGCCATAATTACGGGCATCGGTGCCTGCCAATATGGGTATATTTTCATGGTAAGCCTTATTTACCTCCATTAAAACCTGTTCAAATGTCAGCAGGTTTTTCAACTCGCTTGTATCAGTATGTTGGAGTAGTTTTTCAATCACGGACAAGGTAGGGATGATGAAAATCTCCTTGTCTTTCATCAACTTCAGCAGCGGGGTTGGCGCAAAAGAAGGCATCCTGTACCAAATATGCGCAAAGCCATCTACGCCATGCTCGATTAGCTCATGGCAATCGTCCAATGCCGAGATATGGGCCACCGTTATTTTATGGTACTCATGGGCAGTCTCGATGATGGCTTGCAGTTGCGCACCCGACAATTTTGCCATCGTGTTCTCCTGGGTAATCTTTATATAATCTGCCCCGAAATTCACCCGGTCCCTGACAAAATCTTCGGCAGTCAACGTGTCGTTGATGGTAGGGATTTGAACCCGGTATTGCGTTCCATGCCCGTTTGGGACGGTCGCCCCGACATTCGAGGAGTAATAATGGGCATAGTTGGTGGAGTCGTTAAAAGTCCTCAAGTAGTTGGCACGGCTATCGAGGGTGAACATGTCCATCATGGCAAAAATGCCAACGCCCAGTGCTTCTTTCAAGTTTTCCGGGGAGGCAATATGAACATGGGCATTTATCAAAGGAGGCAATATCGTTTTTCCGCTTCCATCAATTACCGTTGCTGGCCGATTGGAACTGCGTTTTTCCAATGTCAATTATCAAGCTGTCCTTGAACACAAAATTCATGTCCTGCCATACCGTTTCCCCATCAAACACATCCACATTGGTGATTACGGTGTATTGGCTTTGCGCACAAGAGGCAAAGAACCATATTGCCATCAGCAGAACAAGGTTTGCTTTTTTCATGTCAAAATATTTTTGCTAAGCATCCATCATAGCCTTTTCCTTTGCAAAAAACGCTGCTACCAACCCAATCAAAAACACGAAGGAGAAGGAAATCAACGCATTGCCAAGGCCGCCCATTGCCGATTCCAGCCAACCCACGAAGAAGACCACGGAGGCCGTGAACACCCTCCCAACGTTGAAGCAGAAGCCCGTGGCAGCCGAGCGCACGTTGGTGGGGAAAAGCGCTGGCACGTAGCCGTTCAGCACGCCTTGGCTAAGGCCAAAAAACAAGGCTATCAGCCCAATTTCAACGAAGGTTATAAAACTTAGGGTTGAATTGAAATTGAACAACAAAAAAGTCAAAATAAAGGTGGCGGCAAAGCAAGTGACCATCGTTTTCTTTACCCCGAAAAAACTGCTCACCCAACCGGACACAAACCCACCGGACAGGCCGCCAATGGCAAAGAGCATCATGCTCAGGCCCCGTTCTTTTTGACCATCGCCATCAGTTACGAGCGTCTGCACCCACGAGGGCAGCCATGCAAAAACGGCCCAAAGCCCGATGAGCATGGAGCCATAAATAATGCTACCCAAAACCAAGTCACGCCGCACGGATGAGTGGCGAATGGATATTGTAGCTGACTCGTTTGCAAAGTTGTTGACGGTTCGGTTGTGCCTCCATCTTTCAGACTCTTTTAGCACCACCCAGCCCAATGCAGCAAGCGTGAGCGGGGCAATGCCGACCAAAAATCCGCTCCTCCATGCCGTGATGTTATAGGTGATGAGGCCAGCGGAAAAGATACCGACCGGTATGGTGATGGATAGGATTCCGAGCGCCACGCCCCGGTTTCGCTCCGTCCATTCCTCGGCGACCAGCACGGCACTGGTAAGCAATACGCCACCTGTTCCGAAACCAGTCATGAACCTGAAAACAGTAAGAATTTCCCAATTGGGAGAGAATGTGGTAAGCAGCGTGAACAAACCCAAACACGCCGCCGCCAACAAGGCAGCGGGCTTTCGCCCAAAACGGTCGCTGAAAAAGCCCAGCAGAATGCCGCCGAACATCATGCCGAATAAATAGGCCGAGTTGATGATGGCCCCAATGCGCTCAGTGGCGGTTTCTCCCTGCGCAAGGTCTTTCAGCACATCGGGCAGGTAAGCGGAAAGCAAGGTGGAGGCCACGCCACCAAATACGCCATTGATGAAGCAAAGCGCAAAAAGCAGGTAAAGGTAGCCGCTGTGGGAGGTGGACATTGGATTTGTAAATTAGGAAATTGAGAAATTGGAAACTACGGAATTTCCATTTTCCTCAATCCAGTGACTGGTTCTTCAGGAAATCGTACCCCTCTTTCACACGGTGGTAGCCGTTGTTTTTTAGCCTTTCGCCCATTTGCTGGTAGTATTCGGCGTTGGTGGGGGCGATGGTGCCGAGGCCGTCCACATATCGGTTGTAGAAGCAAAAAAGTGCGGCAATCATCACCGTGTCGTGGAGTTCCATATCGGTAGCGCCCGCCTGTTTGGCTGCTTCAATCGCTTGGGGCGTCACGTTCTTGCCACTGCCCTGCACCTGTGCGGCAATGGTGAGCAACGCCTTCATCTTGTCGCTGACCGGGGCTGATTGGATGTCCTGCTTGACTTTGGTCGTCACCTCATCGTCGCCAAAATAGGCATCGGCGGCAGCGGCGTGGGAGGTTGCGCAAAACTTGCATTCGTTGCGGTGGGACACAATAGTGGCAATTAGTTCCCGCTCAGCTTCAGTAAGCGTGTTTGGGCCTCGTAGCAGGAGTTGCGTCAGCTCCCTAAGTGGCTCTGCGGTGTCCCTGCGGAATTCGAGTAGGCCGGTGACGCCCGGCAAGTGGCTTTCAACTGGAATATAAGGCATGGTATCTTGTTTTAATGAGTCGGTAAGATAGAAAGTTGCCAGCATTCGACACGTTGAATCATCGAACGGTGGCTCTTTCATTAATAAAACTGTTTATCCAATTCCAATTCAAGTTGCAGGGTAAAAAGGGGTTGACTAGTGCGTCAATTCATCAAAAGTCAACGAGACGAAGTACAAGCCCCGTACTGCTGGAGAACCATAAGCCTGCACAATTTTCTGGTTCGTCAAATTGCTCGCCCCGATTTTCACGGTCGTTTTAATGTTCGGAATGCGGTAGCTCAATTGTGCATCAATTAAGTTATAAGCCTTTACCTGGCCCGGCTCCAATTGCGTGAAAGTGCCATACCAGTCAAATGCCTGCTGCCAATGCCAAGCTAGGGAGAAGCCCCAGCGGTCGGTCAGTCGGTCGTTGCTCAGCGTCAGGTTTGTTTTCCAAGCTGGCGTATTGAAGTCAGGGATATTGTCTGGGTTGGCGTCTTTCAATTCAAAATCGGCCCAAGTCGTGTTGAAATGCGCTCGGTAATTCTTTGGTAATGAATAAGTTAGGCCGAGCGTAGCGCCCTGTGCAGCGGCCTCGTCGCTGGCATTGGTGTAGAGTTGGAACAACTGCGTGTTGCCGTTCACGATGTCAAAAGCGGCGTCGGGGTTGATGCTACCATCGGGAAGGGTAACGGGACTGTCAGTTCGCATCACCACCGTGTTGACGAGGAAATTGGTATAGGTGCTGTAGTGGTAGTTCACGTCGAGCAGCAGTTTTTTTCCAAAAATACCCTTGTAGCCTATCTCGTAGCAGGTCGTTTCTTCTGGGCGGATGCGTGGCACGTCCGATTTCACGAGGTTGTCCTTGCTCTGCACCACAGCGTCGGGGAAAGGAGTGCCAGTTTGGAGCAGCTGCTCGAAATTGCCAAAGAACGGGCCGAGGGAGGAGGCATAGACCGAGTTCTCGTAGGCATTCGTACCCTTCGTATTTGCAGGGGCGCCGCCAAGGATGATGATAGGGCCAACGTTCAGTTTGATATACTGGTCAGGCACGGTGGGATTGCGGAAGCCGGTCTGGTACGAGGCTCTGAAACTGTGGTTGGAGGTGGGTGAAAACACCGCCGAGGCACGTGGTGTAAAGTTGCCATCGAAACTCTCGTTTTTATCGTACCGACCCGAAACAGTCAATTTCAATTTGTCTTGAAACAACTGTTTCGAGGCCTGTACGAACACACCATACTCACCTACCTTAATTGGGTTTTTAGCGTCATCAAACAAGGTTCCGCCTGAATCCATTCGGTAATAACGGTAATTGCCACCAACTAACACGTCTAACACTTTTAGTTGCGGGCTGAGGTCATATTGAGCATCCACATGGTAAAGGCTGCTGTTGCTTTCTACCCCAGAACCTTGCAGTCCAGTGGTATTGATGAGCCTGTCTTTTTGTTCTTCAAAATCATCGGTACCGGGTTCCAACCTGCCTTCATCGGCAAAGCTGCGGGCAGCGCTGTAGTCTTGGCCTTCAACGCCTTGTACCGCTCCAGTGAATGCAGCGGCGTAGCGGGCAAACCAAGTCGAATCCGCCTGGCTGGCTGTCACCACGTTTCCATCCAAGCCCCGCACCCAAGTGCGGTTCAGGTGCTGTGCCAACGAGCGGGAATTGTAGGACTCCGTGCTGCGCTCCTGTGTGGAATAGCCCCGTATGAAGAAGTTCTTGCCCCGCAACTCCAAGCGGTTTTGAATCAGCTTAAAGCCATTGAGGGCATAGCGGCCGCTGCCCGTGTACATGGTGCGGCCTTGGCCATAGTTGAATTGGTAAATGGCCGTGAGGCCATCCGTCAGCTTGTAGTGCACGGCAGCGCTCATCTTGCGACTGTAAACGTCGTACTTCGCAACGTCCTCCTCCACATAGCCCGTGCGAGAAATGCGGCCAACGCCCTCAATGGTGGAGGTCACTTCGTCGCCATAAACGTTGAGGGCGTTGCGGGCAGGGTTGTTGTCGCCCCGCTGTGCTGCTGGTGTACCAGTGTCAATATCTGTGTAATCGTTGGCGTACCAGTCGGTGCCATCGAGGTAGTTGCCAGTGAGCTTGATGGCAAAGCGCTCGCCAAACACTTTTGCGAAGCGGAACCCAAGGTCGTACAATGGCTTGGCCCCGCCGTCATCACCAATATGGTTGACACCGAGCTTCGTCTGAACGCTCAGGCCCTGGTGTTCGAAAGGGCTTTTGGTCATCATCGAAAGCATACCGTTAAAGGCCACCGGGCCATATAGCGCAGAGGCCGCACCGGGGATGAGTTCCACGCTCTGCACATCGAGATCGCCGGGACCAAAAAGTCCACCAACGGCGAAGCCAAGCCCCGCCGATTGGTTGTCCACCCCGTCCACAAGCTGGAGGAAGCGGGTGTTGCCCGTGTCGTTAAACCCACGGGAATTGACCTGCTTGTAGGTCAAGCTACTTGTCACAAGGTCGAGCGATTTGAGGTTCAATAAGCCGTCGTAGGGGGTCGTTTGCGAGGATCACTTTCCACAGTAGCCTCAGGGACAATTCCTGAGGCTTGTGCTTTCGAAGGTTGATTTTTGTGGTGTCCAATGCTTCCACCTTTCCACAGTAACGGGCGAGCGCGGTTGCTCCCGGCAGCATTTGAAAAATTGACAAAATTGCATTGAGGCAGAAATTACCACCTCGTTGAGCCTTTCGCTGCTTTCTTGAAGGTTGATTTTGTGGATGTTCCAATTTGGGCTTCGATTTCTTGGCTTTCATAGCCAACCATCGAGACCACTCAGGTGGTTAAGGGATGGTGAGAACGGCAAGGGTGGCGAGCGGAGGCCTGCCCGAAGGGCGGAGGGTGAAAAAAAACTTTGACCTTCGCTCCTCGGCTGCCATCAGTGCTGGGTGAAATGGCGTGCCAACCGGCTGAGGACCTTTCAACAAGATGGTTGCTCCCGGCAAGGGTAGATTACTGTTTGCGTCGTAAACGCTTCCAGATAAACTTTGGGCAATAAGGTTTAAGGTTGCGAGCATCCAAGCTGCAACAACGAACAGGCGTCTCATAATAAGGTTAGTTTTTCTTAAATTAAAACTTGAAATTAAAACTAAAACAAGTGCAAAGCTATATGCAAGATTTTATTAAAAAATTAGGATTCCCTTAAAAATCAATTGTTAACACATTGAATTAATTAGAAAATACTTAGATTTTATTTTAACCACTAATTCTAATTATTTATCAATAATTGGCTTTAAAAAAATGTTCATGGCAATGCGTGGGTAATATAATGTTTATTAAATTTTTCCGTGGAAGCAAGTTTTTTGCTCAAATTAGAGGAGAAGTACGGTAATTAGCAGCTTCAAAATAAGTGCATTATATGAACCGTCGCCAAGTCCTCCAAACTTCTGCTGCCCTCGCTGGCAGCTTTTTTGTGCCAAAACCCTTGGCGCAGCTTTTCCTCGAAAACGGCCTGACCAAAGCCGACTTCGGTCCCAACTTCAAATGGGGCGTGGCCACCGCCTCCTACCAGATAGAGGGTGCATGGCAGGAAGACGGCAAGTCGCCAAGCATCTGGGACACATTTGCCCACGGCAAAAAGAACATCAAAACGGGAGAGAACGCCGACGTGAGCTGCGACTTCTACCACCGCTACACCAGCGATTTGGAACTGCTCAAAGCCTTGAATTTCAAGGTATTCCGTTTCTCATTGGCTTGGCCCCGCTTATTGCCGGACGGCCCTGGAAAGCCCAACCAAAAGGGCATTGACTTCTACAACCGGGTCATTGACAAATGCCTCGAACTGGGCCTGGAGCCTTGGCCGACGCTCTACCACTGGGACTTGCCACAAGTGCTGGAGGACAAAGGCGGCTGGGCCAATCGGGACGTGGTGGACTGGTTTTCGGGCTATACCGACTTAGCCACCCGCTCCTTCGGCGACCGGGTGAAGAACTGGATGGTGCTAAACGAGCCGTTCGCTTTTACCACGCTGGGTTATATGCTCGGCTGGCATGCCCCCGGCAAAAAAGGGCTGAAAGACTACCTGCCCGCCGTCCACCATGCCGCTTTGGTGCAGGCCGAAGGTGGGCGCATTGTGCGGGCCAACGTGCCTGGAGCCAACGTCGGCACCACCTACTCCACCTCCTTCGTTGAACCAAAAAGCGATGCAGAGAAGCACGTCAAAGCCGCCAAGCGCATGGATGCCATGCTCAACCGCCTCTTCGTCGAGCCGGTGCTGGGCATGGGCTACCCGACCGATACCCTGCCGTTTTTGAAGAAAATAGAAGAAAAGCATGCCAAGCCCGGCGATATGGAACGCATGAAATTCGACTTCGACTTCATCGGCGTGCAGAACTACTTCCGGGTCATTGGGAAGAAGAGCCTAAAGACACCCGTGCTTTGGGCCAACGAAGAACCCGCCGCCAAACGGGGCATCCCCGCCGACCAAATCACCGACATGGGCTGGGAGGTGACCCCCGATGGCATCCGCCAAATTTTGAAGCAGTTTGCGGCCTATCCTGGCATCAAGAAAATCATCGTGACGGAGAACGGTGCCGCCTTCCCCGATGTGGTGGAAAACGGGGCCGTGCATGACCAGCTTCGCCTAAAATATTACCAAGACTACCTCGGCAAAGTGCTGCAAGCCAAGCAGGAGGGCGTGCCTGTGGAGGGCTATTTCTGCTGGACTTTCCTCGATAATTTCGAATGGGCCGAGGGCTTCCGCCCCCGCTTCGGGCTGGTGCATGTGGACTACGACACACAGGTGCGCACGGTGAAGGACAGCGGAAAGTGGTTTCAAGGTTTTTTAAAAAAATAAGGCTTCCTGAAAACCGCCCCTGCATGTTCGGTCGTAGATAGTTTCAAAACTGACCGATATGCAAAAAGTCCTGAAAAAAACGACTGGCGTGCTTTGCGTCAGCTTCGCAGCGTTGTTGCTTTATGCCAACCTGCGCCCACTGAGCCTCACGGAGCAAAATAGGCCCGTACACCTTAAAATTTTCAGCATTGATGAACCCGTAGCATTTGAACAAGCTGCCACCATCAAGTCAGCGCTGAAAATTCCCGGCATCACGGCCTCCTGTGTAAACGCCGCTCAGCAAACCGTCAGTGTCACTTTTCACCCCGGCCAAATCGGGGAGCCTGAAATCGTGCAAGCTATTGCCCTACAAGGCAAATTGAGCGTAAAGGAAAAATACTTCCCGCCTACGCCCGTCTGCCCCGTGCCACCGCTCCAAGCCATGAAGAATAAACTACTCAAATCCTTGCGTTTTGTTTAATCGCCCTTATCAACCCTCATCAACTTAATTAACCAATATCAATCAAATTATTTTCGAATTTTTAACCAATTAAATTCATTTCATGAAAAAATTGAAATTGTTCTCCATCCTTTCCCTTGCACTAGCATTATCATTTACTGCCTGTAAGGACGACGACACGGAAATCTCCTACGAGGTTGACCCGAACTCCCTATATTCCCGTTTGGGCGGCTTTGAGGCCATCTCTGCGGTGACCGACCAGTTCCTTGCCAACGTTGCGGGCGATGCGGTTATCAATGCCCGTTTCGCAGCGACGGTGGCCGACCCATTCCGCTTGGAGGTGCTCCGCAACAACTTGATTGACCAAATCTGTGAAGGTGCTGGTGGTCCCTGCAAGTACAAAGGCGAAACTATGGCCGAAGCGCACGAGGGCATGGACATCACCCAAGATGAGTTCAATGCACTAGTAGGCGACCTCGTGGCCGCCCTAGACCAATTTAACGTGCCGGAACAAGAGAAGAACGACCTCTTGGCCATCCTTGGTCCTATGCAGACCGATATTGTTGGGAAATAATCTCCGTTTTCGCCAAATCCCAAAACCGCTCCCCTATTTTGCCTTCAATTTCTCAATCGCCCGCAGCATCTCCTCCCGCCGCTTGGCCGCCGTCATCCAGCGGGGCAGGCGGGCGCCGATGCTTCGGCTTTTGTGATGCTCAAAGCCGTTGCGCTCCCGCAATTTTGCAGCAATATGCTCCTCTATAAAACGCAGGTGCTCGTAGTTATAGGCCCAAAGCAGGTGGTCGCCCAGTTCTATTTTCAGCCAAAGCGGCAGGTGGAAAAACGGGTCAATGGCCTCGCCAAGGATGAACTGCTTGTTCCTGACCCAGATGCGTTCGAGGTCTTTGTTGTAGCCGCAATGGCCACAAACCACCCGCACCTTTATTTTATCGGCCCGATAAACCGTTTCGCCATTGGTGTTCACCAAGGCTTGTCGTGCGCAGTTTGGGCACTCCACCAGCACGTCCTTTGCTAATTCGGAAAGCAGGGTGCGGTAGGTATGTTTTGTTCTTGATTCCATTGCGATCTAAAATTATGGGGATTAATCCCTTAATCCGACATTTAAGTAGTAAAAATAATCAAAGCGTTCAATGCCCACGATCGAGATGATGCACTCGCCAACCATCCATATCATATGGCCCAGGTCTAAATAACCTACTTTGCCATAATTTGAATTTTTTCAGTTCTCCCAATGATTCGATGATAATATCCCGTGCTTCATTGGCCCTATCCTCACCCCCTTTTTCTGCCCCCAGCCTTTCCTCTATTTGACGGATAGGGTCGGACATTTCACCTCCCAATTTATGAACAGATACCTGACTTTTATACCCTCCTAATATGACATGGTGCCCCAAATACCAATAGATGTGCCCACCTCCCTCTTTTTTTTGTTCAGCTATCTTATCAAGAGCGCCATACTGTGTGCTCCAAGGTAAAAAAAATCCAGTATCCTCGAATAATATGCCATGCTGCAAGTTGCTTTTGATTTGCTCCCTACGAATGGCTTTATCCTCAGAATATGGAAAAATAAAGGGGATTTCAGGGATTTTGAACGCTTCATTTTCTTGCATGGCATAAATATTAAAATGTTTAAAATCTGGGCATATTCATGCATAAATAAATATGCTGTTTTCTTCAATCTTAAAATGTCCTTTAGTAGAAATCTTCTGCCGCACTGTTTCGGTGCCAATAAAATCCAATATTTTCTGTCGTTTTCCCAAAGCAATGCCAGTCTTTTCCACCCATTTATCCGCTGATGGTACGTTAATTATGGCGACCACATCGCCACCACCGAACTCCCAATACATCCCAAACCGATGGCCTTCCCCCTTGAAGCCCACCTTCCCATCGCGTCCCGATTCTTCAAACCAAACTTCCCAACCGTTCGGATTGGGCGCTGCACCCAGCTTTGGGCTGTGTTGTTGCTGACCTTGATTGGCAGCGGTTGCCCCTAAGGCGCTTCTGATAAAATTTAAGGCAATGCCTATGAATCCTGATGTCATGGCTTTAGAATTTAATTAAAACGAATATACTACCAGCAATCAATAGCACGAAAAACAATAGCATACCCACTAAATAGCCCATGCCGATGCCCGGCCCTTGGGTGCTATATGCCGCCAAGATTTTTTCCAAAACGAAGTGCCCGCCCACGATACACGCCACCCAAACCCGAAGCAATAGCCAACGCTTTTCCACTACGGGCAGCCACCATATTGCGAAGCAGAACACCGTCAGCAGTGGCACATAAAACCAGCATTTTTCGATGAAATCGTCCATGCCCTTTGTAGGGGGCATATTTGCTCTTGCAATTAAATTGGCGGCTCCATAAGCTAGCAGCCAAAACAATTCTGGGCCGATAAGGTAGCGCATCATTTGCTTTCAATAAGTTTAATGGCTTTTTCAAGGGCGTGGTTGAAGTGCGGGTCGGCGGCGCAGGCGTCCTGCCAATTCAAGCTTAGCCATAAATCCCTATCCATCAATGACGTATCACCTTTAATGCCCCACGACATGAGTACTTCCACCCCTTTCTTGAAACGGGTTTCGTCGTCGCCCTTCAAACATTGGATGACGAAGCGCTGCACGGCTTTGTTCTCCCGCATATTGCCGAGGGAATTGAAGACGTAGTTGCGCCAGTAGTCCGACTCGTCCTCGAATTCGAGCAGCGAGAGGGTGACCTGCGCTGCCGCCTCGTCGTAGCGCTGCTCACCGAGCACCTGCCCGATGGCCTGCCGGGCCTTCAGGTTCGGCTGCTTGGCTGCCGCCAAAAATTTTGCTTCGATGTCGGGCACCCCGTGGTGCCGCATCACCTGTGCGATGAAAGACAAGCCGGAATAGTGGTCAATGGTTTTCAGGCGCTGGGTCACGTCGTCGAGCAGTTCCCGCTTCCAAATCAGCTCGTCCACGGGGCTGGCGCTGTAGTCGGTGCCGTGCTCCCGGTGGATATAGTGGTGCATGCCGCCATTCGATAGGTAAATTTCTTTCATAGCGGCCTTGGTGGGGTCTTCCGGTGCCCGATATGGCTTTTTGTCCTTCGCCGAAAGATGCTCCAAGACCTCCGCCCTAATGGCTGGCGTGATGACCCGCTCCAGCCCCTGCGGGTCGGCCAACAGCCGCTCGAAAGGGATGAAGCCCAAATAAACCAGCCCGTCGTGCCAGTTCGTACTGCCGTGTTCGAGACCGAAGTGGCGCATATTCACGAAGTCCTTGACGTTGTGGTCGCCGTCCTCCCAGAAGCGGTCTATCGGCAGCGTTGGGTACTCGAACAATTCAAAATGTTTTTGGGAAACGGGGCCGATTTGCAGGAAGGCATTGCGGATTTGCGACACTGCCCATTTGCGGTCTTCGAGATTGGGCATGGGCATCAGCGGGCCGTAGAACCAGAAGTCGCTGAACAATTGCTCATGTAACTGCCCAGCCATTTGGCTATACATCGGGTTTAGGTCTTTGTAAAAAAGTCCCTCAGAATTGACCGTCAGTTCCCAGTGGTAATTGTCGCTGATTTTCACCGAGTACTTGTACTTGCGCTCCTCGATGCGGCTGGTGCGCAGTTGCTTCCAAAAATGGTAGCGCAGTTGTCCATCCTCCGAAAGTTCGCCAAAATACTCCTCCGCTGCGTAAACCATCTGTTGCATGGCGTACAATCGAACGGCCAACGGCTCGCCGGCCAAGGGTTGGTAGCAGGTGAACAATTCGGGGATGTGCCAGTCTTTTTCAAAACTGCCCAACTGCTGGTGAATGTAGGTTCCCTTGAATTCAAGCATCGGAAAGGGTTTAGGGTGACGGACAGCGCAAGCTCGGAGTAGGCGGGGTTGTTTTCATTTTGTTTTTTTTATTGCCAATCGACAAGCTGCGCTATTGCGCAAAGGTAGGCCGAATCCAATAATTCCAGTACGAAGCAGGGCAAAATAGAAGGCAACCGAGGTAAATGGGCAACGAGGCGTGGTTTGATTAATTGTTAATATTGCTGAATTGTTGTAATTGCTTGATTGTTAAGCTATTATGATTATTAAACGGGCAACAGTTCAACAATTATAGCAATTTAACAATCACTTCTTCTTCACTTCAAAAGGCGGCCTGAAAGCCCAAACGCTCGATGCGGGATTGCGCAGCACCAACCACCAACCGAAAAAGGCGACAGCGGCGACCTGTACGGCCAAGATGCTCCAAAGGGGCAGTGCCTGCGTCAGGTCAACGAGCCGACCATCCTGCGGGAAAAGGCCGTAGCCCACCAGCGACGGGATGCGGTACCAGTAATAACAGGAGATGGATGCCGCTGCGAACACGCTTGTCAACACAGTCGTTTTGTCCTTGGGTAAATATTTGCGAAGCAATACGAAGGCCGCCAGCGTAACGAGCATCGTGGCCCAAGGAAGTCCAAAGGCGAGTAGGCACTCACCCATTTCCGCCACTGGGCTACGGCAGTCCGGCACATGGAACCAACCCCAGATGAAGCCAGGTAGGCCGCCTGTAATCAGCGTGGTGGCAATGATTTGGGTGTTGCGCTCTTTGGTTTTTGCTCCACATTGCTTGGCGTAGAATCGGGACAGGGCATCACGCAATTGTGGCAGGTGCCACAGTGGGCGTTTTGGGGCGTAAAGGCAACTTTTTGGCCATACAGTTTCTCCACTGGGTGCACGGGGCACAGGCTGGAGCACCATGCGCTTTTTACATCGAAAAATAGCCCGCCGACAAAGGCCATCGTGCCGAGCACAGCCAGCGTGATGGCCGTAGCCAGTCCGTCGTTGTTCAGTGCCAAAATGCCTTGCGGGCACGATGAGGAAGAGCAGCAGTACACTCGCCAATGCCAACCTTCCATGCCATACGAGCGGAATGCGGCGATTCTTCGAGATTTTCAGGTGGTGGGAATGAGTGCGACCGAGGCGAGTGGACAGACGTTGCGCCAAAAACCAGTCGAGAGCAAAAACAGCAGTGGTGCGACTGGGATGAGGATGTTCCAAAAAGCCAGCACACCAGTTTCTGGCATCACAATGAGCAGTAGGAACAACACAAGCCCTATTATGAAAAAACACAACTGCAAGCTGCGCCAGTGCAACTTATCCTTCCCTTCCAATGGCTGTGCAGCTTGGTATTGTTTATTGAAATTAGACATGGGATTTGTAGTGCTTTTCGCTTTTCAGGTGTGAAAATAGCGCCAAGTATGCTGTTGGGACAGGTGATTTTTATCATTGCAGGCAAGCCTTTCGGGTTGACTCTTCCAAAAATAACTTCACACAAAAACGAGTAGGACTGTGACAGCACATACAAAAAGGGCAATAAGGATAGCCGTGCGACTAATTTTCAAAAAATTGAAAATGCAGATCCCAGTCCTTTCTGTCTTCGGGTGTGACTTGAGCCTCCAAAGCATTGAAAATCAATGCAAAGACCATCAACGCAAGTAATTGCTTCTGCAATTACTTGGTTTTCTGCAAAGTTTTTATTTTTAGTGGCAATTATGCTTATATCTGATAAAAATACCCCAGTATTGCCGTTACAGCTATTCGCCTTTGAAATTGATATTAGGGTTGTGCAATTTTGCAGTAACATACGAGAGGCCGGGTTATCAAACCTGCCAGTTCAGGAACAGGCGGGTTTGATAAACCCCTCCTCTCGAAAAGGAACTGCTACATCTGTTTTAGATAACATTTGTAACTATTAGCAGGGGTAGCTTTTTGGGGAAAATTTTCAATTTTCCCCAAAAACACTAAGTGGAGGAGAGAGAAAAAATTTCATTTTTTCTCTCTCCCACACCCTCCTAAGCAATTAATAGTATTTTATAAAATGCTTTGATTATCAGCGCTTTACAACTATTTTAATCCAATCCTCACCTTAGATTTATGGTTGGGGCCAGTGCTCAAAACCTTAAATCTCAAATCATGTAAGCTTATAGCTTAAATCAATTTTTCCAGCAATAATGGTGCACACCCACTACTACCATTCCCCCTTTGGCTGCTTCAAAATCGAGGCTAATGAACACGCCATCACCTGTGTTCAACTGCTCCAGCATCACGCAGTTCCGCCGGAAGATTGGCACGACGGCCCGAACACGCCGCGGGAGGCTGCCCGCCAACTCAGCGAGTACTTCCACCGGCAGCGCACCGAGTTCGACCTCCCGCTTGATTTCAGCAGTGGCACCCAGTTCAACCAAAGCGTGTGGCAACAACTCCTGAAAATTCCCTACGGCCATACCACGAGCTACTCGGCCATTGCGAAGCGACTGAACAACCCCGATGCCGTGCGGGCAGTCGGGCTGGCCAACCGCTCGAACCCCATTAACATCATCATCCCTTGCCACCGGGTCATCGCCTCGGACGGCGATCCGCAGGGCTATTTCTACGGCCTGACATGAAGCGCAAACTGCTCGAATTGGAGAACCTGATGAGCTACGGGGAGCAAGGCATGCCGTTTTGATGGCTGATTTCGGGATTTCGGATTTTGTCCTGACACATCGATTGGGGAGAGCGGAAAAATTGCCTTATTTTGTGGCGAATTAAAAGCATGTTTATGCAAGCAACCATCAAATCTAACATCATCATCGAGCCTGCCGCAAGAAGTTGCGGATATATGGCATTCATTGAAGAGATGCCCAATGTCTGTACGCAAGGAGATTCATTGGAGGAAGTCAAAGAGAACCTAATGGATGCCCCTGAAAATGGTCCTTGACGCCCAACGTGAACTATCCAGGAAAAAAGGGTATCATGAAAATGCGATTCGGGAAGAATTAGAACTCGCTTGATATGAAGCAAAAAGAGTTCCTTCAACACTTGAACAAACATGGGTGCCAACTTTTGCGGGAAGGCAGTCGCCATTCTATTTATATCAACACCAAAAACCAAGATACACCACCTGTTGCCGTACCAAGGCACCCAACCATCAACAAAGTCCTCTGCATCCATATTTGCAAACAACCAAGAATACCCAGCCCATTTTAATGAACTTCCAACCCACCATCGGCTTTCTGCCCAAGCCTTGACAAAGCCGACAAACTGAGCCGCTATCGCCAGCAGTTTTTCTTTCCGAAACACAATGGGAAGAACGTCCTTTACTCACGGGCAACTCGCTCGGGCCCGCAGCCGCACGGCGTCGGAAAGGCGCTGCGCAAAGAACTTAAGCATTGGCGGGAGTACGGCGTGGAAGGCCACTTCAAGGGCGATATGCCCCGGATGCACTACCACAAGTTCTGGTAACCGCAGAGCGCACGGGTCGTAGGGCGCTGGAGTCGGAGGTGGTAGTGGCCAACACCCTCACGACCAACCTGCACCTGCTCATGGCATCGTTTTACATGCCATCGAAGCACCGCTACAAGATAATCATGGAGGCCGGGGCCTTCCCTTCCGACATGTACGCCATGGAAACACAAGCCCGCTGGCACGGCTTCGACCCCGACAAGGCGGTGATAGAGGTGGCGCCAAGGCCAGGGGAGGAGACCCTGCGAACGGAGGATATATTGGCCACCATCCAACAGCACGGCGATAGTATCGCCGTGGTCATGTTCAGCGGCGTGAACTACTATACGGGCCAGTTCTTTGACATCAAAGCCATAACGGAACAGGCGCAGTGCGTAGGCATTCGCTGGCTTCGACTCCTCCCGCCGCTGGCAACCTGCCGCCCAACTCCACGACTGGGCGTGGACTTCGCCTGCTGGTGCAGCTACAAATACCTGAACAGCGGCCCCGGCGGCCCAAGCGGCCTTTTTGTCCATGAAAACACGGCAATGACCCCAATTTCCCCCGTTCGCTGGCTGGTGGGGCCATGACGAGGAGAGCGCTTCCAGATGCGCAAAGGATTCAGTTTGCGCTGGCGCTGTGGGTTGGCAACTGAGCAACGCCCCAATCCTGAGCATGGCTGCCCGCTGCTGGTCAGCCTCCGGATATGTTCGACGAGTGCGGTGCATGGAACTGCTGCGGGAAAAAGCCTTCGACTGACGGCCTACTTGGAATACCTATTTGAGCAATTGAATGCCGTCAGCCGTTCACCGTCAGCCGTCTTCACCGTTTTAACATCATCAATCCCGGATTTAACCCCGAAGAACGGGGCGCAGCTTTCTATTTTGACAGGAAGCGAGGGCAAAAAACTGTTCGATTGGCCCACCGGATAACGGCGTCATCGCCGACTGGCGGAGCCGGAACGTGATACGGGTGGGCGCCCGTTCCGATGCACATTGAAGCTCAAGGATTGCTGGCGACTGGCGGATCTGCTGGGAAGCTTCGGGTGTCGCACCAGACTTCCATAACCAATAGGCTTTTCGGTCGATTACTTCGACTTTAATCAAAAACGTAAGAACTCAATGGATTTCGGCTGTTTATTTATTGGCTTTTTTATCATATTTGTTTATTTGTTTGGCATTGCTGGAACCCATTAGTAAAAATATTTAACCTGTTTATAATTTAAAAATAATAGCAGTTCGCTATACGCAAAGTGATACCAGCAACGCAAGCCGTGCCGCGCAAGTGGGTTGCACTTCGCCACACCGCGCGCGATGCCGATACCGTCGGGACGAAGTTCGTAATCCAGTAAGACTTCATCGTGGTGGATGGTGTACCGTACGGCACTTCCACAATTGAAGCTGCTTGCGCTCGACGCAAAACAGGCAAGAGCCGGGCTTTCCAACCCGCTCGACTTCGCAGCCGGGGCAAGGAGAAAACGCATATTCTTCATCTTTACCAATAGCCGGGCAGTAAGTTTTATTAAGCAAAACGGCCGACAAGTCGGATGCCCGA
>JADKBS010000029.1 GCA_016714985.1 Saprospiraceae bacterium | reverse complement strand
CACGGCGGGCATTTATTCCGTCACGATATTTTATGAAAACGGCTGCGTCAGCACTTGCAGCATTGCTGTCACCGTCAACCCCTTGCCGATTTGTACCATCACTGGTGGCAATATCCCCTGCGAAGGCCAAACCACCGAACTGTGTACCCCAGCGGGCGCCGCCGGCTATTTATGGAACACGGGTGCCACCACCAATTGCATCACCGTTGGCGTGGTGGGCACTTATGCTGTTACCGTAACTGGCGCAAACGGCTGTACCAGTTTTTGCAGCATCTTGGTGGTACTCAGCCAAACGAACACCCCGCCAAGCATCACCTGCCCAGCGGACTTGACGATTGAATGTGATGCAAGCTCCCTGCCACCGAATACGGGAACGGCCACCGCTACGGATAACTGCGACCAAGCGCCCCCCATACCTACCTATACGGATTTGATTTCGGGGGGGAATTGCCCGCAGTCATATACCATCACCCGTACTTGGACGGCCACTAACGCCAGTGGGAACAGCATAAATTGCACGCAAACCATTACGGTTATTGATGGCACTGCACCAACCATATCTTGCCCAGCAAATGCCTCGGTGGACTGTAATGCCAGCACATTGCCGTCGGGCACGGGCAACCCAACTGCCACGGACAACTGTGACACTGCTCCAAATATTGGCTTTACGGATGCTACTACGGGCGGTATTTGCCCACAAGAGTTTACGATAATCCGCACTTGGTTAGCTACGGACGCCTGCGGAAACAGCAGTAGTTGCACCCAAAGCATCCTCGTATCGGACAACACGGCGCCCATCATCACTTGCCCCCCCAATTTGACAACCACTGTGACGGGGCCATATTGCCAGCCAACACGGGCACCGCCACGGCAACGGATAATTGCAATCCAACGCCAATAGTAGTTTTCAACGATATTTCAACGCCGGGAACTTGCCCCCAATCATTTACGATTGCCCGTACCTGGACCGCCTCAGACGGTTGTGGAAACAGTAGCAGTTGCCTCCAAACCTTGACAGTAGGAGATTTGGTGCCGCCTACTATTGTTTGCCCTTCGAACATGGTCGTGCAGTGCGCCGAACAAGTGCCGGTGCCCAATCCTGCATTGGTGACAGCAACGGACAATTGCAGTGGGCCAATCAGCATAAGCTTTCAAGGGGAGAATATCACCAACCAAACCTGCGAAAACCAATACGTGCTGACGAGGACCTACCGGGCTGCGGACGCCTGCGGCAATGCGGCTACTTGTGCGCAAACGATTACGGTGTTTGACAATACGCCGCCCAACATCGCCTTTGTCAATCCGCTGTTTGTACCAGGCGGCACCATCAATGTCCAGTGTTATGGGCAAGATCCCGCATGGAATGTCCCGACCTTTGACGAAGATAGCATTTTTGCGAGCGATGTGTGTGCGGGTGAAATTACCATTGCATACAATGAGGTTTTGGAGCAAGCGGGCGATTGTGCGGTAAATGGGTTCATCAATTTGTACCGCCTGACCTGGACTGCCACTGATGTGTGCGGGAACAGCAGCACTGCATTTGTTTTCTTGGCCTTGATAGATACGATAGCCCCAACCATCGTGGGCGTTCCCGATGATATTTCCATCAATTGCGATGAAATACCGGAGCCTCCCGTCAATTTAGTTGGCGAGGATGAGTGCCTTTGCGCTTGCATCCTCTCTTTTGAGGAATCTGTGCCGCTGCCGGGCTGTCAGGATGGCCAAGTAATTGTGCGGTCGTGGACTGCCATAGACCAATGCGGCAATCAAACCACTGTCACGCAGGACATCGAGCTGATTGACAATGCAGGCCCAACTTGGTTCGTCATGGTGCCCGAAATAATGGGCATCAATAGGGATACCATCCTCGAATACCCTTGCAGCGATGGCTTTCCGGCATACCTCGATTATTTGAATGAAGAATTCGTATTGGGCCCAAATACCTGCGGCGCTTCTTTCCTGCTGGATTTTAATGTCAAAACCCAATACGCAGACAACTGCGAGCTGGCAGGCTATACCGAGCAAAGAACCTACCATTGGACGGCGGTAGATGTATGTGGAAATACGTCGTCGTTGACCATTTTGGCCCGTTTGACCGACCATGAACCACCAGTAATTGCTGGCATCCTGCCAATGGCTTGCGTAGGGGATACCTTGAACTTGGCAACCGCCACGGACAACTGCGGCGTTCCATTTATTGACTTTCAAGATGCCCAAATCTCAAGCCCCTGCGGAAACGGCAAGGCCATCGAAAGGACTTTTGTGGCCACTGATGGCTGCGGGAATATTGCGACCGCCACCACCATACTGCTGTCTAATGACAATTTGGCCCCGCAGATTTGGTTCACCAACCCTGTTTTGGCGGAAATGGCGCATGGCGAGGTCCTTACGATGGATTGCGCAGCTTACAATGGCCAATATACCTCGTTTGGCATCAATGACGTGGGCGTGGCCGACGACTGCATGACTGGGCTGGAGGTGAATTACACCGAAACCCTGATTAAGGCTGGCGACTGTGCCACCAATGGCGCAGTGGCTGTTATTCAATTACGATGGACGGCAATGGACATCTGCGGGAACCTTAGCGAACTGGTGGTCATTGCCAATATCGTGGATGAAACCAGCCCGGTATTCGTCAATTTCCCGGCGGAAATAACCATTGCCTGCCATGACACATTGCCTGAATTATTGGTAACCGATAATTGTGGCGAGGTGACCACAACGACATGGGACACCATCATCCCCAGCGACTGCATTTATGAATATGATTTGCAACGCACCGTCACGGCGACCGACCTCTGTGGCAATACTACGACCCAATCGCAGACCGTTCATGTGGGCGACGGCGGCGGGCCAGTCATTTCAGGGGTGTTGCCAGTTATTTGCGACGATATTACCGTCCCTGTCGTGACGGCGTATGATGCATGTGCGGCTGCCTTTGTTGAGGTTTTCCTGGAGGAGGATACCTTGCAAGTGCCCTGTGGTGGTTTGGTCATAGACCGAACATGGAGCGCCACCGGTATTTGTGGCAATGAGACTGTTGTCCATCAATCAATTATCATCAACGACACCATGCCGCCTGTGATAATAATACCGGATTTATCCTTTATCCACCTTTTTTATGGCAATGCAAACAACCTTGTTTTTCTGTCACAAACGGCATTAATTGACCAATTAAATGCATTAAATAATGGCAGCGTTTATGTTTTAAATGATTGTGGCGAAGTAGTGCTGACAGTCGCAACCACTTACGCAGCAGATTGCTATATCCTCGGATATTCCGAGCAGCGGCGCTATACTTGGACGGCCACCGATGCCTGTGGCAACACGGCTACTTTATCGTTTGTCGTGAATATCATGGACGATATCCCACCTGTCATTGTAGAGGTTCCTTACGAAGTTTTAATCGTGTGCATCGAATTGCCGCCTGCCCCAACTGTGGTGGTGGAGGGCGAGTCCCAGCCCGTGAAAATCACCTATACGGAAGTGATTGAATCCAATGGCGGGCCTGGTGAATACGTGGTGACAAGGACATGGGTGGCCACGGATGCCTGCGGCAATGTTTCGGTCTATACCCAAGTCATCAAATGGATACCGGACAGCTTCTTGGAGTGCAGCATTATTGTACCTGATTCGGTGTATTGCAATGAGCATGGAATCCTGATAACCAGCGGCATTACTGGTGGAAACGGGCCATTTAACTATGTTTGGGAGATAGTCGGTGAGGAATGCTTTATAAAAGGAGGGCAAGGAACACCGGAAATTGAGATTTATATAGGCTGGTCGGATGTAAAGATAATCCTGACCGTGACCGATGAATATGGCTGTGTTACCATGTGCATGACGACAATGAGATGCCTGTTTTCATCGGGGAAATCATTGGCCGAGCCGATAGGAATTCCAAGCACCATTGCGGCAAACGACGCCAAGCAAGACTGCCTCCGACAAATAGAACTCTGGCCAAACCCAGCCAACGGCAATGTCAACCTTGGGTTTGAATCTTCGGTGGAAGACATTGTTAATTTCAGCGTCTCCAATTCTTTGGGAAAGGTCGTTTTTGCCGATAAAATAAATGCCATAAAAGGGTTCAACACCCGTAAGTTGGACATGTCCCAACTGCAGGAAGGGAGCTATTTGGTGCAGGTAAAAACCAACCAAGAAGTGCATACGAAGGTTGTTGTTGTTATGCACAGCAATTGAGGCAAGCTATCGTGATTTAAAAGGGTTTGACGAAACACCGCGCTCATCAATAGAATGAATCAAACCCAAAAGATTTTTGGTTGCAGGGCTTCGACGCATTGGCTCCGCAAAATGCTAAGCCCTGCAACCATTTCAAAGGCTACACCGTCACCCCGTTCTCTGCTGGTTCGGCACTGCTGTTTTGTGTCATGTCCAAGTTTTTAAGCCAAGAACTGAACCCACTGAAACGAGTTTTGGGAGAATTGAGTCAAGGTAACTAACTTGGGAGGAGAGACTTTGAAAATTTTAAGCACTTATTGATGAATGCAATTGCTTATAAAAACTAGTCCCAAAATTGGAGGGTTGGGAGGGGAGTTGTTATCTTGCCGACGCAAAACGTAAGCACTGAACCAAGAGGTACTTACCAAAAAACAAAACGACCATGCCCCTCAGTTGGAACGAAATAAAGACACGAGCCATCGCCTTCTCCAAAGAATGGGAAACCGAAAGCAGCGAGGATGCCGAGGCCAAATCCTTTTGGGACGAATTCTTCAACGTCTTTGGCATCAGCCGCCGAAGGGTGGCCAGCTTTGAAAAGCCCGTCAAAAAGCAGGACGGCACGCAGGGCTTTATTGATTTGCTGTGGAAAGGCGTCATTCTGGTGGAGCACAAATCGAGGGGCAAGAGCCTCGACAAAGCCTTCCAACAAGCAAAGGACTACTTCCCCGGCCTGAAAGAGCACGAACTGCCCCGGTTCATCCTAGTCTCCGACTTCCAATCGTTCCGGCTCTATGACTTGGAGAACGGCACGACGGCGGAGTTTCCCCTAAAGGATTTCCTCCAGCACATCCACCTGTTCGGCTTCATAGCTGGCTATGAAAAACGCAGCTACAAGGAAGAAGACCCCGCCAATATCCAAGCCGCCGAGCGCATGGGCAAGCTGCACGATGCCTTGGAGGCCAGCGGCTACACGGGCCACGCCTTGGAGGTCTATCTGGTGCGGCTGCTGTTCTGCCTCTTTGCCGAGGATACCAGCATTTTCGAGCGCACCCAATTCCAGGATTATATTGACAAGCACACCAAGGAGGACGGAAGCGACCTCGCCATGCACTTGGCGCAGCTCTTTCAGGTGCTGAACACGCCCAAGGCGCACCGCCTGAAAACCTTGGACGAAACCCTCGACGCTTTCCCTTTTGTGAACGGCAAGCTGTTCGAGGAGATGCTGCCCTTCGCCGCTTTCGACAGCAAAATGCGGGACATGCTGCTCTATGCTTGCAGCCTCGATTGGAGCCGCATATCGCCCGCCATCTTCGGCTCCATGTTCCAAGCGGTGATGAACCCCAAGGAGCGCCGCAACCTCGGGGCGCACTATACCTCCGAGAAGAACATCCAGAAAGTGATAAAGCCCCTTTTCCTCGACGGGCTTTATGCCGAATTTGAAAAAGCAAAGGGCAACCGCAACCGCCTGAACGAACTGCACGGGAAAATCGCCTCTCTGCACTTCCTCGACCCGGCCTGCGGCTGCGGTAATTTCCTCATCATCGCCTACCGGGAAATGCGCCAACTGGAAATGGCCATCCTGCGGGAACTGAACAAGGGCGGGCAGGGCTTCCTCGACGTGCGGGAAATCATCCGGGTGGATGTGGACCAATTTGCGGGCATCGAGTACGACGAGTTCCCAGCCCGCATTGCTGAGGTGGCCATGTGGCTCATTGACCACCAGATGAACATGCGGGTATCGGAGGAGTTCGGGCAGTATTTCGTGCGTTTGCCGCTGCGCAAAGCGGCGAGGATCGTGCATGGCAACGCCCTGCGCTTGGATTGGCGAAAATTGCGCAGCGACATCGAATACCAAATCTCGGTGGACGAAATGAACGTCTTTGTGGCCGAGCCGGAGCGCATTACCAGACCTTGAACGTGAAGGCCAACCAGGTCAATATCTTCACCCGCAGGATGCGCCCTCGCCGGGCGACGCCCCGGCTGGCGTGAAGTTTTTCGACTACGTGCTGGGCAATCCGCCGTTCATCGGCAAGCAACTGCAAAACGTGCAGCAGAAGGCCGACATGGAGCAGGTCTTTGCGGCGGTGCAGGGCGCTGGCGTGCTCGACTACGTGGCGGCTTGGTACCTCAAGGCGGCGCAATACATCCAGAACACCACGACCAAAGTGGCCTTCGTGAGCACCAACAGCATCACGCAGGGCGAACAGGTGAGCGTGCTTTGGAGCGTAATGTTCAACCTCTACAAAATCAAAATCCACTTTGCCCACCGCACTTTCTCCTGGAAAAACGAGGCCAAGGGCAATGCCGCCGTGCATTGCGTCATCGTGGGCTTTGCGGCGTTCGACACCAACGATAAACTGCTCTATGACTACGAGGACATCAAAGGGGAGCCGGTGGAAAGAAAGGTGCGGAATATTAATCCTTATTTGATTGAAGGAAACGAGACTTTGATTCAATCCAGAACAAGACCCATTTGCAAAGTCCCCGAAATGCAGAAAGGCAGCCAGCCCACCGATGGCGGTAATTTGCTGTTAACGGATGAGGAGAAAGATGTTTTCATAAAGATGGAGCCAAATGCTGCAAAGTGGATTAGACCATTCATGAGCGCACACGAATTTTTAAATGGCGAAAAAAGATGGTGCTTTTGGCTGATTGGGATTCCTCCACAAGAAATTGCAAAAATGCCTTTCCTTCTGGGCAGGATAGATGCCGTAAGGAGAATGAGATTGGCAAGCAGCAAGGCGCTGACTGTAAAATGGGCCGTTTTCCCTTCGCTATTTACTGAAAATAGGCAGCCAAATACCGACTATATATTGATACCACGGCACTCCTCGGAAAACAGGAAGTTTATTCCCTTTGGTTTTTTTGATAAAGACCATATCGTTGCTGATAGCTGCTCATCCATTGCCAATGCCGATTTATTCTTGTTTGGGCAATTGACTTCTATGATGCACATGTCATGGGTGAAATATACCTGCGGTAGAATCAAAAGCGATTACCGCTACTCAAACACCATCGTTTACAACAACTACCCCTTCCCCCAAAACGTCAGCGACGCCAATAAAAAGAAGGTGGAGGAGGCCGCCCAAGCCGTGCTGGACACGAGGGCCAAGTACCCCGGCAGCAGCCTCGCCGACCTATACGACCCACTCAGCATGCCGCCCGATTTGGTGAAGGCGCACCAAGCATTGGACAAGGCCGTGGACCTGTGCTACCGCCCGCAGGCGTTCACGAGCGAGCTGGCGAGGATTGAATTTTTGTTTGGGCTGTACGAGGCTTATTCGGCGCCGATGTTCAAAGTGGAAAAAAAGCAGCGGAAGGCTTGATAATGCTCGCTATTCTGTGCCACGCAACCGCATTTTCCGCCAATGTGTGAATAATGCAAAACTTGCCCAACTTTGTATAACGCCACCCTGTTTGAATATGGAGAACTTTGTTCTTCGCTTCAACAAAAACCTTCTTTGAAACTATTCATCAAATACATGGTCAGCAACCGCTGCAAAATGGCGGTAAAAGAAGAACTGAACAAACTCGGACTGCACTACATTTTGGTCGAGCTCGGCGAAGTGGAAATCATGGAAGACCTTACCCTGGAGCAGCGGGCGCAGTTGGGAGCCGACCTGCTACTGTCCGGCCTCGAACTCATGGAAGATAGAAAAGGTATTTTGATAGAAAAGATTAAAAACGCCATTATCGAGATGGTGCACTACTCCGAGGATAACCTCAAGACCAACTTCTCCGATTACCTCAGCGAAAAACTCCATTACGACTACACTTACCTCGCCAACCTGTTCTCGGAAGTGCAGGGAACCACCATCGGGCAGTTCATCATCGCCCATAAAGTCGAACGCATTAAAGAACTGATTACCTACGGCGAACTGAACATCTCGGAAATTGCCTGGAAATTGAATTATAGCAGCGTGGCGCACCTTTCCAATCAATTCAAAAAAATGACAGGGCTTACGCCCACGCATTTCAAGCAGTTGAAGGAAAAAAGGCGAAGCCCGATTGAGGAGGTTGGAAACCTGCCTGAAAACTAACACTGAACAATTGAAATTAATGACCTAAAACAAGCAGCCGTCATGCAAATTTATTTGACAACTTTTGCCCCATGAAAGAAAAGAATGACAGATTGAAAAAAGCGGATGCAGCGCCCTTGCCACCAAGGGATAAGCTGCTAAAATCCGAAAACCTATTCCCCGTGGTGGGAATTGGTGCCTCGGCGGGCGGGCTGGATGCATTTAAGAAACTCCTGAAGGCCATTCCCGAAGATTCGGGCATGGCTTATGTGCTGGTGCAGCACTTGGACCCCACCCACGAAAGCATGTTGCCGGAACTGCTGCAAAAAGTCACCAATATACCGGTCTTGGAAATCGCCGACGATATCAAAGTGCTGCCCAACCATATCTACGTCATACCCAGCAATAAAATGATGGTGGCCACGGATGGGGTTTTGCAGCTCTCGCCACGCCCACCCAAAAGCAAGACCGAGCGAAACCTGCCCATTGACCTGTTTTTTACGTCATTGGCCGAAGTCCACCAGGCGCATGCTATCGGGGTGGTATTGTCGGGCACGGCATCCGATGGCACATTGGGACTGAAGGCCATCAAAGACCACGGCGGCATCACGTTTGCACAGGACGAAGCATCGGCAGCTTATGAGGGTATGCCCCATAATGCTGCACAGGCGGGCGTGGTTGACTTTATTCTACCCCCAGAACAGATTCCTCAAAAAATCCACGAAATTTTAGGCATTAACCTTGACAATGACCATTTTTCATTGCAAGGTGATGCGGTTTACAAGCAGATTATTGCCCTGTTGCGCATCCGAAAGGGAACCGATTTCACCTATTACAAACAATCCACGATACACCGCCGCATACTGCGCAGGATGGGTCTCAGCAAAAATGAAACGCCCGACAAATACCTTCAATTTTTAAGGGAAAATAAGGCCGAACAGGATTTGTTGTTCCAAGACTTGCTGATACCAGTGACTTCTTTTTTTAGGGACGAAAAAACCTTTGAAAACTTATGCGAAAACGTTTTTCTGCTGGCCGCAAAAAATAAAACTTCCGGCGAACCCATCCGTGTTTGGGTGGCGGGGTGCAGCACGGGCGAAGAAGCCTATTCCATAGCTATTTGTTTAAAGGAATATTTTGGAGAAAATCAGCGGTTTGTGCAGATTTTCGCTACCGATATCAGTGAACCCGCCATTGCTAAAGCACGGCGGGGCATTTATAAAAAAAGCGAACTAAATGCGGTTAGCCCGGAGCGGCTAAATGCGTTTTTTACAAAAACCAATGGTGGCTATCAAGTGAACAAAAATGTGCGGGACTTATGCGTGTTTGCGCAGCACAATTTTTTAAAAGACCCGCCTTTTGGCAAAATGGATTTAATCAGCTGCCGCAATGTGCTGATATACATGGAGCCTTATTTGCAAAAAAGGGCGCTAACCACCTTTCATTATGCACTGAACCCAAAAGGGTTTTTACTGCTCGGAAAATCGGAAACCACAGCTGGTGTACCCGATTTATTTGCATTGGCAGCCAAGAATGATAAATTGTTTTCCCGAAAAGATACGCCTGGCAGATTTGTTCAGGTAGCGAGTCAGCGAATTGAACAACAATTCAATACTTCCAATTCCAACCAAAATAACGAAAATATACGAACCGACTTTCAAAAAACGGCGGACGATATTTTGCTCCGCAAATATACCCCTGCAGGCGTGGTCGTAAACGAGTCCATGGACATCGTGCATTATAGGGGGAATACCAGTGCCTACTTAGAACAATCGCCCGGCAAGCCTACCCATAATTTGATACAATTGGCGAAAAACGGCCTGGCCTTTGAGCTGCGAAATATTTTGCACAAAGCAAAAAAAGAAAATGCCCCGGTCATAAAAGAAAATATCCCAATAGAAATAAACAGCAGTCTCCGCTATATAAACATCGAGGCACTGCCGCTGCCCAACACCATCGAACCTTATTACCTGGTGCTCTTTCACGACGCAAACAGCAGTACCCATCCTGCTTTGAGTGTTGACAAGGCTTTGTCCGTTAATATCACAAAAGATGACAGGAACCTGCGCATACAGCAATTGGAGCAGGAGCTTGCACAAGCCCGGGAAGACATGCGCAGCATCACCGAAGAGCAAGAAGCCGCCAACGAAGAACTGCAAAGTGCCAACGAGGAACTATTGAGCGGGAGCGAGGAACTGCAAAGCCTGAACGAAGAACTGGAGACCGGCAAGGAAGAACTCCAAAGCACCAACGAAGAGCTGATTGTCGTAAACCAAGAGATGATAGCCCTGAACGAACAGGTATCCACCGCCCGGGATTACGCCGAAGCCATACTTAGGAACATACATGAGCCACTGCTGGTGCTGGACAAAAACCTGCGCATAAAAACGGCCAACAATGCCTTTTATAAAACTTTTCGGGTAAATGAACCAGAGACGGAAGGTGTGCTAATTTATGATATTGGCAATAAGCAATGGGACATCCCCGCATTGCGCACACTGCTCGAAAATATACTCCCAGAAAAATCCGTGTTCAATGATTTTGAGGTCACGCATAGATTTACGACGATCGGTGAGCGGATTATGCTGTTGAATGCCCGGGAGATAATCAACAAAAAAAGCTCAGAAAAACTAATACTGCTTTCTATTAATGACATTACGGAACGGAAAAGAGCGCAGGAAATCTTGGATAAAAGTGGCGAGCATTTCAGGCAGCTTGTAAAGGGGTTGCCAGCCGCAGTATATTCCTGCGATGCGCAAGGGTACATAACCTTTTACAATGATGCAGCTGCAACGCTTTGGGGCCGCAGTCCTGAAATTGGCAGGGACCTCTGGTGTGGTTCTATAAAAATGTTTAATTCAGATGGCACAGTGCTACCCATAGATAGCTGTCCTATGGCAATTACACTTAAAGAAGGCCGTGCAATTGCTAGCGAAGAAGTTATTATTGAACGGATGGATGGCAGCCGTTCCAATGTGCTGGTCAACCCGCAACCGGAGTTTGGTATAAATGGCGAATTAACCGGGGCAATAAACATGATTTTTGATATTACGGAACAGGTAAGTGCAAGAAATAAAATTGAGGAAAGCGAAAATAAATTTCGGCAATTGTCAGAGTTACTGCCTCAAAAAGTATGGACTGCCGATGCGCAGGGCAATAAGAACTATTTTAATAAAACGCTACTCGACTACGTGGGGATGACTTTTGAGGAATTAAAAGATAGCGGTTGGGAAAAAATCATACATCCTGAAGATTGGGAAAAAAACAAAAAACATTGGGAGGAATCAGTCAACACTGGAAAGGACTACGAGTCGGAGAACAGGTTCTTGCGTAAAGACGGAAAGTATTTATGGCACCTCACCCAAGCGGTGGCCCTAAAGGATGAGCATGGTAAAGTAAAAATGTGGATAGGCTCCAAAACGGAGATACAGGGGCAGAAAGCGCAAAAAGAAGCATTGGAAAAAGCTGTTTTGACCAGAACAATCGAGCTTCAGGAAACCAATAGGGAGCTAGAGGAAAAACAACAAGAATTATTGCTTGCCAAAGAACAATTGCTGACGGAATATTCCCGCAGCCTGATTGAAGCCAGCCTCGACCCATTGTTGACTATCAATGCCGAAGGCAAGATAATGGACATGAACCAAGCGACCGTAGATATGACAGGCGTCGCACGGGAAGCCCTTGCTGGCACGGATTTTTTCAATTATTTCACCGAACCGGAGGATGCCCGCCAAGTCTATCGGGAGGTGTTCGCAAAGGGCTTCGTGGCGGATTACCCGCTCACCATCATGGGCGAAAAGCATACCGACGTGCTGTTCAATGGCTCCGTCATAAAAAATGAAAAAGGCGAAGTGACGGGCGCCGTGGTGGTGGCACGGGACATCACCGAGCAAAGGCGGTTTGAAACAGAGCTGATAGAGGCGAAGGTATTTGCTGAATTGGCGATGGGGACTGCCGAAGCTGAAAAAAACAAAGCCGTCGCAGCGGCACGTATCGCCGAGGATGCCGTGAAGTCGAAGCAGCAGTTTTTGTCGAACATGAGCCACGAGATACGCACGCCCATGAATGCGATTATCGGCTTTACGAAGGTGATGCTGAAAACCGAATTGTCCTCAAAACAAAAGGAATACCTAACTGCCATAAAATTGAGCGGCGACGCACTGATAGTGCTCATCAACGATATTTTGGACCTTGCAAAAGTGGATGCCGGGAAGATGAGCTTTGAACAGAACCGGTTTAAAATGGCGGATTCCATAGCCGCCATGCTGCACTTGTTCCGGGCGAAAATCCACGAAAAAAACCTGAAACTGGTTAGCGAGTACGACCCCAGCATCCCGGAGGTGCTGGTGGGCGACCCGGTGCGCCTGCACCAGATTATCATAAACCTGGTGAGCAATGCGGTCAAATTTACCGAAAAAGGGAGCATCAAGGTAAGCGTGAAGCTGCTGGAGGAAGACGCAGAAAGTGCCACCCTCGAATTTTCGATAACAGACACGGGCATTGGGATAGCGGACAGCATAACAGAAAAGATATTCGAGAACTTCCAGCAGGCATCGAGTTCCACGGCGAGGCTTTTTGGGGGCACGGGGCTGGGTTTGGCCATCGCCAAGCAATTGGTGGAGCAGCAGGGTGGAACCATCGGCGTAAAAAGCAAGGTGGACGAAGGCTCTGTTTTTTGCTTTGTCTTGCGGTTTAAGAAAACCAACGACACCTCAGAACTGGACACCTTCATTATCGAAGAGGAAGCAGAACCCCTTGGCATCAAAGTGCTGGTGGTGGAAGATATGGCGCTCAACCAATTGCTGATGAAAACCCTGCTCGACGATTTCGGTTTTGAGCGGGACATCGCCGACAATGGCCGAATTGCCATCGAAATGCTACAAGCCAATTCTTATGACATTATCCTCATGGACTTGCACATGCCCGAAATGAACGGGTTCGAAGCGACGGAGTACATCCGCAGCCAATTACATTCCAAAATCCCCATCATCGCCCTCACCGCCGATGTCACCACCGTTGACTTGGAAAAATGCAAGGCGGTGGGCATGAACGAATATATCGCAAAACCCGTGGACGAGCGCCTGTTGTACAGTAAAATCCTTGGCTTGGTGAAAAAGCCATCCACAGCCGTCATTGAAATACCAAACGAACCCAAACCAATTAAAAAGCAGCGATATACCGACCTCGAATACCTGACCCAACGCACGAAAAATAACCCGAATTTAATCATGGAAATGATTAATGCCTATTTGGAGCAAACGCCGCCGCTCATAAGCGCCATGAAAAAAAGCGCACAGGATAAAGACTGGGATTCGCTCTATGCCACTGTGCATAAGATGATACCGTCGTTCTCCATCATGGGCATTAGCAACGATTTTGAGAGCATGGCCAAAAAGGTGCAGGAATTTGCCAAGTCGCAGCAAGAGGCGGATGCCATCCTAGAAATGGTCACGCAATTGGAGAACGTATGCGTGGAGGCTTGCAAGGAATTGCAAGAGGAATTTAACCGGATTAAAAACATTCAAATATGAAAGCGGAAGCTAAAATAAAACTGTTTTTGGTGGACGACGATGCCGTTTTTTTGAAATTATTGGCCATCGAGTTTCTCCAACACGCCGACTTTGACGTGGAAACCTATGCCACTGGCGAACTGTGCATAGAAAACTTGTCCAACGAACCAGACGTCATCATTTTGGACTACCTCTTGGATGGCGTTGTAAAAGACGCCTTGAACGGTATCGAGACCTTGGACAAGATAAAAGCCTACAACCCCGGTATTCCGGTGATAATGTTGTCCGCCCAAGATAAAATAGAAGTGGCTGTCAATTGTATGCACCACCGGGCATTTGATTATATTGTGAAAAGCGAGACGGCTTTCATGCGGTTGCAGAAAACCATCACCACCATTTTCCGCTATAAAAAAATGGAAAAAGAATTAAAGTGGTACATGGAGCGGATGTGATATTTTTTGGTTGATAAGGGTTGATAAGGGTTGATAAGGGTTGATAAGCCCAGTTGATAAGGGTTGATAAGCCCAGTTGATAAGGGTTGATAGGCCCAGTGGGAGGCGTCACCTCAATGATTGAAAACAACACGATGGACAATGACCAGAAAATAAAGCTGTTTTTAGTGGACGACGACGCTGTCTTCCTGAAACTATTGGAAATTGAATACCTACAGCATGCCGACTTCGTCATCGAAACCTACCTCACCGGAGAGCAGTGCATCGAAAACCTCCACCATAAGCCAGATATAATTGTTTTGGATTATCACCTGAACGGCAATGACAGAAAAGCAATGGATGGGATGAAGACATTGGATAAAATAAAAGCCAATCACCCGGATATTCCGGTGGTCATGTTATCCGCCCAGAACGATATTGACGTGGCGCTCAACTGCCTGCACCACAAGGCCATTGATTATGTGGTGAAAAACAAATCGGCGTTCATGCACCTTCAAAACACTATTAACACTATTTTTGATTACAAGGAAATGGAAAGGGGAATTAGTCGGACATTGTAGTTGATAGGAGCCAAAGTAGCTTTGTCACTGTCCAAAACCCCCATGCCCACAACTTAGTGAGGGCTTTCCTATAAAAATTGCATTCTGGAAGATTGAATAGCAGAGACCCCGCCTCTAATGTCGTCAACTTAAGGCGCATTGATTGTTGATTGACGATTGTTGATTACATGATTACATGATTACATGATTGTTGATGGAATGTAATATATGATATTGAAGATGGCGGCCAATCGTCAATGAGCCATCCGCCCTCACATCAACAATCATGTAATCATGTAATCAACAATCGTCAATAAAAAACAAGAGACTGGCGCTAAGTTGACGACATTAGACCCCGCCTCTCGAAGAGTGCCGAGATTTGCCAAAAAACAGTTCATTTATTTTATAGGAAAGCCCCACAACTTGGCTGCATGAGGAATAAAGCAGATTCTAACTACAGAAAACTATTTAAAGCAGAAGATGCGGAAAATGTGCAACACTTTTTGAAAATTGTATAAAACGATAATTGTGAATAGACTGATATTTGTATTATTATTTGTAGGTCATTGCATTAAAAGTTGATCAGAGTTGATGAAAATTTATGGGGGTGACAACATAAACCATTATCAGCTTTCAATGCGTTTGCCAATCAATAAAAACACCCCCTGCTAAGCAGTTACAAAAATTTAATAATGGACTATGGGTCAAAAACCCTTTATAGAAGCGCTTTATGACAGGCATAGCTCCATGCTTTATAGCATTGCTTTGCAAATATCTCCAACCCAAAGCGGGGCTGAAGAAATATTGATAAGGACATTTCAGAAAATAGACCAACAAGCTATGTTCAGAGACCACCATCCTGCCGATTGTGCAAACCTAATCAAACTGGTTATTCAAACAGCGATTGAATACCTTGGCGCCAACGTTACTGCCAATAATTTCAAGATTAAACAATTTGAAGACACGCCAATCTTACACAAATTGCTTTGTGAGCAAATGAGTTTGGACAATTATTGCGATGAAAATGGAATAGGCCGGGCAGAAGTAACAAAAATTTTCCGACAGGAATTCGCTCAAATTCGTAAACTCAAAGTTTCGCAACACTATGAAGACAAATTCAAGTATGGATAAGCCTTGAGCACTTAAAATTGTTAAAAAACCATCGCAATTTTACGAGTATGGAAAATTCAAAAAAAATTCATGGTAGTGACATTTTTTAACTGACGGATACACTTCGAGAGGCCGGATTTGATAACCCGGCCTCTCGAAAGAACCTCTGCTTGAGTGTCAAAGCCGTGCATCTTCAGCAATTAAAAAATAGCATTTCGCCTATTTCTTCTTCTTTTTATCCTTATTCTTGCTGAACAGCGATTTTAAAAACCCCTTCTTCTCCACCTTATCTTTTGCCACTTTGCCGAGGTTGATTTGATTGTCAATCGAGGGTCGCAACGCCTTCACAAAAGCGTTTTGCAAAACGATGACGACAGCTTTCCAGGTATTGCTTTCCGGTTGTTCAATGGTGCCCTCGAAATTGATTTTGGTGGCGAGTTGGTCCTTTTTCTGGTTTTGCAGCACCTCCGCTGCACTGCCGACTGTGGTCTCCCAGAGTTTCTGAAAAAAGTTGTCCTGCTTGTCCTGCCCCTTCCATTCCACTACATCCAATCCGTGAATAATCGGCTTGACGTAGCCCCTGAACTTGCCGTCCTTGGTGGCCGCCTCTGCGTACATATTGAACTCGCCTTTGTTGACATCGAAATTGCCATAAGCCTTGAACACGTCGTTCAGCTTAACGAGGTTGGTGCGTTCCACCACCAAGTTAAGGTCAAATTGGGGTTGTTTGGCGAGCGGGTTGAGTTTCATGGAAAATTTCATGTCACCCTCATGTACATCGCCGGTGGCTTCGATGCTCGCCGGGAGCACCTCGTTGGAGTCATAGGCATTGCGCAAATTAAGCGCCTCGCCGTTCAAATGGGTGATGGCAACGTCCACTTTGTTCGCTTTTGTGTTGTCAATGTATCGAAGGCTACCATCCCGAATCTCGCACCGGTTCACTTCGACGGGCATGAAATCACGCAACAATTGGCGGAAGTCGCTCGTGTCGTTCGTTACATCTTTCAGTTCCACCTTGTTTTCGGTGAAACGCAGGGCGGGTTGCTCGAAAACCAGTCCGCCTGCCAATTTGCCTTTGAACAGCGATTTCCATTCAAGTGACAAATCCACCATTTGAGCGCTTATGAACTCAATTTGGCGGTCAGATTTGTCGTCCAGTTTGTTCAGGTAAAAACTGTCCAGGGTGTAAGCTCCCCGGTAAAGCGCTACATCAATGTCGTTGACATGCCCATAATATCCCTTCATTTCGGCCAGCGTTTTGTTGGCGTAATGCAGCAAAATATAGGGCAACGCAATGCGCAAAGCAATGAGGAGCAGGATTATTCCGATGAATATTTTTCCCTTTTTGGTTTTAAAAAATGCGGGTATTGCCATGATGAGGGATGATTGGTTTAAAAGCCGGTTACGTTTACTAAACCTTGAAGGTTTAGTAAACGTGTAGCAAATTCGGTGGGGTAGCGCCCATCAATCTTTTAGTTTTGCCTTCTTCCTGAAGTACCGCCTCAGCAAGAAATTATGCTGGAGGGCTTCCAGGTCTTCATCCAATTTTTTGCTGCTTGTTTCTAGGTATTTCAAAGTAGTCTGTATGGATGTTGCCGACTCCGGGTCATTTAATAAAACCCCAATCGCATTATCCTTTTTGTTCAGCTTTTCACTTACTTTTTCTAGGTTGCTTGCAAATTGGTTGACAGAATGGGTTGAATTTCTTAAATCTGCCAACGCCTTGTTTATGCTGCTGTAAATCAGGGTGTCTTCTAGGAGGTCATTGACCGAAGTCCCAGGCTTGTTCAGCTTGCTTGAAAAATCCCCGAAATCCGACATTACCTGCTTGCTTTTTTCTGAAACAAGCTTCAAATTAGACAGCGTTAATTGCAAATCAGCTGCCGATTTATTCAAATTGATGGCAATCGTGGGGTCATTTAAAAGTGTACCTAAAGTGCCCTGTCCGCTATCTATTTTTTTGCTGATGCTTTTGAAATCAGTGGTAATGGCTTCCAGGTTTTTATTGTTGACTTGCAAGGTAGCCAACATATCGTCCGTGCTAAACACATTTTCTACTTCTAAAAAATCATTTTCCACAACATGGGGTTCAGAAGGGGTTCCGCCGTAAATGATGATTATCTTGTTGCCAATCAACCCATCAGAACTGATTTTGGCTTTTGAGTCTTTATGGATATGTGATTTTGCATCGTTCTCAATGCTCATTGTTACTTGCACTTGAGCATCGCCATGGAAGCTTATCTTTTTCACGGTTCCGACTTTCACGCCTGAAAACCAGATATTGCCGCCCGATTGTAGTCCCCCTACGTCATTGAAAATGGCAGAGATAGCAAAGGACTTGGTAAATGTTTTTTTCTGGCCACCCAAAGTAAATATGGTGGCTGCCAATATTGCCAAGCCAATGAATATAAAGATTCCGACAATGACAGGCTTATTATTCGATTCGTTCATGCTACGGAAATAAAATTGTAATCATGAAAAGATTTTATGTTGGCATTTTCCGAACTAAAAACTTCTTCAAAACTACCGGTGATAAAAAATTTGCCTTCCAATAAGACAGCTACTTGGTTTGCTGTGGTTTTTGCGCAGGTAAGGTCATGGGTGATGATAATTGAGCTGGTATTGTACTGTTTCTGCACTTGAATGATTAAGTTGTTTATATCAATACAAGTAATGGGGTCGAGTCCAGCAGTTGGCTCATCGTAGAGCATAATCTCTGGTTCAAGGATTAAGGTACGGGCAATGCCGATTCTTTTCTTTGTCCCCCAGAAAGCTCCGAAGGCATTTGGTTGATGGCATCAAGCAAACCCACATCGTCTAGCACCCCTTCTATGGCTTCGTTTACTTCTTTTTTGGTCAAGTTCCTTTTGTTTCGCACCAAAGGGAACTCAAGGTTTCCCCTCACCGTCATGCTATCGTACAAGGCGCTGCTCTGGAACGAAAACCCCAATTTCAGCCTCAACGCTTGCAGTTCCTTGGCACTTATTTTATCAACTTCTTGCCCCAGCACTTTTACCGAACCGCTATCAGGCTTCAGCAAACCCGCAATGATTTTGATAAGGACTGACTTGCCACTTCCCGAACGGCCCAAAACCGCAATGTTCTCTCCTTGTAAAATATCAAGGTTGACACCGTTGAGCACAGTAAGGCTTCCAAAGGATTTCTTCAAATTTTTGATGGAGATTACAACCGACTTTTCGTCAATTGGTAGATCGGTGTTGTTCATTTTATGCAAATGGATTTAATAATTCGTTCATGCTGAAAATCTTTTTTCTCATCGTATGGCATTTACAATTTGAACGATGGTTATTTCCTCAATGAAAATAAGGTACATGGAAATTACAACGGCAAGGTTGGCTGCTCTACCAACTCCCTGTGTGCCATTTTGCGCATTATAACCCTGATAGCATCCGGCTACCCCAATTGTAAACCCGAAACATGCGGCTTTGAAAATAGAGGCATATATATCCAGGAACGATATGGAGGATAACGCACTTTTAATAAAAGCTGGAAAGCTGGTAAGTTCGTTTTGATGGACATTCAGAAATGAGCCCATCATACCCACAAAGCCCGTATAAAGCACCAAAATCGGCATCATGAAGGTGGTGGCGATAATCCGGGTGGTCACCAAGAATTTAAACGGGTTCGTGGCCGATACCTCCATTGCTTCTATTTGTTCGGTCACTTTCATGGAACCAAGCTCCGCCCCAATGTTGGAGCCTACTTTTCCAGCAACTATCAGCGCTGTCACCAATGGTGCTAATGCGCGTATCAATGCGATTGAAACAAGTGAGGGCAGCCAAGAACTTGCCCCAAACACGGACAAAGATGGCCGGGATTGTGTCGTGAAAACGATCCCCGTCACCAAACCGGTCAAGGAAACCAACGCCAAGGATTTAGACCCTATATGGTAACACTGGTTGACGATTTCCCTTATTTCCGTTGGGCCGGTAAAGGCTTCTTTGAAAAAGCGAGCAATAAATTTGTAAACATGATAGATGTCTAAAAAAAGCCATCAATCCTTTTTGAGATTACGTGTTTTTTTTTGGCAATGGTTTTATAGCTGGTTGCATTGATTCCATTTTAAATATTAAGGCGTTGAAAAATTTAATTCAATTTCAACCAAACCACAAATTTCCCGCAGTTCTCCCCCCCCCTCTCTCCGGGGGGGGGGGGGAATCATAAATCCAAAATCGTAAATCTACTTATTTCGCTCGATTAAATGAAAAAATATGGGCGCTGGGGTTCGTTTTGCCAAGTGCCATGTCTCGGATGATTTCACCTGCAATTTGGCTGAAAACAATGCCGTTGCCACCGAAGCCCAAGGCAAACGAAGTGCGTGGCCGCTCCCGAACTGAGCCGATAAATGGAAGCCCGTCCGCAGTTTCGGCGAAAGTGCCCGCCCAGTTGAAGTCTATCGGGAGCGGGGCAAGGTGCGGAAACCTTTTTTCAACATCCCTTGCCAGCAAAAGCGTCTTTTTGGCGAGCAAGCGGTCCCTTTTGCCGGGGCTGTAAAAAGGCTCATCCCTACCCCCCACCAACACTCGGTGATCGGGGGTAGTGCGGAGGTAGAGATAAGGGCGGGCAGTCTCCCAAATAAGGGCGTCACGCCACCAAACTTCGCCCTCTATGGGTTCGCTGACCAGCACATAGGTCGAATGGAGTCGGGTGAATGGCTCTTTCAAATAGTTCTGTGACTCATATCCGCTCGCTATCACCAACTGTTTTGCCCGGATGGATTGCCCGTGGTTGGTGCCCAATACAACCTGTGTTTTTTCATGCCGAATGTCGGTGATTTCAGTTTTATCGTAAACCTGTGCACCGAGCCTCAATGTATCTTGCAACAATGCGTGCGTGAGCGAATAGGCGTCCACCTGAGCGCCATCGTGTGGGGAGCACAAGGCGCCCGGCGATTGAAAATGGGGAAACGCACGAGCGACATCTTCTTTGCCCCAACGCTCCACCCGGATTCCATGCTTTTTTCGCATCGCAAATTCGAGGTCAAGCCCTTCCAAGTCGGCTTTTCTGCTGGCGCAATAGATAGACGGCTTTCGCTCAAAGCCAGTGGGGTTGGGCAGGGTTTCGCAAATCTCTTCCAGCTTGTCAATCGCCTCGATGCAGAGCTGATAGCTACGGGCAGCGTTCTTTTCGCCAGCGGTTTTGGCGAGCTGGTGCATCGGTACGTCTATTTCATATTGCAATAAAGCGGTGCTGGCGCAAGTGCTGCCCATACCAATATGCCTCCTGTCCACCACCGCTACCGAGACGCCAGCCTTTGCCAAATACCAGGCAGTCAAGGCTCCAGTTATTCCTCCGCCCATGACAAGAAAATCCACTTGCAGGGAGTGACGCAAAGCAGGATATTCGAAAAGAAAACCACTTTTCAATAACCAATATGGATAGGGAGTATGTAGATTCATTGGGACTTAAACTTTTGTTTCTTTAGTGGTCAGCACCATCGTCGTTGTCACGACTTCTTTTCGTTCCACAAAAACAGCATAAGCGTTGGGGCGGATTTTACCGCCGTATTGATTGGCATATACCTTCGTAAACTCTGCGCCGAAATAGAGGATGATGGCGGAATAATAGACCCAAAGGATGATGAGTATCGCTGCTCCCGCCGCCCCATAAGCTGAAACGGTGAGGGAGTTGGCGAGATAAAGGTTGATGAGGTACTTGCCTATGAGGAACAGCACGGCCGTGAAAAACGACCCGATGAACACGTCACGCCAATGCAATTTGGCATCGGGCAGCACTTTGAAAATGACGGCGAACAGCAGCATTACAGTCCCCACTGCTATCGTATTGCTAACGATGAATGC
Source organism: Saprospiraceae bacterium (assembly GCA_016714985.1). Classification (GTDB taxonomy): domain Bacteria; phylum Bacteroidota; class Bacteroidia; order Chitinophagales; family Saprospiraceae; genus UBA6168. The sequence goes on along the minus strand of JADKBS010000029.1, from coordinate 66,050 downwards.
CAGCCAAGCGAATGTACCGATATGATCCGTAACCCAACCGTCCAACATGCTCAGTACCGCACTCAGCGCAAGCGAAACCAGCAACAGGAACCCGATGCCGACGACCATCGAAAAAGAAATCAGGCGGGTAAAGAGAAACCTCAGCCATCCCCGTTTGGGTTTGGCCTTGATGGACCATATAATATTGATGGAATCCTGTATTTCAATAAAAACGCCTGTCGCCCCTATGAAAAAGGTGGCCAAGCCTACCACCGTTACCCAGGGCGTGTCGCCCGAAATCTGGACATTGTTGATCATTTCCTGCAATTGCAAGGCGCCCGTCTTTCCCATCAGCCCCTCAAACTGAAGGTACAGGTAGCCCGCCGCCGCCTCTTTACCCAGCCAAATACTGCCAATCGCAATGACAATCAGCAGCATGGGCGCCAAGGAGAAAAGGGTGTAAAAAGAAAGGGAAGCGCTCAATTTGAGCCCATTGTCGCCATCGAATTCCTGGGCGGCCAAGTGCAGCAACCGCCCCGTGGCGCGGGTTCTTTGCCAGAGGTTTTTGTAAGCAAGGCCAGAAAGCAATTGAATTTTCATGTTGTAAGGAACTTGCCCGGAATGTTTATTGAGTTGGAAAAATAAGGTTCATCAGTGTAAAGGTGCAGTAAAAGGGTTTTATTGTAGTTACATAATTTTGTAAATAATTTATATCATTTACACTAAAATAATTTTAGACACACTGTTATGGGAATATATCGTACAAAGTGAGAATCATGCAATTCTTCCATTGATTCATGTAACAGTTCTCTATGACAGTAGCCCCATCTTTGTATTGTGAAAATTCATTCACATTAAATCAATCAGACAATGAATACTACCATCGTAAAAGGAAACTGGAACGAGCAAAAAGGCAAGCTCAAACAAAAATTTGCTGAACTGACGGACAATGACCTGATGTACGAACAGGGCAAAAAAGAGGAAATGCTCGGCAAAATCCAAACCAAACTTGGCAAGACCAAGGATGAATTTGCTGCCATCATGGCTGCGCTTTAGCACCCCTTTCCCCCCGGAAAACAAACCGTTGAGCAAGCTGCTCAACGGTTTATTTACGCTTTAAATACTGATTAAATGAAACTTCCTATAGCAAGCAAACCACTGAACATATTGCTTTTCGGCTTTTTGGCAATATTCGTGATGTTTTCATGCACCTCATGTTCCACAAAAGCTGCATTTTTAACCTCCTCGGTCGTTCCGGCTGCGAGAGGCGACGTTCAGGTGACAAGGGACAACAACAAGAATTATGTTATTCAGATGGATATTGTGAACCTGGCCGAACCAGCGCGGCTGCAACCCCCAAAGAAGACCTATGTGGTGTGGATGGTCACGGATCAGAAAATGACCAAAAACATCGGGCAGATGGAAAGCAGTTCCGGCGCATTTTCCAATAAACTAAAAGCCAGCTTTAAAACGTCTTCCGCATTTAAGCCCACCAAAATATTTATCACAGCCGAAGACGACGCCAATGTCCAATACGCTAGCTCAGTAGTTGTATTGGCGACCAACAACTTCTGATTTTAAACCTCATAAAATCATAGCCACAATTTATGTGTGCATGTACTGCTTTTTCGAAATCTTTACCGCACATAATGTTTTATGGTATTTATCATGTTTTTTAATTAAATTAAAAATGAAAGCTTTAAATCATAAAATCCAGATGAGCATGGCCACCTTGGCGTTTCTGCTCATCCTTACAATGAGTGCAAATGCACAAAGGGGCGAATTTGGCCTGCGGTTTATGCCAACTTATTCATCCACCGACATACAGATTTCTTCGGGCGGAAAAGTACAAGGCAATGCCACCTTGGGTTTTGGCGCAGGTGCCATTCTCGGCTTTAATTTCTCTGATTATATTGGCGTACAGGGCGAGGTCATTTACAGCTCCACTACCCAGAAGTACAAAGAAGAGGATGTTGAGCGGAAAATCACCTTGAAATACGTCAACATCCCGCTCATGCTCTCGCTCAACACGGGAAAAACCAAGGCATTTAATTTCAATGTAGTGGCAGGCCCGCAGATAGGCATTAGCGTCGGCAGCGACATCTCCGGTGTGGCCACGGACAGCATGAACGCCGTGCTCTCTGTCAAAAAAGGCGACCTCGGCGTTGCCTTCGGTGCTGGCGTTGACTTTGGCCTGAACCCAGAACGCACCATTCGTTTGAGTATAGGGTACCGGGGCGTCAGGGGCTTGATTGACATCAGCGACGACAATGGCAGCCTCGACAACGACTCCTATTACGTATTTGACAAAGCCCATACAAAATCCAATGCGGGTTATATCGGGTTGTCTTTCTTGTTCTGATAAAATGCCCAGCCCCAAATTTCCAACCATAAATTTTTAAAAAGAAAAAAAAATGAAAAATTCAATTTCCACGCTTGCCGTGTCAATCCTGCTGGTAGCGTTTGCCCTTTTTAGTGGCTGTCAATCTTCCGAGAAAAAGGTGGACGAAGCCCAAGAAGATGTCACAGAAGCCAACAAAGCTTTGGATGAAGCCAATGCCGAATACCTTGCTGACATTGAAGCCTACCGAAGGGAAAAGGCGGACGTGATTGCTGCCAATGACTCTAGCATTCTTGCCCTTAAATTAAAAATTGCCAACGAAAAGAAGGATGTGAAAGCCGATTATGATAAAAAAATAACCGAGCTGGAACAAAAGAACCGGGATTTGAAAATGAAAATGGACAATTACAATGACGAGGGAAAAGAGAAATGGGAATCGTTCAAGCGGGAGTTCAACCATGATATGGATGAGCTTGGAAATGCCTTAAAAGGTATAACCGTCAACGATAAAAAATAATTTTAGAAGAGGTGAAATCACGGGGTGGGCATATTGTCTGCCCTTTTTATGGGCTGGCAAAATGGGAGTTTTGCCAGTTTTTTTACTGCTTCAATATCCGCCCATCCTCCATCTCAATAATCCGGTGGGTATTGTCTGCAAAGCCCTGGTCGTGCGTCACGATGAGCAGGGTCTGGTTGGACTCCTCGCACAACCGCTTGAAGATGTCGAAGACCAGGTCGCTGTTCTTCTTGTCGAGGTTGCCCGTTGGCTCGTCGCCCATGATGATGATGGGGTCGTTGATGAGCGCCCTAGCGATGGCCACACGCTGCTTTTCCCCACCCGATAATTGGTTGGCCATTTTCAAGGCCAGCTTCTCCAATCCCAATGTTTTCAGACGTTCCATCGCCTTGTGCTCCACTTCTTCGGCGGAGTGTTTGCGCAGCTTGAGGCCGGGCAGCATCACGTTTTTCAGCACCGAAAACTCGTTCAGCAGGTAGTGGAACTGAAAGACGAAGCCGATTTTCTCGTTGCGCACGAGCGCCAATTCCCCCTCCGTTTTGCCCCGCATGACGACGTCGTCAATGCGCAACTCGCCCTCGTAGTCGGTGTCCATGGTGGACAGGATGTAGAGCAGCGTGGACTTGCCGCAGCCCGACTTCCCCGTGACGGCCACAAACTCCCCTTGGTCAATGGCAAGGCTCACCTCCTTCAGCACCTGCACCCGCACCGGGTCGCTGAAGTATTTGTTGATATTGATGGATTGTAGGACGGTTTTAGCCATCTTTAAGTCATTAGTCATTGGTCATTGGTCATTGGTCATTGGTCATTGGTCATTGGTCATTGGTCATTATACACTGGCCCAATGACCAATGACTAATGACCATAATGACCAATGACTACAATGACGAATTCATTTCCCCCTAATAATCACCACCGGATCCACCCTGCTCGCCTTCCTAGCCGGAAAGAACCCAGCGGCATAAGTCGTTATCAGCGAGAACACGATGCCGATGATATAGAACTTGGGGTTGTAGTCCACGGGATAGGTTTTCACGGTAGGCAAGGCGGCGGTGTTGAACGGGATTTGGTCAATGCCGAACGAAATCAGCAGGCCGAAAGCCAGTCCCGCCAGGCCGCCGAGGATGCCGATGGTCAGGGCGATGCCGATGAAAATCTTCCGCACATCGCTGCCCGAAAACCCGGTGGCCTTCAGGATGGCGATGGTGTCCATTTTATCGTAAATCATCATGTTGAGGATATTGTAGATGCCGAATCCGGCCACGATGAGCAGCACGATGCCGACGGCGTAGGAAATCAGCGAGCGCACGGAACTGCCCGTCTCGAACTGCGAATTGGCGGTCTGGATGTCCTCGGCGTCGCACTGGAAACGCTGGGCGTACTCCTTGCCAACGGCGGGCGCTTGGGCGAGGTCTTTCAGTTTGATTTGCAGGTCGGTGACGTAGTTGTTCGGTTTGCCGAGCATCTTCTGCACCGTGGCGATGGAGGCGTAGCTCTGCACCTTGTCGAAATCGGCGATGCCCGACTGGAAATAGCCGACCACTTTCAGCGGCAAACGTTCGCCCTGCGAGGTCGTCACCTGCACCACGTCGCCTATTTCGGCGAGCAGCTTTTCGGCCACACCTTTGCCCAAAATGATGCTGTTGCTCACGTTTTTCAGGTCGAGCGACCTGCCCGAAGTCACGTAATTATCGAAGAAATAAAACCTGCTTTCCTTCACCACGTCAATACCGCTGACGGCCCCGTTGATGTCTATCGTTCCAGCGTTGTACAGCACGGGGGCGTTTATTTTCGGTGAAAAGCCCAACACCCGTTCATCGGCGTTGATGGCCCGCATGATGGCACCGCTGTTGTACAACTCGACCCCGGCTGCCACTCGACTTGACGGATTGGATGAAATTATGCCCGCCCCTGAACGCTTCGGCGAGGTTGATGGGCTGGTTGGGGTTCGGTTTTACTTCGTTGAAAAGCCGGACGTGCGGCGTGCGGTTCAGGATGAGGCCGTCCAGCAGGCTGTTCAGCCCGTTCATGAAGCCCAGCAGGGCAATGAACATGGTGATGCTGAACGTGACGCCCACCGCTGCCACCAGCGACTGCTTCCAACGGGCCAGCAGCAGCGCTTTCGCAATGTCCGCTAAGAGTTTCAGGTTCATGGGGTGGGTTTCAGGATGAATTCTTTGGCCGTGAGGCCGCTCAGGATTTCCGCTTTTTGGTAGTCCATCAGGCCGATGGTGACCCGCCGTTTCTCCTCGTTTTCCAGCACCACTATGGAGTCGCCGAGGAGGTAGGCACGTGGGATGGTCAGCGCTTTTTCCTTGGATTGTATGACGATGTTCGCCTCCGCTGTCAGGTTCGGGTAGAGCACGGGCGGCGCTTCCGTGAACTCCGCCTCGACGGTGAAGGTGCGGGTGCGCTCGTTCATCAGCAGGTCAATCTTCGACACCGTGGCCTCGAAGACCTGCCCCTTGTAGCTGTCCATCGTGAGCAGCACCTGCTGGCCTTTTTTGATGCGCACGATGTCGTTTTCGTCCACTTGCAGCTCGGTGAGGAAGGCGTCGGCGGCGCCAATGATGGCCACGGGCGTTTGCAGGTTCACCGTTTCGCCCGGCTCGATGGAGATGCTGTAAATGCGGCCCGCCTGCTGGCTTCGCACGGTGTAGTCCTGCGCAATGTTCTGGCTGATGGAGAGCTGTTTCTTGCTTTGCGCAGCGGCAAAGGCCAGTTGTTTTTTCAAATCATTGTACCGTGAAATGGCGGCTTTGTGGTTGTTGGTGGAGGTCTTGAGGGCGAGTTCTTGCCGCTCGACGTTGACCTTGGTCTCTGCCCCGTCGGCGTAGAGGCGGCGCAGCCGGGCAACGAGCAGCGAGTCGTTCTGCATGACGCTCTTGGTGGTTCCGATGGCGTCCTTGAGTTCCTGAAGGCGTTCGCCCCGCAGGTTGTAGTCGGCCAGTTCAGTAGCGATTTTGGCGTTCTCGGCGGTCAGTTTCGAGGTCTCGTTTTTCACCACGAAGAGCGGGTCGCCCTTTTTCACCACGTCGCCTTCTTTGACCAAAATAGCTTGCACCAGCCCGCCGACGGTGGAATAGACCTGGTACTGGTCCCGGCTGGTGATGATGCCGGAAGCATAGACCGACTCGCTGATGGGTTCGAGGGTCGGTTGGGTCTTTTCCCGCTCCTTTTGCAGGAAAAAGGAGAAATCCGGCAAGCAGAAGGTAGGGCAATTGTCTCGACATACGGGAATACTGTTTAGCGTTGGCTGGCCGCAATTTTACGAAGAAAAACGGCACGAAGTGGTAGGGGCACATGTTTACAAAACCTTCGAAGGTTTTGTAAACATAAACCAGTCTCCCCCCATAAACCCGCAAACTCAAATCACCCGGAACCGCACGGGCAGCGTCACCACCACGTTCACGGGGTTGCCGCCGAGCATGGCGGGTTGCCAGTCTGGCATTTCCAATATAGCATTGATGACGGCATTGGAGCAACCTTCGCAGGCTTCTTTTTTGCTGTCCACCCGGTTGATGGTGCTCACCTTCCCCTCTTTGGTGATGACGAAAGTTACGTACTCCAGCCCATCGCTGCCATCGGCGAGGTCAGCTTCCGGGTATTTCACGGACTTTCTGGCCCAATCGGCCAAGGCGTTGTTCGAGCAGCGTTTTGGGTTCTTGGCCGTGAGGCAATCGGCGGAAAAAAGCGGCGGCCTATCGGTCTGCGAAACGGTGTAAATAACTGGCGTGTCCTTCACCTTCAGCTTTGGGGGTGTTGTCTTCTTGGCCTTTGGGGCCTTTTTGCTGGTGGGTTCGGGCGCTTCGGGTTCCACTACATCACCCTCGGTGTAATTATAGCTGTACCAGTAGGGGTCGTCCTTGTCCTCATCCATTAAAGCAGTGGAATCTTGGAAGGGCGCAGCGATAGTGCTGTCCGTGGCCGTGCTTGCGTCGGTCGGCTTGTTGTCCGTATTGCAGGCAGCAAAGAGCCAAACTATAAGCAGGGATGCCAGCAGCATCGGAATGATAAATACTTTTGTCATGTTGTTGATATTAAGCGAAATGATGGGATGGGATTAAGGTTACCTGCATAACGGAAGTAAATATTGGTTGTTCAAACAGCGGTAAAATGAAATAAGTAGGTCAACGAAATTAGTTTAGATTAGAATTTTGATGCAATCAATTGAAATTCAAGCAGTTGCCCACCCGCTGTGGCAAGGGTACTTTGTCATCCCGAACTAAATCTACTTAGCTTATGTAAATGATGTAAGGATTTTCGGGAAAAGTATAATAGGTGAGGTTGGGCAAGCGGCCATCTTTGCAGCGGTGGAAATTCGTTCACACCTGTTCCGACAAGCAATGAAAGATAATTTTAAACAAGTAAAAATAGAGGCAGGCATATTGTCTGCCTTTTTTATTGCTGATAAAACATGAATATACCTCCATCACAGCAATTAATGGACGAAATCCTTTGGGCGACTGAGAAGCTCCAAATGGAATTTCCAGCGAATTATCGCTATTTGAGCGAAACGCCGTTGTTTTTGTTTGGCCATGAAAACAGCATTAACCAGCTTGATTTCGAGCATTATTTAGAATCATTGCTCATGCAATTGAAAACCTTCAAAAAAGCCTCGCCCATGCCCGTCAATATGTGAATGATGTAACTCTTTCCCAGAAAGGTGTAACATATCGGGACGAGCTGGCGGCCATCTTTGTAGGGTGAAAATTCGTTCACGCCTGCCCCGCCAACTGCGGGAATTAAAACTAAAAAAAATGAGCAAGGACAAAGGAAGCAAGGACAAGAAGAAAGCCCCAGCTAGCAAAACGAGCGGCAAGGAAAAGGTAAAATCTGCCTATAAAATGGAAGGAAAAGGTGGGGCGGACAAGGCCGGCCTCAATGTTTTCAGCCCAAAATCGGATGGCAAATCGGCGCCCAATCCAAAAACCTAACCAACGAAACCATGATTGAAGTCAAAAAACACGGGGTTATTCTCCAGAAAACCATGCTTGGCTTTGAAAACGAAGGCGTCCTGAACCCTGCTGTAATACGGGAGGGCGATGGCGTCCACCTTTTCTACCGGGCAGTTAGCAAGGGCAATTATTCCAGTATCGGGTATTGCCGTTTGGACGGGCCGCTCACAGTGGAGGAGCGGAGCGAGGTGCCAGTGCTGTTCCCCCAGTTCGACTATGAATCGCACGGGGTGGAAGACCCCCGGATTACCAAAATCAGTGGCCTTTACCACCTCACCTACACGGCCTACAACGGCATCAATGCGTTGGGGGCGCTGGCTACTTCGACTGATTTAAAGCATTTTGATAAGCAAGGCATTATCGTTCCACAAATTGCATATCATGAGTTTAAGCACCTCGCCGAATGCAGCGGGGCACTAAATGGAAAATATGCCCGCTACAATGACCGTAGCAGCTTTGATTCCAATACAGATAAAAAGGTGGTGCTTTGGGATAAAAACGTGGTTTTTTTTCCAAGGAAAATATATGGTAAAACATATTTCCTGCACCGGATAAAGCCTGATATTCAGATAGCAGCGGTGAGTGATGTTCTGGATCTGACCAAAGATTTTTGGGAGCAGTATTTCCTGCATTTCAGGGAGCACATTGTGCTTAAGCCACGTCACGACCACGAGGTGAGCTATATCGGCGGGGGCTGCCCGCCCATCGAGACGGAAGCTGGCTGGTTGTTGATTTATCATGGCGTCCACGACACAACAAGGGGCTTTGTCTATTCGGCTTGTGCTGCCCTTTTGGATTTGGAAAACCCTCAAAAAGAAATCGCACGGCTGCCATACCCGCTGTTCAAACCGGAGCATGAATGGGAGTTGAAAGGAGAAGTGAACAATGTGTGCTTCCCCACGGGAACCGCCTTGTTTGACGACATTTTGTACATTTATTATGGCGCCGCCGACGAGCGCATCGCCTGCGCCTCAGTGAGCATGTCTGCGCTATTGGCGGAACTGCTGCTAAACGTAACTCCGGGAAAAATGAAAATTTTCCCCCCCCGGCGGGAGGGGGGGGGGGGGGGGGAAAAAAATTCCCCCCCCCCCCCCCCCCCCAAGCAGTTACTGCTAAACAAACAAAGATGAAAAATGAAACCGTTGCTTATGCACCCAGCTTTGCTCCTGCCAGGTTAGTGGCAAAAGCTGCCCATATCGCCCCAAAAGCCGTATCGCTTTCGAACGTTGACCTGCCCGAAATCCTCTTCATCACCTCTTACCCACCGAGGGAATGTGGCATCGCTACATACTCGCAGGATTTGCTCAAGGCGCTCGACAATAAGTTCCTCAATTCCTTTTCGCTGAAAGTCTGTGCGCTGGAGGCCGGAACCACCGACCACGTTTACCCGGACGAAGTGAAATATGTGCTCGACACCACAGATGCCGGGAAATACATCGGATTGGCCAACGCCATCAATAGCGATGCCGACACCAAATTCATCTTGTTGCAACATGAGTTTGGCTTTTTTCAAGAAGCTGGTGAGGAGGCGCTCCTCCAGTTCCTTTACACCCTCACCAAACCGGTCATCCTTGTTTTTCATACCGTTTTGCCCAAGCCCGATGAAGCCTTGAAGGAAAGGGTCAAGCACTTGGCGGCGGCCTGCGCTGCCATCGTGGTGATGACCAAAAACTCCCAAAAAATACTGAAAGACGACTACGGCATTCCGACCCAAAAAGTGGAGGTCATAGCGCACGGTACCCACCTCGTGCCGCACTTGGACAAGGACGTTCTGAAAGAAAAATATGGCTTGACGGGCCGTAAAGTGCTTTCAACCTTCGGTCTGCTCAGTTCCGGCAAGGGCATCGAAACCACGCTGGACTCGCTGCCCGCCATCATCGCATCCAACCCCGATGCGCTATTCCTCGTCATTGGGAAAACGCACCCAGGCGTGGTGAAATCCGAGGGCGAAAAATATCGGGATATGCTGGAAGCGAAGGTGGAGGCGCTCTCGCTCCAATCGCACGTGAAATTTATCAACCGCTACCTTCCCTTGCCGGATTTGTTGGAGTACCTGCAAATGACCGATGTTTACCTCTTCACCTCCAATGACCGCCACCAAGCCGTGAGCGGCACCTTTTCGTATGCCATGAGCTGTGGGTGTCCCATTGTTTCCACGCCGATTCCACACGCCAAGGAGGTACTGCGGCAGCACACTGGAATCTTGGTTGACTTCCAAAACCCGCTGCAATTGGCCGATGCTATCAACCGCCTGATGGGCGACGAACCGCTGCGCTGCGCCTTCAGCACCAATACTTTGCAGCGCATCGTACCCACGTCGTGGGAAAATTCGGCGATTGCCCATGCCTCGCTTTTGCAAAAATAGCCGGGCAAACGCCGGGGGACGCCTTGCCCCAAAACAGGGGCAGGCACCAGCCCGAAAAGGCTGTCCTCCAGACCGAAAACGTCCCGCTGGAATATCGCCTGCCTGCCATCAACTTGGCGCATGTGCGGAAAATGACCACGGCGGTCGGCATGATACAGTTTTCAAAAATCAACCAGCCCGACCTGGAATCCGGCTACACGCTCGACGACAATGCACGGGCTTTGGTGGCCCTGGTCATGCACTACGAGTGGTCGGGCGATGCTGCGGACTTGGAGCTGATTCGCACCTACTTGGATTTCATCGGATTCTGCCAGCAGCCCACTGGCGATTTCCTGAACTACGTGGACAGCGTCCGCCATTTTACCCCACAAAACAACGAAACGAACCTCTCCGACGCCAACGGCAGGGCCATCTGGGCATTGGGCTATTTGGTTTCAAAAAGCGCCATTTTGCCAGCCGATGTAGTGGTAAAAGCCGAGGAAATCATGCAGCGGGTATTGCCCGTGATTGACGCCATGCATTCCACCCGTTCCATGGCTTTTTCCATCAAAGGCTTGTATTATTTCAACCGGGAAAAGCAGTCGCCGGAAGTCACGCAACTCATCCAAGTTTTGGCGGACAGGCTGGTGCAGATGTACCGCCACGAAGCTGGGCATAACTGGAAATGGTACGAGGGCTACTTGACCTACGCCAACGCCATCTTACCGGAAGCCATGCTCTGTGCCTGGCAAGCGACGGGAAACCCCGTTTACAAGGAAACCGCCAAGGCATCGCTCGATTTCCTGTTGTCGCTCACCTTCAAGGAGGGGGGCATCAAGGTCATCTCCAACATGGGCTGGATGTACAAGGGCCGGGAGCCTTTGCCGCTGATAAAAGGCGCTGAGCAGCCCATTGACATTGCTTATACCATCCTTGCATTGGAGCGTTTTTACGATGTATTTAAAGATGAATCTTATGCCCAAAAAATGGACACTGCCTTCAACTGGTTCCTGGGCAACAACCACCTGCGCCAAATCATCTACAACCCCTGCACGGGTGGCTGCTATGATGGCCTAGAGGAAATGAACGTGAACCTCAACCAAGGTGCTGAGTCCACGCTGAGTTATTTGATGGCAAGGATGAGCGTTGAGATGGCCCGCCAAGCCAGCACGGTTGTTTCTTTCGTTGATTAGTTCAAGCTGTTGTAAGGGGCAAATACAATGTGGAGGCTATTCCCAATTTCCCGCACGGGATACCTGCCCGGCTCGAAGGTGAAGCCAGCAATGCCGAGCCGTTGGGCCATATCCTCTGACAACTCGTAGGCGTCCACGATGGTGAACCAGCCACTGCCGAAATGTCGCTCCAGCGTGGCGGGCGCCATGTTCTCTTTGGGGAAGATAAGCTCAACGCCTGTTTCCTCCCAGCGCCTGATATAGCCCCTTGCCCTGTTCGGGCAGCAGGAGGGCATCAGGCTGGGTGAGGCGCTGTTGTAGTAATTGATGCGGCAGATGCCGAGGTAGCGGCAGTCCTTGTACCTTGGGTTGCCAAAGTCAACCTCATCGGGTACTGTAACTTGCTGGATGGCATTTATTTCGAAAATGCCCTTTTCAAAGTCAGTCAGATGTCCCATATAGCAGGTCTTTCAGTTTTGATCCGGTCAGCTCTGCGATGTTGTAGGCTTCCCGGAACTTTTCGATGGAAAATTTGATGTCCTGTTTGAGGGTAGCGTATTGTTCTGGCAATTGGCCAGCGCAGGCGGCTTCGTTGGGATAGTTCGAGGCGATTACCTCAAATTTCTGGTAGTATTTTTCGCCTTGCGCCACGAAGTTGTTGTATTTCTCCAAGAAATCGAGCAGACGGTCAATGGAAAATTCCAAATTAGCGATGCCCTTCATAAGGGAGCGGTTCGCAGCGGGGTCGTCCTTGCTCTTGACTGCGGCAGTTTCAAGATCAATGATGTACTTGTCGAGCAGTTCATAGAGGGTTTCCCAGTCGTCTTCTTTGCGGCATGCGTCCAGTTCCACCTTGTAGCCTACCATTTTCGTGTATTCCTTGAACAAGTTCGAACAGTCAGCTTTAAGGTTGGAGTTGCCCTCTTTCAGGAACTCAGTTTCGTAGTAAATCAGGTTCAGGTCCGAATACATTCGCACGGTGAAGTCGAGGATGCAGGCAATTTTGTCCAAGTCCTTCTCCTTTCTTTTTGGTTCGCCTTCGCCGATGAACGATGCCACCAGGGAAAATGTAGCGGAGATGAGCGGATTGCCAACGAGGAACTGGGGCACCTTCACATCATTCTCCTTTTTCAGGCGGCCTTCCAGCACTTCCCTTGTCTGCTGGAACTCCGGGTAGGCATTGGGGTTGGAGAGCTGTGCCACATTGTGGAAGGTTTTCAGGGAAGTGAAATGATGGTCGAGGCCCAGCGTCTTTTCGTACATGATTTTGATAAGCTCCAACCCCTTGCGGTATCGGGCCTTGGCCATGCTGAGCTGGTACATTTCTTCCAAGATGGCAAGTTCGTCCCGCAGGTCGAGTTTGCGGTTGAGCGCCCAGAGGTATTCCGTAGGGGCGGTCACCATGTTGAAAGAGTCGAGTTGGCGGTTGATGCTGGCCAGTTCGCCTTCCAACACGGCAGCTTTGCCAGCCCAATCCTGTTCGATGGCGTGCAAGTCCGATGTTGTTTGGTTTAGGAGTGATGCCACGGCAAGGCTGTCCAAGCCGTTGTTGCCTTTGACTGCGGTCGCCAAGAGACAGAGACAGTAAATGAACGATAAGGTTGCCGTTTTCATAGCCGGATGTTTTGCAGGGCACAATGGCGAAAACCCCACAAGGCACTGTAGGCCAGCACCTTGCGGGTTCGCCACCACGCGCTATGTTTCTTGATTTAATTGCATGAAGTAGTGCTTGTAGCTTAAAAAACGATGCGATAACTGCCATCCTGCTGCTTCTTGACGGGATGCACACCAGGAGGCAAGGTATAAGGTTGTCCATTCCTATTCAGGCTAGTCATGACCGAATTGGAGAGCGGTACGCTTGATTCCATGTAGAATGTACCACCTTCAAGTTCATTATACAGGCTTGTGCTGAACACTTGCCGGACTTCCATCACGAAACGCCCTTGGCCATCGAACCAAGCCTTTGCCACGCCGTGTGAACTGGGAGCTACCTGTTCGCCGATAGACATAGGTTGGGTAGCGAGGCATTGTCTGCCAGAGCCGTTGCAGTCCATACCGTAGCCAGTGTGGAATTGGATGGTGATGGTATCGGCTAATGGCAATGGGGGGGAGTGGGCTTTGGCGGTTATTGCGCAAAAAAAGATTAACAACGAAGTGAAAAAAAATGGGAGGGTTTTCATAGCTTTTTTTTTAATTCTAAATTTAATAGATGATGATACAAATAATAGGCATTTGCAGAATAGAATATATGCCACTATATGCCAGAGTATAGAATCATCATCCAATTTTGGATTAATTTAAATTGCCCCAAGTCATATTGAACTCTTTTCATTGTAGGTCTATAGGATTTAATGTGTTTTTTTTCAATACCCAAGCGCTAAATTGGTTCATCGCAGGTGCTATAAATTTCTTGATTTTTCCGAATTCAAATCCTTCTTTGGGGCCTAAATAAATCACAAGTGCTGCAGCCATTGAAAAGAAGAAACTAACAAGCCCAAACAAAAGCACTATGCCAAAGTGGAACCCAATGCCGAGCAACAATAGTATTTTTTGTTGCTTCGGCTTCATCATAATAGCCATAAAAAGTATTAATTCAAAAACAATAGTGCCCCATGTCGCAAAAGCAACTGCAAACGGATTTGCAAATAGTTCAAAAGCGAATTGACGGAAGTCATTTCCAATACCGAACGTAGGGTTTTGTATCCAATAGAACATACTGGTGCCATTTGCCCACTCTTCAACTATGAACTTTGCCGTAGCTGCCTCAAAGTAAATTAAAGCAACTTGTAACTTTATCACTGCCAAGGTTGACCAAGCAACGATACTTGCTAGTTTTTGCCTCAATGCCGCTGGCTGAACGAGTGCATGCCAATGCCATTTTCTGCTATCGGCCAAGCAAATCGGTATAAGCAACAAAGTGAGCACTTGAGCTACTTGGTCACCACCATCTTGAACCACGGCTTTTGTTGCAAAACTCCATGTTACCCACCAATGCAACAGGCAGGTAAATCTAGGCCTCCAACCTGCCATCACCACTAACAATATTACCAAGCAGAGTGCCCTTGCTGCCCCCAGGTTGGCATCCAGTAAGTTGAACAGGTTTATGTCTTTAATAAAAGGGGAGCTTCTATAGAGGTCAATGGTGTCTGTCCTGCTCAAAGGATAAAGCAGCATTTCGAGGTCGTTGAACATTAGTGTCACGAAAGTCCCGAATGCTAGTAGCGTTCTTGCTATTCCTATGGTGTTTGAGCAACCAAAAGAAATTGCTCGCTGCAAGGTGTCGTTCAAGGTAGTGCTGGGCTGAAGCATATGGCATTAATTTTAATTGTTTTTGCAGGCATGTCAAGTGTGCTATAATCGCTGCCCCATGCCCAAGGAACCACTTCTTTAAGCGTGATGAATAGCTCTCCGCATAACGTTGGTTTCGGGCATGTGTTGAGCACTGGTGTCGGACATAGCGCCGCAATATCGTCTTGGCATAAATTGTTGCCCAAAGGGCAGTCAAACCAATCATATTCCTTGAGCCTCTGAACAATGGCTCCCATCTCCATGGATTGAATGCGAGAAGTTCGCTTTATGCCGAACATGTTGTTCAGGCTGTTGGAATAAGTCAGGACTGGGGTTTGTTTGCCGTCAGGTGATAATCGAAACACGAAATAGTTGTCTTCCCTTGGATTCCTTGTAAAAAATCCCCACCCTTGCGGCATTACGTTCTTCAAGTTGAAAGCTGCTACTTGGGATTCATGAAATGCGCCATGCGGCAACGAACTGATGGCCACTTTGAAAATAAAAGAGGACCACACTGCTGTTACTACAAGTGCAACGGTGTATATTGCTATCTTTTGGCGAAGACTCATGTGCTTTTTTTTATATTGTTGATAGATGCGGAAGAGAGGGGAAGCAATGGCAAGGCTTTGGGAAATCTATTAGTTCTCCTTTGCTACGCTATTGCTTGCCCCTTGGCTAATTTACCAATTCTTGACAATAGACGACACCAGCCGATCCTTATAGGTCGTTGAGAAATATTCGTCTGCGTCCCATATCCATTCGTAAACTGTTATCCAGGCTGCAATGACCCAATGGTGTATCAATCCGCCCAGTTTGGCGGTTTCACCCGTATTGCCAGCGTGTTCCCGGAAATAGTCGCGCAAGGCTTGGTTAATGCCCTCATAAGAGGCTCCGGGGGGGATGCTTTTCGTTACCTCAGCTGTTAACTTTGCCTCGAATTCAGCGTTCCTTGTATAACCCAAACTTGTGCTCGCTGCATTAATCTTAGCCTTTCCTTCATCTAGCTTAGACCTGACCAACACATGGTTCTTTGAGGTGATTGCTTGGCGGAAGGACTCGAAAAAATTGGCGTCCATTGAATTTATTTGGCTGACGATTCTGTCCTGAATTTGATGCGTCTCTTGGATGTCGTTAGCATTGCTCGTAAAACTGCCAATAGAAATGCCATTTAATTCTGGAATCGCTGTCGCTGCAGCACCCTCGCCGAAATAAACTGCACGGAACAGCGTTTCGCCAGTTCTTTGAGCATACAAAAAGCCTGTTAAAAGACTTAATGCAATCATTAATAAAGATTGCTTTTTCCGAACGATGCAAGAAAGAATAATAGCTTTCATAACTAATTTTGAGTTATAGTCTGTGTGCTTTTTTAAATGGAATCAACTATGTGAATTTCAGTTGCCAAATAAGAAGCACTTAGACAAGTGAGGAATAAAAAGAGAACTAATGGTTTTTTTTAGTATTGTAAATAGTGAAAAATTCCGAAGGGAAAAGACAAGCATAGGCTTGACCAGCCAGTCGTTCATTGGAAAGTATGACTGGCCAAACCTAATGCTCCATGCCCTATACATCCATGATGAACTTTTCATCATGATAAAATCTCATATAACGAGAGAACCAATAGGTTAATCCAAAGCGACCAATTGGCTGACTAGTCTATCGTGGGATATGGATGTATCTTTCAAAAGTGTGCTGTAATATGAGTCTGGGTTGGCTACACTGGATGTCTCAACCCAAAAGTAAACAAACAATACGACAGCTACAGCGATTGCAACAGCCAACAAGGCACATGCTTGCATACCATATTCTTCAGGAAAATTGTCCAACCCGCCATAGTAGCTCATAAGCATAGCAGAAGCGCCCTGACGGCCTGATTGAGTGCTTAGGTCAAATCTGTCAATGCTTGGTATTGACGTATTTCCCATTTTGCGCAAATGTTTGGAAACTGCAAGTATCTGAAGCTCCCCTCCCTCTTTAATTGTAGAGGAAATGCGGTAGTGGTCATTATCAGCCACAGCATCATGCAATCTTTGCATAAAAGAAGGGTCAATTTTATTAAACTCCGAAATGATGCCATTTTGCATTTCAACATTCTGCCTCATTTCATCCTTTGGAACATAGCTCTTGAACTTCTGCAATGCAGGTACTCTGTTAACCAAGTCGCCTTCCAAGAAGTATATAGCCTTAAACAGTTCTGTGTGCGTATAGCCAAGTGTTGCAGGTGTTGACTTAGCTGCTACTTCAAAAAAGGTTGCTAAAAAAATGGTAGCGACCATAAAGCCCATAAAAATAGGTGAACGGGCTATTCTATTGATAGATGATAAATTCATGATTTGAGTAAATTAAACCCGTGCATTTCCTTTTCGAAAAAGGCTTTCGCTAGGGTGTTGAGAAAAAGGTTGATGAAGTAATTGTGCGCTTACGGATGCGAATCAACCAATATTATCCCCTCGGCAATTAATTGCTTCCGTTAAGGCGCACTGAGATTAGATAGCAACCAGGTCGCTAACCAACTTGTCGTGAGATATAGAAGCATCTGCGCTGACAGTTCGGTAAAGCTCGTTCAGGGTGTCATCGGGAGCGAAGGGAATAACTACAAGTTTCCACAGCGCAAGATAATAGTAGATGGCAATTACAAGAAATGCGATTTCTTGAACATCCCCTCCATCTCCAAAATCTTTTATCAAAGTGGCAGCCTGCGCTCGGTCAGCAGCTTTCGTAAGGTCGAAGCGTGAGAGGTCTGGGAATCCAGGAGTAGTCGAACGATCTACTTTAAGGGCACCGGCGATAAGCACCAACTCCCCCCCTTCTTTCAATGTATTGGAAATAGATAGGTGGTCATTGCTTGTGACAGCCCTATATAGCCGGTCTTGATAGCTTGGATCCATAGCGTTCACACTTTGTGTGATGGCCTCCTGCATGCTGGCATCCTCCTGTGTCTTTTTCCCGATTGAGTAAGATTTGGACTTTTTGAGTGTAGGCACTTGATTTACAAGGTCTCCATCCAAAAAGAAGACAGCTTTGAACAAATCACTCTTTGTGAAGACTGCAGTACTCGCTGCCGACCTACTAATGCCGCTGAAAGATGACCCAAGTATGGCCAGAATCATCAAGCCTATGCTTAGGCGGCTTTTTGCATACTTTTGAATAGTTGAAATTTTCATAACTTTTGATTAATTATGTGAAAAAATTGCCCAGCATTGACGCAGCTGGTTTGCGCACCTGATTAATTGTAAAGCGCAGGAGAACGCTCTAATGCCGAGGGGATATACTGATATTTTTGACTTTGCAGTATTTCAATTTGTAGGGTCGAAAGCTGCAATATTTTCCCTTTTCGCCAACCTCAACCTTTGCAACAAGGAGGAAGCTGTTCTGTAAATATTCGTTAAACTAAGATTGACTGGGTTGCTTATATCAAGTAGGTATATTACCAACAGGCCAGCCATATTCAGGAAGAAGGAAACCAACCCAAAATAGACAACAATGCTGAAATGAAACATAATAGCCACTATGAAAAGATATTTCTTTAACTTCAAGTTTGTTGAGAACAGCATACCGAATAAAGAAATTTCAAGGACTATGATACTATGTGTGAATAAATATGAGATTACAGGGGATGTCATCAAGGAATTCATCAACGAAACCAACCCGTCGCCTCTCCCAAAGTTTCCATTGTTTATCCAATAGTACAAACCTGTGCCATCAGCCCATTCGGGAGACGAGGAATACAATTTGGCGACGCCAGCTTCAAGGTACAAAAGAGCTGCTTGTAGCTTAATAATAAACCAAAAACCATTTGCCATTTGTGTTCGAATGGCGCCTACCTCAATTTGCTTTCCAAAATGATTAGTGCGCGGATCGAGTAAGGTAATGGGAATTAGAAGCAGTGACAGTATTTGGGCGACTTGGTCACCACCTTCCACGATTATTGATGAGCCAAAAAAACTGAAGCAAACCCACCAATGTAGGATTCCTGTGAACCTTGGATATACTCCTACCAAAACCGATACAAGTATTGCTATGCCTATTGAATAGCTTATGTATAGGTTTTCATATCCAAACATCAAGAAAAGATTGAGCCTTTCAAGGATGTTTGGGTTCTCTGGAAGCGACATGTTTTCCAAAAAAAGCACATCTTTATTGTTCAACAGAAGCGTAGATAGTAGTGCTAAGGCAGTTATGCTTCTAGCGATGCCAAGTTTATTGGTGAAGATGTTTTTCATGACTGAAGATGTTTTTGTTGATTACAATTTACCATATCAATGAAGATATAGTCTCGCCTTGTATTTTCTTCTATAAAGTTCCGTTTCCATGCCCAGGGGATGATGTCCTCTTTGCAAAGTAAATACTGTCCAGAGTCGAAATTTTTAAGCGCAGCATGTTCTATGAACAAATAATTTGTTTGCAATTCGGAAGCGTTGGGCAGGTCAACGCCTTTTATCTCTGTCCATGCTGCGTTCTTCAATTCGTTCAATATAATTGAGGATTCGTAAGAAAGCCTTCTGGAATACCTTGAAACACCGAAAGCGTTCACGATGCTAGTATTGTTAATTGTGTATCGCTTAAATGTGCCTGAACTGTCTTTCTTGTAAACATAATAATTGGGGTCTCGTGCGCTTTTTGTGAAAAACCCCCAGCCTTGTGGAATAACCATGGCAATACATCGCTTTAGTTGGTAAGGATAATCAATGATGGAGTCTCTTGTCCTGCAAGAATAGGACACAATAAGGGCAAAGATGCCCACGAGGATGGTAGTTACGTAAGTTTTCATTGAATTGATGATTGAATGATTGTTCACGATTAATTGCTTTTTCGCCCATCAATACGAGTCTTTGGCAATATCCTGAGCGGCACATGTTTTGTAAAGTGCTGAATTGGATAAAGGGATGTAGGGACAATAAAGCGATTTTAAATCAGGTTGCGCTAATTATGGTTTGTACTGTCATTGTTTGCTTGTGTTTGATGATGTTGATAAAAGTTGATCATCGCCACTTGTTGCATGCTATTGAGATTTGACAACTTCCCAAATAGCTGGCTTTAGTATGCGCCAATTTTTTTCCTTTCTTTCTGTGGTTATTACAGGAAGGCATATTGCACGATTTGAATGCTAGCCACATTGTTTGCACAGATTCATACCGTAGAAAAAATATTGAGGGGAAGCATGCTCCTATTCTTTTCTAAGCACAGACAACCCCGCAATTGCCACCACAATCAAAGCAATTGAAATAGAAAGCCAGGAATTCAACAAATATCGTTCGAGGTAGCCAAGCGTTTTTATTGCTATTAGAAAGAAAGTCAAAGCAACTCCTGTTCTAATATACCCTAAGGTCCTAACGGCATGTGTGTACTCTTTTTCTGCTTTTTCTTCTGTCAGTTTCACTGCATAATTGAATTTTTGCGGTATTCTCATAGCAATTGAGATAGCAAAAAATACAACTGTGCCTATTATGGGAAGGGTAAACAATATATTTTTATCCCCAGTGCCATTCCCCTCTCCCCAGATGTTATAGTGTACAGTTATGTCACTTGGCAGCCAAAAGAAACTTGGGATGGTAATTGCCCATACTGCAACTATTGATACCCAACCAAAAATCTCTACAATTTTGTCAAATTGCGTATGCTTAACCATTAACTTTGGTCGTTGTGCATTCATTTTACAAGTGATTATGGTATAAAAATAAGCGTATGATTGGCTATCGCTTTGAACACTGGTGAAATTAGGGTTAAGTGATGTAAGAAATCAAATGGTATTTCCTGCAAATTCCACCACTATCATCCCAATATGCGCAAAAACATGGGCTATGATAGCTGCTTCAATTCCTTTCTTCCAGAACAGCCAGCCTGCGACTATGCCAAATGCCATGTTTGCGACAATGATATAAAAAATCGTTAAAGGTGTTACGGTTTCAACTAACCCATAAACAGCAGGCAAATGGCCTATGCCAAACAGAAACGCTGCCAAAAATATACCTACCCAATAGATAGCGGGAGTCGGCTCATTTGCTCTTCTACCGAATAGCTTCCAACAAGCCCACACAAATAGTGACATGAAGCCCCAACGCACCAGCACTTCTTCCGTTATTCCGCCGTACAGAAACCTTGCGATTGGTGAGATGCCTGTTGAAGCGTTCAAAGATGTTAATTCTTCAGGTAAAAAAGAGGTGGACAGGTATGTCGTAAATGCTAGCAACAAGCCCATACTGAAACCCAAAAGACTGCCTATCTTTAATTGTTCTTTAAACAGACCCCGTTTAAATTCTCCATCAAATAACCCTTTCAATAGGGGCGCAGACAAATTAACCCTTGGTGTTAGGCGCTTGCCAATTATCACAGCAATAAATAAGAGTACTGCTGGTTGCACCATCATAAGCAATGATAGCGTGGATGGCGAATATTTTGCCAAAATCTCATCAGGAATTTTTATCGGTAATGGCGAAAATACCAAGGATATGATTCCTGTCAAACCTAAAATGAAAAGGGCCAGGCTAGTCTTAAATTGCGTTGTCATGTTGCAGCTATTGATAATGTCAAAAAAATGAAATTCAGTGCTCCATAGTTTTCATCCGGCATCGAAGCCTATGAATCAGGGAGGGTAAATACAATCTCAAATTAATTTTCATGATTATAGTTCTTCTCTCAACTGTTGACGCAAAGATGCGGTCGTCCAACGTCAGAAATCAAGGACAGTCTGCCTGTTTCCTAATACCCCAAATTTTGAGTTGGCAGTGGGCAGTTCGACAGTGGGCAGTCTGGGCCATGTAACTGCATAAACCCTGAATGCCTGACGCAGTGCCGGGTACCGAGCCCCTTTCCTCGGCACTGGTCACCTACTGTCAATACCGTATATATGTCAAGATTATTGTCCGTTAATGAGCGGGCGCTTGCCCCGCTGGGGAATCCCCAAAGGGGCGGTCGGCCCCTTATTAGTTAGCTTGTTGTTCTGGGGTTTGGGTTTCAAAAGTCAAGCGTTCAGCACCCCAATCTTTTTCAAAGCGCTGAACCTTGCCATTTTTTCAAACTCGGGTTTTCATAGCTTTATGTTCTTTTCTCAAGTGTTGGTGCAAAGATGCTATCGCCAAGGGCCAAGTTCCAAAGACAGTTTGGCCGTTTCTTAATACCCCAAAATTGGGGTGATAGTTAAAAAGTTGGCAGGTCTTGTCCCGACCCCTCGGGGTGGCAGTCAGTGCGGAACAAATTTGGACAGGCCATTGCTTTGGCTTTGGCCAATTTTTGCTGGATGCAAGACCATCAGTGGTAGGCAAAGGTAAAAGTGGGCAGTTCGGCAGTGGGTAGCTTGCCCGCCGAGGAGGGTTTGCGGTCAAGCCTGTGCTTAATTTCAAGGAAATGCCATTTTTAAAGGATTTTGAAGGCGAACTTGCACAAAAAAAGTCCGGCAACCATGAGAAGTCATGGTTGCCGGATTTTAGTTTCCATGCACAAGGCTCGCCTTTATTGGTCTAAATCGTTTATAACAATCTCCGTCAGCGTGTCCTTTTCTTGCTGGGTTTTAGTGTTCCATTCGGTTGGGCTGCTAAGGAGTCCAAGTGCGATAAGTGCGGCAATAATGGCATTGAGTAATGTGGTCGACATAGCTTTAAAATTTTTAATGGTGAACGAATGGTACAAAGCTATGGGCGCTCTCAACCCAAGTCACGGACAGTTACCGCCGTTCCTAACACCCCAAACTGGGAAAGGGATGTTGAAAAGTATAGTTTGCCAACAATAAATCACTTGCGTTTCTTCTTTTTCTAACAGAAACTATTACCTTCCCGCCACTCAAACATTTTTTTTATCAAAAACTCCACCCAGGCATGTTCGCACTACAAGAACTCATACACCTCGTCACGAAGTACAAACGCAAAGAAGTGAAGGTACTGGGCTACAACCCAGATGCCAACGACCGCTACGAGGTCTTCTACAACCTGCTGGCCGAAGGTAAGTTGCTGACTGATGACGAGGCTGCCCGCCATTTTTTCGGCGATGGCAAGGATGGCTCCCACACCGAATACCGCAACATGCGGAACTCTTTTTTCAAAAGGTTGGTGAATACCTTTTTTTTCATTGATGTGAAAAAGGCGGAGTTCAACGATGCCCAAGCTGCTCTACATACTTGCTACCGGAACATGGCCGCAGTGAAAATGTTGGAGGCAAAGGGGGCAAGGCATTCGTCGCATGAAGTTGCCGAAAAAACCATTGAGCAAGCTATCAAGTACGAGTTAACGGAGGTGATATTGGAACTTGCAAGGAATTTGCTTGGATACTATGCTTATAAAGAGCAGGACGAAAAAAAAAGGATCTATTATGAAAGGTTGGTTGACGAAAATTATGAAGTACTTGGAGTTACCATTCAAGCAGAGAAAATGTATTTGGATCTGATAGCCCCTTACGTCAAATCAAAGGCAAGCAAGCCCTGGGTCAGTGAAAAAGCAGCAGCATATTTGGCAATTCTGGAACCACTTGTTCAGAAGCACCATGCACATCGCCTACATTTGTACTATCATGTTATAGCTAATTTGCAAAGGGCAAGCGTACATGACTATGCTGGTACCGCTGAAGTTTGCAAAAGGGCTATTCGCTATTTTGAAGCGAGGTTTGCTACACCAAAGTCGGTGCCTGGCATGTTCGCTCATACCCTCGTCGTCTCCCTCACTATGCTCCACAAATACGAAGAAGCCGAGGAATGGGCCAAATATGCCGAAAACCTAGCCGAGGCTGGCACCCACAACTGGTTCAAAGGCTTGGAACAGCAAATTGTGCTACAGTTCCACAAACAGGATTATCAAGCCGCATACGCCGTTTATGCAAAGGCCAGCGCCCACAAACATTTTGGCCACCTCGCTACCATCGAACAACAGACCTGGAAACTGCACGAAGCCTATATCCAATTACTCATTACCGCAGGAAAAATCAAACCAACGGAAGCAGAGCGGAAAAAATCGGGGTTTAGGCCCACCAAGTTTTTGAACGAGGTGCCCGACTTCTCAAAGGACAAACGGGGCATGAACATCCCTGTACTCATGGTTCACGGCATTTTCTTGCTTTATCTAAAACGCTATGATGATGCCTACGACCGTTTCCTCGCCCTTGATAAATATGCCGACCGAAACCTAAAGGAAGGCGACGACGCCTTCCGCAGCTTTTGCTTCATCAAGGCATTGCTACAAATTCAAAAAGCAGATTTCAAAAGGAAGGATTCAGAGGAAAAATCGGCAGATTGGATTCGCCGTATGTCCACCCAGCCCGTAATGCTCGCCGATGCCCCGCACGAAGTGGAGAACATCCCCTACGATCACCTCTGGGCCATGGCAATGGAGGCATTGGAACGGGAGGTGGGGGTGAAATTGGGAAATTGATGGGAATTGGGAAATTGTTCCCTTGTCGTAATAATAGCATCTTCGGGAAACCGCCTAGGCTAATCTTGTAACTGCCGACAAGCCAGCCCGTAAGGCATCCATTTAACCTGCCACTGCCGAACCCGCATACAATTTCTCCAATTCCACCTTCAATCTATCATAAGTGCTCTCCCGTACTGGCACGAGCGGCGAGCGCACCTCGCCACTGCATATCCCCATGATTTTCAGCACGGCTTTGATACCGGCAGGGTTGCCGTCCACGTAGAGCAGCGGGTGGATGTCGTGAAGGTCGAGGTGGAGGCGGCGGGCCGTGTCGAAGTCGCCACTAAGGCTGCCCGCACCATGCCGCTGAACTGCGCTGGCAGGGCATTGGCGATGACGGAGATGACGCCATTGGCGCCACAAGCGATGAGCGGCAATGTGAGCGCATCGTCGCCACTGAGCACGAGGAAGCCCTCTGGTCGGTGCTTTATGATGGAGCAGGCTTGGTCAATCAGGCCACTGGCCTCCTTAACGGCAATGAACTTTTTGCTGGCTTTGGCGAGCCGCAGCGTGGTGTCGGCAGTCACGTTGGAGGCAGTACGGCCCGGTACGTTGTAGATGATGATGGGCAGCGGGGAGGCAGCCTCCAAGGCCATATAATGTTGATAAATGCCTTCCTGCGTGGGCTTCACATAACTGGGGCTGCTCGACATGATGGCCGAAAAGCCGCCGAGCACGTCGTCGTAAACCTTCAACCGTTCCAGCAGGTGCGTTGTGCTGTTTGACCCAAAAAGACCTCCAACAATGGGCACCCTGCCATTGACTTTTTCAAAGGTAAGCTTGAACACCTCCTTGCATTCAGCCGTCGTCAGCATCACCGACTCGCCCGTGGAGCCAAGCGACACGATGAAGTCCACCCCGCCCTTGATGACGTGCTCGATGACACGCTCAAGGGCCTCGAAATCCACTTTCCCCTTCCTGTACGGCGTGACTAGCGCCACGCCCGTGCCGCTAAACTGCTGCTGGTTCATAAGCTGGTCGCAACTTTTTCATATAAAATACCACCTGCTGAAGGAACGCCTTCAGGTCCGTTTGGCCGGAGGTGTCAATCATCAGGTCGTAGCAATAAGTCTTCTCGGTGAACGGGCCCACCCGGAACTTGGCCTTGGAAAGGGCGGCTAAGTAATCCAATGGCAGCACGGTCTTTTTGGTGAGGTTGAGCAATAGGTCGAAGGCCTGTTCCTTGAACTCGACAGCCTCCCGACTGTTGGGTCGCAGGGTCCAGTCCATTTGCAGGCGGTTGAAGGCCGGATAGGCAAACTGCTCGCCCTTGAGCTTGTTGTTGAAAAAAGCGAGCACCTTCACTTTTTTGCCTTGCTTGCGCAATTGCTCGGCATAATTGAGCACGGCCTCCCGCTCTTCCGGCTCAGTGCCGTCGAACAAGATACCGACCGAAGCCGCATTGTCGAGGTACATGGAAGCCCTTTTTGGCTGCTGTTTTGGCAGATCCTTCTCCAAATTTTTTTGATGGAAACGGATTCGTATTTGTTCTATTAGCTGCATGGTGCAGGCGTTTTTTGTTGCGGAGCAAAAATGGTTTTGAATGATGAATGTTGGAATGATAAATGATGAATGGTGGAATGATGAGTAACGCCAATCAGCACTTCACCATACCTCCATACCTCACCCTTCCTTCCCAGCTTCCACTTCCGCAGTTTCTGAAACAGTTTCGTAAACGCCCATGGAACTATACTTGTTGATGCGAGCGGCTACCAGCTCATCGGGTGTGAGTTTTGTCAATTCTGCAAGGGCCTTCAAAACCTCGTTTTTCAGGATGACGGCCATCTCCTCCGGCTGCGAGTGCGCCCCGCCGAGTGGCTCTTGTATGATGCCGTCAATCAGGCCAAAGGACAGCATGTCGTTGGCGGTGAGCTTGAGAGCTTCGGCTGCCTGTTCTTTGTAGTCCCAACTGCGCCACAAAATGGAGGAGCAGCTTTCGGGAGATATGACGGAGTACCAGGTGTTTTCTAGCATAAACACCTTATCGCCCAGCCCTATGCCGATGGCCCCGCCCGATGCACCCTCGCCGATGATGACGCAGACGATGGGCACCTCCAGCTTGGCCATTTCGAACAGGTTGCGGGCGATGGCCTCGGCCTGCCCACGCTCCTCCGCCTCGATGCCGGGAAATGCGCCTGGGGTGTCAATCAGCGTAACGACGGGGAACCCGAACCGCTCGGCCATTTTCATCAGGCGCAGTGCCTTGCGGTAGCCCTCGGGGTTGGCCATGCCGAAGTTGCGGTACTGGCGCATCTTGGTGTTGGTGCCCTTTTGCTGGCCCATGATCATCACCGTTTGGCCGTCAATCTCGGCGAGGCCGCCCACGATGGCCTTGTCGTCGCCAAAGCAGCGGTCGCCGTGCAGTTCCACGAAGTTCTTGCAAATCTGCTCTATGTAGAAGAGGGTATAAGGGCGCTCCGGGTGGCGGGATAGCTGCACCCGCTGCCAAGCGGTGAGGTTGTCGTAGATTTCCTTTCGCTTTGCGCTGATCTTGGCCTCCAGTTCCTCTATCATCGGAGAAACGTCGAGGTCGCCCTCTTCGCCCACCTGCCTGATTTTGTCCAACTGCTCGAACAGGCTTTCCAGCGGCTTCTCAAAATCCAAAAAGACCATGAATCAAGTGTTTGCGTTTGCTTTTTGTAGTCGGTCGCGGAACCGGAACAACAGCATCCTCGTTTTGAAAAGGGTTACAAAGTTAGCAAACCCCTTCGCAGTGCCGTGCAATGGGAATATTTTTTTTGATTTTTTTCCACAAGGGTTGCATGGTGAAAAAACATGTTATACCTTTGCGACCGCTTTTGAAGAAAAGCAGAAAGGATCGGTAGTTCAGTTGGTTAGAATACCTGCCTGTCACGCAGGGGGTCGCGGGTTCGAGTCCCGTCCGGTCCGCAGCAAGAAATCAAGAAAGCCTCGCAAGTTCACGCTTGTGGGGCTTTTTTGTTTTTGCAGCATAACTCAAAACAAGGCATCCATCGTCAATTCATTCTGCACCAAGCCCCTATAGAAATTTCCCAATCATACGGGTAGTGCTTCGTTGGCGATTCCGGTCAGGTGAAACGTGAACTTCCCTTCAAATGCATGGCGTATAAGGTAGGTTTTGCCAATCCTACGACGACCATAAACCGCCACAAAAGCAGGTTTGTCCGTATTTTCCAATGACCGCAAAACGGCAAGTTCTTCTTTCCTTCCTTTCTTGGCGCTGATTTTAAGTAGGCAAATCAGTGCAAGGGTATCTTAAAATGGCATTAACCGCTGATATTATTCAAATTTTCAGCGGTTAATTCCAGAAATTATAATTTCTACTCTTTTTCCACTCTTGATGGGAAGGCAATCACACCGCCATTATCTTCAACGTTGCCTCGTCATGTGCCTTGAACGCATTGCTTTTCTCCAAGAGGATTTTCATCGAATCCATATCCTCGCCAATGATGGTGGCGCTGAACTCGTGCGCCCGTTGCAGCATCCGGAGGTAGGCAGCGGGGTCGTGCTGGCGGGTCAGGCGGCGAAGAGCGACCATATAGTCATCACGATAAACGGTGGGGATGATAATTTTGGACTGACCCTGTTTGACCAGTTCGGCGTTCATCATCACCCTGGCCATGCGGCCATTGCCGTCGAGGAAGGGGTGTACTTCACTGATGAGGAACATCATATAAGCTGCCTTGGGAAACGGATGGGTCAATGCCTGATAGTAATCGAAGCCCTTTATGAGCGTACCTTTTACCAGTAGGTGGTCAACGAAAAAGGAGTCGCCTGCTCTGTTGTTCTTGTCCTTGAACTGACCGGGGTTCTTCGATGACCTGGCGCTTAACAATAGCTTGTGGCGATAAAGCAGGATGTCGAGGAGGGCGGTAGGAGTTTCGGGAACAGTCCGCATTTCCTCTCGGCTGCTCACCAATTTGTAAGTACCGAGCACATCGTGCGAGTCCTCGCTGCGGGCAGGCATGGGCAGGTTGGTTTCAATGATGTGCATGGCATCCTCCAGTTCGAACTCGGTGCCTTCTATGTAGTTGGAAAAATAGGCTTCGAAAAAGGCGAAGTTCCGAAAGGAACGGTCGGAGGTGTTGCGCTCGGGCAGGTCTGGGAACTCCTGTTGCTTCAGCGCCACGAAGAGTTTTTCAAACAACTCCATTCGGGCAGGGTCGTAGGGATTGCCAAACGCCCTCGCCATTGCCAGCGGTGAAGAAAGGAGGTTCGAGGGACGGGAGGCCAGCATTGCCCCAATTAGCTTGTTCAGCTTTTCAAACTCAGCTTCCATGCCCAATTGCAGGGCAATTCCCCTTGCCTTGTCCCGCAGTTCATTCAGCCCGTTTTCGCCACGGGTGCGGGCGACTTGCTCCAATCGGTTTTCCACCTCAGACAGGGGGCAAGTTTTAGATTCAGGGCCGGACTGCCGGGATGGCTGCAGGTTTTCCAGCAGCGCTCTTTCCAGTTGCGAGGCATAGAGTTCTCCAGACAACGGGTTGTCTCCCTCGATGCGCCCATGCCCCTGCATGAATCGCAGCGTGATGCCCGGCAGGAGTATCTTCTTGGTGTACGTGTAGGTGAGGAAAACATGGCCAGCGGTTGTGGGCTGAAACTCAAGCGCCGAGCGATGGCTCAGCACTGCACCCGGGTACAACCTGCCAAGTATCGTGAACAGGTTACGCCGAACCAGCGTCTCCGGGCTGTCGGTGAAATTGGGTGTGTAGATACGGGCGGCAATCTTCCTGATTTTGCCTGCCTTTTCCAGTTTGGAAAGCTGCTTGCTTACCAATTTGTCGCTCGATGAAAAGATGATTTCCTGAAGGTGTATGGGTAGAATATTTTCCATTAGCAGGGTGGTTTGGGTCAAAATTGGCGAATATTTTCCAGTAAAACTATATTTTGTGATGAATATTTTCCAGTAAGAAAAACCACCTATCCCATTTAAGGCGACTCAGCCATAAGCAAAACGCTAAATCTAAATGATTTTAGTGGGTCGGCCGGGGGCAAACTACGCCGTGAAAAACAGCCAGTCTTTGCTGTGGGCGGACTAAAAGCAGGGGTAGCCACAGCCATGAACGCAGCCATGCGAAGTGAAATGACTGCGGCTACTCCTGCTGCGGGGCGCCGGATGCTGGCTGAGGCTTACCTGCGAAGCGGGAAGCCTGAGCTTGCATCGGGCGCTTTGGCTTGTGGGCTTTGGGGCTGTTTTTCACACCGCTGAAATGGGTGGGTGGGGGTGGAGAAGGTCATCTTCAAACGGGCGGGATAACCAAGTCGGGGAAACGGTTGCGTTGGCAGAAGCAGGGCAGAAAAGCAGGGGCAGCACCGAAGTGAAACGAAACCATGTGAGTGAAACGGCGGTGCTGCTCCTACTGCGAGGCGGCTGCGGCTGTCTGGACTGCTAGCAAGGGAGGCACGAGCAGGCTTGCAGGACTGGCTGCGGCAACCGCTTGGGTTTGTGTTGGGCATCCGTTTTTCACTCCATTGCACTGGGCGGGATTTCTTGCGGGTGTGGGCGGGTTGGCAAAAAGCAGTGGCAGCGTCGCCGGAGGCACGGAGGTGACGCTGCCACTGCATGGAATGCGGGGAAAACAACAGATACTGCCAAATCGA
The DNA here is from genome assembly GCA_016714985.1 of Saprospiraceae bacterium. Lineage (GTDB taxonomy): Bacteria > Bacteroidota > Bacteroidia > Chitinophagales > Saprospiraceae > UBA6168. The sequence goes on along the minus strand of JADKBS010000029.1, from coordinate 36,479 downwards.
ATGCCCTTGCGAGTGAATTCCCATAAACTTCCTTGTTGGTCGGCTGGCTTTGTTCAAAATTGGTTGGCTTGAAAACCTTTACGACATAGTCGCCGACTATTTTGCCATTACTGTCCGCCACCATCATGATGCACGGCTTCGTCGAGCCTCTGCTGATGGCTTCCTGGTCAACGGATATGGCTTTGTAAACGGGTAACATGGGGCGAAATTAATAACTGTTTGAGTACGGCCCAGCATCCAAAAAACAAAGCTGCACACCCTCCCCGGATGTGCAGCTTTCCCTTCATTCCTTGTATCCTCCCCCCCTAACTCAACTTCCCCATATCCCTAATCAAAATCGTGTTCCGGTTAAAATAAATCAGGTTCTCCTTGCGCAGGTCGTTCAGCACGGAAGTCACGGTCTGGCGGGAGGTGCCGGTCAGGTTGGCGATGTCCTGTTGGGTGAGGCTGTGCTTGAAGAGGGTCTCGTAGCCCACCCGGCGGCCCCGTTGGTTGGCGCTGTCCTTTAGGAAGTCAATGATGCGGGAGCGGGCGTCCTTGAAGATGAGCGCTTCCAGTTTGTTCTCGGCCACGAGCAGGCGGCTGCCGATGAGGCTCAGCACATTCATGCAGAGGTGGTGGTTGGAGCGCATCAGCACCTTGAAATTGGCGATGGAGATGGTGATGTAGGACACGTCCTCGTTCATCGTGAAGGCCGACTCGTGGCGGTGCTGCTCGCCCACGAGGCCAAGCTCGCCGAACATGGCCAGTGGGTGCAGTATTGTCTTGATGACCTCCCTGCCGTCGTGCGAAAGGGTGCAGGTCTTCACGGTGCCCTTTAGCAGGAAGAAAACCCGGTCGGAAGCCTCGCCAGCCTCGTACAACTGTACATGCTTGCCCTTGGTATGGTGCTCCGCCATCGTTTCGAGCCTCGTAAAAGTTTCTTCCGACAATCCCTCGAAGAGCGGGAAATGGCGCAATACATCAACATTGATTGCAGGTTTCATAAGCCAAGATTTGTTTTTGGATGAAGGATTTAACCTCGAACAGACTTTTACACTGCAAAAATGTACCGGCCCTTGTTGATGAAGATGGACATTATTGGGCATTTGTACAAGCGTTTTATTTTTAAAATAAAAAACTAAATAGTTGATAATCAATTTTTTAGTTTTCCATAGAAGCGTGGTTTTGTCAAATTTTTAGCCAAGCCCGCCTACAAAAAAACAAGCCCAGTAATACGGATTTCCATCGAAATCGGCCCGTTTCTCAAAATAACCTAAACTTTGCACCCCGAAAAGAAATTTATCTTTCGTTTCTACGTCTTATGTGGCCGTTGGCCAATGGCAAAAAGCCAATGGCCAACAGCCAAAAGCCAACAACCAACCAGCATCAATCCGCCGATGAATAAGTTTTTCAGTATTTCTTGTTTGATTTTGTTTTTTGGGGTTCAGGCCATTGCCCAAGTGGTGCAGATGGAAGTCGTGCGCACCAAGTCTGTTGACCGTTATACCCCCGTCACCAATATCCATATCGAAGGGGAGAACAAATGGGTCGGCAACCGCAAGGGGGTCTTTCAGGTGCATTCGCCGGAGCAGGCCACCAACCTGAACATAGCGGCCGCCGAATGGTCGTTGCTGCAAACCCCGTCCGGCAACCGTGACCTGCGCTTCCCACTCGAAGACCTGCTGAACCAAATGGGGGAAGGCGGTCAGGCCATCCGCTCCAAGCAAGACCGCATCAGCGCCGCCATTTTCGAGGAAAAAGGCAGCCAGCTTTGGGTAGGCACCCGCAAGTCGGGACTGTTCCAGTTCCGCACGCAGCCAACGCTCCAACTCATCAAGCGGCACTCGCCAGGTGGTTCCGAGTCCATCAACACCCTTTTCCTCGACACCCAGGGCCGCCTCTGGATAGGCACTGCCGAGGGCTGTACCTTCGGCAAGGATGGCAAATGGAAAACCGAGGAAAAACTGTTCAGCATCAAGGCATTTGCCCAGAGCGGCACCAACACCTGGGTCATGGGCGACGACCTCCTCTGGAAGGTGGACGCTCGTGAAAAATGGGAACCCATAGACATTGACGCCAAACTGACCGAGGGCGAGGTCGTGGACATCGCCGTGGACGGCAACGGCCTGCTTTGGGTCGCTTCGCAAATCATCGCCCGCTACGACCCCGCCACCGAGGAGGCCGTCGTCTTCGGGCCGGCGGAGGAGTTCACCAGCCAGGACGTTTCCTGCATGGCCATAGACGCAGAGAACGCCGTCTGGATTGGCACCAACGACAAGGGGCTTTACCTGATACAAAAAGCCGACGCCATGGCCGTCACCTGCCTGCTCGACAAACCACTGAGTTGCGGAGCAAACAGCAAGGACGCCTCGCTGAAAGTGACCGTGAGCGGCGGCACCGAGCCTTATACCTATAAATGGGACGGCGGCGTGACGGGCACCAACCCGCAGGGCCTCGGCCCCGGCGAGTATTCCCTCACCGTGACGGACGCCAAAGGCAAGTCCAAGTCCATCAAATTCCCCATCCTGAACCCCAATTTCACGGCTTCAATCACCCAAGAGAAACCCGCTGGAGAGGGTGGTGCGCCAGACGGCGCAGCCAGCGTAACGGTGAACGGCGGCATCACACCGCACACCTACAAATGGGATAGTGGCGAAACCACGGCCAAGGCCACCAAACTCGCCGAAGGCCCCCACACCGTCACCGTCACCGACCGGGCCGGGTGTACGGCCACGGCCACCTTGGACATCAAGCGGACGGTGAGCAAGCTCAATGTGGTGGTCTCCCAAACGAAGGCCGTTGGCTGTGCTGGCGCAAAGGACGCTGCCCTGAAAGCGGAAGTATCGGGCGGCAAAACGCCTTACCAATACCAATGGAACACGCCAAGCCTGATGGTGGGCGCCAACCTGACGGGGCTTCCAGCGGGCAGTTATTCCGTGACGATAACGGACGCCACCGGGCAAATGGCCACGGGCGCTTTTACGGTAAAGGACGCAGAACCCGTCGTTGCCAGCGTTAAGGTGGATGCCCCGGCCAGCACGGGCAATGCCGACGGCAAAGCTACGGTGACGGCCAAGGGCGGCACCGGCAACTATACCTATAAATGGAGCACCCAAGAGACCTCGGCCCTTGCCGTCAAGCTTGGCGAGGGAACGCATTCCGTTACCGTGACGGACGGGGCGGGCTGTACGGGCGTGGCCAATATCAATATCGTCGAGAACGTGCTGCCCATGAAAGTGACCATCACGCTGCTTGCGGAAATAAAATGTGCTGGTGAAAAGACAGCACGTCTCCGCACCGACGTTGATGGCGGTAAAAAGCCTTACACCTATAAATGGAGCGCTTCCGAGTCAGCGAGTGAGTTGGAAGGCGGCATTCCATCGGGCACTTACACCGTGACCGCCACGGATTCCAAAGGCCAGACTGCCAGCACCAATATCGAAATAAAAGAACCGAAAGCCATCACCCTCGCTGCCAAGGTGGATGCCCCGGCCAGCACGGGCAATTCCGACGGAAAGGCCACTGCAAAAGCTACTGGCGGCACGGGCAACTTGACCTATAAATGGGACAACGGCGAAACAGCTGCCACGGCCACCAAGCTCGCACCCGGCAGCCACACCGTTACCGCAACGGATGCCAATGGTTGCTCTGCAACGGCCACGGTGAGCATCACGGAGAACATCTTGCCTTTGGCAGTGAGCATTTCGCAAGAAAAAGAAATCAAGTGCGCTGGCGAGAAAACGGCGGCACTGAAGGCCGAGGCCAGCGGCGGCAAAGGCCCCTTCAAGTTCGCTTGGACGGGCGGCGGCACCAGCGAAACGGCGGCCACGCTTGGTGCGGGCAGCTACGATGTGACCCTCACCGATGCAACTGGCACCACCGCAACGGCCAAGTTCAGCATCAAGGAACCTGCAGCCATCTCGGTTTCAACGAAAGTGGACGCCCCGGCCAGTACGGGCAATTCCGATGGAAAAGCTACCGCTAAGGTCAGCGGCGGTACTGGCAACCTGACCTATAAATGGGACAACGGCGAAACCACGGCCACGGCCACCAAGCTCGGCCCCGGCAGCCATGCCGTCACCGCCACCGATGCCAATGGTTGCTCCGCAACGGCCACCGTCAGCATCACGGAGAACATCTTGCCGTTGGCAGTGAGCATTTCGCAAGAAAAGGACATCAAATGCGCTGGCGAGAAAACGGCGGCGCTGAAGGCCGAGGCCACCGGCGGCAAAGGCCCCTTTAAGTTCGCTTGGACGGGCGGCGGTACCAGCGAAACGGCGGCCTCGCTTGGTGCGGGCAGCTACGACGTGACCCTCACCGATGCCACGGGTGCTACCGCAACGGCCAAGTTCAGCATCAAGGAACCTGCAGCCATCTCCCTCACGACCAAGGTGGATGCCCCGGCCAGCACGGGCAATTCCGATGGCAAGGCCACTGCCAAGGCCAGCGGCGGCACGGGCAACTTGACCTATAAATGGGGCAACGGCGAAACCACGGCCACTGCCACCAAGCTCGGCCCCGGCAGTCATACCGTCACCGCCACCGATGCCAATGGTTGCTCCGCAACGGCCACGGTGAGCATTTCGGAGAACATATTGGCCCTGGAGGCCAGCATTTCGCAAGAAAAAGACATCAAATGCGCTGGCGACAAGACCGACCTCAAGGTGAGCATCAATGGTGGCAAAGGGCCTTATTCCATCGCTTGGAGCAGCGGCAGCAAATCGGAGCTGGCCACGGGCATTGCCGCAGGCAGCCATACCGTAACGATTAGCGATGCCTCCGGCAAATCGGTGACGGCCACCAAGCAGGTGACCGAGCCGAAGCCCGTGAAGGCGAACGTCATCAAAATCCGGCCAGCCACCACCGACAAGACCAGCAACGGCAAGGCGACTGTTGACGCCAGCGGCGGGTCGGGCAGTTTCACTTATAAATGGGACAGCGGGGAGGCCGTACTGAACGCCATTGCATTGCCCGCAGGGCAGCGCAGCGTAACGGTCACGGACGGGAACGGCTGCACGGCCACGGCTTCCTTTGAGGTGAAAACCCGCATCATCCCTGAGCTTTCGGCCAACAACCTGCGCAGCGGCGAGACCATAAAACTGGAGAAAATCTACTTCCAGCCCGATAGTACGAAGATGGAGGAGACCTCCCGCCCCACGCTCGACGAGTTGTACGAGTTCTTGCAAGAGAACACGGGCATCGTCATTGAGGTGGGCGGTCATACCAACGGTATCCCCTCGCATGAGTTCTGCGACAAACTGAGCACCGAGCGGGCCAAGAACGTGGCGCAGTACCTCGTGGACAAGGGGCTGCCCGCCAACCGCATCACCTACAAGGGCTATGGCAAGCGAAAACCTGTGGCAAACAACGAAACACCCGAAGGCCGGGCAAAAAACCAGCGGGTGGAAATGAAGGTGGTGAGGGTTGAGTAGGGAATTGTTGCGTACCCTTGTAGGCAGAATTGATTGATTCTGATTCATTTTGATTTCAGATATAAGATATACGATTTCAGATATAAGATTTTGGGGCGTAGGTTAACCACCAGAAGACAGGAAAGGATTGTAAATCGACCAATCTTACCTCTTAAATCTGCCAATCAATCTAAAATCATACGTCTTATATCTGAAATCTGAAATCAAAAAAATAGAACCAATCGCCTCAGCCCTGTGGGTATCCTGTATATCCAAATGCTTAAAAAAGATACCACCTTGCAAGGCGAAACTGACCTTCAAATCCTCCTCAAAACCATGCGGCCCCAACTGAACGAAGGGGAGTTCGTCTTTTGCACCTTGCCCTCGCTGGAGGGCTTTGACTTGGCCGAGTTGCTTTTCTTTTTCAAAGAGAGTGAGTCTATCACGGTAGTGCTAAAAAAAGAGGTGGCCGACAAACTAGGGCTGCCATACAATTTTGTCGCAGCATGGATAACGCTCACTGTCCACTCAGCCCTGGAGGCGATCGGCCTGACGGCTGCTTTTTCCAATGCACTGGCCAAGCATGGCATCAGTTGCAATGTGGTGGCCGCCTATTACCACGACCATATTTTTGTGGGGAAAAATGATGCACAAAAAGCAATGGAGGTTTTGACGGCCTTGGCAAAAGGGGATTAATTCGAAATAGCCGTTGAAAAGGTGCAGCGCACCGTAATATTGCGGTGCGCTGCACCTGACGCCTGTGCTTACGTTTTCTACAAAGATTGCGGTGCGCTGCACCTCGACGTACTTGGGCCTATTGCTTCTCTGTCCGAAAATAGGGATTTCTCGAACTTAATCGTTTTACAACTGAACTAAATTAGGCTATAAGGGTACTATGCACCAAGCAACATCTTAATTGCACCCGGCCCATTACGCTTCATCTTTTCATCAATCACCCGATTTTTTGCAAACAGCTTTATGAAATCAACCAAAATCACTTTGCTCCTGCTGGCAACTTCCTATTGCGGCATGGCGCAAACCCCAACTTGGTCGAACGACGTTGCCCCCATCTTGTATGACCACTGCGTCTCCTGCCACCGTGCGGGCGGCATCGGGGGGTTCCCGCTCGAAACCTATACCGATGCCTTGAACGCTGTGCAGAGCATCCTGCCTGCCATCACTTCGAGGTATATGCCGCCTTACCGGGCCAACCCCGAGTACCGCCATTTCCGGGAGGAGAACTACCTGACCGACGCCGAGATACAGACCATCACGGATTGGGTCATGGGCAGCACGCCATCTGGTGACCTCTCGCAGGCCCCGCCGTTGCCCAATTTCCAGAACGGCAGCCAACTCAGCAGCGTGGACTTGGTGCTGCAAACACCGGAGTTCACGGTCTTCCAGCAAAGCGATATCTACCGGGCCTTCGCCATCCCGACCGGGGTGACCACCGACCAGTTCTTCAACGAGGTGGAGTTCCTGCCCGGCAACGACGAAATCATCCACCACATCGTGGTTTATACCGACCCGACCGACGACCCACTGCAACTTGACAATGCCGACCCCGGCCCCGGCTGGTCCACCAACGGCATGGTGGGCAACCTCACCCCCAACGCCTCGCTGGTGGCCGAATGGACGCCCGGTGGCACGGTCATCAAGATGCCTCCGGCCTTTGGCTACCGCATACCTGCCAACGGGTATTTCATCGTGGAAATCCACTTCGCCCCCGGCCACCTCAACGAAACGGACCAAGGCTCCATCGTGAACCTACGCCTGACGCCCAACCAGCCCCGGGAACTCTACTACGGTGTTTTGGCGGCAGCTGAAGACAATTTTGGGCTGTTGAACCCGCCGTTCCTCATCCCCGCCAATACCGAGCACACGCTGATTTCGGAACTGAAAATATCCGATGTCTCCTCCGTACCGCTGTCATTGTTCACGCTCACCCCACATGCCCACGTTTTCGGCAAATCGTTCAAAGCCTTCACGTACAGGCCCGGGGCCACTCCCGATACCATCCCGTTGATTGACATCCCGAAATGGGACTTCTACTGGCAAGGTACTTATACCCTGCAGAAGCCCGTGAGGCTGCCGCTCAACTACCGTACCCGTGCCTACGTCACCTACGACAACACCACCAACAACCCCTACAACCCCAACTCGCCGCCCCTTGACGTGACATGGGGCGAAAGGACGACAGACGAGATGCTCTACCTCTTTGCCACCGTGGCAGTATATGAACCTGGTGACGAGAACATCATCCTTGACAGCACCTTGTTGATTTCTGCATCGCCAGACTTGATAGCGGAGGATGAGGGTTTCCGAATCACGAACCCCGTGACCGATGTACTGGACATCCGGGCAGGGCAGCCCCTACAGGGCATAACCGACCTAGTTATTTCGGACATGAGCGGCAGGGTGCAGCGCCAATGGCGGGAACGGGACTTGTCGCATAGCCGCACCTCCATTGCCGACCTAAGTCCAGGCGTTTATGTGCTGCAAATCCAGCAAGCAGGAAGGGTGAGCAGTTTTAAATTATTAAAATTATAGCCCACACCGTCAAGTTTTGGGCATGGTAGGGTTCCTTAGCGTACCGCTGCACCCAAGAAAGGGGGGAATGAAAATTTTCGAAGCAAAATTTTCATTCCAAAAAAACTCCTCGGCGGCTGGTGGCGAAGCCACCAGCCGCCGAGGAGTTTTTTTTTAGGGGCGGCAAATTGATTTTTTGCCTCAGCAAAAAATCAATTTGCCGCCCCTTCAAGGAGTCCCGCCTAACGGCGATGTAGCGGAAAGAGAGGTGTTTTTTGGGGCGTTTCGCCTCAACCCAACACCTTCATACCTCCAACCCTCCCAAAGCTTCCCATTCCCAACGCCTCACCCGATAGACCACCACGGGGAACTCCCGCCAGGTGGTACGTTTCCACTCGGTCATGCCATTGCGCTGGGCGACGGCCTGTGAGCGGAGGTTGTCGGGGTGGATGAGGGAGATGAGCGTCTCGGCCATCTCGTTTTCGAAGGCAAAATCACGGCAGGCTTGGGCGGCCTCGGTGGCATAGCCCTTGCCCCAGTGCTCCCGGAAGAAATGGTAGCCGACCTCCCATTTCGGGATGCCATCCACCCATTGGTAGAGCAGGCCGGCTTGGCCGATGAACTCGCCCGTTTCGAGCAGTTCAATGGCATGGAGGCCGCCTTGGTCGTTGGCGTAGCGGCCGAGTTGGCGTTTCAGCCACATATCGGCGTAGGCATCGAGGTCGGTCTTGATGAAATGGAATTCCGTGGCGACGGGGTCACTGAAAAAGCCCATCAAGCGGGGCTTGTCGGCAAGCGTCAGCGGCCTGAACCGCAAACGGGCGGTGGTGAGGTGTTTCAACAGCATGGGATGTTCTTTGGTGATGTTTGAAAAATTGCTGCAAATAACGAAGAAAATCGGAGAATGGGAGGTTTTGCTTGAAAAAACTGGGTTGTTGCACCTTAGTTTTCGACATCAACCATTTCGGGGAATAGCGGGGTGGGGCCGTAATCCGTGGGGCTTATTTCACGAGCAGCACCTGCCCGTTCACCTCCTCCTCCAAGCCCGAGCGGAGGTTCAGGTAGCGGAGCTCATAGAGGTAAATACCTTGGCCCGCCCTGCCGCCGTCCCATTCCCTGCCCTGGTGCAGCAGGCCGCCCCAGCGGTCATAGACCCGTAGCTCCAGCACCTCGAACAGGTTGCCGAAGGGCTGGAACACGTCGTTGATGCCGTCGCCGTTGGGGCTGAAGGAGTTGGGTAGGTAAATGTCCACGTGGCAGTCCACGCCGTAGTTGTAGGTGTCCCAGAACTCGCAGCCGAAGGCCATCATGCCGATGCGGTAGCTGCCCGCCGCTTCCAAGCGTATGCTGAGCCGGGGCGTCGGGTCGGCGTCGGTGTAGAAAAGTTCTGAGAACATGCTCTGCGGTACGAGGTCGTACGGGGGGCAGTTAATGGTGTCTGGGGGCAGGACGAAAGCGGGATTGCCGCCCATCAGGTCGGCCACCACGGTGATGCTGGCGCTGTCGGATGCTTCGCAATAGCCGTCCGTGGCGGTCACGGTATAAGTGCCGCTGCTGGTGATGAAAGGCTGTGCCCCAATTTGCCCATTGCTCCACGAAAAGCTGGCGGGGCGGTTGGCTTGGGCGCTCATGCTGACCTCCTCGCCGGGGCATACGAGGCTGTCGGCTGCAATGGAAACGGTGAGCAGCGGCAGCACGGTGATGCCCCGTTCATAGCTGGTGGCGCAGCCCAAGACCCAGATGGACTGGCGCAGGGTGTACTCGCCCGGCACGGTGAACTGGTAGCTGAACTCGAAGGAGTCCCTCTGCAGCGAGTCCACGCCCGGCCCGGTCAGGAGCCATTCCCGTGCCTGTGCGAAGCGGTTGCCCTCGCTGACGGTGGCGGCGGTGTCGCCGAGGCAGAGGGTACCGGGGAAGGTGAAGTTGGGGACGGGGGCGGGGGGAAAGGCGCAAAATGGCTGAGCTTGCACCGTTATTGGTTCGACATCCACAGGCAAGTCTTCGAGGTCCAAGACGAGTGCGGCTGTAAATTGAAGGTGCCAAATGCAAAACTTGTGTCGCTGGCCTCAAGGCAAGTGGGCAGTATGGAACAGCCTTCGATATTACCCTGAGGTCAGTTTTGGCGACAATGGGCCGAGGGTCGAAATTGCCCATTTCGTCCCCACTGGCTTGGGAGGTTATCATAAGGCTTCCATCACCAGGGCCAGGGTTCGGGGATAATAATGAGCGTAGCCTCTTTGTGCGACAATATCGCCAGAAGGATCCAATTCCGACATGATTACCGGGAATATGCCACTCGTGGCGCTCGTTAGGTAAAGCCCCGCTGGGCGAAAGGGGTAATGTTTGCGGTGTAGTACGGAAAGTTATCCGCCTTGTACTGCTTTGCCCAAAGCAGGTTAAGGTCATGGTCGAACTTGGCAATGATGGCCGACGCCTCATTGTAGTGGCCCAACGCAAAGTCAAACTGGCTTTTGTCCAGCAGGTAGATGGCGTCATTGGTGAACTGGAGCACCTCAAAGGCCGAGTTGTGCATTTTTTTCCAAATTAAAGGGTTCCCATCCGGATCCAGTTTGATGAGGAAGTGGGAAAGGAGGTTGAGCGTTGGGCCATCGTTCCGAATATAGCCTGAGATATAGACATTGCCTTCACTGTCCATGGCAACGCCCCTTGTTTGCATATCATAGTTGTTACCCGTTGCGGGGTCTGAACATAGCATCCCGCTCTTCCATAATGTGTTTCCTGAACTGTCGAGCCGGAACACCTCCAATACCCCAAAATCAGGGTATAAAGGGTTATTTGGGGTTCCGACATCCATGGGCGCATTTACGAGCAACAAGTCCCCGTTAGAGGCTACGGAAAAATTTGGGTAGTTGAATACCAACCCTTCGCCGAACATTTTTTTTGACCAATAATCGCCTGCAAATAGCATGTTAAAGGGCTAGCATGTTTTTAAACTTGCGAAGACACCTCCCGATACAAATATCCAATCGCCTCGGCTTTCCACATCTACTGCCATATAAGGCCCAGTTGATGCGTTGATGACCGAATAGGCATAGCCTCGGCACTCTCCATTTACTGCTGGAAGCCGCAACAATTTTGCTTTAGAATAGGTAATGACTCCGCAGGAGTATAGAAACAACACCATTTTCATTGGCCATGATAGGCACTTGTCCATAAGCGGTTGCTGCCTCCAACCTAAGCTGATAGGAATCCGGCTGCGCAAGCAATAATTTAATAGGAAATAAAAACAACAGTATCATCAAGCAATAAACACAGTTATGCTTTTTTTTCTGAAACTGAAATGAGTTATCGTAAAGTGCCATTAGGATCATGGTTTTGTGTTAGTTGGGTGGGTTGTCAAGGTTTGGGTTTTATTCAACAAAAAGCGCAGCTATTTTGGACATATTATACTCCGGCCATCAGGCTTTCGCAAATAAGGGGTTTTGTATTCGAGTTATGTTGATAATGAAGGTGAGTGAATTGTGATATCTACGATACTAAAGGTGTTGGGGATTTCAATTTCCAAAGCTGCAATGAAGCCTGTATGGCAAGCTTTTTTACTTATCCCTACAGGCTTCATGCAACAAGTTGGCTATAATTTGCAATTCCTATGCGCAATTATTCTTGGCAGTAGCATATTTAGGATACCTTAACTGCCGCCTCCGCCGATGCCAATCCCTTGGCAGTAAATCTTACAATCATTTGGGTTGTTCCGGCATTTACACGAGAGATTGATTGGCTCCAGGTTGCAAGTCTCCGGATTGCCTTCTGCGTCAACACCAAATTTAGCAAGATGATACCGACAATTTGTATCCAGGTTTGGTTCGGCAGAAATTGTTTGATCGTATGTGTTGCCGCCACAGTTGATGATAACCCTCAGGCTAACACAATCATTTTCAGCATTTATACCAAAATTACTTGCATTCATTCCAAAGATATTGCCCAAGCCATCAAACCCCGCTGAAAATGCTTTTCCTGGTTCTGTCCAACTTCCCAAAGGAGGTAAGGGTTGTTGAAAATTGATGTAAGGATTACCGCAACCAAAGCCAGGGAAAGGGCCATCAGGGTTAATGGTAACTACAGTAGTGTAAACGTTGGACAGATTTGTCACAGTGATTGTGCAGTTGCAACATGATGGTAACGACGAGAGACTAGCCTGGCTTGAGATGTCATTTGTAGCAAATAACGGTGCGTTCGACGCTGAATTGCCATTACCTTGATCAACAGAAGTTGCCATTTTATGGTCAACATTGGTGGATGAATTAGGTGTCGGTTCGGCAGTTTCCTTCTGGCATCCAGTAAGTCCCATGTAGAGCACCATCGCCAAGCCTAAGCACAGGCTAGTGAAGCGCAGTGAAGCGCAGTGAAGCGCAGTGAAGCGCAGTGAAGAAAGTTCGTTTTTCCATACTTGAAAAATATTTAAGTGTTAAAAGATGCCTGCAAGATAGCAAAACAAACACATAAAAAACAAGTGAAATGCAAAGATTTTACCAACTGTTGCTGCAGCCAACTAAAGTTTTTTGGGCATGGCAGAATACTGGAATGTCTTCCAAAGAATAGTTGGCAAATCGAGCACGGCATTTTTTGCAGCAGTCGAACCATTTGCCCACTCATCAAATAACCTACTCAAACAAACCACCCTGCAAAAGCCAAAAACGCTGCATCTTTGACGCCCCAACCAAGCCCTGTTTTCACCCAACTTCACTCACTGATGACGAGAACCGTTCTGTTCATATTTTCTTTTTTGCTTGCCAATATGGCCTTTGGCCAGAGCTTCGAGCAGTTGGAGCAGCAGCTAAAGGCCGCCTCCACGCCCAAGGAGAAGATGACCCTCAACTACCAGCTCGCCACCGAATACCTGAAAAAAGACGCCAAAAAGGCCGCCGACTACGCCAAGGCCGCCCACCAAAAGGCCGTGGAACTCAAAAACAACGGCATGGCAGCCGAGGCCTCCTACCTCGTGGCCAGGGCTTATGCCCGCACCAACGACGACCGCAACGAGGACATCTGGCTGGGCACTTCCACCAAGTTCGCCATGCAGGCCAACGACGCCGACCTCATCATCCGCACCGTGGACCAGCGCAGCCGCCTACTCAAAAAAGAAGGCAACGAGCGCAAGGCCCTGCAAGTGGTGCAGGAGGCGTTCGACTATTTCAGCAAAAAAGGCGGCAAGGGCATCAGCGAGATGCAGGCGCAGTACGAGGTGCTGAAAAACCAATTGGAGCGGGAAAAAAGCCAGTTGGAAGGCGAAATGCGGCTGCTGGAGCGGGAGAAAAAGCAGCTCGAAGGCGAAATAGGTGTGGTGAAAAGGGACAAGGAGGTCGTCTCCACGGAACGGGATATTTTGAAGGAGGACAAGACCCTGCTCACCGAGCGCCAACGGGAACTCGAATCGGAGAAGCAAATGGTAGAGGCGGAGGTTTCAAAGAAAGAAGAAAGAATACAGGCCGTGTCGTCGGAGCGGGCCAAGGCGCTCTACCTCGCCGAGGTCAGCCGCCGCCTCGTTGACTCGCTCGAAGCCCGGCAAGCGCTGGACTCGCTGGCCCTGCAGCAAAAAGACCTCGCCCTCGAAAACGCCGAACTGGCACAGGAGCGGGGCAAGTACATCATTTACCTGCTTGGGATTGCGGCGATTTTTACCATCCTGCTGGCCATCGCCTTCTTCCTGCGCTACCAAGCCAAAAAGAAGTCCTCCAACCAATTGGCGAAGCAGAACAAAATCATCGAGGAGGAGCGGCAGCGATCCGACGAGCTGCTCTACAATATCATGCCCGTGGAAGTGGCCAAGGAACTGAAGGAAAAAGGTTCCGCCACGGCCCGCCAGTTCCCCGAAGCCACTATCCTTTTCACCGATTTCAAGAACTTCACGACCATCGCCGAAACGCTCACGCCTACCCAACTGGTGAACGAACTGAACGAGTGCTTCCGGGCCTTCGACCATATCATCTCGCAGCACACGGGCATCGAAAAAATCAAGACCATTGGCGACGCCTACCTCTGCGCCAGCGGCCTCGTGGGGCATAAGACCGTGCCCAAGGGCATCGTGCAGGCCGCCCTCGACATGCAGGAATTCCTCGACGACCACAAAGCCGAAAAAATGCGGAAGGGATTGCCTTATTTTGAAGCTCGAATCGGCCTGCACACGGGGCCGATAGTGGCCGGGGTGGTGGGCTTCAAGAAGTTCGCCTACGACATTTGGGGCGATACCGTCAACATCGCCGCCCGCATGGAGCAGCAGTGCGAACCGGGCCGGGTGAACATCTCCGAGACGACCTACGGGCTGGTGAAATACGATTTCAACTGCCAGTCACGGGGCAAGATTCCGGTGAAGAACAAGGGGGAGATGGAGATGTATTATGTGAAAGGCAAAATTTGATTTAAGATTGCAGATTACATGATATAAGATTGCAGATTGCCTGCTACACCCAAGCAGGTCAATCCAAATTATGACAATCGTCCATCAAATCTTAAATCTGGAATCATGTAATCTGCAATCTTAAATCAAATAAGAAACGCAGGTAATTGTAACAAAACGAAACATGGAATCCAACAAACGCCTACTTTCCCTCGACGTCTTCCGGGGCCTCACCATGGCCCTGATGGTGCTCGTCAACAATGCGGGTGGCCTGCCCGAAGGCTCGCCGCTCGTCCATGCCGCATGGAACGGCTGCACGCCCACCGACCTCGTGTTCCCGTTCTTCCTCTTCATCGTGGGCATCGCCATCATCTTTTCGCTCACCAAGCGCAAGGAGGCAGGCGAAAACGTTTACCGAAAAATCCTTACCCGCACGGCTTGGATTGTTGGCATCGGCGTGTTCTTGAATGGTGCTCCGCTATTTGACCTCGCCACTTGGCGCATACCTGGCGTGCTCACCCGCATCGGTATCGTGTATGGCATCACGGCACTGTTGTTCATGAAGTTTAGCCCGAAGCAACTGCTTTGGATTGGCGTAGGCTGCCTCGTGGCGTATTGGGGCCTCGAAACGCTCATCCCTGTGCCCGGACAAGGCTACCCCAGCCTCGAAGAGGGCAAGGACCTCGGCGCCTGGCTCGACCGGCTGATATTCCCCAACCACCTCTACAAATGGACGAGCCAACCCGATGCTGGCTACCCAGCCTACGACCCCGAAAGCATCCTTGGTACCATGAGTTCGCTCGGCACCTGCATCGGCGGTGTGCTTGCTGGGCTTTGGCTCCGCAATAAACAGGACGACCTGCCCCGCTGGGCTGGGCTTTTTGCCGTGGGCTTCCTGCTCATGGTGGGCGGCCTGCTTTGGGGCGAGGCGTTCCCTATCAACAAAAAACTCTGGACGAGCAGCTACGTGTTGTATCACAGCGGCCTCGCCCTCCTCAGCCTCAGCACCGTCTGGTGGGTCGTGGATTTCAAAGGTAAAACAGGCTGGACAGCCCCCTTCGTCTGGCTCGGCGTGAACCCGCTGGCCATCTACCTCAGCCATGAAGTCTTGACCATCGCCATGAGCGCTATTCCCGTCGGCGAAGGCAGCCTCTACGACTTGGTGCGGGACTCGCTTTTTGGCTGGATGGGGCACAACCCCGCTGTGTTCTTCAATGCCCTGCTTCACGTTGTCGTTAATACGCTGATTGCGTGGGTGTTGTATAAGAAGAAGATTTTTATTCGGGTGTAAGTAGCAGGAAATGGGGGGCATGAGGGTTTATCGCACCAGCAACACCTCGCCGTTCACCTCCTCCCTCAACCCTGACCGTAGGTTCAAATAGGTGAGTTCGTAGAGGTAAACACCCTGCCCCGCCCTGCCGCCGTCCCATTCCTTGCCCCGGTGCCGCAAGCCGCCCCAGCGGTCATAGACCTTGAGTTCCAGTACCTCGAACAGGTTGCCGAAGGGCTGGAACACGTCGTTGATGCCGTCGCCGTTGGGGCTGAAGGAGTTGGGCAGGTAAACGTCTACGTGGCAGTCCACGCCGTACTCGTAGTCCTCCCAGAACTCGCAGCCGAAGGCCATCATGCCGATGCGGTAGCTGCCCGCTGCTTCCAGGCGGATGCTGGGCCGGGGCGTGGGGTCGGTGGTGGTGTAGAAAAGCTCCGAGAACTGGCTCTGCGGCACGAGGTCGTAGGGTAGGCAGGTGGTGGTGTCGGGGGGGAGGGTGAAGGGGGGGAGGCCGTTTAGAAAATCTTGGGCAACGGCAATGGATGTGCTATCTATGGCATTACAATAGCCATCTGTGGCGGTCACGGCATAAGTGCCAGTTATGCTGATGGGGCAGTTTGACCCGATATGGCCATTGCTCCATGAGTAAACGGCGGGGCGGGGTGCCGCTTCTGCGGTGATTTCTTGGACATTTCCAGGGCAAAGTAGGCTGTCGGCTTCGATGCTTACCGAGAGCGGCGGTAGCACGGTTATGTTGTGGTCGTGGTCGTACCGACAGCCAAGCACCCACACCGCTTGGCTAAGCACATAATCGCCTGTTTGTGTAAAATTATAGCTAAACTCAAAAGAGTCAACCAGCACGGAGTCCACGCCCGGCCCTGTCAGGTGCCACTCACGGGCTTGTGCGAGGCGGTTGCCTTCGCTGTGGGAAGTGGCGGTGTCGCCGAGGCAGAGGGTATCGGGGAAGGTGAAGTTGGGGACGGGGGCGGGGGGGTAGTCGCAGAATTCAGTAAAAGTAAATGAAATGGGTTCAACATTTATATTCAATGGTTCAAGTGCAGGGATAGATATTGTATCAACAAGAAAATCACCGAATTGCACTGAAATATCTTCAAAAGTTAAACATGTTGGGAAAGTTTGGCAACCAGCAATATCGCCATTTATATCAGTTTTAGCTATGATAGGTTGGAAAACTGTATTGCCAAGTTCATTAAAACGCTGTTGCGATGTCAAAATAAACGAACCATCTTCCAAGACATGCATCTTAGGTGTATAATTTGGATATCCTTTTTGTGAAACAATATTGCCATTGCTGTCAAGTGAAGATAAGATTATTGGATATGCTCCGACAGTTGAGTGACTCATGAGTAGTTTGCCATTTTTGGTGGATGTCAAGTTGGCTGTAGAATATGGAAATTTCTCTGAATAGTATTTCTTTGCCCACATTAGGTTAAGGTCATGGTCAAGTTTTATCACTTTAGCGGATTCGTAATTTAGGTCATACCCCCATGTTTCTATTATCCCTTTATCTAGAAGAATTATCCCATCAGGTAAAACTGACATTTTCGCAAGGTATGGTATGTTTTCAATTTTTTTGAATTTAAGGATTTCCCCATCAGGTGAGAATTTGATAATAAAAGGAATCTCCAAACCAAAAGACCCCAAGGCGTAGAAATTGCCATTCTGTTCTTGTCCTATATCCAGTAGAAACGCCTGAATTGGGGGCATGTTCTTGAGCATATATCCTTTTTTCCAGATTAAGTTTCCCAAAGAATCAAGTTTGAAGCACTCCATAATGCCAATAATGCCACTAATACTGGCAGGGGGGCTGTTAATGGCTGTAATATTATATTGAGTATCTTGAAACATACTGGGACTGTAGAAATCCGCACACCTAAATCGTTTGGACCACTTCTGGCCAGTCTTAATATTGAGGCTGTTTAAGGACCCTACTAACGAAGCGTCGCTTTGTTTGACTGAAAAACAAGCCCAATCTCCCCTGAAAGATGTTTTATGAAATTGTCCTAATTTGCTTTGATTGTTTATTTCTATTTTCCATCCACCAACATTCCCAGCGTGCCCATTTATGGGCAGCATATAAAGGTAGTTTGAAAGCGATGGTTGGTTTGGGGTAATCAATAATATTGGTGTTCCGTATTCACTCACCATTAAATTATTGACTACGGTTCCTACATCGTCCATAATCAGTTGGTAGGAAGGTTGTGCAGGAGCAACGCTGACGGCTAAGAAAAACAGCAGATGGCTGACAAAATAGCTGTGTTGCCTAATAACAATTTGCTTGGATGATTCGATGAACATAACCAGTTGAACTACGAAGTAAACAAAGCCTTGCGGCGAAATTCATGCCAGCAAGGCTTTGCTCCTTAAATACATAAACGCTATTTCCCAATATTTGGAACACAGCCACAACCAGACAATGAAATTGGAATTGATGGTTGGTAATTTCCCTGCGAAACAGTCAAGGTAATAGGATCACTATAGTAGGATCGTCCCGGGCAATCCTCGGTTGGAGGGGTTGAGCCGAATCCATCTGAACATCTTAACCTAAATGTGATATTGCTACCAAGTGCTACAACTGTTTGTCCAAGACAATTTGGCCTGAACCATAGTGGCTCCCAGTACACACCAAATGAAGAGTAAGGTGATACTTGGCAATTGATAGGATAATAGCCAGATGGATAAGTATTGATAAAATCAGTTGTTGAAGTATCAAAACACTGGCAGCCAGCGGTTCCTTGTCCAGAATATGCACTTAAATTCCAAGCATCGAGAAGAATACAATTGTCAAAAATTCCGTTGCAAAAATTGTCGCTGCGCAAATAATAATCGACAGAACCAGTGTTAGGCGGAGCTATTGGACTTGCATTGACGGAAATAATCTCATACTCACAATTGCAAGAAGTAACCGAAGTTGCCGTTGTGCCATTGGCGAGCAAAGCATTGCTCCCTGTAAGTTCATCCTTGCCTACAGTCTCGTCCTTCTGGCATCCAGTAAGTCCCATGTAGAGCATCATCCCCAAGCCTAAGCACAGGCTAGTGAAGCGCAGTGAAGCGCAGTGAAGCGCAGTGAAGCGCAGTGAAGAAAGTTCGTTTTTTCATGCTAGAAAAATATTTAAGTGTTAAAAGATGCCTGCAAGATAGCAAAACAAACACATAAAAAACAAGTTAAATGCAAAGATTTTGCCAATCGTATCATTGGCCAAAAAAAGTTCTTTAGGCATGGCAGAATTCTGGGATGCCCACAGAAGGATTGTTGGCAATTCGGGATGGGCATTTTTCACCCAAGCCGAACCATTTCACAACTCATCAAATACGCATAACGAACAAACCACCCTGCAAAAGCCAAAAACGCTGCATCTTTGGCGGCCCATAAAACCTTGATGGTGGGCCAAAAAGGTTGGTACCGATACGATTGCTTCGAGCAATCGTATCGGTTGTGGGCTTTGTTCAACCCTTATAACCTACCACCAACCCTTGTTTCATCCAACCCCATTTGCCCTTTTGAGACGGAATCATGGATGCTTCGTTCCATAACCCACAAAAATTGCATGAAAAGACTCAAAAAAATCCTCCTCCTCCTTTCCCTAGGCGCAGCCGCCTTTTGGGTGCTGTCGCAATTCCTTCGCCTGCCCTTCCTGCCCGTACATCCGCATGAGGCCGTGCCTCGTCACACGGCGGTGGTCGTGCTGTTCACCCCAGAAAAACTACAAAAACTGAAATCCGAGGAAGGCAAGAACAGCATGGCCGAATTGGCCCTGCCCACTGCTTTGGTGGCGGATTGGGATGCCTACGCCAAGCATTTTGCGCCCGTTTTTACCCAAAAAAAACAAACCGAAACGCTGGCACTGCTACAGCCTACCCGCACCCGGGGCGTTGATGTGATGTTCGTTTTCGATGAAATGCGGGACAATGACCTTGACGCCATCTTGGGCAAAAACCGGGACTGGCGGATGCGCAAATCCCTGTTCAAGGGCCACGATGTTTTTACCGTAAAAATAGCTGGCGAGGAATTCGCCCTTGCCCGCTACCGCAACCTGTTGCTCTTTGCCCGCCATGCCTATTTGGTGGAAAATGCCCTCAGCCAACTGGGCCGCCCAGCCGATTCGCTCTGCCGTGACAGTGGCTTTTCGGGTATGGCCAAAGATGACCCAAGTGCAGCATACAGCCTGCCCATGCTGTTCAACCTCGCCGAGCTTGGCCCGCAGTTCAGTCCGTTGCTCGACCCTGCCAGCGTCCGCTCCTTGGATGGATTGGGCGGCGTCGCCCGTTGGCTGCGCCTCGATTTGCCAACGGCGCAAAAGCAACAACGGTGGAACGGCGCTTTCAGCATGGCACAGGGCCATCCGCTTATGGACGCCAACGAAAAGCCGCATTCTTTTGCTTCTGCCCTGAACTACCTCCCCGACAACCTAGCAGCCTTCGCCTGGCTCACCTGCGACCGCATCACGGCTGCGGCCGAGACCGGGCTTTGGCGCACCTACCTTGCCCCTTGGCTGTCCGACGAAGTGGTCGTTGCCTACGGCGAACCCTTGGAGGCTGGTGCTGCCGAGCAGTTTTTATTGTTGAAAACAAAAGACCCAAAGGCCGCAGAGGCGAAATTGACCGCACTGGCCAAGCGCCTTGAAAGCACGGAAACGTATGATTTTCAAATGTTTAGCGTCCGGCGCTTCAATGGCTTACCCTTGGACAAGATGCTGCAATTGGGCGGCAATCTAAGCGACCCTTACGGTACGGTATTAGGCGACTACGTGCTTTTTTCCAATTCAAAAAACGGGCTGGAACGCTGGCTGGGCATGTACCTCGCTGGCCAAACCTGCACGAAGGACACCGATTTCCAGCAATTGGTCGCGGGGCTGGATGGTGAGGCACATGGCTTGCTTTATTTCCAAAGCGAGCAGGCATGGCCGCTGGTTTCGCCGCTCATCGGCGAGGAGACCTTGGCGAAACTTGGCCGCAACCCGCTGGATTTCAAGCAGTTGGCAGCCACGTTTGTGCGTCAGGGGCAAGTTTGCAAATTGAAAATCTCCACCCCGGCCAATACTGGGAGTAAAGTAGAAGCGGCACCTGCCAATATCCTTTGGAAGGTGCCGCTTGGCAATGCGGTGGCCATTCAGCCCGCCGTTTTCACCAACCCGCAGTCGGGCGAGGTGGAGATTTTCGTGCAGGATGCCAGCCGTACAGCCTACCTGCTCTCCAAAGCGGGCCGCATCCTCTGGCGGCGGGAGTTGGGCGAGCCAATCCAGTCCCAAATCTGGCAACTCGACCTGAACTCGGACGAGGAAACCCAGTTTGCGTTCAGCACGGCCAGCGGCATCTATGTGGTTGACCACGAGGGCGAGGACGTGGCTGGGTTCCCCCTTCGCCTCCAGACCCCGGCCAGCAACGGCGTGACGGTCATTGATTTTTTCAATAGCAACGAGTACGAATTCTTCATTGCCTGCGAAAATGGCGTGGCCTACGGCTTCAACGAGCGGGGCAGTCCCGTGGAAGGCTGGCGGCCCAAGACGGGCGTCGGTGTGGTGCGGCACCCCCTCACACATTTCCAGGCCAAGGGCAAGGACTTCCTCGTGCTGCTCGACACGGCGGGCATGCTGAACGTATTCCAGAAGAACGGCGAGTACCGCTTCCCGAAGAAAGACCTCGCCTCCAAATTTCTGCAAGCCCCTGATTTTCAGGCGGATGGCGACAGCTACCGAATCGTGGTCTGCGATGAAAAAGGCCGGGTGACGGTGACGAACCTCGAAGGCGGTGGCTTCAACCTTGGGCTTGATGTTGGGCGTTCCGGTGCTGTCCAGTTCGCCTTTGCGGATGTGACGGGCGACGAGCGAAAGGATTACATGGCCTTGGGCGGCAAGGTGCTGGCGGTCAATTTTTATGAAAAAAGCAGTTTCAAGAAAGCCTTCAAATACGATTTCGAACAGCCGCAGGATGCCGTCTTTGCGGTGCAATGGGTGGGTAGGGACAAGTCCCTCGTGGGCACCGTTTGCGAAGCAAAAAGCCAAATCAACCTACTGAATGGGAAGGGCGAACTGCTGCCGCAATTCCCGTTGGCGGGCACCACCCTGTTCAGCATCGTTGACCTGCTCGGTGATGGAAAACCCGTGGTGATTGTCGGAAATGGGGCGGGCGTGGTGGCTTATGGGCTGTAAAATCGGATTGCAAGAGCCAATGGTTTTGCCTTTCTTTGTCCCCACAAATCTTTCCAGCCATGACCTTACAGGAATTTTTCCAGTTCATCGTCGCCAATCCATTTTGGATTTTGTCCTATTTCCTGCTCGTGCCGCTCACGGCGCTGTTGGCGGGCATTTTTGGCAAGGGCGAGGGCGGCATGGACCCTTGGAAATACCTCTACTCGGCACTGATTTACTTGGTCTGCGTGCCGGGGATTTTTGCCATCTTCCTCAGCTTGTACGTGTTCATCTTCGAGCGCAGGAGCATCTTCCAGACCGATATGTACACGCAGGTGCTGCCCATACTCTCCATGTTCGGTACGCTGCTGCTCATCCGGCGCAACGTCAGCTTGGACGAGGTGCCGGGCTTCGACAAGATCACGGGGCTGTTCATGATGATTGCGGCGGCGTTCGCCTTCTTCTGGGTGCTGGACAAGACGCACCTTATCGTCATCTCCTATATGCCGCTCTGGCAGGGGCTGCTGGTCTTTGCGGGCCTGCTGCTGCTGATGCGGTGGGGCTGGGGGAGACTTGCGAAGAAGCCAGGGTGAGTTTTAAGTTACGAGTTTTGAGTTACGAGTTTCGAGCTAGCCTGTCCCAACTCGAAACTCGAAACTCAAAACTCGGAACTAACCTAAGGCTTGGGTGCCGTCGTCGTTTTCAGCCTTTCCTCCACGCATTTCACGGCATCTTGCAGGGCTTGGGCCTGCTTGTCCTCCAGCACGATGGTCTGCTTGTAGTTGGTATATTCGATGCGGATTTTCTCTACCAGCCCATTGCGGAGCGCATGGAAATACTCCAGCGGCACCACACAGGTATGCACGTACTTCCACATCATGATTTTGCGGTCGAACTCGCCATCTTCGGGCACGTTGAGCAGGGTGAGTATCTGGCCGTCCTTCAATTTCAAATGGACGTTGTACTCGGCGTCAATCATGTAGAACTTGCGCTCCACCACGGCCAGCGTAAGGAAGAAGGAGCGGATATTGTTCTCGTTGCCGAAGCTGAAAATGGCCTTTCCCTCTTCCACGGACTCCTTCCCATCGAAGCCCCCGGCCACGTTGCCCGTGGCGACAAGGTATCCGATGTTGAACGGTTTGGTGGCAATTAGCCGGGTCGAATCGAACTCGTCAATTTTGTCGAGGGCTATCTTGCACTGGGCGCTGGCGGTAATGCCGAGCACCAACAGCAGGAAGATGGGCAGGATATGCTTCATTTTTTTTGGAAGTTTCGAGGCAACTATTTAGGGGGCGTGGGAGGAGAGAAAAAAATGAATTTCTTATCTCCTCCCACATTTTTGGGAGTTTGTTGGGGAAAAATTGAAAATTTTTCCCCAACAAACTCCCCCTGCTACACAGTTACGTTTCGAGAATTGAGTGGCGAGTATCGGGTAGGGCCGTTCATTGGGCCAACGCCGACAACACTGGCAACTCGTTGCAAAGGTAACATGGTAAGGCAGACCATGCTACCGCCTGATTTCAAAACCCTCAAAGCCCACCAATGTTCCCTCCACTATGCCTACTTCCTCGACGATGGCCAATTGCGGCCCCCGGCGGCACCATTTGATGAATTCTTGCAGGGTGGCTTCCGGCCCTTCTGCCTCGGCATAGACGCCGCCCTCGGGCAGGTTGCACACAAAGCCCGTGAGACCGAGCCGCTGTGCGGCATTCTGGGCGCTGGCCCGGTACCACACGCCTTGAACTTTACCATGTATGGTGATGTTGAAATGCTTGTTCATTGTCGCTGTTCCAATTAAAAGCACAAAATAACTACTTAGCAAGGGGTGTTTTTTGGGGAAAAATTGAAAATTTTTCCCCAAAAACACCCTAAGGAGGAGGAGAAAAATTTCATTTTTTCTCTCTCCTCCCACACCCTCCTAAGCAGTTACAGCACAAAATAAAACAGCAAACTGCCGAGTGGTTAGTTTTTCCCGCTTTAGTTTTTACGTTTCATAGACTTTTCTACAGTACGAAGCCTACCCTAAACGACGTTTCGCCGATATTCTTGGCAGATATTTGTCAAGAGGTTCGGCACGAAAATTTCTTTTGCTATTTTTGCCCAGCTTCTCTGCTACTACCTTTGTGAAAGACCTACCAACCGAGAAAAAGTATTGGCCAAACGAAATGGCCTGTTTTTTCGAAAATCATCAAAATCAGAACAAACCCGATTTTCGGTTTAAGTATTCATCTTTTAAACGCAATCATGGATTATTCAGCAATCAGATTTCCTAAAACGGACAACACGGACTTCTTCAAGACCCTCAACGCCCGTGTAAATGCCTATTTCCAACAAAACAACGTCAGCAAGTACGGCAACTGGAAGCTGTACGTCAAGTCAATCGTCGTATTCAGCATCTTCCTGACGCCCTATTTCCTCATCATTTCCAACAACTTTAACCAGTGGGCAATGCTGCTCTTGACCATCGTATTGGGCATGGGCATGTCGTTCGTGGGCATGTGCGTGATGCACGATGGCAACCACGGCACCTATTCCCGCAACCGTTGGGTGAACAACCTGATGGGCAGTTCCATTTACATCCTCGCAGGCAACGTTTATAACTGGAAAGTGCAGCACAACGTGCTCCACCACACCTACACCAATATCGCCGACATGGACGAGGACATTGATGCCGACGGGCTTATCCGTTTGCACAAGCACGATAAATGGAAGCGGTTCCATCGTTTCCAGCACTATTATAGTGTGTTTCTCTATGGTTTGATGACCATCAGTTGGGCCATCAGCAAGGACTACGCCCAGATGAAGCGCTATATCAGCCAAGGGCTGTCCTTCGAGAAAAAAGTGAACCCAACCAAGGAGTGGACTATCCTCATCACCACCAAGGTAATCTACCTGTTGATTTGGATCGTGCTGCCCATCGTCCTGCTCGACATCGCCTGGTGGAAGGTGTTCATTGGCTTTTTCGTGATGCACTACACCGCTGGCGTGATTTTGAGCGTGGTGTTCCAATTGGCGCACGTGGTGGAGAACACCGAGAATCCGTTGCCCGATGACCAGGGCAATATGGAGAATACTTGGGCAGTTCACCAACTGCGCACCACGGCCAATTTCGCCCGCCGCAACTGGCTCGTGTCCTTCTTCGTGGGTGGCCTGAACTACCAGATTGAGCACCACATCTTCCCGAACATCAGCCACGTCCACTACCCGAAGATTTCGGAAATCGTGAAGCAGACGGCATTGGAATACGGCTTGCCCTACAACGAGTACCGCACGACCCGTGAGGCCATCGTGTCGCACTTCCGCATGTTGCGGGAACTGGGCCGCCAGCCTGCCGTTGTGACGGCCTGATGCTGATAAAATGCGTTTCCATTGGTTTTGCACCGCAACCAACGAATACCCAAAAACAAAGACGGCTGTGGCATCCTCGATGCCACAGCCGTCTTTGTTTTTGGGTTTCCACTGGCCGCCAGGCTTTAGCTGCCCGCCAACTTCTTTATCTCTTCGAACAGCTTATCCTCGTCGCCTGGCGCATACTTGCGGGTGTGGTAGGCGATGTTGCCAGCTTTGTCCAGCACGAAGACTTGTGGCAGGCCGTTCAGTTCACCGGGCATGATGCGATGGAACTCCCTGTTCAAATCGTGGTAAGCGGGGAAGGGCCATTTGGCCTCCTCTACCCGGCTCACGAAGGACGGGTAGTTCTTCGGCCAGTCGGTGCTGACGGCGTAAAAATTGAAGTCGGCCTGTTGCTTCCAACCCTCGAACTTCTCGTTGATGGCCTTCAATTCCATGCGGCAGGGGCCACAGGTAGTCAACCAGAACATGACGACGGTCGGCTTGCCGTTGTTGGCAAAGGCCGAGGCCGAGTTGAGCGTATCGCCCTGTGCATTGCGCAGCGGAATATCGTAAGGGTAAGTGGCCTTGATTTGGTTGGCGGGGCGAGCGTTGTCCATGTAGTAGTTGGACTGAGCTTGGGGTACGGCGTTTGGCGTTTGGCCAAACAGCCAGTTCGGCAAGGCCAGCAACGCAACCATCAAAACTACGGCAGGAAACTGCTTTTTAGTCATGTTTGAATCTTTTCGGCAAAGTTGCACCTTTCTTCACGAAACAATCAAGCCATAGCAATATGTTCCACTGAACTGATTTTCCTACCTTTGCGCCCCCAAAAACGATTTCGGAATACAGGATTACAGATTTCGGATTGAATGCCTGCCAAATTGCACGGTCGGAACTCAATCCAAAGTCCCAGAATCCGCAATCCGCAATCGCCTAATCCGCAATCCTTTACAATGAGACTGAAAGACTTAGTAGTAGTGACCGGTTTCCCCGGTGTTCAGAAAGTTGCCGCCAACCGCAACAACGGGATGCTGGTGGAAGACCTCGACTCTGGCAAGGTGCGCTTTGCCCCCATCCGCAAGCACCAGTTTTCGCCGCTGGAGACCATCTCCGTCTTCATTGACGGGGACGATGACTCGGTCGAAATTCGGCAGGTGTTCCAAAGCATGTACGACAAGTTGGCCGACACGCCACCGCCCGCCGAATCATCGAAGTCGGAGGTGCTTCGGGCCTACTTCGCCACCGTGCTGCCCAACCACGACCGTGACCGGGTGCATATCAGCGACATCAAGAAAATCATCAAGTGGTTCCATTTCCTCCACGATCGTGGCTACATGGCGATGGAAGAGGAAGTGGCGGATGAAGAGGAATGATTCGATTGCGGATTATTGGATTGCGGATTTCGGATTGTCCTCGCAACTTAGCAGGGGCTTCAATCCGAAATCCGCAATCCCGCAATCCGCAATCACGCAGTGACCTTCGCCATGTACTGCTCCGCAGCCTGCTTGTAGGCACCTGCATCGAGCTTGGCCTTCACGGCCTTGAAGGCGGCAATTGTCTCGTCAATGTCCTGCTGCGTGTGGACGGAGGTAGGAATCAAGCGCAGGATGTTCATGCCCTTGGGCACCACGGGGTAAACGACGATGGAGCAGAACACCCCGTAATTTTCCCGCATATCATGGATTAGGGCCAGCGCCTCTCCTACTTCGCCCGGCATATACACGGGCGTTACACAGCTATTGGTGTTGCCGATGTCGAAACCCGCTTCCTTTAGGCCGCCCTGCAATGCCCGCACGTTGCGCCAGAGGCTTTCCCGCAGTTCCGGGCGGGTGCGGATGAGTTCAAGGCGCTTCAATGCGCCAATGACGATGGGCATCGGCACCGACTTGGCAAAGATTTGCGAGCGCATGGTGAAGCGCAGGTGCTCCATCACGAACTTCTCGCCAGCAAAGAAGGCTCCAATACTCGCCATGCTTTTTGCGAAAGTGGAAAAATAGATGTCCACATCGGCCATCACGCCCTGCTCCTCGCAGGCACCGGCGCCGGTCGGGCCCATCATGCCGAAGCCGTGGGCATCGTCCACCAATAAGCGGAAGTTGTATTTTTCCTTCAAGGCGCAGATTTCCCGCAGTTTGCCCTGGTCGCCCCGCATCCCAAACACGCCCTCGGTGATGACGAGGATGCCACCGCCCGTTTCCTCAACGAGCTTAGTGGCCCGTTCCAAGTTCTTGTCGAGGCTGGCCACGTTGTTGTGCTCGAAGGCGAAGCGTTTGCCTTGGTGAAGGCGCACCCCGTCCACGATGCAGGCATGGGATTCGGAATCGTAAACGATGACGTCGTGGCGGTTCACGAGGGCGTCAATGGCGGAAAGGATGCCCTGGTAGCCGTAGTTGACCAGCAGCGCCTTTTCTTTTCCGATGAAATCGGCGAGTTCCACCTCCAACTGGTCGTGGTACTTGGTGGCACCGCTCATCATGCGGGCGCCCATCGGATAGGCCATGCCCCAGTCCTTGGCGGCTTGTGCATCGGCTTCCCGCACTTCCGGGTGGTTGGCAAGGCCGAAGTAGTTGTTGATGCTCCAGCAAATGACTTCACGGCCATTGAACCGCATGCGGTTGCCGAGGTCGCCTTCCAGTTTAGGGAACATAAAATAGCCGTCGCCGATTTCCTGGTATTTGCCCAATGGGCCACGGTTCCTGAATTTTTCGAATAAATCCATGTTGTTCAGTGTGAATAGCTGTTTTACGAAAAAAGCCGTGCCGCTCGGCACAGAGGTTCGCTTGGCGCTAACCTCCGTGCTATTCGGCACAGCTTTCTTGGCGGATGAATGAGGGGCAAAGTTAGGAAATCTTTGCAAAATGCCCTACTGCACATCAGCCTCGTCAATCAGGCATTCCAATCGGAAGCGCAGGTCCCTGGCACAATTGTCCATCATCGTCCAATCGGAGGGGAAAAAGACCGTGTTCGAAGTGCGGCAGCCGTTTGTAGCACTCACCCTTGCATCGCCAGTGTAGTAGCTGAAGGTTTCGGAAAAATTATCGGAAGCCCAAATCATGTCGGAGCGGAGGCGCCTGCCCGTGGCATCGTAAATGTTCAATTCGGCTGTCACAGTGGCGTTTTTGGATGCGTTCACATAATAAATCGTTGCGCAAACCTCCTTGTAGATAGGCTTGTAAGTGACCACGCCGTTGGTGTCCTTCACGGCCTCTTGGCCTACCTGCACATTTTCGGTGACCGTGTTGGAAGTGGTGTTCCAGGTGTCGGGCGATACCGAGGCATTGATGATTTCCAGTGCTGCCCGATAGTCATAGTGGACGCCGGGCTTCTCGCTGGTGTGGATGACCTGCCACCTATTGCCGCTCACGCCCCAGAAGTCAATTTGGTTGATGACCCGGTTGCCATCGAAATACAGCGGGTTGCCATGTCCAATAGGACGTAAACCCGGCCCAAGCTGAGGGCTTCATTTTGCAGCGAAATGGCAAGGGGCTCGTCCCAACCATATTTTTCACGAAGGGAAGCGATGCGCCCATGCGCCTTGCGGGCAGCAAGTTTGTCCCCAGCCCTGCCCGATTGCAGGTTTTGTTCTATTTCCGGCAAACGATGCGCAACCACCTCCCGGCGGCTCTCGGCCAGCATCTCGTCCACGGGCAGCAGCCGCAGGTCGGGCCGGTAGCCGTCTTCGGTGACGATGGGCAGGAGGGGTTCCACCCGGTCTTGCCGTTTTTCGATGCGAAGGTTGATGGCATGGATGCGCTCCCAAGCCTCGGCGGTATTGAGGGCCTTCATCTCTTCGATTTTGCGAAGGTCCATGTCGTTCGCTTGCGCAAAGGACGATTCGAGCACCTTGGCCCATTCTGTGCCAGAGCGCTTGTTGTCGGTGCGGCGGCTGGCAAATTTCACAACCGTATCGTGGTCGTGCTTGGACTGAAATTCCATGGGGCTGGAGCAGCCCACAAGTAGGATGGAGAGTAACAGCAGGGTTTGTGATTTTAGGTAGCTTAACATGGCCGTAGGTTTTAGCGTGATGAAATATTAGCGGCCAGGATTTTCTTTTTTCTTCGGGTAAATATACGGCGAAGGGCGGGGCTTGTAAAGGGTGTTGGTGTTAGGGTGGTGTTAATGTTATGATACAGCCTCATACCCTCCTAAATAGTTACGTTATTTTTATATTGCATCGCCAATTGTTCCTGATTCATCGCTCAACAAAACAACCCTTGCTATGAAACAGCGCTTTTCAATCTTCCTCCTTGCCCTTGTAGTCTTTGCGGCACATGCCCAATCTGACTCCGTCACCATAACTGGCCGAATTCATGGGCAGTGATGCGAACCACCATGACTTGACCGTACAGGCCTTCGTTGCTGACATTGTGCTGGACGACCGAGTTGTCTTTATGGCTCCTATTGAAACAGACGGGCAGTTTTGATAAAGGTTAAGTTGCATGACGTGACCATATATTTTCGGTTTGCAAAGGAGTCGCATTTTTGCCAAGCCGGGGATAGCATCAGCCTCGATTTCCGCCTTTGCCTTTATGAGCGAGAGTGGCGATACCTTATCGGAGGACTATGTGGTTTTTGGTGGGGACGAACAGGAGATGAACACGCTCGTTGCGAAGTACATTTCAAAAACTCACCCTCAGCAAAAAGATTATTTAAAAAGGAAGGCAGAAATAACAGCGCATGAGCGTTATAAAGCGCTTGTTAAAGCCTACAAAGACGAACAATCGCAATTGCTTCAGGATTTTATTGATGAGGAAAAAGCAACGCATACTCAGTTCATTCGGTGGGCAGCGGCGGAAATCCAGTTTGATTATTGCAATACCTTGTTGTTGCCCCTTGACTTTCATCCTAAAACGCCTTTGTTCCCGTTAGAGTGGTATGACTTTATTTATGATGTACCGATGGGCAGGTTGGATGTGGCATTGAATTCCTAGGCATGTACATTAATTGTTGAGGGGCCTATTTATTTAAACGCTTCAACAATAGTGAGCCCATCGCGTCTATGAACAAGCGAAAGGAATACAGCATCGGCATCATGTTGGACAGCATTTGTGCCAATACCGAGGGGCTTACACAGAACTGCTGCTCACGCACTACTTTGCCAATAAATCCAAGTATGAACCAAGCAAAGAAAAATGCATGGAATTCCTCCCCCGCTATTTTGACCTCGTAAAAAACGAGCGCTGCCGTGCCCACATCAAGCAGTGCTACGGGCTCACGCCCCAGCCCGCCCTACCCACCGATTTTCTGGCAAAGCTGGAAAGCGCACAAGTGCCTGACCCCGTAAAAAACATCCGCCCACTATACTGGAACAGCACAAAGGCAAGGTAGTCGTCTTTGGACTTTGGGCCACGTGGTGCGGGCCATGCATGGGCGGTTGCAGCGCCAATATCCCGTGCTTGTCCCGAAGTTCAAGGAGGAGGAAGTGGTATTCATATTCTTGCTGGCAAGTCGCCGAAAGAGGCATGGCAGCGCACGGTGAGCGAACTGAATTTCGACGGCGAGCACTACCTGCTGAGCAATGACCAAGATGTGGTGCTGAAACAACTTTCCAGATTTCTGGCATCCCACATCGTGCTGATTGGGAAGGACGGGGAGGTGGTTGACCCCAATTTCGAGGTGAGCGAGACGGCTATTCGGGCGCAATTGGGGAAGTGAGTTGGCGCTGTTATTTCAAAGCCATCTCGAAAGGGACTGCGTTTTGCAAAAAAAATCGTTCATGAATTTCAAGTATGGCTACTTATTAAAAACCCCAGTTCCTTCAAATCCTCCCAAAACGCCGGGTACGACTTGTCCACCACCTTCGGCTCCTCGATGCCGACCTCGCCGAGCATCGCCAGCGGCGCAAAGGCCATCGCCATGCGGTGGTCTTCGTAGGTTTGGAAAACGGGCGAACCCTCCACCACGGCCTTGCCTTCCAGCATGAAATGTTCCTTTTCCTTTTTCTTGGAGAAACGTTCAGGCAGTTTCATCAGCGAGACCTGCACCTTGCCCAGTTCGTTTTGCAGCGCCGCAATGCGGTCGGTCTCCTTGATGCGCAAGGTTTCGAGGCCCGTGAACAGGCCATGTACGCCCATTGCACCGCAAACCACAGCCAAGGTCTGCGCAATATCGGGGCAGGGCAGGAAGTCCCACTCGAAGAACGGCTTTGCGGCGGCGCCAGGCTGCTTGGTCAAATGGGCGGTATGCCCTTCAAATTTGGTCTCCACGCCAAAAGCCCCCATCATGCCGGGCAGCGCCGAGTCGCCCTGCCAACTGTCCTTGAAAAGGCCGTGCAGCCGCAGGTCGCAGGTATCGCTGAGGGCGGCCAAGGAATAGTGGTACGAGGCCGCCGACCAGTCTGCCTCCACGGTAGAACTCCTTTGGCTGGTAGGCTCCCGAGCTGAACCGTATCGTGTCGCCCACCCATTCGTGCCCGATGCCGCGGAAAATAGGCCATCATGCGCAGTGTCATTTCGAGGTAAGGGCGGGAGACGAGGTTGCCAACCAGCGTCAGTTCAAGGCCATTGGGCAGGGTGGGGGCTATCATCAGCAGGGCCGAAAGGTACTGGCTGCTGGTGTCGGCAGGGATGCTAAGACGGGTGTCGGAGCCGAGGCTGCCGTGCGGGCTGATGCGCAGGGGCGGGTAGCCCTCGTTTTCAAGGTATTCAATATTGGCGCCCAGCTTGCGCAGGGCGTCCACCAACAGCCGGATGGGCCGCTGCTTCATGCGCTCGGTGCCCGTGAGGATGCGTGGGCGGTCGGTATGGGCGGCGAGGTAGGCTGTCAGGAATCGAAAAGTCGTGCCAGCGGCTCCAGCGTCCAAGGTTTCGCATCGGCAACCAGCAACTGCTGCATGAGCTGCGTGTCGGGAGGTGGACAGGTTTTATTTCAAAATCATGACCGACAGGGCACGGATGATGAGTGCCCGATTGCTGATGCTCTTGGAGCCGTCGAGCTGTATTGCGCCTGAATGTGGCGGTCGGGTTTGGTAATTTTATGACCATGATAGGTGGTGCAATGGTTGAACAGGTGAAATCTGGCAAGAGCGGGCAAAGTTAGGTGAAAGGGCTGATAGTGCCCGCTGAATCTTGCATGTCGGCCACTTTTGTTTTATTCTCCTGAAAGCCCTAACTTTGCCCGTAAGGGCGAAGTATAATTAATAGCCCACAACCCAATTTCCCAATTTCCTCAATTTCCTTAATTTCGTTCCATGCCACCACCACTCGTTGCAGAACTCAGTCAAGAAGATCACGCCATCATCCACAGTGCGTACAGGCGGCTATTGCGCACCTTGGACGGGAAGATGGAGCAGGAAGACCACGACCAAGTGCGCAAGTCGTTTGAGCTGGCCGCCGAGGCACACTCGCTCCAGCGCCGCAAGTCGGGCGAACCATATATCACGCACCCCATCGAGGTAGCCATCATCTGCATCGAAGAAATAGGGCTGGGCCGACCGGCGCCGCTTCTGCGCCTGCTGCACGACGTGGTAGAAGACACAGATTACACCCATCGAGCAAATAAAGGTGAAATTTGGAAGATAAGCGCCCTATCGTGGATGGCCTCAACCAAACTCGACGGTACGGCCACCTCGGAAAGCCCGCAGGCCGAGAAATTTCCGCAAGGTCATCAGTACACTCGTGATTGATGTGCGGGTGGTTTTGATAAAAATGGCCGACCGGATGCACAATATGCGCACCCTCGGCGCTATGCCCCGCCACAAGCAGTGGAAAATTGCAGCAGAGACTAGCTACATCTATGCACCATTGGCGCACCGCCTCGGCCTTTACAATATCCGTTCGGAGTTCCAGGACCTCTGCCTGAAAATCATGGAGCCGGAGACCTACGACGAAATCAACCAAAAACTGAACGCCAGTGAGGACGAACGGGAGGAGTACATCGAGAAATTCTTTGCCCCATGCGGAGGAACTGGACGAGGCGGGGTTGAAATACCGCTGCTTCTGGGCGGGCAAAATCGGTGTCGTCCATTTACAACAAAATAAAAACCAAGGACACCCCTTCGAGCAGGTCTATGACATCTTCGCCGTGCGCATCGTGCTCGACGTGGAGCGCCGCCGGGAAAAAACGCTTTGCTGGACGGCCTATTCCATCGTCACGGATATTTACAAACCCATCCCAGAACGGTTGAAGGACTGGGTGACGGTGCCAAAATCGAATGGCTACGAGTCGCTGCATACCACGGTCATCGGCCCCGACGGTCGGTTCGTGGAGGTGCAGATTCGCTCCGAGCGCATGGACGAAATCGCCGAGCGGGGCTTTGCGGCGCATTGGAAATACAAGGGCATCAACAACCAGCCCGACGTATATGAGAAATGGCTCGACCAAGTGCGGGACCTCATGGAAAACCCCAACTCCGACGCACTGGAGTTCGTCAGCGATTTAAAAACAACCTTTATTCCGAGGAATATTCGCCGTGACGCCACGTGGCGACATGATCAACCTGCTGAAAGGTGCCACGGCACTCGACTTCGCCTTCCATATCCACACCGATATTGGCTACCGCCTGGGCCGTGAAGGTCAACAACCGCATCGTGCCAATGGGCTACAAGCTCAACATGGGCGACAAGGTGGAGGTCATCACCGACAAAAACCAGAAGCCCAACGAGAGCTGGCTGAAAATTCGTGGTGACGGGCAAGGCCCGCTCCAAAATTCGCAACGCCATGAAGGAGGAGCGCCGCAAAACGGGCGAACTGGGCAAGGAGGCATTGCAGCGCAAGCTTCAATATGAAGGTGAACTCCACCAAGGCGTGAGACCTTTGGTGAAATATTTCAACCTCAACTCTGCATATAGACCTCTACTTCGCCATCGCAACGGAAGAGATTGACCTGATTGAGACCTTCAAGGCATTTTGAGGTAAAAGACCAAAACTGGTCGAAATCACAAAGGAAGCGCCCGCTGTCGAACCCGACAAAAAGCCAGAGCCTCCACGGGGCAAGATTTCAGCGAAGACCAAAATCCTCGTCAACGGCGAACCTGCCGAGCTTTACCACTACAAGCTCGCCAACTGTTGCAATCCCCTTGCAGGGCGACGATATTTTCGCCTTCCTAACGGCGAAGGAGGGCATGAAAATCCACCGCACCAACTGCTCCAACGCCACCAACCTGCTGGCTAAGTACGGCTACCGGGTGA
Source organism: Saprospiraceae bacterium (assembly GCA_016714985.1). Lineage (GTDB taxonomy): Bacteria > Bacteroidota > Bacteroidia > Chitinophagales > Saprospiraceae > UBA6168. Next base: position 2,321 of record JADKBS010000029.1, on the reverse strand, counting down.
TGAAGGCCGAATGGGTGGCCAACATGGACACTACCTTCGTGGTGGACCTGAAAATCACGGGCGTGGACGAGGGCATTGGCGTTATCGAGCGGCTGACCAAGGAAATCGGCGGCCTCGGCGTCAACATCAAGTCCTTCCACATCGAGGGCGGCGACCAAGGCTATTACGAAGGGAAAATAAGCCTGCTAGTGCTCAACCGGGAGCAGCTCAATGTAGTGATGCGCACCTTGAAAAAACTGGATTTTGTGGAGACAGTTACGAGGATTGATTGATGTAGCCGCCAAATTGTAGCCGCCAAACATTTTGACGGGCTCTTGGAAGGTAATTTAATTAGCCAGCCAAATAATTTTGGCGGCTACGAAAAGAAAAACGAAACTGACGCAATGTCCACCATTGTTTGCAGGCCGGGACTGCTCCGCATTGACTTTATAAACCCGTTATCAACCCTTCTTCTTCAACGTTTGCTGCATGCCCCCGTCTAAGGGGAGTTCTACGTTGAAATAATAGAGTGGGGTTCAACGCCTTGTCGCCTTCCTTCACACATTTCACGATATAGTAGCGCTGGCTGCTGCCATCAGGTGTCCTGGAGACGAGCGACTGAATTCTGGCGATGAAACCAGCTTGTCCATCACGAGTTCAATGTCCCGAGGCTGGCCACCACGATGGCCTGCTCGAAGGACTCCGCCCGTCCGCTTTTCAAGGGAACATCCAGCAAGTTGGTAGTATTTACGGTAGGTTTTGACGGTCTGGAGGCTGTCTTCCGTCAGCCAGCAGGTGTATTCCCTCGAGCCAAGCGGGCAGCGAGCGGGTGTTTTTCTTCAAGAAATAATGTCCATGAGCGAAAGGCATCCGTGTATTCTGTCACGACGGTGAGGGTGTTCATAGCGTCAAGGATGCGCTTTCTTGCAGGGGTTGTGGCCGGGGCGCATGGCATTGCCAAGCAGTAGGTGGCCCAGTTCCCCGGTTCGTCAGTGGCGTCGCCCGCCAGCAGCCTCGCACCGATTCGTGCATAAAGGGTGCTATCTGACTTAATCGCTCTTCCATCACTAGGGTTCCCCCAGACGGTTTGTGTGGCAGCATTGCCAAGGCAAAGAGGGAAATGGAAATAGACAGTGCCAAAGAAGTTTTGTTCATCAAACTACTATTCATTACTATCAATAGGGGGAAGAAAAATGAAATTTTTCTTCCTGGCCATTGCTTTTGGGGAAAAGAGTTGAAGAAATGAAATTTCCCCAAAAGTAACCCCTTGGTTAGTGGAAAAGGTGAGAGGTAAGGGGGAGGCATAAGGAACAGAAGAAATTATAGGAACCCTCCAATCGTTCCTCAGCATTGGAAGGAGGCACAAAAACAGGCACCACCTGAAAAATTTCATCATACGACACCTTTGAAGGCCCCGAAATATACTTTCTCCTCCCTCTTCCTTTGAACTTGTTCCCCTCGATCCTCCCCAGCCCTTCGGTTCCGCACTGTTAACCAGGGCGCAATGCCGAACGCCCTATGCAGTTCCTTGGATGCGCGTTTGACCACCCGTTCCGCGTTTCGAACATATCCTTCACCTTGCGCCTCCTCGTCTCGTACCTGACTCCCAAGGGGTGCCGCTGGGCTGGAAATAAAGGTTGAAAAAGCCGTTCTCTTGGCGGGTGCGGACTCCACGTTGCGGTTGTTTTTCTTGAACTTGTTGGCTAGCACCCGCCCGGCGTTCCCTGATGCCGTAGCTAGGCGGTCGTCGGAGGACCGCTCACCGCCGATGGTCAGGTTCATGCCGTTGTTGTGGAGGAACACTGGCAGGTAGAAGGTGCTGTTCTTCACTCCAGCCAGTTTTCCATGTCCTCGAAGCGGATTTTGCGCAGGGTCTTGAATCTGGCGTAGGTGGCGAATTCTGTCCATCAGCGCCAAGTTCATCCTTGCCCCGGCGGATGCCCACTCCGCTCCACGTGCAGTTTGTCCATCAAAAACGTGCCCGTGGAATCCCTAAAAAGCATGGATGAGCAGTTTGCGCGTTCATGTCGCCGGAGATGACTTCGGCCTTTAAGACGGTCTCGCCCAGCATTGCTCCGTTTGCTGAAAGAATTTTTCACGTCACGCTTTGCAATCCTTAATCGCCGAGGTGGTTCTTTCAAAAACACCGTGCCGTCCAGTCTGTAGCCGCTGTCCATGCCAGCGGCGTCGCTCCCGATGCGCATGGTGGCGGCTCGAAAATCAGTTCGTTAGTTACGGTCTTTGATTTATATTGCTGAAGGTGAACCGTCCACCCGTGCGCCAGCCGCGCCGTCTGTGCAGCCTTAGTGAGGCGGTGGCGGCTTTCGTTTTTATCCACCTTC
>JADKBS010000028.1 GCA_016714985.1 Saprospiraceae bacterium | reverse complement strand
TCATTAGCGCCAAATATCTTGATAGAACCTGCCATCATCCACAAAGCCATCGGCGGCTTATGGAGCCAGATATGGTTGTTTATTCATTGTTTGTAATCATAGTCTTCGATGGGGTCTTCGTAAAGGCAAGGTTTGAGCGGGTTTTTGGCGAGGTGCTTCGCAACGAGGGCGTGGTATCTTTCATCCCAATCATGGAGGCAGCTATCACTTGCAGTAAAAAACAAGCATTGAGCGCAAAAGGCAATGACACGCACCATCGAAGCATTCAACAGCTTTCTCCTGATTAGCAGGAAAACGGCAATAGGCAGAAAGCCGATTTCGATGAGCAGCAAAACTCCTTTTAGCATTTAGAAACAATGTAAGTTATTTTGAAAAGCCTCAAAGATAGTGTTTGCATGGCAAGCCGTAACTTGCTGTCGTTGGCTAAAAATCCTCAATCCTCGCACGTTTTATCCCTTAGAAGCCCTACCTTTGCGCTCCCAAAAACCGCCTTTGAACTGCATTTTCTCACAAAAAAATACATCCAATGGTTTTCGACCTCGATTTGATACAAACCCTCTACGCCAACCTGCCAGAAAAACTCAAGAAAGCCCGCAAAAAATTGGGCCGCCCGATGACCCTGGCCGACAAAATCCTCTACTCGCACCTCCACCCCGAATCGCCGCTGAAGGAATACAAGCGGGGCGCCGACTACGTCTTCTTCGCCCCCGACCGGGTGGCCATGCAGGACGCCACGGCGCAAATGGCGCTGCTCCAGTTCGACATGTGCGGCAAGACGAAGACCGCCGTGCCCAGCACCGTCCACTGCGACCACTTGATTCTGGCCAAGGATGGCGCAAAGACCGACCTCGCCGATTCATTGGACAAAAACAAAGAGGTATTCGATTTCCTCGCCTCTATTTCCAATAAATACGGCATCGGTTTCTGGAAGCCGGGCGCTGGTATCATCCACCAGATCGTGCTGGAAAACTACGCCTTCCCCGGTGCGATGATGATCGGCACCGACTCCCATACGCCCAATGCGGGCGGCCTCGGTATGGTGGCCATCGGCGTCGGTGGTGCCGATGCGGTGGACGTGATGGTGGGCATGCCTTGGGAACTCAAAATGCCCAAGCTCATCGGCGTGAAACTGACGGGCAAACTCAGCGGTTGGACTTCGTCCAAAGACGTGATACTGAAAGTGGCGGGCATCCTGACCGTGAAGGGCGGCACCGGGGCCATCGTCGAGTATTTCGGCGAAGGCGCAAGGGGGCTTTCCTGCACCGGCAAGGGCACCATCTGCAACATGGGCGCTGAAATCGGCGCAACGACTTCCACTTTCGGCTACGACGAGGCAATGGGCCGCTACCTGCGGGCCACGGGTCGGGCAGAAGTGGCCGCACTTTGCGATGGCATTGCGAAGCACCTAACGGGCGACCCTGAGTGCTACGCCAACCCGGAGAAATACTTCGACCAAGTCATCGAGATTGACCTGAGCACCTTGGAGCCGCACGTGAACGGCCCTTACACGCCGGATTTGGCTTGGCCAATCTCCAAATTTGCGCAAGCGGTAAAGGACAACGGCTACCCAGCGAAGCTGGAAGTCGGCCTCATCGGCTCCTGCACCAACAGCAGCTACGAAGACCTCGACCGTGCGGCCTCGCTGGCACGTCAGGCGGTTTCCAAGAAATTGAAGGTGAAATCGGAGTTCACAGTGACGCCCGGTTCCGAGCAAATCCGCTACACGGTGGCTCGTGACGGCCAGTTGGAGGCTTTCGAGCAAATGGGCGGTGTGGTGCTGGCCAATGCCTGCGGCCCCTGCATCGGCCAGTGGCAGCGGCACACGACCGATCCGAACCGGAAGAACAGCATCATCACTTCGTTCAACCGCAACTTCTCGAAGCGCAACGACGGCAACCCGAATACCCACGGCTTCGTGGCCAGCCCTGAAATCGTGACTGCGTTGGCCATCGCTGGCGACCTGACCTTCAACCCGCTGACCGATACGCTCATCAACGAGGACGGCGTTGCGGTGCGCCTCGACCCGCCAACGGGCGTGGAACTTCCACCAAAAGGCTTCGACGTAAAGGACGCTGGCTTCCAAGCACCCGCCGCCGATGGCAGCAAGGTGCAGGTTCACGTCAGCCCGACCTCGAAGCGCCTGCAATTGCTGACGCCGTTCGAGCCAATCACCACGAAGCAGCTCCGCAATATGCGCATCCTCATCAAGGCGAAGGGCAAATGCACCACCGACCACATCTCGATGGCCGGGCCTTGGCTGGAGTACCGTGGGCACTTGGAGAACATCTCCAACAACTGCCTCATCGGTGCGCTGAACTATTTCAACGAACAGACGAACAGCGTGGCCAATTACGGCAAGCGTGGCACCAAGGCCAAGTTCATGTCCGTGCCGGACAGTGGCCGGGCGTATAGGGATGCTGGTGTGGGCACGATTGTTTTTGGTGAAGAAAACTACGGCGAGGGCAGCAGCCGGGAACATGCGGCGATGGAGCCACGGTTCATCGGCGTGAAGGCGGTCATCGTGAAGTCCTTCGCCCGTATCCACGAGACGAACCTGAAAAAGCAGGGCATGTTGGCGCTCACTTTCGTGGACAATGCCGACTACGACAAAATCCGGCAGGACGACAAGATTGACATCAAGGGCAACCTCACGCCGGGCAAGAACCTAACCATCGTGCTGAACCATGCCGACAAAACGCAGGAAAGCTTCGAGGTGAAGCACACCTACAACAAGCAGCAGATTGCTTGGGTGAAGGCGGGGTCGGCGCTGAACAAGATTAGGAAGGATAGGAGCCAAGGGTAATTGAAATTGAGAAATTAGGAAATTGCGCTTTTATCAAATAATTGCGCAAAATATTTCCTAAACGAGGACATATATGATGGCAGCACAAGGCGACACCTCAAAAGGGCTGTTCAACTTGTGCTAAATTGCTACTTATTGCCGCCCTTTTGAGGCGTCACCTTGTGCATTAACGGCCCGTCGCAGGAAATGAACTGCGGTGGGCCGTTTTGTTTTTTGGAAATGGGTGGCGTCCTATGCATGAAACTGATTCCCATTTTCTGGAATAGGCGGCTTTTTGTCGGATTGGGTTTACTATCTTTCCCCTTTCTATTTTTCAACCAACCATAACGCAGCATGAAACCCTGTTCCAACTTTCAAAAATCTGCTTCCCTCCTGTTGTTGTTCTTACTGCTAATCAGCACTGGCTGCTACCGCTATGAAGTGCTCCGCAACGACGAACCCATATCAACCGATTTGCAGACCCGGCGGGTCTATTCTTTTTTCTGGGGGGCGGCCAAATCCAAGTCCACCTATAAGGTAGGCAACTGTGCAGCGGGGAATGGGCTGCAAAGGGTCATCATCAGGACCAATTTTGGCGGCACCTTGGTCACCTTCTTGACGCTTGGGATTGTTGCGCCCATGAAGGTACAATGGGAGTGCAGCAAGGACCCCACCAACAGCCCAAGGGAATAGCTACTTGTTCGTATGGCTAGGCAGACACTACCTCAGCCTGTGAGTCAATGATTGCCTAGTTTATTTATACCCGCTTCGTAAATGACGTGGCAAAGTCCGTCACCAAAACTAGACGTGCCAACCAATCTCCCCAAACGGGCAAGCGAATCACGAATCACCAATCACGAAACCAAAATGGCAAAAGCAATCAACCAAAAGAAATTAGTGCGCAAGCCTTGGAAAAACCGCCACCGCAACTTGGAATACAAGGTGGTGGCCGAATTTGATGCCCACAACCGGGATGAAAACGGCCTTTTGCCGGGCACGCAACCTGCCCGTTTCCGCAATGGGTACAAGGTCTTGCAAGGCAAATTGGCCGAGATAGAAGCGGCCAATATTGAATACGAACAAGAAGGCGACCCCGTCCATACCGTGCGGGCAATCGGCGCTGCATGGTCCTTGTCGGAAGTCTTGGCAAACGCCGGTTATGTCTTCAATACAAAGCCGCTCAACTTGATCGTCACCGACTTGCGGGAAGGGGATTTTGAAGCGGGCAAGTTCTCCAACAAATACATCTTAGCCCAATGTGGCGCATCGGTAAAAGAGATCAACAAGCGGGTGGAGGAGGTTGACCTTGGGCTGTTCACTACTGGTGCCAGCGACGGTCAGACCATTGCAGGGGCCATATCCACAGGTACGCATGGCGCCGCTTTGCAGTTCGGCTCCATGCCCGACTATGTGCTGGGCATCCATTTGGTCACGGCCAGCAACCAGCATTTCTGGATAGAAGGGAATGAAAAAACAATGTCCCAAAGTTTCCTTGACGAGTTCATGCCCGGCGTACAGCGCATGAACGACGACGAGGTGTTCCATGCCGCATTGGTCAGTTTTGGCAGTTTCGGCATCGTACACGGCTACCTGTTGGCCTGCGACGATGTTTATAAATTGAAGGTGATTAAAAAATTCCTGCCTTGGGATTTGGTAAAAGAATGCGTGAATGGCCCCGCCAATATCGAAAGCCTCGGCCTGCCGCCCGACCCCTACCATTTTGAAATTGACGTGTTCCCCTACAAAATGGAAACCGTCTATGTGCAGGCCATGTACAAGGAGTACGGCCAAGCCGAAAATCGTGTGCCTATGCCAGTAGAGGCAAAGCTCTCCTCCGGATTGGACGCCATCCGCTTGGTGGGTGCCCTCAACAATTTCATAGGTATGTCCAAAGAACTGATGGACTGTGACTTGATTGAAAACCAAGTGATGGGCCAGTTTAAGGAAAAAAATGGGGGGTACATGGCCCCAAGGCTGGAGTTCGGCGGAAGCGAGGACGACCGCATAGAGCCGGCCATGAGTTGTGAGCTTAGTTTCAATGCCAACAACGCATTGGCCGCATTGTTCCAAGTACTGGCAGTGGCGCAGGCCAAACCCTTCATGGGCATCGTTGCCCTACGGTACATCAAGCAATCGAAGGCCACGCTGTCCTTTGCGAGGTTCCCCACGACCGTGGCGATGGAATTGCCCGCCGTTGGTTCAAAAAGGACGAAACGTTTCTATGAGCGACTATGGAAGGAATTGGACGAGCGCAACTTCGATTTTGCCTTCCACTGGGGGCAAATGAACAATATACGGGCGGAGAACATGGAGCGCCGCTGGCGGCCCGAACAGGTACAGGCCTGGAAAGCGGCCAGGGCCGTGCTGCTGCCGACGGGTGAACAGCGAAAGCTGTTTTCCAATGCGTTTTTGGTGGCGGCGGGGTTGCAGGAGGATGGGGGATGAAGATAAGGTTAAGGAACGTGCACCGAAATCAGGCCCGTGAACCCGGCGGAGAGGTTCAGGCTTTGTGCCAGCAGGGTGTAAAAACAGATGAGGATGAGGAGGTGGAGGAGGTATTCCATGATTGGCAATTTAGGCCGAGGTTTCTATATCGTTTTATGCGTTGCCGGGCGGCCTACTCCCGAATTCTTTTTCGTATGCATCAATATATTCGTCTTCAATCTCCAAGGCTTTGGCCCTACCTGGTATGCCCACCAAGATGATTTTGGCAAAAAAGCAGGCCTAGCGCATGGCACGATTCAAGACACTTACCTGCTCATTGGCCCTGGGAGAGCTACCGTCCATGTTGAGCGGTCGGCCACAAATGCCATATTTATAGACATCGTTGGCCCGCCTATCCCGGATTTCGTAAAAGTGGTGGTCGGCCTCGTTTTCGTTGCAGTTTCCGTGCTTACCCATTTTTGCCCAAGATTCTGTCCTTCAATGGAATGATGCCCGGCCAGCCATCCGGGTTGCTAAAGGTCTCGTACCAATATTCCGTGTATTGAATATAATCTTCCTGCCCCGTCTTTAACTCCCAGGCCTTATTGTCCAAGTAGAGCAACGATTCAAAGCCATAACCTTTGGGCATCAGCGTTGGGTCGTTCAACACGGCTTCATAGAACTCCCTTCCATTTGCCACCACCACGCAACGGGCATACAGGAACAAATCCACCGAAAAACGCAATTCTCCATCCACCCACTTTATTTCGTCGGCAGCCATTTCCTTGGCAAAGCGCTCCCCATCCAGGTCGTACAGTTTCTTGGCCAGTATTTCGCTGAACTGCCGAATATCCGCTTCATCGCACAGCGACAATGCCCGTGCAGCCGGGGCGAGTATATCATCGTTAGCCTCCTTGCTCCAATCCAGTTGTCCGATGATGCCCCAAAACCCTTCCTCGTTCATCATGAGCGTATCCTCGGTGACGATGTGCATCTCCGCATTTGGGTATTTTTCCTGCAAGCCTTTTACCAAGGCAGGGTTGGCGGCACTCAATGGCAGTCTTACGGCAGTATTCATTGGTTGCGTTTTTTACAAAGATAGGGGAAAGGGAAGATTTGACAAATTTTGGGGGTTTGTCAAAGCTCTACTTTTTCAACCGCTTGCCGCTGGAACCCAGTGGCTTCCAAATTAGGAACAGGATGACGTAGGTGATGGTGGGCATGCATTTGGTGTCGAGGTGGAAGGCGGCTGGGTGCTCTTTATGTTTTACGCACGTCTGGAGACGTGGCGATAATGATGTACGGTCGGAAGGCAGTAACCAGCGGGGGATACTGGTGCCCGGTCGGAGGGCATAACAAGCGATGCGTTTTTTGATTGGAAGGGAAGACCAATTGCCAGCTGGTGAGTTTTGGAATTGCAGGTAGGCTACTGCGTATCGGAGGTTGGCAATCCTTGTGCCTTGAATTTGATTTGACTATTCAAAAAATTAAGCCCGACCCTGCCAGACTGTCGGATTTCGCTTTTCGTGAAAAACAGCGACTACCAAGACTACATCACCCCGTACGACAAAATAGACGGTGTATGGGAAAGTAGCACCGAGTCGTGCTTTACGAACTTCGCCCTTTGCTTTTGGAAACTGGAAGGGATTGGCTGTGATGCGGGCGACAACCTTGATATAGTCATCGAAAAAAGATTGCGCCAACGGCAACGTTTTTTCGAGGTACCAATCGAGGGCCCTAGAGAGTTCGGCGATTGCTTCAGGAAGGAGTTGATAGTTGTAAGCCATATTTTTGGGCAAGTTCGGCATGCACTAGCTCGCCGGAGATAGCATTTGCCTCCCCAGCATCGAAGCGGGCAAGCCTACGGTCAATCTCTTCGGCTTGCGCTTGCGCCACGCCTTGGTCGTCCTGCCCTTTTTCTTCGTTGGCAATGCTGTCCACCAACAGCCGGATGATTTCTATCCGCTGCAATCGGCTTAGTTTTAAAACTTCCGATGAGATGAGTTCTACGGTCATAGTAGCAAAGATAGCGTGTCTGGAATTAAGATTCAATAAGTGTTCAAAATTTGGGTAATCAGCGTAAACGTTTGGATAGGGGCGGCTGGTCTGCTTGCCCCTTTGGAGAGACCGTGGCCAGCAGTTGACCAGCGTGACACTAATTTTCGGGAAGGTTTGGTTACAGCAAATACCGAATCTACAAATACATCTTCAACGACAACCGCCGGGATATGGCAACGGTCTCAATAGGTTTGAATCAACGACCTCAATAAGGCGCAAATGCTTGATATGAACTGGCTGGGGAAGGCTGCGGAGCAAAGATTTTAGGACGAGTCAGTGCTACAAATGGTATCAGTTAGCGACAAGCTGTATTTCTGCTGTGCCATCATAAGTGAGTGTGAACCTCTCTTTCGTTGTGGTACTCAGTTCAATCAGGCTATCATGGGCTGAATCAAGCTGCGTAATCTGCTCCAAAGCATTCGCAAACTTGGTATAAACCACCCGTTGCAACTTCAACGACAGGGTACTTGTCGCTTTATCCGCAACTAGGTCGTACAGGAAAAACGCAAAATCGGATTCGTCCATGTTGAATTCGGGCAGGGTCGGTAAGGTATCGTAGAACGAGGAAAATAGATAGTTTTGCCTCAAAACCCAGCTTATGCTAAAAATTGACATGCACACCCATATCATGCCCGCCCACCTGCCCCGTTGGGCGGAGCAGTTCGGCTACGACGGCTTCATCCACTTGGAGCATAACCAGCCGGGCTTCGCCGACATGATGAAGGGAACGACTTTTTTCCGGCGGGTGGAGCAGAACTGTTGGGATGCCGACCTGCGCATCGGCGAATATGCCACGCATGGCACACAGGTGCAGGTCGTCTGCACCATTCCCGTACTGTTCAGCTACTGGGCCAAGCCTGCCGATACCTTGGCCATTTCCTGCTTCCTCAACGACCATATCGCCGGACTGGTGAAGGAAAAGCCCCGCCACTACATCGGCCTCGGCACCCTGCCCATGCAGGACACGGAGTTGAGCATCAAGGAATTGGAACGCTGCAAGGAAATCGGGCTGGTGGGCGTCCAAATCGGCTCGAACATCAACGACCTGAACTTGGGCGAGCCTCAGTTCCTGCCCATTTTCGAGGCATGCCAGGAACTGGGCATGGCCCTGTTCGTACATCCTTGGAACATGATGGGGGAGAAGCATATCCAGCGCTATTGGCTGCCGTGGCTGGTGGGCATGCCCGCCGAGACGAGCCGTGCAACCTGCTCCATGATTTTCAGCGGTGTTTTTGAAAAACTGCCCGGGCTGCGCTGCTGCTTTGCCCATGCGGGCGGCTCCTTCCTGCCCACCATTGGGCGCATCGAGCACGGCTTCCACTGCCGACCCGACCTCGTGGCCTTGGACAATCCCGTGAACCCCCGCAACTACCTCGGCCAGTTCTGGGTGGATGGCATCACGCATGACATCACCATGCTAAAATATGTGCTGGACATGGTCGGCGAAGACAAGGTAACGCTTGGCTCCGACTACCCCTTCCCGCTCGGCGACCTCGAAATCGGGAAGTTCATCGAAGACTCCGATTTGCCGCAGGCGACCATTGAGAAGATTTTCCATAAAAACACGCTGGACTGGCTGGGGCTGAAAGCCGAGCAGTTCGTTTGAGTTTTTTTAAAAAATAAAGTCCCCACCGCCAATGACGATGGGGACTTTAATTCAGGGCAATAACACTTCAGTAGGCCCCTGAAATTAGTTTAGACTTTAAACATTTACAAAGCGTTGAAAAACAACACTCTACGTCAACTCGAAGCCATTTTTTAAATAAACCGCTCCAAATGATGCCCAACCAGCACCTTCATGGCTTGTAGGCCAAGTGCCTTGGCTTCCCGCTCGTTGAAGCCTTCGTCCATGAAGAAATCTTCGAACAGCACTTCCGCTTGCAAATAGCTGATTTTCATGGCGGTAGCAATTTCTGCCAACATGGGGTCACGGCTCGACCAGCCTTCGATACCTTGCCACAGCTTGGCGTTCCAGGCTTCGAGGGCTTTGCGCTCGTCGTCGGTCAGTGCCTTGGGCGTGAGGTAAAGCTGTGCAAGCTGCGACTGGCTTTTTGCGATAGCAGCCTCGCTGGTCTGCGACGAGCCGTTGAGGTCACGGGCGATGGCGTCGAGCACCTTCACCTCTTCCCATTCCCAGAAGCCGCCGCAAGCCTGGAGTTTCAGGTTGCTGCCCTCTGCGGGCCCAAACGCCTTGAGTGCTGGGCCGGGGTGCTTGCGGAAGAGCCAGCATGGCGCCGAAGGGCCATCGGGCGATGCCTCGTGGATGTAGCGCAGGTGCGTGAGCAGTTGGTCAATGTCCTCGTAGGCATAGCGCACGGTCGGGTCGAACTTCGAGGAGGCCGTTTTTTTGCCAGCATAGGCCTCTTTGATGGCCTCGTTCATCATCCAGTTGACTTCCTTGCCTTGCCCTTCGCTGGCATAGCGGAAGTAGGCACGGTAGGCACGGGCGATGGGCGCCTTGGAGGCGGCCAAGCCATCCACGGCAACCTTGGGGTCGTCCCAAAGCGTATTGATATAGAACTGCACGGAGCCTTTCGCTGCATCCTCGGCTGGGGTAACCATGTACTTGGCAAGGATGCGGTACTTCTGCAGTTGGCGGTTGTTGGCCAAGGCCAATTCGTAAGATGTGCGGGTACTCTTGCCATAGAAGCCATCGAGGGAGCCTTTGTAGGAGCCTTCGGCCTTGAGCGCCTTCTGCAATTCGTAGGCAGAGGTGCGCTTCACGTTGGGCCGGATGTCGGGCAGGTCGGCCTCGAAGCTGACGGGCACAGGGGTGGCTTCCTTGGCAACGTTTTTTTCCGGCTCTTTTTTGATAGGCTCTTTTTGCACGGGTTCCACCTTTTCTGGTGCCTTCTTTTCGGATTCAGTTTTGGGTTCGCCACCCTTGGGGGTTACTTCCGAAGGTTTTGCCTTTGGTTCCGCTTCGGTCTTGGCAGTGGGCACGATGGACACCGCATCGTAGTCCTTTGGCACCTCTTCCTTCTTGGGTTCAGCGGCGGGCTTGGCTGGTTCCGAGGTTTTTTCTTCCTTTTTGGGTTCCTCAAAAACCAGTGGAATCAAAGGCCGCTTGGGAGCGCCGCCCATCTCGAAGTCGCCGGCCTCGTGCAAAAGCACATTGTTCACGTTCCGCACGAAGGCATCCTTGAAGCCGACTTTCTGGATTTTGGCCAAATGCGCCTTTGCCGAAGACACATCAGGGAAAGTGCCCGTAAAGAGCTTTATTTGTTTGCCACTCAGCAATACGTACAGTTGCCCGGCAGCGAGGTATTCCTCCCAGTTGATTTTATCGCCCAGCCTTTTCGTCGCCAACTGGATGACCGCCACGGACTGCCCACCGTCCACGTTGAGCTTGGTGACGGCGGCATTGCCGTAGCCAAAAAGCTGCAAAGTGGCCAAGGCTTCGTAGGCTTCTTTTTCCGACAGGTAGCCGCCCATGAAAACATCGGTGTGGTTGGACCGCTTGGTGGAATAAAGGAACCCATGCGTTTGCAATTGCGCGAAGTCGCCGGGCTTTGGGTTGGCGTAATTGCCGACTTGTACGGTGTATTCAGGAATCTCCTCTTGGGCATTGGCCACAAAGGCCAAGAGGAAAAGGAAAGCTAAAGTGAAAACACGGATTTGAGACATCATGTGATTTTGCTTTGGTATTTGCCCGGAAACACTCCGGCAGTTATGACGACAAAACGCCCTGAAAGTAGCATTTTGTTGTGGGGCAGGGCCGAAAAACTGCCCTGCTCCAATTTTTATTCAGCAACGCCTAAGAAATATCTTCCTAAAGTTGGCCGCCAAAGGCAGCCAACTTTAGGAAGTTCCTTGTGGTTTCGGAAGCAAAGCCGCCGAAACCACAAGGAACTTATTCTTTGAACGTTACTTAGCCGCCATCATAACTTGCTGAATACCAAAAGAAGGGCTGGCGTAAAAAATAGCCTATCGCCATTTGCCCCAGAATACACATGTCAGAATGCAAATATGGTGCAATTTAATGTTAAATGCTCAATTAGCCAAGAAAAACACCCGTTCAGCAATGTCAAAAGGCTGAATTATCAGCTTTCAAGAAATTTTCATCAAGTTCGTCGAACAATTCCACAATGACCAACCTTTAGAATAAGTCATTGCGTCCAATGCAGACACTCCCCACAAAATTTGGAAATCTAATAGGGTTTTAGGTGTTTATTCAGGGGGTCAAGGCGAGCCTTGACCTCTTTTTTTTATATCCCCTATCAAGCAAGCTACTTGTTTTTGTTTTCAAATTCTTCAATTTCACTACTACTTTAATCGCTGCTGCCTATCAGGGGGTGTTTGGAGAAAATTGGAAAAATTTCCCCAAACACCCCTTAAAATGCGGGAGGAAAGAGAAAAAATTCATTTTTTCTCTTTCCTCCCACACCCTCCTTGGCAGCTACCCTTCATCCAACGAAAAAAGCCGCTCCAAACCGGAAGCGGCTAACAAAAATTGAATTAGTATGAAATTTCAGCTTTCGTAACAGCGTAAGCTGCTAGTATTCTTGAGTTGCGAGCTTTGAGTTGCAAGTTTCGAGCGAGGTTCTGCCCTCAACTGGCAACTCACAGCCAGGGCTTTTACTGCTTCACCTTCAACCCACCATAGTTCAAGCTGGCCTTGATGGCGCCTTTGGTATTCTGGCTACCTGCATGGCCTTTAACCTGGTGCGAACTGCCTTTCTCTTGCTCGTAGGTCACCACCAGCCCATCGGGGTAGGCGATGCCCGCAAAACTGGCATTGGCATCAAACGTATAGCTTGCGCCATTTTCAATACCTATCCTGAAATCGGAGTGCTCGCCAAGCAAGTTTATTTTTTCAAAACCCTTTGATACGTTGTCGATCCGCAGTCCGCCGTGAGCGATGTCAAAATCGCCGTTGCCCTTGAGCCGCTCCACCTTGATGTCGGAATATTGGGCAGTTGCCTTGATGCTGTTGGCGCTGCCGACTGCCACGCTGCCATATTTGGTGTTGCATTGCAAATGGTTGACCTTGCCCAACTTCATATCATCGTACCTGGATTCTGCGTTCAAGTCTCCACCATTCTCCAAGTTCAGTTTCGAGTATTTTGAAGTCAAATTGACATTGCGAACGTCGTTCATGGTCAGCTTGCTGTACGATATGTTCACATTGGCATCGCCCGACTTCACTACCGTGCTGCCTTCGCTATAGTCTAGCACGAGGGAAAGGCCCGCATTGGCTCCTTCCAAACGGATATTGCCGTACTTGATGTCGGCCTTTGCCTTGCCATTAAGCGGCGCCACCAGCGCATCTCCATACTTGTTGGTCAAGTCAATGGATGCGGAGGCTGGCATATAAACTTGGTAGTTGATTTGGAACTCGGTCTTTTCGTTCCACCCTCCCCAGTCGAACCAATTACTTTTGGTGGACTCAATAACGGTCTCGGCTTTCACGTAGCTGTCGTCATTCGCAAACTCGATGCGGATGCGGTCGAATACGGGTTGCGCCTGCGATTCGCTGGAGGCTTTCACGACGATGGTCACTTCCACTTTTGCCCGGTTTTTGTCCCAGGTTTTCACGTCCACCTTGCCGTATTTGTTCACGATGTTCACCGTTCCATTGCTGTTGAGGGGGAATTCCTTTTTGATGGTCTTTGTGAAATCCTGTGCGTTGGGGTCTTGTTGCCCAAATGTAGCTTCCAACGTGGCGGCGGAATACCATGCAGGGTGTGGCGCAGCATTGCCGAAAGACAACGCAACCATGCACCAAGCAATGGCCACCAAAAGCATTTGATATTTAAAGACTGACTTCATTTTCTGCTGCATTTATAGTTGAAGGATTAACGCTTTCCACTTTTTCGAGCACTTGCTCCAAGATGCTGATTTTGGTACGATAGGTCTCAATCATCGCTTGGATGATTTTCTCCTCCGCCCCGATCGGTGCATCCTTTAGCTCTTGCTGAAGCTGTTCGTAAGTTTCGTCCAGTTCTTCCAGGTCGGCCTTTACCACGCCGTCTTGCTTATAGCTGGCGAGCTTGGCCATTTTCTCTTCCACTTGGGAGTGGAAATAGCGCTCCATTTCGGCATGTTCGGGCGATACGTCCGCAAGCGACTCAACGGCACGGCTTTGGTTGGTCAAGTAAGCCCCGGCGGCACCCCCTGCCAACAGCAACACCAGCACGGCTGCTGCTGCACGTAACCGTTTCATCCAAACCACCCGCACCGCTGGCCGCTGACGGTCAAGCTGTCGGTCAATATTCGCCCAGGCAGCCAGACTCGGCACCCCGGTATCGAAGTCGGCCCTGTTTTCCAGAATGAATTTTTCTAAGTTGCTCATTTTTTATGGTTTATAAGGGTTGATGGAGGTTTGTGAGGTTGATACATGCTGAATCAACCTAATGAACCCATATCAACCAATATCAACTTTTATCAACCAAAAGTTGCTGCCCTTCGAGCAGTTCCCGAAGTTTCTTCCTAGCCCTGCTGAACTGCGACTTGGAAGTGGCCTCAGTGATGTCGAGAATCTCGCCGATTTCCTTGTGGTCGTAGCCCTCGAACTGGTAGAGGCTGAACACGACCCGATAGCCATCCGGCAGTTTGGTCATGGCGTCGTTGATGGCCTTTACGTTCAGGTGTTTTTCGCTCACCGGCTCATGGTCGGGTACATGGTGGAAGCGGTCGTCCAATGATTCAATCTTCAGCTTGCGCTTTTTCAGAAAATTGATGCAATTGTTGACCACAATCCGCTTGATCCAAGCCCCGATGGTGGACTCGTAGCGGAAGCTGTCCATTTTGGAATAAACATCAATGAACGACTGCTGGAGCAAGTCCTCTGCGTCGAGGGCATTGTTCACCATTCGGAGGCATACGTTGTACATGGCTTGTGAATACAGCCTGTACAGCTCGAACTGCGCCTTTCGGTCACCCCTCATGCAGTTCTCGATGATGTCCCTGTGGGTGCTTCCGTAGTCCAAATTCCTAAGTTAGTTTCGGTTATATTGACAGTAGGATTGACAAAGGGTTGCATGTAGTGCCAAGTATTGACAACAAAGAAATGGGTTGGCAAATCGCCTTTCAATTCTAAGCAATTGAAAATCAACCGTTTGGTTCAAGCAGGAATATACGTACCTACATTTATTCTTCCTCATCCTTTCCCTTGTTGCGGTCACGCAACTTGATGTCGTCCACTTTTTCATTGAGGAACTGGTTGAGCCGCTCAATGTTTAGGTTGGAGGACAACTCACCAAACGCATTGATTTTGATGTCAAAGCCCTTGAGTTCTTCATGCACCTTGGGCTGCTTTTTTTCTGAGGATTTTGATTTTTTTGCCATGATAATCACAGTTTGCTGGCAAAGCTAAGTTGACTTTACCAGACTCAGGAGGGATTCTATATAAGGAAAGCAAAAAGGAGTTGATACCTAACGTTAGGTATTACGTTGCAATTTTTTACAGTTTTTGACAAAAATCACCTTTCCTTAAAACATGCTGCCTTACTTTTGGCTTGTCTAAAATTAATCTAAATAACAACAGCAGGATTAATAAAAACTAAACCGCATGACAAGGGCAGTCACACAACTAAAGGAAGGCAAGGGCGGACGCATCAGCCATTTTGCCGACGAGCGCATCGCTGGCAAGTTGATGACGATGGGCGTACTGCCGGGAAGCCAATTGAAGGTCGTGCGAATCGCCCCGTTTAACGGCGGCTATTACCTCAAGGTGGACGGCCTCAACGTTGTCGTGCGGCACAGCGAGGCGAGCAGCATCATGACGACATCGGACATTGAATGAACACTATTGCGTTAGCAGGAAACCCAAATAGCGGCAAATCTTCCCTTTTCAACCAGCTCACTGGCCTCCGGCAAAAAGTGGCCAATTTTCCTGGTGTTACCGTAGAAAAGAAATTTGGAAAGCTACAACTCCCTGACAGCGAAGAAGTTAGACTCATAGACCTGCCGGGAGCCTATAGCCTCTATCCCAACTCCGAAGACGAGCGGGTGGTACTCAATGCCCTTGTCAACCCCGCCGACGAGAACTTCCCGGATGCCATCGTTTATGTCTCCGACCTTACCAGCCTCGAAAAGCACCTTTTGTTACTCACGCAACTGAAAGACCTCGGCCTCCCCTGCCTGCTTGCGCTGAACATGGCTGACGTGGCAGAAAGGTCGGGCATGACCATAGATGTGGGCAAGCTTTCGGATTTTTTGCAAATACCGGTGCTGTTGGTGAGTGGGCGCACAGGCATGAACGTGGAGGCGCTGCGGCAGGCAATGGCCAACCTTTTGCACAGCAAAAAAAGCACACCGCCACTCTATGAGCCAACGTCCGTAGAGCAGCGTGTGGTAAGACAAGTGCAGCAGGCACTCGGAATCGAACAGCCCTACCAAGCACTGCTCGTGGCGCACCACGCCGAGCGGTTGACCTATTTGACCAAAGCGCAAAAGGCAGCAGTACACCGCATTTGCGAAGCAGAAAACTTCAAGAGCCTGCCAAGCCAGATTGCAGAGACGATGCGGCGCTACCAACTGTTCACACCCGTTTTACAAAAGGCCATCAGCCGAAAGGCTGAAAAATCCACCCGCTCCGACAGTTTGGATGCGGTACTGACACAGCCGATACTTGCCCCCATCATTTTCTTCGCCGTCATGTTCCTCGTATTTCAAGCCATCTACGCTTGGGCGGCTTACCCGATGGACTGGATCGAAATGTTCTTTGGCTGGGCCGCTGAGTCCATAAAGGCAAACCTAGCTGCTGGCTGGTTCACTGACCTGCTCACCGAAGGCGTGCTGACCGGGCTGGGCGGCATTTTGGTTTTTGTGCCTCAAATTGCCATCCTTTTCATGCTCATCACCATCCTCGAAGAGGTAGGCTACATGGCCCGTGCCGTGTTCATTTTTGACAAACTGATGCAGCAATTCGGTCTGAACGGGCGGAGTGTGGTGGCGCTGGTGGCAGGGGGCGCTTGCGCAATACCCGCCATCATGAGCACCCGCACCATCGGCAACTGGCGGGAGCGGCTGCTGACCATCCTTGCCACACCGCTCATCAGTTGCTCCGCAAGGATTCCGGTTTACACCGTGCTCATTGGCTTTGTGGTGCCCCATGTCAAAGTGCTGGGTATCTTCAATGCACAAGGGCTGGCCTTTATGGGGCTGTACCTACTGGGCATCGTAGCGGCGCTGGGGTCGGCTTGGGTTTTCAAGCAGTTCGTGAAATCGAGCGAGCCTTCTTGGCTGGTGATGCAGCTGCCGCCATACCGGCTGCCCGTCTGGCGCAATGTGTGGCAGACGATTTGGGAGAAAACTTCGTCCTTCGTGCTGGAGGCGGGCAAGGTGATTTTGGTGGCGAGCATCGTGCTCTGGGGCTTGGCCAGCTATGGGCCTTCGGCCAAAATGACGGCTGCGGAGGCCGAGGCCACCAACATCGCACAGCAGAAAAACCTCGATGAAACGGCCACTGCCGACCTCGTGGCCGCCTATCGCATCGAAGCGAGCTATGCGGGGCACTTGGGCAAGTTCATAGAGCCGTCCATCAAGCCATTGGGCTTTGATTGGAAAATCGGCATTGCCCTCATCACCTCCTTTGCCGCAAGAGAGGTCTTTGTGGCCACCATGGCCACCATCTACAGCATCGGCAGCACCAACGACGAGGCCACCATCCACGACCGCCTTGCCGAGGCCCGAAACCCACAGACTGGAGCCAAGGTCTATACCGCCGCCACAGCGGCCTCGCTCCTTATTTTCTATGTTTTTGCGCTGCAATGCATGAGCACGATTGCCGTCGTACGCCGTGAGACGGGCGGCTGGAAGTGGCCGATTGTGCAATTTACGTTTATGGGTTTGCTGGCGTATTTGGGAAGTTGGGCGGTGTTTAATCTCTTTGCTTGAGTCAATGCCCTTTTCAATAATTTTCAAAAAAATCCACCCATTTCGGTGATTCTAATCAAAGAATAGCTACCTTCGTTATCGCTGTTGTATCTTTGCAGCAGTTTTTATTCGCTATACATTCGTTCGCTAAGAAGTACTGCACACAAAAGTTCGCTGGTCTATGACTTATAACAGCATCCTTGAGGCCATTGGGCGCACCCCGCTCATCCGTCTCAACCGCATCACCCAGACCATTGCTCCGACTGTCTATGTAAAATGTGAAGGCTTCAATCCTGGCCAGTCGGCCAAGGACCGCATCGCCCTGCACATGATTGAGGAGGCGGAGCGCCTCGGCATGCTCAAGCCGGGCGGCACCCTCATCGAGGCCACCAGCGGCAATACGGGCTTCAGCCTCGCCATGGTCGCCGCCGTGAAGGGCTACAAGTGCGTACTGACACTCACCAGCAAGGTGTCCAAAGAAAAGATTGACTGTTTAGAGGCGATGGGCGCCGAGGTCATCATTTGTCCGAAAGAGGCAAAACCCGAAGACCCCCGCTCCTACTACAAAGTGGCCGAGCGCAAGGCAAGGGAAATCCCTAACTCGCTGTACATCAACCAGAACTTCAACACCGAGAACGCACGGGCGCACTACCTGAGCACCGGCCCTGAAATCTGGGAGCAGACCGAGGGTAAAATCACGGCCCTTATCGCCAGTACTGGCACGGGCGGCACCCTGAGCGGCACAGCACAGTACCTTAAGGAACAGAACCCGAATGTGCGCATCATCGGTGTGGACGCCTACGGCTCGGCCTTGAAGAAATACCATGAAACGGGTGAGTACGACGAGCGGGAGATTTACAGCTACGAAATCGAGGGCACGGGCAAGAACATCATCCCCGCCAACTGCAATTTCGAACTGATTGACAAGTTCGTGAAAGTGACCGACCGGGAAAGCGCCCTGCGCACCCGTGAACTGGCGCTGATGGAAGGCATCTTCGCTGGTTATTCCAGCGGCGGTAGCATTCAGGCACTCTTGCAAATCAAAGACGAGTTCACCAAAGACGATGTGGTGGTCATCATCCTGCCCGACCACGGCAGCAAGTACCTCGGCAAGGTCTTCAACGACCAATGGATGGAATCGAAGGGCTTCCTCACCGATGTTTACGAAGAAATGGAAGAGCCGCTACCATTGCCGGCTTTTATTCCAAGTATTTGATTTTCAAATACTTAAAAACAAAAGCGGCCTCCGGTGAACCGAAGGCCGCTTTTATTTTTGTTTTCTACTGCGCAATAGGCTTCCCCTCGCTCAGCGTCTTTATCATCGCCTCCAAGCTGGTCTTGTTGGTCGCGTCGGGTGCTTGCGCAAGGGCGAGCTTGGCGTGCTCAAGCGCCTTTTTCAGGTCGCCGTTGGCAGAATAGCCCCTTGCCAGCCCTACGTTAGTTGGCCAAGCGCCGTTGTTCTGCTTGTAGTTCTGCTCGAAAACGGCCAGTGCCTCCTTTGGTTTTTTCTCCGAAACAAGCTGCCTGCCGTAGCCGTGCAGTTCCATCAAGTTGGCATTGGCCAATGCCGCCTTCATCTTTTCGTCTGCTTCAGCGGTGCGGCCCAGTTTGCGCAGCAAACCCGCATGTATGTTCAGGGCCGAAAAAGTCTGTACCCCGCCGAGGTTGGGCGATGTGGCGGATTGAATCCAGAACAGCGCCTCCTCAAGGTTCACGTTGTTGGTCAAGGACCATTGCGCAGCAGCCTGCAAACTTGGCGGGTCGAAGCCCAGGCCACTCGTCATCTGCGAGCGGATGGAAGCAAGGCCAGTAGCCACCAAATCAACTTCCACCTTGAAAGGGATGCGCCAGCGCTCCCACTCCAATGCCACGGTCACGGCGCGGTCGGTCGGGTTGTCGAGCAGGTAGGCGAGGCGCTCCCGGCTCGTGGGCAGGTCTTTTTGTTGGCGCACCGTCACCCGCAGTACGTCTTCCTTAGGGTCGTAGAAATAGCTGCCCCAAGCAGCGGGGTTCTTCGAGAAAATGAGGGTGGCCTCATCGGCGGCGAGTATCATGAACAGCGCATACTTGCCAGCGGGAAGCAGCTTGCCCTCCACCAATACATCAGTTGAAAAGGAGATGGTCGTGCATTCGTCGGCACCTGCCCGCCACGGCGACTCCTTGGCGGTGCCAAAACCGAGATTGGTGAAACCATAATGGGCCACGCCCGTGCCCCAAACCTTGCCCTCACGCCCCTTGACGCCGGGCGCTCCCCAGTTGATGTTGACATCGGTAACGCCAACTCGGACGCCCGCCGACATGCGGGGGTTCGTGCCGTTGCTGGGCAAGGCGAGCTGTTGGGCGAAGCCCAACTGGAAAAAAATAAAGGTGATAAGTGGAAGGAGGAGAAGTTTTTTCATGCGAATTTGAATTTTAGTGAAAATGGCCGCTGCAACTGTGCTCGCCGCAAGCGATTGGGAAAAAGGACAACCACTTTTTGATATAGTGGCCAAACTACGATTTTTACAAATCCACGATGCTTGAAATATGACATAAAAAAAGACGGCACAGCGATGCGCCGTGCCGTCTTTGCGTTTTTTTCATCGAAAAAATCAGGCTGCTTTCACCAATTGAATCTCGCCCAAGAGTTTTACGTCTTCGCTCACCAGCACGCCGCCGGCTTCCAAAGCAGCATTCCAGTTCAGTTCCCAGTCCTTGCGGTTGATTTTGCCGGAAAGGGTGAAGCCTGCCTTTGTATTTCCCCACGGGTCTTTGCCGATGCCGCCAAATTCGGCCTCCAAGGTTACGGGCTTGGTAATGTCCTTAATAGTTAGGTCGCCTTTCAGCTCGCCGCTGGCCGCATCGTAGGAAGTACCCTTGAATTTGAGGGCCGGGTGTGCCTCAGCGTCGAAGAAGTCGCCGCTACGCAAGTGGCCGTCACGCTGCTCACTGCCGGTGTTCACGGAAGCTGTTTCAGCAGAGAAGCTGATATCGGCATCGTTAAAATCGTCGCCTTCGGCAGCCACTTCTACGTTGAAGGAGTCGAACTTGCCCGTGACGGTACTGATCATCATGTGTTTGACCTTGAATTGGATTTCGGAATGCGCCGGGTCGAGCGCCCATGTTGTCTTTGACATTTCGTTGATTGTTTTATGATTAGACATAAGATTTTAGACAATAGACTTTAGATGGAAATGGTAGCAACGGCTCATCTAAGGTCTATTGTCTAAAATCTAACGTCTGGTTTATTACACATTCATCGGCACCTCCATCAGCAGCAGTTCGGCATGGGAGTCGGCCTCGATTTGGAGGCTGCTCACGTCCCAGATGCCGAGGCCGTCACGACGGTTGAGGGCTTGGCCATTGATGGTCACGTCACCGCTAAGGACGAAGGCATAGACGCCGTTGCCCGCCTTTTTGATGGCATATCCAATGTTTTTGCCTTTGTCAAGTTCCGTCAGGTGAAACCAGGCGTCCTGATGAATCCAAACGCCCTCATCGTTGGGGTTGGGCGAGAGGATTTGCTGGAGCTTGTTCTTGCGGTCGGCCCGGTCCAGGGTGATTTGGTCGTAGCGCGGCTCAACGCTGCGCTTGTTCGGAAAAACCCAGATTTGGAGAAACTTCACGGGCTGTTGGCCATTTTTGTTCTTCTCGCTGTGCTGGATGCCTGTGCCAGCACTCATCACCTGCACGTCGCCATTGCGGATGACGGCCAAGTTTCCCATGCTATCCTTGTGCTCCAGGTCACCTTCGAGCGGTATGGAGATGATTTCCATGTTGTCGTGCGGGTGGGTGCCGAAGCCCATGCCGCCCTGCACGGTGTCGTCGTTGAGTACCCGCAGCACGCCGAAGTGCATCCGCTCCGGGTTGTAATAATTTGCGAAGCTGAAAGTATGGTAGCTCTGTAGCCAGCCGTGGTTGGCGTTGCCACGGGTTTCTGCCTTGTGCAATACGCTGTTTGACATGATATTGGATTTTGTATTAGGAATATGGTTGAAACCTATGATTTCGAGGGGTTTCAGTTCGTCAATGTCGTTTTTTACCACATTGCCGAGAGCGGCACTGGCAGCGAAGATGCCCGTGCCCATGAGTCCTTTTTTGAGAAAATCTTTGCGGTCCATGTTTCAATGATTTTGATGTCACAAAGATGTGGGTACTAGGAGGCGGGAAAAAATAACCTAGGTTAAGAAAAAGGGGATTGTTGCGATTGTTTGATTTCGAGGCTTGTTAAGCCGACTTCATCATTTTACTAAAAAACTCCGGCGTGACGCCGATGTAGGAGGCAATCTGCTTACGGGGTAGGGAGGTAACGAGAGAAGGGTATTTCTCGCAGAAAATGCGGAAGCGCTCCTGGGCCGTCAGGCTGAGGTTGTCCAACAGTCGCTGTTGGCTACTCACGAAGGCGTTTTCGACGATGATGCGGAAGAACCGCTCGAACTTCGGAATGTCCCCATAAAGCTGCTGCTGGTCCGCCTTTGAGAGTAGGAGCACCTCGGTTGGCTCCATCGCTTCGATGTAGAGCGTTCCCGGTTTTTGGGAGATGAAACTGTACATATCGGCAATCCACCAGTCTGGTGGGGCAAAGGCGAGCACATGCTCATAGCCGTTCTTGTCGAGGGTGTAGCTGCGCAGACAGCCCTTGGTCACGAAGGTCGAATGGCGACTGACCTCGCCCGCTTGTAGCATCATTTCCTTTCGTTTCAGGCTCCTTGGTTTCATCAAGGCAATGAAATGCGCCTGTTCTGTTGGCGTGAGTTGTATGTGCTTCGCAATATTTTTGAGCAGGAGGTCGGTATTCATCGCTTAATTGTGCTTTCCCCATTCGCTCGGGGCAACGCCCGTCACCTTTCGGAAGGCCCGGTTGAAGGTGGACTTTGAGTTGAAGCCACATTCCAGCCCGATGCCCAGCAAAGATAGGTGTTTTGCCTTTGGGTCTTCGAGCAGCCGCTTTACCTCCTCCACCCGGTATTCGTTCACGAAGTCGTTGAAATTTTTGCCAAAGGCCCGGTTTACTGCTGCCGAAAGCAGCGAGGCATTGGTTTGCAAGCGGCGGGCGAGGTCGCTTAGCGTCAGTTCAGGTTCCAGGTAGAGCCGCTCATCGGCCATCAGCCGCTCGATTTGGGCCTTCCAGCTTTGCAGTTCCTCGTCGGCCAGTTTTTCTGCCTTCGGCAAAATGGGTGCCTCTTCCACCACCACCTCTGCTGTTGGGCTTGTCGGCTCAAAATGCAGGCGTCGTGGCTGCGTCTGGGCGTACCCGGCGATGCAGAGATAGTAAATAAGGCCTGCGTTGAAAAGCTCGTCCCACCAGTCATGCCAGAAGTCGAGGTTGAGCCACAGGTCTAATAGCGTCATGCTCCAGCCAATGATGCTCGATGCGATGAAGGCCACCAAGAAGTTGCGGAACCACTTAAAACTGACCGCCTCCACATCGGAAAACTCGCTGGGCGACCAGTTGCGGTAATCCTGATACAGCCGAAAAGACCGATAAAAGTAAAAGATTTGCATGCCCAAGGTCAGCAGCGCCTGCACATTTTCAAAGCCATATCTGAAGTGCACGTTCTGCTTCCAGTTTTCCACAAAATCACGACCCATCGAAAACACCGCTACGTGGTAAACGAAGTACAACAGATAGGGCAGGGCATGTACGAGGTCACGGCGCTGGAGCCTGAAATCGGCGTTGAACTGGCTCCGCAGGTAAAACCAGGCCATTGGCGGCAGCAGCAGGCTGAAATTGCGGGGAAAAAACTCCAGTTCGTTCCAAAGCAAATCTATCCCCGCAAAGCCCAGCATATACTCCCAAATCTCAAAGCTCATCGCCGCCAACAGGAAGCCCAGCAGCCAATCGGACAGCCGCTCATTGCGCCAGCCACGCACCCAGAACAGCAGGGCGTATATCCAAGCCTGCACAAAACCAAATAGCAGCGGCGTGGAGTAGAGGTTGAAATCGAATTCCATTTTCGTGATTCTTGATTCTTGATTCTTGATTCGTGATTCGTGATTCGTGACTTGGCTGACCGAATCACAAGTTACGAATCACGAGTCACGAACAGCTTTTTTCAAATCCGCACCAAATAATTCTGTTTCTCGGCGTCCACAGTCAGGAGAAGGGTCTCTTTTACTTCCTTGCCATTCCAGTACTCGCCGTCGCAAACATAAATTTTTGACCCCACGGGGTAGCACACCTGGTACTCTTTGGAACGGCTGAGCGGCCTACTAAACCCGACATTTGATTTTTGGTTGTCAAAAGGCAGTTGCACTCGCACGTACGCTTGTTTGGGCAAAATGCTTTTGCCCGAAATTCGAAAGGTTACCAGCTCGTAGCCCTTGGCCTTGGCGGTTTCCTCCCAAGTCGGGTTTGTTTCTGCCTTTTCCAATTTGGCGGTCTCGGCGTTTTGCTCGTCGTAGCTTGCCTGCAACCACTGTTCACGGCTGATGTCGTACTTATCGGTGATGTCGAATTTGCGGCCATTGTCGGCGGCCGTCACAACGAAAACGAGGTCGAAATTGCCGTTTCTCTTTTCGTAAACCCTTGTGTCTACGGGCATATTCACGGCATGTGAGGATAGGGCGTTCAGTCCGTAGCCATATCCAGCGGCCCGCTTGCCCACATTGTTGAAATACCGGATGTCTATTTCACGGGCCTTTAAACTGGGGTTGGATATCGTGAAACTGACCCTTGCAGGTTCGGCATCCTGTTGCGCAGCACCACTAAAGGGCAAAAGCAGCATGGTGGCCGCCACTGCCACCGGTTTCATATCAAACCGTTGCTGTGAGGCAGCTTTTCGGGCAAAATGGGCATCGAGCGAAAACCGCCCACCGCCCACCGCTGCGATGAGCACAAAACCCCAGAAAATCAACTGCTGGTAGTACATGGCGAAGGGCATCGGCTCTTCGTACCAGATGAACGATACCACGAAGAACTGGAAGGCCAATTGTATGGCCGAGATGCGGGTGAAAAAGCCCAGTGCCACCAACAGCCCCCCAATGAACTCGCCATAAACCGCCATGTATGCCCAAAATGAAGGTGAAATGAACGTGAAGCCGATTTCGCCCACTTGGTCAACGAACCACTGCGGCACACCGAAGGCAAGATTGTCCCAGCCCTCGCCGCCGTCCTCGTTTAACTTATGGAATACCTTGGAAAGCCCCGCTCCTTTGGCGATGGTGAAGCCGCAATAAATGCGGAACAACAGGTAAGCAATATCGTGTGTCAATGTACCAGATTCAGATGAACCGTTGAGGAGGGATTTGATTGCGTTTTTCATTGTTGAAATATTTTTGATAGTGAAAAGGATGACGCAAAAATCCAGCAGCCAGCCCCGCCCAGTGCTTCAAATCAGGATTTGAGGCGTGTCAAATGATGATTTGGTACAATTGCTATAGGTTCTATGTACATCCATCCAGCACCTCACCTATTTTTGTGAAAAATTCCATCCATGAAAAATATGCTTGCAATACTTTCCTTTCTGCCGCTCATCGCCATTTCCGCTTGCGGCAACAAAGACGATGACAGCAGTAGCAAGCCTATCGGTCCGGGCATAACGGTGTCCCCCATCAGCCAAAGCGAAGGCAACGATGCCTCGGTCTTTGAGTTCCAAGCCAGCCTATCCAGTTCCTCCGACAAGCAAGTAACGTTTGACTACACGACCCGTGACAAAAGCGCCAAAACTGGAGAAGACTACCTTGCGACATCGGGCAGCCTCAGCTTTGCCACAGGCGAAACCGAAAAGACCATCGCTGTAACCATTCTTCCCGATATATGGGAAGAAACCAATGAGGTGTTCGAACTGGTGCTGTCCAACCCAATCAACGGCATACTGGTAAACAGCACCGCTACTGGCACCATCGTCAACGACGACAACCAAGAGAGCGACGAAGGCTACACCACGCCCGACAACTACGCTGGGTACAACTTGGTCTGGCAGGATGAGTTCAATGGCACCTCCATTGACGAAACCAGTTGGATACACGAAGAGGGTGCCAGCGGATGGGGCAACAACGAGCTGCAATACTATTCCGACAAGTCGTCCAACTCTTATGTCAGCGATGGGAAATTGGTCATCGAGGCAAGAAAGGAAAGCCTAAACGGAGCACCCTACACCTCCGCCCGCATGAAGACGCAGGGTCGCCATGAATTCCAGTATGGCCGCATTGACATACGTGCCAAGCTGCCTACGGGAAAGGGCATCTGGCCTGCCCTTTGGATGCTCGGCGACGACATTGCCACGGTAAGCTGGCCTCGCTGCGGCGAGATTGACATCATGGAAATCATCGGGAGCGAACCGGCCACCCTCCACGGCACGGTACACTGGGACAACAATGGCAGCTATGCCAACTATGGAAAGTCAACCATGCTGGCCAATGGGACTTTCGCCGACAAATACCACGTTTTCACTATCATCTGGGACGAGCAATATATTAAATGGCTGCTCGACGATGTGGAGTTCAACATCATTGACATTACGCCCGCTGCACTGAGCGAGTTTCACCATGAGTTTTTCTTTCTATTCAATATAGCCGTGGGGGGAAACTGGCCAGGCAGCCCAGATGCCACGACGATATTCCCACAACAAATGAAGGTGGACTACGTGCGGGTGTTCCAAGAAATTTGAGTCCATTTTAGCTATAAGACCGCTGGAAAATCCTTAAAGAGGGGTGGTCATTTGGCTTGATGGTGAAGCCGTCAAACAAGGTGAATTCAACGCTTCGCATAAGCCACCTCCCCTTTACGAAAATCCTCCCGTACTGGTTGGAACACATCAAGGATGCGACACCGGGTAATTGCCCGACCGCTATGTGGCATATTGGAAGGTATGACGAGACAATCACCTGCCCGCAACAGCATTTTTTCACCATCCAGAACGAACTCAAACTCGCCCTCGAGCATATTGGATACCTGCTCATGGAAGTGGGAGTGTTCTGGCAACTCGGCACCTGCCTCTACGTCCACATAAGCGAGGGTCATATTTTCAGTATGGAACATTTGGGCGGTGAAGCCTTTTGAAATGATGAATGGAGGAAGGTCGGCGACGGAGATTTTCATTGTAGAAATTGTTTGATTGTTGCGGAGCAACAATAATAACAATTCAACAATCGTAACTACTTAGCAGGGGGTGTTTTTTTTGGAAAAATTTTCAATTTTTCCAAAAAAAACACCCCCAAAAATGTGGGAGGAGAGAGAAAAAATTTCATTTTTCTCTCTCCTCCCACACCCTCCTAAGCAGTTATAAACAATCAAGCAGTTCAACAATTTCACCGCCCCTCAAACGCATACCTTTTCGTATAAAAATTGAAGAAGAACAGTACGCCCGTCACGATGATTTTGGCGAGGATGGGCCAGTCGCAGAGGATGGGCAATTTCACCAAACCCCAGAACATGGCCACGCCCAGTCCCCACCCGATAACGGAGAAGAGCATCGAAATGGCAAAGGCATGATGCGCTTTGCGCTTAAGGTCGAAGATGAAGCGTTTTTGTAGGTAAAAATTGACCACCACAGCAATGGGGTACGAAATAGTGTGCGCAGTGACGGGGTCGAACCAAAGCCAGTCGAGCAGGAGGTACAGCACGTAGTCCACGCCCGTGGCGATGACGGAGGAGGTGAGGAATTTGGTTTGTGGCAGTACCTTGGAAACGAGTAGCTTCATGACCATCCTAAACACTGGCAGGGCTTTTTCCCGCTGATAACCCACCTCAATTGCTCAACATAACAGGCATCACGAGCATCAGAATCTCCTCGCCTTCGTTTGGCTCACCTGGGAGTAGAATACCCGCCCGGCTTGGCGTGGAAAGTTCCAGTTTTACCTCGTCGGACTCCATCACACCTAGCATTTCCACCAAAAACTTGGCGTTGAAGCCGATGGTGATGGGGGTGCCCTCGTAGGTACAGTTAAGCTGTTCGTTAGCCTCGTTCGAAAAGTCGAGGTCTTGGGCAGAGACGGTCAGGCTATCAGGCGAAATATCGAGGATGACCTGGTTGGTCGTCTTGTTGGCGTAGATGGCAATACGCTTTAGCGAGCTTTGCAGGTCACTGCGGCGAATGGTCAGCATATTGGGGTTGTCCACCGGGATGACGGCGTTGTAGTCGGGATAGCGGGCGTCAATCAAGCGGCAGACAAGGTGCGTGGTGCCGAAGGTGAAAAAGGCATTGGCCTTATCGAAGGCCATTTTAACGTCGGCATCGGCGGGCAATGCGTTCTTCAGCAGGTTGAGCGCCTTCTTCGGGATGATGAACGATGTAGCGACCTCCCCGGCGATACCCTGAAAGGTGTATTTCACCAATTTGTGAGCATCGGTGGCCACAAAGGTCAGGCGGGTGAAGTCCAGCGTCACATAAACGCCTGTCATGGCAGGGCGAAGCTCGTCGTTGCTCGTGGCAAACAACGTCTTGTTGATGGCCTTGACGAGCGTTGCCCCAGGCACATTGACGGAGTCCACCTTATCCGATTCGGGGATTCGGGGGAAGTCCTGCCCGTTTTCCCCGGCAAGGCGGTACTTGCCGTAAGCCGAGGTAATTGTTATGCCAAAGGTCTCATCGTCCACGGCGATGGTGATGGGCTGGTCGGGTAGCGCCTTTAGCGTATCGAGCAGAATCTTGGCGGGTATGGCCACTGCACCGTCGCCATCGGACATGACCTCTAACTTGTTCGTAATCGAGGTTTCGAGGTCGGTGGCAGCGATGGTCAGTTCATTTTTCTTTATCGTGAACAGAAAATCGTCGAGGATGGGCAGCACTGGGCTGGAGGCAATAGCTCCGCTGGCGATTTGAAGCTGTTTGAGTAGTTCCGAAGAAGATACGCTGAATTTCATAAAACTTGCTGATTTTCTTGATTTTGTGCAAAAGTAATCTTTGACATAGAAAATGGTGATAAAAATAATCAACAGATTGTGGATAACCTTACAACAGGGAAGAAGAATCAGGGATGAGGGATTAAGAGACAAGCATTTCATCCCTTATTCCTGATACCTCATCCCTATTTTGTACCTTGCTCCGCAAAATAGAAAAAGACATGCAGTTTTTAAAATACACGGCGGGGGCGTTCTTGGCTTTTTTTACGGTTCTGACTGCCCAAGCGCAATTCTCCGACAACTTCTCCGACGGTAACTTCACCGCCGACCCCGCTTGGGAGGGTGATGTAACGGAATTCCAGGTGAATACAGTCCAAGAGCTGCAACTCAATGGCCCCGAC
This sequence comes from Saprospiraceae bacterium, assembly GCA_016714985.1. Lineage (GTDB taxonomy): Bacteria > Bacteroidota > Bacteroidia > Chitinophagales > Saprospiraceae > UBA6168. The sequence continues at coordinate 98,908 of JADKBS010000028.1, read as the reverse complement.
GCCGGCGCCTCTTTGCTTTACCTGCCCACGGCCATTTCCGACAGCGCCGTTTGGGAGCTGTATTTCCGCTTGGAGTTCGACCCCTCCAACGGCAACCGCCTGCGCATCTACCTGCAATCCGATTCGCCGAACCTGCTCACGGGCAATGGTTATTACCTGCTCATCGGGGTGGACGGTGCCAACGATGCCATCCAGTTCGTCCGGCAAGATGCGGGCACAGCGGAGGTGCTGGCCTCCTCGGCAGTGGGCACAGTGGCCAGTTCGCCCTCCGTCCGGTTGCGAGTGACCCGTGAGGTCGGGGGGCTTTGGAAGCTCTCTGCTGACTATGCGGGAGGCCAAAACCTCAGCCCGCAGTTTGAAACCAACGATGCAACTTATGGCGCCGGGAACTCAAATTTCGGCTTTTTTTGCCTCTACACCGCCACCCGTAAGGACAAGTTCTTTTTCGACGATATCAACGTGCACCCGCTTATGCCCGATACCACACCGCCCATGCTGCTCTCCGCATTGCCCGTCTCGGCCACGGAAGTGGATGTCCATTTCAACGAAAACCTCGATGAAGCCACTGCTACCGACCCCGACAACTACAGCCTCGACCAAGGCATTGGGCAACCCGCCGCCGCTTTTTTGGACGGGGTGGACAAAACGCTCGTCCACCTCTCACTGGGCAGCCCGCTTCAAAACCTAACGAATTATGTGCTGACAGCCAATGCCATTGCAGATTTGGAGGGCAATTTGGCTGCTTCGCAAAACGCCAATTTCAGTTACGTAGAAGTGGCAGAGGCCGTGGAATACGATATTTTAATCAATGAAATAATGGCCGACCCCACGCCGCCAGTGGCCTTGCCAGCTGTGGAGTACATAGAACTGCACAACCGTAGCGACAAGGTGCTCGACCTCCTTGGATTTGCCTTATCCAGCGGCGGTGCTCCGCAGATTTTCCCCAGTTACCAAATGCTGCCTGGCAGCTACCTCATCGTTTGCGACGACTCCAAGGTGGACTCTTTGGCTGCCTTCGGCAATGTGGTGGGCCTTGGTTCCTTCCCCTTCCTCACCAATGATGGAGATAATTTGAGACTGGGCGACGCCAACGGCAACACCATCCACGAAGTGAACTATAGCCTCAGTTGGTACGGCGATGCCCAGAAAGAGGGCGGCGGTTGGTCGCTCGAACTCATTAGCCCATTGACGCCCTGCCGTGGCTCGGCCAATTGGCGGGCCAGCGTCAGCCTGCTCGGAGGCACGCCCGGCCAGCCCAATTCAGTGCTCGACCCGCAGCCCGACCTTGCGGCCCCTATGCTAGGCAGCGTCTTCACCACTGGCCTTGCCCCTTACGAGGTACAAGTGTTTTTCGATGAAAGGCTCGACCCTGCATCGGCCACCGACCCCGCCAATTACGCCATCAGCAGTGGTTTGAGCGTGGTATCGGTCAGCTTCTTGCAGCCCTATACCTTCGCCGTGGCGCTGCAACTGAGTGGGCCGCTACAGCCGAGCGTTTTTTACGAAATAATCGTGCAGAACGTGGCCGACTGCTCCGGCAATGCGCTCGCTGGCATGGGTACACTCAGTTTCGCATTGCCGGAGCAAATCGAACCCAACGATTTGATAATCAATGAAATATTGTTCAACCCACAAACGGGCGGGGTGGACTTCGTAGAGGCTTATAACCGCTCCAATAAGGTGTTTAACCTGAGGGGTGTCGTCATCGCCAACCTACAGGATACCAGCACGGCCAGCGTGGGCATTGACCGCCTCATCTTCCCTGGCGAATATGTTGTTTTCACAGAAAGCCCTAGCGACATCCAAAGCCGATATACCGTGCAGGAGCCTAACGCCCTCATTTCCAATGACCTGCCCTCCTTCAACGATGACGAAGGAAACATCACACTCTACCAAGCTGGCCCCATCGGCCCGGTCATTATCGATGCTTTCGATTACTCGGAAGACCTGCACCACCCCCTGCTCGATGAAGGGGACGGCGTTTCCCTTGAGCGCCTTCACCCCGATGGCACAACGCAGGATGCCGCCAATTGGCATTCTGCTGCCAAAATCGCAGGTTGGGCAACGCCTACGTATCAGAATTCGCAATTCTTTGAAAATCAATCGGCTGTTAACGATTTTTTTGAAATACCCGAAACCACCCTTTCTCCCGACGGCGACGGCTACCAAGATTTTTTGGCCATCAATTATAAAACCGACAAGCCCGGCTATGCCGCCAAGGTGCGCATCTTCGATGCAGAAGGGCGATTCGTCAAGTCAATTGCCAACAATGAACTGTTGGCCACAGAAGGCTTCCTTCGCTGGGATGGCGACACGGACGATGGTATGAAAGCAAGGATTGGCATTTATGTGCTGACGATGGAGCTTTTTACCCCGGATGGCACGGTGAAGGAGATGAAGAAGACTTGTGTGGTGGCGGGAAGGCTTTGAGTTGGTCCCAAGGGGGTAAACAGTTCGACAGTTAGGCAATGGTGAAAAATAAAAAGCGGCGCTGTATGCACAGCCACCGCTTTTCCCAAATCTGGTTGTTTTTTGTTTTGAACTTAAAAACTCCCTGGTTTGGGAAGCCTTAATTTTTTGTGATGAGACCAATCAACACTTGTGAGACCAAAAATTCATTGTGAGACCAAAACAACACTGTTTGTGAGACCAACTTTTTATTGATACCATAAATAACAAACACAGGACAAATGTCGGGGACGGTGCTGGCGGTAAAAGCAGGTTTTTTAAAAAACTGTGACGTTAAAAACAGTTAACCTCTGGTTAAAAAGCCCCAATTCACTGGTAACTTTGCACGAAACTTGTGTATTTTTTCGTCTTAGTTTGCATAGGGGAAAATTGAAACTTTGTGCATCCTTTTTCAAAAATAGCTAAAGTCAATTTATGAAAACACAAGTTTTGGCAATCGTGGCCGTGTTCAGTTTGGTGCTTTTCAGCGCCTGCAACCGGCTTTCTTATTTCACCGACGACCTCAACGAGCGTTACCGTTGGACGGAGGCGGAGCTTAAGAAAATCCAATTTTACGTCTCACAAGACATCGTACTAAAGCGGGAAGTCACTGGTGGCGACCGTGAAGTGGTGTCTGGAAAGATTAAAATCGAAGATGGCCGCAAAATCGAAGAGGTGGTCGTGAAGAAAGGAACGCCCGGTGCGTACTTGTTCAGCCCGAAAGAAGACCGTTTTGCCATCGGCTTTGAGGAGAGCAACGACCGCTACCTGATTTTCGGTCCAAGCCCTAAGTACAGCGACCGCTTCGTGCTGCTTGCTTCCGATTGGGATAGGAGGAGCGGAGAAGTCACCTACGACAACAAAACATGGCGGGTGTCCTCCGACAATGCCTATGCAGCGCTGCTCGTTGATTTGCGAAAAATCAACAAAGTTGACGTGAACTCACGGGTGGCAAAGGGCAGGAAGGTGGGTGGTTGAGAAAACCACGACGTAAAACAAACGGCGGCGGCATCTTGGTGGATGCCGCCGCCGTTTGTTTTTAAAGCCGTCCGGATTTTTGCTGAGGCAAAACCAGCCAGCTCTTATGCCCCCAAATAGTGCTTCAACAACTTACTGCGGTTGGCGCTGCGCAATTTGTTGATGGCCTTGTCCTTGATTTGGCGAACCCGCTCCCGGGTGAGGCCAAACTTGTCTCCAATATCTTCCAAGGACATGGGGTGCTCCACGCCAATGCCAAAATAGAGCTTAATGACATCCATCTGGCGGTCGGTGAGCGTGCTCAACGAGCGTTCGATTTCGGTGCGCAGCGACTCCGTGTATTCAAGGTCTTGGTCGGTCCTGGGCGAGTGGATGTTTTCCAACACATCGAGCAGCGAATTGTCCTCGCCGTCCACGAAGGGAGCATCCATGCTCACGTGTCGGGCTGCCACGCCAAGGGTAGTTTCCACTTCTTCGGTCGGTATCTCCAGTAGGTTGGCAAGCTCTTCGGCAGATGGTTCCCGCTCGAAGTTCTGCTCCAATTCGGAGAAGGCCTTGTTGATTTTGTTCAAGGAGCCGACCTTGTTCAAAGGAAGGCGAACGATCCGGCTCTGCTCGGCCAAGGCTTGAAGAATGCTCTGGCGAATCCACCAAACAGCATAGGAGATGAACTTGAAGCCCCGTGTCTCGTCGAAGCGCTGTGCGGCTTTGATGAGGCCAAGGTTGCCCTCGTTGATGAGGTCACTAAGGGAAAGGCCCTGATTTTGGTATTGCTTGGCCACCGAAACGACAAAGCGAAGGTTGGCCTTGGTAAGTTTTTCGAGTGCAGTCTGGTCACCTTGCTTGATACGCTTTGCCAAATCTACTTCCTCCTCAGGCGTCAACAGGTCCACTTTTCCGATTTCCTGCAAGTATTTTTCGAGAGATTGACTCTCCCGATTGGTAATAGATTTTGTAATTTTTAGCTGTCTCATTAATCCACCTTAAATTTGAAATGGTTCAGTGTTGCCTTGTTCAGAAATATTTTGATAGATAATTATGGGGATGGGGCGTTAGCAGACACTCATGTTTGATAATTTTTTATTTTAAAAAAAATCAAATATTAAACGCCTTGATTTTCAAGTTGTTTTATCAAAAAATCACTGTTCGGTCAAAGGATAGGAAAAAACGGTGCAAAAATAACGGAATTGGGTGAGGTTATCAACCAAAATACATGACATCGTTTTTATATCCCCTGTTTTTTTATACAAAAGCGCTTGATTTTAAGGGTTCTTGCCCCCATTTCAAAAGTTTTTTTTGCAAAAAAAATCTTCTAAGCCACTAAATTGCCCCTTTGAATGCCATTGTTGTAGGAATTTGAGTTTATTTTTTGGAAAAATCAACATTTTCCTTTTTACTTGCGGCGTTTCTCGGAATGGGGCTGTATTCAGCCCCGTCGGAAATCAGTTTTCCAACATTGGAAACGGTTGGTTTTCATTTGATACTAACCGCAGCTTTTTACCAAATAACTCCGGCATGATGCTCAAGTTACGGTTGCAATGCGTTGAAATACAACGACTTGCGCCGATTTCTTGGTTCAAGTGCTCCAAAACATAGTCCAGCTGTATGAAACGTAAAAAGATTACACTGGAGTTCATCCTTAAGGCTTCGCCCACCTTACTGTACCAATTCTTCACCTCGCCTTCTGAGCTGGTGCGCTGGTTCTGCGACGATATTGAGGTAACAGGCGAAACCCTTTACATCTTCAGTTGGAGTGGTTATCCTGAGCCAGCCCGCCTCACAGGGGATATTGAGGAGGAACTTGTCCATTTCGAATGGCTCGACGAAGATCGGATCGGGGAGTACCTGGAGTTCAAAATCTACCAAGCCCCCGTCACCAGCGAGACCATCCTCGAAATCACCGACTTCTGCGACGAAGACGAAGCTGATGAGCAAAAGGCGCTTTGGGAAGCTCAAATCAAGGTGCTCAAGAAAGAGACTGGGAGCGGTAACTGATGTAAGTCCCACCTGTATTGTGCGGAATGTTGGTTTAGCAAAGAACCCATTGCCCACGCTGAAAACCCCTTACTACGGTAGTTCCGTTGCTGTATTAAGGGGCTTTCAGCGTGGACTACCCTATACTTTAATGAGAAAAATTGAATAGCTACACGCCATGATGTTCCTCCTTAGGCAAAAAGCCGACTTTCCTCGTTAAAAAAATGTTGTCTTTCCTGTGAACAAGCGGCAAATTGGGCATCTGACTTGCTAAACCCTTTACTTTGCACTTCTAAAATCAAATCCACAGTTACATGAAGTCAATCTTTGCTTTGATGGTGGGCCTTATGATGGCGCTCCAAATCGGTGCGCAGGGCATCGAGTTTTACCACGGCAGCTTCAACGAAGCGCTGGAAGAATCCAAAAAAACGGGCAAGCCCATCTTTATGGACGCTTTCGCCAAGTGGTGTGGCCCGTGCAAGCGCATGGCAGCCACAACCTTCAAGGATGAGGCAGTCGGTGCATATTTCAACAAAAACTTCATCTGCCTGAAAATAGACTGGGAGGAAAGCGAGGGCGCATCGCTGCGCAACAAATACCCCGTCAACGCCTACCCGACCCTTATGTTCATTGACAGCAAAGGCGAGGTCGTACACAAAGTGGTGGGCGGACAGGACGTGAACGGCCTGCTGAAACAGGGCGAAATTGCCCTAGGCAAAGTGGACTACAGCCGTGACTTCGCCAAACTGTACGAAGGCGGCGACCGCAGCCCGGAGCTGATTTACAACTACGTGAAAGCGCTCAACAAATCTGGAAAGCCAAGCCTCAGCATTTCTAACGAATACCTGCGCACGCAGACCGACCTCACCACGGAGTTCAACAAGCGCTTTATCCTCGAAGCTGCCGTGGAGGCCGATTCCCGCATCTTCGACCTGCTCGTGAAGCACCAGACCGCCATCGGTTTGCAAGAGGGACTGGACGCCGTGCGCAACCGCATCGAGTTTGCCTGTACCAACACCGTCAACAAGGCCATCCAGTTCCAAACGCCGGAACTGCTTGAAGAGGCCAAGTCGAAGATAAAGGCCAGCATGCCCGAAAAGGCCGATGCCTTCATTGCCAAGGCTGACTACGACTACCAGAAGGCCGCTAAGGATGCCGCCAAGTTTGGCAAAGCCTGCGACGCCTACGCCAAAAAAGTGGCCAAGGGCGACCCCAAGGGCCTCGCAAAGCTGGCCATTGACATCGCCAACAGTTTTTCTAAGGATGAAAAATGCATGAAACTGGCCGAGAAGTACGCCAAGGAAGCTGCCGAAAAGGGCAACGACTACCAATACTATGTGACCTATGCCGAAATCCTCCACCTCAACGGCAAGAAGAAACAGGCATTGGCTGCCGCCAACAAATCGCTCGAAATGGTGAAGACCGGCGAGACGATTGACAGCGGTGCGGTGCAATCCATTGAAAAACTTATCAAACAGATTGAAAGCTAAAGAAGCAGTTGGTTTTTGGTTTCAGGTTTCGGGGAGCGCCTCGCTTGAAACCTGAAACCCTTAGATTATCCAACCATGAAAAAATACCTGATTTTATTGGCCTTCTCGCTCATTTTGGGCAGCAACAGCTTTGCGCAGGGCATACAGTTCTCGAAAGGCAGTTGGAAGGAACTGAAGGCGATGGCCGCCAAGGAGAACAAGCTCATCTTTATGGATGCCTACGCCGAATGGTGCGGCCCCTGCAAGAAGATGGCAAAGGACGTGTTCACGCAAAAAGAAGTGGGCGACCATTTCAACGCCCGTTTCATCAACGTGAAAATGGACATGGAAAAGGGCGAGGGCATCGGGCTGTCCGGCGAGTTCGGCATACAGGCCTACCCGACGCTGCTTTTCATCAATTCCGATGGAAAAGTCGTACACCGGGCCGTTGGCTACCATACCTCCGACCTGCTCATTGACCTGGCCGAAGCCGCCAACGACCCCAGCCGCAACGCCGGAACCATCACCACCCGCTACGACAAGGGCGACCGCTCACCGGAATTGCTGCGCAACCTCGCACAAACCCGCTATGATGCCATGGACGGCACTTACGTGAAAATCGCCGAGGAATACCTTGCCACGCAAAAAGAATGGGGCACGGACGCCAATCTTGAGTTCATCTTCAAGATGGTGACTGACCTCGACTCCAAAATGGCCGATTACCTGCTCGACCGCAAAAAACTGTTCGAGGACAAATTCGGCAAGGAGACCGTGGTGGCCAAAGTGGATGAAATCGTACAGAATACCATCAACCACGCCGAAACGGAGGCCGACCTTAAAAAGGTGGAAGACCTCTATACAAAGACCTACCCAGAACGAGCCGGACAAATGTCCGGTCAATTGAAGATGGGCTATTATGCCCAGCGGGAAGACTGGAAGAACTTCGCCCGCATCACCGAAGGTCAGTTCAAGAAGTATCCGCCAAAAGATTGGATGGAGCTAAATGAAATGGCATGGATTATCTATGAAACCTCGAACGGCAAGGACGAGCTGAAATATGCACTCGGCTGGGCCAAGCAGTCGGTGAAAATGGATGCCAACTATGCAAATACGGATACTGTTGCCAGCCTCTATTATAAGCTCGGCAAAAAACGCAAGGCACTGAAAAATGCCAATAAGGCCATTGAACTCGCCAAGGCTGCCGGTGAAGATTACTCCGCCACCGAAGAGTTGGTGCAAAAAATAAAGCAAAAGGGGTAGGCAACTTATGCCACCCTGCCCAAGAAACGCTCCAAATGCTCGTTGAACAAACTTGGGTGTTCCATCATCGGAGCATGGCCGCATTTGTCAAGGAGCACTAACGTTGAGTTCTTGATGAGTTGGTGGAACTCCTCGCCCACGAAGGCTGGCGTCACTTGATCTTCTTTGCCCCAGATTAGCAGTGTTGGGGCTTTAACAGCACGTAGGCGTTCCCGGAGGTTGTGGCGGATGGCGGACTTAGCCATGGCGATGACCCGTACGGCTTTGCCCCGGTCGTTTACAATGTCAAAAACCTCGTCCACCAGTTCCTTGGAAGCTACAGCTGGATTATAAAAAGTATCTTCTGTTTTCTGCTTGATATAATCATAATCGCCCCGTTTGGGGAAGGTAGAGCCCATGGCACTCTCAAAGAGACCGGAACTACCTGTCAGGGTAATAGACCCGATTCGCTCAGGATGGGCCAAGGCATAGAGCAGCGCAATATGGCCACCCAGCGAATTGCCGAGTACGTGCACCTTATCATAGCCTTTTTTCTCCACAAAAGCAGTAACATGGTCAACTAGACCCGAAACGGAGAGTTTTAGCAGGGGAAGCTCAAATATGGGCAAAATGGGCACTACCACATTGTAAGACTTACCAAAGTGACCCAGAATTTCAGTGAAATTGCTAAGTGCCCCAAACAAACCATGCAATAGCAAAAGGTTATTGGTGCCGCCCTTGGTCTCTATGTATTTGAACCCACCTTCTTCAATAACTGGATAATCCATTTAACTGCAATGTTGTTAGGCAATTGCGGCAAAAATAGTTTTTTTAAGCGCTTACGGCCAATTTGTTTTGAACCATTGCAACTTCAATGACTCATAACCGTAATAATCACCACTTCATAGACAAAAGGTGGTTTTACATGAACTGGAACACTGAATGCCATGGGATTCCCCAAAGGTAGGTGTCCTCGCCACCACTTATCCACACCGTTTTCCACAAATGTTCAAAACAAAGTAAGTTTTTCAATAATCCATAAATCGCATTAAAACCCAATCAATACCCAACACAATATTAAATAAGGTGTAAATATGGGTACTCTGGCATCTTTTTGAAGGTTTATCCACATTGTTTTCAACAATTCCCGCCAAAGTCCATCCTCATTCTGTACTATCCAAGTATCAGTTTTTCAAATATTTACGAAACAAAATAAAGTGACTATATGATTTTTATCAGTTACCAACAGTTTTTTCAACAATCCTTTTCTCGCATTTTTGAAAACTGGTAGTTGCCGAACAGTATCACGGCCAAAAGCACCAATGCGCCAGCTTGATGCACGGCTCCCCATAGCAGCGGAATCCTTCCCACGCAGTTGATAACGGTTATAATCCCCAACAAAAATTGAACGAACAGCGTGGCAATCAACAGATTAGCGCCAAGGTTGAGTTGGTTTGAAATGCCTGCCTGCCGCTTTATCCTGACAAACAGCGACACCGCCAAGACCACCAGCACCCATGCCATGCCCCGGTGCAGCAACTGAACCAATGCCTTCACGCTTTGTTGTGGCTCATAGTCCACCAATTGGGCCGCATCAACTGGGGCAGCTATCAGTACCTGCCAGAACCGCTCCCATTCCACGAAGACTGGAAAATGCGGATGAATCAAACCAGCCCTCATGCCCGCCATCAGCCCGCCAAAAGCTATCTGCACGAAGAGTACGCCAGCCACCCACCAGCCAAGTCGCCTTAGGTTCGTCAATTGACCATCAACGACAACGGGTTGGGAAGCACGCAGCCAGGTCCAAAACAGGTAGCCGAAGAGCGTGGTGGCAATCCCAAGGTGCGTAACCAACTTGTAAGCACTGACCCAGGTCCTATCGTCGTTGTTAAGGCCACTGGCGACCATTACCCAGCCGAATACCGCCGCCAAGGCTGCCAAGGCAATGACCAAGCCCAATCGCTTCACCAGCCAGCCAGGAAGCTGTTTTTTGTACATGAACCAAAGGAACGGGAATAAGAAAACAAATCCCATCAACCTTGCCCACAAGCGGTGAGCGTATTCCCAAAAGAAAATAACCTTGAAATCCTGCAATGCCATATCGGCATGCAGCGTCTCAAACTGTTTGCGGGCTGCGACCTTGTACTTGTCAAAAGCGACTTGCCACTCAGCTTCATTCAGCGGCGGGATGGTGCCCTGAATGACCGCCCACTCCGTAATGCTCAACCCTGAATCGGTAAGCCTTGTGACACCGCCTATTACCACTTGAAAGAACACCATGACAACCCCTGCCAACAGCCAAAGCCGCACGGGTCTTGCAATCTGAAAAACATCAGCACCTGTTTGCATAATCTTCAAATAGAATGTGAAAGAGGCAACAACACGAAAACCTCATTGCTCGAAACCACGGTAAAACTAAATTGTTTTGTTTCAGGGTAAGACCTCTTAGCTACTGCTTCTAATAGTATTGATGATTTTATTTTTAAAAAATTTTCAAATCCCTATTATTATTAAGCATGTTGGTTTGTGGATAAAAAGAACTATTTTTTTTAGGTCGTATCAAAGCCTTGATAACTTGGGGTTCCGCCAACAGTCTGCCAACATGCTATGTATTGGGAAAATGAAAGCATTAGGTCATTTCTCAACAAGCTGTGGAGAAGCAACTGTGGTGAAAAATATATTTACTGTATGTAGGGATAACTTGGGTACCAAATGGCCCAAGACTTGATTATTCCACACAGAACGGCCTACCTGTGTCCATGCAATCATGTAGAGGTACACATTCTACCTTGACAACTGTTGGTATCTCCTCTTGTAATCCACGAGCCTTTTCACAAATACTGTGGAAAGGCAGTGTTGCTAAATGCTTGGTCTTGATACCTTTATGGAGTTGGATTTTATGGGGTGTTGATAACAGTTTTTTGATTGTGCCAACTATTTGTTTCCATCCCTAAAAACTTGTTGTGGAAAGCCTTCGTTCTGTTGTTGGTGAGCGTTGGTAGGCTGCGGTTTTTTGTGGAAACAAAAAAAGCAGCAACGCCTTGTTTTCATTGAAGCACTTGAGGCTTTTCCCGGAAAATTTGGGAAGCTCCGACAGCTTCGCCTACTAAAGTTTTGTATTTCATGTGCGGACGTTTCTCCTTGGTTACGACGAAAGAAAAATTGCAGCAGCAACTGCCCTTTGTGGAAGTTCCCGACACAATGCACATCAGTTACAATATTGCTCCGACACAAGATGCCTATGTGGTGACGGATGAAGACCCCAGCCACTTGCAACAATTAGCATGGGGCCTTGTGCCGTACTGGTCAGATGACGGAAAGAATGCAGGTCGGCTCATCAATGCCCGCAGGGAGGGAATAGAAACCAAGCCTTCGTTCAAAATTCCCATCAGAAAGCGGCGCTGTCTTGTGCCTGCTGATAGCTTTTACGAATGGCGCAAGGAAGGGCGCAACAGGGTTCCCTATCGGATTTTGCTCAAGGACGACAACCTGATGGTATTTGCCGGGGTTTGGGACGAGTGGCGCAAAGACGGCCATGCGTTTCGCAGTTTCTCCATCATCACCACCGATGCCAATGGCGACATGGCTGAATTGCACGACCGTATGCCGGTCTTGCTCACTACACCAGGGCAACAGCGACGCTGGTTGGAATTGGAAGACTTGGATGAGGTGCTGACCCTCCTGCAAACGCCACTTGACGGTTCGATCAAAAAATATCGGGTATCGGAAAAGGTGAACTCCGTAGCTAATGATTCGCCAATGCTGCATACCGAAGTCCTAGAACCGCCAACGCTTTTCTCTTGAAACATTCTTAAAAAAGAAAGGGCTGGTTCATTGACGAACCAGCCCTTTCTTTTTTAGGAAAAGCCTTGATTATTTTTTTGTAGCCAAAGCATACGAAAAGCCCAGCAGGTAGTAGGTCTGTAGTTTGTTGTTGCCAAAGTCGAAGATTGGGTCAGGCGTTTCGCCATCAGGCAATCCTGAGGTGTAGCCAGCGTAGCTTTCCTGCTTGTTGTTTCGCAAACCGAAGTCAAGGCTGATGCCAACGCCGCGTACCGCAGTTGTGAGCCCGTTAATCCAAGTCCAATTGGAGTATTCGGTTTCTTTGTAACTCAAGAAGGCCGAGAAGTTGGTTTTCCATGCTATGCCTTTGATGAGCTGGCGTTTGTAGTCGGCCATTATCTTACAGCCTAACGAAGATTCATAGCTTACTTTGTCTTCGTTGGAGAAAACGAAGTTATAGTTCAATGGGTGGAGCACCACCACGAGATCGGTGATGGGGGTCCAAGTGGCACCTACTCCAATATCGAAGTAGCCAGGATTGTTGAACTTACCGTCCAGCACCGAAGTACGGTACTCGCCAAGGGTAGAGATAGCCCACTTCTCTGAAAGTTTGTAACCAAAAAGGGAGGTAAAGTTGAATGCATCGGCAGCAGTTTGAAAATCTTCGTTGTCGTCATCCTTGTCAAGGTCGTCGAATTTCAACCAAGCCAAAGTTAGGTTGGCTCCATTGCGCCAGAAGTATTTCTTTTGCTGAAGGTTGGCGTAGGCATTGGTCACTAAGCCAATGTTGACAGCTTCTGTGTTGGGCGTGCCTTTTGAGAACCAATTATTGAATCCAGAGAAGTTCAGGCCAGCGCTGCCAAGTGCGCCCACGTCCCAGCGGGGGTATGGTGTCAGTTTGTCGGTCAGGTCGGTTACTTCGCCCTTTAGCGCACCCACTTTGCCAGTGAGTTCTGCTAGTTGAGCCTCAAGTGTGCTCAGTTCTTTTTCCTTTGCGGCCTTGGTTGCCGCAAGTTCTTCCGTGGATTGTGCTTGCACACCAAAAGAAATCGAAAAGATGGCAAGTCCTGTGAGTAGGAGTTTCTTCGTCATAATAAAGTAGTATAATTTTTTGTAAAAGGCATTGTTTTAACAAGCCACAAACATAATGATTATGTCTTGTTAACTTATCTGCCTATCGGTTGAAAAAATTTCCACCTTATCAGACGTAAGTTTACTTAAAGGTATCACAATTATTTTTCCCTCTCCCTGCAACGTGATGGAGGTGCTGTCCATAGCGATAACCCTTCCCTTAGAACCGTCAATTTGGACATAGTCGCCTACCCGTACCTTGTTTTTGCTATAAAAAGAGGCGAGGAAATTGGCCATGGTATCCTTAGAGGCGAAGCCGTAGCCAATGGCGAAAGCCATCACCACACCTCCCAGTATTACGGTAAGGTTGGAAGTAATGAGCGAGGTCTCTATGCTGGCTTGTGCCAAGGCGCTGATGGTCAGCGTCAGGAATATCAGGTAAAAAACGAAATTGGCGATGATTTTACCAGAAGAAATACCAAGGGCATTGGTGGTGGTGAGCACAATGTTCTTCACGAACTCGGCCAAGTATATGCCCAGCACGAACAGTACGAGTGCGCTCAGCAGGCGTGGCAAATAGCCAATCAGGTCGCTGACCATTTGCGACACGATGGGCATGCCCAGTACATCGGTAGCCGCCATTACAAACACGAGCATCAAAAGGTAGTAGACCAACTTGGAGAGGAAGCTGCTCAATACGATCTTAAAATTGGCCTTGGTAGCAAATTCCGTTTCGTTGATTTTCTCTCCAAACCTGTCAATTTTAAGGCTCGCAAATACCTTCTGGAGCGCTTTGGCAACCACTTTGGCAATTAACCAACCAATGAGTAGTACAAGTGCTGCCCCGATGACATTGGGTATTGCCCCCAAAAAGCGGGCGAGTACGGGTTCGACTATTTTTACTATATCCATGCTGTAATGTGTCTTGTTTTCAGTTATGTAGTTGGTGCAAAAATTTGGAGGATAGCGGGGAAGTAAAGCCGTTCTAATCCATCAGGTCGTCTTCATTTGGGGCTTTAGAGCCGGCCATTCCAGGCGTCTGGCCCTCTGCGTCGCGGTCGGGAGTACCCTCTGGCAGTTCGTTCTTCACGGCGGTATCCAATTCTTTCACAGTGCCACCCAAGGTAAGGATGAACATTTCGAACACCTTTGGGATATACAGTTCCATAGCTTGCCCCATCATGGACAAAATCTGCAAGCTACCAAGGACATGCTCCTCGATTTCGGGTGGGGCAGGGAACATCAGTTCGTCCTCCTCCATTATTTGCTTGAAACTGTTTGTGGTGCTCATAAAATACCTCTTGGATTGGTTCTTTAATCATTCATCGGGAAATAGCTCTTCATAGACCATTTGGGCTTTGTGTTTGGCTCGTTTTATTTTCATTTTAATGGCGCTCTCCGTCTTGTGCAACATATCGGCAATCTCCTTTATCTGGAGGTCGTCTTGATATTTCATCAACAAAATGGCTTTATCGCCCACGGGAATATTATCGAGAACAATCCGCAATCGGTCTGCCTGCATGGTCAACAGTGCCTCATCGTGTACTTCATCGACCGTGTCAGGCAGGCGCTCCATTTCATCGGAGAAGATGTCGCCCATTTTTTTCTTTTTCCTCAACACATCAATACAATAGTTGTAGGTGATGGAATAGACCCAAGTCGAAAACTTGGCCTGCTCGCCAAATTGTCCGAGGTTGAGGAAAATTTTCAAAAAAATGTCCTGCGCTGCGTCTCTTGCCAAATGCTCTTCCCTTAGCAGGGATATACACTTGCCATATACCTTACCCGAGTACCTCCGGTAAAGCAACGTGAAATGCCTGGCGTCTTTTGTCGCAAGGTATCTCCTTATCAAGTCTATGTCCTGTTCCTTGGAAATGTCTTCTGTTTCCATTAAACTGGCAAGTGTGATTTTTCTAAGTCAAAAAGGTATTGACTGCGCAAGATTTTCAACAGTTTATTGATTTTCAATTTTTCGATAATTCAATTATTGAAAATTTTGCACGAAAATAGAAAAATTAACTTCTCGTGGTGGGGATTTACCTGTTTGCGACGAAGAACTTGGCGAATGGGTACAGAATTTTTGAAGAAATTTTTTAAAAAAGAGATTTTTTGTTTGGCAAAGTATCAAATGGAGAAGTACCTCGTACTTGCTGGCTCCGTTTTTGGCAAAAAAAAAGAGGCAGCGCTCTTGTAGCACTACCTCAGCCCTAACCAAATAAAACCAAATTATTTATCTTGAAAAAAGACGTTCTAAAGTCGCCTTTTTGAATTTTCTACCTTGGTGTAAAAACTACTCTTAGTTTCTTAACGCTAAGGTAGTGCGATTTTTTATCGAAATGCAAGTGTTCTTGAATTTTTTTTCAAAAAAAATGAAATTTTTAAGCTGAGTGGCAAAAAAAGCCTCAAAAATTGGAACAAATGACATTAGCTTGCTTGGGGTGCCTAAAAATAAAACGGGCCTCGCCAGTTGCCTTGCGAAGCCCGTCACTTTATTATAAACTACTGTTTTACAATTCTTTACGCAATCTGGCCACCGATATATTTAGCTGTTCACGGTACTTGGCCACCGTACGGCGGGCGATGTTGTAGCCCTTTTTCATCAACATGCTCTTCAGCTTCTCGTCCGAGAGTGGCTTGCGCTTGTTCTCTGCTCCGATGATATCAGTCAGGATTTTTTTCACCTCCAAAGTTGACACTTCCTCGCCGTCTTGTGTCTGTAGGCTTTCAGAGAAGAAGTCCTTCAAGCGCTTGGTGCCGAACTCTGTCTGTACGAACTTGCTGTTGGCCACCCTCGACACGGTGCTAATGTCCAGCCCGGTGATGTCGGCGATGTCCTTCAGGATCATCGGACGGAGACGCTTTTGGTCGCCACTTGCGAAGTAGTCGTACTGGTAGTTCATGATGGCGTACATGGTGTTGAACATCGTCTGCTGCCGCTGGCGGATGGCATCAATGAACCACTTGGCACTATCAATTTTCTGCTTGATGAAAAGGATGGCCTCCTTCTCTTTGTTCGTTGCCCGGCGACCGTTCACGGTGTGCTTATAGGCACGCAGCATGTCACGGTAGTGATTGTTGATGTGGAGGTCAGGTGCGTTGCGGGAGTTCAGTGAAAGCTCCAGTTCGCCATCGTTGTTGATGATGATGAAATCCGGCACGATGTAGTGCGTGCTGCGGCTATTGGTCACGTGGCCACTGGCCGGCTTCGGATTCAGCTTGAGTATTTCGTCTATGGCCTCCTTCAGTTCATCTTCCGTGAGGTTGAGTTGCCGCTGGAGCCTTGGATAGTGCTTTTTGGTGAACTCATCAAAGTAGTTCGCAATGATTTTGCGTGAAATCTGGAGGATGAGTTTTTCGTCGAAGGATGTTTCAGACCTCGTAATCTTGTGTTCTATTTGGAGCAGCAGGCTTTCCTGAAGGTTGCGTGCGCCCACACCTGGCGGGTCAAAACGCTGAATCTTGGTAAGCCAATACTCTATTTCCACATGGGTAGCGCTCACGTTCTGCGAGAACACAAGGTCGTCAAGGATGGCCTCGGTATCGCGGCGAAGGTAGCCATCGTCATCAATACTGCCAACGATTTGCTTCGCAATGATGCGTTCCCGCTCTTCCTTGAAGTCGAGCATCCCGATTTGTTGTTCGAGGTATTCGTGGAAAGTGTCTTCCACTGCTACGGGCAAGGTCTTGTTGTCCTCCTCCTGCCCGCCGCTTTCGGCTTGGTACTTATAGCTGGCTTCGTCATCGTCCATGTAGTCGTTGAGGTAGTCGTCAATCAACACCTCTTCTTCTGGCATGACTTCCTCTCTTTCCAAGTCGTCCACTTCTCCTTCGCTCTCTCCTCCTTCACTGTGGTCGGTATCCCTTTCAACCTGATCATCTTCCTTTGAGTCTTCAGTACGACCCATTTCAAGATAATCATCTTCCAAGGTATCACCTTCTTCGAGGGCTGGGTTGGCTTCCAGTTCCTCCTTGATTCGCTGGTCAAGTATTGCAGTTGGTATCTGCAATAGCTTCATCAGCTGGATCTGTTGGGGCGAGAGTTTCTGTTGTAACTTTTGAGTAAGTTGTTGTTTCAGCATTGGATCTACGTGATTAGTGTTCTCTTTTTAGCTTGTCCACAATGAATGCTGAGGGGAAATTTTTTCCAAAATAATAACATTTTTTTCAGAAAAACCATAGTTGTCATAAAAAAAATCAAAATATTTTTTCTCGGATAAATTATTTTTATTTCACATAATATCAATAAAATAAGGAGTTTTAAGCGGATTATTAGGGTGAACGGTTTGTTTAGCGAAAAATATGCCAAGAAAAAATAATTTAACTGGCACAAACGACCCTAAAACTGGCACGGAGCCTTTGTTGGTAGTGGTTTGTGGCAGTTATGCACACTCAAAAAAAAGCTGTCAAAACAGCAATCTTTCTAATTTTGCCAACCATCAAGCCTATTGATACGCCTCATGGTCAAGCAAACTGAATTTTCGCTTCCAGCCCATCCTCGTGGCTTCCACCTGATAACCGCAGAGGTACTTCGTCAAATCGGTCCTTTGCCAACGGAGGGTCTGTTGCAATTGTTCATCCAGCACACAAGTGCCGGGCTGGCCATCAACGAGAACGCCGACCCGTCGGTCAGGGTGGACTTCGAGGGGTTCTTTAACCGCCTCGTGCCGGAGAACTTGCCGTTTCTGACCCATACCTTCGAAGGCCCGGACGACATGCCCGCTCACGTGAAATCTGTGCTGGCAGGCAGCTCGGTCAGCATCCCCATCACGAGCAGTCGGCTGAACCTCGGTATCTGGCAGGGCATCTATCTCTGCGAGTTCCGAAATAACGGGGGTAAGCGGCGTTTGGTTGCGACCGTGATTTCGTGACAGCGGTTTGGTTTTGCAAAAAATCCAGCAACCAACTGACTTTCAGGTGTTTTAAAAATTTTAGAAAAAGTAATTTGAAACGGGTTCACCCCCTACAACACGATATGGAGCTTTTTTGGAACGGCATCAAACTTGGTCTTGCGCTCAGTGTGCTCACTGGGCCAATCATTTTTACGCTGTTGCAAACGAGCATCGAGCAAGGATTCCGGGCGGGCATCATGGTATCGGCGGGCATATGGTTCAGCGACCTGTTGTTCGTGGCCGTCACCTTTTTCGGCGTCTCCTACGTGGCCCGGCTGGCACAATGGGAGGGGCTGGAGTTCTGGCTCGGTATTGTTGGCGGCACCATACTACTAATAGTTGGGGGGAGCATGTTGCTCCTGAAGCCACCACCGATGGAAAAACTGGAGCAGCCGAAGGCCGTGCGGCACTCCTCCTTGCTTTCGCTCTGGACGACTGGCTTCCTCATCAACACCATCAACCCGTTCACCTTCTTCTTCTGGCTGGGGGTTTCGGCCACGCTTTTCACGAAGCAGGCACTGAAGCCCGACCAAGCACAGCTTTTCTACCTTGGCCTTTTCGGCACCATTATTTTTACCGATACGGCCAAGGTGGGTCTCGCCAAGTACATCCGGCGCTGGCTCAAGCCCCAGAAGATACTCTTACTGCGCAAAATTGCGGGTGCAGCCTTGCTGGCTATTGGCATTGGGCTGTTCGCGCGTGCGTTTTATCCTTCAAAAGAAAATACCGATGGAAAACAAGGCTATCATCATGTCCACGACGGACTTCATTTCGGGCAGGGAAGTCGTTGAGGTGATTGACATCGTCCGGGGCAGCACCGTGCGGGCACGGCATATCGGCCGTGATATCATGGCTGGCTTGCGCAATATCGTGGGCGGCGAAATCACGGAGTACACCAAGCTGCTGGCTGACTCCCGTGAGGAGGCCCTCGGCAGAATGTTGGCCGATGCTGAACGAATCGGCGCCGATGCCGTTATTAACGTGCGCTTCATGACCTCGATGGTGATGCAGAACGCCGCCGAGATTTTGGCGTATGGGACTGCGGTGAAGTTGAAATAGCTGCGAGTTGCGAGTTCCGAGTTCCGAGCGGCTCGAAACTCATGGCTCGAAACTCGAAACTCAAAGAATGGCTAACACAAAAGAAATCGTCAACCGCCGTGCCTCGCACGAGTTCCATTTTGTCAGCACCTTGGAGGCTGGCATCGTGCTGGGCGGCTCCGAGTTGAAATCCATCCGGGCGGGCCATGCTGGCTTGGTGGATGCTTATTGCCTCTTCATCAACGGGGAGCTTTGGATTAAGAGCATGTACATCAAAGAGTACGAAAATGCCAATGCCTACAGCGTGCGCCCAAGCCGCCGTGACCGCAAGCTGCTGCTGCACAAGTCCGAATTGCGCAAGCTGGAAAAACGGGTGAAGGAAAAGGGCATGAGCATCGTGCCGTACAAGATTTACTTCTCCGACCGCAATTTCGTGAAGGTGGAAATCGCCTTGGCGCAGGGCAAAAAGTCGTTCGACAAGCGGGAATCCATCAAGGAAAAGGATACCAAGCGGGACATTGATAGGGTAATGAAGGCAGCGAAGGCGAAGTCAAGTTTGTGATTTCATCAACACGGAGCCACGAGAACACAAAGGGCCACGGAGCGATTAACCTCCGCGGCCCTTTGTGTTCTCGTGCCTCCGTGTTGAAAATATTCAATTATCACTCGGCTCCGGCAAAACCTCTACGACCTCTACCTCCACCCTTTCCTCCGGCAAGCTCACCCAAAAATTGTTCATTCCCTCGCCTTGCGTGATGGCCACCAATTGAGCATTCAGTAGTTCGAGCAAGCCGAGAAAGGTTACGATGGCCTGTATGCGGTTCTCCAATTTTAGGAACAACGCCTTGAAGTCCGTTTTCTTTCCTTTTTTCAGCTTGGAAAAAATATAGTCCTGCTGCCCCGCAATGGTATAGTCGAACTTGACGATGGTGTGGACGGTATGCTTCTTGTCCGCCATTTCCTGACGGTTCACCAGCTTCTCGAAGGTTTTTAGCAGTTTGAACAGGGTCAGGCTCTCCAATTCCACGTCCACGAGGGCCTTGGTGGCGATTTGCTGGAGTTCCCGGCTCACGTTGCCCCGGTGCTCCCGCAGGGCACGGGTCTCCTCCATCTGGCGCATCTCGTCCAGTACGCTCTTGTAGCGCTTGTACTCGATGAGGCGGTTCACCAGTTCTTCCCGTGGGTCAATCTCGTTGCCCTCCTCGTCCACGGGCTTGCGGGGGATAAGCATCTTGGCCTTGATGCGGCAAAGCGTGGCCGCCACGAGGATGAACTCGCTGGCCAGGTCAACGTTTAGTGCTTCCATCTGGCGGATATAGCCGAGGAAATCCTCCGTCACCGTGTGGATGGGGATGTCGTTGATGTCCAGTTCGTCCCGCTCAATGAAGAAGAGCAGAAGGTCGAACGGCCCCTCGAACTGGGGGAGGTGGATATTGTAGGTGGTGGCGGTGTTGGTCATTTTTAAGTTGGCAGTTTGACAGGGGGCAGTTGGCAGTCGGGGCTGAAAAGACTATTTTGCTTCGTAATCCTTCAAATTAATCCCTGAATTAATTCTCCACTCTGTTAATCCATTTGCAGACTTACCCAAAATAACCCCTGCTGCTTGGGAAGGGCTATTAAAAACATGGTCTTCAACCAAGACATAATTCCCATTCTCTAAAACTACTTTGCCAGTTCTGATTAACTCCTCTCTTACTTTTGACAGCCCTCCAGGTATTTTAGGGGTTGTCGTTGTTGATAAAATAGAGCCTTTAAAAACTACAAACCCTTCAGAAGTAGGAACGCCAATTGCGTTTGAGTTCTCCCTTGGATTTGTCAATGTAAATTCTGCTGTTGGCTTAGTTTCCTTGTTTTGGTTTTCACGTTTACCTTCAAACAACTTATGCCCCAAGGCATTCACTAAAATTTTTATATTTTCTAAAACCTCCATCTCCGACTTGTCTGATTCTGAAATCGAAGATTGTGTCGGAGTTACAGTATTTTCAATTTTATACCTTTTCACAGAAGTGGCAATTTCAAAAAGCCTATTTTCCAAGTATTTAATATGAGCTTTGTTTAGGTTATCGTCCTTACTTACAAAAACAATAGCCTCGTTCCAAAAATCCTTTTGATTTAAATGTTGAGAAAGTCGAGTAAGTATATTTTCTGCTTCACCAATATACACTTGTTCAATTCCTTCTTCATCTTTCCCAAGAAGTAGGTAAACGCCAGTATTTGCCAAGTCTCCCCTATCGCTACATTCCCTAATCTTGATTCTTGGAATCTTGTAAGCTTTTCCTGTCCAGTTTGATAGCTCGCAAGTCATTCTACCGTTGGGGTCGCCATCAATCAGGAATATTTTAATGGTTTTTCCGAATTTCATTTGTGATAATTTTCTAATGTGCCTATTTTATACAACATAGACTAAACAACTGTCGAACTGACTGCCCACTGTCAAACTGCCAACCTTCAAACCCCTACAGCAGTCCCCTCATACAACGGGAACCCCGCCATAAACCGGTTCACCTCCTTTCTCGTCTCCCGAATCAATTCCTCGTTTTCCACGTCCATCACCAGTGCGTCAATCCACTCCACCGTGCGGCGGAAGTCGGCCTCCACGAAGCCACGAGTGGTCATGGCCGCCGTGCCGATGCGGATGCCGGAAGTGACCATTGGCGAAGCCGTATCGAAAGGAACCATGTTCTTGTTCACGGTGATGTCGGCCCGCACGAGGGCCTCCTCGGCCTGCTTGCCCGTCACGCCTTTTGACCGCAGGTCAATCAGCATCAGGTGGTTATCGGTACCGCCTGAGATGATTTTGTAGCCTTTTTCAACGAAGGCGGCAGCCATTGCCTGGGCATTGCTTTTCACTTGTGCGCCATACACCTTGAACTCTGGTTGCAGCGCCTCGCCAAAGGCCACGGCTTTCGCAGCGATGACGTGCTCCAATGGCCCGCCCTGCATACCGGGGAATACACCACTATTTAATATGGTGCCCATTTTTATCATGGTTCCGTTCTTCTGGGTGCGGCCCCAGGGGTTGTCGAAGTTCTTGCCGAGCATGATGATGCCGCCCCGTGGGCCACGCAGCGTCTTGTGCGTGGTGGAGGTCACGATATGGCAATGCTCCATCGGGTCGTTGAGTAGCCCGGCAGCGATGAGGCCGGCGGGGTGTGCGATATCGGCGAGCAGCAATGCGCCCACCTTGTCGGCGATTTCACGGAAACGCTTGTAGTCCCAGTCGCGGCTGTAAGCCGAGGCGCCGCAGACGATGAGCTTTGGTTGCTCCGCAATGGCCTGGGCTTCCACCTTGTCCATGTCCACGAGGCCGGTAGCTTCTTCAACCCCGTAGAAAACAGGGTTGTAAACTTTGCCAGAATAATTGACGGGCGAGCCGTGCGAGAGGTGGCCACCGTGGGCGAGGTTGAGGCCCAATATCTTGTCGCCGGGATTGAGGCAGGCTAGGAAAACCGCCGCATTGGCCTGCGCACCAGCATGTGGCTGCACATTGGCGTACTCTGCGCCGAAGAGTTCCTTCAAGCGGTCAATGGCAAGGTTTTCCACTTCGTCCACCACCTCACAGCCGCCGTAGTAGCGCTTGCCGGGGTAGCCTTCGGCATATTTATTAGTCAGGCAGCTGCCCATGGCACGGATGACCTCGGCGCTGGTGAAGTTCTCGGAGGCGATGAGTTCGATGCCGTGGCGCTGGCGCTCCAGTTCCCGGTCAATCAGGTCGAAAATGGCGGTATCCTTTGTCATAAAACGGTGGACGATGGACGGACTACGGCAGACGGTGGACAAGAATGAACCCCGCGCAACCATTTGCCCGTAAACAGGTTTTTAAAAAAGGCTTACCTTCGTGGATAAGCGGGGCGAAGTTAAGACAAAACCCTTTGGAAAAAACCTTTTGCGATGGTACAATAGGGTTGGTGAGCACAGAATTTGAAGACTTATTTAACAATTTCCGCTGTGGCAAACCGTTTCATTGGCCGTCTCCATTTAATTAAAGTAAAGCCCCACCATCCCAGCACTAAACAGAAATTGAATGTTGCGTAAACAATCCGTCATACTTCAAACGCTGCTGCTGAACCTTTTGGCCATCGCCGCTTTTGGGCGGGTGGATAAAATACGGGTCGTCTGGCAGGGCAATGCCTCCACCTCGGCCACCATTGCTTGGAACCAAGTTTCTGGTAGCGAACCCGTCCTGCTCTTCGACGTGAACGACCATGGAAAGAGCGCCGACGATTATACCCTCAGCAAACAACCCGACCGCACCCAATTGGCAGAGGAAATGAACAACCATTTCGTGCGCTTGGAGAACCTTCACCCCAACACGACCTATTTTTTTCTGATAAAAGACAGCGAAGGGACGAGCCAACGCTTTTTTTTCACGTCGGCTCCCAATAGTCCCGACCGCCGCCTATCCATCATCGCTGGGGGCGACTCACGCAACCATCGGGACGCCCGACAAGATGCCAATATCCTCGTGGCCAAGTTGCGCCCGCACTGTGTCATGTTCGGTGGCGACTTTACCGAAAACGATTACCCCAACGAATGGAAAGAATGGTTTGATGACTGGCAACTCAGTATCGCCGAAGATGGCCGGGTGACGCCCATCATCGTCACCCGTGGCAACCACGAGTACAGCAACAAGACACTCATTGACCTCTTCGACATGCAAGCAATAGGTGGCTACTACGCAACCACACTCGGTGGCGACCTCGTGCGCATTTATACCCTAAATACATTGATACCAGTTGGTGGCGACCAGCGTGACTGGCTCGAAAACGACCTGCGGGCTTATGGTTCGAAGTACCACTGGCGCATTGGCCAATACCACCACCCTATGCGACCGCACACGGCCCGCAAGTCGGAAAAGAACGACCAAGTGACGAACTGGGCACCGCTGTTCTTGAAGTACAATGTTCAAATGATGGTGGAATGCGACGCCCACGTGGTCAAAAGCACCTATCCCATCCGGGCGGACAATGGTCCGGGCAGTGACGAAGGCTTCGTCCGAGACAACGAGAACGGCACGGTTTATATCGGCGAGGGCTGCTGGGGTGCCCCTTTGCGCAGCAACGACGACGACAAGTCGTGGACTCGTGCCAGTGGCAGCTTCAACCAGTTCAACTGGATTTTCATAGATAAGGAGAAAATAGAAATCCGCACCATCCAGACCGATGGGGCTGGCCGGGTAGCCAATATTGACCCAAAGAACATTTTCAAAGCCCCGATTGGCCTGCGCATTTGGAGCCCTCCCACGGGCGATGTAATTACCATTGCCGCCAAGGCACCAGCCATACCAGCTTACGATGATGGCATGATGGCAGCAAGGGGTGGCGAGCAGTCCGCAACGAAGTACCATCCATCGGAGGTGCCTGCCGTAGAGGATGAAGCCGCAAATTGGGATTCCTGTCCGCTTGTTGTCATTGACCCAGGTACAGGAGAGGCCCAAATCAAGTACAACCTCGAAGAAACCAGCAATGTGGTCATCCGAATCATCAACCCAAAGCTGCAAGAGGTGACTCGTCTGGAACTCAACAACCAAACCCCTAGGGAATATCTAAAGGCCGTTAAAATGAACCACTTGCCACCAGGCAGGTACTTGGCCATCGTGAAAGGGGATAAGAAGGTCTTGCGAAGATTTAGGGTCGTAAAAAAATGAAAAAAAGAGCTTCCAGTAGTTTAGGCTGGAGGCTCTTTTTGCTTTACGACCATTGATTATCAATGCTTTAAAAAAAGTAGTTTGTTATGTTTTGAACACCATTCGGAATTTCCCTATCTTGCCCCAGTTTCAATCAAAACAAAACTGGACAGCATGAAAAAACAATTTTACACCCTGCTCATCACGGCATTCGCAATTGCTTCGTGCCAGAACAATTCCCCCTCCGAGCCAGCAGCCACCGATATACCAGCTATTTCACCTGAAAACTCCCTTACCGCCGAGGAAAGCGCTGGGGGGTGGCAGCTCCTTTTCGATGGTATGACGCTTAATGGCTGGCGGGGCTACAACCGAACCGACCTGCCCAAGAGCGGCTGGTCAGTGCAAAACGGCGAACTGGTCATAGCTGCTACGCCAAAGCAAAAGCCGGAAGACTTTGGCGGTGACATCATCACTGCTGAAAAATACGGCTACTTCGAACTATCCCTTGACTTCATGCTTTCCGACTCGGCCAACAGCGGTATTTTTTACTTTGTATTGGAGGAAAAAGACAGCGCTATTTGGCACAACGCCCCTGAGTACCAACTCATTGACAACGAGACTTGGGCGGAAATGACGAAGAATGACCCTAAATTCAACATGGATACCCACCGTACGGGCGACAACTACGACATGGAATCCAGTGCGGGCCTTTACATGAAACCCATTGGTGAATGGAATACTGCCAAAATCGTCCACAGCAATGGCAAAGTGGAACATTGGCTCAATGGCCAAAAATGCCTTGAGTACGAGGTTGGCTCCGAGAAATGGAAGGCGCAATTGGCCAAGTCGAAGTTCAAGGACTACCCCCAGTATGGCCTCACCAAAATGGGGCATATCGGCTTGCAAGACCACGGCCACGAGGTTCGGTTCAAGAATGTTAAAATAAGAAAGATGTAATTCGTAACTCTTGAGTCGCTCCCAAGCACGAATCACAAATAACAAATCACCACAGCAATGAAACGTAAAATTCGCATGGGAGTGGTCGGCGGTGGCCGGGGTGCCTTCATTGGGGCCGTACACCGGATGGCCGCAGCATTAGACGGTGAGATTGAACTCGTTTGTGGGGCGTTCAGCTCTGACCCTGAGAAGTCACGCCTCTCCGGCGAAGACCTCTGCATTGACCCCAAGCGGGTCTATGGATCCTACAAGGAGATGATTCAGAAGGAAAAACGCCTTCCTGAAAGCAAGCGCATGGACTTCGTGGCCATCGTGACGCCCAACCACATGCACTTTCCACCTGCTAAAATGGCTTTGGAAAATGGCTTCCATGTCGTATGCGACAAGCCGCTTTGTTTCAACATGAAGGAGGCGCTGGCATTGCAAAAATTGGTGGAAGATACGGGCCTACTCTTCGCCCTCACCCACAACTACACGGGCTACCCGATGGTAAAGCAAGCCCGTGCGATGGTGAAGAACGGCGACATCGGCGACATCCGAAAAATTGTGGTCGAATACCCACAGGGATGGCTAACCAATAAAGTGGAAGACACTGGTTACAAACAAGCTGAATGGCGCACGGATCCTACACGGTCGGGCATCGCTGGCGCAATGGGAGATATTGGCACCCACGCCGAGAACCTAGCTGAGTACATCACCGGCCTGAAAATAACGGAGATGTGCGCCGACATTAGCACTTTCGTGCCGGGCCGACTCCTCGATGACGATGGCAACGTGTTGCTCCATTTCGAAAAAGGTGCAAAGGGCGTCCTTCATGCCAGCCAAATATCGGCAGGCGAGGAGAACAACCTGAACATCCGAATCTATGGCACCAAGGCAGGTCTGCAATGGTTTCAGATGGAACCCAATACGCTGATTGTCAAGTGGTTGGACAGACCGGTTGAAATCCTGCGCACGGGCGTCGGAAAGCTCTACCCGGAAGCCACTGCGCATACCCGAATCCCAGGCGGCCATCCAGAAGGCTATTTGGAGGCCTTCGCCAATATCTACCGCAACTTCGCCATCTGCCTTCGGGCAAGGCTGGAGGGCAAGCAGGTTGACCCAGTTTACCAAGACTTCCCTACCGTTCAGGACGGCGTTCGTGGCATGAAGTTCATCGAAAAGGTGATTGCCAGCGGGAAGAGCAAGGCGAAGTGGGTGGGTATGTAATGGTTTCATGGCTCTATTGTTTTATGGTTTCACGGTTGCGAAGCTATGGAACAATGAAGCCATGAAACAATAGAGCCATGAAACAATGAATCAATCCGAAAAAATAACCGCCCACAACGCCCCAAAACCCGTCGGCCTCTATCCACACGCCCGGCGGGTGGGCAACCTCCTCTTCCTATCCGGCATTGGGCCACGTGACCCTGAGACGGACGGCATACCTGGCCTACAGCGCAGTGCCGCTGGCAACTTCACCGAGTTCAACTTTGAGGCGCAGTGCCATTCCGTGTTCAAAAATGTGCGGGCTGTGTTGGAGGCCAGTGGTGCCACATGGGACTCACTTGTGGATGTTACTGTTTTCCTCACCAATATGCAGCGGGACTTTCATACCTACAACCGTATTTACGCCGAGTATTTCAAGGATAACCAGCCCTGCCGTACCACGGTGGGCATTGACTCATTGCCCACGCCGATTGCGATTGAGTTAAAGTGTATTGCAGTGGTTGGATAGAGATGTCAAACCAATTCCTTGCAGGCCCGATAAATATCCGCCCAATCCTTCCGCTCCTTTACCACGGTTTCTAGGTATTCCAACCAGATGTTTTTGTCCTGTACTGGATCCTTTACGATGGCTCCAGTGATGCCTGCGGCGAGGTCATGCGCCCTTAATATGCCATCTCCGAAATGCACGGCCAACGCCTGACCGCTGTGTATGACCGAGATGGCCTCCGCAGTGCTCAAGGTAGCAGCGGGCGATTTCAGTTTGGTGCGTCCGTCTTCGGTTTTGCCGCTTCGCAATTCCCGGAAAATGGTCACCAATCGCTCTATCTCCTTAACAGGTGCAGCGCTGGGCGGCAGCTCAAGCGATTGCCCAATCTTTTCCACCCGGTTTTTCACGATATTCACCTCTTCTGAGAGGCTGGCTGGCAGTGGCAGTACCACTGTGTTGAAGCGGCGGCGAAGGGCGCTGGATAGTTCATTGATGCCCCGGTCACGGTCATTGGCAGTGGCAATGACATTGAAGCCCCGGCGAGCCTGCACTTCCGTGTTCAGTTCGGGCACTGGCAGCGTTTTTTCGGAAAGCAAAGTGATGAGCGTGTCCTGAACATCAGAGGGCATACGGGTAAGTTCTTCGATACGGGCGATTTTACCCTCCCGCATGGAGTTCATAATGGGGCTGGGCACAAGGGCATTTTCCGATGGGCCTTCGGCCAAAAGTCGGGCATAGTTCCAGCCATAGCGCAAGGCTTCCTCGCTCATGCCAGCAGTGCCCTGTACCAGTCGGGTGCTATTCCCTGAGATAGCGGCTGCAAGGTGCTCGGCCACCCAGGTTTTTGCCGTGCCCGGTATGCCGATAAGCATCAATGCCCGGTCAGTGACCAACGTGGCTACTGCTATTTCTATGAGGCGGCGCTGGCCAAAGTATTTTGGTTCTATTTCCGTTCCATCGGGCAGCTTGCCCCCCAGTAAATAGGTCACGACCGCCCATGGCGACAGTAGCCAGTTTTCCGGGCACTGACGGTCGTCATTAACAGCGAGCGCCTTTAATTCATGGGCATAAACCTGTTCGGCGTGGGGACGGAGGATGTGTTGGTCAATCATTGTATTTCAAAAAGGGTAGCGGTTTAGAAGGGTTGAAGGTCAGGCGGCAACTTCAAGTTGCCGCCTGACTTGGCTCGCAGAAGCTAAAAGAACCTTACTTTGTATTAAGCGGTCGCCATCTCCATGCTCTTATAGTAAACGAGCGTAATGATGATACCAGTGGTGATACAAACGTCTGCCACATTGAAAATACCCGTGCGCAGGCTGTTGATACCGAGGTTCATGAAATCGGGCACGAGGCTGTTGTTGAAGAAACGGTCGAGCAGGTTGCCAATGCCACCGGCCACGATGAGGCCCAACCCGATGAGGTGTGAAAAGCCCAATTTACTGATGTTTTTCAAAACAAAACCAAGTACCAATAGCAAGACGGTAGTGGGTAGTAGGGTAAGTATCCAAAACTTAAGGTCGGGATGCCAATCTGCCCCAAAGCTCATGGCAGCGCCTGGGTTTTCTACATACACCAAACGAAAGGTGTCGTTCCAATAGGAAAGTTCGCCCAAGCCTTGGAGGTGTTCCTTGGCCAGCCCCTTTGTTACCCGGTCGCAACCGACCGAGCTGAAAATCAATAGGGCAAACAGCAGCAGTTTGGTCTTGTCAATTGTCATAGGTTCACAAATGGTTTGTGTTCATACCTTCCAACCTCATACATCCATACCCCTCATACCTCATACCTTATAAACCTCCTAAACCTCCTAAACCTCCTAAACCTCCCTTTTCCCATCAAACTGCTCCAGGTAATCGCCTACCCGGCGCAGGAAGGAGCCGCCAAGTGCCCCGTCCACCACCCTGTGATCGTAGCTGAGGCTAAGGAACATGAGTTGCCGCACGGCAATGAGGTCGCCGTAGGGTGTCTCCACCACCGCAGGCTTCTTGCGGATGGCTCCAGCCGCTAAGATGGCCACTTGTGGCTGGTTGATGATGGGCGTGCCCATCACGTTGCCAAAAGTACCGACGTTGGTCAGGGTGAAGGTGCCGTCTTGGATTTCCTCTGGTTTGAGCTTGCCTTGGCGGGCACGGCCGGCGAGGTCGTTTACGATTTTGGTAAGGCCGACGAGGTTCATCATGTTCGCCCCTTTGATAACGGGCACAATGAGGTTGCCCGAAGGCAATGCCGTGGCCATGCCGATGTTCACGTCTTTTTTTACGATTATTTTGTTGCCGTCCACCGAGATGTTGACCATCGGATAGTCGTTGATGGCCTTGGCGATGGCCTCCACGAATATAGGCGTGAAGGTGATTTTCTCACCGTATTTTTTCTCAAAAACAGCCTTGTTGCGCTCCCGCCAATTCACGAGTTCCGTCACGTCTACCTCCACGAAACTGGTCACGTGCGGCGAGGTGTGCTTCGACATTACCATATGGTCAGCGATGAGCTTGCGCATCCTGTCCATCTCTATGATTTCGGTATTCGGATTGCGGATTGCGGATTGGGGGGCACTGCCAACTGGCTGGACAGGAGCTACTGAAGGTGCAGGCACTGACAGCCCACTGACCAGTGTCGAACTGCTTGACCCCGTGGGGTCAACTGAAGCCGTGCGATTTCCGACATAGGCGAGGATATCCTGCTTGGTCACTCGGCCTGCTTGGCCAGTGCCAGCAATGCGCTCCAGTTCTGCTGTGCTTATATTTTCTGCTTTCGCAATGTTTTTCACCAAGGGCGAGTAGAAACGGCCACTTACAACTGTTGCAGCCTCCGCAGCAACCGCTGCGGCAGGCATTGCTTCGGTAGGCGCAGGCATGGCATGGCCCGCCGCACCATTGGAATATTGTCCATTGCCGCTTCCGTTGGATGCTGGTGCGGGTTCTTCCTTCAAGGCCGGGGATGGTTTGGCAGCTAATGCTTCACCTTCGGTGGCAATGATGGCGATGGCCTTGCCGACAGGCACCACGTCATTTTCCTTAAAAAGCAACTGGGCAATGACACCGGCAGTGGGGGATGGCACTTCTGAGTCCACCTTGTCGGTAGCAATTTCGAGTATGGTCTCGTCCTGTTCCACACGGTCACCCACTTTCTTAGCCCACCGCAGGATGGTGGCCTCTATGATGCTTTCGCCCATTTTGGGCATGATAAGTTCTACCTGTGCCATGTTATTAATAATGAACGATAAATGGTAGAATGATGAATATTGTAACTTTGGCGTATTGCCAAGCCAGTATTTCAGTCTTTAACCATTTACCAGCTGTTTTGTAAAATTGGTTAGGAAAAAATCAGGGTGCAAAGTTAGGCAAGGTTAACGACAATTGTAAGGTGGAAGGTGCGGGCGGGCATTTCTCACTTATCATTTTCCACTCCTCCTACAAATGGCACGAAACGAAAATCACCGAAGTCTTCCTCTTGGAACTCGTCGTCTGCCAACTTGGTGATGCGGAGCATTTTCTGGGAACGAGTGCCCACGGGTATGACCATAATGCCGCCTATTTTGAGCTGGTCTAGTAGAATTTTTGGTACTTCGAGCGCACCGGCCGTCACGATGATTTTGTCATACGGGGCGAATTCCCGCATCCCCTTTGTGCCATCCCGGTAATAGCAGCGGACGTTGCTGAAGCCAAGTTCGGCCAATAATTTTTGTGCCTTGTGGTAAAGCGCCTCTTGCCGTTCCACAGTAAAGACCCTTGCCTCTATTTTGCTCAAAATAGCGGCCTGATAGCCAGAACCGGTGCCAATTTCGAGTATCCGGTCACGCTTTAGCACGTTGAGCAATTGGGTCTGGAAGGCAACGGTATAAGGTTGCGAAATGGTTTGCTCCCGGTCAATGGGCAATGCCTTGTCTTCGTAGGCGAGGTCGGCAAAGGCGCTGTCGAGGAAAAAATGGCGGGGAACGGCCTCCATGGCGGCAAGCACCCGTTCGTCGGTGATGCCTTTTTTCCGAAGGGAATCCACCAACTTGCGCCGGAGACCCTTATGGCGGTAGGAGTCGTCTCTCATTGTAAGGGATGAGGGACGAGGAATAAGGGATGAGATGCTTCGTGTTCATCCCTTGTTCCTCATCCCTATTCTCAGTCTTCTGTGCCGAGTTCAAAATCGTTCAAAAAGCCTGTGTGGAAATTGCCCGAACGGAAGCGTTCGTCCTTCATCAGTTTTTTGTGGAATGGGATGGTCGTCTTGACACCCTCCACAATGAACTCCTCCAAGGCTCGCTCCATCTTCGTGATGCATTCTTCACGGGTGCGGGCACGGCAGATGAGCTTCGCAATCATGGAGTCGTAATAAGGCGGGATGGTATAGCCTGCGTACACGTGCGTGTCCACCCGTACGCCATGTCCTTTTGCGGTATGTAGCGACACAATCTTTCCGGGCGACGGGCGGAAGTCCTTGTAAACGTCCTCGGCGTTGATGCGGCACTCAATGGCGTGCATTTCCGGGATGTAATTTTTGCCAGAAATCTTTTCGCCCATTGCAATCTTTATTTGCTCCTTGATGAGGTCGTGGTCAATCACCTCCTCCGTCACGGTATGCTCCACCTGAATGCGGGTGTTCATTTCCATGAAATAGAAGTTGCGGTACTTGTCCACGAGGAACTCAATGGTGCCCACGCCTTCGTAGTTGATGGCCTCACCTGCCTTGATGGCAGCATCACCCATTTTCTGGCGAAGTTCGGGGGTCATGAACGGCGAAGGGCTTTCCTCCACCAACTTCTGGTGGCGGCGCTGGATGCTG
Source organism: Saprospiraceae bacterium (assembly GCA_016714985.1). Classification (GTDB taxonomy): domain Bacteria; phylum Bacteroidota; class Bacteroidia; order Chitinophagales; family Saprospiraceae; genus UBA6168. The sequence goes on along the minus strand of JADKBS010000028.1, from coordinate 66,970 downwards.
CACTCCCGCTCGCTCAAGTGGCAGACGGTACCATATTGGTCGCCCGCTATTTGTATTTCGATGTGGCGGGGTTCTTCGATGTATTTTTCGATGTAAATGCCGTCGTTGCCGAAGGCAGCTTTAGCCTCGTTGCGGGCCATGTTCCACTGGCCCTCGAAGCTGGCCTCGTCCCAGATGATGCGCATGCCCTTGCCGCCGCCGCCTGCCGTTGCCTTGATGATGACAGGGTAGCCGATTTCTTTGGCCATGCCGATACCTTCTTTCACATCATTGATCAAGCCGCCGGAGCCAGGAATGACCGGTACGCCAGCCGCAATCATGGTTGATTTTGCGGTGATTTTATCGCCCATCATGCGGATTTGCATCGGTGTAGGCCCAATGAATTTGATGCCATATTCACCGCATATTTCGGCAAAATCGGCATTCTCCGCCAAAAATCCGTAGCCAGGGTGGATGGCATCGGCATTGGTGATTTCTGCTGCAGCCATGATGCGGGGTATGTTCAGGTAAGAATCCTTGGAGGCAGGGGGGCCGATGCAAACGGCCTCGTCGGCAAAACGGACGTGCAGGCTCTCGGCATCGGCGGTGGAATAGATGGCAACAGTCTTGATGCCCATTTCCCGGCAGGTGCGGATGACCCGCAAGGCTATTTCACCACGGTTGGCTATTAGAACTTTGTCGAACATAAATTCAGGTATGAGGGGTGAGGGATGAGGGATGAGGGGCACACGAACACTGTTCATCCTTCATCCTTCATCCCTCATCCCTGAATATTAATCAGGCTCTACGAGGAAAAGCGCTTGGTCGTACTCGACCGGCTGTGCATTGTCAATCATCACCTTGACGATGGTACCGCTGATTTCGCTTTCAATTTCATTGAACAGCTTCATGGCCTCGATGATGCACACCACGTCGCCCTTCTTTACCTTCTGCCCTACTTCAGCGTAGGATGGCTTCTCGGGGTTGGCGGAACGGTAGAAGGTGCCCACCATGGGTGACTTGATTTCTTTGTAGCCTTGCCCAGATGGGGCTGCTGGCTTGGCAGGTGCCTCCGCAGCCGGTGCAGGGGCAGGTGCCTCTGTTATTGGGGCTGGGGCAGACGCAGCAAGTAGCGCGCTTACTGGAGGTGGGGTGCCAACTATTGGCGTTGCAATTGGCATTGGCGTCGAAACCAACTGTGCCCCTTTGGTATCACGATATAAGGCCGTGCGAATGGAGAGCTTGAAGTCGCCTTCCTCCAACTTGAATTCGGCCATGTTTGACTTGTTAAGGAGCCGGATTAGCTCCTGGATTTCCTGAAAAGTCATATTCTTCGTTTTATTTGAAGATGTAGGAGGTTTAGAAGTTTGAGAGGTTTAGATGTGCCTCTTTATACCTTCCAAACCTCCTAAACGCTTAATTATGCACGTCCCATGTACTCGCCCGTGGTCGTGTCCACTTTGATCTTTTCACCTGTGTTGATGAAAAGTGGTACACGCACCTCGGCGCCCGTGTCAACGGTGGCGGGCTTGTAGGTATTGGTGGCGGTATCGCCCTTGATGCCCGGCTCAGTGTAGGTGATTTCCACCACGACCATGGGCGGCATCTCAAGGCTCAACGGGCTGTCGTTGGCGGAGTTGAACAGTACGTCCACCACCATGCCTTCTTTCAGCAGTTTTGGGCTTGCGATGAGGGCTTCGGCCAAGGCGACCTGTTCGTAGTCGTCCGTGTTCATGAAGTTATACCCCATGTCGTCCTCATAAAGGTACTGGAATTTGCGGCGCTCCACCCTGATTTCGGTGATGGCATGGCCGGATGGCCAAGTGCGGTCAACCACTTTGCCTTTGGTCAGGGATTTCAGCTTGGTACGCACGAAGGCGGGGCCTTTGCCGGGCTTTACGTGCTGGAACTCGACCACCGACCAGATGTCGCTGTCAATCTCCATGCACAGGCCGTTTCGGATATCGGAAGTATCTGCCATTGGATTTTCTTAAATTAAATGATGAAAAAATAAATGGGTTTTCAAAAAGAGGCGCAAAGTTAACCAATTGATTGATTGTTGGGGTTGTTTGATTGTTGGGATTGTTGCAATCACCTTTAACAATCAAGCAATTTCAACAATTCAACAATAATCAGTAAGCCCATTTCACCAAAATAGCTCCCCAAGTATAGCCGCCGCCAAAGGCGGTCAGGATGATGTTGTCGCCTTTTTTCAGTTGGCTTTCCCATTCCCAAAGGCAAAGGGGGAGTGTTGCGGCGGTCGTGTTGCCGTATTTGTGTATGTTCACCATTACTTTTTCCATCGGAAAATCGGCCATGCTGGCCACCGACTCGAGGATGCGCAGGTTGGCCTGGTGCGGCACCACCCACGCAACGTCGTCGGCACTGAGGCCATTGCGTTGCATCACTTCCTTCACCACGCCCGACATACCTGATACGGCCGCTTTGTAAACGGGGCGGCCATTCTGATAGGCAAAATGTTCTTTGGCATCCACCGTCTCGTGGCTGGCAGGTTTGAGGGAGCCACCGGCCTTTTGGTAGAGGTTTTCGGCGCCGCTGCCATCCGAATGAAGCACGGCGTCCATGATGCCGTTGCCATCATTGGAAGGCTCCAAAAGCACAGCACCACCTGCATCGCCGAAGAGGATACAGGTGGCCCGGTCGGTATAGTCCACAATGGAGGACATCTTATCAGCCCCCACCACGATCACTTTTTTGTATAGGCCCGATTCGATGTACTTCGCCCCGGTAGTAAGGGCAAAAAGGAAGCCAGAGCAGGCGGCGCTCAGGTCGAAGGTGAAGGCGTTCTTCATGCCCGTGCGGTAGGCGATTAGATTGGCAGTATCGGGGAACATCATGTCGGGCGTGACGGTGGCGCAGATGAGCAGTTCCACTTCTTCGGGGTTGGTGCCCGTTTTCTCCAAAAGGCCACGGACAGCTTGTTCGCCAAGGTAGGAAGTGGCTAGGCCCTCTCCCTTGAGGATGTGGCGTTCCCGTATGCCTGTGCGGGTCACAATCCACTCGTCATTGGTTTCCACCAATTTTTCCAATTCCGCATTCGTCAGCACGTAGTCAGGCACGTAGGCATGTACTCCAGTAATGGCTGATCTCGTATTCGTCATAGTTAATTCTGATTCGTTGTTGTTCTGTTATGTTCGGCAGGGAAAGGAAACTGCTATGTTTGCAGTTTGAAAAGCGGGGCAAAGTAAAGCAAAATCCGCATTTTCCCTGCTGATTTTCATCTTTGCCCTTCAATATTTAATCCCCCTCTAATTCAATCCCTCTTTCATTCAATCATTCAACCCTTCTAAAAGTGAAGATAGGTTTGTTCTTCGGTTCCTTCAATCCCGTTCATGTGGGGCACATGATTATCGCCAACTACATGGCCACGCACACCGACCTGCAACAAGTCTGGATGGTCGTAAGTCCGCACAACCCACTGAAACCCAAGAGCGGCCTCGCCAAGGACCATGACCGCCTGCACCTAGTGCAACTTGGCATCGGCGATAACCCACTGCTACGGGCATCCAACGTGGAGTTCACTTTACCGAAGCCTTCCTACACCATTGACACGCTTGCTTATTTGAAGGAAAAACATCCCGACAAGCAGTTCACCCTCATCATGGGCGGCGACAACCTCGCTACCATCAACAAGTGGAAGAACTACGAGATACTTCTGCGGGACTACGAAATCTACCTCTACAAGCGCCCCAACTACGACCTCGGTGAATATGGCAACTACCCCAATGTCAAACATTTCGAAGCACCCATGCTCGACATCTCAGCCACCTATATCCGGCAGTGCATCAAGGAGGGGAAGTCAGTGCGGTACCTTTTGCCAGATGCGGTGTTCCAGTATTTGGAGTTGGGCAATTTTTATATAAAACTGCTGATAAAGGACTGAGATGACCGTTCTCCCCAATTCATTTTATTTAAGAGACGATGTGGTGCAAGTCGCCAAAGACCTGCTCGGCAAGTACCTCGTTACCCATTTCGATAGGCAAATATCGGCGGGCAAAATCGTTGAGACGGAAGCCTACCGTGCGCCCGACGATCGAGCCTGCCATGCCTTCGGCAACCGCCGCACCGCCCGTACCGAGGTCATGTTCGCCGAAGGAGGCCGGGCATATATCTATCTTTGCTACGGCATCCATCATTTGTTCAATGTGGTGACAGGGCCAGCGGGCATGGCTCATGCCGTGCTTGTTCGGGCCATCGAACCCATTGACAATGTGGAATTTATGCTAAAAAGACGTGGCATGGACAAGCCGCACCCCAAGCTGACCGCTGGCCCCGGTGCGCTCACGCAAGCACTTGGAATCCATACTTCTCAAAGCGGCCATAGCCTGTTCGACCCCACTGGCCCCATTTGGCTCGAAGACCGTGGCGAAGTCATTTTGGAAGAAAATATAATCGCCAGCCCACGGGTCGGCGTGGCGTATGCAGGGGAGTGTGCAGCGTGGCCGTGGCGTTTTCGCATTAAGGAGTCGGCTTGGACGAGTCCGGCGAAGTGAGTATGCAGTTCGACAGTTGGCAGTTGGCAGCCAGTGTGCAGCCAAATAGTCTTGAAGTCTTTTGCCGTTCAGCTGGCACTGACTAAACAACTGTCGAACTGACTGCCAACTGCCAACTGTCGAATTGCAAACTTTCTCACAGTAATCTTCACTAATGCACGTAATAGTCATCGTAAACCGCCTTTTCGAGTGGTCGCAGAACTTCGTGACCCGCGAGCTGACCGAGCTGAATGAACTCGGTGTGCCCATGACCATTGCCGCACGGGACATGGCTGAGCGCACCGACCTTTCGCCCAACGAGCAGAAATTGCGAAGCAAATACCAACCGCTGCCAGAAGTGCCGTTCACGCCCGCCGCCTTGTGGCAGCACTTGCGGGTGGCGGTAAGTAGGCCAGGGCGCTATTTTTCCGCTTGGCGGGCGCTGTTCTCGCTGCGTCACAAGCCGTCGAAGTTCTTCCGGGGCGTTATCTGCCTTTGCCGGGCAACGACCTTGGTGCGGGTTGCGGAGCAAAAAAAGGCGACGCTCATCCACGCCCATTTCCTAACGGCGGCGGGTGAAACGGCGCTTTACCTCTCCAAGCTGACGGGCATCCCCTTCGGTGCCACGGCTTATGCGATGGACATTTTCGTGGATGATAGCGGCTTGCCCGGCAAGCTGCGCCACACCGCCTACGTGAACGGTACGACGAAGTACAACGAGCGTTTCATGGCCCGGCTCGTGCCCGAAAACCCTTCGAAAATCATCACCTTGTATTATGGCATCCACACCACGCCCACGCTGCCAGAAGCGCTACCACATGAGCGTTTCACCTTCATTGCCGTAGGTAGGTTGGTGGAAAAAAAGGGTTTTAAATATTTGTTGGAGGCTTGTGCCGCCCTGCGGCAATGGGGCCTCGATTTCCATTGCGAAATCATCGGGAAAGGGCCACTAGAGGAGGCACTGCGGGCACAAATTGCGGAGCTAAAATTGGAAAACCACGTGACCCTCACAGGCTTTGTGGCCCCCAACGACATGAAGGCTAAATACCTCACGGGCGATGTACTGGTGGCGCCCTGCGTCGTGGCTGCCAACGGCGACGTGGACGGCCTGCCCAACGTCTGCCTCGAAGCGATGGACTGCGGCCTGCCCATCATCAGCACCACCATCAGCGGCATACCGGAGGGCGTGGAAGCTGGCAAAAACGGATGGCTTATCGAACCGAACGATTCGGCGCAGCTTGCTGAAGCCATGCGCCAAGCACTGACCTCGTTCAACCTGTCTGCCATGCGTTCTGCTTCTCATCAAATGATTGCCGAGAAGTTTGATGTGAAAAATAATGTACTGAAAATCAAGGACTTGTGGGAAAAATTTAAATAAAAAAACCTTCCAAGCCTTCTAGGCTTGGAAGGTTTTTCCTCAATGAACTCGCAGCTATCAGCTCAGCAACCGCTTCACGGTGGCCGATACCAATTTTCCATCGGCACGGCCAGCGAGTTCCTTGGTGGCAGCGCCCATGACCTTGCCCATGTCCTGTGGGCCGGTGGCGCCAACCTTGGCGATAACTTCCTTTAAGACTGCCTCCAACTCGGCTTCGTCCAACTGCTTGGGCAAGTAGCGTTCGATGACGGCTATTTCTTCCCGCTCCACCACGGCCAAGTCCTCCCGGTTTTGCTGCTCGTAGATTTCGAGGGAGTCACGGCGGGTCTTCACGAGTTTTTGCGGCAGCTTTATCTCCCGGTCGCCCTCTACGGCGAGGCCGGAACCGTCAGTATTTGCAAGCAAAATGGCCGCCTTGATGGCCCTGATGCCCCGTTTAGCAGCTTCGTCCTTGTTGCGCATGGCCTCCTTGAGGTCTTCCATGATGCGTTCTTCCAAAGTCATAATTCAGAAAGTAAAAAGTAAAAAGGAGAAAGTAAAAAGATTAGCAGCGTTTTGTCAGCTCATCCGATTTACTTTCGCCTCAACACTTATGTTTTTGAAAATATACTTTCGCCACCTTGCGGCGTGCAAATTCGCCTTGCTAACGCCGCAAATCTCCCAAAAGTTTCCAACGGCCACATTGTGCAGAACGCTTACCCCATCACCAGCCCTTCGCCGTGGCGGAATGCCTTGTAGCGTCCCTTGCTGAATTTCGAGCCGTTGAAGACCTCTGTTTTGCGAAGCACAACCCGCTCCTCCTCTGTCAGTTCGTTGAACTCGGCACACTTGGTCGAGCAACAGTGCTGGTATTTTGCTGCGCAACTGGGGCACTGGATGAAGAGCAGGTGGCAGGCGTCGTTGGCGCAGTTCACATGGGTGTCACAGGGCGAGCCGCACTGGTGGCAGACCGCCACCACGTCCTCGCTGATGCGCTCGCCGAGCCGCTCATCGAAGACGAAGTTCTTGCCGATGAACTTGTTGGGCAGCCCCTGCTCCTCGCATTGGCGGCTGTACTCGATGATGCCGCCATCCACCATGAACACGTTCTTGAAACCTTTGTGCAGGTAGTAGGCGCTGGCCTTTTCGCAGCGGATGCCGCCCGTGCAGTACATCACGATATTGCGGTCTTTTTTGTCCTCCAATATTTTTTCAACCAGCGGCAGTTCCTCCCGGAACGTGGCCACGTCGGGCAAGATGGCGCCCTTGAAATGGCCGACCTCGCTCTCGTAGTGGTTTCGCATGTCCACGATGAGCGTGTCGGGGTCGTCGGTCAGGGCGTTGAACTCAGCGGCGCTGAGGTGGTGGCCCCGCTTGGTCACGTCGAAGCTGGCGTCGTCGAGGCCGTCGGCCACGATTTTTTCCCGCACCTTGATGGCCAGCGTGAAGAACGACTTTCCGTCGTCGTCCACGGCAATATTGAGGCGGATGCCATTGAGGAAGGGCACGGAGTAGAGCGCCTTTTTGAAAGCCTCGAAGTTGGCCGAAGGCACCGAGATTTGGCCGTTCACGCCCTCCTTGGCCACATAGATGCGGCCATAAGTGCCCACGGCATCGAGCAGCAGGTACAGCTCGTTGCGGAAGCGGGCGGGGTCTTCGATATGGGCGTACTGGTAAAACGAGAGCGTTGTGCGCTGCTCGTTGCTTTGCAACAGGCGCTGTCGTAGCTCGTCCCTGTTGACTTTGTTGTGGAGTTTCATTTTTTCAAAAACTGGTTAACGGAATGGCAAGTTGCAGGCTTGCTGTTAACTCAAAACGGACGTAATGCCCGTTTTTGCGGGTGCAAAATTGCAGCAGATATTTGGAAGCTGTTTGCCCCGCAAGCTGATTTTTATCAAGCTGCCTTGCGGCAATTGCGAACTTTGCGCCAGATGAAAGGCTTTTTTTCAAAACAGAACCTGCTGCTGGTGGCCATTTCGACGGTCGTCAGCCTACTGCTGGCCGAGTTCGTCCTGCGAGCTGCGACGCCCAAAGCAGCCAATTTCAACCACCACCAATTGTACTGCGAGTACGACTCGCTGCTCGGCTGGCGCAAAATCCCCAACGCCAAGGGCCAGCACAAAACGTCCGAATACGAGGTGCTCGAAAGCATCAATTCGCAAGGCATACGTGGGCCGGAGTACCCGCTGCAAAAGGACAGTGGCGAGTACCGCATCGCCGTGCTGGGTGACTCTTTTGCCGAGGGTTACACGGTAGGCTTCGACAGCCTTTTTTCGCAGGTTTTGAAGCAAAAACTGCGTGAAGCGAGGCCAACCCAGCGCATGGAGGTCATCAATTTCGGAACGGGTGGCTACTCCACCGATCAGGAACTCCTCTGCTTCGAGCGGGACGCCATCCGCTACTCGCCCGACTTTACGGTGCTCATGTTCTGCATCAACGACCCGTGGTTCAACAACCAGCCAAGGTACTACGACCGGGGCTTCAAGCCGCTCTTCGTGCCTGCTGGTGATAGCCTTCAACTGACCAACGTGCCCGTGCCAACCATGTCTGAGCGCAGTTTTTTGTCAAAGGCAAAGGATTGGCTGCTGCGCAATTCTGAACTCGTGCGCCGCCTGAAAAACCTGCGTGACCGTGCAGGAGCGGATGGCCAAACCGTGCCGGACGAGTGGCGCATTTACCAAAAAGCCGACTCGCCCGAAATGGCAGCGGCATGGCAGGTGACGGCTGGTATTTTGCATCGCCTTCGGCAAAAAACGGCTGCTGCTGGCAGTGGGCTGGCCGTGTTTTACATCCCTGAAAAAACAGAGGTCTATGAAGCGGACTGGCAACAATTCGTAGCGGCGTATGGCTTGGATGCCAGCAAATTTGAACCAACCAAGCCCCGGCAGCACTTGGCGGCCATTTGCGATAGCTTGGGGATAACGCTGATTGACCCTGCGCCTAATTTCATCGAACGGGCAAAAGCAGCGCCTGCAAAGCCCTTGTATTTCAAAGAAGATTGGCACTGGAACGTGGATGGGAACCAGTTGACGGGGGAGGTCTTGGCCGATTTTTTTGAGAAATATTTTTAATTCTATAAAATTAATAGAATTAATAGCTATTGATTTAAATCATCCTTATTTTTGTCCCATAAATCGTTCGGGGACTTGAACAAAACGCCCTTTGCGACCATATCCATAGTATGGAACTTCAATTGAAAAATATAACAACCCGTTGTTGTCCATCCGCGTGAAATGGAAAGGCCACAGCATTGTTTTAATCATACAGCATTGATTGTCAAACAAAAAAGCCTTTCCACGATCGTGGAAAGGCTTTTTTGTTTGCATAAAATTTCTAATCAAAACATCCAATTATGGCAACTATCCGATTGGGCGACATCGCCCCCGACTTCACCGCTGAAACCACGCAGGGCACCATCCACTTCCACGAGTGGCTGGGCGATAGCTGGGGACTGCTTTTTTCGCACCCCGCCGATTTTACCCCCGTTTGCACGACCGAGTTGGGCCGTACCGCTGCGCTCAAGGGCGAGTTCGACAAGCGTGGCGTGAAGGCCATTGCACTGAGCGTTGACCCGCTTGACTCGCACATGTCCTGGCTGAAAGATATTGAGGAAACGCAGCACGTTACGATGAACTTCCCTGTCATCGCCGACCCCGACCGCAAGGTGGCTGAGTTGTACGACATGATTCACCCGAACGCCAGCGAGAAGTTCACCGTGCGAACGGTCTTCGTCATCGGGCCGGACAAAAAGGTGAAAATGACGCTGACCTACCCCGCCAGCACGGGCCGAAATTTCCTCGAAATCCTGCGGGTAATTGACAGCCTACAGCTCACCGCCAACTACAGCGTGGCAACGCCCGTGGACTGGAAGCCGGGCGAAGACGTGGTCATTGCGCCAGCGATAAAAGACGAGGACATCCCCGCCAAGTTCCCCAAGGGGCATAAGCGCATCAAGTACTACCTGCGGACTACGCCGCAGCCGAATCTTTAAGCCAAATTCCCTGCGGGAATGACAAAGTAAAATCGGGGGGCAGCCAAGCTGCTTCCCCTTATTTTTGATAAATCACTGGGTTTATCGCCGTCTCAATCTGCTCGCCAACCACGGCCCCAGGGCACCAAGTATCCCAGTCGTTCTGCTGGTTGGGGTTTTCCGGCGCTTTCAATTTCATGTCAACATCCATGTAAATCACGGTCATCACCTGCCGCATCTGGTCGGTGTGGTTGGCGCCAGCCCGGTGGAATACCCAACCGCTGTGAAAGCTTACCTCGCCCAAGTCATAAGGCTCGATGACGTGCGGGAAGTCGTTGACCCTCAGTGCTTTACCGATATGTTCTTCGCTGTCGTTGCTGATTTTCAGGTTGCGGCCATGGGGGATGCGCTGGCTGCCCGCACTGAACTCCAACGGCCCCATTTCGAGCGGAACGGGCTGCATCGGTATCCAGGCTGTCACGGTGTTGTCGTTGGCCAAGGGCCAATAGTACTGGTCGGCATGCCAAGGGGTGAAGCCGCCGCCCGACTCCTTGAACAGGGCCTGGTCGTGGTACATGCGCACGCCCCGTGTGCCCATCAGCTCGGTGGCGATGCGGGCCAGCCGCTTGCCGAACGCGAAGCGGCGCACCTGCTCGCTTTTTGTCCAGATGTTCATGATTTGCAGGAAGGCCTTGCCGTAGGTGTCCCGCTCCTCCATGGGCAGGTGCTGGGTGTTGAGTTCTTTTACTTTTTGCGAAATGACTTGGCCGTAGTGTTCCAGCACATCGGGCGGGAAGACCTGTTTGAGCTTGATGTAATTATGCTCCCGGTAAAAATCAATCTGCTCAGGGCTGAGGTGGAATGGTTCGTCGAGGACGGAAAAATCAATGGATGCTGGCGACATAGGTTTTTTTTTTGACAAAATTAGTGCTACACCTGCTGTTGCAAAACACGGATTTTTGCCATTTTTGACCGTATTTTGTCTTTATAATCGAGTATTCAAATTTAGTTAGGAAAAATAAGGTCAAAAAATGAAGCCAGCGTTGGAACATATCGCCCAGGACGAAGCATCCTCCATTGTGGCCTATTGGCGGGAGGAGCCGGGCTTTGCGTTCAACTGGCACTACCACCCGGAGTACGAACTGACGTATATCCACCGGGGCAGCGGCACCCGCCTTGTGGGCGACCAAGTGGATTCCTTTCACGATGGCGACCTGGTGTTGCTCAGCCCGAACCTGCCACATACCTGGGCCACCGACGAAAAAAAGACATGGGAAGGCGATGCCAGTGCCGTGGTCGTGCAGTTCAAGCAGTCGGTGCTGGGTGATGCTTTTTTGTGCTTGCCGGAGCTAGCGGCGGTACGGCAGTTGCTCGAAAATTCGAAGCGAGGTGTGGCTTTTCACCCCTCGGTTGCAGAGGAGATGGCTCGGCGGATGGCGCAGTTGCCAGCAATGGGCGGACTGGAGCGGCTGTCGAGCTTGCTGCTCCTGCTTGAAGAATTAAGCAAGGGAAAGGAGGGGCGGTTGTTGGCTTCGCCATTGTACAACCCCTCGGTCGGGCGGTACAATGAGCAGCGGATAGACCGGGCTTTCCGGTTTTTGCACCAGCATTTCACCGAGCAAATCAGCCTCGCCGACCTGGCAGCGGAGGTACATATGACTGAGACGTCGTTTTGCCGTTTTTTCAAAAAAATGACCGGAAGGGCTTTCTCCGACTACCTCAATGACCTGCGGGTGCAGCGTGCCTGTCAATTTTTGACAGAAGGCGAAAATGCCATGCCGGAAGTTGCATATAGCGCTGGTTTCAGCAGCATGACGCATTTCAACCGCATGTTTTTGAAGAAAAAAAAGATGACGCCGGGCGCATGGCGCAAAAAATTCAGCCAGCAAAAAGTATAGTACGGCTACTTTTGCCGAAAACGGGTTGATAAAAGTTGATAGGTTGATAAGGGTTCTTGCCTGCCGGCTGGCAGGGATGGAGGCCCTGTTTTCAATCACCAACCAGTATCAATCCTCATCAACCAAACCTATGTCCACCACCATCATCTCCTACAACGTCAACGGCATACGGGCAGCCGAGAAGAAGGGCCTATTCACTTGGCTCGGCGAACAGGATCCCGACATCATCTGCTTCCAAGAGACCAAGGCGCAGCCCGACCAGTTGGAATTCAAGGCCATCGAAGAACTTGGCTATAAATTCCACTTCTGGCATTCGGCAGAGAAAAAGGGCTACAGCAGCGTGGCCACCCTCAGCAAACGGGAACCGGACAAAGTGGTGCTCGGTTGCGGCATCGAAAAATATGACAGGGAAGGCCGAATCCTACGTACCGACTTCGGCGACTGGACGCTGCTGAACTGTTATTTTCCTTCGGGAACGAGCGGCGAGGAGCGGCAAGGGTTCAAGTACGAGTTCCTCGACGATTTTTTCAATTGGATTGCGGAGCTGAAAAAGGAGCGCCCCAAGCTCATCATCGTCGGCGACTACAACATCGCCCACAAGGACATTGACATACACAGCCCCAAGACCAACCAGAAGACCTCCGGCTTCCTGCCCGAAGAGCGGGCCTGGATGACGAAATGGTTCGAGTCGGGCTTTGTGGATGCCTTCCGGCACGTCCATCCCGACAAAAAGGACGACTATACCTGGTGGAGCGTCCGTTTCAATTCAAGGGCCAGCAACAAGGGCTGGCGTATTGATTATCAATCGGTTAGCGAAATTTTAAAGGATAAGATTTTGGATGCCCGCAACCTTCAGGATGCCGTTCACAGCGACCATTGCCCGGTGTGGGTGAAGATGGATGTTTAATTGTTGTTATTGTTGAATTGTTTGATTGTTGGGGTGTTTACCTTAGCTGAAAACTATAACAACTATGAAGGAAGCGAAATACCTAAAACTCAACGACATAGAAGCCTATAAGATAGCTTTTCATCTTTCAAACTATATCTGGGAAATTGTAATAAAGTGGGATTTCTTTGCAAAGCAGACCATTGGCGCTCAGTTTGTAGATGCCGGGGACTCCATGTCCTCCAACATTGCAGAAGGCTTCGGCAGGTGGGGGAAAAAGGACAAAATCAAGTTTTACAGGTACAGCCAAGGCTCACGAAAGGAGTGCTATGATTGGAATGAAAAATCGAGGGTAAGGAAGTTGGTGACAGAAGACGAGTACAACCATATTTTTCAAGAATTGGAAAAATTGGGACCTGCCATAGGACGCCTAATCAAGTTCACCAACGAAAAACTTTCTGAGTAACCTACCCACCCCAACAATCAAACAATTGAACAATTCCAACAATCACTTTAACAAATGCCCCATCAACTCCCGCTTCGTGCGCAGGTAGGCGGCGTTTTCCTTTTTCGGTTCGATGATGAGCGGCTCCCGGCTGATGACTTCGATGCCAGCATTTTCCAAGGCTTCGATTTTCAGTGGGTTGTTGGTGAGCAGGCGGATTTGGCGGATACCGAGGTCGTGCAGGATGTCCACGGCCAGGCCGTACTGGCGGGCGTCCACCTCAAAGCCGAGGTGCGTATTGGCGGTGGCGGTGTCAAAGCCCTTGTCTTGTAGGTTGTAGGCTTTCAGTTTATTGATAAGGCCGATGCCCCGGCCTTCTTGGCGGAGGTAGATGACCACGCCGCCTTGCTCGGTGGCCAATTCGAGCGCACGGTCGAGCTGCTCCCCACAGTCGCAGCGGCGGGAGTGGAACACATCACCGGTCATGCATTCTGAGTGGATACGAACAAGGACGGGCTGCGAGGTGTCGAGGTTTTCATGCACCAAGGCAACATGGGGCGTCAGGTCGTCGGGCGACGTGGCGTAGGCGATAATGTTAAAATTTCCCCAATCAGTTGGCAAAAAAGCCTGTACTTGTCGTTGCATATAAAACCGCTTGGCGGCGCTGTGATTTTGCTTTTGGCAAAACCACAAGCCGCTCAATGAACACCCGCTCTGGGTTTAAGTTTGCAAAAGTACGCACCACCATTCAACCCGTTTACGATGACGCCTAAAATACTCTTGGTCGAAGACGATGAAACGCTAGGTTTCCTGCTTGGCGAGTTTTTGCGCAGCCGTGATTTTGAGGTGGCATGGGCAAAGGACGGCGTGGACGGCCTCCGCCAATTTAACACCGACCACTTCGACCTTTGCCTGCTTGACGTGATGATGCCTGCGCTCGATGGTTTCACCGTGGCCGAGCTGTTGCGGCAGCGCAAAGCCGACCTGCCCATTATTTTTCTCACCGCCAAATCGCTTCATGCTGATGTGGTGCGGGGCTTCAAGGCCGGGGCCGATGACTATATCAAAAAGCCCGTGGACGAAGAAGAGCTTGTTGTTCGCATTCAGGCCGTTCTAAAACGGACGGTATCGGGGCAAGAAGGCCTGTCCGATGAGGAGGTTCGAATGGTGTTCCAAGTCGGCCATTATATTTTTGACAGTGAAAAATGGACGCTGCAGCTTGAAGGGCCGGTGCGCCAACTGACGGAGATGGAGGCCCGGCTGCTGAAAATCCTTTGCGACCGCATGGGCCAACTCGTTCAGCGGGAATTGGTGCTGGAACGCATCTGGGGGCGCAACGACTTCCTTGCCCGCAAGAGCATGGACGTGTTCATTTCCCGGCTCCGCAAATACTTGGAGGCCGACCCACGGGTGCATATCACGAACCTGCACGGGAGCGGGTTCGTGCTAGAGGTGGCAGACTGACATTGGTACTGTAAAAACACATACTTCAATGGTTCGTTAAGGTTTCAGGTTTCAAGGTTTCACGGGGTTTCTCGAAGATTGGTAGTGGTTGGCGTTTTCGAAATGGCTTTGATAGCTCCCAAACCTTTTACAAAAATGGTTTAAGCAGGCTTTCCCCTGAAATCCCGAAAAATCGGGACAGGCTCTGAAACCCCTGAAACCTGAAACCTTGACGAACCATTGCATCTGTCCCCATTAAAATAATGCGGTGCAATGGGCGTTTTAAGGGCTGCACGTCATTGAAGGACGGTGCAAATCGCATTTTGGCAGCCAAGTTTGTAGAAAACAATGAACTTTGCCGCCTTTCAACAAAATGGACTTTCCCGATGAGATTTTTGACCTTCGTCTTTGCCTTACTATTTTCCCTGAACCTCTGCGCCCAGACCAGCCAGAACTTAGTCACACATATTTCCTTCAACAAGAATGGCTGTGCCATCGTTGACGAGGCCGGCGACCCAGCCGTCGGCATTTTCATAAACAGCGATTCTATCTGCGGTTGTGGAGTGGCTGGTAACTCCCGTTACTTTGACGGGGACAACGACTGGTTTTATCTTTTCAAAGACAATATCGAAGACGCCTTTTCAACGGTTGATTTTACGCTCAGCTTCTATTTTAAGCCCACGGGAAGCGGCGCAGCCAACCAGGTTTTATTCTCCAAAAAAACGGATTGCACGGGGGCAAATGCCTTTGCTGTTCGGTATAACCCTGCCTCTCGCAGCCTGAACGTCGAACTGGCGGAAAGCCCAACCATCAACGCCTCTTTGAGCAGGACACTTCCTTTCTCCTGTTGGTACCATGTGGTGGTAGTCAGGAAAGGCTCCATCACGCAATTGTATGTGAACAAAGAGAAAAGGGGCGAAGCCAACGCTATCGGCAGTCTTCGGGTGGACATTGGCACCAGTGCCACGCTCACCGTTGGCAGCAGCGACTGCAACCTTGAGGATGAATTTCAGGGATACTTGGACGAGATTCGAATTTACAGGCGGGCACTCGGTATCCAAGAAATCGAAGACCTGTATTTTTCGCCCAACCAAATCGCTACTGGCCTTAAACCCACTGGCGTCAATGACACAACCATCTTCCTCGGAGAGTCGGTGCCCATCGAACTGAAGTCCACTTGTGCCAACGGTTTTTCGTGGACACCTAGCAGCAACGTGGCCGACCCCGACCAACCAACGCCAACCATTACTCCATCCGAAACGACCACCTACACACTGGAAATGACGGATGCTGAAAACTGCACGGCTACTGATTCCATCCGTATCATCGTCGTTGATAAGAATACCATTGAATGTGGTGCCATATTACTTCCTTCTGCCTTTACTCCCAACGGCGATGGCCCAAGGGAGAATGACCATTTTGGCATCAGCAACATCTTTGCCGTAGGCGAGCTGCTTTCTTTTGAAATCTATGACAGATGGGGAAATCTGGTCTTCACGACCAATGACGTTCGGGGAAAATGGGATGGCACTTACAATGGCCTGCCTGTGAACCCTGGTGTTTTCCTCTACAAACTGCGCTATCGTTGCGAAGGCACCGAGAACGTGAAATCGGGGAGTGTGACGGTTATCAGATAGTTGGCGGTTCGACAGTGGGCAGTCAGTCGGCAGTCCATGAGCCCAGTCACTGCTAAATGATAAAGCGGTTATCAGATAGTTGGCAGTTCGACAGTGGGCAGTGGGCAGTCCATGAGTCCAGTCACTGTTGAATGATAAAGCGGTAGCACCTTGAAAGATGCTACCGCTTTTTATTGGATGCAGTGCACTGCTAAACAACTGGCAAACTGACTGCCCACTGTCGAACTGCCAACTTTTAACTATCTATACAAGCTCCAATTTCTTCGCCCCCACCTTGTACATTTTCCTATAGTACTCATCGGCCATGCGGTCGGAGTCGAAAAAGGTGACAACCTCCTTCATGCTGTTTTTCACAATGGCGAGCCATTTCTTGCGCTTTTATAATAAAGCGGCATAATCTCTTTTTCCAGGCAATGAATGAGGTTCGTGCGGTCGAATTCGTCTTGGGTGTCTTCTGACCAAGTGAGGTCTGCCCGCTCGGTGACGAAGGCATTGTGGCCGTGGCTGGCGAACTCCGGTATCCAACCATCCCAAGTGGAAAGGTTCACGCTGGCGTTCATGGCGGCGGTCATACCGCTAGTGCCAGATGCTTCCCGTGGGATGCGAGGGTTGTTCAGCCAGATGTCGCTGCCCTGTTTCATGATCTTGGACAGGGAAAGCTCGTAGCCCGTAATGACGGCCACGTTCGGATACCTTTTCGATATGTGTACGAGCTTGTTGAAGGTGCCGATGGCCTCGTAGTCCATTGGGTAAGGTTTGCCCGCCCAGATGACCTGGATGGGGAAGTCGGTGTTGTTCAACAGGCGCTCGAAGTCTTCGAGGTCACGGGTGATGAGGTCGGCCCGCTTGTAGCCAGCATAGCGCCTTGCCCACACGACCGTGAGCACATCGGGCTGGAAAATCTTGCCCGTTTGGTCGGCCACTATTTCAAACAAGCGAAGTTTCAACTCCGTCTTGCGTGCATCGAGTGCATCGTCGTCGCCGCTTTCAAGGGCGGCATCCAATTCGGGGTCGTGCCAGTAGGCATGGTTCTGCGCATTGGTGACATGGCTGATAGGGCAGATATTGTCGTAGCCGCCCCACATCAGACGGGATACCTCGCCGTGGATTTTCGATACACCGTTCGACATGCGGGCCAAGCGCAGTGCCGCCAGTGAGTGGTTGAATACCTCGTCGGCGATGCCCGTGATGCGGCGCACCTCACTCAACGTCACGTTGCCGAAGAAGCTCATGCGCTCCAGCAGGTGGATGTCGTGCTTTTCGTTGCCAGCCTCCACGGGCGTGTGCGTAGTGAAGACCATGCGCTTGCGCACTTCGTCCAGTACGCCAAATTTATCGTAGAGATGAAATGCGGCAGGCAAGGCATGTGCCTCGTTCAGGTGGTAAACATCGGCGTCGTAGCCAAGAATATCCAACAGCTTTGCCCCACCCATGCCGAGCAGGATGGACTGCGCCACTTTTGCCTCCATGTTGTTGGAGTAAAGGCGGTGGCAGACGGTCTGTGCCAAGTAGTCGTTCTGTGGGTGGATGGTGGACAGCAGGAACAGCGGTGCCGAACCAAACACGTGCGGTGGCAGGTACCAAACCTTCACCATGATGTCGTGCTTGTTCACCTGAATGCTGAAATCAATGCCCGTGTCCACGAGGAAGTTGTACTGGCGTTCCATGAACAGCACGTCCATTTCCCCGTTGGAATTGTGCACTTGGTCATAGTAGCCAAACTTCCAGAGTATCCCGATGCCAATCAGGTTCTGCTTGAGGTCGTAGGCGCTGCGCATGTGCGAGCCTGCCAAGTAGCCGAGGCCACCTGAGTAGATTTTCAATGCTTGGTCAATGGCGAACTCCATGCTGAAGTAGGCCACTTTTTGAGCATATTTTTTATCGGTGGGGTATGGGTGCTTAAAAGGCGTAAACTGACTCATGCAATGTTGTTTTTCTTTAAAAAACGATGGGCAAGCGGCAAGGCCAACTCATTGTGTAGTAGGATTCCCACTTTCCCTTTTTTGTCAAGTTTCGTGAATTACCAAGTCGTTGTGAAGCGAAAAACGGGGGCGAAGATATTCAAAAACTTTTAAACGCTGTTTTCTGGTAGCCTATTCCGGCCAGCGGGTTGGAAGCATTTATCTTTGCTTCCTTGCAAAACTGATTCCAATGAAAGCTGTTCAGACCATTTTGTTGCTAATTCTTTCCAATACCTTCATGACTTTCGCTTGGTACGGCCACCTTAAATTCAAGGAAATGAAGATGACGGAGAACCTCGGCCTCTTGGCCATTATCCTCATCAGTTGGGGCATTGCCTTCTTTCGAGTACTGCCTCATGGTGCCCGCCAATCGCATCGGCTATAAGCTGAACGGCGGCCCGTTTTCACTCATGGAACTGAAAGTGATACAAGAAGTCGTCACGCTGACGGTGTTCACGGTGTTTTCCCTTGCCCTGTTCAAGACGGAGACTTTCAAATGGAACCACTTGGCTGGCTTTGCTTGCTTGGTGCTGGCTGTGTTTTTCATTTTTAAAAAATAGCAGCCATCAGGCGCTTGCACAAAATTGGACAGCCATTTTTCCAAAAACGGCTACTTTAACGGCCTCAATTGGGTAAGCTTGTTTCAACATAAGTAGCCAATCTAAATTAGTGTAGATTTTGATTTCAGTGCAATTAATTGAATTTCAAGCAGTTATCCAATCGTAATTCTTTGTCATCCCCGAAGGGATCAAAAACGTAAATCATCTAAATCATGTCAACTACACCAACAGAGAAGAAGAACTCCTTCAACAGGAGGGATTTCGTGAAAACTGCCGGGCTGGGCGCTGCGGGCTTTTTCATCGTGCCAAGGCACGTGCTGGGCAAGGGCTTCCGTGCCCCCAGCGACAAGCTCAACATCGCCCTTATCGGCGCAGGCGGCAGGGCCAATTCGCACCGTGACGCACTCAAGGACACCGAGAACCTCGTGGCCTTCTGCGACGTGGACGATGCAAGGGCCAAGGAAA
This sequence comes from Saprospiraceae bacterium, assembly GCA_016714985.1. Taxonomy (GTDB): domain Bacteria; phylum Bacteroidota; class Bacteroidia; order Chitinophagales; family Saprospiraceae; genus UBA6168. Next base: position 47,876 of record JADKBS010000028.1, on the reverse strand, counting down.
CCTACGAGATGTTCCCGAAGGTGCCCCACTACCGTGACTTCCGCAAGATGCTCGACGCACAGGACAAGCAGATTGACGCAGTTGTTGTCACCACGCCCGACCACACCCACGCCGTGACGGCCATGGCCGCCATCAAGCGCAACAAGCACATCTATGTGGAGAAGCCGCTGGTTCACAGCATTTTTGAAGGCCGGGCATTGCTGAAAGCAGCAAAGGAGCACAAGGTCGTGACCCAAATGGGGAACCAAGGCGCCTCGATGGACTGCAACCGGGAACTCGTGGAATGGGTACAAAGCGGTGCCATCGGCGACGTGACCCGTGCCCACATCTGGACAAACCGCCCCGTGTGGCCGCAGGGCATTCCTACGCCGAAGAACGGTGCTAAAGTGCCTTCCACCCTCGACTGGGACCTCTGGCTCGGCCCTGCCCAATACCGTGACTACGACCCCGCCTACCTGCCCTTCGCATGGCGTGGCTGGTGGGACTACGGCACCGGCTCCTTTGGCGACATGGGCTGCCACCTCGTTGACCCTGTTTACCGGGCCTTGAAGCTCAGCTTGCCGACCAGCGTGGAGGCCAGCACAAGCACCGTCTGGCTCAATGGTGTTGAACAAAATTATACCGACTCCTGCCCGCCCTCCAGCTTCGTGAAAATGGACTTTGCCGCTAGGGAGAACATGCCCGCCTTCGAGCTTTTCTGGTACGATGGTGGCCTGCGCCCAATGCGCCCCGCCGAACTGGGTTCCGATGAGCCTTTCGGCAATTGGGACGGCGGCGTGCTGCTCGAAGGCACCAAGGGCAAGATGATGTGTGGCATCTTCGGCGAAAACCCGACCCTGCTGCCCACCAAGCGCATGAAGGAAGTGAAGCCACCCACACCTTGGCTGCCCCGCCGCAAGGGGTCGCACCAGCAGATTTGGGCGGACGCCTGCAAGGGCATTGGCGAAGCCACTTCGCCCTTTGAGTACGCAGTGCCGCTCACCGAGACGCTGAACATTGGCAACCTCGCCGTGCGCTGCTACGACATCAAGAAACTACAAAAAGGCAAGCAGCCGGACTGGTGGGCGCCCTACGACTATCCGGGCCGTGTTCGCCTCGATTGGGATGCCGAAAAGGGCGTCTGCAAGAACTTTGAACCCGCCAACCAGTGGGTGAAGCGGGAGTACAGGAAGGGGTGGGATCTTTGACGGTGGACGATAGACGACCTACGGTTGACGGCTTATGGTGGACAACACTGTAAGCCGTCATTTTATTTTTACGACAGCCATTTCTCCGTCTCGCCACATAATGCGCACCTTGGCAACGGTCTCGTGCGGACGGGTGTATTGCGTCGTGTCCATGAGGTAGAACAGGGATTTATCGAAATCGCCATCGTTTTGCTTGCGCATGATTTGCCCGGTTTCACGGGTGAAATAATATCCCGTGACAGGCTGGAAACCAAGGCTGTTTTTATAAATGACAATGGGTGAATTGCCCATTTTATCGGTAGCGGCCAGAGTGGTTTTTCGTACCTCATTGTTGAAGTCAACGCCAATGCGATTGGGGACGATGAACCAATTGAGGCCAATCCTGCCAATCAGCAGCACCACGGCGAAAACCAACATTCGATGTGCCGACCATTTGCGGTAGCACCAAATGAGCAGGGCCGTTGAAATGGCCAAGAAAGCGACCTTGGGATAAAGGTTTGGTTGCCCCGCAAATTCCTTGACAAATAGCGGCACGAAGCAAGCCACCAGCATCCCCCAGCAAAGCACCTGAAACGCCCCCTCCACCCAGCGCACCATCGCCGTGCCTACCTCCTTGTTTTTTTGATGGAGAAAAATCAGCACCGTGAACAGCAGCGGCACTTGCATGAGCAGGTAGCGGGGATAGACCTCCACGGATGCCCAATAGGGGAGAATGGTCGTCATCAGCACCAAAGCATTCCAGCTGATGAACCTGTTTGACTTGATTTGCGCCAGCGCATTTTTGCGAAACAGGTAAATCGCAAACAGCGTCCAAGGCAGAAAATGGTACAGGGTCTCGAAAGGGAAAGTGAACAGGTGCAGCACCGTCTTGCCCATGCCATGCCCCACGAAGGTGCGCTTCGCCGACTCGTCGAACATGATGCCGAGCAGGGTAGAGAGGCCGTTTTGCTGCGCATACAGAGCATAATAACTGCCAACCACTGCCACAAAAACCGCCATGCCACCGAGGTGCGCCAAGGAGAACAGCTTGCGCCATTTTTTGACCCAAATAAAATAAGTCAAAAGGGCAATGCCAAGGAAGACCAAAGCGGGCAATGCCTTCAGCAAAAAGCCGATGGCCGCCAGCAGGTACGCCCCTGTGAACAATCGCCCATACCTTTCCTTTTCGCCTTGCGAATAAATGACCATGAACATCCCGTAAATGACCCATGAAAAACTGGTGTCAATCAGCCCCAGCATGGAATCGTAGTAGAGGATGCGGCCGCAGGTGAGGAAGGCGAGAGGAGTTAAGATTGCGGATTGCGGATTGCGGATTGCGGATTGGGGGGCGTGGGTGCTGGGCTGCAAGTGCTTTTTTACAATGAAATAAATTGTGGAAACATAGGCCAGCAGGAAAATCACCGTCGGCAAGCGCACGATGAACTCGTCGTTGCGGCCCGTGAGTTGGAAGAGGGCGAGCAGCAGCCAATTGTAGAGCGGTGGTTTGTTGTAGTACAGCTCGCCGAACAGGGTGGGCGTGATGAGGTTGCCGGAGATGTCCATTTCCATGGCCACTTGCGCCCGGATGCCCTCGTCAGCGTAGAGGGCCAAGAGGCCAAGGTTGGTGAGGAGTGCGGGCAATAGCAGCAGGCCCCCTGCCAATAGTAGGAGGGTTTGAGGGTTGGCCAACAAACTGCGCAAGGGTTTCAACATGCGAACATTTTGCGGAGCAAAGGTATTACAATAGAGTTTCGAGTTGCCAGTTTCGAGTTTCGAGTAGTGAGAGGCCATTATCGAATTGCCAGAAGTGATTTTTGAGGCTTATTTAGGAGCTATTTTTTCCATGTATTTCATCAGCATCCTTTGTTCTTGGTCAATCTCGTTGAGCAGTTCAGTGATGATTTCGATGGATGAGTAATTCCGCATTTGGGCCACCAATGTTTGTGTCTCAAGTTCAAAACTGGAACCTAAAGCAATTTCCATGAAACGGAACTCGTCTTTTTGGCTTTGCCTGCTGCTGCCCTCAGCAATGTTTGAAGGGATGCTGACAGCTGCCTTTTGGCATTGGGATGAAAGGCCAAACTTTTCAGCGCTCGGAAAAGTATCGGTCATTTTATAAGTCAAATCAACAATTCGCATGCCTTTTTGCCAAATAATGAGCTTTTTGAAATTCTTCATAGCAATGTTTTTAAGATTGCCAATGTCAGCATTTTTTGAAACCTTACCAAACAATTACCAACTGGCAGCCCCCAACTCGCAACTCGCAACTCGAAACTCGCAACTCCTAACTACATTTGCCCTGCACACCATTCAACTACATGAAAAACAAAAGAACTGAGTCTTCACAAGGATTTTTAAGGGACAAATGGCAAGGCTTCAAAACCTTCCTGTATCCCTTCGTGCGCCCCGTTGTGCAGCGTTACCGCAAGTTGCAGGAGCGCTCGCCCCGGCTCGCAAAATTCATCTTTTGGGTGGGTTCCATCTTCGCCGTGGGATTTGGCAGCGTACTGCTGTTCATCTTCGCCATCCTCATCGGGGTATTTGGCCACGTGGCCTCGAAGTCCGACCTCCGCAACCTCAACCAGAGCGTGGCCAGTGAAGTCTATACCGCCGACAGCGTGCTGCTGGGCAAGTATTTCATCGAAAATCGCCTGCCCACCAGCCTCGACAGCATCTCGCCGCACATCGTGGAGGCGCTCATCGCAACGGAGGACGCCCGCTTCTTCGAGCATGGCGGCGTTGACCTCCGGGCCACTTTCCGGGTGCTGTTTCGCAGCATCTTGGCGGGCGACGAATCGGGCGGCGGCGGCAGCACCATCAGCCAGCAATTGGCCAAGAACCTCTACCCCCGCAAGCGCCTCGGCAAGCTGACCACGCCCGTGGCCAAGTTCAAGGAAATGATAGTGGCCCGACGGCTGGAGAAGGTCTATGACAAAAACCAGATACTCGCCCTTTACCTCAACACAGTGCCCTATGGCGAGAATGTTTTTGGGATAAAAATCGCAGCCCAGCGCTTTTTTTCCACCACGCCTTTTGACATAAAAATAGAGGAGGCCGCCACGCTGGTCGGGATGCTCAAGGCCAACACCGCCTACAACCCCGTGCGCAACCCGGAGCGGGCCAAGGAGCGCCGCAACGTCGTCTTCGGCCAGATGGTCAAGTACGGCAAGCTGGAACAAGCCGCCGCTGACTCCCTCTCCGAGCTGCCCGTTGTCACGAAATATTTCATCGAAACCCACAACGACGGCAAGGCCACCTACTTCCGGGAGACGCTTCGCCTCCAATTGGACGAGGAACTGAAAAAATACAACCATCCCGACGGCAGGCCCTACAACCTCTACACCGACGGCCTCAAGATTTACACCACCATCAACTCCAAACTGCAAGACCACGCCGAGGAAGCTGTACAGTTCCAGATGAAGGACTTGCAAAAGAAGTTCATTGAGCACTTCAAGGGCTATGGGAAAGATGCCGTGACTTATGGCAGCGAGGAATTGCTCCAAGAGCAGAAAAAACTGACCGAACGCTACAAGCTGCTGAAGGAGCGTGGCCTGACCGAGGAGCAGATTGACTCCAATTTCATGACGCCCACCAAGATGACCGTCTTCAGTTGGGACACCGAGACGCAGGACCAGGACACCCTGATGTCGCCGCTCGACTCCCTGAAATACTACCTTTCCATCCTGAACACGGGCCTGCTGGCCGCCGACCCGCACACGGGCAAGATATTAGCCTGGGTGGGCGGCATCAATTTCAAGCATTTCAAGTTCGACCACGTGAACGCCCTGCGGCAGGTAGGCTCCACCTTCAAGCCTGTGGTCTATGCCAAGGCCATGGAGCAGGGGGTGTCGCCCTGCGAGCGGCTGAGCAACGAATTCAAGACCTATCCCGAATGGGACAACTGGGCGCCCCGCAACGCCGACGGCAAATACGGCGGCAGCTACTCCATGATGGGCGGCATGCGCATGTCCGTGAATACCACCGCCGTGCAGCTCATCCTGCACGACAGCGTGGGCATTGACTCTGTAATGGCCCTTGCCAAGCGCATGGGCATCACCGCCGAAATCCCCCGTGAGCCGGGCATCGCCCTCGGTGCCGTGGACGCTACCTTGTTCGAGATGGTGCGGCTCTTCTCAGTCTTCGCCAACCGGGGCGTGCAGCCAAAGCTGACCATGCTCTCCCGCATCGAGACCAAGGACGGCAAGCCCATCGCCCAGTTCGAGTCGCCCGACCCCCGCAGCTTCACGAGGGTATTGCAGGAGCAACACGCCGACATGGTGCGCCACCTGCTCCAGGGCGTGGTGGACGGCGGCACGGGTGGCCGCCTGCGCTGGCTGCAGAACTCCGACTTCCGCTTCCTGCACGCCGCTGGCAAAACGGGTACCACCGACAACAACTCAGACGGCTGGTTCCTCTGCTTTACGCCGAGCATCGTTGTGGGCTCATGGGTAGGTGCCGAGCAGCCGCTGGTGCGCTGGCGCTCCACGAGGCTTGGGCAGGGCGGTGCCACCGCATTGCCCATCGTGGGCCGCTTCCTGAAAAGCACCTATGACGACCCCGCCTTCAAGGCCTGGACAAAGGAGAGCTTCCCGCCCCTCACTGGCGAGGCCGCCATGGCCTTCGGTTGCCAAGACCATTACGCCCCACGGTGGTGGGTGCTCGATTCCATCGACTATTGGACGAACATCCCGCTCGACTCCATCCCAGAGGACATCCGGCAAATGAACCTCGCCCGCCTGCGGGCAATGGTGGCCGCCAGGGACTCCATCAACGCCATAGACACCACAGGTTCGAAATCGACGTGCCCCTCGATGAACCAGCCCGGGAAGAAGGCCAGCGTGACCGCCGGATGTCCGGCACGGGCGCTCGCAGCGAGGAATCGGAGCGCATACAACGCCAAAACGAGAAGCTGGAGCGAAAACGGGAACGGAAGGAGAAACGGAAGGAGTTTTTTGAGGGGATTTTGGGGAAGGGGAATTAGGGGGGTAGGTTCGCAGTCGTTAAGGCAATCTGTCCATGCAGACTATAAAGTAATGGTGTAAACTTCCACAGACCAAGTTACAATCCATTGAGCCATGCACAACCCACCTGGGCGGTGTTAATTTCCATCTGGAAGGTGTTGCGAGGCATTTGGAAGGTGTTATTTTTGATTTGGGAGGTGTTGCGGGGTATCGGAAAGGTGTTGCACAGATACCGAACTAAATTGGGAGAATGGCTAAAAAATATTGAATTTATACTGGTGTAATTTTTTTTTATTCCTATTTTCTGGAATAAATGGTGGTGGTTTTTGGTGGTTTTGAGGAGGTGGTGTTACTTTGCGGTCATGTAATAGGTCGGTGGTGGGTGGCTTTAGTCAATGCCATTTTTCATCGAGTTATTATGGTGAAACTTATAAGCACTGCTGGGAATGCATGAGGGGGCTGCATTTGCGTTTGGGAAGCTGTAACGCCTTGCGAATGAATGTCGAATAACTCCATTTCCGGTTGCACCGTCCAAAAAAGTTTTGGATGGGGTGGGATTTGCATTGGAAGTTGGGAGGCGTAAAAATTACCTGTAATTCTTCAAATCGGAATCAAGAAAGTTGTTATAGAGTCATTTTAGCCATTCCTAAACCCCTTGGTTAGCCATATGTCGAGGAAAGTGATGTAGGTATGTCAGGCTAAAATAAAACAGACTAAACTACTACACTATAATAGATTAATGTTATAAAATTATATCAAAAATGAATATAGAAGCTCTAGTATGCGCAAATATTTCCATCTCCGTAATTGCATTTATTCTTGATGTTGTATTCAAGCGCACAGTAGACCATCAATTTAAGTCGACAGAAAGCCGAATCGTGCAGGCTTTAGAAATAGAGAGAAACAAGAAAACTTACTCATACCAAAAAGAGTTTGAGATTCTAAGAGAAATATATTTCAGCGTATTCGAACATTATAAAGAGTGTCGAGATTTTGTATTGCATATGGTAAACAATAATAATTATCAAATATCAGAAGAAAGCGAGAAAAAAATGACTGAAAGTTTTAAGAAAATGGAAACTCTATTTAGTCAGAACAAGCCTTTTCTGTATTCCAGTATATTAAGCACAATGGAAAATTCATTGAAGAAAGTGATCCAGGAACACTTACAACATCAAGTGACATCAAAGAGAATCATCTTGACGAAACAATAAGAAGCATTGATGATGCAATTTCAACACGACTAAACTTAAAATAATATAAAAATGCAAAATGCAGTATTGACCAAATTAAAGAAAATCGCTGATATTATTCAGCAAGAGAATTTTTCGTCGAAGTTTTTCAATAAAATTAGCACCTCTGATGCATTTCAGCATCCGCTTAATATACCTAAAATAGAGAAAAACCTACGAGGCGCTTTGGGAAAGGATAGTATTGAAGAATACCTTATTCGGACAAGAGCTCTTAAAGAATACAAAGTATTTGACTATATAAAGAAATGCTTTGGAAACGATAGTGTGAACCCTGGAAAAGAATATAGACCACTTTTATTTTTCGTTAAGAGTCAAGAAATATTTGATGAGATGGACATTATGTTTGATATGCTTGAAGAAGGTGTAAACAAAACAATAGTTCATGTAGGTAATAGAGGCTCAGGAAAGACGATAACCCAAAATTGTTGGCTTTATCAAAACAATAAAAAATTAGAGGAAAAAAACGTTTTTTGGGTTCGTTGTGATGGGCATAAGTTATATCAACTCTGGCTAAACTACAACAAATCTGATGAATTCGACGAAAACAAGCATGTTACTATTAGTGAATATTTCAATTTGCAAATACTCTATGTATTTGTGAAATACTATGATAAAGAAGATAGGCCTTTGTTTAAGAGTATCTATGAGGAAATAATTAAAGAAGATTTGAAATATTACAGTCTGGCAACATCTACTGGAACTAAGGTGGATTCAAAATCTTTCATAAATGGCCTTGCTGAATTAAAAAACTCCATAAAGGCAGAAGATGGCAAGCACGAAGGCTTTAGTTATATATATGATGTGATAATGAAAGAAACACAAAGAAATGTTAATTTCTATAACAAATCAAGATTTCTTTGGCTCAGGATGTCCGAGGCTTTTCAGTCATTTTTGTTAGGGGCAGGCTATAAAATATTGAAATTTATAGATGGATTAGACAACATAGAGCTTTCGGTACCCCATTCTAAAGACTATTATTATCGAATGTTAAGCCAAGCATATGATTTAGTATGTAGGAATAGAGATAAAAATGTTCTGTATTTTATTGCAATGAGGGAAAGGACTTATGAAGAATTTAAAAACCAATATCCCATTGCTACGGATACTCAAGATTATAACTCTGGCTTATTTAAAATCTCTCATCAAGTCTGTTGTTTATGTGAAATATACACAAAGAGAATTCAGTTTTTAAACCAAGAAAAGGATTTTATTGCTTTGGTTAAAGACGCAAAAAGCAAATTTAGTGAAATTATCACTAAAATTTTAGACTATTAGAACACCGAAAAATTTTCATTGAATGATGTGTATCATAATGATGTGAGAACATTTTTGCACAATAATTTGTCACTTTGTTTGCAAATATTTTACAGATGGAAACAACTAGGAATGCCTGATGAGATTGATTTTTACAAATTGGCTGAGAATTTGCGAAATAGAAATAAGTTCTTAAATGGCAAGCTATACTTAGATTCTCGCAATGGAGCAGATGACAGAAGAACTTTAGGTTCATTTGGATTTAATTTATTTTACATGAATTTATTTTCCATGTCAGGTAAATTATCGTTTTCTAATTGGAGTGGTTTATGTAGTACAAGAGTGTTGCAATATCTTCATTATGGAAACGACAAGAAGAGCTATTCTTCACTACTTGATTTTCTTGTCAATAATTTTGATTATCAAAAGTCGCAAATCGATCACTGCATCATCTTGCTTAAGACTTATGGATATATTGACACAAAATTTACAAAAAGCGATGAAATTTTGTTCTATGAAATAAGTGAGAAAGGGGTTGAAAATCTTAAATTGGTTTATAGTGATATAGATGTATTGTATTATCTATGTATCGACACGCAAATGCCTTCATTCTTTTTCGATGAAGATTTGATTAAGGTTCACGATAATAAGATTCTGGTAAATGAAGATATACCTGTGATGACTAATTATAGATACTCTGCTTGTCTGTCCACGGTGGTTTTTATTTTATTTTTAATTTTTAAAGATTTTGATGAGCAGAAAGGGATGTTGACAAACCCTAAACATTCTTTAATACATATAAAGAATGCATTTCGACTTCCATTTGGTGATAATGTTTTCGCTTTAGTTGAAGATTTAATTAAGAAAATGACATCAAGTGAACTTGAAATCGTAAATGGAGCATTAGAAAAGCTTATTAATTGTTTAAAAAATGATGATAGTTATAGTTTTATAGATCATGGTGAAAATGGATTAGAACCTTCTATGTCCCAACAGGTCTTTCATAGTGACGACGGTAGCGGTCTTGTTACCTCACCTCCCCCTTCCAATAAATGAACGACACTTCTAGTTGTGCAAGGAGTGCTTGCATACATACCAAGGCGGCGGCCACTGGCCGCCGTGTGTAGGTCAAGTATGGTTAATGAAGGTATAAATGAGTGCCACTAAAAGATGCCAACCTTCACTGCTGAACTCAACACATTCCCCCTGCTGTCCTACGGCCTTCCCCTTAGGCCGCTGGTTACGGTCTCCGACCAGATACCACTATCGGCACGTCTCCAAACGAGCGTAAGCATAAAAATTACAATCAGCCAAACGGTGGCTTGGTGTCGCTTAGGGGCCGGGAAGTGTGCCGGATGGTCACGACTTCTATATCATCTTGAAAGCTCAGGTAATACACGACTCGGTAATTTTTCACGATGATTTCCCGCAAGTTGGCAAGACCCATCTCTGGGACTATTCGCCCCATTTCCGGGAACTTGCCCAATAGGTCAACTTTGGCTAAAATCTCGTCAATTACCAGTTAAGCGTACTTGGGCGGACGATGCGCCAAGATAATCTTCGATGCCGGAGAGGTCATCTATTGCTTGGACTGACCACGTTGTTTGCGCCATTGTGCCACCATTTGTTTGACTTCTTCTTGGGTTTTCACCTTGCCTTGCCCAATTTGTTCCATGCCGGTTTTTATTTTATGCATGAAAATCAAACGTTCAACGAGGTCGTCCAGCTCGAACTCTTCCGGGAGGTCTTGAAGGCTGGTATAGACTAAGTCCTTGGTAAGCATTGTTGTTTTTTTGTCAAAAATAATCGTTTCCCACTACTTGGGCTAATAATGCCCACTGTTGGTTACATTTTTTGGTGCATGATGAGTAGGACAAGACAAACCATAAGAATAATATTACATCCATAATTTTTTGGTTCCCAACCCCTTCCTTCACCTTTTGGCAACATAATTGCTATTTTTTACTAATACGTTACTATGAACAACAAGAGCCTGGAACATTTCACAACATACCCGGCGCCGAAGGTTGTTTAGAGGGACGAAGCAGACCACCTGCCCACCTTGCCAAGCACTTTCTGCGCTGCCAAAGCCGAGTGCGCTATGAGAAGGTCACCGTTCATCACCTTAGTATTATTAGTTACTGCCACGTTGCTGTTCGGGCAGGGCGACAGCTTTCAGGAGAAGGCTGGCTTTGCCTTGGAGCCGCAGCATTATGTGGAGCAAGCCGATGGCTTCTTCGAGGCCGAGGACTGGGAGCCTGCTGCCGAGTATTATGCCGCTGCCTTGGAGGACAATCCGCAGGATGCCAAGGCTTTGTACAACTATGCCCTCGCCAATTTCAAGTTGGAAAACTTCGGCAAGACGACCCTTACGCTGGAAAAGCTCTTTGCCCTGAGTCCCACGGACACGGCGGCCTACGAACTGTACGGCCATGCGCTGCTGCAGCGGGGACAAGTGGAGCGTGGCATTGAATACCTGAGCATGGTGCTGCTGGCCATGCCCAGTGAAGACCGTTTCGTACACCGTGCCTTGGCGAATATCAGCATCCGCCACACAGCCGATGCGCTGCGTGATTTCGATGCGGCACTGGGCATGAACCCCAATAATTTCGACGCATGCCTCGGCAAGGGAATCACCCTGCTGGAAATGGGGCAACCGAAACTAGCGGCTGCTTGGCTGGAAAAGGCGCTCGAAGTGAAGCCGGAGGATGCCGTGGCATTGAACAACCTCGCCATCATCGAATACCAGATGGGGGAGAAGGAGGCGGCCATGTCGCATTTCAGGACGGCCTTGCAATCGGCTCGACTCGGCGAGATTTTCCTCGCAAGGGCGAAGTGCTACCTCCTCGACCACAACTACAGCGACGCCATCGCCGATGCGAGGGAGGCCATGCTGTTGGATGGCGAGAACCCAGAGGTCTATGCCTTCATCGGCAATGTGGAGACGGAAAAAGGCGACCTGGAAGGGGCCATCGAGAGCTACGGTATTGCGATTGACATCAAACCCGACCATGCCGGCTACTACATGGGACGGGCCAGTGCCTGTATCCGCAACAAGCAATACGAGGATGCCGTGAGCGACCTCTACCGAGCGCTCGATTTGGAGCCTTACAGCACCGAGGCAAGGAAGTTGCTACAAACGGCGTACAGCCATATTGATGCGGATATGCTTTCGGGAAATGAAGAGATGTTGGAAGATAGACGATAGATATTAGAAGAGACGTTGCATGTCTATGGTCTAAAATCTATCATCTAAGAGAACCAACAGCGAGAATCAAAGCTGGGCAGTGGGCAACCACGGCCCTTTTTTTATTGAAGAACAATGCCTTTTTTGACTTGAAAATCCTTCAAAAGGAGCTGAAAATAAAACTTTTCAACATTGCTATTTTTTTTGATATTTCTGCTTTGCGGATTGCGGCGCACAGCGTTACATTTGCCGTACAAGCCAATGAGGACAAGACTTTACATGAATTTTCCTTTTTTCGACCGATAGACGAATCTGTTTTTTTACACAACTTACTGATACTATGCTTATTGCTACACACATCCGCACCCGGTATTCCGATGCTGAGTTGGAGGAGTTCCGGGGCATAATTGTTGAGAAATTGGAGGCTGCCCATCTTCAACTCAGGTTTTACATGCGCCAGCTGACTGAACTGGCCGACAACGAGGACGCCAAAATCAAGAACCTGGACGATGCCGTTGGCTCGACGGAGCGGGAGTACCTAAGCACCCTCGCCGTTCGCCAACGCAGCCTCATCCAGCACCTTGAAAATGCCTTGATCCGCATCCAAAACAAGGCCTATGGCATTTGCAGGGCTACGGGCAAGCTTATCGCCCGGGAGCGGCTGCTGGCCGTGCCACATGCCACCCTCAGCGTGGATGCCAAGCGCACGGGAGCGTCCTAACCCCCATTTTTAGCAATAACCAAACAAGGATAGTGGTTGTGCCATTGGTGCAACCACTATTTTTATTTCCGCAATGCGCAAACAATTCTGAACTTTGTCTTTTGGTAAGGCATCGTTCGGCCAATACCCGGCATTGGGACCAATCACAAAAAGATACCGTTTTGAATAAATCACTGAAAGTAGCCCTCATCATCATCGGCGTGTTGGTCATTGACCAGTGCCTGAAAATCTGGATAAAGACCAACCTTGCTTATGGGGAGGAGATACCGATGCTTGGGCAGTCGTGGGCGCTCATCCATTTCGTGGAGAACGAGGGCATGGCCTTTGGCCTGACGCTCGGCGGCGAGTACGGCAAGCTGGCGCTTAGTCTATTCCGCATCGTGGCGGTTTGCTTCCTGTTTTATTACCTGCGGCTGTTGCTGCGCTCCAAGGAGGTTTCCTTCGGAACGATTGCCAGTTTTTCGCTTATCCTTGCCGGTGCCATCGGCAATATCATAGACAGTGCCTTCTACGGTCTCATCTTTTCCGAAACGCCCTACCACGGCGGCGTGGCCACCATGTTCCCCGAAGGGGGGGGCTATGCCAGTTTCCTGCACGGCAAAGTGGTGGACATGTTCTACTTCCCCATGTTCGAGGGCTTTTTCCCCGAATGGGTGCCGCTTTGGGGAGGCGAGCATTTCCAGTTTTTCCGGCCTGTGTTCAACGTAGCAGATACGGCTATCTCGGTTGGCGTGCTCAGCTTGCTCCTCTTTTTCCGCAGTTTTTTCAGCACCCAAGCCGACGGGGTATTGGAGGGCAATAATGAAGAGGTGCAACCAACTGGTGATGCAGCAACGGATGTGAAACCTGAACAAGCGGAAGGGTGAGGTTTTGAGTTACGAGTTTCTAGTTACGAGTTTCTAGTTGCGAGCAGCCAGTTACGAATTCTTCCTACACGTAGCCAGGTAGATGGAATATACTCCAACCTACTCGTAACTCGCAGCTCAAAACTCGCAGCTACTTTAAAGCTGCCGCCCTCAATCTCTGCAAAAATGGTGAGGCAAAAATGAACCCTTGGAGCAGTTCGTTCTCGCTTGACAGCACTTGGTCTTTGCTGCCTTGCCAGACCAAGCGGCCCTCGTGCAGGTAGGCGATGTTGTCACCGATTTCCATCACCGAGTTCATGTCGTGGGTGTTGATGATGGTGGTCATCTTATAGTCGTAGGTGATGTCCTGGATGAGTTCGTCAATGAGCAAGGCCGTGCGGGGGTCGAGGCCGGAGTTGGGTTCGTCGCAGAAGAGGTACTTCGGTTCCATGACGATGGCCCTGGCGATGCCCACCCGTTTTTGCATGCCGCCGGAGAGTTCGGAAGGGTATTTTTCATGTGCCCCAGTGAGGCCCACCCGCTCCAGGCACCAGTCCACCCGCTGGTTCTTTTCGGCAAGGGTCATGTTTGAGAACATGTCGAGCGGGAACCGGACGTTCTCTATTACCTTCATGGAATCGAAAAGCGCCGAGCCTTGGAAGAGCATGCCCACTTTGAGCCTTATCTCCCGAACCTGTTTTTTGTTCAGCGAGAAAAAATCAACGTTGTCGTACCAGACCTTGCCATCAGTGGGTTCCATCAAGCCTACGAGTATCTTCAGGAAGACGGTCTTCCCTGCCCCGCTCCGCCCGATGATGAGGTTGGTCTTTCCGGGAAGGAATTCCATAGAAACGCCCTTGAGCACCTCCTGCTCGCCGAACTGCTTGATGATATTTTCTGCTCTAATCATTGTTTTCGAGGTTTAGAGGGTTTAGAGAGATTTGTCAGGTTTCGTTGTTCCAAACCATTTAAACCTCTCTAAACCTCCTAAACCATTTTACCCCGTTAAAAGCACCGCAATCAAATAATCCGACAACAAGATGAGGATATTGCTGAACACCACCGCATTGGTGGAGGCCTTGCCCAATTCAATATTCCCACCCTTCACGTAGTAGCCTTGGAAAATAGGTACTGTTGTTAGGATGAACGAAAAGACCACCGCCTTCACGTACATCATCGTCACGTTGCGAGGTTGAAAGAAGGCCCGTAGCCCCCGCTCGTAGTCGTCGCTGGAAAGGGCGTCCGTAGGCACGGTTGCCAAGTAGCCTCCGATGATGGCCACATAAGCCGAAATCGTTACCAAAAGTGGAATCATCACAATGGCAGCAATCAGCTTGGGCAGAATTAGATAGGCTGCCGTATTCACGCCCATCAGTTCCATGGCGTCAATATGCTCCTTTTGGCGCATAGTACCCAACTCGGCGGCGAGGTTGGAGCCGACCTTGCCCGCCAGCACAAGGCAAGTGATGGTCGGTGCCGACTCGATGATGGCCAAGTCCCGAACGATATAGCCGATATAGTACTGTGGTACCAGCGTTCCGTCCAACTGGTAGGAGAACTGCACAGCCGCCACCGCTCCCATGAAAATGGAAATCAGGGCCACGATGACCAAGGAGCCAATGCCGATGTCTTCCATCTGGCGCATGGTCTCTTTCCAGTACATGCTCCAGTTCTCCGGCTTCGAGAAAGCTTGACGGAGCAGCAGGATGTAGCGGCCTATATGGTATAAAAGGTTGAAATTCATTGATTTGCAGTCAAGTCTGCTGATTGGGCTTCTTATAGTGGCTGTTTTATTGAAAAAACATGGGCAAACCTACGCAAGAAAATCTACAGTCGTGATTGGTAGCTCGTGATTCGTGATTTGTAGCATAGAAGTCAGCCAATTTTAAGTGTCAAGCACTTTCCACCAAAATGGCAAAAACATAAATAGCCATAAAAAATCTGCGTCTCTCAGCGTAAAAATACTGTGTTGTGATTTTTTTCTACCCTAATCCAGCATCACCAACCCAGCACCTCCGGCTCGAACCCATTCTTTGTACTTTGCAAAAACTGCGCCCCGGTTTCACGGATGGTCTGCGAAATGGGGGTGTACAGGAACGGGAAGGCTGCCAATGATTTCCGGTTGTCGTAAAAAAAGGTGCGGCTGCTGGAACGGGCCGTCTGTTTGGTGATGAAGGCGGGCTTGCCCGTTAGTTTTGACGCCAACCAAGCGACCCGCCAAGCCGTCTCCCTGATAAAGGGCGAGACAGGAATGGAGGGTGGCTTCACGCCAAGCACTGCGGCTATTTCATCAAAAACTTTTTTGAAGGGAAGATTCTCCGCACTCAGGATATAGCGCTCGCCGCTGATGTCACTTTCCATGAGCAATACCATGAAACGCACCACGTCCCGCACGTCCACGAAGCCCGTGCCACCGAGTGGATGGAACCTAAGCCCGTTCCAAATTTGGTGGAAAATCTGTCCCGTACTGGTGCGGCCTTGCCAAAAGCCGCTGCCGAGCACGTTGGCCGGGTTCACGATGGCTGCGTTCAACCCTTCTGCGATGCCGCGCCACACTTCCATCTCCGCCTGGTGCTTGCTGATGCCGTAGGGGCTGTTCCATTCGTCGTCCTTCCAGGGGTGCGCTCATCTATATTGGGGTCGTTGGGCTTGCGCCCAATGGCGGCGATGGAACTGACATGCACCAGTTTTTCGATGCCAAAATCAAGGGAGAGGTTGACAATGTTGGCCGTGCCCCCTGCATTGATGGAAAGCATCTGGCGATTGTCCTTTTCATGGAAGGATACGACTGCTGCGCAATGATAGACCTGTTGCACACCCTGCATCGCATCCTCCAGGTCCATGAGTTTGAGCAGGTCGGCGTTTACCCATTCCACTTTGCCGGCAACGCCTTTCAGTAGGGCAAGGGAACTATTGGGCTGGCGGGTGCAGCGTATGTTGGTGTAGCCCTGTTGGAGCAAATACCGAACGAGGTAGGAGCCAATAAAGCCCGTTGCACCCGTCACCAGTATTTTTTTTGAAACCATGGATGGTGTTTGGCCCTAAAGGGCGACGATGAGGGAGGGTTCGATTGGAGTTGCTGAAAAAACATGCAGCACGGCAGTTGGTTCATCACCAATGGCCCGTTTGGAGGCACTTAGCCAAAGTCCCCTGCACAGGAACCAGGGTTTTTCTTCTGCCGACAATCAACCCGCTGCTTCTTTTGGCAGCGGCAGCCAAGCATCCTCTCAATACCATTTCCGACTGCTGCTCCTTTGTGCATTAACGCTGGTGGCAAGAAAAATGACACCACCGAGGATAAAAGCGCCAAGGGCGATATAGACAATCAACATAGTCTGTTCGTTTTACAGTGTTTTAATTTTCTCCGTTTTAGATTTCTTTCGCTTGGTAGTTCCATAATTTTCGCAAAAAAAAATCATAATTCTTTGCATAAAATTTGGTTGAACCAAGATAGACTGCCCAGATTCCCAATTTTTCGAGGAGCCAAGTTCAGCAAAATGTTTATTCTCGGGGGAGTTATTGGCAGCTTTTTTTCAAAAAAATGTTTTCGGGCACCCACGACTGCAACATATCTTGTGCTTTTATTTTGGCAAAACGTTCCAAACTATGTCCGAATCCATCACCCGACACCTTTCCAAAGACCCTGTTCTGAAGCCATTGATTGACAGCATCCCTTTCCGGGAACTGTCCGTCAACTCACAAGGCGTTTACCTCGACCTGCTTGGCTCCATTATCAGCCAACAGCTTTCCACCAAGGTGGCAGCCGTCATTGAAGGCCGATTTCTTGCACTATTTCCTGAACAACAGCCACACCCAAGTCTTTTGCTGGAAAAGGATTTGGATACCCTTCGCACCGCAGGTCTTTCGAAGCAGAAAGCCACCTACCTTCAAAATGTCGCCGATTTTTTTCAAAAAGAAAACCTCCTAGAAAAGGATTGGAGCGACATGGGAAATGAAGAAATCATCCAGTACTTGACCCAGATAAAAGGCGTGGGCAAATGGACAGTGGAAATGATCCTTATGTTCTCCCTCGACCGCCCCGATGTGCTCCCTTTGGATGACCTCGGCATCCGGCAGGCAATCACGCATCTTTACAAGGTCACCGGAACGGGCAAGACCACGCACCATCGCATGACGGAGATTGCGGCCGCATGGCAACCCTACCGTTCATACGCCTGCCTCTACCTTTGGAGGCACAAGGATGGGAAGTGAGGTGTGAAGGTTTGGAGGTAGGTGGTTCGCTGCGGTAATTCAGGAGTACTTTGTGTTGGCTCCTAATTCGCATAGCTTTCTTTTTTATACAAAAACAAACTATTTGCAAGACTGGAAAGGTCGTTTTATCTTCGGGTTGTTTCTTTGGCGCTGTCCTGGGAACGAGTACGCAACCTAACTCATAACACAAGTTTGCGAAGGTTTGAGCAAAATATCCTACGCTCCGAACCCATTCAGACCTTCTCACGACGCTCCACCATTCAAAACTACTTTTTGCACGACCCTTTGCGGCTCCAAACCCATCCCTGAGATGCTTAACTGGCGTGAAATCCCCTTCGTGCGCCTACTGCTGCCGTTTTCGGTAGGCATCCTGCTTGCCGTTTATTTTGACCGAGAAATACCGGGTCTGCTTTTCGCCTTCATTGGCCTGATTGGCTTGATGATGCTCTCCAAAAAGCTACGTGGCCTCTACCGATACCGCTGGATGCCGGGGGTGCTGCTCAACTTGGCTTTGCTCATTTTTGGCTATGGCATCACCTGGCAGCACAACGAATTGAACGATGACGGCCATTTCAGCAAAAAATCTCCTCCAGAACAAGGTATGACCTTGGTTGGCAAAATAACGGAGGCGCCTGTCCAGAAGGAGAATTGGATAAAATTGGAGCTTGGCATCCAAGGGGCTGGCTCCCAAGCAGATGGCCTTCGCCCCGCTTCTGGCAACCTTCTGCTTTACCTGCAACGTGACAGCCTGGCGGAGGCATTGGCCTACGGTGATAGGCTGGTATTGCAATGCAAGGCGAGGCAATCGGAAGCACCAGCCAATCCCCACGCCTTTGACTATAGCCGTTACCTTCATTTTCAAAATATTCATTATCAAGCATTTGTGAAAAAAGGGCACTGGGGTGTTTTGGAAAAATACGAAGGGTTCTCTCCGTATGGGAGGGCGATTTCCATGCAAAACAGCTTCACCGCCGTATTGCGCAAGCACTTGAACACCGAAAACGAATTCGCAGTGGGCGCAGCCCTCGTATTTGGTTACCGCAGCGAGGTGCCCGACGAGGTGTTGACGGCTTACTCGGAAACTGGGGCCATGCACATCCTTGCTGTATCGGGCATGCACGTCGGCATACTGTTCCTCATCCTCAATTTTTTCCTGAAACGGGTACGGTTGCAGCACCGCTGGTGGCGGCTGCTCAAGGCGGTGATTCTGCTGGGCCTGATTTGGGCTTTCGCCCTCGTGACCGGAGCCTCGCCGAGCGTCATGCGTTCCACCGTCATGTTCAGCTTCGTGGTAGTGGCCGATGCGCTGGGGCGCAACAAAAACTTCTATAATACCTTGACGGCCAGTGCATTCTGTCTCTTGCTTTACGACCCCTACTGGCTCTTGAGCGTCAGCTTCCAGTTGTCGTACATGGCCATATTAGGCATCGTCTATTTCCAGCCGAAGATTGCGGCGCTTTGGGTCATTGAAAACAAGGTCTGCAACTACCTATGGGAACTCAACTCGGTTTCCCTTGCTGCGCAACTCATGACGCTGCCTTTCACACTGTTCTATTTCCACCAGTTCCCCACCTATTTCTGGCTGTCGAGCCTGATACTCGTGCCACTTTCGGGGCTGGAACTGGGGGCGGGGCTGCTGTTGCTTGTGCTGGAGCCATGCTGGGATTGGGGAGCCTTCATCGTTGGAAAGGTGCTTTGGGGCATGCTTTGGCTTGGCAACCAATCGGTCATCCTCATCCAGCAACTGCCCGCTGCGCTCTTGAGTGGCATCTGGGTTGGCGGTGTCTCGGCACTGTTGCTTTACCTGTGTATTTACAGCAGTATGGTGGCCATCAGTTTCCGTAAGTTCCGTTGGTTGTTGGCTTCGCTGGTGTTGCTGTTGGTCGTGCTGGTCAGCTATGCTTTTGCTGAATTTGAGCACTTGAAGAACCGCCAAATCACCATTTACAGCATCTACAAGCACACGGCTATTGATTTTTTTGATGGTGAAAAAGCATGGTCGCTTATAGACCCTGCGCTGGAAGCCAAGCCCCTCAAATATGCCGCCGAGGGCAACCGCTACGCAAATGGCATTGAAGAAGTTAAGACCGTACGCTTGGGCGATACATTAAGCGTAGTCGCTGACCATTTTTTTCATCAAAACAAGCTGGTACAATTCTATGACAAACGCCTGTTCGTGGTGGAGGGGCCTTTGAACTATACAGGCGAGGAAAAGGTGAAATTAGATTTTCTGTTGCTCCGCAACACGCCCAAAATCAAGCTGGAGGAATTGGCGCAAATATTCGATGCCCAACTAATTGTGTTTGATGGCAGCAACAAGCGTTGGAAAGTGTCGGAATGGAAGGAGGAATGCAATCAACTCGACTTGAGCTGGTATGATGTGGATGAGGAAGGAGCGTTGGTAATAGACTTTTCAGAATGAAAGGCAAAATATAAGTGCGGCAAGTGATTTTTTCCATCGAAACGGTCATGCCGTTTCGATGGAAAGCCCCTCATGTTCAATTCACATTATCCCCCCGCAGCCTCCTATAACGTTTCCTTGCTTCAATGGAAAACGTGCTGTTTGAATAATCGAGGAAGATTTTCTCGTACAGTTCCATTGCCTTGGCGGTGTCGTTGAGCTGCTGCTCATAGAGTTCTGCCATTTCGAACAGGGAGTTGTCGGCCCGGATTTCTTCTTTGTATTTATCAACGATGAGCATGTAGTGGGCAATAGCCTGCTCGTAGTTGCGCTGCTTGCTGTAAATCTTTGCACGGGCATAGAGCACATCGTCTTCCAAAGAGTGCTTTGGGAACATCATTATTACGGAGTCCAATTTCCCGAAGGCATCGCCGAAGCGGTTCTGGAAGGTGAGCAGGTCGGCATTGGCATAGAGGCGCAATGCCGTGTCGGTGGTGTCGAGGCCGAGGTTGTCCATGATGAACACCGAGAGGTCGAGCGCATCGTTGGCGATGAGCTTGGAGGTGGAGGACTTCAGCACGTCGAACTGCGACTGTGCCCATTGGAAGTCACCGTTGTAATAGGAGAGCTTTGCATTGCGGAAGCGGGCCTCATGGCCGAGTTGGTCTTCTGCGAAGTCCTTGTCCACTTGCGAGTAGAGCAGGGTGCTTTCCCAAATTTCATCCTTCATCAGGTAGAAATCGCCGAGGCTCAGCTTGCCTTCAGCCTGCGTTTTTACGTCAATGCCGGGCAGGGCAATCATTTCGTTGAGCAATGCGATGGCCTTGTCGAGGTCGTTGAGGTAAAAGGCTTCAAGTTCGGCCAACTCGGCGACGATGCCCGCCGTGGCCCGGTTGCGACCGGTCTCGTTGAGGAAGTCTTCGTAGGCTTTTTCAACTACCCTTAGTTCTGGTTCTGTGTAGCTATAGCCTTCTACCAGTTTCAGGCGGCGTGCCCGAAGCGACTCCCGCTTGGCGTCCATGTAGAAAGGCGAAGTATAGCCGATGTCCGTCACGATGAAGTCGTAGGAGGCAATAGCTGCGTCATAGTCTTTGTCGTTGAAGGCCGTGACGGCAAGCTGATAAATCCTTGCACCGTTTTCGTTCAGGCGACGGTCGAGTGCCTTGGCCTGGCGAAGGGCATTTTTATAGTCTTTGGTTTGGATGAATACCCATTGCAGCAGCTCCGTGAAGTGGTATGCATCGGTGTTTTTCTGGATGCGGTCGTAAAGTTGAGTTTGCAGTTCGGCATAGTCGTCTTGGTTGGTCAGGTTGCGCTGGAACTGGCTTTTAACGGTGTTCAACCGCTCAGGGTAGTTGGTCATGCTGTTCAGGTAGTTTTCTACCATTTTTGGGATGTCGCCCTTGCGGCGGTAGAGTTCGGCGAGGTTGAAGGAGAAAATCTCTTTGTCCTTCAGCAGGTCACCGCCTGTTTCGTAGGTTTGGATAGCGAGGTCGTATTTGGTCAGGTTTGAGAAGGCCCCAGCAAGCCGGGTAATCTGGTACTGGTCGGCTGGCATTTTTTTGATGGCTTTTTCGTATTGTTCCTTTGCTTTTTCTTCTAGGAATTGCCGTTCGTAAAGGCTGCCATAGGTGACATAGAGCCTGATGTTGTTGGGGTCGTCTTTCAGTTCTTTTTTCAAGGAAGCCTCCACTTCGTCAAATTTCTCGGAAGCCATCATGCACTCGATATAGCGGTCGAAGTAGAAGTCATTTTTATTGTTCTGGACGTACAGCTTCTCGTACAACACGGCGGCCTTCTCGAACTCGCCATCTTGGTAGTACTGCTGCGCCAGCTTGGAATCTTGGGCAGACACGAGCAATGGCGTGAGTGCAAGCATTGCGAAAAGAAGGAGAATCCGCATGGTGGTTGATTTTTGATACATGATAGAATAGGCTTTTGCCTGCGCAGAAAACGCAATTTTCATGCAAAAGTTGTTTGGGCGAAGCCCATTGCAAAACTGCTTTTCCCAAAAAAACAAAATCCCGTTGCGGCAGTTGCAACGGGATTTTTGACTTTGTGGTGCAACGCTAGATTACAGTTTGACCATCTGCACAGCTGCCATGTGGCCATCGCCACAAAGCTGCACGAGGTACAGGCCGGGTGCCAGTTCGCCCACGGGTACTGTGACCGTGTTCCGGCCAACTTGCAGGTCGGCTGGTACTGTTTTCACGACATTGCCAGCGGCATCGAAAATGCGGAGCTTGTGGTTGCCAGCGGTACGGCTGGTGATTCGCAGGTTCAGCACATCGGCCACGGGGTTTGGCAGTACTTCCACTTTGGCGATTTCCTTGCCAAGTTCGGTAGTGCTGCTGGTGGTATTCTCGGCTACCGCAAGACTACCCGATACGTTGCCGTCTCCCGATGTTTGGGTATTGTTGTTGGCAGCAAGGCTAGACGAGTAAAAAGTGACTTCGCCTGTTCCAGCAACTGGCGCAACCCAAGGCATTTCAAAAACACCAGTGCTTTGTGGGGCGCTGTGCTCAATGTACTTTTTGTTGGAAATCGTCTTGGTGGTAAGGCCCATTGGGGCAGTGCCCCAGTCGCCTGCCTGTGCGTTGTTGGCCGTGAGGCTCACGGCTTGGAAGCCAAACCTTGCCGGTACACCAGTACCCGCCGTGTTGGTGATCCTTAGCATATAATTCTTACCTGGGTCGTATTTGGCAACTAGGTTGTCGCCGTCTAATAGTTCAATGGTGAGCGAGGGGTCGAAAGCGCCAGCCGTGTGGCAAGTATTGTTGCCACAAGTACCCTCGGTTGGAGCACCCGTCACCCGGAGGTTTGCTTGCGTGGCTGGGCCACCTGAGCGGCTTTGCAGTAATACGAAAAGGCCAAGAACGGCAGCAACTGTGTAGATGTTTTTGAATTTCATAAGCAGGAATTTAATGGTGAAGGTTTGTTGATGATAAAATTCAGTGATACTTCAAGATGGGACAGTTACCTGCTAACCCTGAAGGTACAGATAGTTAAATGTTATTTGAAATTTGAAGATGGTCAGGTTGATAAGGTGGCGAAGATGCTCAAAGTTTTGTCGCCAAAGATTTGCAAAAATGTTAATTCTTTGGGTTGGTCAGCCTTCATACAAATAACCTTGCTCAGGGTTGCGCCCTTTGACGCCTTTGAAATAGGCATCGATCACTTTCATGTCAGCTTCCAAATCGCCTGTGGGGAAAAAGGGCTCCCTGAATTCGACCACTTTTCGGCCCCAGTCAAACTGGCACATCACGATGGCGGCTCCTCCACCCATTGCTATGTGGTAAAAACCAGTTTTCAGTTTGTCCACCCTGCTGCGGGTGCCTTCTGGTGAAATTACCGTGTGGAAGCGGGGCTCCTTTTTGTAGATGTCCACCAATGTTTGGACGAAATTGGTGCTACGATTTCGTTCGACAGGGTAGCCGCCAAGTTTGTAAAACAGCCAGCCAAAAGGCGGTTTGAACAGGCTGCTTTTGGCGATGAAACGGATGTCCGTTCTTAGAACTGCTCGCACAAGGATGCCCAAGGGGAAGTCCCAATTGGAGGTGTGTGGCACCACGATGATGATGACCTTGGGCAATTCTGAAGCGTATCGGCCTTCGATGCGCCAACCGAAGCATTTCAAAATGAATTCACTGATTCGAGCAACCATGATGGAGGTACTTATCTTGCTCAAAGATAAGTGTCGGAACCAAATAAAGCGAAATTTATGTACACATGCTTGGATTGGCCAGTCAATCTATCCCTCTTCTTGCATTGCCCTCATTTTTTCTGTATTTTCTGCAATCTGCAGCCCCTCTACGATTTTTCCAATTTCCCCTTCCATCACTTGATCGAGGTTGTAAAGTGTAAGGTCAATGCGGTGGTCGGTGATGCGGTTCTGCGGAAAGTTGTAGGTACGTATTTTCTCGGAGCGGTCGCCGGAACCCACGAGCGACTTGCGGTGGGCGGCTATCGTTGACTCCATCTTCTCCTTCTGCATCTCATATATTTTCTGGTAGAGCCTTTGCTCCGCAATTTCCTTGTTCGAGTGCTGAGAACGTCCCTCTGTACATTCCACCACCACGCCAGTGGGAATATGTGTGAGGCGCACGCCGGACTCGGTTTTGTTTACGTGCTGACCACCGGCACCACTGGAACGGAAGGTGTCGATCTTGAGGTCGGAGCGGTTTATGTTAACATCTTCCATCTCCATTTTCGGCATGACGGCTACGGTAGCTGCGCTCGTATGCACACGGCCCTTGGTTTCCGTGTCGGGCACCCGCTGGACCCGGTGTACACCAGACTCGAATTTCATTTTCCCGTAAACATCGGTGCCTCGGACTTCTACGGAAACCTCTTTGTAACCACCAACAGTACCTTCGTTTTCATAGAGTGGCTCGGTCTTCCAGCCCTGTGTCTCGAAGTATTTGGTGTACATGCGGAAGAGGTCGCCCGCAAACAGGCTGGCCTCGTCGCCGCCAGTGCCCGCCCGAACCTCGAATATGATGTCTTTGCTGTCCTCGGGGTCACGGGGTATCAGCAGCGTTTTTAGCGCTTCTTCCAATTCCTCCTTACGTGGCTCAAGTTCCTGCATTTCAAGCTTGGCCATATCCCGCAATTCGTCGTCTTTTTCCCGGAGCAGTTCTTTGGCGCCTTCCAGGTGTTCCAGCACTTTTTTGTAGTCCAAGTACACGTCAACCACCTCTTTCAGCTTGAAGTATTCCTTGCTGATTTTTGTATAACGTGTCTGGTCGTTGACGATTTCAGGGTCGGACATTTGCTCCTCCAAATTGATGAAGTTGCTGCGAATGGATTCAAGTTTATCTAACATGAGCTTTTTTTAGAATTTTGCGCCAGCAAACGGGCATGTGTTTAGGAAAAATGATTGTCAGTGGGTTGCCCGTGCCGGGCAACGGAAGGAAGGTAGCGTAGCTACAAGCAACGGTATGGCAGGCAGGTTTTCATGTGTTGCGTTTCGCAAAATCGGTGCAAAACTAACAAAAACGGCAGTGAATACAACGGAACCATTGATTTTGAACATTGAGGCAGCAACAAGCGTCTGCTCAGTCTGCTTGAGCAGGGGAAGCGAGGTGCTTTCGCTGCACGAGTCCTCAGGGCAAAACGAGCATAGTAGGGTGATAACCCTGCTCATTGAGCGATGCATGACCGATGCGGGGCTAAAATTCACCGATCTGGATGCAGTAGCCGTGAGTGAGGGGCCAGGTTCCTACACTTCGCTCCGTGTGGGCTTTTCAACAGCCAAAGGGCTTTGTTTTGCGTTGGGCACCCCCCTTATTACTATCAACACTTTGGCCTCATTGGCGAGCGCAGCTTTTGAAGAGGTGAAGGACTCGTCGGTGCTGTATTGTGCGATGATAGATGCACGACGGATGGAGGTTTACGCTGCCTTATTTGATGCGGACGGCAAGGAGCTTTCGCCTCCAACCCCAATGATAGTTGACAGCAGTTCTTTTGAAGAATACTTTTCTGAAGGCCAGAAAATTGTATTCTGCGGAAATGGGGCCGAGAAGTGCAAAATGGCCTTGACATCGGCCTTGGCATTGTTTAGTAGTGTTGTTAACAATAATTCGGCGTATTTAGTCAAGGGTTCACTGATGGCTTTTTCACATAAGATTTTTGCGCATACCGCCTATGCGGTTCCACACTATCTCAAGCCCCCAAACATCACCTCTGCAAGGCAACTTCCGTTATAAATCGCTGATAATCAGAATCTAAAAATTCATATAATAAAAAATTATACTTTTAATTTTCTT
This sequence comes from Saprospiraceae bacterium, assembly GCA_016714985.1. Classification (GTDB taxonomy): domain Bacteria; phylum Bacteroidota; class Bacteroidia; order Chitinophagales; family Saprospiraceae; genus UBA6168. Next base: position 22,108 of record JADKBS010000028.1, on the reverse strand, counting down.
TGAATTTTAAAAATGTGGTTTTATTTTCGCACTGATTTCACGCATTTTAAGCATTACAAAGGACTTACATCACTTCGATTGGTATAGTTCTTGGATTGCAGGTATGAGGATTTTATTAATTTGAGAAAACTTGATGTTGGTTCAACAATTTTTTAACCAATTTTTAAAATAAAACATATATGAGAAAGCAAAAGAGCGAGACCATCGTGCTCAAGAAGGGAAAGGAGGAAATTCAACTCGACTACGCAGAGCTGCGCAAAGCCGTGTTGGTGCTCCGGGCCATCAATCACAAGCTCCGTCAACGTGTCATTGACTTGTTGGAAGAGAATGATAAGATGACAGTCACTGACATCTACATCAAATTGAGGCTTGAACAGTCTGTGGCTTCCCAGCATTTAGCCATCCTCCGCAGGGCTGGCGTCGTCGCCACCGAACGCCAAGGCAAATTCATTTTTTACGGATTGGACAAAGACCGCTTAGGGCAAATCTCCAAATTGGTGGAAGATTTGGCAGCCTAATGTCATTACGGTTTTCTATTGAGTCTCTCATGCTGTGCAACAGCATGAGCTTGCTTGCTATTAAATGGTAATCTAAAAACCCCCATAATGAAAAAAATTTGACTAAACAGTGAACGGCTTAGTATGCACCTCTATTTGGCCGATTCCCCAATTTTTATACTCGTAAGATGTTTCAAAAAATGCTGTAACCCTCCCATCGGATTACAGCATTTTTTTATAATTTTTTTGAAAAGATAAATATTAACCGCATATTTGCCCCACAACTTCGTTTTTGGCAAAAATTTGACTTCTATGAGAAAGGCTAAGGTAAGCATCAACGATGACAAGCTTCAGTTGTCATCAGAGATACTAAGGGCGTTGGCGCATCCGCTGCGCATGCAAATACTTGAGTTCATTGACGAACACGAAAGTATCAACGTCAACAAAATCTACAATACCCTCAAGTTGGAGCAGTCCATCACTTCCCAGCACTTGCGCATCCTGCGTTCTGCCGGTATCGTTGAGACGGTTCGTGACGGCAAGTTCATACATTATAAGGTGGACTATGACAGGGTAGGCAATGCCATGAAAGCCATTGGATATTTCCTAAGCACCTTCACCGGCGAGATAGAGGATGACGGAGAGGATCTGTAATGTACTTTGTTGACAAACGACAACTTGGGCGTCCCTGTGGAGCAGCCTTTTAGCCCAAGCAAAAAGCATATTTTACAAGTCGTTTTACCCTTCAATAAACAAGGCTGATATCGAGCGGTGCTCGTGGGTGTTGCGTATTGCCCTTGCAAATAGTTTCGCCGTCGAGAGTACCTTTATCTTGTCCGGACGTTTTGCTTGTGCAATGGGTATGGTATCGCAGACGAGCAGCTCTTGCAGCGCAGATTTTTCTATGTTTGCGAAAGCCTTGCCTGACAGTACTGGGTGTGTGCAGATTGCTCGAACGCTTTTTGCTCCTTCCTTCATGATGATGTCAGCCGCTCGGCAAAGCGTGCCTGCCGTGTCAACTAAGTCATCCACCAAAATAACATCGGCACCCTTAACGTCGCCAATTACCGTCATTTCGGCAATCTCATTAGCTTTCTTTCGGTATTTATCGCAGATGACAAGATTCTTCCCAAAATGCTTGGCGTAAGTTCTTGCCCTTTTCACACCGCCAACATCGGGCGAGGCAAATAGTGCATTGCTCAAATCCATCTTATCTAGGTGCGGCATATAAATGGCTTCGCTCTTCAAGTGGTCAACGGGAATGTCAAAAAAGCCCTGTATCTGGTCTGCGTGAAAATCCATGGTCATCACCCGGTTGGCTCCCGCAGCTTGCAGTAGCTCGGCAATAAGCTTGGCCGAAATCGGAACACGGGGTTTATCCTTTCGGTCTTGGCGGGCGTAACCGAAGTAGGGAATTACGGCAGTGATGTACCCGGCTGATGCACGCTTTACTGCATCAATTGTGAGCAGTAGCTCCATCAGGTTTTCGGAAGGGGCGAAAGTGGACTGCACCAAGAAAACATAAGCACCCCGCACGGATTCGTTGATGACAGGTTGCATTTCACCGTCGCTAAAACGGTTGACCGAAATGTCGCCGAGGGGCTGCCCGTAATAGTCCGCTATTTTCTCTGCAAGGTAAGTGGAGTTTGTTCCTGAGAATATTTTTACTTCGACCATAGTATTTGACATAGTTTCGGATTGGCAGGGGATGGGTTTGGCTGAATAAAAAAAAATACCTTGGAAATCCATTTAATGAAACATTGCCCGAATTGCCAATGGCTGTTTTCTCACCCGTAAAACCCATAATTGTGTTGATGCCGCAAAAGTAGAAATTCTTTGCTCATCACCGTAAGGTGAATTCAATGCAATACTTGTTTCAATCCCGTTATTGGGTTGCCCAGTGCCTCAAATCTTTTTTAGCGATGGCTGCCTCCATCAATTCTGGGAACCTATCAGGCGTACAGGCAAAGCTTGGAATGTCGAGGGAGGCGAAGTTGGCCGCTATGGATTTGTCATAAGAGGGTGCACCTTTGTCGTCAAGCGCTAAGAGTATGATTAGGTTCACTCCCGAGGCTTTCATGGCAGCGGCTTTCTTGACCAACGCTTCCTGGTTTCCACCTTCGTAAAGGTCGCTAATTAAAACCAAGATGGTATCGCTTGGAACTTGAATCAATCCTTGTGCGTAGCCCATTGCCTTATTGATGTCTGTGCCGCCGCCAAGTTGGGTGCCAAACAACAAGTCAACAGGATCCTTCAAATCGCTAGTCAAATCCACCACTGCCGTATCGAATGCAATGAAATGTGTGCGGATGGATTTCAGGGAAGCCATGATGGCTCCCATCACCCCGGCATAAACCACGGATGCCGCCATGGAGCCGCTCTGGTCAACCAGCAGTATCACATGCTTCAGTGATTGGCCCTTCCTGCCATGCCCGATGATGGTCTCAGGTATGATTGTTTGGTAATCGGGCTGATAGTGTTTGAGATTCAAACGGATGGTACGATTCCAGTCCACCTCGTTGAGTTTTGGCCTTCTGTTACGCACCGAGCGGTTCAATGCACCTTCTATCGCTTGCCGTAATGGGTTCCGCATTTTTCGCTCCAATTCCTCCACTACTTTCTTGATGACCATCCTTGCGGTTTCCTTCGTCTTTTGTGGCATGACTTTACTCAGGGAGAGCATGGTGGCCACAAGGCTGACGTCAGGCTCCACCATTTGCAAAAGCTCTGGTTCCAGAAGCAGCCGTTGCAGTTGGAGGCGCTCCACCGCATCTTTTTGCATTACCTGTACGACTGTTGTTGAAAAATATTGCCTTATGTCTCCCAGCCAGCGGTTGACGTTGGGAGAGGACGCGCCAAGGCCTCCTTTACGCTCAGTGTTGTATAGTGCTTCCAGGGTGTTGTCCATACCCATAGCATCGCTACTCAATCCTATTTCCTCCTCTGGGTCAGATTGCTTGCCGAGTATCAAGCGCCATTTTTGTAAACGAACATCTTCCATGAATGTAAAATTAGGAAAACAGCCGGAACCAAGGAATCATAACAATATATGTAAATATGTTAATATTTTATATATTTTACACCCTTTCCATTCGCCCTTCCCCGGCTTTTTAGCATAAGTCTTGCTACTTTTGATGCTTGTTTTGAAACAACAAATCAAATATGCAAGCAGGAATAAAAGTATTTGCTCCAGCGTCGGTAGGCAATGCAGCAGTCGGGTTTGATGTTATGGGCTTTGCGTTGGAACGGCCAGGCGACGAAATCGTCGTGCGCTTTAGCGACACGCCGGGCCTACGCATCACGCTCATCACAGGGGCTCAGGGCAAACTCCCTTATGACCCACAAAAAAACACCGCTGGCTTTGCAGCGCTAAAATTGCTTGAGCACTTGGGCGAAGCAGGCCGTGGCATCGAGATGGAACTGCACAAGAAGATGCCAATTGGCAGTGGCTTGGGCAGCAGTGCGGCCAGTGCGGTGGCCGGCGTTATGGCCATTAACGAACTTCTTAAAAGACCACTTGAAAAAAGGGATTTGTTGCCCTTTGCCTTGCAGGGCGAATACCTTGCGTCAGGCGGCTGGCATGCCGACAATGTTGCACCCTCGCTGATGGGTGGGCTGATACTCATCCGTGACAACGAGACAATGGACTTCCATCGGTTGCCCATGCCAAGGGGCATTTACGCCACCGTCATTTACCCGCATGTGGAAGTATTGACCAAGGATGCCCGAAGTATCCTGAGCGATGCCGTGCCACTGAAGAAGTTCATCCAGCAAAGCGCCAATTTGGGGGCCTTCATCATTGGGCTTTACAATTCGGACATAGCACTTGTCGGTCGGGCATTGCAGGACGTGGTCATTGAGCCGCAACGGGCAAAGCTGATACCCCATTTTTACGAAGTGAAAGAAGCTGTGATGAATGCCGGGGCATTGGGTTGCAGCATTTCTGGTGCCGGGCCTTCCATTTTTGCACTGAGCGCAAATAGCCTTATTGCCGAGGAAGTGGGCGAGGCCATGAAACGGGTTTACGCTCAAGCCCAAATAGGGCATGATCTTTACGTTTCACCCATCAACCAGGAAGGCGCCGTCAAGTGCTGATTATCCTTCCAAGCTAAAAAATAACCTGTACCAATATTTTTATCATGCGCTTATACAGCACCAAAAGCAAGGAAAATTTTGTCTCTTTGGAAGAAGCAGTCTTCAAGGGTTTGCCCGATGACAATGGGCTTTACATGCCGGAAGCGATTCCGCAGTTGCCCGACGCCTTCCTCAAAAGCCTGAAAGGTCAATCCTTTCAAGACATTGGCTTTGAGATTTGTCGGCATTTGTTCCAAGGAGTTATTCCAGATTCCGACCTCCGTTCCATCATTGGAAATGCCATCAACTTCCCTGCGCCCATTGTCAGGCTTGACGATGAGACATACGTCTTGGAGTTGTTTCATGGACCATCCTTGGCATTCAAAGATTTCGGAGCGAGGTTCATGGCGCAGTTGATGAGTTATTTCAACCGGGGAAATGGTCGGGAACTTGTCATACTGGTAGCTACTTCCGGTGATACTGGCGGGGCAGTTGCGGCGGGGTTTTACAAGACGCCGGGCATAAAAGTAGTTGTTCTTTACCCTTCCGACAAGGTCAGTCATTTGCAGGAAAAGCAATTGACGACCCTCGGCGAGAACATCACGGCCATTGAGGTGGATGGTACTTTCGACGATTGTCAGGCTCTTGTGAAGCAAGCATTTTTGGACAGGGACTTGACAATGAACATCAGGCTCAGCTCTGCCAATTCTATCAATATAGCACGCCTCATTCCCCAATCCTTTTACTATTTCGAGGCGTACAAACAGTTGCCCGATGATGGCCGTCCTGTTGTGTTCTGTGTGCCAAGCGGCAATTTTGGCAATCTCACAGCAGGACTTTTTGCCAAAAAGATGGGGCTGCCTGTGCATCAATTTATCGCTGCGACCAATTCCAACGACATTGTTCCAGCCTATTTGAATACAGGTGAATACCGACCAAGGCCATCCGTGCCTACCCTGTCAAACGCCATGGATGTGGGCAACCCTTCCAATTTTGCAAGGATGTTCGACCTGTTTGGTTCCACGTGGAACAATTTCAGGCAGGACATAAAAGGCTATGCCTTCTCTGACGCCCAAACAGAAGCGGCAATGCGACAGGTATTTTCCGAGCACAACGGATATGTTATAGACCCACACGGAGCAGTCGGTATTTTGGCACTACGTGCATACCAAACTGCTGCCAAAGAACCCATGAAAGGAGTGGTTCTGGAGACGGCTCACCCTGCCAAGTTCTTGCCAGATGTGGAGCGCATACTTGGCCGCAGGATCGTAGTGCCTGAAAGGTTGGCTGTGTTGGCTGAAAGGGAGAAGCACGCTGTTAGGCTTGGAACCGACTTCGGGACTTTTAAGGAATGGCTGGTAGCCAATTTCTGATACAGGGTTGCGTGGTTCCACGTGGAACAATTAAAAAGCCGGAGATGGGTAATCTCCATCCTCCGGCTTTTTTTACTAGTAGAACAGCTTGGTAGGAGCAGGTTTATTTCAAGAACATGACGTGAATCCTAAAGTCTTGGGCATCGGAGAATGTGACCTTCTGGTTGCTCTCTATCGAATAACCCGAGGATGGCTCGTAGGTCAAGACTTGGTTGGATGAGGCTATGGAATTGGTTGTGTTGTTATGAATCTGAACCTTGGATATAGCGCCTTGTTGAAAATCAACTGCGATGCTTTGTGTTTTTAGCGACTTGTCTAATGATGTTATTTCCAAATGCACAAGCTGCTTTTGTTCGTCAAAAATGCTGTCTGCCACATACTTGTCAGACCACGCTGGTCGGTTGATATCAGATACTGAAAACATGCCAAGCTCACGTTGGAAATCAACGCTGTCTATTTGCTTGGTTTCTTCTCTCCCATCTACCACGACATTTTTTTTTGCCCTACCCTTTCGACCAAGGCGTTGAACCTCGCCATCAAAATACCCTTTCAAGTCGAAATGCCGTTTAACACCAACTTCACCTGTTTGATTGGATGACTTGTCGGGTACGCACGCAACAAGCAAGCACAAGGCAAATAGGCAAGTAAGCCATCGCAATTTGGCAGTGGACTGAATCATTTTGAAATCAGGTTATTGCCGTTCATCTCAATGGGCAAGTCAATGCCCATAAGGCCAAGAATGGTAGGTGCAATATCCGCAAGTTTGCCATTGGATACCTTTGCGCCCGGCTTGCCGACGTAGATGAAAGGTACAGGGTTCATGGTGTGGGCAGTATTGGGAGTGCCATCTTCATTGATTAAATAATCGGAGTTGCCGTGGTCGGCAATCACGATGGCCTCGTACCCGTATTGCTTGCCGCATGCTAACACTCGTCCAAGGCAGGCGTCCACCGTCTCGGCGGCTTTCATAGCCGCTGAAAAAACACCAGTGTGGCCGACCATATCGGTGTTGGCGAAATTTAGGCAGATGTAATTGGGTTGGTTGTTTTCAATATCGGTGATGATGGCTTCCGTGATGCCCTCTGCACTCATCTCTGGTTGGAGGTCATAAGTGGCTACTTTAGGCGATGGAACCATGAGGCGTCGCTCGCCTTCAAAAGGCTCCTCCCGTCCACCTGAAAAAAAGAACGTAACGTGCGGGTATTTTTCCGTCTCGGCAATTCGCACTTGGGTAAGCCCGGCATTTGACAGCACCTCGCCAAGGGTGTTGTTTAGGTTGTCCTTTTCAAAGATGACGTGCAAGCCCTTGTACGACTCATCGTATCGTGTCATGCAGACGTAGTGCAAGTTCAGTTTGGACATGCCAAATTCGGGTATGTCTTTCTGGGTGAGCACCGTTGTGATTTCCCTTGGGCGGTCCGTGCGGAAATTGAAGCAGACGACCACATCGCCAGCTTGAATGGTAGCAACGGGATTACCGCTGCCGTCCACACAAATGATTGGCTTCAGGAATTCATCCGTCTCGCCGGCCTCATAGCGTTTGTGTACAGTGGCCAATGGGTCGCTCGTTTTCTCACCAATGCCATTTACCAAGAGGTCGTAAGCCAATTTTACTCGCTCCCAACGCTTGTCACGGTCCATTGCATAGTACCGACCAATGATGGAATTTAATTTAACTGATTGATTGTCAATGTTTTGTAGTAATTCGCTCAGGAATCTTAGCCCACTTTTGGGGTCGGTGTCCCGGCCATCCATGAAGGCATGGACGAAAACCCTCTCCAAGCCCTGTTGCTGGCTTGCTTCGCAAAGTGCCAATAAATGCTTCGTGTGGGAATGCACACCCCCATCGGACAGTAGTCCGATAAAATGGACAGCCTTATTATTTGCCTTGGCGTATTGAAATGCTTCGAGCAGCACTGGGTGCTGTTGTAGTTCCCCATCTCGGATGGACTTGTTGATGCGTGCCAGTTCTTGATATACTATCCGGCCGGCTCCGATGTTCAGGTGGCCCACTTCCGAGTTGCCCATCTGGCCTTCGGGCAAACCAACGTCCTCACCGAAGGTAACGAGTTCTGAGTTTGGGCATGTCCTCATTAGCTCGTCCATCACAGGCGTGTTGGCCTGTGCGATAGCGTCAGCAGATGGTTTTTGTCCCTTGCCCCATCCATCAAGGATGAGGAGCATGATGCGATTTAAGTTCAAAGTTGATTTTTTTAATATGTTTAAGCAAGATTGCGCCACAAAATTAAAATTAGCGCCGTATGTCACTTTCTTAAAGCCGTTCGTTATAAGATTTGTTTTTATACAGCCCCAAATCGGGGTTTGATTTGAATAAGGACATCTTATTCACGAGTTGTCACCTTATTTGCTAAGGAACAATAAAAATAGTGACTTTCCTCTTTTTTCGGCGACGTAGCCGTTGGAAAAAGGGAAGTTCACGGTTTCAGCCAACCTGGAGGGCTGGCCGGAACCGTGAACTTATTTTTTAGAAGTTGCGAAGGAAGAAAGCACCCTTCTTGATTTTAACATTTCCATGCGTTACTCTCCTAAGTTCTTTCGTCAAAATAACATCAAATGAACATCTGAGATTAAATGTTCGTTTGATATGAAAAAGGGAACTTTGCTGGCTCATATTGCGGGATGAAATTCCGGCTATGTGGCTTGGCGAATTTCGTTCATAAATCCAGACCATGAAAAATTTCTTGTTTGTCTTTTTCCTTGCCCCCTTCCTTGCCTTCACCAGCATCGAAGAGCTGAACCTTGATGCCATCACAAAGGCCATTAGCAGTGGCAATGCCGATGCGCTTGGCCAGTACTTTGATGCCAATGTGGAAATAGCAGTGATGGACAAGGAGGAGACTTATTCCAAAGCTGATGCAGTGAAAGTGGTGAAGGACTTCTTCGCAAAGAACAAGCCTTCCTCTTTTAAGCAGGTACACCAGGGAGCGTCCAAGGGGCAAGACTCCCAGTACTGCATCGGCAACATGACTGCCACTTCCGGCACTTTCAGGGTCTATATTTACCTGAAATCGGGCGGCGGAAAACAGGTCATTCAAGAATTGAGGTTCGATAAGGAATGACCGCTCCATGCAAGGTCAAGATCCGGTGCCAGGGCCTTTCGACCTCCAATTTTAAAAAAAGAAACGGCGGTAGCACTGTGCTACCGCCGTTTCTTTTTTTGGCAGTTCCTTTAATAAGTGATAGGATTGCCTTCCTTTCTCAACCAAAATATTTGAGGAATATTTCGCTCAAGTATTCCTCGCTCAAAGGCTTGTCATGGTATTCTTTTACCAAAGGATTTTTGGCTGCCCCTCAAGCCCCATTTAAGTAGAAATGGCAAGTTGGGCTGGATTTTTGCTAATTTTACACCCCATGCTCACCACCATCATCGTCAATTACAACGTCCGCCACTTCTTGGAGCAATGCCTCATAAGTGTGCGAAATGCCAACCCAGACGGGTACCTTGGCGATGTCTATGTCGTTGACAACAAGTCCTCCGATGACAGTGCCGAGATGGTTCGCACCCATTTCCCCGAAGTACACCTCATTGTAAACCAAGAAAACACAGGCTTTGCGGTAGCCAACAATCAGGCAATCCGAGTATCTGCAATCCGCAACCCCGAGGTGTCGGGACAAGTTCCGCAATCCAAGTACGTTTTACTACTCAATCCCGACACGGTAGTTGCAGAGGACACGTTGAGCAAATGCGTTGACTTCATGGAGGCACACCCCGAGGCGGGTGGATTGGGCGTGAAAATGATGGATGGCAGCGGAACGTTCCTGCCGGAAAGCAAGCGTGGCTTTACCACGCCATGGGTGGCTTTTTGCAAAACGTTTGGGTTGTCAGCCATTTTCCCGAAATCCCGACTTTTTGGGCGCTACCACCTTGGCTTTTTGGACAATAATGAGACGCATGAAGTGGACGTGCTGGCCGGGGCCTTCATGCTGCTTCGCCGTTCCGTACTGGACAAAATTGGCCTGCTCGATGAAGCCTTCTTTATGTACGGTGAGGACATTGACCTAAGCTACCGAATTGTTCAGGCGGGATATAAGAACTACTATTTTGCCGATACGACCGTTATCCACTACAAAGGCGAAAGCACTAAAAAGGGCAGCCTGAACTATGTCCGCACGTTTTACCAGGCTATGATCATCTTTGCTCGCAAGCATTTCCAAGGGCAGCAGGCAAGGCTTTTCATCGCCATGATTTATGGGGCCATCTGGCTGCGGGCGGGGATGACACTGGTCGGCAATTTTTTCAAAAAAAGCCGACTGCCACTGCTCGATGCCCTGCTCATGTTCGGTGGGCTATGGCTTTGCAAAACCTTTTGGGCCAACTATTTCTACCACGACCCCTCTTGGTTCAAGCCCGCATTCATACAGTTCAACGCACCATTTTACACGCTCGTCTGGCTGGTGGCGCTGTGGTTCAATGGCAGTTACGACGAACCGTTCAACCTCCGCCGACTGACCCGTGGGCTGCTGCTCGGTACAGTGGTCATCTCGGCAGTCTATGGCTTCCTGCCTCAGGAGTTTCGGCCATCAAGGGCAGTCATCTTGCTTGGCACAGCGTGGTCGTTGGTAGCATTGACGGGATTGCGCTTCATCTTCCATTTTTTCAAAACAGGCAATCTAAGCCTGGGCCGCACCCGGTTGGCCAACCTTGCCATCGTGGGGTCTGATGAGGAATGCGAACGGGTGAGGGGGCTTTTGGCGAAGGCTGGGGTGGAGCGGAATTTGATTGGAAGGGTTTCCCCCCCGGCTGATTTGATTGGATTTCAGAATTCAGATAGACGATTTCAGATTTCAGATTGTTTGGGAACAGTAGATAACTTGGATGAGCTAGCTGCGCTCTACCATTTGGACGAAATCATTTTTTGCCTAAAAGACGTAACTGCCTCACAAACAATTGGTTGGATGGAGCGACTTGGTTCCCGTATTGAGTACCGCACTGTGCCGAAGGGTGGCGGAACCATCATTGGCAGCAGCTCGAAGGACGCGGCTGGCGAGCTTTTCACCACCACAACTCGGTTCCAAATTGCATCACCAACGGCTCTCCGCAACAAGCGGTTGTTGGACTTGGTTTTGACCGTTGTTTTTTTGATGGCGGCCCCGCTGCTTTTGTTTTTGGTGAAAAAACCGGGCGGCTTTTTGCGGAACCTGATTCAGGTATTTTTAGGTAGAAAATCTTGGGTAGGCTATTCGCCCCAATCCACAATCCGCAATCCCGAGGTGTCGGGACAAGTTCCGCAATCCGCAATTCCAAGAATAAAGCCAGGCATCCTAAATTCCACCCACACTTTTCCCAACAAACAGTTGGATGATGCCACTGCCCATCGGCTCGATTTTTTTTATGCAAAGGACTATGAAATGAGAAGGGACTTGGAAGCAGTGCGCAAAGGGTGGCGTGAGTTGGGACAATAATTGCTTTATGTTAACTTTGGCAGCAATATCCGACGGTTCCTATGCCAACCAATCCATACGACAACCTATTCCATAACGACCCGCCCCGTGCCCTCGGCGCAAACCTGCCACCTTTGCCTGAACAGGACGGCCACTTCGAAAACCAGCAGGAGCCATTGGACGTGGTGCTGGCGAAGAACGTCCACTTCCAACAAAAGGCGGCTGCCTTCTCTTCCATGCTGAGCAACCTACGAGTTGTGGACCACAAAGTACCGAACGAGGTACTAGCCCTGTTCGTGGATATGGGCAGGGCGCACGACCAAGGTAGCCTCGCAGGTGAACGGGCCTGCCACGAGCTGCTGGTCAAAAAGTTCCATCTAATCATTGAGCCGATGCGGGACCTGGCCGGGCTGCACCTCGAAGCCGTTCAACAGTTCAACAATGACATTGATGACAGCTATTTTTCGGTAGAAAAAACGGACAGCGAGGTACGATCAGGGAAGGACGAAGCGGTGGACGGCCTACTGCTTCAGCGGCAAGTACTGGCCGAGGCCGCCGATAGCCTGCAAATACTCGAAGGCGCACTTCAAGCCTGTGAGCGCCGTATAAAACGATATGTGAATGCTGGCGGTGTAAACAATATTTCAGCTTCTGAGCTGTCCATTTTGGCCAATAACCGGGAGCGCCTGACGAGCGGCATGGAACACCAGTTCGATTTTGGCTTTTTCGACGCCAATCTCTTGGACAAGACAGCGATTGCGCTTGGGTTTTACCAAAAAGAAACCTCTGGACAATATTTGCAAAGATTGGTTCACGCATTCAAAAATAAAAAATGAATACCCAAGGCTCCCTCACCCGTTTCTCCCATACCGTCGAAAACTACATCCGCTACCGACCGGGCTATCCTCCTGACTTACTGGAGTTTATGAAGAACAAGATGGGCCTTTCAGCCCAATCTGTTGTAGTGGATATAGGCGCTGGAACGAACAAACTGACGGAGCTTTTTTTGCAGAATGGCAATCCCATCCATGCCGTGGAACCCAATGCCTTCCTTCGGGACTTTTCCACCGACCTCGACAAGATTGACCACCGCCACATCAGCGAGGAACAGCTTGCGCCTTTTTTTGGTAAAAATGGCTTTGCCTACCATGAAATTTACTACCTGCAAACCTTCGACTTCGAGGGCGTAAAAGGGCGCTATCTCTCCTGCTCCTATGCTTTCGATGAAAAACACCCTCGCCACGCCACCGCCATGCAACGGTTAAGCGATACCTTTGAGGTACATTCCGAAACCGGGATGGTGGACTTTTGGTATTTGACCAAAATCTATTTCGGGCAAATCGCCTGATTTTGCGATGTTAAGTTTTGGCAAAATGAAGGTAGTCACTTGTTGGGACGCCGTTTAATTGGACGTTTTAAAGCCACAATGCAGCAGTTTCTGAGACATATCTTATTGGCGGCCACTCTTTTAGTCGCTTGCGCAACCCATGCCCAATTTGGTGGCGGCGGCGGCGGCTTAGGCAATGTAGCAGGCAGGTTCGGCGGCGGCGGCGGTGGTGCGATGCCCGGCACCCAACGATTGACACTTGACACGTCCGATATCTATTTTTTCTACGCCGATGAACCCAACTACGTTTTTCCCTTCAGTGACAGCTTGCTCGGCAGCTTACACCAATATGACCCCATCCGCAACCAACGGTTTGATTTTGCCAGCCTGGGGAACCTCGGCTCAGCAGCCCGTCTCCTGTTTTTCCAACCGACTTGGCGCAGGGGCTTCGACGTGGGGCAGCACCAGTTCGACCTCTACCAAATGACCACCGCCGATGTGCGCTACTATAAAATCACGCAGGCATATACCCAAGCCGCCTTTTCGCAGGGCACCACGCAGGGCGATGCCCAGTTCAACATCCGCTTCAGCCGAAACTTCGCCAACGGCCTCAACTTCTCCATCGAACACCGCCGAATCAACAACCTTGGTTCATACGATTTCCAACGGGCGCAAAACTCCGCTACCGCCGCTGGCATGTGGATTCATCCGAAATCTGGCAGTTATGACGGGTACCTCAGCTTTGTTTCCAATGCCATTGAACAACAAAACAATGGCGGCGCTGGCGAAGACCTCAGCGACGAAGTGATACCCGCTTACCAAGTGGATATACAGCTTGGCACCGCCAACTCCCGAAATGCAAACAGGGAATTGGCTTATACACAGTATTTTTATTTAAAGGGCGGACAGCGGACGGCCAACGGCCAACGGCCAACGGTGAGCGGCCAACGGCCAGCAAATTTACCAGTTGATTCCATCCAACAACAATCTCCATTGGACACCACTGCCGCCCACGGTCCACCGTCCACCATTGGGCGTCGGTTTACGCTCTATCATCAAATAGCGCTGCGCAACGAAAGCTACAAATATGCGGATGCAGCCCCCGATACTGCCTACTATGGAGATTTCTTGGTAGATAAACGGGGCATCCGGCATTATCTGGAAGTGAAAAAACTGGAGAATACTTTCAAGCTCCAAACCTTCAAATTGCGCCAGCAAACGCCAACGGACACGAGCCAGTCCAGCCGTGCATTGCCAAATGAGAGCGACTTGTTGGAAGTTGGCCTGGTGCATTCCGCTTATTTTTTGGAGCTGGAGCCCGTGGATACAGGGGCCATTAATAACGTTTTCCTCACGGGGCGGCTCAACTTTTCGTTGGGTGAACGGCTGCGACTGCGTAGCTACGCACACCTTGGCATCGGTGCCAATGCGGGCGATTTCCGGCTGAGTGGGGAGCTGTTTTTGAACCTGAAGAAAATCGGTGCGCTGCGCTTGGAGGCTGTCAACCAGTTGTATTCGCCTTCTTTGCTGTCGCAACGTTTTTATGTGACACAGCAGGAAATTTGGAAAAACAGCTTTGGCCGTACCCTCGAAACCAGCTTGGCGGGGGAGTATTCGCTGCCGCAAATCCGCCTTTCCGTTGGGGGGCAGTACCATCTTTTGAACAACCTCATCTATTTCGATTCGCTGGGCCTGCCCCGGCAAAGCGGCACGTTCAGCATCGTGCAATTGACAGTGCAAAAGGATTTCAAATTTGGCCCGTTTCACCTGGACAATGCGGCCTTCTTGCAGCAGACCACCTCTGATGTGCTACCACTGCCGCAGTTCTACACCAAGCACAGCCTTTACCTCGAAGGCAAGATTTTCAAAAAAGTTATGCTCACCAAAATAGGAGTGGACGCCCGATTGATTGCACCTTACCAGGCATCGGGCTATAATCCGCTCATCGGGCAGTTTCACCTTCAAGACGAACAAACGCTGCCCTTTACGCCATTGCTCGACGTATTCTTGAGCTTCCGTGTGAAAACCTTCCGTTTTTTCTTCAAAGTCGAGAACCTGCTGACCAAGCCATTGCAGACCTATTATTATCAAACGGCCAATCACCCCCTGCCTTTTGGCTATCAAAATGGCGGTATGCGGATGGGGATTTCGTGGCGCTTGGTAGATTGAATTGGTAAGCTTAGTACTTCGTGGAAATTAGTTGATATTATGAAATTGAAAAATCGAAGATTCACGCTAGTAAATTTTGAGGCAACAGATTGATTGTCAATAGTTTCGCCGAATTTCTCAATTTCAATTAATTTCCTATTTCCACTTATTCTGCCCAAACCGTGCAGCCCTCTGTGCAATTGGAGCAAATGTCAATCTGGTCACGCCCGGCCAGCAGCATTTTGCGGAAGCGCTGATAATCCTCCCCTTGCCAGATTTCCCGGAATGGGCGCTGCTTCAGGTCGCCGAGACGGTGAAGGGCATCCTTGTCGAAACAACATGGCACCACGAGGCCATCCCAAGTGATGACGCAGGCATGCCAGAGCTTCCAACAATGGTTGAGCAATTCGTTCTTCACCCGCCAAGACCCATCGGGCTTTTGGGCATAGCGGGCATACTTGCCAATGCTCGGGATGAGGTCGTTGCCATGCTCGTAGTCATAGACTTGGGCGGTCTTTAGTTTGACTTCGTCAATGCCGATTTCCTCGGCGAGGCGGTAAATTTCAGGGATTTGGTGCTCGTTGGGCCGCACCACGAGAAACTGAAAAATGATGTGCGGGGTCTTTGATTTCAACTGCCGCTTCCACTTCACCACGTTGCGGGCACCTTGTAGTACGACCTCCAATTTGCCCTCTTTGCGGTAGCTCTCATAAGTCTCTTGCGTCGTTCCGTCCACCGAGATGATGAGCCTGTCCAGCCCCGACTCGATGGTGCGGCGGGCATTTTCATCATTCAAAAAATGGCCATTGGTAGAAGTGATGGTGTAAATACCCTGTTGGCGGGCGTGGGTCACCATGTCCAGAAACTTGGGATTGATATAAGGCTCGCCCTGGAAATAGAAGATGAGGTAAAGCAGTTCCTGGTGCAGTTCGTCAATGGTTTTTCGGAAAAAATCTTCCCGCAAATTGCCCGTGGGGCGGGTGAATGCACGAAGTCCGCTGGGGCATTCGGGGCAGCGGAGGTTGCATGCCGTGGTGGGTTCCATCGAGATGGTCATCGGAAGCCCCCACTGGATGGGTCGCTTGAGCAGGCGAGTGAGTTGGTAAGAGGAATAAATCTTTACCACGTTCCAAGCCCGGCGCAGCGTCAGCTTGCCGAGGAAGTTGCGGATGTCGTGGAGGTAAAGTTTCATCAAGTAAAAAGTACAAAGTAAAAAGGCAAAAGTATGAACATAGCATGTACTACTTTTGCCTTTGTACTTTTACTTTTTTATTATGTAGCTGCTTGACGTGAGGTGTTTTTGGGTAGAAATTTCCAATTTACCCAAAAACACCTCATGGTAGTGGGAGGGGGAAGATAAAATCATTTTTTTTCTCCCCCTTCCCCCTGCCACCTCATAGGCAGGTGCTTTATTTTTCCCTTATGATTTCAGAAGACATCATTGACAAGGTGCTCGAAAAATTCGACACCCAAGCCATAGACTATGAACAAGCCGTGCAGGATTTTGCCGACGAGCAGCCCGCCATTTTTTCTTACCTAATCGGCGACAACGAAGGCGTGTTTTCGCAGGACGAAGAAGACTTCCTGCTTTACCTCGCCTTGGTCATTTACAAATCCGTGCAGGAAGCCAAGCCCGGTGAGTTGCCAATTGCCGGCGAAGAAGAAATCAGCAATACTGAGGAGGCGAATTGGGCATTGATGGAAACTTCGAAAGCGCCCGATTTTCATAAAAGACTGGATATTTTCTATGAAAAATCACCACAGGAAGACCTCATGGCATTTGTTGAAGACGCCATTATCGGTGAAGCCGAAAATGAGGAAGGGGAGCCATTTACCCTAACGGCAGAGGGTCGGGAGCCAATGTTCGTCGCCTTGAAAACGGTTATCGACGTGCTGACTAAATCTTGATTTACGACTGATTTATGAGCGTATTTGGCAAAGCAGACTCAAACGCTGGGATGCATCCCTTCCTCGAAATTTCACCTTCGGTAAATGAGGCCCTGCAATCGGGCCAACCCGTGGTTGCGCTTGAGAGCACCATCATCTCGCATGGTATGCCCTATCCGCAGAATGTGGAAACCGCCTTGTTGGTGGAAAAAACGGTGCGGGATGCGGGTGCCACTCCAGCAACTATCGCCGTTTTGGATGGTAAGCTAAAAGCTGGGCTTTCCGAAGCTGAAATCGAATACTTGGGAAAAACGGGCCGCGGCGTGGCCAAGGTCAGCCGTCGGGATTTACCGTTTTTACTGGCCAGCGGCCAACCAGGGGCTACCACCGTTGCCACCACCATGCTCATCGCCGAAATGGCGGGCATCCGCATCTTCGCCACGGGCGGCATCGGCGGCGTGCATCGGGGTGCTACTGAGACGATGGACATTTCTGCTGACCTGCAAGAGCTTGCCCGCACCAGTGTGGCCGTTGTTTGTGCTGGCGCAAAATCCATCCTCGACATCGGCCTCACTTTGGAATACCTTGAAACCCACGGCGTGCCTGTCATCGGCTACCAGACGAGCGAGTTCCCCGCATTTTACACCCGCCATAGTGGCCACGGCGTTGACCGACGCCTCGACTCACCCGCTGATATTGCTAAAGTGCTGAAGATCAAATGGTTGGCTGGCTTTCAGGGCGGCATCATCATTGCCAACCCAATTCCAGAAGCGCACGAACCAGCGGCTGCCCCCATCCAAGCGGCCACGGAAGCGGCCATTGCCGAAGCAGTTCGGTTGGGCATCAAAGGCAAAGAAGTTTCGCCTTTTTTGCTCGCAAGAATCAAGCAACTGACGGGCGGCGAGAGCCTCCGAGCGAACATCGAGCTGGTGCTGAACAATGCGAGATTGGCGGCACGGGTGGCGGTGGAGATGGGAAGATAATTTTTTGTTGAAAACTGGAGAAGGCCCAGCAGGCCTTCTGCTTAGACTTATATGTGTGGAACAAGAATATCAGCGCTTAGAGAGGTTTGGGAGCTTATGCGAAAGCGCCATCGCCTAAGGCAAACGGACTTGCGCAGATGAAAAACTTAAAGTGACAGCAACTCTTAGGAGGGGGTGGGAGTGGAAGGAAAAAATTTCATTTTTTCTTTCCACTCCCACATTTTGGGGTATTTTTGGGGAAAAATTGAAAATTTTTCCCCAAAAAATACCCACTGCTAAAAGTAGTTACAAGTGACGAATTAGAAATTCACCCGCTGCAAACCCGTTTTCGCACCTTCAAAGTCTGGGTTGATTCGTAGTACATTCTCGAAGTCGGACTTGGCCAGCGCCTTATCGCCCTTCATTTCAGCAGCGACGGCCCTGTGGAAATAGCCTTCCGCAAACTCAGGGGCGAACTTCACCGTCAGGTCGAAACTTTGATAAGCCTGCTGAACGGAATCCATGTCCAAGTAAAGCAAGCCCAAATTATAGTACCCTTCGTAATACTGCGGATTGATGGTGTTTATCTTTTTGTAGAGGGCAATGGCTCCTTTCAGGTCGTTCTTCTGATTAGATAGGTAATACGCCTTTGCATGGAGGGCTTCCACGCTGCCCGAGTCGGCCTTAATGGCGTTATCATAGTACTTGGCCGCCTGCGGCAAACCTTTTTCAGCGAGCAGGTCGGCGAGTTTTATCCAAGCATCTACGAGTTTTGGGTCATTTTCCACCGCACTTTGATAGGCTGTAATAGCTTGGTCGGTCTTGCCCATGTCGGAAAAGACGTTGCCGAACATGAAAAACATTTCCGGGTTGAGCGGTTCTCGTTGCTGTATGCGCTGCAAAGTGGCCAAAGCAGGGGTATGTTGTTTTACAATTAATTGAAATTCAGCGAGTTTTAGCAAGGTTGGCGTCCGTTCGGGGAAACGGACACCCGCTTTTTCCATCACTTCTAGCCCTTGCCTCGACTTATAATAATCCATGTACACATCGGCCAGTATATGGAAATACTCGGCTTTTGTGGAGTCAAGCCGAATGGCCTTTTCAAAGTCGGCAATACCCTCGTCGTAGTTCTCGTTCTCGTACCAAAGTGCACCACGGGTGGCATAAAGGCTGGCGTTGGTGGAATCGGATGCGATTTTCTTTGAAATATCCTGTATTTGCGGCGTTCCGCCCGTTACCGTTGGCACGTTGGCTTCAATGGCTGGGGAGGGTTCGTTCCTACATGCCGAAATAAAGAGTAGCAGCATGGCTGCCAAAAGGATTGGAAAGTTTTTCGATTTCATAGCTGCAAACATAAGGATTGAATGATAGAAGGATTGAAGGGTAGGCTGAAACGTTGTATTGGTAGTTAATGGAGACGGCGTTTTACCATCATTAAATCCTCCACCTTCTGTATAAGCCCCTTTGGCGTCATGGCTCGCCAGTTCACTTCGTTCAAACGCTTGCCGAAGCTGACATAGTACCCCAAACGGGCATCGTTCATTTCCTCTTCTACGTGCGGGAAGAGGTTGAGCAGGCAAATCCAGCCATCCTCGTCCTTCACGTCCTCGTACCATTCCTCGTAGTAGCAGTCGTCGGAGGCATGGAAGTTCAGCACGTTTTCGGCAATGATGACGAACTTGTGGATACCCTGCTTGATGAGTTCGTCCGCCACGTCCCGCTTTAGGAACATGATGTCGTTGTAAAGGCAGTCGTTCCATTCGCCAATCAACTCAAAGATGGCAAAGCCCTCCTCGTAATCAGCGAACAATATTTTCATGTAGAGCGTCTGCGAACCAAACTCGTCCCATTGTGGATGGATGAAATGGTTGTAGATTTTTTTGGTGTAGTAAAATTCGTCGTACACCCGGCCATAAAAGGGGGTATGCTTGTCTTTGGCTGCGTCGTAGTCGTCTTGCCAGCGGTGGTATGGCGCTATATCGTGCATGATTTCTTAAGTTGCGAGTTATGAGTTGCCAGTTGCGAGTAAACAGTGGCATCTAAGAAAACTTGGAAGCTGCCCACTCGCAACTTGGAAACTGCCCACTCGCAACTCGTAGCTAACTCAAACCTCTTGTCCCCTCAAGATTTCCAACTCACGTGCGACCGCCGCCAGTTTGCCGATGGCTTCGTCAATCTGCGCAAACGTGTGCGTGGCCATGAGCGAGAAGCGAATCAGTGTATCCTCGGCTGCCACGGCGGGCGTCACCACGGGGTTCACGAACACACCTTGCTCTTGCAGGATTTTGGTCAGCATGAAGGTCTTGTTCACGTCCCGCACGTAGATGGGGATGATGGGCGTGGTCGAGTGCCCCGTCTCGAAGCCGAGGTCGTCGAGCATACCTTTGGCATAGCGGGTATTGGCCCAAAGCTGTTCCAGGCGCTCCGGCTCGTGCTGAATCAGTTCCAATGCGGCAATCACGGCAGCGGCGTTTGCTGGCGCAATACTGGCGCTGAAGATGAGCGACCGGGCGTTGTGTTTCAACCAATTGGCGATGTCGTGGCTGCAAGCGATGAAGCCACCGATGGTGGCCAGCGATTTGGAGAAGGTGCCCATGATGAGGTCCACCTCGTCCGTCAGGCCGAAGTGGTTGCAGGTGCCACGCCCAAGCTCGCCCATGACGCCGAGGCCGTGCGCATCGTCCACCATGACGCTGGCGTTGTACTGCTTTGCAAGGCGCACCATTTCGGGCAGGTTGCACACGTCTCCTTCCATGCTGAACACGCCGTCGGTGACCATGAGCGCCACATCCTCCGGCCCACGGTCCTTTCCAGCGATTTGGAGCGCCTTTTCCAGCGACTCCATGTTATTATGGCGGTACTTGCGGGTGGTGGCAAAGCTCAGGCGGGTGCCGTCCACGATGGAGGCGTGGTTGGCGTCGTCGGAGATGATGAAGTCCTTGCGGCCCAGCACCGAGGATAGCACGCCGAGGTTCACCTGCATGCCCGTGCTGAACACGATGGCCTCTTCCATGCCCACGAACTTGGCCAGTTTGTCCTCCAGTTCGATGTGGAGGTCAAGGGTGCCATTGAGGAAGCGGGAACCAGCGCAGCCAGAGCCGTACTTGTCCACGGCGGCCTTGGCGGCTTCCTTCAGTTTTGGGTGGTTGGTGAGGCCGAGGTAGCTGTTCGAGCCGAACATGAGCACCTTCTTGCCATTCATGGTCACCACCGTGTCCTGGTCGCTTTCGATGACCCTGAAATAGGGGTACACGCCCGCCGCTTTCGCTTCCTGCGGGGCGGTGTACCGTTTCATTTTCGTTTGAAGCAGGTTCATTTTGTGAAGTAAAAAGGAAAAAGGAGAAAGGAAAAAGTAGGGCCGCTGCCATGCCAAAATACGGAATGTCAAGTGGTTACGAATTGCCTTTGCCTTGTTGCCTCATTTTCTGTATTGTGTGTATTGCGAATGAATGTTAAAATTATCAAGCCCAGCTCTCAAAATCCAAGCCGGGTACTCTCGAAAAGTCCTTTTGGTTATTGGTGATTAGCTTCATGTCATTTTCGATGGCGGTGCCAGCAATTAGGATGTCATTGTGGCCTATCAGGTTTCCGCTAACTCTAAGCGTGGCACAGATGTTTGCAGATATTTTAGCACCTAATAGACTGACAGGGAGGACGTTTACATAGGAAAGAAAAGCCTCAAATTCTCCCAATTGCTTTTTGGCATCTTTTGCCAATAGCCCATTCGTTATCTCATAAAACGTAATGACGCTAATGTTCAAAACCCCGTATTCCTTTGCGTATGCCTCTACTTTAGCCACCACATTTGGTGTTTTCCTCAAAAAATAGGAAACTGTGTCTGTGTCCAAAAGTGCCTCTTTCATAGTTCTACCTCACGGCTAAAAAGTTCGTTCCCTACTTTCTTCGTCTCCGCCAAATATGCTTCAAACTCCTCATCGCTCATGTCGGCCCAAGCCCCAGCAAAGCCCATGATGGCCTTTGCCCGCTTCTTCTTGTCCTTTACAGTGGCCGCCTTAGCTTGCAGCATGGTCAAATATGCGTCCACTTGCTGGAGGTACTCCGCAGGGATGGCACTCAATTTTTCCAGAACCGACCGGTACAAAGCTGCTTGTCCCATATCGTTAAGTTTTTTTCAGTTTAGTGGTAAAAAGGACACCTATGTTCCTGATTCTCTATCAAACTGCAACGCCGCAAAGATGTCCTCCCTTTTCAGCCTGGGCAATGCCTCCAAAATGTCTTCGACCAGTTCTTCGGCTGCCAACCTTTCCAAGATGTTTTCTACGGTAATCCTCGTGCCTTTAATGACGGGTTTGCCCATCATGATTTTTGGATTAACTTCAATTCTATTGGTCATCAGCTTAATTTTTGTCAATTACAATTATCGGATAATTCCCGCATAACTTTCCATCCACCCATTCACCCTCGTCCTCAATATCA
>JADKBS010000027.1 GCA_016714985.1 Saprospiraceae bacterium | reverse complement strand
GTCTGGGTGGCATCACTGCCCGTTTTAACAACATCCTTGTTTGAGTGTGCTGTTTAGCAGGTTTTTTTTTTGGGGGGGGAATTGAAAATTCCCCCCCCAAAAAACAACCCCAAACTGCGGGAGGGGAAGGAAAAATTTCATTTTTCCTTCCCCTCCCGCATCCTCCTAATTGTTACGTTTGAGGAATGTACTTCTCCAGTGCATTTAGCTAATAAAGGAATTCTTGAGTTTGGGGTGAGGTCTTCTCAAAACTGTATTCGCTGCGTAAATGAAGCGACTTGACTTTCGAGAAGACCTCACCTTTATATTTTAGTTGTGTTACTTCTATCTGCCTACGATCGTAGAATTAGATTTGAAGCGAGTTCAATCCATTGGTTAATAGCTTGTTAAGTATGGAGCGCAAAAAAATATTTATCAGCAAACGTGTTTTGTTTGGAAAGTAAATAGGGTGGCAAAATTTTTAGCATAGTTCTTGCCTGTGGTTGTTTTCAAAATTGCACGAGCTATGTCGAACCTCTTCCGAATCTTTTTGTTCGTGCCCCCCATGTTTCTGTTTGTTCTCCCTGCTTTCTCCCAATTAAGTGGGATTCTTGAGCAAAACCCTGCCGACGGTATCTATACCGTGTCGGTAATTCCGTCCGTGACTTGGACGCCTCCGCTCAGCACCACCAATGGTGCTGTTATCACCTTGCGTGCGGCAAAAGGCAAGTTCCAAATAGCTGGTTTTCAGTCTATTGTTGGTGATTGGAGTGCACCGATATTGGTTTCTGGCCCTGTAGAGGCGCCAGACTACGATTATTTCATTTGCAATGAAATAGACAACATCGTCAACCTCACCTATTTGAACGGCGTGAAAATGCCATTGTTTACGTTCAAAAATGCATTCAATTGCACCCCAATTGAAATCATAGACAATCAGACTGACCCTTTGAATGTCGAACCAAATTCAGTTGGATATGGTGTGGGCAATTCCTTTTCGGTGGCTGCCGTTTTGGCGACTACGGGCAATGCATATATAGGCAATGATGCCCAAGATGCGGTTGGTTGCCCTCCTATTTCACTGAATATCTCAGCAAATACCAATCCTGTTCGCTGTTTCGGGGACGTGACTGATATTACTGTGTCTGTCGTAAATGGTATTGCACCTTATAATATACAGTGGGTGAACACCAACTCTGGTGAAACTGGAACGTTTAGCATCCAAAACGCTGGTGATGTTTTCACGATGGCGGGCATGCCGGCTGGCAATTACGAGTTCACCGTATTGGACAACTTGAACGGTTCGCAAACTTCTAACTTTCAATTAGTTCAACCAGCAGCACCGGTGACCGTAGAACTGATAGCTTTTGATGCAAGTTGCTCTGGCAGTATGGATGGTGGAGCTGTTGTGGACAAGGTAAGTGGTGGAACCGTATCAAATGGTTATCATTACGCCTGGGCTGGCTATCCCTCAGAAACGGATTCAGAACTGACATTTGTGCCTGTGGGTACCTATAGTGTTACCGTTACAGACGATAATGGTTGTTCAACTACTGGCAGTGTTACGGTTTATGCCAGCTGCAGAAATCGTCTTGAGCAACAACTCCACCTTGAAACATGTAAGTTGCAACGGCATAGCAGATGGACTAATTGATATATTCCCTTGGAGTCCCACTTTTAACACCGAATTTTATTTTGAATGGTCAAGCAATGTGCCTACACCAAACGAATCGGCAGCTTATAACCTCGGGCCAGGTACTTACTCGGTTACTGTGACCGACGTATTGGGAGGTTGCATCACGGAGAAGTCATTTGTAATTACCGAACCACCTGCCATTGAGGTGGACTATCGCTTGGTAACACCCAAGTGCTTCGGTGAAAAGGGATTGCTCGAAATTTTGGGTGTTTCCAATGCGGTAATGCCTTGGGAAGCTGAGATTACGGGCGGCGCCAACGAAATGGCCGAAACAGGCGACAAGTTTCTTTTGGAGCCAGGCTCAGCGATGAAACTGATTGTTGAAGATGCAAAAGGATGCATGATAGAAGAAGATTTCATCGTGGCTGCCCGACAGGAGATGCAATTGGAAGTAGGGGAAGGCAGGGACATTAAATATGGTGAGCAAGTGAGGATTGATGCTACGCATTTTCCTTTCGACAATGTAAGTTTCAATTGGATTCCTTCCGATGGTTTGAGTTGTTCAGATTGCCCAGACCCAGTAGCAACTCCAACGGAAGGCGTAAACTACAGGCTTGTCATGACCGACAGTGCGGGTTGCTCCATTGACGATGTAATCAATATTTCCGTCAGGAAATCAAGGGATATTTATATACCCAATTCTTTTAGCCCAAACCACGACGGCATCAACGACACCTTCCAACCTTATGGTGGCTTTGAAATCATTGCCATACACTCCATGCAGGTATATGACCGCTGGGGTGGCAAGATGTTTGAAGCTAAGCAATCTTTCAAGCCCAATGACGCCGATGCTGGCTGGAATGGCTCGGCAAGGGAAAAACCAGCCGACCCCGGCCTTTACCTCTACACGATGAACGTCGAGTTCATTGACGGAGAAATCATTCTTTTCTCTGGTGAGGTCAACCTTATGAAATAAAAATTTACAAGCTCCAGCACATTGAACACACCTAATTGCAAAATCAAAAATCAAGTTTGGCCTTGTTTTTGAAAAACTTATTAATTATCAATCTTTTATAAAGAATTCCCCCGGTTCCCTTCCCCCCCTGCAACTGGTTGTGTTTATATCAAGTTAAGACTATCTGCTTATCCTGACTGGGATAGCCGTGTCTTTGAATGTTATTGATATAAGCCATTTTTTCGAGAAGCTAATACTCATTAACATGAAACCTCGGCTTACACTTTTAACATTGCTGCTTTTTTTGGGTACCCTGTCCGCTCAGGTCAGGTTCAAGGTAAAACTCCTGCCCGACAATCAAACCTATCAGGTATTGTTCAGGCCCGATGTGACCATCACTGGGGCTAATGCCACTACTTTCGGTGGGGCACAAGTCGTAATGAGGGTGCCTGTTGGCGGTTTTAACCCAGGTAACTTGACCAACTTGAAAGGTACTTGGACGATGAATCCTATCATCAATGGTCCCGTCGAATCTCCCGGTTATTCCTATATTATTGTAGGACTAGACAACGCAATTCCGGGTGGCTCAGGTGCTAGTCAGATTAACTATACCAAAGGCGTGGAAATACCGGTGTTCTCATTTAGGAACAACGGTACATGTACCGGCATAGTGGAAGTGATAAACAATGCAACCGACCCATTCAATATTGAACCTAACTCGGCCACGGTCCCAGCATACAATACGCTGTTCATCGCCAATGGAATTCCGGGCGGTATTGAAGCCTATAGTGGGAATTACAGTCAATATGCTGCCGACTGCCGGGCCACCAATGACAACAACTCTTGCTACGAGGTTTATGACGTAGCGCTGAACCCGCCAACCACTTGCACAGTGGCTGATGGTTCCATTACGTTCAGCGCTACAAGCAATAGTGGGCCATTGCGTTACTCTATCAATTTTGGCTCACCGGGCGTTACCTGGCAAGCCAGCCCCACTTTTACCGGATTGGCTGCCGGTACCACCTATTATCTTGCAGTGACCGACGCCCTATTTAACTGCCCTGATGATGCTTTGTACTTAGGGCCATTCCAACTCCCTGCACCATTGACTGCAGTTATTATTGATGTTCAACTAAGCCAACCGAATTGTGGCGCTTCGAATGGCAGCATAGCTATCAATGCCCTCAGTGTTGACGGCGGTACGCTGAACTATTCGATGAGTCCAAACGGCCCTTGGCAGGCTTCGAGCACCTTCAGCAACCTTGCAGAAGGTACCTATACGCTTTATGTAAGGAACATATCCAGCCAATGTACCAGCTTGGTAGGCACTTATACCCTTACAGGCTGTGAACCCCAAAATTGTGATGCGACCTTCGATCTGGTCCACCTCGGCAACGGTAAGTATGAAGTGACCATGACCACCGATACCAGTATGGGTGCCCCTTGGAACTTGGTGAGCGGCTTGCAGGTGACGATGAGGATGCCAACTGGTGGCTTTCAAGTTTCAAATGTGACCAGTCAGCTCACAGGCGCTGGGTTTATAAGCCAACCCACTGTGGTGGCCCCTCCAGAGAACCCGGGTTTTGATTATATCACCATTTCCCTTGACCCGGCCCCTGCTACCATTCCATTTGTAGCAGGAGGTACTGTTCACTTGTTCACGTTTGACAACACGGGGTCATGTGTAGGCGACAGTATCAGGTTGATGCCATTGGACGACCCAGCGTCAGGTAATGCAACTTTTACACTTTCCTCGTTTTTGAGTTCGCCTGGCTTCCCTAGTGGCGCTGAAATCTGCTTTGGTACTGCGGCTGAAATATGTGTGCTGGCACCCCCTCCTGCACCTGATTGCGATATCAGCTTGGACATTAGCCATCTTGGTGGGGGGATATATGGTGTCACCATGACCCCCGATACAACATTTACCGCTCCATGGAACAGCTTCCCCGGCATGAACATCACAGTGAGGACTGCGACTGGAGGGTTTGTGGTATCCAATATCGAAAGCCAAATCCCTGGCGCCACATTTAGCAGCAGCAGTGTAGTCAGCCCACCTGAAAACAGTGGATTCGATTATTTCTCTTTTGGGTTGGAGTCCGCCGCCAGTGTACCTTACACAGCGGGGCAACCAGTGCTGTTATTCACTTTTGAAAACACTGGAAATTGTGTCGGCGATAGCATTGGCTTCATGCCTTCCAATGACCCTGTTTTGAACAATACAAATTTCAACTTACCCCAGCAAATAACGGTAGCGGGGCTTTTGGGAGATGCTTCACTCTGCTTTGGCATTGCTACCGTTGAATGCGACTCCATCAACAACAATCCATGTTCAGGTACTTTGCCCGACTTCACCCCTTTGCAGGGCTGTGAGGGCGCACTGATTAATTTTAACGATGCGACAATAACAAACGGAACCATCA
Organism: Saprospiraceae bacterium; assembly: GCA_016714985.1. Lineage (GTDB taxonomy): Bacteria > Bacteroidota > Bacteroidia > Chitinophagales > Saprospiraceae > UBA6168. Next base: position 143,383 of record JADKBS010000027.1, on the reverse strand, counting down.
CTTCTTGGAGTTGGAACTTTGGCGACGGCAGCGCAGCTGTCAGTGGCCAAAACCCAAACCATACTTATTCTTCCTCCGGGAATTTTGAGGTTTCATTGACGGTGACGACCCAAGAGGGTTGTGATACAACTTTTATGGAATTCGTCACCGTTTTTCCTTCTCCTGGCGATGCCCCGGTCAGCAATTATGACATTTGCAATGGCGTGGGCGTTACCATCGAAACGCCGGACAACATCACCTCGGCGGTATGGAGCCCGACCACGGGCCTCGACCTTACCGATCCATTCAACCCGGTGGCCAACCCTGCAGTCACGACTACTTATACGCTTACCGCCACCAATTCTTTTGGCTGCGTGAACACCAGCCAAGTGACAGTCACAGTAGTAGCGAAGCCAGTGCTTTCAGATGTGACGGTCACCGGAATAACAGACTGCAACCTTTCGAATGGTTCAATTGCAGTTAGCGCATCCGGCACGGCTGGGGTAGAATACGGATTGGACAGTGGCAGCGGTATCGTATGGCAATCGGCTAGCAGTTTTGGCAACTTGGCTGCTGGAACCTACCTTGTTTACGTCCGTAACGCCGACGACTCCTGCCCAGTAGCCTACAGCAACAACCCAATCGTAATTGCTGCTTTACTGCCACCGAGCATTGTATCGGTTTCCCAAGTTCAGCCGGTTGGTTGCAACAACAATGGCTCCATCACTATCAATGCATCTGGTGGACTAGCGCCACTTCAATACAGCATAACTGGCGGTGCGCCGTTCCAAGCCAGCAACGTTTTCAGCAACCTCGGCGCAGGAACCTACAATTTGGTGGTGCGCAACAGCGATGGTACTTGTGCCCAAACAGCAGGGCCATTCACCTTCACGCAACCTGCACCACCGACCATTCCTACTGGAATACCTGATACGACCATTTGTATTGGCTCTACCATCAACCTTTCGGTGGCCTTAAGCACGGCCATCACAAGCTACACCATCAATGGAAATGCCAGCTACCCTGGCGCCGCTATCAATGGCAGCACGTTGACCTTCCCCGTGACTGCGGTTGCAGGGAATACCAACTACACGGTCATTTTGAACAACGCAAGCAATTGCTCCGCAACGGAAACATTCAGGTTGTCGGGTGTTGCCACGCCAACGTCTTCTTTCACGGTGTCGCCAGTGATTTGTACCAATGGCAATGTGGTGCTCAATTTCACGGGTACTGCCCTGCCAACAACCAATTTGAACTGGAACCTCGCAGGTGCGCAAATCGTGAGCGCAAGCCAGCAAAGCGGCAACACGCCGGCCAATGCCACGATGGTAGTCCGTTGGACGTCCCCGGGCACCAAGACCGTCACCTTGACCGTCAGCAACGGCGGTGGTTGCACGGCTTCCTCCAACCAGGGCATCAACGTGTCTTCGTTCAACCCGAACGCGACTTTCGCAGTCACGAATGCCTCATGCGGACTGAACAATGGTGCCATCAACATGACCGTAACCGGTACTGGCTTCAACTACAACTGGAGCAATTCTGATACAACGGAAGACATTAGCTCTCTTGTTGCGGGCAATTATTTCGTGACCATTACCGACCCAACTTCCAGCTGCCAAGCTTCTGCCAATGCGACGGTAGGCAGCTCGCCAGCCTTGAATATTTCCAACGTATCCATGGTGCCTGCTACGCAATGCGTGGGTGGCAATGGCGATGGCAGCATTACCGTACAGGTAAGCGGTGGCACACCCAACTATACCTTTGCTTTGACGGGACAAAACCCAGTCAATGTTGCTATGACTTCGGTCACTTTCAACAACCTTACCTCTGGTCCTTACACGGTTACGGTAACCGACGATGCAGGATGTACGGATGTTGAAACCGTGACACTGACGGCCTTGACAAGCCAGGTTTCGGTTTCGGTTACAACCGTCAACGCTGCCTGCACAAGCAATAACGGTAACTTGACCGCCACACCAACGGGCGGTACTGCGCCTTACACTTATACGCTGATCAAGAACAACGTAACCGTCAGCTCCAACCAAAACGTAACTGGTAGTTCCGTCACCTTGACGGGGCTTGAGCCGGCAGTTTATCTCCTTATCTTCCAAGATGCCAACGGCTGTATTGCCGCAGGTACGGGAGCGGTTGGACGGGAACAAGGTACTTTCACTGCCACTGAAACCATTACACCGGCAAGCTGTGGCTCGAACAATGGTGCTATTTTACTTTCAAATTTGCCTGTTGGATCGACGCTGGCATGGTCGGTTGGAGGTTCAGCGAATCCGCTTACTGGCCTAGCTGCTGGGGTTTACACCGCAACCATCACAGAAAGCACTGGCTGTACCTCGTCCAAAGCCTTTTTTGTTCAGACATCAGGCGGCCAAACGGTCGTAGTTACTCCTAATGTCAATGCAAGCTGTGGTTTGGCAAATGGTAGCGTTCTTTACACCGTTACAGGTGGCGGCGCCTTCAGCTACACCGTGCTTGGTGCAAATGTGCCTTCCGGCTTCGGCACACCGGGCATTCTGGATACCATTTTCGGCCTTAAAGAAGGCGCCTATGTGCTGGAAGTGACCGATTTGACCAATGGCAACTGCAAGGTTTTCCAAGTGTTTACTGTGAGTGGTAGCGTCGGCCTTCAAACCAATTCAACTGCGCAACTCGCAACGGGTTGTGGCAATTTTGATGCGGAGATTTCATTGACGGTTACGGGCGGACAAACGCCATACACAATCGTTTCCAACGCTGGAAATCCGGCCAACTGTGGCACCAATACTTTCTGTGTGACTGGCCTTTACGAAGGCATCGTTGAGATTGAGGTTTCGGATGCAAATGGTTGTATGGCCACTGTTACCCAAGACCTTGGTGATGTGCCAGAGCCATCCATAGACCCGGGCGATATTCAAGTTACAAATGCGGTTTGCCCAGGTGGTTTTGGTTCCATCATTTCACTCAGCAACACACCATATCAAGTGCTTGATGCTGACACGAAAGCGTTGTTAGCTGGAACGCCTTGGAATTCTGCACCAATGGGTGATTTTATTCTCGTGTTAAAAGATGGAGCTTGCACTGATTCAGCTTATTTCGTTGTGAACGGCCCGGCAGATTGGAACATTGCCTCGACAGTAGTCAATCAAAACTGCGCTGCAATGGGATCCATTGTGCTAAATATTTCAGGCGGCACGCTACCTTATGACAGCATCGTTTGGAGCAATGGCATTGATGGGGCATCCATCAACGGACTCCAAGCTGGCACCTACACGGTGACCGTAACGGATAGCGAAGGCTGTACTGAAACGGAGAGTATCACAGTAATTGATGATTGTTTAAGTGTGGATTGCGATACGGTAGAAGAAGTCTTCTACCTCGATACCTTCATCGTTGAGCTGTTGGCACCACTTACTGAAATCTGCTTGCCGACGGAATTGACCAATTTTGATGATTATACGTTGGAGCTGAACGGTGGCCTATACGACCGGAATATCGGTGACTGTGGCAGCAAGACCACCTTCTACGATGGCTTCGACGATTTGCCGACGCCCGGCCCATACACTTTGCAGTCCTGGGAATACGGTGGTACAACGGCCTTGACCAATTTCGAGTTCGATGATGTGTTCGAACTCCTTGGGAAAATGAAGGAATTGGACGGGCTGGGCAACTGGGTTTATCTCAATGGCCGTGTCATCGGTGGTATTGACGGTGTCAACTACGGTGATATGTACATCCGGGAGGCTACTACGGGCATCATCACTGAAATCCCGGCTGCCGACCTGATTGTGCCGCACCCGACCGTATTGATAGACAACGACCGCTTTGCACACCTGCTCATTGCCATTGACCCTGTGAATGGTTGTGCCGATTCACTCTACATCAACGTAATACAGCCAGAAACGCCAACTGTTGATTCCATCGAAGTTGTCGTGGCAGTGGGCGAAACGCAGGAAGTTTGTATCCCAGTGGATGAACTGGTTGGCGTGATTGAGACACTTACGAACCTTTATCCATCCTTCACTGAGAATGCCCAGATTCTTTCTACGGGAGATGTTTGTGTTGAAGTCGTCGGATTGGAGGAAGGCCCCGACCAAGCAGTTATAGTGATCTGCGATGACCTTGGCATGTGCGATACCACCATCCTGAACATTACCGTTACCAACTCGAACACCGAGTTGGAAATCATGACAGGTTTCAGCCCGAACGGTGATGGGGTGAACGATATTTTCAAAATCAGGAATATTCAGCGTTACCCTGAAAACGACATCTTGATAATCAACCGTTGGGGTAAAACGGTTTACCAAGCCAAGGGCTACAATAGCGAGTGGGGCGGCGTCTATCGAAGCAAGAATTTGCCGGATGGCACCTATTTCTACATCCTAAACGTGGTGGTGAATGGTGAAAAGAAAGAGTACAAGGGCTATGTAGAGATGAAACGATAACGATCCAAACAAATAAATATCAACTACACACTATCTGTGAGGGCTGCATTGCTGAAAGGCTTGCAGCCCTTTTTTTTATGCAATAGAAAGAGGCAATTCCCCGACCAAGGGAACTGCCTCTTTTTGCTTTATCAGATAGCGGTAACTAACCTTTCCACAACTAGTTTTGAGGATGATGGTGAAGAAAGGAAATGATGAAATTTTTTCTCTCACCGCTCTTAAACCCTCCTAAATAGTTGCGTTGCATTATTGCTTAACAATGACAAGGGTCGTCGTTGCAATGGCCTGAATTGTAGTGTCGGCTGGCATCCTGTAGCTCAACTTGACTTCACTGCCTCCGCAGTCGTCAATTTTCATGTCTTCGGCCAATGTACCGTTGACACCGCTTCCAGTCATTTTTAAGCGACCGTCTTCTACAACATACTTGCCAGTAGCGGCAGCAGCCCTTGTGCCTTCATTGATGGTAATACTGTCTGCCGTGAAGTTGTAGGTACGAGCAAGCGCAATGTTCTTGGATATTTCAATGATGGAAGGGTTCAGTTTTTCTGATTGAATATCTACAGATTTGACTTTCCAATTGCCTTCCATGGAGCAGCCCCCACCGCCACCGCCAAGGGTGTCGCTCTTGCAGGAGATCAAACAAACCGTGGCGGCAACAACCGCCAAAACGCAACTCAGCTTTTTCATTTTGAGATAAAAATTTTATTGAATGATTTAATTTTAGAAATTCATAAAAAACATCATGCCATTTCCATCACAGCATCCCCCTGTTGCACCAAAGTTTTTTCACGGAGCAGGATTTTCTTCACTGTTCCTCCTTTGTGCGCCACCACCGTGCTCTCCATTTTCATGGCCTCGATGGTGAAAAGAGGCTGATTATGCTTGACTTCTTGGCCTTCTTTTACCAAGATGCTTCCCAAACTGCCTTGCAGTGGCGCACCCACATCATTTTCGCTTTCCGCTTTTTTATTTAGCACTACCGCCGATTTCACGCGCTGGTCCCGCACCTTTAGCGAGCGGGTCGTACCATTGTAGCGGAAGAAAATGAGGCGGTTGCCCTCCACGTCCGGCTCGGTCATGTTCATGAACGTGATGAGCAGCGTCTTGCCAGGCGCAATTTCGATAAGCACCTCCTCATTCGTTTTTAGGCCATAGAAAAACGGGATGGTCGGCAATCGGCTCACATCGCCGAACTCCTCGGCGTGTGCATGATAGCCTTCAAAGACCTTCGGGTAAAGTTTGTACGAAAGGAAATCGTTCAGGCCGTAGGCCTCCCCAAATTTCGCCGCAAAACTCGCCATTTCTTTTTCAAAATCAACGGGAGCCAAATGTTCATTTGCATCACCTGCCAATTGAGGCTCATCTTTTAGCACCACCTCCACGATTCTTGGTGGAAAACCACCCTCCACTTTGCCCAATTCGCCCCGCACCAGCGACTTCACGCTGTCCGGGAAGGCCAAGGCATCTCCATTTTCCAGAATGTCCTCGGCGCTGAGGTCGTTGGCGGTCATGAACATCGCCAAATCGCCGACCACTTTCGAGCTGGGCGTCACCTTCACGATGTCGCCGAGCAGCAGGTTGGCGGCTCGATAGTTCACTTTTATTTGCTCAAATTTATGCTCCAGACCCAACGACCTCGCCTGTGGCCGCAGGTTGGTGTACTGCCCACCAGGAATCTCATGGTCGTAAACCTCCGCCGTGCCCGCCTTCAGTTCGCCCTCGAACGGGTAGTACAGTTCCCGCACTGCTTCCCAGTAATTGGAGAATGCGTTCAGGCTGGGCAGGTCAATTTTGTTTTCCCGCCTATGCCCGTCCAGCGCCGCCACCAAGGAGTTGAAATTGGGCTGCGAGGTCAGGCCGCTCATGCTCGCCAGGGCCAAGTCAATCACATCCACACCCGCTTCGATGGCCGCCAGATAGGTCGCCGATTGTATGCCCGCCGTGTCGTGGGTGTGCAGGTGGATGGGGATTTCGATGTGTTTTTTTAGCTCCGCAATGAGCGTGCGGGCCGCCCGTGGCCGCAGCAACCCCGCCATGTCCTTGATGGCGAGGATATGCGCCCCGGCATCTTCCAGCCGCTTCGCCAAGTCGGTATAGTAGCCGACGTGGTACTTCGGCCTCGTTTCATCAAAAATATCGGAAGTGTAGCAAACACATGCCTCGGCGATGCTCCCCGTACGCTCCCGCACCGTGCGGATGCTTGTGAGCATGGACGGCACGTAGTTCAGGCTGTCGAAAATGCGGAACACGTCAATGCCCGTCACCGCCGCTTGTTCGATGAATTTTTCAATCAAATTATTGGGGTAGGCCGTGTAACCGACAGCGTTCGTGCCACGCAGCAGCATTTGCAGCATCGTGTTCGGGATGGTTTTGCGGAGCAACGAAAGCCGCTCCCACGGGCACTCGTGCAGGAACCGCAGTGCCACATCAAAGGTCGCTCCGCCCCAGACTTCCATGCTGAACAGCTCGTGGCCATGTGCTTGCGCAAATTTTTCGGCAACGGCCAGCATGTCATGCGTCCTTACCCTTGTTGCCAACAACGACTGGTGTGCATCCCTAAAAGTGGTGTCCGTGAAATGGATGGGCCGTTGGTTTTTCAGCCATTTTGCGAAGCCCTCGGGGCCAAGTTTTTCCAGTTTTTGCTTAGTGCCGGGCAGGTAGCCCGTGGCCGTTTTTTGCGGCGCAAAATCTGGCAATTGCGGCTTGCGCAAGGTTTTCTTTCGGTCAATGAAGGGCACGTCGGGGTTTCCGTTCACGATGGTTTCCGCAAGGTATTTTAGGATTTTAGTGCCCCGGTCTTTGCGCTGCGGCATGATGAGCAGTTCTGGGTGCTCCGCAATGAAGTTGACGGTCGCCTTGCCCCTCCGGAAATCCTCGTGTTTGATTAGGTTCTCTAGGAAGCCGATGTTCGTCTCCACGCCCCGCACTCGGAACTCCAGCAGCGCCCGAAAAAGCCGTTCGCAAGCCCCCTGGAAAGTGCGCCCCCAAGCCGTCACCTTCACCAGCATCGAGTCGAAATAGGGCGAAATCTGCGAGCCAGCGTAGGCATTCCCGCCGTCCAATCGGATACCAAAACCCGCCGGGCTGCGGTAGGCGATGATGGTTCCGTAGTCGGGCTTGAAGCCTTCGGCGGGCCGCTCGGTGGTGATGCGGCATTGCACCGCAAAGCCATGACATTCCACATCTTTTTGGTTGCCGATGCGCAGTTTCGGGTGGTTCAGGTCATAGCCTTCGGCAATGAGGATTTGCGAGCGCACGATGTCAATGCCCGTCACCTCCTCCGTCACGGTGTGCTCCACCTGTACCCTTGGGTTCACCTCAATGAAATAAACATTGTCTTCAGAATCGAGCAGGAACTCGACCGTCCCGGCGTTGTTGTAGCGCACTGCCCGGCCTATTTTCAAGGCGTATTCGTAGAGTTTTTGGCGGGTTTCCTGCTTTAAAAACGACGGCGCAATCTCCACGACCTTCTGAAAACGCCGCTGCACCGAACAATCCCGCTCGAAGAGGTGGACGATTTTACCATAGTTATCGCCCATGAGCTGCACCTCGATATGCTTGGGGTTTTCGATGAATTTCTCCAAAAAAACCGTGTCATCGCCAAAGGCATTGCCCGCTTCTTTTTTAGCTTCGGGGTAGTTTTTCAGCAGTTCCTCCTCCGAGCGGCAGACCCTCATGCCACGGCCTCCGCCGCCTGCCGCTGCTTTGAGAATCACGGGATAGCCGATTTTCGTTGCCCACTCAGCCACCTGTTCCACCGACTGGAAATCGGAACTGCCGGGAATCATCGGGACACCCGCTTTTTCGGCTACGACCTTGGCCCGCACCTTGTCGCCGAGCGCCTCCATCACCTGCGGCCTTGGCCCGATAAAGGTGATGTCCGCTTTTTGGCAGCGTCGAACAAAATCAACATTCTCGGAAAGGAAGCCATAGCCGGGATGGATAGCGTCTGCCCCACACTTTTTCGCTACCCTTATGATTTCATCAATATTGAGGTAAGGCTTCAGCGGGTCGTTGTCCGTCCCGATTTGGTAGGCTTCGTCGGCCTTGAGGCGGTGCAGTGAAAAACGGTCTTCGTAAGTGTAAACGGCCACGGTGCGTATGCCCAGTTCCGTTGCTGCCCGGAAGATACGGATGGCGATTTCGCCCCGGTTTGCTACCAAAATTTTCTTGAAACTGAGTGGTTGCTTTTCCTTCATAATCAAAACTGATTGAGTTTGGAAAACTTGGTAGGACTTGGTCGCAGGCTTTTTTAGAAAGGCAAATGTAAGGGGTTAGGGTGTTAGTTTTTTAGGTTACAACTTTTCGCTTTGAAAGGTCTGCAGAAAATGAATTGCGGTGAAGGCAAAAAGTTGTCACCTCATTCTTCTATTCCGCATTTCGGATTTCAATTTCAAATTTTTGACCGTTCAGGATTTGCTCAACTTCCTCAAGTGTTACCTGAAACCAAAACTCATTCGGGCCGTCGAAATAACTGAAAGTGAAAGCGTCTTCCGTACTGTCAAATCCACCACAGAAATGATTGGATTGAAACATATCGCACGATTCTATCTCTCTCCAATCTTCAAGAGATTTATTCTCCTTTTTGATTTCAGTGAGAATTTGTCTCAACTCCTTGTCAATATTGAGCTTCTTCATTGGATTATGAGGTCAATGATTTGACAAATGCCGGAATGTCCATCCCCCCGAAATTCCCCGAACTCATCAGCAGCAGATTGGCATTTTCGAGGTCTTGTTGCTTAATAAACGCCTCTAAATCAGCCCTTTCCGTAAAGACCTGCAAGCCCGTTTTGCCGAAGGCAGCCTGTATTTCCGCTGGCGCAACGGGCTGCATTTTTTTCATCTCCAGTGTGTGAGGACTGTAAAAAACGGTTGCAACATCGGCGGGGTCGAGGCTGCCTTTGTAAAGCGGTAAGAAATCCTTGTTCAAGCTGCTGAATGTGTGCAATTCGAGGCAGGCGATGAGGCGGCGTTCGGGGTGCAGTTTGCTCACAGCTTCCACAGTGGCCTTTGCCTTGGATGGGGCGTGGGCAAAGTCGAGCCAGGCGGAGAAGCTATCGCTAGAAACCAAGCTTTGCAAGCGCTTGGCGGCTCCCGTAAAGGTCTGGATGGCTTTCCAGAAAGCCCTTTCCCCGATGCCGATGGTTTGGCAAACCAGCTTGGCGGCAGTGAGGTTGGCGAGGTTGTGGTCGCCGAAGATTTTGAGTTTGAAAACGTCGTTGCCGGATGTCCTGACAATCGTTTCACCATTTATTATTTTATGAGGAAATGCGGTGTAAGACGTTGCGTAAATTTCTGATTTTGAACGATTTACGATGTCAGTCAAGTCATTGTCAGGGCCATAGTAGAATAGGTTGCCTTCTGCCTCCATGTTTTGCGTCAGCAGCTCAAATTGGCGGCAATACTCCTCGTAAGTTGGGAAAACGTTGATATGATCCCAAGCCACCCCCGTGATAACAGCCACGTGTGGTCGGTAGTGCAAGAATTTTGGCCTTTGGTCAATAGGGGAGGAGAGGTATTCATCGCCCTCAATGACCATAATAGGGGCATCGCTAAGGCGCACCATCGTGTCGAAGCCTTCCAACTGTGCGCCAACGAGGTAGTCGAAATCAACGCCGACGTTGCGGAGCACGTGCATGATCATGCTGGTGGTAGTGGTTTTGCCGTGGCTTCCTGCTATCACGATACGTTTTTTGTCCTTTGACTGTTTGAAGATGAATTCTGGAAAGGACATGACCCGGACGCCGATTTCCTGAGCCTTTAGCAATTCGGGATTATCGGCACGGGCGTGCATGCCGAGGATTGCCAAATCCAAATCAGGGGTTATTTTTTCAGGGTACCAACCAAATTTTTCGGGAAGCAGACCCGCTTTTTCCAACCTATCTTTTGCGGGATTGTAAATCTCGTCGTCGGAGCCTGTTACAAAATGGCCGATTTTTTGCAGGGCAAGGGCAAGGTTGTGCATGACCGCCCCGCCCATTGCAATCAAGTGGATACGCATGTTTCTTCTTTAAAACGGAAAACTTCTACTCAAATTGACTGTTACTAAAAGGTTGTTTTAACGTTAAATGACCAACACTGGCAGTAAAAGCGAACCTTCGACCTGAAATTCCGTTATTTTTGTGGCAAAATTAACAGGGCCGACCGAAATAACTGCCCAGTTCTCACCGTTAAGGTGGAAAGTTTTCGGAAACCCAATTTTATAACATATCCAAAATCATTTTCCAATGAAAAAAAGCACCCTTAAGCAGTTCCTTCTCTTGGTCTGTGTCGCCCTCGTCGCTTTTACAATTGCTTCTTGCAATCGTGGCACTGGTTGCCCAACGTTCTAAATTGACAAAACCAGCTAAGCAAAAGGATATAAAGGAAATAAAGTGTTTGCTATTGCCTGAACAGGTTAGCAAACACTTTCTTATTTCGTAACAACTTAGCGGGGGTTGTTTTTGGGGGGAAATTGAAGATTTTCCCCAAAATACACCCCAAAATGTGGGAGGAGAGAAAAATTTCATTTTTTCTCTCTCCTCCCACCTCCTCCTAAGTAGTTACCTTATATCTATAGGATTATAAGGAGTGAAAAGCGTGAGTGGGTAAGAGGCGTGAAAAACGCCAAACTTGTCTGTTTTCATTTTTCGCATCGAAACAGTTGTATAAATAACACCTAATGGATTGGAAACCGCTTACCAACTTACAGGAACTGAACGAAGTAATTGACCGCTCAAAACAGGTTCCTTGCCTTATTTTCAAACATAGTACCCGTTGTAGCATCAGCTTTATGGCAAAACACCGCTTAGAAGCACAGTGGGATTTTAATGCAACAGAAATCGAACCCTATTACTTGGATTTGATAAGCTACCGCAATGTTTCAAACGAAATCGCCGAGCGCTTTCAAGTCTATCACGAATCGCCGCAGATTTTATTGATAAAGGATGGCGACTGCTACCACGATGCCTCGCATTTGGATATTTCCGTTGAGGAAATCAAGGAGGTACTTTGAAATGATGAATGATAAATGATGAATTTGCCCCGCATCTCTTTCATCGTTCATCATTCATCATTTCAATAACTCACCATTTAATTTTCGTCAAGTCCAAATTATCCCTCACCAGCTCAATGGCTCGGCGTGCCTTTCCGAGCGTCTGAACGTTGATTTTTACTTCTAAGTGGCTGATTTTCACCGCCGTGCCATAAGTATCCAACGGGGTGGAGATGACCGGAATCTGGTGGTCGTTCACATACTGCTCGTGGTGGAAGCCTTCGACATGGTGCAGTTGTTTGCCATCGCCAGTGATGACGATGCCAGCCAAGGGGGATTTTTCCAAGCCTTTCAGCTTGCTCAGCCGTTGGATGCCGAGCAAGGATTCGTTCAGGCGGTTTTTGCTCACAACGAGCAAAACCCCTTGGTCTTCTTCGAAATTATGAGTACCCATGAGTGAGGCGGCCACAACGTTTTCCACTAAAACATTTAAGCTTTGTGGGTTGTACAAAACACGCCCGTGTACCGCTACGCTGATGGTCGAAAGCAAGGGGTACAAGAGCGTTTTTTCATAAGGCAAAACACCCAACAAAGGGATGTCCCACTCATCCAGTTTCTTGCCCACGTAGTTTTGTACTTTTTCAATCTTATCAGGTAAGACCTTGTTGATAATCACACCAGCAATTGGCACTTTTCGTTCCCTAAACAAAGAAAGGCAGAGGTTGAGCCGGTCAATGGTATATCCAACGCCACCTTCGACCACCAAAATGGCTGGGGCGCCAATCATGGAGGCAACATCCGCATTGCTAAGGCCAACTACACTACCCACACCGGGGTGCCCCGTCCCCTCATAAACGACCATTTCATATTGGCCTTCGAGAACGGCGGCGGCAGTTTTCACGTCCTCATGGAAGGGGAATTTGGTAGCGTCATCGAGGTAGGCTTGGGTGGCTCCTTTGCCAAGAATGACCGGACTGTGAATCTTGGCCACCAAGTCAAAATGCATCATGGTGGAGAACAAAAGGGCGTCCTTGTCCACATGAAGGTTTTCGATATCTATAGCTTCTTGGCCCACTGGCTTGCAATAGCCGACCCGCTGTCCAGCCTGCCGGAAGGCTTCTACAAGGCCAAGGGTGCAGGTAGTCTTTCCTACGTGTTGATTGGTAGCGGCGACGTAAAGGCGCTTATTCATGATTACGGATTTCAGATTGCGGAACTTGTCCCGACACCTCGGGATGGCGGATTGTGGGTTGCAGAACTTGCCCCGATACCTCGGGATTGGAGGTCTGCTGTTTCCCCAAGTAATTTGGTCAGCCCAAAAGTAATTTTTTAAAAAAAAATGCAAGCGGGAACTTTCGTCACCCTCATCTGTTTTAAGGGCGTATGAAAAGCTCGAAAACCAAGTTGACCGCACGTACAGCCTGCCTTTTTAAGACTTCATCAATTTTACATCGAGGTAAAACGCTTTTGGTAAAAATTGCCAACTTTGAGCGTTTATGGCCAAGAACTGTCAGGATTCCCAAAACCTGATGTGTCTGGTACAAAAATCCTTTTCCCAAAACCAACTATTTTTACAACATGACAAAAAAGATTTTCAAGAAAAAAGAAAGCAAAGAGCGAAAACTCACGTCCGCAGATCTTCAGCGGCTGATGCTCCAAATCTTCAAAGACAACCCGAAAAAGCAGTTCAACCCCAAACAATTGGCCAACAAACTAGGAGCCAACAACAGTAAGGATGCCCTTGTACATGCGCTCGGCAAACTGGCCGAGGCAGGATACATTGCCCCGCTCGGCGATTTCAAGTATAAATTGAAGCAAGCCCCTGCCCAGTTTTTAAGGAAAAAAACACTGACTGGCGTTGTGGACATGACCCGCAGTGGCACTGCTTATATTGAATGTGAAGGCCATGAAAACGATGTCTTTGTAGCTGCCAAAAACCTTGGCGCTGCCATGCACGGCGACTTGGTGGAATTGTCCGTCTGGACGCCCCGGGGTCGCAGCAAACCAGAGGGCGAGGTGACAAAAGTACTTGAACGAGCGACCGAGGTCTTCGTTGGAACGATATGGCTACGGGCCAAACATGCCATCGTGGCCCCAACCAATTTTCAGGTGCCGGTTGACATCCTCGTTGACCTTGACGACACCAAGGAGGCCAAGGACGGCGACCGGGTCATCGTGAAGGTGACCCAGTGGCATAAGCGCCCGAACCAATGGCCGAAAGGCGTTGTAACTTCGGTGCTCGGTGCTGAGGGCAGCGATTTGGAGATGAAGGTCATACTCATCAACAAGGGCTTCCAACTCGATTTTGACGAGGAAGTGATTGCAGAATCGGGGGCTATTCCTGAAACAATTACCGAGGCAGAAATCCAGCAGCGACGGGACTTCCGGGAGGTGTTAACCTTCACGATTGACCCGGAAGATGCCAAGGATTTCGACGATGCACTCAGCTATCGGGTACTCGAAAACGGCAATATTGAGGTGGGCGTTCACATCGCCGATGTGAGCCATTATGTGAAGCCAAAAACCGCCCTGGACAAAGAGGCGTTCAAACGTTCGACCTCGGTTTACCTGGTGGACAGGGTGTTGCCCATGCTCCCAGAGCGGCTCTCGAACAACCTTTGCTCCCTGCGCCCGCACGAGGAAAAACTGACTTTTTCTGCCGTTTTTGAATTTGACCAAAAAGACAAGGTCGTGAACCGTTGGTTCGGAAAGACCATTATCCACTCCGACCGCCGATTCAGCTACGAACAGGCGCAGCAGGGCCTTGAAACTGGCGAGGGCGACCATGCGGCAGAACTTCGGATTTTGAACCGCATTGCGCATGTGCTGCGCAAAGACCGCTTCAAAAATGGCGCAATTGACTTCGACTCGGAAGAGGTGCGCTTCAAGCTGGACAAAAACGGCGTGCCTATCGAGGTCTATGTGAAGGAGCGCAAAGATGCCCACATGCTCATTGAGGACTTCATGCTCTTGGCCAACAAGGAGGTCGCCATTTTCATCAATAAAAAAGCGGAGAACCAAGCGGAGATACCATTTGTGTACCGCATCCATGACTACCCGAACGATGAAAAAGTGAAGGAGTTCGCCCTGTTTGCGAAGGAACTTGGCTTTAAAATGAACGTGAACACGCCACAAGAAATAGCCGCTTCTTTCAATAGATTGGCCAAAGAGGCTGATAAAAACGAGGCTATCAAACTGCTGATGCCCATCGCTATTCGCACGATGGCCAAGGCAGAGTATTCCACCGAAAACATCGGTCACTACGGTTTGGCCTTTGATTTTTACTCGCATTTCACTTCGCCAATAAGGCGCTACTCAGACGTGCTAGCGCACCGCATCTTGTTTGAAAACCTGGGCGAGCAAACCGTCCGTTACGAGAAGGACAAGCTGCAAGAGCAGTGTCGCCATATCTCGGCGATGGAACGCAAGGCGATGGAAGCCGAGCGGGAAAGTATCAAGTACAAACAGGTCGAGTTCATGCAGAAGCACGTTGGCGAGGAGTTCGACGGCTTTGTTTCGGGCATCATCGAGCGAGGCATTTTCATTGAACTTGCTGACAACAAATGCGAGGGCATGGTCGGTTTTGACACGATGGACGAACCGTTTGATGTAGGCGAGGGACGGCTTCGGGCAAAGGGCATGCGCTCTGGCCGGGTCATCAAAATGGGGGATAGGGTAAAGGTGAGGGTGATGGAAACAAACCTGCAAAAAAGGCAGATTGAGATGGTGATGGTTTAATTACCACAACGAAAACAACACCACCCCCACCACTATCACGATCACAATCACCAATAAATACTGGAACATGCCCCACTGGCTGCGGTATTCGTTGTACATCAGTTCCACACTGTCACGCCATTTGAGGCCACGGACGGCACCCTCATAGCCCATGAAGAAATAGCGCTTGCCCTTGTGCTGGTTTCCATGTTTCCGAAGGATGAAAAAATACTGGTTCAGAAAGGCCAGTTCGAACAACTCGCTGCGGCCTGGGGCTTTGTCTCCCCCAGTTTCGATAATCATCTTGTTGGTTCCGTCCAGTAGGCGCCAGCGGCCCTTGCTCACATTGCCATCCACCGATTGCAGGTACTCGCCTCCGTCATTGAAAAAATGCAGCACGGACTCTTGAAAGCCGGGGTCGTCCCGGATTTCGAGCCAAGGCTTGCCACCGGGTGCCACGTAGAACTTCTGTTCCCGGAGGTCTTCACCGAGGTGTGCTATTTGCGGCAGCACCATATCAATATAGTCATCAAGGCTCTCCTTCTCGGGTAAGTTTACCTCGAAGGTCTCTTCTATTTTGTCGAAAGGACTGTCCATAAAGACGGTAAACGATTGACGGTTGACGGCTGACGGCGGAATGAAAAAGGACTTTCCGACTCAATCAACAAGGCCAAAGGTAGGGGTTTCCAATTTTTTGCTTCGCAATAATTTTACATCAGCCCACATGCAATCCACTATTTTTGCGGCAAGAAATCAACCTAATGACTCGACTCCATAAACTGTTCTTGGTTTTTTCATTGCTGCATGTGGTGCTTTTACTTCATGCAAAAAAGAGGTTCGAGTGGACGCCCGCCCTTCGGGCTGCTTACGACAAGACCCTTAGCCTTCGGTTTAAGGAGGCCGAAACGGATTTGGGCGCAATCAGAACAAAAGACCCGGATAACCTTCTTGTACTGCACGTCGAAAACTACCTTGACTTTTTTCGGGTTTATATCAACGAGGAGATTACGGAGTTCAAGAAACTTGAAAAGAACAAGGACAAGCGGCTGGAGATTATAATGGAGCAAGGGGATAAGTCCTCGCCCTATTACTTGTACCTTCAAGCAGACATTCGGCTCCAATGGGCCATCGCTCGGTTAAAATTCGAGGAGTACAGCACCGCATTCTTCGAAACCAATAAGGCTTATAAATTGCTGAAACCAATGGAATTAAGTTTCCAAAGTTCATGCCCAACAAAAAGGATTTGGGTATCCTACATGCCGTTGTAGGAACGATTCCCGACGAGTACAAATGGGCGGTAAGCTGGCTCAGCAGCCTTGAAGGCTCCATGGGAAAGGGTAGGGAAGAACTGGAAGAAGTGCTGAGCTTTGCAAAAAAGAACGATTTCATTTACGAAGCTGAAATCTATATCTATTACGCCTACCTCATGTTGCATGTGCAGAACGATAACGAGGAGGCCTGGAGCATCATCAAGAAGGCCAAACTTGACCCAACCAATAACCCCCTTGCCTGCTTTGTCATGGCCAATATCGCCATGCGCACCGATAGGGGCGATGAGGCCATCAACACCCTGCTGAACCGGCCCACGGGAAAACAATTCCACCCATTCTATTACCTGGATTACATGCTTGGCCTGACCAAATTGCAGCGATTGGACAAGGACGCAAATTCCTATCTCCAACGCTACGTGGACAACTACAAAGGCCGAAATTACATTAAGGATAGCTATCAAAAACTCGCCTGGCATTCCTTGCTAAACGGCGACACGGATGGTTACCGAAAGTTCATGAAGCTCTGTAAATCAAAGGGTTATACCAATGTTGGCAGCGACAAGAACGCCCAAGCGGAGGCTGTTGCTGGCGAGATTCCAGCGGTTGAACTGCTAAAGGCAAGGGTACTTTTTGATGGTGGTAGGTTTCTAAAAGCTTACGATGTCTTGAAGGACAAAAAGCCATCCGATTACTTAGCCGAAAAAAACCGCCTCGAATACTACTACCGAATGGGCCGCATCACCCACAAGCTCAATAGGCATACGGAAGCCTTGCAATACTACCAAATCACGATGGACAAAGGAGCGGACAGCCCCGAATACTTCGCTTGCCGGGCCGCTTTGGAAAAAGGGCATATCCTGGAAGAACTTGGCAAGAAAAAACAAGCAAAGGAAGCCTACAACCGCTGCCTCAGCCTATCTCCATCTGACCACAAAGTCGGGCTTCACCAGCAGGCCAAGGCTGGGATGCGGAGGTTGAAATAGCTGCCACGATCTTTCCGAAATGCTATTTTCTCAAAAAAACTTTTCCCAAATGGAACAAAAAAATTTCAAACTGCGCTATATTTGCGCCCGCATTTGAAAAATGGCGAGGTAGCTCAGCTGGTCAGAGCGTGCGATTCATAATCGCAAGGTCGGGAGTTCAAGCCTCCCTCTCGCTACAAACTACTTTCCTAAACCCTTGTAATTCAACGAATTGCAAGGGTTTTTCTTTTTGGGGGACAGTACAGGGGACACTTCGCCCTTTTTTCCTCCCAAAACCCTGTTTTTCTCCTTTTTCTTGCCTTAAATTGTCCCCTCAATTCAAAACCCTTTCAAATTTCCCCGAACAGCATGAATGAAGCCGATACCCGTGCAAATTACACCGACCCGCAGCTAAAAGAAAGCAAATGGGAAGCCGCCTTGGTAGTTCGTGAACATTTTTTCACAGCGGGGCGCAAACTGGCAGGGGGCAAACGTGCCGAACCCCTAAAGGCCGACTACCTGCTTCGCTTCAAAGGTGAAAATCTGGCAGTCATCGAGGCCAAGCAACTTTCCGCACATCCGACCAAGGGACTGGAACAGGCGAAGAACTACGCCGCAAAGCTCAAACTCTCCTTTGCCTACTGCACCAACGGTGCAAAGATTTACGAATTCGACATGACCACCGGTAAGGGTGACTATATAGACGCCTATCCAACGCCTGATGAACTCTATCAACGGATTTACCCCAACCGCAACCCACAGAAGGAAGCAATCACTGCCAAGCCCTACCTAATCACAAACGAGAAAAAACCCCGCTACTATCAAGAATTGGCCATCAACAGGGCAATTCAGGCCATTACAGAAGGAAAAAAGCGGGTGCTGCTGACATTGGCCACCGGGACGGGCAAAACCATTATTGCCTTCCAGTTGGTACACAAACTTTTTGAAGCCCGTTGGAACTTGGACGGCAAGGACAGGCGGCCAAAAGTGCTTTTCCTTGCGGACAGGAATATCTTGGCAGACCAAGCCATCAACACCTTCAACCCGCTGGAAAAGGACTTGGTGAAAATCAACGGGGAGGAACTGAAAAAGCGAGGGGGCAAAGTGCCAACCAATTTCAGCATCTACTTTGCCATCTATCAGGCCATTAGCGAGAAGGAGCGGGAAGAAGTGAGCATTGGGGGTTATTTCAGGGACTACCCAAAGGACTTCTTCGATTTGGTCATCATTGACGAATGCCACCGGGGGAGCGCAAACGAAGAAGGCAGTTGGCGGGCTATCCTTGACCATTTCGACAATGCCGTTCATTTGGGAATGACCGCCACGCCGAAACGGGACGCCAATGTTGATACCTACAACTATTTTGGAAAGCCCGTCTATGAGTATTCCTTGAAGGAAGGGGTGAACGATGGATTTTTGACACCCTACAAAGTAAAGCGCATTCAAACCAGTATTGACACCTATATCCATACTTCCGATGATACGGTGACGAAGGGACAGGTGGACGAAACGAAGGTTTACAGCCTCTCCCATTTTGAGCGGGAAATAGTGATACCGCAACGAACGGAACTAATCGCTAAAGCCATCCTTCAAAATATCCGCCCACTGGACAAAACGATTGTTTTTTGTGTTGACCAACCTCACGCCGCCGCCATGCGGGACTACCTCAACAAACACAAAACGATTGCTGATGCAAACTACTGTGTTCGGATAACGAGCGATGAAGGCGACAACGGCAAAAGGCTTTTGAAGACCTTTCAAGACAACGACAAGGATATTCCAACGATTCTCACATCTTCCCAAATGCTAACGACCGGGGTGGACGCCCGCAACGTTAGAAACATCGTTTTGGTGAGGAACATTGGTTCCATCGTTGAATTCAAACAGATTATTGGAAGGGGGACACGGCTTTTTGATGGAAAGGACTTCTTCACCATTTTGGACTTCACAGGCGCAAGTGAAAACTTCTACGATGATGAATGGGACGGCTTGCCAAGCGAGCCAACCACCCGAATCAAAGTGGACGATGAAGGCCAGCCAATAACGATTTATGACCCACCCGAAGGCGGCCAAGGTGAGCAAGAAGGCGATGGAAGATTGGAAGACCCAGAAGGAACAGAAAACCCGCCAAAGTTGAAAATCGAGGTGAGGTTATCAGATAGCCGAACTTTGAGAATCACAAACATAGAAACCCGCTACATTGGTGCAGATGGGAAGCCAATGTCCGCCACTGAATTTGTGAGAAGCCTAACGGACGGGGTTTTGCCTTCGCTGTACCATAGTGAGGAACAGTTGCGGGAAATCTGGCAGAAGCCCGAAACCAGAAAGGCGCTTTTGGATGAACTGGAAAGGCGGGGTTTGGACAATGAGCATTTGGAGATTTTGCAACGGATGTTCGAGGCACAAGACTGCGATATTTTCGACGTGCTGAACCATGTTTCCTACAGCCGGGACATGATAACCAGAAAGCAACGTGCCGCCAAGCTAAGGGGCGAAACGCATTTTTTCGAGGTGTTCACCAACGTACAGGCAAAGGACTTCCTGCATTTCATCTTGGAACGCTACGAAGCGGACGGGGTAGAAGAACTGGAAAGGGACAAACTGAGCGAACTAATCAAGCTGCGAAACCTAGGAACAGCCAGCGAAGCCGCCGCCGTCTTTGGTGGACGTGAAAGGTTGTTGGATGCCTTTTATGGTTTGCAGCGGGAACTTTACAAAGCATCCTAAAACCAAACCACTGAACAGGATGGAAGCCAAAGAAAAAGCATTACAGCTCAAAGATTTGATTGCCCAAAATAAGCAAGGCGAAGCGATTAGAGAAATGTTTGAAATGCTAAAATCAACCGAGGGCGACGGAGCAAATGGGCTTTATGTTTTGCTAGGAAGAAAAAACAGGTTGGACGAACAGATTGCACGGGGCACGATTAGCCTGGAAAATGCCAATTTGGAATCCAATAAGATAACAGATACCCTGTTAACCTATGTTGACAGAATCGGCAAAGGAAAGACAGTTAGTTTCCACCTTGAAACCTATTCAAAAGAAGGAATGGAACATGATAGGGTTATTTTCAAAGAATCTGAATACGTAATAGACTTTGACAATTTGAACAGCATTACTGGAAATTTAACTGAATACCGAACATACAAAACCAGTGACAAAGACAAGCTGATAGATTTTTTCAATTTCCTAAGTCATCCAGACAATGAATTTGTAAGTGCAGTGATTTCAAACAAAGTCAAATCACTAATGATTTTATTGGATGAACTCACCGACTTCCTTGAAGAAGAATTTGAAAAGAAAGGAATGTTCAGCGATACGTACGAATTAGCGTACTTCTCCGAAGATTCCAAAGGCAGCGCAAAAAAGAACAAAGAACTTGATAGCACTTTGGACAAGTTGGCAACAAATACAATCAATGCTTATAGGGATTTCAGAAGTGAAGTCAAACGCAAACTATTTATCTAATCTTCTAAAATGGACAACAAAGAAACAGCCAACCGATTGAAAGCCTTGATTGCTGCAAATAAACACAGTGAAGCCATTGAAGAAATGCTAAAAATGGTGGAAGCAAAAGGGGGCGAAGGGGAGGACGGGCTTTTGATATTGAAGGGTAGGAAGCACAGATTGGAAGAACAAATTTTGAAGGGGACTATCGGCAAAGAGCAAGAAGATTTGGAATCCAACAGGATAACAGAAACCCTGCTAACCTATGCCGACAAAATTGGTAAGGGGGAAAAAACTACCTTCGCTGCTTCTTTAAAATCAAAGGAGATTTTGGAACATGATAAAGCGATTTTTTTCAAATCTGATAAAGTTGCAAACTACCAGTTCCTATTCAATATTGTTGTCGAGCTAACTGAAAAAAACACAATCAAAAATAGCACGAAGTATGGGCTTGAACAATTTGCAATGTTCTTAGATGACCCATCGAATGAATTCTTAACACCATCAATAGCCACATGTTCTAACAATCTTGTTGAGGCTATTGATAGACTTTCGCTATTTATGAAGGACACCTTTTTTTATATCGCCCAAAAGCCAGCTTCCAAGTCTGATTTTACATTGTTTCTTGGAAGCCCTAATACGCATAGGCAATTAACAAAAGAAGTTTACCAAACAAGACTTGACAATTTATTTGAAATTTCCAACAATATACTGGACTCATATATTGACTTCCGCAAAGAAGTCAAACACAAACTAATCATCTAACCCCGTCACCCATCAACCCTTATCAACCGCTATCAACCATTATCACCCACCAATGGCACTCCAACAAAAAATTGACCGAATCACCGACATCCTACGCCGTGACGATGGAATTAGCGGGGCGATGCACTACACCGAACAGATTAGCTGGATTCTGTTCTTGAAGTTTCTGGACAGTGCTATTTTCGAGTTTCTGGACAACCGTATTGCAAACGGCAACACCTTGCGGGAAGTGCTGGATATTGTGGACGAACTCAATTTTCAAAGCAAATCGGAGCTTTTCGAGTTGGGCGAAGTCTATGAACGGCTTTTGCGGGGCATGGGGAACGATGGAGGCAACAGCGGGGAGTTTTATACACCCAGGCCCGTTATCAAAGCAATGGTGCAGGCAGTGAACCCCGAAATCGGCCAAACGGTCTATGATGGGGCAACAGGTACGGGGGGCTTCCTGATTGAAGCCTTTTTGGAAATGAAGGCCAAGGCCAGCAAGACGGACGATAATATCCGTTTGCAGGAAAGCACGTTCTACGGTAGGGAAAAAACGCCGTTGGCCTATACCATGTGCATGATGAACATGATTTTGCATGGGATGGAGCAACCCAATATTGCCAAGGAAAACACCCTTACCTTCAACATCCAAGACATTCAGGAACGGGACAGGCACGACATCATTTTGGCCAATCCGCCGTTTGGCGGGAAGGAGAAAAGCCAGATACAGCAAAACTTTCCCATTGCCAGCAACGCAACGGAATTGCTGTTCCTCCAGCATTTTATGAAAATGCTGAAGGTGGGAGGCAAGGCCGCAATCGTAGTGCCGGAAGGGGTGCTTTTCCAGACCAACAACGCCTTCCAAGCGGTGAAAAAGGAGCTATTGGAGAACTTCAACCTGCACACCGTCCTAAGCCTCCCAGCTGGGGTTTTCTTGCCTTATAGCGGCGTAAAAACCAACGTCATCTTCTTTGACCGCAAAGGCGGCACTGCTGAAATTTGGTACTACGAAGTAAACCCAGAAGCCAAGCTCACCAAAAACAAGCCGATACAGTTTGAGCAATTGGAAGAATTTGTCCGACTGTACCCACAGCGAAGCACGACCCCGAACAGTTGGACGGTGAAGGCCAACCAAATACAGGACTACGACCTTTCGGCGAAGAACCCCGCCAAGGTAACGGACATAGACCACCTACCGCCCGCCGAAATTCTTGCCAGTATCAAACGGGACGATGAACAGATTGCAAACCTGATTTTTGAAATTGAAAACGTGTTGACGGATGGAGTTTGAAAAAAGGCTTTGGTCAAATCTAACAAATGTTGAAAGTGTTTCCACTGCTATTCAGTACGGGTACACTGGACAAAAAAGCGATTCTGGACACTATGCTTATGTCAGAATAACGGACATTCAAGGTGGAAAAATTGATTGGTCACAAGTTCCACTTTCTGACATTTCTAAAAGCGAAGCTCCTAAATACCTACTAAACAAAGGAGACATTCTTTTTGCAAGAACAGGTGCAACAGCGGGAAAATCTTACCTTTTTGAAGATGATGTTGAAGCCGTTTTTGCATCATACCTAATTAGAATTGTTCCCGAAAAATCTAAAATCTTACCCCGATTTCTTTATTGGTATTTTCAATCAAAAGAGTATTGGCAACAGGTTGATGATAAAGTAATTGGTGCAGCACAGCCTAATGTTAACGGTCAAAAGTTGGCAAGTATAAAATTTCCCCTCCCCCCCCCTCCCCGAACAGACCCGCATCGTTGCCAAGTTGGATGCCCTTTTTGAGCGGATAGACAAGGCCATTGCCCTGCTGGAAGGGAACATCAAAAGGACGGGGGAACTTGGAAAGGCGATTTTGAATGATGCTGTTTCTGGCAAACTGATTGCACAGAACAACGATGATGAACATGCACTATCTTTCATTGAGAATTTGCAAAAGGCCATAAAATCAAAATTCTCGAAAAGCACATTTGAAAAGGTTGCAAAGCAAGAATTTGAACTTCCTAAAGGCTGGACAACGATAAGGTTAGCCGACTACACCCAAATAAATACAGGGGCAACACCTCTCACAACAAAGAAGGAATATTACGACGGGGAAATTGCATGGGTAACAAGTAGTGCAACCAATGCCCCCTTTATAATCAAAGCGGAAAAATTCATTTCTGAAAAGGCATTGGCTGAAACAAACTGCAAGATTTTCCCTAAGCATACACTTATAATTGCCTTATACGGGCAGGGTAAAACACGGGGACAAATAACAGAACTGCTCATTGAAGCCGCTACAAATCAGGCTTGTGCAGCAATTGAATTTTATACCGACCATCCATTTTTCAAGGACTTCATAAAGTTGTTTTTCCAAAACAATTACGAAGCAATCAGGGCTTTATCCGATGGTGGGACACAAGCCAATTTAAATCTTTCAAAGATTAAGGATACCATTATTCCAATTCCCCATTACGAAGAACAAAAGCGTATCGTAACCAAGTACAAAACCCTTTTTGAAAGAATTGAAAAAATGAATGCCTATTATCAGCAAAAACTCAAATCCCTCCAATCCCTGAAATCGTCACTATTAGACCAAGCGTTTCGGGGGGAGTTGTGAGGAGGCTAATCAAATGATTTTACAAGAGCCAAGGGGAGCGGTTTTGCTCCCCTTGGCTTTCTCGTAGTCGGCGCTAAGAAATCAATTCAAGAATCAGTTTGACAATAGTGGCCAGCATTAGAATTATTTCAAATTCTCTTAGCCGTTTTTCCCACGATTTAGGTTCAGAACGATTCTCCGCCTTTTCTGATTTTCTTTCTTGAGCATCCATAATACAAGGATTTTAGCCCAAGCGACATTGCTTGAACGCTGGATTCCTCCTTGTCACTATGGAAATGCAGGTTGGAGACATTAAAGTCCCTTGGTTTTACAAAATGAGGCGTATGGCCAAGCGTTTTGGCTATTGGCACAAACGTGGTTTTGAACCTTGAAAGCGGGCTGTGGATTTCTTGGACTAGCTCAGAATCATAAATCTCTAACTCATGAAATTCTCTGGATGATGTGGTCACGATTACCCAACTGGAATTTGCAATCGGTTCGCTTTCTGGTGCAATTTGAGCACCGCCAACTTGGTCATTCGTTGTATCAATAATATGACCATGCTCTATCAAGCACGAATTCATTTGTTCAACCTCCAATGCAATGGCTGCCAAATATGAATTCAATTCGGATAATATGTCACTCCTTTTTACCACAAACCAAAGAAGCTATAAAAGCGTCAACTACATAAAAAATAACGACGAAAAGTTCGAGTAAAGCGACAATGGCCAATTTTTGATTCCTGAAAGGATGTTAAAGGGAGGGATGATTCGGTAAATCTTCGAGATTTCGGAAATCTGGCCACCCAAAAACTACACCACCTCCGCACCCTGAAATCGTCGCTATTAGACCGTGCGTTTCGGGGGGAGTTGTGAGAGGCAAGCATAAAAGTATTGAATAGTAGAAAAGTGTACCTCTGTGAGTCTTTTTTTGAGAAACAAACGGCCACACAGGATTCGTTCTTGTGTGGCCGTTTTCTTTTTGGTGGCCGACACCGGCAATACTCCATCCTCCCGCCTCAACGAATGACCAGTACGGTTCCTTTGTTCATTCTTGTTACGGAGTTGATAAAAGTGACCTCATACAAGTAGGCATAGGCCCCTTGTGGGACGACCTCCCCCTTGAACCTGCCGTCCCAGACCTCGCCGGGTTGTTCGCCGTCCAATTTGTCGGAAAACCAGACCAACTGGCCCCAAGGCGAGAAGACCTTGACATAATAGGATTTTATGCCTATCCCGGTGGGCTTGAAGACTTTCACATCCCCAATCCCGCTTTCAGGGGACATGGCATTCGGGAAATACAGCCCGTAGAATATGCCGGGGGCGACGGCCACTTGTTTTTTGGACTCGCAGCCATTGGCATGGGTGGCCGTCAGCACCACGCTCCATATCCCGTTCTCATTGTATTCATAGGTCGGTGAAAACTCGGAGGAGTGGGTGCCGTCCCCAAAATCCCAATCATAGGAGATGGCGTCAATGGAGGCATTGGTGAAGGACACAAGGCCATCCGTGAGGTCGGTCCAAGTGAAATCGGCGACCGGGGAGGGCAGCACCAGCACATGGCCGAGCACTTCAAGGCTGTCGAAGCAAACGTCGTTGTAGCTGGTGACCAATTGCACGCTGTATTCGCCATCCTCTTCAAAGACATGGATGGGGTTGGCCTCCGTGGAGGTGTTGCCATCGCCAAAGTCCCAATGCCACGAGGTCGCATCCGTGGACTCGTCCATGAATTGGATAGTGTCGGGTTCGCAGCCTTGGTACAACAGCGAACCAATGGCGGATTCGGGCTGGAGGTTGGCCGACACGGTCAGCTCGAAAGTATCCTGGCAGTTAAATTGGTTTGCTGCAACCAATTGGATGGTATAATCGGCGGGGACGGTATAGCTAAGGCTGGGTTCAAAATCATCGGAAACCTGCCCGTTGTCAAAGTCCCAAGCATAGTCAAAAGCACCGGTGGTCTGGTTGGTGATGTTGACGTCATAGGGAAGCCCGCAAAGCAAGGGGGCGTCCACCTGAAATTTTGCTATGGGCACCGGAAATACGGTGACGGTCGTTAGGGCGGTATCGGGCGGGCAACCATTCAGGTTTGCGGCAATCAATTGGACAAGAAAGGAGCCATCGGTGGCGAATTGGTGGCTCGGCAACGAATCGGTGCTTGTGTTCCCATCGCCAAAATCCCAGATAAAATTATCGGCGTATCTGGAGCCATTATCGAAATGGACGCTATGTGGTGCGCATCCATCAAAATCGCCGGTTGGGATGACAGCCGCTGGGGTACCCAATAAGTTGACCGTTCTTGAAGAAGTATCTCGGCAAGCAAATTGGTTTTCGACAATGAGCGTAAGGGTGAACAATCCAGTATCTGCCAACAAGAAACCAGGCTCAAACAAAGTGGATTCCGAACCATTGCTCCATGCCCATTCATATTGTATGCCGCCAGCGGACAGGTTGTCCGTGAAAATGGAGTCAACGCCGCTACAAAACGCAACGTCGTTCAAATTGAAATTGCTGGTGGGCAATCCATGCACGATGATGTTGAAGATGGTGGAGTCAGCCGAGCAACCAAAATTGTCGGTTCCAATCAGCATGACCTGATACGTGCCAGGGGTCTCGAAAATGTGAATGGGGCTTGTCAAGTTGCTGGTCTCGCCATCGCCAAAGTCCCAGGCATAGGAGGTAGGGCCGAAGCTCGTGTTGGAGAAGGTCACGGTGAAGGGGGCACATCCTTCAGTTGCAGAGGGCGTAAAGCCTACGACAGGCAGCGGCAATACCTGTACGGGGCTTGAGAAGGTAGATGGACAGTTGTTCAATGCCGAAAACCCCGTCAGGGATACTGTAAAATTGCCAACAGTATCAAAGATGTGGTCAGGGGAAAACAGGGTGGAAGTATCGCCGTCCCCAAAATCCCAGCTACTGCCCAGAGTGTTTTGGGAGTCATTACAAAATGGATAGGCTGGCCAAAGCAGACATAGTCTTCGTGGGTAAAAGAAACGGAAGGGGCCTGCAACACTTCAATGAGCATAGAGTCGGTATGGGTGCCGCAATTGGAGGCATATTGATAGACGGTAAACAAGCCGTGCGTTTCGAATACATGGGTCGGGTTGGGTTGGTCGGAGCCGTTGCCATCGCCAAAATCCCAAGTCACCGTGGCGCCTGGGGTGGCAAAATTCTGGAAATGAACCGTGAGCGGTTGGCAGCCCCGTGTCGTGTCCGACGATATAAATGCCCTTACATTGGGTGGATAGACGGTTACTTGCTTTGTCAAGCTGTCTATCCCACAATCGTTGGAAGCGACGAGCAGGACGTCATAAACAGTAATCATGGTATCGTTGGTCGTGAAAATCTGGTTGGCCAAAGCACTGTCTGTGCTCACCAGCGCACCGTTGACAAACCAAGCATAAGTATCGGGGTTGCCCAAGGTAATGTTCCTGATTTCCACCGCCAATGGCGAGCAGCCGTCGTCCACATCGAAGCCAAAATTGGTGATGGGTTGCGGGAAAACAGTGATGTCTTCATCGAAATATACAGTGCCGCATTCATTGGTCACGGCAAGTACGACCTGATAAACGGTATCGGTGGTTCCTTGCTCAAAAGCAACCGTGCCTGGATTTTCCAAATTGCTGGTTTGCCCATTCCCGAAGTCCCAAAGAAAGGACATGTTTGAACCTTGGCTCTGGTTTTCAAAACTGACTTCCAACACGGCGCAGCCTTCGGCAATGCTGGGTGCAAACTGCGGTGTAGCCCTCTCTGAAACGGTTACCTGTTGGGAAAACACGGACCTGCAACCTTGGCAGGACGTTGCGGTAAATTGGATGGTATAAGTGCCTGCAACTGGATAGGCATACACTGGGTTTTGCACGTTTTGAATGGGGCTACCGTCCCCGAAATCCCAAGCATAGTTGCAGGCGTTTGTGGCATTGTGTTGGATGTTCAGGTTTTCTCCAATGCAGGTCGTGCCAATGATGGAAAACAAGGCATCGGGTAGTCCGTTTACGGTTACGTTGACTAGGTCGCAAGCTGGGCAGTTCACATTTTGGTTATCAATGCAGTAACTCAGGTTTACCGTAGTGCCGGGCGTTACCAAGGATGGGTCGAACAATCCGGTGCTCCCATTGAGGATGCCAGGCCCCGTCCAAGTACCGTTCGGTGGGCTGTTGCCCGAAAGGGTAAAGGCAGGTTCATCCTCGCAGACTTCAAAATCGTTGCCAGCAGAAACATTGTCGGAGAGGTCAATGACTTCGACAGAGACGGTATCGCTTGCCTCGCAGGACGTGCCTTCTGACAAGGTATAGATGTATTGAAAGGTGCCTTCGCCGGCTTGGTTCAGGTTGATTAATCCAGTGTTTGTGTTTAGTCCATCGTCTTGGCCATTTGCCTCAGACCAAGTGCCGCCCGATGGATTTCCGACAAGCTGATAGGTAGCCTCATTGATGCAGAGTAGGGTGTCTGGGCCTGCCAGTGCAGCAGTCAATGGCACTACGATTAGCACCACACTGTCTGTGGCTTGGCAATCTACCAACCTATAGGTGACGTGAACGGTATAGGTGCCCGCCCCGCCAATCTGCGAGCTATTGAACAAGCCGCTGGCGGCACTCACGATGCCGGGGCCAGTCCAATTAAAAACGCCAGTTGTCGGGGAGGTTGTTATCGCCAAGTTATCGGGGAGGGATATGTTTTCGTCCGTTTCGCATAAAGTGATAGTATCGCTTATTACAAGTGAGGGCATACCTTCAACGGTTATCAATGCGTCCTCGGTGATGACACAACCAATCGCATCTTCAAAGGTATAGACCAGCGTATCCGTGCCTATACCAGCAATTAGCGGGTCAAAAACACCACCGAGAGTAACGCTCCCATTGTTGCTTGTCCAACTGCCGCCCTGCGGCGAGTATTGAAGGGAATAAGGGCCATTTTCGATGCAGATAATGGTTCCGTCCTCCACGTTTACTGTAGCCGCCTCCAATACGGTAATGGTGACTGAGCCTTGGTTTACGCAGTTGCCCGGCGGGTCGTAGGTGAGTGTATAGGTGATGTTTGGCGTAGCCAACGACGGGTCGAAAACATTGCCGTTGAGCGCTGGGCTGTTGGGAGAAATGCCCCAGTCCCCATTGGGTGGCAATGCAGCCAAAACGAACGCATCGTCGCTGCTGCAGACCTGGGGTGGGATGCCGGTAAAATCAGTGCCACCGGGGGATTCAATAAAAAAGCTGGCATTTGCGGACATATTGCCGCAGGTAAGGCTGCCTACTGTAACAGTGACGGTATAGTTGCCGGGCTGGTTAAAAGTACCCGTAGGACTGGCAGTGGTGTAGGTAGTGATTGTGCCATTTGGGGCGGTCACACTCCATAAGTAGGAAATGATGGAACCCCCAAAAACGACATAATCGGAAAAATCAATAGTTGCTACCTCGCAATAGTTGCCCATGTTTTGGAGCTGCACCCTTGGGGCTTCGTAAATGTCTATCAATTCAGTCCAAGTAGCGTCCCCACACCTGTTCGATACCTCCAAGGTCACTTCGTACTGCCCTTCCGAGACAAAAGTGATGACGTTGTTCCATGAATTTTCGCTATAAACAGTGTCTGGGTTGAAGAACCAGCCGCTCGTGGGGTCAATTGTCCATTGGTAGTCGTTGGTATCAAAGGAATCTATGTTGACGGAATTATTGTCAAAATGGATGGTAACGGGCACGCACCCCGACGTTGGGTTTAAATCGTAGTCCACCGTTGCCGTTGGAAAGCCAATGACGGTCACCGTTCGGCTGAAAGGCTGACTGGCACCACAACCATTGTAGGCAATCAATGTCACGGTATACACACCGGGCGCCGCATAAATGTGGTCTGGGTTCTCCTCGGTCGAGGTTTGTCCGTCGCCGAAGTTCCAAAGATAGGTTTGGCCGTTGTTGCAGGTCGTGTTGCTGAACTGGACGGGGTCGGTAATGCACACTTCTTGCACCGGAGCGAAGGACGCACGGGGCCTTAGCTTGACATTGACGCCGGAAAGTTTAAACCTACAACTTTCTCCAGTTGGGCAGGTTGGGCTGGTGACGACTAAATCAATATCTAAAGAAACCGTTTTTTGGTTACAAGGGACATTGTTAGGGACAATGTAAGAAAAGCTAACATAGGAGGTATCGTTCATCAATACATCATATAATATATCACCAGTAATGGCATCCATGAAGTACCAATGGTAATCTTCTATGAGATTCAATGGGGCAGACAATGCGCCGCTCACTTGGAAAACCTCTCCTTCGCAGACGTTGCTACTGTCACTGACCAACTCCCAGTTTGGTTCAATTAAGCCACAATCATCACATGCACATTTCGGGAAAGGGTTCGTGGTATAATTGGCGCAATCTGTTTGACTCCAAAGCTTAAAATTTATCAAACACACGCAAATAATAATGGAAGCAAAATACTTTGTCGTTTTCATCAGTTGAGATTTTTATTTTTTTGATTCTTATAAAAACTTCTCTCGTATTTCTCCGCATGTAACCTGCTAATCGGCGGGCATACCACCTTGTTGGTGAACGTTTTCTTTGAATAATTGAGAGTTAATTCAAAAACATTCCCCGAATTACTGTTCGATAGCCCACTCAAGTTAAAATCGTAGCTAAAACCTATTTCCATGAAGTGGTCGTCGCCCATCAACAAGCCTAATGCGGAGGTTATTATTACCGCATCCGTGCTTTTCAAGAAAGTGTTGGCCAGCGTCCTATGGTAGTAGCCGCCAAATGATATGGAATTTATCCAAAAATCACTGCCAATGGTAAATGCATTGACATTGCCTTGCCGTTCAATCCTCAGGGCGGGCAATGGCGTCCATTTGTTGCCCTTTGCGCCAAATCGCCAAGTAGGGGAATATCCCGTGACGTGAAATGTAAGCCTAGGACTTAGGCTGGTTCCTATATTTTGCAGCGATTCGATTTCGGCACTTGACCACAGATTTATGACATGGGTGGTGCTTAGGCCAATATCGAACCGCTTACCGCCAGTACCGCCCTGATTTTCATAAAAACTATAAACAGCGCCAAGGTTTAGCCCAGTCCACCAAGGAGGGTTTTGTTGGAATTGCTCATAAAACTGGGCATGTGCCGACGATTCCAGGAAATAGTCCGGCCCTTTGGGGTGCAGTTGATCCGAGAACAGCAGTTCGTCCCAGTCCCTTATCCATTTCTGGGCATAGTACAGCCCAAATCCCAACCTAAGGTCGTTTTGGTGGTTGACAGCACCGCCAAAAGATATGACGTAGCTGTAGTTAAAGCCGGTTAGAATGGTGCGCAATCGGCCTTCTCCTTCTGTATCATTCAAGAATTGAAGTCCAAGGCTGTTCTTGTTTTTTGGGGTGTTCCATTCTAGTGCGAGGTATTGCGTGCGAAAACTGCCGGGCAAAGGTGCATTGGACAAGACTTTTCCCCATTGCTCCCTTTCCACAATTGTCGCTGAAAAGCCACCTTCTGCCCCGGTATAACCGGGGTTAAGGTACATTTTGCTTTTTACGAACTGTGAGAATAGGGGGTCTTGAGCATCTGCACTGCTACTTAGCAGCAGCAATCCTAATAGTTGTAAACGTGTAACCCAAATTCTTGTGTATAGAATTGACTCTATTCTGAGTGGGAGGTAGGTTTTCATGGTTTTTGTAAATTTATTTTGTTCCCTATTGGTAATCCCCAAAAAGTAGCCTTAATCTATATTAATTATTGTTTAATCTTATATTAATTAAGGCTAACTTTGGACTTCCTGTATATATTATTAAGCCGTAAAATTAGAATTTATTTGCAAATCAAGTTTTATATTTTTCAATGCAAATAGTTTAGTATCAGGCCGCCAAGTTTTGGGCATGAGTGCCTTGGTGGATAAGCTAAGGAACGTTCAAAAAAAAAGTTCGTCTTTTTGGGTAGGTTATTTTGGCCTCAATCAAGGAAGGAAAACCGTAGCATAGCGGCGCTGAGCCTAAATCTGGCCGCCCAAAAGCTGCACCACTTCCAAGCCCTGAAATCTCGCTGTTAGACCAAGCATTTCGAGGGGAGTTGTGAGAGATGAAGGATGCAGCCCCCTGTCATCCCTCAACCCTCGCCCCTCATCTCTCAAAGCGATTCCTCAGGCATCTTCCCCCTTTGCTTATACCCCTCGTCCATCATTTCACATAAAGCTTTCAAGCTGTTCGTGTTTGGGTCAGCAGTTTCTAAGATGAAATCGGCACCCTTGCCGTTCACCTTGAAGTTCATTTGCTTGAACGATTTAGCTTGGTCGCCGCCGAGGGCGTTCCAGGCGGATTGGAAGTCGAACCAGCCAGCGAAGGTCTGGTTGTCGAATTGTTTTAGCGCTGTGCTGTACTCGCCGCCCGTTTCACCGCCTTTCAGTTTATCGAAAAGCGCCTCGTCGGTTAGGAAGGTCAAAATACCGTTTTTAAGCAGGAGCTTGCCCATGCCCTTGTTCCGCTTGATATAGAAGTCTTCGTTTCCGATGGAGACTATCTTGTAAACATTGGGTTCGACTTCTTTGAGTTTGCCATCTTTTACCGCCATTGCGAGGAATTCTTTTGCCTTAGCTTCATCCCTCAGACTCATTGAAACTTGGATATGTGAGTCGTGCATGGTTCCGCCACCGAAGCCCGCAATCATCACATCGCCGCCAAGGGCGTCCACGAGGTCACGGCGCTTGATTCCTGCCTTGTTCAATACGAAGTCTGCATAGTCCTTGTTTTGAGGGCGTTCGCTGAGGAACTTGTCAATGCCCACCAAGTCGAGGGCCATCACGGTAGCGAAAGTCAGTTTCTCATTGGGCAGCACCTTCGAGAAATCAGTTTTTGCCTCATCTTTGAAAAATCGGCCAATGAACTCCTTGCCCAATTGGTCATTAACGATGAACTCGGAGCGGCCTACCATCTTGCCTTTTTCAAAATCAGCATAGCTGTGGATAAAATTGTCCTTTAGCGCATCCGATTTCACGTCCATCATGCTGAGCGCAAAGACAGCGCCGCTGTTCTTGGCTAGTTCATTGGTAGAAAGCCACGAAGTAATGTCGTGGTTACCTTTGGAGAGGGCTTTTTGCAGTTTGCCATCTTTTAGCAAAGGGTTGTCGGCTTGGGGCTTGAAGGCAGCAATTACCCTGTTCTTGAAATCAGCATCTTGTTGGCTGTTGACAGCTAAAATGGCCACCTTTTCATTCCAGCCTACGATAGCGTTTTTTCCTTCTTCAAAAAGCGAGATGCCATCTACGGTAGAAATGGAAGTCTTGTGCTGGTCGAACAAGCTGCCAAATGCCTTGGCGTCTTTCAAGGGGATGAAAAAATAGGTGGTGAACTCCTCGGCATTGTCTTGGCCTATATCGGTTGCGGTGTAAATCTTGCCGGTGAGGTCAATGCCAGCGGCCATTGGGTCGAGCAGTACCTTGGCGAGCTTCGGGTCTCGACTTTCGGTTTCAGCGACCATGTCTTTGTAGAAGTCCATTTGTTTAATAGCTTCAAAATCAGCTTTTGCAACAATCTTTTCAGGTCTATGGCGGTGACGTTGGAGGCGGTTGTAGGCACGTATGCCAGTGCGTCGGAAGGTAGTGCCGAGTTATCTTTTTTGCAGGAAGCAATGAAAAAGGACAAGCCGACCAACAGGTAGATTGAAAATGATTTTAGAAAATTCATGTGAAGTGGTTTGGTGAACAAAGGAAGTCCAATGCTACGCCCATTTGTATCCAAGGCGCATTTTACTTGGATAGAACGCAGTATTCTTTCGACGGCACATCCTAAAAGTTTATTTTTTTTCAAAAAATGACCTTTCTGTTCTCTTGGCAGCATTGCTATCTTTGCGGCTTCGCTCCTGCCCCCTGAAGGAGAACCTACGTGGGGACGTTTGTCGGGACTTCAAAAAGAATGAAATTTCGATGAATGAATGGATTTGGTCCCCCTTTAGGGGGCAGGAGCTATAGCTCACGCCGCCAAATCTTGTGCCTGGTTGATGAAGTTGATAAGGGTTTATAAAAGGTTGATTATCAACCCTTATCAACTTCATCAACCCTTATCAACCATGCGCAGGACTTGGCGACTCGTAGTATAATTACCTATTTTTCATGCAAATCACCGAACCGGAAATCACTGCGACAACCGCCTCCAAACTTGGACTGACGGAAGCAGAATTTGAGAAAATCAAAGGGATATTGGGCCGAACACCCAATTTCGTGGAGCTGAGCATTTATTCCGTCATGTGGTCGGAGCATTGTTCCTACAAGAACTCCATCAAATGGCTGAAAACCCTGCCAAGGGAAGGCAAGCGACTGTTGGTAGGTGCTGGCGAGGAAAATGCTGGCCTGGTGGACATCGGCGACGGCATTGCCTGTGCCTTCAAAATCGAATCGCACAACCACCCCAGCGCCATTGAGCCATATCAAGGGGCGGCGACAGGCGTGGGCGGCATCCACCGTGACATTTTCACCATGGGCGCAAGGCCCATTGCCGCACTGAACTCCCTACGCTTTGGCAATCCAGACTCCAAGCATACGAAAAGACTGGTGAAAGGCGTGGTAAAAGGCATCGGGGACTATGGCAACAGCTTTGGCGTGCCGACCGTGGCGGGCGAGGTTTTTTTCGATGATTGTTACAACCAAAACATCTTGGTGAATGCCATGTCGGTAGGTATCGTGCGGGTAGGGGAGACCGTCTCTGCCGTGGCGGATGGCCCAGGCAACCCGGTGTTCATCGTCGGTTCGGCCACTGGAAAGGATGGTATCCACGGGGCCACCTTCGCCTCTGCCGACCTTCACGAAGAAAGCCATGAAGACCTGCCGGCCGTGCAGGTGGGGGACCCTTTCCAAGAAAAACTGTTGCTCGAAGCCAGCCTTGAAGCCATCAAGACCGGGGCGGTCGTGGGTATGCAGGACATGGGCGCTGCGGGTATCACCTGCTCCACTTCGGAAATGAGCGCCAAGTCTGAGACGGGGATGCGGATTGACCTGAGCAAGGTGCCGACCCGCCAAGCCAATATGCATGCTTGGGAAATCCTGCTTTCGGAGAGCCAGGAGCGGATGCTGATTGTCGGCAAAAAAGGCCAGGAGCAGCCATTGTACGATGTATTCGAGAAATGGGATTTGGAATGCGTACAAATCGGTGAAGTGACCGAAACAGGCTTGCTGGAATACTATCATGGCGGTGAAAAAGTAGCCGAAGTGCCTGCTGAATCGTTGGTTTTGGGTGGAGGTGCCCCGGTTTATGACAGGGAGTTCACGAAGCCTGCTTATTTCAGCGAAGTTTCAAGGTTCAAGTTGAACAAGATCGAACCAGCGAAGGATATAATGGCTGCCGCCAAAAAGCTCTTTGCGTTGCCGAACCTCGTGTCGAAACGCTGGGTCTATGAGCAGTATGATAGCATGGTGCGCACCAATAACATGAGCACCAATGCACCCTCTGACGCTTCCGTGGTACGCATAAAAGGCTCGAAAAAGTCATTGGTGGTAACGGTGGACTGCAATTCCGCTTATGTACATGCGGACCCCTACGTCGGTGCTATGATAGCCGTTGCGGAAGCAGCAAGGAACATCACCTGTACAGGCGGTTTGCCAGTGGCCATTACCAACTGCCTCAATTTTGGAAATCCCTACAATCCAGAAGTGTATTATCAGTTTGTGCATGCCATTAAAGGTATGGGGGAGGCTTGTCGCAAATTCAACACGCCCGTGACAGGGGGCAACGTCAGCTTTTACAACCAAAGTCAAGTAGGAAACAAAACGGAGCCAGTTTTTCCCACGCCTACCATAGGTATGTTGGGCATCATGGAAGACCAAGCGCACCAGACCACCTTGCACTTCAAGCAAGAGGGCGATGCCATTTATATGCTGGGCAATGTCCACAATGACCTGAACAGCTCGGAATACCTGCGCAATGTGCTCGGCATCAAATTTTCGCCAGCGCCTCATTTCGACCTGCACGAGGAATTTGAGTTGCAGCAACTTATTCGGCAACTTATCCGTAAGGGTCTGCTGCGCTCGGCACATGACGTTTCGGACGGCGGCCTGTTCACCAACCTGATGGAGAGTGCCATTGCAAGCGGGTTTGGGTTCAATATAGAAACAATGGAGCCTTTTCGGAAAGATTGTTTCTTGTTCGGTGAAAGCCAAAGCCGGGTCGTAATAACGGTGGCATCCAGCAAGGAGGACGACTTGCAAAACTTTCTGATAAACCACAACGTTTCCTTCACCAAACTTGGCGAAGTTTTTGGGAAGGACGTTGTGATAGATGACGAAAATTTTGGAAGTGTTGGGGAGTGGAAATCTGTATTCGACAACACCCTTTCCGAGATGTTCGATGCTTGAGTTGGTAATTGTTGGGATTGCTATTGTTGTTTGATTGTTGCCAAAAACGCCAACATAATTTCTACCCCAGCAATCCCTGCAATCAAACAATTTTTACAATTAAACAATTTTAGCAATCAAACAATCATAAATCTTCTGAGCATGAAAAACGTTGTGTTTTTGATTTTGGCAATAGCTGTATTTGCCTTGGGCTGCGAGGGTGGCTCCGGCACTAGTAGCAGCGACGGCTTGAATATTTCAGGTACCATCAATGGTGCAGGCAGCATGCAGGTCTATTTTGACAAAGTGGGCCTTAACCCGGCAAGTCCTAATCTTGTGGTTCTCAATGCTGATGCAGATGCCTCCGGCAAGTACAATCTGAACATCCCTGGTGAGCAAACTCCCGGCATATACCGGCTTCGGGTAGGTGAACAACAGGCTTTTCTCGTATTGGATGGCAAGGAAAGCAAGATTGAAATCTCTGGTGATTTGGCCAATTTCAACCGCTTCCAGTACGACATCAAAGGCTGTGACAATTGCCTAAGCTACCGTGACATGATGCAGAAATTGGTAGCACAACAAGCGCAACCAGCCGATGTCCAAGCATTTGTGGAAAGTACGCCAAACCCAATGGCAGGTGTGCTGGTGGCCATTCAGGCTTTTGGTGGCAACCCAGCGTATATCGAGGCCCATAAGAAAGCAAAGACCCGCCTCGAAACCACCTATCCTGGTACTGATTATGCCAAGGACTATGACAACTATATCACGTCACTCTCACAGGTTCGCCAGCCAGGTGGTGGCAATGGCTTTACTTTTTACGAAGAAGCCGAAAGGCAACCTGCACCTGACATAAAGCTCCCAAGCCCCGATGGCAAGGAATACGCACTTTCCGACCTGAAAGGACAAGTAGTGCTCCTGGATTTCTGGGCAAGCTGGTGCCGGCCTTGCCGCATGGAAAACCCCAATGTGGTGAAGGTTTACAATTCCTATAAGGACAAGGGCTTCACGGTCTTCAGCGTGTCTTTGGATGGCCTTGACTCCCGGATGGAGCAAATGATGGCCGGCGACCAGGCAAAGTTGAACGAGGCCCGCAACAATGAAATGAAGAAATGGAAAGATGCCATCACAGCGGATGGCCTTATTTGGAATACCCACGTGAGCGACCTTAAGAAATGGGAATGTGCACCTGCCCGTCAGTACGGCGTCAGCAGCATTCCACGCACCTTCATGATTGATAAGGAAGGCCGCATCGCCGCAACAGGCTTGAGGGGCGAGCAGGTGGAGGAGACCTTAAAGAAGTTGCTGTAAGCGACGGATTTGCTCGAAATTGAAAAGCCCTTGGCATACATGAATTGCCAAGGGCTTTTTCGTTGGATGGTTATGAAAAAAGCGGGGAGCCCCCCTTCTACTTGGCATGCATGATTTGCCAAGGGCTTTTTCGTTGGGGTTTTCCTCGTTATGGAAGTGCTTTTCAATGTGCCATTGCGGAGCGCCGTATCCCTAGGGTTGGAATATTTCGGGGCGCTGCCCCTCGGCGACTGCGTTGCGGGGCAGGGCGCTAAAAATATTTCGGGGCGCTGCCCCTCTGCGTTGGGGATACGGTGGGGCGCTAAAAATATTTCGGGGCGCTGCCCCTCGGCGGCGGGTTGCTACATATGTCTCGGTGCGTTGCCCCTCGGCGACTGCGTTGCGGCAGGTCGCCCTAAACTGATGCTTAAACGACGATACCAGCTTTTTCAGCATAGGCATTCACATAATCTTCCAAATGGCCAAAATAGCTTGTCAAATGCCCGTCTTGGGCAATGGTGGCATGTGAAATCACCCTGCTCCGACCCCGAATCAGTTCGGGCAATATTTCTTTCAGAAACTGGCCGCCAAACGATTCTGAGGCATCCCGTGGCATTTCGTTGGGGAGGTTGTCAATGGTCATCATGTCAATGCAGCCGGATTGGTAAGGGGCTGTTTCACGCCCTGTGCTTGGGTCAAACCCGAAAACGGGGTCCGCAATGGTGGAAGCCTTCAACGTGGAAGGGACGGAACCGTCTGGTGCTATGTCGCAGCTCACGTCGGCAATGACCTGAATGTTGAAATCAGGCTGGGCCATTTCTTGCATGGTGAAAAACAAGGGTGCATGTGCGGCGTAGAAAATCCCGTTCACCATGATGTCGGCCACCTTGTAGTAAGGACTGAAAATGCTCTTGTAGCTGCCGGGGTGGTGGTAAAAATTCTCTTTTTGATAGGGCTTGCCATCCTTCCTCGCCACATAGTGCTCACAGTTCAATTGCGTGAAAACAGGGAGGGGGGAATGATTTTTCCAAAAAATCCGCTGGGCTGACTTCCAGGATGCCCATGTCCCTCACAACAATAGCAGCGCCCGTTGCCACCCTTCCTGTTCCCGTAAGCACCACTTTTATGCTTGGCAAGGGGTGGCTGTTGTAGAACGCCAGCGCCTCCTTGTAGTCGTGGAAATCTTTCATTCGGGGCATCTTGAACTGTCCTGTGCGCTGGCCAAAAGTCCAGAGTGCGTTGTGGGCGCCCACCATGCCGGCAAACCGCCCAAAAGCAATCAGCCTGTTGCCGTTTTCATCTTTCAAAACCTCATAATCAATGAGGCGAATGCGCTTTTCCAACACAGCCCAAAGCAGCTTTCGGTTGTACGGTTGCTGTTTAATGGTGTGGGAAAAAAAGAAATAGGTCTTCTCTGGTATCAATTGACCAATGGGCACTTCTTTCACACCCATCAAGACTTCACATCCACTAATATCATCTGTGACAGTGATGCCTTCCTTGGTGTATTCTTCGTCCTTATAGCAGCGTGTAGGACAGGATTCTACCAATATCTCTACAGGGAATGCTTCAATAGCATGTTTGCATTGAGTTGGTGTTAGGGGCACTCGGTTGTCAGGTGGCACTTTTCCTTCCCGGATGATGCCAATTTTCAGTTTTATTCGGTTCATATCGTTCAAAAGAGGAGCAAAGTTAGTGGATTGCCCGCAAGTGGCCATGTAGGCAAAATCCGTACCTACAAATTATATTTTTTTTGCAAAAGTAGGCTTGTGGAAAAATTGCTGTTAGACCCTCATTTCAAAGCCGTTAAACATTAATAAGAAAAATATGGGAAAAAAAATGCCGATTTGCCCGTAACGTATTGATACTGACAGTACAAACACGTAAATTTGCAACGCTTTTTCCCTCCAGTCATTGCCCTCCAACTGCGTTACTTTTACCAACAACTTACTAAATTGTGAGAAAATGACCATTATTTGTACCATCGTTGTAGTCGCTGCGCTTCTGATTACTGTGTTCAATAGCCATACCTCCCACCGAGTTCACCACAGCGAGAAAGTCAACTAATTTCAACCGCCCCCGCCACCTAACGAACCCCCCATTTTGCTCTAGCCTGTCTTCTTCTTTGGGGAGTTTTCCCTGAATGGCAATTGTTTTGCCCCTACCCAACGAGTCTCGAAACTTTTCACCTACCTGATAAGTTATTACATTTGCATTTCCTCAAAGCACAGAACGCTGTGCGATGTCGGAATTCATTCCATCTGGGAAACCCTTTGGGACAAAAAGGGGGCGTATTGGAATCGACAGGGAAGATAATTTATGGGTAAGCATGCCGGAGCAAGGATGGTCACTCCGTAAAAAATGACATTCAACAATTGAATGGCAACTATCAGTATGCCATGGCTGCCTAATTCTAGGAATTAGAAGGCCATTATGCTGTACGCTTGACTTCCGATACACAGCGTGCCGCGTATCAAACCAACTCGGGATAGTCCTGCGGAGTGCCTCGGCCAACGGGCGAAACCCATCAGCTTGCTGGTGGGACAGGGGATAAGGTGAGTTAGTGCTTCGTTTCTGAGCCAAAGACCCACTCGAAAATCCAATCAGGAAATAAGCATGTAGAAAGCTCATGGGTGCTTTCACTGGACCCGGGTTCAACTCCCGGCGCCTCCACAATCAAAAGCCGTGACAATGCAAATTGCCACGGCTTTTTTTATTCCCTCCTTTAAAGTCTCGAGTCACGAGTCACGAATCACGAATCACGCATCACGAGTCACGCATCACGAATCACCAATCACGACATACTATGCTTTGAAACGCACTGGAAAAACTCATCCTTTCTTCTTCTTGCGATTGGCACTTTCACGCCAGAGTCCAGCACTACAAACCCGCCATCCTCTTTCAGCACCTTGCGGACATAGTTCAGGTTCACGATATGCGACTGGTGAACCCGGAAGAACGGACCGCTCTCCGTCAGGTGCTCGAACTCGCCGATGGCCCTCGTGACCACGATACGCTCGCCATTGGCCGTGAAAAAACTGGTATAGCAACCATCGGACTCCAGCCGGATGGTCTCGTTCAGTGGCAGTATGTGGATGCCCTCCGACAAGTGCAGGATGAGCCGGTCAACGTGCTTCGGCTGCGAACTGCGCAATAGCAACTGGAGCTGGCGGTTCAGGTGTTCGTTGGGCGAATAGCGGCGCAGTTTGTCCAGCGCACGGACAAGTTCGGCGTGTTTGATGGGCTTGCGCAAAAAATCAACTGCATTGTACTCGAAGGCTTGGAAGGCAGCCTCTGGGCCATTGGCCATGATGACCAATTGGTGAGGTTCCTTGGAAATAGCCTCCAGCAGTTCGAAGCAAGTTCCATCGGGCAAGTTCACGTCAACGAAAAGGCAATCAGGGGAGAGGTCAGCCAGCAGGCGCCTTGCTTCGGCGATGCTGCCAGCTTCCTCCACGACCTGACATTCGGGGTCGCATTTGCCGATTAGGCTGCGAAGCTCTTTGCGGAAGATGGGGTCTGTGGCGATAAGGAGGATTTTTGTCATTGGTGCTCGGCGATTTATAGGATCATTTCACTCAGGAATTGCTTAGTGTGTTTAAGGTCAAACAGTTTTAGTGCTCAACCTTAATTTTCTAACAAGACAAAACTACGTAGGCAGTAATCTTCAAGGATGGACAATCTGGAAATTTTGTAACTTAGTATTTTATAAAATAGAAAGTGTTTTTGTTGCAAAATATTGAATGACAGTTTTTTAGGAAAAAAATTATTGCGATACTTGTCATTCAATAAATTGTAGATGGAAGGTTCTAAAGTCATAAAAATTCTCAAATCCTTGACAAAGGAAGAATTCAAGTACCTTGGATGGTTCGTCAAGTCCAATTATTTCAACACGGATACGAATCTTATAACGATGTACGAAATCCTGAAAAAGTATTACCCCGAATTTTCTTCTGAAAAATTGGAAAAGGAAAGGGCCTTCAACCTTCTTTTCCCGGGCACTGTGTACGATGACCCTAAGATGAGGAACTTGATGTCGAAGATGACCCAGTTGTTGGAGGAATACCTTGTTTGTTTGGAATGGAAGCAGGACAAGTTTGTGAGGGAGAGGCTGCTAATTGATGCATTTGAGAGAAGGAATATTGATATTGAGGAGAGTAAGAAAAAAACTGCCCAATTGATATCCGATTTAGATAATCTTCCATATAGAGATGAAAATTATTTTCAATCTAAAATGAATTTGCAAAGAAAATTGTATATTCAATCGAATGTTATCGGTAACAATAACTCAGATTACTTAATTGAAGATGTGCTGGATAATCTTGATTCTTATTTTGCCTTAGTAGAGTCTAAAACAATGTGTGAAATAGCATCACTAAAGACATCAAAGTCGTCAAAGATTCCTTCAAGACAAACAAAGATAATAGATGTTGGCAACATATTATCCCAAATTTATTCTAAAATATGCGAACTTTATAGAACTGAAGATGAATCCATTTATTTAACAGTCAAAGATAAATTTGCTGAAAATATTTCAACTATAAATATGATTGAACAGAAGTATGTATTGAAATATTTATTGGAATTTGCAATTCGAAGAGTAAGGATTAATGCTTTAAAATACCTTAGAGAGGTATTTGAATTATATAAAATTGCACACGAGAATCAATTATTAGCAATTAATGGCGTAATTACTAACACAACGTTTATCAACATTGTTAATGCTGCTGCAAGA
This sequence comes from Saprospiraceae bacterium, assembly GCA_016714985.1. GTDB lineage: Bacteria > Bacteroidota > Bacteroidia > Chitinophagales > Saprospiraceae > UBA6168. The sequence continues at coordinate 100,964 of JADKBS010000027.1, read as the reverse complement.
GTTGCAGAATTTGAATGGGCTGAAAAGTTCATTCTTGAAAACCTGAGCAACATTGACAAGGAGACTAGGGAAGAAGTTGAAAAATTAGGAAAAGGATTTTTAGCATTCAATAAAAGAGATTTTTCGCAAGTAGTAGATTTACTTTCGACTCTCAGTTTTGATGATATATTGTATCAATTACTTGCGAAATCGCTTTCATTGCAAGCATACTTCGAATTGTTCTTATTGGACATGAGTTATTTTTCGTTCATCAAAAACTACTCTCAATCCTTTGAGAAATATATTAGTCGAAACCCAGAAATTGGAAAAAGAAAATCAACAAGCTACTTGCTTTTTATTCGTTTTGTTAAAACTCTATCAGGCTTAATTCATCATAATGAGTTGACAAATGAAAAAAGGAAAAATCTAATGAGGGATTTAGAGAACAAAACAGAAATTGCAGAAAGGAATTGGCTGAGATTAAAAATGGAAAGTAGTTAAGGGGGAGCAAAATCTTGCTCCCCCTTAGAGTTAAGTCATCCAATCATAACATCTTCATGCCCAATTATCTCACTCGCACCACTCCCGCACTTCGTTCTAAAATAGAACGTGTAAGTTCCAGCCTGCAAGCCATTAAAGGTATGATTGGAGTTCGTAACTGTTGTCTCCGGGCTGGTGTAGCCATCAGCGTGGCGAAGGAAGCTCACGGTGAAGCCGGTGGAAAAACAATTGCAATTGTCCCAATCAAAGGAAATATAACCAGTGCCAGCGCCTGTCACCTGCACATTGGAAGGCGCAGGGCAGCTTGTTTCAGGGCTTTGTGGGTTGGCAGATGCAAAAAGCATTGTAAGCAAAAAAGCGAAAACACTCAAAAGGTTCTTCATGGTGGAAAAGATTTAGGTTTTAAAAAATATGGTTAAAATTGCCCCGTAGGTGCAGGCAGTCGGTCGTTCCCGGGTACCACGGGACAGGCCATCCGCCAGCAAACCGCTGAGGCAGCGCATAAAGCCTTACAAGGCCGGGTGCGGTCGGCTCCCGGCGGTCAGGTTTTCAGCATTGGGGTTTGGCCAAATGCTATTCAGGTCTTGAAAGTAGTGGGTGCGGCGGCTTGGTTTGCCGCCGCACGGTGTTTAGGGTTTGGTTGGTTTCCCTGGGGCTTGGCTTTCAGGGGTTTGACTCCTTTTGGGGTTTCACCTGCCCGTTGTCAGGTTGGGGTTTCAAGCTTTGCCATTCTGGATTTCTCGGTAGCGGCGTGGCTTGTGGTTTTGATGATGCAAAGATGGGGAGGGTGGGAAGGGAAAGCAATTAGGAATTTTAACTGAGCTTCCGCTAAAAATTATCCCGAATTATCTATTTATGTGGCTCTAAATCAGGATGAGTGGTACTAAAAAGTACTATTGTTAATTTATCAAGTTAACGTTGTGCTGTCTTTTCTATGCTACTTTACGCTGAATCAAATCTGAGAAAGCAATAATAAAAAAAATTAGATTTTTGAGGGATTTTTCCAGTCTATCTCTTTTTCAAACGATGAATTTTTCAGATCAGCCAATTCATCAGGTCAACCTTGTTCAACAACGAGAATAAGTTTCATAAACTCAAAAGCTCTTAGCCAATCTTTCACAATTCCATTCTGTTATGGAAGATTGAAAAGATTCAATAGGCGACATTGGTTAGGAATTATTTGACATGAAGACAATTTTGGGTGCGACTAGCCATCCACTGCCTTTGCACCTACTGTGGATTTTGATTTTTTCATGACGTCTAGCTTTTCAAGTAACCATTCCCGCTCTGCGACGCCAGGTAGGGCACCAAGCTTTTCCAACAGCCTCTGTATTCGCTCGGAATTGTAGAGCATCTTTACTGCAAGGATATGCTTGACCATATCAACAAAGTGGTTGTTTGGTATTATCTTTTCTTGTGGTAATAGTTTTTTTTGTTCATGTACAAATACCTTAAAAGCATCTATCCGGGAATCAATCAGTGGGGATGAGGTTTCATATAGTAGCTTTATTTCCAATCTTCGGGCAGCCAATTTATAATACACTTCCTTGAAACTATAATTTGCCAAAATATCCTCCGTTTCGAGGTATTTGCCTTGATAAAATAGGCAATTAGCCAAATTAAATTGATAGATGGCATCGGGATTGTCAGCGCCAGCAATCAAGTATCTGTGCTTTTCGAGAAATTTAATAGCCCATTCGTAATCACCCATCTTTAATGCAACAGATATTGCTCCTAATACAACATCTGCTGTCACATAACCTTCGTCTTGGTAAATAGATCCAATTTCAGTGTGCTCCTTATAGAGTAAGTGGAGCTCTTGTAAACATGAGGTGTCTCCTCTATTGTATTTTCTGCTTATATGACTACGTATATAGGAATGAAAAACTCGCAGAGTATCCATTGACAAGTATGCTTGGTTCTCTTTTAAGATTTTTTTGAAGTGCGAATAAGCATCTTCTTTTACGTTTCTCCAATAATCAGCATAAAGGCATAATAATACGGCAACTATTGGAATATGTAAGTATTTATCTTTAGATAGTTCAAGAACTTCATTGATTAGAGAAAACGACTCATCCACATTAATCTTTGTTATTCTACTTTGCACCAACATATAGGAGCAATACTCCAGTTTCGTAGTGATATAAAAAATGTCCAAGTTTTGGATGGCATTTGGAAGGTTGATATCAGATTTTTTGTCGTTACTTCTAACCCTATGTTTAACCCTTTCAGCCTCTATGAAAAACCTATCCAAGTAATATTCCCCATCCTTGGGATGATGCGCATCTAATAGCTTGATTGCCTGCTGTGCAGCGTACTCAAATTCCAATGACATAGACCGCTCCCTGAAGAATTTAGCCTGTAGAATCCAATTAGATTCCTCACTTGCTAATTCAGAGCAGGAATGGACGATGAACTTCCTAACCAAACTAGTAGCTTCTGATAGCAGCTTGTCGAGCTTGCTTTCATTATAGGCCTCCTTGCCAAAAACTAAGTTGAAGACATTTTCTTTCAGCATTGAAGTGCTACTGAAGTCTGGGTAGCAGCTTGCGAGGTGTTTGAGTAGCCACTCCAATTTTAGCGGACGCTCACCATTGTTGTACCAACTGGATTGCGAAAATCGAAGGAGGTTCTGCATCTCAGCAGTGAGTTTGCTCAGTATACGAACTAATTTTGTCTTGTACATAGAATGTTCCCATGAGTGTTTTAGAGCTTAACCGGAAAAACGTTAGAAAAAACTAATTGAAGGTTACGCCAAGCGTTTGTTTCTTTGCTCCTGATTGCAAAATTAGAAAATCAATTTGCTGACAAAGCATTTACACCAAATTCTTTTAACTATTTTGTTAAACATCAAAATTCTATCAACTATGAAAAGGCAAGCATTGCTGCTTTTTGCAGCCATTTTCTCCATCCTCATCGCACTAACCTGGCATTCTTGTAATTCTTGCAATACGCCACCATTGCAGCTTTGCAATTTACCTGCTCCAGAACTAGACAAAGCCGCACCTACCAGCCCAACCACTGCTACGATAGATTGGTCAGATGTGCCGGGAGCAGTTGGCTACAGGGTTATAGTTACTGATCTGACCGATTCAACTATATTCGGCACTTTCAACCCCACAGAATCCTTTCTAAACCTAACGGGCTTGACTCCTTTTCATACCTATAGTGCCGATATACGTGCAAAGTGCGCATAGGAAATCGTGAGCGTGAATTCGTTTAAAGCAACTTGGCTTCAAGATGGTATCATCATTGCTGACGAAGTGGTCATGAACCCAGGCACTGGGCTTGATGACTGCGTTTGTACTGCCAAGGAAAGTGATCAGAAATCTGCTGTTCTATCCAACCTTGCACCTTATAACATTCAGACCAGTAACTCCAACCAAAGAGTTGTGTTCCAGCTCGAAGTCGAATATAGTGGCTCAATCAGAACATTCAAGATTGGCTTCGATAGAAATTGTTCGACAATCAAGATTTTCAGGGAGCCTTGCAATCAAGACAAAAACGACTTGTCTATTGAAAAAGAGCCAGACTCCAACGCTACGAGATTGGAAATCAAACACAATGGCATTGCAATTGCCACGGTAACACCACGCTTCAATGGCACGGCTGGTGGTTTAAGCTTTTCAAATGTAAAAAGTGGCTGTAACATCAATTTCTTACAATGTAATGGAGTTGGGTGCCTGATTGCCCATCAAACTCGAGTTCTAGTCCCACCAACTAACCCCATTCCAGCTTATCAACCATAAAGTGATCACCTTTGCGGCCGCCATGTATTTGGTGGCCGCCTTTTTTTTTGTTGGAACTAATATAGCTTTCGACCTATACGAATTAAATTGTCTGAGCGAATAACTTTAAAGATACCGTAATTGGTGCTTGACCTGCTTTTTTAGGAAAACCTATCATTCACCAAATTTCAACCCAACTCAACCGAATTTTAACCCAACCCGACCACGTATATATTTTTTGCACATTGATTTACCCCAAAATGGATATTTGTAAAACATTCATTCCAAAATCCTACTTGTGTTCAAAACGCTAAACCTTGTAGGTAGAGCTGGCAATCAAAAGTCTATAACTGGCAATAAACGCCCAATGAAACCAAACGGCAGGCAACGAAGCTTTTGCTAGGTCGGCTGGCATTAGTTTGGCATTTTTCTAAACACCATTCATTTAATGAGTATCCTCGAACAAAAAATTGACCCCTTGAAAGGCTCGCTCCTCAGCTTCATCAAAACCAACAAAGGGAAGACCTACGAGCGTTTCGACCCCATCAACGACTATGTGGCCCAGATCAAGGCCAATGGCGCTTGGAGTTATTCCCAAGCCCTGACCGGCCCTATCGGGCCTTATGCCCAGTTGGACGGCATGCACCCCGACCTCGTGCTCGACAATTTTGCCTGCACCGACTACCTTGGGCTGGCACAGCACCCGGAAGTCCATCGGGCAGTGACCGAATGCGTCAAGGATTACGGCCTACATGCCTCTGCAAGCCCCACTTTGACCGGGAACACGTCCCTTGGGAAATCGCTTGAAACCCTCTTGTCCGACATCCTTGGCAAGGACTGCGCATTGCTCTACACCACCGGATGGGGCGCCAACTACGGTGCCATCGTAGGGCTGGCCAATCGGGACGGCGCCGACCATTTCTTTGTGGACGCCCACGCCCACAATTGCCTCCGCACCGCCGTGGAGACCGTGAAGGGCCGGGAGTACCAGCAGTTCCGCCACAACGACTGCGACGACCTCGAAACCAAGCTCAAAAAATGCCGCCAATGGGATGCCCACAATGGCATCTTCATCGTCATAGACTCGCTGTACAGCATGAAAAGCTCGGCCCCCGACCTGCCCCGCATCCTGCAGTTGGCGGAGGAGTTCGAGGCTTTTGTCATCCTCGACGTGGCACACGATTTCGGTGCCGTCGGCAATGGGCTGGGTGCTATGGAGACCATTGACCTTGAAAACGCTGATCGCCTCATCATCAGTGGCTGTTTCTCCAAAAGCCTTGGCACCAACGGCGGCTTCGTGGCTGGCAGCAAGGCCATCCACCACCAGTTGATGCTCTACTCGCCGACCTATATTTTCTCCACGGGCATTGACCCCATTCCCTGTGCCATCGCCAAGCGTTCCTTGGAGATTGCGTTTAGCCCAGAGGGCCAATACCTGCGGGCAAGGTTGATGGCCAATGTCGAGCATGCCCACCAGCAGTTTACTGATGCTGGGTTCAGGGTGCTGGGCAATGTGAAATCTGCTATAGTCCCCGTTTTAATGGGGGATGAAAAACTTGCCCGTTTGGTAACTAGGTATTTGTTGGAAAACGGGCTTTTGGTGAACCGTGCAGAGTTCCCAGCCGTAGGCAGAAAAGAGTCTATCCTGCGTTTTACGCTGATGGCCACCCACGAAAAATTCCAGATTGACCGGGCTGCTTTGTTGCTGAAAGATGCTTGGGGATATGCCCAGTCAGAACTCGTCGAAGAATTGTAATCCAAGTAGCAGCTTTTTTGAAAATGCTGCTCAACGGCACTGAGGACTGGGTTCACAGTGCCGTTTTTTATCACAAATATAATAAATCGTAATATTTGGCATCAATTGTGCGATACCAGGGGCAAGACAAGAAGTTTGACGGACGCACCCTGTATTGAAACACACTGATACCCATGCAATTCGCCCCCGCAGCCGACACCCGGCGCAGCTTGGAACAATTCCGGCACCTGCTTTTCCATCTTCAAATGGAATGTGGCTCCATCCACCATATTTTTCGCTTCTTCAAGGAGGAGGCGAATTTCAAGCATTTCGATGCCTTGAAAGCCATTGACCCCAACCTGATGCCTCAATTGTTGGCCAGGGAGCACGTCTTGGAGGCCCGACGCTCGAATTCTCCAGAAGCTGCCCTGGAACATTTGCGAACGGCCTTGGAGCTTGATCCGCAGTGCCCCGAAGCCTGCCTCGAACATGCGGGCCTCGCCCAAACCCCCGAAGCGGCCATGATGTGGTACCAGCGCAGCATGGAGGCCACCGCCAAGCTCCTCGGCCCTGAAATGTTGGACGAACTCATGGCCGATTTCAAGGCGAACCCCTGGAAACAAGTGGAGACGCATACCTGGTTCAAGGCCAAGGTGAGCCTTTCCGAGAAGCTCTTCCGCAATGGGTACTACGAAACTGCGGCCATACATTTCAGTGAAATATTGGCGCTGAACCCCGCCGACGACCTCGAACTGCGGCCCTACCTCTTGGTCTGCCTGCTCTGCGACAACAAATTGGACGAAGCCCGTGCTTTGGTTCGGCAGTTCCCACAGTGCACCTCAGCAAAATGGATTTTTTGCAAGGCATTCCTCCGATTCAAGGAGCAAAGCGATACCCCCAGCAGCCGCCGCTACCTGATGCGGGCCTTGAAGCGCAACCTTTGGGTGTCTGTTTTCCTGATTGGTGCGGAGCAAATGCCGCCTGCCCACCTCGTCGAGCGCCGCAAGGACAAAGGTTTCAAGCCCGGCAGCCGCCTCGAAGCTGCCGACTGCGTGAAGTGCATCGGCATTGCCTTCTGCGAGGACACTCGCTTGCAAGGCTGGCTTTGGGAGGTGCTGAAAGAGGGTGTGAAAGAAGGGATGAGGGATGAGGGATGAGGTGGATTTCCGCCCAGCTATGCGACCCGCAAACCATTGCAAGCGACTGGATACCAGTCCGTTTGCAATGATTGGCGGTTTTTGATGACCAATAGCCGCTCAATACTCCAAAACGAATTTCGACAAATTTTGCCCCAAGTCCAGCCCAAGTTTTTTGCGGAGGCGGTATCGGGCGATTTCCACCCCACGCAGGGAGATGCTCATTAAATTGGATATTTCCTTGGTGCTTAGGTTTAGCCGCAGCAGGGCGCAGAGTTTTTGTTCGTTGGGCGTCAGGTCCTGGAACTGCTCTCGTAAGCGGTTGAGGAAGTCTCCGTGGACCTGGTCAAAATGATGTTCAAACTGTTTCCAGTCTTCCTGCAGCCTTAGTGTGGTGTCTATTTCCTTTTCAATTTTCTCCAATGCTTGCTTCGTTTCCATGCTTTTCCCATTTCGCTTTACTTCTTTTAGTTCCTCTTTGATGGTTTCCATGAACTCGTTTTTCACCACGAGGTTCATGGTAGATGCGGCCAGTAGGTTGTTGAGGTGCCGCAGCTCGCTTTTCATCTTATCTTCTTCGATTTGTCGTACCGCCTGTTCTTTTTGCCGCTCTATTTCCATCAATTCCTGCTGTTTTTTCAGGAGTTCCTTCTGTTTCGCATCTTCAACGGCCAGTGCTTTCAGGCTGTAACGGTGCTTTTGAAGTTTGGACACCATCAGCAGCGACAAGACACCAAGTGCCACGTATAAAATCCGTGCAAAAAGGCTCCTGTGAAACGGTGGTTTTACCTTCAAGCGGAGCGGCTGACTGGTGATGGTTTTGCCCAAGTAGTTTTTTGTCTGCACACTGAACTCGTACTCGCCCTCTTTTAGGTTGGTATATTCCTTGGCCGTGGCGTAGGTCCATTCCCCATAGTCTTCGTCAAATCCTTTCAGGAAATAGCGAAACTGCTGATTGTTCACTTCATTGAACTGAAATGCCTCCACTTCGAACTGCAATACTTTTGCCCGGTACGAAACGGTCAACTGCACGGGGCTTTCCAACTTTGCTTCAAATGGTTTTCTTTCATATAAAATGCTGTCTTCCGCTACATTCAACACCTTGCTTACAATCAACGGTTTTTCTGCTGCCAAACGGTTTTCCAGTTCGGGACTGTACTGGATAAAGCCCTCGTTGGCATTGAACATCACGCCGTTTCCCGTATTCACAGAAATGTTCAGCAGGTCGTTATTGAAGGAATACCGCAACTGGAAGAGGGAGGACGGTACGAAGGTGTAGTTGCCGGTACTGATTTGCCTAAAGAAACCAGCGATGTCATCCGTGTAAACATGTACATTTTTTTGGTTGTCCTGCACCAGCAAATAGACCTGTTGCTCCCCGACAACCTCGGAAAAGGCTTCAGCCCTTAGGATGCGGTTTTTTGCCTGGTCAATTTTGAAAACCCCTTGCGGAGTGCCCAGGTAAAGCTCGTTGTCAATCCGGCTCAAAACAATCTGCTCATCCACCGGGAGGCCCTGCCTGGCAGTTATTTTGGTGGCAACCGTCGCCATTAAATCGGGCGAAAGGGACAGTTGGTACAAGCCTTTGTAGAATTGCCCGACCCAGATTTTCCCATGTTGGTCTTCTTCAAAAAAGCGGCTTGATTCCTCAAAGCCACCGATTTTCCCGGCACCCTGCAATTCCATTTTTTCATTCATTCTGAAAAGGAACAAGCCCGAATAAGTGCCGCCGATGGCAAATTTCGGGTTTGACTGCAACTGCTTCACCTGCCACAATCCATGCGTGGTGGCAATCCGTTTCGCTGTCCCGTTTGCCAGCAGGAAAAGCCCGGTGTGATGCCCGGCATAGAGTTTTCCGGCGATATTTTGCATACCGTAGGCGGGGCCTTCCGTCCCCCGAATGAACTGGCTTTGGGCAGCGTTATTCGCCAAAAAATAGATGCCATTGGAGGTGGTGTAGTAGGTGCCTTCCTCGTTTTTGTATGCCTCATAACCACTTCCCTGGATATTGATTTCCTGGTTAATGAAGCGCATTGGTGAGTTGATTTCAATGAGTGCTATCCCGTTTTGCATGCCCACCCACAAGTTCCCGGTGTAGTCCTGGAACGCCCGCAGGCAGGCGTTGGACAATAGACCATCTAGCGTCGAAATGTTCTCGATGGATTGTGTTTGTAAATTGAACAGGAACAAGCCAGCCGTTTGGGTAGAAATGGCCAAGCGGCTGTCGGAAAGTTGCAAGACATGGTTGACGTACTTGCCCTGTAAGGCATTGCTCAGTCCTTCGTATTTTCCCTCGACCCCAAATGCAGTGGCAAATTCGGTTTTCCCAGAATTATAGACCAGGAGGTATCCACCGTCTTGTGAGATGACCCCGGCGATGGTCTCATTGCTTGAGTTGCGCAGGTAGGGTGGGGCAAGGAGCTCCTGTTCCCTTATTTCAAGCAGTTGCCCTTGTCTGCTTTGGGCAAATAGCTTTCCATTCGCCTGAAAAGTACGGTTGAAGCCTTCCTTGCGCCCAAGGACGGAAATGGTCTGGCCATCATAAACGTAAATTCCTTGGAAGGTGCAGAAATAGACTTTTGAGTTGGAAATGAAAACATCCCAAACTTCATCGAAATCGGGGGAAGGTTGCGGTATTTTATCCGACAGCGACACCATGTTCCAGTCACCGGTGAAGTAGCCGAAATCTCCCTGCGAACCAAAATACAAGCGGCCAGCTTTCTCCTCAAATGCCAACGAGCGTTGCTTTTTGCCGGTCTTTAAGGCATGCCGCTCCCACGCCTTTCCATTGTAGGAAAGTACACCGAGGTTGTTTGCCACAAACAGCGTCATGTCCTTGTTTTGGGCAAAGCCAATGTTCTGTATCCCAGCTTTATAGTCAGAGGGCATGAAATTTTGAACAGGGTATTTACCAGAAAAAGCCCAGCATGGCAGAACCGATGAAAAAGCAAGTAGCAGACACAAAATGTACTTCGTGATAGTTGTGTAGCAATTGCTGTGAAAGTGGATAAAAATCATAGTTTGCTAATAATCAATAAATTAGAACGGTGAAAATACAATTTTGTAGTAGTCAAAATAATTTTTGATGAAATTTTTGATGAAGTACTTTATTTTTTCCTGTTGAAGTCTCGGGCTACATTTGACCCACAAGCTTGTAATTGTTATGGAATTGCAGGATTGGGGATGTGGAATAATCGTTGTCACGGTGATTTCAAAAAAACACCGTGATTTAGTCTAATAAATGGTAATCATGAAAACAGCAGTACAAACACTGGTTCTATCCTTTCTATCCTTTCTATCCATTTCAGCCATGGCCCAGGCTGATAAGGTTTCCGTCGTAAACAACCAAGAGGGAATGAAGTTAGTCGTCAACGGCAACGACTTCTTCATCAACGGCATGAACTGGGACTATTTCCCAATCGGCACCAACTTCACCTACAGCCTGTGGAAGCAGCCCGACGATATCATCCGGGCAGCGCTCGACGAAGAAATGTCCATGTTGAAAAATATGGGTGTCAATGTGGTGCGGCAGTACACCGGGGTACCCGCCCGCTGGATTCAGTACATCTACGAAAAATACGGCATCTACACCATGCTCAACCACTCCTTCGGGCGCTACGGCCTGACCTTGGGCGGAGCATGGGTCGGCAACACGGAATACGCCGACCCCCGCACACGGGATTTGCTGCTTGCGGAGGTGAAGGCGATGACCGAGGAATACAAAAACACGCCCGGCCTCCTGCTGTACCTGCTCGGCAACGAAAACAACTACGGCCTATTTTGGGAAGGCGCCGAAACGGAGGACATCCCCGTGGAGGACCGAAAGTCCACCACACGGGCGACCGCCATGTACAAACTGTTCAACGAAGCCTCCGTGGCCATGAAAGGCATTGACAAATCGCACCCGTGGCCATGTGCAACGGTGACCTGCTTTTCTTGGAAATCATCGTGAAGGAATGCAAGGATGTGGACATTTTCGGCACCAATATGTACCGGGGCTTATCCTTCGGGGATGCGTTCAAACGGGTCAAGGATGAATTCAAAAAGCCCATCCTGTTCACGGAGTTTGGGGCGGATGCTTTCAATGCCATTGGCAACGAAGAAGACCAACAATCCCAAGCCTATTATATGGTGGGCAACTGGAAGGAAATTTACGAAAATGCGGCAGGCCTGGGAAAATCGGGCAATAGCCTCGGCGGCTTCACTTTCCAGTTCAGCGACGGTTGGTGGAAATACGGACAGACCAGCAACCTCTTCCTACACGATAACAATGCTTCTTGGAGCAACGGCGGCTACCAGAACGACTTCCTCGAAGGCGAAAACAACATGAACGAAGAGTGGTTCGGCATCTGCGCCAAAGGCCCGACCAATGAAAGGGGGCTTTACCAACTCTACCCCGTGCAGCCTACTACGCCTTGAAGGAAGCCCACCGCCTGAACCCATTGGCCAAAGGCACGACCCTTTCTTCCGTGGAAAACTATTTCTCGAACATCCTGCTCACCGATGCTGTGATTAAGGCACGGGGAGACAAGGCGGCGCTGACAGGCGAGCAGTTGAAGAAGCTGCGCATTAGCGAGTTTCGAGCCGACCTTTACACCTTCAACACAGGTGGGGAAAGGATTTCAACGCCTGAAGACCCTATTCCAGGCCGAGTGAACTATCCCGACCAACAGGGCTTTGACCACATGCAGTCCATATTTTTTGGTATCGAGGCAAAACCCTCCGAGAGTTTTCGGGCGAACGTGTCGTTCAACGTCCTCGGGAACGTGGCAGAAAACCCCATCAATGAAATCTTCTACGAAAACCGGGGCCGAATCAGGACGGTACAATCATTCAATGTTGGCAACAACGCCAACAGCGCCATCGAACTTTCGGATGCGGAACGCCTAAGGGTCTATCGAGCCGACATTAGCTGGAACGCCAAGCATTTCGACCTAAAAGGCTTCTACCGCACCGGGCACTACCATTGGGGCTACGAGGGCGACTTCTTCGGTTTTTACCCCGAAGCCAACTATGGCCCCAATATTGACCTCTACAACGGCGATGCGCCCTTCGGTTTTGAGATGACGGGCAAAAAAGGGTTCAAAGATTTAAAGCTGGCTTTTGACCAGTTGTGGTGGGGCGCCAACCCGGCCATCTTGGCGAAATACAGCAAAAAAGTCGGCAAGTTTGACATTACGGGCATCTTCCACGAAGACCTCGACACGCAAGCGCCTGCCGTTAGTTCATTTGCGGTGCCCATCCCGCCCACCCGCAGGGCTTCACTGCACCTGAAAAGGAAACTGGAGAAGGTAAGCTTCGAGTTGGGCGGTATTTGGTCGAACTCGAACCGGGTCGGCGAAGTGTTCCAAGTGACCAACAAAACAGCGGAAGGGAAATATGAGGTCTTTCAGGATGAAACGACAATGGACGACACTTGGGGTGGAAAAGCCAAGTTGACTTATGCTTCTGGGCCTTTCCAATGGTATGCCCAAGGAGCAGCGATGGGCATCCTCGCACTGGGAGGGGCAGATTATACCAAAACCTTTACTGGATGGCGATTGAAAGATAGTGGCAGCGGCAACCAGTACAATTTCCTCACTGGCTTCACGGTTGGGTTCGGCAACTTTCAAATTGCCCCCAACTTCCTATGGCAAAAGCCCATCGAAGATCCCATCCCCGGCGATGTGTCTGCCCCAGGAAGGCCAAGGAACATCCTCGATGACCCGTTTGCCGTCCGGTCGAACCGGGAGACGGTAGCCGGGGAAATCCTTTTCACCTACGACCCTACGCCCGGCACTTGGATGTACGAGTGGGACAACGACATGGCCGAAGATGCCAAGTTCGCCCTCAGTGCTGGGTTTGTGTACCGCCACCTGCCAACCACCATGGATGCAGCCATCGGTATTTTGGGCGACGGGCGCTCCATCTTCGCATTTCCAGGCGCAGCTCCTCCCCAAGATTTATGGGAAGCAAATGTCCGTATGGTTTCAAAACTGACGCCCGAATTTGGCCTTATTGCCAACTTGTTCGGGGGTACTGCCCAAGCCAACGGCAGCGACACCCGCTTGATTAAACGCTACGGTGGAGACCTCCGCATGGTTTACAAAAAAGTAAAACTCACTTCGATGGTTAGGGTCAACGACTGGGGTCCTTTTGACTACCACCGTGACTTCAACCTGACTTTCCCGCTCCAGCTAATGGCCGATATTTCCACCAACCTTTTCAAACCATCTTGGTTTGAACTACCAAATTCCCGATTGGGCGTCCGTTATACCTGGCGCTCCCTCGACCAGTATTCGCCACGCTATTGCCCGGCAACGACGCTCAATGACAGGGGCCAACCGGTCTGCGACCCCAAAGCCATTGGTTTCGACAACGGAAGGGAATGGGAAATTGCGACCTATTTGCAAATCAGCATCGGTAACTAACCAAAATAAAAAAAAGACAGCCATGAAAAATAGAAGCCTTAAATTTATAACATTCACCCTGTTGGTCTTTGTGACCCTTTTTACGGTGGTCAGTTGTAAAAGGGACCTCGACGACCTCGAACCGGCCACATTTCCAACCACCGCAGAGGTGTTCATTGACGGGTTCAGTGCTGGGCTGAACTACGGTGCTTTCGGCGGCTCAAAGGTGACGGCCTTCGACGTGGACTCCGAGGAAAAATACAAAGGCACAGCCTCCATGAAATTTGCCGTGCCGGACGCCGGAGACCCACAAGGGGCTTATGCGGGCGGCGCCTATTTTACTTCGGTCGGACGCGACCTGTCGGGCTACGATGCGCTCACCTTCTGGGCCAAGGCCTCCAAAGCGGCAACAATTGATGTGGTCGGCTTTGGAAACGACTTTGGCGAGTCAAGATTCCAGACGGTGCTGAGGGACGTAAAGGTCAATACCAATTGGCAAAAGTTTATCATCCCCATCCCCGACGCCTCCAAACTGACGCAGGAAAGGGGCATGTTCTTCTACTCTGAAGGCCCTGAGAGCGGCCTCGGCTACACCTTCTGGATTGACGAGGTGACATTTGAAAACCTGGGGACGCTGGCCCATCCGAGGGCCGCCATTTTGGACGGGCAGGACCAAGAATTTTTAGTGGAGACAGGGCAAACGCTGAATATTGGCGGGACAAAGGCCATCTTCAATTTGCCGACCGGCGTTGACCAAAGCGTGGACGCTGCGCCGTCTTATTTCACTTTTTCTTCCTCCAATCCTTCGGTGGCTTCGGTCAGCAGCACGGGTGCCGTTTCCATCGTTGATGCTGGCTCAGCGGTCATCACCGCCAAATTGGGCGACCAGGATGCCGCCGGTTCTATGACCGTCGGTTCAACCGGGCAAGCTGTCGGCCCGCAAGCCCCGGCGCCGACGCCGACCGTTGATGCGGACAGCGTGATTTCCATGTTCTGCAATGCTTACAACAATGTGCCCATAGACACTTGGAACACTGGATGGCAGTTTTCTACCGCCGAGTTGCTGGACATCCAAATTGCCGGGGACGATGTGAAACGTTACAGGATGCTCAATTTTGTGGGCATCGAGTTTGCTTCCCAGACCATCAACGCCTCGGCCATGACGCATTTCCACCTCGATATCTGGACGCCAGACGCAACCGCACTTCCGGCAGCCTTCAAGGTGCTGTTGGTGGATTTTGGGGCAAACGGTGTATTCGATGGCGGCGACGACTCATCGCATGAGCTTTCTTTTTCAAGCCCGCTTTTGCAGACCGGCCAATGGGTCGGCATAGACGTGCCCTTATCGAATTTTACAGGTTTGGTGAACAAGGGGCACCTCGCCCAACTCGTGCTGTCCGGCGATTTGCCCAACGTCTATGTTGACAATGTGTATTTCTACAAGTCCGGTTCGGTGGTAACGACAGGGCCGACAGTGGCCGCACCTGTACCGACCCGCAACCCGGCGGATGTAATTTCCATTTTCAGCGATGCCTACACCAATGCGGCAGGAACGGATTTCAACCCGAATTGGGGACAGGCAACGGTGGTTTCACAAGTACCCGTAGCTGGGAACAATACCCTGCTTTATTCAGGCTTGAACTACCAAGGGACACAACTCGGCTCCAACCTCGATGTCTCCAGCATGACCCACCTGCACCTTGATGTCTGGACAAACAACTCATCTGCCCTGAGCGTATTTTTGATAAGCCCGGGGCCGATAGAGACGCCGTCCGTTTTAACTGTTCCGACATCCGGCTGGGCAAGCGTGGACATTCCATTATCAAGCTTTTCCCCGGTTGACCTTGCCAATATTATCCAGTTTAAATTTGACGGCAACGGCGATATTTACTTGGATAATATCTACTTCTATAAACCAGGTAGCGGTGGCGGCACCACGCCAACGACCGCAGCTCCGACGCCAACGTTCAATGCGGCCAATGTCATCTCCATTTTCAGCGATGCCTATACCAACGTGGCAGGGTCTGACCTCAATCCAAACTGGGGGCAAGCTACCATCGTCACGCAAGAACCCATTGCCGGGAACAATACGCTGGTCTATACCGGCTTGAACTACCAGGGCCTGCAACTGGGGAGCAACCAGAACGTATCGGGCATGACCAATTTGCACCTTGATTTTTGGACGGCAAACGCTACGGCGTTGAAGGTATTCCTCATCAGCCCTGGGCCCATTGAGACACCTTATACGCTGACCGTTCCGACATCCGGCTGGTCGAGCGTGGACATTCCGCTGACGGCGTTCGCCCCAGTGGATTTGACAAACGTGATCCAGTTTAAATTTGAAGGCGACGGCAAGATTTACCTGGACAATATTTTATTCCATAATTGAGGAAGGACGGCCAGATTTCCGAAGTCTCAAAGACTTCGGAAATCTAAATCCAAAACTGAGTTAAACCTATAAAACATGAAACTTAAAAATTTGCTATTAACAGCAAGCACCATATCATTTGCGCTATTCTTCCTATTTGTTAGTTGTCAAAATGACGACAATGCCATCGTGCAACGCACCTGGCAATTGGTATGGGAAGACGATTTCAACGGCAATCCGGGCCAGTCGCCCGATGCATCCAAATGGATTTATGATATTGGCGTGGGTCCCGGTAATGACGGATGGGGCAATTCGGAATTGCAATACTACACCGACCAACCCGGAAACGTATCATTGGATGGGTCGGGAAATTTGGCCATCACTGCTCGGAGCGAGAGCTTTGGCGGGCGTGGTTTTACCTCTGCCCGCATCAAAACGCAGGGACAGTTTGACCAAGCTTATGGCCGCTTTGAAGCCCGTATGAAAATGCCTTGGGGGCCGGGCATCTGGCCTGCTTTCTGGATGTTGGGCAGCAATATCAACGAAGTATCATGGCCCCAATGCGGCGAAATTGACATCATGGAGTACCGGGGTCAACAGCCAAATTTAATCTATGGGACACTTCATGGGCCGGGCTATTCAGGCGGGGCCTCCATTACCAAGGGTTATGGTTTTGAAAATGACCGTTTTGATAAGGATTTCCACCTGTTCGCTGTCGAATGGGGCGTGGATTACATTGATTTTTTTGTGGACGAAACACTCTACCAAAGGCTTACGCCCGACGATGTACCGGGGGAATGGGTATATGACCAACCTTTTTTCATGATACTCAATATAGCGGTAGGAGGCAATTACGTGGGCTTCCCGACTCCCCAAACGCCATTCCCGCAAACCATGCTGGTGGATTACGTCAAGGTTTATAAAGAGGCTAATTGATTGTACCCTCGTAACATCTTAATAGTGGGTGTTTTTTGGGGAAAAATTGAAAATTTTTCTCAAAAAAACACCCCAAAATGTGGGAGGAGAGAAAAAAAATTCATTTTTTCTCTCCTCCCAAACCCTCCTAAGTAGTTACAATACATTTAATTCTATGGAACTGCAATCTGTACAAATAGGGCGCGACAGCTATTTTAAAATAACGGACAGCGATGCCATGCGCCCATTTTTTATGAGCATCGTCAGCGACTCTGACCACTGGATGTTCATTTCCAGCAATGGCGGGTTGAGTGCGGGGCGAAAAAACGCTGATTATTCGCTATTCCCCTATTATACTGATGACAAAATAACCGAGTCCGCCGAAATCACGGGCAGCAAGTCCATATTCTTGGTTCAATATGGAGGCACTCAACATATATGGGAACCTTTTTCCAGCCGGTATGAGGGCATACACCGCACCAGCCGGAATTTGTACAAGCATATTTTTGGGAATAAAATCATTTTCGAAGAAATAAACCATGACCTGCAGTTGACCTTCCAAGTGGAATGGGATTCCAGCGATAAGTTTGGTTTTGTCAGAAAATCAAGGTTGACGAACAATGCGTCGAATGAGGTTTCTATTTCCCTATTGGACGGCATTCAAAATATATTGCCTTATGGCGTTCCCAATAGTTTGCAAAACACCGCCAGCAACCTGGTGGATGCTTACAAACGGAGCGAATTGGACAGGGCGACAGGGTTGGGCATCTATGCGTTGAGCGCCATCATTGTGGACAAAGCCGAACCCAGCGAGGCGCTGAAAGCCAACGTAGCTTGGTCGCTCGGCCTGGAAAACCCGACCTATTTGCTTTCCTCCTTGCAACTAGGTTCCTTCAGGAAAGGCATTCCACTCCGGCAGGAAGAAGATATAAAAGCGGAAAAAGGAGCCTATTTTCTCCACTCAAAAATATCGCTTCCCCCCCAAGGTGAAAAAGAATGGATGATTGTCGCCAATGTGAACCTAAGCCAAACGGCGGTGGCGCAACTATTGGGATTAATTAAAAATGAAAAAGGATTAAACCAACTCGTCAACGAGGACATAGCAGCCGGGGCCAAGCGCCTGCTAGCCTTAAATGCCACTGCCGACGGGCTTCAACTGACCTCCGACCACCGTCGTGATACCCGACACTTTTCCAATGTATTGTTCAATATCATGCGGGGCGGCATTTTTGACCATAATTATCAAATTGAAAAATGGGATTTCAGCCATTATTTGTCCAATGCCAACAAAGCCGTTTATGAAAATGAAAGGGCCGTCATGGATAAATTGCCCGCTGTTTTTTCATTTTTTGATTTAAAAGAAATCGCAGCGCAAAGTGGGGATGCTCATTTTACAAGATTGTGCCTCGAATATATGCCGCTCAAATTCAGCCGGCGGCACGGCGACCCCAGCCGCCCCTGGAACTGGTTTTCTATCAACACCCGCAGCGAAAAAGACGGCTCGAAAATATTGGATTACCAAGGCAATTGGCGGGATATTTTTCAAAACTGGGAAGCTACTTGCCCATTCTTACCCGGCCTTCATCGAGAGCATGGTGCAGAAGTTTTTGAATGCGACCACTTTCGATGGGTACAACCCCTACCGGGTGACAAAAGACGGCTTTGATTGGGAAACCATCGAGCCGGACAACCCTTGGTCTTATATCGGCTATTGGGGCGACCACCAGGTTATTTATTTGCTGAAATTCCTGGAGTTTATGGAAAACCATGAGCCAGGCCAATTGGAAAGCCTTTTTGACAAGGAATGCTTCGTTTATGCCAATGTGCCCTATAAAATAAAAAGCTACGAGGAGACCTTGAAAAACCCCAAGGACACCATCGCATTTGATCACCAACTCGACCATAAAATTCGGTTGGAAAAAGAAAGTTTGGGAGCGGACGCTGCTTTGTTGCGGGATGAAAATGGCAATATTTATACGGTGACGTTTGTAGAGAAAATATTGGCAACGGTATTGGCCAAATTGTCCAATTTCATTCCAGAAGGCGGCATCTGGATGAACACCCAACGGCCCGAATGGAACGACGCCAACAACGCCTTGGTGGGCAATGGCGTATCGGTGGTGACTTTGTGTTATTTGCGGCGGTTTTTATCTTTTTTCAAAAATATATTGACCGCTGCTGAATCGGGGCATACCAATATTTCCACCGAATTGGTTGATTTTTATAATGGCGTATATCAAACATTAAAAACCCACCAGCATTTGCTTGCTGGGAAGATAAACGACAACGACCGCCGACTGGTATTGGACGGGCTGGGGAAAGCGGGCAGCGAATACCGAACCCATATTTACAACCAGCCATTTTCAGGGTTAAAAAGGCCGTATCCTTGGATGAAATCGGGCAATTTTTTGACCTGAGCCTCCGCTATTTGGAGCATACGATAGATGCCAATAAAAGGCCGGACAATTTGTACCATGCCTATAATTTGATGACCATTGAGGGCGATGATAAAATTTCCATTTCTTATTTGAGCGAAATGCTGGAAGGGCAAGTGGCCGTATTGAGTTCCAAATATTTACCTGGTGATGAGGCATTAACGGTTTTGGATAATTTGAAAAAAAGCAAATTGTTCCGGCCCGACCAATACAGTTATTTGCTCTATCCCAATAAGGATTTATCGGGCTTTTGGGAAAAAAACAATTTGCCAAAAGAAGCCGTCGAGCAGTCACCCCTACTCACCCAGTTGGTTTCCGACAACAACGTGGACATTATTGAAAAAGACCTCAATGGCATTTACCACTTTAACAGCAATTTCAAGAATGCCAACGACCTGAACGACGCATTGAACGAACTGTCGAAAACAAAATATGCGTCCCTCGTTGACAAAGACAAGATGCAAGTGCTTCAAATATTCGAGGACATATTCAACCACAAGGCGTTCACTGGGCGGTCGGGTACATTTTTCGGCTACGAAGGTTTGGGTTCCATTTATTGGCACATGGTGTCGAAGTTGCTGCTAGCCGTGGAGGAATCTTGCCTGAAAGCCGTGGAGGATGGGGAAAGCCCAACGGTCATTGCCCAATTATTGGCACATTATCATGAAATAAACGAAGGCATTGGCGTGCATAAATCGCCGTCGCTTTACGGTGCATTTCCTACCGACCCATATTCCCATACGCCTGCTGGAAAAGGGGCGCAGCAACCCGGCATGACGGGACAGGTAAAAGAAGACATATTGAGCCGATTCGGCGAATTGGGCGTTTTTGTGAAAAATGGTCACCTGCATTTCAACCCTTGCATGCTGAGGAAAAGCGAGTTCCTTGAAGAGGCCAAAATATTCGAATATGTGGATGTCCACCAGGAACTCCAGCAATTGCCAATCGAAAAAGGGTCGCTTTGTTTCACTTATTGCCAAGTTCCCATTGTATATATCTTGGCACAAGAAAGCAGCCTTACCATTACGCATAAAAATGGCAGCATCACGACTTTCAAAGATTTGAACATGGATGATAAAATCAGCCAGAAAATATTTGAAAGGACTGGCGACATCACGCAAGTCAAGGTTCAAATCAAGGAATCAATCTTGAACTAAGATGAAAACAAAAATGTGGCAAATTTTTGCAATTCTGTTGGCATTGATAGTCAATTATGCATGCAGCGCCAGCAAGGCGGGAAACGAACAATTACGTCCACAAAATAAAAAAGCATTGACAGCAAAAGACATCTTGGGCAACCCCAACTATTTGGCCATTTCTTATGGTGGCTATCGGGAAACCAGTCGTGAAATACAGCCGACGGTGGAACAGCTAAAAGAGGACCTAAAAATCCTCGCCGCCATGAACATCAAAGTGTTGCGGACTTACAACACCAAGTTTGCGGAAGCCTCCAATTTGTTAAAGGCTATTCATGAATTGAAACAGAAAGACCCCAATTTCGAGATGTATGTCATGCTGGGCGCATGGATTGATTGCGAAAAGGCATGGACAAACCACCCCCATCACGACAAAGAAGACACCGAAGCCAATTTAGCCGAAATTCAAAGAGCGGTGGACATGGCCAATCAGTACCCCGATATTGTAAAAATAATAGCCGTCGGCAATGAAGCGATGGTGAAATGGGCCGCCAGTTACTTCGTGCAGCCCTGGGTTATATTGAAATATGTGGACCAACTGCAAGCATTAAAGAAAGCAGGCAAATTGCCAAAAGACCTGTGGATTACAAGCTCTGATAATTTCGCATCCTGGGGCGGCGGAGGTGACGAATACCACGTCGAAGATTTAACCAAATTAATAAAGTCCGTTGATTATGTGTCCATGCACACTTACCCCATGCACGACACGCATTACAACCCAGCTTTTTGGGGAAATTTTGAAGGCGAAGAAACCCTTTCACATACAGCTAAGATCACCGCTGCCATGACCCGTGCCAGGGACTACGCCATAGCGCAATACCAAAGCGTCGCAAAATACATGAAAGCATTGGGCATTGAAAAACCAATACATATTGGTGAAACGGGCTGGGCCAGCTCCTGCAATGGCCACTACGGGGCCAATGGCTCAAAAGCTACGGACGAATACAAGGAAGGTTTGTATTATCAAATGATGCGGGAGTGGACGAATAAAGAAGGTATCGCCTGCTTTTACTTCGAAGCTTTCGATGAGATATGGAAAGACGCCGCCAATCCCGGAGGCTCGGAAAACCATTTTGGGTTGTTCACGATAGATGGGCAAGCCAAATATGCGATTTGGGATTTGGTGGACAAGGGCATTTTTAAAGGACTGACAAGGGGCGGAAACCCTATTGTGAAAACATATAATGGAGACAAAGCAGCATTGCTCCAAGAGGTACCGCTTCCTCCGGTAAAACAGGGAAAGGCGGTCGGTCATTGATTTTTCGCCCATAAATTTCAACATGAGAACTTTAATAATATACGGGTTCGCATTTTCATTGATTGCCATGCTCAGTGCCTGCACCACAAAGGATAAAAAACTGGAAGTGGAGGTTTTTGAAACTTCTTCAAGCGGTAACAAGCTCCAGCTATTGACGGCGTTCACCGCCGGTGAAGAAGCCGTGGCTGTGGCCATCAAGCTCCTGCCCGATGAAAAATTCCAGACCATCACCGGGTTCGGAGGGTCGTTTACGGAGTCATCGGCCTCGTTATTGAACCGCTTGGGCAAGGAAAACCGCAACAAGGTTTTGGAAGCCTATTTTGGGGAAAATGGCGCCCGGTATTCCCTCACCCGCACCCACATCAACTCCTGCGATTTTTCTTTGAGTCAATATAGCTATGCGCCCGTGGAAGGCGACACCGAATTGAAAAATTTTTCCATCGAGGAAGACCGGGACGACATTATCCCCATGATTAAGGACGCCATGGCCATCTCCAAAGACGGCTTCAAAATCATCTCATCGCCGTGGACTGCGCCACCTTGGATGAAGGACAATAAAAAATGGGTCGGCGGCAAGTTATTGCCGGAATACTACGACACCTGGGCCTTGTTTTTTTCAAAATACATGGATGCCTACAAAGCGGAGGGCATTGACATCTGGGGCATCACGGTGGAGAACGAACCGCTGGGCAATGGCAATAACTGGGAGAGCATGCACTACACCCCAGAGGAAATGACGGTGTTTGTGCAGAACCATTTAGGGCCAAAACTGGAAGCTGACAGCAAAGGGCAGGTGAAGATTTTGGGATACGACCAAAACCGGGAGCATTTAAAGGAATGGGTGGATGTGATGTACCGGGATGAAGCCTCCTCGAAGTATTATGCTGGCACGGCCATTCACTGGTATGCCAGCACTTTCGATGTTTTTCCCGATGCCTTGCAGTATGCCCACAGCAAAGCCCCGGGCAAGCATTTGATTCAATCGGAGGCCTGCGTGGATGCCGAAGTACCCAAATGGCAGGACGATGACTGGTACTGGCGCAAGGAAGCCACCGACTGGGGCTGGGACTGGGCACCGGAGAAGGACAAACCTTTGCACCCAAAATACGCACCGGTCAACCGCTATGCAGGCGACATCATCGGCTGTCTCAACAATTGGGTGGACGGCTGGGTGGACTGGAACATGGTGCTGGACAGGCAAGGCGGCCCCAACTGGTTCAAAAACTGGTGTACCGCCCCCGTCATCGTTGACCCGGAAAAGGACGAGGTATATTTCACGCCGCTTTATTACACCTTATCTCATTTCAGCAAATACATCCGGCCAGGTGCGGAGCGTATTGGCTTTGAAAACCCGGATAAAGATTTAATGGTCACTGCCGCCCAAAACCCGGACGGCTCCATTGCCGTGGTGCTTTTTAATCCCACTGAAAAAGAAAAACAAGTGATGATTTCGCTTGGCGAAAAATCTTCTACCTTAAAAATCAGTAACAAAGCGATTCAAACCATTTTGATTAATAAACGAAATACCAACTAATGAGTGATTCAACAATTGCGACGCACAAAGTTCCCTTCGGGCAAAAGGTTGCCTTCGGATTGGGAATGCTTGCCAATCAAATGTTCCCGGCTGCCCTAGGAATATTCATGGTTGTACTGGTACAGGATTTAGGTTTTCCCGGTTGGATGTTGGGAATGGTTTATTTCCTTCCACGGGTATATGACTCCATTACCGACCCTATCATGGGGTTTATTTCTGACAATACCCGCTCCGTATGGGGCAGGCGCAGGCATTATGTCTTTATAGGCGCCATCATCATGGGCATCTCGTTTGTGGCGATGTGGCAGTTGCACCGGGATGACGGGGTTATGTATAATTTCATTTATTTCATGCTTTGGTCTATTGCATTCTATACGGGCCTGACTATTTTCAGTGTGCCATACGTGGCAATGGGCTATGAGATGAGCGATGATTTCCACGAGCGCACCAACATCATGGCGGTAGCACAGTGGATCGGGCAGTGGGCTTGGGTCATAGCTCCTTGGTTTTGGGTAGTGATGTATGACCCCGATTGGTTTGAAAATGCAGATACAGCTACCCGAACCCTCTCCTTATGGGTTGGCATACCCTGTATGATTCTGGCTATGATTCCCGCTTTTTTTATCAAAAGCAAATCCACTAAAGACGATACCAGCCTAATTCCATTGAGTATGAAGAATATTGGAGGCGGGCTAAAAGAAATACTGAACGGGTTCAAGGAAGCCTTTAAGATTCGACCCTTCAGGAAATTATGTCTTTCGACTTTTTTCATTTTCAATGCCTTCAATACGGTCGCTTCCTTCTCCTTTTTTATCATTGTTTATCATTTGTTCAAAGGCGATGCAGGAGCAGCGGGCGTTTGGCCGACTTTATTCGGGAGTCTGGGAGCCATAGTGACCACTTTTGCAGTAATACCCACTGTGGCGTGGATGTCCAAAAAAATGGGCAAGAAGAATGCCTTTATGCTCTCGCAGGGAATTTCCATTATCGGATACATCTTATTTTGGTTCCTGTTCGTGCCGGGCAAGCCCTATATGTTCTTTTTTGCGTTACCGTTCTTTTCCTTTGGCATCGGCAGTTTGTTCACCCTGATGATGTCCATGACAGCGGATGTTTGCGATTTGGACGAACTGAATAATGGCAAAAGGCGGGAAGGTATTTTTGGCGCCATCTATTGGTGGATGGTGAAATTCGGTTTTGCCATTGCCGGGGGGCTCAGCGGCCTTATATTGAGTTTGGTTGGGTTCATCCCGAATGCTGAAGTACAGCCGGAGGGCGCCGTAGCTGGATTAAGGTTATTTTTCTCGGCGGTTCCCATCATTGGTACATTGGCGGCCATTTTCATAATGCGCAATTATGATGTGACCGAAGAACGTGCCCATGAAATAAGGGCAGCGATTGAGCAAAAGAAAGCTGCTGCTTCAACATTAACGAGCGGCGATTAAATCCTAATGAAGGTTTTCGGTTAGCCGCTAAATCATGGTGGATTATCACCGTAAAAAAGATAAATCATGTCATTAAGAATAGGAAAACACCTAACCCTTGCGGGAACAGACTACTCCGGCAAATCGCCCGAACAGTTGCAAAGCCTCTTCAACCAGACACTGGAAGAAGGCATGCATGGCCTCTGTTACAGTGCTTATGAAGAAGGCCAGCAACCAGGCGAAATTTTAACTGTTGAACAAATCCGGCGGCGGATGAACATCATTGCCCCTTACACCAAATGGGTGCGTTCATTTTCCTGTATCGAGGGCAACGAACTGGTACCAAAAGTGGCTCGTGAGTTCGGCTTGAAAACCCTTGTTGGTGCCTGGTTGGGAAAAGACCAAGACCTGAACGAGAAGGAAATAGCCGGCCTGATACAATTGGCCAAAGAAGGTTACGTGGACATTGCTGCCGTTGGCAACGAAGTGCTCTACCGGAAAGACTTGAGCGAGGAACAACTGTTGGAGTACATTCATCGGGTGAAAAAGGCTATCCCAGCGGTGACGGTCGGCTACGTGGATGCCTACTATGAGTTTACCGATTGCCCCGAAATCACGGCGGCATGCGATGTCATTTTGG
Source organism: Saprospiraceae bacterium (assembly GCA_016714985.1). Taxonomy (GTDB): domain Bacteria; phylum Bacteroidota; class Bacteroidia; order Chitinophagales; family Saprospiraceae; genus UBA6168. The sequence goes on along the minus strand of JADKBS010000027.1, from coordinate 75,726 downwards.
CAAATTGCTACCCTTCTGGGAGGGCTGCCATATCGATTACTCATTGGTTTATATGAAACAGATGTACCAGCAGGCTGTGCAGGCTGCCAATGGCAAAAAAGTAATCATCACCGAGACGGGCTGGCCGAGCCAGGGAAAAAGCCTAGATGGCGCCGAACCCTCTGCGGAAAATTTCATGAAATACTTCATTAACTCCCAGCAATGGTCACGGGAGGCAGGTATAGAAATGTTTTATTTCTCCTCCTTCGATGAGTCGTGGAAGGTTGGGCCTGAAGGCGATGTGGGTGCGCATTGGGGGCTGTGGGACATGCACCATGAATTAAAGTTCTGAGCCTGTAGTGCGAGCAGCAAGGTTTGGGCCATGGCCAAACCAACACCTAAACCCCAGTTTGACAGGATTCCGCCGGAACTGGGGTTCCGGCCTACAATGGGGGCCTTGCCCAAAACTTGGCAGCTTGGGCTATGAAATAGGTGGCTTCTTCAACCTTCGGTACCACTGGTGCATGATTGGAGAAGACATGGCAACCGTTTATTGGCATTCATGTTTCGAGTTGTAAGCGGTCCACCTAATAGTTCCCAGTGACGTAAAGAATCCCGAAGGTCAACACCGTGGCCACCATGCCGAGCATGAAAATCTGGTAGGTGATGCGGAGGCGGTGGTATTTGTTGCCGAGGGTGCGGCCCAGGAAGTAGAGGTCGTTCACGATGGACATATCAATATTCTCCTCCGTTTGCATCACCTGCATCAGGCCCTTCATGTAGTCTTCCCGGCTCATTTTGAAGAAATTTCCGAAAAAGAACAAGTTGGATTTGCCCGTATCAATCAGGGTGGGGTCGGTAATGCCGTGCATCTTCACGGGTCGGGTGGCCAAGGTGGCAAACACGATGGAGAGTATGCAGGTCAACAGCAGCACAGCCGCCGGAAAGACCAAGTTGGGGTGCTCCTTAAGGTTGCTGCCCAGCATCGGGATGCCGATGGTGATGAGCAGCGAGTTGATGGAAAGCATGATGTTCGCCTTGTTGTCGGCAATATTGGTCAGGTCAATCTGGTTGCGGAGCGTCGTCTTGAACATCATCTGGGCGCTCTTGCTCTTGCTGATGGCAAATTCAAGGTCTTCCACATTGGGGTTGATGCGTTCGTAGGCTTTTTTCAAGGTCTTCAAGGTCTTTCGCTTGGCTTCGCCATAAAGTGCCTGCGCCTCGCCCGTATAAAAGCGGTGTCCTTCCCAGAATTCCAGCCCGTTTTTCAACCAACCATCCTCCGTGAAACGCTGGCCGTTGAACACTTCCCACTCTTTGCGCAGCGCCGCCGACTTCTCCTCATAGGTCGGCCCCGTTGTATTGAAATCGGCGTCCTTCATGATTTTTTCCAGCAGCGGTTCCGGCTCCACGCCCACCTTGGTCACCTCGATGAGGCTGTTCACGGTGTCTATTTTTTCCTTCGGAAAATGGGCGGTTTGCAGGAATGCCGTGGCGATTTCCTTGCTCACGTCCTCGTGTCCCACGTAGGTCTTCGTGAAGCCCGTGTCATGGAAAAGGGCGGCCAGTTCCAGCAGTTCCAGTTCCTCGTCGCCGAGTTGGTAGCGGCGGCCAAGCTCCTGCGTGGCGTCCCGCACATAAAGGGTGTGCTTCAGGTCGTGGTAGCCGTGGTCGGGCGTGAGGCCCGACTTGAGCAGGTCAACAACATATGCTTCGGCGTTTTTAGCGAGTTGGGTTTGCATTTTACCAATGTATTAAACGGGGGCGAAGGTAGGGCGAAAATGGAATTGCCCTGCTTTTTGCGGCAGCTTGGTGGAAAAATAGCTGCCTGCCCTGCAAATGGCCATTACTGATTGCCCCAGTTTGGCGGCATGGACTGTAGTGGCATCAGCCTTACCGATTGCAGGATACCCTCCGCCGCCTTGGGCGCTATTCCGATTTGGCCGCTGACTTGTTCTATAATAGGTTATGTATTTACTCAGCCAATGTTTTCCCCAAATGTTTTATTAGTAAAGTAAAGGGAAAGGACGGAATAGGGGCGGGGAGCGGCCCAAAACCTGGAAAATTTCGCCCAGATTTTGTTTTTCTGCCATGTGTGGCTATCTTTCGCCCCACAACAAAAACCACCACGACCCCCGTGAAGCAAGCAACCGCCCAGTCAAATACCGCAGCTAAAGACGTTCCAAGTTTCAAAAACTTGGAAAGTCTGACCGCAGCCGCCCTCCCCGCCGCCCAATGGCAACAGTACGCCGAGGCCGCCTCCCGCTTTGCCGCCGAATGGGTGCACGAAATGGACGAAAAAGGCGAGGCCCATTCCTTCTGGGACGAATTCCTGCAAATCTTCAACATCCGACGCCGACAGTTTGCCCGCCACGAGGCGAGGGCCAAGCGCAGCGACAACCGCCGGGGCTTTATTGACCTGTTCTGGCCGGGCAAGCTGCTGGTGGAACACAAGGCGGGCAACAAGAACATGGCCGACGATTTCGACGAAGCGCTGCGGCAAGCGATGGACTATATCGGGGAACTGGAGGCGAAGGACAGGCCGAAGCGGCTGATTATCTGCAATTTCAAGGTGTTCCGGCTGTACGATTTGGAGGGCGGAATTCATTCCGCCTCCGATTTGGAGGGCGGAATTCATTCCGCCTCCGCACGTAATTCCAATGGCGGAATAAATTCCGCCCTCCAAGCCACCATCCCCATCACCGAACTCCCCCAACGCATCCGGGAATTCGCCTTCCTGCTCGACTTCGCCGGGCAGATGCTCGAAGAAGAGGAAAAGGCCAGCATAGAGGCCGCCCAGCGCATCAGCAACCTGCACAACGTGCTGTCTGCCACTGGCTACAAGGGCACCGACCTCGAACTGCTGCTCGTGCGGGTGCTCTCAAGTGGAAATATTCCCGAAGTCTTTAAGTTAAAATACTCAAACAAATCATAATTTTAATTTAAAATGAAAAGGAAGACAATATCGGAAGCTCCCGAATCAAATGCTGGTGATGATTTTCATGTTCTTTGGGCAATTAGAAAATGTTTTGGTCTATTAAACTTTGAAGACAATGGACTAAAAGCCATTACCGTTGAAGGTGTTGAACCAAAAAATGCATCCAAACTTGACCCATTAGGAACAAAGCTTCTTGGTGTTGACATTGCAGAGTATTTTGGTGGAGAGAATTTCAATGAAGCCCAAAAAGTGGTTATTTCTCAATTAAAGTACAGTACTAGAAGGACTAGTGAAAATTGGACTTTTTCTAAACTATACGCTGGAAAAAAAAGTGGTTCGACTGATGGTTCAGTGGTTCATAGATTTTCTCAAATATATAAGACTTTTGTAGGCGAATTTGGTCGTGATTTGGTGCAAAAGAAATTATCCATAAAGCTTGTAAGTAATAGGAAAATAAGTCCAACTCAAAAGCAAATTATTATAGATATACAAAGATACATAGAGAAGAAGAAATCCAAAATTAATCTTAAAACAATACTTAATGAATTTCCTAATAGACAAGTTGAATTAAATAAACTTCTATCAGCCACAAGGCTAAAACCTAATGAATTCCTTGATTTTTTAAGGTTGCTTGATTTTGAAGATTGTGGAACTGATTCAAACTATTTTCAAGAATTAAAAATTATTGAAGCATTAAGAAATGTCGGTATTCTAAATCCGCAACAAAATGATTCATTATATCGGATGTTACTTCGGAAAATGCTTCCGGAAGCAATTGAAGATAGCAAAAATATTATAACCGAGATTGACCTTCTACAATGCTTACAAATGAGCATAGAAGGTCTATTTCCTGTCCCTCAAAGTTTCGAAAAAATTGAAAAATTAATTGAACGTAAGCAAGTTGAAACTTTAATTGATAATATAATCAAAAATAAAACTGGGAAACCTATTTGTTTACACGGTGGAGCAGGAATTGGCAAATCAACCATTTCACAACTTATAAAGAAAAAAATTTCCCTATTGAATCGGAGGTGTTTTTTATTTGATTGCTATGGGTCTGGGGCTTACCTAAATCCCTCTGATAGTAGGCACTTACATAAAGAAGCTATCTTGCAAATCTCCAATGAGATGGCGAAGAAAATAGGCTCACCTTTTTTACTTAATAACAATAATGAATCTCATATTTTAATTCGAGAATTTAAAAGAAGAGTCGAAGACGCAATAAGGATTTTTTTGAAAAATATAAATCCCAACGCTCTACTAGTATTAATTATTGATGCCGCAGACAACAGTGTAACAGCAGCAGAAAAAAGCAAAACGAAAAGTTTTATTCAAGATTTAATCAATGAAAATTATGATGAAGGTTTCAGGTTAATTGTAACTTCAAGAACTTATAGAGTATCAACACTAGGCCTCCCGAAAAATTACATTGATACACCACTGATTCCCTTTGATTTAGAAGAAACAGAAAAGCATTTAAAATTCTCCTTCCCTCAAAGTACAAAGGAAGAAGTAGAAGAATTTCACATTTTAACGAATCAAATTCCAAGAGTTCAAACATACGCCTTAGATTTAAAGAAAGAAGGTATTTCACAACTTATAAATTATTTAAAACCAAATGGAAAAAAGGTAGAAGATTTGATTCAAGAGAAAATTGATGAGGCTGCACAGAAAATAGGAAACAATGGAAACATCATGATTGATTCTTTTTTACCTATTTGATATCTTTGTCCTCGACCAGTCCCAATATCTTACCTTGGGACATTAACTGAACTTAGTATAGATATGCTGAATGATGTATCAACAGATATATGGCATGGTTTAGTTCTGGACAATGGTCATTTTTCATTTAGAGACGAAGATTTTGAAAACCATATTAGAGAAAAGTACAAGTCAAGTGAGCAAGCCCTAACAAAAATTGCAAATTTATTCCTTGATAAAGCAAATGAAGACGAATATGCTTCAATAAATTTAGGGGTTGCTTTGTATGAAGCAAAGTATGAAAAACGATTAAAGAAAGTAGTTCTCAACGAAGAATTTAAATTACTACCTACAGACCCAATTAGAAAAAAAGAAGTTTATATTGAAAGAACTAAATTAGCAATGAAAGTTAGTAGTGACGCTGACGATAACCTAACATTCTTTAAACTTGCTTTCATAGCTGCTGACGCTGCCAAAACAGACTTAGCATTAAATGATTTGCTTATTAAAAATGCCGACCTCGTTGCTTCCTATGGTGAATCAGACTCATTACTTAGACTGCATTTAAATTCTGTGAGAAGTCATGGGTAGGTTCATTTCACTATCAATTAGCTGCCATTTATTCAAGGAAGTTAATTTCAATTGAAGAAGCAAAAGACATTTAAAACTGCCGAGAATGGGTAGAGTGGCTCATGCGCCAAAAAGGTGTAAATGAATTTAGTGACTATCGAATTATGGATGAAGATATTGCCAACGGAGCAGAAGCATACCTTCGAATATTTGGTTCTCAGGTTGCTTTTGATTGGTTGAAGCGTTGGAAGCCTAAGAAGGCAGTGTTTCGGGCAACAAGTCATTTATTAGATGAGATTGTAAGATATTCAACTGAAGAGCAACTTATTGATTGGTTAAAACCAATAACTTTGCCTATATATGTCAATTTACTTATTCTAGAGAAGGTTGATTTTACGAAATCGAACCCATTTGACATCAACCGCCTAGCAGATTCGATATTAAAGATGCTATCCAGAGGAGTAAAATTCAAAGTTCGGTTATTACCATCTATCATATCTTTTTGCGAACTATATATAAGCTTAAATTGTGTCAATAAAGAGGTAGTTTTAAAAATACTTGAATACATTAACATACAAATTACAGACCGTGTGCCATCTTTTATGGATGATTTTTAAAGGAATGAAAACGAAAAATCAGCAGTAGATATTTTTTTAAGAAAATGTACATTAAAAGCTGAATTAAGCAATATCTCCTTAAAGTTAGAAGACATTCATCCAGAAAAATTCAAAGAAAAAAGAGAAAAAGATGATTATGAGTCAAAAAAATACATAGAAGAGCAGAAAGCCGAATTTGATAGATTTTATAAACATGCTATTTCGATTTACCAGCTTAGAGCAAATGTATTTGTGAAAAACGAGGAAGGCAATATTAAATCAATGATTCAAGCTGTATGTAAAAGCATCAACGATGACTGGGAGTTTAGATATCATGACAAGCATTGGGCTCAAAATAAATTAAATTTTCTTGCTTTAATATTGGTTGATGTTCTTTCTCACATTGAGGATGGGGGCAAACTTATTGAAACTGTCATAAGCTCTTTCGAAAGTGGAAATCATAAGCAAATTTCTTTAAGGATCGAGATTGCCAGGAAAATATCTTCTATTGAAAAACTAAAAAAGCATACTTATAAGATACTTAATGAAGTTGATTCTATCATTCAAGAGTCCTCATTTACATCAAGTGATATAGTTAAATACTACATACATTCTTCGAGGATTCTCAGAAGCCTTGATGAAAAAGTTAGTAAATTATACTTTGAAAAAGCTGTAGAAGCGGTATCAGAAATTGATATTGAGGCCCAAGAACAAATAAAATGTTTATATAGTCTTTCACAATTAGGTATATCTAGCGATAATCCTCATTTAGCTTTTGAGTTTGCAAGGTTCGTAGAATTTTGCAAAAGCCGTCTGGATGGCTATGACAATTTTCCTTTGGATGAAGGTATCAAAGGAATAGCTTATTTAGATTGTGCCACTTCATTTGCAATTATTTGTAGATGGAGTCATAGATATGTTACTAAAATAATCGAACACATCCTTCCGATTTTAAAAATTTCAGTAGAGAAAGGATTTATCTCTCCCCAAATTGGGAGTTCAATGTTACCATTGAATATCTACTATTGGAAAAGTTATGTTGAATATATTGAAGTATTAATTAACAAATTTGATAGTCTTAGTGACAACAGGCAAAAAAGTATTTTTATAAAGAATGTACTTCGGGATATACAAATAAATTGCAACGCAGATGAGAAGAAAGAAACTGTAGAATCTATATATAATACTATTAAAAATGGAAGATTTATGGACAGTGACTTAGTTCATAAATTTGCAGGTTATCATAATTTCATAGAAAGCCTCTACAAAAATAAGCATGAAGAAAAAAATTCATCGTATAATATAAAAAACAAACTAGAAGGACAGGCTAGTGTTGATAATAAAATAAGAATAGAAAAGACAACCATTGTTTCTACGCCAAGCCTCAATGAAGCCCTTAAGAAGATTAGGTCAAATGCTGAGTACTATATTGCTGAACCTGAAATCTCACAATTTTTAAGTGAGGTTAAAAACGCTTGCAATCCTGAAGATTACGAACAACATCTTGATACGCTTATTGATGTAAATACAGACCTAATAAGTTTACACTCATTTGAAATTGCACTTAAAGAAAGATTTGAAGACTGGAATTATCACCCCTTGGTTCAAAATTGGAAGAAACGAAACTTCAAGAAAGCATTGAAAATATGGTTTTCGAACTTTAATCGGGATGATAGGATTTACTATGATGGTATCAATAGGTTTGCAAGCGTTTTTTCAATTAACGATTCTGAATTAGCTGTCATACTATTTGAAATGCTGCCAGAAAAAATTGATGAATTAGCGGCTACATCTATATATCAAACCATTGCCTTTTTGAAAAATCGTCTTAATCAGCAAGAAAATGAAGAATTGATAAGTTGGGTTTTATTAAGATGGAATTCTAAATTAAATGAAGATTTTGCTGATGGCATATGGAGTGAAAAACATCTTCCACCTAAAGATTCTAATCAAGTGATTGCTCAAACCATTAGATTTGTTTTAGGGAATCCTGATAAAAGAATTAGATGGAGAGGAATGCATGCTTTAAGGCGTACTGTAAATTCAGGAAATACGTCTATTCTTCAAATACTACTATCCTTACAAAACAATCGTAGCTGTTTTCCATTTCAGCATGAAAGTCATATATATTTCTGGATTTCTGCAAAGCTCTACCTTTGGATTTGTATTGAGCGTCTTTCAAGAGAAAATCCATTAGTAGTATGCCAATTTAAAGAAGATATTTTTCAAGAATTACAAAACAAAGAACTACCTCATGCTTTGATTTTATATTTTATAAAACAATCTTGTCTAAATCTTATCGAATATGATAACTCTCTTTTTTCAAGTGAACAAACAATTGTTATAAATAGTATATTGATAAGTAAGTTAACACTAGTAAGGGAAGATAGATTAAAAAGGAAACCACGTAAATGTAATTCTCAAAAGGGCAATTGGAAATTTGATTTCGACTCAATGGACACTCTTCCGTATTGGTATAACCAATTAGGGCGGTGTTTCAATTTGTCAGAAAATGATGTTGCAGATTTGGCAGATAAATACATCAGTGAAAAGTGGGGTATATAGATAATATTCGTGATGATGATTACGTAAAGGAAGAATGGACATTAACCAGTAATAGACATGGCAGTTTGCCCGTTGTTGAAAATCTTGAACGTTATTTTGAATATCATGGAATGTATTGTGCAGCGATGGAACTATTTGAAAATGAACCACTTTTGAAAACTGAGCCAAACTCTTGGGACTCTTGGGATTACTGGTTAGAATCTGATGGATTAGCATTGAAAAATTTTTGGCTATCAGATCTAAGGGAACCAATTCCACTTGATAAAAAATTTTGGAATTCAGATTTCAATAGATTTGACGAAGCATGGAGAAATGGTGTAAATGATAAAGATTATGATTCTGTATTAGGGATTTCCGACGACTCAGAAATGAATTGTATAACAGTCAATGGCGGATATACTCGTTATTTTGGAGAAAATTATGAGAGCGTTTCCATTAATTCTGCTCTGGTTACGCCAAAAACTTCTAATGCACTTCTAAGAGCGTTACAGACGGCGAAAGACAGCCATGATTATAGAATTCCATCAGAGGATGATGAATTACAAATTAAAAAGGAAAATTTCCAGTTAATTGGCTGGCTAAAAGAAGTAACCTCTGATTATGAAGGATTAGACAAAAATGACCCCTTTGCAGGAGAAATAAGCAAGAGCTATACAATTTTTGGTAGAGAAGTCGAAAACCACTTTAAAATAACTTATAATGAAGAGTTTAAGTGTGCTTTCTATAATGATGAAAAAATTTCCACATTTCAAAACTGGTCTGATGAGAAACGACATCGATACGATAATGCCATTAGAAGTTCAGGGCATTTGTTTGAGGTTAAGCCAAAATTTTTGCTAGAATTCTTGCAGAAAAGACAAATGTACCTAATAATTGAATGCACAATTTCCAGGCAGATTAAAGAAAGAAATTATAATTTTGAAAAACCAATCAGACGAAATGATTCAAAACTGTACTTAATCAAATCAAATGGAGAAGTTAAAACCATCAGAGGAAGAAATTATAAAATTGGGTAAAAAGATTGTCAATGAACTCCAGCTTGAACCAAGTGTAAATACACTTGGCCGCTGGATGTCTCATTACGTTGCCGAGTTGATTTTACAAGTTGAGAACTCTAATTCCGACGCTGAAAGAGAAACTAGGCAAAAGGAGTGTTTTGATACAATATTAGAGTTATGGAAAAATAGGCAACATTTGCCAGATATTTCAACTCCCCTTGGGGGATTGAAACCATTCATTGACCTATTGAATAAACTTAACGAGGACGAACATCCTTTTTCGTTTTTTAGAGAACTAATAGAAATGCGTGATGAAGGTTCTTGGACAGCATTAATAAATTCATTAAAAATGAGCAGTGAGAATATAATCAGAATATGTCTTCTTTCTCAAGTTAGCACTGAGCTTTTGCACAAAAAACAGGAATGGCTTGTAGAGTTTAAGTCTATGCTTAATAAAGAAGAACAAGAAGTGCTAATTAGCCTTGAAAACTTTCTCAATCACAGCAAATCTATAATAATAACCTCTAATAGGCCTACTGATAAGACAATATTTGATAATATAACTCCACAAGATAGATACAAGGCTATTTTCAACAGGATCGAAGAAGAATTGTCATTGATTACTTTATCATTAAATAGGTTAAAAGAATCAATACAATTTAATGATGATTAACTACTAGTGCCAAGTGATATGTACTTTTAGCCTAATTGGAACATTCAAAACTCAACCATCCACCATGAAAACCCAAAAATACCCCGTCAACCATCCCCACCTCCAAATCCTCCTCTCGTGGGTGCGCAGCGGGGAGATAGCCATCCCAGAGATACAGCGCCCTTTCGGCTGGGACAGCACCAAGGTGCGTGACGGGATGGGCGTTTATTTCAACCGCACAATCCAGTTTTCCACTCGGCTATTTTCAATTCGGGAAAGCTCGGAGACGTTGTCGGTGACGATGGTGAAGTCGTGGGCTACTGCCGTGGAGCCGATGAGAAGGTCGAAATCGGAGATGGGCGTTCCCAATTTTCGTAGGCGGGCCCTGTTTAGGGCGTATTGCTTAAAAGCGGGGCGGATGGGCAGTATTCTTTCTTCAAAGATGCTGATGAAATTGTCAAGGGCAGTGCGCTGGCGTTCTTGCCATTCGGGGGCGCTGTTTTCCACGCCATATTCCAGTTCGAGGATGGTTATTTCGGAGACAAAGCAGTTCTCGATGCCGACGAAGCGCATTTTCTCATCCAAGTGGTAAGCGCCTCGCAGGAAATGGACAACGGTGTTGGTGTCGAGGAGGTACTTCATAGGTTGATTTCCCGTGTCTGGTTCACCCTAGCGGCGTAGATGGATTGAACGAGTTCATCGCTGCTCATACTGGATGGGAAGCTGCCGAACAACATAGAAATTGGGTCAACGGAAGGTTTTGGGTTCGGGCTTGCAGCAGTTTCGTCCTTCCAGTCAAATCGGAGGTTAAGCCGTTTTAATAGTTGCAACAGGAAACTCCATTCCTTGGCATCTTCAAACTTGATGGTGATGGTTTTCATCTTTCTTATTTTTCTACAAAAATACAAATCTTAGCACATGAAAACTCAGAAATACGCCGACGACCAGCCCCTCATCCAAATCCTGCTGTCGTGGGTGCGCAGCGGTGAAATCGCCATCCCGGAGATACAGCGCCCTTTCGTCTGGGACAGCAGCAAGGTGCGTGACCTAATGGATTCGCTGTACAAAGGCTTTCCGGTCGGCTATGTTATCGCATGGCGCAACCCGAATGTGCTGCTCAAGGACGGCTCGCTGTCGGAAGGCAAGAAGATACTAATAGACGGGCAGCAGCGGGTAACGGCGCTCAAGGCGGCCATCCTCGGCAAGGATGGATGGTTGGCTTAAAGTATATTTAGCCTTGCCAAATCTTCGTTTTTCCTTAATTTTGTCGAATGGCAAAGACAACCGTTTACCTCGACACTTCCGTCATCAATTTTCTCTTTGCTGACGACGCTCCCGAAAAAAGGGAGATAACCGTTGATTTTTTCGACAATTTCGTGAAGTTGGGTGTCTATGACACGTTCGTTACGGAGTATGTCATCGCTGAAATCAACCAGACAGGCAATGAAGTCGAGCGAGCTAAATTGTTGAAGGTGATTGCAGACTATCCCATCGAGCTTTTGTCGGTCGAGAAAGCGGAGGAGATAGGGTCGCTCGCCCAAAACTATTTGGACAACGGAATCATGCCCCCCAAAAAACTATTCGATGCGCTGCACGTTGCAGTTTGTGTGGTCAACAAGATTGATTACTTGGTTAGCTGGAACTTTAAGCACTTGGCAAATATTAACCGGGAGCGCAGGGTTTTGGCTAAAAACTACGAACTTGGCTACCTGCACCCATTAAGAATCATCACACCAACCGAACTGACAGGATATGGAAACTAATACATCAAAAGCACAAATTGCCGTTTGGGAGTGGAAAGAAAAAGCCTACGAAACGGTTAAACACCTGCCAATTCTTGAACAGATGCGGGTTATTCATGAACAGACCAAACAAGCAGTTGAGCAAATCAACAAAGCGAAAGCAGCGCTAAAGCAGGCTGGTCACTCACCAAATCTCGTTTAACCTTTCTCGTTTCCCCCGCTGGCGAACAGCCCGTTTTTCTTTGTGTTCCTCGCTGCGCAAATCGTGGGCGGCGACCGGGGCTTTCTCTCCAAGGACATCACCGTGCGGGAGCTGGTGGAGCACCGGGGCGATGTCCACCATGTTTTCCCAAAGGATTTGCTGAAACGGCAGGGCTTGAGCCGCACCCAGTACAACCAGATTGCCAACTATGTCTATATGCAGTCGGAAATCAATATCCAGATTGGCAACAAGCCGCCGATGGATTATTTCGGGCAGTTGCTCCAGCAATGCCAGACGGGGGAGGGCCGCTACGGCAGCATCACGGAGCAAAAGTTGCTGGCGCAAAACCTGAAGGCGCATTGCATCCCAGAAGGGATTTTCACGATGGGGCTTGAGGATTATCCGGCGTTTTTGGTAGAACGGAGAAGGTTGATGGCGGAGAAGGTGAGGGGGTGGTATGGGGGGCTTTAGGCGAAATCGCCATCCCGAGGATACAGCGCCCTTTCGTCTGGGCAATTAGCAATTAGCTCACACCTTTCTTGTCTTCCACATTTCAGGATGCCGCTTGTCGTGCAGGATGGCAAAGACCAGCACATCGGGCTGGGGTTCCTCGAACACATAAAAGACCTTGTAAGGAAACTGCTTCAGGACGGCGCATCGGCGGTTTTGGTAAAGTAGTTGAAAGGAAGCAGGGAAATTCTCTATTTGCTCCAGCGTTTCAGACAGGCGGTAGGAAAAATCGAAGCCCAATCCTTTTTGCTGGCTTTCGTACCAAGCAACTGCATCGTCATAATCTTGTATGGCCTCGTTGGATAGCTTTACGTTGTAGCTCATTGGGGCAGGTTGTGCTTCTCATGGATTTGCTTTCGGGCGTCCTTCCAGCTTATTTGTTTTTCGGGATGGGCGTTGGCTGCTGCAATCCGCTGTTCCAAGTATTCCTTGCCTTTTGTGGTTAGTTCATGCGTTTTGAAGAACGGTGTTTCTGCAGCACCCTTGCCGTGTACTTCATAGGTGTTGTACAAAAAATCAACATATAGGAACAAGTGTTCCTGCACTTCCTTTGGCAGGTGTTGGATTTTGTCTAATACATCGTTTGCGGTCATTGGCCAATAATTTTGATTTAAGCAAAGTTAGTTCGTTGTTGCCGAAATTACAAACTTATGCAATCTTGCGCAAACAGCAGAACCTCCCAAACCAGTTGTCCCAAGTGTTCCCCCCTCCCAATCAAACAGTGTCCCAGCAACTAAAATTACCGCACAGTTCAAGACAGTGTGGAGCGAAGCGGCACTGGCGATGTAGTGGTTAATTCGCACATCATTACGATCGGTGCATGAAGGCTGGCAATTACCAATCGAAGGCAAGGAATTACTGAATGATGGCTGCAAGGAAAGGCCAGCGCTCAAAAAATTACGGTAGAAAGGCTTCCATTTTGAGGTCGTTGCTAGGCATTTACCCATCGATGCCGCCCTATTACTGATGCATGGCCGTCCGGAAATGGACACTGCCAAAAGTTAAATAAAAAATTCAATTGATGGTTTTAATTATCCTTGGTTTGAGTATCTTGCACCCGCATTAGATTACCAAACACATGAAACCCTCAGTAACTGCTCCATCGGTACCTAAAAATAAGACCTGCTGGAATGGCTGCGTTTTTGGTTGCCTCCCAGTTTCAGTCTGATGCCTACTTACCATTTACGATTTACTAAAACTTTTGAACCATGAAGACAAACCTCAGTATTTTATGTTTTTCCTTGCTGGTGCTTACCAGCTTTTCCACACAGAAGACGGGAATTGAAGAAATCCAGGTCAAAGGACTTCGGTTTGATAAAGAACTAACCGATGCCCTGAAAAAAACACCTGAACAACCCGCATTTTTCTTCGATAACAAAGCGATACTCCGGCCAACGGCATCGTACCAAATCATTTATGAGAAGGTCGAAAAGGCATTGGTGCTAATTCCTAAGGCCACCACTTACAGCGCCTTTAAGCAACTTGACGGTTACGAAGAAATTCAGCTGCCAGGTGGAATTCTTGTCGGGTGCATGTGCGATGGCACTGATGATTGTCATTTTGACAATAGTAAAATTGAGCGCAAGTTTGTTTGTACGGGCACTTGCCGATGTTATATTGGTGTCAGTTTTAACAATCCTCCGCTGGAATACGAAACAATGGGTGGGCAGTGGATTGTTTTTTAATGCCTTAACTTGAAATGCCTGAAACCCTGTTATTGAACGGAATAATCCGTTAAGTCACTAAAATCTCTTTTCAAAATGAAAACGATCCTGAAAATTTTCCTCAGCCTGTTGCTGCTTCCATGGACGGCTGCTGTATTTGGCCAGAATACCGAGCAGATTACAGCCGTTAAGCTGAAGGCCAGTATAGGCGAACAGTATTACAATAAACTGGAATTCGCCGAATTCACGGTTGACAAAAACTATATTTTGCGTCCTAAAAGCAGTTATAAAATCACCTATTTCGCCACAGAAAAAAAAATAGCGATTCATCCAAAAACGATGAAATTGATTAGCGCCCAGCCCGCTGCCCCTGGATTTGATGTTACTCCAGTGCCCGGAGGAACGATGTTTTGCTTGTGCGATAAAGCCGAAGATGATTGCAAAACCACCTTTATGATATTGGATAACACATTGGCCTATACTTGTGGCGGCAGTTGTGGTTGTGGCTCATTCATCATTTACGACACATCTGACCCTGTGCTGGAATATCAGGTGCCGGGAGGAGGCTGTTTTCGTTTTTAGGGGGCTAACATCGTTAAATGAAGTACCCCCGCTGGCGCACCCATTGTCTCATCAATTGAAAAACGGCACTGCTCGTTGCAAGTTGTGCTTTAATGTCGTCAACTTAGCGCCAGTATCGTGTTTTTATTGACGATTGTTGATTACATGATTACATGATTGTTGATGTGAGGGCGGATGGCTCATTGACGATTGGCCGCCATCTTCAATATCATATATTACATTCCATCAACAATCATGTAATCGTCAATCAACAATCAATGCACCTTAAGTTGACGACATTAAAGCTGTGCTTGCATACGGGTTAATGTTGCGCTGTGTGTAGGCCCGCTTTATAATTTACGGCGGCCAGAGGCCACAGCCAAAGCCCGACAACGAGCAAAGCTCGTATCGAGCATTCACGTTTTTTTGTTGGGAAGGGAGTCGGTAGCTGATACTTTTTTAAGTGGAAGAACCATTCACTCATAAAAACCCAATAATACTCCGTCAACCATCCCCACCTCCAAATCCTGCTGTTATGGACCATGATGCAAGGTTATTCCTTCAATGTTTACGGTCGGCTCTCGTGGTTCTTGCTGCTGGACAAACATCCAGCAGAAGCACAAACAATGGCAGAATTGGCCCTTCGTGGCGACTATGATTACAATATGGACTGGGTAAACACGAACCTTGCGCTGGCTTACCTTTATCAAGGCGAATGGGAGGAGACCAAGCGTATCATCCTAAATTGGAAGGGAAAACCAATTGATAAAGAACGCAGCTTTGATGCGGTTTTCTTGGAGGATTTGGACAAACTGAGAAAGGCAAGGGTGCGGCACCGTGACGTGAAGCGTGCAAGGGCACTTCTGGGTGTTTAGGCTACCAGTTATTGCAAGTGTTCCGCCTTCTCTATCAAGTAGTGTCCCAGCAACCATAATTACCGCACAGTTCAAGCCAGTTTTGAGCGAAGCGGCACTGGCGGTGTAGCAGCAGCGGCCCGCCAGTGCCGCTTCGCTCAACACTGGCTCGAACTACTGCCTTGGGTTTCAGAAGCGGGCAGGGTTTGGAGGATTATCCGGCGTTTTTGCAGGAAAGGCGGCGGTTGATGGCGGAGAAGGTGAGGGGCTAGTATGTGGGGTAGTTGGGAAAAACTTGGATTGTATTCAATGCCCATTTCAGTCACGTTCCGAAACCAAATCGAAGACCGCCCCTTCAAAGAATTTTAATAGTCAACAAAAAAAAATTCTATTTTTATTTGAAATCCAAAATATTCCCTTATCTTTGTGCCGTTCATTGAGTATTTCTATTTGTACAGCAATTTTTTATTGAAATTTTTTTCTCGAAAGTTCCGCAAGCAAATTTTTCTAAAGACAGTTTTTCTGCCCGCAGTTTCTTCTTGCCAACTCTTGTTAACATTTCTTCTTTTAATTTCTGCTTCACAGACAAGTTTCCTCAAGTATTTTTTCATTTTAATTCATTTCAATAATGAACATTTTTGCAGCAAAATTGAGTTATGATACTCAGTCTGAAGACCTTCGTGAGGCCTTCGAAGAATTTGGCGAAGTATCTTCTGCCAGCGTAATCATGGATAAGTTCACCGGAAAGTCAAAAGGTTTTGGCTTTGTGGAAATGTCTAACGACGACGAAGGTCGCAAGGCAATTAATGAGCTGAACGATAGCCAATTGGACGGTCGTACCATCGTTGTGAAAGTAGCTGAAGCTCGGGAAGACCGTGGCGGCAGTGGCGGAAACCGTGGCGGAGGCGGCTATGGCGGCGGAAACCGTGGCGGCGGAGGCGGCTACGGCGGTGGCAATCGCTATTAATTCACAATTTGCCCTATTCCTAATTTTTATTAGGGATATACAGATACATTAAACCTTTACAGCCCTTGGGTATTCCCAAGGGCTTTTTTTTGGCTAGGTAGGAAGACAATAGAAATCGCTTGGCACAGGTCTTCCCTCACAGACGCTGGTTCACAAGTCCCGTTGTAGGTCCACCTGCCATGTCAATCGAAAACGCCCTGTTCGTAAGCAAACTGCACTTGTACACGGGCTTTGGCTGCGGGTTTCATAATAAAATTGGGCACAAGTATCGGCCAAGGCTGCCCATTGTCCCAATGGCAAATCAATTCAAAATGATTTTTCCAATAGAGACCCCATCTCCGAATGCTGCCTGCATGAAATAGGTGCCCTTGGTCAGGCCCTGTGCTTCAAAGGCCAATCGCTGGGTGCCCTTGTCCACCTGCTTTTCACCAAAATCCCTGACGATTCGTCCCTGCAAATCCACCAAGGAAAACTGGGCTTTTCTTGTTTTTCCATCGTAATTTCGATTTGAATCATCCCAGCAGTTGGATTGCCCAAGACCTTGATTTTTGAATCGGAGATAGCTGATTCGTTGGCATCGCCATTGATAAGGTAGGCGGTACTCATCCCGTTGCCAAAGCTGGCAACCCAGATACGATAATCTTGGAAAGGGTCTTTGAAAACCCGTTCTGGATGGTGAAAGGTATAGCTATCCAAAAGCGACCAGGTCGGGTCGGCATCGCTGGCATTGCCCCACCAAAGTCCTTGGCCCTCGGTAGTCAGAAACGCATTGCCACCTATCTGTGCCAGGGAGCTAACCCGATGAAACTCCCCATCCTCCGTGATTTTTTCCCAAGTTAGCCCCCTGTCCTTGGTTCGGAACAGGCCGCCAAGGTCGTTGGCGGGGCCGCCCCAGCCGCTCCATACGCAAGCGTACCAAGTGCTTTGCGTGGCATCATTGGAGTCAATCACGAGGTCTTTTGTCCAGTAGTTCATGTCTGGGTGGTTGCGGCGCTCCCAGTTCAGCCCGCCATTGGTGCTGACGAAGACCCCGCTGCTGTCGCTGAACACACTGTTGTTGTTGCCTTTGCGGGCGCACCAGGTGGTGACGAGCGTACCGTCGTTCAGGCTGTGGATATTGAAGATGCGGCCATTGTTGGCTGGCGGATTGGGCAGTTTTGTCCAAGTAGCAGTAGCGGGATTGCCAATGCCATCAGCTTGCCAGACACCGCCTTGTGTTGGGTTCGTGCTGATGACCCCGGCATAGAGTCGGTCGTTGTTCATTGCGTCAGGTGTCACCCAGATGACGGGGTTGCCGAAGTCCCGCATGGTCTGCCAGGTCTTGCCCTTGTCAGAAGTGAAAAGCACTTTTCCCGCTTTGTAGGAGGGCTGCAAACGGGCGTCAGTCACGTAGGTCGTCTGGTAAATATCGTGTACGCTCGAAGTTGCCCCAAACCAAAGCGGCTCCGTGTTATGCTTCGCAATGTGGTACATCGTGTTCTGGTCGTGCCCTGTGTAATCGAAGCTCCAAGTGGTGCCGCCGTCCTCCGAACGCATTCCTTTGATGTCGGTGTAGCAGGCAAACAGGTTCAGTTCATCGAACCAATAGACCTGCCAGCAGGTAGTCTGCTCCAAGCCGATGCTTTGATAGTCCTGTTTCTTGGGCGATTCGACTCCGGCGGGGTGGTCGAACTGTGGGTCGGTGTAGCCCTGCCGCCAGGTCGAGCCGCCATCCAAGGTCTGATGAACGAATCCAAAATCGGTGATGATGGCCTGTTGGCTGTTCAGCCGGTTCACGCTGAAGCCAAGCGGGAAGCCTGCCCACGACCAGCCAAAATCACCGCCGTCGCCAGCATACCCTGTGCGGATATTCTGGTTGTTTTCGGTCAAAAAAATAGGCTGCCACGAGTCGCCGCCATTGCTGGTCTTCAGAACGATGGGCGTCTCGTACTGGGTGCTTCCAGCGAGGTAGCAGGTATTGGGGTCGTTGTCGGCCATGGCCAGCCAAACGACGAAATCCTCATCAATGTCGAGGCCGGTCATCTTGGGCTGCCAATTGCCGCTGAGGTTGTCCATTGTATAAACACCCCGCACGGTCTGCCAGTAGTTGTAGCCCATGTTGGTGGCCCAGACGTTGCCGGGGTCGCCCGTGAGGGCGAAAAAACGGGTAAGGCCGTTAGCCTTTCCCCCACCAAATCCTATGATAACTTCTCCAGAAGGGATGCCGGAGAAACTGGCCAAAGAAAAGCTCATGCCCCCATTGCTGCTGTGCAGCACGCCTTCATTGGTGCCAAGCCAAATATTGTCCCCATCGAAAAAAACGCCGGAGAGCAAGATGCCCGTGCCGGAGTCGGCAGCCGCCAATTTTTCAGCTGAGGTTTGGCCACCGTCATTGGAGTAGAACAAGTGGTTGTAATCCGTCCAGATGACCCGATTGGGATTTTGGTAGTCGTTGAAAATGAACAGTTTATCCTCCCAAGGCTGGTCGTCACCGGGCAAAAAATCCCAAGTCTGGCCGGCGTCCATGCTCTTGGCGGGCCGCATATCGAAGTTTTCTTCGTCATAGAGCAGTGCGTAACGGATGTTGTTGTTTTGGGTGAAGCAGACTTTCCCGTAAGCGCTTGTTATGGCCTCTTGGAAATTCACAACATGGTATTCGGAGCCAGTTGTATGGTAAAGCCCGCCAAGGTCACTGGGCAAGTAAACTTCATCTGGATTGCTTGGGTTGACACTTGGATTGAACAGTGCCCCACCTCCGCCAGTGCCACGGGATTGGAAGGATTGGGAAAGTAGGAAATGTGGAAATTGTAGGGCTGCGAAAAGGAGTAGGAGATGGATTGATTTCATGTTGGCAATGTGTCAATGATGGTGAAGATGATGCCTTTAAAAGGTGTTGAACGAAAGGCTTGTTTGGTATTGGCTGGAAAAAATTGAGCCAAGCGATGAAGAATCGCTTGGCTCAATTCAGTATGATAGAACTGGGTGGCAATTATTTTTGTCCGCCATCAAAAAACATATCATAAGACCAGAAAACCTTTTGAACACACCATATTGCGTGTACATCCAGTCGCCCGTGTTTATGTCCGTGAAGAAGCGCTCTACTACGTCTGTTTTTCGCTCTCCAGTCTCAGTATTCACGATAGGTTGGGTAAAATGCCGCTTTGCGTTCTTCGCCGTCCTTGGTTTTGACCGATATGACCGAGAAGGGTATCATTTGTCTGATGCTATCTTTTTTTGAGTAGTCGTTGTCGAAAGTTTCTGCCATCAAGGTTTCAAAATTCACTAGGAAGCCATCCACCCGGCCTTTTGAAAAGGGTTTATTGATTGCTGGAACATTGTCATAAAATGGTTTCACCTGCCAATCGCCGTTGGCTTTGTCCAATTTAAAACTTTGGTTACGCTGGGTCGGATACTCAATGGAGACGCTGCTGATATCATCGGCAGGGAAGGGGAAAACATGCCGGTCACGCCAGTCATCGCCAGTCAGTTCGAAGCGGGTGCGTACTTGGCCATCCATGATAGGCATCTTGACAATCATCGGCTGCTCGGAACCTTCCATGAGTGCCACGGTTCCACCTCCGTCGTTTGTCACGCCACCAATATAATAGGCCTTCATCAGCTTGTTACCCTTGCCATAGACCTCCACCTTGATGCCGTGCCCAGCCAGTTCTTTTACGATATTATCGGTAGCGGCTGGTGCGGGAACAAATGCGAGTTCCATTTGAGACACAGATTCGATCAGGCTTTTCACAGCACTCTTGCTGGCCCTCCATTGGCCGTTGACTTTCCAATTCTCTCCGTCCCGTTCAAGGGTAGTGGTAACCCCCGTGCGTTTTGCAATGAAAACCTTTTGTATTTCCTCCTCCGGCACCTTGAAAAGGCGGTCCCAGCCGAGGGCATGTTTTTCGTCTTTTTTACCGCTCAAAACATACCAAGCGGTGCCTCCTGCCAACAACAGGAAGATAGCCAATAGCAAATAGTTTTTTTTCATAAGCTTCCTATTTTTAAAGGATTGAAGGATTGAAGGATTGAGGGATTGAAGGATGGCACTGGCCCAATTCAATCCTCCAATACTTCAATCCTTCAATCCTTGTACAACAACTCATAATACTCCGCCAGCATCCGCTCGACGGAAAACTGGTAATTGGTACTGCGTATGCTTTTGCGCATCATCTTGCGCCATTTTGGTTGATTTTCATAGAAAGTCGGCAAGACTTCCTCCGTCAGGGTTTTGTAGAGGGCGTTCATGTCATAGACGTCTTGTTCTGCAGCGTCCTCCAACTCCTTTGCATCGCCGAATTGCCATCCATTCACGCCGTGCTCGCAGGCTTCAGGCCACCAACCATCAAGGATACTAAGATTGAGTACGCCGTTCATGCTGGCCTTCATGCCGCTAGTGCCGCTGGCCTCTTTGGGCCGCACGGGGTTGTTGAGCCAAACGTCCGCACCCCTTGTGAGCGCTGCCCCGATGGTCATGTCATAATCGGTCAGGAAGACGACCGATTTCGGATATTTCCGGCTCATGGCCACAAGGTTGGCCACAATGGCCTTTCCACCGT
The DNA here is from genome assembly GCA_016714985.1 of Saprospiraceae bacterium. Classification (GTDB taxonomy): domain Bacteria; phylum Bacteroidota; class Bacteroidia; order Chitinophagales; family Saprospiraceae; genus UBA6168. Next base: position 54,689 of record JADKBS010000027.1, on the reverse strand, counting down.
CGTCGAGTGGGTGAGCCTTACCGGAGAAAACGAGCTGCACCGTCTGGTTTTTGAGCAGCGGCTCGATGATTTTTGGGTTCCTGAAAATCAGGTCGCTGCGCTTGTACGCCACTGCCCGGCGGCTGAACCCGATAATTAATTTGTTCGCATCCAGCTTCACGCCGTTGCGCTGCTCGATGAAATTCACCAGGGCTTTTTTGTTTTTCAAATGGGCTTCCCAAAGTTTGTCGAAGTCCTTTTCTTTCTTGCCTTCCGCCGCTTCCAAGATGGCCTTGTCCACCCAAGTGGGAAGGTGGATGCCGTTGGTAATGGCCGTGATACTGCTTCGCTTTTTCACGTCCTTCCACATCTTGTTGGCGGTTTCGCCATGAAGCTGGGCCACAGCGTTCGATTTTTTGGACATACGCAAGGCGCCAACGGTCATGTTGAAGGTCTTCTCGTCGTCGAGGCAGCCCAGCTTTACAAGGTGCTTTTTCAGGAGGCAAAGGTTGGCTCCCATGTACTCGATGCGGTCAATGGGGTGGCTCTCGTTGCCTTGAACAATGGGCGTATGAGTTGTAAAGACGACCTGTTGCTTCACTTTTTTCAATGCTTTTTTGAAGGAAAGCCCTTCTTCACCTTCCATTTGCTCCCGCAGCAGTTCAAATCCTGCAAACAGCGCATGTCCTTCGTTGAAATGATAGATGTCAACCTCATGGCCCAATGCCCGCAGCGCCCTTACCCCGCCGATGCCAAGCACGATTTCCTGGGCAATGCGCTCCTCGCCGAACCAGCCGTAGAGCTGTCCTGAAATCCATGCATCGGCATTATCTGGCAGGTCGGTATCGAGCAGGTAGAGTGGGGCATTGCCAAATTTGTCCACCAGCCAGACCTTGCACCTGACGTTGACATTGCGTATGAGCACATCCACCGTCACGCCCGTATCCTTCAAGAAGTCGTACTTGCGGTTTCGGTAGGCATCATAAGGTTGGCCGTTCTCGTCGAGCACTTGGTCGCCGTAGCCCTGCTTCCATTTTATGCCAATGCCGACGATTGGGTAACCGTTGTCTTTGGCACCCTTTAAATAATCACCAGCTAAGATGCCGAGGCCGCCAGCATATATTTTGAATTCGCTCTGTAGGCCATATTCCATGCAGAAATAGGCCACTTTAGGCAGGTTCTTTTGCTTTTTACCCATCTTAATTAATGATAAATTATGAATGAAAAATGATGAAGGTTGGTGCTGTTCTGGCATTTATCATTCATCATTTATCGTTTGTAACTATTTGCAGGGGGGATTTTTTTTGGAAAAAATTTAGAATTATACCCCAGTAAATACCCAAAAATATGGGATGAGAGAGAAAAAAATCATTTTTTTTCTCTCATCCCACACCCTCCTGAACAATTCCTTTCGGGTGTCATTTTTGAAGTACATAGCTAGTTTGTGGGGCCAAGGAGGCGAGGTTGTCTGGCGCCTTGGTAAAACTACCGGGTGGCTGTTGCGCCAGCACGGAAAACTCCTCATTGGAGATTTTGCCATTATCGTTCACCTGCTTTCGTATTACGAGTTCCAAGCTGCGGTCGTCGTCGAGGTCGGTGAGCCAAGCATCTTGCTGGTGGCACATTCCTTCGTCGCACTGCAACATAGCGAGGTCCATTACTTTGATAAGTTGGTTTGCATTGGCGTCCCATTTGGCAAGGGCTAGGTCGCTGGAGGAGTATTTGCCGGGCACTCGCAAGATGTAGAAGCCATTGTACTCCGTCCTGTAGCATGCGTAAACGCTTCCTATTTCATTGGGCTGAAGGTCAGGGGAAAGGAATTTTAGTTCAGACTCGCCGATTGGCTTGCCGACGTACGGGTAGTCATCAATCTTTGGTTCAGCCTCTTTTGTTCCAAAAAGGTGCATTTTTACGATGTTCACCTCTTCGAACAGGTTTTGAAAACCTTCATTGATAGTGGGTTGTGCGGCAGGTGCTGGATTTGAGGCCTCGGCTGGTGCGGGGTCTTGGTTGCAACCAAAAAGGCCGAGGATTAATAGAAGTACGACAAGCTGTTTCATGACAAGGAATTAAGTGATTTACGGATATAGGGCTTGATTCAAAGGTTAGTATTGGCTGCAAAATTAGGTTTTTTGTCAAGGTGTAACAGCATGGTCGTATTTCAAAACTCATTTAATACAAAAAGCGCAAGCCTAGGTAGGCCTGCGCTAGCTGGTTTTTATGGGTGTGAAATTTTATGTCGCTGATAATCAGTTGGTTAAGAAGCTGTTTGAATTTGCCTGCTGGAGATAAAAAGAGTGGATTTTTCGTCCTGAATCGAGGAAATTTAGAGGGAATAGCAGGGCTATTGCCGAGAAATTTGCTCGATTCAGGACGAAAAAGACGCCTTTTTAGCCCAGTGAGGTAAATTCAAACAGCTTCTAAGTCATCAGTTGCAACCAAGGTCAATTTTTGATTGTGCGTCGTTGTTCGGGAAGCAATTCCCAGATCGGATGGACAATGGCTGGTAGCGCAACAGGTTGGGGTCACGGAGGCTAATTTCGATGAAGGCGCTGATATCATCAATTTCTTGCTCAGTGAGGCTCAATGGCTTAAAGTATTCCGAAAGGCGGTCGTCGGGTACGTTGATATTTTCTTTTGTGCCTTTGTTTTTATAGGCCACCACATCCCGGATGTTTCGGAAACTTGCCCCATGGCCGTAGAAAGGCGAGTCGGCAAGGTTGTAGAGTTGGGGCACCTTGAACTTGAACATATCTGCATCATTTTTGGTGAAGCACCAGCGGCCTTTGTTCTCGCAAGACTCCGAATTTGCACCGTAAGTGATGTCGGTTGATTCAAACAAATCCTTCATGCCGATGGCGTGGAATTCCATGTTAGCAAGGCTTGGTCCATTGTGGCAGGATGCGCATTCCGCCTTGCCAAAAAACAGGATGGCGCCCCGTTTTTCTTGGTCACTCATTGCATCCTCCTTGCCACGCAGCCATTGCTGGAAAGGCGCTTGGTTGGCCAAAATGATACGTTCATAAGCGGCGATGGCAAGGCCAGTATTCTCCTGTCCATATCGGACACCGGGGTCAACATCCGGGAAAGCTTTGTCATACATTGCCTTGTAATTCAGGTCAACGCAAATATCTTGGTTCATCTTTAAGCGGTGAACGTCCTGTGCGGCAATGGCCTGTGTCTCGGTGCCGTGGTAGCCGAGGTAGTTCTTGGCTTTTGGCGTGCCTACCGTCCAACCAGCCTCTGTGCCTTCATTCACGCCGACCGCCCCGAATTGGCCGTTCCATAGAATTGCTTCTTGGTAGGCGATGTTCAGTGCGGAAGGGGAGCGTACTGGCTGAACGTCCAACTCCGTCACATCATATTCTGGGTTGGCGATCCTGCCTTCCCCGTTGATGCCAAAGCCCATTCCACCATCAGCGATTCCTTGGTGCGTACCAGCCTGGAAGCCAGCACTTGCAAAATGGCAGGAAGCACAGGAGTAGTTGCCCATGTTCGAAGCGTGTTTTGGGCTTAGCCCAATGCCAGTTTCGTGGAACAGCAGTGCGCCAAGATCAATCTTTGCTTGTGTGATGGGGTTTTTTGGGTCTTGTGGAATTTTATCATACTCGTTGCTGTAAGGCAGTACGAAATGTGACTTTCCAGTGCCTCCAGAGGCATCTTTCAGTACTTGCTCCAGCGCTAGATCTAATTTGACGGTGTCTTCAGTCGTGCCCTCATCTTTTTGACAGGATGCCAATGACAGGGCCAGAATGCTCATGGCGAGGTAGTTATGAAGTTTCATTAAGATTGATTTATGAGTTGTGGCTAATGAAAACAGGGGTGTTAGCCAAATAAGCCTTTTAAGGGGGGATAATTTAGTCAGCGGAGGTAGAAAATTTTAGCGAAAATATTGCCAATTCCATTTTTATGGCCCCAAAACTCGTGTTCTAAGGAGAAATTAAGGAGTTTGTGCAAATAGAATTGGCATGGCTATTTTGAGGAATGTTTTGGAAACTTGTTTTTCATCAAAAATCTGAAGGGATTTCTACCTTTCCGCCCAAAAGATAGCTATGTCAATCAACCTGATTTCCGACACTGTCACAAAGCCCACACCTGCCATGCTACAGGCCATGTTTGCCGCCGAGGTTGGCGACGACGTGTTCAACGACGACCCCACGGTGAACGCCCTGCAAGCCAAGGCCGCAGCCATGTTTGGCAAGGAGTCCGCCCTGTTTTGCCCTTCTGGAACGATGACCAACCAAATCGCCATCCGAACCCATTGCGGGCAGCTCGACGAGGTGATTTGCGACCACTACTCCCATATTTACCAGTATGAAACGGGCGGCTACGCCTCAAACAGTGGGGTAGCCATTAACCTCATTGCAGGCACGAACGGTAAAACCACCGCTGCGCAAATCGAGGTGGCCATCAAGCCAAACTACGATTGGCTGCCCACCACCCGCCTCGTCGTTTTGGAGAACACGGCAAACAAGGGCGGTGGTAGTTGTTATACTTTGGATGAAGTGCGACCCATCCGAAAATTGTGCAGCGAAAGGGGTTGGCCTTGCACTTGGATGGTGCCCGTCTCTTCAATGCGCTCGTCGAAACGGGGGAATCTACCTTCGAATGGGGTGCTGCGTTTGACAGCATTTCCATTTGCCTCTCGAAGGGTTTGGGAGCGCCAGTCGGTTCGCTTCTCCTTGGCAATCAGGACTTTATCGCAAAGGCGAGGCGCTTCCGAAAGGTGATGGGCGGCGGGATGCGACAGGCGGGCTACCTCGCTGCAGCGGGCATATTCGCCCTTGAAAACAACGTCGAAAGACTGCGGGACGACAACCGCCGTGCAAGGGTCTTGGGCGAGACATTGCGCCAGCAAAACTGGGTGAGCGAGGTACGGCCCGTGCAGTCGAACATCGTCATCTTCGACCTCGTGCCGCCCCTCACCGCTGCGGATTTGTTGAAAAAATTGGAGGAGAAGGGGGTGATGGCCACGGCCTTCGGGCCAGCGACGGTGCGTTTCGTGACGCACTTGGATTTTACGGAGGAGATGATGGAGAGGGTGGTGGAGGTGATTGAAACGATAAGGTTTTAAATCGAGCTGTTCCCGCTGCTTTCAAGCTGTCCTGTAAACGAAACAAATCCGAAATTGATATGAATACAAAACGTATTGACGCCCACCAGCATTTTTGGCAGTACGACCCCACCCGGCATATTTGGATGTCGGATGAAATGCCCGCCATAAAAAAGGATTTCCTGCCCGATGATTTATGGTTGCACTTGACCGAATGTGGCCTTGGGGGCTGCGTGGCCGTACAGGCCGACCAATCGGAAGCGGAAAACAGTTTTTTGCTCCAATTGTCGATGCAACACCGCTTTATCAAAGGCATCGTTGGGTGGGTGGATTTTAGGGCAACAAATGTGGAAGAACGTCTGCAATACTACCTTCAATTCCCAAAAATGAGGGGCTTTCGCCATGTGCTGCACGATGAGGCGCAGCGGGATTTTATGCTGCGCCCCGATTTTATGAGGGGCGTCTCGCAACTGAAAAAACATGGATACACCTACGATATCCTGATTTTCACGGACCAACTGGCTTATACGCTCGAATTTATCAAAGCCTTCCCAGAACAAGCGTTTATCATTGACCATATCGCAAAACCTTGGATAAAACAGCAAATCGTGGGCGAATGGGCGGATTATATGGTCAAAATCGCTTCCTTTGGCAATGTTTTTTGCAAAATATCGGGCCTTGTTACGGAGGCAGATTGGAAGGGCTGGAAAAAAGAAGATTTTACGGCCTATCTCGATATTGTCGTTGAAGCATTTGGCACCGACCGGATTGTGTATGGCTCGGATTGGCCGGTTTGTCAATTGGCCGCTTCCTATCAAGCGCAATTTGAAATTGTGGAAGACTATTTTTCAAGGTTCAGCAAAACGGAACAGGACAAATTCTTTGGTGGAAATGCGGTTCGGTTTTATAGTTTATGAACAAGCACTTATGAAAGCCATTGTTCTTGAAAAAATCGGGGAATTAAAACACCTCACAAAAGATTCCCCAAAACCGCCCGAAAAAGGCGAAGTACTGCTAAAAATAAGGCGGATGGGTGTCTGCGGCACTGACCTGCACGCTTTCAACGGCAAGCAGCCATTTTTTACTTATCCCCGCATTTTGGGGCATGAAATTGCCGCCGAAGTGGTCGAAACAGGCAAAGGCGTGGAGCACCTCAAGAAAGGGGACTTGTGTGCCGTGATGCCTTATCGAAATGAACTGGAAGACCAAGCGGTAAGGCGGGGCAAAACGAATTGCGGTAGCAGTTTGAAGGTCTTGGGGGTGCATGAGGACGGGGCGATGCAGGAGCTTATCACTTATCCCGCCCATTTGGTTTATCCCGCCAATGAACTGACGCTCGACCAAATCGCCATGATTGAACCCTTGGCCATTGGTAGCCATGCCGTGGAAAGGGCCGATATCCAAGCCGATGATATTGTGTTGGTAGTTGGTGCAGGGCCGATTGGCATTGGCACGGTGGCAATGGCATTGCTCAAAGCCGCCAAAGTGCTTGTTTTGGATATGAACGATACCCGTTTGGCGTATATCAAGCATAAATATCCCTCGGTGTCGTGCATCAAATTGGGCGAACAGGTGGCCGGCGATTTGAAAAACCTGCTCGATGGCGATTTGCCCACGGTCGTTTTGGATGCAACGGGCAATAAACAATCCATGGAAAACTGCTTGGAATATGTTGCGGCGAGCGGCACCATCGTCTATATCGGGCTTTTTATCGGCGATATTGTGTTTCACGACCCCCTTTTTCATCGAAAAGAAATCACGCTAAAATCATCCCGAAACGCTGTTGCGACCGATTTTACCAAGTTGATACGCTTGTTGAAAGCCGGCTTGGTGGATATTGAAGGTTATATCACGCACCGATTGGCTTTCGACACGCTGCCAGAAACGTTTACCAAACTGTATTTACCAGATGAAAAAGTTATCAAAGCAGTCATTGAATTTTAATAAATCAAAAAAACATGACGAAAAACGCTGTCCAAAAACCCACTTACCAAGGCAATATTTGCGATAGCCAATTTGTGGCAAATGACAGCCGATTGGTCTATGTCACTTAAGGTTTGGGCGGCGTATGGGGCGAGGTGGAGGAGGCATTTTAGAAGCCTTCGAAATAAGATATAGCGGTGGCCCATGGCAAAGCCTTCCGCAATGGTTTCAGGGATACCGACATGGGGATGGATTTAGTGGTTTGGCTTGAAAAGAAGGTGGTGAAGGCAGTGAGGGTTTCACTTATAGGTGGGGTTCGGGATTAAGCAACCTTTATCATGTCGTCCAATTTGAAGGAAACGCCTTCCACGACTTCGATTTCTGCCGTCCAGTCGTAGGTGAGCCAAGGCAATTGAGCAGTTGCCACGAGAATCAATTGCTGTTTCGTGAAAATCCAAATGACCTTTTTCACGCCAAATTCAATGTAATCTTTGATTTTAGTGGAGATATAATCCATTTCGGTCATTCCTTCCAGTTCAGTTTGCACGTCTATTTCGATGACGACTTCCGGTGGAAGGTTGGAGAAAATTGGCTTCCATTCCCAGTTTTCGGCTTTATAGATGGTAAGGTCAGCACCTCGTTTGTCATTCTGGGAAATATTGATGCCAAGCTTGCCAGAAGCAAGTTGGTAATCTAAATCGATTGTAGCCATTCCAATACTTGCAGTCAACATAGCGCAAAGGCCAGGTTGCAACTGCGTTCTCAAATTGATTTCCTCCAGCGTTTTTGTTTTGTTCAATACATCCTTGTAGCCCTTGTTGTAAATGGGCTTGCCTCCAACAACCTCGTAAACCAAGGCGGCTGGAATCTTTGGCCCTTATTTACGAAGCGATTTGACGGGCTTCTTCTGAACGGCTACTGCTTCTATGAAGGATTGATTTTGGTCAAAAATATAGGTTTAAACTCAAACAAAAAAGCCCAGCCAAACTTGGCCGGGCTTTTTCGTTAGGCTAAAAGCGACTTGGCTCGTGCCACCGCCTTCTCCAACCCACTCGCATCCTTCCCCCCTGCCGAAGCAAAGAAAGGCTGCCCGCCGCCCCCACCTTGGATGTCCTTGGCCAGTTCCCTGACCATGTTCCCGGCGTTGTAGCGGTCGGTGAGTTCCTTGCTCACGGAGACCATGATTTGCGGCTTGCCGTCAGCTTCAAGGCCGAAGACAATGACGCAATTGCCGACCTCTTGTTCGAGTTGGAAGGCAAGGGTCTTCACTGCGTTGGCGTCTTGCAAGGGGAGTTTGGCAGCAAGGAATTTCACGCCGTTCACTTCCTCGAACTGGCCTTTCAGTTGGGACTTGATGGCCCCGGCCTGCTCGTGTATCATTTGCTCCAACTGCTTTTTCAGCGAGCGCACCTCGTCCTGCAAAGCAGTGATGGCCTTGACGGGGTGCTGTGCGCCTTTCAGCAGCGCCTTGATTTCGTCCAGTTCTTCGATTTGCGAGAAGAAATATTGCTCGGCATTGGCGGCGGTCACTGCCTCGATGCGGCGGATGCCAGCGGCCACTGCGCCTTCGCTCACGATTTTGAACTGGCCAATCTCGCCCGTGGCGGCCACGTGTGTGCCCCCGCAAAGCTCTTGGCTAAAGTCTTTGTCGAAAGTAATTACTCGCACAGTCTCGCCATATTTCTCCCCAAAAAGCATCATGGCACCGAGCTTTTTGGCGTCCTCGATGGGCATGTTGCGCACCTCTTCCAGGGCGATGTTCTCCCGGATTTTGCCGTTCACCATCGCCTCGATTTCCCGTACCTGCACTTCCGTCACCTTCTCAAAATGCGAGAAGTCGAAGCGAAGGCGGGCAGCGTCCACGTCCTGGCCTTTTTGCAGGGCATGGTTGCCGAGCACCTTGTGCAAAGCGGCATGGAGCAAGTGAGCACCCGTGTGGTTGGCGCTCGTTGACTGGCGCATGGTGGCATCCACCTTGGCCTCCACGTTTTCTGTTATCGCCTTCGGCAACCGCTCGACTACGTGAACGGTCAGGTCGTTTTCCTTCACCGTATCGATTACAGCGATGCGCTCAGCGTTGCCAAATTCCATCCATCCAGCGTCGCCGTGCTGGCCACCGCTTTCCGCATAAAATGGCGTGCGGCTGAGCACGATATGGTGCTCGTTTCCTTTCTTTGTTTTTACGGTCCTGCTGCGCAACACCTGCGATTTGCGCACCTCCAACTGGTCGTAGCCGACGAACTCCACATCGCCAGGGGCGAGGATGGTCCAGTCGCCAATGGTCTTTTCGGCATCGGCACGGCCACGTTCTTTTTGGGCCAGCATAGCTTTTTCAAAGCCTTTTTCATCCACGCTCCATCCTTTTTCCTCGGCCATCAGGCGGGTGAGGTCAATGGGGAAGCCAAAGGTATCGTAGAGTTCAAACGCCTCGTCGCCAGCGATGATGCCGTCCTTGGCGGTCAAGTTTGCGAAGCGGCGAAGGCCATTTTCGAGGGTGTTCAAGAACGATTTTTCCTCGCTCTGGATGATTTTGGCGACCTGTTCCTGCTGGGCTTTCAATTCTGGGAAAACGTTGGCGAACTGGTCGGCCAGCATAGGCACAAGGCGGTAGAGGAAGGGTTCTTTGATGTTCAAAAACGAGTAGTAGTAACGCACTGCCCTGCGCAGGATGCGGCGGATGACGTAGCCAGCCCCACCGTTGTCAGGCAATTGCCCATCGGCAATGGTGAAGCTCACCGCCCGAATGTGGTCGGCGATGACCCGCATCGCAATGTCTGACATAATGGTGGACGATAGACGGTGGACGGCTGACGGATTTTCAGGGTACTGTCCTGTGTATTTTATACCACTCTCATTTTCAACGAATTGTATGATAGGCGTGAAGATGTCGGTGTCGTAAGTGTTGAACTTGCCTTGGATGACGAGCGTGAGGCGCTCGAAGCCCATGCCAGTGTCCACGTGCTTGTCGGGCAGTTCCTCCAGCGAACCATCAGCCTTGCGGTTGAATTGGATGAATACGTTGTTCCAAATCTCGATGACCCGTGGGTTGTCCTTGTTGACGAGGGCCTCGCCGGGCAACTTGGCCCGCTCCTCATCGCTGCGGAGGTCTATATGGATTTCGGTGCAGGGGCCGCAAGGGCCAGTGTCGCCCATTTCCCAGAAATTGTCCTTTTTATTGCCGTTGATGATATGGTTCTGTGGCAGCACTTCCAACCAGTAGCCCTTGGCCTCATCGTCAGCTGGCACACCTTCATTGGGGCTACCTTCAAAAACAGTGGCGTAGAGGCGGTCTTTCGGCAGTTTCAGCACGTCCGTCAGCAATTCCCACGACCAAGCAATAGCCTCCTTCTTGAAATAATCGCCAAACGACCAATTGCCGAGCATCTCGAACATGGTGTGGTGCGTGCCGTCACGACCCACTTCTTCGAGGTCGTTGTGCTTGCCGCTGACCCGAAGGCATTTCTGCGTGTCGGCGATGCGGCGCACGTCGGGCTTCTGGGTGCCGAGGAAGTAATCCTTGAACTGGTTCATGCCCGCATTGGTGAACATGAGCGTGGGGTCGTCTTTGTTGACGATGGGGGCGGAGGGAACGATTTTGTGGCCTTTGGAAGCGAAAAAGTCGAGGAATGCTTGGCGGATTTGTTGCGCTGTCATAAAATTAAATATTGCTGTTGGTAGGTCTTTGAGAAGAAAAATGGACTTGGAAATGGGTTTAGAAGAATGTTCTTGATAATTTTTATCTAATCAATTTGACAAAAATCATTTTTGTAATCAATTGAATGTCTTTTACTTTAGCTGAAATTTTTGAATAAAAGTTTCAACCCTAAAGTAAAAGTTATCCACACTGTTGTTGGTTTTCTGGGTTTTTGACCATATTTGCATCCCGAACTTGAATTTTATGTGGCATTAAAAACTAATTTGACACATAATTCAGGTTGCGTACAGTCTTTGAGAAGAATAATCTACTGATAGATCCAAAACGTGTTTTCAATTTTCACGCACGTAAACGAAAATGGCGGCTTATCGCAATTTTCAATTGACAAAACCTAAGTTAGGACAAACGGATTTAAAAAGCTTAAGGGAGGGACGCCCATATTCTAACGCTTTGACGATGCCTGTCCAATTTGAGGCCCTTTTTTTCAAAGGGTGCAAAGTTAGGTTTTGGCTCAACAACAGAACAAGTATGAGACGAGAAAAATTCTTCTACAACAAACAAACACTCCAGTTCGAAAAAAATCAGGTTGTCATTTCAACAACGGTTGAAGCAAATTTTCGGCTTTGCCTCTGCCATCCTGGTATCTAGTGTTTTGATGACGCTTGCTTGGTGGCGATTTTTCCCATCTCCCCAAGAGGAGGTCTATATCAAGGAAATTGATCAACTCAAAAGTGAACTTAAAGTAGCGGAAAGCAATTTCGATCAACTTTCCAGTGTAGCCAACAACCTGCAAGATCGTGACCGCCGCATCCACCGAATGGTTTTGGAAATGGATCCTATTGATGAGAACATCTGGGAGGCAGGCGTGGGTGGTTCTGAAAAATACTCTGAATTGCAGAACTTCAGCCGCTCCGGTGATTTGATGGCACAACTTCGCCAAAAAGTTGAAAAATTGAAGCGCCAAATGGTCATTCAGTCCAAGTCGTTCGATGAAATCGAAAAAATGGCCATGGACAAGGAAAAAATGTTAGCCTCCATTCCTTCCATCAAGCCCGTCCGGGTAGATAAACTCAACCAGCGGGTGGAACTCCTCTCCGGCTTTGGCTATCGCTTGCACCCAATCCACAAGATATTCAAGATGCACGCAGGTATTGACTTCTCCGCACCACAAGGTACCGCCATTCAGGTCACTGGTGATGGTGTAGTGGAGGCAGTTGAGCATGATCGTGGCGGGTATGGACTTCACATCATTGTTGACCACGGTTACGGTTACAAGACACTCTACGGCCACATGTCGGCGGTTAACGTGCGTCTAGGCGAGAAGGTAAAAAAGGGACACTTGATCGGCAAGGTTGGAAGCACGGGTACTTCTACTGCTCCGCACTGCCATTACGAGGTACACTATAAGGGTAAGCCCGTCAATCCGATTGATTACGTATTGGATGGCCTGAGCCCAACGCAATACCAAGAATTGGTGCGTCTTTCAGAGCTTGACAACCAGTCTTTTGATTAATTTTTCTCGACACATTTTTTATTAGCAAACAAAACTAAAGACCATTTTAACATCACCAATTTAAGTGATTATGTCTTTTAAAACATTGAAAGAGGACTCCCACTTTGGGGGTCTTTTTTTTGCATTGCCCATCTTATTCTTTTCATTGGGATTATTTGCACAAGGAACAAAAACTGTCAGCATTGTTGGTGTTGGCGATATGATGCTCGGCACCAACTACCCCTCCAAAAAATACCTCCCAGCCAATGGGGGGAGCGATTTATTGGCCGATGTCAGAAAGGTACTATTGGATGCCGATGTCACTTTCGGCAATCTTGAGGGTACGCTCTTCGATGGAGAGGGCACACCAAAAACCTGTAACGACTCTACGAAATGCTATGTCTTTCGGACGCCTGCCAGTTATATCCGACACTTCAGCGATGCAGGATTTGATGTTCTGAGCATTGCCAACAACCATTCTGGTGATTTTGGCCCAACGGGCAGGAAAGGCACGAAAGCTGTGCTCAAGAACGCTGGGATTGCTTACGCAGGCTTGGAGGGGACGGACGAAACCACTATATTTGAAAGAAACGGGATCAAGTTTGGGTTTTGTGCTTTTGCACCCAATTCGGGCACTTGCGATATCCGAAAAATTGAAACTGCAAAAGCGATTGTTGCCAGCCTTGAAAAACAGTGTGATATCGTCATTGTATCATTTCACGGAGGAGCAGAAGGCGCTGACAATCAGCATGTTAGTAATAAAACGGAACTTTACCTTGAGGAGGATCGTGGCAATGTGGTGAAATTCTCCCATGCCGTGATTGATGCAGGGGCTGATATCGTTTTTGGTCACGGCCCACACGTAACAAGGGCTATCGAGCTTTACAAAGACCGCTTCATTGCCTACAGCCTCGGCAATTTCTGCACCTATGGCAGGTTCAGCCTAAACGGACCAGCGGGCATTTCGCCCATCATCAAAGTGATTACGGACGAAAAAGGTGAGTTTGTAAAGGGACAAATAACCGCCACTTACCAGCAAAAAACGCATGGACCTAAACTGGACCCTGAAAAACGGGTGATTGCCAAAATAAAGGAATTGACCAAGGTGGATTTCCCAAACTCAGGCTTGGCCATTTCATCGGACGGGGCGATTTCTAAAAAATAGGCTAACTACTTAGGAGGGTGTGGGAGGAGAGAGAAAAAATTTCATTTTTTCTCTCTCCTCCCACATTTTGGGGGTGTTTTTTGGGGAAAAATTGAAAATTTTTCCCCAAAAAACACCCCCTGCTAAGTAGTTACAAAAATAGGATCACTCCCAGCTTGGCACCAGCCCACGCAGTCCCATGTCCACGATGCGCTCGTTCTTGCTTGCATCATCCGCAAAAAAATCGAGCTGTCCATTGGCTATTTCCTCCTTCCATTCAAAACTGTTGTTGATGGAAAAAGCGAGCCTGACCTTCACATCCCTTGTTTCATCGCCGGTGACGATTAAAGGCGTGGCGAATTTTCCCGTGACCACACAGGAACCTGGAGGTACTGGGCTTGTGTCGAAAATCGGGTTGACAACCGTGGTTGCGGCAGTCGGTGCTTGGCCTGAATAGATTGAATTATAAGCTTGGTATGGGGCCGAAAATGAGGGTTCAAATGCCCAGAACCCCTGTTTTTTGTCGTCGTTGACCGTAATGGAGTGCTCGTTTGGCTTTAGCTCGCTGATATAGGTGTTGAATCCGACAAACGAGGCCACCGTGCCAGATTGATTGGTTATTTCGCCAATTACCGGGACGTTTTGAAGGTTGTACTTTATGTCGTAATGTTGGTAAGTAACGCTGGTGCGAACCCATTCGTAACTGCCGGGCGGCAAATCACTTAAGCTGATGGTGACGAATTGCTCCCCATCGCCCACTGTCTTTGCTTGGTCGAAGTCAACGGCATTTTCGCCCCCTTTCATTGTTTCTTTTCCTTGGTAAAGAATGGCCCCACCGCCCAACGGCACAAAAGCGTTTTGGGCAAGTTCAATATAGTGTATGCTCATGCCCCTGAATGTTGGGGTTTGGGCAGCATGCCCACTGGGAATTTGGGATGGTTCGCCTAAATTGTCAAGGCGTGGTTGTTCGGGGTCAAAATGGATGGAGAATACGAGGTTGTTCGGGGCCTCAGTTTCCGCTTTTTTGCAGGAGCAAAAAGTGAGTGCAAAAAGGACTAGATAGAAAATGGACTTAATTTTCATAGGATGGATACTTGATGTTCTCGATTTGGATTAAAACGTTATAGGAATCCTGGTTCTTTTGACAGAAAAGAAAAATTGGCCTAGTTTTTTCCTAATTAAAAGTTAAAGCAGCTTTTTTGGATGCTTTTTCTCCCCTCCAAACGATTAGTTTTTAGATAATCGTCCTATCCACTTTCCACTGGCTAAATCGTAGAACTTAAAAAGGGATTTCACAAAAAACAATTGAACAATGCTCGCATTATTTGGCATTTTAATCCTTTTCGGTTGCGTGGCCAAAATGGCGCTACACGGCGCAGAGTGAAACCACTCCATTGGCTCCAGAACCCAAGCGAAAAGGGAATGTATCGACACGATGGTCACATTCCCTTTCCGTTGTATTGCGTTAAAACAAGCGTCAAAACGCTACTTCCTTTTCAATTATTTCTTCCTTGCGCTTGACCTTGACTTTGGCCTTGTCGCCTTTCTTGAATTTGGCCAATCCATCCATGTAGTCGTAAATGGTCTTCACTTGAATGTCCCCAATTTGGATGACGATGTCTCCTTTCTCTAATCCAGCCTTTTTTGCGGGCTTGTCGTCCATGACGGCATCAATTCGCATCCCTTCTCCATCGTAAACATAATCAGGCATGACGCCGAGCGTAACCTTGAAGCTGGCACCTTGTTGTGATTCGTCTTTTGTCTTGGTGAAAACGAGCTTGTTGTCATCGTTGAGGTTCTCGACAAGCGTGGCAATGAACACCGACACATCGTGAATGCCCTGATAATTGACCAGTTCGCTGTCATCGGAAGGTTTGTGATAGTCGGTGTGCTGTCCAGTGAAGAAATGGAGCACGGGCATGTCTTTCAGGTAAAAGGAGGTATGATCAGATGGGCCGACACCACTGTCCGTTGTCTTGATTTTGATGCCAGCAACTGAGATTTTGGACAGTTCATCCTTCCAAGAGGGGGAGGTTCCAGCGCCGTTGATGGCCAATACTTTTTCCTCGTTCAGGCGGCCAACCATATCCATGTTGAGCATGTAATTGACGTTCTGGAGGCCAAAGCTTGGGTTTTCGACAAATTTTTTGGAACCAACCAACCCCAATTCCTCTGCTGAAAAGGCGAGGAAGAGGTAGTTGTTGTTCTTGGCCTTTGAACTGTTTTTGAGATAATCGGCGAGGTACATCAAGGAAGCAACGCCACTCGCATTGTCGTCTGCGCCATTATGAACGGCTGCCTCACCGACATGTAGGGAGGCACCTGGCATTCCAAGCCCCAAATGGTCGTAATGGGCGCCTATGACAACAGTCGTGGCGGCTTTGTTGTCAATGAAACCAACCACGTTTCGCCCTGTACGAGATTCACCACCCGTGGTAGCGTGTGGGTTGGTATTGAAATTGAAGTCAAAGGGATGGAACCAAGAGCCGCCCATCCCCTTTGGTTCAAGCCCGATTTCCTCAAAACGGGTGGCAATATATCGGCCTGCCATTTCTTCATATTGGGTGCCTGCCTCACGGCCTTGAAGTAGGTTGGAAGAAAGGTAAACCACGTCAATCTGCAGTTGCTGGAGTGCCTGATTGCTGTTTTGGCAGTAGGAAAACTGTCGTGTTAACGTCATTGTTAAAACAAGGACAAACGAAATCAATCTCATTTTTAAGAAATTTTATTGTTATTGAAAACTTTTTGAGAATTTAACGTAAAACAGATTCTGATTAAAATAGATGTTTTACTTTTCTGAAAATCAATGTGTTGCATTTTAAAATTAGCATTTGTTCTTCGAAAACAGAAAAGGCAAAAGGATAGAACCGTGTTTTTTTTTAAGGAATTCTTAATTTTTTCTATTTTGTTTTGAAAAATTGCCCCAACAAATTACTTTTGAGCCGTCCAATCTTGCTGATAATACCACATAAAATTCCTGTTAGAACTTTTTTGCCTATCAATTGTTGAATAGCGCAATTAACCCCAAATGTGCCTTAAAAAATAGTGTTTCATAGTGTGAGGGGTAACCGCTTAGGTGGTTGCTCCTTTTTTATTTAGAAATCCCGATGCATTAGCGCCGACGCAAAGCCCACAAGAATGTTTTTCTTCTCAACTGCCGAATCTACCTTTCCCAATGATTCAAGGGCTTTTTGCCAGTAGTCCTCCTTGACTTTGTGGGCCGCTTGCTCTACCTTCAAATCTCTGAATATCGTTAGGACTGATTCGATTTTTTCCGATTCCGGTATTGAATGTCCATCTGAAAAATATTCCCGGAGTGAATTGGCGGTGGCTTCAGGTGCCAATTCGATTGCTTTCAAATACAGGAAGGTTTTTTTGTTTTGGGCAATGTCTCCTCCCAGTTTTTTCCCAACCTTGCTTGGATCCCCAAATGCGTCCAGGATGTCATCTTGCAATTGAAACGCTATACCGAGGTTCCTTCCAAATTCGTAAAGCAATCCTGCGGCTGCAATGTCCGCACCTCCAAGTTTAGCCCCAATTTCAAGTGCAGTTGCTACCAATACCGCTGTCTTGTATTCTATCATTTTGAGATAGTCATCAATTGAAATTGAGGCTTGTGTTTCAAAATTCATGTCCATTTGTTGGCCTTCGCAAACTTGTATGGCCATCCTGTTGAAGGATTGCAGCACTTCGACTGTTTTTGGCGCTGGGCATTTTAAAAGGTATTCATAAGCCAGGATTACCATCACATCTCCAGATAAAATTCCTGGATTTAGTCCAAATTTTTGATGAACGGTTGGCATTCCCCTTCGCAATGGTGCTGCGTCCATGATGTCGTCATGCATTAAAGTGAAGTTGTGGAACACTTCCACGGCAAAGGCTGCCGGAAGGGAAGGACTAAAATCATCCTCAAACAGATAGTGGCCAGTCAATAATAGCGCAGGCCTTAATCGCTTGCCGCCAATTTTAAGGATGTAGTTGGCAGGTTCGTAAAGTTCGATGGGGGCGCCTACAAACTGGTTGTTAAGTAAGTACGACTCGAACGAATCTTGGAATTGGTGTAAAGTTTGCATGATTAGTATCAAGAAAATGAATTCAGAAACTGGGCAAAAATAAACCCGTGTCTATCATTTTTATAAAAATCCCTTTATCTCGGTTCAATAGTTCTCATTCTTCGTCCAGATTAGCTGTTTTTGGCATGTTTCTATTTTGTTGTGTCCAATTTCTCCCCAAACAGCTCATGAAAGGATTGATTTCCCAAACGCCAGCAATGCTGACTAACATGAAAAAAAATAGACCCGTGAATATTTTACTGATCGAAGACAATCCAGGTGACGTAAGGTTGGCACAGGAAGCCTTCAAGGAGGGAAATATTGACGTGCATTTGGATGTTGTCATGGATGGCCTTGAGGCGATTCATTTTCTGCATAAAAAAGGCCCTTATCAAAATTCAAACAGGCCTGACTTGATTTTACTTGACCTAAACCTTCCCAAAAAGGATGGGCGGGAGGTATTAGGGGAAATCAAGGAAAACCCTGATTTGCGGAGCATCCCTGTTGTAGTTTTGACCACCTCAAATGCCGAGCAGGACATCAAGCACAGCTATGACCTTCATGTGAACTGCTATATAAACAAACCAGTGGACTTTGACCGCTTTTTTGAAATCATCAAACAGATTGAGGAGTTTTGGCTGAAGACGGCAATTTTACCTTCCTTGATTCCTTGATAACTATCACACTTATTTTTCTTCTCATTACCTAATCCGCCCCCTTTGATAAATGAGGCCATGAGTGCCAAGAACAACAAGATTTCGATACTCGCATTGGAGCCTAATCCTTCAGACATTGCATTGTTGGAAAGTTATTTGAAGGACCTTGGCGCAAAAATCGAATTGCACAAGGCAGATTCACTGAACGCAGGGTTCAGTATTTTGTCCCAACAGGACATTGATTTGGTTTTTATGGAGCTAAACCTCAAGGATTCCAACGGGTTCAGGACTATAACGGCTTATCTGGAGTCGGTCGTCCATGTGCCCGTCGTAGTTGTTACTTCCGTCAATAACGAAATCATCATCAATCAAAGCATCAAAGCAGGGGTGCAGGATTATCTCATAAAGGGGCAGTTCGATGCCAAATCCATTTGTAAGGTGGCTTTGTTCTCGGTTCAACGCTTTAAGGTTCAGAACAAGTTGGAGGAAACTGCCAAGGAATTGGAAGGCTTCAAGAAGCGGTTTCTGGAGGCACAAAAAATGGCACGGTTCGGAACTTGGGAAATGGATGTCGTTTCAAATAAAATGACTTGGGCCGACGAAGTTTACCGAATTTTCGGTATTCCAAAAGGCACTTTTTTGCCTATGCTTTCTGAATACCTAAAATTCGTACCCGCAGAAGATAGAACCACTGTAGCGGCTTTTTTTGAGGAGGCAGGCAGGGATGGCGAACTTCACAGTATTGAGCATAGAATCTTGGTAGATAATTTCAACATTCGGGACGTTCTGGTTCAGGCAATGGTGAAAATTGAGGAAGGCGGCCATAGGGTAATGCTCGTTGGAAGTATTTGGGATATTACCGAGAGAAAGACCTCTGAGCGGCTCTTAATTGAAAAAGCAATCTCAAGCCAAACAGCAAGCATTCAAGAGGAAGTCCTTGCCGATCTCGGGTTTCAAGTCCGAACCCCCTTGTCATCCATTATCAACCTTTTGTTTTTGTTGGGAAATACGGAAACCTCTTCTCAGCAAGAGATGCTGGTTACCAATCTCAAGACATCTGTCGGCGACCTGTCCATGTCAGTCAACAATTTACTTAACTTCTCATTGATGGTGACAGACACTGTCAAGGTGGAAGATGAAGACATTATATTGGCCGACTTCTTGGCTGGTGCCATCAATGTGGTGAGGATTAAGGCAGAAACCGCAAAACTTAACCTTAGGTTTATGCCAGATGGAAACCTCCCTGAAAAAATTACCGCCGACCCGAGAAAAATCACGCAAATCATTTACAATTTGATAGAGCATTCGCTGCGTCAAAGTGAGCAGGGAGACGATATAACCATTAGGGCTAGTTGTGAACCTGTTGCGGATAGTTTGGAATTGGAAATTCGTATCATCAACACACGAAAACAATTCAATGCCAATGATTTGTTAGAACTTAACAATGTTGAGAATATCATCAGGGAAGTATTGAGCAATGGTGGCAAAGAGATGACACCAAAGAAAAAACTGGTGGGCCTTGCTATTTCCTCCAAACTTGTCAAGTCATTGGATGGAGAACTCAAGTTCCTAAACCTTGAAACTGCTGGCTCCGAGATTATGGTGAAACTGCCAGTTAAACCTTCCAAAAAAATAAGGTTCCAGGTGGGTGAAAAGCCAACTGCTCCAATGCGTATTCTCATGGTTGAAGACCACTTCCTCAACCAATTGGCAACAAAAAAAGTCCTTCTCTCTTGGTCTGAATATGTCACCGTGGATATAGCTGAGAATGGTCAGCTTGGCTATGAGGCCGTCGCTGAGAAAAACTACGATCTTGTGTTGATGGACATTCAAATGCCAGTAATGAACGGTCTTGAATCCGCAAAAAAAATCAGGGAGTTCAGCCAAGTTCCCATTATTGCCCTTACGGCGAACTCCTCAAAGCAAGAGGAGGAAAAATGCCTTGAAATTGGCATGAACGACTATCTTTCCAAGCCATTTAAACCTTATGACCTCTATGAACGCATCATGTCAGTGCTAATGACAGTGGAGGCTTGAGAATGGCTGGTTTTGAAGGGTTGCCCAAGAATCTATTGCCATTCAATATAAAATACTTTTCATTCAAAACGATTCTTGCTTACTTTGCTCCGCAAATGCAGGATAAATGTTGACTCAAAAAGCAAAATACGCCATTAAGGCGCTCGTGCACCTAGCCAAATCTGATGGACTTGCCAAGACCAAGGACATTGCCGAACGATGCCATATCCCCAAAAAATTCCTCGAATCCATCCTGATTGAATTGAAAAACCACCACCTCGTAGAGAGCGTGCAGGGTGCCCACGGTGGCTACCGCCTTTTGAAAAAACCAGAAAACATTAGCCTTGCCGACATCCACCGCATGTTTGAAGGCCCTATTGCCCTGACCTACTGTGCTTCCCTCAATTTCTACAAAGTCTGCACCGACTGCGACGACCTCGCCACCTGCGAAGTGCGCCGTGCCATGACCTACGTACGCATCCAGACCCTGCAAGCGCTTCAAGACATCACCGTGCGTCGCATGGTTGACGGGAACGATTTGCCCGCCTAATCTTATGGAAACTTTCATGCTGAGCAGGTAAAGGCTCGTACCTTTCAATACTCCTCAACATTTTCCTCCACAAACGGATTAATGTAAACCCGGTTCGGCTCCTTCTGCTGGTTGATGCGATAGTGGAAGGAAAGCAGCACCGTGCGGGATTGCCACAGGAAATTGTCCTCGGAAAAGAAAGTCGCATCCTCCGAAAAAGAACGGCGGCGGCGGCTGTTGAACAGGTCGTTGACGCTGAGCGTCAATGTGCCGTTTTTCTTCAAAAAATCAACGCCCACAGCAAGGTCAAATGCCGTGGTGGCCCGGTTGAGGCCCTGCGTGGTGGTGCGGGGGGCAGCGTAGCTAAGAGTGATTTGGGTATGCAGTTTCTCTTTAATGCTGTACCTCGAACTTGCCTTCGATTCCATCGTGAATGACCCGCCACCGACGAAAACCGCTTTACCTTCGTGCAGGAAACTGCCCTTGGAAAGCGAGTGGTAGAGGTTCACGTCGCCATTGAGCCGCCATTTTGGGTTGGGGAAATATGCATAGGTGAACTCCACGCCGTAGTTCCGTTTGAAGTCGAGGTTTTCCGCCTGTGTGATGGTCACGCCCGGAAAATCAGCGTCTATGCGTTGCAGCCGTTTGATGACGTTTTTCGTCCAGCGGTAATAGGCGACCGAACTCAGCGACGCCTTTTCCCAGTAGCGGATATAGCCCAATTCGTAGGCATTCGTGTACTCCGGCTCGATATTGGGGTTGCCCCGAAAAATGTTCCTTCGGTCACGGATGGTGAAAAACGGGTTCAAGTCCGAGTAAACTGGGCGCTGGATGCGGCGGCTGTAGCTCAATTGGAGCGCATCCGTTTCTGACAGTTTGTACGCCAAAAACGCACTGGGGAAAAGGTCGGCGTACTGCCGTGGATTGGTGAGGTTGGTGGCGAGCAGCTCAGTGGTCACGTCCGAGCGCTCGACCCGTAAGCCGGTCTGGTAGGAAAGCTTTTTGAGGCTGTTGCCAAAATTGACGTAGGCCCCGTGAATCGCCTCTTGGTACAAAAAGTCGTTGGTGAAATCCGCATCTGGGTTCTCGACATTGTTCACGATTTCACGTACTTCGTAATTGTTGGAAATTCTCCGGAAAGAGCTTTGCCAGCCCGCCTCGAACTTGCCATCTTTCCCGAAGGGCAAGATATAGTCCAGGTTGCCGCCGAGCCTGCGGTTCCCTTCCTCATTTCCCGACAATTGCAGGTAGTCCACCCCGCTCAACGGATTGTTTGCCCCATCGAAATATTGCTCCCCGAACACGGAGGTCTTCTCCGCCGATTTCTCCTCAAACTGAAAATCGGCAATAAGCTGCTGGCCCTCCTTCGAAAACTGCCTTTTGTAAATCAGTGAGTAAAGCAAATCTGATTCCTGCTCCGCTTCCTCCTCCGTTCGTTTTGTGATTTGGTAAACATTGCCAACGCTGCCAATGGCGTCTTCATAGGTCAAATCGGAGGCGTTCTCCCCGTTGCTCCGGCGATAAGCGAGGGAGGTGGTGATGATGTTTTGCAGGTTCAGATAGTAGTCGGCACCGAACTTGACGAAGCCCGGCAGCGATGCCCGCTTGTGTGTGCGGTCCATGCTCGAAAAAACGGTGCTGTCGGGTTGGCCAAGGTCGTAAAATCTATTGCGGAAGCTGCCCTCGCCGGGCCTGTTGGCATACCAAATGCCAGTGCCAAAAAAGCCGTTGAACCTGCCCTTGCTGTAATTGAGGGTGGCACCTAAGCCCATGTTGTCGTTGTTGCCAAAATGCGCATCCACAGCGCTGTTCAGCCCTTTTTTCTGGCTGGTTTTCAGCACGATGTTCACGATGCCTGCCATGCCCTCCGCCTCGTACCGGGCTGATGGGTTGGTGATGATTTCGATGCGCTCGATTTGGCTCGCCCTGATTTGCCGCAGCCCCGACAGGTTGTCGTCGCTAACCAGGGAAGAACCCCTGCCGTTCAAGAGGATGCGGATAGTGCCGCTCCCCCGCAGGCTGAACCTGCCGTCGTTGTCCACCGAGATGCCGGGCACATTGCGCAGTACGTCCTCCGCCGTGCCGCCAGCACTGGTCAGGTCTTGCCCCACGTTGAACACCCGTTTGTCCAGCACCATCGTCACCGAGCTTTTCGTAGCCCGTACCTCCACCGCTGCCATCCTCGACACATCGGGCACCAGTTCGACCACGCCCAATTCCAGCCGAGCAGTTGGTTCGGCTTCGCCGAAATAAGCAGGCAAATAGGCGAGGTATTCTATTTTGATGAAAAAATCGTGGTGACAGGTTTTCAGCAAAAAACTACCATTAGCAATGGTGGTCGTCCCGGTCAGCAGGGAGCTGTCCTTTTTTGAAAACAAGGAAACCGTGCTAAACTCCAAAGGCAGCTTGGTGTCCCGGTCAAGGATGGTTCCGACTATTTCATTGGAGTTTTCGGTGGATTGCAAAGCAGCAGGAGCAGCTTTTTGGGCTTGAATATTTAGGGCAAATACCAAAGCCAAAACAAGCGCAACCGCCCTGTGTTGGATGGGGAAATGAAAGCCCTTATAGTTCATACCGTTTATAACGAGGATATTTTTGATTGGGCAACGCCCATGAGATGTTGATTGCAGCAAAAACCGTACTAAGAATCCATCCTCGCCCAAACCACCCATGCAGAAGCCACTGTCAGCCCGCCAATCACAGCCACCGACCAATCCAGCCCCAGCCAGTCGGCAATGAGGCCCGTGAGCAGTGCGCCGATGGCGTAGCCCAAGTCCCGCCAAAGCCGGAAAACCCCGATGCTCTCCGCCCGTTGCTGCGGATGCGTCCGCCCGGCGATGGCGGCTAGGAAGGTGGGGTAAACGACCGCCGTGCCGAGGCCGAGCAGGGCGCTCAGGGCAATGTACTGCCAGTTTTGCGAAGCAGGAATGAAGCCGAGTAGTGCCAGCCCTTGCAGCGCCATGCCCCAGGTCAGCATTTTTTTATGGTCAAAAAGGTCGGCGAGCTTGCCTGTGCCCAACTGCCCCAAGCCCCAAACAGCGGGATAGATGGAAACGATGACGCCTATTTGCGCCAGCGAAAAGTCTTTGGCAGCCAGCAGCATGGGAAGTAGGCCCCAGACCATGCCGTCGTTTAGGTTGTTCACCAAGCCAGCTTGCGTGACGGCGCCAAGGTTGGGGTTTTTCCAAGTCGTTTCCCAGAACACGTTTTTCAGCTTCGCAACGCTGGACTGCCCCGCCTCGGCGGCCACGTGGCGGCGGGTGTCCTTTACCCAAATCCAAGTGCCGAGCAGCCCCAGCACGGCCAGCACGATACCGATGTAGAACGGGTAGGGCCGAAGGCCGTAATGGCTTGCTATCCAACCAGTTGCGAAGGCAGTAGCACCTACGGCGAGATAGCCAGCAGCCTCGTTCAGGCCCATTGCCAGCCCCCGGTTTTTGTCGCCCACGAGGTCCATTTTCATCACCACCGTGCTCGACCAGCACAGCCCTTGGTGGATGCCGAGCAGTACGTTGGCGGCGATGACCCATTGCCAGTCTGGTGCGTAAATCAACAGCAGCGGCACAGGCAACGACAGCCCCCAGCCGAGCAGCAGCAGGTTTTTTCGCCCAAAGCGGTTGGCGAGCGCCCCGGTGTAGTAGTTGGTGATGGCTTTCGTGATGCCAAACACGACGATGAACGACAGGATAGCCGTCTTGGCGGCGATGCCAAACTCCTGTTGCGCCAGCTCCGGTAGTATGCTGCGCTCCAGCCCGACCATGCCGCCCACAAAGGCGTTGATGACGACCAGCAGGCTGAACTGACGCCAGTTTTCAAGTAGGCCGAGTTTGATTTCTGCTTTCTGCTTTTGGATTTTGGGATGTCCTTCGCCCCCAATCCGAAATCCGAAATCCGCAATCCGCAATCGTTTCAGTTCCATGACTCGTCGGTTTGCAACCGATGGTCGAGGTAGGTTTCTTCCAGCCGCACAGCGTCGAAGCCTTTGGCTTTCAGGAATTGCACCGCCTCGTCGGCGAAGGTGCAGAATGGCCCACGGCAATAGGTGATGATGGTCAGGTGGCGGGGCAGTTCGCTGAACCGCTGCGGCAATTCTTCGATGGGGATGGATAGGGCGTTTTCGAGGTGGCCCGCAGCAAATTCAGCGGCAGGGCGAACATCCAGCAGCTGTATCAAGTGGGGTTCAGGCAGTGTTTCAAGGCGGTGGCTCACAGGACTGCCGGCTTCCCTGCGGTATTGTTGCAGCGTGACCTGTACGGCTGGCTCGGCCTCCAAGGCCAAGTCACGCAGGGCTTGCCATGCGGAGTATGCCTTGCGCCCGTTGATGCTGTAAAAAATGAAATTGCCTTCCCGTCGGGCCTTTACCAAACGGGCGTTTTTCAGCAATTGCAAGTGTTGCGAGGCATTGGCGACCGTGATGGCTGTCTGCGTGGCGATCTGCTCAACCGTCTTCTCGCCGTTGGCCAGCAGGTCGAGGATTTCGAGGCGGTTGGCATTGCCGAAGGCTTTTGTCAGCCCAGCTATGGCGGTGTAGATGCTGTCTTTGAAGGTTCTTTTTTCCATGCGGCAAGGAGGGTAATCAACGTGAACTTCAAAGAAGCATTCCATCAGATTGAATAGATTGTTTCGAGACTGACCCCGGGTTGGTTTTACGTGATGGGGTTTATGCCCGGACTGGCTACCACCATTTTTTATTGCTGGTATGCAATCAACCTGCAATCTATCTACAACAGGTACGTAGGCGTTGGCTTTTCATATCTCAACAGACTTCTTTGTAAAACGTTGCTAGCAAAACATCGACTAATAGAACTGTCAACAATTCATCAAACCCAAAATGATTACATGTTTAGCAAAAATAAATTGCTACCTTGACGCATTTGATCGCAAAAACCACCACCTTGTCCTCATCCGCTTGATGGTCGGGGCCGTATTCCCTCATTCCGACCCCCCGGCCCCGGGCCCGCCCGCCGGGCCCCCCCCCGGCGACAGGCCAGGTATCCAGGAGGCATTCCTGAGCGGTGTATTTGGCATTTGCTTTCGGCCAAAGGCCAACCTTGGAGCTGGTCGCTTTGCAGAGAGCACCGAATTGAAAAGGGTTGCCCAAATCCCCAATGAACACTTCCTTGGCCCCTTCGTTGGGAGTTTCACCAAGAAAATGAGATTGTTTGTGGAGCACTTGTGCTGACCCCGAACTTCGGCCTTGAAAATTCTGCTAACCTTGATTTGGCAAGACGATCCCCTGTCAGGCAGTCGCTTATCATGTTGGTCGCCATTGCCACCACCAAGGCCGAAGTGCTGGAAGAGAAAGGCTTCACTCCAATCGGACAACACTGATTTGAGGATACAAACGGCAGCCGCACCGATAAAGTGCGGCTGGGGCTGAACTGATTGCTGGGCGGTATTTTTTTGCTGATTAAAGGAGGAGAGAGTGGCAACAGGTATTTTCAGTTTGATGGCAGGCTCCAAACACGTTGCGCACCAATGGTTGAAAAAGGATTCAAAGCTCTGAGTTCCTTCACCTCTCCGAAGCCCTCCGAATCCCTATCTCAAAAATCGCCCATTCTTATTATAATACGGCAGAGCTTCGCGTTTGGCGGCCCTGCTGGTCAAATCGCCGTCATGCACAAATACGTGGTAGAGGAAAAAAAATGGCTGGGCGAAAACCGCTTCCTTCACGCCCTCAATTACTGCATGTTGCTGCCGGGGCCAGAAGCGCAGCAGCTTGTGACCTATATCGGTTGGCTGCTGCATGGCCGACGGGGTGGGGTAGTGGCCGGGGGCGCTTTTCGTGTTGCCGGGCTTTTTGTCTATTTTGATTTTGAGCATCGTGTATGCGCTTTGGAAAGACGTGGGCATTGTGCAGGGTATATTTTATGGAATAAAACCCGCAGTACTGGCCATTGTGGTGGGGGCGGTCATCAAGATTGGCAAAAAGGCGCTGAAAAACGAGGTCATGGTCGGCATAGCGGTGCTGGCGTTCGTGGCTATTTTCTTTTTCAAAATCAGCTTTCCGATTATTGTGCTGGCTGCTGGTTTGATTGGATTCGTGGGGGGCAAAGTATGGGAGCAAAAATTCCTTGTGGTAAAGGGACATTCCGATGTGGTAGGTGGTGAAGAGGGCTTGATTGACCGCCTCATTAAACCCGAAAAGCCCTCATTGTCAAAGACATTGAAGACGGCGTCCTTTTGGTTGGCATTGTGGCTTTTGCCCGTGGCCGCACTACTTTTGGCCTTCGGAAAGGACAATATCTTCACCCAGCAAAGCCTTTTTTTCAGCCAATCGGCGCTCGTGACTTTCGGCGGGGCCTATTCAGTGCTGGCCTATATTTCCCAAAAAGCGGTAGAGACCTATGGCTGGCTCCAACCCGGCGAAATGCTTGATGGCCTCGGCATGGCCGAAACGACGCCGGGGCCGCTCATTCAAGTCGTGCAGTTTGTAGGGTTCATGGGGGCGTTCCGCAATGCGGGAGCGCTCGACCCCGTGCTGGCCGGTGTACTGGCTTCGGTGCTGGTCACTTGGGTGACTTTCCTGCCATCGTTCTTGTTCATTTTTACGGGTGCGCCCTATATAGAGCAGTTGCGGGGCAATAAATCACTGACCACGGCCCTTTCCGGCATCACAGCAGCCGTGGTGGGCGTCATTTTGAACTTGGGGATATGGTTCAGTTTGCACACCATATTTGGCGAGGTAAATCAAAGGGAATATGGACAGTTAAATATCCCATTTCCCAATTTTATGACCATTGATTGGGGAGCAGTTGCTATTACTTTAATCGCCTTATTTCTTTATTTGAAATTAAAATTGGATATGCTAAAACCATTGGAACCTGCGTGGTTATTGGAGTCTTATGGAAATTGGGAAATTAAGAAATCGGGAAATTGAATCTACCCCTCAATTTCCCGATTTATCACTCTCTCACCCTCTCACCTCTCTCACCCTCTCACTTCTCTACAATTGTAGCACATCTGTTGGGGTATCCACCAAAATCGTTTTATCGCCGAGCATGGCAATTGGCTGTTTCAATATTTGAGGGTTGTGTTCAATCATGGTCAGCAAATCCATATCCGAAAATTCGGCACTTCCAAAATGCTCCTTGAAGAACGGGTGCTCTTCATTGACCATTTCTTGGATTGGTAGGTGTAGGTTGCCCGCAATTTCAGCAATTTGCTCGCCCGTAAGTTTTGTGTTTAGTACATCAATTTCCCGAATGGGAAGCTCCTTCGTTTGAATCAATGCCAACGCTTTTTTGGCCCGCACTGAATCGGAGTTGTAGATGAAGGTGATTTGCCGCTTGGAGGTCGCTATTTCTGACATGGCTTTGAATTTTTTTGTAGAGGGTTTGAGAAAACCTGAGCATTTTGCCGCTTTTCACGCTCTCTCAAACCCGTCATAAAGCTATGTCTGAATCAACCTAAACAAGCTGATTTATGGCACACTGCAAGGTGACTTTCGTCTCATTTGAGGATAGGGATAGCCGCAGTTTTTAACCTAAGAAACGGGCTTTTTTACCCCACCCAGCCCGCAAAAATCGCTACATAGTAAATCCCCACCAGCACGAAGATGCCACCCACGGCGTAGCGCATCACCTTTTCCACTTTTTGGATGGCGTTGAACCAGACACCCACTTTTTCCATGCTATAGGCCAGCAAATAAGTGAAAAACAGCACCGGCAGCCCCGTTCCGAGCGAGAAAACCAGCGGCAAGGAAAAAGCATCGCCGCTGCTCATCGTCATCGGTACGAGCATCCCGAAATACAGCGCCCCGCTGTACGGGCAAAAGGCCAAGGCGAAGATGATGCCCATGAAAATGCGCCCCAAATCCCTTGCTGCCCAAGCCGGTCGGTGAGTCGCTGCGTGATGCTGCTGCCCTTGAAGTTCAAAGGGATGACGTTCAGCATGATAAGCCCTATGACGATGAGCAGTGGCCCCAGCCATTTCTCGCCATTGCCTTGGAAGAACCGGGCAACGTGGAACTTGCTAGCCCCGAAGTACAGCGCCACGGCGATGCCCACATAGCTGACCGCCCGACCCAATGTGTAGAGCAGGCCGCTCAACAGCACCTTCCGTTTTTCGGTAAAACCCTTAGCGATATAGGCCGTCGCTGTGATATTGGTAGCCAATGGGCAGGGGCTGATGGCCGTCAGCAAGCCCAATGCGAGGGCCGAGAGCCAGGGGAAGTTGCCAGTTTCGGCCATTGATTGCAACCATTCCCTCATGGTAGGATATTTTTGAGCGCAGCGTCCACTTCTTGCCGCAACCGGGCCGTGAACTTGTCCGCCTTGTTGTAGTTCAGGAAGGCAAAATTGGTCAGGTCAACATGGCTTTCCTTGCCGCTTTTCGTTGAACTTACCACCAGCGTCGTGCCGTAGGCAAGGTATTTCTCCACGATGGCAGCATTGGCCTTGTCGTCGGCATTGATGAGTCGGAAGGTGATTTTCCCCTCCTTGACCTCTTTGGCATAATGCTCGTTGAGCAATTTCTTGGTCAGCCGCTCGATTTCGAGGCAGGTGGCGCAGCGGTGGTCGGTGTGGAAGTCGAGCACCTCCACCCGGTTGGCGGGCTTGGCAGGGGCTTTGGTGGTTTGTGCATTGGCATTGCCGAAGGCAAAAAACAGCAGGAACGCCAGCAATGATAATGAGATGGACAGTCGTTTCATGGATGTGAATTTTTATAAAATAAGGTTGAACAAATACCCCGAAAGGATGATGAACGCCGCCACCGTTCCGAAGAAAATGGCAATCAGTTTCATGGTCATCACTTTTTTCAGCAAGGTCGCTTCCGGCAAGGAAAGCCCCACCGTGCCCATCATAAAAGCGATGGCCGTGCCGAGCGGGACGCCCTTTGCCACCAAAACTTGTATTACAGGGAGGATGCCCGCCGCATTGGCGTAGAGCGGCACGGCGATGATGACCGCCAACGGTACGGTCCACCATTGGCCGCCGCTGAGGTATTCGTTAAAGAAATTCTCCGGCACATACCCGTGCATGGCCGCCCCGATGCCGATGCCGATGATGACGTAAAGCACCACGCTTTTCACGATGTCCCAAGCGCCACGGGCGATTCCGGGAAGCCGCTGCGCAAAGGTTTGTGCATCCGCCTCCAATGCCTCGGTTTCGTGCTGGGCGTTTTCCCAAAGCTGTTTCACCCAGTCGCTGAGGTAGTTTTGGAGGTTCATCTTGCCCAAGACCCAGCCGCCCACCGTGCCGAGCAGGATGCCGCTGGTGGCGTAAATCAGGGTCGTTTTCCAGCCGAACATGCCGAGGAACATGGCCAAGGCCACCTCATTGACGAGCGGCGAGGTGATGAGGAACGAGAAGGTGACACCCAAGGGGATGCCGCCCTGCACAAAGCCGATGAACAGCGGCACCGACGAGCAAGAACAGAAAGGCGTGACCGCCCCGAAGACCGAGGCCAGCAGGTACTCGCCGCCGTGCAACTTGTTGCGGCCCAAGAAATTGCGCAGCCGCTCCACGGGGAAATAGGCGTTCACGATGCCCATCAAAAAGGTGATGAGGAAGAGCAGCAGCAGTATCTTCAGCGTGTCGTAAACGAAGAAGTTGAGGGCTGCGCCCAAATGCGTTTCCGCTCCAACGCCGAACACGCCGTAGATAAGCCAATCAGCGAAGTATTGAATCCAGTCGAACATGGCAGTGGATTAATTGGCGAGCATGGCCTCCACTTCGGTGGCGGTAGGTACTCGGCCCTTGAACACCACGTTGCCGTCCACGACGACCGCAGGGGTGCTCATCACGTTGTACTTCATGATTTCCATGATGTCTTCCACTTTCTCCACAGTGGCGTCTATGCCGAGCCTGCTCACGGTCTCCTCCACAATGGCGGTGGTCTGCTTGCATTTTGGGCAGCCAGTGCCCAGGATTTTTATGTCTTTCATGAGGGTGGTTTAATGATTAATGATAAATGATGAATGATGAATTTTCGGGGCCTTGGGTTACCTATATTTCGGAGCCAGTGTGGGTTCATTTTATACTTCCATTCCACTTACTGATTTCAAAATAGTTTGATAATTAATGATTTGCGATAATTTCTGCTTCTTTGAAAAAGCCTTGGAACAGCGCCTTGGCCTCTTCCCAGTTCTCCCGGTTTACGCAGTAGCGCACCCGTGGCGGTTCGATGGAACCTTGAATTAGCCTGGCGTCTTTCAGCTCCTTGAGGTGCTGTGAGACGGTGGACTGTGCCATTGGCAGTTCGTCCACGATATTGCCCACGAAGCAGCAGGACTGGCTTTCGAGGAACTCCAGGATGAACAGCCTCGCCGGGTGTCCAAGCGCCTTGGCGTAGCGGGCGAGCCGCTCCTGCTTTTCGGTGTAAGGCATTGCAGTGGTCATTGTTTTATAGTTTATCGCAAATCTACGATGGGTGGGAGGGGCGGACGGTGAGGATTGTTACTTTGGGGGGTGATTTTCTGAACAAGACTTGTTAGGTTTTCGAAAACCAGCCAAGTCTTTCAGACAAACAAATCGTCCATCGTAACCTCGTTTTGTACCAGCATATTGGCGTGTGCATTTTTTTCGACGCCGTAGGTCGTAACCATAGTGAGGAACACGGCTTTGCGGGTATTGGTGGCCGTTTTGAAGATATTGATTTTGGCCCGCAGTTTTTCAGCGTAATCCTTGTCAATGGTGAAGGTGTCGAGCGAGAACTTGCATTCGCAAAGGTTGATGACTTGGTCACGGCGGTCAATGAGCAGGTCAATTTGGGCGGACTTGTCGGCTGTGCCGCCCCGCCATGCAGCGTGGGTTGACAATATGCCGCTGATGCCGAGGGCTTTCTTTACCTGCCAGATATGGTCCATGCAGATTTGTTCGAAAACATACCCCTGCCAAGCCCTGTGCGATGGGTGGTCGAGCAAGAGGAGCCAGGCGTTTTCGCCCTGATATTTTCCATCTTTGAGAAACCTGAAATAAAAGGCGGTATAGTAGTCGGAGAGCCTGTAAATGGTGTTTTTCTGTTTGTTGTCGAGCGAAAAATAGGAGGTGATAAAACCACTTTCTTCCAAGTCTGCCAACACTTTGGTGAGCGTGCCACCCGACGGGATGCCCGACAGCCGGATGATGTCGCTACGCTGCAAGCCCTCGTTTTTGGTGGCAAGCACTTCCACCAATTTTTCATACAGCTCATATTTTTTGAAAAGCGAGCGGTAGAGGTTGAAGAACTCGTTGTGCAGCAGCCCCGATTTGTCGAACAGCAGTTCCTGGATGTTCTGGGGCGTGCTCAAATGGGGCTGCACGGCTTCCAAATAGTACGGTATGCCGCCGAGCGCCATATAAAGTTGCACTATTTGGTAGCGGTCGAGCACGCAGTTTTTTGACTGCAAAAGCTGTTCGGTTTCTTGCAGGTTGAAAGGGGCCACCTTCATTTTTTGGGTGATGCGGTTGTGCAGCCCGCCCGTGTTGTTGATGAGCACGTTTATCATCCACGAAGCCGCCGAGCCGCAGACAATCAGCAGCACGTCCTTGCGGTTGCTGGCCCAACTGTTCCAGAAATGCTCCAGGCCCATGACAAAATCGGAGCCGTGCGTGTCGAACCACGAAAGCTCGTCGAAGAAGACCACTTTCTGCCCCTCCTTTTTGGTGGCCTCCAAATGCGCCTCCAAACGCTGGAAGGCGACCAGCCAATTGGCGGATGGGGTGTCAAAAACGAGTGGGGACTGTTTGCGGAGCGCCGAGTCGAAATTGAAAAGTTGCTGTGCCGTGTCGGCATTGGCCAGCCCCGATACCTGAAAATCGAAGCGATAGCCGAAATATTCCCGAATCAAAAAAGTCTTGCCGACCCGCCGCCTGCCATACACCGCCAAGAACTCCGATTTCTTGCTTTGGGTAATGGCATCGAGTTTTTCGATTTCCTTTTTCCTTCCGATGATATTGGTCAGTTCCTTCATTGCAGCCAATTTTGGGGTAAAAATAGTAGTTTTGGCTGCAAATAGGAAGGTTTGCAGCCAAAACTGTGTAAAAAATGTAGGTTTTGGCTGGGAAGTTGGTTTTTGCTGGCTGGGGCGAAGCGGTTTTTGATGGGGAGGCGATGGTAGAGGTGGCTTGTAAGGTGGTGGTGGATGGGTTTTGAGAGGGGGGCTTTCGGGGGAGGTGATGGAAGTTTTTTTTGGCTTTCAACGTTTCTCATATTTGCGAAGGCGGGGATTTTTAGCACTGCACTTCATTAGAAGCACAAAATTTGAATTTAGCACTTCACTTTCATAGAAACACACCCCCGCTTTTGAAAATATGATGTTATGGTGCGTTTTTATTCATTCCGCAATTTTCTTATAGCATTCAAAACACTTTGTTTGTCTTTTTCTAAATCTTCTGCAACGCGTCTAAAAAATGTCTGTCTTTCTTCTGGATAATTCAGTTCATAATCTACTGGAATCCCAATGTTTTCATAACACTTGTCATTTTTATCTGTATAAATTTCGTTTGAAAGTGAAAAATACCAACCGTTTGGCAATGTTTTCTGTAAAGCATCTGAAACTGCTCCATTGGTATGTGAGCCAATACGTTTCAGATTAATTAATTCCAATGAACTTAATGCCATCATATCAGTTGCACTTGCGGACTGTTGGGAAGTCAATAAATAAACT
This sequence comes from Saprospiraceae bacterium, assembly GCA_016714985.1. Lineage (GTDB taxonomy): Bacteria > Bacteroidota > Bacteroidia > Chitinophagales > Saprospiraceae > UBA6168. The sequence goes on along the minus strand of JADKBS010000027.1, from coordinate 21,598 downwards.
GATTTTAAATATGGATTTGGGGCTGCCTCTAAATAAATTGGTGTTTTTATAGTGTAGCCGTTATTGTGTCTTGCTTTTTTAAGAGCAATTTGCTTTCTATCAGGGTTAAATCGTTTCAAAATTTCTAATGCTACTACATCTTGTCCACCACCATTAAAACGCACATCAATAATAATATGCTTTGTTTCTTTAAGGTCTCGCATGATTTTATCCATTAATTTACTTGTTCCAGCAATTTCTTCTGAGATTTGCTGTTCGTAACTTAATCTTTCAAGTGCGTCAATATATGTTGAAACAAATCCATTTTCTTTAACAAGGCTATCGTTTAAATTCAAATCTGCATATAAAAACATTGTTTTAATTTGAATGTAGCCAATATTGTTTTCCATCCTTCCCCATTTCATAAGCCAGGTATCTTTGGTTAAATCCTCTTTAATATAATAATCTGCAACGATATCAGCAATCTCAAAATCCCCATATTCTTTTAGTTCTTTTCTTTCTTGTCCTACCAATTTTGGTTGAATTCGTTTTTCTGCTGATTCATAAACTTCATCTGTTGGTTCTATCGAACCGTGATTGTCTTTCAATTTTCCAATCATATCTTCCAAAATTAAATATAAATCAACCTCCGTGCTTTTTGAATTGATTTTGTTTTTTGAGGTTATGTAAAGATTGTCCCAATCAATTTTATTGAGGTCAAAATATGCGTAGTGATTTTTGTAGGTATTTGCAAAAACTTCAAAATTATATGAGATGTCATTTTTGTCTTTTATGTTTTGTTGGCATAGTTCCGGAAGCTTTTTTATCCTTACGTAGCGATATTTGTTAAATCCACGTTTTACGATAAGTGTATCATTTGAAATTTGCATTGAATTTATGACTTCTGAAATATTGCCTTCTTTTGCAGGTAAGCAAGAAAAATCAGTTATGTCAAAATATTCATAAGAATTGGCCTCTATTTTAAGAAATTCTCCATAACCGATAGATTCCCAAATTCCTTCGATTGAGTTGTTCTTAACCTTACTGGGTTTACAACCAACTAATAAAATTATTAATGGAAGTAGCGTGAAAAGGATGATTTTAGTTCGCATAATGTTGATTGATTTCTATTCTAAGAAACTGTTTTAAAACCCCTGACGAGTCAGAAAATGTCATATTCCGAGCGGCAGACGAGGGGAAATCGGCTCCTATCGCTTGAAAATATGCCACAGTATGCCGCCGGAAGATGGCGTTTTATGGCCGTCAAGGGGTTTTAAAACAGTTTCTAAAGATTCCAATTTTTAAAGAAGGTTGCAGGTTTTCTTAAAGGGTGCATTTCAAAGTTACGCTCGTGGCATTTACCCCTGACCCCTAAAGGGGAACCTAACCCATTAAGACCGTGGTCGGATTGGCTGGGGATTATTGGATTGGGTTCCCCTTTAGGGGTCAGGGGTAAATTGTGTGGCTGCGAAACTTTGAAATGCACCCTTTCTTAAATGCACCACAACTTGTTTTTCCCTCGCCCCGACAGCGAGAATCCACGCTCAAAAATAGCAGATTTCCAAAAGCCAACCCACCAAAATCAAACCTCCGTCAACAGCCCCCTCTCCCGCCGCAAAAACGCCTGCAACACTTCCTCATCAGGCAGCAAAAGCTTGTATTGGCTGACAAAAAGCTGCTCGTCCAAGCCGCCGAGGGCATAGCGCACGGCAGCCTCGTTTTTCCCGGTGCGCTCGAACAGCAGCGACTCGATTTGGCGCTTGAGTTCCCTTACCGACCAGCCTCCCCTTATGCTTTCGATTTCGTAGAGGGCACGTTGGAGCGGGTTGGCGCAGGTAAGCAAAAGGGAAATATGCAAGAAAGAAAGCTTGTTCAGCATCTTTTCAGCAGGCGGACTGAATTGGGCAGACGGTGTCTGCCCAATTGTCACCGAAGATTTTGCAATCACTGGTTGCAAAATATCAATCATTTGATTATCAACGGTTTGCAATTGGGCAACCACTGTCTGCCCAATTGGATTCATGGATAAATAGTCGGCTATAAGCTGTGCAAATTGCGGATAGCCAAGGTAAAATTGACGGTACAGCTTTAGATTTCGGAAAGAAAAGCCTTTTGTTTTCAAGGTCTTTGCAAGTTTTTCCAAAACCTGCTCCCCATACGCCGCCCGGTCGGCCCCATTTTGCTGAAACTCGACGATGTAAAAGCCGAACAGCCAGTTCCGCATGGTCAGCAAGCGGTTCACGGATTTTCCTGCTTCGACCTTGAAGTGGTGGTCGAGGCTGAGAAGGGTGGATTGGAGGCTTGTGAAGTCTATCATAGTAGGTAGTTTTTCGGGGTGAAGATAAGCTTAACAGTGCAATTTTTTTAACCCCGATACATCCTAAACTACAAATTTCCAACCTACTTCCCCACCGGATAATACCTCCCCCGCAGCCAAAACGCCACGTTCACCAGCGCAATCAGCGCAGGCACTTCCACCAGCGGGCCGATGACCCCGGCGAAGGCTTGGCCGCTGTTGATGCCAAAGACCCCGATGGCCACGGCAATGGCCAGCTCGAAATTATTACCGGAAGCCGTGAAGGCAATGGAGGCATTCTTGGAATAATCGGCACCCATTTTTTTTGCCAAAAAGAAACTGGCGAGGAACATAATGGCGAAGTAAATAACCAATGGCACGGCGATGCGCAGCACATCCAATGGTATGCGGACGATTAATTCGCCTTTTAAACTGAACATTAAAACAATGGTAAATAGCAATGCAATCAAAGTAATGGGCGAAATAAACGGCACAAATTTATCCTGAAACCATGCCTCGCCTTTCCATTTTAACAAGGCAAAACGGCTGATAATCCCAGCAACGAAAGGGATTCCGAGGTAAATGGCCACGCTTTCGGCTATTTGCCCGATGGTTATATTTACTTCCAAGCCTTTTAACCCAAACAGGGGCGGCAATACGGTAATAAATACCCAAGCGTAAACGCTATAAAGCAATACCTGGAATATGCTGTTTAATGCGACCAGCCCGGCGGCGTATTCCCGACTGCCCTCAGCCAGTTCGTTCCATACGATGACCATGGCGATGCAGCGGGCCAACCCAATGAGGATCAACCCAATCATATATTCCGGGTAGTCCCGAAGGAAGGTGATGGCCAGCACGAACATGAGGATGGGGCCGATGACCCAGTTGAGGAGCAGCGAAACGCCCAGTACCTTGGTATTGCGGAACACCTCGCCCATTTGCTCATATTTCACCTTGGCCAACGGCGGGTACATCATCAGGATGAGGCCGATGGCCAGCGGCACATTGGTCGTTCCGCTCGACATGGAATTGATGAAATCGGCGGTGGATGGCACGAAATAGCCCATGCCCACGCCGATGGCCATGGCCAGGAAAATCCAAAGCGTCAGGTAGCGGTCGAGGAAGGAAAGTTGTTTGCGGCCCGTGGCGGGGTTGCAGTTGTTGGCAGACATCGGATGGTTGTTTTTTATGAAAAATGAACGCAGGTATAATTGATTTTAGCAGTCTTTTCGAGAGAGCAAACAGGGCCCCTCCTCTCAAAATTCAAAGTCATCATCAGGGAGCTATCCCACTTTGTGGCATGTCGCATGGCGAATAGCATTTCCCTCCCGATCTGCCGACAACGCTCGTCGTAGGTGGCAGCCTCTGCGGGCGTCCCGTCCGATGCTTTAGGGTCATCGTAGCGGATGGCGAAACGCTTCTCGGCCCCCGGAATAAAGGGGCAAGCCTCGTCGGCATCGGAGCAGACCATGATGGCAGCAAAGCCCTGCTGCGGGTTCGCTGGGTCGTCGTATTTTTTTGAAAAAAGGGTGATTTCATCAACTCCCTCACCCATTGAGGCTTCGTAGTGCGGATTGGACTTCATATCATCCCCCGAAATGACAAAACCCGCCCTTCGCATGGCAGCCACGGCACGTGGGTTGAAAGCGGTGGCCTCCGTGCCACCCGAGTAGGTGCTCACGCCATTTACACCATAATAAATTGCGGCAGCAGCCAACCAAAGCTGCCCGATATGGCTGCGTCGGGAGTTGTGGGTGCAGATGACGGTAAGCTTTGTTTCCTCTCCAGCCTTTCGTTTTTTGGAAATATAGTCGCCCAATTCGGCGAGTTCCTGTTTCCGGGTTTCGGGAATGACCGAAAACTCGGACTCAAGGACAGTGCAGTACGCTTGAAGTTTTTCGTTGATTTTCATATTGAATATAAAGGTCATTGGCCATTCAGGCATTGGTTTTAAAAGACCAATGACCTCAATGACCAATGACTTTAATGGCTGATTAACAACAGTTGCTACCTGGCCCGCAGCAAGCCTCTTTTTTCAATTGGGCAAGTTCTATCAAGGGCTTTTTCACCTTTCGCTCGCCCGGTTTTTCAGCATAAACAGTGATGCTGAAAATGCCTGTTTTCGAAGCTGAAAACGCTTTCAACTCATCTGGCGTCAGGTAATCCAGCAAAATATCGTCGGGGATGAGGATGGGCTTTTGCTTCTGCACGGTCATGCTTTCAAAGCCAGCCTGCTCGATAAGTGCCAGGTAATCATCCATTTGCATGGCACCGGAGACGCAACCAGCGTACATTTCGGCAGCGGAGACGAGCTTTTCGGGAAGTTCGCCACGCAGCACCACATCGCTGATGCTGAAATGGCCGCCGGGCCGCAGCACCCGCTTGATTTCACTGAAAACCTTCGCCTTGTCCGGCACTAGGTTCAGCACGCAATTGCTCACCACCACGTCCACGCTTTCGGCGGTCACGGGCAGGTCTTCGATGTCGCCTTGGCGGAACTCCACATTGTTGAAGCCCCTTTTTTCAGCATTTTGCCTAGACAGTTCGAGCATTTTCGGGGTGAAGTCCACTCCGATGACCTTGCCCGTTTCGCCCGTTTCGGCACGGGCCACGAAGCAGTCGTTGCCAGCACCGGAGCCGAGGTCGAGCACGGTATCGCCGGGTGCTATCTTCGCAAATTGGGTGGGCAGGCCGCAGCCAAGGCCGAGGTCGGCGTCGGGATTGTAGCCTTCAAGGTCGGCGTAGCTGTCCGACATAATGGTGTAGGTGCCACAGGAGGAAGTTGCTCCGCAACAAGAAGAGGCGTTGGCGTCCTTGTCCTGTGTGGCGATTTCCGAGTATTTCTCCCGGACGATTTGCTTCATTTCATCTGATGATTTCATGTCGTAAAGGTGATTGATTTATCGAAAAAATACGATGAATAATGCCAAAAAAAAGCCTTGGCCACGACTTTTTCAACAGCATTTGTCCTTCATCGTGTGGATGAAAAATTGCTTGAATATTTGCTCGAAGCGCATGAACGTGTCCGTGTTGATGCAATAGCAGGACTTTGCGCCCTCCACTGTGCCTTGTATCAGCCCGGCGTTCAGCAGTTCTTTCAAGTGCTGCGACACCGTGCTTTGTGCCAGCGGCAGCACTTCCACGATTTCACCACAAACACAGCTCTGGCGATTTGCCAGCTCTTTCAGGATGGCAATGCGGGCAGGGTGGGCGAGGGCTTTTGCTAAGGCTGCCAACTCTTGTTCTTCGATGCTGAATTCTTCTTTTTTATGGACTGCCATTTTCGTGGTTTGTGAAATTCATCGCAAATATACGATGGGATTTTGATTGCGCAAGGGGTAGGTGGAAATTTATCGTAAAAAAACGATTAAGTTGTTAGGTGTCAATAATTATCTGCCCTGAAAAACAATTTTTCTGCTTGCTACAAACGGTAGTTTTTCACAAAGTATTCGAGATATTCTGGAATTTTAGTGCCTAAATAATAGGGCAAATTCATCAGCAAATAAGGCTGTTTTTGCTGGGTGGTAAGATGTTTTTCAACCCTAAATTCTCCTGCGTACATGCGAACGGCATAAGGGTGGCCAGCCTGCTCAATAAACTGGTGGAGCGATTTTAGTGTGCCTTCTTTTCCAGACTTTATTTCAATGGGTATGGCCTTGTCGCTATATGCAACCACTAAATCAACTTCGGCGGAAGACTGCGCCTTTTCCCTAGTCCAAAACTGCGGCTTTTGGTAGCTTGTAGTTTGGAGAGACAGCAGTTCCTGGGTGATGAGGGCAGGAATGATTGCGCCTTTGTAGGCCAGGTTGAAGTCTTTCAAGGCCAACATTTCTGCTTGTATTTTTAGCTCGTGGTTCACCAATCCCGTATCCAAAAACTGAAGGCGGGGCGATTTTTTAAGGTCAGGTTTTAGGGGTGGCCGAACGTCTGTGGTTGGGTAAATGAGTTGTATGATTTTGGCATCGTCGAGGCTTCGCATTGCCTCGCCAACTTCCCTTGAGCGGTAGTTCGATTGCCCAAAATTCTCAAATTTGATGCGTTGGTCAATGTACAAATGTGCAGTGCTGGCTATATGCTTCAACACCCTTGCATCAGCTTGATTTGTTGCATATTTTTCTACATCATCTTTGTAGGTGGCCCAAATGCTTTCATATACCGGTGGCAAATCGGCAATATTGCCTTTCTTCAAAAAGGTGCTGACCACTTCTGGCATACCACCAATGATGGCGTAGTCGTGGAACTGCCCCATCAAAGTTTCATGGGCAAATGGCTGGACTGGAATATTTTGCAATTGCTGAAGGGCCATCGTTTGCCCTTTTGCGTCAAGGTATTCCGCAAAATTGAGCGGATGCATATAGAGATACTCCACTCGCCCAACGGGGAAGTTTTTCACCCGGTTCATCACATGTTCCAGCAAGGAACCTGCTGCGATGACAGGTAGTTCTGGCACATCTTCATAAAAATAGCGGAGCAGGGCAATGGCTTCGGGCGACTCTTGGATTTCGTCAATGAAAAGCAGCGTGTTTGGCTTTAGGTCGGAAGGCAGGTTGTGAGCGAGGAACAAGGCATCAACCAAAGTTTTGGCATCCTTGTATTTCTTGAAATAGTCAAGATGAACAGGCCTTTCCAAGTTAAGTGAGATGAAATGGCGGAAGTTGTTTTTTGCAAATTCATTGATAAGCGTCGTCTTGCCCACTTGCCTTGCGCCACGCAATAGTAGCGGCTTCCGGGAAAAATTGTTTTTCCAGCTTTCTAAATTGCTGATAATGTGCCGTTTAAAATACATTTTAAAGAAAAATTGTTACAAAATAAAGGTAAAAATACAATTTATTTGTAACAAAATAAGGGTAAAATTTATTGATTTTTGTAACAAAATAAGGGTAGTTTTATGAAAAGACGCCCATTGCTAAGCACAAATTGTTCTTCTAAGTCACGTAAAATCTACTTTGACTTGGATTTTGAAAAACCAGTTTCCCATTTTCGCCACTAAAAATTTGTTCCAACTTCAAAATTTTGCTTTTATCTTTGTACCATCTCCCCCCGCCCAGTGGCTAACGTCTGAAATAAAATTTCCCCATTTCGTGGTTCCCCCTTCGTCTTAGCAACACAAGAAACGCAGCAACACTATGTCCAAAATTCTATCCCTGACCATAAGGTGCATGGCGCTCGTTGTCCTTCTTTTCGGCAATTCCTCCTACGCACAGGTCAGCTACACCGCCAACGATCAAGTAAAGCCCTACACGCTCGGTTTTCATCCTGCGGCCAATATCGGCCAGTACACTGCTTTTTCGGAAGAACAGCTCGCCCTGCTCGCAGCGGGCGGCCCTGCCCCGGTGGGTTCGCAAGGGGGACAAGTACTTGGCGCAGGCGTGAAATCGCTGCGCCCCGGCATTTTTGAGAGCTATGCTGAGGTGGCGGGCTACGATGCCAGCCTGCCCATTTTCCAGAAATACGATGAACTGGGCATGAGCGAGCACACGGTCATCGTCGGCTTTCCGTCGGCAGCGCACCAAGACCCAACCCAGTATTGCCCCGGCATACAGAGCACCTTGTTCGCCAATATGTACAGCCCGATTTGGGACGGTGGGGCGAACGGCACACCTTACAACGACTCGAACTATTACGCCGCCTACCTCTACAAGACCGTCAATGCCTACAAGGAGCATGTGCGCTTTTGGGAAATCTGGAACGAACCCGGTTTCGACTACACGGGCGGCCTTGGCTACCTTCCGCCCAGTGCGCCCAATTCGTGGTGGAACGTGAACCCCAGCCCCTGCGACTACAAGTTGCGGGCACCTATTTTCCACTATGTCAGGCTCTTGCGCATGAGCTGGGACATCATAAAGACCCTCGACCCCGATGCCTACGTAGTGGTTTCCGGCACGGGCTACCCCTCGTTTTTGGATGCCATCCTTCGCAATACCGACAACCCCGTGGACGGCTCCGTGACTGCCGAATACCCCCTCAAAGGTGGTGCCTATTTCGATGTAATGGGCTACCACAGCTACCCGCATTTCGATGGCGGGCTTCGGGAATACAGCGATGCCATCCAAGATTGGGTTTACTACCGCCATTCGGACGGAGCGGCCAACGCATTGCTGCGCACCAAGGAAGATTACCAGGAAGTGCTGGACAGCTACGGCTACAACGGTACGACCTACCCCGAAAAACATTGGATAATCACCGAAATAAACCTGCCCCGCAAGGAATACCCCGACCCAAGCGACCCCGGACAGAACTTCATCGGTTCGGCGGAGGCCCAGCGCAATTTCATCATCAAGGCGATGGTCACTTGCATGGCCAACGAGATTGAGCAAATGCAGGTCTATAAGCTGGCCGAGGATACCGAGTTTGAGAATTCCTATTCTGAATTTGATTTGATGGGGCTTTACATGCGGCTGGATTACAACCACGGCTTTTACCAAGAACTGAACGAGGTAGGCGTGGCGCACAAGACGGCCTCCGATGTGCTTTTCGGCAAAACGTTCGACCCGGTGCGCACGGCGCAATTGCAGTTGCCGGGCAATGTCGGTGGCGGTGCATTCAAGGATGCCTCCGGCAATTTCACGTATGTACTTTGGGCAAAAACGCTGACCGATATGAGCGAGACAGCGAGTGCAACTTATTCATTTCCAACGGGTTTGAACATCCCCAATCTTTTGAGATGCGAATGGGATGGAAGCGTTTCGCAAAATGCGGTTTCAGTGCCTTCGGCAAACATCATATTGACTGGAACGCCGATTTTTCTGACGCAACAGGTGTTTGCCATGAACGCCAATACGGGCTGTGTGCCGTTTGATTTGCAGCTTACCTCACAAATTCAAGGCGCTGCTGATTGGCAATACCGCATTAATTCCCCTGATGGAGGTTTAGCCTTATATGTGGCTGATAATTTATCCCTAACCTTGACTTATCCCGGTAGCTATTCCATCAGCCTGCAAGCTAAAAATTCAGCAGGCCAAGTCATTGCGGAGCAAACGCAAACGCTGTTTTTGGAACAGACCCCAAGCCCTAGCTTTGATTTTATCCAATCTGGCCCCATCGTATTTTTCAAGAACCTGACGACCTATGGGCTTTTTGAATTCACATGGAATTTCGGCGATGGCAACAGTACGACAGCGCCTGAGCCAACACATGTTTACCTGCAATCTGGCAACTATACCGTCACCTTAACCGCTGAAAACCAATGCGGTATGGTGAATGCAACGCAGATCCTGAGCATCGTTTCACCAACCGTTACCCAACTCGATTTTACCGCCAACGACAGCATCCCGACATTTACAGGGAAGTTTCGGCCCAGCACCACTTGGGACTATGTGAACAACTGGACTTCCGAGCAGCAAGCCGATATTGCCGCAGGCAACCCGCTGGAAGGGGTGGGGGGCACCGGCGTAAAGGCGGTTCGCACCTACACAGGTGAGAGTGCTTTTATTGACCTTGGCTACGAGACCCGCCTCGCCGAGTTCCAGCATTTCAGCAACCTCGACCTGCGTGACAACAGCTTCCTATTGGCTTTTCCTGCTGCGCAAAACCAAGACCCCATCCGCTACTGCCCCAACAACCAAAGCGCCCTTTTTAAGGATTTGTACCTGGGTATTTGGGACAACGGCGAGCATGGCACCCCCGTGAACGAGGACAATCCGTTTGCCCTCTACGTCTGGAACACGGTGAACACCTACAAAGACCACGTGCGCTTTTGGGAAGTCTTCAACTCGCCCGATTTCGATATGACCGGTGAGAAGGCTTGGCTCCCACCCGGCGAACCCGGCAACTGGTGGGAAAACAACCCCGACCCCTGCGACTACGAACTGAATGCCCCGATTTTCTACTACGTGCGCAGCCTTCGCATTGCCTATGAAATAGTGCATACCCTCGACCCCGATGCCTACGTTACCATCAGCGGCATTGCCTTCCCGTCGTTTTTGGATGCGGTCTGCCGCAATACCGACAACCCGCTCGACGGCTCCATCCAAACGCCCTATCCGCTGAAAGGGGGCGCCTATTTCGACGCAGTAGGCTACAAGAGCTATCCGCATTTCGATGGCAGCACCGTGTATTTTGATGTGGCCGCTGGCCAATTTGCCTACGAGCGCCACAGCGACGCCGCCGTGCAGGGCATCCCACAGGTGAAGGCCAAGTTCCAAAACGTGTTGGCCGAGTACGGCTATAACGGCGTACAACTCCCTGAAAAAGAATGGATTATCAGCGAGGCGAACCTGCCGAGGCGCTCGTTTTATGGCTTCATCGGTTCCGATGAGGCGCAGCGCAACTGGACCATAAAGGCTTGGGTGGAAAGCGTGAAGGACGGCATCCGGCAACTGAACATCTTCCGGTTGTCGGAAAGTGCCAACGTTTGGGAAGCCACCGACCCGTTTCAGGTCATGGGCTTGTATGCACGGATGGACGGCTCGACGCCTTTCAACGTGACCAAAACAGACGGGGCCATTGCCCTGAAAACGACCTCCGACCTTCTCTTTGGAACTGATTATAACGAGCAACGGACGGGCCAGATGAACCTCCCGGCCACGGTGGACGGTGCGGCATTCACGGATGCTGCTGGCGCATACGTGTATGTGCTTTGGGCAAAAACCGAGACGGACCTTTCAGAAAACGCCAGTGCAACCTATTCATTTCCAGGCAGTTGGAACATTGGTCAATTGCAGCGACTGGAATGGGATTATTCCGAATCGGGGCTTTTCGGTACCGTTTCGCCCAATTCCATTGCATTGACGGGTGCGCCAATTTTCCTTCGGAAAGCTGCAACGCTTATGCCTCCCGTCGCTTTTTTTGAAGCTGACCAGCAGGAAATCTGCGTGAACCAGACCATTCAGTTTTTCAGTGAGGCTACGGGCAACCCAACGCATTGGGAATGGACCTTCGATGGTGGCACACCAGCTGCTCATTTTGGAGAGACGCCGCCTTCCATTACCTATTCAACAGCGGGTGTTTATGAAGCGAGGCTTTTGGTTAAAAATGCGGCGGGGGAGCATGAGGCGACCTACACCAACTATATAAAGGTGTTGCCTGCACCCGATGCAGATTTTATGTTCCTCGTGAACGGTGCTACTGTGCAGTTCGTCAACCAAAGCGCTGACCCGATGGGCTTTGGAGGCACGCAGTTCGAATGGTGCTATGGCGATGGCATTTGCCAAATGGCCGCCAACCCCAACTATACCTACCCGCAAAACGGAAGCTATACGGTGACATTAACCGCCACAAACGACTGTGGGACAGCGACTTATGAACAGCAGGTCAATATTGCTGCCAAGCCAACTGCAGTTTTTGCTTTCAACCACAACGCAAATTGCGAAGCGCCCGTGGTTCAGTTCCTCGACCTGAGCTATTCCAATCCAGAGACTTGGGAGTGGTATTTCCCTGGGGCATCGCCCGCCCAAAGCAACCTGCGCTACCCGACGGTCAGTTTCCCATCGGCTGGGAGGTACGAAGTGACCTTCATCGTGGGCAATGGGGTGGGGGTGGATACGTTGGTTCGGGAGGTTTACATCGAAGGAAACTCAATGACTGAAGTTGATATAAGCCTTTGTGCAGGAGGCAGTTATAGTGGCGTTCAGGTATTCAATGATACCACCATTACGACCATCCTGCCGACTTGGACGCTGGGTTGCGACAGCACCATCGTAGCGCATGTGGACGTGACCGACCTGATTCAAACCAATTTTGAGTTCAGCGTTTGCGAGGGGAGTTTCTATAATGGCATTCAGCTTTTCAGCGATACGGTCATCGTGGATACGGTCAGTTTGCCACTTGGCTGCGACTCCATTTCCACCGCTATATTCCATGTGTTCCCCCATGTGGAGACGCTGCTTTTCGATACAATTGTAAGTGGCGAGTTTGTGGAAGTTGGCGGCATGATTTTCAGCCAGGGCGGGCTTTACGAGGTGCCAATGCAGACTTGGCAGGGTTGCGATAGTATCGTGATTTTGAATTTAGAGGTGCTGACAGGCACTAAGGAGGCGAATCACAACACATTGAATATCAAGGCTTACCCGAATCCGTTCAACGACCAAATATGGGTTGAATTTGGCTTGTGGGAGCAATCCACTGTAAGTCTATCCCTTTTTGATGCCATGGGGCGGCAAGTGCTGCAGCCCATCTCCTACGACAAGATAGGGGCAGGTCGGCATCGAATTGGCTTGCATGGAGCGGACTTGGTGGCTGGGGTGTATTGGCTGAGGGTTAAAACTGGAAAATCAGCAATGACAAGAAAAATAATAAAAATTGATTAAGGTTTTACCTTACATCCACCATCATAATGGCGGCATAATTAACATTTTCCCCCACGTCGGCTTCCCCCCTTCACCGACATTTTAAGAATTGGTCTCATCTACCCCGTACCCTAATTGGTGTAGTTTGGCTTGCAATTTGCTTGTTTTAGCAGATTCTTCTGCCAAGCTGACGCGACACGTTCAGATACTACTTACAGTATAATCCAGATGAGATGCTAACACTATCCAAACCCAAATGCTTGGCAATCCTTTTAGGCAGCTTGCTCTTACAATCCGTTGATTTAAATGCCCAGGTAAGTGGCTGCCCCGGTGCGCTCGGCCCCAACGTTTTCCCCGACGGGGACCTTGGTTCCGGGACTGAAATGATATTGCCCTATGACCCAAATATAGCGCCCGGCTACTTCTATTTCCTCGACCCGCCACCTGTGGACGGGGCCTATTGCATCGCCAACAGCACGGTGGATTGGGACTGGTTCGCAGAGCTGTTTTGGCTAGACATTGGTGACAACAGTCCAGACCCCTTTGGCTATATGATGGTCGTTAACGCAAGTCACCAACCCGGTGTTTTTTACCAGCGGACAGTGCCCGTTTGTCAAAACACGCCTTATATTTTCTCCGCAGACATCATCAATATCTTCTTGCCCCAGTTCACTGACGCCATACTGCCTAATGTGGACTTTCTCATTGACGGCAACGTCGTTTTCTCCACGGGCGACATCCCAATGGACATGCAATGGCACACCTATGAGTTCCAGTTCACACCGCCCCCGAACGTCTCACAGTTCACTTTTTCGCTGCGCAACAACGCACCCGGCGGCTTTGGCAACGACCTCGCTTTGGACAATATCAGCCTGCAGTTTTGTGGACCTAAAATCACGTTGCCGGAGGTGGTTCCGCTCTGCGATGGCTCCTTGTTACTTACCCCTATTTTCGAGGGAAGCCCGTGGCAGCAGGCATTTTACCAGTGGCAAATCAGCAACGATGGCGGCCAAAATTGGAGCAATATACCCGGTGCAAACAGCCCGAACCTGACCCAACCCAACCCCCAACCCAGCCAAATTTTCCGATTGCTGATGGCGGGCACGGCAGACAACCTAAACGAACCATTTTGCAGGGCAGTTTCCAATGAAACAGCTATTGAAGTGCCTGTTTATCAGTCATTTGTGACGATGGCGACCTGCGAGGGAGCGGCCGTGCAAGTAGGGGGAGAATCGTTTTCGACAGCCGGTCAACACCTCGTTCAATTAAACACTATTGACGGCTGCGACAGCCTTATCACGCTCGATTTGACAGTATTGCCGACCCAGACCACAGAAACGGCTGCGACAATTTGCGAAGGCCAGGGCATTTGGTTTGCAGGGCAATGGCTGGTGCAATCGGGCGATTATGAGCAGGTATTCATCGATCAAAATGGTTGCGACAGCACCGCCGTGTTACACTTGGAAATCCTGCCTAGGGCAAGCTCACAAATCAACGCCAGTATTTGTTTGGGAAGTCAGTCATGCCTTTGGGAACCAAGAACTTACGAGCAGCGGGCGCTTATCAATTGACTTTACAAACTGAGAGCGGCTGCGATAGTTTGGTGAATTTGGATTTGTCGGTTTTGCCGGTGGTTGCTTCGCAAATCAGCGCCAGCATCTGCCTCGGCAGCAGTTATGCCTTTGGGAACCAGCAGCTTACGCAGGCGGGCACTTATCAGCAACTGCTCCAAACGGCCAGCGGCTGCGATAGTGTGGTGACTTTGGATTTGTCGGTTTTGCCAGTGGTTGCTTCGCAAATCAGCGCCAGCATCTGCCCCGGCAGCAGTTATGCATTTGGGAACCAGCAGCTTACGCAGGCGGGCACCTATCAACAGACCTTGCAAACGGCCAGTGGTTGCGACAGCATGGTGACGCTGACCTTGGCGGTGTTGCCTTCCATCGCTTCGCAAATCAGCGCCAGCATCTGCCCCGGCAGCAGCTATGCATTTGGCAACCAGCAGCTCATGCAGACTGGTACATACCAGCAACTGCTCCAAACTGCCAGCGGTTGCGACAGCATGGTGACGCTGACCTTGACAGTATTACCAATTTTAGAGGAATACATTGAAGCAAGTATTTGCGAAGGCGGGACTTATTCGTTTCACAATCAACAACTTACAACGCCGGGTTTGTACCAACAGTTGCTGCAATCGCCATCAGGTTGCGATAGCATGGTGACCTTGGATTTAAAGTTTTATGAAACACCGCACACGAATGTTGCTACTACTATTTGTGAGGGCGAACAACTAAATTTTGGAAGTTTAAATCTTGGCACTGCTGGTATTTACGAGCAAACCTTTCAATCTTCGCACGGCTGCGATAGCGTGGTGGTGCTGGAGTTGAGCCTTCGTCCAAGCAGCTTTACCGATGATAGCCATTGAACTTTGCGAAGGAGCTATTTACAAAGGAAATGCCTACCAAAATGATACCCTGCTCATGGAAACGGTAGCTTCTGAGTTGACGGGTTGCGACAGCATCATACAGACAAGCATCAAGGTCTGGCCGAATGCTAAGACTAGTATTTCTGCAAGCCTTTGCTGGGGCGAGTCATTTGAGGGCATCAAAGTGTTCAGCGATACCATAATGGTTTTACAAGGCCAAACATGGCGAGGCTGCGACAGCACGACGAGCTGTCACATTACGGTTCACGAGCGTTTGCTTCCGCAAATCCATGCCCCGACCATTTTTTGCGATGGCGAAAAAGCCCCAATGAAGGTCGGCAATTATGCAGGCTACCTTTGGTCAACAGGCGACACCACACCTGAAATCGAAGTAGGGCAGGGAGGACTTTACGAAGTAACTGTTACCGACCAATTCGGCTGCACGGCCAAAGCCAGCCACTTATTGGAAGTATCGGCCATGCAGGTGCAAGTGCGAACAATTCAACCATTGTGTACTGGGGAGGAAAACGGCGAGATGAGCCTTGACGTGGCTGGGGGCAGGGCTCCTTATTTCACTTCCCTCAATGGTGGCGCATTTCAAGAAAAAGTAGATTATGATGGCCTGAAAGCAGGCAATCACCATGTGAAACTGCGAGATCATGCAGCTTGCGAATTGGAGCGCATCATTTACCTGCCTGACCCACCCAGTTTTGAGATGGAAGTGCTTCAGGACACCATCCTGTTGCTTGGGGAAACCTTTGATTTACAGGCGGTTTCAACCTTACCCATTGATGCTTATCAATGGTCGCCGAGCCTTGGCTTGAACTGTGATGACTGCCCATCCCCTACAGCATTTCCGATGGCAACGACGCAGTACCGTCTTTTTGCTGTGACAGAAAACGGTTGCGAAGCGGAAGGGGCGGTAACCTTGGTGGTCCGCAAGGAGGACGATGTTTACGTCCCCAATGCCTTCTCGCCCAATGGCGATGGCACGAATGATTTCTTCACGGTTTATCCCGGTCGCAGTGTGCTGAAAATCAAGCAGTTGCAGGTGTTTGACCGATGGGGCGAGGCGGTGTTCAGCGTGTTCGATGCACCACCATTTCACCCGGCGACGCATTGGCATGGTAGGTTCCGGGACATGCCCTGCCAGTCGGGCGTTTTCGTTTGGTTGCTGGAGGTGGAGTATATTGATGGCAGGGTGGGGTTGTTGAAGGGGGATTTGGTGTTGATGAAATAGTGAGTTCAAGAACCTGATTTTTGGTGGAAATTGGTTTGCTGATTAGTTGATTTTGCTGCAATATTGAAGCAAAAACTGAAGAATTTGGGGTTTCTTGGTGTTTTCAACATCAGCAAGGGCAAAGCAAAATGAGGGAACAGGAGGGGGAAACAGGCGAACCGGCTGCCGCGTCCAAATGGTGGAACGAAACGGATTTTGTGGGTATTTAGTTCCAGACCCAGGAGTACAAATGAGTTACACGACGCCTGAAGGGAATCCTTGCGGCGAAGTCAGGGAGCTTGAGAAATGGAAATCGGCATTGAATAGTGGTCCCACGACAACACCCCCGGCCCCTTCACTTTCCGCCACCACCCCGTTCCGCCCATCTCCGGTACATGCAACCTCCTTTTTCCTTTAGATAAACCTGCAAGGCCAAAGCTGCCGCCACGGCATCTTCGTCCGCCTCGCCAGCGGTAAGCGCTTCTTTCGTGAAGTAGTTTTGCACGAAATGGGTATCGAACTTGCCCGAAAGGAACGCCTCATGCTCCAGCACAAATCGGCCAAAGGGTAGGGTAGTGGCCACTCCTTCTATCTCATAGTCGGCGATGGCCCGTAGTAGTCGGGCGATGGCCTCCGTTCGGTCTTTGCCGAAGGCAATGAGCTTCGCAATCATCGGGTCGTAGTAGATGGGGATGTCCATGCCCTGCTCGAAACCGTCGTCCACCCGGATGCCCTCGCCAATGGGTCGGCGATAGGTGCTCAGGTTGCCGATGCTTGGCAGGAAGTCGTTCAAGGGGTCTTCGGCATAGACCCGCAGCTCCAAGGCATGGCCTTTTATGCTCAAATCCGATTGCGAAAATGAAAGTTTTTCGCCCCGTGCCACCCTGATTTGCTGCTCCACGAGGTCAACGCCCGTAATCAATTCGCTGACAGGATGCTCTACTTGTAGGCGGGTGTTCATTTCGAGGAAGTAGTAGTTCAAGTTTTCGTCCACGAGGAACTCCACGGTGCCAGCGCCTGTGTAGTCGCAGGATTGGGCGACTTTTACCGCATCTGCCCCCATCGCCATGCGGATTTCGGGGGTGAGGATGGCGCTCGGTGCCTCTTCCACTACTTTTTGGTGGCGGCGTTGCACGCTGCACTCCCGCTCGAAAAGGTGGACGGTGTTGCCATGCTGGTCGGCCAGCACTTGAATTTCGATGTGCCGAGGCGAGCCAACGTATTTTTCGATGAAAACCGACCCATCGCCGAAGGCGCTGGTGGCCTCGCTGATGGCCCGCTCCATCTGGCTGGCCAGTTCTGCTTCGTTCTCAACGATGCGCATACCCTTGCCGCCGCCCCCAGCCGATGCCTTCACGAGCAGTGGGTAGCCCACGGTGCGTCCGACTTCGATGGCTTCCTCAACATCGCTGACCGCCCCTTCCGTGCCGGGCACCATTGGGATATTGAATTTTTTGACGGCTTCCTTGGCGGCCAATTTGCTGCCCATTACCTCAATGGAGTAGGGAGAAGGGCCAATAAAAATGATGCCCGCATCGGTCACGGCCTGGGCAAATGCTGCATTCTCGCTCAAAAAACCATAGCCAGGGTGGATGCCGTCCACCCCAAGCGAAAGGGCGACCTCAATGATTTTTTGCCCCATCAAATAAGATTGGCTGCTGGGTGGTGGGCCAATGCAGACTGCTTCGTCGGCAAACAGCACGTGTGGTGAACGGCGGTCAACTTCGGAATAAACAGCAACAGTCTTGATGCCCATGCGTCGGGCAGTGCGCATCACACGCAGGGCAATTTCGCCACGGTTGGCAACGAGTATTTTTTTCATAATTATAAGAACCGCTTTTGGGCGGATCGCAAAGCTACTGCATTTGCCTTTTCTCTCGAACAAGCAGCTGTTTTGCTGCACGAATATCAGGCATAATCTTGGCGTATAAACTTGATTGAAATGTAAACCACAAAATTCTGCGTACCTTCATCCCCTCGGAAAATACGGTCATTCGTAGATAATTCGTTCATATTCATGGTTTCGGCTATTTTTGCCGCTTCCAAGGAAAATCAGACTTGAAAATCCATTTTGCATTAAGCATGTTGTCCAAAACACTCATACGGCTAATCGGGCTTGCATTGTTCTTGTCGGCCCTCTCCTGTCAGCGTGCCAAGCGTGGGCCTGTCGAAGTCGTGATGCCATTCAGCGGGGCCGATACTTCGCAAGTGGATATGGTGATTGCAAATTTGAGCTTTGAGCAAAAAATCGGTCAACTCATCGTTTGGGATGCCCCAATGTCGGATTCCGTAAGCCGGGCAGCCGTTTTTGAAAAGACCGATGATGGCATGGTTGGAGGGTTGTTGCTTCGCAACATGACGGTGGCCGACTATCTGTACGCCACGGATAGCCTCAAAAGGAGCGCACACCTGCCACTGTTCTTGGCCACCGACCAAAAAGTTGCCCTGCACAATCAATTCATCGGTCTGCAACATTTCCCTTCCCCAGTTTCGACAGCTTCCATTGATTCCACGGAGCTACATGCTTTTTTGGAAAAAAAATACATCGAACAATGCAAGGTGATGGGCATCAACCTGAGCCTGAACCCTACTTTCCGGAGGTTGGACGACGCTTTGCAAGTATTTGACAACCAGGTTTTTGAACAAAATGACAGCGCACTCACATGGCGCACGTCCCGTATGTTCCAAGCATTGAACGACCAACGCATTTTGGCCATCGGCGATGCCTTCCAATCGTTCAACTTCACCGAAAACGACTCCATAAGGCAGTTGGAGATGGCCAGCCTGCTGGCCCCTGTAAAAGCTGGCTTACCCGGCCTTTTGATGGATGGCAGTGCGCTTGAAACCGACACTGTTAAGAAACTCCCTCCTGGCTATGCCAAAAACTATTTCAACCGCTATCTGAAGTTCAAGGGCCTGATGGCGGTGGAGCTTGGGAAGGATGAATCACCGGAAACCAAGTTGTTGGCTGGTGCCGACCTGCTTATCACACCCGATGCTGCCGCTGTTTTCAGGACGGTCAACAAGCTGATGGATGCCGGAAAGCTGACGGAATTGGACCTGAACGAAAGGGTGCGAAGGGTACTTTTGGCCAAGGCTTGGGTAGGAGGAGGTAAACTGCCCATTAAGTTCTCCAACCACCCACACGACAGCGTTACGCACAAGCCCGTGAGGTTTGTGTCCATTGGCGCCAAACGAGAGGTGCCCCAAATGTTTCCTATCTTTCGGCCCCGCCCCACCAACCTCGACGCCAAGGTGGACAGAGCCGTTTGTTATTTTGAAGACCCTCGCTGGGATTATTTCATTGGCCAACTGTTCGAGAACTCGGTAGTACTTGCCCGTGACCAGTCTGAAATCCTGCCCCTGCAGGAGTTGTACGACACTGATTTTCAAGTATTCAAATACTCGAAAAACAGTTTCAAGGATTTCAGCTTGATGTTCTCAAAATACGCCAATTATCGAATCGTTGGCCATTCCGTGCCTGTCTCTGGCGAGCTGAAATCTCTTAGGTTTGAAATGGCCAAACATCAGCCAGCGGCCATCTTGCTTTTGGACAGTATCGAGCTGCGCCCCGGATTTCACAAGCAGTTCATCGAAAGCGTGAATATTGCCGCAACGCAGGGCAAGGTGGTTTTGGTCAATTTTGGACATCCCAAAAACCTGCATTACTTCAACAACTCGGTGGCTTGTGTTCAGGTGTTTGAACGGAACAAGTTCACGGAGTCATTCGCTGCCCAGTTATTGTTCGGAGGGGTTTCATCGGAAGGCTCGTTGCCTTTGAGCATCAATGAAAGTTTGGGCTTTGGGATGAGCGTCCATCAAAAGCCCGTTAGGCTCGGTTTTGCCTCGGCAGAAGAAGCAGGCATCGCCTCCGAGCGACTGGTTGGCATCAATGCCATTGCCGAATCGGCCATTGACCACGGCGTCTTTCCCGGCTGTCAAGTAGCCGTAGCAAAGGACGGTCAGGTTATTTTCTCCAAGAGCTTCGGCAATTTCACCTATTCCAAAACGGCCCAACCAGTGGGCAACGAGCACCTTTACGACATTGCCTCTGTGACCAAAGTAGCTGCCACCACATTGGCTGTAATGACCTTGGTGGAAAAAGGGAAGTTGAACTTGGATGGGCGGGTGTCCGATTATTTGAGCGTGCCGTCCAATTCTGCGGTGGGCTATATTAAAATCAAGGAACTGCTTTTGCATCAATCTGGGCTGCAGGCCCAGATGCCGTTGTCAAAGTTCTTTTCCGGCAAAAACGTGCCTGCCAAGGGCTGCAACGACTACTTCTGTCGCAAGCGCAAAGGCAGCTACAGCATAAAGGTGGCAGATGGGCTGTATTTCAAAAGCTCCTTTCGGGATACTGTTGCCAAAAGGGTGTTCAACCTTGCCGTCAACCCCAAGCCGAGGTTCAGGTACAGCGATGTGAATTTTTACCTGCTGAAGCGCATCGTAGAGGTCGTTGCCAATACGCCTTTCGACCAATATGTGTTCGAGCATGTTTACCGACCGCTCGGGTTGCGCAATATCAGCTTTAATCCATTGTACAGTTTCCCGAAATCCCAAATAGTGCCCACTGAGCAGGATAACTATTGGCGCAAAACCTTGGTGCAAGGTTACGTCCACGACCCCAGCGTGGCCTTGATGGGAGGCGTGGGCGGCAGTGCCGGCCTTTTCAGCAATGCCGAGGACCTGGCGGTCATTTTCCACATGCTGCTCCAAGGCGGGATTTATGGGGGCGTACAGTACTTTGAGCAAAAAACGGTGGACGACTTCGTTGATAACAAATACGCCAACCACCGGGGCCTCGGCTTCGACAAGCCAACCAAGCGCCGTTATCCGACCTACTCGCCCCATGCTTCAGCCAAATCTTTTGGTCATACAGGCTTCACGGGCACTTGTGTTTGGGTTGACCCCGACCAACGGCTGGTCTATGTGTTCCTTTCCAACCGGGTGAACCCCAGTTCACGCAATGGGAAAATCTTCACCGAAAGCATCCGCAGCCGTATCCATGAGGTTGTTTATAGTGCTTTTGGCAGTTTCCAGAACAGCTTGCCAGAACTGCAAGAGGTTGAGGAAGAAATTGAAGTGGAGGAAGGGGCCGGCGGATGATTCAGCGGAACTTTCCATTCCTTTTTGTAAGTATTTATACTTTGGAGCGCCAGCGTTTTGTCCATTTGAATTTGCTTTTGGCCTTTGGCTCTTGGCCAAAAGCAATTGGCCAACAGCTAACGGCCAGAAGTATAGCAGGTGGAGTTCCTTAGGGATGCTTAATTTTTCTTCAAAAAGAACCTACTGGCCTTCCTAAACTGCTGGCTATTTATGCTCCCAGTCAAACCCATCAAGGCCCTTCAAACTCTCCTTTAGCAAGTCAATGCAGTTCCGAATATCCTCCTTGTGCGCCATTTCAATGACGGAGTGGATGTGCCGGGTGGGAATAGAAATCGCACCTGCAATCG
>JADKBS010000026.1 GCA_016714985.1 Saprospiraceae bacterium | reverse complement strand
GAATGTAACGGTCAAAATATTCTTCTTGCCAAAAGGTTTCCCCGATGCGACCGAGGATACGATTGCCCAAAGTGGCAGAAGCGCCACGAATCAATTTAATCACTTGCCAAAGCTGTTTGTATTGCTGCTCGTCCACGGGGGAGCCATCGGCTGGGAGTTGAACGGAAAAATCAAACAACACATGGACATGGTTCGACATGATGCAAAAAGCCAGCAGGTCATAGTATTTTCCGTTGTACTCGTGTAATTTATCAGCTACGATGTTTGCCACCGCTAGATTTTTGAGCCAATACGGACTTTCTGCATGGCCACTGTCCAAGAAGTGATCGTAATTTTTAAAGAACTTCCATTTTGCTTCAAAGGCTTTTTGGTCTTTTTCCGTTTTGTCCAAGTCCCTTGATTGTTCTATTTCCCAGAGTGCTTGGTCACGTTCTAGTTTGAGCCTTTCCAAAACCTCTTTTGGGATGGCTCCTTCCAAATTGAAGGTTACGAAAAAAGTAGCCCCTATGGGCTGGATATGTGGTAGTCTTCTCTTGTGGTATGTTTTCATAACGAAAATTTATTTCGCCGTTAAAATAGTGCTCCCCTCCGGAGGGCGGAATTTATTCCGCCAATATTTTTTCGTTCCGCCAATATTTTTTCGTTGATCCATAGCGATTAAATGTGTGGCGGAATAAATTCCGCCCTCCAATGCTATTTTCGCACCGAGCTTGGAGGGCGGAATTTATTCCGCCAATATTTTTTTGGGTATTTATGACGATTCATAAGACAGCGGAATGAATTCCGCCCTCCAATAAAAGTGGCGGAATAAATTCCGCCCTCCAATGCTATTTTCGCACCGAGCTTGGAGGGCGGAATTTATTCCGCCAATATTTTTTTGGGTATTTATGACGATTCATAAGACAGCGGAATGAATTCCGCCCTCCAATAAAAGTGGCGGAATAAATTCCGCCCTCCAACAGTAATGTAAATCACCACATGTCCACACAAGAAATCGTCAACAAACTCTGGAACCTCTGCAACGTACTCCGGGACGACGGCATCACCTACCACCAGTACGTGACCGAGCTGACCTATATCCTCTTCCTGAAAATGGCGCAGGAAACCAAGAACGAGGGCAATATCCCCGAAGCATACCGCTGGGGCGAACTCGTCCAACTCGACGGCATACGGCTCAAGGAGCGCTACCAAGCGGCTCTGCTCGGCCTTGGCAAGGTCGGGGGCATCGTGCAGGAGATTTACCAGGATGCCAGTTCCAATATCTCGGAACCCGCCAACCTCAACAAAATCATCAAGCACATAGACCAACTCGACTGGTTCAGCGCCCGGCAGGACGGCCTCGGCGAACTCTACGAGGGCCTGTTGGAAAAGAACGCCACCGAGGTGAAATCCGGCGCCGGGCAGTACTTCACGCCCCGACCGCTCATCAACGTGATGGTGGAACTCATGGCCCCCAAGCCCGGCGAGCGCATCAACGACCCGGCGGCGGGCACTTTCGGCTTCATGATTGCGGCGCACGAATACATCAAAAAGCACCACGACCTGTTCAAGCTGGCCGATGCCGACTACCAGTTCCAAATCCATGAGGCCATCAGCGGCTGCGAGCTGGTGCGGGATGCCCACCGACTGGCGCTGATGAACGCCATGCTGCACGGGCTGGAATGCAAGCTGGTGCTGGGCGATACGCTCTCCGAGGCGGGTAAATCCATGAAGGGCTACGACCTGGTGCTGACCAATCCGCCGTTCGGTACCAAGAAGGGCGGCGAGCGGCCCAGCCGGGACGACCTCACCATCGGCAGCTCAACAAGCAGCTCAATTTCCTCCAGCATATCTACCGCTCGCTGAAGGCGGACGGCAAGGCAAGGGCCGCCGTGGTGCTGCCCGACAACGTGCTGTTCCAAGACGGCGACGGCCAGAAAGTGCGCACCGACTTGATGAACAAATGCAACCTGCACACCATCCTGCGGCTGCCCACGGGCATCTTCTACGCACAGGGCGTGAAGACCAACGTACTCTTCTTCACCCGTAGCAAGACCGACAAGGACAATACCCCGGCGGTCTGGATTTACGACCTGCGCACCAATATGCCCAGCTTCGGCAAGCGCACGCCCTTTACCCGTGCGCATTTCGACGACTTCGTGGCGGCCTATACCGCCGCTGACCGAAGCAAGGTGGCGGATGAACGCTGGGCGGTGTTCACACGGGAAGAAATAAAGCGCAAAGGCGACAACCTTGACATGGGCCTGATTGCCGACGACAAGCTCGTACACCACGACGACCTGCCCGAACCGAAGTTGCTGGCCGAGGAGGCGATTGGGGAACTGGAAGGAATGGAGGCAGACTTGGAGGAGGTGCTGCGGCTGCTGGAAATGGGGTGATTGCAGTACCTGTTTCCAACATCAACAATCAACAATCATGTAATCAACAATCGTCAATCCTTGTTTTTTTGATTTATGATTGACGATTACATGATTACATGATTGTTGATGGGCGCACGGGCGCACAGACCGTTCTTAATTCACAAATCACTGAAAATCAAACGTATGGAAAAGCAGTTGCCAGTGGAAGGCGGAATTTATTCCGCCATTTGCAAGCAATACGAGGCGGAATAAATTCCGCCCTCCTTAAACGCACAAATCACTGAAAATCAAGCGTATGGAAAAGCAGTTGCCAGTGGAGGGCGGAATTTATTCCGCCTTTTGCAAGCAATACGAGGCGGAATAAATTCCGCCCTCCTTAAACGCACAAATCACTGAAAATCAAACGTATGGAAAAGCAGTTGCCAGTGGAGGGCGGAATATATTCATCCTCTTCCAATCAATACGAGCCGGAATAAATTCGGCCCTCCTTAAACGCACAAATCACTGAAAATCAAACGTATGGAAAAGCAGTTGCAGTGGAAGGCGGAATTTATTCCGCCTTATGCAAGCAATACGAGGCGGAATAAATTCCGTCCTCCTTAAACGCACAAATCACTGAAAATCAAGCGTATGGAAAAGCAGTTGCCAGTGGAGGGCGGAATTTTTTCCGCCTTTTGCAGCAATACGAGGCGGAATAAATTCCGCCCTTCTTAAACGCAAATCACTGAAAATCAAACGTATGGAAAAGCAGTTGCCAGTGGAGGGCGGAATTTATTCCGCCTTTTGCAAGCAATACGAGGCGGAATAAATTCCGCCCTCCATCAAACTCGAATCGTATGGAAAATAGATTGCCGAAGGGGTGGGAAGCATTAAAAATGGAAGATGTAAGCAAATCTTTCTCTGGAAGTGGTTTCCCAAAGGAATTTCAAGGATTCAAAACGGGTGAAATTCCCGTTTTCAAAGTTGGAGATATTTCAAGAGAAGTTCAATCTGGAAAAGTGTTTATCAATGAAACAGAAAATTATATTTCTACTGAAATCGCAAAGAAACTAAGAGCGACAGTTCTTCCTGAAAAGACAATAGTTTTCGCAAAAATTGGAGAAGCATTAAAATTAAATAGACGTGGTATTTTGGCGCAGCCCTCAGTCATTGATAATAATGCAATGGGTGTTCTTGCTGATGAAAAAGTTATTGATTCTAAACTATTGTACTACTTCCTAAAGACGGTTGACTTATCTGATTTGAGCGCTGGGAATGCTGTACCTTCTGTGAGAAAAAGCTCCTTCGATGCAATCCCCCTCCCCCTCCCCCCCCTCCCCGAACAGCACCGCATCGTGGCGAAGCTGGACGCCGTGCTGGCGAAGGTGGGCAGCGCACGGGAGCGCATGGAGCGGCTGCCGGGCATCTTGCGGCGGTTCCGGCAGTCGGTGATTGACCACAACTTTTCAGGTGAAATTGTAAGATTGGGTGATGTTTTAGATGAGATTAAATACGGTACATCCAAGAAATGTATTGAAGAAGTTCATGGTACACCAGTTTTGAGGATTCCAAATATTGGCAATGGCGTAATTGACCAATCCGATTTGAAATACGCTGAATTTGACCAATCCGAATACGATAAATTAAAACTCGAAGAAGGGGATGTGTTGATTATTCGTTCAAATGGAAGTGTTTCATTGGTCGGAAAGGCTGCGATTGCTGGGAAATCTGAGGTTGGATTTCTCTATGCTGGATATTTAATGCGGTTGAGAGCAAATAAAAAACGGCTTCTTCCTGAATACCTGAATTTAGCGCTTTCATCGTACAAACTTCGCTTTCAGATTGAACAGACGGCTAAGTCCACAAGCGGTGTAAACAACATCAATTCAAAAGAAATACAAGATTTGGAAATCCCCCTCCCTCCCCTCCCCGAGCAACAAGAAATCGTTCGCCGGGTGCAGTCCCTTTTCGCTGTGGCCGACCGTTTGGAGGCGAGGTACGAGGCATTGCGGGAGAAGGTGGAGGGGCTGCCGCAGGCGCTGCTGGCGAAGGCGTTTCGGGGGGAGTTGGTGAAGGGCTAGGTAAAATGACCAATGACCCAAATGACCAATGACAAAATGACCAATTAGCATGCAAACACCACAATTCAACGACATACTGCTCTACACGGCCCCCGATGGGGCGGTGAAGGTGGAAGTGCTGTACGAAGGGGAGACTTTTTGGCTGAGCCAGAAGAAAATGGCGGAGCTATTCGGGGTGGATGTGCGCACCATCAGCGAGCATTTGCAGAACATCTATAAAACGGGGGAACTGGATTTGGCGGCAACTGTCCGGAAATTCCGGATAGTTCAAACCGAGGGCCACCGGGAGGTGGCGAGGGAGATAGACTTCTACAACCTCGACGCCATCATCGCCACGGGCTACCGGGTGAACAGCCATCAAGCGACGAGGTTCCGCATCTGGGCCACGCAGACCTTGAAGGAGTTCATCATCAAGGGCTTTGTGCTCGACGACGAGCGGCTGAAACAGGGCAAGCACTTAGGCAAGGACTATTTTCAGGAACTGCTCGAACGCATCCGGGAAATCCGGGCGAGCGAACGGCGCTTTTACCAGAAAATCACGGACATCTACGCCGAGTGCAGCATAGACTACGACCCAAAATCGGAGCTGACCCAGGCCTTCTACAAAACGGTGCAGGACAAACTGGAATGGGCCATCACCGGGCATGACCGCTGCCGA
This sequence comes from Saprospiraceae bacterium, assembly GCA_016714985.1. Taxonomy (GTDB): domain Bacteria; phylum Bacteroidota; class Bacteroidia; order Chitinophagales; family Saprospiraceae; genus UBA6168. The sequence goes on along the minus strand of JADKBS010000026.1, from coordinate 159,162 downwards.
AATCATCGCCAGCCGAGCCAGCGCCGAAAAGCCCAACATGGGCCGGACCAATTGGAAAAAGTCGCCTTCGGGCAAAATCCTGAAAAGCGATGTGTCCATCGCCAAGAACTACCTCGACGAGCCGGAAATCAAGGCGCTCAACCGCATCGTGACCATGTACCTCGACAATGCCGAAAACCAAGCGGAGCGCCAAAAAACCATGTACATGCGGGATTGGGTGGAGAAACTGGACGCCTTCCTGAAGTTCAACGAATACGAAGTGCTGACCAATGCAGGAACGGTATCGGCAGAAGTGGCCAAGTCGCTGGCCGGACAGGAATACGAAAAGTTCCGATTGGTACAAGACCAAACATACGAGTCCGATTTTGACCGAGAGGCGAAGCGGATGCTGGGAAAGTGGACATGAGGGTCAAATCATTTCCCACCCAGTATTTAACCAACAAACCCATGAGTTGCGCCACCCGCATCCTCAACTGTTCCACTTCCCTCGAAAACTACTACCTGTGCATCGAGGAGAAGGTCGCTGGCTTCACCCGCAGGGGCGCACAGTCTGGTGACCAGGTTTACCTCGCCGTCAAGCGGGGCAAGAAGCTGTTTTGCGGCGCTCGCTTCACCCTCGACGAGGTCACCGACCGCAAGCCAAGGCCCTTTAATCGCACCGAGAGGAATTGAAACAAATAGACTGCTATTGGAAGCAATAATGCTCAATGCTGACCAATAGAAATCACTCCACGGATTTCACCGATTTTACCACGTCTAAGCCCATTTTCACCACAGCTAATAATATCGCCTTTCGTTTCAAAAGTCCTGCCTGCAATTTTGTCCTGAGAACAATATCAAGGCTCCACCCTCCTGCTTGATAACGCTTCCGCAAGCAACATTTTTTGAAAATTCGATCGCCAAGTTTCGTCAACCAACCCCACCACCTTTGGCAAGATTGGATTTGATTTTCGATACAAATTACCCAACACTGTGAGCTTAATCGAACTAAAAGGAAAAATCGCCGCACCTGGCCACCGTCACCATTGACGACTTTTATTTGGACACTTCCTTGTCCTCGACAAAAGCCCTTTTTCAGGAACTGACGAGCTTCAAGGACGACAAAGAAATCGAGGCGTATCTGGTTGGTGAAATCCCCAATACGGATTACGAAGCCTTTGTCAACAACTTGAAAAATACCATAGCTGCACATAGTGCAACCCTTGTCAATTCGAATGAGGCCTTGAAAAAATTGGATGCGCAAAAAGCAGAACTTATACAAGAAATAGCTGGTAAGACGGAAAAGCAAAACAGCTTCCCTGAAAAACAGAAAGAAATTGAAGAGGCCATTGCCCAGATTGACACAGAAATCAACCAAATAAAGGCGCTTGCTAGTGATGATTTTTACATCAACCGCATCGCAGAACTGGAGAACAAAAAGACCAAGCACCATGAACAACTGAAGGCCTTCCCCAACGAGGCCAACAAATTGGCCGCTGAAATTGCTGTCTTGGAGGACAAATTGCCACCGCTCCCAAACTGCCTTGGAGGGGGAGCAAACCAATATTGATAACTTACTGGTTGCCATCCAAGAAAAGGAAGCAGCATTGAAGGATGCTGAAAAAAAGCAAGAAGGCTTTTTCGAAGTACAAGCCGAGGCTTTGGATTACCTTTTGGGCATTTTGCTTGGCAAAAGAGCCAATAAATCCAGCTATTATAGAATTGAATCGTTTGGACGGGTTTTGGAAAAACAACCATTATATTCAATTAATCAAGAAGAATTTTATTCGCTGGTAACCAGCGGACTTCGTGATACAGCCGTATTGCCCCAAGATTGGCGGAAACTATTGTCTGACGTCTTCGACCAGCAACTTCCTAATTTCTCCGGCAGTTTCGCAATGCCATATAATAATATAGGGGCCAATTTCCTGAAACAAGAACCCTTCGATCTATCAGGAATTGACATGGCTACATTCCTTTCCTTGAAAATGGCGACCCTTCATGGTTGCCACATCATGGCACATAACAAGATGATTGCCCTCGCCCTGACTGGCGGTGTTTTGGCAAAAATCAATTTCAGGAAGAAGGGGAAAGCGTTAGCGAAGTTCGATTGCCACCATTCATTGGCGCTATTCGCAAAGGGGCACATTGACCATATCAATAGCCAACGTGAAGACGGCTTCCAGCGATTTGTATCCGAGACGCTATACCTACAAACAGGTTATGCCAATAGTGAGCTTGAAATCACCCTTCCACAGGGATACTACATTCTTACAGACAGATATGTGATTGACATTAGTTTCGAAGCAGCCCCTATCCTGTTTGGAGCGGAGGCGATTGCTCGATTTGCCCCCAATATTGCAGGTGCCGCCAAACAGAAAAAGAAGCAAAAAGAACTGGATGACTTCTGGGACGATGACGATGATTGACGACCATAGAAAATCGCTCCACCAACTGGCCAAGGGTAATACACATGGGCCACCGTCACCATCTTCGAAAAGCAATTGGAACAAAACCCAAGCCTCGGCTCCGATTTCCCTCACGAGACGAAAAAGCAGCTTCGGCGGTTGCTTGGCATGGCAACTAACCAAAAGCCTACAGCCAGCAGCGATGCCCCAGCCAATCCGCTCCCGGCAGCGCACCCCTCCCCCACCCTACCGCCAGTCCCACAGGGGCTAACGCAGCCGTCCGCTCAGCTACCCAATGCCCGGGTAGGCCACCGCTGCTCCTGCCGCCACGTCGTCGGCCCATCCGTTCGCCCCTTTGGGGCTTACCTCCGTGTCCGCCGCCATGGCCGCAGCACTCAAAGCACTGAACAAAAAGGGTTCAGGACAGGCCATGGCTTATCATTTACCATTGGGCAACTGCGCCATGACGGACAAATTGCCCAGTACCCGCATCTGATAGACCGCTATTTCGTTGAGCTTTCTGGCGCGCTCGTCCTGCGACAGCCCTTCGCGTATCATTTCCGCGTTCATGGCCTCCAGGTTCGCCAAAACGACGAGCTGCTCGTGCGAGGCATGGTCGCGCATATTGCCCTTTAAATTGGGATAGGCTTGCCGCCACTGGCCGGCAGTCATGCCGAACACCGCCACGTTCAGCACATCGGCCTCGCTGGCAAAGAAAAAACCTTCCTTCCGGGTGTTCCAGTCAATGATGGGCACGAGGTTCGAGCGGACGGCATCGGTATGGATGAAATAGTTGACCTTGGAGAGCAACCTGCGCACGTCCCATTCAATGGCCAGTCGGTCGTGCTCCTCCTGCTTTAGTCGGTCAAATTCCCGTATCACGTACAATTTGAACAAGGGGCTGAGCCACGAACAAAACTCCAGCGCTATGTCCTTGTGCGCATAGGTGCCGCCATAGCGCCCAGCACTCCCCTTTATGCCGATGGCCCCGGTCTGCTCTATCCATCGTTTCACGGAGAGCATGAATCTGTTCAGCCCTGCCTCCCGGAATATTTTCTCATAGTTGTTGTGCCCAAAATCAGGGTTGTACAGCTTTTCCCACATACCCAGGAACTCCACCGTGTTCTTGTTCCGCAGCCATTTTTCGATGAGGCCGCTGCCGCCCTCAAACCCTTGGGTAAGGTCGGTCAGTGAGATGAAGTCCGACTGCTCCGAGGCCATGAGCTTGATTTCGTGGCCCTGTACATGGATGGTACGTTTTGACATGGTATCTTGCTTTTTGGTAAATTGGAAACCTTGCTTCCCTGCGGATTCTAATTCCCCCGAATTCGGGGGAATTAGAATCTGGCCTAATAACCGCTTCAATTGGCTTTTATCCAGCCTGAAAGCATCCTCAGCCCAATCCAATAGGTAATTCCAAAAATTGCGCTTGAAGCATGCTTGTACGCCTATGCATAAAGCTGCGCAAATTTACAGGAATACATACTCTTAGAGAACGTGACGGAAATAAGGTGAAAAGTCCTGCATTTCAGCTAGAATACCAAAATGATTGTTTGTTGTGTAGGCCGCTGCCCCTCCTGCCGCCACGTCGTCGGCCCCTCCGTTCGCCCCTTTGGGGCTTACCTCCGTGTCCACCACCATAGCCGCAGCATGCCCCTTTGGGGTCGCTCGCTGCATTGACCGACCAATTCCAAGGGAAATGCCCAATGGGTGCTCGGCTCCGATTTTCAGCTTGAGACCAAACGAAATCTGCGATGGTTATCCAACTTATGAACTGCTAAAGCATCTGGCTGATGTTTTTTCGCAGGGTATAACCTTTGTTACAGCCCTCATCCAAAGGCCTCATGAATATGGCTGTAACAATAGTCCATAAATTGAAACAATAGGTGTAATAGAATATCGGCGTTGTTCAGAAGTTGGAACAATAAGTCAGAAATTATCAAAAGATTAAGCGTGAGATTTGGAAAAAAAAGGAGATTAAAGAGATGTACAACATCAATCCCCTTTCGAATCTTTAACACAAATCACAGTAAGATGAAACCTTTAACAATGCATCGCACATGCTTTTTAAGCATCATCATCGGGATGATTGGCCTTGCATGGCCAAAAACATTCTACGCACAGGATTCATGGGAGAAAATTTCCGGACCTGTTAAGGAGGTCATTGTCGGATATGACCAAATCGAATCAAGTACCATGTTATTCAAGGTTGAACCAGGCACAGGTGACATTTATTCTTACGGTTGGATACCCGGTTCTTGGAAAAAAATAGGAGGACTAGGCAAAACTTTCGTTGTTGCTGATATTGGTCACCTATACGGTTTGTCGCCGGATGGCGCTGGCATAATGCAGTACTCAGGTAAATCGATGAGTTGGAAAAGAATAGGAGGTGCTGCCGCCGAAATCTATGGAGGAAGGGATGCACTATATGCCATCAATCCCGATACCAAAGACATCTATCGCTATGATTACATCGGCGACAAATGGAGCAAAGTAGGTGGACCGGGTAAAATGTTTGCAGTTGGCAATCCAGGGCATCTTTATGCGTTGGGCGTTGATGGCTCCAGCGTTTGGAAGTACGATGGGGTTGGAACAAAATGGACACAAATCGGAGGCCCGGCTGCCAAGATTTATGCGGGTGGAGATAAATTGTATGCCACCAATCCACAAACGGGTGATATCTTCCGCTATGATGGACAACCCATGAAGTGGACAAAAGTAGGTAGCCCGGGAAAAATGTTTGCAGTCGATACCTATGGTACATTGTACGGCATTTCTCCCAATGGCAAGGGAATTTATAAATTCTCGGGCAAGCCTGATACTTGGACCAAAACCGGGGCTTTGGCAGAAGAAATCTATGCAGGAGGTCAGTTTGTTTTCGCAAAAAATCCCGTAACCAATACGTTGTGGCGAGGTACCAATGAGTCATTTGCCGGAAACTTCTACTCGCTCAAGCCAATCGAAGCCAAACGTCAGGTACTTGCCATCCTTTGGGATCCGCACAGGCCAGATCATCCTGCACCCTCCAAAGCTGACATCGAAAAAGCAATTTTTGGTCCTAAACCCAGTGTAAAGGATTTCTTCAATGAAAACTCAGACTACCATTTTACGATTGAAAAAGCAGGTTTGCTTGGTTGGTTCAATGCCGACAAACCAGCAGAACACTACTGGGCCAACAAAGATGAAGGAGACGCCAACAAGGATGGCTGGATAAGCGGGCACGTTGAAAAATGGGCGGAGGCTATCCGGAAAGCAGACTCGTCTTTTGACTTTGGCAAGTTCGATAAAAATAAAGACAAGAACTTAAGCCCGGATGAATTAAGCATACTGATAGTCATACCACAAAATAATCCTTTTGGAACCCAAAGAGACGTGGTTGGCAGGGAGAATCCGATACAGGACCTCATAGTCGATGGCGTCAAAGTACCTACTATGGTTGAAGCTTATATAGGTACTTCACCAAGCATGGGTCTTGTGGCACATGAACTTTCCCACATCCTGCTGGGTGCAGGGGACATGTACTTTGATAAATTTCAACCTTATGCAGCAGGCCCTTATTCGTTAATGGATCAAAGTCCATCATTTCCACCGCACCTTGACCCCTTCCACAAACTCAAACTTGGATGGTTATACCCAAAAGTTATCACAAATCAAATGGCGCCCGACAAGGAAGTTGTATTTGACGTGGAAACCACCAACGAAGTATTACTGCTTTATGATGTTCAAAGAGGCAAAAAAGAATACTTCATTGTTGAAAACCGCTGGGGTGGCAACTCTTATGACAAAAACCTGCCACACAAGGGGCTCGCCATCTGGCATATCATGGAGGATGCAAAAACTTTCGAAAACCTGCCAGCACCTGTAGGTGTCGATGCATCAAAATGGAACGAATATAAAAACCAAGGTTGGGCACGTAATGCCATACGCATGATCCGCCCGATTTATGGCCCTCCATTTAATGATGCACTCTGGGACGGGAGTTCTGCATCTACAGGCTATGACATAATGCCTAAAGACCCGAATCCAAACCACGTTTCACTCAAGTGGGCAGATGGCAGTCCTAGCGGGTTCTATATCCGATCGATTCCGTCTCCTGGACCACAAATGCAGATAAGCATTGAATTCAGGCCGAATATGTAGCGTCAATTAGCTATTGCCTACATTGAAGCAAGAAACCAAACCCCTTGCAGAGGTTCAAGAATTCTTGTCAAGGGGTTTGGTTTCTTTTTGTGCTGAAGGTTATGTTATAAACCGCCGCTTTGACCGTCAGGTAGCTTGTAGCAATCACCATCGGTGCCAGCTCAATCGCACCCCTACCCTGCCCCCATTCCCATTAAAAATCATGGGACTAAAAAACCATGAGCAGCAGCCCGCCTACCCAACATGCCAAGCTGGGCGACCTCAAAATTGCATGCCCCTACCCTATCCACTGTCCAAGAGCCTCCATCAAGCCTCGCCTCCTTTTTTGGAGTTCGCAAAATCGTCCAGAAAGCAAAAAAACAAGCAGCCCCACCCCTGTCAGCCCAACCCCGCTAAAACTCCGCAGAACGCAGAAAAACCGCCAAAATCAAAACCCCAAGAACCTGCCGAGCAATTATACCTCACCAACACAGCAATAAATTCAATAATGAATTCCGTAAATACTGATTTCCGCATTTCAGTGCACCCGCCCCACCCTACCCGAAACCAAAAGGAGTTTTTCGCAAGCCAACCATTCAAAAATTTCGTACTGACTTACTGGTTTACTGACTTCCGCAATTACTGACACCCAATAATGAAGCAATTCAACAGTGAAGCAATTTAATAATTCAGCAATTCCGTACTTACTGACTTACTGACTTCCGCAAATACTGACACCCAACAATGAAGCAATTCAACAGTGAAGCAATTTAATAATTCAGCAATTCCGTACTTACTGACTTCCGCAAATACTGACACCCAGCAATAAAGCAATTCAACAATAAAATAATTCAGCAATTCCGTACTTACTGATTTACTGACACCCGTAAATACTGACACCCAACAATGAAGCAATTCAACAGTGAAACAATTCAGTAACCCCGTAACTACTGACTTCCGCAAATACTGAAACCCAACAATGAAACAATTCAACAATGAAACAATTCAACAATGAAACAATTCAACAATGAAACAATTCAACAATGAAACAATTCAACAATGAAGCAATTCAACAATCAAACAATCAAACAATTCAGCAATTACTGAAATACTGAAATACAGTATTGCGGATTTCTTCAAATACTGAATACATGATTTGCGGAATTGCGGAATTACTGCGTATATTTGCCGCCGTAGGAAATCGCCCAGTAGGGTAGGGGAGTGCCCCACCTGAGGGGCAATCAAACATTCACCAAAAAATGGGCAAAAAGTCGCTGAACGGAATTCCGTCCACCGTCCGCCGTCCACCGTCAACCGAAACATGGCATCCATCATCGCAGTAGCAAACCTCAAGGGTGGGGTAGGAAAGAGCACCATCGCCCAGAACCTCGGCGTCAGCCTCCGCAGCTTGGGGCACAAAGTCTGCCTCGTGGACACCGACATCGAGCAAAAGTCAACGATGGAGTGGGGGGAGCGCCGGGAAGCAAGGGAACTCCCCACCATCCAACTGGCCTTGTCCACCGAGGAGCGGCTCGCCCGTGAAATCAACGAACTGGCCAAGTCCCACGACTTCGTCATCGTGGACGGCTCACCGGCCCTCAGCGAGGTGGCCACCAAGATCATGATGGTCGCCGACCTGGTCGTCGTGCCCGTCATGCCCAGCGGCAACGATTACGGTGCCCTCGAAAAGTTCCTCGCCCGCTACGACGACGTGAAGTCCATGCTCGAAAGCAGGGGCATGGTGCTCGACCTTGGCGTGGTGATGAATGGCTACAACGACCGCATCATCGTCAACCGGGCCGTCTATGAGGCCATCAAGAAACTCGAAGTGCGCATCTTCCAGACCGAAATCGGCCACCGGGCCGCCTACCAGGAGGCCAACCTCGTCGGCATGGGCGTCGGTGAGCTTGGCGACCGCAAGGCTGCCCAGGAAATCGAGTCACTCACCAAGGAAATCTTGGCCTTGGTGAGCTAATCAACCATTATCAACCGCTATCAACCTTCTATAAACCCATTTCGTCATGGCAAAGAAAAATTTCGACGCATTCATCAACGCAGCCGGAAAAAAGCCCAAGCCCACACCAGAGGAAGTGGAAGCGATGGCCAAGCAACTGCACCAGGCCGCCGCCGTGCCAACGGCAACCACCGTGGCCGCTGAACCACCCGCTGCCGAGGCAGTAGCCAAGCCGGCCAAGGAGGCCACACCACCCGTTGCGAAGCAAAAACCGAAATCACCTGCCCCAAAGGCCGAGAGGCCCAGCACGAGTGCCCGCCAACCGGTGCCGACCGAGGCGCCCAAGGAGAAGGTGCGCATCACCATTGACCTCGCCAAGGACCTCTACAAGCGCATGAAGTTGGCCGTGGTGCAGAACGAGACCGAGATTTCGGCCTATGTTCGGCAGTTGATAGAGGACGACCTCAACCACAAGAAAGGCTAGACGTTGAAGCATGGAAAAACAAACCATTATCGTGCAGGGTGCGGAAGTCAGGGTGCGCAAGGCCCGGTCCAGCGACTATATATGCATCACGGACATCGCCAAGACCAGCAACCAGCCCACGGACTATACCATCCGGAACTGGCTCCGCAACCGGGGTACGGTGGAGTTCCTGGGCGTATGGGAGAACATTCACAACCCAGATTTTAATCCCGCCGGATTCGACGGGATTAGAATGAAAACGGGATTGAACAACTTCAGTCCCTCGGCATCCGATTGGCTAGCCCAAACGAATGCCATCGGCATCGAATCGTCAGCGGGCAGGTACGGCGGCACTTTTGCCCATTTTGACATTGCCATCCACTTCTGCAACTGGCTCAGCCCGGAATTCTACGCCTACTTTATTGACCAATTCCGACAATTGAAGGAGTCGGAGGCAGCCCGCCTTGGCGAGCAATGGGACTTGCGCCGAGAACTGGCCAAGGGCAACTACTTCATCCACACCGACGCCGTGCGCACCAACCTCGTGCCCGTCCTCGACTGGAACACCAAGCGCGAAAGCCTATACTTTGCCTCCGAGGCCGACCTGCTCAACCTCGCCGTCTTCGGTACCACCGCCAAGCAGTTCAAAGCGCTGAACCCCGATGCCAAGGGCAACCTGCGCGATGCGGCCTCCGTCAAGGAACTGCAAGTGCTGGCCAACATGGAGAGCATCAACGCCACCCTCATCGAGCAGGGCTTCACCAAGGAAGAACGCCTCAGCATACTCACCCGCCGCACCGAGCGCGAACTGACCGTGCTGGAGGAAGTGAAGGCGCTGCAAGAAGCCAAGAAATTGGAACTCAAAGATTCCGGGAAATAGGGCAGGGGCTGTGGTTGAATCAAAGTATAACCATTTTGGAAGGCCCGGCACAGGTGAAGCCATTTTTTCCAATTTCTTCCACAGGCTGCGGGGTGCGGAGGCCCCCCAACTGCTTTCAATTCTTATTTTTCCAAAATTCAACACCAACAACACTGCGCTTTTTGTTGTTGGTTTTCATTTTTTAATGCTTTTCTTTCTTTTATCCCGGCTTTATCCATTGATAATCAACTACTTGTACATCCTTCTATAACGTTTTTGGAAGGAATTGTAACGTTTTTGGAAGGAACTATACCTATTTTGGAAATTAATATAACTTCTTTGGGAAAAACCATAACTTGATTGGAAAAGGAATTTCTTCCCATTTAGGTATATTTCTTTCCAATTTAGTTATGTTTGCCCCTGCTGTTGGATTTTCCTCCCAATTTGGTTATTGTACCTGTTTTGGGAATGGAATCCTTTTTTTCCCTTGGCTTCCGTCCAAAAATGGTTATAGTAGTAGGGCAAGGCTATTCCTTGCGCAAGGATACTTCCAAAATGGTTACAGATGCCGCAACTATTGGGTTTACCAAGGGGCTATTTCAAAATTGGTTTCCAATTTCGTTATAGTTGAATCGAGCGGGGAGAACGCACGGGCTGAAAGCAGCCAATAGCCAACAACTAAAAGCAGCAGCTAAAAAACATAACTTCCAATTCGGTTATAGTTGGAACAATATGAAAAGGAAAACTAAGCAAAACAAAGGGATTACCCTCATCAAGAAGTCGAACCAGCTCATCGAGGCGCGGTACAAGTTCGATGTCTGGGAAACGCGTATATTCCTGTCGGTGCTTTCCTTTATCCGCCGGGAGGACGAGGACTTCAAGACCTATCGCATCTGGTACAAGGATGTCATCAAGACCTTCGGGCTTACCTCAGGGCAGTCCTACGGTTTCCTGCGCGACGCGTCGCGGAGCCTTATGCGCAAAGTGTTCAACGTGAGCAACGAGGAGAACGGCTTCCAGCGCGAGACCGAGTACCATATCATCCGCTCCGTGAACTTTCTGTCCGAGGGCGAGAAGGGTAGGGGAGTGGAGTACCAGGAATACATAGACATCACCTTCGACCCCCAGATGAAGCCCATGCTGCTGCAATTGCAGCGCAACTTCACCGCTTATGACCTCCGCAACGTGGTAAAACTGGGCACTTACCCCGTCCGAATCTATGAACTCCTGAAGCAATATGAGAGTATCGGTGAGCGCACCCTGGGTTTCGAGGAAATGAAGCGCATGTTCGAGCTATCGGAGGAATACCCCCTGTTCGGCAACTTCTTCCAAAAGGTGATAGCCCCTTCCGTGCGGGAGGTCAACCTCCATACCGACCTAAATATAACCAAAGTGGAGAAGCTGAAGGAGGGGAAAAAGATTACCGCCCTTCGGTTCGTCTTTCAGCGGAAAACCGAGGAGGAACTGCGCACCGCACGCGGGGAACTGATTGGGAAGTCCCTTGAAATCCCTTTTCCAAATCCCAGTGCCAAGGAAACCTCGATGGAACGCCCGGAAACAGAGAAGGACAAGCTATTCAACCTTTTCCATGCCGATGTCGTCCAAAAATTCGGCGTAACCCCGTCCGTCTTCATGGAACTGCTGGACGGCTGCACCGAGGAACAAGTCGCGCAGGCCATCCGCGTCACGCGCCGCGCCAAGGCGCAAAACCAGATAAAATCGAGCATTGCCGGGTTTTTCGTGCAGGCCCTCAAAGGTGGCTTCACCGACCCAAAAGAGGAAGAACTCAAGCGAAGGGCAACCGAGGAGCAGCAAATGGCAAAGCGGGAAGAAATCCGCCTGAAACTCGAAACGCTCAAGGGCGAACTGGCCGGCAATATCAACGACAAAATCAGGGAACTGACCACCGCCAACCCCGACCTCACCAACCAGGCCATCGAAGCACTGTACGAAAACCCGGTTTCCAAATCGGTTATAGATGAACAGGAAAAGACCCTCTTTCGGGAACTCACCATCGAGGACTTCCGACAGGAGCGTATTCTCCGGGAAATGGTGAAGGCAAAGATTGTGGAACTGGAACGCGATAATTTTTCGCCGCTGTACGATAGCTATGAAGAAAGTGTCGCTTTGCTGAAGGCAGCATCCCACAAATTTTACCCAAATATCTAGTGAGTTGGGCGAGACAAATCGCAAATGCCTAGCCCATTTTAGATAAGCACTTCGTAAACAATGGTTCGTGAGGTTTTTGGTTTCAAAGCCTGTCCCGATTTTCGGGATTTCAGGGAAATACCTGCTTAAATCATTTTTGACAAGGTTGATTTGCCAAAGAAGCTATTCCAAAAATGCTATTCACTTTCAATTGAGCAGGTCCCTCCCGTGAAACCTTAAACGTGAAACCATTACGAACCATTGTAATTATCCATTAAAAGCCATGCTCCTCCAACAAAAACACCTTGCCCGCTGTCGAAATTCTCCAATCGTCCGTGCGGAAAGGCAGCGCGGGCAATCCCTCGGCGTTGTACAAATCAAGCTGCCCCGGATTGTCGGCCCATGCATAGCGCACAGCCATCGGCTGCATTACCTCAGGTGAGAATACCACCACCGACTCCCCCTCGATATAGGCCAAGGCCCAATGGAATTTTTGGTCCGCACCCGCGATGGCAAACCCGCGCAGGAAGCCGTACTTGTCTTTTGAAACCAGCCCGCCACCCAATTCCCGAAAACGCAGCCTGATCCTGTCGCCCGCTTTCTCCATAGATTGAAAGACGGGGCCACTGTGCACGATGTTTTCTCCATAAGCCACCTTCCGGGCAGCCAGCCCAAGCCGGATGCCCACGTCCAACTTGTTTTTTGGGTGAATATCATCGGCTTCGCCAATATCTATGGCCGCGGCAATGGCGGTATTGGGCAAATGGAGCGCCGCCATTTGCGACTCCCGCAGCGCTGCCCAATTGCTTTCTCCCGGTTGTCCAGGCTCAGGGTGGTGGTTCGCCAATTGCACGACGAGGAACGGGAAATCGCCCTGCCCCCAATGTTGCCGCCAATCGCTTATCATGCCTGGCAATAGCTTTGAATATTCCTCAGCCCGTTCCACGTTCGATTCCCCTTGATACCAGATGGCACCCTTCATGGCAAAGGGTTGCAGGGGTGCGATGCTGCCGTTGTAAAGCAATCCGGGGTGCGTGAAAAAACTGCCGTTCGGCACGGTGGGGCGAGGGAAATGCTTGGCGTCTATCTTCACGCCCGGCTTGTAGCGCCAAGTCCCATTAAGGATGGCATTGCCCCAAAACGCATTGGAATACATGCCCCCCTTTCCGCCAATATCGAAGATGCGCACCACGAGCACGTTGCCCTTTGGCTTCAGGATACTGGCGGGGAAAAAATAGTTGCGCCAGTTGCGGCTGCCGAAGCTCTCGCCGATTTTCACGCCGTTCACCCAAGCGATGTCGTAGTCGTCCAACTGGTTGAGGGCTATATTGAACGTATCGTTTTTGAAGTCCTCCGGCAAGTCGAATTCCTTCCGGAACCAGACCGAACCGTCATAGTCGGGCAGTCCGGCATCCTCCCAAAGGTTCGGGATTTCCATCGTTTTCCAATCGGAAATATCGGTGGCGGGGTCTTGCCAATTTTGTGCGATGCCGGGGTCGTTTTTGAAATAAAAGTCACCATCCCATTTTTTGCGGTACGCAGTCAAGTCAGCGTTCAACTGCTCGAAATTTTTGCCGGAAGCCAAGTCCACGTCCAGCACTTCCTTGAACTGCGGAAACTGCTTCAAGGCCCCGGCGCTCATCCAAGTCTCGATGGAAGTAGCGCCTAAATTGCTGCTAATCAAGCCAATGGGAACGCCCAAGGATTCTTGCAGGTATCGTCCAAAAAAATAAGAAACCGCCGAAAAATGCCCGATGCTGCCTACGGTAGCAAGCTCCCAATGCCCCCCCTTCACGTCTTTTTTTGGCAAGTAATCGAGGTCAATGGCCACCGTGAACATGCGGATATTCGGGTTGTTGGTGCGGGCGGTGTCCAGTTCCTTGTGGTGCATCATGTCCAGCGTCCACTGCATGTTCGACTGCCCGCCGCAGAGCCAAACATCGCCGAACAACACGTCTTTTAAAACGATGCTGTTCTTGCCCTGCACCGTCATTTCAAACGGGCCGCCCGCAGCATGGGGTTGGAGGCGGAGCTGCCATTTGCCGTCTTTGCCTGCTTTTGTTTTGTGCGATTGCCCGGTAATGCCCACGCTGACCGTTTCGCCCGGCGATGCCCAGCCCCAAACGGGCACAGCCACGTCGCGCTGCAACACAACATGGTCGGTGAAAAGCTTGGGCAGGGCAACGTCCGCATTTGCCATTTTAACGAAGGCGATAAAAAAGAAGGGCAATAGTAAAATCCGTTTCATGTAAGATGTTTTGGCTCGGCAGCGAGCAATGGTGAAAATTAGTATGTGCAAACATACCAACATAAACCGTTGTTTTTCCTACTTTTACACAGAAAGAAGCAAACCCAGGTTTTTATGAAAAAATTGCAATACAACTTAATGACAATCAAGTGCTTAGGTATCCTGTTGGCGCTGCTTTTTACAAGCTGTAGCCAGAAAATCAGCCAGTCGGCTTCATCCTCGGCCACCCAGCAAATAGACTTGGTTTCCGCCGCCCCTGATTGGGACAAACTGCTGACCCGCAATGCAGGATGGTTCGGCGGCGACGGCATTTTCGCCATCCCGATGGACGGTGCCGAGTACCGCCCAGCAGCGGCAAAAACGAAATCCCTCTTCATTTTCAGTGATTCGGTCGTGGCGGATACCGTCGGCGAAACCATTCAGCGAAAGGATTTTGAGATGGTGCACAATTGCGTTGCCTACCTCGATGGCAGCGAGCCTGACCCCTCCAAGTTCAAGTTTTTCATCAACAAGGACAAGGATGGAAAGCCAACTTCGCTCTTTGTGCCGAACACCCCCAACACCAAAAAAGGCGAATACTATTGGATGGGCGATGGCTTCGTGAACGTGGAAATGGACAGCACTTTGTACCTTTTTGCCTATCCGGTTCGGGACACCATTGTCCCCGGCTCGTTTTTCGAGTTTGAGCAAACGGGCGTCAATATCATCGCCATACGAAAAGGCAGCAAACCGCCCTTCAAGGACCAGCGGCAGCTCGAAACGCCCTTCTTTTTCCCGCTCGAAAATTGGAACAAGGTCACCATGGGCAGCGGCATCCTCGTCAACACTGCCTGGGCGGGTGCTCCCAAGCCCGATGGCTATATTTACGTCATGGGGGTCGGTGGGCAAAATCAAGGGCTGGTGATAGCACGGGTGAAGCCGAAGGAGTTCGAACAGTTCGATAAATGGGAGTTCGCAGCAGGCCCCAACTGGACGACCGACTACCGGAAAACGACGCCCGTCACCCGCCACGTTTCCAATGAAATGAGCCTCAGCCCCATGCCCGATGGGCGCTTCATCCTTGCCCACCAGTTTTTTGGGATGGAAAACGAGGTGGCCGTGCAGGTTTCTAAAAGTCCCACTGGACCATACCTGCCCACCCATAAAGTCTGGCAATGCGACGAGTGGCAAAAGGATTTGGACTACTTCGCCTACAATGCAAAGGGCTTCCCGCACCTGTCCAAGCCCGGCGAACTGCTCATCGCCTACAATGTGAATTCAATGGATTTCTGGAACGACATCCCAAAAGAGCCACGGCTTTGTCGGCCACGGTTTTTTAGGTTGAAATTGTGAAACACATGAAAAAACACTTGCTCGCAGCCCTCCTGCTATTGATCATCTGCAAGGCCGTGGCCCAACAGCGCCTTCCCCTCGACAACCCGTTCCCCGTGCGCTCCGACCAGTATGTGCAGGGCTTTGAACAGATTGTAAGTGGTACGCAACTTGACTTCCCGCCCATTTTGCAAAAGGGAAAACTCGCCCTGACGGTCACGCCCGGTGGTAAGGCTGCGGAGTTCCAAACTGCCCAAATGCCCGCAGCGAAGGATGAACGGATTAGCTTTATTTGGCAGGCATCCATGTCCGTGGTCAGTGGCGAGCATCCGGCCAGTTTCGATTTGTCCATCAATGGGCAACAACGGTTCAGCTTCTCCAGCCCTACTAATTCCAACGAAAAAAATTGGCGATACAAAGCCGACGACTACGAGCTGGCCTTTGTCGCCACCACCGCCCCAAACGGTGAAAAGGACCATGTCTTCGGCTACCAAATCCTGACCGTACCGCGCCTTGATTTTCCGCAAGGGCAGCCCCTCACCCTGAAAATTACGACAGCGGAAGCCATCCTTTCCGATGCCTACACCGCCTACCAAAATGTGGTGGAAACGAGTTTCCAAGTGTTTGGTTTTCAGGCCATGAAGCGGCAAAGCGGCAAATTGCAACAACCGATTTTGGTGGAATTGACGCTGGCAGGTACCCCTGGGCCTGGGCGTGTTTTTTTGGACGGTGTTTGGCAAATGGACCAACCACTCCAACCGGGCTTGAACCGATTTTACCTGTGGGTGGACAAGGTTGAGGTGGCCCGCATGGCCGAAGTGAAGGTCGTATTGGGGGATGACCGAAGCACGACTTGGAAACAGGACATCACACTGAAACCCGTTCGTCCTTTTGAGGTCTTTTTGCTGCCTCACTCGCATGTGGACGTAGGTTTCACGCATTTGCAGGCGGAGGTCGAGCGGATGCAGTGGCGCAATTTCGAGCAAGGCATCGAGCTGGCAAAAAAGACCGCCAACTATCCCGAAGCTGCCCGCTACAAATGGAACGTGGAAGTGCTTTGGGCCGTGGATGGCTATTTGAAAAATGCCAAACCCGAAAGCCGTGCCGTCTTTATCGAGGCCGTGAAAAATGGCTGGATTGGGCTGGATGCGCTCTACGGCAGCGAACTGACGGGCTTGCAGCGCCCCGAAGAATTGATGCACATCACCGATTTTGCCAATAAAATGGAGCGGGATTATGGCATCGGCATCAACTCGGCCATGATTTCCGACGTGCCCGGTTACGCTTGGGGCATCGTGCCTGCGCTGGCGCAAAGCGAGGTAAAGTATTTTTCCATCGGCCCCAACCACATGCCGCACAAGGCACATGGCGGCTACCAAGTCGGCCTGACCTTCGAGGCTTGGGGCGACGTGCCGTTTTATTGGGAATCGCCATCCGGCAACGAGCGGGTGCTGTTCTGGATGAGCCGCCACGGCTATTCATGGTTCCATGACTGGCTATTGGGCAAGCTGCGCCGCACGGAGGGCGTGCCCATCCTTAAATTCCTTGGTGAACTGGATGCCGAAAGCTACCCCTACGACATGGTTCAAATCCGCTATACCCTTGGCGACAACGGCGGCCCCGATACCGACATGCCGGACTTCGTGCGGGAATGGAACGAAAAGTATGAATCGCCCAAGCTCCGCATTGCCACCACCGCTGAAATGTTTGGGGCTTTTGAGCAGAAATACGGCGACCAATTGCCCACTCACCGTGGCGATTTCACGCCCTATTGGGAAGATGGCGCTGCCTCCTCCGCCCTCGAAACCTCCACCAACCGCAACACCGCCGAGCAGCTCGTGCAGGCGCAGGCCCTGTGGGCGATGCTCGATGCAAAGGGGTTCCCGGCTGCCGAATTTGACGAGGCGTGGACGAACGTGCTGCTTTTTTCGGAGCATACTTGGGGCGCTGTCAGCAGCAAATCAGACCCTGATATTGATTTCACCACGAAGCAATGGGAGGTAAAAAAAGGCTTTGCAAACAATGCGGAGCGCCAAACCAATACGTTGATTGACAAGGCTTTAGGTAAAATGAATGCGCCAAGCGGTGCGGTCTCGAATTTCCTCGTTTTCAATACCACCTCTTGGCAGCGCAGCGAACTCGTGAAAATCCCAGCCGACTGGAAAGCGAACGGCATGACGGTTTTCGATGAAAATGGCTTGGCGCAACCAACGCAGGAATTGTCCACGGGCGAATTGGCTTTTTGGGCAAAGGACATCCCACCGTTCAGCGCCGCCCGTTTTACCCTGAAAAAAAGGAAAGCTCAAATTGCGCAGCTTGAAAGCCTTGCCACCAACGGCCTGACCCTGACCAACGAATGGCTCACGGTGAAATTGGACGAGGCCACCGGGTGCATCGCCAGCATCCGGCACGGGGACCTCCCGTTCGACCTCGTGGACGCCACCGACAGCCTCGGCTTCAACGAATATTGGTACACGGGAAAGGACGCCGCCAACCCCCGCCGTAGTGCAAAACCTGTTTTTAAAATCAAGGAAAACGGCCCACTTGTCGCTTCCATCCTCGTAAGTTCTGAAGCGCCGGGTGCCAAGCTTTTCAGCCGGGAAATACAGCTCACGGCAGGCAGCAATCGCGTGGACATCCTCAACCTCGTGGACAAAAAACGGGTCTATGAGGACGAAAACCTGCGCTTTTCCTTCCCCTTTCAGGTGCCGGACGGCGAACTTCGCATTGACCTCGCTTGGGCGCTGATGCAGCCAGAGAAAGACCAGTTGAAAGGGGCAAACAAGAACTTTTTCTGCGCCCAGCACTTCGTGGACATCTCCAATAAAACGGACGGCGTCACCTGGGCCAACCTCGATGCGCCGCTCGTCGAGACGGGCGAAATGCTCGGCCAACGCTGGATGAGCGACCCCGTCAACGAGCCTTGGCTAAAGACTTGGACGCCCAGCAACCGCCTGTTCTCGTGGGTGATGAACAATGTTTGGTTCGTCAATTACAAAGGGCATCAGGTGGGCCAAATCCCCTTCCGTTACTCGCTGCGCCCGCACAAGGCATTCGATAGTGCCGAAGCCAAAAAATTCGGTATCGGGCTGGTGCAGCCGCTCTTGGTAGCGCCAGTAGGCGAGGGGCAAACGGGCTTCCCTTCGTTGCTGAAACTGACGGGCGACCCGGCGGTCATCGTCACTTCCTTGAAGCCTGCCCGGGATGGAAAAGGATACCTGCTCCGGCTTTTCAATACCTCGGATAAACCCGCATCGGCCACCTTGAACTGGGGTGGGGCAGGGCAGCCAAAATGGTTTTTGAGCAATGAAAAGGAGAAAGTTTTTGAGGAGGTGGCGCCTTCGGCGATGAAGTTTGGCGCTTGGGAAATTAGGACGCTGCGGGTGGTGCTTGAGTAAGTAAAAACGGGGGAATCATTTTTCGCTGGAAGTGGTTATTTTTGTAAAAAAAATCAAGGATGATTGCAACTGAAATTAAAGAAGAAATCAAGGAAATGCTTGACCATTTTGACCAAAATGATTTGACGGAAATCCTTTCTTTCATTAAGCAAAAGGAAAGCAAACGTCAATCAACTCCATTAAAGTTAACTGAATTTGCTGACAAAGTCATCGAAAAAGAACATAATTTATTGAAACGTCTCGCAGAATGATTGACCTCAACGAAGTGCTTTCCATCCATAGTAATATCATTTCACAGACTGGTGGAAGTGACGGCGTACGTGATATTACACTGTTGGAGTCTGCTCTTGCCAGGCCGTTTCAGTCGTTCGACGGACATGATTTTTATCCTGAAGTTATTGAAAAAGGAGCTGCATTAATAGAAAGCATAGTCAAAAATCATCCTTTTATGGATGGAAATAAACGTACAGGATATGTCCTTATGCGCGCTTTACTCCTGTATAATGGCTTGGATATCACTGCTTCCGAAGACGAAAAATACGACTTCGTGATTGCCGTCGCCGAAGGTCGGCTTGATTTCGACGGCATCAGGTCATGGATAGAAGCGCATGTCTGAAGCTCACTCTTTTTGCTCCCCGCAATCGTAATCCCCAAGCCGCCGTCTATCCGTACGGCTTGCCCGGTGAAAAACGACGCCTTGTCGCTGGCAAGGTAGGCGCAAAGTTCGCCCACCTCTTCCGCCGTACCGATGCGCTTCACGAGGTGCATGTCCACACATTCCTGATAAACCGCCGCCGGGTCGGGCGAGAGCTGAAAAGCATCCCGCAGCATCGGCGTGTCAATGGTGCCGGGACAAACGGACATGCAACGGATTTGCGGCGCATAATCCACGGCGATGCTACGGGTCAGGCCGAGCATGGCCGTCTTGGAAGTGGTATAAGGTGCCACGTTTTGCTGCGAAATGAACGCCTGCACGCTCGACACATTGATGACCACGCCGCTGCCCTGTTTCAGCATAAACGGGATGGCGTGCTTGGCACAAAGAAAGGCGCTTTTCAGGTTCACGTTCATGACCAAATCCCATTCTTCCTCGCTGGTTTCTGTCACTTTCGAGTAGCGTTGGATGCCCGCGTTGTTGACCAAAATAGCAATGCCGCCGAAGGTTTCCGCTGCTTTTTCCATCGCCGTTTTTACCTGATTTTCTTTGGAAACATCGCATTGGATGAATAGCGCCCGTGGGCCGAGTTCCGCCGCCAAGTCCTGCCCCAACGGGTCGGTGTCGAGGATGACGACATTGGCATTTTCACGGTGAAAAACGCGACTGCACGCGCCGCCGATACCTTTTGCGCCGCCCGTGATGATGGCTGTTTTATTGGTGAAGGACATTGGAAATATTGAAATTAGGACATTGAGGAATTAGAAATTGAGGAGTGCGGAAACCGAATTTCTCAATTTCCAATTTCCTAATTTCCAGTTTCATCCGTCATGCGACGCCAATGCCAACCCCCTCACGCCTGCGTCAATTTTCGTGATATGCCACCTGCCGAGGTTGGCCGCAAAAAGCTGGTCGAGGTTTGGCCCACCAAATGCGATATTGGTCGGATTGGAAATGGTATGTGCCTCCCAGTCGTCCATGAAAACGGTCACTTCGCCACTGGGCGTCACTTTGTAAATCTTGTTCGGGGAATAGCAGGAAACGTACAAGTTGCCATCGGCATCGAAAGCCAGCCCATCGGGCACGGCCTCCGGCAGGGTGCAGACCAAGCTGCGCTCGCCAGCGCTGCCATCCGGCAAAATTGCTACCCGTTCCACCCCGGGCAGGAAGGAAACGGCGATGTAAAGGTGTTTCCCTTCGGGGCCAAGCGCCATGCCGTTGGCAAAATTGAAGCCGCCATCGTGCCAGATGGTGCCCGACCCATTGGGGGAGAACTTCAGCACCTTGCCAGTAATTTGCCTAAAAGCACCGCTTTCGCTGACATAAAGATTGCCCTGCTTGTCAAAAACGGCGTAGTTCGGGATATTGAATTTATGCCCTTCTGCGCCATCAGCAAAACGTTCCAGTTTCATCGTTTGCAGGTCGAGCCGCCAGACGCATTTTTTGCCTAAATCACAGATAGCCAGCCATTTAGCGCCGGGACTGAACGCCAGTCCAGGATAAAGCCGCCCGTGTTGGCGACCTCTTCGACCTTTTTTCCATCGGCAGAAATGCGGTAAATCTGCCCGGCTTCGCCGCCCGCCCAGACCGTTCCATCGGGGTGTACGGCGACGCATTCCGGGTGGTCGAGGCCATCGGCGAAAATGGTGGATTTTGAAAGTAGTGGGTGCATGATATTCGGTTGATGGTAGACGGTGGACGGCGGACGGTAGCCAGCTTGTTGCGCCGTTTACCGTCCACCGTCTGCCGTCAACCGTAAGTTCTTTCAAAGCCAGATGCTTCCAATTTGGTCGTGATTACCTCACCAGCTGCTATCCGCAACCATTCCCCTGCTGCGATGCTGTCCTGCGGGTTGGGCCGCCAACGGTTGGTCCAGGGTTCGAGGCCGACGGCGTAGGTGTTGCCCCACCAAGGTGAGTCCTGCGTGGCGTAGCGTTCTTGCCAGTACCAGCAGTGCTTGAAAATCCGGGCATCCAACGAACGGCAACCCGACGTTTTTCTCCTCGTTTTTTAAGGCATAAAAAGCCGAGTCGTCGAAGCCCGAAAGGTACGCCAAATCACTGTAAGATGCTGCCGATGCGGGTGGCACAAGGCTGGCGTCGTCCGCTATTCCATTGATATTCAAGGCATTGGGAAAATCGCTTTCCACACCCGGCTGGAAGCGGCGGTTGGGCGGCATGAGCGGTTCGGGTAAAAGCTGCGGGCATTGGTGGTGATTTTTGCGCCTTCTTTCAGGAACGGCAAACCGAATGCGATATGCTGTCCCCATGAAATATCGAGGTGCGTGGCAGCTTCGTTTGTCAGTTTCTCCTCAATGAAAAGCGTTGCCTTATCCGCCTCCAAGCTCAACGTTTTTTCGATTAAAATGGGTATCCGCAGCGGTCGAGTCCAGAGCTTGAGGGAGACTTTTTCGGGCGTGTTTTCGATGATGGCATGTTTCCAAGGCGTCAGCGAAACCTCGCCGTGCTGTCCCAGCGCTGCGCCCCGGTAGTTGAAGCCGGGGCTGTTGGGCAAGACCTCCTGCCAGCCGCCATAGTAGTAGTCCTCGAACTGGTTGTCGGTACTGCGCATTTGCGAAAAATCGAGGTTCGGATTGAGGATGCCCTTGGACAGCCGGAGCATGAAATCCACATCCTTTGGCTTGTACCGGAATTCAAAAATATCGCTGCCCCGCCCCGCCAGAATGCCAATGCGCAGGTAGTCGTTTTCCATCCAGACGACGTTCATGCCGTTGAGCGTCCAGTCGTCGGAGATGGTGCATTTGTGAGTGGGGAAAAAGGGTGGTGGAACCATGCTTTTAAATGCTTTGTGCTACTTTTTTGATTTTAGATTGCAGATTACATGGTTCCAGATTTGAGATTAATTGACACGCTCACAATCTTAAATCTTAAATCATGTAATCTTATATCTTAAATCAAAACTCCAAAAAATCAGCCTTCCCGCTCAATCCCCTGCAGCACCCCCGCATATACCCCAGCGCAAACGCCTTGCCCGCATGCCAGGGCGCAGCGCAGCTCATTTCGGGGTATGGTCGGGAATGATGACGCCGTCAAAATTGTTTTTTTTCAAAATGCGCAAGGCCCGTACCATGTCAATATCGCCCTCGTCCACGAAGGCTTCCCGGTACTGCGGCACCTTGCCCACCACGTTTCGGAAGTGGATATAGCCGATGTTCCCGGCGGCGGAATGCTTGTCGAGCAGGGCGTAGAGGTCCCCGTCCGGCATCTCCTGCAAGGCACCCATGCAGAACTCGAAACCATTGGCGGGGCTTGGCGACAGCGCCAATAACCGCTCGTATTCGGTATGGCTGTAAAACAAACGGGCCGTGCCTCCTCTCATCTCCGGCAGCGGCGGGTCATCGGGATGAGCGACGAGCCGGACGCCACATTCCTCGGCCACAGGCAGCATTTCGGCCAAAAACCACTGCAAACGCTGCCAAATTTCCTCCCTCGAAACTGGGGCGACCGTGCTGCCCTTCGCTTCCGTATCGTAGGTCATGTTCCAAACCATGCCATTCGGGATGGGCGCTTGGGTGTCTATTTTGTTTTGGTCAAACACGACGGACATCGCCTCGCCCCGACCAGCCGGAGCGGGCGTCCAGCCCCAAACACCTGCCAAGCTGAAATAGTAGCCCATGACCGGGATGCCCGCCTTACCGATATTGCGGAGCATCCATTTCAAATCCTCGATTTGTTGGTGCTTTTTCGGGCCATCGAGCAGCACATCGTACCAGTGCGCCGGGTCGAAATTCTCGATGGCGGCCCAGGTGAGGCCGTGCGATTCGATTTGCTTTTTCAGGGCGAGCAGTTCGTCGAGCTGCCAGAGCTTGCCCTCGTTGCGGGTGACGCCCCAGCCGCCTAGGTAGTTTTGGGTGAGGGTCGGGTTGTCGCCGCCCTTCACATAGTCCACCAATTGCACGACGATATGCGTGGCACCGCATTGCTTCGCAAAGCGGAAATGGCGTCGTTCAACAAGCTTTTTGTAGAGGCCAAGGCCGAGGTTTATCATGTGGCGAATGTAGGGATTGGTTGCAAAAAATCTGTAAACATCTGACTTGAATTTCCGGTATGTTCAAACAAAGTTCGTAATTTGCCACCAAAGCTTCAAAGCGCCAATAAATCCAAGTTCCATGCGAGCCATTCCTGTCATCGCTGAGCGTCATATTCTTGTTTGCCTTGTCGGCAGTGGTCTTTTTTCACGGCCTGCAAAGACGAATCCGACGACTTCACCTCCGGCAATTTCTACCCCATTGACCCCAACGAAGAAAACCCGGAAGAACCCGGCGACAGCACGGTCGTCGTACCTTCCGGCTGCTGGGAAGCCCCGATTTCAGTGTCTTTGGCCACTGATTTCAACCAGCTTTTTACCCGGTACAGCGGCTGGACGGGCGGTGATGCCACCTATTCCATCCCCTTGCCCGATGGCCGCAATCTTTGGCTTTTCGGTGACAGCTTCATCGGTACGGTGAACGCTAACCGTAGCAGGCCCGGCGGGGGGCTGCTACGCAATGCCTTTGTGGTGCAGGACGGTGATGAATTGACCACATTGACGGGCGGTTCTACGGCCTTCATCCGAGCCTGCCGATGCGGGTTGGTGGTACTGGCAGGGTCATGGTTATTGCCCACGGTGATACGCTCCAAGTGATACTTTTCGGCTTTAAATCAACGGGCAGCGGCGCTTGGGACTTTGCCTACGCCAGCGTGGACGTGGCCACTTTTCATTTGCCGGATTTTCAGTTACTGTCCATTGAGCGCAAAATAACCGACCCGGCCACCAACTACGGGGCGGCCATTTTGGAGGACGACGGCTACTTGTATTTGTATGGCTCGGAGAAACAGGGGTTCTCAAAATTCCTGCATACGGCGAGGGTAGCCGGGGATGATTTGAACGGCGAATGGGAGTATTTCGACGGCACTGGCTGGACACCTGACCCAGCCCTGAGCGTCCGTCATTTTGCCAATGTTTCCGATGAGTTTGCGGTGTTCAAACACAACGACCGCTATTATTCGCTGACGCAACACCATATCCTCGGCGGCGAGATTTATATCTACGATTCACCGAATCCGGCCAGCGGTTTTGACCATAAACGGACGGTCTATTGTACGCCCCAATCCAACCAAGGCAACCTTTTTACCTACAATGCCTTTGCCCACACGCAGTTTTCCAGCAATGGCGAACTGCTGGTTTCGTACAACGTGAACAGCAGCGTTTTTGCCGATTTGTTCAGCAATGCGGATAATTATAGGCCGTATTTCGTGCGGGTGAAGGGGTGGGAGTGATATACGATTTTGCGATTTACGATTTACGATGGGGGTCAGTGGTGGACAGGTTATGAGAGGCTGTTTGCATTTATTTCAAAAACTTTCGAGACACAAGATTGAAAACCTCATGTTGCTGCCTTCTTAGTGTTCGTTGGCTGGGCATAAACCCACCACCTCCATCTCCAAAAAGAACTCAAATACACCGTCGAGGCAGCGCCCGAATGGACTAACCTTTTCCACCGCACTTCCGGTTGGTTTGGGGCAGATGGCGTCTTTTCCATCCCCCTCAGCGGGGTGGACAAGGTGGGCAATTTGGGCAACCAAGAGACGCTGTTGCTGTTCAGCGATACCTATATCGGCGAGGTGAAGGATGGCAAACCGATGCCCGGCAACGTGATGGTGAACAACACGGTGGCCATCGTCCAGGGCAATTCCGCCAATCCCGACAGCATCCAGTTTTATTACAAAAGACAAAAACGGCGCTCCGCAACCTTCTTCGTGCCGCAAAACACGGGGGCCGAAGCAGCATTTGGCTCGGCGACGGCTTGTAAACCAAGAGCGGGACAATACGCTCTACCTGTTCGCCTACCATATCGAGGTGACGGGTCGGGCGTTTTGGCTTCAAAGAGGTGGATGTGTCGCTGATGGCGAGTGCCAGCCGGGGCAAGCAGGCCACCATTTGCGCAGCAACGGCAAAAAAACGCCGCTGCACGTCAACTTGAGCGGGGTAGGGGAAGGCAGCTTGGGCGCTGGTATTTTGGCGAATACCAAATGGGCTGGCGCACCGCATCCCGATGGCTATGTTTACGTCTATGGCTGTTTAGGAAAGGACAAAAACCTTGTGGCGGCAAGGGTGAAGCCGAAGGATTTCGAGAATTTTAAGAAGTGGCGGTACTGGGACGGAAAATCATGGACGCTTGATATTCAAGGACTTGCGCCTATCACGAATGCCGTTTCCAACGAACTCAGCGTGACGCCCCTGCCCGATGGCCGATATGCCTTGATATTCCAAGTGCTGGGATTGTCCGACAAAGTAGGTATGCGGATTTGCGACAGTCCGGTCGGGCCGTTTGGTGAAATCCAGGAAATCTGGCGGACGCCGGAAGCTGACGAGGGGCTTTTTGCTACAACGCCAAGGCGCACCCCAATCTCTCGAAACCCGGCGAGCTGCTCATCAGCTACAACACTATAACGCTGGATTTTTGGAACGATATCCAAAAGGATGCAGGGATATATAGGCCTCGGTTCATCAAAATAAAATGGGGAAATTAGGCGCTGCCTAATTCCCCCATTTTTATGGATACTGAATTTACAAGCTTATTTCGGCTTCGCCGACCACTCGAATGTCCAATCGGATTTAATCCCACCTAAAGGAATAAGGTTAACCTCTGAAATGGACTTAATTGAACTAGTTGTGAAATCTGATATTCTGTACACTTCAACTACGTCAACATCAGGACTAAACACACCATAAGAATTCAAGGTCAATTCAGTTTCATCACGCATTCAACGACCAAGTTGTGTAGGCAGATAGGCCGTCAAAGTCGCAGGTACCTCCGCCCGTGCCAGTAATAGCGCCAAATTGAGCGTATAAGTGCCATCAGCGTTGAAAGAGATAGTAGTTGTCCTTTTCGCAATCAAGGATTTGCTCGGATGCACCGGGTTCTGAAGCAAAGCCTTGGCCAAATTTCGACTTCCACAGCCAATCATAGGTTGTCAACAAATAGGAAACGCTAGGCTCCGTCGTGATGATAAAGTCAGCAGTACCAGTCTGGCCTTCGTTGTCTTCAGCGGTGAAGTTGAAACGAACGGGCGTGGTAAGGCCTTCGGTCAATACGTAATCATGTGTATGCGTCAGGTCGGTCACGATTTCCGTGCCGTTGGTGCCGAAAGTGGCGTCCACCGTGGTGCCGAGGTACTTTGTGATACGCAATTCTTTCAAGCCTTCCGCTGCAACAACAACGGCTGTAACGGAAGCGGTTTCACCGATTTTACCACTGAAAGTAGTGGACGAAAGGGTAACAGTAGGCGCTGGTTTTGGGTCGTCGTCCTTCTTGCAGGACGAGAACGTGATGGCCGAAGTGGCCAACAAGCCAGCGATGAGCATCAATGAGAAACTTTTGAACTTCATTTTTTGAAAAATTTAATTAGTAAAAATAAATTGACTTGTATCCAGTGACGTCGGAGTATCCGACGAAGAACTGACTGATTTACCTAGCGCTTGAGCTTCATTTTTACGCTCAAACACTTGCAAGGGCGCTCCATTCACGCCCACGAGCAACAAGCTGCCACCCGATTTCAGCTTGACCTGTGCCATGCTCGCCACCGCCCCATCCACATAAAAACCGCTTCGATTCACGTTGCTTGACACAAAGCCAGCTTGCCCATCCCCGTTCAGCAGCAGCCCGTGGGAGGCGTCGCATTGCCCCGCCGAAATATTGCGCGACCAGGTATTCCCCGCCAGCAGCAGGTCGGCATGGCCATCGCCGTCGAAATCACCGCTGATAATGGCATTGATGGGCGCAAACTGCGCCTGTACAGGCAGTGGTTTTGCGGTGAAATGCTTGCCCGCTTCGTTGGTGAACACCGTGCTCTGCAATATTTTACAATCCAAACGCATTGCGTTCGACAGTGCTTTTTCCCCAAAAATCTCCTGCACCGAGGCATCGGCGTAAAGGGCATAGCGGGGGTATTTTTTTTCCATGCCGTTGATTTGCGCCAGCAGTTCGTCCCGCTGGTGGATGGGTTTTTCTTTGCCCTCGGTATAACGACAGGTGATGGCATCCACGCTGCCGTTGTGGTCAAAATCCTTGGCGTAAATGGTCAGCGGACTCGCTTCCGAAGCCCGGAATTTCGTGTTTAGGCCGAGGTTACCAGCCACCACATCCAGGTCGCCGTCACCATCCAAATCATGGATGGCCAAACTGCTCCACCAGCCTGTCGTATGCTCCAACCCCAGCGACTTCGTGGCATTGGTGAAGCGCCCTTTTTGATGGGCAAAAACAGTGATGGGCATCCACTCACCCACCAGTACAAGGTCGGGCGAACCGTCTTTGTCCAAATCCGCCCATTGCGCAGCAGTGATAATGCCCGGTTTTTCCAAACCCGATGAAATGCTTGCGGTCACGTCGGTAAACTTGCCGCCGTCATTGCGCAGCAAATAACTCCGGGCGGGCGTCGGGTAGCTCCCTGGTTCCGCACTTCCACCAACGAACAAATCGAGGTCGCCATCACCGTCATAATCGGCTGCTGCTGCGCAATTGCCGGGTGTGTGCATTTTGGGAAGGGCGTTTTTTACCCAAGCCAAGCTCCCGTTTCCAGTGTTCAAATACAAGCGGTCTTGGTAAAACGGGCTGTCCGCTGCCCATTCGCTGCTACCGCTGACCACGTAGAGGTCGTTCTTGCCATCGCCATTTACATCGAAAATCAGGGCGGCAGTGTCTTCGGATTCACTGCCTTCAATCAGGTCTTTATTGGCAAAATTTCCATCGTTTTTTTGGTAAAAAATGCGGCCTGCCTGCCCCTTTCCGCCACCGACATAAAAATCCTCCAAGCCATCGCCGTTGAGGTCGCCGACGGCAATGGGTGGGCCGTTTTCGGAGAAACCATGCGGCAGCAGCGGCTGGTATTGGAAGTCGTTGAAAAGCAATTCTTGGTGGGTGAAATCAATGCCGTGCTGCCCGGTCACGTCCTGCATTAGACTTCGGAAATTTTTCAAATTTCCGAAGTCTGGGGCTTGCGCCAATGGCCTGGCATCTTCCTGCTTTAAGGTCAGAACTTGGTTGGCAGTGACGTCCGTCAGCACTTGCACTTGCCCATCCCTCCAGCGGATTTCGAGACTATCCACCGTTTTTTTATCCCCCAACCCAATATGCAAAACCCCTGAAACAGCCGACATAAAACCCCGCACCTGCTGCTGTTCAAAATACTGCCGCTGCCCGCCCGACACCATCAGAACGCTCGCACCACTGCCCGATGGGTTCCCTGCCGTGCCTTCCAGTCGGATATTTAAGTAATTGTTTTTCAATAGCTTATCTGCCTTGTTTTCATAAACAAAGGCAGGTTCGTTGAGGTTATTGGTTACCAAATCAAGGTCGCCATCGTTGTCGAGGTCGGCGTATGCAGCGCCATTGGAGCAGGAGGCTTGCGACAAACCCCAAGCTTCATTTTGAGGGTAAAAATCAAGGTTTCCATGGTTCTGGAAGATGCGGTTTGGCAGTTTTTTGCCTTTTAGTTGGCTGATTTTTGGCAGCAGTTCTTGGTCGGCTTGTACTTGGCTTTTGAACATGGACAGGTTGTTCGAGTAGTCCATGAAATCCTTGTCCGTGATGTCTCGTAGATAGCCGTTGCTGATGAAAAGGTCTTTCCAGCCGTCGTTGTCGAAGTCGGCAAAAAGCGGTGCCCAGCTCCAGTCGGTAGCAGCCACCCCCGCCAATTGGCCAATTTCGGAAAAACCGGTTGACGATAGACGGTTGACGGTGGACGGTACCCCTCCGTCCACCGTCAACCGTCCACCGTCCACCGCCATTTGCAAACTGTTTCTCATATACTGCGGCTCATAACCCGCTTGGGCGATGAGCTGCCATTTGTCCCAAGTCATGGCACCAGCCATCATTTTTTGTTGGGAATCGGTTTCGGGGAGCATGTCCACCGTGATGAGGTCGGGCCGTGCGTCGTTGTTGAAATCGGCGACATCGCAGCCCATGCTGTTATAGGTTTGGTGGCCGAAATAGCTGGAAACCTGGTTGGAAAAGCGTTTCCCGTTTTCATTTATCCAAAGCAAGTCGTTGTAAATGAAGTCGTTGGCGATGTAAACATCCGGCCAACCATCGCCATTGAAATCGCTGACGGCAATGCCTAGACCATAGCCTTCGGTCATGATTCCGGCCTCTTTTGTAATATCCGTGAAGCCTTTCCCCGTCCCGTTATTTCGATAAAAATGGTCGTTGCTGCTGCCCTCGCCTTGGGTCTTTTTGGGCAATGGGGTGTTCAGTGTTGCCCGTTCGTTGGCGTGGTTCAGCACATAGAGGTCGAGGTCGCCGTCGAGGTCGTAATCGAGGAAAGCGGCTTGGGTGGAATAGCTGGTGTCGGCGATGCCGTAGGCTTCGGCAGCTTCTTCAATTTTGCGGATTGCGGATTTCGGATTGTGGATTGACTCCATTGTTCACAAACAGCAAATTCCGCCGCCGCTCAGGTTCCGAATGACCGGCCACACTTACATAAATGTCTAACCACCCATCGGCATTTACGTCCTCAATAGCTACGCCCGTACACCAAGCAGTTGTTTCCAAACCTGCCGATTTTGTCACGTCTTCAAATTTCAAATCACCCTTGTTCAGGTACAATCGGCACGAGGTCTCGTTCCCCGTAAAGAAAATATCCTCCAGCCCGTCGTTGTTGAAATCGGCGATGCCCACGCCGCCGCCGTTGTAGTAATAGACGTAGTTGAGGATGTTCAGGCTGTCGCCTTCGGCGAGGTTGTTGGAGAAATCAATGCCCGTCTGTTCAGGTGGGAGCAGTTGAAACAAAGCGGGTTCAGCCCTTTTGCAGCCGCAAAAAAGAAGGGGAAGGAAAAGATATGTTTGCCGTTTGCCCAAATTGATAAGCTGTTTTTTGTCTTTAGATATCAGCCCCTCTCACTCTCTCACTCTCTCACTCTCTCACTTCTCGTCTGACATCGAAGGCGGTGCATCGCCCTCCCCGCTGCCCCATTTTTCGTTGGGTTTTGGCCCCATCGTAAGCACCAGTTTGCCACCGTCCACGAGGTCTTTGTGGTAAAACCAAGGCTTGGTCAGCGGTTTTCCATCCAGCGTGGCGGACTGCACGTACTTGTTTTCCTTGGAATTATTGATGGCCTCAATGGTGAAAGTCCCGCCGGGATAGTAAGCCGGGTCGAGGTGGATGGTCGCCTTGTCGAAGAGTGGGCTGCCGATTTCGTAGGTCGGTTCCACGTCGCAGCCGCCCCGCATCTCGAAGAGGCCCATGGCGCTCATCACGTACCAGCCGCCCATTTGGCCTTGGTCTTCGTCGCCGGGCCAGCCGTCCATCGGGCCAGCACCGTAGAACACCTCCATGATTTCCCTTGCCCATTTCTGCGTGAGCCAAGGCTTGCCGGAATAATTGTAGAGGTAGGCCGCTTGCATATTCGGCTGGTTGCCGTGGTTGATGGGCAGCACGCCCATTGCAGCCAAACTGTTTTCGTCGGTGTATTCTGAGTTGAATTTCCATTTGCGGGACTCCACGAAACCTGCCTCCAAGCGGCGGTTGAACTCGTCTTTTCCCATCAATTTTATCAATCCTGCCAAGTCCTGTGGCACGAACCAACTGTACTGCCAGGCATTGCCTTCCACCCAGCCTTGCCCCAAAAAAGTTGAGCAACAATAAGGCTCGAAAGGCTTTTTGAAACTGCCGTCCGCCAAGCGCAGGTTCATGTAGCCGACGCTGCTATCCCAGATGTTTTTGTAATTGTTCGCCCGGTGCTTGAAGTACCAATAGTCGTCGTTTTTGCCCAGCGCCTTGGCCATTTGGCTGACCGCCCAATCGTCGAAAGCGTATTCGAGCGTATTGGAAACCGGGCCGTATTCGTGCGGTACATAGCCGAACTTGAGGTATTCGTACAGCCAGCGATTGCCCGCAAAACCACCGCCCCGGTGCGCCACGCCCTGCTCCATTTGGTTGTGCTTCATGGCGGTAAAAGCATGTTCGGGGTCGTAGTATTTATGAATGCCTTTTTGGTAGGAACTCACAATCAATTCAATCTCGTGCGAGGCGACCATGATGCCGGAATATTCCAGCCCCTCCGGGCCTTTGCAGAGCCAGCCCCCTTTGTCGTAAAATTCGAGGAGCGAGGCCGTCCATTTGTCCGCCAGTTCAGGCGTGGCGAGTGTCCAGACTTGGTTCAGGTTCCAGAAGGTGTTCCAAAACGCATCGCCGCCGTACATCGGCAGGTCGGGGTTTTTGAGCTGCTGCACCTTCTCGTACATGTCCACGTACTTGCCGTTCACGTCGCTGTAAATCGTGCGCCCGACATAGACCCGGTAGAGGTTGGTGTAGAATTTTTTCTTGTCCACTTCGTCCTTGCCCTCGATTTCGATGACGCTGAGGAGGTCGTTCCAGACCTTGCGGCCATGGTTGCGCACCGCATCAAAATCCCAGCCGAAGGGCTTCGCAATTTCCGTGTCCAAGTTCAACCTTGCTTGTTCGAGGCTGACGAAAGAGATGCCCGTTTGCACCAGTATCTGCTCGTTTTCCTTGGTCTTGAAATGAACGAATGCCCCGAAATCGCCGTGGTCCCACCCGGAAAAAAGCTTGGTCACATTGCGCTGCACGCCGTCCCTCGTCCAGCCGCCCATGTTGCTGAACGGCTTGTTGAAACGGATGACGAAATAAAGCTGGTACTCGTTCCAGCCAGCGCCCCGCAGGCTTTGCTGGAGGGAATAGCCTTCAATTTCCGTGTCGCTGACTTTGGTGATATGGGCGTCGTAAAGCTCCGTCCCGTACTCCGATTCTATCTGCATATCAATCATCACCCGCGCGCTGTCCGATTTTGGAAAGGTGTAGCGTTGGAAGCCTGCACGAGTGGTCGCCGTCACCTCCGCCTTGATTTTGGTATCGTCGAGCATGACGGAGTAGTAGCCCGGCGTCGCCACCTCCGTTTCATGCCGAATGCGGGAGCGGTAGCCGCCGTCGGGGTCGTTTTCCTTGCCCGGCTCCACTTGCAGCGGGCCGAGGGTGGGCATCATCAGCAGGCCGTCCATCGTCCACGAGTGGATATGGCTGAACCCGGCGATGTTCTCGATTTCGTATTCGTAGCCAGCTTTCCAGCCTTGGCGCTGGTTGTCGGGACTGAGTTTCACCATCCCGAAGGGCATAGAGGCACCGGGAAATTGCATCCAACGGCTATCGTGGTTGCCAATCATGCAGTCCACGTAGTCAACGGGCTGCTGCTTGGTTTGCGCTGCGCAAAAAGAGGCAGCGAGGAGGAGAAATATGGGTAAGTGTTTTTTCATTGCTTGCTTCAAATGTCTTTTTAAGCGTCTTTTTCCATTGTTTCGAAAATGCAGACCGCCAATTTTGCGAAAGCAGGCAATTGCCTGTTAATGCTTGCTTTAACGGCATTTCCACTGCCCGCTCCCATGAACTTTGCCATTTGGTCGTATGACCACCCAAGCTTTTTTTTCATGGTACTGAAGCGTTCCTGCCATTCTTCTTCCGAACGCTTGGCCATTTTTTTTTGGATGAAAGCGAAAACATCCACGGGGTATTCTTCTCTCTGAGTAAGCTCGATAAATCGCATGGCCACATCGCTTTTATTGGCAAACGGGTTTTCCAGTTTTACATCGTGACGTATTTTATCTGCCACAAAATGCTGGCTGTTGAGGTGCATTTGCGCTTTCTTTTCTTCTGGCAAATTGGCGTACCATTCCATGTAGGCCAAGTCTGCCTTCTCGCTTTCTTTTACCAAATCAGTAAAGTCCATATCGGTTGAGGTTTAGTTGAATCGTCCAGTTATGCTAAAAATTGCCCATTTACTCACCACGTCCGCTCAATCTCCTCCAGCGTCTTCTCCTTTGTCTCCGGCACCTGCGACCACACGAAGAAAAACGCCAGTAGCGACATCCCGCAGAACACCCAGAACGTGGCCGCCGGGCCAGCCGATTCCAATAAAATGGGGAACATTTGCGTCACCACGTACACGGCGACCCAGAGCGCAAACGTGGCCACCGACATGGCGACGCCCCGCATTTTGATGGGGAAAATTTCGGAAATCACCACCCAAGTCACTGGGCCGTATGAGGCCGCAAAACAGGCGATATAAAGTAGGATGAAAATCAGCAGGCCGTAACCCGTCCAGCCATTGTGGAAGGCCAAGCCGACCATGCCCAAGCTCAAACACATGCCCGCACCGCCCCAGAGCAGCAGTTTTTTCCGGCCCATTTTATCCACAAAATGGATGGCGGCAAAAGTGAAAAGTACGTTGACGATGCCGATGATGATGGTCTGCTGGAAGGCCGATTCGGTGCCCGTGCCTACCGCCTTGAAAATCTCTGGCGCATAGTACATGATGGCGTTGATGCCCTGCACCTGCGAAAAAATGCAGAGCACGATGCCCACGAAAATCGCCTTTCGGAAACGGCCGGTGAACAGCTCGCCCAAGGTGCCCTGCTCCTCGTGCAGCGTGGCTTTTACTTCTTGTAAAATCTCGCCCGCCTTCGCCTCGCCGTTGATGCTTGAAAGCACGGCCAAGGCTTCTTTTTCACGGCCTTCCTTGGTCAGCCAGCGGGGGCTTTCCGGCACGAAAAACAGCGCTACCAAAAACAAGACTGCCGGAATCAGACCCGAAGCCATCATGTAGCGCCAGCCGTATTCCACGTTCCAGGCTTCGTCGCCCAAGCCCTGTATCAAGGTGTTTACGAAGAAAATAACGAGGATGCCGATGACGATGGCCAATTGGTAGTACGACACCAATTTGCCCCGAATGGAAGCGGGTGCCAGCTCGGTGATGTACAACGGCGATACCATCGAAGCCGCCCCGATGCCCAGCCCACCAATGAAGCGGAAGATGGCAAACTGCGTCAGGTTTTGCGGCACAGCCGCACCAATGGCAGAAATGGCAAACAAGATGGCCGTCCAAATCAGCACTTTTTTCCGGCCATATTTATCACTGGCCCAGCCTGCGCCCATTGCGCCGAATATGCAGCCGATGATGGCACTGGAAGCTGCCCAGCCCTGCATGGCCGTGGTCAGTTCAAACTTGGTTTTCAAAAAACCAATGGCGCCGGAAATGACCGCCGTATCGTAGCCGAAAAGCAGGCCGCCGAGCGCCGCTACTGCCGTGAGCAGATAGACGGTGCGCATGTTGATGGTGTCGTTGTTGGTTGGCATATTGTTGATTTTACCCTGCCTGTCGGCAGACAGGGATTGCTTGATTTATTTATCCCTTTGGGACGATTTACGATTGGCCGTCATCGCACATAAGCCTTGAGGGTCCCGCATTCCTTCCCCTCGCTTTCGCCAAAAGGCCGGATGGTGTACTCGCCCACGCTGGCAGGCACGATGAAGGTCTCGGCATAATGCACCACGAACGGCTCGAACGCACCCGTCGGGCTTTCGACGATGGCTTCCCGGCCCTCCACGAGGTTCAGCACGTTCAGGTTGCCGCCCGTGTTATGGTGGACGGTTTTGGTGAACCAATGTCGCCTTGTTTCAATGAATTCGGTTTCGTGTAGGCCCGTGCGCTCCTCCCGCCAGCCATCGCCTTCGGCAATTTTATCGACGCGGTTGAGGAGGTTTTTGGCCACCCAATCGGTCGTCCTGTCCCATTCGATGTTCTGTTTGCCGTGGCCGATATTGATGGGGCGTGGCAACCCGTCCATGCCGAGGCGACCCCAATCCCAGAGCTTGAAAGTGAAGATGTACGGCGTGGCGCTGATTTCCAGCACCATGCTGTTCTTGCCGGAACAATGCACCGTGCCAGCGGGAATCAGGACGTGGTCGTGCTTTTTGACCGCCCATTTTGCCACATGCTTTTCGGCATCGAAAACGCCGGTTTGCTGCGCCGCTTCCAGTTCGGCTATCATCGCATCGGGTTGCACGTCTTCATTCAACCCCAAGTAAACACAGGCATCTTCCTTCACGTCGAGCATGTAGTAGCTTTCGTCCTGCGTGTAAAACATGCCGAAATGCTCCCGGATATACTCCGTCAGCGGATGGACTTGCAGGCTCAGATTGCCGCCGTCCATCGTGTCCAAAAAGTCGAAGCGGATGGGGAATTCTGCGCCGAATCGGGAAAAAACGTTTTCACCGAGCAGTTTTTTTGGCTGGTAAAAAACGAGGTCAACGGCGGGCAATTCCATCGTCATTTCCCCAAAATCGAGGAGCAGGCTGTTCTCTTCCGGCACGCAGTCGAAGCACCACGCATAGTTAACGGCGGAGCGGTCGAGGTCGCAGACTTCCTTCATCCACTGGCCGCCCCACGGCCCAGGGTCGAAGAACGGAACCACCCGGAAAGGCTGCGCTGCCGTTTGCCGCAAGGCTGTTCTCACCGCTTCGCCCGTTGCCATTTTGGGTTCGCTGCGCAAATTGGTGTCCAGCACGAAAT
Source organism: Saprospiraceae bacterium (assembly GCA_016714985.1). GTDB lineage: Bacteria > Bacteroidota > Bacteroidia > Chitinophagales > Saprospiraceae > UBA6168. Next base: position 123,258 of record JADKBS010000026.1, on the reverse strand, counting down.
CCCAGCGCTCCATCAATTGCCTTTTGAGGCGGTCGGCCACCCGCCAGTCCACGAAATACGCCCGTTTGTATTGCTGCGGGAATTCAAGGTCGTGGTTGTTGGTGCCGAGGTTGGCCACTTCGTGTCGACGCATCCGCAGTTGGATTTCCCAGCGGGCCATGTCGGCGTAAATGAGCAAATCCCATTGCTCCGCAACAACCGATGCGCCCGTGCCATATATGACGATGACGCCTTCCGAAGCTTGCAGGCGGCTTTGCATCGCAGCCAGCTTTTTTTTATCAAAAAACTGCTCGATGGTCAGGCGGGTCATGTAGCCAAAAATGCGGTCGTCGGTGACGTCGGGATGGGTGAGTTGGTCAATCTTCGCTGCGCTCAAAAATGCGTCCTGCGCATGGAAAAAAGCATTTGGGCAAAGCCAATTGGCGATAGCGCCCATGATTTCGTCATCGTCCACGCCGGGGTACGTTTCGACGACGATGACGGTTCGTTGCTTGCCCTGTGCAGCAATTTCAGCCTGGATTTTTTCAAAAATAGCGGGCCAGCCTGACCAGCATTTGCTGTTGTATCCGGCTACTTTTACGGTTGGATATTTGTCGTAGTTTGGTTTCAATGCTTCTGCGTTGTTTTAAGTGCCAAGTACCCCATCCCCATCACCCCTGCCCAATCCGGCTCCTGTGCTGCCACTACCTCTACGGCGTTTGCTGGAAGCCAAGCGGCATGGTTGATTTTGTTTTGGATAAATGGCAGTATCACGTCCGCACTGTGCATCACGCCGCCACCGATGACCACCCGCTCTGGGTCGTAGGCATAGACGAGGTTCAGGATGCCCGTTGCCCAAGCTTCGAGGCTTCGCTCCCGTACAGAAAGTGCAAATGGTTCACCTGCTGCGGCAAGACGGAATACTGCTTCAAAATCCGGTTTTTCGTCCCGAGTACTCGGGACAAATGGGCTGTCAGAATAGCCGGGCAGTCGTTTCAGAATACCAGGCAATGCCCACGATGAAGCCTCGCTTTCCAAGCAGCCGACGTTGCCGCAGTTGCAGCGGCCACCGTCGAAGTTGACGGCCATGTGGCCGCCGAGGTTGCCGGCGAGGTAGTGGCTGCCTTTCAAGAGCCGCCCGTTGACCAGTGCTGCTGAGCCTACGCCCGTGCCGATGGTGACCATCACGAGGTTGTCCACGCCCGTGCCAGCGCCATGCTGCCACTCGCCCACGAGGGCCGCCCGTGCATCGTTTTCCATGACTAGCGGGGCATTCCATTTCGCCCTTGCCCAGCCGATGAGGTCGAGGTCGTTCGCATCGTTGTATTTTGTGTATTTGTACAGCAGCCGCATCCGGTCGCTGTCCACGATGGTGGGGAAGGCCATGCCGATATCGTCCAATTGCTTGGCACCCGTTTCCTTTATCATCTTGCCAACCTGCGCTTCGATGATAGGCAACACCGCGGCAAAATGCTCGCTCGACGGCACTTCGATATTGGCGGATGCGAGCAGTTGCCCGTTTTCCAGCAATCCGAACTTGATGCGGGTTCCCCCTAAGTCTAAAGTAATTACGGGCATGTTTCTTGAATTTTTTATGGTTTTAATCTTTGGTGATTAACCAGTATATCAACACCCAAATTCCTATAAAAAATAGCCCAAAATAGAACTCAGTCAAATGCTTTTTAAGGTCTTTCTTGATAAGCAGCCGATACAGTACCCACCCCAAAAAGCTGACACCTAAAACAATTGCGATGAAAATTCTTGCAAGCATAAGATTAGGTTTAAAAGACTAATGGTGATGAGATTTAAAGTAAAGGGCATTCTTATAAAAACTGCTGGGGCGCTAAAGGCGGTAGCTCGAAAGCCCTATTTTAGCGTATTAATACCCTGTATTTTGTGGTAACAGGTTCTGGTTCAAGTCAATCTCTCCCTGCGGTATGGGAAACAGGTCGTGAAAAGCCTGCGGCTGTACCCCCGGTTTTGCCAACGGCACGAGTGCTTCCAGCTTGCCAAACCTGACCAAATCAAACCAACGGTGGCCCTCGGCGACGAACTCATGGCGGCGCTCTTCCAGCAGGGCATCCTTGAAATCTTGATAGGATAGTCCCGTCAAATCGGGCAGGATGTTTAGTTCCGTCATGCCGTTGAACCTGGCCCGCTTGCGCACTTGGTTGACGGCGTCGTAGGCTTCGGCATCTGGCCCGTTTTTCAGCTCGTTCAATGCCTCGGCGTACATCAGCAGGATGTCGGAATAGCGCAGGTACGGGAAATCGTGGTCGGTGTTCCCGGCAGTCGGTTCGTTCACCCGGTCCCAGTATTTCTGGATATGCGGCTCGACGGTGGTCGTCGTGCCGTCAACGTTGGTGATGGTGGTCAACAGCGTGACTTCCCGACGGCGGTCTTGCGGGTCGTAGCTGTCGTAAAGGTTTTGCGTGGCCACTTGCCAGCCTTGGGCGTTTACGCCGGGGATTGCGCCAGAGAGCTTGGTCGGCAACAACCGGACATTGAACTGCCCCGCCTCCCAGAAGGAAATGCTGTTGTTGGCGGTGCCGAACCCGATGCCGAACAGGGTTTCCTTCCCGTTTTCATTGGGAATGCGGAACGCTTCGGCGAAGTCGTCGTACAGCCCGTATTTGCCGGAATTGATGATGGCATCGCATTGGTCCACGCATTTTTGCCATTCGCCTTGGGTGAGGTAAACCTTTGCCAAGAGGCCTGTAGCAGCACCTTTGGTGGCCCTGCCAAGGCCGTTGCCAGCCGAGTAGCTATCGGGTAGGTTTTGCTCCGCAAACTGAAGGTCGGCGATGATGGCGGCATAGACTTCGTCCTTGTCATTGCGGGGCGGCGTCACCTCGCCACCAAGGGTCAAAATGAGTGGGATGTCGCCAAACCACCGGACAAGGTCGAAGTAGAGCATTCCCCGCAGGAAATGGGCCTCAGCGAGGCGCTGGTTTTTAAAGCTTGGGTCACCATTCACCAAGGGTATGCCCTCAATGGCGAAATTGGCGTTGTTGATTCCCTTGTAGGCCAAGCTCCAAAACTCATAGAGTGCCCCGTTCACGGGACGGTGGGTAAAGGTTGCCAACTGGTCGAAGTCGGGGGCGGGCAGCCGGTTTTCCATTTCATCGGAAGCCAGTCCCGTGGCCACCCAGTAATTGCTGAAATAGACGCCGCCAAAAGAAGGGGCCGAACTGGTGGCGTTGAGGATGCCATAAATCGAATTCACGGCAGCGGTGGCATCGTTTTCCGTTTGGAAAAAATTGTCCACGAACACCTGGTCCTTGGGGTCTTCTTCGAGCAAGCCTTTGCAGGCAAAAAAGCCCACGGTAAGCAGCAAGATGAGGATGGAAAAGCCGATGTATTTTTTCATGTTTGCTTTTTTTACCCCTGACCCCTAAAGGGGAACCTAATTCTGTACTTCCCGATTTAGGTCCCCCTTAGGGGTCAGGGGTTTTAATCAAAACCCTACCTGAACCCCGCCAATAATCGTCCTCGCCAGCGGGTAGCCGCCGTAGTCAATGCCTTGCAGGAGGTGGCTTTGTCCGAATGCATTGACCTCTGGGTCATAGCCTCGGTAATCGGTGAAGGTTTTCAGGTTGTTGACACTGGCGTACACCCGGAACTTGGCCAACTTCGTTTTTTGCAGCAAACTGTTGGGCAGATTGTAGCCAAAGGTGATGTTTTTGATGCGGATAAAAGAGCCGTCTTCCACTTGCGCATCGCTGAATGTATTGCGCTCGGATGGGTTGACTTTCGGGTACTTGTCGTTGGGGTTTTCGGGCGTCCAGCGGTTGTCGTAGAACTCCTTCAGCACGTTGGTTTCGGCATTCAGCGAGCCGATTTCGAAGAGGTAGGCGTTCACGATGTCGTTGCCCTGCACCCCTTGGATGAAAACGGACAGGTCAAAACCCTTCCAGGAAAATTTATTGGTCAGGCCCCATGTGAAATCGGGGTTGGCATCGCCGATGATTTGGCGGTCAGCCTCGTCCACCACGCCGTCGGGCTGGCCGGTGAGGTTGCCCTGTGCGTCCCTGCCGTTCAGGTCTTTGTATTTGCGGTCGCCCGCTTTTGGGTTTTGCGCCTTGAGGTGCGGGCTGCTCATGGCCTCTTCGTCCGTTTGGAAAATGCCATCGGAAACCAGCCCGTAGAAGGTGCCGATAGGCTCGCCTTCCCGCAGGATGCTCCAGCCAGCCGGAACGGTCAACACGCCCGGCACGAAGATGTCGTTGCCCAGTGAAAGCTCGGTGATTTCGTTGCGGTTGACGGAGAAGTTCAAGTCCGTCTGCCAATCAAACTCGCCTGTCAGGTTGCGGGAGTTGAGCGCCAGCTCCAAGCCTTTGTTGCGCAAGCCGCCAATATTGAAGAGTGCGCCGCTGAAGCCCGTCGTGGTTGGCAGCGGCGTGAAGAGCAGCAGGTCGGTGGTTTGTTTTTGGTAAATATCGAAAGTGGCGCCCAGCCTGCCCCCGGCAAACTCGGCGTCAATGCCGAAGTCGAACTGCGAGGTGCGTTCCCATTTAAGGTCGGGGTTTGGGTAGCGCAGCGGCTCTTGCCCGATATACGCTTCGCTGTTGTTGAAAGTGCCCTGGCCGATGGCGCCGACCGTGGCCAGCGAGGCATAAGGGAAAATCTCTTGGTTGCCGATGACGCCGTAGCTGATGCGTGATTTCAAGGTTTGGAACACCCCCATGTTTTTGAAGAAGTCCTCCTCGTGCATTTTCCAAGCAATGGCACCGGAAGGGAAAAAGCCGTATTTGTTGTTCTTCCCGAACTTAGAAGCGCCGTCCATCCTGCCCGTTAAGGTGAGCAGTATCCTGTTGTCAAACGAATAGTTGACCCGGCCAAGGTAGGAGACGATGCCCCATTCCGATTCCCCCGTGGAAGCGGGTTGAGGGTTGAGGGCGCTGCCGAGGCTGTGCCAGCCGGTGCGGTTGTCGGGAAAATCGAGGGCAAATGCGAAGAGCCGCTCAGAGCGGAACCCCTGAAAACTGGTGCCCGCCAGTGCATCGAAGGTGTGGCGCTTGCTCAGTTTTCGGCTGTAGGTGAGGGTGAACTCGGAAAGCCAGCTCAAGCCGTCCACCGTTGCCACCACCGCATCGCCGTTGTTTGGCTCCGACCGCTTCAAGTAATTGGGGACAAAACGGTTGTCCTTCACCGAAAACCCGTCCACCCCTGCTGAGGCTTTCAAGTCAAGCCCTTCGGCGATTTTGTAGATGCCGTAGAGGTTCGCGATGGCCCGGGCATTGTTCGAGAGGTTGTCGGTTTCGAGGGCATCGGCCACGGGGTTGCCGATGTCCCTGCCCCGGTCGTCCTCAAAAGTATAGCCCCCGGCCACCGTGGAATCGAGCACGGGCAAGGTGGGTGGAAACAGCAGGGCAGAAGTCGTAGCGCCAGGCAGTAGGGTGCCAGTACCGGCACTTTGCGCCCCTGTGAGTACGCCCCTCGACTTGATGTAGCTGAGGCTCACGCTGCTGCCGACCTTGAAACGGTTGCTGATCTTTTGGTCCAAATTGGTGCGGAAGCTGTACCGCTCAAAATCGGAGTTGATGATGATGCCTTCCTGCTTGAAATAGCCGCCACTGATGGAAAACTGGGTATTTTCTGAGCCGCCGAGTGCGCTCAATTGGTAGCTCTGCATCGTTGCCTGCCTGAAAATCGCCTTTTGCCAATCAGTGCCTTCCCCGATTTTTTCGGGTATCAAATACCGGACATCGAAAGGCAGGCCTGATTCCTCGCTGAACTCGTTCATGTAATTGGCGAATTCTTGGCCGTTGAGCATGTCCAATTGTTTGGTCACCTCCTGCACACCGTAGTACGTGTCAAATGTGACGCTCGATTTTCCAGCCTTGCCCCTTTTCGTGGTAATCAAAACCACGCCGTTGGAGCCACGGGAGCCGTAGAGGGCAGTGGCCGAGGCGTCTTTCAGGATTTCGATGCGCTCGATATCACCGGGGTTGATGGCCGACAATCCGTTCAGGCCCGAACCAGCGGTGCCGCCCGCATTGGTCTGCCCGTTGTCGCTGGTGATAAGCATGCCGTCCACGACATAGAGCGGCTCGTTGCCAGCGTTGATGGAGCTGCTGCCACGGATGCGGATGGAGGTTTCGCCGCCCGGCCGTCCGCTCACTTGTGTCACCTGCACGCCTGCTGCACGTCCCTGTAAAGCTTGGTCGAGCGAAGTGGGTGCGGTGCGGGTTATATCCTCCGAAGAAACCGAGGAGACCGAGCCGGTGAGGTCGCTTTTTTTGACCGTGCCATAAGCGACAACCACTACGTCTTTCAGTAATTGTGCTGAAGATTCCAGTACGACATTGATGATATTTTCACTGCCTACTACCACTTCTTTTTTCTCGAAGCCCACAAAGGAGAACTCAAGCATAGCCCCTTTTCCAGCATTAATTTCATAACTGCCATCCACTTCGGTGGTGGTTCCAACGGTAGTGTTCTTAATGAACACGTTGACCCCGGGAAGTGGCAGCCCGTCTTCCGCAGAAGTGACTTTTCCGGTAATTTTTTGGGCCTGCAGCGAAAGGCTAAAGCCCAAAAACAATAGCAAAGTGAGTGAATGTCGTTTCATGTTTTTTACCAATTGTCGTGATTCTTCAATTTCCCAATTTTCAACTTCTTACCCTCTCGCAATATCAATCGAATAACTAAAGCCGTCGCCTTTGTAATAGACCTTGTTGAACTCCACCATCCGACCGTCGGTGTCGCTTACGATGCGCTGCCGGAAAAGCATGGGCGCCCCGATTTCCACCCCGAATTTTTCGGCCAACACCCCTTCGGCGCTGATGGCGCTGATTTCTTCCCTTGATACGGTGACGATGACGCCAAAATCTTCCTCCAGCATTTGGTAAAGGGGTTTTGAATAATTCTCCCACCCCGTCATTTTCAAGCGGGGGTGAAACCACGATACGGACAGCAAACTCGGCCCATCCGAGGTGCCCCTCAGCCTGGAAAGCCGAACCAGTTTTGTACCTTCTTTTATGTGCATCGCCGTTGCTACTTCTTCGTTTGCAGGCACGATCTGAACGTCCAGTTCAAAGTTGACCACCTCGATGCCCTTGGCCTGCATTTCTTTGGTGAAACTCCACCAACTGTCCAACCGTGTGGGTATGCGACCCGTGGCAACTTTCGTTCCGACCCCCTTTTTGCGCACCAACAAACCTTCATTGACTAGCTTGCTGATGGCATGCCTGACCGTGTTGCGGGCAACACCGAGTTGCTCCGCAATGTCCACTTCCTTCGGCAAAAACTCGCCATTGCGGTAGCTGGGCTGCTCTATCAGCGCCCGCATCATCTGCTCCACTTTATTGTGCAATGGCGCTTTACTTCCAGTATCTATCTTGATTTGCAATTCTTGGTATGTTTAAACATAGCGAAGGTAGTTATTTTTTTGAAAGCGGTATTTTTTGGATTATTTTTTGGGAAAAAGCTGAACGCACAAGTAGGATGAGTTTTGTGTTTAATAAACGGAATAACCCGCCATCTTTCCCTTCACCATCGAGGACTTCCGCCACGAGCGCATCCTGAGGGAAATGGTCAAAGCTAAGATTGTGGACTTGGAAAAAGGAGCATTTTCTACTATATGTGCAGCTAACGAGGAACAGATAATGTTATTGAAAAATGCTTACAACGGTTGATAATTGCTCCATTTTGATAGTCAACCATTATATACTCTCCTCCTTTACATATTAATAGAAAGTTCAAACCTGAACCTAAGCGTCTTGGATAGTTTGGCAACCTGAGGGGCTTTCCCAAAACCCCACCTACCTTCTTTCAAACTGATTGCCACCCCCAACGCACCACAGCAGCCTCTCTCCCATTTAATTCTGTTCAAAAAGCAGAGACGGTGCTCCTGCAACGGATGCTGCGCCTGTGCTTTTTTGGTTGTTAATCCTGCCATCTTTCGTTCTAATGAACAGGTCGTAGTCTCCATCCTCGTCAATATCAGCAAGGGCACAGGGTGGCTCGTCCAATCAAAACAGGGGACTCAGCTGTAATAGGCCGGTGCGATTGCGTAATTGACCCATGCGTTCATTTCTTGTTGAAGTGAAATGGGTATTTAGGGCTGGGCGACAATTGACAAATTTGCCCAAGTAAGAAAGGCTCCGTGAATCAAGCTGGATTTCATTGCGAATACTCTTTAGCGAATCAATGAGATGAGTTTGCCTAAGAACCCAACTTCGACGTTGAGCGTCAACATTGTAGGCAAATTTTTTGGCTCAATTATGATTTCAAGTTGGTGACTACCTTTGGTGGATGGCGCCACTACTTTAGAATTCAATACGTACTGGATGACCGCCTGAGTTAGGAGAAAATCAGTGAACTGCGCTGGTCTGTAGGGGTGTTCTGCTGCCATGTCATGACGAGCCTCTTAGGGGAGGGTGTTTACGAGAAACGTCCTCAAGAAGCGCTGGATGGCGAAGTCGAGGTTGAAGAGCTTTAGCACAAAGGGCATCCCGAGGCCGTAAAAAGGGATCGCAAGGGGCACCGTCGCCGACTGATGGGCAAGCGGGGGCGGGTCACGGCCCAAGATGACAAAGTGCCGGCGCTGGGCATGATTTTGTGTGGAAGCAGCGTAATCATCCTATCGGGAAAGGTTTTTACGGACGAATACAACATATACGATTGGTTGTCAAGTCTTTACGAGCACAAAACGGTCAATCAAGACCAAAGGGAGTACGTCAGGGAGGAGGACGGCGACGGCTGGTCAACACCATGGAAGGCTTTTGGTCGCAGCTCCGGTCCTGTAGGCCATAGCGGGTCATCTGTCAAGAGCGCGCCTACCCTTTTACTTGGTATTCTTTGAATTCCTGCATAATATCAGACAGGGAGGCAACACCGTCTTGTCCGGGTTGCTAACACTTTGGTAGCAACTTGAAATCATAATTGAGCCTGGAAGAAATACTACTTATTAGTGTCTGATTTGCGGTCCTCACAAATAGGGCTTGGATCATTGATAACAGCGGTTTTGTACTTGTATAAACCTGTAAATATGACAGCTATGCTTAGGACGATTTTCGGGCGATCTAAATCTGTCTGCATGTCGTTGGAATTTCATTAGAATACCCTTGAATCGCTTATTTGGAATTTGAAATTTTCCTTGTATTTTTTAGAGGATGATTAATAGTTCTCTCTTATCTTTGTGTTGATAGAAACTAGTTTCTTGATTTTGAAAATACATTGTTTGAATAGCCAATATTGTTTGGCTCACGATAATTTGCCAATTTCTTCAAGATAGTGGTGATCAAAAAAATGACAGTATAAAAAACAGCAGTCCGTCAAACAAAATCAGATTTATGCAATAGCACCTTACGTAAATAAAAATTACTGCTCGGCACTAGTTTTTAATTTTATAACCACATTCAGTAGAAATACAACAAAGTTTGTGAGACACAATAAGTCCAAAATAGTTATTAAAAATAGGGCAAACGCATTAGGAATGCCATCTTTACCATCTCAAAGTGGTAAAGATAAATATGCTTTCCTTCCATCTAAAGGGAAGGTAATAAAAAATAAAAAATATTGGCTTTTCTTGATAATCTTCGCATTGCTTGTGTTTGTATTGTTTTTTGAAGAAAACGTAAAGGTGCTAGACAAAAACATTCCTTCAAAGAATACAAAGGGAGGAAGCCAGAGAGCAGCGACTGAAATAGATTTGTCACAATATGAAACTGAAATAGATATTTTTAGGGAAAATATTACGCTCAACAATTTTTTGAAGGAAAATCAACTGAAAACGGGTACGATTGCCAATCTACTGGAGCAGGCCGATAAAATGCAATTGACACTATTGAGGCAAGGCCATGAAATCCGTAGGCTTAAGCCAAAGCCGGGTGTAAATGAACCCTTTTTTTTTATTTATGAAAAAAGTCCTGATACGCTGGTCTATATCCATCCATTTCCCCAACCGCTGGTAAAATTACACCTTCAGGTAGTGGAACGTAAAACAGCAGGTGCTGGTATTGTACTTAAAAATACACTTTGGGATGCCCTGTATAATAACCACCTCAATCCGCGCCTAATAGAACAGATGGAAGACGCGATGAAGTGGTCAGTGGATTTTTACCATCTGCAGCCCGGAGATAGGTTCAAGATTATTTTTGATGAAGTCATTACTGGTGGTGTGGCAACAGGAGTTGGCCAATTGCAGGCTATCATGTTCGATACACAACAAGGGCAGTATTACGCTTTTCTTATGGGAGAGAAAGATGGGGAGAAGTACTTGGATGAGTTTGGCCGCTCAGTACGGCGCACTTATCTAAAATCACCAGTAAAATATGGGAGAATATCATCTGGATACGACCTGAATAGGTTACATCCAGTATTGAATGAAGTGCGGCCACATTTTGGAACCGACTATGCTGCGCCCAAGGGCGACCCTATCTATGCAGTGTCGGATGGGACAGTAGAGGTGGCCACTTTCACTTCCAACAATGGGAATTACGTGAAAATCAGGCACGACAAAGTCTATGAGTCCCAATACCTGCACATGAACAACTTTGCTGATGGGATAACGGCGGGAGTCCAGGTTAGGCAAGGACAGGTGATTGGATTTGTAGGCGAGACCGGCTTGGCCACAGGACCTCACGTATGCTTTCGGTTTTGGAAAAATGGAAAGCAGGTAGACCACCTGAAAGAAAACTTAAACAAGCCTGAAGAACTGAACCTGCAAGAGGAAGAACAGTTTCTAGAAAAGAAATCTGAATTCCTGAAACAATTGAAAGACATAACTTATTCCGGAAGAAATTAGGGTTAGGCTTAATTACCTGAACCAGGCATCTGACCCAAAATCCTCTCCTGGACGCTGCTGTTCTTCCCCAGTTCTGTTGTTAATGACAATTTTCCCAATTCCTCCTTTTTTGTCCGAAGGCAAAGGTTCGTTTTTTCTTCCCCAACCCGTCATTGGGTCGAATTTCACCAGTTTTTCATAATCAAGGCTTTCAAGCCTGTACAAGAGGTCTGCTAAGTAAGCGCTGAATTGTAGTGCTCTATCAGTCATGCTCCGTATTTCAAAATGGTTGTACAGCAGCGTGCCCATGCCGTCATAGGTTGCCTCGAAGGCGGCAGGCGAAAATTCACCGATGTAGTTTTGGAAGTAATTCAACAGGCCGTCCTTTTCCTTCAATAATCTCATGGATACTGAAACCACTCTTGACAACTGCATGAACCATGTGGCAAGGTAAACAGGAGGCTGTTGGGGTACCAATAAACGAAAGCTATCTAGATTTGAAGTGATGAAATTAACTAGGTTATTTGCAAATAAATAAAGGTCTTGTGCCAACACATTGGATGGTTCAGCTTCCTTTTTCCGGGTTAGCTTCCTCAGTATGTTCACTGCGGCCCTTTCCGTTTTTATCAAGTCATCCTCTAACAGTTTGTGGATTTTGAGCAATTCAAGGCTAGCACTAATGGTAGAGTAGGGAGGGATATAGTTTTTAACCTGCTCGATACCGCTGTGCCCACTTTTTATTTTTGCCACAGGGAGGCATAAAGCAGCGAACATAGGGGACTGTATTTGATCGCCCGGCACAATTTCTAGGGTATATTGCGAGATGGCATTCAAGTGGCGTAAGGGCTGTGAGTCAGGAGCGGGTTGTCCGTAAGGAAGACGAACAAAGGGGTTTACCTTTATGACAATATACCACTCTCCCACACGCGAGGTGTCATAGCCACCTAACAAAATTTGCATAGGCTGCTGGAGGGCCGGTATGGATATGTCAACCACCTCAATACGCGCGCCCGCCCGTGTTAATGCCCTGCATTGGTAAATCTCCACTCGTTCGCTGTTAACGCTCAAGCTAACCGACTCTCTGCCCGGCTCATGCGATGGGAGCATTCCGAAATTGAAATCATTCAACAAGAGGCTGTTGCCATCCCGGATTTGGTCCAACAGGAAGTTTTCGAGTTGTATGAATTCCGTTTTAGAAATCTTCATGCCATCCACCCAATTTACGGCATTGTATTTAATTCGCTCACTCATTTTAAATAACATTTTTAGGTTTACCTCTACGTGGTTTTTATCAATGCATTTGGGCCTAAAGTTTCAAACATCCTCTGTCATTCTAACTGCGCCAGCGCCTCATCCTGCCTACAATGATGGAGTCTCCGCTATGGATGCCTTGGCGGTTGAGGGGAATGTCGGGTTTGTAGTAATGGCGCTTCATCCACCACCAATGCTTCACCATTTTGAAAAATTGCCATTCATAGACTTTGTCACGGGAGTTTTCTTCGGCGATTTCAACTTTGTTGCGCGGTTTTTTTTCGGTGTTGTAACGATAAAGCAGGTAATAAAAAACTTCACCTAATGTGCGCTCAACGGGGGCAATAGCTTTTAACTCCACCACAACTTTGGATTGGAATGACTCTGTTACCAACAAAGTCAGGTGAATGGAGTTGCCGGGAAGCATAGAAGGTAGGGGTTGCCCGATGGGCAGCGTCCAGCCTTTTGGTATTTCTCTTTCAGGTATTGCCAGCCAAAAATCCCATAACTTCACGCAAAGAAGCGGCAAAGGAAATAAGGTAAAAGCCAGGCAAAAATTAGCGGCATGGTTGGCTGATAGGTCTGGACCTGCTTTTTCAAAAAAATGGAAAACAGAAAAAAAGACTACACAGCTGCTGAAAAGCAAAAAGCCGTGAAACAGAACTTCGAGCTTGCCGCCGTAGCGGTTGGCCCAAGTATTTACGTCAAAGAAAATCCTTGCATGCAGGATACCCAAGCCTAGTGCAGCAAGCTGTAAAATCATAAACAGATATGGTGGCCGGATAGCTGCAGGTTCCCGCAGGAGCCAGCCAGTAAGCCCCATCAATGCAAAAACCAGTGTGCTGCCCAAGATATAGTAGTTAGTCTTTTTGACAAATACCTTGACTTTTCCTCGTGTCAACTTGATAATCAGGAAAAATACCAGGGCTGATATGCTTAAAATGGTGATGAAAATTTTATAGCTCATTTCATGAAATTTGGAATGCAATTGTCAAACAAAGGTGGAAAAACCAAGGCGACCGGTGCCTGCCGCTGCTGAAATCGTGAAACCGTTGGCTGCTTCCTCCAGCAATATCTTCGTTTCCACATCGAGTTCCAATGGCACAAAATAGTCATAAAGTATGGTTAGAAGCTGGTGTTTTTTACCATTTTCAATATAATCTGGCATGGAAGTTAGCTCCAATGGGCCAATGCTAACCTCCAGCATGGAGAGTTCGTTCTCGGTGGAGCCACCCACGATGAAATCTGCACCTAAGGCTGCTTCACCCAACTGCGGCGCATGGCAGCGGTCAAAATCAGCTTGGGGCATTTTTTTCTTTCGCAAGGTCACCTTCTCTTTCAGTACCACCTCGAAGCAAGACTGCATCAGTGCCATATTGCCTACAATTTTATGGACTAGCGGTAGCAAGTAGAAAAGCATGGCCCTTTGTGGTGGTTCAACCCCTGAAACTGATGTCCAGAACTTTTCAAAAACTTCCTCTTGTATGGGGCTGCTGTTAATGGAGATTAATTTTCGCTCCAGTAGTTCAACTTGAATTTTTTTCCTGAAAAACTCTTGTTCAAAAGGAAGGAAAAACTTCCTCGAATTTACTTCTTCATCGCGTACCTGTTCGCTTTTTTTTAAGCGTTGTTCATGCGTCTTATAGGCAACGGGAACTTCTGGTTCATGAAAAACAAACTCAGGTAAGTGGTCGTAAAGCCCGTCCCTGCTCAGATCCAAGGCTAGTGTAGGAGCCGTCTTTGTGGCATTTTTGGGAGGTGGAATCAACTCGGCCCCCATGATATCGCGGCTGTACCCGCGGCGGAAAGTGCTGCGCGCCCTAATCAATAGCGAGGATGGCTCCAACAGTTTGCTATCAAGCAGCTCTGCCACCAATACTTCCATTCGGGCCTCGTGTAGGAGTAATTTTTCAATCAAATTTGGAGGGATATCCATCAGTTTAAAAAGGTTTATCTGCCTTTCGCGCTTTTACGCGGATGGGCAACAATCCAGCGGATTTACAATTAAGGTTTATTTCCAGGTCGCGACAGGCCGATTCCCATTCCGAATTGTTGTCCAGTTCCTCCTGCCCGGCTGTTGTTAGCAGGGTTACTTCTATGGTGCGCTGCATCCCCTCTCCCGGCTTCTCGCTTACTTGAAACCCTTTTGAAATGCTTACGCCACTGATTTTGTCGCCAAAATGTGCGTAACAAAAGGTTTTGATATCCTCTTGTGTCACTACCCGGTCTCGCGACACGAGGGCTTTCTTGAACTCATAATAACTTTCGGTGGAGGAGCGGCTATTGCGTCCACCTCCAGTAGAAGTGATGAGCCGTAGGCTGTCTCGGTGGAAGCCCTTCGAGGTGTACATCTCCAAGTTAGCTCCAGCTGGAATACCATTGGCATCCTCTCCATCCGTGGACCAAAACTCGATGACCACTTCCTTGTTCTTTTCGTTTTTTGTAGGTTTTATAAGCAAGTAAGCATTTTCTTCCCACTGCCTGTCATTTTCCTTGATGTGCTGCTCAAGGTCGGTAATGTCCTGGTGCAGCTTCTTGGTTTTTTGAGATAAAAAGTCTGAATGGTAGGCAGCGAAGGCAGCACTCTCATCTCGCATTAAATCAAGCAGATGGCGCAGCACTTGTGAGGCTGCACGGTAGTCCGTTTTCTTGATGCCACGGTTTCGGAGGGTAAAAGAGCCGGTGTCTAGGTTGCGCAAATTTGCCAAAGGGGTGTTGTGGAAACTCAGCCCTTGATCGTTGACGACGCGCGCTATATCAAAAAAATATTCATCGCACTTTAGCGGCACAATATTTAGGAAATCGCTTAACCGGGCTGATTTGCTATAAAACTTTCTGTTCAGTACCGGGAAGCAGTTCAGTTGGCAATCCATGTTGACAAGTACGGAAGCTGGCACATACTGAGGGAACTCTATTCGGAGCCACAATAGCGGGTCTTGCATTTTTGCAAGTTCTTCCAAGGGGAACACTTGTTCAAATGCTGACGGATAGCTTGTTTTGTTGGCCTGCAAGCTGACCTCCTTTCCATTATTTATGCCTTTTAACGTGACAAAATGAGGTTGCCATATTTGTTTTACCGCTCGCTGCACGTGATAGGTGGGTTGATACTCTTGTTCAAAGGGAGGGCTGGCAAAACTTGCATCAAGGGGTTGGGCGCTGCTGAGTAGGCCGAGCTCCGTCACCAATGGATGGGGGCCTAAGTGCCATTGAGTGAAAGGAAGTTGCCGAAGCCAGTGTTGGAGCTTGGATTCGTTTTTCCAGTTAATGAAAAAAGCCATTTGCCTAATCGACTGGATACTGGAATGGAGCGAAATCCCCAACCATACTTCATTCGTGGGCAGCGTTCGGGTCCGAGTGTCGCTTTGGGCGATTACCTCTCGAAATGGAAAGTTTTCGACATTCAGCAACCTATCGCCCGTGGCAAGGTAGCGCACAGTTGCGTTCGTCAATTTGTATTCCTCCAGTGCAGAGAAATAAATTTCTTTCTCGGTTTTGTCAGCCTTTTTTTTATTGTAAAATTGGTGGGTAGGGAGTATTTTCAATTCAGCCTCCACCTGGCGCACATGTAAAATGCCGTGCGCAGGGGAGGGTCCCGTCAAGATTTCAGGGACTAAGGTATGTACGAGTTGTTCTAATATTCGCTCGCGGGAAAGGTGAAGTTCTTGGTTGATTTTTTCAAATTCAACCGAGCATGCGTTCAACAGTAGGTTGATAAGAGGGTCAAAAGCATCCGCCGACATTTCTGACTCTTGATAATCCCACGCTTTCGCCACGTCCTTCCACATTCTACTTTTTATCTCTTCCCTTGTTTCCATTTAACACTGTTAAGTTTTGACAGTAAAGCCTTCCGTAATTACAGGACTGAAGAATATCACAAAATTCTGATTAAAAGCCTGGTTGGTTTGAGCTACCCTACCCCTGACTTTTACTTCTATTTTTCTTTTAACCTTGTTCTCTGACTTAAGATGGCTGACCAGCGGGCCTTCAGAAATACTGATGCTCACTGCTGGTTCCGAGACACGTTTTTCGTATTTGAGCAATAAGGTTTTCACACAATTTTCCAAG
Source organism: Saprospiraceae bacterium (assembly GCA_016714985.1). Taxonomy (GTDB): domain Bacteria; phylum Bacteroidota; class Bacteroidia; order Chitinophagales; family Saprospiraceae; genus UBA6168. Next base: position 107,231 of record JADKBS010000026.1, on the reverse strand, counting down.
TAATGCTTTTTATCATCCAAAGCTTTCAAGCTTTCGAAATCATATTCCCAAAGCTCACATCCATAGCTGGTATCAAACCTGTTTTCCTCAAAACGAGTTATCAGAATGAGGTAAATATGCTGCCTAATGGACTCCTCCAGACTGCACATCGGTATGTCCGGCTTTTTTTTCATCAATTCGCCGCTGCGCAATGGGAAACTGTAATGTGCCATACTTTAATTTAAATTGATGACCCCCCCCTTTACATCCACGGTCGTATCACCTTCCACGGAAGTGGTTTTGGAATGTACCACGGCCTTCATTTCTCCGGTCATGCTTGTATCCTTTCCTTCCAATTTGGCAGATTCGCCTTTTGTCAGGGTAAGTTTTTCTTTATCACCAGCTTGCGCTGTAACAACCTTTCCGGCAGAAAGGACTATATTTTCATTGGCAGAAAGGACAATATTGTTAGCACTCAACGACATGTTACCCTGGGTGCTGATGGAAATTTTTGTGTCGCCTTCCATAGTTAGCGTGATGACGTTGCTCTGGCTTTCAATTTTGATGGATTCTTTGCCCCCTTCGTCGCTGATGGCAATTTGATTCCCGCTTTTGGTCTTGATGATTTTCTTGTTGTTATCAGGGTTGGAAAGGTCTCCGCCTGGTTTTGCCTTGCCATGATACAGTGTGCCTACTACATAGGGCTTGTTGGGGTTATTGTGTTCAAAGGCCACGAGGACCTGATCGCCTTTTTCAGGCATGAAAAAGGCACCGTGCGTACCACCGGCACCGCTGGCGGCCACGCGTACCCAAGGAGTCTTCTCTCCGCCGGCCTGCTGCCAGCGAAGTTGCAACCGCACCCTGCCCAGTTTTTCAGGGTCATGGTTCTCCATTACATCTGCTGGTTGGATTTCGCACACTGGGTGTACGACTTGAGGGTTGGTGGGGGGCTCGACCAGGCTGGCTGGAATTGCTTTGAAGCTATTCTGGTAGTTCCCAAGAGAGTCAGCAGAGTGGGATATTTTAATGATGCGGTATTCGCCGTAGGTTACTTCTTTGCCAATAGCATTTCCTATATCACCGATTTTACCCTTCACGGTGATCAGTCCGCCTATCGTCAGTAGGTTGTTGTCACTGGTGCCCTGAAATACCACCATGTTGGCGGCCTTGGCTGTTTTCTGGTGTTTGGTCAATTCGTCGAGGTCACTTTTGTCTTGGATGTCCAATGGGGTAGGGGAGAAGGGTTCGTTCTTGAAAATCTGCTCTGAGGCACCTGATGCGATTTTTCCGTAATCGTCCAGTTCGGTGACGCTGGCAGCGCTGGAAGCACTTTCCGGGAATTGGTGGCCAATATGATCATATCCTAGCTGCTTGAATTTTATGGGTGCCACATTGAGGCCAAGGTCAAAACTGTAAAGATCCCTGCCGAAAATCAGTTCCACCGGACTTGGCTTGGGTGCTTTGCCAAAGCAAAGCCCTGACCCATCATAGAAAAACCATTCACCGTAAAGGCTTGCTAAGCGGCTTAGGAATGAAAAAGCAGTTTCACGGTATTGGACAAAATAATGCAATGGATTCTTGTAAGCAGGGTCAGCATTCAGCGAGACACCAAATTTGCCGCAGACTTCCTTTGCGATTTTGTCGAGTGTTTTTTCCTCGAAAGACTGGCAGTGTTGTCCATCGTCCATCAAAATGGTAGGGCTGTAGCCGTGATAAACGATTTCCATAGCGGTACCTTGGTGCTTGGAAAGGCTGACACCGGTCACCAAGCCCGTAAACGTAGATTTGGAATTCTTGGAGGCGAGGTCAATTTTTATTTCTTTTCCCACGTTGGCACTGCCAGCATCCGAAAGCGACTTTTCCTTTTCGGAAAGGGGGCAACGGACTTCGAAACTATGGTGCCCATTCAATGGCTGGTGAACGATAAGCGATGAAATGGGGGAAATGGGTTTCCCATCAATTTCCACGGCGGATATTATTTTCCGTTCCACGGTTGCGAAATTTGGGCTGGTTAATAAAGCGATTCACAGCCGCTTCCCAACGAGGGAAGCGGCTGTGAATCAATGAAAAAGGAGTGGGCAAGGGCTTATTCAGGCCAGATTTTTTCAAAAGTGCCACCCAAGGTCAGTTTTCGGGCAGAAACGGTGAAGGTTTCCACCATGGGCTGCTCTTTGTTGCCGCCCACCACATCGAAGTCTTCGCCATAATCCACCATATAAGCCTCTTCGAATTTTAGCACTTTAGCGGGAGTGGGATCGTTGCGCTTGTAAAATTCGATTTCTCCGTCTTTTTGGGCATACGCATTGATAACCCAATCGTAGAACATGGTGTCGCTGGAGGATTCGATCTGCATGGTCACTTTTCCAGCCCTGATGTCAGTAGAAGGACGGCCTGAAAGGTCGGTGTCACGGTCGAGTACATAATGGCATTTCAGGATGGCAAACTCTTTACCTTCGATTTTCAATTTTGCGTTGAACATGATTTAGAAATTTGGTTGTTGAAAAAAATGATGAACACGGTTGCAGATAAATGGCATTCAGTTTTTTCCCCGGAGGTTTTCTGAACATCTATTTCTCGAACAACTACTCTTTATTATACCCGGATATGAAAAATGTTACTCGCCAGTTTTACCTTTTACACTAACATTTCCGTCATCGCCTCTTTTTCCGTCCAAAAAAATCACAAAATTCCGCGCAGGGAAAAAAGGAGTAATCTTCATATTGACCAAAACACGGTCGCGGTGCTTAGGGTCGCGGCTAACAGTAACACCTGCAAACTTTTCAATTACTTTTGTTTCGCGCTGGCATTTATCCAAAAATGAAGAGACTTCGTTCCGGATGTTCATTTCCATGTTGGTTGATATGTTTTGAAAAAGCATCCGGTTAAGGTAATCCATCATGCTTTTGGTCAACCAGTCAAAAGTGCGCACCACGGAGTAGGTCTGCAAGCCAATGTTGGAGCCATTGAACAGGGTCTTTTGAGAGAACGCCTGCACCTGTCCGAATTCAAAGACAACTGGCACTAAGCCCTTGTCTCCCAAGTCTGACAAATCGCTAGCTCTTATATCGTACCGGGTGCCAGTAATACCGCGCAACAAGCCATGTTTTTTACCCGCTGCTACTTGGCCGATATTTTCACTGTACATCCTACCAGCCAAGGCGGCACTTGGGGGAATGTACATAGGCTCTTTTTCTCCTGCTTCCGTAACGGCTTCCCGCGCAACGAGATAGTTGCACGTCATCATCATATTGGATTTGAAGTCATCTTCGCCAGTCATTTTCGCCTGCTCAAACAGCTTCAATGTCATGGCAGGTGTGTCAAGATTCCGGAAATCTGTCAGCAGCATCACCTTGTTTTCAAAGGCAACCCGGCCCCACTCGTCTATGACGGATTTGTTGCCGATAAAGCCCGGCACTACCAGCATGCTGTAGTGGTTCATCAAATCGAGCCTATCGAATTTGTTCTGCATTTCATCGCCCACCAATTTCCGCACAACGGGATTGTCGTTGTCGGCAATTTTTTCCATGGAGGCATTGATGATGGAAACGTTTTTGACGGGCTTGTCGCCAGCTGCATTCTGATAGAAAGTAGCCACGGTGCGGTAATTGGTTTCCAGCTTGCGGGTTGCGTCAAGTGCTATTTTCAGGTTGGCATTAAGAAGTTTTTCGTTCTGCTCGCTAAGTTCCTGGCCTTTTTCTATCATGTCGCCTACATTGTCCACGGATGTAAGCAATGCAATCCAGGAACGAAGGCGCTTTTTCAGCTTGTCGCGCTCTTCCGCATTCTCTTGCTCGGCCAGGAATATTTCCCGCAGGGCCGCCTGGTTGGGGTCTAGGTTTTCCGCGCTTTCGACAGTGGTTGATACGAGTTCATACCCGCCAAATTCGCTGAGTAGGTCCAGCGCTTCTTCTACGGCCGCGGCTGGTACTTGCTCTACGGGCTGGCGGGTTTGAACCTGCGATTGTGGTTGTTCAAATTCAGATGCCTGCAAATTGTCTTGTTGTTGGCCACTCATGATTTTAAGTTGTATGATTTAATGTTTATGGTTGACGAAGGGAGGGTATTTAGATGCCCTGGCTTACTCAACTAATATGGTGCAGGTGCAAACATGGCAACTTGTTACACTTACCACTCACCTTTCAGCAAATCCCTTCAACCGTTTTCTTCCAGGTCTTGGAGCATTGATTTCAGCAATGTGATATAAGCCTCCTTTTTTTTGGAGTCGCTGAGCGCTTTTTGTAGCACACGGTTGTTCTGTATCTGTCTGGCAAAAGATTTGTAATCTATCTTCTTTTGCTCGGTAGAACGCAGGAATTCGCTTTGGTTGATCAAAGATTTTTTACCAAAGTCACCAACGTTTTTGAACTCCAGTTTTTCGTTGACCGAAGCGCCTTCTTCGTTGGTGAATTCCACCTTGGATTGAGGTTTGAAATAATCGAAGACGGCTTCCATGGTTTCCAAATCGTAAACCACTTCGGGCTTTGAAGGAGGTTTGTCGTTCAATTCAGCCAATAGCATGGTCCTGTTTTTGGGCAGGTCTGCCATTGCGGCCGAGGTGGGTTCCGTTGCTTCATAGATGAACCCGTTTTTTTTCAGTTCCAAGTTGTCCATGTTAAATGCCATAAGTCGTGCATTAATTTAAAGGGTGAATTTTTTAGATGATTTCGAACTTCAGTTTTTTAGCTTCATCCAGCTTCAGCTCGACGGTTCCGCCGCTGTCCAGCTTCCCGGTGATGATGATTTTGGCCAAGGGTTTCTGCACTTCATTGAACACGACCCTGCGCAGGGGGCGAGCCCCAAAGCGCGGGTTGAACCCCATCATGGCCAGGTGTTTTTTAGCCTCGTCCCCAATTTCGAGCTTTATGCCTTTGTCAGATAAAGTACCATGCAATTTTTTCAGCTGTATGTCAAGTATCTTGACAATGTTCTCCTCCTTGATGGGAGCGAAAGGGATGACCTCCGTTAGCCTACCCAAAAATTCATCGCGGAAATGACGCCCCATGCGCTCCACCAGCTCGGCTTGGTCTGGTATCTCGCCGGCGTCGAATTTTTCGACGACATAGTCACTACCGATATTGCTGGTAAAAAGGATGATGGCGTTGGTGAAGTCACCTTCCTTGCCCAGTTTGTCGGACAGTCGCCCGTCGTCCAAAATTTGCAGGAAAACCTTGAAGATGTTGGGGTCTGCCTTCTCGATTTCATCGAAGAGCACCACGGAATAGGGTTGTTCACGGATGCGGTTGACCAAAACACCGCCCTCCTCATGCCCTACGAAGCCAGGCGGGGCGCCCGTCAGCGTGTCCACGGCATGGCTTTGTGTGTATTCGGACATGTCAAAGCGCATCAGCGCCCGTTCGTCATTGAACAGAAATTCTGCAATGGCCTTGGCCAATTCCGTTTTGCCAGTGCCCGTGGGGCCAAGAAAGAAAAAAGAACCAATAGGCCTTCGGTCGTCCGACAGGCCTGCCCTGCTGATGCCGATGGCGTTGGAAAGTGTTTCAAGTGCATGGTCTTGCCCGACCACCCGTTTCTTGAGGTGGTCAACAAGCCGCTCTAGTTTCTCCCGCTCGTCCGATTGCAGCTTGCCCAGCGGGATACCCGTGGAGTAGGCCACCATGGCTGCTATGTCGGAAGCGGTGACGGTTTCCTTGTTCGTCACGTCATAGGTTTGAAGCTCGGCCAGTACTTCCTTTAGGTAGGCATTCAGGCTTTCGGTGGCTTCAATTTTTTGCGCTTCTTTCAGGTTTTGCAACTTGCCCAACAGGATGGGGCTGACCCTGTCTTTGATTTGTCCATCAAACCAACGCAATTCCCGAAGCACGGTTTCCTGGCCTGCTTCTTCAAGCGTTTTTTCCAGCTCCTCCAGCTCTGAGAGGAGGGCGGTCAGTTCTCCGGCGCTGGTGCTTTTCATCATGCGCACGGCTGCCATGGTCTTGTCCACCAGGTCAATGGCGGCATCGGGCAGGCGGCGGTCTTTGAGATAGCGGAAAGCTAGGCGCACAGCTTCACGAAGTGCTTCTTCTTCCACCTTTATTTCATGGTGTTCCTCGTAGCGGGCGAGCAGGATTTTCAACATCCGCTCTGCCTTATCGGCATCTGGCTCTTCCACTTCCAACACATCGAATCTGCGCTTAAATGCGTCGTCCTTTTCAATGTATTTGCGATACTCATCGAAAGTGGTAGCACCGATGACCGTCAGTTCGCCCCGGGCCAGTTCCGGCTTTAGCAGATTAGCGGCACCAGCTAAACTCCCTTTGGGATCCAATAATACATGGATTTCATCAATGAACAATATTGCCTTTTCGAATTGTTTGACTTCGGAAATAATGCCTTTAAGGCGCTCTTCTACTTCCCCTTTGTAAGCAGCTCCCGCCACCAGCGCTCCTAAGTCGAGTTCAAATACCTGTGAGCTCTGAAGGTGAGGCGGAGCCTGCCCGTCCACAATGCGCTGCGCAAAGCCTTCTACAAGGGCTGTTTTGCCAACGCCCGGCTCGCCCACGATGATAACGTTGGGTTTTGTCCGCCTGCCAAGTATCTCAGCCATTTTCCGCACCTCTCGGTCACGGCCTACAATGGGGTCTATTTTGCCTTCCTTCGCCAGTTCGGTTTTATCAATGCAAAACCTGAGCAGCGCACCTTTTTCATTGGCTTTGTTGGCTGTGCCGTTGCTGCTTCCTTTTTTATCTGGCACAGGCGGCACGATTGCATCGCTGCCCTGGCCGCTCAAAGCTTTTTCAAGCAACTCTTTTTCTGAAAACGGAAAGGTCTTTAACTGGTCTGCGGTAAATGCCACATTGGGTTTTGCCATGGCGGCTAGGATGCACACTGGGGAGATACCTTCTTCTGAAAGTTTTAGCCTAACCACATCGGCCACCTCCAGCAATCTTGCGACCTGCTCGTCGCCTGCGGGTTGTTCTACTGGCCTGCCCGACTTGGGGTAACGGGCAATATGCACATCTGCCCACTCGCGGGCAAAGTGGATGTTTTTGCCCCATGAGGCTAAAAGGGATCCCGTGCCTACATCGTTATGTAGAATGCCCTTTAATAAATGTGCCGGCGAGTACTCTGCGTTGCGATGCTCTTTGGCAATAGATTGGGCTATTTGAATGGCGAGCTTGAGTTCCGGTGTAAAAGTCAGCAAAGTCAGCATAAGCATAGTGTTGTTGGGGGTCTGAACCCTTTGCTTCAAATAATAGCCTTCGTGACAAGGAAGGCTATGAATTTCGCCTCGCCAAGGTACAAGATTTTTGAAATTGTTCCACACTTTTGTCAAGTAATGAAGTTTATTTCCCTGATTTTCTATGGAAATAGGCCAAGAAGGAGATTTTTTTTGGATGAAATGATTGTCAAGTTCCCTTTCTGTCATAATTTCAGCCCTTGGTTTTGATGAGAATTTGGCTAAGCCCTCATGAAGCTACCTTCTATTGTGTTTTATTCCCCATATTGATAGAATGTTTCTGGCAGGGTAGAAATTTGGTAACATTTTATTGGTATGTGGTATTACAATGTAAACTTTAGCGGGGGAGGGACGATGCCTTGTTTGAAGTATCTTTAAAACGTACCACATCTGAAAACAAAATATGTCAATCACTCCAAAACATAATCCGGTAACACGAAGGATAGAGCAACTGAGGCTGCACTATAAGGCTTTTCATAGCAATGAAAAAGCCAAGCTTTGCTGCTGGCTACTTGAAACTGACGAACGTCAAGTTTTGGATGAGTTTTACAACATGGAATGCTCGGCTTTTGGGGAGATTCCAGATTTGATTGTGCGATTCGAGACACCTTTTATTAAGGGTAAAAATTTTGGTCAGGAATTAGTGCAGGAACTTTCTGACAAGGTAAAGGGGTACAAAGAGGAACTTGGGGAAGAGTCTGTCCCCATCAATTGGACCCCTCAAAATTATGGCGGTTCCGATCAGGAATATTTGCTTAAAAATCTCGATGCATTCGGCCAATCCTTGGAAGACCTCGATGATGCGGTGGTAGCTTTTCTCCAACCAGTAGAAATAAGAAGTACAACAGGATTAACTGCTTGGCTGGAGGAAGCCCTTCTGACTAGTAGGGCTGGAAACAAGGTACGGTTCATGATTGTGGACGATGCTGACAGCCCTGCCTTTGGCGGCTTGGCCAATAGCTTGCCAGAGGCTGTTATGGTTTTCAAGCCCGAGTTGGACATGCCTCAGGCCATGAAGGAAATTGCCAGCGCAGCTGGTGGCCCCAACAACCCCGGTGTAAAATTTCAACATGCTTTCACCGACTTGTCCGAAGCAATTGGCAAGAGCCAGTTTGATAAAGCCGAAAAAATTGCAGATACAGCGCTTGGCATAGCAGCCTCCAACAACTGGATACACCTTCAGGTAGCCGTCCATTTGGCTATGGGTTCGGGCTGGGTGACGGGGAAAAACCTTCCAAAGGCAATTTCCAACCTGGATGAGGCCAAAAAATTAGCCGATATTGCCACAAAGGAAGAAAACCCACTTGGGCCACCATTGGCTGTGAATGCACTGTTTTTTAAAGGATCAGCATTGGTAAGTGCAAAAGATTACCAAGCCGCTGCTGCCGTGTATCGGGCTGCTGTACCTGCTTCTCAAACAGCCAAGGATATTTTCAAAGAAATGGAAGCTTGGCGTATGAGCGCATTCTGTGCAGAGCAAACAAGTGATTGGAAAGACGCCTACGACTACTATGAACAAGCCTTGCTCGTGGCAGAGAAATTGGACGATGGCATCCGCCAGAACTCCACGGTACCGTTTATTGGAGCCGCATGGATAAAAATTAACGACAGGGAGTTTGGCGATGTTGAGAAAGGAGATCAAGTAGCGTCGAAAATGATAACCTGGCTGGGCGAGGACTGGCAACAAAAAATCCCAAAATAACCCCAAATGCTTCCTGCTTCCAAACATCTTGATATAGTGACCGGTGTGGACATCCACATCGTGAACATCCCTACACCCGCAGGGCCAGTCCCAACCCCAATCCCGCATCCATTCATCGGGACCATTTTTGATTCGGGGGACTACAATTTTGCGGCAATGGCCATGTCCGCAGCTTCGGCAATGGGTGTTAATCTGCAAGGAGCCATGGATGTGGCTGCAGCTGCTCAGGGTGCAATGTCCAAATTGCCCGCGGCACAGTTGACTGAGCAGCTGAACAAACTGAAGAACATGGGCAAGGCAAAAATGGGCATCAAGCCACCCAGCGGCCCAGCAACTGTCAAGGTAAATGGCCTTCCCCGAACACGAACAGGCACAAAAGGCTCCAATAAACCCAAGCACATCCCAATAGGCGGCCCCAATTTCACGAAAGGGATGCCCTCCAATGCCTGTGAAGCCTTCATGGGGAGCATGACGGTGCTGGTGGATGGAGAGCCGTTTACGTTCGCCCCCACGCCTGTCCTGAGTTGCCAATGTATCGGTATGCCTGTTCCCAAGCGGAAAAAAGGGGCTTCCCAAGGCGGCATGTTCCTGCCATTATCAGTAGTACTGCCAATCCCGATGGGGCCTATGGTTTTTGTAGGGGGCCCTCCCGTGCCCTCCATGAACCAATTGCTGAACAAGTTATTTGATGCCGCTTTTGCAGGAGCCTTGGCTTTTTTGAAAAATAGCAAGCTGATGAAGGCCGTTTCGCAGGCTATTCATAACGTGGTCGGGAAATTGACCAAATTCTTGCCAGGCCCCTTGCGCAATTTAATTCATAAACAAATATGTGCCGTCACCGGCCACCCAGTTGTCATCGCAACGGGTGTGGTTTTTACAGACAGTGTTGATTTTGAAATAGCTGGCCCCATACCGCTGGAATGGGAGCGTACCTGGTATTCCTCCTCCAACAACAATGGAACCTTTGGGTATGGCTGGCATTGGAAATACGACCTTGCCCTTGCCGAAGACAATGAATCCGGCGTGTTGTTGGCTCGATTGGAAGACGGCAGGAATGCGATATTCCCACCTGTGGCATTGGGGGAAAAAGAGTTCAACCCTTTTGAGAACCTATGGATGTCGCACGAAGAAAGCGGTTATGTCTTAAAAGATAGGGACGGGTTGCTGTACCGTTTTGAGAAAAGGACCAGCCAAGGAGAAGCTACCATGCATGCCTTAAAATGTGTCGAAAACAGCACTGGGCACACAATTTCTTTCGCCTATGACCTCGAAGGGCACATTCACCAAATCACAGACAGCGCTGGGCGAATTTTTAAGATAAAAACCAATAAAAGGGGCGCTATCACGGAAGTGGAAGCCCCTCACCCAGAGAAAAAAAGCGAATGGTTCAGCATTGTCAGCTATCGTTACGATGCAGCAGACAATCTAGTAGAAGTGATGGACGCCCTAAAACAACCCTTTCACTACGAGTACAAAGGGCATTTGCTTATCAAAGAGACCAACCGCAATGGCCTCAGCTTTTACTTCGAATACGATGGCAATGACGAACACGCATGGTGTATGCGCACTTGGGGTGATGGCGGTATTTATGACCACAAACTCGACTACCACCGGGAAGAAAAATTCACCATTGTTGAAAACTCCTTGGGACACAAAACCACTTATTACTGGAACGACCAAGGCTTGGTATGGAAAACCGTGGACCACATGGGGCACGCATCATACCAGCGCTTCACGACTGCCAATCAACTGCAATCTGAAATAGACGAATTGGGGCAAATCACCGCCTACGAATACGACGAATTTGGTAACCAAACCGGGATTATTTACCCAGATGGTTCCTCTATCGCTATGCAGTACGATGACGGCCTGCTTATAGCTGCTACCGACCAAAATGGAGGGAAATGGGCATGGAAGTACAATTCTTTCCGACAGTTGATAGAACGCACGGACCCGAATGGCCAAAAGACCCTCTACCGTTACGAAAATGGCCTACTCCAACAAATGCAAGACCCAGCGGGCGGCCTAACCACCCTTCAATACGACAGGCATTTCAATCTCATTAAAATGACCACGCCCGACGGCGCTAGCAGCCAGTGGGAATACGATGATATGGGGCGGTGTACTTCTGCCATTGACCCAAAAGGCAACGAACAAAAACGAAAGTTTAATTTCAACGGCTTTGTGCGCCTTATCAATGAGCCGGATGGAAATGTGCGTGAACTGGAATACGACGGCGAGGGCAATGTGCTTAGGGCAAAGGACAACCAACATGACGTGCGCTTCGAGTATGCGGGCATGAACCGCCTGAAGGCGCGCACCGAAGCGGGCACGAGGGTCGAATTCAAATACGACACAGAGGAGAACCTGCTCGGCATCATCAACGAGCACGGCTATGCTTACAGGTTTGAGTTGGATGCAAATGGTGAAGTGGTTACAGAATCTGGTTTTGATGGCGTTACCCGGCGCTATTCAAGGGACGAGGCCAGTCGTGTTATCAAAGTGCGGCGGGCGGGCGGTATTGTTACCCAATACGAGTATGACCCGATGGGGTCGGTCATTGGGGTATCTCATTCTGACAATTCCTTTGAAAAATATAGCTATCGCCCCGATGGCGAGTTGACTGAGGCAATCAACAACCATATTGCCGTTAAATTCGAGCGGGACAAGCTTGGCAGGGTGACGAAGGAGATGCAGGGCGGTTTCGTTGTGGAATCGAAATACGATGTGCTCGGTATGAGGGTCAAGCTGAACTCCTCCCTTGGCGCTGATATGACGTTTGGACGCAACAATATGGGAGATGTGGAGAAGGTCACTGCTGCCAGCGGTGGAAGCGATTGGGAAGCTTCCTTCAAGCGGGACAACCTCGGTCTGGAGTTGGAGCGCTCCCTGCCCGGCGGCGTACGCAGCGAGTGGAAAAGAGACAGGCTGGGCCGCCCTGTTGAGCAAAAAACCTTTGCCGCAGGTGGAAAAATGAGCCGCAACCGTCAATATACTTGGGAGGTGAACGACCGCCTCAAGCAAATCACCGATCCGCAGAAAGGGACTTGGATTTTTGAGCACGATGCACTCGGTAACCTTGCAGCTGCGCAATACCCCGATGGCGCTTTTGAATTCAGGGTCGATGCCGTGGGCAACCTCTTCCGCACCAAAGACCAGAAAGACCGCAAATATGGCCCAGCCGGCCAACTCTTGGAGGCTGACGGCACCCGATATGAATACGACCCTGAAGGCAACCTCATCAAAAAAACCGAGCGAAATGGCGCTGTGTGGCGCTATGAATGGAATGCCGCCGGGATGCTCCGCCGGGTCGTTCGGCCCGACGGCGACGAAGTGCTCTTTACCTACGATGCCCTGGGCCGCCGTATTTCCAAAAGCTACCGGGACAAAACCACTTGTTGGGTCTGGGACGGCAACGTACCGCTCCACGAATGGGTGGAAATCAACCAGCAGTGGACGGCGGGCGGTGGGCAATCCAAAGAAAACGACGAACCGGATGGCCTTATCAAAATCCGCCGAAGGGATACAGCCTTGGTCACCGCACCAGCTAATGCACCACCTGCGGATTTCGGAGGCAGCCCTCTATCCGAAATCCGAAATCCGAAATCCGAAATCGTCACCACCTGGCTTTTCGAACCGGAGAGCTTCGCCCCGCTCGCCAAGTTGCGGGACGGGCAGCAATTTTCCATCGTGACCGACCACCTCGGTACGCCTGCTGCCATGTTCAACAATGACGGGCAAAAGGTTTGGGACATGGATTTGTCCATTTACGGGGAAGTGCGCAACTTGGACGGCTGGCGGGAGGCTTGCCCGTTCCGGTATCCGGGGCAGTACGAGGATGTGGAGACGGGATTGTATTACAATCGGTTTAGGTATTATGATGCGGAGGGTGGGTTTTATGTGAGTCAGGATCCGATACGTTTAATCGGGGGATATGGTATTTATGATTTCGTCAAAGACCCTAATATTTGGGTTGATGAGCTTGGATTGCATGGGAATTGCAAAGCAAGTGCGAAGCCTAATCATGTTTATGTCATTTACAACAAGAAAACGGGGCAAGTTCACAAATATGGTATTAGTGGAGGCAAAGTGAGAAAGGATGGTAAATCTTATAGGGCAGAATCTCAGGTTCGTAAATTAGGGCCAGACTATGAATCTAAAATAATAGCTACTAACGTTACAAGAGAAAAAGCACTTAAGATTGAGCAGGGAAAAGTGAACTCATATTCAGTGAGCAAACAAAATTCTGGAAGTGCAAGCGCTCCTGTAGAACCACCAGGTAATGTTCTTCCAAAAGCAAAAATGTAAAAAATGGGACGATATCTTAAAGCCATAACTATGGAAATTGAAAAAGAGATGGTTGCTATCTTTAAAGAAGATGGAATCAATTCAATTTTCTCTATGTATGAATTCTTACTAGAAAAAATGGACACTCAAGGCATTGAAAAGGTAATAGTGTCATTTACACAAGATAATCTCAAGGATTACGCATTTGAAGAAAAATTAAACGTAATCACTGTTTACAGATTTTTAGACTTGAATGGGTATTTAAAGTTAGGTGTTTTTGACAGAAAGAAGATGATATTGGACAAAATCCAAGGGGCGTTGATATTTCTATCATCAAAATTGAATTGGAATACGGAGTCAATTAAAACTGTTTATAAAACAGTTTTAGATAAAAATATAAAATTTGAACAATTTTGGAAAAAATCAAAGTGGAATTCAGATAAATCTTTAATGGCAAAAGTGTTTTGGGAATTTGACCAAGAAATTAGAGTTTATTTTATAATTGAAAATAGTGATAAAAATGAAGTTGGTAAATTTTTGGTTTCGAAACTTCCACCAGGTATAGGGGCGTTAGAAGATGCTTTAGGAGACCTAATTTGGATTGATAAAAATAAATTAAGATTATTTCAATCTAACAAAAAAGATTTTTGGCAGCTAGATATAAATCAAGGGCGAATAGAGTATTTTTTTGACAGAGCTATCAAAGGAGACTCTCATGGGCAATACGATTTAGGGTTAAAATACCTTAAAGGCAACGGAATATTGCCAGATAGAGAAAAAGGAATTTATTGGCTGAAAAAAGCAGCAGAAAACAACTATAAACGTGCGGTTGACATGCTAAAAACCTTGAAATAAAATCAGGTGAATGGATTCAGTGATATATATGTTAAAAAAAGCCAGTAATCAAAAATGAAGAATCAATATCAATCATCATTGTAGCTTATCAAAATTAGAAAATTTCAAATTTTAAACTCAACACTATGGCTTTCCCATACCAGCGCCTCAGCGGCTTTTTCACCCAACAAAAATTCATCGTGGGGCAAACACTGCCCGAACTGGAGCGGCGGCTCGGCTATCGGTCGGGCAGGCTGGCACAGGGTGCCTATGTTTACCGGGCGGAGCAATTGCCTACTGCCAATGACTTTGAGCTGTACGGCTATTCCCAGGTTTCGGGCGACAAGCTCAATACGGGCGGGCAGTACGACCGCAGCAAGGCCAATAAGCTATGGCCGGGCAGCAAGGACATAGAACTGAACAAGCTCAAAAGCATCGCCATGAGCGGCTGGCAGCTCTCCGGCCCGGACAGTCTTGTGAAGGTCATGCCGGTGACCCCACACTCAGAAAACGAAACCTACCCGCCCGGCAGCGGCGTCCCACAGTGGCGGGTGACGAACGCCGTACAGTGCAGGTTGGTGGTATTTATCAAGGGACCCAATGGAAAATTCAATTTGTTTTGAAAACTATTCAACCAAGTCATAGATTAGCGTTTGCTTACAACATTTACAATTTGGATTAACGCCAAAAAATACTTCAAATTCATCGAAAAACTCACTACCATGCAACTGAAAAACGTATTAAATCTGTATGTCTGGCGGGCGCTCATGCCCTATCTTCCTGCGGGTACCCGCCTTACATCTGTCTATCGGCCAGCGGAAGAGCAACTGAAAATCTTGGTTGATATGGCCAGGGGACTTGGTTTTAAATTTGAGAAAGCGCCAACAGTTTCAGATGAAAAATCTTGGCAGAAAGCATTAGATTTTGTTCGGAGCAAAGGGAAGAAGATTGCTGCACCCGGCAGGAGTGCGCACCAGCGTGCCATAGCTTACGATTTTTCGGGGGCTAGCCTCGAGGCTATCGCTGCGGGTGTTAGGCGGGCAGTGAGCGACGGTGCGGTCACCTTGGCAAAGGGGTCACGTACGCCTATTTTGATTGAAAAAGCGAACAATTGTGTTCACGTGGAAATTGAATCCGCCAAGACAACAGGGTTTATCACTTATGCTTGCTGACGATATCGGCACCAAGTTTTTACCTTTGGTGCGGAAAACAGCAACGCTATTCGTTCCGCAACCTTGATAGGACAAAGGTGCGGGTTTAGTCATCATAGTCGGAAATAACGTTTCAACCGCCATTATGCCAGACGTCAACCAACAAGTGATATTCTACGCCAGCTCCAACAACGGCAAAAAAGTGAAAAGAGGGGAGTGCTGGGACTTGGCGCAGCAAGCCTTGAAGTCTGCTGGGTGCCAAGGCCTCGGACGAGTATGGTAAGGTAACAGCTACTGCCGATTACGTCTGGGGGACGCCGATTACATTAGGAAGTGCACGAGCAGGCGACATTATCCAGTTTAAAAATTATGAAGTCGAAATAAAATTCAAACTGACAAAGCCAGATGGTTCGGCTTACACTGGTTTCGTAACACTGGGAGCGCCACACCACACGGCTATTGTAGAGAGTGTGGGCGCAAATGGGGAAATCATGGTATGGGAACAAAACACGGCAGAGTTCCCCACGGATTTAATGGAGCTGGTGAAACTTGCCATTGCAAACAAACTGCCTTCGAAAATAAGTAAAAAAGTACACAAGAACCTGTTGTATTTCTCTAACAGGCACATGGTCAAGGCGAGTGAGGGCGCTACGAGCGTGGAGGCCAGCATCACGGTGAGCGGGCAATTCATTTTCTACCGGCCCCAGCCCAATGCCGCTGCTGGCGCCATAAGTTTGAACAGGCTTGCTACAATGACGGTAACGATTTTCTCTGTTCAGGCAGAGAGTAACCAAAACAGGTAATTTGCGGTGAATGCAAATTTCTTTGCTGAAAAATCCGAAAGATGTTTCATCTTTAGCTCACCAAAATGATTTGTTTTCATGGGAACAGTAACTAACAATGTTGACTGGACTTTTTTGGGCAAGAGCGAAGGTGGTCGCCAAGTGAATGGCTACGTGCCAGCTTGCTTAGAGGAACCCGTCAAGGGAAAAGGAGTGAACAACGGTGGGCCCATCATGAAGGAACTGATTTATGAAGGCGTCTATCCTGTGTTTTACAATGAACGGCTTGATGCTGCCACTGAGATGCCGATGACGGAAAGCCTGGTCTTTTCGGCCCGGGTCCTGAAAATGAACGACAACGCCACCCACGACAACAAATGGCCAGACTAACAGCATCCGCCAACTTGTTTTAATCAAAATACCTTTGTTTCAAAAACCCTTTTGCAAATTATGACAATTCAACAACAGGAAGACCGTCCCCGCCATATTTGGCGCTTTGTAGCAATATGCGCCCCCATAGCTTTACTTTTGTTCGTTAGCGGGCTTTTTGCTGGCAAAGCATTTCAGTCCGATGTGAAAAACTGCACTGAAAAACTTTCACAAGCCCAGCAGGAGGCTTTCTTGCTGAAGGAGAAAAAATGGGCGATATACAGCGATTTTTCCATCAAACCGATTCCTTGATTGCAGCTTACGAGGTCAAGTATGATGAGGTGACTACAAAATTGGGAAGTATTGCAGGTGATGATTTGAATAGTTTCAACAATTTGGAAATGGCTTTGATAGATATTAATGGAGACTTGAACAAAGCATTTAGGGTGCTGGAGAACGAATACTCTAATTCCGACACGCTCGACATAGCCATGAAATCAGGAATGAATTATCTGGATAAATATGCACACTTGTATAATTTAAAGCTCACCAAGCAAATTGGGGACATGAAAAAAAAGGCGATGGAGGGTGCTACCGATGAATTAAAAGACCTGCAAAAAGTACTGGAACAAGAGAAAAAAGACTTGGAAAAAGCAAAAGATGCTGCTGCTACCGATGCAAAAACCAAAGATTTGGAATCCAATCAGAAAGACTGCGAGAAAGAACTCAACAAGCTGCGGGCAGCAATGGCTGCATCAGCAGGAAAGGACAATGGCGGCGGAAAAAACTATAATGCCCAGGTGGAAAAAATAATGGCAGAAACGAACACAATCCGAAAAGAAATCCTCCCCAAAATCGGTAATGGCATCATCGGTAAAAACAAATCTGCCAAGGAAGAACTGAGTGCTTCTTTAACCATCATTGCCGAACAGGTACAAAGCATTAAACAGTGAATACTTGGCCATGTTATTTTTTCACGACCAAAACCACCCTGGTTAGCAAGGAGTAGTCAATGTCGGGGTTGGGCGCTGTGATTTCTATTGAGATTTTTTCAGCCGCCACTTTTGTATTCCCCGATAAGTAATTCCTCAGTCCAAATGCTTTCAGGGCCACCAGTTCTAAGAAAGTGATGGACTTTCCGTTTTCGCAATTGATAGCTTTTGAGGTGCTTTTATTGAATCGGTGTTCTATTTTTACTTTGCTTCCATATTCCCCTTCATACATTTTCCCAATCCCAAATTTCGCACCCTGTTCGCTGTACTGGATAGCCCCTTCTATCTCGATAGCCTCCACCTGCACACCTTTTTTGGCCAGGTTGGCAATGACCGATGCAAAATAGATGGCAAAAGTCTTAGGCTTTTGCATCGTAGCACGATCAAGCGAATACTCTTCTGCTTGGTCAGGAAATTCATAGGCAAACTTCATTTTGGTTCCCATATCTGTCACGCTGGCTAGTCGAACTTCATCAGGCAAATCTGCCTGCCTTTTAAGTTCCCCCGAGTAGTATTTTTCCAGTTTTTTCGCTTCACCGTTTTTTATCCAGTGTGTAACATCCAGCGAGAGGCGCACGCTTTCCATGGTGGCTTTTGCCTCGGCGATTTGAGAAGAAAGGGTATATTCTATTTTTATGGTTTCATTGTTCAGGGTTCGTATTTGCGGCAGTTTGTCAGCATTGCATGGTTTTTTGTTCAAAGCCTTTGCCTGACCTATGTGTTTTTCTGCATTGCTCAGGGCCGTAACACTCTCGGTGGCTTGTGTTTTTATTTTTTTTAAAGCTTCCTCAGCCAGCGCAATGTATTGTCCGGCTTTTTCCAATCGCTCATCCTTTTCTTCCATATCGGAGGTGGCCTGCGCCTGCTTGCTGTGCGAGTTGGCAATTGCCAGCTTGTCCCAAGTATTTGTAGCGATGTTAAAAGCTGCACTTTGCGCTTCGGATACCGAGGCGTATGCCTCGTCAATGCCGGCCTCTTCGGTGGTAACGCTGTTCCCGCAGTTTTTTTGCGAAGGCAGGTAGTGTATTCCCACTTCACCGGAGTATCCAAGAGCGCTGTGGGTGGACAATACGCCCGTAATCCGCAAGTTTTCCATGGGCTTTACTCCCAATATGAAATGCGGTCCTCCCTCGTCTGTCCGCCACCCACCGCCAAGGGACAACCTATCTTTTTCAAGCAGGTGCAGCATTAGGTTCAGGTCGAGGGTACCTGCTTTCTGTTTCTTTTTTACCGATTCCCGCCATACTGCGGAAGGCTCGATGGCAATACCGGACCACTCCTTACGGAATCCTGCCAAAGCAGTAACATGCGGGAGCAGCCCATAGCTGGCGGCGTCCGTGGCCCCTGCTCGCTGGATGGCCAAAGTCTTTGAAAAAATTTGTGGCAGAACCAAGTGAAAAAACATGGCAGTGCGCTCGTTGTGAAGATATTTGGCAACAAGGCCAAAGCCTCCCTCAAATTGGCGCTTGGAATAGACCCCGTTAAAAAGTGCTAAATCGTCAAGATCGTTCACGCGTTTGTCGTTGAAGTCAAAGCGGTGGCCAAGGAACCCAGCCATGACGCCGAGCGACATCTGGAACCTATTTTGGGTGGGCATCAAATGATAAGCGAAAAAGCCTGGCTTGGGTGCGCCGAAGGGTATGCGCATCGTCGCCCAACAGTAAAATCCCAAGGCCAATGCGTTCCGATTTGAGCAGTGAAGAAAGGTCGGCGTTAAACGCCAAGGTCTGAGGCCGTTCTGCTGATGGCAAATCCATGAACTGCTGGCGATAGACTATTCCGATACCTCCCCCTCCTATACCCTGGGCTGCTGGGTTGAACTGACCCGGCTGCAAGGAATATGTATAAAGATAAGGGACTTGCTGAGCCATAATGGACGAACCAATCAATAGGAAAAATATTGAAGCAGGGATAAGGGTTAGCCTTTTTTTCATGACATGGATGGTTGAAAAGAAAATTAAAACGGTAAAATGACGACACCTATAGTAAATGGGTCAATGAGTGCTTCTAAGCACCGTAACCGCACCCTTCATTGACACATCCTTTCCGTTCCGTTGGTAATGAACCGTGTAAAAATAGACGCCATCGGGGCAATTGGTGGCATCCCAATTCAGACCTGAAGCCCCTTCATATACCTTGCCGCCCGACCGGTTGTAAACGCTGACCTTGCCTTCGCTGGCATCCAATGGTAGGATTACCTGCCAAGAATCATTCGTTCCATCGTTGTTCGGAGTGAAAACTTCTGGGATAAAAACCTCAACATCAGGTTGTATCAACACTGTGACCTGCTTGGGTATGCCTTTGCAGGAGGCACTGTACACTGGCGTCACCTCATAGGTTACGGTCCCGCTGGTTTGGTTCGAAGCTAGTTGGAAGGTCGCTTCTATCGTCTGCTGGGACGTGCCTTGCTCGCCCACCTGATTGCCTTCAATGTTGAATTGGGCGACCAACTCCCATTCAAATTCGTCTATGGATGATGACGACGTGATGAGGGACACCACTGCCAGGCTTCCAGACGGGACTGGGCTATTGGTTTGAAAGGTAAAATCGAAGGTGTCAGGTTGTGAGATAAGCAGGTTGCCATGCTGGGCAGTGCAGCCTTCACTATCTGACACGACTATGCTGTACATTCCGGCAGGAAGCCCTGTGACAGTTGGTGTCTTATCTCCGGTATTCCAGAGGAAAACAAAATCTCCGTTGCCACCAGAAACTGTGGCACTAACAGAACCATCACTTTGGCCGGGGCACGAAACATCTTGAACAGAGGTTTGCAGGATAATTGGCGGCGGCTGTGTGATGGCAAAGCTGAAACTGCGTTGGCACCCTGTAGCGGTATTGGTAACTATTACGGTATGGTTCCCGGCAGTGAGGTTATTCATTGCTCCAAGAAAAGCATAATCGGCGGAATTGCCACCGCCGCTAAGGTTACTGAAGGTCACCATCCCATCGCTTCCACCGGGGCAGGTTATCTGCTCGAGCGCAAGGGTGGCCTGTATTTCCGGGAACTGGAATCCTACCGTTTTTGACGAGGTGGCTGTACATCCGGTGGCATCGGTGACGGTGACGCTATAGGCCCCGGCTGCCAAACCAGTAAAGGTGTAGGCGTTGACATCTGCTTCGGTTTCACCTGTTGAAAGATGAAAGTCAAAAGGGGGGTGTTCGCCCGTGGCATTGACCTGCATGGTGCCATTGCTGCCTCCTTCGCACGGGGTGCTGGTAGGAGTCATCGAGATTTGGATTGCATCAGGTTCTTCGATAATGATATCAGCAGGCAGTATTTCTATGCAGCCGTTGGTGCCCACCGTTAGCCGTAAATGATATGTCCCACCTTGAAGCAAGGTGAAATCTACCGTGATAGGGAAAGTGATTGGTGGTGACGTCGGCTCCACGGTTTTGGTGGCGGCCACGGTATTGTTGGGTGTCAGTAATTCCAAAGTCAATACGGATATATTGGTGCAACTACATGCTCCTATCTCTGGTTGCGTAATCTGCAATACACAGGCACCATTCGCAGCTTCATGGCAAGAGACCCCCTGTGTGTTAACTATCGCCATGCCAAAGCATGGTGACGAAGTAGATGCAGTGGTAGTGCTGGGCATACTAAAGAAACCCAAGCACAAAACTACCCACGCTTTTGGCCATAATGCCCGGATTGAAAAGGTGAATTTTTTCATAGGTAATTCGTTTCAAAGACAAACAATAGCCGAAAGATCACTTATTTGAAACAATGAGTCTTTTGGCTACAATCCCTTTTACCGGTTAATCTTGAATTTTGGCCCACCAACTTCGGGGTCTGTAGGCATATTGAACACAGCCCCCCCTTTGGAATCCTGCCTGGGCGGGAGGGTAGTCTTCCGCCGTTCACGGAATCGCATACGGCTTATGCTTTCCTTACCCAGTTGTATCAAATCGCCATCCTGTATGGGTGTGCTGCGGTTTAGCGGCAACACGTTCCCGTTTAACAGCGTTTCTGCCCGCGGCTCTATGTACACCACGCCTTTTTTGAAATGAAGCCGAGCATGGCGTGGCTGTACTTTTTCGTCCGACCATTTCACATACACGTAGCTACCCTCTTCGGTACCGATGAATACATCAATATTTTTTTTGAGCCATTTGCTGATGGGATTGGTCTGGCGGAAGGCTTCTGGTGATATATATTCGAGTTCAAAGTCTTCCAAGGCGCTGACGATGGTAACTAATGTGATTCCAAAAATTCCACCGAGCGCCAGCAAACTGATGAGCTTTGCCAACGGATAATCATTGACAAACACGCGTTCGAGCAACAAAAGATAAACTGCCCAAGCCAACAATGAGGCAATGACACCGCCTAAGATGCCGCGCCACAACGAGATACTAGACCCAACTGACATTACGGTGCCCATGGCGGTTCCGAAAAGTGCCCAAGTGACAAGTCCTGCAACCAAATGGTTGGGCAAGACGTTGGCGTATTGTAAGTAGAATCCAACTAAAAAAACCAGCAAGCTGACGATGATGCCACTAACTGTGCGCAAAAGCAACCTCCACCAAGAAAAACGCCGCGGCTGGCTTTTTTCTTCAATGAATGAGAGCGCCAAGCAAATGCCAGTGCCAAGTGCTGCACCCAAAATAAGGTCATTGGCTAGGTTGCTTATGAAACGGTCTAGTAACTGCTCTTCTATCTGAGACCCCTGACGAAACCATCCTTGTATCAAGGAAAAATACCAATCGAAAGCCACGAGCCTGAAAAACCCCAATATGCTCCATGCAATCAGCCCACCTAACATGCCGTACCAGAGCCAGTTGAGGCGACGGAAGATTCCCGTCATAGAGTTAAAGCGATCAAGGGATTGGGGAGCACCATGTCCCGCACACGGGGGGTCGAAGTTCAGGCATCGCGGGTATTGGGGGCATTTTTTGCCTACATATTCCCAAGTATTTAGCGAGGAGGTGACATGGGGGCATTTTACCACCACCAACTCACCCTCTTGAAAAACCTCCCCTGACAATGGATCCCTTTTCCTGATGCCTTCTTTCGACTTATAGGGTACTATGTAGCGTTTGCGAAAGGAAAGTTCCCGCGACCACGGCACCAGCCAGACCATCATGGCCAAAGCTGCACCGACAAGGGCCAGGCCAATCAAAAACCTTAAAAGCCATGCTTGCCATGAAGCGTAGTCCTTGTCGAGTAGGTCCATCATTGGTGATTCGTCGGAACCTATAGAGGACATATCATAAACCAATTCCTGTCCATTCCATAACACTTTTATTTTCCGTTTCTCGCCTCTATATATTTTGTGGGAAGGGTTGGGATCCAGTTGGACAAGGTTGTTGTAAATGATATTGCGCTTGGTGTAAAGCAGATTGGCAAGGCTTCCCGGCACTTCGTTGCCCACGCTGAAGGTATCCAGTTTGCTGGGGGTAGCGTCCGATATGGATTTTAGCCTTTCTTCATCTGTGCTTGGTTGTTGAAACCCCAACGGGAACACAAGTAGGTTGTCGTCCAACTGGCTTAGCATCAATTTTACATCTGTACTGTCATAGGCCAGTTCCATCCGCTGGCTATAAGCTACCATGTCTGGAGCATTAATGCCATCGGTCAATAGCACAAGGATGCGTCTCCCTGTTTTTGGTTTCAAGAACCGCACACCATCTATCAATGCTGCATACAAGTCAGAATTAGTTGCAACCTTAGCGAATTCAGACATCGTACCTTGCCAATTATTGCGTGGCGAAATTTTTTTGGGAGGCAAATGCACCTGATCGCCATAGGCAGCGAGGTAATATTCTGTGCTCGCCGGAAGGCTTATTTTCAAAAATGATGAAATCAGTTGCTCGCGCTGCTCGTCAAAATTTGCCCCATTCTGCCTGTTGAGGGCAGTAAGAAAAAGTACGGTGAATTGGTCCTGCTTCTCTATACTTGATTCAGCCTCTTTTTCTTCCACTGAAATTTTCCGAATTTCCAGTGGCACTTCTTCTTCATTCTCGAATGTTTCAAAAAAGAAAATTTCATTTTTTTCCAACTTGGAGCTATTGCCTGCATCTAAGGCCTTTATGTACAACTCAATGGCATTTGCAGTATCGTTGAACTGGTGCTCCGCTATTTTCAACTCCACCCCCTGTTGGGCTGTGAGCTGAGCCAAATAGCAACTGGCAATGGCTGCTAAGAAAAATTTTACTGTAAGGGAAAAGTGTTGCTTCATTAGTTCTTCAATTTGTCCGGTTTTTTTAAAGAAGGTGGTGATTATGCCATTGCCCGAGCTGCTTGTTCTACTGTTCTCCAGCTAAACCATGCTGCTTGTGCATCCAGATTGGCAGCATTGTTCATGCTGCCATTTTTCTGGCGAGTAAAAAAACCCGTGTCAAGGTTTTCTTTCAAACTGTCTATTTCCATGGCAAACTGGTATTCTTCTTTGAAAAAACCTTCATGAATTGTAAGGTCGGGGCTGGATAAGAAAAGGCCATGCCCAGGATGCGTATGGAACCAAGCAACCAAAGTCAGGTCGGGGAATTTTTCTTGTGCCATGCCCAACTCCTGCACAATGCCCGAAGTGCTGAATTCCAATTTGTAAACATTGTTGCTGTGCGGCATTACTGGCACAAATTCTTCTACCAATACCCGGTATCTGTCTTCCTCCTCGGAACGATAATGTTTCCCTAGTAGAAAGCCGCCAATTTCAGGGATGCTTCCTTCTTTTTCACTCAATTCATGAACGTATTGAGTGCGGAGAAAGGCGTCAAGATTTAGGATGCTGTTTTTACTGAAATATAAATCGCTTAGGACTGTGTCTTGCCAAAGGCGATTCAAACTGAATTGGAAATAATGCCCCGTATTTAAAAGCAGTGCAAAATCGGCCTCTGTGGGGATGCTCTTATTGCCCTGAACGGACATTTTCTTGTGGCTTTTTATGACTAAGTTGCTGGCCTGCGGCATAGCATCAGCATTTAAAGGTTCAGTGGCAGTTGTGGCCGTTTCTGGTATTTCCAAGGGGTGCATTAATTGGGGTGTGGTGAGCGCCCCTGTAGTAAGGGATGGCGGATTGGACTGGGATTGGAGGGTTTTTAGTTTTTTTTCATAGTTCCTTAGCCTTAGTTTTTTCCTAATGAAATTAACTGAAATAGTGATGGTTAGCAGTGCTAAGCTGGCTAGAATAAGCAACCAAGGTATTTTGCGACTGGGTATTTTGAAAGTACCCCCTGAGTAGGTCAGGCCTCTGCGTTCTTCCACTATCTCCACCTTAAACTGGCCAGGACCTAACCATTCCTTCATTTCGGCAAGGTGAAAAACAAGTAATGTGTCAGTGTTGCTTATGCTGAAATGATCTACATATTGATTGTCGCGGAAAAAATCTATACGGAACGGGGGATTGCCTTTTAACAAACGTAGGGCGTACAAGGTGTCACTGTTTGCCAAAACGGGAAAAAGCTGCACCAGTGTCAGTACGTTGCCGAGTTCCAATTCAAAATCGGAATATGCTGGATCTTTTTCATCATCAAGAAGTTTGATATAATAGTTTCCTTCTTCAAGTAACTTAATGTATAGCGTAGGAGGTACGCCATCCACTATTTCTACCTCAACCAGGGCCGAATCGGATATTTCCACTATTTGTGGCCGGAGGGCATAATCCATCACAACTTCATACCTAAGCCCATCGTCCGATTGATTTTGGGGAGTAAACTTGATTGGAACGTGCTTTTTGGCCGCTTGCGCCCATTTGGAATCAGGGTGAGACTCGATAAATTCCTTCAGCCTCCCTTCTCGCCCGCTTGGGTTTGCCATGATTTCCCGAAATGCCTTTTCCAGCAAATCCTCAGACTCGGGAATCGCCTCCTTCATCTTTTCCTGGCTTTCTATCACGTCCCTGGCTTCTGCGGCAAGTGCATCATTTTGGAAATACTGCAAAAACAACTCGGCCGCAGGCACTGCATCCTTGTTGTTTCTTCTGAACAGATTCACAAGCGCTAACTTTGCCTTATTCTTGTATGTGGCGTTGTTCTTATAAGCTGCGAGAAATCTCTTCATGCCAGCAACTCCACGCATTCGTTCTTGCTCCCAAAGTATATCCGCACTAGAGGGGGTTGGGTTTGGGGCGGTGGGAGCCACGGTAGTTGATTCTTCAACTTTCTGGGGCTCTGTTTGGCTTTGGCCTACGACGTTCACGGAAATAGAAAACCTATTTTCTAGTGTTGCGGTTATCTCTTCATGGGCATTGCCATTGGTGAATTCCAGTGCCAACTGCTTGATTTTTATCTCGCCACCCCCATCTCCGTTGACGAGCACGGGGAAACGGATAGTACGGCCTGGGGCCAATTTCATGAACCTCGTGTTTGGCTCAATCTCTAAACTTCCCGTTGCCTCCAAGTGCGTCTGCTTTACTACCAACTTTGGTTGGTAATTGTTGAGCAAATCTTCGTCCATGTCTAAGCTGTTGAAAGCTAAAACACACGACCCGTCATCTTTTGAAATAATTGTCTTGGATTTAATTTTTGAGGCATTTTGGTAGAGCAAATCCACCTCTACCTGCCCAGAATAAGATTTACCTCCATATTCGAAATTAAAAGAGAGGCGCTCTTGAGCCTGGAGCTGTGCCGGCCACAATAGAAGGCACCAAGCAATGCAGCCTAGCATTGTAGCCATCTTTCGGAACATACTTTTCACCACCTTGTCAATATTGTACGTCATAGATGGTTTCTTTTCTTTTCCGGTTTTTAAGCAATGAGAAGATTAAATAGATGGTCAACACCAAGGCCAGAATCCCTGAAAGCACCACTAATATCAAGACAATGTCAACATTGGAAGCTTGGCTCTTGACACCCTCTTTAAGCCTGTACACACTGGCCTTGCTGTCTTTGACCTCTATAGAATAAAGCCCCTCTGCATATTTTCTTTTCAGGTCTTTTTGGGTGAACGCTATTTTATCATTCATGATGAATTCGTCCGGCAGTGGCAACACCTTGTTGTCTATAGCGGATATCAGGGCGGCGCTGTATGGGGGCTGGCCACCAATGATGTTGACCACATATTGACTGCCTCCTTTCAGCACTTCCATTTTTGCATAAAATTCCGAGCTAAGTTCCACCGTAGTATCCTTACCGCACTCGGCTTCCTTCACGTACAAAACGTATTTACCCTCCCCTTCAAAACTTGCCTCCAGCACTTGGCCATTTTCCTGCAGGCTTACGCTCAGCCGTTTATCCAGCGACAAATCCTTCCACTGAAGCTTTTGCCCAGCTGGAGCCGCCAAACGAACTTTGTTACCCGTTTTTTCTACCTTGAAATTAGAACGCGAAAGCTCCTCTATTTTCACGTTGGCCTCCAGTACCCTATCACAATCGGGGTTGGCAGCCACGAACTCTCGCAGTATTTTTGCACAGGTGGAGTTTTTCACCTTATCCCAGTCGCTTTCGCAGTTAACTTTTTTCGGTGCTACTGGAGCGGCAACCTCCAACAGTTTTTTGGCTTCTTTCGCATACGTGTTGTCGTTACCAAAATATTGCAGAAATACTTTGGCCGCCGATTTAGCCTCAGTTCCCGTACGATTATGAAAAAGAGCTATAAGTTTGGTTTTGGCTTCATTTTTATACTTAGGGCTGGTTTTGTAAGCACCTAAATACTTTTTCATGCCAGTAGCACCATTGTTTTTCTCTCGCTCCCAAGCAATGTCTTCTGCTGTGGCGGCCGTCGCTGTTGTACATTTGTTCAGCAATACGGTAACTTTATCAGTGTACACCCCGTTTGGGTATTTATCGGAATATATCTTTGAATAGTCTTTGACCCGATCGCAATTACCTTGGTCAGCGGCTGTTTTTATTTGATTGAAAAGCTGTGATTGGCGTATATACCCCCGGAATTCTTCTGAACATTCGCCGCCAGGGTAAGTTTTTAGGTAGCTACCCAATGGGTCTGTATTTTCTGAGTTTTGGGTAAACTCGCTTTTGGCTTTTTCGCAAGTGCTTTTATCCGGTGACTTAAAGTGGGTCACTTTATAGTCCACAATCATATCCAAATTGCAGTCGCCAGGTTCATTTTGTTCTTTGGGGAGTATGTCATATCCAATCTTAAAAAGACTATCACCTTCATCTGACACCAAGTACTCCAAGGTTACAGAAGTTTCCTTTTTTTTGTTTAAAATATAGGTGCGCGAAAGTGAAGGTTTCAACTTGAGGTGGGAGGATCCCTTAATGCATCTCGCTGGCAGGACTAAGTTGTAATTTTCATCCAAGCTGTTCAACTTAAGCACAATAAAGAGAGAACCACTGGTTGTCCCCCCCACCATGTCTATATCTATATTCTTTAGGCCTCTGAATTGAGGAGCTTTGTTGGGTAATTGATAATAAACCCAATAATTTAGCTTCCCCTTTTTTGAAGCGCCATATTTGAATTCAATGGAATTCCTAAATGTATCAGGCAGCTGCTGGGCGGAGGAAAAAGGCAATCCAACCGCCAGCATGAATAGGTATGTAAAAAATAAGGTGTAGAATGATTTCATCTCCAGAAGTTTAGGCTTATGTAGGCAACTGTTTTTCAGGGTGTGCTTCTTGGCTTAATCTTAATACTTGAATTGGCCGCATACTGACTGGCCTCCTGCTTTTTCATGGACAATATTTTTATTTTATTTTCCAAAGTAATTTTAGAAGGCGCTTGAACCGATGGCTGTGCTTGCTGAACTGCAGCTTGTTCGTTTGCAGCAGGATTGGGTTTGGTCACTGGAGGCTGTTCAACAACCAAGGTCTCTTTGCTCACAGGGTCTTGTATGGCTCGTTCTTTAGCTTGCCGGCTGCGGTCAACTATCAATGGTGTGTCATCAACATAAAATTCCCTTTCCTTGTCAAAAACACCGTTGGGTTCAGCATATTCCCGTACCCACTGCGCCACATTGATATCCTCAGGAAATGGAGGCTCATTTTTAGCGTGGTAGTTTTTGTACTGCAAAATCTCACCTACCCACAGCACCAGTTCCGACAGCCCGAAGGTGACCCCCATCCTATCTACGTTGGCACATACCCTGCCTTTGGCCATGCCCTGCCACTTGATATTGGGATGCCAGAGGTCGGATTTCATGTACACTTTGCAAGGCTCAAGCGGGTACGGCCTTTCCAATGACAGCTCCGCTATGTGATGGTTCCCATAAATGGGAGAAAAGTCTTCATTGATACCTATAATGCTTTTGAACCGATAGTGAACACGGTATAGTACAGGTATATCGAGGTCGGTGGTTCGCATCACTTCCCAGTCTATCACATCGCTCTTCATGGCAGCCAGTTCCATGTGGTCTTTAGCCAAGCGGATTAGGTGCGGCCGCTCCCGAAATATCGGGTTGCTGAAATTGTAGCGCGGTTCATTTTGAGATGGCATAGAGCAATGTTTTAATGGGCTTGTAAAAAAATGGCTCCAGCCACCAGTTTTGGTACGAAGTACACAATGTCACCGTCACTGATGTTCATATCGTAAAGGGTCTTGTGCTCCTCGATTTTCACATTGCTCACTTTAGAGAACAACTCATAGATATAGGGATTGCCACTATTGTCGGCCTTGGGGGCAACCCCAGCATCCAACAATTCTCCCACGATTTCCCTGCCTGTGGAAAGCAATGGCAATTCGACATCCAGCTCGTCGCCGTTCGGCATTACTCGGATGATGATACTGATTTTGTCATTCATGATGGTTAAATCCTGTTTAACTGTTAAAAGAATGGGTGCGCCGTTTTAAAAGGCGCATCGCAAGGTATAAACTATAATTAGTTACCACTTTTGTGGCAAATGTTACCGCTGGAAGTCAAGAAAATCTTCATCCCCTGTCAATTCCACGTAGTGGTAGCGTTTTTTTGAACGAACGGTTATAATCTGTAAAGGCGGAATCCCAATCTGACGAAGCGTGACTTCCTTGCGAGGAAAACTGCTGTCAATATCCACAACACCCTTTCTTATAAAAATCTCTTCGCCAGGTATTTCTTGGTACTGCCTAGCCACCTGCTCAGAAAAATGCGGCTTTGCCATGACCAGTTCATAAATTTTTTCCGACCGTTCTGTACCTATTTCAAGTATGACCTGAAAATTAAGGCAAATGGTCACTTCCTCATCCTCGAAATGGGTTTTCAACCAATCCAGCAGCGCTTCCACCGTCATGTCAGCGGTCAGTTCCCTTCCTTCTATCACCTCCCGCATGGTAAAGTGACTGGGGCAATTTTCTTTCAAGCCACTGCCCGGTACCAGCATGATCATTTTGTTCATGCCCTCGTACTTAAACTGCTGCCCGGCAAAGAGTTGGCTGGTGTTGTTGTGAATCACTTTCAGCGCCTCCTGTACCTGCATAGCTCCAATGATGGAGGCCGATATGGGCGTAGTGGGGATTCTACCATAATTGGAGTTACGTATCGCTACATCTGCGCAACTCATCCGGGCCTGTATCATCCGCATTTCTTGCGCTGTCAATTGGCACTCGTAGCAAGAAACCCCCGGTTTATATACATCCATCTGGCCCGCCAAATTTTCAATGGCCCCATCAATCCACGTCTTCCCAGTCTGGAAGCAATGCTGGTTGATGAAGAGGCGGGCAAGGCGGTTATCGAGGCACCCTATCACTACGTCCATCCTGCGGAAAACACCAAGCCCCACATCCAACCAAATATCGCCATGGATAGACATGGTTCGGATATGTGGGTTGATTTCTCGCAACCGCTCCGATGCAACGTCGCATTTCCGGCGGTTCCCAGTTGCGTCTGATTCCCTGTATAATATGGAACGGCTGAGATTGTGGTATTCTATGGTGTCAAAATCCACAACCAATATGTTGCCCACCCCCAGAAGGGCTAGATTTTTCAGCACTTCATTCCCGAGTGCCCCAGCCCCCACGACCATGACGCGTGCCTTTGCCACGGTTTCTGCCTCCCACCACGAAATCATTTGGAAGGTGGAACCCCATTCGGACGAAGTAGCAGGATGGGGGAAAGGTTTATTTTCTACGGAATTGTCCATTCCTCTGATTTTTCTTAAAATGAATCCTATAAATTAATAGTTCCTCTGATTTTATGGTTCGGGAAATCAACAATCATTTTTAAAGCACTAAGAGCTGGTGGGAAAAACATGAAGCCATCCCTTATCGCTCCAACAGGTACGCAATGTTTATTTCGTGGGAGCTGCCAAAAAAGGGTCCGAATGAAGTAAAGAAGTAATCGAAACCATAGCCGATTTTCAGGGAGTTGTCAAGCCCGATGTTGTCGCCCAATATCACGCCTGTTTCCATGTGAAAGCTTTTGTTGGTGCTGGCCCCGGTACCTATCCAGAAGGAATCATTGATGCGGTAGCGCAGGTTGGCATCGAGGCTGATAGGTGCATCCTTTACATACCTTAGCCAAACCGATGGCTCTAGGAAACTTTCTTCATTCACATAAAGATAATAGCCCGCATTGGCGTAATAATGACGCACCCTTTTCAAATCGTACTCGTCATCGCCGTTCTTATAAGTCAGGTTCAGTCCAAGTACCTGAGGCAAAGAAACACCAGCATAGATGTTATTGTCACCGATTCGTTGGTAGTAAAAAAAACCAGCCCCTACGTCGGGGATAATACGCGTTTGGTCGAAGGCCAGATTGTCCCCCGGCTGTACCAGGTTCACCGCAGTGGCATCGAGCCGATGTTGCACGGCACCAAAGGTAAGTGCCATACAGAATCCGCCATCCCTTGGGTCGCTTGATAGTATGCCTCCAATCCGCCCATAAGCGCCCGTAGAGCTGGTTGGCCCTACCTGGTCATGGAGTATATAGCCTCCGAAGATGCCTCCAACCGACCGACGGTCTCCTAGCACATATTCGCCACGAAGCGCTATCGTGCGCGGAGTGCCAGGCTGCCCCATCCATTGTGAACGGTAGGAAGCGCCAAAAGAGACATTGTATTCTTGTAGAAAATAATCGCTATTGATGTATGCCGGGTTGATGATGCCGGCGAACTCACGGTACTGCGTGAAGAGCGGTAACTGTTGCGCGAAAAGGCCCTGTAGCCAACAAGTGGCCGCTATTGTCAGAATTAAATTTTTGGCTGCCATAGAAGGGTTGTTTTTAAAGTTTGTTCGCCGCTTCACATTTTGAGGCTGCATGATAATTAAAATTTCCTAATTCTTGAAATTTCATTTCTCTCTAATCGTTTTTACCATGAAAATCCTGTCAAAACCTAAGTGCCTTCTATCGGATAATTACCAACGGTTTCATCCGCAGCTTGCCCTCTGCCACATTCAACCGGATAATATAGAAGTAAGTGCCAGCAGGCAAATCCCCGCCGTCCCATTGATTATTGTAGGGTTTGGCGTGAAATACCACGTCCCCCCAGCGGTTGAATACCGTCAGCTCGTTGTCGGGATAGGCATTGGAGTCTTCCAGTTCGGGAATGACGAACGTTTGGTTTGTTGCGTCACCATTAGGCGTGAACCCGTCTGGCCCATCGTCAGAAGCTTCCTCAAGTTCCAAAATAATTGTGGCCGTAGCCGAATCGCACAGGTCTGGGCATTCCACGGTGCATATTTCGTAGTTGAACGCTACCGTCGGCACGTACGAAGCCGAAGTCCAGGTGAAATCGCCCGAGTTGCCGCCATCGTACTCCAATGTGCCTTCGGCTGGCGGTTCCACCACGGTCAATGTCCAGTTCTGGGGCAGGTCGTCGTTCTGGGTCAAGTCCCCTTGGAGCGATAAGGTGCCGGCCTGCAAGGAAAACTCGTCGTCGTTCGCCACCGGGCTTTCCAACTGGCCCGGTTGTATCGTAGCAGTGTACTCGACTTCACAACCATTCCCGTCCGTAACCGTCAGCGTGTAGCTGCCAGCTTGAAGGTTCGAAATCACCGTCCCGTTGGCACCATTGGACCATTCGTACAGGTAAGGGGGCGTGCCGCCGCTGGTATTCCCAATCGTAATGCTCCCCTCGCTGCCGGTGCAGCCAGCGTCCGTTTGTGAAAGCGGGGCACTTAGTGCCGTCGGCTGCCCTACTGTCACTTGTTGGCTGGCGCTACATTGGTTGGCATCCTGCACCACTGCCTGATAAACGCCCGCTGCAACGTCAAAGGTGCTATCCGATTGAAAGGGGCCGCCCCCAATCGAATAGCTCAATGCCGCCGTACTGCCGCTGGCGCTCAGGCTGATGCTTCCGTCCGACGCACCAAAACAACTGGCCGCCACAGTGCTGGCATTGAGGGAGAGGATGGTCTCACCCACCGTCACCACATCGCTGCCAATGCAATTGTTGTCCGTGTTGGTCACCGTCAGCGTGTAGGTGCCCGCCACGCTAACCGTTGGCGTCAGTGTCGTTCCGTTTGTGATACTGCCGGGTCCCGACCACCCGATACTGTAGTTTGTAATGGTGGTAGGAACTTCGCCCATCAGCGTGGCCGACTGGGTGGCGCAGTTGAGCGTTACATCGAGACCAGCATCGGGCTGCGGCACGTTGGCGTCGGATGTGACCGTGACGCTGTCCGACGAAGTGCATTGGTTCGAAGTGTTTGTCACCGTCAGGGTGTAGGCGCCTCCTTCGCTCACTACCGGGGTTAGCGTCGTCGCACCGCTCACGATGTTGCCGTTCGTCGTCGTCCACAGATAGGTGAAGCCCGCCCCAGTGGACGAGCCCGCACCATTGAGCGTGGCCTGTGGGCTTGCACAGGTAATGGTGGCAGGGGTGCCAGCCACTGCTGCGGGCGGCGTGTTGCTCTCCGTCACCGTTACATTGTCCGATGCCGTGCAGCCGTTCAAGGTGTTCGTCACTGTCAGCACATAGGTGCCCGCAACGCTCACCGTCGGCTCCAGCTCGGTGGTGTTGTTGTAGCCGTTCGGTCCTGTCCACTCGAAACTTGGATTGGAAACATTGGATAAACTGACGTTCAGCATCACCGATGCCTGCACACAGGTCAGTGTACCCGGGAGGCCGACGCTGACTTGTGGGACCGAGGCGTCGGCCGTGACCGTGGCGCTGCTGGTTGCCGTGCAGCCATTAGCATCTGTGACGGTGAGCGTGTAGGTGCCGGGGGGGAGGTCATCGGGGTCTTCGGTGATTGCACCGTTTGACCAAAGGAACTGGTAGCCGGGTGTACCGCCACTGGTGCTGATGCTTATTGAGCCGCCGCTGGTGCAGGTAGCGGCCGAGGTGCTGTCCAAGGTAGTGCTCAACGCACTTGCTGGGCCAGGTACGTTTTGGCTGCCAATGGCCGTACAGCCATTGGCGTCGCTCACGAAAACGGTATATGGGCCAACGACGAGGTTATTGAACAGCGCTTGGAATTGTGCAGCCCCTCCGTTCAGGGAATAGCTGTACGGCGCTGTGCCACCCTGTGGAGTGCCTATTTCAATGGAGCCGTCGTTAAGCCCAAAACAGCTTACTCCCTGCACAATATTGTTTGTCAATGTTACAATCCAGCGCGTGAATGTAGTTGTAGTCTGCAAGGAACTGTATGTACATGGCCCCGCCTCTACTTCATTCAGTACAAAATTGAAGGTGCCTGCCCCCAGTCCGTTGGGCATCGTCAGGCTGGTTTGCCCATTCGCCGAGGTCATCACGGTTGCTGTAAGCGGGTTGAAGCCGGTCAAGGTATATGTCAAAGTTACGCTTTGGGAAGGCGGTAGTCCTCCTATTTGTATTTGAGGGATTGCAGTTTGCCCCACACAGGTATTTACTACTGTTGGTTGCGCTGACAAGTTGGGTAGGGAAGTAGGGCAGGCGTTGTTGAACTTGATTTGGATGCAGCGTGATTTAAGTGTCAATTGCATTGCAGAGTCATTAGTGACATGACACCAATATTTGCCAGCATCCTGTGGCTGCAAAGATGTAAAAACGAGTTTTCGGGTATGAAGAGTGGTAAATGGAACGCCATCCTTAAACCAAATGTAGTTGTTTTCAACTCCTGGAAAATGCCCCGCATCTATACCTTCGTCAATTCCTAGGTCTATAGCTACTGAATCGCCAACATCTGCTAAAATACAAGTTTCGGGATATATAGAGTCCTGTTCGAAGTACGCAAAATCAGTATTGTGAGAAAGCAATGAAGGTATAATATCATCAAATGTAAGTTTATTTTGTTGGACATAGATTTTTAAGCCCGGATTAAAAAATGGTGGTAGGCTATCAATACAATTTCCTGCAAAACTCAGAAAATTTAGACCTGAAATATTGAGAACAGATGATGGGAAAGTACCCACTATGTTATTGTTGTCTATATTAAATGACTGTAAATTTATCAACGCTCCAAAAGATTCCGGAATTTCTCCTACTAGCGTATCATTACAACACAAATTCATTTGGGTTAAACTAACCATTGTGCCTATGCATTCAGGTAATTCTCCTGTAAACTTTGAATGGTGTAGATTCAAAGCGTTTAGATTGTGTAAATTGCATACTGTATCCGGTATTTGTCCTTCAATACAAGTATTTTGAATATTTAAGTTTACTAAATTGCTAAGATTGCCAATGGAAAGTGGCAAAGTCCCATGAAGCCCGGGCTCTAGTTCAAATGACAATGTACCCAACTGGCTAAATGAGCCGATTTCATTGGGTAAGACGCCAACTAAATTATTTGTATTCAGGTCAGGAAGCGCCGCATCAAACGCTATACTACTGACGCAGCAGTCTGGAAAGGTTTTACCAATCCCCCATAATTGTTCACAAGGAGAATCAGCTAGCCAGCCAGTTTGAGTGAACCACCCACCTCCACCAGTGCTATTATAAAAAGTATTTAATAACACCATTTCATTGTTTGTATTGCATTGGGCCAGCACCTCACACCCACCTCCAAAATACAACCAAAAAAATAGTAAAGTGAAAATTTTGTTCATAATGCTGTGTTTTTATAAATTGCTCTAGGCCAATATCAATCAGTTAAATGGCTTAGTTGTGGCAGAATAACAGGGCAAATAAATTCCCTGCCACCCTTCTCCCTAACCCCCAAAATAAAAAAACGGCACGTCCTCCAATTCCTTCGAGGTCTCGGGCATAATAGGGTTCTGGCCTTTTCCATTCTTTGTGGTTTTCACCATGTAGGGCACTCTTTTTCCTAGGTACTCGTACAGCTCTCCAAAGGTCAAAACCTTGTCGCCGTTCTTGTTGGCTTTTAGTTGGCCATTTTCCACCTTGCCTTCTTTGCCGCTGAGCGCTTCGAGGATGGCCTCGGTAAATGCGCCATTTTGCCAAGTCGGGTCTTCGTAAGACCGTTCGTCTTTCTGGCAGGAGACCAAACTGCGCAGTCCCCTAGCTTTCATCAGCTCAATCAATGCGTCTGGCATGGCATCGTAACTTTGGCCTTTGCTCCCTTCCTCCTCTTCGATGGCTCCGCTGTTGCAAGCATCTATGAGCACGAATTTTTTACATTTGATATCAGCGAGCGGATCCAAAAATGAGGTTTTGTAGTTGACGGAGGTTTTAGCTGCGAACAACATGTCGTAGTCGGAAGGCAAGAGGCAAAAACCTTCCCTGGGCAGGTTGATGCCGTGCGAAGAGACAAAGATAATGACAACGTCTTTGTCCTTGATCAGGTCTCGTTTTGAGTAATCAAGTTGCAATTGGTCAACCACCAGTTCCAAGGCACGTTGTGTGGTGGTTTCTTTGGTGTTGTAAAGTTTTTCTATCACTTTGCCGTACAGCTTCCCTTCTTGCTGGCGCATGGCTTTGGCGAAATCAGCGGCATCCTGTGTTGGGTACTGTAGGTCGTCGTGCGGTACGCCAATGGATATTAGGTGGAGGTTGGGTTTCACGGGTTGGTAGATGACCTGTATAGGGGCGGATTTCACCTTTCCGGTTAGGTCGTTGCCCGCTTCTATTTCGATTTTATAATTGCCAGGGGCAGGGAAGCTCACCTTCGTCTGGAAGCGATACTCGGAGATGCCAGTTCCGTCCGTGTTTTTCTGAAGTCCTTTTTCACCCATTTTGGAGCCTTCATTGTAGGGTTTGCCGTTGAGCAAAACAGTAAAGTCCCGGGCATTTAACTGGCTGGATGCAAGTGCCAAAACTTTTAACTGATAAACTGAGTCTTCAGAGGCTACTGTTGCCCCTGGTTTGCCAGAAGCATCGGGTTCCGGATATAACCAGCTTAACCTCATCAGCTCTGTTTGGGACTCTGGCTTTGAGGGCTGTTCAGTTTTACGCTCCACCACTGGTAAGCTGAAGGTGTCCCTAGCCGATTGCGGGTTGTGCTTCTCACGCACCTGGCAGATGATCCCAATGTCTTTTTGTTGATATATTTCTTCAGCTTTGAAACTGAATTGCCGTCGGGTGGTAGCTCCTTGGGTCAGGTTGCCGATTTTTACCAGCCGCTCGCCCATGGGCAATATGTTTGCCGGGTAGGAAAAAATCAATTGGACATCTTCGGCATCTTTGGTGCCCCGGTTTGTGATTTCTACTTCCAGCTTTACGATTTCACCTAGCCGGGCTTGGTTGGCAGCCTTTCCATTTTGCGTGAAAGAAGCGTTGATAATCGCCAGATCCGGAAGTGCCGCTTTGAGGCATGGAATGGTAATGAGCAACGGCTCATTCGCAATTAATGTTGTGGGCAAAATTTTTACATTAAGTTGCACTGTACCTGCATTCAGCTCGTCCATACCCGAAACAGGGATAGTTACTCGACGGGAGGCACCCGGTAAAAGATTCCCGATTTTTACTTTTTCGAAAAAGGTAAAACCTGCCATGGGGCTGTCGATGGTGACTTGTGCAGTAGCCTGCCACGTGGCATTCGACCCAGTGTTCGTCACTTCTAGTTCAACCCAGCCGCGCTCGCCTGCTTCGAGTATGCCGTTTCCATTTTCATCCACCAACTTGGAGTTGCCGAATTTCACGCTCCCTTGGCTGCTAAAGCCCTCGGGCTTGTTGCGCTCCAGTTCAAACACCCAGGCATCGGAGGACGAAAACCCAGCTACGAAAAGATTCCCGTTGCTAGCCTGCAATAGGCCTTCTGCTCCATCGTCCTGTTTATCGCCAAAATACTTGGGATCTTTCCAGGCGTTTTTCCCTTCTGGGGTCAATTGATGGAGCCAAAGCTGCTTCCGCCGAGCGCCACGCTCGTGGGAATAGGTATAGCCGCCGACCCAGTAGTTGCCGTTAAAATCTTGCAGAACCGTAGCACCGTGGTCTTCGGCACCACCACCCAGGTTGGAGCGGCTCCAAAGTTCCTGACCGCTAGCACTTATTTTTTCACCAATACCTGTTCCCGTTCCTTGATGTCGTCAAAAACACCGACAGTCACCACGTTGCCATTTTCGTCAATTAGAATCCCCTGGCCTGTGGATTGCCTAAAATCCTTTTGCCACAATACGCTGCCATTGTTATCAGTATAAATCGTTGCTTGGTAAGTGCCTTGACCTGTTGTCCGAGTTCCGATTATGGCAATGTTGCCCGTAGGTGAAACTGCGATTGCACTGCCTTGCGTCTTGCCGGGCTTGTCCCTGAATGTAATATCAAGCAGGTCCTGGCCTAGCCAGTCAGTCTTATAAAGCCACAGTTCATCTTGTTTTTTACCTGTTAGGTAAAGGTTGCCCTGGTCGTCTTGGGCGATGCCCCTGAATTCATCGTCATGTGGTGTGCCCACCACTTTCTCCCAGAGGGCTTCACCGTGTTCATTTGTTTTTACGAGCCAAGCATCGCGTTTACCTATGTAGCCAGGCGCCTTGGAAGACTCAGTATAGCCTGCAAGGGCATAACCACCATCGAGCGTTTGCACCATGGCGAAAGCACCGTCGTCGCCCTGCCTTCCAAGAAAGGTTTGTTTCTCAACCAGCGTTTTTTTCCTGTCATCCAAAATGACCAGATAAATATCGCTGCCTGCTTTACGTCCATAGGGACTCCACTCCCCAACTAAGGTAATCCCCCCTGCCATGTTTTGGATTAGCGCATGAGCCGCTTCGCTCCTCAGTGAGTATCCATACTTGTGTTCCCATATAATTCTAGGGCTTTCCTGTGCTGTGACAGACAGTTGGAGCAATAGGCAGAGAAGGTAAATGGAGAGTTGGGCAAGGTTCTTCATTATGGTCTAAGTTTGGAATTTTATCAACTGATTAGAATGGCAAACATACAAAAAAGCACTTAAAACATAGTTTTTAACCTGCTTTTATCGGTCATCGAGTTGCTTTTGTGCAATAGATGGTTAGGAAAACAGGAACCAGGCTTTCCTTGGATTTGTATTCCACCGCCAATGTCTCGGCCTCGTAATGGGTGCGCGCTGGACTTTCAAGCCTGGCTCCAAGGGTTTTGCGAACCTGCCTTTGAAAATTGCGGCTTGGTTGAGTGAAGGTTGCTACCAGCGACTCCCAGTCTTCAATAGGTGTCGAAGATATGATGATGCAAAGCTTGTGGGTGCCTTTGCCCGACAAGCGGAACCCTCTGTATGCAGCGGGAACGGATACCACTTTTGAAGAAGATTCTGCTTGTAGATTGAGCACATTTACAGGCGGGTAGCAAATCACCAGCTTACCTTCATCATCTTTCCCAAAAATGTAGTACCATGTTTGAGGCAGGGTGCTGTGGAGAGGAAAAAATTGGAAAACCTGTCCCTCTACCCACGGTTTACCAGACAATTCATAAGTTTGGTAATGTGATAAAAAACCTTTTCCCAAACGAGGCGTTGCCCTGATAAAGTTGACGTTGTCTCCTCTTTCATCGCCACTGGGATAACGCAATGTGAACGCTACATTTTCAGCAGCTGTTTGGCCTAACACCTGACTCAACTGACAAATCAGGCATAAAGCGGCTAGGCATTTCATTCTTATATTTTTTTTGCCTTAGAAAATTAGTACTACCCGATATGGTTTTCCTGATAATATCCAATCATGGCTTTGCCACAACTGAAAGCACCACAGGCACCACAAACTTTTCGTCCCCGGACTGTTTACTTTGGAAAATCATTTTATCTTTTTCATAGGTTGTATTTCCATCGGGCACAAACAGGTCGCCAAAAGCAATAGAAAGGCGACTGGCAATGCTACCCTTGCTATGCTCCATTTTCACGAGGCGGTCACCCAGGTTTCGGATGGGGTATCGGCAGTATAAAACGCACAAGTTGTCTTCTCCCGCCACGTCAAGCTCCAAGCCAGTATTCGGCGAAGGTATCAGTATTTCAGCATCCTCGCTTGGGATGATGGGCTGCTCGGAATAGGTCTCTGTTTCATTGTCCTGGTCAGCGCTTTCAAGCTTTAGCTGTCTGGGGAAATGGATATTTACCTCGTTTTTAGAATTGATGCTGAACACATAAACGCTGCTGCCTTTGCTTATTTCTTTAGCCACCAACTGAAAAGTGGCACCTAATCTCCAATCGCCCAGCAATTCATACACTTTGTGCTTCGCATTGTATTTGACGGCGGCATCTTCCATTTTGTTGCCGGATACATTCCTAAAACTAAAACTTCCTTTTAGCGACAATGTATTTTTGCGTTCTTCTTTTTCAGTGCTCATAGGAGCCTCACCTTTCATGGTTTTTTTTTCACCCGCTCCCTTTTTGACACTAACAGGTTGGGCAATGGATGGCATCTCAATGGGCAGGTTGTCCTCGGGTGCGATATGGAAAGCATATTTGACCATTTTCCCATAATCTTGAAAGCTCATCCGGAAGAAGCCCTCATCACCCCAATTGGGCCCGTAGCTGTTCATTAGCTCAAATTCTTCCTTGTATTTATTGTAGCCTACCACGACTACTGCATGGCCACCCATTGGCGGGTCTCCTAGTTGTGGGTCGCTGGGGGTAGGGCGCCAGGGCAAGTCTTCTTTTTTTAAATCCCAAAAACTGGCGGTTACCTGGAGCCCTGCTATGACCGGGTTGTCACTGGCAAGCATCTTGATGGTCTGATCTATTTTGACCGAAGGGCTATCATCTATTTTAAACAAGGCCACAAAGTCTTTCAGTTTAAAATTAGCCGCTTCGTGAAAGTGCTCGTCCACTGGAAAAACGTCACAATTATTGGTGGCTGTGGGAAAACTGGCTTCGAGGCAATCCCCGTTGTCGCGCATATCCAACAGTGCGTCCGTGATGCGGATCCCATTGGTACAATCTGAGTTCGACAGGCGAATTCGGTTATAGATGAAAGAGGCAGAGTGGGCAATTTCGGTGATTTTTTGGCGGTCGGTCAAGTTTGCCTGGATGGCTTTTGCGATGGTCAATCCGCCATAACCGCAAGCCCAACCCACGCAAGAGCCTGAAAAGCCTTGGTCGCCAGGGATAGGACAATGGCTTCGCAAACTCTTTTCAAGTGCAACATTGACATATTTGTCGCCTTGAAATGCTGGCATCACTGGTAGGTTCTCATATATCATATCGGCTTCTGCGTCGATTGATAGGCCGGCTGTGCGCGTTTGAGCAGTAGCAGTGTTTCCGGCAAGGATGAGAAAAACCACGAGGCTCAAAAAACGGAGAATTGTGATTAGCTTTTTCATTAGGGAAGGTTTTGATTTAGTGTTGTAAAGACATTCTTTTGATTCGATACAATTCCATATAACCGAAATGGTCAAATTGTTACAAAACTAGCGTTATTAATTTAACGGATAATTACTACCTGCTTCATCCGCAACTTTCCTTCTGCTATATTCAACCGGATGATATAGAAGTAAGTGCCTGCAGGCAAACCACCTCCGTCCCAATCTCTGTTGCGATAGGGTTTCGCATGATATACCACATCACCCCAACGGTTGAACACTGTCAATTCGTTGTCAGGATAGGCATCAGGGTCTTCTAGTTCAGGAATGATGAACTCGTCATTCATGCCATCACCGTTAGGAGTAAAACCGTCTGGTTCGTCAACAGAGGCTTCATCCAGTTCCAAGGAAATAGTGGCCGTGGCCGTGTCGCACAGGTTCGGGCAGCCCTCGGCGCATATTCGGTAAGTGAACTGCGCCACTGGCACGTTCGAAGTTGCCGTCCAGGTGAATTCACCGGAATTCTCGCCTACATAAACCAAGGAACCAGATGTTGGGTCTTGTACCCCAGTCAGTACCCAATTGCCGGGCAAATCGTCGTTCAGCGTCAAGTTCCCTTGTAAATCTTGCACATTTAAAGCAAGCGAAAATTCATCGTCAACGGTGTTCAAAGATTGGAAGCTGAGGCTGATGTTGAGCACCGAGTCGCAGCCAAGCCAACTACCGCCAGGGATGGTCTCCGTGCCAGTGGGGTTGTCCTCGTCGTAAACCACGCCGTTCACCGTAAGGCTGCCGCCCGTACACAGCACCTGGTTCTGGTTGGAAACTGAGAGGGGGTGGAAGCTGAGGCTGACGTTGAGCATCGAGTCGCAGCCCTGCCAACTGCCGTTGGGAAAGGTCTGGGAGCCGGAGGGGTTTGAGGCGTCGTACACCGTCCCGTTTACCGTCAGGCTGTCGCCGGGGCAAAGGGTCTGGGACAGGGTACCGGTGGCCACCGTTCCGAAGCTCAGGTCCACGTGTACCGTCGAGTCGCAGCCAAGCCAACTGCCGCCGGGGATGGTCTCCGTGCCGATGGGGTTGTCCTCGTCGTAACACTACGCCGTTCACCGTCAGGCTGCCGCCCGTACAGCACCTGGTTAAGGTTGGAAACTGCGAGGGGGTGGAAACCGAGGCTGACGTTGAGCATCGAGTCGCAGCCCTGCCAACTGCCGTTGGGAAAGGACTGGGAGCCGGTGGGGTTTAAGGCGTCGTACACCGTCCCGTTTACCGTCAGGCTGTCGCCGGGGCAAAGGGTCTGGGACAGGGTACCAGTGGCCACCGCTCCGAAGCTCAGGTCCACGTGTACCGTCGAGTCGCAGCCAAGCCAGCTGCCGCCGGGGATGGTCTCCGTGCCGATTGGGTTGTCCTCGTCGTACACCACGCCGTTCACCACCAGGCTGCCGCCCGTACACAGCACCTGGTCCTGGTTGGAAACTGAGAGGGGGTGGAAGCTGAGGCTGACGTTGAGCATCGAGTCGCAGCCCTGCCAACTGCCGTTGGGAAAGGTCTGGGAGCCGGAGGGGTTTGAGGCGTCGTACACCGTCCCGTTCACCGTCAGACTCTCGCCAGCGCAAAGCACCTGCGACAGCGTGCCGGTGGCCACCGCTCCGAAGCTCAGGTCCACGTGTACAGTCGAGTCGCAGCCAAGCCAGCTGCCGCCGGGGATGGTCTCCGTGCCAGTGGGGTTATCCTCGTCGTACACCACGCCGTTCACCGTAAGGCTGCCGCCCGTACACAGCACCTGGTTCTGGTTGGAAACTGCGAGGGGGTGGAAACTGAGGCTGACGTTGAGCATCGAGTCGCAGCCCTGCCAACTGCCGTTGGGGAGGAACTCCGTGCCATTCGGATTATTCTCGTCGTAAATCGTACCGTTTACTGTCAATGATTCACCCTGACATATGGCTTGTGATAAATTGCCCACCGCTTCTGAAATGAAGCTGATAAAAATAAGTATCGTTGAATCACAACCGTTGACATCAGCATTGGGCAAGACCTCCGAGCCACTTGGATTTGCTTCATTATAGACGGTATTGTTTACAACTATGCTATCTCCACTGCACAGTGTAGGTAAAATATGTGAGGCGCTGGAAGGGGGAAACACGTCAATATTTTGAATAAATGTTGAAGTGTAAAGGCAGTTATTTGCATCAGTAATATTAAAAACCTGCAGGCTATGGCTACCAGGAGACAACGGGCCTGAAGTTTGGAAATTGACAGCACCACCAACCACTGGCAATGTGAGGCTTTCGACAATGCCATTATCTACGCGGTAAGAAAATGCAATCGGCGATGGTATGTTGAATGGCAATAAAACCACTGTTGCGCTATTGCTTTCTTCAGCACAAGCAGGATATGCCAGCAATGCGGTACTATCAAGGGTGCTGGAAGGGCAAGCATCTACAACAAGCGTTATTGGGCGACTGATGAGCGTAAGCTCTGGAGCACCTGGGTTTGTTATCCTACAATAATATATGCCTGCATCAGAATTATTATTGACGTTTAAAATATTTCCATTATTCGCAATGGGGGGTGTTACCGGGTTGCTATTGCCTATTTTATACCAAGTAAATTGGTTAGCAGGTGAAACACCAGTATCAATACCCATGTCTATTCGGAAAATATCCCCTATGTTTAAGGTAACGGTGGTATCCACGAACACAGAATCCTGACCTGCATAGTTTGACGGTGGGTTGCTGTTGAAGATGCCCATATTTGGCAGGATGTCCTCAAAAGTCAGTCTATTCATCTGTACCTGCAAGCCCTGCCAGGTGTTGTTGCCCAAGGAGTTGAGCATTAGTGGCGGCAAGTTTTCCAGCCGATTGGTGTCGAGGCGAAGGCCCAGTAGCACCGGCCCGCTGAAAACTGGCACTGTACCTTCTAAGCGGTTGTGCTGTAGTTCCAAGGTGTTCAGTTGAGGCAGCATGGCCAGCCCAGGCGGTATGGGGCCATCGAAGTCGCAGTGGTTGGCATAAAAACCTTGGAGGTTTATTAGGTTGCCCAATGTGTTCGGTAAGTTTCCATTCAGGTTGGGGTTATTGTCAATTTCAAGGTACCGCAAGGCAGGCAGGCTGCCAATGGCATCGGGAAGGGGGCCGGAAATGTTGGTGTGGTCAATTTCAAAATAAACCAAGTTGTCGAGGTTGCCGATTGAGGCAGGTATACTATCTATCAGGCCGGTTTTGCTCAATGAAAGCTCTTTCAATTGGGTCAAATCACCGATAGCACCGTGCAGTGGGCCAGTTATTCCTGCATTATTCCGAAGGTACAACTTCTCCAGATAGGGGAGGTTGAATAAAGGCAGTTGCAATTGGCCTATGAGGTTGTTGCCCTGCCCATTGGGGCTGGCCTGCCAGTCTGGATTCGGCGTATTATCATCAAGGTCAATCGTCACAACGCAGCCCTGGGCATTGACCTGTATGCCATACCAATTTTGAAGGTTGTTGCCCATGCCCCAATGGTCATCCACATCCCATCCAAAACCAGTCGTATTCCCACCCATTGCATTGTAAAAATCCATCAAAATCATGCGGTCTTCTTGGGGATCGCAGGGTGGTATGGTGGTTAAAGTAATTGGACGAGAATGGAGAGTTAGTTGTGGTGCCATCGGGTTGGTGACTTTCACATAGTAAGTTCCCAACTGGTTGGACTGGATGTTGCTAAAGGTTCGGGAATTGTCGCCAATAACCGTATCAATTGGGGTATTGCCCTTGTACCAAATATATATGTTATTGGTAACGCCTTCGTCAAAGCCCAAATCAATAGTCTTATTGCCGCCTAGGGTTACACTAATGGTGGTGTCTGTGAACACAGAATCCTGACCTTGGTATCGAAGGACGCCGTTGGTGCTGTAATTCAGGTCAAACAAGGGTAAAATATCATCGAAAGTCAGTCGGTTACTGTCCACCTCAATTAAGTCGAAAGGCTGGTTACTGGCGTCAAAGAAAGTAAAAATGGGAAGATTGTCAATTTTGTTATTGGAGGCGGAGAGTTCTCTGAGGTTGGGTAGGTTTGAAAAATTGGGCAGGCCCCCGGCGATGTTGTTGGTGTGGAAGTGCAGTTTCTTCAGATTGGGGAGGCTGGCAAAGTTGGGAACAGGCCCTACCAGTTTATTGACAGAAAAAAACACCTCTTCCAAGCTCCCTAGGTTGGTAAATGGAGGGATGGCACCGGCCAGGTTATTACCTGCCAGGTTAAGGTGTTTCAACAAGGGTAGTTGGATATCCGGGATAGCGCCTTCCAAATCGTTGAAATCCACTACAAGGGTTTCCACGTTGCACAGGTCAGGGGTGAGGGAAATG
Source organism: Saprospiraceae bacterium (assembly GCA_016714985.1). Taxonomy (GTDB): domain Bacteria; phylum Bacteroidota; class Bacteroidia; order Chitinophagales; family Saprospiraceae; genus UBA6168. The sequence continues at coordinate 62,290 of JADKBS010000026.1, read as the reverse complement.
GGGCCACCTTGCGTCCAAGTAATGACGGGGCTGTTCAGGTTCCATTCTGACGTCCAGGCCATATTTGTATTTCCACCAGTTGAATTGTAAAGAGACACTAGCTCAAGCGAATCTTGAAGTAAGCAGTTACTACACATTATGCCTGGGAAAAAATATGTACTTGTTCCCGATGCAGAAAGTAGGGTAGCTGTGACATTCTGTCCTTCAGGAATAGCCAAAATTTGATATTCATATTCTTCTGCTCCTGTGCAGTAGCCTGGCGTGCTATTGTAACCAGCACGGGCTGCTTCGCAAGCATTATTAAAAAAGAAGATGCCGTAGGAGCATGGGCATATCGGTACAATATTAGCAGGACATGGACACCCTGGACACAATAGCGTAGAGTCAAAACAATCCTTTATGGTGTAACCTCCTGCATCTGTTACCCCACCACCAACGATTATCAATTCTAAATTGAATGTTCCGTCTCCATTGCAAACGTAGTTGATGGAGGTAATATTTTGGCAAAAACCAACGGTGTCATAATAAAGAAAGAAGAATATAAAAAGGCACCTTAACTTATTCATAGTTGCATGATTTGTCATTTTGAAGAAGGTTAGGAATGCAGAAAATCACCCCTTAGTTTTCTTCTTTTTCCCAGTTATTAGATAGGTTGCTAACTGGCTTTTCAACACCATGGAGGGCTTTTGGTCGCTGCTCCGGCCTTGGCTAAGGCCACACCGGGGCATCTCGCAAGAGCGCCTACCATTTTACTTGGGATTCTTTGAATTCCTCCATAATATCAGACAAAGAGGCAGCACCCCCTTGTCCGGGTTGCTAACTCTTTTGGTAGCAACTTGAAATCATACTTGAGCCAAGATATTGATTTAACGGATAATTACCACCTGCTTCATCCGCAACTTTCCTTCTGCTATATTCAACCGGATGATATAGAAGTAAGTGCCAGCAGGCAAACCACCTCCGTCCCAATCTCTGTTGCGATAGGGGTTCGCATGATATACCACATCACCCCAACGGTTGAACACTGTCAATTCGTTGTCAGGATAGGCATCAGGGTCTTCTAGTTCAGGAATGATGAACTCGTCATTCATACCATCACCGTTAGGAGTAAAACCGTCTGGTTCGTCAACAGAGGCTTCATCCAGTTCCAAGGAAATCGAGGCCGTTGCTGTGTCGCACAGGTTCGGGCAATCCACGGCGCATATTTCATAGGTGAACGCTGCCATCGGCACGTACGAATCCGAGCCCCAGGTGAAATCGCCCGAGCTGCCGCCGTCGTAGTCCAGTGTGCCTTCGGCTGGCAGTTCCACCACGGTCAATGTCCAGTTCTGGGGCAGGTCGTCGTTCTGCGTCAAGTCACCTTGGAGCGACAAGCTACCAGCCTGCAAGGAAAATTCGTCGTCGTTCGCCACCGGGCTTTCCACCTGTCCCGGTTGTACCGTAGCAGTGAACGTGCCCTCGCACCCTTGCCCGTCCGTCACCGTCAGCGTGTAGCTGCCCGCTTGAAGATTGGAAATCACCGTCCCATTGGCCCCATTAGACCATTCGTACAGGTAAGGGGACGTACCGCCGCTGGTGCTCCCAACCGTGACGCTCCCACTGCTGCCGGTGCAGCCACCGTCCGTTTGCGACAACGAGGCACTGATGGCCGTCGGCTGCCCTACCGTCACCGTCTGGCTGGCACTACATTGGTTGGCATCCTGCACCACTGCCTGATAAACGCCCGCTGCAAGCCCGACAAAGATGCTATCCGGTTGGAAGGCACCACCATCAATTGAATAGCTCAACGCTACCATGCTGCCGCTGGCACTCAATGTGACGCTGCCATCCGACGCACCAAAGCAGTTGGCCGCCGTTGTGCTGGCATTAAGGGATAAAATTGTCTCGCCCACCGTCACCACATCGCTTGCAGTGCAGTTGTTGTCCGTGTTTGTCACGGTCAGGGTGTAGGTGCCCGCCACGCCTACTGTTGGCGTCAATGTCGTGCCGTTTGTGATATTGCCCGGCCCGGCCCACTGGTAGGTGAAATTGACCCCGCTGCTGGAGCCGCTCCCGTCAAGTGTAACGGTCGTGGTTGTGCAAGTAATGCCCATAGCTGACACCGCATCGGCGGTTGGCACCGCCATGTCAGAGGGCACCGTGGCTGTTGCTGTCGCTGTGCAATTGTTGGCATCAGTGACGGTAAGGGTGTAGGTGCCGGGAGGAAGGTCAGCAGGGTCTTCCATGATGGCCCCATTTGACCAATTGAACTGGTAGTTGGGTGTGCCGCCACTGGTATTCATGCTTATTGAGCCGCCGCTGGTGCAGGTGGCAGGGGCAATGCTGACGGGAGTGACCAGCAGGGTGTTGGGCGGAGCGGTCAAGGTCACGGAATGTAGGGCGGTACAAGCATTGCCATCTACAATAGTTACAGTATAAGTGCCTGCGCTGAGGTCGGTGCGGTTCTGGACATTGCTGGGACCAGGCAGGTCGGCCCAGTCAAAGGTATAAGGCAGGATGCCCCCAGAAACCGAAAGGGTGATACTCCCGCTGGTCGGGTCGGAGCATGAGGGAGCAATATTAGTGGTTCCGGACATTAGCGCTGGCGGTTGGTTGACAATTACTGGAAAAGAAGAAGAAACACATCCCGCATTGTCTAAGATAGCTATGAAATAGGTATCGGACATCAGGTTTACAAAAATATTGGAGGCCTGAAAAGTCGCCCCATTGTTGATGGAATACTGATAGGGCGGTACACCTCCTGTTGCATTCTGGATGGTGATGCTGCCACTGGCCGTGCCGAAGCAGTTGGCTTCCGTAACTCCGATTCCCCCAGCAGGAATGCTGGGTCCGGAGACATTGGCCGTGACCGTGGCGCTGTCCGAGGCCGTGCAGCCGTTCGACGTGTTCGTCACCGTCAGGGTGTAGGTGCCTCCCTCGCTCACTACCGGGATTAGGGTTGTCGCACCGCTCACGATGTTGCCGTTCGTCGTCGTCCACAGATAGGTGATGCCCACCCCATTGGACGAGCCTGCACCGTTGAGCGTGGCCTGTGGGCTTGCACAGGTAATGGTAGCAGGGTTGCCAGCCACTGCTACGGGTGGCGAGTTGCTCTCCGTCACCATTACATCGTCCAATGCCGTGCAGCCGTTGCCATTGTTCGTCACCGTCAGGGTGTAGGTGCCTCCTTCGCTCACTACCGGGGTTAGCGTCGTCGCACCGCTCACGATGTTGCCGTTCGTCGTCATCCAAAGGTACGTGATGCCTGCACCAGTCGAGGAACCGGTGCCGTTGAGCGTGGCCTGTGGGCTGGCGCAGGTGATGGTGGCAGGGGTGCCAGCCACTGCTGCGGGCGGGGTGCTGTTTTCCGTCACCGTTACATTGTCCGATGCCGTGCAGCCGTTCAAGGTGTTCGTCACCGTCAGTACGTAGGTGCCCGCAACGCTCACCGTCGGCGTCAGCTCGGTGGTGTTGCTGTACCCGTTCGGTCCTACCCATCCGAAGCTTGGGTTGGAAACATTGAAGAAACTGCCGTTCAGTACCACCGAGGCCTGCACACAGGTCAGTGTGTCCGGGAGACCGCCGCTGACTTGTGGAACCGAAGCGTCAGCCATGGCCGTGGCACTGTCCGAGGCCGTGCAGCCGGTGGCGTCCGTGACGGTGAGCGTGTAGGTACCGCCCTCGTCCACTACCGGGGTTAGGGTCGTCGCACCGCTCACAATATTGCCATTCGTCGTCGTCCAAAGGTACGTGATGCCTGCACCAGTGGACGAGCCCGCACCATCGAGCGTGGCCAGTTGGCTTGCACAGGTGATGGCAGCAGGTGGCCCGGCCTCTGCTGCGGGCGGTGTATTGTTCTCCGTCACAATGGTATTGTCCGATTGAGAACAGCCGTTGCCGTTGTTCGTCACCGTCAGGGTGTAGGTGCCTCCCCCGTTCACTACCGGGGTTAGGGTCGTCGCACCGCTCACAATGTTGCCATTCGTCGTCGTCCAAAGATACGTGATGCCTGTACCAGTGGACGAGCCCGCACCATCGAGCGTGGCCTGTGGGCTGGCGCAGGTGATGGTCGCAGGAGTGCCGGCCTCTGCTGCGGGCGGTGTATTGTTCTCCGTCACAATGGTATTGTCCGATTGAGAACAGCCGTTGCTGTTGTTCGTCACCGTCAGGGTGTAGGTGCCTCCTTCGTTCACTACCGGGGTTAGCGTCGTTTCACCGCTCACGATGTTGCCACCGTTCGACGCCACCCATTGGTAGGTGATGTCCACCCCAATTGAGGATCCGTTGCCGTCGAGCGTGGCCAGTTGGCTGGCGCAGGTGATAGTAGCAAGTGGTCCGGCCTCTGTTGCGGGCGGTGTATTGTTCTCCGTCACAACGGTATTGTCCGATTGAGAACCGCCGTTGCCGTTGTTCGTCACCGTCAGGGTGTAGGTGCCTCCCCCGTTCACTACCGGGTTAGGGTCGTCGCACCGCTCAGGATGTTGCCGCCGCTCGACGCCACCCATTGGTAGGTGATGCCCGCACCAGTGGACGAGCCCGCACCGTTGAGCGTGGCCAGTGGACTTGCACAAGTGATGGTAACAGGTGGCCCGGCCACTGCTGTCGTTGTATTGTTCTCCATCACCGTTACATTGTCCAAGGCCGTGCAACCGCTCGACGTGTTCGTCACCGTCAGGGTGTAGGTGCCTCCCTCGTTCACTACCGGGGTTAGCGTCGTTGCACCGCTCAGGATGTTGCCGCCGTTCGTCGTCCACAGGTAGGTGATGCCCGCCCCAGTGGACGAGCCCGCACCGTTTAGCGTGGCCTGTGGGCTTGCACAGGTGATAGTAGCAGGTGGCCCAGCCTCTGCTGAGGGCGGTGTATTGTTCTCCGACACTACGATTGTGGCGTTGTCCGTACAGCCGTTGTTGACCGCGGTGACCGTCACCGTGTAGGTGCCCGCAGCGGTGACCGTCGCCATGTTGGTGCCGGGCACTGGCGTCGCCCCTGCGCTCCAAGCGTAGGTCACACCAGCGAGCGGCGTGGCTGTCAGCGTGACCACTTGCGTCAAGCAGCTTATGTCGCTGGACTTCGCCAGCGAGGCGATCGGCGGGGTGGTGTTTTCCAACACTACAATCATGGCGCTGCCCGTGCAGCCGTTGGCCGCGGTGACAGTCACCGTGTAGATGCCCGCCGCGGTGACAAAGACCGTGTTGGCGGTCGGTGGCGTCGCCCCTGCGCTCCACGCGTAGGTCGCACCAGCGAGCGGCGTGGCTGTCAGCGTGACCGTCGGCGTCGAGCAGCTTATGTCACTGGACTTCGCCAGCAGGACGCTCGGCGGGGCGGGGCAGTTCAGGTTTACCAACACCCAACGGCTATGAAGTGTTAATTGACTCGCATTCGGGTTATTTACTTCGCACCAATACCGGCCGGCGCCAGTATTATGAATATTTGGTAGCGAGAATATATTGCTGTTCGGCCCATTCGAATTGGCGACTGAATTAAACGGCCCATTGGGTGGCAAGGCTTGATGATACCAAGTATAAGTATTATTGGTTACACCATCATCAATATTCAGGTCAATTATCAAGTTGTCCCCTACGTTGATGGTTATGGTGTCGTAGGCAAAAATAGAATCCTGCTGGTGATATACAGACGGTGGATTGCTATTGAAAATGCCCATATTGGGCAGGATGTCCTCAAAAGTGAAACGGTTCATCTGTACCTGCAAGCCCTGCCATGGATTGTTGCCCAAGGAGCTGAGCATTAGTGGCGGCAAGTTTTCCAGCCGATTGGTGTCGAGGCGAAGGCCCTGCAACACCAATCCGCTGAAAACTGGCACCGTTCCTTCTAAGCGGTTGTGCTGTAGTTCCAAGGTATTCAATTGAGGCAGCATAGCCAGCCCAGGTGGTATGGGCCCATCGAAGTCACAGTGGTTGGCATAAAGCCCTTGAAGGTTGAGGAGGTTGCCCAATATGTTCGGCAAGTTTCCATTCAGGTTGGGGTTATTGTCAATTTCAAGGTATCGCAAGGCAGACAGGCTGCCAATGGCAACAGGAAGGGGGCCAGAAATGTTGGTGTGGTCAATTTCAAAATAAACCAAGTTGTAGAGGTTGCCAATATTGGCAGGTATAGCACTGGTCAGGCCAGTTTTGCTCAGTGAAAGTTCTCTTAATTGAATCAAATCACCGATAGTGTTGGGCAAGGGGCCAGTTATTCCTACATTATTTCGCAGAAATAGTTTTTCCAGATAGGGGAGGTTGAACAGAGCTTGCGGCAATTGGCCTATGAGGTTGTTGCCCTGCCCATTGGGGCTGGCTGCCCAGTCTGGATTCGCCGTATTATCATCAAGGTCAATTGTCACGACACAGCCTTGTGCATTGACCTGAATGCCATACCAATTTTGCAGATTGTTGCCCATCCCCCAATTGTCATCTTTATCCCATCCATTCCCTCCCATTGCATCGAAAAAATTAATCAAATTCGTTCGGTCTTGCTGGGGGTTGCAGGGTGGGGTGGCGGTTAAAGTGATGGGTCGGGAGCGTAAGGTTAACTGTGGCGCCATCGGGTTGGTGACTTTCACATAGTAAGTTCCCAACTGGTTGGGCTGGATGTTGCTAAAGGTGCGGGAATTGTCGCCAATAACCGTATCTATTGGGGTATTACCCTTGAACCAAACATATACGTTGTTGGAAACAGTTTCGTCAAAGCCCAAATCAATTGTCTTACTGCCGCCAAGGATTACAAGGATGGTTGAGTCAGTGAACACAGAATCCTGACCTTGGTATCGAAGGACGCATTGGTGCCATAATTCAGGTTAAGCAGAGGTAAAATATCCTCAAAGGTCAGTCGGTTACTATCCACTTCTATCAAGTCGAAAGGCTGGTTACTGGCGTCAAAGAAAGTAAAGATGGGAAGATTGTCAATTTTGTTATTGGAAGCAGATAGTTCTCTGAGGTTGGGCAGACTTGAAAAATTGGGCAGGGTTCCGGTGATGTTGTTGGTGTGGAAGTGCAATTTCTTCAGATTGGGGAGGCTGTCAAAGTTAGGAACAGGCCCTGCCAGGTTATTGAAAGAAAAAAATACTTCCTCCAAGCTCCGTAGGTTAGTAAACGAAGGGATGGCACCGGTCAGGTTATTACCTGCCAGGTTAAGGTGTTTCAACAAGGGTAGTTGGAGGTCTGGAATATAGCCTTCCAAATCGTTGAAATCATTGATGAGCGTTTCTACATTACATTGATCAGTAGTAAGACTAATGTCCCCACCCTGCGTCCAAGTATCGACTGGGGTGCTTAGGTTCCATTCTGCTGTCCAGGCAGTGTCAGTTCCGCCACCTGTTGAATTGTAAAGATTGACTAACTCAAGTGAATCAACCTGCAGGCAATTTATGCAGTTTGTTCCTGTGAATGTATATGGAAAAGGGAAATTACCACCACTACTATAGACGGCTTCGTAAGTAATGTCAACTGAAAGGCCGACAGGCACTCCAATTATCGTAAACAGCACTTCTTCGTCCCCTTCACATGAGCCGGGAGTGTTGGTAGGATAGCCCTGAAATGCAGCGCATTGACTATTGTCTGCCTGCACACCATTGCACATACATACCGGATCATAAATGCTAGGGCAGGGGCAGCTTGGGCAATAGGAGGATGGGTTGAAGCAATCAACAACTGGAAATACTCCAGCGTCAACAAAGTAACCGTCAAAATTTCCTACTCCAGCCATAATTGGTGGAGCGCCGCTAAGCGTAAAATCAATGTCATAAGTACCATTACCACGACACAAATAACTTACATTACCCAAAGTTATTTGTACCTGGCCATTGACAGTGTTGAAAAACAAACAATAAATGAATATCAATCCCGACGACAGCCTAATCCTATTCATAGTAAAAAATTTAGTTGGATAATAACAAGCTAAAAAATCACCCCTTTGTCTTCTTCTTTTTCACCGCTACTGGACAAGTTGTGACCCGGCTACTGAAAACTTGGCCATCTAGCGTAGATACCAGTAGCAGGTTATAGTCATCGGCCATAGAAGGTGTTATAGGTATATTCAAGTTCTTTCTTATCGTTTCCGATGGTTGTATTTGGTGCAGCCACTGCTCCCATAACAAAAAATCTGTTTCAGACCAATCAAGCGAGGCATCAACAGAGAAGTACAGTCGCAACAGCACACTGTCCAATGCCTGAGCAGTATTGTTCTGCAAAAGGTAAGAAACCAGCACAGAGTCACTGTAAATATCTGGTGTGCTGACGTTATAGATTTTCGCCATAACAGAGTCAATTGTAGACACAACTTTCGATCGAGCCAATGCCTGCGGTAACATGGGTGTCAAGCTAGCAAACCCAATGTCGTTGGAGCTGGGTTTAGAAATTTGATTAGCACTGCGGGCTGCCACCACTTGGTATAGGTATTTTTTGCCGGGTACTATCTGGTAATGGTCAAACATCCAGTTGCTTTTTTTCCAGCCGTTGCTTATTTCTATTGGTGCATCGTCCCCTTTCAGGGGGCGGCGGTAAACCTTGTAGAATGTGCCCGCTTGTAATGCCGTCCACCCAATGCGCACGAAATGATCGTAGGTGCCATCACTAGCATCCACTTTTGCGGGAGGCTTCACCAACAAGGCTGCATCCACGTCAGATTCCATAGGAGGGAGTTCGTCAATAGAAACAGTATCCTCACCATTCATTTCAATTGATTGCCCCTTGAGGACAAAAACAGGGAAGGCCAGAAAAGTAAATAGGTAGCATACGATTGTTTTCATTCGCAGATGGATGTTTTGGCTTGCTCCCTCACCAAGGAATTACCCTGCAACTACATGGTAGAGGTTGGAAAATGTTACCAAAGGAACACAATTTTCCATAAAAAATACTAAATGCCTCCTAATTTGCCGTTGCTTTGGTAACTTTTTTGCAAACGAGTCATCTAAATATTACTATGGAACTCACAGACCAACAGATTATAGAGGGTTTGAACAAAGAAGACCCTAAAATTTACAAATACTTGTATCTCTTTTTTGGTCCGAAAGTTATCGGGTATGCCCTGAAAAATTCGGGTAGCCGGGACGATGGAGAGGAGCTTTTGCAAACCACCTTGCTGAAGGTTTGGAAAAACGTAACCGATGGTAAGTACAAAGAATCAGGGAAGTTCAACCACTATTTTTTCTCAGTAGCTGCAAACAGTTGGCATCATGTGCTACGAAGTCGCAAGCGCCAAAAGGTAGAACCACTGTCGGAAAGAGAGCTATTTTTGCCCGATCTTTCGGAAGATGATATCATGCTGACAATCGTGCGTGAAAAACGGTTCACTGCTTTATACCAAGCTTTCGAAAAAGTTGGCGAGTTATGCCGGACCGTCATGGAACTTTTTTACCTCCAAAATACTCCCTTGAAGGAAATAGCGGAACAGCAGCAAGTCGAGTACGGTACTTTAAGGAAGCGCATATTTGATTGCCGCAATAAGCTCAAGCGATTGACAGAAGATGTAGATTAAACTTAAGCATGCATGAACCACTTTGATGATAGTATAGATGTCCGTATCGCACGATACTTGAAGAAAGACATGAAAGTCACAGAGCTAAAGCAGTTCCAACAAGAGTTGGATACCAATCCTGTATTGAAGGATGAGCTCAATGCTCAAGCTGAATTGCGCTTTATGCTTTGCAACAAGGACATTCTGCGTGTTCGCAAACAAATGGTCGAAAGCTTCCAAGGGCTTGAGCTGCAGCCAGATTTAGAGAACCTGCCTCCAGAACTTAGCCCTCCTTTCACGTTTTGGAAAGGAACCTGGAAATACATTTTCCTTGCCGGAGTTGCACTTATTATTGCCATTGCCTTGCTTTGGCGAACCTATGCAACCACATCAAGCCGCGAGGGGGCCTTCGTTGCTCTCGCCAAATCCTATCTTGAACCTTTTGAAGACCTAATTGCTCACTCCCCCGCCGAAAACTCCCAGCTTGCAATAGGTATGCGAGCCTATGACAAGGGGCAGTATGCTGAAGCAATACCAAACTTGGAAAATCACCTTAAATCAAACCCTTCAGATAACCACGTCCGCATGTACTTAGGTATCAGCCACTTGCTTAACGGTCAACCGCAAAATGCAGTTCATGTTCTTTCTGGGCCGTCATCCATTGACGGCGATATTGGAACCACTTCCAGGTGGTATCTCGCCTTAGCTAACTTAGCGTTGAATGATGAAAAAACTGCGAAATTATTGCTGGAACAATTGACTACAGATGTTGTATTCGGTCAAAAGGCTAAAAACCTGATTGAAGATATTCACTAACCTGTAAAACTTTAAGCGCCCGTGGTTTTGTCCACTTGAGCACCCGTTGCCGATAGTCCCAGCGCAGCCAGTGCCGCAGCAAGTTACGGTTGATTTTGAATTCCCGGCACAGTTCCCGTTGGTCGGCCATGCCGAGGTGCAGCATGGACGCTGCCCGGCTCTTGAAAAGCCCGTCCCGTCCCTTTCCCCGCTCTCGATTAACTCGTGGACTGTCAGGTGCTTGCAAGTGGCGTGTCAACCTATTTCAGGGCGATTCAAAATTTGGCATAATTTGGATTATGTTGAACAAGAATAAAATTACCGTGTCTTGTCCTGAAAATGGTTGGCCACTAAAAGTGGTTGCTCATAGGCCAAAGCCAAAAATGACTTGCTAAAGGAAGGCGACCCATTAAAAATACTCGGGCTACCGTGTCCTGAAATCAGTTGGTGCCAAAGATGGGTGAGACTTGAATCTTCTCTGGCTCCGGCCACATCGCCGCCGCCGCATCGAGCAGTGGGTTTGAAACCCTCACCGTGGACATAGAGCCACGTTTCCAGCCCGACATCCTCACCGACATCTGCAACCTCCGCCGCACCGCCCTCCCCGATCGTGTGGACGTAGTATGGGCCTCCATCCCCTGCACCGTGTACAGCGTCCTCAACCTCGCCAACCACTGGGACAAAATGAGCATCGGCTACCGCAGGTACTACTACGTCCCCGCCACGCCCAAAGCCAGGCAGGCGCTCCGCATCCTCGCCGCCACCATCCGGCTCATCCGCAAACTCAGGCCAGTTTATTACTTCATCGAAAAAACCCGTGGTGCCCTCCGCCACATGCCCCACGTGCAGGCCATCCCCTACCGCCGCACCGTCCAATACACCGACTACGGTTTCGACTACCCCAAGCCCACCGACATCTTCACCAACTGCCCGCACTTCGTCCCCATAGAACCCAAGGGCAGGCCCCTGGCCAACGGTGTTTCCGTCGCTGCGCTCAACAGCGCCTACGAGCGGGCACTGCTGCCACTAAAATTGATTGGGTATTTGATGGACTGTTTGGGTTTTTTATAAGCCGATAATGGGAAATAGGTACTATTTTATGTAATTTTTAGTTGAATTTCATTATAAAATTTGCTTAGGTTGTATGATTGAATGACATTGCTGCTTTCATTATAGGCTTTGGAAGAGATTTCCGCACCTCAATGAAATCTGAACACTACTGACACTTTTATTTTCAGCAGTATCATTTTATGGGTTGCGTATATCAAGTATTTGGATTCCAAATGAAAATTAACCATTTAAAAGAAAATCATGAGAAATCAAAACATCATCAGGATTTCTGTTTTAGACTTTGCCAACAAACCAATCTATGATGCTGCGGTAAAGCTGACAGTGAAACAAAGCAGTATGTTGCTGAAATATGATGAGTATGAAGGAGCGTACACTACTACCGATTTCAAACCCGACCGTTATGATGTCACCGTTTCGGCTAACGGAATGGAAACGCAGAGAAGAAGCCTACTGGTCGGGCAATCCGGTGCGGAAGAAGTGTGCATTTTAGGGATAGAGGGTCTGCCTTTTTATTATAGGGGAACAGTTAAGGTCCCGTTTGAACCCAACAGAGAGTTCTTGGGTATCACAATGCAAGTTCAGGAAGAAGGTAAAGAGCAGGAGATGCTTAAATTGTTAGCTGAGAAGTACAAAATTTTCACGGTTCAAAGCCCAGAAAACTACCAGAAAAACGGATTGTTTATTTTTTCATTTCCGTTTGGTACTTCAGAAAAGAAAATGGAGAGCATACTTGGAAACATTAGGAAACTAAACGATATTCTTGCAGCGGGGCCATTGTTGAAACAGGATGAAAAAAACGCAAGCATTCTTACCGATGAAATCATTGTAAGGTTCAGGGGAAGCATTGAGGAAAAACAAGTAAGATCCATTGCAAAAAAACTGGGGTTAACCATTTTGCGCACTATACCTTTTGCAGGTAACGCATGGCATTTCAGGGTTAATAAGGCAGGCCTGTATCTCCCGCTCTATATTTGTGACCAACTTGTGCAATTGGACTTGGTGGAATACGCCGAACCCAACCTGTTTCACACCTTTGAAGACGATGCCATTTCCCCCAACAATTATCTGTTTCCCGAACAGTGGGACCATCCGCTGATCAATACGCCCGATGCCTGGCAGGAGGTAAATGACCACCTCGGCGTTGCACAGCGTTTTGGCAATCCAGATGTGTACTTAGCGGTGGTGGATAGTGGTGTCAATACCGATCACCCGCAGTTCAACCGGAATGTATCCAATGGGCAGCCCAAAGTAGTAGCCGCTTTCAACTTCAACAACATGGTGGCGAACAACAATAGTTTAGGAGGCAGTCATGGTACCAACTGTGCAAGTGCTTCAGTAGGATATACTGATGTGTCATCGGTGGCAGGTGGAGTACCCGACGGCACCGTTGGCATTGCAGGTAATTGTCGGCTAATTGCTGTCCGTAGAGGCGGTACTGAAGCAGATTATGCCGATATGTATGTATGGATTGGAGGCTTTAACCCCAACAGTACTCGAATGGGTTTTCCTGCTATATTAGCAAGGGGCGCTGATATCATTACAAGCAGTTTTGGTGCCGGCTTTACTGCACCCATAGCGGGTGTAATGAGAGATGCTTTTGATTTTCTGACTACCTATGGACGCAATGGAAAGGGAGTCATCCTTACTTTTTCGGTAGGTAATTATGCCTCAAACATTAATTTCCATTTGGAAAGGCCATGGGCAGCATATCCCAAAACCTTTGCCTGCGGAGCTTCAAGCCTTGCCAATGATGGTACCACTGAAGTCATTTCGGCTTATAGCGGTTCAGGTACTATGCTTGATTTTTGCGCACCGAGCCACGATGCTTATGTCGGTGGGTCACCACAGCACAATCCTTCACAAAATTATGGAGCCTGGACGGCCACAGTACTGAATGGCGTAAGCGATGACGATGGTATAGTTCCACGCAACAGGGAAAGGCAAACCACTCTCAGCGCAGCAGCAGCGGGTGGGGCCACGTCCATAACCGTTGCCTCCACTGCTGGCATGGCGATTGGGCAGGCCATAATGATCGGTAACCCAACCGTCAATATTTCTGCTTCAGAAGCCAAAAGGATTTCCAATATTGTTGGAAATACCATTTCCTTCACACCAGCCTTGTTCGCCAATAAAGCCAATGGTACTGTTGTAATTTATGGCAACCGAGATTATAACAGCAGTTTTGGCGGAACTTCTTATGCGACACCAGTTATTGCTGGCATTACCGCTTTGATGTTGTCTGTAAACAATCGGCTCACCTGGATGGAGGTGCGGGAAATCCTAAGAGAAACTGCCGATGAAATTGACCCCAACAACAACAATGCAATCGGTCGATGGCGAGATGAATCCAACAGAATTTCAACCGATCCGGGCTATACCGGTCCCTTTTTCAGCCAATATTATGGTTATGGCCGGGTAAATGCAGCAACCGCAGTAAATGCAGCACGACTTTATCCTTCGGACCGTGATATTTATGTAAGGGACAATATGGCGGATACAGGTGCCAATACTTCATCCTCGCCGCATTGGAGGGGCGTTGATATTTGGGTAAGAAACAGCAACGATGGAGTAGTCCCAGTCAATTATGCAACCGATGCAAATACTGTACATCAGCCGCCTATTGCAGGGCAGGACAACTGGTTGAATGTTCGTTACCGCAACCGGGGATCGGTTGCCTCGTACCCCTTCTACCTCCGGGCTTATTTGGTTCATTTCCCTGGTGCCGAGTTTATTTATCCGAATGATTTTATTCCAACAGTAAGACCAAACGGTACGATTCCCAACCCGCTAACCCCTGGTACCTACCTAATAGGTGAACAACTGGTGAACGCAGTAGCAGCTGGTACAGATGGAATAGTGACCTTAGAATGGCAATCACACTTGATTCCACCTCAAACGGTAGTAGTGAGAGGAATTGCGGTTACTTGGCATCCTTGTTTGTTGGTTGAAGTATCCCCACAGGATGGTTTTACCCCAACAGGCAATCATGTGTGGGACAACAACAACTTGGCACAGAAAAACATCTCCATAATTTATCCAGATGCTGGAGGCGATAATGCCATGATGACCGTACTTGGCAATACCTTTAGGAGGAAGATTAAGACATTGAAAATTGACATTTTCACAAAGCCCAGAAATATCAAAACACCCTATTTTATCTTCTTCCCAGATAACAAGATGAATGAAATATTACTTTCAATAGGACAAGAAATACCTGGGGCAAAGGTGGGCAGTTATAAAAAGGCAAAGGTGCTTTGGATTGTTGAAGAAAAGAAAGTTTCTTTTGAAATACCCTACACTGGGCTTACATCAATGGTAGTAGGTATTGGAAAACAAAGGATGTTTGAAGAAGATTTTGAGCTGAATATCATTCAATACTCTGACAAGAAAATTTCCGGATCTTGTGGAATAGAGTTTAGGACAAAAAGTTAAACGGTAACCAAAATCGTGTATGTGGCAATTGCGGTTGAAGTGAAATTAAACGGCACCTATGGTGTGGACTGGAAAGCACTTCAAATCTGTTACTGCTACATACACGCAACCCGTAGCAAAACCCTAACCGCTACCGATTACACACATTCTATCATTTTTACCATTTTTAATAGCGCAATTCTGCTTTTCCCCCATCTTTGCACAAGAAATCCAGCAAACTATCACCAACCTCACCGATAGCTCATGCTACGATTTCACGCTTTGGCCGCACTCGCCGCCGCCACCATGAACCCTTCTCCTAAAAACGCCCCTTTTTGGTAAGGCTCAATCAGGTGGTTGCCATCCCACGGTTTGATGACCACGCCTTCGGCAATATAAAGGTTGCCGCTCATTGCCTGAATCCATACCCGCCCCTTGGTATCGAGCCGCAGTTGGAAGATGGTACTTTCCGCCAGCCCGTCCTTCACGCTGAAGTTGCGGAACTCGTAGCCATCGAAGCGGCTGACGCCATTGTCGGTGGCTGCCCAAATGTAGCCGTCGTTGTCTTGCAGTAGGGAGTAGGTTTCGGAGCTGGGCAAGCCGTCATCGGTGGTGTACTGCCGGAAGACGGGATGGGGGATTGTGCAGCTACAGTTAATGGCAGCAACAGTATCCAAATATGGATGTAAAGGGGTGCTTTCAAGGGGGTTCAGGTTTTTCTTGGCGAAAAGATAGTGTGGAGATTTGAATTTGCAAAATGAAAAAATGGTGGGAGGGCAATGCCGACTTGGAGAAGCAGCAACCAATATTTTTTTGAATGCTCCTCAACACGCCTTCAACTGTTTGGTACAGCGTGGCATTTACCGAATATAGGGTGAACGCTACCGAATATAGAGTGGATGAAAGCGAATTTATAATGGCCATGCAGGGTGATAGTGATAAGCCTATTTTTACTAAAAGTTGTACTAAAAACTTGAATATAAGCGCATTGAGCTATTCAGGCTCATCTGTGATTCTATCCCCATCAATAGGGAAAGCAATAGGCAAGTTTTTCTAGGAATACAATACGGGATTTGTCAAGCGCACCAAGATTTTCCCGACAGGAATGAAACCTGATAAAATGGGAGGCAACATCGTTATTCCTTGGGAATAAAGATTGGAGTTGGCCTTTGAGGCAACTCAATTTAACTACATTTTTTCAACTAAAGACTCTTCGATGAAACCCAGAATTTTTTCCCTCCTAGTTGCGCTGGCTTATTGCTGGCAGTTTGGCTTTTCGCAAAATGCTTGCGATTCGGTCACCACCAAAACCTACAGTACCATCCTTCCCAACGACACCACTGACCTCAGGAATTACTCCCTGACCGATGGGCTTGCCGCCAGCAATGGCGAGTATGTGACGATTGGGGTCAGGATTGACGGAAACTTGTTTAAAGCTTATTTTTTAAGGCTCGATGCAGCGGGAAACTTGATTGCCACTCCAAAGCGACTAAGGTTTTACGATGGAGCAGGCGAGTTCCTTTGCTTGAACTATTCTGACGTGCTCGAAAAATCTGCGTGGCAAATTATTGAAATATTCAATACCGACGGCACCTCCGCCGGATATGCCATTGCAGGCACGGTATTGTCACCTGCTGCCACCTCGACCGCATCCGTCGTTGCCCGGCTAAACCACGCCGGCACTATTCAATGGACAAAATATAACACCCAGGAACCCGATACGCAAATCAGCGCCGACTTGCTCCAACGGGCAGACAACGGGCGTATTCTTGTATTAGTTTCTCATATTCGATTTGGGATAGACCAGATGTACTTTCAGGAATTTGCATTAAACGGTACCAATACCGCACAGCGACTCTACAAAGTGTTTGAGGCGACTGGGGGCATCCTAGAGCCATTTTACCCGACCGCATTTACCCAGTACAATAATGGTACGGAGCTTCAGTTTGTCGTAACTGGTAGGTACGAGGTAGGCAACCAAGACCTGATTGGCTTGTATTTTTTACGGCCCAACCTGACAAGTGCTTTTCCCTGGTTCTTTCAAATTAACCTCGACCCCAGCACTGCCATGGAGCGGCCCATCCCGCATGGCATCGTTGTCAGCGGTAATCAAATTGTAATTACTGGGGAAAGTAGGCTAAACAATGGAAGCGACAATACGGAGGGATTCTTGTTGAGTGCATCGCTGCCCAACATTAATGGAAATGGGGTTGCCGTGAACTGGGCAAAACGGTATTGGACTGGAAACGACCCCCTGAATTTTTCGGATGGCCACCGCTTTTTTGACCTACAGGCCAACAATGCCGGAGAACTGTTTGTGGCGGCTGCCAGCCTTGCATTTTCGGGGAACTTGCAAACCCCATACCTGTTGAAATGCAGTGCAAATGGCAACTTCCAATGGGCAAGCAACATCAGCATGGATTATGGAAACACGGGCTACCCGATTGCCAACCCCTTGGCACTGGATATTGCACTCGATGGCGGCCTGTGGATGGCAGGTTTTGCTACGCCAAATGGCAACAACAATATCCGTATTTTTGCCACAAAAACCGATAATGCAGGCAAGTTGAACAATTGCGATTGCTATGAACCCTACTCACCGCCGATTGCGGATTACAGCCCCTCCATCACGCCATTCGATTTTATAGCGAGCAACGGGTGGGATGCCTCGGTACTTTCGATTCCATTTGAAAATATTGAGATGGGGCTGGCAGGGGGTTTTTGTGACCAATATTGTCCTGATACCGTACCGGAAGTAACATTCATCCTACCGGATGCGACTGTGCCATGTGACGCTGAATTTTGCCTCCGCATTCAGGTCGGGGGATTTGCAAACATTGCTTCTTTCCAGTTTTCCCTGAACTGGGACGAAAGCCTCATCGCCCTCAATGGGTCCTCTACTTCCGGCTATCCGGGCGTCTTGCCTGCCTACGGTTATTTCGACCATACCGCTACCAATGTTCTGACTTATTACTATCCTTATTTGCCAAGCGGGACTGCTCCGGTCACCTTGCCGGACGGGACGGAAATCATTGAAATTTGTTTTAAAGTCCTCGCAGATGGTCCGCTTACCGTTCCGATTGTATTTTCTAATAATCCCACGACCATTGAAACGATTGATGGCAATGGGCAAACTTTGATTACAAATACGGAAAGCAGTTTGATAACAATAATGGATTGTGGTGTCTCGGAAAGAAACTGTGGCGAGGCCGTCATGACTTGTTACTCTGGCGACAGAACAGGCAACCAACCATTAGGTGCTGTCTTAGCCATTTGGGATATTCGAGACCGCTCCAATATTTCGCCAATTAATGGAGACCTATCTTCTTCATTTCCTCACACCTCTTCTCCCAACTGGATTGCTCAAAACATGGGTGAAATATTTGGAGTAACGACCGACCCAGATAGGAATATATTTGTGAGTGCAACCACCATTTACCCAGTAAATTACTTTGGGGCAAATATTTTGAACACCGGTGGCGAGGTATATCAAATTGATGGAACCACGGGAAATGTCTCACTATTGGTTCGACTTCCCAACACTGGACAAGGACTTGGCGATGTATGTCATGGTGTAGCACCTGATGGAACGAACCTCTTGTTCGTAACAAATTGGGAAGACGGGTTCATTTATCGAATCAACCTTGACACTTACAATGGCAACCCAAATGACGCATCAAATTTCATCGCTTTTGACCCGTTTGGAATGGATGATGGTGTCTCAGGTTATGCCCCGATAGGGCAGTTGACATGGGGCGTAGCTTATTTCCCAGCAGAAAACCGTGTGTATTTTGGGCGGTGGATGCAAAACGGTGGGAATGTTGGTGCACCAAACAATTGCACCACATGCGGTACATCAGGTGTGTTTAGCGCAGGGTTAGGCACAAATGAAATATGGTCGGTACAATTAACCGCTGATGGTAATTTTGCTTCTGGCTCAATCGGCCCAGTTTATTTATTGCCACAACTTTACAACATCAGTTCAAATTTGATTTCAAATCCTGTTTCTGACATAGCCTTTTCCCACGATGGCAGGATGTTGTTAACAGAAAGGTCCATGTGCTGCCCGAATGAGACAGGTGCGCATAGGGCAAGTGTGCGTGAGCTAACAGGCGGCTTTAATTCGTGGGGTGATTCAGGAAAAACATTTTTTATTGGCCCAGAGCTGGGTTCTGCTTCTTCTGGCTCGAACTCGGCAGGTGGAATAGATTATGGATATGACAATTTCGACCTGTCCAACCCTGACAGCATCCCTCCTTGTGATAGCATGGTATGGGCAACTTGTGACATGGGTCAATATCAGACTTATGGCATGGCGGGCATTTCGTCAACAGGAAACAGCAGTGTGGATTTAAACACCTATTTTATGAATGCTTCTGGCACAGGCACTGGATTAGACAAACGCATGATTGGAGATGTGGAAATTTTCAAGTGCGGGTGCCCTCCAAACTCCTCTACAGTCGATTGCGATTCACTTTCGGTAATTGTCGAGCCAGAAGTAGGCAATGATTGTTGCTACTTGGTTGATATTCAAAATCTTGATGGATTACAATTGTCAAAACTTCAACTGGACTTAATTACACCGGGTCTGATATTTAATACAAGTCAAATAAATGTGGCTTCTGGGTTCGCCTATGCGGCCTCCAACTCAGACCAGACGCTTTGTATTACCAATCCAAGTGGTATCCCATTCGGCTTCAGCAATGATGTGCTGCGTTTTTGCTATTCAGGAGTTGACGCTCCTAACGAGACGCCACAAATTCTTAAATTCACATGGTGGCAAGAACTCAATGGTGTTCAAATGCCGACTAATTGCATGACATTCGATACCACCTATTGCCAAATACCTTCTTCTACTGACCCTTGTTTGGAAGTAATTCCAATTAGCGTTGAATGCAATCCTGACAATGCTTATGAATACTTTTTGACGTTCAAAGTGTCAAACCTAAGCTCGTTGCCGTCCTTCAATGCGTACACCGTCAATTTGGATGGTCTGCCTCCTGGAATGTTTTTTTCCCCATGTACTTCCTCTATTCCGTTGAACAACATTAGCCTGCCTATACCGGGCGCACCGCTTGCTCCTGGGGCAATGTCTGGAAATATTTGTGTTAAAATAATTAGTCAAGCACCCATATTTTCTCTCCGTCAAATATGTGCCAATGCCAAGTTGATAGGAATTGGGTCATGTTGTGCAACAGAAGAAGAATTTTGTTTCAATTTGGAATCTTGTTGCGACCCTTGTGGAAACATAACAGTTGCTTCCACAGCGATACAAGTAGATTCGGCAAAATGCTGCTATTCTCTTGATATAGAAACCAGCTGCCCTTATCCATTCTTCAATAAAGTTAGTGACACGACACTAATTTTTAATTGTGAGCCAGAAGTTGATTATCGGTGCTTGGAAATGAGTGAAATTGATTTCAAATGTGTCCCTGATAGCAGTAAATATAGGTTGACTTTCACTGTCACAAATTTTTCTGCCATACCCTTTACTGCAACAAACCTCGATTTAATTCAGCTTGCTCCGTCGGACTTGTTGTTTTTCCCAAGTGCAACCATCAATTTGCCTACTCCTTTGGCAAACGGAGAATCGCAAA
This sequence comes from Saprospiraceae bacterium, assembly GCA_016714985.1. Classification (GTDB taxonomy): domain Bacteria; phylum Bacteroidota; class Bacteroidia; order Chitinophagales; family Saprospiraceae; genus UBA6168. The sequence goes on along the minus strand of JADKBS010000026.1, from coordinate 41,984 downwards.
CAGTTTCTATTTGCCTACTTGACACGGACGGGCTACCCGGAAGCGGCAATCTTTTATTTATTCCAAAACTTAGATTCAATGATGAGGACACTTGTTGTTATGAAGGTGTGCCAATTGAACTTGCCTTGCCTTCTTGTAATTCTACAACCTGCGCCTGCCTCGGCTTCGGCCAACTATCCTTCCAAGCCAACAGCGGCTGGACCCTGCCAGTACAATGCAACAGTCCTGTACCATACCAATTGGAATGCCCTGGCCCTTCGGGAGTATTTGAATTTGGCGGCAACTTGCTTTGTTCCCAGGATTCCTGTGCAGAAAGGGTGGAATGGGAAATATTGAACACCATAGAATTCCCACTTTCATCGGGCTTTGTGTTTACGAACCCCGACGGAACCTTCAACCTCCCGAATATTCCACGTAGCTTATTCCCCAATCCGGGGGTATTCCACTTATCGCTTCGTGGACATTGTGGCGAGGACAGTTGTGCATGTGTCATCTATTTCATCGTGCCCGACTGCCCCACCGACTCCTGCTGCCAAAACTACCAACAGTTCGTCCAGAACATACAGAACGCCGTCAACGTCTCCGTGAACAACGGCGAGTGCAAGGCCACCGTCAATATTGGGCCGTTGGAAAACTGCGATGCGGTGCAAAGCATAGACTGGGGAGATGGCAATATCCAGGCCGGGCCATTTGCCAGCGGTTCCATGCCAATGCACACCTATTCTACTTCAGGTGCTTACAATATTGTAGTGTTTGCCTATGAATATCGCCCCAATGGCACTATCTGTTACGAGTATTTCTTGAACTTGCCAATCAACTTGCAATGTCAAGACTCCTGCACCTGTCAAGGCTTCAACGACTTGGTGTTCTCCGTAAACGGCGGCTGGGAACTCCCAGTAGCTTGCACAAGCCCGTTGACCTATCAATTGCCTTGCCCCGATACATCGGGCACCTACCAGTTCCACGGCAACCTGCTTTGTTCGGACACTTGCGGCGGCTCGGTGGGTTGGGCCATCATGGGTGTAGGCGGCACGGTACTGTCTGGAACCGTAGCAACTACAGGTCCGCTCAACCATTTTGACCTGCCGGGCATACCTTATACGGCCTTCCCTGTGCCGGGCAACTACCAATTGGTGCTGACGGGCAACTGCGGTGGCAGCCTGTGCGAATGTGTGATTAGGTTCACCGTGCAGGATTGTGGCCCCACTTGCCCCGCTTGCCCGAACGGTACGGTGCAAGGCACGAACCTTATTGACAACGGCGACTTTAGCTTGGGCAATATCTGGTTTACATCCGACTACACTTACGTACCAACGCTTGGCCTCACCGCAAATAGCTATTCCGTGCGCAACAGCACAACCCTCGTCAACGGAGCTTGGTCTTGTATTGACCATACCACATTTTTGCCCTTGGGGCAGTTCCTGATTTGCGATGGGGCCTCAAATAGCTCCAATGCCTGCTACCGCAATGTATTGACAGTGGTGCCTGGCAAAAACTACGTGTTCTGCGCTTTTGCGAACAACCTCCTCACTATTGGGCAAGACTTTACAGACCCCAATGTTGAGGTTTGGGTAAATGGCACCCTCCTCGATAACGCCGTTTTGACGGAAGCGCCCAACAATTGGGTCATGCTCACCGCAAATTGGACGGCTACCTCCGCCTCGGCCACCATCGAAATCAGGTCTGGCGTAACCAACAGCACAGGAAACGACTTCGCCGTTGACGACCTCTCCTTCAGGGAGTGTGCGCCTTCCTGCACCTGCGGCAATTTCATCAAGGTCTTTATCAAAAACAAAAAGACCGGATTGTCGCAACTCTTGACCTGCAACGGCCAAGCCGTGGGAGTACCCTGCCCGCCATCCGATAGGCCGCACGTAGTTACTGGCAAGCTGAACTGCTTGGACAATGCTTGTGCTGCCCGAAACATCACTTGGTCATTAATGGCACCCAATGGCGGCACTGCGCTTTCGGGCAGCGCACTAGGCCCGTATTTTAGTATCCCAATCCCAAGCACGGCAGTCACCCAAAATGGGATTTATATGCTAAAAATTCAGGGGATTTGTGGTACGGACACCTGCGAGTGCAAGTACAACCTCGCCTTCGAGGGCTGCGGGCCGGACTGCGATTGTGAAGACCTTAAATCGGCGGTTGGAGCGGGTATTTTCCTCTCCAATGTAGATGCTTGCAAAAAAGCCATTCACTCCACGGCCACGCTCACCGAATGCGACAAAGTGGACTGGACGATTTGGAGAAACACCCAACTTACCCCAATTGCCACTGGCAGCACGACAGGTAATGCACCTTTTGTGTTAAACTTCCCTGGGTCAGAAAAGTACCGGATTTGCATGAGGGTGACTCGGACGGAACCCGATGGCACGATTTGCAAAGAAGAAAAATGCTGGGGTGTAAAGGTGCATTGTAGTGGCCTGCCTAGTCTATCCTGTGAGGAGCCAATCCTGAGCAACCCCGGCTTCAATGCAGCAGCTACGCCCGGTGTGCTGGGGCAGGAAGGCAAATCGCTCGGCTGGACAAACAACGGCGGGCAACCAGAGGTGGTCACCGACGAATCCTGTGCCGACCCTGTGGCCATGCGCATCCGGGGCAACTACCTCATCAATGACTTGGTCGGGCACGAAGCAGTGGTTGTTCCAGCCGGCAAGTCGTTGCGGTACGAGCTGTGCATCAAACAAGAATCGCAGGAAATACCGGGCGGTGTACTGGTGGGCCGCATTTCATCAGAAGCACAGGCTGGGGCCAGTTGCGAGGGCGAGTGCGAGGAAATGTTCAGGATAGCTTTTTGTTGTATTGATGTTGACTCCTTCGCCGTGTTCAGCGGTGGCTACACCCCGTCGTTCGTAACTGGTGACAACTTGGAATTTACCCTTCACGTTGAAAACGACTTTTTGGAGGATGACCTTGAGTCCCGCTCCGTCGTGCTGCTTGACAACATCTGTATCGAGGCGGAGGACAATACAGTAAACAAAGCATCGGAACCACTCTTGGGCAACAACTTTTCGATTTTCCCCAATCCCACATCCGGCAGCTTTTCGCTTAGGGCAAGCGACCATCAGGTGCTCGGCGGGGAACTGCACATCGTTGACCTTTGGGGAAGAACCGTTCAGCAGTCGAAATTAGAGCCAGGAAAATTGGAGCATGGCTTTTCCATTGCCACCCTTCCCGCTGGCGTCTATTTCATAAAAGTATCGGAAAACAGTTTGCCTATTTGGGTTGAAAAACTTATAAAACAATAATTTCAAAATGGACAGGCAGCAGTTTGGCTGCCTGTCCATATTTTTATTAAATATCAACAACCAAAGCACAAAATCAAGATGATGGTTGATAGTGACCGAAGGCTTGGCAGCGTTTTTCAACCCTTTTGCGCCAGTATCACTTTGTTGGCACTTGGTTTCAATATCGCTACCATTTTTCTACTATGACACAAGCGGCAAAACTTCCACATCATGTTTATCCAGCCCACCTCTACGACGGCGAACGCCAACTCCCCGGCACCTTGGAGCTTTGCGAGCAGCAGCTTGTTTTCCGTCTGGTGAAATGCAACATACCATTTCGATTGGCGAGTTGCCACCTGCCGTTTATTGGCTGGAACTCATCGCCGAGTCGGGCAATGCCTGGCGGCAAAAAGTAGTCAAACAATAAGCTCAAATCGAGCGACCTGCATCCACAGGTCGCTCAATTAATTTCATCAAAAATTCAACCCATGCGAAACAAAATCCTAACCCTCCTCCTTGCCTTGTCCTTTTTCCAAAACACCCTTTTTGCCCAATGGGTGGAAATACCTGGCCCATCGTCCACGTCGTTTCCCGCCATAGCCTTGTCAAATGGGGTGCTACTGGCTGGCGGTCCGCAGGATTTCCGGCGCTCCTTTGACGGGAATCTTTGGCAATCCGAGCCTTTTGATGAAGGCATTTTTTTTTACCAAACGGAAGTGGTATCGGAAAACAACCAGGTCTTCTATTTCAGGACGGACGATTTTCCGCAAAGCAGCCTGTACCGCTCAGCGGACGACGGCAACACCTGGAGCATGCTCGACCTGGGTGAACCGTTTGTGCAGGGAACTGCCTTTTCAAACAACCGACTATTTAAGTTCAACGGGCTTTTATCCAAATCGGATAACGATGGCACCAGTTGGGAGACGTCCTTTCAACCGGCTCCTGACGAAGCCGTGCATGACGTGGCGAAATACCAATCGCAACTGCTGATGGCGACCACGGAAGGTATTTATGCCTCTGCCGACAACGGCGATGCCTGGTCGTTTATCAGCGACGATGTAGTAGGGGTGCCCGACACGTTTCTGAGCCTGTCGAAGCTGTTCCCCTTCGAAATGGTTGTTTTTTTCAGAGATATCGCTGGAGACTTGTACCGCAGCCTGAACGGCGGAGTTGATTGGGCGCTTTTGTCGCAGCCTGCTTATGCCGATGACATGGCCATGGAAAATGGCATTGTTTACTTGGCGACTAGTTATGGTGCAGTTTTAGTTTCAACTGACCTGGGCGACACCTGGACAGCACTCCATTCTCCTTGGCAGGGCAAGTCCATCATCGTTTCCGGCGACACCATCTACCTCGGCACGGTGAATGGTTTTTACCGCTCCTACGATGCGGGCGTTACCTGGCTTTCCGGCTGCGCAAATTTTGGCTACGACGACCCTTATTACGGAAGCTTGTATGGTTTGACTTTTATCGGCGGCAAGGCGTATTCTACTTCCAGAGGTCACTTGTTTCATACTGAAAATGGCGGCGAGTCCTGGACGTTCGACTTCTTCCTCGGCACACGCGAATTTGTGCAAACCGACGATGCCTGGATTGCTTACACAAGCGAAACTGCCTTGCTCACCTTCGATGAAGGGGAAAGCTGGCAACCGATGCCGCTGCCTGAACCCGGCGACCAGTATTTCACCCGGATGGCTTTCGGAAACGGTTGGCTTTTCTATGTCAACTACAATGGCAAAATCTGGCGTACCAACGATTATGGGCAAACCTGGGAGGACCTCGGTCTTGTCTCCGCCGAGCTGGAGGATCTTGCATTTGCACAAGGGAAGTTGTTCTTTGTTAATTTTTTTGGCATCTATTCCTCCGACGACAACGGCGTCACTTGGGCGGTGAAGAAGGCGGGTTGCCGCCAGGCATTACTGATTTCAATAAATCGCTCTACACCGATGGGCAGCAGGTCTTTTTTAGCCACGATCAAAATGCGAGCAACTGGCGCTTCAATTTTACAACATCGGAATGGGAGCCGAGGATTACCGGCAACCTCCTTGCTTTTGGAAGCAACTACACCGTTTTTCATTCCAGCAATGGCAGCTTGCGCCTTTCCACAGACACTGGAATCACCTGGCAGGACGTCGGGCCGTCAAACGCATCGCTCGTCGTTGGTGCCCTTGCCATAGAGCAAAACACCTTGTACGTGTCGGGTTTCAGTGCCCAGTTCCCTGGAAAAGCATGTCTTTGGGCACTGGACTTGGCTGCGATTGGCAGTGGCGATGCAATTGGTGGAAAGGTGTTTTTCGATGACAACGGCGATGGAATTCCAGATGCGGGCGAACCTGGCTTGCCATATACCCCGCTCACCACTGCCCCGTTTGAAACCGCCGCCAGCACAGATGCCGATGGAAGTTACGGTTTTTTGTTTTGGCAAACGGACGACACGCTGCGTGCCCACATGCCCTCGCCGTATTTCAGCAGCCAACCTGCCTACCATATTTTGGCCCCGCCGACGGTGGAATACAACTTTGCGGTAGTTGCGCAACCCAATGCCGTTGACTTGTGCCTGAGCGCCGTGAACCACAGCGTTTTCCGACCTGGTTTTTCTACCAACCTGACCATTGATATTTCCAATCCCGGTACGGTCGGGCAGGGAGGAACGGTGACCGTCGAGTTGCCGGGTATTTTTCTTTATGAAAATGCCAATCCAGTACCCGACAACATCAGTGGCAACACGCTGACCTGGAACCTGGCACCCGTGGCGTCTTTGGGCAACGCTTCTATTTTTCTTCAGTTAAAAACGGACGTATCGGCCGTTGCGGGGCAGGCGTATTCCATTCCATTCACAGTAGTTGCGTTTGAACCCGACCTCAATCCTGCCAACAACGGGTTCCAGTTGGAAGGCGAAGTTGTAGCGTCGTTCGACCCCAATGATAAGCAGTGCACCCCCGCCAGTCTGACTCCTCAATCCGCCGCAGACCGGGAGCCACTCACCTATACCATCCGTTTTCAAAATACGGGGAACTATCCAGCGAGCTTCGTTCGCATTGCCGACACGTTGAGTACCAGCCTCGACCTTAGCACCTTGCAAGTGCTGGGCAGCAGCCACCCAATGACCTACCGACTTTACGGCATGGGCGTGCTCGAGTTCTTTTTTGACAATATCAACCTGCCCGACAGCATCAGCGATGAGCCGGGAAGCCATGGTTTCGTGCAGTTTTCCATTCGGCCGAAAGCTGGGCTGGAACTTGGGGATGTTGTTGAAAATACGGCATTTATCTATTTTGATTTTAACGAACCCGTGATAACGAATACGGTGCAGACGAAAGTGGAACCAACGTCGAAGGTGTCGTCAGGGGAGAAAATAGGCAAGGTGAACATTTACCCAAACCCGACAAGCTCGTCGCTGCGCCTGGGCTTCGACAACCCAAGCACAGCGGAACTTAACCTGCTGCTATTCGATTTATGGGGCCGCCAACTTGACAGGCAAATTATCCAACATGGAAGCGATTTCTTTGACTTGAATGTGGATGAATTGCCTCCTGCCGTTTACTTCCTGCGGTTAAGCGACAGCACTGGACGGACGACTTGGAACGGAAAATTTGTGAAGCAATAAAGCCACTGACAAACCGCCGAGTGGCCAAAGCTGCTCGGCGGTTTATATATTCTAAAATAAAAATTGTTTTATTCCCAAATCCATTCAACGGTGTCAATGAAATCATATATCAACCATTGTTACTAAAATTATCTCATCATGGAACCAACCCATATCCTTGACGCAACAGAAACCCCAACGCCACTACCCCCCACCCTACGCTACCAAAAAGCCTTCCTCTTCATAGAAGGAGCGCTGGCCCTCGTTTTCACCATTGGCGCATTGCTCAAGCTGTTCGGCACTGACATGGGAATGCTGGACAACTATACCCTACTGGTTTCAGGCAGCCTGCTCATGCTGCTCTACCTGTTTGGCGCTGCCTTTGTTTTCGGGAGCGTGGGATGGAAAAGGCATATCGGGGCGCATTTGTGCGGATTGGCAATGATGACAGGCGTGGCGGCAATTTTGTTCAAACTGGAGCGATTTACGAACCCACAAGAGTTGGCGTATTCAGCCCAAAAACTGCTATCCATCGCAGCAATAATCATCTTGATACTTGCCATTTTCCGAAGAAATGACCCGCCAAAACAAGCCAAGTTCTTCTGGCTGCTTTTTGCCCGGTTGACGGTGCTTGGACTGATTGTTTGGATTTTCTTTTGAAACCACTAAAAGCATTCTACTGCACCACAATATTAATCAATAAAACTTAAAAATCACAGCATGAAAAGCTTCATCTTCCTTTTCCTCAACAACCTCAACGCAACCGAATTATTGATCATCGCAATTGTTCTTCTAGCGTGGCTTGCGCCCTGGATATTCTATATCTTGACACTGACCCGCACCATGAACGCAATATCCGTGGAAAACAGGCAAATGGCCCCGGCCAATTTTTGGTTGCTGCTTGTCCCACTAGTGAGCAACGTCTTGCACTTCATAGTGGTCGGGAAATTGGCGGCATCCTTGGCGCTCGAATTCCAAAAAAGAGGAATAACCACGCACGAGGCAAAGCCAGGCTATAAATTAGGATTGGCAGCCAGCATATCATTTATTGGCTGCTTCTTGCCGGGCAACCTCAGTCTTGTATTCGGTGTCTCAAGTCTGATTTGCTGGTTAATCTATTGGGTAAAAATAGCGGGGTACAAGAAAGAACTTGTCAAAAAATCAGCAGACGAGTTTATTTAACCACCACAAGCAGTTGGCCACATGAATCCTTGAATGCATGAAACACATCAATAAGCACCCACTACATACCTACCCCGCCCACCTCTGGGATGGTCACCGCCAACTCCCCGGCCAACTGGAATTGTGGGAACACGAGCTGGTGTTCCGCTTCGCCAATTTCGAGGACAGCCACCTTCAACTGGCCGTGCCCCTCTCTGAAATCACCAACCTAGAAGAGTTCCTCATCTACAATGTCGCATGGAACGGCCTCCGGGTAATCAGCACCGACGGCAAGGCCGATTCCTTTGTGCTGGAACAAAGCCGTTTATTTAAGCATCTACTCGAAGCCCAGATAAGCCGTAAAAGTTAGTACAGCCCACAAGCTCCAAGCTGAGCAAAAATTCCCCAACTTCGCCCCTCATCCTTTTGAATGCTATGCTACAACCCGGCCTATTCCGCCACTTCAAAGGCAACCACTACCGAGTCATCGGCACCGCCACCCATTCCGAGACCCTGGAAGAAATGGTCGTTTACGTCCCGCAGTACGGCGAAGGAAAGATGTGGGTGCGCCCAATGGAAATATTCCTATCCAAAGCCCTGCTCGATGGCGTGGAAGTGCCTCGGTTCGAGTACATCGGCGAGGAATAGCCTTGACAAGCCCCCTATCTTGCAGCCCGCATCCAGCACATGCTTGAACCAATACGTTCCAATGAACCTCTACAACTATTGGCTCCGCATCAAAGGCATGGACCCTACCGCCGAATGCGGCGTAGTTTACTTTAGCAATGAAGCACGGGTACTAGAACTGCTTCTAGCTAAGTGGCTATGAAAAAACGATTGCAAAGCCTTCCAGTTCACTGACAAGAAAGCTGCCCTACATGACGCCAAGGAGCGAGCCTTTCACGTACTCGAACAAAAGGAGTAGCTCATCAAGGTAATTTTTTACACTGGCCAAGTCATTCTACAATTTTTGCTGGATACTAATGGCTTCCCTGTTAAAAGCATGACTTGAATTGCTTAAAACCTCTTTGAGCAGCGCCTTGAAGCTTGGGTCGTCTTTTCCTCCTGCGGCCAAATGGGTGAGCAGCAGGTACCATTCCGCTTTTTGGCGGTTGACGGGGGATGATGCGATACGGATTACCTGTTGGAAGGCTGATGCGGCCTGATGGTATTCCTTTAGCCTGAAATAACATTCGCCCTTTAGGAAAAGGGAGATTTCAAAGTATGTGCTGTCCTTTTCTGCATCAACATGACGCAGGGCCGCTTGGTAGTCAGGGCTGGGCTTTCGCATCTCGTCCAAGGCAAGTGCAAGTTCCTGAGACCCAGAACGTCCCCCACTCCTCACCGTATCACTGCTGGCCTCGAAATACTCGGCGGCAAGGCCACTTGAATCGGTCTGGTTCAACCAAAAATTGACGAACCAGCCAAGTAGGCCCACCACACAGGCTGCCACTGCATATTGCAATATTCGGCGGCGCATGGGCACGACGGTGGCTGTTCGCTCGTTCGCTTGGGTGGTGGAGGCTTTTTCCTGTTTCCATTCTTCTAGGCTGGAGAGCAATTCCTTTCTCAGTAGCAGGTGCATGGTGCGGTGCTCCATCCTTTGCTGCTCGACTGATTGTGCAAGCGCTTGGTCTTGTGCAATATCCTGCTCGAAATTAGCAGCTTCCTCGTTGGTCATTTGGCCAAACAAATAAGCCTCGATTCGGTCAAAGTTTTTATCCTGAGTATTCATGACAGTTGATTGATAATGTTTTGAAGGGCATTGTTTTCCTTGACCAAGTTGCGAAGCGACTCTCGGCAGCGGTGAACTGCCTTCTTGGCCTGTTCTGCGTTGGCCAAAAGTCGGGCGGCTGCGATGTCGGTCATGCTCTTGTTTTTAAAATAGTACAGTTTCAATGATTCTTGGCAGTTTGGCGTCAATTGCCCCATTGTGTCTTCGAGCAATTTGTCGCGTTCTTGTTCCAGGTTCGTTTGTTCAGTTATAGTCACGGCATCGGCAAGACTATCTTCCGAGTACATTTCAGCATCCGTGAAGGATTCCTTGTACTGAACGCGGTTGACTTTCTTGCCGCTGTCGCGGATGAGGTTCAAGCAAATTCCCAGTAAGAAGGTTTCAACCTTTGAGGCACCCCGGAATCGTTTATCGAGCACCATATCGTAAAGCAGGATGACGGCCTCTTGTAGCACATCATCAGGCGATTTTTCACGAAGGTTGTACATCTTTGCCCATTCTTGCACTTTGGCATTGATCATCCTATTGGTGAAGAGCTGCTTTAGCGCTTGGTTTTGCTGCCGTTGGTCGCCGCTGAGCAGCATCCCCAGCAAATCAGGCGTAGTCATTTGTATGGTCTTCATAATTAGGTGGAAGTTCAGGTGTATAGGTACCCATTGTTGTTAAGGAAATCTAAAAATATTTCGCGTAAAAATAGCTTTTTCAACGACCTGCATGTATGCATAAAGCACTTATCATCTTTTATTGCCTAAGCCTTGGCGCTTACGCGCTGAACGCACAGGATAGCGTTAAGGATGGCTGGGATGCTCGTTTGGACATGGGCTACGAATGGCTGCAACAGGGTTGTCCCCTCGAAGTGCTCGACAGTTGTGATGCCTGGCTTTCGCAAAAACATCTTCCCCCGCGCCGCGCCGCCGAAGTGCTTACACTAATGGGCAACACGTACCGCCGAATGGGCAAAGTCCACAATGCCATTCGGTCACATGAGCTGGCATTGGGCATCCGCAAGAGGCAATTTGGTGCTCAAAGCGAGGAGACTGCAAGGAGTTGCCAGAACCTTTTTAACTGTTATTGGGACTTGCAAGACGATGTAAACGCCGCCCATTTTGCCCTCAAAACCCTTGAAATCAGGAAGATGTTACTTTCGCCTGAAGACACCCGCCTCGTTGTGCCATACTTAAACCTTGCCGATGCTTTTTTCCAATTGAACAAGACAGAAGCAGCAAGAGAACTTTTCCAAAATGCGCAAGAGATACAGGCTGCCTCGGGTGACTATGCAACCTTAATGACGGCCATCCTGCAAACCCGGTTGGCAGACTGCCACTTCAAGGATGGGGACTTTTACCAAGCGCTGGACAGCCTACAAGCTGCTTGGCGAATCTTGCAGGCGGCACCTGAGGCCACTGCGCTGGAAAAGGCACGGTGTCTGGCAAAAACGGGGAACTGCCTCTTCGAAGTGGGCGATTCGGAAGCCGCCATTCAACACTTCAACGCCGCCATTGGGCATTGCAAAGAGGGTGATGCCGAATGGGCGGAAGTGCTGCTATCACTGGGCAGGCTTTACGCCACAAAGAACGATCATGCATCCGCAACAGAATATTTCGCAGCGGTTGTCCGGTTTTGCGAGGAGGCAAATCTCACCCCCCTTTTCCATAAGCTTTACATGGAGTCCCTGCTCCAACTTGGCAGCAGCTACCTCGGATTGGGCGAAACGGAAGGGGCAGTTTTTTACATCACGAAAGCAATTGAAATCATCCCAAAAGGTAAGGCTCATGCTGAACTGTTGGCATCGGCAAGGCTGAAGCTCGGCAGGTGCTATTTGCAGCAGGGCAAACGCATAAGTGCCGATGCAAACTTTAATCAAACCCTGCAGTGGGCCACCACAAATGGTAAAGCAGCCAAGGCTTTTGCCGCCAATTACTACTTGGGCGAATCTGCCGCACTAGCGGGTGAAATTCCAAAGGCCATCGTATTTTATGCCAAAGCCCAATCCTCGCTTGGAACCGAAAGCGCATACCCTTACGAAGCAGTTCAAGCCATGGCAGCCTTAGGCATGGCACACGAGGCACTTGCCCGCCAAAAGAACAACGTTGATGAATGGTCAAAAGCCAAAACCATTGCACTCAAAGGAATCACTGCATTGGAAGCATTGAATGGATGGCTGTCGGACGAGCAGTCAGAATTGGATGCCAAGGCTGCCTTTTTCCAATTGTACAGTACGGCCATCGCCGCAACGCTGGCGCTCGGTGGCCCGCAAGCCGATGAAGCCGCCTTCCAGCTTACCGAGCGGTATAGGGGCAGCCAGTTTCAGCATTTATCCCTGCAAGCAAAGGAAATGAACAACCCCTCAACCCAAATACAAAAGCTGCGACGCAGCTTGGCAACAGCAAAGCAAAGGCGGGCCTCGCTGCCCGGAGGGGCTATCTTTCCTTTGCAAGAGGTAGAAGCCAACAAGCTCGACAGCATCATACTGAGCCTTCAAAACCAACTGTCGGCCAATGAATCAGTAACTGATAGGGCGACAGCCACCCTAAAGCCTTCCGAAATCCGCAAATTGCTGGCACCCAACCAAACCATGCTGGAATACCACTGGGGTGAGCAGGCACTTTTTGCCTTCGTTTTCACACGCGACACTTTTTTGGCAAAAACGCTACCGCTCCCCAAGAACATGGCTGCCGACATTCTACAGTTTTTCGCCCTCTGCAACCAAAACCCAGATTGGATGCCCGATGGCAGCCAAGCGGATTTGCCCATATTGGCGCATCAGCTGTATGCTCAATTGCTCGCCCCGTTAAAGCCTTGGCTGCGCCAACAGCTGACCATCGTACCGGATGCATGGCTATACTACCTACCCTTCGATGCACTTGTAACGGTGCCTCCCTCGCAGTCGGGCCATTTTTGGGAATACCAATACCTCGCAAGAACCTACAGCATCGGCTACGCCAATGCCGCCTTCACTTACCGTGCCGCTCGTTTTTCAAGCGTTTCCTTCGGAAATGGGTTAGTGGCTGTTGCACCTAATTTTACACAGGACACCCGGCAGTTGTTACCGCTCTACAACAACGTCAATGAAGCCAAAGCTGCAACAAAAGAACTGGGGGGGCGATTGCTGCAAGGCGCATCCGCCACCAAAAAGGCTGTACTGCCCTTGCTCCAGAACAGCCAAGCCGTGCTTTTCTCGACCCATGCCATACTGGACGACCAGCGTCCGGCCTCGTCCTACCTTGCATTTACCGAAGTGGAAGATAGCATGGAAAATGAAAACCTGTATGCTTGGGAAATCCACAACCTGCCCTTTTTCACCGACCTGATAGTGCTGAGCGCCTGCCAGACAGCCAATGGGCAACTATACCGAGGGGAAGGACTGCTAAGCATGGCAAGGGCATTTCAGCTTGCTGGTGCAAAAACCGTGGTGGCTTCCTTATGGAACGTGGACGACAAGCAGACGCCCGAACTCATGGAGCAGTATTTCTCGAACCTTGCCGCATCCGTGCCAAAGTCTCAGGCGCTTTCATTGGCAAAGCAGCATTACCTGTGTAATGCCCAAAGAACGAAAACGCACCCTTTCTTCTGGTCGGGCTTCATTTCCATTGGCGACGACTCGCCGTTGCTGCAGCAGGGCAGTCAATTCTTTAAATCTTCGTGGAAGTTGGCTACAGCAGCCTTGGGTTCGGTACTTGTTTTAGTAGGCCTCCATTTGTTCTGCAAACGGCGCACTACTCGATACCCATTGAGGCCATGACTTCGAGACTGTGGCCTAAATTAAGGTACTTGCTGCCTGCCGGAAAACTATAGGAAAGACCAAGCCGGATGCGTTTTTCGGATTCTTCCGGTTCCAGCAAAAAACCCGCCTCGGCCATACCCGATTGGTAGGTGCCGTACCCTGCGCCGAACCAGAACTTATCGTTGAAATAGACCCTTAAACTGGCGTCCACGCTTAAGTATTGCCACTTTTGCGTGGAGACACTGTAAAAACCCAACCCCTTTGCGTGTCGCACCCAAATGGATGGTTCGTACGTGATGTCCCCCGCAAAGCCACTGCCGCCATCACTCACCAGAAAAGCCCCTGCCAAAAGGTAAAACGGAGTTCCCTTGTCCAATATGGCCGTCTTGTTGCCCGCTCGGTTAAATACCTTCGGAATGGAAAATCCTGCGTACATCCTGTCGCCCCACGGGGACAGTTTGCGGCGATAGAACACACCGAGCGAAAAATCGGGAAGCCACTTGCTGCCATCCAAACCTGACAAGAGATTGTCTGATTCGTTCGCCGCCCGAATATCACCACGATTAATCCCATATTGTACCATTCCGGCACTGAGCCCTAAATGGATTACTTCTTTTTTTGAAAAATCGAAGTAGTAGGAAAAATTGGCAGAGGCACCTGTGTTTTGGAAAACACCCGCCTTGTCGTAAAAGGCAGTAACTCCATACTTAATGCCGCTTGCGCTTTCGTTCACAAATGGGGCGTTTTCAAAGGAAGCATAAAAAGTGTTCGGAGCACCCTCTACCCCTCCCAAGAGCCACTGTCCGCGGTAGTTTGTAGAGAAGAGCATCGAACTATTGTTGGCGCGCTGGAAAATCTGCCACCTGTCAATGGCTGCCGGGTTTACCATCTGCCAATTCTGTTGGTAGAGATTGGTGAATGGCGTGACCTGCGAAATAGCGGAAATGGATACGGTCAGCAGAACCAGCAGAAGTAAAGGGCGATTATTGATAGGGGATACCATTGGGTGTTTGTTTAATATTTTTTATCTCAATTGCCAGGAATGGCAAATATAGTCAGCGTTTCTCGGACATCGTTCAGTTTTAAGGCAGGAGTTTGGGAGACGCCCCCCTTCTTGCTCACCAGTTCTGAAACCCTTTTTTTCAGGAAATCGTGTAGCGCCCTCGCAGAAATGGGAGCGGCTTTTTCGCCGAGCTTGGGTACGATACCAAGCCCACCGCCTTCCAATGCTTCTAATAGCGCCTCCGTAAAAGCACCATTTTCCCAAGCTGGGTCTTCAAAGGAAAGTTCATTTTCGGAACAGGAGGTAAAACAAACCAAGCCTGGATTACTGCTGTTGGCCTCGTTGATGGCCTCCATGAGTGTCTTGTCTGCCACCGTTGACTTGGCAGACCCGCTCAGGCAGGCATCAATGAACAAGACCTTCTTGCACTGAATCTTGTTTAGGTACTTGTCCAGCATCTCCTTGTAGTCCAGGGTAGTGGCCAGCGGCACTTCTGGGTCGTAGTCCGTTGGCACGAGGAAGAACCGGTTGTCGATCTTGGTGCCATGCCCGGAATAAACGACGAAAACGTAGTCGTTTGGCTTGATGCGGTCAGGCAATTCATTGGAAAGATAGCGCTTCAGCAGGGTGTTGAAGGCCCTGTCTATCTGCGTCTTGGTGGTACGCTTATCCGTGAGAAGCGTGTCCACGAAAACCTGGCCGAAGAACCCTTTCCCAGCCTGTGCAGCAAATGCTTGGGCAAGCTCCCGCACGTCCTTGGCCGTGTATTTCAGGTCGTCGTAACTGGGACCGATGGCCAAGATGTGCAGGTCAGGATGTGCTTCGCTCACCTCGAACACGATGGAGTCCGTGGTATAGTCATCCAATGTCAACCTGACGATATTGGCACTATCCTTTAACGCGACCATAGCCGTGTACTCGTAAATATAATTATCCCCCTCTTTGCCGATTTGCTCAATTGTAGGCGGGGCTTTTTGGTCTTCTTGCACGGTCTTGCCTATCATTATTTTGGGGTCTTCCGCCTTTAGCTGGCGAGCGCTCACAATCTTGGCTTTCACCTTGACCGTGTTATCGGTAAGGGGCACACGGCGTTCATTGCCAGAAAGTCGAGGGGATTCGATGAAAATCTGGGCTTTTTTTTCCTTAACCCCCTGCTTGGGTTTGATGCAGTTCACGGTGAAAGGAACGTCCACCACTTGTTGGCCGCCCACCTCCACAATGATTCGAAAAATAGAAGTGCCCGCCGCAAGGTCAGCCTCCCCTTTAATCGGGAATGAGCAGGTTTTTTGGCCGCCCTTGGCAGTCAGGTATGGCAAGAACTGGGACTCCCTGATGACCGTTAGTCCGTGCGCAAGCTTTTCGGCCACCAAGCGTATCCGTCCCTCCTTCACGTCCAAGTCGCCGAGATTCGACAGTCGGAAGTTGATGGATGCGCGTTCATTTGGGGAGAGGTAGGTGTCCGGTTCGGCTTCTGAAAAGGTGATATTGTCGCACTTGATATTTGGCTGTGCCAAAGCCTTGGCAACGAGGGTCTCTTCGTTTTTGAAGCAGATAATCCGTATGCCATCCCTTTTGCGCTTGGGGTCTTTGGAGGTGCCGGCCAGTATGTAGGCCCCTTGCCATGTGCGCAGCAATGCCACGGGGCGGAAGTTTGCACTGCCCTCTAAGGTTAACACCGTCTCCTCCATCCCCTCGTTACCCCAAGAAGCCAAGGTCGTGACGCCCCTAGCATCGCGCAGCGCCAGCCAACGCTGTTGGTTGGGTGATTTCAAAATAGAGGTGGCGATGTCGTCGCCTTCGTACAGGAATGATTTGTAGGAGGTGGGCACGGGCACTGCTGCGTCGTACTCAACCACCCAAGCGTCAGTTTCTTGATTGGCAGCGGCCTGTATTTGGCCAGCCAGCAGTACGGCCCCGTCCTCTGCTACGGCCATGGAACTGATGGTTTCAAAAGATTTGCCGCCAAAAGTTTCCGCTTTTTTGGTAAAGCCGTTCTGGTCAATTTGCAATAGCCAGACGCCACCCCTTTTCGCATCGGAAGGCAGGTTGCCAGTCAGCCAGATTCTGCCTTGTGGATCCAATTGCATATCCGCCAACCTGCCCATAGCGCCACTCCCAATGGGGTCTTTAAATTCGTTTTTTTCCCCAACCAGACTGAGCAGCCATATTGTGCCCTTGGGCAATTGCTCGGAATGTCCAGCAGCCAAGCCCTTGCCGTTGTCTAACCAAACTATCCGATCCAGATGGTCTTGGCTCCCCTTCTCGCCAATTTTTTGGCTGAGTAGTTCTTCGCCATTCTCGTCAAGCCGCAGCACCCAACCCTGCTTGTCTCCGTCAGCTTCCACATGGCCCACGGCATAAAAACTGCCATCGTTAGCCTCGGCCACCGATTTGAGTACCTGTTTTTCAAAGGCTTCGAAGTGCCGTTTCTTGGACAACCTCCATGATTCAGCATCAATCAATACAAAAAGCCCCTTGTCCGGCCTCCCCTTTTGGCTGGCTTGTCCAACCCCCGCCAATCTGCCATCGGGCAGCAGCACGAGGTCGTTCAGCAATTCGTTGGTGGCGGCGTGATAAAAACTGTCCCACAGCACCTCCACGCCTTGCGCTACCAAGGGGCGTAAAGAAAATTGGCTAAGTAAGATTGCTATTAAAATGGTGGTATTTTTCATGGCTTATTCAGCGTCTTTGAAGCAAAATTAGCAATCGTAAATTAATATCAGCCCTTGATTCGCACATCTTGCCCGATATAGGCCGTAAAGAAGGTGCCTTTTGGGATTTCCGCCTCCTTCCCCTTCACCAGCAGGCCACTAACCACGAAGGGCGAAAACCAAGGACTAAAAACTGCAATTCCGACCGCTGGCACCAAGGTGCTGATGGTGTATGCGAAAAAAGTACGGTTGCCGCCTATCTTTCGCAAGCCCTTGCTCTTGAGGGAAATGCGCTGGCCGTCCACCGTGCGCAGGTTGCTTGCATTGACCTCCAAGACAGCTCCCCTTCCGAATACGCCAGGCTTGCGTTTCTTGGAAATTTCGCCTTCGGCGTAGGTACCTGTCGCAATCAACACTTTGCCATCCACGACTACGTCGCCATACACTTCAAGACCCACCAAGTTGCCTTTTTCAACCGCAGATGACTTGATTGGTTCTACCAACCGCAAGGTTATCGTTGTGCCTTTGCGAAGGGTAAAATAGGTGTCATCGGAGTTATTGTCCGCCAGCTCGATGATGCTGTCGGTTGGTGAATTGACGGGGGCAATGGCTGCTGAAAGACCGTTCAAGGCCAAAAGAACCACTGCGATGAGGATTTGAAGTTGCAGGTGCTTTTTTCTGATGACTAAAGTGTGAAAGGGTTTGAAACTTTCGATGAACACCTATATGTGGAGCAGGCCACCCGGCGGTACGCGCTTTCGAGAAGAAATTTATCCCATAAATAAAAAGGAGATAAGAATGGAGCGTGAATCCCATTGCCTCATAATTTTCAATTTAAAAACGCTAATTCGCCTTCTATAGATAGTCGCCTTTGAAATTGATGAACGAATTGCGCCAATCGCAGTCCTATTCGAGAGGAGGGGTTATCAAACCCCGGTGTACAAGGCTCCAGGGTTTGATAACCCCTCCTCCAGATGAGATTGCCAACAATTCCTAATGCGTTCATCTATACTATAGCCACCTTTCCTGCCTCAATTTTTTTTTCAAAAAATATCCATTGCCGATGGGTACCCCAACGGCCTCGCCTCCACAAATGAGCAAATCCTTTTTTCACCTATTCACTTTAAAAAATGTTCATCATGAAAAATCTTATTCTTATCGCAACATTGTTGGCCTCATTCACCGCCAGCGCAAATTCAATCCAATCATTCAGGCCTGTACTGGTGGGCTTGCCAGCAGGCACACTGGTTATTTTGGAAACTGCCGAGCGCATTCAATCCGACCAAGTGACGATTGGCAAAATCTTGACCTTCAGAGTGCGCACCTCCGTTTTCGTAAATGGCCATGTGCTCATCGCAACCGGTGCACTTGCCATTGGGCGAGTGAAATCCATCCGGGAAACCACCTACAACAGTCCAGAAGAAATCACCCTTGCCGTCATCAGCGCCCAAGCCGTGGACGGCCAGCAGATCGCACTCAACGACATTGAACAGACTTATCGGGGGCGCTTCCCCAACGAAGCTGCCACTGTCGAAACTGGACAGACCATCACCGCCGCAGTGATGAACAACTCGACTGTGCATATATAACTCCTGGCAGCTGCTTAGGAGGGTGTGGGAGGAGAGAGAAAAAATTTCATTTTTTCTCTCCTCCCAGATTTTGGGGTGTTTTTTTTGAAAAAATTTTCATTTTTTCCACAAAAAACACCCCCTGCTAAGTAGTTATAAATCCTGTTTGAAAAGACAGCCAACAGACTCAACACATATAGCGAATTCAGCCAACCAACGCAGGCCAAGATTGTGGCATACACTTCAATCTTGCCCTGTTTAAACCTTCAAAATTAGCATCATGAAAAATCAACAATGGCCTGATAAGGCATGGCATTTTTTTGCCAAAACGACCCGCTTTATTGTCCTTTTTGCAATGGCATCTTTGCTGATGCTCGGCTGCAAAAAAGACGAAGAGGAAGACCATTTCCCGCTGCAAACAGATGGCGTGGAGATTTCCGAAAAGGTCATCAACCTCGACCAATACCCCGACTTGACGCTGGTCAGCAGCCAGCAGGAATTGGCAGCTGGCATTTACCGCTATGAGTTGAATGGTGGGGAAGCGCCGAATTTCGAGCAAGAATCGGTACTGGCTACCTCCAAGGATGGTGGCTATCTGCGCAAGGTCACGAGTGTTTCCACGTTTGGCAGCACATTCACCTTGCAGACTACGCCCGGCAAGTTGGAAGATGTCATTAAGAATGGCCGCATTTCATTGGCGTTCGAGTTCGTGGATTTCAGCCGCGACGGGGACAATTTTACGAGCGAAGAAATCACCAAGCAACAAATGGAGGACGGGGTGACCACCAGCGATGGCATCCAATATGAATTTAACACGGAATTTTCCAGCAGCGTCAGGGCACAGGGCGACTTGACCTTCAACCCCAGCTTCGTGTTCGACATGGAGTTTGAGAACCTCTCCTTGAAGTCAGCCAAGTTCGGGGTGGAGAACACCACATTGACCCTCCGGCCCAAGTTGATACTGAGTGGGCAAGCCAATATCGGCGGCACCTTGGACAAAAACCTGGGCAGGTTGGCCAAGCAGTTCGTCTTCCTCGTGAGCGGTGTGCCCGTTGTAATGGACATCGAGCTGGCGCTCAATGGCTCGGTGCGGGCAGAATTCGACGCAGCGGCACAGGCCACCATTTCCTACGTGAACAAGTCCACCCTGAACTTCGGGGTGAAGGTAACGGACGGCGACGCCGAATTTTACAAGGGTTTCGACAACAAGAGCCACCTGACCTCCGATGTGAACGTGGAGGCTACTGGTTCGGCCACGCTGTACGTCATCCCACAGATTTATGTGTCGTTCTACAAATCCGTTTCCACGGTGCTGAAGGCAGAACCTTATCTTGAACTGTACACCCGTGCCACGGCCTCCAATGCTGGCGTGGACGTATGCGGTGAGGTGAACGCTGGCATTGACTTCTCGGCGGCGTTCTCGGCTTCCATATTCGATTATGAGCTTATCAACGAATCAAGGCATTTCACGGGGCCAAAAACCAACCTCTGGAAAAGCGATGAAACCTGCCAAGCCCCAAAGCTGACCATTGAAGCGCCGACCTATACTTCCGAGATACCTGGTCCGGAGTGCCTGTTTTGGTACCCAGGTACCGATTTGCTCTTTTATTTCACGCATCCTTATACTTATGATGATGGAAGCCAATTGCCTGACCCTTCCCAGTTCTATTTTTCATCAAGGGACAATCTGGGAAATGTCACAAACTTGAGCTTCCCAATGACTGGGGGCGACCCCTTTCGTTCCATCAGCAGCAGTGATTTCACCTACGGTATGTGCATAGATTGGGGGGATGGGGCTACCAAGGAACTCAGTGGCTACATCGAAGACCAAAACGGCATAAAAAGCAATTACATTTCTTGGATAATCATTAAATAAAAACCATTGGTAGGATTGCTTTGAGCAATCCTACCAATGACCAAATCACTAATAAAACATTGTTTCAATCATGAAACCATTCTTCTTCCTCCTGATTTGCTTTTTCACATCGGCCAGCCTGTCGGCGCAAGGGCTGTTGATGGCCCCCAAGTTTCATCTCGAACTTTTCAAAGCCAAGCGGGAGTTGGCCGCCGGAACGCCCATTAGCCTTGAATGCAGCACCACCCGCAATCGGAGCGATTGGTCATCGGCCAGCTCATCCCCAGTGCTGCCACGCTGGCCGTCTGGTCCGGACTGCAAAATGGTGGTTGCCCCGGCGCTCAGGCGATGTTCTCGGTAAAGTCCATCCAACCCGCCACCAACAGCGAACCTGAAAGGCTGGTGTTGCAAGCCGTCAGCATCACCGCCGTGGACGGAGCCCGCTTGCCGCTTGCAGGCGAGTTGGCACTGCAAGGGGCGATACCCCAACGAAAGCATGGAAGTGCCCGCCGGGAACCCTGCTCGGCAGAGTACCGGCTGCCACCATAAAACCATGATATTAATGTGAATAGGGTATTTCAAGGCCCGGAGCCGGGAATGGCTCCGGGCTTTTTCGTGCTCGGAAAACTTAACAGGCTGGTTGGGGAGGGGAAAGATATTTTGGATACCTTTGTTCTACCTATATTGGTTGAAAACTATAATTTGAAGACACTTATGAACCCGATAGCTTTTCATACTAAGGAGAATATCCCTATCAAAAGGATGGTCAAACAAACATCTCCCTAAGGAATAACCCCTTCCTTTGTGCTACAAACAAGACATTTTTAGTTTTAGCCCTGATTATCTGCCAGAGCAGGGTGAATGCGCAAGTACAGAATATTGTGGTTTCTCCTCCGAACCCTAATACTACCTCCTTTGTAACGTTGACCATTGAATATACAAGCCATGAAGGATGTACTTCTATTTATTTTAGATCCAGCCTATATTATTAGCGGCAATACTATAAATCTCTATTTTGAAAATATCGCCCTAAGTCATCCCATGTCCAAATAGTTTCTATGCAGTTTCTACTGAGGTAATAGACCTTGGATTGTTGTCTGCCGGCACATATACAATTGACACATACTCTTGGGGCCTACTAAACGAAACAAACATTTTCTCCTTTGTAGTTGTAGATGCTGCCGCTAATCTCGCATGCAACCAATTGGGTAGTCTTACGGTAAACGGCAACCAAATTACTGCCAATGGCACCTCTATCATCAATTTAGGCAATGTTGCAGCCGACCCCTCTTTCTTGGGCTATTACCTTTCTGATGATACAACTATAACAACTTCTGATTACTTGATTGGTTCGCAATCCGTTAACGGGCTTGCTGCTGGTGAATCTGCCAGTTTTAATAACACTTTCGATATCAGCAACCAAAACATCCCAGACGGCACCTACTATTTAGGCCTGTTCATAGACAGGCAACTCTCGGTCACGGAATCCAATGAAGACGACAACAACGACTGCTTCTGGACAACGCCTCAAGTGGTCATAAACAATAGCACCCCAGCTTGCCAGCAAAACGATTACAACACCTTAGGTACTTTTTACACGCAAACCACAGGAAGTGGGTGGACAAATAGAACAGTTGGAACACGGCATCTCCCAGTCAATTCCGCTGGGCTTTGGCATGGCGTGACCACCAATGCAAGTGGCTGTGTGCGGGAATTGCTGCTCCCAAGCAACAACCTTAAGAATGGCATCCCATCGGTAACTGGCAGCCTCAGCCTGCTCGAAAAACTGTCTTTGGCGGACAACGACATGACTGGAACCTTGCCCACCTCTCTATCCAACTTGACCAACCTTAAGGTGGCCACCATCGGTCAAAACGAGTTCACAGGAACAATCCCCAAAAACCTGCTCGAACTGCCCAACCTAACGGACTTCAACATAGACTTCTGCAATATTGACAGCCTGCCGCCTTTCAACAACCCCGATTTAAGGCTCTGGGTGAACAACAATCGGCTCACCTTCGATGATGTATTACCCGCTATTGCTTCGCAAACCGTGTCTTTCATTTACGGCAACCAAGATTCCATCTATACTGCCACTACCATCAACCTAACAGCTGGGGACATGCTTACCATTGACCTCGGCGTAGATGACACGGTGACTAGCAACGTCTACACTTGGCGTAGGGGTATGGACGTCATTTCTGTAATAAATGGTAATAATACTTTCTCAATTCCTAGTGTCAATGTGACTGATAGCGGCGAATACTGGTGCAGTATCTTGAACCCACTTGCACCTGATTTGGAACTTTTCAGCCGGAAAGCGACGGTCGTAGTAACGAGTGGGTGCCCCACTTATACAGCTAACCTTACCGGAACAACTACCCTCTGCCCTAATGAATCAACCAACCTTACTTTCAGTTTCACCGATGGGGTTGCTCCATTCACTGTCAGTTGGACGAATGGTCGATTGTCAATGTGGCCAACGGGCAAACTGTCTCCGTAGCGCCTAACTCGACGACTTCTTATTCCATCATTAGTGCGCAAGACGCAAATGGATGTCCTGCGACAATTGGTACGAACGCAATAGTAAGTGTGGCGGATAATATTCCACCGATGGCTTCCTGCAAAACAGGGCTGAGCCTTTCTCTTGATGCCTCACAGTCGGCGCAGTTAATAGCCAGTACAGTCAACAATGCTAGTTCTGACAATTACAATGGATCACTGCAATTTAGTTTTTCTTCTAACCCCAGCGATGATAATAGAACTTTTGATTGTAGTAATTTGGGTAATAATCTTGTCGAACTGTGGGTTACGGATGGGGATGGCAATTCAAACAGTTGCCAAACGACCATTGCAATCCAAGATAATCAAGGGTTTTGTACCACAAATTACCCAGTTTTCTCTACCAATAATTTGATTGCGTCAACGGGTTCAAATGTTTGCTTAGATGTTACTGTTTCTGATTTTAAATATTTTGTCACTACAGTATTCAATGAGTTGGGATGAGAGCGTACTTAGCTTTACAGGGTACAAACTTTTGGCCTTTTAGGTTTAACAGCCTCCAATTTTGGAGGTATTGTTGGTAACGGTATTTTGTCAGTGAGTTGGACGGATCCTAATACGAGTGGAGTAACGTTATTGGATAATACACTTATTTACCAAGTATGCTTTGATGTAATTGGCTCAAATGGGCAAGCAAGCACTTTCAATTTTGTTGGGCAGCCTACACTTATACAAGTAGTATCTAATAATGGCAACGCACTTCAACCGAGTATTTTCGATGGCTCAGTTGAAGTCAGCAACAGCTCCAACTGCACCCACCCCGACAAGCCCGCCCTCATCGCCCTCTATGAAGCCACGGGCGGTGATAACTGGACGCCCGGAAACACTTGGGACACCACCACCTGCAACGTCTGCGACTGGTACGGTATTGAATGTGATGGAAACAATAGGGTTATTGGCATTGACTTGGATGGCGTGGACGATGGCTTCCTAACGAACGCAACTACACCTGGCAATAACCTAGTGGGCTTTTTGCCAGTATTGTACTTGCCAGAGCTTCGTTATCTTGGCCTTTATCATAATAATTTATCAACTGCGCCCTTACAATTCCCAATACCCCAAAAATTTTAGAACTTGGATTGGGACATTGTCAATTTCAAGGTTCGCTACCTAATTTCAACTATCCTGAATTGCAATATTTGGCGCTATGTTGTAATAATTTTTCTGGCAATTTCCCAGCGTTGAATTGTCCAAACCTAATTGGGCTTTATGCACAGGACAATCATTTTACAGGGTCACTTCCCCTATCCTTGGCCACATTAGCAAATTTGGAAGGGTTTAACCTGAGTATCAATCAATTTAGTGATTGTTTTCCAGTATCCTATGATACACTTTGCAACGCAAATCCTCACAATTTTTGGGACAATCCTGACCTTCCAAATGGCGGCGATTTTGATGCTTTCTGTGCCGATGGAACAGGAGCCTGTACCGCAAGCACCAACTGCCCACCAGCTGGCACTACCTCCCTCATCGTCACCAACACCAACGACAGTGGCCCCGGCTCGCTTAGGGCAGGCGATACTGTGCGTGAATGCTGACCCTGCGTTGGATACCATCAAGTTCAATATTCCGGGGAATGGCGTACAGGTGATTGGGGTGAACACAACCCTACCCCAGATTATTGCCAACGGTGTTGTGATTGACGCAACCACGCAGCCGGGGTGGTTTTTAGGAAAAGTGGTGATAGATGGAACCAACGTACCGAGCAATGTACCCTCATTTCCGTTTCATGCCATACATTCGGCAAACAACGCAGGTTTCGATTTATATGGACTTGTTATCCGAAACGTTGATTTCCATGCAGCCCTTGGTTTAAGCAATTTTACTGGCCTTAAAATCGGCGCACCCGACAAGGTAAACGTTTTCTACAATAATGCTGGAAATGGGGAATTCAGGCATCAAGTCACACTTCAAGATTGTGCAAATGGAAGCGTGAGTTCCAATATATTTGGCCTTGACGAGAACCAAGCTATGGTCGGGCAAGGCATCTATCCAGCTACCGGATTAGGCATGGAAGCCAGAAACATTGTGGTTGGAGAAGCCGAAGCCTTGGGGAGGGTAACGTTTTTGGCAACCTCGCTTATGGCATTAATTGCTGGGACAACGCCAACAGTTTTACCTCTTCGGGTATCCAAATAGTAGGCAATGATATAGGTACAAACAGCGGCCTCGAAGACATGGGTTGCAATTATGGGATAAATATCGGCCAAACGACGCAAACATCAGTTCAGATTGGCAGCAGCCCCGGCTATGAAAACCATATCATGTACAATCAAGTTGGCGCTAATTTCCCGGACAATCATCCTAATACATTGATTTCTAGGAACAGTTTTGCTTGCAATGACGCAGCCATAGACCGCCCTTCCAACAATGCAGCTTTTCTAGCACCAGTTATCAACATTGCGGAAAGCAACGCAATCGCAGGTACAGGTTCTCCCAACAGCTTAGTTGAAGTTTACGCTCATGGAGATGCCTCCTGCACTACCGCCCCCTGCCAAGGCAAAACCTACCTTGGCACCACCCTTGCCGATGCAGCTGGGGATTGGACGCTGACGGCTCCGTTTGCAGCGACCCTCAACCTTGGCGACCAAGTGGTGGCCACCGCCACGGCACAGAACAACACTTCGGAGTTTTCGGCTTGCGCAACGGTGACAGCACCTGCTACGCTTTGCCCCAACGACTCTCTGGTATTAGTGGCATTTTATCATGCTACCGATGGCGACAATTGGACAAACAACACTAACTGGCTCGTGCCGGGTATGCCGATAGGGACGTGGCATGGGGTGACGGTGAATGCGGAGGGATGTGTAACATCCATTGACCTTTCGCAGAACCAATTGGACGGGCAAATACCAGCTGCCATCGGCAATCTGGCACAATTGACCTACCTGAACCTCTTCAATAATGCACTAACTGGCATCATTCCAAACGAAATGGGCAGCCTGTTGAACCTAACAGAACTGTACCTGTCTATAAACCAGCTTTCGGGAACCATACCCAGCTCTTTGGGAACCCTTTCAAATCTACAAGTGCTGGACCTATCGAGCCTACAATTGACAGGTCCAATCCCTCCAGCTTTGAGCAATCTGGGCAATTTACAGGAGTTGTACCTTTTCTTCAATCAATTGAGCGGCCCGCTACCTGATGGGCTTTCCAGTTTGACCAACTTAACAACAATTAACCTGTCCAGTAACCAACTCACTGGCTGTTTCCCTGATGGGTTTTTGGTATTTTGCAACATTGACAATGAGTTCACCAACAACACCGGCCTCCCCGGTGGCGGCGACTTCGACGCCTTTTGCACAGGCCAAAGCCCTGCCATCACCACAAACATGGACACTGTGCTTTGCACGGGCGAAAGCCTATTGTTGGGCGGAAATACCTATTCCCAACCAGGGGAGATGTCATGTTTACGGCATTTGGTGGCTGCGACAGCATCATGCATTTAAGTCTAAGTTTATACCAACCTCAAACCGTCAATTTGGGTAACGACTACGCTTTCTGCAACACTACCACGCTCAACGCTGGTTCTGGCATCACCTACATTTGGTCAAACAGTGCCACTTCGCAAACCATTTCGGTGACACAGGCTGGCACCTACGCTGTGACAGTGACGGACGCCAATGGCTGTACCTCGACCGACGGCATCACAGTACAAGAACTCCCGGCCTCGCAGACAAACCTTGTCCCGACAATTTGCGAGGGAGATTTTTTTCAAGTAGGGAACTCCATTTATACCCAATCTGGCAGCTATGTTGACACGTTGGTGAGCATTGCCAACTGTGACAGCATCGTTTTCACCAACTTAACTGTCAATGCCCCTGTTAGCCTAAGCATTGACTCTACCCTTTGCTACGGTGGCAGCATAACCATCAATGGAACAACTTATAATGCCACTAATCCCACAGGCTCAGAAACCCTGCTGGCTGGCGTCCTCAGCTTGTGATACGACCGTTACCATCAACCTTTCCTTTTACCCACAGGCCGATTCGAGCCTGCAAATGACGCTGTGCCCCGACGAGTCCATCCTTATCAATGGGACAGAAGAATACAATCAGGCAAACCCAATCGGTACGGAGATTTTGGCTGGAGCAAGTACTAATGGCTGTGATAGCACCGTCACTATTTTGCTCCAATTTTTGGCAGCTTCTTCGGAACTGTTCGATACTACCATTTGTAAAGGTGAAACCATCCTTTTCAATGGCGAGTTATTGGCAGATAGTGGCGAGTACGAGTATGCCCTTGCCAGCACAATGGGCTGCGACAGTATTTTGTACACCTTACGCCTGACGGTAGTTGACCCCTCCCCTCCCCTTTTGGCCGATGACGAGGCAGTGGTGGACGCCAACGAGCTTACCACCAATCTCAATATTATTGAGAACGATGAATTCACGGGTGAGGTGGGCAACGACTGGGAGCTTGTATTGCTTTCATCGCCCGCCAATGGTTCAAACACGGTAAGCGGGGATGGGGATCTTACCTTTACCCTCAACAACCCCGATGCCTTTGGACAAGACTCCTTCCACTACACAATTTGCCATGCGGTTTGCCCCTTAAGATGCGATACGGCCATCGTGTCTTTGTTCATCGAGCAGGATTGTTTCGAAGATGACGAGGAGGAGCGGGTTAATGTGTTCACTCCCAACGGGGATGCTGTAAACGAACCTCTTCTGACCCCTTGGAGCCATTCAGACTGGCAGGCTGCGTGCCCACAGAAGCCACAGGCGAATTGACCATTGTCAACCGTTGGGGGGAAATGCTCTTTAGGGCAGCTCCCTACTCCCCTTGGGACGGGAGAAGCATGGGGGGCAAGCAACTCCCCCAAGGAGCATATTACTACCTCTTAA
This sequence comes from Saprospiraceae bacterium, assembly GCA_016714985.1. GTDB lineage: Bacteria > Bacteroidota > Bacteroidia > Chitinophagales > Saprospiraceae > UBA6168. The sequence goes on along the minus strand of JADKBS010000026.1, from coordinate 14,062 downwards.
AGGTGGAAACGAGGGAGAAAACCTTCGAGGTGAAGGGAGCCGTGAACCTGATTTTGGAGGATTGAACCCTTGGCAACCATTTGATGCCCAAACTGCCCAATCTTAATTTTACCAGCCCGATTGCAGGGCAGGTTGTGCAGTTTCGATTTTTGGGTACTTTTGCTCATCCTATATTGGTCGAAAACAATAATTTGCAGACACTTATGAACCCGGTAAACTCCCTTCAGAGAATCATCTTTAGATTTTGTTTATTCACGCTTCCCCTTACAACCGCTTCGCTTCAATTATTTGGCCAATGCCCAACGGAATTGAAGTACACAATTAGTGATATAAGTTGCGCTGGCAATACGTTCAACATTACTTTTCTGTTTTTCAGCGAAGAACCTTCTATCCCACTGTTTTTCGGAGGCTATACCAATTATTCCAGTTCTTCTGGAAATATCAGTATTCCATGTTATGGGACGCCATTTTGCCCCGATCCGTGTCTAGCATTTTACGACCCAATTTGCGGATGCAATGGCCGTACTTATGCCAACTCATGTAGTTCAGATTGTGATGGGATATATTCAGTTACAGGAGGTGAATGCGACGGCACCATACCTGTAGAGTTCTTCATTGCTGGAGCTGCGGCAGGCCAAGCCACGAACGTGTCGTTTGAATTGGATTATGGTACTTGTTCTTATGATATAACCTACCCTCCCTTTTATTGTAACACAAACTCAAACTGCCAAGGAAAACCCTTTAAATTATACCTGCTTTCTGAATATCATCAACAATTGAACTGTGCAACATGCCCCATAACTGTTTATCTTAGCGAATATTTGTACCAAGACGTGATAGAAATCAAACGACCAGCTTCTTGTAGCGACCAAGGTGGGGATGTGTATGATTGTAGCGGAAATCTACTTTTTTCATATAGCAACAGTACTGGTACCAACCTTGAACAGTTGCAGTTCCTAACCTCTTCAACCCTGCTTTGGGATTGCTCGCAACAACTGACATGTCCTCCTTTCGGTACAACTTCCATTGCCGTCATCAACACCAACGATTCGGGAACAGGCTCCCTACGACAAGCCGTTCATTGTGCCAATACCGTTTCAACCATAGACAACATCACTTTTAACATACCGGGCAATGGGCAGCACATCATACAACTTGATTCCAGCCTCCAATTGTTCAATAATGACATTACCATAGACGGCAGCACACAGCCTAGCGGTACCGTCTCCATTCAACCATCCAGCAGCTTCTCAGCAAATTCACCACTAATTAGGTTGCGGGGAAACAACCAGAATCTATACGGATTGCGACTGCAAAACCCAAACAACGACATTATAAGGATCGAAGGTGCCGATTGTGAAATCGGCACCGATGGCAAGGGAAATATCATGGAGAAGGGGAACAGGGGCGTTTATAGCACTTCGGCTGCAAGCAACACAGCGATAAGGCACACACACCATCGGGTCATCCGCTTCGGGCAATGCCATTGCATCGAATGGTATTCAGATAGATGGCAACAATTGTACTGTTTCCAACAATACTATCCAATACTGCTTTGGAAGCGGGGTAAGCGTCGTCACTGGTGACGGCAATCTTATTTCACAGAACAGCTTTCTTTGCAACACCACTGGGGGCATCTCTTTGTCGAGTGGCGGCAACAACAGCATTGGCAGCCCAGGCATCGACAACACCACCCTATCGCAGATAAGTGGCACTGCCCTACCAAGTGCTATTGTTGAGGTTTATATCAACAATGCTGCTGCGTGCAGCAACGCACCTTGTCAGGGCAGAACCTTCCTTGGCACTGCTACCGCCAACGTCTCCGGGAGTTGGGTTTTGTCTGCACCTTTTTCAAATACGGTGGATGTTGGCGATGAAATCACAGCAACAGCAAGGGATGGAAGCGGCAATACATCGGCTTTTTCAAGTTGTGCAACAGTTGCTACTGCACCCACCTGTAACTATACCGACTCCCTAACCCTCGTGGCCCTCTACAATTCCACTGGCGGCCCTAACTGGACGAACAGCACCAACTGGCTCGTGCCGGGGCAGCCGATTGGGACTTGGTTTGGGGTGACGGTGAATGGGCAGGGGTGTGTTAGAAACCTATATCTCAACTCAAACAATATGACGGGTTCTATCCCAGACGAGCTTGGAACACTTCAAAGCTTGGAAAGACTTCGCTTAACCGCTAATCAACTTAATGGGCCAATACCAATTACGCTAGGAGATTTGCAGAATGCTTTAGAAATAAGACTTAACGTAAACGGCTTGAGTGGCTCTATTCCACAGAATTTGGAAACCTCCAAAATCTCCTTTTTTTGGATTTGCGGGCAAATAATTTGAGTGGTAACATTCCTCCATCATTGGGAAACCTGCCGAATTTACTTGAGATAAAAATCCATACTAATCAGTTCACTGGCACAATTCCGAAAGAACTGGGAAACCTTTCAACGCTTAGGGTTTTACATCTGGGTGTTAACCAATTAAGTGGCAGCATCCCACCTGAAATTGGAGACTTATCTAATCTACAGGATTTAGGATTAGAAGGCAACAACCTTTCGGGTACAATCCCAATTGAGCTAGGAAATCTACAAAATCTACAAACACTTTCTCTTTATGAAAACCAACTATCAGGTTGTATTCCTGCTCAACTTCTGGATCTTTGCCCTCATGTCACATTAGGTCAGATTGGGCAGAACCCCGGCCTCTCTACACAAAGCTGGTCTGCCTTCTGCAACTCCCAAGATGGGATGTGCGGCACCACCTGCACCCACCCCGACAAGCCCGCCCTCATCGACCTCTATGAAGCTACGGGCGGCATCAACTGGACGACCGGAAACACATGGGACACCACTACCTGCAATGTCTGTGACTGGTACGGCATCCTGTGCGATGCAAATGACCGAGTCATCGGAATAGACTTGGATGGTGTTGATGACGATTTGGCGACACAGACCAACCCACCCGGCAACAACCTCGTAGGCTACTTGCCATTGCTGAATATGCCGCTATTGGAACAGCTCATTCTCAACCACAACGACTTATCCGACGGGCCGCTGGTGCAACTGAATACACCAAACCTCGTCAACTTTGGCCTAGGGGCCACTGCCAAAATGAGCGGGTCGCTTCCCGCCTTCAATTATCCTAACTTGGAGTATTTGGCACTGTGTTGCAACAGCTTCACGGGACCAATACCGAGCATTAACTGCCCAAGCCTGATTGGCCTGTACATGCAGCAAAACCAACTTTCAGGCTCGCTTCCTGCCGCCCTGGCCAATTTGGCCAATTTAGGTGCCTTATTCCTATCCGACAACCAGTTATCCGGCTGCTGGCCTTCGGAATACAATGCCTTTTGTACCCGCAACACGCAGTTCTTTGGCAATATGGGCCTACCCGGTGGTGGAAGTAATTTAGCATTTGATGCCTTCTGTGCTGATGGAACAGGAGGCTGCCCACCAAGCGCCCCCTGCCCCGCACCCGGCGCCACCTTTGTCACCGTCACCAATACCAACGACAGCGGCCCCGGCTCGCTCAGGCAAGCGATTTTGTGCGTGAGTGCAGACCCGGCGTTGGATACCATCAAGTTCAATATAGACCCAACTGTCTTTGGAACAGCGCCTTGGGTCATCAACCTAGATTCTGATCTTCCCGTCATAGGAGCAGATAATGTGGTTTTGGATGGAACCACCCAGCCCAATTGGTCGCCCGGTGTTATTACCCTCGTTAGTAATCAGTCAATGGATTATGGGCTTGCTATTGTTGGTGATAATTGTGAGGTGTATGGAATTAAGATTGATAGTGCTTTTGTTGGAATTAACATTCAATCAGGCGATGGCAGCACGATAGGTTCAGTTTCAAAACCTAACATAATTTTAAACTGCAGAATTGGAATTGATATTTCTGTTGACAACAACAGCGTCATTGGAAATTTTCTCGGGACTACGAGTGATGAGTCTCTTTTTGGAGGTTTTACTAACTACGCAATTGGAATAGGAACCGATAACAATAGAATAGAAAATAATACAATAACGGGTGCATATCATTCTGCTATCTTGACAGGTGGAGGTTTTAGCAATCTAATTTCTCGAAACAAAATCTATTGTAACGGATTAATTCCGAATGGCTCTGGTAGAGTTATTTTTCATGGACAACCTGCTACTCATAATATTACTTCTGCTTCCTCAACAGCCATTAGCGGCATCGCTGGCGTTGGAAATATTATTGAAGTATTCATAAGCGATAACTCTACTCCTTGTGGCACCGCCCCCTGCCAAGGCAAGACCTACCTAGGCACCACCCTCGCTGACGCCAGCGGCAACTGGACATTGTCCGCCCCTTATGCTGCACCTGTGAACGATGGCGACCAAGTGGTAGCCACCGCCACGGCACAGAACAACACCTCGGAGTTTTCGACCTGTGCAACGGTATCCAATGCAAGCCTATGCTCCAATGATTCATTGGCACTTGTGGTGCTTTTCACATCGACAAATGGCCAAGGGTGGGCAAATAATGACAACTGGCTAGTACAAGGAATGCCAATTGAAACATGGCATGGCATTACACTCAATGCCGACGGCTGCGTGCTTGGAATCCAACTAATAGACAATAATTTGACAGGAGTGCTTCCCCCAGAACTTGGCAACTTGAGCAGCTTGGTTGGGCTTGAGCTTCAAGTAAATGAAATAAATGGCAGCATACCAAGTACACTCGGAAACTTGGCCAACTTGGAATTCATCAACCTCTCCGAAAATAACCTGAACGGGGAAATACCTTTGTCGTTGGGGAATTTGGGAAGCCTCACATCCATGTTTCTGCACCTAAACTCTTTAACAGGCAGCATACCCGATACCTTGACCAACTTAGCCAACCTGGAATACCTAGACCTCGACAGCAATTTGCTCACCGGCAGCATTCCGGTTGCACTTGCAACTTTGAGCAAGCTGAGGCAGTTGGAACTGCATAACAATGACCTCAGCGGGAGCATCCCCTATCAATTGGGAGAAATAGACAGCTTGATTTGGCTCAATCTTGCAGGCAATAGCCTCACTGGTGAAATACCGCCGCAATTGGGCAATCTTTCCAAACTTGACTACCTCAACCTTTCTTTCAATCAATTGTCTGGTAGCATACCCTCCGAATTGGGGCAGTTGACGGGCCTGCAGGCGATTGAACTGCAATACAACCAATTAAAAGGGTGTTTTACACCAGATTTGATAAATCTTTGTTCAGTACAAGATAAGGATTTTTCCAACAACCCCGGCCTCCCCGGCAGTGGCGACTTCGACGCCTTCTGCGCTGGCCAAAACCCAGCCATCACTACCAGTGTGGACACCACACTTTGCATTGGGGAAAGCCTCAGTGTAGGGGCAAATATTTACACACAAGCAGGAAACTACTCCACCACACTTTCGGCCCTTGTTGGCGGTTGCGACAGCATCGTGAACTTGACACTGGCTTACTACCCCAGCACGCCGGGCAGCATCTCCCAGGCGCTCTGCCCTGGCGAAAGCCTCTCCATCGGCAATGCCACTTTCAACCAGGTCATGCCAACAGGACAAGCTATTTTGGACAATGCCGCATTCAACGGCTGCGACTCTTTGGTCAACGTCATTTTGTCATTTTACCCGCTAGCGACTTATAACCTGACTGAAACGCTGTGCACAGGTGGTAGCCAGACCGTGAACGGGACGATGTACGACGAGGCCAACCCGTCAGGAACCGTGGTCATCGTTGGCGGTAGTTTTCATGGCTGCGATTCCACCATTGTCGTTGACTTGAGCTTCAATAGCACAGTAAGCAATAACTGGGTGGAAACGCTCTGCCTTGGCGAATCCATAGCCGTGAACGGAACCGTTTATGACCAAAACAACCCCACAGGTTCTGAAATATTCCCCAACGGCAGCTTCCTTGGCTGTGATTCTGTGGTCAATATCAACCTAGCCTTCTATCCGCCTGCACTATCCAATTACTCGCAAACGCGCTGCCCCGGCGAGTCTGTCATCATCAACGGAACCGAATACCACGAGGCGAACCCAACTGGTGCAGAGGTTTTGACAAATGCCAGTGCCAACGGTTGTGACAGCACCGTGAATGTCAACTTTCATTTTATCCACCTGCGCAATCAGACTACACGCCTACCCTCTGTCCCGGCGAGTCCGTCACCGTCAATGGCACGGAATACAACCAGTCAAACCCAACCGGCACGGAGGTGTTGACTGGTGCAAGCGTCAATGGCTGCGACAGCACCGTGAACATCAATCTATCGTTCTACCCACCTGCGCAATCAGATTTCACGCCAACCCTCTGCCCCGGCGAGTCCGTAACCGTCAACGGCACGGAATACAACCAGTCAAACCCAACCGGCACGGAGGTGTTGACTGGTGCAAGCGTCAATGGCTGCGACAGCACCGTGAACATCAATCTATCGTTCTACCCACCTGCGCAATCAGATTTCACGCCAACCCTCTGCCCCGGTGAGTCCGTCACCGTCAACGGCACGGAATACAACCAGTCAAACCCAACCGGCACGGAGGTGTTGACTGGTGCAAGCGTCAATGGCTGCGACAGCACCGTGAACATCAATCTATCGTTCTACCCACCTGCGCAATCAGATTTCACGCCAACCCTCTGCCCCGGTGAGTCCGTCACCGTCAACGGCACGGAATACAACCAGTCAAACCCAAATCCTAAGACGGAGGTGTTGACTGGTGCAAGCGTCAATGGCTGCGACAGCACCGTGAACATCAACTTGCTTTTCATGGCTTCCGTACCGATCCAGCTCGACACCACCATTTGTGCAGGCGGAACCGTACTTTTCAATGGTGAATTATTGGGCGCCAGCGGGGAGTACGAATATATAATCCCAAGCGTCAACGGTTGCGACAGCATGGTATATACGCTGCCAACTCACCATCCTCGACCCCTCCCCTCCTCTTGCCATGGACGACGAGGCGATAGTGGATGCCGACCAGCTTTCCACCAGCATAGCAGTGACAGAAAACGACGACTTGCCCAACGAACCGGGCGATGAATGGCAGATAAGCTCCGCTTTGATGCCCACAGGCGGCTCACTTTCGCAAGGAAGTAATGGTGATTTTGTGTTCACTTTGGACAACCCCGACGCTTATGGCCAAGACTCCTTCACATACAAGGTATGTCATGAGGTCTGCACGACACTTTGCGACACGGCCAACGTGTTGATATCCATCGAACGGGACTGCTTCGAGGAGAGCGAGGAAGAGCGGGTCAACGTATTCACACCAAACGGCGACGATATAAATCCTGAATTCGATCCCTTAGAGCCATACCGACTGGCGGGTTGTGTCCCCTCGGACAACGAGGCAGAACTGACCGTCGTCAACAGGTGGGGAGAGGCTGTGTTCCGAGCAGCGCCTTACCGAGCTTGGGACGGCACCAACAATGGCGGGGCAAAGCTCCCACAGGGTGCCTATTATTATTTCCTGAAAGTAAAGACTAGGGAAAAGACGTTAGTGGTGAAAGGGGCGGTGAACTTGATTTTAGATAAATAAAACCTCAATAAACTATGAAGAAACTTCTGCCGACACCTTTGATGGCGCTTTTGATTATTTTGCCATTCGAGGTGAATAGCCAATGCGTCCCGATAGCAGATTCACTAGCACTGGTGGCACTGTATGATTCTACCAATGGGGCTGGCTGGACGAATAATACAAATTGGTTGGTGTCGGGCAGCCCATTGATACGTGGTTTGGGGTGACGGCTGTTGGAGGCTGTGTAGAATCAATTTTCCTTCCAATCAATAACTTGAATGGCCCCATACCAACTGAACTGGGAACTCTTCAATACCTACAAAAACTTTGGCTTGGGAGTAACTATTTAATGGGTAATATTCCACCAGAACTGGGCAATCTTCAAAACTTGGAAGAACTTGGGCTTTACAATAACCAGTTGAATGGTGACATACCGCCGGAATTAGGGAACCTACAATACCTGAAAATGCTACATCTTGGCTATAACGAATTGAATAGCGTTATTCCTCAAGAACTGGGCAACCTCCAAAACTTAAAACAACTATATATTGATAACAATCAACTATATGGATCAATTCCAACCGAATTAGGCAATCTTCAAAATTTAGAAGAGCTTGGACTCTACAACAATCAGTTGAATAATATCATACCGCCGGAGTTGGGCAATTTGGCGAGCCCTGCATTCACTCTACCTTTACTACAACCAACTAAGCGGCTGTTTTCCTCTTGAGCTATTAGTTCATTGCGATATTATTTACAGATTCAGTGACAACCCCAACCTCCCCGGTGGCGGAGACTTCGCCGCCTTCTGCCAAGGCAGCAACCCGGCCATTTCAGTTTCGATAGACACTGCTATTTGCGTCGGTGACAGCCTGCTATTTGCTGGTAGTACATTCATCCAAGCTGGCCTCCATTCCATTGCTTTGGTCGCCGAAGGTGGATGTGATAGCATCATTAACATCAATCTCATTTTATTGCCAGAAGACATTTGTACCCCTGTCCTCAGCGACGAATGCACCTCCACCATCCCCAACGTCATCACGCCTGGCCTTGTGGATGGAGCCAATGACCTCTTTGACCCTATCGCACACCTCGAAGCCTGTGCAGGCGGCTTTATTGACCCCGAAGCGGTCGAGTTTACCGTCGTAAACCGATGGGGAAACGCTGTTTTCAGGGCCAAGCCTTACAAGCCCTGGGACGGACGAAACAAAGACGCCACCATGCCGCAGGGAGCCTATTACTATATCCTGCAAATCGGGAGGGAAAAAGAAGGCAGAATTAGGGGGCCTATCAACCTTATCCGTTAACCCCCTACTACCTGTCGCAAAGAAAAACCCCGGCAGCGCTCACGCACCCCGGGGTTTACTAAATCGCTTACTTTTTGGATTGATTATTAGATGTGTATGACAATATTGTTCATCACTTGCGAGGTCATAAAAGTGGCGTATTCGACCTTCGTGCCTTCGTTGGCAAACTGTCCACGGATGGTGAGTTCATTGCCGTTCAGCGGTACCATTTGGCCGTCCACTGCCTGCACATAGAACAGTTCCACGGTTACTTCTTCCGGGTCGTTGTAGGTGTTGGTGCGGATGCTCTTTATCCGGCCCACGGCAAGGGAGCCTGTCGAGATGACCACTTCTCCCTGTGCCACTACATTGGTGCGTACCCTGAAATTGAACATCGTGCCGACTGTCACTTGGTCGCTGTATTTCACTTCGCTGGTTTCGAGTAGAACAAGGGTGCCGGCTGGCAGGGTCACGTTTGCGTCGGGCCTGCAAAATACGGGCAGTGGCATGGTGATTTGGTTGTTGGCGTTGAGCAGGTTGTTGGCTGCAAGCAAGAAGAAGAACAGGATTTTGATTGTATTTTTCATGATGGAAATTTTTTAAAATGGTTGAAAATGATTGGTTGATGAATGGTTTTTTGTGGTCGTGGTTAAAAGTTAATGGTGAAAAAGCAAGGTTTTTTGGAGTCAAGGATTGAAGGTTAAGCGTTGATTTTCACGTCATTGAGTACACGGGCACTCAGGTTGGCACCGATTTCGGCAGTGGCCGTCCCTTTGCAGCAAGGTGCTTTGATGACGTGTGGGATGCTGCGCAGGTAGATGCGCTGGCCGTCCACGGTTTGCACGCTCTCAACGGTGATGGTGATGGTGGCGCAGCCCTTGCAAGTGCCGTCGCAGGCCCCTTTTACGTCCTTCACCCATCCCTCGGCGATGGCTCCGGCGGCGATGACCACCTTGCCGTTGACCGTCACATTGCTGCGAACCATGAAGTCAATGGCGTTGCCAACCGAAACATCCTCGGCGTTGAAGGTCTCGTTGAGTGTGAGTGAGACTGCCGTGCCGGCCCGGAGGGTAATCATCTGCATCGAAGGGGCAGGGATTGAAGCAGCGAATGAAAGTTGTGCGACCAACAAAAGGGCGCTTGCGAAAAAGTTGCGGAAAAATGATTGTTGAAACATGGCTTAAAATTTTTGATGGTGAATAAGATTGATTGTTGATTTTTTTCAGTGCTGTTTATCAGCGCTTTCGTGAATAAGTGGAGCGGGGCTTTCTGGGGTACCCATGTTTTCAAAATCTTTTTTGACTTTTTTTAAAACATAATCACAAATCGTTGATAATCAATATGAAAGAAAAAATCAATCGGATTAAAAAATAGAAATAGCCACCAGCTTCAAGTGGACAGTATGTCCTTGACGAATACAAAAACCGCAATAGTAATGTGCAACCCGCATTGTTCTATAATGATGCCTATAAACAGATGTATCCTACCGATTAAAAGTCACGGCAAATCCGGTTGTACTGCATCAATATTTGAATTGATGGTAGGCACTACAGCTCACATTGCCAAGTTTTGCGCATGGGCCCCAATATAGGCCGTAACCCCGTTCAGGCGAAATCACAACGAAACTGGGCTTTCGGTGTACGTTTGGCCATGCCCAACTTGTCCCATACCGCAGGTCGGGAAAACTTGGCGGCTTGCAGTATAACTTGACACGATGGGACTCACAGAATTATTGACGCTATAAAATATATGCTGACATTCATTGAAACAGACCATTAGTTACACGCTGCTGGCATCCCTCCAGTTCAGTAGCATACAGTAGGTCTTTCCAACCTTCCCGTATAGCTTTCTTGCCTTTTGTAAAGATTTTTTCAGAAACATGGGTACCCCGCCCCACCCTACTCCACCTATTCACGAAAGCGGCGATGAACGTCGCTAAAAATCAAATCTTATTCACCATCAAAATTTTTAAGCCATGTTTCAAAAATCTTTTTTCAACAGCCTCTTAATGGCAGCCTTTCTTTTCGCAGCCAACCTGCTCAATGCAGCACCTCCAGCATCTGTCTCGCAGATGGTTACACTGAGGGCCGGAACCGCCATCGCTCTTACCTTGAACGAGGAGGTGGACTCCGAGACCTGGTCAGTAGGAAACTCACTCGACTTCATGGTGCGCAGCAATGTGACAGTAAACGGCAAGGTGGTCATCGCCGCTGGCTCCATCGCCACGGGATGGGTCAAGAAGGTTACCAGTTCTTGCAGTGGTCAATGCGGTTGCAGTAAAAACTGCGCAAACATCACCATCACCGTTGAAAGCGTTCAGGCGGTGGACGGACAGGTGGTCAACCTGCGCAGCATCCCGCACGTCATCAAAGCACCTTGCTGCCGTGGCGCTGCAAACGGCAACATCGGCACCAACCTCAGCGCACGGGTGCTCAACGATATTATAATCAATGGCTAGAAACAAGCTTCAAAAGCCAAGCAAGGCCCAGTTGACTGTTACCGTGTCAACTGGGCTTTTTTATTGCTAGCGTCATCAAATAATAGCCTATTAATGCTATATAGGGCAAGCCGTTAAATGCCAATATTAATTCTACGCTGCTCTTAATGGACTTTGGATAAAGCATTGACCAGCAATAATTTGTACACCGTCTAAATTCTAATATCGTAGGTACTTAATCGCCCTTTTTTATATAGCTCACGCCGTCAAGTTTTGTGCATGAGGTCCTTGGTTGATAAGGGTTGATAATGGTTTATGAGATTGATTATCAACCATTATCAACTTCATCAACCGTTATCAACCATGCATAATATTTGGCGGTGCGCAGTATAATAAAGGAGAATTATTTCTTAAAAAATGGGCACCCCATGGACACTATTTCCACAGATAATTGAAGCGCTGAAAACAGCGCCAATTGCATCAGAAACAAATCTATTCATCATTAAAATCACAATCATGAAATCACAAATCATCAAGGACATCGAAACCGCACTTCAGCATGACAACTTTTCGGAGGCGCTACAACTGGGCAGCCGACTTGTTTCTTCCTTTCCCAACGACCACGAGGCTTATTTGCAAATGGGGAATGTTTTCATGAAGATGGAAAATTGGAGCAAGGCTATTGAAAATTACGAAAAGGCACTGGCCATAAGCCCCAACAGCGCCGATGCCTATTTTAGGCTTGGAGAGGCTTATGAGCTCAAAGACGACTTTCAGGCAGCTCGGCACCAATTTCAAACGGCCCGCCGACTGGAACCATCGAATATGCTTTATGCGGGCCATTACGGTAGGCTGCTGCACGAAAGGGGCCATGAAACCAACAATGTCAACCTAAAACAGGAGGGCATTGAACTGATGGAGGGCGCTGTAAACGCTGGCGAGGCCGAAAAAATCATCAAAGAGCAGTTGGCCTTAGCCTATATCGAACGTTCTTATTCGACCTGGCACCGCCACCCGGAGAACAAGGATGAGTTCCTCGCAACCGAAAGCGAGCATTTAAACTATGCCAGAAGGCAGGTCGAAATGGCGAAAAGCCTTTTGGACGGTTCCAATATCTCCATCAACAACCGCATCGCCGAAATAGAAGCCCATCTCGCCGAGATGGAACAGCGCAAGTTTTCCGGCTACAAGTACCTTCTAAAGGCCCCTGCCATCGTAGGCGTCGTACTGCTCTTAGCGGGCAGCCCAGTCCTAGCGGTACTCCTTCTTTTGATGGCTGCGCTTTACTATTTTTCACAGTTTAAGCCCGGCTACCTGTTCAACCGTACCTACTTCAAGAACGACTACCGCGACCCTTTCATCGTTCGCAGGCTGGACGCGATGGGCGAAGAAATGGGCAGATTTACCTTTTTTGGCAGTTTTTCAAACGTCATCTTCATGAAGTTCGCATTCAGGTTTGTATTCGGTGCGATACGCTACGGGATGGTCATCGTCATGCTGCCTTATGAAATCATAAAAGGCTTCTTGGTCAACTATGACCTCGTCAACAAAATGACGGCTAGGCCCGCTTGAACTTAAAAAACCGATGTGCAGCACGGGGCACCCCATGTTGCACATCATCACTCCTTAAATCTTGCAAAATGAAAATCATCAACCTTATTTTCCCAATTTTCCTACTTGCCTTTATCGTTGGCTGTGAAAAAGAAGAAATCGAACCCAAAGTGGACGAAAACGGCCTTACCAGGGAAATCACTGACTTGGTGCCACAGAGCACCTTGGACGAAATGAAGCGGCTAGGCATGCCCATCAATGGAGGGGCCAATCCGCCATTACTTGAGAACACCTACTATGCCTCACCTTTTATCCTATTGAGCAGCAACAGGCCGGGCGATGTCCCAGGATTTGAATTTGCCGACTATTCGGTCACCTTCCACCACCAAAACAACCAAGCACTGACCGTCATGGTTGATTATGAAAATGGGCCTGAAAGCGGGGAAGGCGTGGGCAGCTATATTGTCGGCGACGATTGCAGCTTCTCTGTCTTTGTGGAAATCAATGCTGTTCATAGCTTTGGCGGGGCCGCAAGATTGATACATGTCATTTCTGGGACGCTTGCCAACGACGGCATCGAGGCCTTGTACTTTGCCAATTTCATGATAGACAACAATGGCAACCCCAGTGGAATCTGGATTGAGGAAGGCGAAGGAAGGGTTGTTTATGACCAAGACGGTTTTTCCGAGCTAACCGGTACCGACAAGACCTGGTACTCTAGTCTCCCTCCCTGCCCATGCACCTACCAAGAAGCCCAAAAACTTGGGAAAACAAACTGCCCAAAAGGCGAATGGCTGGATTGCGGGAGCGGCGACTTAATTCGGAAATACCATTATGGCGCTGCATTTGAGGTGCGCTGGGCACCTGAAGGCGTGGATGTCCCCGGCCAGCAATGTACCTACAATAGCAACGGTGCGCTCATCACCGCTGGCATAGCCGCAGGCTCACCGGACATGGATTCGCCAGACGGGTGCGGCTTTCCTTCTGGTATAGACCTCGGCCATTATTCTAAAGATGTGCTGCCATGGGAGTCTGGCTTGGTCAGCGTGCCCTGCTGGCAGTACCTCAGAGACTGGCCTGCAAACAACCGCAATGATTGTGCCCCAGAAAACCGGGTCACGGATATTCAGCACATGCTATCATTGGTTGGCGATATGCCCTGCGAAGCCGTAACAGAGCTGTTTGTCATTATTGATAATACCAGCAATGTAGCACCTGACTTGAAAAAATTTGTACACGGCGGGCTTGATTACACGCCTTCCAACTTACTGGAAATG
>JADKBS010000025.1 GCA_016714985.1 Saprospiraceae bacterium | reverse complement strand
GGCTAAATGGCAAAACGCAGCCATTTAGCTGATTTCAGGCTATTGACCTTCAATGTTCCACTCGCTTCTTCTCCATCATCTCCAGCACTTTTTCATAAATATCCTTTGCCAATTCGGGGTTTCGCTGCAAAATGACCAAACAGGTATCCAAATCGGCTCGGCTAATTTCATGAATCTTGGTGACTTGGTCGTAATAGACCTCTTGCTGATGTCTTTGATGGCCTGCCGGAGTGTGTGAAAGCGCACCTTCCGCCACATGCACATCGAACATGAGCCTGATCAGCTCATCCTTGGCAATGGGAAGTGGTTCTGTCTGTTTTGACTCACAGCCGATCATCAGTAAAGTCCAAAAAAGGCATATCGTTGTTTTTTTGTAAATACGAAGGGGGAGGGTGGAGGAGAGAGAAAAATTTCTATTTTTTCTCTCTCTCCCACATTTTGTGTGTTTTTGGGAGATTTTCAATTTTCCCAAAACACCCTCCAAATAGTTGCGTTTTTTTATCATCCGAAATTTCCCGCCAAGCGAGCATGCCCCCCAAGAGGTTCTTAACATTGGAAAAACCGGAGGCGACCAACAACTGCTTGGCCATACCAGAGCGGTTGCCGGAACGGCAATAAACGATGACTTCCTCGTCTTTGTGTTCTTGCAGCGTAGGTATTGCCCCCATTACACTGCCCACTGGACATTCAACCGCCGCCAATGCTGAATTCGCTGTTCTCGTAGGGTTCACGCACATCAATCAGCACAAAGCTGTTGTCGCCTGCGTCTATTCTTTGCTTTAGTTCTTGTACGGTGATATCCATTTTCGTTGAATTGATGTTGAAAGTTGATTTTTATTCAACGCAAAATTAATCTTTTGCCAGCACAATGCGCCTGGTCTGATGTTCACCAGATTTTTCGTTGATGATGTTCATGAAATAAATCCCGTTCGGGAACGACCCCAAATCCCAAGTTTGCTGCAAGTACCCGCTGTCCATCAACTGACCAAGGCTATTGAAGACGTACAATTTATAGTCCTTAAAGTCGCCATTCCTCGTTTCAAAATTGATGCTCCCTTTGGAAGGGTTTGGGAAAATATTCACGCTTGAAGCTTCCACTGGTATGTCATTTGAGCTACTCGTGGCCCTAACATCGCCAAAAACGGGGCGTATCATCAAGGCACCTGCCAAGTTTGACGGAAACTTCACCCAGTTTTCCTCGTCTAGGTTCGCCCAATTACAATCACAGGGGTTCTGAACATCAAGCCTCCACTGGGACGCTTGTCGTGAAGCTGCGCTCGCTTGTTGGAGTGTATAGAAATCCGTATTAGCTGATGAAAACTTCATTAGGGGCGCTCCAAAATCATCCAAAAGATAGGTAGTGAAGCCATGTAGGGTGTCGTAAACCAAGTTCGGATAAAAGGGCTTTAGCAAAGGTCTGCTAAAAATCATGGTATCGAAATCGCCTAACCAGACATTCAGGTTGAACAATTGGTTGGACACATCACCATTAACATGGGGGAACATAATTTGAACCGACTTCAATGTGTCGCTCACATTGGTGCGGAACTTCGAACCAAACTGCTCAACGCCCGTGGCATGTTGGATGAAAATCTGCCACTCGGCAGTGCCGTCGTCGTGGGCGAAATAGTCCGAAAAGATATTTTGGATGCGAACCGTGTCATTGGAGGCAAAACCATTTACCTGCAAAGTGCTTGGCCGGATAGAATATTGGGTCTCCAAAATTTTCGGATCGTCACCATCAGGAAGGTTGGACAGGGCAGTCTTCAATGCGTCAAAATTGCTAGCGGGAATGGCTCGTGACCGATCGGAATGAACCTGAGGAGGCAAGTTACTTTCTGTTCCACCTTCTACAACCGGAAAAGCGGTGGTTAGGTTGGAGACGCTATTCAATTCATGGTAGGTGACCTTTGACTCTGATATGGCTAGCACATCATCAAAATGGTTGTAGAACTTGGAAGTTAACTGGTTTTGGGTTTCGATGTCAACGTGATTTGAGAAATGCTTCCAAGGCAGGGCTGTATAATTCTTCAATGGGCTGGTTGGAAGTTTCGTGATGGCTATATCGTTGAAATTTGATGTAGGATTTTCATTTTTGTTCAAATGCACGTAATCAATATGCCACATGTCGCTGATGCCGCCCGGAGAGGTTACAGCTGTAAACCTGAACTGAAATGCCTCGTGTAAGAACTGGGTATTGTTTACTGGAATGGCATTGAATACAAAAGGAGGAAATGAATCCATTCCCACATCCTTCAGCCCCAAAAAAGTCCCAACCCTCACCCATTCCCGTTGATTGTTCCTGAACTCGATGGTCAGCGAATCGGACTCCTCTGGCGGCAAACCATATCCTTTTGCGGCCACAAAGAATCGAAGGAATATATCACTATTGGCCGTGTAGCTGCTAAGGTCAATGGCCTTTGAGGTAAGCCTATCCCCTACCCCCTTGAACACATTGTAAACATCGCCCCGGCCATCCAAGCCATCAAAGCTCACAAAACCGATGGATGGTGGATTGGGAGCCAACGTAGCATTTCGGTAAACATCCTTATCCAACCATAGGTCAGCAGTCGGGTGAATATCTTCATAGGATGAGAAATCATCGAAGAAAGGCTGGCTTTGGATGGAGAGGGTATCGCCCGGTATCTCGTAGGGCACTTTGAACAGATCACAGACGCCCCATTCATCGCAGATGGTCATGCTAATGGTGTCAACGCCTGGGAAACGACTGGCATAATAGACCAAACAAGTATCTGGATAATCATAAGAGGAAAGATGGTGGAAAATGTCTCCCCTGCCATCGTAATTGTCGAAATCATCTCTAGAACCTGCGCAGACTTTCGGTAAATCGAAGGCAAGTTCATCTTCCAGGCAGAAGGTGGAAATGGATTCAGGTTGAACGGTCTGTGTCTCCGCCACCACTACCCTACCCCGCCTGCGTACTTTGATTTCCACACTAAACGTCGTGTCGTGCCCCGGCTGGGAAACCTTGAACTGAATGGTCTCCAAATTGGCACCCGACAATCCACCATTTGCGGTATAAGTGAGCAGCAAGGTGGTATCGGCGTAATTGGCGGTTCCATATTGCAACGCCCCATTGTTTTCAATGGTGACGGTTGCTTCCGCTTCACCTTTCGTAAGACCAAAGGTGTCAATTTCAATTTCAATCATTCTGCCCGATTCCACTACATAACCATCTACCTCTGGCGGACAAGTGCCACGCTCGCCAGCCAGTTGATTGGATGGTAGGTGCCCGCTAAGTTGTTCCACCAACTTGGCATCTTCAAGGAACTTCTGGTTGAGGTGATGCTTCAAAATGGGGTTTCCCTTCACTGGTGCAACTTGCAAAGTTTGTGCGAAGAGGAAATTTGCAAAGAGCAAAAGGAAAAAAGCAGTGTGCAAAAATTTCATTTCAAAAATTGAGTCTTGACGAATTCGGCTCAAAGCAATCGGGGCTAAATTTTTACGTAACTACTTTGAAGAGGGTGTTTTTTTTGGGAAAAATTGAAAATTTTTCCCAAAAAACACCCCAAAATATGGGAGGAGAGAGAATAAATTTCGTTTTTTCTCTCTCCTCCCACAACCGCCTCAGTAGTTACATTTTTACGATAAAAGAAATAGCCCGTTGGCCCATGCTGCCTTTAAAGGCTATGAAAACGACAGTAGCTATTTTTTGTTGCCGATGTTAATTTGTTACCAATTCTCCTCCTCACTGTTGTCTTGACCCTCTGTCGCATTAGGTATTGCTGAATCTGTTTCGGTACAGCCATCGGGAAGGCCCTGCGTTATCCAAACCGTTATCTGCATACCCATCTGCACGGGTTCGCCAGCGGCTGGCTCCTGCCTCGAAACATAAGCTGTATTCTGGTTGCTGATACTGCCTTCTTCATTCACTGTACCGATGATGAGGTTCGAGGAACTGATGAGGAACTCTGCTGCGGAATAGTTCATACAGACAAGGTCGGGCACTTGCAGTTCGTTGCTGGTCTGTTGGGTCACAACGAATTCCAGTACGTCGCCGGGCATAACGTAGTAGCCAGCCTTCACCTCACGTTCCATTATTTTTTTTCCGTTGTGATAGAAATAGAGAATTGAATTTTCAGCCTGTTTTTTGTCAAAAACACGCTCCTTCACCCTTGACTTGACACCATTCATGGCAATGCGATTTGAATACCGGTCAAAGTCATAGGAACTAATTTTCAAATCAGGCAAACGATAGGCATCTGGATCGCCAGTAACGGTTACATAGATCTTACGACCTTCCTTTACCCTCGAAAGTGGCTTAGGTTCCTGTTTCAAGATAATCCCACTTGGTTTTCCTTCCGTCCAAACAGAGTCCATGATGACGAACTCAAAATCTTTGTCTATGGCTTGGCGCTCCGCATCATCCACGTGCATTCCGATAAAATCGTCCACTTGAACTGACTCGCCATGGCTGGTGAAACAGCCCAAGAACCAATTGGAGAACAACGCAAAGCCCACCACGACCGCCAGCATCATGCCGAAGTTTTTCAGGAAAACACCACTGGATAAAAACAGGAACACCTCCCTTGCAAAAGCCTTTATTTTCTCCATAGCTGCCGAGTTTGGAAATTTTGGGCAAATATAGTTGAAAAGAGTTGGCAGTTTGGCGGTTCGGCAGTTGGCAGTTTGTCAGTTGGAAGTTCGCAGTCAGTCTTTGAGTTGGCAGTTCGGCAGTTGGCAGTCAGTTCGACAGTTGTTTAGTCTTATAGTCCTAAAGCCAAGCTGCGAACCCGACTCAAAGACTAAACAACTGTCCAACTGACTGCCAACTGCCAACTGCCGAACTGCCAGCTGCCAACAGCCGAACAGCCGAACCGCCATCTACTTATACCGTTCCCGAAATAGCTTCATCATATAGACGTTGATTTCCCATTGGTCGGCTAAGGGTTGGAAGGTGTAAGGGACGGTGGGCAGGTAGGTAGGTGGCCCAAACTCGGTGAGGACGGTAATAGGCTGCCCTTCAACGGCTTTCCGCTTTACCACATCATCCCACCACGCAAAATGGGCTTTGACGGCACTGGCCCATTCTGGGGCACGGGGGTCGTTTACCTGCGGGCCTTCCTGGTGTCCAATGCGGGCATGGATGTGGTCGGTGCGGCTGAGGGCCATTTTGATGGTTTCAGGTTGGTCTTCCAACAAAGATTCATGAACGGCGCACCAATGTGAAATGTCCAATGTGAGTCGAAGTCCTGGGAATGCCTCCATGTATTGCTTCGTTATTTGCGCAGCAAACATCAACCGGCCCCGGTGCGTCTCATGGTAAACCGGCACGCCGCTCGATTTTGCAACCTCCAAGCCCAATTGCACGAAACGGCTGCCCTGCTCGAAGTTGAACCAGTCCCGCCCAGAATGGCAGTTGAAATACAATGGCTTGAGCGCTACGCCATCCCGCAGCATTTTTTCGAATTCTTTCAGGTGCTTCGCAAAATCAGCATCACCGCTGCCGCAAAGGAAGGCATGCCTCAGCCCATGCTTGGCCACGGCGTTCATCAGATCGTCCCGCTCTTTCTCGGATCCAGGCAGCCAAATCTCCACGCCATCGTAGCCTTCGGCCTTGGCTTTGGCACAAAAAGCATCATAGTTACCATCGAAGCCCCAATTGGTGGCAAGGACAGTCAGGGAAAAGCCCGGCTTTTTCATAAAATCAGGTTTTGAAGTGCCAACAAGCGGCGACAAAGCGGCCGCTGCAGTGGCGGTGGCAAGGAATTTTCGTCTTGAAACAGGCATATTTTATTTACGATTTACGATTTACGATTTACGATTGGGGGCACTGCCTAAACCAATAATTACTGATTTTCATTTTGTTTAAACAACGAGATTAACGCCAAAAGCACTTGCTTTCGTAAATCGTCAATCGTAAATAGATTAAGCTACAACACTCGGAATAACCTCCCCGCTCACGTCCGTCAACCTGAAATTGCGGCCTTGGAAAGGGAAGGTCATTTTTTCATGGTCAAAACCCAATTGGTTCAAAATGGTGGCATGGACGTCGTGGGCAGTCACTTTGCCGCTCACGGTTGAGTAGCCAATTTCATCGGTTTCGCCATAGCTTACGCCGCCTTTGATGCCACCGCCTGCCATCCAGATACTAAAGCAATCGGTATGGTGGTCACGGCCTTTGAAGGGCATTTTGTTGCCATCACGGTTCTCCTGCATGGGCGTTCGGCCAAATTCCCCACCCCAGACGATGAGCGTTTCCTCCAGCATTCCACGTTGTTTCAGGTCGAGGATTAGGGCAGTCATGGCCTTGTCCACCGACTCACATTTTTTACGATGGCCAATATCTATGGCCAAAGCCTCGTCGGTGCCGTGGGCATCCCAGCCCCAGTCGAACAGCTGCACGAAGCGTACCCCTTTCTCCACCAAGCGGCGAGCGAGCAGTACGTTGTTGGCGAAGCTGGTCTCACCGGGCTTCGTGCCGTACATTTCATGGATATAGGCCGGCTCGTCGTTGATGTTCATCACTTCTGGTGCAGTTATTTGCATGCGGTAGGCCATTTCATACTGCGAGATGCGGGATAGGGTTTCGGGGTCGCCCGTTTCGGCATGGGTCAGTTGGTTGATTTCGTTAATGGCATCAATACTTGCACGGCGAAGTTCGGTATCCATTCCTTCGGGGTTTTTTAGGAACAGGACCGGTTCGCCCTCCGAGCGGCATTGAACGCCTTGATAGACAGAGGGTAAGAAGCCGCTACCCCACACGCTTTTGCCTGCGTCGGGGTTGTTGCCACCAGAAGTGAGTACTACGAAGCCGGGCAGGTTTTCATTGACTGAACCCAGGCCATAAGTGACCCATGCGCCCATGCTGGGCCTGCCGAGCCGGGGCGATCCAGTATGCATGAAAAGCTGTGCTGGTGCATGGTTGAACTGATCGGTGGTAAGTGACTTGATGATAGCCACTTCATCTACAACTTTCTGAAAATGAGGTAGAAAATTGCTCACCCATTGGCCTGATTGGCCATATTGGGCGAACGTTGCCTGCGGACCCAACATTTTTGGCACGCCCCTGATGAAGGCAAATTTTTTCCCTTCCAGCAAAGAAGGCGGACAATCTAGTCCGTCGAGCTTTGCAAGTTCTGGCTTGTAATCAAACAGTTCAAGTTGGCTTGGGGCACCTGCCATGTGCAGGTAAATGACAGATTTTGCCTTTGGTAAAAAATGGGGCGCTTTGACCGCCATCGGATTGGACAGGTCGAACCCCTTGGCATCAGTACCAGTTCGGGCGCACCCACCCATGAGGTTGCCAAGCGCCAAGGCCCCTATACCGAAGAGGGATTGCTGGAGGAAAAGGCGACGGGTTGTACGTTCAAGTTCCAACTGGTGTTGAATGTTGGGCCGTTTCATGCTGAATTTTTGCACAAAATAGATTTTTTCAAAAATACTTTGATAAAAAACAATGCACGTAAAACTTAATACTAAATTAGCAACCTCTAAATCACTCATTATGAAAAGGTATCTCCAACAATTGCGGTTAGACATTCAGCAGGCGGCTATACTCGCACCTTTGCCAGAAGAAGCCGAATTCATGGTCAACTTGGATGATGATGAACCTATTTATGAACCAGCCTATACCCCAGTTACCTTGCCCGTCCTACTCGGAATTGAAGCCGAATCTTTTCCGCCCAGCGCTTTCCTGACCGAGCGGCAAATGGAACAGCTGATATTTGAAATTACCAATCTTTGGAGAGCATTCCGCTTGTACTGGGTTATGCCGCCCGACCTTAGCCTTGCGCAGCAGTACAGCGCCATGCACCGGGCAATGAAAGAGGAGGTTGTTTTATGGCAAAGCAGGTTCGGTGGAATGGTTAGGATATGCCAATACGAATTCGGTGGTTTTTGTCCGTCAGGGGATAGCAGTAATTGCTATTGCAAATTGGCAAATGAAGCAGCTCAACGAGACCTTGAGCTTTGGGAAGAGCATGTCCGCTCACAGGGCATTGACCCTTACGAAGAGTTGAGTGAAGAGGCAGGTGCTGCATTTCAAGCAGAAAGCAAGCGCAGGGCTTTCCTTAAAAGAATTGAAGAGGATTGGTCGGATTTGTGGCTCGATGACACGATAAAAAACCTTGAAGGCAATTTTCCAGCATTCCTAAATTCGCCACCAACCGATCCCGAAGCCACGGACAGTTGGTTGGGGTTTATCATTTCGGATAACGACAACTTAGGCAAACCAGAAAACATTGGCCTAAAAAATGACCTAGATAACCCTCCCAATGATTTCTTCAACGAAGACTTTCTTGAATTAAACGCTTAGTGAATGATAAATGATGGTTACTACTTAGCAGGGTTTGGGAGGCGATTGAAAAAATTTCATTTTTTCAATCGCCTCCCACATTTTGGGGTGTTTTTTGGGAAAAATTTTCAATTTTTCCAAAAAAAACACCCCCTGCTAAGTAGTTACGAATGATAAATGATGAATCTTCAAAGCATTGATTTACAAGCATTTGCAAACCCATTCGATCTAACTTATTTATTCAACCTGACTTAGCAATTCATCGGATACTTTGGAGTTAGACTAAGAAAAGCCCCGACAGAATTTCTTCTGCCGGGGCTTCGTTTTGCAAAGCAAGTTTTAATGGTATATTATTGCTGGCAAGGACCACATACGCCACCTTGGGCAGCATAAAGCGGCCACAGCCACAATGAAATGCTCCTTGTTTTTTGCTCCGTAGTACCTGCATTTGAGCAAATGACGATTTTGCCATCACCATCCGTGTCCTCGCATGGGCAAGCCTGCACCGAAGAACTTGGAATACATGGGTTGCCGTCATTTTGGTCAAAAAGCTGGTGGCTGGCTGGGAAATTCTCAAAATAGCCGTCACCGTCTTTGTCACTAGGAATGCAACCGCCAGCGGTAGATAGCACCGGGTCACATGGATTCAATGGGTTGCTGTCAATGCCACCGTGGTAAATGCCGTCATTGCCGGTTTCCTGACCGTCCGAGATTCCATCCGAATCCGAGTCGCTATTTGAGTCGAAATCATCAACGTCCGATAAATCAGCCACGCCGTCATTGTCATCGTCAAGGTCGAATGCATTGATGATGCCGTCGCCATCGAAGTCGCAAAGCGTGGTTTTGGCATTCGGGCTGCAACGGTCGAGCGGGTTGCTTTCGTTGGCATCTTGGTAACCATTCTTGTTGGTGTCCTCTTGCCCATCCTTCAAGCCGTCGCCATCGGTATCCTGTACAAGTGGGTTGGTATCCTCGTAAGGGTTGTACCTTCCGTCGCCACCAGTTTCTACGTAGTCAGCGATACCATCCGCATCGCTGTCGCTGTAAACATTGTATGGGTTCATGTCCTCTAAATCCCAGACCCCATCGTTGTCGTCGTCATTGTCAAGGTCATTGATGGTACCATCACCGTCAAAATCACATGCTGAAACCGTCTTATCGTCACCACACCTTGGCGCAGCTACTGGTATATTGGTTTCTGGCAGTTTGTCGCTGACGATATAGTTGGCGAAATTGTTCACATTATTGCCATTCGTGAGAATGGTGTGGACGAGCATGCTGCTACGGTCATTCGCTGGCCCCTGGTAGATGCTGTTGCCATCCAAGTCAAAGTCAGTCATTAGGTAGCCTTCCATGATGAAGTTGGCCAAGTTGCTGGTATTGTCACTGTTGGTCATCACGTCAAAGAAGAGCTGAAGGATGTCGTTGTTGGGGCCTTGGTAAACCGATTGTCGGTTGCCGTTGTAGTCGCCTCCCCAAAGCGCCATCTTGCCATTGTTAAGCATGACCCTTGTTCCTGTGCCTTTTACGGTAAGGCTTGGATTGCGGAAGTCGAAAAGTTGGGGTGTAGGCGACAACATGGTACTGTTGTCGGTCACCACGCCCAAGTGGTTGCGGTGGCGAATTGCCACAAAATAGTTTCCGCTGCGCACCAAACCAAAGTGCAGGATGGAATCGCCATCCGGGCCAACAAGGTCACCGTCACGCTGGAGCAAGCCAGAACGGGTTGCCACGATACTATCTGGGCGGTTGCCGTGGCGAAGCTCTACCAGCAGCCAGTCCACGATGGCATTGTTGCCTTCCACATCGAACAATGCCGGGTCGCTTATTTCATTGCCACCGTCATTGGCCAACCTAGATTTTTCAAAATACTTGTATGGCTCAGCAGTTGGGACATAACCCTTTTGGCGAAGGCCATCCTTCATAAGTGTGGAAGAGCTTCCATTGCCAAGGGCTGGGCCTTGAAGCAGAGCCTTTACTTGAATGGATACACCCACACAATTTGAGCTCAAATAGGGGTCGCATGCATCCCTTGGGTTGCTTTCGCCAGGGTTGACAATACCGTCGAAGTTCAAATCTTCTTCGCTGTCGGTAAGCAGGTCGCTGTCAGTATCCACCATCAGCGGGCTGGTCTCATCCTCATCTAAATAACCGTTTTGGTTGGTATCTTCTACGCCGTCCAGAATATCGTCGTCGTCGGTGTCAACGTCCAAGAAGTTCATCTCACCATCCTCGACGAGGCCGTTCGTGTTGCGGTCTTCGAAATTGTCACGAATCCCGTCCCCATCCGAATCAAGGTCGAGGAAGTTGAGGACGCCGTCGCCATCGTCATCTATATCTGGTTGGCCGTTGGTTTCGCCAAAGCTGCCATCAGGCATAATGGTATTGTAGGGGCTGGAATCACTGTCACTGTCATCGGTAGGTTGGCCATCATTGTTGGCGCCATCGGAGTCAGTGGTAATCAAGCCTCCTGTTTCAAAAGCATCGTGGAAACCGTTCTGGTTGTTGTCAACAATTGCGTCCAGAACACCATCATTATCGGTGTCAAGGGCCTGTCTGTGAAGTTCAGCAAGGTCATAGATGCCGTCGCCGTCAACATCTAAGTCCGTATAATTGGGAAGGCCATCCAAATCAGCATCCCCTTTGACGAATGCCGATCCATCATTGTTGGTATCCTCTGGTCGTCCATTCTGAATGGTTCCGTCCGTTTCGGTAATGACCAATGGAAGGGCTGCGAAATTATCGTGGAAGCCATCATTGTTTTCATCCACAAACTCAGTTCCCATGTCAACCCGACCGTCGCCGTTTTGGTCAACGCCACCCACTTCGATGATGTCTGGAATACCGTCATTGTCGGAATCAGTGTCCAAGAAATCAGGTACACCATCGTTGTCATTATCAGGGTTTCTCGTTTGATCCCCACTTGAGTAATCAACGCCGTTGTACACAACAAGTGCTGCCTCTGGAGAATCGTTGCCCGGTATGGAATCCTCATCTGGGTCATACACGCTGGCATAGCCATCTGAGTCGCTATCTGGCATAGAAGTCGGGTCGCCGGGGATTGGGTAATCAAGGCGTCCGTCGCCGTTGCTGTCAGCGCCGCCAGCTTCGATGATGTCAGGTATGCCATCGTTGTCGCTGTCCAAATCGACAAAGTTGAGTACCCCGTCGTTATCGGCATCACTTGGTACGGTGTTGCAAACCGCACTGGCCACGTAATTGGGATTATAATCATTGCAGTCATAGCCGATAGCATAACCATCGCTGTCATTGTCCCATCCAAGGGTAATGGAATTGTCCACCTGGCCATTGCCATCCGAATCCTGGTTGCCTGACTCAATGAGGTCCGTAATGCCATCGTTGTCGCTATCGAGGTCTTGGTCGTTTGACACGCCGTCGCCATCTGAATCGGTGTAGCCCTCAATGCCATTGGGTATCCCATCATTGTCGTTGTCGAGATCGTCGTCATCCGCTACCCCGTCACCATCTGTATCGTTGCTGCTCATGTAGTTGATGCGCTGTGTTTTGGTGACTGTGTTGCCACAGTGGTCTTCCAAAGTCCAAAAACGCAGTACATATCCCCGACAACCCTGTTGATAGCTTAGGTTATCCTCGTAGGTAGCATCAAGGCTGAGGTCACAATTATCATTTTCATTCGTAACATCACCGGTAATGGTCAAGTCATTTTTGTCTTGATCGCAGGTAATGGTAATGTCAGCCGGCACGGTGAACGTAGGCGGCGTCGTGTCACGCAGGATGAAGGTCTGGCTATACTGCGAAAAGTTGCCGCATTCGTCCCGTACATAGAAGGTACGCACCAAGGTGGTGTCTGTTTCGCAATCAAATTGCCAGTCGCTATCAGAAATCACGAGCGGGGTTGTGATGTCACAACCGTCCACGGCTGCAATCTCCACACCAAGCGTTGGCTTTACTGGGATAGCACTGCACTCCACGATTTGGTCAAAGGGCAAGCTGCCTTCCACTACGATATAGCTGACTTCCTGCTGTCCATGTATGCCATCCAAGTAATCCCATTCGTCCACATGTACCTGGAACGAGGTGGGCGTCAAATTGACCACCCTGATGGTAGCAGGAGCCGGGTCGGCCATTGTTAGACCACCAAAGACCACTACTGGGTTTTGGTATTTGTGCGTCAACTGTACTGTCTGGAGATTATGGTTTATCGTGATTTTCTTGGCTTCGCCAAAAATCTCGTTCTCCATGTTCTTCAAGTTTCCGCTTCCACTGAAGGCAAGGTAACCCACCGTCTCGAAGCCGTGGTTCATTTCTCCGTCCAATGAAGTTTCTTCTTGGCAGAAAATGACTGCACCACCCGTGCCCAAGGAACTTAAGCGAACCGTAGCAGGGTTGGACTCGTTGAACGATTGGATTTGTCCCAAAAAGCCGGGTGAAGGGTACCCTTGGCTGAACACTGTGTTGACGGCCGTGCTCGAAATCAACTTCGTATTGACTTCAAACGGCACTTCACCCGGGTTGACGCCTTTTTCGATGGCTATCCATGCCACGCTTTCCTTTCCGTGGGCAGGGTTGTTGGATTCCTCTTCTTGAACCCTGAGTTGGAACTGGGTGGTGGCCACGTTCCTAAGCCTTGTTGTCACCGCAGCGGCATCGCCATTGGTGGTCACTTGTGCAATTACCACGGGTGGCGTGTCGAACTGGATGGGGAAGCGGATGGTCTTCCAGCGGTTTGAGACGTTTTCCATCACGCCCGCAATCATCCGCTTGCCGTTAGGCAAGGTATATATTCGGAAAATATCCGGCGCAGTTTCATCCTTGATGGTGATGACCTGCTGGTCAATCTGGCTGTTGCCACAATAGTCGCTCGCAGTCCATACCCTTGTCAGCAAGTAGCTGTAGATGGAGCAGGAGTCAGCCCCCTGTGTGGCCATTTGGTCAAAAGAAAGCCAAACATTCCCGCAGTTTTCGAAGGCGTCCACCACAGGCGGAAGTGGAATTTCATCATCGCAAGCTACCTCAAAATCATCAGGGATATTGTTCAATACAGGGGCATCGCTGTCCGACATGTCAATGTACGCAGTAGCCGTTGCGCAGCAGCCAGTCGTGTTGTTGCAAACTTGGTAAACGAACTGGTCGCCACCACAAAAGGTCGTGTTTGGTAAATAATAGAACTCCCCGTCTGCATCCATGTCAAGGTAGCCGTTGAAAGGCTGTGAAACAATAGAGAAGATGGGGTCGTCCAAATTGGAATCGTTCGTTCCAACGTAACCGACCAACGTAAAGCCTGGACAAGCATTGTCGAAGAAGTCTGCCGTTGCCCCAGGCAATTGCGTCACATTCTTGGAGATAACATTTGAGTAAATCCAGCTTCCACAAGATGAACGGCGCACCCTGCGACGGTATTCCGTGTTCACTGATATAGAGCCAGGTTGGTAAGAAGCACCCGAGGCGCCTGAAATGTTTGTCCACGCTGACCAAACAGTACCAAGCTCTTGCCTGAACTCCCATTGGTAGCTGGTGCTGCCACCGTACCCGCCAGAAGGAGGTACCAAGGAAACCATTGATGAAGGAACGCCATTGGCGCAAAGCGACTGGTCAGAACCTATCGTTCCAGCATCCGTGTAGTTTTCTATGACCGTGAAGTTTCTTTCCTCATAGGCAGTACAGCCATTTCTTGTAGCTGAAATGCGCATGGTTTTTACGCCACCCGTGCTGTAAACCACCGAGTGAGGGCCAAGACCTGTAGCTGTTGCTGGCGAAGCTCCTGGCCCAAAATCCCAACTTACCGAACTGCCATTTGCAGCCGCACCTTGTACAGTGAAAATCTGATTAATACAGTTCGTATTTGTGTTCCAATAAGTGAAATACGGGTTAGGGTTGACCGATTCTTCCAAAATCTGGTCGCCCCACCATCTTTCGCATTCATCGCCACTGTACCTTACCCAGATATTGTAGTTGCCGGGGCCAAGGTTGTTAAAGACCAGTGGCTGTGGTATCCATGTTGTCCCGTTAATGGACCCTCCAAGGTAGTTCCAGTGGGGCGCTTGTGTTTACGGTGATTCTACCGTTGTTGTTAAAGCAAGAGCTGGGGTTGGTAGGCACGACGCTGGTAATAGTAAAGGTGGCCTTACATTGTAATTGGCCGTAAGGACAGTTGAACAGCCATTCTTTGTCACTGTCAACTGAGCCGTTATGGTCGTTGAAGCTACGTTGTTGGGAACATTGAAGCAGACAGTTATTGGGCCAATGCCAGTTCCAGTCGAAGGCGTAGCATACGAACCAAAGTTCCAAGCGTAGGTGGCACCAGCACCAGCATCTTCAGCTTGGAAATTGTAGTTTGTTGCTTCACAAATGAAACCGTTGGTAGTGGTTGGGCCAAATGCGATATTGGCAACGGGCACTTCTTTGACTTCTTTGACGATCGTATTGGAATTAATCCAAGCGGCGCAAGGTGACCTTCTTGTTTGCCTGCGATACAACGTTGATGCAGTTACCGTTGTTATTGGGTCATGTTCTGCGCCTATTGCGCCAGCAATGTCATCCCAAGTGAACCACCATCCAAAGCTTTTCTGCCATTTAAAGGCAGTAGAACCATCCACACCACCGCTAGGCAATGAGACACTGGTGATAGGAGTAGGGTCAAATGAGCTACAATTCGATTCGCTACCGACTATTAGGCCGGGGTTGGTAAAATGGATACCACCATTTTTACCACGGCATTCGAATAGATAAACCCGCTGCAGGTGCTTCTTCTTACGCCCCTGCGGTAGTGCGTGGTCGAGGTGATGGTGATGGGGTCAAGGGTTGCCACTGTTGCACCAGGAACATCGGTCCAAGTGGTGCCCCCATTCGTACTTAGCTGCCACTGGTACAGCAAAGTACCACCTGCGCCACCGCTTGGTGTCGTCACACTGGAAATGATGCCCGGGTCAAAGCTGCCGCAGTTGTCCTCGTCGCCGACGATGATGCCGGGGTCGGTCAGGTTCAATTCCACGGTCTTCGTCACATTGTTGGATAATCTCCAACTGTCAACGATGCCTGTGCATCGGGCCGCCAACAAATCACTGGTGCCGCTGGTTGTCACCCTGATTTCGGCATGGTCATCGAAAGTGGATTGTCCTTGGCGATAGACATAAATCCTGTAATTTCCGGTGCCAGCATTGCCAGGGTTCGTAGCATCAGTTGGCAACAAGGTCACCGCCTGTCCGCTGTTGAACCTGGTCAGGTTCCAGTCCGCAGGGTTGGTCGGCGAGTTTGCTCCTACGGCCGTGTAGGTGAAGAACACCTTGCTCCAGTCAATTGGCTTGCTGGCATAGCTGCCATCCTTGTAATGGAGGTAATCACGCAGGTTGAAGGTCTCGCCCACCAACAGGTTGATATTGTAGTTGCAGAATTCCACCTCATAAGGGTTGGCCATGACGGAATTGTCGCATTCGGCCACCCTGGCGCCCCTTCGGTAATTAGTCGTTTGGTTGATGAACGGCGGGTCGTAGCTGGCGGAATTGGAGGATGCAATATCCTCCCAAGTGGTACCACCATTAACACTCTGCTGCCATATATATTCGGTTGTACCATTCACGGCAGCGCTCACCCAAATATCGAAATGGCTGATGCCATAAGGCTTCCCATTGTTGGGGTTTATTGGGGCTGTTAAGTTTGTAAACGGTGGCGTCGTATAGGTGGCAGTTGGCGTACCGCCTTTAACTGTCACCTTCGTGACGTTGGCACCTGTGACCGTGAGGTAATAGGGTTCGCCATTGACGTTTGTAATGGTATAGTTCGCACCATTGAGCGAGCCGCTGACCGGTGGGTCAACTTTCCACGTAACGTCGGCACCACTGGTAGGCGGTGTACCAACAATCACGGCTGGGTCGAAACCACCGCACATTGCTTCATCGGCGGCTATCACACCAGACGTGCTGAAATTGGCCGTTGTTGACTTGATGACCACATTGGAATTTACCCAACCCGTGCAGGGCAAAAGCCTCGCAGCACGACGGTAGTGGGTAGTCGCAGAAATGGTCGGAGGGTCATAAGTGGCAGAATTCGTGCTAGCGATGTCCGTCCAGGTTGTACCATTGGTACTTGATTGCCATTTGTATTCCGTCGTACCGGTACCAGGGCTTGGCGCAGCCGTAGTCCCGATAATTTGTGGGTTGAAGCTGGTGCCACAACCAGACTCTGTGCCGGTGATGGTGCCGCCATCGGTAAAATTGCCGCCGCTTGCCACGGTGATTGTCTGAGAAATGGAGCAGCCAGAGGCAGTGGTAACGGTCACATTGTAGTTTCCTGCAGTTAGGTCAGTACGGACACCGTCGTTGGCAGCTAGGTTCTTTATCTGGTTGTCTTTCAATGCAGTATTGTAGAAATAGCGGACATCGTCCATTCTACCTTTGTAATAATCGGAGGTTGTCCCAAATACAGAGCCACCGATTCCACCACCGATTCCGCCATTGTTAGCGTGGACAGTTATGCTGGTAAATGATGCTATCTTTTCTGTACCACCAACGCCATCAAGATAAAGCCTCACCTTGCCTGCAGCATAAACCAAGGCCACGTGGTGCCAGTTTCCGTCATTAGGGAAATTCATATTACCTGCGTTGGTAATAAAGGATGAATTAGTACCACAACACCTTTTCACACGCCCTTCCAAAACTGAGCCATTCAAGCGAATACCAAATCCAGCACCTGAACTAACATTCGTACCACCTTCGTCAAATAAGATTTTTGAACCAGTCAGGTTGTCTGGTTTTACCCACATGGATACGGTCAAGTTGCTGGCCGCCAAGGTCATGAAACCACTTGCAACACTGTACTGGACAGCGGTGCTACCGTTGAAGTAAAGTGATTTGTTTCCTTGTTTTGAATTGCTGTGGTAGATTGGATAGCCAATTACAGCAGTGGAGTGCCTACTGTTCCCAGTAATATCATTTAGGTTGTCCTCAAAAGTCCACCAGGCGCTTTCCACCATGTCTGACCAGCGGTAGCTATACGGGGTATTGGTGCCTGTGGCAGTCATGGTAATGCTGCCATTGGCAACACCACAACCTTCGTTTACTACACTGGAAGTAGCAGCAAGGGTGCTCGCACAGTCAGGGTCATCACAATCCTTGAGGTTGTCAAAATCATCGTCACGCCCGTTGTCGCACACCTCCACAGTGCAGATGGGGCGCAGGGCAGAACCAGGGATGATGGTACGGGTGCTGTTGCTGGGCGTCTGCCAATAAACCTGGAAGTGGTCACTGTTCACACTTCCCGCTTTTTGTAACAATTCGATAAAATAGGGTTGTCCAGCAGTCAGGGCACGAGTTGTGGAAGTTTGGGCTGGGAATTTAGTGAACTCTGTCTGCCCCGTAAATCCGGTAACCTCTGCAATCAGTGTCTCATTAAACTGACTTGCGTTGGTGCTCAGGTAGAGCTTGGAAGCATCGCCAGAGGTTACCGTGAAAGTATAGTTGCCAGTAGCAGGAGGCACCAAATAGCCATAAACCCTTGTACCGTAGTCGTTGCTATAGTTCAAAGGCCCTTGGAAACTGGTAAGGAAGCCCGTTTCGTTGTAGTTGTTGGGGTAGTTTGGATTGGTGACAAGGTTGTCAGTGGCCGTACCAGTGATGCCACCCCAACGGTCGAAATTGATTCCACCGTTACTGCAAGTCACGGCAGCAGGGCAGTTCACTTTCGATAGGGAAACCGCATCGAGGTACATGCCCGCTTCAGCACGGGTGTTTGTGAAGGTAAAACTGGAAATTGGGTCAAGTATGCTGTAGGTAAACGTGTATTCGAATTTGGTCCAACTGAGGTTGGTCGCAGATTCGCTGGCAGGCACAGCCCAAGCATTTACAGCCTTAAATCCGCTCACAAAATTGAACTCCAATGCTATGTTTCCTGAATGCTGCACCGTAGGAATCGTACCATTCGGCATTCCACTGCTGTTCATGCCAAGGGTCCTTGAAGCTGCGTAAAAACAAAACGTATAG
Organism: Saprospiraceae bacterium; assembly: GCA_016714985.1. Classification (GTDB taxonomy): domain Bacteria; phylum Bacteroidota; class Bacteroidia; order Chitinophagales; family Saprospiraceae; genus UBA6168. The sequence goes on along the minus strand of JADKBS010000025.1, from coordinate 136,228 downwards.
GTTTCACCGTCTTTCATCAACAGGTTATTGGAGAAATCGGTGCTCGAAGTAAAGCAATCACCGCTATTTGGCAAATAGACATACCTGCTGCCTTCTGGGTTGTTGACGGCGTTGGTGGCATCGTTTACGAGGAACATATTTGTCCCGGAAATCGCCGCCACCCAAGGCAAGATTATTGTATTGTTATTTTTTGGGATAGCAACGGACGGACGACCATCCAAGGTCGTGCCGAATGTGGTGGCCGTTGTGGACTCAAAGCCGCCATTCGGAACCAGGTTGTCCGAACAGCCGCAGCCAAGGTCAAAGCTGGTACCGCCAAGCGGTGCCGACCTGCTAACACACATATCATCTATGAACTGCGTACCACCTGCACTTTTGTAGGCGCCTATTTCCATATAAACGGCATTGCTCGGTGCCATTCCCTTTAGGGAATAGCGTTGGTAGGTTGTTGAATTCAGGTTGATTGGTTGTACGGGGTTCGTGATATTATTGCCATTAGCGTCTTTCCAATAAAAATAGATTTCTGCCCAAGTGGTTCCACTGCCCACTTTTGACCAAGCCGAAAACTCGTAGGTCTCACCAGGCGTGATGGGAATCCTCCGGTAAATACTGCCCTCAGGATTGCCAAGCATCACTGCGCTTGCGCCAGAATTAACATCCGTCACGTTCGATACAGTTGCACTCCAAACGTCCCAGCCAATGGTGCCATTTTCAAAGCCCGGGTTACCGACATATAGGCAATCACCAATAGCAGGTGTAAACTCTTCAAGGCAGAATTCATCAACCCTAAGGGTACCAGCGCCACTCTTTTCTACCAATAGCTTGATGGAGTTTACACCCGTCGGTGCCGTGGCACTTTGACGGTGCTCGGCATAAGCGGTGGATTTAACGCTAATGATGGTCTCGCTTAGGACCGTATTGCTGGAATTCAAGAACTGGAGCTTTATGACCAGCCAGTCATTCGACAGGTTTGCACCAGTTTGCTTGGCGTATGCCGACATGGTATAGACCCTACCTGCCACGACACCTGTTCTAGTCTGTTCCATAGTAGCCCAGCTTGATGAAAGCGCAGCGGCCCTTCCCCCAGCAAATGCATCCGTGGTGGAAGCTACCGTGCCAGATGTCGTCCACCCAGTCAGGTTGGTATCGAAATTGGTGTTCGTTAGCAAAATGCAGGTAGGCGGCATGAACATCGCCATTTGCTGCTTGAATTGGTCTTCAAAGCGTTTGAAAAGCGTTGAAGCCAATCCCTGCCTTGCTTCAGGTTCGAACGCAAATGAATTTTGCGTGGCCATGCAGGTGAGCAACAAGATTGCAAAAAGTGTTTGTGTAAATCTGAAGGACCTCATAAGTTTTTGTTTTGAGTGCCAGTTTTTAAAAAAAATTCAGCAAGGGGAAAGATGCTGATTAGTTTTAAAGGAAATAGTGGGATGTTATTAGTTTGATTGCTGCTGAGTGGAAGGGAATTTTTCTTGAGGTAGAATGTCCAATCTTGGAAACTGGAATAGCAACAAATCCACTGCACAAGGCATGCAGGATATAGCAATTGCTAGGAGGCAGTTTTACAGGTGTACTCGTTGATTTGTTCACTTCCAAGTTTTTGTTTGTCTATCTAAGAAATCCAATCTGTCGGGAAAATCGAAGCTAAAAGGAGGGAGAATAAAGCAGGGGAATTTATGCAAGAGCCACAAAGGCAAACACCATGCCAACCGAATAAATCTTAACAAACAATACCCTTAACATTGGTTCGTGAAGGTTTTAGGTTTCAGAGCCTGTCCCGATTTTTTCGGGATTTCACGGAGGCTTCGTGCTCAATTGTAAATGGCTATCATTTTTAGAATAGGCGCTATCGCAAATCAACATAAGCAAAATTGAATTTAGCGGCCCTTCCCTGAAATCTGAAACCTGAAACCTCACGAACCATTGTAAGCGTTACAAGCAAAAAAGGCTTGGGCACAAACGGCCCAAGCCCAAAACTTGGATTAGCAAGTTATGATGGCTAAAAATAAAAAACGTTGGAATCGGCTTACGGCTTACGGTGGGCGGTGGACGGCTGCCGTGCAAAACCGTCTATCGTCAACCGTAAGCCGTCAGCCGTTAATCCACATTATCGTGGAGGTACGAATTACCCTCCCGGAACTGAGGCTCAGCCTCGCTTTCTGAAATCGTCCATTTGGAATAGGCGATTTCGTCAGAACCGGGCACATCTTCCAGGTTGATGCCCTTGCGCAGGTAGGCAGGCACATTCTCCAATTCGTTCACCGCTTGGGGGTTGCTCAGTTTTGGCTTTGCACCAATCTGCGCAAGGCGCTCCTTGCGGCGGCGTTCCATTTCGAGGCGGTGCTGGCGCTCCTCCTCCTCCCGGTCACGGGTATTGCGGACATAAGGCTCCTCGTGCGAGTATCGGTTGTACTTATTGAACTTCTCTGTAACTTCTGGGAAGTCAATCGTATTGCCGGATGAAGCACGGTCAGCCCGTGGCTCATCTTCACCAAGTGTGCTCAAAAAGTTTTTTTTTGGAGAAAAGTCGTCATCGTCCAATGAAACCTTCACTGGCCTTGCATTGGACTCAGGCTTGGCACCGGGAATGGAGGCCTTGCCTTGGTGGCGCTCAAAGCCCGTGGCAATGATGGTCACGCTCAACTTGTCGCCAAGGTTTTCATCAAAACAGTTACCCCAGATGAGGTTGGTGCCATCGCCAGCTTCTGACTGCACGAACTCCGTTATCTCGAAAATCTCTTCCATCGTCACTTCCTTCTTGCCAGAAGTGATATTGATGAGGATATGCTGTGCGCCACGGATATTGTTCTCTTCAAGCAGCGGTGAGTTCAATGCCTCGTCCACGGCAATCATTGCACGCTTTTCGCCATCTGCAATGGCGGTTCCCATGATGGCAACGCCACTGTTGCGCATGACCGTGTTCACGTCTTCAAAGTCCACGTTCACATAACCGGGCACCGTGATGATTTCGGCAATGCCCTTGGCTGCCGTCGTCAAAATATTGTCGGCTTGGCCGAAAGCCTGCGAGATGGTTAGGTTTCCGTGAATGGCCTTCAGCTTGTCGTTGGATATTACAATAATGGTGTCCACATACTTTTTGAGTTCATCCAAACCCTCCAAGCCCTGATAGACCCTTTTGTTTCCTTCAAAAGTAAATGGCAAAGTGACGATGCCCACCGTCAGGATGTCCATTTCTTGCGCCGCCCGTGCGATGATAGGTGCAGCACCGGTTCCAGTGCCACCGCCCATGCCCGCAGTGATGAAAAGCATCTTGCAATTGTTGGTGAGGTAAGTCTTGACTTCGTCAATGCTTTCCTCTGCCGACAATTTGCCAATATTTGGCTTAGAGCCAGCACCTCGCCCTTCTGTCAGGGTAGGGCCTAGTTGAATTTTGGTCGGTACAGGGCTTTGCTCCATCGCTTGTTGGTCGGTGTTGCAGATGGCGAAGTCCACGCCTACTATGCCCTGTTTGAACATGTGGTTGACTGCATTGGAGCCACCACCGCCTACACCTATCACCTTAATTATAGGTGCTGAGTTTTTCTCGTCAAGAAGTTTGAATATCATAACTGCTAATTTTTGAAGTTTCGAGTTTTGAGTTTCGAGTTTCGAGTTGCGGGCTGCGAGGGGTCACTCGTAGCTCGTAACTCAAAACTCGTAACTTAGAATTCTGCGTCCGGCTCCGTTTGGAACCACTCCTTCGTTTTCTGAAAAATTTTGTTGAAAAGACCGCCTTGGTTGCTGGGTTCGCCCCCCATTTCGGCAGCCTCCATTTCTTCTGCGGCTTGTGAGGCAGCAGAATGATGGGAAACAGGCTCCTGATAGCGAACCTTACCCTCTTCAACATCTTGGATGCCTTTCATCAGCAAGCCAATAGCTGTGGAGAAAACAGGGCTTTGCAACTGCTCGTGGTAGCCATGCGCCAAGTGCTCGACTGGTGTGCCAATACGGGTTGTCATGCCCGTATGGAACTCGGTCAGTTTTTCGATGTGGTTCATCAAAGCGCCGCCGCCCGTGAGCACGAGGCCGCCGATGAGCTTGCCTTCGTAGCCGCTCCTGCGGATTTCCCAAACCACATAGTCCAGCACTTCTTCCATGCGTGCCTGTATGATGTGGGCAAGGTTCTTTTCAGAAATCTCCTTGTGTTCCCTGCCCTTCAAGCCGGGTATAGTTATGATTCGATTGTCGAAAACCTCTTCGGCTATGGCGCTGCCAAACTTCACCTTGAGCTTCTCGGCTTGGTTCTGCATTACGTTGCAGCCCTCCTTGATGTCCTTGGTGATGACGCCACCACCGAATGGGATGACTGCCGTGTGCCGGATGATACCATCTTTGAAGATGGTTATATCCGTGGTGCCGCCTCCGATGTCCACCAGTGCGACACCAGCCTCCTTTTCGTCCTCCGAAAGTACAGCCGCAGCGCTCGCAATGGGTTCAAGCATTAAACTTGCCACCCGCAGGCCAGCCCGCTCCACGCATTTAACGATGTTTTGCGTAGCCGTGATTTGACCAGTGATGATATGGAAGTTGGCCTCCAAACGCACCCCGCTCATGCCGATGGGATCAACAATGCCTTGTTCGTCGTCCACGGTGTACTCTTGTGGGAGCACATGCAGGATTTTGTCGCCAGGCGGCAAAACCAGTTTGTACATGTCATTGACGAGCTTGTCAATGTCACGCTGACCGATTTCGGTGTGGATGTTGTCACGGGTCAGCAGCCCCCGGTGCTGGAGGCTTTTGATGTGCTGGCCTGCAATGCCCACGTGCGCAACCCTGAACTCCGTTCCCGCTGCCCTTTGCGCCAGTGCAATAGCCTCCGAGATAGCCTTAACGGTTTTTTCAATGTTGCTGACCACGCCACGCATGACGCCTTCACTCTCAACTTTGCCGACTCCGAGAATTTCGAGCCTGCCATGCTCGTTCTTGCGACCGGCAATGGCACAGACTTTCGTGGTGCCGATGTCGAGGGCGACCACCAAATCCTGGGAGGAGAAGTTTGGATAATCCATAATCATGATGTTTTAATGGCTCAATAGAATGAACTTGGTTATATACAAACTCGAATGAAAATCCGAAAACAGAAATCGGGAACTGGGTGTGTTCCAAAGTGATAAGATGTGCCCAATTTCTTGATTTCTAATTTTCCAACAGTTTCAATTCAAGGGTTTAGGTTCTGTAAATCAAAATCGGAGGTTGGTAAAAATTGCCTTTTACATAAAGCATTAATTTTTCCATTTTCATTTCTCCGAATTATCTCCGTTCGCAAACCACTTGGTTTCGGTAGCGCAAGTCAATCGTTTTGTACTTGCGCCAACCTTCCCGGCTTAAGCCTTCTTCGTAAAAGGTTTTCAATTTCTTGAACTTGCCCTCCACGTCAGCGTCCCATTTGCCGAGGATGATGGACTGGTCGCCGACTTTTGGCACCAATACGAAATCGTTGTTGCCCGTCACATGCACCTGCTCAATCATTGCCGCCCAAAGTGGGTCGGTGAGGATGAAGTTGGTCAGGTCAAAAAGATCGTGCAACACGCTGTTCTTTTTCTCCAGAAACTCTGGCGTGTGCGGCGGGATGTTCCCCGTTGCCACCAGCGTTCTGGTGGTAAAGTGCCTCGACCAAGGCACCCTTGCGCCATCGTTGTCTATATAATACTGTGCACCCATTTTATCGAAAACCCGCAAAATGGGCATCCGTTGCTCAATGTTGATTTTCACTTTGCTATCGGCAGTGAGCAATACTTCGGCGTTTTTCACAAAAAGGTTCTCCTCCAATGCCTGCTCCACGAAAGCCTCGTCCACTGTTGAAGAAGTCATTTCGTCCAAGGACCCACCGATGGCCTTTTCCACCAGCCGGATGATGTCCATGCTGTCAATCAGCAGCGCACCGTCCGCCAATGGCTCCACTTCCACCACCGTCGCTCCGACCACCAGTTCCTTCTTCCTTGCTACTGCGCCCACGAGGAGCATTAGGGTCAGGAAGCCACCACCTATCCATGCGATGCGGCGGAGTGAAGAAGATTTATTTGCATTGTCGAGCATAGAAGTTGATTATTTAATCACGTCTTTCAGTATGTCAACGTGGTATGTTCTTACTTTTCCGTAGCGTTCATCGTGCGCCGAGCCTGTCGGTATTTTCTTTGCACTACTGACTGCTACCGCTTTTTTACCCCATTCTTTTGCCAAATGGAGTGGGCAAGCAATGCTGTTCAAGGCACAGTAGCCCGCTATCGTGTAATAATGGTCGTCAACACTTAGGATTTTGGCTTCCAGTTCGTCCAGCCGTTCCGCCGTGTCGTCCAGTTCTTTCCGCACTTCAGCGTTGATTTTTTCCTGCTCCTCCCACTGTTGGGCGAGCAGCCGAAGCGTTGCCGAGAAACCTGTTGCCGGAACTTCTTTTAGCTCCGTTTTTCCTGTGGTCAGGAGTTCTTGTATCTTGTCGTACACCCAAAGTTCAAAAGCTGGTGAAAGCCAAGCTGCGAATTTTAGGGCGAGTTTTTCGTCCATCCAGGTGCCTTGGATTTCGTTGTAGGCGTCTCCACCTTTTACAACTCTCAGTACTTCTCTCTTAGAACCGATATTCCATTTGGAATATCGGTTTTCTAGTAATTGAATGAAATCCTGTGCATGTTGAGATTTCAAAAAATTGCCTACCAACTTTCCAAACGGCTTCGCCATTTCCGTAGCATTAATCATCTTATTGCCATCGGCAAATTCAAAGGAAATCTTATGCCCTTCATAGTCAATTTTGATGATGTCTGCCATGTTTGCTCAGTTTTCAGTGGAGGTTGTTTTTGCTTTTTAACATATTTTTAATTGGTAAAACAAACGTATCAATATCCCCCGCCCCAATCGTCATCACCACATCCAAGTCCTTGGTTTTCAGCACTTCCAGCACGTTTGCCTTGGTTGCCAAAACCCGGTTCGGGTTCTTCATTTTATCAAAAACTATTTCCGAAGTCACACCCGGCATCGGCAGCTCTCGTGCAGGGTAAATGTCCATCAAGATGATGTCGTCCAATTTGTCAAGTTCCGCTGCGAAGCCGTCCTGAAAGTCCCTCGTGCGGGAGTACAGGTGCGGCTGGAAGATGCCCGTGATATGCCGACCGGGGAACAGTTCCCGTGCTGCCTGCACCGCCGCCCGGATTTCCGTTGGGTGGTGGGCGTAGTCGTCAATGAACACCGTGCGCTCGTCCCGATAGACGAACTCGAACCGCCGCTGGATGCCCTTGAAGCTGATGAGCGCCTTGCGGATAGATTTCTCCGTCACTCCCAGTTGCAGCGCCACGGCGATGGCAGCGGTTGCGTTTTCAATATTGTGCCGCCCCGCCATAGAGAATTTCAGATTGCGGATTGCGGATTGCGGATTGGGGGCCGTGGAATCCGAAATCCGCAATCCCAAATCCGCAATCGCCTCGTAGCTCCGGCCCTCACCGCTCCCGCTTGTGGCGGGGTGAGCCTCCCAACTCCGGCCAGAGGCCGGAGCTACGAAGTCAAATACGAACATACCGTCCTCAACGCGGACGTTTTCTGAGCGATAAGTGCCTGACCCTAAGCCGAAAGTGGAATACGCAACTCGGTTGGAATTATCAATCATTTGATTGTCAAAGTGTTGCGTTAGTTCATCCTTAATAAAAACCTTGCCATTTGGCTTCGTTTTCTTAAGAAATTCCTTGAACCCAGTTTCAGCCACGTTTTCAGCAGCGCCATAGATGTCAAGATGGTCGGGATCCATGCTCAGTAGCACGGAAATTTCGGGCGAAAGTTGGAGGAAACTGCGGTCGTACTCGTCCGCTTCTGCCACCACCCAATCGCTGTCGCCGCCCACATAATTGGACTTAAGGTTCTGTGCGATGCCGCCCAAGAAGGCCGTACACATCACCCCGCCTGTGCGCAAAATATGCGTCACGAGGGAGGAGGTCGTCGTCTTCCCGTGGGTGCCAGCCACTGCAATCGTGCGCTGGCTCCGGCTGATGATGCCGAGCACTTCCGCCCGTTTTTTCAAAGGAATCTTGCTGTTCTGGAAATGCAGCAGTTCCTCAAAATCTCGGGGGATGGCCGGTGTCCAGACCACCAAATCAAGTCCGGCGGGAATATTCGTCAAATCCGCTGCGCCGTAGTGAACCGTCATGCCCTCTTTCACCAACTTTTTGGTGAGGGTCGTCTCTGTTTTATCGTAGCCATGAACCTCGCAGCCTTTCATCAAAAAGTACCGGGCCAAGGCCGACATGCCAATGCCGCCGATGCCGAGGAAGTAGATTTTTTTGATTTGACCAAGGTTCATTTTACCAATTTCAATATTTCCTTCGCAATTGCTACCGCCGCATTCGGCTTCGCCAATTGCCTAATATTTTCACTTAATCGTTTTGCAAGCTCTTGATTTTCCAACACTTCCAGCGCCGTCCAAAGCAGCCGCTCCTTTGCCTCCACATCCTTCACCATTAGCGCCGCCTGTTTTTCCACGAGGGCCAGGGCGTTCTTCGTCTGGTGGTCCTCCGCCACGTTTGGCGAAGGGACGAGGATGGACGGCTTTCCGACTAAGCACATCTCCGAGATGGTCAGCGCCCCTGCCCTGCCGATGACCAAATCGGTTGCGGCGTAGGCCAAATCCATGCGGTCAATGAAGGGTCGGGCCTTCACGTTGGGCAGTTTGGCCGTTTCACAGTTGCTGAAGGCAGCTTCGTAAAACTTGCCGATTTGCCAGAGCACCTGCACGTCCGAACGCTCCCGAAGCAGGTCGGTCGCTGCGGCCATTGCCTCGTTCAGCGTCCGAGCACCGAGACTGCCACCGAAGATGAAAATCGTCTTTTTGGATTGGTCCAAATTGAAGTATTCCAAGCCTTCGCTGCGCTTTTTTTCAAATTTTCAAAGACCTCAGAGCGAACCGGGTTGCCCGTCAGCACGATTTTTCCTTCGGGAAAAACTTGTCCATGCCCTCGTAAGCGACGCAGATTTTGGCGGCTTTTTTGCCAAAATGCGGTTCGTCACACCAGGGTAGCCGTTCTGCTCTTGCAGCACCGTTGGTATGCCTACTGCCCCGGCTGCGTTCAGCGTGGGGCCACTTGCGTAACCGCCAACGCCCACAGCCACATCTGGCCGGAAGCGACGCACGATTTGCCTTGCCTTCCAACTGCTGGCCATGAGTTTGAACGGGAACAGAAGGTTCTGCCATGTCAATTTGCGCTGGAAGCCGCTTATCCAAAGTCCTTCGATTTGGTAGCCAGCCTTTGGAACTTTTTCCATCTCCAGCTTGCCCTCCGCTCCGACAAATAAAAGCTCGGCATCGGGCCTCATTTTTTTCACCGCATCGGCGATGGCGATGGCGGGAAAAACATGCCCGCCTGTGCCACCTCCGCTAATTATTATTCTCATGGTTCGCTGTTCCAGTTGATAAGGGTTGATTTAAGTGGCTACTTTCTTTGCCCGCCACCACCTTGACCGCCGCCACCTTTGTTTTGGCCGCCACCACCTTGATATCCACCACCGCCGCCGCCACGGTTCTGGCCACCACCTTGGTAGTTGCCACCGCCGCCGCCTCGGTTTTGGCCGCCGCCGCCCTGCCGCCGCCACCACCGCCGCCACCTTGGTAATTGCCACCGCCGCCATCACGGCGCTGTTGCTGGCCACCACCGCTTTGGTGTCCACCCGATTGCGGAGCACCGCCACCGCCCTGCTGGGCTTGTGGTTGTTGGCTTGGCTGCGTTGCAACGGCTGCCTCTGGTGCCAATGCCGCCTGTGCCGCTGCCTGTTCGATATACCGGCTTACGCTCAGGATAATGCCGAAGAAAACGCAGGTGAACAACAGCGATGTCCCTCCCCAAGAGACCATTGGCAGCGTTAAGCCCCCAACTGGCACGAGGTGAACGGAGATGGCCATATTGGCCAATGCCTGTATTACGATGTTGAGGCTGAGGCCAACGGCCACCATTGCCCCAAAGGATTTTTCACTGATGGTTACGAGCCTCGTCACCCGGAAAAACAACATGACATAGAGGCCGAGGAGCAAGAAACTTCCCACGAGGCCGTACTCTTCGCAGAAAACGGCGAAAATAAAGTCGGCGTAAGGTGTGGGCAAGTAGTTGCGCTGAATGCTGTTACCGGGGCCACGACCAAAGATTTCACCATTGGCGATAGCGATTTTGGCTTGCTGGTTTTGGAAAACTCCATCGCTGTTCCCCATGTACTCTTGCACACGGGTTATCCAAGTGTCCACCCGCACGGCGTTTGGTGCAAATTTGTGGATGACCAACAAAAAGGCGAACGAAACCACCGCCATCAATACCAGCAACGCCATGAACTTGAAGTCAACCCGCCCTATGAACATCATTGCGAAGCAAGTAGCAAACAGCACAATGGCCGTGCTCAAGTCGGCGGGCGCAATCAACCCACAGATGATGATAATCGGCAGGATGATAGGCATGAACGCCTTGCTGAAATCCTTGATATAGTCCTTGTGCCGAGTGATTTCACGGGACACGAGGAGTATGAGCGCCAGCTTCGCAAAGTCGGAAGTCTGGAAGGTCAGGTTGATGAACGGGATTTCAATCCAGCGCCGTGCGTGGTTGATGTCCTTGCCGAAAGCGAGCGTGAAAACGAGCAGGCCGAAGGCAATAAGCCAGAGCCAAGGGGCCATTCGCATAAAGCGCATGTAAGGCGTCAAATAAGCCAAATATGCCAAGAACAAGCCAAAGCCGAGTACTGCGACATGCTTCATCAAGTAGCCCGTGGTGTTGCCACCACTGAGCTTGTAGGCAATGGTGCCGGTGCTGCTATATACCGTCAGGATGCTGAAAATGCTCAGCACCGCCAGTATCATCCAGATGACCCGGTCGCCTCTTAATTCTGCGTAAAGTCTTGCTCCGAAATTCACGATGCTTTAATGATAAATGATGAATGATAAATGATGAATGGGGGACGAAGGATTTTGTCGGAGGTGCCGATATTCATCATTCATCATTTATCATTCATCATTTCAGAAACAGCGGCTTTGAATTGCTCGCCCCTGTCCATGTAATTTTTAAATAAATCGAAGCTCGCACAGGCTGGGCTCAAGAGCACCACATCGCCGCTTTCGGCATAAATGGTGGCACGCTCGACCGCTTCTTTTGCGCTGCGGGCTTCTTCTATATTTTTCAAAATCGGTGAAAAAACACCGAGCAATTTCTGGTTGTCAACGCCGAGGCAGATGAGTGCTTTCACTTTCTGCCGGACGAGGTCCTCGATGGGGCTGTAATCGTTGCCTTTGTCGGTGCCGCCCGCTATCCAGACCACGGGTTTTTCCATCGCTTGCAAGGCGTAAAAAACCGAGTCCACGTTGGTCGCCTTGCTGTCGTTGATGTACTCAACGCCGTTGATTTCAGCGACAAACTCCAAGCGGTGCGGGTCGTTTACGAAGGTGTTCAAGCCTTCCTGTATCGCCTCGTCGCTCACCCCGACCGCCTTTGCGGCATGGATGGCGCAGCTTGCATTGAAAAAATTGTGCGGGCCTTTCAGCCTGCTATTTGTCATGTCAAAAGTCCCTTCCCAGCGTCCGATCAGGGGGTTCGAGCCGCCCACCCAGCGGATTTTTTTTCCACTGAAATAGGTAGAAATTTCAATCCTTCGTGGCTTCAACTGGTTGAAATTCAGGTAGTTCTGAATCTCATCATTATCTGCATTGGTGATGAGCAGGTCATCGGGCTGTTGGTTCATGGCGATACGGAACTTCGAGCGCACGTAGTTCTCCATTTTGTACTCGTACCTGTCCAAGTGGTCAGGTGTGATGTTGAGCAAAATGGCGATATGCGGTCGAAAGGTCACGATGCCGTCCAACTGGAAACTGCTCAGTTCCAGCACGTAATAGTCGTACTTGTTCTCGATGATGTTCCGGGCGAAACTCAGGCCCACGTTGCCTCCGATGGCTGCGTTGATACCCCCTGTCTTGAGCAGGTGGTAGGTCAGCCGGGTGGTGGTAGTTTTCCCGTTACTCCCCGTAATGCCAATAATGGTTGCCGCCGTGTGACGGCCCGCAAATTCAATTTCAGAAATCACCGACTTGCCTTGGCGACGAAATTCTACTAGTGGGGGGAGGTCGTCAGGAATGCCGGGGCTTTTGATGATTTCATCAGCCTCAAAAATGCTTGTCCAAGTGTGTTTGCCTTCCTCGTATGGAATGCCTTTATCTAGCAATTCTGCTTTGTAATTGTCCTTCAAACTGCCACCGTCCGAGAGGAAGACCTCATGGCCGAGGTGCTTGGCCAACAGGGCCGCACCGGTGCCGCTTTCTCCGCCTCCTAGGATGGCTATTTTCATTGTTTGTTCGTGTAAGTTTTGGTTATCGTTTGCCCTTTTCGGGCCTATTTTTTGTTCAAAATCGCTGGTCTTTCGGTGGTCAGTTCCCCGTTCTCCAAGACGTAATAAATCACGCCGTTTTTGGAGAAAAATTCGGGGATGCCGAAGCGCTTGTTTTCGGCTTTTGCTTGCATAACTGCTTGGTTTGCAATGCGTTCTATTTCATTTTTTTCTCTTAAAAATGCTTCACGTTGTTCATTCTTCATGGTGCTTCAATTTTAAGAAAAGCTCAAGTAAAACAGGATTTTCATTACTCAAAACCAGCCCGTCATTGCTCGAAACTTCTTGGAATCCATATTCTCCATTGAAGTATAAAATCCATTCGTCTGCCATCTCTCTTAAATTGTCCCAAAAATTGGAAAGACTGCGGTAAAACCGCCTTTTCACATCCTCTTCTGGCACTTCATGGCCGCCTTTGGCAATCCGCATTTTCACCCTTTCAATACACGCCGCTGGGCTTTCGATGAAGATGTAAATCAGCTTGATTTTGTAACCCTGTACTTTCGCCCGCTTCGCAACCTTGTTGATGTACGAACCAGACAAAGTCGTTTCCACCACGATACTTTGCTGATTTTCAAGCACTTGGTTCAATCTTTCAAAAAACACCCGCCCTGCTGCTACCATCGGGCTTGGGTCTCCTGCATCGGCCAACGTTTTGGCGATGTCGTCTGCGTTCAAGAAATCAAAGCCGTACGCTGACACATAAGGCCTGGCGAAGGTTGTTTTTCCAACACCATTTGCTCCGGCTATGATGATGAGGTCGGGCATTTTTCATCGCACTTTTAAGGTCAATATCGTCAACACCGCCAGCAAAATGCTCACTATCCAGAACCTCGTCACAATCTTGGCTTCTGGCATTCCCTTCTTCTGGAAATGGTGGTGCAGTGGCGACATCAGGAAGACCCTTCGGCCTTCGCCGTATTTCCGCTTGGTGTATTTGAAGTACGCTACCTGAATCATCACCGACAGGTTTTCCGCCAAGAACACCCCGCACATGATGGGGATGATGAGTTCTTTGCGTAGCAACAAGGCCATCGCTGCGATGATGCCGCCCAAGGTCAAACTGCCCGTGTCGCCCATGAAGACCTGCGCCGGGTACGAATTGTACCATAAAAACCCGGTGCAAGCGCCCAGCAAACAAGCGGCGAAAATCACCAACTCGCCCGTACCGGGAAGGTAGAAGACGTTTAGGTAGCTGGCCAAAACCACGTTGCCGCTCACAAAGGCGAACACGCCCAACGAGGTGGCCACCACGCTACTGACGCCCGTTGCAAGGCCATCCAAACCGTCAGTCAAATTGGCGGCGTTCGAAACGGCGGTGATGATTAGAATCACCAACGGCACGAAAATCAGCCAGACATAATTACCTGATTGCCAACGTTTTGGCAACCATTTTTCATAATCCAATTGGTTCTCCTTGAAGAACGGCACATTCGTGATATATGCCTTGTAATGCGCTACTTCGATGGTGTCGCCACTGGCATCCCGCACGTCGTAAATCTTGCTTACCCGCTCGTAGCCCAGGCTGTCAGCCACTTCGGTTTCGAGGCGCACGTTCACTTCGTCGCTCTGAATCATCGTGATGGCGACCATCAGGCCACAGCCAATCTGCCCTATCAGTTTCGACTTGGCGCTGAGGCCCTCCTTGTTCTTTTTGAAGACCTTGATATAGTCGTCCAAGAAGCCGATGATGGCCATCCAAGTCGTCACCATGAGCATGATGAGCACATACACGTTTTTTCAAATCCGCCACGAGCAGCACCGGAACGACGATGCCCATGATGATGACGCCGCCCATTGTCGGCGTCCCTTTTTTTGACAATTGACCCTCCAAACCGAGGTCACGGACGGTCTCACCAATCTGCAAGCCACGCAAGAAATTGATGATGCGCCCACCGAACAACATGCTGATTATCAAGGAGATAATCAAACCCATCCCAGCCCGGAACGTCGTGAATTCCCATAAACCTGCACCCGGCAGGTTGTATTTGTCCTCAAGCCATTGGAAAAGTTGGTAAAGCATTGTTCGATTTCGGATTTACGATTTCGGATTTCGGATTCAACCCGCCTTCGTTCGTCCTTTCGTTGTTGTTCGTTAGTGTTTTTTACCCTTTTTGTCATTGCCGAAGGCAACCTGCGACGTCATGTGTGATGTCCCGTTGTGACGTTGCGGTTTGCCTTCGGCAATGACAAAAAGTACATTCATTAAATCCCCAGCGCTTCAGCTAGTTCTTTCTTATCGTCAAAATCGTGTTTCACGCCCTTGATTTCCTGGTATTTCTCATGGCCTTTGCCAGCTACCAGAATCACATCGCCCGATTGCGCCATTTGGCAAGCCGCTTTGATGGCCTGCCTGCGGTCGGTGATGGTCAGCGCTTTTCGCTTCGCAACAATGGGGACGCCCGCCTCCATCTCCGCCAGTATGGCTTCCGGCTCCTCGGAGCGGGGGTTGTCGCTGGTCAGGATGACCTGGTCGCTGTAATCACAGGCGACTTTGGCCATCAATGGTCGCTTCGTGCGGTCACGGTCGCCGCCTGCGCCGCAGACCGTGATGATTCGACCACCGCCTTTGCGGAGCTGGTCAATCGTCGAAAGCACTTTTTCCAGCGCATCGGGCGTGTGGGCATAGTCCACGATGCCGATGATATTGCGCTCCTTGCTCACCACTTGGTCGAAGCGACCGTCGGCGGCCCGCAAGTTGCTGAGGGCTTGCAGCACCTCCGCCTTCGTATTTTGCAGCATCACCTCGCCCCGCTTGTCGTCGGTGTTGACGAGTGCGAAGGCGCTTTTGGGCAAATTGTCAAAGAACAATTTCTTGGCATCTATGTAGGCATGCACATAGGTTATGTGGTCGTGCCTTTCCGTTGGCAGTTCCTCGCAAAGCACCGCCGTCGCCCGTTCTCGATGGCCTTTGCCGATGTAGGCGTGGCCGTCGGTCGCCGTGCCCCGGAGGGCGGCGAAGAGGGTGCCGGGTGCTGCCTTGCGGCTGTCCAATGTCAAGGCGGTTATCTCCTGGTCCGTTGAGCCGAGGAGGGATTTTATTTCGCTGGTGGTTAGTATTTTAGTGAGTGTTTTCAAGAATTCACTTTACTTTTTTCTATTTTCTCTAATTCTGATACTTGAAGTAATAGTTTTTCTGGAGAATTATTTGAATCAATTGCTGTTTCTTGCACAAACTCATTTAGATTATTATTAGGTAATTCAGGAAGTTCAAGAGTGCCTCCATTAATATTTTCCTTTTTGAAGGGCGACTTAATTTTCCTAAAAGTTGTAACTACCCAAGTCAATAAAAGTACGGCAATAATCAAAATAATAATCCCTCTCTTTTCCGACTTTGCTTGTTCCAACTTTTCTTTTACGTCCTTCAATTCGTTTTGTAAAAAAATTATTCTTTCATTTTCGTCTTTTTTAAATTCAAGTTCAATAAACGCAAGTTTAATTTTCAATTTTTCCAATGCATACCTGTATTTCTGAACTACAAACCCCCTTATCAACACAATATTTAATAAAATTGAGCTGAGTAAAATCCAAACACCATATGCTTCAAAAAATATCTTTATCGCATCAAAATTCATTAGTCCATATTTTAGTTTTTTCAAGTATATTTAGCAACCCAAAGTAGATATTTAACTACCCAGTTGTCGCAAGTCTGTTTTAGCAGCCCTAAAGTCTTCTAGTTCTTGCAAGTTTGCAACTTGCAAGGCTACGGCAGCAGCCAAAGCAGTCATTCCTCTGGCTTCTTCAACTTCGCCACGTCCTTCAGCGATTTCTTTGTCTCGCTGTTCACCCGCCTTTCCAACTTTCGGATGTCCTCCTCTGCTGGAAGTTCCTCTGGTTTGATGTTCCTTCTGACGAGCAGTTCCCGGACATCGGCGTTGTTCTTCACATGTTCCTTGGTGATGTCCCGCTCGCCCTTCAAGTCATCTTTTTTGACGTTGAAGTTGGTAATCCCTGCGGCGAAATCCTTTGCTTTGATGGTCAGCGCCGGAAGGAAATCAGCCAAGGGTCGGTTTTCAGGGAGGCTGAGTTGCGTTTTCATTTCCGAAGTGGATTTGCCACCGAACAGGGCGCTGTCTCCTTTGCTTCGTATTCTCGCAAATCCCTGATTATCAACCCCTCTTTCATAAATCAACCTCGAAAGTTCCGTCTCAGTTGATTCTAATTTTTCCCTTGCCTGAAGGCGTTCCATCAAATTCAGCCGCTCCTCAATCAACTCTTGCTTTCTGGTCTGAATGGCGAAATAGGTTTGGGCAAAAGCGATTTGCTCCTTTGCTGGGTCGCCATTTTGCGCAATCAGGTAGCAAGCGTACCGTGTGAGCATGAAGTCGGTGATTTCCCTTTCTGCTCCTGAACCAACCTTGACCTTTTTGTTGACCTCAACAAAATGGTCTTCGACCAATTGCCCAGAATTTTGACAGGCGGTTTGGGCTTTTTCAATGACAGTCAAAAAATTTCGCCATTGGGTGTAGTCCAGCAGCTCTTGCAAGTCCCTGGCATACCAAAATTCAACCCCATCATTTTTTTGGGCCGCACCCTCAAATGATGTGTGCATTTTTGTAATGACCTCCTTTTTCATAGCGCTTCGTTTTTGTTTTGTTGACCATTTTGCTGACATCAGCAAAATGGTCATCTTCCATTTTTAACCGTGCCGATTCGGGCATGGTTAAAAAAGATAATCCATTGATTATCTCGTATTTAGCATTTTTAAAATACTCGAAATCGAGTACATTAAAATCGTCTGTTTTTCACCCCAACCTCAACCAAACCGTCTGCCCCGCAGCCCTCGTGCCCGGCGTGATGGATTGCGTCACCACCTTGCCATAGCCGCCGCCGAACTGCACTTTCAAACCTTTGTTTTCCAGTATAAAAAGGGCGTCACGGAGTCCCATGCCGATGACGTTCGGCACTTGTTTCTCCTCGACGATTCGTTTCATCAATTTGAGCGAGTCGGGTTCTGCGCTGCGCAATACCGCCCAATCACCGTCGGCCTTGTTGTAATAATCGAGGCCAAGTTCGCTTATAATGTACTGAATATCAGTACGGTAGCCAGCGTCTTTGTCCGGCATTTGCTTGGCCTCGAAGGCCACTTCGTCGCCTGTGTTCAGTACCGGGTACAGCTCTAAGCGGGTGGCGATGGCCTTGTCGGCTATCTCCTTGAAAACTGGGAGCGCTACTGCACCGCCATAGATGCCTGCCTCTTTCGGCTTGCTGATGAGCACGATGCAGGAGTAAACCGGGTTCTCTGCTGGGAAGTACCCAGCAAAGCTGGCCTGATAGCCACCCACTTTCGTCTTTTCGTTCAGGCGCTGGTAGTTGAGCTGGGCAGTGCCCGTTTTGCCAGCGTAGCGGTACGATTCCGCTTTGAGCAAATGTGCCGTTCCCCAGGAGCTGTCCACCACACATTCGAGCAGTTTTTGCACCTGCGTTATAGCTTTTTTCGAAGCAATGCGGCCCCTCACCTCCGTCACCGGGAAACGCTTGAGGGTCTCGCCATACCGCTGTATTTCCTTCACCAAATAGGGTTTCACATAGACCCCATTGTTTGCGATAGCGTTGTAAAAACCAAGCTGCTGCAACGGGGTGATGGTCATTTCGTAACCGATGGCCATCCAAGGCAGCGTCGTGCCGCTCCAGCCGTCTTCTTCGCTGTAGGCTTTTTTGATATAAGGCTCCACTTCGCCCCCAATTTCGATGCCCGTTGGCTGGTCGAGGTAGAAGTCACGCAGCCGCTCGATGTAGCGGTCGGCCTTGTTCTTTGTGCCATAGCCATTGTACACCAAGCGTGAAATGCCCACATTGGACGACATTCCGAAGGCATGTTTCACTGACACCCGGTTGAGGCTGTGCGGGTGAGCGTCCTTGAGTTCGGCGTCGTGGTAGATGGTCACGCCTTGTTCGAGGTCAATGCTGTCCTCCAAGTCCACATAGCCGTCTTCGAGGAGGGCCAACATAGAGGCCGTTTTGAAAGTCGAGCCGGGTTCGGTGCCTGAGCCAATGGCATGGTTGTAGGTTTCAAGCAGCTTGCCATCCTTCGACCAGCCGAGGTTGGCGATGGCTTTCACGGCACCTGTTTTCACGTCCATTAAAATTGCCACGCCGCTCTCTGCCTTGTGCCGCACCACGGCTTTTGCGAGGGCGTTTTCGGCGATATCCTGCAGGTTGATGTCAATGGTCGTGATGACGTCCTGGCCCGGTTTCGGCTCTATTTTCGAGAGGTTTTGCAGCGGAATCCACATGCCGCCGCCGACCCGGTACATCAGCTGAGTGCCTTCTTCCCCTTGCAAAAAGTCGTTGTAGGCACCTTCGATGCCCACTAGGATGGAGTCGCCCTGCACGTAGCCAATCGTCCGACTGGCCAGCATCCCGAAGGGCTTTTCCCGGTTGAATTTTTGCACAATAATGAGGCCGCCCTTGAACTGACCGAGGCTGAATAGTGGGAAGCTGGTAATCAACTCTTTTTGCTCCAGCGTGGCGTCTTTTTTTATATCCACGTATCGCTTGCCCGTGGTTTTTTGTTGCCATAAATAAGCCTTCATGGCACCGGGCGTCATACTAGGGTTTACGTAGGTGGCCAAGTAGTACGCCAAGCTATCGAATGATTTCGAGGTCCAAAACGCAGTATCTATAGCGTTGGAATTGGGGTCCCAAGAGATGTCAAAGAACGGCATCGAGGTGGCCAACATGCTCCCGTCTTCGGTGAGGATGTTCCCACGCTCGGCTTCCATCGGCACCTCTTTGACATAGAGGTCTTCGCCCTTGCTGCGCCACTTCTCCCCTTCAATCACATTGATGTTGAAGGTTTGGTACGCAATGGCAACCGCCACGCCGACAATCGCAGCGAGGACGACGTACACCCGTACAAGGACTTCGTTTTTAACGTTGAAAGCCATTTCTCTAAAAGTTGCTAGTTATGAGTTACGAGTTACGAGCAAAGTCTGGGTAAGCAGGCCTTAACTCGTAACTCGAAACTCACTACTCGAAACTCAATTGCTGTTTGTTTAATCTTCCACTACAATCCGATGCACCCTGCCGGAGGTTTTACGGAGGCCGAGCGCTTCTACGTTCTCGCCCACTTCCGCCAAACGGCTCTTGAACATGATGTCGGACTTCAAAGAATTATATTGACGTTTCAGTTCTTTGACTTCGTTCTGTAAGGTTTGAATTTGCCGGACCTGCTTTTCCGCATAGTGTGCGTTGGCAATGTAGATGATGGTGAGAAAACTCAGGAACAAGACGAAAGGTAAGTTCTTTAAAACCAGGGAAGCACCAAAGTTCCCTAGCTCAAAATAGCTCCCGAGTGATTTTTTTTGTTGTGCCATCTTAACTTGCCAAGTTTGCAGTTCGACAGTTGGCAGTTGGCAGTCAGCGTGAGGGTAAGTCACGATTCTTGCTTTTTGCCAAAAGGCTACTTGCGGATTCCAATCCTTAATTTCGCACTCCTTGCTCTTCCGTTTTTAGCCATTTCATCTTCCGAAGGAGTGATTACACCTTTATTTATCTGTTCAAAAGGTCTTTCAATTTTGCCATAGAAGTCGCTTTTCACTTCGCCTTCCACGTTTCCAGTTTTCAGCAGGTTCTTTACCATGCGGTCTTCGAGGCTGTGGAAGCTGATGACCACGAGCCTGCCGCCGGGCTTGAGGATGTCGAGCGTGGCTTCCAGGAAATCCTGCAAAGCACCCATCTCGTCGTTCACCTCGATGCGCAGGGCTTGGAAAACCTGCGCCAAATAGCGGTTCTTTTGCCCTCTCACCAGCGGCTCGATGATGCCGAGCAAATCGCCGATGGTCCGTATAGGGCGGTGTTCCCGCTGCTGCACGATTACTTGGGCCAGCGTTTTTGCATTTCGCACTTCGCCGTATTCGCCAAAAATCGTTTGCAGTTCTGCTGCTGAATGCGTTTTCAAAACCGTTGCTGCCGTGACCTCCTCTGAGCGGTTCATCCGCATATCGAGGTCGGCGTCGAAACGGAACGAGAAGCCACGTTCGGCCTCGTCGAGTTGGTGGGAGCTGACCCCAAGGTCGGCCAAGATGCCATCCACTTGTTTCACGCCATGAAGCCTTAGGAATTGCTTCACGTAGCGGAAGTTGTGGTGATTGAAGGTGAATCGCTCATCGTCAATCAAATTGCGAAGCGAATCATCATCTTGGTCAAAGGCGAACAACCGCCCTTTCTCTCCCAATTCATTCAATATCAACCGGCTGTGGCCACCACCGCCGAAGGTTGCATCTAAGTAAACACCATCTTTTTTGATGTTTAGGCCTTCGATGCTTTCTTTGGCGAGAATGGGAATGTGGTAGGCCATGCGGTTGAATTATATAGGCTTTGCAACCCCTTTGTCTGCTGCCATTACTACCTGAGCAAGCTGTGCCATGTCGAGTTCGTTGTTCATTTGCAAATCGTACTCGGCGGCTGACCAGATTTCGACCTTGTCATTGACGGTAGCCAGTACCACTTCCCCATCTCCCGGCAGTATTCCTGCCCATTCGAGCAGTTGGTTCGGGAAGTTGAGGCGGTCGGCGTTGTCACGCTTCAAGGCTGTGGCGCCACGGTAAAACTGGCGCTGGAACAACCTTGCATTTAGGTCAAATTCATTTATGTTGTTAACTTGCGCAGATTTTGCATCCCAAACTTTTTTGGGAAACAGGACCAAGCATTTTTCCAATCCACGGTTGACCACAAAATTGTCCCGCTCGTCGGCTGGTAACTGCTCAAGCAAGCCGCTTGGCAGTCTCAGTCGGCCCTTCGGGTCAACTTTACACTCATATTCACCTAGGAGTTGGTTCATCTGCTGTGTAAATCAATTTGTCGGCCAAAAGTATTCACTTTCTCCCAAATATTCCCACTTTCTCCCACAAAATCTTATTTTTTTTTCCACATTTTACCACTCCTGCGCCACGTTTTCATATAATTAGCATATTAATGTCAATTTTTTAATCAATATAGTTACATGATTGAGCTAAATTGGCTTACCAACTAGTTTAAAAATTTGGGCGTTTTGGTATTTTCAAATATTCGTTTCCACTTTTTCCCACTTCGTATTGGGAACTCCAGTACATCATTCCCACTTTTTACCACTCGGCTTCCAAATTGGACATTGGCAAAGGGCAAGGCATGGCCAAGATCCCAAAACGGGACATTCAACAATCAACTCGAATTGAAAATGGAAGATTAATGGATACTTGCGGTAAGTTTTTGAATCTGGCCACTATGTGAGCGCCTAGCTAGGGGTTGGGTAATAAGTCCCAAATGAAAACTCTTTGCAGTTTGTAAAAAATGCTCTTTCGATTATTTACAAAAATACATAAAGCTAAAATGGGACTTGTTACGCAACCCCTAACTCCTGCCCAGCGCCCCATTTACGAAGTTTTTCCAACTAATGTTTAATGGAAGAGGCTATAAACTTTCAGCTTGATGATGCCAAAAATGGCTTCTCTGACGATGCCCTTGGTCATCTTTGAGGCACCTTCTATGCGGTCGGCAAAGGTGATAGGTATTTCACGTAGCTTGAAGCCAAACCGCCATGCGGTGAACTTCATCTCGATTTGGAAGGCGTAGCCGATGAACCTGATTTTGTCCAATTCAATCGTCTCAAGCACCTTTCTGCGATACCCAACAAAACCAGCGGTTGGGTCTTTGATCCACATCCAAGTTATGAGGCGAACATAAAGGGAGGCACCATAGGAAAGCACTTTCCGGTCGAATGGCCAATTTACAGTACTGCCTCCTTTGACATAGCGGGAGCCAATCACCAGGTCTGCATCTTTTTGAAGGGCTTGAAGTAGTCGAACGAGGTCACTTGGATTATGCGAGAAATCGCAATCCATCTCGAAGATATAATCGTAGCCTTGTTTTAGGCCATATTTGAAGCCTTCGATATAAGCTGTGCCCAAGCCCAATTTGCCGCTACGCTGCAGCAGGTAGATACGCTGGGGATAATCGGCGCTTTTTTCACGCACTACTGCAGAAGTGCCATCTGGTGAACCATCGTCCACCACAAGCACATCAAACGCAACAGGCAGTGCCATGACAGCATCGAGCATTTTCCCAATGTTCTCCAGTTCGTTGTAGGTGGGTATAATTACGAGATTCTTTGACAAAACAACAGTTATTTGGTAAAATAACAAAGGTGGCGCTGTTCAACGAGGCGTCACCTTTGTTGTTGATTTCAAGGCAAAATTAGGTTTTTTTGGCAATGATGCCCCTTTTACTCAATTCAGCTTTATATTAAATTTCAAAAACGATACCGTTTAATTTATACTTCTGGCCGTTAGCTGTTAGCTGTTGTCCAAAAGCAAATGGCCAACAGCAAGTTGAAATGGACAATACTTGAGGTCCAAAGTATAAGTTGTCAGCATGTCGGTGGGCAGGCAGTGTGCTGCTAAATCATACCTGATGGCTCTCTGACCAATCACTGATCTGGCTTAAAACCTTCCCACAGCTGCCGGGCATGTCGGCCTGTATTGGACTGCATTTGGGTTCCATCAATGAAGTCGTTGCCCTGGATTTCATTGGGGGCATCTTTGTATAGGTCTATTTCCCAGCGAGGATTGTTGTTTTCGCCCCGTGCAGTGGAATGAAGCAGCACATGGCCATTGGTTGTCAAGGAAGGGTTGTAGAAAAGGAATTTGACATTGTTCTGTTTTGTCTTTGGGAACTGGTTGTAATACCAGATTTCATAGGGAGGCGCACTGGGGTCGTTTTCCTCGAAAGCCGTGTTGTTTGGAGCACCATATTTCAGAAAAACATATCCCCGGTCAGTTTCAAAGCCAAAGCCAAAGCCATTGGCGAAGCTGACATCCACCTGCTTTGCAATTTTCATATAGGCGTTGTATTGAGCCTCGGGATTGTTATGGTTTTCCTTTGCCCAATAGCTGAACAAGTACATTCGCATGGCATTGGCGTTGCGCTCTGAAATGATATATTTTACATGCTCTCCATCCGCTTTGTCCACTTGCATCAGGATGGCTTTTAGGGCATAAACAAGCTCTTCCTCAGACATCTTACCTACGAATTCATCGTTTAGGGAAACCTCGCCGGATGAAATCTTCGCCTCGGTGATTTCCAAATAGGGGTTGCTACGTTGGAAAGGCATAGAGCGCTTAGCCAACAGGTCTTTGTTCCTGTTCCTGATTTCAATCACGAGGTTGTAATTGCCTGTTCGAAGTGACTTGATGTCCATTTTTTGTACGGCGGCATCTACGGGTGTTGGTTGCTTTCGTTTATTGGATGCACCTATTTTTTCCTCTACATCCTTGGTATCTGCGTTGTCTATGTAGATGGTTTGCAGATAGTCTTCGGCAATGGCCTTATCGGTGTTGTAAACTTCAAAGTAGAACAACAACAACTCGTCATTTTTTGAATAAAAATTGGTAGGCATCGGCTCGAAGATGAAATTGCCCTTTGCCATTGGGTTTGGGGCTGCACTTGTGTCAACATTCTTAACCGAAGCCAACAACTCTACATCAGAAATGGCCAATCCATTGGGTTGGTAGTCCACCTTCATGCTGGAACGGAATTTTTTTGCACTACCGGGATTCACCATATCTTCAACGGAAACTTCCAGTTGGTACTCGCCATTGTCCAAGGCATAGCGTTTCATGTCAACGAAGTCAATGGGCTTTTCCGTTATAGGGCCGCTGAGCCGGTACTTATCGAATTTTATAACATTATCGCCCTGCATAAACAGAATGACGATATCTAGTTTTGACTGTCCATTTGTACCGTCTAATGGAGCGAGGCCAACGCTTGGGCCAAGTACATGCAAATAAACCTCCACATAGCCCTTTCCTTGGTCTTGGAAAGAGGCAAACGATATGCTCGCATCAACCTTGGATTGTCCGATTAGACAGGCAGGCAGTGCAAGGCAAAGTAGAAAGTTGATTAAGTTTTTCATGCTTTAAAGTTTAAAAATGAAGGTTTACGGGACGCTTTCAACTTGCTTTTTGGCGACAGGATTTCTAAAGACGAACTAAGTTATGCAGATTTGCACGACAAAATTGCGGTTCTGACACCTATTTTTCATCGAAAATCAAGTTTTGCAACATGGATTTCAAAGAATTTCTCAACCTGAGCATCATTATTGGCAATTTCAAACTCACAATGTCGCACCTGCTAATGGCCATTTTGATTTTGTTGGCCGCAAAAATCTTGATTTGGACCATGAAGCGCATCCTGCTCGACCGCTACTTCCGCACACGCAAGGTGGATCCGGGGAGGCAAATGGCACTGAAGCAATTCCTGAGCTATATCATCTGGGTATTGGCCGTGTTTGCCATCATGGAATTGTTCAACATCAGTTCCATGATTTGGGCCAGTTCTGCGGCCTTGCTGGTCGGCATCGGACTTGGCTTACAGGATACCTTCAAGGACATCATTTCGGGCATCATCATATTGGTAGAGGGCACGGTGGATGTAGGTGACATACTGGAAGTGGACGGATTTGTGGCCAGGGTCGTAAAAATAGGCCTTCGAACCTCCAAGCTCGAAACCCGTGACCGGGTAAGCATCCTCGTACCGAACTCAAGCCTCGTCGTCAATAAAGTGACCAACTGGACCCACGATGACCAGCCAGCCCGATTCAAGATAGCGGTAGGAGTTGCCTACCACTCAGACGTACTTTTCGTGCAACGCCTTCTTCTTGAGGCGGCCAGCGAACATGAAAAGGTACTGAAAGAACCTGCCATATCCGTTCATTTTGTCAATTTTGGCGAGTCTTCCGTTGACTTCGAGCTGCTTTTTTTTAGTACCGAATTTTTCAATATTGAGCGTGTCAAGAGCGATATCCGTTTCAACATCGAAAGCAGGTTCCGGGCCAATGGCATCGAGATCCCATTCCCACAGCGAGACGTTTGGGTGCGAAATCCAGAGGATTTAAAGTAAAAACGGATTTTTTCCCTACGTGAAATTACGTATCAAGGGTGTGCAAACCACTGTGTAGAATTAAAAAAATATGTTCACAATTAGTTGATTTTTAGAATTTTGCGCAGATAATTAAAAAATATCTGAACCTACCTGTTTCATAACAGATAGAACGAGCCTAATTTTGCACTATTCGTTTCGGCTTCAAGCCATCTTCTCCTTCTCAACAATCATGACTGGTCTCTTGGACAATTCCTGTCCAATTCCTCACTTCGACAAGCATTATTCGGTCTCAGGGCATTCCCCTTTCTCACATCCAACAAGTTAAAAAACTCGAAAGCATCGTTTCGCCTTGACGAAGCAGTTTTCGCCATTTTATATCCAAAATCAATTGGTGTTCACTATAAACCATTGAGTGGCCTTGACATAGCCAAGGTGATTTTTATACCCAATTTTCCCGATGGATGGCAGATGACCATCAATAGAATCTCATAATTTCAAAGTAAGTTTTTTGGTAAAATGGTTTCGGGGAGGCAGCGCCGCTGCCCCCTTTTTTTTTGTTTCATCCCTCCCAAAAACCTGAAAGCCTGAAAACTTCGATTCCCTTCCCTACATTTGGCCCTTCACAAAACGAAAGCCAACCATGTCCACTAAAAACAAGTACCTGATTCCGTTTGTGCTGGTTACCAGCTTATTTTTCCTTTGGGGTTTCGCTATTTCCATGCTCGATGTGTTGAACAAACATTTCCAGGAAACGCTCAACATCAGCATCGCCGAATCGGCCTGGGTACAGGTCGTTACCTTCGGGGCCTACTTCCTAATGGCCTTGCCTGCCGGGTATTTCATGAAAAAATTTGGCTACAAAAAAGGCATCCTCGCTGGACTGCTCTTGTACGCTGGTGGGGCGCTACTCGTTTACCCAGTTACCGAGGCACAGTCATGGGGCCTGTTTTTGGTGGCACTGTTCATCTTGGCCTGCGGCCTTGCCTTTTTGGAGACCGCAGCCAACCCCTACGCCACCGTGCTTGGCCCTCGTGAAAGCTCAGAGCAGCGCCTCAATCTTGCCCAATCTTTCAATGGGGTAGGTGTAATCACCGGGCCGTTGGTGGGCGGGCTGTTCGTATTTGGTGCCACAAGCCAGACCGTACAAGAAGGATTCCGCTCCGTGCAGACACCTTATATAATTGTTGGTTTGGTGGTGCTGATGGTGGCCGTGCTCTTCTATTTTACCCCCATGCCAGAGGTGGAAGAAGAAACCCTCGTCGCCGACAAACAGTCACATACTGGCCGCAAGCTTTGGGCGCACAAGCATTTTTCCTTTGCCGTGCTGGCGCAATTCCTGAACGTAGGCGCACAGGGCTGCATCTGGGGCTTCTTCATCAACTACACTACCGATACGCTTGGCATCAGCAACCAAGAGGCTAGTTTCTTGCAAGCCATCGGCATGGTCATCTTTATGGCGGGCCGTTTCCTCGGCACTTTTTTGATGAAATACGTGAAGCCCCATAAACTGCTCGGCTATTATAGTGTGTCCATCGTGGCGCTGCTGCTCATCGTCACAGGCCACTTCGGCAAGGTATCGGTAGGGGCACTGATGGTGTTTTACCTGTTCCAGAGCATCACCTTCCCCACCATATTCGCCCTTGGGGTAAAGGACCTCGGCAGCTTGACCAAGAACGGCTCCTCGTATATCATCATGGGCATCGTCGGCGGTGCAGTGTTCCCGCCCATTATGGGCGCCATCGCCGACTCGACGAGCATGGCGACGGCCTTCATCCTGCCCACCCTGATGTTTGCATATATTGCTTGGTACGGCTTCAGGGGGTCGCAGTTGACATAGTCGAATTAAGGCGGTGACTTCGAGTCACCGCCTTAATTTAGTTCAGATTTTTACAGTATTCTATGAAATACATTTTATTCTTTTGCTCCGCAATGGCTGCGATGCACTTCCTTGCTTGCACGAGTGGTAGCCTCACACCTGAGCAGCATAGTACACCAGTTTTGGATTCGCTTTTGGCGGACACAGCATTATTGGGCGAGGATGCCGTTGTGCCAACAGATACAGTGGAAGAAGCCGTTCCCGGCAACGTCAAGCCCGCCAAAATCAAACTGGCCAACGACCTCGACTATTCCGCCGATTTTCTGAAAAAACTGACCTACGCTGGCCTTGCAGAAAACTTTGAATTAGCAGATAGCTTCATCGTTTTGGAGCAAACGGACACTTTTGTTTTCCCGATGCTTTTGCCGCTTGCTACAATGGGGAAGGCTGCGAAGTGGACCAATTTTGTGGCCAGCAAGCAAGGCTACCTGTATTCGCTGGATGTTTCGATGGCCAATTACACGACGCTTGATTTTAATTTCGAGCTGCGCAAAAACCGCCAAACCGTTGACCAAATCCGTGGCAAGGCCGACCTGAATCCTGGCTTCTTGCTCGGCAGTGAGAGCGATGATGACGAAGCAACTGGCAACAGCTATTTCGCCAGCGAATACCATTTTGAAGGTCAGGAATGCACATTCAGTATTCGCATAGGCGAAGATGAAGGTGTGAAAAAGGTGAAGCTCATCAAGCTGTGCAAGTCTGGAAAATTCAATATCAATCTTGAAAACTGCCCGGTTTTATTGGAAAAATGAAAAACCGATTGGAAGCCCAACGCCCCCAATCGTAAGTCGTAAATCGAAAATCGAAAAATGAGATACCACTTCGCCCTCGACCTCAAAGACGACCCCGCCCTCATCGCCGAATACGAGCGCTGGCACGCCCCCGGCGGCGTCTGGCCAGAGGTGCTGGAGGACATCCGTGCAGCTGGAATCACAGCGCTGGACATCTACCGCACGGGCAACCGGATGTTTATGGTTATGGAGGTGAACGGTGATTTCAGCTTTGAAAAAAAGTCCGCCACCGATGCCGCCAACCCACGGGTACAGGCTTGGGAGGAGCTGATGTGGAAATTCCAGCAGCCGTTGCCCTGGGCGAAGGAGGGGGAAAAATGGGTGCTGATGGATAAAATTTTTGAACTGTGATTTTAACCAGCGAGGCAGCGGCGGCATCGACAACAGCTTTCCGAAAGTTAGGAACTTTCGGAAAGCTGTTGTCGATGAAGCCGCCACTATAGGTTATCAAGTAAAGAATATGAAACGACTCGAAAACAAAACAGCCATCGTGACCGGTGGCGCCAGTGGCATTGGGCTAGCCATTTCACGGCGCTTCGCAATGGAGGGAGCGTATGTCCACTTGCTCGATTTGAAGCTCGAAGAAGCAGAAAACGCAGCTGCAGAAATCCGTGCGGAAGGTGGCCATGCCACGGCCCATACCTGCGATGTGAGCAATCAGCAGCAGGTAGCAGCCATTGCGCAAGCGATTCATAATGAGCAAGTTGCGCACATCCTCGTCTGCAATGCGGGCATCGGCTTCGTCGGCAATCTGGAAAAAACCACCGAGGACGACCTCGACCGCATGTACCGGGTGAACGTGAAAGGCGTTTACAATGCGATGCACGCCGTCGTGCCGTTTTTCAAGCAAAATGGCGGCGGCGTCATTCTGAACATGGCCAGCGTGGTGGCTTCAGTGGGCATCCCCGACCGCTTCGCCTACTCCATGACCAAAGGTGCTGTACTGACCATGACCCTCAGCGTAGCGATGGACTACCTCAGCGACAACGTCCGCTGCAACTGCATCTCGCCCGCCCGCATCCACACGCCGTTTGTGGATGGTTTTTTGGCGAAGAACTACCCCGGCCTTGAGGCGGAAATGTTCGCAAAATTGGCGAAGACGCAACCCATTGGGCGCATGGGAACACCTGACGAAGTGGCGAACCTGGCGCTGTTCCTTTGCTCGGATGAAGCTGCCTTTATCACTGGTTGTGATTTTCCATTGGACGGAGGATTTATTAAATTGCGCCCATAATTTGTAACTTTGGCACAAATACCTCATTCTGAGGTTGTTTTCACTAAATTAACATAAGAAAATGAAGTTGATAAACATCAAGAAAGGCCCTTTCTCCTCGCTGCAAACTGTCGCTTTTTGGGCATTAATGCTTTTTTTCTGGAAGCATTTTGCAGGCACAAGAAGTCAGCCTAAGGTCACTCAAAAGTGACAAAATGTACATTGGCGTGGAAAACCAAGTACAGGTAAGCGTACCGGGGATTCCGAGCGGGAACATCTACATCGGCAGCGACGGTGTGGACATCGAAAAACTGGAGGACGGCAAGTTCAACCTCCGATTCCATTATCCGGGCAAAACCACCTTGACCGTGCATGGCGAAGGGTTCAAGTTCAAGAACTTTGACTTCGATGTGCAGCGGATTCCTGACCCGCTTGCAGCATTGAAATTTGAGAATGGATCAAACCTCACTAATGGGGAAATTACGCCAGATGAGTTCAAAAAAACCTTTGGACTAGGGTTTGACGCAGGTGGTTATAAAGGCGAATTGACTATCGAAATCGTCAGCTACAACCTCATCAGGGTGCCAAAAGTAGGCGACCCTGTGGAGGTTCCTGTAAAATCATCCAATTTCAATGAAAAGGCAAGATCACTTGTAAATAGCGCTACTTCAGGCGACCGTTTCTATTTTGAACAAGTGATTGCAAAGGTGGAAGGAACGCCAAACCCACGGCAAATGAACAGCCTCGTTTTTTATATAAAATAAGCGGGTTCAACTTGCTAAAAAGCCCTTGAAAGTCGTTGATTTTCAAGGGTTTTTGTATTTTACAGCCCTTCGAGTAATTCATCCTCCACCAAGTTCGGCAGCGTCACCACCAACCCCGGCGTCCGTTTCATTTCCCGTTTGATGGCAAAAATCGCCTCCTCGTTCCTTGCCCAACTGCGGCGGGCAATGCCGTTGTTCACGTCCCAAAACAGCATGGATTTCAACCGAAGTGAGGCGGCGATGGAACCATCAAGGAACAAGCCGAAGCCACCGTTGATGACCTCGCCCCACCCCACCCCACCGCCGTTGTGCAGGCTGACCCATGTGGCACCCCGGAAGCTGTCGCCGATAACGTTCTGAACGGCCATATCGGCGGTAAAGCGGCTGCCGTCGTAAATGTTCGAGGTTTCCCGGAAGGGCGAGTCGGTGCCGCTCACGTCGTGGTGGTCACGACCCAGCACCACGGGGCCGGCCAGTTCGCCGCTGGCAATGGCTTGGTTGAACGCCTCGGCGATTTTCACCCGGCCCTCAGCGTCGGCGTAGAGGATGCGGGACTTTGAGCCGACGATGGGCAGGTCACGGTCAGCATTTTTTATCCAAATAATATTGTCGTTGAGTTGGCCCTGAATTTCGGCGGGGGCAGTGGCCTTGATTTCCTCCAAAACCCGTGCAGCGATGGCGTCCGTTTTATCCAAATCGGCTTTCTGGCCGGAGCAGCAGACCCAGCGGAACGGCCCGAAACCAAAGTCGAAGCACATCGGCCCCATGATGTCTTCCACGTAGCTGGGGTACTTGTACTCGCCCGTTTCCTTGTTCTTGAAAACATTGGCCCCAGCCTTACCCGCTTCGAGCAGGAAGGCGTTGCCGTAGTCCCAAAAATAAGTGCCACGATCGGCCATCGTGTTCACGGCGTTGGCATGGCGGATGAGGGTTTTCCGCACTTCGTCCATGAACCTCGGCTTATCGGAATTCATCAATTGCTTGGCTTCTTCAAACGTGTAGCCTGCCGGACAGTAGCCGAGGTCGTCAATATTATGCAGGCTCGTCTGGTCGCTCAGGAGTTCAACCTTGGTGTTTTTTCCCACCATTTTCTCCAATAAATCCACCACGTTGCCAGCATAAATCAGGGCGATGGCCGTACCGTTTTTCCGACATTCTTCGATGCGCTGGATGAGTAAATCAAGATCACGATACACGTTTTCCCGAAGGATATACCCATCCACGATACGCTGCTCGGTGGTCTTGTCGTCCACCTCGGCCAGCACACCAACTGCTCCGGTGATGACGGCAGCCTTGGCCTGTGCGCCGGACATGCCACCAAGTCCGCTGGTCACGAATATTTTGCCCCGCAAGTCATTCGCCCCCAATTTGCGCAAGCGCCCCGCATTCAGCAGCGTGATGGTCGTACCGTGCACGATGCCCTGCGGCCCGATGTACATGAACGACCCCGCCGTCATCTGCCCATACTGCGTGACGCCGAGGGCGTTGTACTTGTTCCAGTCCTCTTTTTTGGAGTAATTAGGAATCATCATGCCATTGGTCACCACGACCCGTGGAGCATCCCGGTGCGACGGAAAAACGCCCATTGGATGGCCGCTGTACATCGCAAGCGTCTGTTTATCTGTCATTTGCGATAAGTACTGCATGGTGAGCAAGTACTGCGCCCAGTTCTGGAAAACCGCTCCGTTTCCACCGTAGGTAATGAGTTCGTGCGGGTGCTTCGCAACGGTGGGGTCGAGGTTGTTCTGAATCATGAGCATGATGGCCGCCGCCTGCTGGCACTTGGCCGGGTACTCGCCGATAGGACGGGCATGCATTTCATAATCGGGGCGGAAGCGGTACATATAGATGCGTCCGTAGGTTTCCAGCTCTTCGAAAAACTCAGGGGCCAGCACGGCATGGTGCTTTTTATCGAAATAGCGCAGCGCATTGCGCACGGCGAGCTTTTTTTCTTCTTTGGATAAAACGCCTTCAATGACCCGCTTGGGCGCATGAGAAACAACGGGGTCGTAGGGCTTGGGGGCGGGCAGTTTGTCGGGAATGCCTTGTCGGATGGCTTGTTGAAATGGTGTAAACGTGGGCATAATTTGGCTTTGATGAATGAAGGGGCAAAATAAAGAAAAGCCGAGCATATCATGCGCTGCCTGTAAAAATCACCAAGTAAGGAATTGTATGGAAAGGCTGGCACCCGCCGCTATGCCGAACAGCATGACCTTGTCGCCACGCTTGAGGCGGCCAGCCTTTAGGGCATCGCAGATGGCAAGTGGGATTGAGGCGGCAGCGGTGTTGCCAGATTTTTCGAAGACAGAGGTAATGCGCTCGACTGGAATGCCCGTGGCCTGTTCCACCACCCTGAAAGTGCCGCCAGACACCTGATGGGTAAACAAGTGGTCTATCATGTCGGCAGACCAGCCCGATTCTTCGTAACATGCTTTAACGAAAGCCACCCCCTCTTCAAGTATTACCGACTTCAGCTCGGATGTACTGCCCTCGAAGTAGTTCATGTGAGGCTCCTGCGGAAACATGGATCCACCTCCTTTGATGGTACAAAGTTGCCAATGTTGGCCACGGGTCAGTTTTTTTTGGAAGTGGATGCCGCTTTCGTTGTCGGACAGGGTGAGGAGCATGGCTGCACCTGCATCGCCCAAACTAAAGGCAGCAAGGTGGGCTGCCGTATGGTTCCCATCAAGCCTAACCCCGTCACTCAACTTTTCACCAGTGACTATAAGCACGTTCCCACAAACACCAGTTTGAATGAACGAATTTGCCACCGTGATGGCATCCACAAAGCTGTTGCAAGCATTCTTTAAATCGAAAGCAGGGCACCGAAGGCCGAGTTTATGCTGAACAATATTCGCTGTAGCAGGCTCAATGAGGTCGGAGCAAGCCCCTGCAAAAATCAGGTACTCAATGCGCTCCGCCCCAAACTGCTCAACAATTGGCCTAGCAGCATTTGCTGCCAGGTCGGAGGTTTGTACGTCTCGGGCAGCGAAGCGGCGCTCCCGATTGCGAAAAAGTTTCTCCAGGATACCAGGCGGAAGGAGCTGTTTCTCAACGTTCACCTGTTGTTCGATTTCTTCATTGGTCACTACCCTATCTGGCAGGTAGGATGAAACTTGGGCGATTCTAACGTTGGGCATAAGCTATGAGGTCATCAGGGTCATTGGATTTTGGGGCAAAGGAAACGTGTTTTGCTTGCATTGGAGCCGAAATATACTTCTGGCCGTTAGCTTTTGGCCATTGGTTTTTGGCCAACAGCCAATAGCAAAAGGCCAACAGCAATTTCAAATGGACAAAACCTAGCGCTCCAAAGTATAAATAAGATCCAGTGTCAGGTTCCGCATTCAAAAACTATAATCCACCCTCAAAGTATAGTGCCTTGGCGCTTCCACCTTGCCAGGGCGGGCCACCCACTCCTCATTCGTCACGTTGCCGAGGATGAGGGCCAGCTTCAAATGGTCGTTCGGAAAGTAGGCGGCCCGTGCCCCCAGCACAAGGTCGCCCTTGTTGTTTTCTTTCCGGTATTGGCGCAGGCCAGGAACTATCAGCGCCTCAAACACCTCGTCAATATTCTTCATGAAGCTATTGTAGATTGCGCTTATCCCAAAGGAGAACTTGCCAGCCCGTGATTCTATGTCCACCTTGGCCGTGTGCTTATAGCGGTACTTGAGGATGTTTTCGCAGGAATTGCCGGCTGAGCAAACCGAGGAGTTGATGCCGTTGCGATAGGCATCCGTCATACGGAATGCGGCCGAGCCATTTTTGAGGGAATCCAACGGTGCCCATTCCTTAAAGCGGGGGTCTATAAAAGTATAGCCAGCCAGCACCGTAGTTTCAAGGCCGAACAAATCACCCCTACCCGTGATGCTTCCTTCCAAGCCTTTGATACGGGTATTGCCCACGTTTTGCGATTGAAAGGAAGCCAAAAAGCCTTGGAACACCACGTTGAACTCCATCATATCCTCATATTCACTGATGAAACCTGCCAAATCGAGGAAGCCGCTGAAGCCGCCGAGCTTGAAACCTTGGCGCAAGCCAATTTCCGAGGACCAGCCCGTTTCAGAGACTAAATCTACGTTGGGTAAAATTGGGGTGCCACCAAAAAGGGTAAAAATGAACTTCTCGGCAATGCTTGGGAAGCGGTAGCCCTGCCCCCAAGAGGCCCGAAGGAAGGTCGCCCGGCCCAGTTCGTAGCTTGTACCAAGTCGGAAAACGGGTTTTGATTCCTTGATCTCGCCACCTGGCACGGTATCCCTTCGCACAATGACATCCTTATTCTTGTATTCAATCACTTCGGGTGTCAGCACGAGGTTGTTTTCATAGCGGAAGCCGCCAGAGATGTTCAGTTTGTCAAAGAATTTTTTATCCAACTGGAGGTAGCCCGCCATGTTGCGGCTGGTGAAGGTCGTGTCGCCATAAAGCGGTGCCTTCACCGCTGTGCCTATATAGACTGCCCCGGCCGACGCAACGAGGCCGATGCGCTCCATTTTGCGTTGGAACTGGTATTCTCCGTAAACGACCTCTGAACGGTTCGATTGGTCAGCTTCGGATGTGCCTGTGTTGTTCTTCACATTGAAAAAACGGCCTTGCAGCTTGTGGCGATTATTGGCCTTGTCAAAATAGGTGATGTAGGGGTCAATATTGTATCGCTGGTTTCCGCCTTCGGAAACAGCCGCGCCGGGCCTAAGCAACAGGCTGTCCAAGCCGCCCCAAAAAAAGAACGACGCAGATTTGGACTTGTTGAAATTGCCGTTCAGGCCTACGGAAAGCCGATCGGTGATGCGGTAGCGGGTACTGAAATTGATTCGGCCACGCCTGCTCCAAGTGCTGTCGTTGACGCTCTCCTGTCGGTAATAGTTGCCGCCAAGCACCACATCGAATTTGCCAAATTTTTGGCGGTGCACGGCGCTTCCGCCAGTTGCATACCGGGGCGTGTCCCACCATTTGGATGCCTTGTTCCTAGGCTCGCCATACACCAAAAGAAAAGGGGAAAATTGAGTTTCTGGCTCTGCCTTTGCAAAGGCTGTGCGCACATTGATGATACCATTGAGCGCCGAAGAACCGTACAGTGCCGATGCGGCGCCTTTTACCACTTCCACTTGCTCGATATTCTCAAGGGGCACGTCTTCCCATTGCGGATAGCCAGCGTCAGCCTGCATGATGGGCATGTCGTCAACAAGCAACAGCACCCGGCTGCCAGCCCCGTAACTAAACCCTGAACCACCACGGATATTGGCTTGATCGCCTACGAGGTTCACCCCGGGCACTTTGTCAAGCAGTCCACTTAAGCTGGTTTGGTTGGTATTTTGAATGAGGTTGGGCTTGAGCACGTCAAGGGAAACAGTTACCTCGCCCAGTGCCATCTCATGCCTTCCACTGGTGACGGTGGCCATGCTAAGGATATTGGTGCTCTCCGAGAGGAATACGTCAAGTTGCCGGGACTCACCTTCCTTAAGGGTGACGACCTCCGTAAGGGTTTCGAGGCCCACAAAACTGAAAACGATTTCATAGCTTCCGGGGTCGAGCGAGAGTTCGTAATAACCGTTAAGGTCGGTAATGGTACCAATGATTCCAGCCTGCACCGTTGCAGAAACAAGCAGTTCTTTACTGTCTGCATCAGCAAGATTGCCATACAACGTCGCTTTTTGGCCCCAAATGAAACCGAAGGAAAAAACCAGCAAGCTGGCCAGAAGGGTAGATTTGATGTTGTTCATAATCAATATGTGGTTGTGGCTCGCAGCTTTTCTTTGAAAAAAGCGCAAGCAATTTTAGGCAATTCCATTCATTTTTTCTCTTGGGAAATATTCTCGGTGCAGCTTTGAGTAACGCCAGTAATTTTCGGCGAATCAAAAGAGTAGTCACTGGGCGCCATTCCATACGTAGGAAACGACTTGAAATTATAGGCCGCAAAAATAGTGGTTGCCCCAAAACACCAACAAAAAATAATTACAACTTGCTATGCACTTGCAAGTCGGGGAAGTTTACCAGCTTTGCAATCAAATGCAAGGTCGAATTACCTACTGGACTTGCAAATTCTTAATTCAAAAACAATTGCTTTATGACAAGATTCTTACTCGCAATGATGCTTTGTGCCTTCGCCAACCTCATGGCAGCGCAGAA
This sequence comes from Saprospiraceae bacterium, assembly GCA_016714985.1. Lineage (GTDB taxonomy): Bacteria > Bacteroidota > Bacteroidia > Chitinophagales > Saprospiraceae > UBA6168. The sequence continues at coordinate 100,279 of JADKBS010000025.1, read as the reverse complement.
CTGCAACCCGGACATGTCGTATGCCGATTCGACTGCGGGCGTGTATCCAGAGCCGTACGAACCGGCCATCAACCCAAATGGGGGCATCACCGAATGCGCCGTTATCGGTCAACCATTCGAGTTTACCTTGACCATCGTGGTTAACGATACCTTGACGTACTCGGGACTTAGCTTCCCGCTGGATTCCGTGACCGTGAATACCGTAACGGGACTTCCAGCTGGCATCAACTACATCTGTGAGCCACCAAACTGCCATTTTACCAGCAATACCATTGGCTGTGCCAAATTGTTTGGAATTGCCACCGGCGCCAATGCACCCGGCGGTTATGATTTGACCATTGGCGGGGCAGCTTTTGTTAATGGTTCCGTATTCCCGCTGCCCATCGTTTTCCCAGACGCCAACCTCGCTCCTGGGAAATATACCATCCAAGTAAACGCCAATGCCAGCGACCCATGCGGCGTGAACTCGACCAACGACCTGAGCAAGCACCTGAGCATTCAAACGGTGCCAAATCCAGCCGCCGGAATCGCTCAAATTAAAATAAATTCACAAATAACAGGTCAATTTCAATTTCAGTTAATAGATTTGCTCGGCAATCGAATAACGCAGCGGCAAATCAATATGATTGCTGGTGAAAACAACATCGAATTTGATGCGAGCCTGCTTCCAAACGGTCTTTACTTGGCACAGCTCCGCAACGAAATCGGCCAAGTAGCTCAAAAAATAGTGGTTCAACACTAAACCCACTTTAAATAACAAGGGTGAGAATAGGCTCCAGCCAACACCCGTTTTGGTTCACCAGAACCATTTTTGTATTTGTTCTACAAACTATGTACAAACATTCGACGCCCCAAATTGGGGCGTTTTTTGTTTCATGGCTGTGCTGGTTCATGGTTTCAGGTTTCATGGGTTCATGGTTGGAGTGAGAAGGTTTAGCAGAAGCTGACTGCCCACTACCCACTGTCACTGTCAAACTGCCAACTCACCTCAAATGGTTTCATGGTTTCGTTGCCACCCTCCCCTAATTTCTTTGTCCTTGTTTGCGCTTACCATGAAATTTGGTCATCAATGTTGCGTTTTCTGTGGGTTTCGTTCAACGTTTTTAGAAATCCTGCGTTCATTGCCAAGTTTCATGTAAATGGCATGTAGCTTTGCAAACTTTTTTCAAAAAAAAATTTCAACCATAAAAAAGAACATGAAGATTAAATCCTTGATGCTGGCCGCAATGGTTGGCCTGCCCTTTATTGGTTTTGCACAACTTGCAGCGCCACCCGACAACTGGCAGCACCTCGACAAAATGAAAGACGGCTATTATGGCGTCAGCGCCAATAAAATGTACAGCGATGTGCTCTCCGGCAAAAAATCGGAAACCGTGGTGGTCGCCGTCATTGACGGAGGCATTGACCCCCTGCACGAAGACCTGAAGGACGTGATGTGGACCAACCCCGGTGAAATCCCCGGGAACAAAATAGATGACGACAAGAACGGCTACGTGGACGATGTCTATGGCTGGAACTTCATCGGTGGCAAGGACGGTAAGAACGTTGGCCCCGACCAGTTGGAAGGCACCCGCCTGGTGGCACACTACAAAAAGAAGTTCCAAGGGAAAGATGCCACTAAACTTTCCGGCAAGGAGAAGAAGGAGTATGAAAAATACAAAAAACTGGAAGAGTCCGTGACCAAGGAACGTGAAAAAGCCGAGGGCGATTTGCAAACTTATGGCGGCATTTTGGAAGCTATGAAATCGCTGCAAAAGCAAATCGGCAAAAAGGAAGTCACAATCGAAGACCTGCAAAAATTCGACTCCCCCGACGCCAACCTGAAGCGTGCCGCCCAAATCATGATGGGCATGATGGGTGAGGGCAGCTCTGCCAAAGAGGTGCAAGATGGCCTTCAGGAATATGTGGACTACCTTACCTCTAAGGCCAAATACCAGTACAATGTTGACTTCGATGGCCGCTCTGTGGTGGGCGACAACTATGCCGACAGCTACGAAAAAGGCTATGGCAACAGTGACGTGAAAGGCCCTGACGCCAAGCACGGTACGCACGTAGCCGGTATCATTGCGGCGAGCCGCAACAACGGCAAAGGCATGGATGGCATCGCCAACAACGTGAAAATCATGGCCATCCGTTGTGTGCCCGATGGCGACGAGCGGGATAAGGATGTGGCCAATGCCATCATCTATGCCGTTGACAATGGCGCTACCGTCATCAACATGAGCTTCGGTAAAAGCGAGTCTTGGGACAAAGGTGCAGTGGACAAAGCCGTAAAATATGCCTTAAAGAACGACGTGCTGTTGGTTCATGCGGCAGGCAATTCCCACCAGAACAATGACGAGTCATCCAATTACCCCAATGACAAGTTCGAGAAAAAAGGCTTGTTTGGCCCAAAATATGCCAAAAACTGGCTGGAAGTTGGAGCACTTAGCTGGCAGAGTGGCGAGGACATGGCCGCCGATTTCTCCAACTATGGCAAAGAGAACGTTGACCTGTTCGCCCCCGGTGTTGCCATCTATGCCACGACCCCCGATGGCGGTTATGAGCACCTCGATGGTACAAGTATGGCATCCCCAGTGGCTGCTGGCGTTGCGGCAACCATCCGCTCCTACTACCCTGACCTCAGTGCTGAGCAGGTAAAGGAGGTGCTGATGTCAAGCACTACGATGAGCGCTAATACCAAGGTTAAATTGCCTGGCGATGAAGAGAAGTTGGTTCCTTTCACGGAGCTTTGTGTGACCGGTGGGGTGACCAATGCCTACGAAGCAGCCAAGAAAGCAGCCAAAGTGAAGGGCAATCGCAAGAAGAAATTCCGTGATAGGGCAGCTGCTGCTGCAAGCGGAAAACCTGTGCCCCCCGGCAGGGCTTGAGTAAATCACTTGGCGCAGTAATAAAAAAGCTGTTGGCGCTATCTGCGCCAACAGCTTTTTTCATTGGGAATCAAATAAGAATGGTTCGTGAAGGTTTCAGGTTTCAGAGCCTGTCCCGATTTTTCGGGATTTCACGGAGGTTTCGTGCTCAATTGGAATTGATTATGATTTTCAGAATGGGTGCTATCGCAAATCACTTAAGCAAAATTGATTTTAGCAGGCACTTCCCTGAAACCTGAAACCTGAAACCGCACGAACCATTGAAATCAACTCGAAACCCAATAAAACCAAATCCATCAGTCTTCCAAAACCCCAAATTTTCCGCTGTTGAAGTCTTGGAATGCCTGCATGATTTCCTCCTTGGAGTTCATCAAAAATGGCCCGTAAGGCACAATGGTTTCATTGATTGGCTCGCCGCTGAGCAGCAAGAAGACAGCCCCTTCCTTCGTCTCCACTTCAAAGTTCGCTCCGTCGTTCTTGAACAAGGCAAAATGGTCGGTGGCCACATGGTCGCTGCCGTTGATACTCAGGCTGCCTTCCGTCACCAACAATCCGGTATTGTATTTTTCGGGCAATGAAATGGGCAGTTTTGCGCCCGCATTCAGTCGCCCAACATAGACGTGCATTGGCGTGAAGCTGCTGGCAGGGCCTTTTATGCCATTGAATTCCCCTGCAATTACTTCAAGTACCCCACCCTGTCCAGGCAATTCGTATTTGCCCATTTGTCCATGCTCGATGGCTTGGTATTTAGGTGGTGACATTTTGTCCTTTGCAGGCAAATTGACCCAGAGCTGCACCATCTGGAACGGGCCGCCTTTCTTACTGTATTCCATATCGTGGTACTCCTTGTGTAGGATGCCACTGCCCGCTGTCATCCATTGCACATCGCCTTCGGCAATGACGCCGCTGTTGCCCGTACTGTCGTGGTGGGCCACCCGGCCATGAAAGGCAATCGTCACCGTTTCGAATCCACGGTGTGGGTGTACGCCCACGCCCCTTGGTGTGTCGGATGGCGGGAATTCGACTTTAGAACCGTAGTCCATCAAAAAGAACGGGCTCATTCGGTAAAGCCCCATTTCGTAGCCACTGGGGAAGAAATTATGTACCCGGAAACCGTCACCGACCATGTGCGGCGGCACGGGGGGGAGGACTTGCTGGACGGATTTTGTTGTGGACATCATTTGATTGTTGAAATGGTTGAGTCGTTGGGATTGCAGGTGTTTTGGGAAAAGATTATCCGAGAACATCACAAGCGGTGAAAAGGTTATGGGTTCCCTATCGAAAGTAGGAAGGTGCTTGGTTCAAGGCTTTGGACGTTGCCTGCGAGGATTACACGGATACTAGGCATCGCATTCAGCAGAATCCCTTATTCCGCCAAATCCCTGATTCAGACAACTACCAACCCAACCTATTGACAACTCTTTTCCATTTCAAGGGTTAGTGGTAACTACCTAGCAGGATGTGTTTATTTGGGAAAAAATTTCAATTTCCCCAAAAAAAAAAAAAACCAAAATATGGGAGGAGAGAAAAAAAATTTCATCTTTTCTCTCTCTGCCCACACCTCCTAAGCTGTTACGGTTCGTGTTAAAATTCGCTGTTTGCAAGGAAACACAACTACACTTCACTACTGGTCAATTGGGATATTCCCACCAAGCTAATCAATGTCAAAACTCCCTGCGGACAAACGCTTTATTGACATCTCCGACTATGGAAGGCCACTTGCCAAAACCTTAGTTCGTGCGCTGATCAATACACCTGTCACCTCCATCCACCTCACGTTTGCCTTTTTGATGGCGGGAATCGTGGGCATTGGGTGCATCTTGTCGCACCATTTCCTGTTGGCAGCCTGTTTCCTGATGCTCAAAAACATACTGGATGCAGCGGACGGTGAAATGGCACGGCAAAAGAACCACCCCTCTTACACTGGCCGCTACTTGGATTCCATCTTTGATTTCGTGATAAATGCGGGTATCTGTTGCACGCTCGCCGTCGTTACCCAAGGTACTTGGCAGGTGGCCCTGTTTGCCTTTTTGGGCCTCCAATTCCAATGCGCCATTTGCAATTACTACTACGTCATACAACGCAACCGGATGAACGGGGACATGACCAGCCGCATACTCGAATCCCAAGCCCCAACGGCATTTCCTTATGAAAAGCAGTCGGTTGTAAACCAACTGCATGCCCTTTTTATGCTGATGTATGGCCCCTTCGACTTGCTGGTGCTTCGCCTCGACAAAAAAGCCATTAAAATAAGGGAGTTCCCCAAATGGTTCCTGTCGCTCTCCTCCTCCCTGATGCTCGGCTTCCAGTTCGCCATCATCACCGTCCTGCTCTTGCTTGACCTCGCCGAATGGATACTCCCCTTCTTTGCCGTTTATAGCATCTGGGGACTGGGCATTGTTTTGGTGAGGAAGGGAATGGTGGGAAACGATTGAGTGGGAGGCACCCTGGTAGTGCGTAAAATGCCTTTTAGGACTTGGCATCATTCTGTTAGTCCTTGAAATCACCGATGGCGCAGCAGCCGCCTGCCTTGCGATTAGACTTTCCAAGTTTTTGAAACTTGGAAAGTCTCGACCACTCCTCCCCCTTGTCCGCATTCAGCGCAACTGCTAGCGCATCCAATGCCTTTTTGAACTTGGCAGCAGCTTGCCAGTCTTTGAAATCTCCGATGAGGTATCGTTAGATATCACTTTTCTTGGGACTGTCCCAATCGTTGAAAATAAAGTCGTCAATAGTGATGGGGATGATGTTCCTCTGCTTGCCTTTTTCCTTATAAGCTAAATTAAATGGTAATGTTTCTATCTGCCTTGAGTTCAAGGCCTTTTGAATTTAACATGACGGAAGTATCATCCTTAAACATTTGGACAACTGTACTAATGTTGGTCACTGCAAGTGGTCGCTGTTTATTACAAACATACGCTTCAACTTTATTATAGGCGCTGATGTCGTGATTTGCAATGAAATTTTGAATTGTTGTGGTCAATTGTTCCCTGCCTTTTGCAAGCCAGCCACTTGAGACTCTATCCTTCAACTCTACAAAAATCAATGTATCAGTATGTGTCAAAACCCCATCACACCTACTTTCCATTTCACCATTTGGCCTAAAAATATCAACACAATGGTCGATAGCATAAAGGTTTGCTTCTAATGAGTTATTGTTGCTTACCTCAGCAATCCACTTAGAATTGTCAGTCTCATCAATATAAGCTGGGTCTGTAGCTGGTGGTGGGTTGTCACAAAGTCCGAAGACTTTTTCCTTTGAAGATGTTTTACAGGTGTTTTTGAAAAAATCTATAAGCATAGGTCTTCAATTTCTAAGAGTTGCGCAAAAAGTTCGTTGCCCTCAGCAAGTCTTTGATTTAGGTAGTTTTCATCAGAGGGCAAACCTCTGTAATCGTCAAGCTTTATTATCGTCCCATCTGCTTCATTTAGTTCATAAATAACCAAATCGTCGGAATTTACGATTGACTGGATAGGAACGATTTCAGATAGCTTTGATTTCAATTCATCCTTATTATTGCTTGATTGCTGGATTTTGTCATTCACCATCTTAGCCTTAACAGCAAGTGTGAGATAATTAATTAGGTAAGGGCTGTGCGTCGTCATTATCAGCTTGTTCCCCTTGTTCATATTATTGAACTCCAAAAGGCTTTTCAGAATTTCCCATTGAGAGGTTGGAAATAGGTTTTGTTCTGGTTCTTCGACGATGTTGATAAAGGCAGATTTGTTAAACTTGGATGCAAGTGCGGAAAGTGCAATCCGTCTTTGTTCTTCTGTCAATGATTCATTCTCCCAAATACTGGAAACCCCCTGCTTAAATCGTTCCATTTCATCACCAGTCAAAGAGCTTTGCTTGGCCGATTGCGCTTTTATGGAATTTGCTAAGTGCCTAGATACCAAATACATTGGAACCAATGATTGAAAACCACTTGACGCTTTGGAAATATCAAGACGGTAGTCTTTGCCTATCAAATATAACCGCTCATCAAGCTTATTATACTTAACCTCAACATTATTGATAGGAAGCTGCAAAGGGTCAATCATGTGATTCAAGGCATTTCTATACTCCAATGCAAAGTCCTTTAAAGCTTGGGAAGTAAAATCAATTGCTCCCGAATCTTTAACATGTGCCAAGAAATTCCTTTCCGCAGGCACATACATAATCTTCGGAAGCAGGTAGCCATTGGGGTTGTTTTCCGTGATTTTTAAACGACTGTTTTCTAGTATAATCCTGTACGCATCGCCCCAATAATCCACAAACGTCCGATTTTCATCCTCTTTATCAAAGTATTTATCCAACCGGTGGTAAGCCAAGTATGGGGTTTCCAAATGTCGTATTTCCCACTGCTCAGCCTTGGAATCCCCTCTCACCAATGACATCTCGATCCACGTAAACATCGAAATCAACTTCGCCACCGTACTCTTCCCGCTCCCTTGATTCCCAATGAACACCGTCACCTTCTTAATATCCAGCCAACCATCTTCATTCTCGGAAAGGTAGCCTTCCTTGATTGGCCCAAAATTCTTTATCCTAATCTTGCTCATTTAATTCGATTTGACCGCACTAAATACGGCTGGTTACGAATGAATTGCAAAGGTAGCAACAGTTTAAAGACTAACACATGCTATTCAAATTTGAGTTCCGGCAACGTTCCAACAATCTTCACCGTCTCCACACTCAACCCAATCACCCGCAGCAACACCAACTCGAAAACATACCGCCCCCCTGCCCAATCATTCGCATCATTTCGTATCCCACTATCCTTGTCCACAGACACCTGATACCGCTCCATCTCCATCACCCATTCGATGGCGGATTTGCCGTTCACGGTGTATTCGTAGGCTTCGGCGGGGATGTTCGAGATGGTGATTTGGTGGTTGAACAGAATGCTGTCCTTCTCGCCTTTTTTGGGGAAACGCATTTTTTCCACTCGGAAATGGCCGGGGCTGAGTCAGGCGGCGACCCCAAGTCACCGCCTGACTTGTCCGCAACCTAACCTCCCATCCCCTCATTTCGCCAACAAACAGAACAACTTTCAATTTTTATTGAAAGTTAAAAAACCAATTTTGCGCTCAATGGTTGCATAAGAAATTCACCAACCATGACAAGCTTAACAACGACCAATCATACCCACCAAGACATCATCCGCTACTATGAAGAAGCCAGCCTTGACTATGCCAATTGGAGCAGCAATTTCAATATGCACTTCGGCTTTTGCGAACTGGGGATGAACCCGTTCCAACTCGAGTCCCTGCTCGAACGCATGAACGGGGAGGTACTGCGAAGGCTCTCCGTTTCTTCAACCCCCGCCCCCTACCTCCTCGACCTGGGCTGCGGCCTTTCCGCTACTTCGAGGTACATGGCAAGGCAACTGCCCGATGCAAACTTCCTTGGCGTGACCATCACCCCTTGGCAGGTCGGCTACGCCCACCACCTCAACCAAGCTGCTGGATTGGACGGTCAGATTGCCCTGTTGCAAGCCGACTACCAAGACCTGCCCTTGGGCGATGGCGGCTTCGATGGCGCTTTTTCCCTCGAAAGTGCCTGCTATGCGGAGGGCAACGGCAAGGCCGCACTGAGCCAAGAGGTGTTCAGGATGCTGAAACCAGGCGCCAAATGGGTCGTGACCGATGGCTTCCGCAAGCACTCCCGCCCATTGCCCAACTGGCTCGACCGGATCTACCGCCGTAACCTCGAATGCTGGGCCTTGAAGGAATTTGCTGATATCCAGTTGTTTGTGCATGGCTTGAAGGATGCCGGCTTTGTCAACATCAAGGTAGAGGACATCAGTTGGAAGGTGGCACCTTCTTTTTGCCATATCCCCAAGACCAGTCTAAAGTTTTTTTGGCGAAGGCTATGGGACAAGAACCAAACGCCGCTCACCCCTGAGCGCCGAAACAACGTGCTTGCCCCGCTGCTGGGCATGGCGATGGGCCTGTCCAAGCGGCATTTCACCTACTGCATCGTGACTGCCCAGAAGCCCGACTGACATTTTTTTCAATTGGCCAATTGCTGGCAATTGCCTATCCTTGCCCATCATTTTCAAAAAACAACCAGCCATGAAATACACTCGCCTACTGCTGCTCCTCCATTTATCATTTATCATTTATCATTCATCATTAACCGCACAGGACGCTTGGCACGTTGTCGCAAAGGACATCAACCCCGCCAACTACTTCGGGGTGACGGTAGCCAACGGCATGGTGGGCATCGTTTCCTCACCAGAGCCTATGCGGGTGAAGGACGTGGTGCTGAACGGCGTCTATGACTACTACCAGCGGGGCCGAGTCTCCAATATTTTGAAGACCTTCAACCACGTGAACATGAACCTCGACGTGGACGGGCGCAGGATTGGTCGCCGTGACATCGCCAATTTCACCCAAGACCTCGACATGAAGCGGGCGGCGCTGCTCACCAGTTTCGACGTGGGCGACAAGGTATCTGTGAAGCACACCATGATGAGCCTGCGGCATTTGCCCTACACGGCCATGACCATCGTTGAAATCACCGCCAAGAAGGACGTAACCATCACCCCAATGAGCGTCATCGAGGCGCCCGACCATTTGGCGGATGTCCGCAACCTGTATGCCGAGATTGACCGCCCGCACGTACTAATTCCACTGATGAGCAGTGTGGGCAAAAGCCCTTCGGGCAAGCTTACGGTAGCTGCCAGCAATGCTTTTGTTTTCGAGGAAAAGCATGGCTCGGAGCCTGACCTCATCCACGAGGATTGGGACTACAACATGCACCTGACCAAGTTCCACAAGAAAATGAAGGCGGGCGAGACTTACCGCTTCTCGGTGGTGGCCAGTGCCGTGGCCAGCAGCCAGTACAACGACCCGCACAACGAGGCCGAGCGACTGACCATTTTCGCTGCGCTGGAAGGGCGGGAGCGGCTGCTAAAGCGCCATATTGCAGAATGGGAAAAACTCTGGCAAAGCGACATAGTGGTGGAAGGCGATGCGAACGTGACCCGTGACATCCGGTTTGCGCTCTACCACCTCTACTCCTTTGCCCGTGAGGGCACTGCCTACAGCCTCTCGCCGATGGGCTTGAGCGGGTTGGGCTACAATGGCCACGTCTTTTGGGACACCGAACTTTGGATGTACCCGCCGATGCTGATGCTGCATCCCGAAATTGCCAAGTCGTTCCTCGAATACCGCTACGAGCGACTGGAAATGGCCAAGAAAAACGCTTTTTCGCATGGCTATGCGGGCGCCATGTACCCCTGGGAGAGCAGCGCCGACGGCTCGGAGGACACCCCGGTTTGGGCACTGACGGGGCCGTTCCAGCACCATATCACCGGCTGCGTGGGTTGGGCCGCTTGGAAGTACTACCAAGTGACCAAGGACAAGGATTGGCTGCGCACCCGTGGCTATCCGATTTTGAAGGAGGTCGGCGACTTTTGGGCAAGCCGGGTGGAGCGGAACGGGCCTGGGCATTACGACATCAACAACGTCATCGGTGCCAACGAATGGCAAGAGAACATTGACAATAACGCCTTCACGAATGGGATGGCGATTACCTCGTTGCGGTACGCAGCACAAGCAGCAAGGGAGCTTGGTGAAACGCCCAACCCCGATTGGGAGCATGTGGCCGATAATATCCCCATCCTGAAATTCCCCGATGGCGCCACGAAGGAGAACGCCACTTATGACGGGGTCGTCATCAAACAGGCAGACGCCAACTTGCTGGCCTACCCGCTGAACCTCGTCAGCAAGCCGGCAGATATTCGCCGTGACCTCGACTACTACCTACCCCGCTATGCGCCCGATGGGCCAGCGATGGGCATCGCCATTCTGGTGGTGCTGTACCAACGCCTTGGTGAGCCGGACAAGGCAGCCGATCTTTTTTCAAAAAGCTATAAGCCGAACGAGGTGCCACCCTTCGGTGTCTTATCAGAGACGGCTGGCGGCACGAACCCCTATTTTGCAACGGGGGCTGGTGGCATGTTGCAGGCCGTATTGTCAGGATTTGGTGGGCTTGAAATTACCGACCAGGGCATTGCGCAGCAAAAAACCAAGCTGCCGAAGGGATGGAAATCGTTGAAAATCACAGGGGTTGGGAAGGAGCGGAAGGTGTTTGAGGTGAGGTGAGGCATTTGTATTTCCATATTTTTACGGTACTTTTGTTGAAAGTAAAATCATAATCATGGTGAGAGACGAAGTCTTCTTTGAAACACAGCCTGAAACTGAACTTTCTGATTACGAAATCGAAAGAAACAAACCTATGCCCAACATTATTCACGGAACTATTCAAAGCAAGTTGAGCAGAATGCTTGGCAATGCCTTTGATGGTCAATTTATCTTCCCAAATGAATTGGGTCTAAATACCACACCACCGTCCACACCGGACATTTGTGTTTATCCTTTGAAAAAGTTGGACATAAAAAATGTTCAAGCAAAAGAATCAGAACCACCGTTGACTACCATCGAAATCCTTTCTCCAAATCAATCCATCAATGAATTAGCCCACAAAGCTTGGGATTTATACTTTCCGCTTGGCGTGAAATCCTCATGGATAGTTGTGCCCGAATTCAAGGCCATCCATATCATGTTGCCGGGCGACGTAAATCTTTACTTCGACAAGGGCATTTTGAAAGACCCCGCCACTGGCATTGAATTGGAAGTTGAAAAAGTGTTTGAAGATTTGATTTAGGTATAAGACCAAATTGAGAGGATTGGCCATGAGTAGAGGCGACGTCTAAATATGGCGTTTCAAATTCTGCAAACTTGCACACATGAGGCGGCCTTTTGTACATATTGTCACCTCAATGTTAGCGATTTTTTGTATGTAATGATAGACAATGGCCAATGGTCAGATTGTTCAAACCAATTTGAATTTGACAGGCAAGACATACAATACCCTAACTGGTTGCCCATTTTTTATACCGGGCTTGAACTTACTGAACAATTTGGCCATCCGAAGGGATTCCTCGCCAATCCCGTGACTCAAGCAATTCCTTATTTTATAATGGCTGAGCGTTCCATCTTTCTCGACAATAAATTCGATGAGTGCTGTACCATCCACTCCATTTTCCCTCGCTAAGGGTGGATATTTTATTCTTGAATACATATAAATGAACATTTCCCGCTCTCCCAACGGGAAATCAGGTTTTATATCAACCTCGTTCATACCAAAAATTTTCTTGTCCGATTCATTAGCGTATGGGATTGTATTAGCAGCTATCATTCGCCCAAAATCTTTTAGGCTGCTCAATCCTTCAGCCTCGTCGCACGACATAGCTAAAGCATAATAATGGCGAGCACTGTCCAAAGGTTGTCAAAAAAAACAACCCCTTGCTGCCTGTAGATTTCAGAACATGGGAGCCATTTGCTCTTTGCACCGTATTCTTCTTACAGCATCCATTGCATCAAGTACGCCATCCAAGTCGAAATCATCCAATGACCGAATCAAATTCGCCAGTTCTAATGAATCTGCGCCTGGGCAAGTCTTTGCCCTCTCCCATGCCTTTCGGGCCTTGTCTTTTTCGCCATATCCTTGAAACTTCCTTCCCTTTTCAATGGCTTTTTTATAGCAATCTTGGGCTTCAACCTCCAATGAAAAGGTAAAAAGATAAACAATAGAGAAGAACAGAATTCTTGATAACATGATAACCAATTTAGGAAAGACAAAAATAGGCGATTTGAATCATAAAGTTGGCAGTGAAACCTTTAAATGGATCTTTAAATTCGCTTAGCTTATTGCTGTTTTGCTATTTTCGCCGCTCAAACCAACTTTTCCCTCACCAAATAACGAACAGGTTATGACCATCATTGACGGTAAAAAACTCTCCGAAATCATCAAGTCGGAAATTGCGGAGCAAGTAAACGAAATCAAGTCCAAAGGCGGCAAAATCCCACACTTGGCCGCCGTGCTGGTCGGCGACGACCCGGCCAGCCAGGTCTATGTAAGGAACAAAGTGAAATCCTGCGAGGACGTGGGTTTCAAGTCCACGCTCGTGCGCCGACCAGCCGATGCCACAGAAGCGGAAATCTTGACGGTCGTTGATCAATTGAACAACGACCCCGACGTGGACGGCTTCATCGTGCAGCTACCCTTGCCCAAACATATCAACGAAGAGAACGTGACCTTGGCCATTGACCCGAAAAAAGACGTGGATGGCTTCCACCCCGTCAATGTTGGGCGCATGACCTTGGGCCTGCCCAGCTATCTTCCGGCTACCCCGTTCGGCATCATGACCATGCTGGAAAGGTATGGCGTGGAGACTGCGGGCAAAAACGCCGTGGTCATTGGCCGAAGCAATATCGTGGGAACGCCCATGTCGATCCTCCTCAGCCGCAAGGGCAGCCCTGGCGACTGCACGGTGACCATGGTACACAGCCGTACCAAAAACATGAAGGCGATTGTGGCGCAAGCTGATATCATCGTGGCGGCCATCGGCAAGCCGGAGTTTGTGACTGCCGACATGGTGAAGGACGGCGCTGTGGTGATTGACGTGGGCATCAACCGCATTGACGATCCAAGCCACCCAAAGGGCAGCCGTTTGGTGGGCGACGTGGCCTACAACGAAGTGGCGCCCAAGTGTAGCTACATAACCCCCGTGCCCGGAGGCGTTGGGCCTATGACCGTTATGTCGTTGATTATCAACACGTTGAAGGCAAACAGGAGGGAGATATACGGTTGACCGTGGTCGGTTGACTGTGGTAAATGCTACATGAGATGGAGATAACGATTGAAAAATTTGGCGTGGAAAGTGTTGATCTACTCTTGGAAGTGGGCTTGATGACATTTAGTGCCGCCTTTGAAGCGTATAACCACCCCGATGATTATCGGACATACATTTCCAAGGCTTTTGATATGGAGGTTTTGAAAGCAGAGCTGAGCAATGAGGCTTCCGAGTTTTATTTTGCGAAGCAAAACAGCGAAATAGCTGGTTATTTGAAACTGAACCATCCTCCCGCACTGGGAGAAGATATGGGCGACAACAGCTTGGAAATACAACGCATATACAGCCTACCTGCCTTTTATGGCAAGGGCATTGGCGAGGCGATGATGGAAAAATCAATTGCGGTAGCAAAGGAAAACAACTACGATTTTATCTGGCTCGGCGTTTGGGAGCACAACCCCCGTGCCATCCGATTTTATCAGAAAAAAGGTTTTGAGGTCTTTGGCAACCACCCATTCCTTTTTGGCAGCGACCTGCAAACCGACCTGTTGATGCGCCGTTTTTTGTAAAAATGGGTCGAATTTGTTACTTCGTCCGATTTTTAACGATGAACAAACGTTATTTTTGACAAAAATCCTCCATTTACGCTTTACTTTGCTGCCAACAATTTTAACAACCTAACAATTCAACAATCCTATCATGTCCGATATCGCACCGCCGACCTACGAAAAAAAATCATTCTGGAAACGCCCTGAGGGGGTAACTGGTGCCATTTTCCTGACTGCCGTGCTGGGCGGTTTGGGCTTTTTGATTGCAACCAACATGGCTTTTTTGCTTGGCCTTGCAGCAAATACCCTCTACTTGGTGCTGATGTTGATGGCACTCGCAGCGCTGCTATACATCATCCTCGACCCCAAGATGCGCAACCTCATCTGGTACATGTACAAGAGCGTGATGCGCTCAGTGACTGGAATTTTTGTGCAAATAGACCCAGTGGGAATCCTGAAGAGCTACGTAGAAGACTTACAGGACAACCTTGGCAAAATGAGCACTCAAATCGGCAACCTGAAAGGGCAAATCCGCAAGATGAGCACCTTGATGGACGAAAACAACAAGGAAATCCAGAACAACCTCAAATTGGCCAGCGTTGCAAAGCAACAAAACAACGAGAGCCAAGTGGTACTTGCCACCCGCAAAGCAGCCCGTTTGCAGGAAACCAACGAGAAGTATGCCGCCCTTCATGGCAAGATGGAAATCCTATACCGTATCCTTGACAAGATGTACAAGAACTCGGAAATCCTGTTAGAGGACACCAAGGACCAGGTGAAGCTGAAGGAACAGGAGCGCAAGGCCATCCGTGCCTCGCACTCGGCCATGAAGTCGGCCATGAGCGTTATCTCCGGTGACCCAGACAAGCGGGCCATGTTCGACGCTGCCATCGAGAACATCGCCGACGATGTGGCCAGCAAGGTGGGCGAAATGGAGCGTTTCATGGAAATGAGCGCCAATTTCATGGACAGCATTGACTTACAGCAAGGCGTCTTCCAAGAGGAGGGCCTGAAAATGCTGGAAGAATGGGAAGAGAAAAGCACCCTGATGTTGCTGAATCCGAAGTCAACTTCCAGCGATACGCTTGACCTCAACAGACCTTCGGCACGGCCAGAAGCACAGGGCAGGAGCGGCGGAGGTGAATCTTACGACAATCTTTTCAAATAACAAGAAAGGCGGCCAATTGGCCGCCTTTCTTGTTTCTCCTACCAGCTTTCCAATCCTAGTAATTTCTTTCCTAAATTGCTCAGTTCAGCCGCCCCATACCTCGTCTGCTCCCAATTACGTGGGTCGCCAGGAAAGGCATAGCCTTCTGGTGCGATGCGATTACGCCAGGAGTTGGTTCGCCAATTGCGGAGCGCCTCGTTCTCTTCTTGGGCTGGCATCATGGAGATGTATTGCGCCATGCGCACCTTGTTTTCCGATCGATTGGCTCGAATGCCATGCGCCAGCAGGCTGTTGAAAATCAGCAGATCACCTGCCTCCATTTTCACTTTCACTATATCTAAACCCGTCACATCTGGTTGGAAGTGGTTGCGGTCATCGGGTTGGGAGAGTTTCCAAGTATCGTAGGTGCGGTATAGTTCGGGAATACATTGGAAACCGCCCATGTTCTCGTCGGTCTGGTCGGCGAGGGCGAGCACACCTTGCACCTGCACGGGTTTGGTCTCCGGGTCGTAGTCCCAGTGGATGAAGGCTTTGTACTCGAAGCCGGGGCGGATGGGGAAATTTAGGTTGGCCCGGTCAATGGTCACCCAAAGCTTTTCAGTGCCCCAGATGTCCACGAAAGCATCGTAAATGCGGGGCCATTGGCGGTTATTCCATAGCATTTGGTTGTTATAGACCTCCACCATGCCTGTGTTGGTGAGTTCTTTCATCTGCATTTCGGCACGGGGCGCTGTGTACCAAGTGCCTGGGTCGTCGGGGTCTTTTTCCTCAAACTCCCAGAGAAAATCGGCGGTCTGTTTGGCCATTTCCTTAGGAACGGCATTCTTTATCACCACGTAACCATTTAGTATCCAAAAGTTCCAGTCCGCTTCCGAGAGTACCCGCAGGGATTGGCCGTTTGAGCGGTCGTTGAGCTTCTGTACACTTGATATTGCCGTGGAGGGGTTGCCGGGTATGTCCGTGTGGGCGTTGTCCGGAACCATCGTAGGAGCCATTGTTGGAGTCATTGTCGGTGTCATTGTCGCTGTCATCATTGGACTTAATGTTGAATTGTTGAAACCGCTGAATTGTTAGAGGTTTGGATTGGTTCGGGGATGTTGCAAAAGTACCACGCTACCTTATCTGGCTGCCACATCTATTTTGGCCATTATTTGCACTATTCTGACCTATATTCTTCATTTTTGAAAAAATGGCGGCATTTTTACGCAAATTAAAAGCGAATGAAGCTGAAATTAGAAGATGCCCGACCCGACCAGCAAAGTTCCTTCCGGCTGCTGACGCCAAAGCTTAACGACCGATTTTATTGGCATTACCACCCTGAGTACGAACTGATTTTTATAGAAGGAGCTGACGGCAACCGACATATTGGCGACCATATTTCAAAATATGAAGGCAGTGACCTTGCCTTCATTGGCCCCTACTTGCCTCACCTCAACTTTGACTACGGCCTGCGAACCGATTATGAAAAAGTGGTATTACAGCTTCGGCAAGACTTTCTTGGCGAGCGGTTTATGGAAGCCCCGGAGCTGTCCGAAGTCAAGGCGCTGTTCGAGCGGGCAAAGCAGGGCATCGTTTTTCATGGTAAGACAAAACTACAAGTCGGCGAAATGATGCGAGCAATGACCCAAGCGCGCCATTTCCGGCAATTGCTGTTGCTATTGGACATTTTTCAAATCCTCGCCACCTCCAACGAATGGACACCGCTCGGCGCCAACCCAATAGAAAAAGCCTATGACCTCAAAGCCGAGCAGCGCATGAAGCAGGTGCATTATTTCGTTGCCGAGGAATACGCACGAAAAATCACGATACTAGAATTAGCCAAACAAACGTACCTGAGTGAAGCGGCCTTTTGTCGCTTTTTCAAGAAAATGAACGGCATCACCTTCACGGAATACCTCAACCGCTACAGGGTCCATCAAGCCAAACAGTTGCTACACCAAGGCCACACCGTTACAGACGCTTGCTTTCAGTGCGGATTTGAGAGTCTTTCCTATTTCAACAAGACTTTCAAAAAATTGGCTGGCCTGAATCCGTTGCAATTTAAGCAGCAGGTGAGAGGGGTGAGAGAGTGAGAGGGGTGAGAGAGTGAGAGGGTGAAGATTGAAATTGGGGGGAATTGGGAAATTGGGGGAATTGATGTTGCTTTGCAGCAAAAATTCAAGCAATATGACAACGGACAAAGCTCCCATTTCCGACGTAGAACACAGCGTGATCATCCGAAGCGTGGGTATTGCCAGTTTCTTGTTGGCAGGCATTTTCATAGCCTTGCTATTTTTCCAAGATAACCTAGCAAAGTTGTTGGGCGGTTATGCTGACGAAGCCACCATCGGGCTGATGCTAGTAGGGCTTTGGCTTGTGGTTAGCAGTACCATCCGCACTGCCGTCAACCATGCAAAGGGATTGGAAACTTGGAAACTCATTTTGGCCGGCTTGCTGACGGGTCTTATTGGATCAGTACTCACCACGGCATTCCTGATCATGTTCCCAAAAGTTTCAAAATCGCAAAACATGGCTGAGGTCACGGGCGCCACAGGTGGCCTCATCTTGGCAACCACGCTGATAGCCTTCATAATTACACTTTTTGTGGTGGTGAATATTAGGGTAAAAAGCAGGGCGCTTGGCAACCTGTTGGAGTTCCTAATAATCGGTGCAACCATTGCCGGGCTGGTGTGGTTTGCAACAAAATAATGCTGTTTGGAAAAACTTTAAAACCCCAGCATCTCCTCCATCCCAAAGCAGCCTTTTCTACCAACGAGCCAATGCGCCGCAGCAATGGCCCCACGGGCAAAGCCCTCCCTCGAATGGGCAACATGGCTGATTTCGATGGTATCCACGCTTGATGACCATTCGACGATATGCGTACCAGGCACATTGGCTTCCCGTTTGCTGATGATGGGCAGCGCATTGGGAATTGATTCAAATTGTTGGTTTTCAAGGATTTGCAAGTGGGTAGCCCATTCGCTTTTTGTTGAGATGTTTTGGAGGATACCCTGCGCCAAGGTAATTGCCGTACCGCTTGGGTGGTCGAGTTTTTGGGTATGGTGGACTTCCTCCATGCGAACGTCATACTGAGGTTGGGAGGACATAAGCTTGGCCAAATATCGGTTCAATGCGAAGAAAATATTGACCCCCACACTGTAATTGGAGGCATAAAAAAAGGCTCCATTATTTGCGGTGCAAATAGCTCTTGCCTCTTCCATGCTTTCTAGCCAACCAGTTGTGCCAGAAACGACCGGGACGCCTGCCTCCAAGCAAACCCTTACATTTTCATAAGCGGTTTCAGGGCGGGAAAACTCAATGGCCACATCGGCCCTATGGAGGTTCTCCGGTGTAAAATCAGCACGGTTTTCCAAATCAATGGTCAAAACAATTTCATCACCTCCCTGCTCGGCTAATGATTTTATCGTTTTGCCCATTTTTCCAAAGCCAATTATTGCAATTCTCAACATTGTATTTACTTTTGTTTTTTCTGTGACTTCTATCATAAACCAGCGTCAAACCTACGATTTTTGTTGTTTTACTAGCCACTCTCTGGCTTAGAACGGGGCTCCTCTTTGCGAGGAGCCTTTTCTATTTCTTGCCAAACCACCTTTTCTGCTCATTTTTGCAGCAGTTTTAAAGCTTCTCGAAAAAATGCTCTGGCAAAAACTCTCAAAGGCGGCCCTGCTCGGAACCGAGAATAGTCAATTGGAGGAACCCAGCCTTCAGCGGCTATCGGAGCTTGGTGTTGATACGCACCAAGAAGCATCGCTTTTGCTTGCCAATGGTGTTTCCATGCTTGCCCAGATGCGCAAAGCAGGCTTTAAACTATTTGATTTTCAGGGGGAAATGCCGATGGCAGCTACGCAAACTGGATCCCATTCCCCCAAGGCCCTGCACCTGCTCCACCTTATGCTGTCAGGCCCGCACGGCGATGTATTGCCGGAGTACCTTGGCCTACTGAAAGCAGGTGGTAAGACCCTACCCGCCTCCGAACTGCCAGCCCTGATGGGGCAAAAATACCTTCAAACCACTTGGCAGGAGGTGGAACCACTCATGGGCGAAGATGGCCGTTGGTTGTTGCGCCAGCACCCAGAATGGTCGAAGCTATTGCAAGACCCTACCCAGTACAACTGGCAAACGGGCAGCCGCCAAGAACGCTTGAAATTGCTGGCCTTTTGGCGTGTGCAGTCGCCCAGGTTTGCCCTTGAACTCATACAATCCACCTGGGAAACCGAAAACCCGAACGACAAGGCTGCATTTTTGGCCATGATGCAACCCAACTTATGTTCGGAGGAAGCGCCATTTCTGGAAACTTGCCTGAATGACAAGCGAAAGGAGGTGCGGCAAGTGTCGGCGATGCTGCTTGCAAAAATACCCAATTCGGCACTCGCCCTCAGGATGGAAGCACGAGCTGCGCAGATTTTAGCCGTCAACAATGGTCGCCTTGAAGTCAACTTGCCAGAAGAGCCAGATGAGGCGGCACAACGGGATGGCCTCCAAAAGCTGCATCCTGATTGGCAAGGCGGTGCAAAAGCAGCGCACCTTGGCCAGCTTGTTTCAAGGATAAACCCAACCTTCTGGGAGACATTCTTAAAAATGCCCCCAATTGAGGTGGTTTCAGTTTTTCAAAAATCGCATTGGTGGCAAACGCTTCGCCAGGGATTAGTGGCTGCCATCGTTTTCCACTATGAAATAAAATGGGCTGGATTCCTTGCTGAGCAACTTTTGAAAGATACTTCCATCACCTATACCACAATTCCCCGATTGGATGCGATGTTAGAGCTATTGCCCAGCACGGAAGTTCACCAAATTGCGAAGCAACAGCTCACCGAAAATACGGAGTTGCCATCGCATTATTCAATCCCCTTTTATCTACTCCTAGGAGATGACAGCCATTGGCCAGATGAGTTGAGCATGTTGATAATCAGCAAGTTCCGAAAGGAAATCTACAAAGACTATCGCCAGTTCTGGCAGATGCAGCACTTACAGGAATGGCTGAAACTGCTCGGGCTTCGCTGCAACCCCCGCCTTTATGACCAACTACAAACAGGTTGGACGAACACCGACATCCAATGGCGATATTGGGAAAAACCCGTGGAAGAAATGCTGGCACGGGTGCTTTTCAGGTGGGAATTGAGAAAAGAAATCGGGATGAATGGGCAAACTACCACCTGAGGTAGTACGCCCCACATTTAATGCCACGGGCCACCGAGCACCTCGACAAACCTATTTTACCAAACCCACCAAAAATCCTACTTTCGCATTCCGTTAAACGGTAGGTCAGCGTGAAAAAAATAGAACCACTACAACTCTTCCAACTAGAACCCGATCGGGTACTGCTTGATGTGCGTACGCCAGCGGAGTATGTCCAAGGCCATGTGCCGGGGGCCGTCAACCTCCCATTGTTCAGCGACGAGGAGCGGGCAGAGGTAGGCACTTTGTACAAGCAGGTCAATCCAGAGAAGGCTTTTTTGCGGGGCTTGGACATTGCTGGCGCAAAAATGTCAACCTATGTAAAGGAGGCAATTCGGTTGGCCAGGAGCCGCAAAGTGGCGGTGCATTGCTGGCGGGGCGGGCAGCGCAGCGGTAGTATTGCCACCTTGCTTTCTTTTGCCAAGTTCGATGTGCAGGTATTGGCAGGTGGATACAAGGCTTACAGGCACTACGTACTTGAACAATTGTCGCAATGCAAACACCGCTTTGTGGTGTTGGGAGGAAAAACGGGAAGCGGCAAGACCTTGGTTCTCAATGAATTGAAAAAACTTGGCGAACAAGTCATAGACCTCGAAGGATTGGCACATCACAAAGGCTCGGCCTTTGGTGCATTGGGTGAGCTGCCCCAGCCCACAGTGGAACAGTTTGAGAACGACCTTTGCCTTGAAGTGATTAGATTGGAACCCCAACGGCGTACCTGGGTCGAAAATGAAAGTAGGAACATCGGCAAGGTGTTCGTGCCTGGGGGCTTTTTCGAGCAGGTGAAATCCTCACCATTGATTCACCTTGAAATCCCGTTTGAGGTTCGCAACAGGTATCTCATGGAGGAGTATGGTGCCTACCCAAAAGAAGAATTGGTGGCTTCCTTGTTCAAAACCACCAAACGGATGGGCGGCAACAATGTAAAGGACGCACTGGAAGCTTTTGAGGCTGGCGATATTGAAAAAGCGACGGCCGTGGCACTGCACTATTACGACAAGACCTATACCCACTCGACAAGCCAAGGCAAATTCTCCCAAATCCTGAACCTTGAGTTCGGGGAAATTGACGTGCCCCGAATTGCGGGGCAACTCATCGAACAGGCAAATGCCAACAACTTCTAATGACCACTACCCAACTGCAATAAAATGGATTCCATCAGACTCACCCAATACAGCCACGGCGCTGGCTGTGGCTGCAAGATTGCCCCCAAAGTGCTCGACCAAATCCTCAGCGGCTTGGGCGACAAGGCGCACTACCCAGCCCTTCTCGTGGGCAACGAGGGACGTGACGACGCCGCTGTGCTCGACATCGGCAACGGGCAGGCGCTCATCAGCACCACCGACTTCTTCATGCCCATCGTGGACGATGCGTACGATTTTGGACGCATTGCGGCAGCGAATTCCATCAGCGATGTATATGCCATGGGGGGCAAGCCGTTGATGGCGATTGCCATTTTGGGTTGGCCGGTCGAAAAACTGCCCGTCGAGCTTGCAACACAGGTGCTGGAGGGAGGGCGAAGTATTTGCCGGGAGGCAGGAATCCCATTGGCCGGAGGCCACAGCATTGATTCGCCGGAGCCGATTTTCGGATTGGCAGTCACGGGCATGGTCAGCCATGAAAACTTGCGGAAGAACGATACAGCACAGCTTGGTGATTGGTTGTTTTTGACAAAGCCGCTGGGCGTAGGGGTACTATCAACCGCCCAAAAGCGGGGTGCCTTATCGCCTGAACATCAGCCTGTTATGATTGGAAGCATGACAAAGCTGAACACTATCGGTGAACAGTTGGGCAAGCTAAGAAGTGTCACTGCCATGACGGACGTGACAGGCTTCGGGCTGCTCGGCCACCTCGTCGAAATGGCCACAGGCTGTGTACTATCTGCGGAGCTGTTCTACCATAAAATACCCGTGTTGGATGGGGTGCGGGGCTATATCGGCCAACGCATTTTCCCTGACGCCACCACCCGCAACTGGAGCAGTTTTGGCGAAAAAATCGGCTTCGGCACTGGCGTGAACGTACTGGAAGCTTTCACGCTGCTGCCCGATCCCCAAACAAATGGCGGCCTACTTTTTTCCGTTAAAAATGAAGGACTAGAGGAAGTGAAGTCGCTGCTGACGGAGGCTGGTTTTGCCGCTCATGCCGAGCCGATTGGGCGATTGGTGGAGCGGGGGGAAAAGTTGGTGAATGTTTTAGCCTAGTTAAGAAGTCAGAAATTTAGATTTGGATTGCGAAGGATTCATAGGCGGTTTGATTTGCTCAAATTGATTGACTCACCATTTGCCATGATTTGTGAAGGGGTCAATGCAGCTCAATTCAATATCCGCCACATCATCTCCTTCAATAACTCCCCGTCTTCTTTTCCGGTGGAATTATAGTCAACCCCCTTGGCCATGAGGTCATAGGTTTTCAAGGTGGAAATGATTTGCTCAGACTTGGCCTGTGAGTAGTGGCGCAGCGCCGCACGGTATTCTTTCAAAGCATAAGGCGAGCGGAGTCCGAGTTTTTTCTGCACCTCGCCATCGGGCGCATTTTTGAGGAAATGCAGCATGTAAACCTTAGTGAAGAAACTCGCCAATGAAGATACCACCATGATCAGCGGGTTCTTCTTGGGGTTTGATTCGAAATTGCTGATAATGCGGGCAATCTTTCCTAAGTCCTTGTTGCTCAAGGCTTTCTGCAATTCAAAAATATTGTACTCACGGCTGATACCAACGTGCATCTCCACATGGTCGGCAGTAATTTCAGTGCCTTTTTGGAGGTGGAGCGCCAGTTTGTCTAGTTCATGGGTGATGAGCGACAGTCTGTGCCCAGGTACTCCGCCAGCAGGTCAGCAGCACCTGGGGTAATTTTGAGTCCAGTATGGGTCAAGTAGTCGTGTATCCAGTCTGGCACCTGGTTATCGTAAAGTTTCTTGCTATCGAAAACGATGCCCTTCTCCTGTAACAGCTTGCCAAACTTGGTCGTGGTGTTGAACGCCTTGTGCTTATGGCAAAGCACGAGAATGGTTGAGTTCAATGGGTTGGCCACGTATTTTTCCAAGTCCTTCAAATCCTTCATTTCCTGCGCCTCTTTCACGATTACCACCGAATGTTGGGACATCATCGGATACCGGCGGGCGTTGTCAATGACTGCAAGGTGGTCAATGTCACGGCCATAGAGTACCACCTGGTTGAAGGAACGCTCGCTTTCTGTCAGTGCGTTTTTTTCTATGAAATCCGAAATGGCATCAATGAAATAGGGTTCGCTGCCGTGCAGGAAATAGATGGGTTGGAACTTCTTTTTTTTAAGGTCCCCGAGTATTTGCTGGTAGGTCAAGGTGATATAGTGTTTGATTATGGGTAACTACTTAACAGAAGGTGTTTTTTGAGGGGAAATTCTTCAAAACCATACATCTTTTGATTTTGGCATTTTGAAGTAAAATACAGCGATTCAAAGGTTTCTCGTAAGTCGTTTTTGTTCCCGCAAGGCGGGAATAAAAACGACTTACACAAGCGACCAAATCTAAGTGTGACAATGCCTAATTTTCAAAACATAAAAAGTGTATGGTTTAGAAGGGAATTTTTCAATTTCCCTCCCACACCCTCCATAATTGTTACGAATATTGAAGGCTGGCAGTGGGCTTGCGAATGCAAAATGCGAAGGCATTCCAAGGCTAACTGCTTTGGAATGCCTTGGTCTTCTTATTGATAATTCTGCGTAAAAAACGCTTTATAGCCGTTCAGCGATTTCGTACGAATTACGGTTTCGTAGTTGGTCTTGGAGAGCGGAAAGTTTTCCTTCGTCATGCCCATCTGCATGAAATCGGGGCGGTTGGTCTTGATGCCGTTGTGAAATGCCATAGCCTGGCCCTTGTTGGAGAAACCCGTGACATGGATGAGCGGCACGTCCTTCAGGTCGCCATCCACGGCAATTTGGGTAATTTTCAATTTCTCGTTGGGGTGGTATTTCCAAATGTACTTTGTGATGCCGGTGCGGAGTTCCTGCAAATCGGCTGCGCGGCTGGATAGAACGAACAGATAGGAATGCTCCTCAGTGGCATTTACGACATAACCGCCCTTTTCGGTAAGTTGGTCTTGGGCCGATAGTACTGCCGGGAGGACGAACAAAAATACGAGTGTCAATGGGATGAAAATCTTTCGCATGGAAAATTGAATTTTAAAGCCCGAAGACCTATCCTGATTGCTCAGGACAGGCTTCGAGTTTCTAACCAAAAAAATGTATTTTGAAATGTTTCAAATAAATGAAGCTCATTTTTGAAACGTACTTGTGGTTGGTCGTTATTGTCATGGATAGCCAATCAATTGACTATGAAAATCTGACGCCAAAATTAGCTAAAATATCGCTTTGGCAGACAGTTTAGCCTAAAATTAAGAACTTCATCATTTTTTTGCCTAAAACTTCTACTTTGGCAGCTTGATTTTCGCCCTAACCATTTTGAAATGAATCAAATGCTGACTTGCAATGACGATAGGCAGTTTGTATAAAACGATGTTTACCAGCAGTGCAATGCTTTCAAACGCCAAGTGACCTACGAAAACGAACACCCTGACGATTATATATTGAAGTTGCTTCCGACCCGTGATGGCGAAGCAATGGAACTGATGTTCAAGAAGTATTTTGCCTTCTTGTGCCTGACCATTGTAAGGGTGCTGAAGGACGGTCACACTTCCGAAGACCTTGCCCAAGAAGTGTTGATGGAGGTTTGGCGGCGGCGGGCTGACCTACATGTAAACACTTCCCTGAAAGCATATCTCAGAAGGTCAGCTGTAAACAAAACCTTGAATTATATCCGAGACCGAAAAATCAGGTGGGACGACGAAGACAAGTTGATCACCTTACCCAATAAATCGGAAGATATCGTGAGTGGATTGGAAGGTCAGGACTTGGAGAAAACCATCCATGCCGCCATTGACGAGTTGCCAGAGCGGTGCAGGCTTGTTTTCACGCTGAGCCGGTTTGAGGAAATGGGAAACCAACAAATTGCCGAAGAACTCGGCATCTCCATAAAGACCGTTGAAAACCAAATGACAAAGGCATTAAAGGTGCTTAGAGAAGCAATTTCGCCATACTTGAACGAAGGTTGAGCAGGTTCGTCGGATGGCTTGCATTTGGCACCAAAAAAAGTTCAGAAATTAGCTTCGCAAAATAGGGGCAACAGTAAAAATCTGTGTCAACACTAGCGAATTAGGTGAAATAGGGCAAGCCGTTAAATTAATGCCCCGGAAATGCGGCAAAAACTTTCGACTCAAATGGATTCTAAGGATAAAAATGGGTGGCAAAATTGGAGAGGTTCCCAAAGTGGCAATTCTGACGGAATGCTGCAACGGCTTTGGGATGCCAGCGAAAACTACCAGCAAGGTTATGAGCCGGATGTAGAGGCACGGCTTCAATCCTTCAGGCAAAGCATGGCCCAAGAATCGGTAGGCGCCAAGGTGGTACCCATTCGCCCAAAGCGGAACTACCTGCTGCGGATTGCCGCTGGCTTGGCAATTTTGGCCATCGGTATTTTGTTATTCAAAGGCCAATTGGCGCCCAGCGATGGCCTTCAAGCAATCACTGCACCCATTGACGGCACGATTGAAAAGACCTTGCCTGATGGCAGTCAAATAGAATTGAACAAATCGAGTGAACTTAGCTTCAACGCCGAGTTTGCGCAGCAAGAAAGAAGGGTCAAACTGGAAGGAGAAGCGTTTTTTGATATCAAGAGGGATGAAGCAAAACCATTCATCATCGAAGCTGGAGAGGCCAAAATAACCGTGCTTGGCACCTCCTTCAACGTAAAGTCATACCCAAAGGAAGATATCATTGAAGTCTATGTCACTGCTGGCTCGGTCAGTGTAGAAATAGCAGGAGCTGGCAAGGCCAAGCAACTTTCAAAGGGCGATTTGATGAAATTCAACCGGAAGGCTTCCAAAATTGAGTTTGAAGTGGATGATGCTGGCATTCCGGTAGCTTGGCATTCGGGGCACCTCAATTTTAAGGGAAAGCCAATCCCCATGGTTTTAGATGGCATGGAAAGGCTTTACGGCGTAAATTTCGACCTGAACACCACCCAACCAATGGATTGCCTCCAAACTTTGACAGTACAGGAAAACGAATTAGATGAAGCAATTGAGGCACTGAGGCTTTCTTGCCCCAATATGCGCTTCGAAAAAACTTCGGATAGTAGCTACTCGGTTAGCGGGACTTGTTGTCAATAGAATTGTTCGAAACTTCAAAAATGGCTCAACGGGACTGCTTCTGTTGAGCCATTTTTGTTTAATCCCCAACTTTTAAGGTTCAACAGCTGTCTTTGTTAAGTAAACGGACGCCCCGATTGCTGACACCAACTTTTAGCGGTTTTTCGTTCGCTTGAACAACCCACTTTCTGGCCAAAATTGGTATGAAATCAACTTGCCTCATTCCTATATTCCTATTAGTGTGCTCCATTGCTTGCTTTGGGCAATCGCCCCTTGACCACCGCATCAGCCTGATTGCACAGGGCCTGCCACTCAAAGAAGCCCTTTACAACCTGATAGACCAAGACGCAAAGATTTCTTTCAACAACAGCATCATCCCCTCCAACAAGACCATCAACCTGCAAGCCTCCAATGAACGCCTTGGGGATGCCTTGCCTAAACTGCTCGAAGGCACTGATCTTGGGTTTGAAGTGGTAGGGTCGCAAATTGTCATTATCAAAAAACCACAAAATGTAAATGTACCCATCAAACGATTCCATACCATCAGCGGAAGCCTCACCGATGCCGCAACCGGCGAGCACGTTATCAATGGTACCTTGTACGATGCAAAGCGGAACATTGGCACTTATACCAACGAATATGGTCATTTTAGCTTGACGGCAAGGGAGGGGCCATTGAACTTTATTGTTTCCAGCCTTGGGTACAACAATGACACCCTCAGTTTTGAACTTACCTCAAGTCGCAGAATCGAAGTTAAGCTGATGCCATCGGTTTTGGCAACCGTAATTGTCAGCAATTTTAACGACTCTTCCCTTGTGCAGACTGGCATTGGGCAATTCGAACTCAACCTCGAACATGCCAAAAGGCTGCCTTCACTGGGCGGTGAAACGGATGTGCTACGGGTTGGCCATACCATGCCAGGCATCCAAACTGGTGGAGATGGCTTCGGTGGGATTTCCGTCAGAGGGGGCGATGTGGACCAGAACTTGTTCCTATTGGATGGTGTCCCTATTTACAATGCCTCCCACGGGCTTGGCATTTTCTCCATCTACAATGCAGCTGCCGTGCGCAGCGCAAAAATCTTGAAGAGCAGCTTTCCGGCACAATATGGTGGCCGTATTTCTTCCATTTGGGACGTGCAAACCAAGGAGGGCAACATGAACGAGAAACAGGGCGAATTGGAAATCGGGCTTGGTTCCATCCAACTGAACCTCGAAGGCCCCATCAACAAAGGCAACGGGTCTTGGTTCGTATCCGGAAGGCGTTCCTTGTTCAACCTGTACAGCGAACAGATTGTGAGTTATCTCAATTCTGACAAAAATGTGAAACGGGAACTGGATTATTTTTTTCAAGATTTCAATGCGAAAATCAACTACAAGATTTCGCAAAAAGATAGGGTGTTTTTGAGCTTGTATAGAGGCAACGACAAATTTTTCGACAACAAGCGGCGATTCTTCACTCATGAATTCAATGTCTCCTCAGAGCTATTGGAAGAAAAACTGGTCCGTTGGGGTAACCAGGCCGCTTCCTTGCGCTGGAACCACTTGGTGTCGGACAAGGTTTTTGCCAACATCACTGCCATCTACAGCCGCTACCAGTACGACGCCGACGACCTATACGACCTCATTTTGAAGGATTCAGTGGAGACTACGGAACGCTCCGTCTTTTTCCAAAAATACTTCTCAAGCATCACCGACCTGGGCATCAAGACTGATTTTGATTATTTTGCTTCCCGCAACCACCGCATCCGGTTTGGAACGAGCTTCCTAAAGCACAGCTTCCAGCCCGCCATCATCAATTTTGACAGGAAAACCCTTTTTAACGAAGAAATCAGGGATACCATCGGCACCTATTTGAAATCGCCGTTGCGCTCAAGCGAAATGGATATTTATTTGCAGGACGAGATGAAAATCGGCAAATCCTTAACGGCCAATATCGGATTGCGGGCATCGGGGCTGTTGGTGGGTGACAAGACCATTTACAAGCTGCAACCCAGGTTGCTGTTCTCCTTGTTCGATGGGGAGCCTGTTTCCTATAGCATGGCCGTCACCCGCAACGCTCAATTCCTTCACCTGCTCAGCCCAACGGGAATTGGATTGCCCAAGGACTTTTGGGTAAGCGCCACGGAAAAAGCCCCCCCGCAAACGGTCTGGCATTTTTCATTGGGCACCAACCTGAAACCCAAGAAATGGCTTGCCCTTGACTTCGAAATGTACTTCAACCGCTTCGACAACCTGGTTTATTTTCAGGGCAACACTTTGGAGGATGTAAGCGCTAGCAACTGGCAAGATGAAATTGCCCTTGGAAACGGGACTGCCTATGGTTTGGAATTGCTTGCCAAAGTGGAGAGGGGCAAAGTGGGTGGGTGGCTATCCTATACCTATGGTCGCTCCGATAGGCTTTTCAACAAAGAGGGGAACACCGTGAACAACGGTAAACGCTTCCCTATCTGGTTAGACCGGCGGCACAATGCCAATATTCAGTTCTTGTACAAAATCAGCCAAAATTGGGATTTTTCGCTTGGTTTTGTCATTGCATCCGGCTCCGCTTTCACCTTCCCTTCGTTGCAGTATGATATTGAACAATCGCCGACGGGCTTTCCTGACTCCATCATTGTCGAGCCATTCCCGGTTATAACCGACCTGAACAGTTTTAGGATTAGGTTTTACAACAGGCTTGACTTCAACATCACCTACCAATTCTATATCCGAAACGTCAAGCATTCGCTCAAATTGGGCGCATACAACGCCTATTTAAGGAGAAACCCAACCTATTACAAACCGTTGCGGGGCCTCTTTGCAAATGAAGATGATATCTGGCAGAAAGCCATCGAAGTGAGGCTAATTCCCTTTTTTCCAACCTTGAGGTATATCCTGGAAATCAAGTAAGGTGGCTGGGCAAACAATGGGGCATTTTCTCAGCGCTGGAATGGAAAGCCAACGTTCATTTAGCTTTGAGAGATTTAGTAAACCTGCTTTTCCCTAAATGTCCAGCAGTTTGGGGGTTGGTGATTTCAATTGCCAGGCCCTACAAGGGTAAGGAGTAGATTTAATTTTAATTAAATCTAAATAAACTTAAAAAATTTGTGTGAGCGCCTTAGTTTTGCGCAATATTTCTGGCCAACCATGCAAAAATCAGCCGTCATTATTGCCGATGCCCACTACCTCACTAGGGTTGGGCTGCGCCATATCCTAGCTGAAATCCCAACCTGTGAACTGGTGGGCGAAGCCAGTTCTGAGACTCAACTTCTGCATAAGCTGAAATCAACCCAAGCCGACATCGTAGTGATGGATTATGCCCAACCCGGCAAGTTCTCCTCGGAAACCGTCGAGAAAGTACGCCAAGCATCGCCCAATGCTCGCCTGCTTATCATCAGTAGCGATGAGGATAAAAAGAGCATCTACCATGTACTTGAAAGTGGCGTGAACAGTTTTCTTTCCAAACATTGCGGCGAAAAGGAAATCGTGGATGCTGTGGAAGCAACTGCCCGAAACGAGAAATTCTACTGTACCAACGTTCTGAACCACCTCCTTGAAAAATCCTTCCCCAAGGAGGCCGACTGCTCCCCCACCCCGCTCTCGCCCCGTGAGTTGGACATCGTGCGCTTAGTGGCCAATGGCCTCATCGCAAAGGAAATCGGCGGAAAACTCAACCTGAGCACTCATACCGTTTATACCCACCGAAAGAACATCATGAAAAAACTAAAACTCGGCACAGTGTCGGAGTTGGTGCGATACGCTTTAAGCGAGGGATTGGTGGGGTAAAAATTTTTTTGCCCATTCACTTTGAAATTCAAAGTACTTTTTCAATCTTTGTCCTACAATTAAAACACGGCCCGCAAATACCGCTCGCTGTGCCCCCACTGTTTAGGGACAAGACACCAATAAAATGTACAGTTTGGCCGGCTCTTTTTCCTTCTAAACCGCTTAAAAAATAAGTCCGTAGCGCTGCTATGCACTGATTTTTTAAGTGCTTTACAAGAAAAAATAGCTCACCCAATCTTGTACACTTTATTGATGACTCGTCCCTTAGCTTTTGCCTGATTGCTGAATTGTCTCAACCTTACCTTCATCGGTAGGCCTTTTTTTCATCTCATCTACTTAGCAGGGAAAGTATTAGGGAAAAAATTGAAAATTTTCCCTGAAAACGTCACAAAATGTGGGGGAGAGAAAAAATTTCATTTTTCACTCCCCACACGCCCTGCTAATTGGTTCCAGTTCATCAATAAAAACCACCTAACATGAAATCGCTTTCCGCAACGCTAAAAGAGCACCCGATTTTCACCACCGGAATTTTTTTTGCACTGGCTTTCAGCCTTTTTTTCCTCTTTGAACCCAGCAACGACCGTTGGAGAGGCAGTGAAATTTTCACCGCCCAGTTCCTTTTCACCTATATCGGCTTTGTTTTCATGTTCATTACGGTCGTGGCAGACAACAAAGAAGTGACAGGAAAACTGTTCAAGTTCTACAACCTGCGCAACAACCTAATGCTCCTGGTGCTCGGCAATGTCAGTGCTTATGCCCTCAACCGGCAAATACAGGTCTTTCAGCCTTCTGCAGACTGGCTTTCGTGGTTCTTGGTGCTGCTGAACTTGGCCGTGGTGCAGGTCGCACTCCGCAAGGACTATAAGCCAAACTGGCTCACTCACCTCTCCGTAGCGATGATGGGAGCCGGCACCTTGCATGCCATGTATGGGGTCATTTACCTTTGGTACAGCCAAGTATTTGGTGTCCTGATGGGCTGGTTCTTTGGGATATCCCTGCACCTGCTTGTGCCGATTTGGTGGGCATTGGCATTGGGGCTTTTGCTCCGCAAAATGTTGACCGCCTACCCAGTTTATTTTGCAAGTATGTTGGCAGGTATTGGCCTCCCCTTGATTTTCATCATCAGCTTTACAGTCCGATGGAGCATGCTGGGTAACGAGGTTTCCAAGGTCTATCATGAGGAAATCGCACCGCTCGACAAAAAAGAACTGCCCAATTGGGTGCGGGTCGGCCAGCGCATCCAACAGGACTGGATGACCAAGCAAATCCTTGCTGACGAAGGTGGTAGGAACCAGTTTGGCGCTGACTTTATCTTCCCTTCCGGCATCAATAAGGCTGATGGCACCTTTCGTCACGACCCCATCGTGGGAATCGCCCGGACGCTAAGCCCCCATGCTGGGATGGGCGCTCAGCAGGCCAATACCCTTAAGGAAATCCTTTTCGAAGCCCGACATGCCACCGAGCCAAGGCTATGGTCGGGCGACGACCTTCGAACCAACGACGTGGTGACCAATGTGGAGTTCTTCCCGGAGCACAGGCTTTCCTACACAGAGAAAACCTTGACCATCAAGCATTTGGGGGGATGGCCGCAAACACAGGAAGCACTTTACTCCTTTTACCTGCCCGAAGGCGGTGTGGTGACCTCTGCCTCACTCTGGATTTTTGGCAAGGAACAAAAGGCGATTTTGACCACAAAGGCCAAAGCCGAAGAAGCATACGAAACTATTGTTGGTAAGGAGCGACGTGACCCGCTCTTGGTGACCTGGAAGGAAGGCAATCGGGTGACGGCCCGCATTTTCCCTTGTTCGCCTGACTCAATCCGCCAGTTCAAGATTGGCATAACTGCCCCACTGCGCCACGAGGATGGCAAATTGCACTATGAAAACATCCGTTTCGATGGCCCCGAAGCGGACGCAGCCGCCGAGACTGTTCGCCTTGTCGGGGACATCATGCCGACGGCCTCCAATTTGAATTTTGAGGAAACGGGCAACTACAAGGAACACAAAGGCCAATACCAACCCGCTTGGACCTTGGAACTCGCTGCCCCTCCTCTCTCGGAGCAGCCCTTTTCCTTCAACGGCAAGACCTTCCAAGTGCGGCCATTGCCGGAGGTAAGCGAGCCATTCAGCTACAAACGAGCTTACCTCGACTTGAATAATAGTTGGAGCAAGCGGGAATTCAACGAGATTTACTATAAGCTGAAGGAATCCAAAACCAATGTTTTTGTTTGCCCAGATGGATGTTATACAATAACTGAAGTTAACAAACACCAAGTATTTGATCAAATGAACAAGCTGAACTTCAGCGTCTTCCCCCTGCACAAGGTCGAGCAGCCCGACCAATCGGTGGTGATAACCAAGGCCGGGGGCAGCACTCCCTCCCCCGGCGACTTGCAGGGCAGCGACTATTTCGAGCAGTTTGCCGCTTTTTACAAAAATCAAGGCAAGCCCATAAAACTGCTGAGCCTTGGCCAAAAATCGAGCCTTTGGTTCACCTCTTTGGCAGCAGCGAGGGCGGTGCAGTTGGTGGCAGTGTCCACCGACGAAGCCCTGGAACTCATCGAAAAACAGCAATTTCCTGCCAACCAAGAGGATGGGGAAACGATTGTGGTGCAGCAAGCAGGCATCAAAATCAAGCAAGTCCCCAATTCCGAGGTTGGCAGCAAGGCTCCTGACCACCTCATGCGCCTGTTCGCCTACAACGACCTGATGAAGTCACTCGGTAAAAATTACTTCGATGCAAAAGGCGCAGAGGAAAATATGCTTGCGGCAGCCCAGGAGGCTTGGGTAGTCACGCCGTTCAGCAGCCTAATTACCCTCGAAACCCAGGCCGACTACGACCGCTTCGACATCAAAGCGCCCGATGGGAACAGCCTCAAAAACGCCTCCATCTCCAACTCCGGGGCAGTGCCTGAGCCGCACGAGTGGCTGCTGGCATTCCTATGCCTTGCAATGACCTGGGTGCTGTACCAGCGAAGCAAGCAACGGGCAGCCTACAACCGCATCCATTGAAGCACAAAGAAAAAATACAGTTCGCCATCTTGGTGGCCTCCTACGCTGGCCTGTTGGTCTGTTTCAAGTGGAGCTACCTACCCAAGAGCCTACTGGCGCTGACGGGCTTGGCGGCCTTGCCCTTCATGGCTTGGCGGGTCTCGGAGGCCGGGCAATTCCGTTATGCTTGGGCGGGGCTGATACTGGCAGCCCTGTCCGTCATTTATCCAAGCCAGATGCTTTTCTGGTTCGCCTGCGGATTCGCCGCAATGGCAGCTGCAGAGGGCTTTTGGGGCCGGATGAACTACCTGCCCGCGTATCTAATGGTGGTCATCTCTCCCGTTTTTCGGTACATATCGGACGTGTGGAGCTTTCCTATTCGCCTGAAAATGAGCGAGTTGGCAGCCAAGTCCTTGACGTGGATCGGCCTCGATGCGAAAGCCAGTGGCAATGTCATCGTCCTTGATGGCGTGGACTTCCATGTGGACACGGCCTGCATGGGACTCCATTCCCTCAGTTCAGCCCTGCTGCTGACCCTGCTGCTATTGGCCTATTTCGAGCGGCGAAATGGCCGCTACCTTGCTTTCCTGGAAGTCGGCTTATGGCAGGGCTTGGCGCTTTGCTTGGCCATCGCCGCCAACTTCATGCGGATGCTGGCCTTGGTCATCTTCAAAGTGTCCGCCACCGACCCCATGCACGATGGTTGGGGACTCTTTGCCATCGGCACGTATGTGCTCGTGCCGTTGTTCTTCTTGTTGAAATGGCGTTTCGCAAAAACGTTTCACCGACCTCAGTTTGCCCAAATCCCGCTGCTCCCCGTTTGGAAAAAATGGCTTCCGCACGCCCTCATCTTGCCGCTTTTGTTGCTGGCTGCGTTGCTGTTCAAACAACAGGCCGCAACCATAAGCGACTTCGCACCGCAACTGCAAATCGCTGGCTTTCAGCGTACGTTGCAAAAGGATGGTGTGCTCAAATTTGAGAACGACAGTCTTCTCATTTACATGAAACCGCCTGTGAATTGGCTCAATGCCAGCCACGACCCCCGCATCTGCTGGCAGGGCAGTGGCTATGAGTTTAAGCACATCAAAAAGGAGAAAATAGCGGGTATCGAAGCCTATACCGCCATACTTGAAAACGGCACCGACAAACTCTATACTGCTTGGTGGTACACTGATGGCAATAGCACCGCCCTCGACGAATGGACTTGGCGCTGGTCGGGCGTATTCGGCAAAGGAAAGGGTTTCTGGTTGGTGAACGTGACAATAGCGGAAAGCCATGGCTTAGCTGAAAAAATTGCAATTTTAAATCAACTAAACCTTGTTCGCATCAATTAAATTTAGGTGGTAAAAGCACTAAATCTTCGAGCTTTGAACCACCGAAGTTATTTCTTAGGCATACTGCCCCTCATAATACTGCTGGTACGCCCCCGAAGTCACATGCTCCAGCCACTCCTCGTTATCCAAGTACCATTGCGCCGTCAAGCGCAGGCCCTCTTCGGGTTGGATGGTAGGCTGCCAGCCGAGTTCGGTTTGCAGTTTGGTGGAGTCAATGGCATAACGGCGGTCGTGGCCGGGGCGGTCCTTCACGTAGGTGATAAGGCCACGGCTGGTGCCGGGCGCACGGCCCAATAGTTCGTCCATGATGTCGCAGAGGGTGGTCACGAGTTCGATGTTCTTGCGCTCGTTGTTCCCACCGATATTGTAGGTCTCGCCGATTTGGCCCTTGTGGAAGATGGTGTCAATGGCATCGGCATGGTCTTTCACCCAAAGCCAGTCACGGGTGTATTTACCGTCGCCGTAGATAGGCAGTGGCTTGCTGTGTTTGATATTGTTGATGACCAACGGGATGAGCTTCTCCGGGAAGTGGTTCGGCCCGTAGTTGTTGGAGCAATTGGACAGCACCACTGGCAGGTGGTAGGTATGGTAAAATGCTCGCACGAAATGGTCGCTGCTAGCCTTGGATGCCGAGTATGGCGAGCGGGGATCGTAGGGCGTCGTTTCTACGAAGAAGCCCTCCTCGCCCAATGAGCCATAGACCTCGTCCGTGGAGACGTGGTAAAACAACCGGCCTTCCATATTGTCCTTCCAAGCCGTTTTGGCAGCATTCAATAGATTGAACGTACCAATGACATTCGTCTCGATGAACTCCAGCGGATTGGTGATGGAGCGGTCAACATGCGACTCGGCTGCCAAGTGGATTACGCCATTAAAATCATGTTCTTTGAACAATTCCATGATAAATGCGGCATCGGTAATATCCCCTTTTATAAAGCTATAGTTCGGCTTTTGCTCTATATCCTTGAGATTTTCCAAATTGCCCGCATAGGTCAACTTATCCAAGTTAACTATCTGATAATCAGGGTATTTATTGACAAAAAGCCGGACGACATGTGAGCCAATGAAGCCTGCACCGCCAGTGATTAGTACCTTTTTCATTTTTATGATTATTTGATTTCAGATATAAGATATAAGATATAAGATTTTAGATTTAGCAGGGCCTCCCCAATCTCAAATCTGAAATCTTATTTCTTATATCTTATATCAAAAACCACCTATGAAAATCAAAGAATCAAAAATAATCAAACCTTAACCGCTTTTTTGAAATACTCATACGTCAGCCTCAGCCCTTCCTCACGGTCGAACTTGGGCGCCCAACCGAGAATATTGGTGGCCTTCGTGATGTCCGGTTTGCGTTGTTTGGGGTCGTCGGTCGGCAGTGGGTTATAGATGATATGTGCCTTTGGATTTTTCACCAAATCCAAAATCTCATGGGCGAACTGCATCACCGTGATTTCCTGCGGGTTGCCAATGTTCATCGGCTTGTCGTAGTCACTCAAGAGCAGCTTGTAGATACCGTCCACGAGGTCATCCACATAGCAGAAGCTGCGGGTCTGAGAGCCGTCTCCAAACACGGTCAAACCCTCGCCACGGATGGCCTGAGAGAAAAACGCAGGAAGCACCCTACCGTCATTAACCCTCATGCGTGGGCCATAAGTGTTGAAGATTCGGATAATGCGGGTTTCCACCTTGTGAAAAGTATGGTAGCCCATCGTGATGGCCTCCAAAAATCGCTTCGCCTCATCATATACCCCACGTGGGCCGACGGGGTTCACGTTGCCCCAATATTCTTCCACTTGCGGGTGGATGAGTGGGTCGCCATAGACCTCCGAAGTGGATGCAACAAGGATGCGAGCACCCTTTGCCTTTGCCACGCCGAGCATATTGTGGGTACCAAGTGCGCCGACTTTCAGCGTCTGGATGGGCATCTGTAGGTAGTCAATCGGGCTGGCCGGGCTGGCGAAATGAAGGATATAGTGAATCTCACCTGGCACATGCACGAACTTCGTGATGTCGTGGTGGTAAAACTCGAAGTCATCCCGTGGGAATAGGTGTTCGATATTATCCAAGCTGCCCGTGAGCAGGTTGTCCATGCCAATGACGTGGTAGCCTTCGGCCAACATTCGGTCGCAGAGGTGCGAGCCAATGAAACCGGCGGCGCCGGTAATGAGAACTCTTTTTTTCAAGGTCTTAAGTTTTAATGGATGCGCTGGTGGGAAGTTGGGAAGGGGACAGCCTCACACACCGTTTGGTCAATAATTTGTCAACAGGGGGAGAATTTTACGATGCAAAGTTAATCCCTATTTTTTCCAAAACAAAATAATCACTAAAAGAGGGCCGCTGTTGCCAGCGGCCCGCCAATTTTTAATAACTATGTATTGAAAAAACTATGGAGATTATTGGAAATGGGGGTTATGGTTTCAGGGTTTCAGGGTTACAAGGCCTGCGATAACTACTGCTGCAATGTAACATTGAAGCCACCCATCAATGATCACTCCGCTTTCACCACTTTGACCATTCTGTCTTGCACGTTTTCGGAGTTGATACGAATCATATAAATACCAAGCGGTTGGCGGCTCAAATCCAATTCCGTCCGCTCCGTTTTTGGTTCAATTTCCTTGACCATCACTAACTTGCCGTAAGCATTCCTTACTTCTACCATTGTGAGCTTTGGCGATTGTTTGACAAACTCAACAGTAACAGCTCCGTTCGTCGGGTTCGGGTAAACCTGTACTTCGTGAACACCTGCTGGTTTGTAGAAAATGCTGGCTGTTTGTGAAACCGCATCCTCGGAATTACCCTCATTCCTGCGGCAAACTATTCTGTAGATATTGTCGCCCAAGCGCAGGTTTTCGTCCTTGGCGTGGTAATAGCCATCCGCATCGGCGGCAGTGCCGGTTATTGCAGCGATGTTTTCAAAATCAAGTCCGTTTTCCGAGCGTTGGACGAAGAACATGTCCTTAGTAGGCTCGCCTCCTGTTACTTTCCAGCGAATATCGGCGTATTCACCATCCATTTCAGCAAACACGTCATCGAAAATGACAATCAACGGAGAGCCGCAGAGGTTGACTTGTACGGCGGTGGTAATGGTCACGGAGCAACCAAA
Organism: Saprospiraceae bacterium; assembly: GCA_016714985.1. Lineage (GTDB taxonomy): Bacteria > Bacteroidota > Bacteroidia > Chitinophagales > Saprospiraceae > UBA6168. Next base: position 62,508 of record JADKBS010000025.1, on the reverse strand, counting down.
ACGGGTAACGGTCAGGGAAACCGTTTTCACGCCAGGGCTTGACCATGAAACAGCGTTAACCACCCTCGTCTGGGCAGTTGGGATGCTTGCGTCAGCCCCAAAATCCCAAGCATATGTGGCACCGCCACCAGCAATTGCTGCTTCAAATCGGTCGCCCACGTTATTGCAGATGGTGATAGGCGCATCAATGATTTGGGCCAATGGGTTCGGCGTAATGGTCTTTGAAACGATGTTCGTCTCTCCCGGATAATCAGGGCAGCCTGCACGACGTGAACAACGGATATAGTAGGTTGTCTGGCTGATTGGCCCTGGGTTGTAGTTGGGGCTGTTCGAGTTGGCGATTTGGGACCAGTTCGGGTCACCGGGGCCATTGTAAACCGGGGTCGTGCTCTTCAGCCACAGGTATTGCAAGGTGCCAAAACCGCCAGAAGGTAGTTCGAGGCTTACGATTTCAGCAGGGTCGGCACCTACGCCACAAAGCGATTCGTTGTATCCGATGAGGCCGCCATCCGTTACGTTGTCGCATTCTTTATAAACCCCGGCGTCAATTGTCAGGTTGTCGGCGGTGTAGGGATAAACCGTGATGGTCGTAGTACGGCCAGTGTTTGGGTTGGGGTCGCTGTCGAGGGCGTCGTTGGTTCCTTGGTCTTGTGGCGCATACAATTGCCCGTTGGACAAGTTGCCAAGCGCAAACTCAACCTGATACTGTCCGGGTAAAACGTCCGTAAACAGGTATTTACCAAATGAATTGGTCACTTTGGTCGAAACGAGCGTATTGCCTGGCATGCTGTAAAGGCGCACCGTGAAATTGGCTAAGCCCTGCTCTTGCAAGTCTTGTATGCCGTCACGGTCGGTATCGTACCAAACAAAATCGCCGATATTGATTTTCTCGTCTAGCTCAATTAAGCCAATATCCCAGTTGCTCTGGAAGGTGCCATTTGGGAGGTTGAACAAAGCCGTAAGGCTATCGGCAGGGTTGATGTCGCTGTCTGTGTTGTCGTTGCCAACGTTTGCAGGCGAAAAGAGGTGAATGCTCGGCAAATCGCACTTGATTTGATAAACACCACCGCCAAGGCCGTCGAAAACATAGAGGCCGTTTGCATTGGAATAGGTCACCAAATGGACTTGGGTGCCTGTAAAAGTAGCTCCTATTAAGTGAACCTTCACACTGTCCAATCCCGGTTCGTTGCCATCCTGAACACCGTTTTGGTTGAGGTCATGCCATACGAAATCACCCAGCTTAGCGGGATTTTGAAGGTTGAAGGCAGCGGTAGCCGTGCAACCATTTGCATCCGTTGTGGTAACGGTATAGGCTCCAGCAGACAAATTAGCTAGCGTAGTAGCAGCGCTTGCATTTGACCAAAGTACGCTGTAAGGCGTCACGCCACCAGCTGGCGTAACTTTAATGGAGCCATTGCTTCCTCCGTAGGTGGTGATTGGAGCAACAAGCGATATGGGCGAAGTTAAAAGTGATGGGGCTGTAACAGTCGTTGAAGCTGATACCACACAGCCATCAGCGTCGGTAACCGTCACCGCATAATTGCCAGCGACTAAGTTGCTGTTCACAGCGGTCGTTGCGCCATTGTTCCAAACAATATTAAAAGGTGTGCTGCCACCAGTGATAATGGCCGTGGCACTGCCATCGTTGCTGGCAAAGCATTTTGCATCTATTTTCGAGGTAGAGAGCGCAAGTGTTGTTGTTGAAATGATTTGAACAAAAGTGGAAGCCGTACAGCCATTGGCATCGGTCACCGTGACTGAATAGGAGCCAACTCCGAGGTTTGAAATATTGGCCGTTGTACTTGCATTTGACCAAAGATAGCTGTATGGTGCGGTCCCACCTGTTGGCAAGGCAATCGCTGATCCATCCGTGTCAGATGGACAAACGACATCAAATTTGGAAGCGGAAACCGTCAGTACGGCTGGCTCGGTAATTGTTGCCGCAGCAGTTGCCGTGCAACCAACGTCATCCGTTATTACTATGTTGTAATTCCCCGGTGCGAGGTTATTGATGGAAGTACCCGTGGAGGCACTTGCATTGTTCCAAAGATAGGTGTAGCTGCCCACGCCACCGCTGGCTACTACAATCAGTTGGCCGTTGGCCAATCCGTTGCAGGTCACATTTGTAGCGGTAAGGTTTGCAACAAGGACGGGCGGTGCTCCAATGGTTGCCGCACCCAAAATGGTACAGCCATTGGCATCTGTTACTGTCACCGTATAATTTCCGGGCGCACCGTTTTGCAGTACAGCCCCGTTGGGCGTACCGCCTCCGCTCCAAGCATAGTTATACCCCCCATTGCCGAATGGCACCCCGCCTGAAACAGTGGTGGTAACGCTGCCGTCGTTGCCGTTGCCACAAGTGGCAGCATCGGTTGCCAGGGTGATTTGAAGTTGTGTCGGCTGGGTTAATACAATGGACTCCGTGACCAAGCAACCATTGTTATCTGTGATGGTAACGCCATGTGTACCTGCCGGAAATCCAGTAGCCGTGGCCGTAGTAGCGCCATTGCTCCAGAAATAATTATAGCTCGCAGGACTGCCATTGGTTATCGTTATGGTCGCCGTCCCATTGTTGCCATTGAAACAGCTGATGTTGGTACCAGCAATGGCCACATCGGCAGGCATTGGCGCTTCTACTGTTTGTGTGGTTGTTGCGGTGCAACCATTGGCATCGGTGATTGTAACGCTATAGGTGCCGGCAGCCAGATTGCTTGCCACTGCTGTGGTTTGGGCGGCTGGGTCGTTCCATTGATAATTGAAAGGAGAAACCCCGCCACTAACTGCCAAGGCAATCGAGCCATCCCAAGTATAGTTGCAGGTAGCGTCCGTGACGGTTGGGTTCGTGAAAATCTGAGGGCCATCGGCGACAAGGGCACTGGCGGTGCCAGAACAACCTTGGCTGTTGCTGACCGTTACGGTATAGGTGCCTGCCAACAGATTGCTAATGGTGGAAGTGGTTGCACCGCCGGGGCTCCAGAGATAAGTCAGGTTGCCTCCACCATTCGTTGTGCTGAACACACTTGCAGCTCCTGTATTTTGGCCAAAACAAATAACATCGGTGGCAGCAAGGGTAACCCCAATAGCAGGCCCTGCATTAACTGTTGCAGCAGCAGTAGCTGTGCATCCATTTAAATCGGTGGCAGTTACCGTATAGGATCCGGGAGAAAGATTTGTGGCAAATGGCAAAGTCTGAATAGGTATCGTATTCCAACGATAGCTATATGGTGATGTTCCTCCATTGGTATTCGTGACAAAAGCAGTACCGTTGTCTGCTCCATTACAAGACTCGTCGGTGGAGTTTACCGCAACTAATACCTGGGCACCATTCAACACAAGGGTTGAAGCAGTGGTCGTACAACCATTGGCATCCGTAACAGTAACAGTATAGGAACCAGCAGCTAGGTTTGCAGGGTCTTGATCAGTGCCAGCGTTCCCCGACCAAGCATAGGTGTAGGGGATAGTGCCACCCGTCGCCGTCAAATCAATGGAGCCATCGGAACCACCAAAACAGGTGGCCGCATCAGGCGTTACGCTTGCCTCAAAATTGGTTGTAATAGAGATGGTAATCATGTTTGAAACACCAGCATAATCCAAACAGCCGTGCCTGCGAGATAACCGAAGGAAGTAAGCCGTTTGCAAAAGTGGGCCGGGGTTGTAGGATTCGGCATTTGCCCCAGCAATCTGTGTCCAATCCGTATTGGTCGGTGTGTAGGCGGTGCCCGATGTGCTCATTACCCATTGGTATTCAAGTGCCAGCGTACCGCCCGTTGGGAGGGTAACATTGGTCAATAAGGCGGGGTCGAACGGGGCAAGGCAAGCAGATTGGTTGGCAGCGATGGTGCCACCAGAAGTAACATTGTCGCAACAAATTGCTTCTTTGACGACGATGTTCGTTTCTCCTATCCACTCGGAGCAGCCAGAACGCCTTGAGCAACGACGGTAATAGGTGGTGACTGTAATAGGCCCTGGGTCGTAGCTTGGGCCGGTGGAGCCAGGTATCGGTGACCATTGCGAAACGGGGATATTTGGGTCACCGGTTGTGAACATCCAGACGTACTCTATCGTACCAGACCCACCAGAAGGTAAGGTGACGTTGGTGATGACGGACGGATCCCAAGTTGGACTGGGGCATCCAAATTCGTTCCCAGCAATCGTGCCGCCCGATGTCAGGTTGTCACAAGCTGTATCGGTTGGATTTGTTGCTACCGCAAAAACGGCGGGCAAAAGCAAGGCTGAAATAGCCAAGGCCTTGATAATCAAAGGTTGCAATCGCTTGGTGAAAAGCAGCGAGAAGAAGGTGTTGGGTAAAATCCCACACCAATGATGGTTGTGAAGCACTCGCATAGTCGTCTTTTTCAATACATAGTAAAATGAAAGGCACTTTGAGCGGCAACTTGGAAATCAGCCTACGTAATCGCACAAAAGCAGCTCATAAAAGCAGTTACCATGAGCAACGTAAGCACATGAGATTTCCAACGCCAAACATATCGGGCATTTCATCCAATCAACAAATAGTTAAGGACGGAAAACAGGAGGGGGCAATTCAATCTTGTGTGCTTGTCCCCGGCAGGAAATAAATAGGAAATGTAAGAGCCGGTGCGTCGTTTGTGTCTTGGCTGCCTGAATAAAGTGGCAACAACTATGCCTTGGTCAAAAACTGTACCATTTAAGAAAAAAACTAATTTGTTTTATAAGAAATCTTGCTGCTTCGACAATTTTTATGGTTGGAATATCAGAATAGAAAGGAGAATTGGCAACTGATTGGAGGGGCGGGAGGTGAAAAGAAAAGTTTTTTCATCTCCCGCAAATGGGGTAGTTTTTGGGAGTAATTTTTAATTCTCCTATTCAAAACCATACATGCCCAACAACTGCTCATGTAAGGCTAGCACTTGCTGCTCCAAACCTTTCTTGCCGTCATTGACCAGCACAAAGTCAGCAATCAGTTTCTTTTTTTCATCGTCCATTTGTTTGGCCATCCTTGCCTCCACAGCTTCCTTTGAAAGCCCATCACGCAGCATGGCCCTTTCCAGTCTGATGACTTTTGGGGCATAGATCATCACGATTTTATCATAGAAACCTTGGCTGCCGATTTCAAACAAGATGGCCGACTCTTTGATGGTGTAGGGCACCCCCTTTTGCTGTCGGTGCCATTTTTCGCCGTCCTTCAGAACGGCTGGGTGAACGATTCCGTTCAGTTTTTCTAGTAGGTCGGTATGTTGGAACACCAATCCAGCGATGTGCTTTCTGTTCAAATTTCCATCAGGCAAATAGGCCTCGTCGCCAAACAACAGTTTTATTTTCTTGACCATGCCTTTGTCATTCACCATCAAAGTCTTGGCCCGTTCATCGGCATAATAAACCGGAATCCCCAACTGCTCGAACAACTTGCAGGCAGTGGTTTTCCCGCTCCCGATTCCTCCTGTTATGCCGACTCTAAGTGGCAGGTTCTCTAAACTTGAAATTTGATTGGTTTTTGACATATTCTTCATCAAGGCTTTTTGATGCCGTGCATGGAACCTAACTTGGGTGCAATTTCTGCGTAAATTGCTGTTTTAAGAAATCGAAAGTGAATGAAGAATAATAAATGATGAATAGCCAGTGCCGATTTTTCGGAAATGAATTGACAAAACATTGGTTTACAAGGAGTTGGTATTCGATCTGATCCGATTTATTTGTAACTCCGAGGAGGGTGTCGAAGTAGAGCGAAAATTGAATTTTTTCGCTCTACTTACATCTGCCTCTCAAATAGGTGCATGAAAACAAACTTTCAAAAATGTATAAAAGCAATGCTTCTACCTTCAATGGTGGGCAGTTCCTTGCTTGCCCTTTCGCAAGACATCCATTTTTCACAGTTCTACAATGCTCCAAACCTACTGAACCCCGCATTGGCAGGCATTTTTGAAGGGCACATTCGCTTTACAGCCAATCATCGCAGCCAGTGGCAATCTGTACCGGTTGATTACCGAACAGTATCCGCCGCATTTGATTCCAAGCTGCAGCACCATATTTTAGGAGAAAATAGCCAGCTTGGCTATGGGCTGATGTTCAACAACGATGTGGCAGGAAACGCCAACCTGGGCATGTCGAAACTTGGTGTTAGCCTTGCCTATTCAAGACCAGTGAGCGATGAAATTTCTACTTCCGTAGGCATCCAGATGGCCATCAGCCAACGGTCTTTAAGCCCGGACAAACTCACCTACGAGGAACAATGGAATGGGGACGTTTTTGACCCCAACAGCACGCATACCGAGGCATTCAACCAAACGAGCAAGTTTATTGGGAGCTTTGCAACGGGTCTGAATCTCCGCTGGGCAGCAAATGGAACCCGTACCAGCATCGATATAGGTGGCAGCCTTTTCCACATCAACGAACCAAATACCAGTTTTTTTGGGGAGCCTACCGTGTTGTTGCCCCGCAAATTCAATGGCTATCTCTTAACCAGTTTTGAACTTCAACCCAAAATGGATTTCCGGGCAAATGTCCTTTTCTCCAAGCAAACAGCCTATCGGGAGGCAGTTTTGAACACCGCCATCCGTTACCACCTTAACAAGGATGTGGGCAAGGAACTACAAGTACAGCTAGGAATCTCTTACCGTGTTGGTGACGCCCTGATACCCACCACTGAAATTCAGTATCGGAATTGGGCAGCAGGGTTCAGCTACGATATAAACCTCTCCCCTTTCAAAGTGGCAACGAATCGCCGAGGTGGCCCCGAAATTTTTCTTCAGTATATTTTGAAAAAGGTTGAACCCCCAAAAGAATTCAAGTCTTGCCCAGTTTTTTGAGCTAATATTCATCCTATCTTAATTTATCCAACCATTTACTTCCGTATTCCTTTTTAGTGTTGGCTTAGTATTTGCAAAATGAGTTTATACCTCCTTCCTACGAATTTTCCGATTGAAGAAAAGGCTTTACGTTTATCACAGATTCCTCCCACAAAAACATACACATGGAAAAAGATATGCGGCTAGTACAGCCCATGCCACAGGAAGGTGGCAGTGCAGTAAAGAAGATAACCGTACCATACTACTGGAAAGGAGGCACCTGCGGCCTTGAACATGATTGGATGGAACCTATGAACTGGTACAACCGACATGTGCCCGGATGGTTTGATGAAGTGATTATCCCTTCTGATATTAATGGACGCTGTTTTTACCCTATCATTGATTTGTTCGTCAATGATGTAGCTCAATTATTGATTGAGCCTGGAGCCAAGCTAATTATTTCAAAATACGGCAGGCTGACCATTGATGGGCTTGAAAAAAAGGGCATCGGTATCATCAACGAAGGCGAAATCATCGTAAGAGGTGAGCTTTCCATCAACCGCACCAACATCAGCAATATAAAAAACAAAGGCCTCATCCACAATTCTGGCTCAATAGCATTCGACCAGCCGATGAAAAAAGGCTTAATACAACAGGCTGGTGGTAGGTTCGAGAATTTTGGTGAGACCTTATTTTTTTGATACACAAGCAATTAGGAAGTTTTTTTTTTAATTCTGTACTTGAATAGCGCAGGAATTGCGTTAGAAGCAAGCGTTTGTTACTTTTGCCCGCGTTTTCAAAAATATATCGTGCAATCGAACTTTTTGAATTCTCACTTTTTTAAAAGGCGTGACAGCTTTTTGTTAACCTAAATCTGCTTGTAATATGTACTGGACCCTTGATCTCGCTTCGCACTTGGAAGATGCACCTTTCCCAGCTACTCGTGACGAGTTGATTGACTTCGCAATCCGCTCGGGGGCACCCTTGGAGGTTATCGAGAACCTACAGGAAATGGAAGAAGAGGGTGAACTTTTCGAGAGTATTGAAGATATTTGGCCCGACTATCCTCGCAAAGACGACTTCCTTTTCAACGAAGACGAATATTAATCGCTGAAATTCAGTCGCTTATTGGGCACTGGCCGTTAAAACAGGTTTTGCGAATGCTTGGCAAAACCTGTTTTTTTTTCTATATTTCGATGCTCGAAATCCTTTACCAAGACGAATTTCTGGTTGCCATCAACAAGCCTAATGGCTTATTGGTGCACAAATCCCCTATTGCAGCGGATGCCTCCGAGTATGCTGTCCAGTTGCTCCGTGATCAACTTGGTCAGCGAGTCTTCCCCGCACACCGTCTCGACAGGAAGACGTCAGGAGTTTTACTGTTTGCCTTGGATGCCACCACCAACGCGGCAATGCAAAGCAAATTTGAGCAAAGACAGGTGGACAAAACCTACTTCGCCATCGTCAGGGGCTTTATTCCGGAAACGGGTGAAATTGACTACCCGCTGACCAACGACAGGGGAACGCTCCAAGATACTGTCACTCGTTATGAGCGGTTGACTACCGCTGAAATTCCAGTTGCCTTCGGGAAGCATCCAACTTCTCGTTATTCCCTTATAATGCTATGCCCAGAAACGGGACGGCAGCACCAATTGCGCAAGCACCTGGCTCATATCTTCCACCCCATCATCGGCGATAGGCCACATGGCTGCAACAAACAAAACAGACTTTGGCTCGAAAAATGGCAAATTAACAACATGCTGCTGCACGCTGCGGGCTTAGTGTTTGAGCATCCCGTTTCCAAGGAGGGTATAGCGATAAACGCTGGTTTGCCATCGGAATTTATCCGGGCTATGGGAATTCTAGAATTGACACCTATGTCAGTCACTCCCAATCTCACCGCTTGAACAAGTCCCAGAAGCCAATCCTCCAAGGCTTCCAAAGCCAAGGAACCAACCGAAAATGTTCTTTCGCCTTGTTTTCCTTCCTAAAAAATACGATTCCGATATAGAATAAGTCAATACTAACCGTCACCCTAGGGTGTGTTCGTATGGTGTCCCATGCCTCCTTCATCCCTACGGACCAGTGTATATCGTCAAAAACAAAGACGCTGCCCACATGGGCGTTTGCAAGGCATTGCTCAAAATAGTGCAAGGTCGGTTCCTTTCGGTGGTTGCCATCAATGAAAACATAGTCTAATTGACCGAGGTCGTGCAAAGCCGCTGGTAAGCGATCCTCGAACCGCCCAAGCCGCTGCTCCACATTTTTCACCTTGAGCATTTCCATGTTTTTTCGTGCGTAAGTGGCTACGTTAGGGCAGCCCTCAATGGTGATAATCCTTGCATTGAGCGCGGCCGCCGCTTGATAAGCGGTGCCAATCCCAAGCGATGTGCCGAGTTCCAACATGGTCTTGGGCTTGCAATGCTTTACCGTCCTGAACAGCCATTGGCAAATGAATGCTCTGCTGGCCGAGTGCTTCACCAGGCTGCCAATGGTTCGGAGTTTTCCAGGCGTAAGCTCAGAGCCAGCGCCGAGGTCGGTCACCTCAATTTGGTGGGAATCAGGAAGCAAAAATTCCCGCAATGCTTCCACTTCACTGAAGGCATAGTACCAGCGGTCATCCTCCAGCACGGCTTCAGTAAAAGCAAACACAAAGGGTGAATGCACATTGTAACGAGTCTGTGCCTGCCAATAAAATTTGAGGAATCGCAAGATAATTTGAAGCCTTTGCAAATTGGAAGTTTTAGGAAAGGCGGCAAAATAGGGCAAAACTGGGATATTTCAGGTACTTAACTTTAACGGCTCATTAACCACGAGTTTTGAAGTTTGGGTAATATTGCGACAGCAACCACCGTTTTCTGCTCCATAAAAATTGACCGCACCATGAAAAAAAACATTCTTTTCGTCCTTCTCCTTCTTGGCCTTGCCAAATTCGCAACTGCCCAATCCTATGTTACCGCTGGTGGACTTCGCTTAGGCACCGATTGGGGCCTTACCCTGCAACAACGGGTTTTGGAGCATGTAACCGTTGAGGGTATCGTGCAAAAAAGCTTTCAGCGGGACGAGTTCATGGTGACCGGCCTCGTAGAGCGCCACTACAAGCTGCTGTTCAAAGGCCTGAACCTTTACATGGGTGCAGGCTTGCACAAGGGCTGGAACAACCAACCATCCACGTTTGAAAACCCCAATGGCTATAAAAATCCATTCGGGATTACAGGTGTCGGTGGGCTTGAGCTTACGATTGCCCGGCTCAACCTTTCCTACGACTTCAAGCCCGCCATCAATTTAGTAGGTGGCGAGCGCACGGTTTATGTCCAATCCGGCCTGTCATTACGCTATGTCCTCATCAGCAACCGTGATTTGAAAAAAAGGGAAAGGGATAGGAAACGGGAGGAGAGAAGGGAGAAACTGCGGTTCTGGGAAAAGGATTAGGAAGTACGGAAGTATAGCGGTATGGCTTACGTTCTGCCAAACCTCATTACCTCAAATCTCCGTAACTGTTTAGAAGGATGTGGGAGGATGGAGAAAAATTTTCATTTTTCTCTATCCTCCCACATCATGGGATGGTTTTTTGGGAAAAACTGAAATTTTTCCCAAAAAAATATTCCTGTTTAGTAGTTACAATCCTCCTTAAAAAACCTCATTTCCGTTTTTGTCGAAGGACATAATGGTTTTGTAGCCAAAATCGTTGTTGGTCATTTCCTCGGCAGTCGCCCCTTGTTTTACAACATAGTTTCCATCTTCTTCGATGACATAAAGATAATCACCAGCCCCGGCCCACCAGCCACCTACTGCGGCAATGGCCGTGGCGGGAATTTGATTTTGCTCGAAGGATTCCTTGTTGAGTATTTCACAATTGAGAATATCGGCCACCTTAATTTTGGAACTGCCCAATATTAGGAAAACCTCGTGCCTTGGCGCATCGGCGTCCGTGTTCGGGTCTGCCGAAGATTGGCACAAGAACTTGATGTTGGAAGGGTCTATGGCAGTGGTAAGGGTCTGCACGGTGGTGCCAGCACCTTCCTTTGGCTCCTTTGTTTCATTTTTGCAACCGACCAAGAAGGCCATTAGGACGAGGCTTGCAAGAATTGTTTTTTTCATGGTATGAATTGTGGTGAATGGTTGTCCGAGAATTTTTTTTGAAAAAGTCCTTACTCAAAAAAAGTATCATATTGGTTTCTATGACCTACCCGTTCCGGCATCTTGATGGGTTCGTTTAGGTCAAGTACTTCCGTATTATCGTTGGCCTTGCTGATGAGCGTATGCTTTTCCTCCCCAAGAAGTTTCGAAAAAGATTCTTGCTCCCATTTCTCCAGCATGTCCATGCCTTCTTGCTCGAAGACCCCGTTTTGTAGGTCAATACTGTTCATGAAATTTGAGGAAACCTCCATGAACCGCTCCATTTCGCCAACTTTCTGGCTGACATCATCGGCCACGGCTTCCAACGCTTCGTCGAACATCGCCCGTTTATCCTTGTCGCCTTGGATGACGCTCATTGCGGATCGCATGGCCGAATTAGAGGCATGGATGGCTTTCCGTTCTTGTTCTTTCAATTCTACCTGATCTTTGATGTCCTCCATCAGTACCTCAGAGTTCTCGTACATGCGTTTGAGTACCCGGTAAAGCACCTCCATTTTGTTGTACAGCTCATCAAGGCGAATATTGGATTCTTGCAAACGGCCCGCTTTGCGGGATTTTAGCACCATTTGGGCATCGTTCTTGGCATCTTTGGCTTGACTCGCCAGCTCAAGGTTGCTTTCGATTTCCCTTTTGTTATTGACGATGATTTCCTTCAACTGGTGCATTTGCCCCCGCAACTTATTGATCTGTTTGTTCATGTTGCGCAGGTTGTCCTGCAAGTGTTCTACATAGCCCTTCAAGATGCCAATGGGGTCTATTTTTACAAACAACCCAGTTATCCAACGCATCACGCTTTTATAGCCATAACCCACGAGTGCCCGCATCTTAGGGTCAAACGCTACGTAAAGCAAAGCAGCCAAGACCATCAGCGTGATGACGAGATTCACCGTATTGGCTAAGAATGCTGCAATTGCACCAATGGATGTCAGCAAGAAAATGCCAGCACCGATACCAAGTGCCGATAAGAATAGCATGCCCGTGACACCCTCTGGGCGCTGCCAAAATGATTTTGGTTTGAAATCGCTTGAGTCCATTTTGAATGGTTTTAAAGCATATCCCCAGTTTTGCGGAATTGCTGGGCAAGGTTAACGGAATATTGCCGCAATTGGCTATCCGCAACGACGAATTTTATGCAAAGGACGATAAAACGGCAGAATTCTGCAAAACTACCTTCCAATATTAAGTTAACCTACCTACTTGATGGAGGGTAGGAAGGGTAAATTAGGTGCAGCGCACCGAATTATTTGTAGAAGAGGCACCGTCCTGCGTTCAAGGTGCAACACACCGCAGCTGCCTAAAACAAACCGGGCAAGGCCATACAAAGCCTTGCCCGGTTGCTTATATAAAAACTGCTATTCCGTTATCGTACCAATGTCACATCGCCTTTAAACAGTTCTACCGTACCGTCTTTGAACTCCACTTCTGCAAACCAAGCAAAGACGGCCGGGTTCATGATCTGCCCCCTCCATCTACCGTCCCAACCATAGGCTGGGTTGTTGGCTTCAAAGTCAAAATACTCGAACACGGCTTCACCCCAGCGGTCAAAGACAAGGAAAGACTTGATTTTCTGGACTTCTGGGCCAGAAAAAATCATGAACACATCATTGGTGCCATCGCCATTGGGTGAAAATCCATTGGGTATGTAAATTGGATTGTCCTTCTCTACGAAAACAGTGAGCAAATCATCGGCCTTGCAGCCATTTTCATCAATGATGGTCAAGGTGACAACGGTCTGCTGCGTCGGCGAAAACTCCTGAACATCGCACGGCATCTCTGGGCAAGGCAGCAGGTCGGATGGCGTCCAAATCATGGTATCCAATTGCGAAGCAGGCACGGTGTATTGAGCGGTGATGGTGGCCGTTTGACCAAGTTCAATCAACAAATCAGCACCCAAATTAACGATCAGTTCTTCCGGTTCGTAAATGGTCACCTCCGTCGTCCAAACGCAACCTTGGCCATCGGTCACCTCAATTTCATAGACACCGGGGGCCAGCGGTGCAAATACGTTTTGCCCACCATAGTCCTGCCCATTGAAATTGAAGGTATAAGGCCCGTTTTCTGGGTCGGCATTCAGTTCGATGCTACCGTTTGTATCGCCCACGCAATCGGGGTCTTGAGCCAGTACCTCGGCCTGTGGCACATTCTCGTATTGAAACACTTCTACGTCGTCGCTATCGGTGCAGTGGTTGCCAAGGTTCGTCACGGTCAAGGTATAGATACCATCGGCATTCACCGTTATGACCGGCGATGTTGGGTCGTTGATGGAAACACCCGCTACATTGGTCGTCCAGAAGAAACTAACACCAATGCCGCTGCCCGTCAAATCCAAAGGCGTTTCATAGCAATCCAGTACTTGATCTTCGCCAGCATTGGCTGTAGGCACGGCAAAATCACCAGAAACCACAACAGCCTCTCCATTTTGGCAGCCATTGGGTGCTGTGCCTATAAAATAGTAGAGTGCCTGGTTGGTTCACCTGTGCACTAGTACCTGTGCCAATAATGGTCGTGTCCGCCCCAACGATGCTTGCCCATTGGAAAGTCACGCCGTTCACTGGAGAGCTACCGCTGATAGTGACCACCGTATCCTGACAGTTCATCAAAGGAGCCGGGTTGACTTGCACAGCGGGGTAATCTTTATTGTCGCTGATGGTGACGCTGGCCGTGCCCGTACAACCGCTGGCGGGGTCGGTCACCAATACCTGGTAAGTACCGCCACTCGATACCGGGTAAGTTGGTCCAGTGCCAATTTGCTGTCCATTCTGCGTCCAAGAGAATGTCGGGTTGGAAGTGCCAGTATAGGTGGCAGTCAAAGTAATTTGTGAAACGACGCAATCCAAAATCTCACCGGGCGATGAGACGATGTTGGCCGTCACAATTGTACCGATGCTCGTTACCTGCACCGAAGCCGTGGATTGGCAACCGTTGAGCGATACCGTAAGGATGTAGGTGCCAGTTGCGTTCACTTGGATATTCTGCGAGGTGGTACTGCCCAAGATGTTGCCACCCTGCGTTGACCAAGCATACGTTGAACCCGGCAAACTCGAACTTCCCTGGACCTGTACTTGCGATTGCACACAGGTGAGTGGGCCGGGCTGCGCAATGCTGGCCACGGGTATTTCATGGAAAACAATGGGCGTGCCCAAAGAAATCTGGGTGCAGACATCTGACAGAATCACGTTGCCACTGGCGTCTGGGTCGCCCGCCACAGCTGAGATATAATAGGTGACGCCATAGGTCAAAGGCGCATCCGTAAAGCAGAAGCTCGGTTGGTCGCTCCGCAATATTTCGTTGACGATTTGGTTACCAGTGCCCGTGTGAAGCACAAATTGAAGCACATCGTTGGCATCCAAGTACGAGCCTATCGCCGAGTAGCTGGCTGTGATGCAATCCTCCCCACAAGTCGCCAAAAGGCTATTGGACATCGTGCCGATGGCTGTGATGCAATCATCGGTGGATATATTGAAGCCACAAGTTTCCACGCAACCATTGGCATCTGTGACTGTGACAGAATAATTGCCCAGCCCCAAGTTTGCAATGACAAAATTACCAACAGATACATTGGCCTGCTGGCCACCGGGGTTCCAATCCACGGAATATGGGGCAGTTCCACCCGATATGGTCACGGTTCCCTCCCCATCCGTTTGGCCCGGTAGGCTAACGTTCTCGGATTGGGTGCAAAGCAGTTGGGTGGCAGAGGCTGGCTCAACTATGTCAAAGGAAGCAGTGCCTTTACAGCCAGACGCATCGGTCACAGTAACCGCATAGGTTGCAGCAGTAAGCCCAGTCGGGTCTTCTGGGCTGCCGGGGATGCTCGGTGACCACTCGAATTCGTAGGGCGCTACCCCACCCGATGGCGAAAGATTGATAGCGCCATTGTTTCCACCAAGGCATAGCACATCCACAGGCACACCTGTCAGGTTCACGGTTGGGGCGTTATTGTCGACCGTGAACAGTTGGGCAGCAGTACAGGAACCAGCATCGCTCACCGTCACCTGGTATATGCCGGGTGCCAGTCCGTTGATGTCCTCTGTGGTTGGGCCATTTGACCAAGTGAAAGTATAGGCACCTGCTGGCGTCACCGTCAGGTTGATACTACCATTGTCACTGCCACACAGCGTATTGGGAGATGGCGTACCTACAATTGAAAAAGTATTGCTTTCCGAAGGCACGAAATAACTGCCAGTTGCGGTGCAGCCATTTGAACCCGTAACGGTCACTAGGTAATCCCCAGAAATAACACCTATAATGTCTTCGGTCATCACCCCATTAGACCACTCGAAGCTAAAAGGTGTGGTGCCACCAGTCACGCTGATGTTCACGCTGCCATCAGGCGCTCCGCAAATAGATGGAGCTACTTGATTGGTAAGGCTCGGCACATTTGGTTGGTCCGGAACAATTATGGTTGCAGTAGTCGTGCAGGAACCACCAGCACTAACAGTAACTGAATAAGTACTGCCCGTTAATCCACTGAGGTCTTCCGTGTTGTCATTTGTTGACCAAACATAGGTGTAGGTGCCAGATGGCGAAACAGTCAAATTGATGCTGCCATTGCCACTTGTGCAAGCTGTATTAGCGGTAGGCGTACCTATGGCTCCCAACTGAACGAGTATATCTGCGACTTCAATATCGCCCGTATTGGCGCAGCCATCACTGCCTGTGATAGTCACTTGATAATCGCCGGGGGCAACACCTGAAAGGTCCTCCGTTATTGCACCATTCGACCATTGAAAAGAATATGGTGTGTTGCCGCCGCTCACGTTCAGGTTAATGCCCCCGTTTGCAAGGCCGCAGGTAGCAGCATCTACCGTTTGCGAAAAGTTGGGGGCGTTCGTGTTGTTACCGACCGTGAAATTGGCTTCGGCGGTGCAGTTCAAGCCCTCGGTCACCGTTACATTATAGGTGCCCGGCGGCAGGCCGGTCAAGTCCTCCACGGTCTGGTTGTTCGACCAAATAAAATCGTAGCTACCCGCAGGGGTAACGTTTAGGTTGATGCTGCCATTCGGATTGGCGCAAGAGGAATTGGCCGTTGGCGAACCAGAAACACTTAGCGGTATGCTGTTGTCCTGTACCGTGAAATTGGCCGTGGATACGCAGCCATTCGCACCCTCGACTTCTACAGCGTAGGTACCGGGCGCCAAGCTGGTCAAATCCTCCGAGGTTTGGCCACCATTCCAATTAAAACTAAAAGGAGCCACACCACCAGAAATGCTCAAGTTGATGGCCCCAATGCCCACGCCGCATTCGGCTGGGGTCACATCCGATAAAATCACTGGGTCAAGGGTGGTGCTGCCAACCGTAAAATCTGCAGTTGCCGTGCAATTTCCCCCTGCACTGACGGTGACGGCATAAGTGCCACCAGTCAATCCATTCAAGTCCTCAGTGACGGCATTGGTTGACCACTGGTAGGTATAAGTACCAGCTGGTGAAATAGTCAGGTTGATACCACCATTATTCACATCGCAGGAGGTATTGGCTGCGGTAACACCGTTGATGCTAAAGGCATTGGTATTGCCAGGCACGGTTGCCATGGTTGTTGCGGAGCAGCCGTTGGCACCGGTTACGGTAACGGTGTAGGTGCCTGCGGCAATGTTCGACAGGTCTTCCGTGTTGCCAGCATTCGACCAAGCAAAAATATATGGCGTTGTACTGCCGCTGACGGTGAGGTTGATGCCGCCATTTACCAATCCACAAACTTCAGGCGTTGTATTCTGGCCAAGCGTAGGCGACTCGGTGATGTCCTCAATAACATAACTGGCCAATGCGCTGCAACTACCAGACTCCGTGACAGTCACCGTGTAGGTTCCGGCCGGCAGGTTGTTGATATCCTCCGTGGTGGCATTGTTCGACCATTGAATGCTGTAACTGCCTATCGGCGTGATGGTCAGGTTGACGCTGCCGTTGTTGCTGGCGCAGCTGCTCAATGGCTGTTCCACTGCCGACAGTGAGAAAGTGTTGCTGTTATTGGCAACGTTGTAAGTCGCCGTACTGGAACAGCCGTTCGCACCTGTGACAGTAACTGAATAATTGCCTGGCAACAAATTGTTGATATCCGCTGTGTTGGCAGCGTTTGACCATGCAAAAATATAAGGCTGGGTTGCCCCGCTGACTGTCAAATTGATTGCCCCATTGTTCTGGGAGCAAATAGCAGGGGTAATATTCTCTACAAGGGTTGGTGATGAAACGTTGTTGTCCACCGTAAAAGTAGACGTTGCGGAACAACTGCCGCCAGCACTCACGGTGACGGTATAGGTGCCTGCGGCAACGCCCGAAATGTCCTCTGTGGAGGCGCTATTCGACCAGGCAAAGGTATAAGTGCCTGTCGGTGTGACACTTACGTCCACGCCCCCATTGTTGGCAGTGCACGAGGAGTTGGCAGTTGGCGTACCCGTGATGTTAGGCGCAGAGTTGTTGTTGCCAACGTTGGCACTGGTCGTTGCGGAGCATCCATTGCCCCCTGTCACAGTCACGGTGTAGGTGCCTGCGGCAATGTTGGCTAAGTCTTCCGTGCTTGCGCTGTTTGACCAACTGATGGTATAGGGCGTTGTGCCGCCTGTTACCGTCAAATTCACTGCCCCGTTTGCAAGGCCACAAGTGGCTGCGGTCGGGCTGGTGCTAAGTGTTGGTGGGCTTGCCGTATTGGTCACTTGGAAGGTGGCCGTCGAACTGCAAGCAGGGCCATTGCTCACGGTTACGGTATAGTTGCCTGCGGCGATATTGGAGAGGTTCTGGGTGGTTGCCCCGTTCGACCAAACAAAGGTGTAGTTTGCGGCAGGCGACGGTGCCAAGGTGATACCGCCATTGTTCACAGAACAAGAAGTAACAGGGCTGGTCGTGCCGTTCAAGTTGATGGTGGCATTGTTGTTGGGCACGGTCATGCTGGCCGTGGTGGTGCAGCCCGTGGTAGTCGTCACCGTGACGGTATAGTTGCCCGGTGGCACATCAATGGGGTCTTCTAAAGGCCAGCCATTTGACCAGTTGTATTCATAAGGGCCTTGGCCATTGGCGACTGTTATGTCAATGCCGCCATTGGCTTGCCCGCAGAAGCTTGGCGTTACCGTGTATTCAATGGTGGCATTTTCCGCAGAGTTGAAGATGGTATAGTTACTACTAAAAGTACAGCTACCACCAGCACTGACGGTCACAGAGTAGTTGCCGGGGGCAAGGTTGTCCAAGGAACTGCTTGTCGAGCCGTTCGACCAATTGATGGATGCTGTTGGAGGGCTTACGACCAAGCTGATAGCACCATTGTTTGGCAAAATGCAGGAGGTATTGTCCACCGTCGTTTCATTGACATTGATCGGTATATCATCATCGTTAATATCTACCGAAGCAGTTCCTGTGCATTGATTTGCAGAAGTGACCGTAACCGTATAGTTTCCGGCCAATACATTGTTGATAGTGCTGCCATTGGCACCATTCGACCAAGCATAGTTATACGGGGCAACCCCGCCACTACCGCTTGCTGTTGCGCTTCCATTGGGCAACCCACAATTGGAATTGTCCGGTGTTCCAACCACGGTTGGTTCATTTGGCTCATCAGGCACAGTGAAAGTGCCAACCTCCTCGCAAACGCCCCCCGCACTTACCGTTACGCTATAAGTGCCTGGTGCCAAGTTGTTTTGAACCGAGGTGTTGACGGCACCCGTGCTCCACGTTATCGTATAGGAAGCCGACGGAGTAATGGCCACAGATATGCTTCCATTCCCAGTTGCGGCGCAGGTCGTGTTCGGCGTGATGTTCGGTACTAGGTTAATGTTCAAATTGTTGTTTGGAATATCGGCTGTTATCAAACTTGAACACCCGTTGGCACCCGTTACTGTCACCACATACCCACCGCTTGGCACGTTAACGATGCTGGGGCCACTTGCGCCATTTGACCATGTGAAAGTATAAGGTGGAACGCCACCTGTGGCATTCGCATTGGCGGAGCCATTGCTAAGCTCACAGGTGGTTGGAGTAGTCGTAACGCTAGGCGTAGGTGAATTTGGTTGGAACGGCACTGTAAAACTGGCTGTCTGCGTGCAGCTACCACCACCGTCAACCGTTACGCTGTAGGAACCTTCGTCCAAGCCAGTAATCGTAGGGCCATTGCTTCCGTTGGACCAAGTAATCGTATAATTGCTTGGAGGGGAAACCGAAATCGATATCGAGCCATTGGTAGAACTACAGGCCGTATTTGGCGAAATGGTCGGTGTGATGGTGATGGTCGGATCGTTATTTTGAAGGTCAACGCTGGCAGTGGCAGTACAACCGTTGGCGCCCGTCACCGTCACTTGGTAGCTGCCTGAGAGCACATCGTTCAAATCCTCCGTAGTGGCACCATTCGACCAGTTGATCGAATAGGGTGCTACCCCACCCGATGGTGTCAGGTTGATGTCCCCATTGGGGAGGTTGCAACTTGAGGGCGTGGTTGTTGCAGCGGCAGAAGGATTGTTCGGAATTGCCGTAACGTTAAAGTTCATGGAGGTGTTGCATGCCCCATTGCCCGTCACAGTGACCGTATAGGTTCCTTCCTCCAAGTTGTTGATGTCTTCGGTGGTGGCCCCGTTCGACCAGTTGAATGTGTAAGTGCCGCCACCTGTGGGAGTTGCAGGCGAGACGGTAATATTGATGGCACCATTGCCACCATTGCAGGTCGTATTATTGGTGATGGTGCTACTTACTGAAATGGGAGGATTGTTGTTGTTGACGTTAGTTGTCTCCGTATCAGTACAGCCATTCGCTCCCGTAACCGTAACGCTGTATTGCCCTGAAGGTATGTTGGCCAAGTCTTCTGTGGTGGAACCATTTGACCAGCTAAAAGTATAGGGGGAAACACCTCCCGACACGCTCAGGTTCACAGAGCCGTTGCTTAGCTCGCAGGTACTTTCTGTCGGTGTTAGCGTGGCATTGGGGTTGTTGGGCAGGTCAGGAACCGTGAAGTTCCCGATTGCGGAGCAAGTCGTACCAAATGAAACTGTCACTGAATAACTGCCAGGTGCAATGCCAGTTAAGTCTTGGGTAGTTGCGCCATTTGACCAGGTATAAACATAGTTGTTGTTCGGGGAAACGCTGATGTCTATTGAACCATTGTCGGTATTACATGCAGTGTTGGCCGTGACGGTCCCGGTAACGTTCGGATTGGTAATAATATCTTGGACCGTAAACGAGCCTGTCACTGTACAGCCTTGCGTGTTGGTGACGGTAACAGCGTAGGTGCCAGCCCCGATATTGTTCAAATCCTCGCTTGTACTGCCATTTGACCATTCAAAGGAAGTTCCATTGGGCGGGGTCACGGTGATATTGATGGCCCCGTTACCTTGCCCGCAGGTCTCGTTTGTTACATTGCCCGTCAAATTGATACTTGCTTGAGAAACGGAACCACTCCCCGACACCGTACCCACACAGTTGGAGTTCGGATAGGTGACACTGCTCAACGTGTAGTTGCCAGTTTGATTGGCCGAAATGATATATGGGTTGTCACTGGTTGTAATTGGTGCTTGGTTCGCCCCGTTTATTTGATAAACAAACGTCCAAGGCCCAGTTCCCCCAGTGAAAGCTACCTGAAGGTCAACCGTCCCCCCGCCACCTGAGCAAATCAATCCACTCCCAGAAATTGTAGCCGTTGGGGGTGGCAAAACGTTGACTGTTATACAACTAGGGTTTGGATTCGCAAAACAAACGTTCGAAACCGTTACACAAAGCTCCGCAGAGCCGGTTCCTGTCCAGGTTACAGTGGCGTTGTTGTTGTTGCTGGGTGCGACCGTGCCAATAGGCGGGTTCAAGGTCCATTGATATTGGGTAGCACCTGTGACGGGTGCCAAATTGTAGGAGGTCGTTGTATTCTGGCAAACGTTTTGGTTGCCGGTAATGGGGCCGGGGTTGGCTGGCGGCTCGCCCACCGTGGAGCCAGAAACCACATCCACCGAATAATCGCAGACGTTGCCCGCACAGCCATCTATGACGACCCAATAGATTTGTCCCACCACAAACTGCGAAGATGAAAGCAAAAATGGGTCATCTGAACATGGGCATTGCAATGAAAGTGCGCCTGTAATACAGCCAGAATAAATGGCACCTTGCAAGCCTTGGTTGCCACCCGCATTGCAGTTGCTTGGCGTAATCTGAAGGGTTATCTGTGTGGTGCCCGCATAGAAGGCGAACCACTCATCGTTGTTCAAAACGTTGTTGGGGCAACCTGGAAAAGGCTGCTGGATATTGTTGTTGTTAATTGTGCCGCAATAGCCGTCGAGGTTTAGGCAGTTGGGCTGCGCCTCAGGACAAGTATTGGTGGCAGTAGGAGTGCCCGGCGGCGGGCATTGGGCTTGCAACAGGCTATTGGCAAGCATAAGCAGGGGCAGTACAAGCAGGTAAAAATTCCTCATAAAGCAACTTTGGGTTAGGTGTATGGCCTAAACTAACGCATTTAGCCACACAGGGCATAGTGTTTCGTCTCGTAATTGGCGGTTTGTTCAAAAAAAAAGAAACAGGGCAACCAGACTGGGCAGCACCTTTTCTCAATTGTTTGTTTGGAATTGTTTCAGGGCTTCAGAACAGTTATTGGGAAAGTTGCACGCTGATTTGGAGGATATGAAACAAGGGAAAAAATTTCAAATGGGAAAGCGTTCTTAAGGCAAACGAAAATCTTGCACGGTGCAATTCTAAGGATAAATAGTTGCATTTCGCCGCTTCGGTTGCCAATTAAGTAGATAAATGCGCCGAATTAGACAATTTGGCAAATTTTTTTCCGTAAGAACAGAAAATCTGCGCCGTTTTACTTCAAGAAACGCTTCATATTCTCAACGTCATGGCTGATTTGCGCTACCAATGTTTGGTAACTTGCCAAGAAATCGTTCTTGGTAGTTTCTACCTTCGAAGTTGCATCCTTGATTTCTACATCTAATTTCTCCATTTCCACCCGGTGGGCCTCCATTTCTTGGGTGAGTTTTTTGATTTGCTCCGCTTTTTGCTTGAGGGTGGCATCCAGGTTTTTCAACATTTCTTGGCGGTTGCCAATACGGTCGGTAGTTTGCTTGCGCAATGCCTCGTCGAACTTCGACTGCTCCGTTTTGAGGACGGCCATGTAGTGTGCAGCCGATTCGACCAACTTGGCTGGGGTAGCCCCCATTGCCTGTGCCATCGCAAAGGCTGACTGGTAGCGAACGGCTTCTTCCATAGGCATTTTTTCGAGGCTCTTCACTGACTGACGGTACTCCAGGTAATCAACGCCGGGCAAGTTGGCTGCTTCCATTGACTTTACCAATACCTCGATGAACTTAGGGTTCGCCTCGCCTGGCCTGGTAGGGGCAATTGAGGCTGATGGTTCAGTTGCTTTTGAGCCTGGCGAGGTTATTGGGGCTTCCGACGCTGCCTTATCGGCAGCGGCTGGATCTTCGACAACGAATAGGGATTTTATGCTTTTAAAATCTATTGGCATTGCTTCACAATTTTTAAGTTGATCGTAATTTGCTTGCAAATAAAGTCAATGGTAGCGGCACACGCAACCAATTCCTTTCTTTGCGGTAAAAAACTGCATCCGTAACTACTTAGGAGGGTGTGGGAGGGGAAAGAAAAAATTTCATTTTTTCTTTCCCTCCTGACCTTGGTGTTTTTTGGGGAAAAATTGAAAATTTTTCCCCAAAAAACACCCCCCGCTAAGTAGTTACCTGCATCCAAATATTTACAAAAAGTCAACTAACCTGATTATCAATGACTTTCGATGTAACCATCCCCGTGCTCAATGAGGCCAAAACACTGGAGCGGCAGGTGCTCATCCTGCATGGCTTCCTCCGCAAAAACTTCTCGCAGGCTGGCCAGTGGCGCATCGTCATTGCCGACAACGGCAGTACGGACGATACTTTCGCCATTGCCGAGCGACTTCATGCGCAACACGCTGATATTGTGCCGATTAGGGTACCAAGAAAAGGCGTAGGGCTTGCCTTGAAAACAAGTTGGGAACAGTCCAAAGCCGATATGGTGGGCTATATGGACCTCGACCTCGCCACTGATTTGTCCCATTTCTTAACGGCTTATGAGGCTATCGCAAATGGCGGATACGACATCGTTTATGGAACCAGGCTGCACCCAAATTCAAAGGTCATTGGACGCACCCTGAAACGGGAAATCACGAGTCGGGCCTTCAACCTGATTTTGAAACTATACCTAAGGGTCAGTTTCTCCGATGGAATGTGTGGGTTCAAATGGCTCAGGCGGGAAGCCTATCCCCCACTCCACCAAGCTGGCGCCGTAAGTGATGGCTGGTTCTTCAGCACCGAACTACTGACCATTGCCGAATGGAAGCACTTGAAGGTCAAGGAATTGCCCGTAAAATGGACGGACGATGTAACCAGCAGCCGGGTAAGGATTGGGCCACTCGCTAAGCAATATTTGAAAGCGATGAAAATATTGAAAATGCGAAAACCAGCTTGAAATATTTTAGTTTTTGGGGGCATTTTTCACTTGCCATGCCCATGCAGAGCGCATGATTTCATCAATCCCTCTTTTCGGGACCCAGCCTAAAAGGCGCTCGGCTTTGTCACGGTTGGCATAGATGCTCACCACGTCGCCCGCCCGCCTTGGGCCTATAGTATAGTTCAATTTTTGGCCCGTCACTTTCTCGAAGGCATGGATGGCCTCTAGTACCGTCACCCCGTCGCCGATGCCTACATTGAAGATTTCACTGGGTGCGGTGTTTTTGCTTCCCAACAAATATTGAAGGCAGGCGGTATGTGCTGCCGCAATATCCATCACGTGAATATAGTCACGGACGCAGGAGCCGTCACGGGTATCATAGTCACTGCCGAATACCGTCATGCTTTCCCGCTTACCGATGGCAGTCTCGGTGATGACGGGTACGAGGTTGCTCGCCTTGTTGCGGGGCGATTCACCGATGAATGCAGACTCATGCGCCCCTGCAGGATTAAAGTAGCGCAATGAAATGGCCCGCACCTCTTTTGTCACCTTGCAAAAATCTTCAATGATCTTTTCACCCATTTGCTTCGTGCGGGCATAAGGGCACTCTGCTTCCTGAAAAGCTGTGGTTTCTGTCACGGGCAGTTCCTTGGCATTGCCATAAACGGAGCAACTGCTGGAGAAAATAACATTGGGCACCCCGAACTCCTGCGCACAGCTTAGGATGTTCACAAGGCTTTCATTGTTGTTGTGGAAATATCGAAGCGGTTGGAAAACAGACTCTTCCACGCTTTTTAGCGCTGCAAAATGGATGATGCCAACGATTCCGGGATTTTGCTCAAAAACCCTGCGTGTCTTATTTGCTTCGCAAAGGTCAACCCGGTAGTTCTTGGCCGACTTGCCGGTTATTTTGCGGATACCTGCCAGCGCCTTTTCATCGCTGTTCGATAAATTGTCTATCGAAATGACTTCAAAGCCGTTGTCAATCAAATCAACTATGGTGTGGCTGCCGATATAGCCACAGCCGCCTGTCACGAGCACTTTTTGCATGGTTGTCAATTCTGAAGGTAACTACTTAGAAAGGTGTGGGAGGGAAAGAAAAAATTATATTTTTTCTTTCCCTCCCACAATTCTGGGGTGTTTTCTGGGAAAAATTGAAAATTTTTCCCAGAAAACACCCCATACCATATAGTTATGTTTAAAGCGTTTCAGGTTTTTTGGAAGGGGCTGCGAAATTATAAAATGAAATCACTATGAAATGGGTTCGAAGGAATTGTTTAGGAACCTCTCTACTAAAACCTGAAATCTTTGCGTCGCCATTGGCAAAATTAAAGCCGAAATAGGACCATCCTATTGCTGAAATTTCGTCAAGACCGTAGTGCCTTCCAGTTTTCCGTTTTTGTCGTAGTTCTCGGTTTTCACCATGCCTACTCCTTTTGCATACCATGTGGTGGTCTTGACGTTCATTTTGAAAATGGCTTGCATATCGGTGTCTTGCGTCATTCTAACACACTCAAAGGTACCAGCGGGCGTGGTGATGGTCTCCATTCCCTCCACTTTGCGGTTTGTGACATTGAGCTTAATTCCCATTATTTTCATGCCGTTCATACTGGTCTTCATTTCCATATTGCCATCTGGGAGGGTCTGACCTGGGGTGAGTTCCATGGGGAATTCCATGGCATCGCCCGTTATTTCTACCTCCATGTCGGGTTGATTGGCAGCGTAGGACGACTCTGGCCTTAACATGGAACGCATGTCAATAAAAACTGAATTCCCCTTACAGGTGATGTCGTAATTGTTGGTGCTGGGCCGCTTTCCTTTTTCATCGGTGTTCTCCATTTCAATGGTCGCCTTGAAACCATCTGCCACATCGCTTACTTCCAATACTTTCTGCTTTGTGATGGCAGTTGCTTTGCCTTTTTTATCGAAATGGGTCAGTTCCATGCTCACCCCTTCCTTGAAGGCCATGTAGCCATTCTCGCAAGCGGAAGTCTGGGCGATTGAAGTCGAAGTAGTAAACAGCAACAAAGCTGCAACAAAATGGAGAATCAGAATCTTTTTCATGACGTTTCAAATTTGGTTAACCTAATGTTCAAATTTAATGGAAAGGAAATCGCAACTACTTAGTGGTAGGTGTGTTTCTGGGGAAGTTCTGAGTTTCACCCAAAAACAACTCAAAAAACGGGAAGAGCGAATAAATGATTTCTCTTTGTCCCTCCCGAATCCTCTTAAATAGTCACAGCAAATCTACCAAAGAGGCAGCATTTGCAATGCTACAAATAGAGGAGAAATGGACTTTTTTGGCATACTCTTGAAGGAAAGTACTGTTGCTAAAAATCATTCAGACAATTTTCACCAGTAGCCCTTTCCTTATCAAACTTCTTATCACCTTTGCGCCTGCCATAGGCTTGGGGTTGTTGGCAAAAACCACGGCTTTGGCAAAAAACACTATCAGCAATTAATGGCAATCCTTATTTTTTTTCTTGCACACTGGTTTATCTGCCTCTTCTTCCAAACCTTCTTCCACCACCGCTATGCTTCGCACAAGATGTTCACCATGAACAAGTTCTGGGAGCGGTTTTTCCACCTGACGACCTATGTCGCACAAGGTTCTTCCTACCTGATTCCAAGCGCCTACGCCGTTATGCACCGGATGCACCACACGTTTTCCGACACGGAAAAAGACCCGCACTCCCCGAATTTCTTCAAGGATGTGTTCGGCCTGATGTGGCATACCAAGAAAATCTTCAATGGATTGGTGAACAAAACGATTCAGGTTTCGCCCAAGTTTTTGGGGAACTACCCCACTTGGGACTGGCTCGACAGGTTTGGCAACACTTGGGTTTCCCGCCTTTTTTGGATGAGCGGCTACGTGGTTTTCTATGCCTTTTTTGCATCGGAATGGTGGATGTACCTTCTGCTGCCCGTGCATTTCCTGATGGGGCCGGTGCATGGGGCCATCGTGAACTGGTGCGGCCACAAGTACGGCTACGAAAACTTCAACAATGGCGACCTGTCAAAAAACACCTTGCCTTTTGACTTCCTGATGCTCGGCGAGTTGTTCCAAAACAACCACCACAAGCACCCGAACAGCCCCAATTTTGCGCAAAGGTGGTGGGAGTTCGACCCGGTTTATCCGATTATGCGGGTGCTGCATTGGTTGGGGGTGATACAGTTGCGGCGGGCATGAGGGGATTTCGGATTTGGGATTGCGGATTTCAGATTGGGGGACACTGCTAAATCAAACTGCTCTACCAAAAATGAAAACGGCCTGTGCGGGACTCGCATAGGCCGTTTTTGTTTTGTGTAAATATTGAAGAATACCGACGCACCCCAATCCGCAATCCGCAATCCCAAATCCGAAATCGTTTCACACTGCCTGAATGACATCATACTGCGTGAGCATGTGCAAGCTCCCCGCCCTGTCCCTTACCACGACTGCTTGAATTTCCTTCGTCAAATACTTGCCCAATTGCCGGAACGGCATATCATCTTCAACAATCGGGAACGGCCTGCCCATGACGCTCGTCACGGGCTTTTCAGCATGGAGTAGCGGGTTGTCGAGTAGGTATTTCAGTACCTCGGTCTCGGTCACGCCGCCAACCATTTTGCCATCTTGGATGACGGGGAGTTGTGAAATATCGTTCTCCTTCATCAAGTTGAAAGCTTGGCGCACGGTATCTGTCGGGCTGACGCTGAAGAAGATCTTGCTGTTTTTCTGCGCCAATAAGTCTTTGATTTTCAGCTCCGTATCGAGGAAACCCCGTTCCCGCATCCAGTCGTCGTTGTACAGTTTGCCGATGTAGCGGCTGCCGTGGTCGTGGAAGATGACCACCACCACGTCGGAGGGTTTCAGACGGTCTTGGAGCTGGAGCAGACCGCACATAGCGCTACCGGCGGAGTAGCCGAGTAAGATGCCCTCTTCTCGTGCGATGCGGCGGGCCATCACAGCGGCGTCCTTGTCCGTCACTTTTTCAAAATGGTCAATGACAGAGAAATCGTAGTTCTGTGGGATGATGTCCTCTCCGATGCCCTCCGTGATGTAGGAGTAGATTTCTTTGGGGTCTATCTTGCCCGTTTCGTGGTAGGCCTTCAGCGTGGAACCATAAGTGTCAATGCCCCAAATCTGGATATTGGGGTTCTTTTCCTTCAAATATTTCCCTACGCCCGTGATGGTGCCTCCCGTACCAGCGCCCACGACGAGGTGCGTGATTTTGCCCTCGGTCTGTTCCCAAATTTCCGGCCCCGTGGTCTCGTAATGCGCTTGGCGGTTGGCGAGGTTGTCGTATTGGTTGAACCAATAGCTGTTGGGGATTTCCTTGCTAAGGCGCTCCGCAACGGAGTAGTAGCTCCGTGGGTCGGTGGCTTCCACATTGGTCGGGCAGACGATGACCTCGGCGCCCATTGCCCGCAGCAAGTCGAATTTCTCCTTCGATTGTTTGTCGCTGGTAGTGAAAATGCAGCGGTAGCCCTTCACGCAGGCGGCGATGGCAAGGCCCATGCCCGTGTTGCCGCTCGTGCATTCGATGATGGTGCCGCCAGGCTTGATTTTGCCCTCAGCCTCCGCCACATCGAGCATTTTTAGCGCCATGCGGTCCTTGATGCTATGGCCGGGGTTGAAGGTTTCGATTTTGCCCAAGACGAGGCAGGGCAAGTCGGCCACTACCTTGTTCAGCTTGACGAGGGGGGTGTTGCCAATGGTTTCGAGAATATTTTGGTAATACATGGTTTGGCGACTGGTGACTGGTGATTAGTAATTGGTGATTGGAGCCATGACAGCGTTATTAAAAATGGTTGCAAAGGTAAGCGGCTTGGTTGCTGGAACGATGTTTTTAGTGGTTTTGATTCAAAAAACTTAAGTTGCAATGCAATCGGCGCTTGCTTCTTTTTCAAAAAAAGCTAATTTCGTAAAAAATCATAAACATGGCCGCAACTGCAGAACAGCTACAAAAACAGCATCATGATTTGCCAGCAAATGGCAATAAGCCAAAGTATATTTCTTGGGAAAACTTTCAAAAACGGTACTTACCACGTGAGGATGGATTCAAGTATGAGTGGGTAAGGGGCATGGTCATAAAATCAAAAAACACGATAAACCAAAAACAGCTTTACATCCTCGCTAATCTCCGTGACTTCTTCAACCAGCTCATTTTTTCAGAAAAAATAACAGGCTATTTAGAGCCGGAAGTAGATACGTTTTTCCTTTCTGGCGAGGCACACCGCCGACCGGATTTGTCTTATTTTACCAAAAAACAACAAGCTTTGGCGGCGCATGGCAAGGAGCAGATTCCTCAATTTGTAGTTGAGGTGATATCGGGAAGCGACCTACTCAACGACTTGGAAGATAAAATGATGGATTATTGGCAGGCTGGCGTTCAGGTCGTTTGGCTGATTTATCCAAAACAAGAAGTGGTTTATGTTCACGCTCGTGGAAAGGAAGCAAACCGCTGCCAAGCTGGTGACATTTGCTCCGCAGACCCTGTATTACCTGCATTTTCATTGCCTGTTGGTGAAATTTTCAAAAAACCACCTATGCCAATGGATTAACCCATTTGCGCGCTCACGCCTTAAAGTTCAACAAAAACTCCTTCACCAGCAAATCGAAGCGCTGGCCGTCCTGTCCATGAAAAAAAACCTCGACGGGCAGCACGAAATAGGGCAAACGGTTTTGAGCCAGCCGCTCCTTGTGAAGTTCGAGCCGCATGGCGTCCTTTTCGGTGGTAAGTATGATTTTTTTGCCGCCCGGCAACTGTTCGAACGCTTTTTCGATGTCGTCCAAATCTTCTTCCGAGAAATAATGGTGGTCTTCAAACTCCCGTACCCGCACGGTACCTGCCTTGGTCTCCAACCATTCCCGAAGATAATCGGAATTGGCGATGGCACTGACCAGTAACACCGACATATCTTCCTGTAAATCAACCTGGTAGTTGAGATTCAAGGCATAGTAGGGGCGCAAATACTTGTAGCTGGAAAAGAAAACCTGTTGGTGCGGAAATGGTTTGACTTCAGCCAATAGCTTGGCTCGGTCGTCATCGTGCAGGTCTTCGGGGCATTTGCTCACAACGATGAGGTCGGCACGGCGGTAAGCGCTGCGCCACTCCCGGAGCCGCCCACTTGGCAAGAGAAAATCACGGGTAAATGGCCGCCGAAACTCTGTCAGGAGGATGTTCAAACCTGGCTTAACGCCCCGGTGCTGAAAAGCATCGTCGAGCAGAATGACCTGCGTCTGCGGGGCATGTTGGAGCAGTTCGGGGATACCAAGCGCCCGGTTCTCGTTCACGGCAGCGAACACTTCGGGGAACTTCCGTTTGAACATCAGCGGCTCGTCGCCTACTTGGTCGGCCTTGCTCCAATATTGCACGATTTGGTGGCCAACTGTTTTGCGGCGGTAGCCCCGGCTAAGCGTGGAGACGTGCAGGTAGGACATCAACAACCGAATCAGGTACTCAATATGTGGCGTTTTACCTGCTCCGCCCACTGTTAGGTTTCCCACTGAAATCACGGGTAGGTCGAACTTGACACTGAGCAGGATTTTCTGTCGGTAAAGGAAGTCACGGATGCTGACACCAAGCCCATAGAGCATTGAAAATGGGAGCAGCAGAATGCGGATGAGTGGGTCCTGAATCAACGGATTGCGGATTGCGGATTGCGGATTGCGGATTGCGGATTGCGGATTAAGGGCCTTCCGTAATCATTCAATGATTTGGTGTAACTGCTTATGAGGTTGTGGGAGGAGAGAAAAATTTCTTTTTTTCTCTCCTCCCACATGTTGGGGTGTTTTTTGGGGAAAATTGAAAATTTTCCCCAAAAAACACCCCAACTAAGTAGTTACGATAGGGCAAAAATAGGGAAACTGTTGCTACTTGCTTGGCAATTTTAACCCCATTGCTTTCATGGCGAGCAGGGCTTCGGCATTGCCTTTGGCGTCGTTCACGGGATGGTGGTCATGCGAGGTTTTGCGCAGCAGCCGCTTCCATTCCGCATTGAGGCCAGTGTCCATTTTCATGCCGCAATACAGGTCACCAATTCTACGGGCAGAGAAGCCAAAAGGGTTCTTTCCGAGGAAGTTATGGAAATAAAAATTTATCCACTGCCAATCGAAAGCCGGGTTGTCGCTGATGAAAATCGGCTTGCCTGTTGAGTTTTCAGCAAGCCAATTGGCGAAGTTTTCCATGACCAACTTGGGGTCATCGAAGGCTTCGTGCGCCTGCCTACTGAAGCCACTGACGGCCAGTGCATCGGGTACCCATTCGCTGGAAATCGGTTTTGTCTGCCCATAGAAAGTCTTTAAAAGACTGGGGTCAACGACCACAGCCCCAAAGCAGACCATCGAATATTTGTGCGGAATTGGGCCATCGGCCTCTACGTCAACAACTATGAAACTCATCGTAAATGTTTTTCTGATAAAAATACCAGAACACTGAATCCCATTGTTTCGTTTCAAAGCCCAAGTCAACACCGTACCTTCGCACTTGATGAATCACTCCCTACAAAGCTATTTTGGTTATTTTTCGCTCCGCAACTGCCTGACCTGCTGCTTGGCACTCACCGCATTGTTAAGCCTAAATGCACAACCCGAACAGATCCTTGATTCCATAAAAGCTCCAATCCTAGACTACATCACCGTCCGCAAAATACAGGTTGAAGGCAACCGCCGCACGAAGGCTGAAATCGTCGTACGGGAGCTGGACTTCCAAGTGAATGACACCATTTCATTGACTACCTTGACCGCTAGGCTTGCGGAAAACGAGCTGAACGTGTTGAACACCGGGCTTTTCACATCCACCAAAATCAGCTTCAAAGAATGGACAGCAGCCACCAATGAGGTGGGCGTGCTCATCACAGTAAAAGAAGGCTGGTACATCTTCCCTTTCCCAATCCTTGAAATGGCCGACCGGAATTTCAACGTTTGGTGGGACACCTACGACCATGACCTAAGCCGACTCAATTGGGGCATCCGATTTTACCACACCAACCTCACAGGGCGAAAAGACAACCTCAAAGCCGTTTTCCAACAGGGTTTTACCAAAAAATATGAACTGATTTACACCTTGCCCTACCTCAACCGCCATAGGCGATTGGGGGCCAATATCAACTTCCTCTACACCCGTGAGCGACAGATTGGCTATACGACACAGGGCAACGAACTCATCTTCACCAACGACCGTGACCGCCTGTTACTCCAGCGATTCAGGCTTGGTGCTGGCTTCCAATACCGCCGCAATCTTGATTTCACCCACCGCCTAAGCCTCACTTTTCACGACAATTTGATCCATGATTTTGTCCGCACCGAACTCAACCCTGATTTCTTTTTGGAGGGCACCGAGCAGCGCTATCTCGCTGCTGCCTATCAGTTCACGGTGGACAAAAGGGACATACGCCCCTACCCTATGCACGGCTACCTGATTGATGCAAGTCTTGCCCGAAACGGCCTCCTTATCGGCGACGGAATGGACGCACTGAACCTACAGGCGAGCTTCCAGCAGTTTTTTTCCTTCGGCAAAAAATGGAGCACGGGCTTTGTACTAAAGGGTAAAACAGGTTTGCTCCGCAACAAGCAGCCCTACTACGGCAGCCAAGCCCTCGGTTTTGAGCCTGATTTCATCCGAGGATACGAGTACTATGTAATTGATGGGCTTGACTACGCCTACAACAAGTCGTTGGTGCGTTATCTCCTATTCGATCGCAACATAAACTTGGGTCCCTACATGCGCCTTGAATCATTCCGTGAAATGCCAGTGAAACTGTTTTTGGTGTTTCACAACGAACTTGGCTATGCCAACAACCCATTCTATGGTCAAAACAACTCCCTCGCCAACGAATTGCTCTGGGGCACTACCCTTGGCTTGGATTTGGTTTTGTATTACGATAAGGTTTTTAACTTTGAGGTGAGTAGGAACCATCTTAACGAGTATGGGTTCTATTTGCACTGGACGTTTAGTTTTTAGAGGATGAGAGAAGTGAGAGGGTGAGAGAAGTGAGAGAGTGAGAACAGCCTCACCCGCTCACTTCTCTCACTCTCTCACTTCTCTCACCCTCTCACCCTTCTCTTCTCTCACTTCTCTATCATGCAAGTAGTCGTTTACAGTCAATATTTGAAGGAAGGAGATCTTCCCTATGTTCAGGAGCTTTTTGATGCGCTGGCAGCGCACGGGATCGTGGCGTATGTGAATGCGCCGTACCTTCAAGAGTTGGCTGGGAAGATCAAATTCAAGACCAATGTAGGTGCCTTTGAAGGATACCTCGACTTCAAGGTGCGGGAATTCGATTTCGTCATCACCCTGGGCGGCGATGGTACCATCCTTGCGGCTGCCACGCATATACGTGACATGGGCGTTCCCATCATGGGCATCAACTTAGGGCGGTTGGGATTCCTCGCCACGGTGGGCAAGGAACAGATTGCCTGGGCTATTTCACTGCTGGCGAGAAACGAATATTCCATTGGACACCGCAGCACAATTCAATTAGAAAGTGAGCCAGCGCTGTTTGAGGAAATCCCCTATGCGCTGAACGACTTCACCATCCTGAAGCGGGACACCACTTCTATGATTACCATCCACACCTTCGTGAATGGAGCCTATCTGAATACTTATTGGGCGGATGGACTCATCGTCGCTACGCCGACTGGCAGCACGGGTTACTCACTCAGTTGTGGCGGCCCCATCGTGTTCCCAGATTCCAACAATTTCGTGCTGACGCCCGTTGCTCCGCACAACCTCAATGTGCGGCCCCTCGTTATTGCCGATTCCGCCACCATCTCCTTTGAAGTGGAGGGCCGAGCCGAGAACTTCCTTTGCACATTGGACTCTCGCCATGAAATCATTGCATCAGAAAATAAAATTGCCGTTCGCAAAGGAGATTTCAGCATCAAGGTCGTGCAGTTGTTGGATGATAGTTTTTTGGATACAATAAGGAAGAAATTGGGTTGGGGGGTTGATTTGAGGAATCATTGACCAATATGAAACAACGCATCCCCCATGCCCACCACGGGCATGTTGTTGTGCCCAATGATATGCCCTGCTTTCTTGGCCACCACCGCTATCTCGTCCATCCCGTAGGGGTCGTTTATCACAGCCAGCTTATCGCCAATTTTCACGGTTTCGCCGGACTGCTTTAGCCAGCGGAAAATACCGGGCCGCTCGGCCCGCATCCAATTTGATTTTTGGATTTTGATGCTCGGTTGCGGGGCAGGCGCTGCATCCGGCAGCATGCCATTGGCGTGCAGCAGCCGCCTGATGCCCGCCAACCCGTGGTCAATGGAAAGCTGGTCGAAGCGGAGGTTTTCGCCCCCTTCAAAGACGATGATGGACTTGCCGTGGTCAAAAGCATTTTTGCGGAGCGATTTCGGGATGAAATTGCTGCTTACCATATAATGGGCACCAAAACTGTCCGCCAATTCCTTGCTCTTCGGGTCGGTGGGCGAGTAGCGTATCTGCGGATAGTTGTAGTTGCTGTTGCCGCCCGTGTGGAAGTCCACGCCAAAGTCCACCACTGGCAGGATGTGCTTGTTGAAAATATAGGCCAACCGGGATGCCATTGAGCCGTTCGCCGAGCCGGGGTAGCTCCGGTTGATGTCCTTGCCGTCCAAGGCATCCCGACTGAAACTGTTGAAGCCCTGCATATTGACCAAGGGCACGACTACGACGCTCCCCCGCTGCAAGCCCTCAAACCAGCGCTCCGCCAGCGTCCGCCGCATGATTTCCACCCCGTTGATTTCATCGCCATGCACCCCGCCCATGAGCAGCACTGTCGGCCCCGGCTCCGTGCTCCGGAACACATGCACGTTGAGGTAAATCTTCGTGTCGGATGGCAGCCTTCCAACACTGAGCTTCAAGATGCTGTTCTGTCCGGGTTCTATCGTGTTGTTTTGTATGACCATGAGTTGAATGCTGGAAAGTAACTACTTAGGAGGGGGTGGGAGGAGAGAGAAAAAATGAATTTTTTTCTCTCTCCTCCCACATTTTGGGGTGTTTTTTGGGGGAAAATTGAAAATTTTCCCCCAAAAAATCACCCCCTGCTAAGTTGTTACGCTGCAAATTAGATGCTGGATAATGGATGCTGAATAATGCCGAGTGGGTTGCAAAGACCTTGGCTATATCATGGGCAAAAGTGGGAAGAATTGGCGGGATGGCAAAAACATGACAATTTCGGGAGGTATATTACAAGCGTTAAATTCCAACCATCCGCACTTTCCCCACTGTCTTGCCGTTTTTGAACTAACCTGTTTGAGATGTAGGCCCATCCTTGAATTTCGGCATGAAGAACCAGCTACTGATTCCTTTCCTACTTGCGTCTGCTGTGACCCTAAAGGCCCAGTTGGGCATAACTGTGTCCATCACCCAGGGCAGGGCCAAGACCTGGCAGGTCATCCCCGAAAACTACATCACCCACCGCCGGACGGAGTTCCTGCACGATGGCACCAGCGGCGTCATTGACTATGCCATTTCATGGAAGAAAGATGCCATCCGCTTTCGGCCTGCGCTGGATTTGTTGTACGTCAATTCCGTCTATTACCCGCATTATTTCAGGTTGGGGATGTTGGGTGTGCAGGGAAATGTGGAGTTTGCGCTCTGGGGGAAGTTTGACCGACACGGCAACCGAACGCCTTTCCGGCCATACCTACAATTATCACCGGGCATCGCCTTGGCCAAGATGCGCTACGACCGACCGACGAATACCGAAAACACGGAATTTGAAAGCTTCAGTAGCCAATGCCTAGCGCCCAATTTGGGTTCGAACCTCTTCCTTGAATTCAAGTTGACCCCACTGTTGACCGTGGCTCCAGCTGTTGGCTTCCGCTATTACCACCGACTTTATTGGAAAGATTTCTCCGAAACTATCTCCAACGGGGCAATGGGTGGTACACACGACCGCTCCAATATGTGGGAATTCAATTTTGGCGTAAGGGCCGGGTTGGCTTTAAAATAGGGATGAGGGATGAAGGAGCCTCCCTCATCACTCATCACTCATCCCTATTTTAAGGCCAATTGCTCATTCCGCTTGGGCAGCAATAACCACATCTTACCATAATGGTGCAGGCCGGAAGCCCTCGATTGGCCGATTTGTCCATTCCCGCAATAAACATCTACATGGCCAGCGCCCTTAACGGCACCTCCCCTATCCTGTGGGAGCAGAATCTTGTACTGATGGTGGGTGACACGGCCATTGTGATAAACAGGCACTGCTGCCAGCACAACGCTGCCCTTTGGGAAGTACCGATCGTCGGCGGCGATGGAGATTTCGGGCATGAGTGGTACATTGGCCGAGCCTTTGGCAAGGCCTTTCTTGGGTTCAAAAAACGTGTAGGAAGGATCGTAATGCAGCACGCTGTCCATTTTCTCTGGGTGCTTCAGCAAAAAACGCCGGATGCCGTCTAAGGACAGGTTTGCAAGTTTCAAATCCTCACGCCCCTTGAAGAATCGCTGGATATTACGATAGCGGTGGCCGTTCTCACCAGCGTAGCGGAGCAATATGCGCTCATTTGTGCCCAAATACTCAATGGTACCGGAACCTTGCAATTGCATGAAATAGACATCCAGTGGGTTGGAGGCGTATGCCAATGCAAGGTCGAGGGTTTCCAGGGCACCGTCTTTATCAATTTCCTTGCGGCTCGGCAATTGTCCCTTCCAGTCCTTCGGAAAGGCGTAAATCGGATATTTGTATTTGCCAGATTTTTGTTGCTTGACTTTTAGGATAGGCGTGAAGTACCCTGTGAAATAGACATTGCCAGCTTGGTCGTCACCCCAGGTCTGATAGGCTTCGAGGTACTGGTAGAGGTCGTTGGGCTGGGTGCCCGTCCGTTGAATCAAGCGTTCAATTACCTCCCTCATTTCAGCATAGCTTGTTTCGAGGTTGGCGATTTTCCGCTCATCCATCAATTCCGATTTATCGAGCACATGCAACTGGTGCTGGAGGGCCAGTTTCAACTCTTCCGAAATGACCGGGAAGCCAAGTTCCGACCAATCGGTTTTCGTGAAAATACTGTCGAATCCTTCAGGATGAGATGATTTTCCGTTCCGTTCAATGGAACTATGCACTTCGGTGGGCAATTCGAGGCAGTCGGCAGGGGATTTCTTCAAGCCTTTGAAATTGTACAATGCCAAAATGGCCAACAACCCAAGCACCCCAATGGATACTTTTTTCAATTTGTTCATGGATAACACTAATGGGAAACTAAATTTCGTCTTGGTAGAAATGCTACTTCGTTCGTGGTCTTCTTCTGATGTACTTGCGGAATTTTGTACGTGCTTTTCGCAGGAAAGTTGTGCAGTGGTGTTCATAGTAATTATTGGTAAAAGGTGTTGTGGACTTTCGTTCCAAATTGCTTAACGATTTCGGATTTCAAAATGTTGAGTGGCTGAATGGATTTTTTTTCTTCAACTATCTAATAATCAACTATTTAACAAAATAACGCCGAACAAATGACAAGTAGGCGACAAAAAATATAGTTACGCACAGCATGTTCCACCCAACTTCTCCAAATTCTATTTCGGACAAAAAACGGCATTTGGGTTGCCTTTTTTTAGCTTTGCCACCAAAAAGAAATCATGTTGAACGACTACCTGACTAGTACCCGAAAGCAGTTTGAATACTTCAAATCCCTAGGCGAAAAAACCTTCGACCAACTCACGGATGAGCAGCTTTTCTGGCAGTACAACGCTGAAAGCAACAGCATCGCCTCCATAGTCAAGCACCTGTGGGGAAATATGCTCAGCCGCTGGACCGACTTCCTCACCACCGACGGCGAAAAGGAATGGCGGCAGCGGGAAGCCGAGTTCAAGAACGACCTCCAAACACGGGAGGCCATGCTCGACCTGTGGAACGAAGGCTGGGCCTGCTTTTTCGCTGCACTCGACTCCGTCAATGAAGAGAATATTGACACCATTATCTATATCCGAAACCAAGGTCACAGCATCGTGGAGGCCATCAATCGGCAACTGGCGCACTATCCCTATCACGTAGGCCAAATCGTTTTCATCGGCAAAATGGTGAAGGACTCAGCGTGGTCTTCGCTGTCCATCCCAAGGGGAGGCACCCAGCATTACAATGCGGCCAAGTTTGAGCAGCCGAAGCATAGGGCACATTTCACGGAGGAGTTTATTAAAACCAATACCCCAAGTTAAAATACAAGGCCGCCCCTTCGTTCGACTGGCCATAGGTCAGCTCAATAGGCCCTAGCACCGTATCAAAGCCATAGCCAAGACCAATGCTGTAGATGGCCCGGTTGCCCTCTTCAAACGCATTTTTCATAAAGGCCCCATTCCCGCTGATGGTAAGGTACTGGTTTTTGAAGAAGCGCCGCTGCCAATAGACTTGGGCGTGTGCCAAACGGGTGGCTGCAAGTTCCCCAAGGTTCAGTCCGATAAATGGCTTGAAATTATTGATGATATTCAGGTTGTTGCCGCCCATATAATAGCGGTATGGAGCCGCTTGCTCCCCCAAAAGCCCACCTACCGTAACTGATGCCCCACCCGTTTGCCTTTCACCCAACTCCTTGACAGCGAAGAAATTAAGGTCGAGGTTGTAGCCAAAACGGCCAGCAGTTTCCTCATCGCCAGAGAAGACCGCTGCCGGGAAAATCACCCGACCGAACAGCGTGGTCAGAATCCCACTTCGTGGAAAATAACGGCGGTCACGGGTGTCCTTTTTGAAAAAAGCGGAAGCGGTCAGGTACAGCCCTTTTTCATCGAAAAACGGAGCGTCCGCTACCTCGCCTTTTACCTGGTCAGTGCTGAACTTGTAATATTTCACCTCCAGTCCCATCCCGAATGCATAATCGCTGCCCGCCACAAGGTGGGTGTATGCCTCGTTGCTGAAATCGAGGAAACTGAACACCAGGCTTTCAATCTCGGTGGAATCCGGCCCCAACAGCGGGTCAGGCAGCCGGAAGCGCACATTGTTGAAATTCAATCGGCTGTTCACACCGAAATCGGGCAAGGCACCCCGGTCAAGGTAGTAGTAGAAATTGTAGCGGAACTTGTCGCCGAGTATCACGTCGAGGGAGGCAATGGAGTTCTCCAGCAGCAAATCCTGCAAAGTGGCATTCATCAGCACACTACTCCTGTACTCGTTGTCGTAGTGCAGCGCCGCCCGAAACCTGCGGTCAAAGCCCCGCCTAATATGCGGCTTGAGGCGAAGGCCATACTGTTTGTCGGGCGTCCTGAAAAATTGATAATCAATGAAATCGTAGGCACCTGAACCGTAAAGGTTGGTCAGCCCCTGATAAAAATCGCCTTCAGGGCACAGGCCGGGCAGGCTGCGTGGGAAATTGCGCAGCACCACATTCTTATTGATGCCTGGGCCTTTTTCCACTACCACCGTGTCGAATTTCCAAGGGTTCACAATGGGCGTCGGCAACTGCCGCACTGGGGCGGGCGACATTTTTTGCCGCTTCGCAATGTCAGCGAGCACCTCAAAGAGTTCCCTTGCAGCCCGTTCCCCCCGATTAATGAGCGTGTCCACCAACTCGAAGTCCGTCAGGCCGACGCCCACCACGTCGGGGCAGATGAGAACTTCACAGTAGGGCAACTGCTCCACCGATTTCGAGTTCATCTGGAACGACCCGATCTGCGTGATAAGTTTTTCAAGTGAGGTCAGTTCATGGCGGCCATACAACCCTTCCTCCACGTTTACCCCGATTACCAAGTCCATCCCCCGGTCTTTCACCTCCTTGGCGGGGAAATTGTTCACGATACCGCCATCGGAGAGCAGGCGGTAATTGATTTCGACCGGGGACATCAAGCCGGGGAAGGCCCCGCTGGCCCTAAGTGCGAGCGGCAAATTCCCTTTTTCGAGTAGGATGCTCTCCCCCGTGCTCACATCGGTGCCGGTACAAAAAAAAGGAATGGAAAGCTGGCTGAAATCATCCACGAAAGCCACTTTTGCGGTCAGTTGGCTAAGCATGTTATAGACCAACTGCCCATCGGAATAGGCCAACGGCAGGCCCACCTTGCCATCTTTTACACCAAGCGTGAAAGCGTATTTTTCTCCGTTCAATTTTTCAAAAACAGGCGTCACGCTTCGTGGAATCTCGTCGGAGAGCAGGGCCGACATATCGGTGTTGCGCAGGATGCTGTCCAACTCCGTCGCCGACCAACCACTGGCATAAAGCCCGCCCACGATGGCCCCCATGCTCGCTCCGCCAATGTAGTCAATGCGGATACCCGCCTCTTCCAGCACCTTCAGCACACCCACGTGTGCGTAGCCCTTGGCGCCGCCGCCGCTCAGCACGAGGCCTACCCGATAGGGCTGTTCGTATTGTGCCAACAGGCTATGGCCAAACGACAAACAGAAAAGGATTATAGGAATTGGATTTTTCATAAAGTTGGATTAAACAAAGTAAAATTATCAAAATCGGGTCAATGGTGCTGATGGTCTATTTTCAATGGTTCGTAAAGGTTTCAGATTTCACGAAGGTTCTGTGCTCAACTGAAAATGACTATCATTTTTAGAATGAACGCTGTTGCAAATCAACATAAACCAAATTGATTTTAGCAGGTACCTCCCTGAAACCAGAAACCAGAAACCTCATGACCATTGATTTTACTGCTGAATGAAAAACTTTCAAAAACGGTGGTAACCAATCTAATGAATCGGGATATATTACCGCCTGAATTCGTTTCCGAGGCCAAATCTCAACAATATGAAACCTTGTGCCATCCAAATTTTGCTGTTGACACTCGCAGTTGCCTTTTGCTTCACAACCGAGCATGTCAAGGCTTCGGCCCCTCCCAAAAATGCCTTGCTGGTTGCCGTTGGCAATTACCCATTTGAAACCGGCTGGAAGAAAATCAGCTCCCTCAACGACATCGTACTGCTCCGCAATGCCCTAGCCAAGCAAGGTTTTGCGGAAGCCGACATCCATGAAATAACGGACGAGGTGGCCACAAAGCAGGGCATCCTTGATGCCATCCAGCAATACCTCATCGAAACGGCCCAACCAGGTGGCGTGGCATTTTTCCATTTCAGCGGCCACGGCCAGCAAGTGGCCGACGACAATGGCGACGAACTCGACGGCTACGACGAAGCCCTCGTCCCCATCAACTCGCCGCTCGTGTTCAACCCCGGCGTTTACGAAGGCGAAAACCTGATACGGGACGAGGAACTCGGCAAACTGCTGGACGAAGTGCGCCGCAAACTCGGCCCCACCGGCCACCTGACCGTCGTGCTCGATGCCTGCCACTCCGGCACGGGCACCCGTGGTAGCGGCATTGCCAGGGGCACCACCCATAAAATGGCCAGCCCTGACTACATCGCTGGAAATAGCAAAACCGCCAAAGAAGCTGCTGGATTGGAAGGCACCAAGGACGAGCGCAACCTCGCCCCTATGGTCAGTTTTTTTGGCGCTGCGCAACACCAGCTCAATTTTGAGACCACGGACGAGGAAAAGCGGGGCGTGGGTTCGCTCAGCTATGCCCTTTGCAAAAAGCTGTCGGCTGCTCCAAAAAGCACGACCTACCGTGGCTTGTTCGAACAGGTAAAAACGGAGATGTCCATCATTGCTGCCACGCAAAACCCACAAGTGGAAGGCCCGCTCGACCAAGAACTGATGGGCGGTCAATTGCTTGGTGCGCCAGAATTCATCCGGGTTTCCAGTTGGAACGACCCTGGCTCCGTCACGCTGGAAGCTGGCTGGCTACAGGGCATCCATGAAGGCACGGTAGTCGGGCTGTACCCAGCTGAAACCCGTAACATTGACGGGAAAACGCCACTAAGCAAGGGAAAGGTCAGCTATGCCGATGCCACTACAAGCTTAGTCAGCTTGGAGTCGGATATGGAACAGGATGCGGCAAAGGGTGCTTGGGCCTTCGTGCTGGAGAAAAGTTTTGGCAACCTGACCGTGAGTTTCCGAAACGCATTGCCCGATGGGCATCCCGTGCTACCATTATTGCGGAGCAGGTTGGAAAAAATACCCGTGGTACAGGAAGCCAGTCCTGCCGACCTTGAGCTTACGCTCAGCGATGATGCAAGCCGGGGAGGTGCCGTGCAACTGCTCACGAGCGGTGGCTTGGTGGTCAATACCTTTCAGGAAAACCTACGCCCCGAAATCTTGGCCGACCAAATCCTACGGCAGATGATGAGCGTGGCGCAGGTGCGTTTCCTCAAGTCGCTGGAAATGGAGAGCGGTGTATTGCCCGTGAGCTTTGAAATCATCCCCATAAAATACGACCCCAACCAAGGCAACAAATACCTTGGCGACCTGCCCATCCAGGAGCGGTTGGACGAAAATGGCAACCTGCGGCTGAAAGTGGGCGACGGGTTCCGTATCAAGGTGACGAACAACGGCTATAAGGCTGCCTATTTCACCTTGCTCGACATACAGCCGGACAACGTGATGAACGTGCTCATGCCCAGCCAATGGGACCCAAGGGAGACTGCCGCCGAATTCGTGGTGGAAGCGGGCAGCAGTTTTGAGCCACCTGCCAGGTACTACAAGAAAATAGCGCCCCCGCTCGGCACGGAAGTGTTCAAGCTCATTGCCACCGAGCAGCCAATAGACTTGCGCTCGGTGACGAAAAGCCGTGGCCAGACAAGGTCTGCTTCGCAAAGCCCGTTCGAGGTGTTGCTGGCAAATTCCTTCTTCAACGAAGGCACTTCGACCCGGGGCGGGGCCGAGCTTTCCTTGTCTGCACAGGAGGTGCATGTGGAAACATTTACCTTTATCATTGAAAAATAGTACCTACCTAGGTGGGTGTGGAGGAGAGAGAAAAAATGAAATTTTTTCTCTCTCCTCCCAAATTTTTGGGTGTTTTTTTGGGGAAATTTTTCAATTTTCCCCAAAAAAACACCCCCTGCCAAGAAGTCACGAAAAACAAGCTAACCTACCCAAGCGGCACTAAGGCTACCAACAACAAAACGGTTCAAATCAACAACACAGGCATTGTATGAAAAACTTTCTTCCAAACCTTTTGATTTTCGCTTTTTGCACCTTGGCAATCCCTTGTATGGCGCAGCGCAACGAGGTGTTCTACAACCTCTTCAACGACAGTATCACCTACAAGCGGGACGGCAAGCCCGTCAATTCGTTGCGGCTGCGGAAAGGCGATGATGTTCGGGTGCACTTGACGGAGTTCAACCCCTTCACCAGCGATGTGCAGTTGGATGTGGAGGAAATCAACGAGCCGACTGCTATGGAACTTTCTGGCATGGCAGGTATGGGCGGCCTGATGCCCGAATTGCCATCAATGGGTGGGCTGGAAAGCATATTGGGAGGAAAAGGGTTTGGAACAGCAGATGGGAACAACCCACTTCTCGACATTCCGGTGCTGACCTTTGGCGGGGACACCCTCTCCATCTCAAAATTATTGGGCAATTCGAGGGGCGGAGCGGATGCCAGCCAAGCCAATGCGATGATGGCAGAAATATCCACCCTGCTGGCCGATATCAATGAACTTTACAGCGAAATCAAGGCCGTTGAAAAATCGGCTATGGTGAGCAAAATCGCAGCCCTGAACGTCCCTTTGTTGCGCCAGCAGCCCAACCTTCGGCCATCGCTGGTCAGGCAGCTCTGCAAGGAGTATTACGATGCTGTTTTTGAGAAATCGCCCGAAGAAGCCCTCAGCCTCAACGACCTGCTGGCTTGGCAAGCGATGCCCGATAGGTTTGCGCTGTTGCACCAAAAACTCAAATCAAAACAGGGCGAACTCAGCTCCAAAATAGGGGTGCTGGAAGGCATCTCGAAGTCAATTTCCAGCCTTCCAATGGACAATGCCACTGGACAGAAATATTTCCGGGAACTGATTGATTTCCAATCAAAATCAAGGGGCGTGCGTGACCAGTTAAAGGACTTTACAGGCATGAAACCAAGCCTTGGCGATTTGCCGACGGTGCAGGAAATGGCAGAACTGCAACTACAGTTGGCGGAGGTGATTTCCAATGATTTCACCTACCACACCACCCTACAGCCATTGGCCGACCAAGTGGTGCTGCACATGAAATTGCAGCGCAAGGGAACAGATGGCGAGGAAATGGAGGTGGTGAAAGAGCGCAACCTCCGCATGGAAGTGAGGGGCGGCCTGAAGGTCAGGGCCAGTGCGGGCTTGGGTTTTGGGCAGTTTTTTGAGCCAGCGCAGGCTTTTTCGGTGAGCGAGGGCGTCATAGTGGCCGATAATGAAGGGTTCTTCACACCATCGCTCGTCAGCTTTTTGCACTTCCACGGCTATCGGGGGCAAAAGGCAACTTTGGGCGGCACATTCGGGGCGGGGTTCCCCCTGATTTCCAATGGCGACGGCCAGAGTTTCGAGTTTTATGTAGGCCCCAGCCTCATGTTGGGCGCTTCGCAAAAACTGGTCATTTCGGCGGGACTGAAAGGTGGGCGGGTGCAGCGGCTGGCAAAAGGCTATGAGGTGGGTGACCTTTTCGACACTGATTTTGGGGATATTCCCACGGCTGGCAAGTATGAGCTGGGTCTTTTCCTTGGGCTGAGCTTCATACTAGGGAATTGACCATTAACATGATTTTTAACGGTTCATGAGGTTTCAGGTTTCAGAGTCTATCCCGATTTTCGGGATTTCACGGAGTTTCTCGTGGAATGGTAGCAGTTGGCAGTTTCCAAATGGCTCTGGTTGCCCCCAAGCTTTTATTAAATGGGGTTAGCAGGTTTTCCCCTGAAACCTGAAACCTTCGCAAACCATTTATTTTATCACTTTTTAAATAATTCAAAATGAAAGCAATGTTTTTTAAATCCGTTGTGCTTTTTGCCATGTTCACGTTTTGTTTTGCCACCGAAGGCAATAGCCAAAACAATAAAGCAGTGGACAAAAAAGCATCGAACTCATTGGCTGAGGCCAACTATTGCGACCAAGTGCTAGCTGCAACAAGCAAAAAGCTTAAAGCAGAGGCCAATTCCACCTGTGCCACACAATACACTTGTGTGGAGTGTACAGATAGAACTACCATGATGAAAATCTATGCAACCATGGTCGTGCAGCCTGACAATCCAATCTGTAAAATGGCCACAGAAATCGCCGTCAAGGAAGATGCTGCAAGCCGTGGGGCGGATAAAGAAACTACAACTAGGTTCCGTGCCGAACTGCTCCAAAGCCCCTGTTTTGCCGGAGGCACCAACCTCGAAGTTTACATACCTGGACAAGGGAAGGCAAGTCAGGAGTTCAGCTACCTTTGGGAAGTTGATGGCGGAAAAGGTGGGCACTTGCCCAGTCTTCAATGTGCATGTGGCAAGGAAGCCAAGGTCAGGGTGACGCAATTGGCCACTGGGGAATCCATCACCTTGGTTGCCAAACTAGGCTCAACCTGTGGTGGTGATCCAGGAAAGAAATAAGTACTTCGTTGGAATTAGGTAACTACTTAGAAGGGTGTGGGAGGAGAGAGAAAAAATTTAATTTTTTCTCTCTCCTCCCACATTTTGGGGTGTTTTTTGGGGAAAATTTTCAATTTCCCCCAAAAAACACCCCTGCTAAGAAGTTGCGGAATTAGTTTATATTCCGAAATTAAGAA
This sequence comes from Saprospiraceae bacterium, assembly GCA_016714985.1. GTDB lineage: Bacteria > Bacteroidota > Bacteroidia > Chitinophagales > Saprospiraceae > UBA6168. Next base: position 17,758 of record JADKBS010000025.1, on the reverse strand, counting down.
ATCGAAAATTTACGCCAGTAAATTTAGATTCATCACATTGATTTTCAATGCATTATCTTAATTTCCTAATTAAAATTAATTTCCAATTTTTACTTAAAACGCCATTATTAAGGCATTTTTAAACAATAATAAAGGCCGTCAATCTCGTTTTGGCGGCTTTTTTCGTTTATTGGTCATTATGTGGATTTTTTTGAAAGGCGAACAGGCAGCAGTCAAGCGGCAACTTGAACTCGCTGCCTGACTTAAGCTCCGATAAACGCTATTTTTTAAAAAAAAACTTCCGGCACTGATAACCAACGGTATATGCTGGTATAGATGGGCATGAAAGCAAACGACATTGTTTAATCTTTAAAAGGAAATGCCTTATGAAAAATTCAATGAATTCTAGCACCGCAATAATGGTTTGTCTGATGACAGTAGCCGTTTTATTGACCAATAACCTCAATGCACAAGCCCCTTCCAAAAAGCCATTTGCCGAACAGGCCATGAATAAAATTAGCAAGGGATTCCGTTTCGATATAAAAGCCATCCCTTGTTTCGCTGGCGGCACTTCCCTGTATGTTGCCATTGAAAAATCGAACAACTACGCCTTCCTGTGGGAGATAGACGGAAAACACGGCGGCCACCAGATGAACCAGGAGTGCATCAGCGGCGAATATGCCAAGTTGCGGGTGATGCGCCTCTCCGATGGCATGCAGCTTACGAAAACCATTCGGCTTTCAGGTTCTTCGGACGGTAGCACGAACAATTAAACTGGGTCATTGCTGCCAAATGAAAACAACAAACCGTAGCGAAGGGAAACGGTAAAACCAAGGATGTTTTTTTCGAAACCCTGTCACTACCCAAAGTCATAGTTAGAGAGAAAAGCAGTGATTTAGTTTTACTCATCCCGCTTCATGGTGGGATGAGTTTTTTTGTTGGCAAGAAATGTTTCGCTACCTTTCGCAAAATAAAACCCGTTATGAAGGCAATTCTCACCAACTTGATCCTCTTGGCAGCCTTTCTTGGCTTACATGCCCAAGGCAACAAAGGCGCCTCACCCCTCAATCCGCAATCCACCATCGCAAATCCGCAATCGACAAGGGCCGTCGTCGTCGGCATCTCCAACTACCAGGACAAGGACATCCCCGACCTGCGCTTCGCCGACCGGGACGCCGAGGCTTTTGCCAACTACCTGCGCTCCCCGGCGGGCGGCTCGCTCGACGGCGACCACCTGAAAGTCCTGACCAACCAGCAGGCCACCGCAGGCCGCATCGCCGAGGCGCTCGACGGCCTCATCGAACAGGCGAAGGAGGGCGACCAGGTCATCATCTACTTCTCCGGCCACGGCGACGTGGAGGGCAAGAAGATTTCCCAACCGGGCTTCCTGCTCGCCTGGGATGCGCCCGTAAAGGTGTACATGGGCGGTGGCACCTACTCGCTGTCCTTTTTGCAGGAGGTCGTCACCACAATGGCGGTGCAGAACAAGGCCAGGGTCACCGTCATCACCGATGCCTGCCATGCTGGGAAACTGGCGGGCAGCCAAATCGGCGGAGCGCAGCTGACCAGCGCCAACCTCGCCAAGCAGTACGCCAACGAGGTGAAAATCCTCTCCTGCCAGCCCAACGAATTCAGTTTGGAAGGCGAGCAATGGGGCGGCGGGCGTGGCGTGTTCAGCTACCACCTTGTGGACGGGCTGTTCGGCCTCGCCGACCGGAACGGCGACGGCACGGTCACGGTCGGCGAGCTAGACCGCTACCTCGAAGACCACGTGACCACCGAGGCCGCCCCGCAGAGCCAGGTGCCCATGCTGCTGGGCAACAAGACCGAACGGCTGGCCACGGTGAACGCCGCCGTGCTGGCGGCGCTGCAAAAGAACAAAGCGGGCGGTATGCCGACCTTCGCCGCCACCGAGAGCCGGGGCTTCGAGGAAGAGGTGCTGGCGAAGGTGGACACCAGCATCCGGGAAATGTACCGGGCCTTCAAGCTGGCAGTACAGGATAAGCGTTTTTTTCCTGCCCCTTCGGGGACGCCAGCCGGAAACTCTGCGAATGAATATTTTACCCAACTCACCGGGGTAGAAGCGCTGGCGCCGCTGCGGGGCATCATGAAACGGAACTACGCCGCCGCCCTGCAGGACGATGCGCAGCAGACCCTGAACGAATGGCTGAAAACCAAACACGAGGTATCCCTGGAAGCCGTTGCCACCGAACGCTTGCCAGAAAAGGTGTTCACGGAAAAGGTCAGGACCTACCCCCGCTGCCTCGACCGGGCAGCGGAACTGCTGGGCAGCAAGCACTATATGTACGCTGCCCTGAAGGCCCGGAAGTATTTCTTCGAAGGCTACCTGCTGGCGAATTCCAACAAGAACCCGAACAAGGAACTGGGCGAACGAGCTTTGGGACTTTTCCGCCAGTCGCTCACCTGGCAGCCGGAACAGCCGCAGGTCTATTGGCAGATGAGTCAGGTGTTTGGCCTTAACTTCCTCAAGCCCGATTCGCTGGAGCATTACACCCGGCGGGCGATGGAGGTTTACCCCAACTGGACACAGCCCTGCACCGACGCCGCTTTTTGGCTTTCCTATAAATACAAACAACAAGATCGGGCGAGACCCTTTTTGGAGCAAGCAATCCGGATTGATTCCAATTCAGCCGAGGTGTTGAATCATTTGGCTGTTTATAATTTAGGTGAAAAAAACTACGCCGATGCGGAGCGGCAATTTAAAAAAGCTATTGCGCTAGATTCGATGTTTTTCACTGCCTGGAACAACCTCGGGGTTGTTTTCTACCGAACCCGCCGCTCCGTCGAAGCGGAGCCAGTCTTGAAAAAAGCCATTGCGCTCGATTCGACGTATGTAGGGGCCTGGAACAACCTCGGGTATTTGTACAACCAAATGAGCCGCTACGCCGAAGCGGAATTGGCCTTAAAAAAAGCCATTGCGCTCGATTCGACGGATGTTGGAAACTGGAACATCCTCGGGCATTTGTACAACGAAACCCGCCGCTACGCCGAAGCAGAGCCGGTTTTAAAAAAAGCCATTGCGCTCGATTCGACGTTTGCCGCTCCCTGGGGCAACCTCGGGCTTGCGTACCTCCACACCCGCCGCTTTGCTGAAGCGGAGCCGGTTTTGAAAAAAGCCATTGCGCTCGATTCGACGATTACCGCACTTTGGAACAACTTTGGGGCTGTCTATCTCAACACCCGCCGCTTCGCCGAAGCCGAGCCGGTTTTTAAAAAAGCCATTGCACTCGATTCGACGTATGCCAACCCCCGCAAGCACCTCGGCATGGTCTGTTTCAAGACCAACCGCCCCGAAGAGGCCAGGAAGCATTTCCTCAAAGCGATAGCACTGAACCCCAACTATGCTCCTGCGATGCTCGGCATGGCCTACCTCCTCCATTCCGAAGGTAAAACCATCGAAGCCATCGGCTACGTGGAGCAGGCAATCGGGAAGGGCGCCGCCATGGAGCAACTGGAGAAGGACGAAGACCTCGCCCCGCTACGGGAGCAAAAGGAGCAGTGGGAGGCGCTGATGAAAAAGTATTTTTCCAATTTGATTTACTACAACCTCGCCTGCGAGCAAAGCCTGAAAGGCGAGTTGGACAAGGCCTTCGAGTCCCTCGAGCTGTCGCTGACCAACGGCTGGAAGGACTACGACTGGATGCAAAAAGACACTGACCTCGCCCCGCTACAGGAGCAAAAAGAACGGTGGGGGGTGCTAATGAAAAAGCATTTTCCGGATAAAATAAAAGACTAAAACCACAACCCAGCCACCGGGTGACTGGCAGTCACCCGGTGGCTTTGATGCTTTTAAAAAGACGAAAATGAAATACCTGCTTACCCTCATCGCCCTCATCACAACTTTTTGTCATCCCGCAGGGACCTGCGCCCAGTCCATCGACAACGGCACCTCCACCCGTGCCGTCATCATCGGCATTTCCGACTACCAAGACCCCGCCATCCCCGACCTGCGCTTCGCCGACCGGGACGCCGAGGCGTTTGTCGACTGGCTGCGCTCGCCCGCTGGCGGGAGCCTGCCCGACAACCAAATCAAGGTGCTGACCAACAAAAACGCCACCACCGGCAAGATGATTGCCGCCCTCGATGGCCTCATCGTTGCCAGCAAGCCGGGCGACGAGGCCATCATCTATTTCAGCGGCCACGGCGATGTGGAGCGGGTAACGAAATTCCAGCGGGGCTTCCTGCTCACCTACGACTCACCGCCTGCGGTGTACGCTGCGGGCGCTTTTTCGCTGCAATATTTGCAGGACATCGTCACCACGCTGTCCGAGGCGGGGGTGCAGGCGGTGGTCATCACCGATGCCTGCCGGGCGGGCAAGCTGGCGGGCAGCGAGTTCGGCGGCTCCAAGGCGACCTCGGCGGCGCTGGCGCAGCAGTTCGCCAACGAGGTGAAAATCCTCTCCTGCCAGCCGGAAGAGTTCTCGCTGGAGGGCGAGCAGTGGGGCGGCGGGCGCGGCGCTTTTTCCTTCAACCTCGTGGACGCCCTCTACGGCATGGCCGACGCCAATGCCGACGGCACGGTGAACCTGCTGGAACTGGGCCGCTACCTCGAAGACAAAGTGACGCCGGAGGCTGCCCCGCACTCGCAAATCCCGTTCACGGTGGGCAGCAAATCCGCAAAAATCGCTAGTGTAAACACTGAGGCGCTGGCGCCATGGCGGCAACAGAAAAACGGCGGAGGGGTTCACTTCAAAAAGATAGATTCCCGTGGCTTGGAAGACTTGACGCTGGCAAAGGCGGACACGGGCATCCTGGAAATGTACCACGCCTTCACCGCTGCCCTGGATGCTGGAAACCTGATGGCCACTGATTCCACCCTGGGCCAATCCGCCGATGATTATTACAAGCGGCTGGTACAGGAGCCATCCATCGCCGACCTGCACGGGCTGATGACGAGGAACTTTGCGGCGGCGCTGATGGACGAGGGGCAGCAGGTGATCAATAAGTTTTTGAAGACCGACCCAGCAACAGTTGACAATATCTGGGCGAACCCGATAAAGTACGACCATGTTCCAGCCCATTTGCACCGGGCAGCGGAATTGTTGGGGAGAAGCATTATGTTTATAAAAACCTCAAAGCCAAAGAGTGTTTCTTTTTGGCGAAAAAGAGGGAAAGAAACTACCAGATTTAACGTTGGATTCTATATATTATCTCAAGAAAACCTTTCTTCATCAAGGTTTATCCTATGATTCTACTGCTGCTTTTCTTTATGATGCATTTTATGAATTTATATTTGTAGATACCACAATTATGAATTATGTTGAAAAGGCTGTTGAATTCGCTCCGTCTTGGGTATTAGCGCATTATAATTTGGCAGGAATCTACCAATATTCAAGTCTACCCAAAAAATATTGAACAATTTAAAAAGCAATAGCGTTGGATTCGACTTTCATCTCTGCCTATCGTGGCATAGCGTGGAGTTTTGAAAATACAGGAAAAATGGCAGAATCACTGAGAGCAAGGGAAACGTATATTGCAAAAGTGAACTACAAGTTTAATGGCAATTTGGATTCTATTCCTGCCTTAGAACTAAAGACATGGGGAAATGCCCTGTGGGAGATTGAGACGCTATTCTGAAGCCGAAATAGTGCTTAGGGAAGCAATAAAAAAAACCTATGCTAAGTATAAAGGCCCTTTTAGCCATTTATTTGGCGTTATTTCAGACATTGGGAAGTTTGAGGAATATGTGCAAATGTTTGATGAGTATTGCACGGAAACGCATGTGAGTTGGCATGGGGGTGTAGGTGATATTATCTTTTACTATTTAAAAGACCCAAAACGAGCCGAACCTTATTATCAAAAAGGGTTTGAAAAAAGTTATGAGGATATTCAGAACAAATCAACCAATACTTATGGGTTAGCCCATTTCTACCGACTTAATGGAGTTTTGGACAAAGCAGAGGCCATTATGAAATCTTATAAATGCACCGATTTATGGTATCTCCTCGAACATGCAGATTTATTGCTCCAAATGGCAAAGGCAGCAGGAAGCCAAATATTTTGATAGCATCGCTTATCAGAGCCAAACCATCATTCATCAAAAGTGATAATGGCGATTAATTATTTTGGCTGACCAGATTGTTTGTACCAGAGGTTGCATTCACCGTCTCGGAGAAGATCCTAGAAATGGAAAAAGCCTCGCCGATGCCCTCAGCGCCAGATGCGATGCGTGGCGGCATTTTGGTTAGCCTGTATTTTGCCCAGATTGGTCGGCTGGAAAAGCCATCCAGCACCTACGAACTTCAGAATAAGCTGGGTGGGGCCAAATCCAGTCATTTGGATTTTCGGCACAGCAAAAGATTACCGCCTCGACCCCTCCGCTCCCTCCCCGCCTTCCAAGCCTGGGAGCAGCGCTGGATGCCGCCGTACAAGGATTATTCGAAGAAGTAGAACCCTCAAACCAGAAAAACAGCAATCATGAAAAAGCTATTTTTGACCGTTTGCCTTTTCGCCACCCTCTCCCTACCCGCCCGGGTCATCAACCTCGGCGGCAGCACCACCCGTGCCGTCGTCATCGGCATCTCCGACTACCAGGACGAACAAATCTCAGACCTTCGCTTCGCCGACCGGGATGCAGAGGCATTTGCCAATTTTCTGCACTCCTTGCCAATCATGCTATTCACAGTAGTACCATTTCATAGGCTTATCATACAAAAAAGCTACAAACCAGATTACCTTTTCAATTTCAATATAGCGCTGATAGCTACTTGCACTATCCTCCGAATCAAATATCACGAACCGTAGTTTTTTCCAATTATAATTTATTTTGGCAATCATTTCATAATTCTTCCTTAGGTTAGCCGCACAATTTCCAGTGAACCCTCTGCTCATAAGCACTTTGACTTGCTTTTTTTTCAACCAGATTCAACTGTAGAATTCCTCACCTAAAAATCATTTTATGATGAAGATGATTACCCTATTTTTTTTATTTACCTGCGGTATCGCCAACTCACAGTCGCAGGTTACCGGAAAGGTAACGGACGAGGGAGGAGGCCCCATCCCCGGCGTGAACATTATTGTAAAAAACACCCAAACCGGCACTGTTACGGATGAGAACGGAGATTATTCGATTATCGTCCCGGAAACCGCCAACCTTCAATTCTCGATGATCGGCTTCACGACCTATACGGTCAAGGTCAAGTCGGCGGGCAGGCTTGATGTGACCTTATGGATGGGCATTGATTTGGACGAGGTCGTCGTTACTGCCCTAGGCATCAACAAAGAGGAGGACGCCCTGGCCTACTCCCATGTCCAAATGGACGCCGAGCCACTCGCCCTTGCTCGTGAAAACAACCTTGGCGACGCCATCGCCGGCCTCGTGCCGGGCGTCAACGTGAGCAATATCGGCTCAGGCCCCGGCGGCTCCACCCGCATCATTATTCGTGGCTACCACTCCGTTTCACGGGACAACCAACCGCTGTTCGTCATTGATGGCGTGCCCATGGACAACACGACGCTCGGCAGCGCCAGCCTCTGGGGCGGGCAGGACTGGGGCGATGGCCTCAGCAGCATCAACCCCGACGATATTGACAAAATATCAATACTGAAAGGCAATGCCGCCGCCGCACTTTATGGCTCCCGTGCTAGCAACGGCGTCATCCTCATCACCACCAAACGGGGTTCTCCCCCTTTAGGGGGCAGGGGGGCAGGAATAGGTGTGGAGGTGAACTCCAATTTCACCATTGACCAGCCGCTCACCCGCTACGATTTCCAGCAGGAATACGGGCAGGGCTGGGGGCCGTGGAAGCCCGGCTCGCAGGGCGACGCCTTCGGTAGCAACTGGTTCAACTGGGGCCCCCGGCTCGATGGCGAGCCGCTCGTCCAGTTTGATGGTGTGGTGCGGCCTTACGCTGCCGTGAAAGACAATTTCCGCAAGTTTTACCAAAATGGAAAGACCATCAGCAACTCCGTCGCCCTGACGGGCGGCAGCCAGCAGCTCAACTGGCGCTTCGGCTTTTCCCACCTCGACAATGATTTTATTGTTCCAAACACCACCTTCAACCGCAAGAATTTTACCCTTGCCATGGGCGGCGAAGTGCTGAAAAAACTGACTGTAGAAGTCACCGCCCGCTACGTGTTGGAGGAATCCGGCAACCGCCCCCGCATGTCGGACAGCCCCGGCAACCCCAACTATGCCATCGGCGTACTCCCGCCAAACGTGCCAGTGGAAGCGCTCAAAGGGCCAAACGGCGATGGCTCCAAGGCAGACGGCACCGAACTTGGCATGAACGGAAACCCCTACATCACCAATCCCTACTGGGCCACTTCGCATTTCAAGACGGAGGACAACCTGAACCGGGTCATCGGCTCGGCCATGCTGCACTACGACCTCGGCTGGGCCTACCTGCAAGGGCGCATCGGCACCGACTTTTTCAACAGCCGCCGCCTAGACATCACGCCAGCAGGAACGGCCTTTAACCCCGACGGCAGCATGACCGACCAGACCATTTCCAATACGCATACCAACGCCGACTTCCTGCTTGGCAGCCGCCACGATTTTGACAATGGCTTCGGTTTCGACGTTTTCGTTGGCGCAAACCGAATGGACAATACCTACGAATACACGGGCATCGGCGGCAACAGGTTCAATATAAAGGGCCTCCAAACCGTGCAAAACACGGCCAACCAATTCAACTGGTACGGCCTCTCGAAGCGCCGGGTCAATTCTGCTTTTGGCTCCGCAACCCTCCACTATGACCGCTGGCTTTTACCTTACGCTCACGGGCCGAAACGACTCGTTCAGCACCTTGCCCACCAATGCCAACAACCTGTTTTACCCCTCCGTCGGCCTGAGTTTCGTCTTTTCGGAACTGCTCAATCTGCCTGATTTCATCAGCTACGGCAAGGTGTACGGCAATTGGGCCGAGGTGAGTGGCGACGTGGACCCCTACGCCCTTGACCTCACTTACCAGCTTTCGGGACAAGGCTTTCAGGGGCAGCCGCTCGGCGTCATCACCAACTATCGAGTGCCCGACCAGGCACTTGCCCCTTCCACCTCAAGGGAGCTGGAGGCCGGTTTTGAAATGCGGTTTTTCCACAACCGCCTTGGAGTAGAACTGGCCGGCTACACCCGCAACAGCTTCAACGACATCATTATCCAAACCATCTCCAATGCCTCCGGTTACGAAACCGCCTATTCCAAAGAAGGGGAAATCCGTAACAAGGGGATTGAGGGACTTTTGAACATAACTCCCTGGCAATCAAAAAACTGGACTTGGAACGTTTCGCTCAATGCCGCCAAAAACTGGAACGAAGTGACCAACCTGGGCGAGGGCGTGAACGACATTCAGGTGGACGCCAGCCGCACGTTCACTGCATTTATCCACCATGAAGTAGGGCATCCGGCCAGCGTCATCAAGGGCTTCGAATACGTGCGGGACGATAAAGGCAACATCGTTTTCGGCTCCAACGGCATGCCGCTGAAAGGCGACTACGTCATCCTAGGAAACGGCGTCCACGACTTCACGGGGGGCATCACCAACACCATCAGTTGGCGGCAACTCAGCCTGAGTTTTTTGATTGATTTTAAAACGGGTGGGAAGATTTTTTCCGGGACGAACGCATACGCCTACCTTTTTGGCCAACACAAAAAAACGCTGGAGGGCCGGGAGACGGGCTTCGTAGGCAAGGGCGTGACGGAAACGGGCGAGCCTAACACCGTCTCGTTTAACCAAGAAAACCTCTTGCCCTACTATTCGAATTTGTTCAACAATATCACCGAGGAGTTCGTGTACGATGCCAGCTTTGCGAAGCTGCGGCAAGTGATTTTGACGCTGAATTTTCCAAAAAAATGGTTGGGGAAAGCCCCCGTCGCTGGCGTGTCGGTCTCGGCAGTGGGCAGGAACCTGCTGCTGCTCTGGTCGAAAGTACCAAACGTGGACCCGGAAAGCACTTACAACAACACCAACGCCCAAGGGCTGGAGCTATTTGGCGTGCCGCAGACGAGGAGCTTTGGGGTGAATTTGGGGGTGCGGTTTTGAAAATAAAGCAATTTGACAACGGTCAAAAAGCAGGAACACCTAACGGGGTTGGACAAAACGAGGATTTGGAAGGCAAGCGGTCGGAAGGTATTTGATTGAAAGCCAGTTGTTTGCAATCAAAAATCTCGCCCTGATAGCTGGTTTTCAGGTGAAATATCTGCAAGGCTTTTTTCATCAGGTCGAGGTAAGTAAGTTTTTGGTGAATAAAGGCATCGAAATCTTCTGCTGTGACAAGCGAGTGAAAATATTCGAGTCTGCCTTCTGCTTGTTGCTCGCAAATGAGCGAGCCGACCACCTGTTCTGAAAAGCAGTTTTTCCCGCTGAACAAAATGGGGAATTCATCGAAATGCAGAACTGTGTAGTCGCTTTTTATTTGAGCCTTTTCAATAAGGCTATTGGTGCCATTTTTCATGATTCAAGATTTTCAAGCGGAAAAATTTCCAAAACATCTAACAAATTTATGGAAAAATCGTCGCTTTTGAAAAAAGTAAAATGAAAAGGGTCTCGTCCATTGGGTGTTGGCTCGATAAAACCAGCATTCTCTTTTGCCTGAAAAACCAAAATACAATTCTTATATTTTGGGGCAAAACGGAAGGTATTCAGGTATTTTTCGAGTACTTGATGTCGGCTGGATTCATTCCATAAGTTCATGGAAAGGCCCTTGTGAAGACACACTTTTTGACAGTCTTTCAGGTCATTGGGAAATATTCCTTTTTCCCAATGCGAAAAGAAGTCTTCGGTTTGGAGGATAGCTGAACCGATTTTCCGAGCGAAAACTTGGATGGTGTTTTCTTCTGCATTTTTGATGCAATTACAGTTTGTGCCAGTGTGTAGCTGCTCAAATTTCATAGTTTTTATTGTTTTGTTTTCGGCGTAAAAATATAATTCATCTTTTGTAAAACCTTTTGATAATGAAAAAAGCAATTTTCTTTTTAACGATAATTTCCTTCCTCACCGCCTGCGACAAAGACTTCGAGGAAATGAACACCAACCCGACCGCCGCCAACGACATCGAGGCGAAGCTCCTGTTCTCGACGGCACTGCTGCAAGGCGCTGGTGACCCCTACCAAAGCGAAGGCCCAATCATGGCATACACCGCCTGTTTTGTGCAGCACATCGCTGCCGTGACCTTCAACTGGGAGGGCGACAAGTATTTTTATAATGCCTTCCACAACGACGTCATGTTCAATGGCGGCTACAAGCAAGAGGTGAAATCGCTCGTCGCCGTGCTGGACAAGGTAAAGGACGACCCAGCCCAATCCAACCTCTATGCCGCTGCCCGAATCTGGGAAGCCGTGGTGTTCCAGCGCCTGACCGACCTCTACGGCGACGTGCCGCATTCGGAGGCGGGACGGGGCTTTATTGACAGCAATTTCAAGCCTGTTTACGACCGCCAGCAGGACATCTACCTCGACCTGTTGGCTGGGTTGGAAGCAGCGACCACGGCACTCGACGCCTCCAAGCCGTTCATTGGCGATGCCGATTTCATCTTCCACGGTGACGTGGAGAAATGGCGGCGCTTCGGCAACACGATGATGCTCCGACTCGCCCTCCGGCTCGTAAAAGCCGACCCCGCTGCTGCCGAAGCCTGGGCCAAAAAAGCCATCGCAGGTGGCGTGATGCAGGCCCTGGACGACAGCGCCCTCGTGCCCCATTCCGAAGGCGATATCCTCGTCCAAAATGGCATTGGCTATTTTATGGCCGTGGAGGACAACGGGCGGCTTTGCAAAACTTTCGTGAATTGGATGAAAGCCGCCAACGACCCCCGCCTGCCAGTGCTGAGCTTTGTGGCCACCGGCGGCGAGCCAAAGGGGCTTCCCAACGGCCTTGACCTTGGCATGCTCACCGATTTGACAGGCGATACCACGGTGGAGTCCTACAGCCGCATCAACCCGGCGCTGGTGCAGCGCTGGACGCCCACGATGATGCAGTGCTATGCCGAGGCGGAACTCATGCTCGCCGAAGCAGCGGTGCGGGGCTGGAGCAATGACGACCCAGCCGTTCATTATCAAAATGGCGTACGGGCAGCGATGCAACAATTGGCGCTGTTCGACGCTTCGGCTGGCATTTCGGATACGGACATTGACAGCTACTTGGCTGCCCACCCATTTGCCCCAGCCAATACCGAAGCAGCCCTCGAACATATCAGCACCCAGTATTGGGCGGCCACTTTCCTCAACGAGTTAGAGGCTTTCGCCAATTGGCGGCGCAGCGGCTACCCCGTGCTTACCCCTTCCAATTTTCCGGGAAATGCCACGGGCGGCGTGATTCCCCGGCGGCTAAAGTACCCGCAAGCGGAGTTTTCGGTGAACGGGGAGAACATCAACGCAGCTATTGCCCGGCAGGGCACCGACGATTTTTTGACGAGGGTTTGGTGGGACAAATGAGTTGATTTTCCTGATAACCGAGTGGTTTTTAGGGTATTAATTGAAGTGAATCTGAACTCCAGTTTCGGTGCTATGACGTTGGAACTGGATTTCCGTCATACGATGGAGTCTTCCCTAAATATTGGCGGTATGAACTAAATTTAAACATTCCAAATGAAAAATCTGCTGACCATCTTCGCCCTGCTTGCAGGTACCGCGCTTGCCGCTCAGACCGAAAAAGGCGCCTCCCCCCTCAATCCGCAATCCGCAATCGCCAATCCGCAATCGGTAAGGGCCGTCGTCGTCGGCATCTCCGATTACCAGGACCCTGCCATCCCCGACTTGCGCTTCGCCGACCGGGATGCCGAGGCGTTCGCCAACTTCCTGCGCTCCCCAGCGGGCGGCTCCCTCGATGGTGACCAACTCAAGCTGCTTACGGATTCGGCAGCCACCACCGCCCAGTTCGACGCTGCACTCGGCTGGCTGATGGACGAAAGCAAGGAGGGTGACCAAGCCATTATCTACTTCTCCGGCCACGGCGACGTGGAGACCAAAACCCGCAGCCAGCAAGGGTTCCTGCTCTGTTGGGACTCTCCTCCGCAGGCTTATGTATCGGGCGCTTACCCGATATTTTTCCTGAAAGAAGTCGTCTCGACCCTGAGCATGGAGAACAAGGCGAGGGTTATCATCATCACCGATGCCTGCCGCAGCGGGAAGTTGGCGGGCAACAGCATCGGCGGCTCGCAGCTCACCAGCCAAAACCTGGCGCAGCAGTTCGCCAACGAAATCAAGATACTCTCCTGCCAGCCCAACGAGTACAGCATCGAAGGGGAGCAGTGGGGCGGCGGCAGGGGCGCTTTCAGCTTCCACCTCGTGGACGGGCTTTACGGCATGGCCGACGGCAACGCCGATGCTTCGGTGAACCTGATGGAAATCGGGCGCTACCTCGACGACCATGTGACCACGGAGGTGGCCCCGCAGAGCCAAGTACCGATGACCGTGGGCAACCGCACGGAAAAGCTGGCGACGGTCTTCCCGGACATGCTGGCGCAAGTGAAGAAAAACAAGGCGGGGCAACTGCCCATTTTCAGCTCGACCGATTCGAGGGGCATCGAGGAGGACGTGCTGGCTACGGTGGACACGACCATAAGGGAATTTTACAAGTTGTTCAAGCAGGCATTGAAGGACAAAGTGTTCCTCGAACCAGCAGGTGCCTGCGCCGATGCCTTCTACGAGCGCCTCATTGCGGAGCCGAAAATGGAACGGCTGCACAATGCCATGCGCAGGAATTATGCAGCGGCTTTGCAGGATGATGCGCAGCAGGCGTTAAACAATTTGATGAAGATGGAAAAACCGAGGTGCGACTCTACCGCCTTGAGCGCCTCAAAAATATGCGCCCTATCCCCGACTACTTGAACGGGCGGCAGAACTGCTCGGGCCCTGAGCATTATATGTACCCGACCTTACATGGCCGGAAATGCTATTTCGAAGGGCAGGTTTTGCAGATGGAAAGCCCAGTAAATGCTGATTTGGTTTTGGGGAAGCGGCTGTTGGACAAATATCGTGAATCATTGCGCTGGCAGCCCGATGCAGCAGCGACATACCTTGCCATAATGGGTGTATTTGTACGGATAATGCCGCAAGCAGATTCGATGCTTTGGTATGGGCAAAAGGCAATTGAACGGGCGCCTACATGGATTAGAGCATATACAGTCACAGCAATCGATCTAACTGAAAGATTTCGAAGATTCGATGATTCGAAGCAGCTTTTAGATCAGGCTCTTTCTGTTGATTCAAACAGTGCAGAAGCCTGGGCATTCCTTGGTGCTTGGGAGAGTCAAAAAGGTAATGAGCTGGCAATTGAGCCATATCTTTTGAAATCAATAGCATTGGATTCCACCTATCATTGGGCATACTTCCGACTTGGAGCGTTGTATTTCGACCAAAACAAAATGAGCAAAGCAAGACGATATTTACTGAAAGCTGCACAGGCTGATAAGCCCGGTGCTCAAGTGTTTGATTATTTGGGTAAGTTGCATCATGACTTTGGACAATTTGATTTGGCAGAAAAATATTTCAATGAGGGTTTGGTAATCGAACCGAATTCAATCCAATGTATGATTCATTTAGCAAGTGTATATTTTAAAACAGAACAAACCGAAAAAGCCAACTTGTTGCTTCAAAGGGCAATGAAATATGATTCAACTTCTGCCTTTTCAATGCTATTAATATGCGATATACTTGCTGATAACGGGTATTATAAAGAGGCTGAAACATTCGCTCAAAAGGCAATTTCAAGAGATTCCTTGGCAACCTGGGGTCTCAGTTATGTTTACCTCAAATCAGGACGATTTGAAGAAGCATCACAATTGCTCCGAAGCCAAATTGCAATATTCCCATATGAAGCATCTTTCCGAGATTTCTTGGCCAAGGCATATCAATATTCCGGCAAAAACGAGGAGGCATTCAATACCTATTCAGAATTATTGAAAATCAACCCTGAAAGTCCTTACGGCTATATCGGCATGGCATCCCTGTCCGCTGCGGAAGGCAAGGCAGCGGAGGCACTTGGATATATCGAGCAAGCCATTCAAAAGGAATATTCTTTTGAGCAATTGCAGACAGGTAAAGACCTCGCCTCGCTTCGGGAGTTGCCAGAATGGAAAGACCTCATGAAAAAACACTTCCCGACCATACCAAAGACTAAAACCCATGAAAATGAAATACCACCTTGCCCTCATCGCCCTGCTCACCGCCTTTTGCCTTCCCGAAAGCACCCTCGCCCAAGTCATTGACCTCGGCACCACCACCCGTGTCGTCGTCGTTGGCATCTCCGACTACCAGGACCCTGCCATCCCCGACCTGCGCTTCGCCGACCGGGACGCCGAGGCGTTCGCCAACTTCCTGGGCTCGCCAGCGGGCGGCTCCATTTCCGATGACCATATCAAGCTGCTGCGCAACAGCGAGGCAACCCAAGCACAGTTTGCCATCGCACTTGATTGGTTGATGGAACTGACCAAGGAGGACGACCAAGCTATCATCTATTTCAGTGGCCATGGCGATGTTGAGAAAAAGACACTTACACAGCCCGGTTTCCTGCTCTGCTGGGACGCCCCAGCAAAGGTCTATCTGGCAGGTGGCACATTTGCCTTACCCATGCTCCAGGAAGTGGTTTCAACACTTTCCATCCAGAACAAGGCAAAAGTGGTGGTCGTCTTGGATGCTTGCCGCTCGGGGGTATTGGCAGGGAATTCGGTTGGGGGCGCACAGGCAACCGCAGCCAACCTTGCGAAGCAATATTCCAACGAAATCAAGATACTCTCTTGCCAACCCAATGAATACAGCGTGGAAGGAGAACAATGGGGCGGCGGCAGGGGCGCTTTTTCCTTCAACCTCGTGGAAGCCCTTTACGGCTTTGCCGATACCAACAAAGACCTTTTTGTAACCCTGCACGAGGTGGGCCGCTACTTGGAAGACCATGTGACGCAGGAAGTAGCCCCCATCAGCCAAATACCCATGGTGATAGGCAACCGCACCGAAAAATTGGCCAATGTTTACCCAGCACTATTGGCCCGCCTGGAATCGGAAAAGACCAATCAGATGGCCATGCTCAAGGGAACTGGGTCGAGGGGAATAGAAGAGGAGGTGCTGGCTGGCGTGGACTCATCGTTGCGGCAGGCGTATTATTCGTTCGTAAATGCCTTGAAGACCAAAGCTTTTTTCACCGCGCCAACCGGTTTGAATGATAACGCCTTTGCGGAGCATTATTATGAAAAACTGATGGCCGAGGCTGGCTTGGAAAAGCTCCATTCCACCATTCGCCGCAACTATGCCGCAGCCCTCTTGGATGACGCCCAGCAGGCCCTCAACGCCCTTCTGAAGTCAGACCCCGCAGAGATGAATGATTTTTACAGGAACGCATTCAAGTACCGTGAATACCCTGCCCTCATCCGCCGGGCCAGCGAACTTTTAGGCTCGGGGCACTACCTATTGCCGAGCCTGAAAGTCAAGGAGCTGTATTTTGAAGCCTACAATTTCATCCAGAACGACGCCGCAGCCACCACCGATACCATTTCCAGAAAAGAGCGCCATTTCAGCTCCCGAAAATTGCTGCAGAAAGCCATCGCCCTTCAGCCAGAAGCACCGTACCTCTACGCCCAAATTGCATTTTCATTTGGCTCCAATATCCCTGTAATGACCGATTCCCTGGTCTATTACAGCAAAAAGGCCATTGAACTTTCGCCTACCTGGCAACTGCCCTACCTGCACGTGGCGCTCGAATATTGGCTGAACGGTAGCCACCCCGACACGGTTGACCATTGGCTCGGCCTCGCCCTTGCACAGGATTCGTTGAACTACACGGCCCTTGAGCGCCTCTACTGGCTCCGTGGCCGACAAGGCAGGGGTGAGGATGCCGAGGTAATCTTGAAGAAGATGCTCGTGCTTCGGCCCGACATCCCCAATGCGGCAGAGGGCATGGGTTCCATCCGGTTTTACCAAAGAAGGTTTGCAGAAGCAGAAGAATGGTTCGCCAAGGCCGCTGCGCTGAAACTGGTCAGTTTTGATGTGGCCAACGAGTATGTAGGTTTTTCACTGCTTGCCTCCGGTCAGTGGGAAGCAGGCGTGAAGCATTACCAGCGCCAGATAGCTGACGAGCACACCGCCTTTTGGCAAAAAGCTCGGCTTTATTCCTGGCTCGGCATGGGAATGCTTTACATCAACGGCGACCTTGACGGAGCAGAAACCGCTTTCAAAGCAGCCTGGAAAAATGACAATGGCGTGAAGAAACGGGCCGAAACAGACGCGCAGTTGGCCGAGGTTGCCTGCCGTCGAGGGCATTGGCAGTTGGCCGATAGCCTGTCCAGCTTCGCCATGAAAAGCGACCCAAGCCCCAACGAAGCATTTGTGCTCGCACTTTCCGCCCAAGCACAAATTGCTGCGCAGCGTGGACAAATGCCCCTTGCCGATTCGCTTTTCCGACAGTCAATCTACTATCCGCTTCCCAGCTTTCTTTACCATGAAATGGCCAGCTACCAGTATGGTGTCTTTCTTTTGAAGCAAAAAAAGCAGAACGATGCCGAGTTGATGTTCGACCGATGCGATGGCTTGGCGCTTGGCCATAGCGGGTGGTCATGCGTGGGGCATGCCCTCACAGCGGCCTCCCGCAATGAAATAGACCTTGCCATTACTTGGCTGGAACGGGCTTTCGAGCGGCATTTTTCAGCCATAAATTATTTGCGCTCCGAGCCTTTGTTTGACAAGCTTGAGCAGACGGAACAATGGGTGGCGCTGATGAAAAAATACTTCCCAGACCATTTCAAGGATTGAAGGATTGAAGGATTGAAGGATTGAATAAAGACCCTGTTGCGAACCAAAACAAGGACTAAAACCTGAATTAAATGAGATACTTTT
>JADKBS010000024.1 GCA_016714985.1 Saprospiraceae bacterium | reverse complement strand
AGAAGGCTATACTACGTAATTCAAGTCCTTAATTTATCACACAAATTTTTCGCCTACGATAATATGGACGAAATCCATGACTTAGTTATGGATAATCCAAGTTTAAAATTACGTCAGGAGGCTTTGTTTATGGTTTTTGCAACTGGTATTTCTGCTCAAGGATTTGAAGTGATTAACCTTAATACTGAAAATTTTGAGCATATTTATTTAGTTATTCAGGATAAAACTACACTATCCGCTTTTGATAGAGGAATTCATGCGTCGCAGCTTACTTATAGACTATGGACAATATTTGAGAGTGAACTAGTAACTATTGAGTATAGAACTAAAACTGGTATTAGTTCATTAAAAGCAACTGCTTCCAAAGACATTTGTCAACAGATTAAGTCTGGAGATAGGGAACTTTCATTCTTGGCAAAAATATCAAGATGGAAATACTCGCACCATTGAAATAGCCCAACCCTCTAATAGCCCAACCATTTCTGCTTCCAAATTATCCCGTTGACCCCATCAACCCTTATCAACCATATCAACCTTTATCAACCCGTACCGCATGGGCAAACCAACCGGATTCTTAGAAAATACCCGCCAGCTTCCCGCCAAGGAAGCCGTGGAAAACAGGCTGCAGCACTTCGGCGAGTTCGTGCAGCAGTACAGCGCCGCCGACCTCAACAAGCAGGCCAGCCGCTGCATGGACTGCGGCATCCCGTTCTGCCACAACGGCTGCCCGCTGGGCAATGTCATCCCGGAGTTCAACGATGCCGTGTACCGGGGCAAGTTCGACGAGGCGTACGAGATACTCGCCAGCACGAACAATTTCCCGGAGTTCACGGGGCGCATCTGTCCGGCACCCTGCGAGAGTGCCTGTGTGCTGGGCATCAACCAGCCGCCCGTGGCCATTGAGGAAATCGAGCGGCATATCGTCGAAATCGCCTTCGAGCGGGGCTATGTGCAGGCCAAGCAGCATATTGTCCGAACGGGCAAAAAGGTTGCCGTGGTCGGCTCTGGTCCGGCGGGACTGGCTGCCGCTGCGCAACTCAACAGCGCTGGGCATTTGGTCACTGTCTTCGAGCGGGACGACGCACCAGGTGGGCTGCTCCGCTACGGCATTCCCGATTTCAAGCTGGAAAAATCGGTCGTTGAACGCCGCATCCGGCTGATGGAGGAGGAGGGAATCGTATTCCGTTGCAATGCCGAGGTGGGCAAAAACGTCCCCGTCGGCGACCTGCTGCGGGAGTTCCACGCCATCGTGCTGGCGGGTGGCTCCACCATTCCGAGGGACTTGACCGTGCCCGGCCGGGAGCTGGACGGCGTCCATTTTGCGATGGATTTTTTGAAACAGCAGAACAAACGGGTAGCGGGAATATCAACCTTTATCAACCCTCATCAACCTTTATCAACCGAAATCGCCGCAACGGGCAAGCACGTCGTTGTCATCGGCGGCGGCGACACGGGCAGCGACTGCGTGGGCACTTCCAACCGACAGGGCGCAGTTTCCGTTACCCAGCTGGAACTGATGCCAACGCCCCCAACGGAGCGCACCCCGAACATGCCCTGGCCGACCTACCCGATGGTTTATAAAACCACGACCTCGCACGAGGAGGGCTGCGAGCGGCAGTTTGCCATTTTGACCAAAGCGTTTTTGGGCGATGAAAACGGCAAGTTGCGTGCGCTGCAAGTCGTTGATATTCAATGGACTGGCGCAAAGGATGGCCGCCCGGCGAGCTTTGCCGAAGTGCCTGGTTCTGAGCGAGAAATCCCCTGCGAATTGGCGCTATTGGCGATGGGCTTTCTATTTCCGCAAAAAGAAGGGATGCTCGACCAGCTCGGCGTGGAGACCACGGGCGTCGGTAATGTGCGGGCTTCGGAGCGTACATACCAGACCACGATTTCCAAGGTATTCTGTGCAGGCGATATGCGGCGTGGGCAGTCGCTCGTCGTCTGGGCCATCAGCGAGGGGCGAGAGTGTGCCCGCAAGGTGGACGAGTACCTGATGGGGAGTTCGCTGCTGGAGACGAAGGATGCGGCTTTGCAATTTACGTTTTAACGATTGACCCTGCCCGTCCGGCAGGCGGGGATTTACGATTGGAGGAAGTCGAGTAAAATCCCCCCAATCCGCTCGGTTTCAATCAAAAATCCATCATGCCCGTAAGGTGAATCGAGCATGACGAATTCCGCTTGCGGCAAATAGTTTGCTAGGAACCGCTGTTCGCTCGGCGGTATCAACAGGTCGGAATCAATGGAAAGCACCAGTGCGGGCATATCCAACTCAGCCAATGCCGCTGCTGCCCCGCCCCGTCCTCGCCCGAGGTGGTGCGAATCCAGCGCCTTCGACAAAAACCAGTAGCATTGCGCATAGAACCGCTGCTCCAGTTTCTTGCCTTGATGCTGGATATAACTGGCTGATTTTAAGTCGTTTAACTTATCGTCCGAGTCTGTTTGGCCGTTCTGGTAAGCCTCAAAAGTTCGGTAAGTGACCAAGCCCATTCCCCTTGCCGCCCGCATCCCGGCAGCGCCGCCTTTGTCATCATCTTCGTAAAAACTGGGGTCGGCTTGCATGGCCATTCTCTGCGCCTCGTGGATGGCGATGGCCCAAGCGGTCTCCCGTGCGCTCGTCACCAGTAGTGCCATTTTTTTGATTCGCTGGCGCAACAGGTAGGCAAATTCCAGCACCTGGTGCCCTCCGCATGAGCCGCCAATGCAGAGCGCAATTTCTTGAATATCAAGGTGTTTGCGAAGCAAATCATGTGCCTGTGCCCAGTCTCGAATCGTCACCAACGGGAAGTTCAAGCCATAAGCCTTGCCCGTTTCAGGGTTGATGCTGCGAGGCCCCGTGCTGCCGTAGCACGAGCCGATGATATTGGCGCAAACGATGAAATAGCGCTCCGGGTCAAATACAATACCCGAACCGAACAGGCCCGCCCACCAATCCGCCACATTGGAATTGGCCGTGAGCGCATGGCAGACCCAGATGACGTTGTTCCGCTCGGCATTCAGCGTGCCGTAGGTGTGGTAGGCGATGGTCAGTTCCGGCAAAACGCCGCCAGCTTCCAGCGGGAAGGGGTGGGGGGAGTGGTAAAATTGTAGGTTGGGGATTTCGACAGGGATGGTGTAGGTTGTTTGCTGCATAGTATGTGGGAATGTCCAAGCTTGCTCACTTCTTCTTACCGTTTTTCGGCTCCGGGAAAATGACTTTTTTGTAAATATCTTTCAGGTAAATGGGATTGCCAACGACCTCAAACTTGTCCTCCAATCGGTCGAAGTCGGTGTTTTCCCAAACGGAAGTATCGCCGATACGGCTGTAAATAGTCACCAATGGACGGTCTTGATACACATAGACGATGTGACGCAACGAGCTGATCTTTTTGTAGGCGGGCAGCTTCTCGTTCATATCCCGCACATAAGTGCTCGGTGAAAGCACCTCCACGACCAGCCAGGGGTTCAGGTTGGCTGTCAAGCCTTTGCGGAGCTGATGGATTTGTGGCTCGCCCTTGACTATATGCAGGTCGGGAGCATAGTCCTTTTGAAATTCAGGGATGAAAACGTGCCGGTTGCTGCCCCGGATGTTCATATCAACATGATTATCAAATGCAATAATGAAGCGTCCAATCATGTTGGCCACAATTGCCTCGTGGGGGTCGGATGCAATGCTCATAAGTATGATTTCGTGGTTATCATATTCAATTTGGTACTCGCAATCTTCCAGCAGGTCGAGGTATTCTTTCCATGACGCAGGATACCTAACGGTGTCCGGGCCGAGTTCGAGCCGTTCAAGATTGGTGGTTGGATATTTTGCCTCAACTATCATTTGTCCCGATTTTTTACAAAAATAGGTTTTTCCAAAATCAAAAGCGAAATAGATTACAAAGCACTGGTTTTCAGTGCATTATCAATGTCATTGATGATGTCGTCAATATGCTCCAATCCCACGCTCACCCGAACCAAACTGTTCGTGATGCCTACGTCTTGCCGGGCCTGCTCCGTCAATTTGGCGTGGGTCGTGCTGGCCGGGTGCGTGACGATGCTGCGGGTATCGCCGAGGTTGGCGGAGAGGGAGCACAGTTTGACGCTGTTCAGAAAACGGCGGCCCTGCTCCAGCCCGCCCTTGATTTCAAAGGCCACGATGCCGCCACCTTTTTTCATTTGTTGCTTCGCAACGGCGCACATCGGGTGCGAATCGAGGAAGGGGTAAATCACCCGTGCCACCTGCCCGTTTTTTTCCAAAAATTGCGCAAGCAAAAGGGCGTTCTCGCAATGGCGGTCCATGCGCACGGCCAAGGTCTCTAGGCTTTTAGACAGCACCCAGGCATTGAATGGGGAAAGGGACGGCCCTGTGCTGCGGCAAAGCTTTTTCACCTCGGCAATCATGGCCTTGCTGCCAGCCACCACGCCGCCAAGCACTCGGCCCTGCCCGTCAATCCATTTGGTGGCGGAGTGCGAGATTAGGTCGGCCCCGAAGCGGGCGGGCTGTTGCAGGTAGGGCGTTGCGAAGCAGTTATCTATATTGAAAATCAAGGAGTTGTGTTTGCAGAACTGCCCGGTGAAGGCGAGGTCAATCACGTCGAGGCCGGGGTTCGAGGGCGTTTCCAAAAAAAGCATTCTGGTGTTTGGCTTCACCAAATCCTGCCACTGTGCCGTGTCGGACGGCAGCCAGTCGAAGCTGATGCCCCATTTGGGCAGGTATTGCGTGATGATGGTATAGCTCGACCCGAAGACTGCCTTTGAGGCCAGCAGGTGGTCGCCCGATTTCAGGAAGGCGAGGAACGAAGCAAAGACGGCTGCCATGCCCGTCGCGGTGGCCACGGCATCTTCCACACCTTCCAGCAGCGCCATTTTTTCCTCGAACTCCCGCACGCTGGGGTTGGTGAAACGGCTGTAGATATTGCCCTCCTGCTCGTCGGCGAAGAGCGCCCGCATCTGCTCGGCATCCTCGAAGACGAAGCTTGAGGTGGGGAAAATAGGCGTGCTATGCTCCCTGTGCTGGGTGCGGTCGGTTTGGGTGCGGATGGCGATGGTTTCGAAATTCATGCTGTGGTTGATAAAGTTGATAGGGTTTATGAGGTTGATAATGAGGTGCTTGTGTTTTAATCTGGCCCAAATGGGCCAGATTAAAAATGGGTCATTTCAGTTTTTTCAACTCCTTCGCAGCCTTCACTTCCCCCAAAATATCCAGTTCCCGTGCCGCACGTTTTGAGAGGATGGCAAAGCGTTCCTCCTTGTTGAAGCCATTGTCAATCAGTAGGGCATTGGCGCTTTCCATGTTCGATAGCACTTGCAATTCCTGCTCGGTCGCAGCGTCACGGATATTGCCCTTGGCATCGGGATTTGCCTCCCGCCACTGCTTGGCCGTGGTGCCGAAGACCGCAAGGTTCAGCAGGTCGGCTTCGTTGGCGAAGTGCATGCCCTCCCGTTTCGTGTTCCAGTCAATCATCGGCACCAAGTTGGTGCGCACGGCCTCTGTGTGGATGGGGTAGTTGGCCTTGGCCAGTTCCCGCCGAAGGTTCCAGGTCAGCCCCAGTCGCTCGGCCTCATCCTCTTTCAGCCGCTTGAATTCTTTGATGAAATAGACCTGAAATTCAGGGCTGAGCCAATTGCAAAAATTTGTGGCAATGTCGGAATGGGCAAAAGTGCCGCCATACCTGCCCGACCTGGAAATCAAGCCGATGGCCCCAGTTTCTTCCACATAGCGTTGCGGGTTGATGGATTTTCGATTGTCCACAGCGCCCATTCTAAACTCGTGCATTTGCCCGACTTTAAAATTCTCGTTGTGCAAAAACTCCCAAGTTTGAAGAAAAAGCAGCGTTGCCGCATTTCTCAGCCAATCGGCAATGGAGTCGGCGGGCTTTCGTTCCGTTTGCTTCGCAATGTCGGTCAGGGAAATATAATCCTCACTGTCGAACCGCTCAACAACGATTTCCAGCCCGAGCACCGTTATTTTTTGTTTTGACATAAAGGCTTGGTTTTCAGTTTATTGTCCAGCTTTTTCAAGCTCCACGCCCCAAGTTATCTCTGCCATTTTATCAATCATCCTTGCCACCGAGCAGTATTTATCCACCGATTTGCTGATGGCCTTGTCCACTTTTTCTGGGTCCAAATCGCCTTTCAGGAAAAACTGCAGGTGTATTTTGTCAAAAACTGCAGGAATGGCGTCCACTCGGTTAGCATTGACTTCCACCCGAATATCTTCAAGCGGTTGGCGCATTTTGGCTAAAAGCGAAACCACGTCCATGCTGCTGCAGCCGGCCAAGCTCATGAGCAGCGCCTGCATGGGGCGCACGCCCTTGCCCTCCCCGCCAATGCTGGGGCTGCCATCCATGTGAATCGTGTTGCCGTCGTCGTTTTTTGCCTCGAAATGGACGGCGTCGTTGAGGCGTTGGAGTGTGATAAGCATGATATTTTTTGAGCTATGCCCGGTTTGGGAAAACAAGCTCTGTTAGAGCTTCGAAGCTCTAACAGAGCTTGTTTTTCCAAACCGGGCACAGCGACTAACGTAGCTTACATTTATTGACAAAAGTAGCAACCAACAGGGAATTAATCTCTTCCCAGCTGTTCCGCCACCCCCACGCTCCCCTCAAAATCGAACCCCGCCAGCACCGCCCCGAACTTCCTGCGGATTTCGTCCAAGCAGAGGTTACCGATGCTCCCCTCGTGCGTATGGCTGATTTCGCCCTCGAATTGAAACGTGCCTTCTTCCACTTGCTGCGCAACTTGGCGGTAGGCTTCCCTGAACGGAACACCGTCCAGCACAAGGCGGTTCACCACCTCCACCGTGAACAGATAGCGGTATTTTTCATCGCTCAAAATATGCTCGTTCACCTCGAACTTGGGGATACTCAAAATGGCCAAACGCAGGCAGTTTTTGAGTTCCATCATGGCGGGGAAAACCGTTTCCTTCAAAATTTGGAAATCCCGATGATAGCCGCTCGTGAGGTTGGCGGTTACGGCGGACACCTGTTGTGGCAGCGTTTGCAAACGGCTGCAACGGCCCCGAATCAGTTCGAAAACGTCGGGGTTTTTCTTGTGCGGCATGATGCTGCTGCCTGTCGTGAACTCGGTGGGCAGTTTCAAAAAGCCGAAGTTTTGACTATTAAATAGACATACATCGGCGGCGAACTTGCCAAGTGTAGCTGCCAGCCCCGCCATTGCGAAGCTGAGGAACTGCTCCGATTTGCCCCGCCCCATTTGCGCATGCAACACGTTGTAATTCAGGTCTTTAAACCCAAGCAACTGGGTCGTCATGCGGCGATCGAGCGGGAAGCTGCTGCCATAGCCCGCCGCCGAGCCGAGCGGGTTTTGGTTGATGATGTCGAATACCGACTGCCAGAGCCGCAAGTCGTCTGCCAGCGACTCGGCGTAGGCGCTGAACCACAGCCCGAACGAAGAGACCATCGCCACCTGCGTATGCGTGTAGCCAGGCATGGGCACGTCCTCGTGTGCCGCCGCCTGTGCCATCAGCACCTCGAACAGCTCACCGACCAGCCCCGTCACTTGCCGGATTTCGGAGCGGAAAAACAGGCGCAGGTCCACCAGCACCTGGTCGTTGCGGCTGCGGCCAGCGTGGATTTTCTTGCCCACGTCGCCAAGCGAGCGGGTGAGCAGCAGTTCCACCTGCGAGTGTACGTCCTCCACCCCCGGTTCGATGGTGAACTCGCCCGCCTCGATTTGCCCCAAGATTGCCCGAAGTGCAGGCTGCAAAACGGCCAATTCCTCCGCCGTCAGTAGCCCGATGGAGGCTAGCATTTCGATGTGCGCCAAAGTGCCGAGCACATCGAAACGGGCCAGCCGCAGGTCGAGGACGTTGTCCTGCCCGATGGTGAATTTTTCAACTAATTCGTTGATAGTCTGTGTATTGGACCAGAGTTTCATTTCGTGGTTGATAAGGGTTGATAATAGGTTGATAAAGTTGATAAGGGTTGATGAAACCCCATCAACTTCTATAAACCTATTATCAACTTTTTATAAACATCAATCCCCTCCTCGATTTCCCGAAGGTAAACAAACTCGTCCGCCGTGTGCGACCTTTCGCTCTCCCCCGGCCCGATTTTCAGCACGGGAAACGGCATCAGCGCCGAGTCGGAGAGGGTAGGGGAGCCGAAGCTTCGCAAACCCACTGCCGTGCCTCGCTGCACCAACGGATGGTCGTTCGGTATGCTAGACGAGTTGAGGCGGAAGGAACGTGCCCGCAGCTCCGAGCGGAGGTTTGTTTGCAAAATGGCGAAGACCTCATCATTCGTGTAGCATTCGTTAGTGCGGATGTCCACCACGAAACGGCAGGTGTCCGGTACGACATTGTGTTGCGTGCCCGCCTCGATTTGGGTCACCGTCATCTTCACCGGGCCGAGCAGGTCGGAGGTCTCTTCAAACTGGTAGCTTCGGAAAAACTCAATGTCTTGCAAGGCGGTGTAAATGGCGTTTTCGCCCTCGTCACGGGCGGCATGTCCGGCCCTGCCATGGGCGGTGGCGTCCACTACTAGAAGGCCTTTTTGCGCCACGGCCATCTGCATCCCCGTTGGCTCACCAACGATGCCACAGTCAATCCGTCCCAGTTGCGGCAGCACCATCGCAACGCCTTGATTACCAGACACTTCCTCCTCGGCTGCGCCAAGGAAAATCAGGTTCCATGGCAGGGTTTTTTCTTCATAAAATTGGGCGAAAACTGCCGCCAATGCCACCAGCGAAGCCCCGGCGTCGTTGCTGCCGAGGCCGTACAGTTTGCCTTCCTCGACTATCGGTAGAAAGGGGTCACGCTGCCAGCCAGCCACGGGCCGCACCGTGTCGTGGTGCGAGCAGAGCAACAGGGTAGGGCGGTCGGGCTGCCAGTGCTTTACCTTGGCCAAAATATTGTTGCCAAGCCGTTCCGTCGGCATGTTTTTTCGATGGAAAAACGCCGCCAGAAGGTCGGCAGTGACCGCTTCCTCCCTCGAAAACGAGGGGGTGGCGATGAGCTGTTTCAGCAGTTCGATGGCTTCTGTCTTTATCAATTTGGTTATAAAATTTGAGTCCCTTTTTGGCCAAAAATCCCCTCCACGCCACACACCCAAACCTTCTTCACACCACCGCTTTTTGCGGCAAATGCATTGTCCAGTTTCGGCAGCATCCCCTCGCTAATGACGCCCTTTTTTCTGAGCTGTTCATAGGCCGCCGAGTCGAGCGAGGGCAGTACCGAGGCATCGTCCGAAGGGTCTAGCAGGACGCCGTTTTTTTCGAAGCAAAACTTCAAGGTCACCTCAAAATTTTGCGCCAGCGAAACGGCCAAGAACCGGGCGATGGTATCGGCGTTGGTGTTGAGCAACTGGCAACTACCATCGTGTGTGATAGGGCAGACAACAGGAGTTAGGTTGTTTTCTAAAAATTGATTATCAACGCATTGTTGACGGTTTCGACATCACCGACGAATCCGTAATCTATTGCGCCAGCGCCCCTTTTTTTCGATAAAATAGCGTTCCCGTCCGCCCCGCTCAGGCCGATGGCGTTGCAGCCGAGCGCCTGCAGTTTGGCCACCACCGTCTTGTTCAGCAGCCCGGCATAGACCATCGTGACGACCTCCAACGTGGCAGCGTCCGTTATGCGGCGGCCCTCCACCATTTGTGGTTCAATACCAAGCTTTCGGCTGATATCACTGCCTTTTTTGCCCCCGCCGTGCACGAGGATTTTCGGGCCTGCTATGTTTGCGAAGGCAGTCAAAGCCGAGCTGAGTTGGGCATCGTCGTCGAGGAGTTTGCCTCCGATTTTGAGGATGAATAATTGCATGGTTTATAAAGTTGATGAGGTTGATAAGGGTTGATGGGTTGCTGGGATTCATCAACCCTATCAACTTTTATCAACCCTTATCAACTCTTCCAAAACCGCTTGCGCCGCAAACTCCCTATTCTTTGCCTGTTCGAAAATCAAGCAGCGTGGGTCGTCCAGCACGGCATCTGCCACCACCACGTTGCGGCGGACGGGGAGGCAGTGCATGAAACGGGCGTTGTTCGTAAGCGCCATTTTTTCGGACGTCACCATCCAGTTTTCCTTTGGTGAAATGATTTGGCCGTAGTCAGTATATGACGACCAGTTTTTGGCGTAAATAAAATCCGCCCCCTCAAAGGCCAGCTGCTGGTCGTTCTCAACTCGCACATTGTCAACGAATTGCGGAGCAAGCTCTGCACCTTCGGATGCGTCACTACGAGTTCCACGTCACGGGTTTTCATCCATTCCACAAAGGAATTGGGCACGGCCTGCGGCAATGCCCGCACATGCGGCGCCCAGGTCAGCACGACTTTTGGGCGGGCTTTGGGCTTGAATTCCTCAATCGTCACCGCATCGGCCAGCGACTGGAGCGGGTGCAGCGTAGCCGATTCCAAACTGATAATGGGCACGCTTGCGTATTTCTTGAACTGGTTCAACACCACCTCGGCATAGTCCCAGTCCTGGTCCTTCAGCGTCGGGAAGGAGCGGATGCCAATTACATCGGCGTACTGGCTGATGACGCCCGCCGCCTCCCGCACGTGCTCGGCCTTGTCGCCGTCCATCACCGTGCCGTCCTCGAACTCGATTTTCCAGCCCGCATCGGCGTTCATCGTGATGACGTTCATGCCGAGGTTCTGCGCCGCCTTCTCGGTGCTGAGGCGGGTGCGGAGGCTAGGGTTGAAGAAGAGCAAAACCAACGATTTCGGAATACGGATTGCGGATTGCGGATTAGGGGCACGTTTGATTTCGAGCGCTCGTTGGATGAGGGCGTTGGGGTTGGGGACGTCGGTTATGTTGGTGAAATGCTGCATTCAATTAATCGTTTTTAATTCAAATTCTTCCAAAATATGCCATTGCTTGTCCATCTCTTGTTCAATCAAGCTTATTTTATTGAATTCGATTTTATGGGGCAACTTATGCGCTTTTACTTGCTCAAATATTGTATCGGTACAAATCGAATTACGCGGGTGCATCAAGGTAATATGCGGTTCCTGTTTTCTCGGATGCTCAATGATTTCCTTTAAAATATACCTCCTTAATTTTTGGAAGGGTTCATTGTCGCCAAATGCAGGAATCATAAGGCCTTTGCCTTCGGAAAACCTGACCATATTGCCAAATTCAATAGTAATTGGATCATGATTCAATCCAATTAAATTTCGCATAACTTCATCTATTTTATCCAATTCATCTTCCCTGCAAAGTGTGACATGGCTTTTTATTAAATCATATTGAGCTGGGTTAAATTCACGACGGATTTTCTCCATTACTATGGAATTTTCTTCATCAACAAACAGCGTTAATTGGATGCGCTTTTGGTTCATATAGTTTGTTTGAATTTATTGTGAAACAGTTTCTAACATAGCCTCTAAACATGCCTTGAACGCTCCTAAAAACTCCTCCACCTCCTCGTCGCTCACGCAAAGTGGCGGCAGCAGGCGCATCGTATTTTTGTTGGAAGACGAACCGGTGAACACGCCGAACTCCTCCATCAATTTCTTGCGGAACGGTGCTGCCGGGAACTCGAATTCCACGCCAATCATCAGGCCACGGCCCCGGAGTTCCACGATGCCCTCCAAACCTTGCAATTCAGCTTTCAAGCGCTCACCTTGTTTGGCTGCATTCTCGATAAGCTGCTCATTTTCAATTACTTCCAACACACCTAGTGCTGCGGCACAAGCCATGTGTGTACCGCCGAAAGTGGTGCCGAGCAGCCCATGCCGCGCCTTGAACTTGGGGGAAATGATGACTCCGCCGATGGGAAAGCCGTTGCCCATGCCCTTGGCGATGGTGATGAGGTCGGGCCGGATGCCAGCATGTTGGTGGGCAAAGAAGCGCCCCGTGCGCCCGAAGCCGGACTGGATTTCATCCAACACCAAGCAGGTGCCATGTGCTTCGCAAAGCGCCGACAGCCCCCGCAGGAACTCGCTGTTCGGCACGTTGATGCCGCCGATGCCCTGCACTCCTTCCACCACCACGGCGCTGACATCGCCTTTTGCCAGTACTTTGACCGCCATTTCGAGGTCATTCAGGGGCAGGATTTCCACCTCGAAACCATTGGTGATGGGAGCCTGGATGTTCGTATCATCCGTGATGTTCACGGCAGCGGCGGTGCGCCCATGAAAGCCTTTGCCGAAGGCAACGACTTTGGTGCGGCCATTCTGGAAACTCGCCAATTTCAGTGCGTTTTCGATGGCTTCCGCCCCGCTGTTTACCATAAACAGTTGATAGTCAGCGTATCCCGACAGTTCGCCGAGCTTTGCCGCCAGCGCCTCCCGCAGTTCATTTTCCACGAAATTGGAGTAGAAGGCGATTTTGTCCATTTGGTCTTTCACCCGTTTCAAAAAATGCGGATGCGAATGCCCGATGGAAACGACGGCATGGCCTCCGTAAAAATCGAGGTAGCGCCTGCCGTGCTGGTCATAGACGTGGCAGCCGTGGCTGCGCTGGATGTCGATGGGGAAAAGTGGATAGACATCGAAAAGTTGCATATTCTTTGGTTGATAAGGGTTGATAAGGTTGATAGGTTGATGGGGCTGCTCAACCCTTACCACCCCCACCAACCCTACCCCCCCGAATTAAAACGCTGTGGATTTCAAGTTAAGCCCCGCCGTTTCAGGTAACCCGAAAAGCAGGTTCATGTTCTGAACCGCCTGCCCGGATGCACCTTTCAGCAAATTGTCTATAATGCTGATTATCAAAAGCTTATCACCATGTTTTTCCAGATGAAGGAGGCATTTATTGGTGTTCACCACCTGCTTCAACGAGGGGTTTTCGTCAGTTATTTTGGTAAATGGAGCATCGTGGTAAAATGTTCGATACAGTTCCTTCACCTGGCTTTCGGTCGCTTCGCAATAGGTGTACGCACTGGCGAAAATGCCCCTCGTGAAATCGCCCCGAACGGGCAGAAAGTTCACGGCCTTATCGAAGTTGGGCTGCAACTGTCGCAGGCCTTGCCCGATTTCCCCCAAGTGCTGGTGGCTGAAAGGCTTGTAAATGCTCAAGTTATTGCTTCGGTAGCTGAAATGCGTCGTGTCCGTCGGCTGCTGGCCAGCGCCCGTCGAGCCGGTGACGGCGTGGACATGTACCTCGTCGTTTAGTAGTCCCTCGGCAGCCAAGGGCAGTAAGGCCAGCTGTATCGCCGTTGCGAAGCAGCCGGGGTTTGCGATTTTTTGCGCTTCGAAAATGGCTGCCCGGTTCAGTTCCGGCAGGCCATAAACGAAATCGTTGCCGGGGCGGTGGAGCCGGAAGTCATGGCTCAAGTCAATGATTTTCAGCGAGTTGGAGAAGCTGTTTTTTTCCAAAAATGCCTTTGACTCGCCGTGGCCGGAGCAGAGAAACAGCAGGTCCGGCTCGGCGGGCACCTCGGCCACGAAGCACAGGTCTGTATCCCCCACAAGGTCGTCGTGGACGCTGGACACGGGCTTGCCCGCCGAGCTGCGGCTCTGCACAAAGGCGATTTCTGCTGCTGGATGGTGAAGCAGGAGGCGGATGAGTTCCCCTGCTGTATAGCCTGCGCCGCCGATGATGCCAGCTTTTAGCATGGTTGATAAAGTTTATGAGGTTGATAAGGGTTGATGGAGTTCCCGGGGTTATATCAACCCTTATCAACTACATCAACCCTCATCAACCTTTGTATCTTCAACTGGTTCCCCAATATCTTCGTGAACCCCTTCACGTCCTCGCCCGACCAGCCGTTGTTCATTTCGCCGTACTTGCCCGCCTCGCTCTGCATGAGGTCAAATTCCGACTTAATTCCCTGCAATTCAAAGCGATAGGGTAGGAGTTTGACGAACACTTCGCCCGTCACCGACTCCTGCGTGGAGCTCAGGAACGCCTCGATATTGCGCATGACGGGGTCTAGGAAAAGCGCCTCGTGAAGCATCATGCCGTACCAGTTGGCGAGCTGCTCCTTCCAGTATTGCTGCCATTTGACGAGGGTGTGCTTTTCCAAAAGGTGATGCGCCTTGATGATGATTAGCGGTGCGGCTGCTTCAAAACCCACACGGCCTTTTATACCGATAATGGTGTCGCCCACGTGCGTGTCGCGCCCAATGGCGTAGGGTGAGGCAATGGCTTGTAAAGCCCGAATAGCTTCTGTCGGGTGCTCGAAAACCTGACCGTTCACGCCAAAGAGTTCGCCTTTTTCAAAAGAAAGCCTGATGGTAATTGGCTCACTTTCAGTCAATTGCGTCGGCCAAGCGCTTTCGGGCAAGGGTAAATGAGAGGTCAGCGTTTCCGCCCCGCCCACGCTAGTGCCCCAGATGCCAGGGTTGATGCTGTACTTGGCCTTTTGCTGCGTCCACTCGAAGCCGTGTTTGGCGAGATAGGCCACTTCTTCCTCCCGTGAAAGCCGGTGGTCGCGGATGGGCGTGATGATTTGCATCTCCGGGCAGAGCACCGAGAACGCCAAATCGAAGCGCACCTGATCGTTGCCAGCGCCCGTGCTGCCGTGCGCAATGGCCTGGCTACCAATGAGTTGCGCCTGCTTCGCAATGGCCACTGCTTGGAACATCCGCTCAGCACTGACGGACAGGGGATAGGTGTTGTTGCGCAGCACATTCCCAAAAATGAGGTAGCGGATGCACTGCTCGTAATAGTCCTGCATGGCATCCACGCAATGGAAACTTACAGCGCCAAGTGTGAACGCCTTAGCCTCCATTGCTTCAACGTCCGCAAGGGTGAAGCCGCCCGTGTCCACCGTTACGCAGTGCACTTCGTGTCCTTGTTCGGTCAGGTATTTGATGCAAAAGGAGGTGTCGAGGCCGCCTGAGTATGCAAGTGTTATTTTCATGCTGATTGTTTTTCTCGCGAGGAGGATAGGACACAGAATAAACTGATTAGACTGATTTACACTGATTTACACTGATTTCATTCGTTAATAAATCCGTGTAAATCAGTCTAATCAGTCCAATCCGTGTTCCATCCTCCTCGCGTGTCATGCCGCAACGGCAGCTGTTTCGTTTTTCAAAATCATCTCCACTAAGCTGACGCTTTGCGCAGCTTCCAGTTCTTCCAGTTTACTAGGGGCGAGCATGCCCGTACATAGGCACATCTTCCTGCCGCAACGCTGGAGGATGTCGAAGTTGGGGCAGCTTTGGCAGCCGTCCCAGAAGGTTTCGTCTTGGGTAAGTTCGGAGAAAGTGACGGGCTTGTAGCCCAGTTCCGAATTGATTTTCATCACGGCGAGGCTGGTCGTGATGCCGAAGACCTTAGCCGATGGGTATTTGTCCCGTGCAAGGTCAAAAACCCGGCGTTTTATCTGTTTTGCGAGACCCAATTGCCGGAAATCATGGGCGACCACTAGGCCAGAATTGGCGACGTACTTTCCATGGCTCCATATTTCTATGTAGCAGAACCCGGCGAGCTTGCCGTCGTCCGTTAGTGCGATGACGGCATTGCCGGATTCGATTTTCCGCATTACATAGTCGGGCGACCGACGGGCGATACCAGTGCCCCGCTGCTGGGCTGAGATTTCGAGGAGGGAACAGATTTCTTCTGCATAGGAGGCGTGCGCCTCCCCCGCAACATGAACGGTCGCATTCATTTTGCTGAGATTTTTTTGAGGTTGATATTACTTCGCAGGTTGATAAGGGTTGATGAAAGTTTATAAAGGTTTATAATGGCAGTACCCAAATCAACCTCATCAACTTTTATCAACCCGTATCAACCGCAAAGGGCTTAACATCAACCAAGTAAAAAAAATGCGGGCTTACCCGGCAGGGCAGGTGGGAAAGAAACTCCCACGGAAAGTGGTTATATGTAATGTATTAGCCCTTACGGGCTGGACGGAACGCACGGCGACGAGGCTGCGGCATGTGCGCCGGCAAGCTCGTTATGGAAAGGTTGTATGTGAATTGCGTCGTCATTGATGCGGCAAATGTAGGTGTTAGTTTGACACGATGCAATAGGTTGGTGTAAAAACTTGCATCCCATTCCTAAAGTGCATAACCAAGCGCAGTTGGAAGGTGGCTGTAATCAGCGGTATCATCGACAGAATTTATTTTCTTGTTTAGAAATTTATTTGATTACTAAAACGATTTTCCCCAATTAAATAGGGGGTGTTCTATTAATAATATCAAATTTATTCGATTCAACCCCTTGCAATCTAGGGGTTGCATCAAAAAAAAGTAAAATTTTTGACCTTGGTGTATTTTTTACCCTATATTTGCACCAAGCCTTACCGAATAACAGCCGTCCTAAGTCAGCACTTACCTAACCAGCGTACCAGCCAAATTTCAATCAAGAAAATTTATGCAGGAAGCATGGCTCCCCATGCCAAATGCACTGACCAATTTCTTTTCACACAGTATAAACAGTTGTTATGAAAAAATTGACCACTAAACAAGCTGCCCCGTTCATCCTATTGGCCTTGATTTCGTTGGCCTCCATCTTTGTTCCGGCCTTGCCCGATTTTGCAGGAACCGACAAGTACAGCGCAGCAGACACCACTTGGGTCTTGGTAGCTACGGCGTTCGTTTTCCTTATGACACCGGGCCTTGCCTTCTTTTATGGTGGAATGGTTCACCGCAAAAACGTCATCTCCACCATGATCAAAAGCGTGGTGGCGGCGGGTATCGTGAGCGTCATCTGGATTGTGGTGGGCTTCAGCCTTGCTTTTGGAGACGACATCGGCGGCTTCATCGGCGACCCGACCACCTTTCTTTTCTTTAAAGGCGTGAACTCAGGCGAGCCTTGGAGCCTTGCACCGACCATCCCAAAGACGTTGTTTGCCTTTTTCCAACTGATGTTCGCCATCATCACACCCGGCCTCGTGGTGGGTGCAGTAGCGGAGCGCATCCGTTTCACCTCTTATATATTGTTCACGGCATTGTTCAGCCTATTGGTGTACGCCCCACTGGCGCACTGGTCCTGGCATCCTGATGGCTTCCTGTTCAAAATGGGTGTCCTAGACTTTGCGGGTGGCACCGTGGTTCACATCTCCGCTGGTTGCGCAGCGCTCATGGGTGCACTCGTGCTCAAGCGCCGCCAAGCCCATATCGACAACCAAGAAATTCCACCCGCCAACATCCCTTACGTGCTCATCGGCACAGGCTTGCTTTGGTTCGGTTGGTTTGGCTTCAACGCTGGTTCGGCGCTGGGCGCCAATGCCTTGGCAGTTTCTGCTTTCGCAACGACGAACACCGCCGCTGCTGCTGCTGGCCTTTCTTGGATGTTCTTTGATGTACTAAAAGGTAAAAAACCGTCCGTGCTCGGCTTCTGCATCGGTGCAGTGGTGGGCCTTGTGGCCATCACGCCGGGCGCTGGCCTCGTGCCGATTCCGCAGAGCATCTTCATCGGTGCATTCGCTGCCATCGTGTCAAACGTGGCGGTGTACTACAAGCAAAAAACCTCGCTGGATGATACACTCGATGTGTTCCCTTGCCACGGCTTGGGTGGCATCGTAGGGATGTTGCTCACGGGCGTTTTTGCTAGCAAAACGGTGAACGCCGCAGGTGCTGATGGCCTGATTTATGGCGGTTTTGCCTTCTTCTTCACACAGCTAAAGGGCATGTTGGCTGCTGTGGCTTACAGCGGGGTGGTTTCCTTCCTTATTTTTAAATTGATAAACTTCATCGAACCGATGCGGGTAAGCTCCATTGACGAAGAAATCGGATTGGACGCCACGCAGCACAACGAAAAGTATGTACAGGGAACGCTGCTCGTTCCGCAGGCGAATGGAAAAGTGGCGGAATTGCCATTGGCGGAGTGATTTTTTTGATTTAAGATATAAGATGTACGATATAAGATTTTAGATTGTTTAGGGCTGTGCTGATTTGAAAAACCCTTTATTTTCAAGTGTTTCCGGCCCTCCCAAATCTAAATTCTTAAATTGTCTTTTGAAATCATAAATCAAATCCCACCCACTTCCCAATCAAAGAATCATCTAAAAAAGGTACGGCCTTCATTCCAGCTTCTGACACAAGCCAGAGGCCGTACCGATTTCATCTTTCAATAAAATCGTTGCAATGTTACAAAAAATCCTCTTCACAGGAATGGCATCGCTATGCCTCCTGTCCACCGCCGCTGCGCAATCGGCAGCCGCTGACACCTCAGTCCCAGCACCAAATCCTTTTAAATTTTCAGGTTTTGCCGACGTTTACTACCGTTATGATTTCGCAAAAACAGCAGGCAACAACCGCACAAGCTTCACCAACAGCCACAATGACTTTGAATTGGGCATGGTCTCGGCCAAGTTGGAGCACGGCATTGGAAACGTTGGGCTCCTTGCCGATATTGGCTTTGGACGCCGTGCGGAGGAGTTTGCTTACACAGACCTTAACACCCGCCTCGCCATCAAGCAGTTGAACCTTTCATATGTATTCAACAATGGCCTGAAAATCACGGCGGGCAATTGGGCTACGCACATCGGCTATGAATTGGTTGACCCCTACCTGAACCGCAATTACAGCATGTCCTATATGTTCAGCTACGGGCCGTTCTCGCACACGGGCATCAAGGCAGAGAAGACCTTCGGCAGGGTGGGGTGCGATGATTGGCATAGCCAACCCGACCGATTTCAAGTCTTTTGCTGGCAATGAAAAATACATCATCGGGCAGTTGAGCACGGCCAGTGCCAACGAGAAAATCAAAGTTTACCTGAATTACCAAGGAGGTAAGTTCAACGACAGCTCAAGGGTGAAACAGGTGGACATCGTACTCACGGCAGCCATCGCCGAAAAGTTCAACATTGGCCTGAACAGCACAGCGGCCAGCTACCAGTTCATGGATACCGAAAAGGAATTTGGCGACATGAACACCTGGTGGGGAACGGCGCTCTACCTCAATTTTGACCCAAAATCCTGGTTTGGACTGACGCTTCGCAACGAATACTACAGCGATGCAAAAGGGCTGAACGTGTTCAGTTCAGTAGGCGGCGGAAGCCTAATTGCTACCACCTTATCCGCCAATTTAAAGGCGGGTAGCCTCACTTTTATACCAGAAGTTCGGTTTGAAAATGCCACCGAGGACATTTTCACCGACCAAGAAAATGGGTTTATCGGAACGGCCGTCAGTATTTTGATGGCCGGAGTTTATACATTTTAGATGAAAGACAAAATTGGTTAGTTTTTGCTGACGCTCCCCCGTATTTTGCGGGGGAGCGCTTTATGTTTGTGGCAAATATCACCACCAACCTGCCACCATGCTATTCAGTTTAGAAAAAATAACGGCCCTCGCCGCCGAGCATTTCAACCTACGGGGCATCGCAAAACCTCTCCCCGGCGAGATTGACCTCAATTTCCTCCTCCAAGTCGCCGATGGCAAAAAATACAACCTCAAAATCGCCCATACCGACACCCGGCGTGAATACCTTGAATTCCAGAACGCACTCATGCAGCGCCTCACGGCGGCGGGACTCGGCCTTGAAATTCCGAAGGTCGTACCTTCGGCAATAGACGAGGAAATCACCCCCATCACCGCCCCCGACGGCAGCCAGCGGCTCATGCGCCTGCTCACGTGGGTGGAGGGCCGCTGCTTCGCCGAGGTGAACCCGCACAGCCCGCAACTCATGGAGGCCGTCGGTAAAATGTGCGGCAAGCTCAGCCGGGCACTCGTCGGCTTCGACCACCCGGCGGCGTACCGCTTCATCAAATGGGACTGCTCCCAAGCGGCTTGGACGGGCGAGCACCTCGACAAAATCGCCGACCCGGATAAGCAGTCGTTGGCGCAACATTTCCTCGATTTTTTTGAAAAAAACGCCCTGCCGCTGCTGCCTTCGCTCCGAAAAAGCGTCTGCTACAACGACGCCAACGACTACAATATCCTCGTCAGCCACGACATAGAAAACCCCACCGTGCCGGGCGTCATTGACTTTGGCGATGCCGTTTACACCCACACCATCAACGAGTTAGCCATCCTTTGCGCCTACGGCGCAATGGGTAAGCCCGACCCACTTGCTGCCATTTTTCACTTCGTAAAAGGCTACCACCAACAATGGCCACTGACCGAAGCCGAGGCCGAGGCGCTGTTCCCACTCCTCGTCGGGCGGCTGCTCATCAGCGTCACTTGCTCCGCCATGAACATGGCCGAGCACCCCGACAACGCCTACCTCCAAATCAGCGACCTACCTGCTTGGGACTTGCTTCGCAAATTGCGTAGCATACACCCCTCGCTCATCCATGCCGTCGTGCGCCATGCCTGCGGGTGGGAGCCTTGCACGAAGCGGGCGGCGTTTGATGCGTGGCTCGGTAGCACGGCCTTCAGGCCGTCCAGTCACCCGCCCTTCAGGGTGGTGCCAGCAAGCGGCGGCGTTTACGCCGCCGGACAGGACAGCCTAAAGGCCATGCTACCGGTGTGGCTCGACCTAAGCGTTGGCAGCCCCGACCTCGGCACCTACGCCGACATCGAGGATGCCCAGATACTCCATCAGCGCATCCAATCCCAAATCGAAGCAGCCACCCCAATCGTAAATCGTGAATCGTCAATCATAAATGGAAGATACGACGAGATTCGCCCTTTCTACACCACCGATGCCTACGCCGTGGAGGGCAACGACGGCCCCGAATGGCGCACTGTCCACATCGGGTTGGACGTGTTCTTGCCACCCGGCACGCCAGTAATTGCGCCCCTCAATGGCATCATCCATAGTTTTAAGGACAATGCGAGTGACCGGGACTACGGCCCAACCATTATTTTGGAACACCATGCGATTGCGGATTCAGCAGACCCCCAATCCGCAATCCGCAATCCGCAACCCGTAATTTTTTACACGCTCTACGGCCACCTCAGCCGCAAGTCGTTGGAAGGTTTGGCCGTTGGCCAACCGATAAAAGCGGGCGAAGCCTTCTGTGAAATCGGGCCGATGCACGAGAACGGCAAC
This sequence comes from Saprospiraceae bacterium, assembly GCA_016714985.1. Lineage (GTDB taxonomy): Bacteria > Bacteroidota > Bacteroidia > Chitinophagales > Saprospiraceae > UBA6168. The sequence goes on along the minus strand of JADKBS010000024.1, from coordinate 164,330 downwards.
TGGTCGCCGCACCTGCATTTTCAGGTCATACTGGATTTGATGGGCTGGGAGGGCGACTTCCCAGGGGTCGCCTTTCCCCGTTGGCGAGAGGTGTGGAAGAGCATCTGCCCTGACCCGTGGCTGCTGCTTTTTGGCGAGCCATCGCCGCCCCCGCCCACCAGTTTGGCAACTTCGCAAATACTCGACTTCCGGCGGGAGCATTTGGGTAAAAACCTCAGTGTTTCCTATCGAAAACCGCTGAACATGCAGCGGGGCTGGCGGCAATACCTCTTCGACGATACGGGACGGCGCTATTTAGATACGGTAAACAACGTGGCGCATGTCGGGCACGAGCACCCACGGGTGGTGCGGGCGGGCCAGCGCCAAATGGCCGTACTGAACACCAATACCCGCTACCTGCACGAGAACATCGTGCGGTTTTCGGAAGAGCTGCTGGCCACTTTTCCGAAGGAACTCAGTGTGGCCTTCATCGTGAACAGTGGCAGCGAAGCCAACGAGCTGGCTATGCGCTTGGCGAAGAACTTTACCCAACAAAAGGACATGCTGGTGGTGGAGGTCGGCTACCACGGCAATACGCAGGGCTGCGTGGACATCAGCTCGTATAAATTCGAGGGGCCGGGCGGCAAGGGTGCGCCACCGTACACCCATGTGGTACCGATACCCGATGCTTACCGGGGTATTTATCGAGGAAATACGCTGGAAACGGGCTTGAAATACGCCGCCCATTTAGGCGAAGCCGCCAAAAAAATACAGCACGAGGGTAGGGGAGTGGCGGCCTTCATCTGTGAATCGGTCATCAGTTGCGGGGGGCAAGTGACGCCGCCGCCGGGCTATTTGGCGGCTGCTGCGCAACAGGTGCGGGCAGCAGGTGGCCTGCTCATCTCGGACGAGGTGCAGACGGGCTGCGGGCGGCACGGGGCGCATTTTTGGGCCTTCGAGGAGCACGGCGTGGTGCCGGACATCGTGACGGTTGGCAAGCCCATCGGCAATGGCCACCCGCTCGGCGTGGTGGTCACGACGCCCGCCATCGCCGAGGCTTTTGCCAATGGCATGGAGTATTTCAACACGTTTGGCGGAAATCCCGTGTCGTGTGCCATCGGGCGGGAAGTGCTGCGGGTCATCAAGGACGAGGGCTTACAGCAGAACGCCTTGGAAACCGGGGCCTATTTGACCGCCAGCCTACGGGACTTGGCAGGCCGCTTCCCCGTCATCGGCGACGTGCGGGGCCCGGGCCTCTTCCTCGGCTTCGAGCTGGTGGACGACCCGACTACGCTGGCGCCGAGCGAGCGGAAGGCCACGTACCTGTCCAACCGGATGCGTGAACTCGGTGTACTGATGAGCACCGACGGGCCGTTCCACAACGTGCTGAAAATCAAGCCACCGATAGTTTTCGATAAAAGGGATGCCGATTTTTTGATGGGGATGCTGGAGCGAGTCATGCGGGAGGATGCGCTGCGGTTGCTTTGAAAAACTTAACATTAGAACTGAACCAATACCTGTAAATTTGTCTGTTAATTCAAATTTTCATTCAAAAAGACTTCTATGGGAAAGAAAGAAAAACAATCGAAGAAGCTGTCAAAGGAACAGCCAAACGAGGCGACTGTATTGCAGCGCATTTCAGAAATCGAACATGCCTTGGAATTGCTGAAAGCTGAAAAAGAGGCGTTGAAAGCCGAATTGAAAACAGCCAAAAAGCAATTGAAAAAGGCCGAAAAGGCCAAGCCGGAAAAGGAGAAGGTCAAGGCTAAAAAAGAGGAGCCGAAAAAAGGCAAAGCCCCGAAGGTGGCCGAAAAGTCCAAGAAAGAAGAACCTAAAAAGGACAAAGCAGCCAAGACCAAGGAGGCAGCCAAGCCTAAAGCTGAAAAGGCAAAGAAAAAGGCCGTTGCCAAGACTTAACCGATACTTAACCTGTACGTAAACTTCGCTTTAATTGGCTTGCTGAATATTGCGGCAGGTTTCAATCAAAGTTTAGTGAAAGTAAAACTTAGTTACGCAGCCACACCTCGGCTTTTCGGGGTGTGGCTGTCGTGTGTTTAAGCCCGCCTTTACACAAACTTCACCTACACTTAACCCGCACTTAATCCCCAGGTTCTTTTCACTTCCAACCTTTGCGGCGTTGCCAAAAACAGCAACAAAAAAGCCGGGAACAGCCCCAAGCTGCCCCGGCTAAAAGGTATTTGTTTAATTAAAACTCACAAATTTATGAAACGAACGAGACTCGCGCTAAGCCAACAGGCTTGGCGGGTGGCGGTTGTCTTATTGCTGACAATCGGTGCCTGCACGACAGGGCTTTTTGCACAAAAAACCGTGAAAGGCACGGTGAAAGATGCCAAGACCAATGAGCCGGTAGCAGGCGCTACGCTTATGCTGAAAGGCAGCTCAACAGGCACTATTTCAGAAATGGACGGCAGCTTTGAAATCAGGGTGGCCGACCCAAATGTTCCGTTGGTGGTCTCTTTTATTGGCTACGAAAGCCAAGAGGTGATGATTGCGGAGCAAAATTTCGTGAACGTCCTGCTGGCGGAGAACGCGGCGCAGCTGAGCGAAGTCGTTGTGACGGCGTTGGGCATTACGAAGGAAAAAGCACGGGTGGGCTATGCCGTTCAGGACGTGAAGGGCGCTGACCTCATCAAGGCACGGGAGCCAAACCCCATCAACTCGCTCACGGGGCGGGTAGCGGGCCTCACCGTCGGCGCTTCGGCGGAGCTGCTCGGCGGCCCTTCGGTGCTGCTCAGGGGCGACAAACCGCTGTATGTGGTGGACGGCGTTCCCATCCAGTCAGATTCTTGGAACATCAACCCGGACGACATCGAGACCATCACGGTGCTGAAAGGCCCCAACGCCTCGGCGCTCTACGGCAGCCGGGGGCAGTACGGCGCTATCCAAATTTCCACTAAAAGAGGCACGAAGGACAAACGGGGCTTCACCGTTGAATTGAACAACTCCACCATGATGGAGGCGACCTTCCTCACCATCCCAAAAGTGCAGGATGAGTACGGCCCCGGCGACCACGGGCGCTACGCCTTCGCAGATGGAAAAGGCGGTGGCCTCTACGATTCCGACTATGATATTTGGGGCCCTAAATTCGAGGGGCAGCTTATTCCGCAATACGATGGCGAGTTTACGCCAGACCAAGAATACACGACGGAGTTCCCCAACGGTGCCACGTTCACGGGCAATATCAAACCAACGCCTTGGACGGCAAGGGGCAAGAACAACCTGCAAAAATTCCTGCGCCCCGGCATCCTGCAAACGACGAACCTCGCCGTGAGCGCTGGCAACGAGGACTACGACATCCGCATCTCCGGCACTTACACGCACCAGCAGGGCATCGTGCCGAACACGCAGTTGAACTCCGGTAATTTCAATACTGCCATTGGTTACAATTTCAACAAAAAACTGCGCTTTGAGAGCGGCCTGAACTACAATCGCCAGTTCACCGACAATATCCCCGACGTGGCCTATGGGCCAAACTCGATGATTTACAACGTCATCATCTGGGGCGGTGCGGACTGGAGCATGGACGATATGCGGGACTACTGGCAGCCCGGCAAAGAGGGTCTCCAGCAGATCTACGCCGACTACACGCGCTACAACAACCCGTGGTTCAGCGCCTACGAATGGCTGCGTGGCCACCAGAAAACGGACGTGTACGGCCATGCCTCGCTTACTTACAGCTTTAACGATGCTTTGAAACTGTTGGGCCGTACGCAGATTTCCACTTACGATATTTTCAGGAGCGAGAAATTCCCGTACTCTGCCACGGTCTATGGCCGGGAGCAGGCCAAGGGCGACTACCGGGAAGACCGCCGCAACCTGTTCGAGAACAACACGGACGTGATGCTGACTTTTGACAAAAGCGTTACACCTTCCCTCGACGTGACGGCCTCCGTTGGCGGCAATATCCGCACGTTCCAGTACAATTCCAGCTTTGCCAGCACCGATTACCTGAACGTGCCGGGCTGGTACAACCTGAACAACTCCTTGTTCACCCGCCAGGTGTTCAACTACGGTGCCGATATGCGGGTATTGAGCGCATACAGCTTCTTGGATATCACCTACAACCGCTACCTGACGCTGTCTTTGACAGGTCGCACGGACAAGCACTCTACGCTTCCTGCCAGCAACAACAGCTATTTCTACCCATCTGCCAGCTTGAGCCTTCAGGTTTCGGAGATGGTGCAACTGCCCGATTTTTTCACCTTCTTGAAATTGCGCGGTAGCCTCGCAAAAGTAGGTTCCGGCCTTACCCGCTCGACTATCCCAGCGGCATACCTTGTGGCTGGTCGTGACGTGATTGACTATGGCAACGACTACTATACGCCCTACGACGGCCCGAACTATGTCAACTCCAGCGGCTACAACATCGGCTTCCCTTACAACAACCAGCCGAGCGCCTACTCACCGACGACCATCGTGAACCCGAACCTGGAGCCTTCGTTTTCGACGGCTTTTGAAACGGGCATTGACATGAAATTTTTGAACAACCGTTTGGCGCTTGACCTGACCTACTTCAATGCCACCGATGGCCCGAACGTGTTCAACCTGCCACTTTCCGAATCCACTGGCTACGGTGCAGCCGTAGAAAACGGCATACAGACCCGCAAAAAAGGCTACGAAGTGGTGCTGGGCATACGCCCGGTGAAGTCACCCGACTTCAACTGGCAATTGGACTTCAACTGGAGCACTTGGCGGGAGACGCTGGACGAGATTTACCCCGGCGTGGAGAAACTTGGCCAGTTCTTGGAAGTGGGCGACCGCATTGACGCCTACTACGCTGGCGAGTTCGTGAAATCGCCCAACGGCGAGAACATCATCGATGGCAGTGGCCGCCCGTTCCGCAACCCGGTGAACCGCTTCCTGGGCTATACCAACCCCGACTGGACTTGGGGCGTGCGCAATACCTTGAGCTACAAAAACTTCGGCTTCGGCTTCCAGTTTGACGGGGCGGTGGGCGGCAACATCGTCAACTATATCCAGCGCCAGACCTTCCGGGGTGGCCGCCACGAAGAGACCGTGCTGAACAATATCAAGGATGCCAACGGCCAAGGCATGGGCGATGCCCGCTACCAGGACTACCTCGGCAATAAGACCTGGTTGGCCGAAGGCGTGGTCATTTCCAATGGCGTTGCACCTGAGTATGACGTGGATGGCAATATCACCAATTACGACGAGATGGAGTTCGCACCGAACACCAACCCGACCTTCTTACAGGACTATATCAGCCGCTACTACTCCTTCGAGGAGGCCAACCTGATGAGCCGCACCTTTGCCAAGCTGCGGGAGGTGACCATCACCTACAATTTCCCTGCGGAAAAATTCAAGGGCAAGCGTATCCAAGGTGCCAGTGTGAGCCTCGTGGGCAGGAACCTCCTCTACTTTGCCGAAGAGAAAAACGTGGACGTGGAGCAGTTCACGGGCACGACCAGCCCGAACTCGGTGCAAGGCTACTCCGATTTGCAGTCGCCTACGCTGCGTCGGTTTGGGGTGAATTTGAATTTTACGTTTTGATGGGTTGAGTCTGGATGGATTATGATTGACGATTAATAGATTACATGATTACATGATTGTTGATGGAATGGATGATTTGTGGAATTTAAAATGGTTGATGGCTAGTGCGCTACCATCGTCTATAATAAATCAAACTTCTTACATCACATCAACAATCGCTATCATAACCTTGACCATACCCACCCGGCCACAACATAAAATCCAGACCATTCTACATCCCATCAACAATCAATTAATCATGTAATCAACAATCGTCAATCAAAAAAGAAAAATGAAAAATCTAAAATACCTCTTCATCATCACCGTCCTCGCCTTCGCAGGCTGCGAAAAATCCTTCGAGGACCTTCAAATCAACCCCAACCAGCCAGCGTCGGCACCACCGTCGCTGATTTTTCAGGGTGTGCTGAACGACATGGCCGAGAGCTGCTGGAACGACAATATCGTGATGCGGTACAGCCAGTTCCACCTCTGCAACTACAACTACTACGGAAACAACGAGTACAACTGGACGACCTCCGGTTTCGATTTTTACACCCTCAACAACGTGAAGTTGATGGAAATAGAGGCGGAGAAACTGGCGGGCAGCACCTCCAACCCGTACTCGGCGCTGGGCAAGTTTTTCAAGGCATATTTCTCCATCCGCATGTCCTTGAAGTTTGGGGACGTACCATTCTCACAAGCCCTACAAGGATTGGACAACACGACGCCCGTTTATGATTCGCAGAAAGAAGTGTTTGTCGCTGCGCTTAATTTGCTGGGAGAGGCAAACGACCTGATGGCCACCTCCATCGAAAAAGGAGACAACTCGCTACAGGGCGACATCTACCTCGGCAACGACCTCCGCAAATGGCAGCAGGTCATCAACACCTACAAGCTGCGGGTGCTTATCCACCTCAGCAAGCACGCCGACGACAGCGACCTGAACGTGAAGGGCCGCTTTGCCGAGGTGCTGAACAACCCGTCGAAGTACCCCGTGATGGAGAGCCTCGACGACAACATGGCTTATATTTACAACAGCTCGACGAACACCTACCCGACCAATCCGGGCAATAGCGGCTTCGATGCAGGCCGCTACAACCACAGCGACACCTACCTCGGCACATTGGTTGACTTGAATGACCCCCGCACCTTTGTCGTGGCCGACCCTGCCCCTGCAAAGCTGGCACTTGGTTTCACCGAGGACGATTTTGAAGCTTACGTGGGCGCACCCGCTGGCGAGGGCCTGGACGACATGACCTTCAAGATGGGCAACGGCGAGTACAGCGCCATTGACCAAAACCGCTATTACAGCACGTTCAGTGGGCCAGAGCCTTGCGTCCAAATCGGCTATGCCGAGCTTTGCTTCAACATCGCCGAGGCCATCAACCGGGGCTGGGTGACAGGCGATGCTGGCGAATGGTACGACCGGGGCATCACGGCCAGCATGAACTTCTATGGCATCACGGATGCAGTGGCCTTGAATGCTTACCTGCAGCGCTCTGCGGTAGCATACGCTGGCGACAACGCCGATGGCTTGGCGCAAATCCTGACGCAGAAGTATCTCGCTTTCTTCCAGAACAGCGGCTGGGAAGCTTTTTACAACCAGCGCCGCACGGGCGTTCCGGTGTTCCACATCGGCCCCGGTACGGGCAATGGCGACCGCATCCCGAAGCGGTTCCAGTACCCGGCCTCCGAGCGCAACACCAATACGGTGAACTACGACGAAGCTGTGACCCGGCAGTTTGGCGAAGATGACATCAATGGGGTGATGTGGTTGATAAAATGATTTTGTTGCGGTGAGCGATGCTCGCCGCAACAAAAATCTATTTGGGGTTTTGGAACGACCAACGTTGTTCCAAAACCCCATTTTTATTACAGACTTAACCCCCGCTTCATATTCCCTTCACACACCCTTTCGACCTTGCTCCCCGAAATTAAGCGCCTAATTATGATACAAAACCAAGCCTTTCGCAAGCGAACAAGTACGCCACTGACCATTTTCCAAACAAGAAAAATCGTAGCCATGCCTATCAAGAAAAGCCCGACCGAAGTGACCGATGAAATATTTGCCCTGCTCCAGCGCAGAGGACTAGAAGCCTATTTCGGTGAGCCAATCAGCCAGATAGAACACGCTTGTCAATGCGCCCAATTTGCGGAGCAAGAAGGCCATGACGAGGAGGTCATCCTCGCTGCCCTGCTGCACGACATCGGCCATATCTGTGCCCTGCCGGGCGAGGAGGAGATGCCCGGCCTTGGCATCATGCGCCACGAGCAGGTGGGTGCTTTTCAGCTACGGAAATATGGTTTTTCCGAGAAAATCTGCCGCCTTGTCGAAGGTCATGTGCAGGCCAAGCGCTACTTGACTTTCAAGGATAGCCATTATTACGAGAACCTCTCCGAAGCTAGTCGGCAGACCTTGAAAATACAAGGAGGCCGCATGGACGCCGAGGAGGCCGAAGCTTTCGAGACCAATTTCCTTTTTGAAATGATGGTGAAAATGCGCCTATGGGACGAGGCGGGTAAGGAAGTGGGCAAGCCGCTGCCGGATATGGAGCGGTATCGGGAGATGTGCCTGCAGCACCTACAATCAGAGCAGGACCGGAGCCATCATAGAATTGCAGCATAACTCATTGACAATCAATTTTAAACAACGATAAGATGCCATTAAAACTCATCGTATTCGACATGGCTGGCACCACTGTCCACGACAGCGACGACGTCCACCAATCTCTCATCAAAGCCTTCTCGCAATTCAGTTATGATATTGACCGGGAGGACGCCAACAGCGTGATGGGCATTCCCAAGCCCGTGGCCATACGGGTATTGTTGACGCAAAAATTCCAACTCGAACCCTCACCCGATGATATTGACGCTATCTTCCGGGAATTCGAGGACAATATGCTTTACCACTACCGCACCAGCCCCGATGTGCGGCCCACGCCCTTTGCGGAGCGAACCATTCGCACGCTGCGCAAAATCGGCGCAAAAGTGGCCCTCAACACGGGTTTCTCCTCCGACATCACCAATACCATCATTGACCGCCTCGACTGGGACGACATGGTGGACGCCTGGGTTAGCGCCGACCAGGTGGAACGGGGCCGCCCGCACCCCGACATGATTCACCAGTTGATGCAAAAATTTGGCATCACCGACCCGGCGGAGGTGGCCAAGGTGGGCGACACGCCCGCCGACCTCCAAGAAGGCACCAACGCTGGCTGTGGCTGGGTCATCGGCATAACGAGCGGCTCCCATACCCGTGAGGAACTGGAGCCTTACCCGCACACGCACCTTGTGGACGACATCTGGCAGGTGGTGAACATCACGGTTGATGAGTTCGCTCATGCTTAGCGCAATGGGTACCGAATTTGCCGACCCAAAGGAGCAAGAAGGCAAAGTAAACTACACAGCCGCCGCATCTCCTACCACCGTTGGCCGTCTCCCGACCACCGTCATTGCTGCACTCGCCGCAGCTGCCACCTACACCTGTATGTATGCCTTCCGAAAGCCGTTCACGGCGGCCACTTTCGAGGGTTTGGTATATGCTGGGGTCAATTACAAGGTATGGCTCGTGGTGGCGCAGGCGCTGGGCTACATGGCGAGCAAGTTCTTCGGCATCCGTTATATTTCGGAACTGAAGTCTGCGGGGCGCTACCAAAGTATCGTGGGGCTGATTGGTTTCGCATGGCTGTCGTTGCTGGGTTTTGCATTGGTGCCAGCGCCTTGGAACATCGCTTTCATGTTCCTCAATGGCCTACCGTTGGGCCTCATCTGGGGCATCGTGTTCAGCTACCTCGAAGGCCGCCGCACCACCGAAGTGATGGGCGTGGCGTTGGCCAGCACCTTTATTTTTGCTTCCGGGTTCGTGAAGAGCATTGGGAGTTGGCTGCTGGTAGATTGCGGTAAAAGTCCTTTCTGGATGCCATTTGTCACGGGTGCATTGTTCATCGTGCCGCTCGTGGGCGTCGCTTGGCTGCTCAACCGCACCCCACCGCCCGATGCACTCGACCTCGCTGCCCGGTCCGAGCGGCGGCCCATGACGAAACTGGAACGACAGGCTTTTCTGCAAAAATTCCTTACGGGAATCATCTTGCTGGTGGCGGCTTACCTGCTGCTGACGGTGCTGCGTGACCTTCGGGACAATTTCGCCGCCGAGCTGTGGAAGGAGCTGGGCTATGGCAACCAACCCGATATTTTCACCCGAACAGAACTGCCCGCCACACTGGTCATCCTGCTTGGACTAAGCTTATTGGTATTGTTGAAAAACAATCATAAGGCCTTGTTATTCAATCACTTTACTATTCTCTTCGGCTTGGTGCTGGTATTTGTCAGCACCCTGCTTTTTTCCCAAAAACTGCTCACCGCCCCGCTTTGGGCCATGTTGAATGGTGTGGGCCTCTACCTCGCTTATGTTCCTTTCAACTGCCTGATTTTCGAGCGGCTCATAGCGGCTTACCGCCAACCGGGCAATATCGGGTTCATCATGTATGTGGCCGATGCGATAGGCTACCTCGGCAGTGTGGCGGTGCTACTGTTGAAGGAGTTTGTGAGCTTGGAAGTGACGTGGAGCAAGTTTTTGGTGGGTGCGAATTTGTGGGCGAGCGTGGGGGGGATGGTGCTGGTGGGTGTTTCTGTCGTTTATTTTCAGCGAAAAAAACTGATTGACGATTGATGATTACATGAATACATGATTGTTAATTGAATGAACGATTTGAAAAGTTTAAGATGGTTAATGGGCAGCACGCTACGTCGCCCATCAAAAAAATCAAACTTCTTACTTCACATCATCAATCATGTAAGCTATTAATCGTCAATCAAAACCAATAAAATGAAATCAGCCATCGTAATCGGCGCAGGCATCGTCGGCCTCGCAACGGCACGGGCGCTTGCCATCCGTGGGTATAAAGTGACCGTCTTCGAGCGCAGCCAACAGGCCGTTGGAGCCAGCGTTCGCAATTTCGGCATGGTGTGGCCCATCGGGCAGCCGACGGGGGAACTGTACGAGACCGCTTTGCGCAGCAGGGCCATCTGGAAAGAAAGCTGCACGGAGGCGGGCATCTGGCACAACGAAAACGGCTCGCTCCACCTCGCCTACCACGACGATGAGTGGGCGGTACTGGAAGAATTTGTGGCTGAAAATCAGGTACTTAGGCCCGCTGTTTCTTTGCTTTTGAAAAAACAAGTTCGGGACAAATCCGCCGTGGCCGTGCTGAAGGGGCTGCGAGGGGCGCTCTGGAGCAGCGATGAGATCATCGTTGACCCACGGGAGGCCATTGCGAAGCTGCCCGCTTATTTCACCCAAAAGTATGGTGTGGAGTTTCATTTCGGTGTGGCCGTGACAGAGGTGCGTACGGGCCAAGTGCGCACAGGCGATGGCCGCTGGCACGAAGCCAACCGGGTTTTCATCTGCTCTGGCCAAGACTTCGAGACGCTGTACCCACAGACCTTCGCCAGCAGCGGCATCACCCGCTGCAAGCTGCAAATGATGCGCACGGCTGCACAGCCCGCCCGACTCGGTGCCTCGCTCTGCGCTGGCCTGACGCTCACGCACTACAAGGCGTTTGAAAAGCTGCCATCGCTGCCCGCCTTGCGCAAGCGTTTTGAAGCGGAAATGCCAGAATACTTGAAGTGGGGCATCCACGTCCTCGTTTCACAAAACCAGTTTGGTGAAGCCACCCTTGGCGACACCCACGAGTACGGCCTGCACCTCGACCCTTTCGACCGTTCGGAACTCAACGAATTGGTTATCAAATACTTGGAAACGTTTTGCAGACTGCCTAAACCGCAGATTACGGAGACATGGCACGGTATTTACGCCAAAATGAAGGATGGCAAAAACTGGTTCCACCACGAGCCGGAGCCGGGCGTGACCATCCTCAATGGCCTCGGTGGAGCGGGCATGACGCTGTCGTTTGGGCTGGTGGAGGAGGTGATTGGCGAACTGTAAACAACCAAGGCGAAAATCATTTCCATTGCTGATGAATGCCATGTCTTTACCACAGCTGATGCACCTTGGTTTTGGATTTTCCTGCAATACCGCAACAGTGACTTGAACACCATCAAGCGTGCAGTACTCAAGTTTTGCGGGGTTTCGCCCGTGAAGTTCACTCGGTTTTTCGGGGTCAGGTTGTCAAAGGAAAAACAACGGAAAGGGTGGCTGGAAAAGGTTGGAATACAAGTACCGTGATTTCATTTGGTCTGCTGCATGGTAGCCGTCACCGTTGCCAAAATATCCATTAAAGAAGCATCCTCCTGCATTTCCTGCTCGTCGTCGAGGTCGTGGTGAGCCTCCTTCACATTGAGCTTTGGGTTGGACAAATCAAAATCAGCTTCATCGTACTCGTAGATGCTCCATTTGCCGAAATTGAATTCGAGGGAGGTCAGGCTCTCCACCCAGTCGCCGGAATTGAGGTAGGTGACGCCCTGTCCTTGCCGGATTTGCGGCTGGTGGATATGCCCACAGACCACGTAGCCAAAGCCCTTCTCCCTCGCCATTCGGATGGCCGTCTCCTCGAAATCACCGATGAATTTCACGGCCTCTTTCACCCTGGATTTTACCTTACCAGCAAACGACATCCTCGATTTGCCCATCATGGACCGCCATTTGTTCACGAGGCGATTGAGGCGGATGAGCCAGTCGTAGCCGTGGCCGCCGAGCTTGGAGAGGAGCGGGGAGTATTGGATGACGAGGTCGAACACGTCGCCGTGGAAAATCCAATGTTGCTCGCCGTTGACTTGTATCAAAAGGCTGTCCCGCAGGTGGATATTCCCAATGGAAAAACCGGAGTAGCGGCGCAGAGCGTCGTCGTGGTTGCCGGTGATATAATAGACCTTGGTGCCGCCCATCGCCATCTTCATGATGCGTTGCACGACCTTCACGTGCTCGGCGGGGAACCATTTTTTGTTGAATTGCCAGATGTCGAAGAAGTCGCCGTTGAGGATGAGCACTTTTGGTTTGATGCTCTTCAAGTAGTTCAGTAGTTCCTTTGCGTGGCAGCCGTAGGTGCCGAGGTGTACATCGGATACGATGCAGATATCAAGCGTTCTTTTCATGTATTGAACAGGTTATGGAGAAGTCATTGTCCATAGTTGTTGTTTTAAGCCGTAAAATTCCAATCCCTATATTAATTATATATAAAGCCCACATTATAAAATGGTTAAGAATACCCTTTTGGGTGGCCAAAGAGCGATATAGCCATTTCTTTTGCCCCATGAAAATCCTCTATGCCATACAGGGTACAGGCAATGGCCACATCAGCCGGGCAAGGGACATAGTGCCCATCCTGGCCCGCTACGGCGAGCTGGACTTGCTGGTGAGCGGCATCCAAGCCGATGTGGAACTGGGGTTTCCCATTAAATACCAATACAAGGGCCTCAGCCTCATCTTTGGCAAGAAGGGCGGCGTTGACGTGGTGGAGACCTACCGCAAGAGCAATATGCTCCGCCTCATCCGGGAGGTGCGCAGCCTGCCCATCCTCGACTACGACCTCGTCATTTCCGACTTCGAGCCAGTGAGCGCATGGGCCTGTTTCCTCAAACGGAAAACCTGCATCGGCCTCAGCCACCAAGCGGCAGTGCTGCACGAGGCAGCGCCCCGCCCGGCGAAATTCGACCCGATTGGCAAGGCGGTACTGAAGCGCTACGCACCCGTCACGCACAGCTATGGCTTCCACTTCCAAGCCTACGCCGAGGGCATTTTCACGCCCATCATCCGACAGCAGGTGCGAGACCTCAAGGTTGGCGATGAGGGTCATTACACCGTTTACCTGCCCGCCTACGCCGATTTGTTTATCTTGAAGACACTCGCCAAGTTCAAGCTAGTGCGTTGGCAGGTCTTTTCTAAGCACACGAAGAGAGCCTATCAAACCGAGAACATCTTTGTGCAACCCATTCAAAACGAGGCATTTCTGCACAGCTTGGCCACTTGTAGGGGCGTCCTCTGCGGCGCAGGTTTCGAGACGCCCGCCGAGGCGCTGTTCTTGGAAAAAAAACTGATGGTAGTGCCCATGAAAGGGCAATACGAGCAGCAATGCAATGCGGCTGCCCTTCGGGCAATGGGTGTGCCCGTGATTAAAAGTTTAAAGGAAAAACACCATGTTAGAATAGGGGAGTGGCTGGCCAATGATACAGTGGCTAAGGTAGATTACCCCGATTCGACGGCGGCGGTGTTGAGAATGGTCGTGGGAAGATACGGGCAGTCGGGCAATGTTTAGCTTGCCCGACTGCTCCCGCTCACTTTGCCCGCACCCGGTTGTTCTTCGGGTTATGTTCCAGTTCCACCAAGCCCAGTTCTTCGAGCAGGGGCGGCACGTACATCCCGAAGCGGCCCCGGAAACCTTTTTTCAGACCGTACCAGCCGCCGAGGGGGTTCTCTGGGGAACGCCCCCATGCCTCGACCGTGCCAGGCTTTGCTTCTTTTTGTTCGTCGGCGGCACCGAGTTCCATGAAGTCTCCGTGCGCCTTGAGCATGGCCACGGTGTCCTCGATGCAGCGCTGGTCGTAGTGCAGGATGGTGGAGCCAACCTTGCAAACGATGATGCCTTTTTCATTGTCCCGCCACATTTGGTATTCGGCGGTTAGGGGGGCAGTCTTTAGCTGCCATGGGTTTTCTTTTGTTCCTTTTTCCATGGTTGAATGATTTTATCTTGGAATTTTTGATACACAGATTTATTGCCCAGCCCGCTCTTTCCCCTTATCTGACAAGGCACCGAACTGGCGGGTGAAGTTTTTGATGAATTCAACCTTGCGGAACCGCAAAGCGCTCCAGTCCTCGTCAATGGCTACCATGCGCACGCCTTCCATGCCATATTGCCCAAAGACCTGCCAACCCGTATCGCGGTTGAACTCACATTTGTAGCGCTTGGAACTGCCCTTGGGGTAGCACATCCAAACCACGGCATCACCCCTCAACTTTGGGCAAATGGCGTGGACAGCGGCATCTACCTCGGCCTGATTAATCGCAAATACGATGACGAATTCAATGGCATCGGCTTCGCCAATTTGGTGCTTCACCGTAGCCAAGGGTTCCATAAAATGCAGGCAGCCTGCAAAGGAACCTGGGGCGTTCAGTACGTGGATGATGGGCTGGTCTTTGTAGTTGAGCTTTTTGAAAATGGCGTCCATGAAATCTAATTTTTTGTGTTATTCGGCAAATATAGTTGCCGCCGATTTAACCCAAAAATAAACTTGAAAGTCTTCTTGCAGCCCATCCCCGCCCTACCTTTACCCGCCAATCAACAACCATTTATGAAAAACACTACACTGTTACTTGCTGCCATTCTGCTTATTTCCCATCCCATTTTCTCCCAAAAAATCGTCACCACCTACCAAGTGCCCGGCGCAGCGGAATTCTGCAAGATTGACCCGAAAGGCTACTCCGTACTGCCAAGCGGTCGCTACGTGACCCCAGCGGGCAAGGCAATACCCATCACCCGTGCGCCCTACGGCCTGGCCATCAGTCCCGATGGGCAGACGGCGCTCGTGCTGCACAACGACGTGGTCACCAAAATTGACCTGCGCCATCCCGACCGGCCCGTGCGGATGCCGAGCTACGACAAGGCCATTCCCCCGGTCTTGGAGGGCTCCTCCTGCATGGGCATTGCCTACCTGCCTGACGGCAAAACGGCCTGGCTCTCCGGCGGCGACAAAGGAACGGTCGTGCTGCTCGATGTGGAGAACAACCGCAACTTGTTGACAATCAGCTTGAACGGTAAATTTTCTGGGAAAAATTTTGAGGACAGCTACGTAACGGATTTGGTCTTGGATAAAAAGCGCAACCACCTCCTCGCCCTCGACCGGGGCAACAACCGTTTGATAAAATTGGATTTAACCCCCCAGCCCGCTAAAGGGGGAGCCGTCATCGCCAGCATCCCCGTCGGGCGAATCCCGTTCGGCATTGCTATTTCGCCGGATGGCAAGACCGCTTTCGTGGCAAACGTCGGCATCTTCGACTACCCACTCGTGCCGGGCTTGACACCTGAAAACATTGGCAAAATGGGCCTCGAAGTGCCTGCTTACGGCTACCCCTCGAAGGAAGCGGAGGAGGGCACGACCTACTCCGATGGCCGGAAAATCCCCGGCCTCGGCAGCCCGCTGGACGAGCGGGCGATGAGCATCTGGACGGTGGATTTGGACAAAAACACGGTGACGGGCAAGTTCAAGACCGGCCTGCAAATCGGCGATGAATTCGAGAACGAGGAGGAGGAAGAAGAGGGCGAAATCGTCGGCGGGGCGCACCCGAACTCGGTGGCGGTGGGCAGCCGCTTTGCCTATATTTCCAATTCGCAGAACGACTTGATTTCGGTTTTTGACCTCAAAAAACAGAAGGTAGTAAAAGACATTCCGCTCAAATTTCACAAAACCCTCGACCATTACCGGGGCATCATGCCCTTCGGCGTGGCGCTTTCGCCCGATGAAAAGACGCTGTACGTCGCTTGCCTCAGCCTGAACGCCGTGGCCGTGATTGACACTAAAAAACGTAAAGTAAAGGGCTATATCCCAACGGGCTGGATGCCGTCAAGGGTGAAAGTTTCGCCCGATGGCAAGCAAATATTCGTCACTTCCGCCCGTGGTTACGGCGCTGGCCCAAACGGAGGCAAGGGCTTCATTGACCCGCCGCAAGGCGCGTACATCGGCGACATCCAGTTGGGCATTTTCCAAATAATTGATGTGCCAGACGCCGCCACGCTTGCCAATTACACCCAGCAAGTTTTGAAAAACACCTTCCGGGAAGTGCCCGTCGTGGATGACGGCAAAAACCCGCTTCCCGTGCTGCCCGGCCTGCGGGAAAGCCCCATCAAGCACATCGTCTATGTGACCAAGGAGAACCGCACCTACGATGAGGTGTTCGGCCAACTGCCGCAGGCCAAGGGCGACCCGACCATTGCCCGCTTCGGGAACGACGTGGACGTGCCAGCGAACAAGGACGGCTCGCCCGCCGTGGCGAAGGCCGACATCATGCCCAACCACTTGAAAATTGCGCAGCAATGGGCCGCCAGCGACAATTTCTATTGCGACAGCGATGCCAGCATCCACGGCCATAAATGGATGGTCGGCACCATCCCGAACGAGTACGTAGAGGTGAACTCGCAGACCAGTGCCGACCACAAGCCGTTCAGCAGCGCACCGGGCCGCCGCTTCCCCCGCACCACAGGCGCACAAGACCCCGAGGACTACAATGAACGGGGCGGTATCTGGGAAAACCTCGCACGGGACGGCGTGACCTACTACAATTTTGGCGAAGCCAACGAATACACCGAGCCGTCGGAGGAGAAGTTCGATACGCTTTTCGGCGCACGGCACTCGGTCGTTTACCCGATGCCGAAGGTGCTTTTTGACCGAACGAGTTTCACCTATCCCGGCTACAATACCAATGTGCCCGACCAGTTCCGCATGGACAAGTTCGAGGAGGAGTTCATGGCGAAATGGGGCAGCGGCAAGGATTCGATGCCGGATGTGCTGACCATCATCCTGCCCAACGACCACGGCTCCGGCCCACGCCCGACGGAGGGCTACCCCTACCTCGAAAGCTATATGTCCGACAACGACCTGGCGCTGGGCAGGCTGCTGCACTTCCTCAGCCGGACGCCCTACTGGAAGAACATGCTCGTGGTGGTGACCGAGGACGACCCTCAGGGCGGTATTGACCATGTGGATGCCCACCGCTCGGTGCTGCTCATGGCCGGGCCTTATGTGAAACGGGGCTACGTGTCGCACACCCACGCCAATTTCGGCAGCCTGTTGCGGCTGATTTACACGCTGACCGATGCTGGTTTCGTCAACCACTACGACCTGACAGCCAGCCTCCTCACCGATTTTTTCACCGATAAACCGGACTACACGCCCTATACACTGGAGCCAGTGGACGCTCGCATTTTCGACCCGCAGAAGGCGATGGACATTTACCACAAGACATTCAATTGGGAGAAAATCAAGCAGGGGCCGAAGCTGGACGACGAGGGGGAGCAGCGGAAGTGGTTTTATGAGCAGCAGGGGAAGAATTGAAACAGCGGGCCAAACCTAAACGCATCAAAATTGATGCGTTTAAATCTTGTCATGCCATTCATTAGTTTTACCGCCAAAACAAGTACATGGCAAAAAGGCAAATCATACAAGTGGATGGTTCGGATATTACCCTGCTGTCCGTTGACAAGGAAGAATACATTTCGTTGACCGACATTGCCAATCGCTTCGGCGACGATGTGATGATTTATTCTTGGATGCGCAACCGCAATACCGTGGAATTCCTAGGCGTGTGGGAGCAATTGCACAATCCCGATTTTAAAGGTCACGAATTCGTGACCTTTAAAACGGAGGCTGGCTTGAACAACTTCAACCTGACGCCAAAGAAGTGGGTTGACGCCACCAATGCCATTGGAATCCTTTCAAAAGCGGGGCGCTACGGCGGCGGCACTTATGCCCATCAAGACATTGCTTTGGAATTCTGTTCATGGCTCAGTCCTGTGTTCAGGCTTTACGTGCTCAAAGAGTTCCAACGGCTAAAAGAGGCGGAAACTGACCTCGACTGGAACGTGCGCCGCATCATGGCGAGCGCCAATTACCGCATCCACACGGAGGCCGTTAGGCAGCACCTCGTGCCGCCACTCCTCCAAAGAACGGACAAAGAGGGGCTGGTGATGGCAACGGAGGCCGATTTGCTCAACTTGGCGCTGTTCGGCATGACGGCTAAGGATTGGCGGCTTCAAAACCCCGACGCAAAGGGAAACATCCGTGACCACGCCACGCACGAGCAACTGCTGGTGCTGTCGAACCTCCAAAGCCTGAACGGCCGCCTACTCAAATGGGGCTGTGACAAAGAACAACGCCTGCAAATACTCAATGAAACGGCTATTGAGGAGATGCAGGTTTTATTGAACAATCCTTCATTGAAGGAGCTGGGCGATTCGAAGAAACTGGAGTGAGGTGGGTGTTCCATGAAAACCTCGCCCGCCACAGTTAATTTTTCATGGTAAAAACTTCAAAAATGAAGCTAAACATCCTCACATTCCTTTCATTTTTGCTTTTTGCATGCACCATCCAAGCCCAAGAAGCTGTGGAGCAAGACACCCTCTCCGAAATCATCGTCACCGCACAGCGCAGCGAAACCGCCCGTTTCAACACGCCTGCCTCGGTGGAAAAGCTCACGCAAAAAAGCCTGCTCGACCGGCAGGAACGCAGCACACCCGAAGCGCTGATGAATACGCCCGGCGTCTTTGTCCAGAAGACCAACCACGGCGGCGGCTCGCCTTTTGTGCGGGGACTAACGGGCAACCAAACCCTGCTGCTCGTGGACGGTATCCGCCTCAGCAACGCCGCTTTCCGCTATGGGCCGAACCAATATTTGAATACGATTGACCCGTTTTCCATCCAAAGCATCGAGGTGCTGAAAGGCGGTGGCAGCGTGGGCTATGGCTCGGATGCGCTCGGCGGTACTGTCAATGTGGTGACGCAATCGTTGGATTTTTTTGAAAATGGAAGCAACATACAGGCCAGGGGGCTTGCCCTTTGGCGCAGCCAAGACATGGAAAAAACAGCCCATGCCGACCTCGGTTTTGCCAATAAAAATTGGGCGGTGCGGGCGGCAGGTTCGCTCCGCAAATTCGGGGACCTAGTGGGTGGCGACACGACGGGGGTGCAGTCGCCCAACGGCTACGACGAGGCAGCTTTCGATTTGAAAGGCAAGGTTCGGTTGGGCAAAAATGCCGCCGTGACGCTGGCGCACCAATTCCTCCGGCAGGACGATGTGCCTGTTTTTCATAAAATACAATTGGAGAATTTTGCCCGGAACCACATGACGCTCCAGCAGCGGCAGTTAAGCTATGCCCGGTTTGAGTTTGCGCCGGAAAGGGTTTCTGGCCTACAAAAAATCACCGCTACTGCCTCCCTCCACCAGACCGACGAGCACCGGGAGAGTCAAAAAAACGGCAGCTCAGCGCTCCGCGAGGAAGCCGACGAGGTGCGCAGTTTGGGCGCTGTGGTGCAAATGGAAACGAGGTTTTTTCAAAGGTTAAAATCAACTGCTGGGATAGAGGTTTACCACGACTTGGTGGGCAGCACCCGCAAGGATGTGGACATGGGCACGGGTGTAGCTGTCGAAAAAAGGGGCCTTTATCCCAACGATGCCACCCATACGAGTTCAGCCATTTTTTTACTCAACCAATGGAGCAATGGCAACTGGAACTTCACGGGCGGACTGCGCTTCAACCATTTTTCCATCAAAGTCGAGGATGAAAACATCGGCGAGGCACACCTGACCCCAGCGGCCTTAGTCTGGAATGCAGGGGCGCTCCGCAAATTGGACCGTTTCAACTCGGCCTTTGCCAGTTTCAATACCGCCTTCCGGGCACCGAACGTGGATGACCTTGGAACGCTGGGCATCGTGGATTTCCGCTATGAGGTTCCAACAGCAGATTTGAAACCTGAAAAATCATACAATTTCGAGCTGGGCTGGCGGCATCGCTCGGAGCGTTGGCAGTTGGAAACGGTGCTGTTCCGAAACGAACTGCGTGACCTCATCACGAGGGTGCGGGTCGGTACGGACAGCATCGCTGGGTATCCCGTTTACCAAAAAGAAAATGTGCAAGAGGGCTTTATCCACGGCATCGAAACCAGCGGCAACCTGTTGATTGTGAAGGGTTTGCAGTTGAATTCCCACCTCGCCTGGCAGTACGGCCAGAGCCTGACGGACGACGAGCCGCTGCGCCGTATCCCACCGATTTTCGGTAGGGTGGGGCTGAATTATTCGCAGGAAAAATGGCAAGTGACGCTGGAATCGTTGTTTGCCGGAAAGCAAGACCGTCTCGCCGCTGCCGACAAGGCCGACAACCGCATACCTTTGGGGGGTACGCCTAGCTGGAACGTCGTGAACTTCTTCGGGAATTACCAATGGAAAATGCTGACCCTTCGGGCGGGCCTCTGGAACATCTTCAACGCCGACTACCGCTACCACGGCTCTGGCGTGAACGGGGTGGGCAGGAGCGTGACGGCGGGGGTGACGGTGGGGTTTTAACCAATTTTAGCTTCGCCAAAAACCTGCTCGATGTCCATTTCAAAGCCTTCAAGGACAATGGACTTCAACACGCCCGTTTCTTCAAAATAAGATACAAGCTTGAAACGCTCGTTAGCGAAGGAGTAAAGTTCAATGGATTTCTTGGCGGGGTCAATCAGCCAGTATTCACGGACACCAAATTGCTCGTAGATGTCCCGCTTGTCGCCCCGGTCGTATTGTGCAGTGGACTTGGAGAGTATTTCTACGACGAGGTCGGGTGCGCCTATGACGATTTTTTCTTTTTCGTTGAAGATAAAATACCGCTCTTTTTTGACAAAAAACACATCAGGATGGTAGGCGTTGTTGTCGTCCAAAACGACATCGAGCGGGGCAGCCCAAACCTGACCTGCACGAGTTTGGCGGGCGTACAAGGTGAGGGAGACCATGATTTCCCTTGAGATGGATTGGTGGTCGTAAGTAGGTGATTGCTTTCTTACGAGTTCTCCGTTTATGAGTTCATACCAGTTGTCATCATTGTCATCGAACTCCATTTCACGGAACTCCTGATAAGTGATTTTCTTTGCTACTGCTATCATTCGATACGATTTTAATGCAAGCTAGAAGAATTTTTTGGAATATCCTCAATGTCAGTTGTCGCTACCACGGCTCTGGCGTGAACGGGGTGGGGAGGAGCGTGACGGTGGGGTTTTAAATTTGCCTTTTTCCAATTATCTTTGGCAAAAATTAATGCACATGGTTGCTGCTTTAGATTCAAGAAAAGTCAGGTTAATCAATGCGATTTCGCAGCTCGACAACGTGAATCTTGTCGAAAAAGTCGAGCAATTGCTGCTGGCAGAGCTTGCCCCTGCCCAAAACAAAGCGCTGGAAGCGCTGCTGCAACCTATTGTGGAAAAGACCGACTTGAATGAAATCCTGAAAGAACAGCATTACACCGGGCCTAACCGAAAGCGTTTTGGCAAATTTGTAAAGGCGCTCAATATTGAAGAGCCTATTGAACAACTCATGGCACAACTCACCAAATGACGCTGCTTTTTGACACGAATATACTACTGCATTTCCTGCGAGAATCACCACTCTCCAAAAGGGTTGAGAATGAGTTGAACCCTTTCGACCCTTCTAATACACTCTTGATTTCTGTGGTAACAGAAGGCGAATTGCGCTCGCTCGGCTTCCAGAATGGGTGGGGAAAAAAGCGTTTGGAAAAATTGGAAAATGAGTTGAAGGATTTTGCCGTAGTGCCCATCCGCAGCAGGGACATCATTGAAAGATACGCTGAATTGGATGCGTTTAGCCAAGGCAAACTGCTTGGAAGGCCACTTGGTACTTCTGCAAGGAACATGGGTAAGAACGACCTCTGGATAGCCGCAACTGCTTCCATCTTATCCGCCAAATTGATAACAATGGATTCCGATTTCGACCACTTGAACACGGTTTGGATAGAGATGCTCAAGTATTGAAAAACCTATTTTTCAACCAAAATACCAAGCCTAAAAGGCCCAAAACCAAGGCCGCCCACCTAAAAATATAGTAGTAGGAAATCACGTAATAAGTATCGTAAAGTTGGAGGTCCAGCGCTGACTTGCCGTTCAAAATAAATGAGCCAAGAAAGAACAAACAGCCAATCAACCAGCAGTATTGATTTGGGTTTAATTTCATGATACAAATCTACACAAGCACCTGACAAAGCCATAATCCTCATATTAAATGCCCGTTAAATCAAGGAAAAGCGATCTATACCTTGTGCTTTATCCATTCATTTGTGAAAACAAATCCTAACGGTAATGAAACTTCACCACTTCCTGTTCGCCATCCTCCTCCTCACCCAATGCACCCCCGCCCGCCGCATCGCCTCGGACGACGGCCTGTACAAGTCCCTCGCCGCCAAGCGGGTGCTGCTGCCCAACCAGTGGAGCCTCACGCCCGCCGGGCAGGTCCATCGGCAACTCGGCGACCTGCCGCTGCAAATTGCCCTCTCGCCGGACGGTAAGCTGATGGCCGTGACCTGCAACGGGGTCGGTACGCAGAAGCTGCAACTCTTCCGAACCAGCGATGCAGTCCAGCTCTCGGAGGTGGAAATCCCGAAGGCTTGGTATGGACTGGCCATTTCCAAGGACAACAAAAAGCTGTTCGCCTCTGGTGGCAACGACAACCTGATTGCGATTTACCGCATTGACAATCAGCAACTTGTGCGGGACGGCGAAATCGTTTTTGGAAAGCCTTGGGGCGAGGAAAAAATCTGCCCGACCGGGCTGGCGCTCGACGAAGCGAACCACCGACTTTTCGCCGCCACGAAGGAGGACAACACGCTCTACGTCTGCGATTTGCGGAGCAAAAAAGTAGAAAAGAAAATACCGCTCGGTGGCGAGGCATATTCCGTGCTCGTTTCATCGAAACAAAATGAGGTCTATGTCTCCCTCTGGGGAGCAAAAAAACTGCTGGTTTTCGATAAAAACACGCTGGTGCAAAAAGGCGAAATAGCCGTGGGCGACCAACCCAACGAAATGATTTTGAACAAAAAACAGGACCTGCTGCTGGTCGCAAATTCGCACGACAACTCGGTCTCGGTCATTGATTTGCCCAGCCGAAAGACACTGGAAGTGCTCAACTGCGCCCTTTTCCCAGATGCCCCGAATGGCTCCACGACCAACAGCCTCGCTTTTTCCGACGATGAAAAAACGCTTTACGTGGCCAATGCCGACAACAACTGCCTCGCCGTGTTCGATACGGAAGAGCGGGGCGAGAGCCGTCCGCTGGGCTTCATCCCCACAGGCTGGTACCCGACGAGCGTGCGCTTTGCCGGAGGCAAAATCGTGGTGGCCAACGGCAAGGGAATGTCCTCATTGCCGAACCCAGAAGGCCCCAGCCCGCTCCGAAAAGAGTCGGATGAAAAGGCGGCACAGTACATTGGGGCGCTGTACCTCGGTACTTTGAGCGTCATCAAGCCGCCCACGGCGAATGGGTTGGCCGCCTACTCCAAACTGGTTTACGAGAATTGCCCATACAACAAAGAAAAGGAAAAACTGGCCGAAGGCGAGGCCGGAAACCCAGTTCCCATGCGGGTTGGCGATGCATCGCCCATCAAATACGTGTTTTATGTTATCAAGGAAAACAGGACGTATGACCAGGTTTTGAGCGACATTCCCGAAGGTAAAGGCGACACTTCGCTGCTGCTTTTCGGGGAAAAAATCACCCCGAACCAGCACCACCTCGCCCGTGA
The DNA here is from genome assembly GCA_016714985.1 of Saprospiraceae bacterium. Lineage (GTDB taxonomy): Bacteria > Bacteroidota > Bacteroidia > Chitinophagales > Saprospiraceae > UBA6168. The sequence continues at coordinate 140,619 of JADKBS010000024.1, read as the reverse complement.
GTTCGTGCTGCTCGACAATTTCTACGTGGATGCCGAGGTGAGCGCCGACGGCCACGACTGGAGCACGGCGGCCTACGCCAACGATTTCAACGAAAAAACGTGGCCGACGAGTTATGGGGGCCGGGGCGGCAACTACGACTACGAGGCGCACCGTCCCATCGGTCGGCCAAAGGGCGGCTATATCTGGGATGCCTGCAAAACGGCGGGCGTGAGCTACCGCACCTACGGCGAGTTCGCCGACAACAGCAAGCCCAACTACCCGACCATTGAGGGCCATTTTTGTCCCGGCTACTCGGCTTGGGACATGGACTACCAGGACATCAAGCGACAGGCGGACTGGCAGCGTGATTTCGATAGTTTGCTGAATATCAACCAAGTACCACGATTTAGCAGCATCCGTTTTGGCAACGACCATACCTCCGGGTTGGCCAAGGGTGCCTATTCGCCCTATGCCTCCGTGGCCGACAACGACCTCGCCGTGGGCCGCCTCGTGGAGCATATCTCGCACTCGAAAATCTGGAAGGAGAGCGCCATTTTCATCCTCGAAGACGATGCTCAGAACGGTGCCGACCATGTGGATGCGCACCGCAGCACGGCCTACGTCATCAGTCCGTACATCAAGCGGAAGCACGTTGACCATACGCTGTATTCCACGACCTCCATGCTCCGCACGATAGAACTGATTTTGGGCTTGTTGCCCATGAGCCAGTATGATGCTGGCGCAACGCCGATGTGGCGCTGTTTTACTCCGAAACCTGATTTCATGCCGATAAAAGCGCTGCCCGCCCAAGTGGACATCGAGGAGCGCAACCTGGCGGACAACGAACTGAGCCGCATCAGCGAGACCTTCAACCTTGCCAAGGTGGACGCCGTACCCGATAGGCTCTTTAATGAAGTTCTATGGAAAGCCTTGAAAGGGACGGAAATGCCTGCGCCGAGGCGGGCGGCTTGGGTGAGGGTAGGGGAGGAGGAAGAAGAAGAGGATTGATTCAACTCATTGATTTTTAAAAGAATAATAATCGAAATACCAATGCTTCAACTCATTATTTTCGACATGGCGGGTACCACCGTTGATGAAGACAACCTCGTTTACAAAACCGTGTTGCGGGCCATCCAGCGGGCAGGTTTTGATACCAACCTCGACACCGTGCTGTTCCACGCAGCTGGAAAGGAAAAACTACAGGCCATTCGGGACGTGCTAGCTGCCATCACCGACGGCAGGGCAGGGGAGGGGACCGCCGTGGCTACACACCGTGATTTCGTGGGTTTATTGGACTTGGCTTACGCCGAAAATACCGCCAAACCGATGCCCGGTGCGGAGCTTGTTTTTCAAAAACTGAAAGAAAAGGGCGTGAAAGTCGCCCTGAACACAGGCTACAGCCGCCCGATTGCCGAGGGCCTTTTGCGGCAACTCGGCTGGCTCGGCCACCCTCATATTGACCTCGTGGTGACGGCTGACGACGTGGCCCGCAGCCGCCCGCAGCCTGACATGATTTTCTTTGCCATGCAAAAATTGGGCATCACGGATGCTGCTGCTGTCGGTAAAATCGGCGACTCCATCGTGGACATTGAGGAAGGGCTGAACGCTGGCTGCGGCATGGCAGCGGGCATCACCACCGGGGCGCAAACGGCAGAACAGCTTTGGTCGGCGAAGCCAACGCAGGTGTTTGAAAGGCTGGAGGAGGTACTACCGCTCACGCCGCCAAGTTTTGGGCATGAGCGCTTTGGTTTATAACGGTTTATGACAGTTGATAACGGTTGATGATGTTCTTGCCTACCGGCAAACGGGGATTATCAACTGTTATCAACCGCTATCAACCATGCCCAAAACTTGGCGGCGTACGGTACTATCAATTGTATAGTTAGAATTCTGTCAAAGGCTTGTGGGGGCACGTCCCACAAGCCTTTGACGCAATATACTAATCAGCCCTATTCTTTTGTCAAAAACGCCGACTGACCGCCCAATCTCACTATATACCCGCCAGTTGGCAGTGAGGATAAGTCTAAACCTACAAGCTTTTGATTTTCAATTCGTTGCGAAGCAATTAAACGACCTTGCAAATTGTAAATGTAGGCGAACTCCCCTCCGCTGCTTCCCCTGTATTTTACAAAAACCTGCTCCCAGGCTGGGTTCGGAAAAAGCATTAATCCATGCTCATTTTCTACCTCTTTGGCAGCCGAAGGCGGCGAGTAATTCAGATAAGCAACCAGCAGCGCCAAAAAGACATCGTTGCCATCGTAGGCCACCGAGCTTGGGTCGGTGGGGTCGTGACTGCGGTCGTCGTTTTGCTGCACGGCCAGCGACATGTTTTCCGAAGGAAAATAAAGGGCAATGGACTTGTAAATCAGGTCGCCATTGTGGCCCCAGTTCTCTAAGTTTTCAGGAGCGGGGAAAGCGGCTGCGCCAAGTCCGTACAACGCTCCGCTGCCGTCCTGCACGTAGTCCGTTTCCATTTCAAGCAGGGTTGCAGGTTGGAGCAAATGCCCACCAAAGACCCGCTCGGTGAACCTTGCCAAATCCTCCGGCGTGGTGATAAGGCAACCCGCACTCGTGGCAAGGCTGAAAAGCCCTTCGTCGGGGAAGCCGAAACCTTGTACATCCACCACGCCGCCATTGCCCAACAAGTCGGCGAAGACGTGCGAAAACGGCTGGCTGCCCGGTGTTTCAAACGGATAAACAAAGGTGTGCGTCAGCCCTATCGGCTCAATGAGCTTTTGGCGAACGACCTGGTACCAAGGCTGCCCGGTCAGTGCCTCGATGAGCACGCCCGCCAGCAAGTAGTTGGTGTTGGAGTACGACCATGCTGTGCCGGGCGCAAAATTGGGCGCCAGCACGTAGCCGTTCAGGATTTCGTCGAAGGTCCAGCGGTGGGCGGGGTCGTTGCCCCAAGCTTCGCTGGATGCGGGGTTTTCGTTCAGGTAGTCGTTCAGGCCGGAGCGGTGGCTGAGCAGTTGGCGGATGGTGATGCTTCCCGCAACATTGGGGTAGGGGCCAATGTACTGCCCGATGCTGTCGTCAAGGGCGCACTGGCCTTCCTCCACGAGTAGCAAGAGGGTGGTGGCGACGAAGGGCTTGCTGATGCTGCCCATGCCCATGAGGTGCTCGGTGGTGAGCGGCACGGCGGTAGGCAGTTCCTCGGCCAGACCCGATGCCCGTTTCCAATAGATGCCGTCGGGCAGCAGCATGGCGGCATTGAAGCCCTTGATGGGCGTCAGGGCGGTGATGCTGTCGAAAACGGCGTCGAGGGTTTCGGGCAGGGTGGCAGCTGAGGTTGGAGGGGTGAATCCCTGCGGTAGTTCCCGAAGTCGATCAGCGAGCGCTTTCGGCGATTCTGTCAGGATGTTTTTTTGGGAAAAGGCTGTGGTTACCAGGAGCAAGGCCAGCAGGTGAAGTGCAAATTGTTTTTTCATGTCGGATGTGGATGTATTTTGTGAAAAGATGTGGCAAAGAAGTGGAAAGCCCCCGTTACGATTGTTCGGAATGATAAAGTAGAACGACATAACCTACATTTTCCCGCCTTTTTCCCGAAATTCGGTTGGCGAAACCCCCGTCATTTTCTTGAACGCCATGTTGAACGCCGTCTTGGAATTGAAGCCCGCCTCGAAGGCAATGCCGACCATGCTCAGGTGGGCGTGTTTTTCGGAAAACAACAGTTTTTTGCTCTCCTCCACCCGGTGGCGATTGACGAACTGGGCGAAGTTCTCGCCGAAGCCCATGTTTATCAGTTCAGACATCTCGTGGACGCTCAGGTTCATTTGATGGGCGAGGCTGGGCAGGTTCAGCTCAGGGTCGAGGTAGGGCCGTTCAGTTTCCATTTTTTTCAAAAGGCTGATTTTCAGCAAGTTGAGCTTTTCCTCCGAAAACAACTGCTTTCGGGCGGTGGGCATTGTTTCGTTGTCTTGCAGGATTTCGTTGATGGCCTCGGCCTCCATTTTTGAATAGGGGAACACCTCCTTTTGCCGCAAGGCGAAATAGCCCAAGGCATAAACCCCAAAGCTGTATGCTGGCGAGTACCACCCGGCATCGGAGGCCAGGGTGGGTATGAAGAACAGTTCAACAAACCAAATCGCCACCATGCCCAATACGCCCCACAGGAAATAGCGCAACCAGTTGAGGCTCACCGAATCGGGCGAGGCAGTGATATTGTCGAGGTTGCGGCGGTAGCGCCTCAGTTTTCGGAACGAGAAGAACAGGTATGCCACCATCTGCAAGACAATTATGGCCAGGAAAATCTTGTCGGCCAGCGTCATCGGCTCGCCCAGGGTGTCCAGTTCCTCCAGTTTCACTTTGTTGGAGGATAACAAAAAAGGCAGGCTCAACAACAGGAACAACAAAAAGGGCACGAAATGCCAAATATCCCGTCTGCGAAAACGGCGTTCGGCAGCCACAAAATGCGACACCACCATGTACAAGGACGGGGACAGTGCAAAAATGGGCAGGTTCAGCACGCCCACCATCTGCGGGTACTGTCGGTAAATCCCAAACACCACCAAGCTGTCGTCGAGCATGAACAGCCCGACCAGCAGCATGAACACCCCCAGCCAGCGGTTGGCGGCGGCGTTGGCATCCCGCCGGACGGTGACGACGAGGAAGGCCAGGAAAACGGCAGAGCCGGCAGTAATGGCGTTTAGCAAATTCAGCATACGTGGCAAAGATGCGGCAATCCAACCACCGCCCTTACCTTGTAAAACGATTTAACCTCAAAATAACCCGCTTTGCTTCGTAATTTCACAGCTTCGCCGTAAACAGCAGCCACAAACAAAACGAGTGACCATGCCGTCCAGCGAATTCCTATTTTTCAAACCCAATACCGACTTCCAACTATTTGGAAACCAACACCTTATGATGATGGCGCTGACCCTGCTGCTGGTCATCGGGCTGTCCATTTTTGCGAAGCGAAGACTATCAGAAAAGCAGCAAGTGCGGTTGGGTAGGGCGATGACCCTCATCATGGCCGTGGCCGTCGTCGGATGGATAGGCATCAGAATATGGGAAGGGCTGTTCGACCCCAAGACCGACCTGCCCTTCGACGTATGCAACTTAGTGGCACTGGCACTGCCCGTGCTCATGTGGACGCCCAAGCACCGGGTGCAGGAGGTGCTCTATTTCTGGATTTTCGCTGGCACGACCCAGGCCGTGCTCACGCCGCACCTCTTCGAGGGCTTTCCGCACTACACTTTCGTGAAATACTGGACCGTGCACGGCGGCCTCGTCGTTTTCGCTGTCTATGCCACCCTCGTTTTCGGCATTCGTCCGACCTGGAAAAGCCTTTGGAGGGCCTTCCTGCTGCTACAAGGTTATGTGGTGGCGCTTTACATCATCAACCTCCTGCTCGGCTCCAACTACGCCTACCTCATGGGCAAGCCCCCCACCGCCTCCGCCTTCGACTACCTCGGCCCTTATCCGTGGTACCTGTTGGCCAGTGAGGGCGTCGCCTTGGTCTGCTTCGTGTTGGCGCTACTGCCATTGCTGCGCTTTTCCAATAAAAAAATAGCTGCATGAGACGGATTGCCTTTGGTTGCTTCGCAATGCTTCACCTGCTTTTTCGCTGTGTAAACCCAGCGGAAACCGACGCCGGAGCACTCGCCAAAACCCAATGAAGTTCCTGCCACGCCTTTCCATCCCCGACCGATTTGGACACGGTCACCTGAGACAAATACTTACTTCCCCGCATGGGCGCCCTGATGGGCGACATAGTGAAAATGCCTATCCAGACCGACTTCCAGAGCCGGAACCATTTCTACCTGAGAATCGAGCCCTCAAAAATTGGGAATGAAAAGCACAGCCGGGAAGAACTGGTGGCGGAAATGTCCGCCTGTCTACTGTACACCCATTGCGGCGACTGGTCGAGAGCTGCAACTTGGTAACCTGAAAATTGGCATAGCTCACCCATTTAGCGCACAACTCGATTTCTGTACAAAAAATCCCTGCCCCGATACAAACCGGGACAGGGATTTTTGAACTCAAAAAGAAGGTATTACTGCACAACCACCCTTCTTACCATCATCCCCTTCTCAGAACCTATTTTTACCAAATAAGCCCCCTTCGGGAAGCGGTTCAGGTCAAGCCGTGCTGTTTGCGCAGCAGTTTGAATATCAAGGTTTTGCGATAGCAAAAGCCTGCCCGTCACGTCGTAAACGCCCACCGTGTAACCCCCTGCCTCGAACTCGCTGAACGCCAAGTTCACTCGGCCCGAAGTCGGGTTCGGGAAAAGTGCCAGCTTGCCAGCCAGCGTCGGTTCGTTCACGGCGTTCGGTTGGATGCTCACGGTCACCTCATCGGTGCTGGTGCAGCCACTTGAACTTGTGATGGTCACGCTATACGTGCCATCGGCGGTCACTGTGATGGTTTGCGAAGTAGCGCCGTTGCTCCAGAGGTAGGTCTGGTTGAAGCCTGAGCCAGCATCGAGCAAGTAGCTTTTTGGTTCATAAACTACCGTATCAGGGCCGAGGTCAACATCCGGGGCGGGGTTCACGAAGACCGTTGCAGCGTCAAGGTTCGTGCAGCCGAAGCTGTTGCTTACCACTACGGAGTAAGTGCCCGTTTGCGTCACTTGGATGCTTTGGCCCGTGGCGCCCGTGCTCCAGGCATAGCTGCTGAACCCAGCACCAGCCGTCAGCGTGGCGTTTTCGCCTTCGCAAATGGTCTGGTTGTCGCCTAGGCTAACAGTGGGCGTTGGGTTTACCACCACTTCTACTGCATCGCTGCCAAAGCAGCCGTTGGCGGCAGAAACCAACACGCCGTATTCTCCGGCGGTAGTCACTTGGATGGTTTGAGTGGTTGCGCCTGTGCTCCATTCATAAGTGGCAAAGCCTGCGCCAGCATCCAAATTGAGGAACTGTCCGGCGCAAATGGCCTGGGTAACATTGCCAAGATTCGGCACTGGCGCTGGAATAGTGGTAAGCGTTATGGCATCCGCCCCAAGGCATCCGTTGGCATCTTCCACCACCACTTCGTAGGTTCCGGCAGTCGTTACATTCAGCGTTTGCCCATTGGAGTTATCGCTCCAGAGGTAGCCCACAAAGCCAGCGCCCGCATTCAATGTTAGGTCTTCATTGGAACAAAACGTGGCATCGGCACCGAGGTCAATGACCGGGTTGGCGTTTACCACCACGGTCACGCTGTCTATTGCCTTGCAACCCACTGCGTTCGTCACGGTAACGCTGTACATGCCTTCGGCAGTGACGCCGAGCGTCTGGCCAGTGGAGCCATCTTCCCATTTGTAAGCGGCAAAGCCAGCACCTGCATCCAACGTGATATTATCGCCTTCGCAACCAGCGGCAATAGCAACCGGGTAATCGTAAGTACAATACGGCGACACATAGCCGAGCGGCTCCGACAAGCCGTAGATGTACAACCGGGTCGTTTTTCCAGTAAAAACAATCGTACCGTCGCCCGCTGGGCTGTTGATACCGAAATCGTTGTCGTTCACCACGGCAATCGTGTTGTCATCAATGATGGTGAGGCCCTCCGGCTTGTCGTGGCTAAGGTCCCAGCCTGCTTCGAGGAGGTCGAGTACCAAGGTTTTTTCCACCACGTTCACGCCGAAGGCGGCAACGCCAGCAGCGGTTCCGACCTGTTCCAATGTTTGACCGCCAAAATCGTCGGTGGTGAGCGGCGTGGCATTGGAGATGTTGATTTTGTAAATATTCTTCACGTTCCAGCCATTGAGTTCAGCATGTTCCACCAGCAAAAACTCGTTGTTGTTCACGGCCACCAGGTCGCCCACCTTCCAGTCACGGGTGCGTATTTGACCGGTCACTGGCTGTATCTCGTAGGCAAACTGGCGTACGGCGTCTGTTTCCGGGTCAATTTCCACCAAGCGAAGTAGTCGGCCATTGTTGCCAGCCGCCGTGTTGGGATTGTCAGCAACGCTCTGAATCATGGAATAGACCTTGCCGTTTGGTGTAATGGCTACGCCCTCGAAGCCACGGTTTGCACGGCGCTTGCCAATGACTGCGGGAAGCGGTGCGTCTTGCGGCTGTGTCGGGAACGGTGTGTAGCGCTTAATGACCTGTTTGGTCGTTTTTTTGATTTTCCATACAGAAGCACCATACTCGTCACAGAGCCAGAGGTTGCCGAAATTGTCTTCGACGATACCCTCGGTGTCCATGCCCCAGACATCGGGGGCAATCACGGTAGGCGAGGTGTCCGACCAAGCGATTTCGCCCGTGTTGCCAGCGCCAGTCGGGAGCGGCAGGCCACTGATGGGCGTGCCATCGGGCCGCTTTATTTCTTCGATGCCCTGTACTGTCCATGCACCATTTTCTGCCTTGAAGCGGGTAATGACCGGTGCGTAATCGGGCTTAGGGAAGAGCAGGGTGTTGCCGGTGGCGTTCGGGTGGCTGCTCGCAACGGCGTTAGGGCCACGGTCGCTCACGGCATAAAACTCCAAATCAGTGCCGGGGATGTGGTGCAGGCCGCTGATACCGCCGTCAAAAATCGTCCCGCCGTTGAAATCAACGATGGTCGTGGTAGGTGTGTAGTCATAAGTTTCCAGTGTGAAATCGTCGCCGTTGGTGCGGTCGAGTTCGATTTGGAAAACGCTCACCGTGCCGCTGATTTCGTTGCTCAAAACGAGCAGGTTGCGCCCGTTAGGGCTTTCATTTTCGGGATAAAAATCAAGCCTTCCGGGCCTAGGTCGCCAGTACCGAAACTGCGGGTATTGATGTATTGGATAAACTCCGGTGCAGCTGGGTTGGTCACTTCGTAAACTGCCACGCCACCGATGCGCTCCAAACCGATGAAAGCGAAGGTCTTGCCCTCGATTTCCGCAATCGTAACTGCTTCAGGCTCTGGGCCTTTGTCGTCGCTGCGGTTCTTAAAGGAAGCTGGGTTGGTGTTGCTGGCATTGAAGATGGAACCCCAAGTCGGGTCGGCTGCGGTAATGGCTTCGAGGTCGTCGCCACTGTCCCAGACCGCTGCACCCGTTGCTAGGTTCCAAATCGTGAACGAGCGCCCGCCGAAGGAATAAATTTCGTCCAAATCGCCGTCGCCGTCCGTGTCACCGTCATAGCTCAGTACGTTCAGCCTGCCGAGCAATTCGTTTTTCTGCAAATAATCCGCATTCGGGAAAGCCGTCGGGTCGAGGTCGAGGCTGCCGAGACGCTGCGATTCCACGAAAGTTCCCCACTCACGGGCGTCGCCCTCGTTGGCGGTGATGGCGTAGGTCACGCCGCCCACCTCAAAGCACTCGATGGCATCGGGCATGTATGCACCCTTGATGGGCCATGCGGCGGAGAAGATTTTGCCGCCCCGGTCGCTGGCGTCGAGGATATTGGCCACTTGCGAATGGTCTTTGTAGCCGAGCGGTTCGATGCTTGTCACGGTCAGGGTTTGCAGGTCAATCACTGCCAGTGCGTTGTTTTCCTGCAAGGTCACGAGCGCCGTGTTGTCGTCTGCACTTACGCAGATGTACTCTGGTTCAAGGTCTTTGCCCACCGTAGCATTTGGCCCAAAGATTCGCACGCCAGCCGTGCGGAGTGCATCAATCTGACTGTTGAAACTTTCAAAATCAAGGGTTGTCACATTGGCGTTGGTCAGGTTGGCCACGCCGCCTGTCAGGTTAATTACGCTGACCGAGCCGAGCGGGTCTATCGAATAGTCGCTGCTGGGTTCGCCTTCGTTGGCGGTCAATGCCTTCGTGCCGTCGTTGCTGAAAATCACCATGTCTGGTAGGTTGCCCACTGTCACGGCGCTGATGAACGTGCCATCGGCGTCGAAGAAAACCACCCTGCCATTATCGGCAGTTGTGTTGCCTTGAACAGCAACGGCTACCACGCCGTTTTTCACCGCCACAGAATTGATGCCGCCGCCGAAGCTAGAAACGTCCACGCTTTCAAGGAAAACCGGGGCAACTGGGTTGGTGAAGTTCAGCACGTCGAGCGTGTTGTTCGCAATATTGGTGACGAAAAGCCGCTTGGATGCTGGGTCGTAGGCCGAAATTTCAGCAGAGCCGCCGCTTGGGCTGCCCGGTACGCTGGTAAGGTGGCGCAGCGAGATAAGTGGTGCCGATTGCGCCGCAGGCGCTTCGATGTCGTTGTCGGCGATGAGGATGATTTGCTCCGTTTCGCTGCCCAGGACAGCGTTCGAGCTGCTGTCAATTTGCAAAACCAAGTACTTGCCGCCCGTCAGGTTGCCATTGTCCGGCAAGTTTAGGGTGATGGAAAAAGTATCGGTCGAGTTAGCCGGGATGTCAATTGTCGTGGTGGCTAGCACGTAGTCGTCACCTGCCACGGCAGTGGAAGCAGCGGCCACGCTCAGGGTCACGGAACCTGCCACGCCTGTATTTTCAATCACTATGTCCACACTCACGTCGCCGTCGCCTTCCTCCAAGGAAACAAGGTCGTCGAGGAAGCTGACCGTCGGCACTGATTTCACTTTGAAGATGGCCAAAGTTCCGCTGATTTCATTGGCGGAAACAGCGTACATATTGCCGTCGGGGCTATCGCTGCCGGAAATGAAAATCACGCCTTCTGGGCCGTTGTCGCCAGCGAAAGCCGTGTTGCTACGGGAGTTTTTGTAGTCCACAAACTGCACGTCGTTCGGGTCGGTCACGTCATAGACCATTACTCCGCCGATGCGCTCCAGCGTGATGAAGGCATAGGTGCGGCCACGGATGGTCGCCACCGTCACACCCTCTGGCTCTGGGCCTTTCGCACGGCTGCGGCCCTTGAAGCCGTTGCCCTCGTTGTCGGCGTTGAAAATCGGAGCGGTATGCGGGTCTGCTTGCGTGATTTTTTCAAAATCGTCGCCGCTATCGAAGACCAATGCGCCTGTTTCCGCATTCCAGATGCTAAACGAACGGCCACCCACACTGTACAGTTCATCGAAATCGCCGTCGCCGTCCGTGTCGCCGTGGAGGTTGGTGATGCGGAAGCGGCCCATGTTGTGGTTTTCCCGTATGACTTGTGCATTTGGGAAGGCCGTCGGGTCGAGGGTGACAGCGCCCACAGTGGTGCGCTCAGTCAGCGCTGCGTATTCTTTTTCATCGCCTTCGTTGGCGGTGACGAGGTAGGTCGTTCCACCCACCGAGTAGTTCGCCGTGCCGTCGGGCAGGTAGAAACCCTTGAGCGGGAAATTGGCGATGTGGACGATACCGCTCTGGTCGGAGAGGTCCAGCCCATTGCCGAAGGCAGCGTAATCCTTGGTGCCCATTGCCCAAATGTCGGTAAAGCTTTGCGACACCAAATCCAACTCCGCAATGGCATTATTCTCCTGCAAAGTCACCCAAGCCGTTTTGCTGTCGGGTGAAATGGTGATGTACTCCGGCTCGAAATCCTGCGAAACCGTGCTGGCTGCAAAAAGCAATCGAACGCCCTCTGCCTTTAAAGCCGCCGCTTGGCTGTCGAATGCATTAAAAGTCACCGTATTCACATTGGCCTGTGTAAGCCCTGCAATGCCGCCGGTCAGGTCAATGATGCTCACCGAACCTTCCGGGTCAATGGTGTAGGCATCGTTGGGTTGGCCCTCGTTGGCGGTCAGAACATAGTTGCCATCGGGCGTGAACGTAATCATGTCGGGTAGTGCGCCCACGGTCACGCTGTTTTGGAAAACGCCGTTCACGTCAAAAAACACGACCGAGCCGTTGTCCTGCTCCGTTGTGGTGGCAGGTACGCAGACGGCCACGATTCCGTTTTTCACCGCAATACTGGTGATGCCGCCACCGTACGAGGAAACGTCCACCTGCGAGATGAGCGCAGGGGCTGCTGGGTTTGAAAAATCAATGATGTCGAACAATTTCAAGGCCGTACTGATGGTGAAAAGGCGCTTGGAGCCGGGGTCGTAGGCGACGATTTCTGCCACGCCCAATTCGCCTGTCGGGTTCGGCACGGCGTAGCGGCTGGCAAACTCCAGTTCGATGCTTTTCGAGGCAACAGGCGCTGTGCGGTCGTTGTCACGAATATAAACCGTGTAGAACGGGTTGCCGTCCACCGTTACGCCGTTGGCGTTTTCGAGCGCCAAAACGAGGTACTCGTCCTGTTCATCTTCCATGTCATCCGTTACCGGAATTTGGAAGGAAATCGAAGTCGTGCTGCTAAGGTCGAGGCTGGTAGCAGCGGCAAGCGTCACGTCGGAGCTGGAGGCCGTGCTGAAAACACCCGTTTTGAAGGCCAAATCCACCGTTGCACCGGGCGAAGGGTTCTCCACGGTCAGCAGGATGGTAGCCGTGCCGCCATTTTCCCCAACGGAAACGAAACGGTTGTTGAACTTGATTTTGGTCACATAATTAAAGGTGAATTCATAAGGGCTGAGCATCACCCGGTTGTCGGAATCAATCACCCCAGCCACCGTCAGCGTGTAAGTGTTTCCGAGGACAAACGGCGTGGCGTAAGTCAGCGTCACGGTATCGAGCGCCGTGCCGTTGCTGGTCACACTGACATTCGCCAAATCGGCGATGCCTGTGTAGTTTGCCACGTCCGTTGCCGAAGCGGAGGCAAGGTCGTTGTTGAAAATGAGTCGAATCGTCGAGTTGGAGGTCACGAGGGCGCTCGTCACCTGGGGCGGGCCGGGGAAGTTCCAGGTCGGCCAAGCTTGCGGCGGCGTAGCACCGCCGATGCCGTTCCAGTTGGCTGGGTTCAGGATGGCGGCACGGAGTTCGGCAGTTGTGCCCACCTGAGTGCCGGAATAGTAGCCGTTCACGGTGTTGCCATTTACGTTGCCGGGTGCGGTGCTGAGGTTGATGGCAGAAGCGCCGTCCTGCAAGGTCCCCGGAATCAATGAAAGGCTGCCGCTGCAAGCGGTGTGCGGGCTGCTCACCCAAGCGTTGGAACTGAGCGCCGTGATATAGGACGGGGCGGCTGGGGTGCCCGTGTAAACAATGACTTGGTCGCCGCCGGAGCTGAGGCCGAAGGTGGAACCTGTCACCGTGCCCGTGCTGGCTGCGCCAGCATCGTTTTGGATGACGAAAACCGAGCCAGCGGAGATGAGCGTGTTTGGCGAAGTCCAAGTCAGGCCGCCGGGGCACTGCGGCTGGGTGTTGTCGGTATATTTGGTGTCGGTCAACTTGATTTGCGTACCAGGCAGTATGTTGACGAAGGTCAAAAATGCCACTTCGTCTTGGCCACCGCTGGCGTTCATGCGGTAGGCCACGGGTACGAGGTCGCCCGGCTGGAACTGCGTTTGCGGAGCAATGGTCGTGAAAGATGCTGACTGCACAGCGGCCACGGCGTTGTTCGAGGTATCTTCCACCACGTTGGCGTTGAGGGCGAGGTAGTAGGTTTGGCTGTTGGCCAAAGCAGTTGATGGCGTGATGGTGATGACCCGGTTGGCATAGGTGCCGCTGAACGCCACGGGCGCACCCACTGCGTCATTCAATCGCAAATCTATTAATGTGGGAATATCGCTGTCCGTGATGGATGCATCGGAAACGAGGCGGATGTCCTCGCTAAAAGTGATGGTCGGCGTTGCGTTCGGGGCAACGTCCACCGTGCCGTCGAGGGGGGAAAAAACGACAGTCGGCGGGAAGGCATCGGCACCCAGTTGGAAGGCGTCGAGCGTGAAATTATCGAAGCGGTTGTTGCCCACCGCACCGCCAGCGCCTTGCTCAAAGGTGATTCGGATGGCAAAATTGGCGTTGTCGTTCACCGCAGGGATGGCCGAAAAATCGAGCGTTTGCAGGGTCGGGTCGCCATTGGCTGGCTGCAAGACCGTGAGGCTGTCAAAGTCAGTGCCGTTGGTGGTGTAATAAATCAATTGATTGCCAGCGCCGGAACCGGAGCGGCGGGTGGCGAATTTCACCACCACCTGCTGGTAGCCCGTGGTAGGCAGCGAGAACAACAGCCCGCCGCCAATCGGATCGTTGAAGCGGAGGTGTGCGCCCGAAGCGTCGCCGTTGCGGGTGTTGGGGTTGGTCACGTCGAAGCCATTGCCCGTGTTGCTCGCTGCTTGGATGGCACTGATGCCGCCCATGAGATGGGTGATGGCAGCGCCGGGCACAAGGTTCGAGGTGGGAGCGAGCAACGTGGTTTGGTCTGTCGAGTTGTTGAAGTTCCAGTAATGCACCAGCGTTTGGGCGCTGAGGGCAAGACTGGCAAGGGTGAAAATGAGTAAAACAGTAAATCGTTTTGCCATGTGATGATTGGATTTAGTTAAACGGCAAAACTATTTCTAGAAAGCTGCGGCGCTATTAAGCAGTGGTTAAGGTTGGATGAAGTTTAGGTTAAGGGAAGTTTAAGCCAAGGTAAAGCGCATGGTACACCCAATCAACATCAAAACCTAATGGTTCAACTGCCCCGGCCTGAACTCCTCGCCAAACTCTTCCGAGTCGGCAAAGCCAGCACTAAGGTTTACGGTAAGGTTAAGTTGTTCTGAAGATTGCGTAGGGCAATTAGGTAACTACCAACCTTGCTTCCCGCTGCCTTCGATGCTTGCGGTTGACAACCGATTTAACCTTAAAATAACCTGTAGTTGCTTTTCTATCTCCCAGCTTCGCCTTAATCAGCATCCTCAAAACAAACAAGCCCTCGTCCATTGTCAGCCGCGCAGACTGGTTTTGATGGGGAAAAATAAGCCGCATGAAAGCGTTCTTTGTTGTATGCTTCACAACGGTTGTTTTGCTATGCCGCTGTGTAAAACCTGAACAAACCGAAGGCAAGGCCCTCGCCGAGGCCCAGTGTGGTTCCTGCCACGCCTTACCATCCCCGACCGATTTGGACAGGGCCACCTGGGACAAATACGTGCTGCCCCGTATGGGCGCACTCATGGGCGTGTTACCCCTGGACAGTGCGGGCGGACAGTTCATCAATCCGGCAGTTTTGACCTTGGCAAACCCCTCCATCATTCGCAGGGAATCCAGCATTTCCAAGGAAGAATGGGCAGCCATCCGCCACTATTTTTTGGAAAATGCGCCTGCGGAACTGCCCGTCACCGCCTTGGAACTGGAAGCATCGCTGCCGCAATTCGAGGCCCGTTTCCCCGATTATTTCCTTAGCCCGCCGGGCACCTTGCTGGCGCAATTTGAAGGCACGAAGCTGCTTCTCGGCGACGTTCATAAATCCCAGCTTTTCAGCTTCGACAATAACCTCGAATTGCAGCGCACGGCCAAGCTGCCGAGCGGCGTGGTGTCCCTCACGGGCATTGCCGAAGGCGAAGTGGCCACCTGCATCGGCTCGTTCTCGCCCACGGACGAGGCCACGGGCAGCGTGGTCTTTTTGCCGAAAAAGCCGGGTACACAGCCGCTGGTGTTGATTGACAGCCTGCGCCGACCCGTCCACACCTCCCTCGCCGACCTCGACGCCGATGGGCGGTTCGACCTCGTCATCAGCGAGTTCGGCAAATGGGCAGGCACGCTCGGTTGGTGGAAAAACGATGGGCGGGGCGGCTTCGAGCGGCGTTTGCTGCGCAATATGCCCGGCGCCACCCGCACCGAGGTCTCAGACTTGAACGGCGACGGGCTGCCCGACATCGTGGCGCTGTTCGGGCAGGGCGACGAGGGATTTTTTGCCTATATAAACAAAGGTGTCGGTCAGTTCGAGGAGCGGCGGCTGCTGCGCTTCCCGCCGGGCTATGGTTCCAGCTCTTTCCAGCTTTTCGACTACAATGCTGACGGCCATCCCGACCTACTGCACACCTGCGGCGACCTCGCCGACTTTCCACCCGTGCATAAGCCTTACCACGGCATCCGCATTTTCCAAAACGATGGCAGGGGCAGTTTCAAGGAAGTATTCTTCCAACCGATGCAAGGTGCCTACGGGGCCATGCCTGCCGATTTCGACCTGGACGGCGACCTCGACATTGCTGCCATTTCCTTTTTCCCCGATTTTCAGAAAGCACCACAATCTGGCTTCGTTTTTTTTGAAAACCAAGGTAGCATGAAAATGAAGGCCCGAACCTTCCCGCAATCCGACAAGGGCCGCTGGCTCGTAATGGACGCCGGCGACTTCGATACGGACGGCGACCTCGACCTCGTGCTGGGCAGCATGGCCTTCGAGGTGGTGCCGGATGGGGGAGAAGTGGATAAATGGGTGAAAAACGGCATTCCGTTCGTGGTGCTGGAAAACAAGGCGAGGTAGGTTTCTTGATTTAATATTCCCTTTACTATTTATTAAAATTGGCTATACGTTCTCTTTACATAGGCCAGGTACTTTCGCACTTCATATCATTTAATTCTTAAACAAAATCCTTTTCATGACAAAGAGAACTTACCTACTCTTTGCCCTGGCATTTTCATGCCTCGTGGCAAACGCACAGACCCTGTTCGACAATGAAATCACCATTCCGGCAGGCTATGCCCCTACCACCGTTGTGATGCCTCCATCACCACTTTCTATGCAAATCCTCTTCATCGGGGGCGTGGACATGGTGCAGTCAACCCCCACCTACGGCAATCCTGCTGGGGAGGAGGTTGCCAAGGAATGGCACGACTTCATCGGCATCACGCCAGACGCAAGCGGCCAGTCGCAAGGCTGGGTGACGGTTAACCATGAAATGATTTACGCCTCCAACAAGCTCGGCGACGGCGGCGGCATGACCTCCTTCAAGATTGCGAGGAAGGCCGATGGCACCTTGGAAGTACTGAACCAGACCCTGAACGATGGTCGCACTGGCAAGTTCTTCAACGTGGACTTCGTCAATACCACGGGTGAGACGGGCATGAACTGCGGCGGCATCAACTCCATCGTGGATGGCCGCATCTGGACGGCGGAAGAGTGGTTCCAGAATAGAAACCTCGACATTTTCAACGGCGGAAATGGCGTACGTGACACCTCCGATTTCACCGTCACCAACTCTGACATCCCCGGCATGAACGGCAGGGTGCTGAAAAAGTACCAGAACTTCAACTACATGACGGAGATTGACCCAAAGCAGGCCAAGGCCATCCGCAAGCAGTACAACTGGGGCCGCCAAGGCTTCGAGGGCGGTGTCATCGCACCGGACAACCGCATCGTTTACCTCGGCCCAGACGACGTACCGGGCTTCTTCGGCATGTTCGTGGCCAATACGCCGGGCGACTTCACGAAGGGCACGCTCTTCGCCTACAAGCACGACAAGGCGGGCTGGAAATGGGTGCCCATCTGGGAGCCGGGCTTACTGCTCGACCACAACAACCTTGCGACTTCCAAGGGCGCTACCATGTTCAATCGCATCGAGTGGGTAGCCATCAACCCGGACGACAATTTCATCTACTTCACGGAGACGGGCCTCGACAACCCCGTAAATGCTTGGGCTGACAACGCAGCGGCTGGCGGCGTTTTCCACCCTGCCACCATCGCAAGGGCACAGGCAAATGGCTGGGCCGGCCCCACCGACCCCAACTACCGTGACTACTATGGCCGTATTTGGAAATACGACCCACGCACTGCCGAACTGAGCGTTTACCTCGAAGGAGGCCCTGTCTTTGCCGATAGCCCAACGGAGGCCAACTACCCATCCAAGCACCTTTCCAACCCTGATGGCTTGAACGTTATCAAGATTGATGGTCGCCCGTTCCTTGCCATCCAGGAAGACCTCAACGGTACTTCAAGGGGCCGTGTACCTGCTGGCGTGACCAACCGTACCTGCGAGATGTTCCTGCTCGACCTGAGCATCCAGAACCCGACCGTGAACGACCTCATCCGCTTGACTGCTGTTCCTGCTGGTGCTGAAGTCACGGGCGTGGTGCAAACACCAGACGGCAAATCGCTGCTCATCAACTCGCAGCACCCAAGCACATCTAACCCATTTCCATATAACCACTCGCTGACCTTCGCCATCCACGGCCTCGACCAGATTGACTACGCCCGCCTCGGCAACCGTAGCCAAGACCTCGACCCTGAAATGGCCAAAAACGACGAGAACGCTCCGTTTTCCGTTTACCCAAACCCCGTGACCCGTGTGGTTTTCATGAACAAGACAACCGACGTGGCGCTCTACGATGCCAATGGCAAGCGGGTGCTCGTTCAGCGCAACACGAACCAATTGGATGTGTCCAGCTTGCCAACTAGGCATTTACTACCTGAAAAATGCCGATGGCGAAACTTTGAAGCTTTCTGTGCAATAAGCAATTCTTGAGTATTTCAGCGTCGGCGGGGTGTATGCCTCGCCGACGTTTTTTCATTTAAAACAATTGACATGAACAAAAAAACGCTGACCATATCTGCCCTACTGGCCTGCTTCTTTTTAGCTGTTGGCTTCAAGGAAAACGAGGCGGCCCTTGCCCTGCAAAAAACCACCAAGCAATTTCACACGGATTTGAACCTGACGGCCGTCGCCATTGCCAACATGAAGGCAGCGATAGTGCGGCTCGACGGCAGCACTGCCAGCGAACTGGCGGTGCAGGAGGCCGTGACAAATGCACGCATGGCCTATAAGAAATCGGAATTTCTCATCGCTTACCTTGACGGCTTTGCGGTGAAAAAAAACATCAACGGTGCGCCGTTGCCCAGCGTTGACCCTGCTATACCCGATGTGATGGTCATTGAGCCATGTGGCTTGCAGGTGCTGGACGAAATGGCCTTTTCCGAGGCTCCCACGGATGAAAAAGCGGCCATGTTGTCGCGCTGCGATAAGCTCATCCAAGACTTCAAAGATGTTGCGCAGCACCAATCGAGGCTGCCGCTGGAGCACCGACACGTGATGGAGGCCATCCGGCAGCAATTGGTGCGCACGTTCACGCTCGGCGTCACGGGCTTCGACACGCCAGGCTCAGTCAACGCCATTCCCGAAGCAAAAGCTGCCTTTGAGGGCATGTATGCTGCCTTCCGCCACTATATGCCGCTGCTCGAACAAAAGGACAGGGGCCTTGCCATCGTGCTCGATGCCCGCATGGAGCATACCCTGAAATACCTGACGGAAAACGACGACTTCGACAGCTTCGATCGCCTGGCGTTCTTGATGGAGCACATCGAGCCGCAATACCAGCTTTTTTACGAAGTGCATAAATCCTTGAGCATAGAGTTCGCCGAGGAGGTGGACAAGACGCCCCGTGCGGTGAACTACCATGCCGTCAGCCTGTTTGCCCCGGACTTCCTGAACGCTGGCTACTACGCCAACCTCGATAGGAAGCACCCGCTTATGGAGAAGCGCAGGGAACTGGGCCTGACGCTGTTCTTCGACCCGATTTTATCGAAAAACATTGACCGCTCCTGTGCTTCCTGCCACCACCCGGAGAAGGCCTTCACGGACGGCCTGCCCAAGCCGCTAGCCGCTGGCGGCAAGCACTCGTTGCTCCGCAATTCGCCGACGCTTGTCAACTGCGTCTTTGCCGACCAATACTTCTGGGACTTGCGGGAGTCACGGCTCGACCGCCAGATGCTGCACGTGATCAAGAGCGAGGAGGAGTTCGACACCAACTACCCCGAAATCATCGCGAAGCTGAACCAAAGCAGTGAATACAAGCAGCTTTTCGCAGCGGCGTACCCAGAACAGCCCGATTACCAAGTGTCCACCTATTCGATTTCGGATGCGCTGAGTGCCTATGTGGCCAGCCTCACGGACTTTGACAGCCCATTCGACCAATACGTGCAGGGCAAGACGGGCGTCCTAGACCCGGCGGCGCACCGTGGCTTCAACCTTTTCATGGGAAAGGCGGCTTGCGGCACCTGCCACTTCGCCCCGGCCTTCAACGGAACCGTGCCGCCTACCTACGACGAATCGGAGTCGGAGGTGCTGGGCATCACCCTCACTGCCGATACCTTGAACCCGAGCCTCGATTCCGACCTCGGCCGCTATGCCAATGGCATGCCCCGCTCGAAGGCCGAGTTCTATAAGACCTCCTTCAAGACCGTGACCGTCCGCAACGCGGAGCTGACTTCACCGTACATGCACAACGGCGCTTTCAAGACTTTAGAGGAAGTGGTGGACTTTTATAACCGGGGTGGTGGCGCTGGCCTCAAGCTCGATGTACCTTACCAGACCTTGCCTTTTGATGAACTGAAGTTGACGAAGGCTGAACAAGCTGATTTAGTGGCATTCATGAAAGCGCTGACGGGCGATATGTCGAAGTTCAAGTCACCCAAGCATTTGCCGAAGGTGGATAACCAGCCGGAATGGAACAACCGCAAAGTGGGCGGCAAGGACTATCAGGGCTGATGCGAAAAAGGAGCAGCCGTGCCGCTATCGTAGTGGCACGGCTGCTTGCCGAAACAATTATTTACTCTCACTAAATGTGGCGCTATGGAGCCACGTTGCAAAGGTTGGGACGCTAAATAAAGCCTGTGTGAATTCAATATTAAATTAACTGAAAAAATGACACCTTATAGCTCAAATCAGGTTTTAATAAACCTTTATCAACCATATTTTACTTTGGATCGCCATGTTTTTTTCATTTGAATTTGCTGTTGGCTCGTGGCTATTGGTCAAAAGCAAATAGCCAAGAAGCTAACGGCCAGAAGTATAAACCTACTCGGCAACTGCACAAAACCTACGGACGCCAAATTGGAGCCACAAAACTGGTGTTTCTAAATACTGCATTCACACTAAATTAATACAAACTTAATCTAGATGCGCGGATGGTGGTTCTTGCCACCACTTACCTTTGCGAATGTTTTGAAAAGCTGATTTTATCAACTTTTGTCAAATATTTTTCCAGATTTTATTACTTACCTATCGTGAAATTAATTGATGGCCTTCCAATAAACATCAATGTAAATATCGCCTGTTTTTTAACCATTTAATTTGGGGCAATTTGCCCAATTTTTTTTAATTTAAACTACATCAAATGAATTGGAATTTCAAACTATGTAATTCTACAAGGGCTATTGTATTATTCCTTTTTTTAGCGATTAATTCAACCCTGGGCCTTGCCCAAAGCTCCAGTTTCCTTGGTCAGGTTGCTGACTCGAAGGGCGAGCCGCTCCCCTTTGCCAACGTGACGGCTACGCACACCCCGTCTGGCACCTTTTATGGTACATCCACCCGTGAGGACGGCCGCTACAACCTCCCCGACTTGCGCATTGGCGGCCCCTACCATATTGAGGTGAGTTTTACGGGATACGAGACCTATGTACTCGATGGGATTAGCCTTGGCCTGGGCCAAAACTTCCGCCTCGACGTAAAACTACAAGAAAGCTCGACCACCCTCGGAGAGGTAGTGGTATTGGCCGTAGAGAACGAAATCCTAAACTCGGAACGCACGGGTGCTTCCACCAACATCAAGAAGGAGGCCATCAACGCACTGCCGACCCTCAGCCGCAGCCTCAACGACTTCGTGCGCCTGACACCGCAAAGCCGCTCCAGCAGCGTGGCAGCTACCACTGGCAACAGTGTCTCCTTCGCTGGCCAAGACAGCCGCTTCAACAACCTGACCATTGACGGCTCCATCTTCAACAACAGCTTCGGCCTCGCCGGTGCACCAGGCGGCCAAACGAACTCTTCGCCTATCTCCTTGGAGGCCATTGACGAAATCCAAATCAACCTC
The DNA here is from genome assembly GCA_016714985.1 of Saprospiraceae bacterium. Lineage (GTDB taxonomy): Bacteria > Bacteroidota > Bacteroidia > Chitinophagales > Saprospiraceae > UBA6168. The sequence goes on along the minus strand of JADKBS010000024.1, from coordinate 119,281 downwards.
GCCCCTTACGACGTGCGCCAAGGAGGCTTCACGGGCGCAGGGGTGAATGCCGTGACCCGCTCTGGCACCAACCAATTTGAAGGCTCCGTGTTCTACAATACCCGCAGCGAGTCCTTGGCTGGTGACAAGGCCGACACGACCACCATCGCCAAGAACGATTTCAGCATCAAGCAAACGGGTTTCCGCCTTGGTGGCCCCATCATCCAGAACAAGCTGTTCTTTTTCGTGAACGCTGAAATCGAGCGCCGTGACGACCCCGCCACTTCTTGGGTGGCTGACCGTGGCGTGGAGGGCGACAACGTGAGCCGGGTGCTCGCCTCCGACCTCGATGGTTTGAAGGAGTTCTTGATTGACCGCTTCGACTACAACCCCGGCGATTACGAGAATTACTTGCTGAACACCCAGAGCGACAAGGCATTGGTGAAATTGGACTACAACATGAATAAGTCCAACCGCCTCAGCTTCCGCTTCAACTACCTGAAATCGTCCCGCGACGTGCTCGCCAGCAACTCCGGCTCGTTCCAGAACCGCCGCGACAACGGCTTTGCCCTTAATTTCTCGAACTCCAACTACGTCATCAACAACGACATCTATTCCGGCATCTTTGAGTGGAACACGATGATTGGCACAAAAGCCAGCAACAAAATCCAGTTTGGCTACACTGCCAACCGTGACTACCGCAGCAGCGGTGGCGGTGTGTTCCCGCTGGTGGACATTTTGGAAGGTGGCCGCAACTACACGACTTTTGGCTACGAACCTTTCACGCCGAACAACATCCTGAACACCGATACCTGGCAGTTTCAGGACAATTTCACGATGTACAAGGGGGCGCACACCATCACGGCGGGCGTGAACTTCGAGTATTTCAAGTTTGATAATACGTTCACGCCGACGTACTATGGCCAGTTTGTTTATAACTCACTGCAAGATTTTTATGACGATGTAAATGGCGTGGACTCTGTGGAGCTTCGCCGCTACAACCTCACCTACTCCGCCCTTGAGGGTGGCGCATTGCCAACGGCAACCACCAAAGTTGCGCAGCCGGGCGCTTATATCCAGGATGAAATCGCCTTGATGGACAACAAGCTGAAACTGACCGCTGGCCTCCGTATCGACGTGCCTATCTATGGTAAAACAGCCCGCTACAATCCGGCGCTCGACACGATGAATTTCATCAATGCAGACGGACAAAGCGTGAAATACCGCACCGATGAACTGCCAAAGACGAACCCGTTGTTCTCGCCTCGCATCGGCTTCAACTACGACGTGAAAGGAGACCGCAGCATCCAGCTCCGTGGTGGTACGGGCCTCTTCGCTGGCCGCCCAGCCTTCGTTTGGATTTCGAACCAAGTGGGCAACAACGGCATCCTGACCGGCTCCGAATCTTTGAACAATGTCTATAACCGCCGCTTTAGCCCAGACGTGACGGCCTATATTCCTGAAAATGCCACTACGCCGCCGACCTTCAACATCGCCGCGACCGAGCAGGACTTCAAGTTCCCGCAGCTTTGGAGGACAAACCTCGCCGTTGACTTCAAGCTGCCGTTCGATTTCGTAGGCTCCGTGGAGGGTATTTTCAACAAAAACCTGAACAATGTTTACTACGTCAATGCTAACCTGGAGCCATCCAAGGCCACTTACGATGGTGCTGACGACCGCCCCATTTACGCTGGTCTCGGCCTCACAGGTGCCGCGTCCAACAATGCACTGCGCATCAACGACAAAATCACCGATGCCATCGTGTTGACCAATACCAACGAAGGTTCTACCTACAGCCTCACGGCCAAGTTGGAGCGCCAGTTCAAGAAGGGTTTTTACACCATGTTGGCCTATAATTTCAGCGAGTCGAAAGACCTGATGACGGCCGGCTCCATCGCCTTCTCTTCCTGGAGGGACAACCCAAGCCGCTTCGGCAACAACCTACAGGAACTGGCCTACTCCGACTTCGACCAGCGCCACCGCATCATCGGTGCCCTGTCCTACCGATTAGAGTACCTCGACTTCGGCGCAACGACTTTCTCTGTGTTCATGCAGAGCAGCAACCAAGGCCGCTACACCTTCGCCGTCAACGGCGACGTGAACGGCGACCAGCTCACCAGCAACGACCTGCTCTACATCCCGAACAGCGGCGATGAACTGCTCTTCGACGACATCAAGAACGCCGACGGCGTCGTGACCGCCACTGCTGACGCGCAGCGTACCGCATTCATGGCCTTCGTGGACAACAACGACTACCTGAGCGAGAACAAAGGCCAGTACGCCGAGCGCAATGGTGCGCTGCTTCCTTGGCTGACCACTTTCGACGTTTCGGTGCAGCAGGAATTCTCGGTGAAAGTGAAGGAACGCAAGCACACCATCCAATTCCGTGCTGACTTCTACAACTTCGGCAACCTGCTCAGCAGCAAATGGGGCGTGGCCGATGTGGTGCGCAACAACTTCCCGCTCCGCTTCGTGAAGGCGGATACTGCCACCAACCAACCCGTTTACAACTTCGCACCATCCAGCAGCGGCGTGTACCCGACAGAGGCACTCTCCAAGGACATCTCGCTGAACAGCGTTTGGCAGGCGCAGTTGGGCATCCGCTATATTTTTTAATTTTAGGGGAAAATATAGCGCAATTAAAATGGCGGCGGCACCAAAGATGCCGTCGCCATTTTATTTTCAGGGCGGAAATGACGGCCATAAACTTTAACTGTGGTCAACTGTAAAGTAAAAAACAGCCATGTCCAAAGGGAAACATGGCTGCCTACAAAACTAATTTGCGTTACTCTCACTCAATAAACTATTGGGCAAAAGACCGTCACCAATTTAAAGTCTGAATAAATCCTCCGTTAACTTTTAGGGAAATATGTTGTATGCCCTGGTCAATGAAAGAATCGCTGATTTTAGGTGTAAAAATATCAACGTAGGCAGTATTTCATTTTTTATTTCCCATCTCGCACCAACCAAATAATTTCCAATATTTTACCCATACTTAATAATGCCTTCATGTTTTGGTCATATCTTATTTTGAATATTGAAGCCTAAATTTATTCATCACCTGTAACTGCTTAGGAGGGTGTGGGAGGAGAGAGAAAAAATGAAATTTTTTCTCTCTCCTCCCACATTTTGGGGTGTTTTTTGGGGAAAAATTGAAAATTTTTCCAAAAAAAACACCTTCTGCTAAGTAGTTACCATCACCTTTAAATTAAAATCGAATTATGGACGAAATGACCACAACCGCTGTCGTTGGGGATGACCTGACCAAAATTGAAGGCATTGGCCCAGCCGTGGCCGAAGTGTTGAACGGCGTAGGTATTCACACCTACACCGAACTCGCCAATATGTCTGCGGAATCACTGAACGAACTGATGTCGGAAGCCGGCCCCGGCTTTTCCTTCCGGGACACATCAACTTGGCCCCAGCAAGCATCCTTGGCCGCTGAGGGCAAATGGGACGAACTGCAAGCTTGGCAGGCGGAACTCGATGGCGGCAAGGTAGTTGCCGAAGGCGAAGAAGAATAAACAACCATGAAACTAAAGCACCTCTTGTTTTTTTGCGTGGCGAGCTACGCTGGCGGTGCATTGTTCATGCCCTTGCAGACGCAGCCGTCTGCATCCGCCCGTGCGAAAACCGTCGGTGCAGTTTCGCCCGCCATTGCCGATGCCCTCGCCACGCAAGTTTTTTTTACAGAGAACAACCCAATATTGCAGGCACCCCAGACATGGGTGCCCAAAACGCCTTTGCTCCAAGCACACGCGCACAACGACTACGAGCACGAGCGGCCACTGTTCGATGCCCTGAATCAAGGGTTCACGCATATCGAAGTGGACGTACATTTGATAGGCAATGAAATCTATGTATCGCACTACACCCCGTTGTACCTTTCAAACGACAAAACCTTGCGGACGCTCTATTTGGAGCCTTTGGATTTAGTAGTCAGGTCAAATGGCGGCAGTGTCTTCCCCTCGGACGACCTGCCGCTCCACCTGATGATTGACATCAAGACGGAGGCCGCCGCCACTTACGAAGCACTGAAAACCTACCTCCAGCCCTATCAACATTTGCTCACATCTTTTAAAAACGGAATGAAAACAGAGCGGGCCATTACTGTCTTTTTGTCCGGTAATAGGCCCGTACAACAGATTTTGGAAGCGCAAAATACGCTCATGTGCCTCGATGGCCGCATCGAAGACCTCGGCAAGGGCATCCCGCCCCACCTCATGCCGATGGTCAGCGAGCGGTTTTCGAGCGTATTTGGTTGGGAGGTATTGGGGGAAGCGCGCACCGAGCACCAATGGCAAGTGCTCAAACGCCTCGCCAAATTGGTACACGGCGAAGGCAAAAAACTGCGCCTTTGGGCCAGCCCAGAAGACGAAGCTGTGTGGGGCCAACTGCTTTCATCCGGCTGCGACCTAATCAACACGGATGAACTTGAAAGACTCCGTCAGTTTCTCCTGCGGCGTTCAATTGGCATTGCTGCCCGTTGATTCACGAAAACTTCACCCAGCCTTAAGTTGGGCGTAAACACCTGCTAGTCAAACCCGCCCGTTCTTTGCGGCTCAAGAAAAATGGGAAATTCAATCGCTACACTATCACTTCAGGCCAAGCCTATTGCCAGCGGCAACACCAAACTCGTTTTGGCTGGTGATAGCAGAACAGTTTGGCTGGTGGCACTTGGCCTGATGGTAGCACAATTCCTACCGCAACTGCTCCTATGGGACGAAGCCTATATCCGCATCCACGATACCCTCGAAGGCATTGACTACCAAAACCTCTTTGCCGCAGGCAAGACCTTCGACTATTCCGCTGGCGCAAAAATCGAGCAGGTGATGAACGGCCTCCCCCGTGCCGCCGTCAAGACTGGCTGGTCGTTCATTGCGCTTTGGCACTGGCTTTTCGGGCTGTACTGGGGCTATGTCTTCAATTATATGCTCGTGCATTTGGCGGCATTTTCGGGCATGTATTTTTTGCTGCGCAAAACAGTTTTGCCTGACCCCAAACACACTTGGTTGGCGCTCGGCGTGGCGCTGTGCTATGGTTGGCTCCCCGTTTTCACCATGCTCGGCATGTCGGTAGCGGGGTTGCCTTGGGTGGTTTGGGCTTTTTTGAAATTGCAATCAAATATTAGCCAAAAACTCCCTGCCTGGCTTGTGCTCTTGCTATTCCCGTTTTATTCAGACCTCGTTTGGGCGGGGGTGCCCACCTTAGCGTTTGGCGGGCTATTTTGGTTGCGCAATGCCTTGAAGAACAAGCAATTGAGCCTGCATTTGCTATCGGCAATCGGTCTGATGGCGCTGCTTTACATGGGCGTTAATTGGCAGTTGTTCCAGCTTACCTTCTGGCCCGGCGATTTCATTTCCCACCGTGCGGAGTACGACTATTTTTACAACAAAGCCCTGAATCCTTGGCACAGCCTAAAAGAGTCGGGGCTGGTGCTATTGCTCTGCCACCACCATGTCGGTGTGTTCGTCAGTGTGCCGATACTGTTGGCGGTCGGTGTCGTCGGGCGTCGGTTTGGGCTGAATCGCACTGCCTCGGCCATCTCGTCGTTGCTACTTGTTTTCAGCCTGTTCTATGGTTTTTACAATTTTGTGGTGTGGATGGGCGAAGGGCATTTTGAACTGTTGAAATCGTACAAATTCGAGCGGGCCATCATCCTGTTGCCCATACTATGGCTGCTCCTCTTCGCTACCGTACTGAAGCCTTTGGCGGCATGGAACAAGCGGCTTGCAATGGCCTTTCTTGCTGCGCAATTTGCCATCTGCATCTTCGCCCAGGACGAGTTCACACAGAACCTGCGCCAATTGGCCGGGCATCCCCGCAAGCCCAATTTCCAAGCCTTTTTCGATGAAAGACTCTTTGCCGAAATAGACCACCACATCGGCCTGCCAAAGGAAAGCTATCGAGTGGTTTCCTTAGGGATGCACCCCTCGTCGGCGCAGTACAACGGCTTTTATACCCTCGACCGCCACGCCTCGCTCTACGACCTGCGTTACAAGCACCAGTTCCGGGAAATCATGGCCGATGAACTTGCGAAAAGCACCATCGTGCAAAAGGAGTTCGACCAGTTCGGCAACCGCTGCTACCTCTATTCCGCTGAGCTGGGCAAGGACTTTGACGCCTTCCTTTGCGGCAAGCAGCTGCAACGCTCCGTCTGCCACCTTGCGCTCAATGCAGAGGCACTTTGCGGCATGGGAAGTTGCTTCCTGTTTTCGGCAGTGGAAGTTAAAAATGCGGAAGAAATAGGGCTACGGCTCGATGGGGTATTTGAGGGACGGTTCTGGCGGGTGCATTTGTATAAAGTCGAAGGTGGCCTCGTGGCGCAAAACCATTTTTTATGAACAAAAAAAGACTGACGAACAAAGGCAAGACCGAGCGCAGGCTGCACTGGGTGCTTTCATTGCTGGTACTGCTGGCAGGTATGTTCTTCCTGCTGGGCAGCGAAGTAATACCGGCCATCGGGTCATATTATTGAACAAACTATGGAAATTTTTTCCCTCGAGGGCAAAGTCGCCATCGTCACCGGGGCCACGGGGCTGCTCGGAAGGCAGCACTGCATGGCCTTGGCCGAGGCTGGCGCTTCTGTCGTTGTGGCCGACCTGAACCTCGGCGACTGCCGCCACCTTGTTGAAGAATTGCCCGGCGAAAACCACTTGCCACTGGCGCTCGACGTGGCGGTGCCGCACTCCGTGCGCACGGGCCGCAACGCCGTTTTGAAAAAATACGAGCGCCTCGATGTGCTGGTGAACAACGCCGCCGTGGACGACAAATTCGAGTCGCCCGCCCTGGCCGCCGAACAGTCCAAATTTGAGAATTACCCATTGAAAAATTGGCTGCGCTCGCTGGAAGTGAACGTGACCGGGGTTTTCCTTGCTTCGCAAATATTTGGCTCCGCAATGGTCGAGCAGGGAAATGGCGGCAGCATCATCAACGTGGCCAGCACCTACGGCATGGTCGGACCCGACCAGTCGCTTTACCTCAAGCCGGACGGCGAACAGGCTTTTTTCAAAAGCCCCAGCTACCCGACGACCAAGGGTGCCGTGCTCAATTTTACCCGCTACTTGGCGGCCTATTGGGGCAGCCAAGGCATCCGGGTGAACGCCCTTTCGCCGGGCGGCGTGGAGAACGGGCAAGCGCCTTGGTTCGTGGAGAATTACAGCCGCCGCACCTCCCTTGGCCGCATGGCGCAGCCCACGGATTACCAGGGTGCGCTCCTCTTCCTTGCCAGCGATGCCTCGGCCTATATGACCGGGGCCAACCTCGTGGTGGATGGGGGTTGGACGGCGGTTTAACAGTAATTAAACTACTGCTTAACCCGAACTTAACCCCCGCTTAATCAGCAATTTATGCTGGAATCCTAATCTTGCACGAATTTTATCCGCCAAAGAAAACTAGCCTAAAACAAGTCGGCATATAGGCACTATTGCCATGCGCACCGCGCAATGGTGTGGGGGTTTTTTGCACAATTTTAACCATGACGAACATCGATAAAAAAGCTGCACAAATCAAGCTCCTGCTCACTGACTGCGACGGGGTGCTAACCGATGCGGGTGTGTATTACACGGCCCACGGCGAAGAAATGAAGCGCTTTTCCATGCGGGACGGCATGGGCGTGGAGCGGCTCCGCAAACTGGCAAACGTGGAGGTAGGCATCGTGACCGGGGAGAACTCCTTGCCCGTTGCCCGAAGGGCAAATAAGCTGAACATCACTGAACTGCACCTTGGCTGCAAGGACAAGGTGCGTACCCTGCTCACCATTGCTGAAAAGAACCGCCTCAGCCTCGACGAAATCGCCTTCATCGGCGACGACCTGAACGACGAAGCCGTGCTGAAAATGGTCGGCCTTAGCGCCTGCCCCGCCGACGCCATGCAGGAAATCAAAGACATCGCCGACTATCGGTGCCGAAATTATGGCGGGCACGGGGCCTTCCGGGAATTTGCGGAGCTGATTATAAAGGCAAAAACTGTCAATGGCGGCGGCGTCATTGGTCATTCGTCATTGGTCATTGATGTGCCCCTAAACGGCATACCCCCAATGACCAATGGCCCCAATGACCAATGTCCAATGACCCCAATGTCCAATGACCAATGACCAATGACCAATGACCAATGTCCAATGACCCCAATGACAATAATGTCCAATGACTAAAATGACCATAAAAAAATGACCACTGTTCAACTTTCCACCGGCTCCCACATTGGGGCCAACGCGCCCGCCTACATCATTGCCGAAATCGGCATCAACCACAACGGCTCGCTCGACATTGCGAAGCACCTCATCCGGGAGGCGCACGAGGCGGGCTGCAATGCGGTGAAATTCCAAAAACGCACCCCTGAGCTTTGTGTGCCAAGGGAGCAGCGCAACCAAAAGCGGGACACGCCCTGGGGCCGCATCACCTACATGGAATACCGATACAAAGTAGAATTTGGCATCGCCGAGTACGCCGAGATTGACCGCTACTGCCGGGAGCTGGGCATTGACTGGTTCGTTTCCTGCTGGGACGAAGAAGCCGTGGATTTCATCGAGCAGTTCGAACCGCCCATTTACAAGGCGGCCTCTGCCTCCCTCACCGACCTGCCGCTGCTGCGGGCCATGAAGGCCACGGGCAAGCCGCTCATGCTCAGCACGGGCATGAGCACCATGCACGAAATCTTCGACGCCGCCGATGCGCTCGGCTTGGACAATGTGCTGATTGCCCATTCTACTTCGGCCTATCCTTGCCCGCTCCATGAACTGAACCTCAGGATGATAAACACCCTGAAGGAGTGGTTTCCGAACACACCCATCGGCTATTCGGGCCACGAAACCGGGCTGGCCACGACGGTAGCTGCTGTCGCAATGGGCGCCTGCTTCGTGGAGCGCCACTTCACCCTCGACCGGGCGATGTGGGGCAGCGACCAAGCCGCCAGCGTGGAGCCAACGGGCATGAAACGCCTCGTGAAGGACATCCGGGCCATCGAAGAGGCGATGGGCGACGGGGTGAAAAAACTGTATGAAAGCGAGCTTGGGCCGAGGGCGAAGCTGCGCCGGGTGAAGGAGGAGGAAGCGGTGACGGTGTAGTTTTTACAAATTCTTACATCCGCTTTCAATCTGTAAAGAATTTTTGCAAACTATTGACAATGAGGATTTTGTCGAAACGAATCAGCCAAACGATTTGGCTGTTATTGCTTGTAAATATTGGTTGGGCGCAGTCAGAATCCCGTACGGTCTGCAGTGGCCTGACCGTGCCTTGGGACATCGAATACCTCCCCCACAACCAGCTTATTTTCACAGAAATCAATGGGCGAATCGGCAAGGTGGACCTCGCTACGGGCGAGGTGAAAACCCTGCTGCAGGTGCCCGAAGTGGCAAGGGAGTTGCAGGCCGGGCTGCTCGGCTTGGCGCTACACCCCGATTTTTTGCGGAGCAAAAAAGCCTATGTCGCCTACACCTCCTACAAGGGGGATGCACTTGTGCTACGTATTGCGGAACTGATTTTAGACACGGATAGAGACACGCTCTCATTTTCAAAAATCATTTTTGACAATATACCTGCCGGGCCTACCGACATCGGCGGGCGGCTGCTGGCCACACCGGACGGTTATCTGTTTCTAACGGTCGGGGACTTGGAGCAGACAGAACGGGCGCAGGACTTGAAATCGCTGAATGGCAAGATTTTGCGCATCAATTTGGATGGGACAATTCCAAAGGATAACCCCACAGGAACCGCTGTTTGGGCTTGGGGCTTGCGCAATTCGCAGGGCTTGGCGGCGGCTTATGGCTCCGTATTTTGCACGGAACATGGCACGATGGACAACGACGAGTTGAACATGGTCATCCGCCACCAAAACATGGGCTGGCCGCTCATTGCTGGAAAGCCCAAAAACATGGAAGAGGTGCGGATTGCTAAGGAAATCCGTTTCAATGAGCCTTTGAAAACTTGGACGCCCACCATCGCACCGTGCGGTATGGCTTTTTATGACCACGACCGTTATCCGAACCTCAAGGGCTGTTTTTTGATAGCCAATTTGTTCGACCAAAGCCTGAAAGCTGTCCGATTCGACAGCAGCAACGTGGAGGTGGTGGAGGAATTCGATTTGGTGAACGAAACGGCAGGAAGGCTGCGGGATGTAGCCGTGACGCCAGATGGCCGCATTTTCGTCGCCACTTCCAATGCGGATAAATACGGCGCACAGCCGCCGGGCAGCGACCAAATTTTGGAGGTGATACCACCGCTGGCATTGACAGCGCCAAGGATGGCAGAAGTAGCTGTAGTGACCGTCGAAAACCCTATTGTGCAAGCAATGCAACTTGACTCCACGGCATTGGTTGTAAGTGTCGTGGCGACGGGCCTCGTTCACCCCTGGGACATGACCTGGGGCTTCGACAACCGCATCTGGTTCACCGAAAACGGCGGCTGGGTGAAGCGCCTCGACCCCGCCACTGGCCAGCTCGACACGCTGCTGAAGCTGGGCGATTGCCATACTTCATGGGGAAATCCGGGCATTTATTCGCTGGCTTTTCATCCCGATTTTCCGAAAGAACCTTACCTCTTCGTGCATTACACCAATTCCCCGACAAACTCGAAACTGGTGCGATTCCGCTATGATTTTGCGAAGGACGAACTGTTGGACAGCCTTTCCATCATCCCAAAAATCATCGCCAACGAAAGCCACAACGGCAGCCGCATGGTTTTCACACCCGAAAAAAAAATGTTCTTCGCCATGGGAGAAGCCTACACGCCGGAACTGGCCCAAGACTTGAACGGCATCAACGGCAAAATCCTTCGGCTTAACCTTGACGGCTCAGTGCCTGCCGACAACCCCTTCCCCGGCTCGCTCATCTGGAGCTACGGCCACCGCAACCCGCAGGGGCTGGCCCTGCTGCCCAACGGCACGCTCTGGAGCAGCGAGCACGGTGCCAACAACGACGACGAGCTGAACATCATCCTAAAAGGCCGCAATTATGGCTGGCCCAAGGTGCAGGGCAAGTGCGACCTCCGCTCCGAGCAGCGTTTTTGCGAAGCAAACCAAGTGGTGGAACCCGCTATCGCCTGGACGCCGACCGTGGCGCCTTGCGCCCTCGAATACTACGACCACCCGGCCATACCCGAATGGCGCAACTCGCTGATGCAGGTCTTTTTGAAAAAAGGAAAGGGCAAGCTCGGCCAGCGCATGACGGTGTTCAAATTGGACGAATCGGGTCAGCGCATTCTTACGCAGCAGGACTTTTTCAACAACAGTTTCGGGCGGCTGCGGGATGTGCTGATTGCGCCGGATGGGCGCATCTTCCTATGCACCTCCAACATGGAAATCAGCGGGAACGGGAAGAAGGCGATTAGGCCGGGAGATGATAAAATAATCGAGGTGCGGGCAATTTCACGTTAACTTAACCCCTGCTACACATCCGCTTAAACTGCCCGAATGAACTTCGCCGGAAAACTTATTTTATGAAAAAAATTCTACTTGTTTTCCTGCCAATTTTTGTGGCAAACCTCGCTTTTGGTCAATGGGTGGACACTGTCCGCATCCAGACGACCGGGCTTGACGGCGGCGTGGAAGTCTCCACTGATGACGCCGAGCAAAAGAACAACGAAATTGACAAGCTCTACGATGACGACCTCGACATCGGCTGGGAGGGCGACGAGTTCAACGTCGTGTCCACGGGCCTGCGCTATCGGGGCGTGAACGTGCCGAAAGGCGCTACCATTGACTCCGCCTTCATCGAAATATGGGCGCACGAGGACGAGGGCGACCTTGCCATTGTGACCATCTACGCCGAGGCTTCCGACAACCCCGTGACCTATAACGAGACCGACCTGATTTCCGACCGCCCACGCACCACAGCCAATGTGGTCTGGAACTGCGACGAGGAATGGACGATTTGGGAGCAGTACCGCACCCCTGACCTCAAGGCGCTCGTGCAGGAGGTGGTGGACCGAGACGGCTGGCAGCAGGGCAACGCCATGGCCTTCTACCTCACCGGCCAAGACCAAGGTGCCAGCGACGACGACAATGCCCGTGACTTCGAGGGCTTCGAGAACGTGGCCGACCCTGAAGACGGCGGCGACGGCCTGCACCACCCGGAGCGCATTTCCAAATTGGTCATCTATTTTTCCGGCATCAGCCCGGTGAAGGAACGCAGCGTGGTGGCCAATATGAAGGTGACGCCCAACCCTGCGGCTGGTGGCTATATGCGGGTCGCCCTCGATGCTTTTCAAGGTGAGGATGTCAGCTTGAAACTCACCGACCTGAGCGGCAGGACTGTTCGCACTTGGAAGTGGGAAAACCTCCGGGAAGTTTCCCTGAAATTGGATTTGGACGCCATGCCGGGCATTTACGCCCTCGAAGTGGTATCCGCCAACAAGGTGGGCGTGGCAAAGGTGGTGGTGCAGTAGTCCCTGCTCATCTCAATCTTCAACCAACGTCGGCGGGATGCGCTCATCTCGCCGACGTTTATGTTTATTCCAATGAAGTTAGCGATATTAAATGGCCTGTATATCTTTTTGTTTATTGCTTTTTTTTCAACACATATAAAGGCGCAAAACAATTATTTTATTCATGGCAAAATATGGGATGCCGACACTAAAACCACGCTGATTGGCGCAACGGTGCAAATACTCGGAACGCCCGTCGCTGCTGTGTCGGACGTGAATGGGGAATATGTTTTGGAGAATATTTCGATTAAAAATGGGCACATGATTGTCTCGTTTATTGGCTATGAAACCGACACTATATTATTTGCATTTTCCAATGAGCGTTTATTGGAAAAAGATATTTATTTAAAACCCGCTGCCACGCTGATGAAAACCGTGGAAGTGACGGCGCTTTTGGAAGGACAAATGAAGGCCAACCGGGAGCAGCAGGTGGCCTCCAATATCAAGAACGTGGTGGCAGCAGAGCAGATGGTGAAATTCCCCGACCTGAACGCCGCCGAGAGCATCGGCAGGATACCGGGCATCACCTTGCAACGGGACCAAGGCGAGGGGCGCTTCGTGCAGTTGCGGGGTACGCCGCCGCAGCTCTCCAATTTCAGCGTGAACGGCGAGCAAATCCCCAGCCCAGAGGGCGATGTGCGCTATGTGGGCTTGGACGTGGTTTCGATTGACCAATTGGCCAGCATCGAAATCTCCAAGGCGCTGACCCCCGACCAAGACGGCGACGCCATCGGCGGCTCGGTGAACCTGAACACCAAGACGGCCAAGGACACCATCCCCGAAATACATTTTTCGCTCGCCAGCGGCTACAACAATTTGGCTGAAAAACCGCTGTACAATTTGCAGTTTGCCTTCGGCCAACGGGTGCGCAAATTCGGTTTTTACCTCAATGCCTCCCACCTCGACGACCGCCGGGCCTCGCACGACATGCAGTTCAATTTCAACGAGTCCCGGTTCGGTGGCGACACGACCTTCCAGCTCCACTACGACGAGGTGCAGCTCCGGCATTACGACATCCACCGGGAGCGGACAGGCCTGAGTGGCACTTGGGATTGGAAATTCAATGAACGCAATTCGCTGTATATCAACACTTTGTACAACCGCTACTCTGACGACGAGCTGCGCCGCCGGGTGCGCTACGACATCGGGAGCGGCTTTGTCCTGAGCGAAACCTCCTCCCGGGAAGCGCAGATTTTGCGTGATGCGAAAGACCGCCAAAAAATACAGACCATCGCCAATGCCAACCTCGGCGGCAAGCACCAGCTCGGGTTTTTTACCCTCGATTACCTCCTGAGCTACTCACTCGCCAAGGAAGCCGTGCCCGACCGCATGGACATTAATTTCCAGAACGACCTCGTGAACCTGGAGCTTGACCTCTCGGAAGCAAATTGGCCACGCATCAAATTTCCAAGGGAAAAGGACTCGACCACCGTCTTCAATTCGCTCGATTATGAATTCGACGAGCTGCTTTTGCAAAGTTCCCGCACCGAAGACCGCAACCTGACCGCCCGTTTTAACCTTGAAAAAAACTACGGGCGGGGCAACTGGCAGGGCAGCGTGAAACTGGGCGCCAAGGCAAGGCTGAAGAACAAGGAGCGGGACAACCAGGCACGGGTCTGGCACAAATACTACCAGCTTTTTGCGGTGAACAGCCCCTTCGACAGCGTGCGGCAGATTTATACGAGCGTAGGGCCGGAACTGAGCCTTGCCTCGGTATCGGGCGGCTTTGATGAAACGAACCTGCTCAACCGCAACTACCAGCTCGGCGACACGCCCGACCCTGAAAAGAGCCGGGAGTTCTTCGATTTTTACTTCCAGAATTTCAAATTGCAGGAGAGCGACACGAAGGAGGAATCGTTTTCGGAGGACTACGTGGCGGACGAGGACATCTATGCCGCCTACCTCATGGCCACGCAGCACTGGGGCAGGGCCATGCTGCTTGCCGGGCTTCGCTACGAGCGCACGGACATCAACTACCGGGGCTTCGATGTGCAGTTCAGGGAGTTTTCGGACGCCTTCGAGCGGCTCGACACGTTGCGGAGCAAGAAAAGCTATGGCTTCCTGCTTCCGCAATTCCATTTCAAATACGCCTTGAACGACCGTGCCAACCTGCGCTCGGCGCTTACTTGGACCTACTCACGACCCAATTTCGAGGATATTTTGCCCTACCGCCAGTCGGAATTGGACAGCCGCCAAATCACGCTCGGCAACCCCGATTTGCGCTTCGCAAAAGCCGTCAACGCCGATATTTTGGCGGAAAAATACATGGAGCGGGGCGGGCTGCTTTCGGGCGGCGTTTTTTACAAGAACATCGAGGACTTTGTCTATTATTTCGAGCAGCGAACCTTTGTGGAGAACATCAGCCGGCCGGTTGGTACTTCGTGACAACGGCGCAGAACGGCATCCGGGCGCAGGTGCTGGGCGCAGAAATCAGTTGGAACCAGCAGTTTTTCAGGCTACCGGGCATCTGGCAGCATTTCGGGGTATATTTCAATTATACCTACACTTGGTCGGAGGCCACCGTGCGCCGCAACAACAAAAACGAGCGCATACAACTCCCCGGCCAGTCGCCCCATGCGGCCAACCTAGCGCTGTTCTTTGACTCGAAAAAACTCTACGCCAAGGTGTCGGCGAACTTCAACGACGCTTTTTTGACGGAGTTGGGCATCAAGCCGACTTGGGATATTTATTATGAGCGCAATTTGCACCTCGATTTCAACCTGAACTACCACCTGACGAAGAACTTCCAGTTTTACCTGACGGCGGTCAATCTGACGAACACACCGCTGAAGCACTACCTTGGTGTCAGCAGCCGGGTGAAGAAACAGGAGTTTTATTCGTGGTGGGGAAGGGTGGGGGTTCGGTTGAATATTTGATGGTTTGCGCTTGGTCACGGATTGTAGTGATTGGAGGTTTTTGATTGACGATTGACGATTACATGATTTACGAATGTTGATGTGATGGTTAATTTTCTTATGGACAATGGTTGATTCCAGCCATCAAAAACCAGCCATTGTCCATAACATCAAATATCAACAATCATGTAATCATCAAACGTCAATCAAAATGAAAACATCGCTATATTCAGCTACTACCATTAAGCATGATTCCATTTCGGTCAACACTTTTTGAATGAATGACCCTATTGAAACAAAAATAGCCTTTTGCACCTAAAAATTTCGTCTATGAAGCAAATATTCTTCCTTTCTGCCTGCTTGATATTGATAAGCTATCTGTCCTGCACCGAAAAACCAAAACCTACCCTCCAAGGCGTCCCCACCGTGCTGGCCGTCGCCGAGACCCCTGCCGTGCAGGCCCGCACCGGCGACGATGCCGCCGACGACCCGGCCATTTGGGTTAATCCCTTGGATTCATCCAAGAGTGCCATCATCGGCACGGTGAAAAAATATGGGCTGGAGGTCTATGACCTGCAAGGGAAACTACTGCACAGCTACAAAACCGGGAACCCGAACAACGTGGACGTGCGCCCCGGCTTCCCCTTGGCCAACGGCGACACGGTGGACTTGGCGGCCTGTTCCGACCGCAGTACGAACGAGGTTTTGGTCTTCAAAATCAATCCCAGCGATGCCAGTTTGGCGCTTATCAGCGGCGGTCGTATTAAGTCTGCGCTGGACGAAGTATATGGCATTTGTTTTTATAAAAGCTTGAAAAACAATGCGTTCTATATCTTCCTGAACGGCAAGGACGGCACGGTGGAGCAGTATGAGCTACTGCCGTTTGGCGATAGCGAAGTCACGGCGAAGCTCGTGCGAACGCTGAAGCTCCAGTCGCAGCCAGAGGGCATGGTGGCCGACGACCAACTTGGCGTGGCCTATTTTGGCGAGGAGGACAAGGGCATCTGGAAGGCGGGCGCCGAGCCGGACAGCCAAGGCCTACCCGAATTTGTGCCGAACAGCGGAGCGGAAAACCCCATGCTGGCCTACGACATCGAAGGGCTTTGCATCTACCCCAGCAGCGACAGCACGGGCTACCTCATCGCCTCTTCGCAGGGCAACAACAGCTACGCAGTCTTCGAGCGGCAGGGCGGCAACCGCTACCTCGGCAGCTTTGTCATCGGTGATGGAGCTTTTGACGGGACTTACGACACGGATGGGATTGATGTGACGGCCAGCAACCTCGGCGGTGTTTTTGAAAAGGGAGTGTTTGTGGCGCAGGATGGGGATAACAGGGATGGAAAGGGCAAGGCGCAACCACAGAATTTTAAACTGGTGCCAGCCAGCGAGGTGCTGAAGGCTATCCTGCAAGACCAATAAGGGTTTCTTCACACAAACTTAAAAAGCTGTTCATATAGGCTTCTGATTGCGGGACTTTCTTTGTATCAATATTCTAAACTCCCGCAGCAAAACCCATTCGATGAGCCGTTTTTACTTACTGATACTCTTGGTTGCCTGTTCGTTTGAACTTTGGGCACAAGCCGCCCATGAATTCCCAACAGATGGCACTGCCATATATTTTGACCCCAAATTAAAACCTTTCTACCACGGCGTGGCCTCGGGCGACCCCCTGAACGATGCCATCATCATTTGGACGAGAGTGACACCTCCGTGCAAGGTAGATTCTGTCACGGTGAAATGGGAGGTAGCCTTGGACGAACATTTCACCCATTTGGAAGCGGAAGGTATTTCCCTTGCAAGGGCTGAGCACGATTTCACGGTAAAAATTGATGCAAAGGGCCTGCTGCCCGGCAGCTACCATTACTACCGATTCGAGGCGTTGGGAAGCACATCACCCGTTGGCCGTACAAAAACTACGAGCGAAGAACAACACCAAAGCCAAGCCGTTTTTGCCAGCCTTGGCACCCCAAAAAACCAAAAATCCCGTTCCTACCCATCACCGAACGAACAGGTGCGGCTCGCCGTGGTGAGCTGCAACAACTACGAAGCGGGCTATTTCAACGGTTTTGCCCGCATCGCCGAAATCGAGGACTTGGATGCCGTGGTACATTTAGGGGACTATATCTACGAGTATGGGGCACACCAATACGCTGACACCTCGGTACACGACCGCAGCCATTTGCCTGCCCACGAAATCGTAAGCCTACAAGACTACCGTACCCGCTATGCCCAATACCGGCTCGATCCAGACCTACAGGCTGCCCATCGGATGCACCCATTCATCTGCGTTTGGGACGACCATGAAATATCGAACAACGCCCATGCCACGGGTGCCCAAAACCACCAGCCCGAAGAAGGGGATTTTGATCAAAGAAAATTCGCTGCTGTAAAAGCATATTACGAATGGCTGCCGATACGTGAAGGGGAAAATTTGTATCGGCAGTTTTCATTTGGCCAGCTCGTTGACCTTTTCATGCTCGACGAGCGAGTGAGCGGCCGGGAGGCCCCTACCGAAAGCAAGCGGTACAAGAAACTGAACGCCGAGCGCACTATGCTCGGCGGGCCGCAATTGGATTGGTTGGAAAACGGGTTGAAAGCTTCGGATTCGACTTGGAAAGTGATTGGGAACCAGGTGCTATTTGCCGAGTTCAGCGTGATGCCCTTGCTGTCCAAGATCTTCGTTAACTTCGATGCTTGGGACGGCTACCCGATGGAACGGCAGGCCATCAAGAGCCTGCTTTTTAAGGAAAACATCAACAACGTCATCTTTGCAACGGGCGATACCCACGCCTCCTGGTGCTTCGATATTCCGCTCGATTACAAGCAGTACAAAAAGAAAAAAGCTGGCAAGATTGTGGCTTACGAGTTCGCCACCCCCAGCGTTACGAGCGCCAATTTCGACGAGTACAAGGGGGCCAAAACAGTAGATTTCATGGAAAAGACCTTCGCCTCCGACAACGTGAACCCGCACCTCCGCTACCTCGACCTGAGCAACCACGGCTACCTGCTCCTTTCGCTCACCCCCTACGACGCAGTGGCGGAGTGGCGCTTCGTGGAGAGCATCCGCCAGCGCACCCCAAGCGAGTTTGTGGGTGAAAAAAGGGTGGTGAAAGCCGCACTACCTGCCGCTTTGGCGAAAAATGAGGAAACGGCCAGCAGCGCAGCCACCACGAACGCAGCAAAATAGGGTTTCCTTTATTCTTTCACCCAAACTTAACCTTGTCTTCCCATTAACTTAAAGCGGTGCCGCTACCTTCGTGCTGACCCTTTTCCGTTAGTCAGTATGGCAAAAAAAATACTCTTCATCGGTGGCTCCCCGAACCAAACCACGATGGTGCATCGCATTGCCGAGGCCATGCCACCTGATTGTGAGTGCTGGTTCACCCCCTATTATGGCGATGGCCTGCTGCAATGGCTGGCCGAGCGGGGCATGGTCGAGTTCACCATCCTCAGCAAGGCGACCCGCCAATCCGCCGAGGCTTATTTTGAAAAAAACGGGCTGCTCATAGATTTCAAGGGCAGCCGCAACGAATACGACCTCGTCGTGACGACCAACGACACCGTATTGCCCCGCAACGTGCGCACCAAGCGTTTCATCCTCGTGCAGGAAGGCATGATGACCCCTGAGAACCTCGCCTATCATCTCATACGTACGCTTAGGCTGCCCCGCTACCTCGGCAATACCTCCATGACGGGATTGAGCCACGCCTACGAACGATTTTGCGTTGCCTCGGAAGGCTTCAAGGAACTTTATGTACGCAAGGGCATTGCCCCTGAAAAGATAGCTGTAACGGGCATCCCCAATTTCGATGACCTCGACAAGTACCGTGAGAACGATTTTCCCTTTCGGAAATACGTGCTGGGTGCCACCTCTTGGCTTCGGGAAAGTGGCCAATTTGAAGACCGAAGGGGATTCATCCTAAAAACATTGGCCATTGCAGAAGGCCGACCCGTGATGTTCAAGCTGCACCCTCGTGAGAACCATGAGCGTGCCCGCTGGGAGATAGAGCGGTATGCCCCGGAGTCCATGATTTTTCACACGGGCAACACCAACCACATGATTGCCAATTGCGAGGCAATGGTCACTAAATATTCTTCCGTGCTACTCACTGCACTGGGCCTTGGCAAGCCTGTACACAGCGATGTAGAGGCCGCTTTTCTGGAAAAACTGACGCCCGTGCAGAATGGTGGGAAGTCGGCGGAAAAGATAGCGGGGATTTGTAGGGAGTACCTGTGAAATGGTTATTCGTCATTGGAGTCATTGGTCATTTAGGCATCCAATGACCTTAATGACCAATGACTTCAATGACAAACAGCATGAAAATACTCATCGTCGGTTTCGGATCCATCGGAAAGCGCCACTTCGACAACCTCGTGGCGCTCGGATACCGTCATTTTCAGGTGCTGACGAGCCAAAACTTGACAGGCTTTGCTTGTCCCTTTGGAAAAAGCCTGTCAGGTTTGCGGGTTTGCAGGGAAACCGACCTCGCCGATGCCTTCGCCAAGCGCCCCGATGTGGTTTTCATCTGCAACCCAACTGCCCTGCACCTCGAAACGGCATTGGCTGCTGCGGGGGCTGGCTGTCATATCTTCTTGGAAAAGCCCGTATCGCACAACTTGGATGGCCTTGAAAAACTGGCCGCACTGGCAGAAGTGAAGCAGTTGAAAATACAGGTTGGCTTCCAGTGGCGCTACCACGGTGATTTGAAGGAAATTCGGGCAGCCATTGCCGAAGGCAAAATAGGAAGGCCAACCGCCGCCCACGCGCACTGGGGCGAGTGGCTGCCCGGTTGGCACCCTTGGGAAGACTATCGAAAAGGCTACTCGGCCCGTAACGACCTCGGGGGTGGGGTAGTGCTCACACTCTGCCACCCCTTCGACTACCTGCGCTGGATGCTGGGCGAATATGAGGTGGTGTCGGCCATTGGCGGCAGGATTTCCGACCTAGAATTGGACACGGAGGACACGGCACTTACCAGCTTGCGCTTCGAGTCAGGGGCCATCGGCTCGGTTTACCTCGACTATGTGAGCCAGCCGCCCATGCACACGCTGCAAATCATCGGCACGGAGGGGCGCATCGAGTGGGACGCCCTTTGCGGCAGCGCAAAAATATACACACAAGGAGGCAGGGCCTTTGAATCACTGATGCCGGGCCGCCATTTCGAGCGCAACGAAATGTTCCTCGACCAGACCGCCGACTTCATGGATTGCATTCTTCAGGACAAGACGCCCGCTTGCACACTGCACGACGGCATCCGGGCTTTGGAGCTTTGCCTTGCGGCAAAGGCGCACATAAAAAATACGGAAACATTCGCATGGAAAGCACAGAGAAGGAGTATCACAATTTAAAATGATTCAAGCATGGAAAAACAGACACATCGTCGCCATCATTCCCGCCCGTAGCGGCTCAAAGAGCATCCCCCGAAAGAACATAAAATTCCTGAACGGCATCCCGCTGCTGGCCTATAGCATTGCAGCAGCAGAAAGGTCAAAACTCATTGACCGCATCATCGTCAGCACCGACGATGAGGTGATTGCGGACTTGGCAAGGGAATGGGGAGCCGAAGTGCCCTTCCTCCGCCCGAAAGAACTTGCCGGGGACACCACCACCGACTTCCCGGTGATAGAGCACGCTGTGCGCTGGCTCGAATTCAACGAGGACTACCGAGCCGACATCGTAGTGCAACTGCGTCCCACTTCGCCGCTGCGCCCATCGGGATTGGTGGACGAGAGCATCCAAAAACTGCTTGAAAACCCTCATGCCGACAGTGTGCGTGCTGCAACACCGTCCGGCGAAAACCCCTTTAAAATGTGGACCATCGAAGATGGCCAGATGCAGCCGCTCCTTCATTCCAGCTTCCACGAGGCATACAACATGCCCCGGCAGGAACTACCCGCCACCTACTGGCAGACAGGCCACGTAGAGGCCATCCGTTTCAACACCATTGTGAAAAAACAGAGCCTGACCGGCGACGTGATTCTGCCCTGCATCGTGCCGCACGAGTACGCCGTTGACCTTGACAACCTCCAGCAATGGGCCTTTGCCGAGTACCTGCTGGAACAGGGCAACCTCGACGTGGTGAAACCGCTGCGGCGTGACTGGTTCGGGCACAAGTTCGGGCAGCCGGAGAGTGCTTTTAATTTCTATCAATCCTTGAAACAAATCACCAAGTGAAGGAGGAATAGCCTGTCCCTGCAGTGCGTTAATGAATAAACAAGCTATTGATTAGCAATGAGTTGAAATCCAAGTTGGTCTGGTTTGTTTTTTCACCTCCCTCTCTATCGGGGCTTTAGGTTGAAAGAAAAATTGTCAAATAGCCAAACAAGCTGCAAAATGGGTCGCCTTGATAAGCTCCTCCCAAGATTTGTGCCCGTCATTTGCCTTGGTGTGCTTGGCAACTTGGCCTATGCATGGTTTGCCACAGACCGCAGTAGGCTGAGCGCCGCTAATTTCTCGTTTGGATGGATGCTGGTCGCAATGCTGTTGGCGCTCTTGCCGTGGGTGTGGCATGCCATTAGATTGGCCATCTGGAGCCGCTTTTTTGGTGTGGACATCGCTTGGAGGCAGTTTCTCCGCATCGCCATTGCCACCGATGTGGGAGGGGTTGCGATGCCGGCCGCAGTGGGAGGAGCGCCGTTCAAGGCAGCAATGCTGGTACAGCAGGGCTATCGGCCAGGGCAGGCCGCTACGCTCACGCTTTGGGGCAGCTTGGAAGATGTGTTCTTCTATGTCGTTGCAATACCTATTTCCCTATCCCTAACCCATAATTGGGACAATCCACTATGGCAACATGCTGGGCATTTCCTGCATGGCCACAGGCTGGAGGCGGTGGCCTTGCTGATGGGGCTATGGGCGGTGGGATTCCTGGCCTTTCGGTTCTTCAAAAAAAATGGAGGGCGACCTCGGTGGGGAGAGAAAATGCAACGCACTTGGAGGGAGTTTCAAATCTCCTTTTCGCTGATATTTACCAAGGGCAGAAAGCCGTTCATTTGGAGTTCCCTGGCCATCGCTGCACAATGGCTGACCCGGTTTTGCATACTACTGGCGGTAGTGCGAATGTTGGGCTTGGAAGCTGACTGGGTGCGTCTTCTGTTGTTGCAATGGATGGTGTTCGTAGCCATGATGCTGACTCCCACACCCGGAGCGACGGGTGGTGCAGAGGCAGGGTTCCTGCTTATTTTCACTGGCTGTTTCCCAGAAGGAATGGCCAACTTGGTAATGCTTGCTTGGCGGTTCTCGACTTATTATTTCATGCTGGGCACAGGCGCTGTTTGTCTCGGACTTGCCACAAAAATACCCACCCCAACTAAGCACCAATAAAGGTTTCTGCCAGTCCTTTTGTGGCAGGCATAACATGTTCAGGTCCACTTTGGCGGGAAAAACTGAGGTCTGCAAAATCTTGTCTGGCTTCCTTTGGTGAACGAATATTGTTTGCGTATCGCAATTTATGCTATCTGTGCTTTTTGGGGCATTTTTCTTAATAAAATTAAGGCTAAAATGTTGCAAATCAACATTTTAGCCTTCTAAAGGAGACCCCAATTAGTTTTTGGGGCAATGCCAAGCTAACTCATATTAGCATTACTTACTCACTTATCTCCAATACCACCACTGCATTCTTAGGCATGTTCACCACCAGCGTGTTGCCTGAAATGGTGGCATCGCTGAAGGTGCCAGGCGTTACCTTGGTGGGGTTGTCAAATGTGTTGCCGTCTTGAACCTTCGCTGAGGTCAATACCCTACCGGTCACTTTTCCTGCCTTGTATCCTTTGAGCGAAATCTCTACTTTTTGGTTGTTCACATTATCGAGATTGACCAATGAAACATGCATTTTTTTTGACTTGTCTAACGAAGCAGAGACCGAAATCGCCGAGATACGCTTGCCATCCATCATAAAATCATTGGAAACTGCCTGAACGGGCACCAATGTAGCGTCCTGGTGTACTTTGTACATCTCCATGACGTGGTAGGTGGGTGTCAGCACCATTTTTTCTGCTTTGGTGAGGATGACCGCTTGAAGCACGTTCACGGTTTGCGCCAAGTTTGCCATGCGCACCCGGTCGGCGTGGTTGTTGAAGATATTGAGCGTCAGGCCCGCAATCATGGCATCCCGCACCGTGTTTTGTTGGTACAAAGCGCCATTGCCCACAGGGTCGGTTTCGTACCAGCCGCCCCATTCGTCCACAATCAGGGCGACCCGCTTTTCGGGGTCGTATTTGTCCATCATTTCCTTGTTTTTGCGCACGAACTCCTCCATGAACCAAGCCTTTTCCAAGGTGATGAAATACTCCTTGTCGGAAAACTGGTCGGATGAGCCTTTCTTGCTCCAGTCAATCACCGAATAATGGTGGATGGAAATGCCCTCGAACCTCTTGGCGGGCAGGGTTTTCATGATTTCCTCCGTCCAATGGTAATGATTGGGGCTGCCCGGCCCGACGGCAATCCTGAACAGTTTTTCCGTGTTGGCATAGCTGGTCATGGCCGTGGCGTATTGCCTGTACAGGTTTAGGTAGTGCTCCACTTTCATGTCGCCGCCGCAGTCCCACGACTCGTTGCCGATGCCCCAATATTTCACGTTCCAAGGCTTGTCCCGTCCATTGGCGGCCCGCATATCGGTGAGGTAGCTGGTGCCGTTTTTGGAATTGGCGTACTGCACCCACTCAACGGCCTCCTGCACCGTGCCCGTGTTCATGTTCGTGGCCAAATAGGGTTCCGCACCGAGCAGCTCGCACATGTCCAGAAACTCGTTGGTGCCGAAGCTGTTGTCCTCCTTGACGTTGCCCCAAGCAAGGTTCTCGATGGGCTTCCGCTTGTCCTTTGGCCCGATGGCCTCCTTCCAGTGATAGGTGTCGGCGAAGCAGCCGCCCGGCCACCGCAGGTTGGGTATCTGCAAATCCTTGAGCGCCTTGATGACATCGTTGCGCACCCCGTTCGTGTTCGGGATTTTGGCGTTTTTGTCGCCAACATAGATGCCATCGTAAATGCACCTGCCCAAGTGCTCGGCGAAGTGGCCGTAGATATGCTTGCTGATTTGCGTCTTGGCAAGGTCAGCGTTCAACGTTATTTGGTTTTGGGAAAATGCTGTCATTGCGCAATGCGCAAAGCATAAGGAAAGGAAGATTTTTCGCATGATGTTGATGTTTTTTAATTGAAAATATCTTGAAAAAACTGCCGACAGGCAGACATCTGGTTTGGTCAATTTCTAAAAACCCCATCCCCGGCCGTACCCATGTACGCACCCCAATTTGGCCGTTTTTTCAGCTTTTGCCTCGACTCCTGCCGCACCACGGCCATTCCATAGAACTCGATGATAATGGAGGTGTTGGCCTGAACACTGTAAACCACGTCGTACAGGCCGTCGCCGTCCATGTCTCCGACCCAAGGGGTGGTGGAAAGGTTCTTCACTTTTTTTTGCTCGCTGAACTGCCGCACACCTTTTTTGAAATCAAACAAGGCGAGGTAATGTTGGCAGCCCACCACATGGATGCCTTTGCAATTGTAGTTGTTGACGCTCATCAGTACCTCGTCCGTGCCATTGCCGTCCATGTCAAATGCGACCGGGCTAAAAAAACCCGTGCAGCCCAATCGGTATTCCTTGATGATTTGGCCAGTTCGGCCATCCACGGCCAATTGGTGGGAGCCTGAGTTGTCTGGCCAAACGCCCACGGCATACTGCCCGAAGAAGTCCGGCACTCCGTCGTCGTTGAAATAACCGACCGCCAAACTGCTGCTCGACTCGGTGCTGTCCACCTTCAGTTGCCAAAGGAGCTTGTCAGTTTTGCCATCAAATGCCATCAAGATGCCGCCTTGGTTGTTGGCCACAATGTCGGCAACGCCATCCTGCGTCACATCTGCCAGCACCGGCGGGGCGATGAAACCGTGGCCCATGACTTGCGTGAGCGCCACGGCTTTGCTCAAGTCATTTTTCATCAAATCAGCGAAAGCCGCCCGGTACAGCCCGCCGCCGATGGTCTCGCCGCCCGTGCCGAAGATGACCTCCGGGCTGCCGTTTTTTCCAAAATCAAAAAACAAGGGTGAGAGGTAAGTTTCCCGCCCATCTGGCACGGCAGCGACGGCTAGCACCTTGCCCGTCGTGCTTTCCAGCACCATCAGCACGCCTGGCTCCCGTCCATCGGCGGTGTTGGGATAGGACAGCGGGTTGCCGCCATTGGCCACCAGCAAATCCTGAATCCCGTCGCCCGATTGGTCGGGCACGGGCTGTGCGTTGAAGAAGTTATGCGTTGCGAAGCGGATAGCGCCCGACGTGTCTTTTGGCAGTTGGTATTGCCAAAGCAACTCGCCCGTTTTTCCATTGATGCCAACCATGAAGGCGCTTCGGCCACCGATGAAAACATCGGAGACGCCATCCTTCGTCACATCAAGGAAGGTGGCCGTGCCCGTCACTTGGTTTGGCGCAGCCACCGCCCAAAGCAGCTTGCCGTTCGTACCATCCAGAGCTACCACGGCGGTATCGCTACGCTGCCATTCGTTTTTACCCGCCCCGATGACCACGTCGAGGATGCCGTCTCCCGTCAAATCGGCCAGTTGGGGCGACGAATTCGTGCCGTGGTCAGGCAGCGTGGCAAACCAGTTGTCAAGCTGTTGCTCAGGCTTGCAACCCAAAAACGGCAGTAGCAACAGGAGTAGGTAGTTTTTTTTCATGCTGAAATTTTTAATCGCAGCCTTCAGTCCAGCAGTCTTCAGTCGGTTGCTGCTACCACGGTATCGACTGCCGGGCTGCCGGACTGAAGACTACGGCCAATACAACGGTTTTTCGAGGCTGCTGAAAAGAATGGTTTCACATGCCCGGCAGTCGGGGTACTGAGGCCGGAAAGGGAGTGAACTGCACCTTGGTTCCACGAAAAAGCCCAAGGAATTGGCGTTCACGAACTCCCGGCTATAAGCCACGCCTGCCACGGAAAAATAGCCTAGAATCAGTTCGTCGGGGTCGTTGGGGTCGTAGAGGTTGCCCTGCACCGTGCCCGGCGGCGGGTCGAAGAGGCTGCCGTCAATGGTCACGATGTCCCGCATTTGTTCCCAATACTGGTACTCGTCCTCGCTCATGGCGTATTGGAACAGGTGAAAACAATACTGGTCGGCAAAGCGGTAGTCGAAGGCTGTGTTGAGGAACGGTTCGTCTTTGAGGGAAGTGCCTTCCAATTCGCTGGGGTCGAATATCTTGATATTGTTGAAATCGAGGTTGTTCTTGATGTAGCAGGTTTTGGTGTTGAGTGCCATTGGGTAGGCTTCCTTGAACTCGTATTCGCCCGTAGCCCGCCAGCGAAGGTAGGGGCGTTCCGACGCACCAATTTCCGTGTTCATCCCCAACGACAATTGGTTGGTGGTGATGGCCCGGCCATTTGTCCCGATGGTCGTTTTCTGGGTCACTTCGGCGGTGATTGGCAGCAGGGGAGGAGCCTTCATCAGCACCGACGGGCGGCTCAGGATGGTTTTTCCATCGGGCAATTTCGCCTCCATGTAGTAGGTCCTACCGGGCACGCCTTGCATTTCATGGGTGTAAACACCTGGTTCCGTTTCCGTGAAATCGAAGCTTTGCCCCCCATCGTCGAGCACCTTCACCGTGCAGCCTTCCACGGGCGTCAGGATATTGTCGTTGCCGACGCCAATCACGGCGCTCCGCTTTATTTTGATGGTCTGCACTTGCAGGCTGTCAGTCACGAGGCCGTCCACGTTGACCCAAGTTCGGTTGCTGTCTATGTCGAGCTTCACCTCGTCAATGCACCGGACGAGTAGCAGGGACATCAACAGCAGTGCGAAAAGAGTGGCTATTTTTTTCATACAAGCATTTTTTAAAAATCCGTTGGCCGCAGTCTTCAGTCTTCAGTCCGACAGTCCGCAGTCAGTACCGTGGTAGCAGCCCCCGACTGCCGGACTGCGGACTGTCGGACTGAAGACTGGTTTAGAATTCGAAATCATACGTCACCGCCGGGAACATCGAGCCGAGCACGGCCACCCGGTAGGCGGTCACGCTCTGGAACGGGTTCTGGCGGAAGAAAACGGAGAAGGCGTTTTTCCTAAAATACAGGTTATAAATCGAGAAAGTAAGGCTGTTGCGCCAGCGCTCCTTTTTGCCCCACGGCCCGACGGAATAGGCCACGTCGAGGCGGTGGTAATCGGGTATGCGGAACTGGTTGCGCTCCGAGTAAACGGGCGCTGTGAGCACGTTGCCGCTGCTGAACGAGCTGACCGGGGCCGTCGTGGGCCGCCCAGTGCTGTAAGTGAAATTGGCGGACAGGCTGCTTTTTGGCTTGATTTGCCAGAAATAATTGAGGTTGAAACTGTGCGGCTTGTCGTAGTTGCTGGGGTACCAGTCGCCCCGGTTGATGGGCGCTTGCACCTCGCTCCGCACCACTTGGCGCAGGGTGCGGGAATAGGTGTAGTTCAGTTCGAACTGGTGCTGCCGCAGGCTTTTTTTCAGGTAAAACTCTACGCCGTACGCCTTTCCCTTGCCCGTCACCAGTTCCGTTTCAATATGGCGGTTGAGCAGCAGCTTCGCAAAATCCTTGTAGTCGATAAGGTTTTCGATCTTGCGGTAAAAAACCGTGAGGTAAGTCTGGTCAATATTCTCGTTGAAATTATGGTGGTAGCCCACCGAGAAATTATCGGCTCGCTGCGGCTTGACATGGTAATTCGAGAGCTGCCAAATATCGATGGGCGTGGCCGAGGCCGTGTTGGAAACTTGGCTGAAATACTGGTACGAGCGGTTGTAGCCCGCCTTGATGGAACTGTTTTCGCCCGTGCTCACCCGCAGCGAAAAACGAGGCTCGAAGCCCGTGTAGCTGGCGATTTCTTCGCCTTCGGCAAACGAGAGCGAATCAACGATGGTCTGCTCCCGCTTCGGCTTGCCCGGCTCGTAAAGATAGACCTGCTCCGGCCCCCGGTTTTGGAAAATGGTATAGCGCCCGCCCAGCATCACCTCGATTTTTTCACCAAAAGCCACTTGGTTGTTCAGGTAAAAACTGGTCTCGAAGCCCTCCTGGTCGGCCAGTTGGTCGGGCTTCACGTTGGAATCCGACAGCGGCGCCAGCTTGCCCGGCGACACCCGGTAGCGGGTCTGCTCCACGCCCGCCTCCATGTTGTAGGCTTTTGTGAGTTGCGCAACGCCCCCAAAATTGCCCCGCAAAAACCGAATCCGGTTGGTGAACTGCGACTGGTCGTTGCCGTTCACGTCGTACAAATCGCTCTGGTATTCCCCGGCGTTCACCTGCGCCGTCAGGTTGATTTTCTGGCCAATCAACTGCTTGAGGTAGGCGTTGGCGCTCGACGTGGCGTACTCGAATTTAACCTCATCGGCAAACTGGAAATCGTCGTGCGTATTGAAAGCCGTGAAGCCGAATTTGGTCGTCTTCGTCAAACGGGCGTCCACCTTGGCCGTCAGGTCGTAGAAAAAGGCTTGGCTCTTGCGCAGGTCCACGTTGTTGGTGCGCTTCAGCATCCAGTCCACGTAGCTGGCCCGTGCCCCCACGATGAACGACGCCTTGTCCTTCACAATCGGCCCCTCCAGCACGAGCCGGGAAGTGGCGATGCCCACGCCGCCCTTCGCCGAAAGCCGCTGGTCGTCGCCTTCTCGAAGTTTTACATCGAGCACCGAGGAGAGCCGCCCGCCGTATTTGGCTGGCACGCCGCCCTTGAATAAGGTCACGCCCTGCACCATGTCCGGGTGGAAAAGCGAGAAAAAACCGAGGGCATGCACAGGGTTGAACACGAGGTTACCGTCCATCAGAATCAGGTTCTCGTCGGTGTTGCCGCCCCGCACGTTGAAGCCGGAAGCGCCCTCGCCCACGCTCGTCACGCCGCTCACCGACTGGAGGCTGCGCAGCACGTCCGTTTCGCCCAAAAACTTCGCCTGCCGCTGCATCCGCTCGATGCTAAGTTGCTCCACGCCCGCCAGCACTTCCCGCACGTTGTCGTTGTTGCGGGTTTCGGTGACGGTGACCTGCTCCAAGGCGATGGCTGATTCCGCCAGCCGGAAATCCCGTTCCCCATTGCCCCGCAGTTGGAGGTTTGCGGTGGAATTTTCGTAACCTAAATAGCTGATTTCCAGCGTGTAATCTCCAACAGCCGCCGTTACTTTAAAGCGCCCGTCCGCCTCCGTCACCGCATGGTTGTCGGAGGGTTTTAGCTGCAAAACGGCCCCTGCGATAGGCTCGCCATTCGCCGCATCAAACACCCGGCCGCTCAGGGTGGCCTGTTTGCTTGGGCTTTTGTTGGCTTCGCCAACGACGATGGTTTCGGTCTGGGCAAAGGTTTTCAGCAAACCGAGCAGCAGGAAACCAAGGGTGAAAAACTGTTGTTTCATGTTAAAAAAAATCAAGCGTACCAAGGTTTTGGCAGTTTTTGCGCTGCTCAAAAATTTGTAAGTTTGTAAAAAAAATTGACCGTCATGGCAACCATCGAAGTTGAAAACCTAATCCAGCAATTGCAGCCCAAGTACCTTCAGGAGCTGCGCCAATTCATTGATTACCTGCTTTTTGTGCAGAACAACCAGGCTGCGCCCAATGGCAAAGCGAAACAGCAGGATGCTCCGACAGCCTCAAAACCTGCCGAGCCGGAGGAGGAAAATGTGCCCGAACGGCTGCGTGTTTTGCGGCAATATCGAGGCATTGCCCCCGAACCTCATTTCCCAATGACTAAATACGATGTCTATGAACAATAGCATTTTTGTTGACAGCTCTCTCTTGGTAGAGTATCTCAAAAATTCTCGGGCTGACCTCTTGGATGTTCTGCGCAATGAGCCTTCCACCCAGCTTTACATTAACCAAACTGTGGTTAGTGAATATCTTTTTTATCACTTGGGAATACTTGGGCAAAAATCTCCTCGTACTTTAAAAGAAATCGGTGCCATCTCCGGTGTTTTGAGTGCCGTTGACCCGCAGCCCTTCCTATCTTTATTTGTTTATCTGACCGACAGCCCCGCCATGCTCCCGCTCACCATCCAGTTCATGTCAAACTACAACCTCTTGCCTAATGACGCCTTGATTCTCGCAGCTTGCAAGCATCACGGCGTGCCTGCCCTTGCCAGTTTCGACCCCGATTTCAGCGCCGCTTGCCGGGGAGAGGGTATCCAGCTCGTTCAGTCCGTGGCCGATTTCCAGATTTTCAAATCCGCTACCTGACCACTCGCACCGTTGAGCCCTTCCCGATTTTCCGCATCACCACGCCGTTTTCAAAGGCGATTTTCAAAAAATACACCCCTGCTGGCAGCGCCGACATATCAAACTCCACCGCCGTGCTTCCAGCCTGTTTCCGTTGCAGCACTTGGCCATTTGCCCCAAAAACCTCGACAAAACGGATGGGCTGTTCCGCTGCTTCCACCCGCACCAAGCCACTTGTCGGATTCGGGAAAACCCGCACCACCATTGCATCTTCCACCTCATCCGTACCCACCGTCACCACCGTTTTTACCACCGTGCCGTTCACGCCCACGGCATAGCCCGTCGTTCCAGCGAAGTCAATGGAGAACAGTCCCGCTCCGGCGTTGGGGGCATCGTTGCCCCAGAAGCCGCCGCCGTTCACGGTCTTTTGCAGGGAGGTGACGGTCAGTGTGCCGCCCACGAGGAAGCCGAATGTATGGTCGAAAAAATAGAGGTCGAGGATATTGCTCGTGTTGGCGGTGCTGAGTTCCGTCCAGTCAGTGCCGCCGTTCACGGTCTTGCGCATTTCACCCGCCACGCCCGCCACGTAGCCCACGTTTTGCGAAGCAAAGAAAACGGACTGAAGGAGGAACGGCGCTGGCAAGCTCACGTCCGACCAAGTGGTGCCGCCGTTGGTGGTGCGCAGCAGCCGACCCGTGCCGCCCACGCCGCCCGCTGCGTAGCCCTCGTTTTCACTAATGAAATGGATAGAAAACAAGTCGGAATCATTGTCATTGAACTGCGAAGTCCAAGAAGCACCGCCGTTGGTCGTCTTCAAAATGCGGGTGTTGCCGCCACAGAGGTAGCCTGTGTTTTCGTTCACGAAATACACGTCGGTGAAGATGGAGGCGATGGTATTGCTCACCTGCGTCCACGACTGACCACCGTCGGTCGAGCGGAGAATCAGGCCCTTGCTGCCATCTTGGCCCAGCCCCACGGCCACGGCCACTTGGTTGCTGGCCCAGCGCACTTCTTCGAGGCTGATGGCGTCGTTTCCGGTGAAGACCGCCGACCAGTTGTCGCCGCCGTTGGTGGTGCGCCAGATTTGGTTGTGGCCGCAGACGAGGCCCGTGCTCTCGTCCTTGAAGTCCACGGAGGTAAGTGGCTCGACGGTGAAACTGGGCAGCTCAATCCACTGGGCTTGGAGCGTATTTACCAATAAAAAACAAACGATTGCGTAACAGATTTTATTCATCTAAATTGTTGATTTGCAATTTGTTAATTCGATTTTAATTGATTTTTTAACAGCATCATGTCCACACCGTTGCTGCGCCAGGTTTGCAGCAGCTTGCCCGGCGTCGGGGCAGGGGAGTGGACGAAGGAGCCGAGCAGTAGGTCGGTGTCGCCGTCGCCGTCGCAATCGCCCGCTTCCATCACGAGCCAGCGCCCGTCCACCGCTTGGGGAAAGCTTTGCGTAGCAAACTCGAAGCCCGCTGTGTTGCGGTTTTCGAGGTAAACAAAGCTGGCTTCGGGCTGCTTCGCAAAATCGGGGAAGTAGGCAGCGACCGCAAAATCCATATCGCCGTCTTGGTCGAAGTCCTCGGCGACCAGCCTCGTGGCCCCGTA
Source organism: Saprospiraceae bacterium (assembly GCA_016714985.1). Classification (GTDB taxonomy): domain Bacteria; phylum Bacteroidota; class Bacteroidia; order Chitinophagales; family Saprospiraceae; genus UBA6168. The sequence goes on along the minus strand of JADKBS010000024.1, from coordinate 87,309 downwards.
AATCGGCCTGAAATAGCTTTCGGTAAAATGGTTTCGTCCATCATTGGTAAAAATCCGCAGCCCGTGGTAGGGCTTGCTCACGAACGAATAATCGGCATTGTCGCCCTGCACCGTCACGATGTCCATGTCGCCATCTCCCTCATAATCAACGAGTTCCATCCAACTGGAGCCGTACACGGGGCTGAACCGCAGCACCCGCTCCGCCTCGAATTGCAGGTTTTCTTTTTGGTAAAAAACAGACACGCCCTCGTCGCCCTGCGCAAACAGCGTTACCAAATCCAGCTTGCTGTCACCGTTCATGTCGTGCGCAATTGTGCGGATGGCACCGGGCTGCGCCAGCAAGGTGCGCCGCTCGAACTTGCGGTCAGCCGTTTCCCACAGCAGCGTCAGCCGGCCAGTGTGGTTGCCGTATTCGCTCACCACGACCTCCGCCTTGCCGTCGCCGTCTAGGTCTTCGACCAGCGAGTGGACGGGGCGGTGCAGCGCTCTGTTTACCAGCACTGGCCGCCCGTTTTCAAGTACGGTCAGCTTGCCGTTTACCTGCTCCGTGGGCGGCATTTCGCCGATTTCGGTAAGGTAAGTCCTCCCTTTCCGCTCAGCAAACGCCACGATGGGGCTGCTTTCCTTGCCCAATTGTTGCGCAGCAATACCCGGCTGCCAAGCCATCAATTCGCCCGAAACATTGCCGACGATGAACTGCCGCTGCGCCTTTTGATAGGCAAGCAGCGTGATGAACGAGCCTGGATTTTCATCCATTTTCACAGCTTCTGATTTGAAAAGCGTTAGCGGGTCGAGCCTCGGCGGTACAGCATTTTGGAGCGAGTCAGGTGCCAACGAGAGGATGTAATCTTTGATTTTTAACCAATTTTCCGTTGAAAGCTGGGGCTTGGTCGGGTAGGTATTAGACTGTGCTATCAAGGCTTTTTCCGTCCACGGCAGCTTTTTCAACGGGTCGTAGCCATTCTCGACGATGCCCATTCGGGCGGCCATTTCGGGCAGGACTTTATCCCGCCAAATTGCCTTCGGCAAGGCGGCGGGGTCGGGGGCCAGGTGGCAGCTACCGCAGCGGGTCGCAAAAAGCACTTCGGGTTGTTGCTCGCTGTTGGAGCAACTTGAAAGCAGCAGCCCGAAGAATGTTATTGTCTTAAAATGCCTCATTTTATTGATTACTGCAATTGTTTGTTTTGTTGCAGAACGTTTTGTAAATTATTGCAATACGAATGGCGATAAAGTTGTGTGTTTAGGAGGCGGATAGTGACTCGAAAATAGATTTTCTGTCTGGGCAAGCGCAAATTGTTAGCACGGACAGAATTGAAAATAGGAAACAGTTTTTTTCATAGCGCTATCAAATTGTCAGAATTCCACACCCAAAATTATTTTATGGCTTAGGAATTGGTCGCCCTCAATTTGGTATTCCATTAAGGGCTGAAATGTTTCAAAAGCATTTAGGCGCAGTCCACCACCCGCTAGTAGTCCAATATTTCTGTCATTTCTACTAATGGCTGCGAAACTGCCTTGCCTATCAACCCCTATGGAGTAAACTCCTCCTGCCGAAAAATCCAGTGTTATTAATTTAAGCGGAAAAGAATAAGTCATTTTGACAAGCGGCTGAATAAACAGCGCCTCATAATCACCAAATGAGTATATGCCGCTAGCATTGCCTTTTTTTTTGGTAAAATGCACAGCTGGTTGTAAGAGGAAATTTGAAAATTGAGACGGCTTTATCGAAGCGCCAAACACCAAACAATAACCGGGAGAAAACCCTGAATATTTTTGATATGGACTTTCTTTGGCTTTAGGACGATTGTATGATATTCCGGCTGCTATTCTTGGACTGATTGACAATTTTGCCGATTCCCTAACCTCGTAATTTCTCTTTAAAAGTGGGTCTTTGCATTCATTGTAAGACCAGACGAGCTCGGACAAATCCTTCTCCTTAAATTTTACCTTGCTTAATCTTTCTTCCCATTCGCCGCAATCTTGGAAAAACACTTTCAGGACACCTGTGAACCTCCTGTCGTCAAGTATCTTTCCATCCATTATTCGGTCTTTTTTTTCCAAAATGTGTAAGTCGCCGTTCTTTTCAGCATAAAAAACCACATCACTGTACGCATAAAGATTTATAGCGCCACTTACTAATTGGAGCAAAAACGTACTTTCTTTCCCGCCCTCCTTCAAGCGCAACTCAAAAGACTTATAGAGGTCGCTCCCTATTTGATAAGCCTTTATATCCTCGGCTTTGTATGCTTTGAAATTGCTTTTATCGGATGTCCTAAAATCTACTCGATGCTGCAAATTGACTGAGCGATGGATTTCGCCATACAGGGTATCACCATCCTTTGTGACAATATAGTCCATAACTGTTTGTGCCGGTAAAATTGTTAAAGCACAGAAAATCAATATTGGTACAAGAAGAAAATTTATTGACATAGTATAAGTTTGAAGTTCATGCAAAAACCTAAACACGTTATTTTCACTCCACATGATGCTGGGCGAAACAAGCCCCAGCAGTGTTGGGTTCAGCTTCAATTTCATGATTAAAAACGGATACCTATTGCAACTTTGTGGGTATTATAAGACCACCTTCCAGCTTGAAACAGCCTGGTTTTTTCAAACTGGTATTCGAGGAATGGTCTTAGTTTTCCCTTTCGGTTCCATTGAATGCCTACTTCGCCTATGCCGCCTACTTCGATTGGGTGCTCCAGTTTTACTTCCTCAACCGAATCGATATGCCCTGTTGAATTGCGAACGATTTTTATTTGCTCTGATTTTTTCAAAGGCAGTGAACCAATAAGTCCGATTGACAGATAGGGAGAAATGGTTTTACTGGGCAAGATATAACTGGCCTTTATTGGGAACTGAAGATACGTAATGTCTATTGTGTTATAAACTTTTTCCAAGCTGTAGGAATCATAGAACCCACCATATTTTTTGTTAAGTCCTAAACCTGGCCTTACGAAAAAGGATGGGGCAACCGGAAGACCGAAAAGCGCTTCAACCACGAAATGATAACTATTAGTGTATCCGAGGTTTTTGAGTAGGGATTGAATGAGTTGGCGTGGTAGGCTTTGGAGGACGAAACACCGCCGCCTACTCCGAAACTGACTGGGAGTGCCGCCTTTTTCCGTTTTTCAGCGTAATTTAAATTTGGATCTCGGCAAGTATTGTAGCGCTGAGTAGCATCTATTAGGCTTTTTGGCGAGAATTTCATCTGCTCATATATTTTGTCGGGCAAAGCGCAGTCGGCAAAAAGCGATTTTAAAATCCCTGCATAACGGTGGTCTTCCATCAGCTTATCTTCAATCATGCGGTCTTTTCGTTCCAAGCGGTGGAAAGTGCCATTTTTTTCAACATAATAAGTGTTCTTGTTAGGCAGACCGTACAGGTTGGCGGTTCCGTTGACCAAGGTGAGCAAAAAGACGCTGCCGCCCTCCGCTGGGATGTCGCAGGCGGTAAAAAAATGCTGCTTGAATTGGTAGCCCCGCAATTCCCCCGCCGAATAGGTTTGGAACTTGTCGCTGCCGATTGGTTTGAAATGCACTTCCCGCAACGGGTTGATGGGTTGAAAAACTTCACCTGCTAGCTGCTCGCCTGATTTTGTGAGGATGAAGTCGGAGGCCCCCTGTGCTAGAAGCGTTGTAGCCTGTACTAACAAATAAAGAACTGTGATGAAAGGTGTTTTCATGATAAGCGTTTTTATTGAACCTTGTTTTTAAGGCTGTAAATTAACGCTTCCGCATCATTCCTTGCCACCAAAAGCATTTTCCCATTTTGCGTTGGAAAAACCGCCGCATCCCGTACCTCGCCGTTGATGTAAATGCCTGATTCTGATTTTTTTATAGAAACAAAACCGCCTTGCCCATCGCCAGTCAACAGTACGCCCCGGCTGGAGTCGTGCCGCCCGACCTCCGGTTTCAGCCCGTAAAAATTGCCGCCGAGCCAAATGTCTTGCTTGCCATCGACATTGAAATCGTCCACGGCGATGCCGAAAACGGGGGAGACCTGCGCCTCCAACGGCAGCGCCTCTAGCCTAAAACCCGTGCCGTCGTTCCAGAGGACGGAGGTTTGCAGCCAATTGGCTTTGTGCGCCACGGCGCCTTTTCTTTCGCCTTCGGTGAACATGGTTTCGTAGGTCAACTTGGCGTAGTCGTCGAACTTGAGGGCCTTTTTTTTCAGCGAAGGCACCTGCGCCGTCATGTCGAGTTTGCCAGCGAAAGGGTAGGGGTGGTCATCCAGCGGGGGGTACCAGTTCAGCACGAATTCACTTTTTTTGTTTTGGTCAAAATCCTTGACGAACATTGTCAGCGGGTGCTCGTTGGTGGCCTTGAACTTGGTGTTCAGCCCCCAGTTGCCCAGCACGAAATCCGTGTCGCCATCGCCGTCGAGGTCAGCGGCTTCGATACTGGTCCACCAGCCGGAGAAGGGCTTTTGCGTTTGTTTTTTGGAAAAAACCATGCGCCCCCGCTCGTTCTGGAAGTGCATGACAGGTAGCCAGTCGCCCACCACGATGAGGTCTTGGTCGCCGTCCTTGTCGGTGTCGGCAAAGGCGGCATCCGTCACCATGCCGCAGTTGCCGAGTTCCTTTTCAGAGACATCTGACCATTTTCCGCCCCCATCATTGCGGAGCAAAAAGCTGCGTGGGAACAAGCCGTAATTGCCCGGTACCGCCCGACCACCGATGAAGAGGTCGAGGTCTTGGTCGCCATCGATGTCCCCGGCCACGATGCAGGAGAGCATACCGCCCGCAGGTGGTGCCAGCAGGTGGTTGGCTTTGAGTTTGCCTTTGCCGTCGTTTTCATAGAACCTTAGCAAATAATATTCAAAACCCCGCTGGAACTCGTTGCCACCTGTGCCGAGCAGTAGGTCGTTGTCGCCGTCGCCGTCCACGTCAAGGATAGCGCCACAAGTGGTTTCCCGCTCAATATCTTCCTTTGATTGCCAATCGGGTTGGCGCTCCCAACCGCCGTTTTTTTGATAAAACAGCTTGTCGGGGTCGCCCGCAGCGCCCGTGAGCACAAAGTCCTCTTGACCATCACCATTCAGGTCGCCCCGGATGATTTTCGGACTTTCGGTAGAGAGCATACGGGGCAGCAGCCGCTCATGGTCGAAGTCGTTGAAGCGGTTCTCGACGTGAAGGGAGTTTTTGAGTCCTTCAGTCTTCAGTCTCCAGTCCGCAGTCTGTGCCGTGCCAGCAGCCCCCGACTGCGGACTATCGGACTGAAGACTTTCAGTTTGTTTCAGCACTAGTGTCTGGTTCGCTGGTAGGTTTTCCAGCACTTGGATGCGCTTGTCGGGCCAAGTGATTTCGAGCTTGTCCACCGTTTGCGAAGCACCCAAGCCGAAAAGCAAGCCAGGCTCCATGCTGCTCTGAAAGCCCCGCTGCGGAAAGTGTTGCAGCACCTGCTCCATGCCGCCAGCGGTGATTTTCACTTTTGCTCCGACGCCAAGTGTGTTTTTACCTTCGCCTATCAGTTTGATTTTCAGGTAGTTGTGATTGGGTTTACTGCTGGCATCGTTGCGATAGATGAAGCAGGGCATGTTCACATTGTTTACCACGAGGTCGAGGTCGCCGTCGTTGTCAAGGTCGCCGTAGGCGGCGCCGTTGGAGAAAGAGGGGTCGCCGAGGCCGAGGGCGGTGGCTTGGTCTTTGAAACTGGGGATTGCGGATTGCGGATTGCGGATTGCGGATTTTGGGGTGCCAAGCTGGTTCAAAAAGGCGTAATTCGGTAGCGGGTTGGACGGCAGAAACTCGGCGAAGTCCCGCCAGTCGAACTTGCCTTTTTCGGTCACGACCTTTTTCACCTCATCCTTGTCGTTGATGAAATTGGTGAAATCGAGGTACATGATTTCCTTGTAGAGGGCATTGGCGACGAAGATGTCCTTCCATCCATCATTGTCGAAATCGAAGGAAAGTGCGCCCCAGCTCCAGTCGGTGGCGGCAACGCCGGAGAGCTGGGCGGTTTCTTGGAAATTGGCGTTGCCATCGTTCATTTGCAGGCAGTTTTGGAGGATTTGGTAATGGTAGTCTGCTCGGTATTTCAGGTCTTCGAGGTGGTAGGGATCGAAGACGGTCATGGCCTTGAGGCGGTAATTGTCGGCGGCGAGCATGTCGGTGGTGAAGATGTCACAATGCCCGTCGTTGTTGAGGTCGGCAATGTCGGCACCCATGCTGGCAACGGAGCAGAGGGGGATGCGGGAGGTGAGTTCCTCAGAGAATATTGCGGATTGCAGATTGCGGATTGCGGATTTTGGAGATGCTTCGGAATTGTTGTTCAAATAGAGGTAGTCACGCTCCCAAAAGTCATTGCTGACATAAATATCGGGCAGCATGTCGCCATTCAAATCGCTGACGGAGACACCGAGACCGAAGCCGATGGCGCTGGAGTAGATGCCCGCTTCGTCGGTTATATCCGTAAATTGGTTGCCGTCGTTGCGCATGAGCTTGTCGCCGCCGAGGGAGTCTTTTTGTAGTCGGGTGCTTTTGAAGGGGTCAATGCGTTCTGGGTTTTTATAGGAATTGTTCAGAATGTAGCAATCGAGGTCGCCGTCGGTGTCGTAATCAAAAAAGGATGCGTGGGTAGAATAGCCTTGGTCGGCAAGGCCATATTCTTTGGCTTGTTCCTTAAAAGTCGGAACCAGCATCTTCCCTGACTGCGAACTGCGGGTTAAGGACTGTGGACTGCCGGACTGATTGATGAAAAGCTCGTTCTCTTTATTGTCGCCAGCAACGTCACCAGAATTGCAGATGTAGATGTCGAGCCAGCCGTCGCCGTTTACGTCGGCCATACTCACGCCCGTGCTCCAGGATTTGGTGCCGCCGACGCCTGCTTTTTCGGTGATGTCCTCGAATTTCCAGTTGCCCTTGTTGAGATAGAGTTTGTTGGGCTGTTGGTTGGCGGTGAAATAGACGTCTGCCAGTCCATCATTGTTCACATCGCCGATGGCGACGCCCCCGCCATTGTAGAAATTGCGGTAGGTGAGCACGTTGAAATCTTCGCCATCCTTTACTTCGTTGACGAAGTCAATGCCTGTTTCTGAGGCGGGGAGGTTGTGAAAAAGTTGTTCAGCACTGGCTCTGGACTGTTGGGGCTTGCTACAAGAAGCCCACAAAGCGAGGACTGGAAGGGCTAAGTAAATCCTTTTTAGTAATGCTTTCTCCATTAGTTTGACCATGTATTGCTGATTAAAACTGGAAAGGGCAGTCGGAAAGCTACGAAAGAAAAAACAAAACAAGAGGCAGCGCTAGGCTGCCCCTTGTAAAACAATTTATTCTCATTAACAAAGACTATTAACTTCTCAATAGCCAGCGTTCTGCTGAAGCTGTGGTTGCCCTTCTTTTTTGCTCAATTCAATCTGAACAGAAGGGAGTGGGTACAGGTCGTGCCTGTCCTCGTATCCGCCCGAAGCCTCCAAGTAGGTACGCTTTGTTTTTTCAACTGGCAGGTAGTCGTTGTTGATGACTTCCTTGGCAATGCCCCACCGACGCAGGTCAAAGAGACGGTGTCCTTCCATCGCCAACTCGATTTTGCGCTCGAAGCGGACGGCATCGCGTGCTGCATTTGCGTCAGTCCAAGGACTGTCGTAGGTGCCTACTTTGTAGGTTGCCCATGTGATGCTGGGGTCGGCGAGGTCGGTAGTGGTGCCACCGTCGCCACCTTGCGCACAGGCCCCTGCCCTTTCACGGATCATGTTCACCAACTCACGGGCACGCTCAAGGTTGTTAAGCTCTACCTCGCACTCTGCCAACATCAGCAGCACATCGGCGTAGCGGATGATGGGCATGTTGATTGGGCTAAGCTGTACGTTCGACCAACCCACCGAGCTTTGCTCGCCATTGGCATGGATGAACTTTTTTACACTAAAAGGCCCGGCCCATGAACGGGCACGTATCCAAGTCTCATTGTGAATGCCCCAATCAAGGAAGGGGACACCGTCACGGCCCACCGTCCAATCAAGGCGGGGATCAACGGCATCCGCCACTGTTACATCGGCACTGTTGAAAGTCGTAATCAACGGAAGGCCGTTGGCGTCCACTTTGTGCGAGTTCACCAAGTTTTGCGAAGGCTGGTGGAAGCCGCAGCAGCCGAATGGGCTACCGCCGTGCGGGTGGTTGAGGCGGTCAGCAAAGTTGCCATTGGAGCCTTCGCTATCCCCGTCGTTCACAGATGCTTGGATGGAGAAAATCATCTCTGGGCCATTTTCACCGCCAGTAGAGAAGAAATCTTGGGTACATGGTGCAAGTTCATATTTGCCACTGTTCACCACGGCGTCGAACTGCTCTTTCGCCTTGCTGTAGTCTTTGTTGTAGAGCAACAACTTGCCGAGGTAGGCTTGTGCAGCGCCTTTGGTCGCTCTGCCTACCGCACCTTGTGTTTCCGGCAGGTTGTCGATGGCATACTGGAAGTCCTCGACCATGCGTGGCACAATATCCTCGGTGTTTGGCTTGCGGAAATCCTCGTCGGCCTCTGTGTAGTAAGGCACGTTTTTCCACATCTTCCAAGCGTCGAAGTGGTAGTGCCCACGCAGGAAGCGGGCTTCGCCAGCGATGCGGTTGGCATCGGCCAAATCAGTAACACTAGCAGCCAGTTTCAAGGTCGCATTCGCACGGGCAATACCTTCGTAAAGTGCACGGAACTTGACGTTGAAATAGCCGTTGCCCGGTGCCCATTGGAAAAGTTCCACTTGCTGAACCTCACCTTGGTCGCCCGGCTCGGAGCCTTTGTAGGCTTCGTCGGTGGTGACGCTGCCCCAAATCCAGTTGCTACCAGCACCGCCCCAAGGTGGACTGAATACACCCCAGTCAGCATTCCAGCCATCTAGCATGGAATAGGCCGAGATCAAGGCTGCCTCGACGCCCGCTTGGTTGGCAAGGGTCAGGTTGTCGAGCGAACCCTGCGCTGGGGCATCCAAAAAATCTTCGGAGCAGGCAGCAAAAAATATCCCGCCTACCAAAGTGGCCGCAAACAGCCAGTTTAGATACTTTTTCATCTTAGTTTATATTATTGATTTAGCATGAGAAAAATGCTGCAAGGCATTTCTTTCACTAAAATGGTTTAAAAAACAGTAGCTTAGAAACCAGCATTTACGCCCACCATGAAAATCTTGTTGGTTGGGTAGTTACCAAAGTCAAAGCCATTCCAAAGGTCACTCTTGATGGTAGCATAAGGGTCGTTCGGGTTCGAGCCTTGCACGCCGAAATTGGACAGCGCAGGGTCGAGGCCCTCGTACTTGGTAATGGTGAACAGGTTTTGTGCAGATGCGTAGATGCGCAAGCTGCTGAACACCTTGCCGAGGCTACCCGGTTTGAAATTGTAGCCCAACGAGATGTTCTTGGCACGCAGGTAAGAAGCATCTTCTACGAAGAAGCTGCTCGGCTGGTAGCTGTACGTGTCGTTCACGTTGAGCATCGGCAGGTCGCCATCTGGGTTCTTCGTCGGGTGGAACGAGCGGGTGAGCACGTCCTTCCTTACGTTGGAGTTGAAGAAGCCGAAGGTGTCGAACAGTTTGTTGTAGCGGAAAATCTCATTGCCAACGGAGGCGAACAAGAAGATGGTCAGGTCGAACTGCTTGTAGTTGAATCCAAGGTTTAGGCCACCGTACCAGTCTGGGTGCGGGTTGCCGATGGCACCTTTGTCGTTGTCATTAATGACACCGTCGCCATCAAGGTCCTTGAAGCGGATACGTCCTACCTCCTTGCCATCTTGTGCTGCGTGGGCGTCCACCTCCGCCTGTGTGCGGAAGAGACCATCGGCAGTGTAGCCAAAGAAAGAAGAAACCGGCAAGCCCAATGCGAAGTGGTTCAAAATGCCAATCCTTGAGTCAGAGCCTGTTGGGAAAACCACTTCTGTGCTTCCGTCGATGTTGACTACTTCTGTCTTGTAGGTTGACCATGTGAGGCCGATGCTGTAGCCGAAGTCGCTATTCACCTTGCCCTTGTAGTCGAGGCCAAGGTCGATACCGTTGTTGTCCATCTGGGCCACGTTGATGTAGGCAGGTGTGGCAGTGCCAGCGGTGCCAGGTAGGTCAGCATTGTACAAAAGGCCATCGACTGTCCGCTTGTAAACATCCACTACGAAGTTCAGCTTGCCTTGCATGAACGAAGCGTCTAAACCAAAGTTGGTAGAAATATTTTCTTCCCATTTGGTCGCCTTGTTGCCACGCCTTGCGAGTGAGTAGCCAGTAGTGAGGCCAGAGTTTGAGCCATTTATATCGTAAAAAGTCGAGGCAGTGCCGCCGCCGAAACGGTCGAAAGCGTTGCCGCCAGGCACACTCTGGTTGCCGGTGATGCCCCAGCCGAAGCGGAGTTTCAGGTCGTCGAGCCAGTCAAGTCCCTTCATGAATTCTTCGTTGCTCAAGCGCCATCCCAAACTTACAGCAGGAAAGGTGCCATACTTTTCGTCGCCAAAATTGGAGGAACCATCCCGGCGCACGGTGAAGCTGGCCAGGTACCTGTCGTTGAAGGAGTAATCCAATTTTGCAAAAGAAGAGGCCAAGGAGAATGGGCCACCACCGCTGCTAACCTGACGGGTGCCAGGGTCGGCCAAGCCACCATTGAGGTACCAAGCATTGATGTCCTGTGTGAAGTAGTTGGCGAAGGAACCATTGATGAAACGGCCTTTGCTCTTGATGGCCTCATAGCCAACCAAGAGGCCGAGGTTGTGCACACCTGCCAAAGTTTTGTTATAGGCCAAGGTGTTCGTCCAAGTCCAAGTGAAGCCTGTGTTCCAGTCCTCCCTGAAGCCATTTGTGTTGCTAGGCTCCCGGTTCTCAAAGTTCGGGAAAGTGAACGCACCACGGTAGCCTTGGTTGAAATCAGTACCCAAGCTGGTGCGTGCTTTCAGGCCGTCCACGATGTTCACCTCCGCAAACACGTTGCCGAGCACTCGATAGCTGGTGCGCACGTTGTCCTTGTTGCGGGTGAGGCTGGCCACGGGATTGGTGCCGTTGCTCATGCCGTTGGCCTTGTCGCCGCCCCATTCACCACCGACATCCCTTACAGGAGTGAGTGGGTTCATGAGCGTTACCCAGGTCATCACGCCCTGCTCGTCTTGGTTGCCACCGCTCACACCGTCATTACCCACACCATCGGTGCGGCTAAGAGTAACGTTCTCACCGAAGGAGAAACGGCCTTTGTTGAACTGTGTGTTCGCCCGGATGGTGTACCGCTTGAAATAGTTGTTGATCATCGTGCCCTGCTGGTCGAGATAGCCAGCCGAGATGTAGTAGTTGCCCAAGTCGCTGCCACCAGAGATGCCGAGGTTGTGCTCGGTCATGGGTGCTGGCGACTCAAACACTTCGTCAAACCAGTTGGTACCGGCTTGGTTGGCCCTCATCACCAATGAACTAGGGAAAACGTAGTCAGCATCTGAAGGGTTGGCCCCTCCGCCAAAAGGAAACGAATAGGTTGGGAGTACGCCCCGTCCGCCAGAGTAAGGGTTGGAAGCATCCACCGCTAGGCCAGCATTCTCGTGCTTGTCCCAAATATAGTTTGAATAATCCTTTGGGTCTGTAATCATGTAGTCTGGCCTATTGACGGGATTCGCCAAGCCCACGTAGGCATCGTAAGTGACGCTCACCTTGCCTGCCTTGCCTTTTTTGGTGGTAATGATGATGACGCCGTTGTTGGCACGGGCACCATAAATTGAGGCAGCAGATGCGTCTTTGAGTACTTGAATGCTTTCGATATCGTTCGGGTTGAAGCCCGTGTTGAACGCATCCTGCACAGGTACGCCGTCGATGATGTAAAGCGGGTCGTTGTTCTGGAATGAACTGACGCCCCGGATGCGCACCGATGTGCCCTCGCCAGGCTCACCAGAAGTCGAAATGGTCAAACCCGAAGCACGGCCTTCCAGCTTTTGGGTAAAGCTCGTAGCAGCTACTTGGTTCAGTTCCTCGGAGTTCACCACCGAAACGGCCCCCGTAATGTCCCGCTTTCGCTGGGAGGAATAGCCTGTCACCACCACCTCGCTCAATACTTCCGAGTTTGGTTGCATGGTCACATTGATGGTGGCGTTGTCGCCCACAACAATCGATTGTGAAGCATAGCCTGTAAAAGACAAGAGCAGGGTGGCACCCTTGGTGGCCTTCAGCTCAAAAGTACCGTCAATGTCAGAGATGGTACCATCGGAAGTGCCTTGCACCAAGATGTTGACCCCTGGCATTCCGACGCCCGTCTCGTCAGCTACTGTCCCTTTGATGGTCATCGACTGTGCGAAAACCCCAACAGAGAATAGCATCAGAAACGAGAAAGTTATCCCAATCGGTTTTAGCAGGGTGCCCAGCCAAGGGATTTTGGATGAATGTATCTGTTTCATGCATTAAAAAATTTAGTTGTTAAAAATGATTGAACTCAGTGGTCACGAGGATTGCCGTCAAGGCGGGGCTTTCAGTTGTCGAGAATGATTTTTAAGTTCCATTGCAATACAATTAGTTAAGTGAAAAAATGAAAACCTTGTACCACCCCCCCCAACAGGGAAGCACCCCCCCCGCTTGGGTATCGCCTTATATTTTGAGTCAGGTGATTTCTAAATTGGCGTTCAGCCAAAAGCCGAACGCCCAAAAAACTAATGGTAATTATGAATAAGCGCTTTTAATGGCCACTTGGCCTTCTTATTTTCAAACGAACCTGTTAATAATATTCTCAAAAAGCTCCTGCTTCCCGCTCCTTTGCTCCGGCTCCCCGTACTCGCCGGCCAGCTTGGCCAGGTCCTTCAGCGAGAGCTTGCCTTTGGCAAAGTCCTTCCCCTTGCCCTTGTCGAAAGAGCTATACCGTTCAGTCCTAAGCTGCTGATAATCAGATTTTTCCAAAATAGCGTCCGCTGCCAGCAACGCCCGTGCGAAGGCATCCATGCCACCGATATGGGCGTAGAAGATGTCCACGAGGTCGGTCGAGTTGCGGCGGGTCTTGGCGTCGAAGTTGATGCCGCCGCCCTTCAGTCCGCCGCATTCGAGCAGCACGAGCATGGCCTCGGTCAGCTCGTACACGTCCACGGGGAACTGGTCGGTGTCCCAGCCGTTCTGGTTGTCGCCCCGGTTGGCGTCGAGGCTGCCGAGCATCCCGGCGTTGGCGGCCACCTGCATCTCGTGCTGCATGGTGTGCTGCGCAAGGGTGGCGTGGTTGAACTCCAGGTTCAGCTTGAAGTCCTTCTCCAGCCCGTACTCCCGGATGAAGCCGATGCAGGTGGCGGCGTCGAAGTCGTACTGGTGCTTGCTTGGCTCCATCGGCTTTGGCTCGATGAAGAAGGTGCCCTTGAAGCCCTGCTTGCGGGCGTAGTCCTTGGCCATGTTCAGGAACTGGCCCAAGTGGTCGAGTTCCCGCTTCATGTCCGTGTTCAGCAGGCTCATATAGCCCTCCTGCCCGCCCCAGAACACGTAGTTCTCGCCGCCGAGCTTGATGGTTGCGTCCAGGGCATTTTTCACCTGTGCCCCGGCGTAGGCCACCACCTGAAAATCGGGGTTGGTGGCTGCCCCGTTCATGTAGCGTGGGTGGCTGAAGAGGTTGGCGGTGCCCCAGAGCAGCTTCACGCCGCTGGCCTGCTGTTTTCCTTGGCATAGTCCGTGATGGCGTCGAGGCGCTCGCCGCTTTCCTTCAGGCTCTTGCCCTCGGCAACGAGGTCGAAGTCGTGGAAGCAGTAGTAGGGGATGCCCATCTTGGTGATGAACTCGAAGCCGGCGTCCATCTTGTCCCGTGCCGCCTGCATGGGGTCCTTGGCCTTGGCCCACGGGAAGTCCTTGGTGCCGGGGCCGAAGGGGTCGCCGCCCGTGCCGCAGAGGGTGTGCCACCATGCGACGGCAAAACGGAAATGCTCCCGCATCGTCTTTCCCCGCACGACCCTGTCCTCGTCGTACCAGCGGAACGCGAGCGGGTTGTCCGACTCCCTGCCCTCAAAGGGTATCCTTCCGATGCCTTTGAAATACTCCTTGCTGCCCATCGTGACAGCGATACCCTTGCTGCTCTTTTTGCTCATTTTTAATTTAAGGTGAAAACGCTGAGGTTAAAGTGACGCCTTTTGGACGCCACCTTAACTGGCGCTATCGTTTTGAAAATGCTATCGGATTATCTTGCTCAATGCATTTTCCCATGCATTGAAAGCTGTTGTGTAAATGCCGTTGGTGTTCGTAGGTGCGTAGCGCCTCAGAACGGAAGTGTGCTGCATGGCCTCCTCTACCGTACTATAAGCCCCCGTTGCCACGCCCGCCGCCTTTGCAGCGCCCACGGCGCCGGTCGTTTCCACCACCTCGATGGTGCAGTTGAGCAGGTTCGAAATCGTCTGCCCAAAAATGGCCGACTGGAAGAGGTTGTCGTTGCCCGCCCGCATGGCCGATACGTCCATGCCCATATCCTTCAGGATGCCCGCCCCGTGGACGAAAGAGAAGGCGATGCCCTCCAGCGCCGCCCGGTAAAGGTGTGCGCTCGTGTGGCGGTTGAAGTTCAGGTTGCCGATCTGCGCCCCGGTGTCCCGGTTGCCCAGCATCCGCTCGGCCCCGTTGCCGAAGGGGACGATGCGCAGGCCGTCGGCCCCGACGGGCACGGCCGCTGCCGCCCGCTCCATCTCGCCGTAGGTCAGGCCGCTCTGCGCCACGTGCTGCCTAACCCAGCTGTACTGGCTGCCCGCACCGCTGATGCAGAGCAGGATGCCGATCCGAGTTGGCAGGCCTTGCCCCGACCCTTCGGGATGGCTGTCAGTGGCTGCCAACTGTCGAACTGCCGAACTTTGGTCGTTCACGTGCAAGAACCCGTTCACCCGGCTTTGCGGGTCATAGGTTGGCTTGTCCACCACGCCGTAGATCACGCCTGAGGTGCCGCCCGTGGCCGCTACCTCGCCGGGCCGGAGCACGTTGAGGCTCAGCGCATTGTTCGGCTGGTCGCCGGCACGGTAGGCCACAGGGATGCCCTTGCGCAGGCCAGTGGCTTCGGCCGCCGCCGCCGTCAGTTCGCCTTGCAACGAGAAGGTCGGGGCGACGTGCGGCACAAGGCTGCGGTCGATGCCGTAGTGGTCGAGCAGGAGGTCGGCCAGGGCGTTTTCCTTGAAATCCCAAAGGGTCCCTTCGGACAGGCCGCTCGGCGTGGTCATGGCCTCGCCCGTCAGCCGCATGGCAATGTAGTCGCCGGGCAGCATGAACTTGTCGACCTTTTCATAAAGCGAAGGCTCGTTTGCCTGCACCCATTTCAGTTTGGAGGCGGTGAAGTTGCCGGGCGAGTTGAGCAGGTGCGACAGGCAGCGCTCGTGCCCAAGCTCGTCGAACGCCCGGTTTCCGGTGCCCACGGCCCGGCTGTCGCACCAGATGATGGAGGGGCGCAGCGGTGCTTGGTTTTTGCCCACCACCACCAGCCCGTGCATCTGGTAGCTGATGCCGATGCCCTGGATGCCGTCGGCCTGCACGCCCGTTTTTTGAAGCAGTTTTTTGGTGGCCGCACAGGCGCAGTCCCACCAAAGCTGCGGGTCCTGCTCGGCCCAGCCGGGCTGTGCGGCGGTCATGGCCATTTCCGTGTCGGGGTGGTGGGCCACGCCCACGGCTGCCCCGGTGCGGGTGTCCACTAGCGCCGCTTTGATGGACGAACTGCCGATGTCAAAGCCAAGTAGGTACATAGGTGGTTTAAAGAAATAGCCGAATATGTCTTGTGGGCAGCTTTGGATAAGCCCCAAAAGTTTTCCTCTGATTGGCAATCAATCGATTGCGCAGTGCCGGAATAAAAAGTTCATCAAGAAAGGTTGGTTGAAACGTTGCGAAGTATTCGCTGCGGTAGGCATTTGCAATGCCCAAGCAGTAGGTTGGATATTTTCTATCGTTGCCTCTCTAAGTTTCATTCCATTTGTTTTTGCCATAGCCCCCAAAGTACTAGGCGGTTTTACCATTTAGCGTCAAAGCAAAACTTCATTTCGGAACAAAGGAAAACGTAAGTGGCCAGTTGGCGAAATGTTGACGTACTGCAAAGTTTCGCCAGCGGCTTTTTTTAATACGCCATTTTTACGTCAATCGATTGCGTAGATTTATATACGTTCCAAATGCTCCACCAAATTTACCCCATCACCTAGCCCCATTTTCTTGCGGAGGCGGTAACGGCCGGTCTCCACGCCCCGCACGGAAAGCCGCAGGTGCTGCGCAATTTCCTTGGTGCTGAGCTTCATTTTTAGGTAGGCACAAAGTTTAAGTTCCTGCATGGACAGGTTGGGGTAGTGCTTTTTCAGCTTTTTGATGAAGTCGTCGTGCAGCAGGTCGAAATGCGCCTCGAACCCCTCCCATTCTCTATGACCTCCATCTAGCCTCGCCTCAATTCTTTGCACCACTTTCGATGCTGCATTTGCATCTTGCCGAAGGAGCGTGGCTTTTATCTCTGCCAAAAATTCGTTGGCGGCGTCCAATTGAAGCCGCACGGCGGCAAGCTCCTTGTTCTGCCGGTGGGCATCTGCCGCAGGTGGCAGCGACCTCGTTGCCGCCGTGCCCTCTTCTACGGCCAGCCGTACCCTCGACATCCAATAACTGTATGCCTGCTGGCAGTGGGCATGGTTCAGGTTCGGTTCGTGGATGATACCGGGCTTCACGTCCTGCAAGGCTTCGTCGAGGTTGGCGTAAATGCCCGTGGCAACGCCCGCAGCCCGTGCCGCCCCGACTGCCCCCGTGGTGTCCACCACTTCTATCCGGCTGTTAAGCATGGTGGCGATGGTCATGGCAAACACCTTTGACTGGAACATATTGTCGTTGCCCACCCGAATGACGTCCACGTTCAGACCCAGCTCCTGCAAGATGTTGACGCCCATGACGAACGAAAAGGCCACGCCCTCCAGTGAGGCCCGGTAGAGGTGCGCCCTCGTGTGGCGGTTGAAGTCGAGGTTGAAAAAATGGGCGTTCACGTTGCGGTCTTCCAGCATCCGCTCGGCCCCGTTGCCGAAAGGCAAAACACAAAGCCCATCGGAGCCGACGGGCACGGTGCTGGCCATGCGCTCCATATCGGCGTAGGAATGGTCGCTGCGGGCCACTTGGTGCTTCAACCAACTATACTCTATGCCCGCCCCATTGAGGCAGAGCAGCACGCCGATACGGTCGTGGTTTTGTTCGTAATTGACGTGGGCAAAGGAGTTTACCCTTGATTTTTTATCAAAAACAGGCTGGTCAACGATGCCATACACTACGCCCGAGGTGCCGCTGGTGGCGGCAATCTCGCCGGGTCGCAACACATTGAGACTCAGGGCATTGTTCGGCTGGTCACCCGCCCGATAGCTGATGGGCGTGCCCTCGGCCAGCCCCGTGCGGGCAGCGGCAGCCTTGGTTAGTTTGCCTTGAATGGAAAAGGTCGGGACGGTATCGGCTATCAGGTCTTTGCGCAGCCCGTAATGTTCGAGCAGCCTATCGGCGACTTTTTTTGCCTTGAAATCCCAAAATATGCCCTCTGTCAGGCCGGGAATTGTAGTGGTTGCCTCACCCGTCAGTTTCATGGCGATGAAGTCGCCGGGCAACAGCATTTTATAGATTTTGTCATAAACATCCGGCTCGTTGTCCTTGACCCATTTCAGCTTCGAGGCGGTGAAGTTGCCGGGCGAATTGAGCATTTGCCGCAGGCAATAATCCTCGCCAAGTTCATCAAAAGCCTGCTGCCCGATGGACACCGCCCGACTGTCACACCAGATGATGGACGGGCGCAGCACCTGCATCTCCCGGTCAATCAGTACCAGCCCGTGCATTTGGTAGCTGATGCCAATGCCTTCGATTTTTTTTGGGTCAACTTGTGTGGTGGCCAATAGCCGTTGCGTAGCTGCGCAAAAGTGCTGCCACCAGACTTCCGGCTGCTGCTCGGCCCAGCCCCGCTGCCTCGATATCATGTCCATCTCTTGGTCTGGGTAATGCGTCAGCCCTAAGACCTTGTGGGTCTTCGCATCAAGGAGCGCCGCCTTGATGGTCGAACTTCCGATGTCGTAGCCGAGTAGGTACATTTTTGAGTTGGCAGTTCGACAGTTGGCAGTGGGCAGTCAGGGTGAAGTCTTGAAGTTCATTAGTCGCTTGCCGTTCTGTAGGTTCTGACTAAACAACTGCTGACTGACTGCCAACTGCCAACTGTCGAACTGAAGACTACCAAAGATGGTGAACTAAAGGACGTATCATTTCATCGTAAACATTTCCAACCGCCTCCATTTCCAGTTGGGTCAATGGCCGGAGGTCGCCTGCAGCAATGTTTAGACCCACCTGGTCGGGCCTCGAAGCACCGGGGATGACGGTGCTCACGGCGTCGAACATGAGTACCCAGCGCAGGGCAACTTGGGCCAATGGGACGTCGGGAAAGATGGCCTTCAAACGGTTAACTGCCTGTAAACCAGTCTCGTAGTCCACGCCGGAGAAGGTTTCGCCCTTGTCGAAATGCTCGCCGTGGCGGTTGTCGTGCCGATGGTCGCCGGGATGGAAGTTGGTGCTCGCATCATATTTGCCGCTCAATAGTCCACTGGCCAGCGGCACCCGCACGATGACGCCGATGTTCCGCTTTTTTGCCTGCTCAAAAAACAACCCAGCGGGGCGCTGGCGGAACATGTTGAAGATGATTTGCACCGTGTCCACGTTGGGGTATTCGATGGCTTTGAGCGCCTGCTCCACTTTTTCCACGCTCACGCCCAGTTTTTGGATTTTGCCTTCGGCAATGAGTCGGTCGAACTCCTCGAAAATCTCCGGGCGGTAGTAAACCTCGTTCGGCGGGCAGTGCAACTGGATGAGGTCAATGGTCTCCAAGCCCATGTTTTTAAGGCTGGTCTCGACGAAGCCCCGCAGCACCTGTGGTGTATAACCCTCGTTGACGTGCGGCGAGATGAACCTGCCGCATTTAGTGGCGACGTAAATCTGCTCCGAGCGGTTTTTCACCAATCGCCCTACGGCTTTTTCGCTTTCCCGATTGCCATAGACATCGGCGGTGTCTATGAAATTCACGCCGAGGTCAACGGCCTCGTTGAGGATTTGGTCGGCATTCTCATGGTTGAACGGAGCGCCCCATTTGCCCCCAACCTGCCAAGTGCCAAGGCTGATTTCCGAGATGTTGAAGCCTGTGCGGCCAAGTGTCCTGTAGTTCATTTTAATAAGTTGGCAATTTAAAAGTTATCAGTTCGACAGTTTGCAGTTGGCAGTCAGTCAGTAGTTGCTTAGTCAGTGCAGGAAGAATGGCAAGAGACTAAATAACTTAAAGACTGCACACTGACTGCCAACTGCCAACTGTCGAACTGAAGACTATAAATAAGGTTCCAGCGTCAAAATCCGCCCATCCTCATCGTAGGTTATCTCCGTCATTTTGATGTTCCGCAAATGCGTGATGCCCTTAGACACCACAGAATCGTGATAGAACAAGTACCACTTGCCTTCAAACTCGCAAAACGAATGGTGCGAGGTCCATCCAAGCACGGGGTTCAAAATCCGGCCTTGGTAAGCGAAAGGGCCATAAGGATTGTCGCCCGTTGCGTAGCAAAGAAAATGGGTGTCGCCGGTGGAGTACGAGAAGTAGTATTTGCCTTTGTACTTGTGCATCCAAGAGGCTTCAAAGAAACGGTGGTCGTTGTCCCCGGCGAGGAGGGGCTGGCCGTTTTCATCCAAAATTTGTACTTCCCGCAGCGGCTCGGCGAATTGCAGCATATCGTCTTTCAGCTTCGCAACGATGGGGCCAAAGGCAGGTTCGTCGTCGTTTCTCAAGCCGTTTTTTTCATCGTAAACATGGTTGCGGTAGCACTGCAACTGCCCGCCCCAGATGCCGCCGAAGTACATGTAAAAACTGCCGTCCTCGTCTTCAAAAACCGCTGGGTCAATCGAGTAGCTGCCCTTGATGGCCTCCGGCTCCGCCAAGAACGGCCCCACGGGCGAGTAACCGACGGCCACCCCGATTTGGAAGATGCCGTCCGGCCTTTTTGCGGGAAAATAGAAGTAGTACTTGCCGTTTTTGCGGGCGCAATCGGGTGCCCACATCTGTCGATTGGCCCAGGGCACGTCTTTTATGTGCAGCGCCACGCCGTTGTCCACGGCCTCCGCATCAGGCCCATCCATCGAAATGACGTGGTAGTCCTCCATGCCGAAGTGGTCGCCGTTGTCGTTGAACGGAATGCCCGCATCAATATCGTGCGAGGGGTAGATATAGATTTTGCCATCGAACACATGAGCCGAAGGGTCGGCGGTGAAGATGTGCGAAACGAGCGGCTTGGAAATCGCCCGGTCGTTGTAGTCTTGGATGATTTTGTCGTCGAGTGGTTGTTCCATTTTTGCTTTGATAATTCGGTTATTTCTGCATTGTGACACTTTTCGTGCTCAGGTTGGAACAGCCCACGAACAAGTGTCATCTGTGCGTAGTTGACCTACAACTCATTTCCTTCTTTCCAAAGCTCCTTTTCTATCTGCACCTCCATTTTCTTGTTTATTTCATAGAAAAACAGCAGCCCCGCCCCAAGTAGGAAGAACAAGCCAGGATAAATACTTACTGAAAGTTTGATGCCCTGTATGGCCTCCGCCGTTTGGGTAGCTGAATTGGCGATATACCCATAATGCCCCAAGATTCCCGTCACCAAGGCGCTGCCAAAGGTCAGCCCCAGTTTCAGGCCGACGAGCATGGCGGAGAAGATGATGGCCGTGGCCCGGCGGTTGTTTTTCCATTCGGAGTAGTCGGCCACGTCGGCAATCATGGCCCAGAGCAAGGGGATGGTAATGCCGTAGAAAAAGCCGTGCAGCACCTGTGCGCCCATCACCAAGCCGATGGAGGCGGGCGGGATGAAATTCAGGACGAGGATGAAAAGCGTGGAAAGCACCAGCGCCCAGCCGAAAGTGTCCCGCTTGCCGTATTTGTCGGCCAGCCCTTTGGAGAACAGGATGCCCACAATCATCATGATGATGCCGCAGCCATTGAACAGGCCGAACCCATAAGAGGCAGGGTTTTCGATGCCCGACAGCCCGAATTTTGCAAGGAACCCACTGATAGCCGCTTCGTCCAAATAGTTTTCAAAATAATAAACATACATGCCGCCCTTGAGCGCCAGCGTGATAAAAACAAGGATGGTCAGCACCAGCATCAACATCCACGGCCTGTTTTTCATCAAGTCGCTGATGTCCTGCTTCAAGCTGGACTCCTGCTCCGGCGTCGGCACGATGCGCTCTTTGGTTGTGAGGAAAGTGATGAACATCATCACCATGCCAGCCCCGGCCAGCCACGTCATTACCTTGGAAAAACCCACGACCCGGTCGCCGCCGCCCATATAGTCCACGAAAGGGTACATGAGCACCTGCACCACGAACTGCGCCACCATCACCGCCACAAAACGGTAGGACGACATGCTGTTGCGCTCGCCCATATCGCCCGTGATGACGCCGCTCAGGGCAGAATAGGGCAGGTTGTTGGCGGCATAAAGCAGCAGCAGCAATGCGTAGGTTACGACGGCATAAATGATTTTGCCCTGCGGGGAAAAATCGGGCGTGCTGAATGCGAGCAGCGCCATCACACCCAGCGGCACCGCCGTCCATAAAATCCACGGGCGGAACTTGCCCCATCGGGTACGAGTACGGTCGGCCAATGCCCCGATGACGGGGTTGTAAACGAGGGCCGCAAACAGGCCCACGAAAAAGATGACGGGCGTGGCCACCTCCGGTTTCAGCCCATACACGTCGGTGTAAAAGAAGGCCAAAAAAGTCAGCAGCGTCTGGAAGACGAGGTTGGCGGCGAGGTCGCCGAGGGAGTACCCGATTTTTTCGCCTACGGTTAATTTTTGCGATTCAAGGCTCATTTTGAGTTGGTTTGTTTTTTTAACACAGAGGGACGGAGGACACGGAGGGACACGGAGGTATTATTATCTCTGTGTCTCTTGGTGTTCTTAGTGCCTCCGTGTTAATCATCACGGTTTTGCTTTCTTTTTCAAACTCATCACGCTATTATAAGCGGGTTTTGGTTCAAAATTCCGGTCGAAGAGCAGCGGGTAGTTCGTCCTATCCTTGATGGGCCAGCCATTCAGCCACGAATTTCCATCACCAATGCCCCAGAAAGTGACCCGCTCCACCTTGTCACGGTGTTTCAAAAGCAAATTAAATAGCCGCTCGTAGGCCACGGCCTGCTCTTCCTGCTTCGCAACGGGCAGGGAGTCGGGGTAGGGGTTCATGAACGGGCTGCCGGGGAAGTTTTGGCTCACCTCCGCCCCCTTCAAGTCCCACGGATTGGGCAGCATGGTGATGTCCACTTCCGTGAAATGCACCTTGAGGCCGAGCGCCGAAAACTCCTGAATGCTCTTTTCAATATCCTCGTAAGGTAGCCCCGCAATGCTCCAGTGGCCTTGGATGCCCACGCCGTCTATCTTCACCCCTGCGGCTTGCAGTTTTTTAATCAAGGCAATGCAGCCCGCCCGCTTGGCCGGCTGCTCGATATTGTAGTCGTTGTAATAAAGCTCGGCCCCAGGGTCGGCGGCAGCGGCCAGTTTGAACGCTTTTTCGAGGTAGCCTTCCCCCATTGTTTTCAAAAAAGGTGTCTCCCGCAGGGTGCCATCTTCGTTCAGGGCTTCGTTCACCACGTCCCAGCCATTCACCCGGCCCTTGTACCGCCCAACGATGGTGTTGATATGGTTCGTCAATGCAGCTTCCATCTCGGCGGCGTCCTTCACCTGCTCCACCCACGGGGCGAGCTGGCTGTGCCAAACCAGCGTGTGCCCGACGATGTTCATGCCGTGCTTTTCGCCGAGCGCCACGAACTTGTCCGGCAACGCAAAATCGAAGCTGTCCGGCCCCGGCTGGATGTGCATCCATTTCATGATGTTCTCCGGGGTGATGCTGTTGAACTCCTTCAAAAGCACCGCTCCCGCTTTGGCGTCAGCCTCGTTGATTTGCTCGGCACTGATGGCTGCACCAATGAAAAAATCGTCCTTGAAGGCAGATTTCAAGCCGCCTGGTTCTTGGGCAACGGCTTCCTGCTGCGCCGTTTCTTCCTTGCAGCCAGCCAGCAAAACTGCTGTGATTGCGAGGAGTTGGATGAGTTTTATTGATTTCATTTTCCTTAATTAATGACTGTTATTGCCAAGTTAGCAGCCCCAGACTGCCAACTGCCGACTGTCAAACTGCCAACTAAGTCAGTGCCCCGGTGCATAGGGATAATCCAGTTTTTTATAAAATTCCAAATCATGCGCTGGCGGCTCCAAGTCCTTCGGGATTTCCATTTTTGAAAAAGTCTGAAAATACGTCAGGCAGGCATCCCGCCACCATTTTGCCTCCTTCTCTTGGATTTGGAGCATCATGTCCACTTCGTGGAAGCGCTGTTTATCCACTTCCTTTTCCAGTGTTTGCCAAGTGCGGCGCATGGTCACCACCTCCGCTGCGCCTTGGTTATAACGCTGACAAAGCTCCTCCCACAGCGTTTTGCCGGAGGCCAATTTCTCGTTCCAACCGACGTGGTGGAACCACAGCAAGTATTTTTTGGGGCAATGTTTTCTCGATGAAAAAACCTCCCGCATGGGCGGTGCGTACTGCTCCACGGCATTGCTGCCCGTTGCCGTCCGGTCGAAACCGACGCCGAGACTGTCCGCCCGGTGGTAGTAGGTAGGGTTCCATTCTGGGCGGCTCAGGTCACTAACCCACGGGCCGGGGCCGTAGTGGTGGCCAGTGGCCATGAGGTGGTGCAGGCCGAGCGGGGTCATGTAATTCACGCAGGTTTCGTGGCTATTGAGCATCAGCTTTTTCAGTGTTTTCACAAATTTTTCATCGTTTGAAAACGTCATGCGCAGCCACTCTTCGGCAATTTTTGCCGAAGACAAATCCGAATCCCAGGCCAGCCGCCCGAAGGCAAACCAATTGGCTTGGCCGAAGTGGTAGCCCGTCCAGTTGATGTCGTTGCCGATATTGGCGACGCCGGCGATGCCGGTGAGGAGTTGCGAGTTTTGAGCTGCGAGTTGCGAGTTGGACAGCGCATTGGCGACGGTCGTCCCTTTTCCATCGGTATCAAAATCCAGCACCTCCTTCCACATCGGGGCAAGATAGACGAGGTGGGTACCCTGGCCGAGGTATTCTTGTGTGATTTGGAATTCCATCATCAGCGGCGTCTCCGGCATGGCCCCGAAAATGGGGTGCGCAGGTTCACGGGGCTGGAAGTCAATCGGCCCGTTTTTGACCTGCACCATCACGTTTTCACGGAAGCTGCCGTCCAGCGGCACAAACTCGTTATAGGCTTGCTTGTGGCGGTCGGTTGCGTCCTCGGCGCTGTAAACAAAGGCCCGCCACATCACGATGCCACCATGCGGGGCGAGGGCATCGGCGAGCATATTCGCCCCATCGGCATGGCTTCGACCGTAGGCTTGCGGGCCGGGCTGCCCTTCCGAATTGGCCTTCACCACGAAGCCGCCAAAATCGGGCACGAGGCGGTATATTTCGTCCACTTTTTCCTTCCACCAGCGCTGCACCGCGGGTCGAGCGGGTCGGCGGTCGGCAATTTCCCCAGTTCAATCGGGGCGCTGAATCGGGCAGTGAGATAGACCTTTATATTGTAGGGCCTGAACAAATCGGCCAGTGCCTTCACTTTTTCGAGGTAGTCGCTGCGCAATACGAGGGCATTGGCATTCACGTTGGTCAGCACCGTACCGTTGATGCCGATAGAGGCGTTGGCACGGGCATAGTCGGTATAGCGGGGGTCGAGGTAGTCGGGCAGGGTATGCCAGTTCCAGATGGAAAAGCCAGCGTAACCTCGTTCCACCGTGCGGTCGAGGTTGTCCCAATGGTTGAGGATGCGGAGTTGGAGTTTGGGGTTTTCTACGATATGCAGATTGTCAAGCGGTTGGTTGGTTTGTAGGAGCCGGAGCAGGTGGAAAACACCGTACAAAACGCCTTTGTCGTCCTTGGCGGCGATGAGCAGTTGTTTGCCTTTTTTTATCAAAACATAGCCTTCTGGTTGCAAATTGCTGGCTTCCGCTGCGCCAATTTCCCGGTCAATGCTAGGTGACTGGCCCAGCACCCCAGCCACAATGCCTTGACCCGATACCACCTTTTGCCAAGGCACTTGCGGCCCATCAAGCAACCCTACCAAGCCAATTTCCAGTTCCTTCCTAGCCACTTCGAGCGTGGGCGTGTTGCCTTCCACCACGAAATAATTGATTTGGGAGCGGTAGTTTTTGAGCATCACCTCATCCTTTACCTTGTCATAGCGCAGCCAAAGGCGGTAACCGTTTTCAGCGGCAGCACCAAACGCCAACACAAGCCCAGCCAGCAATGTCCAAACGGTTTTCACCATGAAAGCCTGTTTAAAAACTTTAGGGGCGAAGCTATAAAATTGCGCAAACAATCGATTGCATGAAGCTGTTTTTGTTTTGTCAGCCGAATGCATTGACAATGTTGCAATGCTTAATCATAAAATTGCTTTACTTAGCCCTTCGGGAATACCACGCACCCATTTAATCTCGATGAAAAAGAAAAGCAACGTCACCATCCACGACCTCGCCCGGCAGCTTGGGGTTTCTTCCTCGACCGTTTCGAGGGCTTTGAAGAGCCACCACAGCATCGGCGAAGAGACGACCAAGGCCGTGAAAAGCCTTGCCAAGGAACTGGGCTACCGCCCGAACAACCTCGCCGTCAGCCTACGCAAACAACACTCGACCAGCATCGGCGTCATCGTGCCGCATATCAACCGGCCCTTTATCTCCTCGCTCGTCAGTGGCGTGGAGCAGGCTGCACGGGAGGCTGGCTACAGTGTGCTCATTTCCCAATCTTACGAAAGCCTCGACATCGAAATCGGCAACGCCAGCGCTTTTTTCAATAGTCGTATCTGCGGCCTGCTCGTTTCTTGTGCCAATGAAACCACGGAATATGCACATATCCAACAATTCAAAGACAGCGGCATCCCGGTCGTTTTTGTTGACCGCATCCCCGAAAACGACGAATGCTACAAGGTGATGATTGACAACCGGGAGGCCACTTTTAAGGCCACCGAGCACCTCATACGGCAGGGGTGTCGCCGCATCGCCCACTACGGCGGGCCGCCCCAACAACTGATGTACCGCCTGCGGCGGCAGGGCTATATTGATGCCTTGGCAAAGCACGGGCTGCCCTTCGACGAAAACCTGCTGCTCACCGCCACGAAACTGACGCCGGAAGAGGGTTTTATGCTGGCCGAGAAGGCACTTTCGCTTCCCAATCCGCCAGATGGCATCTTGGCTGTCAACGACAATACCGCCGTCAGCACCATTTTATACGCAAAATCAAAGGGCATAAGAATCCCGCAAGACCTTGCCATCATCGGCTTCAACGACGACCCGGTCTGTACCATCATCGAGCCGAACCTCTCATCGCTGCACCAACCCGGCGTTGAAATGGGCAAAATGGCCGTCAGCCACCTGTTCAATATCCTCGACAACGAAATTGTGGACGTGCCCAGAACCACCATCCTCGATACGCACGTGATGCCGAGGGCGTCTTCAGTTCGCAGTTAGACTTTTCAGTTGGCAGTTCGAAAGTTGGCAGTTAGCAGTCAGTCAGCAGGTCTTGTCCCGATTCTTCGGGATGTTTAGTCAGTGCCAAGGTGAGCGGCAATAGACTAAAGGACTATCGGACTGCACACTGACTGCCAACTGCCAACTGTCTAACTGCGAACTCACTTTCTCCGCTCACCATCCCATAACCGCCAGACATTCAGCGGATTATCGTCTTTCAGTTCATCCGGCAACAAATTTTGTGGGAAGCCTTGGTAGCAAACTGGCCTTGTGAACCTAGTAATCGCTGCTGTTCCGACTGAGGTGCTGCGGCTCTCGGTGGTGGCAGGGTAGGGGCCGCCGTGAACCATCGCATGGCAGACCTCCACGCCCGTCGGGTAGGCATTGATGACGAGCCGACCCACTTTTTGCGCCAGCAAATCAAGCAAGTCACGGTGGTTTTCCAAATCGTCGGGGGTCCCGAAAACGCTGGCAGTCAGGTGGCCGCCGAGGTTTTGGGCAACTGATAACAATTCCTCCCGATTGCCCGTCTGCACGGCCAGCGTGGAGGGGCCGAACACTTCTTCTTCCAGTTTTTTATTGGTCAAAAAATCGGCGGCGTCCACGGTCAGCAGGTGCGCTTCGGCCCGGTTGTCGGCGCTGGCGGGTTGGCCCTTGGCCAGGGCTGTCACGCCATTTTGCTGCGACAATTCCGCAATGCCCCGCTGGTAGGCTTGTTGAATGCCCGATGTGAGCATCACGCCCGCCGCAGCGGATTCTATGTTTTGGGATAAATTTTCCAGAAACCCTTTTCCTTCCGCTGTTTTTTCCAAAATCGTTAACCCCGGATTGGTACAAAACTGTCCCACGCCCAACGTGACCGAAGCGGCCATTCCCTTGGCGATGTCCCCACCGTTTTGCCGCAAGGCACCCGGCAAAATGAAGACGGGATTCGTGCTGCCCATTTCCGCATAGACCGGGATGGGTTCTGGGCGTTGCGCAGCAGCATCGAACAGGGCCTTGCCGCCCCGGAACGAACCCGTGAAACCCACTGCTTTTATCAATGGATGCTGTACGATGCCCATGCCAACCACTGTCGAACTGCCATGTACCATGCTGAAAACGCCGTCGGGCATACCCGTTTTTTCGGCTGCCGCCAAAATGGCCGAGGCCACCAGCTCGCAGGTGCCGGGGTGCGCCGGGTGCGCTTTCACTACTACAGTGCAACCCGCCGCCAGTGCCGAGGCCGTGTCGCCGCCAGCAACGGAGAAGGCCAGCGGGAAATTGCTCGCCCCGAAGACTCCGACCGGGCCAAGCGGGTGTTCCATGCTCCGCACATCGGGGCGGGGCAGTGGTTGGCGGTCGGGCAGGGCAGGATCAATGCGGGCATTCACCCACGAGCCATCCCGCAGCAGTTGGGCGAAGAGGCGAAGCTGAAAAGCCGTCCGCCCCCGCTCGCCCTCAAAACGGCCCCTCGGCAGGCCGGACTCTGCGCAGTAGCGGTCGCCGAGCGCATTGCCGAGCGCCATGATTTCCTCGGCAATGGCTTCCAAGAAAAGCGCTTTTTCGCTGCCTGATTTTTTACAGAAAACTGCAAAAGCGGCGGCAGCTTTCTGCACGGCAGCATCCACTTCATCTAGCGTGGCCTCGTGGTAGGCGGGTTCAAGCCGCTCGCCCGTTGTGGGATTGACGGCATGAAAGGTGGCGGTGCCGATGGCGCTTGGCGTTTTTCCGATGAAATTGTGTCCAGTCAAGGTGATTTACGATTTACGATTGTTTGATTTACGATTGCAAGTCAAGTTGTATGGACGAAGGCTGGGCCGTGGTAGCAGTCACTGACTGCGGACTGAAGACTGTGGACTGAAGACTCAATCAACCCAGTTCGTCAGCGTCCCAATTTTATCAATTGTAATACGGATTTCGTCCCCAGGTTCGAGGGTGAAATCCTTCGTCGGCACAATGCCCGTGCCCGTCATCAGGAGGCAGCCTTGCGGGAAGCTCAACTCCCGGAACAGCCAGCCGGCCAGTTCCTCCGGGCTGCGCTTCATCTGTGCAACGCTCGTTTTCCCTTCAAAAACAGCCTCCCCACCTCGGTTGATGAGCAGGTGGATTTCGCTGTCGGTCGGAAAAGGCCATTCACTCACGTAGATGCCCGGGCCAATGGAAGCGCATCCATCGTAGGTTTTTGCCTGCGGCAAATACAAGGGGTTTTCGCCCTCAATGCTGCGAGAACTCATGTCGTTGCCGATGGTGTAGCCGACGATTTTGCCGCTCGATGTGAGCAAAAGGGTCAGTTCCGGCTCCGGCACGTTCCAGGTCGAGTCCTTGCGGATGCGCACTTTTTCGCCCGGCCCCACGCAGCGGTGCGGGGTGGACTTAAAGAACAATTCAGGCCGCTCGGCTACGTAAACCCGGGCATAAAAATCGCCGCCGCCCGCTGCCTCCGACTCTTCCTGTCGGGCCAGTTTGCTGTTGAAATAAGTGACGCCGCTGGCCCAAATCTCCTGGTTGCCGATGGGGGCTTGCAGCCCATTTTGAAGCAAGATAAGGCTGTTTTCGACAGGCTCTTTTTTCTGAACCAAGCTCTTTATTTTTTGATAAAGGCTGTCGTCGTTGATGAAATGGTCCCAGACATAGTTTTCGAGCAGGTAGTGTTTTTCGCCCGATTCGACCAATATGCCGGATTTGAGTTTGTAGATTTTCACGGTTGAGTAGTTTCAAACGTCGGGGAGGTTTGAAACCTCCCCGACATTAAGTCATTGATTTTCAATTCGTTAACCAATAAATAGATACAGCACATAAAGAATCAGTGCAGCCGAGAAGCCCAATATCCCCGTGCCGAGGCTTTGCAGCTTGTAGCCCGTTTTCACGTCCAACCCCGAAAGTTGGGTCATCACCCAAAAGAAGCTGTCGTTGGCGTGGGACACCACCGACGACCCGGCCCCAATGGCCAGCACGACCATCGCCTTTTCGATTTCGGTGTCAAAGCCCATGCTGTCCATCAGCGGCAGCATCAGCGAGGCCGTGGTGATGAGCGCCACGGTGGACGAGCCTTGCGCCGTTTTTAGCGCAGCGGCCAAAAAGAAGGGCAGCCAAAGGCTTAGGTTCACGCCAGAAAGCACTGTGCCGAGGAAGTCGGCGATGCCAGAATTTTGGAGGATTTCGCCAAAAATCCCGCCTGCGCCAGTGATGAGGATGATGGACGCCGCATCGCTCAACGCCTTGCCCACCCAGCCCGTGGTGGAGAGGAGTTCCTGGTCGAATTTTTTGGGCAAGAAGAAGGACATAAACATGCCGATAAGCAATGCGATGACTGGCTCGCCGATGAAGGAAATGAGCTTTAGGAGCGGGGTATCCAGTTCCCCTTTCGCAGCAAAAACTGATTTCAGCACAATCAAAAGGATGGGAACCAGCACGGGCAGCGAGGCGCTCACTGCTCCCGGCGAATTGCGGAGCAAAGCAGCGATGTCCTCGTCCGTGGCTTCGGGGTTGGGGTCAATCCAGAATTTTGAGGCATACCTGTTGGCAAAAATCAGCCCCGGAATGAGCGCCAGCGCCGCCACCGGGATGCCAAGCAAAAGCACCAATCCGAGGTCGGCGTTGAGGATGCCCGCTGCGGCAATGGGGCCGGGTGTCGGGGGCACCATCGTGTGCGTGGCCGTGAGGCCGATGGCCAGCGCCGTGGCTGAACTGGCCAGCGTGATGCCCGCTTTTTTGGACAGGCTTTTTGCCAACGGCGACAATAAAATGAAGCCGCTGTCGGCAAAAACGGGGATGGAAACGAAGTAGCCGAGGATGCCCATTGCCGTAGGCACCCGCTTCTTGCCGATGATTTTCAGCACGCTTTCGGCCAAGGAGTAGGCCCCACCAGAGTTCTCAAGGAATGCCCCGATGATGCTACCCAGCACGATTATCAGCCCGATTTTGCCCAAGGTACTCCCGAAACCCTCGTTGATGGAAGCGAGGATTTTTTCAACGGGCATGCCGACGCAGAAGCCGTAGAAAATGGCAACGAGCAGGAGCACGATGAAAGGGTGTACCTTCCATTTCACGGTCCCCAAGACGATGAGGATGATGCTTATTATTAAAAATATTATTACCATTTTGAGTCTTAAGTTCTACAGTCCACAGTCCTTCAGTCAGAGGGCCATGCTACTAGCTAATCAAGGAATTTTTCTGGATTTTTCATCATAGTACCTAGCATTTTACCAATTTCCTCAACTTCTGAGACCCAGAATTCATATTTTTCCTTTGTTATGTATTCGCAGGCTATAGTAAAATCAGCCCAAACACCAGTTTCCGAATTTTCGGAGTCTGCATCTGAAAGTTTACTGACGAAGCGCTTGGGATATTGTCGCTTTCTATATCCTTCAGCAATATTGCTACACACAGCCCTTGACTTCTCCGAATCTGGTCAGTCAAACCATATTTTTCCTCTGGTGGAAATTTCTTTGTTTCTTGGAAAATATCCATCGCTAAAAGGAAAGCCTTTCGATAGACTTTGAGTGTTCTGAAGTTTCCCATTGTATGTGTTTTCGTACTAAAGTTCGACAGTCTTCAGTCCGACAGTCTTCGGACCGTCAGTCGGGGTAGTGATTGACTGTAGGACTGCGGACTGATGGACTGAAGGACTCTAATGCAAATCCCTTGTCACTTCCGACCCAGATTTTCCCACCAAAATATCCAAATCAGCGCCCTTGTCGGCTTGCTCCACATGGTCAACATAGATTCTAACGTAGCCACGAGTTGCCATCGGTTCGGGTGCAGTCCACGCCACTTTTCGCTGTCGCAAGACCTCCTCCGAAACATCCAGGTGCAGGCGGCGGGCTTCCACGTCCAGCTCAATCATATCGCCGTTTTCAACCAGTGCCAGCGTGCCGCCGATGGCCGATTCCGGCGAAACGTGCAGCACCACCGTACCATAAGCAGTGCCGCTCATGCGCCCGTCGGAGATGCGCACCATGTCCTTTACGCCTTTCAAAATCATTTTTTCGGGCAAATCCACGTTGCCTACTTCCGGCATACCGGGGTAGCCCTTCGGGCCAACGCCTTTCAGCACGATGACACTGTCTTCGTCAATGTCGAGGTCGGGGTCGTCAATGCGGGCATGGTAGTCCTCCATCGTTTCGAAGACGACCGCCCGCCCCCGGTGTTTCATCAGGTGAGGGGTGGCGGCACTCGGCTTGATGACCGCCCCGTTTTCACATAAATTCCCTTTCAAAACAGCGATGCCAGCCTCCGGCTGCCAAGGTTTTTCCATGCTGGCAATGACTTCCGGATTGAAACATTCGGCTGCTTCGCAATTCTCGCTGATGGATTTGCCGTTGACGGTGATTGCATTGCGGTGCAAGCGCTCGGCCAATTCTTTCAGAACCACGGGCAAACCACCTGCGTAGAAAAAATCCTCCATCAAGTATTTGCCGGATGGCATGAGGTTGACAAGCAATGGGATTTTGCTGCCAATTTTATCGAAATCCTCCAGTGTCAATTCCACGCCGATGCGCCCGGCGATGGCCAGCAGGTGGATGATGAGATTGGTGGAGCCGCCCACCGCCGCATTGACCACGATTGCGTTTTCAAATGCCTGCCGAGTCAGGATTTTTGAAAGCGTCAAGTCCTCCTTGACCATCTCCACGATGCGCCGACCGGACAGCCAAGCCATCGTTTTTTTCCTTGCATCCACGGCAGGAATTGCGGAGGCTCCCGGCAGGGTCAGCCCCAGCGCCTCGACCATCGAGGCCATACTGGAGGCAGTGCCCATCGTGTTGCAATGCCCGGCGCTGCGGGCGGCGCAGGCTTCTACATGGCGCAGCTCTTCGGGGGTAATGCCGCCCGTTTTTTGTTTCTCCTTGATGATCCAGTTGAAAGAGCCAGAACCGATGAAACCGCCCCGGTAGTCGCCCCGGAGCATGGGGCCACCCGGCACGACGATGGTCGGGAGGTCAACGCTGCAAGCGCCCATGACGGTGCTGGGGGTGGTCTTGTCGCAGCCCGTGAGCAGCACCACGCCGTCGAGCGGATTGGCCCGTATGCTCTCCTCCACGTCCATACTGGCGAGGTTTCGGAAGAGCATGGTACTGGGCTTCATGATGGTTTCGCCGAGCGACATCACAGGGAATTCCAGCGGAAAACCGCCCGCTTCGAGCACGCCTTTTTTGACGATTTCGGCGAATTCCCGCAGGTGGCCATTGCAGGGCGTCAGCTCCGACCAAGTGTTGCAGATGCCAATGACGGGCCTGTTGAACAGGTCGTCGGGGTAGCCTTGGTTGCGCATCCAGGAGCGATGGACGAAACCCATTTTGTCGTTCTCGCCGAACCACTCCCGGCTTCGCAGTTGTTTTTCGTTTTCCATTGTTTCAAGAAATAAAGGCGCAAATATGCTCAAAAACTTAAAACCTTGTTAAAAAGTCAATCGATTGCGTAAAGTTGAAAAAATTTCATTCCTTGCAACGGTTTTTTGATTTTTCTTTGATTCTTTTGCCTGCAACGCCAGTTCAATCAGCATACATGAAACGAAAAACAACACTAATCTTAGGGCTTTTCGCCCTTTGCTTGAACGCTTCGGCACAAGTAGGGCTGTTTGAAAAAAGTAACGATGTTGGCCCGGTGCTACACAAAGGTTCCACCAATTATGAGGTGGAAACGGGGCGCTACGAGCTGTCCGGCGCTGGCGCAAACATCTGGTTCACGAAAGACGAATTCCATTTTACCCATAAAAAATAACGGGCAATTTCATCCTGCAATGCCGGGGCAAGCTGCTGGGAAAGGGCGTTGACCCGCACCGAAAATTCGGCTGGATGGTGCGCACCGACCTCGACACAACGGCTGCAATGGTCAGTGCCACGGTGCATGGCGACGGCACGGCGGCTATCCAATACCGCAAGAAAGCTGGCACCCGCATCGAGCAGGTCAAATCTCCTGTCGTCTCGCCCGACGTGATACAGTTGGAACGGCGGGGAAGTAGCTATTTCCTCTCGCTCGCACGTTTTGGTGAGCCGTTCTGGACGGTGGAAGTGCCGGAGCTAAACTTCCCGCAGGAGCTGTTGGCCGGGCTTTTCATTTGTTCCCATAATAAAGATGTGGTGGAGCGGGCCGAGTTCGACAATGTACGAATTTACATCCCAGCCAAGCCTGATTTCACACCATACCGGGACTATATCGGCAGCCACATCGAAATCATGGATTTGGCGTCATACACCCGCAATATCATCCATTCCGCCCCGAATTCACTTCAAGCGCCCAACTGGTTGCCCGATGATAAAGGCTTGATTTACAACAGCGATGGGCTGATTTACCGACTCGATTTTACCACTGGCAAACCCATCGTGTTGAACACCGATTTTGTTACCCGAAACAACAATGACCACGTGATTTCCTTTGATGGGAAAATGCTCGGCCTCAGCAGTTCGAGCGGCGAGCAGGAATACGGGTCGCTGATTTACACCGTACCACTCACTGGAGGGAAGCCAAAGCGCATCACGCCGACCGGGCCGAGCTACCTGCACAGTTGGTCGCCGGA
The DNA here is from genome assembly GCA_016714985.1 of Saprospiraceae bacterium. Taxonomy (GTDB): domain Bacteria; phylum Bacteroidota; class Bacteroidia; order Chitinophagales; family Saprospiraceae; genus UBA6168. The sequence continues at coordinate 53,415 of JADKBS010000024.1, read as the reverse complement.
CGGCAAATGGCTGACCTACACCGCCAGGCGCAACGACAATTGGGATATCTATAAAATCCCCTCCGACGGCGGCGACGAGGTACGCCTGACCACTGCACCCGGCTTGGAAGATAGCCCCGAATACAGCCCCGACGGGCAGTGGATTTATTTCAACTCCACCCGCACCGGCTCGATGGACCTCTGGCGGATGCGCCCCGACGGCAGCTTTCAGGAGCAACTCACCGACGACGAATACCAGGACTGGTTCCCGCATTTTTCGCCAGACGGCAAATGGATCGTGTTCATCTCCTTCCTACCAGATGTGAAGGTGGACGACCACCCGTTCTATCGCCATGTGTATTTGCGAATGATGCCAGCAGCGGGCGGCAAGCCGAGGATTATCGGCTATTTGTACGGTGGACAAGGCACTATCAATACACCGTCGTGGTCGCCGGATGGGAAGAAGATTGCATTTGTGAGCAATTCGACGATGTGATTTTTTAAATTCAAAACATGACAGACCGCAGAACTTTCATCCAACAAACGGCCCTTGGCTCCATTGGAATTGCTGTCCTTGGTAGGGCTTCAAGGTGTACGCCTTCCATGCAATGGATGGCTAAATTGGTTGATGGCCCACTGCCCCGCAGCACACCTGAGGGGCAAGGCATCCCGTCCAGCGCCATCCGCAATTTTTTAGCGGCAGTGGAAAAAAGCGGACAGGAGTTCCACGGCTTCATGGTCGTGCGGCACTGGCATGTGGTAGCGGAGGGGTGGTGGTCGCCGTTTGCGCCAGCGCTCAAGCACACGCTGTATTCGCTGAGCAAAAGTTTCACTTCGACGGCTATTGGAATGTGCGTTGCCGATGGCAAAATGAGCGTGGAAGACCCCATCACCAAGTTCTTCCCCAACGACCTGCCCGACCCCGTGCCACCTCGCCTCGCCGCCATGAAAGTGAAGCATTTGCTCACCATGAACAACGGGCACGATGGCCGCCCGATGGAAGCGATGCAGGCAGAACCGAACGGAAAATGGGCGAAAGCCTACCTCGCCGAACCGATACCCTACGAACCGGGCACTCACTTTTTTTACAATACTGGCTCCACTTACATGCTCTCTGCCATCGTGCAGAAACTGACGGGCAAAACGACTTTCGACTTCTTGACCGAACGTCTGTTCAAGCCACTTGGCATTGAAGGTGCGGATTGGGAAATCAGTCCCGAAGGCGTCAGCGTAGGTGGTTATGGGCTGCGCACCCGGCTGGAGGACATCGCCAAATTCGGCCAGCTTTACCTCCAAAAAGGCACGTGGGGAACCAAACAACTCCTACCCGCCAGTTGGGTAGCGGAGGCCACGAAGCGGCAAGGTCCCTCGCAAGAAAACGATAGCGATTGGGGCCAAGGCTACGGCTACCAGTTTTGGCGCTGCAAACCGGAGCCGGGCTTCTACCGTGGCGATGGTGCCTTTGGGCAATACTGCATTGTCATTCCGCAGTACGACACGGTCATCGCCATCAACAGCGAGAGCAAGGACATGGGGGCTTCGATGAAATTGGTGTGGGACCATATTTTACCTGCTTTGAAAAACGACACGCCCCTGCCTGAGGATATAGCTTCGCAAAAAGCATTGGCGGACGATTTGAAAAAACTGGCCTTGCCAGCGCCGATGGTGCAGTCCGTTTCGCCGCAGGCGGCAAAGATTTCAGGTAAAAAATTCAAGTTGGAGCAGAACGCAAAGGGCATCGAGTCCGTCCAGTTTTTCTTCGAAAACAGCACTTGCAAACTGACCCTGACTGGTCCGAAAGGCCCACAAACCCTGACCTGTGGCTTGGGCAAATGGCATACCGACGGCAACGAACAGGACGTGTCCGTCTCCCTCTTCGTATTGCCGGAACGGGTGAAACTGACCTCCAAAACCGCCGCTTCTTTCACTTGGCAGGACGACCAGACCTTGCTCATCAACCTGAAATTCATCGAGAACATGCACGGCGACCAGTGGATTTGCCGCTTCGAGGGCGATAAACTCAGCATTTCCTTCAAAAACAGCCTCGTGATGATGGGGAAAGAGGAGGAGAAACGGGCAGGGTTGAGCGGACGGCTCTCGTAATTTTTTTGATTGACGATTGTTGATTACATGATTGTTGATTGTGGATGGAATGGTTGATTTTCAATGAGTTATGGACAATGTGGTGGAAAATCAAAAATCCCCAATCACACATCAAATCAACAATCAGGAATCATGTAATCAACAATCGTCAATCAAAAACTGGCCATTTGGCTTTTTCAAAATCATGACAAAATCACTACCCATCCTCCTTTCCTTCTTCCTTTTCACCTCCTTCTTCGGGAGTAAAAAATGGACACCCCTGCTCGACAGAAACCTGTCGCAATGGGATGTTTACCTGAGCTACCCGCATAAGTCGCAGGACATTAAAGGTTTGCCGAGGGACGCCGACGGGAACTACACCGAACCCATCGGCCTAAACAAGGACAAATGGGGCGTTTTCACGGTCAAAGAAGAAAACGATGAAATGATTTTGCATGTCAGTGGCGAGATTTATGGAGCAGTTTCCACCAAACAGGAATTTGAAAATTACCACCTGAAATTGCAGGTAAAATGGGGCGAAAAAACCTTCGCCCCCCGCAAAACCGAGCCGATGAACTCCGGCCTGCATTACAACGCCGTTGGGCCGCACGGGGCGGATTATTGGAGAACCTGGATGAAGGGGCAGGAGTGCCAAATCATGCAGGGCCGCTTTGGGGATTATTGGTCGCAGGCTGGGGGAATGGTGGACGTACGTGCCGTGAAACAGGCGGACGGGACTTATTTATACACCAAAAATGCTCCGCTCGTTGCCTTCGGAGGAAGCGAAAAGGCGGGTGGCTACGTCGCCCGAAGTCAGGATTTTGAGAAGCCGAAGGGCGAATGGAACACCGTTGAACTCATCAATTTCGAAGGAAAAAGCCTCCATATCATCAACGGACAGGTTGTGATGGTATTGGAAAACTCCCGTCATATCGTAGACGGGAAAGAAGTGCCGCTGCGAAAGGGCAAGCTCGAATTGCAATGCGAAGGGGCGGAGCTTTTTTTCAAAGACATCGAAATCAGGCAGTTGAAGAAGCTGCCGGGGAAATACAAGCAGTTTTTTTAGTCAAAGTCGGAGCGCAACTGACCACGAAGTGGTCAAACGTGAATAGCCCCGGATGCAATCCGGGGAATGTCGTGTAAACGGGTCGCAACCCCGATAGGGGTTGAATATTGACACAAACGATTGATATTCAACTCTTTCAGGGTTTTGGATTTGCCGAATTGGTTTACCCCGGATTGTCCCGACATTTTGTCGGGAGGGCTATTCACATTCAACTCCTTATGAGTTTCATTTTAGGAAAATTTTTTTCATCAAAACATAAAATCATGGCAAACCGCAGGCAATTCATCAAACAAGCCGCCATCGGCACCGGGGCGCTGGCCCTCAGCACTTCCGCATTTCCCAATATCCTTTTCAAAAAACCGAAAGACCAAATCGGCGTGGCGCTGATGGGCTTGGGCTATTACAGCACCGATTTGCTCGCTCCGGCCTTGCAGCTAACGAAGCACTGCAAGCTCACGGGCATCGTAACCGGCTCGCCGGAAAAGGCGAAAAAATGGCAGGAAAAACACAAGCTCAAGGACAAGAACATCTACAACTACGACAACCTCGACAGCATCGCCAACAACCCGGATATTGACGTGGTCTATGTCGTCGTGCCGCCGTTTCGGCACAAGGAATTCGTGCTGCGGCTGGCGGCGGCTGGCAAGCACGTCTGGTGCGAAAAGCCGATGGCGATGACCGAGGACGAGTGCCAGTCAATGATTGATGCCTGCCGCAAAAACAAGGTGCAGCTCACCATCGGCTACCGGATGCAGCACGAGCCGAACACCCAGCAAATCATCAAATACGGTCGGGAAAAAACCTTCGGGGCGGTGAAGTTCGTGACCGCCAGCGCAGGCTTCCGGGCGGGCTGGGGGAAAGACGACCACTGGAAAATGGACCGCAGCAAAGGCGGCAGCCCGCTCTACGATATGGGCGTTTACTCCCTCAACGCTGCCCGCTACGTGACGGGCGAAGAGCCGATTGCCGTGCTGGCGCAAGACCGCACCAACGACTATACCCGCTACCCGAACGGCGATGAAACCACGCTGTTCCAACTGGAATTCCCCAGCGGTGCCCTCGCCAACTGCATGACGACTTTTTCCATGAACATTGGTTCATTGGAAGTATCTGCCGAAAACGGCTGGTACCGCCTGTTGCCTTTTCAAGCCTATTCGGGCGTGAATGGCGTGAACAGCAAGGGGGAATTGTTGAATGCTTTTATCGAAAATGAACAAGCCACGCAGATGGATAACGACGCACTTTCCATCCTCAACAACTCTTCGGTGCTAGTGCCGGGCGAGGAGGGGCTACGGGACATCCGAGTGGTGGAGGCGATTATCAAATCGGCGAAACAGGATAGGCGGATTACTTTGTGAGTTGGCAGTTTGACAGTGGGCAGTGGGCAGTCGGGGGCTGCAAAATTGGCCTTGGCTGCCACATTCGATTTGAATTTAAAAATGAAAAACAACCTTATCATTTTCATTGCAGCCATAGCTGTAAATATTGCCGCTGCGCAAAAATCCAGCTTAAAGGAGGCTTATGCTAACGCCTTCAAAATGGGCTGTGCCCTCAACGAAGCCATTGTATTGGGCGAGGACAAGGTTTCGCAGGACTTGGTCAAACAACATTTCAATACCATCACGGTGGAGAATGTGATGAAGGCCGCTTTGGTGAACCCCGAACCGGGCGTTTTCAAATGGCAGCCAGCGGATGATTTCGTGGCATTTGGCGAAGCCAACAACCTGTTCATCGTGGGGCATACGCTGGTTTGGCACAACCAGACGCCGGACTGGTTTTTCAAGAATGAAAAAGGCGAACCGAATACCCCGGAACAGCAAATCGAGCGGATGCGCTCGCATATCGAAGCGGTGGCGGGGCGCTACAAAGGCAGGGTTCATGCCTGGGACGTGGTAAATGAGGTCATTGACAACGATGGCTCCTACCGTCCGACGACTTGGGTAAATGGCTGTGGCGGCGGTGATGTCATGGTGAAAAACGCATTCCGTTTTGCGCAGCAATACGCCCCCGACGCCGAGTTGTATTACAATGATTTCAACGCCTGGCGGCCCACCAAGCGGGACGGCATTATGCGCATGGTGCGGATGTTGAAACAGGAGGGCATCCGCATTGACGGCATCGGGATGCAGGGGCATTGGGGGTTGAATTTTCCCAAAAACGAGTACATCGAAGCGGCGATTGACTCCTTCGCCTCGCTGGGCGTGAAGGTGATGATTACCGAGTTGGATGTGGACGTTTTGCCCTTGACGAAGGAGGGGCAAATCATCGGCCAAGGCATGGCGCACCCGCAGTTTCAATTGGAGGAATTCGAGGAATTTCTCGACCCCTACAAGGACGGGCTGCCCGACGATGTGCAGCAACAACTGACCAACCGTTACCGGGAGTTGTTCGGGATTTTTTACAAAAAACGGGACAAGCTCGACCGGGTAACGCTGTGGGGGCTGCACGATGGTATGTCGTGGAAGAACGATTATCCGATACCGAACCGGACGAACTACACGCTGCTTTTTGATAGAAACAAAAAGGCGAAACCAGCGCTGGAAGCGATACTGGCATTGCCGCAGCTTAAAAAATGAGCCTAACCACCTGATATTCAAATTATTGAAACAATCACAGCAATCAAAACAATTACAACAGTTGCTTATGTTTTCTTCGCTAAAAAAACTGTCAACAGCATTCATTTTGACACTTTTCGTCTTTTTTGCTGAATCCTCAATGGCACAGGATGGAACTATCTACCCACTCGACACCCCGCTGGAACCAACTGCCATTCCGCTCGGCACTGGTGGCGTGGATGACCAGCCCGCCAAGGAGACTTGGTTCCGGCAATGGGGCGACCCCATGGCCCGGAACATCACCGCCGCAACCCTTACCCCGTTTTTTCCAAGACCCGGCACGGCGAACGGTGCCGCGGTGATTGTTGCGCCGGGCGGCGGGTTCAGGTGGCTCTCGATGGGCAACGAAGGCTGGGAAGTAGCGGAGGCGCTCGCAGCGAAGGGCATCACCGCTTTTGTGCTCAAGTACCGGTTGCATCCGACCCCCGCTTCGCTCGATGAATTTGCGGATTGGATGCAAAACCGGGCATTCGCTCCGCCCAAACCCGGCGAGGCTGCACCGGCTCGTCCACAAACCGACCTTACGAACCAATTGGAGGACGCCGAGGCCGCTTATGCCATGATTGTGAAAAGGGCTGCGGAATGGGGCGTTGACACGAGCAGGATTGGCATGATTGGCTTTTCGGCAGGGGCTGGCCTCACCATGCACAGCACCTTGAATTCCAAAACCATGAAGCTGGCCTTCATCGGCCCCATCTATGGCGGCATGGGGCCGGTGGAAGTGCCAGCAGACGCCCCGCCCATGTTCAACGTGATAGCCACGGACGATTTTCTGTTCAAGGGGCAATTCGGCGTCATTGATTCTTGGTACAAAGCGGGCAAACCCGTCGAGTTTCACCTTTACCAAAACGGCGGTCACGGGTTCGGATTGGGCAATCCCAACCGGACTAGCAACCGTTGGTTTGATGCTTTTGTGCATTGGTTGGATGTAAATGGTTTTTTGGTGGGGAAGGCTGGAAAATAAGGTGGGTTTTAAGGTGGAGTTGTAGGGTTATTTCATGCTTAAAATTATTAGGTTTGCTTTTAAAATTGGCGCATGACAAAAAAGAAGATTTCCGTTCAGGGCCTAGCCATCACCATTGAGCAAATCAAGGACGAAGACTATATTTCCTTGACCGACATTGCAAAGCAATCCACTGATGAACCACGCTTTATCATTCAAAATTGGATGAAGAATACCAGCACAGTCATGTATTTGTGGGAATGGGAAAAACTACACAACCCCAATTTTAACCGTGTGCAAATGCACACGGTTTTGGAAACCACCGCTACAAACCGTTTTGTTATGTCGCCAAAAAAATGGATTGAATTAACAGGCGCAATTGGTATGGTATCTCAATCAGGTCGTAGTGGCGGAACACTTGCCCACAAAGACATAGCGCTGAATTTCTGCTATTGGCTCAGCCCTAAATTTCAGATTTACCTCATTAAAGAATTCCAGCGGCTCAAAGAAGAAGAATATTCGAGGAAAAATCTCGAATGGCACATAGAACGCATTACAAACCTTGTGGATGAAACCCGAAATTGGCTCGATACCATCCCAGGGCAAAAGCCTGACCGTAACCGATTAAGTCATTTGAAAGAAACTGACGACTAATGTTCAGGCAGGCCAGCCTGCTTAGGACTAAAAACCATAAAAATGAATAGAAGAGAAATTCTCAAGTACACCGCCCTCGCCACAGGCGCAGCCGTGAGCGGCTCTTTGGCGAGCATCATCCTCTCCGGCTGCGGCTCCGATGCAGCGGAAAAGGCATTGGCCGACGGCTACAAAGCCAAGTTTTTTGCCGAAGGCGAAATGGCGCAGTTGCGCAGCCTGATGGACGTGATTTTGCCGAAAACCGACAGCCCTTCCGCCTCGGAAGTCGGCGTCCATAAAATCATGGACTCAATGGTCGGGGAGGTTTACACGGCAGAGCGGCAGGCCGAGTTCCGCAAGGGATTCACCACCCTGACCGACTACCTGAATAAGGCAGGTTTTGCGGGCAAACCCATTGCGGAGCAAACGCAAATCCTGAAAACGCTCGCCGCCTCTACGGACGAAGCGACCAAGCCCGTGCGGGACGCCTACACGGACGTGCGGCAGCAAACCATCGCCTACTTCCTCTCCAATGCGGAAATCGGCATGAAACACCTCAACTACCTGCCCGTGCCGGGGAAATACGAAGCCTGTATTTCAGTGGAAGAAGCGGGCGGAAAGCTGTGGGCTATTTAATTGTTGGATTGTTATGATTGTTAAATTGTTGGGAGTCCAACAATTCAACAATCACAGCAATTTAACAATCCAACAATTTCAACAATCAATTCAATGAGTCAACCAATACAAAACGGGGCGAAATTCGATGCCATCGTCATCGGCTCCGGCATCAGCGGCGGCTTTGCTGCGATGGAACTTTGCAAAAAAGGCTATAAAACCCTCGTGCTGGAGCGTGGGCCGATGAAAAAACACGGCGACTACCCCACGGCGGGCATGGACGACTGGGATTTCAAGAACCAGAACATGGTGGCCGCCGAGGAACTTGCGCAGCACTACCACAAGCAGAACCGCCTGCGCTGGTGGGTGCGGGAAGACCACCTCGATTTCATCAACAAAGACTCGGATTACGACTACGACGAGGTCGAGCGCTTCGACTGGATTCGGGGGCACCACGTCGGCGGGCGCTCCATCATGTGGGGGCGGCACTGCTACCGCTGGAGCGATATTGACTTCGAGGCAAATGCCAAGGAGGGCTTCGGCGTGGACTGGCCCATCCGTTACAAGGACCTGGCGCCGTGGTACGATTACGTGGAGACTTTCGTCGGCGTTTCCGGCCAAAAAGAGGGGCTGAAACAGGTGCCCGATGGCAAATTTCTGCCGCCATTCCCGCTCAATTGCGCCGAGCAGCACTTGCGGGAAGCCGTTGCCAAAAAATACCCCGGCAGGGTCGTCACGCCGGGTCGGGTCGCCAACCTTTCGGAGTACAATCCTGACGTACACAAAGGAACCCGTGGGCAGTGCCAAAGCCGGGCAAGGTGCGTCCGGGGCTGCCCGTTTGGCGGGTATTTCAGCAGCCTGTCGGCAACGCTGCCCGTGGCCGAGGAAACGGGCAACCTGAGCATCCGGCCAGACAGCATCGTGAGCGAAATCGTTTTCGATGCAAAACAGCGCAAGGCAACGGGCGTGCGCATCAAGGACGCCAACACGGGCGAGGAGCAGGAGTTTTTTGCCCGCATCATCTTCTGCAACGCTAGCACGGTGGGCACCACCGCCATCCTGCTCAACAGCCGCTCGGAAGCCTTCCCCGATGGCCTCGGAAACAGCAGCGGTGAACTGGGACACAATATGATGGACCACCACTACGAGATGGGCGCTGCGGGCGACTTGCCCGGCTTCGAAGACAAATACTACAAGGGTCGCAAGCCCGGAGGCTTCTATATCGCCCGCTTCCGCAATATTGATGAGGCCACCCGCCGCAAGGACTATGTGCGTGGCTTCGGCTACCAAGGGCAAGCTTTCCGGGTGGCGAATGCACCCGACGGATTGATAGGGGAGGAGCTTAAAAACGGCATTTTCAAGCCGGGGCCATATCGCATCAGCATGTCTTGTTTTGGGGAAATACTGCCGTACCACGACAACCGCATGTTCCTCAATTTCGATAAAAAGGACAAGTACGGCATGCCCACCATCACCTTTGACGCCAAGCTGCGGGAGAACGAACTAAAGCTGCGGGAAGACGGCGTTGCCTGCGCCATCGAGATGCTGGAGGCCGCTGGCTGCACCAATATCACCCACCGAAACGAACCGACTGCCGTGGGCGCCTGCATCCACGAAATGGGTACTGCCCGCATGGGACGGGATGCGAAAACCAGCGTTTTGAACAAGTGGAACCAGTTGCACGAAGTGCCCAACGTCTTCGTCACCGATGGGGCTTGCATGACGAGTTCGGGAACGCAAAACCCAAGTATCACCTACATGGCGCTGACGGCACGGGCGGTGGATTATGCCCATCGGCAGGTGAACGATGGTTTTTTTTGATTTTAAAGTTGGGTGCAACAGCTTTATGTCATAAGCACTGAATAACAGCAATTTCTGAATCAAGGCTAACCGAAAACCTGTACGAATGCTGCAGTGATGCAGTTATGTTTTTATTTGGTTTATTTTATTTAACATAACTATAATTATATAACTACAATTTTTCCGCCGCACCGCCCACAGTCCAGCCGTTTTGACGGGCTGCAACCCGATGGCAGCTGACCATGGAATCCGTTTGTCCCAAATCAAAATTGGATGGGAAAGGAACTGGCTAATCCCCGTCTCATGGACGAAAAGGCCACCGGGGGCAAGTACCCTTGCTATTTCACGGAGCGCCTCGTCGGCACGGGCTAATAGAGAGAATCGTTTGATTTGTTTTTCCCATTCAAGATCCTTGTTATTATTCAATATCTGCCAAAAAAAGATGCCAGCTATGGCATAAACCATGCTGGCACCTTCTTCTTCAAATGTTGGCAAAAGAAAGCCAACTAATCGTTAGAATACGATCTAATCGTCAATACCCAGGTTCTGCTTGAGAACGTTTGAGCCTACAGAGGTCAATCTCGTTTTGTGGGATTGGCAGGTATTCGTTCTTATTTGACCTGAAATCAGCACCTGCGAACGGAGCATTCAGCTTTGGATTTTCGTGTGCCAAATATGCGTCGAGTTCTGCCTCGGCTACCCCCCAACGTACTAGGTCGTAGAAGCGGTGGCCTTCGCCAGAAAGCTCCAATTTGCGCTCAAAGCGAACAGCGTTGCGAGCTTGGTCAGCATTGGCAAATGGTTGCATAAGTGTTCACGACATAATTTGCCGCAGGGGCACCACCAGCAGTTAGAACTGGTGAGTTTTTGGCCCTTGTGCGAACCCTGTTTACGTATTCGAGCGCCTTGTCAAGATTGTTAAGTTCTACCTCACACTCAGCTGCCATCAGCAATACGTCGGCAAAGCGAATCATCGTGTAGTTAACGGCAGAGTAGCCAGGAGTCCAAGAGCTACCGTCATTTTCAGAGCCTACGCCTGCCTTGTAATAGATAAATTTCTTAGGGGAATATGGCCCACCATAAGGCTGGTCACGGATCCAGTCAACACCTGGGTGTGGTCCCCAATCCAAGTAAGGAATCCCCCTGCGGCCTACGGAATGGTCGAGGCGTGGGTCCAAATTGCCAGCATCTGGCGTGAAATTGTCTCCACTTCCAACCCCCATGTCATCCTTCACTGCATTGGAGCCGCTGTTGTACGAGCCATCAAGTAATGGAAGGCCGCTTCCATCAGTCCGGTAAGAGTTGACAAGCTCGAAGCTTGGCTGGAAGAAACCGCAGCAGCCACCTGGACGCTCTGGGCCTGCCGAACCGTGTGGGTAATTGAGCACCATTGCTGGGTTTGCATTGTTGATGCTACCAGTATTGGCAGCAGCCTGTACGGCAAATACAGACTCTTTGCTGTTGTCGTTCGTTGAACGGAAAGCATCGGCATAGTTGGCGTTCAAGTCATAGGCAACACCGGATGCGTTGACACCATCTGAAATGACTTCGTCAAACCTTACTTTAGCTTCAGCGTATTTTTTCTGAAACAACAAAGCTTTGCCCAAGAAAGCAGCAGCAGCCCATTTGTTGGCACGTCCTGCACCGCTCTGTACTTCTGGGAGGTTGTCGTAGGCATATTGGAAATCTGCCTCAATGGACGGCCAGAGGTCTGCATTGTTGCTCACGGGAGTTATTTCATCCCATTTCTCATCTACATAAGGTACGTTGTTGAAATTTTTCTTCAACTCGAAGTAGTAAACTGCACGCAGGAACCGGGCCTCTGCAGCAATACGGGTTTTGTCGGCCTCAGAAACGCCATCACCAGCAAGCGTGACGAGCTTCAGCACCGCATTTGCACGTGCTACACCTTCATAAGCTGAACGGTATTTTTCCAGCACCGAACCGTTGGTGGTCTGTGTGCTATAGGTCTGTATCTCGTTCACTTGAGACTGGTCGCCTGCATTGGTACCCTTGTTGGCATCGCCACCAAGCACGCTGCCCCAGAACCAGTTGGAAACATCAGAATAAAAGCCACCACGGCCCAATAATAGGCTGTATGTAGCTACTAAGGAGCCTTCCAGACCAGCCTTGGACGAAAGCTCTGCTTCACCCAACGAACCCGTTGGCGCAACATCCAAAAATTCATCCTTGCAGGCTGTTATTAAAACAACTCCAAGCAGTAAGGACAAAATGAATATATTCAATTTCTTCATGACTTACTTTTGATTTAAAATTAAAGTTTAATAGAAATGGTTTGGCAAAAAACTTTCAAAGCCATTTCATTAGAAACCAACACTTACGCCAAATACCCAGCTGCGAGTGATTGGATAGTTGCCAAGGTCAATACCGAAGTTGGTATCAGCTGCACCGCCCACGCTTGGATCCAATCCACTGTATTTGGTGATGGTGAACAGGTTGTTTTTACACTTGCAAAGACCTCAAGCCTTTCCATTTTCCAACTGTTGACAATATTGGATGGGATGTTGTAGGACAACGTAACGTTCTGTAACCTGAAATAAGAACCATCCTCTACATAGAATGAGTTGGACTGTGTGTTCGTACTAAAGTTGGAGGTATTCTCAAACAGTGGAATTTCACCATTTGGGTTGTCGAATGACCAAGAGTCCTTCACCCGGTCGCTGATGGCAGCACCTGGGAAGAGTGGGTAGAAGTCGGTGAACAGCTTAGAGATATTGTAGATTTCATTGCCAATGGAAGCGAAAGAATACACCTCCAATTCAAAGTTCTTGTAGCCCAATTTGATGTTGAGGCCACCCGTGAAATCAGGAACTGGGTTGCCAAGCACGGTGCGGTCATTGATATTAATGGTATCATTGCCATCAATATCCTTAAAACGGAAGCGGCCAGGTGCAGCGCCTTCTTGCAATGCTGAACTTTCGACCTCCTGCTGGTCAGCAAAAAGTCCTTCTACCTGATAGCCATAGAATGCCGAAAGTGGCTGGCCAATCTGGTTAAGCACAGGTATTACACCCCTATATTCAGAACTGTTGTTTGGAAGCGTTCTCACATTTGGAGCCAACTCAACAATTTTGTTGTTCAAGAAACCACCGTTGACAGTGAACTCATAGCTAAATTCACCCCTCTTATTCCTGTGCGTCACGGTCATGTCAACACCCTTGTTTTCCATTTTGCCGATGTTCACAGATGGTGCGCTTGCAAAATAGCCAGTCTGAACCGTTACAGGCACTTGGAAAAGAAGGTCTTCAGTTTCCTTCTTCCAGAATTCAATGCCAATATCCCATTTCCCATCAAACAATAAGGCGTCAATACCGATATTGGAAGTGATGGCTTTCTCCCATTTAGCCAATGGGTTGCCTATCCTTGTACGATAAAAGCCCGGTACGGCGCTGCCGTTGGTTCCATTGATGTCATAGCTAGAGGCATCTACGCTCGTTCCGAACAAGCTAAACTGGTTGTTCGGGTCAACGTTGTTAGAGTTGCCCATGATACCGTAGCCGGCACGGATTTTCAGGTCTTCAATGAAATCAGATGTACCACTCATAAACTCCTCTGAGGAGAGGCGCCATGCAGCAGATACGGCAGGGAACACACCATAACGATTCTCGGACCCGAAGCGGGAGGAGCCGTCACGACGGACTACTGCTGAGAGGATGTACTTATCGTTGAAATCGTAATTGACCCTACCGAAATAGGAGGCGAAGTTGACGCCGCTATTGTGGAAGCCATCTGGTGGATTCCTTGTGCCGAGGGTGGAGATGTCCACAAAGTCGGTGTTCTGCGAAAAAGGATTGATACCAGATGCGCTTAAAATACTCACTGTACCGAAATTGAGCGCCTCTTGGCCTACCAACAAGTCAATACCATGTATGCCGAATGTTTTCCTAAAATTGGCTGTATTGGTCCACACCCAATTGGTTGTATAGCCTCCGTTTCGGCCAAAGCCAAAGGAGCCGTTGTTCTCCGAGTTCTCGTAGGAACGGCGGGTATAGCCGTAGCTGTTGAAACTGGTGTAACTTCCACCGTAGCTGGTCTTGAACACCAGCCCTTTCACTGGCTCAAATTCAAGGTAGATGTTGCCAAACATGCCTGTAGAGAATCCACGATTGTTCTTTTGTCCATCCAATGTAGCAACTGGGTTACGTGGGTTGTTGAAGCCAGGTGCAGAAGTGCCTGCATAGCCACCAAACTCGTCGTAGATGGGAATGATTGGCGACATGCGTATTACGTCAAGGATAACATTCTCATCGTCAGATGAGCCTGCGCCGTCACCATCACCTTGCAGCAGCCGGACGGAACGGTAAGTAGCCTGTATGTTTTCACCAATGCGCAATTTTGGAAGCAGGTCGAATTCCGTGTTCACGCGGAAGGTGTAGCGGGAGAATTTCTGGTGGATAAGAATACCTTCTTGCTCCTGCAAACCCATGCCCACATAATAACGGTTGCGCTCGCCACCGCCAGAAAAGCCAAGGTCGTGACGGTTCAACAATGCGTCCCGAGTAATCGCGTCATACCAATCGGTACCGTTCACATTGGCTTTCACCACTTGATAGATCGGGCCAACTTCTGGGTTCACGTTATAAAGTTTCTCTTCTTCTCCAAGGTTGACGCCGCCAGTAACTCCCGATTGGCCGCCTACCAACAGGTATTCTGGCAATACAGGAGTAGTGCCTGTACCATATTGAGGGTGGTTATACTCAATATCACCAGGAGCAACGCCGTTTTGAATACCCGCATTGCGAATGGCAGCCCACGTCCAATCTGCCTGTTCTTGTGGGTTCAACACACCAGGTGCAGTACCTGGCGTAGTCACGCCAAAAGCACCATCGTAGCTCACCTTCATTTTTTGTGCGCCTTTTTTACCTTTCTTGGTGGTAAAAACGATAACACCGCCTGCTGCCCTTGCTCCATAAATAGAGGCTGCCGTAGCATCTTTCAACACGGTTGTTGACTCAATGTCGTCAGGCGAAAGGAAGTCCGTAGAACCCACTGGTACCCCGTCCACCACATAAAGCGGCGCGTTGCCACCTAGGGCACCATAACCCCTTACCCGTACTTGGCTGGCCGTACCCGGCTGGCCATTGGTGATGACGGTTACACCGGCCACACGCCCTTGCAGTTGCTGCTCCACGTTGCCGGAAGGCACCGCTTGCAACGCCCTAGAGTTAACCGTGGAAACAGAGCCAGGTGTGCTCCTTCGAGTATCCACCGAGTAGCCTGTAACTACCACTTCACTGAGGTCAAGACCTTCTGACAAGACAACCGTAATGGAATTCTTGCCATCCAAGGCCACATCCTGTGTTTGGTAACCAGTAAAGGAAATCGTCAATACGCCATTGAGGTCCGGCAGGTTCAGTTCAAAGCTGCCGTCAATGTCTGTAATGGTACCTGTAGAGGTACCCTTCGCTAGTACAGTTGCACCAATTAGTGGGGAACCGCCGGAGTCCGTCACGGTACCCTTCACTCTTTGCTGCGCATACAAGCCTGCACATACGAACAGGCTCATAAGTGAGAGTAAAAACAATCGTTTCATAATTACCATATAAAGTTTAAATTAGTGAAAAATCCAAATCCTAAAAAGGTAGGGTCTCTTGCCCTAATATTGTGAATGGTGGCTTAGAAGAAATAATTGGCGGCATCTACAAAACAAAAGCGGCTTAAATAGCGGGATTACTTATCTTGGTCAAAAAAATTGGTGGGGCAATTCAAAATGGAGCGACTAAGGTATTTTCTTTTTCCAGTCTGGAAAAATTTATTGCAAACGGATTTTTGTAAAATTTACACAATCCTTCTTACTCCTTCTCTTTCTACTTCTTACGTATTTTTATTTTTTCACTCAATAAAGTGAATGCGCAAAGTTTTCTCCATTTATCGTCTGAAACGAAGTTGATTTCTACCTTCGTTTCCAATTATTCAAGCAAACATTCGCCATGAGAAACAAACCTTACCTACAACTTGCAGCCCTTTGCGCCCTGATGACCGCTTGCAAGCAAGAGAGCACCCTTTTTCAACAAATACCCGCCACTGAGTCCAGCGTAACTTTTTCCAACCGCATCACCGAAAGCGACTCGTTCAACGTCCTCACCTTCGAGTACGTCTATAACGGCGGCGGTGTGGGCGTGGGCGATTTCAACAACGACGGACTGCAAGACCTCTTCTTCGCTGGCAACATGGTGGACAACAAGCTCTACCTCAACAAAAACGACTTCAAGTTCGAGGACGTGACCCAAGCCGCTGGCGTGGCCGCCAAAGACCGTTGGTGCGCTGGCGTGGCCCTCGTTGACATCAACGCCGATGGCTGGCTCGACATCTACGCTGCCGCAACTACCTACAAACCTGGCAACCGCCGCTCCAACCTGCTCTATATTAACCAAGGTGTAAAGGGAAAGGAACCTCCCGTTTTCAAGGAAATGGCCGAAGCTTACGGCCTCGCCGACACCTCCCACACCACCAATGCCGCATTCTTTGACTACGACAACGACGGCGACCTTGACGTCTATCTGCTCATTAATGAAATGGACAAACAGGCATTCCCCAACAAGTACCGGCCAAAAATCACGGACGGCTCCTCCAGGCGCACCGACAAACTTTTCAGAAACGAGGGCATCGGCCCTGCTGGGCACCCATTTTTCAAAGACGTTTCTAAAGAAGCGGGCATCCTCATCGAGGGGTTCGGACTTGGCGTCAGCGTCTGCGACATCAACCGCGATGGCTGGCGGGATATTTACGTCACCAACGACTACCTCACCAACGACCTGCTCTGGATGAACAATGGCGACGGCACATTTACCGATAAGGCGGCCACATATTTCAAGCATACTTGTTACTCCGCAATGGGCAACGACGTGGCCGATGTGAACAACGATGGACTGCCAGATGTGGTAGCGGTGGACATGCTGCCCAAGGATAATTTCCGCCGAAAAACCATGCTCCCCGCCAACAATTACAGCAGTTTCTTGAACAACGACTACTACGACTACCAATACCAGTACATCCGCAACACGCTCCAACTCAACCAAGGCGTTACCCCCCTTCAGGGGGGCAAGGGGGGTAACGACCTCATTTTCAGCGAAATATCCATGCTGGCGGGCGTTTCTGGCACCGACTGGAGTTGGTCGCCCCTCTTTGCCGACTTCGACAACGACGGCGACCGCGACTTGGCCATCACCAACGGCTTCCCACGCGATGTCACCAACCGCGATTTCGTGGACTACCACGCCATGGCCAGCAACCTGCTCGACCGCACTTCGCTCAACCAGCAGATTCCCGTCGTCAAAATCCACAACTACTTGTTCCAAAACGACGGTGGCAGCGTCCCGCACTTCGAGGACGTGTCCCTGCCTTGGGGCTTCTCGCAGCCCTCTTTTTCCAACGGTGCCGCCTACGCCGACCTCGACAACGACGGCGACCTCGACTACGTCGTGAACAACATCAACGACAGCGCTTTTATCTATAAAAACCAATTGGTGGAAACCCAGCCACAGCAAAGCAACTGGCTGAAAATCAAGTTCTTGGGCAGCGCCAACAACATAAACGGCCTTGGTGCCATTGTGGAGGTTTTTTATGAAAACGGCAAACGGCAATTCCTCGAAAACTCCCCCTTTCGCGGCTACCTCTCATCCGTAGAAGGTGGCGCACATTTCGGCTTGGGCAGTGCCAACAAAGTGGATAGCCTGCGCATCACTTGGCCCGAAGGGCGCACCCAAGTGCTCAAAGACATCAAAGCAAATCAAGTGCTGGTCGCAAAAATCGGGGATGCCCAACCAGCAGCTGCCGCGCCAACCAACGGCTCCTCCCCTACCCTTTTTGCGGAAGCAACTACCCAATTCGGCGTCAACTTCATCCACCGAGACAGCGATTTCATTGACTTCAATGTGCAAAGGCTGTTGCCGCACAAGCTTTCCCAATATGGCCCCGGCATTGCGGTAGGCGATGTGAACGGTGACGGACTGGATGATTTTTACGTGGGCGGCTCGCACTTCTTCAAAGGCGCTTTTTTCATTCAAAACAAAGACGGCAAGGCCGGTTTTGCACAGCAAGATTTGTTTGAAAAAAGCCCACCCAACCGCAAAATGGAAGAAGAAACGGGCGTGCTCTTATTGGATGTGGACAGCGACAACGACAACGACCTCTACCTCGTGAGCGGCGGCACGGAATTCAGTGCCGACAGTGCCCACATCTATCAAGACCGCCTATTTTTGAACGAAAACGGCCAGTTTCGGCTCGCTGCTGATGCCTTGCCGAAGTTCGGCAAGAGCGGCTCCTGCGCCCGTGCCGCCGACTTCGACCACGACGGCGACCTCGATATTTTCATTGGCGGTCGGGTGATCCCAACGAAATATCCGCTGCCCGCCACCAGCTACCTGCTCATCAATGAGAGCACGAAGGGCAAGGCCAAGTTCAGCCTCGCTAGCCCCGATATTGCGCCAGCACTAAAAGACATCGGCCTCGTCTGCGACGCCCTGTGGACGGATTTCGACAACGACGGTTGGGCCGACCTGTTGCTGGCTGGCGAATGGATGTCGCCCGTTTTTTTGAAAAACAACAAAGGCAAGCTTGACCAAATGGTGACTGTCGCCGCCACGGGCGGCAAACCTGCTACTGGCTGGTGGAACAGCCTCGCCGCCGCAGATTTTGATGGGGATGGCGACCTGGATTATGTGGCGGGCAACCTCGGCAAGAATACCCTTTTCAAGGCGAACGACGAGCTGTACACGGCCATTTATGCGGACGATTTTGATAAAAACGGGGAATTAGATGCCATTCCTTCCACCTTCTTCTTGGGGCTGAATGGCAAAATGGAGGAATTCCCCTACTTCAACCGCTTAGATATGGAGAAGCAAATTTCCAGAATGAAAGGCTTCTTCCTCCGCCACGCCGATCTAGGCAAAGCGACCATGAAAACGGTGCTGGAAAAGTTCCCGAAGGCAAACCCGCTGGTGCTCAAGGCAAATTGGCTCGCCAGTTCTTATATTGAAAACCTCGGCGGCGGAAAATTCGAGCTGCGGGAACTGCCAATGGCTGCACAACTTGCGCCCGTTAATGGCATTTTGGCGGAGGATTTCAATGGTGATGGCCACCAAGATTTGCTGCTGGCTGGCAACGACTTCGGCACGGAGGTAGGCATGGGCCGCTACGATGCCATGAACGGCCAAGTTCTCCTTGGCGACGGCAAAGGGAGCTTTGCCACACAACCCATGCAACGAAGCGGCATCTGCATCCCCGACGATGCAAAGGGATTGACTACTGTTGCCAGCAGCGACGGCAATATGCTCGTCATAGCAGGGCAAAATAAGGGTAGCCTGAAAATCTTCCAATCTAACACCCCAAACAAAGCGATAGCCTTGCAGCCCAACGATTTTACCTTATTGCTGAAATGGAAAGACGGCCATACCGAGCGCCGGGAAATCGGCTACGGGCAAGGTTTTCTGTCGCAGCCGACCCGAAGTTTGTTCTTGCCAGATGGTGTGACAGAGGTAGAAGTCGTTGATTATCAAGGAAATAGGAGAAAAATAAAAGGAAGGACGATGTAATTGTTAAACTGCATTTTTGATATTGAAAAAGGTACTGCCTACGTCGGCCCAGAAGACGCAGACTATCTGGTTCCACAGGACCAGATTGACCTTTCACAAGGTCGTAACGCGTCAAACTTGCAATTAAAACCGTTTCAAATAAGAGAGACTGCCCTATCTTGGCAGTCTCTTTTTTTTAGCCTTCCCGCCAATAGCCATCCCCGGACAACCAGCTTTTTTTCAAAACAAAACCACTATCAACATGCGCCTGACATCCTTCTTCCGATGCTTCGCAATTTGTCTGTTTGCCTTGGCCTTTCCCGGCTGCAAAAACGACGGCTCCTCCTCCCCTACCCCATCTCCCAACCTCGAACTCATCTGGCGCCACGACGGCAACACCACCAAGGATGGCACCACCACCCATGGCCAGACCCTCTGGCTCGTCAACCACGGCAGCGAGCCGCTCGGAGACAAGGGCTGGACGCTCTACTGGAACCAGATGCCCAACTTCGTCACCGCCTCTACGGGCAAGCTGGAGGTGAAAAACATCAACGGCGATTATTACAAAATGTCACCGCTTGAAGGCTTCACGCTTGCCCCCGGTGACACGGCCATCACCACCTACACCTCGCAGGGTGCTGCCATCAAACTGACAGACGGACCGCTCGGCCCCTACATCGCCTGGCAATCGGGCGGCTCGGAATTGACGGCATCCATCGCTCAATACAAGCGGCTGCCCCTAACCGACCCCAAGCAGTTCACCCGCAATAACGACGACGTGGAGCCGCACCCACATGCCGCATTTTTATACCAACAAAACCAGCGGATGCGGGTGCTGCAGCCCAACGAGACCTTCCCCTTTGTGCCTGCGCCGATGGAATGGAAATGGGGACAGGGCGACTTCAAACTGCCCGACAACTGCCGCATCGCCGTCGTACCTGAACTGGCAGCGGAAGGCCAGTATTTGGCAGATGAACTCAAGCGCCAGTTCAACCTAAATGCCAGTGTGGACAAGGTTGCTGGCCCCAACGGGACAAGCGCAAAGGGTGACATCGTTTTGATCACCGCCCCAAGCATCGAAAACAAGGAAGGCTACGCCATGACCGTTGACGCAAAATCGGGGGTGAGCATACAAGGCAGCAGCGCCGCAGGTACTTTTTACGGCATCCAATCTTTGCTTTCTTTGGTAAACATGGAGGAAAAAGGCCCGGCCACCGTGCCCGCCATCAGCATCAAGGACGAGCCTTTCTTCGAATACCGGGGGCTACAAATTGACGTGGCCCGCAATTTCCAATCCAAGGAAACCATCTTGCGCATGCTCGACATGCTGGCCCGCTACAAGCTGAACCGGATGCTGCTCTACGTCACCGAGGACGAGGGCTGGCGCCTCGAAATCAAGTCGCTGCCGGAACTGACCGAAGTGGGTAGCCGCCGTGGTCACCAACACCGCGACAGCCTTTGCCTCCAGCCCGGCTATGGCTCCGGCCCCGACGCCAACGACCCCAAATCACACGGCAACGGCTACTACACCCGCAAGGATTTCATCGAAATTGTCCAGTACGCCCACCAGCGCCATATCCAAGTGATACCGGAGGTGAACCTGCCCGGCCATGCCCGTGCCGCCATCCGGGCGATGGAGTTGCGCTACCACCGCCTAATGAAGGCTGGGAAAAAAGAGGAAGCCAAGAAATACCGCCTAAATGACCCCGACGACACCTCCAAGTATATCTCGGCGCAGGGCTATTTCGACAACACGGCCTGTGTCTGCCAAGACCAGGTTTACCGCTTTTTCGAGACAGCCCTCGACGACATCATCGGTATGTACAAGGAGGCGAACGTGCCGCTCGAACTCTTCCATACGGGCGGCGACGAGGTGCCGAACAAGGCTTGGACGGGGTCGCCCATTTGCAAGGAATACCTGAAACAACACCCTGAAATCAAGAACATCCGTAACCTGCATGGGCATTTCTTCGGAAAAATGGCCGACATCGTGCGCAGCCGAGGGCTGAAAACGGGCGCTTGGGAAGAGGTCGTACTGAAGTTCGACGACAACGGCGACGGGGTGAAACCCAATCCCGAATTTGTGGGAAAGGAGGTCTATCCCTATATCTGGAACAATATCTGGGGCAACGAGGACCTCGGCTACCGCCTTGCCAATATGGGCTATCCGGTCATCCTCTGCAACGTGACCAATTTCTACTTCGACCTCGCCTACAACAAGGACTCCCGTGAGCCGGGCCTCTACTGGGCGGGCTTCGTGGACACGGAAGATGCCTTCGCCTTCGTGCCCCACAACGTGTTCGAGTCCACCCACGTGGACAATATGGGCCGCAAGTACACAC
The DNA here is from genome assembly GCA_016714985.1 of Saprospiraceae bacterium. Lineage (GTDB taxonomy): Bacteria > Bacteroidota > Bacteroidia > Chitinophagales > Saprospiraceae > UBA6168. Next base: position 31,807 of record JADKBS010000024.1, on the reverse strand, counting down.
CGGCCGACTTCGCCAACAAGGAGCGCCTTACCCCAAAGGGCAAGGCCAACCTCTACGGCATACAGGCACAGCTTTGGAGCGAGACCATCAAGGGGCGTGATATGCTGGAATACTACTACCTGCCCAAGCTCCTCGGCTTTGCACATAGGGCCTGGCAGGGCGAGCCAGTGTGGGCCGGCAAGGGGCGAATCGGCGAGGAACGAGGACTGGAACCGTTTCATGAACACCGTGGTGCAAAACGAAATCCCGCACCTCGACAAGGCGGGTGGCGGCTACCACTACCGCATCCCGTCGCCGGGCATCGCCATCGAAAACGGGCAAGTAGTAATGAACTCGACCTACCCCGGCTTCACTATCCGCTACACCACCGACGGCAGCGAACCGACGAAGGACAGTCCCGTTTACGAAGGCCCCATCCCCGCCACGGGCAAGCCCATCAAGGCCGCCTGCTTCAACAGCAAGGGGCGGTCGGGATTCTCGACGGAGGGGCCGGTGAAAAATTGAAGCATTTTCAAACTCAAAACAAAACAAGAATGACAGCCATCTCCACTCCTTCCCGTCTCATTTCCCTCGACGCACTGCGTGGCTTCACCATCATGGCCATGATTGTGGTGAACGACCCCGGCTCTTGGGAGCATGTCTATGGGCCGCTACTCCATGCCGAGTGGAACGGCGTCACACCGACGGATTATATCTACCCGTTCTTCATCTTCATCATCGGGGTGTCCATTGTGATGGCCTACCAGAAACAGCTTGACACCAATGCCGACAAAGCGGCATTGGCCAAGAAGGCCGCTTGGCGGGCCTTGAAGATTTACCTTGTGGGGCTGTTCCTCTGGCTCTGGCCGCAGTTCGACTTTGGCAGCATCCGCTGGACGGGCGTCCTGCAGCGTATCTCGGTGGTGTTCCTGCCCTGTGCCCTGCTATTCCTTTATTCCGACTGGAAAACATGGCTACGGGCGGGCATTGGTACACTGGTGGCCTATTGGCTCATCATGGCCTACGTGCCAGTGCCAGGAATCGGCTCGCCCGACCTCTCGGTGCCAGAAAAGAACTGGGCGCACTACTTGGACAATATTGCCCTGCCGGGCGTGCTATGGCAAAAAACCTGGGACCCAGAGGGTATCTTGAGCACCTTCCCTTCCATCGTAACAGGTATGACAGGAATGTTGGCGGGCAAGCTCATCCTCACTGTAAAGGATGATTACCGACGGCTAACCTGGCTCTTCTTTTGGGGCTTTGTGATGCTCACCTTAGGTGAGATTTGGGGTTGGTTTTTCCCAATCAACAAGAATATCTGGACAAGCAGCTATGTGATGCACACGTCCGGGCTGGCGTTCATGGCCTTGGCAGCGAGCATGTTCGTAATTGACCTGCACGGCCGCACCCGTTGGATTAAGCCGGGATTGGTATTTGGGGCAAACTCCATCACCGCCTACGTGCTGGCGGGGATGTTGACGGCGGTGTTCTACTCCGGCTATGGCGATTTCCCCGGCCTGAATAAGCTCTGGGTGGACGGACTATCTGGAGCTGGCCTTTCGGCCAAATTTGCCTCGCTGCTGTATGCGCTGCTGTATGTGGCGGTCATCTTCTTGCCCGTTTATTGGTTGTACAAGAAGAAGATTTTTATAAAGCTGTAAGAACCGGGGCAGCGCAGCCGTTCTGGCGCACCCTCGTTGTAGTACATTTACCCAAACTAAAATTACTATGAAGAAAAAACCACACCCCCAGCCCCATGATTTGCTGTTTGCAGAAGTTTTTTCAAGGACAGAGGTAGCAGCCAGTTTCATTAAGAACTTTGCAGGCGACGAACTGCCCCTGCAAAAGCTGAAATTAGAGACACTCCGGCTTGAGCCGTCGTCCTACGTGAAGCCGGACTTGAAGCGCTTTTACTCCGACCTTGTTTTTAGCTGCGAATACGGCGAGGAGTCTGTGGAAATCAGCATCATCAAGGAGCACAAGAGCACACCGCCAATTGACCCACATTTCCAGCTGCTCGATTATATCAGCGAAAAATGGCGGCAGGAATCTAAACAAAAGAAAAAGCGGACGCCTGTCATTGCTATATTGCTTTATCACGGGAAGCAACGGTGGCAGCATAGGCCGATGGGGGCTTACATACACGGGATGGACGATGAACTGGCCTGTTTCAACCCCTTGTTCGAGTTCATCCTTGTTGACTTGGCAAAATACGAGGACGAGTTCATCCTTCGGCTGAACACGCTGTTCCTTGTGAACACCCTGCTGATGTTCAAGCACAGCGGCGATTCCGATTATGTTCGGCAGAACATCGGAAAGGTCTTTGTATATGCAGAACGGTACGAGGTCTTGGACGAAGGAAAAAAATTCATCGCCACGATACTTTTGTATTTGACAAAAACCACCGAACTTAGTGCGGATGAAATCGTTGATTTGGCTGTAAATTTTTCACCTTTAAAAAGCGAAGCCATGGTTGGTTATACGTTATGGGATTACGAACTTGCCTTGAGAAAGGCTGAGGGTAAAGCTGAGGGTAAAGCATTAGGCAAAGCTGAAGGTAAGGCGCTGAAAGAGTTCATCATAATTCAACGGGCCTGGAGCAAGGGAATCGCCCCTGAGCTGATTGCCGAAATAGGCGACATCCCGCTCGAAAATGTGAAGTCCGTCATCACCACCTTGGAGGCGGAAAAAAAGCAACAACCCCTCAAAAAAGCTGCTAACCCAAAGAAAAGGCAATAAATCCTTACACCTTTACGCTGATTTTATAAAAAACGACCGAGTGGCTATCTAAGCCGCTCGGTCGTTTTTACAAACATTCCATCCATGTTCGAGTATTTTGAAAAAATAAAGACCCAACTCGACCACCTCGTACAAGGCCAAGAAACAGCTATCCTTCAAGCTGCCGAATGGGTCGCCGAGACCCTCGTGCATGACTGCATCATCCACACGTTCGGTACGGGGCACTCTCACATGATAGGGCTGGAACTGTTCGTGCGGGCAGGCGGCCTTGCCAACGTGAACGCCATGCTCGATAGCATCGTGATGACGGCAGAAGGGGCACGGCGCAGCGCCGAAATCGAGCGGGTGCCAGGCTTGGCGAAAATCATTTGGGACCAGCACAAAATCGGCCCGGATGACATTATTTTCATCATCTCCAACTCTGGCCGCAACGCCATGCCCATCGAAATGGCGCAAATTGCGAAGCAACACGGCCTAAAAGTCATCGCCATCACCTCTCTGGAGCAATCGAATCGCTACCCTTCCCGGCACCACAGCGGCAAAAAGTTGTTTGACTTCTCCGACCTCGTGCTCGACAACCGGGTGCCCAGTGGCGACGGCATCCTGCATATTGATGGAAACCTGACCGGAGCCGTTTCCACGATTTCGGGCGTTTTCCTCGTCAACCTCATCGCTTCCGAGGGCATGAAAATCGCCGCCAAGGCGGGCATTAAGCTGCCCATTTATTTCAGCCAAAACATTGATGGGTTCAGCAACGAGGAGCTGTATGCACGGTACGAAGGCCGAGTGAAACATCTTTGACGGGGAATCCAAGCGGGTTTCAACGGCAGGGGGGGTGGCGTGGCCGACTTCAACAACGATGGCCTTCAAGACCTCGTTTTCACGGGCAACAAAGAGCCGACCAAATTCCGGGCAGAACGCTCCTTTTATTTGCGCTGTAAAAGGCTTATTTTTTGGTTAAGTCCCACTTTACCTTCCCTACTCTATAATCAAACTTCCCACTTCCGCCGACATCTTCAATTTCAGAGATGAAGAGATGGCTACCCTCGTAACGAAAAGCAAAGACCACTGGTTCGCTGCCATCCAAGGACAAGGTCATCTGGTCGGCGTCCACCATGTCGTCAATATAATCGAACTTGATGTCATAGTAGTTGTAGCCTTCCAAACCGACTACGGTACCGTTTGGGTTGAACACCACCTTCTTCCCATTCAGGTCGTACTCGCCGCCCAAGACTGCATTTGCCGCTGTTTTTGCCCCATCCAAGCCAGTGGCAAGTCGCACCATGGCTTGACCGTCAAACTTGACAGTGCCGTTCTCCAATGGAACGAGTGGCAGCAATGCCGTGGCAGCATTTGCTGGATCGTAAAACTCCTGCTTGCCCTCCCGTGTACGCACAGCGTACTGCGCTCCTTCGTGCCAATTATAGCTGAGGTTAGCAATGACCGCCCCTTCGTTTTCCAAGAGGATGGCCCCAGAAATGCCATTAAGACCCACCGCAGCCTGTTTTGGCGACTTGGTAGCCTTCACTTTTTCCCACCACGCCTCATTGACCCAATAACCAACAAGGTCGGCGGTTGAGAGCAGTTTGCCGGAGGATTGCTGTTCAGTGGGGTTTCCTCCTGTGGTCCCTTCTTGGCAACTGGTAAAGAAGAGAATGCTGAAAAACAGCGTCGTTAAAATGGTTTTGATGTGCATGATGTATGTATTTAGAGGGTTGTCCGTTTGAGTTTGCTATTGGCCAACAGCAAATTCAAACGGACAAAACTACCCCATCGAATATGACAATCCCTTCTCCAACCCCCTCAACTCCGCTAATCCCCGCAGTCGTCCGATGGCAGAGTAGCCGGGGTAGGTCTTCTTGTCGAGGTCGTCGAGCATCTGGTGGCCGTGGTCGGGGCGCATGGGGATGCTCAGTTTTCGGCGCTGCATGATGGCCAGCACCTCCCTGACGACGGCGGGCATGTCGGTGTCACCGCCGAGGTGGTCGGCCTCGTGGAAGCCGCCATTCGGTTCGAGCTTGGTATTGCGCAGGTGCAGGAAGTGGATGTGGTCGCCAAATTTTTTCACCATCGCCGCCACGTCGTTGTCGGGTCGGGAGCCGTAGCTGCCCGTACAGAAGCAGAGGCCATTGGCTGGCGACGGGGCAGCAGCCAGCAGTTCTTCAACGTCCTTTTCCGTGCATACAACCCTTGGTAGGCCAAGTACCTGAAACGGCGGGTCGTCGGGGTGGATGGCCATTTTAAGGCCCACCTCCTCGGCCACTGGCACCACCGCCTGAAGGAAGTCGAAGAGGTGCTTTTTCAATTCCTTCGGGCCGATCTTGGCGTAGCCATCCAAAGCCTCCAGCACTTCTAAGGCCGTAAAAGATTCGTCGTCGCCGGGCAGGCCCAGCAGCATATTTTCGTACAAAACCCGCTTGAACTCGTTGGTCATGCCATTGAACTTGGCCTTTGCCGCCGCAATTTCTTCGGCTGGATAATCCTTTTCCGCCCCCGGTCTTTTCAACAAAAACAAGTCGAACGCGATGAAGGCCAAGCGGTCGAAGCGCAGGGTGCGGCTGCCATCTAGCAGGGGGAAGGCCGTGTCGGTGCGCAGCCAGTCGAGCACGGGCATGAAGTTGTAGGTGATGATCTTCAAGCCGCATTGGGCTAGGTTGCGCATGCTAGCCTTGTAGTTTTTGATAAAACCCTTCCAGTTGCCCGTCTGCTTTTGATGTCCTCGTGTACGGGCAGGCTCTCCACTACCGTCCAGGTCATACCAATCGCCTCTATCTGCTTTTTGCGCTTCTCGATTTCCGAGACAGGCCAGACGTCGCCGTAATCTATATGGTGCAGCGCCGTGACAACCCCCGTACAGCCCGCCTGGCGGATGTGCCAAAGGGTGACAGGGTCTTCGGGGCCGTACCATCGCATGGTTTGTTCCATCAAAAACATAGAAGTTTCCAGTTTTAAGTTTCGAGTTTCGAGTTGGGCAGGTGCAAAGAAAGGGATTTCCCGCAACTCGGAACGGTAGCTTATTTACAGCGACACCCCCCGCTTCCAAGGGATAAAATCATCCTGCCCGAGCCGCTCCGAGTGGGTCATCGCCTCGCCGCTCGCTACCCGAATCATCAGTTCCAGCAACTCCTCGCCCTTGGTTTCGATGGTATCCTCGCCGAAAATGACGGTTCCTGCGTCAATGTCTATGATGTCGCTCATCCGGCGGGCCAAGGCCGTGTTCGTGCTCATTTTAATCACGGGCGCAATGGGGTTCCCAGTCGGGGTGCCAAGGCCGGTGGTGAACACGACGAGATTGGCGCCGCTAGCCACCTCGGCCGTGGTACTCTCCACGTCATTGCCAGGGGTGCAGAGCAAGGCGAGGCCGGACTTGGTGGCCTGCTCGGTATAGTCCAGCACGTCGGTCACGGGACTGTTCCCACCCTTCTTCGCAGCGCCTGCCGATTTCATGGCATCGGTGATGAGGCCGTCCCGGATATTGCCCGGCGAGGGGTTCATGTCGAAGCCGGAACCGGCCTCTTGTGCCCGTTGCGAGTAGCTATGCATCAGTTGCGCAAATTTTTGAGCGTTCTCTTCCGTTGTGCAGCGGTCAATCAGGTTCTGCTCCACGGCGTTCAGTTCCGGGAACTCGCTGAGGATGGTCGTACCACCCAAAACGGCCAGCAAGTCTGAGGTGTGACCGAGCGCCGGATTGGCGGAAATGCCACTGAAACCGTCGGAACCGCCACATTCCAGCCCCACGACGATTTTCGACAGGGGCGCAGGACGCCTTTCCAGCAGGTTTGCCCGTGTCAGGCCGACAAAGGTGTGACGCACTGCATCCGATATGAAATCGCGCTCAGAGCGGCTCTTTTGCTGTTCCAAATAGAAAACTGGCTTGCCGTGGTTCGGATCAAATGCATCCAAAGCCTCTTTCAAGAGGTCAATCTGGGCATGCTGGCAGCCGAGGGAGAGCACGGTAGCCCCAGCCACATTTGGATTTAGGACGTACCCCGCCAAGAGCCGACAAAGCGCTTGGGAATCTTGCTGTGTACCGCCGCAGCCGCCGTCGTGGGTCAGGAATTTGATGCCGTCCACGTTGGGAAACGGGCGGTTCCGCTGCAACTCGGCGATATCCTGAACGATGTCGATAGCCAAAAGCCCCTCCTCCCCTACCCCACTGCCATGAAGTTGGACGAGCTTCGCAACATCAACCGAAAAACTGCGCCCTGTGAGGTAGCCTAGTGGCTCCAGCATGGCTTCCCTGATGACCTCGATATTTCGATTTTCACAGAAAACAAGGGGAATGACGAGCCAATAGTTGCGGGTACCGACCTTGCCATCGGGGCGGTGGTAGCCCAAGAAGGTTCGGTTTGCGAACTTCGAGGCATCGGGCGCTGGCCAGTCGGTCTTCCGCTCTCCGACGTGGTATTCCTCCGAGTCATGGGTCACATTATCGCGGCTGATGCGGGTGCCAGTGGGTATGGGACGCACTGCACGCCCGATGCGCACGCCGTACATGGTGATTTCGTCGCCATAGGCAAAATCGTGCGCTGCAAACTTGTGTTTGGTCGGGATGGCTTCCAATAATTGGATGGCGTTGCCATCCAAAGCTATTTGAATACCCACTGGCAAGTCCTGCAGGGCGACGATGATATTGTCCTTGGGATGCACTTTCAGCACATTGTTCTTCATGTTAGGTGGAATTAAAGGTGTAGGAAATTGGGAGGCTCCCCTACCCTATTTTTTCGAAAGGCAAAGCAAAAGAAAAAATCTGGCTACTCATGTTGTTGCGGATACTTTTTGTCCATCTCTCAATTAAGTAGATAAGCATGATACGTACTTACTTATATACTTAATATTTTAAACTTACAAGCCATACTTATCTACTTACATAATCTTCTTACACTTTTACTTACTATACTTACCTAAGTACAAGAGTATTATAATTACTTCCTCATCTACTCACCATACTCTTAAAATTATTTACTTATTTAATTTTGACACTTAGCTACGTATTGCTAACTTTGCATCACCATACGCAAGTACGGTTGATGTGAAGATACTTACCACAAGTATCTTTACATCAACAACGCAAAATCATTTTACTGTATTTTAAGCGCCGTACTTACATACTTAAACAAAAGTAAGCAAACGATAAATTTGCTTACTATTTAAGTACAGTACTTATGTACTTAAACACAAGTACTTGTATATCAATTACTTGAACAAACAACAACAACTTATGATAATCTCCGTCACTAACCTAAAAGGTGGGGTAGGGAAGAGCACTTTGGCTCAAAACCTCGCCGTAATGCTCGCAAAAAAAGGCTACAGCCTTTGCTTGGCTGATACCGATGTGGAGCAACAAACCTCTATGAAATGGTCGGGCGTTAGGTCGTCTATTGAAGCAAGTAGTGTCCCAGAGGTGCCCGTATTCCTCATCAATCCCGACACGATTTCTGACCAGATTTTGAACAAACTGGGCAAAAAGTACGACCTCGTCATTATTGATGGCACACCCGCACTGACCGAACTGACCACCCGTATCATCATCATGAGCGACCTGGTTTTAACACCAATCCTGGCCAGTGCAACAGACGTTTGGGCACTCGACACTTTCCTGAAAAGGTACACCGAAGCACAGATTACCAAGCAGGCGATGGGCGGAACGGTTGAGCTTTGCGTGGTACTGAACAAGTACAATGACCGGGTGAACCTCGATCGGGAAATAGGCGAAACAATCAAAGAGATGGGAGTAAAACTCTTCGATACCAAGGTCTCATCAAGGGTAGCCTACAAGGAAGCGACCGTTCAAGGGCTGGGGGTCGCAGAACTAAAGGACAAGAGCGCCAAGGCTGAAATGGAGGCTTTGACCAAGGAAATTGAGAAGACTATCAAGAAACTCGCAAAATCAAAAGGTTAGAAAATTGGGAACATGGAGGGATTTGGGAATTGCAGCTATTCCCAAATTTCTCACTAAAGCAGCAATAAATGGCAAAGAAAACCTTCAATATCAAGCGAACACTGGATGTTCAACCTAAACAGTTCTCCGTGGATGACATTGAGAGCGCCGTAAAGCAGATTCACGACGCAAAGACGGTAGCGGTTGTCAATCCGCCAGTTGCGAAAGAAGATGCGCCGAAAAAGGCTGAAAAAGCCCCGAAGACAGTGGAGGCTCCGGCAAAGCAATCCCAAATCTCTCCACCTTCGCCTGTCAAACGCAACCGTGAGGCCGAAGAAGCTCCCGTGAGAAAAGTGCGCCTTTCGGTGGACATTCACCCAGCGACCCATAAAAAGCTGAAAATCAAGGCCATTGAACAGGATTCGGACATCATGCACTATGTTGAGATGCTCATTGAGCGCGATTTGGGGTTGGCGTAGGATTTGGGGGCGTCTCAAATCCTACGCTTTCATTTTATTCCTATTCCAATGTCACCAACACCAACAAAGACAATTGCTTTTGTTGGTGTTTTTTTTTTTACGCGTTGTTTTATCTTTTTACGACACTGCAATCCTTTGACAATCAATGCCTTGCAATCTCAAATGTGAGAGACTTGGGGCAATAGGTGAGAAAAATGGGAATATGAGGTGAGAGATTTGGGGCATAATGCGAGGAGATTGGGAACAAGTATGAGTTTTTTGGGAAAAATGGTGAGATAATTGGAAATAAGTGAGATATTTGGGTCTTGAAGTGAGGAAAATGGGAAAGCGGGCGCAGCTTGGGCGGGGATGTGAAATTAAGCAGGCTTTTTTTTGTCCCAATTTTCTCACCCTACCGAGTTCTATCCCAATTCCCTCACATTTAGTCAGCTTACTGATACAAACAATGGCAAAGAAAAAGCGCAAATCGGGGGGCATCGTTGTCATTAAAAAAGCCAACCAACTTATCGAATCGCGGTACCGCTTCGATATTTGGGAAACGCGGTTCTTCCTCAGCATCCTTTCGCAAATAAAGCGCGACGACGACGATTTTCAGGTCTATCGCGTATGGTATCGCGATGTCATCAAGGCATTCAACCTCAAATCGAACCAGAGCTACCACCTATTGCGGGAGGCGGCAAAGAGCATCATGAGCAAGTCGTTCTACGTCAGCTATGAGAAGGAAGGGACGGCCCGCGAGGTACAGTACCACATCCTCCGCAAGATTGACTACATGAAGGATGGGCAAGAATCCAAGGCCAGCGATAGCCAAGAGTACATTGATGTGACCATTGAGCAGGAAATGAAGCCTTTCTTCCTGCAATTGCAGCGCAATTTTACGGCCTACGACCTACGGAACGTCGTGAAACTGGGCGCTTACCCCATCCGGGTTTATGAACTTCTGAAGCAGTACGAAAGCATCGGCGAGCGCACCATTGATGTGGAAGAAATCAAGCGGATGTTCGAGATAACGAAGGAATACCCACGCTTCCCTGACTTTTTCCGATGGGTCATAAAACCCGCCATAAAGGACATCAACGACCACACCGACATTCAAATAAGGGACGTAGAGAAGCTGAAAGAGGGCAAGAAAGTGGTTAGCCTCCGATTCCTTTTCCATCGCAAGCCCGACAACGAAGTACCCCACATGCGCGCCAGTATGGAGCGCACGCTGGAAATCCCATTTCCCTCACAGAAGGAAGTTCAGGAAGCACCTGATATGCTTGTAAAAACCAAAAAAGACCTGCTTTTCGAAAAATTCCACGAGGAGGTGGTGCAAAAACTGGGCGTCACACCTTCCGTTTTCATGGATCTGCTCGCACAGTATTCAGAGGAACAATTGGATACCGCGCTCCGCGTAACGCGCCGTGCCAAAGCCAGCAATCAAGTCAAGTCCAGCATTCCCGGCTTCTTCATCAATGCACTGCGCAATGGTTACACCGACCCCAAAGAAGAGGAAATCAAACGACAGGCCACTGCCAACGAAAAGGGTAGGGTAGTAGAGACCCTCCAACGTGAGTTGGAGTCACTACGCGAAGAAACAGCCCAGCGCATCAACGACCAAATAAAGGCACTGACTACCGATCAGCCTGAAGTGACAGCACTCGCCATTGACAGCCTGAAGGACAACCCCTACGCCAAGGTCATTTTGGAGAAAAAGGAAAAGTCCAATAAAAAGCCGCTGGAACTGGAAGACTACCGCAAGGACAAGGTGCTTCGTGACCTCGTTCGCCAAGCCATCGTTGACCAACACCCAAATATTTTCGGCGAAATCATGCAGAAGTACCAGCCAAGGATTCAGGCAATGGAGGAGAGCATAAGGATGGTAAGTAGGTAAGTATGGTGAGTATTTTATTTAAGATATAAGACGTAAGATTTCAGATTTCAGATTTGGATTGACGAGGTGCAATTGAAGGGTCTCGTGGTGCATGAGGCCAATCCTTGATTGTTCAAGGGTCATCCCTGCCCATCATATCTAAAATCTTACGTCCGATGTCTTATATCTTATATCAACTACAGCGGTTTGAAAATCAAAAAATTAAAACCTAAAACGACGCGTTCACCCCAATTGCAAAGCTCCTCGTGCTAGGGAACGACGCCCATTCCAGCCCCTGTGCATTGCCCGCGCCATTCGAGCCTTCCGGGTTGATGCGGTCTGGTAGGGTGGTGTAGATGTAGAACAGGTCGCGACCTGTCAGCGAAACAGTCAGGTCTTGGAAAACCTTGGTTTTGCTCCGCAACTTCTCAGGCACTTGGTAAGCCAACACGACTTCCCGCATTTTCACCCAAGTGTTTTCGAGGATGCCCGGCGTGGTAATGAATCGCCCCCAGCCGCCCGTGTTGCCGATGTATTTGAAATAATAATGCACTACCTTGTCGTTGGGTGTGCCATCGGCATAGACGCCGTCGAGCACCACGCCGATATTGCTGGTCTTGCCGCTGGGGTCGGTGAAGGGCAGGCCTTCGCCATTGAGGCGTTCCTTCAGTGTTTCGGGGCTTTGGCCGGTCTGTAGGCCGATGACATAGGAGCCGGCATAGACATCGCCACCCCATTTGGTATCCACTAAAGTGCTGAGCGTCAGGCCCTTGAAGCCGAGGCGCATCGTCCAGCCGCCCGTGAACTTCGGCGAGGCATTGCCTATTGGCACCCGGCTCTCCGAAATCTGGTACAACGTGCCATCGTCGTTGAGGATGGGCTTCCCAGTGCCCTCGTGATGGACGTAATCGTAGCCAACGATGGTGCCATACTGTTCGCCTTCCCGCACGGCGATGGCCGGGCCGTTCAGCCCCCAGATATTGGCCAGTTCGAGGATTTTGGCACCATCGCCTAGGCTCACCACGTAGTTGCGGTTGCGGGCAAAGTTGAAGCCCGTTTGCCAGAAAAAGCCCTTGCGCTCTAGCAGCGTCACGTTCATGATGGCCTCAATGCCTTTGTTTTCCAACTGGCCCGTATTGATGCGGATTTGGTCGGCACCCGACGAGGCGGGTAGGGGCGAATTCAATATTTGGTCAAACGAGCGGATATGATAGTAGGTCATGTCAAGGTTCACCCGGTCGTTGAAAAGGCCGATGGTGGCGCCCATTTCATAGGAGTTAGCCTGCTGAGGCTTAAGGCCGATTGGCGGAATGGTGGTTGGCAAGCTGGCCGTTTGGCTTCCACCAAAGGTGCCCGTCGAATAAACAAAATCCACTTGATACGGGTCGGTATCGGTCGCCGTTTGTGCGTAAGCGCCTCGTAGTTTGAGGAAACTCAGCCACTTGATTTTGCTCAAATCAAAAGCTTCAGTGGCAATGAAACTCAACGATGCGGACGGGTAAAAATAGGAATTGCTGCCCTTGGGCAAGGACGAGGTCCAGTCGTTGCGGCCCGTCACTTCGAGGAACAAATAGTTGCGGTAACCGAGGTTCAGAAAGCTGTACAGCGAATTTATGGCCTTCTCAAAGCGGAATTCCCCTAATGTCGGGCCTGTTTGAATATTGTCGTAATTGTTGAAATTGAACAGCCAAGGGTTTACCCAACGCCCACTGTTGCCCCGCAAGCCATAGCGCTCTCGCTGCCAGCGGGTGCCGCCCACCGAGAGGCGGACATCGAAGTTGGAGCCTCGGATTTTGTCCTTATGAGCCGTCACAAGGAATTCGTTGTTCAGCACCACGTCCTTCCCCAACTCATTGGAATAGAAGCCGTTCAGCACACCGAGTCTGTCCGTGGGCTGGTTTCGGGTCTCGAACTGGTCAAGGTTGAAGTCGGTGCCGATTCTGCCCGTCAGGTTCAGCCACTCCGTCACGTCGTAGGTCAGGCCTAGCGCCCCGATGAGCTTGTTGCGCCGGAGTTCCGTGTTGTTTTTGTAGGTGTTCCACCAAAGATGTGGCGGGGCAAAAGTATAGGGGTAATTGCCACCGTAATCGTTTCGGGTGCCGTCCGGCAATATGTTGATTTCCTTTTCAATCCCCTTGTAGCTGCGCGGCCAGGAATAAAGGATGCCCTTGCCGAAGCTGCCGTTGTTGTCGTCGCCGAGGGTGGGGCTGTTCAGCCGATTGTAATTGATGTAGGAGAGGGAAATATCGGCATGCAATTTCTGCGAAATATCCAGCCGGGAGCCGATGTTCACGGTCGTTTGGTTGAATTTGCTATTCGGCACGATGGCATCGTGGTCGGTGCGGGTGAGCGACACGCGCATGGTTCCCGCCTTGCTGCCGCCCGAAAACGAGAGGTTGTGCGTCGTGGTGTTTCCTTCGTTGAAAAACAGCTTGAGGTTGTCCGGCTGCGGGTCGAAACTGCGCATGACGCCGTCCCACCAGCGCACCTGCTGCCCTTCCATGCGAGGCCCCCACGACACGCCAGTTGAGTAATAGCCAAAAAGCTCCGTGGTAGCTTTCCCATAAGGCCCGTCCACGGCATGTTCTTCGGTTGGGTAGATATAAACGCCATCCGCGTTTTGGGCAGGGTCGGTTCGTTCAGGCTGATGGGGCCGCCCGCCCCAAAAGTGTTCTGCACATCGCGATAGCGGAAGGGCTGGATGACCTTGTGCGTCATCACATAGTTGATGCCAATGCCCGGTTGTTGCCGGCCGCGCTTGGTGGTGATGAGCACCACGCCGTTGGCGCCGCGTGAACCGTAAAGTGCGGATGCGGTTGGCCCTTTCAGGATGTTTATGTCCTCAATGTCGTTTGGGTTGATGTTATTGATGGCCGAGCCCCAGTCAACGCCGCGCCCAACGTCGGTCATGCCGGGTGCATTCTCAATGGGCACGCCGTCCACCACCACGAGCGGCTCGTTGTTGGAACTGATATTGTTGTTGCCTCGGATGATGATGCGCGTCGTGCCGCCTTCCACGCCGTTTGGTGATGTGACTTGTACCCCAGCCGATTTGCCGCTCAATGAACTTACAAGGTTTGGCGCCGTGGCCAGCACCACGTCGTTGCCGCTGACCGATTCGGTGGAGTAGCCCAGTTCCCGTTTCTGCCGCTTGATGCCGAGCGCCGTCACCACTACCTCGCCCAATTGCTGGGCATCAGCTTCCAACGCCACATCAAACTTGCTGCTCGTGCCTACGGCAACCTCCTGCTCTTTATAGCCTACAAAGCTGAAAACCAGCACGTTATCAGCACCAACAGGCAAAGAGAGTTGGAAGCTGCCGTCCAACTCGGTGGTAGTACCGATACCGGGTGACGACTTCAAAAAGACGGTCACACCAATCATCGGCTCACTGGTTGCGGCGTCCGTCACCGTGCCGGAAATTTGGCGCTGTGCAAAGAGGTTGCCCGCAAAGAATAGCGTGAAAATAAGGGCTGCTAACTTGTTGAGGTTCATCGCTTGACCTGTGTTTTATGCTGTTTCCCAATTTAAGAAGTGATTTTTTCAGCGGCCAAGGCCGCTGAAAAAATCATATTATTCTATTTGGGTCGCCGCAGGCGACCCAAATAGAAATCTTACTCCACCACCAATTTCTGCGTCCCCATGCCGTCTGCCGTTTTTACCTCAAGCAGGTAAATCCCCTTGGGTAAATGGCCGACCTGCAAGCTGGCTTTGGCCGTGCTTCCCTCCATTCTTTGCGCCAGCACCGTTTGACCCATACTGTTCGTTAGGCGGAGCTGTACGTCCGTTGCGGCAGCACCAAAGCCAATGTTCACAAGGCCGGATGTTGGGTTCGGGAACACGCTAAAATCCAGCATCGCCATTTCACCGACTCCTACGCTGCCCTCGCCGAGCGGCGCATCGCCAGAGCTGATGAGATAGCAGGCCACGATGAGGTGCGGGTTGAAGCCGTCGTTGCAGTCGGGGCAGGTGACGCCGCTGACGCAATCGGGGTGATTGGCATGGCAGAGGTCAACATAGTCCTCGTTGAAGACGTATTTCATGGATACGCTGCTTTGTGTAGCGTACGGCGTCATGTCGTAGTCGAACCACTGGGCAATTGCGCCAGGACACCAGCCTGCCCTTGGAAATACCAAGGTGCCGTTCTGCGGCGAGCAGCCATCGGGATTCGGGTTGCAGGCTTGGTAATTGTACTGCTCAAAGGTCTGTTGGCCGTTCACCCAGATGTGGTGGGTGTCTTCGTGAAATTCGGCGGCATTGCCCGTGTTGTTGTCGCCCCAGCCGTGGCCCGTTGACACCAATTTCAGCTTGGCGGCTTTGGTGCCTGCGGCAATGGGGATGCTCACCTCCGGCACGGGCTGTAGGTTGGCGGGATTCCCGAAGTCGTAGGTCTCGTGCCAAACCTCGGTAACATTGCTGTATGGGTGCGCTGGCTGGCCAGCCGTGTAGTCGAGCAGCAGGGAGTAAAGGAAGCCGTTGCCGAGCGTGCCGAGGTTCACCCGGAAGGTCACTTTGCCCTGCAAGAGGGACATGAAATCGGTGGCGTCCATTTGGTGCGAGCAGGCCACACCGTAGGGTGTGATGTAGCGGATGATCTCGTACCATTTGCCGTTATGCCCTTTACATCAATGCTCGAAATGCGGTCCCAGGGATCGCAGCCACCCGGTGGGCAGTCAATGGCGAGGCCGGCGGAAATTTCGTTAAATGCGCCTACATAGCTCGGCAATTCCGCCTCCACCTCCACTTGGCCGTGGTTGATGTCTGCCCAAACGTCAGCGAAAGCGGCCACGCTCATGTCCTCGGCTTGTTCGGTGATGTTGATGTTGACGGTTTTTGTTGCAGCAGCACCAAAATTATTGGTGGCGGTGATTTTGAGGGCAAAATTGCCGTAGGAAGGCGGCGTCCACCATGCTGTGTAGTGCTTGTTGTTCCAGTTCTTGGCAGGTATCACATCGCCGTTCACCTCGAATTTCAGGTCGGTAACGGAGAACAGTTCGGGGAAGCCGATGTCGGAAATGGCCGCCAATTGCAGCGGGCCGAGGTTTGGCATGAACACGTCGCCTGCCAGCGGGTTGCGGGCGTCAATGCTGGGCACAAAGGTGTTCGGGTCCAGCACCTCAAAGCTGTTGATGGCATCGTCGGCTGGGTCGAAGGTGCCATTGCCGGGCTGGCTAGCCTTGACGGTCACGGTGCCGACTTGTCCTGTCAGGGTCACAGTGTTGCCGCTCAAAGTAGCCGGGCCAGAAAGGATTTCGTAGCTAACTGGCAGGCCAGGCTGGCCGTTGCATTGAGTTGGAACGGTGGGTCGCTAACCAATTTGTTCGGAATTTGCGGGAAAGTGATGGCCTGAAAGCTAACGTCAAGCGTACCGCCGAAGTTGGAGGTGCTGCCTGTTAGACTGAAATTGAGCAGGTTGCCGTCAATCGTCCCCTTTGTCGTCCATTCAGCTTGCTGATGGAAGTATTGTCGCCGTCCGGCACGCCTTGGTTGAACTTGTAGTACAGTTGCAGCCCGGCCTCGTCGCCGTTGAGTTCATTGGCCATCATGCCCTGAATCTCTTGGGCAGTGAGGGCTTTGTTCCAAAGCGAAACCTCGTCGGCCCGGCCCCCGAAGACGAAATTGAAGCCGCCCAAGCACGCATTTGCCGATGGTAAATGGTCGGTTGGTGCTCGTGATGGTGCCTGGAGGCTTCTTTGGAGCCGATTTGGGTGCCATTGAGGAAGAGCCGCACCATGCTGCCGTCATAGACCCAAGCGATATGCTGCCAGGTCTGCGGCGCGATGGTGAATTGCGGCGCAACGACCTCGTGGAAGCCTGCCGTGGTGATAAGGCGGCATTCCATCGTGCCGTTGTTCAACTGGATGAGGTACATCTCGCCCGTGCCAGAGCCGCCGCCCCGGAAGCTCATCAGGCCCTGTCCATAACTCAGTTCATCGTGGTAAAACCAGCCCGCCATGCTTATCTGGTTGGAGTTGGCAATGAGCGAGGAAGCATTTGGCACTTCCACGTAGTCGTCCACTTTGTCGAAGTGGAGGTACTGGTTCGTCTGGGCATTCGCCCAAATTGCGGCAAGCAAAAAGCAAAGGTGTAAAGCTGTTTTTTTCATGCGATGTTCTTTTAGTTGATAACAGTTGATAACGGTTTATGAAGGTTGATAAGGGGCTGCGTTGGGTTCAAGTTATGAGGTAAATCAACCCCCTTATCAACCTCATCAACCCTATCCCAAAAGCCCCGGTTTTCTTCGCACCCGGGGGTTTGGTGGCGTTTGGGGGGGGGGCCCCCCCCCTTGGCCCGGGTCGTCCCGGGGTGGGGGGGGCGGGGGGGGGGGGGGGGGGCGGGGGGTTTCCCCCCCTTCCGGGGGGGGGGGGGGGGGGGGGGGGGGGTCCTTTTTTTTCGTCGGGCGCGCCGGGGGCCGGGTGGGGGGTTTTTTGGGGGGGGTGCGCCCGGGGGGGGGGGGGCGCGGGCGGGGGTGTTGGTGTGGGGTGGCGGGGTTTTTTGGGCGCCTTGGGTGTTTCCCGCCGTTCGGCCCCGTTTGTTTTGCGGTTTGGGGGGGGGGGGGGGGGGGCGCTCGGCGGGCCCCCCCGGACGGGGTAGTGGGGCGGGTCCCGGGGGCCCCCGGCGGGGGCGGGGGGGGGCGGGGGGCGGGCCCCGGCGAGGCCCCCGCCCCTTCCCGGTGCCGGCGCGGTTCGGGGGGGCCCCCCGCCCGGCCCGGGCCGGGGGGGGTCCCCGGGGGGGGCGGGGCCGCGGGGGGGGCCTCCGGCCGCCTTCCCTTTTCGGCCGGCCCCCCGCCCGCCGGCCTGGCCCCCCCCCCCCCCCGGCCGCCCCCCCCGGGCCCGGCGCCCCCCTGGGGGGCTGGGGGCGGCGCGGGGGGGGCGGGGTGGGCCGGGGGGGGCCGCCGGGGTGGCCTGCGGGGCCGGGGGGGGGGCGGGCGGCGGGGGTGGGGGTGGGGGGGGGGGGGCGGCCCCGGGGGGGCGGGGCTCCCCTGGGCCCGGGGCGCCCCCCCCCCTCCCCGGGCCCCCGGGGCGGCGCGGGGGCGGCCGGGCCCCCGGGCCCCCCCGGGTTGGGCCGCGCCCGGGCGCTTTCCTTCCCCCTCCCCGCTTGCCCGGGGGCCTGCCTTGGGGGGTGCCGGCCCCCGCCCCCCTTGTGGGGGCGGCGCGGGGGGGGCGGGCCCCCGGGGGGGGTGGCCCGGCCGGGGGGGGGGGGCGGCGCGGGGGGGGGCGGGGGGGGGCGGCGCTGGGGGGGGGGCGGGGCCGCCCCCCCCCTCTTTCCCGTCCCCGCCCCCCGTCCCGCGCCGCGGGGCGGGGGGGGCGCCGGCGCCCCCCGGGCCCCCCGGGGGGGGGGGGGGCCGCCCCGGGGGTCGCGGGGGTTGCTGGGGGGGTTCCCGGCGGCCGCCCCCCCCGCCGTCCCCCCGGGGGGGTGTCCCTTTGTTTTTTTCCCTTTGTGGGCTGCCCGGGGCCGCGGGCTTTTTCCTGGGTTGGGGCGCCCCGGTGCGGAGGGGTTCGTTTCCGGCCCGGGCCCCCGAATGGGGTTTTTGTTTTTTTTTTTTTTGGGGGCGACGGTTTTCCTGGCAACCCTGTCCAACCGCTCTTTGGTGGTTTTGGGGGGCAACAACGCCCCCCCCCACCCCATCAACCCAAAATCTCATTTCATCCACCAGACCTTCACGGCTGGCGAGTCCTCTCCCATTTTGGCCACTTGTTCGGCCCAGTTTACGGGGTTGTTGGTGGCCTCGGAAGGTGGGTAGGAGAAGCGGTAGTAGGCGGGCGGGTTGCCCTCCCGTGGGGTGGCCCCGGTGCGCCGCCAAAGCGCGTAGGCTTCCCAGGGTTGTCGGAAGGCATCGAGCCATTGCTGGTTGTAGAGGTGTTGTAGCTTGTCGGTGCTGTTGAAAAAGCTGAGGCGCGGGTGCGCTGCTGCCTGAAATATTTGGCCGTCGGTGAGGATGGGTGGTTTGTTGGCCCAAATGGGAGACCCTACGACGAGGCCCTGCCAAAACTTGAGGGACGCCACGAGACCATCGTTGCCGTTGTTTTCTGCTTCCGCAATATTTGCGGCAACGCCCAGCCCCCGCAGGTAGGCCTCCGCCTTGATGAAATGCACTTCTGCTCCCGTCATTATGATTTCCGGGACGAAACTGGTGTCGCGGATGAGGTAGTAGTTGAACGGCGAGTAAAGGCAGGCCGAGCCTTTGATGTCGAAGTTGAAATCTCGGTGAAGTTCGTAGGGGATGCCGCCCTCGGCGGGAGTGCTGGCGTCGGGGAGTTGCGGGTAGGGCGCCCATTCCTTGGCGTTGTTCGTTTCAAAGAAAATCCGTGCCCGTGGGTCGAAGATGCCGCTGCCGTCCTTGTTGTCGTTCTCCGAAAGCTGGTGCCAGACGTTGCTGCCCATGCGCAGTTTGTTGTGCTCCGCAAACGACCAGTTCACGCCTTCGTTCACCCAGCTTTGCTGCCCCGGCCGCATGATGACCTCCTCGCCCGGCTTTATCACGGGCAGGTTGTTTTCGATGATGTCCTTCAAAATGGGCGTGGCAAAATCGGGGTCTTTCTCCACCATGCGTATGGCGTGGCGGAGGCGCAGCGAGTTGGCGAATTTGCGCCAGCGTACCATGTCGCCACCCAGGAATGTATCGAAATTTCCAAAGGAAACATAAGCCGTGCCATTCGGCGTGGTAGGGTTCGGAATGGTGTTGATATTGTCCTCCACCCATTTCAACTCTCCTAGAAGGAACTTGTAGATGCTTTCTTGGTCATCGAATTTTGGCCGGGCAAAATCAAGGCTCTCGAAGCCCCGCCCTGCGTCCGTGAAGGGAATGTCGCCGAAGAGGTCGGTCAGGCGGAAGGTCTTGTAGGCCAGCAAAACCTTGAGCTGCGCCCGCACATTGTTGAGGGCTTCTGGCTCGGTGTCCATTTCATCCAATCGCCGCTCGATTTCCCGGATATGGGCCAACGCCTTGTAATAGCTCGCCCATGCCTCCTCCGTTCCGATGGTGATATTGTCGAAGCCGACGCCCGTCTTGGCGGCCTGCTGCGTGATGCCGTAGAGGGTTTCGTTGTGGAGGTAAAACTGCTCGTTCCAGCCGAGCCGCAGCGACTCCACCACCGTGTTGAACAGCGGCCCGATGTCCGTCTGGGTGGGGGAAAACGGGTTGCGGTTCATTTCCTCGAAATCCTTGGTACAGGATGCGAAAGCTGAGAATAGAAAAATCAGGGCAAGGATGCGTCTCATACAATGGGCCTTGGTTGCCGGGTCTGAGGCGTTGCCTCAAAAGGGCCTGCCATGCTGTTTTTATTGCTTAAAATGGAAACTGCCCTCTTGAGGTGACACCTCAGACCTACTGTTCCGCGCTAAGCTATAAGAAAGTTTAAGAACCAACGAACCCTTGGGCAGAATAGTCAGCTATCTAACGCTTCTGCCTGTTTTTGCTTTTTTGTTGGATAATTTCCTTCACGGGTTGGCCCGTCAGCTTTGATTCCAACCAAGAGATAATGTCCAAATAGAGGAAGGGCCGCCGTTCGTAGGGGTCGTTTTGCAAAGGCAAAAGCCGCTCGTGCAACTGCCGGAACTCGTGGGCAAGGGCGTTGGGGCGGGTGTTCGGCATTTTCCGAAGGAACTGGAAAATCTCGCGTTGCACTTCCTGTAAGTCCTCGACGTGCAACAGGAAGCGGTAAACGGATTTCACTTGGTACTCCACCAAATCCGTGTTGCCCAATTCAAAATGGGCAATGAGGTTCAAAATTCTCGCAAAGCACTGAATATCAGCCCGGTAGTCAATCGTTTTTTGGTTGATGATTTTGTTCAAAAAATCAATCGCATGGCCAAAATCGCCGTTGCCGAAATAGAGGCAGGCGATGCGGTACTGGAAAACGAGGATGCGGTTGGCGTCCCAGTTGTAGGGGTTCGAGTCGAGGAGTTCGACCAATTCGGGGATGTACTTCACGCCCTCCGAGTAGTCGCCGCTGAGGTAAATGGCGTTGATGCGGTGGATATGGGAGTAGAGTTGGAACAGCCCCTCCACGTTGCGGTTTTGGCTGAAATCCACTTGCTGTGGGTAGTGCTCCAATTGCGGCAGCGCCGCAAAAAACCGCTCGTCGTGAAGGCTGTTAAACAGCGTGGAAAGCAAGTTGTGCAGCCCTTTCAGGTAAAAAACGGGGTGCAGCGAACGCATGGCCGGGTTTTCCGAAAACAAGTCCACCCAGCGCTGGGCGTGGCGGTAGCAAGGCGCAAACTCCTGGCAGATATGGTAGAGCCACACCTGCGCTTGGCAGAAATAGACCTTGCCCGTGAAATCCAGTTCCTCGAACCTTGCCTGCGGCAAACGGGCGTTGAAGAACTCCCGCACGTAGCGATAATCCTGCTCGTTGCGCACGAAGCCGATTTTCAGGTAGAGGCCGTATAGCTGGAGCGCCAAATTGGAAACTCGTGCGTCTGCGACAATGCCCGGCTGATGGCCAGCGTCTGCTCTGCCAGTTCCTGCGCCCGCCCCTCAATGCTCCTCGTAATGTATTGACCCTCAATGAGTTTCTCGAATTCGAGTATTTCTAAAGCCAGTGACTTGAACTGCCCTGCCAGCGCACGTTCTTTGGTTTTTGCGAGCAAATCGAGCGCCTGCCGGTAAAGACCCTTTGTCGTACAGCACGTGGGCATAGTCAATGTTTTCACGAAGCAGAATGTCCTCATTTCGACTGCGCCCCAATAGCCTAAGGCTGGTCAGCAACTGGCCGTATAGGTGCGCCTTGAGGTTGGGCAGTTGCTCTTTTTTTACCGAAGGGATTTTCTTCAAAATGGCCGTTTCGTCGTATTCGCCCTTTTTGTCCAAACATCAAACAACTGCAAGAACAGCAGGTCGTCCGACGACGAGTTGCGCTTCGCAAACAGCCGGAACTGCCGCTTTTCGCCCTGCGTCAGGGTGCGGATGAGTTGGATGAGGTCGTCGGTGCGCTGTTTGGCCACTTTTTCCGGGTTGATAAAAGTTGTTATGAGGTTGATTTCCCGCGAGGAGGATGGTTACACGGATTGGGCGGATTAGACTGATTTATACGGATTAGCTAAGTAAAAAATCCGTTTTCACCCGCCTAATCCGCCCAATCCGTGTGACCATCCTCCTCGCGTGTTTGTCATCGTAGAAAAAACACTGCTAAGTATTTGAATATCAGTTAAATAAGTCAAAATACAAGCAAGTTTAAAATAGGAGAACGCCAAAAACTTGATTTCCCAGCAGGGTAGGGTAGGGCTACTTTTGAAAGCTCAAAGATGAGAATTGTTGGGATTGTTGGATTGCTTGATTGTTGAAAGCACCGCAACCCTAACAATTAAGCAATCCAACAATCAAGCAATGACAAACCAAATCCAAATATTCGACACCACGCTCCGCGACGGCGAGCAAGTGCCCGGCTGCAAGCTGAACACGGCCCAGAAAATCGAAATTGCCCGTGCGCTCGAAGAACTGGGCGTGGACGTCATCGAGGCGGGCTTCCCCATCAGCAGCCCCGGCGATTTTGAGGCTGTGCGCCTCGTGGCCAATGCCGTGCGCCGCCCGACGGTCTGCGGCCTGAGCCGAGCCATCGAAAAGGACATCAAGACTGCCGCCGAGTCGCTGGAAGGTGCCGTACGGCCCCGCATCCACACGGGCATCGGCGTGTCTGAAATGCACATCCGTTACAAGCTGCAAACCACGCCAGAGGACATCCTCTACCGTGCCGCCGCTGCGGTGAAATACGCCAAGTCGTTTGTCGAGGACGTGGAATTCTACGCCGAGGACGCTGGCCGTGCTGATAACGAGTTCCTTGCACGGGTGCTCGAAGCCGCCATCAAGGCCGGGGCTACCGTGCTCAACATCCCCGACACGACGGGCTACTGCCTGCCGGAACAGTACGGCGAAAAAATCAAGTACCTCTACGAAAACGTGCGGGGCATCGAGAAGGCCATCCTCGCCACGCACTGCCACAACGACCTCGGTTTGGCCACGGCCAATTCCATCAGCGGCGTCATCGGTGGTGCCCGACAGGTCGAATGCACTATCAACGGCATCGGCGAGCGGGCGGGCAACACCTCACTGGAGGAGGTCGTCATGATATTGCGCCAGCACCCCGACCTCGGCTATACCACGGGCATCAACACCCGCCTGCTGAACCCCATTAGCCAATTGGTTTCGGAGAAAATGGGCGTCGTGGTGCAGCCGAACAAGGCCATCGTCGGGGCGAACGCCTTTGCCCACAGCAGCGGCATCCACCAGGACGGCGTCATCAAAAAACGGGAGACCTACGAAATCATCGACCCGCTCGAAGTTGGCGTTGACCACTCGAAAATCGTGCTCACGGCCCGCAGCGGTCGGGCAGCCTTGGCCTACCGTGCGAAGTGCCTCGGCGTCAATTTGACGAAGGATGAATTGGATACTGTTTATGTGACTTTCTTGCAAGTTGCGGACAGCAAAAAGGAGGTGGGGGACGAGGATCTGATGGGTATTTTGGGTCCGGTGCGGGAAGCGGTAGCTATTTGAGGTGACATCTTTTCGCCAGCTACTAATCTTGATTTTTACCAGACGTTGGCAGGCGAAAAGGTGTCATCTCAAATATCTCGGAAAGGCACCCATGAGATGACACCTTTTTGCCCTTAAAAGACCAATGGAAATTGAAATGTGGAGCGGGCAAAAAGATGTCACCTCATTCGCAAAACCAGCCACCATCAACCCTTATCAACCAAATCAACTTTTTATCAACCAAAAATGGCAAAAACACTCTTCGATAAAATCTGGGACTCCCACATCGTCAAGCCCGTCGAGGGCGGGCAGGATGTCCTCTACATTGACCGGCACTTCATCCACGAAGTGACCAGCCCGCAGGCGTTCGATGGTTTGCGCCAGCGCAACATCCCCGTTTTTCGCACGAAAAACACCGTTGCCACCGCCGACCACAACGTGCCGACGCTGAACCAGCACCTGCCCATCGCCGACCCGCTGGGTCGTTTTCAGGTGGAAAAGCTCACGGAAAACTGCAACGAGTTCGGCGTTGACCTCTACGGCCTCGGCCACCGCTGGCAGGGCATCGTCCACGTCATCGGGCCGGAACTGGGCATCACGCAGCCGGGCATGACCATCGTCTGCGGCGACAGCCATACGAGCACCCACGGGGCGTTCGGCACCATCGCCTTCGGCATCGGCACCAGCCAAGTGGAGCAGGTTTTGGCTTCGCAATGCCTGCTGCTCAAGCGCCCCAAGCGCATGCGCATCACGGTGGACGGCGAGCTGGCCGAGGGCGTCGTTTCCAAGGACATCATCCTCTACATCATATCCAAACTCAGCGTGGGCGGCGGCACGGGCTATTTCGTCGAGTACGCCGGCAGCGCCATCCGCTCCCTGAGCGATGGAGGGCCGCATGACCATCTGCAACATGAGCATAGAGATGGGTGCCCGCGGCGGCCTCATCGCCCCCGACCAGACCACGTTCGACTACGTCCAAGGCCGGGAGTTTGCCCCGCAGGGCACGGCTTGAGGCCGCAGCCTCGCATACTGGCGGGAACTCTACAGCGACCCCGATGCCGTTTTCGACAAGGAATACCACTACCGGGCGGAGGACATCGCCCCGATGATTACCTACGGCACCAACCCCGGCATGGGCGTGCCCGTGGACGAGGCTATCCCGACCGCACCCACGCCCGGCGACAGCTTGGCGTCATTTGAAAAATCGCTTGGCTATATGGGCTTCACCGCTGGCGAAAACCTGCTGGGCAAGTCCATTCACCATGTATTCATCGGGTCCTGCACCAACAGCCGCATCGAGGACCTTGCGCCTTGCGGCGAAATTCGTGCAGGGCAAACAAAAGGCCGCCCATGTCACCGCCATGATTGTGCCAGGCAGCAAGCAAGTCGAGGCACAAGCCAAGGCCGAGGGATTGGACAAAATCTTTATCGCAGCAGGTTTCGAGTTCCGGGAGCCGGGCTGCTCCGCCTGCCTCGGCATGAACGAGGACAAAGTGCCTGCGGGGGAGTATAGCGTGAGCACCAGCAACCGTAATTTTGAGGGACGGCAAGGGCCGGGTGCGAGGACCATTTTGGCCAGCCCCCTGACGGCGGCGGCGGCGCGATGGCGGGGAGGATTGTGGATGTTCGAGCCTGATGAATTGATATCAGTGCTACTTTGCTTGCACCGTTGATTATTTAGCGCCGTAAGGATTTAAAAACGAAATGGATCTTGAAGGGCGAACGGTTTGACTTCTTTGAGCAGGTTTTTAGCCAGTTGCCTGAAGAATTTCAATTCTTAGCGGAAGGTCTTAGAGATAATGTTTATAAGGCTTATATCATAAACCATTCTTTGGAAGGTCATCCGCAATCAGCTTCGCTGGCGGTAGCTATGATAAAAGCATGGAAACAATTGGTAAATCGTTTGTGCTGAAAAACATCGATATCGTTCAAAAAGGTCAAATTTTCCCAATGGCTATCTCAGTTTACAATGGGCTTTGGATTGGGTTTGAATTTGGTAAAGACGTAGCAGGGTTCGACAATTTTCAAGTTGGATTATCCAATTTGACAAAGGAACGAATGCCGGGCAGTTTGGAAATTGAGAGGCTCACCCAGGGGCTTTCTTCTGAAAAATTGGATTTGCTGAGTTTGGGTGAGATTGAAGTAGATGGAATGCATTATTTTCAAATCAAAGACCTTGGGGATGGTAATTACATCGGCATTGACGAAAAAGGAACAGTATATGGGCTATTGCACGACCCTTTTAAGATTGAGAAAATTAGCGATTCCTTTAAGCAATTTGTTCAAGATGTAAATAAAGGACGCTTTGATTTTGAGCAGTACCTTGAAGGCAAAAACGGTTATACCAATTGAGTTTTGCCTTGAATTTGGTAATGAAAATAAGCAAATGGAAAAATTCACCCACATAATCTCCACCGCTGTCCCCCTCCCCATGGAGGACGTGGACACCGACCAAATCATCCCCGCCCGCTTCCTGAAGGCGACAACGAGGGAGGGCTTTGGCAAAAACCTGTTCTGCGATTGGCGCTACAACGCCGACGGCAGCCCCAAGGCCGATTTTGTGCTGAACAACCCGACATACAGCGGTAAAATCCTCGTGGCGGGCAAGAACTTCGGTTGCGGCAGCAGCCGGGAGCACGCCGCTTGGTCGCTCACAGACTACGGCTTCAAGGTCGTGGTCAGCAGCTTTTTTGCCGATATTTTTCGGGGAAATGCCTTGAACAATGGCCTGTTGCCCGTGCAGGTATCGCCAGCGTTTTTGCATGAAATGTTCACGGCCATCGAAGCTGACCCGCAGACCAAGTTCATCGTGAGCCTGGAGCACCAGACCATCGCCATCGCTGGCACGGAACGGGAGGAACAGTTTGACATTGACCCGTTTAGGAAGGTTTGTATGATAAATGGGTATGATGATATTGATTTCCTTTTGAGCTTGAAAGATGAAATTGAGGAGTTCGAGCGGGTGCGTGAAGGAGAAAAGAAAGAAGTTTTAATCTAAAAGCTCTGTGTCCCTTTGGTGCTGCCTCCGTGTTGAAAAGAAAAACACGGAGGCACAAAGACACAGAGGGACACAGAGGATGCAAAAAGACATGAATTTCAAACTAGCAGTTTTACCCGGCGACGGCATCGGCCCAGAAGTCACCGACCAAGCGCTGAAAGTGCTCCGAACCGTCGAAACGACCTTCGGCCATCGCTTCGATTGCCACTTCGCCGACATGGGTGCCATCGCCATTGACAAGCACGGCGACCCATTGCCGCAGGCGACCCTGGACACCTGCATGGCCGCCGACGCCATCCTATTCGGTGCCATCGGCCACCCCCGGTTCGACAACGACCCAACAGCCAAGGTGCGCCCTGAGCAGGGCCTCCTGCGCTTGCGCAAAAGCCTTGGCCTGTTTGCCAATATCCGCCCGGTGACGGTCTATCCGAACCTGCTGCACCTCTCGCCGTTGCGGGAGGAAAAAGTGCGGGGCGTGGACTTCGTCATCTTCCGGGAACTTACGGGCGGCATCTATTTTGGGGAAAAAGGTAAGACCGAGGACAGCGCCTTTGACAACTGTGTTTACACCAAAATAGAAGTCGAGCGCATCGCCCGGCTGGCCTTCGAGTACGCCCGTTTGCGCCGCAACAAGCTGACCCTCGTGGACAAGGCCAACGTACTGGAAACCAGCCGTTTCTGGCGCAAAATCGTCTTCGACCTTGGTGCCGCCGAGTACCCCGATGTGCAGCTCGACTGGATGTACGTGGACAATGCCGCCATGCAAATCATCCAGTTCCCCACCAGCTTCGACGTGGTGCTGACGGAGAACATGTTCGGCGACATCCTCAGCGACGAGGCCAGTGTGCTGGCAGGCTCGCTCGGCATGTTGCCATCGGCCTCGGTCGGCTCAAAAGTGGCGCTCTTCGAGCCGATACACGGCAGCTACCCACAGGCCGCTGGCAAAGACATCGCCAATCCCTTGGCTGCCATCATCAGCGCCGCCATGCTCCTCGACCACCTCGGCCTCGGCGAAGAAGCGAACTCGGTTCGGGAGGCGGTGAAATCGGTGCTGGAAGCGGGGTATGGGACTTCGGATTTGCAGGCGGAGAAGACGGTGCGGTGCTCGGAGATGGGGGATTTGGTAAGTGGGAAGGTGAGGGAAATGGCGGGGGTGGAGGTTTAGGTGGTTTGATTTTTGCTTTGGTTTTTTGAATTCAAATTTTATTAAAAATCATTCAAAAAACTTAGAAAAATGAGAATCATTCAAAACCAAATCCTGCGCTTGGCTATAGTGTTTAGCGTAGCATTATTCGCTTCTTCTTGTATGACCACGAAGACAAACGTAGGTGGATACAGAGAAATTCAAGGAACAGAATATACCTATGCAAAAGGCAAGCAAATGTGGTTGTTTTGGGGTCTTTTGCCAATCGGCAGGAACAGTGTGAACACCCCAGGAAGCGGCGATTGCCAAGTTATTACAAGGTTCAATTTTGTTGACTTTTTGATTAGTGGTTTGACGGCGGGTATTGTGACAACTGAAACCATTAAAGTAAAAGCCAAAAGATGAAACCTGCCCCAGAAATCATAAGTGAAATTGAAACAAATGGCTTTGTGTGGTTGCAAGGCTGCAATCGGCAATATTTTGAAAAAATAACTTCCGAAATCGGCGAAATTATTTTCGTCACAGATGTGAAAGTCAACCCTGAAGGAAGGGCTATGGTAACTTCTGAAAAGGGATTGGATTTTCACACAGACCATCACAAAGCCAAATACATAGCTTGGTTTTGCATCGAGCAAACCGACAAAGGAGGTGAGAGCATTTTGCTGGAAACCAATCAGTTGTTTGAAAAATTGGGCGTTGAAGAACAGGAAGAGTTGAGGAATGTGCGGCTTTTTGAGCACAAAGTTTTTGACGATGATGAGGACACTTACCCTTTCATGATTGAAGAAAACGGCAATAGAAGTTTCTATTATTCTTTCTGGCTTGCCAAAGAAGGCATCAGTGAAAAAGGTCGTACCGCAATCAGAAAATTTCAGGAGTTGACCAATCAGACTGAACATATAAAGTTCAAGTTAAACCCTGACGATATACTGATTATTGACAACCACAAGATGCTTCATGGCAGAACAGCCATCGAAGGAAGTAAAAACCGTTTTTTGAAACGTCTTTGGATAAAGGAAAAATCATTTACCATTTAAATACTTTTACCATGACATCGACATTGATTTATCCAGACCCAATTGCACCAGAAAGGGTGTCAATTCTCATCAACTCAAAAAACATTGAACCAATTATTGCTGAATTAGACCTTGAAATGGTCAAAATGAAGCTGCGTGACCCTGACGAAGGACAAGACTGGACTTTTGAACAATGCGACAGTGCAGAAATTGAGTACAAACGATTCCTTCACTTAAATCTCAAATTCGGGAAAGCAGCCATTGTACCCAACAAAATTATGGATACGATGTGGCATTATCATATTCTCGATACACGTGCATATCACCGAGACTCTGAAAAGGTTTTTGGCGGATATTTTCACCACTTCCCATACTTCGGTATGCGTGGTGAACAAGATGCACAAAATTTGGAAAATGCCTTTCACGAAACCAAAAAACTTTACGAGAAAGAATTTGGAGAACCGATGGTGAGAGATGAACACTCGGATTGTTGGCATGACTGCCAAGGTCGCTGCTGGCATGCTTGCAGCAGTAAATAAAGGGTTAAATTCGTTCCCATTCGTTCCTTGATTGCTCAACATGTTTGAGCATTTGCTCGCCAGTCTCCTTTGAAATAGACCCTGCCCATCTTCTTTTTGGATTGGCAGGGTTTGTTGCCTCTTCCTTCGACACCAATTTGATGATTTTCATTTGCTCCAAAACTTGCAGCAATTTCAGCGCCTCATCGTTCAACAGTTCTACAGAGATGATTTGCATAGCAGATTTTTTTTCAAAGGTACAGTTTTTTAAATTTTGAAGTTCAGCCACCAATGGCCAAATTTTACACCATGCCTAACCTAACCACAATTATCAACATTATCATCGTCGTCAACCCACCCGGTTGAGAAAGGACGTTTTTTCATCGAAAAAACAAAGCGCCTTTCTCGACGGCAAACGGGAAAGGCGCTTTTGTTTTTGGGGTTGTTAAAAGGTTTTAAGGGGTGATAAAAAGTTGATTAGCAGCCCCTTAAAACCTCTTATCAACCTCCTAAAACCTTTTATCAACAAAGAAAAATGAACCTAAAAAAATACAGCCAACTCGTCTCCACCTCCGACACCCAGCCCGGCTCCCAGGCCATGCTCTACGGCGCTGGCCTCACGGAGCAGGACATGCTGCAGCCCTTCGTCGGCATCTGTAGCAACTGGTACGAGGGCAACCCCTGCAACCGCCACCTCCGCACCCTCGCCGCGGACATTCGCAAGAGCGTGCGGCAGGAGGGGCTGACCGGGCTGGAGTTCAACACCATCGGCGTCAGCGACGGCATCTCCAACGGCACGGAGGGCATGCGCTACTCGCTCGTCAGCCGGGAAATCATCGCCGACAGCATCGAGGCGGTGATGGGGGCGCACTACTACGACGCCCTCGTGACCATCCCCGGCTGCGACAAGAACATGCCCGGCTCGGTCATGGCCATGATTCGCCTCAACCGCCCCTCGCTCATGGTCTATGGCGGCACCATCGCCACCGGGCATTGGCAGGGCAAAACCCTCGACATCGTTTCGCCGTTCGAGGCGCACGGCAAGAAATATGCGGGCGAAATCACCGCCGAGGAAGTGCAGTCCATCATCCGCCACGCCTGCCCCGGAGCGGGCGCCTGCGGCGGCATGTACACCGCCAACACCATGTCCAGCGCCATCGAGGCGTTGGGGCTTTCGCTGCCCTACAGCGCCAGCAACCCCGCCGTTGGCGAAGCCAAGGAAAAAGAATGTGCTTCCATCGGCCCGGCCATGCGCCTTTTGCTCGAAAAAGACCTGAAACCGCTCGACCTCCTCACACGGGAGAGCTTCGAGAACGCCCTGCGCCTCGTCGTCGTGCTCGGCGGCAGCACCAACGCCGTGCTGCACCTGCTGGCCATCGCCCGCACCGCCCGCATCCCGTTCACGCTGAACGACATCCGGGAAATTTCCCGGAAAACGCCCGTGCTCGGCGACCTCAAGCCCAGCGGCAAGTTCCACATGGAAAACGTCCATGACGTGGGCGGCGTGCCAGCCGTGATGAAGTACATGCTTTCGGAAGGACTGCTGCACGGCGATTGCATGACGGTCACTGGTAAAACCATCGCCGAGAACCTCGGTGCATTGCCCAGCCTGACCGAGGGGCAGACGGTCATAGCGCCCGTCAGCAACCCGATACAGGCCATCGGCCACCTGCGCATCCTCGGCGGCAACCTCGCCGAAGGCGGCGCTGTCGCAAAATATCACGGGCAAGGAAGGCCAAAAGTTTGAAGGCACGGCCATCGTTTTCGACAACGAGTTCGACTGCATTGACGGCATACGTGGCGGGGCGGTGAAGGCGGGGCACGTCGTCGTCATCCGCTACGAGGGGCCGAAAGGAGCGCCCGGCATGCCTGAAATGCTCGTACCGACCAGCGCCATCATGGGCAAGGGCCTCGGCACCAGCGTGGCACTCATCACCGACGGGCGGTTCAGCGGCGGCACCCACGGCTTCGTGGTCGGCCACGTGACCCCCGAAGCCTACGACGGCGGCCTGATTGCCCTCGTGCAAAACGGCGACCGCATCACCATTGACGCCGAAAACAACGAACTGGTGGCGCATTTGACGGAAGCGGAAATTGCGGAGCGAAGGAAGGCATGGGTACAGCCGGAGTTGAAGGTGAAACAGGGGGTTTTGTACAAATATGCGAAACAGGTGAGTTCGGCGAGTGATGGGTGTGTGACGGATGCTTAAACTCGGTTGACGGTTGACGGTTGATGGTTGACGGCGTGACGTGTACCCATCCACCGTCTATCGTCCACCGTCAACCAAAAAATAAAACCATGGGAAAATTTAAAGAACTCAGGGTCTGGCAGGATGCTGTCGGGCTGGCGGAGAGGGTTTATAGGGTGACATTTGAAGGAGCTTTTGCAAAAGATTTTGGCTTGAGAGGTCAAATTCAACGTGCAGTAGTTTCGATTTCATCGAACATTGCCGAAGGCGACGAAAGGGGGACAAACAAAGAAGCGATTTACTATTTCAATGTCGCCAAAGGTTCGGCAGCGGAGGTCATCACTCAATTGAACATTGCATATAGAATTGGTTATCTGGATAAAAATACATTTGAAGAAATGGAAAATGAAACGGAGAAAATCAGGGCTTCCATCAAAAAACTGATACAAGCCCGTGGCGGCAATAACCCCTTGCTGTCGCTTCTTTGGTTAATCATCCCATTTTTTAAACCATTATAAAATGAGTCATTTGACAGCC
>JADKBS010000023.1 GCA_016714985.1 Saprospiraceae bacterium | reverse complement strand
CAGACCCAGCAGCCGTGAAAACTTTCTTTAGTGAGCATTCTATCAACTATTGCATCAACTGCGCAGCCTATACTGCCGTTGACAAAGCGGAAACCGAAACAAACTTGGCATGGAAAGTCAATACAGTTGGTGCGGAAAATCTCGCCTCAGCTTGTGCCACTTCCAATGCTTTGATGCTACACATTTCCACGGACTACGTTTACCACACCTTACAGGTTAAAGCCTTATATCGAAACAGACCTCACAACCCCACAAGGCACTTATGCCCGAACCAAGCTACAAGGTGATGAAGCTGTATTGCGGAGCAACCCGGGCAATGCCATTGTCGTTCGTACCTCTTGGGTCTATTCTTCTTTTGGAAACAATTTTGTGAAAACAATGCTCAAGTTGGGGGCTGAACGTGGCGAATTGTCGGTCGTTTATGACCAGATTGGCACACCAACCTATGCCCGTGACTTGGCGAATGCCTTGCTGCAAATCGTCCAAAAGGCTGAAAATGATTCCGTTGAGAAGCGATTGCTGAGCGGCGTTTACCATTACAGCAATGAAGGTGTGACGAGCTGGTACGATTTTGCGGTCGCTGTTTTTGAAATGAAATACATGCCCATTAAGGTTCAGCCCATCTTAACCAAGGACTACCCGACAACTGCGCCACGCCCACCTTTCAGTCTCTTGAACAAAGCAAAAATAAAGAATGCCTTTGGCTTGGAAATTCCGCATTGGCAGCAAAGCCTAAGGAAATGCTTGGATTTGCTTTAGCAATGCGCAGTCCTAGTTTCTCGAAAAAAACTATGACTATTACTTACTGCAACGCCACCAACTCTTCATTCAAATCTGGTTCATCTGAAATCAAATCCGCTGGCAGCGACTTGCTCGCCTTAGCCCCTAACTCCTTGATTTTCTGCGCCCTACCAATCAATGTGTCCCCGTATTTTTTTGATTCCGAGAGCTTGTTCATCGCCCCGTTCAGGGCAGCTTGGGCATGGTCGAGGCGAGAGCCAACTTCCCGAAGGTCTTCCACAAAGGCCACAAACTTGTCGTAAAGCATCCCACTTTGCCGTGCAATCTCCAACACATTCCGTTTTTGCCGCTCCTGCCGCCAAATATAGGAAACGGTGCGCATGGTAGCGAGTAGGGTAGAGGAGGTGACGATGACCACGTTTTTTTCCAACGCATCCAAAAACAGTCGGTTGTCATATTGGAGTGCTACCGCAAAAGCAGGTTCTAACGGAACGAACATCAGCAGGTAGTCTGGCGTATTGAGTTGGTGGAGTTGGGTGTAGTTCTTGCTGCTCAAATCCCGAAGGTGCTGCCGGATGGAGTCAATATGCTCTTTCAAATGCTTGCTCCTAAGTTCCTCGTTATCAGCATTGTAGAATTTTTCATAGGCCTTTAAAGAGACCTTGGAGTCCACAATCAAGTGCTTCTCATCGGGCAGGTGGATGATGAAATCAGGTCGTTTTTCAAGGCCGTCTGCGTCTTTGAAAGAGGCCTGTGACTCAAAGTGGGTGCCTCGTACCAAGCCTGCTTTTTCCAGCAGCATTTCCAATTGCATCTCGCCCCAATCACCCTGCACTTTCGAGTCACCTTTGAGGGCGGTGGTCAAGTTCTTGGCGTCCAGGCTAAGTTGTTGGTTCAGGCCAATCAATTGCTCGATTTCTTTTCTGAGCGAGACCTTGTCCTTGGCCTCCTCAGTAAATCGCCGTTCTACATCCTGACCAAATTCCCTGATTTTTTCCCGGAGTGGATGCAACAAATCGTTTAACTGCCTTTCGTTCTGGTCACTGAACTTCTTGGATTTCTCTTCCAAAAGGCGATTAGCCACGCTCTCAAATTCGAGCTGCGCCCTTTGTTGCAGTTTTTCATAATCCGCTTTCCATGAGGTCAGTTTTTCTTCGAGGTAAAGCAGGTCCCGTTCTTTGGTGGAGACGGATTTTTCCAAAAAAACAATATCTTCCTGTTTGGTTTTCAATTCGTTGTGAAGAAAGGCAGTCTGTTCCAAAGCAGCTTCATATTGTTGCTTGGTCACGTAGTTTTCTTGGATTTTTTGGGGTGAAATTGCTTGGTTGGCAAATTTCACTCTGAGGAATAGCCAAGTGAGCAAAGTGCCAATTATCAATCCGAGCAAAAGGAACAACAGACAGACGGTCAGTTCATTCATGGTGGCGAGTGGTTTAGATTTGAGCGCAAAGTAGCGATTTGTTTCAAATTAAAAACAAATTGGTTGTATTTTATCATCAAATCATGCAAATAAATTCAGACCAATGACTAATGGCGCAAAGCATCAGATGCTCCCCAAACGATGCAGCAAAGTGGATTTCTTTCGTTGTGCCACAGGCAATTCTGAGCCATCGCTCATCACCACTTCCCCCCCAAAGCGATTAACATAGCTCTGAACGTGGTCAAGGTTAACAAGGTGGGATTTGTGTATTCGCTCGAAACTATGCATGGCAAGTGATTCCTCCATGTCCTTGAGCGTCTTGGCGAGCAGCAATTTTTTGCCATTTTCGAAATAAACAGTGGTGTAATTCCCTTCGGAGGCGAGCCTGATGATGCTTTTCGTTGAGAATAGATGAATGCCGTCGGCAGTAGCTAGTGCGATGCGCTCTGGTGTGGCAGTAGCGACTTTATACTGCTGTATGAACTGCCGCATCTGTTGGTTAAAGGAAGCCTGTTGCGTTTGCAGCGCCTTGTTGACCGCCTCCCTCAGTTCCTCTGCATCAATGGGTTTCAATAGGTAATCGAGCGGTTGGAACTTGATGGCCTTCAGCGCATAATCGCTGTAAGCTGTGGTAAAAATCGTTTTAAACACTTGATAATCAACTTGTTCCAGAATGTCAAAGCCAGAACCATCCGTCAATTGAATATCCAGAAAAAGCAGGTCAATTGCAGGTTGCCTTTGTAAAACCGCCACCCCTTCTGCCACCGAACCTGCTTCGCTGATTATTTGGATTTCAGGGCAATGAAGGTCTATTTCCTGCCGAAGTGTGGCACGGGCATTTGGCTCGTCATCTATCAGAATTGCTTTGAACATGCTCAGTTTTTTAAGTTTTCCAATGGTAGGTGCAGTACTACTTCCGTGCCAGCCGCCAAACCATTTTCATGGTAAATGTCCCGAATTTCAATGGATGGTGGTACAGTCTTCTTTCGCAGCAAGTCCAAGCGCTCGGTGGTGATACTAGTGGCCAAAGGCTTGTGCGGATCACGAAGCATGGACTTTGCCGCTGCCACCTTCCGACCGATTCCATTGTCTCTAATGGTCACTACCAACTCGTCCCCCGTTTTTGTGAAAACAACCGAAATATGTCCTTTGCCATCTTTTCCGACGATGCCGTGAATTACGGCATTTTCAACGAAAGGCTGTGTGACCATTGAGGGTATTCGTACTGCAGAAGGTATAATATCAGGGGCGACAATCAATTGGAAATCGAGCTTGTCTGGGTAGCGGATTTGCGAGAGCTGAAGGTAGATTTTCAGCAGTTCCAACTCTTGTTCAAGCGGTATGAAAGAGTCGGAATAGTCGAGGTTGAGGCGGAGCAGCCTTGCAAATTTGGCGATATAGCTGTTGGCCTGCGTGATTTTGTCCTGCCCATAATAGCCTTTGATGGTGTTGAGCGCATTGAAAATGAAATGTGGGTTCATTTGCAATCGAAGCGAAAGCATCTTAAGGTCGGCATTTTTGGATTGTAATTCCAGTTTTTCATTTTCGGCGGTCATTAATCGACGTTCAAACTCGTAGTCATTGCGCAATTTCTGCTCCCGCCATTTTACCCATAAAAAAATGGTGGCTGCCAATACAGAAAGAACCAATAGCACGAACCACCAGCGCATCCATAATGGCTGAGCAATGTTGAACGCAATGGTTGCAGGCTGCTCACTGATCACCCCTGCACTGTTCAATGCATGCACCTCAAACCGGTATTGGCCTGGGCGAAGCGAAGCGTATTCAACGGCTTCATTGTTAGTGGTGCGCCATACTTTATCCAACCCAATTAAGCGGTAGCGATATCGGAGCTTTTTGAAGTCCTTGTAAGAAAGTCCCTCGAAATTGAAAATAAGGGCGTTTTCATCCGAGGCCAATTTCAAATCGCCGGCCCCCCTGAGTTCTTTCCCATTGACGGAGCATTTTTTCAAGTAAATCAATGGCGGTGGCAGAAGCTGGGAGAATAAACTGGTGGGCACTACGAGTAGGCCATCGTCTTTGCCAAGATATACCTTATCGTTCAGCACGGCAACTGCATTCAGCTTTTCAGCACCAAGGCCGTTGACAGTGCCATAGTCGAATAGTCGTAAACTGCCTGGACTGCCTTCCACCTTGTAGAGGCCAATGGCGGTGGCAATCCAGATATGCCCGTCCTCATCTTGAAAAAATTTACTGCAAATGGCGTTCGTACTTCCAGTTCCAATTCTGATGCTATCGAGCACTTGACCATTTTTCAGACAAATCAGCCCATTCGCCTCACTAAGTGCCCAAAGTAGCCCTGTCTTATTTTCGAACAGCAAGTCATGGATAGAATGGGGTAAAATTGGCTGACTTATTCTACCATTTTCATAGTGATAGAGACCGAGTGGAGAGGCCAGCCAAGGGTTGTTGTTTTCATCGAAAACAACCCGGTCAATGCGCAGGTGACTCAGGTTTTCTGGAGGGTTTTTCAGGTAAAATGAAGGTTCCGCTTCATCGTTGATATTACCGCCAATTATCTGATAATCAGGGAGTTTTGTTTTGGAAATATAAAACAAGCCTGTCAACCCTGACCATAAATTACCTTCTCGGTCAAGGTTTGCATCGCTGGAGCGCAATCGGATAAACTCGTTATTGTTGCCCTTCAAAAATGCAACCCCAGCCTTTCCAGCAATAATCGTCCTACCTTCTGGCAGGTGGTGGATGGCGTTGATGGCCCTTGGCTTCAAGGTCTTGGGAAAATAGTTTTCGATTTGAATTTGCCCATTTTGGAGGATGCCAACTTTGCTCTCCGTCATGCCCATCCAAAGCCGACCGTCAAGGTCAGGTGCGAGGCAATTGATGCGGTAGGGCGTTTCGAAATAAAGGATTTCAGGGGTCGGAACGTAAAAAATTCCGTCATCGAGGGTTGAAAACCACCAGCCAGCCTCCCGGTCTTCCAGAACGGCAGTCACTTGGCTGTTCGGAAGGTAGTGCTGACGAATACCCAAGTTCTTTCGATCCAGCAAGAATACACCCGTACGGGAGCCTACCCAAACATTTTCGCCATTGACATTGACAGATATGGCCTCGCTCAGTTGAGGGGGAAGGCCGATTGTCTTGGTTGTTTTACCAGTGAAACTGTTGTAAACCACCAGTTTATTGGCATAAGCAAAATAAACTTCGTGGCCAACTGTCAAGTGCTTGACCGGTAGGCTTACCCTGGGAATGGCTGCTTTTGCTTGGAATTCGCCGTTTTCAAAAAAGCCAATTTCATTGGATTTTAATACACCCACCTTGCTGTTTTCCTCCTGCCAAGCCTGTAAAACACCTTTGGGCAAAGGCACTAGCTTGGCCGTGTTTTTTTCTAGGCTCAAAAAACCAAGGTACCGGGAGGAGGCCATGACCAAGCCATCAGATTGTCCTTCGAAAATATCGAAAATCAGGCTGTTCAGGTTGAATTCCCTGAGCAAAGGCTGGTCTTTTTCGTTGTGGATTTGACCATCCTTAAAAAAACAAGGTTTGCCGTTCAGCGTGGCAAACCAGATGCGACCCGAACGGTCTTCATAGCAGGTAAAAACCTCATTGTCTGTGAGGCCGTTGGCGGTGGTAAAATTGGTGAAACGGGAGCCATCGAAGCGGCTGACGCCAATGTCGGTGCATAGCCAGATATATCCCTTCGAGTCTTGAAAAACGAAATAGACATTGTTGGAAGGGAGGCCGTCACGCACTTGGTAGTTCTTGAAATAGGGCTGCTGCGCAGCTATTGCGCAAGCGAAAAGCAAGCAAATAAAGATGAATAGGTTTCGAAGCATTATTGGGTACAAATTAAGGCGTTTTTGTTGAAAATGCCTCTTCGCAGAATAAACAAACCCTTTCACAGGCTCAACGAAAATAGGCGTTCATCGGAAGAAACTGCATTTGAGGGAGTTTTAGCGGAATTTTGCCCTTAATTGAATCAATGGCAGTATTTTCGCCAACAGGTTGATAGCAGAATTGCGAGTAAGATTCTGACCCCAATTCGGTTACAATCAAATCCGATTACACAGATGAGACTATCCCATGTACTAACAACCCTCTTTCTGCTGATAAGTGGATTGGGAATGACCCAAACCCAAACTCTCTACGGTGTCTATTGGGTTGACCCATACCCATTCGATTTTCATTTCGGCCACACGGAATTGCACCGGATCGAAATTTTAAATGGCGCTTGCAGCGATATGTTGGTCGGGAAAATTCTCGGTAACACAATTGACTCTTTGTTCTATTCCAACCTTTGCCATTGCCCGGACAACTTCCTTTACGCCACTGCTCAAAATGATAGCGTAAATATCTATAAAATAAATCCGCAAGACGCCCAACTCGTTTCCATCATCCCTCTTAATGACAATCCAAGCGAAATATATGGAATGACCTGCACCGCTGAAGGAAAGTTGGTAGCATCGAAGAACATTAGCTCACCTACCCTCGTCGAGATTGACCCTGCGAATGGAAATGTCATAACATTGGCCAATACCGCCACCATATTTCAAAGTTTAATGTATTACGACAGTGTATGGTATGGGTTCGGGTATCAAGGTATGTGGCGGTTGAAGTTGATGAATGAAACAGCAGGCTTTGCAGAGCATCTCATCCCCTCTCCGATTGCATCTTATGGTTTTGCAGGTGTCATTCCAGACCAGTGCAACGAGCTGCTGATGGTAGATGGCTTTAATGGATTAAACAGCCTACATGAGGTCAATTTCGCTGATGGGTCAAGCAATTTTGTTTGCAATTTAAACGGCTACATTTTCGATTTGACAAGAGTTGGTGGTAATTACCTGCACAACGACCCCTTCTGCACCGTGCCCATTGACCTTGACCCCAACGACGACTCAGGTGCCTTCGGCAACGACTACCGCTCCGCCCCCTTCGACTGCAAGACCAACCACGTCAAGATTGTGGACCAGGACGCCTGGATTCCGTCATACCCCATCATTGACACAGTCTGGGCCAGCATCACGGGCGGCATCCTCGACCCCGGCATGGAGGGCCTTTTCATGGGCTTGCCCCCAACTGGCATAGCCGTCACGGGAAGCACTACCACGACCATCTTGCTCACCAATGCCTCCGGTACAGCACGGGTCTCCGATTTTTTGACCGCATTGAAAAGCATACAATATAAGGACCTTGCGCTTTCGCCTTTGGGCGGAACTAGGGAGGTCACCATCCGCTTTTCCACCTTGCTTGGCTTCCCCACGGAAAACGCCAAGTGCTTTATTGAGGTGCAGCAACTCCCCCAAGTGCAGGTAAACCTCGGCCCCGACCGCAGCATCTGCCAGGGCACCAGTACCGTGCTCGATGCTGGCAACCCCGGCCATACCTACTACTGGGCGGGGGGGCAGACCACGAAGACCATCACCGCCATCAACACTGGCACCTACAAAGTGACGGTCAGCGATGCTATCAAATGCCCTGGGGCAGACGAAGTAAAGGTGCGTGTGATACCGAACCGGACAGGTAGCATCATCGGCCCCGATTTTGCTTGCGCTGGCGACAGCGTGGCCTTGGTCTTCAATTGCAACTGCACGGACACCTTTGATTTCAGGCTGACCCACAACCTCGGACTGGTAGATACTTTGTACAATATCACAAACGGCTCGGTGTTGCACTTCTACTTGCCGTACAATCCCTTCAACAACTTGTATGACCTGAATTTTGCCTTTTTGCAGGTCAACACCAACCAGGCCACAAGCTGCATCGCCCAGCTTGGGCACCGAGTATGGGTGAACCCCTCCAATTTTACCCAAAACAACAATGCCTTCATTTGCCAAGGGGATAGCATCAACCTTGGGGGTGTCTGGCAAACCCAACCAGGAATCTATACACACACGGAGACAACGCCCTTTGGTTGCGGAATTACCATCAATACCACCTTGTACGTCGGAACGCCCGGCAACCAAACTATACACATCGACCAAGCCACCTGCGACCCAATGGCTGCGGGCGTTTTCACCCAAAACCTCACCAATCAAGGTGGCTGCGACAGTACCGTCATTACTACCGTTTCGCTAATTTCCAGCGACACGGTTTTCATCGCTTCGAAAACCTGCGACCCGGACTCGGTCGGTGTTTTTACCCAGCACCTCACGGGCGCAGCGGGTTGCGACAGCACGGTAATTATCACTACCACACTAGCACCTGAGATTTTTGTAGGCTTCCAACACATTGGTTCAGTTTGCCAAGGTGACTCTGTGGGCATCACTTTTGACATCTTGGGGCCGGGTAGCTACGACTTTAGTTTCACCAACCTCAATACGGGGCAAGTGGAGATGCTGCACGACATCTCCTACGGCTATGTGCATTTCGTAAGCCCCTCGCAATCAGCCCTTTATTGGCCGCAGCAGGTCATTGGCAACAATCCAGATGGCTGCTTGGAAATCAACAACCTGCTCTTAATTGATGCATTGCAACCTGTTTACACCAACAATGCTTTTTTGCTTTGTCAGGGAGACAGTGTTTTTGCGGCAAACGATTGGCAAACTCAAACTGGCATTTATGTTGATTCGCTAACCACCCAGTTTGGTTGTGATAGCATAGTTACCACCAACCTGCTTTTCAACTTATCCAGCGACACGGTTTTCCTTGCTTCGCAAACCTGCGACCCAACGCTGGCAGGCGTTTTCGCCGAAAGCCTAACGAACTCGGCGGGTTGCGACAGCACCATCGTAACGACCATCACGCTGCTTTCCAGCGACACGGTCTTTGTTGCTTCGCAAACCTGCGACCCAACGCTGGCAGGTGTTTTCACCGAAAACCTAACGAACTCGGCGGGTTGCGACAGCACCATCGTAACCACCATCACACTGCTTTCCAGCGACACGGTTTTCATCGCTTCGCAAACCTGCGACCCAGCATTGGCCGGCGTTTTCACCGAAAACCAAACGAACGCTGCGGGTTGCGACAGCACCATCGTAACCACCATCACGCTGCTTTCCAGCGACACGGTTTTCATCGCTTCGCAAACCTGCGACCCAGCATTGGCGGGTGTTTTCAACCAAACCATGACGAGCTCTGCGGGTTGCGACAGCACCATCGTAACCACCATCACGCTGCTTTCCAGCGACACGGTTTTCATCGCTTCGCAAACCTGTGACCCTTCGCTGACTGGAGTTTTCACCCAAAACCTAACGAATTCGGCGGGTTGCGACAGCACCGTCGTCACGAGCGTTGCGTTGTTTCAAAGTGACACAGTCCTTATTCCTTCGCAAACCTGTGACCCAGCCCTGGCTGGGGTTTTCACCCAGTACCTAACGAATTCAGCGGGTTGCGATAGCACCATCGTGACCACCGTCACCCTTCATCACAGCGATTCGGTTTATGTAATATCGCAAACCTGCGATCCGGCATTGGTTGGGACTTCCATCGAAATTCTCTTCAATCAATTTGGCTGTGACAGCACCGTGTTCAGTACGGTGACGCTGTTGCCTACCGACACAGTGCTTGTCGCTATTACCACCTGCGAGCCAGGCGAAGTGGGGGTGTTTCAGGAAATGCTGACCAATGGCTTTGGCTGTGACAGCTTGGTGCTGCATACCATTTCACTCCTTCCTCCTGACTCATGTGAACCTGTGTTGCGGGTGTATGCCCCCAATGCCTTTTCCCCAAATGGCGATGGCGTGAACGACTTGTTCCAGCTTTACACCAACGAATTTGCGCAGCGAATCCAAAGCCTGCAAGTTTATAGCCGCTGGGGCGAACGGGTGTACGAGGCTTACGACCTAGTGCCCAATGACCCAGCAGCAGGTTGGGATGGGAAGTTTCGGGCAAAACCGATGGATGCAGGAACGTTCCTGTTCTGGGCCGTCATGATTGATTTGGAGGGCCGGGTGACGGAGGTAAAAGGGGAGGTGGTTTTGTTGAACTAGGCTAAATTTGCCAAAAACAAACGATGCTGGATGTCAAACTTTGGCTGTTTTTAATGCTCCAAATTGTCAATGGTATGGCCCACTCCCAGACCTTTTTGACAAATGTCTATTTCTTCCCCGGCACTGGTTCAGATGAGCGCCTGTTTTCGAAAATCAATTTGCCAGTGGGTTTTGAGGCCAAGTACATTGCTTATCCTGTACCGGAAAAAAAGCAAACGATGGCAAGCTACGCCGTACTTCTGGCGCAGCAAATTGACACCACACAGCCTTTTGTTTTAATAGGCACATCCATCGGGGGGATGCTTTGCACGGAATTGACCGATCAGCTTCAACCCCTCAAAACTATCATTATTTCAAGTGCCAAATGCCGTTCTGAATTGCCAAGGCACTACCGTTTCCAGCGATACATCCCAATAAATAAACTGTTTGGAGCGAGGGCCATCAAAGTTTTATCGCCCATTGCACAAGCAGTTGTAGAACCAGACCGCAATAAGCATAAAGCGACGTTTAAGGCCATGCTGAAGGCCAAGCACCCCAAGTTCCTAAAACGGGCGGTGCACATGATAATCTATTGGAAGCGGGTGAATTACGATAAATCAATCATTCATATCCACGGGACTAAAGACCATACTTTGCCGCTGCGCAATATCAGTCCCAGTTTTATCATAAAAGACGGTTCACACATGATGACCCTGACCCGTGGGGAAGAAATTAGTGCCATTCTTCATGGTATTTTGACTAATAAATAATGGCCGAACGAGTGTACCCGCCGGCCATTCCGATTGATTGGTTAAAATTCGCACGCCTAGTTTGCATTTGGTTTTTGGGAGTAAGTTTTTTGGGGTTAAATCATGGTTAGTGAGCAACAGTCGGGCGGCGTCTTTATGGCGCCAACTGACTAGGCACAAAGTATTGACAAACAACGCTTTGCAAGAACTTGAAACTCGAAACTAACAGCTCGAAGCTTCTTATTGAATACGCTTCACGAAAAACTTATCACGACCTTGCTCCAAGAATTGTAGGGCATCCGGGTTTTTGGAGCGGTCGGCCTTGTCGGCTTGGACGATTTTGCCATCTTTCACCGAAAATCCATACTTGTAGGTCGTCTCCTTGCCGGATTTTTCATCCTTCAAAACCACGTCCACCGAATAGTTGCCATCCTTCATATTGTCCTTCAGGAAAAATGGGCGGTTGCCATGCCCCGCTGGCGGCGGGTAATTATGAAAAGTCATGTCGAATTTTTTCCAGACGCAGTTGTCCGCCATGACGGTGTTCCACTCGAAGTCAGCCGTAGAGGGCCCCATTCTATAAACAGCAATCATCTTGCCTTCCCGATTCAGCTTCACAACTGTCTTGAATTCTTTACGGACGTCCCAACGGGCGGCATTTTCCACTTCCGTTGTTTGATAAGTGTGGTAAAAATTGAAGATGAAATGGCCGTCAGGGCCAAAATTCACATAGCCCCATTCTTCCCATGGGCCACGAAAATGGTAGAACGTAGAAACAGGGGCATCTGGGTCAGCATTGGTCAATATTTCCACCCTTAGCGGAAACGTGTAGAAGTGCGTGGTGCCCGCCCAAAAATGCAGCTCATAGCTCCCTTCTGTCAGTTTGACGGAATAAGGCCAGCCTTGGTGTTCTTTCAGTTCCATATTGTGAAAAGGGGAAGTCGTAGCAGAGGCGCTGTAATAAAGCGTCCCTTTTAGTTCCTTGGAACCTGCATCAACCACATCCATGCGCAAGACTGGCGTTGGATTGTCGAAGGATTCGTAGCTGACAGCCTGACCCGATTTGTTTTTTTTGGGTAGAAAAGCTACGTCGAGATTGTTCAATTTGAACTCGCCATTTGTGGCATTGAAATACCTGCTTTCCTGGGAAAGAAGGCTCTCCCAAGAAATGGCTGCTTTGAACGGTTCAGCATCGAAATCCAGTTCAACAGTCGAATTCTTGGGGCCAGAACTCCGTGAAACGGGCGAGCCACTGTCGGAGGGAATATCAGCCCTTGCTGGCTTATCGCCCTGTGAACGAGGTGTGCCAGTTGCCGGGGATTCTTTTTCCGTTTTCGGTTTTGATTTATCCTTGAGCAGGTCCTTGGCCTTACCAGGCAATTGACCTTGAACACTGGCCGTAACGAGCAAAAGAATGATTGCCAAATACAGGTTCTTTTTCATAGAAAATCATTTTGAGTTATGGTTCACAGCCAATTTATATTTTTGGAATAGCAAATGGCTTGTGTTTGAATTTCACCAATCAGTCTTGTTTTATTAGTCGGCAGAT
Source organism: Saprospiraceae bacterium (assembly GCA_016714985.1). Classification (GTDB taxonomy): domain Bacteria; phylum Bacteroidota; class Bacteroidia; order Chitinophagales; family Saprospiraceae; genus UBA6168. The sequence goes on along the minus strand of JADKBS010000023.1, from coordinate 146,535 downwards.
TTCAACCTGCTGTTCGTAGAATATTGCCAAAGTGTAAATCCCGTTTTTCAGTGCGCTTGCATCGATTAATGTCTCAGACGAGGGGCTGTCTTGCATCACAACCCTGCCCAAGCCATCATAAACCAACATTTGGGCACTGTACGGGAATTCTCCGCTTAACTTGAAAAACCGCTAGAAGGATTAGGTATTATGGACAGTTGTGAATTGGATGGGACTGACGAGAACTTGACTACCACCACCTCGGTTAGCTCGGCATGGCCATCCGTGTCAATTTGGCGAAGACGGTAATAAATGCTGCCATTGCTAATAGGTTGTGAATCAAAAAACTCGTAATGATTCAAATGAGAGGAATTGCCGTAGCCTGCTACGAAACCAATTTTTTCCCACACACTCCCATCTATGCTGCTTTCTATTTCAAAGCCTGCATTGTTCAATTCCGAAGCCGTTTGCCACTTCAAATGGACTATTTGGTCGTCTATCAGCTTTGCAGTAAGCGCTGTCAATTCGACGGGAAGGCTTGCTTGGGCATTTGCAATGACGGAAGTGGCAGTGTAGGAGGTCGTCCAAGCGATGCCGGGCACGGTTGGGTAGTTGACGGTAGTGAAGAACCCTGTGCGGGAAGCCGCATTTACTATCGTGAAAGATTGCCCCGGTGAAGGCAAAAAGCCATTGATAAGCGAGACGTTGAGTGTTCCACCGACACTTAAGGTTGTGGAGCCAAATAGGACATCGTAGTCTGAGCATTGCGTTATACCTCCAAGTTTAATATTGGTCGTACCGGAATTGGAATAGCCGCTATTGAAAAGCAAACAGCCAGCGTTGATGGAATTGCCAGGACCCACCCTGTTGGTGGTGGCAAATGGTTCTGACCCTCCGAAAATCCCGTTGCCCGAAACTACCACATTGACTGGCGTTCCTGCCTTATTGATATTGATAAGCCCCTCGTTTTGGAGGTTCAAATTGAAGCCCCCCACCCAAGTGCCCGAAATGCCAACCTCAAAGTTTATGATGCCGGTGGAAGTATTGGCAAGTCTGCCAGGAATAAAGCCTGAACTGACACCTGAACTACCTGCATGTATGATATTGATAGTACCAGAATTCAGCATATAGCCAGATACATTGCCCAGGCCAATACCAATGCCCAAATGGGCGGTGGCCCCTATATTCATAGTGCCACTATTAATAATGATATTGCCACTATTGCCACTGGCGCCAAAGAAGACTGCCGGCAAAGTGGAACCATTGTCAAAGGACATGAGGCTGCTGGTTACAACGTTGCAGTCAACACAGCCACTTGCAATCGTTAACCCATAACCTGTATGGCTGTTCACGGAAACGTTGCCCGTGTTGGTCACAGCGCTTGCAGTGCCGAGCAAGCCGATACCTGATTGACAGTTGGTGATATGCAAATTGCCAAATACATTAATATAACTTTCAGTAAGCGACAGCGCATAAGTGCTGGTACTTCCATCAATTTGCAAAATGCCGGTATTGTCAATCGTTAGCTCAGCTTGACTAGATAGGGCAAGGCTTTTGGCATTGGCATTGAAGCCATTGGGGACAGCTACCATGATCATACCGCTTATCGTGACATCGTCAGCGGCTGAGGGAATGCCATCAGGATTCCAATTATTGGCATCGTTCCAGTTGCTCGTGCCAGCTCCTCCATCCCAAGTTACTTGGGCTAAAACGGAGGTGACAGCTAGGCAGTTTATAATGACAAAGAACAAAAAAAAGCGTCGGAATTTTTTGAAAACCAGCATGGGATAATAGTTGTACTAGTGGACAAGGTTATAATTATTGAAAACCCAGCAACTGATAGCTGAGGTGTAAAGCTCACGCCGCCAATTTTTGGGCATCATTGCCTTGGTTGATAAGGGTTGATGTAGTTGATAAGGGTTGATAATCAACCTTTATCAACTACATCAACCCTTATCAACCATGCACAGAACTTGGCGGCTCGCAGTATAACAGGGTGTCCGTTGAGTCAAGATTGACTACAATAGGGTGGGAGTTTAGACCAAAGATATGGGTGGCCGAGTGCTTGATTTTGCGCTAATAGGATGACCGTGGGCAATGGCTTAGTAACCGCTTATTTGGATTGATTTTGATTTTTTAAAATTGGGAGTTTAAAGCTGACTTTTGTTTTTCAACGAGAATCATAAAAAAACTAATTTTGCCGTCTTTGTGAAAACCATTGCCACCGGCTGAACTTTTGGTTGAACTGGTACGTAAGAAATCAACCCCAACAATTTAGCAATCCAACAATTCAACAATGATCAAGATCACGTTACCCGACGGCAGCGTCCGTCAATACGAAAAAGGAACAAGCTCGATGGACGTAGCAAAATCCATCAGCGAAGGCTTGGCGAGGAATGTGCTCGCCGCCAAAGTGAATGGTGAGGTTTGGGATGCCAGCAGATCCATCAATTCAGATGCTTCCCTGGAACTGCTCACTTGGGACTCGAAAGAGGGCAAAAACACCTTTTGGCACTCGTCTGCCCACCTAATGGCCGAAGCGCTGGAAGCATTGTATCCCGGCATCAAGTTTGGCATCGGCCCGGCATTAGAAAACGGTTTTTACTACGACGTTGACCCTGGAGGCCAACAGATTTCGAGCGAGGATTTCAAGAAAATCGAGGATAAAATCATGGAACTGGCCCGGAAAGGCAATGAATACCGCCGCCAAGAAATCGGCAAAGCCGAGGCCATCGCCTTTTTCAAGGAAAAAGGCGACGAGTATAAGCTCGAACTGTTGGATGAACTGGCAGACGGCTCTATTACTTTCTACCACCAAGGCAATTTCACCGACCTCTGCCGTGGGCCGCACATCCCCGACACGGGCAAGATAAAGGCAGTGAAGCTGCTAAAAATCGGTGGCGCTTACTGGCGAGGCGACGACCAGCGCAACCAGCTGACTCGTATCTACGGCATCACTTTCCAGAAGCAAAAAGAACTCACCGAGTATCTTGAAATGCTGGAAGAAGCCAAGAAACGTGACCACCGCAAACTCGGCGAAGAGTTGGAACTCTTCATGTTTTCGGAGAAAGTAGGCGCTGGCCTGCCCATCTGGTTGCCCAAGGGCACAGCACTCCGAAGCCGCCTCGAAAACTTCCTGAAAGATGAGCAAGTTAAGCGGGGCTATCAGCCCGTCATCACGCCGCATATCGGAAAGAAAGAACTTTACGTGACTTCTGGCCACTATGAGAAATACGGAAAGGATAGCTTCCAACCCATCCACACACCGAGGGAAGGCGAGGAGTTTTTGTTGAAACCAATGAATTGCCCGCACCACTGCGAGATTTTTGGCCATAAGCCAAGAAGTTACAAAGAGCTACCCGTGCGCATTGCAGAATTCGGTACGGTTTACCGCTATGAAATGAGCGGTGAGTTGCATGGCCTCACCCGTGTGCGTGGCTTCACACAGGACGATGCCCACCTTTTCTGTACGCCTGACCAAGTGAAGGCGGAGTTCCACGGCGTCATTGAGCTTACGTTGATGGTATTGAAAAAATTGGGCTTCGAGAACTACACCGCCCAGATTTCGCTGCGTGACCCCGAAAACAAGGACAAGTACATTGGGTCAGACGAGAATTGGGAAAAAGCCGAACGTGCTATCATTGAAGCCGCCGCCGAAGCAGGCCTGGAGACAGTGACAGAATTGGGTGAAGCGGCTTTCTACGGCCCCAAGCTTGATTTTATGGTGAAGGATGCCCTTGGCCGTTCTTGGCAGTTGGGTACTATCCAAGTTGACTACAACTTACCAGAGCGCTTCAAACTTGAATACATCGGTGCCGATAATGCCCCACATCGACCCGTGATGATTCACCGGGCACCGTTTGGCTCCATGGAGCGTTTCATTGGGGTGCTTACGGAGCACTGCGCTGGCAAATTCCCGCTTTGGCTCGCACCAGAGCAGTACCTGCTCTTACCCATCAGCGACAAGTACAACAACTACGCAGCTGAGGTAATGGCCGAACTGGCCAAGCATGACATTCGTGGCCGCATTGATGACCGTACGGAAAGTATTGGCCGGAAAATAAGGGATGCGGAATTGAGCAAGGTACCTTTCATGCTCATCGTAGGTGAGAAGGAGGCCGAGGCAAATGCAGTTGGTGTTCGCAAGCAGGGCGAGGGTGACCTCGGAGCAAAGGGCATCAACGATTTTATTGCTTGGTTCAAGGAGCAGCTTTGAGTGCTGGGTACTTGAGTGCTGGACACTTGATTGCGCCTGTTCGACTTTTGGGGTTGGACAGGTGATCAATATTTTTCTTCGAAAATGATTAAGATATTAAATGCCTCGATGGTATTTGTTTTATTGCTAATGATATGGTTAGTAGGCAACCAATGAAGGAAAAAATTTGGGAGCCATTAAAAATAGCCCAATGATTTATGCTGCGCTTCGCCAAGTCCATGTCAACCATGCCCAAAACTTAGCAGCGGGAGCTTTAAGAGAAACGGGATTTGGGCAACCTTGCCCAAATCCCGTTTTTGTTTTAATCAATGATTTTAAAATCAAGCCTTCACAAACTTGGCTGTTTTGATGCCTTTATCAGAATACAGTTGCAGGAAATAAACACCTTTTGGCAAAACAGCCACTTCAAACGGGAATTGGTGGTTGCCCGCTGCAACTTGCCCAAGTTGTTTGTTTAGAACTACTTGGCCCATTGCATTCACGATCTGCGCCGTGGTTTCGATGGATTCATTGAGCATCAGGTTGAGGTAGAGCTTGTCGCCCGCTGGATTGGGGAATACCCGTGATTCACCGGGGAAGTTATCCTTGGCAGCGCTTGGCTCAGTGATTTCAGCAACAAGGTAGAAGAAGAAGTCACCGGGCAATTGCGTTGTGAGCCTTGTCGTTACCCGCATCAGGTACAGGGTTGGCGTTGGTGGCAGGTTCCCAATCAGCGTGGTAGCTGCCAAGGTAGTCGGGTCAACAAAAACGCAGGAACCAAAAATCACGCTGGTATCAACTGGCAGGTCGCACGCCTCAAACAATTCAGCATAATAGGACCCTGTTTGGTCGCCACCAGAATAGAACCTAAGCTCAAGTTCCTCATTTCCAAGGGTATTGAACTGATACCAAACGTCAGAGAATTCACCACCATTCGTGTTGGTCCCGAAGCATTGCGCATTTGGGAAAATATAGTTATTTGGATCAAAGCTGCCATCTGTAGTGGTACCGTCTGTTTGCCCCTCAAAATCGTCGGCCATTTCAGCGGTGACCAAAGCTACTTCTAATGCATCGGGGCAAAGGTCATTAGCTGGCGGCGGTGGCGGGTCGGAAAGGATGAGGTCAAAAGTGCCAGCACCCACAGCGCCACCAAACCCACCAAGTCGAAGCAGATAGGTCTGACCCTGTTGGACATTGAAAAATACTTTTGATGTAAAATTGTTGCAACCTGAGCCATCGTCGTTGCATGCCAATAAATCCCCATCCAATAGTGGACAAGTTGCGTTACCGCTATAGACAGCCAAACGGGAGTCAAAGGCAACCGTATTGCAAGTGCTCCAAAGCACAGAGCCCGATTGCGGAGCAGTAAACTTGTACCAAATATCTGACTGTACGGTTGGGTCATTGAACCCAAAGCAGGTATTGTTGCCAGGGTGGATTGGGCCATCCGTCGTCGCATCAACATTGGTGAAAGCCTGATCTTCACCAACGGATACTACTTGAGCTTGCTCACAAAAATCGTTTGGAAGGGCAGGTATAAACTGTGACAAGATAAAACTGCCTGTTCCACTTAGCCCAGGTGCCGTTTCTCCATAGCCACCAATTCTCAGCAGGTAGGTTTGGCCAGCCGTTGCATCGAAAAGTACCCTTGATGTGCTGCCACCACAATTTCCCGCATCGTCATTGCAGGTTAACAAATCGCCATCCTGGGCAGGGCAGGTCGTGCCCGGTTTATAGACAGCGATTTTGGTGTCAAAAGTGGCATTGTTGCAAAGTGAAAAATCGCAAAGCCCACTGAAATCCGCAGTGTAGGTGTACCAGATATCAGTCCAAATGGTGTCGTTTACAGCTGAGGGGCATGGCGAGTTTGGATGGAACGGGCCGTCCGTTGTAGCATCAACCGTGGTAAAACTAACGTTTACTCCTGTTACAGCAACAATGGCATTGGCGCAGTTGTCGTTGGGTGGCGCTTGTCCAAATCCAATGACTAAAAAGCTAAAGACTGTGAGTAGTGTAAAGAAAAATTTCATAATGAATTGTTGAGTGTGAAAAATAGAATCAGGAGGCAAGATATTATATTTGGCAAATGTTGGGTGTATTTTTAGTGACAATCCGAAGTTTCGCCTCACTTCTAATAGACATTCATTCCATTGCAACTTTCAAATAATCAGGCTTTAACGGATTGTAGTGCTGAACAAAGGCTGCTACTATTTTCACCCGGAATGGGGCAGCGCCCCGAAATATTTTTAGCCATTGCCGTTTCACCCCTGCACCAAGGGGCAGCGCCCCGAAATATCAGAGTTGGAACATGCCGGGGCGTATTGTCAAACTGGACAAAATATGCGCCTTATCAAGCGGACGCCTTGATTTTTGTCAGTGCTTCACTTGACAATGATTATTCAACCGCCTGACACCTTGGCATACCTTCACTTCAAATTATAAGGGTTGCTTTTTATCTTGATGATGGTAACTACTTAGCAGGGGGGGTTTTTTCGGGGAAAAATTTTCATTTTTCCCCGAAAAAACACCCCAAAATGTGGGAGGAGAGAAAAAATGAAATTTTTTCTCTCCTCCCAAACCCTCCCAAGCAATTACTGATGATGTATGAAACGGAAGCCAGCCATATTGACCTGTACCATGATTTGTCTTTTGGTTCTGCCATTGGTGCTAATGGCCCAATCACCTGAACAGAAGAATCGGGTATGGGGCTATTCTTTCGGAGACCTCATCTACAAAGTCCAAGGCGATACGCTTTATTGGGGCAATACCGAATATGCTGGATTGGAAGAAAAAACAGTCGGAACCAACCTACGGCGATTGTTTCTTGGCTATGATTCCAAAATATCAGAAAATATCAGAGCAAGGGTATTGGTGGAAAGCAAGGCTACCACCACCACCAAAGAAGGGCGTTTTGGCTTAGCCCTCATTTATGGCTGCCTTGAATGGGACAATTTCCTACCCGCCATCCCTAATTCAAGGGTAAGGATTGGGCTGATTCCGACGCCGATTTTCGCATTGCCTGAAAAAACGTGGGGCTATCGTTCTGTGGAGAAGGATGCACTTGATCTTCGTGGGTTGGGAAAAGTGATTGACCAAGGGGCTTCCTTTTCTGGGGATTTTAACAAAAATAAGACGGCGGGGTTTACGGTGATGGTGGGCAACGGCAGTGGGAACAAACCTGTTATTGACAAATACCTTGAATACTATGCTTCGGTTTACAGAAAGTTTTGGAACAATCAGGTAACAGTAGAGTTCTTGGGCGATTTCATGCGGAAATCTCCCGATGTTAATCAAGCTTTTTGTCGCAGCTTTGTTTCCATTGAAAAACCATTATGGACCTTTGGCGCTGAGGTTTCTCAAGCATTTACAGAAGAAGAAGTGAGTGGTGAATCCAAACCAGTGAACCCCTTGTCTTTTTCCGTTTTCCTTTCTAATAAATTAGGCATATTGGGCGAAAACTGGCGCAGCTTTATTCGATATGACTTTTATAACCCTGCAACCAAATATAACAAAACGGGTGTTTATGCCAGCCCATCCGAACATTATGATGAGCACTCGTATTGGATGGGTTTGCACTATAAAATGAAGGAGAAAATCAATTTCATGCCCAATATCATCGTCAACCAGTACAAGGCGAAAAACGATATAGTCATAGCTCGCAAAGCCGATATTGTGCCTAGGCTCACTGTTTTCTTCTTGTTTGGGGACTAAAATATTATTTCACCAGCGCCACATCCCCTTTATACACCCTGCTTGACCCGTCCAAGAACTCGATTTCGGCGACCCAAACGAACACAGCAGGCTGCATCCGCTTGCCCCTGAATTCACCGTTCCAACCAGTTCCTGTCAGGTTTTGTGGCAAATCAAAGGATGCGAATACCTCGTTTCCAAAACGGTCATAGACCCTGAACGACCGGACTATCGAAACAGAATTGCCAGTATAGGGCATGAACTCGTCGTTGATCCCATCGCCGTTTGGGCTGAATGCGTTGGGGATATACACCGCTCTCCTTCGGCTTACTTCCACTATGATTTCATCCGTGGCCGTGCAACCTTCAGCCGTGGAAACGACCAACGCATAGGTTTGTGTGCTGGTCGGTGAAGCCAAGGGCGCTGGACAATCGGCACAACTGAGACCATCGGCGGGCGACCAGGCATACGTCAACCCTTGTTGGCTGGAAGATGCTTGCAACCTTGTGCTATCACCCAAATTTATGGATTTGTCACTACCCAAATCTATGAGCAATACTTCTGGGCCGGAAATGTCGTCCTGGAACTCCTTCACGCAGCCCCCGGCATCTCGCACGAAGTAACTGACATCCCCAGCAGGATAACCAACCAGTTCATTTGATACGCTAAAGCTGATACCATTTGCCGAGTATTCGTAAGGTGGGTTGCCCCCAGTAACCTGCAATACGGTAACAATGCCCGCATTGAAAGGGTCGAGGCAGGTGATTTCGTTGGTGCTGGACACTGCCTGCATTTCCGTTGGCTCGGTCAAGGTAGCAGAGGCCGAAGCCGTACAGCCATTTTCATTGCTTACGGTGACGGAGTAGGTACCAGCGGGTAAACTGTTGTTGCCCGGACCGAGGCTGCCATTTCCCCATGCATAATTGAAACTATTCCCATCACCCGAAGCAGTGGCCAACAGCTCGCCTGTAGTATCACCTCCACAGGCGATGCCACGTTGTTCCGTGATAATTACATTCACTGCTTCAGCTGGCGAATCAATCGTGACGGAAGCCGAGGAAGTACACCCTGCAACATTTGTGGCAGTCACAGTATAGACGCCCCCACTTAGGTCGTTGATATTGCTCGTTGTGGCACCATTGCTCCAAACTATGGAGGCAGCATTTTCATTGGTCGAAACACTAGCCTTGCCATCGCTGCCCTGAAAGCAGGAAACAGCTTGTTCCTGCATGGCTGTAGCAATGAACTCAAAAGGCTGCAGTATATTCTCGTTCACGACTTTGGAGCATCCATTGTTGTCAATCACGGTAGCACTATATTGTCCAGTGCAAAGTCCTGTTAAGGAATTGGTAGTTGCACCATTTGACCAATTGATCAAGTAGGGTGGGGTACCTCCGGAAATATTGAGGGAAATAGCCCCATCGCAATCCATAAAGCAAGTTGCATTGGTCGAATTTGCCACAGCTGCCACCAATTCTGAAGGTTCGGTGATGTTGACAATGATGGTTGTATCAAAGGCGATGTCAGACAAATGTATGGAGTACTGCCCTGCGGTAAGGTTGTTCAGGGTGATGACTTGTCCATCGAAAGGGATTTGTCCTGTTCCGCTGAAAGTATTGTCGTCATTTTGCCACTCGAACTGGTAAGGTGGGACGCCGCCCAAAGCCGAAAATTCGATAATGCCGTCCATATCACCGTGACAATCCAAGCTGCTGCCCGTAGCCGAAGGTATGAAATTGACATAAAAAGGCATTAGAAAACAGGTGTCGCTCTGACAATTGGCGCCATCGGTAATGACCACACAGTAGTTGTTCCCGCCAATTAAGTTGGTGGCAAGCGGTGTTGTCTGGCCGTTTGACCACTGGTAGGTGTAGCTACCCGCTCCGCCAGTTGCACTCGCTTGCACTTGACCGTTGGCATTGCCCAATCCAACGCCTTGGTTCACGATTTGCAGCGCAGGCTGCACTGGCGTCAAAACCGTGAGGTTGGTAATGACAATGCTATCACAACCACCCACCAATTGCAAAGTATCGAAATAAATGCCTGTTTGATTGTAATTATTGCCGCCTGCGGCAAACGAGTTTCCAGAACAAATGACTGGATTGAGGCTCGTCGTAGGCGTTTCGTTGCCAGCATCGGTAACGGTCAGCGTGAAAATCCCCGTTTGAAGGTCGGCAGTAGCGCCATCCACCATCACGAAATAGGTGGTGTTAGGGTCGAGGCAGCTTAGCTCGATGATTTCGTCGTTTTCAGTGGGAGTGAATTGGCTTTCGACCTCCTGCATACCCGTGCAACCGCCCACATTGGAGTAATAAACAGCCAATTGCAATGAAATGGGGTCAATCGTTGAGCTTGTCCCCTGTAGGAAAACGTGGCCCGTAGGCGGTGGCGTGAAGGTAAACCAAACGGTTTTTTGAACGCCGAAAGCCGATGCCGGCGAGGCATTGGAGTTCATAGAACAAGCATTGGTTCGCATGGGTGAACTGATCGAGCCGCCCAACGGCACGGTGCCAATATTCTCTGCTGTGCAACGAAGCTCTGATGCAGCCAGCACGTCCAATTCGGTTACCTCCAGCCCGTACCATCCCTCTACCTCGATATTGTTGGATGCAGAAAACACGCCATCCACCAATATGAAATAAGTAGTGTTTGGCTTTGGGCAATTGAATACCACGGACTCATCATAATTGGCTGCGCTATGATTTTGAGTGATAAAAGTAAAAGTGCCGTTGCAAGTATTGTCGCTGCTTTCAAAAATTGCCACTTGAAGGTTGATGGGGTTGCCAAAATTGGAGGGGTCGCTGTTTGCCTCAATCAAAATGGCGTCAGAAGGGTTTGGGCTTGTGGTAAAAGTGAACCAGACACCTTGGTTGTTGAACCAGCCACCGCCCACCGGGCCTGGGTCTGGTTCGTTCAGGTTGGTAGCGCAGAAGTTGTTGAAAATGCTGGTATCAGGAAAGCCTACGGGAAGGCTGGTTTGAAGGATACCCAATGGAATTGCATTACAGATATCGTCGTTCACACCGCCTGGCACCCCGCTCACGGCGATGTTCATGCTCACCGAACCTGCGGAAGTGCCTCCGGCTGGAAGGGTTATATTGAATGGGAGGGTTCCCATGGGTGGAACGGGCACATTGATGCAGAGCTCGGTTTGGCAACTATAAACCGGGGTACAAGGGCTTAAAATGCTTGCATCGTTTTCATAGGCTCGGAAACAGACGGGTATAGAAGCTGGAATATCCGTGAGGCAGGCATACGTTTGGTTGAACTGTTCATTGGGAAAGTTCGTAAAACAAAGCCCGTTTGATGGATAAGTGACCCAGCCTGCGTTGTTGATGTTCACGGCCCATTGTGGGTCTGGTTGGCCTACGGGGTCGGTACAAGTCGTAGTGGAAGTACCAGAAAGCACGTTCATCCTTACCGTGAACTGCCCCTGAAATTTGGTTCAAACAACAAGCAAAGAGGAAAAATACGGCAATTGGGGAGCTAATCAGTTTGTTCATTACCAATGGTTTAGTGTGCAATGTGCAGTTTTGGAAAAACGGTCTGCAATGCCTTTTCATTGCTCTCCGCAGGTTTTCAGAGTTTCAAACAGCCAAGTTTTCATAATCGCTTAGCTAAAAAATGACGTGGGTGAATGATGAATGATAAATGTTGAACGGTGAATTTGCAAGGCATTGATTAACAAGTATTTGCAAATCCTATCGGTCTAACCTATTCCTTCAAATTCACTTAGCGAAAAATGAAGCGCCATTCCCGACTTTTGGGGAATGATCTCGCAAAAAATTGATTATCAATAAGTTGAAATTCAATTTAATCCGATTTGTCTTTCCATTCTCACAAACAACGGTGGTTTTTGTATAACGATGCATCGAATCCGCAATCCACAATCCGTATTCCGCAATCCAATCCAATCACACCACTTCCACCACACTCGTCCCGCCGCCTTTCTTCACCACCCGAATCTGCGTTGTAATCCGCTCCTTCAGTTCCTTCACATGTGAAATGATGCCGATTGTTTTCCCTTTTGATTGCAGGTTTTCCAAAGTGCTGATGGCCAAATCGAGCGTCTGTTCGTCCAAGGTTCCGAAGCCTTCGTCAATGAACAGCGAGCGGATATTGGCATTACGGCCAGCAAGGTCGCTCAGGCCCAGCGCCAAGGATAGGCTGACCAAAAGCTCTCACCGCCCGAAAGCGTCATCATCGAGCGCATGTTGTCAGCCTGATAGGTATCCACAATGTCAAGTTCAAGGTCTTCTCCAGGGCGTTTCACCACCACATAGCGACCATAAAGATGGCCGAGGTGGACATTGGCCAACTGCACTAATTTCTGCAAAGTTAACCCTTGTGCGAATTTTCGGAACTTGGCACCGTCGTGTGAACCAATCAGGTCATGCAGCGCAGCCCATCTGTTGTACTCAATGCGTTGATTTTCAATTTTTGCAAAATAATCTCGCCCTCCAATTTTCTTGTTTCATTGTCCTTGAGCTGCTGGTTCAAAGCACCAATTTCCTGTTGGGTAGCTTGTAGAACAGTTTCCAGCCCTGACCTTTTTTCTACCAAAACAGTTGCTGTTTCTTCGGTCAATTGCTTTGATACTGTTTGCTCCAACGCCGTTTCCACCTGCTGTACTTCCTGTTGAACCGCCACTTCCTGAAGTTTCAGTTGTTCGGACAATACTTCGAACTGTTCGATTTCGGATTGGGGCAAAATGACGGCTCTTAGGGAATCCAAGTTGTCCAAACCTGCTTTTTTCAAACCAATGGTCAATATTTTTTCGAAATCATCGATTTGTTTTTTCCCCTCTGCCAGCTCGGTTTTTTTGCTTTCCAATTGCTGTTTAGTCAAAGCAAGCCGCTCGTTGGCCTGAGTAAGCCCTTCTCTTATTTGTCCCAATGCGTTCTCTTCCAATTCGATTTGGCGCTGCATTCCTTCCCGCTCTTTGGTAGGATCTTTTTCGCCAAAAGCGCCGAACGCTTGCTCCTGAGCGCAGCCAATTCCAGTGCCATGCTCGATTCTTGCTCGGTCATTTTCTTGAACTGTCCATCGAATGCCGTACGGTTTTCAACTAATTGTCGAAGTGCCTGCTGTGCCAGTTCCAATTGCCGCTCATGTTGGTTTTTCTCGGCCGATTTGACGGCGTAGTCGCCTTCTTTTTCCCTCAGATTCGTGAACATCTGCTTGGCAGACTCCATCGAAAATTGGTAGCCGTATTTCCCCACCAACTTATCAAGTTCGGTAGCGGCAAACTGAAATTTTTCCGCTAACTCGCTAATTATCAGCGTCTTGTCGGCAAGGCTGGCCGTATGCTGTTGCTGCGCAAAACGGTTGTCTTTGAGGCGGTTTTCCAATAGTCGAACGGTTGACTCTATGCCTTCAATCTCCCGGTGGAGGTTGCCCAACTGGTTTCGGAGCGATTTTTTGTCGGTCAGTTCATTTTCAAAATTGGTGAGCTTCTCCATCAGCCAGTTGCCGTGGGTCCGCCCGAAATCGTCACCGTCCATGCCATGTAGGTACCCCGATAAACGGCTTTCCAATTCTGCTAGCCTCGCTTCCGTTTTGGCCATTTCTCCGGTCGGCCCGCCGTCCATTTGCTGCAACTGGGTATTTATTTCAATATGCTTTTTTACAAGATTGCTCCGCAACAATTGCCGTTCCCGCTGGGCAACCTCGGCAGCCCTAAGCTCTTGAAGGGCCTCGTCCACAAACGGTTTCACCTCGTGCAGCCTGAACGGATGGTGGGTGCTTAGGCAAAGCGGGCAAGGGTCGCCTTCTTTCAGGTTGGCCCGGTCTTTTTCATAGTTAGCCAAAAGCAATTGCTGGTTGTAAACCTCCCGTCGGTATTCCAGCACCCTTTCCCACTCCTCAGCCTCCTCGTAGGCGGATAGCAACTGCTTGTCCAATGAAAGCTCTTCCCTTTTCAGCTCGGTCAACTTGACCTCCAGTTGGGCAAGCTGGGCAAGTACTGCCTTGTATTCGGATGTCAGGTTGCTGAGTTGCGAAAAATGCTGGTGGTGCTCGCCCAATCGCTCAATTTCTTGGGCCAGTTTGTCGAGTAGGTCTTGGCGGTTTTGGATAAAATGTTCGGGAGCAGCTTGGTTAAAAGCCTCCATCAGCTTTGCCAAATGCTGACGGGCCGCTGCCAGTTCACCATCCAATTGCTCCGCAATGACAATGGCTTGGCTTTCCTGCTGTTGTATCGCCTTCACCTCTTCCTTTAGCTTGTTTTGTGAAATGAGGTTACCCCTAAGTTGCTCTTCATAGATGATGACCGCAGGCAGGTCTTGTGGCAGTGCCGACCATGAATCATTGGTTATCAGCCACTTACCAAGTTCGTTGAGACGTGTGGAGTGGTTGAACTCCTTCGCTTTTTGTTCTTGAATTTGTGCGTCGAGGCTCGCTAATTTTTCGGTCAAGCCGATGGATTCATCCTTGGCTTTTCGATGATTCACTGCCAATGCATTGATTTTCTCATCCAGTACTACCACCTCGTCGAACAGCCGTTGCGCTGCGGGCAGGCTGGATTTTAGGGTATCCCAAACGGCTTTTTTTTCATCGAAAGCCAATTTGGCCTTCTGGGAATTGGATTCCTCAACCGCCAGGGTTTCGGCCAGATTTTCAACCAAATTCGCCAGTGACTTGGTCTCCGCCAGTTTATCATCCAAACGAGCTAGGGTAGGGTGGAGGGGTAGGCTACTTCGGTGTTTGGCAAGTCGCTCCGCTGCAACTTGGAATGCCATTTTTTCCGCTTGCAGTTTGTCGAGGGCCGCAAGCGCAGCCTGTTGTCTTTGCAGCAATTCGGCAATTTGCTGCAACCATAGTATGGCAGTGTTGGTAGTTTCCAGTTCCGACTTGGTCTGTTTGGCGAGCGACTCTTTCTCTTTTAACTGGGCTTTGTGCACCGCAATTTGTTCCCGGGAGAATACTTGAAGTGACTCTTTTTTCGACACTAATTCCGCCAATTTGGCCTTTTCCAAATTGTTGCGTTCCAAGGCAGCTTTTGACAGTTCGGAATAAATCTCTGTACCCGTTATCCGCTCCAACAATTCGCTGCGTTCCTTGGGTTGTGCTTTCAAAAACGCCGCAAAATCCCCTTGCGCCAGCATGGCCGAACGGGTGAACCGCTCAAAGTCCAGCCCAGATGCTTCTTCTACAAAAGCATCCACTTCTTTTATTTTTCGCTCCGCAACGACTAGGAATTCCTTTTTCTCCTCGTCCCATTCCGCCACGGAACGCTCCGTTTTCGGTGGCCCAGGCTTTTTGGAGCGGGGCACCCAGCTTCGCCACTGGCACCTGATTTTCCGCCCATTCGCCTCAAAATCGCATTCTGAAAACCCCTCCTCCGCACCATGCGAAAGGACTTCTTCGGGCCGGGAGTTGCGGCAGACTTTCCCGTACATCGCCAAAGTGATGGCATCCAAGATCGTCGTCTTGCCCGCCCCCGTGTCGCCTGTAATGGCAAACAAGCCCGCATCAGCCAAAGGATTGGCCATGAAGTCTATCTCAACTTCGCTTCGGATGGAATGTAGGTTCCGTAAACGAATGCGGTGGATTTGCATCTTGGTTGGTGATTCGTGATTCGTGATTCGTGATTCGCTGCTTGCAACTCATCCTTTGACCTTGTTCAAAACATCAAGGATATTGCCATAAACGACGCCATTCGGCGAGGCTAAAAACTCGTCCAAATCGGCCCAAATGGCCTGTTCAATGTCCTCTTCAGTTTGCGGAACCAATTGGTCGTCAGTGGTTTGCATCTTGTACCAATGAGTCGTTTTCAGGATACGTTTTTCATTTTGTGCGTAAGTGTGCCAGGTGTCGAGGAGGTGTTGGCCAAGGGTGATTTGGCTTAGCCCCGTTTCTTCCTGCACTTCCCTGACTGCCGTTTCAGCAGGCGTTTCCCCGTCGTCCATCTTGCCCTTGGGCAAATCCCAACTTCCTCGCCGATGGATGAGCAACACCTTGCCCGCTTGGTTGAAAACAACACCGCCCGCCGCCGTTATCGGTTTGTAGATTTTGTTGAAATCGGCCCAGAGGTTTTCCAATTGCTGGTCAAATACCACGATGGCGTCAAACCTGTCGGTTGTCTCCAATTGGTGGACGATGTTTACCAAGAATTTTTTCTTGCCAGTGTGCCTTAGCACAATTCTCCGCTCAGTATTAGTGCCTAATGCAGCCAATTCTTCCGAAGAAACAAGGTACAATGGCGTGCTGTTTATGTAAATTTTATACATTTGCTGCCCTTTTTGGGTTGATAAAGTTTTGAAGTAAAAATCGGATTGGCATCATAGCGGCTTGGTTTCATCTCAACTTTTCAGTATCCAATGGGCTTGACCATTACCAATTCACCAGCAAAGAAAGCAAAGGATGAATATTGCATCGGAAGTTGCCAAACGTTTGCTGCAAATTAAGGCAATAAAACTTAGTCCTCAAAAACCCTTCACATGGGCTTCGGGCATTCTTTCCCCCATTTACTGCGACAACCGCTTAGTGCTTTCGCATGTAGAAGCAAGGGGTTTCGTGAAAAATTGCCTTTTGGAAAAAGCAAAGGATTTTTCCAATTTTGACGCTGTGGCTGGGGTTGCTACGGCTGGTATCGCCCACGGGATGATGGTGGCCGACGCATTGGACTTGCCCTTCGCTTATGTCAGAAGCAAACCCAAGGAGCATGGCCGCCAAAACATGATTGAAGGCGAACTGCCCGAAGGTGCAAAAGTGCTCGTCATCGAGGATTTGATTTCGACCGGGGGCAGCAGTTTACAGGCCGTCGAAGCGGTCCGGGCCTCTGGCTACCAAGTGGTGGGTGTTTTGGCCATTTTCAGCTACAATTTCCCAAAGGCCAACCGTGCTTTTGAAAATGCGGGCTGCCAACTTGAAACCTTGTCGAATTATGACGTTTTATTGAGGGAGGCACTAGCCATCAAATACATCAACCTCAACGATGTGGACTTATTGACCACTTGGAGAACCAAAACTGGAAGTTGAATTTAGAGAGCTATATACCGCACAATTGACAATTGCTAATCCAATACCAAACAGTAAACCATAACTAATCCGAAACCCCATTAGGAAAACGGATTTTTAAAACAAACAACGAGAATGTCATTAATCACGACCCATTCCGAAACATTCCTAAAAAATTATCTGAACAATGCCTCTCCAACTGGCTTTGAGTCGAAGGGCCAGCAACTTTGGCTCGAATACCTCAAGCCGTACATTGACGATTGGGGCCTCGATAATTATGGAACTGCCTACGGCATCATCAACCCTGGAACAGGCTACAAGGTGGTCATCGAAGGCCATGCCGACGAGATTTCTTGGTTCGTCAATTTCATCACCGAGGAAGGCTTCATCAACGTCATCCGCAACGGGGGCAGCGACCACCAGATTGCGCCCAGCAAACGGGTGAACATCCACACCCCGAAAGGCATTGTGAAGGGCGTGTTCGGCTGGCCGGCCATCCATACCCGAACCAGCGAGGACAAAATCACGCCGAAACTCGACAATATATTCATTGACATTGGTGCGAAGGACAAAAAAGAGGTGCTCGAAATGGGCGTCCACGTCGGTTGCGTCATCACCTACGAGGACGAGTTCATGATGCTCAACGACCGCTACTACGTGGGCCGTGCCCTCGACAACCGCATGGGCGGCTTCTGCGTGGCAGAGGTAGCCCGTCTTTTGAAGGAGAACAATATCAAGCTGCCCTATACCCTCTACGTGGTCAATTCCGTGCAGGAAGAAATCGGCCTGCGGGGCGCCCAAATGGTGGCCGACAACATCAAGCCCAACGTGGCCATCGTCACCGACGTGACCCACGACACCCACACGCCGCTGGTGGAGAAAAAACTGGTTGGCGACGTGAAGGGTGGGGAAGGGCCATCGGTCACTTATGCACCTGCTGTGCATACCAAGCTGCTCCAGCTCATCATCGACGCCGCCACCGAGAAAGGCATCCCCATTCAACGGGAAGCAGCCTCCCGGTCCACTGGCACCGACACCGATGCCTTTGCTTACAGCAATGGCGGCGTGCCTTCTGCCCTGATTTCACTGCCGCTGCGTTATATGCACACGACCGTGGAAATGGCCCATAAATCGGACGTGGAGAATGTCATCAAACTGATTTATGAGACCTTGCTGAAGATTGAGCATGGGCATAATTTCAAGTATTTTTGAGCAATTTTTTGAAAAGAAAAGGGTCAACTTCTTGGTGGAAGTTGACCCTTTTTTATTGCGTTATGGTGCTAAACTTTGGAGGAAAGGAATGATGGTTAATCTGCTCATGTATGGCTTTTCTATGTGCAAACTGAAAAGAGTTTCTTTTTTTGAAGGATGTTGAAAATATGCTTATTGAAAATGGATATATTTAGTTGATGCCCAGTCTCTCTCTCAGTGGACAACAACAAACCGCTCCACCGCCCTCACCTCACCATATTCAAGGTACTGTAAAAAATACATACCTTGTGGATAGTCAACCAACGGAATGCCAAGATGCGTTTGCAAATTATTAGGCTTAATTGTGCTCATTAGAACCCCTTGGGCGTTCAAAATACGTAGTATAGAATGCTGTCCAAATGCTTGGTTTTGAAGGTGACAATTCAGGTAAGTATCGGCCGGATTTGGGCTTATTACTAGGTGCCCATTTGGCAGTAACGATTCATGTGCAGCAACCTCTAGCCCAGACAGGTAGCGGGCCACAAAATAATCCAGTCTCAACTTGTTATTTTCCCTTCCGGTATGACCAGTGACAACGATTTTGCCATCTTGTTGAATGTCAACACCATATAGCCTGTCCGAGCCTCCGGATGGGTCGGTCAGTACCATCCCGTTATCACCAAAACTGTTGTCTAATTGACCATCTTCCGTGAGCCTTGCCATGAAAAAATGGTCGTCCCGTACAATGAATTCGATGCCAGCGTGGCCCGCCACCACTAATTTGCCATCGGGCTGAATCGCTGAGGCTCTTGCCCAAATGTATTCATTGGGCAGTTCGACGATTGCAACCCCATCAACGCCATAACTTGTGTCCAGATGCCCATTTTTGAGCCTCGCTACAGCAAGTTTTTTTCCACCAATCCCAACCGCCAAAAGATCGCCGTTTGGCAACAGTTCCATTGAGTAAACTGCGTCGCTTTGGGTTGTTGGGTCTATTACTGCTGTCCCATCGGTACCGAATCCTGTATCAATGGTTTCATCAGGGTTGTAGCGTTGTATGGCGAAATCTGGACCGCCAGCCACCAAAATCTTCCCATCTGGCTGTATCAACATTGTTGTTGAGTAATAAACACCGGTACTAAAACCCATCCTTCCATATGACCCGAAGGTGGTATCAATTAGGCCATCAGAAAGGTGCCGGGATATATAAAATTCATTTCCCACCAAAATTTTTCCATCGTCCTGTATGCCCACAGTATGGGCAACTTCGTCATATAGTCCTGCCGTAGGCCCAATCGTATAACCGATTCTGTCAATATCTATGCCGTCCATGCCAAAGGTTGTATCATAAGAGCCGTCTGCATTTTGCCTCATGAGGATATAGCGATTGTTTAAAGAGGGGCCATAAACGCACTTGCCACCGATGACCATCTTCCCGTCAGGCTGCAGGGCAATTGAATTCAATTCAATTGGCTTAGATATATTGAGACTAATAAATCCACCATAAATCAATGCCCCGTCCACATAGTTAAACCCCCAATAGTTCACATCACTCAAGGAATCAAGCGTCCCATCGCTAAGATGCCGGGCAAGTAGGCCTTTTCCTCCTGCCAAGGCTTGACCAACAGTGAGTATTTTGCTATCTGGGGCCGTCAAGATGGCTCGACCTATACTCGTCGAAAACGAATTACCAACGATTACGTCCACCCCAGAACTGGTAAAACTGGGGTCAAGTGTGCCCGCTTGAGCAGTTACAAAATTGGCTAACATATTAGCTGCCAATAGACATGTAAAGATTTTCGATTTCATAAGGCTGCATTTTTTCAATGTGAAACAATAAATTTATCGGTTGTCAAAAGCAAGTTTCCCACGAATGTTTGGAGAATGTATGCTCCCTCTGCCCACTCCCGCACTGGCAAAATAAACGTATCCCTTGGCGAGTCGCTTTGCATTTCCTTCACCACCTTCCCATTGCTGTCCACGATGCGAAAACTCGCCCGTTGCGGCAGCCGTGGCGACCGCAGCTCAAAATTCAGGAAATCACTCGTCGGGTTCGGATAGATGGCCAGCTTCATTTCGGGCTTTTCCTCCTCAGTGGCATTAGGCCCGTCGTTGGCATTGCAGCCGGGGATGAGGCAGCCGTGCTTGTCCACTTTCATGATCCAGCCGGGCACGTGCTGGCCCACGTTCAGGGAATACCCAACCACCACGTAGCCGCTGTCGGGCGTGGCCTTCATGTCCCATGCCTCCGGCGCCACGAAATCTCCGTCGAACCAGGCATAGTGCCTGGCCCAGAGGCTGTCACCGTGGTTCGATGCCTTCACTAACCAAGCGTTGTGGTATGCCCCTTGGCCGCCCACCGTGTCCATGGCGATGCCACAGGCCACGAAGCCGCTGCCGTCGGGTGCTGCCACCATTTCTGTGAGGGTGGTTTGGCCAGAATCGGTATAGCCCCTAAAAGGCCGCTGCCATAATAGGTTGCGGGCGGTGTCCAGCTTGAAGATGAGCGCATTCCATTCCAGGTAATGGGGGTTTGCCGGATTGTTCCATTTTTCGGCACCAGTGCCGCTGGCCACCACAAGGCCGCCATCTGGGGTGCGAATCATGGCCTGTGCCTTGTCCCAAAGTTTGTTGGCAGGAGAGAGCCACTGCCACTGCTCCACGCCGAGGCTGTCGGTCTTGACTATGAGGGTGCGGCTGGTGAAGCCTGAGTTCACCTGGCCTTCGTTGGTGCGCTTCGCACCGATGAGGTAGCCACCGTCAGTGTCCAAGCTAAGCGCAGCAGAAATCTCATAACTATTGGAATGGGCATACGACTTATAGGACTTGACCTGGTACAAGGAATCCAAGACGAGCAGGGAAATATCGGCATCGTGTGGGTTTTCATTGGTCTCAAAACTGATAAGAACGCCGTAATCCCCGTTAAGCCTTCTTTGGATACCCAATACAACTAAATAAGAATGCTCAGGGTAGAGTATGCTGCGAAAGGACTTGGTCAGGACGGTATCGCCTTCTGTATTGAACACCCTAATTTGGGCATTGGAGGTGGTGTCATAGAGGCCTCCTGCTGTAAGTAAATTTCCATCGGAAGTCCTCATTAAATCACTGTATGCGTTCTCGTAGTCGTCAAAAGAGCCGGGGTTGTTAAAGGTCTTGAATAGTTGCAACTCACCCGTTTGGCTAATCTTGGCAAATAGAACGCCCGAAGTTAATAATGAAACAGTGTCCGTAAAATTTCCAACAACATAAAAACAACTATCCGTAGGGTACACGCCCCTGAATGTAATTACCTCTGGGAAATCAAAATAAATTAATTTGTGAAATGATGTTTGGCAAAACATATTGATAGCACACCCAAAAATAGCAACGGAAAATAGGAAAGGTTTCATAAATCAATAATTGAAATCGGGCTGGCATTTGCCAGCCCGATTAGGGTTGTTACTTGATTATGGCAAGCTTGGAAGTTGAAGAAGTTCCGTCGGGTAATTTTATATGGTACAAATAAATACCATCACTCAGGCCCAAAGTACTCCATTCCTGCTTGCCTGATTGTCCACTGACCTTCAATTTTTCTAATGTTCTGCCCTGCAAATCGGAGAGGGTAATGGTTGCAGACTCCATCCCATTCGGCAATTTCCACTGGAAAGTGACGCTTCCCTTGGCCGGGTTCGGGAAAGCTGTGACATAGTTTGCTGAAACTACGGTGGAATTGGTAGCAGGTGGAGGCATCATAATCAACTGCTGTCCACCATTGGATTGCGGCACCACCCTGTAGCGGTATCCGTACCAGTTGTTCATTACGCCTTGGGCAATGGCACCAGCCCGACGGGTGCTGTTGTCAGCGATGTGTTTAATGGCAGCAAAGCTGGCATCGTCCAAGGCATTGATGGGCGTGCCATTGGTGTAGATTGCTTCCCAGGTGTCCACCAAGTCTTCAAAATAGCCGTGCTCCACCATATCGGCCGCATGGAGGGCGTGGGCGGTGGGGATGGCGGCCAGTTTCTGGTCGGCAGTGGTGAAGTCCCCTTCCGACACGTAGCTGCCCACGATGGCATAGTCTGCTTCGAGGCTTTCCTTCTTGGCCAGCCAGTTCCGCATCAGGCCCAGGTCGGTCTGGAGGCTGTCGTTGGCGATGTCTATCAGCAGCAGGTCGGCCTTGTACTGCATGGTGGCCCGGTATTCCCCGGCCTCGTTGTCCTTGGTGGTGCGTGCGGTCTGGTTGCCCGCATTGGCCAAGATGCCATTGGCCACTGTTGATGAAAAGGAAGCCTTCACCAAGTTCCAGATTTCCGGCTCTCGAAGCCCGTCCGGGTTGGCGTTCAGCACCTGTACCACGCCGTTTTCTGTCAGCACCTGCGTTTTGCCGATGACCGCAGCAAGCGCCTCGTTGGAAAGATAGGGCGAAATGCCGAGCAACTGCTGCTTTACCTGCCCAGTAGTCTGGGTGGTCACGCCATTTATTTGCGCCAAAAGGCTCGCTGTGTTACCACCATCCATCAGTGCCGCCAGCTCTGCCTTTTTGGCGTTCCAGCCCGTGCGGGCCGCATAGAACTCGTTCTCGATTCCCGTCCATTCGGTCGGCGTCAGCTTGACGATGCCATTCGTGCCGCCTCCGCCTGTACAGGGGGTTAAAGATTGGACAAAAACTTTGTTCACGCCGGATGTATTAAGGGGCTCATGCGAAAGGTCATTTTGCTTGCAGTAATAAGAAATAGTTGCAATGTTGTTAATAAAATCACTTCCTGTATGAGTAAAGACATTCATGGCGGCCCTGCCATTCCCCTGGCTGGTATGGATGCCGTTGCCGCTTGCCTCCACGTAGAAGTCAATGGGCACATTGCCCTCGTCGGTATTGCAAAGGTACTGCAGCCCAACCTTGTCACCCCGGTTGACGCCCTTTGCGAAATTGCCCTCGTCTAGATTGCCGTAGAAATTGCGTTGTATAAAGTTGGCGTCGCCGCCGCTGCTCTCGGTCATGGTGCCGTAGCGCCCCCTGCCCGTCACGAAGTTGTTGAAGTGGTTGCCCTCCACCGAGTAGCCCGTGCTGCTGTGCATCATCAGGCCGGAGGGGTAGTCGGTGGCGTTGGCTGCGCCCCTGATGTTGAAGTTGTTGTTCGTGATGGCGCTGTTCTGCATCCCAAGCGTGATGATGCCGTCGTGGTTGTCGGTGAAGCTGCAGTCCTTCACCGTGATGCTCTTGTAGGCACTGGAAAAGCTGGAAGCGGCATGGATGCCGACCTCCAGGTTGGTGAAGCGGGAGCCGATGGCGGTGAAGCTGGAACCGTCGCCCTCCACCCCGGCGGAGAGCAGGCCCGCCGGGGCGTTCGTGACGCTGAAGTCGCAATTGCGGAACTGGATGCCCCTGGTGCCCGATAGCGAGGCATGGAAGTATTGGCCCGCCAAGCTGAGGGTGTCGCCGTTGCAGGAGAACCTGGTGTTGGTGAACCGGCTGGTGTTGTGGAAGGGGAAGGCTTGGAAGGCGGCCCCGCCGGAGTTGCGTATGAAGGCATTGCTCACCAGCACCATTGCACCGGACTCGGCCCTGATGCTCGTTTTTGCGCCCTCGATGGTGCCCCCTTGGTTCACCACGAAATAACCGTGGTGGACGGGCGGGAAAGTGTGCGGTTTGTTGAAAGACCCCTGCACGACGATGCCCTGCCACAGCTTGTCGTCGCAGTTGTTGTAAACCTCGCCGTAAAGGAACAGCCTGCCGTTCTTCTCGACGGTGATGGAGGCGCCCTCGGGCATGCCCACCCGGCAATTGATGGTGAGCCTGCCGCCCGATTTGACGACCACGTTGCAGCGCAAGCTCTTGTTCCCGTTCCAGACCACGGTCTGGCCGTTGGTGATGACGATGTCGGGATCTATGATTTCGCAGTTGCCCTCCGCCGAAAACAGGGCTTTGCCCGTGTTGTCGTAGCCCACCAGGTACCGCTGGAATCCAGGGCGAATGTTCTCGAAGAACCAGTGCATCCTGCCGAGCTGGCACTGCGAAAGGTGGCAGCGGTCCGTGTAGTCGCAGCCCAGCATGTTGTTGGATTCGGCCCCATAGTCCGTGTCATCGCAGCCGTCAAAGCCTGCATCGTGTTCCCAGTGGTGTTGGAAGGGGGAGATATGGTCAAGGGTCATCACGTGGAAGAACTCGCCCACGAGGCTTTTTCCAATGGATGTGGTGTCCGCACCTGCGAGAAGTGTGTCCGCCACGGGGTCGAACATCTGCAGGTACCTATCGTAAAACCCGTAGTTGTACTGTGCTGGGAAGTCGGTACAGCCTGTCTCGTTGGGCCAAGTATAGCCACCGCCGAACGGGTTGAAACAGTCGTTCACAGTTGGGTCAATCCCCAAGTTAGGGTCAGGCCCATCGCCATCCATATCCACCCACCGCCCCCTCGAAATGAAGATATGCAGGGCTTCTCGATTTTCAGGTTGCGCTATCCATGTTCTATATGTACTATCCAAGGAGGAGTTAGGGTTTGTCACATAAAATCCTCTTAACACTTGTTCGTTTCCACCAAAGGTATCACAACCTGCAAGGGAATTGCCCCAATGGTCTGTGTTGGCGTGGAAGAAAATGTCCTTGCCTTCCTCCCCATATTCCAGCAGGAAACGGATGCGAGAATCAGAAATATAAGGAGAAGATGTGTTCGTATTTGCTGGACAAAGGTTGGCAAAAATACCCTGATTGGTTCCTTCGACACCATCTATCCAGGACTTTATGAGCGGAACGTGCTGGCTGGTAAAATGCTGCGGCCCATGGTATGGCTGATTTGGGTCGCTGGGGGGAGCCACTTGGAAAATATGTAGCATCACCTTGACATAGCGGATGGGCGTCAGTTCCAGGTAACTGGGGTCGGGGGCGTAGTTCAGTACGTCGTCACAGGGGTCGGTGGGGGTTTCGTTTGGGAAGCAATCTGGCCTTTCTATGTCAAAGTTTCCACTGTCTGCCAGGCAGACCGAGCAGGGTCTGACATGCCGCTCCTCCGTGAAAGTGAAGGTCTGGGTACACTTGACGATGCCCGTACCACCTTCCAAGAGGTTGACCGTGAAGGTGCCAACCCGTATAAGGCTGTCGAGCACGGTTGGGAAGTCCGGGTTAATGTCGGTCCTCATCCTGTTGGAATAGAATGTCGTGGTGCCAGCGGCTGCGGCATTGCCACTAATCCTTTTCTGGGGCTGCAGCAGGAGGTGGGAGTGGAACACCTCTATGGTATCGTTGACGGCTGCACCTGTAAAGTGGAAAACGAAGTTCACTTCATAATAGTCGTCCGTCCAGTCTTGGTCAGTTTCGTTATTATGGCATCCAGCAATCTGGAGCTTCATGCTATCAATCGAACATGCAACAGGTTTCGTTTCAGTAGGTGCTGATTCGGTCCTATGCTCCGCTTCAAATATCAAAGGCGGCAAACTAAGATTCGCAGCCGAAGCAAAACAAGCCGCCAAGACGGCCAACAAAGCCAAGCGTTTGGAGAACCGAGGAAGGATGTTTGAAATTACTCGTTTCATGGTAAAAATAGTTATTGGCCTACCCTTGCTGGTCAAGCAAAGATAGCACCCGGTTATGGAAATACTGTATAAAATCAATACAAAGTCGGCCATGCGCCGAATGCTGTAAGGTGCGAAAAGCACGGGCAGCATTCGGTTTTGACCTTAGATAATACATACAGGACTGCGACGAATTCCTGAACGGAATTTATTCAAACAAGTAGGCCGGACGGCCTAAATTAGGATGTGTGGTAAATGTAAATTATGTTTGTTTCAGGGGTTTTCATTTTGGGTGTCCGATTTTTTGGCATAGAATCCCGAACCGATGTCCGAGGATGGACAAACCTAATGCTTGTTTTTTAAGAAACAAAAAAATTGTATGGAAAAATGTGTGCTGGCAGACAAAAAATACTGAAACCCTTTAAAAAACAACACGCAATGCCCTGTCCCCGGTGTCACAACTTCAAGACTGCTCGGCAGTGGCCAGTTGGGCAAAGCTGTAACATGCGGAAAGCGCCTTAAGGGCTTCTTGACCTTAAAACCTCCGTATTTGTTGAGTTCTTCGAGCAGTAACCTGCGTTTTTGGAAATCAGCTACATGTCTTCCTAAGTCGGAAAAGTTTTTTCTTAAATCGGAAAAAACTTTTCCGATTTAGGAATGGAAAGTTCGGAGATGGGAGCAAGTTTTTCCGGTACGGAAGAAAAGACAATCAATATCCGAAAATCTTTGGATTAACTCCAGGAATGTTTCTTACCTATTAACAGAAGTTTTTCCAACATGAAAAAACATAGTTGGCATGTCGGAAGAAACTTTTCCGATATGGTTTTGTGCATTTCAGGTATCGGTCGGAGGCTTTTCGATGCAGGGAAAGTGTTTTTCGAATCGAGAATTTGCGAATCACGGATTGATTGTATTGTTACAAGCTATAATACGTAAATATTTTTTAGCGTCACAATTTTTCTAGGCCGTCATTTTTTTGCACAGTTGGCCAGCCCAATTTTTGTTGGCATCAATCAAATGCATCATTGAAGTTTAGGAAAGGTCTGGCCTGCATCACCAAAGCTCATTGCCAGTGTCACCGAATTGAGGCGGCGACTTGAGGTCGCCGCCTCAATTCGGCGGTTTGCAAAACAGGTCGCCATTACATTAAATTTCCAGAAAATATCTTTAGAAGGTTCTCACTTCAAACAGTTACCCTAATTCTTCACCGTTTTCTCAAACCGCATCGAAGCAGAGTTCATGCAATAACGCAGGCCCGTGGGCGGTGGGCCGTCATCGAAGACGTGGCCGAGGTGGCCGTTGCATTTGGCACAGCGGATTTCCGTGCGCACCATGCCATGCGTTGTGTCTTCAATTTCAACGATGGCATGGTCATTCACCGCTTTGAAGAAGCTGGGCCAGCCGCAGCCCGAATCGAATTTGGTGTCGGAATCGAAGAGGGGGGCGTTGCAGCCACGGCAGTAGTAGCGGCCCGTTTCGTGGTTGTCCCAATAGGCGCCCGTATAGGCCCGTTCGGTGCCGGCTTGGCGCAGCACGGTATATTCCATCGGCGACAGTTCTGCTTGCCACTGCTCGTCGGTTTTTACTAATTTTTGAATGGTATCGCCCGTGGTGGTCAGGTAGAAGGTCGGGGTGGAAACGGTGGCTTGTTGTTTTACGTCTTGTGCCTGGTTACAGGAAGCAGACAGCATGATGGTGGATGTGAGGAGGATGGCTGCAAATGTTTTCATACAATGGATTTAGTTAATTTGTGAGATTGAAATCTTGCTTCGCAAAATTTCAATCACCCTAGAAAATCACTTTGGATACAGGAAACATACGCAAGCAGCGGAGGTTTTGGTTTTGGCTGTTAATGTATTCGTAAAACAAGCGGCTTATTTCTCCAATTTGACTACGACATCCACTTTCCTATTTTGCCAATTCGGACGATCGCTGGCTGCTTCACCTCGTCCTTCGATATAGACCTTGTCCACTTTTATGCCCTTTCCTTTCAAAAGAACACCTATGGCCTTGGCTCTTTTTTCAGAAAGAACGAGGTTGTAGGAATTGGAACCGACTTCATCGGCATACCCCACGATTTCAACGCTATGGATGATCTTGTCTTTGAAGGCTGTGCTAAAAAACTCCTCAATCTTCTCGATTTCAGCCGGCTTCAAATCTGATTTGTCAAAGTCGAACATGACTTCGTGGTGGACTTCCGTGGATGGGTTCTTGACGGGCATCGGCACCCCTTTTTCCACCAAAAGGTCGCCCGTGTAGGCAGGCAGCTTGAAGAGTGGGTCAAGTAAAAGGTTGACGTGGTAGGCGGTGCGGTTCTCCCATTGCGGTACCACAAACTGGTTTTTGTAATTGTGGTATTCGTCGGCCCTAACATCTACCTGCAGGGTGTCGCCTGCCTTTAGGCACATGAAAAACCTACCCTCCGCATCGGTCTTAATGGGGGTAAAGCCTTTGGCCATAACGGTGCAGGGTACTGGCAATTGCGTGATAGAGTCCCTTACATAGCCTTCGAAATAGGTAATGGGGTCACTGGAAAGCTGTTCTGGCAGTTCAAACTGGTAGATGTCCATGCCCCCATGTCCCCCGTTCCGATTGGAAGCAAAATAGCCCGTCTTGCCATCAGGAGTCAAGTAAATACCCAATTCTCGGTAAGCCGAATTAACAGGTTTGCCAAGGTTGCGGGCATAGCCCCAAACGCCGTGTACACCCAGCCTTGAAACGAACAAATCCTGCTCGCCTAGGCCCAAGTGGCCGGTAGAGGAGAAATAAAGCACTTTGCCATCATTGGTGATGAAGGGAGCTTCTTCGTCCCCAGTTGTATTGACATTTGGGCCGAGGTTTTTTGGTGCGCCCCAGACGCCATCCTTGTTCTTAATGCTCTTCCAAATATCCGTTCCACCAAGGCCACCGGGGCGGCTGCTGGCAAAATAGAGCGTGATGCCATCGCAACTGATACTGGCCTGTGACTCCCAGCCATCACTGTTTGTGCTTCCCTTTAAGGGGCGGGTATCGGTAAAATGATTGCCATCCATGACGGCCTCCCAAATATCGCAGGGGCCAAGCACATCTTCCCGCTTACACGCCGTGAAAAAAATGCGCCGCCCATCCCTTACCATCGTCACCATGCCCTCGTTTTCACCAGTATTGAATTCGGAAACCTGCTCGGCACTCCGCCACTCTCCCCTTGGTCGGCTGGCGGTGAAGAGGTTTTCATCGGCTTTTTCATCCTTCCTGCTGGTGAAGAAAAGGGTGTTACCATCGTTGGTCAGGTAGGGGAAGTATTCATCGGCACCTGTATTGACAGCGCCCCCAAGGTTCGTGACTTCCTTTATGCCGAGGAACTGCAAGGAATCCGTTGCCGCCCGGCACGAGCGCAGGTTGCCTTCCAATTGATCGTAATATTTGGCTTCTATTTTTCTTTCTTCCAGGCCGTTGTAAGCAAAATTGACAGGCGATACCTGCTTGAGGCTTTCATACAACTCGAAATATTTGAGTGCATCCTTGTATTTACCTATTTGATACAGGATTTTGCCACATTCAAAGTAAAGGGCACGGGAAAAATTGGGGCTTTGCTTCAAGGCTTTTTCATAGTAGGCAGCAGCTTCCTCGTATTCGCCAGTCAGTTCGTAGCAGGCCCCAGCGCTACGTAGGGCAGGGGAGAAGTCAGGGAATTTTTTTAATACTTTCTTGAAATGGGAAAGCGCCTCTTTGTATTTCATTTGCAGCAATGCAACCTCGCCCTCATGGTGGATTTTGGCATATTCGTCAGGAATGATTTGAATACTGCCCTGCTCTTGCTGTGCAAACAGCGGCAATAAACAACAGGCAAGGAAGATGGTGAGTAGGAGTCTTGTCATTGTTCACGGATTCGTGTGAAGTATTTGGGGGTACGGCCAAAGAGAAGAAGTGTTCTCAAACTCGGGCCAAAATAGGAGGTATGTATGTTTTTTTTCAAAAAATGTACCGATTCCAGACTTTCATAAACAAAAGGCCAACCCACAAGCAGCGGGTTGGCCTTTATTTGTGCTAATTTGACTTTTAGAACCTGATGCTCAAGTTGCCATTGATCATGGTGCCCAATTGGCTGAACTGTGAGCCATTGTAACCAAGGATGTCGTAACGGCCGCTGAAGCCTAAGAAGCCACGAAGCAAACTCTTGTCTGTTTCGTTCTTCAGATAGTCTTTTCCTTCTTGGTCAATACCAACGAGGTCCCATTTTGGGAGAACGTTCAGGATATTGTTTACGCCAAGGGTAAAGGTTGCTTTTTTAGTTATATCATAGCTTATCACCAAGTCCGTAACAACTGCAGGGTCGAACTCGGCTTTGATGTGGTTCATGATGGAACCACCGTTGTCGAGGTCCTGGAACTTTGTTGGGCCGAACAACGTGTTGTACAACCCTACACTTAGCTTGCCCATGTTATAATCAAAGCCAAGGATGGCTTTGTAAAGTGGGCGACCTTCTTCCATCAATGAGATTACCTGGTTGTTCAGGATGGTGGCACCAGCATCAGCAATTGGTTTAGGATTGTTGGGCGTCCCCACGATTTCATTCTTGATGGTGTAGTTGCCAGAAAGGCTAATGCCCAATTTGCCAGCACCTACCTCAAGGTTGCGGTAATTGGCTACGAAGTCAATACCATCGGTCTGTGTTTCAACGCCGTTAATGAAGAACTGAACAGATTCAAGCTCGCCAGCTTTTAGAATCTGAGCCAAATTCGAGGTGGAGTCGTTTTCAGCTGCTCTAACAGAAGAACTGTAAACGATGCGGTCTGTGATATTGATGTTGTAGTAATCCAGCGAAATGTTGAAGTTTTTGGCTGGGTTCAAGCCTACACCGACAGAGATGTTGGTGGACTTCTCAGGTGTCAACCTTGGGATTTCCAATTGCCTTGCTGCGGCGGAGAGGTTGTTGAAAAGCCCTGAAAGTACGATGGTACCTCCTGCAGAAGATGCTTGCGTTGATTGCGCATAAATCTGGTGCAAGCTTGGGGCACGGAAGCCCGTGGAAACAGAACCACGTAAGATGATTTTATCGTCCAGCATCTTGTAGCGAGAGGATAGCTTCCACACCGATGCACCGCCAAAGTCAGAGTATTTCTCCGAACGGACAGTACCATTTATCAAGAAGTTTGGCGAAACGTCGAACCTTGCATCGAAATAGACACCCAGGTTGAAACGGGAATTCGTCCTTGCGTTTTCTTCCCGAATGCCTGGGAAAGAATTGGCGCCCTCACCAAAATAGGAAGCCTGGTCACCTGCAAAAATCTGGTAGGTCTCGGAACGTGCCTCTGCACCAAAGGCAATTCCAAATGCATCCGTGATGTTTTTGTTGACATCAAGGTTGGACACTACGTGGTTGAAGCTGAACCCGCCTGGTTTGAAGGAAACGGGGCTGCTGGTGCCAAGTGTCCTGTTTACAGTATTGTTGACGGAGTACAACTGTTTGTTGCCACCAATGGTAAGGCTGACATCGTGTTTCCAGCCGTTGTGCTCGTTATCTACACCGACCGTGGCGGTATAGTCTGTGAGGTCGCCTTCAAAAGTTGGCAGATAGCCAATATAACCTTGATAAATATCGGGGTCATCCTCTGGGAAAGCCAAGGTTGCCTCTGTGATATAGTTCTTGCCACCATTGTCAGACCTTGCGTGGAGTAGGCCACGGTCTTGCCGCCAATACGGGGCACGAAAGTTGGCAAAGCTTTCCACTTTTTTGGTGACAACGGCGATGTTGCCATAGACGTTACCTAATGTACCTGCCGAGAATCCACCATTGAGGAGGAATTTGCCAGCAGTGATTTCGCCTGTACCATTAACGTTGTTGCCGGTTGGGTGGTCATTCAAATAATCCCGTATCAATTGGTCTTGTTCCGGGAAGCCACCGAAAGTTGCAATTTCAGTATCTACGTCAATAATGCCAGAACGGACAGCGCTATTCTGTTGGCTGAGGTCAATGGTGTAGTTGATGTAACCTTTCTGGCCGAAGTTGCTGCCGCTGTTGAGCGATACGCCGTAGGTGTCGCCACGGCCATTGCCCGGCCTTCTTACGAAGTCTTCACCACCAGAAGTTGTGGTACCAGCCCTGAAGGTCAAGGTAGAATAATCATAGCGGTCCTTCAAGATGACGTTCATTACACCTGCAATGGCATCGGAGCCATATTGGGCGGAGGCACCGTCCCTCAGGATTTCCACCCGCTTGATGGCGTCCACTGGGATAGCAGAAAGGTCGGCGCCAGTCTCACCACGACCGGGGGAGAACTGAACGTACAGCAGCGAGCTGGTGTTCTTGCGCTTTCCGTTCACGAGGATGAGGGTACGGCTTGGGCCGAGGTTCCTGATTTCGTAAGGGTCGAGCAGGGTCGTTGCATCGTTTACAGGAGTGTTCACCGTATTGAAGGATGGAACCCTGTATTGCAATGCCTTGTCAAAACTGTTTTGGGTAGTGGACTTCAACTCATTTTGCCCAAACACGTCAATAGGAATCGGGGAGTCGAGGATGGTCCTTTGTGAACTCCTGCTACCGGTAGAAACTACAACCTCGGTGAGGTCAGTTGCGCCAGATTCCAAGGAAATATCCAAGGTGGTGGTGCCAGTTCCAACCGTAATATTACGGGTCGTCACGGCGTAGCCGATGTAGGAAATCTCCAAGGTGTAGGTGCCAGCATTCAATTGCAAGGAGTAGTTGCCATCAACGTCGGTGATGGTGCCAATCGAAGCCCCTTGGACTTGAACGGCAGCGCCAATCAAGCTTTCACCGTCAGCATCGGTAACTTTTCCAGTTACAGTACCTCTCTGTGCAAAGGCGGTACAACTGGCGAACAGCAAAAGAGCTGTTAGGATTTGTTTAAATATTTGATTCATACTCCAACTTTTTTAGTGAGAAAAAATAGTAATGCGGCGTAAATTTAGTTATGGTTTTAAGATGACATAGCTTTTTTTTCGATAGGATGCTAAAATCTTGTTTGGGTAAATATTTTGTATGCAAACAAAGGATTTGCCTTTGGGGGCATTATTGGCTTATTGTTTTTTATACAATTTGAGGTTCATGTGCATAGATGATGGTTTTGACCAAAATCAATTTCCTTTGCAGTTTATTTGAAAAGGGAGGCGCAATGCCAGGAACGATATTTATAATGGTTAGCGCAACGCTTGCCGTCAGCTACATCAAAAGATAAATTTTGTCAAATGAAGTTTCTTAATGCAATTATTTTGGTGCTTATTTTGGTGGTTTCTCTTCTGGCTTGTAGGCAGGAGGATACTGGCGGAAAATCAAACCAACCTGTGAAAATGAGTTCCTTGGTTCAAAAAGAAGCATGGGGCAAACTTGCGGATGGCAGCCCTGTTGACCGCTACACCCTCACGAACAAACATGGCTTAGTGGCGCAGATTACCAATTATGGTGGAATCGTAGTATCATTGATGACCCCCGACCGCAATGGAAAGCTGGGGGATGTCGTGCTCGGCTACGAGACGCTGGACGAGTATGTGAAAGACAACCCCTATTTTGGATGCATCGTGGGCAGGTTTGGCAACCGTATCGCCAATGGACAGTTTGAAATGGATGGCAAAACCTATAAACTGGCCAAAAACGATGGGGAAAACCATTTGCATGGTGGCTTGAAAGGTTTTGACAAGGTAGTTTGGGAAGCTATACCGGATACTTCCAAGGGCGAGGCGAGCTTGAACCTGACCTATGTTAGCCCAGATATGGAAGAAGGTTACCCCGGAAATCTGGAAGTTAGGGTCGTATATACCCTGACCCATAACAATGAACTTAAAATTACCTACTTCGCCACGCCCGACAAGAAGACCCATGTGAATTTGACCCATCACAGCTATTTCAACCTAACGGGCAACGCCCAGCGTGACATTCTTGACCATGTGCTTTCCATCACTTCCAACGGCTTCTTGCCAGTGGATGCAAGCCTGATTCCAATGGGAACGCTTACTTCATTGAATGGAAGTCCCTTTGATTTCAGAAAGCCCAAACGGATTGGCCTCGATATCAACGCTGAACATGAGCAATTGAAAATTGGACACGGTTACGACCATTGCTGGTTGCTTTCCAGCATCAAAACCGGAAACATGAAGAACCCCGCTGCCACAGTTTACGAACCAATTAGTGGCCGTTTCATGGAAGTCTATACGACCGATCCAGGCATCCAGTTTTATTCTGGCAACTTCCTTGATGGCAAGTACAAAGGCAAAGGTGGGGTGGTTTACCAAGACCGATGGGGGTTTTGCTTAGAGACGCAGCATTTCCCAGACACCCCCAATCGTTCACAGAATGAATGGCCTTCAACAGTTGTGATGCCTGGTTCGCATTATTCATCCACCACAATTTATAAATTTGCGGTTAAATAATTATCTAAAAATGAAGCACGTAACAGTTATCGGCGCAGGCACAATGGGCAACGGCATTGCCCATGTATTTGCTATGAATGGCCACAAAGTCAATTTGGTGGACGTATCTCAAGATGCCCTTGACACGGCAATCGCCACTATTTCAAAGAACTTGGACAGAATGGTTGCCAAAGGGTTTTTAACGGAAGATGGCAAGACTGCCACGCTGTCAAACCTATCCACATTCACCGAATTGAACGCAGCGGTGAAGGAGGCAGAAATCGTGGTAGAGGCAGCAACTGAGAACGTTGACCTTAAGCTCAAAATCTTCCGCCAGATGGATGAGTTGGCACCTTCCAAGGCTATATTGGCAACCAATACCTCCTCCATCTCCATCACAAAAATTGCGGCGGTTACCAATCGTCCCAGTCAGGTCATTGGTATGCACTTTATGAACCCGGTGCCAGTGATGAAGCTCGTTGAAGTAATTCGTGGCTATGCGACTTCCAATGAGGTGACCCAAAAGGTCATGGAAATGAGCCGGGCATTGGGCAAGATTCCAGTCGAGGTTAACGACTACCCAGGCTTCGTTGCCAACCGCATACTTATGCCTATGGTAAACGAGGCCATCTATACCTTGTATGAAGGTGTAGCAGGCGTGGAGGAAATTGATACCGTGATGAAGCTGGGCATGGCTCACCCCATGGGGCCGCTTCAGCTGGCTGATTTCATCGGATTGGATGTCTGTTTGGCCATTTTACGGGTTTTGCAGGATGGGTTTGGCAACCCCAAGTATGCACCTTGCCCGCTTTTGGTAAATATGGTCACAGCGGGGCGGCTTGGCGTAAAGTCAGGCGAAGGGTTCTATTTCTATCAGCCAGGGATCAAGGAACTGGTAGTTGCAGAGAACTTCAAGCAGTTGAATTGAGCCGAGTGGCTAATTTCCAAGCTTTACCGAACTACTGATCAGGGGTTGTTTTTTTGGAAAAATTTTCAATTTTTCCAAAAAAACAACCCAAAATGTAGGAGGAGAGAGAAAAAATGAAACTTTTTCTCTCTCCTCCCACACGCTACTTAGCAGTTACGATTTATCAAAAAACGGCCAAGGTAAACTCCTTGGCCGTTTTTATGCGATTTGGGTAATGCTATCAAAGCGTCAAATTGATTCAATGTAGCATACCATCAATGCTTTATTACCATGATCGGCTCGCCAAGTTTTCCGGTTGTACTGATATTTAGATAGTAAACGCCTTCCTTCAAGTTTTTTCCAACTGCAATTGTTCCAGAAGGAATAATCAGTGGATGCGTCTCAACCAATTGACCTAATGTGTTGAAAACCAATAATTTGGATGCTTGGTTACCGAATTCGAATAGGTCATACTTTACCCTGAACTCACCAATGGACGGATTGGGGGAAACGGTCAAATATTGTTCGATATCAACGTTCTCGTTAGTATTGCTTGGAGGGTCTGCGTCAAATGCCTCAAAAAAGTCAACACCGCTCTCTACAACATCCACAAAACCAGGGTCAATGTCGCCCACCTCAAAAATTATTTGGACAGGGCTATCCAAGGAAATATTGTTAGACACATCCACCAAATACTCGTTCCAGGTAGGTGGGAAAAACAAGCTGGCGTGTTCTACCTGCTGAATGGTCGCTGTTTCAGTTCCATTCGTGATTTTCACGATGAGTTTATCATTACCAAGCGCAGGCTCAGAAGAGCAAGCGCTAAAAATCCAAGCAAAGAATTTAATATAAGGTTCATTCATGCCCGATAAATCCATTGGAGGTGAAACCAGTCTAGTAAAACCATTTATCTGAACCCCGCTGAACAAATCGGCAACATTGCCCGTGAAATAACAGGAATTTCCAGCATCATTAATGGCATCCATGCCTGGCTGGATAGCGAATGGAACCTGTGGTGGAAATACCTCAATTGGTTCGCCCCGCTCCCAAATCCCTTGTGTTGCATCTCCATTTACTGTCCAGCCTAGGTCAAGGCTGAAAATGTCTTCATATCCTTTTTCAAGCGAAAGGGAAATGGCTCCAGTGGTGTTGTTAACCTGCTGACTGGTTAGCACCCCCGTCTTGTAACCCCATTTCCCAGCAAAAACGTCATAATCGCCATTGTAAAATTGTTGAATGAAGAACTTACCATCTGTTCCGGTTGCCAAATCAAAACTGAAATCCGAGTTCTTAATCTGCACTTTGGCATCCGGTATAGGTAAACCTGTCCCTTCTTCCGTAACAGTTCCACTGATCGAAAACGTAGGCAATGATTGGAGGGCTATATCCAAAAATACAACCTGACCGTTTGTTAAAATGGCACTGACCGTTTTGTTTTCATAGCCAGGTTTTTTGACGGTTACCGTGTAAGTGCCCGAGGTCGCAATGCCCGTTTTATAATTACCGACCAAATCGCTTTGTGTTTTTGTCAAAGTTCCTGTTAATTCAATCGTAGCTCCGTTTAGCCCCAACCCAGTTGTTGCATCCGTCACTTTGCCTTCCAAGTGGCAGGCCCTGACATAATTCGGCTGCAATACAAAAAGACCATTGTTGATATCCGAGACAAGTACCAAGCCGCTTGGCAGATATGGATAAGCGCCCCATGCTCCATCAAACCCAGTATTGGATGGGAAAAAAGTATCAAAATTGGCGATTTCAACCAAGTTTCCGGGACGAGACCCATCCAAGATGATGCAACCATCTGTGTAATAAGAAACAATCACATAGTCGTCCCAAACATGGGCGTTGTGCGGTATGACCCCAGTGCCCAGCGTTGCGAAAGGCCTAAACTGGTCAAGCTCGATAATATTGTTGGGGTCTGAGACATCATAAGCACCAACCGGTGCATTTGCCACCTCATCTGTGGTAAACAGGATTTTGCTGTCGTCCGAAAGCCATCCATTGTGCGTGAAATTGCCTCCAGTTTGCTGGCTGGCCAACAAGACAGGATTGGACTTGTCCGTAACGTCATAAATAGAGAAAACCCCTGCATATATTTCAAAACTGTAAGCCAGGTTGTCTCGGATATAAGAATCGTGGGAATAGACTGGCGCACATTTCCCTACATAGATAGGATTGAATGGATCGGCATTTAGATCCATGAAAAGCATGCCTCCATTGTTCAGGTTCGTGCCGTTCAGGAAAAGGAACCCGTTTTCGTCCACGGACAAGGTGTGGATGGTATTCAGTATGCCCAAACCGGGTATGTTAGGTGCCAAATACTGGTAGGTCACGGGGCCGGGCAGATTTGAAAGGTCAATTACCAATAGCCCAGCGCCAGTTTCATTGGAAGCATAGGCATAATTTCCCCAAGTCTTGATTTCACGCCAGTTGGAAGCTGGGCCGGGGACAAGTTCCGTCTCAACTGGGTTGGATGGGTCGGAAAGGCTGACAATGGAAACGCCTTCATCTGTCCCAACCAAAGCGTATTCCGTCCCGTCTGGTGCAGCATATCCCCAAATATTGCTCAATACGACATTGTATTCATAAGATCCTACAAGCGACATGTTCAATTGGGCAAATGTGCCAACACTTAGAAAAATGGCAAAAGCTAAAAAGGTCAATCTTCTTTGCATCTTATGCTGGATTTAAGTGAAAGTTCAATGGTTCATTAGGCTTCAAGTTTCATGGAGGCTACTGCGATGGGATATTTTTAAAAATTGGGACTATCAAAACATCCTCCTAAAAAATCCTCCATTTTTGATTGGGTTGCACTCCTTGAAACCCACAACATAAAACCCCTTACGCTTCAAGAACCATTGAAATTGGGTGATTAAATGATAACTCCAGCAAACTTAAATCAAGATGCTTTCTAATTGTTTTTCCCTCTACCAGCACTATGATTTTTTCGATAGAAAAAAAAATCCCGTACTCAAACGCAGTACGGGACCTATGATGAAGAGAATAAAATTTAGTTCAAGGCATTATGGGAAATTTAGAGGTACAGGATTTCCCGGATGTCCTGTTCGGATTTGATTTCTTTGTTCACTGATTCCATGACAAACTCAAACCGCTTGGCCTTGGGGTCTATGTCTTTGAATTTTTGAGGCCTGAAAACCGCAATTTTGTTGTCTTCGGTAACTAACCAAACTAGGTTTTCGGAGCTTTTATTGAAACGCAATTCAGCGCCATCTTCTGCAAGGAACTGATAGACCGTGTTCCGGCTCTTGTCCACGAGGTAGGCAGTTTTGTTCTTGAAGGGGTTGCCTTTTTCGTCCACAAAATTGGCTGCCAACTGGAGCATTTGAGGTGGCAATGGGCGGTCGCAGTTCCAAATGCCAAATGCTGATGCCGTAAACCGGTTCACTACTTTTTTCTTGATGATTTCATTGTTGGCAGCATAATCATTCCCTTGCTTCCGAAGTTCTTCGATGCGCTGCTCGAAGTTCAAGGTCGCCAGTTTTTTTTCTTCCTCAAATCGCTTCGCAATAGCTGCCCGTTCTGCGGCAAGTTTTGACTCCCTCTCGGCACTCAACTTGGTGAAGTTTTCAAAATCCCGCTTGAATTCGGCCATTGCACGTTCGTAATCAGATCCACTGAGGACAGGATAAACCAACACTTTTACAGCCGCACCTTTTTTCTCTAAGGACAGCTCATAGTCCTGCTCGTTCAGCTTTTTGATGCTCAAGCCGGTAACTAGGCTGAATTCCTTTTGCAGCTGGTCAGGCGTTATGCTTGACTTAGGATTAAGCTGCCAAAGCATCTTTGAATATTTGGCATAGAGTTGTCGCAGTTCCTGCGCTTCTTCGCTCTCAATTTCCTGCTTGTCAGTCGGAAATATATCCTTCATATCAAGGCTGAAAACATGATCCTTGTTGATGGCCTGTTGAGGCTTGGAAGGTGTTTTCGGCTTGGGTATGGTCTTTTCCAATTTGGTTGTTTCCGCAGCTTCGCTTACTTGAATGGCCAACATTTTTTCAGCTAAAGTCTTTTGGGCTGGGTAAAACGGGCTTTTCTCATCGAGGTTGGAACTTGGAACAGGCTCATCACTGATAACTTCCATGCGATCAATGTCTTGATAGACCCAATTGCGATTTTTTTCGTCAAGCTTGTAGATATTGTAACCCGGAGGTATGTCCAAGGTTGGCGAGGTATTCACATTGGATACAAGCTCTACATTGATAGATTTGCCCGGAGCCATATTGACACGCTTACCGTCTTGCTCCGCAAAAATTTCAATCATGCCTGCGCTTTCCAGGTTATAGTTTACACCTGCTGAGTCGTAAGTCATTGGAATACCAGCCATGAAGAAATCTACAAAATCATGCATTTCACGGTAGTGTAATGTGACTTCGCCGCTTAGTGTTTCTCCTTTTTCGTTGACAAAAGCCGCGGCTGGCACTGTAAGCTGTGACCCACTTGGGTATTTGTAGATACCACCATCGTTTGAGCTAACCTTGAAGCTGGCAAATGTCGGTTTCACTTGTTCAAATGGTTTGCTAATAAATGGCTGGGTATTGAAATAAGCTGCCTGCTTTTCGGCATAATCCGTTTTTAGCACTTGATTATAGAAGAGGAAAAAACCCACCAAGGAGGCAGCGATGGCTCCGACCCTCCATATCAGTTTTCTAACAATGGCGTCTTTCTTGGGCTGCGTGGCAAATTGCGTCAGCAGTGAATCAAAGTCTTTATGTCGCTCAATTTGTTCTTTTTTGAGCGGCTTGGGGTTAAGCCGTATGTCGTAATTTTTTTTCATGCTTTATCATTTTTGGCGGAATGAAAGGGCAAATTGGTTGTCATTTGGCACCGCCTGTTCGATTGATGATAATCTTTTTAAGTCGTTCGAGTACCCGATAGGTGCGAACCTTGGCATTGCTTTCTGTAATGTTCAATACTTCTGCGATTTCCTTGAAAGGGCGTTGTTCGAAAAAGCGCATCTCAACGATTTCGAGGTCAGCCTCTTTCAGTTCGTCCAATGCCGAAATCAAGTATGGCCTATAACGTTCCAAATCATCTTCGAAAACCTCTTCGAACATGGACGCCAAATTGGTTTCTTCTACGCTCACCACCCGCAACCTTTTATTCTGACGATACCATTGCGCAACCTCGTTGCTCGCAATGCGGTATAGCCATGCCGAAAAAGGAACTCCTTTGAAGGTATAATCACCAAGCCTTTGCATGGCTTTCAAAAAAACCTGAGAGTTGATGTCGGCGCTTACTTCTTCGTTCTGTGTGCGGTTGTAGATGAATTGGAAAATGGCTTCAAAGTATTTATCGTACAATGGCCTGAATGCAGCAGGGTTCGCCTGTGCAGCCTGAACGATTGACCACTCGTCCTGAATATCATGTATGGAAACAGTCCTTCGGAAGGAATTCATCAGCCCTTCGTTTTTTGCAAGGGTACGATTTATTTGAAATACCTGCAGCATTTTTCGCACAGCTTGGTACCAACGGCAGGAGGTGTTGCCCTTGCCCCAATTTGGATTGTTAACTAATGTGGCTAAACCAGGAGTGTAATGTAATTTTTCAACCTATAAATTTCCAAATTGGTGGGCAAATGGCAACTTCCTTGACCGTTTTTCAGCACCAGGAAGCTGTGCCCCCTGTACTGTTTCAATGGTCATAATACAAGGCCTTTAAAAGGTAACAGATGATGCGGAAAGTAAAATTTGTTCTTAAAAAAAAATGGGCGGACTGTCGCCTGACAGCCTGCCCAATTCTGTGTTTATTTACTGTAAAATATTTGATTATCAGTCAGTTATGACCATCATTTTTGTTGCCTTGAAATCCCCTGTCTTCAGGTGGTAGTACACCACACCTTTTGATTGCAGTTCGCTGCGCTTTACCATGATTTGATGAGAACCCGCACCAAAAGTCCCTTCTATCATTCTCAACTCTCTACCTGCCACATCCGTAAAGCTGAGGGTGCAATAGGTGGAACTAGGCAAATTAAAGCCGATTATGGTTTGGTCAGTTAATGGGTTTGGCGAATTCTGAAGTAGTTCATACCCTTTGCTGGAGGAATTGAACTCTATGGAAATGCCCTTCACTTCATTTTCAATGGTATATGCCTCGGCCTTGGTATAACGTGAATCAATAGAAAGCATTTCTGACAATTTACCGCTGGCGCTTGCATGAAAAACCAATTGGCTAAT
Organism: Saprospiraceae bacterium; assembly: GCA_016714985.1. GTDB lineage: Bacteria > Bacteroidota > Bacteroidia > Chitinophagales > Saprospiraceae > UBA6168. The sequence continues at coordinate 105,593 of JADKBS010000023.1, read as the reverse complement.
GGGGCCGTCCAGATTCTCGGCACTTCCATCCAATTTATTCCAGCTTGCGGTCAGTGTGCCCGCCTCCAGCTTGGCAAACCCAAAATGCTCTTGTGTCATCATACCGTCTTCCACAGCCTCAAAAGACAATTTTTCCTTGTTGAAATTGAGTGAAAACTGGATTGCCACCAATGATTCGTCCTTAATATTCAAAGGCACACGGACTATTTGGCCTTTTTCGACCAGAACATCTTCAATTTGAATGACCAAGTTGGCGTTGCCATTGCGCTCATCGCTGCTGCCTGCCAAGTTGGTGGCGGCACTCACGTTCACGTCTCCAATTTTAATGGCCACGAAATCAGTGTTCAATTGGTCATCCGTAAGGTCATTGAAGTTCTCCAACTCCGGTATTTGCGAGGTCCAAGGATTGGTTGTATTTGTGAAAACATGGTCTTTGTCCACAAATCGCCATGAAGTATTGTTGGGGAAATCCTCATTGATAAAAAGAATGAGTTTCCGAATCTCTACCAAGTCAAAAGTGGTCACGCTGTTCGAGCGATTGGCGTCCGCTGCAATAATTTTATAGGGAGAATCAAGCAATGTAACACCCAGAATGTGCTTGGAAATCAGCACGAGATCAAAGGTGGATACGCCATTAAGCGGTTCAACATCATGGGAGGCTACAACGGTGTAATCGCCACCAGGGTCGAGTCCGTTTAAATAATAAACTCCTTCCCCGTTTGTCTCAGCCGAAACATTGTTGTCGCCGTTCAGGTGGATTTGAACACCTTCGATACCTTCCTCTTCCTCATTGGCTATCCGTCCTGAAATGAAGTTTACGAGCGGATCCGCACAGCCGTTGGCATTGTCTTGAACCGTGATTTGGGTAGTGCAAAACGCTTGATTGCCTGCGTCGTCTGTCACCCAAATATCCACAAAAGTGGTGGTGTTTTGGTTGAAACAGTTGAAGGTTATGCTGGTATTCGTTGAATCGGCAGAGAATGAAAGTTTCAAGTCTTCATCGCAATTGTCGAAACTGCCATCATCGAGGTCGCTTGCCCAAACTTCTACCATAGGGGGGAACACGTTCATCAAAGTAACGATAATGCCGTTCTTACAGTAAGGTGTCGGCTTTTTGCAATCCTCCACTACAACCGTTGTGTTGCAGGTAGATTGGTTGTTGCAGTTGTCAATCGCTTTATAGACAACCTGGTAGGTTCCCGGTGGAATGTTCAGGTGTGGGCCAAGGCCACTTACCCAAATGCCACCAAGGTTTATCTCCGCTGTTACCGTTACATTTGGGCTGCAGTCATTGACATTTGGGATGGGCAAAAGCACATCCACATCACAGGAATTGTCCTCAATACAGATTTTGGGGATGGAGCATCCATTGGTAAACACAGGGTCAACATTGTCATTTACCTTAATTACTTGTTGATAGGTGATGAAGCCATCCCAAGGATCCGTGTCTATATCCGTATCTGGGTTGCGGAAATTCAAAACTGGGTTGGTATTGGGCGTATGTGCATCATTGGCGAATGGCCTCAACCTGTAAGCCGTTGGAGCAAATGGGTTGGGAACTGGCACGCTGCCCCTCCAGCTATCCCTAAAAGTACGTGAATCACAATCGCCATCGTTGTCGAGGTCGCATTGGGGGAATGCCAAACCTAACTGGTTTTCTGGCTGCTCCACCACCTCTTGATCAACCTCTGCCCCTACTACACACCAATTGATGATAGACCAGGTCCGCACTATTTTGTAGCAAGCATCAGGTACGACATTGAAAGTTTCGTCGTCGTAGGTAACCGCCAAAAGTTCGCAGGTTTCGTAGAAAATTTCTGGCTCGCCAAAATCGGGTGGGGTAGCACCGCAGTTGATGGTCAAGTCGGCAGGGAATTCAATGACCCAGTCCGATACGTGGTCAATATTGATGGTTTGTGTACAGGGCTGTACAGCGGTATTGCCACTCAGGTCGGATGCTATGAAGCTGCGTATAATGGTGCCTTCCAGGCACTGGTCAATACTGGAAGTAAGGTTGCGCCGTATTTCAAGACCACAATTGTCATAGAAAATCGGCGTTCCAAAAAATTGGTCTAGGAAGATACTCCGCTCAGCAGGCGTTGACAAGGAAGCTATTTGTGTCTCAATATTATCTGCATAAAAATCGCAGGTGATGCGCTGGTTGGGAGGGCAGGAAACGAGCACAGGGAACTGTTTGTCGTTTACTAAAACCTGCACCATGCATTCATTGTAGTTGTTGAAACAATCATAAACCCGCAACACGACTGTAATAGTTTTGCCGGCGTCTTCGCAACAGAATACTACTGAAGGGCCAAATTCAAGGTCATTATGTCCATCATCACAGGGATCTTCGTTCATGCGGCGCACCAAGAACTTGTCCACGCAGCAGTTGTCGTTGGAGGCCAAGTTGAAAGCTTCTGCTTCAACTACTGCCCTGCCCGAAGACTCAAGACCTACTTCCGTGTATTCCACACAGATTGGTGATGGAGCTATCCTATCTGTCACCTGCAGCACGATGTCTTTGGTAGCCACGTTCCCGCAACGGTCAAATGCCTGAATGGTGACGATATGGTAGCCAATGGGCAAACCCGGTTCAGGGATGCGGCCATTCACGATTTCACCTACAGCCGTATTGATGTTGATATTTGCGATGCCGGTGCAATTGTCCGTCACGCTAGGAGAAGGGAACGGTTCGGTGGAGCGGCAGGGACTCGGATGAACCCCAGCGATATTGGCATCTACGATGAGGTTGTTGGCAGAGATGGTTGGTGGTGTCGTGTCCCGAACTTTGATGATCTGCACGTTGTCTTCACCGCCGACGCCAGTGGTGATGATTTCACCAGTGCACCAGTCCACAACGGTCCAAGTCCTTATAATATCGAAAGCCCTTGTTGAACCAGGACAGGTGAATACCCGATCGTCTGAGAAGGTAATATTGAACTTGCAGCTACCGCCTGAAACGTTGGAAGGCGAGCCTGAACTGGAGGGGCTGACCAAGCTGGCCTGGTTGCAATCCCAAATCCTATCATCTGGGAAATCAACTTCAGTTGGGCGTTGAATGGTAACAAGGTCGGTGCAGGTGGCCACGTTGCCGTATTTGTCCTGAGACCGCCAGAAACGCTGAAAAATAGAAATATTGTCGTCGCAAATATCATTATCCAAGGGGGTTACACCAAGTAACTCAAGGGTAGGATTGCTATCGCAATTGTCAAAACGAGTAGGGGGGGTAGCTGATTCTGGCGTTCTCGTACAGCTAACCATGCGATCTGGGCAGTTGAGTACAGGAGGTAGTTTGTCCTCTAATTCGATGATTCCCCAGCAAGCATTGTTGTTGTCGGGATTGGTGACCATGACGGTCAAAAGAATGCCTATATGCTCACAAGTCAGCAAATTCCCGATGGAAACCCCTTCTTCTGTCGTAATGTTAACAAGGTAATCGTCGTAACAACCATAAAGCCCACCTTCCAGCACATCATCGGCACCCACAATGACCAAACCATCTTGTGGCACACTTATCTGAACAACATCATTGCAGGCGAGCACCCCGGTAGGATTTGGGAACTCATTGACTACAATATCGAAACTACAGGATGCTGATAACCCAATATTGTTGGTAGCTGTGAAGAAAACCGTGTTGATACCGATTGGGAAGACCTCGCCAGAATCAATGCCCGCAGTCTGAACAACTTGTGGATTCGGATCGCAAACATCAGTGGCTGTTACGGCAAAGTCAAAGACCATCCCGCATTCCCCGGCGTCAAGGGTGACGACCATGTTGCCTGGACAGGTGATGAGCGGTGGTCCACAAACGGGTTGGGCAAATGATGGCAGGGCTTGAGAAAGCACTGTTATCAAAATGAGAAGAAGTTTACCCCCTAAGCCAATGGGAGCTTGTGTAAGTCTAGTTACTTTCATGAGATTATAATTTGTCAACCAGCACCAAAATGTAAATCTGAAAAAAAATCTTACCCGCCAAACTTACGGGACTAACGAACTTAATAACTCGGAAAAATGGGCTGCAACAATGCTGGTTGGAAAGCTTGTATTCAAAGGCCAAAGATAAAGCCAAAATACCCAGTAATCAGCATTTTTAATCCAAATTCTCAGTTAATTTATTTTTTTTCAGTTTTGTTTCCCCTTAATTCTGTGATGTTCCCAATTTCGATTTTGTTGGACGATGCCATCACCTGTTCCTATTTTGTCAGAAAATCAAGGTTGTGTTTGCCGCTGATTACAGGCAAAATGAAAATTTTTTTGAAAAATATACTAAAAATATAAATTTATAAATTACCTTTGCAACACCACTGACGATCCACCGTTGGAGCTAAGTGGAATGTCAAGAAAAAAGCTTTGGCATCATACAAGCGACGCCGCTGATTCAAGTAGCGTAAACGACGAAAAGGTTTATGTGCTTACCTTCGGAAATGCACAACTGTGAAACACTTGGTAAAAAACGTACTGGACTGATCTATTAGACACCATTTACCCACACTCCGTGTGGCGCTTGCCTCTGTGAAAGCAGAGAAACCGACAATTTGAGCATTTAGCTTTCATGCCCTGAACATCTCATCCAAAAATCGTTCGGAATAGGGCTTCAAAAACGGCAGGCAGATTATAATCCTCATTGGTCTATTAAAACAAGTTTGGAACTACCTTACCTGACGGTGCACGGCTGGATTTTTCCATGTTTGGCATTGCGTTCGAGGTAAAATTTGTCTGCTCGACAAAAATGAAAGCTTCATGCGATTACTTGAGACGCATCGATGGCTAATTGTAATCCTTTTTTTTGAATTCTAAACCCATGAGCAATGTCAAGTGAAACTACTCCTCGCACGGAACACTATTCTAGCAAAAGCAAGATGGAAGGAAACATCTTCCCAGCACTTTTGATAGCCTTTGGCTTAGCTGGTATCTACATTATGATTCAATCAATGATTTGATTTTGAACACCTAAAGTCATTTACACTTGCAACAAAGCCCTTGGATGGATGTCCAAGGGCTTCGTTTTTTTACTACATTTACCACTCGTTATGAAAGCATTCATGCTACGATTTTTAAAACATACATCACTAAACAGTTTGGGTGTGGTTGGAAAAAACAGCGTTTATTTCCAATAATCACTGATGCACCCTGCTTTGCAGTTACAAACCAACCAACTGATGGAACTCTTCAACCTGAAACGAAAAGTCGAACTTTACAAAGAAGTATTGGCCAACACACAGCAGTACAGGATGCGTTGGAAGTCTGACCTTAAGCCCATGATTGTCAACCTTTTACAGGCTATGGCCAAAGAAGTTGACCTAAAAGTAAAAATTGAAGAAAAAGTGCAAATGGAGAATTTGGAGGCCGTGGTAATGTCGTTGGGTACGACCAAGAGCGGCATGTTCCAAAAGCTCGAAAATGGCATCGAAATGCCTTTGATTCGCCATGGCGGCTCGATTATCTACCAGCAATTGTTCAATGGGAAGGTCATCGTGATGATACAGTACCCTTTCATCGAAAACTATGGCCAGCCCCGCCAGCCTAAGACCATCGCCATCTATCGTCCTGAAGAATTGAAGGAGCCCTATTTTATCCGTCACTTCGAGGAATTTGTGCACGAAATCACTGCATGGGAAGACTTCGATGATGACGAACCAACCAAGCGCATAGGCTTTGAGATGAACTTTGGCAAGCCAAAAATCGAAGGTCAGGACGCCTAATGCCGCTTTGCTTCCGCTATCAGTTCCTTTGCATTCTGCTCGCCGAGGTACCTGTCTATAAGGTTGTGGACGAGATAAATGACTGGCGTCAACAAAATGGCCACAAAAAACTTGTAGCAATAGTTCACCGTGCCCACCGCCAAGAACAGGTTCATGCTCCAGTGCTCCTGTGGGTTTAGCACGAAGGCGATGTACAACACCACATAACTGTCGAGGAACTGGGAAACGAGGGTCGAACCAGTTGAGCGCAACCAGAGCTTGCTCTCCCCCGTGTAATGTCGCAGCCGGTGAAAAATGGCCGCATCCACTACTTGGCCCACCAAAAAGGCAATCAGCGAACCGCCGATTATCCATAGCCCTTGTCCGAAGATGTTGCCGAAAGCGGCCTGTCTATTGGCTATGCCCCTGCCTTGAGCCGAATCAACCCACCAATCGGCTGGTACTAAATTGATGGCGAGGAAAACCATCAGAAAGGCATAAGATATCAAGGCCGCAGTGAGCCATGATAACAGCTTGACTGCCCGCTTCCCATAATACTCGTTGATGAGGTCGGTCATGATGAAGACCACTGGCCAAAGGAGTACGCCAGCCGTTAGGTTCAGTGAACCACTTTGCCCGAACAAGTTCCATGAAAGTGGCGGCAGGCCGAACGTCTCTTCAAAAGCAAAGATTTTCACCCCGATGAACTCCGCTACAATTGCGTTTGTAACAAAAAATCCAGCCAGCACGATGAAAAGTTGAAGATGCTTTTGCGATAAAAGGTATTTCATTCCGGTAAATTTAGGCAGCTTTGAATTCCGAGTTTCGAGTTTCGAGTTTTGAATGCTGTTACTGCGATGCCGAAAGATGCTCATAATTTCCATCCACCCACTGTTTTTATGGAAAATTATCCTGAAAACCATCCTTCCGTTTTACCTTCGCACCACACAGCTAAGAGCCTGCCCAATAGGAAGCAAAACCTTGCTTCGTTTGCACCATTTCCATCACACAACTTAGACCATTTATGCGCAAAGTTCCTCCACACAAGTTTTGGCTTACGGCCATCGCATTCCTATTTTTTGCAGGTTTTTTTTCATTAACAACAATGGCCCAAACTGGTTGCCCCGGTTGTGCCATCAGTCTGCCCCCGCTCCCCAATGACACCATTTTTTTGAGCACCGCTGCCGAAGGCATAGCCGGACAGTATTACGACACCGACATCAGTTTTAGGATGCCAAAGACCACAACCCCGGTGAATGCTACCGACCCCAGCACACCAGCCGGTTTGCCCATCAGCAACATCACCATCAATTCCGTCGTGAATGTGCCGCCGGGCCTAAGTTGGGAGGCCAATCAGATGTCTTTCAATCCCAGTAACCAACCCGACGGTTGCGTGAAGTTCTGCGGAACGCCGTTACAGCCCGGTGTTTACAACGTAGAAGTATTCGTGACCGCTACTGTCCTGACAATTGGCCAATCCACTTCGTTTTCATTTCCTATAACTATTCTCCCGGCGGTGAGTAACAACGATGGTTTTGCCATGCAAAATAATTCGGGCTGCGGTGCGGTAACGGTCAGTTTCCAAAACAATGTCCAATCCAATGGAAACAATGGTTATGCTTATGCTTGGGATTTTGGAAATGGCACAACTTCCAACTTGGAAAACCCTCCCGCTTTAACCTTTAGCGCACCAGGTGTTTACGAAGTGAAATACGCCGCAACCATTGATACATTCGGTTACCAAATATCCACGGTACGGGTGCTTGGTGCAAGTTGCGACGATGTGGTGCTCAACGTTCCTCCCGACCTTTACCTAAAATTAAAGGACCCACTTGGTAATTTGATTTATACCTCCTCTGTGTTAGACAATGTGGATTTCCCCGCCATTTTCAATGTGAACCTTTTTCTGACTGACGGTACTTACGAGCTTGAAGTTAGGGATGAGGATACGTTTGGCTCTGAAAGCTGTGGCTATGTTTATTTCACCAAAACCAATAGTGGCGTACTCGTTAGTGGTGACCTGGAGGTACAAGTTGACATCATTCATCCGGTTGTCAACATCAATTCCTCCGGTTTTGTAACGGTCTATGAACAACCTGCCGACCCAATTCTCGTACCCAATGGCACGGTGGACATTTGCATTGGTGAGTCCATTGACCTCGTGGCTGATTATGACCAAGGGCTGCAATGGTACCAAGACACAATTGTATTGTTTGGGGAGACTTCCCAAGCATTATCGGTGAATGGTCCCGGCGCTTATTGGGTTGAGCACACCAGCCTCGATGGTTGCAGGGCCCAGTCGGCTCCGGTTGCGGTTATCTTTTCACCGCTCCCCAACGTGCCTACCTTCAACGTGACTGGCAATGAATACGCGCTTTCTGACCCCTCCCAATTGCCAGCCGACTACACACTCCAGTGGTTCATGGACGGCGCAATACTGCCGGGTGAGAATGGCCCTTTTTATTGCCTGATGCAACCTGGCGTTTTTCTAATGGCACTTCAAGTGACCAACAATAGCACTGGTTGCACCAACGAATTCAGCCTTGGTGTTTCTTACAATCCAGCTTTTACTTGTGCCTCAGCTGCCAACGAAGTTACAAGAACTGCAAGTAGTTTGGTGCTTTCCCCCAACCCGACGTGGGGCGATTTGATGGTTGATTTTACGATGGAAAAACCTGGTGAGCTTGCTTTTCAGCTTTTCGACAGCATGGGTAAGTTGGTGAAGGTTGAAAATGCAATCAGTTTCGAATCCCATGTACGAAAAGAACTCCAACTTGGCCATTTGCCCAACGGAACCTATCAGTTGAAAGTGCAGACGCCGGATGGGTTTATGCAGGGTAGGGTAGTGAAGTTGTAATCATTCTTCTGGCCATTTGCCGTTGGCTGTTGGCTGTTGACCAACGGCAAATGGCCAAATCTACCCACCTAATAATGAGGGTGTTAGTCTGCTAGCCTCAAAAATTCTCGTGAGTCAAGAAATTTTTGACCCATTAAACATTTTGAAATCATCGGGAACTATTCTTACATTTGCCCCGCTTTAATAGGCACCTATGATTCGAAACAATCATCATCATTAATATCCCCTTGTAGCTCAGTTGGTTAGAGCGCCGGATTGTGGTTCCGGAGGTCAGCGGTTCGAACCCACTCGAGGGGACTTCAAAAGCATTACTTCATCGAGGTAATGCTTTTTTGTTTTCTTATGGTCAATGATTGAGGGATTGAAAGATTGAATACACTTCGGTGTTCTTCCTTCAATCCTTCAATCCTTCAATCCTTCAAAATGGAAAGAGGCAACATCCCACGCAAAATCAAGGGGTTTCGGGACATAGACGCAGACTTGAACGAACTCCGCCAAACCATTATTCGGGAAGCAGGCAAGGTCTATCGCTCCTACGGATTTGAGCATTGGGACACCCCTGTGCTGGAATACGCCGATGCCCTTGGCAAGTATATGCCCGACGAAGACACCGTGGACAAAGGCGTTTACAACTTTCGCAATCCCGAAGAGGAGCCAGTCCTGTTGGCCGATGGCAACGAAATGCGGGATGCTGACGCAAAAGTGGTGATGGACTTTCATCCACTTGCCATGCGTTACGACCTAACGGCACCACTGGCGAGGGTCTATTCCGAGCGGCTGTTCATGGATGTAAAGCGGGGTCAAATCATGGAATCCAATGCGCCACTTTTCCGGCGCTATCAATATGGTCCCGTTTATCGCTATGAATTGAAGCTGCTGCCGGGACGCTTCCGGGAGTTCTGGCAATTGGACTTTGATACCGTAGGTACCTCTGATGTGGCCGCCGATGCCGAGGCTTGCATGATTCTTTCCGATGCCTTGGAGGCAATAGGCTTGGAACGAGGCACCTATATAGTCAAGGTGAATAATCGCAAGGTGCTGAAAGGCTTCCTCGAATCCGTTGGCATTATCAATGAGGAACAGGAAGGCGCTGTGCTTCGTGTCATTGACAAATTGGACAAAATCGGCTGGGACGACGTAAAGCTCGAACTGGGGAAGGGTAGGGAAGACGCTTCCGGGTCCAAGATTGATGGCCTCGGCCTAAGCAGTGATACGATTGAGAAAATTGTCGGTTTTCTGAAAATGGCAACGGGACTATCAACTAGGGCTGAGGTGCTCCGCAAATTCGAAGAAGCGGCTGCCACCAATCCCACGGCTACCGAAGGAATTGCGGAGCTACAAAAAATGGATAGCCTCTGGACAAAGCTGGGCTTCGATGAATCCCGCATTCAGTTCGACCCATCGCTGATGCGGGGCATGGCCTACTATACTGGCCCTGTGTTCGAGGTGGAATCTTTGTTGGTCGCCAAGGATGAGAAAGGCCGGGAGCGCAAATTCGGCTCCATCTGCGGTGGTGGCCGTTACGACGGCTTGGTGGAAAAACTCTTGGGCCTCAAAGTGCCCGCCACGGGTGCCTCCATCGGCGTTGACCGTTTGGCGGAACTGCTGCGCATGGCCAAGCCAGGCCAAGTGACAGCGCAAGGCCCCGTTTTCATCGCCTATTTCGACGATGAACTGCAACCTGAATACTACCGCATCGCAAGGATGCTGCGGGATGCTGGCATCACGGCTGAGGTCTATGTGGGCAATGCAAAGGGCTTCAAAAAGGTGAACAAGCAAATGGCATACGCTGATAAGAAGAACTGTCCATTAGCCATTTTCATCGGTGGCAATGAAGCTGCCAAGGGAGTAGCCACGGTCAAGAACCTAAAACTCGGCAAGGAACTCGAAGCCACAACCACTGACAAACAAGCATGGATTAGTCAAGTGCAGCAGGAAGTTCCATTAACTGAATTGGTGGATTACTTGAAAAAACAATTGGGACAATGAAGGCCGAAATTCAGGCCATAATGAATGAAAGCATCGCCATGAATCAGGCAATGCTGTATGACGATGTACAGTTGGACATCTTGCAAGCCGTTGTTAATCAATTGGTTGCGACCTTCCAACATGGCGGAAAGGTGCTTTTCTGCGGCAATGGCGGCAGTGCCGCTGACGCCCAGCATTTGGCTGCAGAGCTATCTGGCAGGTTCTACCTCGAACGAAAGGCCCTATTCGCCGAAGCCCTGCATGTCAACACTTCCTTTATCACAGCAGTCGGCAACGATTACGGCTTTGATGCCGTATATGAACGTGCCGTGGAAGCGATGGGAAGGAAAGGCGATGTGCTGGTTGCCCTCTCTACTTCCGGCAATTCGGAAAACGTGCTGAGGGCCATTGCAAAAGCAAAAAAGCTGAACATGATAGTTGTAGGAATGACAGGAGTATCTGGTGGGAAAATGGATGGCCTTTGTGATTTGCATGTCAAAATTCCATCCAACGATACTCCCCGCATACAGGAAGGGCATTTGCTGGTAGGGCATGTTATCTGCGCATTGGTAGAGAAAGCAGTGTTTGGTTGAAGATAGGTGAATGCGAAAAGAAAGGGGTTTCAGCGTCAAGTTCGCTGAAACCCTTTTTGTTTGTTATGTCATTCTGACTGAACCCGCCCACGGAGCGTAATACGATATGAAGCATGCTTCATTTTTCAGTAAAGCTGTTTATGAAATAATTTGTTTACTTAGTTGTGGTTTTTATAAAATGTTTGTAGTTTTGTAAACAAAATGTATTAATTTATGGGTGCAGAAAATAATTATTTGAAGGGTAGGGGAGCGCAGGTCAACCCCGCCAACCGTTTTGAACAGCACTCCTACGACCTGGAGCCTGACATCCCACAGGTGCCGGATGATACACCAAGAACGGAATACATCGAGGTTCACCCAAAAACGATGATAAACAAGGTGACCAGTCCGGATTTGCCCATGGATTGGTCGGTGAACCCATACCAAGGCTGCGAACACGGCTGCGTTTATTGCTACGCAAGGAATACACACAACTATTGGGGATACAGCGCCGGAACTGATTTTGAATCCAAAATCTTGGTCAAGAAAAACGCAGCAGCCTTGGTGGAGGAAAAAATCAAGAGCAAGAGTTGGAAAGCATCGCCAATCATGCTTTCTGGCAACACCGATTGCTACCAACCTGTTGAGAAAAAATTGGAAATCACCAGAAGCATACTCGAAGTTCTTTGGCGCTACAAGCACCCGGTCAGCATCATCACGAAGAACAGTCTTATCCTCCGAGACCTTGATTTGTTGAAACAAATGGCAGAACTTCGGCTGGCAAAGGTGGCCATTTCTGTGACCACTTTGGACGAAGATCTGCGCCGAAAACTGGAGCCAAGGACGGCCAGCGTCCATAGCCGACTTTTTACCATAGAAAAATTGGCCTCCAACGGGATTCCTGTTTCGGTGATGTTCGCCCCAGTGATTCCCGGACTGAACGACCACGAAATTTTCAAGGTAGCAGAATTCACATCACAACTTGGGGCAAGCAGCCTCGGATACACAGTGGTTCGGCTAAATGGCGACATAGGCGAAATCTTCGAGGATTGGATTCGTAAAAATTTCCCTGACCGTGCCGATAAAGTGCTGAACAGGGTCAGGGAGGTTCATGGTGGCCAGCTGTCCGACAGCAGGTTTGGGGACCGTATGCGAGGAGAGGGCAATTTTGCTGAAATCATCCGAACCCAAGTGCAACTTGCCAGGCGCAAATATTTTGCAGAGAAGGTCGTCCCGGAATTCAACTTGGAGCTGTTCGAGCAATTGCGGCATCCGCAATTGAGTTTGTTTTGATAATCTATATTATGTTAAATAAAGAATCCGATTTCCATTGAAACTAAACCCTTATCATCCCCTTTTGTTACCTTTGCCAAATCTAAAAAAAATGGCATTGACTCAGCAGACACAGGTAAAACCATATAGCGAACAAGGCAGCAAGAAATCTCAGGTCTCACAGATGTTTGACAATGTTGCACCTTGGTACGACTTCCTCAACCATTTCCTTTCACTTGGCATTGACATAAGTTGGCGAAAGAAAACGATTGCCGCCATCAAGGACATCCGCCCCAAGCATATCCTCGATGTGGCGACGGGCACCGGTGACCTTGCCATTGAGGCCGCAAAGCAGCTAGCCCCGGATAAAGTGATCGGCATTGATATTTCCCACGAAATGTTGGAAGTTGGTAGGGAAAAGCTGAAAAAGCGCCACCTCTACCCTACCGTCGAATTGTTAAGTGGTGACAGTGAGAAAATAGCCTTCCCCGATAATTCGTTCGATGCGGTAACTGTCGCTTTTGGCGTCAGGAACTTTGAAAATTTGGATGCTGGACTGGCAGAAATGCTGAGGGTCTTGAGACCAGGTGGCAAGGTGGCAATTTTAGAGTTTTCTATGCCCACTATGTTCCCTTTCAAGCAGCTTTACCATTTCTATTTCAAATACATCCTGCCCGTTATTGGCCGGATTACCTCAAAAGACCCAAAGGCATATAGCTACCTGTATGAATCAGTTCAAGCTTTTCCCGATGGAAAAAGATTTGTAACAAAATTGGAGCAATTGGGCTACAAGTCTGCGACTTCCCAACCTTTCACATTGGGCATTTGTACGCTTTACATTGGAAAAAAGTAAAAATCATCTCTTTTCATGAATTCTTCAGCATTTTTCAGATTGTTTGCATTTACCTTGTTTCTACCGCTGTTCACCATGGAGGTCGATGGCCAGACCGCAAGAGGCAACTACAATTTTCTCGACTTCAACCAAAAACCCTATTATTTTGGCATCACGCTCGCCTACAACAATTCAAACTTCAGGGTCTTTCAGTCAAGGGAATTCATCTTGAATGATAGCATAACAAGGGTTGAATCAGTAACCGGCCCTGGTTTCAACCTTGGCATCGTCACCAACCTGAAAATCGGGGAAAACTTCGATGTCAGGTTCTTGCCAACACTTTCGTTTGGTGAAAGGAACATCAACTATGCAGCCACCCGCTCGGACAGAAGGCCTTATGCAAGGCGAATCGAATCGGTATTTGTGGAAATGCCCTTCCATGCTCGCTACAAATCAGTGCCCTTCCATGACATGCGACTTTTCGTGATAGCAGGTGTGAAATATTCGTTTGACGTGGCCAGCGATTCTCGTTCCCGGAATGCAGAATCACTGGTAAAGATTGCACCCAACGATTTTGCCTATGAGATTGGCGCTGGCGTGCAAATGTTCCTACCCTATTTCATCTTTTCTCCAGAAATCAAGTTCTCGCACGGGTTCAACAACATCCTCATTTTCGATAAGGAACTGGAGGAATCCAGTGTGATTGACAGGGTACTTTCGAGGACGTTTACTTTGTCCTTCCACTTTGAAGGATAATCTTCAATTCTCGCCAAGGGAATAAAAAAAGGCCAGTTGTTTTGCAACTGGCCTTTTTTTATCACTCATTCAGAATATTATTCTGAAACCGAAACCTCTTTTTCAATAACTCCTGTATAGGAGCGAAGTTCGATTCTGTAGTTCCCAGGTTCTAAGCCTTTCAAATCCAGCTCGTAAATAGTGTTGACTGGTAAATCCCAAAGTTTGTCCGTCATCACTACCCCACCATTTGCATCAACGACTTTCAGGTCGCTGAGGTTAACACTAATTGATTCAAAATCAATGTAATAGACTTTGTTCTCCTTGTCTAGGTAGAACGTCCAATCCTCATTGCCAAAATTAATTTGACCATTGTTGTGGTGAACAATGTCCACACCATCAATGGATGCGGAACTTTGGGCATCAACCTTAGCAATAGCAAAGAAACCAAAGCAAAGTAGAAAAAGGGGGAATTTACGGTGCATTGAAAGTTTAATTTGTTTTGTTGTCATTCCAAATTAGTATTTGTTCATGTTTTGGATTAACAAATTTATGCCAATTAACACAAAGGCCACCATAAGCCATGAATACTTAATTTGGAAAAACTTACAAGGCGACCTCTTTTTCAAATTTTTACTAGTTAAAAAATGCTTATTCTGATAAAAGTAACGCTCAACTCACCAAATATTCGATTTTGTTTGGAATTGCAAAAGTGTTAAAAAAGTCTTAACAGAATTTGACCTTTGTCTCAATCGCTTTCCCAAGCCAGACAACGCTTGACTGCTTTTTGCCAACCAGCATATTTCTTTTTGCGCACTGTTTCAGTCATACTGGGCTTAAAGGATTTGTCCAATTGCCATACTTTCGAAATCTCGCTCAATTTCCAAAAGCCAACTCCGAGTCCGGCAAGGTAAGCTGCACCCAATGCGGTTGTCTCGATGATTCTTGGGCGCTCCACGCTTGAACCAAGAATATCGGCTTGAAATTGCATCAGGAAATTATTGGCACATGCGCCTCCATCCACTTTCAATGCTTTCAATGAGAGCTTCGAATCTTTTTCCATGGCTGTCAGCACATCTTTGGTCTGGTATGCCATGGACTCCAAGGTAGCCCGAACAATGTGAGCATGGGTACTGCCACGTGTTAACCCAAAAATAGCACCCCTGGCATACATATCCCAATAAGGTGCCCCAAGCCCTGCGAATGCAGGCACAACATAGACGCCCTCGCTATCTGCTACCTTGTTTGCAAAATATTCAGAATCTCGTGCTTCATGGATCATCTTCAAGCCGTCACGAAGCCATTGGATGGCGGCTCCGGCAATAAACACACTCCCTTCCAGGGCATAATGCACCTCGCCGTTCAAGCCCCAAGCGATTGTTGTCAAGAGACCGTATTTGGATGATACCGGCATGGTGCCAGTGTTCATGAGCATAAAACATCCTGTGCCATAGGTGTTTTTGGCCATCCCACTGCTATGGCAGGCTTGGCCAAAAAGGGCAGCTTGCTGATCACCTGCGACGCCTGCAATTGGAATTGAGGCACCAAAAATGGCTGGCATTGTTTCACCAAAAAAACCGCTTGATGGTTTTACTTCAGGCAAAACAGACATCGGAATTTCCAATGCTTTTATCATTTTGTCGTCCCATTGTAGGCTGCGTATATTGTAAAGCATGGTGCGGGAGGCATTCGAATAGTCCGTCACATGTGACTGCCCTCCGGTCAGTTTCCAAATCAACCATGTATCAATCGTGCCGAAAAGCAGGTTCCCTTTTTCGGCCTCTTTCCGGGCACCTTTTACATTGTCAAGCAGCCACTTGATTTTGGTGCCGGAAAAATAGGCGTCCACGACAAGCCCAGTGGCTTTTCGGACATGTGGCTCATAGCCATCAGCCTTCAATTTGTCACAGATGCTTGAAGTGCGCCGGTCTTGCCAAACAATGGCATTGTGAATTGGCTCACCCGTTATCTTGCTCCAGACCACCGTGGTTTCTCGCTGGTTGGTAATACCTATCCCTGCTATGTCAGCAGCTGGTATTTTATGATTGGCTAACAGGTTTTGGGCAACTTTTAACTGCGTTTGCCAAATTTCATTGGCATCATGCTCGACCCATCCTGGCTTTGGGTAAAACTGTGTGAACTCTTGTTGTTCAACTGCAACGATATTGGCGTTTTTGTCAAAAAGAATGGCCCTTGAACTGGTCGTTCCTTGATCAAGTGATAGGATGTATTTGCTCATAAATGAAGAAGAAGATGAAATGAATTTGGCAAGGAGTTGCTTTCACAATGGTTCGTGCGGTTTCTGGTTTCTGGGAAGCACTTGCTAAAATCAATTTTGCCTATGCTGATTTGTGTTAGCACCCATTCTAACAATGGTAGATTTTCCAATTGAGCATGAACCCTCTGCGAAACCTTAAACCTTCACAAACAATTGTTTCAAACTGCTTGACTTTATGGGCTGTGAAGGTAATTCATTGGGGCAATCTTTCCAAAAGCTGTTCTGTTTGAATTGAAGAACAATTAAAATGCCTTTGGGGGCAAGCTTTTTTGCCATGAAGCCCACAAGGACGGCAATCAAGCTGCAACTTGGTTTCGACAATGTTCGAGTTCGATGACAAAGGGGTGAATCCGAAAGCTGGAACAGTCGAGCAAAAAACTGCCGCTACTGGTGCATCCATCGCAGAAGCAAAATGAAGTGGAGCTGAATCATTGGTGTAGTTCATAACTGCGCTTTTCATAAGTGCCGATGATTCTAAAAAACTCAATTCTCCCGCCTTTACGATGGTTTTTACATGCTTAGTTGTGTCCCTAAGCCATTCACATAATATTCTATCACTTTTTCCACCAAGTAGGAAAATAGTGGTGTCCTCCCCTACCCTGTCCATAAAATCCAACCACCTTTCCTTGGGTAGTTGCTTCGTGAACCAAACAGAAGCCGGAGAAATAGTAAGGTATTTCTCTTCAAACCTTACGCTATCGAAGTCTTTTTTAGAAGGATAAATTCCTGGACGGGAAAACTTTGACTGAGTAAGAAAACTTATCAAACGGAGCAACCTTGAAACTTCATGTTCCCCTTTGAGACGACTACTGGTATATGGTACGGTGTCTGTTGCGAAGCGGCTCAACGGATTCTTGTCATAACAGACCGTTTTCTTTGCGCCACCAAAAGCAGTTAATAGCCCTGTCGAAAAAAAACGCTGAAGGTTTATCAACAGGTCGTATTCTTCCAACCTAACTGCTTTGATAATTTGGAAAAGGTTCCAATGCTTTTGTTTAGACTTGTCCCAAATCAAGGTCTTACCAACAAACGGATGGTTTTCCAGTACCCCTTCATTGCCTTTGCGCAGCAAGAAATCAATCCTTGAAGCGGGCAGCACTCGATGTAGTTCCTCCAGCAAAGCAGTAGCAAGCACCACATCTCCTATAAATGCGGTTTGAACAACCAAAATTTTATGGAAGGTTGAAGTATCGGGCATTTTACATTTGCAGAAAAAAGAAATGAGCAGAATCGTTTTATTATTGGGATTACTCGCCAGCTGGGGCTGCCAGCAAAAGTATCAACTTCAGCTAGCCAAACAAATTGCAGAAGAAACCAAACAGCAATATGCGCCCGACAAACGGGTTGCACTTTTCAGGATAGACTCCCTGCAAAAAGGCAAAACACTTGTCGTTGTTGGTGAAACGAACTTACCCAATGCTAAAAACAGTTTTTATGAGAAGCTAAAAAAAGCTGGGGTTACGACTACGGACAAGATCATCTTACTACCTGCGGCTGATTTGATGGGCAAACATTTTGGAGTTGTAAATGCCTCCGTCTGCAACATCCGCTCAGAACCCAAGCACTCGGCAGAACTGGCCACCCAAGCATTGCTTGGCACCTCTCTAAAGGTCTGGAAAAAAAATGGCGACTTCTACCTTGTGCAGACTCCAGACGATTATTTCGGTTGGCTCGACCATGGTGGGCTGGTGCTTTTAACTGCGGTAGAACATCAACAATGGTTGAAATCCCAGCTTGCGATTGTCAACCAAGACTATGTTTTCGCCTATGAAAAGCCAGATAATAATACTGGTAAAGTATCCGATCTGCTAGCAGGCAATATTTTGCAAATCGTTGAAAATCAAGGCAAATTCACGCTTGCAGCCTTTCCTGATGGCAGGTTTGGATTCATTGAGTCTGCGAGATTAGAGCCACTTGGCAAATGGTTGAACAGTAGGGAGGCAAATGCAAACAATATCATCATATCTGCCAAAGAAATGATGGGCCGGCCATACCTTTGGGGAGGCACATCTGGGAAGGGAATGGATTGTAGTGGCTTTACAAAAATGGCTTTTTTCCTGAACGGGATACAATTGCCCCGTGATGCCAGCCAGCAAGTTCATGTTGGAGAATTGGTGGAAACCGATACAGCAACTTGGAGCAACCTTGTGCCAGGAGATTTGCTCTACTTCGGACGCCATGCCTCCCCAGATAAAAAAGAGCGAATCACGCACGTGGCCATGTACCTAGGAGAAGGACGCATTATTCATGCATCAGGGATGGTAAAAATCGAAAGTCTTTACAGAAGAGATCCAGGCTTTGTGGAAGATAGGGTCAAAACATTCATCAGGGCAAGGCGAATCATAGGCCAGGAAGGCACCAATGGCGTGGTCCGGTTGACCGATTTACCTTACTTCCAGTTAAAACCTTGATTAAATCCAAGATTTTTCTTGGGCGTATCAAGTTTGCATGCCTATATTTGCCCGCCCCTAAGGGCAAAATCTTATCAAAAAAGAACCTGGCCGGGCTTAATTGCCCAGCCAGGTTCTTTTCAAATATCGGAGTTATGTTAGCATTAGATGACCACTATCTTGAAGAGTTGCAACAAATAGCAAATGACATCCAAGAGTCGGACGAGCTTGCCTATTATCTTTCAGAAGAGGAAGAAACCTATTTTGAACAACTGAAAGATCGTTTTGAACCCCAGATCGAGCAGCTTTACAATCGGGTAGCTGCCGAGAATCCCCTTCAAATGGTCTCATTGGACAATTTGTTGATCAATGAATCCTTCGAAGGGCTATTCCTTCCCCGCATACTTGGCTATTCGGTGCTACGGGGCGAAATCAACAAGCAGTTCAAATATACCCGTCCGCAGGATCACTTCAAGGATGTGTTGCTGGCAATTTGCAATTCACCCAACTTCGAGATATTGAAGAAAAGGATAGGCCAGAGCATTCAAGTTGGTTTTGCACTTAGCAGCGACATCTGGATTACGAACCTCATCGCTCTCATTGAGAACAAAAGGATTCGCTATTTCCTGCAGAGTCAGAAACTGGATAAATATTACACACCCGAAGGACGTGCCCAAGGTTTGGCCATCTATAAAAAGCAGTTTTTGAAGTACAACTATATGACTGCGGACTTCCCTAAGTCGCTTGGGGAGTTGAAGGTAATCTGGTCTTCCTTGAAGGATTTCTTGGTTTATCGGGAAGAAAAAGGCTTGAACAACCAAAGTCTGATGCCATTCCTAAAGGAACTGATTGGCAATGAGGAATTTCAAGGCCACGATGAGCATCTACAGATTCTTGGTATCTACACCAATTTCTTTGACCTTGAAGGAGAAGATTTTGAGCACTTGAAGAAACACTTTAATGCCACAAGGAAAAAACACCCAGAATTCAGCAAACACTGGCTTGCTTTCTTGCTTGAAATGCATGAAAGCGATAGGGTTGACCTTGATGCCCGTGCCGATTCAAGGGTGTCATCAGTACTTGACAAATCCATTAAAGATGAACTGACCGAATATTATGAACTAATGGACACGATTCACAGTATCGGATACGTTCGTGAAGAGGCAATGGATGCCGTCAAATCCTTTTACAACCGCCATGAGGGAACCTCTCTTGTAAACGAGTGCGTCAGGATGACCATCTATCACTACCTTGCAAGACTGATAAGGAACCTCGAAATCAGGGACTACCATGAACTGTTCGAGCTTGCCAAAATCTACACGGTCTATATCAATATTTTTGCAAACCAGCAGTTCAACCAGAACGTGAAAGACCTGTCCATGAAATATGTTGGCAGGATCTTGAAGTTCTACACCGATAAGCGTGGCCGTGACTATCAAGACATTAAGAAGTTTGTTGCGACTACATTTGTTGACCTTAACTTTTTGAAGGAAAAAGAAGTGGTTGAGATGTTCAAGACCCGGCGGAAAAAGAAAATTGAAAAGTAATTTGGCCAAAGCCAAATAATATAGGAAGGCGGCCAAGTGGCTGCCTTTTTTGTTTGTCCAAAACAAGCATGAATTTGTATATTAAAAGAAGTGGCTTTGGCTAATCCAATCACAATTTTATCCAAACGAATCTACTATGCTTACAAATTTTTTTGATGGTATAACTTCCTACGGGGCTGCTTTCAGGCATATTTCCAAGCATGGGCTTTGGGCTTATGTGCTGCTACCGGGCCTATTGACAATCCTAATTGCTGTAGCAGTTTTCGGTGCTGCCTGGGGGTTGTCGGACAATATTGGTGACCAATTGGACAACCTCTGGAAATGGGAAACAGGGCGCAAACTGGTTGAAAAAATTGCACAAGTATTTGGTGGCTTGCTTGTACTGGCATTCAGCTTTATCATCTTCAAACAATTGGTACTGGTCATCGCCTCACCGTTTATGAGTTTCTTGTCCGAAAAAGTAGAAAGCCAGTTGTTGGGAAAGGAGTCAACAAGTGGGTTTACATTGACCCAAGCCATCTCGGACATAGTCAGGGGGCTTCGGATCGCTGTTCGTAACCTGCTAAGGGAGATGACAGCTACTATTTTTTTACTATTGCTTGGCTTGTTTCCTTTGTTTACACCGTTCACCACATTTTTGGTGTTCGTGCTTCAAGCTTATTATGCCGGTTTTGGCAACCTTGATTTTGCGCTTGAGCGGAAATGTCGGTACCGCGAAAGCTTGGCGTTTGTTCAAAACAATAGGATGTTGGCAATCGGCAATGGGACGGTTTACTTGCTGCTATTATTTACTTTCATTGGTTTTCTGGTAGCTCTCCCCGTTGGGGTAGTTGCTGCCACCTTGGAAACCAATAAGCGCCTAAGCAATCGCCAATAAAAAAGGCTGGAGTTTTGGCTCCAGCCTTTTTTTAGTCTTCCACCCAATGTGTTTCCTTGACAAACAAGTCATTGGGGTATTCCTTTTGGAACTCATACTTCATGATGTCATGTGTGGTAATGATGCCAACCAATTTTTTGTCATCATCCACGATTGGCAACCCATGAAACAGATGGCGAAGGAAGACCATTGCGGCAGCACCTACAGAATCGTTGGGCCCTAAGGTGGCTACTTTCTTAGTCATCAAATCACTTACTTTGAAATCACCATAATCTTCAAATCGCTTATTGGACTTGATAAGGTCCCACGAAGTGATGATGCCCACCAGTTTACCATCCTCATCTGTAACTGGAAGGTGGTGGAAATGTCGCTCGAAAAGCAAGTGCTTGACTACCTCAAGTGAGTCATCAGGTTTCACCCCAATGACATTGGTGGACATTATTGCGGAAATTCGTTCGTTCATCATAGGCTAAAAAGTTTTGAATTGATGGCTTAATGTACGCCGTATTATGAACTACTTGCAAACTTGTCAAAGTATTTTTTAGGGAAACCCTATAAAAAACTTCTTGTGTTGCAAATAAGGGATTTTTATAAAATAATTTGTTTTACAAATTTCATCGCTTTAGCTTTGCAACTTATTCCAATAATGATGAATCTTAGAACTGAATTTCCAGTTGAGCCAGGGGAATACGAAGGTGGAACTAGCGATGGTTACTGCTTCCATACCTGTTTTTCGGGTGCGACGTTGGAACATAGCCTTTGTATGGTTAGGGATTTTTTGAAAGAGGCTGGCTACGGCGAACTGCCTTTGCCCGCAAATGCAGAAGAGCTGAGGATGTTCAAACTACCTTCAAAAAAGAATCGTCAGGTTTGCATGTTTGAGGACAATGGTTATGTCCACAATCCGATAAAGATTTTATTCTCAGAACGGCCCAACCAACTAAAGCTGCTAAGGCTGGAAATCTATGATGAGAATGCACCAAACCATCTCCTGAGATTTCATAGGCGACTATGGGATTAGAATCCACTCACGGTTTGCTTCTTAGGCTTCAAGTCTAATTGAAGTGAAATGACATGGGAGTAGCGGTTTTGGGAATCACCAAGGTTGGTATAGGCATAATCAATTCGCAAGCTGTAAAGTTGCAATCCAACACCCAAGGCTGGTCTCGATGTAAGAAATTCACTGCCATCAAAATCCCGTTCTTTTTGAAACTGACCAATACCAGCCCTTAAAAAAAGAAAATCTTGGTAACTCACCTCCATGCCAGCGTTTACGTCGAGGCTTATCGGATCTGCTGAAACTATTGTATTTCGCTTGCCATCTGTGGTAGCAATGAAATCCAACTCCGGCTGAAACTTGAACTTCTTCACTTGGAAGAGATAGGCCGCTCCAAAGAGTACTTGGGGTTTCGTGATTTCGATCGAGTTGATGTCAGGAAGTTCATTTCCAGTGCTCAACAAGACATCCTTTTCTTTATCGGTAAAGCTGACATGCCAAGCATTAAAGGTTGTGGTTATGTCCCTTGCAGTAAGGCCAAGCTTTAGTTTTTTCACTTGGTATTGCATCCCAAGGTCAATGCCGAAGCCCCAAGAGTTGGCAAATTTTCCAATCACTCGTCGGACTATCTTTGCATTACCCCCTATAGAAAGCGATCGGTCTGATCCAGTTTTCAATTTTTGGGCATAGCTCCCGATAAAAGCGTAATCAGCAGCAGAAAACGAGACAATATTGTCGTAGTTGACAGAGCCATCATCTTCAAAAAGGCTCAAGGTGTTTGGTATGTCATCAATGCCAAAACGAATCAAAGACAGTCCGATTCTTCGATTGGAATTGCTGAACGGAAGCGTCATTCCAATATAATCAAATTTACCTACTCCTGCAAACCACTCCGAATGCATGGCACCTATTTGCAAGCCTTTATCCAAGGAGATATTTGCCAACCCTGCTGGGTTCCAGTAACCTGCCGTAACATCATCGACGCTGGCTACCACGGCGTTGGCCATGCCTTGGGCTTTAGCCCCTATGCCTATTGAAAGAAATTCGTTGCTGTACTTTTGACCGCTTACATCTACAGAGTGCAATAACTGTAAGGCAAGGAAAAAAAAGGTAACTTGATATAAATGATGTTTCATTTGAAATTGCATTGAAATTGATTCGTAAGATAACGGTGACAAGAAAACGAAGTGTTGGATATTGTAGTGTTGAATTAACAACGAAGGTTGCCAATTGGGGCAAAAATACCAAAGTCAATGATGTCAGTAAGTAGCTTTGGATTGATTTTGTGCTTGAATCACTACTTTACACTATTTTCGCTCCAAATCAGCCGAAAAATGGACAAGACATTGCTTATTTCAAAGGCCAAGGAAATGATTGCTAATGGCAATACCGACCAATCAATCGACTTGGTAGCGGGATTCCTGTTAAATAAACCCGCTTTCAAAACCCTCCACAACGAATCACTTCACTTAGCCTCACTTTATTACAAAACAAAGCAGGATGTATCTAAACGAACCATCAGTTTTGAAAATGCAGACCTGAATTTCGGCATAGTTAGGGAGGGATTGCTCAATCTGCTAGATTATATTGAAACCGACAATCTCAGTCCTGACGGGCTACTGAGCAGTAAACCAACACTCAAAAAAGCACTGGTTGCCAATAAATGGCTGTTAATTATCGGCTTACCTTTGACGCTACTTAGCGTGGCCGTCCTAATCTTGGTTAGAAATCTCGGAGACAACAAACCGAACCCCGACGAATGCAAAGTGAAGTTTGAAAACCCTAACGAAAAGAACTTTTTGATAATGCCATTTTACAAGCCACAAGGTGGAGAAGCACAAATTGAAGGTTTGTTCACTGGTAGGTTAGAAGAGTTCTGTGAAGGTATTGAGTCACTGAAGAACGCAGGATTTGCCCATTGCGAAGGCTTTCAACCCAAGAAGCTATTAAACTTTGAGGAAGCTGCACGGTATGGCACAGAGAATAATGCGACCATTGTGCTATGGGGGTTAACAGAACAAGGAAAGGATGGTGTCAACTTCGTAAAAACCCGATTCAAGTATTTAGGGGGAAAAGATAAGGATGGCAAAGTGCCTTTTACAAAGTTGAACGAATCCGCCCTACAAGGTGAACAATCGGTTTCTACGGACAAAGTGCTCTCGATTATCACTTCCTCAGGGGAATTGACCCAAAACATCGAGTCCACCCTGATGCTCATGTTCGGCATGATTGCCAACTTGGAAGGTGACAAGGAGGGTGCAATTAATGCCATGAATGCAGCCGTTATCAAAGAAGACTCAGCGGCAAATCTGATGAAATACATGATTCTGGCTGACAACTACATTGCCAAAGGAGAACCTGACAAAGCCAAAGCTGCATTGGATACTTGTCTCAATGTGAACCAAAACTATTGGCTCGGTAGGAACAACCGGGCCAACTTACGGATGCAAACAGGAGATTATTTAGGTGCAATTGAAGATTTGACGGTGGCACTGGTAAAACAGCCGAAAGATGCAGAGATGTTGTCAACCAGGGGTTGGGCTTACAAAAAATCAGAACAGCTTTATGCCGCTAAACAGGATTTCGAGAAAGCTGCGAAGCTAAGCCCCAAAAACAAGCAGGAACTCGTAAAAGAAATTGAAAAAACCGAGATTGAAATTAAGCGGTTGGAACGAATTGTGGAACCAACCAAGGTGAGCATTGAAAGAAATCCTATCACCAAACAGCAGTACATCACGGCGGCCTCTGCCAGCAATAGCCTTGGCGATATTGCTACGACAAAGAAACTAGTTACCAAAGGCTTGGAGATGGACAATTCCAACCCAAAACTAATTGCCATCCAAATTGACAACCTGCTAAAACAAAATGACGTAGCCAAAGCTAAGGAAGTCCTTAACGCCGCCTTGAAGCGCAAAATAAGAAAGGAGGAAATCGCAAAGAACAGTAGTAATGTTGCTGTGTTGATAAGAGAGATGAGTTTGAAAAACGAGATTCAATTAGATTGACTATTTAAGATGATGCAAGAGGGGAAAGAAAAATGCCATTTTTTTATCCCCTCCGGCAATTGGGTTGCCTTTTATAAAAATAGACAATTCGACCAAAACACACCCCCTGCCCAGTCAGTTTTATCTGCTTAACAGCACACGATGACACTAAAAAAATGGCAGTGGCTTCGAGGATGCCACCGCCATTTTTTTTGTTTTCGACAATTTAGATTTGCCAAAAAATATGGGAAATGAATTTTGAATTCACCCGAATCAAAAATTGGGAGGACTCAACTCCATTTCCTACTCAAACTACCTGACCAAGGACACATCGCCTCTATAAAGCTCGATCCTGCCATCTGTAAACTCAACCTCGGCAAACCAAGTGAACACTGCAGGTTGCATTTTGGCATCACGGTGTTTGCCGTCCCAGCCCGCAACTGGGTCACTGGGTATGAAGTTATAGTACTCATAAACAGTCTCACCCCATCTGTCGAATACCAAGAAGGATTTGATACTAGATACGCTCTTACCACCGTATATCTTGAAAAGATCATTGATGCCGTCATCATTGGGAGAAAATGCGTTTGGAACATAAACAGGCCTGTCCTTGGCAACAATAACGGTTATATCATCAGAATCTGTGCAACCTCCTTCATCAACCAAAACGGTGTAAGTAGTCTGCTGAGTAGGAGCTACTGTTATAGAAGGGCAGCCTTGGCAGCTATCCAATCCTTGAGTTGACCAAAGTATGGAATCAAGTTCGCTGCTCGGCGGTGTTGAAAGGATAGATAGCACCAATTCATCGCCCAAATTGACAATATTGGAATTGGTAGATTCAAAATTACCCATTATTTCAACCGTCACTTCTACTGGCTCCTCCACTGTAAAAGCAGACTCATTCTCACAGCCACCAGCATCCACTACTTGAATGGTGTGCGGACCATCACCAAGGTTGGTGAATTGGGTAGTCGAACTGAATGGTGACCCATCTAAAGAGAACAAATAAGGCCCAACCCCACCCCAAACGGAATCTACCCGCACAAAGCCATCATTGTTGCCAAAGCAGCTGACATCGGAAATTACGATGGATAGATTGGGTATTGCTGCGGATTGTATAACTTCCACATCGTCAGTAGCTACACACCCTTGGCTTTCCACAGTCAAAGTGTAAGTGCCAGCAGCAGTGGTGGTCGTAGTAGCTGCGTTTGGGTTTACAACCGTTCCACCAGACCATGTATAATTTGCACCATTGGTCGTATTTGTGCCACCAAGATTGGCTACAAGTTTGTCGCAAGTAAGAATTTGATCAATACCCGCATCGGCATCCGGAGCAGGGTTGATGATAAGGTTGATACTTTCAGTATCATCCGGGCAGTTGCCCGCCCCTTGCACGGTATAAGTATATTGGTAGGTGCCAGGGGCGAAGTTGGTTGGGTTAACATTCCCACCAGCAACTACACCACCAGTTGGGCCACCTGTCCATTGGCCACCAGGAGTTGCACCCGTCAATTGATTGTCAAGGTCGAAAGCCTGTCCAAGTCCTTCACAAAACTCCAAATCCCCAATTGACGTGCCAGCCCCAACGTTTGGAGTGACAGTAATGATTGAAGATTGGGTAGGGGTATTGTCACAACCAGTTCCGTTATCAGCAATGGAAATAATTACTATGCTTGTCACACCTGCCGTCAATCCACCAGGCAACTGGATGGGGTAAGTGCCAGGCGCAGGCATGGTCACAGGTGGCTGTGTAATAGCATTAATGGAATAAACCACCGAAAATGGGCCAACACCAGACACAGTTACCGACATGTTTGCTGTTTCACCTTCACAGATGGTAATGGAACCAGACAAGATAGCATTAGGAAGGACATTAAACCTTATCGGAGTACCTAAGGTGATAATTGCACAAGGGTCGTTTTGCAAGTCAACTCCGCCAGAACCATTGTTTGTTCCTGCAACTGCACTTATATAGTAAGTGGTTCCAGCGGTCATTGTAGCACCATTATAGCTGAATGAAGGCGAACCGTTAGTTCCAATTACGGTTCCCAAGACGTTGCTGCTACCGGTATGCAAGTAGTAAACCAATACATCGTCAGGATCTAGCGTTTGACTAGATACTGATGGAACTGTCACCATCTCATCCACACAGGCTTGCACTAATGTTGTACTCATGGTACCCAAATCTGTCTCACAGTCGCAAGCATGAGACCCAGCAACGAGGGATGGGCCACAATTATTGATATCATCAATAGCAAAAGAATAGGAAGCACCAGAGGGTAAAGCAGTGCTAGTATATAGGCTGCCTACCAATGTCCCCGGGGGTGTAACCGTATAAGTCAAGGGATCACCATCTTGTATAGTAAAGGAAACTACAAAGGTTTGCCCAGTCAAATCACAAATCCTTTCAACGTCAATTCCAGTGGGTGGATTGTTCACCACGACAGAGCCAGTACCCGAAACAGTCCCTACACACGCATTGCCACTTTCAACGGAGACCAAATTATAAGTAGTTGTTGAGGTCGGGTTAATAGGCAATTGAAAAGGACTTGAATTGGCAACAATTGTAACAGGTGTGGCACCTACCCCAGTTGGTTGGTAAATTATGGTCCAAGGAGATTGACCGGTGAGCATTACTTCTAATGTGGTATTGTCGCCTACGCAAATCTGTTTTGTTTCATTCAAAACCGCTGTAGGAATTTGGTTAAACACGACCGGTGTTGAATTTGACACATTGAGGCATGGGTCATTTAAGTCCACGCTGCCAGAACCATTATCGTTGCCTGCAATAGCCGAAACATAGTAGGTAGTTCCGTAGGTCATTGTCGCAGGGACGAATGAAAACGACGGTGTATTGCTGGTTGAAATAATTGTCCCCAGGAAGGCGGAGTTGTCTGGTCGCAGCACATAGCTAATGATATCATCCGCATCTGTGAACGTACCCGTGGCAACTGGAACGGCAACTGGGCCATTCCCACAAACACTCACCAACGTTGCTGACATGGTCCCAGCATCAGTTTGGCAAGCACAATTCACCAACGTCTGGGCGACAGTTTGTGGGTTACAGTTATTGCCATCATTGACCACAATAGAAAAGCCGGTCAAGTTGGGTACTGGATTACTTATGAAGACATTTCCAGTAATTGTCCCAGGCAACCCTGTTACTGAATATGAACTTGGATTTCCCCCAGAAATATATACAGTTACAGTATATGCTGTACTTGTCAAGTTGCATTCAACATTGAAACTGTCCACCACGACTGCAGAATTGACAACAACATCGCCACAGCCAGTTACTGTGCCAACACAGTTGTTATCCGACATAGCTGTAAGGCAATAAGTTGTAGTACCCGTTGGTGAAACCACCAATGTGTAAGGATTCTGCGTGATGCCGTTCAAGGTCTGTACATTTCCATTTCCATCATCATAGCTGATAGAATACGGTGCAACACCTGTAAATTGTACCTGAAGTTGGCCGGGTTCGCCTACACATACTGCATCAGTTCCAACAATAGAAGCGGTTGGTATCTGATAGAACACAATCGGAGTACCCTGTGCTACACTCAAGCAGGGGTCGTTCAAGTTAACTCCGTTTCCACTGGCATCACCCACCACTGCTGAGAGATAGTAGGTTGTGCCATAAGTCATATTGGAAGCATTGAAGCTAACAGATGGTGTTGAAGAAGTGTTAAGGACCGGGTTAACAATGGAAAGACCATTTCCATTGTGGAGAACAAAGGCAAGTGTATCATTGCCATCAAGAAATTCTCCAGCATTGTTGTACTGAACGGCAGTTGGCCCGTCGCCACACACTTCAACCATCGCTATATCCATCGTTCCTACCTCCGAATCACAATCGCAGAGTACAATGTTCTGCGAAACAGTTACGACATCACAGTTGTTGGCATCTGACACTATGAAGTTGTAACCAGTCCCTGTTGGAATCTGGTTGCTTGTGAACAAATTGCCAACCAAGGTTCCATTTGAAGGTGTAACGGAATAGGACGCAACATCACCACCATTAATGGTAAAAGTCACCACATAAAACTGGTTGGTAGCTTCGCATTCTGCTGAAATACCGCTGACCGTGGGTGCATCGTTAATGGAAATTGAACCAGAACCAGTTGCATTGCCATTACAACCATTGCCATCCACAACATCGCTCAATTGGATAGTACCAGCCTGCGCCTCACCAAGGTTCCAAGTGTATGGATTGGTTGTTGCTTGGAATGGCGCTTGAGGGGTGCCATTAAGCGTCCATTCAACGTTCCAAGGAGAGGTGCCAGTGAAGTTGATGGTTAAAGGGACAGTTTGTCCACTGCCTTGGCAAATTTCTCCAGTACCTGACAGGGTAGCCTGAGGTGCTGGATTCTGCGTTACCACAGCGGAGCCTTGTGGTGTACCTGTACAAGTGCTTCCTTGAATATTGACCGCAGTAAGCGTGTAAGTGCCTGCTTGGTTGACTGTCAAAGTGTAAGGACTGGTGGTCACTATGATGTTGGTGGCAGGCCCATTGTTCAAGGAGTAAGAAACATCCCAAGGACCAGTGCCAGAAACAACAATGGTTAAATCAACCGTTTCATTGCTTCCAGCACAAATATCACCAGAACCGCTGATGGTCGCAGTAGGCGCATTAGTAACCTGCACGGGCTGGCAATCCTGGTTGCTGGTGCCGCAGGAATTAGAGGCTGCGACACAGACCTGACCGTTTGATGCCCCATTGAAATTAACAGTTATTGATGGTCCGTTGGTTGCTCCTGTAATTGTTGCACCAGCCGGCACTGTCCAAGCGTAAGTAACACCCGGAGGCGGATTGTTGACTGTATAGGTATAAGTGCCTCCGTTGGAACATACCGTTACCGGCCCGCTCATATCTGGCACGGCTGGCACAGCGGTAATCGTGAAATTGGTGCAAACGGGCTGCCCTGTTCCACAAGTGTTCTGTGAAGTCACGCATACTTGCCCATTGCCTGCGGCAGTACCGCTGAAGTTGACTGTTATGCTAGGACCAGACCCCGTGAATGTTGCGCCTGCTGGTACCTGCCAGTTGTAAATGACACCTGCTGTCGCATTGGTCACTGTAAAAACCTGCGTTTGGTTATTCGCACAAACAGTAGTAGGGCCGCTTAACACAGGCACGGGAGGCCCAGCCTGAGCAGTAATAGGAATACAAACAGGAACGGAAAGGCCGCAATCGTTTTCAGATGCCACGCAAAGATTACCAGTGGTAAAGTTGGCTGGCCAAGTTATCGCTATGGTGTTGGCATTGATAACATTAAACGGGATATTGCCCGGGGTTGTCCAGACATACCCTGTTGGTGCAGGGCTGCCAACTGGTGTGACGGAGTAATTAAAAGTGGAGCCTTGACAAGGGCTCTGGTTGCCACTTAACTGGGGTGTTTGGGGCAATTGGATATTACTTTGTACGGTTACGCATTCTTGGTCAATACAAGAAACACCATTCCTGGTTGTGGTAATGGTGAAACAATAAACACCGCCAGCATTGATAGTCACCATTGGCCCATCAGCTTGGCCTAATATGCCAGGGCCAGTCCACAGCATGGTTACCGTTCCGCCAGGTACCTGCGAAAAATCAGAACTTGACGCATTGAGCACTACCTCAGCGGTAGGGCCACAGCCGACTATTGGGGGATCTTCTATATTGACTTGGGGATTAAGAATTGCCAAATCTACCAATACAGTTGAATCACAGCCTCGCCAGTTGCCATCTGGGCAAACATGTGTAAGAAAGGGGTCGGTACTTTGATATTGTTGTCCACAAATGGTCAAGAAATCGGGGGCGCAAAGTGTAACCATGCCCAAATCAAAAATTGCCTGCGGTAACTGATTGACAATACAATTAACGACACTATCGCATCCCAACCAGTTTTGAAGGGTAACAGGCGTTCCACCCGGAGGTGTACCAACGTTAAAAGTTGTACCAGCACACTCTACAGATTCCATGAAGCAGAGTGGTATCGGTGGCAGTTGGGTCACAGGAATTTCCTCTGAATTAATAGGAATGCATATTTGGTTTCCTTGCAAACAAGGATTTGAAGATTGAACACATAGTTGGCCAGTTCCCGGACCATTCCATAAAACCGAAACCGTTCCTCCTGGAGAACCAGTTACGGTTCCTAACCCCGGAGGATTTATGGTCCAATTAAAAGTGGCTGCGTCAGGGTTATTTAAAGTGTATGTAACATTTGAACCAGGGCAAACGTCTGTTGCCCAATTCAGAGGGCTTGCATCTTCTGGAGGTTGAGGCAAGGTGCTACCAGAAAGCACGTTTACCTGAAAATCACAAATATCGCCAGCACATCCGTCAAAGACAACATAATAGACTTGTCCAGGAATATAGGTTCCAGTCAATTGGAAAGCACTCTGGGTGCAGTTACATTGTGAGGCCACAGTTGGGCCTCCACAGCTTCCTTCATAAATAGCCCCTTGCATACCAAGCTGACCGTTGGTGCCTTGACAGTTGGAAGGAGTTATTTGAAGTGTGATGCTCGAACTGCCAGCGATAAATGCGAACCATTCATCATTGTTCAAAGAGTTGCCAGCGCAACCTGGGAAATCAGCTGGGGTGTTATTGGAGCCCAAAGTCGCACAATACCCGTCAATTGGATTACAAAGTGTGGGTGCTTGCGGGCAGTTATCCCCAGTGTCTGGGAAGCCAGGAGGAGGGCATTGGGCATTTAGTCCCAACCTAAATAGGAAAACAAAGAGTACACAGAGGTATAAGTAATGTTTTTTCATCTTCATCATTTTAAAAATCCTGATTAATTTAATGTTGAGGGAAACTGCTTGCTATTGCAATAAAATCATTCGCCTTTAACGATGCGCCGCCAATCAGTCCACCATCCACATCCGGCTGGCTGAAAATCTCGGCTGCATTGTCGGGCTTGCAACTACCACCATATAGTATGGGGGTGCTGTCCGCAATTTCATGTCCATATTTTTTCAAAATCAGGCTTCTAATAAAGGCGTGCATTTCTTGGGCTTGTTCAGGCGAGGCGGTTCTACCGGTACCAATGGCCCATACAGGTTCATACGCTATAACGATTTTAGAGAAGGCTTCGCTGTCAAGGTGAAAAAGGGCATTTTCAATTTGAGATTGAACAAGGGCTTCTTGGTTGTCCGCTTCCCTTGTCTCCAACTTTTCCCCACAGCAAAAAATAGGCCTCATACCATTGCCGAGCACGGCATCCACTTTCTTTGTCAGCAATTCGTCATTCTCGGCAAAATACTCCCTTCGCTCCGAATGGCCAATGATGACAAAACTACAACCAACGGATTTTATCATCCCCGCTGACACTTCGCCTGTGTAGGCTCCGTTAGAAAGGTGGTGGCAGTTTTGTGCACCAATTTCAAGGTGGGAAATTCCATTTACCAAGGTTGAGAGGTGGTTCAAGTGTACAAATGGTGGGCAAAGCACCATCAAAACCTCATTCGGGCTGGAATTGTTGATAATTTCTTTAGCAAGGTCTCTACCTTCCTGGAAACTCAAATTCATCTTCCAATTACCCGCAACAATTTGCGCTCTCTTCATGCTTTGTCTTTAAGTTAAAACTTTGGGCTGTCATTTTTGTAGGTTGAACTGGGCAAATGTACTGAATTCCAAATCAATTGGACGCAAAATGGCCTTTACAAACTTCAATTTATGATAATCAGGCGTCAAATTACATCTTTTACCAAACAGTATTCCGCTGGTTTTGAGAAACGTTTAGTTAAAATTATTGATTTCCAGCTCTTTTTTTTGACACAGGCTTGACATTCTGGATAAAAGGGACTTGATTTGTGTCGGCGTTTGATTCAAAATATTTTATCAAAAGCCTTAATTTTTTGTTAAAATGGCTTAATTTGGTTTTTTTTCCTACAAATAACCTAATTTGGCGCTTTAATTGCAAACTTCTCTTCAATTAAATTCTTCCACTAAACAAGATTTTCTATACGGCATAAACTTCTACACTAAATCGCAAACTGTTTTTTTAACTAACTTTTGCCTTAGTTATGCAAGTAATGCCAGTAAATGACCACCAGCTGATCGCTCAGTACCTTGAAGGAGATGAAAAGTCTTTCAAAGAACTACTTGACCGCTATCAACAGAAAATCTACACGTCCATCTACCTCTTCGTGAAAGATGAGACACTTGCCGAAGACATCTTCCAAGAAGTTTTCATTAAGATTATCAACACATTGCGCAGTGGTAAATACAACCACGAAGGCAAGTTTGGTCAATGGGCATTGCGTATCTCTTATAACCTTTGTGTTGATTACCACCGAAGGGGAAAGCGTAGGCCACATGTCCACATCAACGATTCATTTGACATTTTCGAAGTGATTGGGTCGCACGACCCGAATGCTGAGCAACTGATCATGCGCAGCCAAACTCACGACCGGATTCGCCACCTTGTTGATGCCTTGCCTGCTGAGCAGCGGGAAGTGGTAATCCTTAGGCACTATGCCGACATGAGTTTCAAGGAAATTGCTGCCTTGACTCGGGTAAGTATCAACACAGCCCTTGGGCGCATGCGGTACGCCCTC
Organism: Saprospiraceae bacterium; assembly: GCA_016714985.1. Classification (GTDB taxonomy): domain Bacteria; phylum Bacteroidota; class Bacteroidia; order Chitinophagales; family Saprospiraceae; genus UBA6168. Next base: position 72,056 of record JADKBS010000023.1, on the reverse strand, counting down.
ATCAATATCCGGAAGATGATGGCTGAAAAAGAAATGTACCTGCAATAATTTGCTAGCCAATCCATAAACCAGAGGCAGGTGTCGAGCATTTATTCGACATCTGCCTTTTTTATTTAGTTTTGACCAGCTAAATTTGCGGAATGGGAAATTTCAAAGACTTAATGGAGCGGTCGGCCTTCGGAGTGTGCAACTACCTGGGCGATAAAATGGGGCTTGCTTCCTCAAGGGTTCGAATGTATTTCATCTATGCCAGCTTTGTGGCATTTGGCTCTCCTATTATACTTTACCTTTTCGTGGCGTTTTGGCTGAACATCAAAAAGTACCTCAAAGGGAGTGGAAGGGTTCTTTGGGGCTGATTGTTAACGATTTAGCCTTCTCTTGATTTTGATTAAGCATTCTTCAACTTTATTTCGGGCAATTGTAATACTCTCTTTTGCTTTCCAAGGCTGTATGTCCCTCACAGGGTATCATACTGGTCGGACAAATGGTAAAGACGAATGGAAAGTTCTGCTTTCGGGCAATGTTTACGGAACCCCCTACCAATCCAACGAATTAGGAATTTTCTCTCCTACCACATCAACCCCCAATGACCCTTATTTGAATTGGTTCAACGGGGAAATACAAGTACATTTTGGATTGAGCGAGAATTTCGACATTGGTGTCAGAGGAAATAGTGTATTTATGCTGGGGCTGATGAGCAAATACCAATTGTTAGGCTCAAAAACCTCACCTTGGGCAGTTTCAATTGGTGCAGAGCTTGGTTATTTGTTTCCTACGAAGCTTTATGTACAAGTTCCTTTGTCTTTTTCCTATCACCCAAACGAACTTACCAGTTTTTACCTATCGCCAAGACTTGCTACAGAATGGCATTATGGAGAACTTTCTGAGACCACTCATATAGACTATATTGGTGGAAACATGGGTTTTCAAACGGGCAAGAACGTGATTTTCGCTGCTGAGTTAGGCTTGTACCGCTTCTCAAGGTTTAATGATGAAAAGTTTTTCCCAGATAAACTGGATGAAAAAGTACGACCTATTTTCGGTATCGGGTTAATTTTCTAGGCATCATAATTCAATACACTCGCCAGCCATTTTTCCGATTGTTCCACGGTCATCCCTTTTCTACCAGCATAATCCTCTACTTGGTCTTTCCCTAGCTGCCCCGTGGTGAAATACTTGCTCTCAGGATGCGAGAAATACCATCCACTAACCGCAGCTGCTGGCCACATTGCGCAGCTTTCCGTCAATTTAATACCTGTGTTTTCCTCCACATTCAGCAATTGCCAAAGTGTACGCTTCTCGGTATGCTCCGGGCATGCAGGATAGCCAGGGGCTGGCCGTATGCCTTGGTAATTCTCTTCGATAAGCGAATGGCCATCAAGGTTTTCCGTTGTGGCATAGCCCCAAAACTCCTTGCGCACCCGCTCATGCATCCGCTCTGCAAATGCCTCCGCCAAACGATCTGCGAGCGCCTTCAGCAGAATAGCTTGATAGTCGTCATGCTGCTCTTCAAACTGTTTCACCCATTTGTCTATTCCGAAGCCGGTGGACACGGCAAAGGTGCCTATATAGTCCTCCTTGCCTTTGGAGGCCATGAAATCTGTAAGGCAGAGATTGGGATGTCCCGCTGCTTTCTCCATTTGCTGTCGCAAAAAATGCAACTTTGTCTTAACCACTCCCCTACCCTCGTCCTCATAGAGTTCGAGGCTGTCTCCCTCAATGGCATTTGCTGGGAAAAGTCCAATGACCGCTCGTGCTGTCAGCCATTTTTCGTCAATCACTCGGCGCAACAATGATTGGGCATCGTTGAAAAGCTGGCGGGATAGCTCGCCTACCGTTTCGTCCATCAAAATTTCGGGGTATTTGCCCCGCAGTTCCCAACTTGCAAAAAAGGGCGTCCAGTCAATATAGTTGCTCAATTCTTCGAGGTCATAGTTGTCGAACACCTTGATTCCCAAGAATTTAGGTTTAGGTGGCGTATAAGATGACCAATCAATTTTGTATTTATTGGCCCTTGCCTCTTTGATGCTCAGGTATTTCTTGGTAGTGGTCCGGTTGAGCCGTTGCTCCCGAATGGCAGCGTAGTCCTTTTTGGTCTCAAGGATAAAATTCGCACGGGCATCGTCATCGCTTCCAATAAGGGTAGAGACGACGGCTACACTTCGACTGGCATCCAAAACATGCATTACAGGGCCATTGTATTGCTGCTCAATTTTTACGGCAGTATGCGTGCGGGAGGTAGTTGCACCACCTATCAAAAGCGGCATGGTAAAGCCACGGCGCTGCATTTCCTTGGCTACATGTACCATTTCATCCAAAGATGGGGTGATAAGGCCGCTCAAACCAATCATGTCCACGTTTTCCTTTATGGCGGTATCCAAAATCTTGTCGGCTGGCACCATCACCCCAAGGTCAACGATGTCGTAATTGTTGCAGCCAAGCACCACGCCCACAATATTTTTTCCAATGTCGTGAACGTCACCCTTGACGGTAGCCATCAGGATTTTACCCTTGGCCTTACCAGCATTGCCCGACCTCAATTTTTCTGCTTCAATAAATGGTGTCAAATAAGCCACCGCTTTTTTCATAACCCTGGCCGATTTCACCACTTGCGGCAAGAACATTTTACCGCTTCCGAAGAGGTCGCCAACAACGTTCATCCCGTCCATCAACGGGCCTTCTATGACATGGATAGGCTGCGGGAATTTCTGCCGGGCCTCCTCCGTGTCTATGTCAATAAAGTCGGTTATGCCTCTCACCAAGGAATGCTCCAGGCGCTTCTCAACAGGGGCATTGCGCCAAGCGAGGTCTTTCTCGATTTGCATCCCACTACTGCCCTTCAAGGTCTCAGCGGATTCTGTGAGGCGCTCGGTGGCGTCGGCTCGGCGATTGAACAGCACGTCCTCTACCCTTTCTAGCAAGTCTTTGGGGATTTGCTCATAAATCTCCATCATCCCTGCATTCACGATGCCCATGTCCATACCTGCCTGGATGGCATGGAAGAGGAAGGCCGAGTGCATGGCCTCCCGTACCCGGTCATTTCCCCGAAAACTGAACGACAAGTTGCTCACACCTCCGCTAATTTTTGCACCGGGGCAGCGCTGCTTTATTTGCCGGCAGGCTTCTATATAATAAATAGCGTATTCGTTATGCTCCTCAATGCCCGTTGCAACAGCAAATATGTTCGGGTCGAAAATGATGTCCTCTGGTGGGAACCCAATCTGCTCGGTGAGAATCTTGTAAGCCCTAGCGCAGATTTCTACTTTTCGTTCAATGGTGTCTGCCTGCCCTTGTTCATCGAATGCCATGACCACGGCTGATGCTCCGTAGCGCCTTACGAGCTTGGCCTGACGGATGAACTCCGCTTCGCCTTCTTTCATCGAAATGGAATTCACAATGCATTTGCCCTGCACACATTTCAAACCCGCTTCAATGACGCTGAACTTGGAGCTGTCAATCATAATGGGCAGTTTCGCAATTTCCGGCTCGGCCATTACAAGGTTGAGGAAAGTGACCATCGCCTTTTCGGAGTCGAGCAGGCCTTCGTCCATGTTCACATCAATGATTTGGGCACCCCCTTCCACCTGTTGTTGCGCAACACTGAGCGCCTCGGCGTAGTTGCCTTCTTTTATCAGCTTCGCAAATCTGCGACTACCGGTCACGTTGGTGCGTTCGCCAACATTCACGAAGTTGGTGTTCTCACGAACAATGAGTGGTTCAAGTCCAGCATACATGGTGTAATTGACCTTAGGCTCTATGTGACGGGGTTTCAAATTGGCAACATGTTGCGCCATGTGCCGGATATGGTCGGGTGTGGTGCCACAGCAGCCCCGACGATGTTCACGAAATTGCTCTCAACAAAATCCTCGATGAAATGGCACATCTCGTGCGGTGTCTGGTCGTACTCGCCCATTTCGTTTGGCAGGCCAGCGTTTGGGTAGGCATGGACGTAACAGTCGGCGATTTCGGCAAGCGCCTCCAAGTGAGGGCGCATTTCCTTTGCACCTAAAGCGCAGTTCAAACCGACACAGAACGGCTTGGCATGTTTTATCGAAATCCAAAATGCCTCGACGGTCTGGCCTGAAAGGGTGCGTCCACTGGCATCGGTGATAGTGCCAGAAATCATGATGGGGATTTTCACGCCACGTTCTTCAAACAACTTATCAATGGCGAACAACGCCGATTTCGTATTTAGCGTATCGGTTATTGTTTCTATCAAAAATATGTCCACGCCACCGTCCAAAAGGCCACGGGCATTGTCGTAATAGGCGTTCATGCACTCGTCGAAAGTGACGGCACGGAACCCGGGGTCATTGATGTCGGGAGAAAGGGAGAGTAATTTATTGAGCGGCCCCATTGCGCCAGCGACGAAACGAGGCTTGTCGGGATTGGCCTTGGTGTACTCGTCGGCGGCACGACGTGCGATTTTCGCACCTTCTAAACTCAGCTCGTAGGCAAACTCCTGCATGTCGTAATCAGCCATTGCAATCGAAGTGCAACTGAACGTATTCGTCTCGATGATGTCAGCTCCGGCCTCCAGATATTCTCGGTGGATGGCCTCAATGACTTCAGGTTTGGTGATGCAAAGCAAATCGTTATTGCCCTTTACATCGGTATGCCAATTGGCGAACCGCTCGCCACGATAGTCGGCTTCGGTCAGTTTGTATCGTTGAATCATGGTGCCCATAGCACCATCAAGGATGAGAATACGGTTTTTTATCGCTTCTTGCAGGGACGCACTCATAGATTGAATTTGGTGTAAAAATGATTTGTGAGGGGGATTCGTTTCAATGGTTCGGGATGGTTTCAAGTTTCAGGTTTCAGGGAATTACCTGCTAAAACAATTTTGAATAGGTTGATTTGCGATAGCTCCCGTTCTAAAAATGATAGTCATTTCCAATTGAGCACGAAAACTCCATAAAACCTGAAACCTGAAACCTTCACGAACCCTTATAAATGATTAGGTGGGCAAAGTTAGGTTTTTCGCAGTCAATTAAACCTATTTCAGGGAATTCCAAGCGTTTGCCGATTCAATCTCCGTCAAGAATTCAACTTGTTTCACAGATAATTTTTGCTGGGATTCTCATTTTTTCAGACCTTGACCCCACTTTTTCACCAATAAATTGATGACTTTATGAAGTACATTATTTTTTCAGCCTTATCCCTGTTCTTGCTTATTTCATGCCAAACAGATAAGGCAAAACAACAAGAATTTGCTGGCCAATACCAAGTCACCCTCCATTTACCAGAAGCCAAAAATGAAATGGAGAAAGCAAAACAGGACGTCGAAAAAGAACTAAAAAAGGCCAAAGAAGAAATCAAAACGGAAATCCAAAAGGCCAAAGAGGAAATCGAAGCCGAGTTGGGAGAAAACAGCCATTCCGGGAACGCCGCAAGCAATTTCGTGGAAGGCATCGGGGAGCTTGCCCAGGGGTTGGCAGGCTTGGGCGAAGGCCTTGGTAAAATGGGTATTGACATTGGCCAAGGCATTGTTGATGGACTGAAGTTCAAAGCTGAATTCAAGCCTGATGGCACAGTTTATTTTGGCAAAAAATCAAGGATCCAAATTGGGGCCGGCAACCAATGGGAAATCAAGGATGGAAAGTTCTACTTGTGGGAGGAAGGGGAAGAAAAAAAAGAATTCACCATGAAAAAATTGGGTGATGGTAAATGGGATTTAATTTCTTCAGATTTTATTTTTCACTTGGAGAAAATTACGGCTGAGTAAAATTGCTTATGATGTTACAAAAAAAGGCCGGGCTGTCGAATGACAGCCCGGCCTTTTCATTCAGCATCCCACAGCTGCTCACCAAATGTTCACCTCTGGGATGATGCAAATACCGAACTTTTCTTTTACAGAGGATTGGATTTTATGGGCTAAACCTAATATCTCCTCTCCCTTAGCTTCACCATAATTCACGAGTACCAGGGCTTGTTTTGCATGGCAGCCTGCATCCCCAAAGCGTTTGCCCTTCCAGCCCGCCTGTTCGATGAGCCAACCTGCGGGGATCTTTACCCGTCCGTCTGGTTGCGGGTAATGAGGCGCATGGGTGAATTCTTGGATAAAAGTTTGAAAATCAGTGGCTTCCAGTTCCGGATTTTTGAAAAAGCTGCCTGCATTGCCTATTTCCTTTGGGTTTGGCAATTTGCTTTGACGGATATGGATGACAGCGTTGCTCACGTCTCGGATGGTTGGTTCTGTTATGCCCATTTCAGCCAAGGTTTTTTGAATATCACCATAAGCAGTGTACAAAACGGGGGTTTTTTGAAGTTTCAAAAACACGTCCACTATCACGACCCTCCCCTTCAAATCCTGCTTGAAAATACTGTCCCGGTATCCAAATTTGCATTTCTCCAAGGTAAAATGCAACGGCTCGGCGGTTTGCAAATCTAGGGCATCCAATGAATGAAAAACATCCTTCAACTCCACGCCGTAAGCACCAATATTCTGAATTGGTGCTGCGCCGACTGTTCCTGGGATAAGAGATAGGTTTTCGATGCCCCCATATCCTTGTCCCACTGCCCAAAGCACCAAATCATGCCAAACGACCCCGCCGCCAATTTTAACTAGCACCTCGTGTTCGTTTTCCAAAACGATTTCAATCCCGCCAATTTCGTTTTTGATGGTCAAGCCCGGCAAATCGCCAGTTAGCAAAATATTGCTGCCACCTCCCAATACACGCATCGGCACCGTGTTGGCTCGAATGACAGCTAAGAGCGACTCCACGTTTTGAACCACCACCAATTTCTCAGCTCGTGCCGCTATCCCGAAAGTATTGTGCTCCTTTAAAAAGAAATTGTGGTGGAAATCCAGACCTACCATTTTGTTTTTTTCGCAAAAATACCTTTGGGACTCAATCAATGTGAATAAAGTTGTCTTGAGTAATTCTGTCCACCTATTTTTGCCAAAATTATGGGACAAAACCACCCGACACATTTCAATGACATTCAACCAATTCATTCAAAAATTCCCGGAGGAAAAACTGCCTATCTCCATCACAGAAGAGAGCGCCTCTGCTTATAGCCTTGACAACGAACCATTGTCGGAAAAAGCCATTGAAGAATTCATATTGCCCATAGAGACGGGGGTAGATGAATTGACAGAGTTCGTACCCTGTTTCAGAATTGAGGGTCTCAAGGATGCAATTGCCCTACTCTATTGGAAAGCTGCATTGCTTAGTTACGAATATGTACTGGTTACTTTTGAAAAATCAGGCAAACTCATAGACCGTCAGGTAATTGCTGGCACAGTTTCAGATGGCCATGGAATAGTTCGGACGGTTGCCAGCATTGACGAGGCAATGACGATTTACATGGTCAGCGGCATGGCAGAAGGCGCTGAGGATGAGTATGACGCAAGCACCAGTACAGCCAAAGAACTTGAGATGTTGCCCGACGGGCGCATGATTGAGTTGGCTTAAAACCTACAAAATGGTCAGCTTTGAACAGGAAATAAAGGCTTTTCTAAGTTCGAGAAAACTGGTGTACAAAGATGGCTCCAGCTCTTTCAAGCGCCTTGACTTCAGTGTCAAACTGGACGAAAACTGGACTTTCCATTTTGATGCCAAGGAGAAGCGCCAGAAAATCAACCTTTTCAACTGGAAAATCACCGCTGAACAGGAACCCCATACTTTCATCATTGACGACCTTGCTGCCCGAAAAATCCTTGCTTTCGGACCTTATGCTGGCATGGTCGTTAGGGATAATCTACTTGGTGGGTACTATTTCTATTCGATTCTTGACCTGTTTTTGATGCCAAAAACAAGGGTAAACCGCCCCATCGAAAAGAATACCAAGGCCATGAAGGGCAAGTGGATTATTGACCTTAGGAGTGGCACCAAATGCAGCAATATGGATGAAGTGCTGCAACTTATCAGAAACTACATTACCAAACGGGAAGACTTATTCTTGAACATCCTCGACTGCTATGGCAATTACCACGGAGAAAATATAGGCGAACGTGGCGAAGTGCGCCGTGCCGAACATTGGGATACTGATGTGAAAGAAACAAGGTGAGCCTTCTATTCTCATGCTACTGCTGAAAGTCAATAGCTGATTCCCAACTTTTTATAGATAAAATGCAGCAGCCATGCTGGCCCCACCAATAAAAACTGCAAGTCCTCCAGAAAGGAAGGCTTCTTACCTTCTATTTTATGGCCGACGAACTGGAAGACCCACGACACCGCAAAAATGACGAAAGAAATCAGTGCCACCATCTTGGCATCACCTATTGTCAATTCATAAAGGGCGTTCACACCATAAACCATTGCACCGCCAATCAGCACAAAGCCTAAAAACATGGGTAGTGAAAGACGGAGGTAATAGACGAGTGCAAAAACGAGCAGCACGGTTGCCCAATTGGTATAAAGGGTTCGCTCTGAGAAAAATGGAATCGAGTAGAGCAAACCAAACAAGCTGAACATAATGCTTGGGACACAAATCCAATGGATGAATTTGTTGATGCTGTTCTGGTGGCTTTCGCCGTATTTTTCGAGTAGGTGGTCAATTTTCGACATGGTTGGAAACTTGTTTTGCTGATTACCGATTTGTTGGCGCAAGATAAAAAGAAGCAAAACAATCTATCGGTCAATGCGGAAAAACTTCCATTGCCAGTTGCATGGATTTTTCAAATTCGTCATCGTCAATGCCAGTTTCCCCAAGTTTATCGCCGAAATAATGAACCATGTTTTCCATGGGCATATTGCCAGTCAGGTCGTCCTTTGCCATGGGGCAGCCGCCAAATCCTTTGATGGCCCCATCGAAACGGGTACAGCCGTTGTTCCAGGCAGCCTCCACTTTCTCCTTCCAGTTATGCGGCTCGGTATGCAGGTGGGCTCCGATTTCTATTCCTTTCGGTTGGTAATAAGGTATAAGGCTCGAAAAAAGGTAGTTTATACTTGCAGGATTGGAAACGCCGATCGTGTCGGAAAGCTGAAGGATGCGGATGCCCATAGCGGCGAGTTTGTCCACCCAATGCACGACGGTATCCACGTTCCAAGGGTCGCCATAGGGATTTCCAAAGCCCATGCTGATATAGACAACCAATTCCTTTTTGCTCCGCAAACAAATTGCTTGAATCTCTTCTACCCGCTCCAATGACTCCTCGATGGTGGCATTGGTATTGCGAACCTGAAAAGTCTCTGAAATGGAAAACGGATAGCCAAGGTATTGAATCTCAGAAAATTGCGAAGCATCCTCTGCTCCACGCTGGTTGGCCACGATTGCCAACAATTTGCTCTTTGTGGTCGAAAAATCGAGTTGTCCGAGTACCTCGAAGGTATCCCGCATTTGGGGAATCGCCTTCGGGGACACAAAGCTGCCAAAGTCAATGGTATCAAAACCAACTTTCAAAAGCTGGTTGATATATGATGCCTTGACTTCAGTGGGAATGAAATCCTTGAGGCCCTGCATGGCATCCCGTGGGCACTCTATGAGCTTTACTTTGCTGGAGGTTAGGTCGGACATACGGCAAAAATAGCCAATACGGATAAATCACGTGCCAAACATTTCAACTAGTACTTTTGTACGATACGCAAAAATGGAACGGACTTTACTGCCGATAAACAATTTCTCCAACAGTACGCCAATTGGGCCGCCAGGAACACGGTAGTCCACAATATCGGTCATCTCTACTCCACCTATCACCGATTTGAAATGGTGCTGATGGTGCCAAATGCGATAAGGCCCTATGCGTTGTTCGTCCACGAAAAACTCCTTGTCCCTTAGGTGGGTAATCTCTGTGACCCAAAGCATGGGAATACCCAGCAAAGGCTTGACTTTGTAGGTGATGAACATGCCTGGATAGGACTTTTCAGGCAACGCCGAAGTGGGTATCAAGTTCATTTCCTTGGGCGTAATCTTGTTAAGGTTGGAAGGGTTGGAGAAGAAGTCCCATGCCTTGTCGAGGGAAATGGGCAAAAATTGTACAGTGGTCAGTCGGTGCATTGCTTTGGAAAGGATTATGATCCCTACGGGAATGACAAATGAATTAATGAATCTATGATTTCGAAATCTCGACTTCAAACCGAGATGCGTCAAAAAGGTTTAACTGCTTTCTCGCAAGGTTCAAGCCATTCACGCACTTGCTGAAGCTGAACGATGGGCAAGTCATTGCCCCAAGCTGTGTGGATGTAGTTGATAATATTGGTGATTTCGAAATCGCTTAGCTTCACGATGCCTGCCATTTCTGTTTCATAGACCTGCCCATTCACTGTCATTTTGCCTTTATAGCCTGCTCGAATAATGCATGGAACAGCTTCCGGCGAATTCTTCAAAAAATCTGCACCAGCTAATGGAGGTATAAGCCCCTTCAACCCAGTGCCGTCGGCCATGTGGCAGTTTTCACAAAAATTGGTGTAAAGTATTTTTCCTTGCTCGTAAGGATTTTGGTTACAAGCCCAAATAAGAAGTGCAAAAGCGAAACAACAGAACAGTGCTTTATTTTTCATTCAACAATTTTTCGATGTCTCTCATGAAACGGTCAACGTCTTCAGGGTCGGTTCCATCGCAAAAAGAACGTACGTGCCGGTTTTTGTCCACCAAAATCAACCTGCCTGAGTGGTCGAAACCGCCGGGTGCCGTGGGGTCTTCCTGAGCGATGCTAAAATAGTCTCCTGCGATATCGTAAATCTTTGCTTGCTCTCCTGTGACGAAATGCCATTTGGATGATCCAACCCCAAGGTTCCGGGCATAGCGATTCAAAGCAGCTACGGTATCATATTTTGGTGCGACCGAATGGGCTAACAAAAGAAGGTTGGGTTCGGTTTTGAAATGGTCGTGAATGCGCAGCATCTGCTTTGAGGTTTTTGGGCAGATGGTCGGGCAAGCAATGAAAAAGAAATCAGCTACGTATGCTTTTCCAGCGAAAGTAGCATTGTTCACCACTTGACTGTCTTGGTCGATGAAGCTGAAATCTCTAATTTGGTGGTAAATGGTATCTCCTGAAGGGCCAACATCCCTGTTGCCAAGAATGGGAAGTGCCTGCGGTTCAAAATTCGTTTGGCAAGCATTGAAAAACATGGCCAAAGAGCAAAAAAATACAAACCCTCTCATGTTCATTTTTTGCGCAAAAATAGGAAACGCCTCATAAGGGATGGGAGCATCATTCGATATTCGTAGTTTTGCACCTTCAAAAAAACACCTCAATCGGCTACAAACCCAATGCTTCAATCATGAATTCGTTATTACCTGTCACGATCCTTGTCTTGCTTTTTAGTTTGCAACAACTCAACGCCCAGATTGCACCTTCACCCAATGTTTCAAAAGAAGATTCCACTGTCAAAGATGGCAAAAAGCAAAAAATGAAAAGGCCACGAAAATTCACGAATGCCGAATTGGACAATTACCCGGTTTACAAAGGCAATGACCTTGGCCTAACCTTTACGCCTGCTAAATCCACCTTCAAGGTTTGGGCGCCACCTGCCTCTGAGGTAACGCTGTATTTCTATGATAAAGAAGGACTGCCATTTTCCTCATTTCACAAAATGAAAAAAGGAAAGAATGGCGTTTGGAGCGTAAAGGTTAAAGGCAACCTCGAAGGGAAATACTACAATTTTCAGGCGATGGTTGATTCCTTCTTGTTGGCCCCATCTGTTGACCCTTATGCAAAGGCCGTGGGCACCAATGGCGAGCTTGGACAGGTGGTTGACCCTTCGAAAACAAACCCACTCGGTTGGGAATCAGACAAAAAGCCGCCTTTGGCAAGCCCAGCCGACATCGTTCTCTATGAACTACACTTACGGGACATTTCCATTCACCCGTCATCAGGTATCAAGCATAAAGGCAAATACCTCGGTCTTGCCGAAACAGGTACAAAAACAATGAGTGGGCTGACCACAGGGCTAGACCACATCAAGGAACTTGGTGTCACCCATGTGCACATCCTGCCATTTTTCGATTTCAAATCCGTTGACGAAGCCATCCCAAACAATCTCAATTACAACTGGGGCTACGACCCGCAGAACTACAACGCACTGGAAGGCACCTATGCATCTGTGCCTGGTGATGCTTCAAAACGCATCGTTGAGTTCAAGTCCTTGGTAAAGGCACTCCATGAAAACGGGCTAAGGGTAGTCATGGACGTGGTTTACAATCATACTGGAGCGACGCAGGAATCTGTCTTCAACCAATTTGCCCCAGACTACTATTACCGCCGTGATGCTTTGGGCAATTATTCCAATGCCTCTGCCTGCGGCAATGAAGTGGCTTCGGAGCGGCCAATGGTCAGAAAATTCATGCTGGAATCCATGCTCTACTGGGCCAAGGAATACCATATCGACGGTTTCCGGGTTGACCTGATGGGCATACACGATATAGAAACCATGAACCAGATTGCGGCGGAGCTTCGCAAAATTGACCCCACCATCTTCCTTTATGGCGAAGGCTGGACGGCTGGTTCGAGCACTTTGGCAGAGGAAAAAAGAGCGGTAAAAGCCAATACTTCCAAGCTGGACGGCATTGCTGTATTTTCAGATGAATTCAGGGATGGGACTAAGGGCCATGTCTTCACCCACCATGCAAAAGGCTTCATCAACGGTGAATTGAAACTGGAGGAAAGCGTGAAGTTTGGTATCGTTGGGGGGGTCAACCACCCGCAGATTGATTATTCAAAGGTAAACTATACCAAGTCTGCTTGGGCCAAAAGCCCATTGCAATGCATCAAGTACGTTTCCTGTCACGACAACCACACGCTCTGGGACAGGCTACAGCTTTCTTGCCCAAACAATTCGGATGAGGAGCGCCTGAACATGAATAAGCTCGCCCAAACGATGGTCTTCACGTCGCAAGGCGTACCTTTCTTGCACGCTGGGGAAGAATTCGTCCGTACCAAAAACCTGGTGGAGAACAGCTTCGAGTCGTCAGACAAAATCAATCAAATTGACTGGGACAAAAAGGCCAAACACCTTGACCTTTTTGAATACTACAAGCAACTCATTAAGCTTCGCAAAGAACATCCTGCTTTCAGGTTGACGACCCAAGCCCAAATACAAAAACACTTGAAGTTCCTTGATTTCCCGTACGACAATGTGATTGGTTTCACCATTGAAGACAATGCCAACGGCGACACCTGGAAGCGGATCCTCGTCATTTACAATGGCAATGGAAGGGGCAAGGAACTGCCAATACCGCCGGGTAATTGGAAAATGATTTGCACCAATGGCCGAATTGACCTGAACGGCATGGGGATTAACAATTATGGCTATGCCATGGTGAATCCTTATTCCGCTTATATTTTAGCAGAAGAATAATCAATCCAAACCAATGAAAGTTGACATACTGGCCATAGGCGTTCATCCTGACGATGTTGAACTGAGCTGTTCCGGCACTTTGCTGAGGCATATTGACCAAGGCAAAACGGTCGGCCTGCTCGACCTCACCCGGGGTGAACTTGGGAGCAGGGGCAGTGCAGAATTGCGGGATGTCGAAGCGGCCAATTCCGCATTAAAAATGGGATCCATCTTCAGGAAAAACCTTTGCATGGCCGACGGTTTTATTCAATATTCGCAAGAAAACCTCTTGAAAATCATTGAAATAATTAGGTGGTGCCAACCCGAAATCGTGCTTTGCAATGCCCCCGACGACCGCCATCCCGACCACGGGCGTTCTTCAAAACTTGAAGCTGATGCATGTTTTTATGCCGGCTTTTGAAAATCCAAACCCGTTTGGATGGAATGCCTCAACAGCATTGGCGCCCAAAGGCAGTCTATCATTATATTCAGGACAAAGACCTAGTGCCCAGCTTTGTAGTGGATATCACGCCTTTTATCGAGCGGAAATTGGAGCTAATTTTAGCGTTTCGCTCGCAGTTCTTCTTGCCAGAAGTTACCGAATACCAAAACGAACCAGCAACACCAATTTCTGGTCATGATTTTTTTGAGTTTGTAAAGGCAAAATGTCGTGCATTTGGTCGGCCAATTGGGGTTGAGTTTGCGGAAGGCTTCATTACTGCCCGCACACCTGGTGTGAGCAACTTCTTTGATTTATTATAAACCCCTGTGAAATCTTTTTTCTAAAACAAAACACAGATTATCATCCAACCGAATCCATGTCTAGAGTATTCTTCCTTCTACTGACTACCATAGTTGTTTTCGCCAACTGCAAAGACCCCAAACACCGCAGATTGGACAGTGAAAAAGGGTTGAAAGTCCGTTTTGAAATCAAAAACTTTGAGGACAAAATGGGCGAATGTGAAAAACAGGACGGTTCTTGCGCCCAAATAGACATGGTTTATCCAATAGTAACGGATGGTGTGGCCGCTGTTAAACAAGCCATCAACGATTCCATCTACAATTACCTGATCAATATTTTAGTGTTCGAAGAATACCACGGAGATAACACACAAGCTGCACTTTCCATTGAGGCAAAATCATTTTTCAAGGAGTGGCAAACGGCAAGGGATGAATCCGCTGATAGCCTTGGAAACAGCAATTGGGAAGTCAGCGTAACAGGCGAAGTGGGGCTTCACACACCAAAGGTCGTCAGCATCACATTGGGTGCCTATTCCTATGCAGGGGGAGCACATCCCAATTCATTCGTTTCTGTGAAGAATTTTGACCTCAAAACAGGTAAAACGCTGAGCTGGAAAGATATTATCACTGACTTAAACGCATTGGAGAAATTAGCAGCACAGGAATTCAAAAAAGCTAGAGAACTCCCTCTTGATGCCGACTTGATTGCCGAAGGCTATTTTTGGGAAGGGAAGTTCACCCTACCTACCAATTTTGAACTTCAAAAAGACGGAATTTATTTTTGGTACAATCCCTATGAGGCAGCGGCTTATGCTTTCGGGCCAACGGATTTCATCATTTCTTACAAAGACCTTGAGAAATTGGTGAAGAAGGAAGTGATTTTTTAGGAATGAGGGAGGGACGAGGGATGAGGGATGAAGGGTGGAAATCATCGTAGGTATTGGTTTAGGTAACTGGTAATGGCCGAAATTTCGGATGGTTGAAATGACGTCCAATGATCGTCCTTTCTGAACCAAGTTGACTGGCGCTTGGCATATCGGCGGCTGTTCATTTTTATTTTTTCTACTGCTTCGTCAAAATTGGATTTCCCTTCGAAATACTCGAAAAGTTCCTGATAACCAACGGTTTGCAGCGAATTCAAATGCCGATAGTTGTACAATGTTCGAGCTTCTTCTTCCAGGCCACTCGCTATCATCAAGTTCACCCGGTTGTTGATTCGTTCATACAAAGCAGGGCGATCCAGTTCCAGCAGGACATAAATCGGAGTGAAGAACCGCTGTTTTTTTTCATTCCTTCGGAAGTTGGAAAATGGTTCGCCGCTTGCCCTGCACACCGACAAGGCCCTTATCAAGCGGTGGGGATTCTGCAAATCAACCTGTCCGTGATATTCAGGGTCGAGGTGCAACAATTCCGATTGGAGGGATTCGACCCCTTGGTCTTTCAGTTTTTCTTCCAATGACTTGACAGTCTCAATAGGCACCTCAGGGAACTCATCGAGCCCGTCGCAAAGCGCCCGTATGAACAACCCTGAGCCACCGACAAGCACGGCTACATCCGCTTTTTTGTAAAGCTCGGCCAGCAGTTGAAGTGCTTGCTTTTCAAAATCGCCAACTGAATATTCTTCTTGGATGGAAATTGAATTGACAAAGTGGTGGGGAACCTCTGCCAGTTCGTCAGGGGTGGGTTTTGCAGTACCAATGCTCATTTCCCGATAAAATTGGCGACTATCAGCCGATAAGATTTCAGCACCAAAATGCTTGGCAACTTCAATAGCAGTGGCCGTTTTCCCGGTCGCCGTAGCGCCGCCAATGACGATTAGCTGTTTTTGACGCTGCATTTTCCTGAAAATGGCGTTATGGGTTGTAATTTTGCAGCTTCGCAATGGTTAATCAAAAAATTGCGAAGCAACAATACCTTCGAAATGATATACAGCCTGGTAAAGCCTTGCGCAAAAATAGCCTTATCTGTTTATTTCCGAAAAATCAACATTTCACACCGGGAACGCATCCCAAAAGGCAAGCCCGTCATTTTGGCTTCCAACCATCCAACGGCTTTCATAGAACCGTGCATCATTGCCTGTTGGCTCGACGAGCCTTTGAATTTCCTTGCCCGTGGAGACCTCTATGTACAAAGTCCCTTTATCAGAAAACTCTACAAATGGTTCCATATCGTTCCCATTTTCAGGATTGACGACACGGGGTACAGCGGTTTGAAAAACAATTATGACACCTTCAGTAAATGTTACGAGGCATTGGCCGCCAACAAGATGGTCATGATTTTGGCCGAAGGCCGAACCAAGCACGAAAAACGGCTGCGGCCCATGATGAAGGGGACAGCAAGAATTGTGTTCGGGGCCTTGGAAAAATTCGAAGGCCTGGATGTCCACATCGTGCCCGTTGGCGTCAACTACACCAACCCTGACGAATTCCGTTCAGATGTCAGGATTGATTTTGGGGAGCCTATCAGGGTGCAGGACTTTATGCCCATCTACCTGCAAAACCAAGCCAAAGCTGTAACTGCACTGACCAATGAATTGAGAAAGCACTTATTGGAACGGGTCGTCCATATCGCCGACCCAAGCGACGACGAATGGATTGAGCCAATGCTCGAAATCCACCGCCACGGGCCATCTGCGCGGGTCTTCCCATCCTTCTCCACCGACCCGAAACCACTTTTCGAGGAAAAAAAACTGGCAGACCATCTGAACGAGCTATCTATGGAACAAAAGGAAAGCTTGAAGAGCAAAGTCAAAAAATACATTGGATTGTTAAAGAACGCCGGTACCTCAGATAGGGGATTGATGGACCACACCTCCTATTCACTTGGAAGCGCCACCTTACTCGGCATACTTTGGATACCTTATATTATTGGCTACGGGTTGAACTGGCTGCCACTTTACCTTGGCAACCTGTTCGCCACCAAAAAAACAAAAACCATTGAATTCAGGGCCTCAGTTGCCTTGTTCCTCTCAATGGTGCTGTACATTTTGTACTGGTTGGCTTGTTTTGTTGTAGCCTTGGTCATGGGCAAAGTTTGGCTTATTGGGATGGTAGTTGCTATGCCGCTGCTCGGCTATTTCGCCCTACTCTACCGTGACTTGGACTTCCGGTGGAAAGATTGCCAAAGAGCTGCTGTCATTGACGACGATTTGGAGGAAAAGCTGCTAGGTTTTAGGGAGGAATTAATGGCTGGATGCCAACAGAAATAATGGAATTAAGGTCTTATTTTTGTGAAAATAAAATACTGGAATTGCTTTGAAAAATTCACACGACATAAACAAATCGGAATTTAGGAACTTGCTTTCCGAGGATAACACCATAGAACCTGGCATACTCGACATTGACCTGAGTGAAGATGCGTTGGTGAAATTTGCAGAAGCCCATTCTGTCCAGCCTCCTGCCTCCCTTAGGGACAAAATCTTGAAAAAAATCAATGCCCTCGAAATTCAAAACAAGGAAAGGAAAAAATTGGACCCTACCAACCTTCCCATGTTAGCCGAAAATTCCAACTGGCTCGACTGGCAAGCGTATGTCGAAGATATTGTACCACCAACTGAATTCGACAATATCCACCTCCACAGCTTAGAGTCCAATGAAAAAAGGGACTTGTTCGTGGCTTGGGTGAAGCAAATGGTGGACGAAGAAGTCCACTATGATATCCTTGAAAGCTTCGTGCTATTGGAAGGCGCTTGTGAATGCCATATCCGCGATGAAAAAGGCGAAACCCGAATCGTACGCTTGCGGCAAGGCGACCACATTACGATGCAAATTGGTGAAACACACGATATTGTTATCACTTCCTTGGAACCAGCAAAAGCGATTTTGGAGTGGAGGAAACTGGCTGCCTGAGCCTTGATTTTTTGTTATTGTTGATAAAATCTCCCGCATTTACCCCTGCCTCTTGCCTGTTTTCACTTTCTTTGCAGCATTAAAAATGATAAATAGAAACTGAGGAAATTCAAAGTGTTGACAACCAACACTTTGTGTCATTCTTTGGTTTTCAGCTTTTCACATCTGATGTCAAACCTTTCCCTTCGCTGCGCCGACAATATCCGCATCCTTGCCGCCTCTATGGTCGAAAAAGCCAAATCCGGCCACCCCGGAGGCCCAATGGGTGGTGCTGATTTCGTCCATGTGCTCTATTCTGAATTCCTGAACTTTGACCCTTTGGACATGGCCTGGCCGCTCCGTGACCGCTTCTTCCTTGATGCTGGCCACATGTCTGCCATGTTGTACGCACAGCAGACCTTATTGGGCAAGTTTACTATGGACGACATCCAGAACTTCCGGCAATGGGGAAGTCCGACACCCGGCCACCCTGAGCTTGATGTACAGAGAGGAATCGAGAACACCAGTGGGCCACTTGGGCTTGGCCATGCCTTTGGCATAGGCGCAGCCATCGCTGAGCGGTTTTTGGCTGCAAGGTTCGGCGAAACAGTGGCGCATAAGACCTTTCTTTATATTTCAGATGGTGGCATTCAGGAAGAAATCTCTCAAGCTGCTGGCCGAATAGCTGGGCATTTGGGGCTAGGCAATATCGTCATGTTCTACGATGCCAACGACATCCAACTCAGCACCGAAGTGGACGACGTGACCAGCGAGGACACGGCCAAGAAATACGAGGCTTGGGGTTGGCAAGTGATGACCATTCCTGGCAATGACCATGATGCCATCCGTAAGGCGCTCAAAACGGGAATAGCTGAAACCGGACGCCCTACCCTTATCATTGGAAAGACACTGATGGGCTTAGGCACCCGCAAGGCTGATGGCAGCTTGTTTGAAGGAGAGGTTGAACTGCACGGTCAGCCATTGTCAGGAGCAGGTGGTTCTTTTGAAAAAACCATAGAGGGCCTTGGAGGAGACGCCAACCACCCTTTCCAAATCTTCCCGGATGTGGCCGAACACTACAAATCCGTTTTGGAACAAAAAAAGACAGCCGCTAAAAAGCGCAAAAATGCTTTTAAAGCTTGGGCTAAGGACAATTCGACCCTAGCCGATAAGTTTGCTTTTTTCCAGACTGGCAAGCTGCCGCAAATCAATTGGTCGGAAATTCAATGCAAGCCCAACGATGCCACTCGCAACGCATCAGGTGCAGTGCTTGGCTATTTGGCCGGAAAGCTGGAGAACATGATTGTTTCTTCTGCGGACCTCGCCAACAGCGATAAAACGGAGAATTTCCTAAAGAAAACAAGCGCTTTCAAACGCCATGATTTCAGTGGTGCATTCCTTCAGGCAGGCGTTAGTGAACTTACGATGGCTGCATTGTGCGTTGGCATGTCACTGCATGGTGGTGTGATTCCGGCCTGTGCGACCTTTTTTGCATTCAGCGATTACATGAAGCCTGCCATGCGGGTGGCGGCATTGATGGAAACCCCTGTTGTGTTCCTTTGGACGCACGATGCCTTCCGGGTGGGCGAAGATGGGCCGACCCACCAGCCCATTGAGCAAGAAGCACAGTTGCGTTTGCTGGAGCAATTGAAAAATCATTCAGGGAGAAACGCTATGATTTCAATGCGTCCTGCCGATGGTGCAGAGACCGTGGCCGCATGGCGACTTGCGCTTGAAAACCGCCACTCCCCTACTGGCCTGATTTTTAGCCGGCAAGGCGTCAACGACTTGCCAACATCAAACCAGAATGACCTTATTAAAGGAGCCTATATTGTGGAAAACTGCGAAGGCAAACCCGATGTGGTGCTGGTTGCCAATGGGTCTGAAGTCAGCACATTGGTAGCGGGAGCCTCTATTTTGCGAAGCGAAAAAAAGTTGAAAGTCCGGGTGGTTTCAGTCCCTTCAGAAGGGCTTTTCCGCAATCAATCCAAGAAGTACCAAAAGGAGGTTCTGCCAGGCAATGTGCCAATTTTTGGTTTAACAGCTGGTCTGCCAAGTACGCTCAGAGGGCTTGTTGGCGACCGGGGCATGGTTTGGGGACTTGACCATTTCGGTTATTCTGCACCCTTCAAAGTGTTGGATGAAAAATTCGGATTTACAGGAGCAAATGTAGCGGCTCAGGTTTGTAAACTGTTGAAAATCAAGCAATAACATGAAACTCATCCGCCACGGCAAACCCAACCAAGAAAAACCCGGCATCCAAATCCCCAACGGCACACGACTTGACGTAAGTGCCTTCGGCGAAGATTTCGATGAGAAATTTTTTGAAACCGATGGCCTGAACAGGCTATCCGTATGGTTGTTATCCAATCAGTCTAAATGTCCCATCGTCAGCCCGACAACGAGGCTTGGCGCACCGATTGGCCGACCATCCAAAATCATTTGTGTGGGGCTGAACTACTCCGACCACGCCAAAGAAAGCAATATGCAGTTGCCGAGCGAGCCAATCCTGTTTTTTAAGTCAACCACTGCGGTTTGCGGGCCAGATGATAATGTCATTATACCTAAAAATAGCGAAAAAACAGACTGGGAGGTTGAACTTGCCGTCGTTATTGGGAAAAAGGCCAGTTACGTGGAGGAAGCCGATGCAATGGCCTATGTTGCGGGATATGTGCTGCACAACGATATCAGCGAGCGGGCTTTCCAATTGGAGCGGCAAGGCCAATGGGTAAAAGGAAAAAGCGCAGACACTTTTGCACCGCTCGGCCCTTTTCTTGTCACAAAGGATGAGGTACCAGACCCGCACAACCTTTCAATTTGGTTGAAACTAAATGGGGAGTTGTTGCAAAACAGCCACACCAGCAACCTTGTTTTTGGCATCCCTCATTTGGTCAGTTATATCAGTCAATTCATGACTTTACTGCCTGGAGACGTTATTTCCACCGGTACTCCGGCTGGCGTGGGGCTTGGACTGACCCCTCCACGCTACCTACAACCTGGTGATGTGATAGAACTTGGCATTGACGGGCTTGGCATACAGCAACAGGACGCAATTGCCTATTCAGCATAAAGTTCCTACTTATTCTCAAACACGCTCAAACTGTTACTTTCCAAATATATTCTCATTATTTCCTTCGGAAAATCCCTTTCTTTGTAAAAGATTCAGCCCCAAAGGCTGTTAATATCGCTTTTGGGTCAATTTTCTTAGTTATTGTAACGTTAACACAGCTAACCAACAACCATAGAATATCCTATGCGATTGCTGATAACGCTTTTTTTTGTGCCATACTTTTTACTGCCGCTCTGTATGGAAGCGCAGTCTCTTTTTCCTATTAAAAAAGATAAAAAATGGGGCTTGATGAACGCAGAAGGCCGCTTGGTACAGCAGCCGATATATGACGCCATAGGCGAATTCAAGCAGTTCGGGTATGCCACCATGCAACGGAAAGGAAGGGTTGGCTTGCTAAACTCGGAAGGTGCTGAAATTGTTCCACCTGAATACGATGATGTCAAAGCCCTTGACAGTACCTTGATTTCCGTGATGGAAAAAGGAGATTGGAAGGTCATCAATCTACAAGGGAAAATCATTTTGGCTGCTGGGTATGAGCAGGTAGAAGTATTGAAACCCAAAAGACAATCTGGGCCGTTTTTGCCCATTGCCTTCCTGTCGTTCAAAAAGGACAAAAAATGGGGAATCGTCAATGAGTTTGGCGATTTGATTGCCGCCCCAAGATTCGATGAAGTCCTATTGTTCAAAAAAATACCTGTTGGAATATCTGTCACCTTTTTTCAAACGAAACTCGACGGGTTGCTTGGTCTGCTGTTGCCTTCTGGCGTAGAGCCATTAAAACCCCAAGCAGACAACATTAAGGTTTGGAACGAAAACCTGATATTTTTCGAAAAAAACCAAAAATGGGGCGCAGTGAATAGCGAGGGAGGCAAGGTGCTTGCAAATGTTTATGAGCAGTTTAACGTGCTTTCGACTAACTTCATGAAGTTAGTCTCTGACAACAAGGCCTATCTTTTCTCGCTTGTTTCCAACAACCTTATTAGCAAAGGAGAGTACGAGGCATATTATCCGTTTAGCGATGATTTCGTGCTTTGTAAAAAGCAACGGAAACTTGGTCTCCTAGACCATTGTGGACACTTGGTTTTGACCAACCGCTACAATGAAATACAAGCCTACGAAGGTGATATTTTCAGAGCAAATTTAGAGGGTAAATGGGGAATCGTCACATTGGATGACCAAACGCTCATTCAGTTTGACTTTGAATACATATCCCCGATGAAAAGAGACCGCTGTGTTGTCATCAAAGATAAAAAATGCGGCGTCGCCAATAAACTTGGCGTCGTAATGGTGGAACCGCAGTTTGAGCGAATCGAATTGGAAGACGATCAAATAAAGGCATACAATGGCCGCCAGTTGAGCGTGTTCAGCTTTGATGATATAGGACAAGTTAACGATTCCCAAAACTTTAGCGGACACTTCACCATAAAGGTTGCGAAGGGCAGAAACCCAAGGCAAGGGCCTACCAACGCCGACGAAAACCCTTATCAATTAGAAAAATTCGAATGGTTCTATTCCCCAAAACATGACAAATGGGGCTTGCGTAGGTTGGACAATGGTAAAATTCAGATTGAGCCATCTTTTCACGAGGTTAAAGTTGAAAAAGAACTAGGACTTACGCTCGTTGGAATTGAAATGATGCAAGAAATTGCATTTGAACGTACCGATTACAGGTTTGACATGGCATATGGCTTGGTGCAAAATGACACGGGGTTACTTGTTCACGAGGTAAATTTGGTTGATGTTCGATTGAACGACTTCGAACGGGGGATGCCCGTCGCACGTTGTGTTTTCACGAATGGCAAACATGGCCTGGTCAATCGTATCGGCAAAATCCTGACCAAGGACATGGCCTTTATTGGTGATTTCAGTGACGGAGTTGCTAGGGCCAGTCAAAAAGGCAGAATGTCAGCAACCATTGATAAGGCAACAAACAACCTTGGTACATTGCAGGGATTTCTATCCAGCATACTTGCCCCAGTTACGCTTACGGATTATACCCAACACGACCTTAATATTGACAACAAAGGCTTACTTACCTGCGAGGGCTGTATGTGGGGGTACATAGACACTACGGGCACCCTTTCGGTTACACCTCAATTCTCCTTCGCAAGGGACTTCATCAACCAAGTAGGAATTGTTGAATCGGATTTCAAGTGGGGCATGGTGGACAGAAAAGGGAGGCAACTTCTGCCCTGCAAATACGATGAACTGGGCTTCCTGGAAAACACAGACAATAAAGTTCTACGGGTATTCAAAAAGGAGGAGAAATACGGCCTTATCGACACGCTTGGCCAGCTAACAGTAGGAGTCCAATATGAAGACATCGGCTCGTTCAGTGAAGGGCGACTTGCTGTCAAACGAAACAACGTTTGGGGGTTTGTTGACAGTAACGGCAGAGAAATTATCGATTGCCGTTTCGACGAGGTTGGCCCTTTCAGCGAAGGCTTAGCAGCCGTTCGGCTTGGAAGCAAATGGGGATATATTGACCGCTATGGTTCCGTGGAATTGGAGTTCCAGTTTTCAAAAGCCAGTAGGTTTTCAAGCGGACTGGCTCCTGCAAAGCGGGAAGGCCCACATTTTGGATATATTGACCGGACGGGCAAATGGGCCATTGAACCCAAATTTCCAAAAGCTCACCCCCACGACCAAAGATTGGCCAGGGTTGAGGATAATTCCGGACAGTTCCTTCGTGTAGGCTTGATTGATATTTCAGGCAATTACGTGCAAAAACCAAAATTCATTTCCCTGTCCAATTTCAACCTACACGGGCTTGCAGTAGCTGAAATCGGTGGAAGTCCCGCAAAATTCGCTTTGGTCAACAAGACCGGACAGACCATAACCAGCTTGGCTTTTAGAAGCATAGAACCTTTTTCAGAGGGATTGGCTCGTGTTCAATAACACGATGCTTGGGGCTTTGTTGATACCACTGGCAAATTGGTCGTAGAGGCTAAGTTCTTCAAGGCGAGCGATTTCTCAGAAGGAAAAGCTGCTGTTTGGTTGAATGGCAACTGTGGGTTTATTGACCAAACGGGCAAATACGTGGTGGAACCACAGTTCAGCAAATGTATGGACTACAAAGACGGCAAGGCCATCGTCTTCAAAGGAAGCCAGCGGGCAGGACTCATTGACGACAAGGGCAATTTCATCATTGAGCCGGGCATTAACAAACTGCTCGACTTCGCCGATGGCAGGGGCCTGGTCCGGGATGACAACTACAAGTTTTACTACATCACAGAACAAGCCCGTTTCTACAATGGATTTTATGAGAAGGCCAGCCAATACAAACATGGTGTGGCCGTTGTGAAAGTGGACGGCAATTGGGCCATTATCAACCAACAAGGCATTGAAATCATCCCACCTAAATACGACAAGATAGAGCAGTTCGAAGATGGATTCGCCAAAGTTCGCATCAAGGGTTTCAATGGGCTGACAAACCTCCAAGGTGAACTTATCGTGCAACCAAGCTACGAGTACATCAGCTATGCTGGTGAGGGCCTATTTCGGGTCGAACAAGGCGATAAGGTTGGCTATTTCGACATGGAAGGGAAATGGGTTTGGGGGCTGCAGGAGTAATTTTCAAAAGTGCTCACATTCAAAAAAAATACACACTGCATTGAAACAAACCTGAATTTGGCCGTTAAATCACCACATCGAATTTGAAACGGATGCAATTTTTTCAAAAAGCTTGAAAAAAAATCATCAAACACTTGCATGTTTTTTGAAAAGCCACTTACCTTTGCGCTCGCCTTTGAAAAAGGGTGGGTTTGAAGAACGATTCAAATTAAAAAATGCCTCCTTAGCTCAGTCGGTTAGAGCGCCGGACTGTTAATCCGTAGGTCCTTGGTTCGAGTCCAAGAGGGGGCGCTAAAAGCCTCGCAGCAATGCGGGGCTTTTCTGTTTTTCTTAGTCTAAAATTAGTTTGCAGAAGAAGACCGGATCACAATTCGAGTTTTTTGGGCGGTGGACAACAGGCTGTGACCTGACTGCCAACTGCCAACTGCCAACTGCCAACTGCAAAATATGAGCCTTCTTACTGTTGGAACCGTAGCTTTTGATGACATCGAAACCCCACTCGGCAAGGCCGACAAGATTGTTGGTGGTGCTTGCACCTATATTTCGCTGGCAGCCTCCTATTTCGTGGATGGCATCAACCTCGTATCTGTCATCGGCGACGATTTTCCTCAAGAAACGCTCGATTTGCTGGAATCCAAAGGGGTTAACTTAGAGGGCCTACAGGTCAAGCACGGTGAAAAATCTTTTTTGGCTTAAAAATACCACGAAGACCTAAATAACCGGGATACCCTTGACACCCAATTGAACGTGTTGGCAGACTTCGATCCAGTACTACCAGAAAGCTACCAATCCAGTGAGTTTGTGATGCTGGGCAACCTAACACCCGATGTCCAAATGAGGGTGATTGACCAAATGGCCAAACGCCCAAAGCTGATTGCCATGGACACCATGAATTTTTGGATGAACATCGCCATGGAAAGGCTGCTCGAAGTCTTGAAGCGAATTGACTGCCTCATCATCAATGATGAAGAAGCTCGACAGCTCAGCGGCGAGCGCAGCTTGGTCAAAGCATCTGAAAAGATTCTGCAAATGGGCCCCAAGTATCTCGTCATCAAAAAAGGCGAGCATGGTGCCTTGCTTTTCTATGAGGGTCAAATCTTCTTCGCCCCTGCCCTACCCCTCGCTGAAGTTTTCGACCCAACTGGCGCAGGTGACACCTTCGCTGGCGGGTTCATAGGCTTCTTGGCCAAAAGCGGAGACCTTTCCTTTGAAAATATGAAACGGGCCGTGATTTTTGGTTCCGCCATGGCTTCTTTCTGCGTTGAAAAATTTGGCATTGAGCGCCTTGCCGAGCTGACGAACATTGATGTGAAGCAACGTGTCGCCAAGTTTGTTGATTTGGTGAACTTTGATGCCCAACTCTAAGGCGAACAGTTATGGATACCACTTATTAGCTAACCAACCTTGTTAATTTCAGGTACAACCTACAATCTAACAGAGGGAAAATTCGTAATTTGCTGAATCAATCAAGCAACACCTATGCGATTTCCCTGTACCCGCTTTTCTACTAGCCTAATCTTCTTTTTTGCAGTTCACCTGCTCAATGCCCAAATCACCATTATCGGCCCTTTCCAACTTGGTGACAGTAGCCAGGCGATGCTCCTCAAAACACAACGTGACGATGCTTTCATCGGGCGAGTAATGGCCATGACGCCCGATTCCGTGATTTTCAAAACACAAGCTGGGGTTAGGCTTGGCTTTGCCAATAACTGGATAAAGAGCATCGAATCTTTGGCAACAAATGATACCTCCGTCAAAGGAGGAGACGTCTTCGCACTTCGAATGAAACGTGGAAAAGTGTTCTATGGCCACCCCATTGAGATTAAACACAACAGGGTGATTTTCAATGCCAAATTTCGGGGCAGTATCACCAAACGCATCGGAAGAATAGATCGGATAACGAGAGAGTACGCCGCAGTATATGACAATATGATGTCCCCAAATGATTTTAGCGCAAACTTCCTGAAAAAAAATCCGCCGAACAGGGGGCAACTCTTGGGGTACCATAACGGGGTCATCCTTCACAGGGACGAATTGGGCATGGAACAGCACCTGGACCTTGATAAGTTGAGAGGCTACAAGATAAATTACCCATACCAAGATATTACTGGGTATGGCAGGGCTATCATGTTCAGCCCGACAGGGTTTGGCATGTCGAAAGGCGAAATTGATTATCGCAATTTCATGGTAGGAATCAACTCTATTTCCTACGGGGTTAGCGATTATCTGTCGGTTGGAGTCGGTACCTTGTCTTTTCTTCCTTATATTGATGTCAAGCTTAACCATGACGTTGGTGAGTATATTCACGTTTCGGCAGGTGGTTATTTATTCGCACTGTTTTCCTACGGTTACCACGCCTCCCTTTCCTTTGGCACTCCCGACTATTTTCTCAATTTTTCCTATGTTAAAAGCAAGGAAATCCAAAGCGTGGATTCTGACCTGAATTTCGATTTGTGGAGTTTCGGCAGTTCAATACGTGTCGGTCCGAAATCCAGGTTTTTTGCGGAATTCAACATCATCACCACCCCGCCCAACCCCTTTGGTTATGATGTTTTTAGTACTTATGGCTATGCGAATGGTTTTTCATGGGGTTTGACAAGGTACCGCAACAAAATCCGTTGGGATTTAGGGTTGATGCATACTGGCCCGTTTGCTAATTGCTTTCCTTTACCTTGTGAGCCTATCCATGTTCCAATCTTTTTTGTGGCATTTGGGTACAAGTTCGGGATATGAAAATGCCAACACCATTGCTGTTTTTGGGGAAGATTCACTTTATTTGCTACAAAATGTCAAATAAACTCTTTTTCTATGTTACGCCGACTCACGCTTACAAGCTTTTTTGTCTTTTTGACAATCGGTATTTCATTTTCCCAAATCAATGCATTTGGTAAAATCTCAATCAATGACCCCGCTCATTTGCACCAACTCACCACAAAGCGGGGTGACATTTTCGAAGGCTGGATAGCCTCTTGGACCAATGATTCATTGGTCCTTGTTGTGAAAAATGATGTGAGAATTGCTTTCCCAACCAAGGAAGTGGACGCACTCGTTGGAGACCAAAATTCTATCCAGCGTTCATTGACCAGTCAAATTTTTGAAGTAAAAACCAAAAAAGGGGCTGTCTATTATGGCTATCCCATCGAAATCACCAACAGGAAAATCAAATTCCAAGCTGCTAAGGATGGCAGAAAACGTTTTGAACCAAGAGATGTAGAATACATACGACCTGAAACGGTAACACTTTTGGTTGAAAGCAATTTCAAAAACGAGTACAGATTTACAGCCGTTCGTAAAAAAATGGAGGGACAGTTGATGCGCTATCAAGATGATAAGATATTCCACCGCATGGAAAATGGCGAAGAGCGGAAAATTGATATTCTCCAAGAAGGAAAATATAGACTCAGACCACAGCATTTACCCTACACTGGTCATGGACGCTCCTTAATGTTTGCACAAACAGGATTTGGCATGAAAGCCGGTGAAAAAGAGTTTAGAAATATCATGGTTGGCCTTAACGTGATGTCGTTTGGACTTACAGATAATATATCGGTTTCCACAGGCCTAATCACTTTTGTTCCATACATTGACTTGAAATTCTCGAAAAGCTTCGGCAAATTCGTCCATACAAGCGTTGGGGCATACGGGGTAGTTCCATTTGCGATAGGGGTACACGGAACTGTTTCTCTCGGAACACCAGATTATTTCCTGAACATAGGTTATAACCACAATTTTGAAAACGAAAATTCCTACACCTACAGCGATTTTGAAAGTTTCAACATAGGTTCCTCCTGCAAAGTAGGAAGGCGGGGAAGGGTCTTTTCAGAACTGCACATCATGTCAGCTCCGCACGAAATGGACGACGAAATCTACTTCGACTTATATTGGGAAACCGGCTTTCTCACTCCTTTGACAATTGGTTATGGCTGGTTCAACGAACGTTTTAGGTTTGAAACAGGCATAGCGGGCATCGGCCCATTTAGGAGGTACGGCTGCTTTCCTTTTGAATGCACAGATACCTATTACGCTCCTATCCCGTTCTTTTCGATGGCTTACAAACTTCGATAAGGGTATCAATGGCGACCTTATTTGCTCAGTTTTCCAACACAAAACAACAAATCAAGGATACTGGGATTTGGAAGAAAGCCAAGCCTGTCTTCAAAGATTTGGGGATACTTAAATGGCTGGTTATCATGATTTTTAGCCTGTTTTACATCAAGCATTTGCAGTAGGTCAATGGCATTGGTTGGGTTGTTTTCATAATAGGCTGTCAAGGACCAAGGCTTTTCAAGTTTAAGCAGCCTCAAGGTCAGCACCAACATTTCCATGTTCCAATCCCAAAGGAAATCAAATCGCTTTTCTAAGTAAAATGGCCGAAACTTATCCGTAAAATGCTCTAAAAACGGTGAATTCCCATAAGCCGTGCAAATAGACCTCCAATGCCTCACCTGCCAAGGTTCGTCGTAAGCAATCTTCACATCTTTAATGGGCTGTTGTTCATTTTTGCCCTTCCTCAATGGAATGGTAAGCCTTTGAGGCCCATCAGCAGCGATGATTTGGCATCGGTTCCTAAAACTTCCTTTAGAAAAATGCTCATGCTGTTCAATAATCACCTCGTTATGTGCAAACACAACGAACCAGTCCATTGGTGGCAAATAGCCCAATGAAAGAATGACTGGATTGGTAGGTGTTGAATGACTTTCCACTACTTACGATACAGCTTCAAGCTTTTCTGCAGGCCGTTTCACAACAGCCCTGCCATTCAAATGAAACCTTCCATAGTACCTTGCACCAAGTACAGTACCTTCAATGCCGATAGATTGCAGCGCAAACCGCCCCTCTTGAGGGAAAACCGAGTGCTGTCTAAGATGATGGTGAAGTTGTTCATAGGTCGAGTAATCAATGGCCTTGCGGTTCTCCAATGATTCCATCAGCTGGAACTTGTTGGCAACCTCAGCCCACCCTTTTTGAACAATTCCCTCAAAAACCTTGGACTTGGAGCCGCTGCCATAAGCGATTAGTCCAATTCGCTTACCTGTCAACTTGTTGCCTTCCCTTGCATCAGCATCCAAAGTGCTCATCAATGCCATGAAGACTGAACCCGTATAAAGGTTTCCGATGAGGCTGCTCGCTCGCTGCGCCTTTTCGAGTTTACGTTCCACAAATGCCTTATATTCAGGGGATTGCGAAACAATTTTGGCATCTGGTGCTACATCCCAGACACCCTTTGCCATCATTTCTTTCGCATACACTTCCAAATAGATGCGCTTGGCATGAAACGAATATGGCAGGTGGAAGGCCATGCGCTCCCAGCGGTCGCTCAAGGCATCTTCAATAGCACCAGCAACTTCCCTAAAATGAGCCAATGCTTCGGTCATCCTATCTTGATAGCATTGGTTGGAGAAAGGCCCATCGAAGATTGGCGTTTCCGTGAATTCCTTACGACGGGGCTTGTAGAAGTCATGTACGCTGTCCATCGCCACACCAAATTGGCGAGGGATGACCAATAGCCTGGGATACCATTTCACCAAAACCGCCACTGCGCCTGCGCCTTGTGTGTACTCGCCTGTGGAGTCGCTTTCGTACTTCGCAAAATCGGATGCCACCACAATCGCCACTCGCTCCCTGTCGCCAGCTACCCAGTCCAGGCAGTTCTGGAGTGCATCCGTAGCTGCGATGCAGGCAAAGGTCATGTCCACCACATCGCAGTGCCGAAAGCTGCCACCGAGGCGCTGCTGAACCATTTCCACGGCGTAGGTGGCGGTGGGTTTTGCACCATCCAATGCACTTTCGGTACCGAGATAGACCCGACCAATTTGCTCAGGCCGAAGCCCATTTTTCTCCATCAATTCACTAATTGCCTCTGCGGCCATCGTGGCGGCGTCTTCATGAACATCAGGAAATGCCATTTTTAGCAGCCCAAGGCCACTCGCCAGTTTTTCATACTGAATACTACGGGCCTCTGCCAAATCACGGATATCGAGGTATAGGGAAGGAACATAAGCTGCCATGTCGTCTATGCCGACGGGCAAGTGTCGTTTTGCCATTTTTGTAAAATGATAATTGTTTGTGAAAAAATCAGGCAACGCTATTACAAGGGAAAACTAATTTGGTTCAAAACCGGCATTTTCCGGTTCTATTAATCAGGCAAGGGCACAAAGATAGCGAATAAGGTGAGTTAACAAAGAAAGGGAAAAAGGGTTTTGTAAAAATCAAAATGCCCTGAACACATTTACGTGTCAGGGCATTTTTTCATGGCTTGCAAGTAGTTACTTTGAGAATGTCAAAATATTCAACACCCCGTAACAATTGTCTTTTAGCGCAAGCCGTGACTCGGCTTTGTTCCCCCCGGAACTGTAGTCGTTGATGGCGTCCCTGATTCCGATGAACTGTGCCGACTCTTCGGTATATACCAGTTGTACAAATTTCAAGGTGTTGGAATAGGCTTGCTGGAACACAGCCTCATCTTTTTCGCCTGCAACAAAATCCTGTTTCAAAAGGTCCACTCGCTCTTGTAAACTTTGCATTCCGCATTATTTAGCGAACATGAAAAAGAAAAAAGCCCCACCTGCAATGGCAAGTGGGGGCTCTTTCCGAAAAATCTTATCTTGAATTAGCTTGACGATTATCAGGCTTTAGCTAAGTTGCTTAACGCTGACTGCTAACTGCCAAACCGAAAAATCGGGACAAGACCTGTCAAACTGTCAATTTTTTACATCATACCACCCATGCCGCCGCCCGGAGGCATGTGGCTGTGGCCAGCATCTTTCTCAGGCTTGTCGCTGATAACACACTCGGTCATAAGCACCATACCAGCGATGGAAGCGGCGTTTTCGAGGGCAACACGGGTCACCTTCGTTGGGTCAATGACGCCGGCTTTCTTCAAGTCCTCGTACACATCGGTGCGGGCGTTGTAGCCGATGGCACCTTTGCTTTCAGCCACTTTTTGAAAAAGACCACGCCTTCTTGGCCAGCGTTTTCAGCGATGACACGCACGGGAGCTTCCAACGACTTGCGAACGATGGCGATACCGATGGTCTCGTCGTCGTTTTTGCCCTTCAGCCCTTCCAACGTTTTGATGGCACGTACCAGTGCCACACCGCCACCTGCCACGATGCCTTCCTGAATGGCAGCACGAGTTGCATGGAGGGCGTCGTCCACCCGGTCTTTTTTCTCCTTCATTTCCACCTCGGTAGGTGCGCCGACGTTTAGGACAGCCACGCCACCTGCCAGTTTGGCAAGACGCTCCTGGAGCTTCTCTTTGTCGTAGTCGGAAGTAGTGGTCTCGATTTGAGCCTTGATCATGCCAACTCGTGCGTCAATGTCCTTCTTTTTGCCTTTGCCGTTCACGATGGTGGTATTGTCCTTGTCCACCGTGATTTTCTCACAGGTGCCGAGGTCACCAACCGTAGCTTTTTCAAGCGTGAAGCCTTTTTCTTCGGAAATCACCTGTCCACCTGTCAGGATGGCGATGTCCTCCAACATAGCCTTGCGGCGATCACCAAAGCCGGGGGCTTTGACTGCAACCACTTTCAAGCCAGCACGGAGGCGATTCACCACAAGTACGCCAAGCGCTTGGCTCTCCACGTCTTCAGAGATGATGAGTAACGGACGGCCAGAACCAGCCGCCTTCTCCAAAATCGGCAGCATTTCTTGCAGGTTGCTGATTTTTTTGTCGTAAATGAGGATATACGGGTTTTCGTATTCCGTCGTCATGTTCTCCGTGTTGGTCACGAAGTAAGGCGACAAATAGCCACGGTCGAACTGCATACCGAGCACTTCTTCCACGTATGTGTCAGTACCTTTTGCTTCTTCCACCGTGATGACGCCATCCTTGCTGACCCGCTTCATGGCATCTGCGATAAGTGTTCCGATTTCGTCGTCGTTGTTGGCAGAAATCGCAGCTACTTGCTGGATTTTTTTAAAATCTTCGCCGATGCTTTCTCTGACTGCTTTTTGATTTCCTTTGCAACGGTCACGCCGTCTTTTGTCACTTGCGGAGCACCAAAGCTCTTCTGGATGACTACGTTGCGACCACGTGGGCCGAGGGTTACTTTCACGGCATTTGCCAAAGCGTCAACCCCGTTTTTAGTTTCTCACGGGCATCCCTATCGAAAGAAATTTCTTTTGCCATATTGGTTGAATTGTTTGAATGTTGAATTGTTAATTTGTTGCGGATGAAGGCAACACAAATTTTTTGAAGTCAAATCAAAAAAGACGAAACAGCAGAAATCACATTTCTACTTTGTCCTTCTTACTTGTCCAAAACGACGAGAATGTCGTCCTCCCGCATGATGAGGTAGTCAACGCCATCGTAGTTCATTTCCTGGCCAGCGTACTTTCCATAGAGTACGATGTCACCTTTCTTAACGGTCATTTTTTTGTCGTCTTTGCCGGGGCCGGTTGCCACGACTTCACCGCGTTGTGGCTTTTCCTTAGCGGTGTCAGGGATGATGATGCCCCCTTTCGTCTTTTCTTCTGCAGGTGCTGGCTTTACCACCACCCTGTCATTAATAGGCTTGAACTTCATAGTAATCTACTTTTTGATGGTTGAATTTTTTGATAGCTTGCTTCTTTGGAGTTGAATTGCGAGACAGTTAAAGCAACCGTCTTCACAAAATGGCAGGCACGAAACGGAATTTCCTGTTGCCAATCGCACTTATCACCTTTCGTGCCATTGGAAAATTCGTGACGGACTGTCATTTTTTAGGCAAATTTGGCTCAAAATGGCGTGTCAAATTGTCGGGAAGTAATGATGCTTTGTACAATTTTGTCGGATAACCACACGCCTTTGGTTGCTAAAGAACAATGGTGTAAAGTTCTTCCAATCGCTGGATTTGAAAAGTGGGCTGATGTTCTGTCAAATTTGACGTGCCTTTGGGGTTGTACCAGCAGGTGTCCACGCCGTAATTGATCCCCCCTTTGATGTCAGAATTCAAGCTATCCCCCACGACAATGACCTCCGATTTTTCAGGATAGCCCATCTGTTCAAAACTATGCTCAAAGAAACCTTTATGCGGTTTCGAGACACCAATTTCATCAGAAACCACAATCACATCGAAGTATTTATCCATTTCTGCAAAGCTGATTCGAGGCCGTTGTACCTCATGCAACCCGTTTGTGATCAAACCCATTTTGTAGTGCTTGCTTTTCAAAGTGGCAACCAGTTCTACTGCCCCATTGAGCATAAAACGGGTTTGTGAAAGCAATTGAAGGTAATGGGCATTCATTTCGACAGGCTCCCGATATTCTCCAATCGCATCCATAAAGCGTTCAAACCTAACCCTCCGTAGGTCCGTCGCAGTTATTTCTTGCCTTTCAAATGCCAGCCATGCTTCGTGGTTGATTCCTTCGTAAACTTGAAAATGTGCTTCGGTAGGCGTTATGTGGAAGTCCACCAAGGTTTGGCCGAGGGCATAACGGGCACTACGCTTGAAGTCGAACAGGGTATCATCTGCATCGAAAAGAATCCAAGAATATCGCATAACTACTTGATATTTACTTGTTTCGGGACAAATGGCTTAACGTTCCCATTGCCTTTTATCAACTCCCTCACAATGGTTGAACTAATATGAGAAAATTCTGGGAGGCTGATTAAGAACACCGTTTCCAGTTCGTGTCCTACAATATGATTTAGCTGTGAAATGGTTTTTTCATAATCAAAATCAGAGGCATTCCTCAGCCCCCTAAGCAGGTAGTTTGCCCCAATTTTATTGCAATAATGAGCAGTCAAACCCTCGAAGAAATCAATCTCAACTTTGGTATCACCTGCAAAAACAGCTTTCAGCCATTCCAATCTTTGTTCCAACGTGAATAGATTTTGCTTTTGGGAATTGACACCGACAGCCACGATGATTTTATCGAAAAGGGGCATTGCCCGTTTGACCAAACTGACATGACCAACTGTAATGGGGTCAAACGACCCTGGAAAGACTGCAATTTTCATGTGAGAAGTATTCAAGACAGCTTTTGGCTGCTTCAGGGTACAAACATAGATACTTCATGGAATATCCAACCATCCCATGCCTTATCCCTTGTCCAACAAAGCAAAGTTTTCATAGCTTGGCAGCCAAATTTGAACCTGTTACAATTTTATGAAAAAAATACTCTTAGCCACAGGGGGTGGGGACTGCCCAGGATTGAATGCAGTCATTCGTGCAATCGTCAAATCTGCCAAAATACATGGCGGATATGAGGTTTATGGCAGTATTGAAGCATTCAAAGGAGTACTGAGCGAACCTACTGAAATCGTGAAGCTATCACGAAAAAAAGTAGCTGGAATACACGTCCTTGGTGGAACCATCATTAAGACCACAAACAAGGGCAACCCACTCGCCTACCCTGTCCAACAACCTGACGGAACCTGGAAATCTGTTGACATAACTGACAATCTGACCAAACGGATACAAGATCTTGGTTTTGAGGCAGTTGTGAATATTGGGGGTGATGGTAGCCAGAAAATTTCACAAGCACTTTTCGAGCGTGGCCTTAATATTATTGGTGTGCCCAAAACGATTGACAATGACCTTTCAGCCACCGACCTCACCTTTGGCTTCACAACTGCAGTTCAGATTGCGACGGACAGTCTAGACAAATTGGTGACCACAGCCGCCAGCCACCATCGGGTCATGGTCATGGAAGTAATGGGCCGTGATGCGGGCTGGATCGCCCTCCACACCTCCATTGCTGGTGGTGCCGAAATCTGTTTGATTCCTGAAATCCCTTACGACATCAACAAGGTGCTCAAGACAATCAACAAACGGTACAAAAAAGGTGAGGGGTTTGTCAACATCGTCATTGCAGAAGGTGCAAAACCTGCTGAGGGTAGTATTGTGGGCCAAAAATCGAAAGATGTGGGAGAAGAGCACATCAAACTAGGCGGCATTGCCAATTACTTGAAGCAACAGATTGAGGAAAGTGGCTGCCTTGCACAAGTAAGGACAACAATACTCGGTCATGTGCAGCGGGGCGGAACACCAGTTGCCTTTGATAGAATTCTGGCTACTGCAATGGGCGTGAAGGCATTTGAAATGATTGCAAATGGCGAGTATGGGAAGATGGTCACCTACCGAAACAATGGAATATCCAATGTGAGCTTAGCTGAGGCAGTAAGTGCTTACAATTTTCTTTCAAAGGAACATTACTTGGTGCGCACAGCTAGGGCAATTGGCATCTCATTTGGCGACTAATTCAAGTCTTTGAAAATGAGCTAAATAAATGACCTGTGAAACTGAATTCCTTCAAAGGAAGCCTCCTTCCGTTTTACAAAAAGCACCGGAAAAAAATCTGGGTTGCATTGGCTGCCACATTCACTTTTTACTGGTTTTGCTTGCCCAGTTCCTTGTTCAATGACCCTACTTGCATGGTGCTTGAAGCATTGGACGGTTCCATGTTAGGGGCAAGAATCGCAGCCGATGGCCAATGGAGGTTTCCGCATTCCAGCCAAGTACCTGATAAGTTTCAAAAAGCCATTGTCGAGTTTGAGGATAGGCGTTTTTTCTCCCACCCCGGCTTCGACCCAATTGCATTTGGCCGGGCCATGCAACAAAACATCAAGAATCGCAGCGTAGTAAGTGGTGGCAGCACGATTTCGATGCAAGTTATCCGGCTCTCCAGAAAAGGCAAATCAAGAACGGTATTTGAAAAACTGTTGGAGGTAATCCTTGCTACTCGGCTTGAAATCAAATACTCCAAGCAGGAAATATTGGCGTTTTACACCTCCAATGCGCCTTTTGGGGGCAATGTTGTGGGATTAGAGGCAGCTGCTTGGCGCTATTTTGGCAAAAAGCCGGAAACCTTATCATGGGGAGAGGCTGCAACCTTGGCAGTGCTTCCCAACAGCCCAAGCCTAATTCACCCCGGAAGAAACAGGAACAGCTTGTTGCAAAAGCGAAACAGGCTTTTGAAACGGCTCTTGGAGGCTAGCGTAATTGACCAAACCACCTACGAGCTTTCGCTTGACGAAGTTTTACCAGAAAAACCACATCCCTTGCCTCGCCTTGCACCACATTTGTTGGACAGGGCTTTTGCTGAAAACTATAAAAAAGGCGACCAGAAGTTTTCAAAATTGGTCACAACAATTGACCTGGCACTTCAAGCCCGGCTCAACGAATTGGCACTGCGCAAAAGCCAGAACCTGAAAAGCAATCAGATTCACAACCTCGCCATCTTGGTACAGGAAGTGAAGACAGGCGATGTGGTTGCCTACATCGGAAACGCCCCGAACACTGGCCCTGAAAATGGCGAAGACGTGGACATCATAAGGGCTGCTCGGAGCACAGGTAGCATCCTAAAACCGTTCCTTTACGCTTTGATGCTGAATGAGGGAAAGATACTCCCCAAAAGCCTTATCGCCGATATACCGACTCAAATCAGCAGTTATAAGCCTGAAAACTACCTAGAGACCTATGATGGTGTCATTCCAGCTGACCTTGCACTTTCACGTTCCTTAAATGTGCCTTTTATCCGAATGCTGCAAGAGTATTCAGTTGAGAAATTTCATTTCAATCTGAAAAAACTGGGCATGTCCACCCTAAATCGACCACCAAGGCATTATGGGTTGACCTTAGCTTTAGGAGGTGCCGAAGGGTCTCTTTGGGACTTGGTAGGCATCTACGCTGGCATGGCTCGAGCTTTGGGGAATTTCACGGGCAATAATGGCCGATACAGCAAGAATGATTTTCGAAAACCCAATTTTTTGTTGACAGGCAAAGCGAAGGGTGAAAAATCGGAAACCTTCTTGCAGCGAGAGCCTCACCTGCTATCCGCTGATGCCATTTGGTATGCTTTCGATGCAATGGAAGAACTGGAGCGCCCAACGACTCAGGGCGATTGGGAGCGATTCGAGTCCAGCCGTCCAATAGCTTGGAAAACGGGTACCAGTTTTGGGTTCCGAGATGCATGGGCAATCGGCGTATCCCCCAAATATGTTGTGGGCGTCTGGGCAGGGAACGCTGATGGGGAAGGAAGACCAGGGCTAGTCGGTGTCTATGCCGCAGCACCCATCTTGTTCGACGTCTTCAATATGCTACCCGCCAGCCGCTGGTTCGACCCTCCATACGATGCCATGAAAAAATTGGTCGTCTGCGAGAGAAGTGGCTTCCCTGCTTTGGACTACTGCGAAAAGGACACTGTGTATTCAAACGCAAAAGGGGTCAACGCCCCACCCTGCCCTTTTCACCAGGTTGTCCACCTTGACAAATCGAGGCGCTGGCAGGTCAACAGCAATTGCGAAGCACCACTCAATATGGTCAACCAGGCATGGTTTGTTTTGCCCCCGGTTGAAGAATACTATTACAAGATGAAGAACCCTGGCTATTCGTCGCTGCCAGCTTTCCGGCAAGATTGCCAAGTCTTGGAGGACAAGGCTTCCCCCCCTATGCAAATGATTTACCCAAGGAAAAATGCCAAAATCTATGTCCCCGTTGACTTGGATGGTGCCCCAGGGCGAACAGTGTTCAAAATGGCCCATCGTTTACCTGAGACAGAAGTTTTCTGGCACTTGGACAATGGCTTTGTAGGGCAAACCAAGACCTTTCACGAAATCGAGTTGAATCCGCCTGCTGGCAAGCACACCTTAGTGCTGGTGGATAAGAAAGGAAATAGGTTGGAAGTGGATTTTGAAGTGGCTGCCAAGAATTAAGCAAAAAACTCCTACATCAAGGGAGGCTTAAGGCTGATGTAGGAGCACTAAACATACTATGAGAAAACTACACAGTGCAAAGGAGCAGGTTTTCAAATTATCACACAAGTGCTGTTTAGGGAACGGTAGGTTTCGCAAGGGAACGGTAGGTTTGATTTAGAAAGTGGTTTTCCAAAAAGAAATTGGAAAGGGACAATGGAACATTTTGGCTTGACCAACTTCAATTCCGCTTCATTTTCAGTGATATAAAGATATAAATTACTATAACTCGTGAAGCATTGGGCCCGTGGTTGGAAATGAAGGCCAAAATATGCACTCACCTCGTTATTCAACCCAACCCTGGGTTCAACAAATCCACAAAATCTTAATTTTGAAAACGTCCTTGACGAGGTGGGTCGATTTGCTTTTTCATCATGCACTTCTACCTTAAAAT
This sequence comes from Saprospiraceae bacterium, assembly GCA_016714985.1. Lineage (GTDB taxonomy): Bacteria > Bacteroidota > Bacteroidia > Chitinophagales > Saprospiraceae > UBA6168. The sequence continues at coordinate 33,547 of JADKBS010000023.1, read as the reverse complement.
CTGCAGCTGGAGAAAAAAAAATTCCTACACCCCAGAAGGGAAAAAAAGGTGTAGGAGAATTAAACATACTATGAGAAAACTTTCAACAAAAGTAACTACTACGGATTGAGAGAAAAAGCTACATTTACGCACTGGTCGGTTTCATGAGGGAACGGTAGCAATTCTTGAGGAAACGGTAGTTTTTTTTCAATTAACGGAAAAAATATTCTTTATTATTCTATTTTTGCCCGCAGAATCGAAGTTAAGGCTGAAAAAGCACTAAGCATTTGATGAGACTACACACAACGCAGTGCTTGAAATTGGCACAAAAAAAAATTCCCGCACCCCAGGAGGGACATAAGGTGCAGGAAGATTAAACAAACATACTATGAGAAAACTAGGGCAAATATATCTTGATTTTTTCTAATATCGAAGAGTTGCCCAAGATTTTCTCTTTACTTTTCAAGTTTTTCCGGTTTCTGTTGGATGGTAAGGCAACAGAGACCGGAATTGAACTTTCCAAATTATCTCATTGGAATTTCCATCACTGGAATTCTGATTTCCACCAGAGTGCCACTTCCCTTTCCCGTTTCCTTATCCATCAAATCGTGAATTTCAACTGCGTTCTCATCCATGTTGCGGGAACGAAGCAAAATTTCAAGTCGATCTTGGGTGATACGGGTGCCCATGGACTTGTGGTCTTTGAAATTAGGATTCTTAAGCTGCAATTCCCTTGCTTTTTGCCTTCCTATCCCGTCGTCCTCCACCTTGCAAAGGATGGTATTCTCATCAATGAGGCAAAAATCAATCTTGATAAGCCCATTTCGTTTCGATCGGATTCCGTGCTCAATGGCATTTTCAACATAAGGCTGAATTATCATGGTAGGAACACCATAGATGTCTTCTTCGATTTCATCGTCTATGGTTATCTCATAACGCAGCTGGTTCTCAAATCGCAAATTCATGTTGATATCCAAGTAGTTACGTAGGAAATCAACCTCTTTTTCAAGTGAAATAACTTCCAATTCAGAGTACTCCAAGCTTTTGCGCATTAAGTGGGCGAACTGTGCAAGGTATTTTGCAGCTTGAGAGGTATCGTTGGATGTGATATAGTTTTGGACTGAATTCAGGGCATTGAAAACAAAATGAGGGTTCATTTGGGCCCTAAGCGCTTTCAACTGGAGGCCGGCTGCTTGTAATTTGAACATTTCGGCCTCTTTTTCCTTGCTTTCGGCAGAATACCGGATTTCAAGTTCCCTGATTTGATTGCTCAACTCATCCGACATGATTCGCTCAACTGCCTGATTGTAAAGGACTTGGTAATCGTAGGCATTTTTATACTCTAGCTCTTTCGCATAGAGGTCGGCGATGGATTTCATAATCCCTGTAGCTTGACGGTACTCCTGGCCTTTTTTTGCAAATTCCAGCGCCTTGAAATAATGCTTGAGCGCTTTTTTGGCCTTTTCTTCTTCATAGATTTTCCCTCGCCACCATTCAATATTGGCAAGGTTCTTTTCCTTTCTGTCCTTGAAAAGTGGATATGCCGTGGTGAACAATTCGAGCGCCTCCTTGTATTGCCTTTTGTTCAGGTAGCAAAACCCAAGGTTGGCGTAGGCCAAAGCCCTGGTCTGCTGGTTCAAATCGTCAACAACCTTGATGGCTTTCTTGAAATATTGGCTGGCGTTTTCATAGTCTTGCATGGCCATGTAGCCGTTGCCGACATTGAGGTAGTGCCATGAAAGCCTGGACCGCATTCCTTTCTTCTCGCAAAGCTCAACCACATTCAAATAAGACTGAATACTCCTTTCAGGTTCGTTTAAGGCTGCGTAAATGGAGCCAAGTCCACTTTGTACTAAGGTGAAAAAATGATAGTCCTTGAGGCTGGGCGTTTCGGTCATGGTTTCGATGGCCAACACACAATCAAGAAAGGACTTCAGCGCCTTGGGGTAGTTCGAAAACTTTAAGTGAAAGAAACCTTCCCGGCAAATCAATCGAATGTCGAGACGGCTATCTGGAAAGGTCTCTAAGTATTTAGTAGCTTGATTGAGGTAAAACCTCGCCCTGTCTGGTTGGTCTAGATTGAGAAGCGTACCGGCGTAGTCAATATAGGTTTCTGTAAGTTGATTTACGTCGCCCCTCTCTCCAAGGATTTCTAAGGCAATTCGAAAGTGGATTTCTGAGAGGTTGTAGTTGTACAATTGGTTTTCCACCAAAGCCATGTTGAGGTTGTAGTTCAACACGAAATCTGGTTGGTCCAAATCAGTGAGAATCTGGAAAATCTCAGCCAAGTATTTCTGCGCCTTGGAAATATCAGTGAATACAAGCTGTGAAGCCAACTTGTCAAGGGTGGCAAGCCGTTGAAGGCGCTCGTCTATGAGTTGTAAAGTGGATTCCAAGTTTAACAGTTCCTCGTTGGTGTCGGGAAAAGTGCTAACCATTTTTTATAGTGTTTCCAGTGAGTGTTTCAAAAACAAAATGGACGGCTTACTTGGGGTATAGACATGTCAAAAGAGGCATCACATCTGCGGTGCAGCCTCTTTTGTTGTTCCCTCTTGAAAAAAAATGTCGTAAAAACTTATTGTGGCATGTCACCTAAACAAGGGCCAGGGCCAAAAAATCCGGCGAAGAAACCTCTTTTCTTGTTTTCAGTGATTTTGTCGTTGCCTCCAATAAACTCGCCCATTTCGACCTTCTTAATTTGCGTTAGGTCGTCAAGTTCAAGCAAGTTTTTCTTTTTAGTCTTACCCATAGTATCTAGGTTTTGAGTGAAAAATCCAAAGGCCATAGTGTCTCGCTTTTTGCTAACAGTAAAAAGTGTGTGCGTTCTCAGGTTCCAAAGATAGCCACTTTTGAGTTTCCACAAAACTTCCTGCAAAATTTAATGCAGTTTAGGGCATTTTGCTGTGTAATTCTACTCAAATTTCATCGTTTTCGCCTAAGCTCCTCCCGCTAACACTGAATACTGTCTGTTATGTAATGTGTAAGTTTCCGAATTAAAGTGCTTCCTCGAGCCTCCGCATTTGCTCCATGAAAGCTGGTCGCCGCCGCCTCGATACCTCAATTTTTTTGCCATCATCCATCACCAAATAGCCTCCGTCCCCCTTGATGAACTTGCGCATGTAGTTGAGATTGATAACGTGACGCTTGTGAACCCTATAAAAATTCAACATCTGGAGCATGTCCTCGTACGCCTTGATTGTCCTTGATGCGGTTATCCGCTCACCATTGATTAGGAATATGTGGGTGTAGTTGTCTTCTGCCTCGAACCGGACGATGTCTTTGATTGACACGAAATAGATACCATCAATCGCCGAAATGCTCATTTTTTCGAACGAGTTAGGGTTTGACAGCGATTTGTTGAACAATTCAATGCGCTCTTCAATTTTTTCACCGCTTTGAACCCGGATACGGCTTACTGCCTGAACGAGTTCATCGGGGTTGATTGGCTTCATGATATAGCCTATCGAAGAGTACTGGCAAGCACGAATAGCATGTTCATTGAATGCCGTTATGAAAATTACCTCGAAATCTATGGGCTTCAGTTCATCGAGCAATTGAAAGATCAACCCATCAGGCAAGTTGATGTCCAAGAATGCGACATTTGGCTTGAACTCTGTCTCCTCAAACAAATCCATGGCTTCCTCAACGCTAAGCGCATCACCTATCACCTCAACCTCGGGGCAATGGGTAGCCAAAAGGTTCTTGAGATTGTTCATGCTTTTGATTTCGTCCTCGACGATCAGCGCTTTTATCACGGGAATAGATTTGTTAATTTCGATTGCTTGCACAGAAGTCATGTTTGTTTCAGGGACAAAAATACATTGACTTCGTTAAAATATAACCTAAAATCACTATAAAAATGACCTTAAATCCAAGTCGTTACGCTTGTTAAAAAAACAAGTTTTCAAGGATAGGGAATTCGAGTATATTACAGAATTTAAAATTACTAATTTGATAAATAAAAATAAAACTATCCGTCATTTCTTACTCGCCATTTCCAGTGCCTCTTCAAAACTCAGTTTGGGAAAAACCGTTAGTTTCCCATTTGGGGTCGCATCGAAAATCTGGCGACCATCCTTTTGGTAAAAATAATTGGCGAGGTGGTAGGAGACCTCCGACCCATAAACATCGGCCAATTGCCATTGCTGGCCCTTGAAATAGTCGGGATGGAAATGGTTCTCATCGTCACCCTTATAGACCTGCGTTTCGTGCGACTGGCCTGACTGCTTGAAACTGTGGTCAACACCAATCAAAAACACCCTTTTGAAGCCCATATAGTAGGCAATTTGAAGAGAAACGTAAGTCACTGTATTGCCTTCGCAGATTGGTTGAGAGATGTCCTCGTAAAAGCTCCAAAGGTTCAGCGTGTGCAAACGCTCGATATTTGGTTGCTCTGCCACCACCCCCTTAGCAGCTGTATGGGAAAGGAACACAGGGCATTTCATTGCTTCGAACTCCCTTGCACTCTGCTCAATCACCAGCTTGTTGACTGAAACAAGGTAACTCAGGTAGAGGTCAACCTTATCGAACAAAAGAAAGATTTTGTTCTGACCGAATGTATGGCGTTCACGCAGTGGGGCCAAGTCCATGTGCTTGAGCGAGGGGCCATTTCCAATGATGAAACAGTCTTGGCCTTTGTGCTTATCCTTGAATTTGGTCAATTGCTTGGCGTACTTTCTCCGCCATTGAAAATAATCCCATGCTTCTCCGAGCTTTTTCCCAACACCCTCTTTTTCAAGGAGGTTTAATCCGAACAATGTACCCTGTGGTCTTGCCATAATAATTTAAGTTATTGATTTCCAACCTTTCATAAATCTTTCAGGACAGAACTGATGCCGCCATCTAGCAGAAAATTTGCCCCATGAACAAATCCCGTGTTTTGCGAAGCAAGGAAGAGTGCCAACTTGGCCACATCTTCCGGGTAGCCAATCCTTTGCACTGGATGGATTTTGCGCAGTTCGTCCAGTGCCAATTCGTCATGGTTGAAACCTGCTCTCAGCATGGCAGTTTCAATAGCAGCGGGACTGATGGAATTGACTCTTACACGGCCTGCCAAGTCAACCGCCATTGCCTTTGTCAACCCAACCAACGCACTTTTTGAAGTGGCGTAGCTCACAAAACCTGGTTTGGTCAGCTGTTGGTGAATACTGGCTATGTTGATGATGCTCCCATTGCATGCTTCCAAACGAGCTAAAAAAACCTTGCTCAAAAGCATTGGCCCTGTGAGATTGACATTCAGGGTTTCTTGCCAATCATCCAATTTGATGTTTTCCATCGAATCAAGTTTCTGAACGGCCGCATTGTTGATGAGCACATCTAAATGGGGCATTATTTCATCAAAAATCTGGGTAAACTTGATTCGATAGGCCGCATCCTTGACGAACAGGTTGAGGTCGAATCGCAGGAAGCGGTCACAATGTCCGTTAAAGTCTTCCCGCATGTCAACGCCATAAACGTAGAAGCCATCCTCTCGAAAAGCCCTTGCTAGCGCGGAGCCTATTCCACCCAGAACGCCGGTTATAAACACATTTTTTTCAGTATTGGCCATTAGTCAATCTCCAGAAATTTAAACAAAATTTTCATGGCTTGTTTGCTCGCCCTGCGAACGGCATCCACGGTATTGGAGCCATTGTGGGTGCCAAAAACACAGCGTTCAAAGCTTCTCAAGGGCGAGTCCATTGGCAATGGCTCTGTTTCGAAAACATCCAAAGCAGCTGAATGTACCTTGCCGGATTTCAAACCGCTTATAAGTGCCGCCTCGTCAATTACTGGCCCCCTTGATACATTGACAATTCGAATGCCGTCTTTCATTCTCGCAATGGACTCAGCGTTGATCAGGTGTTTGGTTTCGCTTGTCAACGCGCAAGTGACCACCACGAAATCAGCCTCATCAATCCTATCTGGGAACCCATAGAAGCGATAGCGCATTTCATCCTCGTCGGTACGGCTTGCGAACGGGTCGTATATATTAATATTGATGCCAAATGCATTCAACATACGGGCAGTTGACTTTCCAATGTCACCAAACCCAATCAATGCAGCAGTTTTGTCCAAAAGGGAAATTCCGGCAGGCTTGGGCCACTCCCCTGCCCGCACGCCACGGTCAATCAGGAAGGTCTGGCGGGCAAGGCCGATGGTGTAATGAACGGCCAGGCTACCTACTTCCTCTCCAAACATAAGCGGTGTGTTGGCGACAGGAATGCCAAGTTTTTTGCAAGCCTCGAAATTGACATTGTCCACCCCTACGCCCCATTTCACGGCGGCTCTCAGTTTGCCATGCTTTCCTGCCTCAAAAACTCGTTCTGTGGCAGGGTCATCGCCGATAATCCAACCATCAACCCCTGGCAAAATGGCAATCAACTCCTCCTCGGTCAGTGTTTGAACCACATCGGGTGTCAGCAAATCAATATTTTTTGAAGTAAATTCTGGCCGAAACTCATCAATCAGCCGAAGCATGGGTGGGCAGGTTACTAAGACTTTCAATTGTTGAATGGTTTAAGTTTTTTGAAAATGGAGGTGCAAATTTGCTGGATAATTCCTTTCATAGCTACTAAAAATCAATCCTCTTTTGAAGCTCACCTAGTTTTGTTGGGGTTTTCGCTAAATTCGCTGCTCAATTTCAGTTGCAAACTACACAAAGTATGTTCAGATACTTGGCTATTGCCAGTTTGATTCAATTCCTTTTTTCCAACTTGATGGGACAGCCCTCGCTGAATGTTCAATTGGTGGGACAGTACAATCGTGGTGACACCCGGTATTCTGGCTCATGGGCATACATCGCACAGGATGGTAAGGAGTACGCACTTCTTGGAGCAAAAACAGGGACAGTAGCATATTGCATTACAGAAAGCTGTTCGATTGAAGAAAAAGGCTTTGTGTCTGGTCCAGAAACCAATTGGCGGGAAATCACGGTAATCGGTCACCATGCTTTTGTGACCACTGACGTCAGTGGAACAGGACATGGGATGCAGGTAATTGACCTCAGCTTCTTGCCAGACAGCCTACACTTGATCACCAACTACACGACGACCTTCACGAAAGGACATATAATCCAGAAAGCCATTGACAGTGATGAGCCTTATGTCTATGTGATGGGCACGACAGCCACGCAAGGAGTACATATCCTTGACGTATCGAGTCCATCTGCCCCCAAGGAGGTAGGGCTTTATGCGCCTGGCTACTATATCCACGATGCCCATATCAGGGACAATTTGTTGTTCGCCGCGGCATTCTATGAGACGAAATTTGACATCGTTGACATATCGGACAAAACCAATCCGCAGCTTTTAAGCACGATTGTTTACGATGGAAAGAGTTCGCATAGCGCATCGTCCACGGCAGATGGGCGATTTTTGATAACTGCCGATGAACAGGACGGCTACCCTGCCCGAATCTTCAATATCGAGGACCTATCCAACCCGTTCGAGGTTGCGAGATACACTGCCAATGAGGCAAGCCTTGTTCACAATCCTTATGTTTATGGCAACTATTGCTTCATCTCCCACAATACCGAAGGTTTCCGGGTGTTGGACATAGCAGACCCTACTGTGCCTGTAGAGGTCGGGTTTTACGATACCTGGCCCGGCGAGAGTGGAGGTTTCAACGGACTTTGGTCGGCTTGTCCCTATTTTCCTTCTGGCAAAATCATCGGTGGAAACCGCACGGATGGCCTTTATGTTTGGGAATTTAATGGAACCAAGGCTGGCCGGATTTACGGCATCGTGAAGGATAGCCTTACAAATGAGGTGATTCTTAACGCCCTTGTTGAACTGCCCTCATTGGGAGATACCTTAAACACGGGCCTTACCGGTTTTTTCAAAAAAGGAATGCTGGAGGGTGAATATCAACTAACCGTGAAAAAAGATGGCTTTTTTTCTAAGTCCTTGAATTTCGACGTGGCCCAAGGGGATAGCCTATATTTTGAAATCCCATTGGTGCCGGTTGGGTTCTCGAACACCGCAATAGTTCTCAAAAACAGCGCCCTTATTGAAGTGTCCCCAAACCCGTCCGCTTTTGGGTTTGATGTTGACTTAAAGCACATCAGGCATGCTAGCACTTATGAAGTGATGGATGCGATGGGACGGTTTGTGATTTCGGATCGGGTTCCATTCAGCGGGGCTTTTCATGTTGAAATGCCAGCATCATCGTCAGGCATTATGTGGCTTGCAATTTTTGACAGCAAACGCACGTTGATTGCAATTGCCAGATTAGCAGCCTATTGACCTCAGTGATTACCAGATAATGTAACTATTTAGCAGGGGTGTTTTGGGGGAAAATTGAAAATCCCCAAAAAAAATCCCCGCACCCTCTAAAATGGTTGCCAGATAACAAACATGAAGAAAACGTTTTACTTGCTTGGATTGCTGTTGTTGGCCTCTGTTGTGCGTAGCCAAAACACAGAGCTTGCCCTTGCCAAGCGGTATGACCTCATCGCCGACAGTTTGAGCAGAATTCCAGACAATAAGCAAGCAATACTCATCCGCAAAAAGGCGTTGAATATTTATCAAAACAGCCGACCAGTGCCTTTCGATAGATTGACCGCAGAGTTTAGGAGCATTGGAATCAGTTACCGGAGGGAAGGCAAGTTTACAGAAGCTGAATTCAACCTTAAACGTGCCGTTGAGATTGCGGAAAAGCACCTTGCTACCACACATACCGAACGGGCCAAGGCATATAACAGCTACGGCATTTTCCTTTTTACAACGGGCAAAAACGAAGAAGCGATCAAACAGCTCCACCTAAGCCTCGCCATCAATGAAAGAAACAAATCGGCAGATATTTCGGACAACCTCAACAACTTAGGCATCGCCTACGAAAACTTGGGAGATTACAGCGAGGCATTCGAACACTATAAAAAAGCACTTGGGTTCAACCGAAAAAAATACGGCATGAACCACCTTTCTACCGCCAACAATTTCATGAACCTTGGCACCGCCTGTTCAAAACTGGACAAATTGGGCGAATCAATGCTTTATTTTGATACAACCCTTAGCATCTATATAAAGGTGTTGCCCAAGAACCATCCAGAATTCGCAGCACTTTACAACAACATGGGGGCAGTTGCCAATTTCAAAGGCGATTACCGTTCGGCCTTGGCCTATTTCGACCTTGCCTTGAAAAACAACCAGGTCAACTTGGGCGAAAACCATCCGGATGTGGCCAATATCTATGCAAATGCTGGCATGTTGCTGTTGAACCGTGGCGACATAAAAAAAGCGCTTGCCTTCTTCAACAAGGCATACGATATCAGAATCCGTTTCTTTGGGAAAAACAACCATCTTGTGGCCCGTACCAGCAACTATTTAGGTGACTGCTACCTGCAAAGCAACGATTTTGACAATGCCATCAAATGGTACACGGAAGCCATCCAACTTTACAAAAGCCAACCGACCGGTGACCCTACCGATATCGTCGAGTACAACAACGACCTTGGATATTATTATGAAAAGCTGAGCAACCAATCGGAGGCACTCAAGTTTTACAAGGCTGCCCTGAGCGTGGTGCGGAAGCAACAACAAACAAGACCTTTATATTGCCAACTCATTGAACCGCATTGGCAGTCTTTACCTTTCCAAAAACAACTTGGAACTTGCCAAACAACAGTTTGAACAAGCCCTTCAAATCAACCTTAAATTGTTGGGGAGATGGCATCCCGACGTAGCTCAAATCTACAGTAACCTTGCACTTGTCAATACCAACGATGAGGCCCTTTCTATGTCCTTGTGCGATTCCGCAATGGCGGCCATCAGCTATTCGAGCAGGGAACCGGTATCCTTGAGAAGGTTTCCTCCCCAATCGTGCTATTGGATGTTTTCAAAAACAAAGGGGAGTTACTGCAAGCGTTCTATGAAAAATCAAAATCGAAGAAATGGCTTTTGGATGCTGATTTGAATTATTCTATTGCCATCCAACTCATTGATTTTGTTAAACTTACACTGGAAGAACCCGGCTCCCGCCAAGCGTTACTTGAAAAGTATTTTTTGATTTACGAAAATGCCATTGCCGTAAAATTCGCCCTCAAAGGGCTGACCAACGAGGCCAGTTATTGGCACCAAGCCTTTGAGGTCTCGGAGCGAAGCAACGCCACGTTGTTGCTTGAAGCACTTCAATCGGTGCAAGCCGGACGTTTCGCCGAGATTCCCGACAGCCTTTTGGAAACCGAACGAAGGTTAAAGATTGACATGGCATATTTGGAAAGGTTGATTTTTGAGGAGAAAATGAACGCAAACGGATTCGACCCCAAAAGGTTGGCCAAATTGAACAATCAGTTGTTCTCGCTTCAACAGCAAACCGCCAACCTGATGGCAAGACTCCGCAATGACTACCCAAACTATTTCACCTTGAAATATGCGCCCGATTTGGTGAAGGTTCCCGAAATACAAGCTAAACTACTGAGACCAGAACAGAACATGCTGGGCTATTTCGTAGGGGAAGAGAGTATTTTTGCTTTTGTGATTAGCGAATCCAGCTTTGAAGTGGTGAAAATCCCCAACGAGTTCCCATTGGAGGCTTGGGTACAGGAGTTCAGGAACAGCATCTATCGTTTCAACCCTGCTAGCGAGGAAGTAGATTTCTTGAGCCAGAAATACACGAACCTTGGCTATGAGCTTTACCAGATGCTTTTCGAGCCAATCAAACCAAAACTGACTGGCAATCAAGTAGTTGTGCTTCCCGGCGGGGTTCTTGGGTACTTACCTTTTGACGCTTTATTGGCCAGCCCGCCCGATGACTATGGCGCTTATGGCACACATGATTACCTCATCAAGCACTACCAGTTTAGCTACAGCTATTCCGCCACATTGCACAAGGAAATGTTGGGTCGAAACTCAAATTGGCGGCGAGGTGGTTTCGTCGCCTTCGCACCCAGTTATGGCGGCGATTCATTGAACATGCGCCGTGACGACCCTTGGAGGGCGGTATTGGGCACCTTAAAATTCAACCAATCCGAGGCGAAATCAATTCAGGACATCATGGGCGGTCAGGTATTTTTGGACACGGCTGCCACAGAACTCAATTTCAGCAAGGCGGCACCCAATGCAGGCATACTGCACCTAGCCGTACACGCCAAATCCAACGACGAGCACGGCGAGTATTCTTATTTGGCGTTTTATCAAACGCTCGATTCCATTGAAAATGAATTGGTGTTCGTCAAGGATTTATACTCCATGCGTATCAAGGCTGCATTGGTGGTGCTATCGGCTTGCGAGACTGGCATTGGTGAGCTTCAAAGGGGCGAAGGCATCGTAAGCCTTGCAAGGGGTTTTTCCTATGCGGGGGCTGCCAGCATCGTCACCACCCTTTGGAGCATTGACGATTTTGCTTCTTCTGAAATCATGCGCTTTTTTTACGAAAATTTGAAAAAAGGCCAACAAAAAGACGAAGCACTGAGGAATGCCAAACTCAATTTCTTGAAAAACAGGCAAGGCACCAACGCCTCACATCCATTGTACTGGGCGGCGTTTATTCCCGTGGGCGACATGTCTGCTTTGGACGGGTTTGGATGGCCTGTATGGGCATGGGCGGCAATTGGCTTGGTTGCTGGGTTACTGGCTTGGCGATTCTTAAAAAAGAAGGTAACTACTTAGCAGGGGGTGTTTTTTGGGAAAAATTTTCAATTTTTCCCAAAAAACACCCCAAAATGTGGGAGGGGAAAGAAAAAATGAAATTTTGTCTTTCCCCTCCCACACCCTCCTATGTAGTTGCAAAAGAAGAAAGTCAGTGCATAACCATCCAATTTCCGAATTTCAATGAATTTCCAACTACCAATTATTGCTTCGCAACCATTCCAGTAAGCACACCTGTACCGTCAAGCAATCTATAAAAATAGACGCCTTTTGATTTCGCTTCAAGGTTTATCGCGTCGGTAATTCGGCCTTCGCTTGACCAGTTTTTTTCATGGACGAGCCTTCCGTTTACATCAAAAAGTTGGAACAGAAGCGACGAGCTGGCATTTTCGATTTCCAAGAACAATTGGCTCCCAACTGGATTAGGGTAAACTTTCAACGCAATAGACAATTTTTTAACCGATACGTCTGATGGAATTAGCGCAAGTGCAGCTTGAACAGCAGCAAGGGCGTCCACCCTACCATAGCCATAGGTATGGTTGGGAACCTGGGATCCTGGAATTTCACCGCATTGTTGATCAGTGGTCTTTGGCACAGCGGTTTGCTCAATGATTTGCTCAATCACATCCACTTGCCCAGCCAAATCTGGGTTGGCAGAAATGATCAAGGCAACCAGGCCGGCCACGTGAGGCCCCGCCATGCTGGTGCCTGAAAAACTGGAATAGTTCCCCCCAGGCACTGAAGACCGAACCCCTACGCCGGGTGCAGACACATTGGGCTTGAGGCGATTGCTGCCATCCAAAATGGCCGGGCCTCTGCTGCTGAAACCTGCAATGGTGTCGTTGATAGCCGTTGCACCTACGGTGAAGCTACTTTCAAAAATTGCTGGATTAGCAATGGTGCCACAACCGCCAAAATTCCCGGCTGAAACAACAACTACCGTACCAGCCAACCGAAGGTGGCTGACGGCAAGGTTCATAACCTGCAAGTTGGATGCATTGCAACCCTCTTGCTCAGAGCAATACCACGAATTATTGATAACATGCGGGGCTTTGTCCGGGCTTGGGTTGTTACCGTTTAAATCGGTTGGTGCCAAGAACCACTGGAAGCATTCGAGATAAGTAAATGGCGAGCCGTTGCCCCGCTCCATGTTACGGCAGGCGCACCACTTTGCATCGGGTGCCACGCCTATTTCATTCTCCCCATGCGAACCGACCATGGTGCCCATTGTGTGCGTGCCGTGACCATTGTCATCGCATGGGTATTCAAGGTTGAGGCCACAAGGGTTTAGGCTGTCATTTGCCAACGGGCTGATTACATGAATGGCATCATGCCAATTGAAATTATGGTTAAAAGTATCTACAAAGGTTTCATAGCCCCTGTATTTATCAATTAAAGCTGGGTGCGACCAGTCGTACCCAGTATCTTGCCCGCCTACACTGACGCCTTGGCCTCGGTAGCCAAGTTCCCAAACATCGTTGGCATTTATCATTTCGATGCCCCATTCAACCGCACCTCTTTCTTGAACACCTTCATGCTGCATTTCGACAGGGCCATCAAACCTAATAGCCGGATTGGCCATCACCAATGCCACCTCTGGCAGTTTGGCCAAAGCTTCGACCAAGTCAGCATTTCCAGTCACCGCTATTGCATTGATGATGAAAAATGACTGGAACACTGCATTTCGATGTTCCAGCAACTCAATCGGTTTTCGTTGCGAAACTTGTGCAACTTCCTTGAGCTTATTGAAAACGAAAGCTGCTTTTTCTTCTTTGCTAGGGATAGAACGGGTAGCTTCTAAATCTGCTTGTTCCACCATCAAAACAAGGAATTGAAAGGCAGCGCTTTTTTCCATCTTCTCAAGCAGGGCGCTGTCAATTTTTTTGTGCCAAGTCAAGTTGTCCTGAGCATTGGCTATCATAACCATTGAAGCAAATGCAAAAACTGTAACGAGTATTCTCATGCAGGCTAAATTGAAGAATTAACGCAAGTTGGAGAATGCCGCTTTTAGCTGTTTTGAAGAGTGAAGGCTTACAAAACAATCAATATTGGTTCTTTTTTGGCTGCGATGCCTCCGAAAAAAGAACTTTTTGGAATATCCGCAACTTGGGTTATCCAGATGATTATTGTCAGGAAAGCGGCTTTTCGGCAAAGTTAAGTCATTTAGCTTTCGGCAAAAAAGCCGACTCACTGCTTTATGAACCGTTTTGACAGCAGAAGACCATTTCCGAGTTGAACTTGTAAGTAATAAATGCCATCTGGGACTGCTGCCAGATTCAAGCGATAGGAATCATCACCTTGAAGCGGAATGGACCGAAGAATGCTTCCTACTGAATTGCGCAGGCATATTGCTTCAACATCCCCTGCCAAGTTGCCAAAACCAATATTTATCCAATCACTTGTAGGATTGGGAAAAATCGAAACATGTCCAGCCAGGTTTTCTTCTGCTGTACCCAATGGTTGCAGGAAGACGGAATAAGCAATGGCACTGCCACAGTTTGAACTGGTGGCGGTTAACATCACATCATACACACCAGGGCCAGCATAATTGTACGATGGATTCTGTGTTTGGCTGGTATTGCCATCCCCAAAATCCCACGTGAATTGGGTGCCCCCGGTGGATGCATTGGTGAATGTTACGGTGTAACCATCTATTTGATAGGTGAAATCGGCAAGTGGCGATTGATCAACTTGAAGGTAGTTTAACCGCTCTATTGCATGGCTGCCCAAAGGGTTGGTTACAGTTAGTTTTACATTGTAAATGCCTGCATTTATATATGCGACAGTTGGGTTGGGTTCACTGGCAGTCGAGGGTTGCCCTCCGGGAAACTCCCATTGGTACGATAAGTTATTTCCTCCTGTTGATTGGTTTTCAAACTGAACCAGCATTGGGCTGCAGCCTGCAACGGTACTGGCGTTAAAGACCGCCAATGGCAAAGCGCCTGTTGGGACATCCAAACTGATGGTTGACTCGCCGCAATCGTTGAAGGCAGTTAGGGTTACAAAATAGTTACCCTGCATGGCATATTGGTGGACAGGTTGCGGGTCTGTTGAAGTTGTTCCATCGCCAAAATCCCATAAATAGCCATTAGAGGCATTTAGGCTTTGGTTGAAAAAACTGACAGAAAGATTGCTCACGTTAAACTCGAAATCAACCATAGGCGTACCGCCGACCTCAATGGCTCCGACCAAGGCGAGGGTGTCGCTTCCAACAGCGTTTGTGGCAATCAAAATGACGTCGAAAATACCTTGCGTTGAATAGGAAACCAATGGGGCAGTGGCCGTGGAATACGCAGGAACCCCTCCGGGGAAATACCATTGGTAACCGATAGCATTGGCCGATGATTGGTTTGCGAATTGAACGTTTTGCGGCGCACAATTTCCTGTGTTGGTGAATGAAAAACCCGCTGTTGGCAGCACGGCCACAAGGATGGTCGAACTGAACACATCGTCTCCACATGGGCCTGTTGCGGTCAAGGTAACTGTGAAGTTTCCAAAATCAGCGTAGGTATGTAATGGATTCTCTTCATTGCTGGTAGTTCCATCTCCAAATTCCCATAGGAGGCTGGTTGCGTTCAGAGAGGCGCTCTGAAACTGGTAGTTGCCATTGCCGAGGGTGCTCACCGTGAAATTGGATTCGGTAGCTCCCACCAATTCCAATGTAACTTCATCGGAGGATAGATCGGGGTTGCAGGCATTTGAAACGACACAACGATACTTGGTGCCGTCCATGGCGGGTGCAGGACTGGAAATTATCAAGTCTGGTGAGTTCACGCCTGAATAAATGGAGTTGTTTTGGAGGTTTTGCCAACCATTTCCATAGTCCTGTTGCCATTGGTAGGCCAAATAGTTTCCTTCCACCAAAAAGCTTAGGCCCAGTTCCACGCCTACACAGCCCATAGGGTCGGTAAGCTGCTGTATTACATTGGTTGCTATTATTTCTTGAGTGGATTGGGGTAATGCTTGAAGCGCTGCTTCAACACCTGCTTCTCCTTCCTCGGCACCATTGGACTGCCCACTACATTGGCCAGACGAAGCCAAATTGACACCGGGCTGCCCTCCTTCCAAGTTGACCAATAACCCTGAAACCGAATTGGACAGGAGCCTACCACCGCTTCCACCGCCGCCTACCCCATTGCACCTTTCGGGCACATTGCTGGAATCGCCGCCACCACCGCCTTTTGCTTCAATTTTCATTGGCCCTTGAATATTAGCTGCGGTCAAGACAATGGTTCCGCCTGCACCACCACCACCTGCTCCATCCCCAAATGCCAGTGTTGGCTTTACGCCATTTGAAATGATAGAAAACCCATTGGGCGTTATCGAACTTGCCATGATAATGGCGATACCGCCACCGTGCCCGCCTGAGCTGCCCGCACCGTCATCGTCAAAATGGCCAGCACCACCGCCACCACCGAGGTAAATCCTTGTTTGGTCGGCTGGGCAGGGTTTGCCACCCCTACCAGGGTAGTCGCCGTCGCAGCCAAAACCGGATGCGCTTTGCTTTCCGCCAATTCCGCCTTCGGAAACATTCCCACCGCCGCCGCCGCCACTGTTATGGTCATTTCCGCCACCGCCACCGTTGGCCTGGGCACCACGGCCATGCTCCTTCCCACTCGCCAAGTCTGCAATCCCCTCCCCTTTCGGGGAACCCCGCCAATTTGAAGTATTGTAATGAAATTCATCAGCATTGGTCCAAAAAGTACAGTCGCTGACAACTAGCTTTTTCTCGGCTCCCCGAAATCCCAGTCCCGACACATCTATATCTGCGGAAAACTGAAGGTTATCAGCCTCAAAAATCAAGACACCACCGGTTTCGCCATCCCATGGCTTTGCAGTTAAAGTGCTTACTATCAATGCATTATCATAAAATGGCACTGTTATTAACTGCAAACTGCCCGCAGTACTATAAACGTTTAAAAGCTCATGCTTGAGGTAAACATCGTTTCCAGTCACGGATTTGACTTCGCCCAATTCATGTAAGCCAGCCCCACCTATTTCATTGATATTGCCAAAGCTTCCAGAATTGGAAGTGTTGATAGTGGCACCCTTCATTTGTACCAGCATTACTTTGGCACCCTGCGTGAAGGCAGATGGATTGAAAACTGTCAATTTCGCTTCGCATGGGTCAATAGAGTACACCTTGCCGTAGTCGTTAATAATTCCGGAAATTTGAACTTGGGAGAAAAGCAAAAAAGGAAGGAATGACAGGATGACTGCCTGGGTGATAGTGTTCATCAGTAAAATGGTTTGTTTCGTTGGGGGAATTCTCTAAAGTGCACGCAATTTTCAGGTTTTTTTTCCAATAAATCAAGTCATTGGTAAAAAAACAGTGCGTAACGGCTTGATTGTAGTAAAAAAAACATACTTTTGCGCCCGCTTAATCCCACCGCCTGCTTGTCAGGGTAAGTGGGGATGGTGAAATCGAGGTTTTGGAAATTGGAGTGAAGCGATACCGTTTGTTTCATTTTTATTGCAAGCACCTCATTATCAAACATTTAAAATGGCAGTTAAAATCAGATTGCAAAGAAAGGGCAAAAAGAAAAAGCCTTTCTACCACATCGTCATCGCTGATGCCCGTGCGCCTCGTGATGGCCGTTTTATCGAAAAAATCGGGACTTACAATCCGCTGACACAGCCAGCAACGATTGAATTGGACGCCGACAAAGCCTTTGAATGGCTTCAGAAAGGAGCGCAGCCAACTGACACAGTTCGAGCAATGCTTCGCTTCAAAGGCGTCTTCTATCGCAAGCACGTTATGCGCGGTGTCGCAAAAGGTGCCTATACGGAAGATGTTGCTGTTCAGAAAATCACGGAATATATAGCAGCCAAGGATACCAAGACCGCTGCACGTGCGGAAAAAATTGTCAACGAAAAGGCAGCATTCCGGGCAAAAGTTGCGGGATTGAACATTGCGGTAGCTCCTAAAAAAGAGATTCCTAAAATTGTGGTAGCTCCTACACCAACTCCAGAAGTGGTTGAAGAAGCAGCAAAGCAGGAAGAGGAATAACCAGTTTAAAACAAGAATAACTTCTACTACATAAAAGCCTCGGTTGGTTGTACACCACCGAGGCTTTGTTTTTGGCTTAAATGAGAATTATAATCTCATCAAACAGCGAAGCTCTCACCACAGCCACATGTTCGAGCTGCATTCGGGTTATTGAAGAAAAAGCCCTTACCCTCAAGGCCACCTGAGAATTCAAGAGTGGAATTGAAGAGGTATAAAAAACTTTTGAGGTCAGTTACGACCTTTGTTTCATTGTCCTCAAACACCTGGTCATTGGGCTGACTTTCATTGTCAAAGTCCATGTTGTAGCTAAGGCCAGAACAGCCCCCACTCGTCACACTGACCCGGACAAAATAATCATCCCCGAAGCCCTCCTTTTTCTTGATTTGATGGATGCGCTCTTTGGCGCTGTCTGCCACAAAAAGCATAACAAATGGATATGGTAACTAATTAGTGAATGTTGAATGAAAAGATGAACAACTTTTCCCGGCTTGTCGGGAATGATTTTGCAAGGTATTGATTGACAAGTTTTTGCAAATCCAATCGGTCAAACTTACTTATTCAACTTCACTTAGAGAACGGTAAATGAAAAATGGATTTCTTCTTTTACCTTTCTAAAATTGGGTTGTTTCGGAGAAAATTGAAAATGTTCCCCAAAACAACCCCTGCTATGTTCTTACGGAATTTGCAAGTGAATTAAGCCAAGGCTTGAGCCTCAACTGAAACACCATTCTTCGATTTATAGTCCGCAATAGCAGCCTTGATAGCATCTTCTGCCAATACAGAACAGTGGATTTTAACGGGTGGCAAGGCCAGTTCTTCCACAATGTCCATATTGTCAATTTTAAGGGCATCGTCAACTGACTTGCCTTTCAGCCATTCGGTTGCCAAAGAAGAAGAAGCAATCGCCGAGCCACATCCAAAGGTCTTGAACTTGGCATCCTGGATTACGCCTGTTGCTTCGTCAACTTCGATTTGAAGCCGCATCACATCGCCGCACTCAGGAGCACCAACTAGGCCAGTGCCTACGTTCTTCTTCGCTTTGTCGAGCGTTCCAACGTTGCGGGGATTGTGAAAATGGTCGATTACTTTATTTGAATAAGCCATTCTAAAATTGTTGAATTGTTGATATTGTTGGATTGCTGAATTGCTGCCTTCAAACGAAAGCCGTCAATCGTCAACCGGTTTTTTCTCAATGTGCCGCCCATTCAATCTTTGAAAGGTCAACGCCTTCTTTGTACATTTCCCAGATTGGGCTGAGGTCACGCATGTGGTTAACACCTTTTTTTATAGCTTCGATAGCGTAGTTCACATCCTCCTCGGTGGTAAAACGACCTAGGCTGAAACGAAGGGAGCTATGGGCCAAGTCGTCGCCCAAGCCAAGTGCCACCAACACGTAGGACGGCTCCAAAGAAGCCGAGGTACACGCCGAACCAGAGGAGAGGGCGATCTCTTGGTTGAAGGTCATCATCAAACCTTCACCTTCCACATGCTTGAATGATATATTGGTCACATGCGGCATCCTTGAGTTTACGTTGCCGTTGATATAGACTTCCTCCAATTCGAAAAAGCCTTTTTCAAGTTTGTCCCGTAAGCTGCTGAGGCGGGCAGCGTCCTGTTCCATCTCATTCATGGCGATTTCAGCGGCTTTTCCGAAGCCGACAATGCCCGGCACGTTCAAGGTACCGGAGCGCATGCCCCGTTCGTGACCACCGCCGTCCATTTGTGCGGTAACCTTCACCCGAGGGTTTTTCCGGCTGACGTAAAGTGCGCCAACTCCTTTGGGTCCGTACATTTTATGGCCAGTGAAAGCCATCAAATGCACTCCTACCTCACGGGGATGAGTTTTTATTTTACCGACAGCCTGTGTTGCATCGCTGAAAAAAAGCACGCCATGCTTCTCGCATATCGCCCCAATCTCCTTCATGGGTTGGATAACCCCTGTCTCATTATTTGCCCACATCACCGAAACCATGATGGTGTTGGGCTTGATGGCGGCCTCCAATTCTTCAAGGTCAATCATCCCATCGCTTTTCACGTCTAAATACGTTACTTCGGCGCCATGCTTTTCGAGCTTGTTGCAGGTGTCGAGTACGGCTTTGTGCTCGGTCTTGACAGTGATGATGTGGTTGCCTTTGCGGGAGTACATCTCATAGACACCTTTGATGGCGAGGTTATCGCTTTCTGTTGCTCCAGAAGTGAAGATGATTTCCTTCTCGTCGGCATCCAAGAGTTTGGCGACTTGTTCACGGGCGTAGTCAACGGCCTCTTCCGCTTCCCATCCGAATGGGTGGTTGCGACTGGCTGCATTGCCGTGGTGTTCGAAAAAGTAAGGTACCATTGCCTCAACAACCCGTGGGTCGCAGGGGGTGGTAGCGTTGTTGTCGAGATAGATTTTTCTGCCTGCCATACAGGTTCGTTATTTTTATTTAGATTTATTCTAAGCGCAAAGATAACAGAATAGAAAGGAATAGGTTTGCATAACAGGAGATTTTTTTTAGCAATTGGAAATAAATTGGACGTTGGCTTTTTTGAACGAATACTAGAATAGAAAAAAGCGGGAATCAAAAAGTAGTAGAT
Source organism: Saprospiraceae bacterium (assembly GCA_016714985.1). Lineage (GTDB taxonomy): Bacteria > Bacteroidota > Bacteroidia > Chitinophagales > Saprospiraceae > UBA6168. Next base: position 13,417 of record JADKBS010000023.1, on the reverse strand, counting down.
TTTAACCCTATGGATAAGACAATGAAAATCAATACTTTATATAAAAATACACCAACGCCATTCCATCAGAAACCTAATCGGAAGCAGATACTTGTACTTTGAAATCGCTCATTACTTATCAGCCCCATCGACGCTCTAACGCCGTAATTCAGTGGTTCTCTACAAGACTCAAATCCTATTGTCGCCTCCATGTTCCAATTCCTTGGTGCGTATTTCCCACCATCAAAGTAGTTAAAATTAGGTTGCAAGTAAGTTTCTTCATCTTCTCGAATGAATCTGGGCAAGTAATGCTTGTGTCCTATTTTCAAGAAACCACCCATGTAAAAAGCGGGTTGCACACCCATCAGCAATCGTAGGTTCTTTCCACTTTCTTCACCAACTCCGAAGTTCAATAATAGCGGCATTTTTAAATAGGCAAGTTTTAGCCTCAGGTCTGCATTATTGGAGCTTGCACCTTCAACCATAGCCATCAACTCCAATTGCATGGTTTTCCTCTTGCTTATGTCACCTCGGACAGCATAGCCCATGTGAAAGCCACCTTGCCAGCCTTTTATTCCTTCAATATTTGATACCGTGGAGTAATTGTATCCAAAGAACACACCTTTGTATTCTTGTGCTTTTGCACCAAGCATCGGGATGAGTAGCAAAAGCATTAAAGAGAAAATAAGCCGCATTTTGAAAAAAAAATTTAGGAGCAAAGTGAAATTGATGGTCAAAAATAAGTGGATTCTTCCTAAAGTTGCAAGTCCAATAGGCATTTACATTTCAAGGTATTCTCCATTGAATGCGTTTCCATATCCATAATTCGGTATGTTTACAGTTCAAAAAATGAACAAAACCAAGTATCAATCCGCATTGAATGAATCCTTCGGAAGAAAATAACGAGCGCATCAAGCAACTTGAAATCGAAAACCTCCGGCTAAAAGCTGAATTGGAAGCCAATAAACTGGCGAACACCACCAGTGCAGCAGTAAGGAAATTGGTGGCAACCTCCACGACACGGGTGCTGGCGGGCAAAGGCTTGAAAAACAGTTTCAAGCAACTTTTGGATGAATTGCCTGGCGGAAATATCAAGAAGGATACCCTTTCCGAAATCATGGCACAGGTGGTTTGGCGCATCACTCGAATTGGCACCTTTGCCATTCTTGCAGCCATTGCACCTTTATTGATAATGGCCGTGCAAACCTGGATGCTATCTCGCCAAAACGACAAGCTGGATGTGCAAAATAGCTTGCTGGGGCGCCAAAATGAACGATTGGACCAGCAAATCAACCTTGAGGAAGGAAACCGCCGCAGCTCCCTGATTTTTTTCATGAGCAATATCATGGACAAACTCGACATCGAATTGCGCAGCAACAAAGACCGAACACTCAGCGATGCCTTGATTGGAAGGATTGTTTCCCTCAGCCAGAGCATGCGGCCCTACCGTTACCTTGAAAACGATTCATTGACACCTCGCCAACTTAGCCCAGAGCGGGGGCAGCTGCTTTTTTCCTTGGTAAACAGCAACCTGGACAAGGCCACCTACGATAAAATATACGCAAGGGCCAATTTCAACTACGCAGACCTGCGAGAGGCGAATTTTTCGGAGGCCTACCTGCGGGGGGCAAAGCTGGCGAACTCCTCCTTTTCCAACGCCAATTTCAACTACGCCGACCTTGCAGGCGCCGATTTGTCCAATGCATGGCTGGAGCACGCCACCTTCCGAAACACGGCCATGAACGGCATCAACCTCGCTGGGGCCAACTTACGGGAGAGCCGCATGGAGAATATCACCATGCTGGACGGTAACATGAGCAATGCCGACCTACGCCAGATTTATTTGGAAGGCGACTTCTCAGGGACGAACCTCGAAGGAGTGAAGCTACAAAACGCCTCACTGGTGGACGTGAACCTGGAGGGCTGCTATTTTCAATCACTTGGTTGGATTGACAGCCTTAAATTCTTGGAAGTCAAGGGGTTGCGTTTCGTACGGGAAATCTATTTCCCCAACCACGAAGCACGCAAAAAGGGCTTTTTGATGGACTCTGTGTACGCCCTTCGCCTTGACCCTAAATCGGATTTGGGCAAGATGCGCACCTGCAATGAGGCCGTGAAAGCCATTGTGAGCAGCAATGAAAAAGTACGGTCGCTCCAACAAGCTGCAAGGACATCAGGGCAGTCTTTGTTGCTCTATGCGGCCAAAAACCCATTTGGTATGGAAGACCTTGGCATCGAAAAGGATTCAGTCTGGCTGTACCGACTCAGCGCAAATCAATTGGATTTATCGAGTACCGTGATGTGGGTTCAATACAATCCAAATTCGCAAACAGTTTGGGAAATCTTTCCCGACGATGCAAACAGGACTAATCCATTGCAGTTCGACAAATCACTGCTGAAACTGATAGGCATTGGTTGTGAGTGAACCATTTTTCAAAAAAAACATCCGCAAGTATTTAATTTTGGAAAATCGCTGGTATCTTTAGCCCACGATTTCATTACACACCCATCGGAAACGAGTTCCGATACACTTACCTTTCGTTCATTTTAAGGACCATCTAAATTGTGCGATTTCAAGTCTGGAATTATTCTCTAACACCAAGGTACCGTTCGGTGGCTCCGTTGTTTATTCTCCATGATGCAATATAATGCTGCATGGCTTAAGGCAATCTGGTCATTTAGACTTTACCGAAAACCTAATTTCCATGAACGCCTTTTACGTCCTATGCGCTGAGCAAAAGCGCCTTTTTCTTGTCTTCGCATGGTGGGTGGCCTGTCTCTCACTTGCTTCAGCCACCTTGATTTGTCCGGCCAACCTGACCATTACTGCCCCTCCCCAGTCCTGCGAGGCCACACTTGATTTCAATAGCCTTGCCTGGAGCAGTACAGTAACATTGGTGGATACCATATTTAACCCAGGGCCAGGGCATGTCTTCCCTATTGGGCTAACCCCTGTTTCATTGACGGGAGTGGAAGTGGGTGGTGGAATTGTGACTTGCGCCTTTACAGTTACTGTTCAGGGCAACAACAACCCTCAGATGGCCTGTGAGGATGCTGTTCCGGTATTCCTGGACGATGATTGCACAAAAACCATCAGCCTGGATATGATGCTGGTAGGTATTTATGGCTGCCCAAGCAATTATAGCATTGCCCGAATAACACCTATGGGTGGGATTGTCTCCCCAGCGATTATGGATGAAGGAGATGTTGGGGAAACAGTCACCATCAGGGTCACCAATCTCGTAATTGGCCAAACATGCTGGGGCAGCGTTGAAGTTGTACCTTATAGCCTTCCGCTTAGCATCGCTTGCCCACCCGATGCCATTATTCAATGTAATCAAGAACCGCTTCCAGCATTAAGTGGAGAAGCGGATTATTTTTCTTGTCTTCCAACTGATGAAATAACCCTGACCTATCTCGACAGCTATACCGACCTCAATTGTGGCGACGATTTTGTCAGTGAAATTGACCGTTTCTGGAAAGTCACTGACAGGTATTTCAATGAACGTATTTGTACCCAAACCATCCAAGTCCGGCGAAACACACTCTCACAAATTATTTCTCCAATCGACACCCTTTTTTCTTGCAATGATTTCGATAGCAACCCCATGCTCACTGAACCAGCCAATGCTGGTGAACCGACCATTGGAGGATTACCTATTCCGGCTTCTTGTGACATGACCATTGATTACGAAGATTTGATACTTACCATTTGTGAAGCGAGCTATAAAATACTCCGAACATGGACGATGGTGGACTGGTGCAATACGCAAGTGGTACAGCACCAACAAATCATCAGGGTATTGGACACACAAGGCCCTAGCATACTTATGGCCGATACCGTATTTATTAGCACCGACACAGCTTGCGGGTTGGATGCCAACCTGCCCGAAGCAGCCATATCGGATGATTGCTCAGGGTTCATCGTGCAAGTGGTAACGCCTTGGGACACCATAGAAGGGAATGGCGGATTCACGGTGATAGCAGTACCGACAGGCAGTTATCCTGGTAAATACATCGCAACAGATGCCTGTGGAAACATTGCGGAGCACCCAATTGTGATTCAGGTACAGGATGGCACCTTGGTGTCGTGTCCACCGAACATGGCCGTTGATTGCGAATTTTTCATCGAAACACTGGAGACAGCTTTGAATGCGCAGGATTATAGCGTCTTGGAGCAATTCGGTGAAATGCAGTTTTACGCCAATTGCCTCGTTACTCCCACACAAACAGTTGCTTTGGACATCAATGACTGCAAGGCTGGAACGATTACCCGAACGCTTGGCGCTGAAGAACTTGCCGACCAATGCGTACAGACCATCACCGTGGAGGCAATATCGGATTTCATTGTAGAGTTTCCTGCTAACCTTACTATTAATTGTGGGGAATCACCTTTCCACTTGGGGGAACCTGTGCTTTTTGGGGTAAGTTGCGAAAACATTGAAACCAGTTTCACGGATGAAATTTTCAATATCGTGCCCGATGCTTGCTATAAAATCGTTCGCACTTGGGTTGTACAAAATACTTGCGTTTCAACAGGAAATGATACAGCCCTTGATATTGTGGAAACCCAACTAAACTTTCCCGATTGCGACCTGAATGGTGATGGAGCTTGCAGCAGCCGAACCTTTAAGGCTGGAATAGATGGGTATATCACCTATCAACAGGTCATCAAAGTGCAGGACAGCGTTGCTCCAGTGTTTTTGAATGGGTGTTCTATTCCAGCGGTGATAATCGTGGGTGGGGCTTGTCACACAAACTTGGAGCTACCTATTCCAGCAGTAGCAGAGTGCACCGACGACTGGGTGATGTCAACACAAATTTTAATCAATAATGGTTGGCAAACGGTAACAGGCCCATTTCCAAACGTTCCAACCGGAACTTATCAGGTCAGCTACACTGCCGTGGACAAATGCTACAATCAGCACACATGCTGGACGAACGTTCAAGTCAAGGAAAACACACCACCAGTCGTCAATTGCTTACAAGACCTGCAAATTATTTATATGCCTCATTCAGGCATAGTAGATGTGCATGCTTATGAATTTGTTGTGGACGTTCAGGACAACTGTGGAGGAAATGTATCGTTGTCCTTTTCTACATCTCCAGGAGATAATACAAAGAGTTTGACTTGCAATGATGTTGAATTGGATTTATTGGACATTTACGCAATTGACAAAAATGGCAACCATAGCGTATGTCAAGTACCTATTCTGATAATAAGCGAAGCTGATTGCAGTGTTTCCGTTGCAGGTACAATAAAAACCGAAACAGGGGTTGGTGTTTCGAATGTAATTATTGAATCCAACTTCGGCACCACTATTACGGACAGTTTGGGCCGTTTTTATGCAGGGGAAACTTATAACGAAGCATCAGTAACGCTAACTCCTTCAAAAAACCTAAACCACACAAATGGCGTAACCACCTTTGACATAGTTTTAATTCGAAAACACATATTGGACATTGAACGGCTTGATAGCCCATACAAGATAATAGCTGCTGATGTAAACCGTTCAAATGCCGTTAGCACATTTGACTTGGTTCTGCTGACAAAACTTATCATACATGTGGTAGATGAATTACCGAATAACACTTCTTGGCGATTCGTACCTAAGTACTGGTTTTTCCCGAACCCCAACAACCCTTTTGAACCGCCTTTTCCCGAAGGATTAAATCCAAATTATCCCGGTTTTAGCGAAGCCTTCGACTTCATCGCCATCAAAGTTGGAGACGTCAACGGCAGCGCTGACCCAAAATACTTTTCCCTAATCCCAGCAGATAGAATCACCTCACCCCAAACGGTCGAAGACGACTGACCAAGACAGCTATTTAACTTGCGTATTTCGGCGGGCGGTGATTACAATCATCGCCCGTTTGCTTTTTGGCGAAAAAACTATCTTTGCCCGTCCAGCGGTTGTGTGATTCGTAAACCGTGATGCGTGACTCGACCTCCGAATCACGGTTCACGAATCACGGTTCACAAATCACGAATCACAGTCACCAATCACCAACTCATGTTCGATAATTTATCCGAGAAACTTGACCTCGCCTTTAAATCGCTCACAGGGGAGCGCAAACTGACCGAACTCAACGTTGCGGAAAGCATCAAAGAAGTTCGCCGTGCCTTGGTGGCAGCGGACGTAAACTATGCCATTGCCAAGGAATTTACGGAGAAAGTGCGTGAAAAAGCACTCGGCACCGAAAACGTGCTCAAGTCCGTGAACCCCGGCCAGTTGATGGTGAAAATCGTCAGCGATGAACTAACAGAGCTGATGGGCGGCCAAGCTGCTGGCATCAACCTGAAAGGCTCGCCATCGGTCATCCTGATTTCGGGCTTGCAAGGGTCAGGTAAAACGACTTTCAGTGGCAAACTGGCCCACTACCTCAAGACCAAGCGTCAGAAAAAGCCGCTGCTCGTTGCCTGCGACGTTTATCGCCCGGCGGCCATTGATCAGTTGATGGTGATTGGCGAGCAAATTGGCGTGCCCGTTTACAAAGAAATCGAGAACAAAAATCCGGTTGAAATTTCCCTTAAATCCATTGCCCACGCCCAGGCGCACGGCTTCGACGTGGTCATCGTGGACACCGCTGGCCGCCTCGCCGTGGACGAGGAGATGATGCAGGAAATCACCAAGGTGAAGGAGGCTATTTCGCCCAACGAGACCTTGTTCGTGGTGGACTCCATGACGGGCCAAGACGCCGTCAACACGGCCAAAACCTTCAACGACCGCCTCAATTTCGATGGCGTGGTGCTAACCAAAATGGACGGCGACACCCGTGGTGGTGCGGCCCTTTCCATCAAATACACGGTGGGCAAGCCCATCAAGTTTGTCAGCATGGGCGAAAAGATGGAAACCCTTGACGTTTTCTATCCGGAACGTATGGCCCAACGCATACTCGGTATGGGCGACATCGTGAGCTTGGTGGAAAAGGCGCAGGAGCAATTCGACGAAGTGGAGGCCAAGCGCCTGGAGAAGAAAATCATGAAGAACAAGTTCGACTTCGATGATTTTCTCAGCCAAATCAAGCAAATCAAAAAAATGGGCGACATGAAATCGCTCCTCAACATGATACCTGGCGTGAGCAAGGCATTGAAGGATGTCGAAATTGACGACAAAGCCTTGGGAAAGGTGGAAGCCATCATCTTCTCCATGACACCACAAGAAAGGGGCAACCCAGAGCTGCTCAATATGAGCCGCAAAAAGCGTATCGCCAAAGGCTGTGGGCAAGACCTGAACCAAATCAACCTGTTCATCAAGCAGTTCGACCAGATGCGCAAGATGATGCACCAGATGACGAAGATGCCAGGCTTTGCTGGTGGCAAGATGCCGGCTGCGCCCAAGGCTGGTTTTAGAAGATAGTACCCTTTCCATTGATAGGATTGCTTTGAGCAATCCTATCAATCCATTCCAAAATCAATCGAATGGGCCTTGTCAATCTCACCAATGGCCATTTTGAACTGCCGGGAAGCCTGGTTCTTTCCCCCACCGCTACCCTACCCGATTTTGAGGCTGCCTTTGGCAAAGGTGCTTTCCAGGCCCGTTGGAAAGACAATTATTCAGGTTTTGAAGAGCATTTTCTTGCCTCGCCCATCTATATTGGCGATGAAAAATACCTCTTTACTTTTTTCTTTAAGTATAGAAAACTTGTTACGACGCACTTCCATGTCGAGCAAATGAATGCAGCTATGGAAAACATTAGCGAGGAGGAAACTTACACCTATTACCGAAGCTGGCTGGACCGGGAAGTTGGCAAGCAAAGGGTATTTCCTTGGGGTTTTTGCGATTTGCGCTTCGACCCCAAGTCAATGTTTGGATATATTGAATTGAATTATGATGTAAATTAAGTGCCCTGCCCTATCTTTGGTTTTAGAAAAAGCACTGGCAAGCCATTCAATAATTTATGCCAAATGAAAATCGCCTTCACCTCCTGCACTCGATACGAAGCCTTTCGTCAGCAGCCAGAATGGAAATATCTCCTTCGGCAAAAGCCCGACTTCCTCTTCCTGCTTGGCGACAATATCTACATGGATTGGATTACCAATTATTGCCAGCCAAAGTTTTATCCATTGGATGAGTTCAAGGCCGAAATGCTTAAGAAATACCAGCGGCAATGGGATGAAATGCATTTCAAGGCCGTCCGTGAAAGTTTCATAAAGCGAAATGGCTTCTATGGCATCTGGGACGACCACGATTTTGCCTGGGACAACGCCTGTGGTGGCGATATGACTTCCCCGATTGATGTTGCTAAAAAAGAATTCTCCCGGAACATGTTCCACCATTTTTTCAACAATTGCTCCACCAACCAACCTGAAGTCTATTACGCAATAGACACCCCAAAGGCCCGGGTCATCTTCTTGGACAACCGCTACTACGCCCAAGAACCGGGTGGGAACAGCACGATTTTAGGTGAAGCCCAGTTCCAATACATTGCGGAGAAACTTGTCCACAACCTCGAATACACTGTCCTTTGTGGCGGCTTGACCCTCACTTCCGGCCCCGATAGTTGGCGAAAAAACTATCCCAACGACCTCCAGCGGCTTTCTGAAATGCTTACTGCTAAATCAAAGCTTTTGTTCCTAGCGGGTGATATTCATAAGAACGAGTTCATCTCGCCAAAGAAGCTGAAAAATGGAGTGTCCACCCCTCCACAAATCATATCATCCGGTATGCAAATCCGACAAGTAACCGACCGCCACAATTGGGCAGTGCTCGATTTCCAAGCTAGCGGCCTTACGGTGAATTTCTTCCAAAGCGATGCGGTCCAAAAGCCTTTGACGGATAAATGCAATCAATGGTTAAGAGAAAATGGATACTAATAAAACTCCTTGATAATCTAATTTCATCTTCTGACAACTGCAGCCCATAAATATTTACAAATCAATGGAACCTTTCGACACAGCCATAAAAACAAGTTTACTCCAATCTCCCATCCTCTATCATATTTGGATTGAAAAGGTCTGTCAGCAACCAATAAAGCAGTACAATTGGAAAGAAGAAACCTATTTCCTCCACCAGCTGGGGCTTGGCATGGAAGAAACCGTGCGTTATCTTTATCATTACAATCCGAGCTTCCCCGAGTTTGAACAATGGGTAATTGACCATGATTTGGGCATCTCGACGGCTGCGGACGTTGAAAAGGCCCAACAACTTGAACGGCAAAACAGGGAAGAAGCAATCCCGGACGTGCTATCGCCAAAAGATTTGGAATTTTGGGATAAAAACGGTTTTATCGTGGTAAAAAACGCTGTCACAAAGGCCCAATGCCAAGCTACAACTACCGCAATCTGGCATCACCTGGGTGCCAGTCCCAACGACCGGGAAAGCTGGTACAAACCACATGACGACCTGCGAGGCATCATGCTCACCACTTACCACCATCCCTGCCTTCGGGAAAACAGGGCATCGAAGCGGATTCGACGGGCCTACCAGCAATTGTACGGGACCAAGGAAATCTACCTAAACATAGACAAGGTTGGCTACAACCCGCCCAATGATGCACGACATAGTTTTTAGGAAGTGGCCTGCATTGGGACACCAACCTTGCCCTGCCCATCTCCCATAACCTACAGGGCCTGCTCTACCTGACCGACACTGGTGAGCACGATGGCGCCTTTCATTGCGTGCCCGGTTTTCACCTCGAAATCGAAGATTGGTTGTCTTCCTTATCGGATGATGCCAACCCAAGGGAACTGGCCCCCAGGCTGCTAAAGCCAATTCCCGTCACTGGGGAGGCCGGCGATCTTGTCATCTGGCGGGAATCACTGCCGCACTGTGCCACGCCCAATTTGGGCAAAACGCCCCGTATGGTGCAGTACATGACTTATTTGCCGTTAGAAATGCAGGAGGAAAAGCCTTGGAAGTGAGGTGGATTGCGTTGCCCAAGAGGCTTATGTGATAAAGCATGAAGATTTGAATACTGGAGTCTTGCCGCATCTTGGCAACGATCACCGGCCAGTGAAACAGACTTGAAGCAACTGGATATTCGTAGATTATTAGAAAACAAGCAGTTTGTCTAGTACCTTGCTTTCCCAAAAAGCTATAAACCTTATATTCGCCACAGCATCAAAAACATTGCTTCAACATGAAATCAAAAATTACCCAATACACCCTTTTTGTCGTCTTGTGCTTACTGAGCGGACAAACGGTGTCTCCTGCTTTTGCTGCAATTTCCAATATAAACCAAAGCAGCTACCAGTGTGCCACCGCAATAAAAACAAAGAAAGCACATGGGTTCAAGCATCGAGCTTCCAAGTTTGGAAAACGAGCGAAGGAGTTTTTGCGGCAGAAATCCATGCAGTTCAAAGCGTTCTTGGAAGGTGAAAAGGCTAGCACCCTTGCGAAGGCTTCCCTATTCCTTTTTCTTGGGAGTATTGGCTTGAACATACTCGCCAACGCCGTGGCAACAGCCTCTGTAGCGATTGGCGTCATCGTCTCCTTGGCGTTTTTGGCAAGCATCGTACTGGCATTTGTGGTATTGTTTGGGGATGAAAACCGTAAATCAAGGGCAATTGCCAAGGCAGTCCTTTGGGTTACAGGCATAATGGTGCTTCTTACACTGGTACTGATTGGTTTCCTCTTTTTTCTGTTAGCTGGGTTGTGATAGAAACTGATGGACTGCTAACCGCTACAACGCATTCAACTCACTCAACCGAATCAGGCACGCCATGGTCGCCAGGGTGTTCACGTTGATGTCAAGACTTTCCAAGTTTTTAAAACTTGGAAAGTCTGCCTAACCGACTTCCTCCGCCAACCTTTTCAACGCATTCAACCGCATCCAACACGCCACGGGCGTCATCGTCTTCACGTCGATTTCCAGCAAGATTTTCTTTGTACTGTCCGCTTTCGGGAAAAACGCTTCAAATTGTTGTTTTTCCATGTCACGACATTTCTGAACTTCTTTTTAAACAAAACGAATAAGCCAAAGAAGCCTACTTTTACAGCAACTTGATGCAATCAACAATTCAAATTTTATGAACATTCAATTCAACACAGACCGGAACGTGAGCGGAAACGAAAAATCAACCGCACCGCTAATCGCCTTGATAACAGAAGAACTGAGCAGGTTCAGCCACCAGATAACACGGGTAATCGTGCATCTCTCCGATGAGAATGGCAACAAGGAGGCAAGGAACGACAAACGATGTTTGATGGAGGCCCGCCTTGAAGGCATGCAGCCGATGGCTGTCTCGAACTTGGCAGACACTCATGAACTGGCCGTAGAAGGCGCCGTTGAAAAACTGAAGCATTCATTGGAATCGACGCTTGGCCGCATGCACGATAGTAAGTAAAGTCATTAGACATTGGTCATTTAGTCATTGGTCATTTAGTCATTGGTCATTTAGTCATTGGTCATTTAGTCATTGGTCATTTAGTTGGTCATTTCATTGCATTTAGTCATTGGTCATTTAGTCAATGGTCATTGGGGCATTTAGAACTTATGGCAATAGAATTTTTGACCAATGACCAATGACAACCCACAAATCATGGCATTTATAGATTATTACAAAATAATGGGCGTGGAGAAAGGGGCATCCGAGGATGACATCAAGAAGGCGTACCGGAAATTGGCCCGGAAATACCACCCCGACCTGAACCCCAACGATAAAGCATCTGAACAAAAGTTCAAGGAAGTCAACGAGGCCAATGAAGTGTTGAGCAACGCTGAAAACCGAGCAAAATACGACAAGTACGGCAAGGACTGGCAACATGCAGAAGCGTTTGAGCAAGCCAACCAACAGCAGCAACGACAGCAGCGCAGCTACCAGCAAGACGCATCCGGTGGTTTTGCAGATAGCGACTATTCCGACTTCTTTGAGCAAATGTTCGGTGGCAGTGCGGGCAGGGGCAGCCGCCAACAGGTGAAATTTAGGGGGCAAGACTACCAGGCCGAACTACGACTCGACCTGAAAGATGTTTACACCACGCACAAGCGCACCCTGACCGTGAACGGCAAGAACATCCGGCTCACCATTCCGGCGGGCGTCCAAGATGGGCAGGTCATCCGAATAAAAGGGCAAGGCGGCGAGGGCGTCAATGGCGGCCCGAACGGTGATTTAATCCTCAGTTTTTCCATCGAAAACAATACGAAGTTCAAGCTAGACGGAGACAACCTCTATGCTACCGTGGACTTGGACCTTTACCTGGCCCTGTTGGGCGGTGAAATAATGGTGGATACATTTGATGGAAAAGTCAAGCTCAAAATCAAGCCGGAAACCCAAAGCGGAACCAAGGTAAAGCTAAAAGGAAAGGGGTTTCCAGTTTATAAACAGGAAGGAGAGTTTGGGGATTTGTACCTCACCTTCCAATTGAAAATCCCCACCAACCTGACCGAAAAGGAAAAAGAACTATTCGCTGAATTATCTAAACTCAGGCCAATATGAGTACCGAAAATTATGTGCCAGTCCAGCAATTGTGCTTGCACTACAATATCGAAATGTCCTTCATCAACAGCCTGCACGAATACGGGTTGATTGAAATCAATACCATTGAAGCATCCCATTTCCTGCACCATGACAAGATAAGCGACCTTGAAAAAATGATAAGGCTGTACCACGAACTGGACATCAACTTGGCCGGTATTGATTCCGTCCTGCACCTGTTGGAAAAAATTGATGGCCTTCAAACTGAATTATCGGCCCTTAGGAATAGGCTGCGGGTATATGAAGGGGAGGAAGCATAAAGGTGATGTATGCAGAACACTGGGTTTACTTCTTGAACATAACACGCACTGCAGACCGTGTAACGACAAGGCCACGCGCTTTTACGCATTCAACCGTATCAAACACTCCACCGGCGTCATCGTATTCACATCTATTTCCAGCAGGATTAATTTCCATTCAGAACAACTCCAAACAGTCAATTCCATCATTTAACAGAAAGTCATGAATTATCGCTGCGTTGTCGAGTAGAGCAGTGGCGAGAGCCGCAGTAGAACAATTGCCCATGCGCATCCAAATGATTTTGGGCGGGGCGCCATGCTCCAATTGAATATTGTAGAAATCTTCGTCAAGGGTAAGAATGGCTGTGAATTGGTGTTTCCGAGCATATTGGAAAATCAGAAAGTCGTTGTGGTCAACAAGCCCAAAGTCTTTGACATGCGCAGCGCCTGGAAATACTTCAAGAATCCGGGGAACCAGCCGATAGGAGATATTTTGGTCAACGAGGATTTTCATCAGCTTGGCCTCAGTTTATGCTGCAACTGCGATGCGTTGTTGGCGGTTTGCGGAAAACTCCAATGAAACAAGTATGTCCTGCCGGGTGAGTTCTGGAAAATCTTCCAAGATTTCTTCAATGGACATGCCCGAAGCAAGATAGCGGAGGATGTCTTCCACTGCTATGCGCATATTGCGGATACAAGGCTTGCCGGAACGTTTGCCCGGCTCAATGGTGATGATGTTTTTGTAGATGAACATGCAGTTTTTTTACAAAATTAGGAA
>JADKBS010000022.1 GCA_016714985.1 Saprospiraceae bacterium | reverse complement strand
TGCCGCCAGCAAGGGGTTCAGCAACCTAAGTCCGCCATTGGCGCCAGGCGAGAGCCGCACCTTTGCTTGGACGGGGCTGAAATTCGCCTTCGACGAGCAGCCGTCGGGCGAGGCATTCGACATCTGCGTTATTTCGTCGTTCCCCAACAACGGCATTGACGTGGACAGTAGCAACGATGTGAGCTGCACAACGTTCTTAGTGGGCACCGGGCAGGCATTGAAGGAACGGATGGATTTGTTGGTTTACCCCAATCCCGCAAGCACGGCGGTCACGTTGGAGCTTGTCGAGCCATTGCCCCACCCGGCCACTTGGTCGCTCTACGACCCGTTCGGGCGGGAGGTGCGGAGGGTGGTTTTGCCAGCAAGGCAACAAGTGGCCCAAACAAACCTGGGTGGCGTGCCACAAGGCTTTTATTTTTGGCGATTGGCCATGCAAGGGCAGGCCTTGGCAAACGGGAAGTTGCTCGTCACAAAGCAATAGCGGTGGTTTGGACTGGCGGCCAACTCAGCTTTTCTTTTTTTTCTTTTTTTGCTTGCCAAAAACATCCTGTCCCTTGCGGTTGTCGAGGACTGGTTCTGGCCTTGGCGCATCGTCCATCGTCTGCGTCCAATATTTTTCGACCCATTCCCATTGGCCTTTTTTCAGTTGATAGCCTTCGTAAGTGCCATCGGGCACCATCGTCGGGCCTTGGCCAGCGCTTCCGGCCATCATGATAAGGTGATCATAAATTATGAGGCCATAAGCCTCGTCGAAATTCATTTTAAAACTTGCCTCCGCAGAATATTCAAACAGGAGTCGGTTGCGGACAGCTAACTCGGTTCCGAGAGAGTCTTTTTGCACAAACACCGGAGCACCGAAAACAGGCTTACCTTCTTTGAAACTCAGCACATCCACCAATTTTCGTTTGTCAAAAAAAACTAGCCATCGTAGCCGAACAACAGGTACTTCCTGCCTTCTGGCGTGTCGAAGGGTTTGGTGTTGTAATAAAGCGCACCGTACCAGTTTTCAGGTTTTAGGATGTCGTATTCTTCCGACTGTACCTCCGCAGAGCGGTCAATCAAAGGGAAAAGTTGCAGTTCAGCCGTGTTCATCTGGATGGCCCCATAGTAGCGGTAGTCGTCAACGTCCACATAGAGCTGCCAAGTGAAAATTCGGAAGGTGCTGTCGGCAGGGTATTGGATGGAAACGGACTTTACTTGATCAAAGGGGTAGTTAAAGGAATTTGGAACCTTTAACGCCTGTTTGAGGGTGGTAATTAGCTTCCTGCAGCTCGCAAACCGCTCCTCTGGCAAAGAATCGTTGATGACGAGGAAGCCACAAAGTCCCAGCGTGTCTTCGTAATCTTTCAATTGGGTAAAGCTCGTTGCATCTATTTTTCCGGCTTTTTGGCCAAAAACGTTGAATGCGAAAATTGCGAAGCAAAGAATGGACAGGATATTTTTCATGAACGCAGTTTTGTTCCAAAAATAAGGTGACGGGTATTCCTAACGAATTGCATAAACGACAGGATGGTGGCTTTAGTCTGAATGCCATAACTTTTGCAAAAATCAGCGAATTTTCGCAACCAAATTACCCGTTCAGCATTAAATGGATATATTTGCGGCCCTTTTCGACAATGTTCATTCACCGCAGTGCTGGGGAGGGAACCAGGGTGTTTTTATGGGAAAATGAAAATTTCCGCACAAAACATCTCAAGTAAAGTATTTACCAATAGTCAAGAATGAAACTGCTTGTTTGCGTCAGCAAAACTCCTGACACCACTTCAAAAATCTCTTTTACAGCCGATGGCACAAAGTTCAATGATGCCGGCATTACCTTCATAATGAACCCTTACGATGAGTGGTACGCCCTCGTTCGGGCCTGTGAATTGATGGAGAAAAACGGCGGTACGGTTACGCTCATCAACGTGGGCGGGGCCGACAACGACCAGACCATCCGAAAGGGCCTCGCCATTGGGGCAACGGATGCCGTCAGGGTGGATGCCGAGCCGAAAAGTGCCCTTTTCATTGCCAAGCAAATCGCTGAACATGCCAAATCGCAGGACTACGATATCGTTTTCTGTGGCAAGGAGAGCATTGACTACAATGGCTCCGAAGTAGGCGCAATGGTCGCCGAGTTCTTGGATCTGCCATTCATTTCCTATGCCAGCAAGCTCGATGTGAATGGTGCCACCGCAACCGTTGAACGGGATATTGAAGGCGGTGTGGAAACATTGGAAGTAAGCGGGCCATTTGTCCTAAGTGCCGCAAAGGGCATGGCGGAGCAGCGCATACCGAACATGATGGGCATTATGAAGGCCAAGAGCAAGCCATTTGCTGTGGTTCCCGCAGTCGCTTTTCCTGACCTCGCAGTTCCAGTTGCCTACACCATGCCAAAGGAAAAAACGGGCGTGAAGCTCGTAAGTCCAGATGACATGGAGGAACTTGTACGGTTGCTCCACGAAGAAGCAAAAGTTATTTGATGGCGGATAAGGGATTGGGGATTGAGGATTGACCAAAATCCAAGGTTCACGATTCAGCATCTGCGCTCATGGTTGAAAATAATGGATACGGGTTTGCAAATTGGCTTGGAGACCAATCCGCAATCCGCAATCCGAAATCCGAAATCCGAAATGGTAATCGTTTTCGCAGAGGCCACCAATGGCCAACTCAAAAAAGCGGCATTCGAGGCCGTGACTTATGGCGCAGCGACGGCACAATTGCTTGGCAGCCAATGTGTTGCATTGACATTGGGCAATGTGCAAAACCCTGGGCAATTGGGTATTTATGGTGCCAGCAAGGTGTTCAATGTCCAAGGTACTGCCTTCGGCAATTTCGATAGCCAAGTCTATGCCTCGGCCATTGCGCAAGCAACAGAAAAACTGGGTGCCTTGGTAGTGGTGTTATCGCATACTTCCACTGGCAAATCGTTGCTGGGCCGCTTAGCTGCCCGCTTGAACGCTGGTTCTGTTCCTGGCGCAAAATCGCTGCCCGATGTTTCAGGCGGTGGGTTCAAGGTAACGAAGGGCGTTTATTCTGGCAAAGCCATTGCGACCTATGAAATTAGCTCACCCATAAAGCTCATTTCCTTGGGTGGCAACGAAATTCCGCTAAAGGCTGATGGCAATGAAGTCGCCATTGAAACCTTGGAAATCGCAGCACCCACCAGCAAGGTCAAAGTGCTTAGTGTGAAACGGGAAGATGGCATTGTCCCACTACCTGAAGCCACCACGGTTGTTTCTGCAGGCCGTGGCATGAAAGGCCCTGAGAACTGGGGCATCGTCGAGGAACTGGCCCAGGTCATGGGTGCAACTACTGCTTGCAGCCGTCCAGTGGCCGATGCCGATTGGCGGCCACACCACGAACATGTTGGACAAACAGGCGTTGCGATTCGTCCTAACCTCTATATTGCCATAGGCATTTCAGGTGCCATCCAGCACTTGGCGGGCGTCAACCAATCCAAGGTCATAGTGGTCATCAACAAAGACCCAGAGGCGCCATTCTTCAAAGCAGCAGACTACGGCGTTGTTGGCGACCTGTTCGAGGTAGTACCGAAACTGACAGCTGCCATGCGGAAGCTCAAGCAAGGGTAAGCATCGTTTTAACTATAAAAAGAAGCCCCGGTTGCACGCTGCAACCGGGCTTTTTTATGTGAGCTGATAATCAAAATTTGAAGACGCTCCAAATCTGAAATCAATAGTGTCTATCGTCAATCTAAAATCAAACCACGACCCATTCAAATGTCGCTACTCCTTAAAAAAACAACCCCCCATCGATCCGAAGAGGTGGGGGGCTACTATATCATAGGATTATAAATGTTTAAGACAATTGAGCTTTTTGCAAATATCTCGCCATTTGTAAATTAACTACCTAACTTGTTGTTGTTCCAGTGCTTAAATCCGCATTCCGAGTTCCAAAATCCGAAATCATACTTACCTTGCGAGGCAAAACCCGATAGCATCATGGCCAATCTTTTTCAACGAAAAAATCTTGTTTGGTTAGCGGTTGCAACCTCGCTTGCCTTTGTTCTTTATAGATATGCTGTTGGGAAAAAGGCAGGGGTGGACTATAATACCGAAGTAAAGCCCATCCTCAACAAGCATTGCCTATCCTGCCACGGTGGGGTAAGGCGGAAGGCAGGGTTCAGCCTGCTCACCCGAGAGGATGCGCTGGCCGTTACGGAGTCAGGCAAGCCTGCTATTGTGCCTGGTCATCCTGGACAGAGTGAATTCATCCGCCGCTTGACCTTGGACGACCCCGAAGAGCGCATGCCATACCAAGAAGCATCATTGACCAAGGCTGAAATTGCTATTTTGACACAATGGGTGAAGGAAGGGGCAAAATGGGATACCCATTGGGCATTTCGATCCATACAAGAACCAGAGGTTCCCGGCAATGGTAGGTTGCTTTCTTCGGCTGGCAAAACAGGGTGGGGGAGCAACGAGGTGGACGCATTTGTGCTTGAAAAAATGCGTGAAAAAGGCCTTTCACCATCGCCGGAAGCTGACAAGGCGACCTTGCTCCGGCGGGCCAGCCTCGACCTGATTGGACTACCTGCGCCTGAGACTTTGGCCATAAAATTCTTGAACGACGATTCGCCTAAGGCCTATGAAAATTTGGTGGACAGCCTGCTTTCGCTTCCACAATACGGCGAACGATGGACGGCACTTTGGCTCGACCTCGCCCGCTATGCGGACACCAAGGGCTACGAACGGGACGACCGACGGCAGATTTGGCGGTACCGGGATTGGCTCACACGGGCGTTCAATGCCGATATGCCTTACGACCAGTTTTTGACGGAACAACTTGCTGGTGATTTGCTGGGCCCTGATGGCTTACCGACTGACAATCAATTCGTTGCAACGGCTTTCCATCGCAACACCATGACCAATGACGAGGGCGGTACAGACAACGAGGAGTTCCGAACGGCAGCGGTCATTGACCGGGTGAACACAACCTGGGAGGCGCTGATGGGGACTTCCTTCTCCTGTGTGCAGTGCCACGACCACCCTTATGACCCCATTCGGCACGATGAATACTACCAATTCATGGCTTTTTTCAACAACAGCCGTGACGCTGATACCGAAGAAGAATATCCAAAGCTGCGGCATTTCTCCACAGCGGACAGCTTGAAATTGCTTGCCTTGACCGAACGGGCAAAGGTGCAGGTGTCACCAAAAAAGGCCATTGAAATCTATCGCTTTTTGAAAACCTGGCAGCCAGTTTATTACTCCTTGGAAACGGACAGTTTCAAAAATGCGGCCTTGTACGATACCAAATGGCTGGGTTTGCGGCAATACGGACAAGCACGGTTACCGAAGGTGAACTTGGAGGGTAAAGGAAGGCTTTGGTTCCGTTTTCAAGGTTGGGAGCCGGGCGGGCGGTGGACGGTGCGATTGGACAATCCGAAAGGTGAGTTGCTTTTTTCAATAATGTTACCTAAGACGAAGGACAACGGCTTTGAGCTGCACAAATTGGATTTTCCCATGAAATCTGGCACGCACGACCTTTGGTTTTACTATGAAAACCCCAACTTGAAGCCGCAAATGGCTGGCAACCAGTTCGATTGGTTCCACTTTGCCGAGCCGGGTTTTGGGGATGAGCCAGCGCTGAAGGCAGATTTCGAACATTTGCTGAAAGCAACAACCGAAACCACGCCCATTATGGTAGAAAACGTGCCAGAGATGAAGCGCAAAACGCAGGTCTTTGAACGGGGCAACTGGCTGGTAAAAGACAAGGAAGTGCAGGCTGGAACCCCCAAAGCACTCTCCCCGATGCCAAAGGACGCTCCCACCAACCGCCTTGGCCTTGCCCAATGGATGACCTCGCCCGAACAACCGGTCACGTCCCGCACGATGGTAAACCGCCTTTGGGAGCAGCTTTTTGGCTATGGCTTGGCGGAGACCCTGGAGGACTTAGGTTCGCAAGGCATCCCTCCTACGCATCCTGAACTGTTGGATTGGCTTTCTTACCAGTTCATGCACGATTATGAATGGAGCATGAAGCAACTGCTGAAAACCTTGGTGATGTCGGCCACCTACCGACAAAACTCAGCGGCAAGCCCAATTGCAATTGAAACCGACCCTTACAACCGATACTTTGCCCGTGGCCCAAGGGTTCGCCTTTCCGCTGAACAGGTGCGTGACCAAGCCCTCAGCATCGCAGGCGTTTTGAGCAAAAAAATGTACGGTCCCAGCGTGATGCCCCACCAACCTGCCGGGGTCTGGAAAAGCCCTTGGAACGGCGACGACTGGAAACTAGCCGAAGGCGATGAGCGCTACCGCCGGGCGATTTACACTTTCTTGAAACGGACTGGCCCTTACCCAGCCATGCTTACTTTCGATGGAACGGCAAGGGAAGTCTGCACGGCTCGTCGTGTGCGCACCAACACACCATTGCAAGCACTCGTGACCCTCAACGACGAGGCTTATATCGCTGCTGCCCGTTATTTCGCCAACCGCATTTTTGAAAAGGAGAAAAAGTCGGTGACAAAGCAAGTTTCATTTGCCTACCAATTAGCCACAGGCCGACATGCGGATGCCGCCAAGACCAAAGTTTTGGAAGGATTGTACCTGCGCTCGCTCACTGATTTTGCGAAGCAAAAAGACAAAATGGAGAAAATCTGTGGGGAGGAGACCATGCAGGTGACACCTGAAATGGCTTCGCTGGTAGTAGTAGCTAATGCTGTGCTGAACTTGGATGAGGTGCTCGTGAAAAATTGAAACAACTGCCTAAATGTTTGATTGTTGAACTGTTAGGCCCGTGGTTCAATTTTCAAATCCTACTTTTGCACCGCAATTGAATAATAGGCAATGCTGATGTCTAAACAATTCAACAATCAAACTATCCAGCAATCAACAATCCAACCATGAGATTTTTTATTGACACTGCCAACCTAGACCATATCAAAGAGGCCAGCGAACTCGGCATCCTCGACGGGGTAACCACCAATCCCAGCCTGATGGCCAAGGAAGGCATCACGGGCCAGGCCAATATCGAAAAGCATTACCAGAAAATCTGCGAAATCGTGGAAGGTGATGTAAGTGCCGAGGTAAATGCCACTGATTTTGCGGGCATGGTCAAAGAGGGTACCCACTTGGCCAGCTTGGCAGAAAACATCGTCGTGAAAGTGCCCATGACGAAGGATGGCGTGAAGGCCATCCGCCATTTTTACGATAACGACATTGCCACCAACTGCACCTTGGTGTTCTCTTCGGCACAGGCCATTTTGGCGGCAAAGGCTGGGGCTACCTATGTCTCACCGTTCGTAGGCCGCATTGACGACTCAAACTGGGACGGCATTTCGCTGATCAAGGAAATGGCGAAGATTTATGCCATTCAAGGCTTTGAAACGCAGATTTTGGCGGCAAGTATCCGCAGTTCCCTGCACATCGTGCAGGCAGCAAAAGCTGGTGCCGATGTTTGCACCTGCCCATTGAGCGCCATCATGGGCATGTTCAAGCACCCGCTGACTGACTTGGGGCTGGAGCAGTTTCTGGCGGATTACCGCAAGGGAAACGGGTAGCAGGTTTGGGCAGTTCGACAGTGTAAATTTAAGAGGTAAATCAAAGTTGCCTCTAAAATTGGCCGCACATTATTCACATTGAGCCTACAAGAACCAAAAAATTGTCATGAAATATTTGCATAAGCCCTTGGCAATCATTGCTCTTGGGCTTTTTTTCTTTTTAGAGAGCAATACGTTGGGAGCACAGGCACTCCCCATTGCCATTGATGGCAGATACGAAGATTGGACTTCCGAAGCCATTCAATTCGAGGATGTAGTAGGCGATGTGTCGGGTCTCGACCTGTTGAGTTTTTCGGTCACTAACGACGAGAAATACCTTTTTATCCGCTTTGAAATTGACGAACAGGTTGTCTTAACCGACAACAACGACCTCACCCTTTTCATTGACGGCGACAACAACAACCTGACCGGGCTATCCTCTAATGGTATCGGTGCGGAATTGGAACTGCGGTTCGGCGATTTGGAGGGGCGAGTCTATTTCGGGAATTCGTCCACGAGCATTGGGTTGGAAGACGTGGGCTTCCACCATCTGCCCAATTTCAGCAACGAGGTCTTTGAAATGGCCATAGCAAGGGATGCCATGCCAAATGGCGTAGCCCAATTATTCACCAGCAATTCCATCAAAATCTACTTCAGGAATGGTGCTTACGACAAGATGCCCAACCAAGGACAAACCTTTAGCTATGTGTTCGACAATGAGGCCGTTGAAGTGTTTCACCCCATTGATTTGCAGAAACTTAGCCCAAGTCAAATCCGCCTCCTCACTTGGAACACCTTGTTCGATGGCCTGCTTGACTTCGACAGGAGGCCTCACTTCAAAAACGTCTTGAGCGTTCTCCAGCCAGACATTATTACCTTCAACGAGTGCTGGGACATGACCGCCCAACAAGCCGCCAGCTTCATGAACGAGGCCCTACCGCTTGGCAATTTTCAAAGCTGGAAATCGGTGAAATTGGTGGATGGCAATATCACCGTCAGCCGCTGGCCCATCCTTGAAAACTGGGCCTTTTACCCCGACCACCGACTTCAAGCCTCCTTGATTGACCTGCCCAACGGACAGTACAGCAAGGATTTTTTGGTGGTGAACGGCCACTTGCGCTGTTGTTCCGCCAACGCAGAGCGCCAGTTGGAGGCGGATGCTTTCGCCAATTTCATCCTAGATGCCAAGTCGCCAGGCGGCGATATTGAACTGCCCGAAGGAACACCCTTCGTGCTTTCCGGCGATATGAACCTGGTGGGTTGGCGCCAACAATACACCACATTGGTCACGGGCGACATCGTGAACAACAATGTCTTCGGCAACGATGCCCCCTTGGACTGGGACGGCACCGACTTACTCGATGTGGTGGCATTGCAGGCAGACCAACGAATGGCGCATACTTGGCTGGAGGCGGGAAGCCTGTACCCACCTTCACGGTTGGATTTCCACTTTGTATCGAACAGCGTAATGGACGTGAAAAAGGCATTTGTCCTGAACACCGCCATCATGACGGCAGAACGTTTGGATTTTTACGGTTTGGAATCCGATAACACCGTGATGGCTGCTGACCATTTGCCGATGGTGACCGATTTTGAAGTGAAAACCATGACACCTTCCTTAGAAGCCTTTCATGCAAGGCCCCACCTCCAAATAGCCCCGAACCCTTCCAGTAGTTTCACACAAGTTGATTGGGTAAACCCAGTTGCAGGCGAAGTTATTTTCACCATAAAATCCATGACTGGGCAACGGCTAAAATATTGGCCTGCTTGGCATCCTGCTGGAGACGCTTCTCAAAGGCTGGACTTGTCTGGCTTTCCCAAGGGCAGTTATCTATTGGAAATCAATGATTTGAAGGGGAGGGTCGTTACCGAAATCTTTTTGGTTCCTTAACAATGCAGCAACTTCGTCGAATACGCCATTGGCTCCACCACGCCCTGCCCATCCATTTTTGAAGGCAAAAACTGCCACGGTGTTACCTGTTTTGTCCAATCAAAATCGTTCTTTTCGAGGTAGCGGCGTCTGTAGTCCACCGGGGTGCAGGAGCGGTACTTTTTGAACAGTCGGTTGAAATTGGCGAGGTTGTTAAAGCCTGATTTCGTACAAATTTGTGCCACCGTGTCATCTGTATCCAGCAGGAGCTTGCAAGCGGTGCCCACCCTCAGGTCAACCAGGAACTGCGTGAAGCTACGGAAGGCGTATTTGTGGAAAAAATGGCTGAACGCCGACTCGCTCATGTTCACCTGTGACGCCACGTCGGCGATTTTCAGGTTGGGGTCGGTGTAGTGTTTCAGAATATAGGCATAGGCCACTTGGATGCGGTTGCTCTCCGAGCGTAGCGCCTTCGGTGAGAACGCCTCGCTCGCTAATGGCGTCGCCTCGGTAGCGTTGGAAAGCAGGTCGAGCAACTGGAAAAACTCAATAATATTGGTAAATCCTTTCTCTTTTGTAAGACTCACCATTAGCCGCATGGCTTCTTCAAAGGTTTTTCCATGAAACTTGATGCCCCGGCTGGCATCCTTCAGCAGTTGCCGGATTTTAATAAAACGTTCCCGTTGGAACATTTGCCCACTGAACAAGTCCATTGAAAACTGAATGGTGATGACCCGGTATGGTTGCCCACTTTCCTGTAAGGCCCGGTCGCCGTCCCATTTATGGTAGAGGTAAGGCCCTAACAACGCTAAGTCATAGTCGTTGTAGCGCTCCGTCGAGTCACCAACGATGCGGGTGCCTGAGATGCCCGCCACGAGGTTCAGCTCGTACTCCGGGTGGTTGTGCAGCGGGTAGTCGAAGCCATTGCTGACCGAGTCGAGCACGACGAAGATGTCCTGCTGCTTGAGGGGGGTGATTTCACGGAAGATGTTCATGCTCACGAAAGTACATCTCTTTCACTTAATAATACCATGAATACAAACCACTATGTATGACATTTGCCAAATTGAATAAAACCACCACCTGCCATGCGTCTGACATTACTCACCTTCCTGTTGTTCTTCCTTGCTTCGCAAAATATTGATGCACAAGGTTTTACCGTTAGCGGAACGGTCATTTCCGGCGAAGACAACCTGCCGCTGATTGGCGCTACCGTACTCGAAAAAGGCACGGACAACGGCACTACCATCGAGGTGGACGGCAGCTTCCGGCTCGAAGTCGCCGGTTCGGAGGCAGTGCTGGAATTCAGCTTCATCGGCTTCGAGCGGCAGGAAGTGCCCGTGCAGGGCAGGACAAGCATTGCCGTCGTGCTACAGCCGGAGTCGAAGCTGATGCAGGAGGTCGTCGTAACGGGCTACAAGCGGGAAATACGCAGCGATGTTGCCTCGTCCATCAGCTCGATTAAGTCTAAGGACATCGGCAAATTGGTGGTCGTTGGCATTGACCAGGCGCTACAAGGCCAAGCGGCGGGCGTTTCCGTCACGCAGGTCACCGGCTCGCCTGGCGACGACATAGCCGTGCGCATACGGGGAGCGGGCACTTTGGGCAACAACAACCCGCTTTATGTCATTGACGGCATACCGACGACCGGGGGCTTGAACATGTTTGCCATGAGCGACATCGAAAGCATCGAGGTGTTGAAGGACGCTGCCGCCGCCGCCATCTACGGCGCACGTGCCGCCAACGGCGTCGTTTTGATAACCTCCAAAAAAGGAAAATCGGGCAAGCCTACCTTCAATTTCGAAGCCTACACTGGCATCCAAAACCCCGTCAACCTGCCCGAACTCCTCAACGCCGAGGAATACCTGCTGCTCCGTAACGAGGGCATCACCAACGCCAACGTGAACCGCAACCCGGCCAACCAGTTGCCGACCTACGACCCCGCCATCCTCGATAGCTTGCCCGACAACGACTGGCTCGACCTACTCTTCGACCCGGCGCAAATCCAGCGCTACTCGCTTTCGGCAACAGGCGGTGGGGAGAGCAGCAGCTACTACCTTTCCGGGGAGTATTTCACGCAAGACGGCATTTTCAAGGGGCAAGGTTTCGATAAATACCAGCTCCGTTTCAACGGCGAAATCGGCAGCAAGCGCTTCCGGGTGGGCAATAACCTTGTCTTTTCGCACACCGACCGCCAGGTCATCAACGGCTCCGGCGACGGCTTTGGGGCGGGCAACGAACTCAGTGGCATCCGCTACGCGCTCATCGCAGCGCCTGT
The DNA here is from genome assembly GCA_016714985.1 of Saprospiraceae bacterium. GTDB lineage: Bacteria > Bacteroidota > Bacteroidia > Chitinophagales > Saprospiraceae > UBA6168. Next base: position 173,205 of record JADKBS010000022.1, on the reverse strand, counting down.
GTTTCCCATCCGTTACCCCGATGGCAGCTACGTCAACGTCAGTGCTGAGCTTGGTGACCCAACCCTCTTCGGTGACGGGAACCCCAACCCATTGGTTTTCGTCGAAAACACCGACTGGACACAGAAACGCTACCGCATGTTCGGCAACGTCTTTGCAGAACTGACCCTGCTCGACGGGCTGAAATTGCGCAGCACCATCGGCGGCGACTTCCAGTTCCAACGGGAAAAACTCTTCAAAAAACGCCTGAGCCAAGCCATTTACGACCCCACTTCGCTCAACGAGGGCAGGGTCTTTGACCAAACGCTGGTTTGGAACAATACGCTCGATTTCCAGCGCAGCTTCGGCGGGCACCGCATATCGGCGCTGGCAGGCATGGAAGCTATCCAGAACCACACCGACTACCTCGGCGCATCGGCGAACAACTTCCGCCGCACCGACCCGCTTTTCCGTTATATTGATGCCAGCGACCCCGTCGAACTCGACAACCTCGGCGTATCTGGCATTGCCACGGAATGGGCGCTGCTGTCGTGGTTCGGGCAGTTAAGTTATTCCTACAAAAGCCGATACGTAGTGGGCGCCGCCGTGCGCCGTGACGGTTCCAGCCGCTTCGGGAAAAACAACCGATGGGGCACTTTTCCTTCCTTTTCGGCAGCCTGGAACCTGTCGAACGAGCGTTTTTTCCATAATATCAACTTCATTTCCAGCTTGAAACTGCGGGGCAGTTGGGGGCGATTGGGCAACCAGGAAATCGGGATTTATCCGTACAGCTCACTGGTCAGCACGGGCGATTATGTCTATGTTTTCGGCGACCAAATTGCCACGGGCGCCAGCATCCTCGAAACGGGAAACAGCAACGTGAAATGGGAGACCAGTACGCAGACTAACCTCGGTATGGACGCTAGTTTCCTGAAAGACCGCTTAACCATCACCGCCGACCTGTTCCGCAAGCGCACCGACGACATCCTCGTGCGGGTGCCCGTGCCGCAGGCGGGTGGCTCGGCTCGTCCACCTTTCGTCAATGCCGCATCGGTGCAGAACGAGGGCTTGGAACTGGGCATTTTGTTCCGAAATAAGGCAGGAAAATTCAACTACACCCTCGGCGGCAATATCACCACCATCCGCAACGAGGTGGTGTCTATTGCCGACAGCGAACCCATCCTCGGCGGCTTTGGCTTGTCGGACGGGGCGCTGACCCGCACCGAACCGGGCTATACGGTCGGCTCGTTTTATTTGTATGAAATGGAGGGGCTTTTCCAATCGCAAGCGGAGATTGACGCCAGCCCGTTCCAGACGCAGTACACCCGCCCCGGCGACGTGAAGTTCGCCGACCTGAACGACGACGGCAAGATTGACGACAAGGACAGGGCGCACGTCGGCGACCCCTTTCCCGATTTCACCTACGGCATTTCTGCGGGCTTCACTTGGGGCAACCTCGATTTTTCGACGCTGCTCCAAGGCGTACAGGGCAACGATGTATATTTCCTCTTCGGCAATTTTGCCTATGAAACGCAGCTTCGGGGCTTCAATGCTTACCAGGACCTCCTCAACCGCTGGACGCCCGAAAACACTGGCACAGACATCCCCATCGTGAGCGTGGACGACCGCAACGGCAACCGCCGTGCCTCTACCCGCTTCCTGGAGGACGGCTCGTACCTGCGCATTCGCAACCTCACACTTGGGTACAATTTCAAGGATTTGGTGCGTTGGGAAGGCATTTCAAGCCTGCGCCTTTATGTTACCGCCCAAAACGCCTATACCTGGACAAAGTACCCGGGCCTCGACCCCGAAATCCAGGCGAACAGCAACGACACCCGTGGCTTGGGCTTGTCCTCCGACCTCAGCGTGGGCATTGACTGGGGCACGGTGCCTTCGCCGAGGACGTGGATTGTGGGGGTGCAGGTCGGGTTTTAGGAAAATGGAGCTCAGCTTGAGAGAATTGAAATTTGATTTCAGATTTCAGATTAGGGGTGTTAAGAAAATTTTTCGACGCAGATTTTTATGATTTTTTATGATTGATTATGCTTTGTTTTTGCGTAGCAAAAACCAGAAAAACATAAAAAATCATAATCATCTGCGTCTTTCTGCGTCAAAAAACCTGCGTAAGGATTTTTTCTTAACGCCCCTAATTTCAGATAGACGATTTCAGATATAAGATTTGATGGGCGATTGGGGGATTTTTGATTTATAATATCGCTTCGCAACGTGGAGCAAAATCTAAAATCTTATATCGTCTATCTTATATCTTATATCCGAAAAAATCCCAAATCACACCATTGAACGACAAAGCTTTCAGCATGAAATACCTTACTAACTTCCTCATCCTCAGCGCCTTAGCCCTCACCTCCTGTCAGGGCATCCTCGACAAGGAGCCGATTTCAACCCTCGATGCGGGGTCGTATTTCCAATCGGAAGAAGATGCCGAGCAGGCGATGAACGCCGCTTATAGTTCCCTGTTGTTCAACAACAACAACGGCAATTTTTATTGGGGCTTCGCCGAAATCACTGCCGATGCCGCCATCACGGGCGGTGATGGCTCCCGCCCCGGACTGGTGGAAATGGACGCCTTCACTTACACGCCCCGCACGGATGAATTCAATACTTTTTGGAAGCTGCAATTCGATGGCATCACCCAATGCAACCTCGTGCTCGACAACCTGCCGAAGGTGGAAATGGACGAGCAGCGCCGCAACCAAATCACGGGCGAGGCGCTCTTCCTGCGCTCGTACTACTATTTCCTGTTGGTGCAGGTCTTTGGCGATGTGCCTTTGTTCACTACCGTGGCGCCTCCCGACCAGTTGAAAGTGCCACGCACCCCGAAAGCGCAAATTTTCGCCCAAATCGAGGGCGATTGCGAACAGGCAGCACAGTTGTTGCCGACGAGCTACCCACCCTCGCAGGCTGGAAGGGCGACGAAGGGGGCAGCCTACGCCCTTGCCGCCAAGGCATTTTTATATGAAAAAAACTGGGAAAAAGTGGTGGAGTACGTGGGCAAGGTAAAGGCGCTCGGCGTTTATAACCTCATGCCCGATTACCAGGACAATTTCAGGAAAGAGACCCAGAACAACTCCGAGAGCGTCTGGGAAATCCAACATGCCAATCTCGAACTGGGCGTAGGCAATTTCCTACACCAATGGTGGCTTTCGAAAAAGCTGCAAGGCTACGGCTTCGCTGAGGTGACGGAGGAGTACGTGAACGCCTTCGAACCGGGCGACCCCCGCCGCAAGTTCACCGTTGCCAGCAAGGACGAGGAGTATTTCGGGGCGATTTACAAGAACTCGTTTTCCTCCACCAAGTACAGCCCCCGCAAGTTTTTGCAGGACACCTCATCCGTCACCCAAGCCAGCGACGGCGACATCAACTATACCGCCATCCGCTACGCCGAGGTCCTGCTTTGGGAAGCCGAAGCACTGAACGAACTCGGTCGCACCACCGATGCGCAAGCCCCGCTGGAGCTGGTACGTGCCCGTGCCCGTGCCCAGGCGGACGACCCCGTGACCGCCCTCCCAACCATCAGCACTACGGACCAAACGGAGATGCGACAAGCCATCCGCCACGAGCGCCAAGTGGAGCTGGGCTTTGAATTGCACCGCTTCTTCGACCTCGTTCGCTGGGGCATCGCCGCCGATGTGCTGCCGGGCTTTGAGGCAGGAAAGCACGAGGTGTTCCCGCTGCCGCAAACGGAGTTGGATTTGAACCCGGCGTTGGTGCAGAATGGGGGGTATTGAAATTATTATCTTCAATATCTGCGGAGAATAAGTCGCCTAATCTCCGCATGAAAGTAAATTTTTTCTCAAAAAAATACGATAAGTAGCGGTAAGTGGGTATTTTTGCGGACTTACCGCTACTTATCGCATTTTTTTTATGGAAAATGAACTTATTGGCCGAAAGTCAGAAATCGAAGTCCTCCAAAGGGCGTTTGCTTCAAAAGAGGCAGAATTAGTTGCTGTCGTAGGTCGAAGAAGGGTCGGAAAGACTTACCTTGTAAGGTCGGTATATGCCCCATATATCGTCTTTGAATTGGCAGGGCTACAAAATGCCAATACCAAAAAGCAATTGAAGAATTTCTTCCTACTGCTTCAAACCTCATTTGGGGAAAATGCCCCTTCTCATCCACCGGAAGACTGGCTGACAGCGTTTCATGTATTTGGAAGACTCTTGGACAAGCTTCCACCATCCCCTCAGAAAAGGGTGCTGTTTTTTGATGAACTTTCTTGGCTTGACAGTAGAAAGTCTGGCTTTTTGGAGGCTTTTGGCAATTTTTGGAATACCTGGGCTTCCCGAAGAAATTATGTAGTAGTGATATGTGGCTCTGCTGCCTCTTGGATGATTCAAAAAGTGGTTCATAACCGTGGCGGGCTACACAACCGTATCACACAAAACATTCAGCTTCAGCCATTTACACTTGCCGAAACAGAAGCCTTTCTCAGAAGCCGAAATATCAATTTAGACCGCTACCACATCCTGCAACTATATATGGCAATGGGAGGTGTGCCCCATTACCTGAAGGAAGTACAGCCCGGTCATAGCGCCGTACAGAATATTGAACGATTGTGTTTTTCAACCAATGGCTTTCTAAGGGACGAATTCCTGAAACTCTACCCAGCCCTCTTTGAGCATGCTGAAAATCATATCAATATCATAAGGGCATTGGCAAACAATCATGTTGGCTTGACCAGAAGTGCAATCATTCAACAAACAAAACTGTCAGATGGCGGCACAACTACCCGCTACCTCGAAGAATTAGAACAATCAGGGTTCATTACCAGTTACTACCCATTTGGTAAAAAGAAGCGGGACATCGTTTACAGGCTGACGGATGAGTATTCCCTTTTCTACTTGAATTTCATCGAGAGCAATCGAAATCAAGGCAACGATGTATGGCACCACCTAAGCCAAACGCAACACTATAGGGCATGGAGCGGCTATGCGTTTGAAAGTATCTGCCTTAAACATATTCCCCAAATTAAACAGGCATTGGGCATTGCTGGGATTTACTCCGAGGCAAGCGCCTTTTATTCAAAGGGAACTAAAGATGAACCTGGCATTCAAGTTGACCTTTTGATTGACCGAAAAGACCAAGTGGTCAACCTGTTTGAATTGAAATTTTACAATGCAGCCTTGTCGCTCGATGCCAAAGATGCAGCTGATTTAAGGGAAAAAGTCCGGGTTTTCAAAGAAGTTTCAAAAACCCGTAAACAAGTTTTCCTGAACGTAATTGCCAGTTTTGGGCTAAAAACGAACGAGCACAGCCTTGGTATTGTGGACAAATGGTTTGACATGAATATTCTTTTCGAATGAATAATTTTTCATTCCTAATCGTACTGCTAATCCGCTTTATAATACCATAATCCCAACCACCCAATGCTGATATTTGCCTGAAACAACCCCACCCAATTTCAGGCATCATGCAGCGAAATACAATCTTTCTTGCCCTTGTTTTCCTCGGTCAAACGGCGTGGGCGCAGCCCAACCAAATCGCCGTGCCACGGGTGGAAATGATGCCCGACCAGCCCGCACCCTATGACATGCGGAACTGGAAAACGGCTGCCCTCAACTTCGATGCCTTCGTCTATGACCAGACCTTGACGGGGCAGTACCTGCCGCTCGTCGGCATTAACCCTGCCGGGGTGAACTACCCCCAGAACCAGAGCTTTCGGCTGCATACTTACGTGGGCACGGATTCGCCCTTCGGCAACGAAGCCATCAATGTGATGCCCTCATTGGTGGGAGCTTCGCTGGTCGGCATTGACAAGGGCGACCAGTTCGGCAAGGACTGGCTGCTGATGTCGCAGGATTTTTTCAACAAAGCCAACGGCGAGAACCTCTACCTCAACAATGCCGGGGCGAGCAGCGGGCAGGACTGGTGGTACGACATGATGCCCAACGTTTATTTCTACCAGTTGTACGACCTCCACCCCGACCTCGGCGGCGAGTCGGACTGGCAGTTCACGACCATCGCCGACCGCTTTTCCGAGGCGGTGCGGGCAATGGGCGGCTACGAAGCTCCTTGGCAACCCGCCTACATGAACTACCGAGCCTGGAAATTCAAGACGATGGAGCCGAACGCCAACGGCGTACGTGAACCGGAGGCTGCGGGTGCTTTTGCCTACATACTTTACAATGCCTGGAAAACAACGGGCAATGCCGAATACCTAAAGGCAGCGGAATGGTCGCTGGAATTCCTCGACGGCTGGACGAACAACCCTTCCTACGAGCTGCAATTGCCCTACGGAACCCTCACAGCATCCCGTATGAACGCTGAACTGGGCACTGATTACGATGTGGAAAAAATGGTCAATTGGTCGTTCGAGAAGGGTGAGCTTCGCAATTGGGGCACCATCGTCGGCAACTGGGGCGGCATGGACGCATCAGGGCTGGTGGGTGAGGCGAACGATGCCGGAAACGATTACGCTTTCCAGATGAACGGTATGCAACAGGCAGCTGCCCTCGTGCCAATGGTGCGTTACGACAAGCGCTTTGCCCGTGCCATCGGCAAATGGGTGCTGAACATGGCAAACGCCACCCGCCTGTTTTACAGTGAATACCTGCCAGCCAATTTACAGGACGGCGAAGCCTGGTCAAACGCCAACGACCCGCAACACGCCGTGGGCTATGAAGCGCTGAGGGAGGTGTATCAGGGGTTATCGCCCTTCGCCACAGGTGATGCCGTGAACGGCGGCTGGGCAGCCACCAACCTTGCCCTTTACGGCAGTTCCAGCATTGGCTACCTCGGTGCGTTGGTCGAGAAGACGGGCATTGACAAAATATTGAAAATCAACGTATTGGCGACGGATTTTTACAACGGGGAGACTTATCCAACCTACCTTTTTTATAACTCCTACGCGACACCAAAGACAGTACAGTTCGATGCTGGGAGCGCCCCTTCCGACCTTTACGAGGCACTTTCAGGGCAGTTCATCCAGCAAGGGGTGAGCGGCAATGTTTACCTGACCATCCCTGCCGACCAAGCCATTTTGCTCACAGTCTGTCCGACAGGTGGCGTCGTCAGTTTTGACAAAAACAAAATGCTGGTAAACGGCGTAGTGGTGGACTTCCAGCAAGCCGCCCAACCGTTCACCTGGTCGCCCCGCTTCAAGGCGCTGGCTGCTGCCGACGCCCCGCTAGAGGTGGGTGAAACGACGCCAATATTCGCTACCGTGGGTGACGCCGATTCCGACCAATTCAACTACCAATGGAGCAGTACGGGCGGCTCGGTTTCCGGCACGGGCGCACAGGTCAATTTCACCGCCCCCGCCGTGCCCGGCATGGTGCAAATCCAGTGCATCGTGAACGACCCGCAGGGCAACGCCGACACTGCCAGCCTTGAAATCGAAGTGGTGCTGGAAATAAACGAAGCGCCACAAATCATTGATTTACAGAAAGATGCGCCATACGCTGTCCCCAGCGGCGCCGTGCAACTCACTTGCCTTGCCTCAGACCCCGACCTCGACCCGCTTACCTACCAATGGTCAGCAACGGGCGGCAGCATCACGGGTACGGGCGCTTCGGTGCAATGGTCGGCGCCGACACAGGAGGGCATCTATGAAATCACCGTGACAGCCACCGACGACCAGGGATTATCCGCACAAAAGGAGACGACCATTTTGGTGAAAACCTTCACCCCAACCGCAGGGGACATCATCGCCGACTACCCGTTCAGTGGCAATGCCAACGACGTGAGCGGCAACAACCTCCACGGTCAGGCGTTTGGCGCCATCCCCACCGCCGATGTGTTTGGCAATGCGTTGAGCGCCTATTATTTCAACGGTGGAAACCAGCACATCTCGGTCGCCAATAGCCCGCTGCTCAATTTTCAGGATGGCATCACGGTCAGTTGCTGGTTCAAACCCGCAGCCTTGCCAGAAAAGGAGACATTCCTGCTCTCGCATGGGAGTTGGCAGAACCGTTGGAAGCTATCCATCACCCCAGACAAGCGGCTGCGCTGGACGGTGAACACCCTCGCCTCCATTGGCGATTTGGACGGGCTTTTTGCCTTGCAAATGGACAGTTTCTACCACATCGCAGCCACTTATGGCGATGGCTCCATGGCGATTTACCTCAATGGAGAACTGCACAGCTACCGCAACCTGAGCGGCGCAATCCGCACGACCACAACGCCTTTTTTGATGGGGCAAATGCTGCCCGGCGAGACGGGTTTCAATTTCAAGGGGACGATTGACGAGGTGAAAATCTTCGACCATGCCCTCGTACCGGAAGAGGTGGCTGTGCTCTTCGAGCAAGATGCGACGACGGTTGGGGAAGCCTTTTTTACCGAAGGAAAAAACCTGCTGCTTTACCCGAACCCGGCGGGCGATTGGGTGCAGGTCGTCTCGCCCATACCACTGGAAAAGCTGCGGGTTTTCGACCTGACGGGGCGGTTGGTTTGGGAGCAAAGTAATGAGGGGGCACTAAACATAAGCAGTTGGCAGTCAGGGGTTTATATGGTGATTGGACAAAGCAAGGAGGGCATTTTCGCACAGCGTTTTTTGAAATAAAATCCATGTTTGCTAATGCTGTGAACAAGCCCGAAGGGCTTTATGTGAATAGCCTCGAAGGGCTGCCTATTCGGTAGGCGAGGTTTACGAATAAGTTGAGTCATAAAACCCCGAAGGGGTTGAACGTGAATAGCCCCGGATGAAATCCAAGGTAAAATGAACGAGCGGGAACAACCCAACGGGGTTGAACAAAAACGCCCGTGACATTCAACCCCGTTGGGGTTTTGACCATGCGTTACCACATTCCCGGATTGCATCCGGGGCCATTCACATTCAACTCCTTCGGAGTTTTAGGAATTGGAAAACAATGATTTACACTATCCTCCATCAAGACAGAGGATAACATAACCGCAACCAGTTTTTAATCAAAATCGTAATACAATGAAACAGCATTTACCACCATTTTGGCGCTTGGTCGGCTGCTTGTTGATGGCAGTTAGCTTACAGGCGCAGACGCCCGTTGCGCTTTACAGCTTCACGGGCAGTGCAAAGGACGGCTCCAGTTTTGCCAACCACGCATCCGTCAACGGCGCAAGCCTGACCACAGACCGCTTCGGCTGGGCAAACAGCGCCATGTACTTTGATGGCGTACAAGGCTCGGCGACCGCCCCGAACGGCGCTCAGCTCAATTCCGGCAACGTGACCATCGGTTTTTGGATTAACCCATCGTCGTTCCCTGCCCAGGGCGAGGTCTATATCCTCTCGCACGGCGGTTGGCAGGAGCGCTGGAAAATCTCGTTGCCGAACCACGGCAAGCCCGTTTTCACCACCCACTCCGGCGGCGCATGTTGCAGCGACATGGACTCTGGTACGCCTTTGCCGCTGAACACCTGGACCCACGTGACCATGGTTCACGATGGTTCAAAGGACCGCATATACTTCAACGGCGTCCAAGTGAACGAAAAGAACGTGACCGGTGCGCTCGACAACACCACACAGCCCTTTGGCATCGGTTGGAATCCTATTGACCAAAACGGCTGGTTCCACGGTGCCCTCGACGAGGTGGCAATCGTGGATGCGGCGCTTTCTTCCTTTCAGATTGCCGCATTGTACGCCCTGCAAAACACACCGCCCGCTGCCCCGAACAACGTGGTAGCGAGCTATGAATTCGACGGCAGTGGCGAGGACGACTCCGGCTTCGGCAACCATGCTGCCGTGAAAAATGCTTACCCCACGACCGACCGTTTTGGCTATGGCAACAGCAGCTACCACTTTGACGGTACTAGTGCAGAGGTAACAGCTTCCAACAGCGCCTACCTCAATTCCGCCAACACGACCATCAGTTTTTGGGTGAAACCCAACAGCTTCCCCGCAAGCGGCGAGGTGTATATCCTCTCGCATGGAGGCTGGCAGGAGCGTTGGAAAATTTCGATGCCGAACCACGGCAAGCCTGTTTTCACCACCCACTCCGGCGGCGCTTGCTGCAGCGACATGGACTCCGAAACACCGCTCGCCCTAAACACCTGGACGCATGTAGTCATGGTTCATAATGGCACCAAGGACATTATCTATTTCAACGGGGTGCAAGTCAACGAAAAGAACGTGACCGGGGCGCTGGATCCGACCACGCACCCGCTCGGCATCGGCTACAACCCGATTGACGGCGGCGGCTGGTTCGACGGCAATCTTGACGAAGTAGAAATCTACGACTACGCCCTTTCGGCTACCGACGTTGCAACGAAATACGCCCAAGCGTCCACCTTCCCCGGCACGGCTACGACGCTTGTTGCTGAGTACAAACTCAATGGCACGGGCACGGACGAAACGCAGTTGCACAACGATGCTTTCGTGGCTGGTGTGCCGGTTGCCAACCGCCACGGCTGGGGCGGCAATGCGATGGAGGGATTTGCCGTCGCCGAAAACTCCGCTGCGCTGCAATCCGACAACACGACCATCAGCTTTTGGGTGAAGCCCAACAGCTTCCCCGGCAGCGGCGAGGTGTTCATCCTCTCCAACGGCGGCTGGCAGGAACGCTGGAAAATCTCGCTACCGAGCCACGGCAAGCCCGTTTTCACCACCCACTCCGGCGGCGCTTGCTGCAGCGACATGGACTCCGGCACACCGCTCGCCCTGAATACTTGGACGCATGTGGTCATGGTTCACGATGGAACGAAGGACATTATCTATTTCAACGGCGTTCAGGTGAACGAAAAGAACGCTCCCGGCGCTTTGGACAAGACGAAGTATCCGTTCGGCATCGGCTTCGACCCGATAGATGCTGCTGGCTTCTTCGATGGCGCATTGGACGACTTGCATATTTACAACGTGGCGCTCAGCGCAACCGATATTGCTGCCTTGTATGCTGCGCAAAATGCAACCCCGACCGTTGCTGGCAACCTCGTTGCGCATTATGCTTTTAGTGGAAATAGCCTGGATGAAACGGACTACCACAACAACGCAGATTACGCTGTATATGGTAAAGACCGCTTTGGCAAAGCCAATAAGGCTGCTTCATTTGACGGCTTTACTGGAGTGACAGCCTCCAATTCCCCACAGCTCAATTCGTCCAACACCACCGTCAGCTTTTGGGTGAACCCCAACAGCCTCCCCGGCAACGGCGAAGTGTTCCTCCTTTCGTTCGGCGGCTGGCAGGAGCGCTGGAAAATCTCGCTGCCGAGCCACGGCAAACCCGTCTGGACGACCAACCACGCCAACGGCATTTCCGACATGGACTCCGGCAACGGCAACGAACTGGCACTCAATACCTGGACGCACGTGGTCATGGTGCACGATGGAACAAAAGACCGCATCTATTTCAACGGAAGCCAAGTGGCGGAAAAAGACGTGGTGGGCGCATTGGACAATACCACCCACCCGCTCGGCATCGGCTACAACCCGATTGACGGCGGCAACTGGTTCGATGGTAGCCTTGATGAGGTGCAGGTTTATAACGTGGCACTCAGTGCAGCTGAAATCGCAGCGCTCTACGACGCCCAGTCGCAGGCACCTGCCAGCTCCGACACCGAAGCGCCCTGCTCCCCGCTCAACCTTTCTGCAACGGTCGAGTTCAACAACGTTGACCTCTCCTGGCTACCCGCCACGGACAATATTGGCGTAGTTGCCTACAATGTTTGGATGGATGGCGATTTGGTGGCTTCTACTACCGAGACTTCCATGTACTTCGCTGCATTGACGCCGCTCACCGAATTCCTTTTCGCCGTGACCGCCGTGGATGCCGAGGGCAATGAGTCGCTGCCGACCTCTCTGCGTGTCACCACTGGCCCAGACCAGACACCAGACACCACGCCACCAAGCGTGCCTGATAACTTACAAGGCCAGCCGAGCTTCAATTCTGTGCTGCTGAGTTGGGACGCCTCCACCGACGACACCCAAGTAGCTGGCTATATCGTCTGGGTGGACGGTGTTTACTATGACAGCCTTTCGGCAAATACCCTGAATGTGCTCGTGGCCGGGCTTGACCCCGAAACGGCGTACAGCTTCGAGGTGGCTGCCTTCGACCTTGCTGGCAACGAGTCTGACAAGGCGGAAATCACCCTCGAAACCACCCAGCCCCTCAACACCGGCGAACCGGGCTTGGTGGCGCACTATCCGTTCGACGGCAATGCCAACGATGCCACGCCCTACGCCAACCACGGCGTCATCGGCGGCAACCCGGTGTTTGAAACCGTGACCCACCCAAGCGGCGGTGGGCAAGCCATCAAGTTCGATGGTCAACAGGACAGCGTACTGGCACCCAATGCCGTGCAACTGCTTTCTGACTACTCGACCGTCAGCTTCTGGATTCGGATGGACAATGTGAATACGCAGGACGCCGAGGCTTATGTGATGGACTTCGGCCACTGGGACCAGCGCTGGAAGATTTCATTGCCGCAGCACCGCAAGCCGGTTTGGACGACGAACAGCAACAATACCCAGTTCCCTAACTTCATTTCCGACATGGACACGGGCGATGGCAACGAATTGGTCCTAGGCACATGGTCTTATGTGACTTTCGTACATGACGGCACGAACGACATCATTTACAAAGATGGCGCTGTGGCGAACACGAAACCCGCCCTTGGCAAGCTGAACACCACGGCACGGCCACTGGCATTTGGCGGCAACCCCATCGAGGGCGGCCAATACTTCCCTGGGGCTTTGGACAACGTGAAGATTTACAACCGTGCGCTCACTGCCGACGAGGCTGCCACGCTTTACCAATCAGGCTCAATCACTGGCACGGAAGAGCCAAGCCTCGTTGATGCCTATATCGAGCAGGTCTTCCCGAACCCAACCACTGAAATGCTGACAGTGAAGCACCATTTGCCACAGAACGAAGCCCTGCTGGTGCGGGTCTTCGACGCCGAAGGCAGGCAGGTGAATGCCCTCCGACTCGGTCAGGGCGACGTGGCTACCGGGCAGTTCACGTTGAACGTGGGCGGTTATGCCACGGGGCTTTATTCGCTCAACTTCGTGATGGGCGGCAAGAATCTTGGTTCCTTGAAATTCAACAAGCAGTAATGCTTTAGCTTACACAACGCCACAACGGCACGACGGCAACTAAACTCGTCTTGTCGTTGTGGCGTCTCGTGTGGGACTTACTTGCCATGGTCAAGCGTTTTGAAAAAAATCCAATCCTGACAACGATGGACATCCAGCCCAGCCACCCCGGCTGGGTCGTGGAATGTGTGTTGAACCCCGGCGTTTTCCGCTTCGAGGGCAAGACCTGGCTGCTGCTGCGGGTGGCTGAGCGCCCCGTGCAATTGGCGGGAAAGGTGTCGTTCCCCATCATGCGGGATGACGGCTCGATGCGGGTGCTGGAGTTTGACCAGAAAGACCCTAACCTACGCCTCAACGACCCCCGAATCGTGGGCTACAATGGCATGAACTACCTCTCCACCTACTCGCACCTGCGGCTCGTGTGCAGCGAAGACGGCGTACATTTCACCGAACCTACCGATTTTCCCACCAAAATCTTCGGGAAAGGAGCGCTCGAAACCTTCGGCATCGAAGACTGCCGGGTGAGCCTGATTGAAGGGGTCTATCACCTGACCTACACGCAGGTATCCGAGAACGGCGTCGGCGTTGGGCTGATGCAGACGACCGACTGGCGGAACTTTACCCGCAAAGGCATGATTTTGCCCCCACCAACAAGGATTGCGCCCTCTTCGAGGAAAAAATCGGCGGGAAATACTACTGCCTGCACCGCCCCTCCGGCATCGGGCTGGGCGGCAATTTTATCTGGGTCTCCTCCTCCAACGACCTCCTGCACTGGGGGATGCACAACTGCATCCTGCACACCCGAGCGCACTGGTGGGACAGTGCCCGTGTGGGCGCCGGAGCAGCCCCCATCCGCACCCCTGCTGGCTGGCTTGAAGTCTATCACGGCGCCGACCACCACGACCGCTACTGCCTCGGTGCCATCCTCCTCGACCTGAACGACCCTTCCAAGGTCTTAGCCCGCTCCCACGACCCCTTGCTCGAACCCCTTGCCGATTATGAACTGAAGGGATTCTTTGGCAACGTGGTTTTCACCAACGGCCACGTCGTCAATGGCGATGAACTGACCCTATACTACGGCGCTTCCGACGAGGTGATTTGCGGGGCGACGCTTTCGATTGAGGGGGTGTTGGAGGGGTTGTTGAGGTGAGATGGTCTAAAAAAACCTCCCCCTCCCACCTCCGCAAACAACCTTTTCTGTCCTCCCTTACAACCTTGCCATTATTTCAAAAGCCCCAACTATTTTTGCCACTATTCCCAAAATCTGCCCATCTTTGTAAAAGGACTAAATAGAATTCACATGACTATTTCAGATTTAGTGGCAAACGCAGCCAAATTGGACATGGGGGCGTTTGAGCAGCTTTTTAGGGAGCTATCCCTGTTGCGGGCTAAACGCAAGGGGCAGAAGATACTGCCTGCCCAAGAGGCAAGCCTGATTGATAAAATCAACCAAAAATTCCCTACAGACAAATGGGAACGGCTTCAATTCTTGGATTGGAAACTGGAAAATGGGCAATTGAACATGGAGGAGGAGACGGAGTCACTTGCGCTGGCTGCTGAGTACGAAAGCCATTACGTAGAACGCGTAAAATCCCTTGCAGCCTTGGCTGCTATTCGGCAAATAGGCGTTGACGTGCTTGCATCACAATTCAATCTCAACAGCCCTGCCCCCAATGCCTAAGTTTTCGAGCCTGCCAGATACCCGCCTGCAAGTGGCTGCAAGAGCCGGACATTGTTGCGAGTATTGCAAGAGCATGGACACTTTTTCCCCCAATTATTTCACAGTTGACCACATCATCCCCGAACCACTTGGCGGCAGCGACATTTTGGACAACCTCGCTTATGCCTGCTTTCTATGCAATAGGCTGAAATCCAATAAATCAAGTGTTATTGATGTTGCTTCTGGCACTTGGATACCTATCTTCAACCCACGGTTACTTGACTGGAACGAGCATTTTGCATGGAGTGAAGATTTGACTTTAATAATTGGCATCAGTGCCATAGGGAGAGTTACTGTGGATGAACTTCAACTCAATCGCCCTAAATTGGTCGCCTACCGCAAAGCCGTAACTCCTTTTGGGGTACACCCACCTAAATAGTACACCTAATTCTATTCAAAAAACTGCCCCTTCGTCAATTCCGCTAACAACTGAACCCTTTCCCCAACAGTCACATTTTCCTCCGGCGCCAACCTCGCCACCACCTGCTGCCCGCCAAGACTTGCAAAGGCGAAGCTTTCGTGGCCGAGCCGCTCCACCAACTGCACTTGGGCGGTGAAGGCGGCGTAGTGCTGCTCGCCTTTTGCAGGATGGGTGTGCAGGTGCTCCGGTCGGATGGCAAAGGACAGTGGTTGCCCGGCTTGGGCGCTGGGGACAGAGTGGTCAGGTAGCGGCACGACGAGTTGCCCCGTAGGGTCGGAGAATGTAAGCCCGCCCTGTGATTGCTCAATTTTACCTTCGATAAAATTCATGGGCGGTGAGCCGATGAAGCCCGCAACGAAGCGGTTGGTAGGTTGGTCGTAGAGCTGCTGCGGCGTGGCAATCTGCTGGATTTTGCCCTTGTTCACCACGGCAATGCGGTCGCCGAGGGTCATGGCTTCCACTTGGTCGTGGGTGACATAGACGACCGTGGTTTTCAACTGCTTGTGAAGGCGGGCGATTTCGAGCCGCATTTGCCCCCGCAGCTTGGCATCGAGGTTGCTCAGCGGCTCATCGAAAAGGAAGACTTTGGGGTTGCGCACGATGGCACGTCCGATGGCCACCCGCTGCCGCTGCCCACCCGACATGGCTTTGGGCTTCCGCTCCAGCAGCGGTTCGATTTCGAGTACACGAGCGGCTTCCATCACTTTTTCATGGATTTCAGTTTTACTTAATCCCCTGATTTTCAAACCAAAAGCGAGGTTCTCATAAGCCGTCATATGTGGGTAGAGGGCATAGTTTTGGAACACGATGGCGATGTCCCGGTCTTTCGGCGGAAGGTCGTTCACCACTTTCCCATCAATAAATAGCTTGCCCTCGCTGATTTCCTCCAGGCCCGCTATCATGCGCAGCAGTGTGGACTTACCGCAGCCCGATGGGCCGACCAGCACCATGAACTCGCCCTCGTTTACCTCGAAGCTCACGTTGTCTACGGCAGTGACCTTGTCAAAGCGTTTCGATACTTGCTCAAATCGGATGGATGCCATTGATTTATGGTTCGTTAAACAACACAGGCAATATAGCTTTTTGGTTGCGTTGCTTTAGTTTTCATCCAGTAAATATAAAAATGAGGCTTAACAACATCACCCTAACCGAAAAATAGTACAGGTTTTTTGCTTAAAAGTACCAGATTGAACTATGTTATTGCTCGAAACTTGGTAACGGAAAATCAATCGTTTCAAAACTAAGTCAATATCACATGAAAACCTTCAACGTAGGCATAATCGGCTATGGCGGCTTCGGAAAATTCCTGCACAATGCCTGGCGGCAAATGGACAATGTGCGGGTCGTAGCCATTGCAGACCTGAATGCAGACAAACTGCAAAACCTTGAAAGCATCAGCGTCTTTGCCAACTGGCGTGACTTGATACGCCAGGAAAATATTGACCTCGTGGCCATTGTCACCGAACCCTCGACCCACGAGACGATGGCAAAAGCCTGCATGGAGGCTGGTAAAAATGTGTTAATAGAAAAACCGCTTGCCCTTCTGCCCGACGATGCACGCCGCATCATGGAGGCACGGGACAAGACCAGGATGGTCGCAGCCACAGATTTTATCATGCGTTTCAACCCGCTTTTACAATACTTGCAGCAACTGACCCAAGCTGGAATTTTCGGGCAACTTCGTCGGGTAGCTGTCGAGAACTATGCCCAAGACGAGCAGTTGCCCCTAGAACACTGGTTTTGGGATACCGCCCGCTCCGGAGGCATCTTGGTGGAGCATGCTGTCCATTTTATAGACCTTGTCCATTTTCTTCAACCCAATAAAGTATTGGCAGTAAATGGATTAAAGCACAACCGTAACGAGCGCCAGGAAGACCAGATTATGGCAAACGTACTTTACGAGGGTGGTTTGATAGCTACCCATTACCATGCCTTCTCAAGGCCAGGGTTTTTCGAGAAAACAAAAATCAAACTTGCCTACGACCTTGCCGACCTGGAACTCAACGGTTGGATTCCCCTACAGGGAGAACTGACTGCCCTTGTGAATCAGGAGACGAAAGCAAGCCTCCTGCAAAACCCATTTTTTAAATTGACCAGGGCAGTTCCAATAGAAGAGGCAGCCGACGAGTCACGACCGAAGGGATGGGGCCTTACGAGTACTGCGAACCGGGACCCAAGCCTATTGAGTTCGGGGGGCATTTTATACAAGGCAAATGAAATGGTCAGCGGGTTATTCGACTTGGGTAGGTCAAAGCAGGAGGTGTATATGGACTGTGTACAAGCGTCGTTGCAAGATGTGCTGGATAAAATTTCAAACCCAGCGCACCAACTGGTAGCACCTTTGGAGGCTGGGCTGAAAGCCCTGGAAGTAGCCACGTTAGCCACTTTCTCCGCAAGAAATGCGGTTCCTTAACGAAATTCCTTCTGCCATTCTATTCTCCGGGAGGTAAAAAAAGTAACGCCTGCATTGCCAACAGCGCCTCAATGGTGGACTCTGCCCCAGCATTTCGGTTCACCTCCGTTGCCGAGCCGATACCATCGAAACAGCGTCCAATGGAGGGGTCGTACATGGCTTGCACAGCAGGGTTGTTCCCTGAAAACCAGGATGCCAACTGCGTCGCCGTTTCCAAAAAAGCCTTATCTCCTGTAATGCGGTGCGCCTCGGCGGCAGCCAAAATCATCGGGCTAAGGTCGTAGGCGATTTGTGGGAAGGGCTTTTCGTCCTGCATTGCTAATTTGCCGCTGTCCTGCTCCAACTTGAACTCGTGCAGGATGCCTTTTTTCAATAAATAGGGGTAAAAATGTCGCACCTCTTTCAGCCCCGCCTCGATGAATGGCTGGTGCTGGAGGACATTCCCCGCCCGCAGCAGGGAATATGCCTGCGTGTTGCCCCAGGCATGCCAGTAGTTTTGCCAACTCAAAAAAGCATGGTGGGGCGGCGTCTGCGCATCGCCAAACTGGTCACGCAGGAGCAGGTTGCCGAAGGTTAGAATGAGGTTTTTCAGCGTATCGGTAGGGGCGGCTTGGTAGCGGTTGCCCAAGCCGAGCAATATCACGCTGGCTTGGTCGGCGCCGAGTTCGGTAAGGCATTTCGGCAATGCAATGCCGCTGAATTGGGCGGTGTCGGCAGGGTAGGGACAAAGGGCTGGCAGCTTGCCCACCAGTTCGTCGAGCACAGGTTTTACTGTGTTTTTCAGGTCGGCAAGTGGTTCAGCGTCCACCAACAGCAGTTCCGACAGCGCCCAGAAGGCCCGCCACGTCCAGAAGCTCGACCTCGCCACGCTGTTTTGGTGCGTCGTGTTTATTTGCCCGCCGGGCAGCATGAAATTGTGGAAAAAGCCGTTCTCCGCCCGCATGTGCAGCACGAATGCCGTCAGCGATTTGATTTTCCGTAGCACCTCCGGCGATGGTTTTTCCTGATAAAAGCGGCAGTAAAAAACCAGTGCCCGTGCCACGTCGTCCACGCAGGTGAAGCCTTCGTCCTCGTCGCCAACGTGCAGATAATCAGGTGCTTCGCAATAAATCCATACCGTACCCATCCGCGTTTCACCGACCGTTATATCCTCGTAAAGGTGGTCGAGGTGGGCAGTGTTGACCAATTGCGGAGCAACGGCAGGCGGCATTTTTTGCGAAGCGCAGCCCAACAGGATGGCGACGATGGCGATATGGATGGCGCAGTTTTTCATGGTTTTACAAGTGCTTTCATGGCGTCCGCCACTTCCACCGTTGCGAAGCTGATGGCATTGTCGGACATGGCGTAGGGAATAACGAGCTGGCCAGCGTGCAGCATCATGCCGCAGGTGTAGAGCACGTTGGGCACATAGCCCTCCCGCTCCTCCTCGTTGGGACTGAGCAGCGGCTGCTCCAGGCTGGCGACGACGAGGTCGGGTTGGTGCAGGTCGAGGAGGGTGAGGCTGAGCACGTATTTGCGCATGGCCCCGACGGCGTGGGTGAGCAGCAGCCAGCCTTGCGGCGTTTCGATGGGGCTGCCGCAATTGCCCATTTGGAGCAGTTCCCAGTCCCGCTGTGGGTGCTGCAAGGGCTGATATTCGTTCCAGCAGTATAGGTCGTCGGAGTACATGATGGAAAGGCTGCGGCCACCTTGCCGCCCAATCATGGCGTATTGGCCGTTGATTTTCCGGGGGAAGAGGGCCATGCCCTTGTCGGAGGCGGCTGCGCCGTGGAGCGGTCGGATTTTGAAGTACTGAAAATCCTGTGTTTCAATGAGTTGTGGGCAAATCACCTTGCCGTTGTAGGCCGTGTAGGTGGCGAGATAGGTTTTGGTATCACCTTCCTCGAACAGCACGAAACGGGCGTCCTCCATGCCGTTAGATTCGGCACCGGAGGCCGGAAACAGCACCCGGCTATCAATTGGCGACGAGGTAGAAAACCGCAGGTCGTAGTTTTCGTCGAAGATTTTGAGGATTTGCTCGCGGAGCGATGGCTGGTCGGCGATGAGTTCCAATACCTGATTTTCGTTGAACGATTCCGGGAGCAAGCTTGCCAGCAGTGCCTTGTATTCCTCGTCCAGGAGGAGGCGGTCTAAGAGGAAATGCTTGTCAAAATGCATGTCCGTCAGGCGTTTGCCGGTGGTCAATCTTTGGCTGGAAGCTTCGAGTGTCACCTCGCCATTTTCGCCCAAAATGCCCGTTAGGAAGGAAATAGAGGAAATATGCCCCTCGCCCGTTGCCCGTAGGGTAAGTACGAAGCGATGTTGGCCGGGCACAATGCCAGTTTGGTCGGGGTGCAGCACGATGGAGGGGTTGAACAGCGCCGCCGCCTGAAAGCTGTACTCATGGGTAAAATAGGCCCCGATGAGCATTTTCTTGGTGGGGGAAATATCGCTGACTGGGACATAAAATGCCAGCCGCTCATAGTTTTCAATGAAAGCAGCGGGCAGGTCAAAATGGCGATGCTCGAATTCGGCAAAAATGCCCTTCAACTGCAACTCAGCGGCGGCTTCGCCCATGCCCAGCACTGCATCCATCACGGGCTGAAAACGGGACGGGTTTGCAAAGTCCAGGAACTTTAAAATTACTTTCCTGGGGGCTGCCTTCAATCGAATATCTGTTCTTTTTACTGGAATCATGTCGGATAATTAGCCACGAAAACCGCCGTGGCTGGGCGTTTTATTTATTTTAAACCAGAAGACGCCATGCTCTGGATAAAATGCCGCTGGAAAATAGCGTACGCTACTATGACAGGGAGCGCAAGTAGGACAGCAGCAGCTAGTTTCACACCCAATTGCGCCTCGGCTCGTCCGCCCACAGCGAAGAGGGTGACGACCTGCGGCATGGTCATTAGGCTTTCCTCCCGGATGACGATGAGGGGCCAGAGCACGTCGTTCCAAGAGTTCATGAAGGTCAGTATGCCGACGGTAATGATTGTCGGCAAGATATTGGGGCAAAGGATTTGGAACAAGATGCGCAACTCCCCACAACCGTCCATTCGGGCGGCGTCCATGAGGTCGTTGGGGATGCTCTGGAAAGCTTGCCGGAACATGAGTATGGCAAAGGCACTGTTCAAGGCTGGCACGACGAGCGCCGCCATGGTGTCCACCCACTGGAATTTCACCATAAGGATGTAATTGGGGATGAGCGTGATTTGGAAGGGCAGCGTCATGGTGAAAATGATGACGAAAAACAGCCCGTTCCTGCCCCGAAAACGCAGTTTTGCCAAAGCGTAGCCGGTCATTGCCCCGAACACCAGCACCCCCAAGGTGGACAAGCTCGCTACCATCACACTATTGAGCAGCGACCGCCCGATGGGTATCTTGGCGAACATCTGGGAGTAGTTGTCGAAAGTCAGCACTTTCGGCAAAATACCCAACTCGCCGATATGTGCCTCTGGCGTCAGCGATGCCACTATCATCCAGTAAAACGGGTACAGGAAGGACAGGGCGGCGAGGGTTAGGAGGATGTATTTTATGGGTTTTGACAAGGTTGATTTTTGATTTTTTTTTGATTTAAGAATTAAGATAGACGATATAAGATTTTAGATTTTTTATGCAGCGTTCATTTGAATTAATTAATTCTAAATCTCAGTATTTGCAGGCGTTTCCGCAATCCCGAAGTGTCGGGACAAGTTCCGCAATCCGCAATTAATCCTTATTCTTCCTGCTCAATAAACCTTTTTTGCAGCGCCACCACTGCCATAATCAGCATGGCGAAGAACAGCCCCAAGGTGGCGGAGTAGCCCATGTGGTAGTAGCCGAAAGCCTGTTTATAGATATACAGCATGGCGGACAGGGTGCTGTTGAGCGGTCCGCCATCGGTCATGATATAAGGCTCAATGAAGAGGCTGAAACCACCAATCGTCGAGAGGATGACCACCATGAAAATCGTGGGGTTGATAGCGGGCAGGGTGATGTAACGGAACTGCTGCCAATTATTGGCACCCTCCACTTCTGCTGCCTCGTAGTAGGTCCTCGGCACCGTCTGCAACCCCACAAGAAATAGGATGACGTACAGCCCGACATTTTTCCAAGTCGCCATGATGGCGATGGAAACGATGGCAATGCTGGGATTCGACAACCACTCGACCCGCCCGAAACCAAGGGAGGCGAGTAACCGGTTGAGCAGCCCTGTATCCAGCCCGAACAGCTGCTGCCAAATGATGGTGACGACTACCCCTGAAATCACGACAGGCAGGAAGAATGCCGCTCGGAAAAAGCCCTTTGCCCGGATGCTTTGGTTCAATAGATAAGCCAGTGTCAGCGCCGCTACGACCTGTAAAGGAATGTGAATTAGCAGGAACTGCAAGGTGTTCAAGATGGCTTTCCAGAAGAGTCGGTCTTGGAAAAGGTGAGCATAATTGTCCAAGCCCGTGAATTCCATCGGTGCGATGATGTTCCAGCGATGGAAGGTCAACGCAATGGAAAACACCACGGGGAACGCCACGAACAGCGCCAAGTGAAGGAGGTAAGGTGCTATCAGCAGGTATGGTTTCCAGTTTCGCATCATTCTTTGGCTCGTAATAGCACGTTCACCGCCCGCTCGGCGTCGGCGACAGCTGCTTCGGGCGTTTTCATTCCATACAGTACACAAGCTTCGTACTCCTGCGAGAGGATGTCGAGCACCTCGATGAGCGACTCGCAATTGTCGGAGCCTTTGACATGTTTAGCCTGCGCTGCAAACGCCCGCATCTTGGGGTTTTCAGTGAAAAAAGCCTGAAAGGCGGGCAGTGAGTCCAATCCTTGCCGGCGTGGAAGTTGCTTGGTCAATTGCAGGAACTGGCGGTCGCCACCCTCGTCAATCAAAGACTTGATGAACTCCCAAGCCAATTGCGGGTTGCGGCAGGTATTGAAAATCACGATGTTTTTGGGGTCGCAATAGGTATAGCGGGCGCCAGTGTACCCTTTCGGAACGGGCATCTGGGCAAAGTTGTACTCGAAACCGGGGCGCTTGAACTTTTCGAGGTACTCGATTTCCCAAGGCCCTGTCCATTTGCTCACATATTTCTCGGCAATGAACAGGTCTTGTGCCGCCGATTCGGTTTGCTTTGAGAAATAATCTTGGTGGTAGAGTTGGCGCAAAAAGCGGAAAACTCCCACCCCATGCTCGTTGTTGAAATTCGCCCGATTGTCCTTCACCAGTGGCATGCCACCAGAGGCGGCGAGGTAAAGTGGGTAGAAATTGAACAGTCGTTGGTACCATGCGAGCTTCACGGAGGTGTTGCCAAACCACTGGTCCACGTAACCATCGCCGTTCGTGTCTTTTTTGAATTTTTCGGCAGCTGCCAAATATTCGGGGTAGGTGCTTGGGAAGGAGTCCAAGCCGAGTTCGTGCAGCAGCCGCACGTTGTAGATGGTCATGAACGGGTTGATTTTCCACGGCACTTGATAGATATGCCCGTCTGTGGAAGTCACCTCCCGGATGGTCGCCTCGTCACAGCGTTGCCGAAGGAAATCCATGAAGCCATCGAGGGTGTCAAGCGGCACGAGGATGCCAGACTTGGCGTAGAACTCCACCAACCCCTGCCAGATATTGGAATAGATGTCGGGCGTCGTTTTGGCCACCACCGCCGCTAGGATGATTTCTTCGCTGGATTGCCCTTCTGGCACCGGCTGGTACTTCACGGGCCGGTCGGGGTGCGCTTGGTTCCAACGTTCCACCGCCCATTTTGAGAAGGCGATTTCGCCACCATTGTTGCTCGACCAGTACACAATGGCGTAGTCGTTCTGTTGCGAAGCATCATTACCACAGCCACTAAGGAACAGTAGCCCTGCAAAAAAAATTATACCGAAAAAAAATGCTCGCATGGCGGAGTTGATTGCTTCGCAAACTATTGTTAATCAGTGTCTTGTGATGTTTTTGCCTTTTAAGGAGAAGGCTTCCTAACTTGGGAGGTGTTTGCCGTGTAAAGTTAAAAATGTGAGGGAAGATGCATACTTTAAGGGCAGGATGGTACAGGTTTTTTGCAGGAAAGTACTATACAATGGTTCTTGGAGGTTCACGCCAGCATATCAACCCATGAACCTTGACTGTTCCCCCAGAAATGAGGAGGGTGGTTATGATGTGGAGGTAAACTCCGAAGTTACCTCCTAACGTGAAAATTACTTCTTCTTCTTTGGTTCTGTGCGCTGCACTTTTGTGGCTACGGGTTTTTCCCTTGCTTCCGTTATTGGCAAGTTGCTGGCATCCGGTAACTGGAAGTTTCTCACAAACCAGAAGATACCCCAAATGGCCAATCCCAGCACGAGTAAGCCAGCAATCAAGGTAATTGTCTCGCCCGTTTTATAGGATTGCGGAGTAAAAACCATCTTCACTTCGTGCTTGCCTGCGGGCAGTTTTGCGGCACGCAACAGGAAATTGGCCTTGATGAAATCATCCGTTTTCTTGCCGTCCAAGTACATTTCCCAGCCTTTTGAGGGCGGGTAATAGACCTCTGAGAAGACAGCGAACTGGTCAGTGGCAGCATTGTAGGCATAAGTCATACTGTCCGGGTGGTAGCGGGTCAACTGGATGGTGGCCGTGCTGTCGAAGGAAGGCGTGAAGCCCTTGACGGAGGCCGCAAACGACTCCTGCACCACGGCTTGTTCCTTTGGATTGATGGTAGCCAGTTCAGCAATTTCTGCATCCCCGTCGGCCACGACCTTGATTTCCTTCACGAACCAGGCATTGCCGCAGGCACTGGGGTTGGTCAGTGCTTTGTCCTGGTTATTTATGAAATACTTGGTGTTGAGCATCCCATAAATCTGCTGGTTTTTGTCGGGGAAGTTTAGGTATCGCTCGATCAACTCTTGGAAGCGCATCAGCTTGGCAGCATGGTAGCCTCCAATGCTCTTGTGATGATAGCCCGTGAAGGCATTTTTAAATGGCAAGCCCCTGCGGAAATCGGCCACCCGAAAGTGCAGGTCCTTGTCCTTGAAGATTTCCTCATCGGCGGCAGTGGGTGCTTTGAGGGCGTTCAATTGTGATTGCGCAACATAATCCTCTGAAGTGAGCATCCTGGCTCCGATACCTAAAACGTCAATAAGGGCCAATATGCCAATCCCCAAGCCCAGCCCAAGTGCGGAAAACCCTTTTTTTACCCAAAACCAAAGCAAGCCAAAGGCAATGGCAGCAAACAGGATGGAGCGGAGTAGGTCGGCTTGTAGCAAGGCAGAGCGGTCTTGCGCCAATGCTTTTGCCAAGGCTGCGGGCAGTTCGTCGCCAGGCTTCTGGAAGTCCAAGGTGAAACTGAGCAATGCTGCAATGAGCAACAAGCCACCGGTCACAGCCCCTCCAAAGAGCAGGCCCCGCTTTTTTTCTTGGGCATTAGTGTCCTTGTCCAATAAGGCTTGCAGGCCCACGACGCCAAAGGCCACAACGAGCATATTGCAGATGATGAGGAACATCTTCGTATCCCTGAACTTGTTAAACATCGGGAAATGGTCGAAAAGGACAAAATTCAGTGCGGGGAAGTTCTTGCCCCAAGCTATCATCAGGCCAAGCAATAAGGTGCCCAGCACGTACCAGCGGAGTGGTTTTTTTACCAAAAACATGCCCACGAAAAACAGCAAAGTGAACACGATGCCCATGTAAACCCCACCGCCGACAAAGGGCTGTCCGCCCCAGTAGTGGCTGCATTGCTGCGCCAACTGCATGGCTTCCTCGGAGCTTTTCATGCTCCGCAATGCACCCATAGTTGCGCTGCTGTTGTCACTGGCGAAATTTTCAGAACTGCTGCCGCCCATGTAGTTGGGGATGAGGAGGTTCCATGATTCGAGCACACCATAGCTGTATTCAAAAGCATAAGTTTTCGATAGGCCATCACCTTCCGAGGCGACCGAACCGCTACTGTTTTCCTTCTTGGCGAGTTCCGACTTGCCCCGAATGGTTTCCTCGGCGTATTCCTTGGTGGTCATCAACCTGCTTGCATTGGTACCTGCTGCCAGCAAAACGGCAATGATGGCTACCGCAGCAGCCATAGCGAACCGGGGCAGCCACCCGTTTTTAACGGCATCAATCAGGTAAACTACCCCAAAAATCAACAAGGAAAAGAAGAGGTAATACGTGATTTGGACGTGATTGGCATAAAGTTGCAAGGCCGTGAACAGGGCCATGAGGCCGCCGCCGAGCCAGTATTTTCCCCGCATGGTAATTATAAGTCCCGCAAGAATAGGGGCACAGTATGCTGCCGCAATGATTTTCGTGGAGTGCCCGGCCTGCACCAAATCCATGTGGTTAGCCGCCAGCGCATAGCCGATGGCTCCAAAAATGGCCAACCGCCAATCTACCTTCATCACGATGAGCAGGAAATACACACCCAGCATCATCAGCAAAATACCCGTGTGCGGCGGTGCCATGTCGTTGCCAAGCAAGAATGCTTTTTGCACGAACTTCATGGGGTTGGAGGTAGGGTAGAGTATCTGGTAGGTCGGCATACCAGAAAAGGCGGCATTCGTCCAGAGCGGGTACTCCCCAGTCTGGTCATATACCTTTCGGCTTTCGCCCTGCATGCCCATCGCTTGGAGGTTATCGCCTTGCTGGAGCGATTTCCCTTCGAAGACGGAAGGTGAAAAACGGACAAAGGCTGCAATCAGCAGTATGACAAAGGCGATGAGGTGCGGTACGAGCTTCTTGAAATCCATTTCTATTCGGTTGACGGCTTACGGCGGACGGTTGACGGTGGGCATTTTGCTTCACGGCGTTCAAAACCATCTTTCAGGCCAGTTCGTGTTTTTAATTGGCGAGCGCCAAAGGTAAAGAATATTGGAAAATGTAATAGTAAAGCTGAATGAACCCGATTCCCGTCCAGTGCATAGAAATTCGGTTTGCGCAGGCAAAATGCCCCCTTCGGAGGTTTTGATTTTGATGGGCAGTAGTTAGCCCCTCATTTTGAAGAAAAAAAGAACATGAAGAAACTGATTTTTTTCGCCTTCACATTTAGTTTTCTGTTTACTGCCTGCGGCAATTTGGACGATGACGCCTCGCCAAGCAGTTCCAACAATAGCGGTAGCAACCCACCCGCTGGTAGTTGGAAAGTTACTTGGTTTTGGGACAAGGACAAGGACGAGACCTACAAATTCAGCGGCTATTCGTTCGAGTTTCAAAGCGGAGGCAGCTTGGTGGCTACCGCAGGCAGCAGTACCTACAACGGTACTTGGTCAAAAAGCAGCAGTGGCTCCAAACTGACCATCAACATCACCGGCTCCGATGCCCTCGACGAGATGACCGGCGATTGGTTGCTGGATGAAATGACCGTTTCGTCTATCAAGTTGAGGGATGACAACGATGAACATTTGGAGGAACTTTTTTTGGAGAAGCAGTAATGAAAGGAGGCCAATTGGTACTATTCCAATTGGCCTTCTCTAATAAAATGGGAAAATGGTATGTCCTATTGAATTACAATGCGGTGGGTTGCCTTACGGTCGTTTTTTCGTATTTCAAGCAAGTAAATACCAGCAGGCAAATCGCCCCGTTCCACATTGGCAATCCCGTTGCTGGTTTTGATGGTGCGCAGTACATGGCCATGCAGGTTGGTCAGCGTCAAAACATATTTTTCACGGGTACTTAACTTTATATGGACTTGGTCGCTGAATGGGTTTGGGTAAACAACCACTTGCTCCTCTAAACTGGGTGCCCCTGCCGAATTGACAAATTGGAACGGGTCGGACCATTTTGGATTGGTTGCCAAGTCGGTGCTGGTTAGGGTGTTCAAGAAGGCTATCATGTCGGCTTGGTCTTCTTTGGGGATATGGAATGCCCCTGAAATTGGCTGCCCGCCGGAGCCATAATAGATGGGCACAGGAAACTCAATATGCTCTGAGTAAAAATCAACGACCGACTCCAAGGAAGTGAACTTGCCACTGTGCATATAAGGTGCAGTGAGAGCTATGTTCCGCAATGAGGGCGATTTGAACTTGCCGTTGTCGGTAGAATCGCCTGTGATAGCCCCTACTCCCAAATCGGTGTTGATGGGGAACCCGTTCAGAATTGGTTCTAGCACACTGAACAAGGGCGCTTGATGGCAGTTGTCGCAATGGGCATTAAACACGGCCTCACCATTTGCTTCAGCTTCCGTGAAACTGTCCTCGCCATTTTTCACCTTGTCGTATTTGGAGTCGAAAGTGTTCATGGAGCGGATGAACTGGGCCAAAGCTGTTTTTATCCCTTCCTTGGTTACTTCTGGGCTGCCGAAGGCATCCTCAAACAAGGCAGGATAATATTCAATGCCACTCAATTTCGTGGTCAGTAGGTGGACTTCACCTCCCATTTCGGTCGTGTTGGCGATGGGCAACATGACCATTTCGTCCAGGACTTTTTCCCTTCCATCCCAAAATAGGTGGATGTCGGCTTGGTCATAATCCACTCGCCAAAACAAATCATTGATGCTTGGAGTATTACGAGTAGTTACGTGATTATTGATGCCTATGCTGACCTTCTTATTGTCGGCAAAGCCATGTTCCTGCTGGTGGCAAGAGGCGCAGGCCACTGTATTGTTGGTTGACAATGCCTTGTCATAAAACAGCACCCTGCCGAGTGTCGCATGCTTGTCGTTGATGGAAGTATTGATTGGATTGGCGTTTTGTTGAATCCAGAAATACTGGTTTTTCAAATAGTTTGGGAATGGAATGTCATAGTTGTAAGGCGTTTCGGGCAGATAAGGGCCGTTGACAATAGAAAGCAAAAACGTCCTTAAACTACGCTCAGCATTGGTGAAGGATGACAGAAGGATAGCAGTGATTCCAAGCAGCAAGGAAAGAATGTAAGTCTTTTTCATAAAAAGGTCCTTTTCGAAGTGAAAAAATAAAGTGAAATAAAGACCCCAATCTCAAGACTTCTTCAGCTTTGGACAAGCCGTATTTTTTCAAAAATCAGGTTTCTAAATAGATTTACGATTTTGGTCCCTTCGGGGATGACAAAGAAGTACGATTAGGCAACAGCTTGAAATTCAATCTATTGCAATGAAATCGAAATCTAAACTAATTTCGATTGGTTACTAACCAAATGAAAATGGAGCGCACTAACGGATGGCGCTCCATTCATCATTCATCATTTATCATCCTTCATTCCACCTGCACCCGTATCCCCGCCGAATGGCTCGTGAACTCCGGCGCATACATGCTCTGAATGGTCGTTATGCCGTTCGAGAAATCGCCGTTGTACGTCACCCGTAGCGGGTACTCGAAGACGTGCGTGCCCTTGGGCAGCCACGAGAAAAAGAAGTTCGTTGCGGCATCACGGGTGCTTTCGTAGTAGCCAAGGCCGCCTTGCCATTTGTAGCTGCTCAGCACGTTCATCGGCTCGAAGCTGCTGGCCCGCATGTCCTTCATGTGAACATACTCCATGTCCCGGTCCACCCGCAGTTCGATGCGGACTTTTACCTTGTCACCTACTTTAAGTTTTTGTTGCTCCGCAATGGGTGTCAGCACCTCGCCACGGTCGCTGTTTTTCACCAAAAACAACTGTTTTTTGATGGTCAGCGGCGTCTCCTCGAAGGTCTTGATTTTGTCCAATTGCTCGAAATACTGCCAGTAGAGCGCACCCCATGCCACCACTTTGTTTGGGTTGGTGACGGTCACGTTGGCCATGTCGTTGGTGACGTCCCGGCCATCGAAGCGGTGCTTGAAATAGCCCGTGCCAGCCTCGGCACCTTTTTGTGCTTGCGCAATGGCGGCGCTGCGTTGGGCGGCGTTTGGTGCGTTTTTGTCCCCAAAATTGATGACTACGGGCTGGTCTTCCAGCAGCCAATTGTCGCCAGAAGTGAGCAGTGCATAAACGGCGGCGGCGGTGGCTTTTGTCGTTTTCCAGTGGGTGGTTTGCTTGTTTTTCAGCAGCCAAACCTTGAGGTCGTCCACCGATTTTGCGTCAGCAGCCACGTCGTTGAACACTTCAATCAAGAGGGCTTGGGTCTCGATTGGCGCTTGGTACCACCACCAGCCCGTCGGATATTTCCAGTACATGCCGAGTTCATCGTTGTTCAGCGAGCGCTCTTTCAGCGACTTCACGATTTTCTGCGCTGTAGCCGATTTGCCGCTCCTGTCGAATGCCAAGGCCAGCATCCCTTCGGAATACATGCCTTTGTTCAGCCAATATTTTTCGGCTTGGCCAATGTAGTAATTGTGGACGTTCTTGGCTTTTTCATCCAAACTCAAAGCCTGCTTTGTCTGGAAATTGCCGCTCTTGCTGGCTTGTGCAGATTGGTTTTCCAAGAAAAATGACCGCATGTACAAGTAGTGCGTAGCCATATAACCGAGGTGGTCATCCTCCCATTTTGCCTCGCCTTTCCGCACCCTGCGCTCCAGTTCCTCGTACTCCTCCACCATGCGGGCATCGCAGTAGCGCACGGCAGTTTCAACCATTTGCGCAGTCGTGGGATTGCTCGTAACATCCTGAACGCCAAGGCGTTGCAGATGTCCAAGCCCCTCAACGATGTACTGCGTGATGTACCAATTGTCCCGGTCGCCGGGGAACCAGCCCCAGCCGCCGTTGCCCAGTTGGCGCTCTTGCAGTTTCTTGATGGCGGCCTCCTGCTCGTAGGCCATGCGGTTCAAATCAAACAGCAGGGCAATGTTCTGCTTTTGCTGCTCCTCGCTTTGCGCAGCGAGAACCCAAGGCGTTTCTTCGAGCAAAGCCGTTTTCAGCTCTTGGTTTTTGCTCAAATTGCTTTTGAGTGCATCTGGCTCGTAATTGCGCCAGCGGTCAAACACCGTCTTGATTTTCGGGTGCGAATTGGCTACGCTCGTCGCCAAGCTGTTGGCGTAGTAGCGGCTGAAAACCTGCTCGTTGCACTCATAAGGGTACTCCATCAAGTAGGGCAGCGCCTGCACGGCGTACCATACGGGGTTCTGCGTGAATTCCAGCGTCATGCCTTGGTGGCGCAGGGTCGTGGAGTTGTTCGTTTTCAAAGAATTCAGCACAAAATTCTTCGTCTGGCCCCCACGGACTGGGAGTGGTAGCGTCTCTGTCACCAGCATCCGGTTGCTCAAAACGGGCGCTGCGCTCCTTTCTGCGTCGCTGAAATTCCCTGCCGTTGCTATCACCGTATGCTCAATCACGGGCACATCCGCCACATCCGGCACCTTGAAACGCCAAGCAAGGCGACGGCTTTCGCCGGGTTTGAGGTCAACGAGGCGTTGCGGAGCAAGCAATAAGTTCATTGCTGGGTTCGTGCCGTTTAGCGGGAAGACTTCTTCGCCGTTCAGTGCATTTTTCAATTCCAGTTTGTACTCGCCGTTCAGTGTCTCCTTGCTCAAGTTCACCACCTTGGCCGTGAACTCGATTTCGTCGTATTCCCTGAAAAAGCGGGGCGGGTTCGGCACCACCATCAGGTCTTTTTGTGTAACGATTTCCTTCGAGGTCGTGCCGATTTGCAGGTCGGGCGTGGTGGCGAGGCCTAGGAATTTCCACTTCGTCAGCGCCTCGTTCATCGTGAACTTGATGACCACATTGCCCTCGGCATCCGTCATCAGGTGCGGGTAGAAGAACACGGTCTCGTTCAGGTTCGTGCGCACTTTGACTTGGGAGAGGTCGGTGGCGGGTTTTGTGGGTTTACCTCCGTCATCGCCACCTTGTGCATCTGATTCTTCTCCAAAAGCCGTTGATTGAGGTTTTGGAGGTGGTGCACCGCCATTTTTCGCCATTTCCCCTTCTGGTGAAGCCATTGAAGGTGCTGCAACGGCATCCATCAACATCATTTCTTCTTGGGGTTCGCCCTTCATCTTTGCCCTTGCATAAACTTTTCGTCCAGGGTAACCATAATCGTACATGTTCCAATTGAACCAATTCAGCCCCCGGTACTGTCGATAATCACCCTCAGCCCCCGGCTGGCTTGGGCTTTGCAGCCAATTCACACCAACTGCTTGGAACGAATTGCTGCTGTACCGAATATTCGACCAAGTGCTTGGCCATACGTTCATGCCCCAATTGTTCGCTGCAAAAGCATCCAAAGAGGCATCGTACATGCCCGCCACCATCTCGGCGGCCACTTTGTCACCTTTCGGGCCTTTGATTTTCACGACCCATTCCTCCTGTTGGCCGGGCAGCAGCTTGTCACGGAAAGTGCCGTACTCAATGGTCAATTCCTTGTTGCTCCACGGCACATTTATGCTGCCTTGCTGGTTGTGGCTGCGGTTCTGACGGGCGTAGGAGAAGCTATAGCCAAGATTGCCACGGTACTCTTCTTTAATGGAAATTATTTCGCTTTGCAAATCTTTGACATTCAGCCATTTGCGCAGCAAAATGCTGTTCTCTCGGTTGACTTCGAGCAGTATGTTTAGCGATTTTTCGGTAGTCCCAAACCACAAGACTGCTAACTCGTTTGGTTCAAAAGCACCCGTGACTTTCAAATTTGCACCAGTTAGCAAATGAAAGGATTCAGTGTGCCAAGGCAAAGTCTTTTCGCTCAAATCGTAGCCACTGAAATATTTTTTCACCTCGATTTTTTCCCCAAACTTGTCCTGCGTGGTCAGTGTCAGTACGTACCAGCCAGCGTTGAGTTTTACCTTCGGCAAAATGACCTCCTTGGACTTTTCCGTGTCCCAATTTTCACTGAAAATGCTGCGTTCCACGGGCCAGTTCTGCTGCTCGTCCTCGTTGCTATATGCAAACTGTGGGTAGGCTTTTTTGAACTCGGCCTCCGTCATCGTATGGCGGTCGGGCTTTTCCCAATAGCGGGTCAGGTAGTTTTGGCTGGGTGCTTTCAGCAATTCGAGTTTCAAGCTACCCTTTGCTGGCTCGAATTGGCCACTGAGGTTGTTCGTAGTCAGGTCGAATTTGCGGAGCGAATCCAAGCTGATTTGCGCCTGGTCGAGTGACGAACCATTCGCCGTCACATCTGCCCCTCAGCGAGATAAACCCAACGCTGACGCTGGTTTCCCCGCTCTGCGTCTCACCCGTGATGTCCGTCACGTCGGCATAGACCGTGTAGCTGAACTCCGGCTTTTGCTCCTTCGGAACGCTGCGGTCGGGTAGGGCAGTAAATTTGATGGAAAACTTGCCCTCGGCATCCGTTGTGGCTTCGCCATTGGCGATTTCCATCGTCTCGCCCCGTTGCGGGAAGTAACGCCAATACCACCAAGGCATCCACGGAAAGCGTACTTCCCGTACCACCCGGTAGCTGACTTTCGCCCCGTCAATATTGTTGCCAGCGTAGGCAGTGGCCTTGCCCGTTACGGCTACTGCTTCGTTCAGTCGGTAGCTGCCCTTCACTGGTTCAAAGCTGACCTCGAACTTGGGCCGTTTGTATTCCTCCACTCGGAAAGTCTGCGATTGCCCGCCGATGCTCGACTGGATTTGCATTTGCCCCAACAAGCCGCCACGGGGCGTTGTGAACTGCCCACTGAACGTACCGTATTCATTCGTGCGCAGTTGCAAGTCGCTGACTTTCTGATAATTAGCATCGAGGAAGGTGACGGTTACCTGCTCGTTTTTGATGATTTTTGGCATCCGCTTCTCGTCAAAATTCAGGGCAATGCCTTTGAAAAAGACGGTCTGGCCGGGGCGGTAAATGGCCCGGTCTAGGAAGAAAAGAGTTTGGTCATAAGGGCGGCGGTTGTTATTGTATCGGTAGCGATAGAACTGGTCGCCTGTGTCCAAGGTGTCTTTTGCGGTGCAAAGCAGCGCCTTGTATTGTGGTCTTCTGTCGTCGTTGTCGGGTAGGTTAATGATGCCATCGACGTTGGATTCGAGCACGCCGGCCTTCCTTTCCCATTTGTAACGGCGGGCCGATTCGTCATAGCGTTGGTAGTAAAGCTCCACTTTCACGCCTTTCATTGGCGCACCCGATTCCCGGTCAAAAATGACGAGGTTGCTTGCTCCTGCTTGGTCGTTGCGCTCCCAATAGGCGAGTTTCGAGATATTGGCAATGGCGTAGGAAACGGCGGTTTTCTCTGCTTTAAATGATTGATTATCAGCCAACAGGATGGCGTATTTGCCATTTGGTAAAGCATC
Source organism: Saprospiraceae bacterium (assembly GCA_016714985.1). Taxonomy (GTDB): domain Bacteria; phylum Bacteroidota; class Bacteroidia; order Chitinophagales; family Saprospiraceae; genus UBA6168. The sequence continues at coordinate 139,751 of JADKBS010000022.1, read as the reverse complement.
CACTTTCACCTCAGTGCTGTGCTGGCGCAAATCGCCGTCATCGGGTAATTTGGCAGACCATGTTTTTACCGAAGGCCAGCTTTGAAGGAGTTGTAGAATGCGCTCTTGTGCATTGGGTTCATACTGCACCTCTTCGATGGCCTTCACCCTTTTTTCGTCCAATCGGATGATTTTAAACCAAGCAGACTTGGTGTTTTTGTATTCAATTCTGGCCAAAAATGCCTGGCTCGGCAGGTTCACCTGCTCTACCTGCATGGCGAGGCTGGCGGATTCCAGTTCCTTAAGCAGCACCTCGCATTGCTTCGCCCCAAAACTGCCGGAGTAGCTGCGGACGGCTTCAAAGCAAAGGCCCTGGGCTTTTTTAAAATAATCCTTGCGATCGTCCTTGTCTTCTGCGCCAAAGGGTGGCGCTTTGTATTCAGCACCTTTTTGGTTGTAGTGAGTGGCGATTTGGAAAATTACCTCAGCTACCGATTGGCTGCCGTCGTATTGTTTTTTGAGGGCTTCAAGGGCAGCGAGGTAAGCTGCATCCTTGGTGTCCAGCACAGCATTTTGATGCACAAAAGCAAGGCGTTTCAAATTTGCATCCAGCAAGCTTGGGCTTGTCAACCGCTTCTCGGAAAGCCGAAAACGCAGCAAATCTTGCAGCAAAAGCAGGGTCTGCAATTTTTGCGAAGCAGCATCCTTAGTCTCGATTTTCCACTCCACAAATTCCGCCGCAGGCGCAAATGCACGTGCGTCATCTATGTAAAACTTGTAGGCGGGCTGCGTGATGTAGCTGCGCTCATTCATGAAATAATCAATGGCCCGGTGTGCCAAGAAGTCGAAAAGGGTAGGGCGGAGGCCCTCGTCGTTTTTTCCCTCGGTGAGCAGGATTTTGAAATCGCCGAGGTCGGTGGTTTTCAGTCGGGCATCGGTGAGGCTGGCCCGATAAAGCTCTGCTGATTTCTCGGTCAGTTGGGCGATGCTCCAAGTCTTGAAGTCCTCCGGCTTGAAGTCCACGGTCTCCGTGCGATTCTGGAAGCGGTAGAGGTTCTGGTCGAGGTAGTTCGAGTATAGCTCGGCCAGCATGGATTGGAGAATAGGCTTCACGGGGTAGTCGGCCTTGGTGGCCTCTTCGTTGAGTCGGTTGATGGCCATTGCCAAGCCTTCTTCTTCGAGTTGGCTTTGGTATTTGCCCCTGTAAATCAAGGCTTTGACCAATTGGGCAGCGGCATTTTCCTTGCGGGCCATGTCGAGCAGCGCCTCGGTTTTTTCGAGGGCGGACTTTGGCAGGCCGTTTTGTTCCAGGGAGTCTATTTCCTTCCAAGCGGCGTCATAGTCGAATGTCATGTCAGTTAGGTTGGTTTGAAAACTGTTGATGTCACCGTAGCCGTTGGGCGGTACAGCGGGTACTTCTGGCTCAAACAAGTTCGGCAATTTGTTGTAAGCCATAGCTGCCATTGCCAACGAAATGGCAACGAACAGCAGGAGTTTGTTTTTCGCAAAGATGGTTTGAAAGTTCATACGGTTGTGGTTTAGGTAAACGGCGGAAAGGTACTATGACCCGCCAATTATATTAGTGCAATTTGTCAGCCTTTCAGCTAACGTTGGACAGGATGCCGCCAGTTAGTCGTTGGACATAAGCCTTGCTTTTTATTAACGATTGCTTAACAGGCAGTGTTCAATGACCACTCTGCTGAACTGGCTTCTTGATTACTCATTTGATGTTTTCCCAAAAAGAAAGTAAAAATTGTAAAAGAAGAATTCTAAGGATGGGCAAATAAATGGACAAGATTTATACATTTGCCTATCCAATCGAATTTAGGCTGCTTCATCAAACTTCCCACCAACCGATTTTTGAGCAGCTTTCCTGACAATCTACCAGCTGATTTTTTATTTCCTGTATTAAAGTTTTGGCAAATGAAGTCCACAACTGATGACGGAGTTTTGTGTCATCCGTGAGGCTTAAAGATAACCCTCCAATATTGGGGGCTAATTAATTTTAATCTCCTATCTCATGGCAATTTTTACAAACACTAACCATGTGGCAGTGCTATTGCTTGCATTGCTTTCATTTACGTCTTTTTCACTTTCAAACGAAACTCCAATCGAAGACAATGGCGGCAACGGTTGGACCATCCTTGAAAAAAGGGAAGGAATCATCATCTCCTACGACATCCAAGATTGTTTGAAGGAGCACTTGCTGCTTACTTTAAGGGTATTGAATGACACCGACACGGCTAAGAAGATCCGCTTTAGGGTGGATGTTCACAACGAAGATGGCACAAGGGAATCCTATAATTTCATCAAGGCAATAGCAGCTTACACTACCGAAAAGGCTGACTGCTCTGAGCAATCAAGGATGACGGGGTTGGTAAGGATGCTCAAGAACGCCAGCGAGGACTCCAAGGTGACCATCCATTTTTCAGGCGATGAGGAAACCGCTACAAATTGAGCGGTTTTGCGCTCATAACGCAATTCGCTGTTAGACATCTTTAAAATAAAGGTTGCCCCTCGGTGCCGGGTTGAGACGGCAATGGCTACTACTACAAAGATTTCGGGGCACTGCCCCTTTTCGGGCTAAAATTCCCCTACAAAACAGTTGCAAACAAAGAAGGCCACACTGGTTGCCCAGTGTGGCCTCGATACATTCAAGGAAATCAACTTAATTCTGGAATTATAATTTGCCCACCATCAATTGCTTGGCAACGGGGCGATTGCCTGGTACGTTGACCCAAACAACATAGTGGCCTTCTTGCACGTCCCGTAAGTCCATCTGGTAGATTTTGCTGTAAACTTCCTCCAGTTGGAACAATTTCACTTGGTGTCCAAAGCTATTGAACAGGGTAATGGTCACGTCTTTTTTGCCTATGAAATCCTCCAAGTTAACCCTCGCAAAGCTGTTGGCTGGGTTGGGGAAGATGGCCATCCTGTCCAAAGCGGCATAGTTGATGGTGACCACATCAGAGTACTCCGTGCGGCCATCCACGAGGTCGAGGCGGAGGCGGTAGTGATTGTCACCAGATGCAGGCTCAAGGTCATAGTCTTCGTACAGCTCAGTTGAACGGCCCCCACGGGAGTCTTGTACATTGATGGCCTCGAAATCATTACCGTTGAGCGACCTCTCCAGGGTATAGGTCAACACGTTATCACCTTCGTTGTGCTTCCAAATCATTTCAACATGCTCCTCGTGCTTGAGTACCCCAAAGTCGAATTCTACATTTGTTGACTGTAGGTTTTGGCTGCTTGGGCATGGAATCTCGATGACGAATTCATACTTGTCGGTACCGAGGCGGTCTAACCATTTGCCACTTGATTTTTCCATCACCGCATAGTCCGCATTGGCACCGTTGTTCAAACCTAGGTTATTGGGTTCTCCACTTGCCCAATTGGTATAGGTTGGTGCAGCACCATTTACCCATTTGAAAGTGCCTTCTGCTGCCTCATCGGTCAAGCCGAGCCAAACGTTATTGGCCATGATCTTGCTCCGCACGAATTCATTTTCACCTGAATTGTTGATAATTACAAGGTGTCCGCCGAGGCCAGCCGCCACTGCTGCTGCCTTTGCTTGGGTCCAAGTATTGTTACTGGTGTTGGAACAGAAGTACTTGCTGTTGTTGTACTCACCCATAAGGAGGAGGTTGGGCAGGTTGTTGGGCACCAAGTTGCAATTTGGTGTAGGATTGCCAAAACCGGGGCAATCGGTCGCACTCACACAGCTTGGGCAAGGAATTTCAATGACGAACTCGTATTTTTCACCACCGAAACGGTCTTTCCATTTCCCACCTGATTTTTCAAGTACTGCATAGTCAGCATTTGTGCAGTTGTTGATGCTGAGGTTGTTCGGTTCGCCGGAAGCCCAGTTGGTATAGGACGGGGTAGTGCCGTTCAACCATCTGAAACTGCCTTCGTTCACTTCATCCGTAAGGCCAATCCAAACAGTGCTCGACATGATTTTGCTCCGCACGTATTCATTCTCCGCAGCATCGTTGATGATGACCAAATAGCCACCCAAGCCAGCTGCCACACCTGCTGCCTTGGCCTGTGACCAAGTGTTGTTGTTGGTGTTTGAGCAGTAGTATTTGCTGCCGTTAAAGGTGCCCATCAGTATCAGCCCGTTGAGGTTGTCTGGAATCAAGGCGCAATTAGGACCAACAGGCGTACCTGCGCAACCGCAGCCATTGGCCGTCACTTTATCGTTGGTGGTATTCGGGTTGCCGTCGTTGCAAGCCGAGCCTGCTGGTGCTGGGAAGGCCGGGTTGTTCGGCTGGCAGTCGTTCTGGTTGCAGATACCATCGCCGTCGGAGTCGCCGCCAAGGTTGGCACATGGGTCAATCGGGATGCCAGCGCAGCCACAGCCGTTTGCCGTCACCACATCGTTTTGCGTATTGGCATTGCCGTCGTTGCAAGGCGAGCCGGGTGTGGCCGGGAAGGCCGGGTTGTTGGGTTGGCAGTCGTTCTGGTTGCAAACGCCGTCACCGTCACTGTCGCCACCAAGGGCAGCGCATGGGTCAATGGGTGTGCCAGCACAACCGCAACCGTCAGCGGTCACCACATCGTTCTGAGTATTGGCATTGCCATCGTTGCAAGCTATGCCTGGCGTTGCCGGATAGGCAGCATCGTCTGGTTGGCAATCGTCATCGTTGCAGATGCCATCGTTGTCGAGGTCGTTGCAAGCAATTTGAACGGTCACTTTTTGGAACTTCTCACAAATCTGGGCATAAGCCGATGTGTAATACTTGGCGCTGACGAAGTAGTAACCCGCAGGCAAGTTTTCGATTATCTTGGTAGAGCCGCAATCACCAAAGCAATTGAAAATAGGTTGGAATGCTGCATCCATCACTTGTAGTGAAGTAATGGGTGCACCGTCAAGACTGGTTACTGTCACTGATCCTGAGCCTGTTGTCACACTTATATTGTCACAATTTGGCGTATTGCCAGTACCACAGTCAGGGTCAACATCCACAAAGATGATGTTTGACTCTATGAAAGTCACGCAGCCAACCCTGCGTGCGCAGCGCAGGAAGCAAGTGCGCTCAGTAATCGGGCCAGGGTTGAGCGACAAACTGGTTGCACCAGGTATCATTGTCCAGTATGGGTCAAGACCAGCCATAATCTCAGCAGCCGTGGTCGTAGGAGGCAGGCATTGTGGGTTGTTGGTAGCCTTCAGCCAAACGATTTCCAAGGCACCTGATCCGCCGATAGGTGAAGTGCAGTCGCCAATAAGTGGCGTGTTGCCGTTGCAAGAAATGGCCGAGGTAGCGCAATTTGTGCCGAAGCCGATATTACCTCCCATCTGTACATTGTCGCAAACTGGCTGAACAGGTGTACCAGCACAGCCGCAACCGTCAGCGGTCACAGCATCGTTCACGGTGTTTGCATTATTGTCGTCGCAAGGCGTGAATGGGGTGGTTGGGAATGCAGGGTTGTTCGGCTGGCAGTCGTTTTGGTTGCAAACGCCATCGCCGTCGGTATCGCCACCGAGGTTGGCACACGGGTCGGCTGGAATACCAGCACAGCCGCAGCCATCAGCGGTTACTGCATCGTTTATGGTATTTGGGTTGTTGTCATTACATGGCGTAAAAGGTGTTGCCGGGAATGCTGGGTTGTTTGGCTGGCAGTCGTTTTCGTTGCAAACATTGTCGCCGTCCGTGTCCCTTACTTCAAGGGTTATTGATTTTGATTTGATGCAACCATTCACGTTGACAGTAGCCGTGTAAACGCCAGCATTGACGAGTTTCACGCTATTGGAAACCAAGATGTCGTTGGTGTTGGCGGTGAAGCCGTTCGGGCCAGTCCAAGTGGTTGGGTAGCCGTTCGGGTTTACGCTCAAAACTACTTTACTGCCAGGGCATTCCGAAACAGTGCAGTCTGCGATGGTCGTCCAGGCACCATCGTTGATGCGCTTTTCGCAGTCCACACTGAAGTTGTTGACTTGGCATGGGTCAATCACCTCCGAGCAGCCGAACACCTTAATTTCATCCACATCCCAAACGGCATAGCCGCTGGTGCCTTGGCGGCAATAGCCGAGGATTTCAAAGCTGAAAGTCGTTTCGCTCGTCACTGTGAAATCAGGATCGTTGTTGAAGTCCAATGTTTCAAGGGACCAATCAGCTGAAGTCGGGATGTCAATTTGCTTGAACACTTCGTTGCCGTTCACAGTCACACGAATGCCATATTTAGAGGGTGGGTCGTTGTCGCCACTTCCGCCACTCACCCACTGGTAGTCAGCAGGGGCAGACTCGAAGAAGGCCAACCTTGAAAGGCTTGCCTTGTTCCCAGCCGCTGGCTTGATGGTGACAGAGAATTTATAGGCGCTGTTGTCGTTGTTGGAGAATGAACAACCATCCTTGATGGCATGGCACATTCCCTTGTCACTTGCGCCATAATTGCAGGAATGGTCACCAATGTTCGAGAAAATTGAGGCATTGACGGTGGCGAATCCGGTTGGTGTGGTCACATTGGGTGTAAATTCGGCATAGCTGCTTCCAGCACTGCAGGCATTCAGGTTCCAATAAGCCAATTGTTTGTCGCAACCTGCAGGGCCTGTTGCACAGTTGCCAGAGTTGACTTCACGGGATTGTGTTAAACTATTGGTCGTGGTGTAGCTGCTGATATGCTCTCCTGATGTTTTCCTGAACACCCATTCTTGGTTGAAAGCACATTGGTAATAGGTCTTAGTGACATTAGGGGCAATGGTGCTTTGGTAATACTCAGTGCCCCAACTTTTCTTGTAAACCTTGATGTCAATGCATCCGGTGTTTTTGATGTTTAATGTCACGGTCGCTTTTAGCGAAAAGGAAAGAAACAGCATCGAGAAAATGAGCAGGAAGCCCTTGGTCAAGTTGCGACAAAGGCTGGCATTGTCTTTAGATGCCGGAATGGCAATTGCGTAAGGTGTTTGCATTCGTAAGAATTGGTTTGTTAAAAAAAACGATACTCAACAAGCCGGAGGGGACAGCGAACGGGGGGCGTTATTTTTAAATTGTAAGAATTGTCAAATACAAAAAATGCTAGCCTGGATTATGCCCAGGCTGGTCTATATCAGTTTAGAAAAGGAATTGAATGTGTGTGTGGTGTGTGAGTATAAGCTATTGGCAGAAACACCAGTTTTAGCTGTAATGGAGACCAAAGAAATGTATTTGAGAAGGAGTTGTAATGAAAGGAAGGAAGTGTAATAATGAGGATGCAAAGTTGGGGGCAATCGTTGAGCTGCGCAAGGGCAATAAATTGGTTCAGTTTTTGCCTATGAGCTATAGCAAATTCATCTAAATGTGGGTTAAAAATTCAAAATACTGATAATCAGTTGATTAGGTATTTTTTTATAGCCCTTAAATAAATATTCCTACTTAATTATTGCATGAAATTAAGTATAATAATAAAGGTGGCTCGACAGCTTGTCGAACCACCTTTATTATTTTTATGATTGAATATCTTCAGAAAAATCACCGCTGTTTTAAAACAGCCTCCGTCCGTTGTACTTTTCCATCAAATTTAATGACCAAAAAATACAGCCCCTTTATCAAGCCCTCTGTCGGAAGGCTTACGGTCACCGAGTCATCAGGTAAGGTGGCCGATATGATGCGCCGCCCGTCTGTGCCATATAGTTCGCAGGTAACTACCTTGGCATTGCAACGGTCAATCAATTCAATGTTCAACTCCTCATCGAACGGGTTCGGCCACACCAAGGCAAACTCGAACAAACCCTGAACTTGTACCTCCACCGTGTTTGACCAGGCCACCGACTGGTCGGGGCCAGTGAAGCGTACCCGGTACTGGTTCAGCCCCCGTTTTGCCTCGTGGTGCATTGCCTTGTACTTCATATAGCCATTGAACTCGGTTTGCTCATCGGCGTCACCTACTGAAAGGAATGGCCCGCCGTTCCATGACCATTCCACTTCGAAATCCGCATCGTCCACAAGTTCCATGGGGTAAAGCCAATCAACCATTACATCGGTCGGCCCCATGTTGTTGGCGTCAATGATGATGGCGTTGCCGCAAATGGTCGGGCTGTTGCTGACCGCAATTTGATGCACGTCTGTTGAAGTGCAGCCATTGGCCACCACGGTCAGCGTTACCGTTTTTACACCCCAAGTATTCCATACCACGCCGTTTACGTTTTGGGTGGTGGCAGTGGCAGGTATTCCATCGCCAAAATTCCAAAGATAGGAGGCACCCTGTACATTGCTCGCAGAAGTGAAATTGACGGGATCTCCCACGCAGGTGAGTTCAGGGCCGGTTATTTCGGCCACAGCAATATCATCCACGATGATGGCCACGATGTTCGACTCCAGGAAGTCAATGCAGTTCTCCCTCCTTACACAACGGATGAAATACGTGGTTTGGTAAATCGGGCCAGGCGCATAAGTTGGGCCAGTGGCTGTCGGTATGCCCTGCCAAGAGCCGTTGAATGGAGCAGGTTGAAAATTGTACATCCAAATATATTCCAAGGCACCCGAACCGCCCGTTGCTGTTGAAGTCTCCGTCAATGGAGCAGGTATATTGCCGGGGCCACAAAGTGTCTGGTCGCAGCATATCGTACCCGGGAAGGTCACGTTGTCGCATGGTGGGCCAAAGTAGAAGCCGGCGTCAATGGTTGGGTTGATTTCACCGGAACCGATGGTATAGAACACCGTCATATTGGTCAACGGGTTCACGTCGCTGTCCACGGCGTCGTTGTTGCCTTGGTTCTGTGGGCTGAGCAGGTAGCCGGTCGGGTTGCCGAAGGTCAGTTTATAAGCGCCTGGCTGTACCACGAACATATACATGCCCGTGTTGTCGGTCGTGGCGGTTGCAGAATAGGAGTTGCCGTAAATCGTAGTGCCCGTGACGGTTACGTTCACTCCGCCCAATCCCACTTCGCCATTGTCCTGAATCCCATCCTCATCCGTGTCAATCCAAGTAAAGTCGCCCAGTTTTGCGGGTGCATACAAGGTGAAACTGCAAGCAGTGGTGCAGCCCGTGGCGTCGGTGACGGTCACGGTGTAAAGGCCAGGGCCGAGGTTGACCGCTGTTTGGGCGGTTTGCCCATTTGACCAAAGATAGTTGTAAGGTGTCGTGCCACCTGAAACCACCGCAGTCAACCTGCCGTCGCTACCGTTCAAGGTCGTAATTGGTTGCGCCAGCGCAACGGTGCAGCTTGGCGCAGCCACCACCGTCACTGTGAAGGATTTTACGGCAGTGCAATTGTTGGCGTCTGTCACCGTCAATGAATAATTGCCACTTGGCAGGTTGTTGATGGTCTGCGTGGTTTGGCCATTTGACCAAAGATAACTGTAGGGCGAGGTGCCACCAGTAACTATCGCAGTCGCAGTGCCTTGGCTGCCGCAGGTGCCATTCGTGACGTTCACGTTGGCCACCAGTTGGGTGGGTTGGTTTACCGTGAAGACCTGTGTTTTGGTGCAACCCGTGGCATCGCCTACCGTCACCGTGTAGTTGCCAGCCACCAACCCATTGATATTGCCGCTGGTTGATCCGTTGCTCCAATTGTAGCTGTAGGGCGAGGTACCGCCTGATACGGAAAGGCTGATGCTCCCGTTGTTTCCATTGAAACAGTTGACATGTTGCACGTTCCCATTGATGGTGAATAGCCCACCCTGCTGGATGTTCACGGTAGCCGAGCCAAAGCAGCCATTGGCATCCGTGGCGGTCACGGAATAGGAGCCGGCAGTCAATCCGGTGGCCGTCTGGGTGGTTTGCCCGTTCGACCAAAGGAAGGTGAATGGTGCCGTTCCGCCAACGGGGTTTGCTGTAGCAGAAGCTGTACTTCCCACACAAACAAAACTTGGTGCAGCAACATTGATGGCAAGGCCTGCCCCTAACTGCACCGTTGCGGAGCCGGTCTTGGTACAGCCGTTCCCATCGGTCACCGTGACGGAGTAGGTGCCTGGCGGCAAATTGTTGATGGTCGCCGTGGTGCCCCCATTCGTCCAAAGGTAGCTGAGCGGTGCTGTTCCATTGGTCACATTGGCAGTGGCCGTGCCATTGGAGGTACCGTTGCAGGAGGTGTTCGTCGCCGTCACCGCCAGGTTCATCAATGGGAAGGCTTGGACGGTAACATTACCAGTCTTCGTGCAATTATTGGCATCTGTCACGGTCACCGAGTAGTTGCCGGGGGTTAGGTTTCCGATATTGGCCGTGGTTGCCCCATTGCTCCAGAAGTAGGAATAGTTTGGGGTGCCACCGCTGGCCGTCACTGCCGCCGTACCGTTTGCGCCGCAACTGCCCGTATTGCTGAAGGTCAGCACGATTGGCGTTGGTTGGTTCAAGGTCACGCCCTGTGCCTTTGTGCAGCCGAGGGCATCCGTTACGGTGAGCGAAAAGTTGCCAGCCACAAGGTTGGAGATGGAACTGGACGTTGCCCCAGTGCTCCATAAATAGGTAAAGGGCGAAGTGCCACCCGTTATACTTGAGGTAATGCTGCCTGTGCTTGCCCCGTTGCAGTTGACGTGCTGCACGGCGAGGTTGAGGTTAATGACCGGGCTGCCCGTGATGGTCTTGGTTGCTGTGCCTACGCAGCCTTGCGAACTTGTAACCGTGACGATGTAGGTGCCAGCGGGCAGGTTGTTCAAGGTTTGGGTATTGCCTCCATTTGACCATGCGAAGGTATAGGGCGCTGTCCCGAATGTCACATTGGCCGTAAGGCTACCGTTGTTGTCGTTCCCACAAACAAGGTTGCTGCCAGTGATGGTCACATTGAGCGTCAATGGCTGGGTGACAGTGGCAGTTGCTGTGGCCGTGCAGCCTTGCGGATTGGTGACAGTGACCGTATAGGTGCCAGCCGCTAAGTTGTTGATGGTTTGGGTAGTGCCAGCGTTTGTTCCGTTGGGATTGCTCCAACCATAGACAAATGGCCCGGTTCCACTTGGGTTGGCCGTGGCCGAGCCGTTTGTTGCTCCGCAATGGCTGGCATTGGTCACGGTGGTCGTTACGTTGAAAGCCGGTGGGGCTGTTAGTGTAATTGACGCAGCCTTGGTGCATCCTAATGCATCCGTCACCGTCAGGGAGTAGTTGCCAGCTGGCAGGTTTTGGACGTTGGGTGTTGTGGCCCCATTGCTCCAGAGATAGCTGTATGGTGACACGCCGCCCGATACCGACGAGGTAATCGAGCCATTGCTGTTGCTGGCGCAATTCGGGTGTGTTGGTGTCAAGTTCAGGTTGATGATGCTTTGGTAAACCAAAGTTGTTGCCTTGGTAGCTGTACAGCCGAACTTGTCCGTGACGGTCACTGAATAGGTCCCCGCTGGCAGGTTCTGGATGGTTTGGTTGGTGCTTCCATTGTTCCATAAAAAAGTAAAAGGCGCCATGCCTCCCACTGGTTGGGCTGTTGCGAAGCCCGTGTTGCTTCCAAAGCAGGTGGGCTGTGAAACCGAAATATTGGCCGCAAAATTTCCAGCGGCAGTACCAACTATTCCCGTTGCCGTTGCGGTGCAACCATTGGTAGCGGTGACCGTCACTGTGTAGGTGCCGGGTATTAGGGAATCTATGACGGCATCATCCTCCCCGTTGCTCCATAGGAAGTCAAATGGCCCCGCCCCGCCGGTCACAGTGGCAGTAGCAGTACCGCCCGTCGTTCCACCACAAATATGTGGCGTCGTGGTCACCTGCACCGAAATCGGCGGGCCAATCCACTCGCAGGCCATGTAGCCGCAGTTGTTGGCGTCCATGATCGTGATGCAGTATTCCCCCGGTGCAAGGTTGTTGATGGTGGGCGTTGTGCCGCCATTGCTCCACATATACATATAAGGTGGAATGCCGCCGGTCACATTGGCGGTCATTGAACCGGGCACAGCACAAGTGTTTACCGAAATGTTCAGATTGATGACAGGCGGTGCCGTTAGGGTGGCGGTAGCGGTGCCGGTCGTGCCATTGGCCGCCGTCACGGTCACGGTGTAGGTGCCTACCGGCAATAAGGTGACAGGGTTGGTGGTCATGCCGTTGCTCCAGAGGTAAGAAAAAGGTGCTGGCCCCCCACTAACAGTGGCCGTGATGTTTCCTGTGCTGAACCCTCCGCAAAGTGGGTTTACGGTTTGCAGGCTTACATTCAATTGCCCAAATGCAAGGCTGAAGCCAAGCAGCATAAAAAAGGCGGTAAGAATGGTTTCGAGTGGGCTTACCCTTCCGGTTGTAGGGGTGTAAACGCCAGTTTTTGGTACAATTTTTTTCATGGAATGGATTTGAATTTGTTAAAAAAATGCTTCAAGTGTGCGTCAAAGCGTTTGGTATTGTTGGTGACAAATAATTGAAAACCAGTCAGTTGCATGAACTGCTGCTGCTTTTTGATCGGTGGAAAACAAACAAACGACCCCTAGCTTGGCGTATGCCAAGTGAAAGAATGTAGATGTCCTTGCGAAGGGGAAAGGCTCAGGGTAGATTAGCCTATGAGATGTCCTGAATTGGATTGGTAGATGTAATGAAAGCCTTTTCTCGGCGGCAAAATTAGGTCAATTTCTGAAAGGACAAAGCTTTTGGGTATATTTCTTAGTATAAAAATTGAAATATGAAATGCAGGTTTTCAGCCCCGCCAACCTTTGCGGTACTTCCAGTTCTGGCGGGCGTGTTCGTATTGCTTGGCCCGCTCGCCGAATACGAAACCATGACTCAGGCCAAAGCTAAACATGTGGGAAATGGCGTTGTGGCTTGGGATTGTTGGCCTGTCAATGGCGATGTTCAAGGTGGGCCGTTGAGCGTAATTGTAGCGATAACCCACTTCTACCATTGTCTTGGAATACTTGAAAATTGGCGTAGAGAAACCAATTTCACCATTGAAACCTATTGTGGGGTCGTAGGCTTGTTCCAACGAGATACCATTTTTTTCGGAAACTGCTGTGGTGTTTATAACACCAACACCTAACCTGATGACCAATCCGAACCGCATGGAAGGGTATCTCGATATTTTGACCCTCACGAAACCACCTTTGTAGTTCTCTTTGAAAGCGATATTGCTCTCCCCATAATTGGCAATGCTTATGGAATCGCAAGCACAGAAGGAAGGATTTGAGAGATTCCCCCGGTACTCACCGCCCACTTGCACATGGTCAGCCCCAAATCCGACCCTGCCACCACCCCCCCAATAAGGAGTCTTCTCTGCCAAGTAGGATTCCTTGTATTTGGTGCGGCTAAAAGTTGTGAAGCCCTCGAAAAATAGCTGTTGCCCAGCAAGGCTGAATCCAAAACACAACAGAATTGGAAGAAGGAGTGCTTTCATTGTGCTTGGTTGATGTTGCTTAAAAAAACAAATCAAGGCCAGACAATGAATGACTGGCCTTGATTCGTTCTGTTTATAGGCATTGGCGGCCAGGCCGCTTTCAAATCACATCAAGCGCATGGCCTGCACAAGGAATGTAAGCGGGAACGGCAGTGCCACCCAAAACCATTGGGGCACCCAAACCAGCATAAGCAGGGTAACGACCGTTGAAACAATAAAAAGCAGCCAAGTCGTTGAGGTCGAAGTTTTTTCAGTATTCATTGTACAATTGAATTTTTTTGTGGTGCAAAAGTAGAAATGCTATCCTAATTTGGCAAACTAAATTGAAGTAATGAAAAGTAATTTAAAACGGTTATACATAAAGCTAAAAGGGCTGTTCGCCCGAACGATTAGGGCTGTACTGCTCTTTCCTGTTCGTTTTTACAGGATTACCGCCCACTTTTTTGCGGGCCATAGGGGCATTGGCACAAGGCCGTGGCAAGCTGCATCACTGGTGGCAAGACTTTTCCTTCCTACTGCTCGACCTGCTGGCAGTACCCGAACTATATGAGACTTTGGGGGATTTCTTGAAATGGGATACCCGCCCCCTGTCACCCTTGGAACGCAAACTAGCGGCCTCGGTGTTTGGCGATGCGCTAAAACTCGACCAGGTCTGCATTGACAGCAAGGCCATGATTGGATGCAAAAAGCGAAATATTGTCTATGTCAGCTTTTTCACCGTCAATTCTTGGGGGAAAATCCATCCCTCTACTTTTGTCCATGAGCTTGTCCACATTTGGCAGTACCAAAACTTGGGTGCTGCATACATGACGAAGGCACTCCGTGCACAAAGAACAAGAGAGGGCTACAATTATGGTGGAATTGACAAATTGAGGGAAGCGATGGGCCGCAAGGCCAGGCTCACCGATTTCAACCTGGAACAACAAGCCGATATTGTTGCCGACTACTACGCCATTCGGGAAGGGCTAAAACCGGCTTGGGGAAAAGGTACCCAAGCTGATTTGCCCGTTTACCAGTATTTCATGGCCCAAATAAGGGAAGTGGAAGCATGAATTTTGCCAACAGTCTCATTTTTAAACTTGCCTTAATGATAGATGCCTTATGTTTGCGGCGGGAGCGTGGGGGCTTTAGCAAAAAATCTTCAATCGCTTGTTTTTCAACTATTTGAATAGATAATTTTATTCTAAGAATTGGCTTATGGTGAACTATTACAGCAAGGGAAGTGGTCGGCTCCGAGTGCTCGAAGGGCCGGAACCAGCTTGCTGGGTCAATATTTCGCCCCCCTTCACGCCAGAGGAGTTGGAGGAAATAGCACAGCAATTCGACATCCCTTTCGACTTCTTGACCGACCCCTTGGACATTGACGAACGGCCCCGCTACGAAAAAGATGAGGACAAACGGCTTATCATCTTGAGCAGCCCTATCGTCAACCCCTTCGAGGAGGACATAGATGCCATATTCATAACCGTACCCCTTGGCATCATCCTCACGCCTGAGCACGTCATCACCATCACATCGCAGGAGAACCCTGTATTGAACCTGTTTTTGGAAAACAGGGTAAAAAACTTCTGTACCGACGATGAGCAGTTGTTCGTGCTGCACATTTTGGAGCAGACGGTTTACCGCTTCTTGAACTGCCTGAAACAGCTCAATCAAAAGCGCAACTTGATTGAAAAAGAACTTTACCATAGCAGCCGCAACCAGGAACTGAAAAACCTGCTGAGCATTGAGAAGAGCTTGGTGTATTTCGTGTCCTCTTTGAGTGACAATGAGCTGTTGAAAATGAAAATGAAACGGATTGATTTCCTGCACATTGGCAAGGACGAGGAAAAGCTGGAAATTTTTGAGGATGTTATCATTGACAACAACCAGGCCCAGCAAATGGCCAATATGTACACCAATATTTTGAACGGCACAATGGATGCTTACGGCTCCATCATCTCCAATAACCTGAACCTTACCATCAAACGGCTAACTACCATTACCATCATCCTGATGGTGCCTACGCTTGTGGCATCTTTCATGGGCATGAACGTTGTGCTGCCCTTTGCCGAGCATTCCCATTTTTCCTTCTTCGCCATCTTGGTGATTTCCCTTGCATTTAGTCTCGTGCTTTCGTGGTATTTTCAACGAAAGAACCTCTTCTGAACGAACGGTTGTCAACATGCAACTTTTCCATCGGGACGAAGTAGAATGTTTTCCTTACTTCCAAAATCAAGGATTTTGTCGGTTGAAATTTTCATTTTTTGGGTTGAAAAAGGCTTGGCGACTGCCCCTATGGATTGATTGTCAATTGGTTAAATGTTATAATCAAAGACCAGTTTAATTTTTTTGATGACAGAAAGTTTTCCACTCTTTAAGAAGTTATCCACATTCCCTTCGGCTGTTGAAAAAAAACTTCTCACTGACAATCAACAAATTACGTTAGTTATCAACATTGTGTGGAAAACTCAGGGATTTAAAACATAAATGAGGCACTACTTTCGTGCTGTTATTACCGCATACATGAGACAGTCACTAATGTCCAAAATGATGTGATTTAAAATTGGGGGGCGACAAGCCAGACGAAAGGATGGCTAACCAACCTTTTTGGTAATTCAACCACTTACTGATACTAGCACTGGATTTTGATATTGGCTTTGCACCTGTCCGTCACTTTTTTGGACAGGTGCAAGCTTGTGCTAAAAAAAACAGCTTCTATCGGATAAGGCTTGGTTGAGTGAATCAACGTGTTACACTATAATCTTTTTTGTTCAAAAATCATGGAGACCTTAACGCTAAAAAGAAAAACCCCTGCAAAGAACAGGGTAGAGGCCAAGCCAAAAATTTTCTCATTCAAGGAGGCATTTCAAGCAGCAACAGCGTACTTCAAGGGCGACGAGTTGGCTGCCAATGTATGGGTAAACAAATATGCCCTAAAAGACTCCAAAGGCAATATCTACGAGAAAAGCCCTGCCGAAATGCACGAACGCATTGCCTCGGAGCTTTACAGGATTGAGCAGAAATACCCCAATCCTATTCCTTATGAGACCTTGTTGGAACTGCTTCAAGACTTCAAATACATCATTCCACAAGGCAGCCCCATGTCTGGAATCGGGAACAACCTGCAAGTTTCATCCCTTTCCAATTGCTTTGTGATTGGTAGCGGTGCCGACTCCTATGGGGGCATCATCCGTGCCGATGAGGAGCAAGTGCAGCTAATGAAACGCCGGGGTGGGGTAGGCCACGACCTTTCCCATATCCGCCCGAAAGGCAGCCCTGTGCTGAACAGCGCACTGTCCTCCACTGGACTAGTACCGTTCATGGAGCGCTATTCAAACAGCACCCGTGAGGTTGCCCAAGACGGCCGCCGAGGTGCTTTGATGTTGTCAGTTTCTGTCAAACACCCTGATGCTGAGGATTTTATAGATGCCAAAATGGAATCAGGCAAAGTCACAGGTGCCAACGTATCCGTCCGAATCGACGATGATTTCATGAAGGCCGCAATGGCAGGGAAAGATTATAACCAACAATTTCCCATTGATTCCAACAACCCAACCTACAAGAAAACCATTGACGCATCAAAACTTTGGGACAAAATCATCCACAACGCTTGGAAATCTGCCGAGCCGGGCATCCTATTCTGGGACACCATCATCAAGGAGTCTGTGCCAGATTGCTACGCCGACCTAGGCTACCGCACCGTTTCCACCAATCCTTGCGGTGAAATCCCACTCTGCCCCTATGACAGCTGCCGACTGTTGGCCATCAACTTGTTCAGCTATGTGGAAGCGCCGTTCACGAAGGACGCCAAGTTCAATTTCGAGAAGTTTGGCAACCATGTGCAAATGGCCCAGCGGATGATGGACGACATCATCGACCTCGAAATCGAAAAGATTGACAAAATCCTTGAGAAAATAGAAAACGATCCCGAGGCTGCAGACATCAAGGCGACCGAAATGCGCCTTTGGCAGAAAATCCGCCGCACTTGCGTTGAGGGACGCAGGACGGGCGTCGGAATCACCGCCGAAGGTGACATGTTGGCCGCACTTGGGTTGAAATACGGTACAGACGGTGCGCTGGCGCAGTCTGTTGAAGTTCACAAAACCTTGGCTATCAATGCCTATGGTTCTTCTGTGAAAATGGCCAAAGAGCGTGGTGCATTTGGTATTTATCATGCAGCAAGGGAGGCGAAAAACCCATTCATTCTTCGCTTGAAGGAAGCTGACCCGAAGATGTACGAGGACATGGTGAAGTACGGCCGTCGCAATATCGCCCTGCTGACCATTGCCCCAACGGGAACGACCAGCCTCATGTCGCAGACCACCTCCGGCATTGAGCCAGCTTTCTTGATTACCTACAAGCGCCGCCGCAAGGTGAACCCGAACGACAAGGAAGTGAAGGTCAGCTTTGTGGACGAAGTAGGCGACCACTGGGAAGAGTACAACGTTTTTCACCATAAATTCCTTGATTGGCTCGCTGCCAATGGCTACGACGTGGATGCCGTCAAGCACATGCCCACCGATGAGCTTAACAAATTGGTGGAGCAGTCACCTTACCACCAAGCCACAGCGAACGATGTTGACTGGGTTCAGAAAGTGAAAATGCAGGGTGCCATCCAGAAATGGGTTGACCACAGCATCAGCGTGACGGTGAACGTCCCACACGAAACCTCGGTGGAGATGGTGAAGAAGATTTACCAAACCGCTTGGGAGGAAGGCTGCAAAGGTTGCACGATTTATAGGGACGGCTCACGTTCCGGCGTTTTGGTTTCCACCGACGACAAAGGCAAGAAGCAGGAAGATAAACAAACAGCCGAGAATCACCACATACATGTAACGGATGCGCCCAAGCGCCCGAAAAAATTGGAAGCCGAAATCATCCGTTTTCAAAACAACCACGAAAAATGGATGGCCTTCGTTGGATTGTTGGATGGCCAGCCTTACGAGATTTTCACGGGCCGTGCCGAGGATATTTTCATGTTGCCCCCATACGTGGAAAATGGTTGGGTCATCAAGGAAAAGGATGAGGAAGGCAACAACCGCTACGACTTCCAGTTCGCCGACAAGTACGGCTACAAAGTGACGATGGAAGGCCTTTCCCGTTCCTTTGACAAGGAATATTGGAACTACGCCAAGTTGATTTCAGGTGCGCTTCGCCACGGTATGCCGCTGCAATACGTCATCAGTATGGTTTCCGGCTTGAACGTTGACCAAGAGCATATCAACACTTGGAAGAACGGCTTGGTAAGGGCGCTGAAGAAATTCGTGCCAGACGGCACCCAAGCCTACAAGGAAAGCTGCCCAGCCTGTGGTGATCAGGACGGCTTGATTTACAAGGAAGGCTGCCTGATTTGCAAGAGCTGCGGGCACTCGAAGTGCGGTTAAATTAATGGTTGGAATTGATAGATTGTTGAATTGTTACGCTCCGCCGATAGCAATTAAACAATCTAACAATTCCAACAATCAATTTAAATTTTTACGTTTTCTCATAGACTGTTTTCGGGTAAGCTGTTGAGGATAGCAGCTTGCCTTTTTTCATGGTATAGACCAACTTGTCTCACACACTTTTCAGCGTTTTTCACCAATTAGAACAAAAAAAGGGCACAAAAGCGCCTAATCAGATGCCGCCGGCGCTTTGCTCGGCGGCATTTTTTATGCGCTACGCATACTTTTTAAATTGGGGGTTAAAGCCCCCTTCGAGCCAGCCAATGGGAATTGTTAGCCAAAGGCAAGGGGGGGGCCACCGTTGAAGTGCATTTCCATCTAAGTGAGTACTGCGACAAGGCAGCGGGGAGAGTAGGTGAGACAGTGAGAGCGTGAGAGCGAGCTTTTTCTCTCACGCTCATAGACTCGCCTTTCCATTTCAGCGAGGCCCCTCACCTTGGGTTAAACGCAAAGTCGCAAAGGATGGAATGTTATGATTTTGCGCCCTTTTGCCGCTGCGTCCTTGCGTTGAATCACATCAAATCAAAAGCCCCGGCAGGCACGATACCTGTCGGGGCTTTTCTGGTTGATGGAACGCAAAAGGCGCTAAAGTCGCAATGGCACAAATGAAATAGCGTCCCTTTACATCCTTGCATTTCGCTGAAATAACAAGCGCAAGCTATTTATCAGTGGTCATTTCGGCAACCGCAGCTTCCAACCCATCCGAGGCTTCCTTCAATTAAGTTTGCAGTTATTGAGCCGCCCTTTTCATGGTGCAATTTGATTGCATCAAAAAAGAATCCCTACTTCTGGCCGTTAGCTGTTGGCCAACAGCTAACGGCCAGAAGTATAAAACCGTTTTCAAGGCACGCCAAGACTTATGTTTGTTATTTTCAATGGAGACTAAAACCTATCCCCATCCAACAAGTTGCCCAAATTGCCGAGCGGTCCGCCCTGTTCCCGCTGCTTTCCACCACCACCGTATCGAATAATGCGATCGGCCAAGCGGCTGATGGGCAAGGATTGAACCCAGACCTTGCCGGGGCCACGCAGGGTGGCAAAGAACAAGCCTTCGCCGCCGAAGATGGTGTTCTTCACGCCACCCACGAACTCGATGTCGAAGTCAACGGATTGGGTATAGGCCACCACACAGCCGGTGTCAATCTTGAGGATGTCGCCGACTTCGAGTGTTTTTTCCACGACCATGCCGCCAGCATGGACGAAGGCCATCCCATCGCCCTCCAATTTTTGCATGATGAATCCCTCACCGCCAAACAAGCCCGTGCCGAGTTTTCGCTGGAACTCGATGCCTACAACGACGCCTTTTGCGGCGCACAGGAAGGCATCTTTTTGGCAGATCACCTTGCCGCCCAGGTCGCAAAGGTCGAGGGCCAAGATTTTGCCGGAATAGGGGGCTGCAAAGCTGACCCGTTTTTTGCCCATGCCAACATTCGTGAAGGCGGTCATGAATAGGCTTTCGCCCGTGAGGATGCGTTTGCCCGCACTGAGCAGTTTGCCGAACAAGCCAGTTTGCTGCTGGGAGCCGTCCCCAAAAATGGTCTGCATGGTGACGTCAGCATCCATCATCATAAAGCTGCCGCTTTCTGCAATGACGGATTCCTGTGGGTCCAGTTCAATCTCGACGAACTGCATCTCTTCGCCGTAGAGTTTAAAGTCAATTTCGTGGTTCAACATGGTTTTGAATGATTGTAACTGATTAACAGGGGGTGTTTTTTGGGGGAAAATTTTCAATTTTTCCCAAAAACACTCCATGGGAGGAGAGAAAAAATTAAATTTTTTCTCTCTCCTCCCACACCCTCCTAAGTAGTTACGAATGATTTTAGAATTTAATGGCGAAGATGATGCTTTTGGCGATGTCCTTGGGTGGTTTTTCTACGAAAACGAATTGTGCGCCGAAGTTGGCAGCTGATTGCTCCGCAAAACTGCCAATCTTAAAATCGTTGAGAATGGCTGTTTCATCACCGTTTTTTCAGAAATTATCTACCCGATTTTGATTTTGACATTAATCTGATTTAATTCGCAGCTTCATTGTTTCTACACGAATTGTTTTCACCAACTGTATTCAATGGTTTGTGAAGGTTTCAGGTTTCAGGTTTCACGGGATTTCATGAGCAATTGGAATTTACCAAGATTTTTAGAATGGGTGCTATCGCAAATCAACAGATGCAAAATTGATTTCAGCAGGCACTTCCCTGAAACCTTAAACTTGAAACCTGAAACCTCAGGAACCATTGGTTTTAATCATTATGAAAAAGAATCTTATGCTCGTTTTCGCTGTGTTGACAGCGCTTTATGCTTGCGGCGTTAAATCTGCGTCCAAGGTGTCCTCTTCTGACCTCGCCAGTGGCAAGTCCATTTATATGGACAAATGCGGTAAGTGCCATCCCGCATTTGATGTTAAGTCAAAATCGGTTGACCGTTGGAACCAGGTGCTGGCGCCGATGATCACGGACAAGGCGAAGCTGAACGAGGCGGATGGCAAACTCGTGGAGGCTTATGTATGGAACGAGCTTGGCGTGAAGAAATAAACATTCCCCGGCTTTTTTCGTAGGAAGGTTCAGGTATCCAAAATGGTGCTTGAACCTTTTTGTTTTGGAATTTGATATTTGTTGTGCAAAAAGCAAAAGAAATATGCCCTGAAAGCGCCATGTTTGCAATTTCGACCTAATTTCAGCCCCGATTTTGAAAAACCTCGCAAATAGGGTTTCAAAAGTTTCAGGTTTCTGGTTTCACGAAGCAACAGCCAAATCAGGAATAGGCTTCGGGGAATGTGGAAGCGGCTGGGAAAACAAATTTTTCAAGACCACCTTGCAGCTTCTACCTTGAAACCTTGAACCAGAAATTTGAAACCAAGTAATCTCCTTTAAGCATACCCTAATCATTATGATTTTAGGCATTTTGAAAGAAGACAGCGCCGACAACCGGGTGGCTGTCATCCCTGAAACGGCAGCAGCACTCTTAAAGCTCGGTGTCAAGGAAGTGCATATTGAAGCTGGCGCAGGTGAGCGGGCGGGTTACCGTGACGCTGACTACACGGCCCAAGGCGCTCAGGTTACCAGTGAATCCGAAGTGCTTTCCAAAGCTGAACTCATCGTCAAAATTAACCCACCGACAAGCTCACAAACCAGTCAGCTCAAGGCCGGTCAAATGATCCTTGGGCAATACAACCCACTTACCAACCGGGACGTGACAACGCCTTTATTGGCTAGCAATGTGACGGCATTCAGCTTGGACATGCTACCCCGGACCACCCGTGCACAGGCTTCCGACGTGCTTTCCAGTATGGCGACGGTCGCTGGATACAAGGCGGTTCTGTTGGCTGCAAATGAGTTCGTAGGGTTTTTCCCCATGTTCATGACGGCTGCTGGCACCATCAAGCCTGCCAAGGTGCTTATCCTTGGAGCTGGTGTAGCTGGCCTTCAAGCCATAGCGACTGCCAAGCGGCTGGGCGCCGTAGTGGAGGCTTTTGACGTTCGGACGGCAGCCAAGGAAGAGGTGCTCAGTCTCGGTGCCAAATTTGTGGACGTGGAGGGCGCCCAAGAAAGTGCCGCAGCAGGTGGCTATGCCATTGAGCAATCGGATGAGTTCAAGCAACGACAGGCCGAGGCAGTCCACAAACATGGCAGCATGGCCGATGTGGTGATTTGTACGGCGCAGATTCCTGGTCGGCAGGCGCCTGTTTTGCTCCGCAAAGCAACCGTAGAAGCTATGAAACCCGGCTCGGTGGTCATTGACCTGGCAGCGAGTTCGGGCGGCAACTGCGAGGTGACCGAAAACGGCAAGACCATTGTCCACAACGGCGTGAAAATCATCGGCAACTCCAGCCTCCCAGCCTCTGTGCCAAGGGATGCCAGTGCCATGTTCAGCAAGAACGTGCTGAACTTCTTGAAGATACTTTCACCCAAAGGCGAGGTGGTGCTCAATTTTGAGGACGACATCGTACAGGGTACTTGCATCACGCACCAAGGCGAGGTCATTAGCCCAAGGCTAAAAACCCTGATGGCGACATCCTAATCCCCTCAATCCTTTAATAATTCAATCCTTCAATCCTTCAATCCTTCAATCCTTCAATCCTTCAATCCTTTCACATGGATGCATTAGCCAGTTTTTTTCTTGAAAACCAGCACATGGTCTATATCGTGGTGCTGTCAATTTTTTTGGGCATTGAGGTGATTTCCAATGTTCCGGCCATCCTTCATACGCCCTTGATGTCAGGAGCCAATGCGATTCATGGCGTGGTCATCATTGGTGCCATCATTGTCATGGGGCATGCCAGGGGCGATGACTACTTGGCGCTGAGTTTGGGCTTTCTGGCCGTTGTACTTGGTACTTTGAACGTGGTTGGCGGCTTTGTCGTCACCAATCGGATGCTTGAAATGTTTAAAAAGAAAAAGTAAAACGGTAAACGGTTGACGATTGACGGTGGATACAAACAACCTCTGTCCACCGTCCACCGTTCGCCGTCCACCGTCCACCTAAAAAAATGACATCTTTCCTACTCGAACTTTCCTACCTCATCGGCTCCATTACGTTTGTGGTGGGGTTAAAAAAACTGAGCCATCCTGAGTCGGCCCGAAAGGGCAACTTGTTGGCAGCGGCTGGTATGGGGCTTGCCATTCTGGGCACTGTTCTTTTCCATGAGCACAATGGCGAGCGCATCGGCAATATTGGCTGGATTGTACTTGGCCGTGGGCGCCGGTACGGTGGTCGGTTGGATGACGGCCATGCGGGTGAAAATGACCGCTATGCCCCAAATGGTGTCGCTCTTCAATGGGATGGGCGGTGCTTGTGCGGCCATTATTTCCATCGTAGAATACCATTCTCATCCCGATGGCGATGCAATGTATCTATTGGTGGTATTCCTCGGCCTTATCATCGGCAGCATCTCATTTAGTGGCAGTATGGTCGCCTTCGGCAAATTGGATGAAAAAATAAAGGACTTTTCTGCCAAATGGCTTACGATTTTCAACCTGTTGCTGCTTGGTGTCATCATCTGTGTGCTGGTAGTTGCAGTTAGCTCGCCAGCTATATTTGGCCCATCGGTACTCTGGATTTTGCTGCTATTGAGTCTGTTGTACGGGGTGCTCTTCGTCATGCCCATCGGCGGGGCAGACATGCCAGTGGTCATCTCCCTGCTCAACTCCCTGACAGGTATGGCGGCTGCTTTCGGTGGCTTTTTGTACCACAATCAGGTCATGCTCACTGGTGGCATCTTGGTTGGTTCTGCGGGCACCATCCTCACGGTGCTTATGTGCAAGGCCATGAACCGCTCGTTGCTGAACGTCATCATCGGCTCTTTCGGCGGGGGCGGGACGGCGGCAGGTGCAGCCACGGGCGATCAAGTGGTGAAGGAAATCAATCTTACCGATGCAGCCATTCTTTGCGCTTACGCCAGCAAAGTGTGCATTGTGCCTGGCTATGGCTTGGCTGTTGCGCAAGCACAGCATATCTGCCATGATTTAGAAAAGCAATTGGAGAATAAGGGTGTCGAGGTTTATTATGCCATCCACCCAGTGGCGGGACGCATGCCTGGCCACATGAACGTCTTGTTGGCGGAGGCCGATGTGCCTTATCCAAAGCTCGTAGAAATGGAAGACGCCAATGGCATGATGAACAGTACGGACGTGGTGATCGTGGTGGGTGCCAACGATGTGGTGAACCCCAGCGCCAAGGATGACCCTGGCAGCCCAATTTATGGCATGCCGGTCATTGAGGTGTGGGATGCCAAGAACATCATCGTGATGAAGCGGAGCATGCGCTCAGGCTATGCGGGCATCGAGAACCCCTTGTTCTTCCACAGCAAGACAAAAATGCTTTTTGGCGATGCAAAGGAGACGTTGCAGAAGCTGGTAGGTGAAGTGAAAATGACTTGATTGAAATGATGAATGATGAACAATCAAATTTATACTGCCTAAAACAAGAAAGGCTGCCCTTGGGCAGCCTTTTTGTTTTTAGATATGTAGAGAGAAAGCAATTTAAGTCAAGCGAGCCGGGTCATGTCCCTTACGAGGATTTTGCCACGGTTGAAGTATATCAGGTCAGACTTTCGTAGTTCGTTGAGCACCAGCGTCACCGTTTGGCGGGAGGTGCAGGTGATATTGGCGATGTCTTGGTGGGTCAAGGAATGCTTCAGAAGCATTTCCAAGCCTACCTTGCGGCCACTCCTCGATACAGAATCCTTGATGAACTCCACGATACGGGTGCGGGCATCTTTGAAAATCAGCGACTCCAATTTGCTTTCAGCCCTCATCAAGCGGTTTCCAAATAATGTCATGATGCGGTCGCATAAATTGAAATTCAGGCGCATCAGTTTTTTCAAATCTTCAACCTTCACGGAATAAGATATGAACTTCTTCCCGAAGGGCTTGTGCCAAGTCTTGGCGTCTTGTCTCGCCGATGATTCCAAGCTCGCCGAACATGGCCAAGGGTTGGAACAGGGACTTGATGATTTCCTTGCCATCGTCGGAGTGCATGGCAATTTTCACGATGCCCTTGGCTAGGAAGTAAATCTGATCGGATGCCTCATCGGGTAGGTAGATATAGCTGAATTTAGGTTTGACCTTGTATTCAGCCATTGATTCCAGCCTGAATTTTTCCTCTTGTGTAAGGCAGTCAAAAAGCGGGAAGTCTGTAATTGGGGCAATGCTATTTAGTGTAGTTACTGCTGTCATGTCGCTTAATTTTTCAAACTGTGAAAACGAAATTGGGTTTACGACTTAATAGACACAGGTTGGCTAGCTCACCCCTACGAGTATTTATTTTTTTTCGAAATAAATGTCTGCAAGGTATCAAAATGAGAGAGGAATCGAAAGGTGTTTTAGTAAAGAATTGAAATATAAATTTGAATACACTATAATTTATCGTTTCATTCCAACGATTATTTTGAATTTTACTGCATTATTTTTCATTGGTTTTGATTTTGTGTATTTGAGAAATTGCAGGAAAAGTAATGGTCTTGACAAAAAAAAGCCCAATTCAGCTGATGACTGAATTGGGCTTTGGTTTTGATTTAGTTTCCATTCATCCTTTTTCCCTTTTCAAAACCAAACTATCGGCGGGGGTAACTTGATTTCAGCATATCCATGTTCGCCTGCGCCCAAGCAGTCAACGTAGCCCGCTGTTCATCTGTCAGCTTTGCTTCGGGGTGTAGGCCGAACCAAGTATAGCTCGAAATGGGCATTTTCTTTTCTTTCACGAATTCAATGGTTTCTTCAAACTTGTGGTTCTGAACGGCTATGGGCAGTTTGGTGAATTCCGAGAAATTGAGGTGCTTCTTCCCACCTTTCACGTGGCTGTTGAGCCACCAGGCGCCAGGTTGCCAATCGGCGTACCAAGGGTATTCAGTTTGATTGGAATGGCAGTCGTTGCAAGCTACCTTCAGGATGGCCTGCACATCCGCTGGAACGGTGTACTTTGTTGAAAGGCCATAGGTCTCGTCATTGGACAAGTTTCGGGCAGGCTTTATGAATTGGATGACGATCAATATGGCCAATAACCCAAGTAGGATCTTCTTTTTCATGGCTGATATTTTGCATCTACTTTGGAGGGTGTGGGAGGAGAGCGAAAAAATTTCATTTTTTCGCTCTCCTCCCTTGTGTTTTTGGAAATTAAATTCCCCAAAAACACCCTCTAGTGGATATTTTAAACTATTCAAGAATGTTTTTCCTAGCAGGCGGCCCAGGAAAGACTGTTATTTCAGAAGGCCAAGGTACTCCGAAACTTAAATTATTTCATCTGCTGCATACCTCCATACCTCCACACCTCATACCTCATCCCTCCTAACCCATCATGTCATTCCCCTGCATGTTCATGCGCATGTTCTTGCGCTTGAATAGCGAGGCGTCCATTTTACCAAAGCGGTAAGAGAAGTTGAGGCGGAAAATCTGGGCATCCCGGTAGCGGTATTGCTCTTGGATGAAGAAATTGGACTCCGTGTAGGCACCACTCCTTCTCGTTTTGAAGATGTCATTGACATTGAGCGTAATCGTACCTTTTTTGTTCAATACTTCTTTGCGGATGGAGGCATCCACGAACCAGTTGTCAAGGGTATAACCTTGGGCTGTATTGGTTGGGCCAGGCATCCAAGGCATGCGGTTGCCACTGTCAGGCGTGAAGGAAGCCCTGCTTCGGTACTCGCCGGAAAGTTGAATCGTGAAGCCTTTGGGCAGTTTCAATTGCAGAATCTCTTTGACAAACCAACTTAGTTGTTCGATTTTAAGGCCAGCTTCTACGTTGGTTGCATCCACATTTGATTGATATACATTGATATTGGTAGTCAGGTCAAGCATGTTGAAAAGGCTGTTTTTCATGGTTGCCTCGGCTCCGTAGGCTTGGCTGCTGTTTGAATTGGCGTAAGTGGTCACGACTACCTCACGATTTAGGTCATCATTGTATTCCGTCTTTAGGAAACTGCTAATCAAGTTACTGGCTCGTTTATAATAGACAGATACTAAAAGGTTGTGACCTTTAGCGAAAATATTTTGATAAGTGAGTTCCAATGAGTTCATGAACTCAGGGATCAATTCAGGGTTGCCTCGGCGGAGGTTCAGCGAATCGGAGAAGTCCGTGAATGGCATGGTCTGGAAGAAGTTCGGTCGGTTGATTCGTCTGGTGTAGGCAAACTGAAGATTGTCCTCGTCGTTCAGTTTTTTCGTCAAAAACACACTGGGGAATAGGCTCAGCGGATAGGCAATGGTGAAGGAAGAGTCACGGTCAAGCAAGGCGCCATTGTAAATGCTGCTCTCTGCCCGCAAGCCAACCTGGTAGCCCCAGGTAGGGAACTGGTGGTTGAACTGGGCATAAGCTGCAAATACATCATCGTTGAATTTAAACTTGTCGGCAAGGCTGGTTACTTGTACCTCCTCTCCTGTGTTTCGGTCTGTGTAAAAATTACTTTGTTCGTTGGTGTTATCACGAAGCGAAGCCCTAAGGCCACCTTCCAACTTCATTTGTTTGTTGAGTGGGTTCACAAAATCAGTTTGCGCGGTAATGAAAGAACCCCGTCCATCGCCATCTTGCCTTTCAATGCTGGTCACCCCACCTTCATACAGCGTTTCAAAATTGCTCTCGCCAAAGAACTTGGTGCGGTTGTAGTTCACGTCGGCAGTCCATTCGGCTCCTTCTTTTGGAAAGAGGTGCTTGAACTGTGCCGATGCGCCCAAGTTGCGGAAATTTCGGTCCTGGGTGGAGTTTCGGACATAGGAGCTGTAGTTGACGATGGCATTGTTGTCTGCGGCAAAAGTGTCGGCCCTGACCGTCAGCTCATCGAATGGCTCGAAATGGCCCCGGGTCAAGCTACCCGAAAGGGTTAATGTGTTTCTGTTGTCCATGAACCAATCAAAGCCAGTCCGTCCATTTATGAAATAACCTTCCATCGTATTGTCAACGATTTGTGTGGAGAAGACCCTGGGCGTGCTAAGGCTGGCAAAATTATCCCGGTAGGTTTCCCCTTCTGAGTAACCCTTCATGCGGTTAAAATTGCCACTGATGAACAGGTTGGTTTTTTCTGCCCTTGCGTTCACATCGCCACCGGCATTGTAACCAGTACGGGTATCGGTTCCAGCCCGCACGTTGCCGTTGTAACCGAGGCGTTTTTCTTTCTTCAAAACGATGTTGATGATGCCAGCAGTGCCTCCACCTGCATCGAACTTGGCGGATGGGTTGGTGATGACCTCCACGCTTTCGATAGCATCGGCGCTGATTTGGTCAAGGCTGAGGGTGGTCGGACGGCCATCTACGAAGATTTGAGGGGCGCCATTTCGCAGCGATACATTGCCATCGAGGTCAACACTCAGGGATGGCACGTTCCTCAAAGCATCTTGGGCATTGCCACCAGCAGTAGAGGCGTCTTTGTCCACACGATATACTTTTTTGTCAAGGGCAAGCGTGGTTTGGGCAGATTGGGCAGTCACGGTCACCTCGCTCAAGGTGGTAGCTTCAGCCGACAACTTGATATTGCCCAAGTCTTTGTCAAAACCTGCGCCACCCATTGGGAATCCGCCGCCGGGCATGCCACCGCCAGGTGCTCCTCCTGGTGCTCCTCCTGGTGCTCCTCCTGGTGCTCCTCCTGTAGGCGGCTTGATGCCAAAACTTACTTTTTGGGTAACCTCTGCGAATCCGATAAAAGAGATTTTCAAGTTGAACTCTCCAACGATAGGTAGTTTTTCAAGGTTGAAGTCGCCGTTTTCTTCAGTGATTTGGCCAGCGATTAACCTTTCCTTCATCGTTTTGGTGATGGTGTCGAATGCCATGCCGTACAGCTCCACTGTTGCATAGCCTACTCCTTTTTTGTTTTCGTCCACTATTTTTCCATAGAACCGGCCGATGTTCATTTGGGAGGGTCCCCCCTTTCCTGCGCCGGGTGCTCCGCCGCCGGGCGCACCAGGCCAGTTTTGGGCTGCCAATTGCGGAGCTATCAATGCTATGAAAATAGCGGTAAGTAAATTGAACAAAGGCTGCCGCTGAATGCGAATCGTTTTTTTCATGATAACAGTTAGGTGAAAAATTTCCGTTTTTTGACAATTGTTGTGGGCAGAATGAAACTGATATAGCGGTGGTTGGGGGAGAAAAATTGATTTTTTTTCCTGAACCTAAAATGTTGATTTCTTGGATTTCCACAGAAATGTCAAAGGACTAAAACTTCTTAAAGACAAAGGAAAGCTAAACGCATGAACCGCCAATTGGTTATCGGCAATAGTAGGGTTTGTGAAGATGAAACAGCAAGTAAGGCCGATTTTGGTGATTTTGCAGCTATAAAAGCTGAAACCTACCAATATATCTGCACATTCAAATCATTCATCGCCACTGCAAAGCGCATGAATTCGGTACATGTTAGCTTTGCATCTTGAGTCATTTATTTAAAACCCACAGTTTTGGCAAAAAAAATACCATCCAATGCTTTGTTCCGCTTCATCTTCCATGTTGTGTTGTGGTCGGTTTGGATTGGATTGCCCATCATTAATTCAGGTGACAACGAGCGGGCCTACAATTTTTCCATCGCCATCATTCCCGTTACGCTTACCAATATTCCGCTTTTCCTCATCAATTCTGAGTGGCTCGTGCCTTATGTATTCAAAAAGCGAGGAATGCCTTTCTACCTGTTGTCTTTGGTTGGGTTGATTTTGGTATTTGCCGTGATCCAGATGTTTCTTAAGGAATGGACAATTCCACACCACCTTTTCAGGCACCATTTCAGTATTTTTTGGGCCATTGTTCCAGTTATATTTGTGACTGCCATCAGTACGGGTTATGGGTTCATTACCCTTTTGTTGGAACAAGAGAAAATGAGGGCTCAGGAGCAGGAAGAGCGACTCAAGTCGGAACTCTCGTTCTTGCGTTCCCAAATCAGCCCACATTTTATTTTCAACGTATTGAACAGCATTGTTTACCTCATCCGTTCAAAATCAAGCCTTGCTGAACCAGTCACCATAAAACTCTCTGAACTCATGCGATACATGCTGTACGAATCTACCGACAAACAAGTGCCGCTGGAAAAAGAAGTAGAATACCTCAAAAATTACGTGGATTTGCAAAAAATCAGGTTCGAAGAAGATGTGGACATCCGGCTGGAGCTGAACGGCACACCTGGCCCCAACTCATCGAACCCATGTTGATGATTCCTTTCGTTGAAAATGCCTTTAAGCATGGGGTGGGGATGATTCTGAACCCTGTAATAGATGTACAGTTGGCTATATCTGAAAAATCCCTTTCTTTCGCAGTGAAAAACAAGGTGTCGGGCGAGTCGAGCGAAGACAAAGACAGTGCCTCAGGCATCGGGATTCGGAACGTGCAACGCCGGTTGGAGTTGCTCTATCCGGGTAGGCACGAGTTGAAAATCAATAAAGAAGGGGATTGGTTTTTAGTTGAAATGACGCTGAGTACCAACCCTTGAACTTAGGCTTGATCGTTACCAATTAGTCACAACCCAACTTCATGAAAATCGCACTCGGAACTGACATGGAAGGCCACGTGCCAAAAGTGGTGGCGGAGGAGCTTCGCAAGATGGGACATGCCCCGGTCTTGTTTGGTGCATTCAACCTGAAATCAGTACCCTGGCCCAAAGTGGCAGTGGAGGTAGCACAAGGAGTGGCCAGCGGCGATTTCGAAATGGGCGTCCTCTTCTGTTGGACGGGCACTGGCATCAGCCTGGCAGCCAACAAGGTCAAGGGAGTAAGGGCGGCACTGTGCAACGATGCCGAGACCGCTGCCGGTGCCAGAAAATGGAACGATGCCAACATACTGGCCATGAGCCTGCGCAGCACTTCCGAGCAGGTGGCCAGGGAAATTCTGGAGGCTTGGCTCACTACCGCCCCCAGCGAAGAACCGGATGATATTGTTTGTATGGAGTATTTGGAAAGGATTGAAAATGAGCGGTTTAGGTGATTTGTGATTCGTGATCAAGGTGATAATCCTCCCATATATATCGGGCAAAAAAGCACATTAGCTTAACAAGTTTTTCTATGGTGATGAAACAAGCGTTTGCTCTTTTATTTCTCTTATCGTTCCAATTGGACTACTTGCTGGCAGGCGAAGCGGAAACCCTTTTTGCCGAAGGCAATAAAGCCTACAAAGAAAAAGCCTATGATAAAGCCATTGCCACTTACGAGGAATTGATCAATCAGGGCTACAAATCTGCCGACCTGGAGTACAACTTAGGAAATGCTTGGTATCGGCAAGGTAGCGTGGGGCAGGCAGTGCTGCACTTCGAACGGGCATTGGTGCTCGATGGCAATCATGAGCAAGCAACTAAGAACCTGGCTTTTCTTCGCTCGAAAATAAACGCTGATATTGAGCCACTTCCAGCATTCTTTATGACCGAATGGTGGAGGTTTGCAAGAATGGCGCTTGGTGCAAACAGTATGGGCATCATTGCCATGCTGTTTTGGTGGACTGGTTTCGTGGGACTTGCAGTTTGGGCAATGGGAAAGACAAGGGAACATAAGAAGTGGGGACTGATTGCTGGCGTTACCCTGTTGATTATCAGCATTTTGCCTTTTGCATTAAGCATGAGTCGGAAGATGTATGAAGGTAATACTGCCCAAGCAATCTTGATTCAAAAAACGGCTATTCTTCGCACTGGCCCGAATGAAGGCTCCCAAGAAGTAGAGACCATTGCCGAAGGCACCAAGCTAAGGCAACTTGCCGAACTGGAAGGCTGGTGGCAAGTTAGTTTGGAAAATGGCGAAATTGGCTGGATTCCTGAAAGCGCCTTGGAGCGCATTTAGTCTTCTTTCATCAGCTTTTTCATTTCCTCATATTGTTTTTCTTTTTCAGGGTCGCCCTTGGTCATCGCCAATTTTAGCTCGGCATTGTCAATAAAGAACCCAAATATGTCAATGGCAATATTGACCATGACCAATACAACAAGATAAGCCATTCCACCACCAAACATGATGACGAAACCACCCAAAATGACGGTCAACTGCTGCACCATTATCCGTTTGAAAGGTTGAAGCACCAGCTCTTCTGCAGGCCAGCCTTCGTATTTATTGGTGATGATTTCCCTCGTGAAGACGACCAACTGCCACATACTAAATGAAATGAGCACCCATGCCAAGCTGCCAATGGCCGCCTCGTACATTGCCTGAAAAATGCCGTTTGGGAAGGATTTTTCGGCAAAGCCGCCCAAAATGAAGGACTGAACAAAAATGAAAATCCCACAGAAAAGCAGTAAAAAAATGGGCATGAAACTACCTGGCATTTGAGCGGCCCCGTTAGTTGGCTTGTACTGCAACCTTCGGGCTTCCGTTTCGGGCAGGTTCCCCCACCGCCAATGCACGTACCATAACCGAATGGCATGGAACAAAACCACAATGATAGTTTCGAGGAAATACGCCAAAATGAGTGCACGGGCATCCCAACCGAGGTAAAGCACCCCAAACAATGGGATGAGGTTCATCAAGATGATATTGCTCAGCCTAAAGAATTTCGATGCCTTGGCGGATGTTTCTGTCATTTGGCTATTCCTTGCTGTTTTTTCTGACATTTTCGACCATTTTGATTTCGATAATGAGGATTGACCAACGTGCTGAGGGGCGGGGAAACAGGCAACTCGAACCTGCTTATTTCTGGTAGTTCAGCAACTTCATGAGTTCCTCCATGTTCGCTTCGCTGACGGGTATTTCATGCTCGCCAATAGTGATTTGGTGGTTGCGGATTGATCTCACCTTTTCCACATTGATAATGAAAGACTTATGAACACGCAGGAACTTATTTTCAGGCAGTTTCTCTTCAATGCCCTTCAAGGTTGACTTGGTTAAAATCGGGCGCTTTGCCGTGGTCGTGAATATCTTCACATAATCCTTCATCCCCTCTATATGGGTGATTTCGTCCACCATGATTTTAACCAAGGAGTACTCTACATTGATGAAAAAATGGTTTGGGGCAGCCGTTTGCTGCACCACATGAACAGGTCCTGTCTGCCGCTTTTGAAAAACATCCAAAGCCTTCAGACTGGCCTTGGTGAACCGCTCCAGGCTCACTGGCTTGAGCAAGTAGTCCACTACTTCCAAGTCGTAACTTTCGACAGCGTAATTGGAATAGGCTGTCACGAAAATCACCAGCGGTTTTTCCCGCAGGCTCGAAAGGAACTTGGTGCCCAGCATCCCCGGCATCTGGATGTCAAGGAACATCAGGTCTATTGGCTCCCTTTGCAGTACTTCAATTGCCTCGAACGGGTTTTTGCAGGTAGCCACCAGTTCCAAAAAAGGCAATTGTTGGATATTCTCCTCCAACAATTTTCGGGCAAGGTTTTCATCATCAACGGCTATACAATTGAGTTTCATGCGTATGATTTTTCTATACCACAATCACCCCGAAGGACAAGCGAATCACGAACCACGAACCACGAATCCATCATCAAATCCACTTTGCAATCTCCTTCAATTCAGCTTGACTGAAATGCAGGTTTTTCAAAGTCCCGATATTGTCCAGCATCTGTTTAGGACTGCTGGCACCTACCAAGACGGTCGTAATGCGAGGGTCTTTCAGCAACCAAGCAATAGCCATCTGCGCCAGTGTCTGGCCTCTTTGCTTCGCAACTTCATTCAAATTCCGAACTTTTTCAAGTAGTTCGGGCGTAAGCGTTTCCTTTTTCAAATAACGACCATCCTTTAAGAGGCGAGAGTTCTTGGGAAGGCCCTTCAAGTATTTGTCAGTGAGGATGCCCTGTTCCAATGGACTAAAAGCGATGGCCCCAACCCCCTCTTTTTCCAAAACATCCAAAAGGCCGCCTTCTACCCAGCGGTCGAACATGCTGTATCGGGGCTGGTGAATAAGCAGCGGTGTACCAAGGCTTCGCAGGATGTTGGCTGCCCTTTCCGTTTCGGCTGGTTTGTATTGCGAAATGCCCACGTAGAGCGCTTTGCCCTGCCGAACGATATGGTCGAGCGCAGCCATGGTCTCCTCCAATGGCGTATCGGGGTCGGGTCGGTGGTGGTAGAAAATGTCCACGTACTCAACACCCATGCGCTTCAAGCTCTGGTCGAGACTGGCGATTAGGTATTTACGGGAACCGAGCGTGCCGTAAGGGCCGGGCCACATGTCCCACCCAGCTTTGGTGGAGAGGATTAGCTCGTCACGGTAGGGCTTCCAGTCTTGGCGGTACAGCCTGCCAAAATTCTCCTCTGCAGCGCCATAAGGCGGACCATAGTTGTTGGCGAGGTCGAAATGGGTTATCCCGTTGTCGAAAGAAGTGCGCAAGATGCTTCTGCCAACTTCCAGGTCATTGGTATGCCCGAAGTTGTGCCAGAGGCCCACCGAGAGTAATGGGAGCAGCAAGCCGCTGTTTCCGCAGCGACGGTATTGCATCCTTTCATAGCGGGATTCGTGGGCACGGTAGAAGCCCGGATCGTATTTGTCGTTGATTTTCATGGAAAAATGGCTTTAAAAAAATCTTTTTTTGAAGTTCAAATCAGGCGGCAATATCGAATAAATGACGCCAATCGCAACTCATTTCCTTGAATTTCTAAATTAATGTCAATTTTGCGGGCTTTCCCTGAAAAGCTAAACAGATTTGATATGACTATGACCAATGGAAGCCCTTTCATCGCTGGTATCCAGCAAATAGGTATCGGCAACAAAAACGTCCATGAAACATGGCGCTGGTACCGGGAACACCTTGGCTTCGACGTGCCCGTTTTCGAAGAGGCAGCCGAGGCAAAGCTGATGCTTCCCTATACGGGGGGGCAAACCCGCAGCCGCCATGCCGTGTTGGCGCTGAACATGCGGGGTGGGGGCGGCCTTGAAATTTGGCAATATACCTGCCGGGTGCCACAACCAGCCACCTTCCAGCCGCTGGTGGGGGATACTGGCATCTATATCATGAAAGTGAAGTCGGACGATGTGGCCGCCATGCACCGCACGATGCTGAACAACTGCCAAGAAGTCATCGGAGAATTGACATGCAACCCAGCCGGGCAACAGCATTTTTACCTCGCCGACCCTTACGACAACCTTATTGAAATAGTGGAGGGCAATAGTTGGTTCGCCGCAGGCGAGCGCAAGATTGGCGGCGTTTATGGTTGCACCATTGGGGTGTCCGACATGGACAAGTCCATAAAATTCTACCAAGAGGTGTTGGGTTGTGATAAGGTGGTTTACGATGAGGTCGGTAATTTCAAAGATTTGGCTGACCTGCCGGGCGGTGGCTACAAGGTTCGTCGAGCGCTGCTGCACGTTGGAAAAAATCGGTCAGGCGCATTCTCAAAGCTCTTGGGTGATTATGAAATAGAGCTGATTGCTCCTGTTGACCGCAAGCCCAACAAGATTTTCAAAGACCGCTTCTGGGGCGACCTCGGCTATATCCACCTTTGCTTTGACATCTGGGGCATGAATGATATGAAAGACCTTTGCGCAGCAAAAGGCCACCCCTTCACCGTGGACAGTGCCGACAGCTTCGACATGGGCGAGGCTGCTGGCCGTTTTAGCTACGTGGAAGACCCCGATGGTACGCTCATCGAGTTCGTGGAGACGCACAAGATTCCTATTTTGAAAAAAATCGGCTGGTACCTCGACCTTCGCAAACGGGAACCTGGCAAACCGCTGCCAAATTGGATGTTGAAGGCCCTCGGCCTGAATAGAGTGAAGTGATATTTTGTCCGGTTTTAAATGCTATTGATATGTCCGAAATCCTCGACGACCAATTTATGGGTACAAAGCCAACAGGCGAATTTGAGTTCTTTCGAGATTTTTTTAATCAGGAACAAGCGACTGCTTTTTCCGAACTATTGGACGCTCATGAAGTACCCCACAAAATTGAACCTATTAAAACACTGCTGGATAACACCATCACCGGAACTGGCCTCATGCCGCATTCCATCCTTAAACTGCGCACCAAGGATTTTACAAAGGTCAACCAATTGTTGGCGGACAAGGCATTAGCGGACAAGGCATTTGTTGAGGGGCACTATTTTCAAGAATATACAGCTGCCGAACTCTTGGAAGTGGTTCAAAAACCGGATGAATGGAATGCCGAGGATATAGCGGTGGCTAAGCACCTTCTTGAAGTTCAGGGGATTCCCATTGCCCAAGACAAGTTGCAATCCATTGAAGATGAACGCCGCAAGTCCTTCGAGTTGGGCAAACCTTTCAATTTGGGTACCGGCCTTTTTTATATCACAGCGGTGATTTTGACTTCCTTGCTCTTCAATCATTTGTTTTGGGTTGGGGGCATTGGGCTTGGTTGGTATTACTGGATGGACAAATCGGTGTATGTGGATGGCAAGCGCTACTTCACCTACGACCCCAAGGGCCGCAATATTGGCAAGGTTATTTTTTTCATGGCCTGTCTTGCCTTGATTTTGAGCTTTCTTGCTCCAATCGGCATTGATTTTCTATTTTAATTCGCATGAACAGAATCAACGTCTGGTCTTCCCCCCGCAATATCAGCACAGCTTTCATGTACAGCTTTGCACAGCGGCTCGATGCCACCGTGGTGGATGAGCCATTGTATGCCCATTATCTTTCCAAAACCGATTCAGAAGCTGGGCATCCCGGTACGGATGAAGTGCTGGCAACCCAAGAAAACGATGGCGATAGGGTAGTGCAGGACGTGATTTTGGGGGCCTACACAACCCCCGTGGTACTGTTCAAGCAGATGACCCACCACCTCATCCACCTCGATTGGTCGTTCATGCTGCGGACGCAAAACGTAATGCTCATTCGCAATCCAAGAGAAATCATCCATTCCTATTCCAAAGTGATACCCAACCCGGCCATGCACGACATTGGCGTGGAGAAGCAATTGGAGGTCTATGATTTTCTATCGAAAAACAACAAGTTGAACGCAGTGGTGGACGCTAGAGAATTGCTCCTGAACCCTCGTTCCGTGTTGACACAACTCTGCGAGCGGCTTGGATTGGTTTTCGATGAAAAAATGCTCACCTGGCAGCCAGGCCCAAGGCCAGAGGATGGGATTTGGGCAAAATATTGGTACAATAATGTCCACCGCTCCAGCGGCTTTGAACCCTATACAGAAAAGCATTTTGAACTGCCCGAACACTTGGAGCCGCTTGGCCAGCGCTGCCAGCCGTTTTATGAAGAACTCCACAAGGTGGCACTCAAAGCCTGACCTGCTTTTTTCAAAAGGAAAAACCAATGCCGCAACACTTTGCCCCGCTTGGCGTTTTCAGCATGTTTGTTACACTTCGCACCAATAGGTTTAGTGCAAACCAGATTTCCGAAATCTATAAGATTTCGAAAATCTACGCCCGGCAAATGCACAAAACCGATTGGCGTCAAATTATACTTGGGTAAATGATGTGGCCTTAGCATATAGCAGACACAATCCGCAATCCGCAATCCTTTGTCATTCCCGTAGGGAACCTAATTCGCAATCGTATGGTCATTCTCGATAATCAACAAGTCCGCAACATTGGCAACCTTGAACTGCTGGCAAAGCAAGTAGTGGAAGGTTTCATCATCGGTCTGCACAAATCGCCGTTCCATGGTTTTTCCGTGGAATTTGCGGAGCACCGCCTTTACAACCCCGGTGAATCCACAAAGGATATTGACTGGAAAGTTTATGCCCGCACCGACCGGATGTACACCAAGAAGTTTGAGGAAGAGACCAACCTTCGTTGCCAAATCGTGCTGGACATCAGCTCGTCCATGTACTTCCCGGAAGTGACCAAGGATAGCGCCAATTACACCAATAAACTGCGCTTTTCCGCCTTGGCCGCCGCCTCTTTGATGAACCTGCTGATGAAGCAACGGGATGCTTTTGGCCTTACGGTTTTTGACAGCGAGGTGCGTACCCATACCCGTTGCAAGGCCAGCACCTCTCATTATCGCCTGCTGCTGACCTACCTGCAGCAAGCCTTGGAACGCAATGAACGCAACCGTACCACATCGGCCACGGCGGCACTCCACCAAATTGCGGACAGCATCCATAAACGCTCGCTGGTAGTCATTTTCAGCGATATGTTCGAACATGCCACAAACTCCGAAGCGCTGTATTCTGCCTTGCAACACTTGAAACATGCCAAGCACGAGGTCATCCTTTTCCATACGGTTGACAAGTCCCTGGAGATTGATTTTGAATACGAAAACCGTCCCTACCTTTTCATAGACATGGAAACTGGGGAAGAACTGCGCCTGCAACCCAATCAGGTGAAGGAGACTTACGTGAAGCAGGTGGCAGCGTTCAAGGACGAGCTGCGTTTGAAGTGCATGCAGTACAAGGTTGACTTCGTGGAGGCGGACATCAATCAAGGGTTCCGCCCAGTGCTGCAAGCCTGGTTGGCGAAGCGAGCCAAAATTGGATAACGATAAGCACTTTGCGATCCATTCACACTGTTCATTGTCCACCAAAAAATGCGTTACTGGCTTTTCGTACTCTTTTCATTGACGCTTGTTGGCTGTTACGAGCCAAAGGAAGGTTGTCTGGACATCAACGCCACGAACTACGATGTCTCTGCCGATGACCCCTGCCCCGATTGCTGCATGTACCCCAGCCTTTCCGTGCTTTTTCAGCATTTCGTGACCCTGGCTACCATGCCGGATACCAGTTTTGCCATGAGATATGGCACCCGGTACCCCTCCCCAATGGACACCAACCACCTGTTTTATATAGACCGGGGGCGTTTTTTTGTTTCTGATTTGAAATTGGTCAGGGCAAATGGCGAGGAATTGGGCGTGCTCGATTCGGTTTGGCTGCCCTTGCTGGGAGGCGATTCCATTTATGTGGAGAACAACTACTCAAAGCACGACCGGGACATTTTCCAAGCGGCAAAGCTCGGCACCTTCAATTCCAGTGGTGAGTTCACGGGGGTAAAGTTCACGCTTGGTCTCTCGCCGACCATTCGGCAAGTATGGGTGGATACATTGAAAACCACTGCTTTGGCCGTGGAGAACGATAGCTTGAGCTACAATGAAATGGCGGGTATCATGCCCGTCCACCTCATCCTCCGCAGGGACACACTGCCCGATACAACGCCCATTGACCTTGTTTTTACCCAAGAAAGACAAATATCACTGCCTTTCGGGCAAACTGTTTTTGTTGACAAGGGTTTTAAGGTGAAGGTCACACTGCGGCTCGACTATATGACCTTGTTCCAAGGCATTGACTTCAAGAACGACTCGGAGGCGGATATTTGGGCGAAAATTGACAGCCAGTTGCCCAATGCGTTTTCAGCTGTTTCCTTGAAATTGGAATAGGTGTAGATTTGTTGAAAAAATTGGGTGGTTGCTTCGAGTTTCCATCCAATTCAGGCGTCGCTTGGTTTCCTAATCAATGGCAATTATCATTTAATCGCAACTACATAGCAGGGGGTGTTTTTTGGGGAAAAATTGAGAATTTTTCTCCAAAAAACATCCCAAAATGTGGGGGGAGATAGAAAAATGAAGTTTTTTCTAACTCCCCCACCTTCCTAAGCAGCTACATTCAATCAACATGAGAAAATTAGCATTCTTCCTTTTTGCTTCCTTCCTTTTTGCCGCTTGCGGCGATGACGAAGCCCCCAAGACTACTTCCGCCACTGTCAACCTCCATTTATTGGGTGAGTACAATGGCGAGCCATTCGTGCTCTTTCAGGCGTTTGACTATCCCAGTGGCAACGATATCAGGTTCCAGAACTTCAATTTTTTTGCTTCCAATATCACCCTGCTTGGCGAAGGTACAACGCCCGACTACAAGCTTTCCGCAGTGGAGTTCTTCGACTTCAAGGACAACCTCGACCTCGCTTCGGCAGAGACGCCATTGGTGCGTAACTATGAAAATGTGCCAATCGGCACCTACAAGGGCATAAAGATAGACTTCGGTGTTTCAGAAGAACTCAACAACGCCCAATCAGGCAACCTGCCCAGTGACAATCCCCTGCGCCAAGCTTTTGCCACCCATTATTGGAGCGATTGGGACAGCTATATTTTCATGAAATCGGAAGGAATTTACGATAAAAACGGGGATGGTACTTTCAACCAGTCCGACCAGGGCTTTGAACACCACCCGGGAATGGACGACGTGTACACCAGTGTCACTAAGTTGAAGTCCATCACTTTGGAAGATGGCCAAACCTTCGACCTCGACCTCGTGGCAGATGTGTTCGATATTTATGTTGAAAATGGCGTAGCGCTCGACCTCGCTGACCCCAACAACCAAGATACCCAATCCCTTGGCGATCTGCCTTTGGCCAAGAGCCTGATGGGGCATTGGGCGACGGCGTTGAAGTTTTGAGTTTTGGGGTATGCCCCGTGGTTTAAAACCTGATTACACGTCTTTGAATTAAAATGTGTTCACGATGAAAAAAATCATCTTTTGTTCGCTTGCTATCATCATTGGCTTTGCCTCCTGCAAGGATGACGACGATGGCACCGTAGCAAATCCTGGTGAGGACCTAACGGGCATCCCCTATGAAACAACGCCTCATACTTTGGCCATACCACCTGGCTTGCCTTCCATGGAAATACCCGCCGATAACCCCCTGACGGTTGAGGGCATTGAACTGGGCCGCAGGTTGTTCTACGACCCCATCCTTTCGAAAGATAGCACCATCTCCTGCGCAAGCTGCCACAACCTCCGATACAGTTTCAACGATCCCAAGGCCATCAGCCCCGGTGTGGGTGGATTGCTCGGCAACCGCAGTTCCATGTCGCTCATCAACGTCGGCTTTCAAGTAAAAGGTCTCTTCTGGGATGGCCGCTCCCAGACCTTGGAAGAGCAGGCCCTGCACCCCGTGGAGAACCCCGTCGAAATGGCCGAAATCTGGGAAAATGTGGAGGTGAAACTCCAACGCCATGCCGATTACCAAAAGCGATTCCGACAGGCATTTGGCATCGAAAACAGCTTGGAAATCACCAAGGAACTGGCCGCCAAGGCTCTTGCGCAATTCGAGCGGACGCTCATCAGCGCCAACAGCCGTTACGACAAAAAACGCTGGCAACTCGACCCCAACCCCTTCCTGCTTTCCGATTTGGAAGTGGATGGCCAAAAAATCTTTTACGATGACCTCTTGGGTTCCCCCGGTGCACCCACCGGCCACTGCGCCCACTGCCACGATGGCGGTGCCCTCTACACTTCCGAAGTTTATCGGAACAATGCCATCACGGAAGTGGCTACGCTTAACGACTTCCCTGACAAGGGCCTCGGTGCCATCACTGGCAACTTAACGGACAACGGCATGTTCAAATCCACCTCACTGCGCAATATTGCCCTAACTGCTCCTTATATGCACGACGGTAGGTTCCAGACCTTGGAGGAGGTCGTTGAGCATTATAACTCCGGTGGGCATTATGCCGACAACGTGGTGACCCTTTCCATCCAACCATTGAACCTTACCGAATACGATAAACAGGCGCTGCTGGCGTTTTTGCATACGCTGACGGATACGACTTACTATACCAATCCAGCATTTCGGAACCCGTTTGAATAAGAAATGTAACGAAGAAGGACTGCAATTCCTGCAGCCTAGAAATTGAAAACGGCGGCGGCATCGAAGGTGCTGCTGCCGTTTTCTTTTATGGGTATCAAGCCTGAAAGACAAGCCTACTCCAGTTGCTGCAAGGTTGTTTTTAGCAGCCACTTAAAAAGCAGTTCTGTGAACAGGCTGTGCATGGGCGGATTTACTGGCATTCCTTTTCAAAATAGCTTTGGAGTCGCAAAAAGGACACTTAGCCAGTTTTATTTCAACAAGCATCAAAACAAGCAGCGCTACGAAGTTTGCAACATCAGGGGCAGAGCATGCAGCCTCACCCCTTATTCGCCAACTGCCCGCAAGCCGCATCAATGTCCTTGCCACGGCTGCGGCGCACGGTGGTCATGATACCGTTGTTGCTGAGGAAGCGGGCGAAGCGGTCAATCTTGTCCTCGCTGGCCTTGGTGAAGTCAAGTCCTTCCACGGTATTGTATTCGATGATGTTCACCCGAACGGGGAAGCGCTTGCAGAGTTGGAGCAGGGCCACGGCATCCTCGTAGCTTTCGTTGAAATTGTTGAAGGCGATGTACTCGTAGCTGAGGCGGTTGCCCGTTTTTTGGTGGAAATAATGCAGGGCATCCATCAGCACGTCGAGGCTGTTCTGCTCATTGATGGGCATGATTTCGTTGCGCTTCTCGTCGGTGGGCGCATGGAGCGAGAGGGCGAGGTTTACCTTGGAATTGTCCTCGGCGAGTTGTTTTATCATCTTCGCAATGCCCGCCGTGCTAACGGTGATACGCTTGGGCGACATGCCAAGGCCGTCGGGGGAGGTGATGCGGTCTATGCTTTCCATCATGGGGCGGTAGGCCAGTAGCGGCTCGCCCATTCCCATATAGACGATATTGGTGAGCGGGTGGCCAAAGGTCGCCTCGCATTGGCGGTTGACGAGCAACACTTGGTCGTAAATCTCGGCGGCGTCGAGGTTGCGCACCCGTTTCATTTGCCCGGTGGCACAGAAGGCGCAGGTGAGGCCGCAACCCACTTGACTGCTGACGCAAACGGTGAAGCGGTCGTCATTTGGCACAGGTATCAGCACCGACTCTATGAGGTGGCCGTCGTGCAACCGAAAGCGGGTCTTGATGGTGCCGTCGTTGCTGTGCTGCACCTTGT
This sequence comes from Saprospiraceae bacterium, assembly GCA_016714985.1. Lineage (GTDB taxonomy): Bacteria > Bacteroidota > Bacteroidia > Chitinophagales > Saprospiraceae > UBA6168. The sequence goes on along the minus strand of JADKBS010000022.1, from coordinate 97,119 downwards.
CCTCTACGATAAAATGAATGACGAAGTAGTTGTCGAGCCACTCCCTAAGTGGTTTAGAGAGGTTGGTCATCTGCTCAAAGCTGTGAGCGCCTTTTTTCCAGAGCCATTCCCACACTTGGTTCGCCCGGAACTTGGGTTCGCCCTTTTCCAAGAAGGCTGCTACCAAGTCTTCTTTTGATAGCAATCGGATGTCCTTTTTTGTCGCTTGTTCATTCATGCTGCAAAGATAGGTTTTCCTACATTTGTGCCCGAAATCAGAAAGGGGAGGTTTCAGGTTTCAGGAGGTTTCAGGTTTCAGGAGGTTTCAGGGATTATCAGCATAATTGCATTCGGCAGCTATTTACAAATAGGTTGTTTGAAGGTAAACTATCGAATACAGCAATGCCCTCCCTGAAACCACCTGAAACCTGAAACCCTTGAAACCTGAAACCTGAAACCTCCGCTACTGCCTCCGCCACTGCCAAATCAAATAAAATCATGTCAAACGCATTTTTCAAGGTACCTATCGCCAAGAACGAACCGGTACTTTCCTACGCACCCGGCTCACCGGAAAAAGCCAGCCTCAAAGCCATGTTGAAGACCCTAAAGTCGCAGGCCATTGACGTGCCGATGACCATCGGGGGCAAGAAGCTGATGGGGGAGGGGAGGAATGCCATGCACCCGCCGCACGAACTGAAGCACACCCTTGGCTACCACGGCAAGGCCGACGCCAGCATGGTGAAGGATGCCATCAAAGCGGCATTGGAAGCCAAAAAGGGTTGGGAAAACATGCCTTGGCAAGACCGAGCCGCCATTTTTCTTAAAGCTGCCGATTTGTTGGCTGGCCCCTACCGTGCCAAGATGAACGCTGCCACGATGCTGGCGCAATCGAAGAACGCATTCCAGGCCGAGATTGACTGTGTGGCCGAGCTTTGCGACTTCTGGCGCTTCAACGTGCAGTTCATGATTGACATCTACAGCCAACAGCCAGAAAGCCCAGCCTTTACTTGGAACCGGATGGAGTACCGTGCCTTGGAGGGTTTCATTTTTGCGCTCACGCCTTTCAACTTCACTTCCATTGCTGGCAACCTGCCCGGCGCACCAGCATTGATGGGCAACACGGTTGTTTGGAAACCCGCCGACTCGCAAATTTACAGTGCGGCGGTCATCATGGAGATATTTGAAGAAGCCGGCCTGCCGCCAGGCGTCATCAACCTCGTGTTTGTGGATGGCAAGACGGCGGGCGAGGTCATTTTCTCGCACCCCGATTTTGCAGGCTTGCACTTCACGGGCAGCACGGGCGTCTTCCAAACGCTTTGGAAGACAATAGGCAACAATATTGCGACCTATAAATCCTATCCCCGCATCGTTGGCGAAACGGGCGGCAAGGATTTCGTGGTGGCGCATTCCTCTGCCAATGCCAAGCAGGTGGCCGTTGCCTTGAGCCGTGGCGCTTTTGAGTTCCAAGGGCAGAAATGCTCGGCGGCCTCCCGTGCCTACGTTCCAAGCAACCTTTGGCCGGACGTGAAGCAATACCTGCTCGAAGACCTGGCCTCCATGAAAATGGGCAACCCAGAGGATTTCACCAATTTCATCAATGCGGTGATTGACGAAAAGGCATTCGACAAGATCAGCAGCTATATTGCTGAGGCGAAGAAGGACAACACCGTGGAAATCATTGCTGGAGGCAACTATTCCAAAGCAGAGGGCTATTTCATCGAGCCAACCGTCATCGTGGCGCAAGACCCGAAATACGTGACCATGTGCGAGGAGATTTTCGGGCCGGTGCTCACTATATATGTGTACGAGCCGGAACAGTACGAAAAGACGCTGGAACTGGTTGACAGTTCCTCGCCCTATGCACTCACGGGCGCCATCCTTTCCAATGACCGCTATGCTACGCAACTGGCCTTTGAAAAGCTGCGGCATGCCGCTTAGCAACTTCTACATCAACGACAAACCGACTGGGGCAGTTGTTGGTCAGCAGCCGTTTGGTGGGGCAAGGGCATCGGGCACGAACGACAAGGCTGGCTCGGTTTGGAACCTGCTGCGGTGGGTATCGCCAAGGGCCATCAAAGAGAACTTCCTGACGCCAACGGATTACCGCTATCCGTTCTTGGCCGAAGAATAATGAAATCAGCAATGAAGGCTTGCCAAGGATGAAAAATCTTGGCAAGCCTTTTGTTTTTTAAGTATTTGAAAATGAATGGGTTATGTTCGGATTTGACAATATTTGAAGGAGCATGAGGAAGGGGATTTTTACACTTCTTTGAAACATTGGAACTTACCGCTAACTTTATCCCCCGATAAAAACTAAAAATTTGAAACACTAAAAAATCCTGACTATGAGCAAACTTCTCCCATTACTGGCTGGGGCAGCTTGTTTCCTATGGGTGTCAGGTTGGACATGGATGCTATCTGACGGGAAACAATCGGCTGCCAATGCAAGCCAATCTTCCATCAATATTTTTGTTGACAGTGTGCGCTACAAAGTGCAGCACCCCTTTGCGTTTGAATATTCAGATGCTACTCCAGTCGTTGCCGAAAACCTGTTACCTGCCATCAAATCGGTGGCGAAGAAACTGGATTCGGACAAAAAGGCCAATTTGAAAGTCATTGGTGTTTACAGTCCAATGGAAGATAATGAAACTTCTTTCCCAAACCTTGGCATAGCAAGGGCAGAGGCTGTGAAGTCCATGCTGGAATCAAGTGGGGCCAGTCCCGACGTTATTTCCACGGTAGGCTTGGAGTCGGCCAACCTATTCCAAATGGACGGAAAGCTGACCGGGGCCATTTATTTTAGTTTTTCAAACCCGACTGCCGAAGAACTTCATGCTACTGAGGTCAAAGGTGAGGATGAAGTGGACGAATCGGAGTTGGAAGAGTACAGTGAGGCAGAATCTTTCTACTATAAATATGGCGACTACAAAGTGGTCAAAAGCCATGTACCCTATTTGAAACGGCTGGCCAAGCTGTTGAAGGACCAGCCAAAAAGCAAGGTGGTTCTGACAGGGTATTCAGGCCATGAAGAAGAGGCCGCCTCCGATAGGATAAACTTAGCGGAAATGAGGGCCATGTCCATTCGCCGCTATTTGGTTGACCAAGGCGTTCGGAGGGCGCAGATAGAGGTCAAGGCAAAACCAGCCATGTCCCAGAACGGTAAGGAAATGATTGTCGCTATCCAAATCGGCCAAGAATGAAGCAAGCAACCATTGGCAATGGTTCATGAGGTTTCAGGGAAGTACCTGCTAAAATCAATTTAGTTTAAGTTGATTTGCCATAGTGCCCATTCTAAAAAAGATAGTCATTCCCAATTGAGCACGAAACCTCCGTGAAACCCTGAAACCCTGAAACCCTGAAACCCTGAAACCCTGAAACCCTTTTTTGAACATACGAAAGAAAAACTTGAACAACATGACAGAACCATTATTGGTATTTATAGCATTGGCGGGGGCAGCGTTGCTGGGGTTTGTCTTCTCCAATACCTTGCTACGGGGCAAGGTATTATCACTGGGTGCCAAAAAATCAGCTGCTGAAAACTCCCTTCGTGAACAGGAAGCCAAATTGGTTCAACTGGAATCAGCGAATGAAGCGAAGCTACAAGCAGTGGAGAATTTGCAAAAGCTTTCGCAAGAAGTTGAAAATCAGGTATTTGAAAAGGACAAGGAACTGCTCATGCTGCGCATGGAAAATGCCCGATTGAAGGAAGAAGTGCAGCAGTTGACGGACAATCCAATAGAAAAAATCAAAGAGATTGATGTAATTCGGGAAGTGCCTGTGCTGGTATTCAAAGAAGTTAGCATTCCTGAAACCAGAAAGGACAAGGCCAAGAAATTGATGAAGGCTTTCAAAAAAGGTTTTTTGGACGAGCACGAAGAACTGAAAGTCTCAGAGGAAACCATCGAATAGCTTCAAGTCTAGGTGCGCTATCGATCCATAATTAAAACGAACTGTTTTTCCAGCGGATCGAATTGTTCAAAAAGCACCTCGAAAAACTCCTTCCCATGCTTGAGGTACAGGGGCATGAAATTTTCGTAACGCTCCTGTAATCCACCGCCTGGAAACAATTTCTCCTTTAAATTTTGAAGCTGCTGGATGCCCGTTTCGTGTTTTTGTTTCTCTGCTTTAATGAGCTTCGCCTCCAGCATTTCAATGCTTTTTTCGGCTTTCGAATGCTCTGCCCAAACGGTTTTCACCAAAGTCGAGTCCACTTTCTCCGTTCGTTCTGCAATTTTCTCAAAAACAGCCTTCAAGGCTTGGCTTTCTTCTCGCAAGGTAAATTCCGATTCCGCATTTTTGTGGAGGTAACGCCGCACCAACTCGTTGGAGTCCAGCCAGATGTCCGCTTCCGAAATGCCGAGTTTCTCCATCCGCTTCACACTTCCAGCATCAATCCACATAGCAGAGTTCCGCCTGACCAAAACAGGGAAGTTGAGTCCGAAATGATCGAATTGTGCCTTGCGTTCCAACCAATAGGCCAGCTCGCCGCCGCCGCCGATATAGGCCAGGTTGGGCAAGATTTTCTCTTGGAAAATGGGGCGCATGACCACATTGGGACTGAAACGTGCTGGATGGGCCTCGATTTCCGCCGCCATTTCTACCCTTGAAAAAACGAGGTTTGTGTTCAGCACCTTGAAACCGCCCGATTCTGCTACAATCCGTTCCCGGTACTGTTCGCCAAGGTAAAAGAAATTGATTTTACGGGGCGTGGCCTGCGAGGGAAACCCAACGGATTCAAGTTGGGCAATGGTTCCATTTACCAGTTTTTGCGAAGGTTGGTTTAGAATCTCCTCCTTTATCAATGGGGCGAAAACCCGTTTCAAGTCTGCATCGTTGGTATTCAGCACGACCAAGCCATACGCTTTAAAAAGCTCATGGGCCAATTCAAAGGCAGCGTCGGCATAACGGGCATGTTTGGTGTGGATGCGTTCGATGAGCGAGTATAACTCAATGGCCTGCTCTGAAGAACCAAGTACCGCTTTCAAGTCAGACAGTACCTGGGCCAAAGATTCAGTTTTCATATTGCCCACTGGACCCGACTCGCCGCTTTGCCATTCCAGCTTTTTTCCAAATATATTAAGGTGGTTGACTTTTTCGAAATCATGGTCTTCCCCGCTCGTGATGAATATTGGGACGAAATTGAATTCAGGAAAGGCTGTTGCAAGTTGTTTTGCCAAATTGATGGCCGAGACTATTTTGAAGATATAGTACAAAGGCCCGGTAAAAAGCGAAGGTTGGTGCGCTGTTACCACCGTGAATGTATTGGGCAATGCAAGTTTTTCGATGTTTTCCGAAACTAAAGTGCTGATGGAAACCGTCGAATGCTGTGCCCTCAAAACCCTGACCAAGGTTTCACGGTCAATGCTCTCCTTGCCTTTGTCGGTGATGGCTTGCCTGAATCCTTCAAGATTGACAGGGTATTTGTAAAACGGGCGAAGTGCCGGAACTTCCGCTATGTACTTAACATCCCGGTTGGCAAAAAGGGGGATTTCGGAGTAAGGTAGCTTGATGATTTTCATAAATGGGAACGCCTTTCTCAATTATACTTTTTGGCCTTTCATGGCCGCCAGTACAACTTTGTCCATGGCCCGATGAGCCATGGGTGCGGTGTACTCGTTCAAGGAATGGATGGCTTGGTTGATTTTGTCTTTGTCGTCGCCTGTAGCGGCCATTTTCAAATCGGCTTGTAATTGAAGGGTGGCCACCAACTCTTGCTCAGAGAGGAGATCTTGGTGCTGTGCAAGGAACTTCTCGGTGGAGTGCAGGATGTGATTGGCTTCGTTCCTTGCTTCAAGCACAGCTCTTACGCCCATGTCATTTTGGGCATTTTGGATGGAATCCAAGAGCATTTTGGCCATTTCTTCTTCGCTGATGCCGTAGGTAGGCTTGATGTCAATGGCTTGCTCCAACCCTGAGCGAAGTTCCTTGGCCCTCACTTTCATGATGCCATCTGCATTGATAATGAAATGCACTTCGATTTTTGGCAAACCAGCTGGCATGGGCGGGAGGCCCCGCAGAATGAACTCGCCCAATTTTCGGTTGTGTTCCACCAAATCACGCTCGCCTTGATATACGGCAATCTTTAGGTTCTTTTGCCCATCAATGGATGTGGTGTACTGCCTGCCGACCTTGGCGGGCACCTTTGTGTTTCGGGGAATGATGGTATCCATCAAGCCACCGACCGTTTCAATACCCAATGAGAGGGGGGTAATATCAAGCAGGAGCACATCTTTTTGGTTGCCAGCCAGTACATCGGCTTGAATGGCCGCACCAAGCGCCACAACCTCGTCGGGATCGAGGGAATCATGGACCGCTCTGCCAAAAAACTCCCCAACTTTTGATTTGACGTATGGCACCCTTGTTGAGCCTCCGACCATGACAACATGCTGAATGTCGGCAATGGTCAGTTTGGCATCAGCGAGTGCCTTGGCACAGCAATTTACGGTGCGATCAATGAGTGGTGCTATCAGTTTTTCAAACTCAACCTTTGAAACCTGAAACAAGGTATCAAGGAATCTTTCCTCAAAAAAAGGATTCGAAGAAAGGTGCTTTTTAGCATTTTCAGCCAGCAAACGCAGTGCTTGTAGCGCCGATTTCGATTGGAAATCAGGGTGGGCTGAGAGTCCATTCGACGCAATCCAATGTTCTACCAATGCCCTGTCAAAGTCATCGCCACCAAGGAAGGTGTCCCCATTCGTAGAAAGCACTTCGAAAATGCCGTCTTGGATTTGAAGGATGGAGATGTCGAAAGTGCCACCACCGAGGTCATAAACAGCGATGGTTTGGGCATCTACAGCCCCCAAGCCATAGGCAAGGCTTGCAGCGGTTGGTTCGTTGATGATTCGCAAGACATCAAGGCCGGCCAATTTACCTGCATCCCTCGTTGCTTGACGCTGTGCATCGTTGAAATATGCCGGAACCGTAATGACCGCTCTTGAGATATTGGTTTCAAGTTCGATTTCAACGTTGGTTTTCAGGGATTTCAAAATTTGGGCAGATAGCTCAATAGGTGTATAGAATTTTCCCCGAATCTTAATTTTAACCAAGTTCTCTGTGCCATCGTCCAAGATGTGATAGCCAAGGTGGTCGTTCACATTTTTGAGGTCGTTGTAGGATTTTCCCATCAACCTTTTTACGGAATAAATGGTGTTTGAAGGATCTGTTACAAGTGATTGGTGCGCATCGTAACCGACAGAAACATTGCCGTTTTCTTCAAAATGTACAATAGAGGGCACCAGGGTCAATTTGTTTTTGTGGTCACGAACTGCAACAGGCACACCCTCTTTCACGTATGCTACCAATGAGTTTGTTGTGCCAAGGTCAATTCCAACGATGGTTTCGTTTAGGTTTTGGGCCAGGCTGCCTTTTTTCAGGTCTATCGAAAATTTCGCCATCTATGCTCGATGTTTTTGTTGATTTTTCAAGATTCCGTCTCTTTTTGCCAAACGGGCTGCAAAGCTAATCAATAACAGGCGGGGCGAATAGAAGTTCTCTGACAAGGGAAGCCTTAAAAAAAACAAAAATCTAGTGCACGAAAATTGCAGGATTACAAATAAAACACATAGCTTTGCACATCCATAACAAAACTTTTTTATTTGAACTTTCGCTCAATTTGAATTTTCCTTGACCCTATATTTTTACTAAACATTCTAAACTTCCATACCGATTGATGTACTGCTAACCCAACTTGATTCTTTTGTTGGCTTTAACAGTACATTGATGAACTTAAAAATTAGTCATGAAACAAGTTAGACTTCTTTTCCTTGTGATGGCATTGCCAATTTTGGCAACGGCACAGCAAAAATGGGGTGGCGGCCTCTTCTTAGGCTATTCCAATTACTTGGGCGATTTGGTAGAACCCGATTTTACCATGTTCGGACAAGCTGGCCCAGCCTTCGGCATCAACATCAGAAACCAAGTTAAGCCAAGCTTTGCAATTCTTGGCAACCTGAATTACGGCAAACTCCAAGGCGACGATGCAAATTACGACCGCAACAAGGAGAGAGGCGCTTCGTTCTCCAAGTCATTGATTGAATTCAGCGTTACTGGAGAATACGATATCTTGGGCAAGCGCCGCTATAACGGTTCCACCTTTACCAAAACCCTTTCGCCCTATATTTTGGCAGGTATTGGTGTTGGTTTCGGTGACCCAAAGACCGAGAATGGTGAAGCGGAAATCAAAAAAGGCAACCTTGCCATCCCGCTTGGTTTGGGTCTTCGTTATGACCTCAACAGCAAGGTCTTCCTTGCCCTTGAATACTCAAGCCGCTTAACTTTCTCCGATGACATTGATGGTGTATCTAGCACAACTGGCAACCCAGATGACAACGATAAGTACAATTTTGGTGGACTTAAAGTTGGCTTCATGTTTGGCGACAAGGATTCCGATGACGATGGCATCGTTGATGAAGAAGATAGCTGCCCGACCATCGCTGGTTCTGCCTCACTCGCTGGTTGCCCAGACACAGATGGCGATGGTATTGCAGACAAGGATGACACCTGTCCTAACGAGCCAGGCGAGCAGCGCATGAACGGTTGCCCAGACCGTGACGGTGACGGTGTAGCTGACAACGCTGATGATTGCCCAGATGAGGCAGGCTTGCGCCGCTTCGCTGGCTGCCCAGACACGGATGGCGATAACATCATTGACAAAGAAGATAACTGCCCTACCGTAGTTGGTATCGCAGCCATGAATGGCTGCCCTGACTCTGACCGTGATGGCATCACAGATGACAAGGATGCTTGCCCCAACGACCCAGGTCCAGCAGAGCAAAATGGTTGCCCGGACACGGACAACGACGGTATCGCAGATAATGTTGACGAATGCCCGAAAGACCCAGGCATTAAGAAGTTCAACGGCTGTGCCGATACCGACAATGACAATGTTCCAGACAACAAGGACAAATGTCCAAACCTTGCTGGTCCTTCTGCCAATGAAGGTTGTCCAGAAATCAAGGCTGAGGACAAAGCCGTGCTTGATTTGGCCATGAAGAACGTTCAGTTTGAGACCAGCCAAGCGAAGCTCTTGTCGTCATCCATCAAGGTGCTTGACCAAATCGCTGAGGTCATGAAACGCTACCCAGGCTACGGATTGACCATTGATGGTTATACCGACAGCCAGGGCAACGATTTTGCAAACCAACAGCTCTCTGAAAACAGGGCAAAGGCTTGCTTTGAGTACCTTGCTGGCAAAGGAGTCGCCAAGGATCTTATGACGCATGCTGGTCATGGCGAAAGCGACCCAATTGGTGATAACAATACTGCTGATGGTAGGAGGAAAAATCGCCGGGTAATCTTTAAACTCGTGAACCCGAAATAATTTGTCCCTGAAAAGGCGTGTTTACAAAAAGAATCCTTCCATCTACTCGGTGGAAGGATTTTTTTTTGCCAAGTTCACCAAAATGCGTACTTTTAAGCATTCGCCAAATACCATACTTCTCATTAAAAATTCATTTACATGGAAATACCATTCATCCTTCCAATCTTAATTTTCTTCGGGTTCATCATTGTGACCACAGGGCTTTTCACCGTAAAACAACAAACGGCTGCTATTGTCCAACGCTTTGGGAAGTTCCACAGCATCCGGCAGGCGGGTTTACATTTCAAGATTCCGTTCATTGACACCATCGCTGGGCGAATCACTATGAAAATCCAGCAATTGGACGTACCAGTGGAGACCAAGACCAAGGACGATGTTTTTGTCAGTATCAAGGTTTCTGTTCAGTACCTCATCAAGCCGGAGAGCATCTACGATGCATTTTACAAGTTGCAAAACCCTTATGAACAAATGTCCTCCTACATCTTCGATGTGGTGCGGGCCGAAGTGCCTAAGATGAAGCTCGATGACGTTTTCGAGCGCAAAGATGATATCGCTGTGGCCATCAAACGAGAACTGGACGAGGCCATGAACGAGTACGGTTATTATATCGTGAAAGCCCTGGTCACGGATATTGACCCAGCCGCCGCCGTGAAAGAGGCGATGAACCATATCAATGCCGCCGAACGGAAAAAAACTGCAGCCGAATACGAAGGCGAGGCCGAGAAAATCCGCATCGTAGCCAAGGCACGGGCCGAGGCAGAGAGCAAACGCTTGCAAGGGCAGGGTATCGCCGACCAGCGCCGGGAAATCGCAAGGGGCCTCGTAGAGAGTGTGGGGGTGTTAAACCAAGTAGGCATAAACTCGCAGGAAGCTTCGGCTTTGATTGTAATTACACAGCATTACGATACCTTGCACTCCGTTGGAGAGAATGCCAATAGCAACCTCATTCTCCTTCCAAATGCACCTTCGGCTGCCACCGATATGCTATCACAAATGGTGGCGTCATTTGTTGCCACACAGCACATGTCGGAAAAGACCAAGGATTTGAAGAAGGGCTAAAACTTGGCGGATAGTGAGCGTATTACAAGGGGCTGCATCATAAAATGCCGTTCAGGACATAAAACCTGCGGAATTATGATGCAGCCCCTTTGCATTTAAGCTTAGTTCTCGTGCTAATTTTTGCACAAATAAAATCCGGCCAATTAGGTTTCGCTTTGCATTTCTATTTTTGGCGATTGAATGCAATTTCTGTTGCTTAGTTAAACCCAAGTTGCGAAGAATAATAAGCTACGAGTTGCAAGTCACGAGTTGCGAGTTTTAGGAGGGAAAACGATGTTACCTTTCTGAAATACTATGAACCGATGGCGAAAGGCATCTGAAAAAGGATCAAAAGATTTAGAGATGAAGCAATTTTTAACGTTTGCCCTATTGTTTTTGGCAGGCAGCCTATTTGCACAACCTGCCAACGATGATTGTGGCGGCATCGTGAACCTTGGCCCTGCTCCCGTTTGTCCGCCCGATGTTCTTTACAATAATACTGGGGCAACGACTTCCAATATCGGTGCAGACAATATCCCCGGATGTTGGGTAGGAGGGAACACCAACAGGGATGTCTGGTTCTCCTTCGTAGCCGTTGACACCATACTGGACTACCGCATTACCTTGACTGCCTGCCCCGACCCTGTGCTTGGGCTTGGCCCCATTGCCAACCCCCAGTTGGCGGTTTATCGAGGAGACTGCGAGTTTGATGGCCTTCAATTGCTCTCCTGCGAAACTTCAAACAATGGAGACAACATCATTGAACTGGATTTAATTGGACTGACACCCGGCATCACTTATTTCTTCAAGGTCAATGATTGGTCTTCAACTGGGACCCCAAATTCAGGTGCGTTCAAATTGTGCATCACCAAGAAACCCCCGATTTTTACCATCGATGAAGGTAGTTCGACAGCATGCAGTGGTACGCTAACTGACACAGGGGGGCCTGAAGACGATTATGGTAACAATGAGAATTTTACCTATACCATCTGTCCGGATCAACCACATAATTGCATCAATTTCACACTGGAATACTACAACATTGAACAGTCCGACTTCTTTCAAACGACCGACCAGATTTTGTTTTTCGATGGGCCAAATGCCCAATCTCCGCAGCTTGGAATCTTGTCTGGGGCAGGCGATGGAGCGAACTATGGCGGCGTATGCTATTCCGTTGCTGCACAAAGCGGCTGCCTGACCATCTTGTTCCAGTCAGATGCGTCCACTTCGTTTGAAGGTTTTTTGGGCCATTGGGAATGTACAGTGGAAGCATGCCAACCAAACGAAGAAATTTCGGTACAGACCGGAGCAACGCCCCAAGAAATTGTTGAAAGCATAGTCGGCGGCCAGACTACGATTACCATTACCAATATTGATTGCGAAGACGGCCAAATGGCTACTTTTCAGGCAGGGCCAAATTCAGATTTGGGCTTGGGTAAAGGGATGCTAATGACCAGTGGAAGTGCTGCAAATGTAGCAAACCCAGGAGGGTTTTTCACTTCTGAAGACCTTGGTTTGGATGGCGACCCGGATTTGGACTACCTCTCGCAATTGGGAGGTGAGAACCTATTGTCAGTAGATGCCTGTATCGTGGAATTGGATGTTTTTGCGGCTACCGATGAAATCACCTTCGAATACGTGTTCGGTTCGGAGGAATACCCGGACTTTGTCAACTCTTCTTACAATGATATTTTTGCCTTTTTGGTCTCTGGCCCTGGGATTGCAGGTGACCCAAATATTGGCAACCAAGAGAACATTGCCACCTTGCCAAATGGCGATTTCATTCAAATCAACAGTGTCAACTACAACACCAACTGGGCTTACTACCGGGACAACCAAAATGGACAAAGTGTTGCTTACAATGGGTTGACCTCAGATTCGATGGGCATCAAAAAAAGTCTAACGGCCAGGATTGAAACCATTCCTTGCAATACCTACCATTTGAAATTTGCCATTGCCGACCGTTCGCCTGATTTTGGAGACCCAGCTTCTTTTGACAGGATTTATGATTCGGGTGTTTTCATTTCCGATATCAAGGGTGGTTCGCCAAATTTGGGGGTTAACTACAACTCCGGTATTCAATATCTTGCTGAAACTTGCACAACAGTGCCTGATGTGATTACCATCAGTTTGTCAAAAGAAATCCAACAGCCCATTACCTACCAAATACTATTATCGGGAACAGCTACACAAGGGGAAGATTACACGGTTACCCTGCCTGGCTCCATTACGTTTGTAACAGGAAATGAAGTGTTTTCCTTTACTGTATTGGCTTTGGTCGATGCCTTAACAGAGGGCAATGAGACAATCAATATCCAACTCGTCAGTGATTTTGGTTGCGGAGCAACGACGGTAGCGGATTTGGAAATCCTGATTTACGATAAACTGGAGGTTGAAATTTTGGATCAAGGGCCAGACACCTTGCTCGTTTGCGCTGGCGCAGGTATTCAGTTGAATGCCACAGGCGCTGCGGAATATTTCTGGCAACCAGTCGGAATTTTCTCCGATCCAGACATTTCCAATCCTACAGCAGACCCAGATTCAAGTATGTGGGTCTTGGTTATGGGTGCTTTGGGCATTTGCACGGATGTTGATTCCATTTTTCTACAAGTAATTGACCCAATGGTCAATATTAGCCCTTCTGATGAACCCATCTACTTATGTAGTGGCGAAAGCGTTACTTTGACAGCCATCAATAATGTAGGCAACAGCAACCTTGAATGGTTTACTTTCTTTATTGGCTTGCCTGACGCAAACAACCCTGTACAAACCATCACACCTGGCCCTGGTGAGGATTTTATTCCGCTTCAAGTTTCCGTGGAACTTGGGAGCTGTACGGCAACCGATGAGGTCACCATCATTGTTGACCCATTTGATTTTCCGATGGTGGCGAACGACACCACCATTTGTGAAAACTACAGTGTAAAACTTGCCTCGGACATTGTAGGCGCCACTACCACTTATAGTTGGACGCCAAGCAATAGCCTCAGTCCCAGTGGCGGTGTTTCAGGCCCAATAGCCACCCCAGCGCTCACTACCACCTATACGTTGATTGCTTCAAGTGCCACAGGCACCTGCAAGGATACAGCAGAGGTTACAGTTACGGTTTTGCCGATAGATGTAGCAATACAAAACCCAGACACGGTGTTCGTCTGCGTCGGGGAGAGTGCCACATTGACCAATACAAACACAAACAACAACGTTGGCCTTACTTGGTCACCCAATTTCTTCTTGAACCAAGTCACCCCAACAGAAGTCATCGTTAATCCACCCATCAGCACTTGGTACTATGCAACACTCACTGGTGGAGCCTGTACCGTAACCGATTCCGTTTTGGTGTATGTGGATTCATTGCCGGACTTGACCATCCGTGCACTACCAAACAAGCCAACCTTTTGCCAAGGCGAGGAAGTCACCTTGATTTCGCCAACCTATGAGCCTGGGAATTTTCCAGAACTTGAATTGATGTGGTTAGGCACACAGCCCGGTGCCTTGACGCCTGATTCGTTCTTGAACCTTGTTTTCAATGCAATTGAAACGCACACCTACATCCGCCAGACGACCGTCCATGCTTGTACCAGTATTGATTTTATTGAAATAATCGTGGTGCCACCATTGGAAATAGAGATAGTGCCAGAAATGGATACGATATGCCCTCTCGGCTCGGTACAGTTCAGCGTCATTGGCCCACCGGAATTGGAAAACTTTGTCTGGAGCCCTGCGGAAAATTTCAAATAATTCAACTATCAGGGAACCAATTGCCACTGTTGAGGTAGTGACCATATTTACGCTAAACGCCGAATACATGGGCTGCCCAGTTGGGGACACAGACACCTTATTTGTATATGCATTTATTGTTGATGCAGGGCCTGACCAAACAGTGGCGGCAGGAGAACCTGTAGAGCTGATGGGCACGGCCAATAAACCGGGTGTCTCGTTTACATGGACTGACCAAGATGGAAACGTAGTGGCGACCACGGCCAATGCTACCGTTACAACTTGCGAGGACAACACCTATACGCTTACAGGTGAAGATGAAAACGGTTGTTTGTTTTCTAATTCAATGAATGTTTTTGTAACGGAAGGCTTCAGGATTGACTCGGTCGTTGGTAAGGAATACGTTGTCAATGACAGCCTTATTTATGAAGGCGAAGAGTTCGTGCTTATCGCTTACACATCTCCTGAGGTTTTGCCCGGTGCCACTTACGACTGGTACATAAATGATATTTTGGTTTCCACTACCAACGATACCATCTCCGAAGTGCTAAAATGCAACCGAGATTTTCGGGCCTGACAACAAACGGTTTGAGACCAGTTCCATAAAAGTAGAAATCTTAATCCCGGTTGGGTGTACCAGCATTGACAGTAATGCGGTTTCTATACACAATATTCCCTTGGCCATGCCCAATGCATTTTCTCCTAACGGAGATGAATCAAATGATTGGTTCCAAATTGTAAGCAACGTGCCGCTGACCATCAACGAATTCAAAATTTGGAACCGATGGGGCTATTTGGTTTACGATAATGACAACCCGGAGGATGGCTGGGATGGAAAGCAAAAAAATGAAGAGGCGCCATCAGATGTTTATATCTATAAAATTGTCTATCAAATCACTGGGGGCAGTGGCAAGCAGTACTCCCAAAAAGGGGATGTGACCCTTCTCCGATGAAAATTAGTAACTGGTTAGGAGGGTGTGGGAGGAGATAGAAAAAATTTCATTTTTTCTATCTCCTCCCACATTTTGGGGTGTTTTTTGGGAAAAATTGAAAATTTTTCCCCAAAAAACACCCCCTGCTAAGCAGGTGCAAAAATTCAAGGAAAAGGCAGCAAGTTTGAATTGCTGCCTTTTCGCTTTTTTTCGAATGAGCACGACCATCGAGCTAAACCTGCTGGGTTTCCAACCGCACTTGAACCTGAAAAAGCAGGAAGGCAAGGTTTTTATTTATGACCAAATCCGAAAAAAGTTTTTGGTTCAGACCCCTGAGGAAGTAGTTCGGCAATTGTTTCTTAGCTACCTTTTGTTGGAAAAAAAACTATCCCAAAACAGAATCAGAACTGAGAAAATGTTGAAAGTCAACGAGTTGACAAAGCGATGTGACATCTTGGTCTTTGATTGGGATATGCAGCCCTATTTATTGGTGGAATGCAAATCTCCCAATGTGTCACTTACAGAAGCAACCTTGCGACAAGTGGCTTCCTACAACTTACCGCTTAGGGTTAAGTATTTGGTGCTCACAAACGGCATGACGAGTTACTGCTGTGAATTGGATTATGAAGGCGGTCAGTGGCAGTTTTTGGAAAGCATTCCAACCTTTCCCACTCAACTTTCAAAGTAGATTTTCCGTATCAACCATTCCTAAACGTGGAAGGTGTGAGGAAAAAATAATTTTTTCTCCCATCTCCCTTCACCTCCAAAGTAATAACGAATTCCTACCTTTCGCCCACAAATCCTAACCAAAGGGCAAGTGAAGGGAAAGCGATAGTTTTGGGTAAAAAAATGGCAACCCGATTTTCGTCCATCGTTCACCAACCTTCGTAAAAATCGCTATGAGCAAAGAAAGCATACTTGTCATTGGCGCCAATGGCCAAATCGGCTCGGTACTGACGGGTGCATTGAGGAAGGAGTTTGGCGAAAACAATGTGCTGGCAACGGATATTCGGGCCGACAATGGCCATGATGGTCAGTTTGAACTACTCAATGTGATGGACGCTAAAGCCATCGCCTCCGCCGTGGAGCGACACAGCATCACACAGGTTTATCACCTCGCAGCCATACTTTCCGCCAAAGGAGAGCAAAACCCCTTACAAACTTGGGACATTAACATGGGTGGACTTTTCAACGTGTTTGAGGTGGCCCGTGAAAAGAATGTGGCAAAAATCTTCTACCCAAGTTCCATTGCCGTTTTCGGGGCGGACATTCCCAGGCAGCTGACACCGCAGGATGCAGTTTTGAAACCTACCACTGTTTATGGAATGAGCAAATCGGCAGGTGAGCTTTGGAGCCAGTATTACCATTTGAAGTACGGGATGGACGTTCGCTCCCTTCGATACCCCGGCGTCGTCGGCTGGCAAAGCGACCCTGGGGGTGGCACGACGGACTATGCCGTGGACATTTACCACTATGCTGTAAGGGGAGAGCACTACAACTGCTTTCTCGATGAAAATACCGTCTTACCCATGATTTACATGGACGATGCCATTCGAGCCACCTTAGAACTGATGGAAGCTGACACCAGTAGAATAAACGAACGCACCAGCTACAACTTAGCAGGTATGAGTTTTTCACCGACTGAGATTGCGGCTTCTATCCAAAGCGTGAAACCCAGTTTCGAGATCTCCTATTCACCAGACTTTCGGCAGAAAATCGCAGAAAGCTGGCCGGAGAGCATTGATGACTCAGTTGCAGGGTCTGATTGGGGCTGGAAGCCAGCTTATGACCTTGAAAAAATGACGGCGGATATGTTGTTTCATTTGACAGCGAAATATCAATCTGCTTGATTTTGATTTACCAATTTTAAAAGATGTATGGTTTTGAGACAATACATTAATTCAACAATATACAAACCATGTTCAATAACGTTCGCAAGGCACTCCAGCAAGAGATTCAAGAAATAAAAGACGCAGGGCTGTATAAAAAAGAGCGGGTCATTGTGACGCCTCAAGGCCCCATTATAAAAACTGACCAAGGACTCGAGGTGCTGAACTTCTGCGCCAACAATTACCTGGGACTTTCCGCCCACCCAAAAGTGATTGAAGCGGCGCACGAAGCAATCAAGACGCATGGTTTTGGCCTTTCTTCCGTGCGCTTCATCTGTGGGACACAGGATTTGCACAAGACCCTTGAGCGGAAAACTGCCGACTTCCTTGGCCAGGAGGACGCCATCCTTTATGCAGCGGCTTTTGATGCAAACGGCGGCCTTTTCGAGCCATTGCTTGGGGCGGAAGATGCGATTATTTCCGATGAACTCAACCATGCCAGCATCATTGACGGCATTCGGCTTTGCAAGGCAAACCGCCTTCGCTACAAGCACAACGATATGGCCGACTTGGAAGAACAACTCAAATCTTGCCAAGACGCCCGACGCCGGATGATTTTCACCGATGGGGCCTTCAGTATGGATGGCACCATTGCACAGTTGGACAAAATCTGCGACTTGGCCGATAAATACGATGCGATGGTGGCCATTGACGAATGCCATGCTACTGGCTTCCTTGGAAAAACGGGTCGGGGCACTCACGAACACCGAGGTGTGATGGACAGGGTCGATGTCATAACTGGCACCTTTGGCAAGGCACTTGGCGGAGCGAGTGGTGGCTTCACAGCCGCTAGGAAGGAAATCGTGGAACTATTGCGCCAGCGCAGCCGGCCTTACTTGTTCTCCAACACACTTGCCCCTTCCATAGCCGGGGCCTCCATTGCCGTGCTCGACATGTTGACAGAGACTACCGACCTCCGTGACAAATTGGAACGAAACACCCAGTGGTTCCGAAATGCAATGACCACGGCAGGCTTCGACATCATACCGGGTGTACACCCGATTGTGCCCATCATGCTGTACGATGCCGTGCTTGCTCAGAATTTTGCTACAAAACTGTTGGATGAAGGTATCTATGTCATTGGCTTCTTCTTCCCTGTCGTGCCAAAAGGCAAGGCTCGCATAAGGGTGCAGATCTCAGCCGCCCACGAACAGGAGCACCTGGAAAAGGCGGTCGCTGCTTTTACAAAGGTTGGGAAGGAACTGGGCGTGATTTAAGGGAATCAAGTTTGAATTGTTGGAGACATGTTGAAAACATGCACATAACTTGGTGGCGCTAGCTATACATTCTGTACTGTCGGGGTTTGATAACCCCTTCTTTCAGATCTACCAATCGGGCACTACGTTTATTGGACCCAACTGTAGCCTGAACACCCTCAAAGGCTAATAGCGTCAAGCTCGCCTTCGCTGGTGCTTGGCTGGGATTTTCTTAATTCTAATTTGAATGGGAAACTGTTGATAGTTACACTCAATTGCAGAAAATCTGCGTTGAGTGAGTCCACAGCGTACACCAAAGGAATCTCGCCTTTCTGCTTGATTTCATTGTCGGAGTAGTTGTACTCGTAGGTGGTTTCCATGGTTGTCGGTGTCAGGTTGGTTTTCATGGTTTTCTCCGAAAACTCATAGTAAGTCCCTGTGAGTGTCTCCGTTTCTTTACCGTTTCTGAACCCCCTTTGCAATTCCCATCGGCCCAGTAGTTCATTTTTTTCGTATTCAGGCTTCTGATTGGTGGCTGATGTCGTGTCGTTCTGGCAAGACAATATCAGGCATCCTCCGAATAAGAGGGTAATGGAGAATTTAATTGACATGTTTTGGAGAGTTGAAGTAAACTAAGAGCGGCGTAAGAGGCTTTCAATATTTTTAGGGGATTCATCCCTAGTTTGCCCCATAACAAACGCTTTTAGCCACGCAAAATTAGCAAATTCCATTATTAATTCAATTTTGAGCCTCTTTGTGAATATTCTAGCCCACGATACCCAACTGTAAACCATGCTTTTTGTGTCTCAACAATTAATCCTAGTAAGCAAATGGAACCTTAGTTGCATAATGGTTGAGCCATTGTCGAGAGAGGCATTCGTTCAACAATGGCTTAACCTCCAATGTTTTTGCAAAAGCCTGGTATCTTCGCAACCCCCAAAGACGGCTTAGTTAATAGTACTGCTTGATGAACTTACGGCAACATATTTTTTTACTTGGAATTGTTATTGGTAGTCTCACCATGCAGGGATGCTTGAAGGACTCTTGCACAAGGAGTGCCACTTTCACTCGTGTTGAGCCAATCTTTGAGAACTTGGAGGTTGCTCGGAATACGGCCATTGTAGCAGAATCCCCAAGGCCCATTCAAGCCCCAGGCCGGGTAGTGAGCGACGGCGCTTATCTTTTTATCAATGAAAAAGGGAAGGGCATTCACCTCATCAACAATGCCGACCCTCGTAATCCAATTAAGACAGGGTTCTTGGCCATCCCCGGCAACTATAATTTTATGGTCAACAACGGCATCTTATATGCCAATAGCTATGTTGACCTTTTGGTGTTTGAACTAGCCAGCTTGGCTCCTGGCACCATAGCCGACCAATTACCTCACCAGCCAACCAGTAGGTTGCAGCATGTCTTTCACGCTTTCTGGCAAAACGAAACGAGTGACGAGGTTGCTTTCACCTACACAGCTGTACCAACTACGGAGGTTTTGGACTGTGGGTCGTATGGTGAGTATGTTTCCAATAACGAGGGCCAATTAGTGGACATTTCGCAAAAACAGATTTTCAGTGGCAATGAATTTGCGGTTGTAAATAGTTTAGACTCGACAACCAATTTTGATGGCATATCAAATTTGCTCAGCGAGGCTACCATCGCCCAATTTACCATTTTGGATGGCAAGCTGTATGCCATCAATAAGGACAACCTTGAAGTGTATGACTTAATTAACCCAATCCAGCCTGAACCGCTTGCCACCCATAACCTTGGGATAGGTGGAATAAGGCTCCTCAATTATGAAAACAAACTGGCCGTAGCCTTCAACGGCGGCATCTTTGTTTACGAGGTGGCAAATACCGCTGTTCCATCCATCGGCTATTCGATTCCAAATGCTTCTGCTTGCGACCCAATTGCTTTTAAGGACGGGCTTGCCTTTGTTTCCAAGAACATTGATTCCGGCTGCCTTTCGGAAGAGAATGAACTTATCGTAACTGAAATCCCTGAAATTAACACATCTTCAAGTGGTAGGGAGTATCCAATGAGCGACCCACGAGGGCTTAGTTTTCGGGAAGATTTATTGTTCTTCTGCGATGGATCTGATGGTTTAAAAATATTTGATGTATCCAACGTTGCACAAGTCACTCAAAACATGGTGGCCCATTTTAAAGACCTCAATGCCTATGATGTATTGACAATGCCTAGCCCATCCAACCTAATCATCGTGGTCGGAACGGACGGCATTTATCAGTATGATTTCCCTTCCCAGTCCACTGCCCCCACTGCCCTCCTTAGTAAAATCAGTTTCAATTGAGGTGACGACGCCTTGTGTTTCATCGAAAAACGCTATCCTTGCCTCCTAAAATCTTAGGCAATGGCGTTGAAACACCTGACTGGAATTTTGTTTTCCGTTTCTATTTTTTTCCTCTTAACTGCTTGTGGCCCTGAACCGAAAGTCCTTGTCTTTTCAAAGACAGCAGGCTATCGTCACGCCAATATCGAGGCGGGGGTAGAGGCCATAAAAACACTTGGCCAAAGGCAGGGCTTCGCCGTGGAAGCCACCGAGGACAGCACGGTTTTCACCGAAGAAAATTTGAAGCAATACGCCACTGTTGTTTTCTTCAACACCTCGGGCGATGTGTTAAACAATTGGCAACAAGCTGATTTTCAGCGATTTGTGGAAGCTGGCGGGGGCTTTGTGGGAATCCACGGCGCAGCGGCCTCCGAATATGATTGGAAATGGTACGGCAAATTGGTTGGGGCGTTTTTCGATGAACACCCAGCGATTCAGCAGGCCACCGTCAACGTATCAGATAATAGCCACCCTGCTACAAAGGCCTTCCTGCAACATGGCCCCGCACCGATGAATGGTACACTTTCAAGCCCGTACCACCCAACGACAAGGTCTATATCACAGGGGCCAAAGGCAACTATACCCACAGCAGTACCGACAGCTCCGATGCCGCCATCAACGTGCCGATGAACGTCCGCTGGACATTTGACAGCAAAAAACCGTTCCTGTCCGAGCAGGTGAAACTGCTTTTGACGCTTGATGAAAACAGCTTCCAAGGTGGCAAGCACGGTGCATCCCATCCCATTTCATGGTACCAGGAATACGAAGGTGGCCGCTCGTTTTACACGGGGCTGGGGCATACAGAAGAGAGTTTTACAGAAGAAAACTATTTGAAACATTTGGCAGGTGGCATCAAATGGGCGATTGGCAAAGGCAAATTGGACTACTCCAAGGCCAAAACCCAGCGCATACCGCCACCCGAACGCTTTGTGCGCACGGTACTGGCCGAGAACTTAGACGAACCCACCGAGTTGGCTGTTTTCCCCGACGGCAGCGGCAAGGTGCTTTTTGTGGAACGAAAAGGTGCTATCAAAATCTATTACCCAGAATGGGACACCGTGGAGACCATCGTCCACATGCCCGTTTACAAGGAGTTCGAAGAAGGGGTAATGGGCGTTGCCTTTGACCCCAATTACCAAAAGAACCACTGGATCTATATTTTCTACTCCTTGATGGAAGGAGGCCGGAACGCAACCGCCTCAGCCGCTTCGACTTTACGGACGACATTATCCACCACAGCAAAGAAAAAGTACTGCTGGAAGTGCCGGAGCAAGTAGGCTGCTGCCACACGGGCGGCTCCATAGATTTCGATTCAAAAGGCAACCTCTTCCTCAGCACGGGCGACAATACCAACCCCTTTGAGTCGGATGGCTTTTCACCCTCAGATGGACGGCCTGGCCGGGAACTCTACGATGCCCGCCGCTCTTCCTCCAATACCAATGACCTACGTGGCAAAATACTTCGCATCACCCCGCAACCTGACGGCACTTATACCATTCCCAAGGGCAACCTTTTTCCAGAGGGAACGCCTTTGACTCGCCCCGAAATCTATGTCATGGGCTGCCGCAATCCTTATCGCATCGCCGTTGACAAAAAAACGGATTGCCTCTATTGGGGCGACGTAGGCCCCGATGCTGGCAAGAACGGCGTTGACCGTGGCTCAAAGGGCTACGATTTCTGGGGAAGGGCTTGTGAGGCAGGGTACTATGGCTGGCCCTTGTTCCGAGGCAACCACACTTATTTCGATTACAATTTTGCAACGAAAAAAAGCGGCCCGCTGCACAACCCCGACAAGCCCCTCAACAACTCACCCTTCAACACGGGCCTAAAGGAATTACCCCCACTCACTCCGCCCCTGATTTGGTACAGCTACGACGAAAGCCTTGAATTCCCTTGGCTCGCCACTGGCGGTAAAAATCCAATGGCCGGCCCTGTTTACAGTCGGCAGTCGGCAGTCACTAGTTGGCAGTCAGTGTTTGGAAACGATCAAGCGCCCAATGTTTTTCCCGAGTATTTTGATGGGAAATTTTTCATCTACGAATGGATGCGCAACTACATTTTCATCGTCACGATGGACGAAAAAGGTGGCTTTGTACAGGCCGATCCCTTCCTCCCCAATGAAAAATGGAGCCGGCCGATGGACATGGCCTTTGGCCCAGATGGGGCGCTGTATGTGCTGGAATATGGCATGCAATGGTTTGCCCAAAACCCCGATGCCCGTTTGAACAAAATCGAATTTGCAGCGGGCAACCGACGGCCAGTGGCAAAGATTGACAGCATGGTAGCAATGGGTGCTGCACCACTAAAATTGCGGTTAAGTGCCGCTTCGTCAAAGGACTATGATGGGGATGAGCTGAAGTACGAATGGTCGGTGGCAGGTAGCAAGGAGCTTTTCAAGACGGTCGGGTTTGACTATACCTTCACGACCCCCGGTGAGTACGAAGTGAAGTTGAAAGTGACCGACCCAAGTGGGCTTTCGTCAAGGGCGAGCAAGACCATCATCGTCGGCAACTCAAACCCGATCGTTGCTTGGCAAATGAGCGGAAACAAGACCTTTTATTGGGACAACGAAAAACTGGACTACCAGCTGGCGGTCAGCGACCCCGAAGACGGCAGCCTCGCCAACGGAAAGCTGGATGCCCGCCGGGTGAAACTCTCCATTGACTACCTGGCAGAAGGACAGGACGTGGCCGCCATCGTGATGGGGCACCAGACGAAGGAGTCGGCCACGATGGGCAGTTTACAGTTCGCCACCGGCCTGAAAACTGATAGAAGCAAACGATTGCAAAACCTGCCACGCCGTGGATTCAAAAGTGAACGGCCCCAGCTATATTGACATCGCCAACCGCTACTACGGCAGCGAGTTTGCGGTGCAAAACCTGAGCAAAAAAGTCATCAAAGGTGGCGCAGGCAACTGGGGCGAAACCGCCATGAGCGCCCACCCGAACCTCACCCAAAAAGAATCCGAGGACATCGTGAAATACATCCTCTCCTTGGCGGGCGAGGTGCAGGCCACGGAAAGCCTGCCCCTTAATGGCACTTACACCACTGACGAACACATCGGGAAAGGCGAAAAAGGCGCCTATATCGTTCAGGCAAGCTATCGTGACCTTGGCGGCCCCGGCGGCAGCCATTCACTTTCCGACAAGCAAATATTGGTGCTCCGCTACCCAAAAATAGAGGCCGAGACCTACAACAAAGCCGCCAAAGGCGTCCGTCGGCAACGTTTGGAACAGACCGATACCTTCACGGTCAATGACCTGATGCACGGCCGGTTCTTGGTCTATGAAAAAATTGACCTCACAGGGGTCGGCAGCATGACCCTTGGGTTCTTGCCCAGTGAGAAGCCGTTGCCTGGCACCACCGTGGAAGTGCGATCTGGCAGCGAAAGTGGCAAACTACTCGGCAAGGCCACGTTGGCCAATTCCACTGTGAAAATCCCACTCTCCGCCTCGAAAGGGCAACAAACCGTAGTGCTTGTTTTCAGGAATGAAAAAGCGAAAGGGCAGGGCATTGGTAAGTTGGATTGGGTAGGGTTCGAGAAGGCTGGGGTGGGTGAGAAAGGGGTGAACTGAGTTTAGCGTTGAGTGAGGTGGGTTCCACCTCAGCACTGAACTGCATTCTTGCCTTTATAATGCTTGTCGGTCAGCATTTAAAGCGAAACTTGCGACCTTCTGTTTGATTTGTTGTCGTTTCCTTACCTTCGACGAAGTTTTCACAACCAATCAATTCCAATGAAAAAGTCCATACAATTCCTGTTTTTGCTTGTTTTTTTGGCCTTCGCCAATCATTTGATGGCCCAAGCATTCACCACCATGCCCGAAAAGCCAGTGGCGGGTGAAAAAATCAAGGTGGCCTACCTGCCCAAAGGCGGCCCGCTCGACGGCGTGTCCTTTGATGGTGTGGCTTATATCTACACCAGTGGCGCAAACTGACCCCACTGCGATTGACCTCGATTCATCAAAGATGGCGAGGCTTTAAATGCCACACTCACCACCCCTGCCAATGCCCAAGCTGTTCTTTTTTCCCTCAAAAACGAGGAACTTGAAAAACTGGACGACAATGCCGGGACGGGCTACAAGACCTTGCTTTATGAAGCTGATGGCAGCAAGCCCGTAAAGGGAGCGCTTGCCATGAAAGCCTTGTTTTATAATGGATTCGGCGGAAACGGGGGCATCAAAAAAAATGAGGAGAAGGCCAGGAACCTCGCCAAAGAGGAGCTTGCGGCTCACCCTTCTTCCATCACGGAGGTGCGCTTCGCAAATGCCTGCGCCAGCCTGGGGCTTAAGCTCAAGGACGAAACCTTGTTGGCTGCTGCCAAAACTGAGGTGGAGCGTTTGACCAAAAGCAAAAAAGCGTCCGACGATGAACTTCGCCGGGCGGTGAGCATCGCAACAGCATTAGAAGATAAAACATTGGCCGAGTCCCTTAAAAAACGGGCGGATGAAGCATTTCCTAAGGGGCAGTTTGGCAAATCCAAAGCGAAAGACGATTTCAAGGCAGCCAGTACCGTGGAAGAAAAACTGAAGGTTTACAACGCTGCCAAGGCGCTCTACGCCAAAGAAAAAGACATGGAGCGCTTCCTCAATACCTGGGCTGGCACCATTGCCGGCGACTATGCCAAGGCCGACGACTGGGTGAATTTTGAAAAATTGTTTGCCCAAATCACCGACCCTAAACGAGCCGCCGGTGAGCTGAACGGCTTGGCTTGGACCATGTCTGGCGAAAGTATCGAAGCAGAAGGCAAGAACCTGAAAAAAGCACTGGAACTCGCCGCCCGGTCGCTGGAAATGCTGCAAAAAGAAATAGACAGCCCAACCTCTAGGCCCATCAGTACATCTCCCAAGACTTGGGCCAGGAATTTGGAATTCAGCAAGGCAATGAACGCCGACACCTACGCCCTGCTGCTGTACAAAAACGGCGACCACAAGAATGCGCTTAAATACCAGACCATCGCCTGCGAAAAGAACGATTTCGCCGATGGCGAAATGAACGAGCGGTACGCCGTTTTTTATGAAAAGAACAACTCGGCCAAGGAAACGGAAGCAGTTTTGACCAAGTTCATTGCCGAAGGCAAGGCCACCACCAAGATGTTGGAACAGCACAAACGCCTTTTCCTCGCCAACAATAGCCTCGAATCGGCTTATGAAAAATACGTGGCCAGCCTCGAAAAAGAGGCCAAGGCCAAAAAGCGGGCTGATATTGAAGCCAAGATGCTCAACGAAAATGCGCCAGCCTTCAAGCTCCGCAACCTAAAGGGCGAAGCGGTTTCCTTGGAAAGCCTGCGTGGCAAGGTGCTCGTCCTCGACTTTTGGGCGACTTGGTGCGGCCCCTGCAAAGCCTCCTTCCCCGGCATGCAACAGGCCGTCAATAAATACGCTGGCCGCAACGATGTCGAGTTCCTCTTCATTGACACTTGGGAGCGGGTGGACGACAAGCAAAAAGCAGCAGGCGACTTCATCGCCGCCAATTCCTATACCTTTAATGTGCTGATGGACCTGGACAACGCAGTGGTGACGAGCTTTGGCGTGAGCGGCATCCCCACCAAGTTCGTCGTGGACGGCAACGGCAAGATCCGCTTCAAAGCCGTTGGCTTCAATGGCAACGACAAAGAACTGGTCGAAGAACTTTCGACGATGATAGAGTTGGCGGGAGGTGGGGTTACGCCGTGAGGAATGGGATAGTATAGCTCGACTTGCGCACTAGTTGGTGCCGATATACCTGTAGTTGTGGTTGCCTTCGAACACTTCCCGCACCATGAACGAGCGGGGGCGTGTGCTGGCAAGTCCCGCAGTGCCGGGAACAGCCGTTGGTCAATGAACTGCTGCAACTCGTCCCCAGTGATGCCCTCGGTCCCGAGATCTCGGGAGCCGCCCAGTTGCGCCACTGAAACTCCGTCGGCACGGGCGACACGTAGTCGTCGTGCGGATTTCCTGCTACTGGTCCTTGTCGTCCATGATTTTCAGGAACAGCATCCAAGCCAGTTGCTCGATGCGCTGGCCATCGCTAGAGAGGCATGCAGATTTTGTCACAACGCATGAAGGTAATTTGAACCAACGTTAGAGTAAGTCACCCCGTCAGCGGGTACAGCAGTATTAAACATTAAATTTTCTAATTACTTGCCACTCTGATTCGTAATAATTGTTATCCATTGGTTTGCCATTAGCCGTAAAGCTCTGAAACACTAAACGATTGATATTATTGAGAATGTCTAACGGCAGCACTCTATATTCAATTTTATCATAATCATTGTAAATTACTTTAATGCCTTGCAAATGAAGAAGTTCTCGAGTGGAAATATTTTCAGTCAAATGTGCTTTGAATTTTTTTTGCCCATTTTCTTTAAAGTAAATTCCAATGATTTTCTCTCTGAATCAATTGTCTGTATGTGTACTAATTGGCCATCTCTGTTAAGGCCATTCATATACTCTTTTCCAATTCTCTTGGAAAGCAAAACAGGAATATGGATCTTATTGATATGACCTGACTGATAACATTGTAGAAGAAAACCTGTCTGGTGGATTTCTTGAATCGGAACTACGTAATCAGCTTCCAAAGGCTTATCAGTTGTCATAATGTAAGTACCTGACTTAAAAAGATTAAAGTATCGAAGTATTTTATCTGAACTTGGATTTGAAGATATCTGCTCAATAGGTTCTAAAGGAGTTTCTTCCTCATCTGTATCAATTTGCAAAGGTGAATTTTGTACCTCTACTAAATTATCCTGTTCCATATCAATTTCTTCTTGGGTTTTAAACTCTTGATAACCAAAATCTTTAGCTTGTCCTGTTTCTTTTTCTTCAAATACTGTAATCATGTTCCAAAGTGGTTCTAAAGCTTTTTTCCTATTGGTGTAATATTCATAACCCCGAACCCTAAAGAACTGCCACCCACACCTTTCAAGCACTTTTTGACGCATCATGTCATTTTGATGCTGTTCTGGGCCATGCCATTTATCCCCGTCACACTCTATCGCTATTTTAGTGCCATCAGGAAGTAGAGCCACCATATCAATCTTATACCGACCTTTCGCAACTTCGTATTGAGGAATGACACTAAGCCTCCTGCTGACAATATCATTATAAACGTCAACTTCAAACCAACTATCGAATGGGTCAGGTTGTGTCCCCATTCTCCTTTCAATTGGTGTGTTGAAAATCGGTTGATATGAGTTGTAATTTTTGAAATGGTCTAAAAGTTTGTAACGTAAATCATTTGAATTGCTCAAATCATCCAACTGAACCGAATGGAATAACCAAATCTGGTCTTTGGCACGACTTACTGCCACATTGAAACGCCTTTCATCTTCTGGCTTTACAAGCGCCGCTCTATTGTGATTGTGAGCAGTAACTAAGCTCAAAAAGATAATATCTCTTTCATCACCCTGAAAAGAGGATGAGTTCCCACAAATGATTTTACGTTTATGAAATTCCTTTTCCCCAATTCTTTTCAAGATTAGGTTTTCAATTGAACTTGCTTGCTGATTTCCTTGAAGAGTAATAACTCCAATTGTCTTTCCACTATAACTTTCGTCTTTAACCAACTTTTCAATGGTTTCAGCAATGTCGTTAGCCTCTGGCTCATTTATTATTCTTGCGCCAGTACCTTCAGTATAACCGCTTGAACAAAACTTCGTGACTAATGGTTCAAGACGGTTTTCTGAATATTGTTTAAGTGGGTATAGCCCTTTTCCGTCAGGGGCATAAAAATGACGGTTTGAAAACTCGATGATTTCAGGCATACACCTGAAATGTTCTCTCAGAACGGTTACGCCATCACAGAAGAATTTTGCGTGGTCAAAAAAGCTAAACTCTGTACCGTAATAGTCTGAAAATGGAATTCCATTCAGATGGCGTTTAATGTGAGGTGTCATAGTATTTGTATCAACACCAACATACTCAGGTGATGTCTGTTTGTCGTCTCCTACAATTATGATATTTTTTGAAATATAGAGTAGAAATATCGCATCAGGTCCAAGTTGACTGGCCTCATCTATAATTACATAGTCGTACATTTCTTGTTCTGGTTGAATCGTTTCGGCAACCTTGTATAGCGGCATAATCCAACACGGTACTGAATCTTTACAATGCTCCATTTCTTGTTGAGCAATTTTCGAAACTTCATTGCTCTTTTGCCTTTACCCGTTTTACCAATTTTCTTTACTGCCATAACCCAAGCTTCTAAATGCTGTCTTAAAGAGCGATTTTGTTGAAGACCTTCAACAACTTTATACCATGCTTTCTTTGAAGCGAGCTTAGCAATTAGTTTCCTTTCCTTTCTTTCCAACTCATTTAGGTTTTGTATGAGCTGATTTTCATAATTAACATCCATCAACTTATCAAGCTGATGTTGTGCGTTTCTGAAATAGATTGCTTGCTTTAAGTTTTGTACCTTTTGAATTGAAAAGGTCTTATTTTCTACAAATTGTATAGTAGATGGAATTTTAGAAAAGAGTTCCGAACGCAGATTTTTGAAATTTATAAAATTCTGTTTGCCGTGAATTAACTTGTCGAGTTGAATCAGCAACTCGACATAAGTGTGAGAGTCGATTTTATCATATACTGCAATTATACTCTCTTTTATAGGGTGGAAATTACCATGATTAAGGTAAGCTATTGATTGACTAACTAAATCTTTATATTCCAAAATGCTTTCACTTATCTTGCTGTAATTGGTTTTTAGAATAGACGTCTTTAGGTCTTCTTTATCAAAAAGTTTTAGTTGCAGACTGCTAATGGATTCTATGGCCGATTTTAATATTTTTGTTTCTTCAATCAATTTAGTTAGACGTAGAACCTCATCGTGTATTGTCTTAAAAAAAGAAAATTTCTTTAATAGTAAATTACCATTTGGTACTTCCTTTTTCCAAATTTCTGATAACTCAATAAAATCCTGTTGAAATGAAATATCCTTCAATACGGTTTCATATTCTTCAATAGTATCACAAGGACTCCCATTGACACGAACTGATTCAATAAAATAAAGTCGCTCTTTTAATTCTTTTGGTAGAAATGGCTTTTTGACAGAAAAAAGAAAATCCTGTTAATGGATTCCCTTCATTCAAATAAGCGAGAAGTATTTGAGCATCATTTTTTAGTTGTTTTAAACTTTTGCCTTCGGGATATGAAACTTCTACATCCTTATCAATCTTTCCTAAATCATGCTTTTCGAGCCTATCGAGCACCGCTTTGGATTGATTTAAGATTTGCAACCAATCCGAATTCCTGCCTTTGAGAAAAGATTCTACAACAGTAGTAGTGAAGTCAATTTGAAATTTATCTACTTCATGATAAAAATTTTGAAGTTGATTGAGATGTTGATTTAGTTCGTCAAAATTTGAAGAAGAAATTTTCAGGTCTTCATCTTTTGGAAAGCTATTGGCGAGCTTATTCTCAAGGCTTGCATATTCTTTCAATCCTTCAGTAGTAAATAATTTGTTGGGGTCTGGTATTTCATAACCAAACTCATCAGTCTCGATTTTCTCGTAACTTTCATGATGTTGAATAAATTCAGTTAACATAGACAGCAACTCATCACTTTCGATATTGCTGAAATCATCTTTGTACCATTCGAATAATTCGGCATCTCTTTCAAGAGCCTCAGCTATTTTGGTTAGAGTTCCTTGATACTTCTCGTTGATTTCCTGCTTTCGTGTTGCTTTCTCCTTAATCATTAGGAGGCTGTTTGACGTTTCAGCATTTGATTCTCTTGTTTTCTTTAATTCCTTTTCAAACTCATCAATTTGTGATTGATATTGAGTTAGATTGGCTCTTGACAGTTCATCATTGATTGAATTAACACTTGATTGCAAATCTTGAACTGAAGATGAATCACCGCTTAACAGATTAACTGCCAAATCTTGAAATTCAGGTGGAAGCTTGTCCTTTAAAACTTCCAATGCTCTTTTTGTGTACGCAGTAATTAAAACCTTTTTACCATTTGCGAGCAAGTGACAAATTAAATTGGCGATAGTGTGTGACTTTCCTGTTCCTGGAGGGCCTTGAACGAGAACCTTATTGTTCTTTTTCGCTTTTTCAACTATCTCTAATTGTTCGTCATTATATTCTTTTGGGAAAAATATTTGCTCAACCTGTGCTCCATTAGAGGGAGTATCTAAAGAACTATCATGTTCGTTGTTTGGGTGTATACCTATAAGGTCATTTATTGTAGGAATTTCAAGATCATCTTCACTATTTTCAATATTCTGCACTATTTTTTCATACAAAGCAGTAAAGCTTCGAGTATTCCTTTTTCTTAACAGTAGAGCAGGAGAAAATGTGATAACAGGTTTTGTAGAAGTTCTATTAGGTTTTTCAATCAAATGGTTATAGCTCCCATCAGATGACATCATTTCCGCAAACATTTGTAGAACATCTTCTGTGTTACTAAAAATGGTTTCAATGTTTTTCTCCTTGATAAAGATTTCTACTGATTTTTCAGCATTTATAATATTCTGTGCATCAAACTGGTCGAATAAGTCAAGGATAGAATCAGTTTCAATTTGAGGTTCAGATTCTAAGTTTGGCGAAACGAAAATTTGTGAGTCCTTTTGAGAGTACTCGAAATTAATATCGACTCTTTGGGTTAAAATATGTCTGAAAATCTTCGGTGTTTCATCATTCTCTTTGAAGTTCAATAGTCCGACACCAACAACCAATTCATACTCTTCTCCAAATTGCTGAACTTTGTTAAATATTTTAAAAAATTGTTTGTAAACAGCATTTAGTTTTTCATATTTTTCATATTCAATTCTGTATGCTTCTATACTCTCGTCATATTCTAACAGGTCATCAATCCATTTTTCATTAATATATCGCTGTAATTCTTTTTGAACTTCTGAGAAAACCTCAATCGAAAAAGTTACTCCATTCACCTCAAGATGTTCCTTTAATTTGGGTTCGCCTTCATCATTTAATAATGTTGGCTTGTCAATCCATTTCTCCAAGTTTTCTGTAAGCTTGGCAAATTCTGGTTTCGTTGGCTCTTTAGGCTTTCTTACTTTTAACCAATAGTCGTTGTCTTCATTGAAGACAGGTCTGATGATATTTTCAAAAAGCTCATTTTCAGGAATGTCATTAAGCCAAAATTTTTCAGGATAATGTGTCTCCTGAGCCTCAATATCCCGGACAGGGTTACTCCTAAGTTTTGAGAACTCTTTCAAGTAATTAAATATCTGTAAGTACTTATCTTTTTTCATGTCTCTAATTCTTTCTTTGTTAAATTATCGCTTTTGTCATTACCGTAAACGACTTGAAATATCATGTGTTTTAACCTGCCATGACTTCCCGCGTGACGTTGCGGTTTGCCTTCAACAATGACAAAAGGGTCGGCGCTCCGATCATGAAACAAAAACCCATCCCCATTGCTGCTGAACACGCAGGGGATGTCGAGTATCCGTGCATAGTCCAGCGCCTGTTGGATGCCTGCCCGCACGGAGTGGCTGTTGTCCTTCGCCTCGATGATGGTGATGGGGATGTTCGGTTTATAGTAGAGGATATAGTCGGCCCGCTTGCCCTTGCCCCGTGCGGCGAGTTTGCCCCCCACGTAGATTTTACCATCGGTGAAGGAGACTTCTTCGAGGAGCTGGGTGTGCTTGTTCCAGCCAGCGGCTTCGAGGGCGGGGGTGATGTACTTGGTGCAGATGTCCCGCTCGGAGAGTAGTTTTTTGTTCAGGGGCATGGCGGGGCATGGGGTTTTGGGGGACATGACGAGACCTTCCAAGTTTTGAAAACTTGGAAGGTCTGGTGCTGAGATGAATGGGCGGTTTACGGGCGTCATGCGCTTGGTTGTTGAGTTCGGGCGTGAAGGTATAAGCTTTTTCCAAAATAGGAAATATTGGCATTGGCTTTTTAAGCCTTTTCAAGAAAACCCCCATCCCTTTCCCTGTATCATGCCAACCCCCTAATTTTGCGCAGCGATGTACAAAATCAAAGAAATATACTACACCCTGCAAGGGGAGGGGGCGCATACGGGGCGGCCTGCGGTGTTCTGCCGGTTCACGGGCTGCAACCTGTGGTCGGGTAGGGAGGAGGACAGGTCAAAGGCTATTTGCCAGTTCTGCGATACCGATTTCTGGGGGATGGACGGCGAGAATGGCGGTCGCTACACGGCTGAGGAACTGGCGGAACTGGTGGCAAGCCTTTGGGGTGACCTGGGGAGAGGGAAGCCCTACGTCGTATGCACGGGGGGCGAGCCGCTGCTGCAATTGGACGAGGCTTTGGTAGCGGCTTTTCATGAAAAAGGCTTTGAAATCGGGGTGGAAACCAATGGCACCCAAGCTGCCCCGGCTGGCCTCGATTGGGTTTGCGTCAGCCCGAAGGCGGGTGCAGCGGTGGTGCTTACCAAGGGCAATGAACTGAAATTGGTCTTTCCGCAGCCGGGCGCCATGCCCGATTTGTTCGAGCATTTGGACTTCGAGCATTTTTTCCTGCAACCGATGGATGGGCCTGTGCAGGCCGAGAACACGGTGGCGGCCATTGCTTACTGCAAAGCGAACCCGCATTGGCGACTGAGCATCCAGACGCATAAATTGTTGAACATTCCTTGAGGTAACTACTTAACAGGGGTTGTTTTTTGGGGAAAATTTTCAATTTCCCCCAAAAAATAACCCAAAATGTGGGAGGAGAGCGAAAAAATGAAATTTTTTCGCTCTCCTCCCACGCCCTAAAGTAGTTACGAATATTCCTTGGGAACGGTGTAAGGATTTACGGAGCGACCTGTCTATTTCGTCACCGTTTCCCTTGGTACCGCTTTTTGGCGATGGGAAGGCAGGTTTGTCGAGTATTCACGGACATAAGTCATAGCGGATTCGGTACAATCCTTTGAATTTCTATCTTTGCCGCCATTAAACAAAAGTGACATGCAACAAGACCTGACAGAAATTTTTGGTGATACCACCGGATTGGATAGCAAGAGCATCGAATCGCTCACCCGTGCCCTGGAAAAGAACAACCTTCCGGGGTTTGATTACTTGGAGTTCAAGCTGTCGCTTGGCCGGTTGGCCATGATGAACATGCCGGAAGAAATGTCCTACAAATCAGCTTATGCAACGGCTTCGACCGTTGGGCTGACCAAGGAGAAACTGCTGACGACCGGGCAGCACTACCGCAAGGTTTTGTTCGATGAAAAGGAGCAGTTCAGCCTTGCCTTGCAGGGCCAATTGCAAAAGCGGGTGAACAACAAGCAAGAGGAGGTCCTGAAACTGAAGGCGCAGATTCAGGCTTGGCAGGAGCAGATCGTCAATTTGCAGAACCAGATTGCCAAGTCGCAGGCCACCATTGACGATGCTGGCAACCAGATTGATGCGGAGATGAAAAAAATCCAAAGCACCAAGGACAGCTTTGAGCATACGCACCAGAGCATCATGAACCAAATTGAGCTGGATTTGCAGAATATACAGCGGTATTTGTGAGCTACGAGCTACGAGTTTCGAGCCACGAGTTGCTACGTGCAATGAATGAAACGGCTGCGCTAAACTCACAACTTAAAACCCTCCAAGGATCAAACAGTCAAAAAAATTCTCGAAAAATGAACTGTAAGCAAGGAACAGAAATCATTATATGGCAAATGACCGACCTGCTTCAAAGGCTTGGTGAGGAAACCTATACCCGGCCATTGGCGCTTTTCAATGGCTCGTCCATTGGGCAGCATTTCCGCCACATCATTGATTTTTATGGTTGCTTGGCCAACAATGCGCTAGATGGCAGGTTGGACTATGCCCATCGCCAGCGGGATACCAGGGTGGAGACGGAACCAGCCTATGCGGCTGCCATGCTTCAGCAGTTTTATGAAAAATTGAAAGACATGGAGGAGGCGATAGCCGTGGAAGTCGTTGCAGATTTCTCTGCTGATCTCAACGAGACAAGGCCCGTGGTGACGTCCTGCATTGGCCGTGAAATGATGTATGCCTACGACCATGCCGTACACCACCTTGCCATCATCAAAATGGGCTTGAAATCAACTGCGCCTGAATTCGTCATGGACAAAAATATCGGCGTGGCACCCTCTACCGTAAAGCATTGGCAAGAGCAACAAGCCTGAGGCTGTTTAATTGCGTGCTGCGAATCACGAATCACCAATCACCAACCACCAAACACCAACCACGACTTCATGGACTATTTCCAATACAATATAACCACCGACCCTGCCCAAAACGAAGTCTTGATTGCCATGGTGGGCCACTTGCCGTTCGACACATTTGAGGAATCGGAAACGGGCTTCAATGCCTACATGCCCGTAAGTCAGTATGCTGAGGAACATGACGAAGAGTTGTTGGATTTGCAGTCACAATTTGATTTTCAATTTCAAAAAACATTGATACCCGGCCAAAACTGGAATGAAATATGGGAATCCAACTTCCATCCGGTCATTGTTGGCGAATTTTGCGGGATCCGGGCCGATTTTCATGATTCCTTGCCAGCGGTGGAACATGAACTGGTCATCAACCCCAAAATGGCATTTGGGACGGGGCACCATGAGACCACGTTTTCGGTCATTGAAATCATGCAAGGCATCCATTTCGAAGGAAAGGCTGTCCTTGATTATGGCTGCGGAACAGGGGTGCTGGCAATCCTTGCCGCTAAGTTGGGCGCCACTGAATTGGAAGCGGTTGACATTGAAATTGAGTCCTACAGGAATACCATTGAAAATTCGGCGATCAATGGGGTGTCGAACGTACAAGCCTTTCATGGCACCTTGCAAACAGTGCCCGGTACTGATTTCGACATAA
Organism: Saprospiraceae bacterium; assembly: GCA_016714985.1. Classification (GTDB taxonomy): domain Bacteria; phylum Bacteroidota; class Bacteroidia; order Chitinophagales; family Saprospiraceae; genus UBA6168. Next base: position 61,974 of record JADKBS010000022.1, on the reverse strand, counting down.
TATTGGCAAATATCAACCGGAACGTAATTTTGGACTCCCTTGACTCGTTAGACAAGCTGCTGAAACCAGAAGGGCTTTTGGTCGTTTCGGGTTTTGTGCTGGATGATGAACAACTCATGACCGAGGCACTCCAAAAGCATGGATTCAAAATCCTAGAAACAAAGCGAAAGAACAATTGGCTCGCAATGAAAACGCAGAAAATTGGGGCAAGCGGTTAAATCTGGCCCATCGCCCATCAACGTATCAACATGATTTTCAGGTTTAGTTTTATACTTAGTTTCCTCGCATTACCCTTCTTTATTTCAGCTCAACAGCTTGAAAAGTTCTCAGAAGACCCTGCCACTTTCCTAAAGGAACTGGAAGGCTTTCTCACAGCCTCCAAAAATCCCAAAATGGAGGAACTCTACAAGGGGTTCGAAAAATCCTACAAAGCAGGAATGTTCACTGCGGAGGAAATCACCCGAATCAGGCAAACCGGCGATAAGATGCTTGGTCAGCGCATGACTGCCAACCCTTATTTCACCGGCTATTTTCAGGGCCTCTCGGTAGTGAAAAAAGGAGAATTAAGCGAGAGCCGTTTCAAGAATTGGCACGACGTATTGGATGGGATGATTGGTAGCATCGAAAACAGGAAGATGAAGCCGATCGAGGAGTTCCTTGATTTCAGCTACGGTTTTTTTGAAAAAAATGCACTTCGAAAATCCGACCTTGGTACTACTTGGCTGGCAAGGGCCTCTCGCTACGAACTCGTTTTCGAAGACAAGAAGCCCCTCGTCAAATACGACAAGCTCGACCTCATCGCCGCCCGTGGCAAGGACTCTATCGTGATTCAGGCAACGGCTGGGGTTTATTCACCCGTTGACGAAATATGGAAGGGCAAGGGTGGTACGGTGACCTGGGATCGGCTGGGACTAAAAGATGTCTATGCAGCGCTGGGGGATTATGAGTTTGAAACCAAGAAAAGCCTCTACGAAGTAAAATCGGCCAAACTGTATTACCCGCTCTATTTCGGACAAACGGCCATCGAGGGCAAGTTTGAAGACAAGTTGATTACGCAGAACGAAGCGACCGAGGGCAGTTATCCTCGATTCGAGTCCAATGAACGGGTGCTAGAAATCAAGAACATTGGCGAAGGGGTGCGCTTCAAGGGAGGTTTTAGGTTGCAAGGCACCACGGTCTATGGTTTTGGCAGCAGCAAGGAGAAAGCAGAGCTAAAACTGTTCAACAAGAAAAACGAACTGGTTTACAAAGGCCAGTCCCTGCTTTTCACCATCAAGCAAGAAGAGCGCATCGTTGGGGAGGGCGTTGAATCCGCTGTTTATTTCAGCAAGGATTCCATCTACCACCCGTCTGTCAATGTGCGTTATGAGTTGAAAAAAAAGGAACTGCAACTAACCCGTGGAAAGCGGGGCAGCGACCGAAACCCATTTTATAACTCGTTCCATCAGATCAATATTGATGCAGACTTGATTGATTACCAAATGCCGACCGACAGTATATTCATCGGTCGGCGAAATGTGGGAATGTCTAAATCTGCTGCTGCAACTACTTTTGAATCGTTGAAGTTTTTCAACGAAAACGACTATAACCGCCTTCAAAACATTTCCACCACCAATCCAATCGCCATCATGAAGGTGGCCTACCAAGAGACGGGTGAGAAAACCATCAAGGCCGAGTCGCTTGCAAGAAGGCTAAATCCCAAGTTTTCGGTTGAAAACATCAATTCGCTACTGTATGACCTCGTTGCCAAAGGCTTTATCAACTACGACGCCGACGAGGGCATGGTAGAACTGAAGGACAAGGTTTTGCACTATGCCGAGGCCAGCCAAAAGAAAGTGGATTATGACAACCTCCGCATTACTTCCGAAACCAACGAGACCAATGGGGTTTTTGATTTGAAGGATAATTCCATTTCGGTCAACGGGGTAAAGAACATAGAATTGAGCCAGTCGCAGAAAGTAGGCTTGGTGCCTTACGGTGAAAACATCCGTATGAAAACCAACCGGGACATGGATTTCGATGGAAAGCTGTTTGCCGGATTTGGCCTGTTTGAAGGCAAGAGCTTTCATTTTGATTACAACAAGTTCCATGTCAGCCTTGACTCAGTGCGTTATTTTGACCTTTTCCTACCTACTGGGAATGTAGATAAAAATGGTACGCCAGAAGCGTATTCCATTGCTTCGAGGATTGAGCACTTGGGCGGTGTGCTCTTGGTGGATGCACCTGCCAACAAATCGGGCCGGGAAGTCATTGAAATGTTTCCCTCCATCGAAAGCAAACGGAATAGCTTTGTCTATTACGATTACAAAAAAACACAGGGAGGTGCCTATACCAGGGATTCCTTTTATTTCAAGCTAAACCCATTTAGTTTTAATAGCTTGGATAAGTTCACAAAGGATGCGATCCATTTTAAAGGTAAGATGATATCCTCCAAGATCTTTCCCGATTTCGATGAAACCTTGGTGCTGAGGGAAGACACCTCCCTTGGCTTTGTAACTAAGACACCCAAAGAGGGCTTCCCAAATTACCAGGGCAAAGGGAAATACATCGGCTCGATAGACCTTAGCAACAAGGGTATGATAGGGAAGGGAACGCTTACTTACTTAGGTGCTTCGATTGACTCAGATGACCTTATCTTCAAGCCCAAGCAATTGACAGGAAGTGCAGAGCGCTTCGATTTGGAAGAACTGCGGGAAGGGGATGTGCCACACCCGCAAGTACGTGGCTATGATGTGTCGTTGGATTGGCGACCTTACAAGGACAGTATGTACGTGAACTCGAAGGAGGCACCGTTTGAGTTGTTCAAAGAAGGTCGGCACACCTTGAAGGGCACCTTGATTTTGACACCCGGCGGCTTGAAGGGGAAAGGGCTTTTTGACTGGGACAAAGCCAGCATGACCTCAAAATTGCTGAGATTCGGAGCCTATTCGACCCAGTCGGACACTACCGACCTAAAAATCAAGGCATTGGATGCTGACGCAATAGCCCTTTCAACGACGAACTTGAATGCCGATGTTGATTTCGATAAACAAATGGGCAAGTTCAAGGCAAATGCCGAAATATTGACGACCACCTTGCCGTATAACCAATACGTTACTACCTTCAATGAATTTGATTGGGACATGGCCAAAGAGACCGTGACCTTTAGGGCAGCAGAGGGCCAGTCAGGTGGGTTTACCTCCATCCACCCAGAGCAAGATTCCTTGCACTTCACGGGCAAAGCTGCCCTTTATGACCTCAAAACCAACTTGCTTAAAGTAGGTGGGGTTCCCTATATTGTTTCATCGGATGCCTATATCTATACCGAGACCGGTGACATTGAAGTAGCGGCTGGCGGTGTGATTGGTGAATTGAAGAATGCGAAAATCGTGGCAGATACTTTGAGCAAATACCACGTCATTAACAAGGCAACGGTGAACGTTTTGGGCCGGAAGGAGTACCGTGCCAAGGGCTTCTACGAGTACAATATTGGCGATAAAAAACAGGAAATCGAATTTGCGGAAATCATAGGTACTAGGGTAGGGGATGGCAACCAATCCACCAAGCGATCGGTCACAAGGGCGAAAGGCGAAATCCACGAACGCTCCAACTTCTACATTGACCACAAGACAAAGTTCCAAGGCACCATCAGCCTCAGCGCAGAGAAACCTAAACTTGGGTTTCAGGGCTTTGCCCAGTTGGATGCCGATAAGCACCCCTATAAAACCTGGTTCTCGGTGAATTTTGAAGGGGATAAAAACGACCTTGCTATTGCCTACGGCATTCCATTGAATCCGGAAGGCGAGCAGGTACACACAGGTGTTTTCTTGAGCAAGGAAACTGCCACCTGTTACCCTAGGGTTATGAATGCCTTGTTTTTCAGGAAAGACAGGCCCATCATGGCTGTGAAAGGGGTAATGCAATATGACGAAAAGGCTGACAAGTTCATTTTCATGGATTCGCTGAGGGCATTGAGCAGCAATACCATCCCCCGTGGCAATCAATTGATTTTTGATAATAAAACGGCCAAGATTGAAATGGATGGCAAATTCAGCTTTGGTTCTGGCCTTAAAAACGTGAGTGTCGAAGCTACAGGTACCTTAAAAACCGCTTTTGGGGAAATGGTGGTGGACTCGGCCTTGGGCACTTCCTCCATGAAGTCGGCAATGGATATTGAGGCGTTCATGGGGCTTCGTTTTCCAATTCCTTCTAACCTGTTGAAAATCATCGTTGCCGATTTTAAATCCAGCACCTTCGATGCTTCGCCAATCGTATATGCGAAAGACATGCCGTTCTATCGTAAAGCGGTGTGGCAACTTTTTCCAGAAAGCCCTGAGATGCAGTCTGCCATAGATGGTATTTCGCTCGGTTCATTGGACTTGCCCAAAAAACCGAACAACTACACCATGCTGTTCGACAGGGTGCCATTGGCTTGGGATACCGATTACCAATCCTTTGTTTCCTCCAAATCCAAAATAGGATTGGTGAGCATGGATGGTGAAATGGTGAATACCATTATCAATGCCTATATTGAAGTGAAAATGCCCACCAATGACGATGACAGGCTTTATGTTTACCTGAAGTCGCCTAGCCAGATGTACTATTTCATCGGTTACAAGCAAGGTATCTTAAACTTGGTCTCCAACAACCCCAGTTTTATGGAGAACTTGCTGAAAATCAAAGAAAAAGACCGGATCATCAAGCTCCCCAATGGAGAACAGTTTGAAATCCAACCTGTCGAAGAGTCAACCGCTTCCGCATTTTTGGGCAGGATGGAAGCAGTGAAAAAAGAGTAACCTGTTTGGAGAGAGTTTCTTTGGGTTACGTTGGATGCCCTGGAAATCAATTACCCATAAAATGGTACAATTTTAGCCATTGTCCAAGCTGATTCGAAATGAACCTCAGATGGATAGACCCGTGCAGATTGTTCTTTTACTGGTTGCGTTGATTTCCCTTAGGCTAAGTTATTCAAACCCTTCCAAGCCTGATGCCGATAAGGAAAACACTCGACCTGCTTCCTTTTCTTATGGCGACAACATAGGGGGGCAGACCTGCATCGAATATCCTTCCCCTTTTCTACTTGAACCCGCATCCTTCTCGCCAGGCGTTCAAATCCTTGATTTCCAAGTTAACAGAACCAGTTTTGGCTTTTCCGACGCCAACTATACACAGCCTTTTGACCCATCGCTTGCGAACAAGAAAGTGGCATTGGCCTGTGATTCTGTGGCCGTTGATTTGGTCGCTACCATCAACGGGGTTGCGGTCAGCGATAGTCTTGGGTTTCAAATCAACTATGGCAACCCCGATGGTTCCATGAGTTCAAGCGAAGTCTTGAGCTATGGGAATGGTGCCTTAAGGATTGTAAGAGGGAATTCTGAATTCAACTGCACTGTGCCATCTTCCAAGGTTTTTTCAGCCTCCATCCAAGGGCAAAAAATCCTAAAAATTGACTTGAACGATTGCTTGGCTGGTCTCGGCTTGACCCTTCAAACTGGCGATACGGTTTCATTCAAAGGGAATTTTTCCATCAATCCGAATGGCCCACTGCCATCACAGTTCGCACCTTTGCCCAATCTGCGAGCCTTTGGCTATGCCGCCCAAAACGGAAGCCTGCTTTCCTGCGATACTTTGACAGAGACCTTTACGCTTGCCAAAACCGAGGTGGTTTTTGATTTTCCCAATACGTTGAACGGATTGCCAATTGGGTGCCAGCAAGGCAGCTTGGATTGGCGATTGTTTGTTCCAAACAACGACTTCACAGATTTTTTCGGCAACGAATTCAGGCCAGCCACCAAGGTGGATTCGCTGGTTTTTGTCTTTGACCCAGGATTGCTTTCCGCATTCGGAGGTGGGCAGGTTGAAGTCTCCATTCCCGGCCATCCTTTTCATGGCAATGCCTATTTCCCCATCCGGCCCCTCTCGGATTTTCCGAATGGCCGCTATGTTGCCAAATTTGACACGCTGACAACCGTGCCATCCTTGAACCAGGTGCAGGTTTATACTTTTGACCTTCGACTAAAGCTGAACCCCACCTGTGCAAGCCCAACAGGAAGCAGCAACGGGGACCATATTTATGCCATCCAATCCTCCATCAATTATACGGATAGGTTCTACGCCAAGTTCATTGGGGATGGAAGTTGCGTAAATTCTCATGCTGACCAAGCCACCAGTTCAGTGGCTTACAACCAGCCTCCAACCATTGCTTTGACCCCGCTCACGCCTGCAGCGGCACCCTTGACCAATGGCTTGGCGAGTTGGGATGTTCAAATCTGCAATACTTCCAGCCAATCGAATGCAGGATTGACTTGGTTGGCATTGGAAGACCCCAGCGGCCTTCTAAACATCGGGGCAATCGCCAATATCACGAATCCGAGCACCCCCATTCCAGTTTTACTCACGCAATATGGGCAAAATTACTTCTCTTTTATACCCGCATTGCAAGCTGGCCAGTGCCTTACTTATCGCATTGTTGCCACTACCACTACCTGCGACGATGTTGCACTCAACATCCGGTCGGGGTGGAACTGTTCCAGTTTCCCCAACGGATGGAACCCTGGTCAAAACGCACCCTGCAGCAGTGATTTCCTACCACTATCACTCATCAATACGGGAGTTTCGCCGCTGCAAATCAATTTTGACGAGGTAAAAAGCGAATGCAATGCAACTGGCGAAAGGATAGCAATTTCTGGAAGCTTGAACAGCCTTGCCAATTTGTCAACCGACAACTATACCTTGTTTTATGTTTTCGATGAAAATGATGATGGTATTGTTCAACTTACGGAGCAGGTTATTGCGCAGCAATTAATTATTGGGCCAATAAGCCCAGCGGTGCCGCTGGTTTTTAGTCAGGTGCTTCAAGTTCAGCCAGACGTGGCCTGTCATATTTTGCTAAAAGTGGAGAGTCTGCTGAATAATGCGTGCAGTTCAGTTTCTACCAATTTGCCTGTTCCAGCACTTGAAAATGCTGGCTTTGACCGAAGTTTTTGTTCCATTGCTGGCACCTACTCCACGGTGCTTGGTGGGATTGTTTGTGATACCCAGTTCTATGATTTGACTTGGAATGCCTTACCGCCAGCAGCTAACAGCATGTTGAGCGATACCTCAGTTGCAAACCCAAGTTTGAGCTTTTTGGCCAATAATTATCTAGGGCAAACCCTTTCGTTCGTACTTACAACCAACAGGATGGGCTGTGGCGCTTCGAATAAGGATACGGTTTCCATTGTGGTGCCAGACAATTCAAATGGTGTTTTTGAGGATCAAATGCTCGTGGTTCAAGTGGCTGATTGTCAAACGGAAGGTCAAGTTTGTGCACAAATTCCTTCCGTGCTGTTGCCCAACTATTTGTTTAGTGACAATGGCCTGGCCTACACAGGAAGCCTGACGCCATGTGCTGGTGGCAACAACCTCTTTTTGGCTCCCGGAAATCATCAAATCATTGCACTTGATACCATTTCAGGTTGTACAGACTCCATAAACGTGATGGTTACCTGTACCACTTCGGATACCATACAAGTCAACCTTCAACTGGGCGAAGTGGATACTATTTGCTTTGATGGCGTTGAATTGTCTGGGAGCATTGTCACTTTGGTGAACAGTTGCATTGATGGTCAATTTGTTGATTATCAAATACTTAATGATAGTTGTATGGTAGTTGCGGGCAATCTTGTCGGCCAAGAATCTGCCTGTATGGTTGTTTGTGATGCCAATGGTTTCTGCGATACCACCATCTTGGAAATCAATGTTTCCCACCCATTTGCCAATGGCATTTTGGATACTGTCACTGTGACTCAATCTAAACAGTTTTGCTTCAATGCTGCAGAATTCAACCTTGATGGCCCGATAGCTTCCATAGAAAACATTTGCCCAAATTCATCGGGCACGAGCGTAGTCTTCAGTATTGATACCGTAAACAATTGCATTTCCTATAATGGTCTATCAGTCGGCTTTGATACCGCCTGCATCGAGCTGTGCGACAATTTTGGCAATTGCGATACCATCGAATACATGGTAGAAGTCGTGCCGGGTACGGTCTATTTTGATACGGTCTATCTGCTTTTGGAAACCGACACGTTTGAGTTGCCAAACGGCTGGCTTTCTGGCGCTCCAACCAGTGTTGTTGATATTTGCCCAGGGAACAATGGCGACAACGTGAATTTCACGGTAGTGGGGGACGAGATTCGGTACAATGGCTTTGCCATTGGGACAGATACCGCATGTTACCGATTTGAAGATGCCTTCGGCAACGTAGCCTTGGTGGAACTGCGAGTTACTGTCCGTAAGACGACACCCGATACATTTTGTGATACGATTTTTGTTGGTGAGCAAACGCTGAGATGCATGGACACCTCCGAACTGCCGGGGAGTTTTAAGGAAGGCAGCATCGTTGATATTTGCCCAGATGAAAGGATTGGAAACGTCGAGTTCCTCACCAACCTAGCGGGGCCTTGTGTGTATTACGAGGGCCTATCAGAAGGACGGGACACGGCCTGCGTCATTTTTTGCGATGAGTTTGGCTTTTGCGACACCTCCTATTTTTGCATTTTGGTCAAGCCATATTTTGACCCTCCCGATTTGGGGGCGGATGCCGACTCGACCCTAAAAGGGACGCCAGTTGTCATAGATTTCCTTGCCAATGACACTATTTTTGGGGGCATTGAGGAAATTTATGTTTTAGATCAACCCGTCGGCCAGGTTGTGCTGAACCTTGACAACTCGTTTACCTATATCCCAGAGAACAATTCCTGTGATTGGACAGATGTTTTCAGTTATGTGGCCTGCAATCCCAATGGTTGCGACACGACTACCGTAAGTATTTACATTCAATGCGTGGAATTGACCATTTTTACGGCAGTTTCTCCGAACAATGACGATGTGAACGATGTCTTCTACATTGCCAAGATCGAAGAGTTCCCGGAGAACCAACTTTGGGTTTACAATATCTGGGGCAATTTGGTCTATGAAACAAAGACCTACCGCAACAATTGGCCAGGCACTTGGGGTGATGACACTGATTTGCCAGACGGCACCTATTTTTATATCCTCGAATGGATGGACAATGGAACGACGACGGTCCAAAAAGGGTATATGGAATTGTTCAGGTAGTGAAAGATTTGCTTCCCAATATTGCCTGATTTTTATACTTCTGGCCGTTAGCTGTTGGCCATTTGCTTTTGGCCAACAGCCAATAGCCAAAGGCCAACAGCAGTTTCAAATGGACAAATCATGGCGCTCCAAAGTATAAATGAGATTCGCAAATACAGAAAGACACACGATGAACTATATCGTTTTTGACTTGGAAGCCACATGTTGGGAAGGTAAGCCGACTGAAATGGTGCAAGAGATTATCGAAATTGGCGCATTGAAATTGAATGAATACGGCGAAGTGGAAGGTTCATTCAATAGTTTCATCAGGCCAGTTTTGCACCCAAACCTTTCGCTTTTCTGTCGCCAATTGACCACTATTGACCAAATAAGCATCAATCGAGCAAGGCTTTTCCCTGATGTGGTTGAAGATTTCCAAGAATGGGCAGGTGTATTTGATGACGAAGATTGTCTGTTTTGTTCTTGGGGTTCATTTGACAGGAACATGTTGATTCAAGACTCGACTTTGCACAGCATGGATTCAGAGTGGATTGAAACCAATCATTTGAATGTAAGACGGCAGTACCATGACATGAAGCGGTGGAAGACCTACAAAGGCTTGAAAAAAGTCGTGGAGATGGAAGGGTTTGAATTTACAGGGGTTTACCACAGGGCAATATCCGATGCGGAAAATTTAGCCAAGGTATTTGTAAAGCATATTGACGAGTGGAGGTCTTGAACATGCTTATGGATTCTTACCAAAAAATGCATCTATCATGGCGTTCGACCTATCTTTGCAACACCAAATCCGGCACGGCCGGTTCATTCACACATAAAATCATTTCAATGAAAAAACTTCTGAATTTCTGTTTGTTGATTTTGGCCTCCGTAGCCTTAGCAACGACAGTAAACGCCCAAAAGAAAATCAAGGAAGGTACAGTCAAGTTTGAAATGCAGGCCGATGCAGAAGCAAATCCAGAAATGGCCATGCTTGCAGGCTCTACGCTCAATTTTTACTTTACCGAAGAAAACCAGCGCATGGACATGGACATGCTTGGCGGCATGATGAAAATACAAACAATCTTCCCTATCAAAAAACCAGTAGATGGGGTTGTATTGATGGATATGTTGGGTCAAAAAATCCAGCTAGTTGGCATGAAGGAAGAGGAGATGTCCCGAAGCTACAACATGATGAACGTGGACGATATGAAGGAGGTGAAATACGACGAAAGCGACAAGAAGGAAATCGCTGGTTACCCTTGCTATAAAGCGACAGTTGTCAAAGAGGACGGCATGGTCATGAAGTTTTACATTACAGAAAAAATTCAGCCGCCAACAGGGATGAAGAAAAAAGATAAGGCACTTGCCCTCAAGGGCTATCCGCTCGAAATGATCATCTCTGCTGGTGAAGGCATAGACATGGTTTTCAAGGCTACCGAAGTTTCCAATAAAGTGCCAGAAGATGCATTCAAGGTTCCAGAAGGCTACCAGAAAATGACAATGGAGGAGTTTCAGGAGATGACCGGCGGAATGATGGGAAATTAAAGAATCATCGTAACTGTTTAGGAGGGTTTGGGAGGAGAGAGAAAAAATTTCATTTTTTCTCTCTCCTCCCACACTTTGGGGTGTTTTTTGGGGAAAAATTGAAAATTTTTCCCCAAAAAACACCCCCTGCTAAGTAGTTACGAATCATCTGTTTTAGGCTTTAGCCAATCATAGGTTGGGTGAGAACCCGGGTGACTACCAAAACAGCAAGGCCCCAGCACTTTTGTGCTGGGGCCTTGCTGTTTGTGCGCCTGGCAAGGGCAATAACTCGGCGGTTCAAGTCCGCTACAAGGCGAAGCCGCCTGCGGATGTGCGTCTGGCAACAACGGAAGAAGGCCTAGACCCGCATCAAGGGGCTGCGACAATTAGGGTTTAGCCCGGTACAGGGATACATGTGGGGGTGCATCCGAAAAGGATACTGGTGGAAAGCGCACAGTCCCTTCCTGCTAAACTCCGACTCAGAAAGGCGCCCAAAACAAAGGGGGCACGTCTCGCTCATGTAAACGTACCCCCTTCGACATAAGGCCTTAACGATTGATTATCACCTTACCACCACTTTTTGCGAAGAAATACCGGTTGCGGTTTGAAGCCTTACGAAGTAAATCCCTGTTGGCAATTGCGCAGCATCTAAATAGTGCCGGGTTTCACCATGTTGCAATTGGCCAGCGAAAATGGTAGAGACATGCTGCCCCAATACATCTATCAACTCGATACTGGCTTGTATTGGGTTGGTAGTACTGATAGGAATCACAGTAATGCCGCTTGCTGGGTTTGGGTAAATGGATTTAATGGCTGCTTCTTTCGGCTCAACAGCAGAGGATACAAATTGGTCAACATGGAACCTATAATATCCTTCCGGTGCGGCCAATGGCCGGACGGTCGTTTTAGCGGTGTTGGAACTTGCTGAAATGTAATAGAATATAGTTGAACCATTGTCTTGGTGGGGTATGGTACAAGTCCATTCATTGGGGTTGCCAGTAGGTTGCATGGGCAAGGGCATGTAGGCCGATGCCGTATCGGTAGTGAAATAGGTCGTTGCGCCAGCAATGCCGCTTTTGTGTTTGATACCTGCAGAAATGGTATAACCGCCAGTATAGAGATTGTTTTCAACAACATCTGGATGGCGTTGGTGGGTTATCCAAAGTGGGTCGGTAACCCCAATCTCCTTGGTGATGCAGTGTAGCGCACCGCTTGCACTGATAATGTCGTTGCAGTTTATGCCCACAACCTTGTACCCAGGGAACTGCTCTCGGTAAATCCGGAGAGCGGTGGTATCATACTGCTCTTCATATATGGGCACCAAAATCGTCTTGTTGACGAATACGGAATTGGTGTAGGTGCGGTAATGCCCAATCGGCGGATATAGTCCATTGAAATTGGGTGGTTGTATGACCCTCACGACCTTGTAGGGCGTGCCATAGTATGAGTTGAAATTATCAGTCACGTAGGTTAAATTGGCTTCTATTTGCGGGCCATCAGCAATGCCAGGAGGATATTGTCCTATGAGTAGCGTCTCCTCGTCCAATAGCCGCATGTGCATGTCAATATGGTGAATGATGTCGAAGGGCAAGATCTCCATTTTGATATAGCGTTTGATGCCCATATAGTCTTCCATGATTTCATCTATCTCCAGTTCCGTATGGGGGCCTGCGCCGAAATTATTGCCAAGGCCATTTTCCGTTAGCACCAATTTAGATGCAAAAGCAGTTCCTAGGCCGTCGGACATGAAATTACCACCTGTATTGACCAATCTCTCTGGGTTTTCGGTGGTAGAGAACAATGGTACACCAAAATGGGCCGCAGCACTGGCCGGCATAGCATCGTCATTGGGTCTGTCATTTCTATTATAGACCCAATCAATGAAATTGAGCGCTTCGACATCGTTTTTATACACACAGTTTGGGCCGTAGTCCCGAATCCAAACCTTGTCGTTTGGAGTTATGACGAACTCCACGTTGGCCATGTTTGCGCCAGCCACTTGAAGGCCTATTTGGGCGGTGCTCTTCACAGCTTCATCATTGCAAAATATGACGACCTTTACTTCTAGGGCCGCATGTAGCACAATCTGGGTCAAAATCTCTGTATAAGTGTGCCAAGTGATGGCCAGCGCCTGCAATTCCTCCCATTCTGCCATGTGGCGGACGGGATAGGGTGGGGGAGTCGTGATATAGGCAGCTTGTTGTGGTTCCACAAACTGCTCCCAAGCCATGATGGCTTTTCCGTAGTCGGACAATGCGCTTGGCAGCGGAATTACCTGGGAGTAAGCTGCTCCAAAAAGGAACAAGAAATTGAATAGTAGATAATTTTTCATGCTTTAAATATGCTGAATACCAAGCAAAATTGCATAGAAAAGGACAAATACACCTTATAAAAATTGCCAAATGTTGGCAACTTACAATCAATAGCAGAACTAACCAAACAGCATAGACTGGTATCCATCCGCTTCAAAAAGAACCTCAATCCGCTCCAAATCCACCTACACCAAATCTGAATAAGCTGCCGGGCCTGGATCCGAAAGCATTCATAGTTGACCTCCCCTAACTGGAACACATGGCTTAAAGAAATGGGCCTTTGACCCACTGCGAGCGAAGGGATGAAAATAACCGCAAGCAGCAGCAGTTTTGACAGCAGCTTCATGTGGAAAGTCGTTGATAACAGGCGCAAGTTTTTCGGAACAAAAACAAGGTACGCCTGTTCCTTTTACTTTGTTGATTAAACATGCAAAAACGCAATTTTTTCTGGTTCCGACGTGACCTCCGTTTGGAAGACAATGCCGGATTGTACCACGCCCTCAAAGCTGGTCTTCAAGTGCAGCCCATTTTCATTTTCGATAAAAACATCCTCGACGACCTCGAAGACAAGTGCGATGCACGGGTGACATTTATCCATCAGCAATTGGAACGCCTAAACCAAGAACTAGCTGCTTGGGGCGCTTCGCTTTTGGTGAAATATGGCCGCCCCCATGAGGTTTGGACAGAACTTGCTTCGCAACAAGGAATCGCAACCGTTTTCACCAACCACGACTACGAACCTTATGCCTTGGAACGGGATGCTGCGGTGAAACAATTGCTGGAAACAAAAGGCATCGCCTTCAAGACCTATAAAGACCAAGTGATTTTTGAAAAAAGCGAGGTGACGAAGGACGACGGCCTGCCCTACACGGTCTTCACGCCTTTTAGCCGGAAATGGCTGGCAAAGTTGGAATCAAAAATGGCTAAAATGCCAGCCGCTGATGGTCAGGAAGTGGCCGTTTCTTTTTACTTGAAGCCCTATCCGACCCTAAAGTACGTTGCCCATTTTGCGAAGCAAAGTCCAATACCAATACTAAGTTTGGCGTCAATGGGTTTCCAGCAATCCCAGCTTCCCTTTCCATCGGAAACCGTCACGCAAAGCATCATCAAGAACTACGACCAGACCCGTGACTTCCCGGCCATCAACGGCACGTCCCGTTTGGGTCTGCACTTCCGCTTTGGCACCATCAGCATCCGGGAGAAAGCGAGGAAGGCGCTGGCGCTGAACAAAACCTACTTGAACGAACTGATTTGGCGGGATTTTTACGCCATGATTCTCAGCCATTTCCCGCATGTGGTCGGCCAGCCGTTCCGGCCAGAGTATGCCGACATTCCTTGGCAAAACGACGAACGGACTTTCAAGGCATGGTGCGAGGGCAAAACAGGTTACCCGCTCGTGGACGCTGGAATGCGGGAACTCAATGCTACTGGCTACATGCACAACCGGGTGCGCATGGTGGTGGCCAGTTTCCTCACCAAACACCTGCTTATAGACTGGCGATGGGGCGAAGCCTATTTTGCCAAAAAACTCCTCGATTTCGACCTCGCCAGCAACAATGGCGGCTGGCAATGGGCGGCTGGTTGCGGCACGGACGCTGCGCCGTATTTCCGCATTTTCAACCCCGATTCGCAGCAGGAGAAGTTCGACAAGGACCTGAAATATGTGAAAAAATGGGTGCCGGAATTTGGCACTGTGGCCTACGTAAAGCTGATTGTGGACCATAAAATGGCGAGGGAGCGGTGCTTGGCGGCATATAAGATTGGATTGAAAAAATGACCGCCATAGAGAAAATCAATGCATCCCCTCCATATCTTTTCAATCCTTACCTTCGCAAATCCAATTTTCACAACAAACAAACGAAAATGAACCTGACTGACATTGGTAAAAAGACTTGTTACACCTTGATTTTCAGCCTGTTGTCGCTCGTTGCGATAGCCCAGGAGAAAGAAAAAACCGACGAACCGAAAGCCCCCAAGCGCCCCAACCACGGCTTCGCTTTCGAGCAATTGGGTACCGTGCTGCCAACCCCCAACGACTACCGTACCGCCGACGGCTCTCCCGGCCCAGAATACTGGCAGCAAAAAGTGGACTACAAAATCGAGTGCTCGCTCGACCCTGAAAAACAACAACTGACGGGTAAAGAGCATGTCACTTACCACAACAATTCGCCGCAAACACTCAGGTACCTCTGGCTCCAACTCGATGAAAACCAGCATGCTGCCACCAACGACCTTCACCACGCCCACCCGCACGATATCGGCAAGAACATGAACGAAAATGGCATGCGGATGCTGGAATCGTGGACGGAGTTCGAGGAATACGGCCACCGAATCAAGTCGGTGACGGACAACACTGGGAAGCCGCTCAGGCATTTCATTGACAACACGGTGATGCGGGTGGAACTGCCAAAGCCATTGGCCCCCGGCCAAAAATTCGACTTCAATATTGATTGGAGCTACGTGCTGATAGACCGGGTAAACAATATCACCTTCGGTCGGGGCGGCTATGAGTATTTTGAAAAAGACGAGAACTATCTTTTTACCATAACCCAATGGTTTCCAAGGCTTTGTGTTTACTCTGACTTTGAGGGCTGGCAAAGCGACCAGTTCACGGGTACGGGCGAGTTTGCCCTAAACTTTGGGGATTATGACGTGAAAATCACCCTGCCCGACGACTTCACCGTGGGTGGCACGGGCGTTTGCCATAACTATGAGCAGATGCTCCCCGCCGAGCAATTGGCCCGTTGGAAAAAGGCGCAGGCCAGCAGCGAACCCATCGAAATCGTGACCTTGGACGAGGCCAACAAATTGGAGAAAAAGAAGAAATCGAAGACCACAAAGACTTGGCACTACAAGGCCGAAAACGTGCGTGACTTCGCTTGGACGGCATGTCGCCGCTTCATTTGGGACGCAATGGCCGTGAAAAACCAGGACGGCAAGCCCGTCATGTGCATGAGCTACTACCCACGGGAGGCGTACCCGATTTACCGCAGGTACAGCACCAAAGCCGTAGCGCACACCATCAATACCTACGGCAAGTTCGCCATCCCTTATCCCTATCCAACGGCCATCAGCGTGGAGGCGCAGAACGGCATGGAATACCCGATGATTTGTTTCAACCCGGGCAGGGCCGAAGAGGACGGCACCTATTCCGAAGGCTCAAAAAATGCTTGCATAACCGTGGTCATCCACGAAGTGGGGCACAACTATTTCCCCATGATTATCAACTCCGACGAGCGCCAGTGGGCTTGGTTTGACGAGGGCATCAACACCTTCATGCAGTACATCACGGAGCAGGAATGGGACAACAACTACGACTCCGGCGAAGGCCCGCCGCACCAAATAACTTGGTACATGAATCAAGACCCGGACGAGTTGGAGCCGATTATGACCAACTCCGAAAACATCGTCAACTACTTCGCAAATGCCTACGCCAAGCCTGCCACGGCGCTGAACATCCTTCGGGAGACGGTGATGGGCCGGGAGAAATTCGACTATGCCTTCAAGGCTTACTGTGAAAAATGGGCCTTCAAGCACCCGACGCCCGCCGACTTCTTCCGCACGATGGAGGACGCCAGCGGCCAAGACCTCGACTGGTTCTGGCGGGGCTGGTTCTATGGCATCGAAAAAGTGGACATCTCGCTGGACAGCATCGAATGGCTGAAAGTGGACTTGGAGAACAATCCGGAGCGTAAGGAACAGGTGTTCACGGACACGCTGCAAGCACCTTTTGAAACGCTGACAAAGGCCCGCTACCGGGAGGAAGTCAAGAAATTCCCTGTGGAAAAGGACACTTCCCTGCAAGACTTTTACACATTCTACAAGCCCTGGGAAACGGAGGACAGCATCCAAACTAGCAAAATGGTACGCTTTGATGAGACCTTTTCCAAAAAGGAAAAAAAGGAACTGTTCGGCGACAAAAACTATTACGAACTGCGGTTCAGCAACAAGGGCGGCCTCGTCACCCCCGTCATTTTGGAGTGGACGTTCACGGATGGCACGAGGGAAATAGAGCGCATCCCCGTCGAAATCTGGCGGAAGAACGAGCAGAAGTTCACCCAGGTTTTTGTGAAAAACAAGGAGGTGAAATCCATCAAGCTCGACCCATGGCGGGAAACTGCCGATGTGGATGAAACGAACAATACCCGCCCCATGCCCACAGAACCTAAGCTGTTCATGGTCTATAAAAAGCACAAGTTCGAGCAAGGCGAGAACATGATGCAGAAGGCGAAAAAGCGGAAACCCTTAAAGCCATGAGCCATGAGTTGCGAGTTTCGAGTTGTGCCGGGCATTACTCGTAGCTCGTAGCTCGAAACTCTCAACTCAAATGACAGAATTCCTCAGCTTCGCAAGCCTCGGCTTCCACCACATCGCCGACCCGAAGGCGTTCGACCACCTGCTGTTCGTGGTCACGCTTTGTGCCGTCTATCGTTGGTCGGACTGGCGGAAGCTGCTCGTGCTCATCACCGCCTTCACCATCGGCCATTCGCTGACGCTGGTGCTGGCCGGGCTGCACATTTTGCAAGTTCCGAGCGATTTGGTGGAGTTCCTCATCCCCGTCACTATCGTGCTGACGAGCCTGCATAACATCACCGTGAAGAAGTCGGATGAGGGTACGTTTTCCCGCTCTGTTTCAACGAACTACCTGCTGGCACTGTTCTTTGGCTTGATACACGGCATGGGCTTCGCCAATTATTTCGGGGCTCTCATGGGTGAATCGGGCAATATCGTGCTGCCGCTTTTTGCCTTTAACGTGGGCATCGAAGTGGGGCAATTGATGATTGTTGCGGTGTTTTTCGGGCTGTATTTTTTGCTGGCGCAATGGCTGAAATTCGCCCATCGAGACTGGAACCTTTACGTTTCAGGATTGGGTGGCGGCGGGGCGCTGGTGCTTATTTTGCAGAATGTGTTTAACCCCTGACTCCTAAAGGGGAACCCACGGACGCAATGACATCGTAACTTCACGAAATCATCAAATTAACCTACAAACTTCCCAGTTTAGGTTCCCCTTTAGGGGTCAGGGGTTGTGCGCAATATGCTAATAATCAAATTCTTATTTCCATTCTTCTTCTCCTTCCCACAGGGACAAGTCGGTGCTGCCGACCACGAATTCAAAATGAGCGTGACGGAGGTCGTTTACGTTGAAGAAAAAAAAGCCTTCGAGGTGAAGGTTTATCTCTTCACCGATGACCTGACGGCGACCCTCACAGGCGACCCGAATGCCGCCTTGCCCGCCAGCAAGACCATTGGCGATTATGTGCTGAAGCACCTCAAACTGAGCGTAAACGACGGCAAACAAGTCCTAACTTTCCAATCCATTCGCCAAAAAAACGACCAAGTATTGGCCACGTTTTCCACGCCCGTTTTTACCCAAAAAATAAAGAAAATCAACGTGAAGAACTCCCTGCTCATCGAGAAATTCAAGGAGCAGACGAACATGGTCTATGCACTGTTGCCCGGCAAGGGGCGGGAGACGGAACTGCTGAATGCAGGGGATGTGGAGGGGGAGTTTAGTTTCTGAACCCTTGTTTTAAAAATTTGTAAATTTGTCAAAAAAAGAAAATATGCAAGCATTGGATGCATCAAATCGGGAAGGAATAGGCTACAAAGAAATGGTTAAGAACCTTGACAATTTGGATACCAACAGCTTGGAGAAATTGGCGGGTAAGATAGGGAAGGTAGTGGCGTTGCGGAAGCAGCCAACTAAGTCTGAAAGGGAGGCTCAGTTGGTAAAGTTCATTAAACAGAAGATTCCCTCTTCCTTGTTGAAATATAAAAACGAGTTGTACGAAAAGATGGAAGACAATACGATAACTGAAAAGGAAATGGAAGACCTCCATACTGTTGTTAATTACCTGGAAGAACTTAATGCTGAAAGAATTGTGCTGATAGGTGAGCTTGCCAAATTGCGAAACACAGATGTAAAGGTTGTCGCCGCTGAGTTTATTAAGCCTAAATTATGAGCAAGCACAAATTCACCGAAAAGCAAAGATTTGTGGTGATTCGCCGGGCCAACCGCCACTGCGAGTATTGTAAATTTCCTTTGGATTACTCACACGATAACTTTAATTTAGAGCATATTTATCCTCAAGCGAAAGGTGGAACTCACGAACTAAAAAATGTTGCGCTTTCCTGTAATGGGTGCAATATGGGTAAAAGGGCACATATTGAATGGCCAGACCCATTGGATGGGACGCTGGTAAGGCTTTTTAACCCAAGAATTGATTCCTGGAAAGCTCACTTTAAATGGAGCGAGGACCTCACTCATATTATTGCTACCACACCCACTGGTCGTGCTACTTCCGTTTTACTTGAGCTTAACCGTTCCGGTCTCGTCAATGCAAGGAAGGGGCTAATTGCCATTGGCGCCCACCCTGCCCAAAACAAAATCACCTAACATGAAATATAGCATTACCCTCCTCGCATTCACTTTTTTCGCTGGCGCAGTGCTGGCCCAAGTCAAATCCAACCACGGCAATAAATTCGAGCAACTCGAACACGTACTGCCCGACCCGACGCCCTACCGGGGCGTTGATGGTGCGCCCGGCCCTGATTATTGGCAGCAGCGTTGCGACTATAAAATTGACGCTACGTTGGACACCGAAAACCAGCGGCTGAGCGGCACGGAGCTAATCACTTATCACAACCAGTCGCCGCACACGCTGGGCTACCTCTGGCTGCAAATGGACGAAAACCAGCACGTCGGCCTCAATGACATGCACCATTTCAATGGCAGCAGCATGGAGCAGGTGATGGACGAAAGGGCACTCTACATGCTGGAGCAGTGGCAAGACCTGACCGAATACGGCCACAATATCGAGGCGATAACTGACGCAACGGGAAAGCCTTTGAAATACACCATTAACCAAACCATGATGAAGGTTGACTTGCCGAAAAAACTGCTGCCCGGCGAGACTTTCAGCTTCAACGTGAAATGGAACTACAAGCTCGTCAACCGCATCAAAGGCCCCTGGGGTAGGGGCGGCTATGAGTATTTCGAGAAGGATGGCAACTATATTTTCACCATCAGTCAATGGTACCCAAGGCTTTGCGTGTATAGTGATGTGACGGGCTGGCAGAACAAGCAGTTCACCGGACGGGGCGAGTTTGCGCTTACCTTCGGTAATTTCGAGGTGAAAATGACCCTGCCCGACGATTACATGATTGCCTCCACGGGCGAATGCCAGAACTACGATAAAATGCTCACGAAAGCGCAACTTGACCGTTGGCAAAAGGCGCAAACGGCCACCGAGCCCGTGGAAATCGTGACGCTGGACGAAGCCAAGAAGAACGAAGCCAGCCGCAGCAAAAAGCTGAAAACCTGGCACTACAAAGCCGAAAACGTGCGGGACTTCGCTTGGGGCGCTAGCCGGAAATTCGTGTGGGACGCCGTGCCGCATTACAACGAAAACGGCAAAAAAGTGATGTGCATGAGCTACTACGGCAAGGAAGCCTACCCAATTTACAGCCGCTACTCGACCCGTGCAGTGGCGCACACCCTCAAGACCTACAGCCAATACAGCATCCCGTACCCATACCCCGTGGCCATCAGCGTGGAGGCATCCAGCGGGATGGAGTACCCGATGATTTGCTTCAATTTCGGGCGGGCAGAGGAGGATGGGACTTACACCGAAGGCAACAAACTCGGTGCTATCGGCGTCATCATACACGAGGTGGGGCACAACTATTTCCCCATGATAATCAACTCCGACGAGCGCCAGTGGTCGTGGATGGACGAGGGGTTGAACACGTTCATACAGACTTTGGCACAAGCCGAATTCGACAACAACTGGAACCTGCGGCGTGGCCCGGCGCATACCATTGTGCCGTACATGAAATCGAACCCCGACCAGTTGGAGCCGATCATGACCAATTCGGACAATATCGTTGAGTTTGGCTCGAATGCTTACGCAAAGCCCGCTGCTGGCCTCAACATCCTTCGGGAGACCATCATGGGCCGGGAGCTGTTCGATGCAGCCTTCAAAGAGTATTGCCAACGTTGGGCCTTCAAGCACCCCACGCCCGCCGATTTCTTCCGCACGATGGAGGACGCCAGCGGCGTTGATCTCGACTGGTTCTGGCGTGGCTGGTTCTATGAAATAGAGCCAGTGGACATTGCATTGGACAGCATTTCCTGGCTGAAAGTGGACCTGGACAACAACCCCCAGCCCAAGGAAATTACCAATACGAACAAGGCCGAAGAGCCGTTCCAAGACATTTCAAAAATAAAGAACCGGGAAAGCGGGATGCAATTTGCTGTGGAGACCGACCCCGACCTCGTGGACTTCTACACGACTTACAAGCCTTGGGAAAACGCAGATTCTGTATTGAAACAGAAAGTCGTCCTTTACGATGAGGTCTTCGACAAAAAAGAGAAGGAGGAAAAGTTCGGCAAAAAGAATTTTTATGAACTCCGTTTCACGAACAAAGGCGGCATGGTGATGCCCCTCATCATCGAATGGACTTTTGCCGATGGCACGAAGGAAATCGAGCGCATCCCCGCCGAAATCTGGCGCAAGAACGAAAACGCCGTGACCAAATCCTTCGTGAAGGAAAAACAGGTGACCGCCATTAAACTCGACCCCTATCGGGAGACGGCGGATATTGATGAAAAGAACAACACCCGCCCCGTTCCGGCGCAGCCGAAGTTGTTTCAGGTGTATAAAAAGCACAAGGAGGAGGCGGTGAAGAACCCGATGCAAAGGGCGAAATTGAAGCCCTAGCTATCTCAACTGCAATCAAAGGACAGCACTACTGGTTGATAGTTGTGCTATCATACTAGCTGGGATTCTTGGAACAGCGGGTTTCTATTCTAAGGAGGAAATCAAGGAACAGTTGTGCAATAGTGCAGCTACGAATTGAAACGCCCCAGACATCCGAATAGGTGCCTGAGGCGTTTGCAACAAGGAACAAAATAAATTTACTTTTCAAACCCTTGAAAAGGCCGCCCATCAGAAAGCGGGCTTTTGCGGGTATGAATGGCGTTTTATATTCGGACTATTTTTATTCTTTTACACTAAGCAAACAAGGGCCAAGTCTGTCCAAGCTTATTTTGGTGAAAGAAATACCGATTACTTTATTTCCTTTTGGTACGCTTACCCACTCTGTATCTATAGTCGTGATACCATCCTTACTGTCCCAGGGTAAACTTGGGTTTACAAATTCAAAACCATTAACCCTACAGTTTGTGGTGTTTCCATTGGTGTCCTTTGTCTGAAATTGAAAGGAGTAATTAAGTTTATCGCCTTTCATCGGCATTAGACTAATTTCAGCAGTATCGTTGTCAATGTAAGCTGCAGACAACAAGTCAGGAAAACCTAGGCCGTCGGATACATAATTTTGACGATCTTCCTTCGAAGGAGAACCTATATCTGCAGAAAGAATCATGCCATCAGTAGTTTTAAATTCAAGAAACAATAAATAGTATCCACTATAATTATAATTCGGGTCAGTTCTGTGAGACAGCCTGACTGCTTCTATTTTTTTCCCGTTTGTTTTGATACCGCTAAATACAAACATGAAGTAACCATCTTTATAAAGTTGTTCATGCTTAATAAAACTACTTGAGCTGGGAGGATTTTTTGTCACAATGAGCATATTTGCATCTTTGCGATTTTCGTCGTATAGCAATTCCCATTTTTCGTCGCTGCTGTCTTTAATCGCCAGTATAGGCTTTTTATCCATCATCTCTAGTACTACATGGCCGCCAGTTTGGTATCCCATTGTAGCCCCTTTATCCAATTTAGATTTCGTGATTCTGTTCTGAATCGCTGCTTTTTTGGCAGACTGGACATCCCACAGCTGGTAGTTCATATTTTCCTTGATTAAAGGGCGCAAGTATCCCAGTCCGGTTATCTCTGTTATGGCTAACTTTTGATTGCCGTTACTATATTTAGATACAATATTGTGCTTTCGGTTAACATACCAAAGTTGGTGATCGCCTCCAACATAAGATTGCAACCCCAATTCACTGCCTGCAACATAATCCAGTTTTGGAAGAATAGAAACAACGTCCTTATTACCAGTATTTTGAATTTTGGCATACACGACAGACTGGCTCTCCCAAACAATCTCGCCGCTATCATCTATGGCTTCAAAATTACCGCTATCCATCAATTGGATGTCCTTGAGGTTACGCACCCCGGGTGCAAGGTTTTCCAAGACCTTGTTATTCTCATCCATTGCGACGAATGCCCCATTCAAAATCCCAATTTTGGCTGCAACGCCTGAAGCGATTGGTTTCTGCCAAATTGTTTTTTTAGCATTGCTGCCCTCACCCCATTCTATGCGAATGCCTTCTGCTGTAAGCGTCAACATAGCATGGTTGTTTTTCGACACCAGTGATTTGCCTGCCTTTAAACATTGACTACTTTCCAGGGTGTCGCTACCTTCAACTACCTCTGCGAGATTCAAGCCTTGCCCCGTCTGTGCAGCTGGCAATTTGGGCTTTTTGGGCTGGTTCAAATCCGACTCTGTGACCAACATCCATGTTGTTTGTTTGGCTATCTGCAAGTCCTCTACTAACTTCACATTATTGCCATCGTAGGATAGATAATGACTTGTTATTACATTCTTAAACAAGCCTCCATCTAAAGACCACACCTGATTTTCAAAATAACCATCTTGTGTAATTACAAGTTGAGGAGGAGTCTTCTTATTGTCAATGCTAAGTACAAACTTGGCCAAATTGTCATACGATGCTTTGAGTATCACCTTGCCAGCATTCGTGATGTACCATTCCTGGAAATCGCCGCTTGCCCCATCGTACAGTGACATAGTGGCTTGCTGGTTATTCTCAAATTCTTCAACAGCTTTCACACCAAGCACATTTTTCCCTCCCTGCGTATTCTTAATTAGGAAAGTCTTGGGTCGGGCCTTCATGCCAAAACGCTCGAAGTAACCTTTATGGAAGAGGAAATGGGCACCTTTGCTCAACAATTCCTCTATGGGATAGTAATTTACGATGTAATCAAACAATTCGATACAGCGATTTTTTAAATCTTCTGGCAACACGTCAATAACTGGCACAAGGTTGTCAAAACGGACCAGGCCCCAACCTTTTGAGTCTGCCGTAGATGCAACCCATTGCTCTTTTTCGGCAATGAATGCCCCTTCACCTCCCACTGCGTTGAATTGTAGGCTTTGGGCTTCTGATTTTTTTTGTTCGCTGCTTTTCGAGCTGTCTTCCTTATTCATCTTGCCTTCCGCCCCTCCTTCAAAATTACCTGCGGAAGCTGAAACTTTGAATTCGGCGCTATACTTGGTCAGCACATTCTCAATGGTATCCGTGCCTTCTATTTTCTTGGTATCGGAGGAGTAGAGGCGGGCGCCGATGATCAGGCTCGTAGGCACGAACTGCCCATAACTCAATAGGATGGTATTGACTTGGTCAAATCGTTTCAATTCGTTCGTTTCACCAAGTGCTTTTTCTAAGTAGGCCATTAAATCATCGGATGCACAGGCCTGTAGGGTATCAAACGACAGTTCTATTTTGGGCAGAAAGAAGCTTGAAACAATACTAATCTCTTTGAAAAAGGAGTTTTTTTCAGTAAGTGATTCCTTGCCATAAGAAAATCCTGCTTTCCCGCCCACAGAGACCACGGGACCGCTATAACTTGCAGACAAGCCAAAACTCAAGTTAAAAATACCAGTCTCCTGGCTTTTTCTTTGAGACTCTTCAAAGGAATAAGTTGTTTCATAAAAACCGGACAGCCTTGGCTTTTTGTAAAACACCCTGACCGGTTTGCTGCGGGCGTCATTCTTTTTTTTGTCCTTAACGATGTGTTTCACCACATTGCGATACCCTTGGTCTATCGGAGTCTCCTTGCTGTAATCCACTACAATCCCTTTAAACAGGCCAACACGGTCGTAAAGCAACTCCTGCTGTTGTACTTCCATGGTGAAAAAGTCAGTCGAACTTTCCAAATTATACGAGCCGGAAAAGGTCGGGGTGCGGTATGCGTCTAATCCTTCGGAGAAATTGTTTTCTTCAAAAGTCAATTTGCTACTGGTTTTTAGTGCTTCTTTTAATCCATCGTCCGGATCTGTCAAAAATGCCGGCGCATCAACTTTTGTGCTTTCAAATAATGCTGAAATAGCTTCCCGCTGTGCTGCTTTCTGCGCTTGAACCGCTTGGAAGCTTTCTGTCTCTGCATTCGTAAGTTCTTTTTGTTTTCCAAGTCTTTTTGGCCGCTTCGTGCCGTTTTTCCGCTGCCGCAGTAGCTTTGGCTTCCTCCGCTTCTCTTCTCTCTTCTTCGGCCTGTTCTGCTGCCGCTTTGTTGGCTGCTTCTTCTCTTTCCTTCAATTCCCTTTCCTTTTCGGCTTCAATCCTGGCGAGTTCTGCCTTTGCTTCCTCTTACCTGTTTGTTGAGGGCTTCCAGCGCTTGCTTGGCACCTTGATTTTCATCCTTGTCGGCCTTCGGATCCTGCTGATTTGTTGAATTATCCTTTGTGGGCTTCGAAGAAGAAACGGCTTTTTCCGCTGGGGCTTGACCATTGGTATGCTCGGTTGTTCCATTCTTTTGGGCAAGCTGCTCAGTGGTGGACTCTTGCTCTTGCGTAGCCACCGATGTGTTTGCATCCTGTGCGGCTACTTTCTTATTTTTTGGCATGTGGATTTTTTTGATTGTTTTTAAGAATAATTTCAACTACTTAAATAGGGTGCTTTTAGGGAGAAAATTCCATTTTTTCTTCACCTCCCACACCTCCCAAGTGGTTAAAACAATGATTCGTAAAGGTTTCAAGTACTAGGTTTCAGGGAAATGATTGTAATCCCAATTTTCGAAGAGTTAACTTAGAAATAAAGACTTTCAAAGAATGGTAATTACCGTCGAATTGTGCACAAACCTCCCAGAAGCCTTGTACCTGAAACCTTAAGGAACCATTGATTCCGAACTTAACTCTTCAAAATTGGGCTTAGGTCTATTATTTTTTAAACCATCTTTCAGAGACACTACTATTCGGTTTCTTAGCTTCCCCCTTTGCTTTCGCTTCCAATTCTCTTGGCTCATAAAGGATTTCAAACCAGCGAGGCCTATTTGCTTTCATTTGTTCAGCTTTTTCTTCTTCTCTTTTCCTTTCAATATCTTCTTCTCTTTTCCTTTCAAGAAGAACTTCTTCATACTTCCTTACAGCCACTTTTTATTATCTGAAGTCAAAATTCTCTAGACTCTTGATTTTCTCCTAATATCCTCCAGTTAAGGTCAAGTCTCTCCTCAGTAATATCCCTAGAGCCAACTATTTCAATCATCAATTCGTCATCTCCGGGAGTATAAAAAATACTCCCGGTTTTTACACCCCAAGCATGGTTCACACTAACATTAATAAAACTGTCAGGTTCTACACTGCAAATACCTACACTGCGTTTCTTTACCAAAAGCCTTTGAGAATTTGAGTTTTTATCCTCAAAGGTTAATGTAGCATCATAAGAATATGAAGTATTTACAAAACTAATTTCGTTTTCAGCTGGTGTATCTGCAACAACCAGCTGCTTCTTGGTTATTGCAATTTTCGGTATTCCATTTCCAGTCTTCGTCTTCTTAGCTTCCTCCTTTGCTTTCGCTTCCAATTCTCTTGGCCCATAAAGGATTTCAAACCAGCGAGGCCTATTTGCTTTCATTTGTTCAGCTTTTTCTTCTTCTCTTTTCCTTTCAATATCTTCTTCTCTTTTCCTTTCAAGAAGAACTTCTTCATACGTCCTTACAGCCGGCCTTTTATTATTCGAAGTCAAAAATTCTCTAGACTCTTGATTTTCTCCTAATATCCTCCAGTTAAGGTCAAGTCTCTCCTCAGTAATATCCCTAGAGCCAACTATTTCAATCATCAATTCGTCATCTCCGGGAGTATAAAAAATACTCCCGGTTTTTACACCCCAAGCATGGTTCACACTAACATCAATAAAACTGTCAGGTTCTACACTGCAAATACCTACACTGCGTTTCTTTACCAAAAGCCTTTGAGAATTTGAGTTTTTATCCTTAAAGGTTAATGTAGCATCACAAGAATATGAAGTATTTACAAAACTAATTTCGTTTTCAGCTGGTGTATCTGCAACAACCAGCTGCTTCTTGGTTATTGCAATTTTCGGTATTCCAGTTCCAGTCTTCGTCGGCATAATAATTAAATTTAAAACCCCTACTCATAAGGCTTTTCGGTTACCGCCTCCCATTGAAAAGACTGAATGGGAACAGTCCGTTTTTTTTGACGTGGGTGCTGCTCCACGTTTCCTACTCGTTTGGCTTTTTCGGTGGCCGCCTCCTCGTTGGTCAACTGAACGGGAACATTTTGTTCAATAGGTGGTGCTTGCCCACTTTATTGTTTTTTTGTCACATAGGATGGTCAGCCCTTTTTCGACCATAATGATAATTTATATATACTCATAAGACGGTACATAGCCATACCACTGGCGATGCGCTTGCATCGTCACAATACAGGGTGCATAGGAAACTTGAGCCATGCGTAATGCAAAGCCAAGTCTTCTTCATGTGTAATAACTCCGTCTTTTTTTTTGTTACATAACTTAGGAATGCCCCACCAAATAGTATGTATATAGCAAAACCGCTGGTATTAGCGGACATGCATATACCGATTGCTAGTTGGCCATCTTTTTAGTTTTTGCCTTTACAAATGGGCAAAGAAACTTCAACAAAAAAGGTAACTGTCCTAAAAATTTGAAATGGGTAAGAAAATTGAATGGGGAGTTGCCATCTCTGAGGCAACTAACACTTGAATGGCGGGCAAATATAGTCAGGTGGGCGTATGGTAGTTTCTTTTCAAAATTAATTTTTTTTTTTTGTATTAACGTTCCGAAAATTTGGCTTGTAACTTTGTCCGTTTAGAGCCTATCCCCGCCGCCGTAAGATTCAGAAAAAGATGGATTATATCGTTCTGAGGAAGGATTTTTTTGGCGTAGCGCCGCTATAGCTCCAAAAAAAACACCCGCTGGCGCAGGGTGTTCCCCCACGCAGACGCTGGTTCAAGTCAGGTCCCGATAGCTATCGGGATGAACCAGCGTTGACCGTTCTATTCTACCATTGTTTGAAGTCCAAAAGCAGTGCCCCTCACCGCACCACCTCCACCTTCACCCCCATCCTCCCCTTTTCATTTTTTATGACGAGGTAATAAGTCCCGCTCGGCAGCCCCGCTTGCTGGAAATCAATTCGGTGCTGGCCTGTGCCGAAGGCTTTCGGTGGCTGTAGCGTGCTGACGGTACGGCCCAGCACGTCCACCAGTTCCATTTCGAGGGTGGTGGGGGAGTCCACGTCGAGCAGTACGGAGAACTGGCCACTGTTGGGGTTGGGCAGCACCTGGAATTGGATGCCGGCCAGCACTTCGGTGGTGCCGGTGCAGCCAACGCTGTCCACTTGAATCGTAAAGTTAGTCTCACAATTGCCATATAAGATATGTAAACCATACGCCCCCGCCGACAATCCTGATATGGTGTTGGTGGTGTCGCCAGTGCTCCAAAGCAGGGAAAGTTGCAGGGGGCCATTGTACACGAAACTGATGCTGCCTGTGTTTAAATGGCAACTATCGGGCACGATGATGAATGGATTATCTGGTAAGATGGGCCCTGAATCTTGAAGCACCAATGTTTCATCAGTTGCAGTGCAGCCATTTGCGAGATTGATGACCGTAAGCGTGTAAACGCCCGGCTCATTGACGATTGGATTAATGACGTCTGGGTCAAGGATGCCAGGCCCTGTCCACTGGTACTGGTATTGTGGGCCGGCGGAAGAGCCGCTGCCATCTAAGGTTGCGGTAGGGTTTAGGCATGAGAGGATGAAGTCTGGCCCAGCGTCAGCGATGGGTGTATCGGTGTTTTGGCTGAATACAAGCGTATCGCTGGCCGAGCAACCGTTGAGGGCATTGGTGACGGTAAAAATATAAGTCCCAAACGCTTGTATGTTTACCGATGGCGTCGAGGAGACGACCACGCCATTCAGCGTCCATTGATAAAGTGCGACTGAGTCGGGCAGGTTCGTGGTGCCGACAGAAACAGTATCAATGGAGGTTGTGGTGCAATCGATAATTAAATCCCCCAAGATTTCAGCTTGGAGAGAGTCGCAAGGAAGGCAGGCGAGATTGCTTGCGGGCACGACCTCGATGGGGTAGTTCAGGTCATAAACGCAGCCATCGCCATCGTCCACGTTGAGGGTATAAACGGTGGAGACGGTTGGGTTTGCTACGATACTGTCGTTGGAATAAAACGAGATGCTGTTGTCGGGCTGCCAATTGACGATAGGGTTTGTGTGCCAGAAATTCCATAGCCAAAATCGAGGCTCCAGTAGAAAAGGTATCCGTTGTCTATTGCCCAGCGATCGGTGACGGTGAGTGTCCAATCACCATTGATGGGGCAACCATTAAAAATTGAAAGCGGTTGGAATGATTGATAGTTGCCGCTCGGCAAGGTATAGTTGCTTGGGTGGCTGTTGGCGTATTGAATCCAGGTTTGGTTGCCATCTGGTGTCCAGCAATAAGGGTAGCCAGTGCCGGGGAATGGGGTGGGCAAGCCTTCGTCGTTTTGATAGGGAATTCCCAAGTAAAACTCACCACCTATTTGCCCTGGGTGGTTGTGTAAAATGGCGGTTTGCCCGTTGGGGCAGGTGAGTGTAACTTCAAGGTCACGCATCCAGGAATGCTCCAGATTGGCACAAATGGCTTTTAATTGGTTGGGAGCCAAAACGCCTGCCTGTGGTATATCCACGTGAATGACGGATTCGACGGAAGTTCCGTCGCCGTCGGGGATGGCCAAGTTGGTGTTGTTCGATGCATCTCCCCCTGGGTTATCCTCGCAAGGAAGCGGCGCATAGGGAAGAGTTGTTGCCGATAAGGTAACCGATTCGCCTTCGCAAATGGGCGGTGCCGGGAAGATTTCAACCGCAACAGGGATGGATGCTATCTCAACATTTAAGGAAGTATCCTGTACTTGGCATCCAAGCAGGATAGATGCATCAAGGTTGACCTTATAGCAGTTTCCAGCGGGCAGTTTTACGGATAAGTTTTTGCCGGATAAAAACTGATTCCCTTCTATGAGCCAGCGAAAATTAAAAGCTGAATCGGGGTAGGGGTTTCCATTCGAATCTGAAATTAGAGCCGTCAAGTTCAAAGAATCAGTTGGGCAAAGGTGGATGGTTGAGTCAGCATTAAATGGCATAGGTGGGTTGCCGACCAAGATGGTGGCATGCAACATTGGCAAGACGTTGACTCCCAAGCAGGAGGTGACGGTATCAGTGCCGAAAATCTGGTGGAGGCATACCTCTTGCAATCCTTGGTCAGTCCATTGAACTTGAATGGATGACGGGTTCGGTGATGAAAGCAAATCACCTCCACTGCTCACCGTCCAAAATAGGTTGGGCACTTCGTTGCAATATTCATTGTCGAGAGCGGTATAGACACTCATATTACCTACACAGGGCATAGTAGGTCCATACACATTTGCTGGAAATGGTTGGTTTATCTGAACATGCAGACAAAGCAACTGGCTCACTTGGTTGGTATCTGTAACCAAGGCGCAAACCAATGAGGAGTCATAATAGGTGTTCCAAACGACTTCAAGGTTATTGCCATTAATGCTGGTACTTGCGTTCGGGATGGGGAGCCATTCGATGTTTGCTGACGAACCAACGCCATTTAGTACATAAACGACGGTGTCACCCAAGCAAACCGAAGTCGGGCCCACGATGATTGGCTGGCAAGCGGTGGAGCCTTCCAGCATTTCCACCGAGAAGTCGCAAATATCGCCAGCACAACCATCAAGTACCAGATAGTAAACTTGACCAGGGTTGAGGTTCGCCTCCAATAGAAAAGGTGACTCAGTGCATTCACATTGAGTCGCTACCGCCATGCCACCGCAGCTTTCATAAATTGCTCCTTGCATTCCGAATTGCCCATTGGTGCCTTGGCAATTTGTTGGAGTGATAAGCAAGCTGATGGTAGATGATGCTGCCTCAAAAGATAGCCATTCGTCGTTGTTCAGCGTATTTGCAGGGCAATCTGGCAATGGCTGTAGCACATTATTGGTTGGGAGCGTACCGCAATACCCATCCAAACCAGTGCAAAGCAATGGGGCTTGAACACAACTGTCGCTAGTCGAGGGTGAGCCGGGTGGCGGGCATTGTCCCTTTAATTCAAGATTGATTGAAAGTAGTAAAATGAGCGGTAGCACTAAGGATTTGGCCAGGGTTGACCATTTGCGTAAAAAGATTGCATGGGTTTCAACGGCAGGTTTGACCAGGATTGGCAGTAGAGATGGCATCATGGAAATTGGATTTAAGGTGAATCAAATAAAGCCACAAGATAGTATTTCACAATAAACCTAATATCACAGGAATCGGGTATTTCAACAACCCGACTTGCACCCTACCAAAATCAGTCGATCTGACGCCGATTCGTCAAATTCATCGAGGTTGTAGCTCCCGAATGTGCGTGCGATTTTCAAACCAGCCTTCCCGAACAGGTAGTTGAAATCGTCGAGGGTGAACGCCCTGACCCGCTCCGTGAAATCGAAATGTTGGCCTTTGTCCTCAAACAGGATGTTCTTCACGATATAGCCTTGCTCGTCCACCTTGCGATGGATATGGAATACAACACCTCCAACTTCTTTCACCTCCTCGTGCCGCAAGTTTCGGATGACCTTATTTGAGTTGAAAAAATCGAGGACAAACTTGCCATCTGGCCGCAGGCCCTTGGCGATGTTGACGATTGTTTTCAAATGGTCTTTCTCCGTTTCAAAATAGCCAAAGCTCGTGAAAAAATTGAAGATATAGTCGAAGTAGTTGATGCGATAGGGTAGGCGCATGTCGTGCTGAAAGAAGCTAAGGTGCTCATTTTCATAGCGTTGCGCATAACGTATGCTTTGCTCCGCAATATCAAGGCCGGTTACTGTGAGGCCTTTCTTGGCGAGGTAACGGGAGTAGCGCCCTTTGCCACAGGCCAGATCGAGCACCGTGGCACCATTTTGAGGCTTTATTTCGAGCAATAGCCTGTCAATGAAGTTCTTGGCCTCTTGCTCGTCCCGGTTTTTATAAAGTAGGTGGTAGTATGGCGAATTGAACCAATCCTTGAACCATTCCCTTTTTTCGTTTTCCAATAGCATTTGTTTTCGTGTGAAAAAGCCATTTTGAAAGGCAAAGATAGGTAAGCACCGAGTAAGATTTCTTAGTTTTGCCACCAATAGAATTTGAGCAAATACCTAACCATGAGAATTTACCTTGACAATGCTGCCACCACCCCCATGTTGCCGCCCGTTATTGATGCAATGGCAAAGCTTATGCAGGAGCAATACGGCAATCCATCCAGCATCCATGCAGAGGGTCGGGCCATGCGGGCCGTCATCGAAGAGGCGAGAAAAACAGTAGCAAAGCTAATCGGGGCTGGCATAGGCGAGGTTTTCTTCACCAGCGGCGGCACCGAGAGCAGCAACATGGCGCTTAAATGTGCCGTTCGGGACCTGGCGTTCAACGCATCATCAGCTCGCCTACCGAGCACCACTGCGTGTTGCACACCCTCACGCCTTGCCCACCAAGGGGTGAAAGTTGAAATGCTGAACGTGGATGCCCAAGGTCGAATTGATTATGAGCAATTGGAATCCCTGCTCCAAGACGATGGCAACGCTCGCACATTAGTCAGCCTGATGCACGGCAACAACGAAATCGGCACCATGACCGACATGCAGCGCATCAGCCAACTTTGCGAGAGCTACGATGCATTTTACCATTCTGATACCGTTCAAACGATGGGGCATTTCCCCGTTGATGTTTCAAAGACCAAAATCCATTTCCTCACGGGAGGGGCGCATAAATTCCACGGCCCCAAGGGCGTTGGGTTTATCTATATCAACCACATGGCCATGCTAAAGCCCTATATTGACGGAGGCGGGCAAGAACGCAATATGCGGGGAGGCACCGAAAACGCCTACGGCATTGTCGGGCTGGCAAAAGCCTTGGAGCTTGCCTGCGCCAATATGGAGGAGCACCGCCTGCACATCACCGAATTGCGCAGCTACTTTAAAGCGAGGCTGATGGATTCTTTTGAGGACATCCAGTTCAACGGCGCCCAAAAGGAAGGTGATTTTCTCTATACCGTGCTGAGCGTTTCTTTCCCACCTTCTGAAAAATCGGAATTGTTACTCCTCCATTTGGACATCGCCGGGGTGAGTGCCTCTGGTGGCAGTGCCTGTAGCTCTGGCGCAGAAGCCGCTGGATCTCACGTGCTTACGGCCATAAATGCCGAGCTTGGCCGCAAAACCATCCGTTTTTCGTTTTCCCATTTGAATACAATGGAGGAAATGGATGCCGTGGTGGAGAAGCTAAAGGGGGTGGTGGAGCAGCGCAAGCTCGAAACCGTTGGGATGTATTGAATTGCCATGCGCATCCTGTTCAGCCCTAGTTCGAAGCTCCTAACTCACAACTTAAAACAAAATTATGCCTCGCACAAAAATCGCCGGAATCGGCTTCTACGTCCCCGAAAAAGTCGTCACCAACCACGACCTTATGCGCCACATGGACACTACTGACGAATGGATTCAGGAGCGCAGCGGCATCGTGGAACGGCGCTATGCAAAGCGCCATGAAGAAACCACCTCTGTGATTGGTGCAAAGGCAGCCCGCATAGCCATCGAGCGGGCGGGCATCACAAAAGAGGACGTTGATTTCATCATCTTCGCCACCCTCAGCCCCGATTACTTCTTTCCTGGATGTGGTGTACTGATGCAAAGGGAATTGG
Organism: Saprospiraceae bacterium; assembly: GCA_016714985.1. Lineage (GTDB taxonomy): Bacteria > Bacteroidota > Bacteroidia > Chitinophagales > Saprospiraceae > UBA6168. The sequence continues at coordinate 28,354 of JADKBS010000022.1, read as the reverse complement.
GCATCACGCACACCGAAATCGGCGCTTTGGACATTCGTACCCAATGCTCCGGCTTCGTATATGGCCTTACAGTCGCCGACCAGTTTATCCGCTCTGGCATGTATAAAAACATCTTGCTGGTGGGTGCCGAAGTACATTCAATGGGGCTTGATTACTCGACCCGTGGCCGCAACGTGACTGTGCTTTTCGGGGATGGTGCTGGTGCTGTACTCTTGCAACCAACCGACGAGCCAAATCAGGGCATACTCACTTCAAAACTTCACTCCGATGGCACCCATGCCGAGCAGTTGGCGCTCATAAACCCCGGTGCGCACAGCGGGCACCACGACCCCAATACCGACTTTGGCTACGATGAAACCCAAGAATTTGGTGGCCTGTTTTTAACGGAGAAAATGGTGGACGAAGGCATGGCTTTCCCTGTGATGGACGGCCAATTGGTGTTCAAGACTGCCGTGACGAAGTTTCCAGAAGTCATCAAAGAAGTGTTGGATGACCAAGGCTTAACACCTGCAGATATTGACCTTTTCATACCGCACCAGGCCAATTTGCGCATCAGCCAGTTTGTGCAGAAAAAGCTCGGCCTGCCCGACGAAAAGGTATGGAACAATATCCAACGCTACGGCAACACCACCGCTGCCACTATCCCCATTGCACTTTGCGAAGCATGGGAAGCTGGCAAAGTGAAGAAAGGCGACCTCGTTTGTATCGCTGCTTTTGGAAGTGGGTTTACTTGGGGAGCTTCTTTAATTCGCTGGTGATTATTTGAACAATAGTCCCACCGTAAATGACAAGCTCTCCAATGGCATTATCCTTTCCCTAAAAGGTGCATCGTTGCTGGTTATTTCCAACCTCGAACTGCTCACGGGCAACCGGTGGTCTTTCCTTGATGGTTGCCTGGTCTCTTTGAACCACACATCTTGCCCGCTCGCAAAAGCGTAATGATAAGTGCCCCTGAAATAAAGCTCCCTGCTTCGGTTCAACTCAATGGACAGCTCACCCGAAAGGTTCAGGTTGTGGAAATGGCTGCCATAGCTCAAACGTACTTCCTTCCCCCTGAACCGCTCGCCTTCTACTTTAAAACGGCCATGATCGTTCTCCGCATTGCCCAACATGCGGTAATAGCGCAGGTAGCTGTACTGTGCAACGCCCCGTAGGATGATGGGACGGCGCTTGGGCGTCATATTGGTCTGGAACCCAAGGCCAATACCACGCTCCCGGTAGGTGCTTTTCCAAAAATCGAATCCCCAACCAAAGCGAACAAACAAGTTTTTATGGAAGGCGATGTCGAATTCCCAGCGCCCGATGACCTCAAACTCACGGTTGGGTATGTCGTTCGTCAAGGAAAGTATTTGGTCGCCGTCGCCATCGAAATAGTTGATGGTCATGGGGGCGGTGCCAGAAGAAATCAAGTGGGTGCCCAAGCCGAACAGCATTTTGGTTTTCCTGAACTTCTTCTTCACGTTGTCCACTTTGCGGAGGCTTTCCGGCACATAGTCAACGTCTTCGAGCTGCTCCTTGGTGATTTCTTCGTTCTTGGCCAGTTCCTCTTTTCTGCGCTGCAATTCAGCGGCTTCTATGGAATCACGCTTCTGTTGGATGGCCAAACGGTTTGCCTCGCTGAAAGCCTCTTGAGCCTTGAGCATATTCTTGTACTGGGTCATGCTCTCGTTGAGGCCCTCGCTCATGGGCGTTACGTTGTAGTTCTTCCAGAAGTCTTCGTCGTATTTGCCGGTCAATTCCACGAATTCGTTGCCCCGTTCAAGCCGCTCCAAATAAGGGATTTGATTGCCCTTTTCATCGGTGATTTCCGTGGTCTTGATTTCGTTGGCATACCTGCCGCCATTGCTGCGAACACCTTCCCTTAGGGCATCCCCAAAATACCATTTGCCCTCGTGCTTGCGGTAGTTCACCACGTATTTGTTGGCCTTCCAGCTGCCCACGTAGAGTGGGTAGTCGTTGCCCTTGCGCAGCCCTTCTTTTGTGACTTCAAATTCGGCTTTGATGAAGGCGTACGAGTCTTTTTCGATGAAAATTCGGCCCTTCATCCTGGCAGAAGCAGTGGCGCCATCATCGCCTTCTCTCTTGCCAGTAAGCCTATCGGCCAAGCTTCTTTTTTTCTTTTTCTTGGTTTTGCCATCTGTGGTTGGGTTTTCCTCTTTGCCAAAACCGATGACCCATACTTGCTTGCCATTGTAGGTCGTGGTGCTTTCAATCCAATATTTGTAGTAGGGGAAATAAGCTTCGTCAATGAAGTCCTCCCTGTTTTTCACAAAGTCAAAGCGGTGAGCCGCCATGTGGCCAGAACTGAGGCCAGAGTAAAACGAGGTGTCCAAGGGGTCTTGCAGGTTGATTTTTCGGCCCTGAACGAGGCCAACTTGACCTTCCTTGTCATTTTTGTAAGTTGGTTTGTAAACTTTCAGAACGCCCTCTGCGAGGTAGCGGTACCGAAGGCTGTCGTCGGTGAGCGATTCCCGGTAGAAGGCAAGCATGTTCGTAGCTTCATTGGGATAGTTCTTGGGGATGTTCTTCACTGCCCGGCGGATGATGTTCACGATGGCATCCTTTTCCATGACCACCACCTCGGCCAGTTGGTTGTTGGCCTGTTCCAAATAAATGACCGATCCGCTCTGGAAGCCGCTGGCCGATTTCTCATAGCCCTCATAGCCCATGCACGAAATCGTCAGCTTGGAGTTGGCGTTTGCCTTCGGCAATTTGAAGACAAAGCCGCCATCGAAGCCCGTGGTGGTGCCGATACCCTTTTCTGGGATGCCAACGTGGGCCAGTGGCACGGGCTGTTTGGTCTTTTTGTCCACTACCTTTCCCGTTAGGGTCAAGTATTCTGATTGTGAAATTGCGGAGCAAACAAGGATGAAATGAAGGGAAAGGAGGGAAACGATTGTTTTGATTGTCATATTCGGGTGTTTGGTGAAGGCCTGTTTTCGAGGGACGAAGGTAAGCGGGGAGTTGTTACAACGGAACTGCGTAGCAACAAAAAAAAGCGGTGCGGCAATACATAGCCGCACCGCTCTGGCGGGTTTTTGTGGGTTGAGAAATCAGTAGTTGATGATCTTCACCTCGCCATCACCAATGCCTTTGGAGATGATAACATAAATATTGTTGTTCTCCGTTGCTGGCACAGCAGGTGCGGGCTTTCCAGTCAACTGTCCTATCATCTGCGCAACCACGGGTGCCGAAGCACAGACCATTACTTTTCTGGCCTTAAACGTTTTGACCAGGTCCTTCAAGGTGTCTTCTGCTTTTTCAGCCTTGAAGACGTTCAGTTCCGAGTAATTGGCCCTTGCCAGTTGGGTGACGGTCTGCAAGGCAGAATTGCCCTCGGCATACACCATTGCCAGTCCAGCCTTTGCCGTTACGGTCGTGAGGATTTGGCTGCGGAACAGGCCGTTTTCTGAAAGGGAGGATTGGCCTTCCGCATTTTCCGCTGGCGTTACGAAATAGAACACGATGCTGGAAGTATCGGTCTCCTTTGGTAAAACGATTTCTGTGTTGTCGTTCAAGATGATTTTCTCCTTAGAAATAAAGCTGATATTGCCCGTGCCGCCTGTGACGTTGGTAGCTTGTTCATTGCCAGACGGCAATGGCTCACCTGTCACGTTGGCCGTCTCATTTTTACAGGCAAACAGGTTGAAAATCAATAAGATAGCTGTAGTAATTTGAATGCTTTTGAACATGGTAGTTTTATGATTTTGGAAAAAAACGGGCCTCATTCTCCAGCACTAACTGCCTCCTCGAACTTGACCTCGACCTGATTACGCAAAATGTCCTGCATGGTTTCCCGCTTGCGGATGAGAAAGTCTTTTCCCTCGTGTACCATCACCTCGGCCGGCCGGAAGCGGGAATTGTAATTGCTGGCCATGCTGAACCCATAAGCCCCGGCATTGAACATGCACAGCACGTCACCCTCTTCCACACTGGCAATCTTGCGGTTGGAGCCGAAGGTGTCCGTCTCGCAAATATTGCCGACGACGGTATAGAACCTCGGTTTGCCCTGTGGGTAGCTGATGTTCTCGATGCGGTGGTAGCTGCCATACATCATGGGCCGGATGAGGTGGTTCAGGCCAGAGTCCACACCCACGAAAACGGTGCTGGGTGTGGGCTTCACGACCGTCGCTTTCACGAAGAAATAACCCGACTGGCTCACCAGGAACTTCCCCGGCTCGAAGACCAAGGTCAGTTCCCGGCCATATTCCTTGCAGAACTGGTTGAACCGCTCGGAGATGCGTTCGCCTACCTCCTCGATGTCGGTCTCGATGTCGTCGTCCTTGTAGGGCACCTTGAAGCCGGAGCCGAAATCAATGTATTCGAGGTATTTGAAATTGCTGGCCGTGTTCATCAAAATATCGGCGGCAAGCAGGAAGGCGTTGGCGTCGAGGATGTCGCTGCCCGTGTGCATGTGCAGCCCGTCAATCTTGATGCCCGTCGTCTCAATGACTTTGAACACGTGCGGCAACTGATGGATACTGATGCCGAACTTTGAGTCAATATGCCCCGTGGAAATCTTGGTGTTGCCACCTGCCATGATATGCGGGTTGATGCGGATGCCCACCATCACTTCTGGGTGCTCCATGCCAAATTGCTCCAGGATGCTGATATTGTCAATATTGATGCGGACGCCGAAGTTCAGCGCCAGTTTTATCTCATCAAGCGACACGCTGTTGGGCGTGAAGGTGATGCTTTGCGGAGCAAAACCTGCCATGATGCCCAGTTCCACCTCTTGAATGGACACGGCGTCGAGGCCAGCGCCTAGTTTTTTCAAGAGCTTGAGGATGTTGATGTTCGTGTTGGCCTTGCAGGCATAGTTGATGTGCAGCTTGGGCACGTCGAAGGCAGCGGCCAGCCGTTTGTACTGCCGCTCGATGATGGCAGTGTCATAGACGTACAGCGGTGTGCCGTATTTTTCGACGAGTGCCAACGGGTCAACGCCATTGGAAAGGTGGTAGCGGTTGTCTTTTAAAATCATTGTTGATGCTGGTTACTGGATACTGGATACTGGGGATTGGCAGCTTGATGAATTTCGCTCAACTTCTTGCCAAAGCCCTGTAAACATCACCATACTTTTCAAAGTCTTCATGAATTAAGCTCTCAATTTCTTTTTTTCGTGCTTCCTTATCTGTTGAGAGTTGGAGAATCCGCTCTCTAATTATTTCTGTAAGCAAATTTTTAAAGATTTCAGGTCTCTCCTCAACTAGTTCTGTCAGAGCCTCTTTCAAATCTTGAAGTTGAACTACTTGATTCTCTTTCATAATTAACTGTTTTGAAAAATTTAAGCAACTATTTCCACCCGATTCCCCTCTGTGTCGAGCACCACGCTTTCGTAGTAACCGTCGCCTGTCCAGCGTGGTTCCCCAACGATGGAAAAGCCATCGCTCCGCAATTTTTCAGTCAGTTCGTTAACTGCGGATTCGCTTCCGACGCTCATCGCAAAATGCGTGATGCCCGTCGCTTCGCCATTGTTGAGGCTGTCAGGGATACTGGGCTTCTGCATCAGTTCCAGTAGGCAGCCCGTGCCGAAAGAAAGGAAATAAGATTGGAATTGCTTGGTAGGATTGACGTAGCGGTCGTTGGACGTTGCGCCGAAATATTTCATGTAAAACGTCCGCATGGCCTCAATGTCTTTGGCCCAAATGGCCAGGTGTTCAATGCGCATTGCTTAAAAGTTTTGCAAAAGTAAGGGGATTTACGATTTTGGATTACCCTGTCTGCCGTCAGGCAGGGATTTACGATTGGAGTGCTGCTTGATTTCCAATTTCATGCTGCTTTTTGAGGGATTGAACCAGTTTGCATTACTTTTATCCACCAAAAACGAACTTCCTTGCATCTTTGGATTTGAATTGATTGATTGGGCAAGGGAATCACATTCGATGAAGCAACAATTCGATTTGTTCATCAAAACCAATTAGGAGTTATGATTTGTTGAATGGTATTGACCGCATTGCAGGAAGCCCAATCGTAAATCCCTGCCTGACGGCAGACAGGGTAAATCCTAAATCGTAAATCCAATTGGCCGAACAAGACCTCATAGCCGCCTGCAAACGACAGGATAGAAGAGCACAAAAGCTGCTCTACGAGCGCCATGCGCCCGTGATGCTGGGGGTGTGCAGGCGCTATATCAACGACCTTGGGGAGGCCGAGGAGGTCATGGTCGAGGGCTTTTTCAAGGTGCTGACGAAGCTGGACATGTACAATTTCGAAGGCAGTTTCGAGGGCTGGATTCGCCGCATCATGATCAACGAGTGCCTGATGCACCTCCGCAAGGGCAACCCGTTCAAACATGCCGAGGAAATCAACCCGAACATTGACCACGGCGTAGAACCGACGATAGTGGAGCGCCTCGAATCGGAGGAAATCCTTGCCCTGCTTGATGAACTGCCACCCGGCTACCGAACTGTCTTCAACCTCTACGTGGTGGAAGGCTACAAGCACCGGGAGATTGCCGAGGAACTGGGCATCAGCATCAATACTTCCAAGTCACAATTGATTCTGGCAAAGAATCGAATGGAGGAATTGGTGAAGCGAAGGCTGGGTAGGGTTGGAAATTGAGAAATTAGGAAATCAAAGATTCACGAAAGTAAATTCGAAATAGTCCAAAATCAATAAAAATGAACTCTCGAAAAGACATATTCACGGCATTTCAAGAAGGGAGCGAAAGGCTCACTGTTCAACCCTCGTCCCGAGCATGGCAGCGGTTGGAGAACCGCCTTGACAATCAAAAACGGTCATCGGGTAGGGTAGTGATAATGCGCTTGGTGACGGCCATTGCCGCCCTTTTCATCCTTGTTGCCGGGGTGTTCTTTGTTTCAAACATGAACACAGCGCCCGCTGTTGCCTTCGGCAATGAGCCACGCCCAACCATGTTGGAAGAGCTTGTGAATACCGAAGGATGCAACCCATATTGCTTACTGATCAAGGAGCGAAAAGCACTGCCAGCGTATTATGCGAACCCGGTGAGAAATTAGGGATGAGGGAGTAGGGATGAGGAATGAACGCTTACCGCATTCATCCCTCATTCCTCGTTACTCATCCCTCATAAAACCCCTCCCGTGGCGTCTCCGCCAAATCAACAAAGAAATCGGCGACCTTTCCAACAACGACCTCCAGGTAGCGGCGGCCTTTCTCCACGGTTGATTCATAAGGATTGCCAGCGCCCGTGTCCTTCGTCACTTGCGTCCAGTCCCGCTGCACCGTCACCCAGCCTTCTTGGGCACCTTTGAACTTCCATTTCTTGGTAAACCATCGCCTGCTTCGCTCAATGGCGTCACCAGGTTCGGCTGGATTTCGAGCATGATGCTAGTCTCCAACTCGTCTGCGTGGTCGCCATCCAAGTTGGTGAAATAGCCCTTTTTGGGCTCGACTTTGAACCAGTTCAAGGCACAGGTAAACAATTGCGGATAGAAAAACGACACCTCCCGCACCATTGCCCGGAATTCGTTGGCGCCGTGCCCATTGAAAATGACCAATTTGGGAATGCCCGCCCGTACCAATACATCGCAGACATCTTTCAAAATAGCCAGTTGTGTGCTGGGGAGCATGTTCATGCAAAGGGCAATGTCGAGCTGTCCTGTTTGCACCCCGAACGGGATGTTCGGTAGCACAATGACCTTTGCACCCCGCTCCCAAGCCAGCTTTGCGGCGGCTTCGGTGATGGCCTCGTTTTGATAATTGTCTGTGGCGTAGGGCAGGTGGTAATTATGCGCCTCGGTAGCGCCCCAAGGCAGGATGGCCACTTCAAATTTCGTTTCTTGGACGGCCTTCCAGTTGGTTTCGGCGAGGATGTACGGACGTGGTGGGTGTGGAACTTGCATGATAGTAGTCGCCAAATTTATTTGGCAACAAGTTTAAATGGTCAAACTGCTGTCGCCAAAAAAATTTGGTGACTACATTTCGGCGGCACCGATGCGCAAAATTGTCTCTTTTTTGATTGCTCGGATGATTTTTTCTGCATCAATTTCAATGATTTCACCTGCCACCAACAATTTGTCGGCCCGGCCATGGATTTTACCGAAAAGCCAGTCCACCATGTCCTCGATGCTAGCCGCTTCGCCAAAGGTCAAGTACATACGAACGGTTTCCTGAAAGCCGATGCGCCTACCGCTATAGTCCTCATCTATGACGATGCTGCCGCCGGTGTTGGGGATTTTGAAGGTATCGCCCATTTGCAACCAGCGGTAAAACGTACCGAAAAGATGGTATTTGAGGTCTTTATCGCCCGTCAGGACTTCAATTTTCAGGCGCTTGCCAGCAAAAACAGCATCGGGTCGGAGGAAGTCCTCTGCGTTGCTGTCGTAGGTCGTTGCGGTAGGTTTGTCGCCAGAAAGGTGTGCCTCGACTCTGTTTGCCAATGCTTCTATGCCTTGGAACTTTTCAGTGGCCATTTCCTTAACTGCTTCGTTTTCAAGGTGTTCGAAATTGTCGGGGTGGTATTTGCTGCGCAATTCCCGGTGTGCCTTGCGGAACGCATCAAGGTCAAGCTGCTCAATTGGCAGGCCGAAGAGCTTGCGGATTTCTTCTTTTTCTTGGATGGTGAAAGTGGTCGTGGCCATCAAATGTTTTTTTGAAAGAAAAAGACACTTTCGAGTTGTGAAAGTTCAATCCCGCCCAGTTAGCCACAGCATAAGCCCACCGAAGCCTAGCATGGCGAGCCCGGCGTACAGGTTCAGCGTTTTGCCAACGGCAATTTCATAGTTTAAGGCAAAAGCCAGCACCACCAGCATCGCCCCAACAAGCGTGAAGAAGAGGCCGATGATAAAACGGAGGTCGTTGAGTTTTTCCATTTATAAGGATTGAATGAGCCAAGGATTGAAGGATTGAAGGTCACCAAAAAATCAAGTTCAAAATCACCGCAGCGACCATCACCACGAGGGCCAAGGTGGCAGGGCGTTTCCACCAGGCTTCTGCTGTGGCTTTGAGTGGCAAGCCATCCGTCCAAAGACCATGAACGAGGCCACGAAGCTGCTCCTCTGCCATTGGCTTGGTAGCCAAACTGACCAACCACGTCACCACCAAATTGGCCAAAAAGGCCACCCAAGCGATATGGTAGGCTTGCTCAATGCCCGAAGCGATTTCGAGTGGACTGCTCGTCAGCCAGCCGCCTTTTCCTTCGGCAATGGTAAAACCGTGGACAAGTGCCGCTGCCAATGTACCTGCCAAAAGCCCAGCAAATGCCCCATGCCCCGTCGTGCGCCGCCAGAACATGCCGAGCAAGAAGGTAGCAAACAGCGGCGCATTCACGAAGCTGAAAACCACCTGCAAAAAGTCGTTGATATTGTTGAAACTGACGGCCATGTACGCCACGCCCACCGATGCTGCGATGCCAACGATGGTCGTCATTTTACCCACCATTAGGTAGTGGCTGTCAGGCGCATTTTTTTTGAAAAAAGGCTGGTATATGTCATACGTCCAGACCGAGTTGAAGGCCGTCACATTGCCCGCCATACCGGACATGAACGAGGCCAGCAGTGCCGTCAAACCAACGCCCAGCAGCCCGGTAGGGTAGTAGTGGGCGATGAGCGAGGGCAGCGCCATATTGTAGTCGGGTGAGCCGTCATTTGCCGAAGGCAAAGCATAATCTTGGATAAAATAGGGTAGTGCCATCGCTATCAAACCCGGCACGATGACGATGATAGGCATCAGCATTTTCGGCACGGCAGCAATGATGGGTGTACGCTGCGAGTCGTTCAGGTTGCGGGCAATCATGGCCCGTTGCACCACCAAAAAATCGGTACACCAATAGCCAAAGCTGCTGCAAAGGCTGCCTGCCATGAGGCCCCAAGTGGTGATGCCCATCGGATTGGCCTCGGCGCTGCCCGTGTGCGCCCAAGTGGAAGTCATGACGGGGGCGAGTTTTTCGGTGATTCCATCCCAACCGCCAACTTGGTACAGACCAATGACCACCACCGGCGCTATTCCCAACACGATGAGGAAGAACTGCAAAACCTCGTTGTAAACTGCGCTCGTAAGGCCGCCCGTGAAGATGTACGCTGCCACGATGGCCGCCGCCGTCAGCACCGAAAGGTCGAAGTCCCAACCAAGGATGAGTTCGAGCAACCTAGCGAGTACATAGAGCGAAATGCCGGAAGAAAAGACCGTCATAGCAGCGAAGGTCATTGCGTTCAGGCTGCGGGTTTTTTCATCAAAACGAAGGCGGAGGTACTCCGGCACCGAGCGGGCACGGGAGCCGTAGTAGAAAGGCATCATCATCAGGCCGAGGAAGACCATCGCCGGTACGGCACCAATCCAGTAGAAGTGGCTGGTCATCAGGCCGTACTTGGCCCCGCTGGCCGACATGCCGATGACCTCCTGTGCCCCCAGATTGGCGGAAATAAAGGCCAGGCTCGTAATCCAAAGCGGGATGGAGCGCCCCGATAGCAGGTAGTCGTTGCTGGTCTTCACTTGTCGTTTTCACCAGCCAGCCCACGCCAACGACGAAGGCGAAATACAGTAAAATGATGAGATAATCGGGCCAGTGGAGGTCAAGGTGCATAGCAGGTTTGTTTTGTAAATAGGTCGCTGAAACGGGCGGTCAAGGTAGGCAAAAATTGTTTTTACAAATGCTCAATCAACTGCCAAAAGTCTTTAACTTTGTTGAAAATCAAAGAATTATGAGCCTTCCCAATCCAATCATACAACCAGTTGGCTACCCCGTTCAAACTGAAGCCGTGCCTGATTACCTCCTCAAAGAGGAAATCGAGGGCATCAAGTTTTATTACAAGGGCTATAAAGACGTTTTGAACAAACTAAAAACCAAGGAGGAAATCATGGGGTGCAGTTCTATCCAATCTTTCATTATTGAATACCTGTATTTTGTGCTTTTTGAAGCCAAAGCCAACAAAAATTACCGCATATTCTCAAACGAATCCGGCAACCACCTTGCCCATCGCAGCAATATGCAATTCGACATTGCCATTTATGAAAAGGCATTATTGACTGGCGATAAAATCACCCGCAAATATGTTCAGGGCATTCCACCCGCAATGGTCATTGAGATTGACCTAGACGTGGAATTGGAGGGGACTGGCATGAAAAGCTCCAAGGAATTTTTAAAATTCAGGACCAAAAACCTGCTCAAATACGGCGTCCAGCGAGTGCTATGGATTCTCACCAAGCCGAAGAAAGTGTTGATAGCACAAGGCGACAGCTACGAGTTTTTGGATTGGGACAATGACATCGAATTGTTGGAAGGTATCCATTTCAATATCGCTAAATATCTCGCTGAAGAAGGCGTCAACCCTGATGCCATTTAATCATTTGCCTGCCTTTTCTTCCGCCAAGCCGCCACCATCGTCACCACCCGGTCATAGTTCTTCATGCCCTCGGCAATGCCCTGCGATTGCAGGTAGGCATTGTAAGTTGCGTCCCGCAATTCCGGCAAAATATCGGGGTACTTGTCCATCTCCCGGTTAATGGCCCTCACATCCGCACGGAGGCCGGGAGGGAGTGCTTCCCTGAACTTCTCGTATTCATTTGGTGCCATGCTCATGTATTCGCTCGCCACGTAGCGCCAGTAGTAGAGGTGGCCGATGTACTTCAAATAGGGGTCGCCAGAGCGGGTGCAGGCAAGGTAGGCGAGGAAGTTGCAGGTGCCCTCATCGCCGAAGCCGTAGGCGTGACCCATCTCATGCGCCAGCACAAAAGGTCGCTGGAGGTGGTGTAGCCCGGCGTCCACATGGCCCTCGCCCGTGAACGGCAAATAGACGCCCGCTGTGCTGAACCTTAGTAAAATACCTTTTGGGAACATCGAACGGCCACGCACCCTGCCGGGGGTAGGGTAGCCCATTTCCCAAAGTAGGCGGGTGAGGGCGTTGCGCATCATGGTTTCGGCGTTTGGAGTCAGTTGTTGCTCCGCAATGATGGTGTCTGAACCTTCCTTCAGTTGCTTCCGCAAAAAAACAGCATCGGTGGTTGCTGCCATTAGTTCTTCCCGCAACTCGCTGACCGTCAACGGTTTTGGCTCAAAGCCAAGGTGTTGCTCCAAGGGTATCCGGCCATAGTTGAAGCCCCAGAGCCATTGGAACAGGAAGACGATGGCAGCAGCAAAAGCCAGCAGCGAATGGCCGAAATTCAGTAGTCTTTTCGGCCAGGGCAGTGCCTCCTTTTTTGCGAAGCGAAGCCGCCAAACCAACCAGCCCAACAGCCCGACCACGAGCAAATACACCGCTGCGAACGGCCACCAACTGTCCAACACCGTGAACAACCAGCGCACCCCGACGAACAGGCCACGGCTGTACCAGCGCTCCACGAATGCCGGGGGCATAAGCCAACCCAAGAGCAGTGTCAGCAGACCAAGGGCTATCCAACTATTTTTTCGATGGAAAATGATGGTACGTAGGTTCAAGTCAAATGGATTTTAGGGCGTGAAAATAGGCAGATTTTTCATGGTGGTCAGGTTGCCAAACTTTCGCATTTTTGCGGCCAAATCAACCATCGTTTTATGACAAACCGTTTTGCAATATTCCTTTCCGTTTTTGCCTTATTTGCCTTTGCTGCCTGCGGCAATGACGCCTCCAACTCCACAGAGCACGAGGGCGCCCTACCGCACAACATGGAGCAATCTGGCAACACCAGCGAGGCCGAAAACGACGAATTGGCCGCCGCAAGTGGCAAGTCTGCCACGCTCATTGCACCCTCAGATTTATTGACAAAAATCAAGTCCGACACGACCGGGCTGCTCGTGGTCAATTTCTGGAAAACCGACTGCCTCAAATGCATCCAAATGCAGCAAGCCATGCAGGAACTGCAAAACAAGAGCGGCGAAAACAAGCTGCATCTCCTATCCGTCAACCTCGACGAGGAGAAAATGGCCAACGGCGTGAACCTTGTGCTGCGCAAATCAGGTATGGCAGCCGAGGTGCTTCAGGTCAAGGACAGTGATGGAAAGTGGCGCAACGACATCTCTGGCGGCTGGCAAGGCAATGTACCTGCCGTTTTCATCAAATCCAAGGACGGTATCAAGCAATTCTATCCCCGTGACCTGACGGCTGAGGAATTGGGAGCGATGTTGCAACCCCTTTTGCTTTAATCGCCATAGGTCATTAGTCATTGGTCATTTTGGGCCAATGACTAATGACCTATGACTTTCAATGACCAATGACGATGAAATTTAGAACCCTTGGCCGCACAGGCTACCAAATCTCGGAAATCGGCTATGGCATGTGGGGCCTAGCTAGTTGGAAGGACACCGACCAAGCCGAAGTGCAACGGGCACTCGACAAGTCGGTGGAGCTTGGCTGTAATTTCTTTGACACCGCCTGGGCCTACGCCGATGGCATCAGTGAGCGCATTGCAGGTGAGTTGCTACGCAAACACTCAGACAAGCGACTGTACGTAGCTACGAAAATCCCACCGAAAAACCGGGTTTGGCCCAGCCGCCCGGAGTTTACGCTGGATGAGGTTTTCCCTTCGGAATACATCGAGGAATACGTCAACCTCAGCCTCGAAAACCTCGGTGTCGAGCAGATTGACTTGATGCAGTTTCACGTCTGGAACGATGCTTGGCACGAGCGGGACGAGTGGAAGGAAACTATTGCGAAGCTGACCCAAGCTGGCAAAGTGGCCTACTGGGGCATCAGCATCAATCGCTGGGAACCGGAAAACAGCCTTGAAACCCTGCGCACGGGCTTGATTGATACGGTGCAGGTCATTTACAATATCTTTGACCAAAACCCAGAGGACAAGCTCTTCCCGCTTTGCCGGGAGCTGAACGTGGGCGTCATCGCCCGTGTGCCTTTTGATGAAGGTACCCTTACGGGCAACATGACCAAGTACATGACCTTTCCCACCGATGATTGGCGGGCAACCTACTTCGTGCCGGAAAACCTGCACCCCGCCGTGGACAGAGCAGAAGCGCTTCGCCCCTACGTGCCGCCCCGCATGACGATGGCGGAAATGGCCATTCGTTTTATCCTCAGCAACCACGACGTGGCGACGACGATACCGGGCATGCGAAAGGTGTCGAACGTTGAATCAAATATCCATTGCAGCGATGGGATTGGGTTGAAATACGATACATTGTTTGAGCTTAAGAAGCATCGGTGGGATAGAACGCCGACAGGGTGGAGCCAGTGAGATGGGATAGTATATAGATTGAACTGATTAAACTTATTCATGCGCATTTTTACCTGTGAGAATCTGATTAATCAGTTCAAAATGTGCCCAATCAAATCATGGCTATTCCTTTGTATTGCCATTAATGAAGAGGTTTATCCCAAATTTAAACCCGCTAAAAGTATTGAATGAATCTTGGTATAAATTTGCTCTAGTAAAATGAGCAGCATTTATACCGATTTTTTCATTGATGAAATAAGCTATGCCATATTCTGATTTGGCATAAAACGATTCGCTTGAACTGGGAAAACCTGGGTCAAAAGATAAATTTCTGTACTCAAGTTTGCCTTGGCCATATCCAGCAGATAATTCAACGAATGGTTTCCATTTCGGGTTTTTTAAATCAAAATATTTTCTACCCATTAACCCAATGGAGTAACCACTTGTTTTTAATCCTTGGTTTGAAGCATTGAATCTTGAAAAATAACTCAAGCCAAGTTCGCCGCCTATTAACAAATTATTCTTTATGAAATAGCCTGCTTTAATGTCTCCATTTGCTCGGAAAGTCTTCTGACCATTCCTATGTGCTGAGGCTTGATAGCGGGGTTGAAAACCAATGCCAGTCATTATCGTTCCTTGCTCAGTTTGAGCAAACAGTTCAATAAAACAGAAAGCTACCGTTGAAAGCGCCAGAAAGATTTTTCGTTGCATGTATAAATGAATTAATGATTAAATAATGGCTTAATGAGCGCAATTGAATCCTCGTGGTTGTATGGCCAAAAAAAATCCTCAAAATGTTTTCAACATAACTAACCCGAACGTCCATTCCGGCGTCACCAATTCCTCCCCAAAATCGGCGCTGTACCAAGGGCTTAAACCTGCCTCATTCGGATTCACCAAAACATGAATCTCCTGCGCTGGCATATAGCTTTGTGCCAGCAAAAACACTTTCTCGCCGGTAACTTCCTTCATCGCCACGTCCACCACAATGACCGCATGGCCGGGGCTGCCGCCTTGGATGAACACGTCGCCGATGGCCAGGTCTTTCACTTGCTTTGACTTCATTTCTTTGGACAGTGAAAGTGTGCCAGCATACATGAAAACAAAGTCGAGGTATTGGCGGAATGACTCGTAACTTATTGAAGGAGAGTTGGTTGCGTACCATTCGGTTTTATTGCCGTCCACTCGTACCCGGTAGCCTTGTCGCCATTTTGCGTAGTCCATTTTGAACCCATTGGTCAGGTTGAAATGGATTTTATCATACTGTTTTTGGGCAAAAAGGTGTTCCGCTCGCAACCGCATAACGGCATCGGCGCACTGTTGGAGGTCACGGTCGCCCGTGTCCATGTCCACCACGGCGGCGTGGACGGATTGGCGGGCTTTAAGCTGGCCATTGTACAAATGGACGGGGGAATCGGCAGGTTTTAGCGGCAGGTTTTGCAGGTAATGGCCGAAAGTATTGGCTGGGAGAACTGGCCGGACAAAGCCAGCAGGTGGCTGAAATCGCTGGACGAGGGTCGCCCCATCCGTGTTTTCGATTTGGCGTGAAACAGCAGCGGCTGCCAGTTCAGGTTTTCCCTGGTTCGACTGGCAGCCGCAAATGGCTTGTAGGAAGGGGATTGCGAAGCAAAAAATTGGTTTCATCATGCTCTTTCAACGTTTGGTTGAAGGAGACAAATGTTGTTGGTTATGCACAATTGCTGAACGCTAAATTCCTAAATGGCCTATTCCCTACTTGTCTTGTTGTTTAGATTGTGGGTTAAACCAATTTTTAACAGCGAAATTGAAATATTGCTCCTGTCTCCGTGAATATCTAAAAGCGCATGATTGGAGATGTGGATGCTAGTTCGGTCTTTGATGAAATAGGCCAGGCCATATTCGGCATTGACGTAATAGCCACCATTTTTGAAGCTGAATTCACCGGCAATTGGACTTTGCTGGTTTTCGTTTCTGTAGGCGTAGCCAGCATTCAAGCCAACAAAAGGTTTCCACTTCGTTTTTCTGATGTCAAAATACTTTCTTGTGAATGCCCCAAAACGGTACGTGTCGGCTTCATGCTCGATTTCACCATCGTTTTTGCTTCGAAATCTGGTGTAGCTGAGTTCACTCCCAAATAGCCAATTTCTCATTAGGAAGTAACCACCTTGCAATTCCCAGTGATGTTCTATCCTATTGTTGTCCTTGTCACGGTATATCATGATTTTCGGACTGACGTTTAGGCCAACAGCGAACGTCCCTTTTTCGGTTTGAGCACTAAGTGAACACAAACTTAAAGTTGCGATTAGCGTCAAAAATATTGTCTTGAACTGCATGTCGAACTGATTTTAAAGTTATTGACTAATCGAATGTATATCATGGATTTAAGCATGGTTGTAAGCCCTTGTATTTTCTAATGTGATTTTAACGTATCCCGCTTAAACTTCTATTCTGGTGTTACCTTTTCCTCCCCGAAATCAACTTTGTACCAAGGGCTTATATCCGCATTATTCGGGTTCACCAGCACATGAATCTCCTGTGCTGGCGGTTGCCCTGGCATATCCAGTTGGTGGCTGGAAGCGTTTGGTGATTGTCGCACCTTCTGCGATTTCAAGTTGTAAGGGAACAACAACCGCTACTTGTTTGGGTGCAGGCTGATTTGGTTGGCAACTAAGGATGACTGTAATAGGGGGATGACGAAGTAAAGATTTGGGTTTATCATTGGCTTAAAACGAAATATCTGAGAAGTTTGGTGTATTCAACCATAGGAAATACCTTTGAGCCAAAGCCATCCTGCGTTCTGTTAAACAAATTCTGAAATCATGAAAAAACAGTGCTATTTTCTATTCTCAGTTGCGCTGCTGCTGTGCAGTTCGCTTCCCTTACAGGCTCAATTCACCAACGAACGGCTAATCTATCAAAATAAGCTTCTACTGGACGAAGTTGAGACTGGCGACCTCAACGGTGACGGCAACCTCGACTTGGTCACCTCTGGTGAGACGGGCATCTGGTTCTACTTCAGCGACGGAACAGGAAGTTTTGGCGAGGAATATTTACTAACATTTAGCATCGGAAAAGTGGAAGCTATCGCAGTTTTGGACGTCGAAAACGATGGGTACCTGGACATAGTTGCCGCATCGGAGCTAAATGGCCTGGAATATTACCGCAATGACGGGAGCGGTGGATTCCCTATGGCACCGGTCAACATTGGCACAGCGGTGATTTGCAACCGTGCCACAATGGAAGTAGCGGACCTTGACGGGGATGGGCTGACGGACGTGCTGATTGGCAATATTCAATCCACTTGCCCGGATTTGGTATGGCACAAAAACATCGGCAATGGCGCTTTTTCACCCGCTGCCCTTTTGGATAATTCCAATTCCGTCTATGATTTCAAGGTACAGGATATTTCGGCTGACGGAATATTGGACATCGTGGTGGCCAACAGTTCAAACAACTCCTCCTTGTACTGGTTAGAGGGACAAGGACAAGGCGTTTTTGGCCTTAAACATCAAATACCTACCGGTTTTAGTAGTTATAGAAGCATAGAGTTGGCTGATTTGAACAATGATGGCCTTTTGGATATCTTAGTCTGGCAATCCTCTACTGCCGGATTTAGGTGGCACAGAAACATTGGTTTGGGCGGTTTCGATGGCTTCTCTCCCATTAACGTTACCAATGGCTTTGGCACTCCCACTGACCTGGCGGTGTCCGACATCAACCTTGATGGCTATAAGGACCTATTGTTCACAACGGAAACGGGTTATGTGAGAGGGTTGATTGCATCGGGTCCAGCTAGTTTCAACCCAGCTATAGTGTTATATTACAACGAAGATAGTCCTTCTTCTGCGATTTTGGCCGCAGACTTCAACTTGGACAGCCAGCCGGATTTTGTTGCTGCCCTTGGTGAAAAACTCATTATTTCCATAGGGGATGGCGATGGCAACTTTGACCCTGTCAATATTGTCGCCAATAACAACCCCCTCTACTTGACAGACTTGGCAGTATCGGACCTGAACGGGGATGGACAAAAAGAACTCATGCTAGGTTTTTTTGACTCCGTTGGTGTTCAACCTAGCTTAAATATAGTTCGACTCACCAATAATCAAGCTGTGAACAGCTATTTTCCGAAAGCCCTTTCCGCTGACATTGCTGATAGTTGGAACCTAAAATTAGCGGACATGAACGGCGATGGCCATGACGACATCATCAGTACCGCCCCAAAGGCCGGGCGCATCGAACTGCGCCTCGGCAATGGTGATGGGAGTTTTGCCCTTAACTACCGTGGCGGACGTGCCCAACTGTCTTTACCTCGCTGTCAAGGACGTTGACCTGGACGGCGATGCCGATATCGGGTTTACAGCCGAAGGCAGCGGCTACAACCTCGCATGGGTGAAAAACGATGGCAACGGCAATTTTGGCCAGATACTCCCAATTGCCAACACCCTGCCTGGGACCATCCTGGCTGACCCCGCCGATATGGACAATGATGGGGACATTGACTTTGTTTGCCTATCCGCTACCGACGAAAAATTGCTGTGGTTCCGAAATGATGGCAATGCCAATTTCGGCAATGGCATCGTCATCGCCGCCCTCAATGACCCTTCGGAAATCGCCATAGGAGACCTCGATATGGATGGGGACATCGACGTTGTTTGTGCTTCGGCAGAAGGCGAGTATTTGCGCTATTTTAGGAACCTTGGCGACGGGCTGTTTGCGACGGGCGCTACCCTAAGCAACAGCAACGACGAAGGCATCAGTGACCTGTTGATTGAAGACATAGACAACGACGGCGACCTAGACCTGCTGGCAACCGCAGCAATCTCCAATGTGGTTTCCATTTGGAAAAACACAGGCGATGGTACGTTTCCCATTGCGGATTTTATAGTTGGCATGGAAGGCCCCAGCCAATTGGTGCTAGCCGATATGGACAACGACGGCGACAAAGACCTTATTTGCAGCGCATTTACCACCAATGAAAGACGAAACCACCCTGTTTACCTTTGGGAAAACACTGTGGGCGGTATTCCACTTACCTATTTCGTGGCGGGCAATGCAGGGGTGTCGTGCGTGGATAGCCTAGATGGGTTTGCAACCATCCACCCCTTAGGCGGTTTGTCGCCCTACAAAATCACCTGGAACGACTCCACACTGATGGGTTTCAGTCAAGCCAACATGCCGTCGGGCAATTATCCATTTACCCTAACCGATGCCGGAGGTACGACCGTTTCTGGCCAACTTATCATCAGCGTGCCACCAACGCTATTGACCGTAATGATAAGCACGCCTTCGGTCGGCAACCTGACGAACGGGAGCGCCACGGCGGTCGTTCTCAGCGGTAATTTCCCTGTTTCCTACACTTGGAGTACCCAGCCTGTGCAAACCGGCGCCACGGCCAATAACTTGGTCGGTGGCAACTACTATGTGACTATAACCGATGTCAACGGCTGCACCATGTCCGATTCCGTTCTCGTGGACAGCGTGGCGGCTTTAAGCCTTAACGTCAATGGGATATTTTACCTGCCTTGCTTTGGCGACAGTTTTGGGAACATCAGCATCGAACCGAATGGCGGCCTGCCTCCATTTACCATACAATGGGCCAATCCCAACCTATCCGGCTTCCAGCCAATGGGTCTCCCAGCAGGAGATTATGCCTTTACAGTGACCGATGCCATAGGTTCCCTCATCATTGATGATGTTGTCATTTTTTCCCCATCGCAAATCCAAACGACTACCCAAAGCATGCCGTCTTTTGACAACCAGCCTAACGGCACTGCCTTCGTTAATGCCACGTTTGGTATTCCTCCTTACTCGTACGCTTGGGGCACTACGCCCGTTCAAACAACCGACACCATAGTGGGACTTTTAGCCGGAACATATTTCGTAACCGTGACCGACGCAAACGGCTGTACCAAAACCGATTCCGTTTTTGTTGAAATGGCTGAGGCATTGTCTTACGTCGTCAGCGGCCAGTTTAATTTGCCTTGCTTTGGTGACTCGCTTGGCATTATCAGTGTCGTGCCGAGCGCCGGGCTGCCTCCCTACAGCATCACTTGGGATGACCCAAGCAATGTCGGTTTTCTGCTCACTGGCCTTCCAGCGGGCGACTATGCCTTTACCGTGACCGATGCAATTGGCACGCTCATCATTGATGATATTACCATTTTTGCGCCAATGCAAATTCAAACAACTACCCAAAGCATGCCGTCAATTGACAACCAGCCTAACGGCACTGCTTTCATTAGTGCAACGTTTGGTATTCCCCCTTACTCATACGCTTGGGGCACTATGCCCGTTCAAACGACCGACACCATTGTGGGGCTTTTAGCCGGGGCTTATTTCGTAACCGTGACCGACGCAAATGGCTGTACCATAACCGATTCCGTTTTTGTTGAAATGGTTGAGACACTGTCTTCCGTCGTCAGCGGCCAGCTTAGTTTGCCTTGCTTTGGCGAATCGCTGGGCATCATCAGTGTCGTGCCGAGCGGCGGGTTGCCTCCTTACAGTATCACTTGGGATGACCCCAGCTACGTCGGTTTTCAGCTCACAGACCTTCCAGCGGGCGACTATGCTTTCACCCTCACCGATGCTTTGGATTCTATTTTTTCGGAGGTGGTGACCATCAGCACCCCACCGCAAATCCAATTGGGGACACAAAGTACCCCAGATGTACACCTGCAATCCATCGGTACGGCTACTGCCTCTGCCACGGGCGGCACCCCATCATTCAGCTATCTTTGGGACACATCGCCAATACAAACCACCGAAACGGCCACAGGCCTCCTTGCAGGAACTTATTCTGTCACCGTCACCGACAGCCAAGGTTGCACAGCTACCTCTACGGTGGTGGTCGAGCTTTTGACTGGAACCAAATGGCAAACCGAAGGGACTGGAAACGGCGTCCACCTTGCCCCGAACCCGGTGGCTCAGGGCCAACCATTCACGCTGCGTTTTGATTCGCCAATGCCCCGCTATGAAGTGGGAATCGTTGACGCACTGGGAAAAAAACTGTCCTTACAAGAACACAGCATTTCCCACACCGAACAGGGCATTGAATATGCCATTCTACGCCCTGGGATATTTTTTATAATAATAAACGGGGAAAATGGCCAGGTTTGGACCTGCAAAGTGGTGGTGGAGTAGCGTGTCGTAGCGTTGGAGCCTATAGAGGCGACGCCTCGAAAGGGCGGCTCAACTTGTGCAAATAGGATAATGTTTGCTCGCACTTTCGAGGTGGCATCGCCTCTAGCCCTTCTCCTGCCTCAAATAGTTAATTCAAGTTGCGGAGCACCAAAAACACCCTTTTAATCTCTTTTTCGGCGGCGCAGCCGCCGAAAAAGAGATTAAAAGGTAGCTTTCCGCAACTTGGGTTAGTTATTCAAACAGCTATAAATCGAAATCTAGCCTAATTTCAAAGGCCTACAACATTATTAAAATGCGGGGTTTGATTTAACTTCAAGTTACCGCTTACTTGGCCACGACGCCTACTATCCTGCAAGCCTCAATCCACCGTCGGTTTCTTGAAAATATCATTGACGGAAATGGCAAACTCCGGTAGCACAGGAGCCGCCGAGCAAATCATTTCCCCTTTGCAGTAGGTGACATTTGTTGAATTGTGCAAGTGAACTTGCACTTGCTTCGTGTTGGGGTAAATCATCCAGACCACCTTCACGCCCGCCTTGAAATAATCCTCAATTTTTTCAGAATATTTATAAGCCTTGTCGGTCGGAGAAACGACTTCAACTACAAATTCCGCTACCGGGTGCTTGCCCTCATAAGCTTCCACCAATTGTTGTTGGTTTAAGTAGCACATATCGGGTTTGCGCACATGGTCTTTCCAAAGTACATTGTATTTATTAGCTAGAAAAGTTCCACCACTCTTCCGCTCAAGTTTTAAAGAATAAAAAAATAAACTGAGGTTAGCTGCGATATGGAGTTGGCTATCATCCATATTTTTCTCAGAATTCTCTATACGCCCATTGACCAATTCGTATTTGAAGCCATCCTCACGCTGGCCGTATCTCCTATAAAATGCTTCGGTGGAAATCAGCGCAGGCCCGCCTTCGTGGCCTTTGCTCGTCGGTATTTTTTCCAGAATGGCTGCTGTCGTCATAACTATTGAGTTTTAACAAAGTTAAGCAAACTACCCCAACTTCGCCAACCCCTCCTCCAAAATCCGCATCTTCTCCTGCCCGTCCGCCAGCTTCTTCCGCTCAGCGTCAATCACGGCAGCAGGTGCCCCGCCCACGAATTTTTCATTGGAGAGCTTCTTCTCGACGCTGGCCACAAAGCCCCGGTAGTAGTCGAGTTCCTTCGTAATGCGCTCCCGCTCGGCCGCCACGTCTATCGTGATATTCATTTCGAGGAAGTACTTTTCCGTGCCGGAAAGCAGTGAAACTGTGCCCGCTGGCTCGTCATCGGTGAAGCTCAGTTCGCTGAGGTTGCCCATTTTCTGCACCAACTCGGCTAAGCCGTTCAGCTCGAACATGGCCTGGGTACTCGGCAGGTTTTGGGCAAACAGGCGCAGGCTTTCCTTCGGGGAAATGCCTTTGCTGCTGCGGCTTTCCCGGATTTTGGTAATCAAATCCTTGGCCTTGTCCACCTTCTGAATCATCTCCTTGTCCACCCGGCCAGCCGTCGGGTAGGCGGCCACCACGCAGTCGTTTCCTGCTTTCCGCTCCCGCAGTTGGTGCCAGATTTCCTCCGTCACGAACGGCATGAACGGATGCAGGGCGGCCATCATTTTTTCGAAAATCTGGTTGGTCGCCTCGTAGGTTTTATGGTCAATCGGCTCGCTCGTGCCGTCCTCGTTGAAGGCAGGCTTGATGATTTCGAGGTAAAATGAGCAGAAATCGTCCCAGATGGTTTGGTACAAGCCCATCAGCACGTCGCCGAGGCGGTAGGTGGTGAAATTGGCCTCCACTTCGGCCAGCGTCTGGTCGAATTTATCCTTCATCCAAGCCACGGCGAGGGCGTTCACCTCCGGCTGTTCGGCGTCGGATTTCTCCCAGCCCTTGATGAGGCGTAGGGCGTTCCACATTTTGTTGCAAAAATTGCGGCCCTGCTCGCAAAGTTTGCTCTCGTTCAACACCTCCTTCGTCACTGGGTCAAACGGTGCATCGAAAATGATGTCGTTGCCCGCCGAACCGGAAAGCAGCATTCCAAAGCGGACGCCATCAGCCCCGTAGTTCTCGATGAGCGAAAGCGCATCCGGCGAGTTGCCCAGTGATTTGGACATTTTGCGGCGCTGGCTGTCGCGCACCATCCCCGTGAAATACACGTCATGGAACGGCATTTTCCCTTTCAAATCAACGCCCAACAACTCCTCCGACCACTCATAGCCAGACATAATCATCCGGGCTACCCAGAAGAACATGATGTCCCAGCCCGTCACCAGCACATTGGTCGGGTAGTAATATTTCAGGTCGTCTGTTTTCTCAAATCCATCGAACACGGCAATTGGCCAGAGCCAGGAACTGAACCAAGTGTCCACTACGTCTTCGTCTTGCTCTAAGTCATTGATAGTCAGATTGTTATTGTTCAAGGCAGCACGGGCTTGCGCCAATGCGTCTGCCTCGTTTTCCGCAACAAAAACCAAGTCTTCTGTTGTACCATTGGGGCCGTCCACCGTCAATCGTCTACCGTCAGCCGAACGCACGTACCACGCCGGAATCCGCTGCCCCCACCACAATTGGCGGCTGATGCACCAGTCCCGCACGTTGTCCTCCTGCAGCCACTGGTAGTACATGTTCCACATGCTTTCGGGGTAAAATTTCACCTCGCCGCGCTGAACCGCTTCGAGCGCCGTTGCAGCGAAGCCGCCCATTTTCAGGAACCATTGGTTGGTGAGCCTTGGCTCAACGACGGCGTCCGTGCGCTCCGAGTGGCCAATGCTGGTGCGGTAGTCTTCCACTTTCACGAGGTTGCCAGCGTCTTCCAGCAGCTTGCGGATTTTCTTGCGGGCTGCGAAACGGTCTTCGCCCACGAGGATTTGCGCCTCGGCGTTCAGCTTGCCGTCCTCGGTCAGGATGTCCACCACGGGCAGGCCGTGGCGCTCCCCAACCTGGAGGTCGTTTTGGTCGTGGGCAGGCGTGATTTTCAGCGCCCCGGAGCCAAACTCCCGGTCCACGTAGCTATCGGCGATGATGGGTATTGGCTTGTTAATCAAGGGGATAAGCACCATTTTGCCAACGAGGTGTTGGTATTTCTCCTCCTCTGGGTGTACAGCGATGGCCACGTCCGCCATGATGGTTTCGGGGCGTTGCGTAGCGATGATGATGCCGTCGGTGGGGTCGTCAACGAGGTTGTATTTGATGTGAAACAACTGCGAATTCTCCTCCCGGTGAATGACCTCCTCGTTGCTCAAAACCGTCTTTGCTTCGGGGTCCCAGTTGGTCATGCGCAGGCCACGGTAGAGTTTGCCTTTTTTATGAAGGTCAACAAAAACATGGATAACAGCACGGCTGAGGCTCTCCTCCATCGTGAAACGGGTGCGCTGCCAGTCGCAGCTGGCACCCAGTTTCTTTAACTGGTCGAGGATGATGCCGCCGTATTTTTCCTTCCAATCAAAGGCGTGTTTCAGAAACTCGTCCCGTGGGATGTCGCCTTTTTTGATGCCCTGTTTGCGCAGCAACTGCACCACTTTCGCCTCCGTGGCGATGCTGGCATGGTCGGTGCCGGGTACCCAGCAGGCGTTCTTGCCCTGCATCCTCGCCCGGCGGATGAGTACATCCTGGATGGTGTTGTTGAGCATGTGGCCCATGTGCAGCACGCCCGTCACGTTCGGCGGCGGTATGACAATGGTGAACGGCTCCCGCCCATCCGGCTCGGAGTGGAAATAGTTTTTCGCCTCCCAATGGGCGTACCAGCGTTCTTCGGTTTCTTTGGGGGAGTATCGGGTGGATAAGGACATATTGATTGTTAAATTGCTTGATTGTTAGATTGTTATGGGCTTCTGCAAGCCTCACAATTGTTTGGTAAACGACCATTTTTTGGCCTTTGTTCCAAATTGGAGTGCAAAGAAAAGCGGTTCAGGTCGAATTAGGTAGCGCCCCCAATCGTAAATCGTAAGTCGTAAATCGTAAATCGCCCTACTTTTGCCCTTGATGAAAATAAGTGCCTCCATTTACAGCAACAAACACCAGCCTTTGGCCGACGTCGTGCGGGAATTGGACGAGCATTTCATTGACTTTTTTCATGTGGATTGCAACGATGACCCCAGTGTTTTCAAGGACATTGAGGCCATCTACCAAAGCAGTTCTACGCCCGTTGACCTGCACATCATCTCGCCCACGCCAGCGCTTTATTTTGACTTGCTTCGCAAAACGCCAGTGAGTCGGGTGTCCTTTCAGTTGGAGCAATTTGGGGAAATGGTGCAGTTCCCAGCCGACCTGCCCGGCCAAATCGGCCTTGCACTGATGAACGATACGCCCGTGGAAGCCTTTGCCCCTTACGCCGAACGGTGCAGTTACGTGTTGTTGATGACCACCACACCAGGGCAGAGTGGGGGAGTGTTCAACAAAGAGACTTTTCGGCGCATCCGGCAGTTTCGGCGGCTGTTCCCCACCCACCAAATCCAGGTGGACGGCGGGGTGAACGCCGAGGTGAGCTTTATCCTTCGGAATTTGGGCGTGGAAAGCGCCGTGGTGGGGTCGTTTTTGTTCCAAAACAAGTCGGTCGGCCCGGCGCTGCTGCACCTAAAAAGGGAGGTGGTCAGTTCCCATTATTTAATCAAGGATTTCATGATTGAAACGGCGGAATTGCCCATTTTAGACGTTCGGGATTTGGATTTTAGAAGCGCATTATTGGCTATTGAAAAATATGAAATGGCCTTTGTTTTAATTGTTGACAATGGCCAATTAAAAGGCATTATCAGCAATGCGGATGTGCGCAAGGGCTTAATCCGAAATTTTGAAAACCTCCATGAAATCAATGCTTTTGATCTCGTTAATTCAAAACCCATTGTGATTCAAGAAGATAAAACCATTGATGAATTGTTGCAGTTGATACGAGGGGTAAAGTTTCCGTTGCAATATATTCCGGTGGTTAATTCGGGTGGGGATTTAACGGGGGCTTTGACGTTTACGCAGTTGATTAAAGCAGAGACGTGATACGCGAGGAGGATGGTTAGAACACGGATTTAACTGATTTAAACAGATTAAACCCGTATCTTTAAAAAAAATCCGTAAAAATCAGTCCAATCCGCCTAATCCGTGTAACCATCCTCCTCGCGAGCAAAATAAAAATCAAAATGGTTATCCATCTCAAAAATACAGTATCGGCATCCATCGCCAACGAAATTGCCCAGCAACTTCAAGCCAGCATTTTCCAAGAGAACGACTACTTCGTGCTGGTCACGCCCTCTGCTTTGAAAGCTGTTCCAGAGGCCATTCAACCGCACGTCCAAGCCGCTTGGCCGATGGATTCTGATATCCAATTGGCGAGCAAAAACTATCGCTCGGTACTACGTTCCATCCGTTGGGGAAATACCGAAATTGGTGGCGAAACGAACCACACCGTCGTCATTGCAGGGCCATGCAGTATTGAGTCTTGGGAGCAAATCGAGTCGGTGGGAAAGCTGCTCAAATCGTTGAATATCAACACCTTGCGGGCGGGCTGCTATAAGCCCCGGACTTCGCCATACACCTTTCAAGGGCTTGGTTTGGAGGGTCTGAAAATGCTGGCCGAGGTGCGTCGACTGTATGGCCTGAACATCATCACAGAAGTGAAAGACTCGTCACATATCGAAGAGGTCATCGAGTACACAGACATCGTGCAAATCGGGGCGAAGGCGATGTACGACCAGAGCATCCTGCGCCGCTGTGGTGAAATACGGAAGCCTGTACTGCTGAAACGGGGCTTTGGGACGACCTTGCAGGAGTTCGTTCAATCGGCGGAATTCATCCTGAGCGGCGGCAATTCGGAGGTGATTCTATGCGAGCGGGGCATCCGCACTTTTGAGACGAAAACCCGATTTACTTTTGATTTATGTGGGGCTGCGTGGTTGAAGCAGTACACAAATTGCCCAGTGATTCTCGACCCAAGCCATGCAATGGGCTATGCTTATGGCGTCCCAGATTTGGCGAAGGCAAGCGTGGCTTTTGGTTGTGACGGGCTGCTGATTGAGGTACATCCAAATCCGAAAGTGGCGAAGAGCGATTCGGCGCAACAGCTTGATTTTGAGGTGTTTACTAAGCTCGTGGGAGATATGCGGAAAATTGCAGGAGCGGTTGGCAAGGAAATGATTTAATCAGGGTAGGACACGGCTATTACCGCCCTTCCTTCCCGAATGTCAATGTGCTCGCCGCTTTCGTTCCAAACTCTGCATGTGAATTCTAAGCTTATTTTCTTGGTCTTCTCACCTTTTTCGTTTTCATCATAGTCCGACACCTCCAATATCTTGAAATAATAATCTGATGGCTGGGGTTGCCGATCGGAACGGTATTTATTTCCTGCATCATCTGAATAAATAATAGTTGCCGCACTAAATTGTAGGCTGTCAGCATAATCAACATGGATGGTTTGGAAATCCACATAAACTTCCTGGATGTTGTATCAAAACCAGCAACACAGACGGGAGGTATGGTACCCGTGTTAAGGTCGTCGAAATCCTGCCTGTGCGCTGCACCCATTGGCATCTGTAACCGTGACTGAAAAATCCATCGGGCCAAAACCAGCAGGGGAAAAACTAGCAAACTGATTGTTCGAGCCATCGCTCCAAAAATAGCTGAATGGTGCCACCCCCGTGGCATTGGCGAAAACTTGGATGGCAGTATTCGTAATAATGCTGTCGAATTGCAACTCCAAATTACAGTTTTGGAAAGTGGTATCCAAATTGCCCAAATTGCGGGTTAAATAGCTGCTAGAATTATTGTTGTTTACGGGTTTGGTTATTAGCGTAACCAATTGGTTTTTTGGTGATTGCTGGTAGGTGTGAAGGATAGAATCGGTAAAGGTGGAATCAAAGGTTTGGTCGCCAAATTCAAAATAATGAACTAAGTCCTGCTGGGGTTGGGAAAAACGCTTGACGATGCTGAATTTTGTTTTCCAAATAGTATCAATTTCAATGACGAAGGTCGTATCATTCCCACTATTGTCGGCAAAAACATACTCAATTTCCGTGGAAATAGCGCTTGAAATATCTGGCAAACCATCAATCGTCTCACGGGCATCACGCAGAAAAAATTCAAGGCTATTACAGCAATTATTGCTTTCTTTAGCCAAAAGTCCTTTAAAACTATAAATATTAAACTGGTCTTTTTCATTGGATGAAAACATATAGTATTCGTCCACGCCAGCTTGCCACGACAAAGGGTCG
>JADKBS010000021.1 GCA_016714985.1 Saprospiraceae bacterium | reverse complement strand
CCAGAATAAGAAGGATTGAAACATTAATGGTGGGTAAAGGCTGAAGGCTACGGTCATTCTTAGCAGCCATTATCCAGAATAAGAAGGATTGAAACATTTAGAACAATTTATTGTGAATTTTTAAATCTTAGCAGCCATTATCCAGAATAAGAAGGATTGAAACAAATTCATGCTTAAATGCCGGCTTGTGCGTTAGCAGCCATTATCCAGAATAAGAAGGATTGAAACAATTCACCTTGCTTAGCAGCCATTATCCAGAATAAAAAAAAAATTCAAAAACCAAACTTCCCCCCAAAAAGGGAAAACCGCCCGCACCACCGGGATACAAAGGCCCTAAAGCAGCCATTATCCAGAATAAGAAGGATTGAAACTCAGTTAACTAGCCAATTTGGAAAGCGTAACCCAAGCAGCCATTATCCAGAATAAGAAGGATTGAAACCGGAACAGTGGGAAGTAACATTTGCTACCGCGTTCTTAGCAGCCATTATCCAGAATAAGAAGGATTGAACCGAGTTCAAAGTCAAACACTCTCCCATATTCCTTAGCAGCCATTATCCAGAATAAGAAGGATTGAAACGCCACAAAGGCAGCCATAGCTTGACTGACTTAGCAGCCATTATCCAGAATAAGATGAAACATCCGTGCTTTGGGTTGGCACAAACAGCAATCCAGCATGGAACGATTCTTAAACCCACCTCAAAATGAAGCTTAGCAGCCATTATCCAGAATAAGAAGGATTGAAACTGAAGTGGCATTGATAATAGGCGGCACAAAAGCAAACTTAGCAGCCATTATCCAGAATAAGAAGGATTGAAACTTTCCATGGATCTTTCCGATGTAGGCGGCAGTTGTCTCTTAGCGGCCATTATCCAGAATAAGAAGGATTGAAACACAACGGTGGTGATGGGGGATGTGTTTTTTTGAACCCTTAGCAGCCATTATCCAGAATAAGAAGGATTGAAACAATAGAGGGCACACCGTCCAGCCCAGCGGCAGCGGTGCTTAGCAGCCATTATCCAGAATAAGAAGGATTGAAACTGAACAATTCCCAACGTATGTAATCTGTCCTTCAATCTTAGCAGCCATTATCCAGAATAAGAAGGATTGAAACTGGCGGGGTCGTAACGATAGCGGGCTGCCAAATAACTTAGCAGCCATTATCCAGAATAAGAAGGATTGAAACCTCAGTGATCGAGACAGGAGTAAAGGAAATCGAAGCCCTTAGCAGCCATTATCCAGAATAAGAAGGTTGAAACTCCCTTCTGAATGCCTTCGATGCTTCAGATTTAAATCAAACTTAGCAGCCATTATCCAGAATAAGAAGGATTGAAACTAGTAAAATGTGCCAGGGGCGAGGAACCGAATATATCTTAGCAGCCATTATCCAGAATAAGAAGGATTGAAACCACATATGCCTTCATTTCCTGTGTTTGAACCAAACTCCTTAGCCATTATCCAGAATAAGAAGGATTGAAACGTCTCATGCCAGCCTGAGCCTGTCCCCCCGCCCCTTCTTAGCAGCCATTATCCAGAATAAGAAGGATTGAAACTTCAATAATCTTTTGTGCAAGTTCATTGGCCTTCGCCTTAGCAGCCATTATCCAGAATAAGAAGGATTGAAACTGTTCGCCTCAGCCTCCATCCGCTCGGCGGCGATGGCCTTAGCAGCCATTATCCAGAATAAGAAGGATTGAAACGGGTAAGTTTTATTTTCATGGGATTATCAGCCGTCAGCCTTAGCAGCCATTATCCAGAATAAGAAGGATTGAAACAGATTGAGCGGCAACACCTGACCAGATAGGCGATGACCCTTTAGCAGCCATTATCCAGAATAAGAAGGATTGAAACCCAGAAGTCTGCCCATAGGTTCATTCAATGTTCTTAGCAGCCATTATCCAGAATAAGAAGGATTGAAACCCGAAAAAGAGTGTTCAGCTGCCTTGAGGCGTGGCCTCTTAGCAGCCATTATCCAGAATAAGAAGGATTGAAACCACTGGTCATAATTGAAATTGAATTGATTTAATTTTCCTTAGCAGCCATTATCCAGAATAAGAAGGATTGAAACTGAGACGCCCCCGTTCGGCGGAGTAGTTGTTGGCCTAGCAGCCATTATCCAGAATAAGAAGGATTGAAACTAACCATTAACACCATTATCAGGGAAGAATGTTGAAAGAAACTTAGCGTTTTCATTATCCAGCATCCAGTCGGAGAAGGATTGAAACATTCATCGGACTAATGGTCAATTGATCTTCTGGACTTAGCAGCCATTATCCAGAATAAGAAGGATTGAAACTGGATAAGGCCAACCACTTCCTCTAAAATCTCTAATGTCATTACTTAGCAGCCATTATCCAAAGAATAAGCAGGATTGAAACCTTTCAAGGTGCGGGAAATGTTCTCAAGGTGGAGCCGCGCGGGTGATTCTTAGCAGCCATTATCCAGAATAAGAAGGATTGAAACTTTTCAGGCTGACCTGTAGCTTGATGGTCTGGGCCTCTTAGCAGCCATTATCCAGAATAAGAAGGATTGAAACTAATTTTATTGGTATGCGTTCAGCAGAAAGCTATGGTCTTAGCAGCCATTATCCAGAATAAGAAGGATTGAAATATGGGGTGGTGAATCACGGGCGGGGTGTTCGCTTGCTTAGCAGCCATTATCCAGAATAAGAAGGATTGAAACGAGTTTCAGGTGGAGATACTGAACAGGCGTTTTGTCAACTTAGCGACCATTATCCAGAATAAGAAGGATTGAAACTATGGAGCGGGCAGGCGGGATAACATCCAAAAACCTGACTTAGCGACCATTATCCAGAATAAGAAGGATTGAAACCAAAAGTAACTTGGTGTGATTTTCCCAAGGTAAAAAAGCAGCGACCATTATCCAGAATAAGAAGGATTGAAACCCCAGTTCCGGCATGGAGGTACTGGCGGCGGAGATCTTAGCGACCATTATCCAGAATAAGAAGGATTGAAACTCCATTGCTATGGCAATTGCACGTTTGCAAGCGTACTTGTTAGCGACCATTATCCAGAATAAGAAGGATTGAAACCGCCAAGAAATCATTTGGGCAAAGCCCAACCCAATGCCCTTAGCGACCATTATCCAGAATAAGAAGGATTGAAACGGAGCCAGGCAATATCGAATATAAGCAGATGACCATGACTTAGCGACCATTATCCAGAATAAGAAGGATTGAAACATATGAAACATAAGCGATTGTTGCTCACCAACCTGTACTTAGCGACCATTATTCAGAATAAGAAGGATTGAAACACTACCCGGTCACTTATGCACCCTCATTGGCACACAGTTGTCATCTTTAGCGACCATTATCCAGAATAAGAAGGATTGAAACTGAATAGTTTTTTACCAAGCAATAGCAACCTGGACCTTAGCACCCATTATCCAGAATAAGAAGGATTGAAACAGGTATCCGGCCTTTTGATGAAGTCACCCCTGCCATCATGACCATTATCCAGAATAAGAAGGATTGAAACTCCTTCATCACGATGTGGATACAGCTACCGGTGGCTCTTAGCGACCATTATCCAGAATAAGAAGGATTGAAACCCCCTCGCCGCTGGTGGCGGTTTCGGGATTGGTGATCTTAGCAGCCATTATCCAGAATAAGAAGGCTTGAAAATCGAGCATCCGGCATTACAGGTAATTGCTTTCCCACTTGTTTTTTCGGTGCTGGCAGCTTTACTGACCTATTTTTGGGGAAAGTGGTTTGTGAATGGGCTGTTGATAGGTATTGCCCCGTTGGTTTTTTGGTGCTTGCCCAGCTTAGGAAGCATCCCGGTGAAATCATCTGGTGGGACTTCAGCAACGAATCGTTCAAGGCGATGGTCGTCAATGTTGCCATCCTTGCAACCGTGCTTTTGTCGGCATACTTAGTGAGCAGGTGGAAAGCAAAAAGGGCAATGGTTGTTGCTGGGACTCAACAAAACCTGCTTGCATGAATTCTGAAGGTTCATTAGCGGAATGCACAGCGCCTAAAATCGCCTCATCCACTGCCTTCACCTCCATTTCCTTTCGCAACAACCCTAATTCTAAAACCTTACCCCCAACCCCACATTCAGCCCGTACAAATTATACCGCTGCTCCAGCCCATAGCTTGCTTTTGTGAAGCTTTTCGGGAAGTGCCGCACGAACGGTGAGGCAACAACTTCCAATCGGTCGTTGAGCATGAAGCCAGCCGTCAGGCCGAGGTAATAGCTCAGGCCGATGTTCGTGCGGTAGAGGCCGCCGCTGGAAATATCAACGTCTTGCGTGGCGGACTGCAAGACCCTGCCTGTTGCCGCCATCCGCAGGTTGACGAAGGCGCCCGCCTGGGCACCGAACGAGAACTGGTGGCCCTCGTGCCGCCAGCTTACCAAGAGCGGCACCTCTATCAAGCGGTATTTATTGTAAAATTCCTTGCGGTGGGTCGTGCGCCGCTCCAACTGAATGTCGCCATAAACGGGGATGGTGTCGTTCTCGAAATTCAGGTAATAGTACTGTATGCCATTGACCGTTTCTATGCTGTCCTTGATGGACTTGTAGCGGTAAACTTCGTTCAACTGCGCATAGTTCAGCCCGGTGCTGAAGCCGAGGCCGGAGCGGTGCTCAACGCCGATGCGGATGCCTGCCTGCACGGCTTCCAGTTGCCGTTCCGAGCGTTCCCGCAGGTCGAGCAGGGTGGTGTAGGCGGAGTCCGTGGCGGTCATTTTCCGGTCCAAAAAGCTGATGCTGCCCAGTACGGCGGCGGTCAGGCGGAAGTCCCGCTTGCGCAGGGGTGGCGTTTCCAGGGGCTGTTCAAGTGCCGTCGGGGGCAGTGCGGGCAGCTTTGGTGCAATGGCTGAAAGGGGTTCGAAGGGCAAGGTGGGCACTGCTTCCAATAGGCGCTGGGCCGTGGTTGTCGGCATGGCATTGACCGTATTTTGCCCTGCAATGGGCGCTTCGGCTGCGTTCGGGCCGGGGTATTCGGTTTGCCAGCGGCCAGTATTTGGGGCTTGCTCCGCAATGGGCGAGGCGGGTGCTGCCGCTGGGCCGAGGTTTGCATTGCGCTTTGGCTGGTCGGAAGTGGCCGTTGCCGTTTTATACGATGGCTTTTTGCCCTTTTTATTTAAAAATATGGGATTACCTGCCTTGGCATTTAATCCTTGATTTTCCGTAGTAGTCAATGCGCCGCCATTATGGCTGGACTGCCCTGTTTTATGGCTACTACCTTCCTGCGTTTGCTGGGTTTCTATTGGGTTTTTAGGGGCATTTAAAGCCGATTTATCCACCACCTTATTATTGGTGGAAGCTATGGTATTTAAAGCTGTTGTAGCCTTGTTTTCATAGGTGCCATCATTAAGGTAAATATAAAAGCCTATGCCATGTGCCACCAATAATGGCAACAACAGCCAGAACAGCATGAACCGCCGTTTTTTCCGCCGATTGATGGCGTCCACCCCTGGCTCGATGGCGGCCCATATTGCATCCACGTCCACCTCCGATTGGTGGCTGAGCAATGCCTTTCGTATTTTATTTTCGAACAATGGCCATTTCATAACGGCGGTGGTTGTTTAATTGATGAATCTTTTCCTGGAGCGCCTGCCTTGCCCGTGTCAACTGCGAGCGGGAGGTGTTCTCCGTGATGCCGAGCATTGCTGCTATTTCTTGGTGGCTGTAGCCCTCCACCACGGCGAGGTTGAACACCGCCCGGAACCCCGGCGGCAGTTCCATGACCAACTGCATGATTTCCTCCACGCCCATTTGCGCAGCAACGCTGTGCTCAACTGTTTGATAATCAGGTAAATCAGCGGGTTGTAGCTCGTGCTGGAAGGCCGATTTTTCGAGCCATTGCAGCGAGCGGCGCACTGCTATCCGCCGCATCCACGCCTCGAAGCTGCCAGTCGGCTCGTATTTGCCGATATGGGTGAAAATGCGGAGAAGGGTCTCCTGAAGCACATCCTTTGCCATCGCCTCGTCACGGGCGTAGCGGCGGCACACCGACAGCAACATGCCGGCATGGCGCTGCACCAACAGGTACTGCGCCGCTTTTTTGCCTTGCTTGCAATCGTGTATGAGTTGTGCTTCCGTCATGTTGCTGGTTCAGTGTAAGCGTGTTTGGGGCTGGATTGGCAACCATTGTCAATCCAGCCCCTTTGGTGTTATTCCCTAAAAATCTCAGGTGATTTTGAAATCACCTGAAACATTTCTGATCTGTGGTGGCTTGCGGCCAATAGTTTGATCAATGTGCCGAGAAATTGCCGATGATTTCATCGCCAATATTGGCACCGTACTCGGTTATTTCAAAATTGTCGAATGTTCCGCCGTAATGGAAACTCCAATTGAGTGGGGTGTTTACAATACTGACTATTGTATTGCCCGATGAGCCTCCATAGCTACCCACGGCCGTGCCAGCTACATCAAGGAATACAGTTTTATCATTAGTTGGGCTAAAGTAATAAAAGAAAGATCGCCACCATTTTACGCCAAACAGATATAGGTACTGTCCCATGTCCGGCAAGGCGGTGGCCACTGCATAAACTGCCGTAACACCATCTACTGTTACACGGATAAAGTTCTCCAATTGCGAGCCACAAACGATGATTTGGCCAAAGTCGGTGGTGGTTCCTGCTGGAGCGGTGACGGGGTTTGACTGCAAGAGCGCATCTAGGTCAACCCCGATAACGGTAATGTCATTGCTGCTGGAGGAGCAGGTCGAAACGTCATGTCGAAGCTGCCCGTGGTCGTGTATTCATAAAATGTTTGGTTACCGGATTGAATGATGGCAATGCCATTCAAAACCGGCTGGGCGTTGCAGTCCACCAACTGTCCCGAGAGCGTGGTTGAGTTGAGCATCGAGTTTGGCACCACTACGTTCCCTAAATCAGCATCATCGGTGAATGGGCCTACGGAAAGGGTGTACAGTACATCACCGCATTGGTCAAGTACTTCGAGCGTGAAAGCCTCGTCCTTGGGCACTTTGCCACTTGTTGTGCCATTATTGTCAGTAATACCCGAACCTGCCCATCCATTCGAAGGGGTCAACGTTACCCAGTAGTTCACCAACGGGTCCCCGTTTTCATCCACAAAGGTTGCGGTGAAATTCACGAGCGGATAGGGGTAGTCGCAGTTCCAGAAAGAGAAGTGCGAAACCTCGCCGACGTAAACGCCATTCTGCAAGGTAGCCTTGCCTTCCTCGGCCCAAACGCCATACTCCTCGTAGTACGACCAGAGCGGGATTTCGCCGGGTGCATTGGCCAATTGGCTCGCTGGCACGGGCATTCGGATGCTGGCTGTTTTGCCTTCCAAGATGTTGAGCGGGTTGCCGTCCTCGTCCTGTAGCTCAGCGACCACCATGCCGTAGGTGGCCAATACCACCTCTTCGCCTACGCTGTTGATACCTTGCAGGTTGCCGGGCATGCGGTCGAGGGTGCGTGGGTTGGTGGGGTCGAGCCAACGGGCAGCCACTTTCACCATGCCATTGTAGGGCGACCCGTTTGCTTTGCGGATGCTGTTTTCGGGGAAGGTGATGGACGCACCGCCAGGCACTTCCACCACGCCGCCAAGTTGCGAAGCAAAGCTTTGGTCAAACTGCTTGGCAATCAGTTCCACCTTCACACGGGTCTCGGCGCCGTCCACTGGGAAGAACCGACGGCTGCCCGTGAAATAGGCCGAGTTCTCGACCTTGATGAAGGTGCCCTCTGCGTTCATATTGGCATCCCTGAAAAACGCATGGCCGTACTGGTCGGTGGAGAGGGTCAGGTTGCCGAGCTTCACCTTGGCATTCGGAACGGGTCCTCCAGCCTCATTTCCCACGAAAACGATGAGCGTGCCGGTTACGGGTGCGACGGGCTGTTCCCATTTCTCCAGGATGGGCGGCACGTAATTGGTTTCCTCGGTGGTGACTTCGTCAACGTCCTTGCGGCAGGCGAAGACGGCCACGAGCAAGGTTGCAAAGAGCAAGAATGTGATTTTTTCATTTCAATATTGTTTACGAGCAACTACTTAGCAGGGGGTGTTTTTGGGAAAAAATTTTCAATTTTTTCCCAAAAACACCCCAAAATGTGGGAGGAGAGAAAAAATGAAATTTTTTCTCTCTCCTCCCACGCCCTCCTAAATAATTACGTTTACGAAAAGCCGATGGCAGAAGGTTGGGTCGGTCATGGGAAAACCGTCGAATCCTTTTGCCAAGGCGCTGTTCTTAGAAAGCATTTTCGGTTAAGTAAACTAGGAATTGCAGGCCTGTACTTCTGCTTACATGACCTAAATCGGGAAGGAGGGCGGTTCGCTGCAAGGGGAGGGGATTTTTTTTGAAAAAAGATGGATGGGCAAGAATTGCCTACAAAGATTGCGGTGCGCTGCACCTGTTTCAGTGCCTTGGGTTGGCAGGTGTCACCTTAATCTGGATGCCTTTTTTGTCATGGCCTTAAGGCCATCTCTGCGTCATGGAGGGCGCTGCACCTTGGTGCCGAGGGACACGGATTACTACAAAGATGGCGGTGCGCTGCACCTTGGAGTCGAGAGACACGAATTGCCTACAAAGATGGCGGTGCGCTGCACCTTGAAGACAAGCTGTTCAACTGGCGGGTGGCCTTAGTCCGTTCCTCCCGGATGGTGGCTTCGATGAAAGTGAGCAGTTGGTGGCAGGGTTCGATCATTGATGTTTGGTTGAGTGATACAAAAAAAATCGGGGGCTTCACCCCATTTTCATTTACGGTTATAAAACAAAAAAGTCAAAGGGCAAAAGTAACTGAGGGTGAGTTTACTGGGCCAATCGGAAACCTGTGCCATTGTTCCGAAAGTTTGCAGGGCTCCAGAAACGAAAGTCGGAGCGGCAGGCGTCTCGACCGCTTAACCAAGATCCGCCACGATTCACCCGACTAGTTTGCCCACCGCCGGAGGTCAGGCGTTGCCGTCGGCGGGAAAACCATCCAAATTGTCGTGCCAAGTATCCTGGCGACCATTCAAATACGTTACCGCTCATGTCATATAAGCCAAGTTCGTTGGCTTTTTTCTGCATGACGGGCTGCGTTTCGCTGTTGGAAATGTAACTAAACCAACCCACTTCTTCAAGCAAATTGCTGCCAGCATATTCATAGCCTTTGCTTTGAGTACCGCCCCGTGCAGCGAACTCCCATTCCGCTTCGGAGGGCAGGCGGTAGTTTTCGCCCGTTTTATCGTTCAATTTTTGGATAAAATCCTGTACATCATCCCAACTTACCTTTTCAACCGGTAAATCGTCTCCTTTAAAATGGCTGGGGTCATTGCCCATTATGGCCCGCCACTGCGCTTGCGTGACGGGGTGCTTGCCGAGGTGGAAGCTTTTAATGGTCACTGGGTGGGTGCCACCCATTATAAAGCTGCCGCCCTCGATGGGCAGCATGAGGTGGTGGAAGGAATCGAGTGCATGGTGGTGTTGGCGCTCGGCTTCTTCATCGGCTTCTGGCTTGCG
Organism: Saprospiraceae bacterium; assembly: GCA_016714985.1. Classification (GTDB taxonomy): domain Bacteria; phylum Bacteroidota; class Bacteroidia; order Chitinophagales; family Saprospiraceae; genus UBA6168. The sequence goes on along the minus strand of JADKBS010000021.1, from coordinate 138,728 downwards.
TTTCGCTGCTGCTTCGGTCTCTGCTTTCAAACGTGCTTCTTCGGCAACCACTTTTGCCTTGCGCTCAGTGTCTATAAGGTGCCGAAGGGATTCTACTGCATTCATCCACGCCTCGTCTCTGTCAGCCCAAGAGGTTACTGGCTTACCATTTCTTGGCAAAGCCTGTAACTTAGCAAGCGGAGTCTCCATCCATGCACATGGCCTTACAATCAATGGTACAACCCTTGCTTCACGGTACTCATGCCTTTGCAACGCATCTGTCATCTCCTTTTCATAGAAATAATCCGAAGCTATAGCATCAGAACTCAATAACATTAAAATGATGTCAGCAGCATAGAGGTTCTCTTTAATGGCATTTTCCCAAGGGATACCTGGCTCAATTATGCCATCATACCAGATTTTGACCCGGTTGGTGCGTTCGAGCGGACGGAGGTGGATGCGAAGTTCTTCGAGTAGTTCTACATCTTCCCGGGCATAAGCGATAAATACCTGTGGCACTATTCCTTTTTCGCTAACAGTGTTGTCAGCTATTTGCCCCTGCCTTTCCAACTCCTCCACCGCCTTCCTCATCGCCTCCCTCGTCTGCGGCCCCAAAACCCCATCCGCCACCAATTTGTTCGCCCGCTGGAATCGGCTAATCGCCGAGCGGAACTGCTCACCCGGCGTCCCATCAATCTCGCCCTCATAATACCCCAACTTCTTCAACATCTCCTGATCCTGTGCTGCTTGGTTCAGTGGCGGCGGCTCATTGACGTTCTGTTGGTAAGCGCTTTCTGGCGGCATCGAGCCAGCCGTTTGCTCCTGCACTTGTTCCTGTGGCGGCACTTCCTCCACCGGCTTGAACTTCCGGTCCCACACTGCCGACAACGCTTGCTGCAATTCTCCGATGTCGTCGGTCACTTGGTAGGCCCCCGCCTCCATCAGCGTGGCCCGCAGCCGCATACCCCTGTTGTCCGTGAAAAACACGACTGGCGGCGCAGGTGACTGGCGCTTGACCATTTCCAGCGTAGCGGAGGCAGGGTGTTCTTCGCCCTTTCGCCCAATGTCGGAAATGACGAGTTCGAACCGCTCCGTTTCCAACAACGAAGCCGCCTCAGCAGTGCTAGTCGCCTGCCGGAAGAGGATGCCCAGCGATTTCGACCACGAATCAATCATTTGCTGGTTGTTCTCGGGGTTGTCGTCAATCCATAGCACCCGGAAGCCCTGCTCGGCCATCCAGTCGAACATCCGCTGGCGGATGCTGGCGGCGTGGGTCGTTTCGCCCACCCGGTTTTTGGAGATTTCGAGGATTCGCCGGATTTCGCCTTCCACCAAGGCGAGGTCGGCTGGCTTCAGGTTGCGCTTCAGGTCGTCCAGCATGGTGGAGGGCAAGTAGCCCCGCCTGAACCAATAGAGCCTGCTGAGCAAGCGCATGGCCTGGTTCCATTGCTCGTGCTGCTCCCACTCCGAGAGGTCGGCGAGCGGCGGTATGGCTTCGTCGTGCAGGATGCTCGTCAGCTCGAAATAGATTTCGGGATAGACGGCGCAGGCGCAAAGCCAGCGGAAGGCATCCTTGCCCAAGTAGCGGTAAACCTCCATGAAAACCTCGGCGGGCGCCCGTTGCGCAGCAGCCCCCGAAAGCTGGGTCGGTACGGGTTCCGGCAGCAGCATCTGCCAGTCGCCGAAGCTCAACTGGGCCTCGCCGTTCCAAGCGGCCATCAGCCTGCCCAGCCCTTCGATTCCCATGGGCAGCACGGGCATCAGCGTTTGCAGCGAACGCTCCGCAGCACCCCATTCGAGCGGGGAATTGGTGGCGAGCAGCGCCACGTTCGAGAAGTGGTCAGGCAGGTCGAGGGCGAGGTTGCTGGGGGTGCCCGTTGCAGGGTTAATGAAACAGGAGGCATGGCTGAGCAGCAGCAATCTTGCGCCGTTCCATTCGCTTTTCAGCAGTTCGAGGTTGACGTGCGTCAATGGGTCACGCCATACCTTCCAGCAGCGGGCCGGATTTTTATCGAAAAAATAATACGCCACCTCCAGGTCACGGTGGTTGATTTCCTTCACGAGTTCGGCGGCGTAGCCCGCTAGGTGGTCACGGGGGCTTTGCTGCTCGATGAGCACGAGGTAGCGGGGCGCTTGCCGCCTGCGGCGATAGGCCAGCTTCGGATAGCCGCCCGCCCGCATGATGGCCCCGATGGTGCCGGGCACGTCCCATTCCGTGGTCTCGGTCAGCACTTTTTCCTGGAGCAGCATCAGGGCCTCGCTCATGCCCCGCAGGTTCCAAATGCGGAAAGGCTCCTCTGGGAAGATCAGCATCGGCAGCACGGCGCCCAGCCGTTCCGTGCTTTTGCTGGGGGCGGTGGCGGGGGCGGTGGAGGCTTTGGGCCTTCGTCGGGCTGCCCAGTGGTGGTTTCGGTAGGTTTGTTTTCAATCGGCCTCGGTGGCGGCGTTGGCAGGCTTGGCCCAATTTCCCCTATGACAATCGGCTTCAAACCAGGCGGCGCATAGTTGTCGAAGACACGCTCAAACCGCTCCTGTTCCTCGACCGAGCGACAAAGCAGGGCGCTCAGGTGGGTCTTCAAATCGGTGCGCCCGAGTTGCTCATCCTTCGCAACAAGCTGCCAATACTCTCCCAACCGAACACGGGTATCCACCCCGAAGCGGAAGCCGCTGCCCTCCAACAGGGTGAGCAGGGAATGGAAGGGGAATATGTCGGGCAGGCCCGTTTTCTCAATCATTTCGGCGCTCGATTTCGAGGTTGTATTCCTCCAATTTTTGAACAATCACTTTTTTGGCCTCCTTCAAACTGACGGATGGCTTGTCGAAGGGGAAGAGCGCATCCTCGTCCGGCGGCAGGGGGGCAGTCCGTCCTTTGAAGACCTTTTTTTGCCAGGCCGCCACATCGCCCATGTCTATCATTTTCAGGCCGGTCAGGTTTTTCACACGGGGCTTATATATAGGGTTGTCGGCCAATTCATTGAACAGTTTGGCAAACTCGGATTCGGGCTGGTAGTATTGGAAAGTGAAAATCACGGCAAACGAGGCGCTCAGTTCATCTTTCAACTGCAAGCCGAATTCTTCGAGGTAAAAATTCAAGAGCAGTTTCACCTCGTCAACGGATTGCGGGTTCCATTCAACCAAGCTGTGGTGGATGAGGAAGACATTGTCCCCTTGCGTGGTGGAGCGAAAGGTGAACTTGCCAGCCGCTGGGTCTTTGACGCATTGGAAATAGTGGCCGTAGATCTCGTAGAGCCTGCTTTTGAAGGCCGTTGCATCGGCCATCAGGTTCAGCTCTGGCAATTGCACATCATGCCAGACAAAGGTCTGGGGGGCAATGTTCAAACCGGGAAACGCCTCACAGATTTCCCCCGCCCCGAAGGTTTTTAGGCGTTCGCCGAAGTCAATGGGGCAGGCATGGTTTAGTTCGTGTATGAAAAAAAACTGGGGGCTTGCCCAATCTTTTTTTTCCTTTTTGCGCTCGTCCACGAGGCCCGAAAGGCAGGTCTTGAACACGCCAATCTGGAAATCACGGTTGAGGTAAAGGACGTTCTCGGTGGGGATGAAATCTTTTTTGGCATTCGCTGCCCCTGTTTGCGGGGGTGCAGGCCAGTCGTTCCACCGCTTTTTTTTGAACTCGTCAGGTGCCTCCAACTGGTACAGTTCCCGTTCAGGTTCGCTTCCGTGGCTGACGGTGCCGCCGCCCCTGTTCATGATTTCGGCCATTTGCGGGTCAATGCCGTCGTTTTCGAAATTGCCCTTTAGCGCCGTGATGAATGCCTTTGCGATGTCAAAAGCCTGTCCCAAGGTGGCGTTGTTCTTGAAAAAAGCCGCATAAAACTGCTTTGCGAACAGCATCCCCAACTTGTCGTTCAAGGGTTCCGTGGTATAAATCACTGCCGGAATGCCTGCGTCCTTGAACGCCTTGACCTGTGCCTCGGTGGAACAGCCGTTCAGAAAGACCAATTGAACGGGATGTAGCACCTTGATGATGCCCGCCAAACCGCCCACGCCCACCAAGTAATTCACCCCTGCGTCCATCTCCTCTACGGTCGGCATCCTGTCGTTAAACTGGAGGTTTTGGTCAATGGCATGGCCGGCGAAGTGGAACACCTGAAAACTGAAATCCTTTGTGCTCCTGAAATTCTCCGTGACCGTCTCTATGCTCGCCTTGTGGATGGGCAAACACTTCCATCCCTCCGTAGCCGTGACTACGGAATTGACACCATCCGCCTCCGTAAAAGCTTGGTACAACGGACTTGTGGTATCAAATGTGGATGCTATGAAAACGGCCCTTGTCACTATTGAACTGGTTACTGGATACTGGATTCTGGATACTTGATGCTGGATACTCTGCCTACTTTGGACTGGGACCACCTTAACCCCAAAGCAGCCCCTGACTAAACAACTGCCCCCTGACTGCCCCCTGCCAACTGTCGAACTGCCGAACTGAAAGCCTGACTGCCCCCTGCCAACTGTCGAACTGCCGAACTGAAAGCCTGACTGCCCCCTGCCAACTGTCGAACTGCCGAACTGAAAGCCTGACTGCCCCCTGCCAACTGTCGAACTGCCGAACTGAAAGCCTGACTGCCCCCTGCCAACTGTCGAACTGCCGAACTGAAAGCCTGACTGCCCCCTGCCAACTGTCGAACTGCCGAACTACAATTTAACCTTAATCCGTTCCTTGATGCGCAGCAAATCTTCCTTGTTCTTGCCGAGCAACGACAGGGAAGGTTCCAGCCGCTCAAAATCCGCCTTGGTCAGTTCGTCTTTGGGGTTGATTCCCAGTTCCCGCAGGTACTCCACCCAGCCGATCAGTTCTGCCGTGGCAGGGTTGCGGCGGAGGCCGGAGGAACGGATGTCGAGGAAGAAGTCCACGGCACTGTCCACGATGTCCTTGTTTTTTGAAGCATCATACAGCCCTTTTACCTTCAAAATCTCCCGTAGTTTTTCCTTGCCCTTTTCTTTGTCCTTGTCTGTTGGAAAAGGGATATGGAAAAAAGCGCAGCGCCGCAGGAAGGCGTCTGGCAGGTTCTTCTCCGAATTGCTGGTGAGGATGAGCACGGGCTTTTTCACCGAACGCTCGGCACGAGGCTTGTCCCGTTCGGCTTTGTCGGTGTAGAAGATGAAGTCCTGGGCATCCATGTCGGGCTTGCCTGTCACACCCAGCCCAACGAGCGAGGGCATGTCCTGCCACTTGGTGTATTCATTGAGTTCTGTCTTGGTGGCCTCCTCGATGCGGAAGCCGAGCTTTTCGAACTCGAAGAGCAGGTCGTTGGGGAAGTCCCGTGGGGCCTTGTCTATTTCGTCCACCAGCACTACCCGCCGATTGTCTTTGCGGGCCGTCAGGATGGCCTGCCCCAGCGCCTCGAAGTGGATATAGTCGAGCACGTTGAGTTCATCGCTGCCCTTGCTGTCCTTCAGCCGCTGGTTGTCCCGGAAGTGTCGGATGGCATCGTAGCGGTAGAGCAGGTCCTTGGCAGTGGAGGTGGTCTTCACGTTGAAGCGCAGCACCTCGCCGCCAATGTCTTCCTTGCCTTGGTATTGCTCGGCGACCCAATAGGCCAATTCGGTCTTGCCCGTGCCAGGCTCGCCCGTCAGGAAGAGCGGGAGTTCCATCTTAATGGCCATTTCGACCGCCGCTTTCAGGCCCTCGTCCGGTATGTATTTTAGGTTTGACATTTGGTGAGGAATTTTGTTCACATAATTGCAAGCCGCAAAGCAAACAAAAATTGCCCAGCGGGCAAAATTGCATCGCTGGGCAATAAGGGGACATACCTATAAAAATGGATTCGGGTAACTACCTAGGAGGGTATGGGAGCGGAGAGAAAAAATTTCATTTTTCTCTCCGCTCCCACGTTTTGGGGTGTTTTTGAGGTGAAAATTGAAAATTTTTACCCCAAAAACACCCACTGCTAAGCAGTTACGGATTCGGATAGCTTGGACATTATGCAGAAAAGCTTTGCAGATGCGGCCTATGGCAGAAGTCAGGCGGCGACTTCAAGTCGCCGCCTGACTTGGGCAGAGGCGAGTTCAATAACCAACCCGCTCCAAAAAATACGGTTGCAGGGCTAATTATCCATCACGCCCCTCCTCCCCTGAAACCCCATGCTCGCAGTAATGCCTATTTTACTAAAGCGCTGAGCCATCCCGCCATAATAAGTGGTGCGCCCGTTGGTGACGGTGGCACGACCGTTCGCTAGGTTGCCCCAGGAGTAATTGAACACAAGGCCAAGCCCAAAATAGACCCGCTTATGGGTGTGCAGCAGGAGCTGTGGGCTGTACTCAAGGCCGAACAGCACCTTGTTGTGGCCGTATCTTTCGTAGAATTTGCCAACCAGCACCTCGTGCGAACCAGGGTCTATGGTCAAGCTATATTCGCTGGCACATTCTTCGATTGGTTGGGCGGCACTTAGCGAGAAGGTGTGCTGCAGCTTTTTTTTGCCAAGCCCATGCTTGTAGGCAAGCCCGATGGTTTGGCTGAGGTAGCGGCCTATGTCGCCGCCGCTCCCTGCATCAACGGCATTGCCATTTGGCGAGAATGCAGGGGTGGCCGTAAATTGGGTGAATTGAATAATCCTGCCCGTGCCGATGCCGACCACGGTTGACCAATTGGGGTTCCTGAAATGCACGAACTCGGCTTTGAGGCCAATTTGGGAAGTAGCATTGATATAGCCTCCGGTCAGTGAAAAACTATCGGTCACCAAGGGCATATAGTATTTCGTATGCCGCATCGCAAAGGATTGGTGTTCAATGGATAATTTCATCTTCGGTTTCCCCGTGCGCTTGGCCCTTGGCCTGCGTTCTTTCTTTGGCCTGTCCATTAAATTATAATATTTCTTGTCTAAATCCAGATAGAATTGAATGCCAACTTCGGAATTGTTCAGGGAGTATTCCCCGTCACGAATGATACCAGTCACTGGGTCGCTGATGTACTGTGGCCCTCTTGCTATGTTTTGAGCGGCTATTTTAGTGTAGAACTGTAAGCGAGCAGGAACCTGACCAAGCAGTTTCAAGGGCACTGCATAGCCTAGGTTGGCACGGAGGAACAAGGGGAATGTCACCAATTCGTCTTCATATTCAAGTGAAAATGCACTACTGATAATCCCCCCCATGGTATGGAGAATTCGGAGGGAGCCTTCCAGCCCCACTATAAACTCGTGGTTGTTTTTCAATGCTATATTTCGGCCCGTTCCAAACAGCACAGAAGGGAAGCCTCGGTGCGTGTTCTTGAACAAACCCCAAGGCACAATACCCATCGTATCATTATCGTGTTCTACTGTTCTATAACCAAGTGCTGCACTGGTAAGCCCCACTTCATAGTACCATAAACGTTTGCGCTTGTTGGAGAATTCTTTCTTATAGGTCAATGAATAGGCAGGGACAGGAATAGGGTTGGCCTGATAATAGGGGTTGCAGCAGTTTTCGATTTTCATTGGCATGCCAAAGTGCCATCCTATGCCTAAGTAGTGCTGGGCCACCATGCTATAGTGGCCCAGCGTTGTAAAAAAAAGCAATATGTGTATTTTGAAACTCATTTGAAAAGGTTAGAAGCTTGTTTATCTCGCCAAGCCGAAAGTAAATAAATTCATATTGCTGAACAGCTCGGCGTTTACAGAGCTTGCCTTTTCTGACCATTTTGGGTCTTCACCATCTACAAATGCCTCCCTCCAAAGCATGGATGGTGTGTATGCGGTTACAAATAATTGTTTTCGTTTTTTCCAACCTTTTCCACCATTCCATATTTGCGCTGTACTGCCGCAATCTGCGTCAAAGGCATCACCCGTAACACGAATTCGCATATCTGCTCTTTCTCCCCTAAAATTGCCATTGGAGTTCCTCTTATAATATTTCATTTTGCCAAAAAGTGTCGAAAAGATTATACCTGATTGAACTCTAATCCAGACTTTCAATTTTCTGTCAATAAGAACTGAATTATGGGATTCGGTGTATTCTTTGCTTCTTTCCAGTAAGAATCCACAATCATCCCAGAAACTCTTCTCTGTCCAATCCTCTTCTGTTTTCAGAACGTTTCCAACCATTGCCTCGCCATCTTCATTCAGCAATGCCCTTTCTGAATCCCGTAATACAGGGCATAACCCATCAGGGTCCAAATCCAAATCAATAGTTGCTGCTGGTGTACTTGCGAGAAAAGCATCTGACTCAGTTTGGATTTTTGCACGAAGTGAGGAAAATCCCAGGCCGGACTCAAATGCAATATAAGACCCCCACTCGTTAAAATTCATCAAATCATCATAACTGTCCAACTGTTCCGCAGTAGCATTTGGGTACAGTGCATCAAAAGCATCATTATGAACATCATACTGGTGCTCCAAGCAAAAGGCACATTTCTCAAAGTGTTCTTCATCCTGAAAAACGAGCCTTCCGTTCGTTTTGGTTATCAACCCCAAAATATTCGAGCAATCTGCGTAATTAAATGGTGTGATTTCCCTCGTTCCCACCGTTCCCTCATCGCTGTTGTTGACAACTGGTTCGTTTTTCTCGGTGATGGTAGTCTCAGTCAATGCCTCTTCTTTCTGGCAAGAAAACAAGTAAACTGACAAGAGCAGTGTTAGGAAACCCAGAAATACAAATTTCTTTTTCATACCTTCGCAAAGTTAAATTGTTAACAAATGGGGACCTTTGCTGACATCCGCCAAGACATTCAGCATCGGCCCCCGTTCTTTATCTATTGAAATCGCTCAATAGCTGAACCGAGTAAACACCCGCAACTGCTGGTGCCATTTCGAGAATGCGCAACGAATCAATCTACACGCAAACCATTAGTGCCAAACTTGTTTTTTACAAAGTGTCCCTTCATTTCTCTTGGAAGGGCTAGGTCTGGAAGATTGGAAGGGCTAATCTGGAAGGGTAAGTTGGAAAACAATGAAAACACAAAGAAAGGAACTTGTGCTGAAAAAGTCAATTGATATGTGAATATTTTTTTATTTTGACTTTGAGAAAGGATTTCAATCAAATCCAAACGCTATTGATGGGTTAGTATGAGGGAAAATTTTTCCCTCATACTAAAATAATGCTTCCCTGTACTTCCACGAGAATTGTTGTAGCGCATTACCAACATGCTGCCCAAACCAAAACAAACATGCTCGCAGCCCTAAAACTTGATTTCCACTTCCTCCGAAGTTGGGTGCGCCTGGCAGGTGAGCACGAAACCCTGCTTGATTTCGCTCTCGTCGAGGGCGTAGCAGGCGTCCATTTTCACCGTGCCCTTCACCACCTTCGCCATGCAGGTGGCGCAGGCACCGCTGGTGCAGGAGTAGGGCGCATCGCCCCCGGCGTCAATAACGGCGAAGAGCAGGTGCTTGCCCTTGGTCACGGTCGTCTCGATGCGCTTGCCGTCGAGGTGGGCGATGAGCTTGGCACCGTCCACTACGGCACCACCAGTAGCAGGTGCAGCACTTGGAGAGGCGGAGAAATACTCGTGGTGGATGTTCTTCTTGTCAACGCCACGGTCCAGCAGCGCCTTTTCCACAGCGTCAATCATGCCGCCGGGGCCGCAGAGGAAGAACTCCGACACCTTATGGCGGGGCGGGTTTTCTTCCATGAATTTGCGGAGCATGGCACCATCAATGCGCCCGGTCTTGCCCGTCCAGGTGGGTTTCCCTTTGGAAAACAGGCCACCCAGCCCCTTCGCCTTTTCCAGTTTTGGCTGGCTGATTACATGTTCTACGTGCAATTGGCCTTCGTATCGCTTCATCAGCGCATCCAGTTGGTCCTTGAAGATGATTTCGTCCTCGTTGCGGCTGCCATAGAGCAGAAAAACAAAGCTCATCGGCTCCTTTTCCAGGATGGTTTTCAGGATAGACTTAAGCGGCGTGATGCCGCTGCCCGCCCCCACGAGGTAGTAATTTTTCTTGTTTTCGTCGTTCAGCTCGGTGAAAAAACGGCCATCGGGCGTCATCACGTCCACCACGTCGCCTGCCTTTATCTTGTCGTGGATATGGGTGGACACCTTGCCGCCCTTTACCTTCTTCACGGTCACGCTGAGGCCGCTTTCGAGCGGGCTGCTGCACATGGAGTAGCTGCGGCGCTCTTCCTTGCCGCCGAGCGTGAAGCGCAGCGTGAGGTATTGGCCTTGGGTGAACTGGTATTGCTCCGCCAATGCTACTGGCACGTCAAAGGTTAGCGTAACAGTATCAGCAGTTTCACGGGTAACCTGCTTGACGGTGAGATTATGGAAAGATTTGCTCATTTATTTTGAGTTGATAAGGGTTGATGAGGGTTGATTTAATTGATAAGGGTTGATAAAGTTGATAAGGGCGTCGTAGTGTGGGAAAATCAACCCTTATCAACCTCATAAACTTTAATCGGCCCGCAAAAATAAGCAGGTGGAACAAAAAAGCCGCTCCCTGGTTTGGGGAGCGGCTTTTTTGTTTTTCCGAATGAGAAAAATCAGAACTTGTAGGTGAGGCCGAAACGCAAGGAAAATGGCGATGCAAAGCTGGATTCGGGGTGGTTGAGGTTGTAGAGTATCATCAACTCGTAGGCCCAGAGGCTGCCGCTGTTGTAGCCTGCACCGATATAGGTGTTGTTGTAGGGGATACGGCCCGTCACGATTTTATCATCGGTGCCAATGACTATCCTGCCGTCTTGGTCGGGGTCAATAGACTCGGTGCTCTGGTGCTCGTACTCGAAATGGGCGAAAAAGTTTTGGAAGGGCTTAATCCTTGCAAAGGCGCCATACGAGGAGCGAAACGGGCGACGCTTTGTAAACTGGGCCGTTGTTAAATTCTTGGAACCGGAAATGGTTGTACTCAAAACCGACACGAGGCCCAACCGAAAACATGTCGTTGAAGAACTTGTAGCCCACCATAGGCGAAAGCCCAAAAGTGAACTGGCTGCTTCCGTTGGTGCCGCCGAAGCCAAGGTTGAAGTTGCCGCCGTACCAGAGCTTGTTGGCAAAGCCGCTGTCGTCGAAATACTCGTCCGTTTTCGATGATTTTTTCTTCTTGCCTTTCTTCTGGGCAAATGCATCGTACTGGAAGGCCACCGTGAAGAACAGGGCCAAGAAACCGAACAACAGGAATTTTTTCATAGATTCTATATTTTACCTTTTAAACGAGGGGTGGCAGGGGAGAAACAACGCCATTTTTTCTCCCCTACCATGGACTTGGGTTGTTTTGGGAAAAATTGAAAATTTTTCCCAAAACAACCCATTCTTTATAGTTTCGATTTTTTAGAACGGTGGACGGCCAACGATTGATGGTGGGCGGCTCCGGACCAGTTTTTCTTTTTTGGTGCAATTTAAACGGTTTAGGTTGCTTTCTGTTGGGACTCTTGAACGGCAAATTTGTTACAAAAACGATAATTTTTAAAAACGTCTATCGTCAACCGTCCATCGTCAACCGTTTCAGGCTTGCAACTTTGGACCATAAGCCAAGTCCCCTGCATCGCCGAGGCCGGGCACGATGTACGACTTCGCCGTAAGCTCCTCGTCAATGGCACCTGCCCAGATATGGGCTTTCGGCAAGGTGCGGCGTATGTAGTCAATGCCTTGGCGGGAGGCAATCGCCGTCACGATATGTACCTGCGAGGGCGTGCCCGACCGCTTGAGCGCCTGTGCGGCCACCTCCACGGATGCGCCCGTGGCCAACATGGGGTCGCAAAGGATGAGCACGGCGTCGTTCAGGTCGGGGCAAGAGATATACTCCAGCGCAATCTCGAAACTGCCGTCCTTGTGGTGGCGGCGGTAGGCGGAGATGAAGGCGTTTTCCGCATCGTCGAAATAGCTCAACAGCCCTTGGTGGAGCGGGATGCCCGCCCGCAGGATGGTGGCCAGCACGATGCGGTCGGAGGGGAAATTTGCCTTGGCAAGCCCCAGCGGCGTCTCCACTTCCTTTTCGTGGTAGTTCAGCTTTCGGCTGATTTCGTAGGCCATTACCTCGCCCAACCGCTCCAAGTTGCGCCTGAAGCGCATCCGGTCTTTTTGGATATGCACATCCCGCAGTTCGGCCACAAAGCGGTTGGCCAGGCTGTTTTTTTCGCTTAGGTTTACGACCATGAGTACTTCGTTGAAATTCGTTGAAATTATGAAATTGAGAAATTATAAGTCAACTGCTTGATTGTCAATCGTTTCGATGAATCTGCTATCGTGAATCTTCGATTTCTTAATTTCAATTAATTTCCAAATTCTACATAAACCGTTGTTTTGTGCCAGTTTTTAGAACAAAAGAACAGCGGCGCAAATGTAGGCAAATACGGCTTACGGTTAGCGGCTTACGGCAGATGATTTATGTCGGACCACGACCAGTGGCTTACAGATAATCTCTTCAGAATCTGGCAATAGCTGCCACCGTCCACCGTCTATCGTCCACCGTCCGCCGTTGTCCGTCGTCCGTCCACCGTGAAAATCGCTTTTTTTGTCCAACAAAATGAGGTGGTGGAAGATGGAAAGCGTAATTTCAGCGCTTGAAAATCCCTTGCCCCAAAAAGGGAACCAAATCAATTCAAGCCTCGGAAATCAAAATGTTTTGAAGTTCCGAAAACCTTCCCCATTTAGGTTCCCCCTTTAGGGGCAAGGGGTAAACAAAAGTCATGCAGTACAGCGAAATCATACTCATAGCCCTGCGCTCGGTGCGCAGCAACCTGCTCAGGACGGTACTCACCCTCATGATCATTGCTTTTGGCATCATGGCATTGGTCGGCATCCTCACGGCCATTGACAACATGGTCTTTTCCCTCAACGATAATTTCAGCGGCTTGGGGGCCAATTCATTCACCATCTATCCCAAGGGCCAGGAACTCAGCGGCTCGGAGGGCGGTAGGCGGCAGAAACTGGGCGAGGCCATTTCGTTGAAGCAGGCGCTGGATTTCAAGGAGCGCTTCGACTTCCCGGCGAGGGTCTCCGTCTCGGTGGACTGCACGGGCAACGCCACCATCAAGCATGGCGAGGAAAAGACCAACCCGACCGTGCGGGTGGTGGCCATTGACGAGAACTACATCGAGGGCAAGGGGCTGGAAATCGGGCACGGCCGCATCTTCACGGGACAGGAAATCATGAACGGCGGCAACAAGGCCATCATCGGCTCCGACATCGTGAAGACCCTTTTCAATGATAAACCAGAGCGGGCGCTGAACAAGGTCATTGCCGTCGGCAACGTGCAGTTCAAAGTGGTGGGTATCATGAACACCAAAGGCTCGGCCATGAACCAGAACGAGGACCGGGTGGTGCTCATCCCGCTCCTCGACGGCAAGCGCTACTACGCCAACCCCAACCAGAACTACAACGTGATGGTGAGCCTGAACGACGCCACGCAGATGGAGCAGGCCGAGTCGTTCAGCATCGGCCTTTTCCGCAGCGTGCGCCACCTGCTGGCCCGGCAACAAAACGACTTCGAGATATTCAAAAGCGACAGCCTCGTGTCCATCATCAAGGAGAACACCACCAACCTGCGGGCCGCCGCCGTGGCCATCGGCCTGATGACGCTGCTCGGCGCCGCCATCGGCCTGATGAACATCATGCTCGTGTCGGTGACGGAGCGCACCCGTGAAATAGGCATCAGCAAGTCGCTCGGCGCCACCCGCAAAAACGTGCTCTGGCAGTTCCTCACCGAGGCCGTAGTCATCTGCCAGATGGGCGGCTTGGTGGGCATCCTGCTCGGCATCCTCGCTGGCCTCGGTGTCACGATGGCCATGGGCGGCAATTTCGTCATGCCCTGGAACTGGATCGTGATGGCCATCATCGTCTGCACCCTCGTGGGGCTTGGTTCGGGGATTTACCCGGCGATGAAGGCGGCGAGGCTGGATCCGATTGAGGCGTTGCGGTATGAGTGAGAGGGAAATAACAGACATTTAGAATCCAAATCATAATTTCATGCCAATTAACGGCGAGAAATACACGTTCTCGAACCCAAAAGCGAAAATTAAGTGGATGCCAGACCTAACCCCAACAAACAGACTGTTCTTAAAAGTGTATTCAAAATCAGTTTTGAATGACATCCCCAAGTCATTGTTTGAAACATCAATTATTGTTGGGAAAGCAACTGATGGCGAGGGGCCTGGGTTAACTTGATAGTCTGCAAATGAAACATAGTAATGTTGAAATACCAATCCTAAACTAGGGTTGATGTCAAAGCTTTTGATTTTTATTTCCCTGCCAAAAGATAAATCAATAATCTTATAACTATCTGACTGCCGAAAATCCCAAAAGAAGCCCAACCCATCATTATAGTTGTATTTGGTCTCTGCAAAAACAAGACCTGCATTGATAGTGAATCCCGTTTGAAGTTTATATCCGAAGTCAAACCAAGTGGTACTTCCATTTTTCACTTTCCCTTCTACGGCAGGATTGATGTTTATGTATGATGGCACATCACCAAATCCTGGTGATAAAACCTGATGGATGTTTCCAAAATACCCATACCCAGTTCTTAAATAAAAACTTGGAACTTGACATTCTCCAGTCAAGGATGTAAATCTAAATAAGCTAACAATAAATACAAATCTAATGAGCATCTTCATGTTTTATAGTTTATAAGAGCCAATTAATCCAAACATCACGACCTGTGTGCCTTGATTGTAATTCTGAAGGGACATCTTTGCACTTATGGAAGCTTTTTGTCCGATATTTGTACCTAAAGCAACCTGTATCGAATACCCTTTGTCCCATGTTGATTCCTTTAGAATTACTTCTTCAATAATACCTGTGTTGTCATAAAACCTACCTATTGACCACACCTCTTTTCTAAGGCGAATTAGCCCGCCGCCGCCAATTTTTAAAAAAAAGTATTTAGCGTTTACTGGCACTACATTTACTGGCAAGTCAAATGTTAAATGATTTGCTAAATATGTTTCGATGAACCCAATATCACTTTGCTTATGACTTGAAATATATCCAAGTGAAGGTGAAAATTCAAAGAAAGATAGAAACTGACGGCTATAATGATTCGTAATTGCAAACCCATTATAGTCTCCTTCGCCTAAAATGACATGGTGAAGTCCCAAAGATATTGTGTTTTTAGAGCCAATTTTTTGGGCAAAAATAACATTGGGCAACAAAAAGAATGCGAAGATAATAATCTTTGAAACTAAAAGTTTTATCATTGTTGTGATTTTTTTTGAATCTAAAAAGAACTGAGTTATAGCCAACTCAAATATTTGGCTATACTCAGCTCAAGTGATTTTTTCAAAAAACTATTCAAATCGTAATAGAGTCTTTGTTGCTTGTTCGCTTACCATTCGCTATATGGCATTGTCCATTTAACTTGACCTGTTGAACCTCGTACATTCCAGCCTCCAACATTTTCAAAAGGTGTTTCCTGGACTTGTAACAAAATACCAGCAACGGTCATACTCTTGGCTGTAAATGACTGCATCGGCAGATTGTACTACTTTTGTCCATGTTGCGGATTCTTCAATACCCCCAATAGTAGGGATTGTTACCTTGACGATGCCTTCTAAGGTCAGCGTGGTTTGTGACCAGTCATCGTCCTCATAAAGGACTATGCTTTGTGCTGAATTCTGTAGCTCCCAATTCGTATCCCATAGCTCATTGGGAGTTCTCCATTCATATATATGCTTCCTCTTTAGATTGACTGGAGCAAAAACAGGTACTACACCAGTTATCTGATTCCCGTTTGGATTTAATGAAACTTGGCCTCTGACAAACCTAAACTCAGGCCCCCCTCTAAAAAGGCCATCATAATGCTTGAAAAATTTAACTTTTCCTATATCAACTTGTACCCTATCCTGAGGGAAGTCGTCATCGCAGTCTTCGCCGACTATTGGAGGGTCATAGGCACTTACCCCGCCACCAACGGTCGGAATGTACTCGCAGTTCCCGCCTATTTTGTTTCCCTCATAATAGTTGACAATGAAAACTGGGTTGTTCTGGGCATACTCGTCGTTAACCACAACCTCCTGATAAGAGTATGTAGTTTGGCCTGGGTTCTGCACTAGCTTCCAGCCAATATTTACCTCATCCACGCTTATGGGGAGGTAGGATATAGTGGGAACAACGTCAGAAGCTCCATCCCAATTTTCCGAATATGGCCAGTAAATCTGGGCCTTGTGGCACTCAAGGTATTCTTTCAAGTTAAAGTTATCGCCAGTTGGGTTTAGCGAAGTTACACCGTACTCACTACTGTTCAGGTAGTTGCCGTTTTGTAGTCTGGATGAAAATCCGTTGCTCGTTAGCTGCGACGACTGGAAATCAAAAGCGGGGCTTTGGGTCGAATTGAACAGGTCCTTGAAAAGTATGCTCTCATCTTCATAGAAACCAGACCTTACGCCCGCAATAATCTCTGACCTTATGCCACTCGTTTTTGCCAGCTCAAATAGGATAGAAGCTGCTTGTCTAAGTCTGTGAAGTTCAGCCTGCTGATCTTCGGAAAGGCTACCGTCTCTGGTCGAAATGGCCTGCTTTAACTCTCCAATATCAGTGATAGTACTGATAGGGTCAAAATCGTTGGGTTGCTTCTTAATTAAGTCAGAAGCTTCTTTTTTGCAGGAACCCACTCCGAGCAAAAAAATGAATAATCCAAGTTTGAATTTTTTCATACCTTCGTAAAGTTAAAATGTTAACAAATGGGGGTCTTTGCTGACATCCGCCAAGACATTCAGCATTGATCCCCGTTCTTTATCTATTGAATCGCTCAATAGCTGAACTAGGGAGGCACTTGCAACCGCAAGCGCCATTTCAAGAATTTGTGCCACTACCCAATCTTCACTTTTACTTTAGGTGCCTAAATCACCTTCTTCCAAATCCTCCTTGTTCTTGTCTGGAAGGGCTAGGTCTGGAAGAATCTGAAAGGGTCTGGAAGTCTGGAAGGGCTACTCTGGAAGGGCAATAGTCTGGAAAACTATTGCACTAAGGCAAAGTAAAGAACTTATTTTGTATAAAACAAGTTATATGAAAATATTTTTTTATTTCGATATTGAGGGAATTGATTGATGCAATCCCCTCAATATATTATAGCCTTTCCTACACCCTTTCCAACACCAACGCCGACGCCCCACCCCCGCCGTTGCAAATGGCAGCTAGGCCATAGCGACCATTGCGGTGGTGCAGCACGTTGTTCAGGGTCGTAACGATGCGGGCGCCGGAGGCTCCCAGCGGGTGGCCGAGCGACACCGCCCCACCGAACACATTGGTCTGGTCGTGGCTGATTTCCATGAGTTTTTCAAACGCCAGCGTCACCACGCTGAACGCCTCATTTACTTCGTAAAAATCAATATCGTTTTTGGTCAAACCTGCCCGTTTGAGCGCAAGCGGTGCGGCCACGGTAGGCGTGGTGGTGAACCAAGCTGGCTCCTGCTCTGCGTCGGCGAAGGAGGCGATGCGGGCGAGGGGCTTCAGGCCGAGTTCCTTCATTTTTTTGCCGGAAACCAGCACCAGTGCCGAAGCGCCATCGTTGATGGTGGAGGCATTGGCGGCAGTCACCGTGCCGTTCGGGGTGAAGGCGGGGCGCAGGCCGGGTATCTTGTCGAACATGACCTTTTTGTACTCCTCGTCCTCACTGATTAGCAAGGGGTCGCCCTTCTTTTGCGGGATGGCCACGGGCACGATTTCCGATTTGAAAAAACCGCCCTCGGTGGCTGCGGCAGCCCGCTTGTAGCTGTCAATGGCAAAGGCGTCCTGCTCCTCCCGGCTGATTTCATACTTCTCAGCGGTGCGGTCGGCGAAGATACCCATGGCGCACTGCTCGTACACGTCGAGGAGGCCGTCCTTGGCGAGGCCGTCAATGAAGGCACCGTCGCCGTACTTGTAGCCCCAGCGGGCGTTTGGCACGTAGTAGGGCGCTGCTGACATGTTTACCATGCCACCAGCCACCACGATGTCGTTGTGGCCAAGCATGATGCTTTGCGAAGCGAACATGATGGATTTCATACCGGAGGCGCAGACCTTGTTGATGGTGGTGCAGGGCACGTTGTCGGGGATGCCAGCCGCACGGGCGGCCTGCCGGGCAGGTGCCTGGCCGAGGTTGGCGGACACGACGTTGCCCATGATGACTTCCGCTACTTGGTCGGCAGAAACGCCAGCGGCGGCGAGTGCGCCCTTGATGGCGGCAGCACCCAGCGCAGGTGCGGCGATGCCTGACAATACGCCGCCGAAGCTGCCCAATGGCGTGCGCACGGCGGAAACGATGAATACTTCTTGCATGATTTGGTTGTGATTTGATTAGGCGGTTTAAAACAGGCCGCAAAGGTAAGGTGCTTGACTATAATCTGCTCTTTTGAAATGGTGGTCAGGAACTTTCATATTACCCTTTGCCGAAGTCTTCCCCTTGCATAAGTTGTAAAACAACCAATCAATGGCCTACCCTCGGACAATAATTCCAGCAACAAATCGGCAGGTTCATCAGGATGAAGTGGCTGCATCTTATAAAAAAAGGATGCCGGCAGGCTTGGGCAGGTTGAATTGGTAAATCAACATGCCATAGTCCCGGTCAAACGTGAGAATAACGGATTGTTCTTCAGCTGCTTTGTGCAAGATGGTAATGTCGGGTTGTCCCTGCATCATTAGCGTTACGGATTCAATCTCGTGACCAGCCGCCGCAATTTTTCTGACGGAGGCAAGTGGGTAGTTTTCGTTGGCTAGGAACTTCATTGCGCAGTTAACATGATTTCATCTTCCATGCACTCCTTTACGTAGGCAAATACCGCCCTGAGGCTTTCCTTTGTCAGTTGAGGGTAGTTTTCCAGCACCTGTGCTTCTGTCCAACCATTGCTGAACAAGCCCAAAATAAAGACGACGGATAACCTTGTGCCTTTAACCACGGGCTTGCCCGTTAAAATTTGTCGGTCGGAATGGATATAGTCTTTCCAATTCATGGCTTGAATTTTAGTCAAAAATAGGGCTTGCGCAGCAAAAATAAAAATGCGCCCTGCCTGCGTTACCCGCCCACCAATTCCAAAAACTCATCCTCCGTCAAAATCGTCACCGTGCCGAGCGCCGTCGCTTTTTTCAGCTTGCTGCCAGCATCTTCGCCCACCACGAGGTAGTCGAGGTTGCCGCTCACGGCGCTGATGTTCTTCGCACCTGCATCTTCAGCTTTGGCAGCGGCTTCTTTCCGGCCCATTTTCATCAATGTTCCTGTAAACAAAATCGTTTTGCCAGCCAGCGGCGCATCGGCGCTCACTTGCTTCTTGCGGTCGGCTTCCGTTTGGGTGAAATTCACGCCCAGCGCCTCCATTTCCCGAAGGATGGCGACATTTTTTTCATTCTGAAAAAAGCGGATGACGTTGTGCGTCAGCACTGGCCCGATGTCCTTGATTTGGCGGAAACGCTCCTCGTCCCAGCCCGCCAAGTCCATCACGTTTTCGATTTCGGCGGCGAGTATCTTGCCCGCCTTGATGCCGAGGTGGTGGATGGTGAGGCTGTGCAGCAGGCGTTGGATGGGGTTCTTTTTTGCCTTCTCGATGGCTGCACGGAGGTTCTTCGCCGATTTTTCACCAAAGCCCTCCAACTTCGCAATGGACTCATAATCAAGGCGGTAGATGTCGGCGATGCTGTGCAGCCAGCCCAATCGGTAGAATTTTTCGATTTGGCTCTCGCCGAAGCCGTCAATGTCCATCGCATTTTTCGAGACGTGGTGGATCATGCGCTGGATGAGTTGCGCTTCGCAATCGGGGTTCTCGCAGCGCCAAGCGGCCTCGTCCTCGGCCCGCACCAGTTCGCTTTTGCAGACGGGGCAATTGGTCGGGAACAGGATTTCCCGCTCCGAGCCGTCCCGCAGTTCTTCCATCGGTTTTACGATGTAAGGAATCACGTCGCCCGCCCGCTCCACCAGCACGGTGTCGCCGAGGCGCAGGTCTTTGTTTCGGATAAAATCCTCGTTGTGCAAACTGACCGACGAGACCGTCACGCCCGCCAAAGCCACGGGTTCCAGCTTCGCAACAGGCGTGATGCTGCCGACCTTGCCCACTTGGAACTCGACGTTGAGCAGCTTCGTGGTCGCCTGTTTCGCCTTGAACTTGTAGGCGATGGCCCAGCGTGGGTGGTGCGCCGTGCTGCCTGCCCGCTGTTGCAGTTCGAGCTGGTTGGCCTTCACCACCATGCCATCAATCTCGTAGGCGTACTGCTCCCGGCGGTTCTGCCAGTCGTTGCAGAAGGTGGCGACCTTGGCGATGTTTGGGCAGACTTTACGTTCACCCAGTTCGCCATTGATGGGGGCGTGTTGAGGTATTTTAAAGCCAATATTGCCCAGCAATTCAATCAAATTATCGTGGTTTTTGAACTGGTTCAAAATGCTGTTGCCCGCTGCATCCACGGCGAAGCCGACTTGGTAAACAAACGCCTCGATGCGGCGGCTTGCCGTTTCCGAGGGGTCTTTGGTGCGCAGCCCCCCCGTGGCGGCGTTGCGGGGATTGGCGAGCAGGGTATCGCCGTCGGCGGCCCGTTGCTCGTTCATTTTTGTGAAAACATCCTTGCGGATGAGCGCCTCGCCCCGAAGTTCCGCCTTGGCGATGCCGAATTTGGAGAACTCCGCCCGCAGCGGCACGGAGCGCAGGGTGCGGATGTTCGGCGTGATTTCGTCACCGAGGGCGCCGTTGCCACGGGTGGCAGCCCGCACGAGTTGGTCGTTTTCATACACCAGCGCTATAGTGCCGCCATCGAATTTCGGCTCCACGCAGTACTCGATTTCGAGGTCGGCGGCTAGTCCGAGGTAGTTCTTGATGCGCTCGTCGAAGCTGGCGAGGTCGGCGGCGTCGTAGCTGTTGTCGAGGGAGAGCATGGGCGTCAGGTGCTCCACGAGGTTGAACTCGTCGGTCAGGTCACTGCTCACCCGCTGCGTGGGGGAATCGGGCGTGACGAGTTCGGGGTGCTTGGCCTCGATGGCTTGCAACCGCTTATAGAGCATGTCGTACTCGTAGTCGCTGACGACGGGGTCGTTGAGGGCGTAGTAGCGCCATTCGTGGTAAACGATGGTTTCCCGCAGCTCGGCGGCCATTGCGGCAGCATCCAAGGATGTGGAAGGGTCGGGTGCTTGGAGGAGGCGCTTGGAGAGGTCAACAAGGCGGCGTTGTTCGTCTTTTGAATACATTTCTTCAAAGGTTGAGGGACTTGACCTTTTGGCGAGGTTCAAATCGGATGGGCAAATTTAGGATGGCCCAAGTTAAGAGGAGCATTTTTGCGAAGATGGTTTTTCTTTAATTTGTACAATCTTAGGCCCGCAATGAAACAGCATCGCTGAATTGGCTGTTGACAAACCATTTAGCAGCTAAATTGGCAACCAAATCCAGTTTTCCCGGCTCCTCGAAGCGGTGTGAGGCACCTTCTACAATTTCTATTTTTTTTGGACAGGTAAGCGATTTGAAGGCGGATTGATTGGCGGCAAAGACGGGCAAATCCCATGTGCCGACGATAAGCAGGGTAGGGGATGTTATTTGAGGGATTGCTCCTATAGCTAAGTCTGTTCGGCCACCTCTCAGCACAAGGGCACCGATATATTGCTTCAATTCTGCTGCGGCTTGCAGTGCAGCGGTGGCCCCAATACCTTCTCCAAAATAATAATGGTTTAACCCTTTCAAGTAGGGTTGTGCTGCCGCCCATTTTGTGATGGCGATGAGCCGCTTGGTCAGCAAGGTAATATCGTACCGATTGTGGTGGGAGTCTTCGTCCTCGGTGAGCAGGTCGGCCAACAGCGTCGCCATGCCCTGTTTGTTCAGCATTTCAGCAAGGTAGCGGTTCTTTTGTGTCAATCGGCCACTCCCTGTAGCATGGGAGAAGATGACCAGTCCCTTGGGGGCGTCAGGTACAACCAGATTGGCCGCCAAGTATGCACTGCCCACATGAATCAGAACTGAGTTGTACGAAATTGAATTCATATTTGCCTATATTTAATTGGGCAATATTCAAATTTGTAATTGCTGCTTTCAATGACAAGAATCAAGCAAAAGACAGATAGAGGTCACCTTGGCCGCTTTTGAAAAGTATCACCGCCTCGATTAATTTCCGTCATTTGACGGGATTATTATGTTACCTACCTTGCTTTGATAAAGAAAATGTAACTGTTTAGGAGGGTGTGGGAGGAGAGAAAAAATTTCATTTTTTCTCTCCTCCCACACTTTGGTTTTTTTTGGGAAAAATTGAAACCCCCCCTGCTAAGTAGTTGCAAGAACACCAAGGATGCTCAAGCAGCAACTTTGGCTTATTTCCTTCACCAAAATCATTTAGCCATGAAAAAGCTGATTAAATTCGTGCTGGCAGCCATGTTCGTGAAAGGTGTAATCAACCGCTTCCGTAGGCATGAAATGGCATGAGCGGTACGGCTGTTGAGGATAGCAAATCAACGGTTGACCCTCACTTACTTGAAAAAGCAAGGGGCGGCACATCATTGCCGCCCCTTGTTTTTTGGTTGTAAAACCCAGCTTTCCATAAAAGTTACAGCTTCTCGATGACAGCGTCTTTGGGCAGCAACATCCTGTCTATTGGTGGGTTCTTCTCCAATTCCACCAAGATGCAGCGGCGGCCGATGGGGATATTGTCCACGTAGGACTCCTCGGCCATCGTAAGGCCCTGCCACATAAAAAGGCGGATTTTTGGCTCGGCCTTTACCCAGACATCGCACTCGATTTCGCCGACCTTGGCCTTGCCTGCCGGCTGCATCCCCATGTTCTTGAGCATTTCGTTGCCCACCACTACCATGTCCTTGGTCTGGTACTTGATGGCCATTTGCTCCACCTGGCGGCTGTCAAAATAATGTGCTTTTTTGGTTTCCGGGAAATAGACATAGCGCCGCTCGCCATCGAGGTATTGTACCTCATTGCTCTCCTCAAAGAGGCTTTGTGCTTCGGTTGTCGTGCGGGTGTATTTGGCCTCCCGCCAGCCCCAGTTGTCAAAAAAATAGTGCTCCGTGCCCTCAATGCCCCCTTCGATGCGGAAAATAAAGGCACCCTTCTCGATGCCGTAGCGCTTGTAGCCAGCCGCCACCATTTCCTCGGCGGAGCGGGGCTTTGCGCCTTCCGGCGATGGTGTGATTGGCTCGTTGGGCTGGGTTGGGTTGGAGACGGCCACTGCCTTTGGGGGCTGTGCGGAGGAAGTGGTCGGCATGGACTGTTTTTCATTGTCGGTGCAGGCCAAGGTGGCCAATGCAATCAGGATGGCAGGCAAGCGTCGCCAGTTGGATTTCATCGAGCTGGATTTGAGAAATGGGGGAGGGCAGCAGTAAGGAGCAATTTCTTTGCCTAAATTAAGCATCAGGTGACTTAACATCGCTTTCGCAGTCACATTGATAAATGTCTGTGTTCCTAATTATTTATGTAAATTACGGAGAGCTGCCTTGAAACGTCATGGTAGCTCTTCTTTGTTTTTCGGGGTATGTTTCGGTTCTAAATGCTTGATTTTCAAGAAATTGATTTTGAAAAATGAAGTACGTATGGTGATCTCCAATAAATGCCCTTGTATATTGCTGCCTGTTTCACAACCCTACTTGCCTAACTTTGTTCTTTCTTTGCAAAAAGCATTGCCCTCAAACATCCAGTATCAAGTATCCAGCAACAAGTATCCAGCAACAAGCATCCATGAAAATGCATACCGACGACCTACTTCACCGTGCCCTGCGACTTGAATTCCTCACCGCCGAGGAAGGTGTTTTCTTGTTTGAAAATGCGGCCACTGCCGAACTCATGTACGTGGGCAACGCCCTGCGCCAGCACCATGTGCCGGGCAACGTGGTCACTTGGATTATTGACCGCAACTCCAACACCACCAATGTCTGCATCGCCAACTGCAAGTTCTGCAACTTCTTCCGCAGGCCGGGGCACGAGGAGAGCTATATCACGACCATTGAGGAATACAAGGTAAAAATCGAGGAGACCTTCGAATACGGTGGGGAGCAACTGCTGCTGCAAGGCGGCCACCATCCCGACCTTGGCCTTGATTTTTACACTAATTTATTCCGCCAACTCAAGGAGCTTTACCCCAACCTCAAGTTGCACGCACTTGGCCCACCTGAGATTGCGCATATCACAAAACTTGCAAAATCAACGCATTACGAAGTACTGAAGGCCCTGAAGGAATCTGGCCTAGACAGCCTGCCTGGTGCTGGTGCCGAGATTCTGGACGATCGGGTGCGGCGCCTCATTTCCGCTGGCAAGTGCGGGGCGCAGGAATGGCTCGACGTGATGCGGGCTGCCCACCAGCTTCGCCTCACCACCTCTGGCACCATGATGTTCGGCCATATCGAAACGAACCTGGAGCGGATGCAGCACTTCGTGAAGCTGCGGGAAGTCCAGTCCGAAAAGCCAGCCGATGCCAAGGGCTTCCTCGCCTTCATACCGTGGCCGTTCCAAGACGAGGACACGATTTTGAAAAAGCTCAAACGTGCCCGCAACACCGTTACGGGCGACGAGTATGTGCGCATGATAGCCATGAGCCGTATCATGCTGCCCAACGTGGTGAACATCCAAGCCTCTTGGCTCACCGTCGGCAAGCCCGTTGCGCAGCTATGCCTCCATGCCGGTGCCAACGACTTCGGCAGCATCATGATTGAGGAAAATGTAGTCTCGGCGGCTGGTGCCAAGTTCCGCTTCACAGCCGATGGCATCCAACAGGCCATTCGGGATGCTGGCTACATACCACAACTTCGCAACCAGCAGTACGAGTACCGGGAATTGCCGAAGGTGATGAAGCAGCAGGAATTGGACAAGCAGGCGATGATGGTGGATTGAGTTAGGAACGAGGGATGAGGGGTGAAGGATGAACCCAAAACATCAATGCCAACTCCAAATTCTTCTTCCCCCGCTCCGTCAGCCCAATCTCCAACTCCCAAGCCTCGCCGCTGATGAGCATGCAATAGGCGTCGGGAACCCTGCCATACAATTGCTCGCAAAAAAAATAGGACTGCCTCTGGGGAAAGCGCATGGGTGGTGAACTCAAAATCGGCATTAGGGGCAATTTTCTTCCATTGAAAACCATCGGGCAAAGGATCTTTAAAGGCGTCCACGAAAACGACACGGTCGGCAGTGGTAACCAGGTCGGCATCTTCTACCTGTAATTGGTAGCGGTAATGGACTTCTCCTTCTGAACTGACCGTCCTTTCCAAAGCCTCCCCGAAGGCCCAGCCGAGGCCGTCGTCCTGACGGCCACTGTTTCCGATAGCAAGTACCAATGTCTTCATTTCATCACCAATAGCGGAACGGTAGCATGAAGGGCCATCTGCTGGGTCATGCTCTTGTGAAACATCCGGCTGAAAACGTCCCGGTGCGGCGAAGGCATGGCCAACAAGTTGAGGTCCCAATTGCTGATAAAGGCGGAAAGGCCCGTTTCAACGGAGTCCTCCTGAATCGCATGGAATTTGAGTTGCAAGGTTATGGCATTGTTTTCAAAAAAAGCTTGCAGTTCCTCGAATTTCAAGGCCGTTTTTTCGCCTTCCCCCAGTTTTTCGATATGGGCACAGTGGACAATGGCGTGGAACGGTTCCATCAGTTTGCAGAACTTCCAGAGATGGTAAGGATCGGTTTCATGAAGGTCAGCGGCAAAGCCCACCGTTTGCAGGCCGCCGTAACTTGCATCTTCTGGCACGATGAGCACATGGCAATGTGCTTGTTTCAGCACGGATGAAGCATTGGTGCCAAAGGCGGTCTCCCAAGCAGAGTGGTAGCTGTTCGTGCCCATCAGTACCAGGTCGAACTCCTCATCCGCTGCGACCG
The DNA here is from genome assembly GCA_016714985.1 of Saprospiraceae bacterium. GTDB lineage: Bacteria > Bacteroidota > Bacteroidia > Chitinophagales > Saprospiraceae > UBA6168. The sequence goes on along the minus strand of JADKBS010000021.1, from coordinate 113,141 downwards.
AGCAGATAGTGGCGTATGGCAGGCTGCTCACCTTTACTTCGTCGGTGACGTTGGGCAAGGCTGGCATTGTTTCCTTGGCCTTCGCCAGTCCATCTTTTTTGAAGGTTTGCAGCAGTTCAATCGCAACTTCAATCTTTTCCTTGGTGGCGATATCCACCAGCACGGGCAAGATCGGTTACACCATAGTCTGGCGCCACCACGTGCAGCAGTTTCAGTCCTGCTTTCCATTTGTCGGCAAATAGGAGGCCGTACTGGTAGGCATTGGCAGCGCAATCCGAAAAATCGGTGGGAATCAGGATGTTATGGATGATTTTCACGGCAATTTATTTTTAGCAAACAGATGCTCAAATATGACCATGTACGTTGAGGTCTTTTGGTGATATTGCTCATTATTTAGGGTTGACAAAGGTCAAGGTTATTTATTCAATGGTTCGAGAAGGTTTCAAGTTTCAGGGAAGTACCTGCTAAAAACAATTTTGAATAGGTTGATTTGAAAAAAAAAACCATTCAAAAATGATATGCAATTCCAATTTAGCCAGAAACCTTCGTGAAACCTGAAACCTCACGAACCATTGTTATTATGGCACAAAAAAAACCTGCCGACGCACATCGGCATCGGCAGGTTTTTTTGAAAAACAGGAGAAAAAGTATTATTGAATTATTAGGTTCCGGACAACCACCTCCTGCCCATTGCGGAGCAGCAAGGTATATGTGCCCGGTGACAGTGCCCGTAGGTCAATCGTGCGCTGCGTCTCACCTTTTCGAAGGCTGTCACTGAACACGGCCCTTCCCAACGGGTCAACGATGCCCAGTTCACAGTCCACTGGCAAGGAGTTGCCGAGCGTCAGTTTCGTCCAATCGCCGGCAGGGTTCGGGAAAAGGCGCAGGTCCCCTGCCCAGGCTGGCTCGTTGGTGCCCGTCAGGTTTTCAACGATGATGTCAATGCTAGTTTTGGTGCAGCCATTGGCGTCGGTCACCACGAGGACATAAGTGCCGCCGTTCAGGCCATTCAGGTTCTGGGTGTTGGAGAACGTCTCGCCGTTCTTCGTCCAGGCAAACGAATAGGGCGTTACCCCGCCCACAACCGAAATGAGGATGCTGCCCAAGCCCTGGCCGTTGATGTCGGGTGTGCCACCAGTGATAGAAATGCTCAATGCGGGTGGCTGTATGATGGTCGTCGAGTACGTGCTCACACATCCAAAAGCATCAGTGACAGTGGCGGAAACTGTTCCAGGACAAAGATTGGTTAACGTCGTGCCCGTTTCGCCATTGTTCCACTGTACTTGGTAAGGGGCCTGGCCGCCCGAAATATTGAGCGTTACCTTGCCATCGCAAGCGCCTGGGCAAGAAATGTTCTGTGGTGTGCCAATTGCTACCAATTGGGTGCCGACGGTGATGGTGAAGCTGCAAGTTGCCATATTGCCAGAGGCATCTGCGTAACGGAACGACTGCGTGGTAGTGCCGACAGGGAAATTCGTTCCAGAAAGCAAACCGCCTGTTTGAACAAGTGCCGAGGCGTTAAGGGTGCAGTTGTCGGATAAAAAAGGTGGGCTGAAGCTCACCATTGCATTGCAATTGCCGACGGAGATATTGGGGGGAAATCAGCGTTGGTGCAATATTGTCAACTACCGTCACCGTAAACGTACCTGTGGTCATGTTGCCAGCGCCGTCGCTTGCCGTGGCCGCCACGGTCACGGTGCCAAGGTCGCCACAATCCAAAAATGGAGGCAAAAGGCTCCAGCCATCAATGCTGCAATTGTCGGTGCTGCCAGCGTCGAATTGCTGCGGGGAAAGTAGGACCAAGCCATTTGAGTCAAGGCTGACCGTCAAGTTGTTCAATTGGATTTGCGGGGCTTCATTATCTGTGGCTGCCACTACTTGCGTGAAGGACGTTGAGCAATCATTGGCGTCCGTGACTACCAAGGTATAGGAGCCGGCGCTTAGGCTGTCAATGGAAGTGGTGCCGGGCATGCCTTCCCACTCATAGCCGTAAGGCGATACGCCCCCACTGACGTTCACGGACATAAAGCCCGTTGAGTCGGCTCCGCAGAACGGTGAGACGATGTTGTCTAGCACAACCGTGATGAGGCTTGGCTCTGCAATCTGGACAGGTACTATGATTTCGCATCCACTGGCATCCGTCAAGGTGAAGGAATAGCCTCCAGCACAAAGGTTGCCAATGCTAAAGCTTGTAGCGCCATTGCTCCAAAGGACATTGTAGGGCGCCACTCCGAAAACAGGGGTTAAACTGGCGGTGCCATTGCAGCCGCCGTTGCAGGTTGCATCGGAAGACTGTAGGTTTACTTCGAGCGCATTCACCACTGTCACCGTGAAGCTGCAGGAAGCCGCAGTGCCCCCGGCATCGGTGTAGGTAAAGCTTTGGGTGGTCACGCCCAAGGGGAAACTTGCCCCCGGTGCCAAACCCGCCGTTTGAATCAACTGTGAATTATTTATGGCGCAATTGTCGGTGGCAACGGGCAGTTGGAAATTCAAGACGGGGTCGCAAAGGCTCAATATTGCATTTTCTCGGCAGGTAATGCCTGGTGCAATATTGTCCACAATAAAAACGGAGACTTGCGCAGCACTGGAATTGCCATTGCTATCCGTGGCTGTGACGGTCACCACCTGTTCGCCTACCTGGGAGCAGTCGAAGGCATTTGGCGTTACCGACCAACTGGCAATGCCGCAATTATCGAAACTGCCTTCATCGAACTGGTCGGGGGTCACGGTGGCCGAGCCGTTTACATCCAAAGCCACTGTAAGCGCATCCACGACCACCATTGTCGGTGGTTGAGCGTCTGGCAATAATGGTGGTGGTCAATGTTTGTTCACAACCGTTGCCATCGGTGAGGGTGACGTTGTGTTCGCCGACGCTAAGACCGCTGGCAGTGACTTCTGTGCTGCCGTTCGACCAAAGGTATTGGTAGGGCTGTACGCCGCCGTTTGGGGCTACCGTCACGCTGCCGGTTTCGTCCGATGGGCAGAGGGCATCTATATGAAATAGCTCGGCGGCACTGACCTGGGTCGGCTGCTTAATTTCTACCATGAAAAGCAGCGAGCAGGTCGTGCTGTCTCTCACCAAAACTGTGTAAAAGCCAACTGGAAGGCTGTCAGCCACAGCAGAATTGCTGCTGGGCAAGTTGTAGGTGATAGGCTCGACAGCGTTGCTCAATTGGACGGAAATGCTGCCATCGGTTCCACCAAAGCAGGAAACTTGGGTGACGGTGGTAGTGCCTGTGAGCACGCAGTTGAACTTGTTAACGTTCGTGGTCTCTGAGAAGGTACAGCCTTTGCCATCCGTAATCGTCACAGAAATAGCACCTGGGGGAAGGCTGGAGATGGTCTGGGTCGTTTGCAGGTTGTTCCATGCAAAGGAGTAGGGAGCAGTACCGCCAGTTGGGTTGGCAGTGGCCGTGCCGTCGTTCACGCCAAAGAGGCTTTGGGCAGTGGCCGATGTGTTCGCAGCGAGCGGGGCAGGCTCATTCACAACGAGGGTGCTGGAAGCAGCGCAGCCATCGGTGTCCGATACGGTCACGGAATAACTGCCAGCCACCAGGTTAGCGGAAGTGGCAGTCAGGCTGCCATTCGACCAGGTATAGCTGTACACCCCTGAACCGCCTGCCCCTTGGACAGTGGCCGAACCCGTGGCCGTCCTGTGGCAGCTAACATGTTGCAAATCAATGGTTTGAACGGAAATTGGTGGTTGTTGAGTAACCGTCACCTCATCCGACGCCGTGCTGCCATCAGCGAGGTCGGTCACCGTGAGCGTGTAAGTGCCAGCGGCATTTACGAGTGGGGTTGGGGTAGTTTCACCTTCCACGATATGGCCGTCTTGGGTCGTCCAAATATAGCTGAACCCACCCTGTGAAGAGGCAGTACCATTGAGAAATAAAGCAGTTATGAAACAATTCAGGACTTGGTCGGCACCAGCATCAGCTACGGGGGGCAGGTTGCCAAGTGCTGCTGTAGTGCCTGCCAGTGCATTGCAATGGGGGTTGCCCGCCGTTGAAGGCACCGACAGCTTCAAAATGACGAGAAGGAGAATAATGAGTCTTTTCATGTGTAATCAGTTTTACCAAAATATGTTCATGAGCGTCCTATCGTACGCCTCAATCAATCCAATGGATAGTAAAATAGCTGCCCTGCGCTTCGGCAAAGCAGCTACCTCATTACGTAAAGCACCGTGTGCTGTTTCGCAATCGGTAATGGGATGTTTAAAACAATTGGTGGTTGGCTGAGAAAATTCGGGTGGGCTGTTTGAGCCACTCAGAAAGCTTCAAACAGCGTCCGATGGCCGCAAATTGTAGCTTTAAGCGGAAAATCCCGAAAAATTGAAATGTTTTTTTTGAAAAATGTAAAAAAAAGTGATTGCAATGCCACCTTCAGTGGCTATTCACAATCAATCCCTTTGTGATTTTTCTAAGGCAACAAAGTAGAATTAGGCTGCATTGAAACGGTAAAAATCCCGAACGCTCGGCAATAAGGTCAGTGCCGTAATCACAAGTCCCAGCCCGCCATACACCGCCTGAAACGGCGGCGATTTCCAATACCCAATCATGGCGATTTGGACCGCAATCCACACCAACAGCCCAAGGCCGGAAATGAGCGCCAATGACCATGCCCAATGGTGGTTCTTTAGAATGGCGAAACCCAGCAGCGGCTTCTGCGGGCGGTGCAGGATTAACCCAAGGCCTGCCAGGGTGGGCAATATGCCGTTGGCCAGTAGCAGCAGGATGCCCGGTATGAAAAAGTCCTTGAAAATGGAGCCATTGAGCATGTCCAGTGGAGCTTGCAAGCTGGCGCCAGTTGGGTCGGTCAGGAAATGATAGCTGCCATAGTACGCACCAATTGCGTTGAAAAACAGCAGGAAAATAAGCAGCCAACGAGGGATGGATTTAATCATGGTTCAGTTATTTCAAAGGTTCGTGGGGTTTCTGGTTTCAAGTTTCACGGGAGCGTCTGATGATATTATTTTTTAGTCGGTTGATGGTCAAAATCAACCGTTTCAAAAATGATATTCGTTTGTAATTAAGCTAGCAACTCCGTGAAACCTGAAACCTTTACGAACCATTGCTATTTAACAAACGCCACATTACAAGCACCACACCAACAACGTACAAGATGCTGAAGATGGTTTTGTTGTGTTTCGCCAGCCATGCTGGTAAATAAATATCAAAATTTGGCGAATCTTCGTCGGTATATTTTTGGGCAACCAAGGTCAATGGGCAACGCCAACTAAAACCAACTAAGACCAATGTTTCTAAAACTATTGCCCCAATAGCGAAATAAACGATGGGGGTTATATTTCCGCTTATTCCGGCATATAAAATATAAAACACCAGCCCCGCCAATATTGCCCATATTGCAGTATGAAATAGTTTGACGGCAATCAGTTTTCTATTTTCCGTTAAATTCATGGAGTCGGGATTTTGAGGCCTTTTTTTGCCATTTCTTCTGCCAGTTTTTTGGGGATGGATGGGCGGCATTGGCAATTTTTCAAATGCTCCAAATGCCATTGAACCCGCTGCTCGAAGCTGGCATTTTTGGGCATTTTATGCTGTTCATGCCATGCTTTGTTGATTTTCATGGTGCATTATTTTTGAGTGCCTGTAAATCAATACCATCAGTACAATCATCAGCACATTCCAGAAGAAATAGCCAGCAAGACCTGCCATCGTCATGAGCCAGTCCACATCTATGATGGTGAAAACAACCGTCAGGACACTGACTACGCCATTCAAAATGAGCAGCCAATATATCGCCCGGTTTTTATCGGCATAATAGGCACTTAAAAGCCAAGTTGCAACGCCCAAAATGCCATAGCCCCACATTTCGATGGCCCAGCACAACGACATTGGGTTAGCCATTGAAAAGGTGGAAATCATGGCATCATATTCTGGTTTGTAGTTCAGTGCTAAATGGCGAACGAACGTGGTTTGGCAGATATAATTGAAGAAAATCAGCGCTGCAAAAAAGGTCGTCCACATCAGTGCAAGCAAGATATGGAAGCGGCTTTTTTCAGGTTCCGTTTTTGATTTCAAATATATACCTGCGGCAAGCATGAGCATGCCCCCAATTAACAATACCCCAAAATAATAAGGCATATCCTGAATGACATGGTAGTTTTCGGCAAAAACAGCCGGAGATGCCCATACAGGTTGCGGGTAGGTGCTTTTTACCACCATAAAACCCACCGGGCCGGATAGCACATAGCCCATCAGCCCTACAAGGGTACCCAAGGAAATAAGTCGGTCATAATCAGCTTTCATTTCGATGAGTTTTTTTAGAATAGTTTCTTAGTTTTTTTAGTCAATTTTCTCCAAAACCAGCATTTCCTCTTTCCTTGAGTGTGCATCCCGCTCCGCCAATTGCTTTATCGTTTTTAATTGTACGCCTGACATCAATCCATGCACGGGTGGGTAAAACACATTCCCGGCAAGCCATTCTGCCCAAGCCGGAGCAGCCTTCATTCTTGCACGGACGAGTAGCCGGGTGGCGTCCTCGCCGATGGGCTCCAACACGAAAGCCCAGGTCATTTTGAAAGGACTCAGCAGCCCATGCGCCTTTTCCGATTCGCCACCGATAACGAAATGCCGATTTGTTTCCACTTGATAAACATCGAAGAAACTATCCAAAGCCAGTGTGGCAGATAAGCGGTCACCCGGATGGCGGTCTGTCCATTCGGGGTTCAAAAAGTCCATGCTGGGCAGGCCGCCATGGTCGAGCAGGTCAATGCTGTACCAGCCGGCCCGGTCGCAGCCAAGCTGCATGAGGTATCGCCAAACAAGTGAAACGGGCGCTTCGATAACTACGTCATGGGTGATAGCATAACGGCTATTGGCAATGATTTCGTCGCCGGGCAAGGGCATGGACGCATCGTCCGGTAGTTTCATTTTGCCGAGCAGTGCCTCCAGGTGCTTCATGGCAGCACTGCGGATAAGGTGCGAACCAACGCCGATGAACCGAAAGTAATTGCTGAGTTTATTCCAACTGCGCTCATCGGTGGCGGTCGTTCGAAGCTCAATGCTTACGGTGCTGCCCTCCAGGTACGGCTCGACGGCGATCGCCCAGGCGAGCTTGCCCCAGCCAGGTTCGGTGAAATCGGTAAAATCTTCGGGGGAAATGCGGTTGAACGGGATGTTCAAATGCCAGAACTGCCCCACCGAACCGACGACCACTTCCTTGCCCGGTGTTTCTGTCAAAAGCATGAAGCCGGAACCGTTTTTCACCACCTCGTCCACGCCGACACTCATAGGTTCGTGGCCTTCGTGCTTCCCAGCAAAGCGCTCCGGCAAGGTGCGGATGTCGAAAAGCAGTTTCACCCAAGGGATTTCAGCAGCGTCGAAATGGCGGGCAACCTGCCACGCTTCTGCCGGTTTTGCTTGTACAAATATTCGGTGGATTTCGGTGTGTCGGGGATTGGGAAGGAAGGATTGTATTGCTCTCATTTTTTTGGAAATTGATTGGTTGCACAATTGTATTCAACATGCATTGTATTAAAAGTCCCATATACCAAATCACCTGCTGGGTAGCTGTATATAGTCTCCGCAAAACCGGGCAATTGATGCCCATTGATGTTTTTATAATTTTTTAATGGCGTTGCCCAAGGTAGTTGCTGCATGGTGTTGTCGTCGCCAGCAGCATAGCGGTCGTTGGAGATGAAATTGCCCAATTGCCCGGCATCGTTGAAATATAGCCAAGCAGAAATGGTGATGCCGTTGTTGGTAAAGGCGGCTTTGACCTTGTTGCCATCTGTTTCGAGCCATTGAATTCGTGGGTCTATCAACGTGGCCGGGGCCATGCAGCACATATCGTTGAAAAAGGTGACGGTCTCTGAAATGCCCATTTCCTTGCCTGTTTGGTATTGGACTTTTGCCAAGGATAAAAGCCGAATGTCCATGAACGCCTCGCCGTTTTTAAAGGCGTGGAAACCCGCAATGGGTAGGCCCTTCATTTTTGCCTTCATGAAGAACAGGCGGGTAGGCACGTCCATGAAATTGTACTGTTCCGAGGTGAAGGGCATCCACTCCGACTGCTCATTTTTCCGTATTTTGCCGTCAAATTCCACTTTGAAATTTTGCACTTTTGGCTTGCCAACTGCGTCAACATAGCGCAAGTAGTTTTGTACGGGCAGAGGAAGCCGTTGCAGGTCGGCTTCGGTCACCAAGGCTTCTGCGATGGAAGTGGTGCGTTCCAAGCCCGATTTTACTTCATTTTGATAGGTGTTAAAATAATGGGTAGTGCCAAACCCAATGATTGCCCCAATCAATACCAAGATATTGGCAATGGTGCCAAACTTGGCATCCTGCCAACTCCCGAAAATCAATATTTGTGAAATCAATAAAGCTGGGATGGCCCATATCCACCAGCTATCTTTTTTTAACACGAACAAGATGGAGCCGATGGTAAAAAGCAAGGCCGCCAACCCCCAAAACGCTCCTGTGGGCTTGGAAATGGCTTGCGTCAATTGGCTGATTTCAGCGAATTTAAAGGCTTTTGCGAAGCCCAACAAATGGATGAGGCCGTGTAGGAGAAGGAGAATGGTGAATAGAATGCGAACCATGGCTTTTAAATTTTTAGGCATTTAAAACCAAGGGTTAAGGTGTTTAAACCTTGTAAAATTATCATTTAAAGCTAACCGTATAGCTTGATTTTTATCAATAAATAAATTGATTTTTATACTGCGAACCGCCTACATTGGGGCCATGCCCAAAACTTGGCAACGTGAGCTATACATTAAATATTATTGGGAAATTGGGAATCCAATTTCTTAATTTCTAATATCCGAATAAAGTCTATTGTTCCAATTTTATTATTGTTCAAAACGGCCCTTCATGAAAACCCTTCATGCCGCTCGCCCTTCCGAACTATCTTCTTGCTCTCTTTGCCCTTCACAGCACCCTGTTTGTCGTCCAACCAAACAATGGCCCCGGTCGGGCAGCGCTGGATGGGCACCTGCGTGTTGTGGTTCAGGGAGTAGTTGACGACGGGCAGGTTGTTTATCATCGAAATGAGGTTGCCGGGGGCATCCATGGCGCATTTGCCGCAGGCCGTGCAGCCCACTTGGCAGTCTTCCAGCACTTCGTCGCCGTGCTCCAGGTTTTTGCAGTTGACCCACAGGCGGTGGCTGATGGGATGGAGGGAAAACAAGTCCTTGGGACAGACCTCCACGCAATCGCCGCAGGCCGTGCATTTGGTCACGTCCACCACGGGCAGCGAAAAGGCATTCAGGGTGATGGCATCGAAATCGCAGACTGCCTCGCAATCGCCGTGGCCGAGGCATCCCCAAAAGCAGCCCTTGCCACCACCTGAAACCAATGAGGCAGCTTGGCAGGTCTTCACGCCGTTGTACCTAGCCCGGTTCAGGGCCACATTGGTGCCGCCAGCGCAAGCCAGCCTAGCCACCCATTTTTCCTCTGCCCCAACGTCCACGCCGAGGTAGTTGGCTATCTGTGCCCGGCCCTCGTCCGTGCTCACGCTGCACTTGCCGGGCAGCGCCTTGCCGCTCACCAGTGCCTCCGCAAACGGACGGCAACCGGGGAAGCCGCAGGCACCACAGTTGGCATGGGGCAGCATCTCGTCCACGGCGTCAATCCGTGGGTCTTCAAAGACGTACAGCTTCTTGTTGGCCCAGATGATCAGCACCGCCAACAAAAGCGTCAAACCGCCCAATGCTATTAAGGATATTAGAACCGACATTTTTATGTTGGTTGGGTACACATAATTCGGTGGAATTTGATTTAAGATATAAGATGTACGATATAAGATTTAAGATTGCAGCAACCACGGCACTTCCAATCTAATATCTTAAATCTAATATCTTATGTCTTGAATCAAATTCCACTCATATTCAATTACCTGTCCCCTTCAATAAATAACCTCCGCCCATTTCCCGCCTGCCATCAGCTCCGCCTTGCGGGTTTCCCATAGCTGCTTGGAGCCGAGGATGTTGGCAAATGCCTTGTCGAGCTTGGCCTTGATTTTTTCATAGCCAGCGACGTAGATATAGGTATTGGTCTGTTTCAGCATTTCAATGATTTCAGTGGCTCGCTCCTCCATGGCCACGTCCAATGCAATCGGGTCGTTCATGTGTGGGCGGGGGCTGAGCGCACGGAATGCCTCGAAAGTGCCCCGGTCGTAGTAGTTGGTCATGTCGCCCACCTTGTCGTTGAGGTAGAGCAGTTCAAGGCCGCTGCGGGCACCGTAGAACAGGCGGATTTTGCCTCGCCAGTCAGGCACGTGCTTGTAGATGTGCTTGATGAATGCCCGGAACGGCGCAATACCAGTGCCCATGCCGACGAGGATGAGGTTGGCATGGTGGTCGTCCGGAACGGTGAACGGCAGTTTGTGCGGCCCGGTGAGGGTGATTTCATCGCCTACCCTACGGTCGCAAAGGTAGTTGGAGGCAACGCCAGGATAGTGCTCCCCGCTGAAATCGTCCACATAGGAGCAGCGCTTCACGAGCATGGTGATGAGCGGCTTGCCGTTTTCTTGCCCGGGCAGGTCGGCCACGCTGTACAGGCGGTGGTGGTATTTGTTGCCAAATTCGCCGTTGGCTTTTACCAATACGCCAAAGCTCTGGTCCACCTTGCATTCAAAGCCGGGCTGCACTTCCAGCACGATTTCCCGAATCTCGTCCGTGCCAGCCGGGGTCATTCGCTCCGTTTTTTTCACCGTCGCTTGGTATTGGTGTTGGACATCGAAGTCTGCTAAGTATGCCATTTTAAATTCGTTTGATGGTTTTGATTTGTTGGATGGGTTTGATTTGTTGAGTTGCAACTCAAACTATTCAAACTCATCGAACGCTTCAAACTGTTCTTTTCAATTCGTTGAAAGCCTGGTTCCCTTGGTCTTGCAAACCGACGTGCAGCCGCAATTGCCGCAGCTTCGCCGACCCGCCAGTACGTCTTCATCGGTCGTGTAGTCCTCGGAAAAGGTCTTGCGCCAAAGCGCCTGCACGGCCACCCAGACCAGCATCAGCCCGACGATGCCCCCGATTGCGATGAAGAGTGATTTTAGCATTCTGATTTTGATTTAAGATATAAGACGTCAGATTTCAGATTTTAGATTGCAGGGCAGCCATCCAGCATCCAGTTTCAATTACTCCCCAGCCCCGCAAACCCCATGAACGACAGTGCCAAAATGCCCGCAATCATCAGCGTGAGCACGGTGCCTTTCACGACGTTGGGTGGCTCCGCCAAATTCAGGTGCTCCCGCACGCCCGCCATCAGTACCAGTGCCAGGGTGAAGCCGACGCCTGCCCCCAAAGCATACACCACGCTTTGAAAAAAGCCGTAGCCCTTGTTGGTCTGGAAAAGTGCCATGCCCAGTATGGCACAGTTTGTTGTAATCAAGGGCAGAAATATACCCAAAGCCCTGAACAATGCAGGGCTTACTTTTTTGATGAACATCTCCACCAACTGCACCGTACTGGCAATCACTACGATATAGCTGATGAGCTGCAGATAAGGTGCGCCTACTGCTTCCAATAAAGCATGAAGACCATAAGCGCAGACGGAACTGATGAGCATAACGAAGGTCACCGCCCCGCCCATCTTGCTAGCGGTTTCCATCTTGCCGGACACGCCCAAAAAGGGGCAAATGCCCAGAAAATACGCCAATACGAAGTTGTTTATCAAGCTCGCATTGATGAAGATGGACCAAAGTGATTCCTGGTTCATGACGTTGAGCTATTGGTTTGTGGGTTTCAGGTTTCAAGTTTCAGGGGGGGCTGTCGATGCTGCCGTGAAACCTGAAACTCCTGAAACCTTTCAAACCGTTTTTCTTTGTTTTCTGGCATTAAATATCATCAACCATAAGGCCAAGGTGAAGAAGCCGCCTGGCGGCAAAATCATGATGACCCATTCTTGGAAACTGTCCGGGAAAACTGGGATGCCGAAGATGCTGCCACTACCCAAAAGCTCCCGCACACTGCCGAGGCAAAGCAATGCGATAATGAAGCCCGAACCCATGCCGAGGGCATCCAATATGGATTTCCAGACCGTGTTTTTCGAGGCAAAGGCTTCTGCCCGGCCCAGTATCTGACAGTTCACCACGATGAGCGCAATGAAGGCACCCAGCGCTTTCGACAGCTCCACGCTAATGGCTTGGATGGCGTAGTCAACCATCGTCACGAAAGTGGCGATGATGAGCAGGTACGAGGCAATGCGCACCTGCTTCGGTATCACATTTCGCAGCGAAGCAATCAGGATGTTCGACATGAGCAGCACGAAAGTGGTGGCAAGGCCCATCGCCAGCCCGTTCATGGCGGTGTTGGATACGGCCAATGTGGGGCACATGCCGAGCACTTGCACGAACACGGGGTTCTCACGCCACAAGCCCTTGATGTACTCGTCGGTGGAGGGGCTGTTGGCCAGCTTGGCCCAAAACCCATCATTGGCCTTGTTCTTTGTCTGAATGCTCATTGCTGCGATTTTTCCTCAAAAAATGCCCTGTTCTTGTAGAGCAGCGGCAGTATCTCGTTCGTGCTTGTATTTAATGCCTTGCCGATAGCCCTCGATGAAATGGTAGCACCCGTGATGCCGTCCACCTCGTAGGCGTTCTTTTTTTGGCCATGTTTTACGGTGACAACAGGGTTTTTTACGCTGTTTTTATCCTCGGAAAGTGCCACATCCAACGAATCGAAATTGGCGAGGAAATCAGCGTCTTTTTCGATTAAATCGCCTAAGCCCGGCGTCTCCTTGCTTTCTAGGACATAGAACCCAACGACTTTCTCTCGGTGCGGGTCGTAGCCATAAATGACCTTAATCACGTCAGCGAAGCCCATGCTGTTGGCTTCAATGGCGAGCCCGACGAGCTTGCCGTCCTTTGCCGTAGCCTGCATAAACCAGCCTGGCGTCTTTCACTTTGCCCGTCACTTCCTTCAGTTGCCCGCCCTCCAGTTGGTAGGTTCGCTTCGTTTCCACGCCCGGCACGACCCTGAAAATGGCCTTCTCCAGTGCCTCCGCCCTCAACTGCTCGATGCGGGGTAGGGTGCCTTGGAACGACAGCACAATCAGCAGGGCGCAGATGGACCCGATGCCCACCATCGTCACCAGCATCTTGCTGCTGCTGGCCGCTCCGGTTGTATTTTTTTGCGCTTCGCTCATGTCTATTGAGAATTTAGATTTTAGACAATAGACTTTAGATAAGTTCTTGTCTAACAATCTAATGTCTAATGTCTAAAGTCTAATGTCTAATGTCTATTTTTTTTGTTCCATATACCCTCGGCCTAATCAGGTTGTCCAGGTGCGGGGAAACCGCATTTGCCAACAAAATCGCATACATCACGCCTTCAGGCAGGCCACCCCAAATCCGAATCACCACGACCAAGCTACCGATGAGCGCCCCGTAAATCCAGACGCCTGCGGTGGTGATGGGCGAGCCCACCATGTCCGTGGCCATGAAGACCGCACCGAGCATCAAGCCGCCGGAGAAGACCATGAATTCCGGCGTCGGGTATTTTTCGGGGTTGGAAAAATGCAGGATGGCCGTCAGCACATATACCGTCGCCAATATGGAAGCGGGGATGTGCCAATTCATCATCTTGCGCACAGCGAGGTAGATGCCGCCCAAAATGATGAGCACGGCGCAAGTCTCTCCTGTGCTGCCCGTGATGAAACCCATCGCCAAATCGTAAGTGCCCGTGGAAACATGGTCAAACTTGAAAGCCGACAGCGGCGTCGCCCCCGTGAAGCCGTCCGTGGCGGGTTTCATGAACGGCATTGTGAAGGTCGCCACCGAAACCGATGAAAAGCGGTCGGGGCTGAACACCGGGAACCAAGTGGTGATGGCCACCGGGAAAGCTGCCTGTAAAAACGCTCGGCCCACCAAGGCGGGGTTGAATACGTTGTAGCCCAAGCCACCAAAACGAATTTGCCGAGGGCGATGGAAACGATGCCACCCAGAAAAGCCATCCACAGCGGGAAGTTGGGCGGGAGTGTGAGACCCAACAACAGGCCCGTTATCACCGCCGACCAATCGGAAATGGTGCTCGGCTGGTTGGATTTTTTTGCCAGAAAATGCTCCGTCAGCACGCAGGCCGCCGTGCTCGTCACCAGCATCAGCAAGGCGCTCAGGCCGAACGCATACACGGCATACAGCGCCGTGGGCAGCATTGCCCAGACCACGTTCCGCATGATGTCGTTGGTGCCTAAGCCTCTAACAAGGTGCGGTGAAGTGCTGATATTTAGCGTTTTTTTGAACACGAGTGCATTTACGATTTACGATTTTGGATTTACGATTGCCCAGCCGCTTTCGCCGCTGCATTGCGCTTGCGCACAATGCTTTTCGACGACCTGAAATACTGTACCAGCGGGATATGCGATGGGCACACGTACGAGCACGAGCCGCACTCGAAGCAGTCCATCAGGTTGTAATTCGTCGCCATTTCATCGTAAGCCTCAAACTTGGCCAACAGGCCCAATTTGCTGGGGTTCAATGAAATGGGGCAGGCATCCACGCAGGCCCCGCACTTGATGCAGGGATAGACCTTGTCGGGCCGTTTGATGTCGTTTTCCTTGAAAACAACGATGCCCGATGTGCCCTTCGTGATGGAAATATCGAGGTTCGACACTGCCACGCCCATCATCGGGCCGCCCATATACACCTCGCTGATATTCTCGTCGGCACCGACCTGCTCCAGCACGTAGCGGAGCGGGGTGCCAATGGGAATCAGGTAGTTCCCCTTCTTCTGCACGCCCGGCCCGGTGATGGTGACGACCCGCTCCTGAATACCCCGGCCATGCGGCAGCAACCGCCCGATTTCGGCGGTGGTGGCCACGTTGACCACAACGGCCCCTACCTCGATGGGCAGGCCACCCGAAGGAACTTCCCGGCCCATCAGGGAGGTAATCAGCATTTTTTCGGCTCCTTGGGGGTACTTTACAGGGACTACCTGCACGCTGACGGGCATCCCCGGTGGAATCTTACTTGCCAAGTGGTCGGCGGCGTCCTGTTTATTGGCTTCGATGCCAATGACGCATTTGGGCGCACCCGTTGCTTTCAGCAAATAGCGGATTCCCGTGAAAATATCATCGCTTTGTTCGAGCATCACCCGGTGGTCGGTGGTCAGGTAAGGCTCGCATTCTATTCCGTTGATTATCAGTTCGTCACAATGTTTTCCATCGGGAATTTTCAACTTCACGTGCGTCGGGAAGGCCGCCCCGCCGAGGCCGACGATGCCAGCGTCCTGTATCCCTTGCAGGATTTCTTCCCGACTGGCCGCCTGCCAATCAATGGGCTTACCTTCCACTACCTCCTGCCCGGAGAAGGGGAACGCTTGCAGGTAAATCCCCTGCGCCATTTTGCCGGAAATGGTCGGCACGTTGGCTATCTTCCGAACCGTTCCCGACACGGGCGCATGGAGCGGCACGGACATGTACCCGCCCGCTTTCGCCAACAGTTGCCCACGCATCACCTCCTGCCCTTCCCGCACCACTGGCACGGACGGGGCACCCAAGTGCTGCGCCATCGGCAAGATGACGAGCGGCGAGAACGCAAACTGCCGGATGGGCAGCTTGTTCGTCTCGTCCTTGTGCTCCGGCGGGTGTACGCCGTGCTTGAAGGTGTTTTTATTTAAGTTGAAAAAGCCCATTTTTTTAATGATGAATGATAAATGATGAATGATGAATCGGGGGGCATTCATCATTTATCATTCATCATTTATCATTTCAATTGAATTTCTCCCCCCGTTTAATCCACTTCTCTGCATCCTTCTCCGACTTGTCCTTTGGGAGGCCGGGGTGGATGACCTGTGCGGTGCATTTTTCTGCTGCCTTTACGAGGTCGGAGTAAGGCCCGCCGAAGGGGTCTTTGATGTATGCTTTCTTGTCGTTGTTGTAGGCGAAAATCTTCGAGTTCAGCTTGGTGCATTCGTCGCAGGAAGTGCAGTTCTCCGTTTCCAGCCAAGGGGCCATGTACTCGCCGTTGGATGGGGCGGGTACGGCTCCTGCGGTGGCGGAGGGGGCTGCTGCCATTGCCATTTCGATGAGGCCTCCGCTTTCGCCAGTGGCCATTTTCATCAGGCCCTGGGCAATCTTATTGACTACCTCTGCACGGATTTTCGACTCGATGTCTTCTTGCTTCGGCTGCTCCGGCTTGATGCCTGCCAAGGCCCGCAGCATGATCCAGAAATTGCGGCGCTCCTCGCAGCTTTCGACAATCTTCTTGGCCACAAGTACCCGGCTCAGTTGCTGCTTGCGGTCAACGGCCCAAATGAATGGGAACTTGTCCTCCCGCTCGCCTTCGGCCATTTCGAGGAACTCGGCCAAAGGCACCATGTTCTCGTTCCAGGCATCACGGGGCACTTTGCGGAAATGCTTGCGGAACCTCGCCTCCGTCAGTGCGAAATCGGCGAAGGTCATTGGCAGTTCCATGAACTTTTCGTGGCCGTTTTCCAAGTATTTCAGTTGGTAGGTCGGCCAGATTTTGTCAATGTCCGGGTTGCCGCTCAGGTCGAAGGCTTCTTCGGCTTTTACCCCGTTATCGGGGTTGTATCGGAAGAGCGGATAGGCCCTTGATTCCACGGCCAGCTTGGCTTGGTGTACGCCGAGGTCGTCGCCGACACCGTGCTCTGGTTGGCAGGTGGTGTATAGGTTGAACAGTGCTGGCCGCCTTGCCATCAGGCCATCAATAAAGCCCTCAATCATCTGGCTGGTATTTGCCAGGGTGGCCTGCATGACATAAGTATTGCGGTGCGCCATCGCAATGAGGCCGATTTCCTTCCTTGGCTCCGATTTGCCCTGCCATACCTTGCCGTACTGCGCCATGTCGGACACTTGCCCGATAAAGCCGGAGGTACATGCCTGGCCGCCCGTGTTCGAGTAAACCTGTGTGTCCACGATGATGACCTTGATGGGCTTGCCGGAGGCCATCATCCTCGACAGGTTCTGGAAGCCGATGTCGTACATCGCACCGTCGCCGCCGACTGCCACCACGGGTGGGCAGAGCAGCCACTCTTCGTCGGTGAACTGACCCCAGTGGAAGTAGGTGAAGAAATCGTCGTGGTCTTCCGGTTTATAGGTGCCTTTCAGCATCATTTCCGCTTTGCGGATGGTTCGGAAACCGTCGGCCATCTTGGCCATGTGGCCCTCGAAGATGCCCATTGCAACGGAAGGCGAGTCCTGGAACAAGTGGTTCGTCCAAGGGAATGGGTACGGGTTGTACGGCCAGGTGCTGCCCCAAACCGAGGTACAGCCCGTGGCGTTGCACATGCCCATGCTGGAGCGGCCTTGGCCCGTGGTGCCGTTCGTATATTTCCAGCGGAGTTTTTCAGCTTCGCCAACAACTGGGCCACGTCCCGCAGCCAGTCCTGGTTAATTGGCTCGCTGCGTGCGCCTTTTGCAGCTTGCGGCTGATGTCGGTCATGGTGAGGTCGTGGTCTTTGTTTTCAGCAACGATTTTCGTCAGCATCTCCGTGTCGGTCACGTCCACGGTGCTGATGAGCTTCATCTGGATGTTTTTTTCCAAATTGCCAATCAACTCATCCAGGTAGGCCAAGTGTTTTTTGATGCGGGGCTGCATCAGCGATTCCACGGTAGCCGTGAAGAGGTGGATGACCGATTTTTCGGAACAACCCAAGCAAGCACCGTCGCCGGAGGCGAAAAGCTGGTAGGCGTCTTTGTTGAGTAAGATGGTCTCCAACGGCCCGATTTTTTCCTCCAGGCTGTCAATGCGGTTGAACTTGGCGGGAGTATTCGGCAGGTCGGTCCAGAATTCCCATTCCTTGCGCAGATTGGCCACGGAAGACTCGGTTTGCTTAACGGACCGCAGTGCATCGTCGTTGCAGACTTCCACGCATTCCATGCAGCCCTTGCAGGTAACGGGGTTGATGGTGATGCTGAAAAGGCCGCCGCTGTTCGGCTGATTTTTCTCCAACACATCGAAGTAGGGGCGGGTGAGGGCGAATTTGAAATCGCCCAGTTCATCCTTGAACCAGCCCATTTCCTGTGCTAGGCCGTTGGTATTGCCGCTTTCCTTCACCGTGATGTCCACAGCGTCGAGGATGAGGTCGTGGACAGTAGCGCCGGTGTTTCGGTTTTCGTTGAAAAGGCCACGGATTTTACCTTCCATCTGGCGCACGGCCTTGGGCAGGTATTCCAGGTTGCCGTGGTGCTTTTTCACCCGTTTCACCACCGTGTCCAGCACGTCGGACAGGTCGCTGACGAGGCCGGGGATGGCCGTATCGGGGCAGGCCGTGTAGCAGTTGCCGCAGGCCGTGCAGTTGTTCGGAATCCATTCGGGGTGGTTGAAACGGATGCCCGTCATGTCCCGGAAAAGGGAGGTAACGGCAGGCATGACGCTCAGCCCGATGAAGGGGTCGGTGATATTGTCGTTGCCCATGCCCCGCTGGTAGAAATTGCCCGTTTGCTCCCAGAAGCGGTGGATGTCGCTCAGGCCAGACTGGCTTACGGGCAGGCTTTTCAGCATGGAAGGAATGGCCAAAGCCGCTTCGCCAGTGGCTTTTTCTGGCGCTTCGCTCAATACTTTTTGCTTAATTTCGTACACTTCGTCGAAGCCACGGCGCACCACCCGCATATTGTCGTCCACCACCCGCTGGCCCTTGCCGCCGAATTTGTGGAGCAGCTGTTCTTCGATGGCTTTCAGCAAGGTTTCGTGCGTCAAACCCGCTTTTTCCATCAATGGTGAAGCCTCGAAAAACGCACCCTGGAAGGCAATGCCCTGCATCCTGAGTTGCAGTTCTGGGTCGGTGGCTTCCTCCCTTGCGATTTTGAAACCATCTATGTAAAAAATGCGGATGTCGTTGTCAATGATGACCCGTTGGTAGGGCTTTGGAATGTCGGCCCAGACCTCTTCCGGCTTCGTTTTTTCACTTTGGATGATGAAAACGCCGCCTTTTTTCAAGCCCGCCAAGGCGTTTGTATGCTTGAAAACATTGGGGTCGGGCGAGAGCACCACGTCCACGAAGAAGTATTCGCAGTTGATGCGGATAGGCTCTGGTGCTGCTGCAAGGTAGTAGGTGGTCGGCTGGCCTTTTTTCTCTGAGCCATATTTCGGGTTCGCCTTGATGTCGTAGCCGAGCAGGTCGTACAGCGTCATGGCGAGGTTCTTACCGGTCGTCACGGCACCCCAGCCTCCCACGGAGTGGAAGCGGACGGTGATGGCACCCTCCGGCATCAGGTTCGGGTTCTCCGAGCCTCGCACCGAGAGGTCCTTGATGTTTGGATAGGCATCTTGGATGGTCTCCTGATAGCCCCTTTGCTTGGGCGAGTTTGGCGCATCACGGATGAAGTCAATGGAGAGGTAGAAAAGTTTCTTGTGTTTTCCGTCCGGCAACATGTTCTCTACGGCCCCGATGATGCCCTCAGGCTGAAGGTCACGGCTGCCCATGCCGAAGCTGCCCGAATACAGGGCGGGCATGTCGGAGGCATTGTAGCTGGCGAGTTCGGGGTAGGGTGTGTGTTTTTTGCTGACCCCGTTTTCTAGGCATTTGCTCAGCACAGTGCGTGTTTCCCTTGCAATGGGCGGGTCGGCGGCCAGCGGCTGGTCGAGCCTTTCGAGGATGGTGACGCCTTTTTTGCCCTTCAGCACCTTGCCCAGCAGGTCGCCGGGGAAGGGGCGGAACATGACCAAATCCACCACGCCGACCTTGATGCCCCTCGTTTTCCGAAGGTAGTCCACCACGACCTGTGCGTATGGAATCACGCTGCCCTGGCCGAGGATGAGGTAGTCGGCGTCGTCGGCACGGTAGGTCATGACCCGTTCGTAGCGCCGCCCGGTGAGTTGGTAAAACTCCTCGAAAGCCTGGTCGGTCAGCTCTTTTATATGGTCAAAGAAATAAGGCCGTTGCGCAGCAACGCTCTGCATATACGAGTCTTGGTTCTGCACGATGCCGGCCATCATGGGGTTGTCCACGTCCCAAATTTCGGGGATGCGGCGGCGGGTGTCGCCATAGATGATGCGCTGCGCCGGGGTCGGCGTTTCGATGATGTCGTCGGGGCGGCCAAGGAATTCCCGGATCAGTTCCCGCTCAGGCAGCAGCAGCGTTTCAATCAAGTGCGTGGTCAAAAAACCGTCCTGCGCAATGACCCCCGGTGTCAGCGCCAGCTCGGCGATGCGGTGGGAGATGATGTTAAGGTCGGCCACGTGCTGCGCCTTGTTGGCAAAGAGCTGGAAGAAGCCCGTATCGTCAATGCAGTGGTAGTCGTCGTGGCCAGCGTGGACGTTCAGCGTGCTCTTGGTGATGGCCCTTGCGCCGATGTTGAGCACGTAGGTCAGCCTTTTGCCGACGGCAGCGTACAGCGACTCGTGCATATAGGCGATGCCCTGCCCGGAGGAAAAATTGGACGCCCGAAGGCCCGTCATGGACAGACCTGCGGTCACTGCTGCCGCTGCGTGTTCGCCTTCTGGTTCTATGAAAATGAGTGGTCGGTCAGAGATGTTGAGGTGCCCCTTGGCGGCTTCCTCTGCCCAGTATTCACCCATCTGCGTGGAGGGCGTGATGGGGTAGGCACCCGCTGCGTCGGAGCTTTCCCGCTCGCACATGATGGCGGCGGTGTTGCCATCCATGGCCACCCGCACGCCCGGGTACTTGAATTCCTTCTTTGCTTCTTTTTTGAAAGTTAAGTTGAACATGACAACTTGTATTTAGACCTTAGATTTTAGACAATAGACATTAGATAAAGGGCTGGATTTCAATCTATTATCTAAAGTCTATCATCTATTATCTTGGAAACTTATTGGCGTAAAAAATCGGCCCTGACAAGTCATCAGCCAAGGCCGATATGGAGGTTGAAAGTTGGTTTGCTACGAAGACTTCACCAGTGCTTGTGTTTGCTGTGCGATTCGGAAGCACTGGCCAACCTCCTCGAAGTCGAGACAATACTCTTTAGTCACGTCTTTGTCGAAGCGGCACTGGACAGGCGAGAAATCAATTTCCGAAAATCGGCCATCAATGGCCTTGCATCTTTCCAGTAGCCCATCCAACGTGGCAGGGTAGGGCACATGTTGGCCTTTTTCTATCAAATACCCTGCGAGGTAGTTGGCGATGGATTGGCGGGAGTTGTGGCAGATGAGGTGCGTCACGGCATCCTCTTGAGCCCGGTTGATTTCCTCATCGGCGACCATCAGAAGTTGGTCGGCTTCGGTGAATAGTGACTGCGGAGTTGTTGCTTGCATGGTTAGTTTTATTTGCATTGTGAAATCGGGTGCAAGCTATTTTGTCGCCAAAGTTTGGCGGTTGACTTAAAGCAGGGTTGGGAGTGACTTTTGTCAAGTAGGCTCAGAATGGGTAATAAAATTTGCTCCGCAACGATTTTTTGCAGCCTCGTCGGAATGATTTCCTTTGCAGTGAAGTTTCTTTACTTAAAAATATCGCACATGGATTTCAACCTAAGGCCTTGGAACGAGGCCGACCTGCACAGTCTCGTCAAGTACGCCGACAACCCCAATATCGCCAAGAACTTGACCAATGCCTTTCCGCACCCCTACACCGAGGAGTCCGGTAGGAACTTTATTGCTTTCGCAACAAAGGACGACCCCATTCACATCTTCGCCATCGAAGTGGACGGCGAGGCAGTCGGCGGCATCGGCATCCACCCGCAGGGCGATATCCAATGCAAGAATGCCGAGTTGGGTTACTGGCTGGCAGAGCCGTTCTGGGGGCAAGGCATCGTGACCCGTGCCGTTCGCCAAATGGTGGATTTTGCTTTTGAAAACTATGACATATCGAGGGTGTTCGCCCGGCCCTTCGAGACGAATATTGCTTCGCAACGGGTGCTCGAAAAGGCGGGCTTCCAGTTCGAGGCGAGGTTTGAGAAGACGCTGTTCAAGCATGGGGAGTTTTTGGATGAGCTGTTTTATGCAGTAAGGCGGTGAGCCAATGTTGTGATGGTTGAGTGTGCATGTTTCAAGGTGGTACAAATCTTGCACAGTTTACGCCGCCCCTGTCACACTTTCCCTATGAATAGTTGTACAAGAACTGCACAAACACTGGCCTTCCTCCTCTCATTTTGGTCAATTTCCTACGCTCAAATCACCATCGGCCCATCTTTGGAGCTGACGGGCGGCAATATCAATGCCTCTCTCGGAGACAGCGAGTTCAGGACACTGGACTTCAATGGCGATGGTTATTATGACCTTTTGAGCTATGAACGCTTCACTGGTGGCGTCTATAAGTTTAGGATGAAAGCAGGCGCACCCGATGGTACCTTCGTCTCCAGCCCGTCGCTTTGGAGTGCTTCCAACTTGAGCAACTACACCTTAAAAGGCCGCATCGGCGACTATAACGGCGACAATTTCGACGATTTGCTGTTCTCTACGCCGAGTGCTTCCAGCAACAAGGGGAAAATTGAAATCACCTACGGTCAAGCGCCCACGCCCACAGCCATCAGCGCCAGCTTCACCAATTTTGCGGCGCAAGGCGGTTTTGGCACCAGCTTCGATGGCGGCGGCGACCTCAACAACGATGGGTTTGATGACCTCGTCATCAGTGCGCCTAATGCTCAAAATGCATTCAACAAAGGCCGTGTTTATTGCTTTTATGGCAACGCCACGGGCTTGGACTTGATGAATTACGACTCCATTGTGATGGGCTTTGGTGGCATTCAGGTTGGCAAATCGGTCAGCCATATTGGGGATTTTGACGGGGACGGCTTCGGCGACATTATCATGTCCGTCCACTCCACGGTTTTTGAGAGCATTGATTTCATGGTATATCGTGGCAGCGCCGACGGACTACTGACCGACGCTATTTATTACATGGCCTCCGGCAATGCTTCCGAAGGTTTTGGGCAAGCATTTGGCCCAGCGGGTGATTTGAACGGCGACGGCAACGATGATTTTTTTGTTTCCTCACCTAGTTATTACAGTTCGGTAGGGCCGAAAGGAATTATCACTGTTTATTATGGTGGGCAAAGCCCTGGTGAAACAGAGATTCACCCTTTGAACACCGCATCGTATGACTTTGGTACCAACGTGGAGGGGATAGGTGATTATGACAATGACGGCTTTGACGATTTGGCCTATACGGATACGGACAAACTCTATGTTTTAAGGGGTAGTTCGATGGGGGTGAACAGCACGCCTTACTACCAGTTTACGATGGTGGCCAATAACCAAGTCAACCTCAGGTATTCAAAGGATATGAACGGCGACGGCTTTGGCGATTTTCTGTTGGGAAGTGGCACTTATGACAGCCCGGGGTCTGGCGGTAGCAATAGTGGCTGGATTGGCGTCTTCAGGGGGAGGCCCAATTTTTCGCCCGAATTCACAGCTACTACGCAGAGCTATTGCACACCCGGCAACTTGTATCAGTTCACCAACCAGTCCATTGGCGAGCCGACGGTTTCTTGGGTTTGGGATTTTGGGGATGGGGCACTATCTACCGAAGAAAACCCAACGCACACCTATGCTAACCCCGGCCATTATTCGGTCACATTTACTGCTACTAACGGGTTGGGGCATTCAGCATTTACCTTCAAAGATAGCCTAATAGTGCTGTATGCGCCGTTGCAAGGCGGCAGTTATACCCTTGGCGGGGCTGGAGCCAGTTTTGAGACGATGACTGATTTCAACAACCGCATCCAATGTGGGTATCTGGGGGACGTGACCATCAAGGTGAACGAAGGCCCCTTTGCTGCTCGCATGATACTCAACGATATACCTACCAACGGCCATGCTTTGGTGGTGGAGTCGGCCAGCGGGAACCAGGGCAATACCATTCTCAATTGGGGGGCAAGCGTTACAAAGCTCAAAGACCTGACGTTTAAGAATTTGAGTTTCGATGCGTATTACCATCATGGGCAGAGCTTGAGTATAGTGCAGAGCAATGGCGTCAGCATCCAAAATTGTAGCATGTATGGTACGCACGTCCCATCTCCTGACACTATTGCAGCCTTGAGAATTAATGCTTCCAATCAGGTTTTGGTGCAAAATTGCTATTTCGATGACCTGATATCGCCTACTGCCCAAGACCATGCCTTCAGGCCCATTCTGGCCTATAATTCATCGAACCTGCAATTTGTGGAAAACACAATAACCAATGGCGTTCCGACCATCAACTTGCCCGTCCAGGCACTATTCTCATTGGATATTTACAACTGCAAGAAAGTTCACATAAGGAAGAACGAGTGGTCAAGGTTCAGGTTTGACCTTACCAATGTGGATACCATCGAATTTGTCGAACACAACCTACAGCACGCAGTGTTCGTATTGGAAAATGGTTCCTATCTTAAATTTAAAGACAATATTTTCGATAGTGGGCAACCGCTTAGTATTTCGCAAGTGACTGGGTTCCATATCGTTTCCAACAAATCTTCCAAAAACGTATTTGGCTTCCACTTGACCAATTGCACAGGCGTTTCAACAGGGGGCTATGATATGATAGCAAACAATGCTTTAGGTGGGGATTTGGGCGGCTATGGTCACGGCATATTGCTGCAAACGTGCCACAATACCAAAGTTTACCATAATTCTGTTTATTATGACAAGTATGCCCCACTGAGCACTGATATCCGAGGTGGTGCCTTGGCAGTTTTCGGCAGCCAAAACGTCACGGTGAAAAACAATGCCTTCAAGACCAACAACGACCCCGGCTCCAATCGGGTGCTCAACCTACACCAAAACACCAATTTGGTCATGGAGCACAATGCGTACAATGGCAAGAATTACATGTACAATATAAATAATTACGTGCAGGTTGGTTTTTCCGAATACCAAAACTTTTCCGGCTACGACCAAAGTTCCTTCCATGCCGACATCAACTACCTTGGTCTTACCGACCTTCACATCAACGAAACCTCGCCGCTGTTGCTAAACGCCGTGCCTGCGCTACCAGAAGTCCCCCATGATTTGGAGGGGAACCCAAGGCCGACTGATTTTGTGGATGTGGGGGCTTACGAATATGGTAATACAGTATTGTCATACGACCTCAACCTCGAAACGATATTGACCAGCAAGTTGGTTGTAGGCAGTAATCAGATAACCTACAAGGTTATCAACCAACGCCCCACAGTATTGAGCACCATTAATTTTTCTTATAAAATTGACTACAAGCCGGAGGTGACCGAGCAATGGACGGGCGTACTTCAGCCTTATGATACGCTTATTTACACTTTTAGTACCCCGCTGGTGATACCAAGGGGGCTTTTGTTAAACTTGGTGGCCAAGGCCAACCTGCCTGCCAGCCAATCCGATGTTTTTATGTCGAACAACACGCAGTCAAAAGAATACCCCATTGGCATGGCGGGGACTTACAAAATCGGCGGCACAGGCTTCGATATTCCTGATATTTTGAAACTCCAAGAGAGCATCCAAAAAGGAGGAGTCGTTGGGGACATGACGCTTTTAATGGCTCCCGGTACGTATAACTCACCCTTGAACTTGGTTAATCAATCCGATTTTGACGTTACTTACACCAGTTTGGATGGCAATCAAAGTAGCGCAAAACTTTACATTCGCAAAATCAGTGGATCAAAGCATATTCACTTTTATAACCTTACCATCCTTCCAGAGGACTATTACAGTTATGAGGAAGGAGGGCTTTTGATTGACCGCTCCGATGATATAACGTTTAAAAAATGTGCTTTTTTGGGCAATCAAGACCAAAGTCTATATGATGCTGGTATAGACATTAAGCCCGGTGCCAAATATGTGGCCATTGATAGTTGTTATTTTTCAGGTTTTGATAATGCGATTACCCTATCTGGGATGGGATATTTTATTCCATTCGATTATGTGGAAGGTGATTTTTATTTCCGCAACTGTTCATTTGAAAACATCAGTACCAATGGTATTAGGCTAATTGATGAAATAGGGAGCGTAAACATTACGGTTGATGGATGCCGATTTATGTCCATGCAATATCCGATAAGGATGGACAATGCGAAGAATATGAGCAACGGCTTGAATATCAGCGTTAATGCAAGCCATTTCCATGATGCGGAATATTCTATTTTCTATAGTCCAGCAAGTAGCTATTTTGCTTGTCATCCATGTGAATATACTTTCACCAATAATTTTTTCACGAAGCGGGGCACAGTTCATATCGTGAATGCAAGAGGCAGGTTTGAATTTGTCAACAATTCGTTCAATATGACGGAAGATTTATGCTTTAGATTAAATTTTTCAGGCGATACGCAATCCTCCAACGGTTTCTTGAATATGTACAATAACAATTTTGTTGGCGGAAGTCCATTCTATAATGAAATAGTTATTGTAAATAATGCTAATTATCAAGGTGGCAACAACAATTACTATAACTTACTCGGTACAGGCTTGATAGCTTATGATGGGAACATCGCATTTACCACTGATGAGATTCCTTCGAAATCAGGTGGCCATGAATACGGTGCCGTGTCGTTGCTGCCAGACTACCTTTCCGAGACCGACCTGCATATCGGAGAAAATTCCTTATTGCGAGGAAAGGGGAATATCTATTTCAGCGTTCCAACCGACTATGACGGCGAGCTAAGAGACACCCTCATTGCCACCATCGGGGCCGATGACCCCGTGGGCACTTCAATAGCAGACTACGATTTTGATGGATGGCTAAACGAGGAGGAAGACACCAACAGGGACGGCGATTTGTTCAACGACGACGCCAACTACAATGGCGTCCCAGACTTCCTCGACCCGCAGCCTTTTGTGTACGTTACAGCAAAGGTTTTCCTACAGGGGCCTTTCGATGCCAGCAGCTCTTTGATGCACGATAGCCTCAGAACCACGGGCCTTTTGCCATTGGAAGAACCTTATACTAATGAAGTGCTGCCAGATGGCTCGTTGAAATATCCGCTAGTGAACGCTGCGGTGAAGCTGACTCCTCCTGATGCGTTGGTTGCCGATGGGCCAGATGCCATTGTTGACTGGGTGTTCCTAGAACTGAGGGACGCTGCCGACCCAACCCAAACCGTGGGAGGTAGGCCTGCATTTTTGCAGCGGGATGGCGACATCGTTGACGTGGAAGGCATTCATCCCGTGCCGTTCTATATCGAGGAGGGCAGCTATCATGTCTTGGTTCGACACCGCAACCACCTTAGTGTTATGTCCGCTAACCCGGTACCAGTCACCAGGAATTTTATCAATTCTTCCACATTCGATTTTACTTCAATTTCTGCGACCACTTATGGGAGCAATGCTCAAAAAACAGTTGGCAACACAAAAGTGATGTGGGGTGGTGATGCCAACCAAGATGGTATTGTCCAATTCTGGGGCGGCGATTCGGATATGAATACCGTGAAATCTGATGTAATTCAATGGCCAGATAACACCAATCAAAACAATAATTATATGGTGAGGGGCTACAATCGTTCAGATACCAATATGGATGGAAAAATCATAACCATAGGCGTCGGCAACGATATAAGTAAGCTCATGTTCTACAATGCGCTAAAATATGCTGGCAATACGAACTATGATATTGGGTTTAGAATCCTTGCCCAATTGCCATGACATGAATTGAAAGCAAAATTTGCAACCTGAGCTATATATGGTGTTGCAAAAAATAATATTTAGCCATTAAAAACAATGCTGTGCTTCGGCAATATTCAAGCTACATTTGCCAAAAAAGCAAAACATGAAATTCAGCACCACCACATTGACGTTCATTATAGCCTTGTTTTTCACCAGCCTGGCCTTTGGCCAGAATGGGGATGATCGGGTCTATGAACTCCGCATCTACGACTGCCATCCCGGCAAGCTCAACGACCTCAACCGCCGCTTCAGGGACCATACCATGAAGCTGTTCGAGAAGCACGGCATGACCAACGTGGCCTATTGGACGCCGCTCGACAACCCCGACGAAAAGCTCTACTATGTGCTTTCGCACAAAAGCCGGGAAGCGGCAAAGGCTTCTTGGGCAGCCTTCATTGCCGACACGACCTGGCAGCGGGTCTGGAAGGCAAGCGAGCCCAACGGCAACGACATCATAGCAGGTATCGAGAGCATTTTCCTGAAAACAACCGACTTTTCCACCAATAATTTTGAATCCAGCCTGAACAGTGGAATGTGGGAGCTGCGGATTTATCACTGCACCCCCAACAACCTAACCCACTTGCTCGAACGGTTCAGGACGTTCACCGTCCACCGCTTCGCCCGCTATGGCATGGTCAATAAAATCTATTGGACGCCCACCGACGCCGACCAAGGAGCGGACAATACGCTCTATTATTTCCTGACCCATGCCTCGCCCGCTGCAGCGAAGGCGTCTTTCGATAAATTCAGGAACGACCCGGACTGGATTGCCACCCGTAAGGCTTCGGAGGTGAAGGGCGGCGGTTCGCTCACGAGTTCCATCGAATCCATTTATATGTGGCCAACGGATTATTCGCCCGTGCGGTGAATCGGACTACCAAGTTTTAAAAAACCGGACGCTTTCAATAGTCCGCCATCCTGCTATTTTTGCAAAATAAACTAACCTATTACACGATGAAAAAATCCGACATACCTCGCAATCCTTCTTATTTCGACACCTATATCAACAAGGTGGAAGACATCGAACTTGACCTGGCCCTCCAGCAGAGCCTCGCCGAGCTGGATGCGCTTAACATGGACGCCCTGCACCGCCTCGGCGACCAAGTCTATGCCCCCGGCAAATGGACCGTGCGGGACATCATCCAGCACATCACCGACTGTGAGCGGGTTTTCTGCTACCGTGCCTTGAGCGTGGGCCGTGGCGATACCCCAACCTTGCCCGGCTTCGACGAGAATATCTATGCGCTCAACGCTGGCGCAAATTCCCGCTCTTTGGAAGAAGTGATTGCGGAACTCCGCCTCGTGCGCCAATGTAGCATCGCCCTTTTCAGCACCTTCGATGAGGCAGCCCTGCGCCGGACGGGTATCATGTTCAAGTTCGAACTGCCAGCGTTGGCTGTTGGATACATTTTAGTGGGCCATCAGCGTCATCATTTTGGGGTAATTAATGAGCGGTATCTGCCGCTTCTTCAATGAAAATTGGGGATTTGATTACTTTTTTTGACACTGAAAGACGCAACTGTTTTATGATTTTTTATGCTTTTCCAACTTCGATGGAATGGGCTTATCGCTTGGCATGAGAAGCTTTGTATTGGCGTTTTTTATTAATTAAAAGGCATTAAATTTCTTAAATCAGGGTAGGGCATAAATGCTTTCCTGTGCCTCCAATCCGCAATCCGCAATCCGAATTCCGCAATGAAAAAAACGTCTTCCCGCACCCAAGGCAGCCGCTATTACCCGAAGCGCTACGACTTCGATCCTGCCGCCCGCAACGCCATCCTTGACGAGGGGCTGGTCTGCCATGTTTCCTTTACCATTGACAACCAGCCGTTTATCATCCCCACGGGCTATTGCCGGGTGGACGAAACGCTGTACCTCCACGGCTCGGTGGGCAGTCATTTTTTCATGGAAATGGCCAAGGGCATCCCGGTTTGCGTGGCCGTCACGCACTTGGACGGGCTGGTGCTGGCCCGCTCCGTTTTCAACCATTCGATGAATTACCGCTCGGTGGTTGCCTTCGGCAAAACCCGCTTGGTGGAGAGCGACGAAGAGCGCTGGCTAGCGGCGGAGCGGTTCACGGAACACGTCATCCCCGGCCGCTGGGCTGACGCCCGGCAGCCCAGCAAGAGCGACATGAAAAAGACCCTGTTCATTGCCGTGCAGATGGAGGAATCGTCGGTCAAGTTCCGGGCGCATGGCGTCGGCGACGATGCGGAGGACATGGGGCTTGAAGTATGGGCCGGCGTGCTGCCGCTGAAGCAAGTGCCCCAAGCGCCAGAGACAGACGAGACGGGCGTGAAGGGCATACCCGTGCCGGATTACGTGATGAACTTTAAGCGAGGTTAATCTTAAAGATGCAGACAATAGTGGCATATTCCTCGCCGCCGAAATCGGAGCTGGATATGCTTTTGATAGATGAACGCTTTTTAAGTTCATGGCAGTCGTCTTCGAGAGGAGGGGTTATCAAACCCCGGCGTTCCAGAACAACGGGGTTTGATAACCCCTCCTCTCGAAGACGACTGCTGATTTGCTCAAGCCGAAATTCAATTTCAAAACACCTTCTTTTTGTTTTCAAAACACCGCTTTTTAAGTACTTCGCTGAAATTAGTTGATATTAAGAAATTAGGAAATTTAGATTCATTGCATTGATTTTCAATGCGTTATTTCAATTTCTTTATTTCAATTAATTTCCAATTTCTACTTACTTTCAACAACCAATGACAAAAAACGCAAGCCTAAGCAAGTGGCTCATCCTTGCCGTACTCTCCCTGATTTGGGGCAGCAGTTTCATCCTCATCAAAAAAGGCTTGATGGGCTTCGGCTTCGTGGAGGCGGCGAGCATTCGGTTGATGGCGGCTGGGGCAGTGTTCTTGGTGCCCGGCATTTTCCAATTAAACAAGGTGCCCAAGGACCGTTGGCCGTTCATGGTGCTCATCACTTTTGTGGGCATGTTCATTCCGGCGTTTTTGTTTTGCTTGGCGCAACAGCATGTGCAGAGTGCCGTGGCGGGCATCTTGAATGCGCTGACGCCCATTTTTACCTTGGTTTTCTCCTTTTTTTTGTACAAATCAAGTCACAAACCCAAGCAGCTTATTGGCTTGTTCTTAGGCTTGGCCAGTGCGGTGCTGCTGGTCATTGAGCGTTCCGATTCGGCGCTCACGCTGAATCCTTATGCGGGTTTAATTGTCATAGCCACCGTTTGCTATGGCCTGAACATCAACCTCGTGAAGAACCATTTGAGCGAGGTACCTTCATTTGCCATTTCAACGGTATCGGTGTCCTTGGGCGGCTTGCTGTCTTTTTTGTTCGTGTTTTTGCCCCGGCACGAGCACTACGACTTCTCTCGTGAAAACATGCTGCCGTTGGCAGCCCTCATTGGCTTGGGCATCATGAGCACGGCCTTGGCGCAGGTGCTTTTTACAAACTCATTAAGGAGACTTCTGCCATTTTCGCCAGTTCCACCACCTACACCATGCCCATCGTTGCAGTGGGCTGGGGCCTGCTCGATGGGGAGCAGTTCGGGTGGGGTCATGTGCTTGCCATCGTGGGAATTTTGACGGCGGTGGTGCTGATTAGGAAGGGGTAGGCGGGCTGTTGGGTAAGGTATAAGATTTAACTAATCCCTGCTAAGTAGTTACGAATGCACTACCAATTTTCATGCGTAAAATATTGTATTGAATTGCGGGAGCTTTGACAGAAACTCCTCAAAGTCAAAATAAAAAAATATCTGCATATCAATTGACTTTTTCAGCACAAGTTCCTTTCTTTGCTTATTCTTTGTTTTCCATACTGGCCCTTCCATACCGGCCCTTCCAAGAGAAATGAAGGGACACTTTGTAAAAAACAAGTTTGGCACCTGGTTCAGCTATTGGGCTATTTCAATAGATAAAGAACGGGGGCCGATGCTGAATGTCTTGGCGGATGTCAGCAAAGGCTTCTTTTGTTAACAATTTAACATTGCGAAGGTGTAGATGATGGCATCAATAGTAGTCATAAAACCATCAAAAATGTCCTTTAAATCAATTGCTTTGATTTTAATGGTAACGCTGGCCCAGCCTTGTTTACTGGCCCAGCGTTATTTTGGCATAGGCTGGCATTGGAGCATGCCAATGAAAATCGAAAACTGTTGCAACCCCTATTTTCAGGCCACCGCTATTCCTGTCCCTGCCTATTCATTGACCTATAAGAAAGAATTCTCCAACGAGCGCAAACGTTTATGGTACTATGAAGTGGGGCTTACAGGTGCAGCACTTGGTTATAGAACCGTAGTGCATGATAATGATACGATGGGTATTGCGCCTTGGGGGATTTCCAAGGACACGCACCGAGGCTTCCCTTCTGTGCTGTTTGGAACGGGCCGAAATATAGCATTGATAAACAACCACGAGTTTATAGTGGGGCTGGAAGGCTCCCTCCGAATTGTCCATACCATGGGAGGGATTATCAGTAGTGCATTTTCACTTGAATATGAAGACGAATTGGTGACATTCCCCTTGTTCCTCCGTGCCAACCTCAGGCTATGCAGTGCCCTTGAAACTGCTTGGTCAGGTACCTGCTCGCTTACAGTTCTACACTAAAATAGCCGCCCAAAACATAGCAAGAGGGCCACAGTACATCAGCGACCCAATGACGGGTATCATTCGTGACGGGGAATACTCCCTGAACAATTCCGAAGTTGGCATCCAATTCTACTTAGATTTGGGCAAAGAGCACTACAACCTCATGGACAGGCCAAAAAAGGAACGCAGGCCGAGGGCCAAGCGCACGGGGAAGCCGAAGATAAAATTATCCATTGAACACCAATCCTTTGCGATGCGGCATACGAAATACTATATGCCCTTGGTGACCGATAGTTTTCACTGACCGGGAGGCTATATCAATGCTACTTCCCAAATTGGCCTCAAAGCCGAGTTCGTGCATTTCAGGAATCCCAATTGGTCAACCGTGGTCGGCATCGGCACGGGCAGGATTATTCAATTCACCCAATTTGCGGCCACCCTGCATTCTCGCCAAATGGCAATGCCGTTAATGCAGGGAGCGGCGGCGACATAGGCCGCTACCTCAGCCAAACCATCGGGCTTGCCTACAAGCATGGGCTTGGCAAAAAAAAGCTGCAGCACACCTTCTCGCTAAGTGCCGCCCAACCAATCGAAGAATATGCCAGCGAATATAGCTTGACCATAGACCCTGGTTCGCACGAGGTGCTGGTTGGCAAATTCTACGAAAGATACGGCCACAACAAGGTGCTGTTCGGCCTTGAGTACAGCCCACAGCTCCTGCTGCACACCCATAAGCGGGTCTATTTTGGGCTTGGGTTGGTGTTCAATTACTCCTGGGGCAACCTAGCGAACGGTCGTGCCACCGTCACCAACGGGCGCACCACTTATTATGGCGGGATGGTGCAGCGGTTCAGCAAGATAGGCATCACTGCGAGCATGGGGTTTCAGGGGAGAAGGAGCGTGATGGATAATTAAAGTTTGCATGCACCAAACGAATGGTTATGGCGAGTTCGTTTACAGCCAAGTTTACGGCATCTATTATTCCTTATTAACTTATGAAAGACAAATATCGTGTAGGGTTAACAGGTTCGGCAGTCCTAATAAGTATGGGTGTCATTTTGAGCTGCCAGTCAAACCTGGCGGCTCAAAATTATTTTGGCCTCGGCTGGCACTTAGGCATGCCAATGAAAATTGACAATCGGCGCAATACCAATTTGGAAATATGCCCTATACCAACAACTGCTTATTCTTTAACTTTTAAACGAAAAATAGGGGATAAAAAGAAATGGTATTATGAGGCGGGCATTACTACGGCACGTTTTGGTTATAGGAGAATTGACCACGACAACGATACAGCGAACGATGACATGGGGCTTGGGATACCCCCTTGGGGCATTTCAAAGTTTAAGCAAGGAGGGGTGCCCTCTGTTTTATTAGGATCCGGCAGAATTCTCAGGTTTAAGAACAATCATGAATTCGTGGCAGGACTGGAAGTTTCGTATAGGATCGGAGATGCTGGAGCGGGAATCGGGAGCGCAGCCTTTTCACTTTTATATGACCCCAGAGATATCCCCCCTCCTTTATTTCTCCGTCCAACCCTGGGCTATGCAATCCCTATCAAACTATTCGGGCAAGTGCCCTCACATTTGTTGCTTTATACGAAACTGTCATCGCAAAATATAGTTAAAGGGCCGCAACACATCAGAGACCTCGGCACTGGCATTACTAATACAGACGGCAAATATTCGCTGAACAATTCAGAAGTTGGTATCCAGTTTTACTTGGATTTGGACAAAGAGCACTACAACTTATTGGACCGCCCTCCAAGGGTGAAAAAACCGAAGGCAAAAAGGACAGGGAAATCAATCATCAAGTTTTCCGTGCAAACACAGGGTTATTTTGAGCGCCCCACCCAATATTATATGCCACAGGTGGACAGTTTCTCGTTGCGTGGGATGAAAAGCTCTCCAACCTCGCAAATCGGCATAAAAGCGGAATTTGTGCATTTTAGGAACACCAATTGGTCAACAGTGGTGATTTTGGGCACCGGCATTTTGAACGAGTCCCGACGATTTTCAGCCCAAGCGGCGTATTCCCCCAATGGGCTACCAATCGAACCAACTGCCGCAAGTAGCCCACTTAGCAGGTATTTGATACAAAATATTGGGCTTGCTTATCAGCATGATTTGAAGCGGAAAAAACTGAAGCATACGCTAACTGTTTGTGCCGTACAGCCCATCGAAAAATACAGCACCTCTTTTGGCCTAAAAACAGGTGGCAACCAAAGTCAGCCAATTTTTGAAGGAAGAATAAATGAAGACTATTTCCATCACAAATCTGCTTTTGGCTTGGAGTACAATCCCGAACTCCTCCTGCACACCCACAAGCGGGTCTATTTTGGCCTCGGCATGGTGTTCAATTACAGTTGGGGCGTATTGGCGCAAGGCCGTGCCACCGTCACCAACGGGCGTACGACTTACTATGGCGGAATGCTCCAACGCTTCAGCAAGATTGGCATAACTGCGAGCATGGGGTTTCAGGGGAGGAGGAGTGTGTTGGATAACTGACCCTACTCCACCACCAACTTGGCATACCCGCTCCTTTCCCCGCTCGTCAGTTTGAGGATGTAAACACCCGCAGGCATTGCTGTCAGATCAATATTGCGCTGCTGCGCAACATGGGCCATTGCCTCAAAGGATTGAGTTTGGATCACTCGGCCAGCCAAATCGGTAACCGTAAGGCGTGTCTCGCCGCTTTCCATCGCCTCCATTTCCAAGGTGAAAAGGCCAGATGACGGGTTTGGCGACACGGCCATGCTACCAAACGAATGTGCCTCCCCAGCCCCACTTGGGGCGACCGTCACCACCACCGGCACCAGCTCGCTGGGGCAGGAAATGGGCACGACGGCAATCTGCCAATCGTAGAAATAATAGTAGAACCCGGAGCCAAGATTGCTGCCCGTGATGGACATGAAATCGGGCTGCTCATAAGGGTAAATTACGCCTTGGTCGCTACGGTAAAGCCTTGGGCTTTTATAACCAAATGAAGCCAAGTTCACTGTGGAGTCGGTCATAAGTCGGTACTGACCAGCGGCTGGTACAAGGAAGTTCAACGGGAGGTCCGTTTGGCCGGCTGCCAGATTTGCAGGGTATTCCGCCAACAACTCGCCTGCTTCTGACCACAATTCAATCTCTCGTTCGCCAGGCTGGTCGGTATAGACCGTCACCTGTTCGATGACCAATGGCACTTCTACTTCGAACAGGGTTTGGCCGTTGAAATTGTTGCCACTGTAAAGAGAGCCTTGATGCGCTCCCATCCCAGTGGCAAATTCCCAATCGTTGTAAATGGCCACGTCCTGCACGTAGAAGGTGTCCGTAGTGGTCAACATCGGTGTGATGAACGTAGCGCCAGTGCCGAGCGCAGTTGTGCTATTGGGCGAGTCGTACCAAAACAGGTTATTGCCGTCGGCTTCCAAAGTGGCGGTACCGGGGCTTGGCAGGTTCACATCGCTAGCAGTGGGGGCAGGGGAGGGTAGCACCTCTACCTCGATGGGGGTGGATTCGAACTGGCCGCAAAAGCCCTGTGCCATTACCGTGTAATCACCGCTTTCCGTAACAGTGATGGAAGGGGTCGTATCGCCATTTGACCAAGTATAGCCGAAGGCCTGCGAGGCGGTAAGTACCACGCTTTCGCCCTCACAAAACGAAAGCGGACCTTCTGCCGTTACGGTCGGTGTTTCGTCGGGTTCCACCAAGGCGGTGAGCACATTGGATGCCACTGCACAACCTTGGTTGTCCACAACCACTACACTATAATTGCCCGGTTCGGAGATGGTAAAGGACTGGCTGACCAAGCCATTGCTCCAGAGGTAGGTATAACCAGCCGGTGCCTCAACGGTGACAGATTGCCCTGCGCAAAGCACTACTTGGGCCTCATTGCCGAGGGTGAAACCGGGCAAGCTGCAAGTCTCACCTTCGGTGATGGTGTGCTTTTGGTTGATGATGGGGTTTGCTACCACGTCCACTTTGCCGGATGGCCAATGCACCACTACGTATTCCACCTCGGTCTCGGTGCCGATGCCAAAATGTTGCGTAAGCGAATTCTGTATGCCATAGCTCTCACCTGCCCGTACTTCCCGGATTTGGATGCCCCATGAGCCGTGGATTTCCACCCGTGCGCCCACGCCCATGCGGTTGCTTTCCGTGCCGTGCAGGTCAAAGGCAATGTAGTTGTTGCCATTGTTCGTAGTGTTCATCCATAGGCGGTCAGTGACACCGGGATTGGGGTTGTTGAAGCTGGTCTGGTAAGCGGCGTAGAGGTCGAGGAAGCCGTCGGCGTTCAGGTCGCCGATGGCAATGCTGCCAAGGCTGGGCGTGCCAAACGGGTTGCTGATGGCGGCAAAAGTCTTGTCACCATTGTTGCGGAACAGGTGCGTGGCAATGGTGGAACTGCTGAAATTACCGACCGTGATGATGTCCACAAAGCCGTCGTTGTCGAAGTCACGGAACAGGCCCTGCAGGAAATTGCCCTCCACGTCCACACCTGCTGCTGGCGCAATATCGGTGAAATGGCCCGTGCCGTCGTTTTCGAGCAATTGCATCGGGTAGTCGTGGTTGGTCACGAGGCAGTCCATGTCGCCGTCGTTGTCTATGTCCTGAAAATCGGCGGTCCAAGACTGCCAGCCGATGTCGAGGCCGTGCAGCTTGCCCTGTTCCGAGAAGTTGTTCTGGCCGTCGTTCACATACAGTTTATTGATTCGCTGTGGGGCAGCGGGGTTCGTGACCCCTTGGCGGCACTTGGCGATGTAGAGGTCAAGGTCTCGGTCGTTGTCGAAGTCTGTCCAGACGGAGCCGTAGTTGCCGGCGGCCAGTTCGTCGGAGCTGCCATTGTACGACATGTCAATCCATTCGTCCCGCAGGATGAAGGTGCCGGTGCCGTCGTTGCCCCAGATGCGGGGTTCGCCGTCGTCGTGGCAGGTGAAGGCGTCAAGCCAGCCGTCGTTGTTGATGTCGGCGAAGTTGGAGCCTTGCACGAAAACTTGTTCACCTGCTGTGAGGTAGGCAGGTGTGAATGAACTGCCTCCTGCATTGGCCATTACCTTCACGCCATCGTAGGCGCCGCCCACAAGGATGTCGTTGTAGCCATCGTTGTTCACATCGCCCACGACCATCGCCCAGGCATCGCCGGGCACATTGCCGTGGGTGTAGTTGGCAAATGGCTGGTTGGGCAATGCTTGGTATTCAACGCTGAGTTGGCTCCCGTTGCCGAGGCGCACGATGTCGTCCAACCCATCGGCGTTCATGTCGGCAATGGCGACTGCCACGCCGCTTCGGAAAGTGGTGGGGTCTTTCAGGAGTGTGGTCTGGTTCGAAAAAGTGATTTGGGCCTGGGCAGTGAAGGCCACTGCAAGGAAAAGCAAGGTGTGGAACTGTTTCATGACAAAGTTGGAAATAAGGCGGGTTGATAAAAGTTGATGTGGTTGATAAAGGTTGATAGCATTCGATGATATGCCAAATATCAACCCTTATCAACCACATCAACTTTTATCAACCCATGAAAATCGCCCGAAATGTACGGTGAAAACCTCGGTATTGCGCAGCGGAAAAAAGAATTGCGCAGCGGGGGCGACTAGATGGGGTTGGGTAAAAACAAATCGCCCTCCGGCTGGGTAGCCGAAGGGCGATTCGTTTACTGCTTTTGCAGGGGAAAGATTAGTGCTGAACGGTGAACCATTCGCCCTTGAAGCCTTCCTCCGTTTGTACGATTACGAAGTACTGACCAGCAGTTAACTGCGAAACGTCGAAGGTCGTTTTGTCGTAGTTGCTGTTCAGGTCCCTTTGCTGTGAGGCAACCAAGCGGCCCATGTTGTCACGGAGCAGGTAGGTCACGTACTTGGTGCTGTTGGCAAATTGTGACTCAACCGTCAACACGTTGCTGGTTGGATTCGGCGACATGGTGATATTGACCATTGTCTTGTTCAAATCTTGGGTGGACGACTCATACTCGTTCACATACAAGGCTGCAGCCAAAGACGCAGCGTTGTCGGTGAAAAGGCCATAGCTTGCCAAGTCAGGCAGGTTCAGGTTGTCATCCCAAGCGCTGATAAGGAAATAGGGTAGTTCAATATCATTGGTAAAGCCAATCACTGCATTCTGGTCGTCAAGGTAGGCTGTGTGATCGTATCCTTCATCAAAACCGATGAAGCTGTTGATGGCACCACGGTAGCGGATCCCCAATACATACTGCTTATTATCGCCGGGGATTACAGCAGGGCCTTCCAGTTCTACATAGTCAACAATAGGGAGTTTCAACCAGGCATTGGTGCCCGTTTGGTCGGCAAGGTTGATTTCGGAATACCCCACGATGGTGAATTCGTCCGTGCTAACGAATACGTCACCATTGATGTCATCCCACTCATAAACATACGCTTGGAGGGCGCCCGCAGGCAGTTTGTTCAGTGTGGAGTCTGAGGAAATGTAGAACTGCAAAGAGTCAAGTTTATAGCCAAGGCCCTTGGCTATAGGGAAGGCAGCCAAAAACTCTACTTCCGTACCAGCACCACGGCGGAAGGCATTGGTGTTGAGTGGGCGGTTGTTTGCTAAATCCCAGCGGCCTTTGCAGTAAACATTGTTGCTGAGGACGAATTGGGTCGTGACCTCTTGGTCGTTGTTCACCTCTGGTGAATCATCCACGCTGGCAGAAACATTGTAGGTGACCGAATAAATACCTGCACCTTCAGATGGGACGTAAGCAGGAAGGGCAATGACTTGGGCAGAGTCGTTGTCCAAGAAAGCCAAACTATTGGATTCATCATAAACACCAGTGGCAGTGCTGCCGCCAAACGGTGTGTGGGTGATGGTGGCCTGAAGTGTAATGCCAGAGGCATCCTCAAGGCCACGATTCAACACACTGGCTCCAGGCGTAAATGCAAAAGCACCAGCATCCACTTGATTGGCGGGGATAACGCCATTCGCATAGTTGAAGATACGGTCGGATGCA
Source organism: Saprospiraceae bacterium (assembly GCA_016714985.1). Lineage (GTDB taxonomy): Bacteria > Bacteroidota > Bacteroidia > Chitinophagales > Saprospiraceae > UBA6168. Next base: position 74,214 of record JADKBS010000021.1, on the reverse strand, counting down.
ATGCGCATGTCATTTGCGAACTGTATGTTGCCGATGGTCATGTTCACCGGGCCGGTTGCCATTTCGGCACGGATGATTTCGCCATCTTCGTAAGACAACATCACGGCAGGTACTGTAACATTGGCACCGACGGCACCAGCGCCCATTACGATGGTTCCCAAGCCAGCGTTAGCGGCGTTGTTCAACACCACGACTGCAATAGCGCCAGCTTGCTCGGCGTTCAAGCATTTCAAGCCAAATTCGCAAGTACCACGGTCAACGACAGCGATTTTGCCAGCGAGGTCAGCACCGTTGATAGCTGCTACGCAACCTTGGGTCGGGTTGGCAGAGCCATCGTTGATGAAAACGATATCGGCAGTCCATACGCCAGTGGTCAGGTCAGCACCAAAACCAGCGGCAGAAAATGCCTTCGAGCCAGCAATGCCCGATGGCGAGTTTACCAGCACGAACTGCGCAGAAGCAGCTGCTGCCAGCATGAGCATACAAATTAGTGTAGAAAAAATCCTCATGATGAAAATTGTTTTGTTATAAATTGAAGAAACAACGGCGAAGCGTCCCGGAAGGCTGTTTCGCCGACTTCTGGTAAAGCCAATTTGAAAGGAATGGGTTGTAGGTGAGGAGCGCCTTGCTCCGGTTCGGGCGGTAAAAGTAGCAAAATCCGTATTTTGCCAATAGTTGCTTTTGGATAAAATGTCGCTTAGTGACGAAACTACCTTTGCTGTTGGTGCCTATTTAATTGGTTTTGCCAATATTGGCGAAATGGTTATTCCTTTACCGCCCCCCATGTCCTTCGTCGCCTTCTCCAAATCCGCTACCTGCTCTCACTTTCGTCGCCTGAAACATTTGCCCTGATTTAAGGGATAGGGTTAATGACCCTCAAGCTTGGTATTCCCGAAAAGTCAATCGTGTTGCGGGAAACGATTTCAAGCCCATGCACCAATGCAGTGGCCGCAATCAGCGAATCACCAAGCTACATTTTCTTCATTTGCCGCAAATCAATGGCTTTTTTCACAATGGCCACGTCAATGTCAAGTGTTTGGAGGATTTTGAAGGTGCTCTCGAAGAATCTAATTTGCGCTGGGGTGATTTTGTGAAAACCGAGCGTTTCCACATGGCTTACAACGGACACAAAATTGGCGGAATTGGTAACATAAGGCAGTACCGAATGCGCAAGTGCCGCATCGCCTGCATAAATGAGAATATTGGTGTCTATGAGTTTCATCGGGTCAATCTCGGTGGGGTAGCTTCCGCTCCTTCCTTGTTTCATTTTGGAACGAAAGCGCATCGCCAAAACTGCTCATGTCGCAGCCATCCTGAATGATTTTGAGTGCCTCAGCAACTTCATCATTTGCCTGCTCTCCCTTGCCCCTATTCTTCCGGGGCTTGGGCGATTGGCTTCCAAGCTGATGTTTTTCCAACAAAAAACCGATAAAATCCATCACCTCTTTTTTGAGGCTTTCTGGCAATTGTTGTAGCTGTGTAATAATGATTTGGTCAGTCATTTTTCAATGATTTGGATGCCAATTAGGAATGCAAAATTAGTGAAATAACCATTTTTAACCAACTCATTCCTTCACCGCCTTCACCGCCGCCTCCACTTCCTTCGTCGCCTTCTCCAAATCTGCTACCTGCTTCTCCCTTTCATCGCCCTTCTTGCCTTTCGGAGAAGCTGCATCCTTCGCTTTAGCAGCCCCTGACTGCCCACTGCCAACTGCCGAACCCGCCCCGGCGGACAAGCTGCCAACTTTACCGCCCATCCACTCACCAATTGGCTTTGCGCCAGCAACCACAGCCTTTCCAAACTTCAACTCCTCCGCATTGGCCGCCTCCACATACACCGTGTCGCCTTCGGCAAAACTGCCGCCCAGCACGTGTTTGGAGAGTTCGTCAATGAGCAGGTCTTGCAGTGCCCGCTTCATCGGCCTGGCACCGAACTGTGGGTCGTAGCCCGCATCGCCCAATACGTCCAAGGCACCCTCGGTCAGTGCCAAGCCGAGGCCCTGCCGTTGGAGCATTTTCTCCGTTTTGCGCAGCAATAAATACAGCACCTGCCGGATTTCCGCCTTTGACAAAGGCGTGAAAACGATGGTCTCGTCAATGCGGTTGAGGAACTCAGGCCGCAGGTTTTCCTTCAAGGTGGCCAGCACTTCTTCTTTCGTCGTGGCGATGATTTCCGCCCGGTGCTTGTCGCCAAGGGCGTCCAAATCCTCGAAGTTTTCGAGGATTTTCTCAGCGCCCATATTGCTCGTCATGATGACGATGGTGTTCTTGAAACTGGCGGTGCGGCCCTTGTTGTCTGTCAAACGGCCCTCGTCCAGCACTTGCAGCAAGATGTTGAAGGTGTCTGGGTGTGCTTTTTCGATTTCATCCAAGAGAATGATGGAGTACGGCCTGCGGCGAACGGCCTCGGTGAGTTGGCCGCCCTCATCGTAGCCGATATAGCCGGGAGGGGCGCCCACGAGGCGGCTCACGGTGTGCTTCTCTTGGTACTCGCTCATGTCAATGCGGACGATGGCGTGCTCGTCGCTGAACAGCACCTCGGCTAGCGCCTTGGCGAGTTCGGTCTTGCCTACCCCGGTCGGGCCGAGGAAAATGAACGAGCCGATGGGGCGGTTCTCGTCTTGCAAGCCTGCCCGGCTGCGGCGCACGGCATCGCTCACGGCCTTCACGGCGACCTGCTGCCCAATGAGGCGCTTGTGCAGTTCGTCTTCAAGTTTCAGCAGCTTGTCCCGCTCGCTCTGCATCATGCGGCTGACGGGGATGCCCGTCCAGCGGGCAATGATATTGGCAATGTCGTCGGCGGTGACACTGTCGTTGGTGAAGCGGGCTTCTTCGGGCAGCTTGGCCAATTTGGCCTCGGCCTCCTTCAGTGCCTTCTGCTCGGCGGGCAGGTCACCGTAGCGGATTTTGGCTACGGCTTCGAGGTCGCCCCCACGCTCTAATTTTTCGGCCTGCTGCTCCAGTTCCTCCACCCGCTTTTTGATGCCCTGCATCGTCTCCACTATCTCTTTTTCGTTTTTCCAGGCGGCACGAAGGCTGTCCCGTTTTTCACGGGCATTGGCGATTAAGCCGTTGATGGCCTGCAACTTAGCAGCAGCGCCTTCGCCTTTCAGCGCCTCTTTTTCGATTTCAAGTTGGCGCACCTTGCGGTCCCATTCGTCCACGACCTCTGGCACGGAGTCTAGTTCGAGGCGCAGTTTTGCGGCAGCTTCGTCAATGAGGTCAATCGCCTTGTCGGGCAGGTGGCGGTCGGCCACGTAGCGGTGGCTCAGCTCAGCGGCGGCCACGAGCGCCTCGTCCGAGATGGCGATTTTATGATAAACCTCGTACTTTTCCTGTACGCCCCGGAGGATGGATATGGTGTCTTCCACGGTTGGCTCTTCGATGAGCACTTTTTGGAAGCGCCGCACGAGGGCCTGGTCTTTTTCGAAATGCTTTTGGTACTCGTCGCTGGTCGTGGCGCCGATGGTGCGCAACTCGCCACGGGCGAGGGCAGGTTTTAGGATATTGGCGGCGTCCATGGCCCCATTGCCGCCGCCAGCGCCTACGAGGGTATGTATCTCGTCAATGAACAGGATGATTTCGCCGTTGCTGGCCTGCACCTGCTTGATGACGGCCTTGAGGCGCTCCTCGAACTCGCCCTTGTATTTTGCGCCAGCGATGAGCGAGGAGATTTCGAGGGTAAAGATTTTTTTGCTCCGCAAATTCTCCGGCACGTCCTGTTTGATAATGCGCCATGCTATGCCCTCCACGATGGCCGTCTTGCCCACCCCGGCATCGCCGACGAGGATGGGGTTGTTCTTTTTCCTTCGGGAAAGGATGTGGAGCACCCGGCGTATCTCCTCGTCCCGCCCGATGATGGGGTCGAGCTTGCCGTTTTCGGCTTGGGCGTTCAGGTTCACGGCGAACTTGGTGAGGGCGTTGAACTGCTCGTCACTGCTCTGCTCGGTCACTTTTTCGCCCTTGCGAAGGTCGGTGATGGCTTTGCGGAGCAACTCATCGTCAGCCCCCAGCATTTTGAGGAGCTTGCCCGCTTTGTCCTCGCCTTGCAGCACGCCCATGAGCACCAATTCGATGCTGATGTACTCGTCACCGAAGTCGGCGAGCATCTTCTTGGCACGGGCCAGTGCCTTGTTGGCCTCCGGTGTCAGGAACTGCTTTTCGGTGCCACTGACCTTGGGCGTTAGTTGGATGAGCGTCTCCAATTGCCGCTGCAGCACGCTCATGTCAATATTGCATTTCTCGAACAAGAAGGTGGCCACGTGCTCGTCTGTTTCGATGATGCCCCGGATGAGGTGGGCGGTGTCCACGCTCTGCTGGCTATTGGCGGCGGCGATTTGCTGTGCCTTTAGGATGGCATCTTGGGCTTTGATGGTAAAGTTGTCGTAAGTCATTCGATTGCGGATTTCGGATTGCGGATTTCTGATTGGCCGGGGTTAATTGGCAAAGGCAAAGGTAGTTTTTTCAAAAAGACTGGAAACAGGAATGGAAGAAGGTGGCGAAAAACAGGACGAGAGGATTTCGGATTTCGGATTTCGGGATTGGCTTGCCCCGCAATCCGCAATCCGAATTCCGCAATGGAATCACCGCATGGGCTTCAGCATGATGTTTTGCTCCACGGTTTGGAAAAAATTGGAGGCAGTGCTTTGAAGTTCGAGCGAAACGGGATAAAAGCCTTTTCTGCTCACAATAAGGCGGTATTTCTTGTCGGGGAAGATGGGCATTTCCAGCACGTTTTTCTCCGAATTGAGGACAAGGCTTTGGAGTTGCCCTGTGTTGGAGTCCTCCAATTCGATGTTGCAGCCATAGAGTACGGAGCCGCTACGGTCGTTGAAGATGTTGACGACGAGGTTGGCGCCTACCTTGGCAGTGAAAATGGAGAAATCCGTGCAATTGTAAATATTGCCCTTGCAGTTGGCATTGGGGCGGTTGGAGGAGAAATAGTTGGTTTGGCTCTGAGGGTGATAGGAAAAATAGGTTTCGTCGAAGATGGAGTTGATTTGTCGGAGGTTTTCGGGTTTTTTCCAAGTGCCGTTTTCGGCCCGTTTGGCCTGATAGATGTCGAAGCCGCCCACGCCTGAAATCACGTTGGAGCTAAAGAACAGGGTTTGCCGCTGGCTGAAAAAATGAGGCGACACATCGTCCACGGGGGTGTTGAAGGAGAAGTTGACAGGCTCGCCAAACTGGCCGTCCGGCTCTATGACGGAGTACCAAATATCATAGCCCCCCTTGCCACCGGGGCGGTTGGAGGCGAAGAACAGGATTTCTTTTCTCGTTGTGAAGTCAAAGCCCAGGGATGGGTCCTTGACCGAACTGCCAGCGATGTTGATATGGTTGGGCAGTTTCTCGGCATTGCCCCATTTGCCATCGAAGGTCTTGTTGCAGAACCAAAGCTCGCTCTGGGCAGGGTTGCCGGGCTTTGGTTCTCGGCCAAGTGTGTAGTAAATCCGGTTGCCCACGGCATTGAATGCCAAATGGGCGATGTTGATTTGTTCGTCCTTGGGGTTGATGGGCAAGGGCTGTGCTGTTTCCTTGCCCACTGCCGAATAAATTCTGCTGACTTTCCCGTTTTTACTGGGCTGGATGGACGTGAAATAGACCCGCTCGCCATACCTGCAAGGGGCGATGGAGGAGCCGCCAAGGTAGAGGTTGGCATCGGCGAGTGCAACGGCTTCGCCTTCGTTGTTGAGTACAATAGACTGGGCCGGGTTGTAGGGCTGCGTTTGGGCTACGGTCTGCGCCGCCAAAAAACACAGCACCACCGTTTTTTTCAAGAGATGTTCAAAGTTCATTACTGTCACTATTGGATGATATTCATTCGGTTTTTGCATGGAGCAATATCATCAACTGCACAAAACTACACATTCGTAGCTACCGCTGGGGCCTCATTTGTCAAAAATCCTGCAAATGGCCACAATGCTTTCTATTTCCTAAAACTATCTGCTAACTTCGTAGCCCACCAATTGCTCAAACGACAGCCATAACCTACAGGCCAGCCCTGCAACGCATAGATTTTCAACCGATTACACACAAATTTTCTCCATGAAAAGAACGCACCAACTTGCAATCACGCTATTTGCGCTTTGTCTATCCCTATCCAATTCCCTATTTGCCCAGCCAAGTCCAACGGCCACCATCGTCGGCCCGAGCGTGCTCTGTCAAGGCGAATGCGGTGATTACATGGTCGTTTTCAACGATTCTTCCATTCAAATCGAGAGCATCGTTTGGTTCACAGGGATTGGCAGCACTGCGAGCGGAGATATTTATACTTATTGCAACGATAGCACGCCAAACCCCAGCGGTGGTAGTGCCATTATAATAGCCAGTGGCATAGCTTTCAGCAATAATGGTAACATCTTCCAGTTCTTCGTCGAAACGCAGGTCAGCTTCACCATTGCCCTCACCCCCACCATACGTCCCACCATCGCCAGCTGCCCGCAGGACAGCAGCAGTAACCCGGATGCCTGTGAGAAGATTTGCGCCTTCGGCACGGCGCAGTACGAGGTGACGGGCATACCCGCTGGCACCCCCGTCACTTGGTCGGTGCAGGGCGCCGAGAGCTACACCTCGAACGGCAATACCGTGACCGTGGAATGGGGGGCACCGGGGCAGGGGCAAGTGAGCGTGGTGGCGGGAAATACGAGTGCGCCCGTTCCTTTTCAGTTTTATTGTGGGCAACAACACACTTCAGCAAATGCCAACAATATTTATTTATACGAATTGGACGGAACACCGCCTTATACTGTTCTTACTAACTATAATGGAACATTTCAATCATCCACGGTTATCGCAAACATGCCAACCGCCATCGCTGACGTTCAGCCCGGTTTCTATGAATTCACCGTAACTGACGCCACTGGCCAAACCGATTATTGCTCAACAAACATAGTCAATAGCGCACAAGAGTGTTGGTTTTCAGTTTTCCCTTCCTTCGTCATTCAACCGACTGGCCCAAACGAATGCAATGGAAGCATCCAAGTTGCATCTAATAGTAGTACACCGACAAACTATGCCTGGAGCAATGGCGCTAGCTCGCCAGCATTAAACCAAGCGTGTTGTGGAACCTATTACGTAACCGTTACAGACCAAAATGATTGTACTTCCTCCATTGAGGTAGTACTTGGTTGCCAAACCCCCACCTGCTCCGGCGAAGCCTCCCTCTGCGTCGAAATCCTCGAAGAACCAGAAGCCCTCATCGGCTCGCTGCCGCCACCGCAGCCCAACGGTACCATCGCCATTTGCCAAGGGCAGACCGTTTATTTCCAGAACAACAGCACCAACGCCACGAGTTATGTCTGGGAGTTGCTGCCCGGCGTCACCTCCACCCAATTCGAGCCGAGCCAGACCTACAATACCCCCGGCAGCTATATCGTCTCGCTCATTGCGAGGAACGAATGCTACTGCTCTGACACGGCTTTCGTAGAGATTTACGTCCTCGCTGCCGACGTGCCGGAAATACTCTGCACGGGCACCATCTGCGAGGGCGAAACGGTCACGTACAGCACAGATGCCTCGTGCAGCGGCTACACCTGGGCGCTCACGGGCAGCTACAATATCCTCGATGGTGGCGGCCCGACCGATAATTTCATCACGGTCGAATGGCTGGCCGGGCCGGAGGGCACCATCTCCCTTACGACGAGCGGCTGCGCAGGTTCGGTCTGCAACCTGCCCAACGTCGTGCCCATCCCCATCGTCTCCGACAACGTGGAGATACAAGGCCCCAACAAGGTCTGTGAGGGCAGCACCGAGGAGTATTATATTCCTGATTACCAAGGCACTACGATAAACTGGTCGGTGCTGGGTAGTGGAAACATCGTGGACGGGCAAGGAACGGAAAGGATTACCGTGAACTGGTACGGCGCCGCCAACCTCGGCAACCCGCAGCGGGTCATCGTCGAGTTCGACAACTGCTACCTCGGCTGCGCTGGGCGGGACACACTGAACGTGAACATCGTCCCCGGCTTCTACATGACAGGGCCAATCGAGGTTTGCGCCAGCACCAGCGGCAGCTACCAGACCCGCAACACCATCACCGATGCGCTCATTCCCGCCAATTGGGAACTCATCAACGGCAGCGGCACAGTGGTATGGTCGTCGCCTTCGGCAACGAACACGGCGAACATCCCCTTCAACTTCCAGCCGGGCAATTACACGGTACACGCTGAGGCCGCCAGTGCCAGCAGTTTTTGTACCGATGGCTACGATATTTTCATCGAACTGAAAGCCGCCCCGCCCGCCCCGATGGCCATTCTCGGCGAAAACGAAATCTGCCCCGGCACGGCCTACGCCTACGAAGCCACCGGGCTTGCCACCACCGATTTTACTTGGACGTTTACTGGGGGCGCTCCCGCCAATTTTGGAGGCAACCCGGCCACGGTGGTCTGGAATGCGACCGGGCCTTATTCCATCTCCGTGACGCAAACGGCCACCACGGGTTTGCCTTGTACTTCGCCTCCGGCAACGCTGGCGGTCGGCCCCATCCCCGCTTTCAGCATCACGGGCGATGCGCAAGTATGTCGGGAGCAGAGCGGGACTTACAATGTCCCGTTTTATGAAAATATTGATTATCAATGGGTTATCAGCCCTGCAACAGCGGGGACAATCGTGAGCGGCACTGGCACCGAGCAGGCCGAAATCTTGTGGCATACCGACGGCCCAGCCACGGTGAGCGTCACCATTTGCGGAGCAACCAGAACCTTCAACGTGACGGTACTGCCCCTGCCGGAGCCTTTCGTGCCAAATGTGGTGACCTGCGTTGGCCAAACGACCAGCGTTAGCACCTCGGTTGCCTACGCCAACTATGTTTGGAAAGACAATGCGGGTACAACGGTTTCCAACTTGGCCAGCCCCGCACTCGGCCCCGGCTATTACGAAGTAGAAGTGACGGACGCCAACGGCTGCATGGGCGACACGATTTTCACGGTGGGAACCAACCCATTGCCTATTGTTTCCATTTCAACCCCATCCTACCCAGCGCTTTGCCCCGGTGGGCCGGGCGCCACGCTCTACGCCACGCAAGGCAGCCCCGCTTATAGTTACCAATGGCAGTTCAACGGCACGAACGTAGGCACCAACTCGCCTAACTATAATGGCACGCAACCCGGTGATTACCAAGTCACTGCAACGAATGTGAACGGCTGTACGGCAGTTTCCAATATCATTACTTTGTTGGATTGTGCCAGCGTTGGCGGCACCTGCGTGGGTGGGGTCTGCCTCGGCCTTGGCGGTGGGCCGCCCTTGCCCGGGCTGCACGCCCGCTGGCAATGTTGACTTCACTTTTGGGACAACGCCCAATTGCAATGCCCTCAGTTTCACCAATGCCAGCACGAGCTTCGTGCCCGGCAGCTTCACTTGGTACTTCGGCGATGGCAGCACCAGCACCGCCGACAACCCGCCACCACATGCCTACGCCCAAGTTGGCTACTATACGGTCTTGTTGGTGGGATTGGTCAACAGCAGCCCGCCAGGCTCGTCTTGTATTGACTGGGTGTTTTATGATGTGCTCATCCCCGTGGCGGCGGATTTCGAGGTAGCCAACGCCTGCCCCAATTCGCCCGCCCAGTTCACCGACCTCAGCGTGTTCATTTCCCCGGCCAGCATCACCGATTGGGCATGGGACTTTGGTGACCCGGCCAGCGGTGCGGCCAATAGCTCCACCCTCCAAAACCCGACGCACAGCTTCGCAACGGCGGGCAACTACACCGTCACGTTGACCATCACCGAGGCCAGCGGCTGCACGGTAATCACCACGAAGCAAGTGACGGTGCTTGCAGCGCCCACCGTCATTTTTTCGTTGCCTACGGCAACATGCGAGAATACCTCCCTGCCTTTCGATGCCATCGTCGGGGCGAACGTGGCCAGCGTTTACTGGAACTTTGGCGACCCGACGAGCGGCGATGGCAACACTTCCGAATTGGTCAACGCCTTCCACGAATTCGATGCACCGGGCAGCTATGCGGTGCAATTGACGGCCCTGAGCATCGAGGGCTGCACCAATGTTTTCACCAACAATATGACCATCACGCCTAATACCCTTTCGGGCATCATTGCGACAGCACCACCCTCGCCGCTCTGCGAAGGGGAAAGCACGACGCTGACCGCCCCAGCGGGCGGCATCAGTTGGTCATGGTCAACGAATGCGACCGCAAACAATATAACAGTTTCTGAATCAGGTGTTTATACCGTGACGCTGACCAGTTCGACGGGCTGCACCTACGCCCCGCCGCCCGCCACGGTGGAGGTTTTCGGTGAGCCGAACGGCATCATCAAGGGCGTGGAGTACAACGAGTTCGGGCAGCCGGTGGCATTTTTTGAAAACAGCCAGTCGGTCTGTGCGGGCGAGGCGGTGAACCTCATCGTGCAGGGCAGCCTGAACAACAGCTACGCCTGGTCGGGCGGCGAGACGGGCGATGCACTGGAGTTCAGCGAGGACAAGGGCAACCTGCTCCCGGTCGGCACCCATGTTTTCAACGTGACCGTGACCGATGCCACGACGGGCTGCACCAGTGTCGAGGGGCCGTTTACCGTCACCGTGAACCCATTGCCGATGGTGGCCATCAACAGCAGCCCTGCTGGTTTTATCTGCGAAAACACCAATGCGACGCTCAGCGTGGCCAGCCCAGTCGGCACCAACAACTACCAATGGAACACGGGCGAGACCGGGACGAGCATCGCCGTATTTGCCGGAGGCACCTATTTTGCTACCGCAATAAACCAGTTCGGCTGCAAGGCGCAGAGCAACGAAATCACCATCGAGAACGCCCCGGACGTGGACCTCGTGCCCGCTGGCTGCCATACCCGCTGCCAGCCCGACACCATGTGCCTGCCCACCGTGCCGAACATCGCCAGCTACCAATGGCTGTTCAATGGCAGCCCGATGGCTGGCCCGAACGGCACCTCCAGCGACCCGATTTTAACGCAAAGCGGCGAGTACGCAGTGGTGATGACCGATGTTTACGGCTGCACGAGCACCAGCGCCGTGCTCACCCTCGACCTGTTTCCCGGCTTCGGCGACATCCTCGGCGAGGTGTATTTCGATGTGAACCAAAACGGCGTGATTGATGGGCCGGACACCCTCGTGAGCGGCATCAATATCTTCCTGAACAACGGCACAGCGAATATAGACACCGTAACCAGCACGTTATCAACGGGTTATAATTTCGTGGACATCCTCTCCACCAATTACGACCTCTATTTGGATTCATTGAATTTGCCCGCTGGCTGGACGGCGGTCTGGTCGAGTTCGAGCCTAACCCTCAGCGGCTGCGATGTGGAGGAGCAGTTCGATTGGCTGCTCACTTCAAATTGCCCGGCTACGTCGGGCAGCGAGACCCTGACCGCCTGCCCTGGCGAGTCGGCCACGTACGCTGGGACTCCCGTTCTTGCAGGCACCAGCATGGATTTCACGTTGACCAATTTCCAAGGTTGCGACAGCATCGTGGCGGTAACCGTGCTCGAATTGGCAACCAGCACAGGCATGGAGACCCTGACGGCCTGCCCCGGCACGAGCGCAATTTACAACGGAACGCCAGTCATGGCGGGTACCAGCATGGATTTCACGTTGACCAATTACCTCGGTTGCGACAGCATCGTGACCGTCACCGTGACGCCGCTGCCTGCACCGAGCTCCTCGACGGCCCTCTCTGCCTGCCTTGGCGACTTTGCCGACTACAACGGTACGCCATTGCCGCCAGGCACCGATACGCTTTTCCTTTACCCAAGTGCGCAGGGCTGCGACTCGGTGGTGAACGTGACGGTGGCTATTTTGGCTGCAAGTGCGAGTACCATGAACCTCAGTGCCTGCACGGGCGAAACTGCGAGCTACAACGGTGCGAACATTCTGGCGGGTACTTCGCAACCCTTCACCTTCACCAACTGGCTGGGCTGCGATTCGGTGGTGACGGTGGTGGTGGCGGAACTGACGGCCAGTACGGGCACGGAGAGCCTGAGTGCCTGCCCCGGCACCAGCGCCACTTATGGCATAACCCCAATTCCGGCGGGCGGTAGCATGGATTTCACGCTGACCAACTGGCTCAACTGCGACTCGGTGGTGACGGTGTCTGTAGCCACCTTGCCTGCTGGGGTAATGACCATTGATGCAATAGCCTGCACAGGCGAGTTTTATGATTACAACGGAAACCAAGTGCCAGCGGGTGGCTCGCAGGTCTTTTATGAAACCAATCAATGGGGCTGCCAGGACACCGTCTTCGTAGGCGTGATAGCGTTGCCGACCAGCGCCAGCAGCTTGCAATTGGTGGCTTGCCCGGGCAGCGTGGTGACCTATGAGAGCACAACGATCTCGGCGGGCGATACGCAGGATTTTCCGTTCACCAACTGGCTCGGTTGCGACAGCATCGTGACGGTGACGGTCGTTGCTGGGCAAACGGATACAGTGCAGTTGGCCTTGCAAGTATGCGAGGGCGAAACAGTGGTGTACAACGGACAAGAATTGGCGGCTAACGAGACCTTCGATTGGATTGGCATGAACCAAGCGGGTTGTGACTCGGTGGTGCAGGTCAGCGTAACCGCCTTGCCGTCAGTGAGTTATGATTTGGTTGCTTCGCAAATCTGTTGGAATGCGCTGAACGGAAGCGTTGCCGTTGGCAATATACAGGGCAGCACGCCGCCTTATCAGTTCTCGTTGAACGGCAGTCTTTTCCAAACGGATACCCTGTTCGAGGGCTTGCCACCGGGCGATTACACGGTGTTCTTGCAAGACCAAAACAACTGTTCTTTCGAGGAAACAATCAGTATCGTCCCCATACCGCCACTGGAGGTAGCGGCACAGGACGAGACACTGGTTTGCGGCGAAACGGCGATGCTCAGCCCTACGGTGAACAGCCAGTTGCCGCTGGCTTGGGAGTGGCGTGATAGTTCGGGCGTCATTTCAAATGCCGCTGAAATCATGGTTCGAAAGCCCGGCCTTTATACTTTTATCGCCACCAACGACTGCGAATCAGCGACCGGGCAAATAGCGGTCACAGCGGTCGAGCTTTCGGTGAACCGCCTGATCTACCTGCCCAATTCCTTCTCGCCCAACGGCGATGGCATCAACGACTGCTACCAGGGTTTCGTCAAACCCGACCTCGATATTCTGTCCTATCAGTTGATGATTTTCGACCGCTGGGGCGAGCAGTTGTTTGAGACGACGGACATCAACGGCTGCTGGGACGGCACCCTGCGGGGCAAGGACATGAACCCAGCGATGATGGTCTATTGGATGACCCTGGAAGCGAGGAACTGCGATGGGAAGGTGGAGCGGATTTTCAGGAAGGGGGATGTTAATTTGGTGCGGTGATAAGTGCGAATGAGGTATGATATCAAAAAAATGAAAACTACGGCAAATTGTCTCGGTAAATGGAATGGAGATTATTGTTCGATGGGATACATTTCGATGGGCTACACCCATCGCTAATGTATTACGCCCTTTCAGGGCTACTCACTTGAGCTGCGAAGCCCTGAAAGGGCGTAATATGCGAGCGATGGGTGTAGCCCATCGAACTATCGAAAACGAATTATCGATAACCCATAAAAAATAAAGGTGGCGGCATCTTCGATGCCGCCACCTTTATTTTTTATGGGTGCAAGGTTCAATTAACTACTAGCTTAATGGTTTGGCTGCTTCCATCCTTGGCAGTGGCTTTCAAAAAATAGGCACCGCCTTGCAGGGGAAGGGCAACTTCACCCGTCCCGACATGCGCCCATTGGCGGACGAGTTTGCCGGTGACATCATAAAGCCGAAGGTCGGCAGGCCCCTCGGTAGTAACGGTCAACGCTTGGCCAGTTGGCAGTGGGTTGGGGCTGGCTTGCAGCAATAGGTTGGACTGAGCTGACTCGCCGGTGGCTGAAACAGCGTTTCCGCCCGTTGGGTTGGCGCCGAACAACAGTTCCACCAACTCGTTTGCGCCTACGCTCAAGTTCACGGTTGGTTCGCAGGGCAACAGTTGGACGTTCTCCGGCAGGATGGCGCTTAGCGTATAATCGCCAGCCGGGCCGAGGAAATAATACTCGCCTTTGTTATTTGCTGTGACGTACTGTGTTTGCCCGTTGCGCTCGACCTTCACTTTGCAGTCGGACATGCCGATCTCTTCTCCGTCCATTTGGCAGTTCTCATTGGTGTCGTTGTAGATGAGGCCGCTGACACGGCTTTGGCCGTCGCAGGCAGGAAGGACGACCAGGGGAATCTCTTGATCTTGTGCATTATAGATTTCGACCACCATGGCGTTGGGATCAATAGTTACGGGTGGCATTTGACCGTTGATGGAATTGAAGGTAATCCTAAAAATAGCGCTACAATCGGACAAGGTAAAACCGTTTGTTGCTGATGGTTCTACCCAGGAATAGTAGAAGATTCCATTTGATACTTGGGTAAGGCCAAAGTTTAGGGTGTTGGCCATATTGGGCAACGCAAAATCGTTGACGGAGACGAACTCCAACTCCGAGGGGTCCCATTTCATTGCAAACTGCATGGAGAGGATGGCATCGAAGTTGGTGACAACAACGTCAGTAGTTACGGTATTGCCAGATTGGGTGCTGATGAAGCTAATGCCCAAGTCATTTGCGCTTGTGAAAGCAGGTAGGCAAAGCAATAAAGCAAGGTAGCGCACATGCCTGCGCATGGCTGAAACGAAAGTAGGTGTTCTCAACATAGGAAATAGGATTCAATTTGTTAAAATAGGAAAGTTCAAAGTTGGGTAATACCGTGCAATTATCCAAATATGAACGAGCCTTTTCCACAAAACAGGTGGAAAAGGCTCGTTTAATTGCCGTTTCGGAGGTCGGGCCTACTCGATGATCAGTTTAACTGTTTGATGCCCCCCTTGTGCGTCCATGATTTTCAGGAAATAAAGCCCCGGCATGAGGGAAGAAGAAAGCGCTGCAGTGGTGGTGCCGGCCAATTTCCATTGCTGAAGCACCTTCCCTTCCCCGCTGAAAAGCTGGGCTACCACTGGTGCCTCCAATCCCTGCTTGGGTTCCCAATAAAGCAACTGCCCAGCACGGGCGGGGTTGGGGGAAACCTTGGCATCCCGCACATCAATTGCAGTTTTGGTACTGGAAACCCCATTGCCGACGACGCCAAAATTTAGTTCAACCTGCGCATCATCAGTGAGTTCGATGGTTTGTGCGGCTGTGCAAGCTTGCAAACCCGATTGGTCGGGCAGCATCAAGGACAGCGTGTGGTCACCTGCTTGGCCAAGGAAGTAATACCCACCATCCTCGCCGACGGGCAAGGTGTAGGTAAGCCCGCTTTGCTCCAACTGCACGGCGCAATCCTTCACGGTAGCCTCGCCGTCGTCCTTGGTGCAGTTGCCGTTGCTGTCCAAGAAGACGATGCCCCTGATTTGGCCAAGGGTATTGCAGTTGAGGCCCATTTCGATGTCCAATTGCATGAAATTGGCAGTTACGACCTCAATCGCCGTGGGTGTACCAACAATGCTGATGGGCGAAACCTGCCCGTTGAGGCTGGTGAACTTCACCCGGTAAATCGTGCTGCAATCGGGCAGCGTCAAGCTGGTTAAGTCGGGGCTGTACCAAGAATGGGTCAAATTGCCGTTTGCCAACTGCTGGGCATTGGCCACACCATAATTGGAAGCTGACAGGGTGGGCAATCCAAAATCTTCCAAGGACTCGAACGCCATTACGGTGGGGTCCCAATGCACGGTGTATTGCATGGAAAGGATGTTGTTGAGATTGTACACCAAAAAATCAACAGTCACTTCATTGCCCACTTGGGTGGTGATGGGCGTGATGCCGAGGTTCGCCTTTGCAAACAGCGGCAGTAGAATAAACAGCAAGCAGCGCAGGGCGCTTTTGAAAGAAAAATATGTGGAATTAATGAACATGGGTAAAAGGTTTTTGATGAAAAAATAAGGATTGATGGTTTCATGGTTTCATGGTTTCATGGTTTCATGGTTAGTAAACAATCAGCTTGGCGGTTTTTTGCTCGCCTTGCTCATTGGAGATGCTGAGGAAATAGGCACCTTTTGACAGGTTGGGGTGGATGCGGAAACCGCTGGTGCCGGCTTGCACTTCCTTTGCCCAAGATTGTACCAGTCTGCCATTGGTGTCAAAAATACGAAGGTCGAGCAGTTGGGCAATTTCGGATTTTGTTTCGATGAAAATGGGATGGCCTGTGCGGATGGGGTTGGGGGCAAAGTTGAAGAGGAAGCTTTCGTCATCCAATGCTTCATTTATGGAGGTTGGGTACAAAACGATGCCATCCAAGCTGGCGCCTGCCAGTTTCAGTCTTCTACTACGACTTGAAATTGGATAAAGTGACTCATCAAGGGCATAGTGGAGAAACTCTGCCAATCGGAGAAAGTACTTAAAATAACCTGGAGAGCAAGGTAGTGCTATCTGGAAGGTTACTGCCATCTCCAATGGTCATAGTAGAGTAGCCCAACAGGCGCATTGAAAAGGCCCAGTTGCAAATGTACCACTGAATCAATTTTCGGAACCTAATCTTTCATCCCATGTTGCCCCAATTGGAAGCCTCAGGTTGATTCAAATTGTTGGCCTTAGTTCCACCTTTATCACTCCATTGGTGCACGGTTGGAATAAAATAAAATGAGGGTTGATGATGGAGGAGTCCACCATGCTTTCATGGATCACATCACCGGGCTTGATGGCCACGAAATCGGCGTCGTCCACGCTCTCTGTGATGTTGTTGAAGTTCAATACAGAGGGAATAGGGAAATTGAAGGAGTCAAGGGGAAGATGTTACGAATCGCCTTAACGAAAACCCAATTTTCTGCATTGGTAGGCGTCACCTCAAACCCAATTGCAATTATTTCGCTGAGGTCAAAATATCGAACGTCGTGAAATGATTCCTCCCATTCAAACTGGCGGCGAAATATTCTGGTAAAAGCTGGCAAATAGCGTTAGTTGTCCAATGTACTTCCTTAGCGTCAGCATATCCAAAATCGTTACACCATCCTGCTTATCCTCATTTATTTTCCTTGGCAAGAGGGTGAAATCGCTTCCGTGTGCAAACGGTTGATATCAAAGTTTATTCGTCCGTAAAGGTCGGACAGGTTGGCGAAAGGGTCATTTCAGCGCCTTCCAAGGGCTGGCCGTAATAGGTTTCTACTACGCCCGACACTGTCAGGTCACCTCCTGTTGAGGAAGCCTGAACGAAATCCTCAGCCACTGTATGCATATAAGTATTCGTATAAACCGCCTCGTTGAAGTCAAATACAATCCCCACCTGGTTGGCGATGACCGTGCCGTTCGCATTGCCCGCATCCTGTGCCACGGTGAACCTCACAAAGCCATGAGAAGCGGGTTCGTTCACATTGCTGTCCGGCAGCATGATGTCCGGGAAGGTGAACTGTACCACGCCATTGCCCAGCAACTCGAAAACGTAGGGGTGGCTGCTGGCGCCGGGTTGTACGGTGGCGGGGTCGAGCGGAAGCGGGAGCGTGTCCGTCACCACGACGGTAAAGGCGGTGTCGGTGCCCGTGTTTTGAAAGCGGATGTGGTATTCGATGTCCTGGTTTGGCTCAATGAAATGCGCTGCGCAATAGCCGTTGGGATAGCCTGTCTTGTCGTTGGGGTCGTAGCTGCCGATGTTGGGTTGGCAATCGGTGTCAATAAAGGGGCTTTCGTCGCCCTGCGGGAACTGGGTGACGAAGCCGAGGCTGAACGAGCCGCTGCCATTCACACCGCAGCCTTCAATGCTGGCCGCAGTGTTGCCGTTGAAGGGGTTGGTGGCGGCATCGTCCAATTCCACCCGCCAAGTGGCGCCATTGGCCAGCACGGCCACCGCATAGCTCTGCCCGGCCCCCAACTGTATGCCCGGCCCCTCGAAGTTTATCATATCGTCTTCGATGACGATGAAAGGGGCCGGCTGCTGCATGTCCGCCCCGTTGTTGGTGATGATGAACCGCACGGAGTCGCCGTCGCAACTGCCCGTCACGTTGAGCAGGGAGCCGTCCCAAAGTGGGTTCACGGGTTCGCAGATGTCGTCGGGGAAGATATGCGCCTCGGAGCAGTGCGTCTGGCCCAGTTCCGCATCGCAACTGACCATGACCTGCACGGAGAAGCTGCCGCATTGGCCAACGGCCACATCACCGATAGGAAAGGTAAGGGTCTGCCCATTTTGAGAAGCAAACGGAATGCTGCTGCCGATATAACTCAAGAAGGGGTCGAGCGTGAGTTCCACGGTAGCGTCCTCGGCGGGCAGGGTGCCTTGGTTGCAGTACTGCAAGTTGTAAGTGGACTGGAAGCAGCGGCGTAGGAACGGGGCACCGAGGTCAACAGTGAGTTGGGGGCAGTCCAACAAAGACTGGGCTGGGAAGTTGGCGGTGGTTTGTTCGCCTTCCACCACAGTAACCGTTTGAACAGGTAGGCAGGTCGCCCAAAGGTTGTTTTGGGGCAAAATGAGGGAGACATTGTAGTCGCCGGGTAGGCCAAAGTAGGTATAGTCGCCGTTGGCATTGGTAGTGCGGTAAAACTCGGTGCCGTTGCGTTCGATTTTTACTTTCCAGTCTTTTAGCTTGGGTTCGCCGAGGGTTGTTTGGCAGTCGGTGTTGAGGTCGTGGAAAATGTTGCCAATTATTTGCCCCTGCATCCACCGCAAATATTTTTGTTCAATGGAAAGTTGAAGGCCATTTCCGTCAAGACTTTCTAGTTGGCGGATGTTCCGTTATGATTATATGAGGCAAACTCTCCTAACGCCTGGAAGTTTATGAGAAAATTCCGCTGCAATCTGGATTGAACACCTTAAGATTGGGGTTGTCCAAGAAAGCGTCAATTTTCCATTGCCAGACTGTGAAATGCCAAAATTGCTTGCTGACAGGAATGGTAGTTCAAAATTGCCAGTACCCTGGTATTCCAATTGGGATGCGGGCCATTCCATCGTGAATTGCATGGAAGTAATATTCTCGAAATTAGACACCAAGAAATCTACTTGTACATTATCACCAGGCTGAACATTGGATGGGCTTGCAACTGTCGTAATACCCAACTGCCCCCTCGCCCCAAACGGCAGGGCCACGGCCAAAAAAACGAGTGCGAAAAGCTTTTGTAATGCGGTCATAAAATTGGATAATCTCATCATGGGAAAAGGGTTTTGTCGAAGATAAAACTTCATGCTGCAAATGTGCGGGCAGTGCAGCGAGCCTACAAGTACAAAAAAACGGGTTTGTAAAATGGTTTTTATCAAGAATTTAAAAAATAATGAGCATTTATTGAATTTTTATCTTTAAGTTGTCTAACAAAAATAAAATTCAGGTATTTGTCTTTTGAAAAAAATCCCGTTGATTTGCCCCTACAGCATCCAGCATCCAGTACCCACACCATGCAAGACTCCCGCCTCATCGCCCTCCTCCGCACCCTCACCCGCACCGAGCAGCGGGAGCTGCGCAAAGTGGCCGCTTCGCCGTTCTTCAACCAGCGGCAGGACGTGCCCGCCCTGCTCGACCTCCTGCTCGGCTGCATCAACGACGCTCAGCCCATCCCCGACAAGGCCGAGGCGCACCGCCAGCTTTACCCCGGCCAGCCCTTCGACGACCACCGGGTGCGCATGGCCATGAGCTTTTTGATGAAAATTGCGGAGCAATACCTCGTGCACACGGCCTTCTTAGCCGATGAGGTGAAGGCCAAGACCAAACTCGCCGAGGTCTATCGGCAACGGGGGCTGGCCAAGCACTTCGATCGGGCCATGCGGGAGGCGCAGGACGTGCAGGCGAGTTCGCCGCTGCGCAACGCCGAGTTCTTCACCGACGACTACTATGTGCAGATGGAGCAGTACCGCTTCACTTCCATCGCTGCCCGTACCGCACCCACAGAACCTCCAAGCCATCAACGACAACCTCGATGTGGCCTACTTCGCCCAAAAATTGAAACAAGCCTGCCTGCTGCTCTCGCACCAGGCCGTCTATAAAACCGACTATCATTTCGGGATGCTGGAAGAGGTGCTGCGCTACGTGGAAGCCCAGCAATTATTGGGCGTTCCGGCCATTGCCGTCTATTACTACTGCTACCGGGCACTCACCGAACCGGAGCAGCCCGACCATTTCCCCCAACTGAAACGGTTGTTGGTGGAGGAGCAGTCGAAGTTCCCCCAGCACGAAATCGCCGACCTCTACCTGCTGGCCATCAACTACTGCATCCGGCACTACAACCAAGGCAACCCAGCCTACCTCGCCGACGAGTTCGACCTGTACCAAGCCGGCCTAAAACGCTCCTATTTCCTCAACAACGGCACCCTCAGCCGCTTCACCTACCGCAACGTGGTGACGCTCGGCCTCAAGCTACAAGCCTTCGACTGGGTGGAAAATTTCGTGAACGAATTCAAAGGGAACCTGGAGCCCAAGCACCGCCAGCCCATGTACAGCTTCAACATGGCCCGCCTCGCCTACGAGCGCCGCCAGCACGGCCTCGCCCTCCAACTCCTCCAAAAATCGGAGTACAGCGACCTGCTCCTCAACCTCGCCGCCAAGACGCTCATGCTCAAGATCTTCTATGAAAACGGCGACTACGACACCTTGGACAGTCACCTATCTGCCATGCAAAAATTCATCCGCCGCAAGAAAATCATGGGCTACCACCGGGAGAACTACCTGAACTTCGCCCTCTTCCTGAAAAGATTGATGGAGACCAACGACAAGGCGGCACTGGATGCGCTGCGGGAAGAGATTCGGGCGGCGGGGGGAGTGGCGGAAAGGGAGTGGTTGTTGGGGGAGGGGTGAGCGCTCAATTCGTCAACTTCTCAACCTTCCCCAACAGCTTCAGCCAAAACTCTCAAAACAAGACATCCATCGTCAACTCATTCTGCACCAAGCCGCCGCCGTGCCCGCCCTTTGTCAGCCCAAAAGTCGTAATGAGCGTCAGGAAAATCGCTTTTTGGTTTGCGTGGAGGATTTGAAAACGCCGATTTTTGTGCGCAAATCATCGGCATACCGCTTATCAATTTCAAAGGCGTTCATCGAAAACTTCATCTCGCAAAGGTTGATGACTTGGTCTCGGCGGTCAATGACGAGGTCAACCTGCGCCTTTTGTCCCCCAGATTCGCCGACCCAGGCGGATGACCTTGTTTGAATCCCGCTGATGCCCAGGGCCTGTTTGACGCGGTCGAGGTGCAAGAGGCAGACCTGCTCGAAGGCGTAGCCGCTCCAGGCCCGCATTTCCGGGTTGTCGAGGGCGTTCAGCCAATAATCCTTGTCCAGGTCGCTGCTGCCCTTGATGAACCTTAGGTAGAAAAGCGAGTAGAAATCGGACAATTGGTAAAGCACGTAGCGGTTGGTTTTTCCAAAAGCAGGGTATTTTTTGATGAAACTGCTCTCTTCCAGTTCCCGCAGCGTTTTTGTCACCGTACCGCCGTCCGGCAGTTTGGCGAGCTTCAGCAGTTCGGAGCGCTCCATGCCTTTGGCCTTTTTTGCCAAAGCCTCGATGATGGCGAGGTGCCGCCCGGCATTCCTGAATAGGGAGGCGTACAGGTTGTCGTATTCCTTGCGCAGCATTCCCTTAGGCGAAAAGCAGAGGTCGTTGATGTTTTGCGCAACGCTTTTTCCGGGGTCCACCAGATCCAGGTAAAAGGGGATGCCGCCCAATGCCATGTACAATTGGACGATTTGGTAGCGGCTGTAATTGGCAGCTTTTTCTTGCAGGAACGCCTCGCACTCGCCCAGCGTAAAGGGGTCGAGTTGGATGCGGTGCGTCACCCGGTTGTGCAACCCGCCCCTGTTGTTGATGAGGTTGTTAATCATCCACGAAGCGGCAGACCCGCAAACGATGAGCAGCACATCCCGCCGGGCGCTGGCCCAACTGTTCCAAAAATGCTCGAGGGCGGGTATGAATCCTGCATTCGGGTAATCGAGCCAGGGCAGTTCGTCCAAAAACAATATTTTTCTGGCATCCTCGCTGCGTTCGAGGGCTTCTATCAGGTATTGAAATGCCTGAAACCAGTTGCCCGGTGCCGGTTTGTCCTCCAGCCAAGCGAAGTGCCTGACCAAGCCCCCATAGAAATTTCCCAATTGTGCGGGCAGCGCCACGTTGGCGATTCCGGTCAGGTGAAACGTGAACTTCCCTTCAAATGCATGGCGTATAAGGTAGGTTTTGCCAATCCTGCGCCGACCATAAACCGCCAAAAAAGCAGGTTTTTCGGTATTTTCCAAAGACCGCAAAACGGCGAGTTCTTCTTTTCTTCCTATCATGGCGCTGATTTTAAGTGACTAAATCAGCGCAAAGGTATCAAAAGAAAGCATTAACCGCTGATTTGATTCCTGTTTTTCAGCGGTTATTTATAAAAACTAGAACTTTTGCCCTTTTTCGTAACTACTTAGGAGGGGGGGGAGGAGAGAAAAATGAAATTTTTCTCTCCCTCCTGACCTTGGTGTTTTTGGGAAAATTGAAAATTTTCCCAAAAAAACACCCCTCTAAGCAGTTACCCTTTCCCAGCTTGGATACCTGTTTGCTGACGGCTGGGTCACTGGAGGAGAAGATGATTGCTTGGAGGTGGGTGCGTTGTGCCAGTGTTCTATATCCGCTGCGAGCCATCCAGCTAATTGGTCTTGGCGATATTTTTAGAACAGTTTCTTATATTTCATTGATTTCATCCTCCGTCAAGCCAGTATATTTTATGATTTTATCGGTTGGCGCTCCGTCCTTTTTCATTTCCCTTGCCACGTCAATCTTACCTTTTTTTTCAGCGTGAACCAACCTCCCTTTTTCATCTTGCGTCGCAATGGAAGAATTATCGTAAGCAATCAACTCCTCCTTTTTCCAATTGTGCCTGTTTGCGTCTATGTAAGCCTCTCTCAAGCCTTCATCGTCAACGTTGGAAGGAATAACTTCCAAATTCTGCGCATTCTTGATGAAATATGCCCACTTGTCAATCAAAGACTTCAATTCATTTTCCTTTTTCTTAAACTTCGTCAGTTCGATGAACGCAAAGCGGATGTCCTTCAACTTGTTCTCATAAGTCTTTTCATTCAGCAACGAATGGTAAGAAAGGTAATCTGAACCTTCAAAATAAGAGAAATTTAGGATGCCGACAAAGACCGTCGGTTTCAGTTTCGGATAGTCCTCTCCTTTGGTGATTTGCATGGAATAGTCACGGCAGGTGTAGTACTGTACCCGCTTGTCGAAGCCGTCCGGCTCTGCGACCTGCATCTCCACTACGAACTGCCTGCCGCTGTCCTCTGTTGCCCGGACATCAATGATGCTGGCTTTCTCCCCCGCAATCCGGGGAAACTGGTAGGGGTTTTCGATTTTGACCGCTACAATGCGCCGCTTGCCTTCCAGTTGCAGGACTGCGTTCAGGAAGGAAATGAGTATCTGTGTCTTTTTCTTGTTACCAAAAATCTTCCGAAAGGCAACGTCGTTTTTTACATCTACGAACTGCATAGCTTGAATTTTAGACACAAAAATACGGCAAATACACGGGTTCTGGTACGTGACGCAGGAAAAGCTTACCGATACAAGCTACTGGACTTTTCAATCGTGGATTGGCTTGAGTGCTTGGCAAATTTGGAAGCATTTTTTCAAAATTATGCCATGCCTATACTTGCCGTCTGATGGCGCAAAAACAAAGAAGCCCGCTTTTTCAAGCAGGCCCTTTGTGGGTTTAGGTGTTTTAGGGTGAATTGGTAGGGGGAGGGGTATTTGTGGAATGCGGAAGTTTATTGGATTTTTTGTACTGTTAATGTGGTAAAGACTTGCTCTCCTCCCGATGGGGTAGTAGTACCTACACCCAATGATTGACTTGCAGAGTTAGCGTCGTTTACACTTTCAAGATGATGGTCAAATTTCAAGGTCCAATCAGGGCCAGGGGGGACTACGAGAATCCCTTTAATAAATGACCTTGTCTGATCAGTTCCAGTATTATCTGTGTTGTTAGCTGGAAATCTAGCAAGTTCATTGGTGCCTGTCATTTTGATAGCACCACTTCCATCTCTTAAAAACAACCTGTGCCTACCTACATAAAAAGCAGGTGCCGAGGCATCGATTACATATGTACCTGGTTTAAATGTTATCACACCATTATTGCCGCCAGTTGATACATTATTGGCTGTTTGTGGGAATTTAGCCGTAAGGGTGTTTAGTCTTCGAGTCATGTATCCAGGGTTCGGTTTGCCATCGCCAGTACTTGGTGTTGTGGGGTAGGTACTCGCCCCAGTAGAGTACTTTTCCTCGAAGATGTAAATTTCAGGAGTAGGCGTTGGACTAGATGCAGCATACAATGCAAACGGCACACTCAACATCTCCAAATTGCCAATAGTGCTGCCCCCTACCTCAACTTCAAGCCAATATGGGCCATCCGCCCAATCAATGTTCTCAAAGTCGTTGGGTTCTTCGGCGCCGATGGTCAGCCTGAACATACCGCAATCATCCGTCTCCGTATCGTGGTCTTCTTCAAAAATGACAGTTCCGGATGGCCCATTCCTATGGATTTTGAAGGTGACATCCACATTTGTATTTGGAATTGGGTTGCTGTTGCCATCCCTCGCAACGCCTTGGAAATTAATGCCTTGAGGCGCTTGAGCAAAAAGGGCGAAACCCATTAAGGTAAAAAACAGGGAGGTAAAGTATTTCTTCATTGTTTGATGATTTTTACGGTTTTAAAAAATTGGTTGTCATTGTCGGTTAGCTTTAAGAGGTAGGTGCCAGGGGCAAGCCTATGGATTTTGATAGGCTTGTATTCAAACTGCCCAGATTCCATCAACTGCCCATCCGAAGCGTGGATGGTGTAGTCGGTGAACTTCAAAAAGTCAGTTTCCACAATGATCTGGCTGCTCGCCGGGTTCGGGTAAAAACTGGCACTGAACAGCAAATCGAATGCTTCATTGCTGATTGAGATACATTCGTATTTCGGTTGAATAATCCCCGCTGTGTAGTCACAGGAGCTGGCGAAAGCTACTGTTTCTCCGACGGAATAACTGTATGTATTGCCGCCATCACTGCCGGTAGTGCCAGTGGCATTGAGGGCATGGAGATAGCCGTCAATTTGCGCTGTGGCTACCGTCATCCAGCAAAGCATCGAAAAAAACAGGTAGATTTTTCTTTTCATAATTGGTGTTTTTGAATTGCCTACACTCACGCTTTCGGCGTTGCGCCCTATTTTTTCTTTGAGGAGGGTTCAGGGAGACTCCTTTTTGATTAATATGGGTTAAAAGCCTCCCCATGTTACCAATGGGCGTAGCATATGGGGAGGTTTAGCTTTTTTGATTGCGTTAAAAATTAGGCGTTGTCAGGCTTACAGACAGTATTTCCCAAAGCGATAAGGGCGTCAATTGCCTTGTCACCATTTTCATTGGTAAATGTTTTTGCGAACTCGAAGAGTACCCTTAATACCCTCCATACCTTGCACCATTTTTCATTAAACTTCTTGGTGTCAGGGTTTGAGAAATCCCCTTTGTCACCGTTCGGAAAAATCCCATTTACTGTCAGGTCTGAACTAATCTGATTGGCGAGGCTGATTGCGTTGCTGACGTTCAGGGAGTTTTCCCTGAACTGTTCTAATTGTTCTGAAGTAATTGCCATGATGTAATTGTTTTCCCCTACTCATAAGGCTTTTCAGGTAACGCCCGTTTTTGTTGTGGTTGCTGCTCCACTTGGTTTTTCAAACTATGCCAAACCTACGCCCCCTACCCCCTCCCCACCAAGTACAAATTCTACGGCTTGGCACAAAAAAAACAACTACCTTTCCCGCTCAAAAACCACCTAAAAGCCTGAAAATAAACAACTTGCAACAAGGGCTTTGCCATAAGCATGACAACCGGGAACACAACGAAACTGGGCCAAATGCTGGCCATTTTATCAAAAAAAGAATTCAGGGAACTGGGCTTGTGGCTCCAGTCTCCTTGGGCCAACACGAACAAAAAACTGGTGGACCTGTACCAAATCCTCCAAAAGCAGCATCCCAACTTCACCGATGAATCCTTGGAAAGCGAGGGCCTGTCCAGGCAGCTGTACCCCGATAAGCCCTTCGACGACAAACAGCTACGAAACCTGAAGGCTGCCTTCTGCAAGCAGGCAGCGCGGTTTTTGGCCCACCAACAGCTCGAAAGGGACGAACTGCTGCACGGGCAGTTGCTGGCCAAAGTGTTCCTTGAAAAGCATGAGACGGAATGGCACGAGAAGGTGGTCGAAGAACTGGTAGCCACCTTGGAGGCCAAACAGGAAAAAGGGGCGGAGGAACACCTGCAGTTGGCCTTGCTGCTCGATAAGCTTTACCAACGCCCCAATATTGCGCAGCATATGCAAGGCCAGGCCGCACTCCTAAGCGCCGACCGTTATTTGGATAGTTTTTATGCCACCCTGAAATGGCGGCACGTCATTGAGATAAATGAGCGGCGGCTGATCATGCCCGAAGAAGCCCTATCCGTCAATGAGGATATTGTGTACTTGGAAGCGATGACAGCGAGGCTGAACCTGCCGGTGCTGAACGTTTACCAAAAGCGGTTGCGGTTGGCATCCCCCCCGACACAGGAAGGGTTCAGCCAGTTCAAGGAGGTGGTATTCTCGGAATTCGAGGCGTTGCCAGACAGCGACCGACGGTTGGTGTTTTATTACCTAATCAACATGGCCATACAGCTTTGGCTGAAAGGGCATGTTCAAATCATGGGCGAGCTGCTCGACCTCTACCAGTGGGGACTAAAGGAAGGGGTATTTCTCCATCACGGAAGGCTGCCAGAAAGGACTTTTTCCAATATCGTCACCACCGCCAACAGCCTGGGGCAGTTCGATTTCACGCTGAACTTCATCCATGAATACAAAAGCAAACTCTCGCCCGATTTGCAGGAGGATGGGGGTGCTTGGTCCATGGCGCACACGTTCTATCGGCAAAACCGCTTTGATGAATGCATCTCCTTGCTTTCAAGGTATCGCTTCACGGGGCATGTCTTCGCCTTGCATTCAAAAGCCTTGCTGATGCAAGCCTATTTCGAGATGTTCAAGAAGGACACTTCCTATTATTTGTTCCTGATGGATTTTGTGGACGCATTCAGGAAGTATGCCATTCGCAACCAATTCCTATCACCAGACCGGCGAGCAGCCATGCTCAACTTCATCCGCTACACAGCGGGGTTGGCAAAGCAAATGATAGCCAAGAAACTGAGCCTATCATGGCTGGAAGCCTATGAAGCACGTTTAAACGAAGAACAAAAAATACAAGGGAAGCAATGGGTTTTGGAAAAATTGGTTGAACTGAAAAATGGGCTGCCGAAATGACAGCCCACACTTGGTCAATTGATGATAAGTTCCTCAATGATAATCCAACCACTGGTGGAGCCGCCGCCGCAGTCCGTTGCAAAGTAAAAGTCGTAGTTCCCGCTGGGTAGATTGGAAAACGAGTACGCAGAGGTACCTGTCGTGAACTCCTGGCTCTGGTAATTGTCCTGCCGCCGGATGTACTTAACGAGGTACTGCACACAGCCGCCGGAGCAGTTGTTCCAGTCAAAGGAAATGTCTCCTCCCGATTTGTTGGCTGTGAATACACCAGTGGTTAAAGGGCAGGTCAAATCTGATTCATTGGCAGCGGTAAAGCCAAAAAATGTGGGGGCCGCTAATAGCAGCATCAAAAAAAACTTTGTCATAGCACAAATAGTTGGTGTCCGGTAGCGGTGAGGGCCGCCCCGTAACGGTTATAAAAAAAGGGTTTTAATTACCGACTTGAAAAAAGTGTACTACCTCCCCAAATACCGGTTCACCGCCTCCACCCGATTGTTCACCTGCATTTTCTGGTAAATCTGGTGGATATGCTGCTTTACCGTGCCCTCTGTGATGCCGAGCTTGTCGGCGATAAGCTTGTAGGGCAGCCCGCTGGCAAGCAGGTCGAGCAGTTCCGCTTGCCGGGCCGTCAGTGTTTCAAATTGTGGCTGTTCTGCCACTGGTACCCGAAAGCTTTGCAGCACTTTTTGGGCAATGGTACGACTCATGGGCGCACCTCCATCTAGTATTTCCCGGAGCGAGGCGATGATTTTGGCGGACGGCTCCCGTTTCAGGATATAGCCGTCGGCACCTGCTTTTAATGCCTCGAACACGTTGTCGTCGTTCTCGAAGACCGTGAACATCAAGAACCTGATACCGGGACAGTGCTGCTTCACCTTCATCATGCACTCGATACCGCCCATTTTTGGCAGCCCGATGTCCATGATGACGGCGTCTGGGCGGTTGAACATCAGGCCGCCCAAGGCATCTTCGGCATTGCCGTAGCTGGCCAGGCACTGCATCCCCGGTTCGGCGTTCACCCGCTGCACCAGTACTTCCCTGATTTCCGGCAAATCCTCGACGATGCTTATTTTTATCATGGCCTTTGTTTGAAACCTCCGCTGAGCGGTTCGTTTTATTTATTGGCAAAATTACCCCTATCAAAACCCTCCCGAAATATAACTTTGGTTATAAGCTTATCGGCATTTTCAACAAAACAACAGTGCCGTTGTCCACCTGGAACTCGGCGCTGCCGCCAATGGCCTCCATGCGCTTCGCAATATTGCGGACGCCATTGCCGCCTGCCCGGAGCTTGCCCAAATCAATGCCCCGACCATTGTCGTGTATGGACAAAATGAAATGCACACTATCCGTTTGCAGCCGTATGCTGACCGCTGTGGCCTGCGCATGTTTCACCGCATTGTGCAGGCTTTCCTTGAATGCCAGCAGGATATTCCGGCGCTGCGCCCCACTGAGTTCGATGGCCGGGATGGTTTCCGGTAGCTGGAAACTGCATTGGATGCCGTTCACGTCGAGGTACTCGTAGGCATAGCCTTGCAGGTGGGCGGCCAGGTTGGGCAGGTTGTCGTTTTCGGCGTTCATGGCCCAGATGATGTCGCCCATTTTTTCCAGCAGTTCGCCCGCCGATTGGTAGATGCGGTGGATGCTTTGTCGCTGGTCGCCGGACTGTGGCTGTTGTAGGCTGTGGTCGCTCAGGAAACGGATGATGGAAAGCCCTGCACCAAGGTCGTCGTGCAGCTCTGCGGCGATGCGGTTGCGCTCGTCCTGCAAGGCTTTTTGCCGTTCGAAGATGCGCTGCTGCTCCAAGAGCTTGCGGCGCAGGTAAAGCCGGAAGGATAGGTAAACTGCGCCCACCAAAGCGCCTATCAGCAGTGCCCGGAACCACCACCGCTGCCACCAAGGCGGCCTGATGAAGATATTGAGCGCATGGGGCGCACCCTTCACCCCGTTCACGTTCAGCGCCACGAGTTCAAGCTGAAAATCCCCGGGCGGCAGCTTGGGGTAGCGGATAAGCCCCCCGTTTTCCAGTTCCTGCCATTCCTCCTCAAAGCCCTTTAAACGGTAGCGGATGGTGCTCATTTTCGGCAGGTAAAAGCCGACTGCTTTCAGCCCAAAGGCAAGGCTGTTTTGGAAATAATCCAGTTCGATGCGGGAGGCTTCCGAGGCCACGGGCACGCCGAGGTAGGGCTGGTTGTTGATTTCAAAGGATTCGATATGCACCCTCGGCCCGTGCGGATAGGGCTTCATTTCCAAGGGGTCGAACAGCACGGGGCCGTTGGCGGTGCCGAACCAGATTTTGCCATCGGAAGCGGTCAGGCTGGCCGAGAGGGAAATATTGCCGGAAGGCAGCCCTTCTTCCGCTGGGAAATGATGAGATTCGCCAGTGGCGGGGTCGTAGGAGAACAGTCCGTTGTAAGTTCCCAGCCATAGTTTGCCTGTACCGTCGCCCGCAATGGAGGTTATCATGGCTTGGTCAAACCCCGTTTTGTCCACAGCTTTGATATTGTCGCTTTCCCAATCCCAATAGGCCAGCCCCTTGGTGGTGCCGAACCAAGTCCTTTGCTTGGCGGGGTCTTCCCAAATGCAGTTAGTGGCATCGGATGCGTACAACCTAATCTGCTTTTCGGGCATCCCTGTTTTCGCTACAATTGTTTTCCCGTTGGAATAAGTATAGACCTTGCCGCTGGACCCGAAAAATGTGAGGATGCCATCATGGGTTTCCAAGCCAGCAAACAAGTTGCAAGGGCTTATGTCCAATTGGTTGCCCTTGGGCTTGGCTTCATAAAGCCCAGTAGATGCCGTGAGGTACATGCTGCCCTGCCTCCCGTTTCCAATCCTAAATATGTTTCCCAACCCAAGTTTGTATTCCTGCCAGGCAACGGAAAGGCCGTCCAGCACAAAAAGCGATTTTCCATTGGTGGCCCAAACACGGCCCGATGCATCCACGGCAAGGGCATACCGCAGGGAGAACGAGCCGCCAGCCTTGGTGCGATAGGGTATGCCGCGCAACAACTTGCCATCAGCGGCAAACACATAAACCCCTTCCTTTTCGGTAGCGCACCATATTTCACCTTTTAGCCTTTCCAAGATGGATGTAACTGGGAAGCGGCTCGCCTTTTTCTGTTTTGGGATAGATAAACGGTTTTTGAAGCAAACTCCCAAATTCGATGCTTGGGTTTTCATCATGGGCGAACCAGCAATTGTCCTCCCTGTCCACCATTACAGCTTGGTAGTTCTTGGCTTGCAGGTTAAACCCAATCGGGGCATCGGTTGCTGAAAGGAATTTCCTTGAAAGCCTATCAAAGAAACAAGGCCCATTGTTTTTGGTCAATGCCAAAATATATTTGGTGCCATAGAAAATGCCTCTTTTAATTAGTGTGTTGCCTTTGTCTGGCAAGGAATATCGGCGGAAATTGGCGGGTGAGTACGGGTTGAACGAATACAAGCCTTGATTGGAAAACAACCAAGCCAAAGTATCGTGTTCCACCAAGGCATTGGAGATTTCGACCCGTTTGCCACCTGCACTGCTTTGCAAGTGCGCTTTCTTTTCCAGCTTCAGGCTCGGGCCAAGGGTAAACAGCTCGAAGCCCCCCGCATTCATCCAAGGGCAGGCGTAGATGCGTTTCACCGACCCATTGGCAGCCGTGTCCACCCCAAAGCTGACACCAGCCGTAGTGGACAGTCTTGCGACCTGCTGGTTCGCAATATCGTACCTGCACAGCCAGACCCCAGCCCGGAACCAAAGCGCTTTGCCCTTTTCCAAGTGGATAAAATAGTAATCCTCCTTGATGGTATCTCCCTTTTCCGAGGTGGTTTGGAAGGAACGGAAATCGTCGGTCGCCCTGCGGTAATGGTTGATGCCATTGTAGGTCGAAAACCAGCCATCGCCCACTGCATCTTCGTAAAAATTACTCTGGACGATATTGCCCCGCAGCCCATCTTCCGAAGTCCAGGACTTGATGCTGAGGCCGTCCGAGCGGTACAGCCCGTTCACGGAGCTTATCCAAAGAAAGCCCCTCGAATCCTGATGCAGGTGGTAGTTGTAGCCGCTCTCAAGGCCGTCCTGCGGCCCGATGGCATTGAGATCCAAGGCTGCTGGCTGGGCGGATAGGCAAGCAGTGAAAAACAGGGGAAATATGGTCTGTAAAAATGCTTTACCCATAGGGCGGTGTTCCTATGGGTAAAGGTAAGGCGGGGAAGTAAATAAATCACTATACTTTGATTGTGTTCGAAACCTACGATTCATTTTTGAACCAATCAAAATTTAGCTTTTTAAAAATCACAAAGCCTTCTTTCATCTACTACCAACGCTGACAATTCTTTCAACTTATCTATAAGAGCATCATCTAACCAATCTTCAACTTTCAATACTTTTTTCTTTTGAAAGAACTTACAGCTTCCACAGGTGGGCCATATTTCCAATATGGTGGACAAGGGGCAGTGAAAGTTAATAGCCCCCTTGAATTAATTTTTTGAAAATACAATGTGAATGCTTCATTTCCTTCTTGCTTTACGGTTGCACCAAGTAGAACGAAGTCGGTGTTAGAATTTCCAAGGATTCCCGAAATGGTTTGCTTGTGAATAAAAGAGAAACAAAATTTTTTGCCACCCTCATGCTCAATGTCCATTTTACCATGATTTTCGAAACGAAAGTCTGCAATTCCTGAAGGAACATCCGGGAATCCCAAGCCTACCCCTTCTGTGGGAATATAATATCTTGTTGGGACGAAGGTCAGTATATCTTCACCAATTTTTTGAAAAATAGGAAAAATTTGAACCTTTGCAGAATGTTCCCTTGTGGTAGGGTCTGGGTCACGTCCAATAGTCTTTATAGCCAAACCCACGCAATGATTTTCATCATTGAGATTTTCTAGCAATGACCTTAGCTTGTCATTTTTCAGAACAACTCCACCATCTATTAAAGCTGCCATTTTAAACTTAATTTTAATTTGGTTAATAATCGTCCACACACCCCTCCCACCGCTGCACCAGCTGTGGTCAAAAGGCAATGCAAAACTAAATTAGGTAAGGCTGCTTCGATATATAACTTTGGTTATAAGCTGGAACAAACGACAACGAAAACGCAATAGGGATGCAGGGATTGCACGATGAACTATGAACGATATGTTAAGGATTGTCTAAAACACTGCGAGCCGCCAAGTTTTAAGCATGGTGGCCCGCAAAAGGCGCACTTGGAAACCGAACCGGGGGTGCAGCGGAAGGAGATGGAAGTGAGGGGTCGTAGGAATGTCCAAAACTTAAATTGAAACGGCGTTTTTTGTCACTGATTAGCCTCGCCTATCCTTTCCAGCCTATCCTTGATGATTTCCCTATACGCTTCTTTGTACGCCTCGCTCAAAAAACTGGCGTCTATCTGCTCCATCCATTTGGGTACTGCATTTTTTAGCTTGTTAAAAATGTTTTGCTGTTGTTTTTCTTCCACCCTCAAGGTGTTCATGGCTGCAACAAAATCCAGCTTCTTTATTTTTCTTTTTTTACCGTTCAGGCTCAATGCAAGCTCCTCGTTATCTGCCAGGTTTACGAGTGCCGTGTTTACCAGGTCGTAGGCGGGGGACAAGGCCATCCCCAGCCCCGGCTGCTCCAGTAAGGAGAAATTCTTCAAATGCATATCGGCATTGCCCGTCAGGAAAGAGAAGAGCACCAGTTCAAAAAAATTGACCAGGTCCAAGCCTGGGGTGGCCGAATACTTCAGTATGGTTTTGCCTATCTGCTCGTAGCTCCCCCGGTATTTGTCTTCGGTCATCCGTTCCGTGAGTTGGCACATGTCCTCCATCGCCAGCTTGCCCTTTGCTTTCCGGTCTATCCGCTTGGTGATATAGGCCAAGTTGCCGGATGCTAAACGGATTAAGCCATGGGGCGCTGTGTTGATTTTGGCCAATTCCGCTAGGTGCATGGTTAAGTCTTCCACTTCCGGCAATTGTGGGTACGCAGCAGTAGGCGGCTTTAAGATATACCCTCCCCACAAGCCAACAATCGTAAACCTTTTTGCGGTGCCTCCCCTGTCGCTGTCTGTTATGTGTAGCGACAATTTGGCCTGCACCCCGGTAATGGCCGTCTGGCTTTGTATGACTTCTTTGGCCAAAGGCTCCAAATCGGCTTCCGAGTAGGGCAATACAGGTGGGACGGGCTGGCCAAATAGCTTCTTTGAGCAGGAGGCATGAAAATCGGGCTCATCTTCTGCCAAGGGCTGGTAGCAATACAGGCACTTCTTCATGGTTCATCCATTTTTATGGCTTCAACGCTTACCGTGCCGATGCAATCTTTGCAGCAGGCTAGCAGCAAGCCCATCCGGTCCCTGGGGTTCAGTTTCCAGTTCTTTTCTGCGATGTCCAACAGCCAGCCCTCGGGTATCAGGCCATCAAAAAAAGGAAACAGCATATTGGACACGTAGGGCGCTTCCCGTATCGGCAAGGTCAGGCTGACCGGCCTTGCATGGGGCTGCCTTACGTACGCTTGGTCGTACACGAAATGGTACCCCTGCTCATCCTCCGTGAGCCATCCAGCTAATTGGTCTTCTATTTTTATGGCTGCCTTGCGCATGTTGTTGGATTATGGTTCGGATGTCGGCTTTTTCAACACGGCCCCTACCTCGTACCCGAAGAGCTGCAGCACTTGGTTCACCTTGTCCAGCCGCAGGCTTTGCTTGCCCTGCTCCAGCTCCCGGACGAACCGCAAACCGACCCCGGCCTTTTCGGCCAGTTCGGGCTGCGTTAGCTTCACTGCTTTTCGTTTTCCTTTTATAAAATTTGCCAAGCTCATTTTTATACCCTTTGGGGTGCAAATATAATGCTTCAACAGAAAAGCGTACCCTTTCGGGTGCATTGTTTCAAAAAAAGGCAAAATTATACCCTTTGGGGTGCTTTTTGGGCTGTGCAGTACTAGGCCACACCCTTTCGGGTATAATCCTTGGGCTTCCAATGGGGCAAAGCGGTGGGGATGATGATGTTGGACTGGCCTTGTTTGAGGAGTTCGACGCTCAGCATGAGACTGGCCGTTTGGCACAACTATACTACCTGCTGCTTCTTTTTGGCAGGGGTATGCATCGTCCTTGAACATGGCACTTCAAGAAGGCGGCGTATTGCGCTAAATCAACGGCCATTAACTGAGAATTTCGAAATCCCTCACCCCCACACATACGTCACCTCGCACCCCTTGCACTGCCGCTTTTCTTGGTCATATTCCGCAATATCGAACCAACCGCCTGTTTTCTGGAAAATATCCAGACCACGGCCCAAGACAATCTTCCTGCCGTATTTTCCGATATGACTTCGGTGGGCTATGGAGTGTTTTTGCCAACTTTGGCTACCTTAGCCCCACAAAAAACCGTTCCCGAGGTTAACCGACGCAGGGTACGGTCAAAAATGTAATTGATTCAGCACGAAGATAGGGAAACCTGCTTTTTATACCCGCAATTTACCCTCCTTTCGACCGCTGGACGTGAACCTGAACAGCGGAGATGCAAGAAAATACAACAGTTAAAACGAACTACCTTCAAGAAGACCTCAAATCCATCCTCTTCGACGGCCTCAACCTTTCCGGCGTATTGGAAGAAACCCTCTGGGATGCAGCCAACCACCTTCGCAGCAATTCCACGCTGAAGGCCAGCGAGTACGCAACCCCTATCATGTTAGGTGACAACTTGAAATTTTTGGTTGCAATTCTCAATTCCAAAATGTCAGAATGATATTTCAACCAAATATCAACCACATCGGGCATGGGAACAAGTTTCTGGAAGAAATACAAAATCGAGCAACTCCCCATCCCCACGGCCACGGCGGAGGAGGAGGGGCAGTTGGAGGCCTTGGTGGAGCGGGTGATGGAGCGCAAGCAGGCCGGCAAGGACACGCTGTCGTTGGAGGCGAAGATAGATGTGCTGGTGTTCCGGCCTTACGGGCTGACGGAGGCGGAGGTATTGTTGGTTTTGAATAGCTTTGCCAGTGTCAGCCTGGTGGAGCGCAGCCAGGTGCAGGCGAACTACCGGGACTTGGCGAGGGGGACATTTAGTGCGTATTAATTGGACGCTCAATCTTCGAGCAGGCTCTTCAAAGTAAGTTGCGAATAATTACCCAAAGCCGCTTCTTCCACCAAATTCACATGGCGGGGCTTTTCCAGCACTTCGGCACCGAAAAAACTATGGCGGGAAAATATCAGCCAGTTGTTTACCTATTTGAAGAACCAAGTCGAGCCTTCCGACCCGAACAGTGCCCACGCCGAGGGCATCCTGCTCTATGCGACGGCTGGCAAGCAGCTTTGCCATGATTACCAGTTTGAGGGACATCGGCTATCTATCAAGTCGGTGGATTTGAGCGGGGAATGGCGGGAGATTCGGGCGGGGTTGTTGGGGTGTTTGTGAGCTTTAGGGTGTCAAATTTTCGGCACCTTTTTGTCGGGGTTGCCGGAAAATGGAATTACTCCACCAGCACAAACCCCGCCCAATGAAAAGCATCTTTGGGATACCGTTTATTCATTGTCAATTGGGTGGCTCGGAATGCCTCCCGTGGGCACCCGCTATCTTGAAGGCCCGTTGCAGGCCATAGACGCCCTCGTTGCCGATGATTCGAACGTAAACGGGCTGCCTGTTGACACTTTTTGCTGACAGATTACAGGTAAAAACTAACCGTGCAATTGTTGGTTGCCATGCTATCCTTGTCCTGTTTTGGTGAAACATTGGTGAAACAAAACAAAAATAGCAAAAAGGTGAGACAAGCTGAAACAATATCAAAAGCAAAAAAAGCCGTAAGCCCCTGATTAAAAGTGACTTACGGCATGTTGATTTTGTTTTGGTAGTCCCGACGGGAATCGAACCCATATCTAAAGTTTAGGAAACTTCCATTCTATCCGTTGAACTACGGGACCTGGCGATTGCGGATTGGCGGATTGCGGATTTCGGGATTGGGGGGGCACGAAAATCCACATAGCCTCAATCGGGGCGCAAATTTAAGGGTTTATCCGAATTTGCAAACCTTGTGGTTGACGCAATCGAAAATATTAGTAACTAAAATTGGAGGTGGGTGGGGCCTTCGAGCTGTGAACTACGATTTACGAGCTGTTTTCGAAGAAAGCCAATGCAAAATTAGCGTCAAGCTTACTCGAAACTCGCAGCTGAAGAAAGCGATTGGCTCACTTCAACGACAGCGGGTTCTCTTGCCGCACTACCTGTTTGGCTTTTTTGAGGTAGGGGTCGTTGTCGTTCAGCACGTAGTGGTAGCCCAGTTCTGACCAGAGGTGGCGGGCGATGCCTGCTTTGATGATCAATTTGATATTGTTCTTCACCCTTGGCCAGTGGCGGTCGCTGCGCTTTTCGCCCTTGGCCACTGCGAAGTTGACAAACTCGGTGGCCATGCTCTCCGTCACCGTGAAATTGGCTGCGAAGTCTTCCAGCTTTAGTTTTTCCAATTCGGGTCGATGGGCTTCCAGGTAGCGGAATGCATAGGACGGAATGTGCTGGTTCAGGCGGATATAGTAGGGGTTGAGCAGGGAAGAATCGAGGGGGACGAACAGGTCGGGGTCAATGCCGCCGCCGCTATAGACCACCCGGCCAGCATTGGTGAAAAACTTCGTGGTGTCTTCGTGTTCGCTGTTGCCGTAGTAGAGTTCGCCGTTCTCCATCCGCTCTGCAACATCGTCTTCGTAGTCTTCACGGCCCTCGTAGGGCTTTTGGATGCAACGGCCCGAAGGCGTGTAGTAGCGGGCCACCGTCAGGCGTATGGCGGAGCCGTCACGCAGGCGGTACTGCTCCTGCACCAGCCCCTTTCCGAAGGTGCGCCGTCCGATGATGACGCCACGGTCCCAGTCCTGTACCGCTCCGGCAAGGATTTCGCTGGCGCTGGCCGAGCCTTCATCCGTCAGCACGGCGATGTTTTCCACATCGTAAAAATTGCGGCCCGTGGTCTTGTAGTCGGTGCGGGTCACGTTCTTTCCTTCGGTAAACACCATCAACCTTTCCTTTTCCTTGAAAAGCTGGCTGAGGATGTTCGTCGCCTCCTGCATATAGCCGCCGGGATTCTGGCGCAGGTCAATCACGAGGTGCTTCATGCCCTGCTCGTCCACCAATTTTTCCAACGACTTCATGAACTCTTCATAGGTGTTGAGGCTGAAACGGTTGATTTTGATATAGCCGGTGATGTCGTCGAGCATGTAGGCCACTTCCACGCTGTGGACGGAAATCTTGTCACGGGTCAGGGTGAAATGCCGCAGTTTTTTCTCCAAGCCCCGCAGTACGCTGAGCTTGATTTTCGAGCCTTTTTCGCCCTTCAGTTTCGACAGGATGCCTTCAAAATCAATGTTCTTGCCAATGGTCAGGGTGTCTGCCAACTGTACGATTTTGTCGCCGGAGAGGATGCCGGCGCCTTCGGCAGGGCCACCCGACAGGGTCGCTACGACCGTCACCGTGTCGTCCACCACCACAAACTCGATGCCGATGCCGTCGAAGCTGCCTTCGAGCTGTTCGTTCACTTCTTTGAGCTGTTCGGCGGAGATGTAGCTGGAGTGCGGGTCGAGTTGATAAAGGATATTGTCAATGGCTTCCTTGACGAGTTCGTCCTTGTTCACGGCATCCACGTAGCGGGATTCGATGTAGCGGATAAGCTCCTCCAACTTGCCCTGCCCGATGCTGCTGGGCGGCAGCTTCTGCTCACCCTTGGGCGCATCAATGGCCACGGCAGTAGGCGGGTTCGACTGCATCTGGGTGCCAATGAGCATGCCAGCCACCAATATCAGCGAAAAAAGCAATGGGAGCCAGATGTTTAGTTTCTTCGTCGGAAGCGGCGTATTCTCTTCGTGATTCATGCAAGTTTTGGTTGCCTTGGTAATTTGAATAGGGTGCTTGCCCGCAAAATTAAGGCAAACTGATTGAATCGTTTTTTGATTCAAAGAATAATGTACGGGAGCGCCATAAAGTTTGGGATGGGCTAAAGTTTTTGCGGAGCAAAGCAAACCGCAAGCATCAGCTTTGAACAAGGCTTATTTCCAAAACGAGGTATAGCTCACGCCGTCAAATTTTGGGCATGAGTACCTCGGTTGATAAGGGTTGATAAGGGTTGATGAGGTTGATTATCAACCATATCGACCCTTATTAACCATGCTCAAAACATGGCGGCCCGCAGTATAAATATGGCAAAGACGTTCGAATTGGTGCTTCCAGAACGCCATTTTGCGTCAAGCCAGGTACCGCATCAAGTAGGAAATGATGCTGTTCACGTTTTCACGGGCGTAGGTGGCCGTGGCCTTGTCGGCGAGATAGTCGTCCTCGGAGTAGATGCTCATGGTGGTGAGGAAGATGACGTTGCTTACCAGCGTGATGAACATCAATCGGCGCTCGTTGTAGGGGATTTCGCACTTGCGGAAGTGCGCCATCAAGTGGCGGCAGATGTAGATGGCCATGATGCGGATATTGTCCGGGCTCATCTGCTCCATGCTGATGTTGTTGGTGGAAATATAGCTGCCGTAATACAGCTTCAAGCTGCGGTGGGCGAGCTTGAGCGCCAGGTTGTAGCGACCTGCCATGATGGCCCCGTCAATGCGGGAAAGGTGTCGGTTAAGCTTCTCTGTATTCCAATGAATTGTCATGCAAAGCGGTTCTATTTGTTCCCATTTGGTAAAAACTGCGCCAAAAGGACTTCTCCCTAACGTTTGAGCGGCAAAAAATGCGGCATCGGGTCTGGATTTTTTCAAAAAAAATTCCACGGCAACTGATTTTTCAGACATACCCGGCCAAAACCTCCCGCACACTGCGCACGTAGCCTCCCCCGAACAGGTTCACATGCACCAATAGGAAATACAATTGGTAAATGGGCAGCCGATGCTCAAAACCTGGCTCCAACGGCCACTCCTCCTCGTAGCTGCGGTAAAATGGGCGCTCGAAGCCACCAAAGAGCCTGCTCATGGCCAGGTCCATTTCACGGTGCGAGTAGCTGGCCGCCGGGTCAATCAGCACGGGCTGGCCTTGGGCATCGCAGAGGAAGTTGCCGCTCCAGAGGTCGCCGTGGGTGAGGGCGGGTGGCTCCTTGGGGCAGAGGTCGGGGAGTTTTTTGAAGAGCAGGTCAAACTGTTGAAAATCACGTGTTTGCAGCAGGTTTTGTTGCTTTGTGATCTTCAGTTGCGGCAGTAGGCGCTCCTCCGTGTAAAATGTGGGCCAGTCATCGTGGTGGTGGTTGCGTTGCGGTAGGCTTCCGATGAAGTTGTCGTGGTCAAAGCCAAAACCAGGGGCGGTACTGCGGTGTAATTTGGCAAGTGCCGCCCCGAATTTCTCCCAAAAAACATCGGGCCGATAGCTGGTTTCGATGAACTCCAGCAAGAGGTAACTCCCATCGCTGGTGCTGCCAAATCCCAACACAGCAGGTGTGCGCAGGATGCAGGGGCTGTTCAATGCGCGCAGTCCTTTGGCCTCTGCCTCAAACATTTGACCAGCCCAGGAAGCTGTGTTGGTTTTGATGAAATAGCTGCACTCAGGCGTTTCCACATGGTATGCTCGGTTGATGTCCCCGCCAGCAACTGGTCGGGCTAGGGTGATATTTCCTTTTATGATTTCTTGGCAAGACGCTATGATTGCTGGCGGAAGCATGTGGCATTTTTTCCCAAAGGAAATGCTTTTGGCTGGAAATCCAATTTATCTTGTGCCATTGTTTTGCCAAATCAGCATAAAACAAAAAGGTCTCAGTTCCAGTTTCCTGAAACAAAGACCTGCGAGAATCAAACATCACGTATCTTCCTACGATTAGTATTTCGTGATGTGTGTCATCATAAAAAAATCAGCATGAAAAAACCCGTATCATAAAGCTCTCTTTCTTTAAAAAAAAGGGGGTAGAGCGGTCCGTTCTTTAGTGGTTTGTTTAAGCCTAATTTACCCTGTTTTGCAATAAGCCGTGAAGAATATAGTAGGAGTCATTCAACACAACTTTTTACTGCAACTGCAATAGTGTTTCAAGCAGAGGAGTAACTATGGTTATATTCAAACATTTGTTAGTCAATTCTTTGTAGCCGATTCGAAAGTGAATCTGGTCTTAGGGATATTGCCAGTATTACTGGTCAATATCCCCAGCCCAGTTCCAAACTATTTCCCATGGCTATAAAATCTTGCGGTATTGGGATTGGTCTCCTTTCATAGGAATTAAGTTTGGTTAAAACCTATGTTGCATAACCCGGAGTTGTCAGTTGTTAGGGAAAGCAAGCTGGTGGCCTCATGAATCAGCCACCAACTCCTGTATAATAGACACACGCTCTCTCTCAATTAATGTGGTGAAACAGTCAGGATTAAATCCACTTGTTAATTTGGATTAATTCATCTTTAATTTCACCTGTTCGGTTTTGGTCCTTGGTTCAGGTTTGCTGAAGGTATAGATGCCTTCCCCTGCGACAGC
Organism: Saprospiraceae bacterium; assembly: GCA_016714985.1. Classification (GTDB taxonomy): domain Bacteria; phylum Bacteroidota; class Bacteroidia; order Chitinophagales; family Saprospiraceae; genus UBA6168. Next base: position 33,661 of record JADKBS010000021.1, on the reverse strand, counting down.
TTGGTTGTCAACGAATTGGCAATCGTTTATCACAGGTTTTGCTTCTCCTTCAACGTCCATGTTAAAGATGGCCCCGCCCCGCAGCAAAGCTTCGTTGTTGCGGAATATGCAGCCCTTTATGGTCGGGTTGCATTGTCCTTTGCCGCCGTAGTTGCAAAGTGCGCCGCCATAATTCGCATGGTTGTTGGCGAAGGTACAGTTTTGCAGCACCGGGTTAGCGGTGCCACGGTGGCGACCGTCGTTGAATATGGCCCCGCCATCAAGGTCCACCTTGTTGTTTTGGAATTCACAGTTGATGAAGGTTGGGTTGCAAACGCCACCACGCCCGTTCACATAAGCGGCTCCGCCATCACGTCCAAAATTGTTTTGGAAAACACAGTTTTGGATGGTTGGGTTGGATTCGTTGCCAACGCCTGAGCCGTCAATATAGATGCCACCACCACAACGCTCTTTGTCGGCGCTTGGGCCTACGCCATCCGCATTGCCATCGGCAACGATGAAGCCGTCAAGCAGTGTGCTTTGATCTGCATTTTTGATATGTACAACTGTGTAGGAATTGTCGGAGTGATCGGTCTTAGACCCGATATTGCCGCTCAAAATGGATTTCTGAGACTTGGCATCACGTTGTCCTACTGAGGTTTCAGTGCCGTTTAGGCCGCCATAAACCTTCACACCAGAAGGTATGGCAAAGGAAATTCTTCGGTCTTTTTGAGTTGTTGGGTAATAAGTACCTTTTGCTACTAAAACTTGGTCGCCAGTTTGTGCGATAAAAAGCACGGCGGTCAGGTCTCCCGACGCATCGCTCCATGAGCTACCTGCGCCTGACCCTCCTTGTTTTACGAAGTAGGTTGTGGCATTGAGTTGGAGCATGGCGAAAACAAATACCATACTCGCTAAAAAGCGATGTCCCATAGTATGAGTTCTTTAGTAAATGGTCATAAATCAGAAGTGCTGGGGAAAGCACTGGGGTGTTTTCGGCGCAGGGCGTCCTATTTTTGGTCAATTGGTGGTTAAATAAAAGCCCAATATTTCAGGGCATTTTATTTTTGGATTAATTCATAGTAACTTGGTTTTGGGGTTTAAAATAATAGGGTTGAATTTAAAAAGTGTTCAAAGTTTTTGTTGTCTATGCAATTTAAAAACAATAAGGTGGGGTTCAATAATTTTGGTCTTAAGGGCGTACGTTCATTGGTTGTTAAAAGTGGGTGTTCGTAATAGGATTTAGAATAAGGTGGTGTAAGTCAATAACTTTTGCTCCCTATGAGCAAGGCCATTCATGTAAATCTTTAGTGTAATGGCATCCTGTCTGTTTGCTTTGTTTAATTTTTTTGTGTTTTGCTCAAAATGCTCGAAAAATTTGCTCAAGTTTTGTTTTTTGTTTGTCCAAGTCTTTGTTTTCTGAATGTTTTGTTCAAGCTTTTGTGTGAATGCTTGTTGCTTAGTTTTTGTTTTTTGTGCGTTTTGTTCAAGTTCCTGTGTTAGTGTTTGTTGTTCAGTGTTTTGTCGTTTGATTTGTCCAAGTCTTTGTTTTTGTTAATTCAATAGCATCCCAATAATGGATCTTGTTAGTGTTGTTCCGGTCTGTTCAATACGAGCCGTAAATGCTCGTGCAATGCTTTATTGTTTGATTTTGCCTTCTTTCTGTTTCGGTGGAGGAATCTGAAGTGATTGTCAAATCGCCTTTAATACTTTCAACTACGAGGGAATCTCAAAAAGGGGAAAATTGAAGGGAATTTCTTTTCTGGAGGAGGTTTTGTTGAAAAGACGAGACAAATCTACGGGCATATCGAACGCTTGTCAAGGGTTTGGGCAATTTATTTTTCGATTTTTTTTCAAATTACATTTTATTGCAACTAATTGACAATCAATTGCATGTAATAAGTGATAAAGTGTTTTTAACTTAGTAATCAATGCTTTATGGGGTGCACTATATTTTTATTTTATAGTTATATTTTTTTCGATTTTTCAAAATAAATTTCTGTTTACCCTAAAACCCATGTCACGATTCCTATTTTTCCAGTTTTCATGCCCACGCTATGCGGTAAAATATGGAAAATACTAGCATTGTGACGTTTAAAACGCTTCGATATTCAGTTAAATTGCTTTGTTTAAAGTATATTGAAGCTATAAACTGTGACATCCCTGCCATCAATTTCAAATGCGTTCATCTATGATATTCTGCATATAATGGGATTTTTCCCACTGCCCACTGCCAACCGCCCACCGCTTCAAATAAATGCGAAATTGTCCCACCAATAGCCAATGTTCTTCGATATTTGCGCCGAACTTAAATCGAACAGCACATGAAATCCATCCTTGTCAAGAACGTACAAATCATCAACCGAGGCAGCATAACAGCAGGTGACATGCTCATCAGAAAGGGCAGGCTCGAACGGATTGGGGGCATCATTGACCTAAAGGCCGATGTCGAGCTGGATGGAACGGGCCTACACGCCATTCCCGGCATTATTGACGACCAAGTGCATTTCCGGGAACCCGGCCTCACGCACAAGGCCGATCTCTACACCGAGCCTCGTGCGGCTGTGGCTGGAGGTACAACTACCTTCATGGAAATGCCCAATACCAAACCAACGGCTACTACCCAAGCGCTTTTGGAGGAAAAATACCAAACGGCTGCCGAAAAATCGTTGGCGAACTATTCTTTTTTCATGGGTACAACCAACGATAATTTGGAGGAAGTGCTGCGCACCAACCCCCGCAACGTCTGCGGTGTCAAGATCTTCATGGGTTCCAGCACAGGCAATATGCTGGTTGACGACAGGCGTACCTTAGATGCTGTATTTTCCCAATGCCCTTTGCTCATAGCCACGCATTGCGAGGACGAGGCCACCATTCGCAGGAATGAGGCCGCTTACCGGGAGAAATACGGCGAAGACCTCCCCATCGAGCTTCACCCGGAAATCCGAAGTGTCGAGGGGTGCCTAAAATCGAGCCTCCTCGCCGTGGAACTGGCCAAGCAACACAATACCAGGCTGCATATCCTGCACATCTCCACGAAAGACGAGCTTTCGCTGTTTCGCAACGACGTGCCCTTGGCCCAAAAACGAATCACCTCGGAGGTCTGCGTCCACCACCTTTATTTTAACAGCAACGATTACCAGCGGCTTGGTACCCAGATCAAATGCAACCCCGCCGTGAAGGGGCCAGAACACCAAGCTGCCCTATTGCCCGCCCTATTGGACGATAGGTTGGACATCATCGCCACCGACCATGCCCCCCATACCTGGCAAGAAAAGCAAGGCACTTATTTCAACGCACCATCGGGCTTGCCGCTGGTGCAGCACAGCTTGAACGTCATGCTTGATTTTTACCAAAAGGGCCTCATTTCATTGGAAAGAATAGTGGAGAAAATGTGCCACGCCCCAGCAGTTTGTTTCAACATCGAAGGCCGTGGCTTCTTGGACGAGGGGAATTGGGCCGATTTGGCGCTGGTTGACCTCAACAGGGAGTGGACAGTGGCAAAAGACAACCTATATTATAAGTGTGGCTGGTCGCCCTTTGAGGGACATACCTTCAAGGGCAAAGTGGAAAGCACCATCGTCAGCGGTCATTTGGCTTGGCACGCAGGCCATTTCAATGAAGAAAAGAAAGGCGAACGGATACTTTTCAAGGGTTGACAGGATATAGGGTTCCAACAGCCAAATATGGAAACGAATCACCAATCACGAGTCCCCCCTACTTAAAATCCACAAAATCCGTCGGGTTCACCGGCTTGCCTTGGTGCCATAGCTCAAAGTGAAGGTGCGGCCCGTTGGTCAGTTCGCCAGTATTTCCGATGATGGCAATGGCCTCGCCGCCCCGCACGTAGTTCCCAGTTTTTTTCAACAGAACGGAATTGTGCTTGTAAAAGGTCACGATGTTGTTCGTGTGCTGAATAGCGATGGTGTTTCCAGTTTCGAGCGTCCAGTCCGAGGAGATGACCCAACCATCCAGGGCAGCCTTTATGGGGGTGTTCTTTGGTGCGACGACGTCAACGCCGAGGTGCTTTTTTTCCAAGTCGAATCCGTCCATAATGGTGCCGCCAATGGGGGTGGAGAAATGCATCTGCTCCAACGGCACCTCCCGTGGTGAGATGTTGACCGGGCTGGCAACTTTCTGACCCGTGACGGCCCTGATGTCGGCCATTTCAACTTCGTTGCGCAGATTGGCATCTGCCTCGTTGCGGGACACGGGGTCGTGGCTATTGCCTTCCACGGGCTTTTTGGCCGGTGGTGCGTCAGGGGCGTACTGCACGTCTGCCGTGAGGAGTTTTTTCATACCCTCGTTGTATCGCTCTTGTGCTTTCACGAGCTGTTCGAGCGAGTCTATGTCCCGGTAAATCTTCACCATTTCAGGATGTGCATTCGCTGTACCGTAGCCCGGTATCAAGCGCTTGATGGGGGTGAACACGATGGCTGCAATGGCCAGTGCGGATACCAGAACCACCAGTGTGCTCAGCATGACATATACATTAAGGGGCGAGAGATTGAATGAGCGTACCTCCTCGAAGGTCTCGTTGTTGAAAATGACTAAGCGGTAGGTATCCTTCATCCGTTCCCACCTGCGACGCACTTTCTTGTTTTCTTCTGCCATGTCGTTAACCGTTATTTGGAATGAAATAAAATTGCCGATTATCAAGTTTGGTGTCCTGCATGTGGCCTTTTCCGAAACACCTTCCGAAAAGACCCGTAAAATTCGCAATTTTGGCAATAACAAAATAGGAATAGGCCAAACTCCTAAATTTGTGCCTTCGTTTGCTTCATAAATAAACTGTGTCTTGAAAAAGTTTACCATTCCACTGCTGCTTGCCATTGCCTTCTGGGCGGCCTCCGGCTGCGTCACCCAAAAGAAAAAGAACGATGTTGGGCCAATCAAAAAGGGCTACCACAACATGACGGCCCATTACAACGGCTACTACAATGCCACCGTCTTGTTGGCCGAAGCGCAGATCGATCTTGACAACCAAGTGCGGGACAATTACCGCAAGGTACTGCCAATCTACAAATATTCGGCAGCAGAAAACCCCAAGGCCGTAGCGGAGAAGATGGACAAGGCAGCTGCAAAGGTCTCCGTGGTGGTGAACATGCACCGCCCCAGCCACTGGACAGACGACTGTTACCTTGTGCTTGGGCAGACGCAGTTCATGAAGCAAGATTATGAATCGGCTGAGGAGTCGTTGGAGTTCATGGTGGCGGAATTCAACCCAAAGGAAATGTCCAAGCGGGACTCCAAGTCGAAAGTGAACAAGAAGCGGAAGAAGGCGGTGATGAAAGGCAAGGTGAAAAACGATGGCTCCGACGGGGAAGAAAAAATCGAACTTTCCAAGAAAGAGAAGCAAAAACTGGCGGACGCAAAGCGCAAGGAGCGTGAAAAAGAGCGCAAGGCCAAGATGAAAGAAGCCAAAAAGAACAAGAAAAAAGGCAAAAAAAGCCCTCCCAAAAAGAAGGGCGAAGAGACCAAGGACAAAAAAAAAGCACCCAATACCGAAGAAAAAATTTCAGAAGAGGAGCCAGCCGAGCCTGCTATCCCAGCACCTGGATCCATCACGCTTGGCAATCTTGAACCGGAGGTGGTGAAGGCCAACCCCGAAAATTATTTCATGAAGCACCGCCCAGCCTATCAGGAAGGAGTCTTGTGGCTGGCACGTACCTATATCGAGCGCGACAACTTCACCCAGGCAGAGCGACTGCTGAATGAGTTGGAGCGCAGCCCTGCCACTTTTGAGGATGTCCGCCGGGAGGTGGCCATAGCAAAAGCCCATTTTTTCCTAGAGCAAAAAAAATACGAGTTAGCCGTAGAGCCACTCAACACGGCCATCGGCCTCGTGAAAGATGACTTGATGAAGGCTCGCCTCGCTTTCATCCTTGGCCAACTGCACCAGCAGGCCAAGCGCAGCCAGCAAGCCTACGATGCTTATGCAGTGGTGCTGAAATCGAAGCCTTCCTATGAAATGGACTTTGCCGCAAGGCTGAACTCGGCGCTTTCCAATTCCTCAAGGGAGTCTGCCGTCAGTCAGTTGGAGCGGATGATGAAGGACGAGAAGAACAAGGAATTCCAAGACCAGATTTATTTCGCACTCGCTACCATTTCACTTGAAAAGGGCGATAAAAAAGAAGGCATCAAAAACCTGGAGCTTTCGCTTGCCAAAAGCACCGCTAATATTTCCCAGAAGGCGGAGTCCTACCTGTTGCTGGCCGACCTTTATTTCGAAGACGAAAGCTATGTGAAGGCAAAACTCTACTTCGACAGCACCTTGATGGTGATGAACACTTCCGATGAGCGCCACCGCCGGGTGAGTGGACTCGCAAAAAATCTGGATGAAATTGCAGCGAACTTGCTCACCATTCAATTGCAGGACAGTTTGATTGCCGTCGGCAACATGACGGAGGAGGAAAAACTGGCATTGGCCACCGCCTTCAAAAAGAAAAAGGACGAAGAGCGCATCAATGCCGCAAAACAGAAAGCTGCCGCTGCGCAAAACAACCCACAATCTGCAGCACTGCCCAAAGGGGGGGGGGCACCACCTGCACTCAATACCTCCAAGTTCTGGGCCTACAATGATAAGAGTAAGAAGGATGGCAAACGGGACTTTGAGCGTAAATGGGGCAGCCGAACGCTACAAGACAACTGGCGCCGCTCCGACCAATCGAGCGTCGCCGATGCCCAGAATGAGATCCAGGCAGCCAGCGAGTCTTCACAGCTCACCGCCGACGAAGTTAAGGAACTGTTGAAAGACGTGCCGGACACGCCAGAAAAATTTGGTGCCGCCAACCGTCAGATAGAGGCGGCCATGTTCCAACTCGGCGTGCTTTACCGTGACCGTTTGGAGAACTACAAGAAATCGGTGGAATCGCTCGAAGCTTTGCTCGTGCGCTACCCCGATACGCAGTACAAATTGGATGCACTGTACTACCTATACCTCTCCTACCGGGACATGGGCGATGCTCCCAATGCACAGCGCTATTTCGACATGATTGTGAACGGCTATGCTACCTCCAACTATGCCCGCATGTTGAAAGACCCCAATTTTGCGGAGAGCATCAAGGCCAAGGAGGACAATTTGACCGTCTATTATGATGAAACGCTCCAACGTTTCGAGCAGCGCAACTTCCAGGAAGCCTACGAGCGCATTGGGAAAGTAGGGGAGATGTTCGGAGGCCAGAACAAGCTGATGCCCCGTTTTGCGCTTTTGGGTGCCATGTGCGTCGGCAGCCTGCAAGGGAAAGAAGCTTATGTGGAAGCCCTAAAGGAAGTGGTGGCCAAATACCCCAACGACCCCGAAAGCACCCGTGCAAAGGAGATTCTTCGCCTTTTGGGCGAAAACCTGGGCACTGGACCCGGCCAGCAGCGAGACCAGCCCCCCGGCGAAGGCCAAGTAGGGGAATACAAAGTCACCAATGACCAACTGCACTATGTGATAGTCGTATTCAAGGGCGAAGTGGTGATGAACGATGCCAAAATCATCATATCGGACTACAACGAGAAATACCACAAACCACAAAAGCTAAGGATGAACAATATCTTCATCGGAGAAGGAGAGAGCAAGACCGCTGTCATTGCCATCAGGCGTTACAACGACAAGAAGGAGGCCATGGAATACCTCGATGTGGCACAAAAGAACAGCAAGGACTTCCTCGACCCCGCTAAGTACAAGTTCGAACTACTGCCAATCTCTCAAGACAATTATAAGGAGCTCCTGAAGTCGAAGAATATTGACGAGTACAGGGTCTTCTTTGAAAAGAACTATTTGAATTAATACAACAGGTAGGCTATGAGCCTTGGTTTCGGAACGGCTACGGCAGGTTTATGCCGTAGCCGTTTCCTGTTCCATCAATTATTGCCCTACACTTCATGCCTTGAAAACAACAACTCATCTATTTCTTGGCAGCTTCACTACCTTAATGGTGTTTCCAGCCTAAGCATCCACTTAATTTTGCTTCGAAAAAAAAATTGAGCCTTCACGCAGCGCTGAGGAATAATATTCAGTTAAGTGGGTGGTCTAAAACCTTAGAATCATCGTAGATGAAGAAAAAGGAAAAAACGGCCCTAAGGCGTGAACTATTTCCCATCTCATGAGATTTAAGGAAATGCCTTTTTCGAAATAAAAGCCAAGTGAATCCAGCTTAGCTGTGCACAACAAAAAATAATAATTACGGACTTTGGGTCGTTGATTCCTTTTCGTTTTGTTAGCGTAACCACACACTTTACAGCAACATTGGAACAAAAAACAATCACACCTGACACCGACCAAGCGATATTGAATGAATTCAGTCTTCCAATCAGTCATTGATTCTCCAGCGAAAAATTTGGCCGATAGCCAAAAACCAGTGCGCCATGCCGTCATCTTGGCCGCTGGCAAAAGCTCTCGCTTTCGGGAGAAGGGCGTTTTGAAGCCCAAGGTGTTGATGAACCTCGGTGGGCTCCGCCTCCTCGAAAGGGCCATCCTGACGCTCCATGAAACGGGCGTCCGCCATTTCCGCATCGTCGTGGGGGCCTACAAAGACCAAGTGGTGCCCGAAATGAAAAGCATCGAGCGGCTGCAAGGCATTGATATTGAGTACGTTGAGTGCGAAAATTACGAACTTGGCAACGGCGTCACTTTCGCTGCTGGTGCTGCTGGGTTCAGCGAGGCTTTCCTGCTCACCATGTCCGACCATATCTTCTCACCGGACACCGTGCGGGATTTTATCCAAAAAACAAAACAAGCCCCTGAACTGCCAGCACTCGCCTGCGATGCCGACCTCGATAATGTCTTCGACATGGACGATGCTACCAAAGTGGCCAGCCGGAACGGCTTCATCCACAATATTGGCAAGGAAATCAAGGAGTACGACCTCGTGGACACAGGGCTTTTCTACTTCCCCAAAGGCTATGGAAGCATCATTGCCGAAAAAGCCGAACAAGGAGCCCACTCCGTAAGTGGTATCATTCAGCACTTCATTGATGGCGACGGCGTTCGTGCCGTGGTGCTCGACAACGCACAATGGCAGGACGTGGACGACCCCAATATGCGGGACGAAGCCGAGCGCCGCTTGAAGCTCATGTTCCCTACGCCCGAAGCAGCTGCCCTTTTGCCGGAGGCAACCATCGTTAAGGCCGTGAAACCCAAAAGGCTGTTTTCGAAGAAAACAAAAAAGGCCATTCCTTACCTGTTGGGCCTGGGTATCATTGCTGCTCTTCTGTTCTATGTGCCTATTGACTTGGTGACCGAATCGTTGTCGCTGATTGGCGGCAAAGTGTTCCTCGTATTCTCTGTGGCCATCCTCTGGATTGTTACCAATACGCTTTGTACCAGCACCTTGATCCGCAACAAAGTACCTTTCCTTGATTTGCTCTACAACAACATCACAGGCGAGGCCTACAATACCATCCTGCCTTTGGCATCGGTTGGCGGGGAGCCTTACCGGATCCAACACATGACCAACTGGCTCGACCTGCACACGGCCAGCCGTGCGGTAGTGGTTGAGCGGCTCATCCGGGCCATCACGGGGATGCTGTTTGCCGCCGTTTGCCTCACCTTCACGCTTGTTTTGGTGGACATGACCAGTGCGGTGTTCACCACTGTGGCCATCTTGGCGGTGGTACACTACGCTGCCAGCTTTGGCATTATTTGGCTGGCACTTTCCCATGCTCCTTCCAAGGCAGTGGGCTTTGTGCTGAAAAAATTCAAGATGCTGGAAGAGTACCGCAGCGAACCCATCCCGACAGGCCGTTTCTTTGCTGCCACGGGCTGGAAGTTCCTCAGCCGTATTTTCAGCCTCGTGGAGATGTACGCCATTTTTGTCATTCTCGGATTCGACCCCAGCATGGCAGATATCATTACCATCGCTGGTGCAATAGCGGTCAGTGCCTCCGTATTCTTTATGCCGGCTGGCCTCGGTGTCAACGAATTGGGCATTGCCTCTGCATTGACCATTCTGGGATACCCCGCCGCACTCATCATTTCGTTCAGCATCGTGCGCCGTGCCAGCGTCATCTTCTGGGCGCTGTTGGGCGTAGCACTCCATGCCACTGTCATGGTGGCAAAGAAATTGACATTGAGCAGGGTTTGAATATAGCGGGTGAGCAGGTGAGAAAAGAGAGAGGGTGAGAGGACGCAACGGTTCTCTCACCCTCTCTCTTTTCTCACCCGCTCACCCCTCTCACATCTCTCACCCTCTAAGCACCTCAGACCGCATTCCATTGAATTCTTCTTCGGTCAATAGACCTTGCTCCCTCAGTTCGCTCAGCCGCTTGATTTGTTCGAGCAGTGATGGCTGTTCTACTTTGGAAGTTTTTTGCACTGGTAAATCCAGTTTTATATCCTGCTCGGCTGGGGCGGAGCCGTGCAATTGGTAACCTTTTTTCACAAACTCCTTGAACTCCGGAAGGGTGCGCAGGTATGCCAGTGACTCGTGCTTTTCGATTTTATCGAAGTCAACAAAGCCGAAATGCACCGCCTTTGTGAGATGAAAAAATGCCGGATCGGGCCGCTCGTTCAATGAGTAGCAGCAAGCAAGGTTGAAATGCACGGCGGGGTCATCGTACTTGACGGTGAGCGATTTTTTGAAATCTTCCAGCGCTGCGTCATAATCGTAGTCCTTGAATTTTTGGATGCCAGTGGCCTTCCATGGGTTTGGGGCATCAGCGGCCAAGGACACTTGCTGTGGCTGCTGCCGGGGCGCAGGTTCTGTGGCATATTTTGGGCGATTCAGGAATCGTTGGTTGTATTTTTCGTTGAACTCTTCCCTGTCCATCGAGAAAAGCAGCATGGCATCAATGAATGACACTATACCCATAATGAATACTATAGGAGCGTTCACCTTAAAGGAAGCGAAGAACAGGAATGCAGTGGCAATGGCATAAAGCTTACCCAACTTTCGGTCGCCAAGGTAAAAGCGGTGCAGCCCAAACGGGCCAAATAGCAGGGCAAAGATTCCGGCGGTATTCTTGTTTTTCATAGGTCTATTCAATTGACCAGCAAGTTAGTGGTTTCTGCGTTGACGATAAATCGAGTTTGTCCAAAATATCACAGACTACGTCCATGATTAGGCTCCTTCCACCGCTGGCATTTCAAAAAAGCTGAAATGAGTGCCTCCATAATGCCGCTGTTGCGTGAAGCGTGGATGGGTCTCGAAGTCGTGCAGCCCATTGTGCTCCAGCACGAACCAACCGCCGGGGCTTAGCATGTTTTTTTCAAAAACGAGGTTGGGCAGCGTGTCAATGGCAGGCATCTGAAAGGGCGGGTCGGCAAAGATGAAATCGTACTGAACCACCGACCGCTCAATGAAACGGAACACGTCGGCATTCACTATTTTTATAAACGCTTGGATATCAAGCTGCTTCGCAACCTGTTCCACGAATTTTGCGCAAGCAGGAAACTTGTCCACATAGGTCACGTCCTCGCAGCCTCGGCTGATGAACTCGTAGCTGTGCGAGCCAGTACCCCCGAATAGGTCGAGCACTTTCAAGGACTCAAAGTCCAGTGCATGTTGCAGGATGTTGAACAGCCCTTCCTTGGCCATGTCGGTGGTGGGTCGGGTGGGCCACTTGTCAGCAGGCGGATTGAAACGGCGGCCTTTGAACTTGCCGGAGATAATTCGCATTTCGATGGCGGATTTGGGATTGCGGATTTGCGGATTTGCGGCATCCCTAATCCCTAACCCCGAGGCATGTCGGGACAAGTTCCGAAATCCGCAATCTGCGCCCCCGCAATCGGGTCATTTGCAAAGTGCCAAGGAGTATAGGTCGAAAAAGAAGTGCTGAGGCACGTCGCTGAATTTTCGACTGAACTGCATGAAGCTGGGAAATTCAACAAATTTCAGCTCGCCGATATAGCGGAACAAGGTCTTGTATATCTCGGCATTGTTCAGCAACTGGCCGGAGATGTTCAGCGGCTGTTGTGCTGGGTCGAGGTTGTGCTGATTATAGGTCAACAACACGTAGTAGAGTACATCGCCAGCCGTTTGGTAGCTAAAGGTGTTAAAGAACTGAAGGTTCTTTTTCTCGAAGAGGGCGATGTAGATATTGTTCTGGGTGAAATGGACGAACAGGTTCTTTGCCCGGTCTTCATTGGCAATCTTGCGGCAACCTAGGAGGTAAGGCGTTGCATTGTTGTAAAACTTGGCGGTCGGAAACTGTTTTTTCAGCACCGACATCAATGCGGGGTCGGTAGGGTAGAGGATTTGGAGTGCAAGCTCTTCCACTTCATCGTTATGGATGCCTTCGCCTTTGCCATCGGCCATCAACTCATTAAAGTAGGTCGTTTTTTCGTACTCGTTGTAGAGCCGAGCCGGCACCAGCACGGGCTGTATATCGGGCATGGTGATTTTTACCCTGCGGAAAAGGTAGGTGAGCAGGTCCTCCCTGGAAAAAATCTTCTTTAGCTCTTCGGTGAGGCTGAAATTGGCCGTGCCCGGCACTTGTACATACGAAACCGACCGCAACAACATGGCTTCGTTGTTGTTGGTATCAAATGCGAAATAAACCAAACTGTCCACCCCAATTAGGACGGACAGTTGGTAGGCAGTTGATAATTTCTTGTTGAAACCAGATTCAAGGATATCGTAGCTCACTCCCAGGTACCAGTTAAAAGTGGTCTGCTCAAGTCGCCGAACTTGATTTTCTTCTTGGGGTCGTATTTTTCGTCGTACTTCTTGAATTTCGGGTCTTTGAACTGCGCCATGAAAGTGCCATAAGCCGTGCCCACTTCAACTACGTCCACCAATGTTTGCTGGTAAGTAGCGGTATCAGCCTTGATGTCAAACTTGGCACCATCGCCATAGGGAACTACGTCGAGGCCGTCCAACTCGATGCCCAAGGTCATAATGGAGTCAATAGCACTCACGTAGGACGTATCGTAGGTAATTTTTTGGTTGTTGATGTCGTCGGCATCACCCTTGATGTTCACGATAACGAACCTTCCCGTTTTGAGCGTATTGGAGAGTTCTTCAAAAGAGCCAGCGAACTTGCCCGTAACACCACGGTAGGCTTCCTGTGCTTTGCGGATTTTTACGAGTTTGTCAATCACGGCCTTCTCACGCTCGCTCTTCATATTCTGGAAGGCAATTGGTTCCTGAATCTGAGTGTAGAGGACATAGCCAAGGCCAATGATTAGCAGGAACATCAATGCGTTGAAAATCGTTCTCTTTTTCATTCCGGTCTGTTTTGATGCAATGTTAGAAGTTTTTTTAATTGTATGGCTTTTGAGAGTGCAATTTTAAGGAATCATCCGGTTTCACAAGGCGATAAATTAAATTTCTGCAGCGGCCAATGCGCCCGTAGTGCAGACCGCAAGCCTGTGCCTTGCGACAGATGCAAGGCAACTGGGTTTTGGTGCGAAAAATGACGTTTTTTTTCTAAATAAGGGCAAAATACCCAAAACAGCATTACCGCTTACCCAATCTTACAGTCCCCAACGTACCTTGCGCCTTCATCCACCACCATGTACTTGGCAGTGATGCTGCCCCTGATAAAGGCGGTGCCTTTGAGGTGAAGTGTGCCTTCTGCCACTATTTCTCCCTCGATGTTTCCCATGATGATGGCGTCTTTTGTGCGGATATTCCCTTCAATCCGCCCTGTTTCGCCCATCACGAGGCGCTGGGAACACTTGACTTCCCCTTTTAGTAAGCCATCTAACCGAACGTTTTCAGCGGCAGCGAACTTGCCTTCGATGGACGTGCCGGCAGCCACCACGCAGGTATCTTGGGAGTCTTTTGCAGCGTTTGCCACCACGGTCAGCGTCTTTTCGGCAGGTTGTTTTGATTTTGCACCAAGCATGTTGTGTCGTTTTGGAAAAATTATTGAATGGTTCGCCGCCCAAACTGTCTCTATTTTTTTGCTTAAAAACAATTGATAATCAACTATTTGTGTTTCCACAAACATGGAGCAAGTTTCAGCGGCTTCTTTATTTTTTTTGTTCCTCTGTGTGGTTGGGTAATTTTGCAGCAGATACCCGAGCTGCCTTTCTGGCTGTGTTTCGGGCATAAAAGTAGAATAAAACGAATAAAATAAATTACAGGGTGAGCATAATTATTTTGGCTATCGAATCTTCTTGCGACGACACTGCCGCTTCGGTGCTGCGTGATGGGGTTGTGCTGAGCAATATTGTGGCCAGCCAAGCCGTACACCGACAATATGGTGGCGTGGTGCCAGAAGTGGCCTCTCGTGCCCACCAAGAGAACATTGTGCCCGTAGTTGACCTTGCGCTCCGCAATGCGGGCATAGATAAGCACGAACTGAGTGCCATCGCCTTCACCAAAGGGCCGGGCCTCATCGGCTCGCTCATCGTGGGGGCATCGTTTGCAAAGGCAATGGCCCTTAGCCTCGGCTTGCCACTCATCGAGGTTCACCACATGCAGGCGCACGTCTTGGCGCATTTCGCTGAGGACCCAAAGCCCGCATTGCCGTTCCTATGCCTGACCGTGAGCGGCGGCCACACCCAAATCCTGCTGGTAAAAAACCACCTCGAAATGGAGCTGCTCGGTGAAACGATTGACGATGCCGCAGGCGAAGCCTTCGACAAGACGGGCAAGATGCTCGGCCTCGAATACCCCGCTGGCCCCATCATTGACCGGCTGGCACAACAGGGAAAGCCCGTCTTTGACTTCCCAGAGCCACAAGTGCCCGGCCTCAGTTTCAGCTTCAGCGGCCTAAAAACTGCCATCCTTTATTTCATCAAAGAACAAATAAAGGCAAACCCTAATTTCATCCAGGAAAACTTGCCCGACATCTGCGCCTCAGTGCAGGACCGTATCGTATCCATATTATTGAAAAAACTGCGCAAGGCTGCGCAACAGACAGGTATCAAGGAAATTGCCATAGCAGGTGGCGTATCTGCCAACAGTGGCCTGAGGGCTGGTCTGGAGGCAATGGGCAAAAAGGAAGGTTGGAACATTTACATCCCCCGTTTCGAGTTTTGCACGGACAATGCTGCAATGATTGCTGTCACTGCTTACTTTAAATACCTAAACGGTGAATTTGTCGGGCAGGATGCTGCCCCGGTGGCAAGGTTTGAGGTATGAAGGTATGGGGGTATGGAGGGATGAGGGGTCATTTCATCCCTCATCCCTCATTCCTTGTCCCTATTTCAAAATCCTTTTTTTCATCTTCTCGAACTCTTCTTCCGTAATAATACCAGCGGCTTTCAGTTCGCCCAATTCTTTCAAGCGGGTGATGATGTCTGCGTCGTTGGGACCTTTGGGAGCTGCTGCTGCAACGGGCGGTGCATCCGGCACGAGTTCCGATTCAACGGGCGGGGCGGCAGTGGGTGCAACAGCTTCCTCCGCTTTTTGCTTGGCTTCGTGCTGCTTCCTAAGTTCCTCGGCTACTTTTTTACCTTTTTCGAACTGCTCCTTGTAGCGTTTCTTGAGCCTGTCTGGGTCGAAGTCGAGGATGGTGCCGCCTGTGTCGAAATGGGACTTGAACACCTGGCCCAGTGCGTAGGTGCTGGCCCCGGCCATGGCTGCATTTGCCACGCCGCTCACAATGGAGCCAATGCCCGGTATCAGTTTGCCCAAGCTCGCCGCACCTATCCTTGCGAGCGTGGATGCAGTAAGCGCAGACACGATGGCCTTGCCTTGGGTCTCGGCAAAGTCCAAGTCATAGACCTTGCAGAGTTGGCGGATCATGTCCAATTGCGAAGCACTCACGGCCAGCACATCGGCCACGGGCACGGGTATTGCGCCAGCACCCATACTGAACAGAACGTGGTTGCGCACGATGGTTTCGGCGTGCTTTTCACGCTCTTGTTTCACATCTTTGAAGTCGCTCATTACTTTGTTTTTTAGCCCTTCGGCTGCGTTTTTTATGAAATCTTCCATTTCTAGCTGATGTTAGACTTGAGACATTTGACCAAAGACCTAACCATCTAATGTCTAAATGCCTAATTTTCCCCAAGTATAAGCCCGATTTTCGGCTCCATGGCTTTTTCTTCGACGAGGTAGTGCCGTTTGCCGACTTTTGAACGCAATCAGCTTTGCAATGGCTGCTCGTTGCGCTTCTTATTACGGTGCTTCGACTCGTTTTCCGCAATGATGGTTAGATGCTCTGCTTCTGTTACTGGGGCGAACCTTTCCATTGCCAGCGTAGCGGTGACAGCGCCCAGCATGGTGGCAATAACAGCTCCAAGGCCGGGTATTATCATCAGCACTTGCGCAACGAGGCCCGTAGCGACTGCCACTCCTACGGCAGTCCTTCGGGTTCTATGTTCGCTGTTGGCTACTTTCAGGTTGAAGCACTCGTGATAGTTGTCTATCATCGAATAGCCGAGAAAGTAGCACTGTATTAGAAAGCCGGCTGGTTTTTTCATCCATTCGAATCCAACAATACCCAAGGCCACATCCACGAACACAACCCGGGCAATGGTTTCAAGCACCCATGCCAAGATAGTTACTTTGAAGATGCGCACCTCGGCATTGATGAAGGATTTGGTCGTCAGTTCCGGGGAGCGGCCCAAACGTATTTCGAGGGTTTTCTGGATGAAATAAAACACCACCAGTTCCATCACAATCATCACAAGGTACTTGCGGCCACCCTCCAAGGCCCATTTGAAACGTTCGCCAGAAATCGCCCCGGCCAGACTGGCTGACAAGGGCGCTTGGCTATGGCGGGCTTCGTCCACGAATTGGTAGAAATCCCTGAAATACTGGTAACTGAGCATTGCCCCAGCAAGGAACATCGCCCATACCACCCATCCGAGGCGGTCTATCCCACGCCAAGGCTTGTGCTCCCGTATGAATTCAGCAGCAGTGCGGTGCATCAGCAATGTGGTGACAAATTGCTGGACGAAAACTAAAACCTTGTCCAGCAAACTGACCCTTTCTTCTTGATTGGTTGGCGTTGACATGGCTTATCTTAGGTTACTGTTTCCAATCGGTGTCTTCCTCGGCAATGGTCTCCACCATTTTTTCAAGGTTTTTCAAGGCTTCGGGCGCCCCGAAATAGTCTTTAATGGTCTTCTCAAAGGCGGTGGTTTTGTACGTAACCCAAGTTGTGGGCAGGTCTGTGACTTCTGCTGTGTACTCGTCCTGAAACTGCTGGAATTTGCTGGCCTCGAATGCCTTGAACAGCGCATTGGCTGCTTCTGGCGTAAGCTGCCGCTTCCAACTCCCCGGCTTGGAAACGTTGCGGACACCTTTGAAGGTGGCTTTTCCCGTCCCGTCCACTGTGAAAGTATAGACAGGGCAGACGCCGAAGCATGGGTCTTTTTTTAGTTGGATGGAAGCCGTCCCATCGAATTGGTAAGGGTTGCAGGCGGCCAATAAGAACACAAGCGACAGGAAATACCATGCTCTTTTCATGATTACAATGATTTATTATCTGAAAATCAAGGGGTTAAGCCTCGGCAAATGAAAGAAATTTTTGGCAATGCGTCAATCATTGCGGAGCAACACGGCTATTTTCATAAATAAAATGGTGGTGTTAACTTAGGTTTTTTGAACCTTGCGGCCTGAAAACAGGAATGAACTTATGAACGAGTTTCGAGATTTGCTGATAAACGAAGTGCGCCGTCGGTTGATAAGTGAAAGCATACCAAGGATTAAGCAATGCCTTGCCGAATTGACGACCGAGGAGATATGGTACCGACCCAATGAGAACAGCAACAGCGTTGGCAACCTTGTGCTGCACCTCTGTGGCAATGTGCGGCAGTGGCTCTTGGGAGGGCTTGGCGGCTATACGGACAACCGTAGGCGCCAAACTGAGTTTGATGAGCGTGGCCCGTTTCCGACAAGTGCGCTGGTGCGCCACCTTGACGAACTGGCAGAAGAGGTGGAAAAGGTGCTTACAAAACTCACGGTTGAACAAATTTTAAAGCCTGTTGAAGTTCAGGGTTTTAATGAGAACGGCGTCAGTGTACTGGTGCATGTGGTGGAGCATTTTTCGTACCATACAGGGCAGATTACCTATTACCTGAAGTGGCGGAAAAATATCAATACGGCCTATTATGGCGGCATCAACCTTGACGTGGTTAGCAAGAAGCAGGTTTGATTAAGCTGTAGGTAGGTTCCCACGTTCTTTTGAGATAGTGAACGTAAAGGTAGTGCCAACTTCATTGTCGGGTTCAATCCAAATCTCTCCCCCCATATTGTTCACGATTTTCTTGCAGGTAGCCAGACCAATGCCGCTTCCTTCGTACTCTTGGATGGAGTGCAGGCGCTCAAAGATGTTGAACACGGTTTGCTTGTTCTTTTCGGGTATGCCGATGCCATTGTCCATGAACATGAAGCGGTGATGCTCTTTTTCCTCTTGGTAGGTGATGTCTATGACGGGACTGAGGTCTTTTCTTCTGAACTTGATGGAATTGGAAATTAGGTTTTGGAAAAGCTGAATCATCTCGATAGAGGCTGAACGGACCACAGGCAATTGGTTGGCATAAATAGCCGTGTCTGTGCTTTCCATAGCGGTCATGAGGTTCTTCATGACGACCTGTAGTGTGTCGTTTAGGTCATGGTCCTTTAGTTGTTCATTGCTCCTGCCGAGCCTTGAGTATTGAAGTAGGTCGTTAAGCATCTTTTCCATCCTCGACACACCGTCGGTAATGAACCCGATGTACTCTTTCGTGTCAGTATCAAGGTTGGCCCCGACTCTCCGTTTCACCAACATGACGTAACTTCCTATCATTCGTAGTGGCTCCTTGAGGTCGTGTGAGGCGGAGTAGGCGAACCGCTCAAGCTCCTGGTTGCTGGCCTTTAGCTTGTCTTCTGCGACAATGAGGGCTTCCTTTTGACGGGTAAGCTCTTCTTTTTGCTCCTCAAGTTCCCTTTGCTTCGCATCCAATGACTTGATTATCATGGATTGGCCCGTGGCGAAAATCAACACGATGCCGATGAGCATGATAAACAGGCCACTGTTGGTAATGAGGTAATACAGCCCGTCGAGGTCTTCGGTTTGTTTCCGGTAAAAACCGGGGTTATGCAAGTCCAGCACGTATAAATAAAAAGTGACCCCCACAAGAACTAATAACCAAACGATTCCAGAGCGGGGGCTTGCAAACAGAAGCGCTGTGAGCGGCGTGGCCATAATCCACAATAGGTTATCGGAATAAAGCCCACCGCTTGAGAAAACAGCTTCCAAGAAAACGATGAAAAGCAGGAATGCCATCAAATTGCCCGAGGTTAGGAAATTTCCATACCGCTTGAAAATGTAAAGCAGCACAATGCCTACGACGATGCCCATGTGGATAGCAGGGCCACCTATACCGGGGTACTGTGCATTGGTAATAGAAAAGGCGGCGGCGATGAGTATGATGAACAGATGGATGAAAACCAGAACGCGTGCTTTACTTATGTCAAGCGGCGAACGCTTAAGGTTATCGGCAATAAAAAACTCATCATACTTGCTGGCCAGGAATTTAATGGCTTCAAAAAATGACATTGAAGTGGTTTGAACAATATTTGTCAAACTACAACTAATGCAATATTTCTGCCAAATAAGGGCGACACCTTTCACACTTTCAAGCCTTCAGCTCAAATGCAGCGTGGGTTTTTTCCATGGAATACCCTTCCATGACCATTAACTGGGACATAAGTTCTGCAGTTCTTTCCAGTACGCCATTAATATCCTGTTCAGTACGGTGAATGGTCAGCAAGAACCGTACGCCAGTATTTTCCATGGGTACTCCTGGATAACAAGCAAGGCTTGTAAAATAACCGGAATCAACCAACCCCTTGACGAGTTTGATGGCAAAATCAAAATCGCCAATGCCCAAAAAGAAAATTGGCATACCGTCATGGGCTACAAATGGAAGATTGAACGAAGCTGCTTTTTGTTCAAAATAGGTAATCTTAGCCTTAACCATGTTTTGCAGTGGGCAGATTTCGTCCTATAGGTGGATTTTAGCCGACTCCACTGCTGCGCATAAGCTGGCAGGTTGGATTGGGCCGCTGAATAACGATGTCTTAACAAGTGTCCGTACCAAATCACGGGTGCCTTGGTCATGAAAGACAACACCACCACCCGTAGCCCAAAAGCCTTGCCGAGCGAGGTGACTAGCACCATTCGCTCATGGAAAGAGATGGCATCCAATGCTGCACCGGCTCCATGCTTCCTGTCCAACTCATCCCATGTGAGCCGTCAATATAAAGATTGAACTGCTCGTACTGATTCAGCATGTCGTAGAGGTGCTTGAAAGGGGCAACGTCGCCAAACATAGAGTAACCCCCGTCGGCCAGGTACCTAACTCGGTTGTATGCACCCTGTAGTTTTTTGTATTCTGTTTTCAAGATAGTCCATTCGGTTGTGCCTTACCTTCTCCACATAAATACCACTTCCCTTTAACACTTTTGCAGCCATCTGAACGCTGGTGTGTACCTGTTGGTCTAAGATGACGGCATCCTTGTCCGTTGTGATGGTCGGCAAAACGGCCATGTGCCCCAACATCGTGATCGGCATAACTGCTGATGGGTGGCCAAATAGCTGCTTCAACATGCCCTCCAAGTCTTGGTAGGGTATAGGTTCTGACACAATAATACTGTACGCCATACTTCTCAATCCCCGCTATTGCAGCCCTTTTAAGTCGTTTGTCCGTCTCTTGTCCAATGTAATTACAAGAAGTAAAATTGATGAGGGTTTTCCCTTCATGGTGAAGCAGCCTCCTATCTGGCATCTGCTCGTCGTCCAAAGTGAGGTGTACCAAACCATTTTTTTTTCAGCTTGTCGCCGATCTTCATCAAGAAACCTGTGAGGTCGTGGTCTTGTGTTGCCATTGTAGTAGTTTTGTTGTTAATAATATTGGTTCTGTTAACGATCTCGCTAAAATACCCCAACGCCTTAAAGGCCAACACAAAGTGTCAGCGGCATAGGGTATAGTGATTTAAGTGATTTTGGAGATGTTCGTTGTTTATCAGTTGGCTTATTGAAATTTACCTTGGGTATCTATTACACGGAAAAGCATGCTTGTACGGGTATGCAAACAAATGAACTGTCCTTAATATTTACGGAGATAGCTTCAATGGTTGATGGCAGTTGTAGGAGATTTATTTTGATACAAATTTTTTTGATATAAAAAATGAAAAGCACGAACGCCAAATGCAATTGTATTGAACGGAAAGCGCCATTGTTGTAGCGATTAAGTGTCCCAAAATCCGCTTGAACCAAAACGCCCGAAGGTTGTTTTGAAAAAAAATTACGAACACTTGTTCGTGTTTCTAACCAAAATATCATTACATTTGTCGCAGAATTTGTTGTTTTTCTACTTCAGCCTTACCAAATTATGACTAGCTTGAATTTTGAAGCAATTTTCCAGTCCAAAATTGACGATGAAGTAAAAATAGAACCAAAGGACTGGATGCCGGATGCCTACCGGAAGACCCTAATCCGCCAAATTTCCCAACACGCCCATTCCGAGATTGTAGGGATGCTGCCCGAAGGTAACTGGATTACCAGGGCACCATCCCTCCGCCGGAAGCTCATCCTGCTGGCCAAAGTTCAGGATGAAGCAGGCCACGGCCTCTACCTCTATTCCGCCGCCGAAACCCTCGGCGCCGACCGGGACGACCTCGTACAGCAACTCCTGACTGGCAAAGCTAAATACTCTTCCATCTTCAACTATCCTACGCTCAACTGGGCCGACATCGGTGCCATTGGCTGGCTCGTGGACGGCGCCGCTATCACCAACCAAGTGATGCTCACCCGTACTTCTTATGGCCCTTACGCCCGAGCGATGGTGCGCATCTGCAAGGAAGAGAGCTTTCACCAGCGCCAAGGCTATGAGCTGATGATGGCCATGGCCTTTGGATCGCCCGAACAGAAGTCCATGGCACAGGACGCCCTCAACCGCTGGTGGTGGCCCGCCCTGATGATGTTCGGTCCGCACGACGCCGAATCCACCCACTCCGACCAAGCGCTGAAGTGGAAAATCAAGCGAAAGTCGAACGACGAACTCCGCCAGAACTTCGTGGACGTGACCGTGCCACAGGCCGAATACCTCGGCCTCACCGTGCCCGACCCCGACCTGTGCTGGAACGAGGAGCGTGGCCGTTACGATTTCGGTAAAATCAACTGGGACGAGTTCTGGAACGTCGTGAAAGGCAATGGCCCCTGCAACCGTCAACGCATCCAAGCCCGCACCAAGGCTTACGAAGATGGCGCATGGGTGCGGGAAGCTGCCATGGCACATGCCGAAAAGAAGGAACAGCGGAGAATGCAGCCTGAAGCCGCTTCAAAGGCCGCTTGAAAAATTATTGAATTGTTTGATTGTTAAATTGTTATCGCCCACAGCAATCAAGCAATGCTAGCAATCAAACAATCAATTCTATGAAAAAAGAATGGCCCCTTTGGGAAATATTCATCCGCAGCAAAAGCGGTCTGAACCACAAGCATGTCGGTAGCCTCCATGCCGCCGATGCGGAAATGGCAATCGAAAACGCCCGTGACCTATACACCCGCCGCAACGAAGGCGTCAGCATTTGGGTGGTCGAGTCCAAGCACATCACCGCCTCCGACCCTGACGACTCCGACCCGCTTTTCGAGCCAGCGCGGGACAAGGTCTATCGCCATCCGACGTTCTACACCGTGCCTGACGAGGTATCTCACATGTAAAATTAATTGTTGAATTGTTTCATTGTTGAATTGTTGCCCTTGTAACAATGACAGCATAACAATTTGACAATTTGACAATTCAGCAATTCAGCAATGATCAAATACCTGCTACAACTCGCCGATAATGCCCTCATCCTCGGCCACCGCTTGGGCGAGTGGTGCGGCCATGCCCCTGAGATGGAGCTGGATATAGCCCTTACCAATATAGCTTTAGACCTGACTGGGCAGGCCCGAAGCCTTTATCAAAGGGTTGCGGAATTGGAGGGTCTCGGAAAAGACGAAGACGACTACGCCTACCTGCGTGACGCTTGGGAGTTCCGTAACGCCCTGCTCGTGGAGCAGCCGAACGGCGATTTTGCGCACACCCTTTTCCGTCAATTCGTTTTTGATGCTTACAATTACCACCTTCACCAAGCCCTCACGCACAGCAAGGACGAATGGCTGGCGGGCTTCGCTGCAAAGTCCTTGAAGGAAATCACTTACCACCTGCGCTTCAGTTCCGAATGGATGCTCCGCCTCGGCGATGGCACGGAACTGAGCAATGCTAAACTAAAAGCTGCCATTGAAGACCTTTGGGGCTACTCCGGGGAGCTTGCCACGCCCAATGATGTCGAAAAAGAACTTGCTCAACAAGGCATCATCCCTGATTTGAACCTGCTGAAACCTGCCATAGAAGCCAAAATGTCTGAGGTTTTCGTTGCTGCCAATGTCGGCGTAGCTGCTGGCATGTTTATGCATATAGGGGGCAAGGATGGTCGCCACAGCGAGCACCTTGGTTTCATCCTCTCCGAAATGCAGTTCTTACAGCGGGCCTACCCCGGTTTGGAATGGTGAGTTGATTAGATTAGTTTGATATGCGCCACAAAACCATTGACCCAATTCATTGTTTGAGGGGGGAAAAATCAAAGAGAGGCAGGACTTCCAACTAGTTTTGATTTTTTACATCATCTTTTTTACATTTCCTTCAAACATGATAACCGTCATTTCTGGCACCAACCGCAAGAACAGCGAGGCACTCCATTTTGCGAAGCACTATTACAACTTATTGACCGCCAAGGCCAATGAGCCTGTGAAGCTTTTGGCGCTCGAAGGAATCGCTCACGACTGGTTCCATCCCGATATGTACGCAAAAGGCCAGCAAACACCCAGCCTTTCCGCCCTTCAGGACGAGTTCATGCTGCCCGCCACCAAGTTTGTTTACGTCATTCCAGAATACAACGGCGGCTTCCCCGGTGCATTGAAGCTATTCCTCGATGGTTGTTCCATCCGGGAGTACAAGTCCACGTTTTTCGGTAAAAAAGCGGCATTGGTCGGTGTGGCAACGGGCCGGGCTGGCAACCTGCGGGGCATTGACCACCTGACGGGCATCCTGCACCATGTCGGCACTTTGGTGCTGCCGCAAATACTGCCCATTTCCAGCATCGAAAAACTAATGGATAGCGACGGCAACATCACCGATCCTGTTACCTTGAAAGTAATCGAAAAGCAGGTGGACGCCTTCTTGGCTTTTTGATTTTTTCAAAATTTATGGCCATAGCGGATTGTAGTGATGAACATAGGCGGCTGCTATTTTCGCCCGTAGAGGGGCAGCTCCCCGCAATATCGGAGTTGGTTGGAATATTCCGGGGCGCTGCCCCTCAAGACTTGCGGGTATGCGCTAGCTACTTCTTAACTTTATATGAAAAAATAATTAATTAGAAATTATTTATTTCTCCGCCTACCGTTTTGATAGTATTTTGGATGGTCAAGACTCGGTTTTTATTAAAAAAAGATGAAAAACATGGGCTTAACCTTGCTTGCCAAAACAACTAAAGTAAATTTGCTGTTAAATAATTGACAATCAGCAGGTTTTGAAGCACTTCCTCTTCAATCCTACAACCATTCATCCCTTCAATCCTTTAAAAAAATGGACGCTAAGAAAGGCTTAATCATCCTCGTCATTTTATTGTTATTGGGTCTTTTGGGTCTCGGCTATTGGGGCTACAACCTGAGCACGGCAAACAAGGCGCTTACCTCTGAAAAGGAGTCGCTTACCAATCAGGTTGGCGACCTCGCCTCGCTTCGTGACGACCTCCGGCAACAAGTGGACAGCCTCGAACAGGCCTACACCTCGCTTTCCGAGGAGAACAAAACGCTGCAAGGAAAGATGGACAACGCCGAGACGACGATTGCTTCACAAAGCGCAGCCATCACTAAAATTAAGAAGCAAAGCGCCAACGAGAATGCCAACCTGAAAGCGCAGATAGAGGAGTTGCTCAAGGCCAAACTTCGCCTTGAAGGCAATATCGCTGGTCTTCAAGCCCAAAACGATAGCCTCCGGGCCGTCACTGGGCAACTTACCACCGACCTAGCCAGCGCAAAGTCGGAGAACGATGCCCTTGCCACTTTGAACAAGACCATTCAGGACGAGATGAAAAAGCTCACCTTGGCCAATTTTAAGGCCAGCGCCTTCCGGGTAGAGGTGGAGCGCAAGAGACCGAAAGCCACCGCCAAGGCTGGTCGTGCCCGTCGTGTGCTGGTCAGTTTTGATTTGATGGAAGTGAAAAAACAGTTCCAAGGGCTGCGCCCCCTCTACCTCGTCATCACCGACGACAAGGGGACACCTATCAGAAACAACAAGCCCATCCAGGCACAAGTGACCGTAAACGGACAGGTGCAGGACATCATTGCTTTGCAGCAGAAAGATACAGACATTGTTGAAAATCAGCGCCTTACGTTTAATTACGAGTTGGAAGACAAACTTAAATCCGGCTTCTACCGGGTTGCGGTTTATACAGACATCGGTCTGCTTGGTGCGGCAAGCTTCCGGCTTCAATAATTTTTGACCAAACGTTGGGAGGGTTCCATTCCCTGCCAACGTTTAACTCAAACCTGCCACCGATGACACCGTTGGCAGGTTTTTTTGAACTATAGTAACTACTTAGCAGGGTGTGGGAGGAGAGAGAAAAAAATCATTTTTTCTCTCTCCTCCCACACCCTCCTAAGCAGTTACGAACTAAAAGACAAGATAAGTGCGATGAACAAACAACCTTACCTATTGCTGCTACCTATTCTAATAGCTTTTCTTACCAGCAACACGGCTTGCGTTGGCAAGAAAAAATTCCGAACCGAAATGGCCAGCCGTGATAGCATCAGTCACTTCCTCAGTGTCAGGAACCTCGAATTGAACCGGGAAATCGGACAATTGAAACTCAACCTCGCCGAAAAAACAGGCGAAGCCAACGGATTGACCACCATTTACGACAAACAGGTGCTGGAGATAAAAAAATTGGAAAAGGAAATCGAACGGCTCAACAGCCAGTCTTCCAACACCCAACAGTCGTTAAATGAAGAGGTGCGCAAGCGTGACTCACAATTGGCTGATAAAGAGCAGCTTATACAGCGTTTTGGCATTGCCCTTCAAAAGCAGGAGAACAGTATTGAAGCTATTTCAAGTGAGTTTCGGGAGGCTTTGGCCAACCTTCCAGCCGCCGATTTTTACTTCGACCACAAGGATTATAAAGGCTATTTGGGCATTTCTGAAAAGCAGCTTTTCCGGCCCGGCACCGACCAGTTGGCACGGAGTGCCAATGCAGTTTTGGAAAAAATCGCCAAGGTGCTCAACAACCATCCAGAACTACAGGTTCAGGTAATCGGCCATTCCGACAGCCAATCTGGCTATAAGGGCTTCCAGAACCGCCTCGATTTCAGCGCCAGCAGAGCCGTTGCTGTTGCCGATGTGCTGGTTCGTGATTTTTATGTGAATGGCAGCCAAATCCTTGCCGCTGGACGCTCAGACTTCGAACCGAGGGCCAGCAATGAGACCGAAGAAGGCCGCTCGCAGAACCGCCGAATCGAAATCGTCTTCCAGCCACGGGTGGATGAGGTGCGCAGGATGGCGAGCGAGGTGAAACAAGACTAATCGTTGTCTGCTTTTTTCCGTTTTTCGATGAAATCCCGAATCCGCACGGCGATCTCGTAGTCCTCTTTTTCGAGGATGCGACGCAGCAATTCCTCCAATTCGGGTAATGTATATTCGGAGAGCGACTTGCGGTTTTTGCCAAAAAACACCTCGGCCATCAGCCCGGCCTCTTCCACCACGCTTTCGAAAGCATAAATCGGCGCACCCATCCGCAGGGCGATGGCGATGGCGTCGGAGGTGCGGGCGTCAAGTTCGAGCAGGGTTTTGTCCGGCTTTTCAATGGAGAGTTTCGCATGAAAAACGCCGCCCTGAACGCTGTGTATTAGCACTTCTTTCAGTGTTCCCCCCAATGCTTCGAGCGTCGTTTTGTACAGGTCGTGCGTGAGTGGCCGGGCAGGCTGCATCCGCTCCATGCACACAGCGATGGACTGCGCCTCGGCCTGCCCAATGACGACTGGGATGCGGCGGCGGGTCTCCACTTCCTCCAATATCAAGGCAAAATTGCCCGGACTGCTCTCGGCTGTGGAGAGGGCTACGACGGCGAGTTCACGTTTTGGGTTTGACATGTTTTTTTTAACACAGAGGTTCTGAGGACACAAAGAAACACGGAGAATTCTCTGTGTCCCTCCGTGTCCTCTGTTTCTCCGCGATTAACTTTTCACAAATTCACACAACTCCTCCAAATCCCCGAACGGCGCAACGACCTTCCCCAGCCATAACAGTTTGTAAATGCCATTGGCTTCCACCTCTACCGTATAATCCTTTTCGAGGTCGAGGAACTTGCCCCGGTCGGCCAGCACTTGGATGCCGTGGCGTTGCAAGACATTGATTAGCAGTTCTTTAGGCGTCATGCAAGCAGGTTTTCATAGACCAATTTTGCCCCAAAGCCCATGCACAGCGCCGAGGAAAGCACCGTGAGGCCCAATTGCAGCGCCATGCTCGACGCCAGCTTTCTTGAAAACGGCAGGTGAAAAACACTCGACGCCACTGCCATGCCCGCAACCGATCCCAGCCCGAAAATAAGCAAGTAGCTCAAAGCCTCTATTTGACCAGTCATCTGGGTCATCACCAGCAGCACCAAGCCCCCACTACCAGCCAAGCCATGTACCAGCCCAACACTGTATGCCATTTTATGGTCGTTGTTGTGGTCGTGCGGTATATGGTTTTGGTGCAAACGCCTGTGTTTCAATACTTTGTAAAGCCGCCAAACGCCCAGCCCCAGCAGCATCAGCCCCACTGCTGCCTCGAACCAGTGGAACACGCCCTCCGTGATGCCCACCCGCAGCGCAATCATCAGCACCCCGATGAGCACAATGGTGGAGGTATGCCCCAGCCCCCAGGCGATGCCGTCCCGCACTGCTAATTTCAGCGATGTGCGCCGTGTGACCATGTTGCTGACGGCCAGCAGGTGGTCGGCCTCCAGGGCATGGGTGAAGCCGACGATGGCGGCGAAGAGCAAGGGAAAAGCTGGCTGCATATTTTTTTTGATTGTTGATTGATGATTACATGACTGATGATTGTTGATGTGATGTTCAATGTATGAGCTAAAATTGATGATGGCCGACATCAACAATTCTGAAATCCCCTGTTATCCATCCCATCAACAATCATGTAATCATGTAATCAACAATCGTCAATCGAAACTATCCTCAACAAATCCTCGGCAACTGCTCCCCCACCAGCATGTTCACCACCCGACGTCCGCCGATATTGCTGTACATGATGACCTGCCTGGGATGCGCCTCCACCACCTCGCCGATGATGGCAGCGGCTTCGCCGTTTTCCAATGTTTTTAGTTTTTTCAAAAAATCATCGGCAATGGCGGCTTCCACGATGGCCAAGAAAACCCCCTCATTGGCCACATAAAGCGGGTCAAGCCCCAGCAACTCGCAGGCACCATAGACCTCTTCTATCACGGGGATTGCCTTTTGGTGAATCTCCACGCCGAGCTTGGCATCACGGGCCACCTCGTTCAGGACGGAGGCCACGCCACCCCTCGTTGGGTCACGCAGCAGGTGGACTTGCTCGCCGAATTCATTCAAGAGCGCCAGCACCGTGTGGTTCAGGTTGCAGGTATCGCTTTCGATGCTCGTCTCGAATTCCAGCCCCTCCCGCATCGACATGATGGCGATGCCGTGCGTCGCAATAGGACCGCTGACGATGATTTTGTCGCCCGGTCTCACCCGCCGCATGGCGATGTCTGCCCGTGGATGTACCGACCCGATGCCGCTGGTGTTGATGAAGATTTGGTCGCCCTTACCCCGTTCCACCACCTTTGTATCGCCGGTCACGATTTTCACGCCCGCTTGGTCGGCGGCGTTCTTTATCGAAATCAAAATATCCCAAAACGCCCGCATGGTCAGCCCTTCTTCGAGGATGAAAGCGAGGGAGAGGTATTTCGCCGCTGCCCCGCACATGGCGAGGTCGTTCACCGTGCCGTTCACCGCCAGTTCGCCGATATTGCCGCCTGGGAAAAACACGGGCGACACCACGTAGCTGTCCGTGGAGAAAGCCATTTTGCCTGCTGGCATCTCGAAAATCGCCCCATCGTGCCGCTCGTCGAGCAGGTCGTTTTTCAGCACGTCGAACACACCGCTGTCCAGCAGCTTGTTCATCAGCAAGCCGCCGCTGCCATGGCCGAGCGTGATGACGTCGAAATCGAGGGTCGGCATGGGGCAGGAGGCACGTAGGATGGAGATTTTGTCCATGAATGGCGTAATATTCTTATTTGGATATTGATTTAAGATTGCAGATTACATGATTTAAGATTTGAGATTTTGCCCGAAGCACGTGTCCCCCAATCTTAAATCTGGAATCATGTAATCTTATATCGTCAATCAAAAACAAATCATTTCAATTGAAAATCAAGCAGTTACAACTTCCATGTCTTCCGCTACCTGCGAAAAGTGGTAGTACGCCGCACACGCCCCCTCCGACGACACCATCGGTGCCCCCAGTGGGTTTTGCGGGTTGCAGCCCTTGCCGAACATGGGGCATTCGTGCGGCTTTTTCAGCCCCTTGAGCACCTGTCCGGCGATGCAGTCCTTGTTCTCTTCTGCTTTTTCGATGTTGACATGGAACTTGAGGTTGGCATTAAAAGCCGCCATTTCAGGCCGCACTTCCCAGCCGCTGTTGGGGATATTGCCGATGCCCCGCCACTCCCGGTCGGTTGTCTCAAAAATCTGCTCGACCACTTTGCGGGCCTCGGGATTGCCGTTCGGATGCACGACCCGGCTGTATTGGTTTTCGAGCCGGTATTCGCCTTTTTCGAGTTGTTCCACTACCATGAGGATACCCTGCACCAAGTCCACCGGCGAAGCCCGTGACGACGATGGGGATTTTGTATTTCTCCACGATGGGGTAATACTCGTCCATGCCCATGATGGTGCAGACATGACCCGCCGCCAAAAAGCCCTGGATAATGCCTTCTTCATCGTCCAAGACCGCTTCCATGGCAGGCGGCACGAGCACGTGCGAGGCAAGGATGGAATAGTTTTTCACCCCTGCCCTGTGTGCATGAACCACGGAAAGCGCATTGGCAGGGGCCGTCGTTTCAAAGCCGACAGCGAAAAATACCACCTCCCGGTCGGGGTGCTCGGCTGCGATTTTTACGGCTTCCAGCGGCGAGTAGAGGATGCGCACGTCTGCCCCTTTTGCCTTGGCTTCGAGCAGGCTCATCTTCGAGCCGGGCACCCGCAGCATATCGCCGTAGGAGCAAAGGATGACACCTTTTTCGAGCGCCAAATGCACCGCCTTGTCAATCAAGTGCAGCGGCGTCACGCAGACCGGACAGCCGGGGCCATGCACCATCGTGATGTTCGAGGGCAGCAGTTGCAGGATGCCGTTTTTCACCAAACTATGCGTCTGCCCGCCACAGACCTCCATGATGGTCCACGGTCGGGTGGTGATGCGGTGCAACTCGGCAAGGTAGCGCTCGACGAGGTGCGGGTCTCGGTACTCTGAAATGTATTTCATGCGAAAGCATTTATTATCGGATTTTATGGTTTTGATTGACGAATGTTGATTACATGATTAAATGATTGATGATGGGGTGGCTGATGGATTATTTTTTATTGACGATGGCTGCCATCTGCAACCAAACAATTTAAAATCACCCATTCCATCAACAATCATTTAATCATGTAATCAACAATCGTCAATAAAATCACTCCTGCGGCATAAGCTCCTCCAACTCCCCAATCTCCCGCAAATACTCGAACGTCTTTTGCGCCTCCTCCTCGTTGACGAGGCTGATGGCGACGCCCACGTGAACAAGCACATAGTCGCCCTCTTTTGCCGCTGGCAACATTTCGAGGCTGGCTTCTTTCACGATGCCGCCGAACAGGACTTTTGCCATCCGTACCAAACCGCCGTACTGGCTTTCGATGGACTTGATTTTACCGGGAATTGCTAGGCACATAGGCTTAATGATGAATGATAAATGATGAATGATGAATGAGTTGGCCAAAGGAAACGCATTCGTCATTCGGTGAAACTTGTCGGTGAAAAAACAGCTCGAAATCGCCGCCAAGGTGCTCAATTACAAGGTCAACCAGCAAGCCGTTTTGCCAGACGCCGCCGCTGAAGGCGAGCTTGTTTGCGCTGTAATGCTGCGTAGTTAGTCGGATGCCATAGACCAAAGAGACGTGAAATTGCGCAGCAAGCTTTTCGATGGAATCGCCTTTTTTTAGACCATTCAACAAACCAGTTAATATGACCGAAAAAGGCATATTCCCTTGATTGTCAAGTCGTTCTAACCAACTTTCTGCGGAACGAAGGCCATGTTTTTTGAAAAACCGGGTGGCTGCTTGTTCCAACTGCATGGCTGCCTCTCCTTCAAAACTTTGCGCATCGCCAAGGCCGAGCAGGCTGGCGACGCCATCGAAAAGGCGGCCCATGCTGCTTGTGCGCAAGCTACTGCCATTGCGGAGCAATCGGTTGTACAAAGACCATTCGTTGGGACTGAATTTTGTCACCAAAAATGACTCCGCTTCAGCTATGCCATTGCACAGTGAGAGGGCGGAGATGCGGGGTTCCCTTGGCATTTTGTCGCCGAGGAGGAAGTCGAAATTGTCGAGGTGTGCGATCCGTTGCAGTTGCCCTTTTTCCCGAAGGAAAAACTCGCCCCCCCAGATTTGGCCATCCGAGCCGAGGCCCGTGCCGTCCCAGATGATGCCGAGCACGGGGTTGGTGGAGCGGAGCAGGTTATTTTCTGCCAAAACGGCTGCGAAATGCGCCTCGTGGTGCTGGATGCGGACGGTTTTTGCCCCCCAGTTTGCCGCCAATTCCTCACCGAGTTGGGTGGAGAAATAGTCGGGATGGGCATCGAGCAGCACGGTGTCGGGCGGGGTTTGCAGCACGGCGGTCAGGTGGTCGAGGGCGTGGCGGAAACTCTGCTGGGTATCGTAGCTTTCGAGGTCGCCGAGGTACTGGCTGACGTAAATATTGCGGCGGTGCTGTCGGCAGAAGGTGCTTTTTAGCGAAGCGCCCATTGCCAGCACATTGCCGGAAGGCAAATCCAAATCTTCGATGAACAGCGAAGGCGCAAGTCCCCGTGAGCGGCGCAGGATGATTTTTTGTTGGTGAAAAGGGCTGAAGGTCAGCACGCTGTCGTCCTGCGGCGTGACGATGTCTCGGTCGTTGGTCAGCACAAAATCGGCGACGGCGGTCAGGGTTTCCAGCGCCATTTTATCCTCAAACACGATGGGCGAGCCGCTCAGGTTGCCGCTCGTTGCGACCAGCACCCCGCCAAAATCATCCCCCAAGAGCCGTAGCAATGGCGAGTAGGGCAGCATTGCCCCGACCTTGTCCAGGCTCGGTGCCACGAGGTCGAAGGCGACTATGGAGACAGGTGTTTCCACCAAAGGCAGCAGCACGATGGGCGCTACTGGGCTGGTGAGTTCTTGCATGGCGGCTTCGCTGAGTTCGGCATTCTTCGCCAAAACTTCGAGGCTGGGGTAGAGCAGCGCAAACGGCTTGCTCGGTCGGTGCTTTCGCTGGCGCAATGTTTCCAATGCGCTGCGGTTGCTGGCATCGCAGAGCAGCAGGTAGCCGCCGATGCCTTTTGCGGCGACGATGTTGCCTTGGCGCAGGGCTTCGACAGTGCGGTTAAGGGTCTTGTTGCCTTCGGCAACATTTTGAATCTCACACAACGACTCGACGCTCACAACGTGTTGATTGTCATTGCGTTGTGTTCGTTGTGGCGTTGTATGAGCTGAAAAAAGTCGCAGTGTGATGCCGCACACTGGACAAGAATTCGTCTGCGAAAAATATCGCCTCTCGGTCACGTCATCGTATTCCTGCTGGCAGTCGGTGCACATCGCAAATGGCTGCATGGCCGTCTCCGCCCGGTCGTAGGGCAACCGTTTTATAATAGAATAACGTGGCCCGCAGGTCGTGCAGGTGGTGAAGGCGTAGCGATGACGGCGGTTGCCGGGCTGCCGGAGGTCTTCCGCACAAGTTTCGCAAAGCGCGAAATCCGGCGTGAGCGGCAGGTCGGGTTCGCTGCTGGCGCTGCTTTCGACAATTTCAAATTTTTCAAAGAACTGTGGCGGAGCCTCCACCATTTCGCTGCGCCGGATGCGGGCGAGCGGCGGGGCTTCGGACTGCATTTTTTCAAAGAAAACCTGCGCCTCGTGCGGCGCTGCGTTGAATTCTATATGGACGCCATCTGCGGCGTTGTTGACCCAACCGTGCAGGCCCATTTCCTGCGCCAAGCGCCAGACGAAGGGGCGGAAGCCCACGCCTTGCACCTGGCCTTGTATATGTATATGGTAAGTCTTTAACATTGCCGCTGGTTGGCAGACCCCTTGCTGCCAACGCAAGGCGAAAGTAGGGAGTGGTGGGGAAGTGGCGGTGATTTTGTTGAAAAAGGCGCTTGGGAATGCGGCCTCAAACACAAAACTTATTTGTTTTTACTTGCTGGACGACCTTGAATGCCTGAAAGTGGCAACGGAGGATTAGCTTTTAGGCCAACTTCACGCTTTCAGCAGTTCCTTTTTTACTTGTAGGGCGAGTTGTTCCAGTTGTTCCAATTTGGATAGAATTGCTTTTTTGTTGGTGTTGGACAATTTCCCGGCCTTGATGTTTTGCAGGATGGGTTGCAGGCCCTCGTCCAATCCCCGAAGGATTTCTTCAGTGTTGATGGAAGTTTTGACTTGGTGCATGACCTTAGAATTTAGGTTTGCTTTGATTGGGAATGACAGCGTAAAACTATTGAAATAGTAGAAATCTGCACAGTAT
>JADKBS010000020.1 GCA_016714985.1 Saprospiraceae bacterium | reverse complement strand
TGCCCGAACTCGTGACCTCCATCATCGCCGCCCGCAAGCGCAATACGGACATCGCCGTTGGTAATGCCGTAGGCTCCAACATCTTCAACCTTCTGTGGATATTGGGCATCAGCGCCATCATCCAGCCGCCTCTTTTGGAAGTTGCTTCCAATGTGGACATCCTCGGGTCATTGGCTCCAGCAGCATGATACTGTTGGCGCTCATCATTGGCCGCCGCAGGGAGATACGGCGGGGGGAAGGCATCTTGTTCGTGCTGGGCTATGTTGCTTATTTGTGGTTTGTGGTGCAAAGGGGATAACCGGGAGTTGGCTTAATTTGTGGCATTCTGCCCAACCCGGTTTATTTCCATCTGCCATTTTTCCCTACCGTTCCGCCCTAATCAATTCAAGCAACATGAACAAACCATCTTCCATCCTTATAGCAGCCCCTGCTGCTCCTTTCCGCACAAGCGTTTTCACAGAAAACAAAAGAAAGACGAACCCAAAAAAGAAGAGCCGAAGCACTACCTCGACACCCTCGGCCTCGGCCTATCGTGGCGCAGCGTCGGCCCGGCGGTCACCAGCGGGCGCATCGGCGATTTTGCGGTGCATCCGAAGAACCGGGCCGTCTATTACGTGGCCACGGCCAGTGGCGGCGTCTGGAAAACGACCAATGCGGGCACCACCTACGAACCCATTTTCGATGGCGAGGGCAGCTACTCCATCGGCTGCGTGGTGCTCGACCCGAACAACCCCAGCACGGTCTGGGTGGGCACGGGCGAGAACAACAACCAGCGCTCGGTGGCCTACGGCGACGGCGTTTACCGCTCCAACGACGGCGGCAAGTCTTGGTCGAACATGGGCCTGAAAAACTCGGAGCACATCGCCAAAATGTCGTTGTCCTCGCAACTCGGACGTGGTCTATGTTGCTGCGCACGGCCCGCTCTGGCAGGAAGGCGGCGAACGGGGCGTCTATAAACCACCGACGGCGGCAAGACCTGGGCAATGGTGCTGAACGGCGCCGACGGCAAGGCATTGATTGACGAGCACACGGGCGTCACCGACCTCATCATGGACCCCCGCAACCCCGATGTGCTGTTTGCGGCAGCGCACCAGCGCCGCAGGCATGTGTTCACCTACGTGGGCGGCGGCCCCGGCAGCACGATTTACAAGTCCACCGATGGCGGCAAGACCTGGTCGAAATCGGCCAGCGGCCTGCCCGGCGGCGATAACGGGCGCATCGGCCTCTGCTACTCCGCCGACCCGGAAATCATCTTCGCCATGGTCGAAGCACAGGAAGGCAAGGGCGGCTTTTTCCGCAGCACCGACCGGGGCGCATCGTGGGAGAAGCAGGGCGGCCATGTGACGAGCGGCAACTACTACGTGGAAATCTTCGCCCACCCCACCGAGCCGAACACGGTCATTTCGATGGACGTTTTCAACCAAATCACACGGGACGGCGGCAAGTCGTGGAGCAGGCTCGGCGAAGAGTACAAGCACGTGGACAACCACGTCATCTGGATTGACCCAACCGACCCGAACTACATGCTTTCTGGCTGCGACGGCGGCATTTACGAGAGTTTTGATGGGGCAAAAAGCTGGAAATACCACGGCAACCTGCCCGTCACGCAGTTCTACAAAGTGGAAGTGGACAACTCGCTGCCGTTCTACCATATCCACGGCGGCACGCAGGACAATTTCTCCTTGGGTGGCCCCAGCCGCACCCGCAACGGCCATGGCATCACCAATGCCGACTGGTACGTGACCAGCCTTGGCGATGGCTTCGAGACGCAGATTGACCCAGATAACCCCGACATCGTCTATGCCCAAGCGCAGCACGGCGCACTCACCCGCTACGACCGCAAATCGGGCGAAATGACCTCCATCCAGCCCAAGCCCCTCGAAGGCGAAAATGGCCTCCGCTGGAACTGGGACAGCCCATTGGCAGTAAGCCACCACAAAGGAAGCCGCCTGTATTTCTGCGCCAACCGGGTCTATAAAACCGAAGACCGGGGCGACGCTTGGACGGCCATCAGCCCAGACCTCACCCGTCAGATTGACCGCAACACGCTGCCCGTGATGGGCCGCATCCAGAGCATGGACGCCATTGCGAAGAACCAGAGCACGAGCGAGTACGGCAATATCGTCGCCTTCTCAGAAAGCCCGAAGAACGCCAAGCTGCTCTACGTCGGCACCGACGACGGCCTCGTGCAAATCACCGAGGACGGCGGGCAGACCTGGACGAAAATCGGCAACTTCCCTGGTGTGCCCGAACTCACTTATGTCAATGCCTTGCTTGCTTCGCAACACGATGAAAACGTGGTTTACGCCGCCTTCAACAACCACAAGCGGGGCGACTTCAAGCCCTATGTTTTCAAGAGCAGCGACAAGGGCCGCACTTGGACGAGCATCAGCGCAAACCTACCAGAGCGGGGCAGTGCCTACTCCCTCGCCGAAGACCATGTGGATAAAAACCTGCTGTTCGTCGGCACGGAGTTCACCTGCCATTTCAGCAACGACGGTGGCAAGCGTTGGACAAAACTCGCTAGCGGCCTGCCCACCATCGCCGTACGGGACATCGCCATCCAGCGCCGGGAGAACGACCTCGTGCTCGGCACGTTCGGGCGGGGCTTTTATGTACTGGACGACTATTCGCCGCTTCGCAATTTGGCCGACCTGCCCACAAAGGAGGCCGCCATTTTGCCCATCAAAGACGGCCTTGTGTTCAACGTGTCCACCCCGCTTGGCTACCAGACGGGCAAGGGCTTCCAGGGTGCATCGCTCTATACCGCCGCCAATCCGCCCGTAGGCACCACCATTACTTACTTCGTAAAAGACGAGGCGAAAACCCTCAAGCAGAAGCGCCAGGACTGGGAGAAAAAGCAGGTGAAGGACGCTAAGGAAATCCGTTACCCGACCTACGAGGAACTGCAGGCCGAGCAGAACGAGGAAGCACCCTACCTGTTGTTCACCATCAAAAACAGCAGCGGCCAAATCGTGCGGCAAATCAAGTCTGGCTGGAAAAAAGGCGTGAACCGCCTCACCTGGGATGGCCGCATGCCCTCGCCCGCTCCTGTGAGCCTCGGCGGCGGCGAGCGTGCCCCATGGGAAAGCCCCGACGGTGGCCGCATGGCCCTGCCCGGCGACTATACCGTCAGCCTCACGAAGGTCATCAACGGCACAGCCACAGAGATAGCCGCTCCGCAACGCTTCAAGCTGAACACGCTCGGCGGCGGCACCCTGCCCGCTACGGACAAGGCCGCTTGGGAAGCCTACGTGGGCAAGGCTGCCGAACTGGAACGTGCCTGGAACTACGCCACCAGCCTACTCGGCGAAGTGAACGACGTGGTGAAACACGCCCGCCAAGCCACCTACTCCGTCGCCCAGCCCGCCCCTGAGCTATTGGCCGACGTGAAGGCGCTGGAACAGAAAATCAAGGACATGAACAAGGCGTTCTATGGCGACGGCGTGGCCTCCCGAATCGACAAGCCCCATGCGCTGTCCCTCTCTGACCGCATCTATGGCATGGCCTACGACATCTGGAGCTCGTCCTCTGCCCCGACGACGACGCAAAAGGAGCAGATGGCCATTGCTGGCAAGCAGTTCCAAGCCGAATTGGCGAAGCTGAAGCAGCTAGTGGAGGTGGATTTGCCGGCGCTGGATAGGAAGCTGGAGGCGGCGAAGGCGCCTTGGACGCCGGGACGACTTCCTGTTTGGTCAGGGAATTAGAAATTGGGGACGAGGGCGTTGCTACTGAGGCTGCGCCTTCGTTCTAGTTTATTGGTGAACATAAATTGTCGCCCTTCTTTAACCATGGGAGCTTAGTACTGAGGAAGGTGCAGAGGAGGTATCTTGGCATAATTTTTCAATTTGTCGAGCAATTGGTGAGGGGAGTAAAAAAAAACGCCGTGTTTAAAACAAAAACATTTTACCTTTGCTGACTAAACATCAAAATGTTTTAAAATTAAGCCGTGCCAAAGACAAACAAATCAGAATTTACTCAATTTTTGGAAAAACTTGGGTACAATCCAGCTGGAAAAGATGTTGGTAGATTTGTTTATTGCCTTGAAATCAATCAAAATCAGAAAACAGAAATTGAATTTGTCTTCGCTTCAAATGCCACAAACTTTAAAACAAAAACATACGAAGAACACCGCAGAATCTGGAATTCAAATAGTTCGAGTGCATTTGTGGTAGTATCCGAAACTGAGACTATTTTAATCAATCCGAAAGTAAAGCCTGACGAATCCAACCCTTTTCGCGGCAAAATTGAATCTTTTGAAGCTGGCATCAGGACTGAGGTTGACCAAAAAACTCAGCAATGGCTTTCTTCAAAACAAATCAATGCGGGCTATTTTTTCGAGTTTGTAAGAGAAAAAACCAAACAGAACAAAAAAGAACAAGAGGTTGATAAGGACTTATTGTTGAACCTGATTGCGCTTCGTTTGGATTTGAGTGCAGAAAAAGACTCAGAAGCTGTAGCTGATTTGTTGATTTTGCGCAGTCTTTTCCTGAAATACTTGGAGGATAGGGGGATATACCCAAAGGGCTTTGTGTCAAAAGTTTTGAGCACTGGCCGTCAGTCGGAATTACTTCAGGCATTTGATTCCGTAGGCAAGATAAATGGCGATATTTTCAAGAATGAGCCGCTCTCAGAGGCTGATTTTTCCAGCAAGCAAATGCAGGACTTGAATAGATTTTTCAATTCTGATTATCGTAGTGGCCAAGGGACGCTGTTTCCATACGAGTTTCAACACATCCCAATTCAGCTCATCAGCCATGTTTACGAAGCATTTTTGAATGATTCAAAAAAGCATGGAAAGGGTATCTACTATACGCCCCAATTCATTGTTCGATTCATGTTGGAGGAAACGCTTTCGCCTATTCTCGTAACAGACCCTGATGTTGCCGTGATGGACCCAGCGTGTGGTTCGGGCGCTTTTCTTGTTGAAAGTTTCCGAAAAATCGTTCAAGCCAAACATGTCCAATTTGATTTCAATGAAAAAAAGAGAATCCTTGAAAAACAAATTTTTGGAATTGATAATGATGGGCAAGCTTTGAGAATTGCAGCGTTCAGTCTTTACCTCGCACTTTTGGAAGACCTCGATGCTGGCTTTATTCGTCAGCAAATTGAAGATAACTCTCCAATTTTGCCGAGTTTGATAGGGAAGAACTTGCTATATGGAAACACAATTACTGATGACCATTTGTTCAAAGACAAAACATTTGGCTGCATTGTAGGAAATCCGCCTTGGGGCAGTGTACCTGAGGACGATAACAATGAGCACCAGCTTGAACGCAGGGCTATTGGTGAGAAAGGAAAAGTTGGCTCAAAGGCAGAATATCAGAGTGTTTCTACTTTCCAACGTTCACAAGCCTTTATTTTTAGCGTATCAAAATGGTTGAGCCCTGATGCTATCGTAGGGTTGATTGTTAATAATTCTAACTTTCTCAATGAAAATGCAGAATTGTTTCGGCGGACATTTTTACAAAAGTATAAGCTGATTAGTTTCTTTGAACTTTCGCATCTGAATCCGATTCTTTTTAAGAAAAAAACAATTGGAATTGTAAAAGGTGAAAAAATCGAAGTTGGTGCTACCGAGCCAGCGGCCTTTCTTGTGTTCTCAAAAGAGAACAAGGCAGCCGTTCAAGTCAAATATGTAGCTCCAAGGCTTACTGCCCTATCGAAGCACCTAAATTTGGTTCATTTTACACAGCGAGATGTTCGTATTGTGCCGCAAAGTGTTTTGCTTGAAGATGATTTGGCATGGAAGGTTTTGGTAAATGGGGATTGGGATGATTTGGCTTTAATTCGAGAAAAAATCGCTGAACGAGATTTAGAATATGACATAGAATGCAAATCAGGGTTTAAGCCTTTAAAAAACATGGGCTCAATAGGCGAACCACATTATAGGCCTTTGATTAGGTCAGAGGACTTTGATTCCTATTACTTAAAAGAAAATTTGACATTTTTTAATTGGAATCAGACCCTTGGCAGAAGGAGAGACGAAAAAATATTTGAGGGTAGTAAAATTTTGATTGCATTTCGGCCTAAGCCAGAAGACAAACTTAGGCTTCGATGTATCAGAACTTCCAATAATGAGATATTCAAAAATGACGTATCTGGTATATATATCAAGAAAGGTCAACGGCAAGTAAGTGGCCTTGCACCATTTTAGGGATACTACATTCTTCTTTTGTAGGATATTTTCATATTTAATAGCCACGCAATGGGGTAAGGGAGATTTAAAGAGTTCTCTTCGCAACAAAGAAATTGAAAAAATTCCATTTACATTTTTTTCAGAAAATGATACCCGTTTCCTTCAACTCACCGAAGCAGTTCTCGAAATGGAACGCCGTAAAAGACCCTTTAGGTGAAGAAACGGAATCTCTACAGAAACAAATTGATGAATTGGTTTTCGATATCTATGGACTTATGGATTTTGAAAAAGAAACCATTCAGGGAATTTTACGACATCCATGTTCATAGGAAAGATGCACAAGTTACAGAGCGGGATTTGGAAGCTTATGCCCAGAAATTCAAATCGGTTTTTGAATTGATGCTTGCCGAGCATTTGACACTTTGTTGCGAGTATAAGGTTTCCCGTCAGTTCGGTGCTTTTGTCTGTTTTAGAATCGTAGAAAAAGGCTCAAAAGTGGCAGCCATTAAAAGAAGTAGCATAGAAGACTCTACTGTTTTTCATGCCATAAAACAAACCCAACTTGAAGATGCCTATGGCTCTAATCGCTTAAATGAATTACCAACACGTATATATACCTCCGAGTGCTTCTACCTTATAAAAAGCCATTTTTTTAAGGATTGGACAGTTCGGCAAGCAATAGCGGATGCGAATGAAGAAGTGAAAACCATGATTCAGGAAACCCAAGCCCTAGCATGAACCTATTTTATCAAAACATCCCTCGGCATCCATTTGTCGTTAAATTCCCCGACACTCAAACACTTATAGAGCGACTCTACTTGGCTGCAATTTTAGATGCTTATACTCGAATCCGAGCAATATCAGGTATAGTAGGTCTGATGGAAAATAAAATACGTAATGAGGTAGTGCGTGATTTTAAATTTAACAACCCCATCATCAAAGAATATTTTCAAAGCAAAACTATTTATTTGGCATCGGAAAACCAGGCAAATACAGCCTCGTTGGAGCAACGAACCGATTTGGAAATCCATAGTGGCCATCATCAACACAATTTTGTAATTGAGTGTAAGAATTTGACCCATGCTGAAAATCGGTATGTTCAGGGAAGAATCAAAAATGGAGAATACCGGCATGATGGGCTAGAAAAATTCGTTGACCTGACCTACGCCGAGACAGATGATGAGGGTGCAATGTTAAGTTTCATTGTCAATGGGACGCCAACTTTAATCGTCAGTACATTAAATCAAAAAGTTCAGGCGTTTAAACCATCCTCTGATTGTGCTAACTTGTCACTTCAAAAATGTGTTGAATGGGATTTGAGTTTTCAATCCAGCCATATTTGTACTAATGGAAAGGTTTTTCGCCTATACCATTTATTTTATGATTTGACGTAGAAAAGGAGGCGCTGGACCGCCAGTTCTCTTCTTCCCCGATGTCGTCTTTATTTAAGAGTCGCCATTCCACCAAAACAAGTTCTCACTACCTACCTTCGCCCCACAACCAACTCTCAAAATCATGGCAAACCCACAACGATTAAAAATTCAAGTATCCGAAGAAATAGGCGAAGTCTCGGCACTATTGCTGCTGCCAGAAACAGCCACGGCCTTGCTGGTGCTAGGCCACGGTGCGGCTGCCAACATGGAGCACGCCTTTATAGAGGGACTGTCGCAGCGGCTGGCAGCACACGGGGTGGGCACTTTGCGCTATAATTTCCCGTACATGGAAAAGGGCGGTGGGCCTCCCGACCGGCCCAAGGTCGCCTATCCGACGGTGATGGCAGCGATGAAAAAAGCGGCGAGCCTTGCCAACGGCAGGAAGCTGTTGGCGGGCGGCAAATCGTTTGGCGGCAGGATGACCTCGCTGGTGGCAGCGGAAGGGGGATTGGATGAAGTTGCTGGCATCGTTTACTATGGGTTCCCGCTGCATGCACCCGGCAAACTCGGCACGGAGCGGGCCAACCACCTGTCCGACATCAAGGTGCCGCAACTCTTCCTGCACAAGACCAGATACCTTGGCCGAGTACGGCCTCATCGAAAAGGTCTGCAACGGGCTGAAGCTAGCCACCCTGGTGAAGATGGAGGGTGGCGACCATTCTTTCAAGACCCTGAAAAGCACGGGCATCAGCCACGAGGCTGCCATTGAGCAATTGGCTATGGAAACTGCCCGTTTTGCGGCTGGGCTTTGATGGGTGTGCGCCGCAGGTATCAGGTTCTGCACGTAAATCAGGATAATAAACATGCGAATAGGAAGCAATAAGCCAAGCTATAGTGAGGGGTAGTATCTTGGTCGTTTCCCTGATGGAGCTTAGGTTTGCATTTTAAGCAGCTTGATTAAACTTCATGGCCATGACCAATAAAATCACCATCATTCTCGCTGACGACCACCGCAGCTACGTAGAGGGACTGACGGCCTTGTTCCAGAACGACGACCGCATCCACTTTGCGGGCCACGTACACCTACCTTCGGAGGTAATTGGGGCCGTTCGTTCGCACCAACCCGACGTGGTGCTGATGGACTACAGCTTCGGCGAGGGCCAACCCGATGGTGTGGAGACTGCGGAGCAACTGCTAACGGAATTCCCCGGCCTGAAAATCATCCTGCTCACCAGCTACGACGACGTGCCCATCGTGCAGTCCGCCCTGTCGAAGGGGCTGGTGGGCTATCTGTTGAAGGCCCGAAGCCGCTCCGAAATCAAGACGGCCATCGAGGCGGTAGCGGCTGGGTTCGAGGTGGTGGAAGGCGGCATGCTCCGCAAAATCATGGATCGTGGCCCAGCACGACCCCGCAACGAAGCCGACCCCAACATGGATAAGGCCGCCCCGCTGACGCCCCGTGAGCTGGAAATCGCACTGCTGGTGGCCGAAGGGCTGAGCACGCAGGCGATGTCGGAGCGCCTGTTCCGGAGCGTGAACACGATTGACACCCATCGTAAGAATATTTTCAGCAAGTTGGATGTACACAATGTGGCGGAGTTGATGAACTGGCTGAGGGGCAAGGGATTGCTTTAAAGAATCCCCTTCCAAGGCAACTCAATCGTCGTCAGGCATCCTTGGCCAGGCGAACTCTCCATCTGGAACTTACCGCCCAAAGCATCTTCCACCCGGTAGCGGATATTGGCGAGACCCATGCCCCCAGCCTTGCCCCCGACCATTAAAGGGGAACTGACACCTGCCATATCAAATCCTTTTCCATTGTCCTCAAGGGTGACGAGCAGTCCATTTTCTTGCTTCACGAACTGGAGGTAAGCTTCCGTGGCGTCGCTGTGTTTGAGCAGGTTGGCCAACAGCTCCTGTACGATGCGGTAGAGATAGACACTGGCCAGTTCGTTCAGTTCTTCAAGGTCGGCGTTGTTGTAGAAGCTGATTTTCAGCTTGGGGGCAGCGGCTTCCATGCGGCGCACCAATTGCTCCACGGCAGCCAAAAGCCCTTGCTTGTGCAGGTGCTTGGGCATGAGGTTATGGGCTATTTCCCGTAGTTCTTGGTGGATGTCGGTCAGTTCCCCGACCACTTCGCCGAGGGCGGGGTCGGTTCCGCTTTTTTCCGCAAGGATTTTTTCCAACTTGAACTTTGCTGCCGCAATGCTGCCGCCAAGCCCGTCGTGCAGTTCTTGGGCGATGCGGCGCTGCTCGGTCTCCATGCCAAGTGCAAGGGCGTTGAGGTTTTGTTTGCGTTGTTCTGCCAACTCACGGGTCATGCGCTGCGATTCGGCCAGCATGTTGCGGAAGCGCTTCACGCCGATGAGCAGCACGATGCCCATGTCCACCAATAGCCCGACCATGAGCACCAGCGGCGTGTGGAAGGTGATGAGCAGGCCGTTTTCCGCTAAAATGGACTGGAGCGAGAGCGGCGGCACGAACTTGAACTGCTCCAAACTGGAATAAATGACGCTCGCCCCATGTACCAGGAAGCCGACCATCAGCCAGCCGGGGAACATGCGGTCGTCACGCAGGAAGGCCGTGCCGGCCAGCCAGAAGAAGAGCAGCACCGTGACGATGTACATTGCACCGCTGAAATTGGCGTACAAATGTGCCCAGAACGGGGTAAGCACTGGCAGCAACAGGGCCGTGAACACCATTGCGGCAGCAACAAAAGAGACAGCCCGCAGGGCAGCATGCTGGATGGGATAACTGCGGCGGGTATGGAAGTGCGCCATCACGAACATTGCCCCTGCAATGAGGTAGGCATTGGCAAAAATGGGCAGCGAGACCTGCTGGACATAGGGCCATTTTGGCCATAGGACTTGATAGCCAAGCCCGATGTCAGCGAAAATGTAGCCGCTCACGAGCAGCACGTATGCGAAATAGAACCAGTAATAGCGGAAGCGGGTGAGGTTGATGGCTAGCCCGAGCATGAGGAGATAGACCAATATTAGGCAAAAGAACACGATGAGCAGCAACCGCTCGGTGCGGTCGAACTTGGCCCTCGCCTGTGCGTCGGTGAGAAAGAGGTTGAAATCGGTGAGGGAGCGGTTGTAGGGGATGTTGAGTAGGCAGCGCACGGTGTCCCCAGCGGGTATGCGGATGGTGTCCCGGAGGTTCCAGTGGCGGCGGCCAGCAAAGGGAATGTCACTGCCAACTGTCAGTGTGTCCAGCACCTCGCCGTCGGCCACTTGGTAGAAGCGCATTTGGCTAAGGTAGGGGTTGTCGAGTTCGAGGATGAGCTTTCGGTCGGTGGTGTCGGTGAGGTCGAGGCGCAGCCAGTAGGCCGATTTGGTGTAGCCGATTCGGAACCGCCCCTGGTCCCAAGGCTCGAACAGGCTGGCGGGGGCGAACATCATCTCACCAATCTCGAAAGTGTCATGGTCGCTGAGGTCGTCCTTCAATATGCCCACCTCGCCTCCGTTACCGAGCAGCAGGGCATTGCTTCCGAGCTGCAAGGTGCGCAGGGTATCAGTAGCGAGTGCCGTTTGCGCCAGCAGCAGCACCGGGATGAAATATTTTAGG
The DNA here is from genome assembly GCA_016714985.1 of Saprospiraceae bacterium. GTDB lineage: Bacteria > Bacteroidota > Bacteroidia > Chitinophagales > Saprospiraceae > UBA6168. The sequence continues at coordinate 193,856 of JADKBS010000020.1, read as the reverse complement.
AAAAAAGGCATTGTTGAACGTTGGCCACAAGGCGTTCCAAAGAAACGCAAAAAACCGCCCAACCAACCATTCCCTATTGCAAAATGCCGTGTTCTAGTGAGCCTTCTCACCCTTTTAGGTGAGAAAAAACCGCCTCCCTGTCCCCTAGCACAGGCTTGCCTCACCCCTGTACGTGATGCCTCACCCTTTTGGGGCATTTTCCCCGAATCACGGTTTTGCGTGTTTCGGGCGGGGTGGTCGTGCTGCCATCTTTGTCCTGTGAATTTTAGTAATCATTGAAAATCGGTAACTGCTGAGCAGGGGGTGTTTTTGGGTTGAAAATTTTCAATTTTCAACCCAAAACACTTAATGTCAGGAGAGAGAAAAAATGAAATTTTTTCTCTCTCCTCCCACACCCTCCTAAGCAGTTACGAAAATTAATTAAAATGAAAAACGCAACCATCCTTCTCGTCATCTGCTTCTTTGCCATCAGTTTGGCTGCACAGCCATCTTTCAATAAAGCGGATAAAACAACGGCCGTCACCTTCGCCCCTTACCACTTGTTCACGAACCGGGGTGAACTGCAACTGGGCTTTCAGCACCAATCCAATCGGAAAAAATCGTTTGAACTTGAGCTTGCCGTACAGGTTAAAGGTTCCGAAGACCCTAAACTTGACCCTTACTTCAACCAAACCCTCGTCGGGACTGAAATAAAGACCGTCCACAAGGGGGTTGGGTTCTTTTTATTCCTTCCGGTGTTCATTGGCAAGGATGGTAAAGACAAGGACTGGACGGAGAAAACAGTGCACCGTGAATATTATACCACCAATCATGGGAGCATTACGGCAAGCTACCGCTTCTATCTGGTACCAACGATGCATGACCAAGTACCGGGTGGCTTTTACCTCTCGCCCGGCCTCACCATAGGTAAACGTGGCGTAGCAGAATATATCTACGCCGAAGGCCAAAAAGGCTATGTGACGACCCTTGACACTGACCTGAAGCCGGATGAGCTAAATCCTTGGGGCATCGCATTGGGCACTGGTTTTATTGGAAAAGTCAAGGTCGTGGAGGAAAACTTGTACGACTTCTCAAGGTTGGAAATCAAACGGTACCATAAAAATTACCTTGTACCGCAATTAAGGCTAGGGTTCCAGTTGCCGATAGCCAGGCATTTTTCTGCCGACTTATCAGCCCTTGCCGCAGTGAACGACCGAACCGAATTGAATAAAACAGGCAATTTCTTTAGATTGGAGCCTTCGGTAAAATTGGGGGCTTGGTTTTAAAGCAGTTTCTATGGCTCACACCGCCAAGATTTGGGCATGGCCCCCCAATGTAGGTCGGAACCCCAGTTCCGGCGAAATCACACCGAAACTGGGGGTTCGATGTATGGTTGACCTTGCCCGAAATTTGGTAGTGCTAAGCTTAAAATGAACTGGAATGAGGGCGTTGCCGAGGCTTCGCCCTCTTTTGGTTTCCCATGGTGAATGGCTAAAGTTTTGGTATTTTTAAACCGATGTCGCTTTTCTTTTCGCAAGCCTGCCAACGACGGATGGCTTCCTGGCGAGTCTCATGGTTGTGTGCGCTCATCTGTTCGTTCTTTTTCCCACAAATGTCAAAGAACTTCTTGTAATCTTTATGTCGGGAATATTCGTATAATCTTTAAGTCTGACGACACATTGTTGACATCTATTATCTTGTAACCCCTTTTGTGCATGAGGTCCTTGGTTGATAAGGGTTGATAATGGTTTATAATGGTTTATGAGGTTGACTATCAACCATTATCAACTTCATCAACCGTTATCAACCATGCACAATATTTGGCGGTATGAGCTATAGACTGATTGAGTTTGCAAATACTTATCAATCAATTTCTTGCAAATTCATCATTTATCATCCATCATCCATTAATATGCGTAACGGCCGCTAACCAAACGAGTTTAATCGTTATCTTCGCCCTTATTACACTATTTCCAATCACACCAACCTAAAAACAATGGAAACAAAAATTCCGCAACCATTCACCAACATGGCCATATCCCTGTCAGGGGGAGGCTACCGGGCCACGGCTTTTCATTTGGGTGCGCTGTCCTACCTTCATGCGTCGGAGTACCAAGGCGAGAATCTGCTCAAGCGGCTGCGTATCCTGTCCACGATTTCGGGCGGCACGCTCACGGGCATCATGTTTGCCCTTTATGCTGCCAAAAACAAGCCGTTCGACGAGTGCTACGACAAACTGTACCTGTTGCTGGAGCAGGACAAACTGGTTGAAAAAGCCTTTGAAAAACTGAACAACCCAAGGAATTGGGACGACCCCAACAAGAGCAAGGACGTCATCAACGCCTTTTCGGAAGTCTATCACAGCGATTTTTTCGACCGGGAGCATTTCAAAGTGCTGTTCAAGAGCACGAGCACCCACTTGACCGACGTGATTTTCGGATCCACAGAATTCACCACAGGCAAGCAGTTCCGCTTCACGCAAAACCGGGGCGATGGAAGGTTTGGCAACAAGGACTTGAACCTGCCCGACACGGTAGCACAGGGCGTGCGGCTGGCCGATGCGGCAGCGGCTTCGAGCTGCTTCCCCGGCGGCTTCGAGCCGATCGTGATGGCCAAGGACTTTTCCGGCTCGCCAACCGGCCCCATTGCCACCACTTGGAATGAAAAGGGCTACCAACCCACCGCTATCATGGACGGCGGGATCATTGACAACCAAGGCATTGAGGGCGTGGAACTGGCCGAGAAGCGCTCCTTCCACCGTGACGACCAACCTTTCACCGGGACATATATTATTTCGGATGTTTCTGGCCGGAGCATGGCACCCTACGAAGTGCCCGTTTTCAAGAATAAATCATTTCAGAATTTCCTCACCCTGCGGCGGGTGAATTGGTTTGCAGGCATTTTGATGGCAGTGCTGATTGGTTTATTGGCATTTATTCAAATGCCCGTATTTATTACCGCATTGACGGCCAGTATATTGACACTGGGCGTCGCTTGGTTTTTATTGTTTTTCCGACTGCGTTCGGCCATCATGGAGGCGATGGACAGTGCCTTCGGCAATAAAAAAGAGCGCCGCCTCTTCAAGGATTTAAAGGTCATCTATAAAGCGCCTATTTATATCCTCGTTTATTTGCTGAAATTCAGGGTCACTTCCGTCATGAAGATGGTGACGGATGTATTTATGAAACGCATCCGAACACTTCAATTGGAGGCCTTGTATTCCGATGAGCACTGGAATTACCGCATCGAGTCGAACAATATTTATACTTTATACCAAGACGATAAAACGGTCAATAAAAAATTAAAAGAATTCGGTTTGGGCAATATGAGCGATGCCATGGTTGACGCCATTAAATCCGCTAATTCCATGCCCACTACCTTGTGGTGGAGCGAGAAGAACAAGTCCGACAATATGCAGAACAAACTCATTGCCTGCGGCCAATTCTCCCTCTGCTTCAACCTGATTGACTACATCGAAAACACGGTGAAGAAAAAGCCCGCCGTCTGGGGCAGCTTGGACGCCCCCACCAAGCAGGCTATAGAAGACATTTCCCAACGGTTCAAGGCAGACTTCAAGCAGTTTATCCATAATCCTTTTTGGCTGGTGGAGGAGAATGGAAAGCGGCTTCGGGCCTAATGCCGGGTATGAGGTGATACTTCGAAAGGGTGGGCAAACAATGCCATATTGGCATAAGTCGGGCCACCCTTTCGGTGCGTCGCCCCAAGCCTGAATCCACCATACCGCTCGCCGCTCGCTTTCGCAATACCGACGACCCCTCCCGCAATTCTCCCCCGTCCAAATCCAAATTTTTCAATAGCATTGCCGCCAAATTTATTTAGAGATTAGATGATAGCCGTTAGATATGAGGAGCCATTCAAACCATCCGCAGCTTTTCATTGTCTAATATCTAATATCTAACATCTAATTTCTAATGTCTTACCACATGCCATGAGAATAAAGCCTTTTCTCCTTACCGTCACATGCCTTGCCCTTGCGGGGCTGGGCTTCATTTATTTCAAAAACAACAAAGCGGGAATCCGCTATCCTGTGCCCACCAACGGCCCTGTTTACCGCACCGACCAATCGGAGGATGAGGACGGGCAGGCCCGGCGGGAGGCTTGGATAGAACTGCTGCACAAGGCGGCACCCGGCGTTGATTGGCGGGCCATTGACCACCAAAACCTGCGGCTGCTGCGGGAGCTGAAGGCGGGCCTCGGCGGCGGCGATCGTTCCATTGAGTTCTTTGCGGACAGCACGTTGATGGGCGAGTGGGCCGAGCGGGGAAGCGTGAACCAGTCGGGCAGCCTCCGCACGGTGGACTACCATGCGCCGAGCGACAAGATTTATGCCCTCTCGGAAGGTGGCTCGGTGTGGCGGGGCGGCACCAACAACGAAGGCTGGGAGGTGCTGAACGACGACCGCCGCTTCAATCCCCGATTAATAAAAGTGCAGCCGACGGCTAGCGGCGGCGTCCGCATCATTGCTCCAGAGGGCAAAATCCTGCACTTTTCCGACGACGAGGGCCTAACTTGGCAGCAGTCGAATTTCTCGCCCGACTTCTACGACGGCTGGGGTTCGCCCATGCAATTGCTGGCGTTGGCCAGCAATCCCAACACGCTGTACTACCTCGTCGAGACCTGGGACAACGTTCCCTGGGAGCCCCGCATCTGGCTCTACCGCTCCACCGACAACGGCGCCAATTTTACCCGGATAAAAGCTTTGACCACGGTGAAAACAGGCAAATCGGCCTGTGGCAACCGCTCGGCACCGACCAAATCTTTTTGCTCAACAAAAACCAAGCACTCTATCGGGTGGAGGCCGACAGCCTGCCGCTGCACGCCACCGTAAACGGCTTGCCCACCGATGCGGAATTGCAGCTTACTGGCAGCTTGGACACCGCTGGCCTGCCTATTTTTTATGCCTTGACAAATGATGTGGATGCCTATCGCTCCAACGATGGTGGGCAAAATTGGGCAATGCAGGGCAGCGCCTTGGGGGAAGCTTGGTCGGTGGGCATGATTTGCTCGCCTTTTGACCCCAACCACCTCATCATGGGCGAGGTGAACTGCCAACAGAGCTACGACGGCGGCGCCACTTGGGAACTTGTGAACGAATGGTGGGAATACTACGCCGACTTCGACCTGCTCCATGCCGACATCATGGACCTGAAGGCGTTCAGGAAATCGGACGGAACGCCGTTCCTCCTCATCGCCAACCACGGCGGCCTCCACATCAGCTACGACGACCTCCAGTCCACGCAGAACATCGGCCTTGATGGCCTAAACATCAGCCAATACTACGACGTGGTGACCAACCCGGTGCACCCCGAATACATCTACGCAGGCTCGCAGGACCAAGGCTGGCAATGGACCAAACAAGCCGACGAGCAAGGCCCCACCTATTTCGTGCAGCAGTGGAGCGGCGACTACGGCATGATGCAGCTCACCAACGACTACCGAAGCCTCTGGGTGCAGTACCCCGGCGGCGATTTCAGCTTTTATGCCGATGCGCTCGGCCTGTTCACCCCATGGGGCGACTCCAACTGGAACCTGCCCGAAGGCGACGTGCCAGCCCTCGATTGGATTTTGCCAACGGCCCCCACGGCCTTTCCCAACGGCAATTCCATCTTTGTGGCGGGCGGCAATATCAATGAAGGTCAGGCCGGCTCGCACCTCATCACGCTCTCGGCCTCCGGCAGTCCGCCTTACAGCATCGTCGCCGACCAGTTCGACTTCGATTTCTCACATCAAATTCCGGCAATGGGCGGATTTCGGCCATCGAGCAGTCCGAACTTGACCCCGACCGGCTCTTCGTCAGCACCGACGATGGCACGTTTTTCCGCACCTTGAACGCTGGTTCCACTTGGGAAAAATCGCAGGGCTTCGTCGGGCCGACCGTGGACTGGATTTACACGGCCTGCATCCTCGCCTCCAAGAAGAACCCCGACCTGCTCTGGATTTCGGGCAGTGGCTACTCCAACCCAGCGGTCTTTCGCTCGGTGAACGGCGGCCAGACCTTCGTTCCCATGTCCGCCGGCCTGCCCAATACGCTCGTGCAGGAAATCGTGGCAAACCCTGACGAGACACTGCTGTTTGCGGCCACCGCCGTCGGTCCTTATGTGTTTGTGGTGGAAAAAAACGAGTGGTTCCCGCTCATTGGGAGCAGACTCCGCTGCAATGGTACACCTGCGTGGAGTACGTTGATTTCCCTGCCGGAACGGACGACATCGTGCGCTTCGGCACCTTTGGGCGGGGCATCTGGGACTTCAAGCTCTCGGAGCCGCTACCTTCTGCCACGAACGCCGCTGTGAGCGATTTTGCGGTCAACGTCTATCCGAACCCCGCCCCGAAGGGTGCTGTGTTGCGTGCCGCAATTAATGCCCCAACCGCTGCCGATTTTGAATTATTGGATTTAAAAGGCAGGGTGGTTGCTGCGCAAAAAGGGCTGCAAAAGCAATCTAGCATTGCGCTTGGCGCATTGCCGGGCGGGGTTTATGTTTATCGTTTTTCGCAAAAGGGGAAGATGGTGAAAGGGGGGAAGGTGGTGGTGCGGTAGGATGGGCTTGTGCCATGCCCGGTAAGTAATGTTCACCTTCCAAGAAATTGGAACAGGGGGGCGGTTTTGTCCCTGTTTTGGATTATTTTTGCCAAAAAAGAAACTCAAATGAATATTGTTCCAGACATGGGAAGTTCAGCCATAACAACTCCCTCGGTCCCGTCGCCGAGCAGGAAGGTCTCCTTGCAAGCATTTCTCGAAAAATACAGCCAGCGGGAAGACGGCCACAAGTATGAGTTTGACAATGGAACTGTGATAAAAACGAAAACCGCTATGAGTGAACTGCAAGCACACCTCGCTCACAACCTTCAATTGTTCTTTTTCTCCCTTTTGTTAAATGGAAAATTGGAAGGCAGCCTTCAAATTGAAATGGACGCTCAAATCACCCCCCACCGATTGAGGAGGCCAGACCTTTGCTACCTGAACTCGGCCCAGGTATATGAGGCATCGAAGGGTGGCCATCCAGTCCCCAAATTCGTCATTGAGGTCATTTCCCCCAACGACACCGCCGACTACTACGACACCAAACTCGACCACTATTATGCCGCTGGCGTGCAGGTCGTCTGGTTCATTTACCCCAAAACCGAAAAAGTAGTGGTTTACGGCCCAGACCGCAGCAGCGTGACCCTGCAAGGCATCACTATGCTCCGCCGCCCCTGTACTGCCCGCCTTTGCGCTGCCCGCATCCGATATTTTCAAAAAACCCGCAAAACCGGAAGGGGAGTAGGTTGGGGAAATTGGGGGGCATGGCCAGACCTCACCAAAATCCCAGTTTAGGTGTGTGGCTACGCCGGAACTGGGATTTTGCCTACACGACCTACATTTTGAGACACATGCCCAAAACTTGGCGTCGTGCGCCATAAAACAGGCCGTATTCCAAAATGCCTAATAGCCAGCGACAAATAGCTTTTTCTGATAACGCCTTTCCCCAGTGTGCTTGTCCGATATTTTGAGCAGATAATAACCCGCTGACACCTTCCCAACTTCTAATGGGATAGAGAGGGATTGCATTTGAACCACCCTGCCCAATAAATCAGTCAAGCTCAGGGTCATTTCTTCCGAAGCGCCAATTTCGCAACTGATTAGGCTGCCGGGGATATAAGGGTTGGAAATAGTGCATTCCAAGGTGTTTTTGGTAGGCTCGGTGCGGACTGAGGAAGGTTCCGAATAGAAATAGTCATAGCGAAAAGCATCTATCCATTCATTTTCATCATACACTTGGATTAGCACTTGAATTGGCTGCATTTCCCCAGCTTCATAATAATAAAAATCCTTTTCACTGTTGAACCAAGCGGATTCATCCACATCCCAATATTCCACGAATACTTCTGATAAAAGCCCATCGCTGTTGTAGGTATAGCTATATCTTTGGTCATCTACCAATACATTGTTTTCTGGAAAACGGACAACTTCAGTCTTTAGTTTTCCATCAGGATAGTAAGTATTGGTGTCGTTTTCTTCGAGTACCCATTCATTTAAATCGGTGTCAAAGCCATAAGTTATTACATTTGTATTGTTGCCCAAAGCATCATAGATATAGATAAACTTGCCACTGGGCGGTGGCCATGCACCCGCTTCGAAGATAGAAATATCTTCTTGGATAAGCCTGTTTTCACTGTCATAGTAGTATTCGTTCAAAAGCAATTCTTCAAACTGTCCAGCTGATAATGAAAAAAAAGACCGAATCATTTTCATCAACCTCCCTTCCGAATCATAGGTGAAATTGGTCTTGTCAGTGTCTTGCCATAGGGTAGGAAGTTGTTGGGTCAGGTTGAAATTCACAAATGTGCTGTCCACAATGTACAAATTATTCTCATACCCAAAATGCTGGCGTGAATAGTCTTTCCACTCATCGCCAAAAAATATTCCACCATAGATAGAATCCAAAACCCCGTAGGTGCTGCGTTCATGGAGTGGCTTCGCATTATTGTTAGTCCTCGCTATCCGTTCCAATCGTTTCTGAATAGAACTTGCAGGGTGGTGGGTTTGGGCATTTAAGATGAAAAGCCCCAAAAAATAGGAAATAAGTAAAAGTCTAATTTTCATTGGAAGTAGTATTTAGCGAAAGTAAAATTGAAAATCATTTTTTTATTATTACATAGTTGACCCCAACGATGTATTGGTTGTATGCATACTTGCCTGCTGCCTTGTTTAGGATGAAATAATTGTTGAACCCAAGTTCGAGGTAGAGTTTTTGGGTCAATCGCCAATTGAAGGAGCCGCCCAAGTCTGAGTACAACAGCCCATTTCTTTTTCGAGGGTCACCTGCGCCAAAGGTGCCGTAGTTGCCGTACATCAAACCGCCTTCGAACAGAAAGAAATTTTTTTTACCAAGGAATGGTTCATACTGTACGATGCCGCCCGCTAAATAAAACCTGCGGTCGCCATAAACAGGGTCGTTTGTGAATATTTGAATGGTATTGATACCAGCCCTTACTCGGCGAGTCAATTGGGCGACAGCGTTGATATTCCATGACAGTTCTTTGTGTTTACCGCCTTTTCCTTCAACATTGAAACTGCTATCAATGCCATAGGTCAAAGAAGTTCCAACCATGATTGCCTTCGGATTTGGTTCCCGCTTTTTTAGTTGCCGTACTAGGCAAGACCCAATTCCGTTTATACAAGTTGAGTTGCATTCGGAAATGTTTTTATTTTGCGGGTTGCTATTATAGCCAAAATGATAAGAAAGGCCAAAAATACCTTCGTTAGAAAGTCTTTCATCGCTGTTGGTAAGCGTATAGCGTAACCCAATGCCAGCGTCATAAAACAAATTTTTACGTAGCCTTAAATTTACACCCGCAGTCAAACCTACTTGCTGGACCCCCAAATAGTCTAGGCCATTATTTTTTTCATTCCTAATCTGGTTATTGGAAAACCTATGAATTCCCTGTAAGAACGGCCTTACCTTAAATGTTGCACAATTATCACAGATTTGCGATTTAAAGCCAATTTTTTTATCTCCTTCAAATGGATAGTAACGGGCAAAATATGCTAAGCTCCACAAGTTTGGAAAGTCTTTCATCGTATTTCCGCCAGCCCTGAAAGAATAATTCCCTTGGAAGCCAAGCATGATATTTTTGTTGAGGAAAAACCCCAAGTTCATAGATGAACCCAAAACCAAGAAAGTATATTCCTGTTCACTTGGGTACAACTCCTCTCCCCTAGCATATACAAATTCAGGTGACCAACCCAATACCCATCTTTGACGAAAAATATCAATTTTTTGTGATAAAAGCAGTTGTGCTTGAATCAATACAATGAAAATTATAAAAAATTTGACAAAGTTTGACATGTAAAACAAAGTGTGTAAACAAAACATGGGTTGTCTTTTTTAAAGACAACCCATTTATATTTTAATCATTCTTAAAGAATGGCAATCCAGCTAGAGGCTCTATTTGCTAAGCCAGCGAGAGGCCCTTCAAAACAAATCCTATCGGTATATCTTGTCCAACCAGTAAGCATGCGAGTTCTAAATCTTGTTCTTGCATAAACCCCATTCCAAACTGAGTGAAAGCAAGTAACGCATTGTTGAAGCTCTCAACGCTATCGTTAAAAGGCCAAGGAAGAGCAAAAACAAATCCATTTATGCCAAGAGACTGCGGGCCTGAGCTTGGTCCACCAGTATTCACTCCGGCACAATTTTGTCTAAGAATTTGAGTATTTCCACCAACTGGCGAAAATTGGGCAACATAGGTATCGGCGTAATCAATAAATGATTGTGGGATGACACCTGTTGTAGCCTCGATGGCGGCTGCACCACTTGTAATCGCATAGTTATCCAAGTGTTCCTCAATTTCATCGACTTCCTCAGAAGGCATACCTTGGCTATTACAATAATTAAGATAACCTTGCTTAGAGGTAAAAGCATGAATAGTGAAGATGTCTTTACCATTCAGCTTAGGCGCATCGGTTAGCACAAAATGGAGCGGGGAGCCCTCTTCTACCGTAAAAGCACCTTCTTCTGCGGGGGCGTCATCAAGACGATAGTGATAAATAGCATTTGCTGTCTCCGTAAAAGTAAGTTTTTGCACATTTCCAATTTTGCCGCTGCTGTTGTCAGCAGGTAATGCCTCGTCTTTCTGACATCCGGCAAATAGCAGGAGTGTCATGCTGCACATTAGTAGTAGTAGGTTGCCGTGTTGCCGTGTTGCCGTGTTGCCGTGTTGCCGTGTTGCCGTGTTGCCGTGTTGCCGTGTTGCCGTGTTGCCGTGTTGCCGTTGCCGTGTTGCCGTGTTGCCGTGTTGCCGTGTTGCCGTGGGATGCCCGAAGGCGCGAGATTAGATTTGAAACGTTGTTCATAAAAAATATTTAAGGTTAATAAAATCGTTTACTAGTAAAGGTGTCGTTGGGCACAAATATAGAAATTGAGAACGATAAATCAAAAAAATATTTCATTTTATTTTTAAATTTAACACCTGGCTTTGAATGGGTATCAAAAGGGTAGCACAGCACTCTCCATAGTCTATGAACTTAGAATGCCATATAGAACCTCCTTGATTCAAAGGCCACTGAAGTGTGGATAACTATTATCAAACTGCACCCACGGTATTTGTGAAACCAAAAAAATCTACCGAACTTTCCCAAAAATTTCCACCATGCAGTCCACCGACATCCAGCAACTCCTCCACCGCTACCAATCCGGCCACAGCTTGGAGCGGCCATTCTACACCGAACCCGCCATCTTCGACTTGGAATGGCAGAAAATCTGGTCGAGATACTGGCTCTTTGCGGGCACCACGGCGCAGATTCCCCGTCCCGGCGACTACTTCACCTGGCAGCTACACAACGACAATATCGTCATCATCCGGGGCAAGGACGGGCAGGTACACGCCCACCACAACTCCTGCCGCCACCGTGGCTCGCTGATTTGCCTGGAGGAAAAAGGCCATGCGCCCAAGCTCGTCTGCCCCTACCACCAGTGGGTGTTCGAAACGGACGGCAGCCTGTACAAGGCCCGCCTCATGCCCGATGATTTCGACAAGGCGGCGCACGGGCTGCACCCCGTGCAGGTGCAGGTGGTGGAGGGTTTCATTTTTGTTTCGCTGGCGCAAAACCCGCCCGATTTCTCCCAACTGCGGGAAGACTACGCCCGTTTCCTGCGCCCCTTCCAACTCGACCGGGCCAAGGTCGCTTACACGAAACGCTATGAGCTGCGCACCAATTGGAAGCTTGTGGCCGAGAACTTTCGGGAGTGCTACCACTGCGGCCCGGCGCACCCGGAGTATTGCAGCGCCGTCATCGGAGCGAACATGAAGGAATCGGCAGAAGCGGTGCTGGCCGAGCGGCAAGTGGCCTGGCGGGAGAAGGGCCTTGCCGTGGACACCGTTGATTTTCAAGGCGATAGCTTTCATTTCGGCATCCGCTACCCGCTCAGGCCTGGCGTACAGAGCTATTCCTTGGACGGCCAGCCCATCGCCATCCCGATGGGCCAGCACCGTGACTTCGACGCTGGGGTGCTTGGCCTCGTCACCCTGCCCAATTTCTGGTGCGATGCCGTCAGCGACTACGTCTGGACGATGCGCCTCACCGCCGTCGCCCCCGACCGCACCATCCTCGACCTCGCCTGGCTGGTGGACGGCGACGCCGTGGAGGGCCGTGACTACACCACCGACCGCCTCGTGGAATTCTGGAAAATAACCGGGGAACAGGACTGGGCGCTCTGCGAGAACAACTACCGGGGCGTGGAGTCGAGTGCCTACGTGCCGGGACCTTATGCACCCGTGGAGGCGGATGTGGTGGGGTTCGTGGATTGGGTGGTGGGGAGGTTGCGGGAGTGAGATTTTGACAACAGAATTGTGGTCAAAAATGGTTGGCAACAAAAATGTTGTTAAAAGGGGTATTACTGGAAAGACGCTGACGCTATGTTTGCAAATTTTGGAGCAATCATGAAGAAAAGCTATTTTTGTGGAGGCTAAATAACTGAGCAGCCAAGTAGCGGCTATTGTTCTGTTTTTTTGGGGTAGGCGCTATAGGGTAGCGGTAATAAGTAAGTTAGCTGCAATGCTACATCGAGAAGATACATTTTAACCGATAGATAAATTCAAACTAATAGAATGACAAAAAAAATTTCCACAATTGAAATACAACGGTTTCGTGGAATTCCTAAGTCACTCAAACTTGATTTTTGGAATAAATCAGCTGACCATCCATGCTCATTCATAATTTTCGGTGACAATGGGACTGGAAAATCAAGCATTATTGATGCATTGGAATTTGGATTGCAAGCCAGAATTGAAAGAACTCAATCATTAAAGTCAGAACTGAAACCAAGTCCGATTTCATTAAAGGACTATGACACTGCAAAAATTAAAGTCACTTTTCAAGACACAACAACCTTAGAAAGACATATTCAAATTGAAAAGAAAGAAGATGTTTATAAGTTAAAATTGGTAAACAACCAAGCACACCAAAATTTTAGCATTGCTCCAATAGTTTTAAGGCGAAGTGATATTTTAAAATTCATTCAAACACCATCGCATCAAAAGCAAGTTCTATTTTTTGGTTATATAAAAAGTTTAATACATGAGAATTCCACAGAATTTAATATAGCAGAACCTGCTGAATTAAAATCTGAGAAAATGCAATTGAAAATTGAGAGAAGAGAGTTGGCAGAAAAGTTGGCAAAACAAATTGGGATAGCTTCTGACGAAATTTCACTTACTCCAAAGGACTTTGATTTATTTATTTCCGAAAAAATATACAACGGAATCAATAAAAAACAAAGAGACCTTATGTCAAGAAAAGGCATAAAATTCCAGGTGAACAATCAAGCTCTTGACATAGCAAAAAAAATCAAAAATATTTCTGAAAAAATTCAATCCATAAACAAAAAGGAACCGAATATAATAAATAATCCTGGGGGTATCCAAGAAAAACTCAAGATAAGTTGTTAAAATATTTTCTGATGCAGGGTCTTATTTAACAGAATCCTTCAAAGCAATTTCTTCTTCAAACTTCTTTGATAGAATTGAACTGCGAATTGGTGATGTAACAAAGGTATCTTTTGATATTATAGTTCATCTTAAAAACGGAAAAGAAATTCAGCCTAATAATATTTTCAGTGAGGCAAACCTTGACCTTCTAGCTCTACTTGTGTTCCTCTCGATAATTAAAGAAGCAGCAGACAACGGACAAGAAAAGGTTTTGATATTAGATGATGTTCTTCAAAGTGTAGATTCTTCAATTCGATTAATGTTTGTAGATTTTCTCTTGAAAAGTTTTAGAGATTGGCAACTAATTTTTTCAATCCATGACCGATTGTTTCTGAATCAACTAAAAACTATTTTCAGAAGACATAATCATGAGTTTTCAGAAGTAGAAATTTTAAAATGGGATTTTGAAAATGGTCCATTTTTAATTAAAAAAGATACTGAAAAAGGATAATTCACTTACGATTGCTATTTCAACTTCCGACATCAATTTAATCAGTTCCTAAAGCAGGTGTACTATTAGAGAAAATATGCAATCACTTAAGTTACTCTTTGCCAATAAGTATTGTGAGAAAAAGAGGACAAATACACATTGGGGGATCTGTTTCCCGGTGTTTATAAGAAACTAAAACGTACAGAGTTGGGAGAAACACTAGAAACAATTGAGAAACTTTCCTTTTTGAGAAACTTATTTGGAGCCCATTATAATGAATGGGCACTAACATTAAGCAATACTGAAATCCTTCAATACGCAAATTCTATAAAGACATTTTATGAATGTACTTTTTGCGAAACCTGCCTGACTTGGATTACTAATACTTCGAACAATTCATGGAAATGTGCTTGCGGTAAATGTAATCTCAATTCAAAATCATAATGACATGAATCAAGGAATCAAAAAGGCAATTTGAAATTAATTTACATTGTGCCTTAGACTAAGAAGCACATGGAGCTAACAGCAGCTACCCAAAAGTGGCAGTTGAGTGGTTAAATCAAGCTTTGTGTTTCCATCAAAGTTTGTGCTTGCGGCGAGTCTAAGATGACACCTTCCCCCATCAAAACCCTTGGTTAAGTTTCATGCCTGCACAGGAAAAAGATGTCACCTCAACCCCGCTCCCGCCCAACCCCACCCACCCAAGCCATCACCCCCACGCCCGCCACCAGCCCCGCATTCAACAAAAAAATACCCCCGATTTTCATTCCCGTATCCGCCAGCCAGCCCGTCCAGAAATTGCCGAGGATGGCCCCAGCCCCATAGTAGGCGGCATAGAGCAGGGACTGCCCCGTGGCCCGCCACTCCTCCCGCACCATCGAATTGACGTGCTCCACGCAGGCCACCCAGAACAGCGACCACGAGACACCGTGCAGCAGCTCGATGGCGATGGCCATCTTGGGATTGCCGACGAGGTAGTACAGCAGCATGCGCAGGGCCAGCGCAAACAGCGTGAGCAGCAGCGTTGGCCGAAGGCCGAACCGACCAATGATGCGGGCCGCAAAGAAGAACAAGGGTAGCTCGCAAAGCCCCTGGAACGACAGGCCGAAGCCGACGAGCGAGGCCGTTGCGCCGTTTTCCTTCATATAAAGGGAGTAGAAATTCCAGATGGTGGTGCCGCCCATGGACACCAGCACGACCATGAGCAGGAACAGCATGAGGCGGCGGTTCGAGAAGACCTCCTTGGGGAATGCCTTGGCGGTTTGCACGGTGGCAGCCCCCGTTTGGCGCCAGCCAACAACAACGCAAGGCCGAAGGCGAGGAACATGCTGATGGCCGAAAGCACGAAAATCACGCTCGTATCGAGGGCTTCGATGCAATAGCCGTTGATGATGCCCGTGAACGACCAGCCCGCCGCCCCTGCGATGCGAAGGTTGCCATAATTGAAGCTGGGGTCACGCTCGGCAAGGCCGAGGGCGAGGGTGTCGAGCAGGGGTTGCAGGGCATTGTAGAACACCGACATGACCACGGTGATGCCGAGCAGGTACCAGAAGCCGCCTTGACTGAGGTAGAGCAGGTAACTCAATCCGGCCAGCGCCGTGGAAAAGAGCAGACAGCGCTTGTATCCGATGCGGTCGGCGAGCATGCCGTAGAAGGGCTGCACGGCGAACATGACGATGGGCGTGGTGCTGAGGATGGCGCTGGTCTGCAAGCCACTCATGCCCCGCTCTTTCAGGAAATCGGCCATGATGGGCAGCCAGGCCGCCGTGCAGCAAAAGACCATGAAATACACGGCCCGGATGCGGTTTCCTTCTGAAATGGACATGGTTGTTTTGTCATACCTACTTAGCAGGGGGATTTTTTTCTGGAAAAATTTTAAATTTTTCCAGAAAAAATCCCCAAAAGACGGGAGGAGGGAGAAAAATTGAAATTTTTTCTCCTTCCTCCCATCCCTCCTAAATAGTCGTGTTTTGTCTGCTTTTGAATAATAAACGGGCGGTAAGTTGACAATATCTGTTGGTATTTTCCCCAATAATCTGAAAGTATCTGCCATTTTGTCTTTCAAGCTGGTTTGGAACGATTTTCATGGCCCGCTTCATCCTAAACAAAACAGAAGGCCGGCACAAATCAGCCCGGATATGTCAAAATCAATTTCAATCTCAGCCCCACAAAACCACTCCGACAACGGTTACCCACCTGTAAACACACCGCACCCAGATGCCTATTTGCTCGATGCCTATTCCCGCACGGTGGTGGGCGTATCGCAGACGGTCAGCCCGTCGGTGGTGCAGATTAAGGTGGAAAAAAAGCCCAGCCCGCAGGCCCGCCAAGGGCAGCAACCCTTCGGTACGGGCAGTGGCTTCATCATTTCCTCCGATGGGTACATCGTGACGAACAGCCATGTGGTGAACAATGCCACAAAAGTCGAGGTGGTATTGCAGGATGGCCGGGAGTTCACGGGCCGCCTCGTGGGCGAAGACCCCGCCACCGACCTTGCCCTGCTGCAAATCAGCGGCGACGGCCTCCGTGCCGTGCGCTTCGGCAAGAGTGAGCAGCTACAGGTGGGGCAGTTGGCAGTGGCCATCGGCAATCCCTACGGTTTCCAATACTCCGTGACGGCGGGCGTCATCAGCGCCTTGGGCCGCACCTTGCGCAGCGAAAGCGGCAGGCTGATTGACGACGTCATCCAAACCGATGCAGCGCTCAACCCCGGCAATTCTGGTGGCCCGCTCGTGGACAGCAAGGGCGAGGTCATCGGCGTGAACACGGCGGTCATCCTGCCAGCGCAGGGGCTTTGCTTTGCCGTATCGTCGAGCCTCGCCGAGTTCGTGGTGGGCAAGCTGCTCATGGACGGCAAGGTGCGCCGTGGCTTCATCGGCATCAGCGGTCAAACCGTGCCCATCAATCCTCGCTCGGTTAGCTTCCACAATTTGTCCAAGAAAACGGGTATCCTCGTGCAGGGCGTGGAGCCGAGCGGCCCATCCAGCGGCGTGCTCCAGGTCGGCGACATCATCATCGGCTTTGAGGGCGATTCCGTTCAGTCCATTGACGACCTGCACAAGCACCTCGACGCCAGTAGCATCAACCGGATGGTGGAGCTGGTGTTGCTCCGCAATGGGCAGAAGGAAAAGGTGGGGGTGAGGCCGAAGGAGTTGAAGTGAGGACGTTGCGAAGGTCTGAGGCTTAGATTTGTCCAACGCTACGATGCAATCAATTGGAATTCAAGCAGTTGCCCAATCCCTGCCTGTCGGCAGACTGGGTAAATCCGCAATCCCAAATCGTAAATCTGTGTACCTTCGCCCATTCCTTCACCAAACATCACCTTTATGCGACTGTTATCCATCCTTGCATTCTTGGGGCTTTTTTGCTCCGCAAACCTCGTTGCACAACCTACTGCCAATCTCCCCGCCTTTCTGCGGGACAGCCTCGACACTTACGTAAACCGGGCCTTGAAAGACTGGAACATCCCCGGCGTGGCCGTCGGCGTGGTGAAGGACGGCAAGTTGGTGGTGGCCAAGGGCTACGGCCTACTGGAAGCGGGCAAGCCCGAAAAAGTGGACGCCAACACGCTTTTTGCCATCGGTTCCAATACCAAGGCATTTACGGGCACGGCCCTCGCCATGCTCGAAAACGACGGCCTTTGCAAGCTCGACGACCCCGTTGCGAAGCACCTGCCCGGCTTCAACATGAAGGACGACTGGGTGGAGCAGCACCTCAACCTGCAGGACATCGTCAGCCACCGCATCGGCATGGAGACCTTCCAAGGCGATTTCATGTACTGGACGAGCAACCTCACGCAGGAGCAGGTCATCGAAAAATTCGGGAAACTGACACCCGTTTACCCCTTTCGCACCACTTGGGGCTATTGCAATGCGGGCTTCCTCATTGCTGGCAAGTGCATCGAGCGCATCAGCGGGAAGACCTGGGAGGACAACCTGCGACAACGCATTTTCCAACCCTTGAAAATGAACCGGACGCTGGCCCTCAGCGCTGAAATCGGCAAGGCCACCAACGCTGCCCGTGCGCACACGCTGCACCCCGCCACGGGCGAGCTGATGAAGATACCCTATGGGCAAATTGACAACCTCGCCCCGGCAGGCAGCATTTTCAGTAGCGTGGAGGACATGGGCCATTGGCTCATTGCGCAGCTCGACAGTGGCCGCTACGAGGGCCAGACCGTGCTGCCGATGAAGGTTTTGCGGCGCACCCGCCAGCCATTGAGCATCGAGGGCCGTCGGCAAACGACGAAATACGGCATCCGTCGGCATTATGCCCTCTACGGCATGGGCTGGGAACTGAGCGATTACGACGGCTACGAAGAGGTATCCCACACGGGCGGCGTAAATGGTTTCGTGACCTCGGTGACGATGTTCCCGGAGCACAAGCTCGGCATCGTGGTGCTGACCAATACGGACGCCAACTCGTTCTATACAGCGTTGAAAAGGGAAATCATGGACGCCTACCTCGGCCTGCCTTACAGGAATTACAACGCCATTTTTGTGGCAGATGCCAAGGCCCAAAACGCCGAGCAAACGCAGTACATCAAGCAGATGCGGGACTCCATTGCGCAGCAGCCGAAAATGGCCCTGGGGTGGGAGAAATACGCTGGCCACTACGAAAACGGGGCTTATGGCAACCTTGACATGATTAAGGATGGCGATGCATTGAAACTGCGTTTCCAGCACCACCCAAACCTCGTGGGCAAATTGGAGCCGCTCGGCGGCAACCGTTTCCTGCTTTCCTTCAACGACCCGCTATTCGGTATCAAGCCAGTGGAGTTCAAGGTTGAAAACGGGGCGGTGAAGCAGTTCATTCTGCAAGTCGCTGATTTTGTGGAGTTTACGCCGTATGAGTTTGTAAGGAAAGGTTGATTTTGGGTTTGCACAACTGTTGCTCCCAGAAAAGTTGAAACGGAAATTTTGCGAAGCAAAATTTCCGTTTCAACTAAAAAAACAAATCCCGGTGGCCGCCAGCTTCGCTGGCGGCCCTGGATGCTTAATTTCGGCGGACATGCTTTATGCCTAGGCAAAAAGCATGTCCGCCGAAACTATTAGGAGTCCCGCCTTACGGCGATAGCAAGCCACCGTCTTTATGAAGGAGCGTCCAACTCCTCCACCTCACCCAATTGTTGAAGGTATTCAAAGGTCTTCGTCGCCTCCTCCTCGTCCACCACGCTGATGGCCACGCCCACATGCACGAGCACATAGTCGCCGACCTGCGCATCTGGCACCATGGAGAGGTTCACTTCTTTTTTGATGCCGCCAAATGACACGCTCCCGATGCGGAAAGTTTCATCCAATTGGGCGCTGATGGCGGTTATTTTGCCGGGGATTGCTAGACACATTTTGCACGATTATTTTTGAGTTGATAAAGTGTGGTGTTTCGGGGGTGTTGGTTGATTTTGATTTAATTGGCGATTGATTTATTTTGTATGATTTGCCCACGAGCCAATTCAACCAAATAAAATCAGCTTCCACGTGCCCAAATCTTAAATCTTATATCGTCTATCTTATATCTTAAATCAAACTCCACACCCCTCCCAATTACGCACCCCTCCTTTTGCGAAGCCACTCATACCACCGCTCCATCCCCTGCCCCGTGGTCGCCGACACCTCGATGAATTCGGTGATATGGCTGACCCGTTGGGCGTATTCCTTCGCTTTTTCCACGCTGAAATTCACGTAGGGCAGCAGGTCAATCTTGTTGATGATGCAAAGCTGCGAGGAGTGGAACATATCGGGGTACTTGAGCGGCTTGTCGTCGCCCTCGGTCACGCTGATGATGACCACCCGTGCGCCCTCGCCGAGGTCGAACATGGCGGGGCAGACGAGGTTGCCCACGTTTTCGATGAAGAGCAGCGAGCCGTCCGTGGGTTTCAGCTGGCGCAATGCCTCGTTAACCATATCTGCTTCAAGGTGGCAGCCCTTGCCCGTGTTGATTTGCACGACCTCGGCACCCGTGGCGGCGATGCGGTCGGCATCGTTCGAGGTCTGTTGGTCACCCTCTATGACGTAGCAGGGGATTTCGCCTTTTAAATCGGCCAGGGTGCGTTCCAGCAGAGCCGTCTTACCGCTGCCCGGCGAACTGACGAGGTTCAGGGCGAGGATGTTCTTCGCCTCGAAATAACCCCGGTTGCGTTCGGCCAAAAGGTTGTTTTTGCCCAAGATGTCCTGCTCGATTTGCAGGACGGTCTTGCCGGGTGCCTGTTTCGCCGCAGGCGCATGAACATGGTGGTGGTCATGGTCGTGGTGACCTAAAGGTGACACCTCTTGGAGAGGTGTCACCTTTCCGAAGTTGACCCTTTTTAGGTCTATTTTGCTGATGGTTACTGCGCCGTTGGGTTGGCCGCAGCCGCATATTCCGCACATATTTGTAAAATTTGTTCGATGGGTTTGATTTGTTCGATGAGTTTGATTTGTCACGCACGACTCAAACTCATCAAACAAATCGAACTCTTCAAACCATTTCAAGTTACTGTCAACGCCTTGACGCTCAGTTCTTTGCCTTTCAATATTTCGCTAAAAAACGATCCGCAGCTTGGGCAGGGGTCGTACAGCGCCTGCATGTCGAAGACCGTTTCGCATTCGCTGCACCTTGCCTCCCCCCCGATGCGGTGGATGTGCCGCTCGGCACTTTCCAGCACCGTTTGGCTCACGCCGACCTCCCATGCAAAATCCAGTGCCGAGAACTCGATGCCCGCCAGTTCGCCGATGTCCAGTTCGATGGACTCGACCCGCTGCGCCCCGGCCTTTTCTACTTCGGCCTCAGCGATTTGGACGATGCTGGATATGATGGAAAGTTCGTGCATGGTGCGAGATGTAAGCAAGGGGGCAAGCCCCCTTGCCAAGTTTCATGCTGTCTTTTTGCTCCTGTTTTTCAACAACAAACCCAGCAGCACGATGCCGCCGCCAAGTGGTAGGGCGTGTTCTGGCGTGGTAATGTAGTGCAGGATATTGCTTGCATCAAAAATGCCGTGGCCGTCGTGGGCGGTAGCGATAAAAGGCAAAAGCACAGATGCTAGGAAAAGCCATTTCTTCATGTCGTTCGCTTTTAATGGATTTTTATTCGGACGAAGATAGAAGGGGCAAGAGCGGGCGGTGGATGATTTTTATCATACCGAATAAATGACAAACGTCATCAATCGCTGCATAGGTGTTCACCTACATTCGCCCATTATTTCGAAAGGAAACTTCATTTATTGCATCACCAACCAAATCGAGCAGTCATGACGACAACGCCAACCCGCCGTCCCACCTACTACGAAGAAATCCGCCAAAAAGGCTATTCCCGCAGGGACTTCATGAAGTTCTGCTCCATCATCGGGGCCTATATGGGCTTGGAGGCAACGGGCGTCGCCCAAGTCGCCAATGCACTGCAAAAGAACACCAGAGTGCCTGTCATCTGGCTGCACTTCCAGGAGTGTACCTGCTGTAGCGAGAGCTTTATCCGCTCGTCGCACCCTATCGTGGCGGACATCCTTTTGGATAAAATCTCGCTTGATTATACGGAAACCCTCATGGCCGCCAGTGGCCACCAAGCCGAGGCCGCCAAGGCCAAGACCATGAAGGATTACCACGGCGAGTATATCCTCTGCGTGGAAGGCTCCGTACCGACAAAGGACGATGGCGTCTATTGCTGCATCGGCGGCAAATCGGCCATACAAGTGCTGGAAGAAGCTGCCGAAGGTGCCAAGGCCATCATCGCATGGGGCAGTTGCGCCTGCAACGGCTGCGTACAGGCCGCCCATCCGAACCCAACGACCGCCACGCCTATCCATAAATTGGTCAGCGGCAAGCCTATCATCAAGGTGCCGGGCTGCCCACCGATAGGCGAGGTCATGGCGGGCGTCATCATCCACATGATAACCTTTGGCAGGCTTCCCGAACTCGACCGGGTCGGTCGCCCGAAGGCTTTTTACTCCAAACGGGTACACGATACCTGCTACCGCCGCCCGTTCTACGACGCTGGCCTTTTCGTCGAAACTTTTGACGATGAAAACGCCCAGAAAGGCTACTGCCTCTACAAGGTCGGCTGCAAAGGCCCAATGACCTACAATGCCTGCGGCGTGACGAAATGGAACAACGGCACGAGCTACCCCATCCAGTCCGGCCACGGCTGCTTCGGTTGCAGCGAGGAGAACTTCTGGGACAATGGTCCGATTTACCGTCAAATGGCCAATTTCCCCGGCTTTGGCATCGAGAGCAACGCCGACGAAATCGGTATGGTAGCCGCTGGCGCAACGGCCGTGGGTATTGCAGCGCACGCCATTGCCACCAATTTTAGGAAAAATAAACTCATCAGCAACGTCATTGCAGAAGGCAAGGACGCTGAGAAGGAACTGTAGGGACAGTTCTCATGGGGGTGTTTTTGATTGACGATTGACAATTACATGATTGTTGATTTTTAATGGGATGTATAATGTTTAATTTAAGATGGCTGATTTCATCCATCTACGAGCGTACATCAGCAATTACATCAACAATCGTCAATCATGTAATTGTCAATCGTCAATCAAAACTCCTCACTATTAAGAATTTGCAAATCCATCCATCATGGGACAACGCATCGTAGTGGACCCCGTTACCCGTATTGAGGGCCACCTTCGCATCGAGGCCGAAATCAACAACGGCAAAATCACGGACGCATACAGCGCAGGCACGATGGTGCGGCTGCTGGAGGAAATCCTAAAAGGGCGTGACCCACGGGACGCTTGGGCCTTTGTGGGCCGGGTCTGCGGGGTTTGCACCTCGGTCCACTCACTGGCTTCATGCCGGGCGGTGGAGGATGCCACCGGTGTCACCATCCCGCCAAATGCGGAACTGGTGCGCAACATCATGTTCTGTACGCAGTATCTGCACGACCACGTCGTTCACTTCTACCACCTCCATGCCCTCGACTGGGTGGACGTGGTGTCGGCGTTGAAGGCTGACCCAAAGAAGACCTCGGAGATTGCGCAGAGCATTTCCAACTACCCGAAAAGTTCGCCGGGCTATTTTTCCGACCTGCAAAAACGGCTGACCAAGTTCGTCGAGAGTGGACAATTGGGCATTTTCGCCAACGGCTACTGGGGGCACCCAGCCTATAAACTGCCCCCTGAGGTGAACCTGATTGGCGTGGCGCACTACCTCGAAGCCCTCGAATGGCAGAAGGAGGTGGTGAAAATCCACGCCATTTTTGGTGGCAAGAATCCGCACCCGAACTACCTAGTGGGTGGCATGGCCTGCGCCATCGGCCTTGACGACGTGAGCGGCATCAACGCTGAGCGATTGGCTTATGTGCACCAGCTTTTGCAGGATGCGAAGGAGTTCGTCGAGCAGGTCTATATCCCCGATTTGTTGGCCGTTGCGCCGTATTACCTCGATTGGGGTGCCATCGGCGGCGGCCTCGGCAGTTATATGAGCTACGGCGATTTGCCGACCAACGGCTTTGCCGACAAGTCCAGCATGAAGTTCCCAGCAGGCGTGATATTGAACAAAGACCTGAGCAATATCATGGACGTGGATGTTCGGGACGACAGCGAGGTGCAGGAGTTCATCCACCGCTCCTGGTACGAGTATGAGGGCGGCGATGAAAAAGCAGGATTGCACCCGTGGAAGGGTGAATCGAAAATCAAATACACCGGCCCCAAACCGCCTTACGACCACCTCAATGTGGAGGAACGGTACAGCTTCCTGAAAACGCCACGCTGGAAGGGCAACGCCGTAGAGGTAGGCCCGCTGGCGAGGGTGCTCATCGGCTACGCCCGTGGTCGGGAGGACTTCAAGGAAGTGGTGGACAGCACTTTGGCGAAGCTGAAAGTACCAGTAACGGCGCTGTTCTCAACGCTGGGCCGCACGGCAGCCCGTGGTTTGGAAAGCATCCTCGTGGCGCAATGGGGCTTGGAGTTTTACGACCAACTTATCAACAACCTGAAAAACGGCGATACCCGCATGGCCAATATGGAGAAATTCAACCCAGCCAAATGGGAGAAAACCTGTCAAGGCGTCGGTTACTCCGAGGCTCCGAGGGGTGCACTCGCCCACTGGATTGTCATCGAAGACCAGAAAATCAAGAACTACCAGCTCGTGGTGCCGACCACTTGGAATGCATCGCCACGGGACCCCAACGGCAAGCAGTCCGCCTACGAGGCCGCCCTCATGGACACGCCCGTACACGACCCAGAGCAGCCGCTGGAAATCCTGCGCACCATCCACTCCTTCGACCCGTGCCTAGCTTGCTCCGTCCACGTTTATGACGAGGAAGGGAAGCATATTAGTAGGGTGAAGGTGGTTTAAAATTGGTGGTTTTTTTCCTGTCTGCCGACAGGCAGGGATTTAAGAAATAAGATTTTAGACGTAAGATTTTAGATTTGATTGGCGAGTGTGTTATTGTTGATTTTTTGATTTAAAAAGCACAGCAATAACGAGCTTTTTTGAGGTGCGAAAAAAATCTAAAATCTTATATCGTACATCTTATATCTTATATCAAAATAAATAAAAAATCAGACCATATCAATATGGCAACGCATACCGCAACCCACAAACTCCGCCGTGTCTTCGTATGGGAACTGCCCGTGCGGTTTTACCACTGGCTGAATGCACTCGTCATTGTTGCGCTTTGCGCTACGGGCTACTTGATAGGCAACCCGCCCGCCTTCCTGTCCAATGCAGAGGCATCCGACCAATACCTATTTGGCTGGATTCGCTTCATCCATTTTGTGGCAGCATACCTGTTCTTTTTCAATTTCCTGTTCCGGTTGTACTGGGGCTTCGTGGGCAACAAGTATGCGGACTGGAAGAACTTCATTCCCACCAACCG
This sequence comes from Saprospiraceae bacterium, assembly GCA_016714985.1. GTDB lineage: Bacteria > Bacteroidota > Bacteroidia > Chitinophagales > Saprospiraceae > UBA6168. The sequence continues at coordinate 169,162 of JADKBS010000020.1, read as the reverse complement.
CAAGTTCTGGCAGGAGATGTGGGAGGTCATCAAGATTGATATTTTCCTGCAAAAGGACAAGGAGCACCTGTCAGTTGGGCACAATGCCTTGGCTGGCTTCATCTACTTTCTTACCTTCCTCGCCTTCTTGGTGCAGTGCATCACGGGCTTTGGGCTGTACGCTTCCATGAGCGATTGGTGGTTCGCCGATATGTTTGTTTGGGTGAGCGGCATTTTTGGCGGTGAATTTGGGCTTCGAAACTGGCACCATGCGGCCATGTGGTTCTTCATCATCTTCGCCATGGTGCATGTTTACCTCGTTTTCTACCACGACTACGTAGAGGGCCGGGGCGAGATTTCTTCCATGGGCGGCGGTTGGAAGTTTATCGAGGATGAGGCTTTTGAGAAAGAAAAGCAGCGGCAAAACGTTGAAAAAACTACTCATCCTCGGCATCGGCAACTACCTTATGGGGGACGAAGGTGTTGGTGTGCATTTTGCGCAGCGCCTTGAAAACGAGCCCCTCCCGCCCGGCGTTGATGTGCTCGATGGCGGTACTGGGGGTTTCCACCTAACCAGTTATATTGAGCATTATCCCACCATCATTTTGATTGATGCCACCTTGGATGGCCACCCACCAGGCACCATCCGTCTGTTGGAGCCTCGCTTTTCCAAGGACTTTCCCAAGGCCATGAGCACGCACGACATCGGCATGAAGGATGTCATCGAGGCCATGATTTTTATGGGCCGATTGCCCCAGGTTTACTTATTTACCGTTTCCATTGAAAGTTTGCAGCAACAGAAGGTGACACTCTCTCCGGAAATCGAGGCCGTGATGGCAGCGTTGAAGAAGCAGGTGTTGGAGCAGGTGAATAGGTTTGTGTCAAGTTTGTGATTCCAGTGTTTTTTTTTAGCAACCATTTGACTTTTAGAATTCTAAGGTGCTGTTTATCAATGTTTTGGATGACAAATCTCCTTCCCTGTCAAAGCCGCTAATGTGACCCATATCACCCTTTAAGAATAGGTATGCCTGCAATTTTAAACCGCTTTACAATAGGCAAGCACTCGTTAATTGTTCACCGAAACCCGGCGGCTTTGACCTATATTCGGACGAAACGGCGGATTAAAAAAACGGAATCATGAAAAACCTGCTTATTTCCATTTTCACCATACTCACGGCTACGCTGTTGGCGCAAACAGGCCACGTACTCCAAGGCGCTGGAGCCGTCAACTTCTCGATGGGCGGTGCCGGCACGGCCCTTCCACTCGACCCCACCGGTGCGCTGCAATGGAACCCGGCCTCCATCACGGCTTTTGACCGCAACGAAGTGGGGCTCAGCGTCGCCTATTTCACGGCTGCCCCTTCGGTTTACGCCAAAGTGACACAACCAGACGGCCAAGGCGGAACTTTTGAAATCAGCGGCACGACCGATGACGAAAAGGGTGCATCACCGCTACCAACCTTGGGTGCTATTTTTGCCAAGCCGGACAGTAAATTCGCTTTTGGCATCTCCGCTTTCGGCATCAGTGGCTTCGGCGTGGACTACCCCGCTACCACGGATTTGCCGACGCCCGACAATCCCAACTTCAACCCCAACGCCTCCAACCCACTGCTTTATCCTCAGACCATGGGCGGTTTTGGCCATTTAAACTCCAACTATCAATTGATGCAATTGGGGCTGACAGCTGCCTATGAGCTGACGGAGGGCGTTTCCTTTGGCATTGCCCCGACCTTCAATTATTCTTCCCTGCTCATTGAGCCGGTACCAATTGCTGCACCTTCCGAAAAGGGCTACCCGCTGGGTGAGAAGGCTTCTGCGCTGGGCATCGGCGCACAGGCTGGCCTGTTCTTCCAACTCCCAACCGGCATCAATTTCGGCTTGGCATACAAAAGCCCACAGTACTTCAAGGAGCTTGAAATTGAAGGCGAGTACTTGGACGGCTCGGCAGCTCCTGCAACCAATTTCAAGATGAACTACCCTGCTATTTTCAGCGCAGGCGCAGCCTATACCCATGAGAAATTTGACTTTGCCGTGGACTACCGTATGATTAATTACGAGAAAACAGATGGCTTTGAAAAAACCGGTTGGGTCATTGGCGAGAACGGCTTCCCGACTGGTGCCGTCGCTGGGTTTGGTTGGAAAAACGTGACGGTTGTTGCCGCAGGGCTTCAATTGAAAATGGTAGAAAAATTGCCCATCCGCCTCGGCTACACCTATAGTTCCAACCCTATCACAGAGGACAACGTGTTCTTCTCATCTGCTGCCCCTGCGGTCATCAAGCACGCCGTACAGGCAGGTTTCAGTTACAAGTTTACCGATAACCTGGGCATCCACCTGACCTACCACCGTGGCATCGGCGAGGATGTGACCGGGCAATTGATGAACCCGATGATGATTACTGCTGACAACCCGCTTGGCAAAGTTCCCGGCAGCGAAATCACGAGCAGCATGCACACCGATGTGGTGCTTTTGGGCGTGAGCTATGGGTTTGGCAAATAAACCATAAGGTAATCAAGAAAAAGAGGCATGAGGCATTTGTCCTCATGCCTCTTTGGATTTCAAGGCATCTCAATTGTAGTTTTGCGAAGTTCCTTTCTTTGGCGAGCGTAATTGCGGTAAAGAGGCGGAGGCAGTACGCAGCGGCTGTATAGAATAAAAAAAGCTGCTCGAACTACTGACATTTTACCTTATTTAAAGTACCAAAAATCATCAAAGCTCCCGCCTTTTCCTTCCACTTTGCGGCATTGTTTAAACTAACTTTTCTAACCATGCCACAACCGGATTCCAAATTAGAAGGCTTGCGCAAAGCTGCGCTGCAATACCATGAATTTCCCCGTCGGGGAAAAATCGAAGTCGTGCCCACAAAGCCATGCGTTACCCAGGGCGACCTCTCGCTCGCCTATACGCCCGGCGTGGCACAGCCTTGCCTCGAAATCGCAAAAGACCCCTCACTGGCCCGGCGCTATACGGCCAAGGGCAACCTCGTGGCGGTGGTCAGCAACGGTACGGCGGTGCTCGGCCTCGGCAATATTGGCGCCTTGGCCGGCAAGCCTGTGATGGAAGGCAAGGGCGTGCTGTTCAAACGCTTCGCGGATGTGGACGTGTTCGACATTGAGGTGAACTCGGAAGACCCCGACGAGGTCATCCGCACCGTGCGCAATATTGCGCCGACCTTCGGTGGCATCAACCTGGAGGACATTAAGGCACCGGAGTGTTTTTACATCGAAGAAACACTGAAGCGGGAGCTGGACATCCCCGTTTTCCACGACGACCAGCATGGTACGGCCATCATCTCAGGGGCGGCGCTGCTGAATGCGGTGGAATTGGTGGGCAAGGATTTGGGCAACCTCAAAATGGTCATCAGCGGGGCGGGGGCGGCTGGCATCGCTTGCGCAAACTTCTACGTAACGCTCGGCGTGAAGCTGGAAAACATCCTGATGACCGACAGTAAAGGCGTTCTCTGGCAAGGCCGGGGCGACGATGACAGCAACCCTTACAAGCAGAAGTTTTATCGAAAAACAAAGGCCCACACGCTGGAGGATGCCATGCGGGGTGCCGATGCGTTTTGCGGGGTCTCCAAGGCCAATTTGCTGACGCCCGAAATGCTCCAATCCATGGCCGAGCGGCCCATCATCTTCGCCATGGCCAATCCTGACCCAGAGGTGGAGTACCCCATTGCGAAGCAAGCAAGGCCCGACGCCATTGTGGCCACGGGCCGCAGCGACTACCCCAACCAGGTGAACAACGTGCTCGGCTTCCCCTTCATCTTCCGTGGGGCGCTCGACGTGGAGGCCACGGCCATCAATGAGGAGATGAAGCTGGCAGCGGCAAAGGCCCTGGCCAACCTCGCCAAGGAAGAAGTACCCGACTCTGTGAAGCGGGCCTACGACGACATGGGCCTCAGCTTCGGGCCTGATTATATCATCCCCAAGCCATTCGACCACCGGGTACTGGTGGCGGCATCTTCGGCGGTAGCAGCGGCAGCCATGCAAAGTGGGGTGGCGCAAAAGCAGCTCGACCTCGAAGCCTATCGGGAAGCGCTCCGACAAAAAGTGGACTGGTCGAGGGAGTTCATGCGCAATATTTACATCCTTGCAAAAAAAGCCCCCAAGCGCATCGTGTTCCCAGAAGCCGACCACCCGAAGGTCATCTGGGCAGCCAGCGAAATCGTGTCGGAAGGCTACGCCAAGCCCGTTCTATTGGCGAGAAACAAACAAGAACTGTTGCAGCATTTTGAAGAACTGCACCACAGTCCCGAGGGCATTGAAATCATCGAGCCTAAGCTTTGGCCGCACCGTGACGATTATGTGAAGGAATATTATCGGCTGCGCCAACGAAAGGGCGTGACCCTGAGCCAAGCCGATTTCGATCTGAAAAACTACTTCTACTTCGGTGCCATGATGGTGCAGCAAGGCCACGCCGACGGCATGGTAGCGGGCGCCACCGTGCAATATATTGACGTGCTGCGGCCAGCCCTGCGCATCATTGGCGCGAAGGAAAAGGGCAAGCTCGTGGCGGGCATGTACCTATTGCAGCACGAGCACAAGACCTACGTCTTTGCGGATGCTGCCGTGAACATCAACCCCACTGCTGCGCAGATGGCGGAAATTACGCTGATGGCAGCAGAAGAAATGGAGCGGATGCGCATAGAGCCTAGAATTGCCATGCTTTCGTTCTCCAATTTTGGTGCGGTACGCACCCCTGAAACGGAGAAGGTGAGGGAGGCCGTGGAACTCGTCAGTGCCCGCCGCCCCGATCTGATGGTGGACGGCCCCGTGCAGCCCGACGTGGCCTTCAACCCGGAGATATTGGCTGAGCATTACCCCTTTGCCAACCTCCGCCGCCGCCAACCGAACCTGCTCATTTTCCCAAACCTCGATGCTGCCAATATCAGCTTGCGGTTGGTGCGGCACATGAGCAGCGCCCATTCCATCGGACCGCTCATCATCGGCTTGGCGAAACCGATTCACCTGTTGCCGAAAGGCACAGAAGTGGACAATATCGTTAACATGGCGGCGATTGCATCGGTGGATGCGCAGGGGAATTGAGGGAATGCGGATTGCGGATTGCGGATTACGGATTGCGGATTGGCGCAATTCGGAAAAATGCTGATACAGTTTTCTGACGCAGAAAGACGCAGATTTCTTTATGATTTCTTATGCTTTTTCCACCTTCGGTGGAATGGGCTTGTTGCTTATACCATAAAGCTTCGTGTTGGCAAAAATTCCAGAAGTCCCCAGTCACGAATCACCAATCACGAGTCACGAGTCAAAATACTTGTCATAAGCGCTGCCCCCAGTTTGCTTTTTCAGTTCGGGCAATTCGAGGGGTTTTTCCTGGTTGGGCTTGCTTTCGATTTCCTCGAAATCAATCAACTCGCCTTGGCGCTCATTTTCGAATTGCTGTTTGGCCTGTTTGAACTTCTTTTTCAGTATTGCCTTGCCAAATAGGAAAGGGAACACCAGTGCATAGCCGAATATGGTGAACAAGATAGCACCGACACCCAATGGCCAATTGGACTTCAAGGTGCTGCCAATCCATTTCAGGTAATTGGTGACCACGGTGTGGTCAATGAGCAGGGTAGCGATAAGCAGTAGCGGTGCCACGAAGGTGAGGGCTATCAAGGTGTACTTGATGATGAAGTACATGGCCACGATGAACCCTACGAGAATGAGCACCCCTGTGATGCCGTTGAGCCTAAAGCCAGATGTTTTGCGGTATATTGTCATTTTCTTGGATAATAAGTGTTTGGTTTTCAACAGCAAATCTCACCTAAACAACTGTAAAAAGCACTGCCTTGTTTGTCAAAAAAAACAAAATTTATCCAGAATGCTGAAAAAGGGGATGGCTTGTAGCAAAAAATAGACAAACAGCGTCAGGTTTGTCCGACGATTTCCAACAACTCATTGAGCATCATGGCGGTAGCACCCCAAAGCACCCGGCCCTGCACATCGAAATAGGGTACGTGCTTCAAGGCGATCTGCGGGGCAATACGGATGTCTGTTGTGCGGCGGATTTGGGGCTGTTGAAAATGGGAGAGTGGTACTTCCAGCACCTCGTTCACTTCTTCGACTTGCAACTTGTATTTTGGGGAAGCCTCCAGGTAGCCCACAAATGGATGCACCTGGAAATTGCTGACGGGGATGTAGAGTTCCGTCAGGGCACCCAAGACCTTCACTTCTTCCCGAAAGATTCCCACTTCTTCTTCCGCTTCCCGCAATGCCGTTGCGAGCATGGAGGCATCCTCCGGTTCTGCCTTGCCGCCGGGAAAGCCGATTTGCCCGCCGTGGTGGTCACGGTCGTTGGCGTTCCGCTCGATGAAGAGGATATGCCACGCTTCATTTTTGGGAAATAGCGCCATGAGCACCGCTGCCTGCTTGGCCTCTGCAGGTGCGTCCACATAGTGCCGCCGGGTGATGTGCGCCATTTGCAAATGGGCGGGTCGGCCCGGCAGCGGGGCCTTCATTCTTTTGGAAATCCTATCAATCAGCTCGGTCATGTCAATTGTTTAATGACTTTTCTTAATCGGAGACTAGATTTTTGTCACCGATTGGGGTGGCTGTGGGTTCTTTTTTTGCGCCCAGCCTTTCGCCCGCAAAACAAACAACAATACGCAGCATTGTTCACGATGGTGTGAATATTTGGCAGGGGACGAGGGCCGTACGTGGTATTCCGAAGGGAAGTCATGCTTTATTGAAAAAAAATTTTTTTAGTAGCCGTAATTTAATAAGTTCACGGCTCGAATTCTCAAAAATATCTTTTGTCGTTTGTTGGGCCTTGTTCCCTTTTACTAACCAAATCGAGCCAAAGACGGACAGCCAACAGCGAATAAACCAACAAGCAGGTTGAAAATTAGGGAATTGAGAAATTAGCGGTACACCAACTAAGTCCCTACAATTTCTTAATTTTTAAGTTTCCCAATTTCCCTCCTGCCTCAACCAATTTTTAGCATTATGACTTACGACACCAGCAACATCCGCAACGTCGTCATGCTCGGCCACCCCGGCTGCGGCAAGACGACCTTGGCCGAGACGATGCTCTTCGAGTCCGGTGGCATCAGTCGCAGGGGCACGGTGCAGGAACAGAACACCGTGTCCGACTACACCGACATAGAGCACGAGCGCGGCAACTCCATCTTCTCCACCCTCATGCACGACGACTGGCGGGGCAACAAAATCAACGTGCTGGACACGCCCGGCTCCGACGACTTCGTGGGCGAGGTGGTCGCTTCGCTAAAGGTTTCCTCCACCGCCCTCATGGTGCTGAACGCAAAGGGTGGCGTGGAAGTAGGTACAGAACTGCTTTGGGAATACGTCGAGAATTTTGACACACCTTGTCTTTTCATCGTCAACCAACTTGACCATGAGAAGGCAGACTACGACGCTACCGTGGAGCAGGCAAGGGGGCGTTTTGGCACGAAGGTGATGCCGTTCCAGTATCCCGTGAACGCAGGCACTGGCTTCAACAGCATCATTGACGCCCTGCGCATGGTGATGTACGTCTTTCCAGCCAACGGCGGAAAACCAGAGAAAAAACCCATTCCAGATGCAGAAAAAGGCCGGGCAGACGAAATGCACCGGGCAATTGTGGAGGCAGCGGCAGAGAATGATGAGACCCTCATGGAGCGCTATTTTGAGGAGGGCAACCTTTCTGAGGATGACTTGGCCGCTGGCCTAAGATTGGCCATTGCCAACCGTTCCATTTACCCACTGTTCTGCTGCTCCGCAGCAAAAAACATGGGCAGTGGGCGCATCATGGGCTTCATCAACGACGTGTGCCCCTCGCCTGCCGAACGGGCCAGCGTGAAACTGGAAGATGGTGGCGAACTCAATTGCGACAGCAAGGGAGACACCACTATTTTCATCTTCAAGACCCACAACGAACCACGGGTGGGCGTCATTTCCTACTTCAAGGTGTTTTCGGGCGTGCTGCACGCTGGCGACGAACTCACCAACGCCGACAACCGCACCGTGGAGCGCTTCGGGCAGCTTTACCTCGCCAATGGCAAGAACCGGGAGGCCACTGAACAGCTCAAAGCGGGCGACCTCGGCTGCACGGTGAAGCTGAAAAATTCGCATACCAACCAAACGCTGAACAAGAAGGGCGTTGACCGCAAGATAGACCCGATTCATTTCCCCAATTCCCGCATTGAGGTGGCAGTGAACCCACCCAATAAGAACGATATGGAGAAACTGATGAAGGCGCTCCATTCCATTTCTGAGGAAGACCCCACGCTGAAGGTCATCCAATCTGCTACTTTGAAACAGACGATATTGGAAGGTCAGGGACAACTGCACCTCGACCTCGTGAAGCACCGCATCGAGCAGGAGTTTGGGGTGAGCATGGAATTCATCCGGCCTCGCATCCCCTATCGGGAAACCATCACGAAGGAGTCGAACGAGATGTACCGTCACAAGAAACAGACGGGTGGCGCTGGCCAATTTGCAGAAGTTCACATGCGCATCGAGCCTTACCACGACGGTATGCCCGACCCGCAAGGTCTTACCACCCGGCAGAAGGATGTGGAACAACTGCCCTGGGGTGGTGAATTAGCCTTCTACTGGTGCATCGTCGGCGGCTCGATTGATGCCCGTTTCTCCGGTGCCATCAAGAAAGGCGTACTACAGAAAATGGAGGAAGGCCCACTTACGGGGTCCAACTGCCAGGACATCCGGGTGAGCATCTACGACGGCAAAATGCACCCCGTTGACTCGAACGACATGGCGTTCATGACGGCCAGTATCCAAGCTTTCCGAGCCAATTTCGAGAAAGCAGGCGCTCAAATCATGGAGCCGATTTACGACGTGGAAATCCTCTGCGACGGCGAGGTGATGGGCGATATCATGGGCGACCTGCAAACCCGCCGGGCCATCATCATGGGCATGGATTCCGATGATCACTATCAGAAAATCATGGCCCGCATACCGCTGGCCGAGATGTACCAGTACTCCTCGACGCTGCGCTCCATCTCCCAGGGCAAGGCGAAGTTCAGCCGGAAGTTTGCCGAGTACGCTCCCGCACCGCCAGATATTCAGCAAAAACTGATTGCGGAGCACAAGGCGACGCAGAAGGAGGAGGATTGAGGTATGGAGGTGTGAGGTATGAAGGTATGGAAAAGTCCGTGCGGGGATTCCCTGTCACGGGCTTTTCCATTTTATTCCTTGATGAATTGGCCTGTGGCCATTCCCGATTTTTTGTCCAACGCAATGAAATAATGACCGAGCGGCAAGCTGCCGATTTCCAATGGTTGGCCTGGCGACCACTGCACCTCCATCAATTTTCTGCCAAGCGAATCCAATACGGTCAATCGGCCTGGTTCGGTGGCATGGATGGCCACTGCGTTGGAGGTAATTGGGTTAGGGGCAATGAGCAGGCTTTCTGATTTTTCATGCTGAACATTGCCATCCTGGGTGGATGAAATCGGGGTGGGGCATTCCCCCGGCGTATCGGAGCAGAAGCTTCGGGAAAGCAGGGTGCAATCCACAACATAAGGGTTGGGCTTGCCGTCTTGGTAGTTGGCAATTTGCCAGGAGCGGCGGGTTTCGAGGCTGTCGGCAGGGTCGAGGTAGTGCCATTCACAGAGTACCTGTCGTTGGAGCTGGAAGTAATTTGGGTCGGCGGCGTCTGCTTCCTGCTGGTACATGGTGTAAAAGTAGAACATGGCCCTTGCCACATTGCCCTTGTGGTCTTCCCTTGGCTCGAATGTTCCGTTGACCCGCTCGCTATAAAGTTCAATTTCCTGAACTGGCATATAGGTCTGCACTTGGTCGAGATAGTACCATTGGGTCGTTTGCACGTCTGGGATTTCATTGAAAGGGAAATTGTCCCTTGCTGCGTTGACGGCACTGCGTGTGGGAAACAGGTGGTGCATATCGCTCTCAGGGTTGCCGGTGGCCGCTCCTTTCGATTGTGGCCAGGTGTGCTCGCAGTTGATGCCATCGTTGGTGCCGCTCATGAACAGCCAACTGGTCGGGTCTTCGCCGGGCGGCAGGTAAAGGCGATGGCCGGAATAAACGCATTGCACGCTGTCGTTCTGGTTGTAGATGAGGCCATACAGCGTGTCACGGGCTTGTCCGTAGGTCAGTACCGAAGCAGGTTTATAGGCTTGAACAAGTTGATCCAACAGGGCTTGCCCCTGCATGTCAGGGAAGATTGTCTGAGCAGAAATCGGTTTGCCAAAGGCAACGGACAGGACTATAACGAGCAGTTGTCTAAAGTGCATCACAGTAAATTGGCCGCAAGTTACTGGCTTCGCAACGGAAAGGCAAGCATGACGAAAGAATGAAATAGAGGAGCGTGACCACACAAACAATTTTAAAGGCGGCGAACGTCAACTCGCCAATAGCCATACTCGTGCTTTTTCTGGTGTCGGGATATTGCGAATGGCGTAAGCATCATTTATACTTTGGAGCGCTAGGTCTTGTCCATTTGAAATAGCTGTTGGCCAAAAGCCAAAGGCCAACAGCGTGAAGTATAAATATTTTCTCATAAGTATGTGGTATTTTGGGAGGTTGATGTTGTTTCAATACCCCGTTCAATACCTGCACCCCATGCCATAAATGACCATCCCATAGCAGTTGGGCACTGCCTCGGCGAGGCACTCGTTCGGTGGGAAACTAATAGTGCCCACCCATTGGTTTAGTTCCGTTCCCACAGTCCAGTTATATTCAGGCACCGGGCAGAGGTACTGAACGGAATTCCACTTGAACTTCGATTTGCACAACTGCCAGTTGGAGCGGATTTGGATGGTGCCCAGTTCTGGTGCCCAAGTAGTCTGTGTGCCAAGGTTGAAGCACTCGTCCCAAAGGCCCGTCCAGTACACGTTTTGTTTGCTGTCAATGCATAGGTTAACGCTGTACATAGTGGCGTTGCTACAGTTGTCATAGGTGGGCTTTACATGCCTTTTGGCGCTTGTGTCCAGGTTCGAAACCAGCTTCAACCCAATGGACACGACGATGGCCAGCGTGATGAATCGTTGCATAGTGAGTAATTATGTGAGTATTCGTGGTTGATTATGTGGCAAATTTAGTAGTTTTATTTAATTGATTGCATCTTTTTGTGGAAAATGATTTATTTTATGGAATCACTCTTACTGTGAGCCTCATCTTTGGGTAGGAAATATTGCATTGCGGCTAGTTGTTTGATGAAAGGCCAAGGATGGAATAGCATGATTTCGGTCAGCATGGCTCACCTTTGCTTGAATTTTTGCAATAGTTTTCAGCTTATTTGAGTTGATTTAGGAAATTGGTTAGGTTTGAAACGGCACATTGCACATTTCCATGAAATGCGACATTTGACTCGTTTCGTGGAAATGATTGATGTGCGATGCAGTTTTAAAATCGCAGCCATGTACCTGGGCAATAACATCTTAATGATACGCACGCATTGGAAAGAATCGCAAGAAGTCTTTGGCCGCCGCTTTGGCGTGGGCAGGTCATTGGTGAGCAAATGGGAGGGCGGTGAAAGCGACCCTGCCGTATCCGTGCTTATGCAACTGGAAGGACTGTCGGGCGTGCCCTTCGCCCGGCTGGTGGGCGAGCGGCTGGGGCCGGAAGACCTCCCCAGCTACCCCAAGCAGAAAGAAGAGTGGTCGGTGGTTGCGAAAGACCCAGAAGAAGACCCCATGCCAATTCCCAAGACACCGAGCAGCCCCGCCAGCAGCACCACCAACGACGAAATGCTGGAAGCCTTAAAGGCCCTGCGCATGGTCTTGGAGACCGAGCGGGAAATAGCCGCCAGCGAACGGGCCGAGAACGCCCGCTTCCGCAAGGAGTTCGAGCTGATGAAAAAACGGATTGAACTGTTGGACGCCGAGCTGTTGCGTTTGGCGGGGAAGAAACGGTAAGTTTTATCGTGCATTTCCCGATGCCCTTGCCAAGTTGGATGAACCTTCCGATTGCGTGTATTACAATGAGGACGGCAAATAAAATTTCATTTTTTGGTAGGTCAAAGTGGGAACGGACAAATCCAATAAAACCTTATTTTTGCTCAAAATAAACGGTTCATGGCCACATCCATTCCATTGCGGGCTCCGAGGGAGCAGTCCTTCTTTAAGGTGACTGATTTTGAGAAGAAGTTAGAAGGCAGGGAGTTCGCCCTGCTTGACAAGAACGTGCTGCTGTACCGGGACAAAGCAGGAGAATACGTGCTGCTCACCATCAAGAGCAAGCACACTTACACAGCTGACGACTATATGCAACTGCCCGAAGGAGCCCCTTACGAACTACTAAACGGAAAACTCACTTATATGCCTTCGCCTAAAGACCCTCATCAAGATGCCGTTGGCAACTTGTTCGCAGCACTTCTTTATTTTGTGAAAGCCAATAAATTGGGCATCGTCAGGGTGGCGCCATTGGATGTCCACCTCGACAAGGAAAATATCGTGCAGCCTGATATCCTATTCCTCTCCAATACCCGCTTGGATCGCCGAAAGGACTTCATTTACGGCGCACCTGACCTCATGGTGGAAGTCCTCTCAACTGGCACCAAAAAGAAAGACCAAAAGACCAAGCTGACCCTCTACGAAAAGCACGGCGTACTGGAATACTGGCTCGTGGACACGGACAAGCGCACCATCGAAGTGCAAGTGGCCAAGGATGGGAAGTTCACCAAAAAAGCTTTGCTGCACGCTGGCGATACGCTCGTGGCGGAAGTGGTGCCGGGGTTTGAAGTGGGGGTTGGGGAGGTGTTTGGGTGAGGGGTCAAATTCTAAGCTGAGTAGAACAGAGTTTGCTTTTTTAGTAATAATACGGTGCATCAAGAATTTTGCGAAACGACGGGTTCCATAAAGCTATCCAAAAAATCCTCTGTAATACCTTTTAGCTTTCTTCTTTCGCAAAGGCTGTAAAGTTCTTCAACAGCGGAATATGGGAAAAAACGAGTGTCCAAGGATTTAAACTGTTCTTTGTTGGCTTCTTGAACAACTTTTTTACGGTCATCGTCAGATGCCACAATCACATATCGGGTCTTTGCAGAAGGGAATAGGTCTTGCAAATTTTTCATTCTTGAAAGGCCACTAGTAACCCCCGTAGAATGTTCTATTTCAAGCACTGCTGGCATTAGTTTGCCATTCTTGAACCAAATACAGTCAATATATAGTGCAGCTTTAATGACATCTGGGTGAGCCATTACCAATCTTTCATCATTTAAGGAGGCAATGATGCCTTCGAATTCACCTAGTTTTTTATTTTCGTACTGAATGGCCTTGTCGTTGAATGCTACCCAAGTTCTGAAACCTAGTTGGCGACCAATCTTATAAAGCGCAATTTGTATCTGGGCGTGGCGTCTTTTTACTTCAATATCAAGTTCTTCTCGACCAGAGGATACATTTGGTAAGGTCACGGCCTCATAAAGTACATCAACAGATGGTATTTCCGAAATTACCATCTCGGTATCTATTTTGTGAATTTCACCAAGTGGATGAGGCTTGTCAGGACGCCAAACTAAGTGTTTATGGCCTTTCTGAATTTTCTCTCTACCACCAATCCTTTCTATTCTGCCAGGATAAGCGTAATAGAATTGCGGAGTATGTGCCAATAATGACTCTAAAATAGACCGTGTATTGTAACTCGCTCCTAAAACTCTCTCAACATTAATAGGAAGTTTGGGTTGAAAAGCATTGGCATATCTCCACAACATTTGGGATGACATGGATTGTTCCTTTGCTGTTGACCTGCTTTCTCCTTTCGAAGGGTTGAACCTTTTTATCTTGATGGGGCCCTGAGGTAATTCCACATTCTCAATCGTTATCACCTCTTTTGTTGTTGGGTTAATATAGTGATACTGAGCCGTCTTAGGCAACTGGTTGATAAAGCTGGCGATATTGTTTGCTGTAAGATTTTCCATAAGGTTCGTTTACGTCCTTGTTTGAATTATTGAAGATGTATGCAAATATGCTATTAGCAAGACCTTTTGCCGCTAAGTAAGGTACACCGTTGCCGATAGTCTTGAACATATCCGTAAGCGTAACATTCTCAGGTATAACGAACTTTGCCGGCAAAGACTGGATAGACAACGCCTCGGAAGCAGAAATCCTTCTCGCTTTGTAAGGATGGAGATGTACCTCGTTGTTACCATAGGCAGCAGTGGGAGAATATCTCCAGCGATGAAGTCGCTTATAAGATTTCCGAGAATCATCCCCTTCTGGAATTACCTGAAACTTGGCAAGTCCTGCCCTTGGCATGAAGTAATTGTGCGCATTTGGATGCCCCTCAACATCGTTCAGTTTAAACCAATGCTCAACAGTCAATTCTTCAATGATATTAGTTGGCTGGTGAATAATAGAATCCTCTTTAAAGACATCCATTTTAGGCCATTGTGAACTAAAGGCATCTTGAGTATTATAAACAATATACTTATCCCAATTAAAATTTTTTAAGAAAGGCGAGCCATTTAGTTTAAACCCAAAGTCTGTCAACATATTTCGATGAAAACCTATCAAAATTATCCTCTCTCTATCTTGTGGCACACCATATTCTATGGCATTAATTAATTTCTCTGTTAAGTAATACCCTGATTGAATAAGCTTTAATTTTGTTGCCTCAAAAAAAGCACGATGTTTGGCTGTCCTATAAAGACCTTTGACATTTTCAAACAGGAAGAAATCTGGCTTTAGCCTATTAATTAGTTCAACATAAGTGCCGGATAGTTTGCCATTTTCACCGTTTTCGCCCCGATTCTTTCCCGCAACCGAAAAATCTGGACACGGTGGCCCACCGATAAACCCAATTAAATCAAACTCTTTTTTGGCCGCCGCGAGATTTTCTTTCAACCAAATTGAATTCAGGTTGGTCAAATTCTCGACAATATCGGCCACTTGATAGCCATATTGAGGTTCCTCGATGCCAAGCTTTTCCCTTGCCTCCTTGTAAATCTTGGCAAAAGCTTTGTGGTATTCGTTTACAAACAAAGTTTCAAAATGGCCAGTGTCTTCGAATCCGAGGTCAAGAAACCCAGCTCCAGCAAAAAAAGAAAACAAGCCTATTTTATCCTTCATAATGAACCGTTGAGTTAATGTTGAAATAAGTAATTGTGCAAAGGTAAACTATCCTTGGAACTACTAAACTGTAATCAACTTTCCACCTCCCCATTCTCCTCCGCCTCAAAATACTCTTTAATGCGTTTCGCTGCCCCCTTCCCAATCGCCTTTTCGATTTCCTCCGTACTCGCTTCCCGCATTTTTTTCACCGAGCCGAAATGCTTGAGCAGCTTCTCAGCGGTCTTCGTGCCGATGCCGGGGATGTCTTCGAGTTCGGTCTTGGTGAAGTCCTTCGAGCGCTGGTTGCGGTGGAAAGTGATGGCGAAGCGGTGCGCCTCGTTGCGGGCCTGTTGGATGAGCTTAAGGCTCTCCGACTTCTTGTTGATGTACAGCGGCACCGAGTCGCCGGGGAAGAAGATTTCTTCGAGGCGCTTCGCAATGCCGACGACCGTTACGGTGTGCGAGCGGGTGAGCGGGTGAGAGGGTGAGAGCGGGGCGTTGGCTTCGGTGCGTGAAATGGGGGCATTTGTGCCAATGCCGAGGGCTTCGAGGCTCTTCACGGCAGCGCCGAGTTGGCCCTTGCCACCGTCAATGATAATGAGCTGCGGCAGGGGTTGGCCCTCGGCCAACAGGCGCTTGTAGCGGCGGTAAACGACTTCTTCCATCGTGGCGAAGTCGTTGGGGCCGACGACCGTCTTCACGTTGTAATGCCGGTAGTCGCCCTTGCTGGGCTTGGCGTTCTTGAACACCACGCACGACGATACGGGGTAGCTGCCCTGCATGTTCGAGTTGTCAAAACACTCGATGTGGAGCGGCACGTCGGCCATCTGGAGGTCGCCCTGGAGGGTGCGCAGGATGCGCTCAGCGCTGGTCTGCTTGCCCGTTGCGGTGGCTTCCTCCTTCTTCTTTTGGAGGAGGAAAAAATGCACGTTCTTCTCCGAAAGCTCCAACAGTTTCTTCTTGTCGCCGATTTTAGGCACCGTGACGGTCACGGTCGGGTCAGTCACGGGTATTTCCATCGGCACGATGACTTCCGGGGCGATGCTCTGGAACCGCTCCCTGATTTCCGGGACGACGAAGGCCAGCAGGTCGGCCTCGTCGTCGTCGAGGTTCTTGACCATCTCCTGCGTCCAGGTGTTGATAATGGCCCCATGCACCACCTTGATATAGTTCACGTAGGCGTTCTTCTCGTCGCTGGCGATGCTGAACACATCCACATCACGGATGGTGGTGCTCACGACGGTGCTCTTGCCCTGGTAGTCCTCAAAAGCAAGCAGTTTCTCCTTTATTTGCTGGGCTTTCTCGAACTCCATGCGCTCGGCGTGGTGCGCCATCAGTTGCTGGAAGTGCCGCTTCACCGGGCCGAAATTGCCCCGCAGCATGTTCTTTATCTGCTCTATTTTACCATTGTAATTGGCCTCCGTCTCAAAGCCCTCGCAAGGGCCTTGGCAATTCTTGATATGGTATTCGAGGCAGACCTTGAACTTGCCACGGGCAATGTTCTCCTCCGTCAAGCTGAGGTTGCAGGTGCGCAGCGGGAACAGTTGTTTTATCAAATCCAAAATCGTTTCCACCCTGAACTTGGAAGTGTACGGGCCGAAGTAGGTAGAGCCGTCCCGAATGACCCGGCGAGTGAGAAAGACCCTTGGGAACCGTTCGTTCTTGATGCAGAGATAGGTATAGCTCTTGCCGTCCTTCAGCATCACGTTGTACGGCGGCTGGAACCGCTTGATGAGGGTACTTTCGAGCAGCAAGGCATCGGCCTCGGTGTCCACCAGCGTCATCTCGATGCGGTGGGCGTGCTTAACCATGACACGGGTCTTGTACGCCATGTCCTTGGTGTTGGAGAAGTAGGAGGAGAGGCGGTTCTTGAGGTTCTTGGCCTTGCCGACATAGAGCACACGATCCTCGGCATCGTGGAAGCGATAGACCCCGGGGTCGTGGGGCCAGTTGGGCAGGAGTTTTTTATAGTCGTCAGTGGTCATAGCTAAAGGGAGTTTGAGGGCTGAAAATTGCTCCGCAATTTTCAGCCCTCAAAAAGCTTTCTTCCCCCGCACCGCTGGAAGGCGGTGCGGGGGAAGAAAAGACACGATTTTGTTGCGGAGCAAAAATAGCTCATTGACAGGGTAAACGCATTTGACGAATGCCACAAAATTTGCCTTTATAAATTTGCCCAAAAATCAGGTTTTTGATTTTTTGCAGAACTATGTTTTGTGCAGCAAAATTGCTACTTTCGGCCTTGGGAATCGGATTTGTCATTCCCTAAGGGAACCTAAACTCATCCCTCATCCCTCATCCCTATTATGAAAACACCTTCCAGCAGACTCTACGACCTAATCAAGTCGCTCACGAGTGCGGAGCGGCGGTACTTCAAGCTGTACGTCAGCAGCAAGGACGCCACCAGCAACAAGTACGTGCAGTTGTTCGACGCCATTGTGGTCAGCGAGCGGTTCGATGACGAGCAATTGGCCAGGATGGTCTATGGTGGCCAGCCCGTGGAGACCCGCAAATACTCGGAACTGAAGTCCTACCTCTATGAGTTGGTTATCCGCAGCCTACAATTTTTCGATGAAAAGACCTCGGTGGACTACCGCTTGAAGAACCAATTGCTGGGCGTTCGGGCGATGTTCAAGCGGTCGCATTTCGAGGACTGCAAGGCGATTTTGGCGAAAGTGAAAAAGACCGCAGCGGAGTACGAGGATTTTAAGACGTTGGTGGAGGTGTTGGATTGGGAGAAGAAGATTGCTTATACGCAAAACGACTTTAACTTCTTGGATAAGGAGATGGAACGCATCATGTTGGAGGAAAAGACCTGCATTGACAAACTGTCCAATATCTCAGCCTACCGAAGTATCTTCTTCAAGATTTTGGTCAGCATTAGGAAGGATGTGTCAAGAAGTGCCTCACAGCGGGAAACTTTGACCATGCTTATTCAAAGCCCCTTGATGAAGGACGAAACAATGGCGGACTCTTTTGTGGCCAAGGTTTTATACTATCGAATACGCTCTATTTATAATTTCTCCAGCTCAAATTTCGAAGCATTCTATGATGCGTCCACGCAACTCATTGCATTGCTGGAGCAAAACAACTTGATGCTGCAGGAGGATGTTTCGGAGTACATTTCAGCATTGAGCAACCATATTGTCAGTTGTGGAAGGCTTGGAAAGATTGAGGAAGTGAGGAAAACACTTGACAAATTGATTGGGGTTGAACCAATCACCAATGACGACGAAGACAAGATTAACCGCCAATATTATATGAACAAGTTCCGTCTTTGCATCAGTACTGGCGAGTTCGAGGAGGGGGCGAGGGAACTGAAGCAGCATCAAAAAATCGGTGGGGTACAAGACAAGGAGCAATACGTCAAAAGCACTTTTTACCTGCAATATTTCTGTATCCATTTTGGAACGGGTAACTTCGACGAAGCACTGAACAGCCTGAACAATTGGCTCAAATTGTCGGAAAGTATGGAAAGGAAGGATTTGCAGAGCCTTGCCCGCATTCTAAACCTCATCATTCACTATGAGTTGGGCAATACGATGTTACTGGATAGTCTTTTGCGGTCAACCTACAGGTATTTGAACAAGGCGAACCGACTTTCGGAATTTGAAAGGAAGATGATGAACTTCATTCGGGAGGCGGGAAAGCCGCATTCAAAGGTTGAAATGCAACAAATCCTCGAAACCCTGAAACAGGACTTCGAGGATTTGTCAAGACAACCGTCCTATGGCGTCTTCGATCTCTTTGACATCATCTCGTGGTTGGAGAGTAAAATCAACAACAAGCCTTATGCGCAAGTGGTAAAGGAAAGGTTCCTACGCCAATCAACGCCCCTTGTGGCTAGTAGTTAGGCCAGCCTTCATCGACTCAGAAGTGCTGGTTTGGAAATTGTTCTCCCGAATGACGACATCATCCCAATTGATGTACCCCACCGAGCCAGTGTCCGTCGGCACATAAGCTTTGCCGCCTTTCACTTCGTTGGTCTCCTGTGTGTTGAGGGCCTTGCCCAAAAAATCGTTGAGTTTTTTCATTGAAGCCATTTTTACGAGTTTTAAGTAAGTGTAAAGGTAGAAAATTTCAAGGTGAAAAATAGGGCGCATATCCCCAATTGCAAAACCACATTTTTCTAAAAGTCAGTATCCTGACGCATAGGATTCGGTCTTCTACACCTATTTGCAAAGATAAATTGGTAGGAGGGATTTGTCAACCCTGCTAAACGGTTGCGTCGGGCAGCGTACAAAATCTTGAGGCAAGCCCCCCTCCTTCAATCCTTCAATCCTTCAATCCCTCAATCCTTCACTCATTCTCCAAAGAAAGGTCGAAACGCTTCCTCACCTCGTCCACGAGGGGGTTCACGGCCCGCATGGCGTGGTACTTTTCGCTGTCGGTCAGGCGTTTGGGCTTGGCTGGTGCGGCGTTGGAGCGGCTGGGGTCGAGCTTGATGGTGAGGGCGAGCAGCGGTGCATGGAGCCGTTTGCGAAGGAAATCCATGAGCATGGTTTCTTGCCGCACGGTGTTCTCGGCGAGGGCGGAACCTACCGTCACTGTCACCTGCTCCGGGTTGATGTCAATATCGGCACCCCGTAGCATGGCTTTCACGGAGTCCTTGTCAATAGAATCTATATAGGCCGACCAAGCTTCCCTCAGGTCTTCAAGGTTGAGCTTGGGTGCTTGCACAGGGCCATTGTTGGCTTCCGCTTCCGCAATTTCATCATGGATGCTCTGCAACGAAACGGATGACAGCCCCGGTATGCCCGTTTTGCGAAGTAATCCTGTCTGCGGCGGTGCAACTGGCTCAATGGGTGGCTCCTTTACGGTAACTGATTCAACTGGCGTAGGTGGCACTACCTCAGCGTACCCCGGTGGGGGGGGGCCATTCGAAGGCTGTTGAGCCGATGCTGATTGCTTTGCAATAGAAGATGAATTAGTGGCATCTCTCGGCACTGACTGCCCACTGCCCACTGTCGAACTACCCACTGGACTGCTTACGTCAGGAGTTTTTTTTTCAGCCCCAACTGCCTGCTGTTGGCCACTGCTTGCAAGCTGTACCGCTTGGTTAGCGTAGCACATTTTTATCAAATACAGCTCCACGTGCAGGGGTTTCTGGCGGGCCATCTTGTAGTTGATGTCGCAGTCGTTGCAGAGGTTGAGGGCCGTGAGCAGGAAGGAGGCAGGGGCCAAAGCAGCCTGTTGGCGATAGCGTTCCCGCAGGTTGTCGCTCACTTCGAGGAGGCGAAGCGTCTCGGCGTCCTTGCACACGAGCAGGTTGCGCAGGTGCTCCGCAAGGCCATTGATGAAATGGTCGCCCTCGAAGCCGTTGCGCAGCACCGAGTCATGGATGAGCAGCACCTGCCGCAAATCCTCGGTGAGCAGGGCATCGGTAAGGCGGAAGAAGTAGTCGTAGTCGAGGACGTTCAGGTTGGTGATGACGTCTTCGTAGGTGATTTTTTTGCCGGAGGCACTTGTTATCCTATCGAAGATGGAGAGTGCGTCCCGCAGGGCGCCATCGGCCTTTTGAGCGATGATGTGCAGGGCGTCGCCCTCAGCTTCAATCCCTTCGGCGTCACAGATTTTCTGCAAATGCGCCACCGTGTCGCCGACCTGTATCCGCTTGAAGTCGAAAATCTGGCAGCGGCTGAGGATGGTCGGGATGATTTTGTGCTTCTCTGTGGTGGCGAGGATAAAAATGGCATAGCTCGGCGGCTCTTCCAGCGTTTTCAAAAAAGCGTTGAAGGCGGCCTGCGAGAGCATGTGAACCTCGTCTATGATGAACACCTTGTACTTGCCCTGCTGCGGCTGGAATCGCACCTGTTCCACCAGCGTCCGTATGTGCTCGACGCTGTTGTTGCTGGCGGCGTCGAGTTCCATGATGTTGAAGGATGCGTTCTCGGAAAATGCACGGCAGCTTTCGCACTCGCCGCATGGCTCGAAATTGGCCGTCACGTTCTGGCAATTGAGCACCTTGGCGAGGATGCGGGCACAGGTCGTCTTACCGACACCCCGTGGGCCGCAGAACAGGAAGGCATGGGCCACATGGTCGGTCTGCAACGCCTTTTTCAGCGTCTGCGACACGTGTGCTTGTCCTACGACATCCTCAAAATGTACGGGACGGTATTTTCTTGCGGATACTACGAAAGCCATTTTTTCAGTTCGCCAGTTCGACAGTGGGCAGTTTGCAGTCAGTCGTTTAGTCTGCAGTCTTCAAGTCTTTAGCCGTTCAACTCG
This sequence comes from Saprospiraceae bacterium, assembly GCA_016714985.1. Taxonomy (GTDB): domain Bacteria; phylum Bacteroidota; class Bacteroidia; order Chitinophagales; family Saprospiraceae; genus UBA6168. Next base: position 147,981 of record JADKBS010000020.1, on the reverse strand, counting down.
GTCATGACTAATCAACTGCACACTAAACGACTGACTGCAAACTGGCTAACTGCCAACTTATTAAGGCAAAGGTAGGAAATTAAGTTCGGCACAAGGCAGGGCTGCAAGCACGGGTTTTGATTCTTTTTTTTCTACATTGCTCAACCCAAGATTTAGGAAACTGTTAAGGTTGTTGATGAAAAGCCTGTATTGACAGCTATTTGGCTAATTTCACGCCCGATTTCAAAAACCTTAATTCACATCATAACTTAATCAGCATGAAAAAATTTATCCTGACACTTTCAGCCTTCATGGTAGTGGGCATTTTCAGCATGGCCACTGCCCAAATCAAGACGCCAGCGGCAAGCCCGTCGGCCAAAACCACGCAGACCGTCGGCCTGACTGACGTGACGGTCGAATACAGCCGCCCCAGCGTAAAGGGCCGTACCATCTTCGGCGGCTTGGTTCCTTATGGTGAAATGTGGCGCACAGGTGCCAACAAGAATACCATGGTTACCTTTAGCGCCCCCGTCAAGATTGGCGGCAAAGACCTTAAGGCTGGCAGCTATGCCATTTTCACCGTGCCCGGCCAGACCGAATGGGAAGTCATTTTCTACACCGACACCGAAAACTGGGGCGTGCCTGAAAACTGGGATGCTACAAAAGAGGCCGTTCGCATGAAGGTAAAGGCCGATAAAATGGACTTCAACATCGAGTCGTTCATGATTGACCTTGGCGACCTGACCAACGAGAGCTTCACCCTTGGCATCGGATGGGAAAAAACATGGTTGAACATCCCTGTGAAGCTGACCACCGACGAAGTGGTAACTGCGTCTATCACCAAGGTGATGAACGGACCTAGCGGCGATGATTTCTACGCTGCCGGTCGCTACTATTTCGACTCAGGCAAGGACTTGAACAAGGCTTACGAATGGATTCACAAATCCAATGAAATGGACGGCAAAGATGCCAAGTTCTGGAAGCTGCGCCAAGAGTCACTCGTACTGGCAGCCCTTGGCAAGTACAAGGATGCCACTGCGGTAGCTGAAAAATCACTGAAATTGGCCGTTGAAGCCAAGAACAAGGACTACGAGCGCATGAACACGGAGTCCATTGCAGAGTGGAAAAAGAAAATGTAAGCAATAGCCAGTTGCTCACATTCCAAAAAACAAAAGGTCTCCCATTCGGTCAATTGCCAAGTGGGAGGCCTTTTGTTTTTTGTGACTGATATGTTATGACTCCGTCAAAATGCTCGTCGGAAAAACAGCGATGTTGAAAGGTTCTGTGCGGGCGTTTTATCAAAAAATAGGAACACTATGCTTTCTTTGCTGTTTTAAAGCTGATTCAAGAACCCGTTTCATCACTAAATTTTGAGCAAAATGATGTTCTATTATGTGCTTACGATTGGTCTATCGCTGATAGGCATGTTCATAAGCGGAAAACTGAAAAGCAAGTTTGCGCACTATGCGCAATTTGGCCTGCGGGCCAACCTCAGTGGTGCGGAAGTGGCAGAGCGGATGCTTCGCCATTATGGTATCAGTGAGGTGAAAATCACCATGGGCCAAGGCTTCCTGTCCGATCACTACAACCCGATGAGCAAGACTGTGAACCTCAGCCCCGATGTTTACCAAGGCCGCAGCATCTCGGCAGCGGCGGTGGCAGCCCACGAGTGCGGCCACGCCGTACAGCATGCCAATGCTTATGCTTGGCTGAAGTTGCGCTCCGCCATCGTGCCCGTGGTGAACGTTGCGTCAATGGCGCAACAATGGCTCCTCCTGCTGGCCCTGGGCTTGGCAGGGAGCTTCCCGAGCCTCTTGCTGATAACGATAATTGCCTTTGCAGTAACTACTGCTTTTGCCTTCATCACCCTACCAGTTGAGTTCGACGCCAGCCGCCGTGCCTTGGTTTGGCTCGAAGAGAGCGGAACGGCCCGTGGCGAAGAGCACGAAGGCGCCAAGGATGCCCTCAAATGGGCCGCCATGACCTATGTCTCCGCCGCCTTGTCGTCACTGGTGATGCTGGTCTATCTCTTGCTCCGTTTCATGGGGTCGAACCGGCAGTAACCAGTCGGCAGTTGGCGAGCAGCATTGGATTGGATGTTGTGCTATAAGCTCAGCTGAATTAGATAGCACTAAAGACAACCCTTTCAACAAAAAAGCCGTGATGGAAATCCACCACGGCTTTTTTGTTGAAAGGGCTATTCAATCCTTCTTTCATTCAATCCTTCTTTCATTCAATCCTTCAATCCTTTCAATGCCCCCCGATCACCACCGGCTTGTAGCCGCCTTTCCCCTTGAAGTAGAAGAGCAATCCGAGGTAGCAGAGCATCATGATGATTGGCAATATCGCTACAGTCTTTAGCGCCGATTTCTTGGCCTCTCCTTGTATGGTGGCCACAGCGGCCTTGTCCGTGTCAGGGGCAGCGTCGAGCTTGGCTTGGTCAATGCCCATGTATTTGCCGAAGAAGCTTTCTTTTTCAGTGGTGACGTAGGTACTGTGAAGTTGGGTGCTGTTGGTAGCGTCGTAAACGGCAGTCTGTGCGTCCACCTGTTTGTCCTGCACATTGCCGAGGAACGGCCCGCCCACGATGCCAGCGGCCAGCATGCCCACGGCAGCCACGCCGTTCAGCGTGAGGGCACCGCCCCTTGGGAATTGCTCCGCAACGATGCCCAAGGTCGTCGGCCAGAAGAAGGTCTTGCCCACTGCATAGATGGTAGCTGCCAAGAGTATCATGCCGCCAGTGGCGCTGGAGAGTAGGTAAAGGCCAAGTGCAGCCAAGCCAGCACAAGCGGCCAGCAAGCCGATGGGCGACAGTTTGTGGATGATGGGGCCGCCGAAGAAGCGCAGCAGCATCATCAACAATGCCGTGTAGATAAGCACCCAGCCGCCGCTGATGCCCATTTTGCCCATCTCGCCCGCCATCAGGTCGGCGCTCCAACTGTCCACCCCAAGCTCGGTAATGGCCAGCGGAATCATGATGAGCAGCATGACGATGAACAGTGGCTTGCCCAACGATTTGGTGTAATAGCCGTAAGCGCCCGTTGCCAGCAAGATGACTATCCAAGTGGCCACATTGCCAAGGCCGAAGATGACGCCCAACTGTTTAAACACCATGAGGCTGATGATGAAGGCACCGAGGATGCCCACTTCCTTGAGCATTTCCTGGTAGCTCACGCCAGCCGCCACCCGCTCGTGTACGGGGAATTTTTTGTTCCAAAGCAAAATGGCGTAAAGGATGGTTGGGATGAAAATCAGGCCGACCTTCACCTGCCAGCTCACGCTAGCGCCCATCATCATGAGCAGGATGCCGCCCAGCACCATGCCGCCCGGCCAGCCAGCGTGCAGGATGTTGAACCACTTGGTCTTGTCGTTGCGGAAGATGGTGCCGACCACGGGGTTGATGTACGCCTCCACCGTGCCATTGCCAAGGGCACAGATGAATGTGCCGATGTAGAGCATGGTGTAGTCCTTGGCGGTGATGGTGATGATGGCGCTCAGCACGTGGCAGATGAGGCCGATAATCATGGCCATGCGGTAGCCGATGCGGTCAATCACGAGGCTGAACAGGACGATGCTGATGGCAAAGGGCCAGAGGCCGACGCCGAGCAGTTCGCCCTTTTGGGTCTCGGTCAGGTTAAAGTCGGTGGCCCAGTCGCCGATGATGAGGGCCCGGATGATGAAGCCAAATGAAGTGGCAATCAAAGCGATGAAACAGCCCCAGAAAAGTCCCATGTCGGGGGCGTCAGCAGTGCGAGAAGTGGACATAATTGAATGTTTGTTTTTCGTTTAGTTGTGAAATTGGCCGAAAATGTAAGGCGAAGGTGGGAAACCAAAAAGGAAATTGGTCGAATTGTTTTTTTAGGCGAGCAAAAACGAATGGATGACGTGGTTCAAGGCATCCAAGTTGACTTTCTCGAAAGGGTGCGGTGTCTGTTCCAAAATATGAAGTTGCCCGTTGGGCAATGCCTCCGCAGTATGGGTGGTTTCGGCAATGCTCACCATCTGGTCGCCGTCGCCGAGGCAGATGAGGCAGGGGTTATCAATCTTCGATAAAACAGCGGGCGTGAGCAGTGGTCGCTGGCCGAGTTCGAGCATCATGTCGGCGGTTTTGCGGAGCAACAGCTTCCAGTCGTTGGGTGCATGGCGTTCTTCCAGTTGCTTCGCAAAGGCAGGTACTTTCGCCTCGATTTTTTCAGGATCGAGCATTTTGGTTTCCCGCTCTGCCCCTTCTGGCGTCCAGTCGAACTTGGTGGCGAGGGTGATGATGCGCCCCACTCGTTCAGGGTGCTGGCTGGCCATGTGCAGCGCCACGTAGCCACCCATGCTGTAGCCGAAGATGTCCGTTTTTTCGAGGCCTTTTTCATCCATGAAACGCAGCACCTCGTTGGCAAACTGTTCAATGCCGAAGCCCTCCGAAAAGGGTGCGCCGCCGTGGCCGGAGAAGTTCAGGGTTTGCGGAGCAAAGCCATTGTGGCGGAGCCGCTCCGATAGTGGCGTCATGGTGGAGGCAGCGCCGAGGGCGCCGTGTAGTAGGATGAGTTTCAAAACGTTTGTCGTTGTTAAGTGGCGTTTTGGCCATCATGTGCGGTCATAGCCAAAGTTTGTAAATTTGAAAAAAAATGTTAAATAATTTGAGTGCTTCACAAAAATATGGGTCACGCCCGCATCCTCAGAAGCGGGCTGTTGGGATAAATCCGGCGTTGCTCCTTGTCAATAAAAAATTCCATAAAGTCGTCCCAATCGCCGTTTTTTAAAACGGCCCTGGTGTCGAGTACTGCTTGTGCCCTTTTGTAGCTCCACCTCATCCCGTTTTTCTCCATCCGGGTTTTCACTAAATGGCCACAGGCGCTTTCCACAATCCCGGTTGAGATGGGCAGACCCTGTGCCAGATAGCTTTTGTAATCCACCATTTCCCGGTGGTTGTTCAAGTAAGTGAGTGCTTTGTCAATGGTTTCTTTTTGGGCATTGGTCCTTTCATTTGCTTCCCACAAGTCAATCCACTGGGCTATGACTTCCTCTGTCCGGCTTTCCAGTAGCAGCAGCAACTGCTCTTTGACCCATTTTTCCCTGCCGGGGTGCTTTTCTCCCCAAAAGGCGTTGGCTACCTTCCAGACGTATTCCAGCAGGTGGATGATGTCAAGTATGCGGCGATGACCCGGGTCAGAGGAAGTGCTGGGAAAATAATCGTGCTTATAGAGATTGTACCTGGTGCAGCAATAAAGCAGGTTTTCCAATCCATCTGTTCCACCTTTTGTATGGGGATGGTAGTGGTCGAGGGTCAGTTCACCACCAGTGTCTGTTTCGGAAACACCACAAAACTCATAAGCACAGCCTGCCCGCTGCCGCACTAATTCCCGGATTTCCTTTGAGATGCTCATGCCGTTTGCCTGCCCAGCGATTTAGCCAATTGCAGCTTGATGGATTGGTTTTCCAGGCGTATTGCCTCGTTTTCGGCAGCTACTTGCTGAATTCGCTGTGTGATTTTCATCAATTGCGACAAGGCGGATTCAATCTGCAACCTTAACGCTACCGCAGCATTGTCAGCCGTTTTAGCAGGGTAGCTTTCCGTGCTGTCTTGCTGGGCATACCACGCTTCTAACTGTACTTTTTCTTTGTCAGTTAATGGTTCACTCTTGGTAGCCTTGTCGTGAAGTTGTATGCCGATTTTATCAGAAATCATAACGAGCTATTTAATGTTTACAAAGATAATCGTTTCCGGTTAAGATTGCCACTCAATCCCCCTGACAACAAGTCGGTCTCATAAACGAATTGGTCTCCCTAAAATACGCCCCTACGCCTTCAAAACCTCAATAAACTCCTCCATCGTAAGCACAGTCAACTTCGGAAATTGCAGTTTCTTCAACGGCCTATAATCCTTGTCATTTGTCACCAAATAATCTGAACGAGATGCAATAGCGCAATCAACAAACTTGTTGTCGTCCAAATCGGGGTAAATCAAGTTCCATTTGAAAAAGACATTCACCCACTCGACGTTTGAGCGGTCAGGAAGGGCTTCCATGAATGGCAAGGTAGTTTCGGGTGAAAAGATTTCAGTCAGTTTTTCCTCGTATTCGAGCATGATTTCTGTCGTCAGGCAGCGGTTGAAAGCCCGCTCTCGGAACTTGTCCATGACGAGGCGATACGGTGACCTTCTGGAAAATGAGGCAAGCAGAACGTTGGTGTCAAGCACTACCTTCATCCTTCATTGCCTTTTTGTAGCCATTTTTTGGCAGTTTCTGGGGTGTAGCCTTTGGCATCCCAAGCCTTGTCCGCCTCGTCCCTCGCCATGTCAAGCAGATAGTCGGAAATCAGCTCCTTCAATGCCAGCAGCCGTTCCTCTGGCAGGTTGCGGGAGAACAATTTGAGCAGTTCCATCTGCAAATTGGTCAGCGGCTTATCTAAAGTGATGGTTGTCATCGGTGATTTTTTTTCAAAAGTAGGGAAAAGGTGGGAAAAGTGGAAGGGGATGGGACAGGTCGGGCTTAGAAACCGCTTCGAGCTTTCCAATCCCTTTCATAGGGCAGGCTAATACAGGAATACAGGCATCAATAAATAACCAACTTGCCTTTCGCCGCTTGCTTTTCGTCTATCGCAATTTGATAAAAATATAAACCCGTCGGTAATTCTGGTGCAGCAAAATCAAATGCAGCGCCTTTAAAAGTATCCATGCGAACCAATCTACCAGCAGTATCGAACAACCTTAAAGTTATTTGTTGTGATATTGCTTCTCTTGGCAATTCAAACGTGGTGGAATAATGGAAAGGATTGGGATATATTTTAAACTCAAGTTCCTGCTCATTAAGCTGACATTCCTGTGCTGCAACGCCCAGATTATCTGTCTTTATCAGCAATGCCTCATATCCTTTATCGCCAGTTAGATTGCCTGTAGCTGCTCCTGCAATTACATATTCGCCATCGGCAGTTTGTAAAATATCATAGCCAATAATACTACCGCTCAAGTATGTTTTTTCCCATAGCAGGTTTCCGTTGGCATCTGTTTTAAATAATATAGGGTCGTTTGCATTTGTTTTTCGGCTAAGACCTGTAATAAGATAGCCACCATCTGCGGTTTGCAGAACAGCACGACCTTCGTCAGAAGTCCCGCTGCCAAAACGCTGTTGCCATTCTAATCTACCGTATTTATCTGTTTTTACTAAATAAATCTTCCGTTCTAAATAATCCGAATCCGAGATGCCAGTAATGATAAAACCATCGTCGCAGGTTTGTTGAATATCATGAGGGAAGTCCCAATAATCGCCACCATAAGATTTTCGCCAAAGTTCCGTGCCTTCCGCATCTGTTTTTACCAATAAAATATCGGCGGAACCCTTAGCATCGCTGCGTTTTTCTCCTGTTAAAATAAAGCCGCCGTCGGATGTTTGCAGTGCCGCTCTTCCATAATCATCATTTGCGCCTCCGAAACTTTTTGTCCATTCCGGGGAGCCGGTTGCATCGGTTTTTATCAGGTACATATCTGTATTTCCGGTTTCGTTACTGCCTTGTCCGCCGATGATAAAACCACCATCTGAAGTTAATTCTATGGTTTTAAAGTTGCGTTTGGCAAATGTTCTTGTCCAGATTTCATTGCCGTTTTCATCTATTTTCAACAAATAACCGGATGGGCCTCCGAAACTTGCAGCGTAACCAGCAATCACGTAGCCGCCTTCGACTTTTACAATATCGTGTCCGCTATCGGAGCTACTGCCGCCGAAATATTTTTCCCATTGCATATTGCCAACGCTGTCTAATTTGACCACGTAAACGTCGTTGACGCCGAAACTTAGCTGGCTGTGGCTTTCTCCAACAGTAATAAAGCCGCCGTCAGGCGTTTGTAGAAGGGACTCGGCGCTGTCGTAGTTGTCACCGCCATAAGTTTTGAGCCAGCCTTGTGAAAAGGCAGAATTGTCAAGAAAAGCATGGAATAATAGGAGGGGAATGAATTGCTTCATTTTTATTGGATTTGAAGTAAATAAAATGTCGGTAGTGTCCAAAACCCCGCCGACGTCTAGCGATTTTTCTAATCCATCTGACAACAAACCGGCCGCATCGCACTCCCCGTCTCCTACCGCAACACCCGCTCCAACCGCTCAGGGTCACGTTTCTCGTGCCAAAAAACAGCCACAACCACCCGCTGCCTTGCCTCGTCAATCCTGAAAATTATCAGGTATGGAAAGCGCTTAAGCCGTAGGCGGCGGAAGGGCTTGAGGATGTACTTGAACCGATGCGGGTTCTCTGGCAGTTTCTTCAAATGCTCGAAAAACTCGGCCATCAATTCGTTGCCGAGACCAACCGATTGCTCGTTGTACCAGTCAATCGCTTCCCACAGGCCTTGTCTGGCAGTTTGAAGGAGGACGACATTATAGGCCATATTTCGCCTTCGTTTGTTCCTGCAACATATCCACCGAAATCACTTCATCGGGCGCTGCCTCGTATGCCGCCCAAATCCGGTGCAACTCGGCTTGCTGTGCTGGTGAAAGCGCCTCTTCGTCCCTGAACGGTATCCTGTGTTTCAACATCAAAAACTCCACAAAATCAGCCACTTGTGCCTGCAAATCGGCGGGAAGGGCCGTTATTCTATCGGTCAATGCAACTGTGCTCATTGGTATTTGATTGATTTTTTCTTCAAAAATACAAAAAGGCGCTGAATCCGTCCAGCGCCTTTTTGTTTGCCTCAATCCATCTGACAACAAGTCGGCCTCATAAACGAATTGGTCTCCCTAAAATACGGATACCCATTCCCGCTCCCCGGCATTTCAAAATAGAACTTCGTCCGCTTCCTATCATAGTTCCCAACCTCATTCATCGTCGCTGAATCGTAGAGGCGGCCATTTACCATCGTGTATTTCACGAACTCGCTGTTGCGGATGTCCTCCAATGGGTTTTTATCCAGTATGATTAAATCCGCCAATTTCCCGACTTTGAGGCTGCCGATTTGCTCGTCCATGCCGAGGGAAACAGCGCCGTTGAGGGTTGCACAGCGCAAGGCCTCTAGGTTCGTCATGCCGCCCTGTTGCAGCATCCAAAGCTCCCAGTGGGCGCCGATGCCCTGGATTTGGCCGTGGGCACCGAGGTTGATTTTCACCCCGGCGTCGGTGAGCTTTTTCAGGCTCTTGGAGGTGAGGATATGGCCGTTCTGGTACTCCTCGTCGGGAATCATGGTGCGGTGGCGGCTGCGGCTGTCAATGATGGCACGGGGCGTGAAGGCCAGCAGGCGCTCCTTTTCCCAGACGTTGGTGTTTTGGTACCAATAGTACTCGCCGTTCACCGAGCCATAGTTGACGATGAGCGTGGGCGTGTTGTGCGTCTTGGTAACGGCCCAGAGCGTGGTCACGTCCTTGTAGAGCGGTGCGACGGGGATATTGTGCTCCACCGTGGTGTGGCCGTCCACCACCTGCGTGAGGTTGTGGTAGAAGGTGCTGCCGCCCTCCGGCACCACTTGGATGCCCAGTTCACGGGCAGCTTGGATGACCTGTTGGCGCTGGTCACGGCGGGGCTGGTTGTAGCTTTTCACCGAAAAAGCGCCGAAGGCTTTCGTGCGGCGCAGGGCGGACTTGGCATCCTCCAAGGAGTTGATGACCGCCTTGAAATCGCCGTCGGCACCGTAGAGGATGGTGCCCGTGCTGAACAGCCTCGGCCCGACCATATTGCCCGATTTGATGAGTTCCGAATTGGCGAAGACCATCTCCGTGTTAGCGCTGGGGTCGTGCATGGTGGTGACGCCGTAGGCGAGGTTGGCGTAGTATTGCCACTGCTTTTGCGGGCTGAGGCCGTAGCGGAAATTGCCGCTGTGCGCATGGGCGTCCACGATGCCCGGCATGATGGTCTTGCCCGTGCAGTCTATTTCTTTTGCTCCCTTCGGAATAACGAAGTCTGCGCTGACGGACTTGATGACGTTGCCCTCCACCACGACCGTTCCCCTTTCAATCACCTGGTCGCCCTCCATCGTGATGATGCGGGCATTGGTGAAGGCAATGACCCCGTTCGGCTTGTCGGCGGGGAGGGTGAGGTTGATTTTCAGGCCAGCGGTGTCCATTGGGGGAAGACTGTCTCGAAATGCTCCTGCTTGTTTTGACCGTTCAAATCCACGCTCTCTACGCTCTTGACGAGGCTGCCGAAGAGGTAGCCGCCTTTTTGGTAAAAAATGCGCTTGCCATCGGCGCTGAACTGCGGGTACTCGCCCTGTGGGGTCACGAGCTTGGGTTCGGCACTGCCATCGGCGGGCATGAGGTAAATGCCCGGCTCCTTGCAGTGGGCAAAGCCCTGGTGTTCGTTGCCACCTTCTTTTACGAAGACAATCCACTTACCGTCGGGGGAGAAGGAGGGGGTGCGGTAGATGCCGGGGGAGGTGGTTAGTTTAACGAATTCACCTTTCCCCGGCATGTCAGCCCTAATCATTCCTTCAGTTATTATTGGGAAATCCCACCTCCAAATAGCCCCCATATTTTCATCGTTCCAACTTACACAAAGCATTTTCTTTGAGTCAAAAGAAAAAGAAGGCTCAAACTCAAAATCATCCTTATAGCTAAACTCTGCACCCATTAACCATTTAATTGGAAATGGTTGTGCTTTAATATTGCTGTCCAATAAAGGCTTTGCCCATAATTGACCAAGTACGTTAAATACTAAAAGAGAACCATCAGGTGTTGTGACCGCATTCCTCATCACCTTCACCTCCATCTCCTCCTCAAACGCCTTCTGCTTCGGCCTCACCGTCTCCGCCACCTTCATTTTCACGTCCAAGGAGAAGGGGATTTCCACCGCCTTCGCAGGTTTTTCAGCGCCGAGCATGACGGGCACCCGCCATATTTTCCCCAAGCCATAAATCACGATTTCATTGTCGGTGGGCATCCAGTCGAAGCCGGGGTAGGCGCCGAAGATGGCCCACGCCTCCTGTTGGTCCTTGCTCAGTTGGTCGAAGATGGGGTATTCCTGCCCGGTCTTCAGGTCGGCCACCCACAGCACCGACTGCGTGCGCACCCGCCGGATGAAGGCGAGCTTGGTGCCGTCGTTGGAGATTTGCGGGCGGCAAGCCCCGCCGGGGCCGGTCAACACGTCCTCGATTTTGCCCTCCTGCCTATCGTAGCGGCGGATGACGTAAATCTGGTTGTTCGGGTCTTTGTTGTACTGGAAAAAGCCGCCGGGGTACATGTCCTCGCTGAAATAGACGTACCGCCCATCGGGGCTGACGCAGGGTTCGTTCACGTCCTGCTGGTCGTTCTTGCGCTCGGTGAGCTGGAGGCCGCTGCCCCCGGTCACGTGGTACATCCACATCTCGCCCGCCCCGAGCGAGCGCCCAGAGGTGAAGTGCTTGCGGGCGATAAGGTATTGATTATCAACCCATACGGCGTTGTTGAGCAGGCGGAAGTCCTCCTTGGTCAGTTGCGAGGGGTTCTTTCCATCGGCATCCATCAGCCAGATATTGTCGCCGCCGCCCGCATCGGAGGTGAAGCTGATTCGCTTGCCATCCGGCGAAAAGCGGGGCTGCACTTCCCAGGCAATGCCTGAGCGCAACGGTGTCGCTTTGCCTCCGGCAATTGGCATCGTGTAAATATCACCGAGCATGTCGAAGACGATGGTCTTCCCGTCCGGGCTGAGGTCGAGGTTGAGCCAAGTGCCCTCGTCGGTGGTGAAGTTGACGTCCTTCCAGTTCCAGCCGAAGCCGGAGGGGGCGTTGATGTCCCATTTTTTCGGGGTTTCGGTTTTGGCGGGAGTGGTGGGTTTTTGCGCCTTTTTCTTTTGGGCGAAAACTGTGAGGGTTGAAAGGAGTAGGAGGATGGTTAGGTTTAGCTTCATTTTGTGAATTTTGGGGTGAAGGTAGGGGAAAATGGTATTTTTGCAGTTGAAAAATCCAAAGATGATTACTCTAAAAAGTCCGAAATAGCTTTAAAATTATTTAATCAATCGAGAATAGAACATGAAATGTAGCTTGTGTAATCAAGAAAAGAAGTTGCTCAAAAGGAGCCATATAATACCTGATTTTATGTACGAAGGACTATTTAACGAAAATCATTTTCTTAAATTCGTCAACTTGAATAAACCTAAAATACCATCGTATCGTCCAAATGGAATTTATGATAAAGATATTCTTTGTGCATATTGTGATAATGAGGTCATAGGCAAGCTTGAGAACTATGCACGAACCATCACATTTGGAGGCTCAAACTTGAAATCACATGAAATGCCAAAGTTCCTTAAAAGAAAAAGTAGCGATGGAATAGAATCTGTCATAATTGAAAATGTTGATTATACAAGTTACAAACTTTTTTTGTTGTCTGTTCTTTGGCGAGCACATATTTCAAAGCATTCTTTTTTTAGCAACATTCATTTAGGAGCAAAGGCTGAACAAGTAAGAGCAATGATTTTGGATAACAATGCAGGTGATGAGAACGCGTTTGAAGTTAGTATTATTTTTTTATCGCCTTCCGAGGCTTATTCAAAAATAATAGCACCTCCTACTATTTCACAAGATGGTAGCAGATTTGCGTTCCTCATTAATCAAGCATTGTATTTATTCAGCACAGCAAAAGACTCAAATCTTGCTTTATTCAAAAAAGGTAGAATTGCTAAAGACAGCAGGGTTGAAATCATGAATTTGGAAGGAAAACAGGCAAGGCAAATTTTTGAAAAATACTTTAAGGGCAAATTTTCATCAGTAGTAGAGTGACGCCCCAGCGCTGAGGCGACGCCTCAAAATGGCGGCACGCCCCGTGGAGGTTTGCAGACATGGAATCGCCATTTTGAGGTGTCACCTCAACGCCTGCTCGCAGTCAATCCAACTGTGAAAGATGGGTGTTTTTTTTGCACAAAGCTTGTGGTTAAAGAAGTTTCGGGGTTTTCCGGGGTGCCCCAGCGTTGAGGCGACGCCTCAAAATGGCGGCTCGGTCTGTGGAGGTTTGCACACATGGAAGCGCCATTTTTAGGTGTCACCTCAACGCCTGCTCGCAGCCAATCCAACTGTTAAGGATGGGCTTTTTTTCTTAGTAACCACTTGTGGTTAAAGAAGTTTTGGGTATTTTCGCAGTTGCCGAAAGCGCTGAGGTGTCGCCTCAACGCTGGCCCAAACACCTTGATAACTGCGACAAACCATACTATCATGAGAAAACCCAAACCCACGCCCGATTATTTAGCAAAGCTATGCGGCGATGAGTATTACCATGTTTACAACCGCACCAATGGCGGCGAGTTGCTTTTCCGCTCGGATGATGACCGCCGATTTTTTCTTCAACAATACGACAAATACCTATCGCCATTCCTTAAAACTTACGTTTATCAATTGCTTGGAAATCATTTCCATTTTGTGGTGCAAATAAAAAGCGAAGCGCAAATAATCGCTTACCTTGAATCGCTTCCATTAAAAGAACGCACTATTCCACAAAAGGAATTTTTAGCGCTGTCAACTGAAAAACGTGTGCTTCATAAAGTCTTGGAAAATCAGTTCTTGCGCTTATTTACTTCTTATGCAACTGTATTTAACGCAAGGTATCAGCGTAAGGGCAATTTATTTAATCGCCCTTTTAAACGGGTTGCAGTCAATTCCGAAACGCATTTCGGCCATTTGATTTATTACGTCCACGCTAATTGCAAAAAGCATGGGCTTCAAGATGATTTTATCAACTATCAATGGAGTTCATACCAAGCAATGGTTCTGAACAAACCGACAAAATTGGAGCGGGACTTTGTGCTAGAATGGTTCGGAGGATTAGGCGCTTTTATCGATTTTCACCAAGGGGAACAGAGTTTAGGCGATATAAATAATTGGCTGATTGAAGATGATTATGTATTGAGTGGGTTTCACTGACGCAAATGCGCCTTGCCCCATTCCTCAAACGTTTTTTCCGTCCAGCCCTTCTCATCGGCAACCTGGTTCAAGGTGTTTTGCAGGCGACGGTAACGAAATTCCAACAGCCATTGGTGCAAATCTTTCATATCCTGTTCGGATAGGTTTTCCGAAAACAGTCCCAGAATTTCGAGTTGGGCATTTGTCAGCGGTTGTTTAAGTGAAGCTGTCATTGATAGAATTTTGTTCAAAGATAGACGCAACTGATGAGTATTCCAAAGTCAATTTCCGATGCAAGAGCTGCTTCTCCTCACCCCCTCACCCACCCCACCTCATGCCCCTCCACCGGCAGCGGCATGTCCAATATCCTAAACATCTTTTCCAATGCCGCCCGTGGGATGTCCTCCTTGCGGCGGGCAAAGACGTTTTCCCGGCTCGTTTCCAAATAGGTGATTTTGAAAAATGGGTTGTAAACGCTGAGCAGCCCGATGATTTTCGAGCGGAGGTCGGCGGTCAGGTTGGTGGCGTTCCATACGAAGGACTGCTGGGCAGCGGCGTATCGCTTCGCCAGTTCCTGCGCCCGCTGGATGACGTGGCCTTGGCCCGTGCTATCACCGTGCGACACGCCCATCTCCCGGCGCAGGTCGTCGAGGCTCACGATGGGTAATTGGTTGCGGAGCAAATAGGTGTCCTTGCCGCTGCCCGCCACGCCGGAGAGGATTTCCACGGTGAACCTCGTGTCGTCGAACAGCTCGGCGGGGTAGCGGGCATCGGTGAAAAAATAGCGGAACCGGCTGTGCGCATTGTGAAATGGCCGGGGCTGCTCGAAGCAGTCATTTTCGAGGCAAAACTCCCGGAAATACTCGCAACGCTCCAGCAGGGCAGGCTGGTCAGTGCAGCTGCGGCCCAATACGTCGGCCTTGGCCAATAGATAAACCAAGTGGTTGCTCACCCGCAGGCTCGCCCCGCTGACCGCCGAGTAGGGGTTCGGTTTTTCCAATACCCAAAGCGGCAAGCCGTGCAGGCGCACGAGGCTGCACACCATTTCCCGAAGGTGGAAATCGGCATCCCAGAGCAGGTCACGACTCATTTTCTCGCCCACGGCAGCATGGCGGGGCGAGGAGATTTTGCCGTCCTCGATGACCGTGCAGCCGGGCTTGGCCACGTCGTGCAATAGCGCAGCGGCGAGCAATGCAGCCTGTTCCCGCTCCGGCAAGTCGCCGTATTCGGGCAGGGCGAGCAAGGCAGCCACCACCATCTCGGTATGCGTGCCCACATCGCCCTCGGCGTGGTAGTCTGGTTCCTGCGGACAGTCGTAAAGCGCTGAAAACCATTCGGTTTTGCGCAAGCTGTCCCAGTCTGGCCCGTTATTTTTCAGTAGGCCGCTCAAACCAAAGTTTGGCCCGCTGCCAGTTTTTTGTCCAATGCTCATCGGTTTGCACATGGTTTTTGCGGACGTATTTCAGGACGTTTTGTTCAAAATCGTCCACGGGAAAGCGCCCGGCGTTGCGGAAAACGAAGCCCTCGCAGGCACCGCCAAGGCGGCTCCCGGCGGCCATTTCCCGCTCAATGATCGTTTCGATTTCAGTTTGTGAAAAAATGCCCCGGCCCAAGACCGGAACGGTAGGCAGGTCGAGCAGGGAAGCATAAAACGCCACCTCGTCCCAGGCCAGCCACTCGTCGCCCTGCCGGATGGCGAAGACGTAGAGGTAGTTCTCCAGCCGCTCGTACTCGATGCTGTGGATGGCGTAGAGGTTTTCCCCGAAAATTTCCAAATCATTCAGCGCATGGCGGTGCAGGTCCCAGAGTTCCCGCATCTTCACCGCCCACGGGTTGACGGTCGGCGCAGCGTGGGAGCGGGCGAAGACACCCTCCGCCTTCAGGCAGGTGTTCTCGCCGTCGAGCTTTTCGGTCATCACGACTTCGTGCTGCAAAACATCCGCCCAGTCCGAAGCGATGCGGTCGTCGGAGGTGGTGCCCGGTGAAAACGGGAAGTGATAGGTGCGGGGATATTTGCGGGATTCCATCAGGATTGTTTTGGGCGTGGAAACTGCTAATTGACCAAAAAAATTCCGCTTGCTCCCAACTAGTAGCTTGTAACTCGCAACTTGAGTTACTTAGTGAACCACCAACCGCCTACTTGCCCTCCTCCCATCAGCGTCCACTAACGTCACAGTATATACACCCACGGGCCAATTGACTGTCGCCAATTGGAGCATACCCTTGTTCCAATCCGCCTTAGTTTCAAACACGAGTACGCCGTCAGCCCGCCTGACCTGTGCCCGTACCGGGCCGCTGCGTCCAATTGCGGCATCCCACCGCAGCTTCGCAACCTGGCTAGCCGGGTTGGGCAGTAGTTCAAAGTTCAAGGACGGGTCTTCTACTACAAAGGCGGGTGTGAAAAAACTGACGTCATGGACGAACTCATACTGGGTTTCACTCAGCAGTAAGCCATTACGATACTCCTTAATGCATACAGCATACAAAAAACTGCCCAAAGCGGAAGGCATCGCCGTCACCTCGCCCGAAGTGGGATTAATGGCAAATGGTGGATTGCCCGGTATCGGTTGGCTGGCCGAATGTGGGGCCAAGAAATTGACATTAGCAAATGGCGGTGGCGCATCGGGGTTGGGGGCCACGCCATTAAGCGCCTCGAAATTACTTTGGTCATTACCACCACCAGTGAGCGGAGCACAAAATTCATAAGCGATGCTGTCGCCGTCCACATCCACGAAACTATGGTCGAAACTGAATGGATCGGGAAACTTTGAACAGAACATGGGAGGGTTGATGTACCGCGGGCTTGAGTTGCAGACCGACATTGCTTCGGGTGTCACGCTGATGGTAAAGGTGTTGCCTTGAACCCCTGAGATGTCAATATTTGAATAGCCAGGCCCCCGGCAGCAGCGTTGGTAAACAATATGGGTGGGCAGGCTCGATGTAGGGATTATAAGGTTGAAAAAATAGGTTCCTTGTTCAAAACACTGGTCCTGAAGCGAAGCACAAGGAGACGAAGGCATGATGACTTTCACGATGGGTGCCTCCAAGGTTTGCGTCTGCGACGGGGTCTGCTCATTGCCTTGATAGACGCTTATCGTAGCCATTACGCCACCTACTGGATCAGAATCGAAGGGTGCGCCCCCCGAATCGCAGTCCCGAAAGACAATCAGCTCCATGCGATAATTGTTGTTGCCAAGACAAGTGTACCGCATGTATCCACCAACAATGTGATTTGCCAAGGTGATGCAGCAGGAAAGGAGCACAAGGCTCATGGTAAGTGTAAATCGTAAGCGCATTTTCAATAAAAATTAAAAGTGAATAGATGGATACAAATATAGCGATACATTCTGACAAATCCCTGACGCTAAGCAATTACATTTACTGGACATTTGCCTTGCAAACAATCACTTATTGGTCACCAAATCATTGCGCAGCAACATGAAAAAACAAATACTCCACCTCGGCCTGCTGTTGGCCGCCTCACAGTGCCTGATGGCGCAAGAACTCCAAGAACTGAACGCTGGGGCAGGCTATGCTTTTCAAAGTTATTACAGCCTTCCTACAGGCGATGAAACGCTCGTAGCCAACGATGCCTGGGACCTCGCCTTCAGCGTGGCGGCGGCGGACGCAGGTATTTTCATCAACGAGAGCAGCGGCTCCAGCATGGGCCAGCCCCTACCCTATATCGAGCTGTACGATGCCCTTTCTACCGATTTCAGCGACCAGCCCGACCCTTCCTCACTGGAAGACTTTCAGGTTTTCAACGCCGAAAAATCATGGTCGAAAGGGGCGCTGAACGAGGTCGCCGACCCATCCGACCCGCTCGACCTTGGTTGGGGCTTTCGGGATGCCAATTCAGAGGACGTGGAGGGCGAGCGGGTTTTTGTGGTGAAGCTCCGCAATGGGCAGTACCGTAAACTGCAAGTTCAATCATTGATTGGCGGCATCTATACTTTCCGCTATGCCAACCTCGATGGCTCCAACGAGACCTCGAAGACCATCAACAAGGCCGACCATGCGGGCAGCACGCTGGCTTATTTCAGCTTCGCAACGGGCAACACCGTCAGCGTGGAGCCAGCCGCTGGGTTCGACCTGTTCTATTGCAGTTACATCACCCCGTTCCCCGTTCCGGGCACTTCGGATTTGGTGCCGACGGGCGTCATGGGCGTCCTTTCCGGTCCCGGCGTGCAGGTGGCACAGGCCAACGGCGTTGACCCAAACACCGCCAGCTTCGACGACTGGGCGGATAGCCTCAGTGCCGACATAGACGTGATTGGCTATGACTGGAAGGCCTTTTCCCGGTACCTCGTGGCTTATCTATCAAAACATCGCCTATTTCGTGCAGACCACCTCGGGTGAGATATGGAAGATCAATTTCACCGATTTTGGCGGCAGCCTGACAGGTAAAGCCGTTTTTGAAAAGGAAAAAGTTGGTGAGGTGAACGCCGTGAATGACCCCAATGCCCCACTCATTGGTTTTGGGGTTTACCCGAACCCTGCCAATGCAGCGGCCAATTTGGTTTTCACTGCCCAAAAAGCTGCCAGCCAGGCAAAGCTCACCCTGACCGATGTGCATGGTAGAACGGTTTTTCAAGCCAACTTGAAAGTCAACCAAGGGTTGAACGGCTACGTCTTGCCTACGCAACAATTAAATGAGGGCGTGTACTTTACAGTCTTGAAAATTGATAATCAGCTGTTCGCCGAAAAACTAATTATTCGGCATTGAGAAGGGGCTGGTTATTGGTCTTTGATACAACGCACACAAAGCGCATGAATGCCCTTGCCGATGTAGCTGTTTCCAACGGTGGTGGAGGCACCCCAGCTTTCGGCATTGGCAGGGTTGCCATCGGTTGATAGCCAAGCAATAGCCACCCTGCCAAGTAGGTTGCTGGTTTGGCTAAAATCGGGGTCAATCCAATAGCCACCGGGCTTGAAGTTGAATCCATAGGTATCCAATCCTTGAAGGCCATCCTTCCAGCCTGTGGCAGAGATGAGGTGAAGGCCAGCTTCTTCGTGAGTGTGTATTTGCCCTAGATAATTCCGGAGGTCTTGGAATTCGTTATATGTTGGGATATGGAATCCAATGGGGCAAATGTCCCGCACGTTCGGCCTTATTCTTTTACCTTCCAGACTTGGGTCGTCCTTATGATCGTAGAAATTGTTGGCTGCATACCAAGAGTATAATAGGCCATATTCCTCTACGTACAACAGTGAGTCCTGATTGTCAATCATGCCGTTGCCATCTATATCCGTATCAAAACCAGGAACGTACTGATGGCCTGAACCGTACCAATAAATGCGATTGCTGCCAGAACCAATGTCTATGGGCGAGCCATCGGGATATTTTGTGCACCGAAGGCATTCGGCCAACCAGCCTTGATTGCCAATCTGCACACCTTTGTAAACATTTCCTTCTATATCAGTCACTTCTCCGTCCCATGTTTGCACTTCCAATTCATTGGAAAATTTCACAAACCCATCACCTTTGATAAAGGTCTTTACGAAATAGGTTTTATTGGGCGCTAGGCTATCAATAACAGCACCATTTATGGCTTTGGTGGCTGGGGCACCAATCGTCGCTACATTGTCCAATATAGTTGGGTCGCCTGTTTCATTCCAGCAAAAGCCAGCTTCTGTAACCTCTTCAAAATCATTGGATGAAATAGTGGCATGTGCCATTACGGAATAAAGCAGCACGTTGTTCAAGCTATCCAGGTGAACACTATGCTTGGGGAAAAACTCCTTGCAACCGCAAGTACTTGTCAATTCAAATGCGATAGCTAAGCCAAGTAAAACAGTTGAAATAATTCGACCGGTCATTTGGATTTGGTCGTTAGTCAATGGTTCATGAGGTTTCAGGTTCCCCTAATGAGAAACTTGAAACCTACACGAACCATTGAAGCTAATTTTAAGTAAAAACCAGGCAATTACTTCTTTCCGCCCCCATCTCTCGGCCCGCGCCGATCATTGCCTCCACCGCCCTTCCATTCCTTCTTTTTCTTGTTGGCAGCCATCTCGTCCCGGTCGCTCTTGATGATGAAGCCCTTAGCCCCGGTCTTGGTGGCTTGGAAAAGGGATGACCATTTAGCGCCGCTTTCAGAAGATTCGCTTTCCTGCTTTGGCTGCTGTTGCTGCTGTGGGCGCTGCGGTTGTTGTGGGCGCTGCTGCTGCTGGCGGGGTTGCTCGCTGCGTGGCTCCCGCTCGCCTTGCGGTTGGCGGTTTTCAGTGCCTGGGGCATTTTCACGGTTGCGCCCACCCCGCCCCCTTCCTCCACGGCCACGGCGACGGGATGAAGTTGAGCGATCCTCGCCATTGCCAGCTTCTGGGCGTGCATCACCGCTTTGGGCGTTCTGCGGGCGCTGCTCACCGCTTTGGGGGAAGGACCTTGGCTGCCTATCGCCTTGTGGTTCATTTCGCTGTGGTTGGCCGTCCCGTTGCGGGCGTTCGCCTTGCGGCTCACGTCGAGGCTCATTGCGTCGGGGTTGTTCGCCGCCTTGGCGCTCATTTCTCGGTGGTTTGTTGGCGCCTTGCTGCTCACGACGGGGTTCGCTGCGTCGTGGCTGGTTGCGTGGTTGGCGAGGCGGGCGGTCGTCGTCAGGTCTTTCGTCTTTTGGTGCACTGCCAAGCGGGTATGGGTGCTCGTGAACGACGGGTACTTTTTTATTGATTAACCGCTCAATGTCCCGCAAGTAAGCTTTTTCTTCGCTGTCGCAAAAAGAAATGGCATCACCGCTGGCTCCCGCACGTCCCGTCCTACCGATGCGGTGGACATAAGTTTCGGGCACATTGGGCAAATCGTAGTTAACTACGTGCGACAATTCCTCCAGGTCAATTCCCCTGGCGGCAATGTCCGTAGCCACGAGCACTTTGATTTCGCCCGTTTTGAAGTTCTGCAAAGCCGCTTGGCGGGCTGTCTGCGACTTATTGCCGTGGATGGCCATGGCATCAATGCCCGCTTTCACAAGGTCTTGAGCGACCCTGTTTGCACCGTGTTTAGTACGGGTAAACACCAGTACTGACTTAATATCATGTGTCTGGAGCAGGTGCAGCAGCAGGTTTTTTTTGCGGTTTTTGTCCACAAAATAAATACTTTGGTCAATCAGCTCTACTGTGCTGCTCACGGGCGTTACGGCCACCTTCACGGGTTCGGTCAAGATATCGTGGGCCAGCTTTGCAATTTCCGGGGGCATGGTGGCCGAGAAGAACAGCGTTTGGCGAACCGTCGGCAGCACCTTGATGACCTTGCGCACATCGTGGATGAAGCCCATGTCGAGCATGCGATCGGCCTCATCGAGCACGAAGATTTCGAGCTTGTCCAGTTTCACGAAGCCTTGGTTCATCAGGTCGAGCAGGCGGCCCGGCGTAGCGATGAGGATGTCCACGCCCCGGCGCATGGCGTCTTCTTGGGGCTTCTGCCCTACCCCGCCGAAGACCACGAAATTGCGCAGCTTCAAATGGCGGCCATAGGCCGTGAAGCTATCGCCAATCTGGATGGCCAACTCACGGGTCGGGGTCAAGATCAGCGTCTTGACGTGGTTGCTGCCCGTACCGTTGGGGTATTTTGCGTTCATGCGCTGGAGAATCGGGATGGCAAATGCCGCTGTTTTCCCTGTACCGGTTTGTGCGCAGGCGAGCAGGTCACGCCCCTCGATGGAGTGCGGGATGCTCTGCTGTTGGATGGGGGTTGGGGTCTCATAACCTTCTTCCTGCAAAGCGCGCAGGATAGGTTCGATGAGGTTCAAATCTGTGAATTTCATTTATTGTTAAAAATTGTTGGATTGCTAAATTGTTAAAATTGTTTGAGGCTGTTGGCTTATTGCTCGGCACACAACAATTCAACAATAAAACAATTAAGCAATGTTAACCCTGCCGAACAATGCGTCACCGGGCAGTCCCAGCTTTGTCCGAGCGAGGTGATCATTAGTCATTGGAGTCATTGGTCATTGGGTGTCGAGCATTGTTAAATGACCAATGACTTCAATGACTAATGACTCTAATGACCAATGACGATTACAAAGCCTGCTGCAAATCAGCAAGCAAGTCGTCCACGTCCTCTACGCCTACGCTCAGACGGATGAGCGAATCGGTGAGGCCGACCTTCAGCCGCTCTTCCCTTGGGATGGAGGCGTGGGTCATGGTGGAAGGGTGCCCGATGAGCGACTCAACGCCACCGAGCGATTCGGCTAGCGTGAAGAGCTTGGTTTTGGTCAAAATCTGGTTGGCATTTTCGAGGGTATCTTCTTTGAGGTCAAAAGAGACCATTGCACCGAAATGGCGCATCTGCTTTTTGGCTAATTCGTGACCGGGATGGTCAGCGAAACCGGGGTAATAGACTTTGTTGATTTTTGGGTTGCCCAGCAATGAATGGGCGATTTTCTCGGCGTTCTCGCAGGCCCGTTGCACCCGAAGGTGCAGCGTCTTGATGCCCCGCAGCACGAGGAAGCAGTCCATAGGGCCAGGCACAGCACCGCTGGCGTTTTGGATGAAGTGCAATTGCTTCGCAAGGTCAGCGTCCTTTGCCACAACAGCCCCCAGTACGGTATCGGAGTGGCCGCCGAGGTATTTGGTGGCAGAGTGTATCACCATGTCGGCCCCGAGGTCGAGCGGGTTCTGTAGGTAGGGAGAAGCGAAGGTATTGTCCACCGCAGTGAGGATGCCCCGCCGTTTTGCGATCGCACAGATTGCCTCGATGTCCACGATGTTGAGCATGGGGTTCGTGGGCGTTTCAATCCAAATCAGCTTCGTCTTCGGCGACAGGTATTGCTCGAACTGGCTGGCATCGTACATGGGTACGAAGTGCCCTTTGAGGCCAAAACGCTCGTAAATCTTGGTGATGAGGCGGTAGGAGCCGCCGTAGAGGTCATTGGTGGCCACCACTTCGTCGCCAGCATTGAGCAGCTTGAGGATAGCGTCCATGGCGGCAAGGCCGCTGCCAAAGCAGATGCCGTCAGCCCCGTTTTCGAGGGCAGCGAGGTTGGCCTCTAAGGCATGGCGGGTGGGGTTTTGGGTGCGGGCGTACTCATAGCCCTGGTGGTCGCCGGGTGCGGCCTGGGCGTAGGTGCTCGTTTGGTAAATGGGCGTCATCACGGCCCCGGTACTGGGGTCTGGCTCAATGCCTGCGTGGATAGTCTTGGTTGCGAACTTCATGTATTATATCGGTTGACAATTAACGGCGGACGGCCAACGGTTGACGGCGTACGGTGCAATCGCTTGTCTATGAATGTTTTGTGCCAAAAGTGGGGCATTAGCTCCAATGGTGCGCAAAGGTACGATTTTTCGTAAAGGAAAAGGGCAACCGGGTATGTTGCCCATGTTGCCCTTTCCTTTCTGAAAGCTAATTCTTTCGGTTCCTGATTAGTTCACAGATTCTGCCAGCTCTTTGCCAGCTTTGAACTTAACGGAAGCCTTAGCTGCAATGGTGATAGTTGCACCAGACTGTGGGTTGCGGCCTTGACGTGCTTCACGCTTAGAAACAGAGAAAGTACCGAAACCAATGATGGTTACTTTATCTCCTTTGGTCAGTGACTCGCCAACTGCTTCGAAAACAGTGTTAACAGCAGAAGTGGCTTGCGCCTTGGTTAGGCCAGCGCTTTCGGCTACCTTGTTGATCAAATCTCCTTTGTTCATCTTAAATGGTTTAAAAAATTTTACGAATTTTAAAAAAGAGGCGCAAAAATATACAAGGTTCCATATCTGACAACGTTTTAAGCATAAAAATGCCTGATTTTATTGGGCTTTTCACGCACCGCTGGCATTTGACAAGGATTATGCGCAACTTTGCAACCGCTTTCTTTCGATCGAATCTTGTTGTAAAAGCTTGGTATTGAAGGTTTAACATCTTTGAGAAGCCTGAACAAGAGTGCCGACTTCTCCAAAAGCCATAAAACCTGCACCACCAAAAATTTTTTTTCTCGACTATGAAAAAATCGCCTTTTTTGTTCGTTTTCGGCCTTGCTGCCCTGACACTCCTCCTTTCCACCACTGCTTGCAACCGTGGCTCTGGCTGCCCGATGAATGAGTCGGCACACGTACAACCTGACAAAAAGGGCAACTACAAAAAATCAAAAAGCAAATCGGGACTTTTCCCGAAAAACGTCTATAAACGAGGAAAATAACGCATCCCGCATTGCAAGTGTTTCAGTATTTACAGGGTTTTTACCAGATTTCTTGGTAGAATAGGGTGTTTTTGTAGAAATGGGTGAACTGGTATCGCCTCCAATTTCCCATTTACCGCTCCGCCATTGCCGCTGAAAGCCCGTCGCCAATGAGGTTGAACACCGTCACCGCCACGAATATGGCCGCTCCAGGGAACAAGGCCAGCCACCAGGCCGAGGGATTGCCCCTCACTTCCGACAACATGCCGCCCCAAGTTACGCCGCCCGACCCAATGCCGATGCCGAGGAAAGAAAGGGTGGACTCCATCAATATTGCGGAAGCGGCCCCAAATGCCACTACGATGAGCACCGGGCCAATGGCATTTGGCAAGGCATGGTGCCACAGGATGCGCCACTCAGGAAAGGCCATCGCACGGGCGGCCTCTATATAGTTAAGGTTGCGAATGCGCAGCAATTCGGCCCGCAGGAAACGGGTCACGGGCGTCCAGCGTAACAGGCCAATGATGGCCATCACGTAGAAAATCGAGCTTTTCTCCAGCACTGCCACCATTGCCAACAAGAGTAACAAGCCGGGAACGGCGTTCATCACCTCCACTGCCCGCATGATGAGCAGGTCGAGCGGGAGTGTGATGCGGCGGGGCTTTGCCCATTTTTTGATGAAAAAATTTAGGCCATTGGCCAATAGGAAAATCGCTGCCGCAATGCCAAGGCCCTTTAGCAATTCCAGCCCAATGCCACCGTTCTTGGCCGCCTCCCCCATCGCAAAACTTCTCGCCGAAAAACCATAGAACCAGGCGAAGAACAGCGCCAACAGGTTCAGCACAACGCCCGTCCAACTGGCCCTCATACGGTCATCCCCGAAGAAGCCCGCCAGTGAGCCTAACAGGATGCCCAACAGGGTGGCAATGCCCATCGAAATGACGCCGACGAGCAGCGCTACCCTCGTGCCGGCCACCATGCCCGCCGCCACGTCACGCCCCAGTTGGTCGGTGCCGAGCCAGTGCCGCCACCGTAGCGACTTCACCGACTGGCTCCCGAACGGGCTTCGGCAGCGGGTGTTCTTCAAATCCAAGGTGGTGGAGGAATAAGGTATGGGAGGAAAAATAGCGGCTTCGTAGTTGTGTTCGTCCCAGCTTTTTTGCAAAAAAACCGAATCCCATTTCGCAAGTCCCAAGTCCACGGCGTACTGCTTGAACGCCGGGAAGTAATTGCTGGCTCCCAGCTTGCAGTACAGTGGCTTTTCGTTGGCGATGAAATCGGCAAGCAGGGCGACGAAGCCCATCGCCACCAGCACCCGCCACGACCACCGGGCCGTGCGTCCCTTGCGGAAGCGCCGCCACACCTGCGACCAAGGGCTTTGGGCAAGGGAGGATTGCATGGCAAGGGAATTTGCTTTTTTTCGGAAGAACACCTTAACTGCTGATAAATGATGGATGAAAAACGTGGGCGTAAAGGTGAGAATAAGATTTCATGTAAATGTTTGGGAGGTTGCGGGAGGGGAAAAGAAAAAACTTCATTTTTCCTTTTCCCCTCCCGCACTTGGTTTGTTTTTCTTGAAAAAAATCAATTTTCCCAAAAAAGTACTCCTTGCAAGGCAGTTGCGATTTCCTATTTTGGTGGGGATGGTTTAAGCTGGCGCATCGGAATGGCGGGAAGGGTTTCGCCTTATGATATACTGCCTCAACCTGTGCCAATTCGCCACAATGGAAAAACTATACAGCTACTCCAATATCAACACCTTTTTTTTCGGATATTTCACAGCATACCGTAACTCCAATTTGCGCTCATCACGTGGAGCGAGCGCCAACTTCCAGGTCAGTTTTTGCGTATCCTTGTCGAGCGTTGCACCGCCGTATTCAAGGTCTTCAACGCTCATTTCCCTATCAGTAGGGATGGGGAATTGGTCAATAATGGTGAGGTTGACAGGCTGTTGCTTATTGTTCCTTACGGTGATTTCAAAAGCCCGACGCTCGGTCTTGTTACTGCCTATGAACTGTTGGGAGCTGAAATCCTTCAATCGGGTGCGCTTTACGATGATGCCCTTGTCCATCCCCAACGAAATATCGAGGGTATCGGAGCTGTTACGGGTGCCGAGTAGCGATTTGCCAAGATAGCCACCTTCAAAGAACAGGTTCACTTCCCCGTCGAGGAGGTCGAGGTCTTGCCAGTCGGTGATATGCGCCGTCAGGAAGGCATTTTCGTCGAGTTTGGGCGTGGCGAAGTATTCGTAGCTGGCAGGAATGGTTTCCGATTTGATGTCCACGGCGTAGGTCTTGCTGTCATTGAGGATGGTGTAGGGCATCTCGATTTCAAAATTGACGGTGGTCGGCTGGTACAGTTCCTTGTTGACAAGCTCTATGGTCTGCTTTGGTGGCAAATTCCCCGATACTCGAACACCATCTATGAAATAACTTGTTGCATCGCTGCGGCTCCCGCTCACATCTAATTTTTTTGATTGGATTACGACTACCTCCTTTAAAAGGACGGAAGCATCATTCATTACTACGTTCTGCACCTTGGAATTGACGGGGATTTCTTGACTGTTATATCCTAAATAGCTTACCACCAGCGCCGATGGCGTAGGCGGTATTTTTATTAAATATTTCCCATCCATGTCTGTTATGGTACCAATGGAGCTGCCCTTCAAGAGTACCGTAGCGCCGATCAAAGGCTCGCCAGTTTGGTCCACCACAATGCCGCTTACTTCTGGGATGCCTCCGGCACCTTGCCCGCCCTGATAGGCTGTAGGGGCAACATACCCGTAGCGCAGGTACCAAGGTGGCAGCTCCCTCGCCACCCCGCTCAGGGTGGGGTCACCATTGGACAAGGTGAGCTTTACCTCCTTCCAATCTTCGCCGCTGCTTTGGAACACATTGGCCTTGAGCGAGAGGTCAATGGGGCTGCTCACGTCTTTTACCCGAAGGTCGTAACTGGCAAACCAGCCCGCATCTTTTACGAAATAGCTCAATTCAAAACTGGCGCTGGTGGCCGCCTTTGCCGTGACGGTGACCAAAATCTCGCTGGTGGCCAGGTCTTTTCGTTGGTGGAGGGCCGTCAGTTGCTTGCTTATTTTCTGGACGGTGCTATCAATGCGGGCGATGTTCTTGTTCGTTTCGAGTTGTTTGAGCAAAACGTCCGTCATCTGCTGGCGTTGGTATTCAACCGCCAAGCGCAGTTCCGCCGTGCTCACTCCTGTGTTTGCGCCGCCCACCGATTGGTTTTTTTCGAGCATGGCCTTCACTTGTTGGTGAACGGCCAGCATGGAATGCTGCACGTTGCGTGCTTCCAACTGTTGGGATTTCTCGTTTTCCAATTCCGTGATTTCTTTCCGGCGCACCTGTTCTTCCAAGTGGTTCAACTGGTGCACAACCGAAAGGATGGTAAAAGCGCCATCGCCCTTTACCTGGATGCTTTGGCGGTCAATATTTGGGGAGATGTCCTTAAAGACCAATTCCATCTTACCCGCAGGCAGACTGGTTTTTGCTATTCTGGTCACTTGGCCGCCATTCAAGAATACCGTGACATTTTCGATAGTGGAGACGACAGGTTGCTTCTTGTTTTGCCCCAAAAGACCTTGGGCAAAGACGAGGAGCAGTAGCGGGAAGAGATAGTTTTTTGACATGATAAAGCGTTTATTGTGAGAACGAGGGTAAGGGTTGGAAGGGTTGGTGAGGGGATGGGTTTTAACAGATAGCCTTTCGGTGCATTGCCCGGGCAAAAAGCCTAAAAACCCTTATATTTGAGCCAAAAGGCATGCAAAATCAGTGCTTCATCATCTATGTTGAAAAATACCATAGCCCTCGTTCTCTTTTCTGCCTTGTGCGGCTGCACAGATAATTCACAGCCAAAAGAAAAGCCAAACCCCGTCGTATATCCCCCTGTCCAATATTCGCTTGCGGATACTGTTCCGCAAAAACCGGAAAATCCCGCCACTGCTGAGAACGAGGCAGATAGTGTTTATGCGCCCAAAATCGTACACAAGGCATTGTGCAGGTACACGAAGCTGTCGGAGGAGTTTGATTTTGCGTTGGCGGTGGATATGGACACCGCTGGCAACGAAGTTCCTGTCCGAATATATTTAAAAGTGATTTCAAAGGCAAATGGCGAAACTTTACAAACCTTAATAATTGAAGAGCCAGATATGATTTATAACGCATTTGATTGTGTTGGTCGTTCATATTCAACAGGGCACAATGCGGATGAACTCATTGTTGATGATAATTCTGGTGACATTGTGGTAGCCGACTTAAATTTCGATGAAAAAGAAGATTTTGGATTAGCCAAAAATAATGGATTTCATGTGTATTATCATTTTTATTTGCAAGATGAGAATGGTAATTTTGAATTTAATAAATACTTGACTACTAATTTAATGGGCTTTCCAAACAAGATTGATTCAATAGGTCAAACCATAGAAACATTGAATAGGTGGAGTTATCATGGCGTGGTTTACAATACCTTTAAGTATAATAAAACAACTGGTAAATACAAGGAAATTAGGCGTCAAGGATTTGGCGGTGAAAAGAATGAATTGTTGATGGATTGGCTGAATGGCGTTGATAATATGAAGCACTAATTTTTGCTTTTACCCGCAAATTCCAATACCCGAAAAACACAATCATCTATTGTCACTTCTCACGACTCAAGCCCAATCCACCGACACAAAAGCCCAATCAAGTCCATGAGCCAACTCAAGCAGCCACCGCATACTCACACCTGCCAACCAATATTTCTGATATTCGTTTTAAATCCAGGGCAGAGTTCTTGTTGGAAATAGCCGTCCTTTGAAGGCATATAATCAAAAGGCATGTCAGGCTTGGCAATTTCCGTTACTGCTTTTACCAGACCGTCACCGTTCAAGTCGAGCAATTTGGCGGTAGGGGACAAGTCCAAAAAGAAAACGTCCTGATTTGACAATTTGCCCTGTAAATAGAGTTGCAGCGCACGGGGCGAGACTTGGAAAAACAGCCAACGGTTGTTCCCTTCCGTCAAATCCACCCAATGGAGGAAAAACAGGTTTCCTGATTTTGGCTCGACGAACAATGAAAGCAGTGCCCCCTCGAACCATTCGAGGTCGCCGACATGGTTAAATGTCTGTTTCCTATGTTGAATTTGGTGGATGATTGCATGTTAAATTGGTTCAATGGCAGTTGTTCGTTTCACAAAATCACACCAATTATACTCAAGGAAAGTGAAATGCCCAAAATTCAGTTCCTCTGGTTGCGAAGCGACGCCATCCTCCGAAAATACATGGATGGTGGCAAGGTGATTGCCCACGATTGCAAAAAACCTTGGAAACTTTTGTTGGCGTTGAAGAAAAAAAGCCTTCGCTTATTCTTTTTCTGAAAACATGGATAACCCTAAAGCGGCGCAGTTGGCTTTGTCATTGCCGAAATGGCGGTTTGGTTGCTAACCTTGACTGGCTTGAAGTTATCAGGATGGTTCAAGTCCTCCCGCACAAAGCGAAAGGCAAGCGTTTGTATTTCTTCGTAGTTTGCTGGATGGCAATCTGTCATGCCTTCTGTCAAAGCAGCATATTTAAATTGTTGGGCTTTCATAGTCTAAAAATATGTTTTGGCAAAGCTAAAACCCCATTTTAAAAATTGGAACCATTGATATTACCTTCACCCCAAAATCTACTACATGAAACTCAGCACCTTCCTGTTCATCCTTTGCTGCGCAACCTTCGCCCACGCCCAATCCACCCATACCCTCTGGTTCGGCAAACCCGCCCAGTTCTTCGAAGAGACCCTCGTGCTCGGCAATGGCCGCATTGGCGCTTCCGTCTTCGGCGGTGTGGCCGTTGACTCCATGTTCCTCAACGACGCCACGCTATGGTCTGGCGGGCCGGTGGACCGGAACATGAACCCCGATGCGCACCCCACCTCGCCGCCGTGCGGGAGGCACTCGCACGGGAGGACTACGCTGCCGCCGATTCGCTGAACAAGCGGCTGCAAGGCTCGTTCTCGCAAAGCTTTGCGCCGCTCGGCACGCTGTACCTCAATTTCCAGCATGAAAAAGGCGAGGTGAAAAACTACTATCGGGAACTGGACATTGAGCAGGCCGTGAGCACGGTGCGCTACGAGGTGAACGGGGTCAAATTCCAGCGGGAATACTTTATTTCTGCCCCCGATTCGGTGATGGTCATCCGGTTGTGGAGCAGCAAAAAAGGAGCGATGAACTTCGACATCGGCTTTAAAAGCCTGCTGCGCCATGCCGTTTCATCCAATGAAAACGAGCTGTTTGCAAATGGTTATGCGCCCTTCGTGGCCGAGCCGAGCTACCGGGGCAACATGCCCAATGCTGTTGTTTTCAAGGAAGGAAAAGGAACCCGCTTTGCTGCGCAATTTTTCATCAAAAACAAGGATGGCAAGTTGTCGAAAACGGGCAACAGGCTTGGTTTGCAGGAAGGCAGCGAGGCGTTCGTTTTCGTCAGCATGGCCACCAGTTTCAACGGCTTCGACAAAGACCCCGTCAAGCAAGGGCTGGACGCCACCGACATTGCGGAGCGGCTGCTAAAAAAAGCCAATGGAAAGTCTCATAAAGACCTCCTGGATGCCCACCGCAAGGACTATATGCGCTTTTTCAAACGGGTATCGCTCGACCTTGGCCCCACGACAGCCCCCAACCTGCCCACCGACGAGCGGCTCATCCGCTACGCAAAGGGCGAGGAGGACAAAAACCTCGAAATCCTTTACTTCCAGTACGGGCGCTACCTGCTCATCAGCAGCAGCCGGACGCCGGGCGTGCCCGCCAATTTGCAGGGCATCTGGAACCCCTATGTGCGCCCACCCTGGAGCAGTAACTACACCATCAACATCAACGCCGAGGAGAACTACTGGCTTGCCGAGACCTGTAACCTGAGCGAGCTGCACCAACCGCTTTTGTCCTTTATAAAAAACGTGGCGA
This sequence comes from Saprospiraceae bacterium, assembly GCA_016714985.1. GTDB lineage: Bacteria > Bacteroidota > Bacteroidia > Chitinophagales > Saprospiraceae > UBA6168. The sequence continues at coordinate 117,201 of JADKBS010000020.1, read as the reverse complement.
GCAACGGGGCCGTCACTGCCAAGAACTTTTACGGCATCGAAAAAGGCTGGGTGGCCTGCCACAATTCCGACATCTGGGCCATGAGCAACCCCGTCGGCGACTTTGGCAAGGGCGACCCGGTCTGGGCCAACTGGAACATGGGCGGCACTTGGCTCTCGACGCACCTCTGGGAGCATTTTACCTTCACACAGGACATGGATTTTTTGAAAAAAGAAGGCTATCCACTGATGAAGGGCGCTGCCGAGTTCTGCCTCGACTGGCTGGTGAAGGATAAAAAAGGCCAACTCATCACTTCGCCCAGCACCTCGCCGGAGAACAAGTTCGTGACGCCGGAGGGCTTCCACGGGGCCACGTTCTATGGTGGCACTGCCGACTTGGGCATGATTCGGGAGCTGTTCGAACAGACCATTGCGGCAGCGAAAACACTGAAAACGGACGCCGATTTTACGAAGCAACTGGAGTCGGCGCTGGCTCAACTCGCCCCCTACCAAATCAGCAAAACTGGCGGCCTTCAAGAATGGTATTACGACTGGCAGGACGAAGACCCGCAGCACCGCCACCAGTCGCACCTGTTCGGCTTGCACCCCGGCCACCACATCAACCCTATGGAGACGCCCACGCTGGCCAATGCCTGCCGCCGAACCCTTGAAATCAAGGGCGACGAGACCACTGGCTGGTCGAAAGGCTGGCGCATCAACCTCTGGGCACGCCTCCACGACGGCAATCGGGCCTACAAAATGTACCGGGAACTGCTGCGTTTCGTGCCGCCGGATGGCCTGAAAACCAATATGAGCAACGGCGGCGGCACCTACCCCAACCTCTTCGATGCGCACCCGCCGTTCCAGATTGACGGCAATTTCGGCGGGGCAGCGGCCGTGGCCGAGATGTTGGTGCAGAGCGATGAAAAGCAAATCCACCTGCTGCCCGCCCTGCCCGACGCTTGGAAAAGCGGCTCGGTGAAGGGCCTCTGCGCCCGTGGCGGCTTCGTCATTGACATGGACTGGAAGGATGGCCGGGTGGTGAAGGTGAACGTGTTTTCAAGGGTCGGCGGCACGGCACGGCTCACAGACGGGAAAGATGGGCGCTGGGAGGTGGAAGTGAAGAAGGGGGCGAGCGTGGAGGTGGCTTGGTGAGGTTATGCAAATTGACCATTTTGAAGAAAATCCCAAGGAACTGTGATTTTTATCAAGGTGCCATACTTGGAAAATAGTCTAAATTTAGTGCGGGGCTAATCTATGGATCAATGGACATGGTGAATTGTTTTCTATTGTTCCTTCGTAAACTGATTAGCCATGAAAAAGATAAATTCACTTCCATTTATTCTGCTTTTGAGTTGGCTGTTATTGGCCATAAGTGGATGCGCCACCTTGTTGGGATTGGGTATTGGTGCAATTACCGATATTGACAAAAAAGATGAGCGCCCCGTCATTCTGCCAGGGTGGGGTGAAGTCAGTACCTTAAAGCCTGGCAATTGGGTTGAAATAGTAAAAAAGGATGAGCAAGTAGAAGAAGGAAAAATCGTCAAACTATTGCTTACGCCACAAGAAAATGGCGACACCGTACGCTCTTTGTTGATTGCGCCCAAAAATGAAATCGGCCAAAAAGCGATAGATATCAATGACATAGACCATATTGTCTTGGGCACCAAGTCAACAAGTGGGGCTGCTAAAGGGCTACTTATTGGTGCAGGAGTTGACATCGCAACAGTTGCCATCGTTGCATATACACTTAGAGACTTTGGGGATGGTTGGGAGACCAGTAACGGAAACAATAACAACAACGAAGAATCTGATGTATCATCTTGTCCCTTTATCTACAGCTTTGACGGCGAAGACTATCGGCTTGAAGGAGAAGTGTTTGGTGGGGCAATATTTGAAGCTGCACGGCGCACCGACCTTTTAAACATGAATGCTTTAAAAGAAACCAATGGTCATTATGGCATTAAAATAACCAACGAGTTGGAAGAAACACAATTCGTGGATGAACTTAAATTAATCGTTGTTGACCATCCGGCAGGGACTGGGCTTTACCCTTCATTTGATGGGAAACTGCACCTGCTTTCATCGCTCGTTTATCCTAAATCTGCACAAGACAAGGATGGACATAATATCACGAGTGAGTTGAATGAGAAAGATGATTTGGTATGGATTAGCAACCCATTTAACCGTGACCCCGATAAGCTGGAGGACGCAAGGGACTGGGTCGAACTGACCTTTGACAAACCAGCCGAAATAAGCAAAGCGACCTTGTTGTGCAATTTGCAAAACACCCGCTGGGGCGCTGTGATGCAAAAGGAAATGTTGGCGCTTCAAGGCGACCAACTCGATGCTTGGTATCAAAGCCTCAACAATTCCGAGGCTGCCCGGAAGGAGCTCATGGGCTTGATGGTTCGGGAAGGTATGCTGCAAATCAAGGTGTGGACAGATGCAGGCTGGAAAGATGTGGGCTTCATTTGGGAAGTAGGGCCGGCAGCAGCCAGGGATGCTGCAGTGGGCATTGATTTGAGTGCGGTACAATCAACAACTTTAAAAATGAGGCTGGAATTTCCAGTAGGTTTTTGGGCCATCAATGCGGTAAAAATCAGCTATAATGACCAAAGCCCAACTTTGGTCAACGAGTTGGCACCAAGCAAGGCAGTTGGGCATAGCGGGCAAGACCTGATGGAAGCACTTAGCCAACCCGACCAAAAATATTACACCATGCCTACCACGAGCGATTGGGCACATGTATCGTATAAAGCAATTCCGTTAAAAAAAGGATTTAAACGTTCATTTGTCATCAAAAGCAATGGTTATTATAACATACACATGAATCCAACGGGCAAAAGGCAAGATGCCTTGATTGAACATATTAAAAACACGCCTGGCGCTTATGGCCAGTTTACGTTGCAAAAACTTCAACAATACAAGCTAGATGCGACTAACCAGTTGAGGACTGCTTCTATTAAAAACCAACGCCCAAATGGATAATCGAGTTGTCATAACTGGCATAGGCTCCATAACACCCGCAGGTACGGGAAATGATGCATTATTGCATGTGTTGCAAAACGGCATATCCTGTGCGCTAAAGCTTGATTTCGACAATGAAGACATCGTGAACTGCGTCGGTGCTCCCATCCCCGATTTCAGTGTAAATGATTTCATACCATTCAAGTATTCAAAGCGCTTGGACCGGGGGGAGCAGTTGTTCGCGGCAGCCTGCCTGATGGCAATCGAAGACAGTGGATTAGATTTTAAAAACCACGAAAGGGTCGGCGTTTATCAAGGCACCGCGCTTGGAGGGTTGCCACATGCCCTCGCTGCACAGGATGCTTATCGTAAAAATGGCTTCTCCAGCGTCAGCCCATTGACGGTATTGGGGGCAATGACGGGAGCAGGGAGTGCGCTCGTAGCACTTTTAATGGGTTTGAAAGGCCCAAACATGAGTTTTTCGACCGCCAGTTTGTCCTCTGCGGTGGCATTCAATGCAGCTGTAGATGCACTTAGGCTCGGCAGGTTGGATACCATGATTGTAGGAGGGGGAGAGGCTCCCTTGGTTTGGCAGCTATACTTAATGTTCGAGCGGGCAAATATGCTCGCATCAGGTTGGAACGACAGGCCCAAGCAGGCTTGTCGCCCCTTTGACATGGACAGGAACGGGCTTGTGCTTGCCGAAGCTGGAGCCGCACTGGTGCTGGAGCGATTGGATGTTGCCACAAAAAGAAATGCCCGTATCTATGCTGAAGTCGGTGGTGTGGCATTGACCAATGACGCCTCCAATTTGGTGGCGCCCGAACCGGTGCCCTTTCAAAAATCAAATGCAATGGTTCAGGCGCTTCGGGAAGCAAGCGTTGATGCCGCACAATTGAGCCATATCATTGCCCACGGCACTTCCACTCAACTCAACGACCCCGTAGAAACGAAGGCCATGAAATTAGCGTTGGGAGAGATGGCTTACCATGTACCCATCAATTCGATTAAATCTATGGTGGGCCACTCCCAAGGGGCTTGCACAGCAGTTGAACTGGTAAGTGCCATATTGGCCATGGAGCATAGCTTTCACCCGCCCACCATCAACCTTGACAACCCCGCCCCCGATTGCGACCTCGACTATGTGGCGAATCACAGCAGGGCCGGGCATATCACCAGTGTTTTAATAAATAACTCCTCTTTCGGTGGCAGGAATAGCAGCATCTGCTTGTTGAAGTGGAAATAATAAGCAGGAGAATTAAGTGACAATATAGCCGAATTCGGTTGTTGGAGATGGTCTGCAACAGCCCAATTCAGCTATAATTCAACCCTTGGATGACTTTGGCTCTCCGAGGTTTCCTTACCACCTCACCTCCGCCTTCTTCACGTCCCTCGAATTGCCCCCCACAAAGAACTCGAACTTGCCCGGCTCCAACACCTTGTTGCCGTTTTCATCGAAATAGCTCAGCATGTCCTTGTCCACCGTGAACTTCACGGTTTTCGATTCGCCGGACTTGAGGCTGACTTTATCAAATGCTTTCAACTCCTTCACCGGGCGCACATAGCTGGCGACGGGATCACGGAGGTAGAACTGTACGATTTCTTCGCCTTCCCGATTTCCTGTGTTCTTCACGCTGATGCTCGCCTCGTATTTCGGTTCGGTCTGCGTTCCAATGGATTTCACGGCAATTTCACCATACTCAAAACTCGTATAGCTCAGGCCAAAGCCGAATGGGTAGAGCGGCGAGCCTGGGATGTCACGGTAGCGGGAGACCCAGAAATCGTCAGGGCCTTCGTCACCGTCCCTGTGCGGGCGGCCCGTATTGTAGGCATTATAATAAACGGGGATTTGACCGACGGCCACTGGGAACGAAATGACCGTTTTTGCCGAGGGGTTGTAGTCACCAAAGAGGATGTCGGCTGCGCCATCGCCCATGCGGGTGCCGCCAATCCAAGCGTTGAGGATGGCCGGGGCGAGCTTTTCCACCTCGGTCAGCACCATGGGGCGGGAGGCGTGTACCACCACCACAAAGGGCTTGCCAGTGGCTTTCAGGGTGCGCAGCATTTCCATTTGACCGGGTGCGGGCGAGAGGTCGGCGAGGCTGCGGGCTTCGCCAGCCAGCTTGCCCGTGATGCCGATGACGGCCACGATGACGTCGGCGCTGCCTGCTTTTTTATTCACGTCGGCTAGTAGCTTGGCGGTTGTCTTGCCGTTGGCCTCATAGCCTTGGGCGTAGCTGATGCTTGCCTTTGGCAACAAATTGGCGATGCCCTTGCGATAGGTCACCACGTCCTTGGCCTGACCTTGGGCGCACCAGAAGTCGAGGGCGTCGTCTTGGCTATCGGCGAATAAGCCAGCCACCAGCACGTTCTTGGCGCTCTTGCTGAACGGCAGCGTTTTGTTGTCGTTTTTTAACAAGACCATGCTCTTGCGGGCGGCGTCACGGGCAGCGTCGAGGTGGGCAGGGGCCATGAGGGTGGCCGCCTCCTTTTTTTCATCGCAATAACTATATGGGTCGTCGAAAAGCCCCAGCTTGAACTTCCAGTAGAGGATTTTTGAAACGGCGGCGTCCACCATGCTCAGTGGCACCTTGCCATCCTTCACCAGCTGCGGCAGGTTTTCGATGATGACCCGTGATTCCATGTCCATTTCCGAGCCTGCGAGGATGGCCTTCATGGCGGCTTCGGCCCTGTCCTCGGCTTGGCCGTGGGTAATGATTTCCCTGAAGGAAGCCCAGTCCGATACGAGGAATCCCTTGAAGCCCCAGCGGTTCTTCAGCACGTCGGTTACGAGGAATTTGTTGGAACTGGACGGTATCCCGTCAAAGATGTTGAAGCCGTTCATCAAGGTGGCGGCCCCGGCGTCCACGGCGGCCTTGTAAGGTGGTGCGTAGGTGTTCCAAAAAGCGTAGCGGGAAACGTCCACCGTGTTGTACTCTTTGCCCGCTTCGGAGGCGCCGTATGCCCCCCCAAAATGCTTCACGCAAGCCAGCAGGTGCTGGTTGTCGAAATTGCCCTGAAAGCCCCGCACCCTTGCAGCAGCGAACACGCTGTTGATAAGCGGGTCTTCGCCGCTGCCTTCCATTACACGGCCCCAACGGGGGTCACGGGTGAGGTCCATCATCGGGGCGAAGGTCCAGTGCAGGCCCGCCGAGGAAGCCTCTTTGGCAGCGATGGATGCAGCTTTTTCGGCCATGGCAGGTTCCCAAGTGCAGGCTTCGGCCAATGGGATGGGGAAGATGGTTTTATACCCATGAATCACGTCGTAGGCGAAGAGCAGCGGGATGCCAAGGCGGCTTTCCTCCACGGCTATTTTCTGCACAGCACAGGTCTGTTGGGCACCCAGCACATTGAGCAAGGAACCTACCTTGCCCGCTCGGAGCTGCACCAGTTTGTCCTTTTGACCCGGGTCGTTGGCAGCCTGCGGGCCGGTTAGCACACCACCGCTTAGTTGGTTGAGTTGCCCCGCTTTTTCCTCCAGGGTCATGCGGCCGAGGAGGTCCTGCACACGGGTTTCAATGGGCAGCGATTTGTTTTTATAGGTATAATCCGTTTGCGCAGCAGCGTTGGAAGGGATGAAAAAAATGGCCAGCAGGCAAAGCAGGGGAAGGATGGTTCGTTTCATTGCTTGAATTTTAGATTTGCACAAAACGGCCTTTTGGGCTTGCTGTCAAAAGTACAACACGTGCAAAACTAACCGCTTCCGCTTCTCCATTCTTGTGATTTTTCGCCAAGGGGCGTTTGATTTTTATCATCTTTTTACCTTGCAAAACAGGCGAGGCAAGCTTTTTTCTAAGCTATCAAAGGTTTGCAGCGCTAAGAAACTGTTTTAAAGCCGTCGCACCCCAATGAAAATGACGACAGCGGCATGTACGTGCCGCCGTCGTCATTTTCATTGGGGTGAAAACCCCTAACAAGGACTAAAATTACCCAATTGTTTTACTTCCTGCTAGCCTTGTCCCGCTCCACCATCGTCATAATCTGGTCAACGTGCAGGTTCTTGGCGATGATGGTGCGGTCTGGGCTTAGCACATAGACCTCCGGCGTGTTGTCCACGTAAAAATTGGGGTAGATGCTCTTGTTCGTGGGGTCGAACACGTTCAGCCAGGGCATATTGTACTTCTTGACGGCGTCCCTCACCTTGGCATCCTCTGAATTTACGGCGATGCTGTAAACATCAACACCTTGGGCTTTTATTTGCTGGTACATCTGAGCCAGCTTGGGTGTTTGCTCGGCGCAATGCTCGCATTCGGGATTCCACATATAGACTACGATATAGGGCGACTTCATGTCATAAAGCGCATGGGGCTTGCCGTCAAGGCCGGGTACTTGCACGTTGACAGCCTTCTTGCCCATCAGGCTCGCCGTCATTTCGTAGGCCCTTTGTTGTAGGGCGAACACCTCCGCCGAGTCCGACCAAACAGCCTTATCGTAGGTAAAATAACGCTCTATCATGTTCACGTAAACAGCCTGCGGGTCCATCAGCGTGGACTCTTTCGGGTCGTATTTCAGCACAATCCAGTTGGCGAAGTACTTGAAGAACTCGGGCTTGGTCACTACCCTATCCACCAGCGAGATGGAATATTTCACCACTGAGTCCGGGTGCTGCGGCGTCAGTTCGGTGATATAGCGCTCCAGCATTTTCGATACCACTGGCGTGTAGAGCAGGCGCTCATCGTTGAAGTCCATGCCGTCCCAGAAGCGGTTGCGATAAAAATAGGAATAGCGGAGGGTGTCCATCGTTCCATCCGGCTTGTAGCAGTCCCGGAGGTCGGGGTTTTGGCCCGCCCGTTTGAAGGAAGTGAAAAGCGAAGTTGGGTTCTCCTTGAACAGTTTGTCCAAATACAGCCTGCGCTCTTCCACGAGTTTGTCCTGTTGCTCCTTGCCTTGCTTGTACTCGGGCGTGCCGGGCTTGAACCTCACCAACGACGTGGCTGCGGCCTGCACCTTTGGGCGCTGTTGTTCATCAAATTTGAGGGACTCGTACAGCAGTTGGTTGTCCACGCTGCCCTCCACCTTCATGTCGCCCACCAGGTTGTTGAGCGTTGTGTTCATCGTAAAAGCCTGGTCGAGGTCCACCAACACCTGGATGTTCAGGTCGCCGGGGAGTAGGAGGTACAAAAGGCCTGGGAAATAGGCCTCTCCTTTTTGGAACACCATCTGGCCGTTCGGGTCAATCATGGCCGAGTCGGCAAGGTAGTTCTGCCCTTCGAAGCTGCCAATGAGCTTCGCAAAAGCCCCGCCCTGTAGGCCCTGTACCCGCACGGTGATGTTCGGCTTTTCAGCCTGCTCCTTCCTTTTCTTATTTTCCAAGTACGTGTCGCTGTACTGCGGATGCCCGCCCGAAGGGGATTGGGACTGGTGCGGCTGTGATTCGTTGTTGCCGCAAGCGGTCAAAAAGACCGCAAATGCTAGTAGTGCAAACAATCTCATATTATGATTTTTTTGATTCGCAAAGATAATCGGTTCACCGGTTTCAGATGGCTTATCCGACTGGTTGTTAGGCACTCATTAACGGGATTTTGGCAAAAAGGTTAGGCTGTCAACGCCAATCGGTTTGCCCCTCAGAAGGAGGTGTTGAAAACTTTTTCAAATAAAAAATCAAAAATGACATCATTTCAATATCATAAAACTATCTTTGCATCATCAATTAGATATTATTTTGCTGTCAAATTACATTCACGGATTTAAAACTGACAAAACACGCTGGAGCCTTTAACTTACTGATTCTGCACAAGCTCCGTGGCTCGACACTCCGTTGGGCCACGGACTTTGCCTTTAGAGAAAATGGCCAAGAAGAAATTCGTCTTGCGAATAGAGGATGACCTGTACGCTGCACTGGAGCGATGGGCCGCTGAGGACTTCCGCAGCGTGAACGGCCAATTGGAGTGGGTCATCTTCATCATGCTGAAAAATGCAGGCAAGCTGCCGAAGGGGCAGGAAGAGCGGCCACCGCAGCCAGAAGCGTGAGGAGGGTTCGGAGGAACAGCAACCCGAAAAAATCGGGTCACATCGGATTTTTTTCAACCTACCGTTTTGTTTTTCCAGAAAACTTGTAATTTCGCAGCCGCAAACGACAAACGGGTCGTCGCAATATTCAAAAAGGGGGTATAGCTCAGCTGGCTAGAGCGCTTGCATGGCATGCAAGAGGTCATCGGTTCGACTCCGATTATCTCCACGAAAAGAAAGCCGTCACTGCAAAGTGGCGGCTTTCGTCGTTTATGGGCATCGCCGAAGGTTGTCCGAACAAGCCTCCTCAACATTATACTTCTGGCCGTTAGTTTTTGGCCATTTGCTTATGGCCAAAGGCCAATACAATAGCCAAAGGCCAACAGCAATTTCAAGTGGACAAAAACCTGGCGCTCCAAAGTAAAAATGGTCGGTGTTCTCTGAAAAGCATAAAGGATTTCACCCTTCCACGGTTGGATTTGCCCAAGTGAAAGCTCCCGCCTGATGTGCAGCGTTTGAAAGAAATAAATTTTTTTTCCTAAATTTGACCGCCAAGTGGGCACCAAATTTCAGATTCCTGCACTAAACCAATGAAGTATTCCGAACAACAACTCATCGAGGCCATACAAAGCGGCGATTCCCGGAAACGGGACTGGGCGCTGTACCAGTTCAGCAACGAGGACAACTTGCAGGGCTGGGTGTTGCGATACGTCATGGAGCATGGGGGCAGTACCGAGGACGGCGAAGACGTATTTCAGGAGTCGCTGGTGATACTGGATCGGAACCTCCGTCAAGGGCGGTTCGATGGGAAGAGCAGTCTTCGCACCTATTTTTACGCCATCGCCAAATGGCATTGGGTCACTTATCGCCGCAAAAAAGACCCGGTCTCCGAGTTGAAGCCCGAACACCACGAAGGCGAAGTGGAAGGCGTGGAGGCACAGGTCTTCGATGGCGAACTGCGTGACCTGCTGGAAACGGCCATTGCGAAACTGGATGCCCGCTGCCAGGAACTGCTCCGCTACTACAAGCTGGACTATGCCCTAAAGGAGGTGGCCGAATTGTTGGGTTTCAGCAGCCCGGAAATGGCGAAGAAACAATCGTACCGCTGCCGGGAGTACCTGCGGGCGGTGTTCGAGAAGCACCCTTTTTTAAAGCAGGCTTTAAATCAATGGAGGAACGATGGCTAAACATCAACATACCGAAAAAATAGAGGCATACCTGACCGGGCAGTTGAAGCCGGACGAGACCGTCCTGTTTGAGCAGGAAATGGCCAAGGACGAGGAGCTTGCCATCGAAGTGTCCATGCGGCGGCTGGAACACGATGCGATGGAACTGCTGCTGGAAAAAGACCTGAAAGCCAAATTGGGGAAGTGGAAGGACAATCCGCCACCGAACCCCTATGATGCGCCAGCGTCCCCTCCGAATCATGGTTTTTCCTGGAAAAAATGGCTGCCTTTCTTGGGTTTGGCCATTTTGGTGTTTTCGGGGCTGTGGTATTTCATGCAACCGAAAGAAGCAGCAGTCCAACCCAACAACTGGCCTGTGGATACCCCTGCTGCTCCGACCACCCCACAACCACAGCCTAATGTGCCAGTTGCCACGGATGAAGAAAAGGGCACAGGCACCGAACCTCAGGCACCTGCGACAAATCCCAAGAATGATAAGCCGCCCGTCCAGCAAAATAGCCGCTACCTCGCATTGGCAAACGACAACTACGACGTGGCCGATTTTTCCAGTGGCCTGAAAGGTGCGGGGAGCGAAAAATCGGTTTTTGAATTGGCGGCGGAGGCATTCGATGCCAAGCAGTATGCTAAGACAATCGAACTGCTCGCAAAAAAAGAAGCGGGTAACGAGAGCCAAGTGCGCTACCTACGGGGACATGCGCTTTTCAACTTGAAGCGCTATGGGCAGGCGGCCACGGAATTCAAGGCGGTGGCCGACAATGAATTCGCCCCGGATTTCCTTTCGGCGCAGTGGTATTTGGCGCTGTCCTACCTTGCACAAGGCCCCAACAATAGTGCTCAGTTCCTGAAACTGGTTGAAGAATTGGCCGATGCGAAGAACCAGCACCCAAGACAAGTGGATGCGGCGAAGTTGTTGGCTGGTTTCAATGCCATTAAGTAATGCCGTAATAAGATGACGACACCTTTTTCCCTTTTGTAGATGAACGCATTTACTGTTGATAACCCCTCCCTCAACGGAGACTGCTATAGGCCAAATTTTGTACATCAATTTTAAATGCGAGTATCCAAAGGAGAAAAGATGCCACCTTTAATACTGGAGCAGTAATCACTTCACAGCACTCATATCCCCCACGCCAATGAACCCCGCCCAGAAGAACGGGTGCTGGCGTTTGGCGTCCTTGCCGTTCACCAGTTTCAGCTTGGCCGCTTGCAGGGCGGCGTCCTTTGTTTTCCCCTTTTTCAGTTGCAGGTAAAACGCCTTGGTGAGGTCCTTCGAGGCCGAGTCGTCCACCACCCAGAGCGTGGTCACGATGCTCTTGGCCCCAGCGTAGGCGAAGGCACGGGCCAGGCTGATGATGCCCTCTCCCCGTTGCAGTTCGCCCTGGGCGGTCTCGCAGGCGGATAGCACGACGAGGTCGGCGTTGAGCTGGGTGTTGTAGAGGTCACGCACGTAGAGGAATTCATTTTCGATGCTGTCCTTTTGCTCCGCAAAGGCGAGGTAGGAGTAGTCGCCCACCCGTGCGTCGGCGATGCCGTGGGTGCTGAGGTGTACGATGCGGTAGCCGCCTGCCAGATCGTAGAAGCGCTGCTCGGTGGCGTCGGCGTTGAGGAAGTAGTCGCCCTTCCATAGCTTGGCGGCAGTGGCGGTTTCTTCGCCGCTGGCAGGCAGGGACTTGAACTCCTTTCGGGTGACTACATCGTCAACGATGACCGTGTCCCGCCCATCGGCGAGGGTGTCGAAGCGGACGTCCACGGTGCTTTCGGCCTTTTCGTAGCTGCCCTCGTAGAAGGGTGCGAATGCGACGAAGGGCTTGGTGGGCGGCTGCTTGTGACGTTTTTCCTTCATTTCCCGCAGCAGGGTGGCGGAGTAGCAGTAGGAAACTTTATGGTCTTTGACAAAAAACGGATAGGTTGCAAAATTGGTGGCCTGCGTGGGCTTTGCCTTTAGCAAAGCCTCGAAGGGCACGTAACCGAGCACGCCGTCGGGGACGATGATGGTTTCTTCGGTCAATTGGGCTTGTACTGGTGCAATGAGCATGGCATAAAGCCGCTGTGCCGCCTCGATGTACTGCCGCATGGTTTGGCGGTACAGTTCGTCCGTACGTTCGGAGGGCTTTTGGGCAAAATAACCGTACAGGCCACCCTGCAACTGTTTCACCCAATGTTCAAGCGAGTCTTTTTTGACCTCCACCACGTCGTACCTGCCCTTGCCGACGGTGAAAATGAAGATGGAGGAGTCCCCGACGAAGTATTCTAGGAGGGTTTGGGTGGGGGATAGTAGGGTGTCCTGCACGTAGGCGAGGCTGGCGGTGGTGAGGTCGTATTTGAGGCGGTAGTAGTCGGGGTATTCCTGCTCGAAGCGGGTTTTGAGGGCCTCGTATTCTTGCCGCAGGTCGAAGAGGATGCTGGAGATACGCAGCACGGTAGTATCCGTTTCTTCGAGGCCGCTGTTTAGTTTTTCTTGGCGCTGTTTTTCATAGTATGTAATATCTATCCTCATGTTTTTTCCTTTTGTAATATAAAATCTGGTATCTTAGCAAATAAAAGTGCATTGGATTCTCTCATAGCTTTCGATAAAAGTTCGGCTTTAATATTCTCGGAAATATCAAGGCATAATCCTATGTCCTTGCGATTCTTTTTATGCAAAACACCTATAATTTCTTCCGATACAGCAGCCAACTCCTTTGTTTTAACTATTCTTGCCATATCATTCAATGAATTTAGTTGATTTTTTAAAATATTTTTCCTTTTCAACAAAACATTTAACAACTCAATTTCGTCGTCTTCTTTTGTATTTCCCACCAATCTTTCTGTCCTAGTTCTCAAAAATATAGTACGGGCTTCCAAAATGGGTAAAATCATTTCGTAATTATATTTATTAAAATTATTATTAACACAAATATTATTGTAAAGGCTATCAATTTTTGCGAAAGCACCAATGTTATTACCTGTTATTGCCTCTAATTTTGCTAGATTGCACATCGCTATCACAGTATTTAAGTGGAGGTCAGAATAATTATTTCTTAGTATATTTAAAGCTCTTTCAAAATAAACAGTAGCCTCAATATATTCTCCCATATCCTTATAGCAATTACCCAAGCTATTTAAATATTTGGACACATCCGGGTGTGTCGGGCCGAAGTTGATTTCAGCTATCTCTTCAGCTTCTTTCAAATACATTATTGCATCAGCATACAAGCCTTTTTTTGTATGGCATTTACCCAAATTATTCAACGATTGTGCAGTTTCAAGATTGTCTTTGCCTAATTTTTTGAGCCTAATTTGCAGGGCTCTGTTATGAAATTTTATTGATTCATCAACTTTTCCTGAAGCATATAAAGCTTCACCTATATTATTGATGGTTTTTGCAAAATCTGGATTATCAATTGCATAGGTTTTTTCTTGAATTTCTAAAGAAATATAGTAATGTTCTAATGCCTTAGAAAAATTGCCTAAATAATAATATACGCTACCAATATTTTCTTGACTCATTGCATAATTTATAGATTTTTTTCCTTCGAAGCGCGCTCGATTTTCTAATGATTTGCGATGGAATATTAATGCATTCTCGAAATTCGATTTTTCTGAATAGCATAAGCCCATTAAAGCGTATGTGTGGCCCATTTCAGTGATTTCTTTGCCAAATAATTGATATTGAATAGATAGAGCTTTATCTAGCAGATGGATTGAAGAATCAGGAAATCCCATGTCTAGTAAATTTCGAGCCCAACCAGTATAAACACCTGCAAAATCTAACGTATTCAAGTCTTCTCTTTCGGCTTGGGCAATGATAGTTCGGTAAATCATATTAGCCTCTGACAATTTTTCAAAATCTGAATAAGCTTTTGCTAGTCCTAATTTGAAGCGTATGCAGTTAGGTGAAGTAGGTGAGTAAGCTTGTTCACAATATTGAATTGATAGGTTAAAATTTTTAACAGCGCTATCAAGAATTCCTATGTTTGAATTCATCTTGCCCAACAGGTTGTAAATAGATGATAGGTCATTTTTGTTTGTATTTGTTTTTAGGTACATATTTATTGCCTGTTTATATTCCTTTTCCGCTTCCGTATATTCCCCTTTAGAGAAGTAGCAATTCCCTAATGACTTATGTGAGTATGCAATATTTATGTGGTTCGGACCATAATATTTTTTTGAAATTACTGCGTATTCTTTGAAGTTGTCAATTGCACTTTCAATATTTCTCGAAAAAAAACAACATCTTGCATACAAGTCTATTAATTCAATGTATAATGAGTCATTCTTATATTGACTTGACTGGTATAGATTTTTGCTAATTGAAGCTTCTTGGCACCTTCTTGGTAATTTCTTTTTTCATATAAATCTAAAGACTCGATATACGATTTCACAATCTCCATTGTGTCGACTGCCCCGTATTTAATTACTACCAAATCCTCTTGACTTCTTGCGCTAAAGCTTAACAGAACCCCAACCCCAATTAGAGCTAATTTAAGCAGAAAAAAAAGAAAATCTCATGCGACTAATATTTTAAAGGTTCAACAAAGGCCCAAAATACAAAAGCCGGGCGGAAATGACTCCACCCGGCTGCTGATTTTTTGAAAGAAAAATGAACAATCGCCAATTGGCGGCTTGCAGGAACGCTAAGGGATGTCGTTCGTTTACCGACAGGCCACCTTGTAACCCACATTGTATCTGTAAACCCAGCCGCATTGCACCGGATTCGATTGCCTTGCATGGACGATTCCCGCAACATGGGGGGCCGACATGGAAGTGCCCGTCAAATAGTTGTATTGATTGCCAGGCCAGGTGGAAAGGACGTTGGTGCCCACGGCAATCCAATCGATGGGGCCAATGCCGAAATTGGAGCCCCAATTCCAATTGTTGCTGCAGTCCATATTGGCCACTGTCAATATCCGGGTGCCGTTGAGGCAGCCGGGTTCGAAGTTGGCAGCATTTGCACCATCGTTCCCGGCAGCGATGACGACCCAGGTGCCGGATGCCGCAAGGTTATTGATGGCATTCTTGAAGGGCGAATTCGTCGAGCAACCGCTTCCGTAAAAGTTACCAAGGCTGAGGTTGCACACGTCGCCCGCCTCGTCGTAGAGCGCCACGTGGTTGATACCGGCGATTATATTGGCAAGTGTACCTTGGTTGCTGCAGTTTAGCACCCGCACCGGCACGACCGAAGCACCCGCCGACATGCCGACGACCCCCATCGAGTTGTTTTTTGCTGCTGCGGTGCCTGCCACGTGGGTGCCATGTCCCACGCAATCGTCGAAAGGGGTGCCACCGATGAAACTCTTGGCGAAAGTGCTATTGGTGACGACGTTCAGGTCTGAATGTTGGGAAATGCCGCTGTCAACTATCCAAATCCACTTAGAGGAAGGACCAGTGCTTGGACCGTTGTGGCGTGTAATCCCGCAGGGCGTGGTTTGGGTTTTTGGCATCCCAACCGCCTCGAATTTGGGCATTTCCAATTCCACCAAATGGTCTTCGGTCAACGATAGCACCCTTTTGTCGGCGAGCAATTTGCTTACCTCGTCTTCGGTCAAGTCGGCAGAAAACCCACTGATTGCTTCCGTATAGACGTGCAGTATTTTATCCTTGCCGATCCCCCATTCCTTGAACAGCCCGTCCATTTGCTGGCTCCGCTCGGTCAGCCTTTTTTCGGAAGATTTGGCCAAGGCCTCCCGGTTGGTTTTCGATAGGGTATCCAAGAGCGAACCGGGCATCATCGTTTCATTGGTCAATTGAACGATGTAGCGGCCTGCCACACGTTGCCCTTTGGCCGGGATGTATTTTTCAACGTCCGTGTTTGTGGCGTCGACGAAACCATTGGTGCTGTGCTGGGCAGGCAATACGTCCTGGATGGAATCTTGGAAACATGCCGAAAAGCCAAGCATGATAACGATTGCTGCAATGAGGCGGAAGAAGATTGAATTTTTCATTTTTATGAAGTTGAAAAGGTTTGAAAATATGTTTTATAGCTACTTTATGCAGCTTATGAAAAAGTGGTACCCACTCCTTTTGATTTATTTTCAAAAAAAAAGACCCGGCACATTGCCGGGTCATCCAAATAACGTCTTCACCGTTTTGTCCAGGTCACGTCTCCGCTGCCAGTGCCAGAAAGGACTGTGCCGCTGGATATAGCGGATGGCGAACTGGAAATCAAAATCTTGTACTTGGAGCGGCTTGCTGCCGGTGAGTTTCAGCAATGCCTCGTCGTTCAGTTGGCGGAGCAGCGCTGCCGAAGTTTCGAGGAAGGGCATGAGTTCGTCATCCATCAGTTCTGCTTTGTTGTCCTGATAGACCCACCTGCCCAGCCCGGCGTAGTGGTAGTAGGAACCGATTAGGTCGAGCAAGAAGGCGTTCGACACTTCTTCCCTGTATTTGCGGGTATTGGTGGCATCCCCGGCAGCGGCGGCTTCGAGCATCCGGCGAAGGGAGTCGTTCAGGTTGCGTACGATTTGCCGCTGCTTTTCGTCGAGTGCTACCATTTTTTCAAACAGGCTGACGTTGCGGGTTGCAAGCTCGGATTTCAATACCTTGATTTCCGTCACCGACTTCCAGCGGGCAAGCAGCCAGACGATAAGTGCGCCTGCTGCTACACATGTCGCATGTAACCAGGTCCAATCGGCGGCGAAGGTTTGAAGTAGATTTTCCATGATATTAATGTTTAAGAAAACAGCCAAGCCAATAGGCCCTTCTTGGCAGGTTTTGGCGGAGGTGGTGCTGGCTGCTGTTGCTCGGCAGCATATTGGTTCATGGTGTTTTGCAACACTCTGCCCTTGCCCCTGCCGCCCTCGAAATGTGGGCGTATGGGTTCATGGATTATCCTTACCGCTTCGCTTTGATGCAACTGGCACCGCCCAATGGATTGGGAAGAAAGCAATACTGTGCCCCTTGCCACCAAATGATAAGCGCCGGGAGCGATATAGGCTTGTTCCGTAAGGTGCTGCAACAATTGCGCAACGGTGAAATCCAGGGGAACCTGAACTGGCGCATGGTATTCCCCGGAGGGATGGATGATGTTTAGGAGGATGGTTTGCATGGCTGAAAAAGTAAAAGGTGGCGCAACAATCACTTAATTATTTGTATAAATGCTGTGCGCCACCTTTGGTAAATAAATCACATTAAGTCCTCAGCGCCATCCAATATGGCGTCTTGAATTTCTTCCGGCAAAAAACCAAACGTCAGCATGGTCAATGCCGAGCCAACTACTGCACGGATGGCTATTTTTGCAGCAGGGTGTATTGTGTCTGATGTTGTTTGCCCACATTTCTTGCAGAGGTAAATGTCTTTGCGATTTGTTGCTTCCATGTTACCGCTACCGCAATGTTTACAATTTAGTGCTCGTGCCATGATTGATGATTTAGATTAAAAGATGATTGGTGAATTAAAAGGCCCAATATGCTGGCAGCTAAACTGACCTTTCATATAGTTTGTGCAATTCTGTTAAATTAGGTGCCCACCAAACATGAATTTTTTTTCAAAAAAAATTGGGGCAATCCCCGCCTACCGGAAATTGCCCCAACACTGCTTGGATGCCCGCTCCTGTTTATTTAATCGCCCCCATATCTCCCACCGGGATAAACCCCGCCCAAAAAAACGGGTGCATTTTCGACGGCTGTTTTTTCATCAGCGAGCGCTTGGCATTGCGCAAGGCTTCATCCTTGGTCATGTCTTTTTTTCGGAGTTGCAGGTAAAATTCCTTCATCAAATCCTTCGAGGCCGAGTCGTCCACCACCCAGAGCGTGGTCACAATGCTCTTTGCCCCTGCGTAGGCGAAGGCACGGGCAAGGCTGATGATGCCCTCGCCACGTTGCAATTCTCCTTGCGCCGTCTCGCATGCGGAAAGCACCACGAGGTCAGCGTTCAGTTGCAGGTTGTAAAGGTCTCTGACGTAGAGCAGTTCATTCTCGATGCTGTCCTTTTGCTCCGCAAAGGCGAGGTAGGAGTAGTCACCCACCCTTGCGTCGGCGATGCCGTGGGTGCTGAGGTGTACGATGCGGTAGTCGCCCGACACCTCGTTGAAGCGCTGCTCGGTGGCATCGCTGTTGAGAAAGTAGTCGCCCTTCCACAGCTTGGCAGCCGTGGCGGTTTCCTCGCCGCTGGCAGGCAATGATTTGAACTCCTTTCGGGTCACTACCTCGCTGACGATGACCGTGTCCTGCCCATTGGCGAGGGTGTCGAACTCGATATTGACGCTGCTTTCGGCTTTCTCGTAGCCGCCCTCGAAGAACGGTGCAAAGGCCACCAGCGATTTCGTGGGCTGCCGTTTGTGCTGCTTTTCCTTCATTTCCCGCAGCAGCGTGGCGGAGTAGCAGTAGCTGATATTGTGGTCTTTGAGCAGAAAAGGATAGGTGTTAAAGTTGCTGGGCTGTGCAGGGGCTGCTTTCAACAATGCCTCGAAAGGCACGTAGCCCAGCGCCCCATCCGGTATGATGATAAGGTCTTCGGTGAGCCTGTCTTGTACCGGAGCGATGAGCTTCTCGTAGAGCTTTGTGGCGATGTCGGCATATTCCAGCACGGTCTGCTCATAGATTTTATCTTTTCTTCCGATTGCTTCAAGCAGTAGTATCCATATAGACCATGCTGCAACTGCTTCACCCAGTCTTCCAGCGGGAAGTCCTTTTTGACCTCCACTACGTCGTACTTGCCCTTGCCGACGGTGAAGATGAAGATGCTGCTGTCGCCGACGAAGTATTCGAGGAGGGTTTGGTTGGGAGAGAGGAGGGTGTCCTGCACGTAGGCGAGGCTGGCGGTGGAGAGGTCGTATTTGAGGCGGTAGTATTCGGGGTAGTCCTTTTCGAAGCGAGCTTTCAAGGCGTCGTATGCCTGCCGCAGGTCGAAGAGGATGCTGGAGATACGCAGCACGGTGGTGTCCGTTTCTTCGAGGCCACTGTTGAGCTTTTCTTGGCGCTGCTTTTCCCGCCAAGTGAGGTCTATGCGAAGGTCGTGTTCCCACTGGAGCAGGCTGTCGGGGATGCCGGAGAAGGCGAGGGCGTCGGTTTCTTTGATTTGAGACTGAAGGAGGGAAGATTTGGATTTTTCGGCGTAGGTGAAGGGGGTGCGGTGGAGGGTCTCGTCGTTGTCCACTTTGGCTTTTAGGAGGGAGACACTAATGGCTTGTTCGTAAATGGGATAGTTTTTCCCCTGCCAGAAAGCCTTGGAGCCTTCCCCGCTTAGGGAGGCCTGCTGGTAGTCAAGGGCTGCGATGGACTGGAGAGCGTAGGAGTAAAACTGGGAGAGGAGTTCGGGGGCGGGGGATTGGTGGTATTGGGTTTGGAGGGTGTGGTTAAGTCCTTTAATGGCATAAAGCAGTTTTTCGAAGGAGTTGACTTTTGAGAAATCTCCCTGTCCATAGCTGCAAGAAGCTAATCCTTGCTCATATAGCAATATTGCCTTGTCGTACTCGCCTTTGTTTTTAAACGAGTCACCCAGATTGTTATATGACAATGTTACATCAGGGTGTCTAGGCCCCAAGGTTTTTAACCAGATTTCCAAGGCTTTTTGCTGGTGTTCAACCGCCTTGTCGTACTCGGCTCTATTGCCAAATGAGTTTCCAAGGTTAAGGTGGGAAGATGCCACATCAGGGTGTTCTGACCCTAGGGCTTTCAGGCGGATTTCTAGTGCATTTTGATAGTATACAATCGCCTTGCTGTACTCGCCTTTGCCGTCAAACGAGACACCTAGGTTGTTGTACGACAATGCCACATCGGGATGTTCCGGCCCCAGGGCTTTCAACCAGATTTCTAGTGCATTTTGATGACACTCAACCGCCTTGTCGTTCTCGCCTTTGTCGTTAAAAGAGCTTCCCAGGTTATTGTAGGAACTTGCTACATCGGGGTGTTCCGGCCCTAGGGCTTTCAGCCAGACTTCCAAGGCTTTTTGAAAGTATTCAACTGCCTTGTTGTAATCGCCTTTGTCGCTAAATGAGACTCCCAGGTTATTGTAGGAAGCAGCCACATTGGGGTGTTCCGGTCCATAGACTTTCAGGCGGATTTCTAGGGCCTTTTGATAGTATTCAATCGCTTTATCGTATTCGCCTTTACCCCTAAATGAACTTCCCATATTGTTGTAGGAAGTTGCCACATTCCGATGTTCTGCCCCTAGGGCTTTCAGGCGGATTTCCAGTGCCTTTTGATGGCATTCAATCGCCTTGTCGTACTCGCCTTTATTGTCAAATGAATTTCCTAGGTTGTTGTAGGAAGCAGCCACATCAAGGTGTTCCGGCTCCAAGGCTTTCAGGCGGATTCCCAGTGCCTTTTGATGGCATTCAATTGCCTTTTGACAATATTCAATGAGTTTCAATATCATATAGTGTGGCTACATCGGCGACGGTTTTAGCGGACGTTTGAAAATTCAATCGCTTTATCTGATGCCAAACATTTGACGCCATTTCCATATCTGCTATCTCTCTGCATTCCACACCAATCGTCTGTCCGTAAATCCGCTCCGCCACCATCGCCTTTTCCAGCGCCTCGTCCAATTGTCTTTTACCAATCAGGCTTTTCACCTCCTCCATCAACCTCCTCGCCACCACCGTATCCTGCATCGTGTAAGCAACAGTATCAACCTGCCCTACAGCCGCCACCGCACCAAAAAGCAAAAAGCAAAAAAGCAAACTCGAAAAGCGCATAATTCCCTGATTTTAAAGGTTAAACAAAGCCACAAAGTACAACAGCCGAGCGGAAATGACTCCACCCGGCTGTTGATTTTTTCAAGAAATTGTCCTTATTGCGATTCCACTTCCGTATCCGAAGCAACAGCGGCGTTCATCGTGGTGCCAGCCCTCAGTTCAGCATCCTTGCCCTTGAAGATGAACCCCGCCAAAAGCCCCACGCCATAGGTGAAAAGCCCAGCGACGATACCGACACTCCATGCCGTGCCCTTTTTGTTTTCGCCCTCGTAGGTCATCGGGATGCCGCTTACCTGCACTTGTTGGCCATCCACGGCTTGCACGTTTTGTACTTGGATTTCCATTTTTCCGCCCCGGCCAAAGCCTTTGGGCTTGCGTATCTCGGAGATGGTGGCCATGCCGATAGCGCCAGCCGGAATCAAGGTCTGCTTGCTCACAACGACATTGTACTTGACCCGGACGGTGACGGTTTGGCCAACATTGAGGTTTTTGGCATTGTAGGTCTGTGCTGCTTCAAAAACGATGGCTGTACCTGCACGAAGCGTGAACTCACGACCATCTATCAGAAGGGTAATGTCTTCCTGCGTTAATTGTACTGGCATTTCGACAAAGGCATCCGGGTTGGCTGGCTCATTGTTCAGGTTGGAAAGTTGGCGACCGTTGACAGCGGCTTGCATGGAGGTAGAAACGAAAATCAAACATGCAAGGAAAAAAGACAAAGTTTTCATGATAAATTAAATTTTGTGGTGAAGAAAAATTGGTTGTTGATTTTAAAAGCAAGCTGTTGTTGTTGTTTGCTTTCGAACTGTTTATGCAGCTTTTGGAAAGGTGGTACCCACGGCATTTGATTTTTTTAGAAAAAAAAACGGGGCAACTCCTTTTTGTTGGAATTGCCCCGTTTTTAAACCTCGGAAGGTTTCTATTTCACCGCACTCATATCCCCCACCCCAATGAACCCCGCCCAGAAGAACGGGTGCTGCCGCTTGGCGTCCTTTCCGTTCACCAGTTTCAACTTGGCCGCTTGCAGGGCGGCGTCCTTTGTTTTCCCCTTTTTCAGTTGCAGGTAAAACTCCTTGGTGAGGTCCTTGGAGGCCGAGTCGTCCACGGTCCAGAGGGTGGTGACGATGCTCTTGGCCCCGGCGTAGGCGAAGGCACGGGCCAGGCTGATGATGCCCTCGCCCCGTTGCAGCTCGCCCTGGGCGGTCTCACAGGCGGAGAGCACGACGAGGTCGGCGTTGAGCTGGGTGTTGTAGAGGTCACGCACGTAGAGGAACTCGTTCTCGATGCTGTCTTTTTGCTCCGCAAAGGCGAGGTAGGAATAGTCGCCCACCCGTGCATCGGCGATGCCGTGGGTGCTGAGGTGTACGATGCGGTAGTCGCCCGCCACCTCGTTGAAGCGCTGTTCGGTGGCGTCGCTGTTGAGGAAGTAGTCGCCACGCCAGAGCTTAGCTGCCGTGGCGGTTTCCTCGCCGCTGGCGGGCAGGGACTTGAACTCCTTTCGGGTGACTACATCGTCAACGATGACCGTGTCCCGGCCATCGGCGAGGGTGTCGAATCGGACGTCCACGGTGCTTTCGGCCTTTTCGTAGCTGCCCTCGTAGAAGGGGGCGAAGGCGACGAAGGGCTTGGTGGGCGGCTGCTTGTGACGTTTTTCCTTCATTTCCCGCAGCAGGGTGGCGGAGTAGCAGTAGGAGATGCGGTGGTCTTTGACGAGGAAAGGATAAGTGGCAAAATTGGAGGCCTGCGTAGGCTTGGCCTTTAGCAGTGCCTCGAAGGGCACGTAGCCGAGCACGCCGTCGGGGACGATGATGGTTTCCTCGGTCAATTGGGCTTGTACTGGTGCAATGAGCATGGCATAAAGCCGCTGTGCGGCCTCGATGTACAGCCGCATGGTTTGGCGGTACAGTTCGTCTGTACGTTCGGAGGGCTTTTGGGCAAAATAACCGTACAGGCCACCCTGCAACTGTTTCACCCAATGTTCAAGCGAGTCTTTTTTGATCTCTACCACGTCGTACCTGCCCTCGCCTACGGTGAAGATGAAGATGGAAGAATCGCCGACGAAGTATTCGAGGAGGGTTTGGGTGGGGGAAAGAAGGGTATCCTGCACATAGGCAAGGCTGGTGGTAGATAAGTCGTATTTTAAGCGGTAGTATTCGGGGTATTCCTGCTCGAAGCGGGTTTTGAGGGCCTCGTATTCCTGGCGCAGGTCGAAGAGGATGCTGGAGATGCGCAGCACGGTGGTATCGGTTTCTTCGAGGCCGCTGTTGAGTTTTTCTTGGCGCTGCTTTTCCCGCCAAGTGATGTCTATGCGGAGGTCGTGTTCTTTTTGGAGGAGGCTGTCGGGGATGTTGGCGAAGGCGAGGGCGTCGGTTTCTTGCAAAGACTGAATCAAAAGAGATGATTTTGAGGATTCATTGAAATAAAAACTGTAATTATCCCTTACTGAAGAAATCTTCTCTCTTCGGCTAAAGCTGGCTATCAAGTTAAAAAAAGTTTTACTTCGTGAAGAGATAAGTTCAGTACTGAAATTGTTAAAATCGTTATTTTCTGAAATATGTAAATTGATTTCTTTGAGTTTATTAGATATTTTATTCAACAAATCAAGCGGTATGGCAATATCAATATTATGTTCAACTTCATATTTCATGATTTCAGACATATTCTCTAACATAATCATTCGTGGAAGAATGTTTGACGAATTTAATTCAAAGCCAAAAGCATCGATTATAAGAGATGCTGTGTCAAGAAATTTTTTTGAATCCTCAATTTCGCCAGTCATTATGTACAGACTGCACATCGCTAAATAGTTGC
Organism: Saprospiraceae bacterium; assembly: GCA_016714985.1. Classification (GTDB taxonomy): domain Bacteria; phylum Bacteroidota; class Bacteroidia; order Chitinophagales; family Saprospiraceae; genus UBA6168. The sequence goes on along the minus strand of JADKBS010000020.1, from coordinate 93,688 downwards.
TTGGCATGTCTTCGTGGAATAACCCAAATGCTTTTTTCCTTAAATTGAGGGAATGCAACAAGTTTGATTTTGCAGCCGAAAAATCCTTATTCATAGCATAATGCACACCTAAGTTGTGATAAATCCAAGCAAGTCCAGATGTGTCATAATTACTTGCATTTAAATAAATTTTTTCAGCAAGATGATAGTAATATTCAGATGAATCCAATTTATTTATGTTGTCAAATATAACGCCGATATAATTGTAGGCATCAGCAAAATCTAATGGTTCTTTTATGCATTTTAAATATTCAAGAAAGTAGTCTAACGCTTCGTTGTTTTGCCCGTTTTTCAAAGAGAATACACCGAGCTTATAGAGTGAGTTAGCGACATCTGAGTGGTGCTTGTCAAATGTTTTCAATCTAACATCGAGTGATTTAAGCAAGTAAGATTTTGCTTTTCTCAATAGACCTAGGTCTAAGTAGGTCATACCTAAATCACTATAAATCCATCCTAAATTTCTACTATTATTGATATCTTTCGAGAGTATAATTTTTTCAGCCTTATGATAATATTGCAATGAAATTCTTTTGTCTCCTCTTTGGGAGAAAATGTAAGCTAAATTATAATAAGCAGTTGTTAGAAGTGTATTTTGCACCCCAAGAGTTTTTTCTTTGATTTCTAAGGCTTTAAGAAGGTAAAAGATGCGGTATCAATTGTCCTAATGCAGCATAACTAATTCCAAGATTGTTGTACGATGTGCCTGTTAACTCGTTCTCTTGTCCAAGGTTTTTCAACCTTATTTCTAATGCAGTTCGCCCAAATTCAATTGCCTTGTTAAAATCTGATTTATAGAAATAAATCATTGCTATGTTGTTTAGGTTGATAGCCACCTCATTTGACTCCTCGCTAAGAAGGATTTTCTTAATTTGTAAACTTAGTAACTGCTTCTCCAAAGCTTCATCAAATTTCTCTAATTCTGTCAATACATTTGCTATGTTAACAAGTTCTTTTGCAAATTGGATACTATTTTGACCAAATAAGTCCTCAAAAATCCCCAAGGATTCATTGTGATGCTTTAAAGCTAAATCATATTTAGATATTTCTTGGTAGCACATTCCGAAATTCATGTGAATCTCAGCTAAACAATTGCTATCAATTGGGTGTGTTTTATAGATTAAATCAATAGCATTATTGCAATGTGCTAAGCATTCGTCGTATATTCCTTCGGAGAGTAAAATATTAGATTTTAATAAATGTATCCTCATTGCGATACTAACATCATTTGAAATAGAAAACCTTAAGGCTGAGTCAATTGTTGAATGAGCATGTTTATAGCTATTGGAGCGCCATAGGCTATCAGCTTCCTTTAGATAGCGAATAACTATCGAAGAGTCAGAAAAGGTTATTTTCTCGCCATTATTATTTTGGGCCAAAGGATGAAAGTAAGGTAGAAGTATGAACAAAGCAAATAAGTATTTCACGGCTACATTTTTTAAAGGTCAAACAAAGCCCCAAAATACAACAGCCAAACGGAAATGATTCCACTCGGCTATTGTATTTTCATTATTGCATAGCGACAAAGTGTTTTTCATCACTCCACCACCAAAATACGTCCAACAGACACCCCCGCCACGCTCGTCAAGCGGTAAACATAAACGCCGCTTGCCATCTCCGACACGTCCACTTTCACCAAATGGCTTCCACTCGCTGTTTTGCCATCGAGAACGGTTTTCACCAGTCGCCCGTCCACTGTGAGCAGGTCAAGTCGGAGGTCTGTGGGGTGAGCAAGTTCAAAACTAAAACGCACCGTGTTTTCAGCAGGGTTCGGGAAAACTTCCAGATTGAAAGTATTACCTTGCTCGATGGTTGCTGTTGAACAACCGGTTATGAACTGAAATTCGGAAGTGCCGAAACAACCAGCATCGTTCGTCATGGAGACTGTATAGTGGCCCGTTTCTTCAGCCACCAAAAACTGTGTGATTGCACCAGGGATTATAAATCCATCCAAGAACCATTGATAGTTTGAACCACCACTGGGGGCAGCCAGATAGCATTGATTGTTGACGGTTATTGTTGGGATAAATGTCCCCGAAACCACTTGTACCTGTTGAGATGTTTGCCCGATTGTGCCACATGTGTCAACAAAAGAGGCAGTGTATATGCCCGGTGTGTTAACGGTCAAGCTTTTCCACTTGCTCCGTTCGACCAATTTACTTCGCAGTTTGGACAATTTCCAGAAGCTGTCAATATGACTGTTTCCCCGTGCATATTTCTATCGGACCAGATGGTAGCACAACAACTGCAGGAGGGTGTAGTTTGGGTCACTACAAATGGCAGCGATGATTGACTGGCTCCACAGTTTGGGCTGTTAACAGTCGCAGTGTAAACGCCTGCATTATAGATGATGATACTTGCCCCGTTTGCTCCATTTGACCATGAGACTGTACATCCACTACATACATTGCCTGCATTTAGCATCACGCTACTGCCGGGACAAAGGGTGGCATTGCCACTGGCGGAGATAGTGGGTGTCGCAGGTGAATTGCCAGTCGTGATAGTGATGACATTGGACGACGTACTGCTATTGCAACCAATTGGATTTGCGGGATTGGTGACTGAAGCGACATAGCTTCCAGGACTCGAAACATTGATGCTCGAACCAATTGCCCCGTTCGACCAATTCACGACACAGCCATTACACGCATTGGTGGCTGTCACAACCACAGTTTCACCTGGGCAAATGCTGGTTGGTCCGTTGGCGGAAATAATTGGCGCTGTTGGAAGATTAGCAATTGTGACCGATATAGGATTCGATGACGGACTGGTGGCACATGCAAATGGATTGGATGGACTGTTCACAGTAGCCGAATAACTACCAGGGGTGGAAACCGTAATGCTCGGCCCGTTCATGCCATTCGACCATATTACGTTGCAACCACTGCAAAGATTGCTTGCGCTGAGTGTTACATTGCCGCCAGTGCAAAGGCTGGTAGCGCCAATAGCGGAAATCGTTGGGGCAATGAGCTGCGTAGCAGTAGTGATATTAATGGCGTTGGAAGCAATACTGATATTGCAAGCCATTGGGTTGGAGGGGTTAATTATCGTTGCCGTATAGATTCCGGCGCTGGAAGCCACAATACTTTGTCCGCTTGCCCCATTCGACCAATTCACAATGCAGTTATTGCAAACATTGCTAGCTGATAATACCACAGTTTCGCCTAGGCAGAGATTGGTGGCGCCATGTGGCAGTAATCGTTGGAGGGATAAGCGTACTGGCAGAAGTAATGGTGACAGAATTGGATGACGGGCTTGTGCCGCAGTTAGGACTGCTGACCGTAGCCGTATATGTGCCTGCGCTGGAAACAGTGATACTTGGTCCACTCATGCCGTTTGACCAAGTGACGTTGCAGCCATTGCATACCTTGGATGCGTTGAGCGTTACACTTTGGCCAGGGCATAGTTGGCTTGAACCGTTTATTGCAATTATTGGAGCGGCAGGTACACTAGCAGTTGTAATGGTAATGGCATTTGACGATACGCTGGTACCACAGTTTGGACTCAACACCATAGCCGTATAAGTACCTGCATCGGTAATGATTATACTCTGCCCATTTGCTCCATTTGACCATTGAACAGTGCAGCCACTGCAAGTATTGGAGGCATTCAAAGCCACACTTTGGCCTGGGCACAGTGTTGTAGACCCATTGGCAGCTATGACAGCGGCAGCAGGTGCGCTTGCAGTTGTGACCGTGATGGTATTGGATGCAGGGCTGGCAGCACATCCAGTAGCATTAGCTGGATTGGTGACAGTGGCAGAATAGTTTCCTGCACTGGAAACGCTGATGCTTGTACCAGTCATGCCATTAGACCAGTTGACTGTGCAGCCATTGCAGACACCGCCGGCATTTAAAGTGACCGATTGCCCTTGGCAAAGGGCAGTTGCTCCTGAAGCTGTTATGGTTGCTGCAGTCGGTATATTTGAGACTGTGACGGTTATTGCTTGAGAAGACACACCCGTGCCACAGTTATTGGAAGCTGTTGCAACATAGCTTCCCGATGCCGATACGTTAATGGAGCTGCCTGTCTGTCCATTTGACCAAGTGATGGTACAGCCGGAACAGGCATTTGTTACCGATAAGGGAATGGTTTGTCCGTTACAAATATTGATGGAGCTTGATTGGCTCAAAATAGGGGTGGTCGGAGGGGTGCATCCAGCTTGGGTAATTGTAATTGATTGCGACAACCCATTGCAGGCGTTTATTGTGATGGTAGTTGTTCTGCTTATTTCACTTGGATTGGGACTACAAACAATGGAGATGGTAGCATTGGAGTTTCCCGAATTTGGGGAGGCATTTAACCAAGGTGGCAGGATGCCTTGTATGCTCCAATTACAAGTAGCGGTAACGCTCACTGTGTTGTTGCCACCATTAGCAGAAAAATTAAAACTACTTGGTGAAACCGATAATTGTCCCGATGTACACGAATAGGTTGCATTCCAACCAGTTTCTGTTATAGATTCGTCTGCTTCAAATACAATATGCATTTTACCGCTATTGGCAGTAATTGCTGGAGGCAGACTACTTCCTGAGTACTCACCTATCAATGGTGCATTAGTATCAAGCCCATTATAGATTTTAACAAAATCGAAATCCTCCTCTGTGTTGAAGGCAGTGAAATTCAGGGTTATTGAATTGGCATTACTTGGTTCAATTGTCCAAGAATGATACCCATTACTAACATAATTTTGGTTGCCACTCCCATCTGTAAGTGTCCCACTGCAATTAGTTGTGTAATTTGCCTTCCCTGAAATTATCATTGAAAAGTACTGCTCACTTCCCACCAGGGTGCCTTTATGCGTAATTCGGATGGTATAAGTTCCACGGAGGAGGTTTGTCTCAAAAATCTGCTCAACGTTATCACGACTATTATCGCCCTTAGTGGCCGCAGACGAAGGTGACGCAGGGTTTAGCACCCACGGTGAATAGACCGTCCCATCGGAGTCCCGGACGAGCCTTATATCCAAATCGTTTACCAATCTTTTTTGGGTTGGGTTAAGCGTATTGGATGATATTGGACCAGCAGGATCTGTCCACACCAAAGTTACTTTGAAAGATCCTTCACCGTCATGATAATACGTTCTTTCTCGAAATCCTCCATTTGTAATAGAGTCCCTTGAAATCAACCTATCCCCGCTATAGGAATTGATTGAGTGGCTAATATGGTCGGCTGCAGCTCTAGTATTCATTAGTCCCCATCCTGTGCGATAATTAGGTGCATCACTTGCACCTATTTGATCAGCCGTGTGCAAGACCAATGCCTTCAAAGCCGATGCCCTCATGGTAAACCCAGCATTGACATTAGCATAATGCTGTAGCAAGAGGCCAAGTGACCCAGTGACTGCAGGGGCAGCCATGGAGGTGCCACTGATGGTTCCATAAGAACTGTTACTGTTTGAAAATGATGAAAAAACATCTACGCCCCTGGCTACAATATCGGGCTTTATGCGTCCATCATCAGTTGGTCCCCAACTACTGAAATCTGATATACCTAATATTAGCAATCCACTACTTTCTTGTGCTTCAATAGCGCCAACAGTCAAAATATTTTTTGCATTTCCAGTGGTCGGAATGCAATCGTATCCACTTGAGCCTCCATCTAGGGGGCGTGAAATATTACTACTTATCCACTGGCCTGAGGAATTGGGCACCCAATGTTGGGTACCGGATGAAGGGCCTTCGCCTCGGTCATTTCCAGACGATTTTACGGGTAAGTAAAAAGGGGCGTTGAATACAATATTGTCATAATCACGAGCCTCACTATCATAAAGACCAAATAAATAGTCACTTGCCTGGCTAACAGAAGTATTACCAACCCAATGCCAACCACCATTTCCTGACAAATCATGGGCATCCCACCCGGCAGGCAACCCATATGAATGATTAGAAAGTCTAGCACCTTGCCCGGCAGCTGTAGCCATTTCCGAAACATCATTGTCTGCATCATAAGAAGCAAGGCTTGCTTGGTAAGCCATGCCCCTTGCATTGGGATTCACTCCAGCGGCTATCATAGTGCCAGCAACGTGTGTGGCATGGTCATCAATAGGATGATTAGAATTATCAGCAGCTGTTATACGGTTGTTGAGTTCAACATGGGTTGTCCGTGGCCTATCCACCTCCCACATTGCAAGGACACCTCCGTTACCTGTTAGGCTTAACTCCGCATCACCGCTCGGATAAAGCTGGTCGGTTCCCATAATGGCGGCGGAAATTGCATTGTCTGACTTATAATACTGTAAATACTCGAAATCATCGAAGCCTTGAAGCGAGAATGATTGCACCCTCGATTGGCCGGAGGTTGGATAGCCTTTGCTGAGTGCAAATTGAAAAGCCCTTTCCCGCTCCTGATAGTAACGAATGCTATCTTTTTTGGCAAAATCCAAAGGTAGGATGTATTGAATTTTCTAAATACATCTGAATCATTATCAAATTCGGAAAGAGTATCTAGTCTCACTTGTGCAGAAAGAGAATAGAAATCTAAAAAGAAAACTATCAAAAATAAACTGTAGGAAAAATAGTGACAGAAATTATATTTTCGCATGGTTCTCAGCATTTATGTTAGTAGATTGTTTAATACTAATGGCTCCTACTTTACGATTTCACGGCCCCGCCGCCTTCGCTGCCAAGTGCATCGAGAGTTTCTGTAGTGCGAGGATGTAATGCGTCCGGATTTCCGGTTTGAACTTCACGTCTTTGGTGAAATATTCCTTGGCTCTATTCAGCACATCCTGTCCTGAGTCGGGGTGTGGTATGGGGATAAACAAGCCGTCCCGTTTTTCCATGTTTTCTTGCTCCTTATAGATGGCGACGATGGCACAGGGCGCTTTATCGCCAGCACGGAAAAGCCCTTCGAACTCGAACTTGCCGGGCATCTTATCTTTGCCGCCGCCTATAAATGGCAAACCACCTCCTTCGTCAGTAAATTTGTAGTCGGTGATAGGTTCCCAGTGGTAGCCTTTCTTGTCGTCCAAGCCTTTGAGCAATTGTTCCTTGTAACCATAGGTAACGTAGAGGTATTCTTCCTCGGTGGTTTGGGCATTCAAGAATATATAAGGCAAAAGAAGGAAGGTGGTAAGGCAGTAGATTTTTTTCATACTATTGCTTTATACAAGTCTTTGTGCAATTATCGGCTACTCCGTTAGCGGAAGCTGTATAGATAATCGTTAAGGTACTCCCGCTAATATTCCCACTACCCGAAAATGTAATAGCATCTTGTGTGTCATTAAATGTGATGTTGTTACCCGACACTGTTGCCCTGACATTAACTGAATAATCACCGAAATTCCCTATCACAATAGCATCTTCACTGTTTGCCGATTCTGTAATGGTGATAGAGTAGTTGAAATTTCCAGAACTACAATTTTCATTTACGTTGTATGAACCTAAAAATTTGTCTCTATCCGGAGTGTCATCCTTCTTGCACCCAGGCAATACAAGAATCATGGCTAATGAAGCAACACAAGCGAATTTCAAAAACCTCTTTTTCATAATTAAAGCATTTAAAGTTAAAGAATCTGTTTTTCAGTTATAAATAAGTAGACCTTTTCAGCCCGTCTTTTGCTCTTTGCAACAGGCACCATCGCCCCACCAGCAAGCAATAACCCCTCCCGCACCCATAGCTCCACCCACCCCAAATTCACCAGATGCGACTGGTGTACCCGACAAAAAACCGTTGCGGGCAGCATCCCCTCCACCTCCTTCAGCCGCTTGCAGAGCGAAAAATCCTGGCCGTTTGCCAAGAAAACCATTGTATAATTGCCAGCCGCTTCGCACCGCACGATATCGGCGCACCGGGCTATCCGGTAGCCGTTCTTCACCGGGAAGGCAACCGTTTTGCCGGGATTATCGGGTGGCGCTTTCATTGCGTATTCGGTTGGCGTAGCTGCATCGGTGTACTGTTTTATTACATGGACGAAGGTATCGGCACGCCACTGCCAGCAACCTGCTTTGAGCGGGTTTGTAAATGAGAAAATTGTGATTGTTACTGTATTTTTTATGGGTTTTTACTAATTAATTAATTGATTTGCAATCACTTGTAAAAATCCATCAATTGAAGGTTTGCCGGAAAACCGGCACTCGAAAAAAAACTGAAAATTATGCCCCGCAACACATTGGACAGCATGATTAGGCTGCTGGGGAAGGCCGAAATCGCCGAAGTGTCCACCTTTCTTGCTTGCCCCCTGCATGGTGCAAAACCGGAACATATCGCTTGTTTCAAGCTGCTCTCGCAGCCTTCCCGGAAAGAAATTTCAGACGAGGCGTTGTTCGCCCATGCCTTTGGCGACGAGCCATACGACGACGGGAAGCTGCGCCGCCTGAAATCGGAGACCTGCCGCCTGCTGGAGGACTACCTCGTGCTGAAGGAACTGAAAAAGTCGCCACGTTTACGCAGCGAACTGCTTGTTGGTGCGCTTGCCCGCAAGGATGAGTACCACCTGTTCAAGGAGGCCATCGGCAAGCGGCTGCGGAAGCTGGAGGAGGCCGGCGAACGGGGCCAAGCCTTCCACGCCGAAGCGGCCTTCCTCTACCAGTCGCTCTACCACCACCCCGAAACGGATGCGTTGGACAAGGACAACCGCCTGCTCCAAAAAGCAATTGAGCACCTTGAACACCAATTTGCCATTGCCTACCTCCAAAATGCCGGGGAAAACCTCGTACGTCAACGGGTCATTGATGCCACTGGGCAGTTGTACTTTTTGGAAGCGACCAGCCGTTTTGAAGAGAAGCAGCCCGGCAAGTTTCCCGTGCTGCAATCCTTTCAGGCCCTTTTCCGGCTCCTGAACGATCAGGACGGGTTGGGCAGTTTTGAGGAAGTGAGGTCATTGGTGCTCAACCACCTTCAGCACATGGCTGTCAGTGAGCAGCAAATGGCCCTGAAACTGCTCTCCTCAAAGGCCATCCGATTCTCGGCTACAGGGGCAGCATCGCCTTCACGTTGGGTCTTCGAACTTTACAGAACCTCTTTCGAGATGGGCCTCTCGGTGGGGTCGAACGGCAAAATCCCTCCGAACCACTTCCTCAACATGGTCATTTCAGCCGCAAAACTGGGGGAGTACGACTGGGCACTCGAATTCCTCCAGCGGCAAAAACGATACTTGCCAGTGGCGGAAAGAGAAATGGTGGAACGCCTCTCCTTCGGCTCCATTTATTTCCAACGAGGCATGGGTACTGGCCAGCATTCCCACTACCGCACTGCCCTACAACATTTGGAGCCAATGCCACAGCGTAGCCATGAGATTTATAACCTTCGTGCCCGTTCGCTTTCGCTGCGCGCCTGCTATGAGCTGTTCCGGCACGATGGGGAGCTTGAGCCTGTGGAGCGCCAATTGAAGAATTTTGACCGCTACCTACATGGCAATACAACGATTTCAAAGTCCAAAAAGGAGGAATACCGCAATTTCTTGAAAGGGTTCAGGGCTTTGCTGAAGTTGGCGCTTACGCCAGGGCAATCCAAATCCGCCGTGGATGCTTTTATTAGCAACTATATGGGCTTGGAACCGATTGCGCTAAAGGATTGGCTGAAAGAAAAGACGGAGGAACTGAAAGCGTCCCTCCGCCATTGAACCATTGGTCGCTCAATTGTCAATGATGTCCTCCACGCCAATGAAACTGCTCTTCTCACCGTTGCAAACCGCTGCTACTTGGAACATGTAGCGCCCTGCGGGCAAATTGCTTAACGTGAAGGAAGTGCCGGAGGCGGGGAATTCAGGGCTTTCGTACCCATCACCCAGCCGGGTGTACTTCACAGTGTAGCCACTTGCAGCGGTATTGCCGCTCCACGACATGGAATACGAGGCGGTCGTTTTTCCAGTGGTCAGGAGGTTGGATACCTGTGGGCAGTTGCACAGTTCGTTGGGCTGCATATTGCCTGGTAAAAAATACAGCAGAAAAACAAGGATTTTTAACATAGCACAAATAGTTTATTGCCCGGTAAATGGGCGGTTTAAAAAAGGATATAGCACTGCCAGGGCAACCGGGTTAGCACCTGATTGTTTCTGGTGTTTTTCAAAAATTATTCTGTGGATTAAGGCGGCCCAGTATCAGGCAGTTTTTCAAATGAAGAATAATGGTTTACACTGGGTTGGTGCAACTTCCTATTAGGGAGTACCCACTTCGTTTGATTTTTTTTCAAGTCATTAAAAAATAACGCTCCCAAAAAGCAATTCAATCAATGCCCCCTTTACCCAGCCATACGAGTTTATCGTCGGGTTGCACTTGTCAATAAACAACGAAGGCCGCCACTTCGCAGTAGCGGCCTTCACCTTTTGAATCCTTGAATAATGGCAGGGCGATTGACCTCTTCAACCTCACATCCGCTCCTCCACCATCCCTACGATCCTCCGCTCCCATTCATCCGTCTGCTCCGCAATGGAGGCGGCGCGTTGCAGGAAGTTGGCGGCCAGTTCCTTGTCGGCGAGGCTGCCCGTGTTGATTTTCACGTTCATCCAAGCGCCCATCACGGCGGCACGGGCGCAGAGCGCACCAACGCCCGCATCGCTGACAGAGTTTGGGTTGCCATCCCGCACCATTGCCTCGGCGAGTTCAAAGACTGCGAATGCGGCCTCCATCGTTCGCATCGGCGTTTCGATGGCGTATTGTGTGGCAGCCTGGATGGCGGCCTTGCGGGCGGCTTTTTCATCAGCCGTATCCTTTGGCAAACGGAAGGCCGCCATGATTTGATTGAAGGCAGCAGTGTCCTCGTCCACCAGTTTCAATAAGGTATCTTTCAAGGCTTGGCCTTTTTCGGCCCAGGCGGCGAACTCCTCCATGCGGTCGTCCCAGCCCCGCTTGCCAGCGCTGAGGTTGGCCACCATCGTGCCGAGCGCAGCGCCGAGCGCACCCACGTAGGCCGAGATGGAGCCGCCGCCAGGGGCGGGCGAGTCCTTGGCCGTTTCGTTGGCGAATGCCCGCAGGTTTAGGTGGATGAGCGGGGCGGATTTTTCGTCCGCCAGTTGGTACTCGATGATTTTTTTCTTTGGGTCAAACGGCGCCAGTTCATCCAGGCCCAGCGATTTCACGGCGATGTGGATGAGTTCCTCTTCCGACACACCCGTGCTCCATTTTTGTTTTTGGAGGAAATAGCGCCCCGCATCGGTCATCACTTTCAGTGGAACTAGGCCCACCAGTTCCGAGCCAGTCACTCGCATCCCACGGCGGTCGGCGCTCTTGCAGCATTCCTCGAAGGCGATGTGCAGCGGCGTCACTTCGATATTGGTCAGGTTCATGCTCACCTGCGCCACGCCGTACTCTGGGATGTACCAGCCAATGCCCTTCACGGCCTTGCAAGCGCCCGGTTCCCGCATCGGTTCACCGTTTTCATCCTTCACAATTTCACCCTCTATCGGGTCGCCCTTGCGCAGCACCCGGCCCTGCTCCCGCACGTCAAAGGCCACGGAGTTGGCCCGGCGCTCGGAGGTCGTGTTCAAGTTCACGTTGTAGGCCACGAGGAAGTCCCTTGCACCAATGACCGTTGCGCCAGCTTTCGCATTAAAGAGGGCAGGGCCATAGTCCGGCTTCCATTCGGGCTTTTTCAGTTTCTCCGGCAATGCCTCGTACTCGCCCGCCCGAATGGTGGCGAGGTTGCGGCGCTCCGGCGTTGTAGCGGCAGCTTCGTACATATAGAAAGGTACGCCGAGGTCGGCCCCTGCTTTTTCGGCGAGGCGGTGCGCCCATTGTGCCGTTTCTTCCATCGTGATATTGGCGATGGGGATGAGCGGGCAGACGTCGGTGGCGCCCATGCGGGGGTGCTCGCCCTTGTGCTTGCTCATGTCTATGACCTCCGCTGCCTTCTTGATGGCCAAATAGGCAGCCTGAATCACGGGTTCGGGTGCGCCCACGAAGGTGACGACCGTGCGGTTGGTGGCCTTGCCGGGGTCAACGTCCAGCAGCCGGACACCCTCCACGCTTTCTATTTCGTCGGTGATCTGCTTGATGATGCCCATGTCCCGGCCTTCGGAGAAATTGGGGACGCATTCGATTAATTGATTGCTCACGGTTGTTGAATTGTTGAATTGTTGAGATTGTTTGATTGCTGGGATTGTTAGTTCCCCTTCGGGATTATAAAGATGACAAGGCTGTAAGTTTGTCAAGGAAATATTTGGCGCTGGGGCAGTTGGGGTGGGCGGCGGCGGCTTCGAGGGAGAAGCCGGAGTAATGGATTTTTTGTCCAAGTGTGCGTTTATCGCCAACACCACTGCCAAGCCGTTCTTTTCTTTCTTCCTTTATGGTTTCAAAAGGGTTTGGAATGGCTTCTGGAGAAGGGCAAAAGTATTTTCCTTTCAAAAAAATGGACATTGCTGCCGAGTCGGCAAGAAACCAAGCCTCAATCATTTGCACGGCAACGATGACGATATTTTCACCAGCTGGGTCAATTTCTTGTTTAGCTGAAGTGATGCATTTACCATCCGAATCTGTCAAAATCAGCACTTTTTCAGCGCCTCGGTCTTTTTGGATTTGGATGAGCGACTTGATTTTTTCCTTTCTTAAATTGCTGACTCCACCAGCATTTTCAACGTTTTCTAAGAAAGATAGCCCAAGCCTTTTGAGCAATTCTTTGAAGTTTTCGGAAGTCAGCACCCGCTTTTCCGTATCACCTTCGGCAATGAAACCTAGCTTCACCATGGAAGCCCACCTCCTAGGGCATTGGTTAGCCAAGCTTCGTCCATGGTGAGGTCGTAGCGCTTAAAGTCGTGTGGGATTTGCTTGGCCCTCGTGATGCCGTCAATTTTATCGACTAAAATGATTTCTTCGTTGCGAAGCTCCCTTACCAGTGTGGCCGAGTGGGTATTCAGCCAGATATAATGCCCTTTTTCTTCGCAGATATTCCTGAAGAAATCAACCAATGTCCGTACCACGTAGGGATTCAGCCCATTCTCCGGCTCTTCGATGCAAAGGAACTGCGGCTCGTCGCTTTGATAAACGGCGGTGAGCAGGGCTAGGATGTTGTAGGTGCCATCGGAGATGAGGTGTTTGCCGATGGGGTCGGGGAGATTTTTTTCAAAAATGCGAAGAAAGTAATCGCCGCTGAGGTCACTTTTGGCGACTTCCACTTTTTCAAGGCCAGGGATGAGCGACTCCATCCATTCGGTGATTTCCTCCCGTTTTGCTTCGTCTTGGAGGATCCGGTGGAGGACGGGTTCTAGGTTGTCTGCATCTAATCTTAATCGTTCATCCCCGTTGACATTTAATTTATTGAGCTTCTGATTTCCAACAAAAAGTCTATTAGAGTTGAAAAAAGGTTCAATCTGGTTTTCTCTGTAAAATGATTGTAAATCCTCTTTTGTTCTAAGCTCATTTTGCGCTTTAACCTTGATGTCGCTATCAGTTCCAACTGTTGTCCTCCATGAATCATGTCTCTTTTCACATAATATATACCTATCAAAAATCGTGTGTTGATAGTCAATCTTAAAATTGATAGTGAAGGTTGTTCCCTCAGTATCTTTTGTTAAGAGCTTTTTATTAAGAAATGTTGAGGGTGTGCCAAATAAGTCAGGTACCCAAATACCTCTGGAATTGGAATCAAAACTCAAAAACTCCAACGCCTCAAACACATTCGACTTCCCCGCCGCATTCGGCCCGACGAAGACCGAGAACGGGTTCGGCTCCAGCAGCTCGAAGTCCACGAGCGACTTGTAATTGTTGATGTACAGGCGCTTGATTTTCATGTGCGCAAAGTTAGTTCATTCCCAGCTTTCCGAAATTGTGGAAAAATGCATCCTTTTGGCTCTTTTTTTAGAATTTCAAAAAAATCGCAATCCAATTTATATTTTTTGGCACGGTTTTGGGCTTAAACTTTGAGGTAAAAAAACAAAACTAGAACAGAAAATGCATTCAAACACTGTCACCAGCACATCCTTCCATCCTTCCAACGTTTCCCCTGAATTTTCGGAGTGGCTTGCCAATGAAAAGTCCGATGCTGTGCGCTACCAGCGACGTATCATCAAAGCGACCTTGTTGTTGGCTGTGGCAATAGTGCTTTACGTACTGAAAGATAATACCCAGCTGATTGCTGGACTGCTCGACTTGGATGCATACGCTGTTAACTGATATTCCATTCAAACAAGAATAAGGATTACAAATTGCACGGCCCTCATTTCTTGCGGTGAGGGTCAAAAACTTTTTTGGTAACAAATTTTCAAATTGCGAAACCTGTCCGGATTGAACGGACAGGTTTTTTTATTTCCTGCTGTGCGCAAAATCACGCAATTTTTTCATTTCACTTGCCTAAATTTCCGCCCGTTTTGCCAGATGGCAATTCTTGGGGTCTGTGGTTTCAAGTTTCATAGGTTTCAGGGCACCCCCCGTGAAACTTGAAACCTGAAACCACAGACCCATTACAACCTTGGTATTATGGTAACGCAAGCGCAAGAAAAAAAGTCCGTCATCATCAAGTTCGCTGGCGACTCCGGTGATGGGATGCAGCTTACGGGCGGTCTTTTCACCGACGACACTGCCTTCACGGGCAGTGACCTTTCCACCTTCCCCGACTTCCCAGCCGAGATACGTGCCCCGATAGGCACCCTGGCGGGCGTGTCTGGCTTCCAACTCCATTTTGGCAGCCAGCGCATCTTCACGCCCGGCGACCGCTTCGACGTGCTCGTGGCCATGAACGCCGCCGCACTCAAATCCAACCTGAAAATGGTGAAAAAAGGCGGCACGGTCATCGTCAGCGAAGATGGTTTCGATTCCAAAAACCTGCGCCTCGCCAAGTACGACGAAACGCAGAACCCCTTGGAGAACAATACCTTAGAGGGATATGAGGTGATGAAAATCCCCGTGACGAAGATGACCCGTGAGTCTATCGGTGATTCAACCCTTGGCACCAAGGAAAGGGATCGTTGCAAAAACATGTTCGTACTTGGCTTCTTGCTCTGGCGCTACAGCCGTACACTGGACACAACACTGAAGTTCCTGAACGCCAAGTTCAAGAACAAACCGGACATACTCGATGCCAACATAAAGGCACTGCAAGCGGGCTACAACCTCGCCGATACGGTAGAGTTTGCCAGTGACCGATACACCGTTGCGCCAGCAGAGCTGGAGAAAGGTAGCTACCGCAGCATCAACGGCAACGACGGCATCGTCCTCGGCCTCGTGGTTGCATCGAAAAAACTGGGCTTGCCACTGTTCTATGGCTCCTACCCCATCACTCCGGCATCCAGCATTTTGCATGGGCTGTCGAAGCATAAAAACTTCGGGGTGCGCACCTTTCAGGCAGAGGACGAAATTGCGGCCATTGCTTCCGCAATAGGTGCCAGCTATGGCGGCAACCTTGGCGTGACGGGCACTTCCGGCCCTGGCCTAGCGCTCAAGGGCGAGGCAATGGGCCTTGCCGTCATGCTGGAAATGCCGCTCGTCGTCATTGACGTGCAGCGGGGCGGCCCTTCCACCGGCTTGCCCACCAAAACGGAGCAGAGCGACCTCTTGCAAGCCATGTATGGCCGAAATGGCGAATGCCCCTTGCCCATCGTCTCCTGCAGCAGGCCGTCCGATTGCTTTGAAGCGGCGATGGAGGCCTGCCGCATTGCCGTGCAACACATGACGCCAGTGGTACTGCTCTCCGACGGCTATATCGCCAATGGCGCCGAGCCTTGGAAATACCCGAAGGCATCCGATATGCCAGAGATGAAGGTCGAATTTGCAAAGCAAAGTGAAGACGGCAGCCAGTTCATGCCCTACCAGCGGGACGAAAAACTGGCACGCCCTTGGGCAATACCTGGCACGCCCGGCCTGCTCCACCGCATCGGCGGCATCGAAAAAGAGGATGTGACGGGCAATATCAGCTACGATCCCGCCAACCACGAGCACATGGTGAAGACCCGTGAGCGCAAGGTGGAGATGATTGCTGACTACATCCCTGCACAAAAAATCGAATCGGGCCATGAAAGTGGCGACGTACTACTGCTCGGCTGGGGCAGTACCTACGGCGTTTGCGAGTCGGTGACCCGCAGCTTGGCAGAACAGGGCTTTAAAGTCGGCCATGCGCACCTTCGCTACCTGCGCCCCTTCCCTGCGAACTTGGAAACGATGATGCGGGGCTTCAAAACCGTGGTGATTCCAGAAATCAACAACGGACAGTTGGTGAAAATCATCCGGGACAAGTTCCTGCTGCCCGCCGTGCCGTTCAACAAGATTCAGGGCACGCCGATTGCGCACGAGGAGCTGTTTGAGTTTGTTCTAAACTTGGTTGATAAGGGTTGATTTATGCGGTTGATATGGGTTGATAAAAGTTTATAAGGGTTGATAGGCGGCAGCTGAAATCAACTTTCATAAACCAAAATCAACCCATATCAACCGCATAAATCAACCTTTATCAACCCTTATCAACCATAAAAAATGGCCATCGAATCCAACCCAACTGGGATTCCCTACACGCTGAAAGCCAAGGACTTCGCCACCGACCAAGACGTGCGGTGGTGTCCCGGCTGCGGTGATTACTCCATCCTGAAACAGGTGCAGACGACCCTTGCCGACCTTGGCAAGCTGCCACATGAAACTGTCTTCGTATCGGGCATCGGCTGCTCGTCCCGCTTCCCTTACTACATGGAGACCTACGGGATGCACAGCATCCACGGTCGTGCCCCGGCATTTGCTTCGGGCCTGAAGATTGCCAACCCGAACCTCAGCGTATGGGTCATCACCGGCGACGGCGATGCGCTGTCTATCGGCGGCAACCATTTCATGCACCTGTTGCGCCGCAATTTTGACTTGAACATCCTGTTGTTCAACAACCAGATTTATGGTTTGACCAAAGGGCAATACTCGCCCACCTCGGAGGAGCACAAGAAGACGCCTTCGACGCCGTTCGGCTCGATTGACCACCCGGTGAATCCCATTGCCTTGGCCTTAGGCTGCGATGCCACCTTCGTTGCCCGTACGATGGACCGTGACCCCAAGCACATGAAGGACGTGCTGCAACAGGCCGATGCCCACCGGGGCACTTCGTTCATTGAAGTCTATCAAAACTGCAATATCTTCAACGATGGCGCTTTTGAAATCTTCACGGAAAAGGACACCAAGGCAGATACGACACTGATTTTGGAGCAGGGCCAGCCGCTGGTTTTCGGCAAGTCAGGTGAAAAAGGTGTCCGCCTCGACGGCTTCACGCCGCAGGTGGTTGACCTGACCGCCGATGAATTTACCAAAGCTGACCTTTGGGTGCATGACAATGCCGACCACGTGAAGGCAGGCATTCTCGCCCGTTTCTTTGACAACCCAACAGCAAGCCCCGACTCACTGCCCCGACCATTCGGCGTCTTCTATCGGACGGGAAGGCCCAGCTATGAGGCACAGTTGCACGAGCAATTGGATGCCATCATGGGAAGTATGGGAGAGGGTGACCTGGATAAGTTGATTGCCGGAGGTAGTACTTGGCAGATTAACTAACTGCAGGTTGATGGGGTTTATAAAGTTGATAGGGGTTGATGAGCGTGGCGGCCATCAACCCCTATCAACTTTATAAACCCCATCAACCTTTAGTATTGGCCTGTGGCCAACATCACAAGCGTACAAGCTTCGACGCACTCAACCCCTTCACGGCTCTCCCTGTCCAGCAAGTCGTAGTTCTCGGCACCGGGGTTGAAGATGATGCGCCGGGGCTTCATTTCCTTCAAATAGTCATAATATTCCTCCTGGTGGGAAAGGTTCAGGTACATTGTCACCGTATCAATATCGGCAAGCGGGGGGTGGCCCGTTTGAATTTTGACGCCGTTCACCTCGCCTTCCTTGCGGCCAATGGCCACCACTTCGTGGCCATGTTTTTTAAGTGAATTGATGGCCAAATACGAGTACCGGTCCGGGTTGGTGGATGCGCCGATGACAAGGGTCTTTTTCATGGATGTTTTTATCAAAAAAGGTAACTACTTAGCAAAGGTTTTTTTGGGGTAAAAATTTTCAATTTTTACCCCAAAAAAACAAAAACGTGGGAGGAGAGAGAAAAAATGAATTTTTCTCTCTCCTCCCACACCCTCCTAATTAGTTACCAAAAAAGGTTGATTATCAAATTATTGCGAAGCAAACAAATGGGGACAGCCAAAGTTTCAGCTATTTGATTGTTCTTCAAAAAGCCCCAACAACCCTTGCTCGCTCGCCTCGCAGATGCCCCGTTCCGTAATCAAACCCGTCACCAACCGTGCGGGCGTTACATCAAAGGCATAGTTGGCGGCAGGGCTGCCCTGCGGCGTCAGCCGGACCTCCCGCACCTCGCCCGATTTCTCATCCAAACCATTAATAAAATGTACCTCTGTTGCATCCCGTTGCTCAATGGGGATGTCGGTCAGGCCATTGTGCAGCGACCAATCAATACTGCTGGAGGGCACAGCCACATAGAAAGGCACCCCATTGTCAGCGGCGGCAAGGGCCTTGAGGTAGGTGCCGATTTTGTTGGCCACATCGCCCGTGCGGGTGGTGCGGTCGGTACCGACGATGACCATATCCACCAGTCCGTGCTGCATGAGATGGCCGCCCGTGTTGTCGGCAATGACGGTGTGCGGCACGCCATGCTCCTTCAGTTCGAAGGCCGTGAGCGAGGCACCTTGGTTGCGGGGACGGGTCTCGTCCACCCAAACGTGGACAGGAATGCCCTGGTCGTGGGCGGCGTAGATAGGGGCTGTCGCAGTGCCGTGGTCAATGCAGGCGAGCCAGCCTGCGTTGCAGTGAGTCAAAATATTGACGGTTGACGGCTGACGGTCAACGCTGGACGGAAGTGCCTGCTTTAGCTTCCTGTTGTGGATGGCTTCGATAAGTTTAAGGCCATGCTCACCGATGGAGCGGCAGTGGGCAACGCTTTCTTCGGTGATGTCGCTGGCGGCTTGGCGTATTTTGGCGATTTGCTCCGCAATTTCCACTTGGGTAGTTCTTGACTGCCCACTCCCATCCCGAGGGGTCGGGACAAGACCTGCCAAACTGCCAACTAACATCAGCACTCGGTCAACGGCGTAGGCAAGGTTGACGGCAGTGGGGCGAGTGGCTTTCAGGCGGACGGCGGATTCCCCCATTTTTTCATAAAAATTTGGCGAAGCCGCAAACTGCAAAGCAGCCACATACATGCCATAAGCAGCTGCCGAGCCGATGAGCGGCGCGCCTCGCACGAGCATATCCCGAATGGCCACCTCGAAATCTTCAAGGGTTCTCAGGTCGGCAATGACAAAGTGATGCGGCAAGTGCCGCTGGTCTATGATTTGGACGATGTGTTCATCTTCGGGGTGCAACCAGATGGTACGGAAGGGAGTGTTGTTTATTTTCACCTTGATTGATTGATTTTTAGTTGCAAAACGGGCTTTCGATATTAAATTTGGCAACATCCTTCTACGCAGAAGAATCGGGCTTACAACTTCTTAAAATCAGCAGAAGTCCTGTAAATGAGATAGATAATAGATTGAAGTCGCTCCTTCGAAGCATCTAAAAATAGTACAAATGCCCTCTTTTTCTATTCCCCGCAAATATCGGAGGATTTCCAGCGCATTTTTTTTTGAGTTTCTTGCATTTTTTTGGAGAAAAATTTGGTGGGTTGATTTTTTTTAAGACTTTTGTGCATCCTATGCTATGTCGTACAATTTAGCGACTACACACCTAAATGTTCCCCTCTCCCATAGGGGGTTTCTAACTAAGAAATACTATAGAGAAGACTGTTAAGAGTTCGATTCTTACTGATACAACTTGGCTGTAAAGAGTTCAGTTTTATGCTTACCCGGTACAGCAAAACAGCAAGGCAAACCAAGACTTATGACAAGGATTTCAACTCAACCGGTGCTTGAGGAACTACACAACGGTCTAAAAACAAAACGTATAACAACAGCAAAACAGCAGCGAAATGAACGCCACGTACAAGACGATTGTATCCGGTTGCCTCGAATTTGGCAACGCCAGAAGCTACGAGCAAGTGCTTAAACTGTACCTGCATCGAACGGAAAACTATTACCGCAACGATATCCTCCTCAAAGCGGAAGAAGTTTTCCAGGAAGACACTTTCATCCTTTCCATCCCTCGTTACATCAAGGAGTGCCCGGAAAAAAGTTGGAAGAACACGCTCAACATGTTGGAGTACATGGCGGAATACGCCATTGCTGGCGACTTGAAGGCGTGGGTCATCCAAGATGGCAAAATCATTGACCAGCGCGTGATAGAGCCTGCTGGCGACAAGTCCGCCACACAAGCCTTCATCCAAGGGCGAGCAATGGTGAAGACCAAGGGGCTGGAAGAGGAAGCAATGAATGCCCTGAATCGGGCCATTGAAAAATTCGAGCGCAACGCCCTCGCCTACGAGCGCCGTGGCTATGTGAACTATCGCCTGCGCAACTACGACGATGCGATGTACGATTTCACTAAAAGCATTGACATCAACCCGAACATGCCCGATGCCTATTGGGGCCGGGCCAATACGAGGGTTAAGAAGAACGATATTCAAGGTGCTTTGGAGGATTTGGAGCAGGCCATTGCCAAGTCCATACCGCACCAGCCCATTTACTGGAGTGCCCGACGCTTGAAAGGAGAACTCCACCTTGGCCTAAGCGAGTTCGAGAAGGCTATTTTTGAGCTGAAACTGGTGACAAACCGCCAGTTCAAGGAAGACGACCCGAACTACAAATGGCAGCCAAACGTGTTCTTCAATTACGGAAAGGCACTCTGCGAAATCGGCCAATACACTGACGCCGTGAAGGTTTACAACAACATGATGGGCTTCAATGTACAGCGTGAGTACACGCCGTCCAAAGCGGATCAACTCTTCAGCCGGGGTGTTGCCCGCCAAAAGGCCGGCGAGAGCGGCTACGTGAACGACATCAAAGAAGCTGCCGGACTTGGCTCGAAAAAAGCTGCTGCGATGTTGAAAGCCATTGCTTAAACTTACATGACAAAATGAAAATAAAAGGGGCTGTCGCAGATGCGGTAGCCCTTTTTTCTTTTGCCTAAGAACAACCTAAAACTACTTCTCTCTTTTTTGGGCGGCTCCGCCTAAAAAGAGAGAAGATTCTGATTTCGGCCAGACTTTGGCTGGCCGGAAATCAGAATCTTATTATTTAACTGCAACCTTGCTGCAATCCTTCCTATTTTTCCAGCGTTTTCAACACCGAATTTTCAAATCCAATAAATGACTCGATTCCTTAGCCTGTTACTGCTGCTATTCGTTTGCTCGCAAGCACTTGCACAGAAAAAGTTCACGACCGCCAAGACCGCCAACGACAAGTTGAAGACCGTCTTTGACCGGGGCAACCGCATGTTCGACCTCAAGCAGTTCGACGATGCCATCGAGGACTTCGATAAGGCACTGAAAATGGACCCGACCTTCATTGATGCCCAAATCCAATGGGCCAACACGAAAAACGTGCAAGAGAAACTGGAAGAAGCACGGACGGGTTACGAAAAGGCCATTGCCATTGATTCCGTTTACGAACCGAACGTTTTTTACAGCTTGGGCATCGTCGAGTTTGAGTTGAAGAACTTTGGGCAGGCAGCGGTTTTGATGGATTATTTTTTGAAAAAAGCCCCAAAAATCAGCGCAAGCCGCAAGGCCACCGCCAAGAAATACCTCGAAAATGCGAGGTTCTCTGCCAAGGCATTTGCCAATCCTGTTCCATTCGTCCCGAAAAACCTGGGGCCGAACATCAACACCCCCAAGTCGGAGTACCTGCCCGCACTCACCGCCGATGGCGAGACGCTCATCTACTGCACCCTCCTCGGCGACAACCGCTACAACCGACAGGAGGATTTTTTCATCAGCAAACTCGTGGACGGCCAGTGGCAAAAGGGCACGCCCATCGAGCACTTGAACACCGAGGACAGCGAAGGCTCCCAGGCCATTTCCGCCGACGGCAAGCTCATCATCTTCACCGCCTGCAACCGAAAAGGGGGCCTCGGCGCCTGCGACCTTTACTACTCCGAGACCGTGAACGGCAAGGTGATGCCGCCGAAGAACCTCGGCGCCCCCATCAACACGGGCCTGATAGAGACGCAGCCCTCGCTTTCTTCCGATGGAAAAACGCTCTACTTCGTGCGGGCCGAGTCGGGCTGGAAGGGCAACAGCGACATCTGGCAGAGCGACCGCCAGCCCAACGGCAAATGGGGCCAGCCCGTGCGCCTCGACAGCACCATCAACTCGCCAGACCAAGAGCAAAGCCCCTTCATCCACCCCGATGGTCAGACGCTCTACTTCACCTCACGGGGGCACGTCGGCATGGGCAGCTTCGACATATTTTTCGCCAGAAAACAGGCCGACGGCAAATGGGGCACCCCCGAAAACATCGGCTACCCCATCAACACGGCGGGCAGCGAGGGGGCCGTGTTCATCAGCCTCGACGGCAGCACGGCCTATATCTCCAGCACGATGGAGGGTGGCCAGGGCGAGAACGACATCTATTCCTTTGCGCTGCACGATGCCGCCAAGCCCAAGCCCGTCACCTTCGTGAAGGCCGTCGTCACCGATGCCCTCAGTCGGCAGCCGCTCGTGGCCACCGCCGAAATCATCGAGCTGTCGTCGGGCAAGCCCTTTGCTACCGTAACGACCGACGCCAACGGCGAATTCCTCTTCACGCTGCCCGCTGGCGGCAACTACGCCCTGAACGTTTCCAAGGAAAAATACCTGTTCTACTCCGAAAACTTCGCCCTCACCGAGCCAGGCACCCTCGACAAGCCCTTCAAACTGGCCATCGCCCTATCGCCCATGAGCGATGCCACCGCCGCCCGGCCCATTGTGCTAAAAAATATCTTCTTTGAAACGGGGTCGGCCACGCTGCAAAAGGAGAGCCTCACCCGAACTCGCCCACTTGAAAAGACTGCTGGACGAAAACCCCACGCTCAAAATCCAAATCAACGGCCACACCGACAACGTCGGCTCCGATGCCGACAACCTGAAACTCTCAGAGGCCCGGGCCAAGGCCGTCTATGACAACCTCGTGCAAAGCGGTGCCGACGCCAGCCGCCTGCAATTCAAGGGCTTCGGCGAAGCGGTGCCTGCGGGGAGCAACGAGACGGAGGAGGGGAGAAGGGGGAATAGGCGGACGGAGTATCAGATAATCAAGTAATCCATCAGACTATTACAATGCGAATACAAAAAGTAAAAAAAATCCAGTTCCATAGTTTTATAATATTGGCAATTGTCTTAAACCTCCTACAATTTGGTTGCGGAACACGCTCTGACTTGACGGAAGGTATTACTGGAGAGAAAATAAAGCGCATTCAGCCAGGTATGAAGATAGAACAGGTGATTTCGATTTTGGGAATGCCTTTTTCCATTGAGGCGTCAAACGGCCCCCATGACATAAGCTGTAAAAAACCACGTCAACGCATGAACTTGATAGTGGGTGATGATACTGATATTATTGGCGAGGTAAAAGATTAGGCTCAATTATGATTTCAAGTTGATGGCTACCTTTGGAGGATGACATCATTACTTAGGATTCAAGACATAGTGGATGACCGCCTGTGTTACGAGAAAATCAGGGAATTGCGATGGTCTAAAGGGGTGTTTTGCCCCCACTGCCAAAGCAAGTCCTACAATCGCCACGGTCACCAACAGCACAAAACACCGTCATCGCTATCAGTGCAAGGGGTGCCAAAAATACTTTGACGACCTGACGAACACCATTTTCCAAGGGTTTCTCGACGAGTACAATATATACGGCTGGTTGCCAAGCTTTTGCGAGCACAAAACGGTCAACCACGGCCAAGGGAGTACGCCAGGGACGAGGACGGCGACGGTGACGGAAGTCCACGTCAACACCATGGAAGGCTTTTGGTCACTGCTTCGTCCTTGGCTTAGGCCACACCGAGGCATCTCGCAAGAGCGCCTGCCCTTTTACTTGGGATTCTTTGAATTCCTGCATAATATCAGACAAAGAGGCAGCAACGCCTTGTCTGGGTTGCTAACTCTTTTGGTAGCAACTTGAAATCATAATTGAGCCAAAGATTATTACAGCCCTCAAAATTTTTGTTGCGAGACAAACAAGGATTTACTCAAAAAGGATATCACCTTGACGTATTCGAAATCTGTATTTTTTTGCAAGCATTATCCGATGATTTGGGTCCATTTTGATGAAAACTATGAGGTTTACAATATCTACGCTAAGCAATATGAAGGACACATAGGACTTGATGAAGCCACTATCTATAGCCTTTCATGGGCTTGGGACACAACAACAATGCAAATTAAACACGGCTCAATTGATACTTTTATCAATGAGGCTTTATTTAAAGATTGCTTCCACTAAAATATTATTCAACTTCGTTAGAGGCCATTTTGCACCTGTCCATTACAATCCTTTCATCGACTGGCCGCCTCATTGGGCCATAAACAATCGTCCTGCGGCCCTTATCGCTTTTAAGGTTTCCTCAAATGTATGTTCCGTAAAACCCCGGCCTCCAAATATCGCCGGGTCGTATGTGTGGGGCACTGTGTGAAAAGTGCGGTGCTAAGGTAAAAAAGGTAATGTTATCTTGCAAGAAGGCGGGGAAGAAAAATGACGATTTGCGATAGCTCCACCCTCAAATCGCCATCAGCCGTTCCACTTGCGTCAGGTTTGTTTTCAGTTCGCTGGGCAGCGTCGTTGCTTCTTCCGACTGTTTTAGGTAAACCGTCAGCTTTTGGATGAAATGCTCCATTTCGCTGAAGCTGAGGTCGGCGAGCATCAACTCGGCCAAGAGTTCTTTGAAGAGTTTGCGTTTGATGCTTTTGTATTGCTTCACCATAAAGGCAGACACGGCATCGCTGTGAGGTTCGTGCAGCTCAATCATGGCTTGGGTCTTGTTGATTTCATCAATGATGCCCTGTATTTTATGGCCTTTGAATTCGCTCATTTTCTTTAAAATTTGATTTTGACCGCCCCCAATCGTAAATCGTAAATCCGCAATCGTAAATCCTCTACACCTCCTTCCGCAACACCTCCAGCGGCGGCTTCCTCAACACCTCCCTACTGTTCAGCAAGCCAATCAGCACCGTGAGGCCCGTGATGGCCACGAAGGTGATGAGCGCAGGCCAGAGGTTCGGCTCGTAGGGGATGTCCAGGGCGAACTTCGCCAAGGCAAAGCTGCCGACGATGGACAGGCCGATGCCCGTCAGCGTGGCGAGGGTGCCCAGCAGGAAGTATTCCACGAGGTTGATGCGGGTGATTTGCTGTCGGTGAGCGCCCAAGGTGCGCAGCAGCACGCTCTCCTGTATGCGCTGGAATTTGCTCAGCACCACCGAGCTGATGAGCACCACCAGCCCCGTCAGGATGCTGAACAGCGCCATGAAACGGATGACGAAGGAGACCTTGTCGAGCACCGTTTTCACCGATTTCAGAATCTGCGTGAGGTCAACCACGGAGACGTTCGGGTAGCCCTCCACCAGCTTTTGCTGGAACTTCGCCGACTGCGCCTCCGACTCCACCCTCGAAATCACGACGTAGAATTGCGGCGCATCCTCCAGCACGCCTTTCGGGAACACGATGAAAAAATTGGTCTGTACCCTTCGGAAATCCACTTTTCGGATGCTCCCGACGACCGTCTCCACCAGTGCGCCCTGCACGTTGAAGGTCAGTTTCGAGCCGATTTTCGCCCGCATACCTTTTGCCACATTGTCGGCAAGGGAAACATAGATGATGCCGTCCGGCCCGACCGTGCCGTGCCATTCGCCCTCTGTGATTTCCTCGGTGTCAATCAGCGAGTCACGGTAAGTGGTGCGGTACTCCCGCTCATAGACCCAGCCACGGCGGGGGCCGGTTTCGGGCTGGCGGGGGCCGTCGTCGTCATCGTCGCCACGGCGGTGTCGCCTGCTCCTGCCCTCGTTTTCCTTTTCCCATTGGTCACGTTCCCATTTCCCGGTGGTGTCCCGCTCGTTCATGGCCTTGGTGACGCCGTCAATGCTTTCCAACCGCATGGTGACAATGGGCACAACCTGCTTCACGGGCAGCCCGCTTTCGGCAGTGAGCTTTGCAACTCCCTCTTTTTGTGGCGGTTGTATATCAAAAATAATCATGTTCGGCACGTCGCCGCTGCCCGTGTAGGCCACCTGTTTCAGCAGTAGGTCTTGCGTCAAAAACAGGGTGGAAATCAGCGCCGTGCCGAGGCCGATGGTCACGATGAGGATGAGGGTTTGGTTGTTGGGGCGGTACAGGTTGGCGATGCCCTGCCGCCATATATAGCTCCAGTTGGTGGGAAAAAAACGGCGTACGGCCCAGGTGAGCGCCTTCGCCACGCCCGCCAGCACGAGGAATGCCACCCCGACGCCCAAGGGGAAGAACAGGGCATTGAACGACCAGCCCGTTTGCACCAGCGTAAAACCACAAATAAAAAGGAAAATGAGCGCATAGACAAGCCAGCGCCAAGGGTCACGGGTGTTGGTGTCCTCCTCGTAGCTGGCCCGCAGGGTGCGCAACGGCGACACCCGCCGGATGGCCAGCAGCGGCAGCATGGCGAACAGCACCGTGATGCCGAAGCCCGTGGCCACGCCGAGCAGGATGGCCCGCCAGCTCACGTCCGCACTGATGTTTTCGATGGGCAAAAAGTCGCCGACCACTTGCGGCAGCAGTATTTGCAGCCCGCTCCCGACCAATGCGCCGAGGATGCCCCCGGCGAGGCCCAGCGCCACCACTTGCAGCAGGTAAATGCGGAACGCCTGCCCGCCGCTCGCCCCGATGCAGCGCAGCACGGCGATGCTCGGCATTTTGTCCTTGATGTAAATATGCACGCTGCTCGCCACGCCGATACAACCCAGCAGCAGGGCGATGAAGCCGACGAGGTTGAGGAAGGTACTCATGTTGCCGAAGGCCTCGCCCAACTGCTCTCGGCGGGCCTCCACGGTCTCGTACTCCCACGGCTTTTTGTCGAGGGCGGGGTCAACAATGGTGGTCACGAGGTCGCTGATATTCGTTTTTTCATTGAACTTGAAAAAATATTGGTACCAGACGAGGCTGCCCGGCTGCACAAGGCCCGTTTCCTGCAAGTACTGTTTTGGGATGTAAACGACGGGGGCGATGCTGCCTGCAATGCCCGCCCGGCCCGGTGCGGAGTTCAGTTGTCCGGCGATGAGGAAGGGCGTTGTGCCCACCCGCACGGTGTCGCCCACTTTCAGGTCGAACTGGAGCATTAAAGTCTTCTCCACCAATGCAATCTGCGACTCCGTGGCTGGCAAGGGCTGCCCCTCAACGGGCGAAGGCGGCGCAGCTGCTTCGTTGAACTGGACGGCAGCTTCTTTCGGCTCTGTCGAAAGCTTTCCGTAAAATGGGAAACCACCTTCCATTGCTCGCACCTGTGAGAGGCGGGTGCCGCCGTTTTTGGGGAAATAGACCATCGAGACGAGGCTCCAAGTCTCGGCCCGTTCCTCCTCGCCGAGCAGGTCGAAGAGTTGGTTCAGGGAGTCGGTGGCAGGTTGGCCACCTTGGATGATGAGGTCGGCGCCGGTGAGCGTCTTTGCCTCTTTGTTGATGTCCTTGAAGAGGTTTTCGCTGAAAGAGTTGATGGCCACGAGGGCCGCTATGCCGATGACAATGGAAGAAATGAAAAGCAGGAGGCGGCCACGGTTGCGGCGGCTGTCACGCCAGGCCATTTTTAGCAGCCAAGAAAAGGATGTATTGGACACAGAAGAGTGAATTGGGAAATTAGGAAATTAGGAAATTGGGGTTGCTGGACTAATTTTTTACCTGCACAAAACACCACGAAGGTATTTTTGTGTTTTCAATTCGATGAAATATTTGACGATGAAACAGTTTTTGAAGATAAACACGGTGATTCTGTTAGTTTTTTGTGCTGCCGCAATGGATGCACAGACCGCCCACAAAGAATTGCGGCAGGCAGACAAATCTTACAAGTCGGGCAATTATGCCAATGCGGAGGCAAACTACCGCAAGGCATTGGAGAAGGACAATTCCACCAAGGGCAACTACAACCTCGGCAATTCGACCTATCGCCAAGAGCGCTTTGATGAGTCGGTAAAGCATTACCAAGCTGCCGCCGAAGCCGCCAAAGACCGTACCACGAAGGCCCGTGCCTACCACAACCTCGGCAACGCCCACTACCAAAAAGGCCAGTACAAAGAGAGCGTAGAGGCTTACAAAAACGCCCTCCGTCAAAACCCCAACGACCTTGAAACCAAGCGCAATCTCACCAACGCCTTGCGCCGATTGCCACCACCTCCCCCTCAGCAACAGGATCAGCAAAACCAAAAGGGCGACGACAAGGATAAAAAAGACCAAAAAGACCAGCAACAGCAAGACCAACAAAACCAGGAAGAACAAAAAGATCAGCAACAAAATGACAAGCAGCGCCAAAACTCAAACAGCAAGGAACAGCCCCAAGATTTGAGCAAGCAAGAAGCCAAGGAACTGCTCGAAATCATGGACCAGGAAGAGCAAAAAGTGCAGCAAAAGCTGAAAAAGGCACAAGCAAAGAAGGGACGGTCAAGCAAGGATTGGTAGGAATTAGCCTTGGCTCAAAAAAAGTTATATGTGCAGTATTTTTCGAAAAGGTTGCCTGCGTTTTCAACTTTTTTCTGACTGCCCCTTGACAAGCGCCTCGATTGCCCTTACCTTTGTACCTCGTAAGAAGTTAAGAATTATCCCATCTAAAAGTAAGATAGTCCCTAGAAAACTCACCCGCTTACTGAATTCCAGTCCAAGAACGTATCCTAAACGAACTGTCATAAACCCATTATTCGTTCACAACATACTTGAGGAACCCTACCGTTCTTCAATACAGGATACACATGTTAAAACTTTTATCTACAACCGGAAGCGTTTCAGCAGTTGAGCCCTTTGTTGAGAAATTAGTCAACCGGTACAACTTAGACCCAGGCAAACAATGTAACATCCTCATCAGCCTAACTGAGGCAGTTACCAATGCCATCATCCACGGCAATTGCGAAATGGAAACCAAGACGGTACAAGTCAGGTCAAGGAAAGAAAAGAACTGTATAGCCTTGAGGGTTTCGGACGAAGGCCAGGGTTTCGACTACAACAACCTTCCTGACCCAACCCGTGCAGAGCATCTTTGTGAATGTGGCGGGCGTGGCGTCTTCCTCATGCGTCAACTTTCTGACCACGTAAGCTTCTATGACAACGGCAGCACCGTTGAAATGCGTTTTAAGCTTTAGCAATTGCTTGATTGTTCAATTGTTTGATTGTTATTGAGCATAGTTCAACAATCAAACAATTATAGCAATCGAACAATCATTTCCACCAACTTTAAATGTCGCAGCCGCCCTTCCCGCTTCCTTTTCAGGAAAATGAACCTTCGATAGAATTTGCTGCTGAAGACGTTGATTTTGCCTTGAAGGACGAAAAAGCGGCAGTGGAATGGCTGCAAAATATAATTGAGCAAGAGGGCTGTATGCTCCACTTGCTCAATTTTATTTTCTGCTCCGACGAATACCTCCACAGGCTCAATGTCGAATACCTCGACCACGACACCCTCACAGACATCATTACCTTTCCCTATGACGAACCGCCCACTATCCACGGCGACATTTTTATCAGCGTTGATCGGGTAAATGACAACGCCGCCGATTTCAAGGTTTCCTTTGAGCAGGAACTGAAACGGGTCATGGCACATGGCGTGCTCCATTTATGCGGCTATGGCGACAAGACCCAAGCTGAAAAAAAGCTGATGCGGAGCAAAGAGGATGGTGCGATGAGGCTTTCGCCTATTTTGTTATAAGTACCTCAATGAAATTAATCTAGGTTATTTCACAGGAAAATAGTTGAATAATCAGCTGATTGTCAGCCTCTTGCAACAATCACAACAATTTTAAACAATTACTTAACAATTTTAAGGTATTTTTATCCTTGGGTCAAAAACAAACGCCTCCGTCCTTAGCAACGCTACCTTTTTGAAACCAGGGTGCTGAACGTTGAACAAAAAATTCTGCTCGGCTGGGATGATAGCTGAGGGCACGGCCAGTACTGCACTCTTCATTCCATCCAGCCAGGCATCGCCCAGTTGCTGTGTGAGGTGGTAGTTGTTGAAATCGTGCCAGTTATCCGGCAAATCTTTTTCCCCTATTTTTTCGATGAAAAGCATTTCTGGCACCTCAATCACCATTGTCCTGAACAACTGGTTCAGGCCTCGGCTGTTCCGGTGTACCACGTTTTCAAGGCAGGCAAGCGCCCTCGTCCCGGCAGTGTAGAGCACAAACCGCCCAGGGCTGTTCCAACGGGCTGCTTGACCAGAGGCGGTCAGCGATTGTGCCCATTTCTCCAAGACGATGCGATAAACCAGCATAGCAGGTATTTAAGCGGTTGCGCCAAATTCAATGCGGATAAGCTCCTGCATGACGAGGTCAATGCCCGTTGACATGTTCAATAACTCCAAGGGTACTTGCCCCCCAAGCCCGAAAGCAGGTTCTTTCAGCCAACCGTTGAACTCGTCCCTGTTCCCAAATACTTCAATCCCTTTTTTATAAAGGGCTTCCAATTTCAAGACGGCCTCCCCCTCCCGTGGGGCAAGGGCCTTGGCTTCTTGCACATAACGTTGGAGGGTTTTGAGCGAAAGCCCTAAAAATTCGGTGGCGAGCCATTCCCGTGTAAGCCCAGTAAAATCTGCCAGCCCAAAGAATCGAAGGCTGCTGACCCCACTGCGGCTTGTGCTCACGATATAGGCTGGTTGGTAGGCGATGTCGTTGACCATGTTTGCGTTGTTTGCTTCGTTGGCTAATTGCTTATAGGCCCTGGGCTTTTTTGAAACGGCCTTTTCTGTGCTTTGTTTTTTCATTTTCGGTTATTTGTCCCAAATTTACAGACTTTTTTCTGTTTTAAAAATTTTTTACCCTTTTTTTCCTCTCTCCTTTTTTTGTCATTTTGGGTTGCCTGCTGTTTTTGCCTTTTTACTTTCTACTTTTGCCTTCTTTAAAACGCACCCAGCGCATACCCATCCTTTGCTTCGCAATATTGAACAACACTGACCACAAATCAACGGAACTGGCTCGCTTGTTCTACCTAGAACTGACAAAGGTGGACGCCAACCCCGACTGGGCACCTGCTGCCAAGGCAGATGCTTTGGCCCGCCTTCTGGAGCTGCTCTTTATCGAAGCCACCAAGGCAGAAGGAATCCAGTTCACTACGCTGTTTGCCCGCATCGCCTATGCCTGCCACCGCCACCAAGTGGAAAAGCAGACTCAGTATTGGGTGCATCTTTTTCGAAAGAAAATGCGGGGCATCGTGCCGCAAAAGGAGGCAAAGGGCGTGTACAGCCTTGGCCTGAAAGCCATTGCAGAGAGCATAGAGGGCCTTTTTGGCATAGTGCCACCCGACGAGGTCATGGCTATTTTGCCAAAAAAAATCCCCTATACCTATGCTACAGTACAGGTCAGCGAGCGCCGTCCACAGGTGCGGGTCGTTGCCCTTGCCGACGACGAGGAGAACGACCTACTCCTCGCCCAAGATGAAGAAAACCCCTCGCAACTCATTGGCATTCAGTACAATATCCCCGACCGGAACGAAAACTTCGGCCCCACCATCCGGGAAATCCGTAGCACCTTCGGTTTCCCCGTTGTGCTCAGCTTGCTCGATGTCCAGATAATCGAACCCGAAAAAGACACTGAAGCAGCCCCCCAATCCGCAATCCACAATCCGCAATCCGCAATCTATCGTCCGAAGGCCATCGTCGTCTGCCCCGACTACCTCCTCGACGTATCCACTGTGGCCAACTGTTACCAAGGGAACAGCGCCGAGCCAGTCGTTTACTTATTGCAAAAATTCCTGCCCGTGGCCCAGACCAAGGCCATGTTGATCGGGAACTGCGCCAACTTTTTCTTGGATGAGTTGATGCACAACCCCGAGGCCAGCTTCAAGGAAACCTTCCCAAAGGTGTTCCGTACCAGCCCGTTGGCCTTTTCGTTGCTGGCCGATGCCGAGATTCGGGAAATCCACGACCAGTCGCAAAAGCACTGGGTCACGCTGCAGGCGATGGTGCGCACGGGCATGCGCAAGTTTGACATCGAGCCGAAGGAGACCTACCTTGAACCCAGTTTTTACGATGAAAAGCACGGCTTGCAGGGTCGCCTCGACGTTTTTTACAAAAAAGAAAACCGAAGTGCCATCATCGAGCTAAAAAGTGGGCAAGCCTTCATGCCCAACCGCCACGGCATTGGCGCAAGCCACTACATACAGACCTTGCTCTACGACCTGATGGTACGCTCCGTCTATGGCAAGGAGGTGGAGCCAGCGAGCTACATCCTTTATAGTGGCTTGGAAATGAACCAGTTGAAATATGCCCCGCCCATTGTTGCCGAGCAGCACGAAGCCCTCCAAATCCGCAACCGCCTCGTGGCCATTGACCGAAGGCTAGCTGCCGTTGGCGCTGAAAACGTGTCGCAAGTGCCCCTGCTGGAGCGCATTGCCCGTGGCCGCTTTCCGCACCTGAAGGGCTATCTGTCGGAAAGCATCAGCCGTTTCGAGGCCACTTATACTGCCCTGAACGACTTGGAGCGCCGCTATTTCAACGCCTTTACGGGACTCATCGCACGGGAGCACCAATTGGCCAAAACCGGTGACCAAGGCAGCGCCGCCTCCAACGGCCTCGCCGCACTTTGGCTCGACACGCCCGCTGAAAAAGAAGCCTGTTTTGATTTGTTCAAATCCCTTAAAATCAAGGAAAACCGGGCCTTCGAGGACGAACCCATCATCGTTTTTGAAAAGACCGCCGACACCAGTGCACTGGCTAATTTCCGGGTAGGCGACATTGCGGTGCTCTATCCGGTGAACGATGGACGGTGGACGGCCAACGGTGGACGGCCAACAGTGGACAGTGAACACGCCACACCGTCCACCGTCAGCCGTCAGTCGTCCACCATTCTACAAACCCAAATCTTCAAAGTCACCCTCCTCGACATCACCCCCGAAACCATCACTGTGCGCTTACGCTATCGACAATTCAATACGCTGATTTTCAAGGAATTCGAGCTATGGAACCTCGAACACGACCTGATGGATTCCGGTTACAATGCACTCTACCAAGGTCTCTTTCGTTGGGCAGGGGCGGAGCAGCGCAAACGGGATTTGCTGTTGGGAACATCGGCCCCAAAACTGCCAGCAAATGTCGTCGAAGTGGAGTTTAGCACCCCTAACTCGAAACTCGAAACTCGAAACTCGCAGCTCACCTCCGAGCAACAGGAAATCCTCGCCAAAATGCTCTCCGCCCCCGACTACTTTCTGCTCTGGGGCCCACCCGGTACGGGCAAAACGAGCCAAGTGCTGCGCCATTTTGCGAAGCATATTTTTGAAAATACCGACGAGAACCTCCTGCTGCTGGCCTACACCAACCGGGCCGTGGACGAAATATGCGAGGCATTGGACAGCCTCGGCGATGAGGTCAAAAGCGCCTACCTGCGCATTGGCTCCCGCTACTCGACAGGGCAACAATTTGAAAATCAATTGCTTGCGAAGAAAATCGAAGAAGTGACCACCCGCAAAGGCTTGAAAGAAGTGCTGGAACACCACCGCATCTTCGTGGCGACATTGGCCTCGCTGTCCAACAACCTTGAACTGCTGCAACTGAAAAAATTTAGGCGGGTGGCCATTGACGAGGCATCGCAGATACTGGAGCCGGGGCTGGTCGGGCTGCTGCCGCAATTCGAGCAGTGGGTGCTCATCGGCGACCACAAGCAACTGCCCGCCGTGGTGGTGCAGCCGCCCGAAGCATCGGCTGTCTTGGACGAAAAGCTGCATGAAATAGGCCTGCAAAACCTGCGCAACTCCTTGTTCGAGCGGCTCTACCGACGCTGCACCGAGCAGGGCTGGCATTGGGCCATTGGCCACCTGAGCCACCAAGGGCGCATGCACGAGGACATCATGCGCTTCCCCGGCGAGCATTTTTACGAAGGCAAGCTCCGCATTTTACCAAAGGAAATACCTGCTTCGCAAAAACAGTTGGCAGCCTTGTCCTCACAAACCATTGAAAATCAGGCAGATTGGCTGGCAAAAATCGAAGGCCGCCGCATTGCCTTCCTCAACACCCCCGCCGACCGCCAAAGCCCCAGCCGCAAGACCAACCGACACGAGGCGGAGCTTTTGGCCCAACTTGTCAAGTTCTTTCAAGGCAGTGCCCGCAATCCACAATCCGCAATCCGCAATCCGCAATCAATAGGCGTGATAACGCCATACCGCGCACAAATCGCCCAAATACAGGAGGTGATGCAGCGGGAGGGCATTGATTGCGGCAGCATCACGATTGATACAGTGGAACGCTACCAAGGCGGGGCAAGGGACATCATCCTCATCTCCCTCTGCACCAACGCCGCCTCGCAGATGGAGACGCTGGTCTCGCTTTCGGAGGAGGGCGTTGACCGCAAGCTAAATGTGGCGCTCACGAGGGCACGGGAGCGGGTAGTTGTGCTGGGCAACGAGGAGATTTTGATGAAAAACGCCGTTTATCAGTCCTTGATAAAGTTCATAAAAGGCTGATTAGCCCATCAAATTTGTGCTGCGGAGCTGCGATGCGAAATGGCCAACAAGCCAAAGAATGTCAGTGCCCCATTCAGCACCAACAGCTCGAACCCGAACTTGTAGCCGAAAATCGAGTAGCCGAAATAGCCATTGTAAAGATAGACCCCAGCCGTGATGAGCACCGATGCGATGCAAACCATCAGCGAATGGCGGTCGGCGATTTGGCGCTTGGTGTAGAAGCCGAAGGCGAAGAGGCCGAGCAATGGCCCATAGGTAATGCTGGCAGAATCAAAGACGAGCTTGATGACCTCACCTGTGGCAGCTACGTGGAAAACCATGATAAGCACAAAGAAGATGGCCGAAAAAGCGATATGAACCCAGTGCCTAACACGGGCGTTTTCTGGCGTGTTCACCTCCGTTTTTCCGAAGCCAAGGAAGTCAACGCACCAAGCCGTGGTGAGCGAGGTGAGCGCCGAGTCGGCACTGGCGTAGCTGCTGGCCGTGATGCCGAGGATGAACAGGATGCCCACTGCTGCGGGGGCGTATTTGAAAGCAATAGTCGGGAAGAGCAAGTCGGTATCCGGCACGGAGACGGTACTGGCAACGCCTTCGGCGAATTTGGTGACTTCCTTCGTTGGGATTTCTATGCCGTTTTGCGAAGCGTAAATGAAAAGGAGTACGCCAAGTGCCATGAAGAGCAGGTTCATCAAAACCAATAGGCTGGAATAGGAAAAGATATTTACCTGAGCGCCCTTCAACGTCTTCACGGTCAGGATTTTCTGCATGATGTCCTGGTCAAGTCCACTCATCACGATGGCGATGAAAGCCCCAGCGGTAAACTGTTTGAAGAAGTTCTTGGGGTCGCTCCAGCCACCCTCGAAGAAGAATATTTGAGAACGTTCATCTTGTGTGACCGTACTGATAAGTTCGCCGAGGCCGAGGTTCATGTGCTGGCCGACAAGGATGATGGTTAGCACCAAAGAACTGATGAGGAACAGGGTCTGGAGCGTATCCGTCCAAATGATGGTCTTCACGCCCCCCTTATAAGTATAGGTAAAAATGAGCAGGATGGTCACCAGCACCGTTACGAAGAATGGGATATGGAAAATAGGCTCAATGACAAAGGCATGCAGCACTTTGGCCATTAAGAACAGGCGAAGTGATGAGCCTACCGTGCGGCTCAGTAGGAAAAACGCCGACCCCGTCTTATGAGATACTGGCCCAAAACGCTGCTCCAAATAGCCATAAATGGACACCAAATGCAGCTTGTAGTACATGGGCAATAGCACGAGGGCAATGACCGAGTAACCGACCATGTACCCCAACACCACCTGCATATAGCTCATGGCCGATGAGTTCACATAGCCTGGTACGCTGATGAAGGTGACACCCGAAATTGACGTGCCTATCATGCCGATCGCAATGACCCACCAACGGCTTTTGCGGTCTGAAAGGAAAAAATCGGATGTATCGGCGTTGCGGCTGGTGTACCACGATATGCCGATGAGCATCGCAAAATAGGCGATGATGATGCTGAGTATGAGGGTCGGTGAGAGGTTCATTTTGATTGCGGATTTCGGATTGCGGATTTCGGATTGAGGGCACCAATCACTAATCACCAATCACCAGATTGCTAATCTTGTTTTTCTTTCCAAAGGAGATACCCAGAAGCAGTGAACAAAACTGCCGATGCCAATACAATGGCAATAGGCAAATCTTCTATATTTCCTTCCTTAAGTTCTTTGAGTTTGCCTTGGTTTTGCCAAGTGATGATGACTTGGACGCCATTGTTGATGAAATGCGCCGCAATGGGTATCCACAGGTTTTTTGTCCAATGGAACAATAGCCCTAGTACCCCGCCGAGGAGCATGATGGCCAAGAAGCGTTGAATCTCGAAATGGGTGATGCTAAAAATCAGGGCAGTAAGCAAAATGCCCAGGGCGGGCTTCCCAGTAATTTCAATCAGCTTTCGTTGGCCGATTCCACGGAACACCAATTCCTCCCCCAAAGCTGGCACGATGGCCATGACCAGCAGACTGGCCAACATTTCCCACGGAGACTGCATCACGAGCAGGCCTTCCATCAGCTTGATCGTCGTTTTTTCCGTTTGCACCAAGGCGTCCAAGACTGGGAACTGCTCCACCAACCACTTGTTGGCCACGAAGGCCACCTGCGCCAACGGAAAAGCGGACATCACGAAGAGCAAGCCTATCAGCAGGGTGTTGAGATTAGGGACAATATGAAGCGAAGCAGCTTTTAGTGCCTTTTTTTATAAAAAAGCCAAAGCGTCAACACTGCGGGCAGCAGAAAGCTCGCTGTATGGTTAACGAACAGCGCCGCCCTCACGAAATATCGGCTACCAAGGCTGCTGTGCTCGTCAATTTCAAGGGCTGCTTTCAACTCCATGCCCCGCAGGTGGGCGCCCAATAGGAGCAAGCCACTGCCAACGATGGCGCAAAGGCCAATCAGCAACAACATGGTCATCAAGACCATGGAGGGCTTCGGCTCAAAAACCTCCGCTTCGGTATTGGACTCCAAGTGGAGTTCGTTCATTCGGCAGCTAGTTTATAATTTTGCGCCAAAGATAGTTTTAGTTTGCAGTTCGACAGGTGGCAGTTTGCAGTCAGCGACGTGGAAGCAGCCCCTGACTGCAAACTGCCAACTGACAAACTGGAAACTTGAAAAATGACAAAGCTCAGCGTAAACATCAACAAGGTCGCCCTAATAAGGAACTCCCGTGGCGGCAACCTGCCCAACCTTGTACAAGTGGCGAAAGATTGTGAGGAGTATGGTGCACAAGGCATCACCGTACATCCACGGCCCGACCAGCGGCATATCCGCTATGACGATATTCCACTATTGAAAGAAGTGGTGACAACGGAGTTCAACATAGAAGGGAATCCCACTTTCGACTTTATGGCCTTGGTGTTGGACAATAAGCCGCACCAAGTCACCCTCGTGCCAGACGCACCCGGAGCGCTTACCAGCGACCGGGGTTGGGATACCGTCGCCGATGCTTTTTTCCTGAAAGAAGTGGTGTCAGAATTAAAAGGGGCAGGCATCAGGGTTTCGCTGTTCGTTGACGCATCGGAAAGGTTCGTGGAAGGGGCCAAGGCCATTGGCGCTGACCGCATTGAGCTATACACAGGCATGTACGCACAAGATTTTTCAAAAAACAGGGACAAAGCTGTGAAAGCTCACCGCCAATGCGCTATACTTGCGAACCAAATTGGCTTGGGCATCAACGCTGGGCATGATTTGAACCTCGAAAATCTCCGATATTATAAGGAAATCGTGCCGGGCTTGCTCGAAGTGTCCATCGGCCATGCGCTAATCTCCGATGCGCTCTACTATGGACTCGGCAGCACCATTCAGATGTACTTGAGGCAGTTGAGGTGATATTTTATTTTTAATGCAAAAGCCGCATTCTTCCCATTCGGTTCGTTCTCACAAAAATCGTTAGCACATAGTCCCATCCAAGACAGTATTCCAGCATCCCATTCATACCCAACAAAACAACCAGCAAAATTTAAATCCTTCCCCAACATCATGGTGGAAGTTCAAGATGAAAACTCAAAATTGAGCAATAGTCGGTCGGAACAACTGTGCTTGGCAAACCCGTACTGACAGTAGGATTTTGGCAATCTTTTTTTAATAATTAAAATTGAATTAGTATGAAAAAACTCTCACTAGCCCTCGTGCTAGCATTGTTCAGCATATCTGCTATGCTGGCCCAGCGCACCATTATGGGTACGGTTACTGGCGACGACGGCTCGGCCCTAATCGGAGCAACTGTGCTTGTAAAAGGTACCTCCAGTGGTACCATCACCGACATTGACGGCAAATACACCCTCCGTGTACCAAGCGACGATGCCGTCTTAGTTTTCAGTTTCACAGGCTACTCGACCGAAGAAGTAACAGTTGGCACTTCCAACGTGGTGGACATCACCCTGAAGGTAGGCCAAGTGCTAGGAGAAGTCGTGGTGACTGCCCTTGGCATCTCCAAAGACGAAAAAGCGATCGGGTACGCCGTTCAGTCAGTGGACAACTCGGAACTGCTGAAGGCCAATGAAACCAACTTGGTCCAATCGTTGGCCGGCAAGGTGGCAGGTCTTCAAGTGACCGGCTCGACGGGTGCGGCGGGTGGTTCTTCCTTCTTCCTGCTTCGTGGCTTCAACACCATCAATGGCAACAACCAGCCTCTTATTGTAGTGGATGGAGTGCCCATTGACAACCAGCAACTGCGTCAAGCTGGAAACGAAGTAGCTTCAGTAGCCTTCTCCAACCGTGCCGTGGATATCAACCAAAATGACATCGAGTCAGTCACCGTGCTGAAAAGTGCCGCCGCAACTGCCCTCTACGGCAGCTTGGCGGGCAATGGTGCCATCATCATCACGACAAAGCGAGGCAAGTCTGGAGCACAAAAGGTTTCTGTTGATTTCTCCAGTAACCTTACTTTTTCTGAGTTCAACAAAGTGCCAGAACTTCAGAACACATTTTCTCAGGGTTCTGCTGGGGCCTATGCTGGTCCGCACACCCGAAGCGCATTCTCTTGGGGAGCACGTGTTGATACCTTGCGGTACACCAATGCAGACTATGTGTTGACACCTGCTCACGATGTTGACGGTGATGGCGTTTATGATTGGGACAGGAACGGTTATATCGTGGGCCAAAGCAGCCCGTTTGCAAGCGGCAATGCCATCAGCACTTACAACCCGTACGACTTTTTCCAAACTGGTATCTCCAGTAACAACAACCTCGCCATCACAGCTGCGAATGCCAATTCTAGCCTTCGCTTTTCGGTGGGCTATACCAACGAAACTGGTATCATCCCTAACAACGATTTCGAGCGCTTGAACTTTGGCTTGAACGCTGATACACGATTGAGCGACAAAGTAAAAATTGGTTTGGGCGTACAGTACATCAATTCTGGTGGTACGCGTATAGAGCAAGGATCTAACGTATCTGGCGTTATGCTTGGCCTATTGCGCACAACGCCGACATTCGACAACTCGGCTGGCCTCAGCAACGTAAGTGAGGACAACAATGGGGCTTACCAGTTCCCTGATGGAAGGCCTCGCGGCTATAGGGGCATAAACCCAGCCAATGGTTCTTCAATTTACGATAACCCATACTGGACGGCGTTCAATAACCCATTAGAAGATAAAGTCAATAGGGTTATTGGAAACTTCAACCTCAGCTACGACCCGACGCCTTGGCTGAACATCTCTTGGAGGCCCGGCATTGACTTCTACTCTGATAATCGCAAACAGTATTTTGCCATTTCTTCTGCCAGCTACCCTGCTGGTCAGGTGACAGAAGACCAGTATTTCAATAAGCGTTGGAACAGCGACTTGATAGCAACTTTCAAAAAAGACCTCTCAGACCAAATCGGCATGAGCCTAGCGGTTGGTCATAACATACGGGAATTCCGTACTGACAACCTCTACACACAGGGCGACGGCTTAGTGATCCCTGGCTTCTATGACCTTTCCAATGCCAGCAGTGTGCGCGCTGTCGCCGACAATAGCATCAGCCGCAACCAGGGCGTTTACGGTGTGCTTGACCTTGACTACAATAATTGGCTTTACGTCTCTGGAACCCTTCGCAACGAAAAGGACCTATCGCTTCCTGAAGACAACAACAGCTACTGGTACTATTCGGCTAGCGGTAGCATTGTGCTGACCGAATTGCTCGGCATTCAAAACAATCCAGCACTTAGTTTTGCTAAAATCCGTGCTTCTTATGGG
Source organism: Saprospiraceae bacterium (assembly GCA_016714985.1). Lineage (GTDB taxonomy): Bacteria > Bacteroidota > Bacteroidia > Chitinophagales > Saprospiraceae > UBA6168. The sequence continues at coordinate 53,557 of JADKBS010000020.1, read as the reverse complement.
CGGGTAGGCTTGGGTACATTTGCTTATTCTACGGCAACCTATTACACACAAGGTGGTTATGCGGATGGCTGGACCAATGGCATCAACTTCCCATTTGCTGGCAATTCCGCCTTTACCCTTAGCGACGTGCTGGGCAACCCGAACCTCAAACCTGAGTTCAGGGATTCTTGGGAGTTAGGAGCAGACCTTCGGTTCCTGCGCAATCGCGTGGGACTTGACGTGACCTACTACAATTCCGTTTCCAAGGATATCATTATCAGCGCACCAGTTACTGCTTCTTCTGGATTTGGAAACACCATCGTCAACGCTGCCCAGTTGTCCAACAAAGGCATCGAGGTCGTCTTGAGTGCGACACCAGTAAAAACCAATGACTTTTCTTGGGACTTGATGGTCAACTTCACCCGCAACAGGAACAGTATTGACAAATTGGCCGATGGTGTTGACCAAGTATTCCTTGGCGGCTTCACAGGGGCATCTACCCGTGCCGTGGTTGGTGTGCCTTACGGTTCTATCTTTGGATTCGGCTTCTACAAAGACGCCGATGGCAACACCGTGATAGATGGTCGTGAGTTCCTTCCTGACGGAAGTGAAAATCCCGACTACTTGTTCCCTATCATTGATCCGAATGAAAAGGCGTTCAAATCGGCCCTGCCCGATTTCACCGTTGGCATCCGCAACTCCATTTCCTACAAAGGCATCACACTCTCTGCCCTGCTCGACATCAAGCAAGGCGGCTATGTATGGAATGGCACCAAGGGCGCACTTTACTACTTCGGCACCCACCAAGAGACAGCCGAACTTCGCAACCAGCCGAAGCTATTCGAAGGCAATCTCGCAGTATTTGACGCTGATGGCAATCTAGCGCTTTATGACCATGACGATGATGCTAAGACACCAGATATTCCTCAGACTTCGGGTGCCAATAGCAAGGAGGTGGTCATTACACAGGCCAACTGGCTTTCTACTGGCAACGGCAATGGCTTCTTCGGCAACAACACCGAAGACTTCGTAGAAGAAGCAAGCTGGGTGCGCCTACGTGACGTATCTATCAGCTATTCACTTCCCAAGAACTTGTTGAGCAAGGCTAAGATTAGCAGCCTGACCGTCACACTTTCTGGCAGGAATCTTTGGTTGGACACTCCGTACACAGGCATTGACCCAGAGACGAACCTCTACGGTGCCTCCAACGCACAGGGTCTGGACTACTTCAACATGCCTGGCACGAAGAGCTATACCATCGGCCTGCAGGTTGGTTTCTAAACCCATTTTTTAAACTAAAGCATCAAATTTCTAATGAAAAATATATTCAAATCATTGTTGGCTTTCCTAGCACTTTTTGTTGCAGGGAGCTGCAATTTCATTGACTCGGAGCTGAACGTTGACCCGAACAACCCAGCGGATGTTTCCATCAATCTGCTCCTTCCACAAGCACAGGCCACTTGGGCTTATGTGCAAGGAGGTGACTTGGGCAGGTATGCATCCTGCTGGACACAGCACCACTCTGGCCAAGAGCGCCAACATCAGGCAATTGAGGTTTACAATATGTTGGAGTCCGATGTGAACAATGTTTGGAACGGCATTTACGCTACCACCTTGAAGGACTTGAGCATCATTCTGGAAAAAGCGGAGGAGACCAAATCTCCCCACTATGCTGGTATCGCCAAGGTGATGATGGCAATGGTAATCGGAAGTACCGTGGATTATTTCGGCGATATACCATTTAGCGATGCCCTCAAAGGTGCTGAGCAACTGAAACCTGCCTACGATACTGGATCGGATATCTACACCAGCATCCAAACAATGTTGGATGAGGCCATTGCTGACCTACAGTCTCCAACCAGTACACGTCGGCCAAAAGATGATAAATCAGACTTGGTTTTCGAAGGAGACTTGGCTAAGTGGGTAGCTTTCGCAAAAACCCTCAAGGCCCGCCACCTACTGCACCTTTCCAAAATTGACAACGGTGCCTACGGCAAAGTGCTTGCAGAACTGGACGGTGCCATTTCCTCCAATGATGGCAACGCCATGTTCAATTTTGGGGCCGCCGCCACAGAGGCCAACCCTTGGCAACAGTTTGAAGGCCAGCGTGGTGACGTAATCATGGGCAAATTCTTCATTGACCTGCTCAACTCCATCAATGATCCTCGCCTTCCTTTCTTTGCCGCTCCTAATGCGGCTGGCGAATACATTGGAGCCGGCGCAGGCGTATTTGGCCCTACTGTTGATATAGCAAGGTTCGGCCCTTACTATGCAAGCTCAAGCTCTCCAGTGCCTTTCGGCACCTATGCCGAAACCAAATTCATTGAGGCTGAAGCAGCTTTCGCTACTGACAAGGCTCGTGCTGCCGAAGCGCTGAATGCTGCCATTATCGCTTCCGTGGAACAGGTTACAGGAGGAGCTGCCGACCCAGCTTATGTTGCTGCACAAGCTTCAGAAACGGCCAACTCTGTTACTTTGGAAAAAATTATGACCCACAAGTACATTGCCATGTACACCACTTTGGAGTCGCTGACAGACTGGCGCCGCACGGGCCTGCCAGCCTTACAGCCTGCCGAAGGCAACCAGCAAATAGCCCGCCGCTTCCCCTATCCACAGGATGAGCGTGTGTACAATGCGCCAAACTACAAGTCTGGGGTGACGGTATTCGACAGGGTATTCTGGGATAATTGATTGAACCATTCCCATCAGAACGTTTTTATGAATCGAAATAAGAAAGCCCGCCATTAAGGTGGGCTTTCCTATTTTTACCAATCCTATAACCCAATCGTATTGAAGATTTCAGCTTTCTTTACGCATTATTAAAAAAGCACTCAACCAATGTTCGCATCCACCACCTACACCGCCCGCCGTGAGCGGCTCCGCAAAGACCTCGGCTCCGGCCTCGTCCTTATCCTCGGCAACAACGAAGCCCCGATGAACTACCGGGCCAACACCTACCACTTCCGGCAGGACTCCAACTTCCTATACTTCTTCGGCCTCGACCAGCCAAGCCTCGCCGCCGTGCTGGACGTAGATGCCGGGGAGGACATCATCTTCGGCGACGAACTCACAATGGAGGACGTGGTCTGGACCGGCCCGATGCCGACCATTGCGGAGCAGGCACACAGGGTAGGTGTGCATAAAACTTTGCCATTCAACGACTTGGCTGCCTTCGTAAAAAAAGCGCTGGAACAAGGCCGCACCGTCCACTTCACGCCGCCCTACCGCCACGACAATATGATTGCCCTGTCGGAAATGCTCGGCCAGCCCGTTGCGAAACTGAAAGAAATGGCCTCCGTGCCGCTGATAAAGGCCATCGTTGCGCAGCGAGCGCACAAGACGCCAGAGGAACTGGCCGAAATGGAACGTGCCGTGGACATCAGCGGGGCCATGCACGTAGCGGTGATGAAGGCCGCCGCCGCTGGCAAAAAAGAGGCAGAACTCGCTGGCATCGCTGCGGGCATCGCCACGGGCATGGGCGGGGCATTGGCTTATGGCATCATCATGAGCATCAATGGGCAGGTGCTGCACAACCACCACCACTACAACACGTTGCAAAGCGGCCAATTGCTGCTCGGCGACCACGGCGCCGAAACGGCCATGCACTACGCCGGTGACCTCACCCGCACTTGCCCCGTTGACAAGCGTTTTAACCAGCGCCAAAAAGACGTGTACAATATTGTGCTGGATGCCGAGGTAAGCGCCATCGCTTCGCTGCGGCCTGGCCTGACCTACAAGGAAGTCCACCTCGCCGCTGCCCGATGCATGGCCGAGGGGCTGAAATCATTGGGCCTGATGAAAGGCGACCTTGACGAGGCCGTTGCGCAGGGCGCACATGCCCTCTTCTTCCCGCACGGCCTCGGCCACATGATCGGGCTGGACGTACACGACATGGAAGACCTCGGCGAACAGTATGTTGGCTATTCGGACGATGTGCAGCGCAGCACGCAATTTGGCACGGCCTACCTGCGCCTGGGCAGGGCCTTGGAGCCAGGCTTCGTGCTGACGGTGGAACCGGGCCTCTATTTCATCCCCGAACTGATGGACCAATGGGAGGCCGAGGGCAAGTTCACCGATTTCATCAATTATGGGGCACTCAAGGACTGGCGCACGTTTGGCGGCATCCGCATTGAGGATAATGTGCTGATTACCAAGGATGGACACAAGGTGCTAGGGCGGCCTGTGCCGAAGACGGTGGAGGAGGTGGAGGGGTTGAGAGGGTGATTTGTTTACGGCCAAACAAAAACATGCTATGATAAAGGAACATTATGTCTTGAGGAATTCGCCCGATTTGTTGAAGTACAGGTTTAAAAGCGTTGGTATTCAGGGAGAAATTGATAAGTTCATCATTTTCGAGGATATGGATGACGGCACATACAACCTTGCTTTCGGCGACATTATTGATGGGAAAACGGTTGACGAAGTAGTTTCAAACAACTTCGATTATGTAAAGACCATTTCTACGGTTGCAAAGGCGGTTTCCATATTTTTTAAGGAATATCCGTTGGCTGTTTTGAAGATTGAGGCGATAGATGAAAGAAGATTGCGATTTTATAATAGGATTTTTAAGCGAAGACATCGGGAAATTGAAATTGATTATGTCTTGGAAGGGGTAAATGGGGACGAAAAAGAACGCTACCATCCCGATGGTTTCTATCTCAAATTTGAGATTAAGCGGAAAATCTTCTAACTTAGTTTCCAAATTCAAAATCTTGCGGTAAATGACACCTGTACAAAAAAGGAAAGAAGCTGATGTGATTGTCTATTGTGAGGAAAACAAGCACCTTTTCACGGAGGAGGAAATAAGGTTTTTTGAGCTTGCTGAACAAGGCAAAATCCACTCCTCCAAGTTCTGGCGCAGAAAGGCAGAAGCCGTCGTTGACCTAACCCGCAAAGCCTTTGCCGAAAACCCAGAGCAGGGCCTGAAACTCGTCATCGTCTCCGTCCTGAACACGCTGCCGGAGCATACGCCAAGCGATAAATTGGAGCAATACATCACTGCCATCATCCAAGAATGGCAGGCGCTCCAAGCTGCCCGACCTGAACCCAGCCAGCCAGCCTTCATCCTTCAGTGTTAACCTTCTATATGGAAATAGCGATGCAAGTAGCCTTTAAGCCGAGCTTCGTAGAGGTACTCACTTAGCACCACGTTGCCCTTCATCATAATGGCGTCAATATTGAGCGGGGCTTTTAGCAAGTAGCGGTTCACGAGGTCTTCCGCCTCGCCGAGGCGCTCGGCCTTCACAAGTGCGGTGGCATCTTCGATGATGCTTTGGTTGAAAATGAGGCAGGTGTTGCCCAGCAGAAAAAGGATGAACAGTGCTTTTTTCATGGTTTCATGGCTGCATGGCTTCACGGGTTCATGGCTGCATGGTTTCACGGGTTCATGGGTGTACATCCCCCAACAATGAAACAATGAAACAATGAAGCCATGAATTACCTCACCATCGGCAAGTGCGGAATATCGTCCTCCAAGTATTCGTCCCCGCTCACCACAAAGCCAAAGCTCTCGTAAAAATTGCGCAAATAGCTCTGGGCGCTGATTTTGATGCTTTCACCGGGGAAGAGCAAATCCATATTGTCCAAGGCGGCCTTCATCAAAGCCTGCCCAGCGCCCGTGCCACGTACCGATGGAGACGTGACAATGCGCCCGATGGATACAAAATTATCGTAGGAAACGCCCTTGGGCAGCAGCCGGGCATAGGCCACAAGCTTGCCGTCATCGTCGTGGCCGGAGAGGTGGTAGCCCTTCAGGTCCTTGCCATCGGCATCGAGATAGGCACAGTTTTGCTCCACCACGAACACCTCCTGCCGCAGCGCCATGATGGCGTAAAGCTGGTGGGCAGGAAGTTCGTAAAAGGGTTTGCAGCGAAAGGAAATCATGGGTTTTGCTGTTTAAAAATCAAAATAACGCCAGATGTGAACGAATAGGAATAAGCTCCCGAAATGGTACTGGAAGCTGTTACGGGCATGGACTGCATGAGTTCAAACCCCTCCATCACATGTTCCAAGATAACGGCCTGAATATCCCTTGCGAGCTGGTCGCCATTGGGTTCCTCAAAACTCATACCCCAAGTCCCTTTGGCCTTGGCCATCGGCGCATCCACGAAAATGGTTTTATATTTCATTGAATATCACATTTTTACGACAACTTTCCCCGTTGTTTTACCTGACTGTAGCAGCCGTACCGCATCGGGCAGTTTGTCAAAAGATAGCACATGCCCCACCCTTGGCTTGCCGATATTGAGCGTTTTCAACTCCTGCACGTATTTATGGAGCAAGTGCGATTTTTCATAGAGGTAAATCAGGTTGAAGCCCAGCATGCCCCGGTTGCCGTCCGTCAGCTTCATTGGGTCAATCAGTGGGCGGCGCAAGTATTTCCAGATGATCTTGAACAGGTTCGGGCGGTTGCCGTGGGTGATGAAATCGGCGGCGCTATAAACGATGCTACGACCCATCGGTGCCAGCCGCTTGAAGTCGCCCATGAGGATTTTGCCGTTGTTCGTCTCCAAAATCAGGTTCAACTCCCTGTCCTTCAATATCTTATCGAGGTTGGGGAAGAAGTTTTCGTCCCGCACGATGGGGAAGTCCACCCCCTCCTGCCGCAATAGGTCGAGCTTGGCCGTGCTGCCCACCGTGCCAATGGTGGTAGCCCCCAGCAGCTTCGCAATGCGGTTGGCGAAGATGCCCGTACCGCCCGCCGCACTATGCACGAGCACGGTCTGCCCAGCCTGCAAATTGCCGAGCGGCACCAGTGCATAATAGGCCGTGAGCACCTGCACGAGGTAAGCCGCCCCCTCCTCGAACGTCCAATCATCGGGAATGGGCATGGCATACTGCTCGCCCATGTTGAGGTGCGTGGCGTAGCCCCCGAAGCGGCAGACGGCCATCACCCGGTCACCGACCTTGGCCGATGTGACCTCCTTGCCTGCCTTCACCACCACGCCAGACACCTCCAGCCCTGGCGTGAACTCGCCCTTTGGCGTGGCGCTGTACAGGCCCATGATGACAGACACATCGGCGAAGTTGAGTCCGATGGCCTTCACTTCCACGGTCACTTCCTTGGGGCCGGGTTCTGGCAGTTCGTCGCTGACGAGCTTCAGGTTGTTGATGTTTCCCGCTTTTAGGCGGTAGGCTTTTCGTTGCATAATATCTGATTTGTTTTCCTTCGGAAAAGCAAAAGTAGGCGAAGCGGGCATACTTTTGAGGGGGAAATCCAGCAACCTTAAAATTCACATAATTTTGATATAAGATGTAAGACGTACGATATAAGATTTTAGATTTTGAGCACGGCCCCCAAATCTGAAATCTTATATCGTACGTCTTATATCTTATATCAAAAACTACTACACGAAGCAAGAATGACCTCTACCTTCCCCGCCAAGCTCCTCCTCTTCGGGGAGCACACCGTCAACCTCGGCTCCCATGCCTTGGCCGTGCCGTTGCCTTTGTTTTCAGGTAAATGGGCGCATGCTCCGCAACTCAGCTCCTCGGAACTGGCAGCCCGGCAGCAGCAGTTGCCGCAGTTCGCCGACTACCTCGATGATTTGCAAAAACGTGGCGAATTATTGGTCAAATTGAACGTGGCTTCCCTAAAGCAAGAACTTTCAAAGGGTTTGGTCTTTGAATCAAACATACCGACGGGTTACGGGGCAGGCAGTTCAGGAGCCATCGTTGCCGCAGTTTTGAAATATTGGGTTTCAGAAGAAAGAGATATCCCAGTTGTTGAATTGAAAAAAGCAGTGGCACAAATGGAGGCCTTCTTCCATGGCACGAGCAGCGGCACCGACCCGCTGGTTTGCTACCTGCAAAAGCCCATATTGCTCGGTGGGGAGGAAGGTGCGCAGGCCATGAATTTGCCAAGCAATGTCCAAGCCATTGCTGAAGGCGAAACACCGAAAAAAGGCTGCCATACCATCTTCCTGCTCGACACAGGCATACAGCGGTCGGCGACGCCGTTGATTGCCTATTTTATGAAACAATCAAAAGGCATAACGCTTGCTGGGCGGATTGCGTTTTCGCTGATTCACTCGGTTCAGGGTGCTATTGACAGTTTTTTCAGCAGCAAACCCCACGCAGTTTATGAACATTTCGGTGCAATCGGCCGCTTCCAATACCGTTTCCTGCGAGGGCTTATACCGGTGAAGTACCGCAAGCTGTGGGCTGCCAGCACGGAAAGCGATTTGTTCAAATTGAAAGTCTGTGGCGCTGGCGGTGGGGGCTTCATCCTTGGCATGACGAAGGATTGGGAAGGAACGAAAACGGCGATGGCTGGTCAAAAACTGATTCCTGTTTTTAGCCTCTGATGGATTTTTCAGAACCCTAGACCATTGATAAAGAGGGGGGATGAAAAATTGAAAAATTTCTCCCCCCTTTTCCATTTAGCAAATTGAAATGAAAATTCAGAACATTTAATCTCGCAAAACCCTATTATACTGCGCACCGCCAAATATTGTGCATGGTTGATAACGGTTGATGAAGTTGATAATGGTTGATAATCAACCTCATAAACCCTTATCAACCCTTATCAACCAAGGACCTCATGCACAAAACTTGACGGCGTGAGCTATAATCAGCGTTTTGCAAACTCATCATTCATCATTTATCATTCATCATTTTCTACATCACTTTGACCGCAGCCTCGCCACGGGGCATATCATTTCCTCCAGCGAGATACCACCGTGCTGGAAGGTGTTCTTGTAATAATTATTGTAGTGGTTGTAGTTGTTGGGGTAAAGGAAGAAAGCATCGCCCTTGGCAAAAATGAAAGTCGAGCTGATGTTCGGACGGGGCAAGCCAGCCAGCTTAGGGTCACGGAAGTCGAGCACGTCCCGCTTTTCGTATTGCAGATTGCGCCCTACTTTGTAGCGGAGGTTGGTGGTCGTATCCTTGTCGCCCACTACCCTGCTCGGTGTGTTCACCCGGATGGTGCCGTGGTCGGTGGTGACGATGAGTTGCACGTCCTTTTCGGCGATACGTTGCAGGGCCGCCCAAAGCGGGGAATTGAGGAACCAAGAACGGGTAAGCGAGCGGTAGGCCTTTTCATCACCAGCAAGCTCCTTGAGCACTTCCATCTCCGTGCGGGCGTGGGAGAGCATGTCAATGAAATTGTAAACAATGACCGTCAGGTCGTTGCGCAGGTAGTTCAGGACGTTGTCGTTCAGTTCCTTGGCATTGGCCACATTGGTGATCTTGATATAGTCGAACTTGATGGGCTTGCGCATGGTGCGCTTGAGCTGCGCCTCCAAAAAATCGGCCTCGTGCAGGTTCTTACCGCCCTCGTCCGTGTCGTTTTTCCACATGGTGGGGTGGTTCTTCTCAATATCGGCGGGCATGAGGCCGGCGAAGATGGCATTGCGGCTGTATTGCGTGGCCGTCGGCAAAATGCTGAAGAAAAAGTCCTCCTCCTCTACCCGGAACAGCTCGGACAAAATGGGTTCAATGACCTTCCACTGATCGAAGCGAAGGTTGTCGAGCAGGAGCATGACGGTCGGGCGCTCCTCGGTCAGGTGCGGGAACACCTTGCGGCGCATCAGGTTGTGCGACATGACGGGCGCTTCCGCTTGTTCGTTCACCCATTTTTCATAGTTCTTAGCCACGTAACGGCAGAACTCCGAATTGGCTTCCGACTTCTGCGTGGAGAGGATGTCGCTCATGGCCACCGACTCGGAGTGGTCCATCTTGATTTCCCAACCAATTAGCTTTTTATAGACCTCCACCCACTCCTCGAACTTGGGGCCACTGTTGATTTGCATGCTCAACATACGGAACTCCTGCTGGTAGTCGGAAGTGGTTTTTTCCCGCACGAGGCGCTTGTTGTCAATGATTTTCTTGAGCGTTAGCAGAATCTGGTTGGGGTTCACGGGCTTGATGAGGTAGTCCGAGATCTGCGAGCCGATGGCCTCTTCCATGATGTCCTCCGCCTCGTTCTTGGTAATCATCACCACGGGCAATAGCGGGTTGCCCTCCTTTATCTTGGCCAATGTCTCCAATCCAGTCAGGCCGGGCATGCTCTCATCCAAAAAAACCACATCGAAATCGTTGTTGGTATTGACCTCGTCCAGCGCATCGTGCCCATTGGTGACCGTGACCACGTCGTAGCCTTTTTTCTCCAGAAAGAGCAGTTGGGGCTTCAGCAAATCAATCTCGTCGTCAGCCCATAGAATTCTTATCTTATCCATAAATATGTGGTTTACAAAGGTTTGAATATGTGTGTGAAAAAATTTTGTTACTTAAAAGCAAAGACTGCGTCTCAATGCCGTCCTGTATTTTCCGACAAAACTACCAAATTAGCAGCACCCCGACCAGAAGACATTTTTTAGTGTACCCACTATCATTATCCCTTGAATCAAAGCTCCTAAAATCCAGTATGGCGTAATTCTGCAAGCAAGAACAAAGACTATGAACACCGAAGCCCGGTCGCCTTGTGAGGCCGGGCTTCTTTTTTTGTGGCATTGCCACTACTCGGCAGGGTTGCTTTCAGGGGAAATTTTCCATCTTACCGCAAAAAGCAACCCTAAACTACAGGAGGGGAGTTTTTCCATCCTCCTTTTAGCAGCAGTTACGTTGCATGAAACGAAGGCGGTGGTGGGAAGATTGTGCAGGGTGCGGAAACACCACCCAATTGTCCAAAGCACAAGGTCATTGACTTTGGCTGCCTCAACGCAATTGCCAACGTGAATTCACATGAATTCACGTGAACAATTGCGAACACAAAATGCCCAGCAGCAGCCCATTTTACACCTCAACTTTGCCCCATAATCAATGAGAAGGATGGGCACAGTGGGGTGAAAGGTTGGCCCGCAAAGTTCGCCTACCGATTCTCCTAACAAGTGTGGTTGTGGTTTCTGGCCCAAGCGGCCTTCGCTTTTTCGGACGATGCACCGGAAGAGGCAGTACCGCATTGGCTTTGCTTACCGGGGCGTTGCCCTGAAAGGCTTGGGATTGCTTTGTACCGAAAACACGTACCTACCGCCTGCTCATTGATGCTTAACCATTTTAATCTTTTAAACATGTTTATTGTGAGCAAACAGGCCAAGCAAGTGCTGGCCGCTTTCGTCTTCGTTCTTGGGCTGCTGGCGACTGGTTTTTCGGCACCACCAGCCATGGATTGCAACTGCGATTCGCCTACCGTTACCACCACATCGCAGACCTCCAATTCCGTTGCCTTTTCATGGGGAGCGGTATCCGGGGCCACGAGCTACGAGGTTTGGTACGTGAAGCGGGAAGGGGGCTTCACCAGCCAGCCCGTCACAACGAGCGGAACAACCACCAGCTTCAACAACCTTCCGGCAGGAACCTATAAGTTCTATTTCAAGACGGTATGCGGTGGGGAGGGATCCAACATTTCCATTACCGAAGACCTGATCATGTGTTGACGTCCAAGTTTGCTGCACGGGGATTGGCCTTGTGCGGCAAACTTTTTTTTATGGCAAAAGCGAAGCCTTTTCGAGGAGCCAGTCCTTGTGGTACAATGGGCCGGTGTGTTGAATGCAATCGAGGATAGCGTCCTTGCCGATCTTGCCAGCTGCCAATTTCTTGACGATGCCGATAAAATTCCTCGCAGCCTCCACCGCCTCCCGCTTTGGGGCTCGCTGCCTTTTCAGGTAGGTTTCAAAAGCAACGCAATAATCCAAAACGACCGAAGTTTTTTGGCCAAAAAGCTCATAATAGCTCCTCAATAGCAGGGACCTTGCTCGGATATTGAATAGCAGGTCGTGATAGGTTATCTCACGCAGCTCCACCAAGACTTCGTCGAATTCCTTTTTTTCAAAATGCACGATCGCCTCCGCCAGCCCAACGGCATCCTTCCTGAGGTCACCTGGCAGCGAGGCTTGGCTATTCGCAATAAATGAATTGGCCCACGCTACCTCGCCAACGCCGCAAGCAACGCTTACGATATTGGCAAAATGGTTGGCGGAAATCCCCCCGCTCTCCGAGAGGATGTTTTGCTCGACCGTAAACTTGTTCAAGCTGTGTGTCATGGCCAAGTAGGCATTGTCCCCTCGCCGCATGCTGTGCGCCAGGAAATTGTGCAGGTAGCCAAGTACAACATGAACCTCCTCTGGATGTATCAAGGCGATATTGGCCTTCAGCATGGCCTCTATTTCCGGGTACAGCGCCCCATTCTGGCTGGAAATCAGTTCATAGACCCTCATATAGAGGGCCAGCAGCGGGTGCTCGAACGCCGGGTAGGTTTTGGAAAGCGCCATGATGGCGGGCAGTGGCTCCATTTCATGCGATTGCACCTTTAACTGCCGCCGATTGGCTACCTCACAGGCGATTTTTAGCCTTGAAACAGCGTAGAACAGGTCCAAGTCCCTGGCACAGTCCATCAGCGCCGCAATGTCCTCCTTTTGCTTGTCCTGCGTCAAGTGGTAATAGAAATAATAGTTGGCAACCATCCCCTTCATATAGTCCGGGATGCTCGCCTTGGGCATTTTCTCCACCTCCTCCTGCAAGAGCGCCGCCTTCCTTGAATATTCGGGCATGAGGCCCCGTTCTTTTAAGATGGACATCCAGAACGTTCGGCCCTCAAATGAACCGGACTTCACTTTTTCGAGCAACAAGAACTGTTTCAGCCAGATATGTAAGTCCGACAGCGCATTCAGCATGTTCAACCGATTGGCCTTGCTCTCCTCCATGTCCTTTTTGAATATTTTTTGGTAGGCATAGCCGATGGCCAGTTTTTTCTCGTCCTTCAATTCAGGACAGTATTTTTGAACATATTCAAAAACGGCCAATGCGGCTCCTTCATTGGGGTGGTTCTGCCTCAGGTACTTATGGAATTTGGGCAGTTCCTGCTTGTCGAGGGTGCGCAGGAGGGTGATGAACTTGCTTTTTTTCATAATGTCTGTGTTTATGGCATGGTGAAATATTTCTTTGCCCGCTGCATTCAGTTATAGGCAACTTATCCCGGCGCAATTTTATAAAAACAACCGTTAAAACGGGTGAAATATTGATATTCAATTGTTTGCGGAGGTTTGGACCGTTGTTTTTCCAAAAAAACTCCTGTCCACCGCTGCCACTGCAACATATCAACAAACATCGCCATGCCTCGGAAAAGGGGTGAAAGGGGTGAAATCTGTATTTGTAGGTTAACCTGTTTTCTTGAAATATTTGGGCGTTCTTCTGCTTTCAAATAGCAAGGGGGACAGACACGACCATCACCTATATGCACGCCCAACCCGACAAATATGGAAAATAACCGCAAACACTTGATAGACCGTTTTCAGGTACACCTTGGTGAACGCTATGGCGCATGGTGCGAACGCCACGGACTGCAAAAATCGGATGAGCATTTGGTCACGTTCATGATTGACCAAGACCTCATACCCTTTGCCCAGTTGCAACGCTTTGCCGTATCCAACGAGTTCGAGAAACTGAACCAAGCCGCTGGCTACCATAAAACACAATCCGTGACCACCCTTGCGCACCGTTTCAATATTTCTGAGCGAACGGTGTGGAATATACTCAAGCACGGGGGCACAGGGAACGGGAAACAGCATTAAGCCCTTGTCTGCCTCTCTACTGAACATCCTTTTGAGAAAACTCCACAATGATTTTTAAAAATGGCTATTCAATAGCCCTTAACAATCACGATGAACGTAGCACTGTTAACTCCCATTCTGGTAGAGCACAACGCCATCATGGCGCATTTGCCTGCGCTTTCCGAGCAAATGATTGACGGGAACCGTTACCTGTTGGGGAGTTTTGAAGGCAAATTCCATTCATTCAACGTTATCACACACCAATCCGGCTCAAAAAACGAAAACACTGCTTTAGCCACAGAGCGGATTATCAGGCAGTTCAATCCTCTAATTGTAATACTTGCTGGTGTAGCGGGCGGGGTAAAAGATGTCGAAATCGGTGATTTGGTCATCGGGACGAAGTACTATGGTTACGAATTTGGGAAGGTGACACCCACTGGTTTCGCTGCAAGACCCGAATCAGGACAGTACAGCAAAGAACTCCTCACTCTTGCACAATCGGTGGCTGGAAACGGCAATTGGCGGAAACGTGCCAAAAACGCCACCGAGTCCAAGGTTGTGTTTGGTGCTATCGCTGCTGGGAACAAGGTCATCGCTGCCACCGATTCGGACGCCTACCGACTGCTGAAGCAGACCTACAATGATACTACCGCTATCGAAATGGAAGCTATTGGTTTCGGGCAGGCGATGCAGTCCTACCCATCTATTCGCTTCCTGAACGTGCGGGGAATTTCGGACCTGCTCGATGGGAAATCGAAGTCGGATGTTGGCGGCTCGCAGGAGTTGGCAGCGGCTCATATGGCGGCGTTTGTTTTTGAGTTGCTTTATCAATTGGATATTTCACAGTTTAAAATTTTTGGGGGTATGGATGTCAAAGAGTTGTCGAAACAAATCATAGGGTTGATTTTGCCTATTGTCAAGTTGGATGCTGTTAAGGAAATCGGGGACGATTTCAAAGATGCGACGAATGGGACGGTGAGGGAATTGTGGAAGAAGGTGAAGCCACTGTTTATTGAGGAGTATGAGGAGTTGAAGAAGGAGCCGGATGATGTGGATGCACAGGCGGATGCACGGAGTGAACTGAAAAGGGCGTTGGAAGGGAAGGAGGACTTGAAGCGGGAGATCGAAGGCTTGGTGAAGAGGATTAAAGAAGAAAAACCTTCAGGGTTCAACAATTCCGGCACTATTACGGTCAACAAAGCCAAAAATGTCATGATTGGCGGCTCTATCTCGGCAGATGGAAACGTCTATTTTGGTGATATCAAGGGTAAATAAGGTTTACAAATTAAAACTCATTTCAAATATGAACGAGTATCCAGACCAAAATCCTGATGAATTGGAAATACCTCCACCTCATGGTGAGGAAGAGCAGGAGGTCGCTAAGGATTTAGAGCAAGTTGTCATATCGGATGACCTAGAGCCTACCATGCGTGGAAAGGACATTCCTTTAGAAATTAATACTGGAATCGGAGACGACGAAATCCTCCTTACCAAAGAAGATTTTCAGGTACTAACAGCGCATTTTGCTGCTGTCGAACAGCAGTTGGAACAACTCGGCACCGAGTTTCAAAGCAAGCTAAAATACGACGCTCACAAAGAAAAAATCATTGATAACCTACACGCCGAGTTGCAGACCTACAAAAACGGCTTGATAGAAAAGCTACTCAGACCCATTTTCATGGATATTATTGAAGTGGTAGACGACACCCGGCGCCTGCTCAAAGACCTCAAAGCAAAGGGAGAGGACACTAACCCTGAGAAACTCAAAAAACTGCTCGAATCCATACCTGACGACTTGGAAGACCTGCTCGATAAACATGGTGTCGAAGTGGTGCAGGCTGAGAGTGAGGCATTTAATCCTGCAGTTCAAAAAGTGGTCAAGACCGTTCCCACGCCGGAGGAGAGCTTAGACAAACAAGTAAGTGAACGCTTAAAAAACGGCTATCGATGGGAAGGTAGGCTATTACGCCATGAGGTTGTCAATGTTTGGCAATTTCAAAAACCTTCCTAACAATTGATTAAGCTGTGTCATTGAACCCATTATCAAAATTTAAAAAACAAAACAATGAGCAATCAATTATCCAAAGTCTTTGGCATTGACCTCGGCACGACCTATTCCTGCATCGCATACGTGGATGAACACGGTAAACCCACTATTATACCTAATTTCGACAGCAACCGAATTACCCCTTCAGTCGTGTTTTTCGACGAAGGCAAAATCATTGTAGGGGAGGAGGCTAAAAACAGCAGCGTAGTGCATCCAGACCGAGTTGTTTCCTATATCAAACGCAGCATGGGCGACCCCAATTTTATCTTTAACTGCGAAGATGTTAGCTATTCTCCCGAGGAAATTTCAAGCTATATCCTCCGAAAATTGGCAAAGGATGCTGAGGAAAAAATCGGCGAACCTGTGCAAGATGTAGTCATCACCTGCCCAGCTTATTTTGGTATTAACCAAAGGGAGGCCACTCGTAAGGCAGGCGAAATTGCAGGTTTGAATGTCAAGGCTATCATCAACGAGCCTACCGCCGCCGCTGTTGCCTACGGTATGGATGCTGCTGAAGATAAGATTGTACTCGTGTACGACCTCGGAGGTGGCACTTTTGATATTTCAATGATTGAAGTCACTGCTCAGTCCATTAAAGTTATTGTTACTGACGGGAACCATGAATTAGGAGGAAAGGATTGGGACAACACTATTATCAGCTATTTGGCTGAGAGTTTTAAGCAAGAAATTGGCTCAGATGAAGACATTCTTGAAGATAAGGAAACGTTGGGTGAACTTCAACTTAGTGCCGAACAAGCAAAGAAAACACTGACAGCAAGAGACAAAACAACCATAGTTGTTATTCACGGTGGGGAAAAAGCCAAGGTGGAATTAACAAGAGAAAAATTCGAAGAACTAACCAGTTCACGACTTGACGAAACTATTTCACTTACTCGAAAAATGCTCAATGAGGCAGAAAAAAAAGGATACTATCGGTTTGATGAAATCATCTTGGTAGGCGGCTCATCAAAAATGCCACAAATCAAAGAAAGGGTGGACAAGGAATTTTCTACTGATGCCAAAATATATGACCCAGACGAAGCAGTGGCCAAAGGAGCAGCAATTTATGGCGCAAAAACTTCCATCGGCGACGAACTGATTCGCCGCATTGCAGAAAGCACGGGGCAGACAATTGAGGAAGTAAGTTTAGAGGCTATACCTGAAGCAGTCCTGAGCAAGGTTGAACAGGAAGTCGCCAATGAAACGGGATTAACCCTTAAGGCTGTCCAAAAATCTAGGACGGAAATACTCAATGTCACTAGTAAGAGTTTTGGGGTGGTGGCAATGGATGCCAGCAGGAATGAGCGGCTTATCAATCTTATAATGAGGAACGATACGGTACCGAAAGAATGCGCACAAGAATTTGGAACAGACGAGGCCGACCAAGAAACTGTGCTAATTAATATCATGGAGAATTTGGATACGACCAAATTAACTGAAATAACAAATGGAACCGAAATCGGCACAGCTGTACTACACCTCCCGGCGGGCCTACCCGAAGGCTCTCCTATCCGAGTTACCTTCAGAATCAATGAAGAAGGAAGACTCAAGGTGGAAGCCTTGGAAGTGACGGCCAATAGAGTAGTCAAGACAGAAATTGAGACGAATTCAGTCATAGCTGGTGAGGCATTGGAAAAAGCCAAAGAACGAAGTAAGGGTATTGTCGTGATTTGAGCAGGCGGCTGTATCTGTGATTTTATTAAACCCACTCATCCATTAAATCTCTTTCAGTAGCTATGTCCAGCATAGAGCATTCCAAAAATGCGTTGATACACTCCTCCATAACGGCGGGTGGGTCGGTTCATGTCGGTGATAATATCACTTCAGTGACAGTTGCCAGAACCGTCTTTTCGGAAATCAATCTGGAGGCATACGATGACACCTCTGGTTACGTAAGCCCAAGATTTACCGGGAAATTGGTGGGTGAAATCAGCGGAATGACTGGAAAGATGGTAGTATTTACTGCATTCTATGGCTTTGACAAGGCGGGGTTCACCAAACACTTGGCTTACAAACTCGCAGAGGACTATGAGAGCAAGGGGGTAGTCATGCAGGCAAAAGAGTGTTTCATCAACTCCGATTACTCCAGTATTGCGACTGCCATCAGGGAGCATTCTGGCAACTGCATTTTCGTGTTGAACAACCTCACACAAAAAGACGTGAACCATAACCTTGATGAGCTAAAGGAGGTAACAAAAAATAACAGCTACTGCATCATCATCCTCGTCAGCACCAATCAACCCGCCAAAGATTGGGCAAATCCCCATGCAGATTACTGGTTCAAAATCGAACAGGATGGACTGTATCATGGTGGAGCCAAAATGGTTAACGAGATTTATGAAAAAAACGTTCTTGTTCGCCACCTAGCTAAAGCCTGCGACCAACGGGGTTTATCCACTTTCAAGACCAAGCTCAAAGAAGAGGTTGAAAAATTGATACCCACTGAGGTAAACACCCCAGAGCAGTTGGGCCTGTTCCTTGACCTTTTTGCCAAAAAGCCTGCAGCTGACGAAAAACTCATAAAGAGTCTCATTGCCCAGACTAAAAAGAAAGACAACCTCATCCGGGAGTGGTTCTTTTCGCTAGACGACGACAAAAAATTGGTTGCCCTTGGCTTGACGCTGCTCAATGGGGTTTATGCCGACCAATTTTTTTCCGTAATGCAACAGTTCAGGAAGGAGGCTTGGGAACCGTTCAGCAGGACGCTATCCGCCCTCGACTACAATGACATGAGCACGTTGATGCACTTTTTCAGTTTCACTAGTGGCGATACCCCCGCACTGGAAGCCAAGTTCCCTAACCAGCGTTTCCAAACTTTGCAGACTATTTGGGATAGCCATCGTCGTCGAATCACTGCAACCATGCCTGTTCTAATCAGGCTCATCAAGCAAAGCGCCAGTGGAGATGCATCCTCTTGGGAATTGTTTGGCGATAGGGACAAGCGAATCCGATTGCTGGAAACACTTGCCCAACTCTTGAGCGACATCGGACGGCTATCGCCCCAAACCGTCGAGCCTTGGCTGTTGCAACTCGCTGCCAGTGGCAATGCCGGTGTGCAAATGGTGGCTGCCCGTGCCATGGCACAATGGCGTGAGTCTTACGACGACCCTTCAAATGGCAAGTCAGTCAACAAAGAGGTTGAACTGTTTCAACTGCTCGACCAATGGAACAGGGAAAGTCGACAACTCAATAGTCGGACGCTACAATTCCTACAGTCATTGCCGAGGGAAGACGGGCAATCCAGTTCCCGTACAGCTTATGTACGAGCGACCATCTTGTTGGCGTTGGGCTATGCCTCAGTTTACGACAATTCGAGCAGACTTCATCCCAATATTCCCGATTTAGTCAAGCAGTTTTCAAGGGACAGGAATGGCTTAGTCATCAGTCGTTTACGGGATACGCTTCGCCTATTGCTGAGGAATCATCCTTGGCAAATCGGAGACCGCTTGTTTGACCTGGATGGTGGTGATGCCATTTTCAATGAATTGTCGCCTGCGGAGCACTATGCTGGTGCAATTTCCGCAGGATTGTCAGACGCACATACTGATTATCCAAGCGATGTGGAGGGCTTGCTTGACCGCTGGCTTTCTGATTGTAAGTACAAGCGGCCTAAGCAACCTCGTTTCGAGGTGTTCTCTTATCGTGAAAAAATCCTTGCCACCGTAGTATTCACCTACGGTTTGCTGGATTTGAAAAAAACTCTCGGCCTAACCCTCGATGATGCAGCTACCGAAATCGAAAACCTCCGCCAGAATGAGCATCACTTCGAAATGAGGAGGATACTCTTGGAGTGCATCCTGATTTTTTACCAAAAATACTTCAGGGAAATGGAAGCCCGCCACAGCAAAAATATCCCAAAGATGGACGAGCAAGAGCGAAAGCGGGTGGCAAAAAAATACAGGGAAACCTACCTGTTTGAGCGGAGTGAATTGGTCGGCGGCGATTACGAAGTAGAGTTTGAAGGACTTTGGATGGATAGTTGGCGCAATCGCGCAGACCGACCACCTACTCCTATCGAAACCACCCTTGGTGAATGGCTGACCAGTGAAAACGAGAACCTGCGCCGCATCTCGCTGCAGTCGTTCATGGAGTTCTCCAAAATCGAGGCATGGGAGGAGACAAAAGTGAGGGATTACCTCGAAGGCTTGCAAAATGAGCAAAATGCTAAGCACTACATCCTTCCTAAGTTTGATGACAGCGTACGTAAGAGCTTGTGGTCGGGATTGGTGAACTGGATTACCGGAGGCAGTAGAATCAAAGAAGATTTGATACCGATGATAAAGGAAGACGAGCAGATGGGCGAGCTACAAGTAAGAATATTGAAAGAAATCTTCCTTGAAATGGGGCATAAAATTTAAAACAGCAACAACAAAAATGATGGAGATAAGCATTGGCATAGACCTAGGCACTACGTTTTCTGCCGTAGCTACGGTGGACGAAAACGGTCGGGCAGTTGTGCTCAAAAACGGCCTTGGCGAGCCGCTGACCCCGTCCGTGGTTTGGTTCGGCAAAGCCGAACCCGTTGTAGGGGCGGAGGCCAAGGAAATGCAGGAAATGGGAGAGGAAATGGTGGCCTCATTTTTCAAGCGCAACATGGGCGACCCCTTTTTCACGTTAGAATTCAATGGCAAAGACTATACTGCCAAAGATATTTCCGCCATCTTGCTGAAAAAGCTGAAAACAGATGCCGAGAAAGCACTCGGCAAGCCTGTAAACAAAGCGGTGATTACCGTGCCTGCTTATTTCAACGATTTTCAACGAAAAGCAACCATAGATGCTGGTAAGGAAGCTGGGCTGGAAGTGCTACGCATCATCAATGAACCGACGGCTGCAGCCATTGCCTTCGGTTTGAACCAAAAAGTCGAGGGACAGACCATCCTTGTCTATGACCTCGGCGGCGGCACTTTTGACGTGACACTCATCAAAATCACTACCGATGAAATCAAGGTCATCGGGACGGACGGCGACCATGAACTTGGCGGCAAAAACTGGGACGACTGCATCGTGAACTGGGTTGCGCAGCAATTTGAGGACGAGTTCGGTAGCAACCCGCTCGCCGACAACCTCAGCATCAATGAGCTTTTGGTTCGGGCCGAAAACGCAAAAAAACAACTTTCTACCCGAGACACCACCCGTATTTCCATCACCCATGTGGAGAAAAAGGACGATATGACCTATCCATAGAAACCCTTTGAGGAACTCACCAAAGACCTGTTGGAACGCACGAAACTGCTTGTGGAACGCCTGTTGGAGGATGTGCATCTCACTTGGCAGGACGTGGACGGGGTGCTGCTCGTTGGCGGCTCCACCCGCATGCCAATGGTGTCCCGGTGGATTACAACAATGGCTGGCAAAGAACCCCTTCGTGGCATCAACGTGGATGAAGCCGTTGCTCTCGGCGCTGCCATTCAAGCCAACATCGAAACGAATGGCGAGCAACCTGCCGGCAAATTCACCCTCGTAGGAAGCCGTAAAATCAGGGACGTGATGAGCCACAGTCTTGGTTTGGTGGCCGTCAACGAAGACCGCAGCCGCTACATCAATTCCATCATCATCCCCAAGAACAAGTCTATCCTTCCGCGAAACGCACCCCTTCCAATTGCGCACTCCGGCCCGGCAACCGCAACGAACAGGTTGTCTTTATGCTGCAGGGCGAAAACGAAAAACGCCCCTTGGATTGCCAAATCATCGGCAAGTACGTCTTCTCCGACATTGAGCATGAAGCCGACGCCCATGCTGTGGTGGATGTAAGCTATGCCTACGATGCAAATGGAGTCATAGAGGTGACAGCTGCACAAAGAGGCAAGGGCAAGGCACTCCCGCTTCGGGTGGAGCCTGTGCCGGAGGACATGAGCTGGCTGGATTTGCCGCCCAAAGAGGAAGAACTCGTCCCTGCGCACCTGTCCCTGCTCATCGCCATAGACCTTTCAGGTAGCATGAGCGGTGAGCCGCTTCGCAAGTCACAGGATGCCGCCAAGGATTTCGTCCGGCAGTTGGATTTGGCAAATACGTCCATAGGCTTGATCATTTTTTCCGATCGGGTAGAACTTTCCCAGCCTCTTTGCCAAAATGCTAAGGCCATCCATCACGGCATTGAAAGCTGGCGCATTGGTTCAGTTGGAGGTGGCAACAGTGCCCAACCATTCACGCTCGCCAAGCAGGTGCTGGAGGAACGGGAAGACCCCCGATTCCTCGTGGTGCTGACCGATGGCATGTGGTACGACCAGCCGCACGCCACTAGTGAGGCCGACAAGTGCAAACAGGCAGGCATCGAAATCGTCGCAATTGGCTTCGAACAAGCAGACTTGGCATTCCTGAAGCGCATCGCTACTTCCGACCAGAATGCCATGTTCACCAACCTCGGCAACCTGACGGCTTCCTTCTCAAAGATTGCACAAGTGTTGACGGAGAGTGGAGGGGTGAAGGAGAGCCGTAGATTACGATTTTTTGAAGGCTAAATAAATGTCAAGCAAGCAATAAGGAATATGAAAGTAATTTGTGAAAAGCATGGTTTGGGTCATCACACTGAAGCGGAGTGTCCGCTTTGTAGCAATGCTGCTTTTCTGGAAAGTGAGGATGTCCAATCATTAGATAGCACATTAATGGAAAAGCTAGTGTCCCACTTTGAGGCGCAGGCGCATTTTCATTTGTTTACATTCAGGAAGAATGAAGCAGAGGAATATAAACATAAAAGCGATTGGGACGAATTAAACCGACGGTACGAGCTACTAAAGCAGGAATTTCATGATTTTGATATCCGCAAGAAAACCATTTTAGAGGGAGCATTTGCCGAGATCAGGCGAATCACTGAGAAGAATTTCGACCTGTATTTATCCAATTTGAAGCCTTATTCAGAGCATTTTTTTGAAGAGTTCGAATCGAAGTTGAAAGATGCATTTAAGAAATTCAAGCCTCACGAAAGGCTGATTGTCAATATGGTAATAAAGACCGTTCGGGAAAAATTGAAAATTAGTATGAAAGATGCCTTTCTGGCAATGTCCGATAAAAGGAAGTTAACGGAATATCGAGACAAGCATGCCAATAGTTTAACAAGAGACATTAAAGCTCCTTTAGATAGGGCAATCAACTCCATTACACAGGAAGCTATAAAAATGTTGGACTTAAATATTGAAGCAAACGAGCGCCACAGCAAAGGGCATTCTATCGCTATAAGGTGGGGCGCGTTTTTACTTTTCGGCATTGCTACTTTTTCGATTGGAGGCACCATCTACCTCCTCTCTAAAACCAATTTAGCTAATATTCAGAGCGGGTGGGCTATACTACCGTTTTCCGGGTTGTTCCTGCTTTCGATAGTGCTAATCTTCCTTGCCATGAAAACACTCAGGCTCAATATTACTGACCGATTTTCTAATAGAAAGGAATCGGAATTATCCATTGATGAAATGTTTGGCAGCATAATAAAAGGCACACAACTATCCACAGAAGTCTTAAAAAAAGTAAACGAACTTAAAACTGCTCTTAAGACGCTAGTTGATAAAAACACTTTGGATAAAACGAATTGAAAATAAGAAAGAATGGCCCGTGAAAATTACTACATCCTTCTCAACCTCGACCCCGCCGAAAGAGACCCTGCGAAAATCGAGGCAGCCATATCCGCCAAGCAACGGGAGTGGTCGAGCATGCGCAACCACCCACAAAAGGGCAACTGGGCGAATGCCTGCCTGATGGAGGTCATGAAGATGCGGGCAATGTCCAAGAATCCCGAAGAACTCCGCCAAGAAGCCGAGGATGCGAGAAAACGGCTGCTAGAAAAAGAGAAAAAGCGTTTTGAAGATTTGGACGATGCCCTCAAAACAATGGCATCCAAAGGCTACGTGACGGAGAAAGAAGTCGAAAACCTCCTCAAAACCACCGACTTCAAGTCCTTTACGGCAGCCGATGTGAGAGACCGCTTGCACGTAAAAATTGTGAAGGAAGCCGCACCTGAGGTTAAAGATAATGTACTTCCCCTAGAAAAGTCACTGCCCAGCAAATCGAAGCCCATCTTCAAATGCTTGGTAAAACAGACCTGTACGAATACCTTGGATTGAACCGCAGCTCGTCCCTTCCAAGCCTTCAGGCAAAGGTCGGAGAGCTGTATCGGGAGGTTAGTTTGGTCAATACGAAAGATGCTTATATTACGGCAAAACAAGCACTGATAGGGAATTGCCAAGCAATTTTCAAGGATGAGGAAAATCGTAAACGCTATGACAAGACGCTCGGCTTGCAGCGCTTGTCGCATTTGACAAAAAGTAGGTATGCCGGGGTAGATGGCGAAATCACCGCCGACGAATTTGAACACTTGGTGGTAGAAGGCACAAAGTTGGGGATTGCTAAAGAGGAAATTATCAGCCGCATCAAGGAAATCTGTGCCAAAAATAAATGGAGCGTACAGCTGCCCGGCAAAGGCTCACCAATGGAGCAGTCTATTACCTGTGGTATTTGCGGGTCGCTCAATAAATCAGGGTCAAAAGCCTGTGGGAGTTGCGGGTTCCCCGTGGAGGTTAACTGCCCAAAGTGTGCTGCTTTACAG
This sequence comes from Saprospiraceae bacterium, assembly GCA_016714985.1. GTDB lineage: Bacteria > Bacteroidota > Bacteroidia > Chitinophagales > Saprospiraceae > UBA6168. The sequence goes on along the minus strand of JADKBS010000020.1, from coordinate 29,508 downwards.
GCTTCCTCTGCCAAAAACTGCAACAAGTGCGGTTATTCTATCTGTGATATGCCCAATGCGCTCCCGTACCTACGGGAGGCAAAAGATGCCATTGCCGACGGTGATTTTTCAAAGGCAGAAAAAGACCTCAACAAAGCGGATGCTTATTGGCTAAACCATCCTGAAATACTTTCAGCCAAGCAGCAAATTAAGACCCAATCGGAGCGGTCACAATCCGTGTTGAACAAAGCACAAGACTTCCTCTCAAAAGGCCAGTGTTACCCAGCTCGTCAGGTGATTGTCGAGGCAAAAGCTATCCTTTTCAGTTCGGCACAACTGGAGGGCATGGAGAAAAGCATTGCTGAAAAAATCACTTTGGCTGAAAGGGCACTTGCAAGGGCAAAATCTGCGGTTTCAAACACAGAGCGTGAGGATGCGTTTTTTGAGGCTCTGAATATCAGCTCCGATTGTCAGGAAGCGATTGTTGGATTAGAAAAACTGCCACTCGAAGCACCTACTGGATTGAATGCCACCTTACAGGAAGCTGCTGTGTTGCTGAATTGGCGAGCGGTTAATTCCAAAGCGCAAATCACCTATCGAGTGCTTCGTAAGGCAGGTGCATTGCCTTCTCATGCAAGTGATGGTGAAGTGCTGACAGACACATCGCAGCTTTCATTTTTGGACCTAACAGGTCAGCCCGGCCGGCCATATCACTATGCCGTATTCGCACAGCGTGGCAAAATGTATTCGGCAAAAGCTGCATTCTCCAATTCCCTGACCCAAACAGCCAATGTGGAGCACCTAAGTGCGGTGCCTTCCGATGGCTCCGTGACGCTTCGTTGGCAAGCGCCACCCAATGCCATTCGGGTAGAGGTCTATACAAAAACTGGGTCGCTGCCCAAAGGACAGGGTGACGGAACAGTATTACCAACCGTTCGCATGGATGGTGCCACCCATGGTGGGCTGGTAAACGACTCAACACAGGGTTATTTGGTCATTGCTGTTTTCAGGGATGGCTTTGGCAAAGAGCTGCCAGCAAAGGGTGTGGCCATCATGGCTGCTGCCACTGCCCCACCCAAGCCAGTGGAGTACTTGATTATCCAAAAACGGACAACCTAGTGGAGCTTTCATGGCAAGAGGGATCTGACAAGGTAGAACTGTTTTGGTCAACCAAACCTACCGCACTTCAATATGGGGAAACGCTTCCATACAATCAAACTGGCGGCATCGGCACACCTATCCCTGTACATCAAAAAGGCATGGCAAGCACCCGGCTTCCAGGCCACGGGGTTTATTATTTTTTACCCGTTACGGTTAAAGGTCAATTGGCAATAATTGGAAAGACTGCATCGGTTGCCCATGCAGAAGAAGTCAGCGACCTCTCTGGAAAGATGGATGACGGTAGTCTGCGCCTTACTTGGAAGTACCCAGCAGGGGCCCAACAAGTAGAGGTCATTTGTTTCGACAAATATGCCTCAAAATCCGGCAACCCCATTTCGGTTTCGCTTCAAGAATACCAACGTGCTGGCTTTTGGTCACCTGCCTTCTTGCCCCAGAATTCGCCTGATGTAACAGTTCGGGTTCGCACGGTCATTGTAGTACCCGGAGATATTCCTTCTTATTCGTTGGGTAGAGAGATAGATATCAAGGTAAAGAAAACTAATCTCCGTTTTTCGGTACAAAAAAACGGTCTGGCTTCTATTTTTTCCAGTACACGGAAGTTTGACTTGAGGGTGTAGTTGGATGGGGCACTCGATACCAAAATGCAGTTAGTCGTAAAGGAAAACAATCGGTTGATTTCGTTTAGAGATCCTGACAGAAAAGTGATTCGTGAATTCTCCGCTTCAGACTTCCTATCGTCAGAGGTAATTCAAACTTCTTTCGAATACAAGCCGACGGGTAAAGGAGTGCAGCAACTTTTTTTTCAGCATCATTCCGATTCAAGCGGAGGGGTTGGAAAAGATTCAGGTAGAGGACAACGGTAAAAGAATTTTGCTTTAAAAACAAGGAACAAGCCATGAAATACACTTGCCCATTCTGCTACAAAAAATTCAGTCGGGACGATATCGAATTCCGCTGCGAGAGCTTTACTTCCACTGCCTGCAAGGAAGAAGACGCTTTGTTGGCGACCTATTTCGGCCAACCGCGCATGCTTGCCAACCACGTCATCCCCAATAGGGCATGGAGCGAATTTCTGAACAAAAAAGAGTGGTGGAAAGTATTCAGCAAAACATCCCGTGTATTTGTCGTGCCAGATGAGGTGCTTTGCGATCGCTGCAAGGCACCCTCCCGTAAAAAGGTCTGCCCGCACTGTCACAATGAGTTACCGACCTATTTTCATAAAGCAGACAGTCACATTATCTCAGTCATAGGCGCAAGGGGCAGTGGCAAAACCCACTACATCACGGTTCTCATCAATGAGTTGCTGAAAAAAGGCTACAAACTCGACATTTCCACCATCCCGCAGGATGTGGGAGAAGACCGTACCCAAGTAACCAGTAGGCGCTATCAGGAGTATTACCGCCGCCCTTTGTTGGAACATGGCGATGAATTGACCAAAACCTCCATCGCCAAAGACCTTAGCCCTTGGTCTATCAAATTACCAGTGGACAAAAGGGCTTCAATAAAACGAAGGCGTTGTATTTGGTTTTTTACGACACAGCAGGCGAGAACTTCCATGACTCATTGGAACTGCAAAAACTCGCCAATTACGTTGCCAACTCTTCTGGGATGATCTTCCTGCTGGATACTTTTCAAGTTCCCGGCATTCGGCAAAAACTACGCTCCAAAGGCATTGGCATCTCTGATAGCGGTATAGATTTTCAGGGCGTATTTCAACAGGTGTATAGCCTCTTGGAAAAATTAGGTTTGGTCAAGCTCAGGGCGGCCAGCCCAATCCCAATTGCTTTGACTTTCAGCAAGATAGACGAGGTCATTCGTCACAGCCTCATGGAGGATGACATTTCCGAGTTCAGTATCCGAAAAAACAGCCAATATCTTGAAACGGGCATCTATTCACCTTCAGAATTGCAGGAAATCAACCATGATATGCGAAGTCTGCTGACACTTTGGGGTGAGGAGGGCTTTATTTCGGACGTAGAGAAAAAATTCTCAAATACAGCCTATTTCGGAGTTTCTGCATTGGGTGCTACTCCAGTTGGTGGGAAAATAACGGAAGTGAAACCACACCGGGTACTCGATCCGCTAATCTGGATATTGGATAAAATCGATTTTGCATTGCCCAAAAAGAAATAGTATTCGACAAGCTCAGTTCAATAAATCCAGTTTAATAAAAACAAGATACAATGCCACTGCCATACTTTGAATTGCATTATGCTTCTACACAACAGAGCCTGCTGACCGGAGCGGACGGCTTCGGTGTCAGGACGCTAAGCGAGGGGTTGCCGAAAGAAATCGTCGAGCACCTCAAGTCGAGAAACATTTTTGTCTATCAGGCAGGCAGCAAGGCTTTGGCAGGGATTTTCGACCTACTTCAAAACCCGAATTTAGTGATGGAATACCCAGAAACTTTTGCCTTATTTAGAGAAGATGTGGCAGAAGAAGTATTCTATGTGTTCACTCGAACAGTTTTCTTGGGGCGTGACTATGGCTGGTATTTAAAGACGCGGGAGGAAAGTGCTCGTTCAGGCAACCTGTTTTGCCATGCTGTTTTTTTCAAGGAAATTGATTTTTTGCAAAGCAATCCGGCTCAGGTATTCCAAGCTTTGTCAACAGATACCTTTGTTCCCCGAAACCTGCACAACGACCCCGAAAATGAAGAACTCCGGCATTTGTTGACCAATCAGTTTGGAGTACCATCCCTTCTACCCGTCAAAAACTGTATTGCCTGTGATTATCCTACTTCCATCAATATAGCAGGGGCTGAGGAAACTGTATTGGCTGTTTACGATGCGCTCGAAACACAACGAAGGGTGGTCGTGGTATTACCTTCAAATCAAACAAGTCAACACTTGCTTGCACTATTGTCCTCCCTGCCAAAGTTCGTGATTAGGTCAGTCAGTTTTGCCACCAATAATCATGAATTCAACCTTTATACGGATTACACCGTACTGTTTGTCAATGAGTTTTACCAGCGAGACATTCCAACTGATCACCCGTACCTATTGGTTTGCAACTATTTAACCGGGCAATTTCCAAGCCGAAAAATGTCCGATTTTTCTGCACACGTCCAGCGCCTGATGCAATCGGGTAACCTAGCCGAATTGCAAATTATGAATGAAGGATTAAACAGTATGGCGGCAGAGTTTGATGAAGGGATGTTGTTCAACCAATTGTTTTATGCCTGGGTACATTTGCTTACGGATAAGAAGGGTTATGAATACAATCCCGTCGCTGTAATTCGAAAAGTAAAGGAATATAATCTAACATTTACATTCAGAAACCGCCTCAACGAATATGTGTTGTTTAGCTTCAAGGAAGCGCTGCAAGACAAGCAGCATGAAAAAGTGGCAAGTTCGCTCCAATTGCTTGCCGAGACAAAACTGGAAGATTGGCGCAGTGAAGATGCAAAACGGCAATTCTCTACTTATTTATTTAGTGATGACAATGCAGCTTATCTTTTTCAATATACCAAGGATATTCAGTTGATGTTGGACACCCTGTTTTTAGCAGGGAATGAGGCGGAAATTTTCAGCTTCTTAGGTCGAAGCTCACTCCCATCCCCTGCAATGGAACTCTTCATCCTAATGTTTTGTCAAAAAATGTCACCTGAAAGCATTGGCAATATCCTGTACTCAGCAGCTTTGAGCAACAAAATTGCTCCAGGCTTCGGCTCACGATTGAGGGATGCCTGGGGAAACGACAAATACCAAAGTTTTTTATTGGAGCACCATTTTTTCAACGACATGGGCGAGCAGTTGCAGATTTTGAACTTTGGTGAGGACACCCAACAATATTTGCAAGACCTTGCATTGAGAGGCGGCGATGTAGTGAAAGTCCTACGGGATGAAATCCAAAGAAATACTTTTTTTCATCGTTATTTGGACAACCTAATACAACAGGCAGCCATAAACAATAAACTGCCGTATTCATACATTGTTGGTTTATTTGATTATTACCCTGAACTTGTATCTGATGGCATAAGAAGATATGAACCTGCACAAAACTTTGAAACCTTATTGGAAATAGTTTTAAATAGGTTCGATTCAGATTGTGGTGATGCGTGTATTGAAAACTTGAAACGTTCTCTTCGAAAATTATCAGGCATCATAGCACAGGAAAAAAATCCGCTGGACGGCAAGAAGCCTTCCGAAGCTTTCCTTCGCCGATTGGATATATATTTCGAAGTGTCGAAATTTATGAGTGCCGTGTTAATCCATAGGCACGATGTGGATGAGTTCGCAAGCATTGGACTGCCCCGACTGTTCCGGGAAGGGGTTTCAAGGGGCTATTTTCGATTCATGTTGGCAGCATTGCCAATAGGCGCATGGAGTAAGGTTAATTCATCGCTTAAACTATGCCGATTATTTTTCAGTTTACCAGGCATTCACATTGTCAAGCATACTTTTCTAAAAGAGGAACTGGACACTGTAATCTTTATCCCGACTTTCTATAGTCATCAACTTAGTGGCCAAGGACAAGAAATTTTTTTGATCGATTTTTATAAAGCCTATACAGAGGCCATATGGAGTCTACGCCGCAATAGTAACAAAGATGCACAAGACCCCGCCAAGGTCTATACTCCGGGCCAACTTTGTGAACGGATTGCCAATTACCTCAATCGGCTCAAGGATGTTGATAAAGCCGCCTGCAAAGAAGTGGTCGAATACATTGTCAATCAAATGCCCGACAATGACACCGACTTAGTTGAGTACTTGCAAAGCAAGGTGCAACTCGATAACCCAATAAAGAGCCTTTTTAAAAGATTTTCACCATTCAAAAAAGACTAGCCATGAATCGCTACCTACAACCTGTCATTGACTTTCTCAAAAAAATCTTCGGTGTCACAAAGTCTAAAACCAGTGGTGCTTATCGTGGTGCCTTTGGCTTTGCCCAGCATTTGCTCAGGAAAGACCCCCGCTCTAAACCTGAAAAGATATGGTGCTTTTATGCTGAACCTTATCGGCGAGGTTTTGCTGTTACAGGGCTAACTTTTTCAGGTGTGCTTGCATTAATTGCCATTGCGTTCCTTATCGTAGGACTGATAACCTTGGGTATGTATTTAGTTGCCATTATTTTGTACATCGTTGCTGGTATCGCTTTAATAGCGCTTGGGTTATCTGGATTAAAAGGCTTCGAGGGCGGCTGGGCAGGTATAATCACTACAATAATTACTGTTGCAATAGCAGCTTATTTGTGGGAACCGATATTTGGGTTTATTGATGGATTTTGGGTATTTACAACCCAGTTCTCCCAAAACCTGAACTACATAACTTATGTAACCTCCTTTTTAGGAAGTTATTGGCATTTAATTCTTGCCATAATCATAACGCCGGCTACCATTGTTTTGACAATTGCAGTCTTGACAATTTTGACTGTTTATCTACTTAGGGGCTTCGAACAATTGGTCACATGGTCTTATGGTATCCGTCACCGCTGCCCGGAATGTTCTCAAAAGACGGAACCAGCCGTGTATTTGTGCAGTGTATGCAAAGCTGAGCACCCCTATCACCTTATACCAAGCAAGTATGGAATATTCTCGCACGAGTGCGTCAACGGACACAAGATGCCTACGATGTTGGTTTTGGGCAGAAATCGTGACGTTCCTCACCACTGTCCGAATGACCAATGTAAAGCAGACCTATCATCCGGTGCAGTCGGCACTGATAAGCACATCGCATTTGTGGGGGGAAGGACTTCCGGTAAAACCTGTCTTTTGGTGCAGGTAACACGACACTTGTTGGCAAAAGGTGCTGAAATCCCAGAAATAGGCCAAAGGCAAGAATTCGGCTCATTGAATGACCTCATCGAAAAAGGACAAGTGCCAGGTGCCACTAGCCCAAAGCACGTTTACAGGGCATTCCAGATGACTTTGAAAAAAGGTGCTTTCCCTTACCACTTTTATTTCTATGACTTGGCTGGTGAAAAATTCGAGCACGCCCAAGATGCTGCTGCCCACCGATTCTTTACCACACTCGATTCTATTGCCTTCGTATTTGACCCATTCAGTGTGCCTGAGTTTAAGCAGAAACACCAACCGCCCACTGGTGTGGCTGTTGCCTCGCAAGACCCCCTTGAGCTAATCCGAAATCTTTCGCAGGTTTTGGAACGATACAATGATAAATCGAAGGTCAGGAAAATTTCGCTGAACGTCCTTTTGGTCAAATCCGATACGGGCTACTTGAATGGTATGGTTACTGGTTTGATGGAACAATCGAAGATGAATGAGTTTGTCAAGCAGTTTATGCGGGAGGAACTTGGGCAAGCAGCTTTTATCCACCATGTCGAACAGCATTTTGACAAAATCAATTACTTCCCTGTGAGCGCATTGGGGCGGGCTCCGTCGCCAACAGACACTTCCCCATTTATGGCTCAAAATCTAAAAGAAGCATTCGACAGGATTTGGAAAGACATTAAAGTGAAAGTAAATTGATGCAGAAATGGACAAAAACAGGCCGAATGGGCCGAAGCAGGTTAAAAACGTAATCATCAGCAGTGACGTAATTGCTGAGGGTAACATTCATGTCGGGGATGTCAACAATTATTTTGGCAACCCTGAACCCTTCACCCCGTCCGTTCTCCCCTTCGACCGCCCCGCCCCCCACATTCCCCGCCGAATCTTCAAAGAAAAGGACGCCGGGAACACAGGACTTTTCGGCGGCAGGGAAAGCTATGATTTGCTGAGTGAACTGGACAAACACACCAGCATCGTCCTGCTCGGCGATGCGGGCATGGGTAAATCCATCGAACTGAAATGGTTTTGCCACGAACTGAAAGATAGCGGAATTTGGATACCCATTTTTAAACCGTTGGGCGGTAAAAAATATTTGACAGACTTGCCCCACCTTCCCAAGCATATAGCAGATAAAATCGTCCTCGTTCTCGACGGCTTGGACGAGTCGAACTTGCTGGAAGCCAAAGTTGCCATCGAGAACTTTCGAAACGACCACCCAACGGCCAAAATCCTTGTTTCCTGTCGCGGTAATGCCTATGCCGACAGTTTGCCAAATTTCGAGGTGTTTCACCTCGGAAAACTGGCATACCCGCAAATCCGGGAATACGTTCAGGAGCAGCTTGGACTTTTCAGTGAAGCTTTTCTGCAATATTGGAACAACAAACACCATTGGAACCAAAACCAGTTGATTGACAACCCATTTTTTCTCGTTCATATCTGCGAGTACGTCAAGGATAAGGGCAACAAAATACCCGATTCGTTGGGTGAGGTATTTGAACATTTGATAGAAAAGAGCTTCGATGCTCGGCTACCCATCCTAAGTCATTTTGGAGAAGGTGACGTTGAAGAAACCCGCAAAAACTATCGTCAACTGCTGGAAAAATTGGCGTTTGTAATGGAGTGCATGGGTGATAACGTGATTGGTAAGGAAGAACTGGCAAGGCTAATTCCTGATAAACCGCAAAGAGACGACTTAATTGGGAAATCATCCCTGCTCGAATTGTCGGATAACAACTGGCGCTTTGCCCACAACAACTTCCAGGAGTACCTCGCCGCCAAAGCCCTATCCCGTGCCCAAAGTTTAGAAGCAATTAAAAAAGCCATTGCTACAAAGCCAGGTTATCAGCGCCTGAAATGGACGTGGGTGAACGCCCTTTCTTTCCTGCTTGGGTTGTGGGAAGAGGGCAACCTGATGAAATCCCAACTGATAGACTGGTTGGCGAAGGAAGACCTTGCACCATTGATTAAAATTATCAGCCTTGAAAAGGAAAGGATGTCGCCGAATGACAGGGAGCGGATTTTCAGGGCGGAGTTTGAAAAGTGCAAAAAAGAAGGCCTCATCGTCGGCTCCCACCATTATCGCTATTGGGACATGGCGGCATTTGGCGAAAGCCCGGAGACCGTTCGCTATTTGATGGAGGAACTCCGAGCCGCCAAAACGCCAAATGTCAAAGGCAACATCCTTACCCTGCTGTCAGCCATACAGCCACGTTTTGTCTTTGGTGAAACGAAGGTGTCCTTGAAGGCTTTGCTGCTGCAAAACATCTATGATTTAGAAGGCAACACGCCCGAAAACAGACACTTTGCGATGGAAGCCTTGTTCCAGTTGGTTGGCAACCTGAGCGAGGAGGAAGCTGTTAAAATGGTCGAAACGTTTTTTGATGCAGAGCATGCGCTGGAGCGGTCGTCGGCTTATCGGCTCATCGAAATCCAGAACCTGCAAGTTCAATTCATGGAGCGACTCATCAACCGAATTGATGAATTGGACAATGGCTGGGGAAGGGGAACTACTCGATATGTCAATGAAGATATACAAATTGAGCGTTGCCTTGAAAATATGAATACGGAAAATGAAATAGTTATTGCCATTGAAAAATTTCCTGGGACAATCAAGAACGAATATGAGGACAAACAAAAGCCCTTTAACATCCTCCTCAAAAAATTAGATAGTACGCCTGTTTCAAAGAAAGGTGCAAAGCGAATTTTCAAAGCAATTAAGGAGCGGCTTTCGTATTGTTTGTCACATCATCCTTATGAAGTTGATAAAGAAGCAATTCTCAATTTTTTAAACAAGTATAAACTTGGCTTTGAGTATTTCAAACACTGCGTTGATAAAAACCCAACTTGGGGCAAATGGCTTTCGCTTGGCTTTTTGGACGAAAAAGGGATAGAATATGTTGTGAAGAAATTTAGTCAGGGGGGCTTCGACCGGAACTGGGTAGAAGATTATCAAATGTGGATTGGAAGGGACAAAAAGGAACTGCTTTTGTTGTTAAACCAGCGATTGAATGAAGTAGTTGATGTGCCCTTCCCCATGCCGGAATTCAAGCCTCTGATAAATCACGAACAACGTAGGCGGGAAAAGCTAATAGCAGAGAAATCCCTTTATTTCAATTTGGAGAAATATACTGCCATAATTGCAGATATGTTCGATTACTACGGGAAAGAGAAATTCAAGAAAAAGGAAATTTATGAGGCGAAATCAACGAAACGCAGGCAAGATGAATACAGGGATGACTATGACCGATACCCAACCCAACTCATTTGGAGAATTGACGACAATCCAAATAAAACAAAAGATGAGTTAACTGAAATTATAAAGAAATATTGGGAGTGGGTTTCAATCAGTTCCATCCAAAAATTTGTACAGAACCACCAGCAAGACATCGAAAAAGACCCAAATCTCGGTTTGAATGAGGAAGAAATAATCTATGTCAAAAATTGGTGCGATAAACACCGCCGTACCAAGATTGATTGGAACGGTCAGCATACCTACGCAGATGTTGTCTTTGTCTGGTTTGTCACACATTTTCATTTCACGCATTATCCAGCGGACACCTACTTACAAATGGTCGGCTCTGGGCTTCAAAATCATGGGGTACAGGCCAATGTGCTGGAGTTTGTGGAACAATACAAGCCAGATATTTCTTTACAACTGAGAGAACGGGTACTTGATAACATAAGGTCGGGGAAGGCGCAAGGATATGAATTGCACTTACATTTTGATTTTGTAAAGAAACACCAATTCACGGAGGCGCTCTTTGACCTGCACCCACTCATCGAAGGAACTGGTGGTTATTCCAATGAGGCGCTGCGGGTTTACATTTCATTGGGCGGCGACAACGACTACCTCCTCGACCTCCTCAAACGCGTAACGCCCTCCCCCGAAGACTACCGGGAAAGCACTCTTCTCGACCATTTCTCTGCCAAGCAGAACAAACAATTTGAAAAAATCCTGCTCCAAAAACTCGCCACTTCAACCGAACCGGAACATCAACTGACCTACGCCCGCTACTTGGTCAGGCAGGGCAACCTGGTCGGACTGCAATTCTTGGCCGACTATATCGAGCGGGAGAAAAAATCGCCGTTTTCGGCGCATGTCGGAAACCGGGACGTGTTCTTTGAAAACCCAATGGGCATCACTATTTTATTGCGGTTTTATGACTACGGGTGCGACCCTTTCATCCCACAAGATAGTTTTGACAGCCTTTTATCCATCGGGCGCAGTATGCTCCTGCACCTCGCAGCTTGTCAGGGCAGGCGGTATTTTGAAATCGTTCGGGATGCCGTTGCTGAGTACTTGGATGCACATTCCAACCTGAACGAAGTGGCGGAAAAGCAAAACGAGTGGCTGCGAGTCGCCAATCCAGAAGCTTTAAAGCGGCTTCGCTACCTGCTGAATGACCTCGATTTTAACCATTACCAAAAACAGCCAGTGGGCATCGGAGAAGCGGTGGAGACTTGGGAAAAGCTATCGTGAACCATCTTCAAACACCAACGCAAGAAGCCCTATATCCTCAGCTTCCCCACCACTTGTGTCATCCAGTTGTGTTACCACCAAGCCAATACCTCCGGCATGGCCTATCCCAACATGTCAACACGACGGTACCCCATCAACAAAACCTAAACCCAACTACGTAGCATGCCTGCTCGAAACCCAAGCCAGCCCTTGGGAATACTGGCATTTCCGTTCACTGGAAAATATTTTTCAAAAAAACTCTACCCGATATTTTGAAGTTTGCCATACGTCCGTATCTTTGCACCCGCTTTTGAAGAAAAGCAAAAACGAATAAAGGGCGCATAGCTCAGCTGGTTCAGAGCATCTGCCTTACAAGCAGAGGGTCCGCGGTTCGAATCCGTGTGCGCCCACCCTTTTGTGAAAGCCTTCAAGGATGATTCCTTGGAGGCTTTTTTCGTTTCTACACCTTGCCCAATATTTTTTCATCCTCCCACCGAACACTCCCCCCACCACATTCCTTTACATTAGCACTCGATTTCATTTAAAAAACGAAGACAAGGCAATTCGCAACTATTTGGCGAGGGGCGTTTTTTGAGAAAAACCTTCAATTTTTCCAAAAAAACAAAGATGAGAGTAGCGTGAAAAAATGAGTTTTCTTCACGCTACTCCCACGCCCACCTTGTGGCAACGGCACTTCATCCTATGAAAAAGCATTTAAAACGGGGCCTCATCGGGCTGGTGGCGACAGTGGTACTGGTGGTCGTGGCGGCAGTGGTCATCGCAGCCTTCTTCCAAGAGGCGGTGGGCAAGAAGCTGATTTCCCAAATCAACAAGCAGCTCAAGACGGAACTGAAGGTGGGCAGTTTCGACCTTTCGTTGCTCCGCAATTTCCCGGATGCGACGGCCAGCCTGCGGGACGTGCGGCTGATGGGCGTGAACAAGAAACCGCTGCTCGAAGCCGAGGAGGTGGCCTTCAATTTCAGGTTGCTGAGCCTGTTCGAGTCGCAGGTGAAGGTGCATTCCATGAGCGTGCGGGACGGGGCGCTGAAGGTCTGGGTGGACAAAAACGGCAAGGCCAACTACGATATTTTCAAGCCTTCGAAGTCGGAGGAGGAGAGCAAGTTCAACATCGCCCTGGAGCAGGCCCGCATGGAGCGGATGGAACTGATTTACCAGGACGACAAGCTCAAGCAGGAGATGATGACGCAGGTGGAATCGGCCACGTTCTCCGGGCTTTTTTCGGAGAAGAAATTCGACCTGAAAAGCCAGGCCAGCCTTGGCCTCCAATTTCGTGGACTTGGACGGCGTGCGCTATTTTGAAGGAAAAAAATGGGGCTACGATGCCGTCGTCTCCGTGGATTTGGTGAAGGGGAAATACACCTTCGACGACGTGCGGGTGGTGGTCGAAGAGAACGCCTTCGACGTGAAGGGCTTCATCCAAAGCAAGGAAAAAACCACCGATTTCGACCTGAAAGTGGCGGCTGAGGATGCCAGTTTGGAGTCGGTCATCGCCCTGATGCCATCCCAGTTTTTGAGCGCCTTCGGCGATTTCAGCAGTACGGGACGGTTCAAGTTCGCCGCCTTGGTAAAGGGCAAGCTCAGCGCCTCGGAGCGGCCCGCCATCAATTTCGAGTTTGGCCTCGACGACGGCAAGCTTTCCAGCCCCCGCCTTGCCGAGCCGTTCCAGGACGTGTCGTTCGACGCCAATTTCACCAACGGCGAGGGGCGCAACAACCAGCAGTCGGTCTTTGAAATCAGCAATTTCAAGGGCTACCTCAACCGCCAGCTCATCACCCTCAGCCTGCGGGTGGAGGACCTCGACGACCCGCAAATTGACCTCAAGGCGGACGGGGCCATCGCCGTCGGAGAGGCGTTCGGGCTGCTCAACAACCCAGCCATCACGGGCGGCGACGGCGAGGTGGAAATCCAGAACCTGAGCCTCCACGGCTATTACAGCGACATGGTGGACATCAAAAGCATCGCCTCCGTGCAAATGAGCGGCGACATTGTCTTCGACGATGCCACGCTCGATTTTAACGGCGAAAAACTCACTTTCGACACGGGCAAGCTGCTGCTGCGGGACAACCAACTCAGCCTCGAAAACCTGAAAGTCCTCGGTGCCGGCAGCGAAATCAACCTGCAAGGCTCGGTGCAGAACCTGCTGCCCGTGCTGCTCGCCGATTCGCTCAACTCCGAAAACGCCCGCCTCGACTTCACGGCGCAGCTCAATTCGCCCGTCATGGGTATTGCGAAGCTGATAAAACTGACCGACGTGCCCGTGAAGGAAGGCGAGGTGCAGGCCGAGGTTTTCGATTCGATGAAGGTGGATAAAAACGAAAGCCGCCACCGCCTCACCGACCTGCTGAACGGCACCTTCAACGCACGGGTGGACGAGTTCACCTTCAACAATATCGAGGGCCGTGACTTCAACGGCGAACTGATTTTCGAGGCCGCCACCATGCGCATCAAGGGCGACGCCGCTGGCATGGACGGCAGCTACGAACTGGACGGCACGGTGTTTTTTGAAAAAGAACCACGCCTCGAAGCCAAATTGGATTGCGAAAGCATTGACGTGAAAAAATTCTTTCAGCAAACAGGCAATGCTGGGCAGACCGTCTTGAAGGCCGAAAACATCTCCGGCGACATGAACGCCAAACTGCTCATCCATGCTTTTTGGGATTCCACGGGCACGTTTTTGATGGACAAACTGCACGTGTGGGCGGGCGTGGGCATCCGCCGGGGCGAGTTGAAGAACTTGGCGCTGATGGACGAATTCGCCACCTACGCCAAGATTCAAGACCTGCGCAACATCCGCTTCGAGGACATGCAAAACTGGCTGGAGGTGAAGAACAGCACCTTCTACCTGCCCGTGATGTTCCTCCAGAACAACGCCATGAACCTGACCATCGGCGGTGAGCAGTCCTTCGACGACCGCCTCAGCTACGGCATCAAGGTGAACGCCGGGCAGGTGCTGGCCAACAAGTTCAAGAAAAACAACCGCAACGTGGAGTCCATACCCGCCAAGGAGAACGGCTTTTTCAACCTTTATTTCCTGCTCAGCGGCACCTTGGAGAAGTACAAGTACGAGACGAACAAGCGCAAGGTGAAGGACATGTTCGAGCGCAGCGAGAGCCTGAAACGGCGCATCCGGGCGGAACTGATAAAGGCGTTCGGTGCCCCGCTGAACATGGTGCGGGAACCGAAGGGCTGGGAGGACGAAGGGGAACGTGCGCCCGCAAGCGAAGAGGAGGATGAGTATATTCCGGGGTTTTGAGGGGTTGGGACGTTCGTTTTTGATATAAGATGTAAATGATTTCAGATATAAGATTTGGGGCTATTTAACCTGTTTTTTACTATCACATCAACTCGTAACGACCATCAAACCAAGCTGAGTAGCCTGATTGATAAAACGTGAAAGACTGCCCACCGCATCTGAACCTAGTTTGCCAAAAAGTTGCTTTGAGGGTGGGCCTCCAATTTGAAGGAAGAGCCCTGGAGTTACGCGGATCAACCCATGGGGAGAGCAAAGCAAGGCACGTTCCTTGCTGACCACCGGAGCGGTCACCCCCCGCTTCCCCCCTCTTACCTTTGCACCACAAACAGGGGTTGCTTTTGGAGGAAATTGAAAATTTCCCCCAAAAGCAACCTAAAACATTGGGCGGGGAAGAAAAAATTTCATTTTTTCTTCCCCGCCCAATTGATAGTAATCGAATAACAGTTTGATGAACAAAACTTCTTTGGCACTGGCCATTTCCATTTCCCTCTTTTGCCTTGGCAATGCTGCCGCACAAACCGTCTATGGGGAAACCCTCCAAGTGATGGAAGAGCGGCTAAAGTCCGATAGCACCCTTTATGCACGAATCGGCACAAGGCTGCTGGCGGGCGACGCCACACTGACGAACCGGGAACTGGCCACTATCTACTATGGCAATGCCATGCGCCCCGGCTACAACCCCCTGCAAGAAGAGCGCATCCTTGACGCTATGAACACCCTCGCACGTCGTGACAAATACACGGATGCCCTTTCGCTCTGCGACAATTTCTTGAAGAAAAACCCCGGCTCGCTGCCCGCTTGGCTCGAAAGGGGCTACACCTGCTGGCTCATGGAAGACAGCCTCCAGACCGTCGAAACCTACCGTAAATACTACCAACTGCTGGATGTTCCCTTGAAAAGCGGCACGGGCGAGTCCTTCGAGCAGGCCATCGTGGTGGCCAGCCTGCGGGACATTGAACTCGTGGTGGACAAGCTCGGTTTCATCGCCAAGAACCAGTCGCTCGTGACCAAGGACAGCCCCAATGGCAGCAGCCAGCGCTACTATATCGTGAAATGTGTGAAGGAAGGCGACAAGGCGGTGAACCCCACTTATTATTTCAACGTAGAACTCCCCTTGGGGCGGGGCATGCAGCAGTCGTTGAAGAAGAAGGGTTGATAACGGGTTTATAAAGTCAATGCGGAGCTGTCCCGGCCTGCAAACAATGGTGGACATTGCGCCGGTTTCGATTTTCATTTAGTAGCCGCCAAATTTATTTGGCTGGCTAAAATTAACGGCGAGCCAGCCAAATGAATTTGGCGGCTACAATTTGGCGGCTACATCAATCAACCCTCGTCACCGTCTCCACAAACTCCAGTTTTTTCAAGGTCTTCATCACGACGTTCAACTGTTCCTTGTTGAGCACGAGCAGGCTGATTTTCCCTTCGTAATAACCTTGGTCGCCACCCTCGATGTGGAAGGATTTGATGTTGACACCAAGGCCGCCGATTTCCTTCGTGAGCCGTTCGATGACGCCGATGCCCTCGTCCACGCCCGTGATTTTCAGGTCCACCACGAAGGTGGTGTCCGTATTGGCGACCCACTCGGCCTTCATCACCCGGTAGCCATACCTAGCCAGTAGGTTGGTGGCGTTGGAGCAGTTGGTACGGTGGATTTTCATGCCCTCTTTCGCTGTCAGGAAGGCGAAAATATCGTCGCCCTGCACGGGGTTGCAGCAGTTGGCGAGCTTGTAGTGGTACAGTTCGGCAGGCTCGCCGTTGACGAGGATTTTGGTCTTTGCCGAAATTTTGCCCCTGGGCTGTTCCGGCTTTTTCTCAGGCTCGACAGCAGGTGCTTCCTTGGCAATTTCCACCAGTTTCTGCTCCTTGACCTCAAATGCCCTGAACGTCTCAATCAAGTCAATCTCCTCCGTTGCGATAGCAAAGTAGAGGTCAATATGCGAATTGAGGTTGAAATACTTCACCAAGGTCTCCACCCCTTGGTCGTAGTTGACCTTCATATTAGCCAGCTTGCGCTGCAACGCCTCCTTGCCCATCTCGCCCGTTTTGCGCCGCTCCTCCTTCATGGCGTTGCGTATCTTGGAACGGGCCTTCCCCGTCACCACGAATTTTAGCCAGCCTTCGTTCGGCTTCTGGTTTTTGTCCGTAATGACCTCCACCTTGTCGCCCATGTTGAGCTTGTAGCCCATTGGCACGATGCGGTTGTTGACCTTCACGGCCCGGCAACGGTAGCCGATGTCGGTGTGTATATGGAAGGCGAAGTCGAGTGCTGTGGCACCTTTCGGCAGGTTGATCATGTCGCCACGGGGCGTCACGGCGAATATCTCCTCGGAATAAAGGTTGTTCTTAAAATCGCTGACGAACTCCAGTGCGTCGGAGTTGGGGTTTTCCATGAGTTCCCGCACCTGGTCGAGCCATTTCTCATACACGTCGGGCTGGTTGTTGATGCCCTTGTATTTCCAGTGCGCTGCAAAGCCCCGCTCGGCGATTTCGTCCATGCGCTCGGAGCGAATCTGCACTTCCACGAACCGCCCATCGGGGCCAATGACCGTGGTATGCAACGACTCATAGCCATTGGACTTGGGCACGGTCACCCAATCTTTCAGGCGCTCAGGGATGGGCTTGTAGATGTCGGTGACGATGGAATAGGCCGTCCAGCAAAGCGTCTTCTCACGGCGGCGCTCCACGTCGAGCACGATGCGCACGGCGAAGATGTCATAGACCTGCTCGAAGGGGGTATCCTTGGATTTGATTTTGTTGTAAATGGACGACACCGACTTGGCCCGCCCGAAACAACGGTACTTCAGGCCCGCCTCGTCCAGTTCCTCCCGGATGGGTGCCAAGAATTTTTCGATGTACTCCTCCCGCTCGTCCTCCGAGGCGTTCAGTTGCTGGTTGATTTCCTCGTAGGTCTCCGGCTCCATGATTTTCAGGCAGAGGTCCTGGAACTCAGAGCGGATATTGTAAAGTCCGAGGCGGTGCGCCAGCGGGGCGTAGATATAGCTTGTTTCCGCCGCAATCTTCAACTGCTTGTGGCGGGGCATGGAGCCGAGGGTGCGCATATTGTGCATCCGGTCGGCCATCTTTATCAAAACCACCCTCACATCAATCACGAGCGTGCTGATGACCTTGCGGAAATTCTCGGCCTGCGGGCTTTCCGAGGTGGCCGTGCCGTCGAGTTTGGTAAGGCCATCCACGATGAGGGCGATTTTGTCGCCAAAATTCTCTTTGATTTGGTCAATGGTATAGTCGGTGTCCTCCACCACGTCGTGCAGCAGGGCGCAAACAGCAGCGGTAGGCCCCAAGCCTATTTCTTCGATGCAAATGATGGCCACCTCGATGGGGTGCGTGATGTACGGTTCGCCCGACTTGCGCCGCTGGAGAGAGTGCGCATTGGCCGCCAATTCGAAGGCCTGACGAACCTGGTCGTGGTCTTCCTTGTCCATCTTGTCGCCCAAGGTGCGCAATAGCCGCCGGTACGCACTGTGGATGAGTGCGTGGTCTTGCTGGCTAAGTTCTGCGACGAGTGGTGGCGGCATGGAACGAAATTAAGGGAAATTGAGAAATTGGGAAATTGGGTTGTGGGCTATTCAATTATACTTCGCCCTTACGGGCAAAGTTAGGGCTTTTCAGGAGAATAAAACAAAAGTGGCCGACATGCAAGATTCAGCGGGCACTATCAGCCCTTTTTCACCCTAACTTTGCCCGCTCTTGCCAGATTTCACCTGTTCAACCATTGCACCACCTATCATGGTCATAAAATTAGCCAAACCCGACCGCCACATTCAAGGCGCAATACAGCTCGACGGCTCCAAGAGCATCAGCAATCGGGCACTCATCATCCGTGCCCTGTCGGGTCATGATTTTGAAATAAAAAACCTGTCCACCTCCCATGACACGCAGCTCATGCAGCAGTTGCTGGTTGCCGATGGCGAAACCTTGGACGCTGGAGCCGCTGGCACGACTTTTCGATTCCTGACAGCCTACCTCGCCGCCCATACCGACCGCCCACGCATCCTCACGGGCACCGAGCGCATGAAGCAGCGGCCCATCCGGCTGTTGGTGGACGCCCTGCGCAAGCTGGGCGCCAATATTGAATACCTTGAAAACGAGGGCTACCCGCCCCTGCGCATCAGCCCGCACAGTGGCCTCGGCAGCGATCTCCCGGAGCAAGCGCCTCAGCATTCCAGCCGACACCAGCAGCCAGTACCTTTCGGCCCTGCTGATGATAGCCCCCACCCTGCCCAATGGCCTTGAACTGACGCTGGTTGGCAACCTCGTCTCCCGCCCCTACCTCGAAATGACACTGCGCATGATGGCCTATTTCGGCATCGGGCACGAATGGGTGGGCGACACGATACGGGTTCAGCCGGGAGCCTACCAGCCAAAGGAGTTCACCGTGGAGGCAGACTGGTCGGCGGCCTCGTACCACTATTCCTTTGCCGCCCTCAGCGATACCTGCGACCTGCGGCTGCACGGCCTTTTTGAAGATAGCTGGCAAGGCGACTCGGTACTACCCGGCATGATGGGGGCTTTTGGCGTAGAGACCAAATTTGAGGGGCATACCGCCTATTTGACCAAGCAGCCTGGCGCCGCCGCAAAGCCTTTCTTCGAGTGGGACTTCCTGCCCTGCCCCGATATTGCGCAGACCTTGGCTGTGGTTTGCGGTGCAATAGGCGTACATGGCCTGTTCACGGGCCTCGAAACCTTGCGCATCAAGGAGACAGACCGCATTGCGGCGCTGCAAAAGAACTGGGCAAGGTGCAGGTCTCGCTAATGAAACTGCCTGAACGTTTCTCCAAGAAAAGGAAAAGGAACATTTCATGCTGGAAGGCAAGGCCGTGGTGGAGGTTCGCCCGTTTTCGCAACCTACGAAGACCACCGCATGGCAATGGCCTTTGCGCCGCTGGCGATGCTCGGCGAGGTCGGCATTGAGGAGCCGAAGGTCGTGGACAAATCATATCCGGCGTTTTGGGAGGATTTGAAGGAACTGGGGTTTTTAATAAGTAGCCATACTTGAATGTGGTCGCCAAATTTATTTGGCGACCCTCTCTAGATTTTATAAAACGGCTTCAAAACATTGGCTCATGGATTTGTGTTTGCTATTTGTTTTTCGGTTAGCCAAATAAATTTGGCGACCACATTTATCATAAACTGACGAACGATTTTTGCAAAACGCAGTCCCTTTCGAGATGGCTTTGAAATAACAGCGCCAACTCACTTCCCCAATTGCGCCCGAATAGCCGTCTCGCTCACCTCGAAATTGGGGTCAACCACCTCCCCGTCCTTCCCAATCAGCACATGATGTGGGATGCCAGAAATCTGGAAAAGTTGTTTCAGCACCACATCTTGGTCATTGCTCAGCAGGTAGTGCTCGCCGTCGAAATTCAGTTCGCTCACCGTGCGCTGCCATGCCTCTTTCGGCGACTTGCCAGCAAGGAATATGAATACCACTTCCTCCTCCTTGAACTTCGGGACAAGCACGGGATATTGGCGCTGCAACTCGCCCATGCATGGCCCGCACCACGTGGCCCAAAAGTCCAAGACGACTACCTTGCCTTTGTGCTGTTCCAGTATAGTGGGCAGTATGTTTTTTACGGAGTCAGGCACTTGTGCGCTTTCCAGCTTTGCCAGAAAATCGGTGGGTAGGGCGGGCTGGGGCGTGAGCCCGTAGCACTGCTTGATGTGGGCACGGCAGCGCTCGTTTTTTACGAGGTCAAAATAGCGGGGGAGGAATTCCATGCATTTTTCTTTGCTTGGTTCATACTTGGATTTATTGGCAAAGTAGTGCGTGAGCAGCAGTTCTTGTGTAAGCCCCTCGGTATTGGCACAAATGCTGTCCAACATGATGCCGATGCTGTATTCCTTTCGCTTGTTCATAGACGCGATGGGCTCACTATTGTTGAAGCGTTTAAATAAATAGGCCCTCAAATAATTAATGTACATGCTATAGGAATTCAATGCCACATCCAACCTGCCCATCGGTACATCATAAATAAAGTCATACCACTCTAACGGGAACAAAGGCGTTTTAGGATGAAAGTCAAGGGGCAACAGCAAGGTATTGCAATAATCAAACTGGATTTCCGCCGCTGCCCACCGAATGAACTGAGTATGCGTTACTTTTTCCTCATCAATAAAATCCTGAAGCAATTGCGATTGTTCGTCTTTGTAGGCTTTAACAAGCGCTTTATAACGCTCATGCGCTGTTATTTCTGCCTTCCTTTTTAAATAATCTTTTTGCTGAGGGTGAGTTTTTGAAATGTACTTCGCAACGAGCGTGTTCATCTCCTGTTCGTCCCCACCAAAAACCACATAGTTCTCCGATAAGGTATCGCCACTCTCGCTCATAAAGGCAAAGGCGGGGAAATCGAGGCTGATGCTATCCCCCGGCTTGGCAAAAATGCCGACTCCCTGTGAAGCAAACCGAAAATATATGGTCATCGGGTCATGCAACTTAACCTTTAACAAAAACCGCCCGTCTGTTTCAATAGGAGCCATAAAGACAACTCGGTCGTCCAGCACAATGTCAGCAACGAAGGCCTGTACGGTCAAGTCATGGTGGTTCGCATCATAGCCCATAATTCGGCCAGTTATGGTGACGGAGTCAGATTGGGCATGTGCCGCAAAGACTACCACAAGGGCAAGGAGGAAGATTGAAAAGCGCTGTTTCATGGCAAGGGTTGTTTTGTTGAGCGATGAATCAGGAACAATTGGCGATGCAATATAAAAATTAAGCGTAACTATTTAGGAGGGTATGAGGCTGTATCATAACATTAACACCACCCTAACACCAACACCCTTTACAAGCCCCGCCCTTCGCCGTATATTTACCCGAAGAAAAAAGAAAATCCTGGCCGCTAATATTTCATCACGCTAAAACCTACGGCCATGTTAAGCTACCTAAAATCACAGACCCTGCTGTTGCTCTCCATTCTATTTGTGGGCTGCTCCAGCCCCATGGAATTTCAGTCCAAGCATGACCACGATACCGTTGTGAAATTCGCCAGCCGCCGTACCGACAACAAGCGATCTGGCACAGAATGGGCCAAGGTACTCGAATCGTCCTTTGCGCAAGCGAACGAAATGGACCTTCGCAAAATCGAAGAGATGAAGGCCCTCAATACCGCCGAGGCTTGGGAGCGCATCCACACCATCAACCTTCGCATCGAAAAACGGCAAGACCGGGTGGAACCCCTCCTGCCCATCGTCACCGAAGACGGCTACCGCCCCGACCTGCGGCTGCTGCCCGTGGAGGAGATGCTGGCCGAGAGCCGCCGGGAGGTTGTTGACCATCGGCTGCCGGAAATAGAACAGAACCTGCAATCGGGCAGGGAAGGGGACAAACTTGCTGCCCGCAAGGCGCATGGGCGCATCGCTTCCCTTCGTGAAAAATATGGTTGGGACGAACCCCTTGCCATTTCGCTGCAAAATGAAGCCCTCAGCTTGGGCCGGGTTTACGTCCTATTGGACATGGCAACCCGCTGGTATTTCGATGGCAACCGGGTCATCAACCAAATTGACTTCTGGGGCGTGAGCGGCAATAGGTGGCAGGTCATCCACACCAGCGAGAAGCCCGGCGTCCACTATGACTATCGGGCAGCACTGGAAATCATCAATGCCTCGGTATCGCCCGACACCTGGAACACCACTTCCAACACGGTCACCGAAAATGTGCAGGTAGGCCAAGAGGCCGTGAAGGACACCAACGGCGTGGTCACTTACAAGCCTATCTACAAGGAGGTTTGCGCAACGATTTATTATGTGAACGCATCCAAAAACGCCACTGTGACAGCCGAATTGAACATTTACGATGCCACGGGCAGGCGCCTCCGCTCCGACATGATTTGGGCTTCCGATAATTTTTCCGAAAACTTCAGCTACTACACTGGCGATGCAAGGGAGAGTGCTACAAACGGCTGCCGCACTTCGAACACGGTCTTTTTCCCCTCCGATTGGACGATGATGGACAATTGTGTAGGGACCTGCGCTTCCGATTGGAATGCCTGATTGACGAGGCTGATGTGCAGTAGGGCATTTTGCAAAGATTTCCTAACTTTGCCCCACATTCATCCGCCAAGAAAGCTGTGCCGAATAGCACGGAGGTTAGCGCCAAGCGAACCTCTGTGCCGAGCGGCACGGCTTTTTTTCGTAAAACAGCTATTCACACTGAACAACATGGATTTATTCGAAAAATTCAGGAACCGTGGCCCGCTGGGCAAATACCAGGAAATCGGCGACGGCTATTTCATGTTCCCAAAACTGGAAGGCGACCTTGGCAACCGCATGCGGTTCAATGGCCGTGAGGTCATCTGCTGGAGCATCAACAACTACTTCGGCCTTGCCAACCACCCAGAGGTGCGGGAAGCCGATGCACAAGCCGCCAAGGACTGGGGCATGGCCTATCCGATGGGCGCCCGCATGATGAGCGGTGCCACCAAGTACCACGACCAGTTGAGGGGAACTCGCCGATTTCATCGGAAAAGAAAAGGCGCTGCTGGTCAACTACGGCTACCAGGGCATCCTTTCCGCCATTGACGCCCTCGTGAACCGCCACGACGTCATCGTTTACGATTCCGAATCCCATGCCTGCATCGTGGACGGGGTGCGCCTTCACCAAGGCAAACGCTTCGCCTTCGAGCACAACAACGTGGCCAGCCTCGACAAGAACCTGAACGGGCAACGAAGCTCACGGAAGAAACGGGCGGTGGCATCCTCGTCATCACCGAGGGCGTGTTTGGGATGCGGGGCGATCAGGGCAAACTGCGGGAAATCTGCGCCTTGAAGGAAAAATACAACTTCCGCTTATTGGTGGACGACGCCCACGGCTTCGGCATGATGGGCCCGACCGGGGCCGTGCCTGCGAGGAGCAGGGCGTCATGGACGACGTGGACATCTATTTTTCCACCTTCGCTAAGAGCATGGCGAGCATTGGGGCCTTCTTCGCTGGGGAGAAGTTCGTGATGGAGCACCTGCGCTTCACCATGCGCTCGCAAATCTTTGCCAAGTCGGTGCCGATGCCCATCGTCATTGGCGCATTGAAGCGCCTTGAACTCATCCGCACCCGCCCGGAACTGCGGGAAAGCCTCTGGCGCAACGTGCGGGCATTGCAGGGCGGCCTAAAGGAAGCGGGTTTCGACATCGGCAACACCAATAGCTGTGTAACGCCGGTGTATATGCCGGGCGAAGTGGGAGAGGCGCTGGCCCTAATCCATGATATGCGGGAGAATTACGGAGTGTTCTGCTCCATCGTCGTTTACCCGGTGGTGCCTAAGGGCATGAACATCCTGCGCTTGATTCCTACCTCCGTCCATACGCAGCAGGACATTGACGAAACCATCGCCGCCTTCAAGGCCGTGAAGGCCAAGCTTGACGCAGGTGCCTACAAGCAGGCGGCCGAGCAGTACATGGCGAAGGTCACTGCGTGATTGCGGATTGCGGGATTGCGGATTTCGGATTGAAGCCCCTGCTAAGTTGCGAGGACAATCCGAAATCCGCAATCCAATAATCCGCAATCGAATCATTCTTCCTCATCCCCAGCTTCCTCTTCCATCGCCATGTAGCCACGATCGTGGAGGAAATGGAACCACTTGATGATTTTCTTGATGTCGCTGATATGCACCCGGTCACGGTCGTGGTTGGGCAGCACGGTGGCGAAGTAGGCCCGAAGCACCTCCGACTTCGATGATTCGGCGGGGGGTGGCGTGTCGGCCAACTTGTCGTACATGCTTTGGAACACCTGCCGAATTTCGACCGAGTCATCGTCCCCGTCAATGAAGACGGAGATGGTCTCCAGCGGCGAAAACTGGTGCTTGCGGATGGGGGCAAAGCGCACCTTGCCCGTGTCGAGGTCTTCAACGAGCATCCCGTTGTTGCGGTTGGCGGCAACTTTCTTGAACCCGCGGGAAATAGGTCACTACTACTAAGTCTTTCAGTCTCAGTATTAAGGATTGAAGGATTGAAGGAGGGAAGGATTGAAGGTCGTGAACCGTTGTGTTCATTCCATCCTTCAATCCTTCTTTTATTCAATCCTTAAAAAGGGTCGCAAAGGTAGGAAAAACGGAGAAGCGGGAAAAGGGGTGTAGTGGTTTCTAATTGGCTTAGGCTGTGTTCTGGCTATTTTCCGTCGCCGAGTTTTCGGGAATGGGGTGGGGTTTTGATGGACGGTGCTTTTCGCAATTGCAGAGGTGCGTCTTTGGCCCCACCACCCCGTACAGGAAGCAGAAGTGGTTGGTGCGGAGAAAGTTGGAGGAGTTGAGGGCGAATTGGGAGGTGGAGGTGGGTTTTTGAGGTATGTGGATGGAGTTAAACTATTCCAGTCATAAGATACCTGCCCGTAGCGGCTGATGCTAAAAAATTTTTATCTGTTCTTTTGAACGCCAGAGGGTTGAATGGCAAGATAATATTTCTTATCTTTCGCCCAGCAAAAGAAATGGATGTGGTATAAGTAGTACGTAGAGAATCATTAAGCACTTTTGCAACAATCAATATTCAGGACACCTAAATAATATTCTGAAAAACCTTGGCCCAACAGAATTCGCATATTCCTCGCCTGTTGCTGCACCTTTGGTGGTGGGCTAGTGCTCAGTGGTTGTTGTTCGACCGTGTCGTCTCGTATTCTTCTGAAATAAACTATCTCAAAACTCTGTTTTTGCAATTGCCCCAAGACCAGTACGGTTTTATGTGGTTCGGTACCCAAGCTGGCCTTGACCGTTATGACGGGCTTTACTTAAAGTTATTATCACCAATGATGCTGCCATTCCAAAGGATATGTCACTGCCTTGTGCAGTGCAGGAGATGCTCTTTGGGTTGGATTTCGGAAAATGGGGTGGGAAAGTAGTCTTCGACAAAGAAAGGGTCGATTTTAGGACAGAAGCTATTTTAAGTAGAACGAAAATCAATGTTAGACAGATAGGTCCCATACGAAAGGGGTTCTTGTGCATGCAGAGATACGATTTTAAAATTGAAGATAAAAAAGAGCAGAAACGCTTGACTTTGACAGAGGTTCAATCCCATATCAACTCCATTGCCTACAATACAACAACCAAACCCTTTTTGTTGGGACAAGGAAAGGGATAAAGCGTTATTTGATAGAAAACGGGAGGGCCAAACCACTCAAAAATCCCGATGCTTGGAAAAATACACTCGGTGCAGATACGGTAACTGCACTTTATTTGGATAGAACAAATTCACAACTGTTTGTAGCCCTTGGAAAGATAGTGTACCAAGTTGCAATAACGAAACAGGGGCTTCTATCACCTGCATGGGTGGATATTAAAACAAAGACGCCAATATGCACATCAACTCCATATTATTGGACAAAAAAGCCAATCTCTGGTTGGGCACTGAATCTTCAGGTATCTATTTAAGAAAAAGAAACAAAGGCAACGCAACCCTGTACAGGTATCAAACCAAACGCACAGTTTGGCTTAGGTTCTAATCTCATCCGTTCCCTTTACGAGAGCAGGGATTCCCGTGGTATGGATTGGCACATGGGAGTGGCATCAATAAATATGCCTTCAAAACAGTATTTCAACCATTTCTTTAAGCATGCCAATCAAAAAAGCTGGTAAGTTCAATAATCTCGTATGGTCAATAAATATGATGCTTGGTGGCGATAAGTTGTACGTCGGCACCGATGAATTGGAATAGCTGTATTTTCATGGAAGCAACTCCTGAAGGCAAAGATTCGGTTCTAAATTATATCCAATACCCCAAGAAAGACTATCAGAAGAATAAAGTCTATTGGATTGATTTTTTTCAAAGACTCTATGCTGGTAGGAACTGCAAGTGGATTGTATAAGGCCAAGCAAAATGATGGGCTAACTGTGAAGAATTATTGCCAGATAGTTTGGAGTTAGGACTGGATATACCATGGATACTAAACAATATTATTTTGGCACTATTGAACATGGCATAATTGCTTTGGACAAACAAACACACCTACAAATTCCAGTTAAAAACAATTTCTATGGGAGGGTCAATACAATTGTGCCTTCCAAAACAGACCCCAACGAGTTATGGGTAGGCTCTAACCAAGGTCTTTATGTACTCAATACTACTGACAATTCGCTAAGGTATATCAATCTCCCCTTTGATGAACCACTAACTGTTAGGAGCATTTGGCAATCCGATAATGCACTTTGGCTAGGAACTGCCGATTATGGCCTAGACTGGAAGTTGAGAATAATAACGTAATAAGGACTTATAACCGCTCAAGGGATTTATTAGATAATTTTGTATATGGCATTATAGATGCACTTCAAGCGGGTATTTATGGGTAAGTACGAACAATGGGATTGTAAAAATTAACCTAAAACACAGAACTGTAAATCATTATGTCATAGACAATGGAGTTCAAAATATTGAATTCAACTCTGGGGCATATTACTAACATAACAAATAAAGGAACTTATATTTTCTTTGGAGGTGTCAATGGAGCAAATTAGTGCGACCCAATACCAGTAAGAGACTATGGAACTGACGTGTTATTCATTTTCTTATCGGCTTACTGACACGGTAGTGGTTTCCAAAATGGTCATAGATTCTGGCGACATCCATATACCCCACAAAATACCTTTTGAAAGCAAAGAAATAGAATTCACATTTTCGATATTTGACTACCACGACTCAGCGAACAACGGGGTTTATTATGGCACAACACTGAGTGATAGCGTTTGGGTATCCGCCATTAACGACAACTTCAAATTGGCCGGTGAAGTCCTGAAAGAAGGAATGAACATTCCAAATTAAGATTTAGAACAATTTTGGTGGCTGGCGAAACCTTTTGGGATGAAATTCGAGGTGTCTCCTTCTTCCATAAAGCAATTGCAGAGGAGAAATTATTTGCTTGGAATTGCTGGCTTTGCCGCTGCTTTGTTTGCAATTGGAACTTTTAGGTACTATCGCAGGGATCACCAAAAGGCCATAGAATTGACAGAATCAAACAGGAAAGAAAGGGGATAAGCGCTAAGCTGCAGAAAAAACGGAAGTTAAAGACTAACACTATTATCAAGAAATAACACGACAAGAGACAACAGTAGATATTTTCAATTACGCCGTAAACATCTAAGTTCACCCCAATATTTCAATTTTGATTATGCTATTATTTATATAATTGACAAGCATGAAAGGAAAATTCGTAGAAAATTCGAATCAGAAGAAGAAAAACCAAATATTCAACCGTCGCAAAAAATTGGAGAAACTGATAAGGAAAAGCAATTAGATCCGGATGATATTTTAGAGGTGGTGTCTAAACATAGTGACTTAATCATAGAATATGTGGCGGAAAGGTATACAATTCGAGAAGGAAGGGTGACAACTGCAAAAGTTGAACTAAACACTTACCAGTACAATAAAAACAAACATCATCTTTTGAATAGGATTTTTCTTCCAATCGTTGGCAGGTCAAAAAAAATAGAAGGCGCTCGTGAGGGAGACATAGTTTTTGGCGTATTAGAGGCAGGTAATAGAATAGATTCTGGGAAAAAAATTAGTGAAGATGTGCTCCTAAATTTGAAACTCTATATTGACAATTGTGCGCAAGTTTACCAGAAGGCTTACACAAAAGAGAATGAAAAAAAGCATGAAGAATACATTGATAAATACTACGAAGTAGAAGACTCTTCGATTTATCTAAAGGAAATATTAGGAGAAATACTTGAAAAATATCATTGTAACAAGGGCTATATTGCGCTTATCACGCAAAACGAGGATGAGAACACTTGGGAACCAAAGAATGGACAAAACATTTTGATAAATATAGAGCCTTTGGTGTTGCAGAATATTTTGAATAACAAAGAAAGGGGAAAGGCATTTTTTTCGGCAGCATAGAAACGGGGCACTATTATTTTCAGGAGATTTAAACAATGACCCCTACTATATGGGAGGTCCAAAATGTGAACTCTAATTGTCCATACCAATGCAGGCATATGGAAAAAGGATTGGAGTAATGAACCTTTTTCCGAAAAATATAATTACTTTTGATGGGTTTAAAGCAAATTAATATTCAATATTTAGCTAATAGATTTGCTGATATGTACTTACGGAAAGGCGCATGGATGATTTTTCAAAGAGCTTGTTCAGCCACTTAATATTTATGAGGGCAAGGATAGTATTTATAGAAAGGCAGTAGATTATGTGCAGAAGTATTCGTTGTCGGATTATGTATGCTTGTTAGATAGAGATAATAATGAAAAATGTTATAAGATTCATACAGCTACAAAATCTTTAAATCCCCTTTTAGATATGTCGCATATTGGAAACAGTTCAATTGCACTAAATTCTTGGTCAAAAGTAAATGACCCAACTATTTTATATGAAGAAGGCGTTGCGAAGCATTTAAAAGGCTTTCAGCAATTGTTTAAAAAAAACGATTTCAAGTCCATAGTTATTACACCATTGGAAAAGGATAAAATGCCCTATGGCTTTTTCCTGTTTTTTTCCAAGCGAAAAATTCAACGATTGTTTCCAGAAGATATGATGTTCCTTACTCAATTGGGAAGAGAATGCTATAACGCTACCCGTTCTGCTGAGATTTTTACTCTTCATCTATGGCAAAAGCATTGGCAGAAGAAAAACAGGAGATGTTTATCAAAAAGATTGAAATAACGCAAAGAAACATTCAATACCGATTTGAGTGCTTTTGACAATGGCCGAACAAGGAAAAAGCTACAAAGTAATAGATGCCGTGATAGCGTGGGCATCCTCTTCATAAACTACAAAATGGAGGAACAGCAATTCGACGAACAGAGACAAGAATTGATGTCAACATTTGGCTTGATTGCTTCTTCTGCGATTGCAAGTGCCAATATTCTAAGGGAAAACTTAGAGAACAAGAAAAAGAACATTGTTATGACGAAACCCTATATAGAGAGCCTAATCATTTCAGGGATGGGTCATAATACAGGTAATTTGGTAGATGCGGCAATAAGAAATTTTTCAGAA
>JADKBS010000019.1 GCA_016714985.1 Saprospiraceae bacterium | reverse complement strand
TCTCCACCTGCAGCGCCTCGCCGATGCCGAGCGGATTGTCATCCTTTGGACGCACGGACTCGGGCTTGTACTGCTTGCGCACTTCCACGGTGCGCTGCAGGTTGTCGAGGTCGTGGTGGATAAAGGCGGCGGGCAGGTAGGCATAGTAGCCCCAAGGGTCGCCACCGCCCACGACCGCCCAAGTCCACGACTCATAAAAGAAGAGCGAACCCAAATAAATGGCGATGGTGAGGAGGAAAAAGCTGGCGGGTTTCAGTTTTGACATTTACCTGAACAGGTTGTATTTCAGGATGCAATAGATGGCACGGAAGCCATCCTTCCAGTTGATTTTTTTGCCTTCGGCATAGGTGCGTCCATAGTAGGAGATGCCTACCTCATAGATGCGGATGCCCGGGAGGCGGGCAATCTTGGCCGTTACCTCCGGCTCGAAACCGAACCTATTCTCTTGTAAATCAAGGCTTTGGATGATTTCCCGCCGGAAGAGCTTGTAACAGGTCTCCATGTCTGTCAGGTTCAGGTTGGTGAACATATTGGAGAGCGTGGTCAGGAACTTGTTGCCGATGCTGTGCCAGAAGAACAGGATGCGGTGCGGGTTGCCGCCCATGAACCGGCTGCCGAACACTACATCGGCCATGCCCTCCAGGATGGGCTGTAGCAGCAGGTTGTACTCCCTTGGGTCGTACTCCAAATCGGCGTCCTGTATGATGACGAAATCGCCCGTGGCATGGCGGATGCCAGTGTGCAGGGCTGCGCCCTTGCCTTTGTTCACTTCGTGTTTTTGGTAGGAAATGGGCAATTCGGGATTTTCGTTTTTGTACCGCAAAATGGCCTCCTCCGTCCCATCCTTCGAGCAGTCGTTGACGATGATGACCTCCTTCTTCATGCCCTGCATAAGCGTCACCGCCTTGACTTTGTCCAAAATCAGGTGGATGGTGCGTGCCTCGTTGTAGGCGGGGATGACGATGGAGAGTTTCAAGATTGAAGTGTTTGCTCATTAGATGTTTTTGATATAAGATATAAGATTTTAGACGTAAGATTTTAGATTCAGGAGTCCGGAAATACCCGTCAGTTAAGGCTTTTGAAAATTAACACTGCCCCATAAATCTAAAATCTTATATCGTCTATCTTAAATCTTAAATCAAATTCCAGACAAAAACGGATTACATCCTACTACTATAATTCGGTGCCTCCTTCGTAATTGCCACGTTGTGCGGGTGGCTTTCTTGCATACCGGAAGCAGATATTTTCACGAACTGGGCGTTTTCCTGCAATTCTTCGATGGTAGGTGCGCCGCAATAGCCCATGCCCGCCCGGAGGCCACCGAGGTATTGCACCATCACTTCCTCCACTGAGCCTTTATAGGGCACCCGGCCTTCGATGCCTTCAGGCACGAGCTTTTTGATGTCGTCCTCCACATCTTGGAAATAACGGTCTTTGCTGCCCTGCCCCATTGCGCCGAGCGAACCCATGCCCCGATAGACCTTGAACTTGCGGCCTTCATATAGCACTGTTTCGCCGGGAGCTTCCTCAACGCCAGCGAAAAGGCCGCCCGCCATGATGGTGCTAGCACCTGCGGCGATGGCCTTCACGATGTCGCCGGAGTAGCGGATGCCGCCGTCGCCGATGATGGGAACGCCCGTGCCCTTCAGCGCCTGTGCCGCTTCATGGATGGCCGTCAATTGCGGAACACCCACACCTGCCACGATGCGAGTGGTGCAGATACTGCCGGGTCCGACGCCCACTTTCACGCCATCGGCGCCAGCGTCGGCGAGGGCCTTGGCGGCTGCGCCAGTGGCCACGTTGCCACCGATGACTTGTAGGCTGGGATAGGTCTTTTTCACTTCTTTTACAGCCAGCAACACGCCCTTGGAGTGGCCATGTGCCGTATCCACGCAGATGGCATCCACCCCCACGTTCACGAGTGCGGCTACCCGCTCCATCATATCGAAAGTGACACCGACGGCAGCGCCACAAACGAGGCGGCCATAGCTGTCCTTGCAAGAGTTGGGGTAGTCCACCACTTTCATCAAGTCCTTGTAGGTAATAAGACCTACGAGCTTGCGGTTGGTGTCCACAACAGGCAATTTTTCAATCTTGTGCTCTTGCAGTATGTCCTTTGCGAGGTCGAGGTCGGTGCCAATGGGGGCGGTGATGAGGTTGCGGGTAGTCATCACTTCTTTCACAAGCTTGCGCATGTCCTTCTCGAAACGGAGGTCCCGATTGGTTAAAATTCCGACGAGCTTGCCTTTTTTGTCAATGATGGGGATGCCACCGATATGGTGCTGCTTCATCATCTGGCGGGCTTCGCCGACGGTGGCATCGCCGAGCATGGTAACTGGATCGAGTATCATGCCGCTCTCGGAGCGCTTCACTCGGCGCACCTGTTCGGCCTGCTGCTCGATGGTCATGTTCTTGTGGATGATGCCGATACCGCCCTGTCGGGCAATGGCTATGGCCAGTTTCTCTTCCGTCACCGTGTCCATCGCAGCTGACACCATGGGTGCCCGCAGCCGGATGCCTCGAGTGAATTGCGATGAGATGTCCACTTCACGGGGAAGGATTTCGGAGTAAGCGGGGACGAGCAGTACGTCGTCGAAAGTGAGGGCTTCGCCCAAGAATTTGCCTTGATTGGATTGGCCGTTGGCCGATGACTTGGCTGATATAGTTTTTACCTTTTCCATCCGCAAAGGTAAAAACCGAATTCAAATAGAAGTTAAGATTTTTTTGGGGCAACCATAATGGCTTAAATACGGGCATTAAATCAGGATGGAGCGGAAGGAAAAAGAAGGATTTCCATTATTCCGTTCTCCTCCCGCAATTCGTGGATGTTTTGAATTCATTTCATCATCCCCAGTTGGCGTATCAATGTCCCAGAATCCTGGTAGTTGTGGATGGATACCAGCTTGCCGTTTTCCACCTTGTGCGTTTCGTAAACGTGGAATTTTACTTTCTTGCCAGTTGCGGGATAGTACCTCCTGGGCCAACAAACGGCATTGTTGAAAAGAATTAGGTGAGGCCAGCTAGCATGAAACAAAAACGCCCCGGCATTTGAGGTGTGCCGGGGCGTACAAGTTTTTTTCAAGACAAAGTTCAACGCCAAGCTGCGATGATACCGCCCATGATGCCGAGGCAGATTATCCAATACCCCACGTTCACGGCAACATACTTAAAGCCTTTCCGCTCGAACAAGGCATTGGTAGCGAAGACGGGTAAGACGAGAAAAAGGCCAAGCATTACAGCATGGAAAGCACCGTGCTTGAAGGTGTGGTTCGAAGCTGCAAGGTTGGTTTTGTAGAATTCTATCCATTTTGCAATTTCTGAACCTGGCGCAGGTTCGCCATAATTAGTGGCATGGGCAATTGCCCCTTCAACGAAGCCATCGTGTACGGCTTGGATGTTCATCTGAAATGCAAGCATCAGGCTGAACAGGAACGAAAGGCCGAATATGAGTGCCATGTTGCCGCCTTTAATCTTTTCGTCGGTCATGCCGGCAGCGGCCATCCAAGCCTTGCCAAAGACTTTTTCGTGGTACCATACGAAGCCAAGTAACATCGGCACCAGTGCCGCAACGATGAGTGCGAAAAAATTGATTTCCATAGTTTTGATAAAGTTGGTGAAAAGATAGATGGCTTTCGGGTTTTAGGGCAACCTAAGAACCCGAAAACCCGAAAACCAATGTATGATAATTGTCCGCATAAAAGTAGCAGCAAAAACCAAAAGGTTGCACATTTTTGAAAATATTTGTTTCTTTTTTTCGATTTACCTTGCGCCAAACTTTGCCAACATGAAAATAACAAACCGAACCCTCGCCCTCGTGGTCAGCCTCGTACTGATTTGTGCCCTTGTCTGGTTTTTCAGTGACCTTGTGATGTACGCCGTGCTGGCATGGGTAGTATCCATGTTGGGACAACCGCTCATGCGGTTTTTCAAAAAAATCAAGGTATGGAAATACCGAGTAGGCTCCAATATGGCAGCAGCGCTGACACTCATCACTTTTTTTCTGGGCTTGATACTTTTGATAATGGTATTTGTACCGCCCATTATTACGCAGATTGACAACTTGGCGCATGTGGATTATGCAGCATTGGGGCGGGCGCTGCAAGACCCCTTGACCAATCTCCAAACGCAGTTGGCCAGCTATGGGCTTGTGGATGCCAATATCCCGCTGGAGCAACAGTTGCAGGAGCGGCTGACGGGGTCGTTCGAGCCGTCTTCCATCAAAAAATACATCAGTGGGTTCTTTGCCACGGCGGGCAATATCGGGGTCACCATTGGAGCGGTCGTATTCATCAGTTTTTTCTTCTTGCAGGAGCAGGGCATTTTCGTCAATTTCCTTTCCTCGCTCATGCCCAGCCAGTACGATGCTCAAATCAAGCATGCCCTGTCGGACATCGCCAAAAACCTCGCCCTCTACTTTCGGGGACTGGTACTTCAAATGCTGGCTTTTTCACTCATGATAACCTTGGCGCTCTGGGCTTTTGGCATCAAAAACGCCCTGCTCATTGGCGTTTTTGGCGGGCTACTGAACGTCATCCCCTACGTCGGCCCCATCGTGGGCATGGCATTTGGGGTCATTTTCACGGTGTCCTCCAACCTTGAAGTGAACTTTTACGACTACACGCTTCCGATGCTGCTAAAGGTCATCGGGGTGTTTTTTGGATGCCAAATGATTGACAACAACTTTACGCAGCCGTATATCTTCTCCAGCACGCTCAAGACACACCCACTGGAGATTTTCTTCGTGGTGCTGATAGGTGCCAAAATTGGCGGCGTGACAGGAATGGTACTAGCCATTCCGGGCTACATGGTACTGCGGGTAATCGCCTCTGTGTTCTTGAGCGAGTTCCATATTGTGCAGAACTTGAAGGAAAGGATGGCGGGGAAGGGAGATTAATATACAAACTTATCCATTAAGTTCTCCCACTCCTCAAACGCCTTCAACCCCTCCTCCCGCAACAGCGGCAGGGTAGGTATTCGCCTTTTGTCAAATGGCAACCCGATTTCATCGTAGATGAACTGGTCGTCGAAACCGATGGCGGCTGCGTCGGCTTGGGTGCAGGCAAAATAGAATGCTTTTGGCCTTGCCCAATAGATGGCGCCAAGGCACATGGGGCAAGGCTCGCAAGAGGTGTAGAGCACACAATCGTCTAACTGGAAATGGCCGAGGGTCTTGCAGGCGTCACGGATGGCGACGACCTCGGCATGGGCCGTGGGGTCGAGGGTGAGCGCCACTTTGTTGTTACCCCGCCCGATGATTTCACCGTTTTTCACATGACCGCACCAAACGGGCCGCCCTGCCCGCTTCGCATCCCTTCAAAAGCCATCCGAATGGCCGCTTTCATAAACGATTCATGGTTCAACTGTTTCATGGATTCCCTGTTACATGGTTACATTGCTTCACGGTTTCATGGTTCAAAAAAGGACGGCATTCATAGCCATTTAGCTGCTTTAGCTGCAACGCCGTTAGACGGGACTATTTTTAAATTGATACCGGTGTTTTGAGCCATTGCCTTAGCTTTGGGCAAATATGTTGCATTCTTTGCATTCCATCTAGTGTTTTCATCAACATAGCAATGAAACCATGCAGCAATGAAACAATAAAACAATTCATTCATGAAGAATCTTTTCCTTTCCTGCTTCGCAATGCTCGCAATCTTTGCCCTGTGCCGCTGCACCAGCGACTCAATTCCCGGTCAGGGTGGCGATGCCATGTCCAAGTTCACCTCGGATGCCAACTTTATCAAGGCCCACGAAGTGCCGCAAGCCATTGATTACCAAGGCCGTGGCACCATGCTTGAGCTGCGCACGCCCGATGGCGGCACCACCAAAGCTTATGTCATCAAAGCGGAACCCCGCACCACCAAGTACCTGTTCGTGATTCACGAATGGTGGGGCCTCAACGACCAAATCAAACAAGAAGCCGACCGCTTGGCCGACAATCTGAGCGGTGTAACCGTCGTGGCCCTCGACCTCTACGATGGCAAAATGACCGCCAATCCCGAAGAAGCGGGCAAGCTCATGGGCAGCGTAAGCCAAGAGCGGCGGGAGGCCATCGTGAAGGCGGCTTTGGCATTTGCAGGCAAGGACGGCGAGGTGGCAACTATTGGCTGGTGCTTTGGCGGCGGCTGGTCATTGCGCAGCAGCATCCTGGCTGCCGAGCGGGGCGTCGGCTGTGTCATGTACTATGGTATGCCCGTGGAAAAGGCGGAGGAACTTGCCCCGCTCAACTGCGAGGTGCTCGGCATTTTTGCCAATCAAGACAAATGGATCAACCAAGAGGCCATCGGCAAGTTCGAGGCACTGGCCAAGGCCACGGGCAAGAAGGTGGAGAACCATTGGTTCGAGGCCGACCATGCCTTTGCAAACCCGACTAGCCCACGGTACAACGACGCCGCTGCGCAAGCGGCGAACAAACTGGCGGTGGAGTTCCTGAAGCGGAAATTGGGAATTTGAGAAATTAGGAAATCAAGAAATTGGGAAATTAGGAAATTGGCTCGTTGTCCAATTTCTTAATTTCCCAATTTCCACCCACCATCCACTGCTACCACCTGCCCGGTGATGAAATTGGCAGCATCAGATAACAATAAGGCAGCAAGCCCGTCCAAATCATGCGGCGAACCCGCCCGCCCGCCGTCAAGCGGCTGGCGGTGGCGCACGTATTGCATAATGTCGTCATTCTGAACTGCCCGCTGGGCCATTGGCGTGTCCGTTAGGCCAGGGGCTATGACGTTGGCCCGGATATTTTGCGGAGCGTAATAAGCCGCTATACTTTTGGTAAAGCCTTCAATGGCAGCTTTGGCAGCCGTGTAGGCGTGGGTAGAGAAGAATTGCGGAGCAGGTGAAAAAGCCAAGGCGGATCCCATGTTGAGCAAGGCACCACCAGTGTCTTGCCGCAAAAATTGCCGCACGGCAGCCCTGTTGGAAAGCATGACGGAGGTAAGGTTTAGTTGGAAGGTGCGCTCCCAGCCTTCGAGTGTGAGGTCGTGCAGGGGGCCATCGCCAAATCGCCTGCCGCTGCCGCCCGCCACATGGTAGAGTCCGTGCAGGGGGCCAAATCGTTCAAGGCATTTTTCGATGGCAGACTCGGCTTGGCCCTCCTCGGTGGCATCGCCGGTGAGCACGTGGGCATGGCGGCCAAGCACTTCAATGGCCCGAATGGAGGCCTCCTTGCCAATGCCGAGCGCCACCACCATCGCCCCTTGCCGCTGAAAGGCTTGGGCAGCGGACAGCCCCATGCCTGATGTGCCACCAATGATGAACAATGTTTTTTCCTGAAAGCATACGGTACGGGTTGTGGTGGCGAAGGTAACTGAACGCTGTTGTTTCAAAACAAAAAACGCCGACCATGCATTAGGCACAACCGGCGTTTCATTTTCAATTTATCAAATCGTTCTACTCAATTTTCGCACGAATGTTCCAATTGACGCCTTCACTGGTACGCTCTTGGTAGGTTTTCCAAGAGAGGTCGGAACCGGAAAAGAGCCAATCACCATTGGGTTGGCGGGGGCCTGCATCGCAGCCGATGGAGTTCATTTCCACGGTATGTTCTACATAGATACCGATCCAAACATCTTCGCCCGTGATTTCAAAGCCTGTGGCAATAGCATGTTTGAACCATTGCCTCGTAGCAACGGAATTGGTCACGTCAGCATCGTATTTTTTGGCACCGGGCGTGAATGCATCGCCTTGCCCGTAAATCCGGATACGGCATGCGGCTGGCTGATTGCCCACAAAAACCTGCACCTCCGTTAGATTTTCGCCAACATGATCGGCCAACAGGCTGGCGGGGAACCGAACAGCCAACTCGTGCTCACCAGCGGCGAGCAGGGGGCCGGAGACGTTATCATTGTCATATTTGAGGATAGTGGTACCAGAAGGGTTGGCATCATCATCACTGCAGGCTGCCAACAAAGAGAAGGCCATCAGGAAAACCAAGTGGGAAAGTTTCATGCGCTTTGGATTTTTTGATTGTGAAATGTGGCTTGCCATTGGAGCAATAGCCGTTGCGTAGCGCAAAAATAACGTGGAATGGGAGTTGGGATGTTGGGATTGGCAGCTAAATTTTTGTTAAAGCCTCAAAAAAGAAATCGGCCAAGGTTGGTACCTAAAGCCGATTCAAATTGGTTTCTTTAAGATTTTGGATGTGTTGAGGGCATACTCTTTAAAAGGGCGTGTTTTTCGCCGGACCTACTGATAAAAAAAGCGAGCGTGTGTTTTTTGAGAGCGTATGCCTTAAAAAAGAGCGTTTTTCTTCAGAAAGAGCGTTTCGTTTTGATTATGTTGTAAAGGTAAGGCAACGCAAGTCCTTTGTCCAGTGGCAAACAATAGTCCTGTCGAATTGACCAATAACCGTGCAGTTTGGCTAATTTTTGACAAAACTCTTGCGTCCTAACCTCCAGAGAATTGAAGGAAACGATCCTCAAAATCTTCCATTTTACCAACGGAGATGGGAGCTTTGGAGCCATCCTTAAAATGGATGATGCCATTTCGCCCAGTGCGTTCGTACCTGTCCACAAAGGCAAGGTTTACCAAATAGCTGTGGTGGCTCCTGCAAAAAGTACGAATAGGCAATTGCTCCTCTACGTCCTTCAGCGTTCTGGATGCCGTGAATCTCAGCATTTTCCCTTCCTTTTGATAAAAGATGTCGGTGGTGGTGCCGTCGGCTTCGCAATAGACGATGTCTTTGGTTCGGATGACCACGTTTCCTTTGCGGGCATCGGGCAGGACGAGGGAATGTTCCTCGTTGATCAGGGAGTTTACCTCGTTCAGTTCCTTGATTTTCTCTTCTGCCTTTTCTATGGCCAATGTAAGTTCATTGACGCTGTAAGGCTTTACGAGGTACCCCCAGGGTTGTGCGTCGTTGATAGCCTTGATGGCATACTTGGGATAGGCTGTGACAAAGATGACCCCGAAGTTCCTATTGGGACACTTCTCCAAAAAGTCGAACCCGCTACCAAAGGGCGGCATCTCGACGTCAAGAAAAACCAAACTCGGCTGATGTGCAGCTGCTTTTTGCAAAGCATCATCTACATTGTTGGCCACAGCTACCACTTCGATTTGGGGAAAATAATTATTGATCATCCCTCGTAGTGTGTTGATGGCGCTTTCTTCGTCGTCAACGATGATTGTATTGATTTTTTTCATTTCAAAAGCATGTTTTGGTTAGGTGAAAACTGTTTAACAATCAACAATTTATGATCGTGGCGTCAAAGCCGCCGCAAACACAAAATGGTATCTAAGTGAATGATAAATGATGAACAGCCTGTCCCGGCTTGTCGGGAATGAATTTCCAAAGCATTGACTAACAAGTATTTGCAAACCCAATCGGTCTAACTTATTTATTCAACTTCACTAGGTTGTTTACATTAATTCAGAATGGTTGTAACTGCTTAGGAGGGTGTGGGAGGAGAGAGAAAAAATGAAATTTTTTCTCTCCTCCCCCCTCTAATGAGTCTAAATGGTTGAAAAATCCCATAGCGCATATTGGTTGTTTCAGGCATTTTATAGTGAATATGAAATGGTGGCTTGGGTGCCATGCGAGTCACCACCAAGTTTACCCAGATCAAGCATTTCAATTTTGATGTCCTTTTGATAAAGTTGGTTGAGGGTCTCAACCTTTCGCTCCAAGAGTTGGATGCCCTTCGAGATACGATTCGTTCCACCTGCCTTGGCCTTTCTGTCACGTGAAACTTCTATACCCACGCCATTGTCAGTAACCGTACAGTTTATTCGCCCATCCTTTTTATGGAAGCAGATGGAAAGCATGGAAGGCCCGATTGATGCAAGCCCATGTATGGTGGCATTTTCGAGGATGGGCTGCAACAGCATGGAAGGAAAAATTGTGTCTTCCGATATGGTTTCGACCCCAGTTATTTCATAAGAAAAACGGTTGCCAAAACGTAGGTTAATCATCTTAAGATAGTCGTTGACATATGCCAATTCCTCGGCAAAAGTGATGAAATCTGTTTCGGAGAAGTACATCGTCCGGCGCAAAAGGTCAGAAAAAATGGAAATGTATTCGCTGGCCTTGACGGGGTCGGGCGGGTAGAAGAATTGCTGGATGGCGTTGATGCTATTGCCCACAAAATGGGGGTTCATTTGGGCACGGATGGCCTGAAGCTGCAACTCAGAGTTGACGTTTTGGATTTTCAACAGTTTTTCACGGTCTTTTACCAACCTCGAAATACCGTAAGCCACCAAGGAGGCTAGCGCCAAATGCACCCACAGCACTTGCCACCAGAATGGCTTGACAATTAAACTTAGGGAATCGGAGTGTTTGCTTCGTTCTCCATTTGGCAAAATTGCGGTGGTGCTAAGATGGTACTTGCCAGGCGGGGTATTTGCTCCAAAAGAATATTTATAATCCTGTAAAATGATGGTATTAGGTTCATTGGTACCTAAATCCCTTAATGACAGGAAAAAATTTTCCCAAGTCAAAAGTCCAACTGGTAGGAAATGGTGCCCAATTTTGAATTCAAAAGAGAGGTTGTTGCGGTGGTTGAAGGTCAACCCCGTCATGTGTACCTCCAATAAGGTCATTTTGGCTGGCAAGGTGATTTCGTGGCCTGTATCAAGCGCGTTAAGCAGGTCTATGGTTTTGTTTTTGGAATCGAGCGAGTAGCCGACTTCCGAAAAAAGACTTTTAAAGTCCAAGATGTCCTTTGCCCCATTTGACAATGGTATGACAGAAAGCCCAGCGGTCGTGGCTGCAAAAAGGGTATCACCAATCACATAAACTGCATTGACATTGTCGCTAACCAAGCCGTTCCTTTCAACGAATTTGCTGACATCATACTTCCCATTGACGGAGTACACGCCACTGTTGGTCGCCAACCATACCCTATCGTCTTGCCCCTGAAAAATGGTGTTGATGTTTTCGATGGGGATGGTCAGGCTGTCATTGATTACTTCCACTCTTTTCACTTTCCCTTTGTCAATGTCCAGTTTCAAAAGCCCAAAAGCAGGCGATGCTACCCAGATTCCTTGGTTGCCGCTGGTGTTTTTGATGTCGCTTATCCTGCCCGAAAGCAGCCTTGAAAAGCCAGTCCCTGCGCTTTTGAACCCCGTTGCTTGGGACATCAGCCCACCGAAGCCGCCAGACCATAGGTTTCCCTGCTTGTCCAAGCACAAAGTGGTCGTTCTGTGCATTTCAACCCGCTGGGAGGTGTCAACCCGTGCGTGTTTGTAAGACAAGAAATTGGAGGTGCCCAACCACATTTCATCTCCGTTGATGATGAGTGATTTTGGGGCGCCATCCCCTTTGAAAACATTTATTCTTCCCGAAGTTTTCGAAAACAGTCCTCGGTCGGTTACGGCAATCCAATCGGCTTCCCCCATTGGTATGATTTGCAAAATACGGTTCCGGCCCATTGATTGGTCGAAGTCGTTAAAGCGCCATACCCCGTCTTTCACTTCGTATAAAATCCCAGCATCGTCACCTAGCAGCAGGGTCCCGTCTTTGTAGCTCGACAGGGAGAAAATATCATCGGAAAACAAATGCGGCGAATTGGCCTTTGTGTAAGTGGTCGGAGCGTTTTTGGGCAAATAGTAAATGCCCTCATTGAAGGTGCCTAACCAATATCCTCCTTCCTTGTCTTTTATTACATCGGTGGTTCGCTTTCCCGGAAGCAGATGGGCAGTCTGAGTCATTGTTGACCCAGTAAATTGCATGCCTTGCACACCATCAGCTTGTGAACAGACCCAAGCGGTCTTACCATCTTTATCAATCCTGACCCTCCCGAAGTGGCTATCTTTTAGTTCAGACAAGCTGGTTATTTCACAGTTGCCAATCTCAACGACTACAAGACGGTTTTGATAGGAAAAAATCAGCTTGTTCCCTACTGCGAACACATCATTGAATGCTAGTTCGCCTTGTACGTAATCTTTTAATAGAATTATCTTTTCAGCATATCGGCCTTCTTGGTCAAAAAACAAAATGGCTTCATTGCCTAACCCCAAAACAGTACCCTCTACTTTATGAAACAACCGTATGCTGGGGCCATAGGGCCGCCCAAAAGGAGTGCCATTTTTTAGGGTTTTGGGAACGTCAAAACAGGTGGTTGTTTGCTTTTTTACTTTGCAAAACTTATAAGGGTCACCCGCTATCCATAGCGTTTCGTCCTCATCAATGAAAAAGGAATACACACCCGATGTCATGTTCATCTTGCTCAACATCGGGTCATTCTCGGCAGTGTGTATTTCCCCATTTAATAGGAACACGGGCTTGTTTTGTAGGCACGACATCCAAATCCTGCCTTCCATGTCTTCAAAAAGGCTGAGCACTTCCAAGTCTGGTAGTCCATCCTTTATCCCAAACACTTTGAACCTAGACCCGTCAAATCTCACCAGTCCTTTGTCAGTGCCTAACCACATGAACCCCTTACTGTCCTGTAAGGCACAGTACACCAAGGAACTGGGCAACCCGTCGGCAACATCATAGTGTAGGTATGCGGGTTCTTGCGCAGCGGCATGGAGGCCGAAGCATAGGATGAAAAAGTATATAAGAAGGGCATTTTTCAATCTTGAATACGTTATGTTACGAGTAATTGACATTGATTTCCGCCAAAGGTTTTATTGGAACGAACGAAAGGACAACCTGAGTGCCGCTCAGTCCCTCCGTTACTTGAGAAAGGTCTTTGAAGGTCAGTTGCAAATCAGCAGCGTATAGCTCGTTCATGGTTTCTATCTTTTTTTTCAAGAGTATAAGCCCTTTGGATACCCGCTTTACCCCAGCTTTTTTCAATTTTCTGGCTTTGGATGCCTCTATCCCAACGCCATTGTCTTGTATGCTACAGAATATCCTGTTTTGATTACACTCAAAATGGACATGAAGATTTGACGGCCCTTCTGGGGCTAAGCCATGAATCGTTGCGTTCTCCAATACTGGTTGTAGGAGCATGGCAGGGAACGAGGTGGTCTTCTCAACCTGCTCATGCCCTGTTATCTCGTAATGGAACCTTGCACCAAACCTCAACTGTATCATTTTCAAATAGTCCTGAACATAGGCAAGCTCTTCTTCAAAAGAAATGAAATCCCGCTCCGAGAAATACATCGTTTGGCGAAGGAGGTCTGAAAATATGGCAATGTACTCACTGGCCTTGATTGGGTCGGGCGGATAGAAAAACTGCTGGATGGCGTTGATGCTGTTACCTACGAAGTGCGGGTTCATCTGTGCACGTATGGCTTGGAGCTGTAGCTCAGAGTTGGCGTTTTGGAGCTTCAGCATTCGCTCCCTTGCCTTGAACAGCCTGTAAAATCCCATCCCTACTAAAATCGCAAGGACGATGTGTACCCAGATTACCTGCCACCAATAAGGTTTTTGGATGAGATGGAGTATGACGGGAGTTTCGCTTTTTGTCCCGTTGGGCAAGATGGCTGCAATTCGACTTTGATAGCTGCCAGCCTTGAGGTTTAGTCCGTAGTTTCTTGCATCGCCCTCGATAACCGATAGTTTTCCCCTACGGTTCAACAAGTAATCAACGGCATTGAAAAGGTTGCGCCACGTAATAAGGTGCAGTGGCAAGAAGTGCTCAACCGTACTAAATTCATAGAAAACATTACCCCTTGTGCGGAAATGCAATGCCGCAAGATCAACCACCAGCATGGTCGCATTTGCTGGCAGCGTAACTTGATTCTTCATTGAATCAAGTTCGTAAAAGTCAAGCCCTACCTTGTCTTGGTTCGCCGTGTACCTTAACCCTGAAACCAACGTTGGAAAATCTTTCGTTACACTATTCTTGCCCAAGATGAAATGGGAAATACCATCTACCGTCGCTACCCAAAGCGTGTCGCCAGTCAACATGACAGCGTTCACGTTATTGCTGATTAGCCCGTTTATGTCGCTAAGGCGCTTGACCCTATTTTGTTCGTCAATCGTATAAACCCCATTGTTGGTGGCAAGCCAAACTTGGCCTTCGGTACCAGGATGGATATTCTGTATGTTTTCGATAGGGCTGCTAAGTGATTCATTGATTGCATCTACCTTGGTCAAGGTGCCTTGTTTGACCTGAACCCTTAGTAGGCCATACTCAGAAGAGGCCACCCATAGCGCATTTTTCCCTGCTTCTTTGATGTCAAGTATGCGCTTAGAGAGCATTGGGAATTTCTCGCCCCAGTTTCTTTTGAAGTTATCGCTTTGCGAAAAAATACCGTTCAACCCACCTGCCCAAATATTGCCTTCGGCATCGGCACATATACTGGTAGTTCGTTGGAACATAATCCGCTGCGCCTCGCCTAGTATATTGTGAAAATGGACCAGGAACCCAGATGTGCCCAGCCAAAGCTGCCCATTGGCGAAATAACCCGACTTTGGTGCACCATGATTTTGGAGGTTTTTTATTTTACCGTATTTACTTGAATAAACGCCTTCCTCACTGATGGCAAGCCATTGGTTTTCGGGCGGTGAGAGGACTTGCAGCACCCTGTTGTAACCATCTGTGGTTCCAAAATCAATTCGTTTCCAGCCCCTTTTTCTATTGAAGATGTAAAGGTTCCCAGAGTCGTCTCCTGCCATTAATTCGTTGGTTGAAGAACGGTTAAGG
Source organism: Saprospiraceae bacterium (assembly GCA_016714985.1). GTDB lineage: Bacteria > Bacteroidota > Bacteroidia > Chitinophagales > Saprospiraceae > UBA6168. Next base: position 172,474 of record JADKBS010000019.1, on the reverse strand, counting down.
GAGATAATGTTGTTGGAATTGAAGGGCAATCCCGACTCTTTCGTGTAGCGCAGGGATGCGTTTTGGGGTAGCATATAAACCCCTTCGTTCAAGGTGCCGAACCATAGATTGCCGTCTGAGTCTTGGTGCATACTTGTCACCTTTTTCCCCAGCAGGTAAAACCGAGGGTTGATGAGCAAATCCGGTCCTTCACCGTCAAAACAAACTGCGCCATGTTTTTGTGAACAGACCCAGATACGGCCTAAATTATCCTTTTTGACTAAAGTTCCTGAAATATCATTCCGAGTGTCAACCAAGTGGATAGCGGTACCATCAAACCGAAACAACAGCATTGTTTCTTTTAGCACTGCTAGCATATAATCACCGATTGTCACGACAGAATTTAATACGTCACTTTCTGTTTTTGAACCATATTCAAACGATTTGAAAATGCTGTCTTGGTTGGTTATGTCCAATATCGTAATTTTATGCCCAGTGGCAAACAACCGATCCCTTAGTTTTACCACATTCTTCACGGTGACTAGACGTTTATTCTTGCCACTCTCCGTGGTTTCATCAAAAGCCCAAAATGGCGACTTGAAAACTTCCAATTCATCGCTATTCCCTATCCGGCAATACTTGTTGGCATCTCCAGTAATCCAAAGCGAGCTGTCACTGTCTTCTGAAAAATTAAAAACACCACCCTTCAAATCCATTTTGGCCAACATGTGGTCCGTTTTACTGGTCACTATCTTGCCATCTTGGAAATAACAGGGATTGTTCTGGAAACAAGAGAGCCAAAGGCGTTTTTGATGATCTTCAAAAATATTGAGCACATCGTTATCGGGAAGACCGTGCTTGATGCTGAAAATCTTGAACCTCGTGCCATCAAACCTCGCCATGCCCTTGTCTGTGCCAAACCAAAGAAAGCCCTGATGGTCTTGAGCTATGGTGTAAACCAAAGAACTAGGAAGTCCATCACTCACCCCATAGTGCAGGTAAGCAGGCTCTTGCGCTTGCAAAACCTGACAGGTGGCAAGCACAACCATGAAAAATATCCTCCTCAACATCATCATCAATTGAACGTTGGCGAAAAGTAGTCCCTTTTGCTCATTCCACTTCCATCAATGTGTATTCCTGTCATATAAACCAATAACCCTGCGCCGCCAATTTGCGGTGCAGGGTTATTGGTTGACAATAAATCAACTATTATTATACTGCGAGCCGCCAAGTCTTCCCGAAAATCGGGAAGCTTTGGCGACGTGAGCTATATACTTCACGCTGTTAGCTTTTGGACATTGGCTTTTGGCAAACAGCCAACGGCAAAAGGCAAAAAGCAGATTATTCATGCACGGCCTGTCCCGATGATTTCGGGAAAACCTGTAAAGTGTGGGCTATATGTCACGTTCTCTTTTCACGGAATTGATATAGGTGGCGACATAGGCACAGGCTGCACCTTCATCAAGATCCCGTGCTTTGGTTTCAACGTTATCAACGGCTCCGGCTCCACCGGATGCCCCTCCACCAGTTCAAATTCAAACTCACGAACCAACAGCGCCAGCAAAAGCTGCATTTCCATCAAGGCAAAATGATTGCCGATACACATCCTCGGCCCCGCCCCGAAAGGCAAATAGGCCATCTTAGGACGCATTTTCTCTGCTTCTGGGTTGAAGTGTTCAGGATAAAAATCGTGGGGACGTTCCCAGTAACGAGGGTCACGGTGCATGGCTGCTATGCTGATGAAGACGATGCCGTTAGTTGGGATTTTAACGCCCAGCACCTCGTCTTCGGCAATGGGCTGCCGACCAATGGCAAAGCCCGGCGGATAGAGCCGCATCACCTCTTGTATAACCTGCATGGTATAGGTCAACTTGCGCAAATCCTCGAAGCCCGGCATCCGATCGCCTACCACTTGGTCTATTTCGCTGCGCAATTGCTGCACTACACCTGGGTGTTGCGACAGCAACCAAAGCGCCCAAGAGAGGGCCGTGGCACTCGTCTCGTGGCCTGCCGCAAATAGTGTCACAGCTTCGTCCCGCAGCGCCCGGTCGCTCATGGCCTGGCCTGTGTCCTCGTCCTTGGAGGTAAGCAGCATGGTGAGCAGGTCGTTCGGCGGGTTAGGGTCTTTTCGGCGCTTTTCTATCAAGTCGAAAATATAGCCGTCGAACCAAGCTATGTCCCGCTTGAACTTGCGGTGCATCCCGTTGATGTAAGTGAACGGAATCATGTAGGGCTTCACGGTACGGTAAACGAGGTAGTCCTGCGCATCCATCATCACCCGGTACATTTCATTGATGTCGGCGGTGTCCTCGGTGCTGAACAGGGTCTTGAGCACGATGCGGGCCGTGGCCTCCATCATTTCCTTGGCCATATCGAGCGGCTTTCCCAATGCTGTTTTAGCCTTTAGCTCCGCAATGTATTTTCCCGTAACAATGCCCATACCTTGGAAGAGGTCTTCCAACTGCGTTTTATAAAATGCGGGCTGTACAAGCCGCCTTTGACTGCGCCAAAACTCGCCCTCGCTCGTGACCAGCCCCGTGCCAATTGCCAGCCTCAACTGACGATATGCAGGGCTTTTCCGATAGTTCTTCTGGTTCTTCTGGAGCACGTGCGCCACCACCTCATGGTTTGTCGTCACGAAGATCTTGCGGTGCAAAAAGGGCATCATGTAAAAATCGCCCATCTTCTGCGATTGCTTCAAGGTGAACTCAAAGGGGTTGCGGAGGAACTCGGCACCGGGCAGGAAGCGGTTTTTGCCTTTGAAAACGGGGATGTTGGTTGGCATGCTTGTTAAATTTCGTGGACGCAAATTTGCAGCTTCACAACAATCGAAGCTGTATAAAGATTGTCATTTCCCCATAAAAAACAAGTATTTCCAATACATGTCCTATTTTCTCAAAATCAATGTTTCGAGACAGGAATTTGACCTTCGATTCCCACCTGCGTTTCACCCAATTTTCATACCTTTGCGCCATGAATAATAATGACGAACAAGAGGACATGAAGCCAGACAATAGCCATTATGATGCGGGCAACATCACCGCATTGGAAGGCTTGGAAGCCGTGCGCAAGCGCCCGGCCATGTACATCGGAACAACCGACGTGAAGGGCCTTCACCACTTGGTGTGGGAGGTGATTGACAACTCTATTGACGAGCACCTTGCAGGGTACTGTACCCGGGTCGAAACCACTATTCACAAGGACAATTCCATCACGGTAAGGGACAACGGGCGGGGCATCCCGGTCGGCATGCACGAAAAACTGCAAAAATCGGCCCTTGAGGTAGTTATGACCGTTTTGCACGCAGGTGGCAAATTCGACAAGAACACCTATAAGGTATCTGGCGGTCTGCACGGCGTGGGGGTTTCCTGTGTGAACGCCCTTTCCATTCAACTCAAGGTAGAGGTGCACCGGGACGGCAAGTATTACGAGCAAGAATATTCACAAGGCAAGCCATTGTATGCAGTGCGGGAAGTAGGGGCGTCCGACAAACGGGGCACTTATGTCACCTTCAAGCCAGACCCCGAAATCTTCGTGGAGTCACTGGAATACAACTATAACACCCTTGCCGCCCGTATAAAAGAGCTTTCGTTCCTGAACAAGGGCCTCAAAATGGTCATCATTGATGAGCGGCAGAAGATGGATGATGGCAGCTTCAAAACCGAAGTATTCCACTCGGAGGGCGGCCTACTAGAGTATGTGAAGTACCTCGACGAAACCCGTGCCCAGTTGCTCGAAAACCCAATCTACGTGGTTGGACGGGAAGACAACGTGGAGGTGGAAGTCGCTATGACTTACAATACCTCGTTCAGCGAGCATTGCTATTCCTACGTGAACAACATCAACACCACCGAAGGCGGTACCCACGTGAGCGGCTTCCGCCGTGCCTTGGGCCGTGTTTTTGCCAAATTCGGGGATACAAGCGGCATGCTCACAAGGGCCAAGGTGACGCTCAGTGCCGAGGACTTCCGGGAGGGCCTCACCTGCATCGTATCGGTGAAGGTGCCCGAACCGCAGTTCAAGGGGCAGACCAAGAGCGAGTTGGGCAACTCTGAGGTGCTCGGCATCGTGTCCCGTGCCGTTGACGATGCGCTTTCCACCTTTGTGGAGGAAAACCCCAACCTCGCCCGACGCATCATTGACAAAATTATACTCGCCGCAACCGCTCGCCAAGCAGCCCGCAAGGCCCGTGAAATGGTGCAGCGCAAAAACGCCCTCACCGGCGGCGGCCTCCCCGGCAAGTTGGCCGACTGTTCCAGCAAAGACCCCGGCGAGAGCGAAATCTTCCTCGTTGAGGGCGACTCGGCAGGTGGTACGGCCAAGCAGGGTCGTGACCGCCACTTCCAGGCCATCCTTCCGCTTAGGGGTAAAATCCTGAACGTGGAAAAGGCGATGGAGCACAAGATTTACGAAAACGAGGAAATCAAGAACATCTTCACCGCCCTCGGCGTCAGCATCACCGAGAACAACGAAGGTGCACGGGTGCTCAACATCGAAAAGCTCCGCTACCACAAGACGGTTATCATGTGCGACGCCGATATTGACGGCAGCCACATCACGACGCTGATTTTGACCTTCTTCTTCCGTTACATGAAGCCGCTCATCGAGCAGGGCTTTATTTATATCGCTGCACCCCCGCTCTATCAGGTTCGCAAGGGCAAGCAGTTCCGCTATTGCTGGAACGACGAGGAGCGCCGTGAGGCCATCGCTCAATACTCGAATGGCGAGAACGACAACTCCGTCAAGACCCAGCGCTACAAGGGGCTTGGAGAAATGAACGCCGAGCAGCTTTGGGAGACCACCATGGATCCCAACAGCCGCATCCTCCGCCAAGTTACCATTGACGACGCCGCCGAGGCCGACCGCATCTTCTCCATGCTCATGGGCGAAGAGGTGCCGCCCCGCCGGGCCTTCATCGAAGCAAATGCGAAGTATGCGAAGGTGGATGCTTGATAGGAATGAGGAATGAGGGAGTAGGTATGAAGTGGGCAGTCCGGGTGCGGGCTGCCCACTTGTTGTTTTGAGGAACTTGAAGTCACAATTTGTAACTTCAAATTGAAACTTTACCTATTGAATCTTATAAGCATCAAAAACAAACTACAATGACTGAACTACGGGTCATCCAACAGAAAATCTTTGAAATCAGGGGGAAGAAAGTCATTTTGGACTTTGACTTGGCTGAGATGTATGAGGTAGAAACAAGGGCGCTTAACCAAGCTGTTAGAAGGAATTTAGATAGGTTTCCTGATGATTTTATGTTTCAGCTTACCGATGAAGAGTGGAAAACACTTTCCTTTACCACTTTAAAGGGCAACTCATCACAATTTGTGATGAGTTCAAGAAAGAACAGGGGGGCCAAGTATTTGCCGCTCGCTTTCACCGAACAAGGCGTTGCTATGCTCTCCTCAGTGTTGCGCAGCAGCATAGCCATTCAAGTCAACATCTCCATCATGCGAACCTTTGTTTTGATTCGGGAATACGCACTCACTTATGCTGAGCTTGCCCAGAAAATAGCAGAACTTGAGGCCAATTACGACCAAAAATTCGAGGATGCTTATGAACTGCTGAAACAATTATTGGCCCACAAATCGGACAAAGAGGGTTGGGAGGAAAGGAAAAGAATAGGGTTCCAATGAAACGATTTCGATTCATACTCCTGCTAATCTTGTTGGTCATCGTCCTACGAGGTTGGCTCTACCGCCTCACAGTATCCTATCATCCTATCGGCGAGCGGCCGGCCATTTTAGCGACCGACAAAGGGTTTATACAACACCTTGAACATCAACCAATTGACACTTCAATGCAGCGCATCGTGCGGCAATCGTTGAACCTAACTACTTCTCAATTGGAATTTTCCTTCGGCAAATGCGACAGCGATCCCAATCGCCTTTTTTATTCCCAAAAAGCAAACTGCGTGGGCTATGCTGCTTATTTCAATGCCGTTTGTCACCAACTAATAGAGCGAGCTGGTCTTGAAAAACGATACCGGGTTCAACACCTGCGTGCCAAAATCACCTTCCTCGGTTTCGACCTTCACCAACTTTCCAATAGCCCATTTTTCAAAGACCATGATTATAACATGGTGGAAGATTTGCAAACTGGTGAACGATTTTTTGTGGATGCTTCTACGAAGGATGTATTGGGAATCGGGTTTGTGAAAAGCGAATAGATTGCTACCTATTTCCCTGTTTGTCAACCGCTTCCGAAACGCTCAAAGCCCGGTCGTAAAACTTGAGCGACTTCATCTCCTCCGGCAGTATCCGTATTTCTTTCTTTTTGTTGGTCAAAACCATATTGAGGAAGGGCGAATAATGCCGCCAGCCGTATTGCCGGCTCGTGCCGCCGTCGCAGAGCTGGCCATCCACGGCGCAGAGGATGATGTCGGGGGCATTGTCCACAACGAAGGTGACACGGTGGGGCCGCACCACGTCGAGGAGGCCTGGGTCAGTCGTCCATGTCTCGCAAGTCTCTGTATTACAAAGGTTTAGCTCCAACTGGCGGTAGCCAGTTGTTTGGATATAAAGGCCGGAGCCGAGGTCGTTGCGGGTGTCGAGCAGCACCCGACCGTGGGAGAAATCCTTGGGCTGCACAGTCATTTCGATGGTAAGGCCCGCTGTGTCCCGCATGGCGTTTAGCAGGATAAAGCCGCCTTCTGAATGCTTTGGAAAGCCAGTGATGGGTAGCTTTTCTGCCCTCAACTGCTCCTCATCGAACTGCATCACCGGCGGACGGTGGACGGCCAACGGTGGACGACCGACGGCGTCTAATTGATACCATAGGAAATTCAACATCGCCTCCGGCAGCTCGTGGATGCGGGCCTTTAGCTTGTTCGTCTCCGTGACCCAGTAGCGTCCCTCCATTTCCACGAGATCGGGGTAGCTGAATCGCCCACTCTCGTAGCTGTGGTCGTCGCCGTAAAGCACGATTTCGGGCTGCGACCACCGGATTTCACCGTTTACTTCCACGCCGCCGGACAGCCAAGCGGGGTTGCGGCTGCTGTAATGGTCGCCACTGTGGTTGTGGAAACCAGAGCAGGTACTTGCCGTTTGCGCAGCGCCAAACTTTGGGGCAGGCACGGGAGGTTTTCACCGGGCGGCCATCCACGTAATAAGCCGTTCGGGGTCGTGACCAAGTTCGCCCGCCGTTGGAACTGTACGCCTCGGCCAAGTAGCCCGTTTGGGTACGGAAGATGCAGCAGAGGCGACCATCGTTCATGGGCACGAGGCTATGCTCCTCCTGCACCGAGCCGAATTCGGGGTTGCGAAGGCCGTGCTCGCCATCGGGCAAGAGTTTCCATTGCAGCGAATCGGGGTTTCGCTCGGAGTTGATGTTTGCGCAGCGGAAAAACCAGCCCTCGCCGTTGTCGAGCATGTACTTGCCGAGCTTGGTGAAACCGAGCATCATGGCACCGCCGACCGTGATGGGCTTGCCGATTCCCCAAAAGATTTGCACGTTGCCCTGCCAATCGTTGGCGAGGTCACAGGCCGTCTTGCGGAGCGGCAAACGGTGCCGCTTCGACCAGGTGTGGCCGGCATCGTCGCTGTACTTGAAGCAATACCAGCCAAGTATGTCGTTGCGGATTTTTTCGCCTTTTAAGTCATTTACCTCATCACCGTTATAGTTGTAAAAAACATAGACCCGCCCATAACTGGTCAAGTATGGCATGGCCCAACTGGCGGCTGGCCCCACGGCTGGTTCGATGGCCACGGGAGCTGACCATGTTTGGCCAAGGTCGGTGCTGCGGCTGGCGGCAATGTGCTGGCCGTCCAACCCTTCCTCCAGTTTTCCGGTGGTGAAGGTGCAAAGCCAAGTGCCATCCCCAAGGGTGACGATATAGGGCATGTCAATATAGCCGGAGGTATGGATTTCATGGCCGTTGGCGATGTGGCGGGGGTCGGGTTGAGCCGTTGTTTTGACAAAAAAAAACGAGGCGATGAGCAGGGTAAATATTCGTTGCATAGCAGACATTAACAATGGTTCATGAGGTTTCTGGTTTCTGGTTTCAGGGGAAAACCTGCTAAACCCATTTTTATAAAAGTTTGGGGGCAATCAAAGCCATTTGAAAATTACAAACTGATACCATTCCACGAGGAACTCCGTGAAACCTTAAACTTGAAACCTTCACGAACCATTGATTAAGTACTTCTTTGAAATTAGTTGATATTAAAAAATTGGAAAATTATGAGCCAACTGCTTGATTGTCAATTCTTTCAATTAATTTCCCAATTTCAATTAATTTCCAATTTCTACTTATACAAAACCTACCGTGGTGGAATATAACAGTTTTCACATCCATGCCCTATCCCCCGACTCCACCCTGTACAGCACAAAATCCTGCACGGCCTGTGCTTTTTCGAAAGGTATATAAGGCACACTAATGTCGCCTGCTGCCGTGTAAAGCGTGAGGCGTGCGAGCTTATTCTTGGGACTGAAAACAGCCCGGCGAACGCTGACAGCCTGCACCTTGTGCCATTGCAGCAGAACGGCAGTGCTGTTGACCACGCCCCATTTGGCCCGAAGCCCCTCATCGCTCACCTCCCAATGCCAGCTCCGCTGGTAACGGTGAGCGAGCCACCAAGCGATGGGCAGCCAAACTAGCCAGACATAGATTTCGTTTTGAAGCAAGCCTCGGGTAACCAGTCCGAGCAGCAGCACGGGTACTACCCCAATGCGCAAAAAGCGCCAGAACCTTGCTATTTTGTCCACGCCATGCGACTCCCAAGCCTGTTCTTTTTCTTCGGGGAAATAGGCCAAGCGCACGGCCTCCAATTGCGGAGCATAGCAACCTGGCAGGCCCACCGCCAGCTTGCCCTGCACCTCCACGCTGGATGCTTGCGGCATCCGCACCTTCATCATGTTGAACAACCGCATGAGCGGGCTGCTCGTCCAAAGCACGTACTGTATTTTGGTCAATACCGCTGAGACTTCCTGCCTTGTGAACAGGCCACTTTCTATCTTGAAGCCCCGCTCCGTCCGCCAAAAGCGCAGGTCGAAATACTGCAGCACCGTTCGGCCCAAGGTGAACAGGAACGAGCCGAACAGGAGAACGGGCACAATCATCAGCAAGGTGACGAGGATGTCCCAACCACCACTCGTGCCGAGCCACCAAGCCAGCTTTTTCTCAGCATCAAAGCCGATGGCGTCCTTCAAGTCATCGGCAAAGCCGAAACTAAAGGCCAGCAGGATGCCCGCCGTGCGCAGGTGGTTCTGCGACATGCCTATTTTGACGAGGTCGAGGGGAGCGAGCTTGAAGATTTCGGATTTCGGATTTCGGATTTCGGATTGGGGGGCTGCCTCATCCGCTGAATACTGCAAGTTGCCATCTTTCGACTGATGACTGATGACTGAGGACTGCGGACTGAGGACTGCGGACTGCCGACTGCCAACGTCTGACTGCCAACTCGTAACCACTTCCCGTAGCAATTCAGCTTGCGGCTTACTGAGGGCATGCAGGCTGAACTCCTTGCCGGAAGAGCCTGCGGTATCAATGTCCACGGCCACCACGTTGAGGAGTTGGTGGAGGATGTTTTGCCGGAAATTGACGGTCTGCACCCGGTCGAGCGGCACGTTGATTTTTGACTTTCGGATGACACCTTTTTCGAGCAACAGTTCGCCGTCCTTGATGTAGAAAAATAGGTTGAAATAGTTCAATAGCGACAGCAATGCCGTTAAACCTGCCAACCCAAGGAAGAAGAGGGTATAGCCATCAATACCTGTGCTTTTGCGGTTGAAGAAAAAGACCAAGATGACCACCCAAAGCTGACGGAACAACATTTTCAGCACCCCACCCAGGATGAAGATAATGGCCGCCGAAGACTGGCGGGTAGGCTGGGAGAAAGGTTGGGTCTCGGTCATGGTCGGCTGTGCGGTTAGTTGCGCTCGGCAAATATACAATTCATGATAAGTATTGACCACATCGTTCCATTTGTCTTTAAAATAGCTACGACAGCCTACCTTTACCCTTTCAACCAAACGGCAATGAACCTATACGACACCACCATCCAACTCCTGCTCGACAACAAACCGCTATTGTTGTTCCTCGTCATTGCCCTCGGCTACTTCATCGGTAGGATAAAAATTGCCGGGTTCAGCTTTGGGGTAGCAGCCGTTCTTTTCGTGGGCCTTGCTTTTGGGGCACTTCACCCCGACATGGCCCTGCCCGACATGATATACATCCTCGGCCTTGTGCTATTCGTCTATACTATCGGGATACGCTCGGGGGCGAGTTTTTTTGCCTCCTTCAAAAAATCGGGGTTGCGGGACAACCTCGTGGTCATTGGCATCCTCGTTTTTTCGGCCATCTTGACCATTCTGCTGGGCAAATGGATGGGCCTGAAATCAACCCTCACCGCTGGGCTTTTCTGTGGCTCGCTGACCAACACACCCGCCCTCGCATCGGTGGTGGACATCCTCAAGCACAGCATCAGCGACCCTGCCAGTGCAGCGGCCCGCAACCTATTGGCAGAACCAGTCGTCGGCTATTCGTTGGCCTACCCCATCGGCGTCATGGGCGTTATTTTTTTGTTCCAAATGGGCATCCGCTTCTGGAAAATAGACTTCAAACAAGAGGCCGCCACCACTGCCGAAATCACGGGTGTCAGCACCGAGGAACTGGAGCATGTGAACGTGTTTGTCACCCAGTCGAAGTTCATCGGGCGCACCCTACGGGAGATTGGCGAGTCTGGCGAAATCGGCGAAATACTCGTTTCCCGCCGTTTGCCGTATGGCAGCAACGAAATAGAAGTGCCCGGGCCGAGCACCCTGATCAAGTCGGGCGACATACTCACGCTGGTAGGCTGGCCTGCCGACCTAGAGCGATACCAGTCCCAATTGGGCATCCCCACGGGCCGAGACCTCGCCCTCGACGGCAGCAGCGTGGGCGTCCGGCGCATATTCGTTTCCAACAAAGCCGTCGTCGGCAAGACCATCAAGGACTTGCAGCTTTACCCAAGGTTCCATGCCATCATCACCCGCATACGCCGGGGCGACGTTGACCTGCCCCGCCGCCCCGACCTCAGCTTGGAGGCCGGCGACCGGGTGCGCATCGTCGCACCGAAGGAGCAGATGAAAGAGGTGAGCCAGTTTCTTGGCGACAGCTACCAGCGCCTTTCCGAGGTGGACTATATCAGCATCAGCATTGGCATCGTGTTGGGCCTGCTATTGGGCATGTTGCCCGTCCCGCTGCCGGGCGGCTCGACGTTCCGACTCGGTTTTGCAGCGGGGCCGCTCATCGTTGCCTTGATTTTGGGAAAAATTGGGCGTAGTGGCCGCATCGTGTGGGTCATGTCGTTGAATGCAAACCTGACCCTTCGGCAATTGGGCGCCGTGTTCTTCTTGGCGGGCATTGGGCTGAAGGCGGGTTATTCGTTCTATTCCACTTTCCAATCAGCTGGTTTTCAATTGATTGCGATTGGTTCCATCGTCACATTGATGACGGCTTTGCTCGGCATATTGGTGTTCCGCTTGGTGTTCAAGATGCCATTCAACCTGCTCATGGGCGTGATGTCGGCCCTGCACACGCAGCCTGCCTGCCTCGCATTTGCCAATGAAAAAGACGATACGGGCGCTGCGAACATCGGCTACGCCACGGTCTTCCCCACGGCGATGGTGATGAAGATTTTGTTGGCGCAGGTGATATTGGGGTGGTAAAGGGATGCTGCTTGCCCCACTGGGGGATGATGGTTTTGGAAAGCTCCCATCAACCCTTTTTGTCGAAAAAAACAAATGGCTTTTCTGGCTAATTTTGAAGCTTTGCTCAAAATATGGTGTTTTGTGGCATTACTATAATCAGCAAAATTCTCCAACATGAAAAATCTGCCTTTTTCCAAAATCATGGTATTTGCTACCTTGGCGGTACTGATGTTCAGCCTCGCCTCCTGCGCCGACGTCGAGCCAGTGAAGGAATGCCTCCAAGGCAAGCAGTACGGTTTTCTTTACGGACTTTTGCACGGCTTTATCACGCCCGTCAGTTTTATCGGCAGCCTGTTCGACGATAATGTAGCCATCTACGCCATAAACAACAAAGGCGGCTGGTACGACCTCGGCTTCCTGTTGGGTTCTGGCGGATGGGGCTTCCTTGCAGGCAATAAATCGAAGAAGAATTGATGGGATTGATAAATTGTTGAATTGTTTCATTGTTGAATTGCTTTCAAGTAGCCCCCCAACAATGAAACAACCCAACAATCCAACAATCCACCAATCGACCACAATGATTTTCCAAAACGCTCAAGTACCGCTGGCCGAGTTGCCAAGCATCGGAAACGTTGATTTCCAACGGCTTTCGCCCGCTTACCGAAAGGTGGAGGTGATTGCCACCAGCATCTTTTTTGCCATCTTGCTCATGGGCTGGCTGGTATTTCATTTTTTCAATCCATTCAAACTGCCTTGGCTTAGTTGGGCACTGCTGGCCGTATGGGGCGGGTTGTTCGCCTTGGCCGTGCGGGCGGCGCTGCGCCGTTTTGCCGCCGAGGGCTACGCATTGCGCCAGCACGACATCCTGCACAAGCATGGTATATGGTGGCGAACGGTGACTGCCATCCCTTATAGCCGGATGCAGCATTGCGAAATCAGCCGTGGGCCGGTGGAGAGCATCTTTGGACTGGCCACACTTCGAGTATTCACGGCGGGTGGCAGCAGCAGCGATCTGAGCATTGGCGGACTGCCCGTTGAGGAGGCGCAACGGGTGAAGGAGTTCATCACGGCGAGGATTGGGGGCGTCAGTCGGGCTTCGTCCTAAGCCTTTTCCCGTGGCGACAAAACGCCTATCTTTCGCTGTTTAACACAAAATGCCTTTCAACCAACATCTTGCAAGCCTTGCTGACCATCCTCGACAAATCCCACTCCCTTGCGCCGATTGGCTACAACCGCTGGCTGGTGCCCCCGGCGGCCCTCAGCATCCACCTGTGCATCGGACAGATATACGCTTACAGCGTGTTCAACCAGCCGCTGACGCAACTCATCGGCATCACGGAACCCGCAGCGGGCGATTGGTCGCTGGTACAGGTGGGGTTTATCTTCAGCATCGCCTTGTTTTGCCTTGGCGCATCGGCGGCGGTCTTTGGCAAGTGGCTGGAGCGGGTCGGGCCGAGGCGGGCCATGTTCACCTCCGCACTTTGCTTTTCTGGCGGTTTCGTGCTTTCAGCAATGGGCGTGAAGTTCCACCAAATCTGGCTGCTATACCTCGGCCACGGGATGCTCGGCGGCATTGGCCTGGGACTGGGCTATATCTCGCCCGTTTCAACGCTTATAAAATGGTTCCCTGATCGCCCCGGCATGGCCACGGGCATGGCCATCATGGGTTTTGGCGGCGGCGCAATGGTCGCCTCCCCGCTCTCCATCTGGCTCATGGAGCAGTTCAAAACCCCAACGGACATGGGCGTTTGGCAAACCTTCCTCGTCATGGGCGGGGTGTACCTGTGCTTCATGTTGTTCGGGGTTTTCACTGTGAGAATCCCGCCATTGGATTTCGGATTACGGATTGCGGATTACGGATTGGGGGCCAAGCGCAATTCGCATTCCCCAATCCGCATTCCGAAATCCGTTGACGCCAACACGGCCATCCGCACCCCGCAGTTCTACCTGCTTTTTTGTGTGTTGATGCTCAATGTGACGGCGGGCATCGGGGTGCTCGGCCAAGCCTCGGTGATGATTCAGGAGATGTTTTCAGAAAAAGCTGTGGGAGCGGGCCGGGCAGTATCGGCGGCGGCGGCTGGCGGCTTCGTGGGCCTTCTCAGCCTATTCAACATGGGCGGACGGTTCTTCTGGTCGTCGTTGAGCGACCGCATTGGCCGAAAGGCCACCTACGCCATCTTTTTCCTGTTGGGTGCGATGCTCTACTTCCTCGTGCCGTTGACCGGGCGCATGGGCAGCGTGGTGGGCTTCGTGGGTGCGTTCTGCCTTATCATGAGCATGTACGGCGGTGGTTTTGCGACCATCCCGGCCTACCTGCGGGACAAGTTCGGGGTGATGGAGGTTGGCGCCATCCACGGCAGGCTATTGCTGGCCTGGTCGGCGGCGGCGCTGCTCGGCCCCATCTTGGTGAACTACCTTCGGCAATGGCAAATCGAGGAACTGAACCTGCCCGCAGCGCAGGCCTATTCGGTCACCATGTACATCATGGCGGGACTGCTCTTGGTCGGTTTTGTATGCAATATGTTGATTCGGCCTGTTGATCCAAAATATTACCACAAACAGGAAGCACCATGAAAAAATGGGAATTTGAACTCAAATTGGTATTGGCTTGGGCCTTCGTTGGAATGCCTTTGCTGTTTGGCGTTGCGATGACGGCGATAAAAGCGATGGCATTGTTTCGGTAAAAAGCAATTGCCAACAATCACAATGGTTCGTCAAGGTTTCAAGTTTCAGGGTTCAGGGAAGTACCTGCTAAAATCAATTTTGAATAGGTTGATTTGAAAAAGAACCCATTCAAAAATGATATTCAATTCCAATTGAGCCAGAAACCTCCGTGAAACCTGAAACCAGAAACCTCATGAACCATTGAATCAATAGCTCACCACCAACTCCATCGCCGACGACATACCCGGGAACTTCTTCCAACGCCCCTGGCTGCCAAATTTATAAAAATGCACCGCACCCGCCAGCATCCCAATCGGCAACGAAAGTGACGTACCCTTGCCACCGTGGTAAACCCACTCCACGGCCACCACTACATTGTCATTGACCACCAAATTGTAAGGCTGCAAGTCCACCTTCACCCAGCCCCGCTGCTGCGGCGCCAGTTCCACGACAATGTTTTCGTTGAGCAGGTTATCACCTGGCCTGCCATCGATCTGATAGACATTTACCCGCAGTCGAACGGTATCGAAGTTGTTTTGGGAAACAAAAAAGCGGAAACTGTCCAGTTGCACCTGCCCTTTTGGCAAGTTGAACTTCCGGCCAATCTCGGCGCCCAGGTTCTGGTTCGGCTTGTCAGAAATGGCAAAATTGACCGCCGTGCGGAATTTGCTGCGGGACAGCCCAATGGTTTTCCGCTTCGCAAAACGAGGCCTCACCTCCACCACCGGTAGCACGGTGGTAGCGGCGGGCAGGGCAATCGTGGCCGAAGATTCGCCCAAGGCAGCGAGGTAGCCCGCCACCGACCAAGTGCGGTTCTCGTGGCCAATGGCTGAGAAACGCAGCGAGTCGCCATTGCCGACGCTGGCTGGCAGGAAAAGCTGGAAACTGCCATCCAAACCGCTCACCGTGCCAACCGAGGTGCCCAGCACACCGATGTTCACATAGGACAGTTCGTGGCCGTGCTCGTCCGTCACCTTGCCGGCCAGCACCCGCTCGTTTTGCGCAGCAGCAAAAATTGGCGAAGCCAACAAAATGGCCACCGCCAGTTGCTTTGCTGTCGCAATGCCCACCCCGTCGCCCGACCACCAGCGGCGGCCCTTCACCTCCAACGGTTCGCCCATTTGCCGCTTGCGGCGCAGCGTCAGCACGATGGACAATATGATGGTGGCCGCCCTGAAAACGTTCGGTGCCCACGGGCCGAGGGCGTTGTCGCTCACGTGGAAGAGGTTCCAAGACAGGTTCATGAAAAAATGGTAGCTCATGGGCACCCAGAGGTTGTAGCCCCACTCCACGTACAGCCAAGCGAACCACATCCCGCCCATGAAGGTGACGAAGAAAATACCGACGAGTGCCGCCGCATCGTTGCCTTGGTAGAGGTGTCCGGCCCCGAAAATGACCGCACTGGCCATGCCCGCCCACAGGAAGCCCCAGCGTGCGTGGCGGAACAATTGCCCAAAGAGCATGGCACGATAGAGCAGTTCTTCGCCGACAGCGGCCAATACGCAGCCCACAAGGATGCCAGCAAGGTCGAATTCCATTTCAAAGCCCACCAACAGCCCCGCACCCAGCAGCATCGGCAGGGTGCCGACGAAGCCCGTGCGTATGCCCTCCACCGCCCGGTTGGCGAGGCCAGCTTCGGCCATCATTTTTTTGAAACCATGAAACAGCCCCAGCACCAAAAGCGGAAAGGCCACGTACCAGCAGCATTTGTAAATCATGCTGCGCACTTCCATGTCCTGAGCGGCATAGGCGTCCAAGAGGCAGAGGAGCTTGCCCCCGTTGTTTGCCAAAATGAAAGCTGCGATGGTGAGTAGGGCGACGACGATTCTTTTTTCCATGATATTGATGAGTTGATGAAGGTTGATGAGGGTTGATTTCCCTTGCAGCGAATCAATCGGTATCAACTGCAACAAGGTGTTGTCAAACCTGATGGCAACAAAGCTATGGGCGTGAAAAAGGGCTTGCAAGTGCAATGGGATGGGCGGCAAGGCGGTGGGACGAAATGCAGCGTTTTGGGACGAAATAGGGCCAAGTGGGGCGAAATGCAAGGGGGGCATCACCGCAGTTTCTCCAAAACCTCGGCACTCCTGCCCCTTGCTACGGGCACGGAAGCCTCCAGTCCTGCGAATTGAAGACGGTAGCCTTGCGCATTGCCGGACACCCGCTCGACCTGCCCCAGGTTCACGAGATAGGAGCGGTGGCAACGGAACAGGCCCGCATCGGCGAGGGACGATTCGAGGTTGGTCAGCGTGTTGCGCAGGATGCTGCGGCGGGGCGATTGGCCATTTTCCAAATAAAAAACCTCCACATAATTGTCGGCGGCCTGGAGATAGAGGACTTGCGACGGCAAGAGTTGCAGTACGACCTTCCCGTTTTCGTCGAGCAAGTTGAGCGGGCTTTGTGGCGCTGGCTTGGCTGCGATTGGGTGGATTTGGCTGTTGGCGGCTTCGGCCACTTTTGAGTGGTGTTTCAGGCGCAGCATGTAACTACCAATGACCAGCCCGGCGATTGGGAAAATAGCGATGGAGAATGCAAACGGTAGGAAACCGAAAAAGCCTCGCCATGAAACTGGGTGGCCGAGTGCCACGTCCTTGTAAACATAGCAGGCCACAAAAACCAACAGAAAAACCAGCACCGAGAAAAGGATGTGCTTGCCGACCGTCCAGTGCTCTTCATCAAATAGTTTTGGCGAAACCCTCGGCAGCAGGTTGCTGCACAGCCAGGTGAAGGCGGCAATCACCACCCCATAGCCCGCCAAAAACAGTTGCTTGTGCTCGTGCTCGAACTCCCTCGTGCCGAAAGGTTGGAAGACGAGTAGGAACAATGCCACGAAGGCCCCTGCCCCGATGGAGAAGGCCAAGCCCGATGCTAAATTGCGGTGGAATGGGTAGGGTGCGGTCAGGAATTGAAGCAAAGCAAAATTGATTTTGGGCAAAAATAGAAGATAAGTTCGTTTGGTGGTTGGCGCTGTTTTTAGTCTTGCCACCTGCTTGGTTCCGCCACTTGGTGTCCCATGTTTTTTTTGCAATGAGAGGATTTGCTTTGCCTTCTCGCCTTTTTTTCAGATGTTTGGAAGAAAAATAACCGAATGAGAAAATGGCCTGCCCTTGTTTGTCTCTTGATTGTTGGCCTAAACGCCGCCAACGCTTCCAATATTGACAGCCTACTGCAAAAGCTCGCCACGGCTAAAGACGATACGGCCAAGGTCTTGCTGCTGAGCGACCTCGGCATGGCCTATTCACTCCAGAACATGGACAGTTCCATCCTGCTGCTGCGGCAGGCTGCCGACTTGTCCAAAAAACTGGTGTTCCACCGGGGCTATGTAGCCGCCCTGCTCCGGCTGGCCGCCAATATTGGCCTGCAGGGGGACCCCAAAGAAGAAGAGCGCCTGGTACAGGAGGTCCTGCAATACTCGCTCAAGCACGGAAATGACCAATGGCTTGGCAAAATCTATCTCAAGCTGGCGGACATCAACCAACGTAATTTCAAGCCGGACAGCGCCCTCCATTTCTGCAGCCTTGCGGAGAAGGCCAACCTTGGTTCGGGCAACGAATACCAGAACTGGATAATGTTCAAACAGCGGGCAAGCATTTTCAATGACCAAGGCGACCTTGAAAGCGGAGCAGAATTACCGGGAGGCGCTGCGGCTGACCGCTCAAAAAATGGTGAGGAAAGACCACGGCTACGTGCTGTTCGATATGTTGTACTGGTATTTCATGCAAAAAAATTGGCCTAAGTATTCCGAAATCTCAGAAGCCTACCTCAAGTTCATGTCGGCTGGGAACAGCAAGGGCATCGGGCAGGACGCCATCCACGGCATCCTCTATTTTTTCGATAAAAACGCCAGCACTGCCTCAAAGGTCGCAACGCTCGAAGCCGTCTTGAAGCAGCACGAATCGTTGGGCAACCGGGTCAGCCTTGCCAACACCTACAAAGTGCTTGGCGAAACGCTGCGGGAAGGGGGCGATTTGGATGTCGCTTTGGACGCCTACAAGCAGGCAGCCGCCATCAACAAGGAAATCGGCATGATAGATTCTGAAGCCCACTGCGCTAGGATGGTCTATGAACTTTACGAAGCAAAAAAGGACATCCCCAATGCTTTCGCTTGGTACAAAATTTACCAAACCATTGACGATAGCCTAAACAACCTTGCCGTCCAGAAAAACATCTCGGAACTGGAAGTGAAGTACGAAACGGGCAAGATGGAGGCCGAAATCACGCAGCAGCAACTGAAATTGGAGGCTGCCTCGTTGTCCCGCCGCAACCTCGGCATCACCGTCGGTGCGCTGGCGCTGGCCGTGCTGGGGGCACTCGGCTTCCTGTACTTTAAGTCAAAGACCAACAAGCAACTGGCCGCCAAGAACGACATCATCAGCACGGCACTGGGGGAAAAAGAACTGCTGCTGCGGGAAATCCACCACCGGGTGAAAAACAACCTGCAAGTGATTTCGAGCCTGCTACACCTGCAGTCGAAGTATATCGAGGACGAAAAGGCGATGGAAGTGATGCGGGAGGGCCGCAACCGGGTGAAGTCCATGGCGCTCATCCACCAAGACCTCTACCAGAACGACAACC
Organism: Saprospiraceae bacterium; assembly: GCA_016714985.1. Taxonomy (GTDB): domain Bacteria; phylum Bacteroidota; class Bacteroidia; order Chitinophagales; family Saprospiraceae; genus UBA6168. Next base: position 153,625 of record JADKBS010000019.1, on the reverse strand, counting down.
TGACCTCGGTGGAGGTAGCGCCCTATTTGCGCAAGCTAACCGAAGGGTTGTTCCAATCCTACAATATCGACCCCGACCGCATCCGCCTGCGCAGCGAGGTGGACGCTCCCCGCATGGACGTGGACACGCTCATCCCGCTCGGCCTCATCCTCAACGAACTGGTGAGCAACGCCCTCAAGCACGCCTTCCCCAATGAGCGCCCCGGCGAGGTGGCCGTCTCCCTGAAAAGCCTCGAAAACGCCCTGCACCTAGAGGTTCGGGACAACGGCGTCGGCTTTGCGGAGCACCAAAAAGCGAAGTTCGAAAAATCGTTCGGCTTTGAAATGGTGAAGACCTTTGCAGCGAAATTGAAGGCGAAGCTGGAGGTAGTAAGCGAGGAAGGGACGCTGGTGAGGTTGGTGATTCCTCAGATAGCGTGAGGATGCAGGGCATTGATAAATCATTACATTTGTGCAATATCTCCCGGCACTGCAAGGCGGCGGGCGCAACAGCCAAGTGCGACAACGCGGCAATAAAACCACTTCAAAATGAAACGATTGACCAACTTAGCCACGCTCCTCATCTTTGCCCTGTTCTGCTCCTGCCAGCAACAGCCAGCCCCCGACCCCAACGCAGCCAAGCCCGCCCTCGACGAGGCTGCTGAAACGGCGGCTATCATGCAGGTCATTGACAACGAGACCAAATGCTTTTTCGATGGCAACTACGAGTGCTGGGCCAAGAACTGGAGCCACCAGCCCTACGCCCTGCAAGCCTGGAACAACTCAGACGGCACCGCCGACGCCGCCGTGGGCTGGGAAAAAATCAACGCCCAAGGAAAGGGCTGGATTGAGGACATTTACGAGAACGGTGAAAACGTCGTCCACCCCGTTTTCAAAAGGGACAAGCCACAGGTGAAATTTTACGGCGACAACATGGCCTACCTGATTTGGACACAATACAATGCCGACGGGCAAAAGACGCTGTACCGGGTAAGCCGGGAAACCCGCATCATGGAAAAGGAGGCCGACGGCTGGAAAATCGTCAACGTCTCTGCATTTTGGGGCGTAGAAAAGCCGATTGCCTTTGACAGCTTGCAAATAAATTAGAGGCCATTTTGCAAGAGGAGGCTGTATCATAAGTCAATCCAAAGAAATTGTCTCCGATAATTATTTGGCCGCCCGCAGATTTCGCAGATTCAAACAGATTTTCCTTTGGACAATCTTGCATCTTCATCTGCGAAAATCTGTGCTATCTGCGGGAGAAAGACTTTTGATACAGCCTCCATGCCTCCACTGACAGCAATTAGGTATCCCTTTGAAATAAACTTTGGTATTAATACAAAACATTGTCATTCAACGAGTTGAGCAATCGTAAATCCGCAATCGTAAATCGTAAATCTGTCAATGTCCCACATCCGCATCCTCATCGTTGAAGACCGCTATCTTTGCCCCGTTCCGTCCAAGAACAATATTAGTCAATGTCCCACATCCGCATCCTCATCGTTGAAGACGAGCCGCTCATTGCCATGAGCACCTCGGCCATGCTCGAAGGCATTGACTACGAGGTGTCGGCCATTGCCTACGACAGCGACGGGGCGCTCGAACAATTGCGGAGCGACCCGCCCGACCTCGCCCTCCTCGACGTGAACCTCAAGAGCAAGCTCGATGGCATCCAAATCGCCGAAATCATCCGGGACGAGCACGACCTGCCCTTCATCTTCCTTACCAGCTATGCCAGCGAGTCCATCGTGGAGCGGGCCAAGCTGACCCGCCCGATGGGCTATATCGTGAAGCCTTTCGATGAAAGGGACTTGTTCACGGCCATCGAGATTGCGCTCTACAACTACGCCCAGTTCGTCCACCCGCTCAAGCTGGACATGGAGCGCCTGAACAAAAAACTGTCCTCGCCGCTCACGCCCCGTGAGTTTGAAATCATCAAGGATATTTACGAAGGAAAGACCAACCAGCAGCTTGCCAAGCGCCATTTCATCAGCATCAACACCGTGAAGACGCATGTGAAGCACCTGTTTGAGAAATTAGATGTGGCTTCGAGGGCGGAAGCGTTGGTGATGCTGCGGAATATTAACCAGGCTTGATTGCCAAATTGCAAAAGCCAAAAGTTTGGGCAGAAAACCCTTAATTTGCAACCAAATAGCTCGGAATGACAACCCAACCAACATTTTCAACTGAATTGGAAGCTGTGAAGGCCATGCTTGCCAACAAGCCTTCGGTGAAGCTCGCTTACCTTTTCGGAAGCTATGCCTACGGCCACCCCGATGCGGATAGCGACTTGGACATTTGCGTGGTGCTGGATTTGGAGGGCAGGCGCAAGCTGGATTGGATGCGGGAAATCAGGCGGGAATTGTCAAAAACTGTTTCCTTTCCACTCGACATCTTGGTTTATGACCAAAAAGAATTCAACAATATCGCCAAGCTCGCCAGTACATTGGAACACAAAATAAGGCACGAAGGCATCTTAATTTATGAACAACAAAGACGTAGCAAAAGCGTGGCTGCAGTTCGCTGAAACCGACCTTGCTGCTGCCGAATATTTGCGGAACATGAAGCCTGTTCCGCTTGAAATCATTTGTTACCACTGCCAACAAGCTGCCGAAAAAAGCCTCAAAGCCTTCCTTGCCCTTCATGGCGAACCTGTACGAAAAACGCACGATTTGGTTTTGCTGAACAAGCTGTGCAGCGCCATTGAACCTTCTTTTTCAAGCATCGAAACCCCTTGCCTCGAACTGACGGATTATGGCGTCAATGTTCGCTACCCTTTTACGCTCGAAGTTGAGGAAGCTGACGCTTTAGCCGCTTTGAGCAATGCCCAATCGGTGCTTGATTTCACAAGCAAGGCATTTTGAAAGGCTATTTTTCAACAAAAATATTGATTCAAATCTTGCGAAATCACCCCGCAGGGTGATTCCCTCCCTTCCATCCCTCCCCATCTTTGCAGCATCAAATCAGTTCACACTCACAAAGGAAAACCCATTCTTAGGAAGACCTGCCACACCAGGGCAACAGCACACGGAGCACCTAATACACAACATCATAGCTGTCATTCACTGAAATAAATCACTACCTGCACGGGGGCGGGGCTGAACTGCATTGCTCCACGGCAAACAACATTGTCTTTAAAAAATGAAAAAGCAAACCTCATTCCTGCTCGTGTTTTCCCTTTTCACCCTTGTTTTTGTTGCCTGCAAAAAAGACGACGACAAGCCCGAACCCAAGGTCATCAGCGCAGCGGGCGACATATCTGCCGCCATCGCCGAGTACCGTGCCCTGGCCGATGCCGTTGGAGGCCGCCAGGAAATCAACTGGGACGGCGTGCCCGACGAGAACGCAGCACCCTATTTCCTGCCCTCCGATTTCTTCAATGCCAGCGAGGGCAATCGTGCCCGTGGAGCGGTACTGACCACCAACGGCAGCGGTGTACAGGCCAGTGCCGACTCCGACAATCCAGCTGGGACGCTGCCGCAATTTGGCAACATCAACCCCAATTACAATGGTTTACTGCCCCCCTTCAGTGGCGAGCGGGTCTTTTCGCCCGTCGGCAGCAACGTGGCGGAACTGACCTTCTACGTGCCCGGCACCAACACGCCCGGCGTGGTGCACGGCTTCGGGGCAGTCTATGTGGACGTTGACCGCAACGAGAACACGGCCTTCGAGTACTTCGACATTGACGGCAAGAGCCTTGGTTCCTTCCCAGTGCCTGCTCAGGACGGCGGCCACTCCTTCCTTGCCGTGCATTTCCCAACACCCATCGTCCACCGGGTGCGCATCGAGTACGGCAGCGGCCCCCTCGGCCCCGACGAAAGCGCCACCGTGGACGTGGCCGTGATGGACGATTTTATATACGATGCACCGCAGGCAGAGAAGTGAGAGATGTGAGAGATGTGAGAGCGTGAGAGATGTGAGAGCGTGAGCGTAATCCATGCCCCCTCTCACTCTCTCACATCTCTCACCTTCTCACCTTCTAAATATCCATTGTCAAATGAAAACCTCCATTTTCACAACCGTTTTTTTGCTGGCGCAATTGGCCGTTTGGGGCCAAGAGGCTACTACACAAATTGCGAAAGCAACCGAATTTACGATCCCCGTTTCGCCCGCCTTCGACCTGCTGGCGGTCAGCCCATCGCAGATTACCCGGCCCAGCAATATCCGGGAGTTCAAGGTGGACTGGTCGTTCCGCTCCTGGCGGCTGAAACCGAACATCGCCATACAGGCCCAGCCCATCTGGGAATTGGCCTACAACCGACCCGACCTCGGCAAGTATCGCCATGCCTCGAAGTTGATGAAGACCCTCAGCACCCTCGACCTCTCGGCGGGCACCATCGAGGATGCCGACCAAAGCCGCCGGGCCTCGCTGGCCGCTAAGCTGAACCTGTTCCGGCAGCATGACCCGCTGGAAGAGGTGGGGCTGTTCGCCAAGATGGACAGCGTCTATCGCAAGCGGCAGGACGCTACCTTGGTCAATATGGCGATGGTCAGGCTGAAAAGAGACGCCGCCACCGACAAGCAGGCACTCGCCCGCTATGACAACAGCCTAGATTCCCTACAAGGCATCTACGACCGGGAGGCTTCAATGCAAAAAGAGCGCATCCAAACCGTTGCTCAGCAATACATCCTCGACCACTGGAACGCCGCTCACCTCGACATTGCCTGTGGCAAGCTCTATGCCTATGAAAATGCCGCATTGGACAGTCTGAACCTCCGGGCTGCTGGCTCAGCGGTATGGGTGAATGGCAGCCTGCCCGTGGGCAAACGGCTCATGCTGAACGGTACGGTGAGGTTCATGAAACAGGTGGCGCAGGACTCGTTTTCAACCCGAATCAATACTACCTCCGGCGGCATCGGGATGCGATACGGCAGTCCCAAGTTCACCTTCTTCGTGGAGTTCGTCTTCTCAAAGTTCAAATCGGACACGAGCTTTTCCTTCGAGGAAATGCCGGAACTGAACATGGCACAACTGAACAATTTCTCCACCTCCTATGGCGGCGACTGGCGCATCAACCGCAACGTGCTGTTGAGCTACGGCGTGCGGCTCGACCACTCGGATGGGTATAAGGTGAAGAACATCATACCTGTGGCGGGGGTGTCGTGCATGATGCGTTGAACGGTGGACGGTGGACGGTGGACGGACTACGGTGGACGGTGGACGGACTACGGTGGACGGTGGACGGTGGACGGACTACGGTGGACGGTGGACGGACTACGGTGGACGGTAGGGGATAGAATAATAATACAATTTAACCATTTTTCAATCACTCAAAATTCTTAATCAAATGACTATCAAATCTTTAGGCCGCTGGGCGGCACTGCTTTCCATTGCCTTTTTCATGGCAATCACAACGACAACCTACGGCCAAAAATCGGTGCCATTGGCCACTACGAGGTTCAGCCAACTGCTCACCACGGGCGAGGCGGGCACACTGCGCTCCCAATTGCTCAAACTGCCCGGTGCCACGGTGAGCAGGAAGGGCGTTTCGGAAACCCAGAGCGGCACTTTCAACAAAAAGGCGGTGACCGTGGAAATCGCCTCTCAGTTCATCAACACGAGCAGTGGGGAGGTGGAGCAAGTGACCATCCACGTGAATGAGGGCGGGCAGGTCCGCACCATTGCCTTGGCCCAGTATGGGAATGGGGGGCTTTACGGAAGGTTGGTAGGAGGTCTCTATGAAACAGTTGAACAAAACCTTGTTAACTACGAAACATGCCTGCTTGCGCCCGAGAACGCACCTGCGGCTTGCGGGAAATGCGGTGACCAAATCTTTGAATGTGACAATCCCAATACGGCCATAGCATCTGCCTGCATTGTTGCAAGGCTGCTGAACCCCTTGGGTGCCTGCGTGAGGTGTGGTGTTTTTTCTCTGACCGAAGTGATTACCTGCTTATTTGGTTTTTAACCTAATAACCCATCCAACCATGAAATTCAGCCTATTAACAGCAGCATTCTTGCTAGCATCCTACTTGCTGCCAGCCATTTGCGAAGCACAAGCGCCAACCCAAGCACAGTTGGACGTCATCGAGAAAATCATTGCACCGCAGCGCCAAAAAGCAACGGCCATACTCGAAGCCGACAAGACGGGGCAATATGCCAAGTACAAGTCGGACGTGGAGGCCATTGCGAAGCAGACCGACCCGAAGAAGCAACAGGAGATGATGGCAAAACTTGACGCAGACCACCTGGCCTTCATGCGCAAGGCATATTCCGATGCCAAAATCAATAATGTGCAAGTGAAGGCGGAGGTGGCCAAAGTGCTTGGCAACATCAAGTTCAAGTTTGGCGAGTTCGCCGACGTGCAGGTAGAGTTCACGACACCCTTTTTGGCACCGCCGCCGCTACGGTTCGAGGAGACGCTGAACTGCCCCTTCGATGTTTTGGACGAAAACGACAACAGTGCCGTGGTGGCCAAGTGCGAAGCCCGAGCTAGCGACTGCAGCGCCTTTGTGCTGGCGCAGGCCGAGATAGCTGGCGGGTGCCGCAGCAAGGCGGACGTGGGCGGTAAGTTTGAAGTGCCGGAAGGCAATTATACCAGCATTACAGTAACGGCTCAGTCGGATATCAGCTACTCCGGTCAGGTGCTTTCCATCGCTGGCTACGGGCAGGTGAATGCCAAGTTCGGGATCCGGCTCCGCACCTCCACTGGCATGGACAAAGTGGTGATGGCAAAGGAGGTGGTGGCACTGGCCCCGGTCATCTGGTACAACCGGATTGTGGGCAGTACGGACAATTTTTTGGCCCAAGCAACCTACACGGGCAGCTTCCCCGGTGGCACTGAAATCACTGCCCAGGCGCACACAGAGGTCTTCGCCATTTCCGCCGTCTTTTCCGTGCTGGTGGTAGTGGATGCAGGCTCCAAAGAATTCGACTTCATTCGAATAGCTGGCTCTAACTGACCAATACCAATTCATTTCACCTTTAAAATTTTCTAAAACAATGAAGACGAACCGTTTTTTCATCCTTCTCTGCTGCTGCTTGGCAATGGCCACGATGGCAAATGCCCAGCGCTACCTTTCCGAAAAAACGCCCGACCTGGCGTTGGTTTCCTGCACCTCCAAATGGTTGAACAAGGAGCAGGTTTCCGTCACCTGGACGGTACGCAACGATGGCACTGCCAATTGCCCTTTGACTGGCAAGAACGGAGAAAGCCTTGTGCCATTGATCATTGACGGCACTTCCAACAAGACCGCCGACGCTGCTGCCAGCAACGACTGGAAAAGCTTGCTCAGCCCAGACGAAGCCATTTATATGAAGTACGGCGACCTAAGGCCCGGCGAAACAGCCACTGGCAGCTTTGTTTTCAAGGTAAACGAAGGCGTGTGGAACCATGAAGAACAGTTGGTATCCTATCGGGTAACGCTGGACACTGACAATATCGGCACCAAAGAATTGAACAAGGAAAACAACGTGTACGTGGGCCTGGTCGGGAAATGATTTTTTAGATTTTTTAGGTTGATAAGGGTTTGTAAAAGGTTGATAAACAACCACGGCCTTATATCAACATTTTACAACCGCTTATCAACCAAATCAAGTAAGACAATGGAAACATTGGGTGGCGGCTGCCAAAGGCTTGACGTGCCGCCATCTTTTCCATTGGTTTTGCTTCCCAAAGGGATAAACCGCAAGGGGCGGGACAGCTAACCTGCAAATTCAGTTTGAATGGACCACCAGAAGATTATTTGCCATCGCAATGGCCTGGCGCTGCCATGCTGCAAGCACCCCAATAATCAAACAATTCAACTATCTATCATTTACACAAACCTCGTCTTATGAAAACGTTTCCTTTTGTCAAAACACATTGGCTGTGCAACTTCCTGCTGCTGGCTGCTACGCTGTTTGCTCCGCAAACGACCTGGGCGCAGTGCCCGAACGACAACACGCCCATCAACACCGTCCCGTTTTCGCTGACCTGCGGCACTGGCCAAGAGACCATCGCAACCGGCGTTTCCGGCGGGCAATACGTGGCCATGAACGTAGTGGCGGGCAGCGAATATACGATTGAAAATTGCGGCCTCTCCGACTCCGGCTTCGACACAGAGATGACGATTTACGAGGACGACGGCACCTTCATTGACCAAAACGACGACGACTGCGGCACCGACTCCCGCATCACCTTCATCGCTAGTGCCACGGGCGTGATACGGATTCTAATAGACGAGAGCGGCTGTACGAGCAACACGGCAGAGACAGGCATCGTGGCGAGTTGTACCATACCGCCATGCGACATCACCTCGGTGAGTTTTACCAACGTCGGTGCTTGCAATGACAACGGTACGCCCAGCAACCCCAGCGATGATTTTTTTACCGCAAATGTGGTCATCAACTTCATCAACCCGCCCGCCACGGGCAACCTCCAGATAGTGCCGGGTGGCGATGCCATTGGCACTACTTCAATTCCAGTTGCAGACCTCTTCGGGAACAACCACACTTTTACCAATGTGCCGCTGAAGGCAGATGGCACACAGACAGCCATTGAGGTTGAGTTCACCGACCCAACAAATCCGTGCGTGCAGCCAGTGACCGGGCCAACGGTGGCCTCCTGCTCCGGTGCGCCGCCCTCCCCAACCAACGACGATTGCGCCACCCCTACGGCCTTGACCTGCGGCAATACCATTGCGGGCACCACAATTGGTGCCACGCCCGACTTCGGGTTTCCGGGCTGCGGCATCACCTCAGTATTGGCGCCCGGCGTTTTTTACAGCTTCACGGGGCTGGCTGGCCAGACCAGCATACTGCTCAACAACTGCGTGGGCAACAACGGCAACGCCATCAGGGTCTATACCGGAAGCTGCGGCAATTCGACCTGTGTTGCGGCTGAGGTGAACACCTGCGGTACGCCTTTTACCTTTAACACCACAGCAGGGACGAGCTACCTTGTTTACATAAGCACGGGCGGCATTGGATTTGAAGGCTCGTTCGATATTACGCTGACCTGCCCGCCGCCTCCCCCGGCAAACGACAATTGCGCCAACCCTACGGCCTTGACTTGCGGCAATACCATTGCGGGCACCACAATTGATGCCACACCCGACTTTGATTTGCCGGGCTGTGGCGTTGTCTCGCTATTGGCACCCGGTGTTTTCTACAGCTTCACGGGGCTGGCTGGCCAGACCAGCATCCTGCTCGACAACTGCGTGGGCAACGACATCAACGCCATCAGGGTCTATACCGGAAGCTGCGGCAATGCGACATGCGTGGCCGCTGAGGTGAACACCTGCGGCACAGCTTTTACTTTTAATACAACAGCCGGGACGAACTACCTTGTTTACATTAACACGGGCGGCATAGGATTTGAAGGCTCCTTCAACATCACACTGACTTGCCCGCCACCGCCACCAGCCTCCTGCGAAGTCATCGGCTTCAGCTTCGCCAACATCGGCCCCTGCAACGACAACGGGACGCCGAGCAACCCGGCGGACGATTTTTTTGAAGTGGATGTAGATGTACTTTATTCCAACTCATTTCCTGCATCCTTATCCGATGTTCAGTTGGTAGGCTCTGATGTGATTGGAACCTATTCCGTGAATGGGCAGTCAGGCACGAACCTGACGGCCAGCTTTGTGGACGTGAAGCTGCGGGCGGATGGCCAAGCCACCGACCTTGTAGGGCAGATTTTTGTCGCCTTTTTGGGCGTACAGTGCAGTCTCCCCGGCACAGGCCCAGCGGTCAATTCCTGCTCGAATACACCTCCAAATACCTGCGAAATCATCGGCTTGAGCTTCGCAAACATCGGCCCCTGCAACGACAATGGGACGCCCAGCAACCCCAGCGATGACTTCTTCGAGGTGGATGTGGACGTGCTCTACTCCAATTCATTTCCAGCTTTCTTTGGCTCTGTTCAGTTGGTGGGTGCCGATGTGATTGGCACCTACTCCACGATTGTACCCGCAGGCTTGAACTTGACGGTGACCTTCCCGGACGTAAAGTTGCGGGCAGATGGCCAAGCCACCGACCTTGTAGGGCAGCTTTTTGTGCCCTTTGTGGGTGTGCAGTGCAGCTTGCCCGGCACCGGCCCAGCGGTGAACGACTGCTCGAATGGCGGCAGCACTTGCGCCATCACCGATATCCAAATCGTCAACCCAGAAGCTTGCAACGACAACGGCACACCCGACCCAGCCGATGATTTTTTCATCGCCGATATACTGGTCTTTTACGATAACCTACCAGCTACAGGAGATTTGGTGGTGTCTGGGTCTGATGTCTTGTCTGGGCCATTGCTGTTTGACGTAGGCAATGTTGCTTCCACTGGAAGCCCCTTCTTTGTCTCCAATAAAAAACTTCGAGCCGATGGGACAACTACCAGTGTGAGTGCCCATTTTACAGCAGACCCCAACTGCACCAGGTCTGAGTCAACCGACCTTTCGCCGGGGCCATGCCCCTGCCCTGATGTCACTTTTGTTTTAGTTCCTGCCACCACCGTGGAGTGCGACGGCAGCGGCAACACCGCCCAGTTCGACGCATGGTTGGCAGCGGGCGGCTTTGCGCAGGTGGACTCAAGTTCCGGCACCATTGTGAGCATTACGCACACCACCCCTGTTGTGAACAATTTATGCGGCAACTCAAAAATGATTGTCTTGATATTTACCTACACGAACGACTGCGGCAACACAGCCGATATCGGTGGGATATTCATCATCGAGGACACCACGCCGCCCACGCTTACCTGCCCAGGGCCAGTACAGGTAAGCTGTTTGGAACATGCACCGATACCCGACATCACACAGGTTACGGGCGTGTCCGATGCTTGCGGCAGCACCCCCGTCGTGGTGGCGCACATCTCCGATGCCTCAGGGCCGGATGGCATCTGCGACAACGATTTCACCATCACCCGCACCTACCGGGCAACGGACGATTGCGGCAACGCCGCCAACTGCACACAGACCATCACCATTCGTGACCAGACGCCGCCCACCATCACTTGCGCTGCGCAAACAACGCCGCTCAATTGCCCGGCCACCCCGGTCTTCACGCCGCCCACGGCCTCGGACAACTGCGTGGGCAACGTCGCCATCACCTTCAGTGACGTAAACGTGCCCGGCCTTTGCCCCGGCACCTTCACCCGCACCCGCACCTGGACGGCCACCGACCCCTGCGGCAACACGGCCACCTGCGCCCGCTCCATCACCGTGCAGGACGTGACCCCGCCGCCCGTGCCCGCCAACGCAGCCTCGACCGTGGCTTGCCCGGCCTTGGCCATTGCGCCCGTGCCGCCCGTGGTCATTGATGCTTGTGCTGGCGCAATAACGCCCACTGGCCCCGTTATCCTGAATAGCCCTAACCCGCTGACCTGCGAAGGCACCCGAACCTTCACCTTCACCTTCACCGACTGCTCCGGCAACACATCGCAGTGGAGCCATACCTACACCATTGAGCGGGAACCGTTCACCATAGCCACACCCAACGGTACGGCCACCGTGGACTGCCCCGACGACACGGACGTTGCCCCCACTCCACCCGTTGTTTTGAGCAACTGCGGCGAGGTCTTGACACCCGTTTTGTTCAGCCTCGGTGCAAAACCAGGCTGCGAGGGCAACCGCCAGTATATTTACCGTTACACCGACTGCGAAGGCAATTTCGTCGATTGGTTGTTCACCTACTTGGTGGAATACCTCGATTTTACGGTACCTGCCAGCGAAACCGTGAGCGTGGAATGCCCCATTCTGGCTAGCCAACCCATACCCCCGGTCGTCTTCGATAATTGCGGTAAGCTGCTCAACCCGACTGGCCCAGTCATCACCAGCACGGAAAATGCCCAAGGTTGCGAAGCCAGCCGCCAATTTGCCTGGACCTACAAGGATTGCGAGGGCAATACCCACGTCTGGAGCAAGACCTACCAGTTCCTTTACAGCGCCGACTTCTTCACCTTCGGCGATGAAACCAACGTGGTTGCTTGCCTCAGCTATGCCGTACAGCCCTTCCCGCCCACGCTTTACGATGCTTGCGGTCAAGAGATTAAGGCTGTTTTGACGAACGTCAGCGAAAACATTGCGGCCAGCGGCTGCACGGGATGGCGCAAATTCGATTTCGTGTACACCGACTGCGGTGGCCACTCGCACCCTTGGAGTTTCAGTTATGAAATCAACGACAACGAAGCGCCGCTTGGCAATTGCCCTGCGGGCAACGGCGGCCCGGTCACTGTGAACGTGGACAACCTCAGCTGCATAGCGGAGGTGCCCTGCCCCGACGACTACGACTTCAGCGATAAAATCGAGGAAATGCTCGTGGCGGGAGACTATTTCGACGTGTGCAGCGGCGACGATTTGGTGGTGGAACTGCAAGGCGCCTCCGACCCGTGGCAATGTGCCGACCCGCACAACGACGGCCAGTTCACCTTTGGCCGCACCTTCTATTTCCGCATCGCCGACCCATGTGGCAACGAGTTCCCCGGCGGCTGCGAGGTCACTTTCAGCGGCGAGTGCCTGCCGATAGAGACCTTCCGGCAGGAAGATTGGGGAATCGCTGGTGAACTGCCTGGCAACGCCGTTTCCCCGGCCACCACCGACCTTGCCATCATTGCCGACTTATTGGCAAACAATCCGCTAATCATTGGCGGAAACAACAGAAGCCTGACGCTGACCAATCCGCAGTGTATCGTTGACCTCCTGCCCAGTTCGGGCTGGCCGGGCATTTTGGCAAATTGCCACCAAACCAACTGCACGGGCTGCAATCCCATGGGCATCGGCGGCATGAAGAACAGCCTCGCCGCCAACGCCATTGCCCTCACGTTGAACCTGCGGTTCAACAATGAATACAAGGGCCTGGCTTTGAACGAGCTGCGTGACCAAAGCCTTGGCTGTTTGGCTTTGAGCAGTCAGATCGTGCATTGCCCTACCGAAACAACCTGCCAACTCCGCCTCTTTGACGGCAGCAGCATGGCACATAGTTTCCCTTACACCCTCGGCGGCCTCCTTGACATGGCGAATAAATACCTTGACGGTGGGCTTGGCCTCAGCATTGGCCAGCAGACCATCTACGCCACGGCCATCAACCAAGCCTTGCAGACCGTGAACACAGCATGGAGCGACGACCAAGTTGAAACTGCCTGTGATACCAGAATCGCCTCACCCATTGAATCTGGCAAAGAAGATTTTGGCCATGAAGGTGAAATTAGCCGAGGAATTGACCTAATCCTAAGCCCGAATCCAGCCTCCCGTTTCGTAATGCTGCAAATTGGCAGCATGGACGAGGAACGCAGCGTGAAGGTTGAGGTTTTCAACACCTTGGGCAATCGCCTGATTTCCAACGACCTCGGCAAGGTAGCGAGCCTCCGGCATCGTATCGAGTTAGGCGGTCTAAAGACGGGCATGTATTTGGTGATGGTAAAAATAGCGGGCCACAGGCCAATGGTGGAAAAGTTGTTCGTCAACGAGGAAGGAGGCGTGATTTGGCGGTGATACCATAAATCCTCAAGTTGAATAAAAACGCAGGCTGCCTTGGGTAGCCTGCGTTTTTTTTTTGCCCAAACCCTCTGTTCCAAGCCATTTGGAACAATCCTACCATCAATTGAAACATAATTCCCAGCCTCCGGGAAGCATCGGGCAGAGATTTGCACCATCAAAAATGCAGGGTAAAAGTCGCTGCGAAGTGTCGCTGATAAGTAGGCAAAAACCAATTCTCCGCCCTTTCCTCGCTGCCCACGCTGCGGCAAGTACCTCGCTTTTTGATGAAAAAATGCTGCCCTTCGGTGGCCTCCATCAAGACTGGGCGGTAGTAAGTACATAGACAATGGAGTTCAGACATTAGATGGCACGCAGGTGATTGATAGTCAATGCTTTATCTAAAATCTAAAGTCTAATTTCTAAAGTCTTTCTACTTACTATACCATTTTCACTCATAACCATTTGTTTCAAATGAAAAGCAATCCTCCAATTTTCACCACCCCGAACCTCAGACCGGGCAGTTCCATTGCGGTACTGTTCTGCCTGTTTTTCCTGAAACAGACACTTGTTCTTTGCAGTGTCCCCTTTGATTTCAACGGCTTCCGCTGCAAGGGCACGCCGACCAGCCAACCCGCCATGCCCGCTCCCTGCGACGGCCCAATCGAAACCATCACTTGCGGCAGTTCACAGACGATTGAGCTCGTCGGTGGCGGCGCTGGCTGGAACGTGAACGCCTGCGGCTTCAACACCATTGGCGCCGAGCAATTGTACAGTTTTACGGCCACCACTTCGGGGATGCACACCCTCCAAGTCACGAATGAAATCGGCGGCGGCTACGTGGACTATTTTTACAAAGCTGCGGCGGGCGGCTGCTCCAACCTTGGCTGGACCTGCATCCTTGACGTCGGCCTCGCAACGCAGGTTGCCTTCGGACCATTGACGGCAGGAACCACCTATTATATCCTGCTGGATTCGGAGGAGGAAGCCTCCAACACGCACACGTTCCAGATTGAATGCCCGATGCCTTTCCCACCGGATGGCGCTGCTACCGTCTCCTGCCCCGACCAGGCCGTGCCGCCCACGCCGCCTGCCGCTGTCCCTACTGGCATCCCGGCCTGTCCATTTGCGTTCCCAGTTGGCCCGGTCATTACCGAGAACCCATTTCCCATTACCTGCGAGGGCACACGCACCTATTACTATTATTACTACGATTGTGTTGGCAACGAAGTCGCTGTTTGGTCATTCATCTATACCATTGAGCAGCAGCCTTTCTTTGCACCTATCAGTCAGGCATTAGAGGTACTCTGCCCTGCAGCGGCAGTAGTGCCGATTCCACCCATCGTTTTCACGCCATGCGGAGCGATTGCAGACGTGGCAGGCCCTTTCATCAATGACCTGCCCGATGGCCCGTTCACCTGCGAGTTCATCCGGCAAGTTACCTTCATCTACAGCGACTGTTCGGGCCTTGAAGTGAATTGGACGACGACCTATTATGTTCATTGGGAGCCGTTCCTCGTGCCCGTCAGCGATGCGGCCCTGGTGACCTGCCCCGACGATACGGACGTGGTGCCCATTCCGCCAGTGCTGTTGAGCAGTTGTGGCGAGGTGATGGTGCCCACCATGACCGTGACGCCGAAGCCAGTCTGCGAGGGCAGCCGTACCTACAGTTTTCATTATGAAGATTGTGCGGGCAACACAGGCACTTGGAATTTCATCTATACCGTGGAGCGGGAGCCGTTTATGGTGCCCGTGCCCAATGCAGCCCTCGTCAGTTGCCCCGACGATACGGATGTGGTGCCAGTCCCGCCTGTGCTGTTGAGCAACTGTGGCGAAGTAATGGTGCCAATCATGACCGTCACTCCCAAGCCCGTCTGCAAAGGCAGCCGCACCTACAGCTTCCGCTACACCGATTGCGAAGGAAACACAGGCATTTGGAATTTTTTCTACACGGTTGAATATGAGGACTTTGTGATGCCCATCAGCATCGTCGGTTTTGTTGACTGCCCAAGCCACATCTCCGACCCTGAGCCAGTTGCTGTCAAGGACAACTGCGGCAACCTCATCGTGCCAACCGGACCTGTCGTTTTCAACACCTATGATGCCAGCGGCTGCGAGGTCAAGCGAATTTACGAATGGACCTACAAGGATTGCGAGGGCAACGGCCACAAATGGAGCTGGGCATTCCTCTTCCAGTACAACCAGGACTTCATCGTTCCTGCTGACGAGGAGGCTTACGTAACTTGCTTGGCCCATGCCGTGCCACCACAGCACATCACCGTTTACGATGCCTGCGGCAATGCCTTGGAAATCGCAGCTTCCGGCGTCGCACAGGACATCGCCCCGTCCGGCTGCACGGGCTGGCGCAGATATACCTACACGTATATTGACTGTGGCGGACATAGCCATTCGTGGAATTTCACCTACCACATCAACGACGACGAAGCCCCGCTGGGCACTTGCACAGGCAGCCATACCGACGGCGTTTCGGTCAACGTCGCCGACCTAAAGTGCATGGAAGAACTGCCCTGCCCCGACGACTTCGACTTCCTGCCGAAGGTGGAAGAACTGCTGGAGGCGGGCAACTATTTCGATGTTTGCGATGGTAAAGACTTGGTGGTAAAACTGGACAGTTGGAGCGACGTGTGGGATTGCAGCGACCCAGACGGGGACGGCATTTTCAGCTTTGGCCGCACGTTTTACTTCGTCATCGCAGATGCCTGCGGCAATGAGTACCCCAGCCTTTGCGAAGTGACCTACTCCGGCACCTGCCAGCCGTTGCAGACTTTCCGGGCCAGCGATTGGGGCATAGCAGGTGACCTGCCGGGCAATGTACTCCCCATCGCATTGACCGACCTGAACATGATTGATGGCCTGATAGGCAATGTTCCGATAAAGATTGGCGGCAGCAACCGTTCCTTGAGCATCACCGATGCCCAATGCATCATTGACCTGCTGCCTGGCATGGGCGGCCCCGACGTGCTGGCCAACTGCCACCAATGGGACTGCGACAACGGCTGCAACCCGATGGGCGTCGGTGGCATGAAGAACAGCCTTGCGGCAAACGCTATCGCCATGAGCCTCAACCTGCGTTACAATGCTCAATATAAAGGCTTGGCCATGGCCGACTTGCGCAACCAAAGCCTCGGTTGCATGGAGGTTCACGAGTGCATTTTGAACTGCTCCGCAACGGGTTGCCAGCTTCGCCTGTTCGATGCCAATGGCACCATGTTCCAGTTCCCCTTCACCCTTGGCGGCCTGCTCGACATGGCGAACAAGTACCTTGATGGCAGCCTGAACCTGACGCAAGGGCAAAAGACGATTTACGGCTCGGCCATCAACCAGTCGCTGATGAACGTGAACGACTACTGGAGCGATGGGCAAGTGGCCACCTACTGCGAGTCGGTTGCGGGCGCTACCCTCGACGGCACCGATGCCAGCAAGGCGACCCTTCCACCCGGCAATTCAACACCTAATGACGAGGTTGAGTTTAGCCTTTCGCCCAACCCTGCTGGCAGCCATGTCAGGTTCAGCATGGCAGAACTGCCTGAAAGCCAATCAGTTGTATTGAAGGTTTTCAATGCGGTCGGGAAACGAGTGCTGGTCAAGGACTTTGGCACGGTGCGCCTTGTCAGCGAGCAGATTGACCTGCATGGCTTGAGGAACGGCCTGTACTTCATCAGCCTGAAGGCTGGCGGGCAGCACAGCGTTCAGAAGCTGATGATTGGCAGGGAATAGTTATTGGGGCATTAATCAAAAAGCACAAAGCGGTGGCCACCCCAGCGGGTGGCTGCCGCTTATTTCATCAACAAGCTATTTTTAAAACACGCCAACATACAGCGGCCAGCGATTACTTTTGTATTTTCAACAAGAATCGCTGCAAACCGCCGCCCATTGCGCCACCTCGTTGCCATACCAATCTTCCTCATCCTCGGCCTTCCGGCCTGGGCACAGACCCAGCGCCTCCTCTTCGAGCATTTCAGCTATTCCGAGGGAATGGCCCTTGGCATGGTCAACTGCCTGCTCGAAGACCGGGACGGGTTCATCTGGATGGGCGGTTCACGGGGCTTGGCCCGCTTCGACGGCCACCATTTCCAGCCCTACTACCACAGCCAATCCGACTCCTGTACCCTCGCCACCAAAACCGTCAACTGCCTGCTGCAAGACCGCAGCGGCCATATTTGGGTGGGCACTTCCAATGGTCTCGACCACCTCGACCCCCTTCGTCAGTGCTTTTCCAAGCCGGCTTTTCCTTCGGTAAAAACAGCGCCAAAGGACCGCCAAATCCAAGCATTGCTGGAGACAAAAAACGGCCAAATCTGGGTGGGCACGGCCAGCGGCCTTTTTGTTTTCGAAGAAAAAAACGCCCGCCATGCCCTCGCCCGCATGGCCGAAGGCCAACTGCCCGACGGTGTGCAGGCGCTCTGCGAAGACCACCTTGGGCGGCGCTGGGCGGGCAGCGGCAGTAGCCTCTACCGCCTCGACGGGCAGGGCAGCGCCACCCTCGCCAGCACCCTGCCCCAAACGCCGGGGATGCGCCCCCCCATCATCAAAGACCTTTTTGAAGACAGCAAAAACCGCCTTTGGGTCAGCACCGAGAACGGGCTTTTCCGATGGGACGAAGCCAGCGGGCAGGCAGTCATCCCCATAAGGTTGCCGCCGCTCCTGCGCCACGCCTGGATTTTCGACCTCGCCGAGCACGACGGCTTCCTATGGGCCGCCACCCGTGGCGAGGGGCTGGTGAAATGGCAACCCGGCGGCACCTGGCAGCAATATACCAAGGACGCCCTCGACCCCTTTTCCCTCGTTGACTTCCACCTGCGGGCCATGCTGCCCGACCGCTCCGGGGCGCTGTGGCTCGGCAGCTTCTCCGGGCTGGACAAGACCCGTTTCACCCGGACTGATTTTCCGTTTTACTACTTCGAGCCGGACGAGGGCCTCAACAACAACTTCGTGCTGAAAATGAGCACCACCCGACAGGGAAGCACTTGGACCTATATCCGGCAGCGGGGGCTTTACCACTCGACGGCCCCCGGCAACCGGGCAAAAAAGGCCAATTTCCCCGTTGACGGCTTTCTTGAAGGCGTTGCGCTGCAAAGCATCACCCCCGACAGCGACGGGGACACTTGGTTCGCCCGCTCGCTCGACGGGCTGTACCGCTACTCGCCCGCCAACGGCTCGGTGCTGCCTTTTCCCGCAGGGGACAGCCTCGCCACTGTACCGCTCCGCACCGTCCGGGAAGATGCCACCGACAGCCGCTACCTCTGGCTCGCCACTTACGCCGGGCTTTGCCAATTGGACAAGCAGACCCGCCAACGCCGCTGGTTTTTCCCTAAAAACGACCTGCCCTACCTGCCTGACAATGTGCTGAACTACCTCGAACCATCGCCTGATGGTACGCTTTGGGTTTCCTTCGGGATTAACCCAACGCTTGGCATCGGCCGTTTTGACCCAAAAAAAGGCGTGTTCGAGCGGCTGGCGGGTGAGTTCCCCGTGCAGGGTTTGCAACAGCTAAAAGCAGACGGCGGGCTGCTCTGGATGGTGTTCGACAGGCAGGTCACCAGGCTCAACATCGCCACTGGTGGTGTGGATTCCTTCTTTCCTTTCGGTGAAATGGAGGGCGTCAACATGGCCGCTTCCGAACCAGACGGTCGGGGAAGGCTCTGGTTCACGGGCGGGCAGTTCATCGGTTGCCTCGACCCGGCGGACGGCTCGCTCCGTTATTTCAACCAGCCGGAAATGGAGATTTTCATTTCGGGCTGCTCCACAAAAATGCCTGACGGGCGATTGGCCTTCGGCGGGAAAAACGGATTATGCATTTTCGACCCAACCACGGTGGCGCCCCTTCCCGCCCCGCCACGGCCCTTGCTCACCTCGGTGCTCGTCCACAATAAGCCCTTTGACTTGAGCACCACGCCGGAGACCCTGCCCTCGCTGACGTTGGCCTACTCCTGCAACGTGTTTTCCTTCGGCTTCGTCTCGCTCCAACTCCTCGCCCCCGACCACCTCCGCTACGCCTACCGCCTTGATGGTTTTGAAAAGGAATGGCAAACGGCGGCACAGGGGCAGCGGGCCGCCTACACCAACGTGCCGCCGGGGCGCTACACCTTCCGGGTACGGGCAGCCAGCCCTGACGGGGTTTGGAGCAACGAGGAACTGGCACTTCCCGTGCGCATCTTGCCGCCCTGGTGGCAGACTTGGTGGTTCCGGCTCGCATGCACGCTGGCCCTGGCTGCGGCGGCATTCGCTTTTTACCAATACAAGCTGCGGCGGCAACTGGAAGTGGAGGAAACCCGACGGTTGCGGGAACTTGACGCTTTCAAGACCCGCCTCTACACGAACATCACGCACGAGTTCCGCACCCCGCTGACGCTCATTGTCAGCCCGGCTGCCCGCCTAAAAAAAGAACTGGAGCTGGCCGACCTGCCCGGCCCCGCCGAGGAACTGGCCCGCATGAACCGCCAAGGGGAACACCTGCTCCGCCTCGTTGGGCAAATTCTAGACCTGAACAAATTGCAGGCAGGCAAAATGACGGTCAACTGGGTACAGGGCGACGTGCTTGCCTTCCTTTCCTACGTGGCGGATTGTTTCCGTTCCTATGCTTCTTCGAAAAAAATTGACCTCCGCTTCGAATCGTCCGTGCCAGTGTTTCAAATGGACTACGACCCCGAAAAATGGCTCGCCATCATCTCCAACCTGCTGTCGAATGCGCTGAAGTTCACGCCGGAAGGAGGAACTATCGGTTTACGATGGACGGTGGACGATGGACGGCAAACGGAGCATGGGGAAACGCCGTCCACCGTCCACCGTCCATCGTTAGCCGTTCTCACCATCTCCGACTCCGGCACTGGCATCCCCACTGCCATGCAGGAGCGGTTGTTCGAGCGGTTCGGGAGCGGCACGGAGGACGGCAGCGCCACGGGCATCGGGCTGGCGCTGGTGCGGGAACTGGTGCAGTTGATGGGCGGGGGCATTGGGGTGGAGAGTGCGCCGGGTCAGGGGACCGTATTTAAGGTCAGCCTGCCCGTTCACCGAGACGCACCGATGGAGCAGGTGGGCGAGCGGGGGTGGTTTTTGCCCCAATTGCCCATCGAGGAACCCGCAGCCGACATTGCCGAAGGCAACCAACCAGCCGACGGCGAACTGCCCTTGCTGCTGTTAGCCGAAGACCACGACGACACGGCGGCCTACCTTGCGAAATGCCTATCGGGAAACTACCGATTGCTGCGGGCAAGGGACGGACAGGAGGCGCTCGACCTTGCCTTCGAACAAATCCCCGACCTCGTGGTGAGCGACCTGATGATGCCCCGCTTGGACGGTTTCGAGCTTTGCAGTCAACTGAAATCGGACGAGCGGACGAGCCATGTACCCTTCGTACTGCTCACTTCCCGCACAGAGGTGGAAGCAAAGCTAACGGGGCTGCGGCATGGTGCGGACGACTACCTTGCCAAACCGTTTCACGAAGAAGAACTGTTGGCCCGCCTACAAAACCTGCTGAACACCCGTCGCCGCTTGCAAGAGGCGATGGCTGCTGCTTTGGCGCAAACACCCGTTTCGGCGCAGCCGCCAAAAGTACAGGACCCATTCCTGGAAAAGCTCTGGGCAGTGGTGGACGCCCATTTGGACAAGAGCGATTTCGATGTACCGTTCCTCTGTCGGGAAATCGGGATGAGCCGCACCCAACTGCACCGCAAGGTGACGGCGCTCACGGGCGAGTCGGTCACGAAGTTTATCCACACCGTTCGCTTCGCAACGGCCACCCGCTTGTTGGCACAGACGCAGTTGACGATTTCGGAGGTGGCCTACGAGTGCGGGTTTTCCGACCCTGGGTATTTCACGAAGCTGTTTTCCAAGGAATTTGGGAAGACGCCGACGGAATTTAGGGAAAAAGGAACATATCTCCCAACTTCTGAAACATAATTCCAAGCCCATCGGCACCCATCAGGCTCAGATTTGCACCTCAAATCAACCTGATGAAAATGAGACGTATTCCTGTTTTACCATTGATGATTATTTGCTTCGCAACGGCCGCTTTTACTTGGCGGGCCGCTACCGAAGCCGAGCGGTTTTTGCCGAAGGCGAAAGCAAGCACAGCCCCTAAGCTCGACTGGACCGCCCCGCCGCCGATGTGTGCCCCGGTCAAACCTACGGCTTTTTTGGCCATGCCGCTTCCTTGGTCAGACCCCGCCACCTGGGGCGGTACCAAGCCCGTGGCGGGCGACACCGTGACCATCCCCGCTGGCATGCACGTACTGCTCGACGAGGATACGCCGCCGCTGGCCGGGCTGACCATCGAAGGCATCCTCGAATTTGACCAGCAAGACCTCGAACTGACCGCCGGTTGGGTCATGGTCATGTGGGAACTGCACATTGGGAGCGAGGCAATGCCGTTTTCGCACCAAGCAACTATCTCGCTGAACGCCAGCAACCCAAATGAGAACATCATGGGCATGGGCACCCGTGGCCTTATGGTCATGGGTGGCCTGGTGGAATTGCATGGAACACCACCTGCTATTCCCTGGACGAAAATCAACGCCCATGCCCCACAGGGCAGCAATTCCTTGACTTTGATGGAAAATGTGGATTGGTCGGTCGGCGACGAGGTGGCCATTGCCCCAACGGATTACTACGAAGCTGGCCCTACGGGGAATTCCGTCACGCAGCGCCTTAGCCTGACTGCCGTCAATGGCACCTCGCTCACCCTCGATGGCGGGTTGAATGCCTTCCGCTGGGGGCTGCTCCAATACGCCACCACTTCTGGCATGAGCCTTACGGACACAAACCCGGTAACACCACCAGCACCATCCGGTTTTACCCCAACCATTTTGGATGAAAGGGCGGAAGTGGGCAACCTTACCCGCAACATCGTCATCCAGGCGCCCAACGATGCGCTCTGGCTAACGCAGGGCTTTGGTTGTCATGTCATGGTCATGCGGGAGGGCATGGTGCAGGGGGTGGCGCACGTCAGCGGCGTGGAGATACGACGGGGCGGGCAACGGGGCAGGTTGGGACGCTATCCCTTCCATTGGCACATGCTCAGCTACGAAGGCTCCCAAACGCTACCGGATGCCACAGGGCAGTATTTACGCAACTCGACTGTGAACGAATCACAGCACCGGGGCATCGTCATCCACGGCACGAACGGCGTGGAGGTGAGCAACAACATAGTGTTCGATGTGCGGGGACACGGCGTTTTTTTCGAGGATGCCGCCGAGCGTCGCAACGTCGTTGATGGCAATTTGGTGATGCATGTCCGCAACGCCGTCATTCCCTTGAAACAGCATGAAACGGGAGAGCGGGGCGCTTCGGGTTTCTGGATTGCCAACCCCGACAACACCGTGACGAACAATACAGCGGCAGACTGCGGCACGAATGGCTTTTGGCTGGCCTTTCCCATCCACCCTTGGGGCTTGTGCATCAATGTGCCCATCAACCCAAGCCGGCTCCGTTTCGGCGTTTTTGACAACAACACGGCACATACCAGCCGCATCGAGGGCATCATGCTCGATTTTGTGGAATCCGACCCCGATGGCAATGTGCAGGCGTTCCAATACCTCTCCACCTCCAACGGCCAAAACCCCGTGGACTGGAGCACCATTGAGCGGTTTTCGCTCTCCCGTTATACCACTTGGAAAAACGGCCACCATGGGATATGGGACCGGGCTGCCTTGCCCGACAATTTCGAGTGCGTGTCAGCGGACAACTGCGGGCGGTTTTTCGCAGGCTCTGGGGCCAATGGCATGATCGAGCGTTGCCTCATCGTCGGCACCAGCCTCAACCACTTGATGAACGGCACAGACCGGCCCAATTTCACGGGCGAGGTGCCGCCTTCGGGGGTCGCTACCTACCACAGCGCTTTTGACATCCGGCACAATATCTTCCTCGAATTTCCGGCCATAGCCAATACGAGGAGCGGCGCTTTTGCCACCAACGACTACTACATCCGCCCGGTGGACAAGGGGCAGGTCCGCAATATTGACAACTTGACCATCAACTCTCACACAGGGGTGAAATTGATGGCGGACTTCCCGCATTTTGCGCTCTCCGGGGCGCTCCACGACCCCCATGACAACTGGGGCGGCGGCCCCGCCGAGGACAATTATTATGTCTATGACACCCCGTTTTTTACCTACAACCAAACCCCGACCATCGTGCAGCCGAATGCCGCAACGTCGGGCGGGGTGCTGGTGGAGGGGCCGTTTTATGGCATCAATGATTTTGTGGTGAACAACAACAATATTGATTATGAGGACTATATGGAAATTCACGTCGAACGCCTCGACAACAGCCTGAACACCATCGGCAACTGGACGGTGGAGGAGGCACAGCCGGGTTGGATTTTGGCGCACATGCGGCATTTTGCGGCGCACCCAAGCAGCGCCTATACACTCGATTTTCCGACCGTCCCGGAGGTATTTGATGTGGCGGTGGCTATGGAAAACATGTTGACCAACAATGATACGCTGATACTCGGTGTGCAGTTTTCGGGTGAATATGCGGTGGAGGAATTGTACACCACCACCTGGCATTCCTACATGAACCTCAACCACGGCATCTACCGAAATGATTATGCCGCCGTAGCGGATTTTGCGTCCCTGCTTGCATCGCCCGGCGAGACCTACTGGCAGGACGCCACCAATGACCGGGTTTGGGTAAAACTGGTGGGCGGTGTGCAGCAATGGTTCAACCCCGGCGACTTCCCCCCGACTGCCGACGAGGAACTCTACCGCATGTTCCGGCTGCGCTTGTACGGGGAGCCGTTGCGGGTGTCGCCAAAGGTGTTACTCCAAGGCCCCTACAATGGCACGGACATGAACGACCACCTCCGAACGGGCATCCACCTACCGCTCGACGAGCCTTACAATGCGCTTGGCTTCACGCACGTCGGCAATGGCGGCGGCGAGCGGTTTGATGTGAGTGCCTATTACTTCGAGGGCGACAATGCCCCGGTTGACTGGGTTTTCCTCGAACTGCGGGACTCGCTGAACCCAGCCACGGTCATTGCTACCCGCTCGGCCCTCTTGCAGCGGGACGGCGATGTGGTGGACTTGGACGGTCTTTCGCCCGTGGCCTTCCATGGGGTGTTGCCGGGCAATTACCACCTCGCCGTGCGCCATCGAAACCATTTAGGCGCTATGACAGGCAGCACTGTTGGCCTGTCGGCAAATAAGGTCCCGATAGATTTTACCTCCATCGCAACTTATGGCACCAATGCCCAAACTGACCTTGGCGGTGGCCGCATGGGTCTTTGGTCGGGGGACGGCAATGCGAACGGGGTCATCAACGCCATTGACCGCAACCTGTTTTGGCGGCTTCAAAACGGCCAACCCTTCACCTACCAAACTTCTACCGCCGACTGGAACCTGAACGGCGGCGTGAACGCCGTTGACCGGAACTTGTTCTGGCGGCTGAACAATGGCAGGGTGCAGCAATTGCCATGATGGAAATTGGGAAATTGAGAAATTGAGAAATTTTTAATCAAATCATCAAAAAAAAAAATGAATCACATCAAATACATCCTGCCGTTGTTTTTCTTCTTTTCCTTCGGGAAATATGCCGTGTCACAGCCGGATTATAACCTGCGTTTTCAATTCGTGAGCGCCAACGGCTCGGACTATGTCGTGGACATCATCCTATCCTACACCTCGGCAGGCAGGCTTGGCTCCTCAAACCTCGTCTTTTCCTACAATGGCAGCGATATTGCGTCGCCGGTATTGGTTTCGCACAACCTGAGCGCCAATTATTCCACACCGACCATGACTTCGCCGGGTGCCAACCTCGCCTCGTTGAACATAGAACTGAACGTGGACAACAGTGGCATCCCCATCGGCGTGTTTCCGGCAGAGACCAACCTTGCTCGGGTACGCTTCACGGTGCTCGACCCCAATGGTTTTTCGAACCTGCAATGGAACGCTGCCCACCCCGTCCACATCGTGTTCTTGGACAACAACAGCGATATCCTTGATGCAAATAACCTCGTACCGCTCAACTCCAGCCCATTGCCGTTGGAACTGCTATTTTTCAACACAAATACAAAGGATGGGACGATTCATTTGGCGTGGAAGTCTGTAAACGAAACCAATTTTTCGGGCTACGAAATCCAGCGTTCGGAGGATGATGGTCGGCATTTCACCAAAATAGGTTGGCAGCCAAGCCTTGGCGGAAGTTGGGAGCAGCCCTATTCGCTCAAGGATACCGATGTAAGGGCGGGGGTGAACTATTATTATCGCCTTCGGCAAATAGACCTTGATGGGCGATATGTATATTCCCATCTTGTCAGTGCCGAACTGCCCTCCGACGCCCCGCAATTGAGCATTTCTCCCAACCCGAACGATGGTCGTTTTTGGGTAGAATTATCCGATATTTCAGAAGAAGAAATAACCGCCTGCTTGATAGATGCACAGGGGCAGAAGGTATGGTCAGCACTGAAGAGCGGGGGCAGGTGGAAAATAGGAAGCGAGCGGGCACTACCCAGCGGGGTTTATATTTTGCAAATCTCCAATAGGCGACAATTGTGGGTGGAAAAGGTGGTGGTACGGTGAAATGTTTACAATGGGGAAAGTCAACAATATGATCCGGACTCCGACATGGATTTTGTCTTTTTCAAAGCGCAGATGAAGAAGGCGTGGGCAATCAAAAACGAATACAATCATTAAAAAAACCTTCAAAATTCAATCAAATGAAAACTCCATCCTATGCTGCCAGACCGGCAGCCCCCATCCGCATCGGCATGATAGTGCCGAGTTCCAATGTCACGATGGAAAAGGAAGTGCCCCGGATGTTGCGCCGCCGGGAAAGCGCCTTCGTCGAAAAGTTCAGTTTCCACGGCAGCCGGGTGCGCATGAAGCACGTTGACCCGGAAAGCCTGTTTGCCATGAACACCCAGGCAGAAAGGGCGATTCTCGAATTGGCGGACGCCTCTGTGGACGCCGTTTTGTACGCCTGCCTCGTCGCCATCATGGTCGAAGGGCCGGGGGCACACCGCCGCATCGAGGCGAAACTGGAGCAAACACTCCAAGCCGAAGGTCGCCCTGCCCCTGTTGTTACCAGCGCTGGGGCCTTGGTGGATACCCTGCACGACCTCGACGCCGGGCGCATTGCATTGTTGGCGCCCTACCTGCCCGCACTCACTAACAAGGTTTGCCGATACCTCAGCGACGAGGGCATTGAAGTCGTATCTGCACAATCGTTGTCGGTAGCCGACAACGAAGCCGTCGGCAAGCTCGACCCCGACAACCTGTTGCGCCTGCTCGACAACATCCCCGGCAATGTGAACGCCATCGTGCTGTCGGCCTGCGTGCAAATGCCTTCGCTCGGCATGATTGCGGAAGCGGAACGCCTGACGGGCATCCGGGTGGTCACAGCCGCTTCGGCCACTGTTTTCCAAACCCTGAAAAAGCTGGGCCTCCCACCTGCCATTGAAGGCTTCGGCAGCTTGCTGCAAGGTGTTGGCCTTTTTGAACTTTCCCACTAATTTTTCAAAAAACGTAACTGCTTAAAAGGGGGTATTTTTTTGGGGAAAATTGAAAGTTTTTCCCCAAAAAATACCCCAAAATGTGGGAGGAGAGAGAAAAAATAAAATCTTTTTCTCTCCTCCCACACCCTCCTAAGCAGTTACCAAAAAACAACCAAATGAGAATCCGTGAATTGTCCATTCTCGACCGGGAAGCCGTTCCCGCTGTGCTCGAAGCCCTGCACACTGCGGGCGTCTTGATGCTTCAGATGCCCGCCGTCTTCGTCCTGCTCGCCCCTGCCACCCGGTTGGGTATCGAACGCCTGAACCAGGCCAAGCTGCGGCTACCGATGAAAAACTACGGCACGGCCATTGGAAACCTCAACCGCTTTCATGCCATGTCCCAGCCTGGCAGCTTGCCGCCTGAACTCGGCACTCCCAACCAGATGCATTGCCTGACAGGGGCTTTTATCCGTTTTGCCGTGCAAGCCCCGCATTTCCAAAGCCCCGTCATACAGGGTGGTACGCACCAAGGATTATTAGTGGATGGGCCGCACAGGGCGCTGTTCAGGGCCATCGAAAGGGAGTTCCAAAACGAGCCGGACACGGGATTCTTTGGTGGCCACCGCTATACTGCGCCGCTCTGTACCAGCGCCAACCTGAGCGGCGACCCGCTCGGCTCCATCACGGACTGGGAGCGAGCCTTCGAGTTTGCGAAACAACGGCAACTGCCGCTCATCATCCGTTGCGAGGAGACGGATGGGGAGGCAGGCTCGTACCCCATTTTTTATTTTAAAGGAAATAGGGCGACCATCGAACGACACGGGCCAGGTGAGCGGGAAATCATGGAAAGGCTGCCGGGGAGGTTGTTTTCCGAGGCGAAGGCACTGGAAAATGAGCAGGTTTCGGCATACGAAAAGCCAAACGGTTTTACATAAGCGGAAAGCCTTCTACCTTGCCGGAAATTTGGACATCATTGAGCATTTAATTTAATAAAAATCAGGGAGTGTGTTCAAAAAGTGTGTCAAGCAACGCCGCCACGAGCGCAACGTATTAATTATCAAAGCGTTGCGTCCGTTGCGGCGTTGCTTGATACAGAAAAATGAATATTCTCAAAAATCAACAACCATGAAAGTTGGTAAGATCATCATTTTCCTCCTAACCACTGTATTGCTCGGCTGCCAAAGCCCTTTACCACCCGTGGATTTCGAAAAAGAAAAAGCGGCCATCCAGGCCGTCATTGCCAAGGAGACAGAATCCTACTACAAACAGGATTTCGAGGCATGGAAGAGCACTTACCTCGAATCGCCCGCTTTCCGAAAGTACGGCTATTGGGAGGGGTATCCCCATAAAGTCGAATCCTATAATGGTTTCGAATCCCTGAAAGAGACTAAGAAAAAGCAGTTCGATGCCAATGAAACACTATGGCAAGGCTCCACTGAGGAAAGGGCCAACGAAAATTTCAGGATTTCGCACGACATGGCCTGGTACACCTTCGAGCAGTTCTCCTACGAAAAGGACACCCGCAAGCTCTTGGGCAAATCGCTTGAAACCCGCATCCTCGAAAAGCAGGACGGGGTGTGGAAGATTGCGTATTTGGGGTACCATTATTTGCCGGAAAGCCCCCAGTAGGTGGGAAGTAAACTCCCCGACTACTTCTTCAACCTTACCGCATCCACCTCCTTCTCCCGTATCAACTTGTTGAAGCTCGGTAGCATTTCGTTTTTCACTTTCGCAAACTCCGCCAGCCATTTGTCGATCTCGCCCGTCAGTTCACGCTGCACGGCCACGGCTTGCTCGGTAGGTGGGTAGTCGCCGGAGGTGAGGGCGGTGAGGTGACCCAGCTTGTTCGTCAGCCGGATGGGGAAGTTGAGCGGGTCTTGGCCGGAGCGGTTCTTGGTCTGGTACAGGCTCTCCTCCACTTTGGTCATAATGGAATCCATCTGCTGGCCAAGGTCAAGGATGGGTTTGTGGTCGGCATTTGCCTTGTCCAACCGCCCCGTGAAGCCCTTGATTTGCGGGCGCAGGTCACGGATATGGACGATGGCCGTGTGCGCCTCCGTCACCTTGTCCCGCACCCCCAGGAGGAAGTCGAACTGCTGGCGCAACTCGGCATCCGTGACGGGCGAGCGAGGGTCTTTCAGGATGCGGAAATCGGCCATTTGCACCTCCTCCCCTACCGTCAGGCGCACCTTGTAGTTGCCGGGCAGCGCCTTCGGGCCAGCCGTACCTGCCCACCAGAGTATCATTCCCTCGAACGATTTGGCGTCGGGGTAGCGGGTGTTCCAGGTGAAGGTATTGCCACCGGGTTTCACCGAAAACTTCTCTTTCGCTTCCTTTGCCTTCGTTGAAAACTGCCGGATGATGCTGTCCCGGCTGTCGAGGAAGGCGATTTTCACCTCGGTTTTAGCGGTGTCCACATTGGGCAGGTAGTAGTGGACGTTGACGCCGCTGGGGTGGTTGGTTCCAGCGGTTTTCAGGTCTTTTATCTGAAAGCCGTCCATGCGGTAGGCGTCCTTGGGGCGGTAAAGGTGGAAGGTCTTCTTCGACAATTCTTCGGCCTGCTGGTGCAGCACGGTGAGGTCGTCCATCATCCAGATGCTGCGGCCCTGCGTGGCAGCGATGAGGTTGTCGTACTTGATGGTGAGGTCGGTGATGGGAACGATGGGCAGGTTGAGTTGGAACGGCTGCCAGTTTGCCCCATCGTCGAAGCTGAGGTACATGCCCGTTTCCGTGCCAGCGTAAAGCAGCCCTTTGCGCTTGGGGTCTGCCCGCACTACCCTCGTAAAATGCTGGGCGTCAATGCCATTCACAATTTTCACCCAAGTTTTACCGTAATCTGAAGTCTTGTAGAGGTAGGGTAGGTAGTCGCCGTTCTTATAGTTGGTGGCAGCGATATAGCAGCCGCCGTCCTCGTAGGGACTGGGTTCGAGGCTGTTGATTTGAATCCATTCGGGCAGCCCCTTGGGCGTAACGTCTGTCCAAGCTTTGCCCCCATCACGGCTTACCTGCACGAGGCCGTCGTCGCTGCCCGTCCAGAGCAGGTCCTTTACCCGTGGGCTTTCTGCTGCCGCAAAAATGGTGCAGTAGTATTCCACCGAGGTGTTGTCCTTGGTGATGGGGCCGCCGCTGGAGCCTTGCTTGGAGCGGTCGTTGCGGGTGAGGTCGGGGGAGATGACTTCCCAGCTCTGTCCCTCGTTGGTGGTGACGTGCAGGTGGTTGGAGGCCGTGTAGAGCTTCTTCGGGTCGTGCGGTGAGAAGAAAATGGGGAAGTTCCATTGGAAGCGGTACTTCATGTCCTCTACGCCGTGCCCCATCGGATTGTTCGGCCAGACATTGATGCTGCGGTTGAAGCCCGTTTTGTGGTCTTGCCGCTCGATGATGCCGTCATAGCAACCGCCATACACTATGTCGTTGTTCAGTGGGTCAATGGCGATGTGGCCGCACTCGCAGCCAGCCGTTGTCTCCCAATCATCCTCGCCGATGCTGCCACCTTGCGTCCGATGCGCTATGCGCAAGGTGCTGTTGTCCTGCTGCGCAACATAGATGCGGTAGGGGAAATGGTTGTCCGTTGTCACCCGGTAGAACTGCGCCGTTGGTTGGTTGTTGAGGGTGCTCCAAGTGTCGCCGCCGTCGTAACTGACCTGACCGCCGCCGTCGTCGGCCATGATCATGCGGCGGTTGTCTTCCGGGGCAATCCAAAGGTCGTGGTGATCGCCGTGGTTAGCGTCCAGCGACTTGAAGGTGCGGCCGCCATCGGTGCTTTTGTGGTAGCTCACGTTCACCACATATACTGTGTTCTCGTCTTTTGTATCGGCATAAATCCGAGAGTAGTACCAGGCCCGTTGGCGGAGGCTGCGGTCTTCGTTCAACTTTTTCCAAGTCTTCCCTGCGTCGTCGGAGCGAAACACCCCGCCGTTCTTGGCCTCCACAATGGCCCAAACCCGGTCGCTGTTCACGGGTGAGACCGTGACGCCGATGATGCCGAGGGTGTCCTTTGGCATGCCTTCGTTCTTGAAATTTCGGCCCAAGTCTCTCCGCTGTCAGTGCTCTTCCAAAGGGCTGAGCCTTCACCGCCGCTACTGAGACTGTGAGGGTTGCGGCGCACCCGCCAAGTGGAAGCATAAAGGATTCGGGGATTGTTGGGGTCAAAGCTGAGGTCAACCGCCCCTGCACCATTGTTCACGAAGAGCACCCTGTCCCAGGTCTTGCCACCGTCCTTGCTGCGATAGACACCCCGCTCGTTGGTGTCCTTGTACAAATCACCGAGCACGGCCGCATAAACGAGGTCGGGATTCTGAGGGTGAATTCGGATGCGTGGGATGTGGCGGGTGTTTTTCAAGCCCACGTTCACCCAAGTTTTGCCCGCATCCTCACTTTTCCAAACACCATAGCCATAGCTGACGTTTCCCCTGACCGTCACTTCTCCACCCCCGACGTAAATGACATTGTTGTCGCTCTCGCTTACCGCCACTGCCCCTATAGAGCCGCCGAAAAAGCCGTCGGAGATGCTCTCCCAAGTGACGCCGCCGTCCTGTGTGCGCCATACGCCACCGCCCGTTCCACCGAAGTAGAACAGCTTGGGCTTGCCCGGCACGCCCGTTACTGCTGCCGAGCGCCCACCACGAAACGGGCCGATGCTGCGCCATTGCAGGGAGGAATAGATTTTTTCCTCGAACCTTATGGCAGGAGAGGGTCCAGGGGTTAGGTCATTTTTTTTGCTTTTCTGCGAAAAAGCGGGGGCATTGACGGTCAGGAGGAAGAGGGTGGTCAGGAGGAAGTGGTGGAAAAGTTTGCGCATAGTTTGTTGTTTTGATTAGGGCAAAGGAAAGGAAATATTGGGTAAAAAGCAGTGCACCAAGGACAACCATTTTGGTCGGCGGTAAAATCTATGCATGCTAAGCTTCGTAACAGACCAGCGTATATCCGTCTTTATGATTTGGAACATGGCATAATTCTGCCATTTTTGAGGTTTCTCGCATTGCCAACCCAGACACTTGGTTAACTTTATGCCTTTGGGGAAACTTTGGTTTTTTACCATGCCCAAGAGCCAGCAATATAGGATTGACAAGCTATTTTTCAATTCAAAAACTAAAAACATGAACCCACTTGAGAACGCCAGCAGTGGCGCCATTTTTCGGGACGAAGAAGTCATGGCCGAAATACTTGGCCTTACAAGCGAGCAGTTGGTACCCAAAGGACTGGAGTCGCTTGACCTGCCCACCAAGGCAGCATTGGAGCATTTCATCGGCACAAAGGAGTTCCCAGCCCAACATGTCAATGGAAACTTAGAGGCCATTATCAGGGCAGCCGGACGACCGTCTTTATTGATTAAAAACGGAGTCTATGAGCCATCTAATATAAAAGCTATCAACAACCGGTTGGATAAATATCGGGCTACTATCCTAGAGACTATTCCTTCAGTGGGAAGGGTGGATATTCTCAACCATTCAAACTACGAATTCCTCGGAACCGCTTGGATGCTGGACGAGGACATCATGATTACGAACCGGCACGTAGCAGAATTATTTACTAAACGTCAGGGCAACAACTTCTTCATTGCCCAAAACCCATTGGGTGTAACTTATAATACAAGGGTAGATTTTTTGCATGAACACGGGAATCTTGACAAAAGGCCTTTTCAAATAACGGAAATCATATTCCTTGAAGAAAACGATGGCATAGCTCCCGACATGGCATTGATACGAGTGGAAAAGACCCCGTTTTTACCACCACCTATTGAACTGTCTAGGAGGAGGTTGAAGCTGGATGATTTTATGGATGTGGTGGTAATTGGCTACCCTGCATGGGATGGCAATCGCAACAATGCCTTCGTCATGGAGGAATATTTCAAGGGGATTTACGATGTAAAGCGGCTTGCACCCGGCAAAATGGCAGGTGTGCATCCCCATGGGCATATTTTCATGCACGATTGCTCTACCTTAGGCGGCAATTCAGGTTCCGTGGTATTTGACATTGCGGAAGGCAAAGCCATTGGTCTCCATTATTCTGGGATTTTCATGAAGAACAATTATGCGGTCACCAATACCGCCATATTGCAACGTTTGGCCAAAATCAAACTACAGGTGCCAGTTTCCGTCCAGCCCGCCGAGGACTTACCACCAACGACTGGCGGCAATGAGGCTGCTCCGAAAGCAGATGATATGGCCAATAGAAAAGGATATAATCCCCTGTTTTTGAGCCGTGATTTTGAGGTTCCTTTGCCAATTCTGAGCGAGGAGTTGACAGCTTTTGAAGTGCCGATACCTGGGGTAGCGGAAAATATGCTGCATTATATTCACTATTCGGTAAAAATGCACAAGGATCGCCGCATGGCAATGTTCACAGCGGTTAACATAGACGGCAATTTGCTTTACGGCGTGCCAAGGAAATCGGACAATTGGTATTTTGACCCACGGATAAGCGAAAATTATCAGGCAGGAAAAGAGCTGTACGTGAACACCAACCTCCACCGAGGACATTTGGTCAGGCGAATTGACCCTGCATGGGGGGACTCAAGGCAAGAAGCGATTTCAGCTGTTGAAGACACTTTTTTCTACACCAATTCAACACCCCAACACGAACGGTTCAACCCTCGCTCATGGCTCGACTTGGAGGATTATATCCTTGAAAATGCAGATTCGGAGAACATGAAAGTATCTGTTTTCACGGGGCCGATATTCTCTGATTCTGACAAATTTTTCAGGGGATTCCAAATACCAGAAGCCTACTGGAAAGTGGTGGCATTCGTGAACAATGGCAAGCTAGCATCATCTGGATACATCGTCAGTCAGCAAGACTTCATGAATAACTTGGAGTTCGTTTATGGTGATTTCCAGACCTTTCATGTCCCCATCCAGATGATACAAGACAAGACGGGCCTGGATTTCGGGGTGCTGCTCGATAGTGACCCACTGCAAAGCAATGAATCTGTCTATAACGTCAGATTAATCAAAGGCTCGAGCGATATTGTGCTTTAATGGTAATTTTAAAACCCATCTGATTGACCTAAGTTATGGAAGAAAAATTAATTGAGGAGCTTAAGCAATCACTCAGCAAAGTCATCTTTGAATCCTTGGATAGACAGAAATTTGAGTGGC
Organism: Saprospiraceae bacterium; assembly: GCA_016714985.1. Taxonomy (GTDB): domain Bacteria; phylum Bacteroidota; class Bacteroidia; order Chitinophagales; family Saprospiraceae; genus UBA6168. The sequence goes on along the minus strand of JADKBS010000019.1, from coordinate 119,711 downwards.
TTGGCCCCCAAATTGGGCGACCTTTTGACGAGGAGAAAGCTGAGCCGAGCTTTGCCAACATGGTTTTCAAAGTGGTTACACGTGCCTTTAATGACAAATGGCATTTTGAGCTTATTGACAAGCTCATGTCGCAGCTCCCTGAAAACGAGGCCTTGCTGAAGATTGCAAAAAGCACAGGCCTGACTGCCCGTGGAGTCTCGAATTTAGAGGGCATTGGTAAGCAAGGCAAAATTCATGGACCTTGGAGTTTTGCAGAAAAAAATAGCCAAGCTGGAGCAGCAGGTGTGTCGCATTGAGTTTGATACGGCAAGGGGCAGAAAAACGGGAACCGGATTCTTGGTAGGCCCCAACCTTGTATTGACGAACTACCATGTCGTGGAGGAACTGGCGATTGATAGTAGCCATGTAGATAATGTAAAACTGCGGTTCGATTTCAAAACCACCGATGAGCAGGGCACGTCCCGTACCATCAACAAGGGGAACGAGTACCTAGGTTGGACGAGGTAGAACCTATATTGGCTTCAAGCCCTTACCATGAAATGGACGAGGTAACGAATGACCTCGCAAAGCGATGGCCAACAGGCCATTTGGATTACGCCTTGCTCAAGTTGAGAGACGACCTTGGCAATGCCTTGGCCAGCAATGTCAGAGGATACCCCGGCGATTCGATCATGCCAAGGGGCTGGCTCACCTTCAACAAAACAGGCGTCCAGTTGAAGGAAAAGGACACTTTGATTATAGTCCAGCATCCCGATGATTTACCCATCCAGCTATCCAACAACAACGCTGAGAGCGTGATTGGCTTCGACGCTGGAAAGCAGCGGGTGCGTTACAAGACGAATACCGCAAAGGGGTCTTCGGGATCTCCCTGTTTCAATGAAGATTGGGATTTGGTGGCACTCCATCATGCTGGAGACGCCAATTATTGGCGGCCTGGCTATAACCAGGGCATACCTATAATGCTCATTTTAGAAGACTTAAAGCATAAGGGCCTATTGGGTATTTTGACTTTTGGGGAGCTGATGTTGAACCCCATCCAAATCCCAAGTACTCCACCTAGCGTAAACCCACCTAATACTGAATCAGCATTTGAAGAGGTAATGATAAGTCAAACGGCGCCGTTTGTGCCCCGCCCAATATTGAAATTGGCGATGAAAAGTGTCGTCAACAAGAAGGGTACTGGCGCAAAAGTGGTGCTGATGTCAGGCGAGCAACGAACTGGCTATTCCTACAGTTTCAATTTTCTGAGGCAAGTAGCGCAGCAACTTGATTGGACTACGGTTTACCTGCCGCTGAAATCCCTTTTCTCTCAAGCGGGATTGGCAACGAGCCTCCAACTCGCCCAACACTTATTGACGAAAATGGGGATAGACTACACTATACCCACCCAACAAGAATTCAAGCTCAACAGCTTTTTTAGTTCTTTTAGCACATTGGTCAACGAAGAGGAGGATAAGCAGTTCTGATATATTTGGATGACCTTACCAATTTCCCTATGACTATAGACTGCAATGATTTCATTAAATCCCTCGCTTATGCGGTACAAAATGACATTAAAAACGCCCGCCTTATCTTGGCTGGGTTCAAGGATGGCCTCCCTATAGAGATTCAACCATTTGTACGTAAGGTGGAATTAAGTTCCTTTGGAAATGATGATTTGAGCACCTTCTTTGGGTGTTTCTACGATATGCTGCCTATGCTGACGGAGAAATGCCCAACTCAGGCCAAAGGCGATTTCATCAACGAATCCCTCTTGGCATTGGAGTCAGTAGTTGATATCAACAAACGGCCAAATGTTGAAACTATAGGTGTTCAATTAAAGGACTACTGTGATATTGTCATAAATAAAATGATAGCAGCATGAACAGTGAAAACACTATAAAAAAAATACCGCTCAACTGGGAAGAAATCAAAGCCGAAATGGCCGCTAAGAATGCGGAACGAAGCAAGGAAACTGGAGCTTACACCCCACTGTTTTTAGCTGCGGCTGTCCATGCCTCATTTTCGCCAGAGGAACTGAAAAATGCACTGCCAGACAACAGCATGTCCATAGCTGATACAGCACAAGAGTTGAAAAAATTGCTACAATCCAGTGAGGTTGTGGTAGATGGCAAAATGCTGAAATGGCAGTTGAAGCCAACAGAAAGGATTCAAATCCTAAAAACCATGGGGCATTCGCTCGGCAAACTTAATCAGTACATTCCCAACCAAGGGGAGACGGATGACAATGTGCTACAAAGGGTGCTGAATGGGTATATTGCTGGCACACCAAAGCCATTGGAACAACAAAACCTAGCGGAGCTGGGTGCCACGTTTCAGGTCGCAGGTTGGCTTAGGGAGGTGGCGCCGAACAGCATTCCAAGGCAGGAAGACATTACAGCCACGATGGGGCAAAAGCAGCTGATCGCACCTTTTGAAAAATTGGCAGCGTTTTTTCAAGGGCGGGAAGCTGAACTCAACCAACTTAAAAACCATAAAAAATGGCCACCATTGCATTTGTACGGGCTTGGAGGTTCTGGCAAGTCAACCCTTATTTCAAAATTCATCCTTGACCATCTAAAGGGTAGCGCAGCGGGCCATATCCCCTTTATTTACTTGGACTTCGACAAGCCCGGCATTTCCATCAAGGAGCCTTTGACCCTGCTCTTTGAAGGGCTTCGGCAACTGAGGCTCCAATATCCCGACCAATCCAACTTGTTGGAGCGTTACCAAATTGCATGGGAAAAAGACTTGCATGACACGGAAATAAACACATCCATTGTGCAGAAGGGGGCCACCAGGGGTGGGGAGCGCAGGTATTATTTGCGGGATTTCGATACCATCTGGAAATCCATCCTCAATCTAAACAACACTCCGTTGCTCTTCGTGCTGGACTCCTTTGAAGAGGTTCAATACAGGGCTTCGTTCACAGATATAATCCTGCTTTTCGATTTTTTACAGGAAATGTTAGACATAATACCAAATATCAGGGTGGTTATTTCTGGCAGATCCGAGTTGCCGAAGGAAGTAAACGCAACCCAATTGTATATTGGCCCATTCGACGATTCAGCCGCATTGGCCTTTATTGTAGCCAAAGGTATCACGGACGCTACCTTGGCCAAATTACTGTTCCAAAAAGTAGGCGGCATCCCGCTTAACTTATCTTTAGCCATTGCCATCGCCATCAAAGAACTCGAAGCCGGCAATAAGTCACATGATTGGCTGCTTTATAAAACGGAGGGGGAAAATATACAGGAGGTGCTTTTCCGAAGGAATGTGGAGCACATCCATAATCCAGATGTCAGGAAATTGGCCTTTCCGGGGCTTGTGGTCCGGCATATTTCCCCAGCCATTATCCAACATGTGCTGGCAGAACCTTGCGAACTGGTAGGTGTGGATACAGCCAAAGCATTTGAATTGTTCGAAGAACTAAAAAAGGAAACGTTTTTGGTCAATATTGATGAAACAGGGAGGTTCAGGTTCCGCCCCGATCTACGAAAACAATTGATACACTTTGTGGATAAACAAGAACCAGAGAAAGCCCGCAAAATACACGACCTCGCTATTGAATTTTATAAGCAAGACAACACCCCCCAAGCAAAAGCAGAGCAAGTCTATCATGCCCTCAGGCGTGGGGATGCACCTGAAAGCATTGCACATCTTTTGACCAATGACGTCCGGCAATACTTGGAAACGTCCTTGTCGGAGCTATCGCCCAACAGTTTTATTTATGTGGCCAGCTTATATAATTTGGAAGTCCCGAAAGCGGTACGCCTCAGTGTAGATTTAAAAAAATGGGAGTTGAAAATGGCCAGCGAGTTGGAGAATTTCTTGGTGTATGGGCAGGAAACAGCTTTCAACAGCATGAAGAAGCGGCTCAATGAACACACGGAACGCAACAGTGGGACACCACTACGTGCACTGGAAGCCAAGTTTTATGAGCTTGCTGGTGATTTAACCCGTACCTTCGAACTTGGGAAAATTGCTATAAGTGATGCCAGGAAATACTTGGATTTCGAGCGCCAATGTGATCTCTCGGAATTGCTTTCCAGGTTAATGGCCCGAAGACAAGATTATAAAAAAGCGTTGGAATATGCAGAAGAAGGCATTAAAACCGCCCAAACGACCAAACTGCCACTTCATTTCATCAGCTTGACCATTGTGAGGTGCCAGCTGCTCAAAAGGCTGAATAGGCCAGCGGAAGAAATAGCTAAAGTGCTAGAACAATCTTTTAGGAACAGTTGGGGTAGTAACGCTATTTTTAATTATTTAAAATCACAAAAAGGCGCATCCCCTAGCAATTACAATAAGCGGGAGGTGCTAGCAATATTTAAGAACCATTTCAGTAGGTATTTTCCAGTTGATTATTTTCCAACCAAGCTTGATGATTTTTATATAATAACAAATTATGAAACCATTATCATCGAAAAGTTATTGCCAATTTGGAATAGGGCAAATGATTTCGAGCAAAACTTCAACAAGTTAATATCCCAAACAGGCGACCTATCCAAGCTCGACAAACTTGTTAAGGAGCGGATCAACCTGTTCCTTCGGGAGATTGTGCCGCCCTCGGTATTCGAAATCGCTGCCTATGATGTGGCCATCTATGCAGAAAAAGAGGGCAAATTGGCAGTGCTCGTTGAGGAACCCAAGGCTAGCGGCAGCCCCAATTTTGAGGGTTCGCCATCCCCTAGTGAGGATAAAAAAGATTCAACCATTGGCCACACTGGAAGCCAGACAACTTCCCATAGCCCACAAACAGATAATGGCAAGATCAAAATATTCATCTCCTATGCCAAGGAAGACACGGACATGAAAATCGAATTGGACAAGCACCTAGTTTTGTTGAGGAGGGACACAGGTGTGGAATTTTGGGACCAAAGCAAAATCAGGCCTGGTGAGGAATTTGAAAAGGCTATTAAATCCAACTTGAATGCAGCTCACATCATACTGCTCCTCATCAGCGCCGACTACCTGTCCAACGATGATTTATACGAAAACGAAATGCAACCCTCGCTTCAAAAACGGATAAATGAAGGGGCATCCGTTGTGCCGATCTACCTCAAACCTGCCATCATTGAAAACACCCCATTATCGCAAATTGCAGGCCTGCCAAGGAACAAACAACCCGTATCCAGCTTCAAGGACAGAAATTCGGCTTATTTGGAGGTAGCCGTGGAACTTCGGCGGCTGCTCGATAGGAGGATAAAGGCCTAAAAAAACGGTTCAGAGTCATCGCTGCACAATAATCCAATCCTCAGGTAAGTTTAATGCCCACACCGAACATGACAAAAACAAATCATGTTATTTTCAATGGACACTGAGTAAGCACCAAAGGCCCTGTATTTATTAACCAAAATCGAATACTATGAACCTCCTGCGTTTTTCAAGGCCCTTTTTGGCCATCCTCCTTTGTGGCTTCCTTTCCACGGCTTTTGCACAGACAGGCACCAAGAACTACCCTTTTTCTTGGAAAGAAACCACCGACAACTGGTACAAGGTCAAAACCTACACCTTCAAGTATGCCGACAACCTGACGGCCAAAGGCACCAGCAAGACCAAGCAAAACCGTGGCCCTGTCTGCACGAACAATTGCTTGGACTCTACCTCCCCCGACGCCTGCACCGAAGACATCATCAATGAAAACCTGAAAGACGTTGAACTCCCTGGCTTCAAGCTGCCCAGCGGCTACAGCGGCGTGGAGTACGTCACCTTCGACGTGCAGACCAGCGGCAAGGTGAACGGTTACCAAGTGGTGAAACAGTCCGTGGCCTGCAAGCCCTGCATTCAGAAAGCTGTGAACCTCGTGGCGGAGTTGGGTGAGTGGCACCCCGCTGTTCAAGACGGCATTTTTGCGAAAAGCACGGTGGTGGTGCCGGTTTATTTCAAGTAATTTATGAAGTAATAGCACGGCTGGTTGGCATTGAGCCAACCAGTCATACTTATAGGGTAACTACCTAGCAGGGGGTGTTTTTTGGGGGAAATTTTCAATTTCCCAAAAAAATACCCCAAAATGTGGGAGGAGAGAGAAAAAATTCATTTTTTCTCTCTCCTCCCACACCCTCCTAAGTAGTTACTTTATAAATTAAAGTTCAAGCACTTCCCTCGCCCTTTCCGTGACAAACTGGTTCGGTTTACCCACCTCCCCAACCGAGGCAACCATGTTGTGTACCTGTCTTTCCAAATGCCAACTACCGTCTTCGTGCTGCTTGCTTTTAAGCAATTCCAGGGCTGTGTCAATTTTATCGGAAACGACACCCTCCCTTTTTAAAAGCCATAATATTTCCAAGAAATCACTTTTGTACATATTGGGGAAGGTCAGTAAATCCATTTTCGGAATCATTATCTTATCTGGTTTGTGGGAGCTAAAACAGACCTTGTGCAACAGCACAAATTGGATGCACCTGTTCAATAAATCCGTGGTATTAGGGGCTCTGTATTCCTGCGGAATAAACGATATTCCCTTTAATAATTTGACGACGCCCCAGTAACAGGTATGCTTGCCATAGCAGCTTTTATTGTTGCAAAATCCATTAGGAGGTGTTTCGTATTTACCATCATCAAAGCGCTGGTATTTATGAAAAAACGCCAGTGCTTGTTGGCTTTTTGCACTTGGTTTTCCATTGAAATAGCAATCCAAATAAATCAAATTGCCATTAAGGCAGGGAATGGGGAAATGGTCTTCCTTTAAGGTATATATGCCGAATTTTGGGTCGAAAAAATGGCACTGCAATTCCGACAATGGTTTTTTAACCCGTTCATCGTTGGGGTCGAGTCCAAGGTCGGCGAGGAGGAGTAGTGTCCAAAGCGTAGCTTTAAAGTTAGGGGCATAATGCAGGCAGCTTGGATAGTGTTTGTCGGAAGGCGGCAGCATTTTCCAGAAGCCGTTTTCACCCTGCGCTTCGAAAATCTTGTTGATGATGGCTTGCTTGTTCATTGCCCAATGTTTTAGGCAAAAATAGGAAAAGGCTGGCAACAGCGGCGGGCCGCAGTCAGGGAATAGTTATAAGGGGCTGCGATTTGAGTAAATTCTCAAATCACAGCCCCTTTCCCTTTGAAACGCTTCGCCAATGGCGAGGTGTGATCAAATCCTATTATTTGTTCAAATTGCCCAACAAAAAGCTGTGGTCGGCATTGAGGGTGTCCTTGCCTATAATGAGGTTGGCAAACCCGTGGCAGGCCCCGCAAGATGCAATGGGCTGTGTCTGGAAATAGGTCTCCTGTGTGGTATTGGCCAAAAGATGAGGCACAAAAGTGATTGAATCGAACGGTGGGCCATCGGGCGTAGTGCCCCATTGCGTACCGACAAGCTGATAATACTCGAACGGCGTGCCCGCCAGCTTTGACTGCCATTCACTGTTCATCAACTGGGTGGTGTAGTAGATGGGGAAATCCCGCACCACCTGCGTACCGAAGAGCAGCGTCCCTTCTCCTTCCCCTTTTGGCACTTGGTAGGCATGGTCTATCGCATAAGGCGGCGTTGGTGCCCACATGAACTTCCCATTGTCCCCCGCTGGTGCTGTGTTGATGGGACAGTTGATGCAGTACGGGTTGTAGAACGAATAACGGGAAGGCCGCTGCCTCGCCATTTGCGCATCGTCAATGGAGGACGGCACGTTGTCCACCTGCTCGAACGTGGCCCAAATCCACGGGTCGAGGTGGTTTTCGTTCGGCACCTTGAACGCAATATGGAATCCCACCAAGCCAATGGTGGCAGGAATGCAAAGGGCCTGACCAGATTTGCTGTTTCCCGCTGGCACATAAATGGTGGCGTTGCGGCTATAATAACGGCTGGGGTCGTCGCCCTTGCTGGTGTCGAGTATCCGCCAAGCCGTTTTTAGTTCAATGGCACCGGTCGGGAAATTGACCTCCGACACGTTCGGAAGGGCGGCCTTGAGTTGGTTGATGTAAGTGGCCTCGGCGGCATTGACCTTTATGTCATACACCACAAAGTTCAGGTTTTTGTCAATCAGCGCATGGCCGTCGGCCTCGGTGAATGAGCCATCGGGGTTCACCGTGAACTTCCCTTTCGACACCCGCACGAAGAGGTCTTCGCAGTTGGTGTTGCAGGTCGCACAACCCGTGGTGTCGCCGAAAACGACATCGGAATCGGGGTAGTATTCCCAAACCCGCTTGTTGTCGAGGGAGTCGGTTATCTTGCAGGTCAAGGGCTTACCGTCTTGGCCAGCGGGCCAGTTCAGAGCCACGAACGCTTGCCAACTGAACTGGTCGAAGGGTGGCTGGTGGACGGAGTCCAGGGTAGCCTGATAGCCGTTCGGAAACAACTTGCTGTCAGTAAGGTCTGGCTCGAATGGCAGCATACTGCACAACTGGCCGCAGCGGGTGCTGTCGGTACAAAAACACTTGGTCAACTGGGATGGATTGCCTGATTCGGTAATCACTTTGGGCTTGTTGCAACTAAAACAAAACAGGGTGGCAGCAAAGGCTGCGAGGACGAGATAAGTTAGTCGTTTCATGATACTTGTTTTAAAATGGTGATTGAAAATGGTTGCGAGCAATAGGGTTCGGGGATAGCCCAATGGAAATGCTCAAGCCGGGATGAACGAATGCCCAAACCTGAACAACAGGCGGCATTCATGCACCAGCGCACATCAATCATTGTTTTCATTTCCTTTGACTTGTTGACCGAAAAAACAGCCGCCAAATAGCATCATCGGCGGACGGGACAAATGTAGAATAGTTTGGATGTTTTTTGATGCGCCCTTGGAAATATTTGATTTGGAAGCGCTTTGCTTGAAACTAAGCTGTCTTACTGCTGGGTTTTTATTGTCATCAAATGCTCCACGAAGATTTCTAGGCTTGGGTTGAGTTTGTGCAACTTAGAAATCTCTTTTCTGAACGGCTTGGACATTGTCTCGTAATATGCCCGTTCTTTCGCATGAATGGTCCAGCCGTGTTTGGGATTTACTGCTTTGTTGAGGGCTTCGATACAGCCTGTAATTTTTGCTGCTTTCTTCTTGTCACCATCCTTGTAATAAACAGGCAAAAGCCAGCATTCAATTTCATGCACTGAAATGGCAAAGATTACTTTGTGGCCATATTCTTCCCAGAAATTATTCCCTTCGCCAATCAGACTAATGAATTTATCAACTACCCGTTTTACCATTTCATCCACTTTCAAAGTGGGTGGTAGGTCTATCCTATATTTCTCTTGAAGCTGCCCTTTTATGATTACATCTGTGTCAATCTGCACAATATAGAAATCATTGTCGTTAATACCCTGCTTGAATTCTGTTGAGCAACAGTAATTGAAAACTTGGTCAAAACTGCCAGAGATGCCAGGCGGTGGTTGCAGTGGAGCCGTGAACAAATCAGGGTCTTCAAAAACTCCGAAGAGAATGTTTTCAATCACAATTTGGTCTGACTCGCCTTCACAGATAAGTCCAAATGTCAGCATAGCTTAGAAGTTTTTGGGCAACCCGCCAATATAACCACGAATGAACGCCTCAGACAAGCGCACCTGCTCCACGCCGTTCACAGGCTTGCGGGGCGGGATGCGCCGCACCTTCGTATGCCCATCCGCATTGCGATAGACCACAAAGAGCCGCTGGTCGTCGTCCTCCAAGTCCAAGCCATCGAGGATGACGGGGTTGTGGGTGGTCAGTAGGGCTTGTTTGTTGTGCTTTTTGGCGAGTTGCGCCAGCACCTTGACGAGTTCGCTGCCGAGCTTGGGGTTCAGCGAATTGTCTATATTGTCAATGGCGAAGAAATGCGGCGTCAAATCGCTGACGAACAGCGTAAGGTAGAACAGCAGGTACAAAAAGCCCTCGTTGGCGCTGCGCTGGTCGAAGTATTGGAGGTCGTCGGCGAGGTATTGGTCTTTGATTTTTATCCTTCTTTCGGTAAATCTTAAATCAGTCGGTATTTCAAAATCTTCGAACCAGTCTATGAGTTTTAAATGCTGCTTTATTTCCCTGAATTGTTCGGGATATTCTTGGGCGATAATGGTGATTAATTTGAACAAGCCTTCACCTTTGATGCCAAGGGGTTTGATGGCGGCTTCTTCCTCGAAGCGGCGAAGGAAGTGGTTTTCGGGGGCGTAGATGAGGAAGTTGAAGAAATCGAGAATTTCTCACTTTTGGAAAGTGAATCCCTCACAATAGAATTATAAGCACTATCGCTAAGCAAATGTTCCGCAAAAATATTTGTAATGTCTTCCCAAACTTTGTCATTAGAAGTTGAAAGCAGATGAGCTGCTTGTTCTTTAGGTATAAATTTTTTATTAGTCAGCAGGGTCAGCAAGTTGTTTCTTAAAAACGACCCTAGTTCTTCTTTGTTATCAACATATGTAGAGAGAGATGATTTAGTTACATCGGTTAATCCTTCAATTAAATCGTCTATATTGCTTGACACTTTCCATTCATTCTGAATCTTACCCTCACTATTCTTTATATCCAATAAAATTGAAGATTTATTTGATTTCATGCCAATGACAATCGAAGCGATTGTATTTCTTAATTCAAAACCTGATTTCATGAGTTTTGATTCGGCCACTCTCACCCCCTATTCACCAAAACCCTCATCATCCAACTTATCCTCCATAGCCGCACTCCCCATCGCTATCGCCTCCAAAATATTCGACTTGCCGCTGCCGTTTGCCCCGATGAAAATATTGAGCCGCCCCAGTTCCAGGTCGAGCGACTGGATGGACTTGAAATTCTCGATGTGGATGTTCGTAATCATTCAATTATTGCTAAAATGCGGAATTGCAACGCAAAAGTAACAATCTCGGTTCTTTCTACGCCCTCAAATCTCATTGTGCATCCAAACGAAAAATGCCTTTCCCGTTTCCTATGGAATCCCTACCTTTGTTCAAACCAAAATCGCTTAACATGGATATACGGGCAGAAAAAATCTGGCTCATTGAGCAAGTAGCAAAAATCACGGACGAGCGGCTGCTCCAGACCTTGAAAAGCCTGATGGAGTTCGCCACACAGCAGCCCAAGTCGGTAGGTGAAGCTGATTTCTGGGACGAGCTTTCCGAAGCGCAAAAGCGCCGAATTGAGTTGTCCATCAAGCAAATGGACGAGGGTGAAGGCATTCCGCACGAGGCGGTGATGTCGGAGTTTCGGGCTAAATTGCACAAGGCAAAATGAGCCTGCCCATCAATTGGTCGCCCGCCACCAAGGACGAGTTTGCAGACCTACTGAACTATGTTGAAACATCGTTCGGCGTGGACGCTGCCCTAAGGCTCTTGGATACTACGGAAAAGGTACTGGATGGCATCTCCGAGCATCCTATGCTTTTCCTGCTTCCAAAAAGTCGCCCTCTATCCGCAAAGCCGTTATCACAAAACAGACTTCCCTTTTATATCGGATTACTGCAAACGAGATACAATTACTGCATTTTTGGTATAATCGAAGAAACCCCGATTTGTTGGAATTCTGAAATAGAATTCGACCAATTCATAGAAATTAAACAAGGGCCTGCTCCTGCCGGAAGATTTCCGAAATCTTGAAGATTTCGGAAATCTGGCCCCAACTTCCACCAACTATTCCCCATCCTCCGTGTACCTTCGTGCCCTCCAAATCTCCGTGTTAAAAAACATTGCACCATGAAACTCCTCCTCCTCCTCCTGTGCCTCGCAAGCTTCACCCACTCGTTTGCCCAGCAAAAAACCTACTGCAACCCCACCAACCTCGACTACGGCTACACCCCCTACGAGAGCTTCAGCGCATGGGGCCGCCACCGGGCCACCGCCGACCCCGTCATCGTCAACTACAAGGGCGATTTCTACCTGTTCAGCACCAACCAGCACGGCTACTGGCACAGCCCCGACCTGCTCAACTGGACCTTCCACGAGCGGCGCTTCCTGCGGCCTTGGAACAACAAGACCAAGGACGACCTCTGCGCCCCCGGCGTCGGCATCATCGGCGATACGATGGTGGTCTTCGGCAGCACCTACACCTCCGACTTCTCGCTATGGGGCAGCACCGACCCCAAGGGCAACAAGTGGTTCGTGCTGGTGGACAGCTTCGAAATCGGCGGCTGGGACCCCGCTTTTTTCACCGACGACGACGGCCGCTTCTATATGTACAACGGCAGCAGCAATTCCTGGCCGATGTACGGCGTGGAACTCGACCGAAAGACCTTCCGGCCAAAAGGCACCCGCACCCCGATGTACTTCCTGGAACAATGGCGCTACGGCTGGCACCGCTTCGGCGAGCACATGGACAACACCTTTCTCGACCCCTTCGCCGAGGGCGCCTGGATGACGAAGCACAACGGCAAATACTATTTCCAATACGGCGCACCGGGCACCGAGTTCAGCGGCTACTCTGACGGTGTGGTGGTCGGCAACGGGCCGCTCTTCAATTTCCAGCCCTTCACGCCTCAGAGCGACCCCCTCAGCAGCAAGATGGGCGGCTTCAACCGGGGCGCTGGGCACGGTGCCACCTTTCAAGATAACCAAGGCCGCTACTGGCACGTGAGCACCACGGTCGTCTGCGTGAAAAACACCTGGGAGCGCCGCATCGGCATCTGGCCCGCTGGCTTCGACGGGGACGATATGATGTGGTGCAATGCCCATTTCGGCGACTACCCGATGTACCTGCCCACCGCAGCCCCCCTGCCCCCTAAAGGGGGAGCAAAGCCCGACGCAGCCTCCCGCCCCGACTGGTGGCTATTAAACTATAAAAAGCCCGTGACCGTGAGCAGCACCCTTGGCAGCTATACCGCCAACAATGCCGTGGACGAAAGCATTAAAACCTACTGGAGCGCCAAGACCGCCGACAAGGGCGAATGGCTGCAAACCGATTTGGGGCAAATCAGTACCGTACACGCCATACAAATCAACTATGCCGACCAAGACGCTGAGTTCTTGGGGAAACAGACGGGTATTTACCACCAATATGAACTCTACCACTCCACCGACGGCAAGAAATGGGAATTATTGGTGGATAAAAGCAAAAACAAAACCGACGTGCCGCACGATTATGTGGAATTAAATAAACCCATTAATACCCGCTATATTAAACTGATGAACATCCACATGCCGACGGGCAAATTCGCCATCAGCGGCCTGCGTATCTTCGGCAATGGCAACGGCGAAAAGCCCAACAAGGTCAAGGACTTTATCGTGCTGCGCACCGAAAAGGACAAGCGCAGCGCCTATATCAAATGGAGCCCCGTGGACAATGCATTTGCTTATAACCTCTATTATGGCACTGCCCCCGATAAGCTCTATAATAGTGTCCTGATTTATGATTTCAACGAATATTGGTTCAAGGCGATGGATTTAAAAAAGACCTATTATTTTGCCATTGAGTCGGTGAACGAGAACGGGGTGAGCGAACGGACGGTGACGGGGAAGGTGGAGTGACCCCCGGCTTATTGATACACCACCACCTCATCCAAGAAAACCCACCCCGTAGCCCCCTTGCCCGGATGCCAGTCCGGCAGGGCGGGCAAGCCCTTCAATTTGATGGTCAGTGCCTTATACCGACCTTTCGGCAACGGCAATGCAATAAACCCAACCGCTGGCACCTGTTCCTTCACAGCGTCTGCGATAACTTGGCTGGCCAGTAGTCGCCCTTTTCCATCGAAAACCTGCACCTCGGCTGGGCCGAAAATCCAAGCGCCTTGGTGCTGCAGGTAGCCGATGTCCAATCTAGACACCTTCCGTTTTCTGAAAAAAAACAGCTTTAGCTCCACCGATTTTTCATCGAAGCCCAACCAGTTCGCATGGAAATTATCGTCGCCCAAGACGCCGTCGCAGAGGCTTTTCCAGCCATTGGCCACGTATTTTTTTGGGGCTGGCGCAATGGCGGCACTGTCCACCCTGACCTCGCCCAGCGGCACCAATTGCACGGTGGCAGTGGCTGATGGCTCAAATCCCAGCTTGAACGACTTGGCCTTTACGGTTTTCAAGCCCTTGCTGCGCAATGGGTTGGCGTAAACGGGCGAGAAGGCTGTCGGCTCGCTGCCATCGGTGGTGTAGCGGATTTCGGCCTCCGTCAGCCGGAAGTCGAAGGCAATGGTTTGGTCCGGCTTTGCAAACAACCGGGTGCTGGGAGTCTGCGGGGGTGCCAGTTGGAGGGGCTGTTGGGCTGCCAGTTGGCCGAAGGCCAGCAAAAGGAAAATGAAGGCGATGGTGCAGATGAGTTGAGGCGACACCTGCAAATGGCCTTTTAAATCCTGCAAATTAGCACAGTTGTGACGGCCATTTGTAGGCGTCACCTCAACGGCGTTCAGGTCAGTCCTATCCATAGCATTATTTGACCAAGTTAAACTTAAACGGATACACCTGCCCCGAATTCCACTGGCAGACGTAGAGGTTTTCCTCGTCGTCCACCAACACATCATGCGGGTGCTGGAACAGCTTCACGGTCTGGTAAAACGGCAGCAGCTTGCCGTCCAGGCCATAGGCAGCCTCCGCTCCTCCGACCACCGAAACGACCTTGTTTTCCTTGTTCAAAATGATGACGAAGCCCGTGCCTTCCGTGCCCATGTGTGGCGAGCGCAGCACGGCGGCATAGAGGTAGTCGCCCTTGATGACTGGCCTGCAAACGCAAGCGCCCGGCAGCTCGATTTTCTCCAAATACTCGCCCTGTAGCGAGAACCGCTTGAAGCAGCATCGGGTGCGGTCGGTGACGAGCAGGGTTGGGGTACTGCCCCGGTTGTCCACGCAGATGCCGTGGGCGTTGTCGAGGTGGGCATCGCCCTCGCCACGGCCCCCGAAGCTGTTTTTCAAATGGCCATCAGCGCCATAGTGCAGCACGAACTGCTGGCCGTAGCCGTCTGCCACGTAGCACTCGCCATTGGGCAGCACCGCCGTCTCCGTCGGTACGAACTGCTTGGGGTCGGTGTACAGCCCTGCGTCCATGGGCGCTGTCCACGATTGGATGCTGCGGCCTAGGAGGTCGGTCTTGAACACTTGGTTCAGTTCCGTATCGGTCACGAACAGCACTTGGTCGCTCCCCTCCCCTGCCAGGCTAAGGCCGTGGCCACCGGGGAACGCATTGCAGGTGGCGCTCACCACTTTACCCGATTTATCGAAGGCGATGAGGTTGTTGCGGGTCTCGTTGGTGAGCAGCAGGATATGGCCCTCGGTGGTCTGCACCATTTCATGGCAATCCTTCACGGGCAAGCTGGCGGGCGTGGCCTTGGCCCATGCCTGGTCGAGGGTGTACTGGCGTTCGTTTTGGCCGAAGACGAGGTCGTTCCGCCCGGTTGTTCGCCAAGCGCCTGCGAGGATGGAGAACCCGGCCAATGCCGTGGATTTGAGGAAGGGTCTGCGCTGCATGAGGATGGATTTGGCGGGGAAGGTAGGGGGAATTTTGGATTTTTTGGGTTGTGGGGCTGAATCTCGGATGGGACGGATTGGAGGTCGGCACGTAAAGTAATACTACAAACTGATTATCACTTTTATCCGAAACAGTTGTGATTCAAACATTTCCACTAACTTCGCATTAGATTTTTGACTTAATATTAATAATATGTTACAAGAAGCTTTGCGAATCATCGCTGAAAATAAAACGACAAAAAAAAACAGTTTAAACCTGAGTGATTTAGACCTCATTGGCCTCCCTCATGAGTTGAGCGAATGTGTGTGGTTAAATGAGTTGCATTTAAGCAGAAATCGTAAACTAGTCGATTTAACCCCTATTTCTACATTGGTTAATTTGCATAAATTGAAATGTGAGTTAACGAATGTGAGCAATTTATCGCCTATTTCTGGACTGCTGAAATTGCAAGAACTTCATTTTTACAAAACACCATTAGAAGATTTAAGCCCTCTATCTAATTTGCTAAACTTGAGAAGGTTAGACATACCTAACACGCTCGTTTCAGACTTAACCCCTCTAAAGCATCTATCAAGGCTAGAAGAACTTTATTTGTTTAACACAAAAATAAATGACTTGACACCTTTGGCTAAATTAGGACACTTGAGAGAACTTTACTGTTCAAATACTCAAGTTAGTGATTTAGGACCATTAGTTCAACTCATTAAAAGTGGAGCAAAAGTTACTTTAAAAGGTGTTGTTGGAGAAAACAACAGACTAGATTTCCTTCACTGCCCACTTACAAACCCTCCAACTGAGATTGCCCAACAAGGTAATGATGCAATTCTTAGGTACTTCAAAGATAAATCTAAACAAGGAGAAAAAAAGCTTTATGAAGCTAAAATAGTAGTAGTTGGGGCAGGTGAAAGTGGTAAAACAACTTTGATAAAAAAACTTCTTGACCCAACCCATCCTGTCCCAAATATTGACGACAAGAGAACCGAGGGCATTCGTGCTCACGTCCATACTATTTCAGAATGAAAACAGTGATGCATCACAAAGCTATACAGCCCACATATGGGACTTCGGAGGCCAGGCACTTTACTACACAACCCACCAATTCTTCTTATCCCCAGACACCCTTTATATTTTACTCAATGACAACCGTAAGAACGACACAGACTTTTACTATTGGTTGAACATTATCAGTATTAGAGTTGGGAATAGCTGTCCCTCCTTTTTAGTATTCAATGCTCAGGGATAAAAGCCCTGGACAGATAGCACTTGGCGAAGAACTTTATAGGGCATTTCCATTTATTGTTCAAAAACCAATCGAAGTTGACCTTGCGGACAAAGACTTCGATGTTTTTAGAAGACTGAAACAGACAGTTTCATTCCAATTTTCTCAACTAGATGTTTTAGGCAAATCTTTTCCTGCATTTTGGACGCAAATAAGGGAAGAGTTGAGCAGTTTAAAGGATGAAAGAATAACTTGGCAACAGTATAAGGAAATCTGCGAATCTAATGGGATGACAGATGAAGCCTCAATGAAAATTTGGGCTAAGACTTTACACAATTTGGGTGTATTACTTTATTATCCTGAAATATTCGGGTTAGAAAATTTAATAATATTAGAACCACAATGGTGTGTTGATGCAATCTATAGGGCACTTGACACAGAAAGCATAATTAAAAACGATGGGAAATTCAAAGAGAATATTCTTGCTGAATGCTGGAATAAAGATGAACGCTTTCAAGGCAATAGTTTGCAATTATTAAAACTTATGCAACAATTTGACATGTGCTATCTTGTCGATGGAACAAAAGATGAGTATATAGCACCCCAACTTTTGCCATTTGAAGAAAAAAGAAGACCTGGAGTTAGTACCAAAAACGCTATCTATTTCTGCCTACAATATACATTTATGCCTGCAGGGATACTTACAAATTTAATTGCTCGTATGAGTCGGCATATACTTTCAAAATATGTTTGGAGGAGAGGAGTAACTCTTCAATGGGAGGAGGAAGCTCTGGCAGAAATAATTGAAGATCCACTATTAAAGCAAATAAACATCAAGGTTGTTGGTCCAGAACGACAACGCCGTCTCGACGAGATCCGCAAAGCACTGCTCAACATCCACGCAAAATTCCAAGGGTTAAAACATGAGGAACTAGTAGCATGCAATTGCATCGATTGCGCTGACAAGGCTGGAGCAACAATGTTTAAGTTAAAAGATTTGGAAAATTACAAAAAATTGGATGCCAATATGGTTTGCGAGAAAGGAACACTAAAAAAAATCGATCCAACTCAAATCTTGGAAGGACTAGACTTTCCTGATACACCCCGTATTTTCATTTCTTATTCCCATAAAAACGAAAAATTCAAGGATGAATTTCGCACGATGATAAGACCGCTAGAGCGCAATGGCTGGAAAGTCTGGGATGACCGCTACATCCTGCCCGGCGACGACTGGAACGACGAAATCCTGCGCCACCTCTCCGAGGCCAATGTCATCGTGCTGATGCTAACGGCAGATTTTTTTAAGTCCAATTTTATTTACGACATAGAGTTCAGTCGGGCCATTCAACGCCACGAGTCCGGTGATGCGCTTATGATTGGCATCGTGGTTGATGATTGTATGTATGAGGAAACGCCGCTGCGCAAGATTCAGGTTTTACCGAAAGATGCCCAGCCCGTAGTTCGTCACCCGCACCGCAGCAAAGTATGGAAGGCCGTCGCCAACAAAATCAAAGAGACCATTGTCGCAAGGGAAGAGCGAAGTCAGCGACGGGGCTGGTAACAGGCCTGGCAATCTTTTATAATCCAGCTTTATTTCAAACACGAACGCCACACCCGCTGCAAGCCCTATCTTTGCCCCAAAATCATTGCTGCATGAAGTATTTGTACCCGTTGACCTTGCCCGTTTTGATGGTCTTCACAGGAAATGCCCTGTATTCACAAACCAGTTTCTCCCTTTCGCCCAGCATTGTCTATGCCGAAAAGCCCAAGACCACTTTCGTATTGTACAACTTCACAGCGCTGGAAAACCTGACGAGCGACACCCTGCACATGCGCTGGGTGAAAACATCGGTGGTAGCTGGAGCGAGTGGCCATGGTGGCGGTGATTTTAACAATTGGACGATTGCCGTACAAGACCCCAACAATTACCACACCCCCGCCAATGACCTTGACAGCGCCGATTTCGTGCTTACTCCCAGTGCGAATTTTACCGATAAGTTCCTGCTGCATTTGCACCCCAACAATACGGCCGGCAACTTGGTGGCCACCTTTAAGCTGTTCCCCATCGCCAACACTGCCGACAGTGCAATTGTCAAATTCGATTATACGGTGCTGGATGTTGCCTCGGCTGTTGAGGAGCATGATGCTGGCATGGGTCTCAGCATATACCCCAATCCTGCAACGGAGAAGGTACTGCTCCGCAACACCGCCCAAGAAGCCCTGGAAGTCACCTGGATTGGCCCTGATGGAAAACGCCATGAAACCACCCGGATCTTATCAGGCGAAGCCATTCAGGAGCAGGTAGCGGGTAAGGTGAGCGGCACCTGGCAGCTTTTGGTGAGGAATGGAATGGGATTCCAGGCCTCGTTCCCATTAATCATTATTGGGCGATGAAAATTAGTCAAATCTAGGCGGCAACTTCGAGTACCGCCTAGATTGCCCCCTTCACGCCATCGCAAACACCCCCTTCATCTCACCCGGCAGCACGGCGATAATATCGTGTACCTCGCCCTCCGATACGTGGTTTTTCAGCACCCGGAAGACGGCTTGAATGGCTTCCTTGGCCTCGAAGTCCGTCACGAAGTCGCCATTGTTGCGGACGTCGTCGGCCTCCCGCATGGTTTCGATGAAATCGCCCAAGTGGCGCATCCGTTCGCTGCCACCCTTTATTTTCCAGCCGTCCACATAGAGGGCTTTGATGAACATGGGCAGTTGCGCAATCAGTTGCAGCGACTCGGCGGGCGTCACCCAGTCACGGAAGGCATGGAGCACGGCCCGCAGGACTCGTGCGGCTTTAATCTTGTCGGTAGGATCGCCCAATTCAAAGGCTACTTCGCCGATGAATTCCTCGGCTTTCTGAACGTATTTAGGAAGTTGAGTGCCATGATGGAATAGTTTAAATTGGGAATTCGGTTGAATTTGGAAATTGGGGCTTCGATGTCGTAAAAATGGCAGGATTAAAACAATGGCAGGTGGGCTTTGTCAGGGCGGGCCATGATTAAATTCAATTGGAAGCCTGCAACCAGGGCCTCAGTTCATTCCCCGTTTTCGACAATTCGTCACAATGGCGATTGTAGGGCCTGCACCAACCCCACATTTTTGCCCCATCAAAACCCGCAAGGGCGGGGCAACTCATCCAAACTGGTGAGGAAATACTTGGAGTTCAATCGGTTTTCACATGAACGTGCGATTCCAAGACCGTCACCAATACCCCCACCTTTGCCCCATCAAACCAAACCGACCCTGAAACCTGAAACCCCGAAAAATCGGGACAAGCTCTGAAACCCCCTGAAACCTGAAACCCCTGAAACCTGAAACCCCTTGAAAACCCGAAACCTAAATCACTTCCAAATGAAAACGAATTCCTCATCTTTCGCCATTAAAGTAACCATCATCGCCATGCTGCTCGTGCGGGCCTTCCTGCTCACGGCCCAGCACAGCATCATCGGCACCACCGACATCAGCGCCTTCATCGAGCAAGTGCCGGGCTTGCCCCGCAACACGGACGAGGCCATGAAACGGGCCGGCAACCACCCCACCCAGCCCGACCGCTCGGCCCTCGACCGCCACTACCTTCCTTTTGAGGACAAGGTGAACCACCGCATTGACGAGTACAAAGCATTTGCGCAGCAAAAAATGACGCACGCTACCGAGGCCGATTACCGCCAAGAGGCCACAGTCATGGCCAACAGCAACCCCATCGTGGCGGGCATGGGCGGCTACGAAAAGGTCAGCAAGATGAGCGAGGCCGAGGCCAAAGCTGCCGCCCAAAAGTCCGCTGCAGCATACATGGCCGACCCTTTCGCCGCCAATGGCGTCCAATCGGCGGGCATGACGGCGCTGTACCAAAAAATCATCAGCGACCCCGTTTATGCCAAGCAATTCGAGAAAATGAGCGAGGCTGAAAAGGAAGCCGAGCTGCGCAAATACATGGCCAACGACCAGCCCGCCACCACCACCCCACAGCAGGTGAAAGCGCAGCAAGCACAGACGGCCAACCAGCAATTGCAGGCCGACCGAATCCGCTTTGCACAGGAGGTTCAGCTTAAAATCGCCGCATTGCAACAGCAAATGGCCGATGTCTCCGCCGATTTCGACCAGTGGCTGACCGACATTGCGCAGCAGGGCAACAGCCATGAAGCCATTTCATTGGACGCAGGCAAACGCTACAAGGCCATCCCGATGGTCGAGCTTGGCGAATATGGGCGTGACCACGACCCAGCGCAGGTAGCCGTGCTCCGCAAAGCCGAAGCCAAACAGCACCGGGAGCAAGCTCAACAGGAGTTGGAACAGCAAATGGCTGCGCTCGAAGAAGTCGCCAACCGCTACCAAGCCATCGTTTCGGAGTACCTCAATTTCGTGAAAAAAAACGGCAAGAAAATCCACGGCGGCACCTCCGTCAAGGACATGATGGATGGCACGAACACCGAGCAGCCACTGGTGACTTTTGAAATGCGCCTGCTGGGCATTACATTGGAACTGAGCCAAAAATCAAGGGAGCTGACGCAGGAGGCGGCACAGTGGGAAGCGAATTATGTGCAAACGATGCAAACCTATCAAACCCGTTAAAATCAACGCCATCGAATCAAAAAGGGAGGCGAAGGATTACTAAACCGTCGAGGTTTAGTAATCCTGACTCACCAACTTTTAAACCATCAATCATGGAATACCAACATCCGCACATCATCGAAAACGGAAAGGGCGAACGGCTTGTATTTAACCGTTTGGTGAAAGGCCCCCAAGGTGACTATCTGGAAGGTGAAAGTTTCGTTGCGCCAAATTCGGGGCCGCCCATGCACGTCCATCACCTGCAAGATGAAACGTTCACCGTAATAAGCGGCAGGCTGGCCACTGAAATCATGGGAGAGGGGGTAAAATATCATGAAGCAGGCGCTACGGTTATCTTCAAAGCAGGCGTCCCCCACCGCTTTTGGAATGCAGGCACCAACCAACTGCACTGCAAGGCCACGGTTTCCCCAGCGCTGAATTTTGAGTATTTCATTACTGAAATTTTCAGGTCCATGAAGGAAAACAAAAGCGAGCGGCCCCATATTTTCGACGCTGCCTGGCTTTTGAACAGGTACCGTAGCGAGTTCGATATGCTTAGCATACCTTCATTTGTGAAAAAAGCATTTCCAATCGTGGTGCAGTTGGGCAAGCTGCTTGGGAAAGACAAGAAATTTGAGCGTGCCCCGTTGCCTTATCTTGAATCCAACACCAGTTATTAACATGAAAATCAGCATCATAGGCGCAGGCATCGCTGGCTTGACCACGGCCATTGCGCTCCGCAAATACCGGCCCGACCTCGAACTTGAAATCTTCGAGGCCAGCCCCGAACTGAAGGCCGTTGGCGCAGGTTTGGCGCTTGGTGCCAATGCCGTCATGGCCTTTGAGCAAATCGGCGTGAAGAACGAAGTGCTGGCCGTCAGCAACGTGCTGGAGCATTTTGAAATCCTCGACGGCACGGGGCGGGTCATCACCAAGAGCGACAACCTGGCCATCAACCGCAACTTGCAGACGGTGAGCAATTTCGCCGTGCACCGGGCCGATTTGCAGCGGGTCTTGCTGGCGCAAATCTTTGGCCTGCCCGTCCGGCTGAACAAGAAGGTCTGGGACTTCCGGCAAGACGGCGAGGGCGTCCATATCCGCTTTGCCGATGGCAGTGAGACCCGCACGGACTACGTCATCGCCACTGACGGCATCCATTCCGTTTTCAGGGAAAAATTGCTGCCGCAAAGCAAAATCCGCTACGCTGGCTATACTTGCTGGCGGGGGGTGGCGGAGGTGGCAACCCAAGACTTTCCAAGTCTCAAAAACTTGGAAAGTCTGAGTCTGAAACTGACGGGCGCTTCCGAAACCTGGGGCCTCGGCAAGCGCTTTGGCATTGTGCCGCTCACAGAAGAGCGTATTTACTGGTTCGCCTGCCTGAACGCCGCTACGCCAAAGGATGCCCGTTTTGCTGCCTTCGGCAAAAAAGAACTCCTCGACACTTTCGGCGATTTGCATGCCCCCATTCACGACATCATCGCCATGACCGACCCCAAGAAGATTCTTTGGAACGACATCATTGACTTCCCGCCCGTGCACCGCTTTGCCTTCAACCGGGTGCTGCTCCTCGGCGATGCCGCCCACGCCACCACCCCAAACATGGGCCAAGGGGCCTGTCAAGCCATCGAAGGGGCTGCGATACTGGGCAAGACTTTGGCAGGAGCAGCGGACATGGAAGCGGCTTTCAAGGTATTTGAGCAAAAGCGGTTGAAGCGGACGGCCCTCATCGTGAACCGTTCCTGGTCGCTCGGTAAAATCGCTCAACTGGAAAACCCACTGGCCGTGGGCTTCCGAAATTTCGCCTTCCGCCTTGTGCCCGACAGCATGAACGAGCGGCAGGTGCAGGCACTGCTCGACGTAGATTTTTGAGGGCAACATCCAAGTTTGATTTTACGCCGCAATTGGTCCGAAAAGCAAGAAAACTGCTTGCGCAGCAAGGCTTGTTGCTGGCGGGCTATTCACCATTTGAAAACAATTTAATCATGAAAAAAGCATTGAAAATCGCCGGGTATGTGCTCGGTTCCATCGTCCTTTTGCTTGCCATCGGCGCAGCTTATATCAACTCCAGCCCACTGCCAAAATACGAGGTCGTGGTGCCCGATTACCCTGCGTTCAAGGCCGACAGCACGATGATTGCCGAAGGCAGGCGCACCTTTTCGTTGGTCTGCAACAACTGCCACATGGCTCAAAGCGGCAAGCTGGAAGGTAAATACCTACCTGAAATTCCAGCCATGTTCGGCAAGGCATGGTCGGCCAATATCACCAGCCATGCGAAATACGGCAGCGGCCGCTACACCAATGCAGAACTGGCCTATTTGCTTCGCACGGGTATCCAAAATGACGGCGATTTCGTGCCGTTCATGCCACAGTTCACCCAACTGAGCGACACGGACATCCAAAACATCATCGCCTACCTGCGCTCCGATGCACCGGAACTTGCCCCGAGCGATGTCGCCCAGCCAGCCGCACAGTCATCTTTTGTGGCCAAACTGCTTTGCCGTACCGTGATGAAGCCAAAACCCTACCCCACCCAAGCCATCCCCGACCCGCCCACAGACAACGCCGTGGCGCTCGGCAAGTACCTCGTAACCGCCAAACTGGACTGCTACGGTTGCCACAGCCCCAGTTTCATGAACATCAACTCGGAGTTCCCTGAAAAAACACCGGGCTACCTTAGCGGTGGCAACGAGCTGCTGGACGAGGAAAGCAAGCCCATCCTCAGCCTCAACATCACACCCGACAAGGAAACCGGTATCGGCAACTGGACGGAGGAGCAGTTCGTGAAGGCCATCAAAACGGGTATCCGGCCACAAGGGCCTGCCATGCGTTTCCCGATGACGCCTTTTACTGCCCTTACGGACGAGGAGGCGAAAGCCATTTGGGCTTATTTGCAGACGGTGCCTGCCATCAAACATGAGGAGGGAAAGTTGGATAATAACCCTTGATTGGTGAGAGCCAATTAAGGCCAGTATTTCACCCAAAAAAAAGGCGGCGGTTGGCAGATGAACTGCCAACCGCCGTCTTTTTTTTTGGCGTGAAACGCCTATTTTGCTACGCAAAACCTGCGTCTCACCCTGTTGCTAAACCATGCTTTGACAAGGCAAAAACCTCCCTTGCCTGTTCCAAATGCCGCTGTTCGTGGGTAACGATGATGTCGAAAGCCGTTTCGAGCTTATAGACGATGTTCCTGTTGGCGGGCGAGGAGATGACGGCCCCTTTGGCAGCAAAATCCTTCGACCGCTCAATTAACGTTTTCAGTTCCGCTTGGTGCGTTTCAAAACGCTGGAGGATGTCGCCCTCGACCCGCCCGGTGGTAGGCTCCCAAATCGGGAAGGTCTTCATTTTCTTTTTGCGGTCAGGCTTCACGGCATCAAGTACCGTTTTTCCAAGGAAGGCAACCAAGAAGCCTATTTTGGCAATGAAGGGAGGTTTATATGTCCCATTTTCCAGTGCTTTTATTACCGGATAATAGGTCTCGTTTATACTGCAAGCCGCCAAGTTTTGTGCATGGGTAGTATGGTTGATAAGGGTTGATAAAGGTTTATGAGGTTGATTATCAACCCTTATCAACCTCATAAACCCTAATCAACCATGTCCAAGATTTGGCGGCGTGAGCTATATAACAATCAAATGCTCCATATTTTGGGCGATGCTCCATGTTTGGGGATTGGGTTTCCAGTTCAATTCGGCTAAGCTCAGCTTGCCAAAATCGGCCTTGAATTGCCCGGTAATCTCATCAAGTTGTATTGTCCAGTTTTTCATTTGAAGGTTTATTCAATGGTTTAAACACGCCATTTAATCGCTCAAAAATAAATCAAATTCGCAGTTAAAACCGCTGCTCATCCATAAAATAAAAAGGCGGAAGCATTTTTTATGCCCCCGCCTTTTTAAATAAAAAAAATGTGCGGTAAATGCCTATTTTAAACTGTACATCATTGCAATAGCATAATAGCCTGCTCCAGCACTTTATCCTTGCCAGCCGCTATATCAGTTATGCTGTTTTGGATGAAAACATCGGGCGGGATACCCTTGCCCTCATAGATGTTGCCGTCGGGAGCCTCCACGTCCTGGGTGGCGACACGATATCCCCAGCCATTGGGCAGTTGTCTTGCAACGGTGGTGGATACCGAGCCGTTGGTGGTATCGCCGATGATGGTCACGCCGTCCATTTGGCGCAAGGCCATCACTGCACGCTCGCAGGCGCTCACCGTGTAGCGGTCGGTCAGCACCACAATGGGGTGATTGGACGAAGTGCCGCCGCCCTCCAAATGCCAAGTGTACCAGTCGGTGAAATCGTCGGGCTTGGGGCCGTTTTTGGTACGGCTACGGAAGACTGTTTTTTGTGTTGGATTCAGCTTTTGCAAGGCTTGTAGGGCAAACGTGAAATCGCCGCCCTCGTTGTGGCGAAGGTCTAGCACGAAGCCCTTCAGGTCGGCTTGTTTCATGGCCGCTTCCAGTTTCGTCCAGTTTGCACCGACATGGCCAAGCCAGAGGTAGCCAATGTCGGGGCGGAGCAGGCCATAGGTGTAGTCCGCTTCGTCCGGGCCTTTTGTGAAGCCGGGCAGGAGGTAGTTCGTCTCGATGATTGCCGTGTCGAACAGGGCGTCGTCCGTGCGCTCCCGGTAGTATTTGTTGGCAAAGAACAGTTCCTTGCCGGGGGCCGTGATTGAAACGTGGGTGTCGTCCAAATTGGCGAGCAGGTCCGTCAGCACCGTAAACAGCTCATCGTCAGTGGATTCCTTGGTGAGCAACGGGGCATAGGCTTGTTGCAGGAAGTCCCAGTCAATATTGCGTTCCTCGGTCGGGGCGTACCACGAGCGGAAGGTTTCGAGGGTATAATCGAAGACCGCCGGGGCATCCGTGGCGGGTTCTGGTTCGAAGATTTCTTTTTGGCAGCCAAGACAGGTCGCCAAGAGTAGCAAAAACAGAAGATTTTTCATATAGGTTGATTTAAGGACGGTTGGTGATCAATGTTTTAAAACCTGCAGGCAATACCCAATGAAACCCCATTTTCAATGGCGGTCAAATGGTGCGGCTTTTGGGAGCGCAGCAACGCAAAGTCATAGCCAAGGTTGGCCGTCCAGCGCTCGCTCAGTTTTCGTTGAAATTGGGCAGCAAAAGCCAGCCTTTGCAAGTTGCCGAAGCTGGCCAGTTCGCCGTCAGCAGATAGGCGGAGCAGGGTTTCCAATCCCCGGTGCGAGCTTTGGCGCTCGATAAAATCGTCGTCGTTGATGGCGTAAGGAGAGCGGGCTACCCAACTCAGGACGGGCAGGTTCGCAGTGAAGTTCAGCATGTTCTTTTCGCTCAGCTGCCAATTTACCGCTACCGCCGGGGCAAGGGAGGCCACGGTCGTGTAGCCGAAGGCCCCATACTCACCAAACTCGTAAAACAGGGCTGCAACCTGGTTGTCCAAAGCCAACCCTGCAAAAATGGCAAGCTGCTCATCCTTGATTTTCAACCGTCTCAAATACTGGAAATTCAGGTCTATCTGCCAGAAGCTGCTGGCGGGGACGGTCTTGGGTTTTGCATCGCCCCGGCTTGTATATTCGAAAGCATCGGTGGAACGGGCCTGGAAGCCCGTGACATGCAGGCCCGCAGCGAAAAAGCTGTTAGCGCCTGTTTTGCCATAAACCAAGCCGAGGTTGAGCGGTGCTGCGCCGCTGAAGGTGAGCGGGGAGAAGGTCAGGTCTTGGCGCTGAAGATGGTGGTAGCCGTATTGGAGGCCGAGGGTGCTTTGTGCAGCCATTGCTCCGCAAAGCAGGGAAAAAAGGATTGCGAGGGTCGTTTTCATTTGATTTGACATTGATTTTTAGTCATAAAAAACCGTGAGGGTGATTTGATTTTGATTCCGCAAAGATGGGAGCAGGCACAGGCAGCAGGAAATCGCACGTTCATGTTAAACGTGCAGTGAATGCTGGCAAAATATCACATTTATGGATGAATTGGGCCATCGTAAAACGAGGAAGGGCCACCGAAATCGGCAGCCCTTCCTCCTCAAATTATATTGCTTCGCATAACTACTTAGCAGGGGGGGGGTTTGGGATAATTTTTCGATTTATCCCAAAAAACACCCCAAAATGTGGGAGGAGAAAGAAAAAATGAAATTTTTTCCTTCTCCTCCCACACCCTCCTAAATAGTTACTGCTTCGCAACAACTTAACTAGCAGGTGGCACGGGCGCTGGCACCACGTTCTTCACCGGTGGAATGGATTTCAGGTAGGCAAAAATGGCCGACAAATCATCGTCCGACATGTTGACATAGTTCTGCCAAGGCATGGGCGGGTTCAGCATCCGATTGCCATCCATGCCCTTCCACTTGCCTTCACGTAGCGCCTTGCCGAACTGTTCGAGCGTCCAGTTGCCGAGGCCAGTGTCATCGGGGGTAAGGTTGGCGGCGAAGTTGGTGCCCCACGGGCCTACCGCAGCGGTCAAGCTCATGTTGAACAGGGCGTAGCCTTTTAGGATGCCCTTGTCGGCAATGGGTGCCAACTGCTCATCGGCGGGGTGGCCGGAAAGCATGCGATTCGGGTCGGGAACCGGGCCTTTTTCCGTCATGACTTTAGGTGAATGGCAGTCGTTGCAGCCAAGGATTTGCACGAGGTATTCTCCCCGTTTGATGTCGTCCGCCTCGGTTTTTGGAAGCTCAGAGGGGTTCTGTACAGTGGGGTCGTCCTTTGGCTTGCTCTCGGTATTGGTGCATTGTACCGTAAGGAAAGCCAAGAAAAGGAAGGTTGCGGAAAATGTGATTGTTTTTAACATGAGGAAATGAAAGGTGAAAGGTGAAAAATATAAAACCAAGCGTTGCTTTGGGCGTCAGACAATTTTTTCCTTCAACGCCTTCAACACCGCTTCCGTTTTGGAATTGACTTGCAATTTTTCGTAGATGTGCCGGATATGCGAGCGCACCGTGTCAATGCTGATGAAATGCTCGTCGGCAATCAGCTTGTAAGAGAATCCCTTGACGAGGCTTTTCAGGATGTCCTGTTCCCGTGGGGAGAGGTCGTAGTCCCTCGATTTCGCAACGGGCTGCTCCTGCTGAAAGAAGAAGAGCACCCGCCGGGCGATGCTGGAGGTCATGGGTGAACCGCCAGCGTGCACATCGTGGATGGCAGCGATGATTTCGGTGGGCGAGGTGCGCTTGAGCAGGTAGCCAGAAGCACCATTGCGGATGGCCTGGAAGATGCGGTCTTCATCCTCAAAGACGGTGAGCATGAGTACCTGCGTCTCGGGCCGTAGGGCCTTCAACACTGGCGTGGCTTCGATGCCCGTTCGGCCCGGCATATCAATATCCATCAGCACCACGTCGGGTTTGAGGCCGGGCACTTGCATTTCGAGGTTGCTGGTATCGGGGAATGCGCCCACGAGTTGCAGGCCGGGCGTGGCCTGTAGCAGGAAGGTCATTCCTTCCCGCAGGTCACGATTGTCTTCGTAAAGGAGTATGCGAATCTTGTTTTCCATGTGGCAAAGGTCTGTATTAAAGTCATTTTTAAAAATAGCATGAAAAGGTGAAAATCAAAGCTTCACCTTAACCTCCACCTTCGTCCCCTTCCCCGGTTCCGAAAGGATGTCCAGCCTCCCCTTGATGTCGGCAGCCCGCTGTCGGATATTGTTCAGGCCGTTGCCTCCGCCACTCACCGACTTGGCCTCACCACTTTCGTCAAGTTGAAATCCTTTGCCGTTGTCCTCGATTTTCAGGAACAAAAAGCCCCGGCGCACGGTGAGTGAGAGCAGCACCTCCGTTGCCTCGGCATACTTGGCAATGTTGTTCACGGCTTCCTTGAAGATGAGATAGACGTTGCGGCGCTGCTCAGGGCTGAGTTGGGTACCGGAGAAGCTCTCGTCCACCTCCGAGCGGAAATGGACGCCCTTGGCCTCCAGCAGCCGCAGGCCGAACTCGGTCATGCGGGCACCGAGGTCTTCGAGGCGGTCGTTTTTTGCCTTCATGGCCCAGATGATGTCTTGCATGGACTCGCCGAGGGTGCTGGCGCTCTGGCTGATGCGCTCCATGATGGGCTTCACCTCCGGCTTGGCATCGCCCACTTGTTGCGCAGCAAACTCACTGAAAAAACGGATGCTGCTGAGGGTACTGCCCATCTCGTCGTGCAGGTCACGGGCAAGTCCCTCCCGGAATCGGTCGAGGCGGCGGCGCTGGTACTCACGGTACTTGAAAAAGCCGAAGGTCAACAGGCCAAGGATGGCAGCCAGCAGTAACTTGAACTTTAAACTCTTGGTGAAGGGCGGCTTCACCCGCACCTGAATATAAGCCCCGGTTTCGTTCCACACCCCGTCGTTGTTGGCAGCCTTGACCCGGAAAGTGTAAGTTCCGCCGTCCAAGTTGGTGAATGTGGCAATGGGGCGATTGGTGTAAATCCACTCCCGGTTGAAGCCCTCCAGCATATAGGCGTAGCGGTTCCGCTGCGGCTGGTTGAAGTTGAGGGCGGCAAACTCGATGGTGAAGATGTCCTCACCGGGATTGATGGACAAGAAGGTATCGTATTGAACCCGCTCCAATTTGGAGGAAAAAAGGCCGAGGTCGAACGTGAAGACCTTGCGGACATTGGCCTTGCGCTCCTTGTCCATGACCTTCATGCTGGTGATGGCCACAGGGGGCGGCGTGGTGTTTTGCCGAAGGCGCTCTGGGTAAAAATAGTTGAAGGCATTTTGAAAACCGATGAAAAACTCGCCGTCGTGGGTGACGCTGAGGGCATCGGTCATGGTATTGCTGAACAGGCCGTCTTCCCTACCATAATAGGTGAACTTATCGGTCTTGGGGTCGAAGCAATGGAGCAGGTAATCGGTGGTGAACCAAATCCGACCCAGCTTATCTGTTTCTAGGAACACGATTTTTCCGCCTATGCCGTTTTCCGAGGTGAAGCGGCGCAGTTCCTTCCCCTCTTGGTCCAGTTCCAACAACACATCATGGAAGCCAGCATAGACTTTGCCATTGTGGCCAATGGCCACCGTACGGCAACCCTCGTAAGGCTCGGTGTCACTGTAGGTAAAACTGCGGGATTCACTACTTACAGGGTCATAGCGTAGGAGGCCACTGCTGGTGCCCGCCATCCAAATCCGGCCACTGGCATCCTCGGTCATGTACATCACGCTGATGCGGTTCTGAACCCTGGCATATTCTTTTTTGAACAAAGCCTGCACCATGCGGTCTGATTTGGGGTCGTACCGATAGAGGCCCTCTTTTTTCGAACCAAACCAAATATTGCCCTTGCGGTCTTCCATACCATACCAGATGACGGGAAAATCGGATTTTTCCTGAAAAAAGCCTTCATAATCACGCCATTCGTTGGTGCTGGGGTGGTATCGGCTAACGCCATGTCCCATGCAGCCCCATAGGTAGCCTTTGCTGTCTTGAAAAATATAGAAAATACTGGCGCTTGCGAATTTGGAGCCGGGCGATTTCAGCTTGGTGAACTCACCCGTCGCCTTGTTCCATGAAAACAGATCACGCCCCCAGACCCCCACAAAATAGCGCTGTCCTGTGGGGTCTGTCCTATCCTTCACCACGCCCGACACAAGGCTGAACGTGCCCATAAACTTATCAACCGGGATGGTGGCCCTACCAAAGCGCACGGAGTTAGGGGCATAGTGTTCCAACCCAATCTCGGTGCCTATCCAGACATCTCCGTTAGTTGGATCCTTGTACAGGCAGTTCGCCTTGTAGTTGTTATGGGAATAGGGGTCACGGAGATCTTGCTTGAACTCGAAATAGCTCAATGAACTGGGGTCGAACTGCGCCAAGCCCGTATCGCCGCCGCCCACCCAGAAAAAAGGCTTTTCGTGTTCGTTCTTATCGGCCATCAAGATGGGAGCAAAGCTGGCTGGAAAGGGGATTTTCACAAAATCGTCGAACTCTTTTTTATATTTCCAAATACCAGAAAACCAAGCACCAACCCATATTTCACCTTCAGCATCCATCTCGACGCATAGCGCACCATTGTCCTCGAACCCCTCCCTGGGATTGACACCTGTGAATTTTTTGAGGGTCGCCGTGGCAGGGTCGAAGCGGTGAACCAGCCCGTTGTTGACCATCCACAAGCGGCCAAAGTCGTCTAGTTCAATATCAAACCAGCCAAGGCCGGGGACTTTGGTTTCATAAGAATAAAGCAACTTGCCAGATTTGGGGTCAAACTGACGGATGGCGTTGAAACTGGTCGTCCATGCCTTGCCCTCAGCGTCGAAGGCCACGTGGGTGCCGAAGTCGTTTTTAATGGTGTCCTTGTGCTCTGGTAAGGGGATTTGCACGAATTTTAAATTGACGGGGTCCAGCTTGCAAAAGCCGCTGTCCGTGCCAATCCAAAGCCAGCCGTCAGGGGCCTCTGAAATGGCGATGATGCGGCTGTTGGGCAGGCTGTTGGGGTTTTTCGGTTCATGCTTAAAGGTCTTGAAATGAAGTCCGTCGAAGCGGTTCAGCCCGTTCACCGTGCCCACCCAAAGAAAGCCCTGTCGGTCTTTGACGATGGCAGAGACGTTGTCGTTGCTGAGGCCCTCATTGGTAGTGTAGTGCAAGAACGCATTAGATGGCTGCGCCAAAAGCCAACAATTGGCGAGCAACAAAAACAGAAGGATGGATTGTCTTCGGTTTGGCATGGCGCAAAATTGCGTTTCCTTTTGACAGTATGGAAAGCTTGGGGCAAATTTTTAATAACCAACAATCCATGCAGCAAAAATGACGGTTCACGCAGCATAAAAACCGTCCAGTGTTACCAATGCATTACGTTTGACTTCATGCCGAACGATGCCAAGGTTTCACTTAATGACAAGTACCTGCGGTTGTTGGGGCAACCCGATTTCGGTCATTGTAATGATGCTGGCACAAATGCCTGTTTTTTACCCCGGGGATTGGGTCTATTTCTGGAAGGCAGCGACCTTGGCGTCATTTTCACGGGCGTCATGTAGGAGATTGGCCGCCAAGTGCCAATTGTTGGGTGGGCGTAAGGTGGTGGGTGTAATGGACAAAGTCAACCCAGCCTGTAACAAAATACCAAGCCATTTAGTCTTGTGTGTTTTAATCTGGTCGCTTCATCACCGTTTTTTGTCAATTCATCCAAAAACCGCTGGTGGGGCGGTCATAACCGAGCGAAATTTGCCTCATCAATTAAATCAATAACCTTAATCTTCCCTTAACAATAAGGCATAAGGTTAAGCCCAACGAATCGGCATCAAACGCTTGTCTTGAAAAAAATCAGTTTAAAAACCTTTTCAGCCATGAAAAAATCCACCATTAAGTGTTTTGGACTTTGTTTAATCGCATTAAATATCGCCGTATTCTTTTGTGAAATGCAAAACGTAAAAATCATAATTGACGAGACTGCCTTACTGGGCGTTGAGCTTGACTTTTCAGAAACCAAACTCTCGTTAAAGCATCGGGAACCGGCCCGTCAGATTGGACAAGAAATAGCCATGCCTTAAACTAAAATGCCCATTTTCGGGAAGTTTCGGGCTGGCTTCATCCAAAAATGTGATGAAATAGCAAGTAAATACCCGGCTTTCACATCAATATGCGGTTTTAGCTTCAATATCAACCACCCCATCTTTGCATCATCAAATAAGCCAAGCCTTAAAAATTAAATCACCCGATTTTCTTTTAAATCATTTCATAACATTTAAATCATCCGACTCAATGAAAACAATTTCCATCAAGGCCCTTGTGGCCGTATGCGGCCTATTGGCCATCCTCAGCATGACCAGTTGCGAAAAAGACAAGGACAAGGAGAGCACCTCCGACGCCCTTACTGGCGGCAATTGGAAACTCACCGCACTCACTTCTGACCCCGCCATTGACTGGTTTGGCACCCCTGTAACAAACGTTTACGCCCAGTTGCCCGCTTGCATTAAGGATGACATTACCATCTTCAAGACGAACGGAACCGTCAACTTCGATGAGGGCGTCAGCAAATGTGAAACGAACGACCCACAGACCACCAGCGGCACCTGGGCTTTGAGCGCCGACGAGAAGGTTCTGTCCGTAACCACCGATGGCGAAACGGAAAGCTGGAGCATCGAGAATTTGGAAGGGAAGAACTTCAAGGCCACTTATGAGGTGACGCAAGATGGGCTAACCTACACATTCACAGTTGGTTACAAAAGAGATTAATGGTGAAATGTACCTGTGCGGGCAGGGCTTTTTCGTCCTGCCCTGCATTGGGTATTCACGCCGCTTTGACCGAAAAACCCAATTTTTCACCTTAGCCATAACCATCATGAAAACAGTTTCCATCGTTGCCACTGTGCTGCTCTTGGGGTTCCTTTTGGGCAGCTACACAAAAAAAGGCGCTACAACTCCAATAACTTACACCGGAAAATTGACGCCAGCCATGAAAGTCGAACGGGGCAAATACCTCGTCAATGCCATTGGTTGCGACGATTGCCACTCTCAAAAATCATGACCGAACGAGGGCCTGAAATTGACCCGAACCGCCGACTGTCAGGCCACCCAGCCGAGCAGCCATTGGCTCCCATTGCCGACAAAAGCGTTTTGAAGGATTATGCCCTGTTCAGCATGGGCCTCACCAGCACAACAGGGCCTTGGGGCACCAGCTTTGCCGCCAACCTGACGCCAGACGACACGGGCCTCGGCAACTGGACCGAAGCCCAGTTCATCAAAGCCATTCGGGAGGGCAAATCAAAGGGCATGGACGGTGCCAGGCCGCTATTGCCGCCTATGCCGTGGGTTGTTTACAAGAACCTTTCGCACGAAGACCTTTCATCCATTTTCGCCTACCTGCAAACCATTGCTCCGGTGAAGAATGCCGTTCCGAACCCGGTTCCGCCGTCAGCCCTATGACCATTTGGTGGTGAGCCAAATAGGTTGATAAAGCGACCCAAGTCAGACTGCGACTTGAAGTTGAAGCGTGACTTCATCCCTTCAGACCCCACTTCCGACCATTTTAAAGTAACCGTAACTACTTAGCAGGAGGTGATTTTTGGGGAAAAATTTTCAATTTTTCTCCAAAAAATCACCCTAAAATGTGGGAGGAGAGAGAAAAAAATTCATTTTTTCTCTCTCCTCCCACACCCTCCTAAGCAGTTACAAGTAATCTATCATTTAGCTTCTTCATACATTCATTCGAGGATGGTGGTGCTTTGCAAAAAAGCGCCACCTTCATCTTTCCCCTTCCTCATTTCCAATGAAATTTTATAAAACCATTCTAACGATTGCATGGTGCATCGTGGCAGGATCCGTGTTGACGATTCTGATTACCCTAATTCCTTAGGCTGGCAAGGGTATGAAATTGCAGGTCAGCTTCAAATTTGGAAACGAACGCCTTCCCCATTGCGGAGCAGTTTGTATCCCTGCTTTTTCTTCTTCGCCTCTTTTTCAAAATCCCGGACATCCGCCGTGTTGAACTCGAACATATCGTAGTGGCAGGGAATGACGTACTGTGCCCCGATGGCCTTGCCGAGCGCAGCGGCCTCCACGCAGTCGAGGTTGCCCGCCACGCCCCGCAGGGGGTCACGCCCGTTGATGGGCAGAAAGGCCACGTCCACCTCGAACGGTCGAAGCAGCGGGGCCATTTCAGGGTACAAAACCGTGTCGCCACTGTGGTAAATGGTGAAGTCGCCAAACTGCACCACATAGCCGAGGTAGTGGCAGCGGCCTTGGGCGTCCTTGTCAATGGCCTCGTGGGCAGCAGGCACGGCGGTAATTTTAAAGCCTTGAACTTCAACGCTTTGCGAAGCATCCAAACCGATGGGCCAGTTTTGTTCGCATTTTATTCGCTCCGCAACGAAGGCTCGGTTTGCTGCTGGTATCACCATCTTCAAAGTCGGATTTGATTGCATCAAAGGCATCAGCGTCTCCCCATCGAGGTGGTCGGTGTGGTTGTGGCTGGAGGTGACGATGTCCACGAAATCGAGGCGGGCGGGGTCAACAACCAGCTCCGTCATGCGCACATGGGGCTTGTTCGTGGCGGCGTATTTCTTCGTCAACGAATCGGATAGGTATGGGTCGAGCAGCAAGTGCTTGCCCGCCCATTTTATCAAAAACCCGCTTTGGCCGAGCCACCAACAGGCGAAGCTATTGGCATCGGTGGTGGTGTTCTGGATTTCGGCGAGGAGGGTTTCGTCTTTTTGGAAGGGAGTAATCATGGGTGAAGTGAGTGCTTTATGCTATGGCATATTCCGTGTCAGGCCGCCTCGCAGGTGCGATGAAGCCCGGCACGATGTCCTTTTTCGGAACACCATTGTCCAATAGCATCTGACCTATTTGAAGGTCGGTTTCGTCCAAGTGCAACCAGATTTTGCCAGTTTCATTGACCTCAACATGGACGGAGCAGCCGTAAATCCTGCGGGCGCCTTGCCAACCATCGAGATAAAGCAGATAATGGCCATTTTTGTCATCTTGGATAAAAATGGGTTTTATGGCTTTGTTTGGGTTTTCCAATAAATCCTCGTATTCCTCGAGAAGGATTTTACTGACAAGTTGGCGGTATTTCTTTACTTTTTCCATTCGACAATTTTTTCATCAATAATGCTGTAAACAATGAGTCGGATTGAAAATCGCTTAATGATTTCTTGGGTTATTGGCTCCGAAAAAAAATCAAAATAAGTATCATCGGGGATTGCAAGGAACAGAACCCTGTCAGATTCCACAAACTCCAGCGCCATACTATAATACAGTGTTTGGCCCAAGGCCCTGTAAAAGTCGTACACCTGAGACAAATTGATGAAACTCTTGATTTCTACTGCAATTTTCTCCCCTTCTTTTTCAGCCCCAATCAAACGCTCGGCAGCAAGGTCTATTTTTACTTTCCTCCTCTGAGTATCAACGTAAAGCGGGTCATCTGTAATTGTCCAGCCCTCTTTCTCCAAAGAGTGCTTGACCAATTCGTGGTACTTATCCTTTGCCATAGGTGAGCATCTAAGTTTTTACAAAAATAGTTGAATAACCCGAATAGTCAAACCAGCTTTTCCCGCACCCGTTTCGCCCCTTCCACCATGCTCTGCAATTTCTTCCTTGCCGCCCACCTCGCCGTTTGGCTCAGGCCACAATCCGGTGCGACGGAGAGCCGCTCGGCGGGCACGTATTTCAGGCATAGCTTGATGCGCTCCACGATGTCGTCCACCGTTTCGATATAATAGCTCTTCACGTCCACGATGCCCACGGCCACGTGCATGTGCTTCGCAAACTCGGCGAGCAGTTCCACCTCGGCAAACTCCCGGTTGGCCATTTCGATGTGCACCTCGTCCACTTTCATCTCGGTGAAATCGGGCAGCATGGGTGCCACCATCCGCTTGCCGACGGCATGGCCCTTGTAGTTGCCGAAGCAGAGGTGGGTGCTCAGAAAGCATTTACCCACCACAGGCTCCACTGTCCGGTTGAATATTTCGACGAAGCGGCGGGTGTTTTCCTTGTGGGCATAGCAGCTCATGCTCGGCTCGTCCACGGTGATTTCCTTGCAGCCTGCGGCAACGAGCGCCTCCAACTCCCGCTGCACCATCGGCAGCAGCGCCTCGGTGATGGCCATGCGGTCGGGGTAGTCGGCATTCGGCGTGAGGCGACCACTGAGGGTGTAAGGCCCTGGAACACTGGCCTTCAAGGTCGGGCCAGCGGGGGCTAATCGTTGTAGCCGCTGGTACTCCGCCACGACGCCGAGGCCATTGGGGGCCAACAATTCGCCAGTGATGGCGTGCTTGCCCCGCTGGTCGTGGGCAGGCGGCCCCCAGCGGCGGGGCACATCGGCATGGGGCGAGATGCCCTCGATATGGCCATAAAACGACAGGTTGAAGTCGAGGCGGGTCTGCTCGCCGTCGGTGATGACGTCCAAGCCCGCCGCCACTTGGTCGTGGATGGCAGCGATGACGGCGTCCTCGATGATTTCCTCCAAGTCGGCCTTGCCGAACTTGTCCATGTTTTGCGAAGCGAACTCCAGCCAAGAGGGAAAGGGGTAGGAGCCGATGACGGTGGTGCGTATCATAGTTTTGATTGTTGGTTGTGACTGATGGGGTTTGATTTAAGATATAAGATTTAAGACGTATGATTTAAGATTGGGGAGGCCGTGGAGAGCGCAAAGTTCATGAGAATCGGGCAAGGATTTGGTGCTTGATATTTTCTCGAACTACGGCATTGGAAATAACCTTACCCTCGTCTATCTGTTGTGCGCTTTTGTGTACAAAGTTTTTCTGCGTTTCCGAAAGGTCATCCCACCAATCTTGTTCTTCCATCAGCTTGTGTGCATAATCGGCTAATTTTTGTAAGAACAAGGAATTGCCCTTGTTCTCCATGATGAGTTGAATGAGATTCAATTGAATTTCTATGTCTTTCATAAACCTCGTTTTTGCAAAGCTAAGGCGAAAGCATGGGAGAATCCAAGCAAAAATTATTTGCATGACAAAATTAGCGATGCAGTTGCCGTAAGCAACCGCATCGCTAAAATCATTCATACTTCAGCAAAAACTCCGGGTTGATAGCCTTGAACGACACCCGCCCCAAGGCATCGGTCTTTTCCTTCAAGGGGCGGATGACAAGCCCCTCTCGTGGCAATTTCGGGTTTAGCACTGAAGGGGCGATAGCCATTTCGACCAATGCCGCAATATCGTTCACCAACCGAAAGGCCGTATCCAAAATGGGGACGGTCTCAAGGCCAAAGTCAGCCATGAGCTTCACGAATTCCTCAAAATCGGCGTAGCGGTATTGGGCTATATCGAAAGCATTGAAAAAGCAGACCTTCTGCCCTTTCAATTGGTATTTGTTGGACTGAATTCCTTCCCCAATCACCTCGCCCTGTAGTGCAAAATCGCTACCCAACGAACGCAGTTTTTCTTCGATTTGGTGAGCACGGGCCAATTTCCAGAGCGTGTTCTCAGACGTTTCCAACAGGTTGAGGTTCCGGCTACAGACGCCGAATTCGCCATTCTTCATAAAATAGGTAACGGATGAGCCGTCCAATTTTTCGGCGGTGTAGCAAGGCTCGCCCACAAAAGCGTCGAGCCGCTCTTGCAAGATTTGCACCCTTGTTTCATCTGTTTTTTGAAGGAAACCAGGGAAAGGCCCCTTGGCAATACCAGCCAAATCGGCGGGGATGGGCGGCTCATATTTTTCGATGCCAAGTGCCTCAGTCACGTCGGAATCCTCCTCAATGGCAATACCCAAACGGAGGATATTGAGTGGGAAACAAATGCCCTGCGAGATTTGCCCACGAAGCCGAACCGTGCGGATGCGCATTCCCCTTGGTTTGAGGAAATCAAACTCCGGACGATCGGGCATGAGGCTGTCAATTTCACAATAAACGCATAATTCACCGACTTGGAACTCCCCTTTCTTGACCACCAACTGCCAACCCAGTACGGTGGCTTTTTCGATGGCGTCGGCGTTCTCGATGGGGTCGAGTGCTTTGATGCGCTGTATGCTGGCTAATTTTCGCATGATAAAGGGTTTTGACGATTATTAAATTTTAAAACCCTCACTCAACTTCCAACATTTTTAAATAGTTCCGCCAACCGGTGCGCATGCTCATCATACGCCGCCTCGAACAGTTCCGTCGCCCGCTGATTGCCAACAATCGCCCCGGCTGTCAGCACCTTGGGCGGCTGGCCAGCTTCGGTTAGCAGCTTCGCAATTTCCGCTTTCATGCAATTGACGAGCAGCACCCCGCCGACGGTAGAGCCGGGCGCCACGGGCGTGTCCAGCCCCGGCACATAGACCATCGAGTCGCCGATGGGGGCACCTGTATCGAGCACCAGGTCGGCGAAGTCGGTGAGCTTCTTGCCATCAGGGCGCTTACTGGTGCTGGCGTCGAGGTGCGCCTGGCTCACGAGTGCCACGACTTTAATCCCTTTTTGTTGAAACCCCTCGGCCATCTCAATCGGCACCACGTTGCAGCCGCTGGACGAGACGACCAGCGCCGTGTCCACGGGCTTCAGGTCGA
This sequence comes from Saprospiraceae bacterium, assembly GCA_016714985.1. Taxonomy (GTDB): domain Bacteria; phylum Bacteroidota; class Bacteroidia; order Chitinophagales; family Saprospiraceae; genus UBA6168. The sequence continues at coordinate 80,817 of JADKBS010000019.1, read as the reverse complement.
AATTGCGGAGGATGCGCCCGGCCAGTCCCGGCACGTTTTCGAGGAACATGGCCTGCCGCTGCCCATTCGCCCCCACCACGGGGTTGTGGAAGGTCAGCGACAGCTCCACGATGGGATTGAAGCCGGGGAAGGAGCCGTACCTCGGCCACATTTCCTCTACCATGATGCGGCTGTGCCCACTGCCGAACACATGAACCATGCGCCCGGCGAGGATGGTCTCCGTGAACCATTGCGCAGCAAGGTGGATTTTGTCTTCTTGCTGGGCAACGACATGGAGTATTTGCTGGGATTTTTGGAGGTAGGTTTGGATGACGTTCATGTTATGATAGTTCAAAAATTCGATAAGGTTTATGCTTATAGTACTTTGGGGTGGTGTCGAGCCTGACGTGCAGCCAATGTACCCCAAGCCCTGCGGTGTTGAGCCAAATAGGCTTTTCGTTTATGGCTGCGATGGCTTCGGAGCCAACCAATTTCCAAAATTCATCGGATTGTGAAGCTGGCGCTGTCCCAACAAATGCCGCTAAATGTGCATAGTTATGCGTTGCGGCCAATGGCTTTGGCACCACAAGTTTTGCATTATTCCCCAAATTCATGAAACTTGTCACTGCCTCGCCTTTCTTGAAATAGGCTTTGAAGGGGCTTGGATTACCCCTGATTTTTTCAAGACTTTCACTACTGACCAATACAAACTCAAAGGGTTGTGCCAAACTGCTAGCAACGATGGGTGGGCACTCCCAATAATAGGCTGTCAAGGGTACGGATTGAAGGAATTGGTTGAAGCCAGCTCGGAAGTCCTGCGAGTTGGACAGTCCATTTAGGAATTGGCCATACGTTAGCCGCATCCCACCAATAAAGGGATTGCACTTGACTACTCTCTCATCCAAATGGCAAAAATCGAAGGTCGCCATCAAGTATTTTATGGTTAGATTTATATGCCAAAAAAAATGCCTTAAAGTCAATTTAGTGGCGGGTGTTTTTTGCTGCGCAAAAATGGGATATTCAATTGGTTTGACGAAGGAGAAAAAAGGCGGGCGGATGTCAGTAGGGAAGGCACTGGCATTTGCACTTCTAATTTCATACCTTTGCAACACTGGCAATCGCTTTTTTCAATGAAAAGCGGCAAGGCAATTGTCCTTGACAAGGACTTTTCTGCCATGCGAAACCAGGGACTTTAAACAAGGACATGCGAACACTTGATTTGGACGACCTCAAAAAGGGGAAACTCCTTGGCCTGTCAAAAAACGTTGGAGCATTTTTAGCAGAGGCAGCAATAGTTTGCCTTCATCTAAACGGCCATCAAAATGGTGCATTGCTCAAGGTTACAGGGGCGTACCAGCTTGATTTTCAATTGATCTGGAAAGATGACCCCGATTCGGATACACTTAAGAACTGGCGAGACTTGAATGAAACGGTTGAATACGGTGCATCTGCCATTGCATTGCTACTGATTGACGAATTGACCGAATTCACGTTCTCAACAAGGGCTGTCCAACTTGGCCTCGCAGATTATATGCTGAGTAAAAAGGGAAGCAGTTTTGGTTTTGAAGATGAAAACCCAGCTGCCTATTTGGAGGTTTCCGGCATTTTAAATGAAAGCCCCGTTAATACAATTGATATGCGACTCAATATCAAAGAAAAGAAACTGGGAAATAAAAGTGAAAATGCACCCATTTTCATCGTTATAGCAGAATTCAGCGCCCCTAAAGCAAAAATTTTAGTAGCTACCTAAGAGGGTGTGGGAGGAGAGAGAGAAAAATTCATTTTTTCTCTCTCCTCCCACATTTTTGGGTGCTTTTTTGAAAAATTTTCAATTTTTCCAAAAAACACCCCTGCTAAGTAGTTACAAATCTTAAAAATATGAGCAGCGTAAAAATCTTGCACGAAGCGGCTATGGAGTATTACGATTTGGCGAAGTTGGCCAAAATCAAAGGTGATTTGCCCGCTTCCAGTGAGCACTTGGAGAAAGCATTTGTGCTGGAAAAAGAGGCTGCACTTACAATGCCCGAAACCCCATCCAATTTCATGTGGCGCTACATCCTTCTAAGAAGCGCAGGATGGCTTGCCTACCAATGCGGTCATTTCGAGGAAGCCAAAAAACTGGCAGAAGCCGGGCTGAACGGCATTACACCAGCCCACGAAAGGTCGCAATTGGAGGAACTTGCCGCCGCCGCCGCCAACGAATTGAAAAAATCTCCTGTTGTTGAATCGGATGGCATGCTGCAATTCTCCGGCGTGCTGACTTCTGCCGACGTACAAAAAAATTTCATTGTGGTAAAAGTAAACGGAAAGCCACAGACAGTGGAGGCTGAAAGCGATAAAGTCAGGGAGGCGGCCCGCCTTTTTCTTGGAGACGTTGTGCTCATCAAAGCCAGGAAGAACCCAAAGGGAGTAGCAGTTTTGGAAGGAATTGGAAGAGCAGCTTGAATGTCGCCCACTATCTTCATTTGATTGAAACAGTTTCTTTCCTCGTAACCATTAGGCAATATGCGGAAATTTATTGTATGCCCAAGTCAGGCGGCACGTTTACAAATTATTTCTGCATCATTATTTTTGCTTAACCCAACCAAAGCCTTCCTTGCCGCATCTTCCAATTATCTTTTCACCTAAGCCTTTCCAAAACAACAAGCTCGATGGCGCAGGGTCGCCCTCCTCTACTTGCTTGCCTTAGGGCAACTACTTAGGTTGTTGCTTTGGAACGGTGCTAAAAATTTAGTCCATGAAAACATCGCTTTTGTTCCGGGCAGCCACGCTCTCCCTGATTTTGTTGGGATTCTTCACCGCTTGCAAGCGCGAAGGCTCCTACCATCGTTACCATGACGCTACTACGACGGCTGCACCAGCCACTGAATCTGCGATGGAAAAAAGCCAAGTTCCTCCACCGCCCCCAGCCGCCGAAAACTACAAAGACTATGGCGAAAACCCCTTCGTCAATACCCTCGAACAGCCCGTTTCCACTTTTGCCATTGATGCCGACGGCGCTTCCTATGCCAATGTCCGGCGGTTCTTGCACCATGGGCAACTGCCGCCAACCGCTGCCATTCGTATCGAGGAACTGGTCAACTACTTCCCCTATGATTATCCCGCCCCGAAGGATGGCCGCCCCATTGCGCTCAATGGCGAAATCAGCGATTGCCCTTGGGCAAAAGGCCATAAACTGCTGCGCTTGGGCGTGAAGGGCCAGCACATCGCCAAGGAGGACCTGCCCGCCTGCAATTTCGTTTTCCTCGTGGACGTGTCCGGCTCCATGGACGACCCCGACAAACTGGAACTGCTCAAGGAATCTTTCTTGCTGTTCACCGAAACCATGCGCCCGCAGGACAAAATCGCCATTGTCACCTATGCGGGCGATGCGGGCGTGGCGCTAGAAAGCACCGCAGGCAAGGAGGTTGCAAAAATCAGGAAAGCCATATCGGGCCTTGGAGCGGGCGGCAGCACCAATGGCGCTAGCGGCATCCACAAGGCCTATGAAATTGCGCAGCAAAACTTCCTGCCTAAGGGCAACAACCGGGTGCTGCTCGCCACCGACGGCGATTTCAACGTGGGCGTTTCCAGCGAGGTGGAACTGGTAAAATTGATTGAGGAAAAAAGGAAGTCGGGCGTTTTCCTTACAGTTCTCGGCGTTGGAACGGGCAATTTACAAGATGCCAAAATGGAGCAATTGGCCAATAACGGCAACGGCACCTATGAGTACATTGACAATATCCAACAAGCCGAAAAAGTCTTCGTTCAGGAGTTCGGCAAGTTCTTCACCGTGGCCAAGGACGTGAAAATCCAGTTGCGTTTCAACCCGAAGCTGGTGCAGTCCTACCGTCTCGTTGGTTATGAAAACCGCCTGCTCGACCGGGAGGAATTCTACGATGACCAAAAAGACGCTGGCGAAATCGGGGCCGACCAGACCATCACGGCGCTGTATGAAATTCTGCCCGTCAGCAATGCCCGCTCATGGGTGGAAGTTGCCAAGTCGCTCACCTGGCTCACGGGGGCCGAACCCGACCAACTGCTGAACGCCGACGATGCCCTCCGCATCAATTGCCGCTATAAACTGCCCAATGCCCTAGAAAGCAGCGCTTTTTCGCTCGACCTCATGGCGCAAAGCACTGATTTCGAGGATGCTTCCGAAAATATGCGCTTCGCAACGAGCGTGGCAGCGGCTGGCCTATTGCTTAAAGAATCGCAAAACAAAGGTGATTTGACTTGGAAACAGGTCATCGCTTGGACGGAAGATGCAATGGGTTTCGACCCGGGGCAGTGGCGGAAGGAGTTTTTGGAGGTAGCGAAAACGGCGAAGGGGCTAAGGGAGCCTGGGTTGTTTTCGGAGCGGCGGTGAGAAGCATAAGCCACGGATTACTTGGATTTTTTCACAAACGTAGTGGTTTGGATTCATGCAATCCGTGGCCTTGTGTAAAGGCCAATCCAATTTTATCCTTAATCTTTTGATTGTTTTTGATAGAAATATTGGAAGCCAAACTGAAGATGGAAACTCCCCGTCTGTTCCCAAAAAAGATAGGAATCCCGCCCCCAATCAAATCCAACAAATTTACTCATTGCTTCAACTTTCAAGGCAAGTTTTTTGGACATGAAATGGTGAAAAGCCAACTTCGAATGGGCTGTGAATTTTGGAAAATACCCCCATTTATCGTCGAACAAATAAAGGGTTTCTATCCCTATTTCGAGGATATTCCGCTTGCCAATATGGGTCAAAGTAGGACAAAAAACCCCAAAAAAGGCATCACTTAAATTGACTTCATTTTGTAAAGAAACCGAAGTCGTGTGAAGTCCAAATTTAGGTATAAAAAAGGCATTTCCCTTCAAATGAAAGTAGGGTTGTAACTCGACATTAAAGCAGCTCCAATTAATGAGTCCGTTTTTTGGATGCCTGAAATAGTTGTTGAAACCAGTTTTCAAGCGCAGGCGTGGGTTCAGCATGATAGACCAATCTGCCCTTGTTAAAAAAGTGCCAGTTATGTATTCCCCACCATCTATTCCAAACGACCTTATGCCCTTTTTCAAATAGCTATCAATTATTGAAAAGCTGTCCCTCGGCTTGTCTGTTTTCGACAAATAATAGGTTAACCCAAATTCGCCCATGACAATCGAAGTGGAATAAGGACTAAGGGAACCTGGACTATGCCATTTGGTTTTATACAACCCCAACGACACGTCCAAACTCGCGTGCTCCGCAATTCGCCAGGCAATGCCCGGCTTGAAGGTTTGGAATGTCAACTTTGCTTTTTGCTCGAAACCAGTGGTCTTAAAAATAGCTTGCCCCCAACCACCACTTACTTCAAGGAACGGGCTCCATTTTTTAAAAAAAACTGCTACCCGCATAAAAGGCTGAAAGCTACGGCTACCGCGGCCAAAAGGCTTGTAATCAATGGATTGAACCGTACCAAGGCACAGACCATTTCCAATGAAATAGCCAGTTTGTGAGCGCATGTTTATATAGCGGATGCTTTCGCCGCCTGAGTTATTAGGAACAAGGTGGTCAATTTGTGCAATCCCTTTTAGCAGCCAATCGCCTTTTAGCCCTTGCGCAACCAAGGTTGATTTGAAGCAAAAAAGTAAAAGAAATATGGAGAAGCGCATGCAAAAAGGTTTATGTTATAAAACACTTTTTCGAAAACAAGCCTGTTTTCATCAAGGTCTGATTAACCCAAGCCTCCTATCCAACTTGGCACTGGCTGTTCTATTGTTTCCAGTTTATCTTTACCACTGATTTCAGCAATAAACCGCAGCGATTGGCTATTGTCGAAAAGATAGGCCCTGTCGGTCTGTTTGATTATGAGCGGTAGTAGCTGCAGGGAACGCTCGTATCTTGAGTAAATCTTATCAGGAGGCACGTCATGACCGCCATGAAGTACCCTGTTCTTGACACGGGCAATGTTGATTTCTGGGTTCTCCGTTGCCACATAATACAGATAGACCCGGTAGCCTGCATGTTTAGCTCTTTGTAAAAATGCAAGTTTACGCACATCGGACAGAACGGATTCAAATGTGAAGGATGTACCTGTTTTAAGTAAAGTTTCCCGAATGAAATCTGCTATGAGAGCTGCATGATAGGAATTGAGGTTTTCGGAAGCAAGGGAAAGTCTATTATTCGAAATAGCTGGCGGTGAAGCCCAAAGTGGCACTTCCGCTTTTTCATTGAAGCTGGACTGCTTCAAAAAGTCGCTAAATTCAACTGTATCGGTTTGAAAACCACATGGTGAAAAATCAAAATACCCCGTTTCTTTCAGTTCCTTCTCAATATTGTCGGCATTCACAAAATACCCAAAGGGAATGTGAAAATTGGACGAGATAAACTTGACGAGGGTAGATTTACCAGAACCATTTGGCCCAGCAAACACCCGAAGGCGCTTAACCGACATCTTTTGCAGTCTTGATGATTAGGTTATCCATTGAAACAGGCTTCAAATCAAGCGTTTTCAAAACTTTCTTGGTCACGCCATCGGGCGAAATCTCCACAATTTGATTACCTTCAAGCACGACAATGGAAAGGCCCAACGCAAAAGCTTCCTGCTTTGCTTGCTCAGAAGCCATCCAGACGTTTTCGAAAATCTTGGCCTCTGCTGCATCCTCTACGGCTATCTTTAGTTCGTCTATGGTGGTGATTTTGCCATGCTCCATTTTTTTGAAAAAAACACCTACAAATCTAAGGGAAAATAGCCAAGATAGGCGGTAACTTGGAGTTACCGCCTATCTTTCAATCCATCACGCCATTACCTCCTCTGCCTCCTCCACCATCGTGCCCATTGCCTCGGCGATTTCAACTTCGTCGGGTATCTCGTCCAATTCCACCCGCAGGTTTTCGATGATGAAGTCCTGGCGGTCGGGCGTGTTCTTGCCCATATAATAGGAGAGGATTTTTTCCAAATCGGCATCGTCCTGTAGCACCACAGGTTCGAGGCGGATGTTCTCGTTAATGAAATCCTTGAACTCGCCGGGGCTGATTTCACCGAGGCCCTTGAAGCGGGTGATTTCGGCCTTGCCCCGCAGCTTGCGGATGGCTGTTTGCTTCTCCGTATCGCTGTAGCAGTAGTAGGTCACCTTCTTGTCCCGCACCCGGAAGAGCGGGGTTTGGAGGATGAACAGGTGCCCGTTGCGCACGAGGTCGGGGAAGAACTGGAGGAAAAACGTGAGCAGCAGCAGCCGGATGTGCATCCCGTCCACGTCGGCATCGGTGGCGATGACCACCCGGTTGAAGCGGAGGTCTTCGAGGTCGTTCTCGATGTTGAGGGCGTGCTGGAGCAGGTTTAGTTCCTCGTTTTGGTAAACGATTTTCTTGGTCATGCCGAAGCAGTTCAGCGGTTTGCCCCGCAGGCTGAACACGGCCTGCAATTCAACGTCCCTTGCCTTGGTAATGCTGCCGCTGGCCGAGTCGCCTTCGGTGATGAACACGGTGGATCCCATGCGGCGGTCCTCGTCACCTTTTTTGGGGGTATCGTTGCGGTGGACACGGCAGTCACGCAGCTTTTTATTGTGGAGGTTGGCCTTTTTGGCCCGCTCGTTCGCCAGTTTTTTGATGCCCGCAATCTCTTTGCGCTCCCGCTCCGATTGTTGGATGCGGCGCAGCAGTTCCTTGGCCACTGCCTCGTTTTTATGGAGGAAATTGTCGAGTTCCTTTTCCAAAAAGTCGCCAATGAACTTGCGCACGGTAGGCCCTTGCGGCCCCATGTCAATGGAGCCGAGCTTGGTCTTTGTCTGTGATTCAAAAACGGGTTCCTCTACCCGCACGCTGATGGCTGCCACGATGCTGGAGCGCACATCCTTCGGGTCGAACTGTTTGTTGTAAAACTTGCGCATCACGTTCACGATGGACTCCTTGAAGGCGTTCAGGTGCGTACCGCCCTGCGTCGTGTTCTGGCCGTTCACAAAGGAGTAGTACTGCTCGCCGTAGTGGTTGCCGTGCGAGAGTGCAATCTCGATGTCCTCCCCGCTGAGGTGGATGATGGGGTAGCGCAGCTGTTCGGCCTGCGTCTTGTTCGAGAGCAGGTCGAGCAGACCGTTCTTGGAGTGAAAAACCTTGCCGTTGAAGTTGATTTTCAGCCCGGCATTCAGATAGGCGTAGTTCCAAAGCTGCTGCTCCAGGAACTCCGTGCGGGAAGCGGTAGTTGCGGAAAATCGTCTCGTCGGGGCGGAAAATGACCCTCGTGCCATTGCCTTCGGAGGTTTTGGCCAGCTTGTGGTCCTTTGTGAGGTTACCCAATTCGAACTCGGCGATTTTCGTCTCGCCCTCCCGCACGGCCTGCACTTTGAAATAATTGCTCAGTGCATTCACGGCCTTCGTACCCACCCCATTCAAGCCCACTGATTTCTTGAACGCCTTCGAGTCGTACTTGCCGCCCGTGTTGATTTGCGAGACGCAGTCAATGACCTTGCCGAGGGGAATGCCCCGCCCGTAGTCCCGCACTTCCACGACGCCGTCCTTCACCGTCACTTCGATGGTCTTGCCGTAGCCCATCACGTACTCGTCTATGCAGTTGTCAATGACCTCTTTGACCAGCACGTAGATGCCGTCGTCGGGCGTGGAGCCATCGCCCAGCTTGCCGATGTACATGCCGGGGCGTATGCGGATGTGCTCCCGCCAGTCGAGGGAGCGGATGTTGTCTTCGGTGTAGGTGACTTGTTGAGACATTTATGCTTCCGTTTTTTCAGTTTGAACTTCTTCTTTGATGTGGTATTTTTTGCGGATTTCTTTCAACCGCTCTTCCATGAGCTTGGGGTTTTCTTCCCGTTCTCGTTGCACCTCTTCCCGGATGCTGCGCATCATTTTTACGCTGTCGAATTGTTTTTCCTTATTCATGTTTTTGCTGGGATAATTCGATTTGTTGGTTGATGTGGTCAATGTGTGTTTTAACTTCACTTAAAACAATCCCTTCAATTTCTTTTGAAGTAAGCTGGCTTGAATATTTTTTTACAATTTTATCACCTTTTGATCTGCCCACTTCGAATTCCATCTTTTTGAATGCAACATCTATGGAGGCTTTATAATCGAATTCTTGAATACCTGCACGAATGAAGTTTTCAAAATTGACACCAATACTAATATTATCTATTATGCTTTCGCTTTGAGTAAGTGATTTATAAAGTTGTGAGAAATTTTTAGGTTGAGACCGACCTTGTTTGATTTCATTTAGAACTCCGTACAGTTCTAAAGCTATTTCATTTTTTGACTTTGGCTGAATGTAATTAAACAGTGTATTTTCCCTGAATAGAAAATCATTAGCTTCCCCGTTAATTTTCACTTGAACTAAAGCCTTTTCGTACATACTCGATAACTTCATCTGCTTTTCAACAAAAAATTCGAATAGTAATCCAAGTGAGTTTGATAGTATTGAGTCAATTGTACTAATTGATTTTACTTTTCTTTCAAATTGGTTAACTTTTTGGGTTATCAACGCAATCTCCTTATCTACATCATCTGCCTCATCAATATTCTCTCCCCTCGCCCCCCGCAGCATAATCTCCAATGAATGCGCCAAGTTCTGCCCGATATACTCGATGAAAGGCGTGATTATGCCCGCATCCGATTGCTGCAAGGCAGCAATATAATTGGCTTTGTCCTCTGTTTTCACCACCACGGGTGGGTAGCCATGTTTCATCAAAATGAAGTTCATCAAAATCCTCGCCGTACGGCCATTTCCGTCATCGAACGGGTGGATGAGGATGAACTTGTAATGAAACTCGGCGGCCAAAAGCAGTGGGTGTTTTTCTTGGTCATTTTCTTCATTTCTATACCATTCAATGAGGTCGTGCATCCTAGCGGGCGTTTCCTCCGGCGTTGCGAAGCGGAAAATCTCACCCGTTACTGTCTCGACATGGTTAGGTACAGTTTTGTAAACACCCACATTGATAACCCTTGTACCAGGCAATCCGTCAGGCGTCTTGGTTCGCTTTATGGAAGGTTCTTTCAAAAGGAGTTCGTGCAGTTCCCTGATGAAATTCTCAGTAAGCGGCCGGCCATCTTTCACAATGTCCTCGACCCATTTCACCGCCTCGTCGTGGCCGGTCATCTCGAAATGGTCTTTCAGCGGCTTCCCAGCAGCGGTGATGCCGAAGAGAATCAGTGCCTTGGTCTCGCCAAAGGTCAGGCTGTTGCCTTCGAGGTGGTTGGAATGGTAGTTCCAATCGAGGCGCAGCTTCTGCATGATGGCAGCCTCCCGGTCTTTGTCAAGCGGGCGCAGGCTGTCGAGTTCGGCCTTCAACTGGGCTATTTTGTTTAGAACTTCCATTGTAGATTTGCCAAAGGTAGTGGCACTAACGTATTTGCCATAAACCTGCACAAAGATACACACTCTGGTAAATTTATTTCAACAAAATGTTTTAAAGAATCCTCTTGCACGACCACCACAACCTCCTCACCCACCCCGCCATGCTCGTCATCCGTGACGCTATCCGGCGAGACCTCTGGCTGAAACTGGCCGTGGGGTTGGCGCTATTGGCGGCGGGGCTGGGCATGGCAGCGGTTTTTTACCAAAAATACAACCTGCTGGCCGTGCTTGGCGTGGGCGTGGCGCTGCCCGGCGCTTGGTTCGTGCGGGAGTACGTGCGGCGGCCACGGGTGGAGGACGATGCACTGTGGCAGGTGCTGCACCGGGCGCCGAAGCAGGTGGTCTGGGTCTATACGCAGGAGGAGCGGTTGATGCCCGTGGGACTGCTGCTGGCCGAGCGGGGCACCCTCTTCGTCATGCTGCTCGATGGCTCGGAACTGACGCTGGCAATGCCCGCCCGCAAGCTGAAATTGGCCTCGCATTACCTCCATCGGCTGCTGCCCCATGCAGCGTTTGGTTTTTCGGTGGAACGGAAGCAGCAATTTGAGCAGGACCCGTCTTTGTTGGGACGGGAGCGGTAGAATGGAAGGGTTTGGCTATTGCATCAGTCCGTGGATTTTGATATAAGATATAAGATAGACGATATAAGATTTTAGATTTGGGACGCAGTGAACCAGTTGCAAGTGCCAGCATTTGCAGCTACTTCCGGCCTCTCCTATCTAAAATCTAAAGTCGTCTATCTGAAATCTGAAATCAAGACCACCCCCTTCCCAAATTGAAAAAAACTCCCTTACATGAAGTTATTCGCCCCCGTTGACATCGCCTCCCTCGCCTTTTTCAGGGTCGTGTTCGGCATCCTTGGTTTCGCCGACATGCTGGGAGTTTGGGTGTACTACCACCTTTCGGAGGGGTATTTTCAGCCGGACAAATTCCAGTTCAAGTACATGGGCTTCGAGTGGGCCAAACCGCTGCCGGAGCCGTTTATGTCCATCGTCTTTTTGGGGCTGATGGTGGTGGCGCTGCTCATTGCCTTGGGGCGCTGGTACCGGGTTTGCACCGTGATTTTCTTCTTTGGGTTCAGCTATGTTTTCCTGTTGGAAAAAGCAATTTACCTCAACCACGGCTACCTGTTCGTCTGGTTGTGTTTCATGATGATTTTCCTGCCCGCCAACCGCAACTTCTCGTGGGATGTGCTGTGCAACCCCGCATTGCGGAGCGACAAAATACAAGCCTGGAGCCTGTACCTGCTGCCGCTGATGATGGGCATCGTGTACGTCTATGGGGCCATTGCAAAAATGAACGCCGACTGGCTGATGGAGGCGAACCCGCTCCATAAATGGCTCAGCGATAGGGGGAACATGCCGTTGTTGGGCTGGCTTTGGAAGCAAAAAGCGACGGCCTATTTCATGGCATGGGCGGGCATGCTGCTCGACCTCACAGCGCCTTTCCTTTTGTTGCTGCGCAAAACGAGGACCTGGATTCTCGGCTTCGTCCTGTTTTTCCACCTGACGAACACGCTGCTCTTCCAAATAGGCATTTTCCCGTGGCTGTCCATTGCCCTCAGCTTGCTGTACTTCCCGCCCGATTGGCCGAGGCAGGTCTGGGCTTTTGCGAAGCAAAAAATGAAATGGCCACAGCAAGTGGAGGGCTGGTGGGAGTGGGGCGCTAACCCTAACAGGGTGCTGAACCCTGTTAGGGTTAGCGCCCCACTCCCACCAAATTACCCGAAAAAAATCATTAAAACCGCTCTTGCGTTTCTCGTCACCTTCCACCTCCTCATGCCATTGCGCCACTGGCTCTTCCCCGGCAACGTAGCTTGGACGGAGGAAGGCCACCGCTTCTCTTGGCGAATGATGCTCCGCTCGAAGCGGGGCTACGGCCATTTTATCGTGAAAGACTTGAAAACGGGCGTGGAATCCAAGGTCAAGGTCACGGACTACCTCACCGACCGGCAGCGGGAAAAGATATTCTCCCACCCTGACATGGTGCTGCAATTCGCCCATTACCTGCGTGATCTCTGGCACCGCAGGGGCGTCGAACAAGTAGCCGTTTTTGCCCATGTTAGGGCAAGTTTGAACAACCGCCAGTCGCAACCCTATATTGACGCTGAAATTGATTTGGCCCAAGTAAAATGGGAGCCGTTCAGGCCATCGGATTGGGTATTGCCGATGGAATAATAGGAAGCAGGGTTTCAGGTTTCAGGAGGTTTCAGGTTTCAGGGGGGCAGGTTTCAATGGGTTTCAGGTTTCAGGGGGGCAGGTTTCAATGGGTTTCAGGTTCCAGGAGGTTTCAGGTTCCAGGAGGTTTCAGGGGTTTCAAGGTTTCAGAGCTTGTCCCGATTTTTCGGGATTCCAGGAGGTTTCAGGGGTTTCAAGGTTTCAGGGGAGGCAGGTATATGGCTGTCAAGTTGGTTCCGTCAACCTTTTTGACCCAAGGGTTCCAATTCCTGTTTGACGTGCGCCCCCCTGAAACCTGAAACCCCTTTAAACCGGAAACCAAAAAAGCCGCAACCATTGCTGGTCACGGCCTTTTTTGCTCATGTATAACCTGTAATAGCAGCCTTTATTTTTTGCCTGCTAACCCAGCGGCAACCGAAGCCCAATCGGATGGGTCACGGAACTTGCTCATATTGTTCTCTTTCAAAATCTCCTTATAGCGGTCGAGGCTGACGCCGGCCATGTCCTTGTAGGTCCAGATGCCTTCTTTGTTCAGGGCCTCGGCTACACGGCTGCCCACGCCTTTCACTTGTGTGAGGTCGTCAGGTTTGGCTGGCGGCCCCTTCGGCTTGGCAGGTGATTTTGGTGCTGCTTCTTTGACAGGAGCAGCGGCGGCTTTAGCGGCCTTGGGCGAGTAGCCCGGCTGGCGGCCACGCTTCTTCTTCTCGACAGGCTCGGCAGCGGCTGGCTTCTCAGCTGGCTTGCGGCCCGGCTTGCCTTTGACCTTTGGTGCTTCCACAACGGCAACACCAGCGGCAGCGGCTTTAGCGGCCTTGGGCGAGTAGCCCGGCTGGCGGCCACGCTTCTTCTTCTCGACAGGTTCTGCAGCGACTGGCTTTTCGGCGGCTTTGCGGCCGGGTTTTCCCTTTGCCTTTGGTGCTTCCACGACGGCGGCACCAGCGGCAGCGGCCTTAGCGGCCTTGGGCGAATAGCCCGGCTGGCGGCCACGCTTCTTCTTCTCGGTGGGCTCGGCGGCAACTGGCTTCGCTGGAGCAGGTGCTGGAGCGGGCAAGTTGGCCAACTCGGCGGCACGGGCAGCCCACTGGGATGGATCACGGAATTTGCTCATGCCGTTGGCCTTCAGCAGCTCCTTGTAGCGATCGAAGCTGGTAGCAGCCATGTCGGCATACGAGCTGATGCCATTGGCACGAAGCATAACGGCAATGTTCTCGCCTACGCCTTTTACCTGTGTGAGGTCATCGTTGCCACCAGTGGCAACTGGCTTCTCAGCTGGCTTGCGGCCAGGCTTGCCTTTTACTTTTGGTGCTTCTACTTTGGTGGCCTTTGACTTAGGTGCTGTTGCAACGGCGGCATCACCGGCAGCGGCCTTGGCGGCCTTGGGCGAGTAGCCCGGCTGGCGACCACGCTTCTTCTTTTCGGTAGGCTCGGTGGCAGTTGGTTTCGCAGCAGCAGGTGTTGGAGCAGGCAGATTAGCCAGTTCGGCGGCACGGGCGGCCCATTGGGATGGGTCACGGAACTTGCTCATGCCGTTGGCCTTCAGCAGCTCCTTGTAGTGCTCGAAGCTGGTGGCGGCCATATCGGCATACGAACTGATGCCATTCGCACGAAGCATAACGGCAATGTTCTCGCCTACACCTTTTACCTGCGTGAGGTCGTCATTCCCTTTTGATACGGATGTCTTAGGTTTAGCAGTTGCTGGAGTTTCAGTGGCAGCAGCTTTAGCTGCTTTGGGGGAGAAGCCCGGCTGGCGGCCACGGCGCTTTGGAGCAGCGGGTTCTGAAGTCACTGCTGGCTTAGCAGTTGTCGTTTCAATAGTGTCAGACGCTTTGTTCTCTGACAGTGCTTTCCATGCCGCCCTGGCCTGTTTCTCGGCCTTTTCTGCTTCCTTGAGGGCTTGCTTAGCAGGTTTTAGCTTGGATTTGAGTTCCTTGACCTTGGCCTTATAGCCTGCCTTCGCTTTTTTCCTTGCTTTTTTGGAATCCAAATAGGCGCTCTTGAGCGCCTCCTCTTGTGCGCTCGACGTTGAATTTCTCATGTCACTAAAATTTTTTAATTCGGAAATGGAATGATGTTTTCCGCTGTTTTTATTGATGAAAACAAATATTGCTGAGTTGAATCAAAATAATTAGGCTCAAAATGCCATTCCATTGCATTTCGAGCTTGATGTTTGATTGAATTTAAAAAATTTGATAATCAACTTTTCACTAAATCAATTTGACGAGTTCGTTGCCTTAAAATGTTTTTCATTTATGGCTACTAATGGGGTTGGCATCAGGGTATAAAATATAACGAGGGTAAGGTGAAAATGTTCTGGCAATATCGCTTGTTGGTTGGCTGGCTATCAGGAATTAGTGCACAAATTTATGTGCAAATCCTGAATATCAAAAATAAAATTCACAGAAAAGTGTTTTTTTCAATGAAACGCCCTTAGCAATGACTGAAGAACAACCTTATTCTTTTCTCAATGTTGATTTCAATTAGATGCATATCCACCAGAAATTCCAGCAAATCCAAGTGTTTTGGCTCAAATCTGACTTCGTAAAACAGCGTACTTGTTTTTGTTGAATTGGATCCTGTGCATCGTTATACCACAGTAATAGGTTTTGTGCAAATGCCATTTGCTGTTGACTGTTGGCCATTTGCTGTTGGCAAATGGCCAATTGCAATTTCCCAAATACACAAAACCTATTAGCGCTGAGTATGGATTCTCTGCGAATACTTTTGGCGTCAACCATTTTTTTTGATCAAAAGCAAATGACCTACTATTTCAAAACCATGCATCTTTTGATTTTGGCAATTTGAAGCAAACTACAGTGGTTCAGAGACCCGTATAAGTTGCTTTTGTTCTCGCCTTGCTGGAACAAAAACAACTTGCAAAAGCGACTTACACGAGTCACAAAATCGAAGTGTTACAATTCCGAATTTTCAAAGCATAAAAAGTGCATGGTTTAGAGACCTACTATCAAAAGTCACTTCAAAAATGCACAAAACCTATTTGCCCAAACCATAAGTAAACCTTTGAATTTAGTTCAGTTTCAAAATATTGACAAAGCCTTGAAAGACAATGCCTTACGAGAACCTTAATCTGGGCTGGCTTTTAAGTTTTGGGAATGAATAATTTTGAAATCAAATAGGCATCGAAAACCTGGCATAGCCCTGATGCACAAAAACTAAGATTCTGAAGCATACCAACTCAGAGCTGCTTAATACGGTATTTCTACGTATAAAACTGATCTTATACTTTGCTTCAACCAGTTTTGTTCAAATGCTGTTGGGCATTGGTTGTTGGCTAAAAGCTCATGACAAAGAACCAAAATCATTTTTACAGATACGCAAACCCCATTTGTTCAATTAATAACATCAATGGTTCGTGAAGGTTTACTGGCGTGAAACCTCGTTTTCTGGTTTAAGGGAAATACCTGCTAATGACTTTTTTGCAAAGGTTGATTTGCCAAAGAAACCTAACCAAAAATACTATTCATTTCCAATTGAGCCCCCCCTTGAAATCTCGAAAAATCGGGACAGGCTCTGAAACCTGAAACCTGAAACCTTCACGAACCATTGAAAATACCCAGCCACTAAAAAGGCCATTTAGCCATACGCACCTTGAAACTTTTTGAACCATTGGATAATACTTGGTATGTTTGCAGACGATGATAATTTTTCATGGTTTTTGCCTTTTCTCACTCAAAACAAGCCCTTCGATGAAGTTTTCCACTTCTTTCCTCCTTCTAACTTCCTTCATGGTTTTTCACCTTCCATTCGCTTTATTTGCCCAGCAAATACGGTATGACCGAGTGGATTTTGACGACAACCCAGCATGGTCCGATATATTGGAAAAGGCCGACCGCACCGGAAAAATAATCTTCTTGGACGGCTATACTTCCTGGTGCGCACCTTGCAAGAAAATGGACAAAGAGGTCTTCACCCGGCCTGAAATCGCCAATTATTTCAACCAAAAGTTCATCAATGTGAAATATGACATGGAACTTTCCCAAGGCGATTTCCTGAAAGACAAATACGGCGTGCAAGTTTTCCCAACTTATCTTTTTATTTCACCCAACGGCCAAGAAATCCACCGGATAGTTGGAGCACATACCACTGGCAACGTTTTTTTCGATTGGGCTAAAATGGCTGTAACGCCAGGCCGCAGTCGGGCAGATTTAGAGCAACGTTATAAAAACGGCGAACGCAACCCTGCCATGATGTTTGATTATATGCTCACCTTGCGCATGGCTGGTGAGCAAAAAAAGGAGGAGGAAATCACCAAAAATTACCTAAGCCTGATGACCAAAGACCATTTCATGGACAAGTCTTATTGGGCTGCCGCCAAAATGTTTTTAAACAACCCCACATCCCGGGAATTCAAGATAATCATTGACAACAGGGAAGAAATTGGCGAAGCTGTGGGCCTAGCTGACGTGGATGCCAAGCTATATGAAACGATAGACAAGCAAATTAAATCGAACATTAGCTTTCAGCCCTATGAGGGACATCCGTTCGACAAGCAAGCCGAATTGGACTTAATTGAATTGCTGCGAAATCCGGACCTACCCAATCGCAACGAGTTGTTGGCAAGGGCCAAGGCAGCCCATTATATCCGCAATGGCGATCTTTACGACTTGGCATATATGGTGGATGCCCTCATTGAGTTCCGCATCCTTGAACACTATAAAAACCTTCATGCCGAGCTTGACTATTATGCTATTTCCATTTCTAAAGTCGCACTCGACGAACTGTTGCTGCGCAAGGCACTAAAATGGTCGGAATATGTCTGTACCAATGAAACGAAACATTCCGAACGAGCGAATTATTTAAAGACCAAAGCCATATTATTGGAACAATTGGGCAGGGCTGCAGAAGCCACAGAAGCAAAAAAACAGGCAGCCGCAGCAGAAAAATTATAGGCGTACTGCTATAACCCCAAGGAGGCGCTACACTTCCAACTCCTTGATTTTCAGCAGGTAAGCATGTGCTGGAGATTCATTGAACAATTCCTTGAACAGCGCCAAAGCCCTTTGCCTATGTTCAGTACCAGTTTCTATTTTACTGTATTCATATTGCACCATTGCCTCATCCCTCCTTCCACGTTTTAAATCCAATAAAGCATCGAACACATTTTTTGCCTCATCAATTTCTTGCTTTTTAAGCGCCAACTTGCCGGCCATCAGCCTTACTTCAAATAAAAGGTCGGGGTGCTTGATTTCTTCTGCAATTGATGTTGCTACCCGGAGGTTTTCCAATATTTCATCATAGCTTTCCTTGGCAAGCAGGACATTGGACTTCTCCACCAAGCTGAATCCGAGCACCAATTTATTGCCAATACCCTTAGTGGTTTCTATGGAGCGGTCATAATACTGTATGGAAGCCTCCAAATCTCCTTTGTAGTAATAAATATCACCCAATGTGTTTAGCGATTTGGCAATGCCTTTTCTGTAGCCCAGTTCTTCCGCCAATTTCAAGTTGCGCTGCATATAGCCAATGGCCTCGTCGAACTTGCCCATTACGCTATACAAGTCGCCCAAAAGCCCCAGTGCGATACAGATGCCCTGTTTGTCGCCGAGTTCTTCGGTCAGGGCGAGGTCACGCTCAAAATGCTCCTCGGCCAGGTCGAATCGGCCCTTGCGCTGCCAAACGGTGCCAATGCAGCCGATGGCAATGGATATGAGCTGTTTGTTGCCCAATTCTTCGGCCAGCGAAAGGCCACGCTGGTAGCAGTCGAGCGCCTGGTTGTAATCGCCCTTCTCGAAATGGACAATACCCATATTGGTGAGCAACGTCGCCATACCTTGTCGGTCGTTCACTTCTTGGCAAGACTCGAATTGGCTTTGCTGCCAGCGGATACCATCATCATACTTGCCGAGGTTCATGTAAGTGAGGCCGAGCGTTGCCACGATTTGCGCCAGCGATGAGGTGTGCGAGTATCGCTGAGCAATTTGGATGCTCTTGATAAAATACAGCTTGGCATCTTCGTATTTGCCCTTTCGAAAATAGAGGGTGCCGAGGTGCCCATATACCTTGGAAATGCCCCTGTCGTCGTGGCTCGAGCCAAAGAAGGCCGCCGCTGTTTCCAAATAGCCGTGGGCTTCCTCATACCGCCCCTTCAACATGAGCAGGTAGCCAAGTGCGTCGTTTGCCCTGCCCAGCAGCTTGTTTTGGTTCACCTTGCGGGCTACCTCAAGGGCTTGTCGTGCAAATTCTTCCGACTCATCCCAACGCCCAACCAGTTCCAATATACTGGACTGCTTAAGCAGGGTCTTGGCTTTTTCCGTATCATCGCCTTGTTTTTCAAGTATGACGATAAGTTTGTCGAAGTAATGAAGCGCCTGTTGGTTCTGGTAAAAACCCTTGGAATAATCGGCAGCCTTTTGCAGGTACTCCCTTAGTTTGACCTCATCTTCGGCCTGCTCATAATGGAACACTAGGTCCACGTAGCGCTGTTCCAGGTTGGTTTCATAGAGTTTTTCGATGGCTTCGCCAATGAGCTGGTGCAGTTCTTTTAGCCTCGTTTTGAGCTGCATATCATAAACTGCCTCCCGCAACAGCGAGTGCTTGAAAATATAGCGAAGCTCGTTCATGGCCTGCCATATCTGGGCCCGCTCTGCCGTCTTCACCTGCTCTTTGAGCACAGCGGTGCTGTTGCCATTGATCTGTATCAATTCCTCGTTGGCCAGCATCACCTCCGTGAGCACGGGCAGCTCAAACTCCCGCCCAATGACCGCCGCTGCCTTGATTGTTTCCTTCACCAAGCCGCTCAACCGGTCAATCCTGGCGGTAAGCACTGCCTGAATGCTGTCACTGACCCGGACGTTGGCATCCTTCACCATCCAGCCATCGGGGCGCTCTTCGAGCTGGCCACTCTCGATGAAATATTCGAGCATTTGCTCAGCATAGAAAGGATTGCCATTGGTGGTGCGCAGCAACAGTTCAAGCAAGTCGGGGCTTACTTCGCCATAAAGCCTTTGCTTCGCAAACCCCTTCATCGCTTCTGCATCTAGGATGTTGAGGTCTATTTCGAGCTTGGCTACTTCGTTTTTCTCTAATACAGAAGGGCTGAAAACGTTCGGCTTACCGCCATCGTCGTCGTAGCGGGAGGTGACCAGAATGAATACTGGCATGTGGCGGATTCGCCCAATCAACTCGTTGAGGAACTCACGGGAACTGTCATCGAACCAATGACCGTCTTCCAACTCAAGCACTACGGGGCCGAGCAGGGCCTCGGCCTGCACCAGGGCTGTTAGTGCTGTGAGCGTGTTCCGGTAGCGGCCAAGTGCATCGAGTTCGTCCCAAAGGGAGTCGTTGGTCTTAAGGCCAATGAGTGCCGCAAAAATGGGCTTGGTGCGCACCACTTCCCGTTTTATAGCTTCAGAATTGGGGTCTGAAACCTCCAAAAGGTCGTTCAGCAGCAAGCCAAACTCATTGATGAAATTAAGTAAGTTGGCTTCTATCGTGTTGGACGGCTTCTGGCCAAAATATGTCCTGAGCAAATAAACAAACGGGTTGAACGGCTTGCGCAATATCTGGTCGCTCTGGCAAACCATCCAATGGGGGCTGCGTCGTTTTCGCAAGCGGTTGCGCAGCTCATAGGAAAGCCTCGACTTGCCAATTCCCGGCTCCCCATAGACATAGGCAACGGCGGTTTTTGACTCATCAAAGGCACTTAACGCAAATGTTTCCAGCTTGTCCAGCTCTGCTTCCCGGCCTACCATTGCGCCATCGAATGGCCGGTGCTCCTGCTGGTTTCGCCCCTTCAACTGGTAGGTTGAGATGGGTGACTTCAAGCCCTTGTAGCTGATGTCGCCCGTGTGCAAGAAGCGGTAGTTGCGGTTCTTGTGCACGGACTCATCCACGAGTACTTCGCCCCATTTGGCGCTCATCATCAGGCGGGCAGCAATGTTCACCCGGTTGCCAACGGCAGCATACTGGCTGCGTTCTGCCCCACCAATGACGCCAGCATAAGCAATGCCTTCGGCAATGCCCACCTTGAAATGGAGGCCATCATTGATTTGCATGGGCAGCAATTCGTCCTGTAAAGCCAGTACGAATTCCAACGCCCGTTCCACATTGTTTTCGTAGGAAACAGGGGCACCAAAAAAAGAGACAATCACTCCGCCCTTGTCGCTAAAATCAATTTCCTTGAAATAGCCGGAAAAATTGTGGATTTGGTTTAGCACCTCTGTTGCGAAGCGATCCAATGGCCCATATTCCTTGATGCCTTCAAATGAAATAAAGACCGCCACCACCGTGCGAAACTCACCCCGATGCTGGTTAAATTCAAGCAGTGCCTTCGGCAAAAATTGCGCAAGCACCGCTGGCTTCAGGTCAGGCAACGCATTGGGTTCTGAGATAGTTAATACGGTTGCATCGGGCTTCTCTTCAATGATGTAGTAGCCAGGCTTGGTACTGTTGGTCAGTGGAACTGCATGGCCTAGCTCCTGTCTAAATGCTTCGTCAACAATGATTTGCTGCTGCTGAGCCTGCATCTGGCCTTGCGCACAACCTTCGATGGCAGGGCCTTTGAAGTAGTAGGACTTGTGATCATTGCCCACGATGCCCCACTCTACCAGTCCATAGGAGAGGCCTGTCTTTATTCCAATCTCAAACTCGCTAAAACTTGCCGATGCCTGTGCCAAAAGCTCGAACTGCCTTTGCGCCAGCGCCAACAGTTTGGCAGCATTACAATCGCAACTGCCCGTTGGGAAAATACCCGTGTAGGCATCGCCCGCAAAATAGGGAATGAATCCACCGGCAGCGTAAATCTGCCGCACCATCGGCTCGAAAATGGAATTCAAGATATTGGAAAGGCGCTCAGCCCCGATGGTGCCCTGCTTCAGCAAGATCTCGGTAAGGCGTGTGAAGCCCGACATATCCACAAACACGGTATAGGCCGTGAAGCTGCCGTGGCGTTTTTCGGCCAGCAATTGCTCTTGAATAAAATGTGGAAGTAAGTTGTTCACCTATACTGCCTATATTTTTGCTTTGGTCACAGCTTTTCTATCGGTGCAAAATAACGTCTAAAATGGGAATTGTCGTTTTTTGAATTTAAATTTCTCGATAGTTTGGACCTTGATCCCAGCTGTAGATTTAATTGGGAGACGTGGTACTTGCTTCCAAGGGCAACTTTTTAATGCCCTATACAGTACAATCGTAATTATCCAGAAACCAATTCATAACCATCGAACCGATACAACATTAACGACATTCATGTGTCTTTTGGCCTCAATGCGGTTGGTCGTAGTTTTGCCTTAGGCATTGTTATGGCCCAACGCCCCGCTCTTCACCAATATATAATGTATGAAACTCCTGTTCGCATCATTATTTGCAGTTTTTGCCACGTGCCTGGCCCTGGCGCAGCCACCCGAAATCACGAAGAAGCACGCTTCGGCCGCCCGCATCTCGCAGGGCATCCGCATTGATGGCCAACTCGACGAGCCAGGTTGGGCCGCTGCCCAGCCCGTTGCAGATTTTGTACAAAACACCCCGAACCCCGGCAAACCAGCTACAGAAGTCAGCGAAGTGCGGGTACTCTACGACAACACGGCCATGTACGTTGGTGCCCGACTGCTCGATGCTCGCCCCGACAGCATCCTGCTGGAGATGTCCGAAAGGGACAATATAGGCAATACGGACTGGTTTGCCTTCATCATTGATGCCTATCGGGACGGCAACAACGCCGTTGGCTTCGGTGTGACTGCCTCCGGCATCCAGTACGACACCAAGTACTCCTCAGCCACCGAGGGCGGAGGCTTTGGCGGCGTGCTATCCTCCGGCGACGAATCGTGGGATGCCGTCTGGGACAGCGAAGTGGAACGCACCCAAGCGGGTTGGGTAGTGGAGATTAAAATCCCCTACTCTGCCATCCGGTTCCCGAACTCAGCAGTGCAGGTCTGGAACGTGAACTTTGTGCGGGAGGTCAGGCGCAAGCGGGAAATTTCTTTTTGGAACGAGGTGAACCCGAACATTGCCGGCTATCTCAACCAGTCTGGCACCATCGGCGGCATTGCCAATATCGAATCGCCGGTGCGCCTTTCGGCAACCCCTTATATTTCAATGTACGCCGAAAATTTTTACGACAAAAACGGTAGCCCAAAGAGCACCTGGGGCCGCAGCATCAATGGCGGTATGGACATCAAATACGGCATCAACGATGCGTTCACGCTGGACATGACCCTCATCCCCGATTTTGGGCAGGTGCGCTTCGACAACAAGGTGCTCAACCTATCGCCGTTCGAGGTCAGGTTCGATGAAAACCGCCAGTTTTTTACCGAAGGAACCGAGCTATTCAACAAAGGGGGGCTGTTTTACAGCCGAAGGATAGGGGGCCGGCCCTTGCATTATTTCGAAGCGGGAAAACAACTTGAAGAAGGCGAGGTGGTGGACGACAACCCAACAGAGTCGCAGCTCATCAACGCCACCAAAATATCTGGGCGCACCAATAGTGGGATGGGCATCGGCTTTTTCAACGCCATATCTGCCGAGTCGCATGCCTCCATCTCGAACAAGTTGACGGGCGACAAACGCAGGGTCTTGACCAGCCCTCTGACGAACTACAATATCGCCGTGCTCGACCAGAACCTGCCCAACAACTCCTTCGTCACGCTGGTGAACACCAATGTGCTGCGACGTGGCGAGGATTACGAGGCCAACGTGACGGGCACCAGTTTTTCGCTTCGCAACAAGGCACAGTCCTATGCCATCAGTGGCAGTGCAGCCCTTACCCAAAAATATTACCCTGGGCTGACCGATCTTGGCCACAAATATTTTGGCAGCATTGGCAAGACGAGCGGCCGCATAAGGTGGGAATTGGGGTACAATGTGGAGAGCTGGGACTATGACCCGAACGACCTTGGGTTCATCTTCAATCCCAACGAGAAAACAGTCGTAGGCTCATGGAGCTACAACATTAACGAGCCTTTTGGCAATTTCCTCGAAGCGCATGTCACCTTTGATGGCATCTATGGCCGCTTGCAAAAGCCTAATGTTTTCAGTGATTTGGGTTTCGGGCTTGATGCTTGGATATTGACCAAAAATCGGGTGGCTTATGGCATGTTCAGTTGGCTGGAACCCATCGAGACCTTCGATTATTTTGAACCACGAACCGAGGATTTCAGCCGCTACTATCGTTTCCCCACCAACCGCAATATTGGTGGATTCCTGTCAACTGATTACCGCAAAAAACTGGCGCTGGACGTGAACTGGAATTTCAGGAAGTTCGATGAGCCTGGCCGCCATCGCTTCAACCTCACGCTTTCGCCCCGTTATCGGGCCAGCAATCGCCTTTCCTTTTATTTGGAAACAGGTAGTTACAACTTTAAAAACGATGTAGGATTTGTGACATACGGAGACAATGGCGAAATCATCTTCGGCATTCGGGACAACATCACGGTGGAGAATGTGTTGAACACGACCTATATTTTCACCAACAATATGTCATTGTCATTTCGCCTACGGCACTATTGGTCGAAGGCAGAGTACAGCAGCTTGCACGAACTCTTGCCTGAAGGCAAGCTCGGCGAGGCAATGCACGACCGCTTCAGCGATAACAGTTTCAACGCTGTGACCGTGGACTGCGTCTATCGTTGGCGTTTTGCGCCGGGCAGTGATATTTTTATAGTTTGGAAAAACAACACGGAGGACTACACCAATATCAAGGAAGAAATCCAATACTCTTATGGTGAAGGAGTCAAACGCTTAGGTAATTTGCCCCAAAGCAACAGCTTGTCATTGCGGGTAATTTACTTCTTAGATTATTTGAATTTGAAAAGGAAGTGAATGGGGGTTCATTGTTTCATTGTTATATTGTTATATTGCTATATGGTTTCATGGCCTCATGGTTATCGTAGCGCAGGTAACAATGAAGCAATGTAACAATGAAGCACCTCCCCTACAACTGCCAAGGCACGAATTGTAAGACCATCACCAAAACCAGCATCAAGAAGTGGATAGCTTCGGCCCATTGAGGCTTGAAAGCAGTAAATGATAGGCCCAAGAATATGCCTAGGGTAGGAGCCAGCATCATTAAATGCTCAAAGGTTACGTGAATCTGAAAAGGAACCGACAAGCCAGCAGCAATAAGCACCCAATAGAGGATATTGATTTTCTTTTGAACTTGGATGTTCTTCTTGGTGAGATAAAAATTGCTATTTATCATGACATAGGCCATTGCCCCGATGAATAAAACGAATTTGACCCAAACGTCCCAGGTAAATGAAATACGGCTAAATTCGAAGAATCCAAAATTTCGGCTAATCTGGGTCTCCCAAAAATAGCTAAAGCTGTCGAACCAAAAGAAATATAGGCCAGTAAGAAAATAGGGAAGCACAATCCCGACTAAAATCATGAGCACTTCTTGCAAGTTGAAGGTCCTCAATATGCTCAAGGCAGCCAACAGCACAATAAAGAAGAAAATAAATGGAAAATAAAACAGGCTTGCCACCCCCAGCCACAGGCCCGCATTGAAAATATTGTCAGCACAGGCAGGGTTTTTATACGTATCGAAGATTTGGTACAAGGCAATGAGGAAGAAGGTGTTGCCAATCAAAACAGGTGAAAGGTACAGGAAGTCGGGAATTGCGCAGCAGCACCAAATGTAGAACAAGCCCGGAAATAGGTTTATCTCGTTGGAAAGCCGATAATTGATGGCGATAAGATTAACTAGATAACCCTGCCCCATAAGCAGTACCATCGCAATGACATGTGCCACGATGCTTTGCGAACCCACTACCCCATATAGCATTTCACATAGGATACCGTGACCGGACGGCTCCCATTGGAACGGCGCAATAAAAACGGAAAACCGCAACAGCAAGATGTAAACAATCAACATCATGCTGTAAAAAACTTGATTGGTTCTTAGTAATGTAAGCACAAAATTAGGATGAATGATAAATGATGGACGATGAATTTGCAAGGCATTGATTGGCAAGCATTTGCAAACCCAATCAGTCTAACTTGTTAATCCGACTTCACTTAGCTATTGGGCTTATTCGAAATCCAGTACCCAAAAGAATCGACTGCTTTTCCTTTGATACAAGTTATTTTGAAAAAAATGTTCCCATTTATGGATTCCTTGACGGGTTGTCCCTCTTTAGCCTCGAACAAACCGTTCACCAGCTTTTTTGCCCCACCTGACTAAACGCCCTTAAAACATACTTGACCCAGAAAGCAGCCCCAAAACCTTTTTTTTCCGATTACTGACCCATTTTTTTAAGTTGGCAATTCACCAGTTTGCAGTTGGCAGCCCAATGAATACTACCATGTACTAGGCTAAGCAACTGCTGACTGGCTGCCAAGTGCCAAGTGCCAACTTTCTTATGGCACTTCCACCTTGTTCAACACCATATTAATGATGTCCTCTTGCGTCTTGTTCTCGGCCTCTGCTTCGTAGGTTAGGCCGATACGGTGGCGCATCACGTCGTGGCAAATATTGCGAACATCTTCCGGTATTACATAGCCCCGCCTGCGAAGGAAAGCCAAAGCTTTTGCTGCCAGTGCTAAATTGATGGATGCACGGGGCGAACCGCCATAGTTTATCAATGGAGCGAGGTTGGCCAAACCGTAATCCTTCGGGTTTCGGGTCGCAAACACAATGTCAATGATGTAACGCTCAATTTTTTCGTCCATGTAAATCTTCTGAACCGATTTCCTCGCCCTGATAATGTCGGCGGGCTGCACAATGGGCATGACCTCCCCGAAACCATCATCACTCAAATTTCGACGCATGATCAGGCGCTCCTCCTCCTTTTCGGGATAGCCAACTTTCACTTTTAACATGAAACGGTCGGTCTGTGCCTCCGGCAATGGGTAGGTACCTTCTTGCTCTATTGGGTTTTGTGTGGCCAGCACCAGAAAAGGGTCTTCCAATTTAAAGGTCTCGCCACCGATGGTCACTTGCCGCTCCTGCATCGCCTCCAACAGTGCCGATTGCACTTTTGCTGGGGCACGGTTGATTTCGTCCGCTAAGATGAAATTGGCAAACACGGGGCCTTTGTGTACGGCAAACTTTGTTGTGCCGGGGTTATAGACCATTGTACCGATGATGTCGGCAGGAAGCAGGTCTGGTGTAAACTGAATACGGTGAAACTTGGCATTGATTGCCGTCGAAAGCGTTTTGATTGCCAAGGTTTTTGCTAAACCCGGCAAGCCTTCCAACAGGATGTGCCCTTTGGTGAGCAGGCCAATCATCAGCCGCTCAATCATGTTCTTTTGCCCCACGATGACCTTTGCCGTCTCACTGTTCAGTTGGTCAACAAAAGCGCTGTCGTGGTAAACCTGTTGATTAATTGCCTCAATATCAATCGATTGCATTTGAAATCAAAGTTGTTTAGGAGGTTTAGGAGATTTAGGAGATTCAGCGGGTAGAAGCTGTCAAACTAAATTTTTTTGAACCCGCTAAGCCTTCTGAACCCCTTCAATTCAACACTTCAAATCCCGTGTAGGAATGCAGCACCTTCGGCAGTATGATTCCCTCCGGTGTTTGGTTGTTTTCCATAAGTGCAGCCACGATACGGGCAAGTGCCAGTGCACTACCGTTCAACGTATGCGCAAGGCGCATCTTGCCGCCATCCTTAAAGCGCACTTTCATGCGGTTGCTTTGATAGGTCTCAAAATTGGAAACAGAGCTAACCTCCAACCACCGCTCTTGGGCAGCTGACCAAACCTCAAAGTCGAAGGTAAGCGCAGAAGTAAAGCCCATATCACCACCGCAAAGCCGGAGGATGCGATAGGGCAGTTCCAGTTTATCGAGCAGGCCGGACACATGAGCCAGCATACCTTCGAGTTGCTGGTAGGAAGTATCAGGATGCACAATTTGCACGATTTCCACTTTGTCAAACTGGTGAACCCTGTTCAATCCACGCACATGGGCACCATAGCTACCTGCCTCCCTACGGAAGCACTGGGTATAGCCGGTCATCTTGATGGGGAATAGCTTTTCGTCCACGATTTCGTCACGGAAGATATTGGTGACAGGTACCTCGGCAGTAGGGATGAGATAAAGGTCGTCGCGCTCTACATAGTACATCTGCCCCTCCTTATCGGGCAGTTGTCCGGTGGCCCTGGCAGAGGCTGCATTAACCATGAGCGGTGGGGCAATTTCTTCGTAACCTGCACGGGATGCCTCGTCCAGGAAAAAATTGATAAGCGCCCTTTCGAGGCGAGCGCCCTTGCCCCTGAATACGGGAAACCCTGCACCCGTCAGCTTGGTGCCAAGCTCAAGGTCGAAGACATTGTACTTTTTTGCCAAGTCCCAGTGCGGCAGTGCCCCTGTGGCCAAGTTGGGTAATGGCTTTTCCCATGCCTTATAGACTTCGTTATCGTCCGCACTCTTTCCAAAAGGCACGGAATCATGTGGGAGGTTCGGCACGGTTAGCAAAAGCTCTTCTAACCGTTCAGATGCAACCTTCATGGCGTTTTCAAGGTCTTTTGCTTGCTCTTTGAGCATAGCGACCTTGGCTTTGATGGCTTCTGCTTCGGCAAGGTTACCAGCTTTCAGAAGGCCACCGATTTCGCCAGCGAATCGCTTTGATTCTGCAAGGTTGCTGTCGAGTTCTATTTGCGCTGTCCGCCGCATTTCGTCCGCTCCCAGGATGTGGTCAATCACCTGAAGTGCTTCGTCAGAGAAATTTCGTTTTTTTAAGCCCTGAATGGCGCGTTCTTTGTTAGATTTTAAAAAGCCAAGTTCAAGCATTACTAAAGTTTGAATATGCCAATAAATATCAGGATTGTTCGTTGAAATGCAGTGCGCAAACTATTTGGAAGGTAATAGTGTTCACTTCTTGTAGTGTTTCGGCACTGTGCGGCTTCCCGACAAAACAGCCTGACTTATAGCTGTTTTCAATCTCCCGAATCAAAATTAAGTTTCGCAAACAACTGTTTTTTTTATAAATCAGTAGCTAACGAATAAAAAATTGCTTTTGGAAAAACTTTTTGGCAAAGGTAGTATTTGAATTCTGAAACTTGTATGTATTTTTGCCGCACAACCTGAATCACGCCACCTGTTTTGGCAGTCGGCCAATCATAATTAACTTCAGAGCCGCAACTCCTTTGTTTTTTTCCAATATCACTAGAACGAAATAAACAGTGTTGAGAACTGAGATGTGTTGGCACAGAATGTAACCAAATGCGGATTGCTCCGTAATCTCGTTTACATCCCCTTGGCAATTTTACCCCAAGAAGGCAACTCCTTTCAAAAAGGAACCCCGACAGCATGGCGGTTCGCATTTTTCAAGAACTTAGTCTGATTTTCAGTCAACAATTTTCAATCAAACCTATCATTTTTCAAGTTCCATTGACGAAAGGAATCACTACCAAGTAAGATTTTCTTCAATGTGAAGTCCTTTTAGAGAGTAGCAAAACCATCAGCGCCCACTGAAAAAGGGGTATTCACCATTTGGCTTTTGTCCTTCCTCCTAAAATTTTATTTCTTATATTATGTACGACATTTCGCAATTGAACGACATGCTCGTTCCCGAATTGAGGGAAATTGCAGAACGCCTCGAAATTACTGGCTTCCGTCGTTTGGCCAAGCAAGAACTCATCCACAAGATACTTGACCAACAAGCCGCTGGCAGTAAAAAAGCTGCCCCAGTTGCTGCCCCTCCTCCACCTGAGCCAGAGCCAGAAGTGCTTGAAGAACCACGCCCTGTTGCACGGAGGACTTCGCCTGCCTATGCCAATCAAGTGCGTACCGATGATTTCCAACCAGACCGCACTCGACGCCCGACAGATACGCGGGAACCTATCCGCAACGAAAGGGATTCCAGGGACATGAGGGACAGAGATCCCCGTGACTTCAGGGACAGAGACCCACGCGATAGGGACATGCGTGATCGGGATGCCCGCGGTGGCGATAGGGATTTGAGAGAAAGGGATCCTCGCGACCGGGACTTGCGCACCGATCGCCCCGTCAGCGACAGGCCGAGCAGAGACCTAAGGGATCGGCGAGTAGATAGGGATCGGGACAGGGCAGCAGGGACAGAATATAGTGGCCGTGCCGAGCGATTGATTGCACCGCCTCCTAAAGTCCCAACCAGGATTGACCCCGACGATGACGACGATTTCGAGGAAATAGAAATGGAGGATGAAGAAATCATCGTAAACCGCCCCGCACAAAGTGGCGGTGGGATTGATACCGATATCATCGTTGATGCTCCGTTCATGCCCGACGACGAACCCATCGTGTACGAACCACGCACCAGCAGCGGTGAACGGTTCGACATAGAGTTGGACGGTATTATAGAAGGTGAAGGTATCCTCGAAATGATGCCCGATGGCTACGGCTTCCTGCGTTCCGCTGACTACAACTACCTGACCTCGCCTGACGATATTTACGTTTCGCCTTCGCAAATCAAGCTGTTCGGCCTTCGCACGGGCGATACAGTTAAGGGTGCCATACGCCCACCAAAAGAGGGCGAGAAATACTTCGCCTTGCTACGGGTATCCAAAATCAACGGCCTTGATCCAAAGGATATCCGCGACCGGGTGCCTTTCGATTACCTGACACCGTTGTTCCCGCAGGAAAAATACAACCTCACGACCTCCCCGACTGGTCGCGATTATAGCACTCGCACCATTGACATGTTCACGCCCATCGGAAAGGGTCAGCGTGGCTTGATTGTGGCACAGCCAAAAACTGGTAAAACGTTCCTGCTGAAGGATGTGGCCAATGCCATTGCGAAGAACCACCCTGAGAGTTATATCATCGTGTTGCTGGTGGATGAACGCCCAGAGGAGGTAACAGACTTCAAGCGAAGCGTGAACGCCGAAGTGGTTGCTTCGACTTTTGACGAACCAGCCGAAAACCACGTAAGGGTGGCCGGCATCGTGTTGGAAAAAGCAAAACGGCTTGTAGAATGCGGTCACGATGTGGTTATTTTGCTCGACTCTATTACCCGTCTCGCTCGTGCTTACAACACAGTTGCACCTGCCAGTGGCAAGGTACTTTCTGGTGGTGTGGAAGCCAATGCTTTACACAAGCCGAAGAAATTTTTTGGTGCAGCCCGTAATATTGAGGGCGGCGGTTCGCTTACCATCCTTGCTACCGCCTTGATTGATACCGGCTCCAAGATGGACGGCGTTATCTTCGAGGAATTCAAGGGTACTGGCAACATGGAGCTACAGCTCGATCGGAACTTGTCCAACAGGCGACTCTACCCAGCGGTGAACCTCACGATGTCAAGCACCCGCCGAGACGATCTACTTTTTGATAGGGATACTGTTCAAAGGCTATTCATTTTGCGCAAGCACCTTTCCGACATGAAGCCAGAAGAAGCAATGGAATTCTTGATGAAGCACATGCAGAATACCAGGAGCAACGAAGAGTTCCTTGCGTCAATGAATGGTTGATCAGATTGGCCGTTTTACTGCTGATTGTTCGACCATAGAACGGTGATTTTTCTTGCATCGGCAACATGTTAAGAGCGGTTTTTGGACAATGTGCCGAAAACCGCTCTTTTCTTTGGTTGGTTCATTCCCCAAAGCGACTTTTGCGCAACTACATTTTTTGACCACTGGCAATTTTTGTGGACAAAAATTCTCAAAGCATTCCAATTCTCATCGAATGACAACAAATGAAAAACTGAAAAGACTGCGTGCTGCCATGAGCGAGCATGGATTGGCTGCCTACATCATCCCATCCGCCGATCCTCACCAAAGCGAGTACGTTGCTGATCACTGGAAATCCAGGACTTGGATTTCTGGATTCACGGGGTCCGCTGCCACGGTGGTCGTCACTGCCGAAACAACAGGACTTTGGACGGACAGCCGCTATTATATCCAAGCGGAAGCACAATTGAAGGACAGCGGATTCACGCTTTTCAAGGCTGGTATGCCTGATGTGCCAGAGTTTGTGGATTGGTTGAACACTAATTTGCCTGTGGGAAGCAAGGTCGGGTTTGATGGCAGGCTGTTCTCTACGGCCCAAGTTCGGCGAATGGCCAAGCAATTCAAGGCTAAGAAAATTGAACTTGTATCCAATTTGGATTTGATACAGGCAATATGGTTAGGCCGCCCAGCCCTACCTCAAACCCCTATTTTTGAACATGCTGTGAACCTTGCAGGTGCAACCCGCCAAGATAAGCTGGCTAAGGTTCGGCAAAAGATGGGAAGCACTGATTTTTACTTCGTATCTACCTTGGACGATGTTGCATGGCTTTTCAACCTAAGAGGGAGCGATGTGGAATGCAACCCAACTTTTTATGCCTTCGCAATGGTCGGAAAAGATGCAGCTTGGCTTTTTATTGAAAATGCCAAATTGCCGGAGGATATTAAACAAGCCTTAAATGAGGATGGCATTCTAGTGAAACCGTACGCAGGAATTGACGATTTTTTGAAAGGCATTCCCGAAGGTATATCCGTCCAGATTGACCAAAACTCCATCAACAATCAACATCACAGTGCCTTGAAGCCAAGCTGCATCAAGGAGGGTGACAATATAGTGGCAGAACTTAAAGCTATCAAGAACGTTACGGAAATTGCTCACTTAAAGGAAACGATGGCTAGGGATGCCAGTGCACTAGTGCGCATTTTTCGCTGGCTCGAGGCTGAAATTAGAAAGCGCCCAGTGCCAGAAGCCGAAGTTGCGGAGCAACTGCGCACTTTCCGCAGCGAACTGCCCAACTATTTTGGCGACAGTTTCGATGCCATCGTTGGGTACAATAGCAACGGAGCTATCGTTCACTATCGCCCCGAGCACGGCACTTGCGCCCATATCGAGCCGCATGGCATGCTACTGCTAGACTCAGGCGGCCAGTACCTCGATGGCACGACGGACATCACCCGTACCATTGCCCTCTCCGAGCCGACCACTGAGCAGATGACCGACTTCACACTCGTGCTGAAAGGGGTAATTGCGTTGACAATGGCTTATTTCCCAAAGGGAACCAATGGGATACAACTCGACACGCTTGCCCGTTCCCCAATTTGGCAAGGCCATATCAATTTCGGGCACGGCGTCGGGCACGGTGTCGGCTTTTTCCTCAATGTGCATGAGGGGCCACAGGGCTTTTCCCCGCTCGCAAGTTCGCCACGGGCAGTCAAGTCAATGGAACCGGGCATGTTGACCTCGAACGAACCAGGTATCTACAAGGTAGGGAAATACGGCATTCGTACCGAAAACCTCATCCTTTGTGTTGAGGACAAGGAAACGGAATTCGGCCAGTTTTACCGTTTTGAAACACTGACGCTATTCCCGATTGACCTAGTTTTGGTCAATAAAGGAATGCTCACCGAAGCAGAATGCCAATGGGTTAACGATTACCATGACGAATGCTATGAAAAGATTTCGCCTTATTTAGCGGAAGAAGAGAAGGCTTGGCTTCGCCAGAAATGCGGAAAGCTCTAAAAGAAAAAGGGACTCGGTGTTGTCGAGTCCCTTTTTCTTTAACCAGTTGTACTGAGTATCTTTATTTCTACACGTTGGTTTCGCTTCCTACCTACGTCCGTGTTATTGGTATCAATTGGGTTCCGCTTCCCATAACCCTTGTATTGTAGGCGTTTCCGGGCAATCCCCTTGTTGGAAAGGTAATCCACAATAGCCTTGGCCCGTTCGGTTGAAAGCCTGTCACAATACTCGTGCGAAGGGGTGCCGTTCGTATGCCCTCCAATTTCCACAATCACATTTGGGTTGTTTGCCAAGAAATTATACACCTCTTTAAGTGTGGGAATGGACTTGATGTTGATGGTGGCACTGTCCGCGGGGAAGTAAAGCTTATCCATCCGAATGGTCTGCCCCTTGGTCAGTTTGGATGGGTCTTCAAGTTCAGGCAGAATAGACGGGTTGGTCTTTTTCACTGCAGGGGTATCCACTTTTGGGGTTTTGACAGGCGCCGTTGTTGGCTTGGGGGGATCTTTCTTTGGTGTGTTTTCAGCTATAGGCTTGTCAATCGTACAGGGCACAGGGAAAATGTCGGAAGCATTGTCCAACAGCAAGTTGCCATTGTAAGGAAACGGCGTTGGCGTTTTATAGAAAGCCTCGAAGACGATATAGGTAATGTTCTGCTTTGGCTCGAACCTGAAATTGTAGGCCAACCAACGGGTATTGACAATGAGGGAGCTTTCCGCCAATAACTCGGTCCGGCTGCAATAGCCAGAGCCACCCCATATCCTGAGTTTTACGGGGGTTGCGTAGTTCATTGGCTGGTTAGTAACCCGGCTGGCACTCATATACATTTCAGAACGAGCCAAAGACGCACTGAATTCATAGCATTTGCCCGGCTGTAGCGGTGTGCTCAATCTTTGGGAGACCATTTCCCAAGTATCGTTGTCACGAACGACAAGCCCCATATAGGTTTTGCCATGAAAAGCTTCCTTGGTCACTTGAAATGCACCAGTACCATCCTTTGGGTGCACATCGGGAGGCGATTCTCCAGGGAAACCGCAGTCATACCAACCTTCTGGCAATCTAAATCCTTGGTCGCCACCGGCGGCAGAAGATCCTTCAAAGGAAGGGTTGGACAGCCGAATCGGCTCGTCTTGGCCAAACAGGCTGGATACGAGAAGAAAAGACGAGAAAAAAATCAAAAATATCGAACGTTTCATAGTTCGCTTAATTTGTTCAATTCAAAATTCAGAGGTTCCAAACGCACCAAAAGGTGTATTAGTTTGTGGCAACTGTTAGGATTGCTTTAAAAACAGTTTTTTCATGGAATAGCTGCTTAACAAAAGGTCTAACCTCGGAAAATTGTTCAGTTCATTGCAAAGTCAGGAAGGAGCGGTACCCTTCCCGACATTGCAGCATGCTATCCTTGTTACTTAAAGGCATTCAATCCCGTGACATCCATGCTTATGATGAGCAGGTGAATGTCGTGGGTGCCCTCATAGGTCAATACTGTTTCAAGGTTCATCATGTGGCGCATGATGGGGTACTCGTTCGTAATGCCCATGCCGCCCAAAATTTGACGGGCTTCCCTGGCTATGGTCAAGGCCATGTGTACGTTGTTGCGCTTGGCCATCGAGATTTGCGCTGGCGTAGCATTGCCCGCAATGGCCAAAGTGCCCAAGCGCCATGCCATTAATTGCGCCTTGGTGATTTCGGTTATCATCTCGGCCAGTTTTTTCTGCGTCAGTTGGAACCCGCCTATGGGGCGGTCGAACTGAATGCGCTCTTGCGAGTAGCGCAATGCGGTGTCGTAACAGTCGAGTGCAGCACCGATCACGCCCCAAGCAATGCCGTAGCGGGCTTTGGAAAGGCAGCCCAACGGCCCCTTCATCCCCTGTACGTTTGGCAGCACGTTCTTTTTCGGCACACGCACATCCTCGAAAATCAGCTCGCCCGTGATAGAGGCACGAAGCGACCATTTCCCATGAATTTCAGGAGCGGAGAAGCCTTTCATGTCTTTTTCAACAATCAAGCCCCTGATAACGCCCTGTTCGTCCCTCGCCCAAACAACGGCAATATCCGCCACGGGGCTATTGGTGATCCACATCTTGGCACCGTTGAGGATGTAGGCGTCCCCATCGTCCTTGATGTTCGTAATCATGCCTGCGGGGTTGGAGCCGTGGTCGGGTTCTGTCAAGCCAAAGCAACCGATGTACTCGCCGCTGGCCAACTTGGGCAGGTAATGGCGGCGCTGCTCCTCCGAGCCGTATTTGTAGATTGGGTACATGACCAAAGAGCCTTGTACGCTGGCCATGGAGCGAACGCCCGAGTCGCCACGCTCCAGCTCTTGCATGATGATGCCGTAGGCAATCTCGTCCATGCCACCGCAACCGTATTCGGCGGGTAGGCTTGGGCCAAAGGCACCTATTTCGGCCAAGCCCTTGAAAAGGTGCTTGGGGCACTCCGCCTTGTCGGCATACTCCTCAATGATGGGGGAAACCTCCGCCTTGACCCAAGCACGCACTGCCTCACGGGCAAGCAGGTGCTCTTCACTGAGCAGTTCGTCCACGCCATAATAGTCATGGTATTGGTAGCGGTCTTCCTTCGCCTTTTTGGCGATCGTTGCTGTTCCGTTGCTGTGCATATAAATTAATGTATAAAGGCGCCAAAGGTGAAAAGCTGATAGGTTATCCTTCCATTTGCCACCTTCTGGTGCGGTTAGGGTATTTTTTGCGCCGCAAAAATACGCAAATGGGCCAACACTTGCCAGCAAACGAAACGTTGTAACCGGGGTCAGGATGCAAAGTTTTCCTAATTTTACACACATTTTACGGCGTTCAACAAAAAACAATTTTAAAATGGCCTTGATAGCACTGGAAGGCATGCGCTTTCACGCATACCATGGTTTTTATGAAGAAGAGCAAATCATCGGGAACGATTATATCGTTGATGTTTACGTGGAGACCGTCTTCACGAAGGCGGCTATTGACGACGACCTCTACCAAACCCTCAACTACGAGACCATTTACCTGATTTGCGATGCTGTCATGCGGACGAAGTCGAAGCTGCTGGAGACGGTGGCCAACAGGATTGCCCTTGGCATCAAGCACCAGTTCAAGTTCGTAAAGGAGCTGAAAGTGCGGGTGAAAAAGCTGAACCCACCCTTGGGCGGAAGTGTCGCAGCCGCTTACGTCGAGGTAGATGGCGAGTTCAACAAACGTTGTGGGCGTTGCGAAAAACCACTGCTTTGCTACGGAGACAGCACCTGCTGGTGCATGGAAACGCAGCTTTTTCAAAAAACATTGGAACAGCTCAAGGGGCACTATGGCGACCGATGCCTTTGCAAGGACTGCTTGGATTTTTACCTAAAGAAATAACAATTCCATAAGTGACTTAATAGCGTGGACTTCGTTTCTATTAGGCCAACAAATTTTATGGATGGTTCATGAGGTTTCTGGTTTCTGGTTTCAGGGAAGTACCTGCTAAAATCAATTTTGCCCATGTTGATTTGAGATAGCGCCCATTCCAAAAATGCTAGTCATTTCCAATTGAGCACGAACCCTCCGTGAAATCCCGAAAAATCGGGACAGGCTCTGAAACCTGAAACCTTCACGAACCATTGTTTATCATTAAATCAAAAAAGATGATTAAGAACCTTTTGCTTGTAATACTTTGCTTTTCGCTCGTTTCATGCGACCCTGCTGCGCTCCAGCGCACCTTGTATACCCTGAACAGCGCCACCGAACTTAGCTCGTCCGAGATTTCTGGCGGCTTGAAGGAAGCGCTTGAAATCGGCATCGGCAAAGGGTCGGATACCTTGTCGAAAAAAGACGGCTTTTACAAGAGCGCCTACAAAATTCTGCTGCCGCCCGAAGCCCAAAAAGTGGCCAATAAGCTGCGCAATGTGCCCGGTTTCACCAATGTGGAGGAAAAAATCCTGGAGAAAATCAACCGGGGTGCCGAGGATGCCGCAAAAAAGGCCAAGCCGATTTTTGTTTCCGCCATACGGCAAATGACCTTTTCTGATGCGAAGAACATCCTGTTAGGCGAGCAGAATGCGGCCACCCAATTCCTGAACCGCACTACCTCCGATGCACTCTACAAGGAGTTCAACCCAGTCATCGTGCAATCGCTGGACAAGTTTGATGCCCGCAAGTACTGGGCGGATGCGGTGAACGCCTATAACAAGGTACCTTTTGTGGAAAAAGCCAACCCTGATTTGGATGACTATGTGACAAGGCAGGCGCTGAACGGTTTGTTCAGCATGGTGGAGGCAGAAGAATTGAACATTCGCACCAATATTGCGGCACGTACTTCAGAATTGTTGAAGAAGGTGTTCGCAAGGCAAGATAAGAAATAGAAGGTGGCAGTTCGACAGTTGGCAGGGGGCAGTTGGGGCGTAGGTAATTGCGCTTAACTGTCAATTCCATAATATTGGGCAGTTCGGCAGTTGGCAATCTAAAGTCTTGCAGCCCTTTGCCGTTTACTTTGGCACTGACTGACCGACTGTCGAACTGACTGCCAACTGCCAACTGTCGAACTTTTACTCGGCAGCCCGCTTTTCCTCCAACTTGCGCTTGTCATACTCCTTCATTCCTTCCTTAAGTTCTTCTTCCACCGAGTTGCGTGCATTGTTGAACTCGCGGATGCCCTTACCGACGCCACGCATCAGTTCAGGTATTTTCTTACCACCGAACAAAAGCAGCACCACACCGAGAATGATAAGCAGTTCCGTCATGTTCAAATTACCGAGGAACAGAAAAATATTAGTCATGTTGAAAAGATTTTAGAATTGTGGCTCAGAGCCTTGCTCGAAGTGTGCAATGCTTCCCCCAAACACGCAATTCGGTTATCAAACGATTCCAAGCAAAGACAAAAGTAAGACAATTCGGTTTCTTTAGCCTGCATCTCCCAAAATTTAGATTCCGAGAATGGCAGAAGGTTTAAACCACCCTTAAAATACGATTGTGGATAAGCTCACCCCACCAGTGTAAGGCTTTTTTGTGCTGCCCCAAAAAGTATAAGCCCACCTACGGCAAAAAGAAGCTGGGAAAACCTGCACAAGCCTTTGACGAACCGCACCCAAGCGGTTGCGTTTTTCCCAAATCGAAGGTCTTCTTTCTTATCTTTCAAGATTTTGTGAAAATTAATTCAAAAAGTCATTTACACTAATAACTTGTTTATCAATTTTTTATAAACTATTTTTTTAATAATCAAATAAAAATTAGATTAAAATTCATTATTGTTGAAGTTTAAATTTTGTTTTGTTGAACCTTCATTCTATCTTTGTACCGACAAAAAAATCAATCAACTCATAAATATTCAATCCATGTCAGCTTACGAGTTCAACAACAGGTTTTTCGAGCTTTCCCCGATTCTGAACGCCTTCGCCTACAACTTGACGCAGAACACGGATGACGCAAAAGACTTGTACCAAGAGACAGCCTTTCGTGCCATGTCGAACAGGGAGAAGTTCATGCCCGACACCAATTTCAAAGCCTGGTCCTTCACCATCATGAAGAATATCTTCATCAACAACTACCGGAAGAAGTCCAAGGCAAATACCATCTTAGACAGCACCGACAACCTGCACTACCTCAATTCGGGAGGCAGGCACGGTGAGAACGGTGGAGACACCACTATATTGATGAAGGAACTGAAGGAACTGATTGAAAAATTGG
Source organism: Saprospiraceae bacterium (assembly GCA_016714985.1). Lineage (GTDB taxonomy): Bacteria > Bacteroidota > Bacteroidia > Chitinophagales > Saprospiraceae > UBA6168. The sequence goes on along the minus strand of JADKBS010000019.1, from coordinate 42,371 downwards.
ACGAGTCCATCAAGGCTCCATTCCTTATGCACTACCAGGGCTTCAAGTACCAAGAAATCGCCGACCACTTCAGGCTACCACTTGGCACTATCAAGAGTCGCATCTTTTTTGCCCGCAGGGAACTGAAGGAGCAAATAAGGAAACGCTACCGTTACGTGGAAGAAATGCTAATCAGGGCCTGATACTGACCGAAAGACGAAAAAGGCTACCAAGGGCGTTATGCACGCATCTTGGTAGCCTTTTTTTATTTTTCACCTTATGGAATCCCAACTTTCAAGCTCCCAAAGTTCACAAGTCAAGTTTTTTTTCAAAAAAAAATTGAAAAAAATCTTCACAAAACCTATTTTAGAATACTAATTTATTCACAAAGCCATAGAGATGGTGGTAAATAAATTCAACACAAAAACCTGATTATCATTTATTTACAAAATAAAGATACTGGTCTAATCGAAAATATACCACTCACAAAGGCCTAAAAATGTCGTTGCTGCTAGGAAATTACCGCTGCACATTTGTATCGTGATTAGTGAATAACAAAGAGGCAGACGGAAAAAACAGTGAAGATTGAAAAAGTGGAGCGTGAAAAAATGCCGGTCAAACGGACTGGCAAACAGATTTGAAAATGTTCATGGGATTATAATTTGTTAATAGCCAGACGTCCCGATGGCAATCCATCGGGACGGGCTGTTTTTCAAGCCCAGTTTTCAAATCTAGTTGACATCAATTCGATTATGTTCATGGGATTATAATTTGTTGGTAGTAAGCCCCCTCGAACAACTGAGGGGGTATTACTCTTTTATCCAGCAAGTTTTCCCGACTAAAGATATGCACCAGCCTAAAGCAAAAAAGGGCCGACTAAAAGTAGCCGGCCCCAGAAATTTCGTTCATGGGATACTAACTCTAATGCAGAATTCGCTAAAAAAATTGGATAAAAATTCTTTCTTCTTCTTCTTTTCTTCTTTCAAAAAATTTTTAGGCTGGTGCAAAAATATCTCAGGTTTCTTAAAAGCACAAATTTTAGCTAAGATTCCTGAAAAAGATTTCGTTTTTGGATATGTTCATGGGATTATTCTTAAAAGTCGTGTCAAAGGGCACGACTTTTTTTTTGCCCATAACGGAACGCTCCGTCATCCTTATGCCTTGATTCCTGCCCGCTGAACTGCACCCATATAAGCTTCCCAACTTGTTTTCGGCAGTGTGAGAAAAGTGCCGGCCTTCCTTGCTGGCAAATTGTCTTCCCTATAGCTCGGATTTAAGAACCTGATTGTGCCTATGCTAAGCCCCGTTGCTTCGGCTATTTTTTTTATTGAAATCGCCCTATAGACCCTTGCTGCCATTGCATGGAGCAGTAATGGGTCGGGCAATGTAGGTGAAAGGCCGTGCTGCAAGTGGAAAGTTCCGATGTAGAGTGCCGCCTTGTACTTGGCAATATAGTTCTGCGTTTCGGCAGGAAGGTGCTGCCTCACTTGGGCGTATTCTTGGCATCCAGCTTTTTTGATGGCTTGGTCGAGGCGGCCAGGGCCGCAATTATAGGCCAAGAGTGCCAACTCCCAAGTACCGTATTTTTTGTACAGTCGCTTCAGGTAGCTGGTTGCGGCTTCTGTGGCCCTGTTCATATCCTTTCGTTCGTCGAGATGGGCATCTACGACCAACCCGAGTGAACGGGCGGTCTCTGGCACAAGTTGCCAAAGGCCAGCAGCTCCCTTGGTTGATTCAGCGTGTGGCTGAAGTTTCGATTCAATAATAGGAAGGAATTTAAGCTGTGTAGGCAGCCCGCATTTTTCTAAGTAATGTTCAATGACGGGCAAATAAACCATGCCCCGGCCAAGGATGGCCTCCGTCTCAATCGAGCCATAGGTGAGATAGCGGCTCAGGTAGGCACCCACATCGGCGTCGTAGCCAGAACTTACAGGGCTATGCATCATGGCCATCCGAAACCTGATCTCAGGTTCGTTGGGCAGGTTGCTTGTACCGATAGGTGTGGGCACCTCAGGCACACTCGCCAGTAAAGGTGCGGCAGCCTGTGCATGCCAATAGCCAAGCCAGGCTGCCGCCAATGTCAATGGGATTCGTAGCATAGTGTGTTCGTATGTGTTCGTTTGTTTGTTTAGTCCCTCAAGTACAACTCGTAGTTTCTGCCTTTTTTCATTTTTCAAATTTAGAAGGGGGCATTATGTACAGTAGCAAATAATAGCGTAGATGGGTGCCACAACGGGCAACCAAAAGTCAGTTTCAATTAAAATTTAAACTATGGGAATAGTGCCTAAGAAAACGGCGAATGATGGGCTTACGGTGCAAAAGAAGGGTAAATACAATGAGCATGGAAGCATTTGGGGATGCAGTGCTCAAAACATGCAAGACCAATACTTATTGGTCAAAAATCAGGCCGCTAAACTTGCCATAAAAAACATTTAGGTAAAAATAATTTTACAAATCACTGATTATCAGTTTTTTAATTCTTTTTTTGACTTGAAAAAAAATTGGCACACCCTCATTTTCGCTGCGTTGCTTGTGGCCTCTCTTAAACTTATGATACGCCAACGGGTTACTTTGCGAACCAAATCCGTCCAAAAGCTGAAAATTGGCAACGGTATCTTTCTTATTCCTAATTTTGCGCCGCTATGTTGCTAACCATTTTCAAGTCGAAGATACATCGGGCCAAAGTCACCGAGGCCAACCTCCACTACGTGGGCAGTATTACCATTGACGAAGCACTGCTCGAAGCTGCGAATATCATGGAAGGTGAAAAGGTGCAAATCGTGAACAACAACAACGGTGAGCGCATTGAGACTTACGCCATCAGGGGTGAGCGCAATTCTGGCATCATCTGCCTGAACGGGGCCGCTGCCCGGAAATTCCAGCCCGGCGACATCGTCATTATCATTGCCTATGCCCTTATGACCCCGGAAGAGGCCAAAGGTTTCAAGCCCGCAACTGTATTCCCTGACGAGAACAACCAGTTGCCTGCTTAATCCGGCCAATGCAGTCGCATTCGAATTTCCTTGGCCAGCACCTAGAAACCATCCAACCGCCCACCCTCAGCTTTCATGAACAAGCTATTAAAGAACATCCTCCAATTCCTGCTGTCGCTCGGCCTTGGTTCCACCATCCTTTATTTTGTCTATCAAAGCCAAAGTAAAACCTACGTGGCCGAATGTATAGCCAAAGGCACCGCAGCTGCCGACTGCAACCTGATGGATAAATTGGTGGGCGATTTCCAGCAGACCAATTTTGGCTGGATTGCGCTGGTGATGCTTGCCTTCCTTGCAAGCAACTACAGCCGCACGGCAAAATGGATGTTGCTGTTGAAGCCAATGGGCTATCGTCCAAAGTTCATCAACGGGTTTCTTTCCATCTTGGTCGCCTATTTTGCCAATATCTTCATCCCCCGCATCGGCGAGGTAATCAGGGCAGGGGTGTTTTCCAAGTACGAGAAAATCCCGGTGGAAAAGGTCATGGGCACCATCGTCGTGGACCGGGTAGTGGACGTGCTGTGCCTGCTATTGGCCTTCGGCCTTGCACTGGTATTTGAGTTTGAAAAAATCTGGGGCTATATTAACCAGCAAAGCGGACAAACTGGGGAAGCTGGCGGCAGCGGCAAGTGGCTGGTTTTGGCAGGGCTTGCAGCCGTAGGGGTTCTCGTTTTTTTGCTCCGCAACAAATTGGCCCAAACGGCCCTTTTCCAAAAAATCATGAAAATGGTGGCCGGTTTTTGGGAGGGCATCAAAGTAGTGGGAAAACTCGAACGCCCTTGGCTGTTCGTTTTCCATAGCCTGAACATCTGGCTGCTGTACTTCATCATGACCTGGCTCGGCTTCAAGGCTTTCGGCCCCACCAGCCACTTGGACTTAAGTGCAGCACTGACGGTCTTTGCCTTTGGCACCCTGGGCATGGTCATACCGTCGCCGGGCGGTATGGGCACATTCCACGGCTTGGTGATTTGGGTGCTGACCAGCTTCTATGCCATTAAAGGTGACGACGCCTTCTCGGTGGCCAATATCATCTTCTTTTTGATACAAATCGGGCTGAACGCCGTGATGGGCCTCTTGGCCTTGCTCGTTTTGCCGATCATCAACAAGGATTACAAGCCTCAAACTAAATAGAAATTGAAAATTGATAGAAATTAGGAAATTTAGACACAGTGCATTGAAAATCAGTGCACTGCGTCTAAATTTCCTAATTTCTTAATTTCAACGAAGTACATTCCTAACCCAGCCATGTTTTTCGAAAAGCTACAAGCCAAGGTGCAAAGCCAAGTACAATTGCTCGAAACAGTGGCACACTGGCGTTCGCAGGGCGAGCGTATCGTGTTCACCAATGGCTGTTTCGACCTGCTGCACCTCGGGCATGTGCGCTACCTCGCCGATGCTCGTGACCTTGGCCACCGGCTCATCGTAGGGGTGAACGCAGACGCATCGGTCAGCAAACTGAAAGGCCCCAACCGGCCCATCCAAGACGAGGCTACCCGCCAACTGGTACTGGCCTCCCTGGCTTGCGTGGACGCCGTGGTGTTATTCGATGAGGATACCCCGTACCACCTCATCGCCGCCATCATGCCGGACGTGCTGGTGAAGGGCGGTGACTGGTCTCTCGACCAAATCGTAGGCGCTGATTTGGTGCTCGCCAATGGAGGGGACGTGCGCAGCCTACCGTTCGTCGAAGGTTTTTCGACGACCAATATTGAGGCAAGAATCCTGGGCAAGGAGCCTCGAAATGACCAAAACGGCAAATGAGCCGCTCAAATAGCAAAAGGAAATTGGGAAAGACAAGCATTTTTTCCCCCTTTACATGATAATATTCTCTTTCGGTTTTTTCATTAAATTTTAATCTAAAAAACTTGAAAAAATCACCACTTAAAAACTATATTTGTCACGCATTGGAACTGTGAGAATAAATGTTAAAATTTTTTCGCCTATACCAAACCAATTAATGAATGAACGAAAATTCGATTATCCAGCGACTTTTAACAGCCAAGGATGCGCTAACCTCCACCATCCACAAGATTCTTGACTTGAACCGCCAATTGAAATCCTTGCGAAAGAGCAAAGAAGAAGAAAAAGTTGTGGCGGATGTGGCCATCAAACAAGAGCTAAAACTCCTCAACAAAGTGGCCGACCACCAAGCCAAAATCGTACAGCTCTATGAGCATCGCCTGAAAAGGGCAAGTAACAATTGAGTACATCCCGATTAAGAGACAACCTCGCCTGCCCGGACGACTGTGCCGTGGCAGGCGATTTTTTTAAGTTTATCCTTGCCTTAACACCTCTTTGCGCCTATTTGGCGTTCATACCTTTATTTGTTAGGCGTACATTAGCATCAAATTTCAGAAAATGAAAATCCTATTGCTGTCGGCAGCATTCGTTTTGGCCTGCATATCAACCATGCACGGCCAGGCCGTGACCATCGGCAAGGCTACCATCAACGGGCAGTCGTTCACGATTTTGCTGGAAAAAGGCGGCGACACGCTCTACGTGGCCGATGAACTGGATGTGGTATCGCTAACCTCACCCCGCAACTTCAAGAGCACCGAAGAATACAACCGCTACCGCAAATTCCTGCGCCACGCAGCCGTGGTCTATCCTTATGCGAAGGAAGCAGTCGCAGTATTCAAACAGTTGAATGCCGAAACCGAGGAGATGCGCAAGGGCAAGCGCAAGCGCTACGCCAAGAAGCTGCAAAAAGACCTGGACGATAAGTTCGAAGGGCCACTCAGAAACCTCACCAAAACCCAAGGTAAAATCCTCGTAAAAATGGTGGAAAAAGAACTCAACACCCCTTTGTACAACCTTATCGAAAGCTACCGTGGCGGCCTGACGGCTGGCTATTGGAATACTGCCAGCAAGCTATGGGGCTACGACCTCAAACACGGCTATATCGTGGGGGAAGACCCCATTCTGGATGCCGTGCTGCAAGATTTCCTGTTATCTGAAGAAAAGGATTGAGGGATTGAGGGATTGAAGGATTGAATATGGGGCACACCCTCAATCCTTCAATCCTTCAATCCCTCAATCCCTCAATCCTTCCCCCATGTGGACAGAAAAAGACAACTCTCTGCAAGCAACCTTCAAGTTCAAGGACTTCTCGCAAGCCTTTGCCTTCATGACCGAGGTGGCCTTCCAAGCTGAAAAGCAGAACCATCACCCGGATTGGTCAAATGTTTGGAACACCGTTCATTTCAAGCTGAACACCCACGATGCGGGCGGGTCAGTGACGGAAAAGGATTGGGCCTTAGCAAAGGCAATAGACAAGATTGCGGCCCGCTATATTGGTGGATAGCAACTGCTTAGGAGGCTGCGGGAGGGGAAAAGAAAAAATGCCATTTTTTCATTTCCCCTCCTGAATATGGGGTGTTTTTTGAGCAAAATTTTCAATTTTTCTCTCCCCCCCTGCTAAATAGTTACGTTGGATAACCGATAGGTTTGGTATTCAGTGGGGCCACCCCTCGCCTATTTCAAAATCGAAACGCTCCTTCGGTGGCAAGCCCAAGGCCGCCGCTATCTGAAACACCTGGCTGATGCTCGTGTTGATGATGCCCCGCTTGATGCGGCTGATTTGGCTGAACTCCAAATCCGAGGAGTAGGCCAATTGCTCCTGCATGAAGCCTTTAGCAAGCCTCAGTACCCGTAAGCACTGCCCGAACGCCTTGATACCCGCCTCGTGCCTTGTCTGTTTTTTCACGGAGGTAACATGGGGCGATGTTAAAATTTTTCTTATGGTAAATACGCCATAAATAACGAGCCGTTTTTATATTTACGCCGAAATCCACACAAACAAAAACGCTTAGGTCAGCGAATAGTACCAAAGTTGGGTAAGGAAGACCATAGGAACCATTCAAGCATTAGGGCATGATGCCATTGCTTGATGCTAACAATTATTGGCCTTCAAATAAATCGTATCAAAGCGTACTGCATTGATAGTGTAACCTTATTATTTATCATTAAAACTATTTTACCATGAATAAGCAGTTATTGCTAATCCTACTCTTCCTGCTCACGTTCACCTTCTCCTGCAAGAAGGACGTGCTCGAGCCGCTACGAGACCCAAATGGCAGTGCAACAAAAAATTCTGGCCCGAAGGTCGAACTTTCCGAGGCAATGGCCTTTTTCCAAGCACAACGCCAGTCCCTGTCCTTGGACGCTGGGGGCGTTTCGACGAGGTCGGTGGAAGATGACGTACTGACCCCTTACCATTTCAACCCCACATGGATGGGAGCGAGGCATATACGCTTCGCCAACAGCCTCGATATGCTTGCGGTGCCCGTGCAGGATTCGCTCTCCAACGAGTACATGCCGGGCAGCATAAGCAATATGCTGTTTTTCAGGGACAGCTTGGACGGGCTTCATGTCAGGTTGTTCGTGATGGTGCCTGAACCGAACTACGCAAGTTCCGTGAACGGGAACTATTCCACACAAGATTTCACGGGGTTCAGCTTCCAACTCAACGAGGAGGGCACATTGGGGCTTTTCAACCGCATTGAAAACGGGATAAAGACCCATCGCATTCAGGTAACGAAAAAAGGTACAAACCCATTCTCTGAGTCAGTTGATGAAAGGGGATGTCCGTGGTGGTGGCCTTGGTGTGACTGTTACGACTTCAGAGAGCGCGGACGATTCTTCAAAAAAATATATAAATTCTTAGGAGACCTTTTTGGCAACCTATTTGGCAGCGGTAACAACCCTGGCGGAGCCTACGAACAGGACGGAGATGACGGAATCGTATTGACGCTTTCCGATTGGCCCCCTCCCGGCAATACGAACAACCAAGGAGGAAGTGGAGGGTCAATATTTTCGCAAGACTTCCAAAACGACATCTTCTTCGAAAACACTTTCCACTACCAGATGAGCGAGTGCATGGGCATGTTCTCAGAAAGTGACCCGCCCCTGATTCACCAACTTTCTGGCCATATCACGGATTGGGATGACCAGTTTTTGTTGGCTGTCAACTACGACCTAGAGCAAATTCTGAATGGCGGTGTAGCCAACTTTGCCGAGGCGCTTTTGATAGAGTATGATGACGACCCTACTATCAATATCTTCCACCACCTGCCCCATTATAACCCACCTCCACAAGTTACGGAGGCACTTTCCAAGGTGTATGAGAAGATGATAATGAAGTACAAGGCCTGCGATAACCAATACGATATGGGCGGGGCAGGCGCTGAACTGTTCGACCCCGAATTTTGTGAATGCGTGGGGGATTATTCGGTGAAGGAAGGGTTGAACGATTTCTTCAACAACCTTGCTGGGGTGGGCACTGAGGAGTTCGTCGAGCTGTTTCCCATTGCCACTGATATTATGGCCGAGAATCCTGATTTGGAACTAAAAACCGCTCTACTAATAGCCCGTGCTGAGGAAGAGCTTGGGGAATATGATATTGAAAACAATCCACCTTCAACAACAGGCTGGTTAAATTGTGAATCTTTTGCGTTTTTAAATTTAACCCCAACATTATATGTTTCGGGTGTGGATAACTTATTTTTCTCATGGTTTCTTCCTAATCATGGGATTACAAAAACAGTTGGACCGTTCAGCATTGACCTTATTATAGCATCTACTGCACCTTTGGATGATATAACTTCAGCGTCGGCATGGTCAGCCAACAGGGCAGGGAAGTTGTTAAGCTATATTGTTGCCGCAGAACCGTACCTCAGCGAAAGCCAAGTTAGGGGGGCTTTTGTAGCAACAATGAAAAAGGGGTACAAATTAAAGTCGGAAACTGCTGATGCTACTGTGACAATAGAACAAAGTTCTGGTTTGCCCAACAGGGCTTCTGCGATATACACTAATTTTCTATTATATATACTTTCTTGCCTATAGCATTGGCAAAAAGAAACGAGTGTCTAACAAAAATATAGGTCGCTTAATTGATGAACTGTGTTGTCATGCAAGCAAAAAAGTGAAAAAGTTCACTTTTTACTTTTTGAAAGATGGTATTTGTTGTCAAACATTGTTTTTGCTTTTACGCAGGCAAACATTTGCTTGATGAGTTTGTGCATCACCGCAACGGCAGCAACCTTGTGCGGCTTCCCGCCCTTGCGGAGCCGCTGGTAAAGGTCCTTGCAGGCGAGGTTGTACCTGATGGCGCTGTTGGTGCACATGTACAGAAGCCCCCTGACATCGCCGCTGCCATACTTGGTGATGCCGCCCTTCTTGCGGACGGATGTGCCGGAGCGGTGGCTGAGCGGGGTCAGGCCAAGGAACTTTGACACTTGGTCGTAGTTGTCAAAATCTTCCAGCCCGTTGGTCACCAGCAAAACGGCCTCGGCCGTCTTGTCGCCGATGCCGACCACGGAGGTGGCAAGGGACTTGATTGCCTCGAACCCCGGGGACTTGGAAACCTCGCTCACGCTTTCCCTGAGCGGCTTCAACTGGACCTCCACCTCGTTGAGGACAGCCGTGAGCGCGGCCTGGGACTCCTCGGACTTGAAGGGCAACTGCTCCAAGGCGTGCAGCTGGTTCTTCAGCATCCGCTGTTGTTTTTCCAATGCCCGCAGGACGGACAGCTTTTGTTTGCGCTGCATCATGTCATCCGAAGGTGCTTTGTACAGCCGAAGCTTCATGGCCTGCCCCATGACCGCCAAAGAACGGGCCGCCTGTTTGTCGTTCTTGTTGGTGATGCCCTGGGCGGACATGAAGTCCTTGCTTTGAAGGGGGCTGACGACGCTGACATTGTGCCTCATCACGGACAACTGGTACAACGCCTTTGAGCTGTAGTTGCCAGTATGCTCCAAAATGAAAAGCGTGTTGTCGAAGCTCCCATCGCAAAAGGCCTTTTCTATTGACGCCAGTTCGTTTGGTATCTGCCTGTACTCAAAGCCAGATGAGCTTTGGGGGCGGGACAGGCAGAAATCCAAGGTGTCTTTGCTGACATCAATACCGCAAAATTGGGTGAATGCGTTCATAAACAATGGGTTAAAATGTGAAAAATGCTGTTGACTGAACATCATCATCGTAACACGAGGTTTGCCCTCATTGAACTGTCCGACTTTTTTCAACAGAAGTAGCCCGGTAGCAACATCAAAAGCAGCATCTATGTACCAGATTTAAGTCGCTGTCTCCGAGCTACTTTTCTCTGTCTTATGAATCACTCTTTCACCTTTTTGCTTACTTGCGCAATGTACGATTTAAGGGCTTGTTATACTGTCTTCTGGGCAGAACCTGCCGAGTTGGGTAACTCGACCTCTAAAAAGAAACTCAACTCAAACCTAATAACTTTGTAGACACTCAAAATATAACATGCCCCACCAAGTGTTGGGCATAATGTAAGGAGGGTGGAATTCATTTCGTCGCCGTCATCAATAGCGGAATAAATTCCGCCCTCCATCTGTTCCGTGCCAAAAAGTTTGCGCCGTGAGGTATAATCAACAAAACGAATACAAAGGTGTTTTCAAGAAATACTTTTAGTAGTCGGCTAATGCTAAGATTTGAGCATTTAGAGAAAATATTTACATTCTATTTTTTGACATTGCACAAGTCTTTGCATTTTTAGATTATTGATAGTTTTTCCAATCTTTGCAACATGAAAATCATCACAATGTTCCTTCTTTATTTCACTTGCCTTTTAAGTGGTAAAAGCCAGAACCAGATGTACGAAAGAATTGGCGATAGTGAACTTGAATTCATACCCTCTGAAAGGTTTCCTTTTGACAAACAAATGGATTGGTATGGGAAATCTGGGTTCTGCTTTTCTTTTTTGGTAATTCCAATGGATGTGAAGCCAAACCCAGACACAAGTAGAAAACCTTTGCTATCAGCCGGATTTGAAGTCTTGGACTCAATGACATTTACTGTCGAATCTAAATCAATACCATTGTACTTGGTAAAGAAAAATTATATGCCTGGAATAGAAACTATTGAAGCTGTCAGTGTTTTTGACGACACGAAAAACTTGATTATGTTAAATGCTAATTTTGAGGATTTAAAGCAATTTTCAATGTGCAAGGATGAGTTGATAGCATGCCTTTCAACAATGAGAAAACGGAAGTGTTAAGATTACCACCCGTTTTGCTAATCCTTCACAAAGCTATGCCCCCGTTGTGCCAAGTGTTCCCCAGCCCGCAACAAACCTGTTGTTCTAAGTATCCTGACACCTTGCCACAAGGTTACACATCCCTTACCATGCACAAGGCGAAAATTCGAGCCAGTGCCAAAGGGATAAATGTTGAGCGCAGCGGTTCTAAGCATTTCAGCAAAGCAGGTACATGGACGAGACATTTTTCACACAAATGAATTTTTACTTTCTAAATATCAATGCAATTGACTACGGGACTGACGAAGAAGATGGCATTCTTTTCATGTCTTTTGATGTCATACCTGAAGACACTGTTTTCATAGCAGATGGATTTTGGGCGCTAAGCTACTTAAGCGACGATTTTTTGAATTGCCAGGATTACAAGATAAAGTTTGAAAAAAGAACTGATGTGAAATATGCGTCAAATGCAATTGAGCAACTTGCCTCTGGCCTTCGCAAGCTACCACCCTTCGTATATAAACTAACCTTTGAGGGGATTGCTGTCAAAGACGACCTCGGCGTGTACGCAAATGCCTATCTGGTCGTTTCCGAAAACGCTTTGGCAGTCCTGCGGAACGAAGGTGTACTGCAAGCAGAGGCCGACTTGATAGACGCACCAATCGAGGAGTATTTCGCCACGAACCGCCAGTTTTTCTGGATGCCGGAGCCCCTCAGGACGAAGTTTATTGAGAAATTTGTTAAAAAGCTTAGACCCTGATTTATCAGGAATTAAATCTTGGACAAAAAGGGTAGAACAAAACTTTGGTAAGAAAATCTTATTTCACTAAACCCAACAAAAGTCATGATATCAGTAACAGTAGCACGAAGAACAGTTCTGCACATAGTATTGGGCCTATTGCCGTTCGCAGCCAGCTTTTCGCAAGCGGTTCAATACCAGAAATCCTATGAGGATGCCATGGCCCAGGCCCAGGCCTCGGGCAAATTGGTGATAGTGGACTTCTATGCCACCTGGTGTGGCCCATGCAAGCTAATGGACACGGAGGTGTTCAGCGACCACGAAGTTTGCCATGAATTGAACAACAAGTTCATCAACCTGAAACTGGACGTTGACGCCGGGGGCAAAGCACTTGCAAAAAAATATTCCGTCATGGCCATGCCCAGTTTCGTGGTGGTGGACGGGTCGGGCAAGGAGATGACCCGCTTCGTCGGCTATATGAACAAGGCCAGGTTCCTCGACCAGATTTCCTATGCTTTTAGTACTTCCTACCTTGGGCAGCTCTATGCCACCATCAAGCAAGGCTTTGAGGAAGGCAAGCTCGACTGCAAGGAAACAAGCACATATTTGAAATTGCGCCGCTCCATAGGTGAAAGCAGCGATGCCATATTGGACAGCTTGCTTGCGGGCAAGTTACCGCTTTCGCATGATACAGAGTGCAAGGATAGGCTTGTGCTGGAAAACGCCACTAGGCTAACCGGTTCGGCATTCGACTACCTCATGGCTAGAAAGGAGGAAAGCCATTTCAATAATAAACTAAAAGCAATGGTAAGCATGAGTATGACGGCGGCCATAAAAGAAAAAAACAGCGACCAGTTCGACCAAATACTGTCCGTAGCACAACAAATTGCACCTAGCGTTGAGGAGGGAATACTTGCCGAGGGCAGGCTGGTTCCCCGCTTCTATCTTGAGACAAAGCAGCGAAAGGAGTTCACGGTTTGGGCTGAACGCTTCATCCCGCAGCAAGTCTTGCCCCGGCTCGAAATCGGAGTTGAACAATTTGCTCCCCTTTTCGAGGAATTTATGCGGCTATACGTTGAGCATGTCAATAAGGACAAATCAATAGTGGAAGCCTTGAAATGGTCGGACAGGGCTTTGGCTGCTCATCCAACCTCCAATAGTTACCTGTTGTCAGCTAGGTTGCCCCTGCAAATCGGCAATAACAACCAATCAATTCTTGCCGCCAAGGAGTCAAAGGTCTTGGCAGAAAAAAAGGGGGAGGCTACTTTGGAGATTGACAAATTTTTGGCAGAACTAGAATAGCATGGATAGCGATGCCTACAAAAAACTGAGAAGGCAGTAATACACCGTGTCACTTCCCAACTCATTTCCCCAAAACCCTCAATCTTGCATAAAAAAACATGAAACCACTACTCCCCATACTCCTATTCCTATCGCTCCAGCACCTCCTTGCTGCGCAGCCAGCCAAGGACACCACCGGTCAGCACAGCCTCATCAAGGGGCTGGTGCGCTACCGGGACGAAATCATCCTGCGCAACCCTGCCGCTTTCAATAAATTATGGACACTGGATACGCTCTGGAAGGAACAAGACCGGGAGGCACTGGCCGATTTCGTCCTGCACGTGGTCTATGCCCATGAATGGGGCTACAAGCCTGAGAAGATTCCCAAGCTGTTCCATAAAGAAAAGCCCGACTTCAGGCTCCCCCACCTGCTCAATATGGAAACCATACAGACCGTGGTTGACAACCATGAACTTTTGGGCCTCCTCAACGAGGATATTGTAAAACCCAAACCTCCCTTTCTGTTCAACCCCTACTGCAAGCTGTTCGATGAACTGGCGTTTTACAAGGTGAGAAACGGGATGCGGGTGGCAGAACTCGGTGCGGGCAATGGTGTTTTCTCACTGGTGCTCGGTTTGGCCTACGACAGCCTGACGGTTTACGTCAACGAACTCGACCAATACACTGCCAAGGGCGCTGTTGAAAAAATCCTCAAATGCGGCAGCATAAGGCCAAACAACCAGTTCGTGCCCGTGAACGGTAAGAAAAAATCCACGGAACTCGAACCCGGCAGCGTGGACAAAATCATCATCCGCAATTCGTTCCACCACTTCAGTCACAAGCCGGAGATGCTGGCCTCCATCAAGGAATCGCTTGCGCCCGGTGGCGACCTTTTAATCATAGAACCATTATCTGTTGATGCCCCCGGCGAATGCCCAGTGATGCTAAACCGGGACGAACTGCGCAAAGCGTTGGCGGAGAACGGCTTTCGGGTTGTGGAAGAAAAAATGCCAGACTTTTATTTTTGGGTAATGCTGCGCTGCCAACCCATTTAATCAATACTTGTTTACCCATTAGCTACGACCTTTGAATCGCACCTACCGTTCGTTACGTCTTCGGAGATGTGCATTTATGAACGTCAAGAACGCTAGTGTTTCACCTCACCAGCGTCAAATCCCCATAAAACTCCCTCACCTTTCCATTCTGGTATTCCAACGCCACTTTCCAGACGAACACGGCGGGGTCCATCGGCTGGCCATCCAAGCGGCCATCCCAGCCGAATTGGGGCGTATTTGGGTCAAAGTCGTTAGCAAAGAACACAAGGTCGCCCCAGCGGTCGAAGATGCGGAAGGAGCGAATCATTTTCACCTCCGGCCCAGCATAGAGGAACAGGCGGTCGTTCGTGCCGTCGCCGTTCGGCGAGAAGGCCGTTGGCACATAGAAGGGACGCTCCTCCTCCACCGTGATGGTGATTTTGTCCATCGCTGCGCAACCATTGGTGTCAACGACATGGATACGGTAGGTCGTCGTTTCTTCGGGCGTCACGGTCTGTGTCAGGCATTCGGGGCATTCAACGGGCAGGGGCAGGTTCGTCCACCAGATGGTATCCACTTCCGCTGGTTCTATGCTGATTTGTGCTTCCAAAATCGTGGATTCGCCCTGAATGAGGGTAATATCAGGGCCAAGCTCGACCAGCACTTCCTCCGAGTTTACCAAAGTCAACGTGTCCGTCCAGGAGCAGCCGTTTTCATCTTTAATGGTAATGATATGCTCTCCTTCGTCCAGGTAGCTGAACTGCGGATAGGTGATGAACAGGTCGCCGTCCAAGGCAAAATAATAGGGCGAGGCACCGCCTATCACCGAGTCAATATAGATATAGCCATCGGGGTCAAGGCAGTCGGGATGCTCCAGTCGGAGCAATGCGTTGGAGATGGGCGTGGAAGTCGCAATGACCACCGTGGAAGATGTGTCCGAACAGCCATTGTCCAATCTTTTTACGATTAAAATATAGGTGCCAGCCGCATCCACGGTCGTGCTGACAGAATCGGCATGGGCGATATTGCCACCATCCAAGGTTGACCAAGCATAAGCCACGCCAGCATCGGAGGAACCAAGGCCCGTGATTGTTGCCGTCAAGTTGTCGCAGTCAATATTGCCCTGCGTGGTGGCCATGGCTTGTGGTGGCTGCATGTTTTGGGTGACCACCACCGAGCCATCTGAGGTGCAGCCATTGTCCAAGTTGGTCACGGTTACGCTGTAAACCCCTGTTTGGCTGACCATGGGCGTGGGGGTATCCTGACCAACGATAGTGCCGGGGCCTGACCAATCATAACCAAAGTCGGCAGTGGCTGGCTGTACGGAAAGCTGGACCGTCAAGCGCTCACAGGTCAGTTGCGGAGCAGCGCCAAATGAAAGTATGGGCGGTACCAAGTCTTCATCAACCGCAACTGACATGGTGTCCGTGCAGCCATTGCGCACATTGGTGATGGTCAGCAGGTAAGTCCCAGCAGCGGTCACTGTGGCATTTGGGCCGTTTGCGCCAGCGAAAATCGCTGCGTCGGTCGTCGTCCAGTCGAAGTCGAGCGTATCGAACGGGCTGCTGAGGTTGCCCAACAAGACCACCTGTTCCCTTTCGCAAGTGATGGTCAATGGTTGCGAAGCATCAATGGCCGCAGTGGGCTGCAAGGTATCCATCGAAACCGTCACGATGTCCGTCACCACGCAGCCGTTGCCAAGGTCCCGCACTTCCAGCGTGTAGGTGCCCGGTCCATCAACAAGCGGGGTCATGCTGGTATCGCCATTGACGATTTGACCATCGGAGGTCGTCCAACGATAGGTGATGTCAACACCGACGCTTGAGCCTAAGCCACTCAAAACCAGGCTGTTGCGAACACAAGTGAGCGTGGTGTCAAAGCCCGCAATGCCAATAGGTATGAAAGCATCACGGCTCACGCTCACGCTTGCCGTTGCGGTGCAATGGGTCTGTGTGTTCGTCACCGTGACCGTGTAAAGGCCCGCCGAGTCAACGGTAGGCATGGCGGTGTTTTGCCCAGCAACAAAATTGCCATTCATTGTCGTCCATTCAAAACTGAGCTGCCCAGCGGGCAACGAGGCGCTGGCATTGAGTACCACGGTGAGGTTCTGGCAATTGATTTCTGCCGGATTTGCGAGCACCACATCGGGCGGGAAGTTGTCTGCCAAAACATTCAGGGCAGAAACGGCGGAACAGCTCGTTACAGCATCCGTCACCGTCAGCGTATAGGTGCCGACACAGCCCACCGTCACTTGCAGTTGGTCGGCAGCGCCCTGGATGCAGCCGCCATTGCTCGCCGTCCAATTATAGCTCAATGGATTGACGCCCGTTGCCGTGGCATTGATGGTGAAAACCGTGTCGGAACAAGTAAAGTAAAGGTCTGGCCCGGCGTCGGGGTTGGGCACGTCGGGCGAAGTGGTCACGTTCACGATGTCGGAGTCGGAGCAGCCGTTTTCAGGGATGGTGACGGTCAAGATATAAGTGCCTGCATCGCAGACCACGGGGCTGGGCGTATTGGCACCAGCACAGATATCGCCGTTGCTTGTCGTCCAACTATAATCCACATTGGAGGGGCTGCCAGTTCCCGTCAGCACCACGATATTGCTGTTGCAGGTGATTTCGGCATCGGCTCCGGCATTGACGGTTGGGTAAATCGTATCAAGCCCAATCAGCACGGTATCCATTGCGGAGCAGCCCGTCAAACTATTTGCAACCGACAAAATGTACATGCCGGGTTCATCCACGCAGGCTGTTTGAGCGGTGGTGCTGCCGCAAAAACTGCCACCGATGGTCGTCCATGTGTAGCTGATACCGCTACCAGAGGCCGTACCATTTCCTCCGATGGTCAAGGTTTGATTTTCACAAGTGATATTGGCGTCCGACCCGGCATCGGCAGCGGGCGGCTGGCCGTTGTTGGCCACCTGCACTTGACAGGTTGAGGTAAAAATAGCTCCGTTCAAGTAGGTTCTCGTTACGGTCAGGTTATAGATGCCAGGGGCGTCAGCACAGGTATTGGCTGTTGTAACATCGCCACAAAAACTGCCGTTGATGGTTTCCCAAAGATAGCTGATGTCGGCCCCGGTGCTGGAGCCGAGGGCAAAGAGGTCAACCGTCAAATTGTTGCAATCATAAGGCCCTGATGCGCTTGCTGCGCAATCGGGGCTACAGTTCACAGGGGCGAAGATGACCACCTCATCCGTGTCACGGCAGAGGTTCAGGGTGTTTTCAACAATGAGGGTAAAAACATCGCTGCCATTGTTGGGCTGCACGGTGGGCGTGGTGGTTTGGTCGTTGGCTAAAATGCTGCCCCCAGCGGACGACCACGTATAGGTATAGACCAAGCCGCTGGCAGAAGAGCCAGTGCCATCGAGTATGATGGCCGTGTCGCCGCAGATCATTTGGCTGTCCAAGCCCGCATCCGCAATGGGCGCAAAATCAAGCAGTTGCAGCAGCACACCATCATCGCTCTCGCAGCCGTTGTCGGTGTTCACGACGCTAAGGGTATAAAGCCCTTCGCCCAAGACCTGTACATTCAGTTGCGTTGGGTCGGTGCAGATGCTGCCCGGCTCTGGACCTTCCCAGGTATAGCTGTACTGCACCCCAACGGAAGTGCCTGTTGCATCGAGTTGATGGCAAACCGCCAGTTCAGGACAGGTGAGCGAGACGATGTTCGGCCCTGCTTCAGCGACTGGATAAACCGTATCTTCCAAAACGACAACCGTGTCCATTGCCGATAGCCCAACCGACGTATTGGTTACCGTAAAAACAAACACGCCCGCCGAGACGATGGGCGCAAATGGGTCGGTCTGGTCAATGACGGTGCCCGAAAGTGCCGTCCAATTGTAGGTGATATTGGCCCCGATACTGCCCGCTGGTGCCAAGGTATCGGTCAGGGTCAGGTCATAGCAGTTGATGAGGCCGTCCGCCCCCGCATTGACCTGTGGCACACAATTGGTGAGGTCAACGGTGACCAGCACCGTGTCGTAACTGACGCAGCCGTTCTGCATATTGGTCACTTGCAGTTGGTACTCGCCGGGGTCGTCCACGATGGGCGTGGGCGTTGTTTCACCCGAGAAAATATGGCCACTGAGCGCCGTCCATTCCAACGAAAAATTAAAGCCTGAATCGGAACCGCTGCCGTCAAGGGTGGCTTGGCCTGTTTCACAATCAATCAAAACATCTAGGCCTGCATCGGCAACGGGCGGCGCATCGCCCTGCGAAACAACAACGGTGTCATAACTCGTGCAAAAAGCCAAGTTGATGGATAAGATGAAGATGTCTGGGTAATTCACCGTCACCTGCACATCGTTGGAGATGGTATCCCCCCCCGAGTTTATCCAAGCAATTTTGGCAAATGGGACAATGGTGGAACTACTGGCATCCAAAATAGCTGAAAGGTCTGAGCAATTAAGTTCATAATCAGGCCCGGCATTGGCCAAAGGCGGTGTTTCGCTGTAAGACACCACCATGAAATCCGAGTCCGTACAGCCATTGGTCGTATCTGTCACGGTTAGGTTGTAAACTGCTGCTGCGTTCACGTTGACAGTCGGCTGGCTTTGAGCACTGAGGAAGGCGCCACCGGGCGAGGACGTCCAGTTATACGTAAAATCAGGGCCTACCGAAGAGCCATTGCCTCCAATTAGCAAGGCATTGATGGAGCAGGTCAGGGAATCGTCCAGCCCAGCGTCCGCATTGGGGAAAACGAAGTCCGTGCCTATGCTGACAGTGGTCGTGTCCCGGCAACCGTTGGAGGTGTCGAACAGCACAAGGGAATAGTTTCCGGGGCTGTTCACCTGTACGCTTGGTGGCGTACCCTGTTGGTTGAACACATTGCCAAGCCATTCATAAACAACGAATTGCGAGCCAGAGGATGCGCTGCCATCGAGCGTGAGGGTGTCATTGTAGCAGTTGAGCATGTTGCCTTGCGGCAATGCGATGTCGGCGCTGGGCGTCAGGGTATCCACCGTCACCACGACGAGGTCGGTGTCCCGGCAACCGTTGGCCAAGCTCTCCACGATGAGTTGGTAGGTGCCCGGCTCGTCGGCCAGGGCAGTCACGGTGTTTGCCGGAGGCAAAATATTGCCATTAACTGTGTTCCAAGTATAAGCAATGCCACCTGCCGGGCCTGATGCCACCCCGCTCAGGTTGGCGGTCGGCATGGTACAAGATAGCTCCATGTCAGCCCCTGCGTTTGCCGTAGGCGGCACGATGTCTTGCGTGATGACAACCGTTGCCGTGTCCTTGCACTGGTTCGTCAGGTCGGTGATGATGAGGCGGAAGGTGCCGGGCTGCGTGGTGCTGATGCTTTGCGAAGTGCCAAGCGGGTTCCAAGCTGTGCCCCGCCAAGCGTAGGCTATACTTCCCGCTGGCGTGGAGCCACTGCCATTGAGCGAGATGCTGAGGGTATCGCAGGTCAAGGCCGTTGCCGAAGGCACAATAGAGGCATTTGGCATCATGGCATCTTGCAGCACAATGACGGTGGCGCTGCTGCTGCACCCGGCGGAAGTGACGGCAAGCGTATAGGTGCCGGGCGCAGTTGCTGTGGCGTTGGCTTGGTCGGTGGCTCCGCCAAATGCCCCTCCGATGGTTGTCCAAAGGTAGGTCAGCGTACCTAATGAGGTGCTGGCCGTCGAGACCAAAGGCACGGAGGTTTGCTGGCAAGTGAGTATGCTCGGCGTGGCAATACTAACGCTGGTTTGCACCACGGTCAGGTTCAGGGTCACGGTGCTGTCGCAACTGAGCGGCTGCGTTTGCAGTGTATTGATATAGGTGCCAGAGGCGGTGTAGCTGTTGTTGCCAACGACAAAAGATTCGCCCTGACAAATGATTTCGTTGAGCGTCACCGTGTGTTCAGGCAGCACGGTGAGGTTGAGGGTCACGGTGCTGTCGCAACTGAATTGCGTCAGCAAAGGCTGCGTGTAAGTCCCACTGGCCGAGTAGGTGGTCGTGCCAACCGTATAGGTTTCGCCGAAGCAGACCGTCTCTACGAGGCTAGTGGTGGCATCCTGCATCACCATCAAATTCAAATTGATGATGCTGTCGCAGCCAAAGAACGAGGGCACTGTGTCCCGATAAACGCCCGTAGCACCGATGTTTTGGCCATCGAAAACAACGGATTCGCCATCACAAATCGTATCCCGCAAGACGGTCGTTGGCGGTGGGGCACCGATGTTCACGACCACGCAGTTCAGTCCAATATCCCCGCAAAAGGCAGGCGATGGGCCATTCAGGTTGGCATCAAGGCTTTGGGGCGTCAACGGGGAGCCAACTGTGGGCAGGTTGGCCGCCTCGGCCAACAAGTAGCTAAGGCCGCAGACGGTATAAGCGCCAGCGGGGTAAGCCGTGAAATCGTCGTTGGCGGTCAGCGCATGCAGGTTGTTCCCTTTGAAAACGGTAAACGTGTAGCCATACTCCAGCGGATCGGGCACGATGGCGCCGTAAGTCGGGACGAGGTCAAGGTCGAGCGAGGGGTCGTTGATGCATGCGGTGACGTTGGGGTCGGGGAGGTTTCCGGCGTCGGCGTCGCAGCAGAGCTGGCCGGAGTCGTCGCAGGGTATGACTTCGAATTCGAGGATGGTACCGCCGTTGAACTGGGCGTCGTTCTGGATTTCGATGCACCATTGGCCGTTCATGGGGCCGGTGTTGAAGCCCTCCAAACAGCCGCTAAAAGGGTGGTATTGGCCATCGTAGGTGCCGCTGCCCCAGGGGCAAGCCGTTGGGCAGCCATCGAAAACGCAGGGATATGGGCAGTTGTTGATGGTATCGGGTTGGCAAGCAGTGCCGCAGGGGACAAAAAGAATGTCCCAAGTGGCCAATGGGGTGAAGGTGCTGCAATTACCACTGGTGCCCACAAGCTGCACCTGCTGCCCTGCCGGGGAGGTCAGCGTAAGGTCGAGCGAGCCGATACGGCCATGCCTGAATTTGATGTAAACACCACAAACGCCCTGCGTTGGGCTGGCGAGGTCGTTGTTGAAAGCATCCGTGAATTCGTAGCAGACTTGGGTGCTTGAACCGGGTGTGAATTGCAAGGGGCAATTGCCGCTGTCGGCACAGCCGCAATCCTGCGCCCTGCCGAGGTGGGCCAGCAAAAATAAAACCGCTAAGGATATGAGCCTTGGGATTATGCGCATAAACGTTTTGTAATCGGCGTTCCTTCAAGAAAAAGGTAAAAGTACAAAGTCAAAAGTCAAGGGCGGGGGCGAAGGTGAAACCGCTTGGCTTGCTTTTGCCTTTCCTACGAGGGAATCTACTCCAAAATTACACGAAAGAAACGAGGGATGTTGGGTGAAGGATGCAGATTTTTTGATTTTGTCGAATAATGGCGGGCAGGCTGGCATCAACTCCTTCGTATGCGATGAATTTCATGCGGCCAGTGCGATTAATTTTTCGCCCTTCAACATATTGGCGGCAAATGAAAGTGCTGCTAAAATATGCTCCCGCTTTAGCCTTGGATGCTCTGCTAAAATATCCTCAATAGTGTCTTCTACAGCCAATTTTTCAAGAATCATTTCAACTGTTATTCGGCATCTTTGATGAATGGTTTGCCCATCATCACCTTCGGATTGACTTCAACTATTGCTTTTTGTTCCATCTCCATGAATGAAATCTGATTATTGTGTACAAACTCCTTGTAGTTGGCCAAATTGGAAAAATCAGCCTTAATTTTTCGGATTCATTGGCAAAATTAGCTTGAATTTTTCGGATACCTCTATTTCCCCCTTTTTTCCAACCTTTGTAAAAACTTGGACATGAACCTGCACTCAATCCTTTTGACATTGGCCACCGTTTTATTCGGCTTCGCAAAAACAGCTGCCCAACCGCCGCAGACCTTCCCCCTCTACGGCTCCTCCCCATCCCCAATTCCAAGCCCGCCGAAAACCTCGAAAAAACGGAGGTGAACGATTGGAAGGTCGAGTTCACGACCGAAACTTCCGAGCCGACCCTCACAATTTATAAGCCATTGAAGCCTACTGGCTCCGCAATGGTCATCTGCCCCGGCGGCGGCTACTCCGGCACGGCGGGCGACCATGAGGGGCGTCAAGTGGCCAAGGCACTGGCCGATGCGGGCATAACCGCCTTCGTGCTCAAGTACCGCATCCCCAACGACCGCTACTGCGTGGATAAGTCGCTTGCACCCTTGCAGGATGCACAGCAGGCCATCCGCCTCGTGCGGCAGCGGGCAGCGGAATGGGGCGTCAACCCCAACAAAATCGGCATCATGGGCTTCTCGGCGGGCGGCCACCTTGCTGCTACCGCCGCAACGCACTTCGAGCAAAACGCCGACCCGACCTGCACGGACAAGACCTCAGTCCGGCCCGATTTCGTGGCGCTGATTTACCCGGTGGTGAGCTTTCGGGAGGGCATTGGGCACGATGGTTCAAGGGAGAACCTGATTGGCAAAACCCCTACCCTACAGCAAGTCGCCCATTTTTCCAATGAGCTGCGGGTCACGCCGACGACGCCACCCGCCTTCCTCGTCCACGCACAGGACGATTGGGTGAAAATCGAGAACAGCATCCTTTTCTATGAGGCTTGCTTGCGCAATGGCGTACCCGCCGAGGCGCATTTTTGGGCAAAAGGCGGGCACGGGTTTGGGATGGTGAACCCGGTGAACGGGGAGGATTGGGTGCCGGGGTTGGTAAAATGGATAACAGGGCAATAAAAGCCCTTTATTTTTTGATGGTTGGATTCTTCAAGACGCCCCATTTACCGTTGTATTTAACACGGAGATGTCTGCTTGAACCATTCAAAGCGTTGTCAAATACAGGTTTGACTACCCACGCTCCTTCATCGTTCATGTACCCATACTTGCCCTTAAACTTGCAAGCACGCAGAGCCTCGCTCAGTTCTCCAAGCGATTCCAGCCATATCTCCTTGCCCGGCAAATGGTTGGAATGGATGAATACCTGCTGACCCGATTTGTCCTTAGCGCTTATCCAATATCTTTCAATTGCCTGCGCTGTATTGTCGGCAAACTCGTGCAATGTCTTTCCGTTCTTGTCTATATGCACCGCAGACTCTGCTCTTTTTACGAAGCATGTACCATTTTCGAAGCAATAAATGGTGGCGTTTTCAGGAGCCAAGACTTCTTGTCCATCCCTCCTTAATAGGTGGCTAAACTTAATGCCTCCTTCTTGGTACTCTCCGACAAATAACTCCCCATAAGAGGTGAGTTTATCATACTTGTGCGGTGAAAGTTCCTTTGCCTGCACGGAATGGTACAAAGCCCAAAGGCTGTCCTTTTTCACATAACATATTGAGTCGTTTTTGTTGCCAATTTCCTTGTAAACAGGTTCCGTCAATTTTTCAGAAATTGGCGACCAAGTACCAAACAGCCCGTCTTTTTTAACAATCAATAAATTGGCGGAGGCATTGTTGATATTGTCGTATTGCATTGGCAATAAATAGTTTCCATTTGGCTCAATAATTCCCCACTGATTGTTTTTGGAAGCGACATAGGCCCTGGCTTTTTTCCGATAGGCAATGTCGAGGTTGTCGTATTCAAAAGGCAGTATCACTTTTCCCTCTGGCAATTGAACCACGCCCATTTTGCCATCCGCTTTTAAGGGCAATTGCTTGTTCTCCGGCAGCTTGCGGGGGCGCTCGTATTTGAAATCGAGGATAGCTTTATTGCTTTTTATTTCAACGAATCCCCATTTTTGACCATCTTGGCTTAAAAATGCATATCCCTCATCAAGGCATTCACCAATAGTATAAAGCGGCGGCACGAGAGTGTCGCCTTTTAGGCTGGCAAAGCCATATTTTACTGGCGATTTTGGTGTTTTGTTCACCAATTTGACAAACCCAGGAATGGGGCTTTCTTCAATTTGTTCAGCGGGTTTGTGGTTTTGCACGTAGGGGATTTCCTTCATTGGCACCCTGTCACGGGTTGCCGTCTCTTTGTCATATTTCAGGATAAACACATCGCTTTTTGCTTCAATTTTGTCATATTCAGGCTCGATGAGCACTTTTCGATAAACATCAACAACACCCCATTTTCCATTTTTCTTCACGGAAAAATGGCCGCCTTGCAAGTAATTAAACTCTTCGTATCCCTCATTCACTTTCTGCCCTAAGTTATTGTATGCATCATCACGCTTCAAATCGGAGCGGCCGGCCGAAATAAGTATTGCACCTTTGTTAATCAACATCCGTTCATATTCAGCAGGCACAATGATTTTATTTTGTGCGTTGGCGACACCTTTTTTGCCATTAAGCGTAAAAACCACCATGTCCTTAAAATCCTCATGGTATATAAATTCCTCAAACCCAGTCATATTGGGTTTAATCACCCATTCGGCGCCCACGTCCTGCGCCTTCAATGAACGGTCAGGGGAGAAGATAATAAATACCATGCTGGCTGTCGCCAGGATGATTTTGGAAATTGTATTTAATTTCATGATGAAAGTTGGTTATTTCTCATAGCCGAGCTTGCAATAAAGCTTGGTACCGTTTTGCATTTTTTGAAGCAGTTCCTTGCCGCCATCCTTAACCTTGCATATCGAGGTGGCCTCCCTTACTTCTTTGATTTTTAAACTTGAAACCACCGTTTCCCTCGTCAAAGATTCGCCTTGAACGGTTTCCGTGGTCACTTCGATCACGTCCAAGGGTGTACCCGACAGAAAGCCAGACAGCTTACCACCACCGATTACGATTTCCTCCGCTTCTTCCTTTTTGGACTCGGTTATTTCGAGCAATGGCAACTTTGGTGTTATATAATAAAATATATCTGACCATAGTTGCTTGGCCAACCAATCTGATGCTTGTTTAAACGCTGCTGACTCACCTCTATCTTTGTTGAAAGATGCATCCTTACCACCAACATATGGCAATTCCGACTTCCCAGCTATTTTGTAGGTTTTTTGAAAAACCACTTCGCTGGTCGTAATATTCACGGCCTTGAAATCCAAAGAAATATCAATGACTTGCTCCAAGGATTTTGGGATGCTTGTTGGCTTGCCGCCACCAATTTTAATGCTTGGCTTCGGCTTGGGTTCCTCTTTTTTAGGTGTTGCTTTAGGGTCTGTTTTGGGTGGGTTGGCCTTTGCAATCAATTCTTCTTCCGTGTAATAATTGATTTTTTCAGCAGACACATATTTAACAATTTCTCCGCCCAACAATATTTCGCTTCCAATTGCAATCCCTCCCTGTGTGGCATCTGACTTTACCCTCAATTGCATCCGTTTTTCCTTTTCCAATAGGTCGTAAAGTTCACGGTCCAATGCATCAATCAGTAACGGTCGGCTGGCCAGCGCATCAAGACAGGCGTCGCTCAGTATCTTGGCTTTGCCCAGAGAGAGGTTCACCGAGGAAGCAATCTTGAATTTCTCCATTACAACGCCCGTACGCATCGTGGATGGCTGGAACACTGGAATTGGGAATTTGTCGGTGACGCAAATGATGGCTGCACCTTGTTTTCCCAACATTTCGGGGATGTCTTTCCGCCCGTTTTCTACATTGAACTTAGATACTTTGAAATTCCAATCATCTGCTTTTTCAAGCCTTCCTATTGACTTCACATGTGGGAACACTTGGTCGTCCACCTTATAGAATTTTTCAATTCCATATACGTTGAAGGATGACCGTTTTTGGCAATACGCCGCCATAGGGGCATCATTCAACAAGACCACTTTTGCCTTTTCGCCGTCCTGCTCAAACACCTTCTCTACGACAGGCGCCCCTGCGAGCAATCCCCTGAACACCTCTTGGGACTTGTTGCAGCTTGCATCCATCAGTTTTTTCTTTAGGAATTCCTCTTCTTTCAGTTTTGTAAAAGGAGTAAAATCTTTGGAATCTACAGTAAGTATGAAATTGTCGCAACGCAAAATCTTGGAGGTCGCCACATCGGTATATCTGGCTGTGATATTCATCTCAATGGCCAGGTAGGGATCCATGTGCGTGAAAACCCTCGTGTCCTTATTGAAAATGGAATCCTCCAATGAATATTGCTTATAGCTGTTGATTTCAACCCTTATCATGGCTTGGCAGCCAGCCATTGCCGAACCATAGTTTTTGCGCAATTCGGCATTGGTCAAGCCTTGGAAGTTTTTATTCCCACCTGTTTCTAAGGGGGCCTTATCGAGGATATAATAGGCGCTATTATTTAACTTAATACCCTCTGATATGCACCTATAAAAATGAGTTGCAACTTCGTTCCCAATTTCTGGCGGCACACTCGGATGTATTATCGGCAGAAGGGTGCCATAAGTTGGCAAATATGGCCTGCCGAGCGGGTCATTTCCCCTTAGCAGCCCTTGAGCATACATTTGCTCATTTAAGTGGATAAATACTAGTAATAGTGTGGCGATTCGCAACATGATTAATTAATTGTTATTCAATTTTACGGCAATAAACCGGCCTATTGGCGTTAAAACATTTACTTATTATTTCACCTCCTTTTTTGACCTTGGCCTGGGAGAAATTGGCGTTTTCAACAACTTCAATTTTGGCTTCACCGAAGGGAAGAAACCGCTCAAAATCCTCCCCGTCAACTTGCTCTACTTCGATTTGGTATAATTCCAAAATTTGGCCTTCTTTAAGCCCTTTCTTACTGCCTCCCGCAATCAAGAGCAATTGTGCAATTTCCTTCTTTGATTCCAATACTCTTACGACAGGAATATTTTCAACCTTTAGCAGTTTTGACGCTAATTGGGCGACCAATCGTTTGGCCTGTTTTTTATAATAAGAAGCGTTGCCATAGATATCCAATTTGCCTTCTTGTTTCTCAAAAACCTCCTGTGTGGCTACATTGACCAAGCGCAGTTCCAACATCCACTTATTAATATCCAAATGCCCGGCAACGATATACTCAGCACCTATGGCCTTGCCCTGTTCCACTGTTTTTCCATCAATAAAGCTTTCGGACTTTTGGCGCTCTAATTCCTGATCTATTTTCTTGGTATATTTTCTGTCAACAATGGAAAAACCGCCATACTCAATAAAGGCATTGGAGACTTCTGTCCACTAATTGCCAACCACTGTTTGTTCTCCAATCTCCCACTATAGGTGAAATCGTCTATTAGCAGCGTAATTTTCCCATCTTGTGAGAATATAATGGGGGCGTATAAAACGCAAATCGCAAATAGGAGTGCCCTCATGTCCGATTACTGGTTTAGGTAGTTCAACTTCAAGCCATCCCGAAGCCACCCCAAGAACAAACTGTTCATGGCATTCCAGCGGGCAGCTTCTGCTTCGGCGCCAGCACTGTGGAATTTGAAAAGCCACTCGTAGTTATTATGTATTTCTTCGTCCAGTTTTGGCTCCAGGTTGTCCGTAAACGCTTTGGCCTCATCAAAACAAGGCGCTTCTGCGTCAATTTCGGCCACCAAGGAAAGTGCCCTAGAAAAATCGTTGGCAGCTTGGGCCGCTTGGGCTTTTGCTAGGATGGACGCACAACCGCTTGCTTGGGCCTTTCGGAATAATTCATTCTTGCTTTGCTGCACTTGTTCAAAACACCCGGTTCCTTGCGGAACAGAATGCAGCAGGCCGAAAGCTTCTTGGTACTGCTGGCGGGCAGTCAAATCCTTTGACTGAGCCAATATTTGACCGCAGTTCTTCTCATAGTAAGCCGCAATGGCAACCTGAAACTCCTTCATTGCCTTGCCCAATTGTGGCTGGTTTCTGCGGATGCCGCTGATGGCCTTACTGATGGCTTCATCTTCGTCGGCACCAACGCCTGTAATCACTGCTTCCCGCACCTCCAACACTTCCCCCGAATAGGCGTTCTGCAATTTCATGGAAAGGCTGAACTTGATGGTCGGCTTGCTTTTCATGCCTTCAACCTTGCCCCTTTCGATGATTTCAAGCGATGGTAGCACGGCAAAAGCCGAATATTTGGCCCCCATACTACCTGCTTCTACTGATGTAAAGGCACCAAGCAACTGGGTCTCCAACCTTGATTGGTGTTGCGCAGGAATACCCTTGCCGAGTGCTGGTTTGCCCAGCAACAAGCTGATGGATTCTGTCCCTTGCGCAGTAAGTTGTACAAGGCCAAAGCCGAAACCGATGAGCGCAATTATGGTCTTTTTCATATTGGATTAATTGATGGTGATGAAAATCTTGCTGCCCTGCACGTCACGTTCACTTTCCAAACCGATGGTTTTCAAATAGTTGCGCAAACTGGCAGCAAACTTGGTGGGACGGTACGTTTTTCCTTCCTCGTCCTGGAACGGCAGCCGAAGCTCGTCCACGATCAATTTCGTGGCTGTGGTGCCTTGCAGGTGGAAATAGCTTTTGTAAGTATTTTTCTCCAGCCATTCTTCCATTACTTCCGAAAATAGCTTGCCCGTTTCACCTATCTCCGTGTCCATGTCCATGCTGGAACCTTCCGAAAATGTGATATTGAGCGAGGCAATTCGTCCATTTTCCACCATTTCGTCGAACTTAAGCTGCATAGTGTTCAAGAAGTCTTCAATCAGGCCCTCGACAGCTTTTTCGGTGAGTTTTTCGTAATTGTCGGTGTAAAACTTGGGGGAGTTCCCCACCTTGTTGGCCAATGACAACCCAGAATAAGCATCATAGGCAGTCACAATCACTGTGATGCTGTTGCCGCTGCCGGTCTTTATGGGCTTGGCCTCTGTTTCCACGTAAATATCAGCTCCTGATTGTTCGATGACTTCCTGTTTTAGCGAAGTCTGGTTCTCCAGTTCCATCGCTTTGTCATTGTTGAGTTGCTTGAGTTTCCCTCGGAAGTCAACAGTAGAAAAGCCTCGTTTGTCGAAGCCTTCCTTTACCTTGGTAACGGCCACCCGAAGGTTTATATCGCTTTCCAGTACGTTGCGCATGTCCTGCGATTCTTGTACAAAAGGAATGACCATGATGGTCGGTTGCACTTTTTTCGTCTTAATGGGTTCAGTGGCACTGCCTTGCGAAAGGCCAATTTCCCCAAGTAACAACGAACTGGCTAACAGCAATGATAATGGTTTGAATTTCATGATGTTAAATAAATGGTTATAGGCCAAATTTCCGAACCACACCTTTTTGTTCCATGTCACGTCGAAGTGCATCCACGTTTATTTTCACCATAACGGTAATGTTCTTCTGACCTTTTCTGCTTACTGAGTAACCAGTCTGCTCTTCGGAAAGCATCATAAAAGGTTTATACCCTCCTTGTTCAAGCAAATTGGAAAAATACTTGCCATGTTCCTTTCTTGCTTTGCTTTCGTCCTGAACCATGGGCAATTGGTATTGAGAACCGGGTATGCCCCTGAAAATCAGGTTGTTGAATGCGTTTGTTTGTGCATTCGCAATGGCGTCAGGCTTTGATTGGCCATAGCCTGCAGCGGAAACCAAGAGCGTACCTGCTTCTGTGGCGTTCAAATAATTAACTTCTCCAGTAATAACCTTGGAACTATTGCAAGAGAGGAATCCGAAATATAAAAAGAAGGATAAATAAAAGAGCTGTTTTGACATGATTTGGGCTTTAGATGGCCAAAGATAAGTTAAGATTCTCTTTGACCAAAAATTCCATAGGATTTATGAAAAGTCGTTTTGCCCTGTGACTTTTATCGCATCCTTAGGTGATTTTTATCAACCTGCCCCCGCCCGTACCCCACCTAATTTCGCCCCGAATTTTATGCCTTACCAAATAGAACTGCCAAAATCACCCAAGTCATGATTAATCAACTCGATAAAATCTTCAAGCCCCGCTCGATCGCCGTCATCGGCGCATCCACCCGTGAAAACACCGTCGGCAGCTCGCTTTTCAAGAACCTGATTGATTGCGGGTTCAAGGGAGGGCTGTATCCCGTCAACGCCAAGAACAAAGAGGTACTCGGCATACCAGCCTACGAGAACATCGCCGCCGTGCCCGGCCCGGTTGACCTTGCGGTCATCATTGTGCCCGCCAAGTTCGTGCCCGGCGTGGTGGAGGAATGCGGCAAAGCGGGCGTCGGCGGGCTGCTCATCATCTCCGCTGGCTTCCAGGAAGCTGGTGAGGATGGCAAGGCGATGGTGAAGCAAGTGCTGGCCACCAGCCGCAAGTATGGCATGCGCATCGTCGGGCCGAACTGCCTCGGCATCATCAACCCGAAGCTGGGCATGAACGCCACCTTCGCCAACAAAATGGCCCTGCCGGGTAATATCGCCTTCATCTCTCAAAGCGGTGCCCTATGCTCTTCCATCCTCGACTGGGCCGCCGACCAGAACGTTGGCTTCAGCCACTTCGTCTCCATCGGCTCCATGATTGACATCGGCTTTGCGGAGCTGATTGACTATTTCGGGACGAACCAGGAGACGGCTTGCATCCTCATCTACATGGAGTCGCTGACCAACGCCCGGCAGTTCATGAGCGCCGCACGTGCCTTCGCCCGCTCGAAGCCCATCATCATCCTGAAATCGGGAAAAAGCTCGGATGGCACCAAGGCCGCCATGTCGCACACGGGCACCTTGGCGGGCAACGACGCCGCCTTCGAGGCCGCTTTCAAACGGGCTGGCTGCGTTCGGGTCGAGCGCATTTCACAATTGTTCAACTGCGCACAAGCCCTGTCCATGCAGCCCCGCCCTGCGGGCAACCGCCTCGCCATCGTGACGAATGCAGGCGGCCCCGGCGTATTGGCTACCGACTACCTGACTACGAGGGGCGGCCAATTGGCGGAACTTTCCCCTGAAACCATTGCGAAGCTAAGCGAAGCACTGCCCGCCCACTGGAGCCACGGCAACCCCGTTGACGTGCTGGGAGATGCCTCCCCGGTCGAGTACCGAAAGGCCATCGAGGCTTGCCTCGCCGACCCCAACGTGGACGGCGTGCTGACCATCCTCACGACCCAGACCGTCACCGATGCCACTGGCACGGCGGAGGCGCTCGTTGCCATCGGCGCAAAAACCCGCAAACCGCTAATCGCCTCCTGGATGGGCGAAAGGGACGTTTGGCAGGCCCGTGAAATCCTCGAAAACGGCAAAGTACCAAACTATCGCTACCCGGAAAGCGGGGCGGACGTCTTCCTGCAAATGTGGCAATATACCCGCAACCTGCAACTGCTCTACGAAACGCCGCCCGAAGCGCCTCACCGTTTTGCCCCAAAAAGGGACGCCGCATGGCACATCATCCGCAACGCATTGGCCGAAGGCCGCCACTACCTCTTGGAAAACGAGGCGAAGGCATTGCTCGGCTGCTACGGCCTGCCCGTGGGCAACGTACAGGTGGCAACCTCGGCCAAGGAGGCTGGCAAATTTGCGGAGGAAGCCGGGCTTTCCGGGTTGTGCTGAAAATCGTGTCGCCCGATGCCCTGCACAAAACGGATGTGGGCGGCGTGAAGCTGAACATCGCCACCAAGGCTGCTGCGGAGAAGGCTTACGACGCCATCATAGCGTCGGTGAAAAAGCACAAGCCCGATGCCCGCATCGTTGGGGTTTTGGTGGAAAAAATGCAGAAGAAACGCTATGAACTGCTCATTGGCGCCAACCGTGACCCCATCTTCGGGCCGCTCATCGTCTTCGGGCAAGGTGGTGTGGCTGTAGAGGTCATCAACGATACCAGTTTCGCCCTGCCGCCGCTGAACCTGTCCTTGGCCAAGCGCACCATCCAGCGCACCCGCATTTACAAGCAATTGCAGGGCTTCCGAGGCATACCCGGCGTTGACATGGAGGAACTGGCCTTCTCCCTGCAAAAATTCGCTTATATCCTCACCGACTTCCCCGAAGTGCGGGAGATGGACATCAACCCCTACCTCGTGGATGAAACCGGGGGCATCGTGGTGGACGCCCGCATCCTGCTCAACGAATACCAGCCCCGCAGCAAGCAGCACCCTTACCAGCACCTCGTCATTTCGCCGTACCCAGAGAAGTACGTCAAGCACATCGAACTGAAGGACGGTCGGCAGGCCATCCTGCGCCCCATCCGCCCCGAGGACGAGCCAATGGAGGCCGAGATGTTCAATATACTCTCCGACCAATCGCTGTACTTCAGGTTCTTCGGCTACAAGCCAAAGGTCACCCACGACTTCCTCTCCCGCCTCACGCAGATTGACTACGACCGTGAAATGGCCTTGATTGTGGACATCGAAGAAGGTGGCAAGCACCACATGGCCGGCGTGGCCCGTATCATCTCCGACGCCTGGGGCGAGACCGCCGAGTTCGCCATCCTCGTGGCCGACCCGTGGCAAGACCAGGGCCTTGGCAGCATGATGATGGACTATGTGCTGGAAATCGCCCGTGACAAGGGCATCAAGCAAATCTATGCTTCGGTGCTGCGCAACAATTCGCACATGATCCAGATGTTCAAAGACCGGGGCTTCACCATGGGCGTCGAGGACGAGGGCAATGCCTTCTCCGCCGAGCTTGACCTTGAGCATGCGCTGCCTTTCGTGGCGGAGTTGCCGTTTGAGCCGAGGTGATTGGTCATTGGTCATTGGTCATTAGTCATTAGTCATTGGTCATTAGTCATTGGTCATTAGTCATTGTGGCCCGGCCCCAATGACCAATGACTACAATGACCAATGGCTCCAATGACCAATGACTCCAATGACCAATGACCCTCAATGACCAATGATCAGTTTTCCACCACCCTTTTTATCCCCTGCACCACCTCCAGCCATGCCTCGTCTTGGTTGGCGTAGGTAGTCACGGGTTTTGCGTTGCGTGGCAATGCCTGCACCTTGGCAAAGGGCATGTCGTGCCATTCGCAGGGCCGCACGATGATGGGGATGACGGTGGCTTCCCGCCGGTCGTGGCGCTCCATCGCCCCGGCGATTTCGTATTTCCAAATATATTCCGAAGCAATGAATTCGGCACTGACCAGCAGCAGGATGATGTCCGCCTCGGCCAGTTCCGCTTTGATGGCGGCGTCCCATTCCGTGCCGGGGAGTATTTGGCGGTCTTGCCAGACGGCTACCTTGCCACTGCGCCGCAAAGGGGCGAGGTGGGTGGCGAGTTTGTTCTTTAGCTCCTCGTCTTGGTGTGAGTAGGAGAGGAAGAGTTTGTGGGTGGTGGGCATGGTTTTAAGGTGGTCTGAGGTGGGCATGGTTTTCATGGGCAAATCCGCTTTTTTCTCCAGCAACTCCAACACCGCTTGCGCCAGCCTCGACTGGATGCGGTTCCACTCATCATAGCCGATGGTGTTCAGGTTGTAAGCCTTCTGGCCCCGACGAAAATCGCCCAGCAGGATGGCGGCAGCGGGCTGGCTTGGCAGCAGGGCTTCGAGGGCTTCTTCGAGTTTGCCTTCGGCAATGAGTGTGGAGATTTGGTTGGTGTTCATTTGAAAAATGAAAGCAAGTTAAAAAATCGCTGTTTTCCAGCTTAATAGTGTGGACAAGTCACCGCTTGGATTAAAACGCTGTCGAGCCAATAAGCAAGTTGCAAAGTTTGCAAATCCAACCTAAAAAGCTGCTAATCGTCCAGTTTTATGCTCCCCTTTAATTCTTCTGGGCTTGGGAGTTGCCCGACCAGCCCCTCTGGTAGCTGTGGAAACAGTTGGTACTCGGCCACGCCTATCGGCTTGTTGCTGGTACGGAGCGAATATTCCACTTCCAAACTGTCTTTTTCGGCGCAAAGAATGATGCCAATGGTCGGGTTTTCTTCCGGCAGCTTTACCTGTTCGTCCAGCAACTCAAGGTGGAAGTTCATCTTGCCTGCATACTCCGGTTTGAAAGCACCGATTTTCAGGTCAACCGCAACGAGGCACCTCAATTTGCGGTGAAAGAAAAGCAGGTCAACCCGGTAGGTTTTGCCCCCCAATTTCAAGGCATATTGATTGCCAACAAAAGAAAAGCCATAGCCCAGTTCCAAGATGAAATCCTTCAGCTTAGCTATCAACTGCCTTTCCAGTTCCAGTTCGAGAATGGGTTCATGGATGCCGAGGAACTCAAGGCTGTAGCGGCTCTTGATGGCTTCGTTGGCTTGCTCCGCAAAATGTTCGGGCAACACCTTTTTGAAATTGGTGTGTTTGGGCTGCAAGGCATGGCGCTGGTAAGCCTGTGCCTTTATTTGGTTCAACAGCACGTCCCGGCTCCATGCCATTTCAGCAGCAGCGTTCAGGTAATAGACCCGCTCCTCGTGGGATTCGGCCCTGTTTAGGATAACAAGATTTTGGCCCCAAGGAATTTCTGCGACAAGCTGTCGCAGATTTGAAAAATCTTTATAAGTCTCGTAAAGCCGACGCATATCCCAAAGGTTTCTGGCAGAATAACCCTCCTCGCCGGGAAACTCCTGCCGCAGGTCTTTGGACAATTGCTCGACGATGCCCTTGCCCCAGCCGTGCTGCGCTTGGCTCTCGACGATGTGCCGCCCGATTTCCCAATATACCCCGATAAGCGAGCGGTTCAACTGGCGAATGGCCTTCGTGCGCTCCTCCCTGATGGTGGTTTTAATGGTGGTGAGTAGTTGATGGTAGGGTTCGGTCATTGTTGTTTGGTTGAGTGTTGTTTAAAAAAAATCGGGGGGCTTCCCGACTTAGCAGTGCGGGATGGGTCGCCCCATTTTTTTAAAATTTTAAAAGCTGAAAAGGTAAAGAGTAAAAGGGTAAAAGCGGCAAAGGGTGATTTTACAGTGCTAACCGGAATCCAACGTACTTACTTTGTTCCTTCAAATCAAACCTTCCCCTTGCTGTTACTTCACATAAATATGAGGCATTCCCCCATCCTCCTCCACGTACCACTTTTTGTGATTTATCTCCGTTTTGTGTCCACGGTTTGCCATCAGTTGGAGCATCTAAAAAGTTTTCATGCCAATCGTCTTGACACCATTCCCATACATTGCCACTCATATCATATAACCCTAATTCATTTGATTTTAGATGCATGACAGGTTGTGTTCTATTATTGGAATTTACAGTATACCAACCTACTTCTTTAATTTTATTACTGCCAGCATACCTAAATTTTCTACTTTCCCTCCCTCCAATTGCAGCATACTCCCATTCAGCCTCTGAGGGCAGGCGGTAGTTTAAACCTGTTTTAGCATTTAATTTTTTGACAAAATCTTGCACTTCGTCCCAATTGACCTTTTCAACCGGTAAATCGTCTCCTTTAAAATGGCTGGGGTCGCTGCCCATGATGGCCCGCCATTGCGCCTGCGTGACGGGGTGCTTGGAGAGGTGGAAGTCTTTGAGGGTCACCGGGTGGGTGCCGCCCAATTTAAAGCTGCCGCCCTGGATGGGCAGCATGAGGTCGTGGAAGGGGTCGAGGGCAAGGCGGCGCTGGCGCTCGGCTTCTTCATCGGCTTCCCGTTTGCGTTTTGCGGCTGCATTGGCTTCCCGCTGTTTGCGGAGGGCCTCGGCAACGGTTTTCAGGCGGGCTTCTTCTTTTTGCTTTTGAGCCTCGGTGGCTTTGCGCTGGCGTTCCACTTCGACGGCATGCCTTTCAAGCCTTGCTTGCTCCTCCCGCACCTCGATAATGTTCAACAATGCCTCAACTGCATCGTTCCAAGCATCATCCCTGTCATTCCAAGAAGAAACGGGTTTTCCATCTTTTGGAAGTGCTTGCAGTTTTGCAAGCGGAGTAGCTCGCCAAGTACAAGGTTTGATAATCAACGGCACCACCTTCGCTTCCCCCTTCTCATGCCGCTCCAGCGCATCCGTCATTTCCTTTTCATAGAAATAATCGGAGTCTATGGCATGGGCACTTAGCAAGAGCAAGATGATATCGGCGGCATGGAGGTTCTGTCTTATGGCAACTTCCCAAACGGCACCTGGCTCTATTTTGCCATCGTACCAAATCACGGCACGTTTGGTGCGTTCGAGCGGGCGCAGGTGGATGCGAAGCTCTTCGAGGAGTTCGGCATCCTTGCGGGCGTAGGCGATGAAAATTTTGGGCAGTTGGTCCATCGAGTATTGTAGCGGAGAAATTCATTTCCCCGCAATTATTGAAAGGGTTTGGTATAGATTTCCGAAATCTTCAAGATTTCGGAAAGCTTGTGCTGGCCATCCAAATAAAGAAAGCAGCTTTCCCGCAAAGGTACTCACCGCTTTCATTTTCGACGTATTTGCCCCAGCAAAAGCTGGGACGGGATGGGGCCTCGAAATCCTCCGCCACTATTTCCGGCTGTGCTACGACCTCGGCCTCTACAACTCCTTGCGATACAAGGACTTTGCAGAGCGCCTCGACGAGATTGGCCGCATGGTGGGAGGGTGGCTTAGGTGGCTGAAATAGTCCTTTTTCAAAAATAAAATCGGGGGCTTCCCGACTTAGCAGTGCGGGACAGGTCGCCCCTTTTTTTAAAATTTTAAAAGCTAAAAAGGCAAAGGGTAAAAGGGTAAAAGTGACAAAGGGTTATTTTAGTCCTGCGCCACCCGGAACCCGCTGAAGATGCCCCCGCTGGCCGGGATGCCACTGTAACGGTCGGCCGAACGGAGCCTTGCTGCTTCGAGGAACCATGAGCCCCCACGCAACACACGGCAATCTTTGCATTCGGAGGCTGTGCAGCCGGGGTAGGCTTTCCAGAGGTCGGCGCACCACTCCAAGACGTTGCCGCTCATATCATGGATACCAAGTTCGTTGGCTGTTTTTCCGCCCACGGGGTGGGTCTTGCTGCCACTGTTGGCGTCGTACCAAGCCACGCTGCCGGGCGAGTTGCTGCCGCTGTAGGCATGGCCATTGGAGCGGTTGCCGCCCCGTGCGGCGTACTCCCACTCGGCCTCGGTGGGCAGGCGGTAGCGCTTGCCGTACTTGGCGCTGGCCTTTTTCAGGAAGTCTTGTATGTCGTTCCAAGAGACCCGCTCTACAGGGCATTGGTCGCAGCCGGGGTTGCCGGGTTCTTTTGGGAAGCCGCCCATGACCGCCTTCCAGTCGGCCTGTGTGATTTCGTATTTGCCGATGGAAAAGCTGCCGACGGTGACTTCGTGGGGGCATTCGTCGCTTTCGCCTTTGGCATCGCCCATGGTAAAGGTCTGCCGCCTTTTACGGCCACCATTTCGAAGCCGGATTTGCGGGCGGAGGTAGATGGCTTGGTTTCTTCCGCTGTTTTTTCAGCGGGTTTGGTGCTTGTTTTTTCTTCAACAGGTTTTTCCTTGGGCGGCTTTGGCTTGTCGTCTTCCGGCTTCTTGGGCTGCTCAACCGTCACGTCCTTCGGCAGTTGCTCCGGCGAGATGGTTTTTACGCCAGTGGCAGCTTGGGTGTCGGTGGCCACGGGTTTGTTTTCCGTCAAGGAGGTGGTATCCTGTGCTGTGGTGGTTTCGGGCAGGGTGGTTGTATGTTCCCGGTTGCACAGCCAGGTTCCAAGCACCAGCGCCAGCACCCCCACCAGTCCGCTGCCCCATACCTTGGGCGAGCGGAGGCTGCTGCCCATCGCTGCCATTTGCTGCTCTCGCTGTTGGGCGGCGGCGGCTTTTCGTTGGCGCTCTTCTTCGGCTTTTTTCAGGCGGTCGGCTTCTTCTTGCTGGCGGCGGCGGTCGGCGGCTTCTGTATCCCGCTTGCGCTGTTCTTCGAGTTGGCGTTGCTTTTCGGCGGCTTGTTCCTGTTCTTTTTTGCGGCGCTCGGCTTCCTGTGCGGCGGCAGCGGCGGCCTCCTGCTGGCGGCGGGTTTCTTCTTCGGTTTGGTTGCGCTCCCGCTCGGCCTGCTCGGCAGCGGCGGCCCTTTGCATCCTGATGTTGTTGAGGGTGGTCGTCAGGGAGTTGACGGCATTGGCGTAGGCGGCGTCCCGGTTCGTCCACTCGGTGATGGGTAAGCCATCTTTTGGCAATGCTTGTAACTCACTCAGCGGTGTCTCTTGCCAAGCACAAGGCCGTACGATGAGCGGCACCACCCTCGCCGTGCCCGCTACATGGCGGGCGAGGGCATCGGTCATTTCTCTGTCGTAAAAATAGTCGGAGGCAATGGCATCGGCACTGACGAGCAGCAGTATCACATCTGCTTTATGGAGGTTGTCCTTGATGGATTGTTCCCAAGTGGTGCCAGCCTCAATTTTGCCGTCGTACCATACCTTGGCCTTGCCAATTTTTTCAAGGGGCGACAAGTGGGTGCGCATTTCTTCGAGGAAACTGGCATCCTTGCGGGCATAAGCGATGAAAATCTGAAGGGGTGCGGACATGCGGTTGTTCGTTGTTTCGGGCAAATATAGCGTTTTGTTTTGGTGGCTTTCCGCATTGTCGGTGCAGGAAGCATTGGAATCTCAAACAACCAATACCACCACTATTCCGGGTAATCAATCTTGATGGCCTGTTGGGCCAGTTTCCTTGCGATGCTCCGGCTGATATTGCCTTTAATCAAGGCGTGGGCATGGTTTTCCGGCAAAGGGTCGTGCTCACATTGCAGGCCAAGGCTTTGGATAAATTCCGTCACCAAAGCGTAGAGCCTGAACCTGGAATCATCTTGAATGGCAGTCGGGTAAGCCGTCAACTTTTCAATATCGGTGGAAAGCCCTTCTTCGAGGTCGCCGTTTTCCAATCTTTTCAGGGTAAAGCTCGAAGAAGCAGGTGAACCGTCCTCCTTGATGAAGTTTGGGTCGAGGAACTGTACCCGCCTGAGCAGACGGTCTTCGGGCAGGATTTCGATGGTATTTTGTATTTCAGGCATTCAAAAAATGGGTGAGTTTCTCATAATTATCATTCAAACTGCCCTCATGCACACATTCCTCTTGGTCGTACAGCAAGACCTCGGCAGCACCTTGCGGCTCGAAATAGATTTCCGCTGCTTTGCCATTTGGGCCTTTGAACTCCACCAGCACTTCGCCATTGCGGCCGGGAGCCACAAAATAGACCCTCATCCCGTCCTCGTCGGCCCTTTTGATAAAAACTTGGCTGGAGGCAATCGCCACAGGGGAGGGCGGGTCGGCTTGGTAACTGTCCCAGTTTGGTGCCAGGGCTTTCAGCTTTTCCACTTTTTCGAGGGCAGATTTGGCGGCTTGCGACAAGTTGCCGTTGTTGGACGGATGACGGTGCGAAACTGGGGTAGGCGTATCCATTGTTTGCTCTACCTCATAAGTGGATACCAAACCTATTTCCTTGAGCCAATCCAGCAAGTGAAGCAATTGCTGCTTGCGGCTGTTGTCCGATGTTAATTGAACGGTCATCTTGAATATTTATAAGGCTGGGGTGCAGATATAAGATTGTTCGTTGTTTTGGGCAAATATAGCGTTTTATGTTGTGCAATGTAGCCACAGCCCCGCTAAATCGAACCGCAACTGCTTGTCTTGCATCGAATCCAACACTTTGTATTGCAGCCGCACAGGCTGCACCAACTCCCCGGTCAAGGTGAAGGCCATTGGTTTCCGCTGTGCTTCCGGCCCTGCCACTGGCGGTGCTGGCTGGCTTCTTCTGTTGAAAAAAGGATCTATTTTCATGGATAGATTTTATGCCCGGCTTTCATGGCGCCCTCGATGGTGCCGTCGAGTAGGTCGCTGCCCGGAAACATCCATTCGTCAGCGTCGTAGGTTTCCCGGCTGTATTTGAAAACGGCGAACCCCCATTTGCCCATGTCACCGGTCCATTCGAGCCGCCCGATTTTTGTTTCCACAGTCGGTGCTTGGTTGAATAAATTAACGGGCAGCCCCAGCTCTTTTGCAGCCCTGAGCATTACATCCGCTTCGATGGTCTTCCGATTGTCCATTCGGGAGAGGTAGCAATATTTGCCCTTGAAGGTCACTTGGTAATTTGCCCTGTTCGCCGAGTTGTATTTTTCAACTGACTGTTTGACTTGCTCCTGGATTTCTATTGGAATTGCTGTTTTGGCCATGGTTTGTTGTTTCGGGCAAATATAGTTTTTCCTTTTTGTCAACGCCCACATTGTCAAAACACGCATGGCTGCTGCCTTTCCCCTTGACAAACGTCATTTCATACACTGACTAAAAACACCCCCCATCTCCCCTGCTCCCCCCAATTTGCCGACGATTCCAATGCCATATCTCACCTTAAACATACTTGCAATGAACGGAACCAACCTTTCCTCCTACACGCCTGCGCAGACGTGGTTGCTGGTCATTTTGCGGATGCTCATCGGTTGGCACCTCCTCTACGAGGGAGTGGTCAAACTCTGGAACCCCGGCTGGTCGGCTGGGGGCTACCTGATGGACTCGCAAGGGCCTTTCGCCAACCTGTTTTACAAAATGGCCGCCAATCCGAGCGTCCTACAGGTCATTGATTTTATGAATATCTGGGGCCTCATCCTC
The DNA here is from genome assembly GCA_016714985.1 of Saprospiraceae bacterium. Classification (GTDB taxonomy): domain Bacteria; phylum Bacteroidota; class Bacteroidia; order Chitinophagales; family Saprospiraceae; genus UBA6168. The sequence continues at coordinate 2,316 of JADKBS010000019.1, read as the reverse complement.
GTTGGGCTGGGGCTGCTGCTCGGCATCTTCACCCGCTTGGCTTGCGTCGGCGGCATCCTGTTGTTGTTGCTGTATTTCCTATCGCACCCGGCGCTCATTGGGGTTAAATACGCCATGCCCACCGAGGGCAGCTACCTGTTCGTCAACAAGAACCTCATCGAAATGGCCGCACTCGCCGTCCTGCTCGTTTTCCCAACGGGCAAAATGGCAGGCTTGGATGGTCTTCTTTTTCGGAATACGGTGGACGGTGGACGATAGACGGTGGACGGAAAACGGTGGACGGCCTTGAAACCTGAAACTTGAAACCCCAACTACTTCAACCAATTCAACAATTTCAACCAATTCAACAATCCAACCATGTCTCAAAATAAAATGAATCGGCGGGACGCCATCAAGGGTTTGGCGGCGGTTCCCGTGCTAGGTGCCTTCCTCTTGGGTGCCGATGCAAAAAGCGACCACGACGAGGACATCAAGCAGGAAATCCTCGATGAACTGAACGTCCAGCCAGCGACCCCGAACCCGACGGGTTCCATGAAGGGCGATGTGCTGCGGGTCGGCGTCATCGGCTACGGCGGGCGGGGCGAGCACCTCATCCGGGCCATCGGCTTTGCCAGCCCAACCTGGATGAACGATATGAAGGAAAACGCCGCCAAAGACCCCAAGGACACCCGCCTTCGGGACTACCTCGAACAGGAGAACCTGAACGTGCAACTCGTGGCCGTCTGCGATACCTTCGACGTGCGGGGCGAACTCGGCGTTGCCGCAGGCACCAAGGACGGCTTCAAGCCCAAGCAGTACCGTGACTACCGCAAGATGCTCGAAGATCCGAACATTGACGCCGTCGTCATCGCTACGCCTGACCATGCGCACGCACCACAGGTCATCGCCGCCATACAAGCGGGCAAGCACGTTTATGTGGAAAAATGCATGACGCACAAGGTCAAGGAGACTTTCGACCTGTACGATGCCGTGAAGAAATCTGGCCTCGTGTTCCAACTCGGCCACCAGCACCGCCAGACGGCGAGCTTCCTCACAGCGAGGGAACTGGTGAAGAAAAAAGTCATGGGCCATATCAACCTCGTGCAGACGAACACCAACCGCAACGATGACAATGGCGCTTGGCAATGGGAAATCCATGAGAATGGCAACCCGCAGACCATTGACTGGGACCTCTTCCTTGGCAATGCGCCCAAAATCCCGTTCAATGCCGAGCATTATTTCCGCTGGCGCAAATGGTGGGCGTATGGCACCGGCCTCTCGGGCGACCTGCTCACCCACGACTACGACCGCATCAATTGCCTATTGGAAATGGGCATCCCGGCCAGTTGCAACGCATCGGGCGGCATCTACACGCACCGTGACGGGCGTGACGTGCCCGACGTTTTCCAAGGGGTGATGGAGTACCCCGATTTTACGTCGGGTGCTACGCAAGAAGCAGGAAAAGAGAAGGGCATGACCTTTATTTATAGCTCAACGCTCGGCAACCAATACGACCGGGGCAGCCTCGTCATGGGCCACGATGCCACGCTGGAACTCGGCGAACAGCTCATCATCCACGCCGACCCACAATCAACCCGCTACAAGGATATGATTGAAAAAGGCATCGTCAGCCTCGAAGTGCCGATGTACGCCTACGACCCAAGGGCCAAGGGCGTGGACGCCGTGACCGGGGCCACCGCCAAGTACTTCGCCAACAAGGGCCTGATGTACACCTACCGTGATGGCAAGCGGGTGGACTCCACCTTCCTGCACCTGCGGGAGTGGCTGAGTGCTATCCGCAATGGTCATAAGGTAAGCTGCGGCTTAGAGGAAGGCTTCCAAGAAGCGATGTCGGCGCACATGGCCTCCATCTCGTTCCGCACAGGCAAGCGGGTGGAATGGGACGCCGTGAACCGCAAGCTGAAGAACGTGAGCGATGCGGAACTGGCGGGGATTGGGATGTTGTGAGAAGAGGTTTCGAGTGGCGAGTGGCGAGTTTCGAGAAGGCACAATGCATTGACATTCAATGCGTTGTCCAAGTAATGAACGAAGTTTTTTATCGCACCACTTGTCTATTTTTTTGAACCTATAAATAGAAAAAGCCTCGAAGCTGCAACTTCGAGGCTTTTCATTTTGGATTTATCATTCAAAACCTAATCATTTCGATTCAAACAACTCCTTCACCTCCAACACGAATCCGTTAATCACGGTCGAAACAACCTTGCCTTCACCCTCCTCCAAAGCATGTAATTGGTAGGCATCCCCTTCCATCAAATAAACTTCTACCGAACGATTAGCAGGGTCAACGAGCCAGAATTCCTTCACGGCAAATCGCTC
>JADKBS010000018.1 GCA_016714985.1 Saprospiraceae bacterium | reverse complement strand
ATTCATAATCATTTTGTTGTGTCCATCCAGTCCAGGAAAGCATGGTGGTAACTGAAACTGCATCACCAAAAGGTGCAACCCCTTGATTGTTTTGAGTATCAAAATAATAGGCCGGAACTACAAAAACGGTGTCTGCCCAGCCTGAATCAAAAATGCAATGCCCTGCCGTCAGGACATGTCGGCTATCTATCAGGCTGCCTGAACATACCCAATTTGCGCCTCCTTGTTTCACAAACAGTTTGACATTGAAGGGTCGATTGACCTTCAATAAATTTTTGTTTTTGAGGGCTTGAAATTTGGGGAGTGGTTTACGATACCAAAGTTCGCCATTGAAAACTGTTTGGGCATTAAGCATCCTTGATAAAAGGAGAAAACATATCGCAAGTAAAATGCAGGGTAAGTTTTTCATTGGAGGGAATATTTAAGGTAAATGTAAACATATTTAAGACCTTTAATGATTTTTTTATTTAAGCTGTATTAACAGCGTTGGCCCGGCTAGCGCACCCCTTCTACTTCCAATTGAAAAACGCCCTCGCTCGTCCCAAGCTATGCTTGGTGACGGGCTAAGGTTGCGGCCTCCGGCCGCAGTGCGAAGGCTATGTTAAGCTACCCGCTGTCGCAGGGACTTCCCCCTCACCTACGCTGGTTAAAGTCCTGCTGTTCCAGTGTAACCCATCCGTGCTACATATGCCCATGCCAAAAGCTGGGACAACCCACGCATTATAGCTTGAGCAAATAACCAAGAATAGAGTAGCTTTGTCAACGAACCATTGATATTGCAGACCGCTTTAAAACAAGTGAAACGATGAAAAATCCTACTACGGCCTTTTTGTTTTTGCTCAGCATAGCCTACCAGACTTCTTGTGGCGTATATAGCGACGCTACCAAACCAAAGGTTTCAAAAGCAGGCACCGGCTACCGTTTTGAAAAAGTTGGACAAAACAGTGCCGACCCCTGTGCCATTTGCGTGGGTTTTTCGGCTACCACGAGGTACGAGCGGGGCAATATCCCTTGGAATATATGCTCGAACCCTACCAACAAGGGCTATTTGGACTTACAGCTTCGCAAGGCTGCCCGCACCATCAGGCTGCGGTTGCTTCGTGATTGCAATGACCCTACCGTTGTCAAGGTGCTCCGTTGTGTTGATGAAAGCACGGGAGAATTCATCATCAACACCAATACCATCAATGAAAATAGTCAAGTCACCATCATGGACAGCGGCGACCCAACAGCTATTTTGAGCATCACCATACCAGCCAGCAACCAGATTGGTATCCAACTAAAATCAGGTTGGACCTTGGATTATTCAAGGCAAGCATGTAGTACGGGTAACAACTAGGCGACCCCGTAGGCGCAGGTTCTTCCCCCGCTGGCGCATACCTTTTACTTCCAATTAAAAAACGCCCAACTGGGACTTTGTTACTGGTTGGCCAAGGCTGTGCGCCCGCAGTACCTCGCTGTCGCAGGGCCATCCCCCTCACCCAAACAAATCGTCCATCCTCACTTCGTTTTGCACCAGCATCTTGGCGTGGGCGTTTGGCTCGGTGCCGTAGGTGGTGATCATGGTGAGGAACACCGCCTTGCGGGTGTTGGTGGCGGCCTTGAAGGTGTGGATTTTTTCACGCAGCCTATCGGCGTAGTCCTTGTCAATGGTGAAGGTGCCGAGGGAGAACTTGCATTCGCAGAGGTTGATGACCTGGTCACGGCGGTCAATGAGCAGGTCAATTTGGGCGGCCTTGTCCGCAGTGCCGCCCCGCCACGAGGCGTGGTTGGTCAACACGCCACTGATGCCAAGGGCTTTTTTCACCTGTGGGATATGGTCGAGGCAGATTTGTTCGAACACATAGCCCTGCCAGGCCCTGTGCGAGGGGTGGTCGAGGAGGTTGAGCCAGGCGTTTTCCCCTTGGTACTTGCCATCTTTGATGAACCTGAAATAGAAGGCGGTATAGTAGTCGGACAGCCTGTAAACGGTGTTTTTCTGTTTGCCATCGAAGGGGTGGTAGGCGGTGATGAAACCGCTTTCCTCCAGGTCGGCCAACACTTTGGTGAGCGTGCCGCCCGATGGGATGCCGGACAATCGGATGATGTCGTTGCGTTGCAGGCCTTCGGTTTTGGTGGCGAGGGTTTCCACCAATTTTTCATAGAGCTCGTATTTTTTGAACAGCGAGCGGTAGAGGTTGAAGAACTCATGGTGCAGCAGGCCCGACTTGTCGAACAAAAGCGCTTGGATGTTTTGTGGCGTGCTCAGGTGCGGCTGAACGGCATCCAGGTAGTAGGGGATACCGCCGAGTGCCATGTACAGTTGCACGATTTGGTAACGTTCGAGCACACAGTTCTTGGCCTGCAAAAGTTGTTCGGTTTCTTGCAGGTTGAACGGGGCCATCCTCATTTTTTGGGTGATGCGGTTGTGCAGCCCGCCCGTGTCGTTGATGAGCACGTTTATCATCCAGGAGGCTGCCGAGCCGCATACGATCAGCAGCACGTCCTTGCGGTTGCTGGCCCAACTGTTCCAGAAATGCTCCAGGCCCATCACAAAATCTGACCCGTGCGTGTCGAACCAAGAAAGCTCGTCGAAGAAGACCACTTTCCGCCCCTCGTTCTCGATGGATTCCAGGTGTTCCTCCAACCGCTGGAAGGCAACCAACCAGTTGCGGGACGGGGTTTCAAAAACAAGCTTGGACTGTTTGCTGAGGGCCGTATCGAAATTGAACAACTGCTGGCCTGTGTCGGCATTGGCCAAGCCCGAGACCTGAAAATCGAACTGGTAGTCAAAGTACTCCCGTATCAAAAAAGTCTTGCCGATCCTCCTCCTGCCATATACCGCCAAGAACTCCGATTTCTTGCTCTGGAGGATGGCATCCAGTTTTTCGATTTCCTTTTTCCTTCCTACGACGTTGGGTAAGTCTTTCATTGCAGCCAATTTTGAGGTAAAAATAGCAGTTTTGGCTGCAAAAATTTATTTTATCAGCCAGAACATGATTTTTGTAGTGGGTTTTGGCTGCAAAAAAAATGCGAACCCCCTTTTGTGGGTGCATTGCTCCCCGCTGGCACAAGTCTTCCCCAAGCAGAGACGCAGCCCTCGTGACGTCGCAGTTTGTCTCCAACAATGACAAAAACGCTTGGACTGGCGATATTTTAAGCTGGGCCTGCACACGGGCATGGCGGCCAACCATCTGTGAATTATGCAAATTGATGTGGGAATCGTATAATACAATCCGATGCCGGAACGCTCATATTTGTGGTACGGGAGTTCTTGGCTGCTTTTTACGCTGAACCGTCCAAGGCAACAGGTAACACCAGAAAAGCATTAATCAAAATATAGCTGCACCATGAAAGATAAAAGCATGATCAAAACGCAAACGCCCCCATTGCCAATCAACAAACAGGGGGATAAACTGGAGGGCTACCCGTTGTATCCCGACAACGAGGATATCTACAGCAAGTTCCAGAAAACGGAGACCATTGATTCCGATGGGATTAGCTCCCACGAGCTGAAGGAAAACGAAAAAATCGGGGCAAACACCGAAAAGGAATTCGAGGGGAACCAATCGGGCAATGAGTTGGACGTGCCGGGTGCCGAGTTGGACGACCAACAGGAATTGGTCGGCAATGAGGACGAGGAAAACAACTACTACAGCATTGGCGGCGACCGCCACGAGGATATTGACGAGAACACGAGCGGTGGCGTTGATTAAGGCGCCCAAAGATTCTCGCTAGGGAATGTTCAGAAATATGTGTCAGGTTAATTCGGTTAAGAAATAATTACCTAGCCCAAAAGGGAAAGGATGCACGGAAGTTCTCTCTTGTAAAATTGCCCGCTTTTGTAGTCTTCCTGGAATGGGAGTTCCTCCTATTTGAGAGAGGCCAGCTCTTGGCTCATCCAAGCCTCGAAGCCAGGGTTGATAAGGGTTGATAAGGGTTGATAAGGGTTGATAAGGGTTGATATCAACCATGCACAGAACTTGGCGGTTCGCAGTATAGTAGGCGTCAAAAGCTAAAATCACGTTGATTCAATGGTTAATCATTGCGAATGCGCTAAAATAGGAAATCCAAATCCCCCAACCCCTTTTTTCCCTACCTTCGCCCCCCAAACCCCAGTATCCAGCATCAAAAATATCCAGCATCCAGCAACATGATTGTCCTCGGCAAACACAACCGCCTTCGTGCCGTCCGCCAAACCGACAACGGCGTTTACCTCACCGACCGGGAAGGCACGAGGGAGGTGCTGCTGCCCAACAAGTTCATCCCAGCGGAAGGGCTGGAAGAGGAGCAGTACCTCAAGGTTTTCATCTTCAAGGACTCGGAAGACCGCATCACGGCTACCACTGCCGAGCCGCTCGTCAAGCTGAACGAGTTCGCCTGCCTGCAAGTGCGGGAGGTGAACGAGGTCGGCGCTTTCTTGGACTGGGGCCTCGAAAAAGACCTGCTTGTGCCCTACAAGGAGCAACCGGGCCGCATGTCGGTCGGGGGCTGGTACATGGTCTATCTGTACTTGGATGCCGATACCGAGCGCCTCGTGGCCAGTGGGCGCTACCAGAAGTTTTTGGAAAAAGAAGCCGTTGGCCTCAAGCAGGGCCAAGTCGTGGACGTGCTGGTTGACGACGAAACAGACCTTGGCATCAACGTCATCGTGAACCAGCAGTTCCGGGGCCTGATTTACGAAAGCGAACTGTTCGAGCGGGTACACCGGGGCGACCACAAAAAGGGCTTCATCAAGACCCTGCGCCCCGACGGCAAGCTCGACATCACCCTCCAGCGCCCCGGCTACGGCAGGGTGGACGATACCTCGGCCAAGATTTTGGCGAAGCTGAAGGAAAACAACGGCTTCCTGCCCTTCGGCGACAAGAGCAGCCCGGAGGACATCACACGGGTGTTCGGCATGAGCAAAAAGACCTTCAAAATGACGCTGGGAAAGCTGTTCAAGGAGCAGAAGGTCAGGTTGGAGGCAACGGGGATTTATTTGATGCCGAAGGTGAGAAAGTAAATATAGTTGCGAGTTGCGAGTTGCGAGTTGCGAGTATAGAGCTACAAGCGGTCTTAGCTGCTAGTCCCAACTCGAAACTGGCAACTAGCAACTAGCAACTCCCTTCACTTATTCCCTGCCGCCACCCACGACACCATGTACCCGCCGAAAGCACCCAAAGCCAGGATGACAATGAAAAACAGCTGCGGCTGCTCGATATTCAGCTCGCCCTTCCTAAAATACTCGACTCCGAGCGTTACGATGAAAAGTCCGATGGTGAACAATGCGATATTGCGGCGGAGGTTTGGCAATTGCTGCATAAAAGGTCAATGAATTTTAATGCGAATTTACGGCATGGCCGCCATCATCTGGTCGGTAATTCCATTTTGAAAGGATAAAAAACAGCCCCGCCACCACCAGTGGCAGGGAAATCATCAGGAAGCTCTGCGTGTCCCGCCACGAGCCGAAATAAATGGTGAAAATCATGCTCAGCACAATGTGCAGCAGCCCGCCCAAGATACGCCATCGCCACGCCACCCAAAGGCATATTGCGGCAGCAAATGCAGGCGTCAAATGCAGGACGAATATGCCCAAATGACGCCAAAAACCGCCCGCCCCTGTAAAAGAATCCAAGGCAAAACTAGCAACGAACAGCACATACGCCATGCTGAGTATGCGGGGGAACCAGGTGAGGAAAGCGGACAAGTTGCGAGTTTTGAGTTGCGAGTTTCCAGTAGCCAGCTACAAGTTGCGAGCGGTCGTGTTTGCTATGTCCAACTCGTAACTCGCTACTCAAAACTCGAAGCTATTCAAAGTGTCCCCCGTCGCCGCTGCTCGTCCTCGATGCTTTCGAACAGCGCACGGAAATTGCCCTTTCCGAAGGACTTGGCCCCCTTGCGCTGGATGATTTCGAAGAAAAGCGTCGGGCGGTCTTCGACGGGCTTGGTGAAGATTTGCAGGAGGTAGCCCTCCTCGTCACGGTCCACCATGATGCCGAGTTCTTTCAGGCGGCGGAGGTCTTCGTCAATCTCCCCTACCCTATCGGCCACGGTATCGTAGTACTCGCCGGGCACGTGCAGGAACTCTACGCCCCGCTTGCGCATCTCGCCGACGGTGAACACGATGTCGTTCGTTGCCACGGCAATATGCTGGCAGCCTGGGCCTTCGTAAAAGTCAACGTACTCTTCGATTTGCGACTTCTTCTTGCCGTGCGCAGGTTCGTTGATGGGGAACTTGATACGGCCATTGCCATTGGTCATCACCTTGCTCATCAGCGCCGAGTATTCGGTCGAGATGTCCTTGTCGTCGAAGGAAACCAGGTTGGCAAAGCCCATGACCTCGTTGTAGAACTTGGCCCATTGGTTCATCTGGCCCCAGTCCACGTTGCCCACCATGTGGTCAATATAGCGCAGGCCCGTCGGCCTGGGGTTGTACGGACTTACCAAAGGCTCGTAGCCCGGCAGGAAGATACCTTTGTAGTCTTTCCGCTCCACGAAAATATGTATTGTTTCGCCATAGGTGTGGATGCCGGAGCGCACCACCTTGCCATGTGCATCGAACTCGATGGCCGGCTCCATGAAGGGCTTGGCACCCCGTTTCACGGTCTGTTCAAAAGCGTCCCTTGCATCTTCGACCCACAGGGCGATGACTTTTACGCCATCGCCATGCTTCCTTAGGTGTTCATTCAGTGGGCTGTCGGAATGCAAGGGAGTTGTCAGTACGAGGCGGATTTTGTCCTGCTGCAGCACATAGCTCGCACGGTCACGCACGCCTGTTTCCAAGCCCGCATAGGCCAAGGATTGGAAGCCGAACGCCGTTTTGTAATAATGCGCCGCTTGCTTTGCGTTGCCCACGTATAGCTCCACATAATCGGTGCCGAGCAACGGCAGGAAATCCTCCGCATCAGGGAATACCTTTTCCAAAGAGTAGTTGTAATTGGATATGCCGGTTAAAGTTGACATTGGTTGCTTTTAATTTTTATGTTGTGGTTTTTGATATAAGATATAAGATGTACGATATAAGATTTTAGATTTATTGGGAGTCATGCTAATTTGCAAACCCCTTTTTTTAAAGCCACTTCCGGCCTCTCTAATCTTATATCTTATATCGTACATCTTATATCTTATATCAAAAAAAATCAAGCCATCATCTCCTCCCCCATCCACGACTTATAGTAGTCCTCCACCTCCATTTCCATCGCCGCCTTGGTGATTTTCACGGGTCGGAATGGGTCAATCATCACCGCCAGTTCCTCGGTGCCCACCTTTCCGATACTGCGCTCGATGGCACCGGGGTGCGGGCCGTGCGGGATGCCGGCGGGGTGCAGCGTGAGTTGCCCTTTCTCGATATTGTTGCGGCTCATGAAATCGCCGTCCACGTAGTAGAGGATTTCGTCGCTGTCAATGTTCGAGTGGTGGTAGGGAGCGGGAATGGCCTCTGGATGGTAGTCGTAGAGCCTTGGTACAAACGAGCAGACGACGAAACCATCCGCCTCGAACTGCTGGTGGATGGGAGGCGGCATGTGGATGCGCCCGGTCAGCGGCTCGAAATCGAAAATAGATGTTGAGTATGGATAATGGAAGCCATCCCAGCCTACCACATCAAACGGGTGTGTAGCGTAGGTATAGGGGTAAATCAGGCCCTGTTTTTTGATGAAAATGGGGAACTCGCCCTTTTGGTTGTGCGTCTCCAAGTCTTGTGGCCCCCGGAAATCCCGCTCGCAGAACGGCGAATGCTCCAGCAACTGCCCGCTGTCGTTGCGGTAGCGGCGGGGCGTGCGCACGGGGCTGTACGATTCGATGTACAGGATGCGGTTGCTGGCATCGTCGAATGCCAATTGGTAAATCGTGCCACGGGGAATCACCACGTAGTCGCCGTAGCCGAACGTGACCTGGCCGTACATGGTCTTCAGCGTGCCGCTTCCCTCGTGGATGAACAGCAGCTCGTCCGCATCGGCATTCTTGAAGAAATAGTCCGACATGCTCTCCTGCGGGGCTGCGAGGCCGATGTGCAGGTCGTTGTTCACGAACAGCGTTTTGCGGCTGTCCAAGTAGTTGCCGCAAGGCTCAATGGAAAAGCCCTTGAAGCTGAGCGCCGAGAGGTTTTTGTCAATGGCAATCTCCGGCTCCACGGAGTAGTGCTTGCCTTTCTTGCTGACGATGGTGGGCGGGTAAAGGTGGTAAACGAGTGAAGAAACGCCCGAAAAACCCTGCGTCCCGACCAGCTCCTCGGCATAGAGGCTGCCGTCTTTTTGCCGGAACTGCACGTGGCGCTTGCGTGGTATTTACCCAAGTGTTGATAATGCGACATGCCGAATGCTAGTTCAGCCACTATTTAGCATGGGGAGCATTCGGGAAAATTTTCAATTTTTCCCGAATGCTCCCCATTTTTTAGAGAGGAAAGAAAAAATTTCATTTTTTCTTTCCTCTCCTTCACTGTTCTAAATAGGAGCTTAGTTTACATGGTTAGGGAAAATGACGCTGCGAAGGTAGGGAGGCACGGAGGGGAGGTTGGTGATTTTCGTCAGGGGGTGGGGGTGATTAATGTCACGGATGCCTTTTGGCCTAACCCAACATCCGATTTTGTCAACGTGACCTTTTCTGAAAATCAAACTTTCGTTGGGAACGCTTCATTGGTTGTTGCCGACGTGTACGGTAAGGTTATGGCGAGAAAGGAATTGGAACATGCCGATTGGATAAGGAATGTAACGCTCAATCTGAATGAAATCCCGGCAGGAGGTTATTTTTTGATACTTGATACTGAGGCGCACGGTAGGACTTTCCAACGTTTCGTTGTTTTGAGATAGCGACCACATCCAAAACCAGAGCGAACATTCAATGCGGCAAATACCGAGCCTGTCAGTATTTGCCGTATTTTTGTGCCTAAAATCGTAGAATATGGCAAAGAAACTGGTTCGGTTCGATTGGGCGATGAAGAAGATGCTGCGGCACAAGGCAAACTTCGACATACTTGAAGGTTTCCTCTCGGAGTTGCTCGGCGAAGAAGTAAAAATCAAGCAAGTCCTCGATAGCGAGAGCAACAAGGAGACGGAGGACGACAAGTTCAACCGTGTGGACATCCTAGTGGAAAACGAGAAGGGCGAACTCGTCATCATTGAAGTCCAAAACACGCAGGAGTACGACTACTTCCATCGAATGCTTTTCGGGGCATCGAAAGCCATCACCGAACATATCAAAGAGGGTTCAGCCTACGCCCAAGTGAAAAAGGTCATTTCCATCACGATAGCCTATTTTGACTTAGGGCAAGGGAAGGACTACGTTTATCACGGCACAAACGTTTTCAAGGGCATCCATAAAGGCGACATTTTAGGGCTTTCCGACAAACAGGTTGAAGTCTATAAAAAGAAGAATGTCCACGAGATTTACCCAGAATATTGGGTAATCAAGACTGGAAAATTCATGAACAGGATAAACGACAGGTTAGACGAGTGGATTTACTTTTTGAAGAACGCAGAAATCAAGCCTTCGTTTTCAGCCAAAGGTTTGAAGGAAGCGAACGAGAAGTTGGATACCATGAAACTTCCTGAGAAGGAGAGAGTGGCTTATGACAAGTATTTGTTACACCTGATGAGCATTGCAAGTCGAAATCATACGATAGAAATAGAAGCGAAAGAAATAATAAAAAAGGCAAAAGAAGAAGAAAAAATAGAATCAGTCTTGGGCTTGCAAAGCAACAATGTTCCGGTAGAAATCATTGCGAAATCGCTTAAAATTTCCGAAGAAAAAGTGTTGGAAATCATCGCCGACCAACTGAATAAATAAAATCGCCCAACAATGCATGGTCGCCCATGCCGCCCAAAGCCTAACACAAGGCCAACGCAGGGCGGCACAGGCGCAGATGCTCACGTTAAAAAAACTATCCACTACTCCTACTCCCTCACCACCTTCCTCCCCCCCTCCAAACCATCCGCCCAAACCCGTACCAGATACACCCCCGGCGCCAATCCCTTCTCCTCCCAGCCCATCACATGCTCCCCAGCCCCCATTTGCTGCTCCACCACCAAGGCCCTTACCTCCCTGCCCAGCGCATCGTACAGCGAAATGGAGACCGCCATGGGCCGTGGCAGGGTGAAGCGCAGGTGGAGGTGGTCGGTAAAGGGGTTGGGATAGGCCAACAGGCCAAGCGCCGTGTTGGGTTCATGAGTGGCTAATGGGAAAACAGTCACGTTTTCAGAAATCGTGAGCAGGCAGCCGAACTCGGTGGTGTCAAACAGGATGAACTGGGTGTCCTGCGTCAAAATCACGCCGTGGTATTCCATGCCGTAAGGCAGCGGCCCATTGTCGGCCCATATCCATTCTTCCGGGTGGACGGTCACCTCGGCCACTACCACGCTATCGCAGCCTTGGTAGTTGGAAAGCACAAGCTGCTCGGTGAAGTCGCCGGGGTCGGGGTAGGCAATGCCAGTGAGCGGGCTGCTCTCGCCTTGGCAGAAGGACAGTTCCATGTTGGTAGTGTCGTTTTGAAGCAACGGTATCAGCACCTCGTCGCTGTCGGAGCAGCCATGGGCATCCGTAGCGGTGACGGTATAGATACCAGCTACCAGACCCGTGGCCACTGGCCCGACCTGTTGCAAACTGCCCCAATTAAACACATAAGGCGGCGTACCGCCGCTGGCCGAAGCCGTAGCCGACCCGTTGGCCTGCCCATCGCAACTGCCGCCAAGGAAGGTCGCCAAGGCGATAAGCTGCGTGGGCTGCTCCAGCACCACCATCGCCGTACCCTGACAGCCACTGCCATCCGTAACCGTGACCGAGTAGCTGCCCGCAGCCAGCCCCGTCCTGATGGAGGTGGTATCACCGTTTTCCCATAGGTAAGCATAACTACCACTGCCGCTCGTCACGGTGAGTGCGATGGAGCCGTCCGCCCCGTTGCCGTTGCTGGGGTGGCAGGAGATGGGCGTTTGCATGGCGGTGATGTCCAAGGCCCCCGATAAATCGGCGGTGGCGCTGCCGGTCGCCTGACAGCCGTAGGTATCCATGACCGTGACCGAATAGAGGCCGGGACTGCCTATGGCCAGCGTTTGCCCCATTCCGCCGTTCGACCAAAAATAATTGACATAAGGCAAGCTGCCCCCCGTCACGTTCGCAACGACCTGCCCTGGCTGCCCATTGGCACAGGAGATTTCGCTGGCGGAAACGACTACTTCCAACGCAGGTGGCTGAGTCAATTCAAAGGACGTGGTGGCCGTGCAGTTGGCCGCATCGGTAATCGTGACCGTGTAATTGCCAGCAGGCAAACTAAGGATTTCCCGGGTGGTGGCCCCGTTCGACCAAAGATAGCTGTAGCCCGGTATGCCGCCCATGGGTTCCACGCTCGCATAGCCCGTTTGCCCATTGCACAAAAGCAGGTCATAAGTATGGTCGGCGGTGAAAGCTGGCGGCCCATCCACTTCGACGGCCATTAGCGAAGTGCATTGGTTCGCATTCGTGATGGTGACGATATAGGTGCCTCCGGCAATGCCCGTGAGGTCCTCCGTGGTGGCCTGGTTCGACCAAAGATAAGTGAACGGCCCAAAGCCGCTGGCCACCGTGATGTCTATGCTGCCGTCCGTTGAATTGGCGCAGGAAGGGGCAGTGGTGCTGGCATAAAACTCCGTGACGGGGTAGAGCGTGGCTTGCGCCGATGTAGTTGCTTCGCAACCATTGGCATCCGACACCGTCACGCTATAGTTGCCGGTTTGATTGGGGTAAATGGTGGCAGCGTTCTGGCCACTTGTTCCATTGGGAAAGCTCCAAGTATAGCTGAAAGGCCCGTTGCCCGTGGCGATGGCCGTGATGGACACAGGTTGCCCGCAACTGCCGTCCTCCTGGCTCAGGCTAAGGCTGGGCGGCTGCACCACCGTCACTTGGAGGGCATCGCTGCCAACGCAGGCACCGTTCGTGGCCGTCACGCTGATGGTGGTGCTTTGCAATGGGGTGGCCGAGGTCTGGAGGCAACCGGGACAGCCCACGAGGCCGCTGGGTTGCCATTCAGCAGCCGTATAGCCTGCCGTTGCGATGCTCAAGGGGATGGTCTCCCCAGCACAGATGATCAAATCGTCCCCAAGGTTGATGGGGGCGGCATAACTCAATGCAACCTGCACAGAATCAACCTGTTGCATACCGCATACGTCGGTGGCGAGTACCCAATACAAGCCTGTTTGCGAAGCAGTGATGGAAGCCCCCGTTTCACTACCCTGCCATTGATAGGCCGCAAAAACATTGCCAGCCGAGAGCTGGACATTGGCCACGTTGCAAAGGTCGAGGTCGGGGCCGAGGTTAAGGCTTGGCGGGGGATAAAGCGTGAAGCTAGTGGAGGTAAAGTTGTTGGCAAGGTTGCATTCAGCAATGAACGAACCGGGCGAAGTAGCCAGCGGCAGCACCGATGTGCCATCGTCGTTGGCCACCAAGTAGATCTCATGGTTGCCCAGGTCGGGCAATTGGTTGGCAGGCAACTGGAAATCAAGCTGGATACAGCCATTGACGGGTACGGCTGGGTAGTCGTACCACACCACTTCAAGCAGGGAGGCACCGGGCAGCCTTGGGTCGTTCTGGTAGAGCGCCAAGGGCAGGCCGCTGGGCAAACTGCTGGCACCTTCGTTGCAAAGCGTAAATTCAACCTGGACACTGGCATTGGCGCAGGCGATGCTTAAATTGGAGCCAACTACATCGGGCGGTGCAGTGGCAGCGGTCGGCGTGGCATTGATGGCGAGGCTGCCACAGAAATTGGTGGAGCCTTCCACGATGTTAAGGTACTGGTCGGGGGCGGGGTTGGCCACCACGTCCACTGTGCCGCTGGGCCAATGCACCACGAGGTAGTCCACCTGCGTGGCAGCGCCGAGGCCAAAGTGCGCCGTGAGCGAATTGGAGATGCCGTAGCTCTCCCCCGACCTGATTTCCCGCACCTGCTTGCCCCAGGCCCCATGCAGTTCCACCCTTGCACCCACGCCCTTGCGGTTGCTCTGGTTGCCTTGCAATTGCACGGCGAGGTAATGGTTGGCGTTGCCATTGTTCATCCAGAGCTTGTCGGGGTTGCCGCAGTCGGATATATAACCGCATTGGTAAATAGCAAATATATCCAAGAAGCCATCGTGGTTGAGGTCGCCTACGGCCATCGAGTTCATGCTGCTAAAGGGGACGCTGACGCTGGTGAAGGTGCCATTGCCGTTGTTGTGGAACAACCTCCCATTACTGGCAGTAAGCACGTCCATGTAGCCATCATTATCGAAATCACGCATGATGCCCTGGATAAAGCCATCCATGACGTTGCCGAAACCCGCCGCTGCGGAAATATCGGTGAAATGGCCCGTGCCGTCGTTGCGGAGCAACTGGGAATTGTAATCGTGGTTGGTGATGAAACAATCGAGGTCACCATCGTTGTCAATGTCCTGAAAATCGGAGGTCCAGGACTGCCAGCCGATTTTGAGGCCATAGGCCCCTGCTGCTTCGTGATAATGGCCGTTGCCGTCATTGACGAAAAGTTGGTTGATGCGCCGTGGGTCGGTCGGACTGGAGGCGCCGCCCCGACACTTGGCGATGTAGAGGTCGAGGTCGCCGTCGTTGTCGAAATCCGTCCAGGTGCTGCCATAGTTGCCCGAATTGTCGGAGACGGGCACGGTGGCCATGTTGATCCAATGGTCGGCGGCAGCAAAGCCACCCGCCCCGTTGTTGCCCCAGATACGGCTTTCCGCATCGTCGTCGCAGGAGAACACATCCAGCCAGCCATCGTTGTTGATGTCCGCAAAATTGGAGCCTTGGGCGAAATAGGCGGAGCCTGGCAGCAAGCCCGGCGAAAACCCAAAGCCGTTGTTGTTGGCCAACAGGAGTTTTGCCCCGTCTTTATACCCCGCAAAAAACAGGTCGCAGAACCCATCGTTGTTGACATCACCCACCGTCAAGGCCCATGCTGATTGGTCGTAGGTTCCAAAAGAATAGTGCTGGAAGGCTTGGTTTGCGCCCGCCTGGTATTCCACATTGACGGAGTTGCCTTCGTCCAGCCGTACAATGTCGTCCTTGCCGTCGTTGTTGATGTCGGTCACGCCCACCGCTCCGCCACTTGAAAACGAATTGGGCTGGAACAACAAATTTGTCCGGTCGGTAAAGGTTTGGGCGAACAGCCCTTGTGTCAAGAACAGCAAGGCCGTTGATGTAGTAAAGAGGCGAATGGTTTTCATATACAGCTGATTTTGGTTGGTGATGCGCTGAAGCAGAGCAAATATAGCGCAGCTATGATTTAAACCTAAAAAATCGCATAAAACAGCGCTTTGGCGACGGAAATGGTGGTTTGCCCTTTATTTCCCCCACCCCACCTCGTACAGATAATACTCCTCAGACCCCTCCATCGCCGGATAGAACGCCTGCACGACCCGCACGGAATCGTTGAGCCGTTCGGCTGGGATGGGGTAGCTTGTGAGCAACAGCAAGTCGCCGTGCTCTTTGTGCAGTGCCATTGCCACGGGCACGATGTCGTCGTATTTAAAGGCTTTTTGCCCCATGTTCCATAGGATGAAACTGCCATTTTTCAGTTGATTGGGGTAATAAATTGGGTGGCGCAAGTGAAAGGCAACGGGCGACACCGCATAATCATACTCACCGACGATAAAGCGGTCTTCGAGGTGGTGCTGCCGCAAAAAGGCAGCTACGTTCTGGCTTTGGGAGAAAGGGTAGCGTAGGTCGAAATAGGCCATTGGCGCAGCCGAAATCAACTGAACCAAAATGATGATGGTGAAAAAGTCCAAACGCCGGGAAGGTTTTGGAACCTCATCGGTGATGTTGCCTGCCATCCAAAGCGCCATCACCCAAGCCAAGAAGAAATGCCCGTGGTGGCGGATATAGCCGTGAAACTTCACCGCCAAGAACAGGCTGATGCCCAGCCATGCCAGCCCGAAGAAGGCCAATGCGAACGGCGATTTGCGCAGCGACCAAAAACAAGCCAGCAGCAGCACCCCGGCACCGATGCACTCGACGAGGGTGCGCCGTTCCCAATCCAGCAGGTTTTCCAACAGGTGGTGGCCCCAGCCGTGCAGTTCCCAAGGCGGCAGCGGCAGCATGGCCCGGAAGAAGCCGCCGAGCGCCGAGCGCCAGTCGGGGTTGGCCCATTTCCAGTTGGCGGCGTAGGCAGTATCGGTCGGCGGGGCCATGTCCCAAGCGCTGAGGACGAAGCCAGCGGCAAGCACGAGTCCGCCAATCGCCAGGCCCAACCAGCGCATCTCCCCTTTTTTACAGGCTTTTAATCCTTGGAAAAACAGCGGCACGCACAGCGCAGCGGCCAATAGCAGGGCGAACACGTTGCACTGCATCAAGGCAAAAAGTAGGGCACAGCGGACAGGCCAATGCCGTTGCCAGTCTTTTATCAGGCTGCATAAGCTGAGGGCCAACAGCACACCAAGGGCATAGTTGCGGGTGAGCACGCCATACTCGAAGAGGAAGAAATAACCGAAAACGAGCAGTCCCCGCTGCCAGCGACCAAACGGCGAGCGCCACAGCACGAGCGCCACCGAGGCGAGGGCGAGCAGCCAGTGCAGCCATTGCACCGCACCAAAATCGGGCGTGAGGCGGGTGATGGCGAATAGCAGCAAGTACCAAGCGCTGGGGTGGCCTTCGTAGCGGGCATTGTGGAAGAGTTCGGGCAGCGAGGCGCTCTGCCGGGCAATTTCCCAGCATTGCAGCTCGTCCCGCCAAGGCTCGTGGTGCCAGAGCAGGATGCCGCTCACGAGGGCGTAGAGCAGGAAAACAGAAAGCGGAAAGTCGTATGTCCTGTGGCTTTGCAAGTTGCTATTTTATGAATGATGAATGATGAAGTGTCTTGCAAATTCATCATTCATCATTTATCATTCATCATTACCTAGGCTTTACCTGCAATTCCTCCCAAGGCGTCGAGCCGTCCTTTTCCCTCGTGAAGACAAGGTCGGTCGCCTCGCCCAGCACGATTTCGGCGGTGGTATAGACGAGGTTTTCGGGCAGCAGGTGCCCGCCGATGGTGGTGCCGAGGCTGTCACTGACGCTGAGGTGCAGGTGGCAGCCGTTGACGCTCACCGTGCCCGTCAGGCTCACGATTTCAAAATGGCCGTTCAGCTTTGCCCCATCGGGTTGGTTGGCATAGCGGAGGTGGGTCTGCGTGAGGCTGCCCACGCAGGTCATCACCCATCCGGCTTGTATGTTTTGCTGCTTCGCAAAAGCTTCGATTTCCCGGCGGAGGTCTTGGCCCGGCAGCAGGCGGAAGGCATGGATTTTCATGTTCGTCGGCATTTGCACAGCAGGCTGACGGCTGCATGCGATGAAAAGGGTGGCGATGAAAAGGAGGTGGAATTTCATGGAAATTGGTTGAATTGGGAAATTGGGAAATTGGAAATTTGCACGACACTCAATTTCCTAATTTCACAATTTCCAATCCCCCTGCCGCTCCTTCGTCCAGCAGCACCACGCTGTTCGGGTGGGTGCGGATGATGCTGGCGGGCACGGCGTTCCCAATTTCGCCCTCAAGGGCTTGGCGCATGATGTCGGCCTTTTTTTGGCCGTTGGCCAACATGAGCACCTGCTTGGCCTCCATGAGGTGCCGCAGGCCGAGGGTAATGCCGTATTTCAGTTCGGTCGCCTCTTTGAAATACTTCTGGCCGACCTCCAGCGTGATGCCTTCCAGCAGTTGCACATGGGCGTAGTTGCCGAAGTCAACGCCCGGCTCGTTGAAGCCGATATGGCCGTTCATGCCCACGCCCACCAACAGGAGGTCCAGCCCGCCCCGCTCGGCGATGAAGGCGTTCATGCTGGCGCACTCGCCCGGCAGGTCGTTGCTCATCGCATCGAAAACGTGGTAGTTCGCTTGCGGCAAACCTAGTGGCGTGAACACATGGCGGTGAAGAAAGGCATGGCACGAGCCGTCGTTTTCTGGCGGTATGCCCACCCATTCGTCGAAGCCGGCAAACTGCACCTGGCTGGTATCCAAGCCGTTGGCCTTAGCTTTTTCGCAAAAAAGGTCATAGGCCAGCCGTGGCGAATCGCCGGAGACGATGCCGATGAGGCAGTTGGGTTTGGCTTGCACGGCGGCGAACATGAGGTCGGCGGCGTGGGCGGAGAGGGATTCGTAGGTTGGGAAGATTTTTAGCTGCATGGCGGTGTTAGTTGAGGGCGCAAGATAGCCATCACTGGACTTCAATCAGGGTTTTTTAAATTCCCTTTTCAATCATCTCTTTTAGTTCTTCAATTGGAATCAAACGCCTTTTTTGAATGACGGAATCAGCCAAGTATAGTAAGCAGCCGTTCATTTTTCCAAGAGCATATCCAAATATAAAATCTGATAAATTTGAACTGCACGCTATCCTATTCTCATACTTATTCGGCGTTCCGATTATTTTGCCATTCAGGCAGATGTACAGCAATCCGTTGCCATTCCCATCACAAATTCTAAAATTATCCAAACTGAGTTTATGGTCAGTGTTATGATTTGAATAAAACTCGTTGAAAACTTGGATGTAATTAGCTGTGATAATAGAATCATCTGGAAGGATGCAGTTGGCACAGTGTAGATGCAAATTATTTGGTGGTTTATTTTGCCACTCCACACTAAATGGTGGAGCAGGAAAGCCTTCTAAACTTGCTTTTCTTACAATATCGCTGCGTTCAATTAATAATCCCATTACTTGACCATCATGAATATCAGGAATGACAATTTCGTATCCCGGAGCATGGGTTAAAACTATTTTATTTAAAGTCCTAAACAGGTCTTCCGAATCAATATAGTCACCACCTAGTGCTTGGGTTGAAAACTTATAGCTGGCTTGATTTACCAAAACATCTACAGTCCATCTCTGCGTTTTTTCATCTTGGTACGCCGACACAATTTCTCTATGGCAGTTTTCTGGAAGCAGGTGTAAAATAGAATCAATTATTTCCTCAAAATCTTCTAAGTGGTCACCCAACTCTGCATCAAAATGATATGATTTAAACCCGAACTCTTTTTTTGTCCGCTCAAAATCTCGATAAACTTTCGAGCTATACGCTTCATAGGAAGCATAAGAAGTATCCTCAATATCTCCCCAAGGCAGAAGAGGAAACTCCTCCTCTTGGTCATAACTAATCCAGTCTTGTGAGTTCAATTCAGAATAGTTCATAAAAGCAAAAAGGAAGATTAATTGTTGAAAGATTCGTTTCACGTGTTTTGTTTTTAATTATACTGCAATAAAGATGAATTTTGTCTTCGCCCATGTCTTCCAAATTTCATGGCTTTTAAACCGCTCAAAGTTAAGCATTTCGCAGAAGACCATAAAATTATTCTTCTTACCAACTACTAGCCCTTTCTCCGTCTATTCTTAAAAAACACGGCCAAAGATACCAATGCCGCAACCCCAATCAACAACCACCGGCTATTGAACTTTGGCCCGTCGTCGCTTTGCACCACCGCCTCTCCCTCCTCTTTTATCACCAGCAACTGGTTCACCCCTTGCCCCACCAGCACCTGCTGCTTGCCGCCCGACCAGGTGACGATGACCGAGTCCACCGTCATGGCAGTGCCGAGGCCGAAATGGGCGATGGTCGAGTTCTGCGAGATATGGCTGGAGCCGCCGCCGTCAATTTCCCGCATCATGCGCTGGCCGCCTGCGACGACTGTCACCCGTGAGCCAAGGCCGTGCTTCTCAGCGTGTACGCCGTCGAGGGCCACCTTGAGCCAATTTCCTTGGTTGGCGTCGTTGCGGTAGAGCTTGGTAACGCTGGGCATCGGGTAGTTTTTCACGGCTTTTTGGTTCACGATGAGCACGTCCATGTCGCCATCGTTTTC
Source organism: Saprospiraceae bacterium (assembly GCA_016714985.1). GTDB lineage: Bacteria > Bacteroidota > Bacteroidia > Chitinophagales > Saprospiraceae > UBA6168. The sequence continues at coordinate 147,507 of JADKBS010000018.1, read as the reverse complement.
GAGGTCAAAGATGACCGAGCCACGGCCAATGCCATAGTCTTGGATGCCTGCGGCACGGGCTATGTCCGTGAACTTGCCACCCCCGGCACTACCCCCACCCCCTAAAGTGGCGAAAAGGGGGTTTTCAAACAGAAAATCGCCCATGGGCTGGCAATTGGGATTGAGGTCGCCGTTGGCCACAAAGAGGTCGAGGTCGCCGTCGTGGTCGAAGTCGGCCCAGTTGGCACCCCAACTGATGGTGAAAAAGCCCATGCCGAGCTCCTCTGCTTTATCGGTATATGGTTTGTCTTTTCCGCCGCTCACCATGAAGCGATTGAATTTGATATTGGTGACAAAATAGTCCATAAAACCATTATTGTCATAATCGCCCACGGCGGCGGTCATAGCGTTTATCCTTAAATCCAAACCCACTTCTTTTTCCACATAAGTGAATGATTTATCGGGAAAATTATTGCGGAGCAAATAATTGGGTCTTGCCTTATAACCGAAATCGTGGAGCACCAGTAAATCCTGGTCTCCGTCGTTGTCATAATCCGTAAAAAGGCCGCCAAACCCGAAGCCCCGATGGTTTAATCCATAATCGGAATATACGTCTTTAAATGCCTTGCCATTTTTATTTAAAAGCAAATAACCCTCAGCGGTTTTACTGGCATTAACGATGGTGGCGTCGTTGATTTCCGTGAGCGGCCCATCATAGTCGAGGAAATAATTCCCGACATATAAATCTGGCCAGCCATCGGCATTAAAATCGCCGAACGAGCAGCCCGTGCTGAAGGAGTATAGGTCATCCAACCCGTATTCCGAGGTAGCGTTTTTGAACTTACCGTTGCCCAAATTCAGGAACAGCAGGTTCTCAGCCCTTGGAATCGCTTTTCGCTCGCCCTTGGTGGTGATGGTGGTGATGAACAGGTCAACGTTGCCGTCCCGGTTCACGTCGGCGCTGGTCACGCCCTGGGTCACGCATTTTTTGGTGGCCTCCAGTCCGCTGCCCTCGAAGATGTTTCGGAACGTGCCGTCCTTTTGGTTGAGCAGCAGTTGGTCGTCGTTCATGCCGCCAGTGAGGTAGAGGTCTTCGTAGCCGTCGTTGTTCAGGTCCAGCACGCAAGCCCCGCCACCGAACATGCCGTCATAGACCGCAAACTCGTGGTTGATGCCAGCGGCGGCAGTGACGTCGGTGAAGTGGATTTGGGCTTGTAAGCTACTGAAAACCAGTAGGTTGAAAAGGGTGAAAATCAGTTTGTTCAGCATCTCTTAAAGGATAGTTCTGCCAAATTTGGCGGCCTAAAGATGCTCATTTCTTGGTTTTTATCCCTTTTTTAAGGCGTTCGTTTAGTTCCCGTTCCATGTCTTCCACGGAAGGGAAGGTCGGTTTCAGGTTGTCTGGCAGCTTGGTGGTCATCAAGTAATCGGACACGCCGATGGGCTTGTTCATGCCCCGCAGAGCATACTCCACCACGACTTGGTTCTTCGACCTGCAAAGCACAATGCCAATGGATTGGCCATCCCCTTCGCCCCTCAGTTGGTCATCGGCTGCGGAGAGGTAGAAGCTCATTTTGCCCGCATCATCGGGTTGGAACGGCTTCATTTTCAGGTCAACCAGCACAAAGCAGTGCAGCTTGAAATTGTAGAACAGCAAGTCAACCTGGTAGTCATTTTCGCCAACGGTGAACCGATGTTGCCTTGCAACGAAAGCGAATCCAGTGCCCATTTCAAGCAATAGGTTGATGACGTGCTGCACCAATTGCCGCTCCACGTCCAATTCCATCGCATCTTGGTCAATGGTCAGAAAGCCGAAATTATAGGGGTCTTTCAGCAATTGTGCGGCAAGGTCGGCCTGTGGCAATGGCAGCGTTTTATCAAAATTATGGATGGCTTTGCCTTGGCGCTCGTGCAGCTTGGAGTCTATTTGCAGGTCGAGGATATTGCGTGACCAATTGTTTTGGATGGTTTGAATCAGGTAAAATTCTGCGGCAGCAATATTTTTTATTTTCCTGAAAATCAAGATGTTATGGCCCCACGGAATTTGTCCAACAAGTTGTTGGACTTTTTCAGAGGCATCTTGATAGAAGTGGTAAAATTGACGGATATTAAAAAGATTTGTCCTGCCAAACCCACCCACATCCGGCATGTCCCGCTTCAAGTCAACAGCCAAATGCTGCACGACCGCCGCCCCCCAGCCCAGTCGCTCTTGCTCCGAGACGATGCGCTTGCCGATGTCCCAATAGAGCTTGATGAGCTGCTCGTTCACCGTCAGCGCTGCCTTTATCTGCGCTGAACGGATGGTGGATTTGATGGATTCTACTAACGATTTGTAGCCTGTTGTGAGGTGCAGTTTTTCCATAGTTATGTGTTGTTTGAAGAATTTAACCGCACAAATATAATGTTGTTGCTTAGTTTTTCCACCTCAACCCATTCACGTTTCCCGCAATCTTCCGCCCCTCCCGCAGCCCCGTCTCGTTGTCCTGCGGGGTGTGGATGCCGCCGAGGAACCGGGAGTTGGCGCATTGCTCGGCCATTTCATAAAAGGTCTTGAAACTGCGCCCCACGAACTTTGTCTCCCTGATTTCGTCCGGCCAGCGGCCTTCGTGCGAGCGGTCGTCGAAAGCATAGTTTTCCCCATATAAATGTGTGAGCACCGCCGCCGCCGCGCCGCCTTGGATGGCATGGCCAGATGGGAAGGCCGGGAACGGCGGGTCGGGCCAAAAGGACTCCCAGCGCTTATCAATGTATTGCGTGATGAACGTGTTCGGGCGCTCACTGAAATAGTGGTACTTCCATTTCCAACAAGCCACATAGGCATCGGAAAGGGCCATGCCGAGGTGGGCGTAGGTGGCGGCGCACTCGATGAGGCTCGGTTTTTTTTCCAAAATCACTTGCGAGGCAAGGAAATACGAATGGCCCGGCGGCGTGAAGGTCGAGTCCGGGTCGTCGGCCCACCAGATGGCGGTCTGCTTCTCGGCGGGGGTCAGCGACTTGTTTTTCTCATAAACGACCAACATCTGCTGGTAGTAGGACGAGCCTTTCACGGTATCGAATTCCATCATTTTTGGAATTTCCAACTCCGCATTCGCCTTCAAGAACATGCGGTTGCTGCCCCAGTGTGGGTGCAATGGGTGGTGGCTGAACGACTGGGAGAACAGGGCGGGCGTCCACTTGCCGGGGCCTTCGGGCTGCACGTAGGTCTTGTCGAAATTCTTCAAATAGCCCCGATGCCCACCGTCCGTTTCCGACCATTGAAAGATTTGCTCCGCAACGGCCCTTCCGTAAGCTACCGACCTGTCCGAAACGGCCTTGTCTGTTTGTTGCGCAGCAATATTTTCAAAATAAATCGCTCCAACGAGTCAATTTTCACCTTGTTCTCGTCGTTGGTTTGATTGTAGATGCTCCGCAAAATAGCTGCTTGCCCGGCGTTCAGCGCAAGCCGCCAGTCGTAGGTTTGACCCACTTCGGGTTGCAATAGTTGGGGCAAGCCATTGAGTTGCCCTGCCAGTGAATTGTAACCAGGGTAGCCCGCCACGATGCTTTCATACATCGTGAGACCGATATAGCCGAGGCAGCGGGCGGCGTAGGTTGGGGAGTTGGCGGGGGTAGTCTTGGTGATGTACAAGGTGATTTCGGCCCATCGGGTAGTTATTTCGGGGTCGGGGATGGGGGGCTTCGGCTCCTTGGCGCAACCAGCCAAAAGCAGGGCGCTAGCCATTGGGATGCCGTAGCGGTGACGCCACAAAGGGGTGTACCTACAAAAGGCCGCCTTATGTTTGCTAATTTGCAAGCCCTGAAAGGCCATTTGCAGGTGCATTCCCCCGATGATGTACAGGAAATTCAGCAATGACCAGTTGTTTTCAAACACCTTTCCGAAAGTTATGAACTTCGGTAAAGATGTTTGAAAACAACTGGTCACTCGCAGACATCGCCTCAACTGCTGACCAACCCTTTTAAAATTATCCAGCACCGAAAGGCCACACTTAAACCATATTTTCATGCGCGCTTGTTTTGGGCAAAGGTATCAATTGACCTTTGCCAATTCAGCCACTAATTTTTCAGCACCAAAAAAAAATGTTCAAAAAACACTTCTCAAATTCCAAAACTTGTTTTTTCTTTACCGCCCGATTCGATTGTTAGCCCATACGCCTTCAGCAACAAAATTTCTATCTTTAAACCGCAAGACAACAATGTTTTATTTTGCGCTCCTACCATCTACATCCCATTCTTCTAAGTCTCGACATATCCATTCAAAAGGCGTCAAATACATTTTTCATTACAAAACTTTTGGTAAACCACTTGTACTATGACCAGATTCTCAACCTTATGCATGGCCCTGTTCGGCATCTTCCTCTCACTAGATGCGTTGGGTCAAATGAACATCAGGGGCGTGGTGACAGACGAGAAATCGGAGCCCCTCATCGGGGCGACGGTGCTCGTCAAGAACACGACCAATGGCACCGTCACCGACGTTGACGGTAGCTATGAAATCACGGCGAAAAAAGGCGATGTCCTCGTCTTTTCGTTCACCGGCTTTTCTTCTCAAGAGATAGCGGTTGATGCCAGCACGGCCATCAATATTGTCTTGGTAGAGGGTGCCGACCTGAGCGAGGTCGTCGTGGTGGCCTACGGCCAACAAAAGAAAGTCACCGTGACAGGTGCAGTCGCCTCGCTGAAAGGCAAGGAGGTGGTACGCTCCCCGGCGGTGGATATGACCAACTCGCTGGCAGGCCGACTGCCGGGCCTCGTGGTCATACAGACCAGCGGCGAGCCGGGCCAGGATGGTGCAAGGGTCTCTATCCGGGGCACCAACACCTTGGGCAACAGCAGCCCGCTCATCGTCATTGACGGCATCCCCGACAGGGACGGTGGCTTTGGCCGCTTGAACCCGCAGGACATCGAGTCCATCTCGGTGCTGAAGGATGCCTCGGCAGCCATATACGGCTCCCGTGCGGCCAACGGTGCCATCATCGTGACCACCAAGCGGGGCAAGTCGGGCAAGCCGGTCATTGGCTACAGCTTCAACCAAGGCTTCGCCCAGCCAACAGTCGTCCCTGAGATGTCTGACGCCGTGGAGTACGCCAATATCAGGAATGAATTGGCACTTTACTCATTGCCACAAGAGGAATGGGCGGCAGGATGGCAGGCGCTGAACGCTTCCGGCTCTTTTGTATCACCGAGCAGCGGCGCTACCGTGAACAGCGTGTTCAGCCCTGATCAAGTGAAGAAATATGCGGATGGTTCCGACCCTTGGGGGCACCCGAATACGGATTGGTTCGGCGATGTATTCCGTCCTTGGGCGCCACAGAAACGCCACAACTTGGAAATGACGGGTGGCTCCGAAAACCTGACCTATTTCACTTCATTGGGTTATGTTTTCCAAGATGCTATTTACGAGAACTCTGCTACCAACTACAAGCAGTACAATTTCCGCACGAACCTTGATGCGAAAGTCAATGATTATATCAAGGCAAATGTCGGCGCCATGATTCGCAGGGAAGACCGCAACTACCCTACCGAGAGCGCAGGGTCCATCTTCAGGATGTTGATGCGTGGTCGCCCTACCGACCCAGCAGTTTGGCCCAATGGCAAGCCCGGCCCGGACATCGAGAACGGCCAGAACCCTTATGTCATCACGACCAATGCAACAGGTTATGTTGACAATCCTGTGGATTATGTTCAACTGAACGGTGGCGTTGATATCAGCAACCCTTGGGTCAAAGGCTTGAAGCTCAACCTTTCAGGTGCTGTGGACAAGACTTCCGGAACGACAAAGACTTGGCAAACGCCATGGATGCTTTACTATTGGGACAAGCAGTCCTACGAGGCTGATGGCAAGACGCCATTGTTGGATCCAGCCGTTAGGTCCAACTTCACTGACCCAAGGCTTCGTGAGTCTTATGGCCAGGTATTAAACACCAACCTGACCGCTATCCTTAGCTATGACTTTAGTTTGGGTGCTGACAACAACTTCAGCCTCATGACAGGTGTGACAAGGGAAGAGTTCACAGGCTCGGGCTTCGCTGCTTTCCGCCGCAATTTTATCTCTCCTGCGATTGACCAGATTTTCGCAGGCGGTACAGTTGGCCAAGAAACTGGTGGTGGCGCCTATGAACGCGCCCGCTTGGGCTACTATGGCCGGGTACAGTACAACTACAAGGAGAAATACCTCGCCGAGTTCATCTGGCGTCGTGATGGTTCTTATATTTTCCCAGAGAGCCAGCGCTACGGTTTCTTCCCTGGCCTTTTGCTGGGCTGGAACATCACGGAAGAGGACTGGTTCAACGTCAATGGCTTGGACTACCTGAAACTGCGTGCTTCCTACGGCGAGATGGGCAACGACCAAGTGTTCTACAATGGCCGTTTGCAGGAATACGCCTTCTTGTCCACTTACAACCCCGGCCAGTATCCTATCAACAACCAAGTAGTGACCACCCTGTTTGAAACGGGATTGGCGAACCAGGATTTTACTTGGGAGCGTGCAAGGAACATCAATTTGGGCGTTGACGGTAACCTGTTCGGCAAGTTGGACTTTACCTTGGAATACTTCAAAAACAGGCGTGACCAAATCTTGATCCAAGAAACGGGTTCTACCCCTGCTTCTTCTGGTATCAGTTCGTTGTTGCCACCGGTTAACAGGGGCGAAGTGGACAACTCTGGCTTCGAGTACAACTTGGTTTACAATAGCAGGGCCACATCGGACTTCCGTTGGAGCGCAGGCATCAATGGCGGTTATGCTAAAAACAAGGTCGTGTTCATGGACGAAGTGCCCGGTATTCCTGAGTACCAGAAGCAAGAAGGCAAGCCCATCAATGCCTTCCTTGTTTACGAGTCTGATGGTGCGTTCAGAGACCAAGCGGAAATCGAAGCCAATACAATTGACTACTCGGAGGTCATCGGAGCGAGTGGCACACTCAAACCTGGCGACATGAAGTTCAAGGACTACAACGGTGATGGCAAAATCAATGCGGATGACCAAGTTCGTTTGGACAAGAACGCCACGCCAAGATTTTTCTTTGGCGGCACATTTACGGCCAATTTCAAAAACTTTGATTTCTCTATGTTGTTGCAGGGTGCGGTTGGTGCTTTGTTCAGGGTACAGACAGAGTCTGGCGACATTGGAAACTACCTGAAGTACAACCACGACAACCGGTGGAGCATTGACAAGCCAAGTGGGGACCACCCACGCCTTGCCAGCCGTGGCGACACCTACTACACTGGTGGCCCTTATGGCAACAATGACTATTTCTTGTTTAACAAGGATTATATCCGTTTGAAAAACATTGAAATTGGTTATACCTTTGGCAAAGGGTTGACAGACAAAGTGAGGGTCAGGGATTTGAGGGTTTATTTCAACGCACTGAACTTGTTCACCTTGGACAAATTCAATGTGTTTGACCCAGAATCCGAAAATTCGGCAGGTACGTACTACCCACAATCACGGGTACTTAATTTTGGAGCAAGTCTATCATTCTAATCAAAAAATTGTCATGAAAAAATTCAAATTATTCCATTTAATCGCCTTCGGCGCGGTAGCCCTGCTACCGATGTCGTGCAACGATGATTTCTTGAATACAAAGCCGCTGGACAGGATTTCCAGCGATGCCACTTGGGCAGATGGCCCATTGTCGGAGGCCTTTGTTTTCAACGTTTATTCCTTCCTTGGTTATGGTGGCTTCGAGGAGCAAGCCTTGGCTGCCTACACCGACGAGGCCATGTTCACCCACGCAGGCCGCAATATCAACACCTTCACCGAAGGTGCTGAAAGCCCTGGTGGCCTCGCATGGAAAAGCTCGACTTATGAGTGGGGCACCATGTACCTTGCCATCCGCCAAGCGAACATTGCCATCGAGAACCTGCCAAAAGCAACTTTCACCGATACCGAACTCCGTGATAGGCTCTTGGGCGAGGCTTACTACCTACGTGCCTACTATTATCACCAACTCGTGCGCTACTACGGTGGCGTGCCACTCATTGCCCGCCCTTATGGCCTCAATGAGGACTATACTGTTGCCCGCAACACTTACGAGGAGTGTGTGAACTTCATCGTAGCCGACCTCGACCAAGCTGCCACATTGCTGGATGGCAAGGCCGAAACAGCAGGCCGTGCTTCCAAATTAAGCGCCATGGCGCTCAAGGCCCGCCAGTTGGTTTACGCAGCCAGCGACCTGCACGACGCAGCTACTGCCCAGTCAAAATCAGCTACGCTCAGTGGCTACGGCGACATTGCACTGGTAGCTTACACTGGTGGCGACCGTGCCGCCCGTTGGAGGGCTGCCCAAGATGCTGCTAAAGCTGTTCTCGACGCTGGCACTGGTTACAAACTTGACCTAGCTGGTCCAGTTTCTCCCGAAGAAGGACAGAGCAACTACAACTCCATCGCCATGGGCGGCAGGAGTAAAGTAGGCGATCCGGGCGCTGCCACGGAACTTATTTTCCAACGCACCCATACGCCACAGTTCACCCAAGAAGACAACTGGCCATTGGGCGGTATTCACTACGGCATCAACAACGGTCCGAACGGCTACCACAATTGGGCAGGCAACACGCCCATCCAACAACTCGTGGACGACTACGAAATGATGGACGGCTCGAAGTTCGACTGGAACAACCCAACGCACAAAGCTGACCCTTACGCTGGCCGTGACCCACGTTTCTACGCAACTGTGCTTTACGATGGCGCACCTTGGAAGCCCCGTCCAAGCGACGTAGCGGCACTGGATCCCGTCAACCAAATCCAGACGGGCTACTACGACGATGGTGCAGGTAACCTTATCAACGGTATTGATACCCGCAAATCTTCCATCGAAGACTGGAACGGCACCCGTACCCACTACTACACCCGTAAGTTCATTGACGCAGACCCTGCACTGCCGGACAACCAGTCCAATGCCCAGGTGATTCCTTGGCCCTTCATCCGTTACACGGAGATGGCGCTGATTTATGCAGAGGCTTCCCAAGCATTGGGCGAAGATGACAAGGCTCGTGAGTGGGTCAACAAAATCCGCTTCCGGGCCGGTATGCCTGCCATCAACGATTCGGGCGATGCCCTCCGTGACCGCATCCGCAACGAGCGCCGGGTAGAGCTTGCCTATGAGGAGCACCGCTACCACGATGGCCGCCGCTGGATGATTGGCGACCAACTGGGCCGCATCATTCAAGCCATCAACGTGACAGCGACCTTGAAGGCTGGCCAATCGCCGCACGTGCCGTACCGTCACGACAAGTCGAAGTACGACTATACTTATACCGTGTATGACAACAACGACAACGAGACCCGTACATGGAACGACAAGATGTACTATCGTCCAATCAGCCGCGACGAGGTGAACCGGAACAGCAAGCTGGTGCAGAATCCGGGGTATTGATGTAGTTGAGAAATTAGGAAATTAGAAATTTGATTTCCAGGGTGAGCGCCCCCGGCCTTTGACGAGGTTGGGGGCGCTGCTTTTATGGCTTGCTTGGAATTTGACCAAAGGAAAGCGGGTTGCATTGATGTGTAGTCGAAATCACAAATCCGAAACCGCTATGGCCTTTTTTATTTCGCTTTTGGAATTGCGCCCAACGCCACAATCGGTAGCGTATCGGCTCCATTCATGGACGACTCCCCTCACTTCCTCGATGAGGTTCGAGGCGTTTTTCATCATGCCCTTGTTTTATCGCTGAACAGTTTTTCAATCCTATCCAAATCCTCGGCGGGTTTTAGCACCCACTCGAAGTCTTCCAACCGGTCGAGTATTTCCACCAATTTCAACAAAGATTCCAAAGAGACCTGCCCGGTGCTTTCAAAGCGTTTCAGGCTGCCAAGCGACACCCCTGAGCGCCGGGCAAGTTCGCTTTGTGAATAACCTGCCCGTTTGCGCAACGCTCTATGCCTTTCTGCGATTTGCTCCATGAAATCAGATGGCTTTTTTACTGTTCCGAACTTCAGCATAGCGGTAATATTTTGGCCAAAAATACGCTTTTTTAGCTAAAATAGATAATATTTTAGCTATTGATTCAATTCAACACCCCACTATTGACAAGGTTAAGGACTGCTTTTGGGTAAGCTGGTTTATGAAAATCAAAGATTCTATTTTGGATATGCACAGTGATATGGTGATTTTTCGAAACTGCTTAGGAGGGTGTGGGAGGAGATAGAAAAAATGAAATTTTTTCTATCTCCTCCCACATTTTGGGGTGTTTTTTGGGGAAAAATTTTCAATTTTTCCCCAAAAAACACCCCTGCTCTGTAGTTACGATTTTTCTATGAATTTTCGGAATTGTATTCCGAAAATTCATAGAAATCACGCCCACCGAAAGTCAGTTCCGAGCATATCCACTAATTTTCGACCTTTGTACGGCCACCATCACGGCACAATGCAACTATGACAAAACCACTTCGCCTCGCCGCAGCAACCGCACTTGTTTCACTGCTATTTTTTTCTTGTAAAAAGGAGGATGCCACCAGTGCGCCAAGCAACGCCCAAGCCGACGGCCCTGTGCTGTTCAACCTCCTCCCCCCCGAAAAAACAGGCGTCACCTTCGTCAACCAACTCGACGAAGGCCCCAACACCAACATCCTCATGTACGAGTACTTCTACAACGGCGGCGGCGTGGCCACGGGCGACTTCAACAACGACGGCTGGCTCGACCTCTACTTCACCTCCAACATGGGCGACTGCAAGCTCTACCTCAACGAGGGCAAGGGCGGCCTCACTTTCCGGGACGCCACTGGAATGTCAGGCGCAAGTGGCAGACCCGGCCCCTGGAAAACCGGCGTGAATGTCGTGGACATCAACGGCGATGGGAAACTGGACATTTACCTCTGCTACTCCGGTGCTTTGCCGGATGAAAAACGCAAGAATCAATTGTTCATCAACACAACGCCTACTCCCCCTTCAGGGGGCCGGGGGGCTGGGGCTACTTTCCAGGAGCGGGCCGCCGAGTTCGGCCTCGACAGCCCTGGCCACTCCAACCAGTCCTACTTCCTCGACTACGACCGGGACGGCGACCTCGACATGCTCCTGCTCCAACACAACCCGAAGAACCTGCCCATGCTCAACGAGGCCCAGACCGCTGCCCAACTCAAGGCCAGCAGCCCCGCGATGGGCCTCCGCCTCTTCCGGCAAGACAATGGAAAGTTCAGCGACGTGACCGAAAAAACGGGGTTGAACTGCTCCGAACTAAGCTACGGCCTCGGCCTCGCCATCAGCGACCTCAACGCCGACGGCTGGCCGGATTTCTATGTTTCCAATGACTACAACGTACCGGATTACCTCTACCTGAACAACCAAAATGGGACGTTCCTCAATGCCCTTTCGGACGGCATAAACCACACCAGCCAGTTCAGCATGGGCAACGACGTGGCCGACCTCAACCACGACGGCCTGCCCGACCTCATCACACTCGATATGCTGCCGGAGGACAACGCCCGCCAAAAACTACTGCTCGCCCCAGACAACTACGGCAAATTCGACCTGAACGTGCGCAGTGGCTTCTATTACCAGTTCATGCGGAACATGCTCCAACTGAACAATGGGGATGGGACGTTCTCGGAAGTCGGCCAACTCGCGGGCATCTCCAACACCGACTGGAGCTGGTCGGCCCTTGCTGCCGACTACGACAACGACGGCCAGCGTGACCTCTACATCACCAACGGCTACCACCGGGACTATACCAACCTCGACTTCATTGCGTACATGGATGATTTCGTGCAGAAAAAGGGGCGGCTGCAACGGGAGGACGTATTAGAAATCATCAAAAACATGCCCGCCTCCAATGTCACGAATTATTTATTCCGAGGCAATGGCGAACTGCATTTCGACAATATAACCAACGCCTGTGGCATGGGCCAGCCGAGCAACAGCAATGGAGCGGTATATGCAGATTTGGACAAGGATGGCGACCTCGATTTAATCGTAAACAATATCAATAAACCAGCTTTTATTTATGAAAATATTGTGGATAAAAAAGCCGGGAATCACCTGCAATTAACACTCAAAGGGGAGGGCATGAACACGCAAGGAATTGGTGCGAAAGTATCCGTATTCGCTGATAAAAAGCAGTTTTTTGCGGAGCAAAACCCGGCCCGTGGCTACCTCTCCGCTGTATCGCCCATCTTGCAGTTTGGATTGGGAAATTTATCAGCAATTGATTCATTAATCATCACTTGGCCATCTGGAAAGCAAGAGAAGCAAACGGATATAACCATTAATTCCAACCTAATTTTAGAAGAAAGAAATGCACAATTGGCGAAGCCAATTAAAGCCAAATATACGCCCCTATTTACCCCGATTAAATCCCCCATTGATTATACAAACCCGCCCACGGCATCCCGTGACTTCGACCGCCAGAAACTGCTCATCGGCGAGCTATCCACCCACGGCCCCTGCATGGCGAAGGGCGACTTGAACGGCGACGGGCTAGAGGATATTTTCATCGGTGGGGCGGCGGGGCAGGCGGCCAGCGTGTATTTTCAGGGTAAAAATGGACAGTTCACTAAGGCCAATATCCCTGCCTTCGAGGCGGACAAGGCCAGCGAGGACGCCGACGCCGCCCTGTTCGATGCGGATGGCGATGGGGACTTGGATATCTATGTGGCCAGCGGCGGCTACCACCAGTTCCAGCCGGACGATGCTGCGCTGCAAGACCGACTTTACCTGAACGATGGGAAAAGCGTTTTTACGAAGAACACTAATGCCTTGCCCAAAATGACCGCCAGCAAAGGCTGCGTGGCCGTGGGGGATGTGAACGGCGATGGCCACCCCGACCTCTTCGTGGGAGGCTGGGTAGTGCCCGGGCGCTATCCTGAAGCCCCTGCCAGCTACCTGCTCGTGAACGATGGGAAGGGCAATTTCACGGACCAGACCAAGGCGCTCGCCCCAGAATTGGCACAGCCCGGCATGGTCTGCGACGCCGCTTGGGTGGACTTGAACCAAGACGGGAAACAAGACCTCGTGACCGTGGGTGAATGGATGCCCATGGCGGCCTACCTCAACGAGGGCGGCAAGCTGCGGCCTGCCACGGAGCAGGTTTTCGGGAAGGCATACAACGGCTTGTGGAGCTGCATCGAGGTGGCCGACCTGAACAAGGATGGCCGCCCCGACTTCATCGTCGGCAACCTCGGCACGAATACCCAAATCAAGGCGACGGACTCGGAGCCTGCCGAGCTGTACTACGCCGATTTCGATGAAAACGGCGCTGTTGACCCAATTCTTTGCACCTATATCCAAGGAAAATCTTACCCGTACCTGACCCGTGACGAACTGGTGCAACAACTGCCAAAGTTCAAAAAACGCTTCACCGATTTCAAGCGCTACGCCGGTGTGAGTACGGAAGAGTTGTTTTCCGAAGGTGAACTAAAAAAGGCTAACCGACTGACGGTCAACTATTTGGAAACGATGCTTTTCCTTAGTGACATCAACGGAAAGTACAGATTGGGGCAATTGCCTGTGCAGGCGCAGTTTGCCCCTGTGCATTGCATCGCCGTGGTGGATGCCGACAAAGACGGGCAAGAGGATTTGCTCCTACTTGGCAACGATCGCCACCTGAAGCTGCGCCTTGGCATGGCCGATGCCAATCATGGGGTGTTGCTGCGAGGGGATGGAAAGGGGCAGTTCCGCTATTTGCCGCAGGCACAATCAGGCTTGCAGGTGCGGGCGGACGTTCGTTGCGTGGCCCAGCTGGGGAACGTGGTTTTTATGGGCGTGAACGGGCAGAATATGCAAGCTTTCAGGTTTGATACAAACAAAAGCAGGTAGGCAAATCAAGTTCGCAATCATTCAGGATTATTCGGAAGTACCACCACGAATTGGCTCCCTTTCCCCAGCGCTGAAATCAATTGAATCTCCCCTTTGTGTTTTTGGACGATTTTCTGGCAGAGCGAAAGTCCAAGCCCGGTGCCCATGTACTCTTGCGAGCTGTGCAGCCGCTTGAAATGCTCAAAAACATAGCTGTGAAACTGCGGTTCGATGCCGATGCCGTTATCGGTGAAGGACAGCTTGAGGTGCCCGTCTATTTGCTCGGCGGTGATGGAAATTGCAGGCTGGGGCGATTTATTGTACTTGATTCCGTTCTGTACCAAGTTTTGGAAAAGCAGGGTCATTTCCACATCGTTGCAGTGGTAGTCGGGCAGTGCACCATATTGAACAACCGCATTTTTTTCGGCGATTTCAAGCCTTAGATTGGTTACAGCGTCCTCCAACAACTGGCTTAGGCTGTATTGGTCTTTTTTGACGAAAGCATTTTGATTGACGCTTGAAATTTCGAGAATGCCCTGGACGAGGTGATGCATCTGTTGTGCACCTTTTTTTGCAAATTCGAGGTTACCCAACAAATTTTCGGTATTGCCCCGCTTTATGTCCCTTTCAATGAGGCCAATGAAACTGGAGATGTTCCTCAGCGGGGATTTCAAGTCGTGCGAAGCAATATTGGTGAAGCGTTCAAGCTCCTCCTTCGTTGCCATCAATACCTGGTTCTTTTGTTCCAAATCGTTGATGAGCTTTTGTTTTACTTGTGCATACTGCCCAAAAATGCTGTAAATCCAAATCACACAAACGTAAACGGCCAACAACTCGTCGAATGGCTGGTCCATATTTTCAAACAGGGGGCCATGTATTTTCAAGAATACGGTAGAAAAGGTGAACAACCCAAGTACCGTGCTCACAAGTATAATCTGCGTTGTTCGTTGGCCTTGATACAAGACGTAGGTCACCGTGCTAATGCAAAGAAAAATTGCACTTTGGCTGAAATCGCCTCCCATGAAAATACAGTCCATCGTAACCCATAAAGATAGCACCAAACAGATATGAATTTTTAACGCCAAGAACTTTCCATAGCGGAACAGTAAATGCGCTACCACAAAAATAGCTGCAAGAGAATAGGTAACCGTTGCGTGAAAATAGCTGGGTTCGGTAAAAATTTCTAGGCACCCATAGGCAAAACAGACGATAGCGGATATTATTGCCGACTTGCTGATTAGTACCAACAAATCAATATCACTGGGCAAAGTGCGTCCCTGCTGGTGAGTATCGTTACCCGTTTCAAAATAATTTGGATGTTGAATAAACCCCATCTTTTGCACTTGGTTTTAAAGCATTCCTGTCAAAGTCTGTGAGCAATGCAAGAACAACTTGGTCATAATTTTTGAGTGACCAACCTGCCAATTGGGTTGGTGTTGCGGGGGGCCGGTGTCATCGAGAGGAAATTGATGGGAAGTTCAGAGCCTGTGCAAAAATGCGGCCAATCAAACACGATAGCGCAATTGGTTAAAAACTGGTTTGAACATGGCGCATATTTTTACCTTCGCCAAAAACTCAACAATATGTTCCGCCTAATATTCGTGCTACTATTCGCCATTTCCAGCTTCCATGCCATTGCGCAGCAACACCCCTATTCCCCCGACCCCGACCCGCTCGTGCGCCAGAAGCTCGAACAATGGCAAGACCTCAAATTCGGCTTCATGATGCACTGGGGCACCTACAGCCAGTGGGGCGTGGTGGAGAGCTGGAGCATCTGCAACGAGGACTGGATTGACCGGGGCGGCGCCGACTATGTGGACTATGTGCAGCGCTATGAGCAATTGCCCAAGACCTTCAACCCCACGCAGTTCCACCCCGAGAAATGGGCGAAAGCGGCTTGGGATGCTGGCATGAAATACGTTGTGTTCACTACCAAGCACCACGACGGCTTCTGCATGTTCGACTCCAAGTACACCGACTATAAAATCACGGGGCCGGACTGCCCCTTCCGCACCAACCCAAAGGCCGATGTTGCTAAGCATATTTTCGATGCCTTCCGGCAACGGGGCTTCAAGGCGGGTGCCTATTTCAGCAAGCCCGACTGGCACTGCGACGACTACTGGGCACACGAGTGGGCCACCCCCAACCGCTGCAATAACTACGATGCCCGCAAGTACCCCCAGCGCTGGAAAAATTACGAGGAATTCACCTACAACCAAATCGAAGAACTCATGTCCAACTACGGCCCGATGGACATTCTCTGGCTCGACGGCGGCTGGGTACGCCCCGACAGCACCATCAACGACGAGGTGCGTTCCTGGGGCTATGACCTGCCCAAGTGGGGCCAAGCCATTGACATGGGCCGCATCGCCCGCATGGCACGTCAGCACCAGCCCGGCCTGCTCGTCGTGGATCGCTCGGTGCATGGCCCCTACGAAAACTACCGCACCCCGGAGCAGCAAGTGCCCAACTCGGTGCCCCCCTACCCTTGGGAGACCTGCATGACCATGGCCGGCGGCTGGTCTTACAGCGCCAACGCCGAGTACAAGAGCAGCCGCCAGCTCATCCACACGCTGGTGGACATCGTGGCGAAGGGCGGCAACTTCCTGCTAAATGTTGGCCCCGGCCCAGATGGCACCATTGACGCCACGGCTTACCAGCGCCTCGCCGACATCGGCAAATGGATGGGCGTGAACGGGGAGGCGATTTACGGCACAAGGCCATTGGCGCCTTACAAGGAAGGCAAGGTCTGCCTCACGCAGAAGAAGGATGGCAGCCGCCAGTACCTCACCTACCTGCCCGATGCCGACGAGCAGGAACTGCCCTCCAAGGTCTGGCTCTCCAGTTTTCCCACCAAAGGCATAAAATCGGTGAAGTTGATGGGCAGCAACGAAGCCCTGAAATGGGAGACCGTGGGCAAGGGGATTGAGGTAGTGTTGCCTGAAAAGCTTCGGAAAAGCAGGGCAGGTGAGGCGGCTTGGGTGGTAGAGGTGGTGCGATAAACAATGGGGAGTGGTTAAAGCGATTAATGAAGCGACCGAAGTCAGACCAATCAATGCTTCACCCCCTTCCTCAATTTCCGATACATCTTCAAATCGGCCCTGTACTGCTCAGGTATGCCTCGTTGTTTATAGAATTTTTTCTTCCGCAAATGGAATTTGAATTTGTTCTTGCCATTTTTATCGGGCGTAATTTCAACGTATATCCTCCTTTTAATGGCCGCATAGCCTCTTGTGGGAGGTATGACCAATCCTTTGTTTTTCTTTAAATTATCCAACGGCACGGTAACCCAAATATTCGTGTTCTTCCCATAACTATAAGTGCCTTCAACGAACATATTGATGGCGCTGGACTGGATTTCCATCAGGGGTATTTTAATATCCTCACCTTTGATGCGCACGGTGTTTCGGATGGGCGCAAATCGGAGGTGCTCAAACCGTTTTTTCATTCGGATTTTGGCGGCAAGGCCATCAAGTGGCGCATAGCCTTTTATGGCAATATCGCTCAATTCAAAATCAAGCAGGCCGCTGGTTTCCTCAGGGACAAGCCCCTTTTTCCCCTCTGCTATCGCCCCGGATAAGTCAAGGTTCAAGTTGACCTGACCAGACAGTTTTTCAATGGCCTTGAATGAAGGGATATATAGGTAATCAAGGCTTTCCAACAGCAATGCAATATCCAATTTATCGGTCTGGAATTGCCCGGTGAATGGCGTGGACTGCGTTTGCCCCAAATCCACGCTGCCCTGAAAGCTGACGCTGCCGCCGTGGAAACGGAAGCCCGTTTTATCCAATAGCATGGTCGCAGTATCCTTCAGGCTGATGCCTGTTTGCACATCGTATAATGACAGTTTTTTTGAATAAACAAACGTATCCAGGTACATGCATATATCCGGGTTGAAAGTGCCCAATATGCCTTTAACGGTCTTCTTTAATCCTGCTGTTTTCTTATCCGGCTTGTTGTTCAGCGGAGACAACAATTTCTGCAACTGTGCCCATCTTATCTTGGTGGAAGTGATATTGACCGCCGTTTTCACAGCCTTTCCTGTATTTCCAATGGCCACTTCGCTCAGGTTTTGGATATTCCCCGATAATTCGATTTTTTGGTGGATGGAATCCTTGTTCATAAAGCCATAGAAATCCGCATTGTCCTCATGGAGCGCAAGGTTGATTTCCGTGATGGGGAAGCTTACGTCTGCTTGTTTATAATAAACCTCGCTGTTATAGAGGTTAAAGGTGGCATCGCCATTGCTCATAAGTTCCTCAAAATCACGGACATTACCTTCATATTTCAACTCAGCGTCAAACTGGCCTTTGCTGAAAAAGAACCTATCCGTTTTAAAAAACTGATTGAAAAGGGCTGGGTCTCCATTTAGCAATACTTTAGTTTTGACAGCATTGCCCAGTTGTAAATCACCGGGGTTCATTAAATGACTATATTCGGCAGGCTCATAATATACCTTGCCCAAGAGGGTTTTCCCCTTGTCCACTTGGAAAACAATCTCACCCGTGGAAGTGCTGGGTATCAAACCTGTTTGATCGTCCAACAGGCCCTTGTGTTTGATGTCGAGGCTCACATTGTCGGGCAGTTCGTCCATATTGGCGAGTAGCTGCACCTTGAAATAATCAAATGGTGGGAGCAATTTGGCGAGGTTTAAGTTCTTGGCATGGAGTTCAAAATTAAATGGCGTAATATCCGCTTCATTGATATTGAACATGGCCCTAAGGCTTACCTGCCCTTCCTCATATTTAAAGCTGGTTTTCTCCAATACCAATGTTTTTTCATCTTCGAAATGCACGCCTGTTTTGAACTTGCGAAGCTCGATTAAATCAAAATATTCCAAGGTGTCAACGGCCACCGTGATGCGGGGCTGGAACTGGTACTGGATGCCCCTGACCGTTTCTTTCATGGAGCGTTTTTTTTGCTGGTCATCCTTGGGTTTGCCGTCGTTCAAATAGCCATTCTCGCCAAACAGGTTGACAAAATCCGTCCAGCTCAGTTTTTCAGCAACAAAATCGGCCTCGCTGGTGGAGCGCTCCGCCAAGGCAAAAAGCAGCGCCTTCATGTTCGTCAGGCCGCCATCAATCTGGAATTCATGCCCGTTTTCGAGGGTGCTGCTTATGATGGAAAAATTGGCGTCGCCTTGCTTTTTGGCGAGCACCAGCTGCGCAAAAGGGAAGCTCGTATTGGAAGGTTTATACACAACGGAAAAATGCCGCAAGTCCAACTTGGCCTCGCTGTTCACCACAATCTCCTGCAAGTCGCTCATGGAGCCTTCCACGCTGGCTTCCAAATCAAACTTGCCCCGTTTGAAAAAGAACTTGTCGTTTTTCAGCCATTTGCTGATGCCGGCTGGCTTGCCCGTGATGTGTACGTCCGTCTTCAACCTTGCGCCTGCTTTAGGCGTGGAGGTAATCAAGACAGATGGCGTTCGAATAAAAAAATCATCATAAACCGTATTCACATTATTCAGGACAATCCGCAGGTTTTTGCCATCTTCTTTTTCCGCCCGTTTTCCGTCAAATAATCGGTTGGTAAACCGCCCGTCCAACGTGAGCTGCTCGAACCGGAAACCCTTTGCCACCACCGTGTTTTCCTCCTCCATTCGGAAAATCAATATCGACCAATATTGGCTCATCCGGCTTGAAATAACTGGATATCGTCGTCTTTGTATAATAGGGCTTCTCGATATAATAAGGTGCCAATTTTTCCTGCAAATCCAAGGGCAACAAGGGCATGCACTGGCTCCATACGGTATTGTTATTTTCCAAAACCAGCTTGGTCAATTGCTGTTTTTTGGTGTCATAATTTCCACCAAAAACAAACACTTGCTCATTAATGGCAAGCGGAAAAGGCTCGAATTTGATATTGCCGCTTTCGATGTCCATATTTAGTTTTCCCGCTAAATTACTATTGACAACAAACGACCCATTTGCTTTTTTAAAAGCCAGTTCCTCCATACATACCGACATATCAATCTCGGCGGCCAGGCCTTTTTGCTTTTTTGTGCAAAATGGCAGCGAGGTCATCCAAGGTTGCATGAATGCTGGTGGTTTTTATGGCATCCGTAAAACCGAAATCTATATTGGCAAAACCGAGTTTTACTTTATCTGTCAGTATCGATAAATACTTGGACTTAAGGGTTTCTTCTTCTTTTTTCTTGGGAAGCAGGGCCTTCAAATTGCTGTACCCATGCTCGTCCGTAAACAAGGTAATACGGCCATCCTTCAAATCAACCGACTGTAGCTCAATTTGGCGAGAACGCCATGCCTTAAGGGAGGCTACGAGCTTCAATTCGTTGACACGCAAAATCGGAGTGCCGTGCCGATCGAACTCGGCATCCGTCACCCCAAGTTTTTCGATGGAAATGGTGGCAGCGGGAAAATCCTTGAAAAGGCTGATGTCCACCGATTGGAACGAAACCGAGCCGCCATTGAGGAAGGCAAGGTCCTTAAACTCCTTCGTTTTATTGGATTTCAGGTAAAGGTTGACGCCTACCAATGCCAGCACCAAGAGCAAGAAAACCGCCAGCAGCAACTTCAATATCGCCAAAACCAGCCGACGTGGTACACTGGCTTTCTTGCGCTGCTTGGTATTTCCTTTTTCCGCTTCACTCATCTCGGAACACATGGGCTGTTTGCCATAACGCTGTTTTGAGCAAAAGTACGGTTAATAATTGTTTCCGTGGTTCGGCTATGTTTTCTCCAAAAAAACCACTGCTGGCGGCGGCGACCAAATCGGAATATCAGATGCCGTCAAAACTGGATAACCAGAACTCGCTCCACCAATAAATGCCACCGCCCTTTGGATGACCACCCGCCCGATTCGATGATGCCGAATTACGTAGCTGCACAAAATGCAGGGTTCGTGGGTTGTGTAAAGCGTAGCTGCAGAGAGGTCTTTGCCGTGTTTACTCACCGCATCCCGAACCGCCTCCACCTCGGCATGAAAGGTGACGTCCTGTTTGGATTTCCCGGCCTCGATGCCTTCTCCAATAATTTCGCCGCCCAAAACCACTACTGAGCCAACGGGCGACTCTCTCCGTTCGGCAGCAATGGCCGCCAGTGCCTCGCAGCGTTTGATAAAATGATTATCCGTTTCAGTTGTCATGCAATGGCTGTTTTTAGCTTGGCCAGTTCTGCTTTTAATGCAAGGTTTTCCGCTTCGAGTTTTGCCAGATAGGCTTTTTGCGGAGCAAAGGCCACCTCAATATCTTCAACTGTGTAGCGGGGCGTGATGTGCTGCGGGCAATTCCAATCAAAGGCCTGCACGTCCAGCACCAGCATCCTTTCGGGCCGATGTGGGTAGTCGGCAGGCTCAATCTTCTCAAAAAGCGAAGGGTCATCAGCCAGGGCCACTATCCGGGCCTTGGCATATACTTTCAACCGGGCACGCTGGGGGTACGAGACCATGATGAGCGCTACGTTCGGATTGGTTTGCAGGTTTCCTATGCTGATGTACTGCTTGTTCCCAGTGAAGTCAACGAAAGCGAGGGTCTTCGCATCGAGCACTTTCAGAAAGCCCGCCGGGCCGCCCCTGTGCTGGATATAAGGATAGCCGTTTCCACCAAAAGAAGCCATGAAAAAATGGTCCTGGTCTTCGATAAATGCGATTTCATTACCACTCAAACCCTCTGTCACCTGCATTTTTTCCATGCGGTCGTAAGTCCGGCGACTACCGTTTTCTTCTTGCAAGGCCTTCACGGCATCCGTGAAAGCAAGTCTTGAATAATTCATTTCATTTGAGTTTTCGGTCTTTCTCTTCGATGGCGAGGTCGTTGATGCTGGCGTAGCGCTTTGCCATCAGGCCGTTTTCATCAAACTCCCAGTTTTCATTGCCGTAGGCACGGAACCACTGGCCGTTTTCGTCGTGGTACTCGTACTCAAAGCGGACGGCAATGCGGTTGCCCGTGTGCGCCCAGTATTCTTTTTTGAGCTTGTACTGTTGCTCCTTTTGCCATTTTGCCGTTAGGAACTGCACGATTTCCTCCCGACCGTTGATGAACAAATGGCGGTTGCGCCACTCGCTGTCAACGGTATAAGCCTTGGATACCCGCTCCGGGTCTTTGCTGTTCCAGGCGTCCTCAGCCATTTGGATTTTTTGTTTGGCGGTATCTTCCGTGAACGGTGGCAGTGGTGGTCGTTGATTTTCCATTTTGTAAAATGTGATTGATGGATTACTTTGGTTGGGGGCCTTTTTAAAAATCAGGTTTATTTTTGATGAATAATGCCGGCAATTGGCCGTCTGACGGGCGTGCTTGCCAGACGGCCAAACGGTTAATTTTGGCTAATCAATTGGTCGAGGCTGGCGGCCATGGCGGCTTTGCTTTGCAGCCCAAGACTTGTTTGCCCGCAAGTTCTCCTTTTGAAATACAGCAAGGCGGGAATGCTACGGATACCAAAATCGGAGGAAATCTCCGATTCAGTGTCCACGTTCACTTTAGCGATGACGGCCTTGCCTTCAAAATCGGCGGCGAGGCTCACCAACGACGGGTGCAATGCCTTGCAAGGCCCACACCAGTCGGCGTAAAAATCCACCAATACGACATCGTTTTCTTTCAGGGTGGATTCAAAATCGGCTTTGCTCAAATTTTTTAACATGGCTTGAAAATTTTATGGGTGAAAAAATAGGAACAGGCGGTGGCCTCTTGGGGGCAGGCTACCGCCGATGTCCCTTTAATTTAGGCGGCAACTGTTTCCAGCTCCTGCGCCAATGGGAAGTCAATCGCAAACTGGCCCACGCCGTGCAGGTAGTTGCTGATGATTTTGTCGCCAATGACGATGAGGATGTCCACGACATTGCCTTTGTTGTAGCCTGCGGCAAACAGGTTCTCCACCGCCTCCGCAGAAGGTTTGCCCCGGTTGATGGTCGTTGCTTGAACGAACTTCACCAGCGCATCCAGTTTCGGGTCGAAGCTGGCTTCTCCGCTGCGGATTTCCAGGATTTGCTCGTCGCTGAAGCCGTTCATCTTGCCCAAAACCGTGTGGGCGCTTTGGCAGTAGCGGCAGTCGTTGACTTGGCTCACCACGAGGTTGATGACCTCCCGCTCTTTGGCCCGAAGGCTGCTTTTGCGGTTTTGGAGGGCGAGATAGTCGCCAAGGGCGGTTTCGCTGTGCGCAAAACTGGCGTAGAGGTTTGGCACGAAGCCGAGTCCTTTTTGAAGGTTGTCGAAGATAGCCTGGTTGTTGGCGCTCACTTCGTCACGGGTTGGAACATTAAACTGTGTCATCTTTCTGCGTTTTTTTTAGTTAGAAAATCTTTGTTTAAATGATGACACAAAGATGGGGGCAGGCGGAAGGGCGAGGTTAGGCAGGGATTCCCGAAGGCTTGGCAATTCTTCCCGAAATCAATTTTGTTCCCGAAAAGCGCTTGGCGACACGCCTTCCTGCGTCTTGAAAAAGCGGGAAAAGGTCTGCACGTCCTCGTAACCAATGGAATAGGCAATCTCGCTGACGGCTTGGTCGGTGTAGCGCAACAGCCTGGCGAGCTTCGAGCATTTTACGTTCGTTGATGATTTGCAGCGGTGTTTTGGGGCTGACTTGTGCGAAGAGGTTGGACAGGGTCTTGGGCGAGCGGTGGAGCAGCTCGGCGTAGTCGGCGACGGTGTGCTTGGTCTTAAAATGGGACTCCACCAAGAAATTGAATTCCCGCACGAGGTCGAGGTTGTTTTTGGCCAACGGTGCCAACTGGCGCTGCTCCTTGTAAAGCCGGGTGCAAAGTATCAGCAGCCGCTTGAGCATCATTTGCAGCATCTCGATTTGCAGGTCGTCCTTCGATTGCATTTCTATCAAAAACATCTTCCAAAGCGTGTCGAACTTCTCCAGTTCAGTGTCCGGGATGCGGAAAACGGGCAGTTGCGAAGCACCAAAAAACAGGATGCCCCGGCAGCCCACCTCCGAGTCGTGGTCAATGATGCAGAAAAAAGGGCGGTTGAAACGCACCATGCGCATGGACGTGACCGCATGTACTTCCGTGTGGTGAAATTCGGTCAGGCAAATGACTTCGTTGTTTTGGAAAACATTGTCCTTGCCGTCAACCTTGAGGCGGTTGCCATCGGCGGTCATCCAGAGAAGGGTCAATCCGCTCTCGATGCTTTCTTTTACGATGGCAGCATTGTCGGAAGTGATTTGCTCCAAGCGAAGGTATTCGTGCGTATTTCCTTTGAACTCCATGTGGTGAAAATGGTAATTGGCGATTCGAGCAATTGAAGGTTAAACAACACGGTGGCATTTCAAAAGTTCTTTGGTCGGAATGGCAAGGTGTATGGCGGAAATGCGGGGGAATCGGGAATCAAGCGTATTTTAGCGGATTGTTCACCGTTCCAACCTAAGCCGAGCATGTGTCACACTTTAGAAAAAAAAATTAGCTCTATCTTCGCCAAAAACAACGAACAACCACCTGCATGGCTGACAGCCCTTTCAAAATCTTCATCGCCTATTCCCGACAGGATGCCAACCTGCTCGAAGAGCTGCGTAAGCACCTGCGCCCGCTCGAACGCACAGGCAAGGTCAAAATCTGGTATGATGGCAGGATAGAACCCGGTGCCGTGTGGGAACAGGCTATCAAAGACAACCTCCACGATGCCGATATCATCCTACTGCTGGTCAGCGCCGATGCCATCAACTCTGACTATTTTTATGAAAAAGAAATGTCCGATGCCCTTGCCCGTCACCACGCCGGGGAAGCGAGGGTAGTGCCCCTCATCGTGCGCTCCTGCCTCTGGCAAGCCACCCCGCTTAAGGTTTTGCAGGCCCTGCCCAAAGATGGGCGTCCCGTGACTAATTGGCCTGACCGGGATGATGCCTACAGCGACGCCATCGGCTCCCTATGGAGCATGCTTGAAAATCAGGAGCGCCAGCGCCAAGCAGTACAGGAACGCATAGAAGCCGAATTCCAGCTTGCCGAGGAGCAGGCCCGCCAATGGCAGGAGGCGGAACGCAAAGCCACTGAGGAAGCAAGCCGCCGTCAAAAAGAACAGGAAGCCGCCGCTGAACGTCAAAGACAGCTCGACGAGCAGCGACGCCGGGATGCCGCCGAAGCGGAGCGCCGCCACCAGCAAGAAGATGCAGATCGGCAGAAAAGGGCCGAAGAAGAGCGCCAGCAAAAAGCCACCATCGCCCTGCGCCGCAAGCAAAAATTGGCCACGCTAGGTCGTGGCTTGCGCTCGCCGTGGGCGTGGGGAAGTGGAGTGGCCTTGGTAATGATATTTGTTTTTAACTCGTTGATTTGCAATAAATTATTGACGGAGGCCCCAGAGATGTTTAAAAGCTTTAAAGATTCAATCACTATTGACAAACATGCCTTAAAAGATTCAAATTTAATTGTAGTTTTGGACACCCTGCCCCCTAAACAGCAACCATTTGATGATAATGTACAAAAAAAAAGAAATTTCATCTTCAAAAAATGATGATACAAATGGAAGTAAAAAGCCCGAAATATGGGCTTATGTTAGTGAAAAAGACGGGAATATTTATTTTAAATATAGCAATGGAAAAATTAGACTCACAAAATATAGAGGCCAAGGTAGTTCATTCACACAATTTGATTATCCATTGTGCGTGATATATGATCCTAATATTAAAAAATATGGAGTTATGAATCGCCAAGGCCAGATTGTTGTCCCGATTGAGTATGACTTTATTAATGATTTAGAATTTGGACGGCCTCATAAATTTGGTAAAATGGAAAAACTGGATTTATGCATAAAAATTACAGCGTCCTAATTCCGGCAAAATATGATTCTGGTGATCGCTGTTTTGGGAAAAATAAGTTAGCATGGGTGGAGAAAAACGGAAAATTTGGATATATAAACTATAAAGATGAAATTGTTATTCCTTTTATTTATGAAGATGCAGCCCATTTTTCCTTTGGTTTAGCAGGAGTTAAAAAAAACGGAAAATGGGGCGTGATAAATAGTAAGGGAGGAATCATTGCTCCTTTTGAATATGATGGCATAGGAGAATTTACTGATTATTATACTGAAGATTTAAAAGGCATCATTTGCACACAAGTTAGAAAGGGAGATATTTATTATTACATAGGGGGTGATGGCAAAATCATAAGACCAGTAAAAAAGTAGGTAACATAATGGATTAGTCCGAAACATAGTCTCTGCAAAATCTCCAGCCACCCACATCTTCCCATACAACCGCCTAATAGATAGCCTCGTGGCGCTTTTGCCACCGCATCTTGCAGGAGTATTTTGCCAACCAATGGAAGGAGTAGCCCGCATTTTGAAACCTCGCCCAAAAATGGTAAGTTTGCAAAGCAAAATCTCGCAAAATGACCATCGAAAGGACGGACAAGGAAATCATCATCAAGCTGCCAGCCACGACCAACACGGAGGACGTGCAGCGGCTGCTCGATTATTTGAGCTATAAAACGGCGGTAGAGGCCAGCAAAGCCAAGCAGGAACAGGTTGACCAATTGGCCAAGGAAGTGAACAAGGGCTGGTGGGAGGCCAATAAGGACAAACTCTTGCGGCCGTGAAAATCGTCGTGGACACGAACATCGCCTTCAGCGCCATCCTAAACACAGAGACCAAGATTGGCGACCTGCTGATGAACTCCGAAGAGCTGCTCGAATTTCATGCCTGCCAATACCTGCGCCTCGAAATCCATAAGCACCGGGAACGGCTGATGGACATATCCGGGCTGTCGGAAGACGAATTCGAGGAAGCCAAGAACTTGGTATTTTCCCGATTGAAATTCCATTCGGAAGAAATCATTCCTTACCAATTCTGGGAAGAAGCCCTGCCACTTGTGCGGGACGTTGACATTGACGACATCGCCTTCGTCACGCTCAGCAACTACTTAAATGCGCAATTATGGACGGGCGATAAACTGCTCATCAACCACCTCCGTCATCAGAGGGGATACTCGAAATGCCTTACCTCTGTTGAACTTTTTGCCATTCGAGAAAAATTAAGGGCAGAAAAAGAATAATTTTCCTCAACGAAACTACCGCCAGCCACCTCCTCGAAACCGACGGGGCAACTTGGCGGTTCAGGCACCGCCTCTTGCAGGAGTATTTTGTGGGGCAGTGGCGGGAGGATTAAACGTCGGAAGGGTTCGCAACCCTGCCGACGTTGCGCCTCGGGTGGGCTAGTGAAGTCCGCTTCGTCAGTGTAGCGTTTTTCGATTTATGAGCCACCTTTCTTAGGCAAGGGCAACCTGATTATAGGTTCTTTGAAAGTCTATTATGAGAGGAGTCACCATCAAGATATGATTACCTTTGGGTTTTAACAAAAAGCCATGTCAGCCTAAATTATATTAATCCAAAATTGAGCAATGAAAATACTTACCTACTGCACTGCATTAATTTTTAGCGGCTTCCTGCTTAGCTGCGGAACGCAAAAAAACCTGACAGATAAAGGCTTCACCACCTTATTCAATGGCAAAAACTTAGATGGTTGGGTGGGCAACAAGCAATCCTACGTGGTCGAGAACGGGGTCATCGTGGTAAAACCTGACGGTGGCGGCAGCGGTGGCAACCTTTTTACCGAAGGCGAATACAGCAATTTCAGCTTCCGATTCGAATTCCAATTGACGCCGGGGGCGAACAACGGCCTCGGCATCCACGCTCCATTGGAAGGCGATGCGGCCTACGTGGGCAAGGAAATCCAGATTTTGGACAACACCGCCGAGAAGTACGCCAACCTGAAACCCTACCAGTACCATGGCTCCGTGTATGGCATCATCCCTGCCAAACGGGATTACTTAAAGCCCGTTGGGGAATGGAACTCGGAGGAAGTCATCGTTGAAGGCTCGAAAATCAAGGTCATCTTGAACGGCACGGCCATCGTGGACGGCGACCTATTGGAAGCCAGCAAAAATGGGACAATGGACGGCAATGACCACCCTGGCTTAAAGAGAACCAAGGGCCATATTGGCTTTTTGGGGCATGGCGATGTCGTTCGTTTTCGGAACATCAGGGTCAAGGAGTTGGGGAAATGAGCGTTTCCCCAAACACCAAGCTCACACCTCTCCCGTGTTCCGCCTAATTTGATCTCCCCATGCTGCTATCATCTCCTCGTTGATGTCCGTCGTCCTCAAGAAAGTTTCATCCCTTGCAAGGGTGTAAGCGATGGTAAAGACGCCTTCCGGTAGGTAGCTGAGTATCAAGTCTGTCAGCATATTATAGGCACCACGGGTCTTTCCCTGCGCCAAACCATCGTAGTTGAGGGAGGCGAAAGCAGTGCAGTCAATGACCTTGCCTTTGTGGTTGCTGTAGCTTTGCCCAGCGATCACCTGGCACCCAGCCGAAAAATTAGCCCCTCCCTTGCCCGACCAGTGGATATTGATGGTTTCGTTGGGAACGGCATCCAAGCCCCGGGCAATATCAGATTCATCCAGCGAATCGTTGTTGTTTCTGTCCCGAAACACCAGCACACCCACGGTGGCAGGCTCAAAGGCCCGATAAACTTCTTGTGCGTCACTGACCTTGTGCCAGCCGAACTTATAGCTGTGCTGCCCCTCGATGAGAAAAGGTTCGTCTCTTCTTTTGATGATGTTTTGGTTTGGGTCTGTAGAACCCCAAAACTTGAAGACCATGCCCTTGATAAGCAATACGAAAAGGTCGTCGTTTTCCCGCCTCCTGATGTTGGCCTCCTGCTTGCGGCGTATTCCAATGAGGTGTACGGTGTCGGGAGATACATCCCAATCCTTTATCTTTTTGGTATCGCCGGGACGGGTATGTTTTTCCGACAAGGCCAGGATGGGATTGTGCTGGGTCGAGTAAAATGCTTTCGCCTCTTGTAAAATGTTTAGCCAGTAATTGAAATCCGCCGAGCCTGCTTGCGAAGAAGACCTGCCCCATTCGCAGACAAACTCCGGCTTGCCCTGTTTTTCCGCCTTCCATTTTTCGATAAAACGAAAGGTGGTGGAACCTGCAACGCCATCGGGTGTGCCAATGGAGGCGTCACCTTCCACGGTGCGGATATATTCCTGGAAGAGGCGTACGGCCGCTTGCGTCGAATAGTCGTAGATGCCGTTCAGTTTCGAATTGGGCATGAATCCGGCGTCTTTGAGGAACTGCTGCAAAGCTTTGACTTCCGTGCCGGGAATCTCCTCGAAAGGCTTCCATACACCGTTTGCCTCCTCCCTAAACGCTCGCTTAGCTTTCAGGGCAGCAGCCATGCTGGCGTGGTAAGCACCAAAGTATTTTGAAAGGTCGGCAGGTATTGAGCCTTGGTCCGTTTTGCCAAGGCGTAAGGTAGTTGTACTCATTTGGACAAATTTTAGAATTGTGGATGAAGGATTTTAGTGCGCCAAATATGAGGGAATTTGTGACAAATGCGCTTTTGGGGCAAGCAATTTGACAGTACCCTTGGCGTTTCTTCAAAAAAACTGCCTCAGCAAGTGGCTTCGGCGAGTATATTTGGGATGGCAGTATATTTTGACCCCACCCTACTTCACATCATATTTCCCCAACCACTCCAGCTTAGAGCCACCCCTATCGCCCATATAAACCGTCACCTGTGTCAGGTTGGAGATGGGGAAATGCAGCACCACCCAGTCCGCCTCCATTGTTTGCGAGAACAGCACTTGGTTGTCTGTATGGCCATTTGTCACAAAGAAGGCAGAAGGCGTGCGCTCAAACTTGAAGCGGAGTTGGGCGAGGCCGTCGGCACCCATTTCCAACTTGGGCGAAAAATCGAGCAAGGGGTAGTCCTGCTGACCGATGTTGAGCAGGGGCTGGAGCGGGAAATGCCGTCGCATGACGGGCACCTTGAGCAATTGCCACTCCACGAGATTGGGCAGGTGGCTCTGGGCAAACCAAGCCGGTGGCGTCATGAAATAGCCGGGGCTGAAATGCCTCACAAACCGCCCGTTCATCACATAGCCAGCACCCCAGGTCACATCCAGCAATTGCCATTGCCCGTCAATTTTCACCACGTTCCAAGTATGCGGTGAAAAATGGCTGGACCGGGAAGGTTTGAAAAAATCCCTCGTCTGGCCGCTCACGGTCATGCACTCCAACCCGACTGCCCTGCACATCGCCTTGTAGAGTTGGCTGTAATCTTGGCAGATGCCCTTGCCGTACCTCAAGGTCTGTTGCAACTCCCGCTCAATTCGCTCCTGGTTCAGCCGTTGCATCTCTTTTTCCGTCCTCGCAACGAAGCGGCCCAAGGCGGGCGGGTTTTCGTATTTTTCGACATCAAAGGCAATGTGATGGGCAATCCATGCAAACAGCACACGGGCTTTCTCCGCTTCCGAGCCAAACGGCCTTGAAAGCTTTCGGGCCAGGTCGGGCAAATCCAGGAAATGTTCATCGAAATGCTCGCCAATGGAGTCGGGCTTGGCAAAAGTGGATTGGGCTTGAGCTAAGCAACCAATCAATAGCAGGCAGAACAGCGTGAAAAAGGTTTTCATAGCAGCACGGTGTTTTAGTTTTCGAGCACAATTTAAAGGATGGACTCGTTTACGGCCAACATAAACATCACTAAAGCAGCAACTCGTCAAATTATGGACATTTCATAGCGGAGTAGCACAGTTTTGGAATTATTAAACTTCTACCATTTACGTAAAAAAAACTGTTCCCCTATTCAGTAGCCCAATCACATTTTGTCAAAACAATTTGATACGAGCCAGGCAACTTAAGCGGAACGATTTCCAACGTATCATATTGGAAGCATTCTTTCGCCCTAAGCTTAAACTGATTGCCTTGAACAAGACCCATTATAAAATAAGTGGGCAAACCATCTTCAACTGCCGTCAAACCTAAGCCGACAGTGAACTCAGTGTTGATACCTATATCCTTCCCTGGAACTGATTTATGCACACTGCCAAAAACACTATTTGACGGTTCAAGTCCAGCATAGTTTCTTACGGAAAACGTACGACTTATAGCTGGCTCAATCCGGTATTCTTCTTTGCTGTCTAAACTGCTGAACTTCATATCGCTCAACTTTATCGTTCTATACAAACTATCGCCTACAACTTCGTCTTTTCGGCTGTAGGTATAACTGATGCCATAATCCCTTCCCCCTTTGATGACGCCTCCCTCATAATTTGGCCAACATTCCATTGGATAAAAAAAAGATTGTAGTTGCTTTTCGAAAGAACTTGGACCATAGAAATCCAATGTATCTCCTTGCTTAAAATAATGAATTTGGACTGGATAGGAAATGGGGACACCTTTATCTCCTAAAGATTTAATTGTTAGCTGTTTGTGTCGCTTTCCTTCGGGCAAGATTAGACTAAATACATGCCTCTTTCCCTTTACTTGCACCTCTGATGCAACCAAAACCTCTCCATCAATTTGAAAAGAAAGGCCTTTTTTTATGCCTTCATCAATCTCAACCATGATGCTTTTCTCCTGGCATTCCTCATTAATCCAGATTGGCACCTCCGAAACTTCGATTTTCGGCAGTGGGAGGTAGTTGATAGGTTCATCCGGCAATGGTTCGTTTTTGCAAGAACACAGGAAAAGGAAAAACAAGGGTGAAAAAAGCAGTGTCTTCATCGTTAGTGTTTTTTATCTGAAAAAACTGTTCGCTGTCAAAATGTGCAGCTTTCTATTACATGCACTAAAGGTAAGTTGCAAGTTTTGCTGTGCCAACGATTCAAAGTTTCCATTCATGTTTTTTAACTAATTTTTCACACCCTTCGTCGATGCAAGCTACCTGTTCATCAAAAATTCCTTGCTAAAAAAGCTACTTGGTATTGCATAGTAGCTTGCCATGTCGTAGATTTGCCTCATCAAACATGGATTCACTGCTTTATTCACCGTTTGTTTCACCGTTCAATTGCCACTGTGTGCTACCAACCATGAAACAATGAGGCAGTGCAGCCATGAAACAATGAAGCCATGTAACCGTGCAGCAATGAAAGTTCAAGGACTCTTAGACAATACGACCCAACAGATGCGGAAGGGCATTTTGGAACTCTGCATCCTGTCCATCATCTCGGATGAGGGCGAGGCCTACCCGACGGACATCATCAAGCGGCTCGAAAAATCGGAGCTGATGGTGGTGGAAGGCACCATGTACCCCCTGCTGGCCCGCCTGAAAAGTGCTGGCCTGTTGGACTATACCTGGCGGGAATCGGTCAGCGGCCCTCCCCGCAAGTACTACACCCTGACCACCGACGGCAAGGACTTCCTCAACGGCCTCGTCACCACCTGGCACCAGTTGGTGAGTGCCGTGAGCAATTCGAGCCAAAGCCTCAATACGAACTGAGGGGGCAGTTTGACAGTTGGCATGTCTTGTCCCGATTTTTCGGGATGGCAGTCAGTGTCTGCTGAACTTGGGATTGCCAACATCAAGCATCCAGTATCTAGCAACCAGAAACCAGCACCAAACTAACGAAATCAATTCATCTTACAATGACTAAGGTATTCAATATCAACCTCGGCGGTATGCCCTTCACCATTGACGAAGACGCTTTCGAGGTACTCAGCAGCTATCTGAAGACCATCCACAACCACTTCCGCAGCTCGGATGGTTACGAGGAAATCACCACCGACATTGAGTCACGGATGGCGGAGTTGTTCCAAGAGAAATTGGGCAGCCGCCCCATCGTGTCGCTAAAGGACGTGCAGGGCGTCATTTCCATCATGGGCACACCGGAAGACTTCGGGGCCGAGCCAATGGAAGAACCGGCATCCAAGAGCACTGGTGGCAAGTCTTACGAGGGCAAGTACAGGTTTAAAACAGGCAAGCGCCTCTTCCGAAACCCCGATGACAAGGTCATAGAGGGTATTTGCTCCGGTATTGCAGCCTATTTCGGCATACAAGACCCGCTTTGGGTACGGCTCATCTTCGTCCTGTTCGCCTTCACTGGCGGCTTTGCGATACCGCTTTATATCATCTTGTGGGCCATTTTGCCGAAGGCAGAAACAGCCAGCGACAAGCTGTCCATGCGTGGCGAGCCTATCAATGCCTCCAATATCGGTAAAATCATCGAGGAGGAAATGGAGCATGTATCGAAGAAAGTGGCCGAGCTTGGCGGCGAACTCAAGATAGAGTTCGGAGGCAAAAAAAAAAGCAAAAGGTCGCAGCCTAATGATGGGTCGGAGGACGACGGAGAGGGAGGAGCTAATGCTTCCGCTGGAGGACATCAGTTCCGGGCAGCAGCTGCTGAGGGCGCACAGGTACTGAGCGGCATCCTTGCCACACTGGGCGCAGTTATCCGCAAAGTGGTTGAAGTCTTGGCGAAGGTCATTAGGCCAGTGTTTTTCGCCATCGGTGTGGCGCTGGTAGTGCTGCTGGTCATGTTCTGGGTCGTGTCGGTGGGTGGCCTGTTCTTTGGGCTGCCGTTTTCGAGCTTCCTGCACCCGGGCTCTACTTTCATGACGACCTTGGGCGTCGTCAATATCCTGATTTTCATAGGTGTGCCACTACTCATGCTGGCGCTCGGCGTCATGCGGCTTTTCATGCGCACCAATTTCAAGCCCCGCTGGGCGGCTGGCCTTTGGCTGTTCTGGTCGCTGAACCTCGTGAGCCTGATGTTCGTGGGAACAAAAACCGTGAAGGACTTCGCACACGGTGCCGACTTCAACGTAGGTGCCAACAAAACGGAGTTCGCTGTTGCCGACACCTTGGTCATTGACTACGAAAAGAACCCCTTTGAGCGCAGTTTCATGCAGTTTGGCGATGGACTCTATATTTCCGATGAAAAGCTGATTTCCGAAAACATCCACCTGCGGGTAGAAAAATCGGAGACGGGTAAAATCGAAGTGTTCCAGACCAACTACGCCCGTGGCGAGGGCATGACGGAAGGCCAGCAGTTGGCCAGCAAAATCAATTACCAATACAGAATCGAAGGCAACCACCTTGTTTTGCCGAGCTATTTTGAAATACAAAAAGGCGAAAAATGGCGTGGCCAACGGGTCAACCTGACCGTGAAAGTCCCTGTCGGCAAATGGGTGCGCCCCGGCAATGAGTTCCATTGGAACGACCTCGACCTACAAGTGGACGAGCAGTACTCCTTCCCTTGGTGGGACAGCCAGTACCCTTGGCAAATGGGCAAAGACGGTCTTTTCAACGCCGAGTTTGCGAAGCAGCATGATGAAGCCGAAGGCAAAACGGATTTCAACGGCTTCACGAAAATAAACGTGGACGGAGAAATCATCCTCGACATCAAACAGGGCGGCGAGTACAGCGTGAAATTTGCTAACGGCCAAAGCAGACCGGATGTAGTTGAAATGTACCAAGAAGGCGATCAACTCAACATCGCCCTAGTCGGCGACCTCGACGGCAAAATGGAGCTGGAAATAACGATGCCCAACCTAACGGACCTGGACATCTCCAACGGCGACAAGGTACGCATCCACGATTTCGACCTTGCCAATATGCGCATCGTGAACAACGGCGAGTGCAGGCTGGATTTCCAGGCGAACGTGAACAAGCTCGAACTGGTGCTCTCCGGTGATAATAAAGCCCAACTCAGCGGCAACTGCAACTACCTGACCGCCACCCTTGACAACGAGGCCCGCCTCGACGCCGAGCAGTTCTCGGTACGGGTAGCCGACATCACCGCCTCCAACGATAGCTGGGTGAAAATACCCCCGGGCGATACCCTGAACCAGCACATTGACGAATCGAGTACCTTAGTCTCCAAATCGAAAACGACTGTAGTAAATGAGCAATAACCCGACTGTTTTAGAGGGGTGAGAGAGTGAGAGAGTGAGAGATGTGAGAGAAGTGAGAGAAGGCTTTTACCGCTGTTCTTTGAACGGGGAAGTCGGTTAAAACGGCTTCCCCGTTTTTTTATGCCAATCAATTCCTTATGATGAAAAACCTGCTATTCACAATTGGCCTCGCCATCTATTTTTCTGCTGCCGCAATGGCCCAGCAATCCCCTTCCGACGAGCCGCTATTCCAAGAGATTCTGACCATGGACAGCCTGCTCTTCACTGCCTTCAACAACCAGGACGTGGCAGCAATGGGCGACATCTTCGACAAAGACCTGGAGTTCTACCACGACAAAACCGGCCTAACGGGTTATGACAGAAACTTGGAACTGCTCGGTGGGCTAGTCAACAACCCGAATGCACCAACTCGGACATTGTTAAGGGAAAGCATGGAGGTTTACCCAGTGCCGGGCTATGGAGCCATCCAATCGGCATCCCACCGCTTTTGCCATTTGGAGAACGGGGCGATGGACTGCGGCACTTTCAAGTTCGTGCATATCTGGCATAAGAAGAAGGAGGGGTGGAAATTGACGAGGATAGTGAGCTTTGACCATTAACGGCTTAATTTCCGCCAAATATTCTGCGCCACCATGGGAGTTTTTCGGCAGCAACCTGTACAGTTTTTCCAGATTCAATATCTGCAGTTAAATCCAGAATATTTATTGCCAATTGGTTCCTATTTTTCTGTGCTTCAAATTCTGATATTGTGCCATTCCATTCCTGTTTTTTTAGTTCTTGATATTCCTTTTGAAGAGTAGCGACATAGGCATTGATATCTCTCTTATTTTTTGTGACTTCCTTTAAGGCATCGAGGGCGTCATCAATTCTAGCTTCTCCAACCAAACTTTGGATTTGCGATATTTTATCAGAAATTTTTGGAACGTCCTTGCTTGTAGTGTTGGAAAATGTCTCTTTTTTAGTTTTTAAATTTTGCTCATCTTTTTCCGCTGCAATTCCATATACTTCAGATTGGCTGCTACTTTTATCGTTTACCTCTTTCTCATCAGCTCTCTTAGCTTTATTAACGGCCTTTTTAGGGCTGGCTTTTTTACCGTAAACATCTTCGAAATACTCAATGACGCTCTGTGCGCCTTTTTCAACAAATTCGGGTGTTGGATAAACAAGTGGGTTATCCCCAACCACTATTTGACTGCTCTGCGTCCATTTCAAACCTATGCTGCTTCCCTTTTTGAGCAAGTGGAGTATTGGCTCTAAAGAAAGAATATTATTCCTGTGTACATGAACGATGTCTAAGTTTTCAAGGTTGCTCAAAGCATCTATCGAAGTCAATTTATTGTCCCAAGCTTTTAGCCTTTTCAATTTCTGAAGCTTAGCAATGGGGTCGAGAGAAGCGATGGCGTTCATTGGGGCATACAATTCCACCATAGACTTAGAATATTCCAACCCAACCAATGATTCAAGTTGGTTTTCACCAACGTCCAAATGGCTAAGAGTACTCATGTTTAAAAGCGGGTGCAGCGATTTAACATTGTTTCTGCGTAGCCCCAATTTTTGCAGGCCCATATTTCTAAAAGGCTCAATTTCTTCAATAATATTGTCACTTAAATCCAGTACCCTTAGCGGCATATGTGCGATATCCTCCACAGTATTTATGCCATTGGAAGTTGCATATAAAGTAGTCAAATAAGTTGACGATAATGGTTTCAACGACAAATTCTCCCCAATACCACTAATTACTAGTTTTTCTAACAGCTCCAGTCCTTTTATTTCGATTGGCAAGCTTGATATTCTATTATTCCCAAGCTGGTTTGAACTATGCTTTTCCTCCCAAGTATCGGTTTGTGGGTTATGTTCATACCAAACACTACTAAGAATCAATTCAGTCAGCCACTCCATTTCGAAAACTTCTTTAGGGATTTCCGTTAAGCTAAGCCCGCCTAAATCGAGGGTTCGTGCATGCTCTTTTTTCGCCTGCTCGATGATGGCCTTGACCTCAGCTTGCGCTGTTTTTCCAGTTTTTTCAGTATCGCTTTCTATAGCAGGCTTGACTATTCGCATCGGAATGGTGAAGGCCGCCCATTTCTCGTTGTTATTAAGTGTAGCCGCCATTGACTTGGATATTGCCCTACCTCCTCGTGTTTTGCCTCTAAAATATGCTGTGTCAATAGGAATAGCTTCCTGCCCAAAGTTTTCTATTTGTCCTAATTCATTTGTACTGACGAACACTTTAAGATACTCCCTTACTTCTGAAAAATTGAACTTTTGAAGGGCTTCCGGGATGGAAACCCAAACGACTTCTTTCCAATCACCTTCATCAGCCTGAATGGCCATGTGAGTAACCTCACCCTGCGCTATATTAACTGTGCCGGAAGGCAAGTAATGGGTTTCAATCGAAAAATCAGCATTCAACCAAACGATGCTTACCCAGAGCGGTTGTTGGCTGTTGTTTTTCACGGAGAGGCTAATGCCGGGGTAATAATATTCGCCCTTGTCAACGGAGTATTCGCAGATGACCGTTTCCCGCCAGTTTACGGGTTGTGGTTGCTTTTTGAACACCTCGTCCCAATGGAGAGACATGCTAATCTCCACATCGTTTTCTGTGATTTCCCGTTTTGGGTTATCTAATTTTGAGACAAAAACCATTTGGCTACCTTTTCGGCGTTGCTGAAAAAAGCCGGAAGTTGTTCCAAGTTGCAGCGTTGGAAAAGGGGCACCTTCGACCCTTTTTCTGCCATGTAATAAGCGTCTTCCTCATAAACGAGTTGGAAATTGGCCGCCTTATCGCTATCTGTCCATTCAAGGTACATCGGTTTGTCATTCGTGAAGGCAATCTTGTATGCTTCGTCAAAGTCTTTCCTGGCCTTGTCAGGAGTACTGGGTGCGTGCGCTATTTTAAGTTTTCCTCCGATATCTTGAGAATCCGAGTCTTTAGTTTGGTTTAATGTTTCATTCCTCGATTCTTCTTTTTTCAGATGTAAATTTAAATCCATCCTCCACTCCCTCATTTCCCTCGCCTTCCCCCAATTGAAAAACAATTCATAGCCTGCTGGTTCACTCAAATCAGGACTGCCTGACCTGTGCTGTGTGCTACCATCATTTGGATTGGCTACCACCCTGCTGAAAGCCTCTTCCAAAGGCATACCGCTTGTCAAATTTTCATAAAACGACCCAGCGAAACCACTCGCATAGTCATCCCTGATAACACCAGGCGTACCAATGACCGCCCCCACCCCTCGCAAAGTGAGCAGTTCTGCGAGTTTGGCGTTGTTGCAGGTGTTGAGGAAGCAGAACCTTAGTTCGTTTTGAAAATCAATCCAATGGTTGAGGTCTTTGAAGCTCACGACTTCCTGGGCGTTCAGCATCAGTCCGTTGGTCTCACCAGTTTTGTCCTCGTTGCCCGCAAAATGGAAGATTTCCATGCGGCCCCGGTAGCTTGGGTCCATGAAATACTGTCTCATATCCTCTTTTGAAGGGTCGTTCAACATGACCACCTCTGCCTTTCGCTCCGTTGCCAATTTTTCAAGGCTTTGGCGAATGCCATCCTGCTCGGGTTTGATGGCTCGAAACTCCTTATTGGGGTCAGCAAAAACGAACAGGTAAAGGGGTTTTTGACCCTGCTTACTAGCAAGGCTCA
The DNA here is from genome assembly GCA_016714985.1 of Saprospiraceae bacterium. GTDB lineage: Bacteria > Bacteroidota > Bacteroidia > Chitinophagales > Saprospiraceae > UBA6168. Next base: position 109,575 of record JADKBS010000018.1, on the reverse strand, counting down.
GCTTTTTCAGTCCATCTATTATGGATGCGGGATTTTGAGTCTTCAGTGTTTCTTTATCCTGAAACGCGCTTTTCAGTGCCTCGTCCGTGGCTTTGTTATAAACGCCATTGGCAGGGCCATGGTAGAACCCAAGCCCACGCAGGAGGAATTGCATATCCAGCACAGGGTTTTTAGGGGAAAGGAAGGGGCGGGTAGCCATAGAAGGAAAGGCATATAGTGCCATCTTCATTTTGGAGGCTATGGGAAACGTTCTATAAATATTGTTCGCCCCATCGTATTGTCTTTCCACCAGTATGGCCATCATCTTTTGAAGGGAGAGCCTGCCTTTGCTTTGCTGCCAGATGCCAATAAAATCTTTAATAAAAGGCGAACCATCTTCGCTATCTAATGCTAATCCTTTAATTATGGCAAGTTTTTCATTATCACTTTTCATGTATGGGAAATCAATGATGTCTATAAAAAGATAGGTATATGGCATTTGTTCTCCCTTTTCCGATAGCGAACCTATTAATTCATTCAATTGGATACCACCTAATCCTTTTGTTTCGTCCCCATAATCATCTGTTACCAAAACAGTGATCGGACTTCCATCTTTTACCTTAATATTATTACTTTGACCAGCAAATACTATTAAAAATCTATCATGGGGTTTGGCCAGAGATTTTATTTCATTGATTTTGTTGTAAATATTGCCTATAGTAACGTTCGAATTTAATATCTCATTCAGTATCAACTCTTCATCATAAGAATCTTCTAATGCAATAGAAAACATTTTTATGTCTCCCACAGAATTCAATTTCTTTTCATCTCTTTGATATTTATCAATTCCAATAAGCAAGGTATAAAGTTTAGATTCCTGCTCGCTTTCATCATCCTTATACATCTGCCCCAGTACCCTCTCCGGCAACTGAAACGAAATAGCCGTGTCGCTGGCATCGTTGGAAAGCATGTGCCGCATGCCTGATATGTCCAAGTTTTCGAGGAAGTTCGCATCCAATCCGGCCAATTGATTTTTCATAGCCCCGGCATAGCCAGCCAACATATTGAAACCAGCGGGCACTTGAGCGGTTTCCTCTTTCAATTCCAACTTATACCGCTGTTCCATGCGGCCAATGGTCTCCATCAGGCGCAGCTTTTCTGCCAGGATGGATGGGTCTTCGGGTTTCGCCTTCACCTTTTCAGCGGCATCAGCCAAAGCTTTCACCAATTGCCGATAGGCAGCTTGAGGCTCCACATAGCTGAGGGCCATCCACTCCTGCGCCTCCCGGAAAGCCTGGTCGTCGGCGCTATTGCTGGTACTATAGGTTTTCAAATAGTCCAACAAAAACCAACCGACCTCCTCCAAGTCGGGCAATAGTTTCCATCTGCCAGACCTTTTTTCTTCTTGCCACCACGCCAAAAGCGCGTTGCGCATTGGGTTGGGCATTTCGAAAACCTCTTGCCCAATTTCAGCAAACATGGGGGACAACAGCAGGTCGGCCACCGCAAGGCGGTTGATGCGCTGAGGACGTGAGCCATCGTTGTAATCTGCGAAATTCAGCCATAGTTTGTGAAGCAGGTCGGGGGTCATTAAAACCGGTAATGCGGCAAAACAAGCCAAAAGGAAGTGCCCATCCCCGTATTCCCGGTAGCGTTCCACCACAAACTGTTGGTAGAAAAACTCGACCTTGTAGCGCTCCATTGGGGTCAAGCCATGCTGTCGGTCAAAATTGTATGGTAGGACTTCCATTTTTTTGCTCGTTAATTTTCATTCCTAAAAACAGGATAAAATCGAACGGGTTGGCACTAAGTACTTAATTTTCATTCAACAAATCCTTTACTGCGTTTGTAAAACCAAGCATCCCTGCATCGTAAATAGAGTGCATTTTGATGGCATCCGTTTTGCGGATGACATCCGCCGAAGTGCCTTTCCAACGGTTTCGAGGCATTGGATTTAACCAAACCAAGTCTTTTACTGCGCTGATGAGTTTTTGGAAGAACGAATCCTGCTTTAAGGAATGCTGCTCTCCCCCAAGCGCTATGCCCAATGAGGAGATTCTGCCCTCGTCCATGTTTCCCCTTGCCGCACCAGCATCGCTGATGATGATGGCATAGGTATGTTCGTTGTTGACCATACTCAGCAGTTCATCTATTTTCACAGGCTCGGTCAGGTACGGCGTTTTGTAAACGTATTCCAATGGATAGTTCTTGAAATAATAAACCATCGCCTTATGGTGGCCACCCTCACGGATGGCCGTGCGAACCAGCGCATCAGATAGTGCGTGGAATGGCACCATGGAGCCTTGCCTATCTACCAAAATGAGCAAGGAATCTTGGCTGCTTTTATAGATGGTCTTAAACTTCGGATAGGAGAAAAACCCATCTTCGGCAATCCGCTTAACGGTCTGAGGAACGTCTATCTCGTCCGATATACCCGCCACCTTTCTCAAGCGGAAGTAGCGCCAACTTTGTATCATTTCCCGGAAGGTAATTGCATTGTAATCATCGGTTTGCAGGTAGTAGCGGTGGGGTTTCAACACTTCGTTCTTATCGCCATCCCCTGTATCCATGCTAAAGCCTTCCAATTCGGAAAGTTGGAAATTCAAATATTTAGTGGCCGGACGAGTGACCCAAGGCTCTGCAACTGCTTCCTGGTCAATAGGGTCTTCCATATCATCAATAATCGGCTGCTTATCTTTTTTACCAGGAATTGTTCTGTCTTTGATTCCGGGTTCGATTATTGGGTCTTTAATAATTATTTTCTTAGCCAATATATCATTCAGTTTATCAACAACTTCTTTTTTATAAACCTGTTTAAAAACCTCCTTGAATCGTTGCTCATGTGACCATTGCTCGCACAATAAAAACCTGAACACACTTAAAAGCAAGTCCTCGGTTAGGCGGTGGCCATCCTCCATTTTGTAGCGCAACATTTTAAGTACATCCATGTACTTGCCCAAATCAGGCATGGTCCCGAACTCCTGCCGGAGCCGTTGAAAGAAAACATGGAGCAAGAAGCCGTCCGTCATTGTATTTTCTTAATGATTGATTCTCTTGAAAGGTCGCTCATATTCTTCAACAATGCTTGGTAGCCGGGGAAGGCGCCTGTTTTCGTCTGCGTTTCCTTCACGTCCACCTCCATGCCGTAGGCAAGTATCAGGTAGTTCATCCAGTCCAGCAACTCGCCCGTGGAGACTTGCTTGGAAGTAGTCACGTCATTTGCGATTTCCTTGCGTATCAGGTCAAATTTCTTCTTGACTTTTTCTATGAAGGCAGCAAACAGGTCATTGCCCACCCATTCTTGGAACCTTGCATTGATGATACTGTCGAGCACCTTTCCTTTCGGGAATTCGATGTAGAGGAACAGGCACCTGCGCAGGAAAGCAGAAGGCAGTTCTTTCTCTTGGTTGCTGGTAATGAAAATAATCGGCGAATGCCCTGAGCTACTGATTTCTTCCTCCGTTTCACGAATATAGAACCGTTTTTCGTCCAATTCCAAAAGCAGGTCGTTCGGGAAGTCAATATCGGCCTTGTCTATCTCGTCAATCAACAGGATGGCAGGTAGTTCCTCTGTGGACACAGCAAAGGCCTTGCCCAAGGGGCCAAGTTCCCGGTATGATTTCAATAATTTTTTTGTTTCTGGTGGAGCGTCCTTCCGGTTGGCCTCCCTTAAGCGGGCGATATGGTCAAAGGTATAAAGCCCGTCCTGCGCCTTCGAGTGCGATTTGATATGCCACTCGAAATAGTGCTTTCGGTAGTTGCCCTGCTCTTTTTGTTCAGAATAGATTTCCTTGTAAAGCTCGTAGGCAACAGCCTTAGCCAGCTGCGTTTTGCCGCAGCCCGGCTCGCCCCTTAGCAGGATTGGACGCTGGAGCAGCCTTGCCATTTTCACCACCTCGATGATATCGTCGTTGGGAATATAGGGCATGATGGCTTCCGTTTTATCTGTAAGCATGGCTTTAGGCTTGAACATACCGCTCTCGGAGTCAAAACTGACTTTCATGGCCGGAAATTCAGCCTTTTGTGATTTAAGGGCTTCGCCTGTATATTCTTTAAGTTTCATTAGCTGTATTGATTTGTGAAAAAGTTTTGTTCAAAAAAATCTTCGTTACAGGATGATTGCGCGAGTTGGGTATTTTGCAGAGATTGCAAATCTTGATGACTGCATTTTCCACAAAACAACTCTCTTTATCAAAACTGCTGAATGGTATTGCCTTGAAAATTGGTGTGTGTACCAAGGGGTTGTCCTCAAACCTCTCGCTCCACTTAACAAGGTCGTCAGATGTAAACGATACAATTTCTGGCAACACCATAACAAATCCCCTCCCATCTTGCCTTGTGCTGAGCTTCAATTCTTTTTTTGTTTCGACATTTCTTTTATCCATTAAGAACACGAATATTTTGTGCTTTAATAGGGGTGGCAATAAATCTTCTAGGTCATTCAAGAATTGTTCAATACTCTGATTAAGCGGTAATAAATTATCCGAATAATCTCCAGTTAACTCGATAAGCAACGCTACATCTTGTTCTTTAAGCCACGCTGTGATTATCCCTGACAATACAGTTTTGTCCGTTTCGATGCCTATTCCATCTTTGAGGGGAATTTTGAAATCAGTAGCAATCCCACTCCATACATCCAATCGGTTAAGCCCGGTTTTAATGCCTAAAGAAATATGCCTAAACATAGATTTCTCAAGATTATTGACATTTAAATACCTGACTAATTTCTGCGCCACCAATGCGTGGCCTCCTTGGGGATGACCCTGCAAGGCAACTAAGCTAATATTAGGAGTATTAGTGGGTCTTTTTTTATTGAATTCAGATTCTGCTGGAACTAAAAATGGTTCTCCGTCCAAATACCCTTTAAGTAGGTTGATTTCCATTTCATAAAACGCCTCTCTCATCGCTTTGGAATCAGGTATGGCTTCACTGAATAGTTTATTCACGAACTCGAATTCTTCCGGATTGTCATTATCCGCTTGAATAGGGGTTAACAATGGAGTTTGTGGTATCGGCAATTGGTAAGAACCGAGTTTATTCGTTATTAACTTAACCAAGCCTCCTACTCCAATTTTAGACGTATTATTTTCCAAAATCTCAATAAACGCTCTTGCAAAAGGGCTGTGCTCACCTACATGGATGTCCAAAACTGGTTTATCTCTGCCAGATGTAAGCGCAAACCTCGTTCCTGGCAGGTGCTGTTTTTCAAAAGAATTCCCTAATATCGAAGACGAAAAACAACAATCAATTACCAATAACAAGTGTTTAATGTTTTTATACTCCAAGAAGCTCTCCAAAATATTATTAGCAGATATCCACGTTGGTGGTTTGTCTGTCTTGCCATCCATAGGTATCCAATATCCTGTTTCGTTCCGTTTTATGCCATGTCCACTGAACATAATAAGCAATGAATCATTTTCGCCAACAACTTCACTTAGTTCAAAAAGTTGATCAAGGATATTTTGCGTATTAGGTTTTTTATTATTTCCAGTGGCTGTGTCGCATAGTATGAAGGTGCGCTCTATGTCAAAATTTAAATAATCTGAACTGAGTATTGAGCCTATTTTTCCACATCACTGATGCAGTTATGCAATTGGGGGAATGCCACTGCATCCTCGTACTTGTTGATGCCAATCAACAAGAGATAATTCTTCCCCACCACCCCTCCACCCGATTCATCGGTAGGCTCACTCGAAACACCACCACCACCTCTGAGCACATCATCAGCCATAAATCATATTCCTTTTAAAACACCTTCCAATGCCTTCAACCCCTTCTCATCCACAAAATAGCTCAAATGGTCACAGGCAATCGGGTCAGAGAGCTTGGCTGCCATTACGCCATTGATGCTCTTCACCGTGCAGGCAATATCGTTCGCCTCCCCGAACAGCGGCTTCGCCACGGTCTGCTTCACCCGCAGGAAGAGCTTCTCGAAAAATGACTTCTCTGCGTCCGAGCGGACGGATAGCACGTCGCCCGCAATGATGGAGTAAGGTATAGGCACTGGCACCACATTGCCGTTCAGCTTTTGCATGAACTCCGAGTCGGGGTGCATCTGGCGCAGGGAGGTCAGTGCCCGGTCGCCGTACTTGCCAAGGAAGCTGAGCAGCATCTGCACGGGCTTGGCCAGTTCCAGGAAGTTCATCGCATAGCTGAGGCCCACGCTGACGAACTGTGCTACGGTGGCCCATTGCGAGCCGTTGTTCGGCGTGCCGACCAAGATGAGGTGGCTTACCACCTTGCTCCCTTCCAACTGCTCGACAAACCAGCGGCTCACCAGCCCGCCCATCGAGTGGGCCACGACGTGCAGCACCTTGCCGTGGCCTTCTTTGAGGCCCACATCCGCCAATTTTTGCTTCAGTTGCGCAGCAATCTCCTCGATTTCCGTGTCAAGGTTTTCATAGTCGAAGGCCAAGACCAAATCGTAAGGTTGGTCAAGCTCTATGCGCTTGACGAACTTCACCATGTCCTTCGTGTCGCCAATGATGCCGTGGGTGCAGAGCAAGATGCGCTTGGCGCCTGTCACCGCATTTCGGACGGTCGGCAGATCGGGGTCGAATTTGGCGTCTTCTTCGAGGTCGTCGGGCAATTTGGCGAGGCTTAGCTTATAGACACTGTCTGGCTTAATCTTAAAGGTCTCCAGCACCACTTTTTTCAGGTAAAGCACGATGGAGCCGCCAAGGCTGCGCTGCCCCTCCGACATCTCGTCGGGCAGTTCCTCGATGACCAACTGCTTTCCCGTTTCATAGCCGACCGGATAATACATGCCCGTTTCGGCATCGTAGCCAACGGAGAAGACCATTTCGTTGTTCGCTATCGCTTGCAGCCCCACCCGGATGGGCGATTCGGGCGTCACGAGTTCCTTGCCCGTCACGCCCGTGAACTTCAGTACGCTGTTCGTTGCCCCGTTGGCGATGCCGCCAGCAATATTGTAGGGTTGTACGATGTCGCTGTCGGCCAAGGCTGTTGGCACAGGTATGCCGGCTGCCCTCGTGCCCCCTCCCTGGGTGGCCGCCACGACATCGCCAGAGAAGCCGGAGGGTACCGTTATGGCTTGCCCATAGACTTGAGCGCCCTGCCCGTTTTCTCCGATTTTGCTGCCTGGCAAAGGTTTCACGATGCGGAGCGGGATGGTGAAGGCCGACCATTTTTCCTTGTTCTCCACCGCTAATTCTTCCATGGAGCCGGAACCACCTCCCCTTGTATTGCCCTTGAAATAAGCGACGTCAAGCGGAAGAAGGGCTTGCTTATAACTATTGATTTGTTGGCCCAAATCCTTAGTACTCACAAATACTTTCAGGTATTCGCTCACTTCCGATACGTTGTATTGATGGAACACCTTGGGAATAGAAGCCCATACTACCTTTTTCCAATCATCTTTGTCCTGAATGACCATGTGGGCGACCTCATCGAAAGCTATTTCTACCTTGCCAGATGGGATATAATGTGTATCAATCGAATAATCGGCGTTCAGCCAGACGATGCTCACCCAAAGCGGTTCCTTGCTTTTGTTTTTCACAGAGAGGCTAATGCCGGGGTAATAATATTTGCCTTTATCAAGGGAATACTCGCAGGTGACCGTTTCTCGCCAGTTCACTGGTTTGGGTTGTCGTTGGAATACGTCGTCCCAATGGAGCGACATGCTGATTTCCACGTCGTCTTCGGTGATTTGCTTTTCTGGGTCGGGGTTGTTCAGTTTCGACAAAAAGAACCATTTGGCTGCCTTTTCGGCATTGCCGAAAAAGGCCGGAAGCTGCTCCAAGTTGCACCGCTTGAACAGCGGCTTTTTCGACCCTTTTTCCACCATGTAATAGGCCCCATCTTCGTAAACCAAATGGAAATTGGCCGCTTCTGCGTCGTCCGTCCATTCGACGTACATCGGCTTGGAATCCATGAAAGCCACCTTGTACGCCTTGTCAAAGGCCTCCCTCGCTTTGATGGGCGTGTTAGGGGCATGGGCCAGTTTCAACTTGCCTTCCCATTCCATTTCATGGATGGTGGCAGCATAGACCTTTCCCTGCTTGTAGGTGTTTGGCAAGGTAAGTGATGACACATCGGAATAGACTGTTCCGAGTTGGTAGGTCGCATCATCTCCATCAATTTTGATGGTTGTCTTGCCGACAGCAGGTATGCCCATCGCCTCTCCTGCCCGCATTTCCCATTGTTTGGTCATTCTGTTGTAACCGATGGCATAGCTGCGATTGACGGCCATCGGCTTGCCCGTGAGAAAGCCACCGTAAGGGTCTTGCTGCTCCGTATCCATAAGGGGCGACTGGTCGCCGCTGGTGCTTTTGGTGACGAGGGCGTATTCCTTTACCTTGAACCAGGTCTTGTCCAACAGTTCGGAATAGGAAAGCTGGTAGTCGGCAGTCTTCAATGCCCTGCAAAGGCCCGTGGTGAAATAGCCAGCCACGTTGCCTTTTGCATCCGTGAGGTCCCTTTCCTTTGCTGTTTCTACCGATTTTGCGGCAGCCATCTGTATCCGCTTCGCAACGGGCGCCTGCACAAAGCCCTTGCCATTGGCTGCATAGGCTTCGTACCCCGAATACTCCTTGTAGCCAAGGTAGTCCTCTAGGTTGAGCCTTATGCCCATTGCAGATTGCCTCGACCTCGCCTTCACTTTGTTGTCCGACGGCGCACGAGTGATTCCACCCGCATGGCAACAGTCGAATATTTCCACGAAATGGAGGTTCTTGTTCTGTTGTTCCACGTACTTCCAGCCGAGGTATGCCAGTTCCTTGTCCAGCAGCCCCCATTTGTCCTTGTCTCCAGCATCATAACTATAGAGTGCCTCGTGCATCCCGTTGGAGTCCAATGAGAAAGCAGGGTGCGCCTTCAAGCGGTAGCCGTGCCCGCTGTAATAGACGAGGCAGGTATCGCCTTTCTTGGCTTTCAAGAAGTGCTGGTATGCGTCAATGATACCTTGACGGGTTGCCGCCTCATTTTCCAAAGGATGGAATACTGGAGGTTCAAAGTCGTTTTTTTCACAAAAAGCGGTGAGGTGCTCTTGAATCTGGGTTATATCATAAGCCGGTCCACTGAGGCAATCATCTTTGTGTGGATACTTTGAAATGGCAATGAGCAGGGCATGAAGGGTGGGTTTCATTTGAAATATTTTAGAATAAAAGGTAACTACTTAGCAGGGGGGATTTTTCAATTTTCCCCAAAAAACACCCCAAAGTGTGGGAGGAGATAGAAAAAATTTCATTTTTTCTATCTCCTCCCACACCCTCCTAAGTAGTTACGATAAAAGTTCGCAAATCCTGTCAAGTTCCTCGTCGTTCTCGGCGATGGCTTCCTGTGCCTTTTCCATCAATCCTTTGATATTGTCGGCATCGGCATTGTCCATTTCGCTGAGTTCGTGTGGCAGGAGGGGGTTGATGCGGCGGTAATGCGGCGTGCCGTCCGGGGCATCGGGCAGCAGGTAGCGCATCTGGTAGTCCACCGTTTCAGAGACGCCCTGCATGAGGATGTCAATCATGGGGCGAATCCATTTTGGGGCACCCCAGCCTTTCGCATCCTCGTATTTATAAGGATTGAATGTGCGACCCGTGCCCAACGACAGCATGAAATAGGGGACGCCCTCCTCAGGCGTGGGCATGGCGTTGATTTCCCTGCCCGACCTTAGTTTGTAGAGTTCCTTTGCCTCGGCATAAGCAAGCACGGAGGGGTTGTTGGCAAACACGCCGCCGTCCACCAAGGAATAGTGCATTTGCTTAGGAGACAGGATTCGGGTAGGTTGGAAGTAGGTGGGCGCTGCGGATGTTGCCCGAGTCACCTGGGTCATTTTAAAATTTTCTTCGTCAGCCAGGTTCTTGTCCTTGGCCAGCCTCGACTTAAAGTACATCGGTTTGCGCAGCTCGATGTCATAGGAAGTGATTAGGATGTTTTTAAGGGCATCCTTTAGTTCGGCATCGCCAAAATACTCGGCCAGCACCCCTTCGATGCCCTCATGGGCATAGGTGCATTCCACCAAGGCACTCAACATGCTGAAAAACTTGCTGCTGCCGCCTTCGAATATGCGCTTGCCTTCTTTTTGGTATAGCTCTACCAATTGCATAGCAGAATACCTAGGCTCAACATCATCGTCGGGGTCGGGGATGACCAGTCCGCAGGCTATGATACCGCCCGTACTGGTGCCGGCCATTAGGTCGAAAATCTTGCAGGCCGGTTTGCCCATGCGCTTCTCGATTTCTGCCACTACCATGCCCGGTATGATGCCCCGGATGCCACCCCCGTCTATGGAAAGGATTTTGAATGCTGGCTTTTTCATTTGGATGCTGTTTTTGATGTAAAAAAAACGATTAGTAGGCTTTTCGCCTACCGATTCGAAGGGCTAAAGCTATGAAAGTCAAAGTTTATTATGGCAATTTATTACCTAAAATAGTTACGGCATGCTCGGCAGGTTGATAAGTAACCGGTGAAGTGTTCACCTCACCCCCAGCCCCTCTCCTGCGAGGTGAGGGGAGCAACCCCTAACCCTATCTCCAAGGCTGAGCATTTGCAAATGAAGCAGTCGCTACACCCCTCTCCTCGTAGGTGAGGGGACGGGGGTGAGGTCATAGCTACCCCAAAAAAAGATTAGCCCATCCTTACATGTAGGACGGGCTAATCTTTGAATCAGTTTTAGTGGCCGAAAACCTATTTGATGCCGTTTATTTATCTTCCATTTTTTCGGCAGCAACCTTCTTCACCGTCATCCGGGCCGTATAATCAGCAGGGTTGATTTTCTTGCCGCTCTCACTTTCCGGCGTGACATCGTAAACCTGGATTTTATAGCTTCCTACGGTGGCCGTGGCAGGCTTGGCATCAGACTTCTTCCTAACAAGCTCTAATGGAGGCTGGCTTTTGCCGTCAATATTGGCCACGAAAATCATTTTTACCTGGCCTTCCTGGATGCAATTCACGTATTTCGGACAGCGGGAATCTTCAGGCACCTCTTTGAACGTGAGCTTGAATTTTTCCTCCGGTATAACAGCCGTATTGCCCAGCTTCAACTCAAAAAAATCGTTCGGCTTGATATTGCTGTAGCCTGCCTTAGGCTTTTTGCTACAGGCAGCCAACATGAGCACACAACACAACAAAAGGGAAGTATTGAGAAATTTCATTTCAAAAAATTTTGGTGAAACGATTAAAACAACCACCATTCCAAACGAAGATTTGGCTTTCGATGTTGCGTGCATCGAAGATTACAGTTCGCCGAACTTCGCCTCGTATGCATACAACGCTGCGCCAGTGATGCCCGCATGGTTGAACATGGCCGCCGTGGTCACGTTCAGTTTTTTGTCAATATGCTTTCCAAATTCCTTGTATTCATTGCTGATGCCCCCTCCCAAGATGACAAGGTCGGGCGAAAGGATGCGGTCAATATGCAACAAGTATTCGTTGAAACGCTTGCCAAAGCCTTCCCAGGTCATGTCGTACTTTTTGCGGGCCGTGTTGGAGACATAGTGTTCTGCCACCCAGCCCTGTAAGTACAAATGCCCGAATTCCGAGTTGCGCACCATGTGCCCATCGGTGAACAAGGCAGAACCAAGCCCGCTGCCGATGGTAATGAGCAGCACGGTACCCATCTGTCCCTTGCCCTTTCCATAGCGCATCTCCGCCAAGCCAGCGGCATCGGCATCGTTCATGGCAACGACCTGCTTGCCTGTCGCACCTGCTACCAGGGTTTCGATATTGGTGCCAATCCAGGCAGCGTCAATATTGGCAGCGCTGTATGCCACGCCATTCCTGACGATGGATGGGAACCCGCAGCCAATGAGGTTGCCTTCGTACCCCGTTTTCTCCACTAGTTCGGCAATTACCGCTGCGACTGCAGTTGGCGTGGCCGGCTTTGGGGTGGACAATTTGATGCGCTCGGTGGCCAGTTCCCCTTTTTCAAGGTCAACTATGGCACCTTTGATGCCCGATGCGCCTACGTCTATTCCAAGGATGTTTTTCGTTTCCATATAATTACCTTTTGTAACTGCTTAGGAGGGTGTGGGAGGAGAGAGAAAAAATGAAATTTTTTCTCTCTCCTCCCACATTTTGGGGTGTTTTTTGGGGAAAAATTTTCAATTTTTCCCCAAAAAACACCCCCTGTTAAGTTGTTACTACCTTTTTAGTTGGTTGTGAAACATGTTAGTAGCCAATCTGGAATCGCAAATCCGAAATCCCGAGGTGTCGGGACAAGTTCCGAAATCTACTTAATTACCCTAACTTTCATCTTGATGTCGGTCTTGGGTCGGTCTCGGGGGTCGGTCTCGGCAGCGGCAATTTTTTCGATGACTTCAAAGCCCTTTACCACCCGACCAAACACCGTGTAGTCACGATCAAGGAAAGGCGTACCGCCTTGCTGCATATATGCATCCCGCTGCGCTTTGGTGTAGCGGAATCCTTTGCGGGCCTCTATCATGCTCAGCTCCTGCTCCGACTGTGCCTTACCCTGCACGATATAGAACTGAGAGCCGCTGGAGCGTTTCTGCGGGTTTGTCTGGTCGCCTTGTCGTGCTGCGCAAATAGCGCCCTTCACATGCACCAGCGAATCCACGAACTCGGCGGGAACGGTGTAACTCGGCCCGCCCATTCCAAGTGCATCATTGGGTTTGGCCTTCTTGGAATCAGGGTCGCCGCCCTGCAACATGAAACCCTCAATGACCCGGTGGAACAGCGTACCATCATAATAGCCTTCCTCGGCCAATTTGATGAAATTGTCCCGGTGCTGCGGCGTGGCATTGGAGAGCTGGATGGTCATTGAACCATAGTCCGTCTCGATTTCAACCAGGCAAGCAGCAGGGGCGGTCACTTGCAGCACTTTTTGCATCAAGGCTGTTTTATTGCCTTTCTTGACGGTCAAGCGTACCGGGTAATTGCCACTGGTAGCATACACATGGCCCGGCGCCGCCAAAACGGATTTGCTGCCATCACCGAAATCCCATTCGTACTCGTTCGCATTCTTGGACAAGTTCTCAAACTTGACGGAGGCCGGGGCCACTAGGTCTTTCTCCGTATGGCTAAAATCGGCGATAGGCTTGGCGCAGGAAATGACCATTGCCGCAAGGCAGAGGGCCGTTAGTATTTTTGAAAAATTGAGCATTTATCTGTTGATTCGTGATTCATGAGTCGTGATTCGTGACTCGTGATTGGGAGGTGTTCGCTCCCAATCACCATTCACTCACTTATCACTTTTACTTTCATCATGATGTTTTCCAAGGGGCGGTCACGGGGGTCACGGGGGGCGTTGGCGATTTTGTCCACCACCTCCAAGCCTTCTACCACTTGACCAAATACTGTGTAATCACCATCCAACGGCGGGTAACCACCTACTTTCAGGTAGTAGTCACGCTCCTCGGCCGAATAGACCAACCCATTTGCTTGTTTCATCTGAATGACTTGATCGAGTTGGGCCTCGGGCACGGGGCCGTTCTGTACGATGTAGAACTGCGAGCCACTGGAGCGTTTCTCTGGGTTAACTTGGTCAGGCTGCCGGGCTGCGGAAAGGGCACCCCGGAAGTGCTTCGCCCCAATCTCGGCAGGGAGGGTGTAATCGGGGCTGCCCGTACCGAGCGGTTGGCCGGGCATGGCACGCCTCGAATCCGGGTCGCCGCCCTGGATCATGAAGCCGGGGATGACCCTATGGAACAGCGTACTGTCCAAATAGCCGTCCTTGGCTAATTTCAGGAAGTTCTTCTTGTGCTCAGGGGCCGAGTCGTAGAGCTTGACCTTGATGTTGCCCATGGAGGTTTCGATGAGCACCATCGCCTCGCCGCCAGTGGTCTGTACTCCTTGGCCGTCGGTTTTGGCATCACCTGTTGTACCATCGGTTTGGTTGCCACCGCAAGAGAACAGCAGCAGCATTTGCGCCAGCGAAAAGAAAAGAATCAATTTTTTCATGTGCTTTTTTTTATAAGGATTGTAGGATTGAGGGATTGAAGGATTGAATCAGTGGCATCCTTCAATCCTTCAATCCTTAATTCATGGACGGCATCGGACTGCCATCTTCAATCCTTCAATCCTTCAATCCTTCAATCCTTAATTCATGGAAGGCACCGGGCTATCATCCGCAACACCGTTGGCCGCCCGCCATTCCTTGAAATATTGTATCACCTTGACTTTCAGGTATTCTTCCTGCGTCTTCACGCCTTTCTGCACAAATGGTTTCACCGCATCGTAATGCGGCCAGCCGTCGGCATCCCTACCCTTGAACTCGTAATAGCCATCGTAGCTCATCAGGTTGCAGACGGCGATGTGCATCAGGTCTTGTTTTTCTTCTTTCGTGAAATTGGACTTCCAGCGCCCCAGCTCTTGCACCCCGATAAGAAAAAGGATGGCGTTCATGTCTGGCAGCACGTCCCGTTGTAAGGCATCCTTGACTAGGTGCCGTACTTTGAGCCATTCAAAATCAAATTCCCAATCTTCCATTTTCAAGTAAAAAGTGCAAAGTAAAAAGTAAAAATCCGGGCAAAGATAATTCGATTGCGGATTTCGGATTGCGGATTTCGGATTGGGGGAAGTGCGAAAAATCATCGTTAAATCCCGAACCAATTATGGAGCGAGTACGCCGCCCAATCCGCAATCCGCAATCCCATCACTCTTCCCTCACCAGCGCAGGCACCTTTCCCGCCCGCATAGAGGCAGGTATAGAGGCGACCAAGCCGATGACCAGCACCACAACGATGACCGCCAGCACATCGAAAAACCTCATGCCGATGGGATAGGCATCCACGACGAAACCTTCGGAATGGACACGATGCCAAATATTTTTTGCAATGCATAAAAAATCATGGCAAGCACAAGCCCTATCAGCAAGCCAAAAAGGCAGAGCAATAGGCCCTGCCCCAGGAAGATGTTACGCACCAGTTTTTCGTCGGCGCCCATGCTTTTCAGGATGCTGATGTCAGCCTTTTTTTCCAGGACAATCATCCACAGCGAACCAATCATGTTGAAGGCCACGAGCACGATGGTGAGGGAAAGCAGGGCGAAGCTCATCCATTTTTCGATGTTCATCAATTTCAAGAAGGCCTCGTCCTGTTGGAAGCGGTCTTTGACCTGGAAATCGTCGCCAAGCACGCCCCGGATGGCCGCCAGCGTCTGCTTTGGGTCGGTGCCCTGCCTTAGCCGAATCTCCAAGGCGCTCGCCTCGTCGTAGGCGCCGAGCAGGTCACGGGCGAAATCGAGCGAAACGAGAACGTATTGATTATCAAACTCTTGTTGTATGCTGAAACTGCCAACCGGATAGGTGATGCGCTTTCGAAAGGGCTGGTCAAGGCCACTGGTTTTCTCCCGTTTGGCCATATAGATATTGAGCGTGGCAAAGGGATCTTCCATGTCCACTTCCAAGTTTCTGGCTACGCCCCGACCCAGCACGGAGAGGTTCCTTTCTCCTGCTTTCAGCCTAAAATCGCCCATAAAAATGGCAGAATCAATGCCGCTAACCTTGCGATAATTCTCGTCCACGCCCTTGACAGTGCCAAAGTCCTGGTCTTGGCCGTATTCAAAAAAAGCAACCTCTTCTAAGGTCACTGACACCATTTCGACGCCGGGAATAGCCTCCAACTGCAAAAGCTGGGCGGAATCCGGCACAAAGGTCTTGCCCACGGTGGCCGTCACCTTCACGTCGGGGTTGAACTTGCTGAACATCCCGATGATGAGGTCCTCGAACCCATTGAACACGCTGAGCACCAGCACCAGCGCCGCCGTGCCGATGGCAATGCCCACCACCGAAATGCCCGTGATGATATTGATGGCATTCGTGGACTTCTTGGCGAAAAGGTAACGCCGGGCTATTTTTAGTGAAAGGTTCAAATTACGGTGGACGGCTTACGGTGGACGATGAACGGTTAATGGGGAAACCGGGCAAAAGTAGCCAAATTTCATGGGCTGATGAGCAATGTGTGTTTTATCAGTTGGGTAAAACTTGTTTCAGATTTTTTATTAATATATCTTGCGCCGCCCAAGGTGGTTGAATTTTTGCTATACACTTGAGACCCTCCTACTACTACATGCACTTGCAGTTTGATAAATCAACTGTCAAACTTAGCAGGAGTTTTTTTTATAAAATTTTAAAAACCCCTTCGAAAAAAAAATTTTCTCTCCCCCCCCCCCCCCCCCAAGTAATTGCAATCATCTTACCATGAAAATTACAACTTGGTGGCGATTGGTGAGCCTCGTTTGCCTTTTAGCCTGCGGGTGGAGTCAGTTGGCCGCACAGGAAACGGGGGCCGTGTTCAATGCGCCCGACGAGCGGCTGTTCGTCGAGTCGAAATGGCGCTATACCTATACGCTGCACGCCGAGTCGAACACTATCATCCACAAGGCCGACGAGAACTACAAGTTCTTCCTCTACTTCCGCTACGACTATACCTATTTGGAGTTCCTCAATGGCAAACTGAGCCGCGGCAACTGGAGCCTCAATGGCCGCTCGTTGTTCTACAGCTTCCAGCACGTCAACAAGTTCGACATTGTGCAACTGAACAAATCGGTGATGGTGCTGGAGTTCACCCAAAAGAACAGCAAGGGCAAGTACCAGTACCACTTCGTGCGGGTGGAGAGCAAGGATGCCCCCTTTACCAAGCCCGCCAACGAACTGCCGGAGGTGCTAGTGGAAGCCGATGGCAAAACCAGCGACAAGGCCACTGGCAAGAAAAAGAAAAAAGATTGGTTGGCCTTTTTGCGCCGCAAAAAACAGGATGCCCCTGCCGTACCGCCCCCAACCTTCATCAGCGTGGAGTTGATCGGCGGCGGCTACTATGGCGGCATTGACCCCGTGTTGAAGGATTTCATCCAAATCAAAACCGACGGCAGGCTCATCAAAGAGTACCAGAGCGTCCACACCAATTTATTGATTACCAAGAAGAACATCCCACGGGAGGAGTTGGAGATGTTCGCCGAATACGTGCAAAAGCAGGGCTTCTTCGAGTTCCAACGGGCCTACGACTGCCCCGACCAGCACTGCCAGAAGCGCAAGGGCGAAAAGCCTGTACCCATTCCCCTGCGCATCGCCATTACCTACGGCGACAAGAAGAAGATGGTCACGGTGGCCATTTGGGGCAAGGACGACCTCGGCGTGAAATGGGTGGACTACCCGCCGCAGCTCGACAATATCGTGGACGCCATACAGCGCATGGCGAACCGATTGGAGGGGTCTATGGCGAGGAAGTGAAGTTTTTTTTAACTCAGCCTTCCTCTTTTTCCCGTTTTTTTAATGCTTTTTTGTCAAAATAGGCATCCACAGGTTTCAGCCCTAAATTGATGATGAGCACCAAAAGGGTCGCAATCAGCGATTCTTTCATATACCCACCAGCGGCAAGGCATCCCAGCGCAGAACTGCACCAAATGGTGGCCGCAGTGGTGAGGCCGTGTACGCTCAAACCCTGGTGCAAGATAACGCCCGCACCAAGAAACCCAACACCCGTGGCCACTTGCCCCACGATGCGGGTGGGGTCGCCAGCTCCGTTCGCCGTCATTTCCAACGAAAGCAGCACAAATATCCCAGACCCTACTGCCACCAGCAGGTTTGTGCGCAGACCCGCACTCTTGTGCGCCAATTGCCGCTCCAAGCCAATCAAAAAGCCAACGAGGAACGAGGTCAGCAAGCGAAGGATAAAATCGTTAAGTGCCATGATGGTGGTTTTTATAGCTGATACGCAACAATGCCGGCAGCAAGAACAAATCTGCCAGCAGGCCCGTCACGATGGCTACTACCATTAGCAGCCCGGTGGTGGACATGATTGGTACGCTGCTCAAGGCGAGTATGCCATAGCCGAGCAGCAAAATCACACTGGCACTGAACACGGCGGACCCCGTCAGCTTGGCCACTTCGTTCGTGGCTTGGGCGGGTGATCGGCCTTCGGCCAATAGGCGCTTGTAGGCAAACAGCATGTGCAGCGTATCGTCCACGACGATGGCGAGGATGGTAGCAGCCAGCGTGACCGTCACGATGTCGAGGGGGATGCCCGTCCAGCCCATCAGCCCCAAGACCACGGCAATCGGCACGAGGTTGGAGGGCATGGCCAGCAGCGCCAGCTTGAACGAACCCAAGACCATAAAGACCAAGGCGAAAATGACCAAAATGGCCAGCCCCAAACTCTTCAACTGGTCGGTGAGGACCGTGTCCACAATCCTCGAATAGAGCGGGATATAGCCGCTCGCCCGGAAGCCGATTTTATCGCCATATTTTGCCTTTACCTGCTCCGCAATGCGCTCGTGGATTTGCTGGAACTGCCGGGCAGATGTGAAAGGAATGCCCGCCAATATCCGCACTTCGTCGCCATTGGTCGTGGTCAACCTGCTGATGAACGGGTCGTCTTTTATGCTGCCGCTTATTTGCGACAGCTTATTTTGCGATAAACTGGTTAAATCGTTTATATCGTCCAATTTATCGCCCGGTGTGCGCTGATAAGTATCTTTTATAAAATCCAAAATGGACAGCGTGGAGGATACCAATGAATCCGCTGCCACCAGCCGTTGCACTTCATCCAAGAGGAGCAAGTTCTTCTTGGCTTTCCAACTGCTTTTTGGGTATTTCAGCACAAATTCCAAGGAGATATAATCGCCAATTTCACGGGTGATTAAATCATGGCCTTCCCGTATTGCATGGCGTTTTGGGATAAAACCCAATGGCTTGGTATCAATATTAATGCGGCTAATTCCGAGGGCAGCAATTGCCATTAAAATAACGGAGAAACCAATGACCGCTCGATGATGTCGGCTCGCCCAGTTCATGATATAATCCACCCGAATAGTGATGCGGCTAAGCACATCGAAGCTGAAGTTCACCTTGGTCAGTTTTTTATAGGCGACGATGATGGCAATGAACGAAAGGGCCGAAACAAAGAACTCGCTCAAGGCGGCGAACAGGCCGTAGTCCCTCGTAATTTCGATGGAAGAGGAACGCAGCGAAAGGAAGCCACCGACCGTCGTCAGCACATTGAAGAAGATGGGCACTGTGAGCAGGGTGATGGCCTTGAAGATGTGGTCGTCGTTGTTTGCCCCGGCCACGGCTTCTTGTCGGGCATGCAGGGTGAAATGGATGAAATTGGCTACGCCAATCACCATGATAAGGGGTGGCAGGGCCAGCGTCATGGTGTTGATGGGCTTGCCCAGCACCAGCATGGAGCCTAGCAGGAACAGCGTTGCACAGCCGATGGTCAGCAAGGCCAGCAGCGTGATGAAATAGCTCCTCGCCACCAAGAGCATCGCCACCACCAGCACGAGGTAGGAGAGCAGTAGGAAGTATTTCCCCTCCGACAGCGTCGTCTGGTTGATGCCATCGTAAACGACGCCGAGGCCACCTTTGTGCAATTGGCTTTTGCCCCCATTGCGGAGCGATGCAAAAACCGAATCCACCCCGGCGATGACCTTGTTCCGGCCATGCTCCATCAGCTCTACCGTGTCCGGCCAGACATAGATGATGACCCCGTTGGTTCGGGTCAGACCCTGCTCCTGCGAGGTACCGACCAAGCGCCGCTTTATGCCAAGCCCTTCCATCCAGTTTTGCACCTCATTTGCGGGTGGTAAGGTGTCCATGCTTTCAAGGCTGCGGTAGCCATCGGTCAGGTACCAGTAGGGGAAATTGGTGTAGGAAGTGACGAGCGCCACACCTTCGATTTTTTTAAAAGCCTCCGTAAGCCGGATGGTCGCAGCGATGCGCCCGGGATGGTAGTAAGGCAGGCTGTCGGCGATGTAACAAACGATGACATCGTCGCTGCCGAATTTTTGGAGAAAGCTGTTGTACTCGGCCAATGCCGGGTCGTCGGCTGTGAACCACGAGCTAACGCTATTGTCAACCTTGATGCGGGGCAAAAAAGCAAGGATGGACACCAACAGCACCGCTACCAGCCCTACTATCGGGCGACGATAGCGCCAGGTGCAGTTGCAAATAGCGTTAACGATGCGCAGCGTGGTAGCCATAATTTAACAGGATAGGCCAATGATGCGGCTTGGGCAAGTTTGACTTCAAAAATTAGAATTCCCAACTGGCCATCTCCCCGCCTTCAATCCTTCAATCCTTCAATCCTTCAATCCTTAAGTAGTCACTACCGACACCTCCTTCCGCCAGCCCATGTACCATTTCTTGAAGCTGCGCCAGCCTTTTTTATTGTTGGCCTTCAGCGCCTTGAATACTTGGGCTTGGTACTCGATGGCCTGCTTCACGTCTAATTCAAACTTGCGCTTTGGAGTACCTTGAAAGCCGGACACCACAATCCACTCCTTGTTCAAATAGAGCAGGGTATGCGACACGGATTCCGTCTTGCCGGGGTTGTGGAGGGAGACGTGGACATTGTTCTGCATCTTGCTCATGGCCCTTGGGATGTTCTTGGTCATGAGCGGGTTTTGCAGCGTCATGGCAGTCATGGGTGTGAAGAAGACAGCCAAAATCTTATAGGTCTCCTGCTCGTCAATCTTGCCATCCTCGGCGTGCTGCATGAGGTTCAGCACATTCTGGGTGGTGATGGGCAGCACGTAGTCCACCTGCTTGGGGTCAATGCCATTCACGATTTCAAAATGGTCGCCCTTGTGCAGCACGGTGATGCGCTCGCCTGTTTCCTTTACCTCCACGCCGAGGTTGATGAAATAGTCCTTGAAAAAATCGGCGAGGAATTTCTGCTTGGTGAGCTTTTCCCATTTTTCGCCAGCGAGGATTTTGCCTTGGGCGTTGGCAGCTTGGCTGGAAAACAACAGTGCGAAGAACACTGCGACAAAAAGGTTGGAGGTTTTCATCTGTAATATTTTAAATGTGATGTGACTTTGGGTCAAAGCTAATCAAGGAAAGCATTTCCGGCAATGATTATGCTTTTTTCCGCAACTTGCTTTTTATCATCTGCTCCAATTCAGCGTATCGGATTTTTCCGCCATGTCGTTGGTCAACGGGTATTTTGTCCAAAAACACCACCTCAGCAAGCGGGTAGCCCAGCCGCAAAACGGCAGCTTTAACAGCCTCCTTATCCGTTGTTTTTGTGGTTGAAATTACGGCCAGCAGTTGCTCGCCAAGTTTCAGCAGTGCTGCCCTTTCCACTCCATTAATGCCCCTTGTCTGGCCCTCAAACACAAAAGGCGACCAAAGCCTCCCCTGCCAGTGTACCAGCGCCGATACCGGGCCGGTGAGGTAGAGTTCACCATTGGAACCGAGGTAGCCGCTGTCGCCAGTGCGATGCCATTTTTTTCCATCCAAAACGAGCTTGTTATCCTCGCCTTTCAATACGACGTTGGAGCCGGCGACCAAGACCTCGCCAATGGGTTGGTCTTCAGCGATTTGTTCAATTCGCACCGCTGTTTCTACATGAATTTGCCCTGCAAAAAGCCCCTGCTCGGCGCTTGATTTTGCCAAAGCAACACCGTCAGCCACGCTGATGGGTTCAGCCTCGGAGGAGCCGTAGATGACCGTGATTTTGGCATTCGGGAAATGCTTCGCCAATTGCGCAGCATCCGCCGGGAAAACAGGCGCACCGCCCGTCGTCACTTGCCGCACCCGGCCCATTGCGGCAGCATCCAAACCCGCATTGCACAGCTTCAATAAGAAGGACGGCGAAGCGCAGATGGCATCCACCCGTTGCTCCAAGAACTGCCGTTCAATTTTCTTCGGGTCGAAATTATCGGGCTTTAGTTTGTTGAAATCGGCCAATACAGAAGTACTGCCCATCGCCAAGTTGAGGAACACGAAGGCAGGCAAGGTGAGCAGTTCAACGTCATCGGGGCGGCAGTTTTTCACCTCCCGCAGCGTGTAGAACTGGTGGTTGAGAAACTGGAAATCCCGCACCAGCATCTTCGGCACCCCCGACGTGCCGGAAGTGAAGGAAACAATGGCTTCGTCCGCTGGCAGCAGTTGCGGAGCAACCTGCAAAGGCGGTATATTGGCGTAGCCAAGATGGTTTATTTTCAATGGGATGCGCCGCAAAGCAGGCTTTAACCAACTGTAAATCAAGCCTTTCCAATGCGTGATGACGGCCTTGGGTTGGGCTGCTTCGCAACAGGCGCCGATTTGCTGGAAAGTAATCCAATCCTCCACGAAGATGGCCGCCGCACCGATATAGTTTAGCGCTAGCGTTACCCGGTACAGGTCGGCGGAGAGCGGCACGAGCACCAGCACCCGGTCGTGCCGCTGGATGCCCTTTTCGAGCAGGTAGCGGGCAGTCCTGCGCACGGCCAGTTCCAGTTCGCTGTAGGTAATGGCCGCCGTTTTGTCCGCAATGGCGATCTTATTGGCGTTGGCCGTGGCCACGCTGCCGAGGATTTCGACGAGGTTGGGTTGGTCGGTTTGCATGTCACCCTACTTCTGTTGGTCTTTGATTGACGATTGACAATTACATGATTGTTGATATTTAATGTGCTGGTAACTTTGAAATTTGCTACGGCGCTAGAAAATTAGCCAATCAGCAATTCAACATTCCATCATCAATCATGTAATCATGTAGTCATCAATCATCAATCAAAATTGTATCATTTAATTTCCATGGCATACAACTTATACTCCCGATACACCTCCGAATCCTTCGACGACGAGTTCTCCGAGGCGCTGCCCTCAATCACAAAGGCATGGATGGCCGAGGTGTAGCCCATATCGAGCAAATCCTGCGTGAGGCGCTGCGAGATGACGGCACCAAGGCCCGCATATTTCACCCCCGGGTGTACGGCGTAGGTCTTGAAAACCACCCGTTTTTCGTCCTCGCAGAGGTAGTCTTCAATCATGAAAACAAAGCCCACTGCTTGGCCTTCATGCTCCGCAATGACGGTCATTCGGGGGTCGTTCAGCCCCTCCAGCAGGCTGTATTTTTCGATGAAAGCCTCCCACAGGTAAGGGGTGTAGAGGAAATTGTCCTTGAAGGCGACGAGGCAGAGGTCGTAAATCCGGCGCATGTCCCCAGCGTAATCCTCCGGGTTGATGTGGCGGATTTGGATGCCAGTTGCCAGCAGTTGTTCCTCCCGGCGCTTGGCCCGTTCGTCCATCGGGCGCAGGGGCCTCACGAGGTAGGTATAGTAAGTCTTGATGGGCTGGAAGCCACAGGCCGTGAACAGGTCGTTGTAATAGACCGGGTGCGGGCTTTCGAGGAAGAAGGCAGGTGGCTCGTCCGTGGTGCGGAAACGGTAGTTTTCCCAGGTCGTTCCGTTCAGCGGGCCGATGAGGTGCCGGATGCCGAGCGCCGCCACGTCACGTTTCACCGCCTCAATGAGTTGCGAAGCAGCCGCCACGTCGTTCACGCAGTGGAAATACCCGGCGCAGCAGGCCCGCTCGCCGTGCAGGTAGTGGCCGGGGTTGTCGTACAGGGCGATGCCACCGAGCAACTGGTCACCGTCCCGAAGCAAGTAGCAATGCAGTAGGTGCAGGCGGTTCACGTACTGCGATTCCATTTGCAAGGGGATATTGTCGGGGAACAGGGCGGCAGGTACCTTGGCGATGTCGTCGAGGACGGGGGAGTCGGGGAGGAGTTTGGTGAGTTGCATGATAGTTAAAAAGGCAGGTTAATTAGCGCATGTTTTAGGCGAACAAGTCGTCAATGCTTAGCACTATTTCTACCAAGCCAATGCTGTGTTGGTTGTGTTTTATTCCAAACGCAGCTATCAAAGCCGGAAAAACCTGCTTCCTGGTTTTGGTTACCGCTTTGAATACGGCCATTTTTTCCCGCAGCGAAGTGGCAAATTCTTTGGTGGGGATGAAAGGCTCATCGTGAAATTTTATCTCAAACAAATTGATGCAATGGTCGCTTCGGTCAAGCACCAAATCCACTTGGGAGCCTGCCATTTCAGGGGTACTTCGCTTGTAGAATGCCGAGGCTTGCGTGTAAATGCCTGATATGCCCATTGCCTTTTTTATCGAAGGCAAATGCAGGAGGCAAATATTCTCGAAAGCATAGCCAGTCCAAGACTTGTAGGCTTGCGTTTGGCTGATTTGCATCCAAGCCCCTTCGCCATCCATTTGGCTTCCTTCTATAAAACGGAGGTAAAAAAGCGAGAAGGGGTCCGTCAAACGATAGACCTTCTCCCGTTGTTTCCTGCCATAGGTATAGTAAGAGGTGATAAAGCCCGATTGTTCCAGCTCTTCGAGGTGGGTAGAGATGCCACCCCCAGAAGCAATCTTGATTTTTTCGAGCAATTCGGCCCTATCCATGCCCTTCCATTTTGTGGACAATGCCCTGACGATTGCTTGGTGTTTTTCGGAATTGCTGAAAAGGGCTGGGTATAGTTTCTGGAATTCGTCTTTCAACAAGCCTCCATCCCAAAAACAAATCCTGTCAATGTTCTGCATGGCACTCAGTCCGGGCTTCAGTGCCATCAGGTACTGGGGAATACCGCCCATTGCCATATAAAGCTGTATTAGTTGAAACCTATCAAGTCGCACCTCCCTACTTTGTAGGAACGCCTCGGTCTCTGTCAACGTAAATGGCTGTAAATGAATACGTTTTGTGATGCGATTGTGCAATCCGCCTTTATCGTGAACCACCCTCCGAATCATCCAGGAAGCAGCCGAGCCACAAATGACCAACACAAGGTTTTGACGGGAAGCATAGCTGTTCCAAAAATAGCCAAGTGCCTCCAAAAAGCCCGACCGATGCCCAGCAAGCCACGGCACCTCGTCAAAGAAAACAACTGCCTTTTCTGTGCTATCAAGGGTTGAGAGGTATTGTCGAAGCATCTGAAAGGCACTTAGCCAATCTTCTGGCACTTCGAGCGGCAATTTACCTCCCTGCTTGATGGTGAGCACATCTCGAAAGTTTTTCAGTTGCTTTTTAGTAGGTGAATTTTGAATGCCAGTCAGTTCAAATACAATGCGCTGCTGGTAGGTGGACGTGACCAAGAAGGTCTTACCGACCCTTCTTCTTCCCAAGACGGCCACCATTTCGGCCTCCTTAGAGGCTAACGCCTCCTGCAAAATGGCCATTTCCTGTTTTCTTCCAATGATATTGGGTTCCATGAAAACGGTATTGTTCGCCACAAACTTATAAAAATGGATAGTTATGGCGACTAATAAAAAGCTATTATTCGCCACAACTCCAAAAAAATATCTACTTATGGCGAAATATAAGGGTTTTTCAAAAATCAATCGGCCCTCATCATTTTTGCAGTTGATTGAAAATCAGAGCGTTGCAACAATAACCAATGACTAGTGACCATAATGACCAATACCCGTTTTATCCCAAAACCAAAGCTTCGTACCCCACCAACAGTGCCCCCACCGCCAGCGGCACTGTCAAATTATCCCAGCCGCCTCCACTTACGTGCTCTATCAATGCACCAAATGCTGCACAACCAACCAACAGCCAGGTTTGATAAGGATATGGCGCTGCCGCAAAGGCCAGCAAATACAACCAAGACGCCACGAAAGCAACTATTGCAAAGCAGGCCGAGCCAATCCACGACTTCTTGTTTTTTCCGAAAAAAAAGCCGCCATAATACGCCGCCGGGTCGGCCACGGCCAGGATGAGCATCGGCAGGTAGAACAGCCGCTCGAAGTCATAAGAGAGGGCCAGCACGGCATTTAAGTAAATTGAAACGGCCAGCAGCACATCACCCCACGA
Source organism: Saprospiraceae bacterium (assembly GCA_016714985.1). Classification (GTDB taxonomy): domain Bacteria; phylum Bacteroidota; class Bacteroidia; order Chitinophagales; family Saprospiraceae; genus UBA6168. Next base: position 84,103 of record JADKBS010000018.1, on the reverse strand, counting down.
TTGCCGACCAACGCCGAGCAATGCCGAGAACCGCCCCCGCCGCCGGGCATAGAGCATAAAACCGATGAAGCCAACCGTGCTCGGCAAGAAGTACCAATGGCTGGTAAAACGGAACGGCACCAGTACGCAAATCAACCCAATGGCCACGTGCGCAAACTTGCGGGTATGCTCCGCCTGCACGCCGAGGCGGCTGTGTAGGCATTGCGCCAGCGCCAGCGCCAGTACGAAGGCTGCAACGAGGATGGCGATGAGGGTGATTTCACTTAGGTTTTGCAAATGGCGATTGATTATGAAAGAATGTTTGCCGGGTCTGAGGCGTCCCTCAAAAAGGCGTTCACGGGCAGTAGGATTAACCACAAGTCGAGCCGCCTTTTTAAGGTGACACCTCAGACCTTGTCGGCCCCTCCACCACAAACCGCTTGTAAAAATAGATTTTATCTTTCGCTGAAAGCTTGGTCGTCAAATCTGTTTCCCATTGGAAATGGCTTGGCTGCACCTCCGACAGCACCCGGTCCACCACGAAATTCCAGTAGGCGATGCGCCGCAAACGGGGGCAATGCGCCGCCAGCCGCTCACCGAACGCCTTGAAATCAGTCATCGGCAGGTACTCGAAAATATCGGAGGCGTTGATGAGGGTGGCGTTTTGCTCCGCAACGAGGCCGTCCTCCAACCGCCCATGCCGGAGCGTCATCCGGTCGAGGTTGGAGCGGATGGCCTCGAAGTTCTCCGGCCTTGCGTAGTGTGGTAGCCCCTTCCCGAAATGTCCGAACGTCGCATAGTACATGTAATGGTTCTTATGGCTTTCTGGGTTCAGGATGAAACCAGCGAACTTTTCAAACAGGTATTCCGAAAGGTTGATTTTCACCTCGTTGAAAAAAACGGGCTGGCGGCCTGTGGCCTTCAACAGCGGTTCGCTCAGGAAGATTTTCAGCAGCCAATGGAAGAATGGTTTGGCCAATCGGCGGCGGTATTCCGCTAAATCAGCTTCCGATGGCGGGCCAGCATAGAAGTGCGCCACGTCCTTTTTCGAAGCAACAATGGGCAGCACGAACCGCCGGAACAACCCAAAATAATGCTCTAATTTGCCGCAATGGATGACGCCCCGCCGCAGCAATTCGGCATTCCTTTCCCAAAAAACCTGTGCCTCCTGCGGGAGCAACGGCTTTATTTTTTCACGGAAAACCGCCATGCGCTGCGTGCTTTCCGTAAAGCCCAAAAACGCCAAAAACGCCTCATAATCAAGCACTTGGAATACTGCCTTTTTCAACTCCACCAAATGCAGTTGCGGCAGCCAAGTATCATAAACGACCACACTAGCCGGGCCTTTAGAGAGCAGGGAGAAGCTGTTGTCGCCCGCCGAGCCGATGGACAGCACCCGGTCATCCGGACCAGGGTCCAGGGCGGCGAGCAACATGTCGGCGTCTTCCCAGCAGTTGGTATAAAGCAGGAGTTTTTTTGGCATAAGCATAAAGTGGTTTCATGAGGTTTCAGGTTTCAGAAGGTTTCAGGTTTCAGGGGCACGCTCAATCATTTATCGTGTAAATTTTCTTCCAATAAACAGTTTCTCAAACTATTTCCAGGCCCGCACCGAGGGAGAACCCTAAAAATGGTATAAAAGGCGGCGCCCCCCCTGAAACCTGAAACCCTTGAAACCTGAAACCTCCTAACCTAGGATATTCACAATCCCCTTCTCCCCATCCATTTCGACGTAGTCGCCGGGCTTGAGTTTGGCCGTCAGGCCGTTGATGCCCACGATGCAGGGGATGCCCATCTCACGGGACACGATGGCCGCGTGGCTCAGCAGGCTGCCCCGCTCCACGAGGATGCCGGAAATGGACGGAAAAATCGTCACCCAACCGGGGTCGGTGGTGGTGGTCACGAGGATGTCGCCGTCCATGTTGAAGGCGTCTTCGGGCTTCTGCACGATTTTCACCTTGCCCCTCACCACACCCTTGCAGCAGCCGATGCCTTTCAGGGCGTCGGGTTGCTCCGCAATGGATTGACTGGGCTGGAACGAGTTGCCCTGATAGACGATGCCGTGGGTTTTGATGCGCTCAGCCTGTGCCGTTTCTCGTTGAAAATCAGCGTATTGCGCACTGCGCAAAGCGGCCAAATCCCACAGGTTGAAATTGACGGAAGTACCTTTGATATAGTCGAAAACCTCGTCCTTGGTGAGCCAGAAGATGTCGTCGGGATGCTGGAGTAGGCCTTCGCTGAAGAAGATTTCGCCAAGCTTGCAGAAGGCCGCCCTCGCATCCCCGAATGCACGGGTGCGGTACAGTCGCAGGTTTTCCCGCCCGCTCACCAATTGCCTTGCCCGGCGCAAGATGTGCCGCAGCACCATGCGGGCAATGGGCTTGCCCCGCAGCTTTTCCCAAACGGCTTTTTCAGCGGCGAGGCATACCTCCGGCCCGGTGCGGAAGTCGAAGCTGTGCGGCTTGCGGTCGTTGAGGATGTACGATTGCAGCACGTCAATGAACAGCTCCGGGTGCTGCCGATAGGTCTTGGTTTCGAGCTTCAGTTCGCCCACCATGCGGTCGCCAAATTGGTCAATATAGGCTTCCATATCCCGCTTTATTTCCGCTAAATAAGGTTCAAGAAGGAGTTCTTTATTCGGCGGCGAAGCCGCCGAATAAAGAACTCTCGAGGCTTCGTCGGGCCGTAGGCCCGACGAAGCCTCACCATTGTTTGAATTGTATATCCGATTTAAAACATAGTATTTATCGGGGTTTTTAAACAGTTTAATCAATTCATCAGCGGCATATATTTTATTGACGATGGCTGAAATTAATTCGGCGGGCTTGGTGGTAATAATGGTGTTCCCGCCAATGAGAAGGTCGTTGTGGATATTGGTGCCCTCGCCAAAAAGGTCGGTCATGCGCTTTTTCAACAAGCCGAAATAAATCATGGCAAAGAAGTCATTGACCAGTGGCGCCTTCCAGATTTTGAGCAATAGCGCCTCTTGCCGTTTGTATAGTCGCACGATTTGGTCAGGGGAAACCGATTCGGGGTCAATGGTTCGGATGCTCGCCTGCATCTCCTCGAACTGCCGCACGAAGTCCCGCTTTTGCGCCTCCAAAGTGAATAGGTTTCGCAGGATGCTCACCACCATGTTTCCGATGCGCAGCGAGTCCCGGAACTTGGAACGACGGTCGGTCGGTTCCAGGTCGAAGCGCTCCTTCACGCCCATCATCTGCTCCATGAAACGGGCGTTGAACGAGTAGCCGGGCAACATCGAAATCATCTGATACCATGAGCGCAGGTTGTAATAAACCCGGCCATTCAGCAGGCCCAGCATATTGGCGAAGTGCTCGGCGTTGGCCTCGATTTCCCGCAGGGGCACGCCCATCAGCTCCACGAACTGGCGGTAGGCTTTTTCATACAACTGGATGATGTACGAAAACGTGAGCGGCGACGTGAGGCCGGGGTACGACTCGACGATATTGCTGTTGTCCCAAACGATGTACTGTCCGTGCGTGTCTGGCAGGCGGCGCAACGTGGTCACGGGGCGGCTTTGCAGGATGTAGAGTTGGCTGCCGCAAAAGGTGAACTCCACATCCTGGTGCTTGGTGAAATGCCGCCGCAACTGCTCTACCCGCAGCGCCACTTCAAGCGCCTGCGCCTCGGTCAAGCAGGGCAGGTTTTGTTTTGCTGGCGCAATGGCCTGTTTCACCAAGCCCTTTCCCGCCGTTTCATCAAAAACAAAGGCATGCTCCTTCGTCGCAAGATGCGCCTCCACCTTCCCATCGGCCACGATGAACTGGTCGGCGGGCAGGTCGCCGGACACGAGGCCCTCCCCTACCCCATAGACCGCATTCACCACCTGCTGCTTGCGGTGGCCAGTGAGTGGGTTCATGCTGAAGGCCACGCCCGACACCGCTGGCTCCAGCATCACCTGCACGATGACCGAAAGGTAATGCACGGGCTGCAAGCCATGCTCCCGCTGGTAGGTGCGCACATGGTTGCTGGCGCAAGAGGCCCAAACGTCGAGGATGGCTTGCGCCAATTCCGTGGCTGGCACGAAGAGCCGGGTCTTGAATTGCCCCGCAAAGGAAAATTGGTCGGAGTCCTCGTCACGGTAACTGGAGCGCACGGCGAAATAGCGGGTCTTTGCATCGAAACTGGCCCTGATTTCGGCCAGCAGGGCTTCGGGCAGTTGCAGTCCACCGAATTGCGGAGCACCCTCGCCATCCAGCAATTGACCACCAAAACTGGCCTCAAACCACGTATCCGGTACCACCACGAACGGCGCCGTGGGGATGCCCAACGCAGCAAACTGCATCAAGCTGCGAGCCTTGCCACCGATGGTGGGCGGGATGGGGTCGGTGGGTTTGAGTATCATCTGCATCCTATTTTTTTGGGGTTGATAAGGGTTGATAGCGGTTGATAAGGGTTGATATTCCCTCATGGCGACGCCCTCTATCAACCATTATCAACTTTTATAAACCGTTATCAACCTGAGAATCATCGGCAGCGCCCCCAGCGTCAAATACATCAGCAGCCCCCAGCCGCCGGAGGCCAGTTCGATGAGCTTGGAGAGCTTGACCGTTGGTTTGCGAAGGAACAAAATCCCATAGACCAGCGACGAACCGTAGATGACCAGCAACACGCCCGCCCCCAGCCAGCCGAGGTTGGCGTAGGTGGCGGCGGCCACGGCCATTGCGAAGGCAAGGGTGATGATGCCCATCCAAATCCAGACGGCTTTTCTCATGCCGTACATCTTGGTGTAGCTGTTGAATTCCTCGTTTTCGGGCGTGCGGATTTTGCGGCCCACCTCCCACACCAGCCCGTTGATGTACGACACAGCGAAGAAGAACGCCATGCCGACAGGCGCCTGGCCGGGGCCTTCCAAGTACCAATCCATGGCGCTGGAGTACATGTCAATGGCCGGGAAAAAGAACATGTGGCTGAGCACATAGGCCACCCAATGGCGGTTCAGCCAGTCCGGCACGAAGAAGTTGAACAACATCAGCACGAGGAAGGCTTGCGGCACGAGCAGCCAGCCGAACATCTGCGGCGTGAGCAGCCCGTTCACAAGTATTTGCACCGCAAAGGCCGCCCAGCCCAGCCATTTCAGTTCCCGAAAGCTGATGAGGCCCCTCGGCACGGGCAGGTACGGGCGGTGCGCTGCATCAATTTCCCGGTCCTTGAACTCGTCGGCCACCCGCAACAGGAAGAAAAAACTGAAGGTGGTGACGGCGGCGGAAACGAACAGCTTCCAGTCCACGAACCCCGTTTCGCCCCGACAGATGCGGGAATACGAAATGGCCGAAAACGCAAACGCCGTCAAGAAGATGCCGTTGGCAAGGAACGGGAACCGCTCTTTTTGGTAGATCAAAAAGCGGCGGAGGAAGGGAAGGCTATTTTCGTTGGTGAGCATGGCGGGGCAAAGGTAGGGGGGAAAGCTTATACGCTGCGCTATAGGTTTTGTGCAGTTGGAAATTGGCAGTTGGCTTATGGCAGTTGGAATTTGGAATTTGGCCATTTGGGGCAAGACTTTGGCCAAAATCGGCGACCCACCCGCTGCATCAAGCGCTTTTGAAAAAGCGAGGCTGAAACGCACGAGCTTCATCGTGAACCGCTCGTGGCAGTTGGGGAAACTGACAAAACGCTTTATCCAAGCACCTCGTACAATAGCATCGGGGTTGCCTTGTTCTTCAAGCTCACCTCGCCGACGGACTTGCAGTTGAACGACTCCTTTACCTTGTCGAAAGCAGACTTGGCGATGATGATTTGGCCTTCCTTGGCGGCAGATTGCAGGCGCTGCGCCGTGTTCACCGTATCGCCGATGACCGTGAAGTCGAGGCGGCGGAGGCTGGCAGAGCCGATATTGCCGGAAATCATCTCCCCACTGTTGACGCCGATGGAGACGTTCGGCTTGAAGGAAATATGCTCATTGACGGCGGGCAGGCTGGCTATTTTTTCCCGGACTGCAAGGCAGGCGTCAATGGCCCGGTCGAGGTGGAAGTCGCCCCGGAAAACAGCCATGATGGCATCCCCGATGAACTTGTCCACATGCCCGCCCTGCGCCACGATTTCCGATACCATGATTTCAAAATAACTGTTCAGCAATTTCACCACCGTATCCGGTGGCTCGTTCTCGCTGATAGAAGTAAAGCTGCATATATCCATAAAAACCACGGTAGCCTCAATGTTTTCATTTAGTGTCAATGAGTTTTCAAACTCCCGGCTACCCATGAAATTGAGCACGCTTTCATCCACGTACATGCGCAAGATGTTGTTTTCTTTAAGGGCTTTCAGGGTATCCCGCAACTGGGCAACATGGAGGACCGTACGCTCCAAGGTGACCGAAAGGTCTTCAAAATTGATGGGTTTGGTGATGAAATCAAAGGCGCCCCGGTTCATGGCGGTGCGGATATTGGCCATGTCGCCGTAAGCGGAGACGATGACGGACTTGATGAGCGGGCTTGCCTCGTTCAATTTATGGAGCAGCGCCAAGCCGTCCATCTCCGGCATGTTGATGTCCGTGACGACAATATCCACATCGGGGTGCAGCTGTAGTTTTTCCAGCGCATCCCTGCCGTTCACGGCGAACACGAACTCGTATTCCCGCTCCCGTATTTTCTGTCGAAACTTCTGCTTGATGAGCACCTCCAGGTCGGTCTCATCATCCACTACCAGTATTTTTGCCATCAGTACTTGGCTTTTAGTTTTTCTTTTAAACTGTTGAAATCAATCGGCTTTGTCAGGAAGTCATCGGCGCCCAATTCCTTGGCTGCTTGCAAATTTTCGCTATTGCCGTAGGCAGTAATCATCATGACCACGGGTGGCGGCATTTTGTATTCCTGCTTTATTTTGCCCAAAAGCACCAGCCCGCTCATGCCCGGCATGTTGATATCGGATAAAATCAGCACCGCTTCGTGCCGCATCTGCTCCAAGCAAACCAAGGCTTCTTCTCCGGAATAGGCAAACACGAATTCCATTTCTTGGTTCCTGATTTCCTTCCTGAACCGCTGTTCAAAAAGCGTGCGGATGTCCTGTTCGTCGTCAACAACCAATATTTTCATTAATCAAATTTTAGCTGGTAAAATTATGATAAACTCAGTGCCTTCCCCTTCCTTGGTTTCCACTTTCATCTCCCCGCCATGGCCTTTGGTGACGATGTCATACGCCAGCGAAAGCCCAAGGCCCGTGCCTTGCCCGGTCGGTTTGGTGGTAAAGAAAGGCTGGAATATCTTATCCAAAACAGCTTGTGGAATGCCGTTGCCATTGTCCTTCACGCTTAAAAATATCCGGTCGCCCTGCCGCTTGGTATTGACCGAAACCGTGGGTTCGTAGGTGTCACCTAATTTACTTACGTGAATCTCCGATTTCCCAACTTCCAATTTCCCAATTTCCCCCGAAGGGGCAGGCAATTTACTTACGTGAATCTCCGATTTCCCAATTTCTTTCTTCCGCTCCGCAACGGCGTAAAAAGCATTGGTGAGCAGGTTGAGCACCACCCTACCGATGTCTTGTGGTATAATATTTACCCGCCCAACTGCTACATCAAAATTGGATTTCATGGTGGCGTTGAAGTCTTTGTCCTTAGCCCTCAAGCCATGATAGGCGAGGCGGAAATACTCGTCAGCGAGGGCGTTGAGGTCGGTAAACTCCTTGGTGCCACTGCTCGCACGGGCATGCAGGAGCATCCCGCTCACAATGCTGGAAGCCCGTTTGCCGTGGTGGTTGATTTTCTCTTGGTTCTGGCTGAGGTCGTTCATTAAATCCTGCACCAGTGCACGGTCCGGCTCTGGTTTTTCGATTTCTTCCCGCAGTTCTTCCACCAGTTCTATGTTGAGCTCCGAGAAGTTGTTGACAAAGTTCAGTGGGTTCTGTATCTCGTGCGCAATGCCAGCAGTGAGTTCGCCAAGGGAGGCCAATTTTTCCGATTGGATGAGTTGGGCCTGGGTAGATTTCAGCTCTGCAAGTGCTTTTTCGAGTTCCTCTTTTTGCTGCGTGAGCTGGTTGGTTCGCTCGGTGACCAATTGTTCCAACTCGGCCTTGCGAGCTTCTGCGATTTGGGTTTCCTCCTGCATTTTCAGCCGCAGCTTGCGCTCTTTTTTGATGCGCACAACGGCGTAGATGCCAAAGCCGATGAGCCACAATATTGCAAACCCCGATGCTGTGTCAAAATATGCATGGTTTTCTTGCGCAAAAACAGGGGTCAGCAACTTGAAAGCTTTTTCTATCACATACACTAGACCGATAGGAACAATGGCAAGTGAGAGCAGGCGGGCCGGGCGGTAATCCCTCAGTAGATAAACGCTGTCGGTGGAGGTACTTTTGGAGGCATCGAACAGGGATGGGCGGTAATCCCTCAGCAAGTAAAGCGTGATGAAAAAAACAAGGTATATCAACTCGGTGTACCAATCACCGATAAACGCAAGGGCTGGGATAAAGGTAAGCCCAAAGAATACAATGGAGCCGAGCCAAACCTTGGACAAGAACTTGTCCCAAACTGGAAGCTGTCTAGTGGTGTCCAAAGCCCTTCGCATGGCACGTATTCCAAAGACTGCACCTGCGATAAGTGGTATCAATTCTTCCATGCAAGCAATTTTCTTGTTCAGCCTTTCAGGATGGGTTTGGCATCGAAAGGGGTGGCAAGGTAAGAATAAACTCGGTTCCTTCTCTTTCGCTAGCGCCTTCAGCAGTGCCACCGCCAGTGCCACCTACAAAACGGCCAGTACCACCTGTAATCTCCCAATCATACGAATAAGTGTACATCCCCTGTTCGTTAGGTGGATAGACAGCACCTGAAATAGAAAAGAACAATTTGTTGATGATTTTTGAATGAAGGACAGGTAAAGGGAATGGAAGATGCCCGCCTGCGATATAGGGATTGGAGAATCAGTTGAAAAAATCAAAGTTGCGGATTAGCAGCAGCGCTGCGCAATATTTGTAGGTTTTCTGAACAAAGTCGCTAAAGGTGCAGCGCACCGCAATATTTCGGTGCGCTGCACCTTGGGATTCGTGGTTAACGCATTGGCTACAAATATTTTGCGGCGCTGCCGCTATGCCTCGCAACTTGGGTCAGAGAACCAATCCCCTTAGCGTTGATTTTACCTTGTTCCAATCCCAAGCAAACTCAGTTTCATAGCTCAAAACGGTAGGAATAATTGGAATGGCCAATTTCAGCTTGCTTTTCAAATCTGGAGCAGTCTCAATTTTCTTGGCTTGATTGGCTTCTTTAGCGGGTAACTTGTCCATCAATGCTTGGATAAGTGGCTCAATGACAGATAGAATCGCTTGCTGCTGTGCCTGTGAGATTTCACCGGAATCCAGCTTAGCTAATATCACATCTTGCTGGTCAAAACGTTCGTGAACTCCTTCAAATCCTATCCTAATGACATCAATCAAGTGGTTGTATTGCCTATCCCCATGCGTCTTCTCCTGCACATTCCGAATCACTTTCTCATAGTCAATCACCGCCAATAAGTCCCGGATGGGGATATCGTCAAAGCTTTTTTTGCACTCCACGGTCGGGTTGGGTTTATGCGCTTTAGCAATGAGCGCATCCTCGATGTTCTCCGTCAAATGGAAATAGGGGTCGGGGTCGGATTTGCATTTTTGGCAGGGACATTTAATGCCTTTTTCCAATTTCAGCTTCGCAAAACGCTCCAACATTCGGTCAAAAGCCTGCGTGATGAGCACCAGCAAATCCCGCTTCATCGCCCCGGCGATGCGGATATCGAACTGGTTGGTGCCGCCGTACTGCTCCCGCACCTCGGCATGGGCGCCGTTTAGGGCGAGGTTCACACCCCTATTCCAAACCAAGTCATGGTCGGGGATATGGCGGTGTAGCGCCACGATGAGGCCAGACATCAGGCCCTTGGGCATATACTTGTCAAAACGATAGCGGAAATACAGAATATCGCCGTCCTGCTCATATGGCCAACGCTCGTAGGGCTGCACCTGCGGCAGGTGCTCCGGCACGATGAACTCGTCCCGGCCCTCCACTTGGTACATTAGCCCAAAGCGGCCCAGCAGCGCCACCAACCGCCGGGTCTCGAAGCTGAGTTCGTTGTCACGCCATACCTCGCCCACCTCCCGCTCGGTGAGCCTGCCGCTGCGGGCGGCAATGGTCTCGTCTTCGAGCAGGCGATAGACCGTCTTGCAGAGCCAGTTGGAATTGAGCCAGATGCGGTCTTGCAGCGCCGGGTCGTCCATATAATGCGTGAACACCCCGATGCGGTGGAAATAGCCACTGATGAGCCGCACGTCCTCGATGTCGGTCTGGTTATAGCCCCGGCAGATTTCCCGGAAGCGGTCGAAACTGATATAATTATCGGTCTCCTTGGCCAGGTCTTCCCTGATTTTCACCCAAGACTCTATCAGCAATTGCCCCACATCGGGCAGGTGCCGCATCCAATGCCGGATGCGTTCTTGCAAGGGAGGAATCTCGGCAGACTGGGAAAGGTCTATAGTCATAGTTTCTTTGAGTATCTCGCCAAAACGTTCTCGAAGTCCAAGTTCATCTATACTCCAATTGTGATTATCTCTTTTATTCAAGAGGATGAAAATACTACTCTGGTTACCTCCAAGCTGTTCAGTTGTGTTTAGCCAATAACCAAAATCTGTTTTCTGTTCCCTTGTATCGACTAGTAAGACATATAAAGATTGCTTACTGAAAAAGAATTGATGTGTACCATGATAAATTTCTTGGCCACCAAAATCCCAAACATTTGCATAAAATGCTGTATCTTCTTGAAAATCTGATTCATTCAGGTAAGCTCTAAATGCCCATTTTGTAACATCAATGCCATGTGTGCTTTCCTTTCTCTTAGGTAGCTCAGAGTTGGCATTTAACAATTTTTTTGTAAAAGTAGTCTTCCCAGAACCTGCCTCGCCAATAACCAATAATTTTGTCTCATATAGCATTTTGTACCTTCCCTCTTCTTTTTCAACTTGAAGAAAGTATTGAATTATAGCTTCTTCTCCAAGTTTTATTATTGCATTTGGGGGCGACTCAATTGGGTTTTTCTCCCAATATACACCATCAATTTTCTTTTCAAAAAACTCTAACAGTGGTCGAATATCATAAATCTTATTGTCGTTTAAGTATATTTCTCGCAAATTGGGCATGTGTGATATTACCTGAATATTGTCTATGAAATTGTCAGTGACATTTAAATAAATGAGATTTTTCAAAGAAGATAATCCTTCAATACTTTCAATCTTGTTGCTTCCTATATTTAAATAAACCAAGTCCTTCAAGTTATTTATTGGAGATATATCTTTAATCTGATTGTTGGAAAGTTCAAGATGCTTCAGTTTGCTTAATTTTGAAATACTTGTTATGTCAAAAATTGAATTTTGCTTTTCTAAATCATAATCACCATACAAAGATGTATAACTCATTTCATCATCACCATTGATAATCAATTTTTCCAAAAATTTTAATCTCTTTATTTCATCAGGAATGAAGCCAAGTTGGTTCATATGCTTCTTGTTGCTTTGGTAATCAAATGTTTTTCCTGAACATACAATAAGCACTTTCAACCAAGAAAGGTTGAACAATTCTTTTGGCAACTCCCTCAACCCACAATTCCCCAAATCCAAATACCCCGTCCTCTCCCTCTTCTCCTTTTCAATCAATTTCAGTGCAAGTTCTGACATGGCGTTTATTTTATAGTGAATAATGAATGCGGTTAACCCATAATGGCACTCGGATTCCGTTTGTGATGCCAAATCCTAGCAACCACGACTTCTTTCTTCTTTTCTTTTACCGAGTAGTAGATGTTGAATGGAAACTTAGGGAGCACTTTCTTCCGAACCTTGGCAAATGCGATAGGGCTGGCTTTGGGATTTTCAGCCACAAAATCAATGGAAGCAATAAGTTCACGTAGGAAGGCTTGCGAAGTAGCTGGTGACTCCCTGTTGTAATAATCCAAGATTTCTTGAAGGTCTTGGTTGGCTCGTTTGGCAAATATTACACTAAAGGGCATGGCTGGAGGTCAGTTCGGCTTTAAGGTCTTCCCATTTCAACCCAGTTTCAGGGTGGGCTTCATACTCTGCCAAGGCTTCGAGGATTTCTTGTTTTTCGGCCTCAGAAAGTTCCGTTCCTTGCTTGAACCCTAATTCGTAGCCTTTTACCAACTTGTCCAAAAACTCAGAGACAATGCCCATCAGGTTGTCGGGCATTTGATTGATTTTACGGATGACAATAGCTTTTTCCATGCGGTTTAATTTTTTACAAATCTAAGCAATTCCTCAAATCCAACCAACCTGTCCGCTCCTTCTTCTCCTTTTCAAACAGTTGCCGTGCAAGTTCAGACATAGTGTTTATTAAATGATAAATGAATAGGTGCTATTCCCCAACCGATTGCAGTACCGCATCGTAAAGTTGCTGGCTAATCCTAAATCCATTGGTTTGAATCAGTTTGTCGAGCAGTGGCTTCACGGTAGGTAGATAATGATGGCAAAATTGATGATTGGAGAGGCATCACTTACGACTATCATGGCCGAAGGCGGTTGAGCGTTTCCACATCTTCCCGAAAATCTTCCACATTATAATGCAAGGAAATCCCCCTGCTTGCCAGCAACATTTGAAACTGGTACTGTGGCATTCCTGACAAACGAGCAGCCTGCCCTATACTCAGTTTCTCTTTTTGAAAAAGCCTGACCGCAACTTCGAGGAGAAGTTCCGCCTCTGTCATTCTGGTTGCCTTGATGTATTCGGAAGGAATCGTAAGCATAGCTAAAATGAATTTTATCCCGCAAATCTAACCATTTCCCCGAACCTCCGCAATCCGCAATCCAATCACCCCTTAATCAACGCCAACAACTCCTCCGCATTCAACTTAGCACTTACCTCCGTCCCATCTAGCAGGCTGTCTGCCAGTTCCCGCTTGTCGGCGTGCAGCTTCACGATTTTCTCCTCGATGGTCTCTTCGGCCACGAGGCGGTAAATCGTCACGGGGCGCAACTGCCCGATGCGGTGGGCACGGTCGCTGGCCTGGTCCTCCACGGCGGGGTTCCACCACGGGTCGAGGTGGATGACATAGTCGGCGGCGGTGAGGTTTAGGCCGAAGCCGCCCGCCTTCAGGCTGATGAGGAAAAGGTCGCCCTCGCCCGCCTGGAAGGCCCGGATGGCCTTGTCACGCTGGGGCAGCGGGGTGCTGCCGTCGAGGTATTGGTAGCTGATGCCCTTGCTTTTCGCCCATTCTTCGATGAGGGCGAGGTGCTTCACGAACTGGCTGAAAACCAGCGCCTTGTGCCCGCCTTCGATGAGTTCCTCCACCGTTTCGGCGAAGAGGTTCAGCTTGCTGCTCGATAGCTGGCTGTCCGGCTGGATGAGCCTTGGATGGCAGGCCGCTTGGCGCAGTCGCATGAGTTCTGCGAGTATTTTGAAGCGCTTGTCGGAGGGGTCGCCGCCCTTTGAACCCTCGATATTTTCGATGGCCTTGCGTCGCAATGCCTCGTAAAATGCCCGCTCTTCCTGCGATAGCTCCACGGTGAGCGTGATTTCCGTTTTTTCCGGCAATTCGTCCAATACATCGTTTTTGCGCCTGCGCAAAATAAAGGGCTGGATATGCCGCCGGAGTTGATTGCGCCGCTCCCGGTCTTGCATTTTTTCGATGGGCACGGCGTAGTTCTCGTTGAAGCGGTCGAGGGAGCCGAGCAGGCCGGGGTTCAGGAAATTGAACAGGTTCCAAAGTTCGCCGAGGTGGTTTTCCACGGGCGTACCCGTCGTGATGACCTTGAAATCGCCCTGCAAGAGCATGGCCGTCTGCGAGCGTTTCGTCGCCCGGTTCTTGATGGCCTGCGCCTCGTCCAGCACGATGGTGGTGAAGTGCTTTTCGGTCAGCATCTCGCCCACCTGCTGCATCAGGCCGTAGCTGCACAGCAGCAGGTCGAAGGGCTGGAGGTTGTCGAGCATCTCCTTTCGGTCGCCCTCGCCGAAGATGAGCGGGCGCAGCGTCGGGGTGAACTTGATGGCCTCGTGCCACCAATTGCGCACCACCGAGGCAGGGGCGCAGACGAGCGCCGGGCCTTGCTTCGCCCGGTCGAGGAGGAGGGCCAGGGCCTGCACGGTTTTGCCGAGGCCCATGTCGTCGGCGAGGCAGGCGCCCACACCCCAGTAGGCGAGCTGCGACAGCCACTTGAAGCCGTCCTCTTGGTAGGGGCGCAGCTCGGCCTTGAAGGTCGAAGGCACTTTCGGGCTGATGTCCCGGCTTTCCCGAAGGCGGCTCAACTGCTTTTTCCAAGCCGTGTCCACCTCCACATCGTGCAGCAGTTCGGTGAAGCCTTCAAGCGAGTGCGCCGCCAGCGGGTGGAAGCGGAGGTCGTTCTTGGTTTTGGTGAAAATATTGTTCAGCTCCTCCAATTTGCGCTGCAACTGGCTGGTGAGGGCGAGGAACTGCCCATCGTTCAATTGCACGAAGCGGCCCTTGGCGTTCTGCGCCAGGTCGAGCAGTTGGCGGAAGTCCATGACCAGGTTCTCGTTCACTTGCACCTTGCCATCCATGCTGAACCAGTCCCGCTCTTTTTTGATGCCAATGCTCAGTTGGTCGAAGCCGACCTGCCCGGCAATGCGCAGCTTTTCGCCCTTGGGGTGTTCCATCACCACCTCACCCGCCGAGCGCAATGGCTCCAGTTCCATCAGTGCGTTCAAGGCATCCTCGGCCTCTTCAAAGAGCCATTCCCGGTTCTCGCTGGCCGTGCGCAGGAAGGTGGGGCAGGCAGTTTCTACCCGCTTGGCGTTTTCCTTTTCCTTTTTCAGGTCACGGCTGGCCTTCATGGGCTGCCCCTTCACCTCTGCGATGATGCTTTCCCGCCCCTCGCCCGGCTTGAAATAGGGCGGCTCGATGGTAAAGGGTTTTACGAAGAACTCCATTTTGAACCCATTGCCAACCGGCAACAAATGCACAAAGGTGATGGGGTTGCCTTCGATGGTCGGTAGGTTCACGTTCTCGCCACCCACCTCGCTCTGCACTGTCACGATGGACGAAAGGTTGCCCACGGCCTCAATCAAGCGGTTTTTGCCCTTGGGTGGTATCCGCAGCCGCCCATGGTCGAGCAGGCGGTTGATTTCGGCGTGCTGCTCACTCACTTTCAGCAGCACATAGCGGGTCGGCGTCTCCCGTGCCAGTTGCACCCCTGCCTGCCGGAACTCATGGGAGAAACGAAGTACGTAGTCCTCGCCGATTTGCTCCACATGGATTTGCGGTTGCTGCGCAACGAGTTCCACGCTGATACTGGGGTTGTCGAGAAGGAAGAGCAGCGGATGGCCGACCAGTGCAGGCAGCAGTTTTTCAAACTCAAAAAAATACTCCACCCCGCCGTAATAGCCGTGGTTGCTTACCTTGATGGACTTGGCTGCCTCTTTATCTTGATCGGTCATATTGTCCAATCCCACTTCTTTTAGGCGTTTCAAAGCCACATTTCGGCCCTTGCTCCAAGCGCCCTTGCCGAAGGTCTGCTCCACGGGCTGGATTTGGTTGTTCTGAAAATCAACCCACCAAACGAGACGGGTCTGCTTTTCGGGGGCGTCAGCGACGGGCTTTTTCCCTTTCTTGGGCTGTATCTGCAACAGTGCCTCCAGCGAGCGTTCCCATGCTTCCGTTTTCGGGAAAATTGTTGTGATGCTCTCTACGCCAAGCTCCTGCTGCAATTTGGTGGCCACCTCGGCGTACTCGTCGGCCAGCGTTTTTTCCTTCTCAAATATAGCCAGCAAGGTGGACAGTTCCATCTCCACCCAATGGTATCCGTGCTTGGCAGCGGCGAGGTAGTTGTTCTTCAAAAAAACCCTGCCGTGCACGGCCAGCGGCATGTCGTTCCAATAGTGGGCGGCAGCGTAGAAAATCCAATCGATTGGCGTATCGGGCTGCGGGCCAAGTGATTGCTGCGCCCCCGTGAAATCGTTCAACTGGAACTGCAAGCCCGATTTCAGGTAGGAGAAAAGGTTGGAATAAGGACTTTGTATGGTCTCTTCCACCAGTTTAAGTGCCGAATTCAGGTACTCCTTGTCTCTTTGCCTCAAGACGGCGAGTATGTGCACAATACCTTGGAAATTGGGCAAGGTGCCCTTTCGCAGCCCTACATCTTTGCGGAACTGACGCACGGATTCCTCCAAGTAGTCGCCCGCCAATTTGTGTTGCCCCTTAAAATAAAGCGGGATGGCCATGCGCCCATAGCGGTTCAAGCCCGTTTGGGAGTCAGCCTCGGCCAGCCTTAGCGCCTCATCGAAATTGCCCCTAAGGGTGTGGTAAAGCACCAAGATGCTGATGACAGATTTTTGCTTTTCCTTGTCAGACAGCCATTTGTTTGCTTCGCAAAATTGGAGGTACTCGTCGGCGGGCGAAAGGTCGTTGACGGCCTGTGAGATGAGCTGGTGCAACGCCATGCCTTGAATGACATCGGGAAAAGTAGCCAGCCATTCGGCATTGAAGGGCGTGAAAAAGTTCCTGAAAAAATCGGAACTGGCCCAAGCCTCCTTGTGGTAACGCTCCACGTCGGCGATAACCTCTTCCACTCGCTTCACGTTGCCTTCGTACAGGGCGATTCGTAATTCCCTGATGCAGACCTCGAAGTTGCGTGGCCCCCACATCCACTCCCGGTAGGGCAGCACCTTCTGTATGTGCCGTACATGGCTCTTGAAGTCCTTGTCGATGACTGCCATGCGCATTACCAGTTCCCGGAATTTGTCGGCCACCTTCATCTCCAGCTTTAGGTTGATGTGTAGCCAGCCGCCCGCATCTAGCAGTTCCCGGTATTCCTTCACCTGTGGTCCTTGGAGGTAGTTGCCCCGGTCGGTGCGGATGTCGCACTCCCGCAGCAGGTTGACCATTGCGGTCTGGTTGATTGGCTCATAGACGATGGCCAGCAGCTTGAGGATGGTGCGCTCCGTTTCGTCAAGTTCCTTGAAGCGCTGTCGGAAGGTCTGTATGTCCATTGAATGGCCCCCGGTTTGGAAAAGGGCGGACAAAGGTAAAGGAAAGGCCGGGGAGGAGTTCTATTTGTTTCAAAAATGATTCGAACCAAATGGTAACCTTCAATAAAAATTAGGAATAAAAGATAGAATTCACCCAAAACAGCTAAATTTACCTCCAATCCCATCAAAAGTTCTTCTTAAACAAACACCTAACGTGACTATTTAGTAGGGTATGGAGGAAAGAGAAAAATTTTATTTTCTTTCTCTCCTCCCATGATTTCAGGGTGTTTTTGGGGGAAAATTGAAAATTTTCCCCCAAAAACACTAAATGCTAAATAGTTACCACCTAACATACTATTATGCTCGACTTGACCAAGTTGAAACAAACACTTCGGGCACTTGTAACCGACGAGGGAATGGAGGTTGCCCTCGCCGAGTTGGAGAAGCACCTGCCCGCCGACGTGCCCAAATTCAATGCCCTGTTGCAACTGCGGGCAAGGCTCAATGAAATTGATTCCCAACGTATCAAGAACGTGGTTTCCAACGAGCAGGCAACGCTCCAATACGACAAGCTCCGTGACGATATACTCAGCTTTTTCAGTGGCCTTCAGGAGAGCGATTTCTCGGTGGAAACGGCCAAAAAAGCCAATATGGGCAGTGTGCTATACCGCATACCGGACAAGATGCAGCACCAGAAAAAGTCGAAGTGCATCGTACGGGTGGCCTACCTCGAAGAACTGCTGAAGGACAAGCTCGACACCACCGTGGATGTGGTGATTGAGGCCCTTAAGGTGTCGAAAAACATGGAGGTGAAAATCGTGGACGAAGAGGGCGACGGCGAGTATTTTGAAATTACCAGCCGCTCCACGCCGGAGCAGTTCCTCGTACAGGACGAGTTCACGGAGTGGACTTTTTTCGTAAAACCACTGGAAATCGGCACCTACCCGCTGGCACTCATCATCTCCCTCATCGTTTACGAAGACGGCAAAGACCGCAAAAAGGACATCGTGCTGGAGCGAGTCGTCAACGTCGTGACCGAGGCCGTGCCGGAGGAGGCTGGCGACCATACGCTGCGCAAAGCTGGCATCTTGTTCATGCTCACCAGCCCACCAAAGCCGGGTGGCGGCAAGCAGCCGCCCAAGAAAAAAACCTGGATAAAGGTAGCTATGGCCACCATTCTTGTCTTGCTTGCGATTTGGCTGTTGTGGCCAAAAAATCACCGTTTCTTCAGGGCGATGGGGATAGTACCGGGCAAGCAGCACGCCGTGATTTTGACGAAGCCGTAAGGAACGGCTCGCCAGAAATGCTCATTGGTTTTTTGGCAAAATACGAGCACAGTGAATTTGATGCCCAAGTAAGGGAATTGGCAAAAAAAGCCCTACCCGACGGCACCAATCTGGATTCCATCATCACGGTGTACCGCCAAACGCACAACATCAAGCCAACGGACACTTCGGAGCCATCGCAGCCAACAAGTAGTCGGGAAGCAAGCGATAATACAACCCCGCCAGGCCCAGGAACGGGACAGTCGGAAGCTCAATCGCAGGGTGATGGTGGCAATGGGACCAGTACGCCAGCTGGGCAGGACAAGCCCACAACGGCGGTAGGCGGTGGCCAACCCGTGAGCGGCGAAAAACAAGGTGCTACAAATCCATCGGGCGGCACTGCGAACCCGTCAGGTGTACCGGCTACCAGTCCCAATTCAACGGTCGCCGACCCACCTACAGTGGACGAGGTCCGTTGGGACAACAAAGTGATGGCCAAGGAAGACCCCATCAGATGGCTTGCATCAACCATGGTAAAAGTGAAGAGCGGCACCTTCAAGATGGGCTGCAGCCTGAAATTGGAGACCACCGGCTGCGCCGCCGCTGCCGAGCCTTCGCACGAGGTGAAGGTTGCGGACTTCAACATCAGCCGCTTCGAGGTGACCCAGGCGCTTTGGTCTGCCGTCATGGGCGAGCGAAAGAACCCCAGCCGCTTCGACGACTGCGACCTCTGCCCCGTGGAGCAGGTCAGTTGGAACGCTGCACAGGATTTCATCAAAAAACTGAACCGCATGACGGGCGGCAGCTACCGCATGCCCACGGAGGCCGAATGGGAGTACGCCGCCCGGCAGGCCGGCAAGGACAACCGCTTCGGCGATGGCACCAATATCGCCATGACCACCAATTTCAATTTCAACTCGGAAGACCTGCCCGAAAGGAAGTTCGTGGTAAAAGGTGAGACCCGTGGCCGCACCGTAGACGTGTTCATGATGAAAGCAAATGGACTTGGCCTCTACAACATGTCCGGCAACGTGGCCGAATGGTGCGAAGACCTATGGCACCCCGACTACGAGGGCGCTCCAGCAGACGGCTCCGCCTGGCTCGAAGGCAACGACAACCGCAGGGTCATCCGTGGCGGCGGCTGGGACAACGAGCCTTATGCCGCCCGTACCTACGACCGGGATGCGAAAAAGGCGAGCACGGGGGATGATGAGGTGGGGTTGAGGTTGGTGTGGTGAGTAGGAAAACAACAAAGCCCCTCCCGCTTTCGCAGGAAGGGCTTCTGTCATCTGTTAATATCCTATGTTAAGCAAAACAAAAGCCAGTTTAAGCTGTAGCCTATGTTTCACTTTATCCTTGTAAGTATGCCCTCGAAATTAGTCTAAGTCTTGAATATTGACAAAGCATTGAATAACAACGCTTTGCGCTCATTCGAAACTCAGAACTCACCATTCGAAGTTACTTAAAATCACTCTCCGTAAGCCTCGTCGTACTCCTCCTCTTCCATGAGCGCACGGCGATCCTTGAAGGATTTGTGCGACTCCATGCTGGTCACGAAGAGGTCGTCGAACTTGCGCATGCCCGTACCTGCCGGGATACGCTTGCCCACGATGACGTTCTCTTTCAGGCCGTATAGCATATCCGGCTTGGCCTCGATGGCGGCGGTGCTGAGTACCTTGGTTGTCTCTTGGAACGACGCTGCCGAAATCCATGATTCCGTACCCAACGACGAGCGGGTGATACCTTGCAGCATGGAACTGGAGGTAGCGGCCACGGCGTCACGATAGACCACGAGCTTGCGGTCGTTGCGCTTCAGGTAGGAGTTTTCTTCCCTGATTTGGCGCAGGTTCACCAACTGGCCAGCCTTCAAGCGGTTGCTTTCGCCAGCGTCGGTGATGACCTTTTTATCGTAGATCCAGTCGTTCTGCTCCAGGAACTCCCATTTCTCCACAGCCTCGCTTTCGAGGAAGGTGGTGTCGCCTGGGTCGGCGATGGTCACCCGGCGCATCATCTGGCGCACGATTACTTCGATGTGCTTGTCGTTGATGGCGATACCCTGCGAGCGGTAAACTTCCTGTACGCCGTTCACGAGGTAAGACTGCACCGCAAATGGGCCTTTGATGGCCAAGATGTCCTTCGGTGAAGTAGTACCATCCGACAGCGATGTGCCGGCCCGCACGAAGTCACCCTCTTGCACGAGTACGTGCTTTGAAAGCGGAATCAGGTAGCGGTGGATTTGGCCGTCTTTTGATTTCACGGTGACCTCTTGGTTGCCCCGCTTGATTTTACCGAAGATTACCTCGCCGTCAATCTCGGAAACGACCGCCGGGTTGGATGGGTTCCGGGCCTCGAAAAGCTCCGTTACACGTGGGAGACCACCCGTGATGTCCTGGATTTTACCCAGTTTACGTGGAATCTTCACGATTTTCTGACCCGATTTCACATCTTGGTTGTCCTCGATGGAGATATACGCACCCACTGGCAAGCTGTATCGGCGGAGTTCTTCCCCGTCTGGGCTTATGATGGAGATGGCCGGCACTTTTTTCTTGTTCTTGCTCTCGATGATGACCTTCTCGGAGTAGCCCGTCTGGTCGTCACGCTCCATACGGAAAGTGACACCTTCCTCGATGCTGTCGAACTGCGCAATACCGTTGAATTCGGAGATGATCATGGCGTTGAACGGATCCCATTCGCAAATCATATCGCCCTTCGCAATGGCTTGGCCATCCTTTATGTGCAGCGTTGCACCATAAGGAATGTGGTGCGAAGAGAATTGGCGCTTGCCTTCCTCGTCCGTGATACGGATTTCACCCGTACGGGATAGCACCACATCGGTCAGGTTGCCGTCGTTGTCCTTGTAAGTGGTGACACGGATAGCGTCGAACTCGATTTTGCCATCGAACTTGGCGGTGATTTCACTTTCAGACTTGGTCACAGATGCGATACCACCCACGTGGAAGGTACGCAGTGTCAGCTGTGTGCCCGGCTCACCGATGGATTGCGCAGCAATGATGCCCACGGCGTCGCCCCGTTCGGTCACACGGCCCGTTGCGAGGTTTTTGCCGTAGCACTTCGTGCAAACGCCACGCTTGGTTTCGCATGTTAGCACCGAGCGGATCGTCACTTCTTCGATGCCAGCGTCTTCGATGTACTTAGAATGGTTTTCGGTGATGTACTCGCCCGCCTTCAGGATGAGTTCGTCCGAAACCGGGTGGTAAATATCGTGCAGCGTGAAGCGGCCTACAATCCTGTTGGACAGCGGGTCAATGACCTTTTCGTTGTCCTTGAGCGCTTGCGTCGAAATACCACGCAACGTGTCACAGTCCTCTTCGATGATGACCACATCTTGTGATACGTCCACGAGACGACGGGTCAGGTAACCTGCGTCAGCCGTTTTCAAGGCCGTATCCGCAAGGCCCTTACGGGCACCGTGCGTCGAGATGAAGTATTCGAGTACCGAGAGGCCGTCCACGAAGTTGGCAAGGATGGGGTTTTCGATGATGGCCCCACCAGAGTCGCCGGATTTCTTCGGCTTGGCCATGAGACCCCTGAGGCCGCAAAGCTGCTTAATCTGCTGTTTGGAACCACGGGCACCAGAGTCGAGCATCATGAACACAGAGTTGAATCCCTGCTTGTGCGTCGAAAGCTCTTTCATCAGCGCATCGGTGATACGGTTGTCGGCGTAGGTCCATTTATCAATGATTTGGTTGTACCGCTCATTGAACGTAATAAGACCCATGTTGTAGTTGTCCCAAACCTCATCCACCTCAGATTGCGCCTGGTTGAGGATGCGCTCCTTGATGGTTGGCGTGATAAGGTCACCAAGGTTGAACGAAAGACCGCCACGGAACGCCCATGTGAAGCCAAGTTCTTTGGCTTGGTCAAGGAATTCGGCAGTAGCAGCGAAGTTGGTGCGGCGCAAGATTTCGGAGATGATCTTCTTCAAGTTCCGCTTGGTGAGCAGTTCGTTGATGAAAGGTACTCCTTCTGGCACGGCTTCGTTGAAAAGTACCCTGCCACAAGTGGTATCAATCACTTTAAGCACCAATTCGCCTTTCTCATTTTCCACCAGGCAACGGCACTTGATAGGGGCGTGGAGTTCGAGCTTGCCTTCGTTGAAGGCAATGCGAACTTCCTCGGCAGAGTAGAACTTGCCCCCCTCCCCTTTCACCACGAAATCGCCCAGCGATTTCTTGGCCTTGGTAATATAGTACAGACCCAACACCATGTCCTGCGATGGCAGCGTGACGGGCGAGCCGTCCTGTGGGTTGAGCATGTTGTGCGAAGAAAGCATGAGCAACTGCGCCTCCAAAATGGCACCTTGGCTCAACGGAACGTGTACGGCCATTTGGTCACCGTCGAAGTCGGCGTTGAAGGCACCGCAAACCAGCGGGTGAAGCTGGATGGCCTTGCCCTCCACGAGCCTTGGCTGAAACGCCTGAATGGACAGACGGTGGAGCGTTGGGGCACGGTTGAGGAGCACGGGGTGTCCCTTCAAGATGTTTTCGAGGATGTCCCAAATCACGTTGTCCTTGCGGTCAACGAGTTTTTTCGCCGATTTTACCGTCTTCACCACGCCTCGCTCGATGAGCTTGCGGATGATGAACGGCTTGAACAACTCGGCAGCCATACCCTTGGGCAAACCGCATTCATGCAGCTTGAGGGTCGGGCCTACCACGATGACCGAACGGCCAGAATAGTCAACACGCTTACCCAAGAGGTTCTGACGGAAACGGCCCTGCTTGCCTTTGAGGATATCGGAGAGCGACTTGAGCGCCCGGCCACCCTCGGCCTTCACGGCGTTGGACTTGCGGCTGTTGTCGAACAGCGAGTCAACGGCCTCTTGGAGCATCCTTTTCTCGTTCCTCAAAATCACCTCAGGTGCCTTGATTTCGAGCAGACGCTTCAAGCGGTTGTTGCGAATGATAACCCGGCGGTAGAGGTCGTTCAAGTCGGAGCTTGCGAAGCGACCACCATCCAACGGCACCAACGGGCGAAGTTCTGGTGGAACAACGGGCAGGTACTGGATAATCATCCACTCTGGGCGGTTCTCCATGCGGGTCTGCGCATTACGGAACGCCTCTACGACACGGAGGCGCTTGAGTGCCTCGCTCTTGCGCTGCTGGCTGGTTTCGTTGGCAGCCTGGTGGCGCAGGTCGTAGCTGAGTTGGTCGAGGTCAAGACTGTTGAGCAGGTCACGTACAGCCTCTGCACCCATGCGGGCGATGAACTTGTTCGGGTCTGAATCATCCAACTGCTGGTTGTCCTGCGGCAGGGTGTCCATGATGTCCATGTACTCCTCTTCCGACAGCAGCGCTTGCTCCTCGTCGGCGTTGTCTGGGCGCACAGCGGCACCCCACTGGAGTACCACGTAGCGCTCGTAGTAAATCACGCTTTCGAGCTTCTTGGAAGAGAGGCCAAGCAGGTAGCCAATTTTGTTGGGCAATGATTTGAAGAACCAGATATGTACCACGGGAACAACCAATTTGATGTGGCCCATGCGCTCCCGGCGAACCTTTTTCTCGGTCACTTCCACACCGCAACGGTCACAAACGATGCCCTTGTAACGGATACGCTTATACTTGCCGCAATAGCATTCGTAGTCCTTGACGGGACCAAAGATGCGCTCGCAGAAAAGGCCATCACGCTCCGGCTTGTAGGAGCGGTAGTTGATGGTCTCTGGTTTCAACACCTCGCCGTAGCTGCGCTCCAGGATGTCGTCCGGAGAAGTCAGGCTGATGGTTATTGAATCGAAATTGGAGCCGGGGGCTGCAAAATTCTTTTTGAAAGACATATTCTATTCAATTGGTCATTGGTCATTAGTCATTGGTCATTGTGGGTTTGCCACAGCTTCCAATGACTAATGTCTAATGACAAATGACAATTAAATTATTCAAACTTGATATCCAATGCCAGACCACGCAATTCGTGGACGAGTACGTTGAACGACTCAGGGATATTAGGCTCTGGCAGCACATCGCCCTTAACGATGGCCTCGTAAGCTTTGGCACGGCCAGAAATGTCATCCGACTTGAGCGTGAGCAACTCTTGGAGGATGTGCGCAGCACCGAATGCTTCGAGCGCCCAAACCTCCATCTCACCAAAGCGTTGACCACCGAACTGCGCTTTACCACCCAACGGCTGTTGAGTGATAAGTGAGTATGGGCCGATTGAACGTGCGTGCATCTTGTCGTCAACCATGTGGCTGAGCTTCAAGATGTAGATGACACCCACCGTGGCTTGTTGGTGGAAACGGTCGCCAGTTTCACCGTCCTGCAGCCAAGTCTGACCAAGCGACGGAAGGCCCGCATCTTGGATGAACTCTTCGATTTCATCCCGGCTTGCACCGTCGAAAATCGGCGTTGCGTAGCGGACACCCAGTTTCTGACCAGCCCAGCCAAGTACCGTTTCAAGGATTTGGCCGAGGTTCATCCTCGAAGGTACACCAAGTGGGTTGAGCACCACGTCAACGGGTTCGCCATCTTCGGTGAACGGCATATCCTCCAAGCGCACGATACGAGAAACGATACCTTTGTTACCGTGGCGGCCTGCAAGCTTGTCGCCTACTTTCAACTTACGCTTCTTGGCGATGTAAACCTTGGCGAGTTTCAGTACGCCAGCAGGAAGCTCGTCGCCAATGCTGATGTTGAACTTCTCCCGCTTGTAACGGCCTACCTCTTCGTTCAGCTTGATGCTGTAGTTATGCAGCAGCCTGGCAATCAATTCGTTGATGGAATCGTCATTCGTCCAGCCGCTGTAGTCGAGTTGGGTGAACTCCATCGTGCGGAGCAATTCCTGCGTGAACTTCGTTCCTTTTGGAATCATGCTCTCGCTGTAGATGCTCCTCACACCCTGCGACGTTTTATCCTTCACCAAGACCAAGAGTTTATCAATCAAAATGGTCTTCAACTCGTTGGTGGCGATGGCGTGGTTATCGTCGAGCTTTTTCAGCACCTCCGTCTCCTGTGTCTTCTGGACATTGCTCTTTTTCGCACGGGCGAACAATTGCTTATCAATCACCACGCCGCTGATGGATGGTGGAACTTTGAGCGAAGCGTCCTTTACGTCACCTGCCTTGTCGCCGAAGATGGCACGAAGAAGTTTCTCTTCCGGCGTCGGGTCAGTTTCGCCTTTGGGCGTAATCTTACCGATGAGGATGTCGCCTTCCTTCACCCAAGCGCCGATACGGATGATACCGTTTTCGTCAAGGTCTTTGGTGGCGTCTTCGCTCACGTTCGGGATGTCGTTGGTGAGTTCCTCCTCGCCCAATTTAGTGTCCCGAACGTCCATTTCAAAGGATTCGATGTGAACGCTGGTAAACACGTCTTCCCGAACTACCCGCTCAGACAACACGATAGCATCCTCAAAGTTGTAACCCTTCCAGGGCATGAATGCCACTTTCAGGTTTTGGCCGAGTGCCAATTCGCCTTTGTCGGTAGCGTAGCCATCGCAAAGGATTTCACCTTTGTTCACCCGCTGGCCCTTGCGAACGATGGGTTTCAGGTTCACGCAAGTTGCCTGGTTGGTACGTAGGAACTTCGTGAGTTTATAAGTCTTGCGGTTGTCTTCGAATGAAACCAGCTGCTCGTTCTCGGTACGGTCGTATCGGATGACAATTTCAGTGGCATCCACGTACTCTACTACCCCATCGCCTTCGGCGTTGATGAGCATGCGTGAGTCACGGGCTACTTTGCCTTCCAGACCAGTGCCCACGATTGGGGCCGTTGGGCGGATGAGCGGTACGGCCTGACGTTGCATGTTCGAGCCCATCAAGGCACGGTTGGCGTCATCGTTTTCGAGGAAAGGAATCATGGAAGCAGACACGCCCACGATTTGGTTCGGCGCTACGTCCATGTACTCGATTTCATCTGGCGAAAGTACCGGGAAATCGCCATGCTCCCTCGATTTGATTTTGTCCAAGAGGAAACGACCCTCCGCATCGAATGGAGCGTTGGCCTGGGCTACTTTCAGGTTGTCCTCCGCTTCGGCTGACAAGTACTGGGCTGCGTGGTAGATGTCAACGACACCGTTGTTCACCTTGCGGTATGGTGTTTCGAGGAAGCCCATTTTGTTCACTTTCGCATGTACGCATAGCGTCGAAATGAGACCGATGTTCGGGCCTTCCGGCGTCTCGATAGTGCAAAGGCGGCCATAGTGGGAGTAGTGAACGTCACGAACCTCGAAGCCTGCACGCTCACGGCTAAGACCACCGGGGCCAAGTGCCGAAATACGGCGCTTGTGGGTAATCTCAGAAAGTGGATTTGTTTGGTCGAGGAACTGTGAGAGCTGGCTGGTACCGAAGAAGGAGTTGATAACGGAGGACAAAGTCCTTGCGTTGATCAAGTCAATCGGGGTAAATACCTCGTTGTCACGCACGTTCATGCGCTCCCGGATGGTACGTGCCATACGGGCAAGACCCACGCCGAACTGGGCGTAGAGTTGCTCGCCCACTGTGCGCACACGGCGGTTGCTGAGGTGGTCAATATCGTCAATCTCCGCACGTTGGTTCATCAGGCGAACCAAGTATTTCACAATGGCGATAATGTCTTCTTTGGTCAAAACCAAGGTCTCAAGCGAGGTTTCCATGCCCAACTTGCGGTTGATTTTGTAGCGGCCCACCTCACCGAGGTTGTAGCGTTTGTCGGAGAAGAAGAGTTTGTCAATGATACCGCGAGCCGTCTCGTCATCTGGTGGCTCGGCGCCTCGAAGCTGACGGTATATGTAGTTAACGGCCTCCATTTCGGAGCTGGTCGGGTCTTTCTGGAGGGTGTTGTATATAATGGTGTAATCCTCCTCGATGTCCTCCCGTTGAAGGATGATGGTAGCAAGGCCAGAGTTGATGACCTGCTCGATATTGTCTTCATCCAAGATGACATCACGCTCAAGAATGATTTCGTTACGCTCGATGGTTACTACCTCACGAGTGTCCTCATCCACGAAGTCTTCCGTCCAAGAGCGGAGCACACGGGCAGCGAGTTTGCGACCAATGGCAGCTTCCACGTTGGCCCTGGTGTTGGCGATTTCGTCGGCGAGGTTGAACAAGTCAAGGATGGCCTTGTCGTTGTCGAAGCCGATGGAACGGAGCAGCGTCGTTACCGGGAATTTCTTCTTCCGGTCAATGTACGCATACATTACGTTGTTGATATCCGTGGCAAACTCCATCCAAGCGCCCTTAAATGGGATAACCCTTGCGGAGTAAATGGCTGTACCATTGGGGTGGTAGTTTTGACCAAAGAACACGCCCGGTGAGCGGTGCAACTGTGACACCACTACGCGCTCGGCACCGTTGATGACGAAGGTACCTTTCGGCGTCATATAGGGGATGTTCCCAAGGAACACGTCCTGCACGATGGTTTCGAAGTCCACGTGCTCCACGTCATTGCAAGACAAGCGGAGCTTTGCCTTGAGGGGAACGCTATAAGTAAGGCCACGCTGCATACACTCTTCGATGGTGTAGCGAGGAGGGTCCACGTAATAATCAAGGAACTCCAGAACGAAGATGTTCCGGGCGTCGGTAATGGGGAAATTTTCTTTGAAAACCTTGTAAAGCCCTTCATTGCCCCTGTTTTCCGGCGTTGTTTCCAATTGGAAGAACTCTTGGAAGGACTTCAATTGGATTTCCAGCAGGTCCGGATGCTCAGAAGGCAATTTGATTTTGCCAAAGCTCAACCTACCTGTTTCAGTGACACTGACATTTGGAAGTGATGCCATATTTACAAAAAATTAATTTGTGATGGAGTTGCGGTCACAGCCGCATTCAATTATACCGGATGGACAATGTGTAATAATGAATGGCATATTTTTAGTTTACATGAACCCGATGCCCTTCGTTACCTTATCCGCTGTGGCTCAATAGAAAACATCTCAAAAAACTGCCTTCTTTTTTACGAGAGGGGCAGTATAACAACACAAGAAACGACAATAGGCTTAACCAATCTACCTGCGTAGATTAGTTAAGCCTCCTGTACTAAAAATGCTATGTAGCAAAAAAGTTGTAACTAAACATTGAATTGGATTAGTAAATAACTGCTTTGCTAATAGCCCGGTTTCTTACCGGGTATCAGCTTACTTCAGTTCCACTTGTGCGCCGGCTTCTTCCAGAAGAGCTTTAAGCTTGCCAGCTTCGTCTTTGGAAACGCCCTGCTTCACTGGACCAGGAGCAGCATCTACCAATGCTTTTGCTTCTACGAGGCCCAAACCGAGGGCATCTTTAACAGCCTTCACTACTTGCAATTTAGCAGCACCGGCAGAAGTCAAAATCACATCAAATTCAGTTTGTTCAGCAACAGCGGCAGGACCAGCAGCAGCAGGGCCAGCAGCAACAGCCACTGCAGCAGCAGCAGGCTTAATGCCATAATCATTTTCCATAATGCCAGTCAGTTCAGTCACCTCTTTGATGGTGAGGCCAACTAACTGTTCAGCAAGCGCTTTCAAATCAGCCATTTTTTTACGTTTTAATTTTTTAAGAAACTATGTGCGAAGCTTGGAAGCCAAATTTAGGTATGAAGGTATAAGGTATGGAGGAATGTTTGAGGCATCGGTATTTTACTATCATACCTTCAAACCTCATACCTCGATATCTTTTTACCCTCTTTCTTCGAGCGTTTTCAACAAGCCCATGACGTTTTGACCGCCAGAGGCAAGCTGAGAAAGGAGGCTCGACATTGGCGAGTTGAGCAGGCCGATGAGTTCGCCCAGCAAATCCTCTTTAGATTTGAGATTGACGAGTGCATCGAGCTGGTCGTCGCCGATATAGATAGCGGAATCAATGTACGCAGCTTTCAACTGCGGCTTCTCCGTATCCTTTTCCTTGCGAAATGCTTTGATGATTTTTGCAGGCGCATTGGCTATTTCTGTAAAGATGATAGCTGTTGGGCCAGTCAAAGTTTCGTAAAGCCCCTCGAAGTTGGTGCTGTCAGTAGAAGCACCTTCGAGTGCCTTGCGGGTGAGGGTGTTTTTAACCACCTTCATGGTCATGCCCTGCTCGTTCAATTGGCGGCGGAGCACGTTTACTTGAGCGACTGTCATCGCAGAAGAGTCTGCGAGGTAAAAAAACGAGGAATTGGAGATTTTCTCCTTAAGTTCCTCAATCGCAGCCGTTTTTTCTTCCCTGGTCATTCTTTATATGATTTTGGCTACTGGCCATTGGCTTTTAGCTGCCTGGCCAAAAGCAGGAATTAACGAATTGATTTAGCGTCAACTTTGATGCCCGGGCTCATGGTGCTGGCCACCGTGATGGATTTCAGGTAAATACCTTTTGCAGAGGACGGCTTCATCTTGATAAGGGTATGGATAAGCTCGTTGGCGTTGTCCACCAACTTGTTGGGCGTGAAAGATACGCGGCCAACCGAGGAGTGGATGATACCATACTTGTCCACACGAAAAGCAACCTTACCGCCCTTCACATCAGTAATAGCAGTGGCCAAATCCATGGTCACGGTACCCGTTTTTGGATTGGGCATGAGGCCACGTGGACCGAGAACACGAGCTACTTTACCAACCTGTGCCATGACAGTTGGCGTTGCAACAGCTACATCGAAATCCGTCCAGCCACCCAAAATTTTTGTGAGCAATTCGTCGAGACCGACATGGTCTGCACCGGCAGCTTTGGCTTCCTGCTCCTTGTCAGGCGTACAGAAAACGAGTACACGCTTGGTTTTACCGGTACCGTGAGGAAGGTTGGCGGTGCCCCTGATGGCTTGGTCAGCCTTACGGGGGTCAATGCCGAGGCGGACATGGACGTCCACAGAAGCATCGAACTTGGTCGTGTTCACATCTTTGACGATAGCCATGGCCTCGTCCAGCGTGTGGAGCTTTGCGCTGTCAACTTTTTTATCAACAGCTTTTCTCTTTTTAGGAACTCTTGACATTTTAAAGAAAAATTGTGAGGTAATTAGCGCCTTTTCAGTCTTTACTGCCAAGGCTCCCTGCTTTGAAAGGATTGAAGGGGTGGATGATTGAAGGATTGAATACCCTTGAAGCAATTCAATCCTTCAATCCTTCCTTCATTCAATCCTTTTATTGTGCTGGCGGTGTACCGCCTTCCACCTTCAGGCCCATGCTACGGGCCGTGCCTGCCACCATCCGCATTGCTGCATCAATGGAAAAGCAGTTTAGGTCGGACATTTTGTCTTCTGCGATGGTACGTACTTGATCCCAGGTCACTTTACCTACCTTGTTGCGGTTTGGCTCCGGGGAACCACTCTTCAACTTGGCAATTTCCTTTAACTGGATAGCAGCTGGAGCAGTCTTGATGACGTACTCAAAGGTCTTGTCCTTAAAAACGGAGATTTGAACTGGCAATATTTTGCCCATCCTATCCTGCGTGTCAGCGTTGAAACGCTTGCAGAACTCCATGATATTGACGCCCTTTGAACCGAGTGCTGGACCAATTGGCGGGGAAGGGTTGGCTTGGCCACCTTTCGCCTGCAGTTTGATGAGAAATTCGACTTCTTTTGCCATCTGTATTTAATGATGAATGATAAATGATGAATAATAAATGACGGGAAGCTGATTCATCATTTATCATTCATCATTCATCATTATTTACTGCGTTTTTTCAACTTGCATGAAGTTCAGTTCGACTTCGGTGCCTCGACCAAAAATCTTCACGATTACCTTCAGCTTTTTCTTTTCTTCGTTGACCTCTTGTACATCGCCAATGAAGTCAGCGAATGGGCCATCTATGATTTTCACCGTCTCTCCTACGAGGAACGGCTCCAACATTTGCTCTCCTGCATCCTTTGACTCGTCCACCTTGCCAAGCAAACGGTTTGCCTCGGACGTAAGCATCGGTATTGGGGTGTTCTTTCCAAGGAAATGGATAACGTTTTGAACATTGGCTATCGCCTGTACGACTTCACCCGAAAACCTAGTGGGCTCGGCCTCTATCAAAATATAGCCAGGAAGGATGTTCCGCTCTGAAATCACCTTTTTTCCGGTCCTAATCTTATAGACCTTTTCGGTAGGCACGATGACCTGGAAGATGAAGGTATCCCAGCCGTTGCGCTTTATTTCAAGCTCAACACGCTCTTTGATTTTCTTCTCCTTGCCACTGATTACCCGGAGGGAGTACCATTTTTTATCTTCAGTCATGAACTGTTCGTTTGGCTAATTCCTCAATAGAATAAAACAGGCTACGATTTGATTAGCCTCTCATCTTGTAGATAAGGCCATCCATCAGACCCTTCGAAGCAGAGTCCATGATGAAAACACAAAGCGTAAACAGCAACAATCCAATCAAAACCACGACGGTAGTGCTCTGGAGGTTTGGCCAAGTTGGCCAAGTTACCTTTGTCATCAATTCGTTGTAGCTTTCTTGAAAGTAAAGTTTTATCTTATCCATTTTGAACGGTAAATGGTTTGAAGGCTGCTGGTGACTTTCTGCTAAAGCAATTGGTCAACCGTTGGCCAAACAACGTTAACATGGCACGGGCGGAAGGACTCGAACCCTCAGCCTACGGTTTTGGAGACCGTCGCTCTACCACTTGAGCTACGCCCGTATTTCAAGTCGGTTGGGGTATTGAATTGGATTGATGAGCTTGAGCCAGCATGATATTTCAGACCACTCGACCACCAGAACAATTCAAACAACTACCTACGCTATAAGTGCAGAAAAGTTAAGCGCCCATTTACAGGGCACTTAACTTTATTTATTTCAAAGTAAACTGGGAGTGCTCCCGGATTACTTAATAATCTCAGTCACTTGACCTGCACCAACTGTACGGCCACCTTCACGGATAGCGAAGCGGAGACCTTTTTCCATTGCGATTGGGTTGATGAGCTTTACCGTCAGCGATACGTTATCGCCAGGCATTACCATTTCAACACCTTCTGGCAGGGCACAGTCACCAGTAACGTCCGTTGTACGGAAGTAAAACTGTGGGCGGTAGCCATTGAAGAATGGCGTGTGGCGGCCACCTTCATCTTTGCCAAGTACATAAACCTCGCACTTGAACTCCAAGTGGGGCTTCACGGAGCCTGGCTTGCAGATAACCATACCACGACGGATGGCATCTTTGTCAATACCACGGAGGAGGAGACCAGCGTTGTCACCTGCTTCACCACGGTCAAGCAGTTTGCGGAACATCTCCACACCTGTAACGGTAGAAGTCAGCGGCTTCTGGTCAGCAGCCATCATACCAATGATTTCGACAGGGTCACCAACGTTGATGACGCCACGCTCGATACGGCCAGTGGCAACAGTACCACGACCTGTGATAGAGAATACGTCCTCAATTGGCATCAAGAAGTCTTTGTCAACGGCACGAACTGGTTCTGGAATCCATTCGTCAACGGCGTTCATGAGGGCCATGATTTGCTTCACGCCTTCTTCATCGCCAGAGAGACCCTTGAGGGCAGAACCCTGGATAACCGGGGTCTTGTTGCCGTCGAAGTGGTATGCGGCAAGAAGGTCACGCATTTCCATCTCAACGAGCTCCAACATTTCTGGGTCGTCAACAAGGTCAACTTTATTCATAAACACAACCAGTGCAGGTACACCTACCTGGCGAGCGAGCAGGATGTGCTCACGGGTTTGTGGCATTGGGCCGTCTGTGGCAGCCACTACAATGATGGCACCGTCCATCTGGGCAGCACCCGTTACCATGTTCTTCACATAGTCGGCGTGGCCTGGGCAGTCAACGTGTGCATAGTGACGCTTCTTGGTTTCATACTCAACGTGTGCAGTGTTGATGGTGATACCACGCTCTTTTTCTTCAGGAGCGGCGTCAATTGAATCGTAATCTTTCTTTTGAGCAAGACCTTGTTCCGCTAGTACATACGTGATGGCAGCGGTCAGTGTAGTCTTGCCGTGGTCAACGTGGCCGATCGTACCGATATTTACGTGCGGCTTGGTCCTCTTAAATGTTTCTTTTGCCATCGGAGAATTTAATTTAAAAAATTATTGAGTTAAGGAGTTTCTGATTCTGCAAACATGCCTAACGTCTAGGGTTCGATTCTTCCTCGATGAGGCTGCTTACTTTGAGCCAATGAAGGGAATCGAACCCCCGACCCCTTCCTTACCATGGAAGTGCTCTACCCCTGAGCTACATTGGCCTTACCGAGTTGGTTTTATGCTGAGATGGCTAAATGGTTTCAAAACAATGGTTGTTTTTTACCCAAAGAGCCATTCAAGCAAGCAACTCAACCTGATTTTTAGAGCGGGAGACGAGACTCGAACCCGCGACCCTCAGCTTGGAAGGCTGATGCTCTACCAACTGAGCTACTCCCGCATATTTCAAGGATTGAAGGATTGAATATTGAAAGGATTGAAGGCATTCCGAGCTAGCCTCTTCAATCCTTCAATCCTTCAATCCTTCAAGTGTGGGGGTGATAGGATTCGAACCTATTCAGCAGTAAAGCAACAGATTTACAGTCTGCCCCGTCTCTCCAACTTCGGCGCACCCCCTTTTTGGTTTCGGATTTATGATTTCGGAATTCGGATTGGCGCTCAACTGGCCTTTCCGAATAGCATTCCCAACACTGATTTGGCTATTGGAAGTGGATTCGTGCGTAAAGCAGCATCCTGATCCGCAATCCGCAATCTCAAAATCCGCAATCACAATGAGCCAGTGGAGGGACTCGAACCCCCGACCAGCTGATTACAAATCAGCTGCTCTACCAACTGAGCTACACTGGCTTATGGTTGGAAATTTATCCGAATAAATCCCCGTACATGCAATGAACTTTTTTGCCCAAAGGCCGCTTTTTCAAAAGCGCCCGCAAAGATAGCGGTTTGGAGAAAAAAAGAAAATTTTATCCTTTCTTTTTGTTCTTTTTTTTTGGAGGCGCAAAAGTAAGCGCTATGTTCCAATTTGCAAACCCAAGAACAGGTTGATTTTAAAAAAAAGTTCGTTGCATGATAGGATTCGGCAAAAAAAATTGGGCTTGCCCCCGAAACCGGATTGGCAAGCCCAATTTTTACCCTGTTTTAGGCATTATGCTGGCGTCTGCTCTCGCAGTTTATCTTTATATTTAGTTAATTGCCTCCGGAGGTTGTCCACGGCACCATCTATTGATTGCTCGAAAGTCTTGTTCGTTTCTTTGGCGAAAAGGGTCTGACCCGGCACTTGGAGCTGAATCTCAGCCACCTTATCCTTCACTTGGCCTGAATTTTCCAGCCGAAGCTTTACCTCGACATTGATTATTCGGTCAAAGTAGGTTGTCAGTTTCTCCATTTTCTTAGCGATATAATCGTGCAACTTCTGGTCAGCTTTGAACTGAACCGCTTCTGTGTGAATTTTCATAGACATCAAAATTGATAGGTTAAACATTATGGTTCCATTGTAGCCCATTCGTTTCGGCACAGGGTAGCACCGTTGGGCTTATTGTAAACCTGCAGTTGGCAGTTGGCAGTCATTTTGTAGTTGTCTAGTCAGTGTTGTGGCGAACGCAAAAAAGACTTCATGACTGAAAACCTAAAAACTGACTGCCAAATGGCGAACTGCAGACTATGAAGTTTCTGCTTTAGGATGTGCCTGCTGATAGACTTTCCTCAGCTTTTCAATAGAGTTGTGCGTGTACACCTGCGTGGAAGCAAGGCTGGAATGCCCCAATAGTTCTTTGATAGCGTTTAAGTCAGCCCCCCCATTGGACAAGTGCGTGGCAAAACTATGCCGAAGCACGTGCGGACTTCGTTTTTCTTGCGTCGTCACGAGCGAAAGGTACTTTTTCACTAGATTGTAAACGAATCCAGGCGTGAGTGGTTGCCCCTTGTCTGTTAAAATCAGATTAGGAACCTCATTTCCCGGATAAACAGCACGGCGCTGGACAATGTACCGCTCCATCAATTCGGCCAAATGCCTTGCAACGGGAATCAGCCGCTCTTTCCCACCTTTGCCGTACACCTTAATATTATTGGCGATAAAATCAACGTCTGCTGTTTTGAGACCAATTAGTTCCGATTGGCGGACGCCCGTGCAGTAAAGCACCTCCATCACAAGCTTGTTTCGCAGCCCACTTTGTCCTTCTCCAAAATCCACCTGCTCGAATAGGAGCGACATGCTCCTCTCCGGCACGAATTCTGGCAGCCGCTTGCCAGTCTTGGGCGGGATTACCTTGAGCATTGGATTGGCAGTGATTTCTCCTTGTTTGCGCAGGAACTTAAAAAACGATTTCAGGCAAGACAACTTTCGGTTCACGCTGCGGGGCACGTTGCCCTTCTCCATGAGGTCAACCATCCAAGAGCGCACGTGGGTGTGCCGGATGAGGGAAGGGTCGGTCAGTTCAAAACTGTTTTGCAGGAACTCAACGAATTGACCCAAATCGGATTCGTAAGCCGTAAGGGTGTGCGGTGAAAACCTTTTCTCGTATCGCAAATAGTCTAAAAATCGCTCGTGGTTCATTCTCGTCTGACTGTGTAAGAGGGGAGGAGTATCAGGGGACAATGTATGGGCAGGCTGGGAAAGATGCAAGGCATTGGCTATATAGTTTCCAAGATTTTTTTCACCTGTTGAGTAACACAAAGGTCATTGACCAACTATGGTAGCTGTTTTGGGTAAAAATTTTATTGATCAAATAACTGGCCAAGGTATTTCTGTGACAATGGCTGTGGCCTACTCGCCGAGTTACAAGGCTTGATATAAATCAATGCCTTGAATGCGAAATAATGCTACAAATGCAGGACAAACACCCTGAATTTGCGATGGGTTAGTGAAGGCGCAAACCTTCCATTGACCTCGAACCACAAAATTCTCGATGCCATGATTAGCGTATCCATTTATTATCCGAATGCCAACGACATTCGTTTTGACCTTGAATATTTCAGAACAAAACACCTCCCCATGATTGACCACCTGCTCAATCCAATGGGCCTGCAAAAAGTCATTGTGGAGCAAGGAATCGGCACACCTATGCCAAGCGAGCCTGCACCCTACGCCGTCATTACCCGCTTGTTGTTCAACAACATTGAGGAAATGGAGATGGGCATGGGGCATTGCGGGACTGCCTTGATGGATGATGTTGCAAATTTCTTTAACCACCAGCCAATTGTGCAAATTAGCAGGGAATTGTAGCTAACGAAAAAAATTGCGCTGATTTTGTTATGTCTTTAGGAGTAATGGGTTGTTAATTTCGAGTGTCAGATGTTTTGCAAAATGGCATGTGTTTTGAACTTGCCAAAACAACAAACACTTGGACAATGGTTTTGAGACAACTACTTTTAAAGACAATAGCGGCCTTTGACAATGCTTTTATACACGAAAAGCTAAAGCATTCTACCCTTCCCTACAGAAGGGCACAATTATTTCTTTTCTTCCACCTCATCATTATCATTATTTGCTTGGCTTGTGCCTCCATGGCACTGCTGACCGAGCGCTCCGCACAAGTGCCTAATATCGAATGGGGACTGGTTTTCACTGTCTTATCTTTGATGCTCTTCCGACGAACCGGCAACTTGGTCATCGGCGGCAATATGGTTGCACTCATTTATGCAATAATAGTGGGCGAGTCGGTGAACCGGACAGGTGGCTTGTATTCCGACAACTTATTGTGGCTGATGATTGCGCCACTCTTTGCAGCGATGCTCGCTGGCAGGGGTTCAGGCATAGCTTGGCTTTTGGGCCTCTTTGGGTTTACCATCTATCAATACCAATTGGAACCGGGTGGGCCCACCATTTTCAGGGACCAATTGGCCAATTTTGACCATTCCTATTATTTGGCGAGCTACCTCCTCCTTTTTGGTTCGGTGAGTTTGATAGTTTATCTGTTCATATATGCCAGCGAGCAACTAACCAAGGAACTGGAGGCCAGCAGGAACATAGCCACACAGAAAGCAGAAGCACTTCGTGAAGCCGAACAGCTGTTGAAGGATAAGAACCGGGAACTGGAAGAATTTGCCTATGCTGCCACCCATGACCTAAAAGAACCGCTCAGGATGATATATTCCTATTCTGCCATACTGAACAAGCGGCTTGGCAACCAACTCGATGACGCATCCAAGGAATACCTCGATTATGTGACCGACGGCGCCAAAAGAATGGACAAAATGCTGAACGACCTGATGGAGTATGCAAAGTCTGGGTCCACGGTGGGCAAAGTAGAGGAAGTTGATTTAAACAAGGCGCTTACCAAGGCTATCGCCAACCTGCAATCCCAAATCCAGGAGACCTGCTCAACGGTTGAAATGGACAACTTGCCCAAATTGCAATGCTCAGAAACCCAGCTTATGCGATTGTTCCAAAACCTGATTGGCAACTCCATCAAATTTCGAAGGAGGGACATTCCATTGAAGGTTGAAGTCCGATATCAACAAACAGATGCCCAGACACATCGGCTCATCGTCAAGGACAATGGCATCGGGATACCAGAAGAGCACCAGGATCGTGTATTCAAAGTGTTCGAAAAACTCCACGCCAAATCGGAGTACGATGGCTCAGGCGTAGGGCTTGCCTCCTGCAAAAAGATTGTCAACAGCTTAGGTGGTGAAATTTCGGTGGTTCCACAAACGGAATGCGGCACGTCGTTTTGCATTGACCTGCCCATTAGGCCAGTTGAAAACGTGAAGCCGGAAGTAAATACAGCTTCTAGTGCGAAAACGAACACTAAAGCCAATTCAATGATGTCACCGGAAATGCAGGGCATGTCAATATTTTCTTCCCTGCTGCGCAACGGCATGGCCTCTGTCAAGCAGTGACACCTGACTCAAACCTGCCCAAAAGCCATTCTTTCTCGCCAATATTCTTAGCTTCTTCTATCTCAGACCGTAGCAAGGCTCTTGCTTCCTTGTCGAAAGGGTTCGTCTCCAACAGTTTCCTGGCAAACTGAATGGTGTTCAGGTAATTTTCCCGGTGATACCCCAGCTCCTTTTTTCGCCGCAAAAAGGTCTTGAAGGCCACCAAATGCGCTTCCAGCAGGTCGGTCTCAACCAATTCGAAATAGATTTTCAACTGCAGAGTCTTGGCGGCAAGGTTGAGCAGCAGGTCTTTGTACTCGGCCTTTTGCAAGAGGGGCAGCGCAGTATCGTACTGCTTGCGCTCGTAGGCAAGGCGTGCAAGGTTGAAGCTAAAGACACTTTCCTGATAGGGCAACGCCAATTTTTCACGATACACATGGATGAACCGCTCCACCCACTCAAACTCCCGCATGACGAGGCCGCTGGTCACGGCGTTCTGGTAAGTGTAGCGGCTGAGTTCGCCGTCTGTAAGGAAGTAGCCTAGCCGAAGTCCGTTTTTATAAAAATCGAACTGGTCGCTTAGGTAAGCCGGATTGCCCGCATTGTAGCGCCTGATGCAAAAATTGATGGCGAGGATGTACAAATCGCTCACCTCTTCAATAGGGAATAGCCCACCATGCTGCAACACCAGCGATTTGAATTTTTGAAAAAAAGCAGGCGCATCGGGGTTCGTAAGTGCCCGGTAGCAATAATAGTAGATGGCGATGGCGGGAGTTTCAATTGCCTTGCTTTGCTCCGCAAAACCGAGGGCATCATCGAGCAGGCCAAAGTCGTAGCTGGTGTTGGAGACAGCCTCGTGCGAGAGCAGGAAACAGGCTTGCCAGAGCTTGCGGGCCAGGAAGGCGGTATCAAGTTCGTCGGAAAACGCCTGCAATTGCTGGGCGTTCACCTCCCGCAGGTCGAAGGAGGTGCGGTATTTTTCGAGTGTAGCCAAGTACTTGGTTTGGTAAAAATCGGCATTGCGGAGCGGCTGGATCTCGAGTTGCTCCGCAATGTCGGCAGCAGTTTGGGCAAAATGCGCCGCCAATTTTCGCTTGCGCAATACCTGCCCAAGTGCCATGAGTGGCTGCACCCCATCCGCCAAGAACGCCTGTACGGCTAAGAACTGGCCCGCCATCTGGTACAATTGGCTCATCAACATCCGCAGCCGATGGTCGTCGAATGGGTCGTTGGGGAAGGCGGCAGCGTAGGCGGCCTCCTTTTCCGGCACGGGCTTGCCAGTTTTCAAGTATTTTTCCAACCAATCGAAAAGCAGTGCCGTCTCGGCCCGGCGGCTGAAATAGGGCGATTGCAGGTATCGCCGAAAGTCCCGCATTTCCAGCTTTGAAAAGCTGCGGAGCAATTGCACAAGCCTTGATTTTTCCATTGCTTTGAGTTTTATCGCTTTTTTTTAATAAAATTGCGAAGCCGCTTCAACAAAATTTCAGAGACAAAAATAGACCATTTAATACAGTAAATAAAGGCATTAAATAAATCAATAGCGTCGAATAATCAAAGACAAAACCGTTAAAATGTTTTTGCCCACCAGCAACTGTTGCCACACTTTTGTAACGTCAAAAGAATCAAATGGCCGACAGCGCCACCCAAGCCCACAAACCAAGAACCTAAAAACCAAAAACTTGACCCCCTGGACCCAAAATCCCCCGGCACCGAAGCCATTTGGTTCTTTTGACATTAAACCATTGATTTTCAACCTATTAAAATATTAGTCCCATGTGTCCGAATCTACTTAAAAGCCTAAAAATGAAAATGAGCCTCGTGCTCCTGCTGGCCATTGCTACCCTGCAACTGGGCTGGTCGCAGCAGACCTACACGGTGTCAGGCACCATCACCACCGAGGATGGCATTCCAGTGCCCGGCGTGGAGGTCTTCTCCGGGAATATTGATGTTCCAACGGTTCTCACGAATTCCGATGGCGTTTATGAACTTGAATTCCCAGAAGGCAGCACTGGCGTGGTAAGTCCTTTTAATAATAACCAGCCGTTAAATGGGGTTTCAACCTTTGATGTTGTGCTCGTCTGGAAACATATAGAGGGCACTTTACTGCTCGATTCTCCCTACAAAATCATCGCTGCCGATGTTGACAAGTCAAGTACGCTGACTGCCGCTGATACAGCTGCCATGCGTTCTGTGATACTCGGATTCTTTACAAATTTTCCGAACAACACCTCTTGGCGGTTCGTGGATGCCAACTTCGCTTTCCCAAATCCCGGCAACCCGTTCGAGTCGGCCTTCCCGGAGAGCATCACCGTAAACAGCATCTCCAACGACATTACAGGTGTTGACTTCACCGCCATCAAAGTCGGCGACGTCAACGGCACAAGCGCCAATGGCGCATTCTTGAGTTCATCCATCAGGGGAAAGGTCTATTTCGACCAAGACGAAACCTGCACCCAAACCAACGGCGACACACCGCTTGCCAATTGGAAGGTGGTAGCAACTGGCAGCAATGGTACGTTTTATGGCAATACTGATGGTACAGGCAACTACCTAATCTTCTTATTGCCAGGCACTTATGATGTATCAGTGGTCCAAGAGAACAACCTATGGGCAACCTGCACGGCAACGGTTCCAAATGTGACCGTAGCCCTGAACGCAGCCTCCACGGTGAATTTTGCGGAGCAGGCAGTGGAAGATTGCCCCGCAATGGAGGTGAACCTTTCCACTTGGTTTTTGCGCCGTTGTTTCCAAAGCGGCTACATCGTCAACTATTGCAACCAAGGTACCGTTACGGCCACCAACGCCTACGTGGAAGTCACGCTTGACCCCTATTTCACCAACGTGACCAGCAGCATACCCTGGGCTACGGTGAACGGCAACACCTATACCTTCAACGTTGGCAACGTGGCACCGGGTGAGTGCGGGTATTTCGGTATCCAATTTGTGGTGAGCTGTGATGCAAACCTCGGTCAGACCCACTGCACCAGCGCCCATGTCTATCCTGATTCTTCCTGTGCACAACCAAATGCATTCTGGAGCGGTGCCGACCTGATCGTGACAGGCGAATGCGTGAACGATGACGTGGTCTTCACCATCACCAACATCGGCGACGACATGGACGAGCCTGTGGATTACGTCATCATCGAAGACATCATGATTCAAATGACGGACGATGTGCAACTCCTTGCGGGCCAGTCCCAAACCGTATCCGTATCCGCCAACGGCTCCACCTGGCGCTTGGAAACCGATGAAGCCGCCTATCACCCTTTGGAAACCTTTGCCAGCGCAACGATTGAAGGATGCCCTGATGGCTTCACGCCCATGAGCTACGGCTTCTTCAACCTCTTCCCGATGCCCGACGAAGCGCCTTTCGAGGACATTGACTGCCAGGACAATATCGGCAGCTACGACCCCAACGACAAAACGGGCTTTCCCCTCGGTGTGGGCGAGCAGCGCTTCATCGAGCCGGGCCAGCCGCTCGACTACCTCATCCGGTTCCAGAACACGGGTACCGATACGGCCTTCAACATCCTCGTGATTGATTCGCTACCGCAAACGCTCGACCCATCCTCCATCAAGCTGCTCGGCAGCAGCCACCCGATGAGCTTTGTGCTCGGCGACCGGGGCGTGGCAAGGTTCATCTTTAACAACATCATGCTGCCTGACAGCAACGTGAACGAAGCGCTTTCGCATGGTTTCGTGAAGTTCAGCATCGCCCAAAAACCGGGGCTGCCACTCGGCACCACCATCGAAAACGAGGCTGAAATCTATTTCGACTTCAATGAGGCCATCGTGACCAACCGCACGCTGCACACACTCGGCGTGGACTTCTTGCAGGTTTCCGCAACACAAACCCTGGTAAAGGGCCTTGAAATGGAGGTGTTCCCCAACCCGACGCAGGCCATC
Source organism: Saprospiraceae bacterium (assembly GCA_016714985.1). GTDB lineage: Bacteria > Bacteroidota > Bacteroidia > Chitinophagales > Saprospiraceae > UBA6168. The sequence continues at coordinate 42,444 of JADKBS010000018.1, read as the reverse complement.
GCCAATTTCCGATTCAAAGGACACGAACTACGAAACGGCCTGCTCACCGTTCTCGACCAACAGGGCCGCCCGGTCAGCGCTACACCGTTCACGGGCACGAGCTGCCAATTCGACGGCACAGGCTTGGCAAGCGGGGTCTATTTCTTTAAAGTTGAAGATGCTGGCAAAGGCATTGCCACCGGAAAATTGATAGTGAAGTAAGTTGGCTTAGTGTCATAAAGAAAAGCCGGACGCCAACAGCGCCCGGCTTTTCTTTTTTAGCCCTCCATGATTCTCCGCACCAGTTCGTCCTTTCGCTGGTTAGACACCATGATTTCCTGCCCGTTTTCCAGGATGACCGAGCCGCCCTTGCCCTTGATATAGCGCTTCACGTATTCCAAATTCACGATATGCGAACGGTGAACCCGGCAGAAGCCGAACGGCTCCAGCAGCGGCTCGTAGTATTTCAAATGCCTACAAATCAATGACTTGCGACCGTCAATAAAATAGAAGCAGGTGAAATTGTCCTCCGCTTCGCAATACAGCACATCGGACATGCGCACCACGTCGAAGCCCTCCAAGAGCGGCAGCACGAGCTTGCGGTTTTGGCCCGCTGTGTTCTGTGCGGCCATGTTTTCCAGCAGGATTTTCGCCCGAAGCAGTTGCTCCTTTTGCGACAGCAGCACGGCCACATGCGCCACGGCTTTTTCGAGTTCCTCGATGTCAACGGGCTTCAATAAATAATGCGCCGCACTCAAGTTGAACGCCTGCACGGCATATTGGCTGTAAGCCGTGATAAAGATGATTTCAAAATCAATATGCTCCCCGAACTGCTCCAGCAGGTCGAAGGCCGTGCCGTGCGGCATCTCGATGTCGAGGAAGATGAGCTGTGGCCGCAGTTTCAGGATGGCCGCCCGTGCCTCGATGATATTGGCGCACTCGCCCACCACCTGCACCTGCGGGCAATACCTGCCCACGTAGCTGCGCAGGGTGCTGCGGCTGTCGAGTTCGTCGTCAATGATGAGGGCAGTGATGGGTGGCATATCGTTGATTTTAATTCATGGTTTTTGATTTAAGATTGCAGATTACATGATTCCAGATTTTAGATTTATTGGGGTCATGCTAATTTGCAAAACCCCTTTATTTATTGGCACTTTCGGTCTCCCAAATCTTAAATCGTAAATCATGTAATCTGCAATCTTAAATCAATCAATTAATAGGCTGCCGCTTCCCCCACCAGTTCGCCAGTAGCGACCCCGTGAAGTTCATCAGCGGCCCGAAGAGCACGGCGGCGAGGCCCATCGTGGCGATTTTGCCGAGCTTCAGTGCGATGCCCGAAGCGATGCCCGCATTTTGCAGCCCCACCTCGATGCTCACGGTGCGGCAGCTTTGCTCGTCCAAACCGAAAAGGCGGGCGCTCCAGTAGCCGAGCAGGTAACCCAGCCCATTGTGCAGCAATACGGCCAGCACCATCAGCCAGCCGACGTTCAGCAGCGACTCCCGCCCAGCAGCCGTCACCACCACGATGATGGTGGCGATGCCCGCCATGCTCAGCACGGGCAACAACCGTTTGAGCCAAGCGCCCCGCTCGCCCAAAAGCTGGTTGACGGCGAGGCCACCAATCACGGGCAGGATGACCATTTTCACGATGTCCCAGACCATCGTCCAAAAGTCAATCTCGATGAACTGCCCAGCCAGCAGCTTCATCAGTGCAGGCGTGAAGATGGGCGAAAGCAGCGTGGCAATGGTCGTCAGCGTGATGGACAGCGCCACGTTTGCCTTGGCGATATAGGCCATCACATTGCTGGCCAGCCCGCTCGGCGAGCAGCCGATGAGCACGATGCCTGCGGCAATTTCTGGGGGGAAATGAAAGACAGTGGCCAAGCCAAAACCCACAAAAGGCATGATGGTAAACTGGCAGAGCAGGCCAATGATGACGGCCTTGGGCATCTTCACCACGTTGCGGAAGTCCTGCCAGCTCATGGTGGCGCCCATGCCGAACATGATGATTTGCAGCAGCGGCACGATGAGGTTCTTCAGCGGCCAGCCATTCACCTCGGTGAAATACTGCGGGAACAGTACGGCGATGGTGGCTGCGAGGACGACGGCAATGGTGAAGATATAGTTTTTCATGGCGCAACAACTATTGGCACGAAGGTACTACAAGCGATGGTTTCGGCAAAGAGTGGGCATCTTAGGGCTTTACCATAGCGATACGAATCGCCGCTGTCGGTAGGCTCGGTGAAGGCGGTGCTGAACAAGCATAAGGGGCTAAGGTGGCCGGTGAGGGCGAAGTTGTGAGGGTGGATTGCGCCGCAAGAGCCGCTTAGCTTAACTTTTGCTTAAACGGTAGGCTTTTCAAAGACTGGGGTGTGGCTATTTGGGAAGGCATACGCCCAACTGGGGTTAGCTGTTCTTTTCACAGAAATATATTTCCCCCTTTATAAAACAGATGAAAAGAAAATTTGAGTTAGGAATATGGTTAGGATAGATATTTATGGCTTTATTAAAATAGCTATCCAGTTCAATAAATTCTTTACTGTTTAACGAGCTACTTTTAAAAATCAAAACTTTTAAGTTAGCGTTCGTAATTAGTAATTTTTGAAAGTCATATTTGACAGCGCTAAACGGTGTTTTGTGCATAGCACCGGGTCTAGAATATTGCCATTCACATTCAATCACAACTGGAAATTCTGTAGTCATATACAATTCTGTCAAGCTGTCCTTATACCAGTGAATATCATACATCCATTCCCTACATTTATGTTTGTTTTCTTTCAATTTTTGTTTGTTAGTAAATTCATTCTCATATTCTTTCATTCGGTTTGCATACACCCAAAATCCTTTATCAAGTCCCAATACTGTCAAATGATATTTTATCAACTTGGTTTGTTTGCTGCCAAAGTAATTTCCAGAGCTAGGGAAAAAGGGTTTCTTAATTGACGTGGAAAGCTTAACTAAAATATCACGCTTAAAGCTATTGTCGTTAGTAATATTAGATAGCTCAGATATTGCATGCCAATTTTCCATTGTAAGATTGTGTCAAAAAGTGTTATAGCTAACGTAATGACTTACGCAACGCACGCAAATCCCCCAAAGATAAAACAAACGCCCAACTCTAGTAATCACCTACCACCCAATTTCCCCAAAAACCCCTCATCCGCCACCAACCCATCCACGCAAGCCTCTACCGACCGCAGCAGTGCATCGGTGTTTCCAAACATAAAAGGAAAATGTGCCTTCTCGGATAAATAATCTTTAAAATCAAAAAGACTGTCAGCATCTCGGCGACTCATCCCTTTCGGCAAGTCCACATCTTTTTGAAATATCAAAATGCGAGGATGCTCATCCCCATCAAAGCGCCCTTTTGCAATATCAAACTCCTCCTTCGAGAATTTACCCAGCCTTGAAAAGAACAGCAGCGCAAAAACATCGCAGGCCGCCACTTCCTCATTGTAATTGTCCTGTGAGCGGAAGGACTTGCCGATGCACTGGCCATCTTCCCACAAAGCAAGGTGCAGGAATATCCCCCTCTCATGTAATTCCTTGTTCTTTCGATTGATGGCGATTTCGATTTTCTCCCGCTCAGGAGCAAGCTCGGCGGAGGAAGCCAAGAATATCTTAATCGTATGGCCCTTGTTCGGTTCATTGATGCCTTCCTTCAATTGCAATGGCTGCCCCTTCTGTATTCGCTCGAACACAAAATTGTTTTCCAGCAGCTTCAACAAATCAATTTCCTCCAGCGACTCCTCGCATTCCACGATGCTTCGGCCATTTTCCAAGCGCCGCTTGAGGTACTCAAATTTGAAATAATACTGCTTGTGCTTCCCTGTGCTGCACCCCTCGCAGGGGCAGGGCACTTTTTCCTCCGGCTTGATGCCCTTGTACTCGCCGTGCAGTTCCCGGAAGGTTTTCAGGATGACGGTCGTCATGCCCTTGGCGGTCGGGGCCTTGCGAGCGCACGTGAAAGGCATCTTTCCCTTGCAGCTTGGTCTTGGTCACTTCGGCCAAGGTGCCGTCCGGCCAGCGAAGCACCACGCCGTTGCGCCAGACGAGCTTGCGGCCTCGGTCAATATCGGCATGGCGGCTCACGATGAACTGCGTCAGGAGCGCCTTGGGCAGGAACTCGTACTCAATATACAATGTCAAACTTTGCCCATCGGGCCATGCCCAATCCTCCGGCGGGGCAGGCGGCAGCAGCGGCGGCGTGACGAAGGTATGGCCATTGGGCAGCGGATAGGCCATCTTGAACTGCTGCATGAGTTCGAGCAGTTGCGGGCGCATGTCGGCGTATTCGTCGTCCGACCAGATGCGCTGCATATCGTCGTGGTCAAAGAAGCCGCAATTGCCCTCCACCACGGTCTTGTCTTCCAATAAGCGATAGACGGCGCCCGTGGCCCATTCGTTTTTCAGGATGACGATTTGCTTCAACAAATCGCTCTGCTGGTAATGGAGGCAGACGCCGACCTTGTGCAACAGGCTGCTCAGTATCAGCGCACTCTCCCGCTCCGGCAGTTTGTTTTCCCGACAGACCCGCAGGTACTCCTGTATGGAAATGAAATTCTCGTCCCGCCTGCTTTCCAGTACCCGCCGGATGGCCGCCCAATTGCTGGGGAACTCGTAGCGGGTATGCGGCAGGTCTTGCGCCAGCAATTGCAGTTTGTGTTCCAGGGCTTCAAATTCCCGTTGCGAGCTGAGCAGGTTGACGGGCACCACCGCCTTTATCAGGTCGGGGAAGCGCTTCGTCCACTCCTCCTTGTCGAAGCTGCCCATGCCGATGCCGTCCTTGAACTCGTTCAGCACCACCACCAGCGGGCTGCCCTCCCCGAAGAGTTGGGCGGTCTGCAGCCAATCATCGAAGTCGGTGGTGTTCTGGCCGCTCACGGCCACGAGGGCGTAGAGGCTGCTCTCGGAATAGAAAAACTGGTGCAGCGGCTTGTACTTGTCCTGCCCGGCGAAGTCCCAGATATTGAGTTGGAACTGCCTGCCCGAAGCGACCGGAAACTGGTAGTCCCCAATGATGATGTCCACGCCCTCCGTCCGGTCGGTCTCCTTCGGCAATGGCTGCCGGAGCAGCCGATTGGCCAGCGAGGTCTTGCCGGAGCGGCCATCGCCCAGCAGAATGAGCTTGGCTTCGAGTAGCGGCTCTGCTCCGGTCGCTGCTTTTTGCCGGAAGTATTCGAGGACGGCTTCGTTGCCTTGTTTTACTATTTCAGGCGGTGGGTTGGTAAGTGGATTATTATATAAACGGATGCCATCGCCATATTTTTCCATCGTCACGGTCACTCCCTTTTCAATCAAAGGTAAAATTGGAGCAATATCTGCAATTTGGTTGAAGCTGAGGTCAAGGTAGTTGAGGCTGGTCAGGTTTTCCAGAAAATGGATGTTTCCGATTTTGTTATTGCCGAGTCTAAGGAATTGTAGGCTAGTCAGGTTTTCCAGAAAACGGATATCTGCTACTTTGTTGGAGCTAAGGTCAAGTGATTGAAGACTAGCTTCCGCGATTGTTGTGTGTAAGAATTGTAGGCTGGTCAGATTTTCCAGAAATCGGATGTCTTTGATTTGGTTTATGCTGAGATTAAGGGACTGTAGGCTAGTCAGGTTTTCAAAAACAGTTGTCTTTGATTTGGTTGTCGCCGAGGTTAAGAGACTGGAGACTAGTCAGGTTTTCCAGAAACCGGATGTCTTCGATTTGGTTGTGGTTGAAGTTAAGAGACAGTAGGTTGGTAAGGTTTTCCAGAAATCGGATGTCTTTGATTTGGTTTCTGGAGATATCAAGGAATTTGAGGTTGGTAAGGTTTTCCAGAAATCGGATGTCGGTGATACCCAGATTTTTGGCCACTAATTTTGTTAAGCTATTGGGTAAAGGGAGAGTCGATGGATTTTTAAGTAGGTTTTCTTCGCCTTTGTTTTGAGTTTTAAAGAGTCGACTTTCGTTTTTTTCCAAATTGAAATCAACCCAACTGCTACTGAGTATCAATGTCTGTAGCCAAGGCAATTCAGTGAGGTCGGGCCATTCCGTCAGCCCACAGTTTCCAAGGTCGAGCGTCCCGGTACGTTCCTGTTTCTCCTTTTCAATCAGTTTTTTAGCAAGTCTAGACATGTATTTGAATGATAAATGATGAATGATAAATGATGAATATTCGAGGCGGGAAGATAGGGAAATGGTGGGAAAATTGGTGTTTTTGAGTGGCTGCCCTTATTTGCTTGGTCGTGGTTGCGAGGTTTTACGCCCATCAAAGCCCCACGCCCAGCGAATAACCTGGCTGGCCCGACAATCTCCACACGAATCCGGTACGCTACCAAGCTTGAACACCGCCCAGCGCACCTATATCGTGCGCATGGTCGGCCTTGTCAAGATGCCCGTGGGCCTGCTTTCTAATGAGGTGGGGGTGGTGGTTTTTAGGGGGGCGGTGCGGAGTTGAGGGTTGTGGCTTTAACGTCGGAAGGGTTGTGGCCCTTCCGACGTTTACACCGCAAAGCAACAATCACGGCTTATCTCCTCCGGGACGCAGCTTTTTCAATTCTTCATACGCCTTCCTTGCCTCGGCATTGCCTTGTTCGGCGAGGTCTTTTAAATGAAAGAATTGAACGTCGGCAGCCGCAACCAACCTTTCCTCCACTTTCAGGAGCCGTTGAGTCATAATCGTCTTCAAGGTATGGAAGTAGAAAATCAAAAGGCCATAAAACTCCAGTTCATCGAAGTGGGCGGGCGTCTTGCCCGTATCAAAAAAGACGCCGAGGTCTATTTCCCAGTCGGTCGTGAAAAAATAACCGGGGTCGGCCTCCTCAACCAATCGCTCCTGCACTTTCAGCAGTTCTTCTCTTCGTTCCCCAGTTCCGGCGCTAACTTTTCAAAACGGGCTGTCAATTTATCAAATTCGGCCTGGGCAATTTTCATGTCTTCGGGGTCACGGCTTAGGAACATCTGGAAGTTCATAAAAGAAACTTTAGTGAAAAATAAGATGTGAAGGTAAAAAAAGTCCGAAAGGATGTAAACACCCGTCCGTTTACACCGGAATTTTTATCGTCACCCTCGTCCCTACATCCCCCGCCGCCCCATCCGCATCGCTGACGCTGATTTCGTACTGCTTCCCATACAACTCATTAATCAGCGCAATCCGCTTCGACACATTCTCCAATCCGGCGCTCTTCTGGCGGCGCTGGCCATCGGTCTTGATGGCCTTCGAGCGCTCCCGCCCGATGCCGTCGTCCTCGATGGTCACGGTGATATGGGTGGCATCTTGGCTGACCTTGACGCTGAGGTGGCCCTTGCCTTCTTTGTAGCGCAGGCCATGCCACACGGCGTTCTCGATGAACGGTTGGATGAGCATCGGCGGCACTTCGAGGTCGGGGGCATGGGCCTTGTTCTCGAACGTGAACTCAAATTGGTCACGGAAGCGGAAATGCTCCAAGCGCAGGTAAAGCTCGTTCAGTTCCATCTCTTCCTCGAAGGGGATGAAGTCCTTTTGCGAGTGGTCGAGCACCTTGCGCATCAGGCGGCTGAACTCGGCGAGGTACTTGTTCGCCGCCTTCTCGTCGCTTTGGGCGATGAAGCTGTTCACCGAGTTCAGTGCGTTGAAGATGAAATGCGGGTTCATCTGCGTTCGCAGCGACTTGAGCAGCAAACGCTGGTGCGCCCGCTGTTTTTCCCGGATGTTTTTCCGAAGGAAATAAAAGAAAACCAGCGATGCGAGCAGCAGCACTGATAGCAGCCCGATGACCATGCGCTGTCGGCTCACCTGCGTCTGGAGCAGCGCCCGCTCCCGCTCCTCGATGTCGTAGTCCTTTTCCTGCACGTCAATCTGGCCTTGGCCCTTCACGATTTCCACCTGCTCGGCCAGCGTGGCTTGTGCTTGCGCAATGGCCTTTTCCCGCTCCGCAACATAGCGTTCCATGTCCGAAAAAGCGGCGGTCAGGTTGCCTTTCCGGCGGTTGAGTTCCGCCGATTTCTTGAAGACCTCGGCGGCCAGGGCAGCGTCAGTCCTTTCATTCACCAGTGCCTTCGAGCGGGCGACGAAGCGCTCGGCCTCGGCCAATTGTTTTTCTTCTTCGTAAACGGCGACCACTTTCAGGTTGCTGGCAATCTGGTCGTCGTTGCTGGCAGGCTCTTCCTCCTTTCCGGGGCTTTTCTTGGCAATGTCCACCTTGGCGTCCACGTCGGCAGCGTCGTAGGCCAACAATTGCGTCTGCGCCTGTTCGATGGCCTTGTAGTCATCTTTGGACACGGGAACGTCTTTGGGCAGGTTTCTTACAGAGTTCAAGTACGATTGCGAGGCATTCTCGAAGTCGTTCTGCTGGATATAGGCATTGGAGCGCCGTGCCTCGACATTGGCCACGCCCACGCTGTCCAAAGCATAGCTTTTCTCCACCTTGTCGAGCTGGGAGATGGAGGCCTTCGAATTGCCCCGCAGTAGCTCCACATCCGCCAGGCCAAGTTCGCAGCGTTGGCGAAGCCCTTCGTCCGTTGCCCTGTCAATGCAGATTTGGAAGCTGGTGGCAGCGGCTTTGTCATCCTTTTGGCCAAGGTAAATCTGCCCCATGCGCTGGTGAATAGGGGCTGTGTTCGGGGCGAACGCTTCCTTTTTCGAGGGGGGGGTCTTGGATTTTTTGTCGGAAGGGCCGAGTGCGTTCAGCGCCTGTTGGTAGCGTTGGAGCGCCAGTTCGGGCTGACCGATGTCCTCGTAGATATTGCCGAGCAAGGTGTAGGCGGCGGCTTGGGTCTGGGTGTCCTCGTCCTTGCGGGCATAGAGCAATGCTTCTTCGAGCAGCTTCACGGCCTGCTTGGGCGACTTTTCCCGCATGGCACGGGCCTCGCCGAGGTAGTCACGCCGTTTTTGGAACTTGCTCTTGCTCATTACCTTCTCCTCAGCCTTATACTTTTCGTTGGGTTTCTGCTGCGCAAAAACACCGCTCGACAGGACGAGCAGGAACAGGAGGAATATGTGGCGGAAGTGCGGCATGCGATAGTAGTTGCCAAATTTATTTGGCAACATGGCCGCCACAAGGTGACACCTCAAAATGGCATTTCGTACCGTTCAAAATTGAAAATCCTGAAAGCCATTTTGAGGCGTCGCCTTGTGGCTACGTACAATAAGAGGGCGAAAGATACGCCATTTTTCACACGCCATTTTTCAATGAAAAAAGAGAAAGCATTGTGAAAAGCACGTTCACCAAGTCATTTGGCGTTTTCACCCATTGGGTTGGCGTGCTGGCCAAGTATTGGTTTTTTTCAAAAATTTTCAGGAAGAAATTTGGGGCATGAGGTTTAGAAAGTTCAGCGGGTTAAAGGGTTTTTGCCACACTTGACTCAACCTTCTAAACCTCATTAAACCTTCTTAATTTCTTACAATGCTAACTGTAAAACAATTCACCATCGCCATCGCCGCTGGGCTGTTCATCTGGTTCGGCACCAATCACTACAAATCGCTGCTGCGCTTGCCGGGGCGCATCATCGCTCGGGCTACTGCCACGGTGAACCCACGGACAGCTGACCCAGTGCCAGCTTCTTTCACCATGCAAGCCCCCATCGCCGCTGGCCCCAACTCCATCCAAGTGGCGTTGTTGCTCGACGCATCCGGCTCCATGGACGGCCTCATCGAGCAGGCCAAATCGCAGCTCTGGAAAATCCTCAACGAACTGAACCGGATGCGCAAGAACGGCGAAATGCCCGCTCTCGAAGTAGCGCTTTACGAATATGGCAACCCCACCAGGAGCAATGGCCGGGGCTTTGAAATCAACCAGCTTTCCGGCTTCACGACGGACATGGACCTGATTTCAGAGAAGTTGTTCGCCATCACCACCAACGGTGGCGACGAGTATTGCGGGGCAGCCATCAAAACCTCCTTGGAAGAACTGGCTTGGAGGCAGGGCGAGGGCCTTCGTATCATCTATGTGGCTGGAAACGAGCCGTTTACACAAGGTCGTGTGGATTTTCGTGCTGCTTGCGCAAATGCCGTCGAGCGGGGCATCATCGTGAACACCATCCACTGCGGCAACTGTGAGGAGGGCATCGAAGGCCAATGGCTTGCAGGTGCAAGAGCCGGCAAGGGCGAGTACAACTGCATCAACCAAGACCAGCGAACGGTCTATATCCAGACGCCCTACGACGACCAAATCAATGCGCTGAACGCCCAGTTGAACGACACCTATATCCCCATGGGGCAAAAGGGCAAGTCGAAAAAGGACAACCAATATGCACAGGACACCAACGCCGCAGCCTACGACAAGGCCAACGCCGCCGAACGCTCCGCTTTCAAGTCCTCCAAGAACTACAAGGCCGAAGACTGGGACCTGGTGGATGCCTACAAAAAAGACAAAAAAGTAGTGGAAAACCGGGCCGAAATGCCCGACTCGCTGCGCAACCTGAGCATCGAGGAAATGGAAGCGAAAATACAGGCCATCACCGCCCGGCGGGAAGCCGTGCAGCAGCAAATGCAGCAGTTGGATGCACAGCGCCGACAGTACATCGAGCAGCAGCAAAGCCAGCAGCTGAGCAAGGACGACCTTGGCAACACCATCCTGCAATCGCTGCGAAAGCAGGCGAGCGAGAAGGGGTTTGAAGTGGAGAAGCTGTGAGAGGGTGAGAGGGTGAGAGGGTGAGAGGGAGAGGGAGAGGGAGAGGGGAGAGGGGAGAGGGAGAGGGAGAGGGAGAGGGGAGAGGGGAGAGGGGAGAGGGAGAGGGAGAGGGAGAGGGAGAGGGAGAGGGAGAGGGAGAGGGTGAGAGGGTGAGAGGGTGAGAGAGTGAGAGGGCATTAATTAATGGGCACAATAGTGTCACAAAATCGTAACTACTTAGGAGGGTGTGGGAGTAGAGAGAAAAAATTTCATTTTTTCTCTCTACTCCCACATTTTGGGGTGTTTTTTTGGAAAAATTTTCAATTTTTCCAAAAAAACACCCTTTGCTAAATAGTTACACAAAATCAATAGAAAAATGAAAATGAAATCCATTATCGCAATGGCCAGCCTATTGAGTTTGGCCATTATTTCCTCGGCTTTTATCCAAAAGCCAATCCCAGCGAAAACCATAGAGAAGTATGAAAAAAAGGAGCCCTTTTTGGAATTTTTGAGCCAATTTAAAAAGGTGGAACTTCCTTATTCCATTGGGCTGAACGACTTGGAAGGCTACCAAGCCTATCGGGACATTAAATCAAAACCAACGGCAAAAAGCATCAAGAAAACGGCCCTAAAAACAACCCAATTTATTCCAGCGTCAATGGCTGGGAAATTGAGCCGAATGGGGCCGCCGACACTTTATCCTGTGGCCAGGTTTTATCCTAATCATCAAATGGTGGCAGTGGTTTACAAATCGCAAGGGCCATTTGATGAGGAGATATATGCCAGCTATTCCCTTATCCTCTATGATTTAAAAGGCAATATATTGCCAAGAACCAAGGATAAAATGGGGAATAATAGGGGCTTCAGGCTAGCCCATTCAGCTATGGAAAACAGCCTGACCTGCACGATTGATGCCACTGGCAATATCTCGCAAACCGAGTTTAAAAACGTTTGGAAAAAAGACGTTTATGAACATGGCTTTGAGGGCAACAAGTTGGTTGATTTTAAAGCGGGAAAAACCACTTATTTTGCATTGGACAGCAAGGGTAATTTAAACGAAACCAAATATACTGCGATGGCTTCAAGGGCGAGGCCATAAACGAGGTAGAACGCTGGCAGGGCTTAAAATCCTGCCAGCGTTAAATCATTGAACAGCAATCAATTACAAGCATCGGCAACTACCTAGGTGGGTGTGGGAGTAGAGAGAAAAAATTTCATTTTTTCTCTCTACTCCCACATTTTGGGGTGTTTTTTGGGGAAAAATTTTCAATTTTTCCCCAAAAAACACCCCCTGCTAAGTAGTTACAAGCCTCCAACAATGCCAACAAGCCGAATCACCACCATTCTTTGGCCGCTCGCCATCCTGTTTTTCAGTTACCAATTCATCCTGATAATTGCCCCATATACTTCGTGGAAATGGGACGTGGATTTCCTGATTACCAAACAGCATATTATTCATTTGGATTATTACCGGGCGGCGTTTTATGCGCATATATTCAGCAGCATGTTTGTACTGGCAAGTGGTGTGTTTTTATTCCCAAAATATGTACTCCATAAATGGCCAAAACTGCACCGATATGCGGGGCGCATTTATGTGGGGCTGCTGCTGTTGGTGAGTGCGCCGAGCGGTTTTATCATGGCCTTCCATGCCAATGGAGGCTGGGCCGCACAGGCCAGTTTTTTCATCCTGACGCCGCTTTGGTGGTGGGTCACCTGGAAGGGCTTCGACACGGCCCGCAAGCGGCAGTTTGCAAAGCACAAAAGCTGGATGTTGCGCAGCTACGCCCTCACGCTGTCGGCGGTGAGCCTACGGGTTTACCAGCTATTGCTCGGGCAATTTTTCTACTTAGACCCTGTGGTTCAGTATGTTTTGGTGTCATGGGCGGCATGGGTGGGCAACCTTGTGTTTGCGGAATGGATGATATGGAAGCAAAGCGGTAGTAGGAGCAAGGTTTTTGCACAAAAACTGCGGGCATTCGGCGGTTATTTCGGCAATTTGTCGAGGGCAGCATAAAGCTCCTCCAGTGAGAGGCTAAGCTGCAAAGAATGTAGTGTCAGCGCAGCATTGCGGTCGGTCAGCACCTCCCTGCGCCAGAGGTTATTGGCGGGGTCTTGGAGGTACATGGACTTTACCCAACAGGCCTCAGGCTCTATGAGGACGTACTCCCTGAAGCCAGGAATCGTGCAGTAAAGGTCGAACTTCTCTCCGTTGTCAAAATCACGGGTATTCTCCGAAAGCACCTCGAAAATCAGCACGGGGTTGATGATGGTATCCCTGCGGGTCGCTCCATCTGGTGTGATATAGTATTCCGGTGTCCCGTCGCTGATGGTGATGTCTGGGTACACGAACCTGTTGGCGGACTCGATGCGGACTTTGGTGTCGCTGTTGAGCGCCATGTGAGGAATATTTGCCTTCTTGATAGCAATATTGATGTTGGTGTAAACTTCGCCTTTTACGACGTTGTGAGGTAGTATTCCGCCCGCCATTTCTGTGATTGTTCCGTTATCGAATTCATGCCGGATACCCGATTCGTCCTCCTTGGCAAAGTATTCGGCGATGGTGAAAAGCTTTTTTTCTATTCCTAAAATGACCATATCAGCACAATTTTATGGCAAGGTAAATCTTTTTTTGATAGAAGCCACTTGTTGAACGTGGCAAATTTCGGCTTTTTTGCAAAGAACTTGATGAACGGTTTCGACGACTATTCTCCCCTCACCACTATCCTGTTCCAGCCTGTTTTCCCATCGGCAGCCATCAGTTTGACCATATAGACGCCAGGGTTTTCCAAGGAAAACTGCTCACCTGGCGATACGCTGGGTCGCTGGAACACGCACCTGCCGCTTGAATCAAAGACCTCCATGCGAAGCCCAACGGGCATTGCACCGGCAAACTGAAAACCGAACATGCCGCTCGTCGGGTTTGGGGATATTTGGAACTGAAAATCGTTGCTTTTTTCCTTTGTAAAACTGACAAAACAAGGAGCGGCCAAATCGAACAGCGCCTGCAAGGAATCTATCGGCTCGATGCCCAGGGGGTTGTAGGAAACGAAAAGGCGCAGCGTTGGGTCGGCAGGGTCGTCGTCGGGCTTGGCCAGTTTGATGAAGGCGAACATGGCCGAGGTGCCGTTGTTCAGGCAGCGGGTATCGGCGCCGGGCACTTTGGCACCCTGCATGGCGGCCATCAGGCGTTCTGAGAGGCACTTTCCACTGGCCTCGGCGGCAAGGAAACGGGCCTCCATCGAATCGAGGATTTCTTGGCCGAGGAGGATATTGCCTTGGATGGAATAGTTTGGCCCGGTCACGTGGTTTTTAAAGTCAAAACAATTGGCCCCGGTAAAGCCAGCGGCCATTGGCTGGCCGTTGATGAGGGCAGCAACGCCGTATTGCCGTTGGCTGGAATCGTTCTCGGCATCGTTGGCGGCCATCCAGTCAATTACCTCCTGCGGCGTCCTTCCAGCGGCCCGCTCCTGGTTGGCAAGTTCTTGGTTGGTCGCATTGTAAAATGACTGGGTGTTGATGGCCCCGATGCCGGGCAACAGGTCGCCGAGGAAGTCGGGGTCGTCGTCGGGGAAGTAAAGCTCCAAATTGTCGGCACTGATACAGGATGCTCCGGCGCTGCCCACCTCCCCTGTGAGGCTGTCCACGGCGACGATGGAGAAGGTGTCCTGCGCCATTGCGAAGGCACCAAAAACGAAGGCAAAAAAGGCGATTGCGAAAACTCTCATGGCACTCAGTTTTGATAAGAAAGTGCCAAAGGTATAAAAACAAGCCGGGACGCCCAGCATCGCTGAATGTCCCGGCAAGCATAAAAATTTGTTGATGTTATTGCTTGATAATGCTCATTCGTTGCGTATGCGCACCTGAGGTTAGGCAGAGTACATACTGGCCCGGGTTCAGGCCCCCAAGCTCGAGCTGTTGGCTGCCCGAGCCTTGCAGCAATTGCTGGTGAACGAGTTGTCCGTGCAAATTATAGATAGTGAGCAGGTTTTCCTCGCTGTCGAGGTTTTCCGGCAAATCTAGGGTCAGGCGCTCGGCGAAAGGTGTCGGATAGGCAAGTATTTCACCTTCCTTTATCATTTTCACCGCCACGATTTCGCTGTAGCTGAAGTCGCCAGAGAAGTCCAACTGCTTTAGTCGGTAAAGGTTGGTGCCATGAAGGGGCCGTTCATCCACAAAACTGTAGGATTGCGCACTCGTCGTTGTCCCACGGCCCGGTAATTCAGCGATTGACTCGAAATGGGTGCCGTCAAGGCTCCTTTCCACTATGAACTTTTCGTTGTCTTGTTCGGAGGCCGTAGTCCAGGCCAAAACAGCTTGTGCGCCTTGCTTTTTAGCCGAAAATACTGAAAGCTCGACCGGAAGCTGCACAAACTCCTGTAATGGATTACAAGTAGTACCCCCACATGTTGCATTGGAATGTCCACTCCAAGTCAAATCAACATCACTACTACAGGTGCTGACCGTGAAAGGCCCATAATTGACGACCCTCACGGTTGAGTTTGATGCCTCGCATTGGTTAGAAATGAAGATATGTTCTGGGCATGCAATCGTCAGCCTTACACTTTTACTCCCGCCAGAGGTTGCCTGGATCGTCACTGAAAAATTGTAGGTAGAGGTACCGTTACCGTTGTTGACTGCGTTCGCCGTAAAATTAGTTACTTGGCCGCAGTTCTGGGTGAAGGCAAAATGGCCGAGTAGCACAAGGCATGCTGAAAGGAGTGTTTGTTTCATTGCATCTGAGAATTTAATGGTCATCTAAATAATTTAAAATTTCATTACTTGGACAAGCAGTTCAATTGCTTTTGTCCTTGTATGAAATTTGGTTGCTTTTCAAATTTTATGTAGAAAGCAGTAACATAAGGTTGGTTGGTACATTGGCAAATAAGCCCATAACGAACCAATGATCAGGCAGCAATGGAGGATTGCGACAAATGATTCAAGTGTATCAACTATAGCGGTGGGAATTGCATGAGAAGGGGGACTGTTTCCAGTATTCAATTCACATGCCAATTCCATACGGCTGGTTGCTGGACTCCTTTTTTTATTTTGCCCGATGGTGCAAAATTGCAGGAAAAGGTGTCCCCTCTAACCGGTTTTTCGGTTTTTGGCGTATATCATTCGGTTTTTGGAAGGAAAACTTCGGACTGTCATTTTTCCCAACAATCCAATAATCGCCAATCCCTTGGAAACTGTTTTAAAACCCCTGACGATTCAGAAAATGTCAGAATGCTAGTGGAAGACGAAGGAAGATTTTCAAGGGATAGCGGCTCCTATCGCTTTAAATTTGCCACAGTATGCCACCGGAAGATGACGTTTTATGGCAGTTGAAGGGTTTTAAAACAGTTTCTTAGCTTTGCCACGCTGGCCCTAGCGTCCAACGAGCATGGAGCGACTAACTAAGGTGCTATCCCGTTCTTAGCTCGAACCGTTCCGCCGCCCAATTTTGGAGCGGGAAAAACGTTGAACAACGGTGCCAGCAACCAAACCATCTTAAATCAAGTTTTCACGTACACCAACCGCATTTGGCAAATTTTGGCGGGAAGCCAAGGCAAAACAAGCTGCCCCCCGCCGAAACTGAGGCAAAACATGAGCGACCTGAAAGAAACGGATAAAGCGACGGACGAAGCGCCATTGGACATCCAGCAAACCGACTGGGATGACATCGTCTTTCGCTACCGCAACAAGCGCTACGGTGCCTACCTGCTTAGGAAACGCTATCCCAAGCACTTGGTCGGTGCGTTTTTTTTGGCAGTCTCCCTGCTGCTCTTGGTTTTGCTCTTCCCGAACATACGGCAGTTGTTCAACGATGATTTTGAGGAAGTAGAGGAGCTGAAATACACCGAGGTGACCCTTACCGAACCGCTGCCAAAGCCGCCCGTGGTACAGCCCGTGGAACCGGAAAAGCCCAAGCCCGTCAAGAAAAAACCACGGCCCAACGCCCCTCCAAGGCCCAAGGCAGACAAGGCCGTGACGGAGCCACTTAGCCCAGTGGTGCCGCCGGACACCACCAAGTCAACCAACACCACTGAAAGCCCCGATACGAGCACCGCCGAGGAGCCTGCCCCTACCCCGCCGCCCCAACCCGAAGCGCCGCCCATCTTCGCAGAGTACAACACTTCCCAAGACCAAGTGCCCAGTTTCCCCAACGGCGAGGTGGCCATGCTCCGGTTCATTTACGACAATATCAAGTACCCGCCAGTTGCCCACGAAAAGGGCATAGAAGGCATCGTACGGGTCAGTTTCGTCATCCAAAGAAACGGCCAAATCACCGACGTGAAGGCCCTCGACAGCCTCGGCGGGGGGTGTACGGAAGAAGCCGTCCGCATCGTGCGCAAGATGCCCAACTGGAACCCCGGCAAAATCGGCGGCAGGCCCATCCGGGTGCAGCAGACCTTGCCCGTCAAATTTGAATTGAAGGATTGACCATCATAACAGCGCATTCGCCTCTCCCTATCTGTATCGCAATAAAACCTCACTATATGCGCACCATTTTACTGCTGCTTTTACCATTCGCCCTTGATTCGCAACCATGTGAGCAGCGGTTCATACTGCCACTTGTTAAAAAGAGGGGTTACAAACCCTGCCCCGATTGCTCGGGGATATTTGGTGTTTGCCCACACAAAACCACGAAGAACCAGATTTTTTATAGCATACTGCTGTTTTATTTATTTTTTCCTTGCTGCTCCTCTCTTTTCAGGCCAATCAGATCTACACTTTCGTAAAGCAAGGAGATATTTGTCAATAGCCGGTCAAGTTCTTGTTCAAAAAACTGTTCCGTGTAATTATTCCATATAGTAGGTTTTTTTGCAAGTTCCCTAAAACTGTTTCCAAGCGTAGCAATATATTCTTTTTTTGGGGAGCATCGTTTATGAAAATGGGAGGATACAAATCATACATCAACATCCAGTTTTTTGCAATTCTTGCCACTCGCCCATTCCCATCAACAAAAGGGTGTATCCTAATAATTTCGTGATGAAAATATATAGCCCTTATTATTGGGTTTGGGATGGATTGCATCCTAAAAAATAGTTCTGAAACCAATTGCGGAACTGATGCAGGTTCTGGACAAATATATGCCCCTATCTGCACAAGTGTTTGCCTGTAACGATTGGGGTGTATGGCATTGGTCTCTGGGGACACCAGGCGAAGTAGCTGAAACAATTGCACTTCCTTTTCAAAATTATGGTGCAGGATTATTTCTTCAATGACAAAATCAAGCGTTATTCTTAGATTTTTCAAATACGCTTGGGCTTCCTCCTCGTTTTGAGCTTCCTTGTTGAGGCGGTAGCCGACCAAAAGCCCGATACGGTTTTGGTCAAATACATTTTCATTGACGTTTTTTCCAAAGCCAACAAAAACTTCATTGTATGCGGCCGCATAAAACTCCTTGTCTTCGAGGGCGGGGCCCTGCAAGGGGCACTGCAAGCGAAGCATGTAACGAAGCCGGTTGACGAAAAAATAATCGTCCTCCCGTTCCTTTTCAGGGTTGGTGTAGCGCCCTATCCAGCGCTGTTCGAGCATAAAGCGGTGCGAGAGGTCGAGCCGCCCCAGTTTGTCGGTAAGGGTTGCCATTTGGAATGCCCGGTGTTCCGTGAAATCCCTGCCCAGTGCATTGATGGGAATGTCGCCATACGGGAATGTTTCAATCCAGGCATAACCGAGGCGGAGCTGGAGGCACTTCGACGCCTGGTAGTTCAGGCCAACCCGCAGCAGGCTCTGCTGCCAGTCTGCCACAAAATTTTCACGCCGCCATTGGTATTCCGCATGGATGCCCCATCGGTCGTTGAGCTTTAGGGTTGAAAAAAAAGCCCACCAGCCTACCTGGTTGTCGTCGTTGATGCGTGTGTTTTGTGCATTTGCACCGATTGCCAACAACACAGCGAACATCAGTGTGGAGATATACTTTATTTTTATGGTAAAAACTGGAAATAAAAAAAGGCTGCCGTACAACTAAAACGCATGAAAGATTGACGGCAGCCAGTCACAGGGCTTTTGAACACTAAACTTGGTTAGGAACTCCGGTAATTGGTTTAAAGAAACTCGGCTTGTCACGTTTCCAGCTTATTGTACGCTGGTATAATTTTGATTTTACCCTCCTTGCCATATTGGGGAGGAATCGATTTCACCATGGTTTAAAATCAGGGTTGGGAAAAAGCCCAACCCAGTAATGTTTAATTTGTTGGCGGTGCGAATGGCAGCGCTGATTTATGGACAATTATTCTCAATTTACCGTCCTTTCCTTTTTTAAAGACCCAGGTTTTATCAACCATTACTTCTTTGCCGTCTTTGCCAGTCACCCATACATTTCCCATGGTAATCGCAACCGAGCCATATATTTGGATGCCTTCATTTTTATCCCCTGTATTGTCATAACGGGCCTTTACCCACGGTGTGAGCGCAAACCCTTTGTCATTAGGATAGTCGGGGTCGCCACCGACAAAGTATGCCAATGCCCCCTTTTTGTCGTTTCTAAATGTTTGTTCGCCAAAGGCTAGGGTTGGTTTAAAAAAGACCTTTCCATTGTCGTAATTGTAAGCATCCGATAGTACTTGCGTCGCAAATGCTTTGTAATCGCCCCCCTCTTCTTTCAGTTTGCCAATTTTCACCAAAGCATCGCACCAAGCCTGTTGTGCTGCATTTACTTCGTCATAAGTTATGATAGTTTGGGCGCCTTCTTCAACATATACCAACCCCAAATCATCAATTACTTTTTGTACCTGTTCATTGGTTTGCGAAATAAGTTTGTCTGATTGTTCTTTTACCTGTTGTTGAGCAAGGTCGCAAGAGGACATTATGCTTGCAATCAAGAGCATTCCAAGCATCATTTTTTTTCGGTTCATTTTAAAATTCTTTTGTTGCCTACTTCTTGATACGGTGTTCGGCTTTTCCGTTTGCTTTGGCAACTACCAGTCAATTTAGTTTTTGGGCGGACAATTGCCACTAACCCCAGTTTTTTCGGCTTGCCGAGGTATCACTTGGTGCCGGGGCGGATGTTTTTCATGAGGTTCTCAATATGCCTGGCAGCTTGACGATACCACAATTTTTCGCTCCTCATGCTTCTGCGATTCTTTGGGGTGGGCTTTGGGGGGCGTTTCACCCCCCACCCCTCTCTATTTTCGAAATAAGGCGTCATACTTCGTTTAATTGCCCCCCACTTCAGTGCCCAGCCAATTGACCATGGGCGTCTTTCCATCGGTGACAATGACTTTGGTGTTGGGCGATTGGGATAGCATCAGAAAAGCCTCTATTTGTTTGAATTTCAGTACGTTGGGCGTGAGGCTCTGGTTGATGAGGTCGTTTGCTCGTTTTAAGCCTTCCGCTTCCAATTCGTCGCCCTTAGCCTTTGCTTCCGCATCAATGATGGCGGCGTTTTTTTGGCCTTCTGCCTGTATCCGTGCGATTTCCTTGGCACCCTCTGCATCAATGATTTGCCGCTGTGCCTCCTGCCGTTGGCGATCTAGCACAAACTGCATCCTAAGGGCATCCTGCTCTGCTTCTAATTTCGCCTCGATGGACCTGGATAGCCCAGCAGGCAACGTGATGCTCTTCATCAGTACTGCCTCTATAACAAAGCCTTTCGGGCCGCAGACTTCTATGAGCCGCTTCTTGATCTCCTCCTCGATTTCTGCCCGTTTCGAACTGTGCATGTCTTTGGCATCGTACTTCGAGCAGATGTCGGAAGCAGCGGAGCGGAAGACCGGCAGTATCAGCATTTCTTCATAATCCATGCCTGTCTCTTTTAAAATCTGCGGCACCGACTTGGACTGTATCCGGTAAAGGATGGAATTCTCTGACCGAATGGTCAAACCTTCCCTCGAAGGGAGATTTTCCACAATCGCCAGGTTCATCGTACGGATGGGCACCCGGACGACACGAGTAGTGAATGGGTTGAAGCCCACAGCGCCGGGCTGCCGCACGTTGTCTTGTATCCTGCCAAAGGTTCGCTTTACGCCAACTTGGTCGGGCATGATGGTCGCACAACTGGACAAGAGAAGCATTGCAAAAGCAACGGGGAAAAAGTAAAATTTAGATGGTAATTTACACATAATCTGTTCTTTTTGTTTTTTAGGGCAAAGGTGAGGGGCCCGTTTTAGAATGGCATAAGAACAGATTAAGAACGGTATTAGAATTTTAGCTTTTAGGTTATTTTTTCAAATAGCATGGCCGGCAGGTCAAACTGCACCCTGCTGCCCACCCCGGCCTGTGACCATATACGAACCTCGCCGCCATATTTTTCCGCTTTGCTCTTTACGAGCGAAAGTCCGATGCCGCTCCCGCGCTGGCCATGTTGCTGGATGCTGCGGTAAAAAGGCTTGAACAAGTGCTCCATTTCTTGTTCCGCAATGCCGTCGCCCTTGTCCACCACCTCAAGGCAAACCATGCCTACCTCGTTGAACAGCCGCACCTGCACTTCTTTTTCGTTGCCGTATTTCACGGCGTTTTCAATCAGGTTGAGGTAGGCCGTTTCCAACATCGCCGGGTCGCAAATCACCTGCAAGTCCAAGGCCGATGGGGCTTCGATGTTGAGGCTGATTAACTGACCGCCTTCCGGGTAGGTCGTTTTTACGCTTTTGACCGCCGACAAAAGCGCCTCGTCGGCGGCGCAGGGCTGTGGCAAAAGGCTTTCGGATTCCAACCGGGACATAGCCAGGAGCTTGTGCGTGAGTTGGTTCAGGTTCTCGGAGCGCTGACGGATGCTCGCCAAGGACTTTCTATACTGATCGGACTCCCTTTCTTTGAGCAGCGCAAGGTCGGCTTCGGCGGTAATGGCGGCCAATGGGGTGCGCATCTCGTGCGAAGCATTTCGAATAAACTGCTGTTGGGTGACGAAAGCCTTTTCGATGCGGTCGAGCATCTCATTGAAGGCAAGCCCCATCTGCCCCAGTTCGTCGTGCTCGTTCTTTACATCGAGCCGTAGGTTGAGGCTTTTTGCGCCAATGGAGCGTGCTTTTTTGATTTTATCGGCAATGGGCTGCAGCATTCGTTTCACCCAAAACCATGAGATTAGGCTGAGCAAAACAACACCAATCCCAATGCCGCCCAGTACTGCATTCCGCAGGTTTTGGATTTTGGTGTACCCGTACCGGTCACAATGGATTCGCCTGTTTTTTGTTTAGATACCAAGATGCCTTTATCCAAAATATGGCATCCATAACGGTACTCACGGCATTTTTGTGTGAAAAATAGGGGTTTGGGGGCGGGACGCCATAAAACCCTACTTTTGCCCCAAATCAAACCATTCCACATGCGCACCATTCTCCTTCTTCTGCTCCCATTCCTTGCAGCTTCGCAACCCTGTACCTACCTCGCCTACGATGGCTTCGACTACCCCGCCACCGCCCCGCTCGACGATCAGAACGGCGGCGCAGGCTGGGCCGAGCCTTGGCTCACCCAAAACGACGACCAAACCCTGCCCGGCTACCAAACCAGCAACAGCACGGGCAGCCTCGCCTTCGGCAGTTTGCAGGCGCTTGGCCGCTTCGCAACGGGCGGGAAAGCATACCTCACTGCTGGCCGTCGCCTCAACACCAACAACGGCGGGCCTTTCGATGAATTTGTCAGCGAGTTCAACGAGGGCATCGGCACGGCGGCCAATGGCGGCGAGCTTTGGATGAGCGCATTGCTCCGCAAAGACCAAAACAACAACCAGTCGGTGTTCGCTGGGCTGCATGGCAGTGGCCTGCCTTGGTGCGACAACTGCACGGGCGTGAAGGTCGAGTTCGGGTATTTCGAAGGGCAAAGCGACGTGGCTGGCCAGCGCCGTTGGACGCTCCGCATCGGCGACGCATACTTCCCGACCACCGTGCCAGTGAGCATCGGCGCTGCTACATTTTTCGTCGTAAAATTCACCTTCAATCCCAACGGCACGGGCATAGATCTTTACATCAATCCCATGCAACTCGGCAACGGCAGCCCCACGCCCGTTCTATCGCAAAGCACGTTTATGCCGTTCACGTTCCGCAGCGCCGTCACCTACCTCGGCAACGACCCCGGCAACGGCTCGGTGGACGAAATCCGCCTTGCCAGCAGCTACCCCTGCGCTGCCCCCGACGGCTCCGTGACGATTGACCTGCCGCCCGTGGCCGTCATCAGCATTCCCGACAACGACGGCCAAGCGCCTTTCACTGCAACCCTCAACGGCACGGCCAGCTATGACCCAGAAGGCGGCCCGCTCACCTACCAGTGGAACTTCGGCGATGGCTCGCCTTCGGCAACGGGCGCTTCGCAATCGCATACCTACACCGACCTCGGCAACCTCATCGTGCGCCTGACGGTCACCGACCAAGCGGGGCTGGAGCACACCGCCGTTTACCCAATAACAGTAAGGAGTGGAAACGGAAGCTACCCTTGCCTCAGCAGTTTTTCCTTGGTAAAACAGGCCGACTGCGACGGCACAGGTGGCATCATCCGCATAAATGACCATCCTGAAAATTTTGAGTTGTTTAACCTGTTCGGCGTGTCGCTCACACCTACCAACGGCAGCGAGTTTCATAACCTCGACGTTGGCCTGTATATCTACAGGGCCACGAGCAATGCTGGTTGCAGCGACGACTTCAAGCTCATCGTCCCTAAAGACAGCAACACCTGCCCCGGCTGGCAGCCAGAGCAATGCGACCTCGCCATCGGCACGAACCTAAGCGGCTTCGCCGACTGGGTGCCAGAGCGGCCATTGAAAAATCTAATGAAGCACGTCCGCCCGGAGCCGATTGCCTTCAATGACGATTGTTTTTGTTGGGACAACGGGAACTTGGCATTGATTCAATTTGACGACGACGGCTACCCGACGCAAATCCCGCAACAAGCCAACGGGGTGCCGAACAAGGTGCGGTACGTGATTTCGAGCGAGGGTGCCAATTTGCCGCCCAGCGAAACCTATGTACTCTTTTATGATGGTACGGGCGAGCTTTCGGTGGGCGGTGGCGTGACCGTGACGAGCAATGCGCCTGGCCGAATCCAGTTCTCTGTTGACGTGGTGGGCAATATTTTTTTCATGGTGAACGCTTCGCAATCGGGCGACCATGTGCGCAACGTGCGCCTGCTGCGCCTCGCCGACGAGCAGGCCGACCTCGACGCCGAGCCGTTTTACGAAGGGTTTTTGGATAAAATAA
Source organism: Saprospiraceae bacterium (assembly GCA_016714985.1). Taxonomy (GTDB): domain Bacteria; phylum Bacteroidota; class Bacteroidia; order Chitinophagales; family Saprospiraceae; genus UBA6168. The sequence continues at coordinate 18,799 of JADKBS010000018.1, read as the reverse complement.
GGCCGTTCAAGGCGCTGCGCTTTATGGACTGGGGGCATACGAACGGCAACCCCGTGGAGCATTGGGAAGACCGCAGTTCGCTCACGTATTTCACCTACTCCACCGCAACGGGCGTGCCGTACGAGATGATGGTAAAACTGGCGAACCAACTGAAAAAAGACGTTTGGCTCTGCGTGCCACATGCCGCCGACAGCAACTACGTGGCGCAGATGGCCGCCCTGTTCCGTGACCAACTCGACCCCGACCTGACCATTTACCTCGAATACAGCAACGAAGTCTGGAACTGGATTTTTGCGCAAGCGCACTACAACGCCGACAACGCCCCCAGCAACCTCAACTACGGTCGGGCGATGGCCATGCGGGCGGGTAGCACCTTTCGCATTTGGCACGAGGTCTTTGGCGCTGAAAAAACGAGGGTGAAACGGGTGCTCGGCCTGCAAGCGGGCTTCAATTACCTCAACGAGCAAATCCTCTCCCAACTCGACCCCGACGAATGGGACTACGGCTCGCCGACCAGCTACCTCGGCCTTGACCACGAAGCCACTGGCCAGCCCATCCTGAACGCCAGCAGCACCCCAACTGACATCATCGAAAACGCCCGGAACGCTTGGGCGGGCTTCCGTCCTGTGCTCTGGCAGGACTACAACAATATCAAGTTGTTTGGCAAAAAAATCATCAACTACGAGGGTGGGCAGCACTTCGTCGGCAACGTGTTTGGCATCCCGTACCCCTACCAGCAGGCCATGTGGGATGCGCAGTACAGCCCCGAAATCTATGCGCTTTACGATGAGATGCTCGACACCATACGTACTTGGGGCAGCCGCATGTTCGGCAATTTCAGCCTTGCCAGCCCGCAAGAAAGCGTTTATGGCTCTTGGGGCGTACTGAACGATATTGACCTCCAACCGCCGTACCTAGAAACAGCGCCCAAGTACCAGGCTTTGCTGGACAATATTTGTGTGGAAGACCCGATTGATGCCGTGGAGGAAGAAGCGGATTTGGTTGCTCCGCAATGGGTGCTGTACCCGAACCCGACGAGCGGGCTGGTTTGGGCGAAATTGCCGGATGGGGTGGATTTGGATGGGCCAGTGGTGGTTTGGGACGTGCTGGGTAGGGAGGTGCTGCGGGGGCAGGGGTTTCCGTTGGATTTGGGGGGATTGGCGCCGGGTGTTTATAGGCTGACGTTGCTGGTGGATGGCGTGAATTGGAGGGGGACGGTGGTGGTTGGGAAGTAGGGTTTAGCTTAATTTAGTGAGTCTTATTCAGGATTTAATTTTACTAGCTATCCTATTTAAGACATTGGCTTTTTCCTGTTCCCATGCAGCGGCCCTCGCCTTGGCCCATTCAGGGTCTTTGTAAAGGTCAACCGCCTTGAGGTCTTTCAGCATTTCTTTTGCTGCGAGTTTCAGGGCGACCCTGGCAATGAGGTCGTTTATTTGTTTTTCCAATTCGCCGACCCCGACGGTCTCGGCCACTTCATTGGAAACTTGGATGGTGATGGCTGTCATTTTAGCGATTTTTGTTTCAAAGGTAGGGGATTTTGGGTGGGTTGCAAAATGGGAAGAGCTTAACGGTTAGTACATGCGGCGTGGCGGCGTTTAGCCGACATGAACGTCATGTACCTTGTTAGCAACCGCCTTTATTACATTTATTACATGTTATCTACTTATCTGCGTTTATTTCATTTTTAATTTTCTGAAGAGCCTCTTTGTAATAAGTAAGATTCTCATCATTGTTTTTTATTGCGATATCTACCGCTTTTTGATAACTTTCCAATGAGGCCTTTAAATCTCCAGTTATTTTCAAAGCTTCTCCATAACTATCATATACATTAGGAGATTCAGGAAAATGAATAGTGTTGGATTTTAGAATACATAGACCAATTTCTGGTTTATTTAGCTTTGTCATGTATTCATATCCTAAATTATTAATATCCCATTCTCCGAAAAGTTGGGAATCTACTAAGTTTTTAATACAGCTACTTATTTCATTTTCTGATTCTCCTTTCTTGAAATTTTCGAGACTTTGGTTGAGTTTTCTTTGCAATTGAATGTATGTTTCAAGTTTGTTTCTCCTTAAGAGATCAGCAGCTTTTTGAGCTTCTTTGAGTGCTTGATCAAATGTTTCTTTTTTTTTAGTAATGATTTCTGGTTGCACACCTATTCCTTCCCAGCTAGTATTAGTAATGGGATTAATTGCTCTTCCGGTAGGGATAAAAACAGACAACTGATCGTTAATGCCCCTTGTTCCGCCTGGATTTGCTGCTCCTGCAGACGTTTGTCCTATTAAAGTGGCTCTTCTTTTGTGTTTGCATATTATAGGAGAAATTCCTCTGCTCCAGAGAATGTTTCTTCACCAATCATTACAAATAGAAAATGTCAAACATTTTTTTACCACCTACTTCTTCTAATGTCCAAAATTCTTCAGTTCTATCTCCTTCTCTGTAATAGAGGCTATTTAAGTGCAATTTCTGAGCAAAGAAATAACTACAAAGATATTGGACCATAGATGGATCTCCACCACCATTTTTTGTTAAATCAATGATTACGCATCTGCTAAAGACATCAATTTCATATAGGCATCCGCAATTTCTTTCGCTCTATCCATAGGTGCAAACATCCTTAAATCCAGATATGCAACATTGCCTTCCAGCATCTTCAATTCTTTAAAGCCGTGATTAATGCTTCTATAATTATTAATCTGACCCCTTCGATGCTCTGCTTTTGCTTCCAGCGTATTTTTTGAGGCGATATAAGGTTGATTGGACATTATCCTCATATGCTTATCCTTATTGACACTTTGCACTACCTCTGTGAGGATGGCCGCAAATCTTTGGTTGTCTTTACACGTATCAAAATACCCCGCTTTATATTGGTTATTAAGATGTTCGCTCGTTTTCTTTGCAATATCTGGATAGATGTAGAAGTCTTGCATTAACACAGACAGTTTTTCAATTACATCTTTTTTATACCCTTCATCTAGGGTGGTTTCTTGACTAAATAATGCTTGCATTGAAAGGACAAACAAAATAATTAATGGATATTTCATACGTGATTTTTGCTTTTGTGAATAAATTTTAATGCCCATTTTCTGGTTGTTGCTAACGGCTGGATGTACGCTGTGCCGCCGTGCGCTGGCCTTGCGGGGCTGGCTTCGGCGGCATGGGCGTACATCCTTTGTTAGACACATTTTTTCATTTCTGTGCTTCGCAGACTAATTCTTCGATTTGTTTTCCATATACATGGTATGCTTATTCGTCACTAACAGACATGATGTCTGTTATCCTACTAACTCTCTCATCACTCCCATATATAAAATTAATGTTCCAAGGCGGAGATTTGCCGTCATTATTAATTGAATAGTAAGTACCCATTCCCCCACTTTTTCTATACTTCCATTCTTTGGTGGGGTTACCAAAAACTGATTCAATTTGTGACTTTGACCTTCCAATAAAGCAATACTGATTCCAAAGGATTGCCTGTTCCCAGTACTCTTTACTGCCATTGTAGAGCTTTGTTTCTCTATCAATGTGCCAATGTGGTAATATTATTTTTTCTACCAGTTCTTGACAATAGGGAGAAAAGTCGGCATTTTGGTATTTCTTGCTATTTGAGCTACTTGTGCCGCACACTTTACACCCTACTATACTCATCAAGAAAAAAAAAGTTATTGAAAGACAAATCAGTATCTTCATTGTATGATGATTTTGGCAGATTCTACAATGTGTTTTACATCATCAAGAACCACTATAAGGTAAATGCCTGGCGTCATTCCCTTTAGGGAAATCTTTTCACGCAATCCATTTTGTATCGGTTTCACAAGCGATTTCTTGCCATAAAAATCGTACATTTCGATTCGACCGGATATTGGGCTCTCGAATTCCAAATTTATATTTTCACTTGCTGGAATCGGGAATAGCTTGTATCCGATTTTTGCTAATTCAGATACGCCATCAGTTGAGCAAACATATTTTATCATCTTGCCCTCGCAGTCTGGGTCAGTTGCGCTAAGTTCGACTGTATGGAATCCGCCGTCTAAATCATTAAAATTTAGCTCCCGCCTAACCCCTTCATGAGGGGAATGCATGACGTCGCCAGAATTATTCGTATGACGTAAAAGCGAAGCATGACCAAGTTCATGCAATGCATGGGTTTCAAAATCTCTGTTTGGCAGAACATCCATTGCAGGGTCGGGGTCAGCGCCGGTATACCAATTTAGCGTAATTACAGGGTCGTTTTCAATGAGCCTCATGTATTTACTAAAATATATATCAAATTGTGGCACATAAGTGTGAGTTAAGACAAGTTCGCATGGTTCGGGTTCAAAATTGGTTATTGCTGAGGTTGTAAAAACCCCGACTGGAAGCGTATTGTCAAGGTCAACCAAACAAGCTTCAGCTAAATTTGGTATCTCATTTTTTGGTTTAACAACCATGTTGACTTTAATGGCACAACGAATGGTGTTCAGCGCCCTTCCAAATGCTTGTTCAACGCCTGCTATTTCCAAAACGTCATCCCCAAAATATATATCATAACCGCCTTCTCCATTGGCGTTTATCATTTTTGCAGGGATACTTTCCCTATTATCAGTAGAGGAATAAAACAGTGCGCTATTTGTCGCGCAGAAGGGAACATAGAGGTCATTAGGGGAGTACCCAAAGCATTCTTCTCCTTCTGTCGTGTCCCAAATCAACAACTTACCAGTTCCTGCATATATTTGGACGTCGCCATCTTCATTTATGCTTGGAACTCTTACTACTATTTCCGTATCCGTCCAGCTTATGAAGTCTCTTTCAGGAGGAAAGCACCAGTCTGCGCCTGTTGCTGTTGGACCGGCATTTGTAAATCCTAACTTCATGTGTGAGGGTTTAAATTCACCTGGAAGTGGAGTTCCGAAGTTGTTGCCTGTCACCTTGATTACTCCTGGAATACCGGGGTCATTCAACGAAGTTTCACCGACGCCTGCCGCAGCGGTTGGTGGATTAAAAGATGTGATTTCGGGGCATACCTGTGGGAAAACTTCATTTTCAATCTTTATGCAGCCAAATGGCAGGGGCTGCTGTAATGACTGATTATAATACAAATTGCCCTGTTCCATTGCATCGTAGTCAAAGTTCACGCTACCCGTACCGAATGGGTTGGTAATGTTCAGGAATACTTGAGCGAGAAAACTCTTCTGCGTGTTGATGGAATAAAGCTGGCTAATGCTCCCAGTCGCTTCCAGCTTCAACTCAAGCTTGTCAGGAGCGAGGTCGGTTGCTGTGAGCGTATAAACCGATAGACTGGAAATATCCCCATCGTAAATTTCTAATGCACCGTTTGCAACCACATTCGAGCCAAATGTCAGCGTGTCGTACTTTACGACTACCAGCGACTGGTATAGTTTTCGGCTACTTGTCAAAGTTCTGACCTTTATGTTCGACCCAACCTTGAAGGGCAAAAATGCTGATGTCAAAACGGGCTCAAACGTGTAGATGATACATTCTTCATCTTTCGTGTTTGCTTGCTTAGCCGGAAGTTCTTTGGCTAATTCTCCACTCAACACCATGACCCTTTGTACAACTTGTTGCTCAATATTATCATATCGGTTAAAAGGGTCACCTGCGATTGTTCCACCTCCTTCTTTCTGAGCATATTTCAAAAATCCCTGACTGCTTGAATATGCCTCGAAGGCTCTTTGGGAGCTATGGCAAGGATATTTGTTTGGGGTCAGGAAAAAGATACCACTTTCTCCCTTTTGAAGTGTCAAGAGGTGCGTCCATGTTACTTCTATCCCGTCAAGTGTGCCTCCCGGAGTAACAAGTGTCACAGTGGTACCTTCAAAATTTGTTCCTTTTAGGATGCGGAAAATTTCAACTTTGTGGGAAGTGTAGATTCTTCCGTCGTCACCCCTCAATGGGCTGCTTTCTGTTACTTTGCCTTCGACGACCAAGACCGATTGGTTTATCTTTACGTCGAGAGGGATTTCGTAAAGTTGAGCGTTTAGTTGGCATACAGCACAACTTAGCAAACTGATAATTCCTACGAATTTTTGAAAAAATTCAGATTTCATGATGGTTGGTTTTTATGGTGAACGTTTATTTTTATTTCTTCTGATTGTGTCTGACGCGAGCATGGACGCTGTGCTGCCCTGCGTTGGCTTTGTGGGTTGGGTTTCGGCGGCATAGGCGACCATGCATTGTTCGCTGTTTTTTATTCGGGATACCATTCATTTACTGAAAAGCCCATGTTGCTAAAATGCAATCGATTCATCCTAAATTGAAACAAAGTGCCTTCAAAAAAATATTCATAAAATGATGATTTGGATGCTTTTAGTTCAAATTTTTCTATTTCAACATTGCCAACTTTTAATACGCCCACCGCACTTTGGCTATTATGATTCGTTCCAAAAGTTGCCACGTAAAAACTTAAAGACGTTTTATTATCAACAAAGGTTTCTTCTTCATGTATCCCGTCTTCAAAGTAATATTTATTTATTTGTTTTGGAGTTTCAGGTGCTTTTGTTTTTGGGATTATTACATGGTTATTATTTTTTTTAGATTTTTTTGCTTTTGCTTCCTCCGCTTTCTGAACACTATCTTGAAGGATTTCATTTCTTTTATTTATCTTGAAAATAGGGCTACAAATCTTTGTTCCAATCTGTTCCATTATTGTAGTTCCATTTAAAATGTCTGTTTTATTATTGCTTCCTCTATAATTTTTTTATTAACAATATCAAACAGGAAAAATCTAACTGAATACCTCCCAGGATATGTGAAATTGTTTGTAATCTGGACAATTGAAACGAAAGGTGCATTATGATTTGCTACCCTTGCAACCTCGCTTATAGACGGAGATTTGCCCGGATATTTCTGAAAGTCAACACTATCAACTGCATAAACACCACAATTTAGAGAGTTGATAGAATTCCGCAACAGAACACCAAGATTTTTTTCACCTTGAATATGTGGCAACTCTTGTTGTGTTTTGTCATCAATTAAGAAATCGTAAATCACAATTTTTGTCGCTTGTGCAATCAGCAACTGAATAGTGAAGAAAAACGAGATTGTAAAATATAGTCTTTTCATGAGTTTTGAATTAATTATCGTCCGAATCTGACAAAAGAGGAGTCCAAGAAAAAGTGAAGGAAATATCCAGCCCGTGCTGAAATTTTGACCTTGCCGTAGTTGTATTACTTTCAAGAAGAAATCCGTATCCAAATTGCGTCCCAACAGAATACTTTCTGTAAAATCCTCGGTTATAATTTCTCTCCCGTAAATATCTACGGATGGACCACATACAAAAGTTGACAAACTAATATCATCAAATTTTGCTCCTCCAAATGGGAAAAAACCGACTGCTGGGATTGAGCGAATATCCCAACGCCAATCATATTCAGACCTTTTGTTTGTATGGTTTTGCTGGGCAAAAAGTTGGTTAATTGAACACCATATCAGCACAACTATTATTTTTATTTTTATCATTTTTATTTTTTTCAGTTACAGCGAACTTGTCTATGTCCGCCACTCCGTCCATACATGCAATAGCGGACATTTCCGCTTTGTACACCCCATCTACCTACAAAGTAGATAAGATGAAAATGTTAAATTACTAATACGATGGAGGCTCCCCTACTTCGTTTGATGGCAAAGCTACTGCGTTGTTATTACAATTTCAAGCCATACAAGTGAATTATTGTGCTCCCCAGCCTTTTTGCGCCTATTACCACGCAATTCACGAAGAACGAAAGCAAAGGATTTCTCCAGCAAACCTACCGCCCAAACACTTCCCCCACCCCCATCCTAAAATCCGGCAGCACGGGCGCAGCCGACACCTCTTGGCCAACCTTGTAACGGGTCATCTCATCGCCATGATAGACGTGGACGACCTGCTGCTTGGGGAAAATCTGCCAAACGACCTGAACGCCAGCGGCTTGGTAATCTAGCATCTTGTCCTCCACGTTGTTCATCTGGTCGTTGTTGGAGATGACTTCGATGACGAATTGGGGGATTTGTTGCAGTTCGCCATTGGCCATCTTGTTTTCCTGCTCTTCGGAGAAGTAGGATATGTCGGGGCGACGGAAATTGCCTTTCAGGAAAAAGTTCTCAATCTCTGCCTCAAAGCCGCCCGTCACCTTTTTTTCCATCAAAAGCTGTGTAAAAATGCGCCGGAGGTTGCGCAGTATGAGGTATTGGCTTTGGTTAATGGTGCGTTTTGTTTTGATGACCTCGCCGTTGACCCACTCGTATTTGTAGCCGTCTTCCCGGTTCAGGTAGCGTTTCTGAAACTGTTCCCAACTAACGTGCTTGGCTTGGCTGCCATTGGCGACAGGTGCTTGGGATTGCTTCGATTGTTGAAAGGCTGCAGCGGTCATGCTTGGTATTTTTCACAAAAATAGGCTTTGAACCCGATTTTACAAAGCAGGAAAAAGCGCCGCTCACTCCCACGGCCCACCCCTGGCCACGTTCCTAATCACCTCCCCATCCAACCGAAATAGCCCGCCCGACAAGCCAATCCACAGCGTCCCTTTACTGTCTTTCAGGAGGTGCTGAACGCCGTAGCCAAATATCGAAACTATGTCTTTCCGGTCGGTTTCTTTGTACAGGGTAAAGCCCTTTCCATCGTATTTATAAACGCCGAACTTATTCGTCCCAATCCAGACGTTGCCCGCCTCGTCCACATGGATGGCGTAGGTCTCGTTGGTGCTAAGCCCTGCTATTTCAGGGAATTGCGTGAAGCCTGCCTGTCCGGTAGGCAGGGTTTTTCCATCAAAACGACTCAGCCCACCCGCCCCTTTCCGCTTGTCCGAGTCGGGGTGGTCGTTCTCGGTGACACGGCAGCCGAACCAGAGATTGCCCTGCTTGTCCTCCCGGATGACCTGCACGTTGTTGGAGAGGAGGCCGTCCTTTTTGGTGTAATGGGTGAACAGCTTGCCGTCCCATTTGCAGGCCCCGTAGCCGTCCCGACCGAACCAGATATTGCCCTGCGAGTCCTCCATGATTTCCGTGACCCAGTTCATGGTGCTTTGGTAGGACTGCAGTTCAATGTCGGGTGTCGGGAGTTCAAAATCAGTGAACATAATGCCATCAAAACGGCAGACCTTGCCCCAGGTACCCACCCAAATGGTGCCGGATTTGTCAATCAGCAATTGCGAGACCCGGTCGTTGCAGAGGCCGTCTTTGGTGGTGTAATTGGTGACGGTTTTCCCGTCGTATTTGGCGAGGCCGCCATGGATACCGAACCACAAATTGCCAACCTTGTCCTCGGCGATGGCTACCACGGTATTGTCCACCAAGCCACTGTCAACGTTGAGGTAAGTGAGCGTTTTTCCGTCATAGCGGGCAACGCCTTCGCCCACGGTCCCGAACCATAGGTTTCCTTTTTTGTCCTCATGGATTTCCACCACATAGTCGGCGATTTGCTGGCTGTTTGGGTCGGGAGGCCTGTTGGCTTCTGCTGCTTTTGAATTGGATGGGCTGCCACAGGAAAAGAGCAGCGCCACTGCGAATACCATGATACAGGCCGATAAATACAACTTGGCTTTATTCATTTTTTTTCTGGCAAAGGTATTTGGATAAGGGGCCAGCATGGCTTTTCAATGGTAAAACAATGTAAACGAGCTGTAAATCTTGTGAAAAACAGCCGTAACAGCACCGGCACAATAGGGTTGGCCTGGCCTACAAATCAATAATCTTGTCCGCCTCCCGAATCCCGCTCAAATAGGCCCCATGCGCCGTGGAGAAATAATCCACCTCCGTGTGCTCGCCAGCAAAGAAGAGCTTGTCGTCCACCGCTTCGGCCAGGTCCTCGAAATGCCGCATCTCCGAGCCGACGGCGGTGAAGGAATAGGCCCCGTAGGCGTTCTCGTTCGTCGCCCATTTCGTGCGGAGCATATTGGTTGGTGCGGGAGTGCTGTCACCATAAATGTCACGCAGGTGCGCCATGATTTCGTCCATGACCTGTGCATCGGACATGGTCTCCGTTTGGCGGCCATAGTCGGCGTAGGCGAAGGTCATCAGGGCATTTACAGTAGGGTGGAATTTTTTGACGTTCACAAAATAATTGAACTTGTCCTTTGCCTCTGGCGTGTAGGCGATGTACTGTTCATCGTCCCAGAAGGCCGTGTCCCAAGTGAGCAGGAACTTGTTGACGCAGTTCATGCCCAGTTTTTCGATGGCGGCCTGCTTGGCGGCGGGCAGGGCGGGCGTGAACTCGATGCTGTTCTTTTTCAAAACGCCGAGCGGCACGGTCACGATGGCATAATCGGCTTCGCTCACCGTTCCGTTGTGGGTCACTTTCACCTTGCTGCCCGAATAGTCCACTTTCGACACCCGTTGGCCTACCTGTACGTCGAGGCCGGTGGCCAAGAAAATGGGAATGGTGTCGTAGCCGTTGGTGGCGATTTTTTCGATGCCCCCGAACTCCTCGCCTTCATTGTAGAGCAGTGAGGAGGTTTTGTCCAAATCGCCCCGGTCGAAGGTCATGTAGGTGGACAGGAAGAATCGCCAAAGGCGGTCGTCGGCGTACTGCGGGTATTCGGCATTGAACACGGTTTCAAAGCTCTTGGCCGGACTGCCACTTTCCATCAGGCTGTCCAGCATATCGTAGAACGCCTCTTCGGCATTGGCGTAGGTACTCTCGTTGATCGCAACACCGCCCAAATCGTAGGCGACTAGGCTTTCGTCGTCGGTATGGAAGGTGGTCATGCCCGCCTGCTGGGCCAAGTCGGTGATGGGGTTGCCATCAATGCCGTGAATCCAACTGGCCCCTTCGTCGAAGGCGACGCCGAGCGAGCGGTTGGTGCGCAGGCGGCCACCGACCTTGTCTTGCGCTTCCAGCACAGTGACCGTGAAGCCTTTCTCCTTCAGTTTTTTGGCGGCAGCCAAACCCGAAATGCCCGCTCCGACGACAATGACCTTTTTGCTGGCATTGTCCGTGCCAGGCGAATCGTCGGATTTGCAGGAGGTGAGCAGCGATTGTGCGAGCAAGGCAAGTCCTACCCGTTTCATAAAAATTCTTCTTTCCATGTTTGATAATGGTAAAAATGTTGGATTGATTGGAAAAAGCTCGGTTGCGCACCGTTTTCATTTTTTCATAAAACCCAAGTTAATGCGCTCCCCGCCAACCGCCTTGATGGTCAAAAAATAATTGCCCGGCGCCAATTGCTGTACATTGGCTTCAATTTCACCGCCGGATTGAGCCCATTGCAGTACGCCGATTTTCCGGCCCAACACATCAAGTACCTCCACTGAATCGGCGGGCAATCCGCATTTGACCCTGATGCTGCCTGTTGCAGGGTTGGGGAAAACGATGTGGCCTGCCATGCCCTCACCCCCATCGGTTGCAAGTGCTGCACAGTCAATAGGGCTGCCATTGTGCTCCGAAAACGTCCCGTTGCTCACGCTCCAGTTCAGCCATTCGCCATCGGAGGCGGTCTCCCAATCGTTCAGGTCGAAGCTGTGGGTGCCAGCGGGCGTGCCTTTCACCTTGAGCACCCGCAGTGCCACGCCGCCGTGGTTCCAATTGAGCGGGCTATTCGGTATGCAGGATTCGGGGGCCATGTCGCCGAGTTCGCAGTTGGCCTGTACGAAATAGGCGTTGTCGTCGTAAGTGGGGTGCCCCCCGAAGACCTTGGCAATCCCGTTGTCGTCCACACAAACGGCGGTGTACTCGTCACAGGCAATCCCTTTTGCCGCCACGCCATAGTCCGTGATGATGCGGGCGAGGAACACGGCGAGCCGCCCCCGCCTGTCCGGGTTGTCGAAATGGGTGTCCGTGACGACGTTGCCGAGGAACCCGTTCTGCAAAAAAGCCGCAGCGTCAACGGTCACTTTAGCATCGTAGGGGTTGTTCAGGGCCGCCCCGGAAGTGACCGTCCCGTTTTGCGCCGAGAAATAATACTTGCCCAAGATCGCCATGCCTGCGCTCGTGCCGCCAATCACGATGTTCCGCTCCGCAATGGCATGGTTTATCAGACTGTCAATGGCCGTGCCACGCCAGTAGGAGACATAGTCCCATTGGTCGCCGCCCGCAAACCAGACCGCCTCCGCTTGTTGTATTTTTTGGTGGATATATGCCTCGGAACTGGCGCTCGCACTATTGAAAACGATGGTCTCGACGGAGTTCACCGCCACCCCCAAATCCGAGTAAAAGTAATCGTTGTAGCCATCCGACCCACTGGCCCGCAGCACCAGGATGTCGCCGCCACTGGCCCTTTGCAGGAACCATTTCATGGCGCCGTCGTCCTCGCTCGCCCCACCCATCAGGCAGGCCCCGCCCGTGGGGTTTGTGGAAATATCCGCCGTGCTTCCGGTGAAATAGGAAGTGTAGCTTTGGCAAAAGGCCAGGGCCGGGAACAGCATAAAAAAGCAAACTTTGATTTTCATGGAAAAGGGTTTGAACATTTGTTGAAACATTGCCCAAACGTAGGGAATGGGGCAAACAAACTGGTGCTTATTTGTTTAAAATCTTAAGTGTAGTCGCCTGTACTGTTACAGGAGCGTAGCGTCAACCGGCTTGAACCTTGCATCAGCACACCTTCGACGTATGCAGCTACAAAAATTCAAGCTGGTTAACGCAAGTCGGAGACATGCAAATCCCTGGTTCGATACGGATACGGAAGGCTTTAGTCAGGGGGTATCGGGCGGCCCAGCCTTTTCTATTTATCGCTTATTGGTGGTACGGTTGGCTTGCTGCCGTCCCGCCGTGCGTTGGGTTTGCGGGTTGGCGACTGGCAGGCATAGGCGCTGAGTGCGTTGTTCGACGAATTACATCTTAATAAATTTGACATAAGCAAATCCTTCATTTCCCTGGTAAGAAAGAAAATAAATACCTTTTGAAATTTCCTCTATATCTAAATTCATCGAAATGTTATCGGCTATTTGTTCGATTAGAACCTTTCCTTGAAGATTCAAAATACAAACTTTGTTTTCACCCGAAGGGTTTTCTGCAAATTGAACAGTTATCTCATTTGTTGCAGGGTTCGGAAAAACAAATAATGGAACATCGCCTTCTATTTGCATGTCATGGCTCGTTGATGTGCTGCAATCAATATTTATCATGGTACTGTAATCCCAACCTACAATTATACCCTCATGACATAATCCCCATGCCCAAAGTGATTCATCGTTTTTAATTCCCGCTGAGCATCCATTATTCGCATATATGAAATCCCATTCGTTCAGTGAGTCAATTTGGAAAGGAACAGATTTTGGTGAGGAAGTTCCATTTGTTTAAGGATGCTCCCCAAGCCCATAGTGAACCATCTAATTTAATAGCCAGGTCATGCCAACCACCAGCAGACACCAGCTTCCAGTCGTTATCAAGCCCCATTTGTGTTGGGGTGTTTGATATAGTAATACCGTTATTTCCCCATGTCCAAAGTGAACCATCAGATTTTATTGCTAAGGTATGCAGGAAGCCTGCAGAAACATACTCCCAGTCATTGTCAAGCCCTACTTGCGTTGGAACATTTTTATTGAAATTAGTTCCATCGCCTAATTGACCATTTCCGTTATTTCCCCAGGCCCAAAGTGAACCATCTGCTTTAAGGGCTACTGTATGCAGTCCGCCTGCAGCAACCTGCTCCCAGTCACTGTCAAGCCCTATTTGTGTCGGGATGTCTTTGTCTGAATTGGTTCCATCACCTAATTGGCCGAATTCGTTATCTCCCCAAGCCCAAAGTGAACCATCTGTTTTAAGGGCTAAAAAGTGGCTATATGCGCCCGATACAAACTGCCAATTATTTTCAGCACCTATTTGCACTGGGCCTGTGACGTCAAAAGTCCAAAGGCTGCCTGCCTTTTTTATTGCTACTATATTAATGTTACCACCAGCCAACTGCTCCCAATCATTATCATTTCCAAATTGAGATGGAATTCCATTAAAAGGAGCTCCATTAATAAACCATAGCGTACCATCTGTCTGTATCCCCAAAGAATGCTCAAATATTGAGGTGACTAAAACAGATTTCCAACATTGGGAATGTAGCAAGGTGGTGAAACCAAGCCAAAAGAAAAGGGAGATTGAAATTATTTTCATTGTTATTAATTCCGTTTTATTTCATCGAACATCGGATTCACGCATTGCATGTTTTATGTAGCCGACTATCCAAAACATGCAATGCGTCAATCCCCGTCCTGTGCGCTGCCAAACAACCTCCAATTACAGCCAAATCAATAGCTTTGGACAAAATCGACACCTGCGCTCAAGCTGAGTTGCATGTTTTGGATTGTCGGGTTTGAGGTGACAATCAAAACATACGAATTTAACAGTTTGGGCATCCCACTTTGGGCAATTTTTGCACACAATAACGGATTCAAGGCAAATCAATACATGCTTTCTAATAGCCAAGTCATCTATCGGGCTTTATATTTTACCCAACCCCTCACTCCCCCACCACCTTCAACACAAACCCATAAGCATACCGCTTCGCCGTCAACCGAAAAGCATCGTGCGGCTCGGCGCCCCACGAATTGTCGCCGCCCACGCCCCGCTGCCCCAAGTCCACGTGGAGCGTCACGAACGGGCGCTTGACGATGTCCGTTACATGGCGGTTCTTCTTGGTCGTGCCCTCGTCGAAGTCCTCCGTGAGCTGCGGCATGGCGCTGAACGACAGCGGTTGCAGCCCCTCTACCTGGAGGCCGGTGCCTTCCGCATTCGTGAGTTTTATCCAGCGGGCGTCGGTCTTGTAGCCGCTTTCCTGCGGGCGCACGTAGTTGCGGGTCCAGCCGTTGTCCGTATGGTCGTGGTGAATGCCGATGAAGGAAGCCGTGTTCCGGTCGGAATAATTCTCGTGGGGGCCACGGCCGTACCACTCCAATTGGTTGAAGCTGGCAGGCAGGGCGAAGCGCATGCCCATGCGGGGGAGTTCCGCCAGTTCGCTGTCGTTGGGCAGGTCGAGGGCCGCATTGACTTGGATGGAGCCGTCTTTTTTCACCAAATATTGCAGCGTATAATCTGCCCGGACGTCAGGGAGGCGGTAAACGACCGTGATGGGCACGCCGTCCTCCGTTTTATCGCCAACGTTGATGCTTTTCACGCTCCTGCGCACGTGTGCCGTGCTCCAAGCCCTTGCATAGTTCATGAAATTGTTCCCAAAATCGTTGTCCGTCGGTGCCCGCCAGAAGTACGGTTCGGGGAAAAAGCCCCCGTTGATGGCCGTGCCCTTATAGCTCAGCGAATTGATGCCGCCGGACTGCAAATTAATTTCGCCAGCGACGTTGCCCGACGTGAACTTCAGGGCATTGCTGGTCCTTTCGATTTTCAAATCGCCAGAAACCGCTTCTTTTTATCGAAATAACCCGAGCCGCCGCTGAACTGCTCCCGTGCCACCTCATGGCCCGCCGGAATGGAAGCCGTAGCCACCCGCTGGTGGGCAAATACGTTCAGTAACAGCTCGGAGCCAGCCGCTAATTTCATCATTGGAATGACCAATTGCAGGCTTTTCGTCTCGCCGGGGTTGGCTTCCACGTTAAAGCTGCCCTCGTGCGTCTTTTTGCCGTTCAGCAGCAGTTCCCAACGGAAATCGAACTCGTTCAAATTGGTGAAGGAGAACTCGTTCTTGACCCTGATTTTTCCAGCTTGCCAGTTTTCATTGAAGAATAACACGCTCTGGTATTCCTTCTTCACCTCGTACAGCCCTGGATGGGGGTTTCGGTCGGAATCCACGAGGCCATTGCAGACAAAATTGGCGTCGTTGTAGAGGTCATGGCTTCCAAGGTCGCCGCCATATGCGAAATAGGAGCGCCCATCGGCAGTTTTCGTGCGGATGCCCTGGTCCACCCAGTCCCAGATGCAGCCGCCCTGCATATTGTCGGAGGCCCGGATGAGGTCCCAGTATTCCTTGAAATTGCCGCTAGAATTGCCCATGGCATGGGAATACTCGCACATGATATAGGGCCGGGTCTTGGTCTTGTCGTCCGCATAACGCTTCATATTGGCCATCGTCGGGTACATCGGGCATACAATGTCCGTGTTGGTGTCCTCGCCTGCCTGCTCCGACATGACGGGGCGGGAGTTGTCCCGTTTTTTAATCCAATCGTAGGTTTCGTGAAAAACAGGGCCGTTGCCGCATTCGTTGCCCAGCGACCAGCCCACCACGCAGGCATGGTTCTTATCCCGCTCCACGAGGCGGCGGGTGCGGTCGTGGTGGGCGGCCTTCCAGAGCGGGTCGTAGGCCGGGTGCTTTTTCCTTGGGCAGGGCCAGGAACTGGAACTCCGCCCCGGCGCCATGCGATTCGATATTGGCCTCGTCAATGACGTACATGCCGTACTCGTCGCACAACTGCAACCACAGCGGGTCGTTGGGATAGTGCGAGGAGCGGCAGGTGTTGACGTTGAACTGCTTCATGGTCACGATGTCCTTTACCATCAAATCACGGGTGGGCACTTTGCCCCGGTCGGGGTCGTGCTCGTGGCGATTCACCCCCTTCACCAGCACCCGCTTGCCATTGATGAGGAAATCCTTCCCCTTTATCTCACTGCGCCTGAAGCCGATTTTGGTGCCGGTGGCTTCCACGACCTGCCCATTTTCGTGCCGCAGGGTCAGCACGGCGGTGTATAGATTGGGCTGCTCCGCACTCCACTGGGCGGGCGCCGCCACTTTTCCTTGTAGGGCGTTCGAGGCATTGGCGGTGGTTTTTTGGGTAAAAACCTTGTTTTTGTTTTTGTCAAAAATGGTCACCTCCAGCGAGTGCTTGGGATTCGGGTTTTTCACGTCCACCGTGATGGACAGGGTGCCGTCCTTGTAAGCGTCGTCGAGGCCCGCCTTCACCCAAAAATCGGCGATATGCGATGGGGCCTTCGAGGTCAGGAACACGTCCCGTTCGATGCCCGACAGGCGCCACATGTCCTGGTCTTCGAGGTAGGAGCCATCGTGCCACCGGAAAACCTGCACGGCCAAGGTGTTGCTCCCCGCCTTCAGGAACGGCGTGATATTGAACTCGGCGGGCGATTTGGCCACTTTCGACAGGCCGACCGCCACGCCATTGACCCATACATAGGCACAGCCCGATATAGAGCCAAAATGCAGATAGACCTCCCTACCTGACCAGCCTTCCGGTACGGTGAACTCCCGCCGGTACGAACCCACGGGATTGTAACTGTGGCTGGTATATGGCGGGTTCAAGGGGAACGGGTAAACGATATTGGTGTAAATGGGGATGCCGAAGCCCTTCATCTCCCAGTTGGAGGGCACGGCCAATTCCTTCCAGTTCCAGTCGTTGTAGCCGGGTTTGTGAAAATCCTGGGGCCGCATGTCGGGGGCGTCCACGTAGTAGAACTTCCAGGTGCCGTTCAGCGATTGGTAGTAGGGCGATTTGGAAAAATCGTTTTCAAAGACATCGTCCTCGTTGGGGTACGACATGGCAAAGCTGTGCGGCGGTTCCTTCCCCAGTTCCACCACCTTGGGGTCTTCCCATTCCTTGAATGTGAAATTGACTTGTGAAAAAAGGGAACTTGCCAGCAGTACGGACAAGATGAGGGTAAGGTTGATGCTTTTCATGTGCTTGAAGTTTTGAAGGTATAGCCCGCAGCTTGATTTTTTTGGCTGTCCATAGCGGGCAGCGAACAAACATCAACTTGCAGGAAAGGCAATGCCTTACACCTCCGGCGAACTGGCGAAGTTACACGGAGTTGGATTTTTTTTGGTGAGTTTTGTGGGGTGGGGGGGATGGGTTAACGATTGGCTTGCTGCCGTGCCGCCGTGCCTTGGGCTTGCGGGTTGGGCTTCGGCGGCATGGGCAACCATGCATTGTTAGCAATAGATATTTTTATTTTACCCAAGGTTCTTTTTCAATTGCATTCATGAATTTCTCACCATCATAAAGGCTTATTCCTTGCCATGTGCCAAACCAAACCTGTCGTTTGTTATCCTCAAAAATACTTAGGACCCCATTGGTTGTTAATCCGTTTTCAACGGTGAATTGGGTGAAATTAGTCCCATCATATCGGTACACACCTCGGTTTTCAACCGAAAACCAAATATTGCCTTTACTATCTTCATATAGACTTCCTATTTCTTCACCTTCAACTATACCATCTTTGGTGAAGTTGGTGTACGTTTTGCCATCAAATTTACTTATACCTCCATAAAATGTTCCAATCCAAATATTCCCTTGCTTGTCCTCCAAAATATCCGCAGCATTATTGTCGATCAGTCCATTTTTGTTCGTTAAGTGAGTAAATTCCCCTTTATTGCATTTGAGAAATTCCATTTCCATCTGTAACAAGCAGATGGTTCCACTTTTGTCTTCTATAATTTTAAAACCAATTTATCAGATAGCATGTGCTGCGGATTTTCGACCTTTAAATCTGGCAACGGAAAAGGTATAAATTTCTCTCCGTCAAAATGACTAACTCCGCCTATTGAACCAACCCATATCAGTCCGCTTTTGTCAATGGTTAAACCCCAAATTTCCTCATCCTCACCTGCTCATTCTTTTTTGAAAATGTTGTAAATTTTTCTATCTTGTTTTTGAGTCCATCGAAGTTCCAAACCATACATTACCCGCTTTGTCTTCTACAATTTCTATAACCCTCATATATGGATTGATTCCTTCGATTGAAATTGTTTCAAGTATTTGCCCATCGTAACGGATAATCCCATTTCCATTTGTTCCAAACCAATAGTTCCCTTTCGTATCTTGATACATAGTCCTTACAAATTCCCTTACCAACCATTTAAATTGGTGAATTTGAGGAAATATTGTATTTTGCTTCAAGACAGTTGTTTGGCTCTTTTGGCTGTTTTCCTCCTTTCCTTCGTTTTTATTTACTTGTCCAAAGCAAGAAGAAAGATGAAGTGCGATAAACACAAAAGT
>JADKBS010000017.1 GCA_016714985.1 Saprospiraceae bacterium | reverse complement strand
GCCTGTACCAAAGGCTGTACGACAAGCCCTCCCTGTTGACCGGGGAGCCTATCCTCGCTGCTTTCTACAATGCCAAGTCGTCCACGCCAATGGGCTACCTGGCATCTATCATTGCTGGCATTCGAAACCTGTTCCAGTTGGACAATGCCACGGCCGCCCAGTTAGCTGCCTTGGAGCAAACGATGGAAGCGAAGTTGACCGAAATCGCTGGGATAGACGAGCAGTTGCCTGCGGCCCTCGGCACGCCCAACTATGTCCAATTGCTTGCCCAACGGGCCTTGGCCTCAGATGCCTTGAGCACTGCCAACAGCAGCTACCAGTCGCTGATGAACAGCATCAACGCTGCCCGGAATGCCCAAGCCGACAACCTGCTGGCATCCAATGAGGCCATCACGACCACCAAAGTCTATGAGCAGAACGAGAAGACCGTGAACCGGGTCTATCTAGCCACCATTGGGAAAGGAGTTTACAGCCCGAACGCTATCCAACAGACCGACCTGGAAGCAGTGGCCAGCCAATGCCCCTACACGGGCGGCAAGGCCGTGCTGCGTGCCCGTGGCCTGTTGATCGTGCTGGGGTCGAGGCATACTACGACGATGCGGCAAATTGCCAGCCCGTACAACCGATACAAGGAAGCCAGCCTTCTGTGGCCATTTCAGGCCAGCAGGTAATGGCCAAGGTTTTCCCCAACCCGACCAAGGAGCGTTTCAACTTAGTGCTGGACGAGCCTTTGGAAGCCGATGCAGAACTGGTGCTTATGAACGCCTTTGGCCAGACGGTGGCATTGCATGCCCTCGGTGCCGGGCTGTTGAACTACGAGTTTGGCGCTTCCAACTTGACGGAGGGCATCTATTTCCTTTCAGTGAAACAAGGAAAGGAACAACTGTTCGCCACCCGTTTGGTGGTACAGAAATAGCAAGGAAGAGGCTGGCAAGCATTTTGCCAGCCTCTTTTATTCTAAAGCATTTTGTATGAAAAAACATTTCTTTTTTTTCTATTCACCTCTTTTGATTTTGCCTGCTTTGCAAAACCACGACCATATTTGGTGTTTGGGTACAATAATGGTTGCAAGAACCCTATTTTGGAGGGAGTGTGGTTGATTTTAACTCAGACCCTCCAAGGTTTTCAGGCAAGATATAAGAGATGAATTTTGGTAACATTGCAAGCGCAAGTGACTCTGTAGGGTATTACAATTTTATACCAATGGGATAGCAATTAATGACACAACCCATTCAATTATGGTGAATGGCTATGGTCTAAATCCGGGGGAATTTGCAGAAAATTATCAAATGAAGGCTATCCTGTTCCATTTGGTGAAATAATATTACCAATGCCGGGTTCCAAAAATAAATATACACTTTTTCATTTGAAACTAGATTATCACCCGGTTTTTATTTTGGCAAGAACTACATTATACATGACGATGATTGATATGAGTTTAAATGATGGCCTTGGAGAGGTAATTGAAATCAACAGAGAACTGCTTACGAATGGAAGATTTGGGTCAGTAAACGCAATTAAACATGCTAACGGTAGAGACTGGTGGATATATGTAGCACATGAAGTGAGAAAACAATTATAGCATTTTCCTTTTGACACCAAGTGGAGTACTTGGGCCTTTTGAAATTAATGTTGAACCATATTTTTGTTGCCCTTTAAGTGAAGGGCGAATATTGTTTTCTCCAGATGGCAATAAGGCTATTAGGTATAATGTGTCACATGGTTTTTACTGCTACGATTTCGACCGTTGTACGGGAACGTTCAATAACCCTGTATTTGTGCCACTTCCGAATGGTAATCTTGGTGGGGGCATTTCTATTTCGCCCAATTCGAGGTTTCTTTATTTGGCGCATGACTATTTGCATGTTTATCAGTACGATTTATGGGCAGACGACATCGAAGAATCGAAGGGTGATGGTAGCCTCATGGGATGGCTTTTACAGATTTTAACCTATGTACCTGTTTTTCCGAGCTTCAACTTGGTCCAGATGGCCGCATCTATGGCAATGTCCCAAACAGTGTGGAATACCTGCACGTAATTGACCAACCCAATAAAAAAGGAGATGGTTGCAGGTTCCAGCAGCACGGCATGAAGTTGCCCACCCTCAACAAATTCACCTCCCCCCACTTCCCCTACTACCGCCTCGGCCCCAAGGACGGCAGCCCCTGCGACACGCTCGGCTTGGACAACCTCCCCGTGGCCAAGTTCCGCTGCTCGCAGGACAGCACGGACTACCTCACCGTGGAGTTCACCGACCAGAGCACCTACGAGCCTAACAGTTGGTCGTGGCTATTCGGCGATGGCACCAGTAGCCAAGATACCAGCCCCGTGCACACCTACGCCCAGCCGGGCATCTACGAGGTCTGCCTCGTGGCCAGCAACGACAACAGCAGCAGCACCTACTGCAAGGTGCTGGAAATTGCCACCAGCGCCACCATCGAGGCTCAGCCCTTGGACCTCGTCAGCGTCTTCCCCAACCCCGCCAGCACCGCCACCAATTTCAGCCTCGGCGGGGACTACCTGCCAAGGGCGGCCATGCTCACGCTCTACTCGGCCACGGGCCAGCCCGTGCGCTCGCAGCGGCTGATGGCGGGCTGGAGCGTGGTGGGCCTGGAGGGGTTGGCGAAGGGGATGTACTTCTGGGAGGTGCGGGACGCTTGCCTGCCGGGGCAGGAGGGGCGGGTGTTGGGCACGGGGAAGTTGATTGTGGCGGAATTCTGATTCCTATATTCTGGAATTTTCACATCATTTATTTTGGCATTTTGGCTATCGCCATCGATAATTGATTACCTTGGCTGCTTGCGGCAAGGCTCGGTTTTTCGCCATTGGCGGAGGCTCGGAACCCTTTGCCTTATTAATAGACCACACTTGCCATGGAAACAAAAACAGGAGCATACAGCAAGCAAAACACCTACGCCTACCAGGATACCCGGCCTAAACTCTTCACGCCGCCCTACCGCAAGCTGCGGGGCTATGCCTTCGACCCTTCCCTTTCGGTCAAGTTGGACACCGCTGGCGTCAATGAACTGACCTATAAAGTGGGCTGGGAGGCTGGGCTAAAGAAAGGCCCCGTGGGCGAGTACCTCGAAGTGATGGATTATGACCCCACCATGGACAAGTGGTATGCCCCGGTTGACCTGAACGACCCGCACCTGTTGGCGCAGGATGGCCTGCCGCCCAGCGAGAGCAACCCAAAGTTCCACCAACAGATGGTTTATGCCGTTTGCATGACCACCATCCAAAATTTTGAACAGGCGCTGGGCCGAAAGGTGTTGTGGAGTTCACGGCTGTTTGACCAAAAGCCTGAAACCAATGATGCGGCAAGACTTGCGAAACCAAAATACGAAGAATACGTGCAGCGGTTGAGGGTCTATCCACATGCTTTTCGGGACGCCAATGCTTTTTACAGCCCCACGAAGAAGGCGCTGCTCTTTGGCTATTTTGCGGCGCAGCCCGCCAACGCTACCATCCTCATGCCCAATGCGTTGGTGTTCACCTGCCTGAGCCACGACATCGTGGCGCATGAAACGGCGCATGCCATCCTCGACGGCATGTACCGCCACTATACCGAAGACAACAACCCCGATATGCTTGCCTTCCACGAGGCTTTTGCCGACATCGTGGCGTTGTTCCAGCACTTCACTTTTCCCGATGTGCTTTCCCACCAGATAGCAAAGACCCGTGGCGATTTGGCCTCGGAAAACCTGCTCGGCCAGTTGGCCCAGGAGTTCGGCTCGGCGGTGGGGCGTTACGGGGCCTTGCGGGATGCCCTCGGCAGTACCGACCCCAAAACGGGTGTTTGGCAACCCCATGTCCCAACGGGCAACGAATACCAGACCACCCATGAGCCGCACGAGCGGGGCAGCATCTTGGTTGCCGCCATGTTCGAGGCATTTGTCAATATCTACAAATCACGCACTGCCGACCTGCTGCGCATTGCCTCCGGCGGCACGGGCATCTTGCCGCAAGGGCAACTCCATCCAGACCTTGTCAACCGCTTGGCCGACGAGGCTGCGAAAACGGCGAAGCACCTGTTGGGCATCTGCATTAGGGCTTTGGACTACTGTCCACCTGTTGACCTCAATTTCGGCGACTACCTTCGGGCCATGATCACGGCGGACGTTGACCTCATTTCGGACGACAGCCGCTCCTATAGGCTGGCCATCATAGATGCGTTTCGCAAGCGGGGGATTTACCCGAACAATATCAAAAGCCTTTCGGTGGAAAGCCTAACTTACCCCACACCTGCAGCGAACAGCCTTGGGCCAATGATTGCGAAGCTGACCAATTTCCTTAGGGAATACCGGAATGCTGTTATGTACCTCGACGACCGGAAACTGATATTCGATACCACCACGAGCTATATTGCGGGGCAGTACCAAACCCATCCGATGATTTACGGCCTTCATCGCCGTTTCTATGAAAAATTCGAGGGTTCTGCCGATTTTGAACGATTGAGCGGCTTTGTGTTCGATGAAAGCTGGGAGAAACTTGGCGTTCGCAACTCAACTGCGCATGGGGGCTTGGGGCCTTCGTTCAGTGTCCAGTCGCTACGGCTTGCTTCACGGGTAGGACCAAACGGCAGCCGCAGCAACCAGATCATAATTTCGCTGACGCAACGGGCTGGCGTCACCATCACGGAAGCAAATGACGAAGTGACCATCACTCCCTTTGTGCCCAATGACAACAACCCGCCAAAGGGTCGTAACAGTTTTGAAGTGAGAGGTGGGGTGAACCTGGTATTCGACCTGGATACCCTTAAGCTGAAATATGCCATCGGGAAGCCCCTGCTCGACACGGAAGCTTTGTTGGCAGGCAAGCGCCAACTGAACCAGAAGCGGATACTCGAAATTTACCGCTATTTTCAGGATAAGCATCTTGATTCCAATCGCTTCGATGCCTATTTCCGAATGGACAGTCACCAACGACTTTTGGAACCCTTTTCCTTCCTTCATGCGAGCGAGGAGTAAGGGGCGAAGGTTTCAGGTTTCAGGGGGGCACAGCCTGAAACCTGAAACCCTCTGAAACCTGGAAACTTGAACTTGCCTCCCCTGAAACCCTCTGAAACCTGAAACCCTCTGAAACCCCTTGAAACCCCTTGAAACCTGAAACCCCGAACCCCTCTGAAACCCGAAACCATCATGACAAATACAACCAATATGCAAGTAGATTCCATCAATGTGCGCATGTACCGTGGGGGCACGGGCGATTTTTTTGCACTGTTATTCAAAACAGGGGATGCAGTGACCTTCAAGATGGTCATTGATTGCGGCTGCATCAATGGCGGGAAGGATACTTTCAAGCCGTTGGTCAACGACTTGGCCGAGCTGACAGGAGGCGAGGTGGATTTGCTGGTGGTCACCCACGAACATGCCGACCATATCAATGGCTTTGAAAGGGCCGCTTCGGTCTTTCAGGAGAAGGAGATCAAGTTCAAGCAGGTGTGGTTCGCATGGACGGAAAGCACCGAAGACAGTGATGCCAATGACTACCGGAAAATGAATGCGAAGACCAAACTGGCCTTGAACAATTCCATCCAGCGCTTCACGAAATTGCAGGCAAAAGGCTATTTTGAAAAGCTGTTTGAAGACGATAGGCACAGCTCGCTCATGATGGAGAGCACCAAATTGTTCCTCAATGGCTTGGAGGGCATCAAGCAATTGAACGAAGGCATGCCGCTGGCCTTGGACGGCAACGGACTTCCTACGATGGAGGACTTTTTGCGCAAGCACAAAATCATAGACGAGGAAACAAATGTGGAGTTTTTGGATCCGGGAGAATTGATTGATAACCTGCCAGGTGCCGAGGGCATCCGCTTTTTCGTGTTGGGGCCACCAAAAGCAGCGGGAAGCCTCAATTTGGAAGAAAGGGACGGGGAGAATTTTGAAAAGCGGGAGAAGCCCAGCACAAGGGATTTTGCATTGACGGATGCCCTTGCTCCCGATGGGGCCACAGTGCCACCTTTTGAATCGGAGCACGAATGGACCAACGAGGATGACAAGGCCCCGAAAGGCGAAATGACGCTCCGGGCTAGCTACGGTGACAAGGACAACCATTGGCGCCGAATTGACCACGATTGGCTCTTCTCGGCGGGTGGCCTGGCCTTGCGCTACGAGCGCAGCATCAATAATACCAGCTTGGTGCTGGCGATTCAGTTTGCCGATAGTGAACGGGTGCTGCTCTTCCCCGGCGACGCAGAACTGGGCAACTGGCTGAGCTGGCAGGATCCGGTAAACACTTGGTCCATCAAAAAGGACAATTCGACCAAAACGGTCAAAGCGGATTATTTGCTTGAAAACACCGTGTTTTACAAGGTGGGGCACCACCTCTCACAAAACGGTACTGCAAAAGCGCAAGGCTTGGAGAAAATGAAAAGCCGCGACTTTTCTGCCATGGCCACGCTCGATTTCAAGAAGATTAACACGGGTTGGCTGAACACCATGCCCAACGACATGCTCGGTGCGGAACTCATCCGTAAAACCAAGGGCAAACTGTTCTTTGTCGGCGACAGGAAGAAAATAGTGCCGAACATCCGAACGGAAAGGGTTTCTGTGAGCAAGTCGCACCTGAAGACCTTGGAAAAGGTAAACGAAAAATTCGATGGGAAGGTGTTTATTGAAGTTGAGGTGAAGGGCTGAGGGCTGAATTCTGCAAGGTTTCCTAATTTCGCCCCCTTAATTCAAAAAACGACACCGCATTGATAACCCATATCCGAGGCAGCATCACCCACAAGACGCCCACCTATATCGTGGTAGAGGCCGGGGGCGTCGGCTACCATGTCAACATCAGCCTGTTCACCTACGCCAAGGTAGAGAAGCTGGAACAGGTGAAAATCCTGACCTACCTGCACATCAAGGAGGATGCGCACACGCTTTACGGCTTCGCCGAAGACGAGGAGCGCATCTTGTTCACGCACCTGATTTCCGTCTCCGGCATCGGCCCGACGACGGCACAGGTAATGTTGTCGCAGCTGCACCCCGATGAAATACGGTCCGCCATTATCGGCGAGAACGAAGTGGCCCTCCGAAAAGTGAAGGGCATTGGTCCCAAAGCTGCCAAGCAAATCATCCTTGATTTGAAAAGCAAAATGATGAAAACAGGCGGTGATCTGTCGCCTTCTTTGCTTCCGGCAGACAATACCATCCGGCAGGAAGCGTTATCTGCGCTATTGGCTTTGCAAGTGAACAAAATTCAGGCTCAAAAAGCCCTGAACAAGGCACTTGACGAGCAGCCCGGCGTAAAGACGGTGGAGGACTTGGTCAGGTTGGCGTTGAAACTGCTTTCGTGATTGGGATTGCGGATTGCGGATTTTCACATCCCCCAGAATCCGAAATCCCCAATCCGCAATTGTTAAATCTTTTTGCCAACAAAGGCCAAAAGCCAAACCATCGTTTTAGATCCAACTTTGGCAGCAAGCACAGGATTTTTTTGGACATTTTACGGAAATAATATTTGCAAGGAATCCCAACTATTCACTTTCCTTTTCGTAAACCTGCCCTTAGCCGTTATTGGCTATCACCAATCCATTGTTCGTTTGCCACCCCCAATTAGTACTACTATCGTAACTACTTGCAGGGGATGTTTTTTGGGAAAAATTGAGGATTTTCCTCAAAAACATCCATAAGCAGTGTGAGTAGGGTGAAAAAAAATCATTTTTTCACCCCACTCCCACCCTCAAAGTGAAGTTGAATAAATAATTTAGGCCGATTGGGTTTGCAAATAATTGTAAATCAATGCCTTGCAGATTCATTCCCGTCAAGCCGGGACAGGCTGTTCATCATTTATCATTCATCATTCACTAACCTACGTTATCAATTGTCTTTCTAAGGAATTTGAAGTCTTTGCACATGCATCTTATGAAGAAGAGAATAAAATTACCCACTGTTTTGATTGTTTTTGGGCTTTTTGCACTCACCGGACCGCTGTTTGGAAGCAACAAACCGGAGAACCCCTATTCCATCGAATACGTGCTGGCGGATACCCCCGACGAACTGGGGGCACAGCCCAAGGGAGACAGGGCGGTGCTCATCATACCACCTTTGGCGCTGAAGTACGTGGCCCTGCCGCAGGACACCATCCCGCTCGAAGACCGCACGGGTGATTTTCTGAGCAGCCCGACCTTCAATCCCTTCGACCTGAAAGACCCCGCCACTGTCACCAAGTCCGTTGAATACGACCCCATCACGAACCAGTACATCATCACGGAGCGCATTGGCGAAGAATACTACCGTCCGCAGAGTTATATGACCTTCGACGAATACCTCGACTACCAGTCCAAGAAGCAGGAACAAGACTATTTCAACGAACTGAATGCCTCTGGCGGCAGGAGCGCATCGGGAAGGATAGACCCCATCTCCAAGATTGACGTCAAGAACCAACTCATCGAGCGGCTTTTCGGCGGCACCAAGGTGGACATACAGCCGCAGGGCAATATTGACCTGACCTTCGGAGCGGACTATTCAGAAGTTGAGAACCCCAGCTTGCCCCGCCGCCAACAGCGCAGGGGAGGGTTCGACTTTGATATGGACATCCAGATGAACGTGGAAGGTTCCATCGGCGAAAAGCTCAAGCTCAGCACCAACTACAACACCCAAGCGACCTTCGACTTCGACAACACCATGAAGCTCGACTACAACACGGACGCTTTCGGGGAGGACGATATTTTGAAGAAAATAGAGGCGGGCAACGTGAGCCTCCCGCTAAAGGGCACCCTCATCCAAGGCAGCCAGAGCCTGTTTGGATTGAAAACAGAGCTGCAGTTTGCAAAGCTGAAATTGGCACTCGTTGCTTCGCAACAACGCTCCGAGCAGCAGAACATCACCTTGAAGGGCGGAAGCCAGTTGCAGCAGTACCAAGTGTTTGCGGATGCCTACGATGAAAACCGCCACTTCTTGCTCACCCATTACAACCTCAACAATTTCGAAGAGGCGCTGGAGAACTTGCCCGTTATCAAGTCGCTTTTCAAAATCCAGAAAATACAGGTTTGGGTGACCAACGACCGCAACGAGACGAACAATGCCCGTGACATCGTGGCCATCTCCGACCTTGGCGAGACCACCCGCATGACCAATACCACCCCTGGCATGCAACCACCTCCTACGCCGCTTTATACCGACAACCAGGGCGAGGCACTGCCCGACAACCATGCCAACCCGATTTACCCCACCATCCTCGACGACCCCCGCACCAAGCAGGTGGAACGGGTGGTGACCGTCTTGAAAAATGCACCGTTCAATTTCCAGCAAGGTCGTGACTTTGAAAAAGTATCGGCCCGATTGCTTTCCCCAACGGAGTTTACCTTCCACCCGCAACTCGGCTTTATCTCGCTAAATACCAATATCCAGCCCGACCAAGTGGTGGGTGTTGCTTTTGAGTACACCTACAGGGACAAGGTCTATCAGGTAGGACAAATGGCAGAGGATGTGGCGCAGAACTCTGGCATTTCGGAGAATCAACGGGGTTTAGATAGCACCCAGCAAGTCAATCCCATTCAGAGCGTGCTATTTGTGAAGATGTTGAAGAGCACGGTACAGCCTGTCAACTTGCCCACTTGGGACCTGATGATGAAGAACGTCTATAATATCGGGGCATACAATGTGTCACAACAGGATTTCAAGCTCGATATTTTTTACGATGACCCCGGCTTTGGCAAAAAACGCTTCCTGCCCACCAGCAACATCGCGCAGATCCCGCTCATCAACGTTTTCAACCTCGACCAGTTGAACGTGCAGAACGACCCCCAGCCCGATGGCGTCTTCGACTTTGTGGAGGGCCTCACCATCCAGACGAGGTCGGGCCGCATCATGTTCCCGGTGCTGGAGCCGTTCGGAAGCGCCCTGGAAAAGCAGATTACCGATCCCGTCCAAAAGAAGAAATATGTTTACAACCAGCTTTACGACCAGACCCTGTTCAATGCAAGGGAATTTCCCGAACTGAACCGCTTCACCATCGAAGGCTCCTATAAATCGAGTGTTTCAAGTGAAATCTCCTTGGGTGCCTTCAACATCCCGCCCGGCTCGGTGCGGGTGACCGCTGGCGGACAACAATTGGTGGAGGGAAGGGATTATGAAGTGGACTATTCCATCGGTAAGGTGCGCATCCTCAACGATGCCATCCTTAACTCTGGCACCCCCGTACAGGTGGGTTTTGAGGACAACACGCTGTTTGGGTTCCAGCAAAAGGCCATGCTTGGCATGAGGGCCGACTACGAGGTGAACAAGCACCTGACCATTGGCGGCACCTACCTGCGCCTCTTCGAGCGGCCCTTCACGCAGAAAGTGAACATCGGCGACGACCCCATCAACAACCGGATGTTTGGCCTCGACATGAACTACAGCAACGAAGTGCCCTGGGTCACCCGCATGGTGGACAAGCTGCCGTTTATTTCAACGAAAGCCCCATCCAACTTGACTTTTTCCGCAGAAACAGCGGCCATTAAGCCAGGCCACGCCAGGGCCATCAACGAAAACTCGGAAGACGACGACAAGGGTGGCGTTGTTTATATTGACGATTTTGAAGGCAGCTCGCTGCCCATCCCCCTCAACTCAAGGGTCATTGGCAACAACGGCTGGGTGCTGGCCAGTGTACCAAACAACGAGATGTTCCCCGAATCTGCCTTCAAGGACACCACCTTGGCGGGCGTGAACCGTGCCCATACCTCTTGGTACCGGATTGACTTCACGGACGCCTCCCTTACGAGTGACGAAGACAGAAACAACCCTTATGCTCAAATCATCAACCAAGTAGAGATATTTCCGAATTTCAGGCCTCCAAACCAACTTGGCGGCACAGGTGCTGCCTTTGCGCAGATTTTGGATGTCCAATACGACCCGACCCGTAGGGGCAGCTACAATTTTGACCTGCCCAACGGAGGCACACAGTTTTCGGCGGGCCTGAACAACAACGGCAGGTTGAATGCCCCTGAAACCCGCTGGGGCGGCATCATGAGCGAGCTGACAACCAACGACTTCCAAACGGCAAACGTAGAGTTCCTTGAGTTTTGGATGCTCAGCCCCTACCTTGATACCACTGGTGCCGCAGGGCCAAACCCGAACGCTATCAATGGCAACATGGATGGCTATATCTATTTCAATTTTGGCAACATCTCGGAGGATATCCTGCCTGATAGCCGGAAAATGTTTGAAAATGGCCTCCCAGGCCCTGAGACTCAAGGCCGACGTGCCATCGAGACGGGGTGGGGCAGGGTGCCATTGACCCAGCAAATCACCACTGCCTTCGATACCAACAAGGACAATCGCCCCTCACAGGACGTAGGTTTGGATGGCCTGCCAAGCACGGCTCCATCGGATGAGCCAAGTGAGCAAAAGAAATTTAAATTCTACCTCGACGCCATCAATGCCTCGACTGATATACCACAAAATGTCAAAGACGCAATTATTGCCGACCCCTCCAACGACGATTTCGTCCACTTCCGCCGGGGCTGGCCTGATGGCACTTCGTTGATACAGCGTTACGACCGCTTTTTTGGCACCGAGAACAATACCCCCATCAACGACGGTGCCGACCGCTTCGCTACTGGTTCTACCACCTTGCCCGATGCCGAAGATATCAACAGGGACCTCACCTTGAACGAGACGGAGGGTTATTTCCAGTACCGGGTGCCCATCAGGCATGACGGCAACGGTGGCATCCGGCAGGAGGGCAACCCGTTCATCACGGATGTGGTACAGGGCGAGAACAACCGCATTTGGTACCGCTTTCGGGTGCCCCTCGAACTTCCGGATAGCGACGAGAACTTCAGCCGAATTGGCGGCATACAGGACTTCCGTTCCATCCGTTTCATGCGCATTTATTTCAAAGATTTTGAGGCTCCTGTGCATTTCCGCTTCGCAACACTCGAACTCCAGCGCAACCAATGGCGCCGCTATAAGCAAGACCTCGGCGAGGCTTGCCTGGCCCCGGACGCCGTCAGCTCAGAGTTTGAATTGAACAGGGTGAACATCGAGCAGAACGCCCGCCGTGAGCCGTTCAACTACGTACTGCCCCCGGGCATTAGCCGTGAGCAGTCGTTGGGCGTGAACCTCCAGGCACTCCAGAACGAACAGGCTGTGACCATGCGGGTTTGTGACCTCTCCGACGGCGACGGAAGGGGCATGTTCAAGAACCTCAACCTCGACATGCGCTTTTTTACCAAGATGAAGATGTTCGTCCATGCAGAGCCTACCATCTGCGATGTAACCGAAGACCCCATCCAAAATGGTGATTTGAGCGTATTTGTCCGGTTTGGTAGCGACTTCAAGAACAACTATTATGAGTACGAGATACCGCTCACCCTCTCCGACCCCGATGACCCTACGCCCCGGAACGACGACCAGTACCAACGTGTAGTTTGGCCAAAGGCCAACGATATCAGCATTGATTTCAAAAAGCTGATAGAACTGAAAATAAACAGGAACAACAGCAGCGTGCCAGTGGGGCAAATGTTCAGAGTCACAGAGGAAAGGGATGAAGGTGGCGATGCGATCTACAAAATAAAGGGTGCTCCCAACCTCGGCAACGTGAAGGCGCTGATGATTGGCATTCGCAACCCAAAACAAGGCATTGACTGCGACCCCGACGATGAGAAAAGCGTGGAGATCTGGGTGAACGAGCTTCGGGTTTTTGGCCTTGACGAGAAAGGCGGCGTGGCTGCCACGGCCCGTGCCGACATTCAATTGGCCGACCTCGGCAACCTTTCGTTGGCGGGCAAGTTCAGCGGCTACGATTTTGGTGCCCTCGACCAGCAGCTGTTGGAGCGCAGCCGGGAGCGCATCACGCAGTACGATGTTGCTACGCAATTGTCTTTGGACAAGTTCCTACCAGCAGACTTTGGACTCAAGTTGCCTTTCTATTTCCAGATTTCCAACGAGGTGCGCACGCCCAAGTTCAACCCCTACGACTTGGACATTTTGCTGAAGGACAGCGATGACTCCATCCGCAACCTAGCCAATACCAGCACTAAAATCAAGAGCTACAACTTCACCAACGTGCGCTGGGACAAGCAGAACCCCGGTGGAAAGGTGATGCCCTGGAGCATCTCCAATTTTAGCTTTACCTATGGTTTCGATGAAACGACCCGCCGTGACCCGCTCATCGAAAGCGATGTGCAGGAGCGCCGCCGTGGAGCGATTGACTACGGCTGGCAGCGCAATGTGAAGTACATTGAACCGTTCAAGAAATTGATCAAAAAGGACAAATACCTCAAGTTCATCAAGGAAATCAACTTCAATCCGCTGCCCAACTCCATCAGCATCGCCACCGACCTCGACCGTCGGTTCAATACGACGAAGTACCGTTTCTCAGGCAATGATCTTGAGTTTAACACCTTCTACAACAAGCAGTTCCTCTGGAACCGCCGCTATGATATGCAATGGGACCTGACCAAGAACCTCAAGTTCAGGTTCAATGCCGACAACGTCGGGGTGATTGACGAGCCGGATGAAAAAAATATGATTCGGCGCACCAAATTAGCCGAAAACGATCCTTTGTACATCTCCAATATCAAGGATTATCGCAGGGACACTATTCTGGACAATATCAAGCGTTTTGGCCGTACCAAAAACTACAAGCACCAATACTCGGTCACTTACAACCTGCCGCTGAAGACCCTGCCGTTCATGGATTGGACCAATGTGAAACTCAGCTATGACGCCGACTACTCTTGGACGGCGTCCAGCCTTGCCACCCAGGCACAGGCTCTTGGCAACGTCATCACCAATGGCCAGCGCCGCCAGATCGAGGGCGACCTTGATTTTGAGAAACTGTACAACTATTCAAAATACCTCAAAAAAATCAACTCGAAGCCCAAGCCGGGCGCTGGGGGCAAAGGAGCCGACAAGAATGCCAAAGAAGGCAAGGACAGCAAGGACAGTCGGAAAGATAAAAAAGGCAAGGGCAAAAAAGGCAAGGATGGCGGCGATGCCAAGGACACCGACTCGCCTGATGCCGACCCGAGCAAGGAGGATGCCGGTAAAAACGGTGACAAGTTAGCCGACAAGAAGGGTGGAAAGGATACCGACAGGGGAAGGGACAAAAACAAGGACACTGCCAAGGGCAAAGACGATGGCAAGAACAAGGATCGCCAGCCTTCCATCGTTGAGCGGGCACTGATACGGCCGCTGATGACCGTGCGCAAGTTGAAAGTCCGCTACACAGAAAATTTTAGCACGGTAATTCCGGGCTACCTCCCGGATTCCAAGCTGTTTGGCATGGAGAAGTTCACGGCACCTGGCTGGGACTTCGTGGCAGGCGCACAGCCCAATATCAACCCCGACGATTATTACACCGACAAGGATTGGCTGCACAAGAACTGGCAATGGATTACCCCTGATCTTCAGTATGCCCTGCCAAGGAACATCAGCCAGACCAATGAGCAGGTTATTGACGGACGGTTGGAACTGGAACCTTATTCCGATTTCCGGGTCACGGTGGAGGCCAAACGCTCCAAATCCAACAACCATGCGGAAGATTTCCGCCGATTCGACGACTTGCCTGCGCCGACTTCCAGCAAAAGGAATGGCGGCACGCCAACATGACGGACTTTGGCCAGTTCAACACTTCCTATTCGGCGCTCAATACCCTGTTCGACAAGGATTTACAGGGCTTGTTCGACCAGTTTGAGGATAACAAGCTCATCGTGGCAAGGCGACTCAGCGACGGCGACCACGAGAACCCTGATTCGTCCTACGCTGGATACCCCAAAGGCTATGGCCCGTTCCACCAGAACGTGCTGTTGCCTGCCTTCATCGCTGCCTACACAGGCCAAGATGCCAGCACCATGAAGATTACCAGGAACTTCTTGGGCGATGTCGTCATCAAAACGATACCTCGTCCCAACTGGCGCATGACCTACAGCGGCTTGTCCAAGCTGGGCAACCTA
The DNA here is from genome assembly GCA_016714985.1 of Saprospiraceae bacterium. Lineage (GTDB taxonomy): Bacteria > Bacteroidota > Bacteroidia > Chitinophagales > Saprospiraceae > UBA6168. The sequence goes on along the minus strand of JADKBS010000017.1, from coordinate 182,202 downwards.
AGCGATATTTTCCAGAACATCTCCATCACGCACGGCTACCAGGGCAAGATGGTGGTGAACAGTTTCGACACGGACCGCCAGTACGATGCCGCTGACCCCACCAAGCAGAAGGAGACGAACCTGGACTACTATGCCCGATTCGAGATTCCAGATATCCAGATTGACGAGCAGTTCAGCCCGCTGCTCGGCATTGACGTTCGGTTGAAAAACAGCATGTCTTTCAAAACGGAGTACAAAAAGAGCCGACAACTGCGCCTGGAGTTGATTGGTACGGGCCGACTGCACGAAAGCAAGGGCGAGGAGTTCACGGTCAATTTCGGCTATACATTGAAGGATGCCAAGTTAAGCTTATTCAAGACCAAGAAGAAGAAAAAAGAAGACCCGAAGAAGGACAAAAACAAGCCTATTATCGGTGGTGGCAGACAAGGCTCCCGTGCCAGTCAGAACACCCCCGGTGACATGACCTTCAGCTTCGACATGTCCGTCAAAGACGAGGTAACGAATATCCGGGAGCTGGTCACTGGCCTCGTGGAACCCAACCGGGGCGCCCGCAGGGTCTCCATTGCGCCAGCCGTCCAATACCAGCTAAGCGACCAGCTTTCGCTCCGCTTCTTCCTTGACTACAACAAGAATACGCCCAAGACCTCGCAAGGCTTCCCCACCACCAATATCCGAAGTGGTGTGACGGTGAGGTTCTCGCTGTAAGCAAGTAGCAATGCCCCAAAAAGAGAAGTGGGGCGGTGAAGCGAAAAGGATGCGAGCGACATGCCAGCCAGCATCCATGGCCTAAAAAAGAAGCGGGCGGTGCAGCAAAAGCTGCACCGCCGGCTTTTTTTTAGGTGGCTTAGCCAAAGAATGCTTACCTCACCACCCCCACCGTCATTTTCCCATCGTACTGCCCTTTAATCACGGGCGATTGGCGGTTCATCGTGTAGGCCCGCACGTTTTCATCCACATAGTCGAAAAGCTCCTGCACGGTCACGATTTTGTTGGCGTCTTTGTCGGCTTCCCCTTCAAACCACGGATGAGGAAGTGGCTGAAAACGCCTTGACGAAGACCGCTGCTTTCCAACGAAGTTTCCTCGCCTTTTGAGGACATGATGAGGGCCGTGCCCGCCTCAGCTTGTGCCAAAGTTGTGTAATAGTCTTCCAAGACATTGCGGATGGTTCCGCTCTTCTCGGCCATGGCGAGCAGGCTGCCGGAGTGGCAGGCATCGGCGATGCAAAGCTTGTACTTGGCGGGGCTGTTTTCCAGCATTTTCTTGATGTCCTCGTGGTCGAGTTTTTTGTTGAAGCCATCAAAATCAATGGGCAGGAACGAGCCGGGCAGGCCGTGGCCGGAGAAATAGACCATCACGAGGTCGTCCTTGCCGGCTTTGCCGAACACATCGCTCATCGCGGCCAGGATTTTGTCGTGCGTGGCATCTTCGTCAATCAGGATGCGGATTTGGTTGTCGGCCAGTGCGCCGCCTTCGGGGCTTTTGAGGAAGGCATACATGCGGTAGGCGTCGTCGTCGGTGTAGCGGAGCGTGGGCATGTGGTCGTAGGCGGAAATGCCCACCACAACGGCCCAGACCTTCATCTGGCTGGCCTGTCGGATGGCGATGTAATCCTCGGCAGTGAGCGTAGCTGGGGCGACGTCCTGGATGAGGTCGGCTGGTGCTGCTGTGCCCATATAAGAGCCTTCCTTCCAAAAGCCTGTGACTTCCGTGCCATCGGTCAGGAAGAGCGAACCTTCGCCGCTGAAAGCGCCGAGTGCCCAATCGCCTTTGTAACGCTCGCCATTGGCGTAGTAAATGACGCCCTCGCCATCGGGCATGCCGTTCTCGAACTCGCCCACGTATTTTGCCACGCCATCTTTATAGACATAGATGCCTCGACCATTGGCGCAGTCACCTTCTATACAGCCTTCTTTGCCGTGTTCGATTTGGGAATTGCCGAGGTACTCGCCCTCCCGCCACTCTCCAGAGGTTTGGGTGTTGTCGGCGTAGTAGAAAGTTCCTTTGCCTTGCTTGAGGCCCGCCATGAAGTTGCCTTCGTAACGGTCGCCGTTGGTGTAGGTAAAGGTACCATTGCCTTCGGGCTTGCCTTCCTTGAACTGGCCTTCATACTTGCTGCCGCCAGGGTAGGCATAGGTGCCCGTCCCGTTTTCGCAGTCGCCGGCGAGGCAGCCCGTTTGCACTTCAGGTTCTTTATCGGGGAACAAGTTGGCGATGGGCTTGCCCAGCGAGTCAATCGGTAGGCCCATTTTCCAAAGGCCCTCCCAAGTTCGGCCATCGGCATTGGTCTTTTTGCCTTTCCCCTCTTGGAAACGGTGCGCCCACTCGCCCCGGTAGGTGCTACCGTCGGTGTACTGGCAGGTTCCGATGCCGTGGATTTCGCCGTCCTTGAACTGGCCGATGTACTTGGCCCCGCTTGGGAATAAGTAGATGCCCGTGCCGTTCTTGCAGTCACCAGAGATGCATTGGGCAGCCAAGGCGTTTGCGAAGCAGATGGACAGGGCAATGATGATGGGTTGTTTCATAGAATAAATGGATACTGGATTGTTTTGGAAGATGGGTGTCATTGGGGGTGACAGGTCATATCAACGTTGATTGGTGGATAAAAGTTATGTTTGGTACCCAAACTTGTTCCTACCTTTCAATAAATTCGTCCATTGGCAATTTTTGTGCTAATCCAAGGAATCCGCAATACGTGTTGGAGGTGGATTTTTACACAATGACGGGGGAGGTGTAAGCTTGACGTCAGGTTGCGTTCGGCTGCTCCCAATAAAGGGGAAACGAAAATTTTGTGGGGCAAAATTTTCGTTTCCCCTAAAAGGAGTCCCGCCTAACGGCGATGCAGCGACATACGCTAAATATATTTGTGGACCGAAAAAGGGGTTTAATTCGAGTAATCACAACTTGGATTAATCAAGCAGCGAACACTGCCATGCAAAAATTATGTTCCCCAAGAGCAGCGGCTGTGGCCGTTCAGTTCATCGAGAAAACCGGGGCATCCGAATTGGCGCCTGTGTAGAAAGTAAGGAGGTTGATTTTGTACTGCATGAAACGGGTCAGAGGCAGTTGCGAGACCAGTTCCAGCACGTCCAGTTCTGAGTTGGCGTTGATGGTCGCCCAAATCTTGGAATTGTCGAGGGAAAGGGCGTAGTTGACGAGCTTGCCGTCCCTGAATAGCTTGTTGACTTTGGCCCGCTGGTGCGGTATCTGGCGGAGGAAATCTTCTGACAGCACTTTCGGGAGCGTAAAATCTACCATGAATTGGTATTCCTGCGTCATGTCAAAATAAAAATTAGGCAGTTAGGAAATGTAGGTCTCAATAGTGTATGTTGATGCTTTTCTTCTAACTCCTCAAAAGGGTGAATTTTTTGAGGGTGCAAAGGTATTAGAAATTTTTGTTCGACAAAGGGTTCGTGGAAAAAATCTAGGGTGGCAAACAATCAATGCAGTTTATAGATGAACGCATTTGAAATTGATAGCAGTCACCAATGAGAGGAGGGGTTATCAAACCCCGGCGTTCCGAAACATCGGGGTTTGATAACCCCTCCTCTCGTTGGTGACTGCTGTTGGCTAAATTTTGTTCATCAATTTTAAATGAGACTATCTATAACAGGTATCGAAGCGATAACGGACTCATCAAATGGCTTGGGGCTTTTACTCGTTAATCGTGGCATTGTTTTTGGCTGCGAGTAATTATTCCCTTCCTGCGTAGCTCCCCATTGTATTAAATTCAGATTAAGCAACAACTAAAGATGCTTGGATTCGTTACAGCTTATTGACAAATTAAATCACTACGCCTTATTTTTGTGCACGCAATGCAATTCATCCGCCAACATATCATCTTCAAATACTTCTGGCTGCTGATGGTAAGCTTTTTCATCAACACCAGTGTTGACCCCATTGACCCCAATGGGGACTGGGTGGCAGAAGACTTGTCGGTGAACGAGATGGAAACCATTACGGAAATCATTGCAGAGCAAATTTTGGACATTGAAGACTGCTTTGAAGAAACCAATGATGACGACCCTGATAGCGGTACTGCAGTCAAAGTTTTAAAAGATGTCTCCCAATATATTCCGGTCAAAATAACTGCGCCCAAGCTGGGTTTAGCCTTGACCGATGCATTGCCCACCCCTGATTATTTCAAGCGATTTAATTCGCAATTTATCTCCGAAATAAATGCGCCACCACCCAAGCTGGCCGCATAAATAAATAATATGCCCGGCGTTCGCCGTGCGCATATATTCCACCATTATTTTAATTTAAAAACTTTGGTCTGTTGCCGTTTGCAACTGCCTAGCCTCATTGATTATTTCGCTGATTTTTCAAGGAGCAATTAACCCCGTATTGGGGATTAATGCACACCGGGAATTACCTGCGACGCAAATCCGTGCAGCAAAGCATTTTGTACTGCGTCCGCTTGCCATCGCAGCCGTTTGCCAATGGCCAAAGGCTGCATGACAAACAGCCAACCCTATCCCCGTTGTGCGGCCCAAACCCACCGTTAACCATTTTCTTAAATTCATACAACCATGTTTACAAATAATCGCTTTAATTTCCTTTCGCTGGCCATGCCCAGCCTTTTTGCAGCGCTTATGCTCACTGCCTGCGCTACCGATAAAACACCCGGCGAAACCGTTGCCGAAAACCAATCCTACCCCGTCACGCAGCCCCTCATTATGGATACCACTTATCAAAAGGAGTACGTCGCCGACATCCAGTCGCCGCAGCACGTCGAGCTTCGGGCAAGGATACAGGGCTTCCTCGAAAAAGTGCATGTGGACGAGGGCCAACCGGTGCGGGAAGGCCAAGTGCTTTTCACCATCAGCAGCCAGGCTTTGCGGGAAGAACTCAGGAAGGCAAACGCCCTGCTGAACAGCGCCAATGCAGAAGCTAAAGTGGCGGAAGTGGAGGTGCAGAACACCCGCATTTTGGTCGAGAAAAACGTCGTTTCCAAGTCTGAGTTGGCCATGTCGGAGGCGAAGTTGGAGGCGCTCCGTGCGAAGATTGAGGAGGCAAAATCCGACGTGTCGGCGGCCCAGTTGAACATCTCATTTGCTCAGGTGAAGGCCCCATTCAGCGGCATCATCAACCGCATCCCGAACAAGCAGGGCAGCCTCATCGAAGAAGGCATGTTGCTCACCACTTTGTCCAGCAACCACGATGTTTTTGCCTATTTCAACGTCTCTGAAAAAGAGTACCTCGAACTGGAGCAACAAAAGAATACCGACTGGAAAAAAAGCGCCACGCTCCAGCTCGTCAACGGCCAACTGCACCCTCACAAGGGCAAGGTAGAAACCGCCGAAACGGTCATTGACAAGGCCACGGGCAGCATCGCCTTCCGTGCCCGTTTCCTCAATCCGGGGCATTTCCTAAAGCACGGCTCCAGCGGCAAAGTGCTTATCGAAAACGAGTTGAAAAACGCCCTCGTCATCCCACAGAAATCCACTTTCGAGGTGCAGGACAAGCTCTATGTCTATGTGCTCGGCGAGGGCAACAAAGTGGAAATGCGGGCCATCGTGCCCAAGCTGCGCCTCTCCCATCTTTATGTCATCGAGAGCGGTCTTTCGGTCAATGACAAGTTCATCTACGAAGGCATACAGACCGTGAAACAGGGGGATGTGGTGACGCCTGATTTTAAGCCGCTGGGGAATTTATGTCAATGTTAGCGAATGAATTAAATGATGGGCTCGTGTTTTTTTTGATTGTTGATTGACGATTACATGATTGTTGATTTTTGATGTAAATGTTTGATTTTCGGATGGTATATGTTGCGGCCATCGCAACTAATAAATCCTCCATTCCATCAACAATCATGTAATCATGTAATCGTCAATCAACAATCAAGACAAGTTTAAAACCCAATACTGGTGCGGCCTCCCCGCACCCAGCCATTCTTTTACCTAAATCAAAAATAATGACCGTCAAATTCATACATCGCCCCATTCTCTCCATTGTCATATCCACCTTCATTACCATACTCGGCGTGTTGGCGCTGACGCAATTGCCCATGACGCAGTTCCCCAGCGTGGCACCGCCGGAGGTGAACGTGACCGTGGAATACACCGGTGCCAATGCCGAAACCGTGACCAAGGCTGCCCTCGTACCGCTCGAACGTGCCATCAACGGTGTGCCGGGCATGAAGTATATGTCCTCCGATGCCGGGAACGACGGTGTGGGCGTGGTGCAGGTCATCTTCGAGGTGGGCACCGACCCCGACGTAGCCGCCGTCAACGTGCAAAACCGGGTGACTGCCGTCATGGGCGAACTCCCCACCGAAGTGACCCGCAACGGCGTGAAAATCGCCAAAGAGGAGAACGCCATGCTGATGTACCTCAATATCTTCAGCCGGGACTCGATGCTGGACGAAAAATTCCTTTACAATTTCGCCGACATCAATGTGCTGGCGGAACTGAAACGGGTCAACGGCGTCGGCTTCGCCGATATTTTGGGGGCAAAAGAGTACGCCATGCGCATCTGGCTCAAGCCCGATAAACTGCTGGCCTACAACCTCTCCACCGACGACATCCTCGAAGCCCTCGACGAGCAGAACATCGAGGCGGCGCCCGGAAAAGTGGGCGAGAGCAGCGACAAAACCGCCCAGTCGCTCCAATACGTCATCAAGTACACGGGCAAGTACAACACCGAGGAGCAGTACGCCAATTTGCCCATAAAATCCACGCCCGACGGGCAGATTCTGAGGATAAAGGACGTGGCGGACGTGGAGTTCGGCACCACCTATTTCGACGTGGAAGCCAAGTTGAACGGCCAGCCCTGCGCCGCCCTCATGCTCAAGCAATTGCCCGGCTCCAATGCCAGCGAGGTCATCGCCAACGTAAAAAAACGCATGGCGGAAATCAAGCAAAGCGCCTTCCTCGATGGCATGGACTACGAGGTGAGCTACGACGTTTCCCGCTTCCTCGACGCCTCGGTGCACGAGGTCATCAAGACGCTCATCGAGGCGTTCCTGCTGGTTTCGCTCGTGGTTTTCATCTTCCTGCAAGACTGGCGCTCGACGCTCATCCCGGCCATCGCCGTGCCCGTTTCGCTGGTCGGCACCTTCCTGTTCATGCAGCTTTTCGGCTTCTCGCTGAACCTCGTCACGCTGTTCGCCCTCGTGCTGGCCATCGGCATCGTGGTGGACAACGCCATCGTGGTCGTTGAAGCCGTCCATGCCAAGATGGAGGGCAACGCCCGCATTACGCCCATGCAGGCCACCGAGCAGGCGATGCACGAAATCAGCGGGGCCATCGTCGCCATCACGCTGGTCATGTCGGCGGTGTTCATCCCGGTGGCGTTCATGTCGGGGCCGGTCGGCATTTTTTACCGACAATTTTCGGTCACAATGGCCATTTCCATCGTGCTGTCCGGCGTGGTGGCGCTCACGCTCACACCTGCGCTTTGCGCCATTTTGTTGAAAAACAGCCACGGCAGCCATGCTGGCAAAAAGTCGCTGACCGCCCGTTTTTTCGCAGGTTTCAACCGCTGGTACGATGGGCTGGCCAACCGCTACCAGCGCCTGCTCGGCGCATTGGCCAGCCGCCGGGTCGTCACCTTTGCCATGCTCATTGCCTTCGTTGCTGGCACCGGTTTTTTGGGTAAAATATTGCCGACAGGCTTTATCCCCAATGAAGACCAAGGCACGTTTTACGCCAGTATCACCACGCCTTCTGGTTCCACGCTGGAGCGCACCAAGGAGGTCGTCAACGAGATACAACGGGTGAGCAAGGGCATAGCAGCCATCGAGTCGGTGTCCACTTTGGCGGGCACGAACATCCTCTCCGACGGCACGGGCGCTACCTACGGCACCTGCCTCGTGAACCTGAAACCTTGGGAGGCAAGGAAAGAGACGGTGGACGACGTGATTGGCATTTTGGAGGAAAAAACCAAGCATATCAAAGATGCCAAAATTGAGTTTTTCCCACCGCCCGCCGTGCCGGGCTATGGCAATGCCAGTGGCTTCGAGCTGCGGCTGTTGGACAAGACGGGCAAGGGCGATTTCAAGGCGATGGAAGGCGTCGTGCAGCAGTTCATCACCGACCTGCAAGCCCGACCGGAGATTGCATCGGCCTTCACCATTTTCGATGCCAGCTACCCGCAGTACATGGTGCATATTGACAACGACAAGGCGGCACAAAAAGGCGTGACCGTGAGCAATGCGATGGGCGCTTTGCAGACGTTGCTCGGCTCGGAGTACGCCACCAATTTTATCCGTTTCGGCCAAATGTACAAGGTGATGGTGCAGGCACTGCCAGAGTACCGTGCCAAGCCGGAGGACATCTTGAAGCTCTACGTGAAAAACGATGAGGACGAAATGGTGCAGCTTTCGGCGTTCATGTCCATCGAAAAAATCTATGGCGTGGACCAAGTGACCCGCTACAATATGTACCCATCTGCCGAGCTGAACGGCGAGGCGGCACCGGGCTACAGTTCCGGTTCGGCCATCGCCGCCGTGCAAGAGGTGGCCAAGGCCAAATTGCCGAAAGGCTACGACATAGACTGGGCGGGCATCACCCGTGACGAGGTGGCGACGGGCAACCAAGCCGTCTATATCTTCCTGATTTGCCTGCTGTTCGTCTATCTTTTGCTTGCTGCGCAATACGAGAGTTTCCTACTGCCCATGCCCGTCATCCTCAGCCTCCCGACCGGGGTATTCGGGGCTTTTGCACTGCTCGCAGCGATGGGCTTGGAGAACAATATCTACGCCCAGATTGCCATGGTCATGCTCATCGGCCTGCTGGGAAAAAACGCCATCCTCATCATCGAGTTCGCCGCCATGAAGCACAAGGAGGGCCTGACGCCGCTCCGTGCCGCCATTGAAGGGGCGACCCTGCGACTGCGCCCCATCCTGATGACCTCGTTCGCCTTCATCGCTGGCTTGTTGCCGCTGCTTTTCGCCAACGGCGCAGGTGCTATCGGCAACCGGACCATCGGCGCAGCGGCAGCGGGCGGGATGCTGTTCGGGACGGTGTTCGGGGTCGTGCTCGTGCCGGGGCTGTACGTGATTTTCGCCACGCTGTCCGAGTTTTTTGTGAAAAAAGCGAAGGAGGAGCACGTGGAGATTACGGAGGAGATGCCGCTGACGGAGGAGATGGAAGCGTGAAGACTTAAATCGCTAATCTTGTTTTTGATTGACGATTGTTGATTACATGATTACATGATTGTTGATGGAATGTACGATTTGGAATTGACGATGTGCCGAACATCAACCATCAAAAAATCAGCCATTTACATCAAAAATCAACAATCATGTAATCGTCAATCGTCAATCAAAAGAACATCAAAAATTGACAAATCAGAAATGAAAAATATACCCATCATTATCCTATTCACCATGCTCTGGTTCGCCAGTTGCAAGCCCGTCGAAGTCCTCCGCACGGACACCCTGCTGCCCATGCCGGACACCTTCGCAAGTACCACCGCCGACACCACCAATTCGGCCACCCTCAACTGGCGGGAATACTTCAACGACCCCTTCCTCGAAGGGCTGATTGACACCGCCCTCGCCAACAACCTCGACCTGAAAATTGCCCTGCAGCGCATCGAGGCGGCAAAGTCGGGCATACTGGCGGCGAACGGGGCGCTGCTGCCCACCGTGGAGGCGGCGGGCACGACGAGCCTGCGCAAGTTTGGCCTTTATACGATGGACGGCGGGAACATCACCACCGAGATGATTGACGGCAAGCTCATCCCGATTAACCTGCCCGATTTTTTCGTCGGCCTGCAAAGCAGTTGGGAAATTGACGCTTGGGGCAAACTGAAGAACCGCCGCCAAGCCGCCGCCAACCGTTTTCTGGCGAGCGTGGAGGGCCGCAATTTCGTTCAGACCACCATCGTCGCCGAAATCGCCGCTGCCTATTACGACCTCTTGTCGCTTGATGCCAGCCTGCGCATCGTTGACGAGAACATCGGCATACAGCAGAACGCCCTCGAACTGGTGCGGGTGCAAAAAGAGGCAGGCATGGCCAACGAATTGGCCGTTGAGCAGTTCGAGGCGCAACTGCTCGGCCTGCGGGGGCAGCGCATCGAGATGGAGCAGCTCATCGTGGAAAACGAGAGCATCATCAACTACCTCTGCGGCAGGTACCCGCAGCCCGTGCAGCGCAGCAGCCTTGATTTATTGGAAATGTCGCCGCCGTCGTTGGTGGCTGGCGTGCCCGCCCAGTTGCTCCGCAACCGCCCCGACATCCGGGCGGCGGAGTTGGAACTGGCTGCCTCGAAGGCTGACTTGAACGCCGCCCGTGCGCTGTTTTACCCGACGGTGGAAATCAACGGGCTGCTGGGCCTGCAAGCCTTCCGCCCCGATTTATTGGTGACAAAACCTGCCTCGTTCGCCTATGGGTTGCTCGGCGGCCTGGCTGCCCCGCTCATCAACAAACGGGCGATTCAGGCGGAATTCAACGCCGCCGATGCCTACCAATTGGAGGCGCTCTACGCCTACCAGCAAGCCATCCTCGGCGGCTACGTGGAGGTCCACAACGGGCTGGCGGGCCTCCGCAACCTCCAGCGTTCCCTCGACTTGAAACGCTCGGAGGCGGAGGTGTTTACCCGCTCCATTTCTACCTCCAATGACCTGTTCCGCACGAGCCGTGCAACGTACTTGGAGGTCTTGTTTGCGCAGCAAAATGCCCTGAGCACGAGGCTGGAACTGGTGGAGATGAAGCAGCGGGAATTGATGATGGGGGTTGGGGTTTATCGGGCGCTGGGGGGAGGGTGGCGGTAGAAGTGGAAATTGGGAAATTAGGAAATTGGAAATTGGAAATTGAGAAATTGGGATGCACGTTTACTAAAACCTTGAAGGTTTAGTAAACGTGCTCCGGACGTTTTCCATATTTTTGATTTTCAAAAACCAAAAACCTGCACTGCATGGCCTTAAAATTCAATATCTCTATTTTCTGTTTGCTGCTGTGGGCAATGCCCCGGCTGGCTGCCCAATGCCCGCTGCCGCTCGATATTTCGATGGATTCTACGGTGAATTTGTTGTGGGAGCAGTATTTGGAAAGTGGCGATACGTTTAGCATGAGAAGCAATAAAATTGCCTATGAGAGGATGAAAAATGCTGCTAAAAAAACCAAGATAGATTCTTTGTTTCGGTTGTCAAGGCAGTATATGCTTGACCAACTAGGAGCAAAAGTCTATTGCAAAAGAGTGGACATGGAACTATGGAATGCAGCAGATGTCCGGAAAACAAGTTGTGAGTTCACCTTTCGATTTTTTGTTGAGGATATTCGAAGGAGGCGAAAAATCAAGCATCGAAATTATAGCTTTTATTTCACGATAGACCAAGAAACTGGCCAGGTCATTAAATCTTCATTTCCAACCAGACTTTTAAACTGCAAGGAAAACCCGTCTCTTTGCCAATTTAAAGTAACGAATGAACGTATCGCCCTGCAAATAGCCAAAGATTCAGGATTTGTGGATGATGAGCATGTCATGTCTAGTTCTATGAGCCACCGAGACTGGGTTTGGGAAATCGAAAAGCGTGTAAACGACGATTGCGGCACACAAAAAATATCCATTGATATGCGCACAGGCGAGGCGACGCTCTCCGAAATGTACAGTTGGCACGGGTGTACGCCGCTTGCGGCCAAGGTGGGAACAAGCCCGATTGTCATTGAGGGGACTGTGATTGACAATGGGAGTGCATATTTTCCAAAATCAAAAGGGATATGGACGAGCCGCTTGGTTGAAGTAAACCGGGTTTTTAAAGGAGAAATAGAACATGAAGTTATTGAAATTATTGTGAGTGGTGGCCAGCTTGGTGGAATATCCCAAGATATGTCGCATGGACAGATTTACCTTCCCACCAAAGGCACATCCGCTATCTTTTTCCTTCTTTCACCTTGGGAAAGCAATGTCTGGCTCGACGGGCAGATGATAGATAGCCTCTCGCCTTACCCCGTTTATTATGAATATGGTTACGACCCATTAAGCTTGTACCCCAATAGCTCAGATTATTATAGTTTTCAAAAAAATGTCGAACTTAATACTTACCAAGCCATTGAAAAAGCGGCGGGTCAGCCCCGTAAAAACATCAGGCTGCCCGCAGTTCCCGATAGTGCTTTCGTAGATTGGGCAGTTAAAAATCCGCGGCAATATCCGGTGCGGGAAATCGGTCTGGAATACCAGTTATTGAAAAAATATGGACCGAAATCGCCCGACACCACTGAAGTGCACCTTGCTGTCCGTTCTCCTATTTCACATTCTTATTTGACCAAAAGCAAAGTGGTCATTCGTTATAGCCCTTTGGCTTATGGCGATAGCATCGTCGCTAAAGGAAATTTGCGGCATTATGTGCGGAAGCGGAAGCCGGAATATGCCAATTTTACCTATGGCGTGATTCTGCCTCCAGAAAGCTATGTTTTTGAGTTAAAAGACCTTTCTGATTCCACCTTTCAAATCGAAATATCACGTCCCGTGGGTGAAGGCGATTATTTTCAAGTCACCCCATTTTCCCGTGGGAACAAGGTACTGCCCGCCATGCCTGTTGTTGATTTAAAAATCCCAATATTGAACAAGGAGGCTAATATAGGGCTTGATTTTGTGGAACAAAAAACAACCACCACCCACTTCCACTTCGATTTCGAGCAAAACAAAGAAGTGCCCTACAAATACGTCTGGCTGAACGACCCCACCGATTTTTATGAGGATAAACGCCGGAAATGACCGAATTTCGCACTTGAATTTTCCCACTAAAAACATTTCACCATGACAAAAATTCTCGAACTCGACATCACCCTGAAAGACAGCAAACCCAAAATCTGGCGGCGGGTACTTGTGCCCGAAGACATGAACTTCCACGAGCTGCACTACGTCATCCAGTTTGCGATGGGGTGGTCGCACAGCCACCTGCACCAGTTCATCGTGGGCAGGTACAGCGCTGCATCGGGATACCTTTTGGCGACGATGATTTTGACGAAAAGGAGGACAGCCGGGAAATCAAAATCAACGCCATCCTGAATGCCCCCAAAGCCAAAATAGTCTATGAATACGATTTCGGCGACGGTTGGGAACACCTCGTGGAGGTGAAAAAGCTGCACGAACCCGAAGCCGGGAAGACCTACCCGGTGCTCATTGGCGGGAAAATGGCTTGCCCGCCAGAGGACTGCGGCGGCATCTGGGGCTACCTCGATTTGGTAGAAACCATGAAGAAAAAAGGCACCGACGAGTACGAAGAAATGGTCGAGTGGCTCGGCGGGGAACTCGACCCGACGGAATTCGACATGGACGAAATCAACAAGGCGCATTTCAAGAACTTCAAAAAAGAGATGAAGGATTGGGAGAAGCTGGCGGGGTATTGATTTCAAATGGCTGATGAAGGTTAATTTCGAGAAAAGCAGATTTTGCAATAATTCAATCAACTAAAATTCAAAATAATGGTTATTTTTGCATAAAAAAATCACTTTTTTAAAAAATACACCATGATAGTTGAGTTTGAGGTTTCAAATTTTCGCTCGATTAAAGACGTAGCTTCTTTTTCCTTCGAGGCAGGAGCATCCAAAAGCCATCGAAACAACTTCTTCGAAAAAGTGATTGATGGAGGTGACACTTTACGATTGCTCAAAACCGCTGTCGTTTATGGGGCAAATGCCTCTGGCAAATCCAATGTCTTGAAGGCATTTCATGCGCTGAACTATTTTGTGAGGCAATCCCATCAATTTGAAACGGGGGATGAAATTGAGTGCCATGAGCCGTTTTTGCTTGATTTGGAGACAAAAACAGCCGATTCTCCAGTACTTTTTAAGCTGACTTTCATTGGCAAGGACGCTATAAAATATGTCTATGAAGTGCAATTTTCGAAGTATGAGGTTTTGTTCGAGCGGCTTGATTGGTATCCTGATGGGAACCAGAACAAGCTATTCGAGCGAAGCAAAAACGAAGGACATGTGCTCAAACCAGGTGGAAGGTTGAGCCCAAAGGTGACTCGTAGATTTCCTGCCAACAAGTTGGCACTTTCGGTTTTGGGCAATGATGCGCACGAGCAGTTGGAACCAGTTTACTTGTGGTTTAGGGATTTTGAAGTTGGAAATTTACTGGCTGCCACTCGATTGAAATCTTGGGAAACCGTAGTGAAGCAGCGTTGTACCCAAGACCCCAACTTCAGCGAACGGCTTGCCAAGCTGTTAAATGTTGCTGACACAGGCATAAAAGCATTGTCGGTCAAAGAAAACCCGGATGAAGCCTTTGCCTTTCCCGACGGATTTCCATCTAAAATCAAGGCAGCTATCATGGAAGAAAACAGGTTTGGCGTTTCCACTTTTTTTGAGGAATTCAAAGACGGGAAATTGGTCAAGTTGTCCAATGATATCACTTGGGAAAACCAATCCAGCGGCACGAGGATGCTGTTCACGATTGGGGGCATGATGCTGTTGCGGCTGGCGGAAGGCGGAATTATGGTTGTTGATGAACTCAATAGCAGCCTGCACCCCGATTTGTGTGCCTTTTTGGTTGGCTTGTTCCACAATCCAGACAGTAATCCCAATAATGCACAACTTCTTTTTGCCACCCACGATGTGCAAATGCTGGCTGATGACCGTTTCCGAAAAGACCAGTTTTGGTTGACAAAAAAGAATAAGTTTGGAGCAACTGAGCTGTATTCCGCACAAGATTTCGGAGGGGTCAGAGATACAACACCATTAGATAAATGGTATATCAGCGGCAAATTTTATGGCAAACCCCGTATTAAGGAAACCGAGTTTATCTATGGCTAAACGCAAAAAACAGCAACCGCCTCGTATCATATATTTAGCTTGTGAAGGCACAGAAACGGAGTATTGGTACTTCAAGTCGCTTAGCGAGTCGCTTGATGAAGAAGCCAACGTCGTGATACGTATATACCCTGACCAGTCCGATTCGGAAGAAATCCGCTTGACGGGTCAAAAAGGTGTGAAAACCGACCACAAAAGCCTTTGTGCCAAAGCTGGAGAAAAGCTGAATGGCGACGAAGGGATTGACGAGGCTTGGATTGTGATAGACAAGGACAAGCACCCTGGGCTGGAAACAACTTTTGATGAAGCTGCTGAAATGGGTGTAAAAATTGCCTTTTCAAGCATCTCATTTGAGCATTGGCTTTTGCTTCATTTTGAGAAAAACGACAAGGTTTTTGAAAAATCTGATTGCAAGAACGACGCAGGAAAATATGTGAAATGTGGAAGTGACCAGCCTAAGTTCCCTTCAATCAATTGTCAGGGAGAACGGTGCGTAGCTGGGTTACTCCGTTTGCGGAACTACCTGCCAGATTTTGACAAGTCCAATCAGACCATCTTCAAAACAACCCAGCCACATCACTCAACAGCATTCGAGAATGCAGCTTGGTTACGTTGGAGGAAAAAAACTGAACTCGCAACCAAAGACGGTGAGGTTTTCGAGGTAAACCCTTTTACAAATGTTGACGAACTGCTGAAAAGTATTTACCAAAACCAAGAAACCATCCGATGGATAGATTGGGGCGAAAGTGTCCAAGCTGAAGACTTGGATTTGGTTTTTAAGGAAGCCGAAGAAACGTGTGTACTCACAGTTTGCAATACTTCAGACAGAAGTCAGGTGATATTGCCATCCATGTTTTATCTTACGGATGAAACGGGGCAGGTTTTAAATTCATCGCTTGAGTTTGAAGATGGTAATTCCAATCTAATCATACCCCCGAATGTGGCTGTCAGCATCACTTTTCAGCCAGCAATAACACCCAAGGATGGAACTTATCTCAATTGTCGTTTAGGCAAATATCACTTTATCATCGAAGGATAGAAGGCATCTTCAATCCTTCATCTAAAAGTTAGGCCATGTTGAAATTCATATCAATACTAACCATCTCTCTCCTCCTCGCCACCTCCCTCCCCGCCCAACTCACCTGCGACATCCGGGTGAAAATGTCCGGCTACAACACCGACACGCTCTGGTTTGGCAGCACCTACGGCAAGCGGGCCGAGCCTGACTTCCATGCGCTGAAAGGGGCCGACGGCTATTTCCAACTCGTTACCGACAAGCCTTTGGCGCCGGGGCTTTATGCCATCATTTTCAAAAAAGGCGGCAGCCAACAGTTTATGTCGTGCTGGCTGGCGGAGGGGCAGCGCAGCTTTACCATTGAGACGGATTTCTTCCGCATGGCATCCTCTACCACCGTGAAGGGGTCGGCGGAGAACGAGGTGCTGTACGACTATTTCCGGCGCTACTACGCCCTCACCGACAGCCTCGATGACCTGACCAACCATTGGAAATCCATGCAGGACGAGCCGTCGTTCCGGGCCTACGTGCAGGGGCAGGAGGCGCTGCGGCAGTACCAGGAGGCGTTTTTGGAAAAACACCCCAACTCGCTCACGGCGGAACTGGTGCGCCAGACGCTGTTCCTCACCCCGCCCCAACAGTCGGAACTCCATGCAGACTGGCAGTCGGAAGCCGCCGAGCGGCATGCTTTTTTGCGCCAGCACTACTTCGACCGCATGGATTTATCGGGCGGGCAGTTCCTGAAATACCCGCTTTGGGTGGACCGCACGGACTACTATTTCTCCAAGCTGCCCCCGCCCGTGCCGGACAGCCTGGCGGCAATGGTCGAGGACGTGCTGAACCGCCTGCAACCCAACGTGGAAGCCTATCAATACTACGTCGGTTACGTGATGAACTCGCTCGCCAAGATGAGCCGTTTCCGCACCGACGAGGCTTTTGTGCGCCTCGTTCGCACCCACTTGGACGGTGGCAAATGGGGCTTCCTCTCCGAAGACCGCCAGCGCCGCTACCGGGACGACGCCGACCGCATGGAGCCGCTTTTTGTGGGCAAAAAATGCCCCGCCGTGACGCTCTACGACCGGGACGCCAAACCCGTGCCCATCCTTGATGTGCCTGCCGACTACACGCTGCTGCTGTTCTGGCTCTACGATTGCGGACATTGCAAAAAGGAAATCCCGGTGGTGAAAAACCTGCACGAAAAGTACAAGGCGAAGGGCCTGAAAGTGCTCTCCGTCTGTGGAAAAAGCGGCGAGGAGGAGACGCACAAGTGCTGGGAGTTCACGCAGACCATGCAGATGCCCGAAGACTGGCTGCTGCTGAACGACCCGCAGCGGAAGTCTCGCTTTTCGACCCTGCTCAACGTGCGCTCCTACCCCCGTATGATTCTACTGGACAAGGAAAAGAACATCGTTTACAAGCAGATTGGGGAGGTGCCGGAGGTGGTGCTGGAAAGGGAATTGGTGAGGGTGGTGAGATAATGCACATATTTGCGACTTAATAATAAATCAACTATCCTTTGGAACTCCTAATCATCCTCCTTTTCAACTTCATCAACGCCATTTTCGCCCTGTCGGAAATCGCACTGGTCTCCGTCAAGAAGCAGCGCATGGTGCAGCTCGCCGAGGCGGGCAACGCCAAGGCCAAGACCGTGCTCGAACTGCTGAAAAACCCCGAAGGCTTCCTCTCGGCGGTGCAAATCGGCATCACGCTCATCGGCATCGTGTCCGGCGTATATGGCGGTGCCACGCTCACCGACAATTTCCGCCCGGTGGTGGAGCAGGTGGAGGTGCTACGGCCCTACGCCCATACCGTCGCCTACGTCTGCGTGGTGGCGCTCATCACCTACCTGTCCATCGTCATTGGGGAGCTGATACCCAAGACCTTGGCCATGAAGTTCGCCGAGCCGGTGGCATTGGCCATGGCGGGGTTCATCCGGGTGTTCAGCCGCATTACCAGCCCCTTCGTTTGGTTGCTGACGGCGAGCACGGCGGTGGTTTTCAAAATCTTTGGCATCAAGCCAGCCGATGAGGAAAAAATCACGCAGGAAGAATTGCGCTACGTCATCAAGACCGCCGGGCGGCAGGGCCTGCTCGACAAGGAAGAAACAGAAATACACGGCAACGTGCTGTCTTTCAGTGACTTACGGGCCAAGACCCTGATGACCCACCGCCTCGAAGTGGAATGGGTGGACGTGACCGACCCCCTCGAAACGATTGAGAAAATGCTGCGCCAGAGCCACCGCACCCATTTCCCAGTGGGTGAGGGCAGCTACGACCGCATCCTGGGTCACCTGCACGCCCGTGATTTTTTTGCCATGAAAAACGAGGCGGACTTCAACATCAAGAGCATCGTGCGGGAGCCGCTCTTTGTGCCGGAGAACCAGTTTGCCATTGACGTGCTGCACCATTTCAAGAAAAAGCGCTGCTATTTCGGCATCGTGATTGACGAGATGGGCGCCTTCGAGGGCGTGGTCACCCTGCACGACATCTCTGAGGCGCTCGTGGGCGACCTGCCCGATACCGACGACGAGCCTACGGGCATCCTCCGGCGGGAAGATGGCTCCCTTCTCATCAGTGGACATGTGCCAGTGGCCGACCTCAACCATTTCCTGCAAGATGATTTTTTGGTGGAAAACAACCCCTTCTTTAGCACCGTGGCAGGCTTTATCTTCCATAAATTGGAGCGGTTGCCAGAGGTAGGCGAGTCGTTCGAGCACCACGGGCACCAGTTCGAAATCGTGGACAGGGACGGGGCGAAGATTGACAAGGTGATTTTGAAGAAGGTAGTGGAGGAGGTGTGATGTAAAATGGAGGTGTCGGTCAGGCCAAGTGTCAATCTTCAAAGGCAAGACTTTGACATTTCA
The DNA here is from genome assembly GCA_016714985.1 of Saprospiraceae bacterium. Taxonomy (GTDB): domain Bacteria; phylum Bacteroidota; class Bacteroidia; order Chitinophagales; family Saprospiraceae; genus UBA6168. The sequence continues at coordinate 163,618 of JADKBS010000017.1, read as the reverse complement.
AAAAAACCGCCATTAATTAGCAGCGATTTCGCAACCATGCAAAGAGGACTGACTTGAAAATCTACCGCCTTGCTAAAGGGCAGGACGAAGCAACGGACGAAGCCGGGACAGGCTGTAAAACCTGCCGCTCTAGGTTGAACCCCCTTGTGTAACCGGCGAGAATACGATGCGGAAGGTTAACTTGCTGGTTTTTAGGGAGATTTCATTCTGTGAGTTGCTACAAACCCTTGATAAAGCCACTCAAAAGACTTAAAAAATGAAATTATGCCATACTTAGATGAATATTCGGGAAACTGGACCTCAATTCAAGCCAGACATTTATTGAGGCGAACCACCTTTGGGCCATCTATCCAAATGGTAAACACAGCTGTCAATTTAGGATTGAGTGGTACAATTGACCAGCTTTTTACTCCATTACCCATGCCTTCCCCTCCTTTAAAATCCATTCCTGATGGCACTGGGGGCAACCAACTGAACGACCCGGGTGCAACCTACGGGCAGACTTGGGTAAACGCCGCCCCTTTTCCGAATATCAATCCACCTATGCTTCGCAACCGGATTCTGCGTTCAAGAAGCAAGTCGCTTTATTCTTGGACGATATTGCAGATGCACTATTCCAATATCTCCATCAGAGAGAAATTGGCGCTGTTCTGGCACAATCATTTTGTCGTCGCTGATGGCACGATTGCGCATAGGGAGTATATCTATTATAAATTGCTCCGCAGCTTTGCGCTTGGTAATTTCAAGGAATTGACAAAAGAAGTCACCATTGATACTGGTATGTTGCTGTATCTCAGTGGGGCAGAAAACACCAATGTTGCCCCAAATGAAAACTATTCAAGGGAATTATTGGAATTATTTACCATCGGGAAGGGTGAATTGGTAGCGCCAGGAGATTATTCCAATTTTACGGAAGCTGATGTCGTCGCAATGGCAAGAGTGCTAACGGGTTGGCAAGTTGCTCCAATTGCCAACGCAAACACGCTAACTGCGCAGTTTACGGCAAGCAGACATACGCCGGGCAGTAAACAATTGTCTTTCCGATTCAACAATGCGGTGATTTCAGAAAACGGTGCTCAGGAATATAGGGATTTAATTGATGTCATTTTCCAGCAAAATGAATGCTCCCGTTTCATCATGAGGAAATTGTATCGTTGGTTTGTCCATCATGACATTACAGCAGAGATAGAAACAAATATTATTGAGCCCTTAGCACTTATTTTGAGGAACAATGATTACGAAATTGCTCCCGCACTACAAGTTCTTTTAAAATCGGAACATTTTTATAACGCTACGGCTTGTATGATTAAAAGCCCGATTGACTTGATAATGTCCGCCACAAGAGGGTTGGGTATAAATCCACCGCAAGGAGACGTGGAAGATGAGTATGACCATGCCTATAATTTCTATGCCATGTGTGCCGACCTAGAGCAAGCAGTTTTTTTTCACCCAAATGTAGCAGGTTGGCAAGCCTATTACCAAGCGCCCCAGTTTGACAAATTGTGGATAAACAACCTGTTAATTCCTAAGCGTCATGAGTTTTGCAGACTAATGGCAGAAGGAGGAAGTTTCAGCTTTAACAATGTGAATTATAACATTACTGCTCTTGTCCCGGTATTAGATGTTGTCAATAATATACCTGATGCTAATGACCCAAATATCCTGGTCAATTCATTGGCAGAAATTATGTTCAATTATCCAATAACCGCCAATCAATTAACCAGTTTAAAGGATATTCTCATACCGGGATTGCCTGATTTTGAATGGACGGTTGAATACTCGGATTACCTTAACGACCCCTCTAATCAGGCGCTTGCTCAATCTGTTGAAAATAAATTAAAGAACCTTTTTTCTGTCATGGTTAGAATGTCAGAATTTCAAATAATGTAATCATGGTGAAATCAAAAATCAGCCGCAGGGATTTTATCAAAACCTCCGTTTTGGCATCCATTCCGCTTACTTTGGGAGGATTTCCACTATTCGCCTTGAGCAGACCCAAAGTTGCGTTTTCTGACGGCGATAATGACAAAATATTGGTATTGGTTCAATTGCAAGGTGGCAATGATGGATTGTCCACCATTTATGATGCTGCGCAGTATGACAATTTACAAGCTGTACGAGGTAATATTCTCATACCCGAAAACACCATTATTAATTTCCACAACGATTATGGTTTTCATGCTGCCATGCAAGGCATGAAAGATGTGTGGCAAATGGGCAATTTAGGCATCGTGCAAAATGTAGGTTACCCAAATCAAAACCGTTCTCATTTCAGGTCAACGGATATTTGGAATTCAGCATCAAGTGCAGAAGTCTTCGATAGCACTGGCTGGATTGGACGGCTCTATGACCTTAATTATTCAGACTATCCAAATGGTTATCCAAATGCAGATTGCCCTCATCCTTTTGCTTTGACGATGGGGAAAATTGTATCGGAAACATGCCAGGGGATTAATGCTAATTATAGTTTGTCATTATTGGACCCTTTCAATCCTGGTACTGCCTTGGTAAGTGCTGGGGGCGATATTCCCGCTAATTGTTTTGGAGATGCCTTGTCTTTTGTAAATGAAACTGTTTCTCAGACGAATGCATTTGCATCCGTAATTAGTGCTGCCGCAAATGCAGGCAATAATTTATCCCCAAAGTGGAATAACCTGGATACTGGGCTTGCCCAAAAACTAAAGAATGTTGCCCGGCTAATTGCTGGTGGATTGCAAACAAAGATTTATGTCGTTCAAATTGGCGGATTTGATACGCATGACAACCAAGTTGTAGGTGGGGCGGCAACCACAGGAATACACAATGAACTACTTCGAGAACTATCGGATGCCATTTGTGCTTTTCAGGATGACCTCAATTTATTAAATGTCAGTGATAGGGTAATCGGAATGACCTATTCAGAATTTGGCAGAAGGATTCGTTCAAATGCCGCATTGGGAACCGACCACGGTACAGCAGCCCCCATGTTTTTATTCGGTTCCTGCGTGGAAAATCAAATATTAGGTGATCACCCTGAAATTGACACGCAAGTGGGCATTGAAGACGGTGTGCCCATGCAATTTGATTTCAGGAACGTTTACGGAACCATATTGTCACAGTGGCTGGGTGCCAGCGAAACCGAAGTCAGGAACATCATTTTCCCGGAATTCCAATCCCTGCCCATGTTTAAACAGGGCTGCTTGCCAACGGCTTGCCCACCACCGCCCATCATAACGGGAGATGCAGATGTCTGTGAAGATGGAACGAACACGTATGCTGTCCCTTCCTTGCCGGGAGCCAATTACCAATGGGTAGTGGTGGGGGGCACCATATTGGCTGGGCAAGGAACGAATACCATCACGGTGAAATGGGACAACGGCACTGCTGGCTCAGTGAAAATAATCCAAACCACGCAGTAGCTTTATAGGAGGGTTTATAGGGTTTGTAAGGTTTAAACCTAGCCCTCATAAACCTTATAAACCCCAAAACCCCAAAACCCGAAAACCCCTTAAATCTCCTAAACCTCAAAAGAATATGAATTTCAAAATCATGATGCGATATAACATAAACGCTTGCATTTTAATGCTCGCCATGCTTACATGTTTGCAAGAAAATGCCATTGCGCAATCGGCGAATTGTGTGACTGAGACCATTTTTTCAGTAAACATACAACCCAAGCCAATGGCAGCTTTCAGCTTTCTTGCAAGTGACTTGAGTGCAACGTTCAGCAACTCATCCTTCAACTCAATCACTTATTCCTGGGACTTTGGAGACCCCGGTTCTGGTTCGTCCAACACTTCCTCAGCAACCAATCCAAGCCACGACTTCAGCTCCCCCGGAATTTATACGGTCACCCTGACGGCAATGAATGGTTGCGGTTCAAGGAGCATAACGCAAACCGTTCAGGTAGTCTGTCCAACGCTCGCTGTAACGGTTGGTGCAAATGGGCCTACGGTCATCTGCCCAGGCGAAGCAGCTTTGCTCAGTACAGCATCTGGCTATCAAGGCTACCAATGGCTGCTCAACGGCAACCCCGTTTCAGGCGGCACAAATGCCGCGTTGCAAGCAAGCCTGCCTGGCCAATACACCGTTGCGGTGACCAATGCGGCGGGCTGTACGGGCCTCTCCCAAGCCATTTCCGTGGGAATGCTGCCACTGGCTGAACCGTCATTTTCAACTGCTATGAACGCCCTGAACGCCAGTTTTACAAACGCTTCCACCAATTCAACCTCCTATTCGTGGGACTTTGGCGACCCCAATGCGGGCGCCTCCAATACTTCTTTTGAGGCAAACCCTACCCACCAGTTTTCGGCGCCGGGAACCTATACCGTCACCCTCACCGCCTCCAATAGTTGCGGCGAACAAAGCATCACCCAAACCGTGCAGGCCGGTTGCCCTGCTCTTTTCGTGGCAGCCACCGCCAATGGCCCTACGGAAATTTGCCCGGGCACATCCATCCTGCTGACTGCCACGCCGGGCTACGATGGCTACCAATGGTTGTTGGGTGGGAATCCGATTGCCAACAGCAATGCTGCCAATTTTATGGCAAGCGAGCCTGGAGAATACACGGTGGCAGTGACCGATGCGGCAGGTTGTACAGGTATATCGCAGAATGTTTTGGTGGAACTGCTGCCGCTGGCCGAACCGTCGTTCTCAACCACGGTTAGTGCCATGAGTGCATCATTTAACAACAATTCAGTCAACTCGACCTCCTATTCGTGGGACTTTGGCGACCCCAATGCTGGAACCTCCAATACTTCTTTCGAGGCAAATCCGACCCACGATTTTTCTGCGCCGGGAACCTATCAGGTAACGCTTACGGCTACGAACGATTGCGGCAGTCAAATTGATTCGCAAGCGGTTGTGATAGGATGCACCCCACCTCAGATTAGTATCGCCTCCAATGGCCCAGCGCAATTTTGCGAAGGCGGCTCGGCTATGCTTCAGGCAGCACCGACCAATCTCACTGCTTATCAATGGTACTTTAATGATTTGCCAATACCCTCGGGAACCGGCCCCACGCTTGCAGTGACCGCTGCTGGACAATACAAGGTCTTGGTAACCGATTTATTGGGCTGCGAAAACTATTCTGATGTAATGGTGGTGGAGGTATATCCGTTGCCCACCGCTACCATTGTATCCTCTGTGGGAGCGGCCGTTTGCGAAGGCGCTTCATTGGTGCTGTCAGGTGGTCTTGGCATTGATTATCAGTGGGTTGTTCCTGGTGGCTCAACCCTTTCGGGTGAAAATGTCGCCATTTCTACGGCCAATATTTCAAATAATGGGACTTACCACCTTACCGTCACTGACGGCAATGGTTGTACTTCGACGGCTGAATTTGACCTGACCGTAAATCCACTTCCCCTTGTTTCCATTAGCGGGCTAAACTCCGATTATAGGGTGGGAGACCCACCCGTTCCGCTAAATGGAACGCCAATTGGTGGCATTTTTTCCGGTGATGGCTTGGCAGGAGACCAGTTTGACCCCAGTGCCGCCGGGGTTGGGCAGCACATCATTTACTATACTTACACAGATGCCAATAATTGCACCAACGAGGACTCCGTAGTGGTCAATGTATCGCCAGCCACAGCAACCAGTTTGGTGGCAGGCATCAGCCATATCCAGGTTTTCCCGAATCCAAATCAGGGTGACTTCTGGCTGGAAATCGAGCTTTCGGCCAATAGTACCTTGAATTTTGGTTTAACGAATGCCCTTGGCCAAACATTGGCAAATCGCCAGGAATGGCTGCCTTCCGGTAAGTCCGTTCTCCATTTCAGTAGCCATGAATTGAGCAGCGGCGTTTATTGCTTGAAGGTCTTGGACGGGGAGCAGTATGCTTGCCTCAGGGTCATTGTCACTAAATGAGTGGAAGCCTTCACTCTTAAGGCGTCCATTTGGACGATGTTATGGCAAAAGGGCGGCCCAGATTTCCGAAATCTCGAAGATTTCGGAAATCTTACGGCCAAGGCTTTTATATTTGGAAAAACCGCCATTACTTAGCGGTGATTTCGCTACCCTACGGAGCGAACTAACTTGAAAAATACACCGCCTTGCTAAGGTGCGGGGCGCAGCAACGGATGAAGTTGGACTTGCCGCCTGCATGGTAGCACCGCTTTTGGCCGCAAAACCGTAGTTTCCGTGCTCTGCTATCAAACACTTAATGGGGACGTAGTTTCGGGTTTGATGGTCGAAAATCTCGGTGCGCTTCACGGGGGCGGAGGTAAAGTTCGGAATGATAAGTTGTTGGTTTTCAAGGGATTTTCATTCTGTGAGGTGTGTAAAGCAGTATGTTGTGCGTCATTGTAAATACCTCCGAAAATATAGACCTATGATACCAGACTTAAACGAAAATGACATTGAAAGAATCTTATTGATTCATCATTTAATTGTGATTGCCCTAATGATTGCTCTTTCTATTTTGTGGGCGAAAGTAAGCGTGTTGAAAAAGCACATTGAACAACTCAAAAAAAACAATAAAAGTGGTGTTTAAATTAATAAGTTTATCAGCCAACAAACTAAAATCCGCTATTTTGGATTTGTTGCCAATCATAATTGTGGTTTCATTCTTTCAATTTGCGGTTCTAAGACAACCTTTTCCAAACCTCTCTGCAATCATAGTGGGTTTAGTTTTTGTTGTTTTAGGATTGACGCTGTTTATAGAAGGGCTAAAAATAGGCTTATTTCCTATTGGTGAAAACCTATCCTATGCCTTGGCCAAAAAAGGAAGTTTGTTTTGGCTGCTACTTTTTTCGTTTTTATTAGGCTTTTCAACAACAATCGCCGAGCCTGCCCTGATAGCAATAGCAAAAGAAGCGGCTCGAATTGCAGTAGAGGCGGACTTACTTCAGGAAAAGCATGAAGCCAATTATGCTTTAGGGTTGCGTATGTCGGTAGCATTGTCGGTCGGTCTGGCAATCCTGCTTGGAGTTTGGCGTATCATCAAAGGCTGGCCCACGGTTATTACTTCATCATAGGCGGTTACCTTTTGGTGATGCTGATGACTTTGTTTGCACCAGCCGAAATCATTGGCATTGCTTATGACTCTGGCGGTGTAACCACTTCAACAATTACCGTACCTTTGGTAACAGCACTTGGTGTAGGCTTGGCAACTGTAATTGAAGGCAGAAGCCCACTAACAGACGGTTTTGGCTTGATTGCTTTTGCCTCGCTATTACCTATGATTTTTGTGATGGGTTACGGCATTATAATTTTCAACTAAGCATGATAAAGGAAATTCTATATACTTTTTTATCCACCATTCAAGATGTGGCCCCTATCGTGTTACTGATTGGGGTGTTTCAGATTTTTGTAATTAAAAAAAGTATTCCCGAACTTAAAAAAGTGCTTTTTGGAGTGGTGCTTGTTATTTTTGGCTTAACTTTTTTCTTAATTGGTTTAGAGAAAGCCCTTTTCCCTGTAGGCGAGATTATGGCAAAACAATTATCTGACCAAGACTTTATTGCCAAACATTATTCAGGTGCTCCAACAGATTGGCAAGCCTACTACTGGGTTTATATTTTTGCAGGACTGATAGGCTTCTCGACTACCATAGCAGAGCCTTCATTATATGCTGTAGCCATAAAAGCTAATGAAGTTTCCGGAGGCACAATAGAAACTTTTACGTTAAGAGTGGTAGTGGCTATTGGGGTAGCTATTGCTTTAGTTGTTGGGACTTTTAGGATTGTGGTCGGTCATTCTTTAGTATGGTACATCTTATTCGGGTATGTAATAGTTGTAATTCAAACAATTTTTGTACAGAAAGACTTAGCCTCATTGGCTTATGATTCTGGAGGTGTTACAACATCTACTGTTACCGTCCCGATAGTTGCTGCCTTAGGTATTGGCTTATCCACTACCGTACAAGGCAGAAATCCTGCTATAGATGGCTTTGGACTCATTGCATTTGCTAGTGTTTTTCCAATCATAACAGTCTTGGGATATGCACAATTTAAAAGTCTAATTATTTTCTTCAATAAAAAACGTCAGAAATCATGAGATTTAAATTAATCGTGGCTTTCATCAAGCCGGAAATTTCAGATAACGTTGTCAAAGTAGCTAAAAGGCAGGGCGCTACTGGCGATGTAATTATTCAAGCAAAAGGTACGGGGCTTGAATCAACCAGTTTTATGGGACTTTCTATTCAAGACAAGACCAATGTTGTTTTGTTTGTTGTAGAAGAGCATCTTGTCAATCCAATCATCCAATCAGTGACTACGGAATGCCGTTTGGAAGAACCTGGCAATGGGATAATGTTGGTTATGAGTATTGACAAGGTAGCGGGGTTATCCAGACAAATCAAAAAAATCAGAGAAAATCTAAACAACGAAATCTTATAATTCATTATCATGGAAACATTCAAAAAAGCTAAAGACATAGCTTCTGATCAGCTATTTTTCATTGACGGCCTTGCAAGTGTGAGAGATGCTGTGCTATTAATGAAATCTAAAAACGTGCAAGCACTTATTATTAAGAAGAGGAATAATGAAGATGCTCATGGCATAGTTACAGTAACTGACATCATAAAAGGTGTATTGATTCCTAACAAAACCCTTGATGAAGTCAGCGTTTACGAAATTATGACAAAACCAGTATTCTCAATACCATCTCAACTCAATGTCAAGTATGTGCCAAGACTCATGCTGAACCACAATATCAAAATAGCCCCCGTTGAGGAAAACGGTGAGTTTATTGGATTAATTGACTTTTCTCAATGCTTATTTATGTCAATAGAAGATTGAATATTTTGAACAACAATGGTTCGTGAAGTTTTTAGGGTTCTATGGTTTTATTGTTTTGGGAGTGGCGCAGGGGGAAAATATTTTGTAAGGGTTGAAAAATCAACCCCATCTTCCAAAAATGGCCAACAGTTCGCAACCAAAGAACCTCATAACCCCAAAACTTCACGAACCACTGAATAAAATTAGCGATTGGAAACAACGAACGCACAACAGCTCCTACCCACAACTGGCGGTTCATTGGTTAAATCAAGCTTTCCCGCTAAGGCGGGACAAGTCGTGCTCTATCAAAGTTTCTGCTTGGTTGACAGCGAAGTGTTAAGAAATCGCCAACTTCTTGTGGCTGCAACTCGCTATCCAAAAAAAAACGGCAGCCCCACTCCGAAGCTGCCGTTCTCTTTCCTTAAATCGAAAGCGCCTATTTCAAAAACCCAAACTCCTTCGCATACTCCAGCATCTGCGCCGTAAAATCATCTGGGTACTCCATTTTCACGTCCGTGATATTGCCGTTGGCGTCGGTCACGGGCACCAGCTTGGGGTTGATGAAGCCGCCGTAGGGCGCAATGTTCAGCTTTTCGGAGCGGGCCAGCACCTCTTTGTGAATGGCAGGGTCCACCTTCACGCCATAGTTCTCGACGAGGGCCTTGCCAGCTTTGGCATCGCCCACCGACTTGATGCGCTGGATTTCCTTCAGCAGATCGCCGAACAGCACCCGCAGCTTGTCGTAGTCCTTGATGTCGAAATAGGTCTTGCCGTCACGGGTCACCTTCTCGATGACATTGTCTTTTTTGCCCATCTCGTATGCCCAGAGCGCCACGAGCTGGCGGTTGCGCATGTGCGCCTCCTCGATGTTCTTGCCGGGCTTGATGCGGCGCAGTTGCAGCATCAGGCCGTTGCGGATATAGCTGTCGTACTCGGCCTTGGCCACGTCCAACGATGGCATCACCTTCAGCTCGATGAGCTTGGGGTCGAGGATGTAGTAGAGGGCGAAAAGGTCGGCACGGGCTTCTTCCAGGGTGGACGAGTAGCCGGGCAGGGTCACGCTCGGCTCCGCAACACCCGGCTCCAATACGCCGCTGGCATGGCCGAGCACCTCGTGCAGGGCGGTGTGCAGCTTGCCGGAAAGGTCGCCGTGTTCTTTCGACAGCTTCTTCTCCTCGTCGTCGTGGGCGAACTCATCAGTGAGGCCGGGGCCGCTGGCCTTGCTGTAGGCATCCTCGATATTGCCGAGGCTGACCGATTTGGAGCCCAATTCCCGTATCCAGTTGGAGTTCGGCAGGTTCACACCGATGGGGGTGGCGGGCGAGGCGTCGCCAGATTCGCCAGCGGTGTTCACCACTTTGTAGGTCACACCGACCACGTCTTTCTTCTTGTGCTCGGGCAGCAGCGGCGAGTTGTCCTCGAACCACTGGGCGTTCTCGCCGAGCACCTTCATGCGCTCCGATGCCTCAAAATCGGTGATTTGCACGATGCTCTCGTAGCTGCCCCGCTGGCTCATGGGGTCGTGATAGACCTCCACGAAGCCGATGATATAGTCCACGTCGCCCTCGGTGGCCTTCACCCAAGCGAGGTTGAAATCAGCCCATTTTTTCAGGTCGCCCGTTTTGAAGTAGTCAACCAGGATAGTGAGCGCCTTCTTCTGCGGCTCGTTTTCGGCCACGGTCACGGCTTTTTCGAGCCAGAAGATGATTTTGTCAATGGCAGCGCCGTACATCCCGCCCGATTTCCAGACGTTCTCGAACAGCTTGCCGTCCGGGCCTTTTTCGAGGCGGGAGTTGAGGCCCCATTCGAGCGGCTTGGGGTCTTCGCTGGTCATTTTGGCTTCGTAGAACTTCTTCACGTCGGCGGTGGTCACGTCCGGTCCGTGGAAGTTGACGGCACTGGCCAGCACGTTGTCGGTTCCATCGGACTGCTCCACCCGCTTGGCGTCCACCTTGGGGTCGAATAGGGCGGTGAGCGCCTCCGGCGAAATGCTGCCGCCCGCCTCTGCCAGTATTTTTTCAAAATACTCCCGTGAGAAGCCCGGGGCGAAACTTGTCGTGCGAGTAGTGGTGGTGGATGCCGTTGGAGAACCATACCTGCTTGGCGTAGAGCAGCACCTCGGCGAAGTCCTTGCCGCTGCGGTCGCCCTTGTAGTTGGCCACGATTTGGTCGAGTGCCTGACGGATGGGCAGGTTGAAGCGGTAGTTCTGGTCGTAGATGATGTCACGCCCGCTGAGGCCGGCCTGGGTGAGGTAATAGACCAGCAGCTTCTGGTTCAGCGTCAGCTTCTCGAAGCCAGGCACCTGGTAGCGGATGATTTTCTTGTCGGCAAAGGTTTCGGTCTGCCATTTGAACTCGCCTGTGTCGGTAGTGGCAGGTGCGGGTTTTTGCTCGTTTTTGCCGCAGGCAGCAAACAAAACGGCGATGGTCAGGAAAAGGAATGGAAGTTTTTTCATGTTGTTCCTTGTTGAATTTTGATAAAATAAGGATGTAGGAATACGGGCGTGAAGGTACGCCGAGGAAATGATGAATGATGAATGATAAACGAGGAATGTTTGGTCGAGGTACAGGTTAACTGGCAGGCTGCTGTTCGGCGAGGCGCATTTTTTCGATGAGTTTGCCGAGGTCGTCTTCTTGCTTGAGGACGCCGAATTGCTCTAGATTCCAACTGAGGGCGGCGAATCTGGCCTTATGAACCTTGGCATCATCTGGGAGCATTTTTAACAAAACAATGGCCCCAGACTTTTTGTGAGCATACCTGAAATTGTCAGTTGTGCTCTCGTTGACGAATTTCAGCATTTGCAATGCGCTTGCAAGCTCAGCGTAGGTTGGCTCCATGTCTTTGTATGCCCTAAGATATTTCATACACATTGTTTTTGAACAGCCTGATATCTCTAACAACGCTAGGCATGAAAGCATTCTTTGTTGGAACAAAGACCTGCTTGTACTTGCCAAGGTGTCTCAAAATTAAGCGGTTTTCTTGAAAATATGCTTGTAAGTTGATAAAAAAACCACGATTGGTGCTTGCTTCAAACAGAACCACGATTACTGGCGATTTTTCGTTGAGCCAAAGCTCCAAGTCTCTCTTCTCAAGTGTCAACTCATAACCCTTGTGCTTACGGGAATACCTAACCCTTTCAGTAGCTTTCACCTGAATCAAGAAATCTCCGTTCTCTATTTCGCCAGTATCTTTGAATGTATGAACAATAGCATCGTAACCATAGTCCCTTTGATAGTATCGCTGCATTGTGCAAAATGCCTCTAATACCTGCTTCTCCACAAAATTGTAGCTCAAATCCTCAATCTGATGCTGGCGGGTGCGTCGTTTTCTCATTGTGCCGACCTTGTTTGTTCGGGGTCAAAAATAGGCCACAACCAACAAAGTGACGAGCATTTCCCCCAATTTTTTGGGGAGGCTTTGGCCATTGCCGAGGCTGCACTATATTTGGGAAGTGGAAGCATTTGTCCACGGCCCAGTACTGCGTTTTATGATAAAAATCCTCATCACCGATGACCACCAACTCGTCATTGACGGCATACAACTGATGCTCGCAGAGGCCGACGACCTCCAGTGCGTGGGCACGGCCAACAGTGGCGAGCGGGCACTTGAACTCCTCGCAACCACCTCTACCGATGTGTTGCTGCTCGACATCAACATGCCGGGCATGGATGGGCTGGAGACCTGTCGGCGGGTACGCCGTGATTTCCCTTCGGTGAAAATCCTGATGCTCTCCATGCTGCGGGAGGGTAGTTTGGTGAAAATGCTGCTCAATGAAGGCGCATCGGGCTACCTGCTCAAGAACGCCGGCAAGGACGAGGTACTGGAAGCCATCCGTAAAGTACACCGGGGCGAGCGGGCGCTCAGTTCCGAGGTGCTCGACATCTTCCTGCAACCAGATGCGGAGAAAAAGCGACTGATGACCAGCCCTTTCCCCAGCCTTTCCCGAAGGGAGAAGCAAATCCTTCAACTCATCGTGGACGAGAAAACGACCGGGGAAATCGCCGAGGAACTGTTCATCAGCTTCGGCACGGTGGAAACGCACCGAAGGAATATCTTGATGAAACTCAGCGCCCGCAACACCGCTGGGCTGGTAAAGGCAGCGATTGAGTATAAATTGATTTGATGGTGCTTGCCCCATTGGGGATGCTGGTTTACTCCTTTGGGGATGCTGGATGCTGTGGTTCGTTGACAAAAAACTGATTGCTGAATTTCTTATGCCAAATTTCTTGCGATGTAAACTGTTGAATGTGGCATTTTTTGCTTGGCCATTTTTTGCTGCTTCGCAAACGGTGCCTGACAGTCTGGAACGGCTGCTGCAAGTCTCCATGCACGACACCGTGCGGCTGCACTGCTATTTCGATATCGTTATGGCCAATTTGAAGCCCAATATTGCTAAGTCGCTGCAGTTTGCCGACAGTGCGGCTGCGCTTTGCCTGCGGCTGAAAGACGAACGGCTGATACAGTTGGCCAATTATCACCAAGGCGTGGCGTGGCGTTTTACTGGCAAATACAGTAATGCAATGGAGCATTTTGGTGCTTATCAGGTATTTTGCGAAGCAAAAAAGGACAAGGCGGGTTTGGCAAATGCGCTCCTCCAAATGGCTTTTATACGAGGAATGCAGGGTGATAAAGAAATGAGCCTTTCTACTTATCAAAAAGCCCTAAGCATCAACCGTGAATTGGGCAACCGCAAAGCAGAGGCTGAGGCCCTAAGTTCAATGGGCGAAGTTTTTCAAGGCATGAATCAGCACGAAAAGGCAGCTGCCCTTCGGCTGGAAGCAGTCAGTATCTTGGAAGCCTTAAAGGACACGGTGGCTCTCGGCAATGCCTACAATAACCTTGGCAACACTTACCGTCATTTGAAGGACTACGACAAGGCCGAGTTTTACTACCAGAAGGACTATGAGCTAGCCAAGCGCACGGGCGACGAATTCGCCATGGGCTATGCCCTTCATCACCTTGGCAGGATTTTCAGGCTCAAGAAACAATACGAGCGGGCTGAGCAACTGTTGCTCGAAAGCCTCGCCATACGCCGCAAACTGGGACACAATACGGAAATCGTGTATTCCCTCAATGGCTTGGCGCAGATGTACAACGACCAAAAACGCCACCGGGAGGTGCTCGGTCTGGCGAAAGAAGCACTCGAACTTTGCCGTTCCGAAAACATCCGCTCGCAGGAGGTCAACGTGTTGAGCCTATTGTCTGAAGCGAATTATGGGCTGGGCGAGTACAAGGAGGCAATAGACTTGTACCTACGTCGTACCGAACTTCGGGACAGCCTGATGGACGTGGAAACCACCAACCAAATGGCCGAGATGGATGCCCGCTACCAAGCTTCCGAGAAGGACAAGGCGCTGAAAATCAGTGAATTGGAAATAGGGCAGCGCAAGCGGCAATTGGGCTGGCTGGTGGCGCTGGCCCTCAGTCTGGCGGCGCTTGTAGTAGCCGTTTTCTTTGGTTTTAAAAACCGCATGAAGGCCAAACAGCGTATTGCGGAGCAACAGGACGCCCTGCGCCAGCAGGAAATCCGGCAATTGGAGCAGGCCAACCAACTCACCGCCCTTTCTGCCATGCTCGAAGGGCAGGAGCAGGAGCGCAGCCGAATCGCCACTGACCTCCACGATTCGCTCGGTGGTTTATTGGCGTCCATCAAATCGCATTTTAACGCCACCAAACAGCCGGGTCAGCCTTCCGTTATTTTTGAAAAAACAAATGCCATGCTCGACGGTGCAGCCACAGAGGTACGCCGCATCTCCCACAACATGATGCCCCTTGCGCTTGCCCTCTCCGGGCTTAAAGGGGCGCTTGAAGACGTTGCCCAAGACCTTGAAAAACAGGGACTTAGCTGCCAAATCGAACTAATCAGATTAGATGAATTGCCGCTCGAACCCGTACGCTCCGTGATGGTCTATCGCATCGTGCAGGAGCTGACGCACAACGCCGTGAAACACGCCCAAGCCAGCCACCTGCTGCTACAAGTAATCCGGCACGAAAACCAACTGACGCTCCTAATCGAAGACGATGGAAAAGGCTTCGACGTGGAGGCTGCCCGCCAGAAAAAGGGCCTTGGCCTATCGAGCGTTGAGTCGAGGGTGCGGTACCTGAAAGGGGAAATCGAATGGGATTCGGTGCTGGGGGAGGGCACGACCGTGAGCATTTCTATTCCTCTATGAATTCCAGTATTTTTCCAAAATCCATGATTTCTGGGAAGATTTTCAAAGGTGCATGACTGCATCTTTGTGCTGTATCTAAAGCAGCCCATTCCACTGGACACCTACCTTATCTGGTTCACACACCAAATCGCCTAATAGCCCAGTTGGCCCTAAATACAGCCAACCATGAAGCATGAATAAACGAGGAATTAGCTGGCGTCCAGCCCAATAGTCCTATCATTTCATTAAAACAATGTAACTACTTAGCAGGGTGTGTTTTTTGGGGAAAAATTGAAAATTTTTCCCCAAAAAACACCTCAAAATGTGGGAGGAAAGAGAAAAATGAAATTTTTTCTCTTTCCTCCCACACCCTCCTAAGTAGTTACAAAACACTCTACGGATATGAAAAAACTGTTTTTCACCCTTACCACCATCCTTATCACATTTTCCAGTTTTGCAGCCAATATTGATTGGACTGGGAATGGCGGCAACGGCAACTGGAACCTTGCGGCCAACTGGTCAACTGGCACCGTGCCCACCATCAATGATGATGTCAATGTTAATACTGGCTCGGTTTATATCAATGGTGGTGTGGCGGCATTTGCCAAATCTGTTTATATTTGGACAAATGTAACCTTGACCGTTAAAGCTGGTGGTTCTCTTACTGTAACCGGGTCTGACAAAACATTTGGGTTAAGGAACTATGGTCAGTTCATAGTCCGTGGGCTATTGGAAATTACTGACCTTACGAATATCCCTAGCTTGGGCCTTGAAAACTGGGGCACCGTGGAGATTGCACAAGCTGGTGTTGTGCTCATTGATGGTTTTTACTACGGGATAGATAATTGGGGCAGCACCAATAATCTTGGTCTAATTGATATTGCAAACGCTAACTATGGTATTCAACAATATAGTACTGGGACTTTTATCAATGGTCAAACTGGCATAATATCAATTAATGGTACAAGAGCAGGAATAATTCAACATTTTTCAACTAACAATTTTACGCTACTGGACACTTTAATGTAAGTGCCTGAAAAAGAAGGAATTAGGTGAGTCATAGTATCTTTGGATTGACTAAAAACAATTCACTATGACACCAACTCCTTCAAGTTGACGAAATTAAGAGTTTTTCCCAGGTTGGCGCAGGACGTGCTAAAAATTTCTGCTGATAGTCCACTGCATCATCTTGCCACGGTCTGCCTTTACAATCCACAGGGGGCTTCCTCCAGCGCCGGAACCTCAAGCTGAAAGATTTACAAGAGTTCATTCGCTTCTTAAGATGAAGTGGATTGACGGTTTTGCATGGGCATGCTTGGCTGATTATCAGCTACGCCTGCGGACAGCCTTCCTCGTGATGGACAGGACGAATTCGGCGGCATTGACATCAACGTGCTGTTCATCGGCCTGTTGCTCCCAAACGGTGCTTCGTGCCCATCGTTTAAGCATAAAAGAAAAAAGAGCCAAGTGCGTTCAAAGGCGTGGCGACGTTCAATCCTTGAAAATCAGGTGTTGGACAGGAGTTCATCTTTCCACTTTTGAGGCATTGGTTTCCTTTCATCGGTCGCACAGATATGGCTTGCGGCTCCATCAAAAACGTGTTAAACGGACGGGCACATCCAGGAGTCAGGGTGACGGCTTCTTCAAGCATAGATATGGTACATCACTATTATATAAAGACGGAGAGTTCGTTATGTACATATGGCAAAATCAGAGGTAAAAGCGGTGATCAGGTATTTTCTCATTGAAGACCAACGGGTTCAATGAGGACCTGAACTAAAACTTAAAGGTGCAGTTCATGGTGGCATTGCTTTTTCGCTGTGAACGGCCTGATAAAAGAGGGAGAAGTTTGCTAAAATTACTGGTGACAACTTAAAGATATGTCACGTTTTGACCGACTTGATGGGTTTTGCTGGAAATCTTGGCAAAAAGCCACTATAATCGAGGAACTGGTGTTTTCTCATAAAATTACATACTAAACAATTTTACAAATGAAGGAAACCTCTTTTAACGGGCAGGAGGGTCAGGTATTCTCCAGAAACAGCAATTTCACCAATGCTGTTTCTGGCACAATAAGTATTAGTGGGGTGGGTAGTACTGGGATTCTACAATATGACAATGGCGCATTTACCAACCGTGGTGCTTTGACGATTGATGCTACGGGTGGCGTATATTTATTTAATTCATTAAATCAAGCACCTGGCCCAGCGCTTATCAATTCCTCGAATGGCAATTTTGTGGTTACAGGTACAAGTATTGGAATTAGTATGGGAACCCAATTATGCACCATTACAAATTCTGGAAGAATGGAGATAACGGCAAGCCAAACCGCCATCAATAACGATAGCCCTTCATTTATCAATAATATTTGTGCTGAAATGGTGCTGCATGGCAAAGTCAACAATACGGCATCCGGTGTCATACAAAACAACGCCAAATGGGTCATGGACTACAGCCAGCCGAGCACTAACACTGGCAGCTTCCAAAACCTCGGCATATTGGAAGATAATTTCGGCGGACTTTCCCCTATCATCACCAACAGCCGCATAGTGGTTCGTCCCATTAATGGGCCGCTTACGGCGGGTGTTGCCGTGGAAAATGTGCTGGATGTGGCATCCTGGGGCACCTTCCAAGCCGTCGGCATTTTCATTGACGAGGCAGCCACCACTTTTGCGGGGACGTTCGGGCAAAACAACAACCGGTTCACCCCCAATGCTTCAGCAGTAGGGCTGTCCAATCTGTACATCAAGATACGGCGTGGGGCCAACCAATGCCCAGAGGTCATGCGGATAACGGTGCTGACCCCATTTGCTCCAATTGAAGTGTCCGACCGTGATGGTGATAGTCAACCCAACCAACTATTGGCCAATGAGCAGTATGCAATATTCCCCAATCCGACCAGCGGCAAGTTCAGCTTGCGGGGTAGGGCAGAAAACGGCCCTGTCGAATTATTGATAATGGATGCCTACGGAAAGCTCGTATTCAAGCAACTCATTGATTTTCAGGAAGCTGGAACGATAGCGTTCAGCGAGGAAATGCTCCCTCAAGCCGGAGTTTACTTCTTGAAAATCATGCATGGTGGTAGCATGGTCTGGCAGCAGCGTTTGGTAGTCACCAAATCTTAAAACGACCTTTCCAATCGTCCAAAACAATCATTTCAATCATGAAAAAATCCATCCTTTCCATTGTTCTATTTAGCATCCTCGCCCTTGTTTCCTGCAAGAAAGACGAGGATAGCGACAGCGGCAACAGTTTCACCGCAAAAGTCAACGGCGAAACCTACGAGGCCGAGGGCCTGCTGGCTTATGCAACCAGTTTTGGCGACTATACCAATGTTTATGGCGTGGCCGATGCAAGCGGCACTGGCGAGACCATGTATTTCGCCATCCCGACTGATGCCACCAAAGGCACTTACCAATTCGATGCCGACTACCCGGCATACTACGTGGATGCCGATGGCAATGCCTTTGCCACAGCTTGGGGCGGCGGCAGCGGTTCCGTGACTATCACTGAGCTAGATGCCGACCATGTGGAGGGCACCTTCAACTTCAAGGCTTTCGATGCGGTCACCGAAACAGTGGAAAAGGATGTGACGGACGGCAAGTTCAATGTAGAGTTCCGCTAGACCATCCAATTTCATTCATCATCAAAAACCTAAATCATGAAAAAAATCTACCAACGCTTCATCCTTTCAGCCTTTGTTGCGCTTTGCGCAACGGCCAGTTTTGCCCAAGAACAATTAGTCGTTGAATACGAAAGCAGCCCGCCGCCCAACTCCATCATAGCCATTTTGATTGGCCTTTTCACGCCAGATGATTTCGACTTCAATAGCGACGGCAAGCGGGACATCATCGCACGGGTGGGCAACAACCTCGTGGTGCGCACCTTCAGCCAGCCGGACAATATGGTGCTCATGGCTTCCGAGGCGGGCATCTCGCTCGACGACTACCGCTGCCTCGGCTTTCACGATATTGGTGGAGGGCCAGAAAAGGAAATGGTTTTGGTGCCCAAACAAGGCATGACGGGCGATGTCATAGCCTGCTCGCTCAATTCCTCCAACCACTTCGTGCCCAGCTTAGGATTTGATTTGTCGAGTCCATATCTTGCTGGCGTCACTAACACTGATGGCGACGCCCAGTCCGAAATCTTGGTCGTAATGCCCGGCGAGCAGTTTTACGTGCTGGGGCAGGGCTTCACGCCGGGTTTAACGGGTGACAATCCAACTGAAAAGTTCAAAAATGAAAAACCTTCGGAAAAGGTCATGGGGCTGAACTTCCAATTGCAGTATGTTGCCCCGCCCAATTTCCGCTGGCCGGGCAATTACACCTACGTCGAGCCTAGCAGCCAGGACTTTAACTACGATAACATCAATGAATATGGCTACTTAAAAATTGAAGGTATAGACGGCGAATCCAAGGTCATCAGCGGGGCTAACCATGAGGTATTGGACAGTAGCCCTGTGCCTATTGAATTGTTCTCGCTCAATTTTACGTCCATGAGTTATTTCGACGTGACTGGTGAGGGCTTCAAGCATGTCATGATTGGCGGCAGCAATTCCGGCAGCGGCCTCAGGGACATGGAAATCATCCTTTGGCTGAACCCGCAGACCAACGAAATCAACACCTCCTTGATGCCATTCCTGGAGCAGGGCTTTCGGGTGGTGGCTATTGGCAACTCAAACGGAATGGGCGGCATGATGAATGTTTCCATCGTCATGAGCCACATGAACACAGGGCGGGTCATCGTGGTGGGTGATGGGCCGGGCTTCCAAGGAGGCGGCACGAACGCCTTGATTGAACCAAAACTACCTGATGCGGATGGGGCTTTGGCCTATACGCTCAACATGGTGTATGAATCGGAGGTACCCGTGCAGTTGTTTATGCCTACCAAGGGCCTCTACGGCGGTGCCGAGCTTGACGTGAATACCGACGGGCTGGTGGACCTGCCCTACCTCGTACTGCAAGACAGTGTGGGAAATGACATGGCTGGCTTCACGGTGCTGGACGGCGCAACCTTCCAGCCGATTTGGGAAACCACTGTGCCTGCTGGCCCGATTGACCCCGCCCCGTTCTTCCACGGCTTTTTCGATGCCAATGGCGATGGCCAAAAAGAAATCATCTATGGCGCAGAGACTGTGCAGACCAGCGACAGCGAAATCCACAAGCCATTTGGCCCCGGTTTCGAGATCAAGTTCATCTATGACTTGGATGGCGACGGGTTTGAGGAGATAATTGGCAGTACACCAGCAGGCAAGGTGCAGGTTTGGAGCAGCAACGAGTTCGTTTCGTCAGCTTTTGAGCAGCAGGTTCAAGCAGTTATGGGCCTCCAAGTTTTCCCGAACCCAACCACGGGCGTGGTCAACTTGAAATTGAACCAGCCTGCAGTTGGGCCGGTTTCACTGCGTGTTTTCGATGCAAAGGGGGCACTGGTCCACAACCTGGACATGGAGCAATTTGCGAATACTGAAACGACGCTACAAATAGAGCTACCTCAGCAGTTGCCCAACGGACAGTACTTCATAAGTGTTTGTTCGTCAGGTGTTTGCACAGCGGGGAAGGTCTTGTTTGAGCGATAATGGCGGCAGAAAGATCATTAAAAGCAAATGAACAAAGCCACTGAGGGAGCCCTTGGTGGCTTTTTCGTTGATGGTTGAAACACATGACGATTGCCCATCTTTTGGAGCTGATATTTTCGGCCAAATTTTTGCAGTGCATTGACCTCCAAGGCAGTGTTTTGCAAAATATTTTTTAATATGTGAAATACCCTTAAATTTGCGCCGGCTGCATTTGGTTTCATCGGCAAAGAACTACCTGCCACACGATTCCCATTGGTTTTTTGGAGTGAAAAATACGGCAATTCAACCGCCTTGGGTTGGACAAACAGCGGACCATGAAAAAACGAACTTATTACGCCATTGCTGCCATTCTCCTTCTTTTTGGCATCGGTGCCATCCTTGATTTTGGCATCAAAAAAGAAGACCACCTTAAGACCTTTGCCCACCGCATCGAGAAAAGCCTTCACAAGAAGGAATCTGAAGTCTATTCCATTTTATCCGATACTGGTTTCATTTTCAGGCAGTTGCGTGGGGTGGAGTACCTGCCCACAGCGCAGCAACAGGCCGACCTTGACTACTTGCTCAACCTGACCAAGAAGCCCTACAATATCCGGCTCTACCAGAACGATACGCTGGTCTTTTGGCTCAACAACCGGGCCTACCTCTCGCCCGAACAGGCCCACAGTCTCATCCAACAATCCGAAACCAACCAATTGGTCCGCCTCCCGAACGGTTATTTTGAACTGATAAAACAAAGGCTCAATGAAAAGGTAGTGGCACTGGCCATGATACCCATCAAGCGGGAATACTCCCGCAAAAGCGACCTGCTCAAGAACGAGTTCGTTACCGATGACTTCCCAGTTCCTTCCGATGTGTTCTTGAAAGAGTCGGGCGACCGGTTTGCGATACACACCATGGACGGCAAGGCCATTGCCTGGCTGGATGCCACCGGCCAGGCCAAGGACCGGGTGAACCTCCAGTTTGTGTTTTTTATCTATTTGTTGGGGTTCCTATTCGTGGGCGTCCTCATCAACGATTTGGCCGTGCTGCTGGTCAAGCGTTTTCAGCCTTGGGTGGGGGCGGCGTTCGTGCTGGGGGCCGTGGTCTTTGTGCGGTACCTGACCATACAGTTTGGGTTTTCGCAGCATTTCGCCACCTTCCAGACCTTTTCAAAAGTCTTCACGGAGCCTATCCTAGAAGGGGTGAATTCTCTCGGCGAGTTGCTCATCAACGTAATTTTGCTGGTATGGATGATGGTGTTCTTCAATCGGGAGTTCCAGGTGAAGGAGTTCCACCACCCATCCCTGGCCGTCCGCTTCGGCCTCACGGCGCTCAACTTCTTCAGCGTGAACCTGGCCATGCTCATGGTTTGCAGCATCTTCAAGTCCATCATACTCGACTCCTCCATCGTTTTCGACTTCGAGAACGTGTTCAACCTCAACTCGCAGAGCGTGTTGGCGATGATAGGAGTAGTGCTGCTGCTCTTGGCTTTCTTCCTGTTCAGCCACCGCATGATGCAGGCCATCTTCAAGGTAGGCCTGGGCAAAAACTTGCGGCTAGGTGCAGTGCTGGTTTCGTTGGTAGCGTCCATCCCTGTGGTCATTTATGGCGACCTCCAGTTGCCAGTTGCCTATTTCTTGACGGCCGCATTGGCCTATCTCATCGTATTTGAGTTCTTTGTGGAAGAGCAGGTGCTTTCCCTGCAATGGCTGGTTGGCTGGCTGATGATGTTTTCTTGCCTGACGGCAATGCTCCTCTACAAATACAACAGCGACAAGGATTACGTGCGCCGGGAGGTCTATGCACAAGCTTTGGCCAGCTACCAAGATGACCAGGCTGAGTCGGCGCTCATTGATATTGGCAACACATTGGTGTCGGACTCCAGCCTCCGCCTTTGGAACCTGCTCACCGATTATTACGGAGACGACTTGATCCAAAAAGAAGAAGCACGTGACATCGTGGACGCAAAAATTGGCATCAATAAATACCTGCTCCACAACTACAAGTTCAACCTCTACGGCTTCCGCAGGCAGGACGGGGAAATTGCCTTCACCGAACAATCAAAGAGTTTTGGGGAAATGGAGGGGCAGTTCATGCAAGGCCTTGCCACCAAAAGCCCCTCGCTGCGCTTCAAGCAGGAAAAGACACGTGACCCCGGCTACCTGCTCCGCCTCGACCTCACTACCAAGGACCCACTGACGATTTTCCTCGTCTTCAAGCGTTCGTTCTCGACCCCGTCCAAGGTCTATACCGAGATGCTGCTCGACAAAAAATACAAAGACCTCACAGAACTTGACAACTACGACTATGGCATTTACCAAAACGACACCTTGGTTGAAGACCGCAACAAGACCTACAGTAAGCTGCTGACCGACTCCCTGCCACCTGTGGGCGAAACGAGGGTCGTCAGCCAAAAATCTACCCGTTCCGAGCTGCTTTACCATGCCCCGAACAATATAGTCATCAAAATTGGCCGTGAAACTGGTGGGTACATCAAGCCACTTTCGTTGTTCTCCTACGTGTTCTCCTTGCTGACCTTGGCCATCCTTTTGTTTGGCGGCATCAATTATTTTACGAACGCACTGCCCGGTGCCCTCAATTTTTTCAGGACAACAAAGCCTTCCATCCGGAACCAGTTTCAGTTCTGGATCATCAGCATGGTGCTTTTCTCATTCCTGGGCATCGGCTTCGTCACGGTCTGGTATTTCCAAAAATCCTCCAATGACTACCACAAGGGACGCCTCGACCGCAAGGTCACTTCCGCACTTGCCAGTGTGAACTATGAAATAAAGGCATGGCACAAGGAACGCCAAAGGGAATGGGAAAAAGAGCGGAAACTGGGAAAGCAGTCGGTTCCCAGCGGCAATAAATTAGCGGAAAACCGTGTAGAGCAGCGGTCGTTCGTCAGTGACGAGAAATCGGCAGCATCCAGCGACAAACCAAATGAAGCGGCTTCGGGTAAACTCCTAATCCAATTAGAAAAATCCCACGAAGAGCTGACGGTTGGTATCGAGGAAGAACTCAATGCTTTTTCATTGTCTTCTTTGATCCCCCTCGTATCGGAGGTTCACCGCTTGGATGTAAACATCTACGACCTCACGGGCAACCTTATCACTTCTTCCGAGGAGGACATCTTCAAAGGTGGTTTGGTATCCAATAAGATGGGGGCCTATGCCTACCAGAGCCTGCACAACCTCGGCCTCGACCGGGAAGACCAGGATGAAAGCATCGGCAACCTGTTTTACACGGCCGCCTACCTTCCATTGAAGGACATGGAAGGCAACACACTTGCCTATATGGGCATACCCTATTATGCACAGCACCGAGAGCTGCGCAGTGAAGTCACCGATTTCATGAGCACCCTGCTCAACGTATATGTGTTCCTGCTGTTGATTGCGGGCGGCCTTGCCATCTTCATCGCCAATTCCATCACCAAGAAGTTGACGGCCCTCAGCGAAAGCCTAAAGCGCCTACGCCTTGGTGGCAACGACCCCATCGAGTGGAAGCGCAAGGACGAAATTGGCGATTTGGTGACTGCTTATAACAGAGCCGTTAAGAAAATTGAGGAAAGCTCCCTTTTGCTTGCGCAATCTGAGCGGGACGGTGCTTGGCGGGAAATGGCCAAGCAAGTGGCCCACGAAATCAAGAACCCGCTCACGCCCATGAAACTGAGCATCCAATACCTGCTTCATGCCTACCAGTCAAACCCCGACCCAGCAATGATAGGGCCGCTATTGAAACGGGTTTCCAACACTTTGGTAGAGCAAATCGAGTCGCTGGCGCAAATCGCCACCGAGTTCTCAAGTTTCGCCAAGATGCCCAAGCCAGAGAACATACAGTTCTCCCTGAACGATTTGGTCTCGTCTGTCCACCACCTGTTCAAAAACGAGCGGCTCGACATGGACATCACCCTCGAACTGCCAAAAGTGGACTTTGAGGTGTATGCCGACCGAAACCAAGTCACGAGGGTCATCAACAACCTGCTGAAGAACGCCATACAGGCCATACCCGACGAGCGAAAGGGCAAAATCCAAGTTTCCCTTTACCAAGAAGGGAACAAGGCATACCTGAAGGTTGCGGACAATGGCACGGGCATTCCGCCTGAAATTCAGGAAAAGGTTTTCTCGCCCAATTTCTCCACCAAAAATTCTGGTACGGGCCTTGGCCTCGCCATTTGCAAGAGCATTATCGAAGGGTTTAAAGGGGATATTTACTTTGAGACCGAAATGGACAAAGGCACCAATTTTTATGTTGAACTGCCAATAATGAGTGTCTCTGAATTGGCGAATTGATGCCCCTTTAATCATCCAGCGCTTGGTAAATCATTTGGCGCATATAGGCTCCCGTTTCATCGGAGACCGTGCCCTGCGTTTGCTTGAGCAGCACGCCAATGATTTTCTCTTCAGGGTCGGCAAAATAGCTGGTGTTGAAATAGCCGCCCCAATCGAAGGTGCCGGCGCTGCCCTGCCCGCCCTTGGCCTCGCCTTTTTCATTCAAAACCCCGAATGCGAGGCTGAACCCCTTGCCGTTGTCCCAAGCGAACAGGTCGCCGACTTGATTGGTCAGTACAACGTCAACCGTGGTACGGCTGAGGAGGCGCTTGCCGTTCAGTTCGCCGCCGTTGAGGTACATCTGAAGGAAAGTTGCGTAGTCCTTGGCCGTGCTGCTGAGGCCAGCGCCACCAGAAAAGAAGGTACCCTTAGTGAGTGGATAATCAGGATTGTAGAAAGTGTTGGGGAAGCGCACCCATTGGCCGTTTTTGGGTTCTTGCACTGCCACAAGGCGGCTGGCTTTTTCTGAAGGAAGGTAAAAATAGGTGTCGTTCATGCCCAGCGGCTCGAAGATATGCTTGCGGAAATACTGGTCGAGCGGCTCGCCCGACACGACTTCGATCAGGTATCCCAACACGTCAATGCCCTCGGAATAGGTGTATTTCTCGCCGGGGTTGTGATGTAGCGGGAGTTTTGCCAGTTTCCTTACGCTCTCGCCGATGGTGACGCCTTTGTCGCTATATAGGTCGGTGATGCCCGCCTTGTGGTATATCATCCGAAAGCGCTCGTCGCCGTCAATCACGCCATAACCCACACCGCTGGTATGGGTTATCAACTGTCGGATGGTGATTTCCGATTTGGCGGGTTCGCCCGTCCATGTGGTGTCTCCGTACTTGAAATCCTTTAGCACCTGTGGGTTCTTGAACTCGGGTATGTACTTTGAAATGGGATCGTCCAACTGGAACTTGCCCTGCTCCCAGAGCATCATCACGGCAGTGGAGGTGATTGCCTTGGTTTGCGAAGCGATGCGGAAAATGTCGTCCCGCTTGAGCGTGCGCTTGGCCTGGTTATCGGCCATGCCGAAGGCTTTCCAATAGACGATTTTGCCGTTGCGGGCAATGAGCATGACAGCACCCGGGATGTCGCTGTCGGTCACGGCGGACTGCAGCATGGCGTCCATACGGGCCAGCCGCTCAGTGCTGAAGCCTTGGCTTTCGGGCGTGGCCTCGGTCAGCAGCGGGGAGTTTTTGGCGGATTTGGTCTGTGCAACGAGCAACAGCGAGGATACCAGCAGGCAAAAAAGGAATAAGCATTTTTTCATGGCAGTTCGTTTTTTTTGTAACAAAACAGGGTGGGGGAGGAGAAAGGAAATGGTCGTATTTTCTACCTCCTCTCCCATTTTTAGTTTAGCATTCAATTTTCCCAAAACACTCTTCAACCAAGTAGCTTGGCTTTCTTTAGTCCAATGGACTTGGCGAAGGCAAAGAAAGCCAAGAAGTGCCGTGAAAAAAGCGATTTGTGGCCTTAGTGAAAAAATATTTATGAAAAACAGCAGTTGTCCCCGCATTTATTGACAAACTATGCTAAATTTGCGCCCCGTTAGAAAAATTCAGAAACCAGTCGAAGCTACTGTTCTGGAAGAATCCAGTAAAATCAGGCACTTCGGCGTTCAAAGTCCATTTCATTAATTTATGCTGATTGTAGAAATCAAAAACGGCGAATCAATTGACCAGGCGCTCAAGCGCTTCAAACGCAAATTCCAGCAGACGCAGACCCTCAAAGAGCTGCGTACCCGCCGGGAGTTCACGAAGCCGTCCATCACAAAGCGGGCTGAGTACCTCAAAGCTGTTTACAAAGAGCAAAAGAAGCGGGCCGAGGAGATATAGTCCTTTGCTGTCCTTCCAATAGGCAGAAGCGGCCGATGCCGCCATGCCACCTGTAAAAACATTTGACCGGACTTCGATTGACGTTGCACCACTTATCATAGGCTGCGACCCATCGAAGCCCGGTTTTTCTATTTTGTAAAACGATAGACGATAGACGGTGTGACATGGCGAAACCCGTCCACCGTCCACCGTCCACCGTCCACCGTCAAGCGAATAAATCATGGCCGAAGTCAAGATAGCCTGCCCGAAATGCAATTGGGAACCTACGCCTGCCGACCTGTGGCAATGCACCTGTGGCCATTCATGGCATACGTTTGACACCGCAGGCCGGTGCCCATCCTGCGGCAAGCAATGGGAAGAGACCTGCTGCCACGAGCCTACCACAGGTGGTTGTGGCCGCTGGTCGGCGCACTTGGATTGGTACCGCAACTTAGATGGTTGGTTAAAGGAAGAAATTCAGAAAATCAGGATTCGGGTTGTGGAGGCTGTTTGATAATCCAAGCGCTCCAAAACCGATGAAAAATTGAGATTCCCACCAAATTCATTTTCGTAGTTTCACCCTCCTTCGTTTGCCAAATGCTTTGCAAATCTTCATTGCAAGCCACCGACTGTTTTTCCAAAAAAAATTTTTGTTGTAGATTCACCGTCCCAAACGCCGAAACAAGCGAGGTTTGGGACGGCAAATCTTGTTGTGCCAATATTGAAATGACCTTTGGTCAATGGCAAACATGAATTGTATGGTTTTATGCTATGATTTCTTAAAAAGGTAAACGACAAGCGACATGAAGCATGTTTACAAAATGATGAAGAGAACAGCCCTCCTGATTTTCACGTTATTGGCAATGCCCGGCCTCGTCTTGGCCTGCGACACCTCTGGCTATGACATGAATAGCATCACCGACAATGGGGACGGCACTTTTACCATTCAATGGACAGCATTGGTGGCTGGCGGCACGACTACGGGCGTTGGCTCTACCTGGGGTTTTTACCTCAATATTGACGCCACCATCCTCAGCATTTCGCCCACCAGTTTTACAAGTGCGAACGGCACTACCCTGAATGCCGCCATCAATGGGGGCAACGTACAGTGGGGCAATCCGAATCCAAGTGCAACCCCGCCATTTTTGGATATTACCCTTGAGCCAAATGACCAGAGCTTCAACTTCACCATGGTCGTTCAGGGCATTCCTACCGAGTGGTGGGGCGGTGGACAAGAAGCCAACCTTTGCCCGGGTGGTGCTGGTACATTCTTGGACAATTATGAAGGTGAGTTCCCCTGCTTCGAACCGGTGCTTATCCCAAACCAAGACATCGTCTTTGCCTGCCCGGGCGACGTCGTTACCTTGTCCGTGACGCCCAACTACCTTGTGGAGGACATCCTTTGGAGCCCTGGCAATTCGACCAACACCAGTATCACCGTCACTGCTTTTTCCGACGAAACCTATACGATAACAGGCTCGAACCCCGGATGCTCGACTTCTACGACCATCTCTATTTCGATGTTGCCATTGCCCTACATGACCCCACAAGAGGAAATGGTAGAGGTCTGTGAAGGTACGCCCGCCGTGCTGGTGGTCAATACAGAGTTTGTGGATGTGGTCACTTGGACGCCGACCAATACATCTGGGCCGGTACTCGTGGTGACGCCACCTAACGGCCCTTCGGTCTATACGGCCACAGGTACCAATTCCTGCGGTTCCGTCACCGTTGAAATCGAAGTGAATACCCTTCCTTTTCCTACTATTACGACTTCCAACGACCAGGTTATCTGCCAAGGCGAAAGCGTACAATTGATTGCAAACCCCTCCGGTGGTGCTGTAACGACTTGGATACCCGATGGCACGGTGGCCAACTCCATTACTGTTAGCCCAACCTCCACGACCACTTATACGGCCGTAGCCAGCAATTTTTGTGGAGCCGCCGTCGAAGATGTGGTTGTGACAGTGGGGCAATACCACCAACACGGTCAACCTTTCGGCATGCGTTGGCGAAACGGTGCTCTACAACGGCCTTCCATTGGCGGCGGGCAGCAGTAGCCAGTTCACCTTCAACAACTATGCGGGCTGCGACTCGGTGGTGACAGTAGTCGTGGCCAGTCTGCCCAATACCACGGGCAACCTCACGCTCACTGCCTGTCAAGGTGAAACAGTGAACTTTTTAGGACAAAATTTGGCGCCAGGCAGTACCACCCAGTTCACCTTAAATGCCTTCAATGGCTGTGACTCCGTGCTGACGGTCTTTGTGCAGCCCTTGCAGAACTATACCAGCAGCCTCACCTTGCAGGCTTGTGCAGGTGAAACCGTTACCTATGCTGGGCAGCAATTGCCAGCGGGCAGCGTGACTCCAATTACCTTCAACGCCTTCAATGGCTGTGACTCGGTAGTGACCGTGACCGTGCAGACGTTGCCGAATTTTACGAGCAGCCTGACCTTGCAAACCTGTACCGGCACTACGGTCAGCTACAACGGCCAACAATTGTCGCCAAATTCCACCACTCCCATCACC
The DNA here is from genome assembly GCA_016714985.1 of Saprospiraceae bacterium. Classification (GTDB taxonomy): domain Bacteria; phylum Bacteroidota; class Bacteroidia; order Chitinophagales; family Saprospiraceae; genus UBA6168. The sequence continues at coordinate 134,553 of JADKBS010000017.1, read as the reverse complement.
TTGAGCGCCCAGAGCGGCTGTGATTCTGTGGTGACCGTGACGGTACAGGAACTCGCTGTGCTTACCTCCACCCTTGACGTACAGACCTGTACTGGCACCACCTATAACTACAATGGCCAGCAATTGCAACCTGGCACCAGCACGCCCTTCAACTTGGTAACAGCCAGTGGCTGCGACAGCGTAGTGACGGTCAATGTTACGGCCGTGGCAGCGTTTCAAGAGTCCCTTAGCTTTAATGCATGTACCGGGGAGACAATCCCATACATTGGCCAAAACCTCCAGCCTGGCACGACGACGCCTTTCAACTTCACCTCGGTACAGGGTTGCGACAGCATCGTGACGGTGACAGTGGTTCAACTGCCAACATTTGCCAGCAACCTCAGTTTGCAGACCTGCACGGGCACGCCCATTGTCTATGCAGGGCAATCGCTGCCGCCCGGCTCAGTCACGCCCATCACGCTTGCTGCGCAAAACGGCTGTGACTCTGTGGTGACCGTGACGGTGAACGAAATCCAAGTGCTTACTTCAACCCTGAACCTCACAGCATGCCCCGGCACCAATGCTTTTCACCAAGGACAAAGCCTGGCTCCGGGCAGCTCCACGCCGTTCAATTTTACCTCTACCATCGGTTGCGATAGCATCGTAACGGTAAATGTAACGGCATTGCAGAGCTACGCCACCACCGTTGAACTGGAGGCATGTGAAGGCTTCACGGCCAGCTATAATGGCTTCGATTTGGCACCCGGCACCGACCTCGACTTCAACTACACGGCCTCCAACGGTTGCGATTCCGTGGTGACAGTGACCGTGGCGGAGGTTGAGTCGTTCCAAACTTTGGAGGAACTGTTTACTTGCCCTGGTACCACTGCCGAATACCTTGGCCAGGACTTGGCCATTGGCAGCATCAACCAGTTCAGTTATACTGCCGCAGCTGGCTGCGACAGCGTGGTGACGGTCACGGTTTCCGCCCTGCCTACCTTCGCCTCTACACTGACGCTGGAGGCTTGCGAAGGCTCATCCGTCACCTATAATGGACAGTCCATAATGGCTGGCACCAGCGGTGTTTTTACCCTTGCTGCGCAAAACGGCTGTGATTCGACCGTGACCGTGAACGTGACCGAAATCGCACCTATCTCCTCCAACCTGACCCTGCAAGCCTGTGGTGGCAGCACAGTCACTTACAGCGGCGAGCAATTGGCACCAGGCAGTACGACCGATTTTACCTTCACTGCCCTGTCAAATGGTTGCGACAGCATCGTGACCGTGTTCGTGCAGGAAGTGGACGTCATTACTACCAGCCTTACGCTTTTTGCTTGCCCTGGCAATACCGTGACCTACAATGGCCAACCATTGCCGCCGAACTCTAACACACCTTTCAGTTTTGTTACAGCGCAGGGCTGCGACAGCGTGGTGACCGTTTCCGTGCTGCCACTGCAAGCATCTTCAGGGGCATTGACCCTCACTGCCTGCACAGGCACCACGGCCACATACAATAATCAGCAGTTGCAGCCCGGCACCTCCACCAATTTTACTTTCCCGAATTGGCAAGGCTGTGACTCCACGGTGACAGTGATGGTGGTTGAAGCCTTTCCGCAGGCCATTGTCGTCAATTTGCAAGCCTGTACGGGCACTACCATTACTTACAATGGTCAGACACTCCAACCAGGTACTTCCACCGAGATCATGCTGGATACATGGCAAGGCTGTGATTCGCTCGTGACCGTTTTTGTGGAGGAGTTGGACATTCTGACGGGCAGTGTTACCTTACAAGGATGCGAAGGCCAGCCGCTGACCTACAACGGCACGGTCATTCCGGCCAGCAGCAGCATGGACTTTACTTTCACTTCTGTCAATGGTTGCGACAGCATTGTGACCGTCACTGCCCTGCCTTCAGTGCCGGTATTGAACACCGAGGAGCTAATCGAAATCTGCGAAGGGGCAACGGCCATTGTTTTTGACCAACCTATCTCTTTACCAGGGGTATATGCCCAAACCTTCACCAGTGCTGGGGGCTGTGACTCCACACATACGGTTACCGTGTCCATTGTTGACTACGTGAACCTTGAATTTCCCAGTGACATCACCATCCAATTGGGCGAAACGACCACCCTCGACCCCGTGGTGACGCCCCCGACCGGGCTTACCTATACTTGGCAACCCGACCCAAGCCTAAGTTGCACGGACTGCCCGAATCCAGTAGCATCGCCTATTACCACCACCAAATACTACCTCAGCGTCGAAGACGAAGGCGGCTGTGATGATTCCGATGAAATAACCGTTTTTGTCAAGCGTCCCGGTGTCTATATTCCGAACTCGTTCAGCCCGAACGGCGATGGCATCAACGATGTGTTCACGATTTTCAGTGACGGCAGGAGCGTCAAGCGGGTGGTTTCGCTGAAGATTTTCTCCCGATGGGGCGAATCAGTATTTGAGTTTTATGATTTCCCACCCGATGATTTCAACTATGGCTGGGACGGCAGCCATCGTGAAGAGGAAATGGATGTTGCAGTATTTGTTTACTACACGGAGGTGGAGTTCCTTGATGGCAAGAAACAATTGTTGAAAGGGGATGTGACCTTGGTGAGGTAAGGAAATGATGAATGATAAATGATGAATTTGCAAGGCACTGATTTACAGGTGTTTGCAAATCATAGTGGTTGCATCTTTTCAATTTTATAGGGAACCACAGCCCAAAAAAATGGTGGCTGCATTACGGTGCAGCCACCATTTTTTTTGGGGTTATTGGAAATCATTCCATCACCACCAATTTCAGTTGCCGTACCGTTCCACCCGTTTCCATTTTCAAGAATACAAGGCCCGAAACGTCAAGTTCTGAACTGTGGATGGAGATACTGTGCTGGCCTTTTTCAAACAGTCCTGACGTTCGGTGTAGCATTTTGCCAGTTGCATCGAAAAAACTGAACTTAGCTTCCCCTGACTTTGGCATATTGAACCTCACCATCGCCTCCCCTGCGAATGGGTTGGGCTGGCAACTAAGTGACAATTCGTTGGTGCTGGAAACGTCAACCTGCCTGAATGCTAGTTCTACCTGCAATTGCTCCTCGGCTTCGTTCCAAGCAGCGGCGGCGGTCATTTCATCGCTGATTTCAATCACTTCTGAAAGATGGGTGTCGGCCAAGGCCCGGAGGTTGAGGACGAACTTCGTCGCTGGATTTTTGCCAAAACTCAACATGGAAACCAAGCCCTCCTTGCTCCGGCTGGTATTGTGCTTTAGGTTTTCTGCTTTCGCAATACCCTGTAATTCAACGAGTTGTGAATTGATTGCCAAGGTAAGCTGCCAAGCCTTTGCCGCCTCCATTTCGAATTCCACCTGGTAGCTTTCCCCTTTGCGCAGCAAAATATCCTTCGCCATGATAGTGAAATATCCGCTATTTCCCCTTCCTTCCGTCACCGACTGCAAACTGCCCCCTGCCGAACTGCTTGTCCCATTGGGGGCCACTATATAGGCCGGGTTCACGCTGCCGCTCACGTCACCAATCTTGATGCCTGTGAACTGGATGTCGAGGTCGTCCACGGTCACGTTGTTCATCGAGACGGACTCAGGGAACGGCCATGGATTGGTAGGGCTGCTGAACGCATGGTTGGCGGGCACGAAGCGCCAGGATGGTGTGCCATTCGGGAATGACGTTGAGGCTCCCAAAATAATGGCCTGAACTGCGACGAGGTCCATGGCCGTGACGGAGCCAGACCCGTTTGCGTCAGCGGCAATGGTTCGCCATGCTTCCGTAAACTCGTTTACGCCGAGGATATGCTCATTGATTTTGGCCAAATCGAAGGACGAAACCCCATTGGTGAAGCCAAAGTTCTTGCTTGGCGTGATGGTATAGTCACCGCCATCGGTCAGCCCCGCGAAGCTGTAGGTGCCCACGCCCGCCTCCGTTGTTACCGAAGGCATGTTGGCACCGGAAAGGTTAACCGTAACATTTGCGATTGGCACACCGGATGGCGTCTGAATCATGCCGCCTAGGTCAATATAGGCGCCGCCATTGCAGGCAGGTGTTGGATTGTCCTGTACGGTCACAAAAGTCTCGCAATAGTCGGCATTGCCACCAGGGTCGGTGACCCAAAGCTGCACGGGGTTGGTGCCGACATCGCCACAATCAAACAGTAGGATATTGTCGGCCACGTTTTGCGAGAAGCTGAATTGCAGGCTGCTGGCCGGGGCGCAGTTGTCGAAGCTGTTGGCGTTCAGTTGTTGCGCAGCAACGGAGACCTCGCCCTGTACGTCCAGGGTTACGATGAGGCCGTTCTGGCAGTAGGCGGTGGGAGTGCCCGTATCCCCAACGGAGACCGTGAAGCTATGTGTGGAGGTATTGCCGCAACCGTCGGCAGCAGTGTAAGTCATCGAGTAAATGCCCGCTGGCACGTTTTGGAAGGAGAAGCCCGTGCCGAGGGCGCCAGTGGCCACGATGGACACATGGTTGCTGCAATCACTGACTTGCGGCAGCGGCAAAATCACGTTTCCATTGCAACCCGTGGTGCTGCTCGCCATGACATTGGTCGGTGGGTTCACAAACGCAGGTGCTTGATTATCAAATACTTCTATGAACTGGACGTGCTGCCACCTGCCTACATTGGAATTGGAGTTTGTTTGGTATTGGCACCAATCGAGGATGGTCCAAGTCCGCTGGATTTTATAGCAGGCTGGCTCTGAAATCCAGAATATTTCATCTTCAAAAGCTACTGCCACTGCCTCGCAGCCATTTTGCCCCAACAACGTAGGGCCGGTATAAGGGTAGGGGAGGTCGAAAGGCTCCAGCGACTGGCCCGTGCAGCTTTGCGTCTGGTAGTGCTGTGGCCAAATGATTTGGTTGCCTGCGGCGTTCCAGGGTGTCTGGTTCACAAGGTGGATTACCTGCTGCGCAATGGATGTGTTCCCACTCGGATCGGTTGCCATGAAGCGGCGGGTGACCGTGCCTTGGCCGCAGTTTGTCATGTCGGTTGTGGCCGTTTCGGTAAGGATAAACGAGCAGTTGTCGGTAACTGTGGCATTTCCGAAGACGTCGAGGTTGCCGAGGTCGGTGTTGCAGTCAACCACCACATCGGTCGGCGGGATGATGACGGGGGGCAACTCATCGTGTACGTTCACTGTCACGTCGCAGGTGTTGGAGTTGCCGTGGCAATCTTTGACCCGGAGGGTCACCAAAACTGAACTGCTGTTGAGGTCGGCGCAAGAAAAAAGGAGGCTTGGGGCAAAGGTCGAATTCGGTTGCCCGGCCCGCTTCACCTCATAGCTTTCGATGCAGCAATGGTCGTAGCTGCCCGCATCGAGGAGGTTGGCATAGACGGTGGCCTCGCCCGTGCTTGAAACGGATGCCACCGTGAACTGCTGGCAAATGACCGTAGGGGCCACTTGGTCAACCACAGTGATGTTCACGTTGCAGAAATTGGTATTGCCGCAGGCATCGGTGGCGGTATATTTGACGAGGTGGGTACCCTGCGATACGTTGTTGAACGGCCCGTAGCCGCTGCCGAAGCTCCAGATCGGGGTGATGGTCACTTGCGAGGCGCAGTCGTCCACCGCTGTTGCCAGAGGCAGGTTGATGATGCCAAAGCAACCAAAATCATCGGTGCTGACGGTCATGTTCGTCGGGCAGGTGATGACGGGCGGCGTCACATCGAACAGCTTGATGATTTGGGTGTGTTCCACAAAATTGTTGGTGCAGTTGTCCAGCACCACCCATTTCCGCAGGATGACCTCGCTGCCCTGGCAGGTCGGGATGCTTTGGTCGGTGAAGCTCAGGTTGAAGAAGCACTCGCCGTTCTCGACGCTGTACTGGTCGGCGGTGGTGTTCAGGTTGCCGTCCTCGTCAATGAACGGTCGGCCCGTGATGTTGGGGTCGGTCGAGTTGGCGGAGCAAGCAAGCATGGGTGCCGCTACCCCGTCCCGGTTGGCGGGGAACCGGATTTGGGCAAGCGTGGCCCTGTTCAGGGTGATGGTCTGCACCTTGGTGCCCACATTGCCGTAGGCATCGGTGGCCGACCATTTCCGTTGGATGACCTTCCAGGCCAGGGTCGTGAAGTGGAAATTGGAAATGGTGGTGTTGTTGGCATTGGCCCCACCGTTGCTGGCCTGCTCGAAGGAGAGCACGTCGCCCGGTTGCAGCAGTGCCGAGGTATAGGTGCCCGACTGAACTTGGTCGCTCGACAGCCGGATGCACCAATTGTTGATGGTGAAGTAGAATGCCTCGGTCGTAAAAGAGGAGCCCCCAACGCTACTCCAGTCAAACGTTACGTAACCCACCGCAGGAATGACGATTTTGAACTTCGTCACATACGAAGGCGTGCTGATTGACGAGGAGCTGTTGGCCCCTTCGACCAACACCGAATTGGGAGCTCCCGTGACATCTACCCCACCATCCCCATTGCTTGCATAGCATATATCCCAGTTATTTGGGGCGAAATAACCTGCAAAACCCGTGTAGCCACAGCCGAAGTCGAGCACCGTGTCTTGGTGCGAGAAGGTGATTTGGCTGGCTGGACTACAGTTGTCCGTCACCGTCGGCTGCGCCAATGCCGTGAAACTGGGATCCTCCGTGCAGTTCAGCGTCTCGTTGGCTACGGTGATGACGGGCTTTTTGCCGTCCTTTATGAATACGGAGCCCCAGCAGGTGGCCCCGGTGAAATTATGTTTTACGTGTACTTGCAACGTCTGGCCCAGGTAGTCACCCGTCACCATATTCCCGATGCTAACCCCGGCGGCGTTGTAGTAGGTCATGGTCATCGGCCCTTGGCACGTCCAGGTGTTCTGGATGATGTTGGAAGGGTTGACTGACCCGGTGCAGTCGTTGCCCAGCGATAGATTCACGTTCTGAAGGCAAATCATCGTGGTGCATTGTCCCGTAACAAATTGCGGCAGCAGCAAAATGGCTGCAAATAGGGTGGAGGTGATAGTGAAACGGCCCAGAAGGGACGGGCGGAACGCAACAAGCGGCCAGCCCGTGGGCAAGGTGTAAGTAAATCGGAACATGGGATGTGTTTTTGGACAAGTAAGAAGTACAAATTAAAAAGGCAAAACTAGCGGTTGCCATTTATGCCAAAATGTACCCCTTGGCTTGTCGCTTATCGGTTTTGTAAAAAAGACTGACTACGTTTTTTTAACACGGAGGGTCGGAGGCCACAGCGGAACACGGAGTTTTAACTAAAAATCTCTGTGTGTCTTGTGTTCTCTGCTTCTCTGTGTTGAAAAATTCGAACTCGATTTGATTTTTGTCCTTTACTGCTGTTCCCTTGCTGTGTGTGGTGGGTAATAGGTGCGTTGTGTGCAATGGCCGGTTCTTAGGCTGAATGCACAGGCATGTCCGTGGGCGGATGGCCCTTTCGATAAATTTTTCCCGCAAAAATTGCTTGGAAGAAGGCTGCCTTTCGGCAAACGGACGGATGGATAAAGGCACTTGGCCTGCGTAAAAGTTTGTTCATGGAATCAGTTTTTGGAAAAAGGCACGTTGGCCTTGGATTATCGGTTTACATGGCAAAGGTAAAATATGTTTGATAGGGTGTATGGGGTAGGGGGTGAAAATTTCGTATTTTATTTTTTATAAATCTTAAGGGGCTATTTTTCCAAGAGGGATTCTTGTTGGCAGCCCAACTCAATGGTGCAATGGTTGGTTTTGCAATCGCACGGAAGGACTCTTTCAAGGTGCGGACGATGTTCCGTAGGAACAAAATCTTTGGTGCATGCAGCCCAAAGCACGAATTTCCGTTCCAGCGGAACGGCATTTTGTCTGCTATACCGTTCCGCTGGAACGGAAACCCGCAATAGACCATATTTCTACAAAGATGTCGTTCAACTGGAACGATATCCGCAACTTAAATTGAATTATACTTTGTGCAACCAACTACCCAAAGAGTTGCATTTGCAACAAATACACTGCCACCCCCGCAAAATACCCCAACAGCGCCAGCAAGCTGATTTTTTTCAAGTACCACAAGAAGTTGATGCGCTCCATGCCCATGGCGGCCACGCCTGCCGCTGAACCTATGATGAGGCAGGAGCCTCCCGTACCTGCACAATAAGCGAGGAAGAGCCAGAAACTATGGTCTTGTGGGAACTGCTCAATGGGGTACATACCCATGCCAGCTGCGACTAGTGGCACGTTATCAACCACTGCCGATAGCAACCCAATGGACACCACTATGACGTTCTGTGTTGCCGATGGTCTTGTCCAACCACTCGGCTAAGTGCGTGAGTAAGCCTGCCGCACCGAGTGCCCCTATGGCCAACAGGATACCGAGGAAGAACAGCACGCTGGCTGCGTCCACTTTTTGCAGCGCATGCACAACCGTGAGGTGGCCTTTTTCTTCGACGTTCTTTTTATGGTGAAGGAGTTCCGTCACCGTCCACAAAACGCCCAATACGATGAGTATGCCCATGAAGGGTGGCAAATGCGTGAATGTTTTGAATACGGGCACAAAGAGCAAGCCTCCCACGCCAAGTGCAAACACGATGTTGCGTTCACTTACACTGGTTTTTAGTGGCTTTAATTCCTTAGGCTCAGGGAGCGTCGGGGGGGCACTTTCATTTTCCAATTCAGGTAGAGCAGCGGCACGACGAGGCAAGCGAACGCTCGGCAGGAATACGTGTTTTACGATTCCTGCTGTGGTTATCTGTCCACCAATCCAAAGCATGGTGGGGGTCACATCGCCGATGGGCGACCAAGCGCCGCGCGCATTGGCCGCAATGACGATGATGCCCGCATAGAACAGGCGGTCGTTGTGGTCTTTCACGATTTTTCGCAACAGCGAAATCATCACGATGGTAGTGGTGAGGTTGTCCAATACCGCCGAAAGGAAAAACGTGATGAAACTTATGGTCCAAAGGAGTACCCGGGGGCTATTCGTCTTTATCCTGTCGGTGATGACTTGGAATCCATCGTGCGCATCCACCAATTCCACGATGACCATGGCGCCGAGCAGGAAGAAAAGGATGCCCGAAAGTTCGCCCATCTGCTCCAGCAGTTGGTGGTTAACTTCGTGGTGGTCGTTGCCCAATAGTATGTAAATCGTCCAGCAGAGAACCCCTGTTATCAGGGCAGAGGCTGCCTTGTTGATATTGATGGGATGCTCGAAGGCGATGGCTGCATAGCCTAAAACGAAGGTTAGGACAAGAAGGATTTCCATAGGTTGGTGTTACAATTTGAGGCAAAGCAAATAAACAAAACCTGAAAACCCAGCTTTTGTGCGAAGAATTAACTCAAACCTCAGAAGTACGACATACAAAGCCCATTTCAGGCTACCTATTGGCCACCAGCCCATGCTGTTTGGCGTGGGCCCAGATTTGGCTACTCTCGTGTACCAAGACTGCTTCTATATGGGAATGTTCCCCTATCAATTTTGCGATCCGGCGGGCATTTTCCGTGTCCCTCGTTTGGCGGATGTAAATGGCCAGCACCCTGCCTTCGAACTCCTCGGCCATGCGCAGGTAATAGTCGGCATCCTTGGAAGCCGTATCGCCGAGCATGACGAATGGCAGGTTGGGGTACATGCCCATGATTTGCCGGAAGGCAACCAGTTTGTGTATTTCGTTTTCTTCTTTTTTGCGCCGCAACAGGTGCGCCCCATAGTCTCGCAGGAGGATAGGCCCTTTTGGGATTTCGTGGATACGGAGAAATTCAGCAAGCAGGTCGTAGATGTTCCAAGGGGAGTCCGAGACATAGAAAATAGGGTTTTGCCGATGGCCTTCGCCGCCCTTTTCTAGCGCCTTTAGCAGGTCGGGAATGCCTTCCATTGGGAGCCGCTGGTGGCTGTCCTTAAAGAGCGTAGCATAGAGCATTTTCAGCTTCAGGCGGGAGGTGACGTGGGTTTGCAGCACGGTGTCGTCTATGTCGGTGATGATGCCGAAGCTGGCATTCGCCGAAGGCATGAGCAGTTCGGCCGGGGTGGCCCCGGTCGGCAGCTCGTAGCCACTGGGCAGGTGGTGCAGGTGGATATGGGCGTCCAACCAGTGTTGCCCGGCGGCAGCGGGGAGTGCTGGCAGGGCTGCTTCAATGGTGAAAAAGCCTTCTTTGTCCGTTTCGGCGTAGTACTCGGTGCCTGCCAGGTTCAGGCTGAGTTTTGCGCCGCCCACCTCGTCGGTCTCGATGCGGCGCAGGCTGTCGAGGAAGTTGCCGAGCTTGCTTTCGTTTTCGCCATCAAAAATATCCTTCTTTTCCAGCACCCGGCCCTTGAGGAAAAGGCGCTCGGCATTGGCGAAGCCCCGGTAGGGCACCACGACGATTGGGTCGGGAGAGGAGAAAAGGGTGGTAAGGCGGTTAATCAATTTTTCCATGTCTTGAAAGATCCTTAATTCATGGAGTTACCCTGTGCAGTTTGATAACGCCATCTTTTTTTAAATAACTTACCAGAAGTGCTTCCTGACGATTTGGAACCTGGATGAGTTGGTACTCCGGTTCAGTGGAGAACATCCCACCAGCCCTATTGGTGATTTCCCTTTTGACGAAATCCCGGGCTTTTATGCTTAGGAAAGCTTTTTTGGTTGCATCTCCCTCCGCAATGTCAAAATTATTGGGATCCAATAGGGTATAAAAATATTTGGCCCTGCTGAAACTATTGCCATAAGACCCAAATGAACCGGGTGTGCCTGGCGTTGAAATATTGCCATAAGGTGTGGAGATGTTCGAGCCTGGCATGCCACCTGACATGACCGTCCCGCCAGATTGCTCAACCAAATTGCCGATAGTGAATACTTCTTCTCCATCGGCTGTGGGTTCAAAATATAGAAATGGAGTTCCCTTGCTCAAATGGTTGAGCACTTTTCTAGGGTTTTCCTTAGTTAGCTCCTTATAGCCATCGCTCAATGTCTCACCATCTATTTCCGTGAACAATCGGCTGCTCATGATTTCAATCGGGGTTTCGGTGGTGTAACGGAATTCTCTAACCTTATTAAGGCTGTCCAACTCATAAATCTCAAGCCGTATGTAAGCTTTCTCGCTTCTGATGGCAGCCAAATGGTCACGGTAAAGATATGAGTTGGTTGACAGCCCATAAGTTTCAGCAACCGATTGCCCAATATTGAAAATGACGATATTGCCAGATTCGCAATCGAACGAGATTAATTCAGTTTGGCACCTACTATAGCTTTCACCTTCAATTGCGATTAATAACTGGCGATCCGAACGGCGGTATATTTTATATTTACTAACCGCCAGACTTGGCTCAGGAATGGTCGTGTTTGATATAGGGGCTATGTTCGCCTTGAACAATTTTTGGGCAATCTCATTATTAAAGCCTTTTTCCTTAATATTGAACTGGCCAATCGCTTTATCATATCTGCCGAACCTAAGCTTATGCTTCTTTTTGTCCCAAGCGACAGTGTAAAAATCGTTGTCGGAGACCAAACTGGTGAGGTATCTGTCGTTATCGTTAAAGGGCAGCAATTTTGTGAGCGTGACCTTGTTCTCATCTATTTTACTAGCTGTCAGAACCGAAAATCCGAAAAGATTATTGCTAAAATAAATGAACTGAAAAGCGTCGCCAATATCCAGTGTGCCTATCGGGGTTAGGGTTCCGCCAGGATCATCTAAATCCTTTTGATAAACTGTTTTGCCTTCCTTATCGAATACCCTCACCACCAGTTGGTAGGAAGTGGAATAGCAAACGCCCATGCTACCATCTGTTGAATGTGCCAACAACAAATCGTCAATTTTGATTTTTGGTGCTATCGTTGGGAACTCGGAGAAAAGGGTTTGTGCGGAAGCGCCAAAATAGCAGCAGAAGAGAAAAGCGACAAAAAGTGAGCGGATAAGCATGTTGATTGATTTAATTAAAGGATTTGTGATGCCAAATATAAGGAAGCTAAGGCTATAATTCCCGTTCGGATATATATGTTCTTCAGGAAAATAAGAAGTGTTTTGTCTTTGCTTGATTTTGAGAGCTGGTATGTCGAACCAAAGGCTAGGATATTACCAACGCAAGCCATCACAAGAAGGTCTCCTCCTATCGGCCAACTTTCCATTAAAAATAATAAACTCGATAAAAATAGGGCTATTAATACGCCACATAGAAAGGCAATGAAATGCTGTTTCAAGCTAAGGCTTCTGAATATTAATACCCCGAAGCATAAATAGAAAAATATGAGGGAGGCATATAGTGCAAATGGCGCTTGAGGCTGAGCGAACATGTTCCCAATATTTGAGAAGGAATCACCGCTATTGTTCCCAATTGAAATGAAAAAACTAGCAATAAAAATCAGCCACAATCCAATTTCTACGGTAATTGCCATTTTTTGAGGCAGGGTAGCTGGCTTTTTTTCATCGTTTTCAGGGCTGTCTAGTAGGTTGATTTCATTCATCGTATAAATTTTAAAGGCAGATGCCAGTCCAAAACGACCAGCATCTGCCATCCAGTATCTAGCATCCAGCGCCTAGTCCATCTCCAAATCCCCATTCACCACCTCTTCCCAAGGCAGCCCATACTCGCCCAACTTCGCCAAGAACGGGTCGGGGTTCAGTTGCTCCACGTTGAACACGCCCTTGCCCGTCCACTCGCCCGTGAGCATCATCATGGCGCCGAGCATGGCGGGCACGCCCGTGGTATAGCTGACGCCTTGGGTGCCCGTCTCCTCATAGGCGGCCTTGTGGCTGCAATTGTTCCAGATATAGTAGGTCTTCGGTTGTCCGTCCTTCACGCCACTGATGCGGCAGCCGATGCTCGTCCAGCCGGTGTAGTTGGTGCCGAGGTCGCCGGGGTTGGGAAGCACGGCCTTCAGGAACTCAAGTGGCACGATGTCCATGCCTTGGAACTTGATAGGCTCGATGCCCGCCATGCCGATGTTCTGAATCACCCGCAGGTGCGTCAGGTACTCCTCGCCGAAGGTCATCCAGAAGCGGGCCTGGCGCAGGGTAGGGAAGTGCTTCACCAAGCTTTCCAGCTCCTCGTGGAAGAGCAAGTATGACTGGCGTGGGCCAATGTTCGGGTAGTTGATGGCCTTGCCGATTTCAAACGGCTCGGTCTCCACCCATTGGCCGTCCTTCCAGTAGCGGCCCTTTTGCGTGATTTCACGGATATTGATTTCTGGGTTGAAATTGGTGGCAAAAGCCTTGCCGTGCGAGCCGGCGTTGGCGTCCACGATGTCGAGCGTGTGCATCTCGTCGAAATGGTGCTTGGCGGCATGGGCGGTGAAGATGTTCGTCACGCCGGGGTCGAAGCCGCAGCCGAGCACGGCCAGCAGGCCCGCCTCCTTGAAGCGGTCGTGGAGTTTCCACTGCCAGGAGTACTCGAACTTGGCCTCGTCCTTCGGCTCGTAGTTGGCAGTGTCGAGGTAGTGGACGCCCGTTTGAAGGCAGGCCTCCATGATGGTCAGGTCTTGGTAAGGCAGTGCCACGTTGATGACCATGGCTGGCTGGAACTGCCGGATGAGGCTGGCGAGTGCTGGCACGTCTTCTGCATCAATGGCAGCGGTGGTGATGTGCTGGTGGCCAGTAGCTTCCATAGCAGCGGTGGCTATCACATCGCACTTCGATTTTGTGCGGCTGGCCAATAGGATTTCACCAAATACTTCAGGGTGCTGGGCGCATTTGTAAACGACCACCCGGCCCACGCCGCCTGCACCGATGATTAGGACTTTCTTAGACATTTGTTGAGTTAGTTTCAATTTTTGAGTTTCGAGTTTCGAGTTGGGAGCTACTGGAAACTTGCAACTCGAAACTCAAAACCTCAAAGCCCGGCAAAAGTATCCATTTAGATAGAAAAGGCGGGGCAAGGTCATTTAGGAAATGTTAAATTTTTGCGCAGCAAAAGCAGAAGACGTTCCTCGGTTGATCATAAAAGCAAAAGGCTAAAATGCTGTTTCCAACATTTTAGCCTTTACTTTTTTAGTGAGACCTACTGAATTAAACACTTGGTGATGTTGATACTCTAAAAAGTTTTTATCGAGACCAGCTATTCGTGATGTTGCGTTTTTATTGAGACCAGTTTTTCGTGATGTAAGACCCTTCTATTTTTTTTGAAAACTTCCTTTATCGCCTGCCGAACAGTTTTTAATTACTTCGATGCCAAGGTTGAAAGATTGCGAAGTTCCTCAGCTTGTGTGCTGTAGTTGCGGGCATAAGCGTAGTATGCCATGCCACCCTTTGCGCCGAGGTCAATTACGCCGAGGTCGTTGCCTGGATTGGTACCGTAAGAGTTTGGCGTCATGAAAGGGTCGTTTTCGTTGTCAAATAGTTCAACTTGGCCAGCGAACGAAGCATCGGTCGTGAAAGTGAAGAGAAGCGTCTCTTCGTTGGGAAACAACTGGATACGTGGGTTGTCAACCACAAAACCGAAAGAAACATAAGACTTGTCGGCAGCTTCAACCGGGCCGTCCACACGGGCGTTCTCAATCCAGGTGCCAGAAACGTTCTTAAGGTTGTTGTATTCGAAAGCGGCAGGAACGACAAGGGTTACTTGGCCAGAGCCGGTTTGTGTCTTGCTGCTCGGTGCAATCGTTTGGTTAGGCTTTACGAACACGCCATAAGTGTTAGCGTTGTCAAGGAGTTGGATTTTGAACTCAAGGCCGTTCTGGGTGTCTTGGGCAGCTACGAAACCAGCTGCGAAGAAGAAGGAGAAGATGATGGCGGCGAAGGTGGCGAAAGTTTTCATGTTCAATTTGTTTTTGTCTGCTGAACTAATTTGTTCGTTTGATGACACAAAGATGGCCTTGTCAGGGAGGCGTTTTTCGAGCATTTTTTCAAAAACTGTGACGTGGGAAATTTGATTATTTACGACGAGAATGTAGTAGATAAAAGGAATTAGCTTGTGTAATTTGTGATTTTGCTTCAAGATTTTTTTTCAAAAAAAACTTGACTTCCTTGGCTTGGTTGAGATGCCGCTGCTCATATGGTACAACAATGTAGAATGCCCTGCCCAATTTATGCGAATTAAGGGTTGAAATTGCACAATTTTGATGGAACCCAGAGCAGCAGGACTTGTCCCGAAAATCGGGAGCGGCGAAATCTTTGTAGCCGAATTGTTCCGGGTTTGCTTTGAGGTGCAGCGCAACGAAATATTCCGGTACGCTGCACCTCAAAGCCAAGATGTTTGCCTTAGCTACAAATATTCAGGTGCGCTGCACCTGTTTCAACCCCTAATTCGCATAATTTATGGCCAATAAAACGGTTGGCTGGAGAAGAAATCACGGTTCCCTTTTCGACCAATTCTTGGCTGTGCGCCATCAATTCACCAAAAACAGCGCATTGCTCATCACCAATTTCCCCTCTTCCCAAAACGACCTGAAAAGCGGGTTGTCAATCAGATAAACCACTTGCCCACGGCCCTTATCCTGCACCGCAAACAAGGCAGAATTGCGAAGCAGCTTCTTTACGTTTGCCCCAATGAAGCCGTGAGACTTGTAGTTGTCCTCCAAGTAACCCACATTCCACGCATCCTTTAAAAGGTCGTAACGCAAGCCGCTCGTTTTCAGCGAGAAATAGTAAGGTTTCATTCCAAAGGCCAAAGGATGCGAATTGTCCAGCTTCGCCCGCACCACCGCGCCTGGATTGAAATCGGAAATGGAGGTGCGGCTCCTATCCTTATACAAAGCGGTGCGGTGGTCGAGTGCGTGGCGGTCTTCTTCGCTCAGGGCGGCATCCTTGTCGCTCGACTTGACGTACTTGGCCAATGCAAAACCTTTTTTCTCTGCCAGCGAGGCATTGGCCTCGCCAATGGCGATTAGCTTTCCGCCACCGCTCACCCAGTTCCCTAATTTCTCCAGTGTGGACTCGCTGAAATCATAGTTTCCTTCCGGCATGACGATGACATTATAGTCAGCCAGATCAGCCCTGCCGAGGCGGTCAGCGTCCATGAAGGTGGCCGGGTATTCGATGTCCTTGTCGAAATAGAACCAGACCTGCCCATACTCGTTGTTCCAGGTTTTTTCGCCAGAAAGCACCAGCACCTTTGGCGCTTTTACGAGCCTGAAGCCATCAGAGCCGAGGTCACGGCCAGCGTCCACAAAGCCCGTTTGTGCAGTGGCCACCAGTAAGCCGAGTCGAGTGGCCGTAGTCTGTACGACCCTGTCAAATTTAGGGTTCTTGCGATTGTCGGCACGGGTGGCAACAAGGGTGCCAGCGGGCCAGTCACGCCCCTCCAAGCGGAATGCGGACTCGGCATAGCGGCACACGACGCCTTGCTTCGTCCAGTTGGCGAGCAGGCGGGCGGCATCCATAGCGTTCCAAGCGGCCAGATAAGCATAAGGAGTGGATTCGGGATAGCCTACCGTTCCCTCGATTAACGAATAGCCCTGCTGGGAAGGGTCAACACGCTGCTTGGTGGCGTAGGCCTCCAGGCCATGCGCATGGAGAAGGCACCAGGCCGTGATGTCATAGGTATTGGAGTCCACCATCGCCGATTCGGGTTCGAGCAGTACCTGGGCGAACAGCCCCTTGGGCTGGTAGGCGCTCACCACGAGGTCGTTTTCACTGAGGGCAAATTTGGCTTCCTGGCCTGTCGTGTAATCATATCCGCTGAGGCCCGTTACGGCCATGCCGGCCTTGCCGTATTGAATGCCCAATCGGTCGAGCTGCTGCGCAAAAGCCTTGATTTTCGAAATTGGGTTCGTGCGTTTTATGATAAACGACTTGTATTCGCCAGGCGGGTTGTTCCTCGATTTTTGGTAAAAATCGTTGAAGTTCTGCACCAGTCTTGCGGCGTTCTTCGAAGAGATTTCAACGGTGGACAAGGCCGTGGCCGTGTGGTGCGCTACCCGGTCGGCGAGGGTCAGCGTGTCGCCATTGTGCAAGTGGACGGCCCGCCCTGCACCAATGCCACCTTGCTCGTAGGTCATTCCAATAGCACCATTATAACATGGATATGTGTCGCCGTAGCTGGGGTAAAACAGGTCGAAGACCTCCTTCGTGAAATACAGCCAGCCGTTGCGGTCGAAGTATTTCGCATGGTTCTTCCCAATTTCCACCTGAAAATCGGTTTGCCATTTCGTGAGGTATTTATGGTAGGGCTGCGCCGCAGGCGCAAAGTAGTAGGGGTCATTGTAGCCCTGCTCGTGTATATCGGCCACTACGTGGGGGAGCCAATCGTTGTAAACCCTAAGGCGGTTCTGGGTCTCGATTTGGGTGGCCCAGGCCCAGTCCCTGTTCAGGTCGAAATTATAGTGGTTCACCCGGCCCCTAGGCCACGGCTCATCGTGCTCACGGGCATGGGGAGCGGGGTCGGGTAGGGCAGGGCTGGCCTGCCGATACCAGTCGGTGTAGCGGCTGTACCCGTCGGGGTTCACACTAGGCTCTATCAGCACGACGGTATTCTTAAGCCACTCGGCGGTTTCAGGCCTTCCGTCGAAGGCAAGCTGGTAGAGCACGGGCATGGAAGCCTCGCTGCCCGCCGCTTCGTTGCCATGCACACTGAACCCAAGCCAAACAATGGCAATGGGGTTGCCTTGGTCACCTTTGTTGGGCAAGATGCCCGCATTCCGCAGGTTGTCCAGCCGGATGTCCTCGATGCGGAGCAGGTTCTCTGGCGAGCTGACAATGGCGAGAATTTGGGGGCGCTGCTCCCAAGTGCGCCCAAATTCGATGACCTTCACCCGATCGCTGTTGTTGTCCACATGGCGGTAGTAGTCCACCAGCGAGGCATGATCGGTGAACTGGGTACCTACCTTATGGGGCAGGAATGCGTCGGGGGGGAGAATGCTGAATTGGGCGTGGGCCAACAAGGTATTCAAGGTCAGCAGGAGAACAACAGGTAGTCGCTTTAGCATAGGTATATTTTAAAGGGAACAAAAGTATAAATCCCCCAAAACTTCCCTGCCAAACTTTAGCTTTGCCTTGCAAGTAAGCCGTCGCTGATCGTTTTCGTGACTGGACATAGTCGCAAAACGTTGATTTTCAATTAATTGAAAAGGTGTCGAGTGTCGAATAATTTTCAATGACCACTTACTATTTTTCATTTTGGAAAAAATATTTCACAACAAAACGGCCATCATCACTGGAGCGGGTCAGGGCATCGGCTTCGAGATTGCAAGGCAGTTGGCAATGCAAGGTGCCCATGTTTTGCTCAATGACCTTGACGCTGCTCTTGCCCAAAGGGCAGCCGACCAAATTGTCAAAGCAGGTTGTATGGCATTGCCAATGCCCGGCGATTCCAGCGACCTCACGTTTTTGCAAGGTCTTGTGGATGAGTCAGTTGCGCATTTTGGCCATTTGGACATCGCAGTTGCCAATGCGGGTATCACTACCTACGGCGATTTCTTCGAGTACTCGCCTGAGAGTTTCCAAAGGCTGGTGGCGGTCAACTTGCAGGGCAGCTTTTTCCTCGCCCAATTTGCCGCAAGGCAGATGGAAAAGCAGGGCACAGGCGGGCGCATCCTGTTCATGTCCAGCGTGACGGGGCATCAGTCGCACCGCCACTTGGCCACCTACGGCATGACCAAGGCAGGGCTAGAGATGCTGGCCCGTGGACTCGTACTGGAGCTTGCTCCGCACCAAATCACGGTGAACGCCATCGCCCCCGGCGCCACGCTGACCGAACGGACCCTCAGCGACCCCAATTACCTCGATACTTGGCAGCGCATCACCCCGACTGGCAGGCCCGCCACCGTGGAGGACATTGCCCACGCCGCTTTGTTCTTACTTTCGCCCCTGTCGGGGCAAATAACGGGGCAGACGCTGGTGGTGGATGGAGGTTGGACGGCGGTAAGCCCGGAGCCTTCTTTTTAGTTGGCAGTTTGACGGTTGGCAGTTGGCAGTCAGGGTCTAGCATTGAAGCGATGCTTAGGAATAACGAAGATGATAGATGAGTAAGATTGGTGAGAGTGCCCCCATTCATCATTTATCATTTATCATTCATCATTTCAAAATGTACGAGCAAATACAAGAAGCTGCTGCTTTTTGCGCAGCAAAACCACTCACCAACCCAGGGTTGGCATCATCCTCGGCTCAGGCTTGGGCGGCTTGGTGAACGATATTGAATCGGCGCAATCCATTGATTACGAAGCGATTCCGCACTTTCCGGTCAGCACGGTGAAGGGACATGCGGGCAAGCTCGTTTTTGGGAAACTGGCTGGCGCAGATGTCGTGGCGATGGCCGGCCGCTTTCATTACTATGAAGGCTATACGATGCAGCAACTGACATTTCCCGTTCGGGTGATGAAGGCGGTCGGCATAGAACTGCTAATCGTGTCGAATGCGGCAGGGAGCGTGAATGACGGCATTGAGGCGGGCGACCTTGTGTTCCTGCGTGACCACATCAACCTGCAAGCTGACAATCCGCTGCGTGGCCCCAACGATGAGCGCCTTGGTGTCCGCTTCCCCGACATGCTCTATGCCTACGACCCTGCACTGCTTGACCTCGCCTCGCAGATTGCGCAAGCAAACGGCATCCGCTCCCACCGGGGCGTGTACGTGGCCTTGCAAGGCCCCAACCTCGAAACGCCCGCCGAGTATGAGTTCATGCACCGAATTGGGGCGGACGTAGTCGGCATGAGCACCGTGCCTGAGGTCATCGTGGCACGAAATGCGGGGTTGCGGGTCTTCGCTGTATCCGTTGTTTCCAATAAAAGCTACCCCATTTCAACGATAAAGGAAACCTCGCACGAAGACGTGCTCGAAGCGGTGGGCTTGGCAGCAGCACGGCTGACGTTTGTGGTGAAATCCATGTTGAAGCGATTTGGAAATTAGAAATTGGGAAATTGAGAATTGAGTGCCGAGTTAATTTCCCCATTTCCTAATTTCTCAAATTCCCAATGTGCTTGCATTTATCGTTAATTTTACGATGTTTGCAGATAATCGGAGCTACTTGCCGAACCGTATGTGACTTCTCGGTATTTTAGCATCTGAATTTCAGCGCAGAGGCGTCATGCAGGACATGTCCGCATCGCCGCTGTGAAAATTCATCAAAATAAAAAACGTATTGACAATGAGACCAGTCGTCATTCTTGTACTTGCCATCTTCGGCCTGATTGTCGCTTTTTCTGGCTGCAATTCTTACAACCGCTTTGTCACCAAAGACACGGAGGTTGAAAAGTCTTGGGGCAACGTGCAAAGTGCCTACCAACGCCGAGCCGACCTTGTGCCTAATCTTGTGGAGACGGTAAAAGGTGCTGCCAATTTCGAACAATCAACGCTTGCAGGCATTGCCGAAGCAAGGGCCAAGGCTACCAGTATTCAAGTTGATCCGGCCAACCTTACGCCTGAGAAGTTGGCTGAGTTCCAAAATGCCCAGAGCGGCCTTTCGCAAGCTATCGGAAGGTTGTTGATGGTGACGGAGAACTATCCTGACTTGAAGGCTACTGCAGCTTTCCAGGAACTACAATCGCAGTTGGAAGGAACCGAAAACCGCATCAAGGTTGAGCGGGACAAGTTTAACGAGACCGTTGCTGACTACAATACTGCGGTGCGCAAGTTCCCTGCAAACTTCTGGTCTGGTATCTTCGGCTTCGAGCGCAAAGGCCAGTTCGAGGCAGACCAAGCTGCGCAGAACGCCCCGAAGGTTCAGTTTTAAAAACAGGGACGAGGGAGTAGGGATGAGGGATGATTCACAACGGCCTCATCCCTCTTCCCTCTTCCCTCATCCCTTTCAAATGATAGACTTTTTCTCAAAAGACGAAGAATCCCGCATCGTACAGACCATAGGGGAAGCTGAGCGGCAGACGTCGGGCGAAATCCGTGTACACATGGAAAAGGACTACGAAGGTTCCATACTTGGGGCTGCAAGCCGCACTTTCTTCTTGCTGAACATGGATCGTACAAGGGACAGGAACGGGGTCATTATTTTCATCGTGCCTCCCCGCCACGATTTTGCCATTTTCGGCGACAAGGGCATTAATGCGGTTGTGCCGCCCGATTTTTGGGAATCTACCAAGAACGTCATGCAACAGCATTTCCGTCAGGGCATGTTTGCCGAAGGGGTCTGCCAAGGGGTTAAAATGGCTGGGGAGCAATTGAGGGCCTATTTTCCTTGGAAAGACGGCGACAAGAACGAACTACCCGATGAGATTTCTTATGGGAAATAGAGGAGCGAGGTTGGTTTCAAGTTAGGATATAACTCGAAGTTATCTCCCAACTTTCACCTTCGTAAGAGCCACAAAAAAAATCCAAGCCACAAAGCGGAGTGAATTCCGCCCTCCAAGACTTTCAATGAAAATCATCTTCTACAAGATATTACTTCCGATATTGCTGCTGATGCCCCACTTTGTTGCGGCAAAAGAGGTACCGCCAGCACCCAACCCGCCCAAGCTGGTGAACGATTACGTGGGCATATTGAGTGGGGGAGAGGTGCAGGCGCTTGAGCAGAAATTGGTCGCCTACGATGATTCCACCTCTACTCAAATTGCTATCGTCATTGAGCAGTCGTTGGAGGGGGATGATGTTTTTGACTATTCCCATCGGTTGGCAGAGGCATGGGGCATAGGCCGTCAGGGAAAGAACAACGGCATCTTGATTTATATCGCAATCGGTGACCGAAAGCTGCGGATACAAACAGGTTATGGCGCAGAGGGCTTTCTGCCCGATGCAATGTCCAAGCGCATTATTGAGCAAATTATTACCCCAAATTTCAGGCAACAGAACTACTACCAAGGGCTTGACCAGGCTACGGGTGCTATCATCCAACTGGGCAATGGCGAATACCTCAACGAAAATGTCGGCAATGAAGGGGGCATACCTTTTCCTGTCATCCTAATCTTCTTTATCCTTTTTATCGTCATTATCATCATCATAAGCAAAGGTGGCGGCGGTGGCGGCGGTGGCGGCGGCTACCATCGTACAGGTCGTTATGATTCTGGCGGTGGTTGGATCATCTTCGGGCCTGGCGGCGGCGGTGGTGGTGGCGGAAGTGGCTGGGGCGGCGGTGGTGGCGGCGGTTTCGGCGGCTTTGGTGGTGGCGACTTTGGCGGTGGCGGAGCTGGGGGGAGTTGGTAAGCTTAAAATGGAAAATATGATTCGTCCCAAATTTCTATCGCTATCAGTGTTTTAGGTCGGAGAAAAAATTTTGAAAAATTTTTTCTCCGACCTAAAACACTGACCTATCGAGTGCCCACGAGGATTTTATAAAAAACGGTAACTGCTTAGTAGGATGTGGGAGAGAGAAAAAAAAATGAAATTTTCTCTCTCTCTCCCACATTTTGGGGTGTTTTTGGGGAAAAATTGAAAATTTTTCCCCAAAAACACCCCCTGTTAAGTAGTTACAAAAAACGAATGGTAACGGCGGCAGCATCGAAAGATGCTGCCGCCGTTACCATTTAGGGCCATTTAGGGCCATCTGATTGCATCTTTTGGGTTTGCTCGGGAAAATTGTGGTCGGCTTGTGGTGCACCCTGCACAACCACGGGGATGGTGTGCTGTTTCAGATGATATTCGTGTGCTTTTGATCCCAATCAGCGACTAGTTGGTAGATGTTGAAAAAATGATTGAAAATTTTTGAATTGAAACTAAGCCTTTTTTAAAATCGTGCGTATGTTATAATGTTCGGTGTGCTCATTACAGGTCAGCCAAAAGCATCCCACGTCGTCTAAATAAAGGCCAAGTGCCTTGCCAGACGAAGGGGGCTAAACATGCTTGGAATGTTTTTTTGTAATAATACAATCATTTAAGTTATTGACAATCAATAATTTGTGAAATATTTTTTTATCACTAATTCATTTTGGTGATAATCTAATAATACCTAAACGTAGGGATGTTTCATGGAAAAATCATGCTTACTTTTGCAACGTAAAAAAATACAAGTTTGGGTTTTTTCCTGAACTCCCGTGAACATTGAATAAGGGCTGCCAGTATATTGGGCACCTCCCGAACCGTTACATTTGTGCTGGAATAGTAAACCCAGCGTTGGGATAAAAGCAATTTGTCAAATACTTGGCACTTTGATTGCAGTTTCCCAACTTTGTTCCCAAAGACTAATAATGCTTTGGACATAGAAACCAACGTTACCATAAGCCGATTTACAACGATTACACATCTTACCAGTTGTTGGACGGTCTCCCCGCACCACTATTCGACGAAGTAGTACCGAGCTACATTTCTGACTGTTTCCCGTATATAAAAATCTTAATCGAGCAAGTTGCTCGAGGGTCTAATGCAATGAAAAGGTCTCCTTGTACTTGCCATTTGGCCAAACATTTTCGTGTTTTTTCACTGCGGACAGGTATCCCCCTGGCCCGAAGCGAATATTTTTAATTAACTAAACTAAGCCTACTACTATGCTAAATTTTAACACTCTGAAGCTTGAACGTTGTCGCTCAGGCTCCGACGGACAAGCAAAGGCTGTAGCCCTGATGCCAACTGTTCTGAAAGCAGGCTTGAAAGCAACATTAGCCTTACTATTACTGTGTTGCTTCTCCTACCAGACGGCAATGGCTCAGTGCGCCCCTGACGTGACTGCCCCTACGGCTGTTTGCGTTGGGCCTTTCACGATTGCCCTCAATACCAATGGAAATGCACCGATAGACCCGGCCGATATTGATGCCGGCAGCACCGACAACTGCGGCGCTGTAACCTTGTCGGTTGCACCAAGCAACGTGAACTGCATGGTGCTCGGCCCCGTGAACGTCACCCTCACCGTCACCGACAACGCCGGCAATATGAATACCTGCGTAACGGTGGTAACCGTGGAGGACAACCTGGCACCAGTTTTCACCAATTGTCCATCCAATATCGCTGTGAATTGTGGGGCATCAACCGCACCAGCAGCTACGGGGATTGCCCAAGCTGCCGACAACTGCGGCGGCCCGCTTGCCCAAGCAGGAGTTGACTGCTCTGCGCCTTACTCGGTTGGTGTTACCTATTGTGACGTGGTAGGTGCTGGTTGCACGACAAATGGCATTACCCGCACCTGGAGGGCCACTTATGGTGGACTCACCAATTCCTCCTGCGTTCAAATAATCACCGTTAACGACAACACGAACCCTGTCATTGACTGGAACGGTGCCAGCAACGGCCCGCCAGTGCTCGGAACCCCACCTGCTAACCTAACGATTAGCTGTGCAGCTCCTGTTCCTCCAGCGGTTTTCCCTGGGGCAGCTACTTTCTTCGACAACTGTGATGCTTCTCCGACTGCGACCGTGACCGATGTAAGCACTTATGATGCAAACCCGGCCATGTGCGCAAATACGCAATACGTCATCACCCGCACCTATAAATTGCAGGATGACTGCGGAAACATGGTGAGCCATGTGCAAACCATCACAGTGACCAACAGTGCTCCTGTGATTACAGCGCCAGCCGCCATCAATATGCCAGCCAATCCAAGCTGCCAAGGCATTGTGAACGCTGGCCAAGCAACTGCAACCGTGACTGACTGTACCCCGCTGGTACAGCTTATAACGGCATTCATCGTTCGCAACAACGTGAACAACCAGGTTGTGAACTCTGGTAGCGGCCTCAATGCTGCTGGCACCTATCCTGCTGGTAACTATACCGTTACCTATTCAGCGATTGACCCTTGTGGACTCCAAGGCACTGCTACCATGGCAATGAACATCATTGACAACGTGTCGCCTACGGCAATTTGTGTAGCAGGCTCCATCCAAGTGTCCATTCCGCCTACTGGCACTACGACACTAACTGCTGTCCAAGTGAACAATGGTAGCTTTGACAACTGTACACCAACCGCTGGCCTTACCTATTCCTTAACAGGTGCCACATTTACCTGCGCCGATGTTGGAGGGGTTTTTCCAGACATCGTGCAACTGACCGTGACTGATGCCAATGGCAATTCAAATACTTGTACCTCATCGGTCAATGTGGTGAACAACTCGCCACCTGCCGTTATCTGCAAAAACTTAACAGTTCAACTTGATGCTACCGGCAATATCAACGTGCTGGCCAGTGCCCTGGACAATGGCAGTTCCGATGCTTGTGATTTTCCTGCTCCGCTCGATTTTGATTTTGTAGAATTGAATTCTACGGTCATTGCGCCAGTCAACAACTTGACATTCAATTGCGCCCAAGTTGGGGTAAATACTGTAAGGATAAGGGTACGGGAGTTTGACAATAACCCTGGAGTATTGTTTGATTACACCAATGATGGCTTCTGCACACAGACTGTTACAGTGCGGGACTTAACCCCACCAACAGTTGTTTGCAACAACGTTTCTTTACCATTGGATGGGGACGGCATGCTTTCTTTGGCCGACGCACAGACTGCTTCCACTACCTACAGCAGTGGCGTAATCAACTTGCCCATACCTGACAATGACAACGTCACTGGCATTAGCTCCACCATTAACATTCCTACACTTGGTTCAATTGGGGACATTAATGTATATTTTGAAACGAACCATACTTGGGTTGGTGACCTCCGTGCCACTTTGACATCACCCGCTGGCACAACCATTACCTTGTTTGACAGGCCGGGCGTACCCGCCTCAGGATTTGGCTGCTCGGCAGATGGGCTGCTTGTCACTTTTGACGACCAAGCCTTACTTACCGCCGCAGATTTTGAAGCTGCTTGTATCGCCAATAACCCCAATACCTATCGCCCAGCCAACTCGTTCAATCCTTTTGAAGGCCAGAACTATCAGGGCAATTGGGTGCTCAGGGTCTATGATGCCGCTAGTCCCGATGCTGGTAACATTGTTGAGTGGCGCCTCGTAATCCGTGGCACACTGGGCGACCTGCTTTTGGCCGGCGCTTCCGACAATTGCCGGATTTCATCTTGGACGATTACGCCCAATATGTTCAACTGTGGCGACGTGGGCGACCAAAGCGCCGCACCAGGTATCCAGAACAATGATTACAGCATCACGGCCACAGACCCAAGTGGCAACCCGACCACTTTGAACTGTGCCAATGCCATCATTATCACTGACCCCGTTGCACCTACGGTGACTTGCTCGCCAATTACGGTCAGCACGGGTTCCCCTGATTCTCAGAACAATATCAGCACTCCTGGCCAAGTGACGGTTTACCCAACCGATCTAGTTACGGGTGGCCTCTATATGTCCTCTGGAAACAACAATTCCAATAATCCGGGGCAAAACAACTTCCAAGTGACGATGCCCAATGTGTTGACTTTCACATTTGACTGGAGCTATGTTTCCAACAATAGCTCACCAACTTGGGACAAGTTTGGCTACTACGTGGGCAATACTTTCACGCAGTTGACCAATGACAACGGCCCATTGAGCCAGAGCGGTTCCGCTTCTGTTTCTGTAACTGCCGGTGCCATTTTTGGCTTCCGTGCCTTGACTTCCGACAACCTCGGCGGCGAGGCCGAAATCTGGATTACGAACTTCAGCCCGAAATTCGCCGGGGCATTCAAACCGACCAACTGGTCGGGTGCCACCAGCAGCAACACCAACGGCAAGCGCTTCTTCTACGATGCTTGCGGCGTACAGGCTTGGGCCATTTCTGTAAATGCAGGCCCATTTACTTCCAGTGCTGTTTTCAACTGCTCCAATATTGGCGCTCCGATTCCGGTCACCATCCGTGCCACGGACGTGAACAGCAACCCAACTACTTGCAACACTACCGTAACAATAATTGACAAGGAATCGCCCCAGGCACAATGCCAGCCACTGTTGGTTACCCTACCGGGCAGTGGCATAGCCACCGTGCTTGCTACTGACATCAATTTCGGTAGCACGGATGCTTGCTCGCCACCAGTTATATTGGCTATTTCAAAAGATGGTGGAAATACCTTCAACCCAAGCACAACCTTCGGTTGCTCGAACATCGGCGCCAACAACGTCATCCTGCGGGTGAGGGACAGCGCAGCCCCGGCCAACGAGGCATTCTGTCAAACTACCGTCACCATCCGTGACCTGCAGGCACCGACCATTACGTGTCCGCCAAACGTGACTATCGCTTGCGACCAGTCATCAGCGCCAACAGCAACTGGCTTGGCCACTGCCATTGACAATTGTGCTGGTGTGGTGACGCCAACCCACTCCGATGCGTTTGGAAACATCGTGAGCGGTAACCCTGCAGGCAACTTCAACCACCCGAACTGCCGCATCATTACCCGCACCTGGACCGCATCTGACAATGCTTCCCCAGCCAATACTAGCCTTTGTTTCCAGACCATCACCGTACAGGATTTGGTGGCTCCAAGCCTTGACTGGAACGGTGCAACTGCGGGCTTGGGTACTGCCCCAACTACGCCCTTGAATATCAGCCTAAACCACAACATTGCCGGTGGATGCGATGTCCCTGTCGCTGCAACTGCCACCGGTGTTGACAACTGTGACACCGATGTGCCTGTTGCTTTCACAACTTTGGGCAACACTCAGGGCAGCAATCCAGCAAACTGCAATTTTTACAACTACTCATTCACCCGCAGGTGGACAGCAGCGGACAATTGCGGAAATATCACGGTTTACAACCAAGCTGTAAACGTAAGTGATCTGACTGCACCAACCTACAGCTTCCCGGCCATGTTGATGTTCAACAACAACCCAGGCAACTGCGCTGGTACGGCCACTGTGAACCTGCTCGATTACATCGCCGACTGCGCTGCCGACCAATACCTGTCGGTAAGCTACTCCATCAACGGCGGCCTCGTACAGAATACGAGCAACCTCAATACAGTGTTGCCCGTAGGTACGCACACAGTAGCTGTTAGGGCTGCTGACCCTTGCAGCAATGTGAACAACAACGCTTACGCTGCCTCTTTCCAGATTGTCATCAAGGATACCGAGTCGCCAACGGCTATTTGCCAATTTGGCCCGATTCCAGTGACCCTGAACAGCAGCGGCATTGCTAATATCACACCTGCAACTGTGAACAATGGCAGCAACGACAACTGTGGCATTGCTTCCATGACGGTGAACCCGGCTTCTTTTAACTGCGCAACAACGCCTAACCCGCATCCAGTTGTGCTTACTGTGACAGATGCTGCTGGCAATTTCAATACTTGCACGACTTCGGTACAGATTACCAACGTATCACCACCCACCATCACTTGTCCCGCTGCGGCCAATGTGACCTGCAACGTATTCAATCCAGCCAACCCAGCTACATCTGGCGGTTCTGCGACAGCAATGACAGCTTGCGGCCCTGTGACGCCAACTTACAGCGATGTGACGGTTTCCGGCCCGGTCAATTGCCGCGTCATTACTCGCACATGGACAGCGAATACGGCTGGTGGTTCTGCATCCTGCACGCAGACAATTACGGTAACTGACCCAACGCCGCCAACTTTGGCGGGTGTGCCAGCCAACACTACTGCTCAGTCTTGCAACGTACCTGCTCCTGCAACGGTTACTGCATCTGACAACTGTATGACGCCGAGCGTTACTTACGGCCAGACTTCCACCCAGGGTGCCAATCCTGCTCAGTGTGGTTTCTACAACTATTCGATAACCCGTACTTGGAGTACCACGGACGGTTGCAACGCTGGCGTTTCTGCTTCGCAAACCATCACGGTTTCTGATGCTCAAAACCCAGTCCTTACGGTACCGAACCCACTCATCGTGGGTACTGACCCGAACCTTTGCAACGCCAATTTGAACATCAACTTGGCAGATTATATCGCAGACTGTGCAGCTGACCAATACCTCACCATTACCCGTGTCTCTGCCTCGGCAATCGGAAATGGTTCTGGTGTGATTACAGGAGTGTTCCCTACGGGCAACTATTCTATCACCGTGACTGCGGTTGACCCTTGCGGCAACTCGGCATCGCAGACCTTCGTGCTCAGTATCCGTGACCTGCAAGCGCCTGTGGCTGTTTGTGACCCTGGCATAACGCTTATCCTTGACAACAACGGCCAAGGCTCATTGACTGCTGCTGACGTTGACGAAGGCAGCTCCGACAACTGTGGCGCAGTGAACCTGAGCATTTCCCCTAGCACCTTCAACCTCAGCAATGTGGGTGTTGTGCCTGTGGTGCTGACGGTTACCGACAACGCTACACCAGCCAACTCCAGCACTTGTACCACGCCTGTTACGGTCATTGCCCGTGGCACCCTTAGGGCAAGCAACACGAGCGGTGGCAACGGATCTACGGTTTCTGTTCCAATCTCGGTTACTGGTTTCGACAATATCTGTGCACTTTCTGGCTCATTGCACCTTGCTGGCACTGCTGGCAACGTAACGGGTGTAGGTGGTTTCAACCTTACTGGCTTGGATGCCGCTGATTTCATGGTTTCTGGTAACAATATCACCTTTAGTTGGGTGAACGGTTCGCCAGTTTCCTTGCCGGATGGCACCACTATCTTTAATGTCAACGTACAGTTGACAGGTGCAGTTGGCAGTACTTCTACCTTGACGATTGACGGTACACCGACTTCACTCACGATGGCACGTTGCAATGCAAGCGTAATACCGATTACGGGTGTGCCGGGAACTGTTTCCGTCATCACTGTACCAAGCAACGTTACCCTGAATGGTACGATTCAGCGTGCAAACAGCACGAACGTTCAGTTGGTGAACGTGGGTATGATTGGTTCAGTGAACGCATCCCAAACCACGGGTGCGCCTGGCACTTATAGCTTTACAGTACATTCGGGTAGCAACGAGACCATCACACCAGTGAAGGACATCAACGATTGCAATGGTATCAACGTTATTGACGTGCTTATCCTGCACCAGCATGTGCTCGGTTCTGCACCTTTGGCAACGCCATACCTGCGCATCGCTGCCGACATCAACAATTCAGGCACAATAGACGTGCTCGACGAGCTTGAACTGCACCTGATAGTGTTGGCTGGTAATCCATGTATCGGCCTAGCCAACAACACATCATGGAAGTTTGTGGATGCAAGCTATGTGTTCCCTAACCCGAACAACCCGTTCTCGCCTCCATACCCACAGAACAAGGTCTATACTAATGCGACCACCAACCAGACGACAAACTTTGTCGGCATGAAGGTCGGTGACCTTGATTTCACGGCCAACGCCGCCAACCTCACAGGTAACGCTGTTTCCGATGGCAATGGCGCTGTGTACTTCAACTTGGACGACCATGCAGTCGTTGCCGGCAACGAGTACCGGGTATCGTTCAGAGCGAGCGATTTCTATGATTTCGTGGCCTTCCAGTACAGCTTGAACTTCGACCAAAACGTGCTCAAGTACAAGGGCATGGAAGCAGGCGCTCTACCGAGGATGAGTGCCCAGAACTTTGGCATTGCCAACGCTGCCAATGGTGACATCACTTCCATCTGGTACAACGAGGAGCCAATTTCTGTAGCTGATGGCGAGGTACTCTTTACTTTGGTGTTCGAAGCAATAGGCAACGCCAGCAAATTGAGCAACCTGCTCGATATTGTTACAGACCCGCTTGCTGCCGAGGCTTTCACCAGCAGCTTTGAGCAGAAAGACATGGGCATTAACTTCAGCAGCAGCCTATCTGGCACGAACGACTTGGCAAAAGGCAAAATCGCCCTTTACCAGAACCGTCCGAACCCATTTGGCAATGAAACGATGATTCCGTTCTACCTGCCAACGGCCATGTATGTGACACTGACCATCAGCGATATCTCCGGCAAGACCGTGAAAGTGGTGAACGGCGACTTCTCCGCTGGCAACCACCAAGTGAAGCTCGACAACACCCAGCTTCCATCCACGGGCGTTTACTTCTACCGCATTGACACGGAATTCGGCAGTGCTGTGAAGAAAATGGTATTGATGGATTAACAAATCCTGCGCGGCAGGACTGGCCTAAAAGTGGGTCAGTCCTGCGCTTTGGTTTACTTTTTTGATAAGCACTTGTATTGTATAACTCCTTAGGGAGTGGTTGGTCGCTGCGGAACAAAACGTGATGACTTTATCGGTAGCAAACAAGAGCTTGATGAACACGGCTTAGTTTACTTGGGTACGCAAGCCTATGTGCCCAAGCTTTAATGATGTCCCATTTTTTAGGGACGGATTATCCACTATTTGCTTCTGTTAGATGCCGCTCCCCCTTCACCGGGGGAGCGGTATAGCAGGAGGAGAAACCTACACACTGAACAGCTAATTCGTTCTTAATTTCACATAGCTTTTTAGGTAGTTATGACAATCAGACGCTTCTATAAAGTCTGATTTTTCTGATAACCGATTTAGATTGAAACCGATACTTGCCGAGCATATCGGTTGCAGTCCTATAAACTCAAAGAAAATGTTTAAGACTTTACCCTTAACCGTTTTAGGTTTCTTGGTAGGGATTGGTGTGCTTACTGCGCAAGTAAGCTTTTCGGTGCCCAATATCGAAAGCTGTCCCAACCAAACGACTGTTTCGGTACCAGTGACCGTTAGCGGGTTCAGCAACATCTCCGCTTTTTCTTATTCCATGGAATGGAACGAAGCGGTGTTGGACTTCGACTCTGTTGGCGCCTTCAACCTCGCCTACCTCGATGCCCCAGATTTTGGCACTACTCAACAAGCCAATGGCATCATTACTACCGCATGGATTGACAACGATGGCGTCGGTAAGAGCCGACCGAATGGCACGGTGATTTACCGGGTCTATTTCACGGTCATTGGCCCTGTGGGCAGCACATCGCTCGTCCAATTCAAGGACAACCCTACGCCCATCATTGCAGCACAGGGCTTCCCGCCCGTTGTTGTGCCCGTCACCACCATTGATGGTTCTGTGACAAGGGATGATACTGTGTCGCCGACCATTGCTTGCCCTGCTCCGCAAACAGTGAACACTGCTGGCCCTAATGCAGTGGTCGTAGGCTTGGCTCCCAACCCAGCCGATAACTGTGCCTTGGCCTCCGTTACCTATTCCTCTACTGGCGCTACCAATATCTCCGGTGCCAACAATGCCAGTGGAAGTACCTTCAATTTGGGTACTACCACTGTCACTTATGTCGCCACCGACGGCGAGGGCAATACCGCCAACTGTGCCGTGAGTGTGACGGTCAACCAAGTGGTTAACGCTGTGGAGTTTGCTGCCCTCAGCGATACGGCTTTATGTGCAGACACGACCATTTCAATAGCGGTCACAAC
This sequence comes from Saprospiraceae bacterium, assembly GCA_016714985.1. Lineage (GTDB taxonomy): Bacteria > Bacteroidota > Bacteroidia > Chitinophagales > Saprospiraceae > UBA6168. The sequence goes on along the minus strand of JADKBS010000017.1, from coordinate 102,734 downwards.
GGAAAATTTTAACTTACTGACAGCCTTTTCCTTCACCTTGGAATGGGATGAAACGGTCATTCGCTATGTTTCAAGGACTGACCTCAATACTATTCTACCGCTTACTGCTAGCAATTTCGGCACTTCGCAAACGAACAATGGGATAATTACCGTGGCTTGGGTTGACCCCATGGCTACGGGTAAGACCTTGCCTAATGGCGATACCCTGTTCATTTTGAACTTTATAAGGCAAGCAGGCGGTGGAGATGAATCATTGATTGAATTCACCGATATGCCCACGGCCATCGTGGCGGCGGCTTTCCCTGCTGTTCCCCGTCCAGTCGTTACGGTGGACGGAAATGCGGTGTTTGTTGACAATCCTCCAGTTATCGTGAACTGTCCGGCGAACATCGTTTTGAACGCTGCGGCGGGCACTTGCGGGCAAGTAGCCACTTGGACAGCACCAACAGCAACCGATAATTGCGACGTTCCACCACCTACTCCTGTAAGGACTGTTGGCCCTGCCTCAGGCAGTACTTTCCCAGTTGGTGTGACAACGATAACTTATATAGCTACCGACAGCAAAGGTCAAGCGAGCGCACCCTGCACCTTTACGGTGACGGTGGTTGACAACCAACGGCCTTCCATCACTTGCCCTTCCGACATTGATTTGCAGGCCAATGCGAGCTGCCAAGCCACTTTGGGCGATTATACAGCGCAAGTTACCGTGACCGACAACTGCCCGATTGGCAGCGTTTCCTTGAGTCAGACCCCTGCTCCTGGTACCATCATTTCGGATACTACCGTTATTACTATGATAGCCACCGATGCTGCTGGTTTAAAAGATACCTGCACATTCAGGGTGAACCTAGAAGACAACACAGCGCCAGCCATCACCTGCCCTGCCACACCCGCCCCGGTAGGCAATGCCGCTGGGCTTTGCACCGCTGTGGTGGCCTTGGGCAATGCCACTGCCACCGACAATTGCAGTGTTTTATCCATCACCGACAACCGCCCTGCGGGCAACGTCTTCAATGTCGGCTCAACAACGGTAACCTTTGTTGCTACCGACGTTAACGGTAATGCTACTGTTTGCAGTGTCGTGGTGGTGGTCAACGATACGGAGGCCCCGTCCATTTCCTGCCCAGTCAATATCACACAGCCAAACACCGCCGGTACTTGCGCTGCTGTTGTCAACTGGCAGCCACCAGTGGTTGCCGACAACTGCGCTGCCTCCGTGACGGTCACTTGTGTTCCACCTTCCGGCACCTCCTTCCCCGTGGGCAATTCAACGGTGATGTGCATCGTGGCCGACCCCAGCAACAACAGGGACACGTGCACTTTTGTGGTGACCATTACCGATTTCCAAGCCCCGCTCCTCGACTGCCCATCCGATACGATTATCGAAGTGCCTTTTGGTACCATTGATACCATTATCAACAATATCGGCTTGGTGGCCATCAGCGATAACTGCGTTATTGATACCAGCTACTACCATTTCTCCGGGGCCATTCCTTCTGGGGGTGACACAGGAAATGATGCAAGTGGTGAGGCATTCCCTGTGGGTACCACGACTGTTACCTATTTTGGAGAGGATGCTTCTGGGAATCAAAGCTCCTGTACCGTGGAGGTAACTGTTGTGGAGGTTCCTGTTTTCTCCCTCACCTGCCCCACGGCTCAACTTGCCGATAACAATACGGGTAGCTGCTTTGCAACCATAGACACAATTGTTGCAACGGTTGACCCGCCAGCAAATCTGGCTTCCGCATTTTACATCCTCAGTGGTGCCAGCTTTGGCGGTGAAAACGGCCTCGACGCAAGCGGCGACTTCAATGTGGGCATTACGGACGTAAGTTTCACAGCCATCAGCATTGACAACGATACGCTCACATGCAGTTTTCAGGTGATTGTATCCGATACCACCGCACCAGCATTCACCAACTGCCCAAGCGGTACTATTACTTTGGGCAATACCATTGACTCTTGCGGCCTTGTTTTTGGTGGATCGTTACTTCCGACCGCCACGGACAACTGCCCGGGCGTATCCTTAGACTATTTCCCAGTCATTGGAAGCCTATTGCCAATTGGTACAAACAACATTACCGTAACAGCGATTGATATGGCTGGCAATGTGTCCTCCTGTATCTATTCGCTGGAGGTGATTGACAACCAGCCGCCACGAATCAACAATTGCCCAAACGGCGATACGATTACGGTGAACGCCGATCTGGGCCACTGCGGGGCTATTGTTTCATGGCCAGCCATCACGGCTGACGGCAATTGCAACGATGTGCTTTCCTTTACCTTCGCCCCACAGGGGCCAGGCACCCAGTTCGTAGTGGGCATTACGCCAGTCTCCTATACGGCAGTTGACAACCTTGGCAACACAGCCATCTGCACTTTTTATGTAGAGGTAGAGGACAACCAAGCGCCCTTGCTCATTTGTCCGGTCAACCAACCACCGGTGAATGCCAGCTTGAACCAGTGCTCCGCAACGGTCAACTTCCCTGCAATAACCGCCACCGACAACTGCGGACCCGTGCAGGCTGTACCAATCACGCCTGCTGGGCCATTGTTCGACGTTGGTGTTCACACTGTTATCTATACCGCAACCGATGCTGCTGGCAATACTTCCTCTTGTGCCTTCACGGTGACGGTGGTGGACAACCAGCTACCGTTCATCCCGAACATGCCAGCCGACATTGTAACGGATACAGACCTAAATGAGTGCGGTGCAACCGTAACATGGAGCGGCCCTGGGTTTCCTTTGGACAACTGCGCCATTGCGTCGTTTGGGGCAAGCGGAGGGGTGTCTGGTGATTTCTTCGGCATTGGCGAGCACCATGTCATCTATGTAGCTTTCGACGTGAACGGCAATATAACGAGGGACACTTTGACCATCACGGTAGAAGACAATCAAGCACCTGAGATACTTGGCTGCCCAAGCGGTGCATCCATTTCCGTTGATGGTAGCTTGTTTGATGACCCAGATGGAGCTATTACCTCTTATCAGCAAATGGATTGCGAGAACATTACACTGTTCTTGTCCGAATTGATTCCCTACGATGATTGTGGAATTGCATCGTTCGTTCAAACGGCAGGCTTGCCCTCAGGCAGTGCGTTTCCTGTAGGCCCTAATTTATTCAGCTTCCAAGCCGCAGACAATAACGGTAACATCTCGGTTTGCTCCTTCACTATCAATGTCCTTGCTCCGCAAATAACGCCCGCTTCTGTCGCCCCGACGCCGGTTTGCGAAGGAGAGGACGTGACATTTGCCGTAGGTGGAATGCCTGGTGCTTCTTATCTATGGGTGAAGGGTAACCAGACGGTCAGCAACCAGCAGACCTTTACCTTGAACAACGTGACGACCAGCCAGGGCGGCATTTATACGGCCTTGGTTTCGATGGCTTTCTGCGACCTTGAGTTCGATGTGAACCTCGTGGTTGACCCAGTTCCAGTCGTTACGGCCCAAGCCAACGACATTCTTTGCTTGACATCAGGCACACCTATTGATTTGACGGCCACCAATTCATCATTGGCGATTGTCAACAACTGGACGTGGACTTTTCCAAATGGGGCGGTTGTGTCGGGACAAAACCAGACCATCCCGAACCCGACGGCCAACAGCTATGGCACTTATACGGTGGTGGCTACTTCCAATTTTGGTTGCAAGGGCAGCAGCAGCGTTACCGTTGACCCAAGCACAGGGCCGAATGCTCCTTTCCTTTTTGGAACAGATGCGGTCATTTGCTTCGAGGAAAAAGAAGTGGTCATCAATGGCCAGCTCTACAGTGGCAACAACGTGACCTATCACTGGTATGCCGAGCCTGCTGCCAATAGCGGCCTTATACCCATCAACAACCCGATAGTGAGCGTAAACCCGACCGCTCCCGGCATCTACAAGTACTATTTCTATGTGGAAGTGGACGGCTGCGTTTCGGACACCGCTGAGTGGGTACTGACCGTGGGGTCGTATCCCAATGTGATTTTGCAGGTTATCGGCGGTATGGATTGTTTGAATCCCGGCAGTGACGTTACCTTGGTGGATAATGGTACTGGTGCCAGCAGTTGGGAGTGGTCGGGGCCAATTAATTTGCCACCAACCAATACCAACACTTTAACCTTATTGGATGTCAGCCCTGCATTTAATGGAACATACACAGTGGTCGTAAGCTCAGTGCTGGGATGTTCATCTTCTGCGTCCGTTGATTTGGAGTTCACGATGGCTCCTCCAACACCCACGTTGACTGCAGGCGCCAACGTAGCCTGTTTAGGCTCGGGAATTGAATTAACAGGTACTTTCTACCCAGGGGCGCAGTCCTATCATTGGACGGGCGAGGGCTTGCTCCCGAACAGTCAGGGATCCAACGTGAACTTTGCAATCCCCGGCACGGCGGGCACTTATGCCTATACCTTTGCGGCCACTGATATCAATGGCTGTACAACGGAAACGGCGAGCATTAATCTTACATTCAACCCACTGCCAGCCCCGAATATCTTTGTGACGGGCGAAACGGAATGCTTGGATGGCACCACTTCCATCACCTTGAGTACCGATGCAACTGGCCCGCTTTCCTATTCTTGGACGGACCAGCAGGGCAACTTTATCACCAACAACAGTGGTGTTTTGTTGAGCAATGTAACCTCTGCAAACAGTGGCTCTTACTTCTTGAATGTTCAGACATTGGCAGGTTGTGAGGGCTTTGGAAGCATAGACGTTGTCATTACTGATGCCATTTCAGGCTTTGCGGCAAACAAGGATTTCGGAGGTTGTGCCAATAATCCATTGAGGCTAAGCGCAAGCACCGTTTCTGGCGGCAATTACACCTGGTTTAACCCGATTGGAACGCCTATTAGCTCGGAACAAAATCCGGTCATTGGAAATGCATCAGATTTTGGCACTTCTACTTACACGGTCGTTGTGGTGAATGGCGAAGGCTGTTCCGCATCGGCCAGCGTGGATGTGGTTGTGACGCCAGAAGTAGATGCCAACGATGGTGAAGTAGCAGGCATAATCGGTGTCACGCAGGAGTTCAATATGTCGGATTTTGTGAATATTGACTACGGCCAATACACATTGAACATCCTGAACCAGCCCGAGAACGGCAGTGTATTCTTGGTCGTGGACAGCATCTACGCATTCCAGCCAAATCCGGGATTTTGGGGCACCGACCTCATGTTCGTAGAGTATTGCAACGTTGATTGTCCCGATGAATGCGATGTGGCAAAGATAACCTTCGACTTCAACTACAGCCCGGATGAATGTGTGGTGACAAACCTGATTTCTCCAAACGGTGATGGTGCCAACGATTACCTTACTGTTTCGTGTGCACCTGCCCATTTGCTCAACACCCTCATCGTGTTCAATGAATGGGGTGACAAGGTTTATGAAGCAGCGCCGTACAACAATGACTGGTATGGAACAAATGGGCAAGGAAATCCACTGCCAGATGGAACTTATTTCTACCTTTTCCAGCGTGACCCCGATGCGGCCATTCAAAAAGGTTTCGTTGTGATTTACCGTTAAATTGGTGAATGGCGATTGGTGAATAGTGATGCCTAATGATCAACCACTAATCGCCAATCGCCAACCACCATTCACCAAACACCGTCAAGCAACAATGAAAAATTTATCAACCCTCATATTCGTACTACTTGGTTTCAGCCTTTGGGCACAACAAGAGCCAATGTACACCAATTACATGTACAACCAACAGTTGTACAATCCAGCCTTTGTGGGCAGTCGCAACACACCTTCTTTCACTGCGTTGCACCGCAGCCAGTGGATTGGAATCGAAGGTGCACCAATGTCACAAGTGGTCAGTTTTCAGACGCCTGTCATGAACCAGCGAGCAGGCATCGGCGGTACAATTTCTCGCTATTCCATCGGTATCAGCTATGCGTATTTCGCTTCTGCGGCCTATTCCTATAACCTCCGCCTGACAGAAGATTGGAGCGTAAGGCTAGGCTTGCAGGCCACCTTGGAGTATCTCGGCATTGATTTCACAGATGACCGAATTGTGGTTAAAGACCAAATAGACGATTCGTTTACCCGTAATAATTTCTACGACAAATATCTTGGTAACGTTGGCGGAGGTGCATATATAACCTACAAAGACATGTTCTATTTCGGATTCTCTGCACCACAGTTGCTGGCAAATGACATTGGCTTCAATGATATTTCAACAGTGACAGCAAAGCTTTCCCCGCACCGCTATGTCAACCTTGGGGCGGTCATACCTGTTTCTGATCAGGTGGAAATTATGCCGAATTTCATGATGAAATACGTGGAAAATGCCCCTATCGATTTTGACATCAACTTCAGTGTGCGGTATGCAAAGAAAGTGACCGGTGGCCTAAACTATCGGACAGGCGGCAATGGAAGAGGCGATAGCATTGATGGCATGGTACTTTTTCAGGCAACTCCAAAACTTGGCGTAGGCTTAGGCTATGACATTACCCTTTCCGACATCCGCCAACAACAATCGGGGTCGGTGGAGGTGCTCCTGCGTTATGATCTTCGTACGGAGGAGGGAGATTTGGAGAACCCACGTTACTTCAAAAAGAAATAAGGCACGAGATTGGAAAGCTATTTGGGAGGGCATCTGGTTTTTTTTGAATTTCGCACCAGTTTCCTTCCCAAATTCGCATAGCGATCTGGGTTACCCGCTTTTGAAGAAATTCCCCCTATTGTCCTATTTTGTTATGAAAAAAAATACCACCACACTTGTTGCACTGCTGGCTTTCATGTTGGCAACGGACACCATGCTCGGGCAGATTTCGCTCGGTGAAGACCGTGTCGTGCTCACCAACGAACGCCGAATCAACTCAGACAGGTTAGAATACAGCCCGGTTTTTTACAAAGATGGTGTCGTGTTCGTATCAACCCGTGATGTGAATATCCTTTATGACAATATCAAGGATATACGAATTGGCGGCATCCACCTGATGTCCATCTTCTGGTCACAACGAGACGAGGAAGGATTTTTGCAGGAGCCAATCCTTTTCTCTGACAAAATACTGGAAAAGGTTCACGAAGGCCCAATGACCTTTGACCGGGAGGCTACCACCATCTACTTCTCCCGAAATGAACTAAAAGAATATGCACCCGACAAGCTGTTGAAGATTCAGGTTTGGCAATCTTCAAAGCAAGGAGAGGAATGGGGCGAGGGAAAGAAGCTGCCCTTCAACAATATCAACTACAATTTCATGCACCCCTCCATATCGGCCAACGGCGATGTCATGTACCTCGCTGCCGATGTACCTGGAGGGCAAGGTGGCTTTGATATTTATATGGTGCAGAAAACAGGCGAATCGTGGGGGCAGTTGGTCAACTTGGGCCCGTCAGTGAATACGCCTGGCAACGATGTGTTTCCATACATCGCTGCGGATGGGGCACTCTACTTCTCGTCAGATGGACACGGCGGCAGGGGCGGCCTTGACATTTATTTGACGACGCAAAGCAACGGTGGCCAAAAATGGTCAACACCCGAAAACCTCGGTGCACCCTTCAATACTGAGATGGATGATTTTGGATTCATCGTGGACAGTGAGAACAAGAACGGCTATTTCTCTTCCGATCGCAAGGGCGGTTTTGGCTATGATGATGTTTACAGCTTCTATGTGGATGGCCCAACTGGGCCTTTTGCTGATAAGAATCGCAACCTGGACGGTCTCGTTGTCAAGGATGCCGATGGCAATCCGATGGACGGTGTAACCATTAGCGCCATCAATTTCAATGAAATCGGCTTGGCCGGGGACAGCTCTGATCTTGTGAAACTCCTTCCTGGCGACGGAAAGGACAATTTCATCATGGATGTGAACTCCGCTGGCATGGGTGAGTCGGGCGTGACTGGAGCGGATGGTAAGGCCAAAGTGCCACTGCGCCGAGGCAGCCATGTCATAAAGATTGAAAAAGAAGGCTACCTGCCGGAATATGTGGTGGTGACACCCGAAACCGATATTTCAAAGCTCGACATCAAAATGCGGAAAGCATCTAACTGTGTGCCGCTGGAAGGCAAGCTATTGGTGCTTGGTAGCAATAGCCCAGTTGCTGGTGCAGAAGTGCATATCGTGGACGTGGACAGCAAGGAGGCCATTGTCATTTACAGTGACAACCAAGGCAAATTCGACTACTGTCTGCCCTGCAACCGTACCTTCAGTATCTATGCGGTGCGCAATGGTGCAAATTCTGCCCCTGCAATTGCCTCCACTAAGGAGACGCCTTGCACGGCAAACGCCCGAATTCCTGTCACACTGTACCTCGGAGGTTCGCCGCTCTATGCGGGCATGACCATCCAGTTGCCGAATATCTACTTCAACTTCGACGATGCAACGCTACGTCCTGATGCCTATCCCGAATTGAACGAAGTAGTGGCCATGATGAAAGCCTATCCAGGCATGAAGTTGGAATTGGCATCACATACCGACGCCCGTGGTGGAACGGACTACAACCAAGACCTTTCCAACCGGCGCTCAAAAAGTGTTTTCAAATACCTGACTTCAAAAGGCGTGAATGGAAGCCACTTGGTACCGAGGGGCTATGGCGAAAGCCAATTACGCAACCGCTGCAAGTCTGGCGTGGCCTGCTCGGAGCGGGAGCACCAATACAACCGACGCACAGAGGTAAAAATTTTGGAGCTTGGCGACCAAAATGTCAGCACATCCCCTCAACTTATTGCTGAAAATGGCGGTGCAGAACCTAACGGCGATCCAGTCCTTGATCAGCCCGATTCTAACAAGGGCGGAGGTGATTTAGAAACAAACGATGAAAATGGCGCCACCGTGCCTGTCAACAACTCAAGCAGTTACAATGCAAAATCATATACTGTGGTGGCAGGAACCTTTGCCAACCAAGACAACGCGAACCGCAGGTACAACCTGCTGAACAGCATGGGCTACGATGGCACTGCCATTGTAAAACAGGAAAGGAGCGGCCTCTATGCGCTCTATGTTAGCACCTTCGATACTAAATCAGAAGCTTTCGGGCTTGTTAAGAAATTGGCCCAGAAGCAGTTGAGCGCCTATGTGTTGAGGCAGTAGGGAGATTCGTGATTCGTGATTGGTTGGCAGGATTACCGCTCTCTAATCACGATTCACGAATCACCAATCAGGATTCACTAAACCAACCGTTGCTGAACGGCGAACTTGACGAGTTCTGTACTGGAATTGAAATCCAATTTGCGCAGGATGTTCTTGCGGTGCGTCTCGACCGTGTGCTTGCTGATGTAAAGCGTCTGGCCAATGCGCTGGCTGCTAAGGCCTCGACTGATGAGCACGAGGATTTCCTGCTCCCTGCGGGAAAGCCCAAGGCGCTTTCGGAAGTCGTCGGGCAGCGAATTGGCATGTTCGGTAGCTGGCGTGGCATCGGTTTGCGCATGCGCTGCAACCATTGTCACATGAATTTCACCTTGAAACACACATTGGATAGCATCTGAAATCTCAGCTGGCGTCGCCGTTTTTGGCAGATAGCCAGCAGCTCCTTCATGGATGAGCGACCTAACGAGGTCGGTCGAATGATAGGAGGAGTAGGTGAGGATTTTAACCCAAGGGGCGTTGGCTTTTACCCATTGGATGTTTTCGTAGAAATCCTTTCCAGGCATGTTTAAGTCGAGCAGGAGGACATTGGGCTTGGCCTGAAGCATTTTCCGGGTCAATTCGTCTCCGGAAGCCGCCGTGCCCACAACTTGAAATTCTGGGCGGTTGGAAAGAATACAGGACACACCCTGCAATACAATAGGGTGGTCATCGGCAATGAATACCTTGATTTGTTGATGCTTGTTCATGGGAATTGCTTTAAGTTAAACGAAAAAAACATAATGCCGGTGTCCTATAGTGTGCGATCGGGAACTTGCAAGATGGCCGATGGAATGCGGCAACGCAACCAGTGGTTGCACCAAAATCGAAGCAGGGTTGAAGGTGTTTTTTATGACAAACTGCTTCTAAAGGTAGGATGTCGTATCTAATCGGTTCTTGAAAATCGGCCACAAGATAAACATTTACTCAAAACCACAAAAGTTATTCAAAAAAATGTAAACTGTTTTGACTTCAAAACGAACCACCCAATTCTGGCAATCGAAACAAATTTCGTTGTTGTAATGGAAAAGGATGCTAAATAAGGTGATTCTTCTTCTTCCACTATTTCAGGTTGTTTTTTTTAAAAATTTCAATTTTAAAAAAAACAACCAATACTAAGTTGCGTCCAAATAACATAGACATGATGGAACAAACCATAGTGACAGCGCAGTTGACTCAAGAAATCCATCTATTGCGCAAGCAAAACAAGGCGCTTGCTGCCCAGCTTGAAATGCAACGAAAGGTCTTTAGGGAAGTAAAACTTGCATTGGGTCAAGCCGGAGACGTTGCCACTGCTAGCCTCATTCCTGCCGATTTCATTGCCACCAATGAAGAAGGTATCCCAAAACGTGGTAAGCATAAACTGTTCAACCTTTCTGGCCGGGAGCAGGAGGTGTTACGACAAATCGTCAAGGGCCTTACTTCCAAAGAAATAGCTGCGCATTTGGGCATTAGCAAGCTCACCGTGGACACTCACCGAAAGCATATCCAACAAAAAATGGGTGTGTCAAAACAAGTTGACCTGCTTAAACTCGCCATGCAATCCGGTATTGCTTGAGTCGGCCTACGGTAAGCAGCGTGCTCTTAACCATCCACCGACAACCGTCCGCCTTAGGCCGATAACCTAATATAATGCAGAAGAAAATCAACGCTTATTGCGAAGCGCATACTACACTGCCGCTTCCCGAACTTTACGAATTGGAGCGGGAGACCCACTTGCGAACCCTTTCTCCCCAAATGATTAGTGGAAAGGTACAGGGGCATTTGCTCGCCTTGCTCACACTACTTGCCAAACCCAAGCTGGCCTTGGAAATTGGAACTTTCACTGGCTATGCCAGTCTTTGCATCGCAAAAGGATTGCCCGAAGGTGGCATGTTGCATACCATCGAAGTAAACCCAGAGCTAGCTTTTATTAGTACTAAATATTTCGAAAAGACCCATTTTTCCAATAAGATAACCTTGCATCAGGGGGATGCCAAACAAATTATTCCCAACCTTGGCCTCTATTTCGATTTGGTTTTCATGGATGCTGCCAAATTCGATTACCCCGCCTATTTCGACCTCCTCATTGACCGCCTAAATCCTGGCGGCCTACTCATTGCCGACAACGTGCTATGGGATGGCAAGGTGGCAGCAAAAGCTACCGATGCCGATACCCAAACCATTGATGCCTTCAATAAAATGGTTCATCAAGATTCCCGAGTCGAAAACGTGATATTGCCAGTAAGGGATGGGGTTTTGGTGGCTCGAAAGCTTTAGGTTCATTTTATTTCAACATGAAATAGCCGTTGATATTTCTATTGGTTTTCGAACAAGCAAATGTTTCACTACATTTACCAACCGATTTAACTTGCCAATCCCCCAGATGAATGCTGCCAATCGTTTGCTTTTTAGCAGCAGCAGCACAATATTTTTCATCCAAACATTCAATAAATGGAAAAGCAGTCAATCTTGCTTGGTATTTGTAGTTTACTGGCAATCAACCTTATAGGCCAATCAGATGGCCTGCCATCGAAGCCTGAACCAGGGAAATGCTATGTGCGTACCGTCACTGCCATGCAATTCGATACCCTCGAAAAAAGGGTAATGATCCGCCCTGCCTACACAACCTTCCAAAAGCTGCCCGCCGAATACAGGACGGTAGAAGAGCGGATTGTCATAAAGCCTGCCACAAAGCGCTATGTGCCATATCCCGCTGAATTCAAAACTGTAACCGATACCATGCTCATCGAAGAAGGGCCTGCCGAAATAACTGTCAATGCCCCCAAATTCAAATCCATGACAGAAGACATCGAGGTGCGCCCTAAAACCACGGGATTGGAGTGGAAAACCTCGCTGGAAGATTGCGAGTCGAAGGATCCACGAGACTGCATGGTGCTGCAATACGTTGAGCATCCCGCTGAGTTTAAGCGAGTGGACGTTCAAGTGATGGATCAAACTGCAAACTACACCATCGCCCCAAAAAAAGGCAAGTTCACCACCATTAAGCGGCAAATTGTGGTGAAGGAAGCCGGCTGCGATGTGGTGGAAGTACCCGCTGAATTTGCAACAGTGACAAAACAAGTGCTGGTGAAGGACGAAGAACTGGTGAAAGTCGAAGTTCCCAGTGAATACATCATTGAGCCTGTCCTTGTCTTGAAAGACCCCGGCGGCGTGGAAAAATGGGAAGAAATTGACTGCGCCCTGACCGACAACAATTTGTTGCCAATCAGTTTCGAGTCCGGTAACGCCCGACTTAGTATTGAAGCCCGAAGTATCGTTGACGCTAAGCTGCTGAAACTGATGAAGGACAAGTCGAACATCCGGGTGGAAATTGCTGCCCACACCGATAGCCGTGGTGCTGCCGATGCCAACCAAAGCCTCTCCCAAGCTCGTGCAGAGTCTGTGCTGAACTATTTGGTAGGCCGTGGCATCCAGCGCAGCCGCCTCGTTGCCAAGGGCTATGGCGAAAGCAAACTGAAGAACCGTTGCGCCGATGGCGTTGAATGCGCCGAGGGCGAGCACGCTGCCAACCGCCGCACGGAGTTCCGGGTCTTGAGCAATTGATTGAGTTGGCAGTTTTCATTCGGTAGGAATGGCCTTTAGGCCGTCCTGTCATAGCCCTTTAGGGCGATGGCGGCGTAAACGCCGTGGACAGGACGGCGTAAACGCCATTCCTGCCAATTCCGCTTCCATTTCCAGCGCACCTTCCTTACCTTTGCGCTCCTTTTGGGCAACTTTCCGCCCAAAATCCGTTTTATCGAAAAAATCACGGCATTGCAGTTTCAGGCAGATACCCCAATCCGAAATCCGCAATCCGCAATCCGCAATCGAAAATGTCTCAACCAGTTGATTTATTCAAGAAACTCACCGCTCACTGCAAGGAGTACGGCTTTATTTACCAATCATCTGAAATCTACGACGGCCTCAGCGCTGTGTATGATTACGGACCGTACGGCGTCCTTTTGAAAAACAACATCAAGGAATATTGGTGGAAAAGCATGGTGCAGATGCACGAGAATATTGTTGGCCTCGACGCCGCCATCTTCATGCACCCCAGCACTTGGAAGGCCAGCGGCCACGTGGACGCCTTCAACGACCCGCTCGTTGACAACAAGGACAGCAAGCGCCGCTACCGGGCCGACCAGCTCATAGAGGGCGCCATCGAGAAGATGCAGGAGAAGGCCGAAAAAGAGGTCGAGAAGGCCAAGAAACGCTTCGGCGACAGCTTCGACGAGGCCATGTTCCGCCAAACCAACCCTCGTGTGCTCGAATACACGCAGAAGGCCGCACAGACCAACGACCGCATGAACGAGGCGCTGCGCAACGGCGACATGCCCGCCCTTGGTGCGCTCATTGCGGAGCTGGAAATCGCCGACCCCGACACGGGCAGCCGCAACTGGACGGACGTGCGCATGTTCAACCTCATGTTCAATACCCAGCTTGGCAATATCGCTGGCGAAGAAGGCAAGCTCTACCTCCGCCCGGAGACGGCGCAGGGCATCTTCGTCAACTTCCTGAACGTGCAGAAGACCACCCGCCAGAAGCTGCCCTTCGGCATTGCGCAGATTGGCAAGGCGTTCCGCAACGAAATCGTGGCCCGTCAGTTCATCTTCCGCATGAGGGAGTTCGAACAGATGGAGATGCAGTTCTTCATCAAGCCCGGCACGCAGCAGGAGTGGTACGAGTACTGGAAGCAGTTCCGCCTCAAGTGGCACCTCGCCCTCGGCACCTCTCCCGACAAGCTCCGCTTCCACGACCACGAGAACCTCGCCCACTACGCCGACGCCGCCGTGGACATCCAGTTCGAGTTTCCGTTCGGCTTCCGCGAGTTGGAGGGCATCCACTCCCGCACCGACTTCGACCTGACGGAGCACCAAAAGCTTTCCAACAAGAAACTCCAATACTTTGACCCGGAAAGCAACGAGAACTACGTGCCCTACGTCATCGAGACCTCCATCGGTTGCGACCGCATGTTCCTCGCCATGATGGGCAATGCCCTCGTGGAGGAGGCCGTCGGCGAAAGCTCGGACGGCGAGGGCAATACCCGTGACGTGCTCAAGCTGCACCCGGCCCTCAGCCCGCTGAAGTTCGCCGTGATGCCGCTCAAGCGCAACGAGCCGGGCCTCGTCGAAAAGGCCAAGGGCATCTTCAACCTACTGAAGTTCTACTTCCCCGGCCAATACGATGACACGGGCAGCATCGGCAAGCTCTACCGCCGCCAAGATGCCATCGGTACGCCGTTCTGCATCACCGTTGACTTCGAGAGCCTCGAAAACGACACCGTGACCATCCGGGAGCGGGACAGCATGGCGCAGCAGCGGGTGAGCATCAGCGCCCTCGAAGGCATGATTCGGGAGCGGGTGGATATGGCGAAGCTGTTTAGCTAATGATGAATGATGAATGAATGGGGGGCAGTGGTTCTCCATTCTTCTGATTCGAAAGCAAAAATAAAGGGGGTGGTGCCAGGTGGTGCTGCCCCTTTTCTATTGAAAGCTTTTTAATAAACTATTGAATGCAAAGTCGGCGAATAATATCACTTTTCTTGCCCCATCCCCACCTTCTCCAAATCCTCCTTCTTCAACCTTACCCCTGCTTTTTGCAATTGGTGAAGCGTGAAATAGGCTGCCCGTTTTCCTAAATATGGTTGTAGTTCCCAGACCTTGATGATATTGTCCTTTGAACTGCTCGACAGCCGATTGTTATCGGGTGACCATGATATGGAGGTCACAGCCCCAAAATGACCTTCCAAACTAAATACTTCGCTTCTGCTTCCGAAATCCCAGACCCTAACCGTCTTGTCATCGGAGCCGCTTGCCAACCATTGACCATCTGGTGACCATTCGATGAACTTGACTTCGGCGGTATGCCCTTTGAGCGAGCATAGTTCGCTTCGGGTTTTGATGTCCCAAACTTTGATGGTCTTGTCACTGGAGCCGCTGGCCAAGTACTTGCCGTCATTTGACCATGAGACCGAGTTGACTGGCAGTTCGTGACCTTGGAGCCTGAACAATTCTAGCTTTTTGCCCAAATCCCAGACAACGATTGAATTATCGGCCATGCCGCTCGCTAATTGTCGCCCATCTGGCGACCATGTTACTTCATTCGCAAAGGTTTGTCCAGTGGTAAAACTGACCAGTTCCATCCGGCTGCCCACGTCCCAGACCTTGACGGTTTTGTCAGCTGAACTGCTGGCCAGTCTTTTGCCATCTGGCGACCAAGCTACATTTTTGACAAAGGAGGAATGCCCTGCAAGGTTGAACAACTCCTTCTGATTTGCAGCGTCCCACACCTTCACATTATAATCCTGCGAACTGCTGGCGAGTCTTTTGCCATCTGGCGACCATGCAACATCAATGACCCCGGAGGTATGCCCCTCTAAACGGAACAGTTCTTTTTGATTTTCCGAATCCCATACTTTCACGGTTTTGTCACTCGACCCGCTTGCCAGTAAGTTTCCTTTCGGAGACCAAGCAACCGAGTTTACCCCCAAACTATGCCCCTCAAAACTGCCTCGTTCATTTTTGCCATCCACCTCCCAGACCTTCATCGTAGTGTCCCATGAGGCGCTGGCCAAGAACTTGCCATCTGGTGACCAAGCCAAGGCGTTGACATCGTCAGAATGCCCTTGCAGGGTGTATAGCTCGCTTTTGTTGTTGATGTCCCAAATCAGGATGGTCTTGTCGCCGGAGCAGCTCGCCAACCGCCTGCCATCCTTCGTCCACGCCACCGCATTTACATAATAAGCATGTTTCTTGTGCTTGAACACTTCTTGATTGTTTTCGACATCCCATAATTGCACAACGCCGTCATAAGAGCCGATTGCCAACTGTTGCCCTTTGGGCGACCAAGCCAAGGCGTATATGGCGAAAGTGTCCCGTTGTATTTGCTGCACTTCCGTTCGACTTTCCACGTTCCAAACCTTCACAACGCCATCATCGGCGGCGCTTGCAAATTGTTTGCCGTCAGGCGACCATGTTAGTGCGTTGACAAAGTCATTATGGCCTGTAAAACTGTACAACTCTGCCTGCTTTTCCACGTCCCATACCTTCACAGCCTTGTCCACCGCACCGCTCGCCAATAATTTTCCATCGGGCGACCAAGCCACGGCATAAACATCCCCCTGATGCCCCCGAAGGCTGAACAACTCCGTACGGCTTTTCAAGTCCCAAACCCGAATAGTGGCGTCTTCGGAGGCGCTTGCCAATCGTTTACCATCGGGCGACCAAGCAATGGCCGTGATATTGTCCGTATGGCCTTGCAAGGTGAAAACCTCGCTTCGGCTTTCCACGTCCCACAGCTTCAAGGTCTTGTCCCAGGAGCCGCTCGCTATCAGTTCACCATCGGGCGACCACGCCACGGCTGCCACATTTAGCGAATGCCCCAGCAGCGGGAAAAGATAGTATCGGTTGTCTGGCTTCGCCGCAATGCGCAGGGCTGCCGCTGCATTTACGTTCCCCGGATGCGCCTCCAAATTGTACGCCGCAATCCGCATGGCCAGCGTGGGGTCGTAATCGTTGATTTGGAGCGCCAAGGAGGCATTGTGGCTGGCATCGGCGTTGTCCTGCACCAATTGCGTTTGCTTTTCAATGGTCGCCTTAATGGTCTTCAACAAAGCCCGCAGAGAATCCGCATGTTCCGTGCAAAGCGGCAGGGCAACCTCGATATAGTCTCGGGCATGGGCGTATGACTTGTGCTCAAATGCATCTTTCGCCTTTTGGTAATAATCTTGGCAAAGGCCGCCGTGTTGGGCAAAGAGAAGGGATGAGGGATGAGGGATGAGGAATGAGAGGATGAGCAGGGTTTGCATTGCACGTTTACTAAACTTAAAAAGTTTAGTAAACGTGCCGTACCTCATGGCGGACTGAAAAGCAATCATCTGTTTCATTTCAATCGGGCTTTGTTAATCATTTGAAGCAGCGTAGGGTAGCCTTTGGCCAATTTAGCGGCCTCGTCGAGGGTGCGCTTGGCCATTTCCTTGTCGCCGATCTCGTGCATGCGGTGGGCAGCGGTGATGTACTGGCTGATTTTCGCCGCCAACTCCTTCTCTTGTGCCGCCTGCATCTCTTCGAGGTTCTGATGGGCAATGGCTTCCTGCTTTTTGGCCTCGGCTGCCAAGGCTTCGGCTTCCAACGTCTTTTGCTTCGCAACATGTGCATTGCTATCAGCCACGAGTTTGGCGGCTTCGGCTTCCGATTTTTGATGGAGGGCCTCGGTTTTTTGTTTCTGTGCCTCGTCAGCCATAGTCGTGGCCTCCTCCCTTGCCATTCTCGCTTGAATGGTGCTCCACCAGCCCCAAACGGCCAAGGCTACGGCGATGAACGAGACAATGCCCGCCAACCTTGTTCTTTGCCTCGCCCGCTGTTCGTTCACCTCTGCCTTCTCCCGCAAGGCCCGCTCCTCTTCTGCCTTCTGCCGTTCTGCCGCTGCTTTTTGCCGCAGGGCTTCCAGTTCCGCTGCCTGCCGTTGTGTGGCTTCCCGTTCCGCTTCCGCCCTTTCACCCTCCTTGCGTTTTGCCTTTGCCTTCAGCACGGGGGCCACAAGGGTGTCGTGGCTCAGCTCGTAGGTGTAGCCGCCTTGCAGGCTCGGCTCGGCACGCAGTAGGTGGCTGTCCACCAGTTTGCGGAGCGTATCGGGAGAGAGGCCGTAGCTCTTCAAAATCAGCCCCTCGTACAGGCTGAGGCGTCGCTCTTCCTCCTCATAGACCAATCCGTCCTCGACCAAGCGGCGGGCGGCCAACTGTTCGGCCTCATTGCCGATGGTGCCGATTTTTTCGATGTAATAATTCTCGATGATGGCCTCCAAATCGCCCACATCGGCTGGCCCAATGACCGGGAGCGACTGCGCCGCCACCTTCATTTCGATGGAATTGCAAACTATCTGCAACTGCGTGCTCTCGATGGGTTCCGTGCCGTCGTCGGTGAGGAAGTTGAGCATCATTTCGATGGCTGCTTCCTCGTATTGAAACGGCGGCGAGACGAAATTGCCCGGCAGGGCAGCGGGTGCGATGATGGCCGACCTTGCCTGTTGCCGATTGAGCGGGCGAAGCTCGTACCAAGCCTTGCTCGCACTCGGCAGATAGTCGGATAGCTGGCCGAGCAGGTGCATGCGGTCTTGCCGGATGGCGATGACGACCCGAAGTTCGAGGGGGCGTTGCAGCAAAACCTGCTGCGCTTCGTCGAGCGGGCAATCGTCCTTGCCGTAAAGCTCCAGCATGTCCCAATAACGGCTGGGCAGTGGCGTGTAAAGCGCCTCCGCCAATTGCTTTCGGAAGGCCAGCACGGCCTCTGGCGGATAGGTGAACAGTTCTTCGAATTGGTCGAAGAGCAGCAACAACTTGGTAGGTGATTGTGGATTGTAGATTGGGGATTGCGGATTGGAGGGCTGCGCCATTAGCGCAAGCAACTGCTGCTCTTTCAGGTCGTGCCAGATGGTCGGCTCGTTGGGGATGAGCTTGTCCAGGAAGGTGGAGACGTTGCCCTCGCTGCCCCTTATTATTTTGCGGCAACGGACATCGGGCATGAGTTGCGCAGCAACGGGTGCGTCCTTGTCGAAGGCGTTGAAGCGGATGCGGAGCGTTCGGTACTCGCCGCCCTCCTCGATGACGGGCACTACGCCCGCATTCAGCAGCGAACTTTTACCGAGGCCCGACTTGCTGTACAGCACTGTGAGCGGCTCTTGCCGCACTTTGCGGCAAAGCGATTCGATATCCTTTTCCCGCCCAAAGAAAATGTGGCGCTGGTGCGTCTCGAACGGCTGTGCGCCCGGATACCTCGATGGAAGTGGTGCCTTGCTCATGGTTGGGGGTTGAGTTGTGGCCAAAGGTTGCGGAGCGCATCGAATTGGTCAATGAAAGCCTTTCGCACCCGGTTCATTTCCACGTTGTATTCCTCGTGCCGCAGGATGCCGAGCGAGTTTTCCTCCTCCAGCTTCGTGTAACGGGCCTTCAATTGTATGAAAACCTGCAACAGCCCCCGGCCTGCCTCGCCCGTGCCGATGAGCAGTTTTTTCACCCGGTCGTAAATCTCCTCGAAGCGGTTCTCCACCACGAGGTCGGTCAGTTCCGAGAGGAAGGGTGTGGCCGTATTCTTTTGCGGGGCCTGCTCGCCCTTGAAGCTGGGCAGGGGCCGCAGCAGTTTGTTGGCGATTTGGCTTGCTTCGCAATGGCGGAACAGCTCGTTGACGAAGTCACCGATATGGTCGTCCACGAATTTGATGGTGTATTGTTCCTCGCAGCTCGCCGCATTGCCCGCATCGAAGGGCACGGCCACCTTCAGTGTCTGCAACTTCTCCTTTGACTGCCCCAGCACCCGCATGAACAGGTGCATCTGCCACTGGTCGAACGGCATGCCGAGGAAAAGGAAATAATCGGCCCCGATGATGGCGTCCCGCAGGATGGGCGACATGCTGTTGCCCGTGAAAACCGACTTGAGGTAGTCGTAAAAATCGTCGTAGGTCAGCACCAGCGAGTTTCGGTCCTCCAAATTGCCCAGCAGTTGATACACAAGCGGGCGCTCGGCGGACGGAACGGGCAGGTCTTCCCGAAAAGGCTTGTTGCGGACGTAGGTCTCGAAATCGGCGGCATGGCCTTCGAAGGCTTGGCGCAGCTTGATGTCGGGCGTGAACGAGACAAAGATGGGGAAGCGCAGCCTTGCGAGTTTTTTCAGCAGCTCATCGGTGTGCGGGGTGGGGCGGTTGTAGAACTCCTTTACCTGCCTGACGGGCGAGGTCTCGTTGCCCAACGGCTGCAAATGGAACCAGCCGTTTTCGTTCACCCGGATGCGCAGTTGCTCCGCTTGGCCTTGCAGGAACTCCGCCAACCGCTTGTGCATCGGTGCCTCGCCGGGCGCTGTATAGACCTCCGGCCCTACCAGCACGATGCACTTCTGCTGCTCAATGCTGTAGAGCAAGTCGCCCCACTCGTAATCCGACATAGCGGGGGCCGTTTGCATGGATTGTTTGTCAGTGGCCATAGGGATGTTTTCGTATTACTGGTCTTCGTGCGGCGAAAGGTACGAAACTTGGTGGAAAAACGATATGTCTTATTGGGGCAGGGGCTGCGGCTGATTTATTTTGAGCGAATTGACTTAAACCACTTAGTTTTGTTTGGGTTAATTAAAAAGTCATGCAGACCATAACCGTAGAATTGTTGGACGGGCAGGCATTGCCAATGCTGAAGCAGTTGGAGCGGGAGAAGCTGCTGCGCCTATTGCCGCAAGGCAACGCCGTAAAGCAGGTAGCCGACCGTTTCGAGCTGCTGTTCCAGCAATGGAAGCAGGAAACCCTGTTCAGTTCCAGTGGCTCAGAGATTACCAACCACCCTGCCTACCAAGCCATCATCGAATTGGGGCCAAGCGTGGTTCCCTTCATTTTGATTAAACTGCAAGAAGACCCACAGCATCTTTTTTATGCCCTTTTCAAAATTACGGGCGAGAATCCCGTGAAGCCCAAGCACGTTGGCATGTTGTCGAAAATGAAAGAAGACTGGCTGGAATGGGGCGCAACAAAAGGTTATTTATCATGACGGCGTGGCAACTTTCACCTCTCCTGAGTTTCCCAATTCCTTCCACGAGCCATTTGAAGTGACCAGCCCTTCTTCGGGCAAATACAACTGCATAGCATGGGCACTCAATGACCAAACCCGTTTCATCTGGCCGCTCCGTAAAAGGGGCTTTTATTGTCCAAAAGGACTGCCAATGGTGGAAACCATTGAGGCTTTCTCGAAATTATTTGCGAAGCACGGCTATCAAGTTTGTGAAAATGGCAACTTGGAGGATGGCTATCAAAACTGGCCTTGTTTGCCAAAGACGGTGTTCCGACCCATGCTGCCCGGCAACTTGCCGATGGATTGTGGACAAGCAAAATAGGTGGCCACATTGATGTTCGGCACTCACTGCCAGCGATGGAGGGTGGGCGGTATGGGGAGGTGGTTCAGTTCTTTAAAAAGGAAATTCAGGAAATATAGGTTTGATTCAGTTTATCCTTGTGTTTTATCCTCGAAAAGCCGAAAGTGGAGTTTCGGGTTTTTCAAGGATGAATCTGGTTTTTGTAAAATTGGAATTCAATTCCAATTTTACAAAGAATTTCGATTCCAATTCAATCAAAAACTAGGCTGTCCACGTTGTTGCCGATTGTTGCTTCGGATGTGCTTGCCATTTGGAATTGAGTTTAAATGGTGAAGGTTATGGTTGATGTTCGATTTTTATTCGTGTATTAGTTTTTAGTTGGGTGATGTGAAGCGTTGCAAGTTGCAAGTTTGCGAGAGCGGGGGATACAATTCGGTTATTTCTTTTTTCTCCCTTTAATTTTATTCCTTAATGCTTTTCGTGCTTTATTATTCATTACTTGCTTTCTTATGGCTTTCTTTTTTCTCCTTTTCTCCTTACTCTTTTTTGAGTTTAAATGTCTATGTTTGGCTGCTATTATTACAAAAGACAGCTTATTATTGTATTCTTGAACACCTATTACTGAAATTGCATTACCAATTTCAGTAGTATAATTTATAAAACCATTTGCATCAGGGGTGCAGATTTCTATTTTAAATCTAAAAATATCCGTATGCCCAGAAATTGACCAATTTGAACTATTTAGATGAGCATAAATACTACTTGCGGCTCTTTGAGGTCTGCTTTTTTCTTCAAACCCAGAAACTATCTCAATTTTCCATCCTCTAGGTAATGGATAACCAAATTTGTGATGAAATACTCCTTTGAAATCTTTAATTACAGTTTTCTTAAAGTCATTATAAGCAAAAGATACAGCTATAATACTTCCTTTTTCATCAGAATAAAGTTTGTTTCTTCCTTTTTTTTTCAATATTGAAGACACAGACTTTCTAGTATATTCTCTTGAATGTTCATTTCTGTCATTTGTAACACCAATTGCATCACGTAATTCCTGGTCTGTCTTAGAATATCCTATATTACACCTTTTGCATGCAGGAACAGTTATTCTGTTGATCTTAAAATCATTTCCGTATCCAGCAAAAAAAGCTTGCGCAGGAATGTGTTCTTTGCTTTGATTATCTTTATTTAATTCTATTCTACAATTGTAACAGAGCATATTTCTATTTTGTCTAGTTCTTGTATGTGAGTTCAGCAATGAGGTACTTGCAAATCCATCCAACCCTCCAAGCCCTACCCGTCCTCAAAAGGTCAGTCCCAAAGCCCAAGCCTCCCGGTTTTCAAGTTTCCCCTCAGTGTGTTCTTGTAAAAGCTGCGGCAAGAAAAGGGTTTCAGGGTCTTTGTCTTTGCGTTAGCTTCTGTGTTCTCTCGTTCTTGGTTCAAAAATAATGCATGTAGTTCAATCATCAAGCAATTGCGGAAGTTTTTTATGCCAACTGCCAAATTTTTTCACGCATAATAGTGCAGCGCCCACGTTTGCTCAATCTGCTTTCCCGCTGCACCAAATCCGCCGCTACTTTGCCCCAATATTCATCATTTATCATTTATCATTCATCATTTCAAGAAACATGGAAGCAACAAAGAACATCCCCTGGCGGAAACTCGCCCTCACTACCGCCGCCGTGAGCGGCATCCTCTTGACTGCATGGCTCGGCCTCGAAATCGCTTACGTCTCCGATTTCGACTCCACCCGTCGGTCGTCCTATACGCACCTTGCTGGAATAATCAAAGGCTTTGCGGTGGGCGTCATTGACTTTGTGAAGCCCTTCGTGCAGGTGGCCTTTGCCCTGTACATCCTGCATTGGCTGATGAAGCGTTTCGCACCCGGCTTGGATTTGAGCAAATACAATTGGCGGGAGGTGAACGTTGAGAAACTGCTCATAGCCGTCGTCACCCTTGGATTTGTGGTGGTTTCCGTCCGGGTCGGCCTCGACTCCCTCCCACACATCAAGGAAGTGATGCTGGTCGTCATTGGCCTCTATTTCGGCATGATGCGCCGTTAGAGAGCTGGCAGCCCTTCAATCCCTCAATCCCTCAATCCCTCAATCCCTCAATCCTTCAATCCTTCAATCCTTTTTCCTAATCACCACCAGTTCCTCTTTTTTCTGAATCATCAGGTCGAACAAGGCTTTCAGGTCGGCGTAGTCGGCGGGCTGGAACTTCTGTTTGCTGATGTTCAGGCTGGCGGAAAGTTGCACCTTGCCGTCGCTCTTTGGCGTGGCACCGAAGAAATAGTTGGCGCCGCCGCTCGGTATGCCCTTGTTCACCATCAGCGGCATGCTCTCAATTTCATAGCCATCGGGCAACGTGAGGTTGAACGCCACCTGTTCCACGAAAGGGTAGGGGATGTCCACCGGATAGAGCCTTTCCTTTAGTTTGAAGATGTTTTCATCGAACTCGGAATAGAGGACGGGCGGCAAGTAAATATGGTCGCCGGAGACCTGCGCCGCATTGGGTATGCGGATTTCTAGGGTATCGAAGTACATGGCCTCCAGTTCCCGCAGGTTGCCCGATTTGGCGCTCAGCACTTGAGCTTCGGGGTAGCGTTTGCTGAGGCGTTTTTGCCAGAGGCTTCCGCCGTTGTCGGGGTTGGCGCCACGCCTTTCGGGGATGGCGTTGTAGCCTTTGTGGGCGGTGGTGAGCATGCCCGTCAGCGTGCCCTCCTCGTCGAGGCTGAGGTGGAAGGCCATGGCGTCGGTGCCGTCACGAGGCGGGGTGATGTTCACCCAAGTGGGGCGGCTTGGTCGAGGTCGAGCTTTAGGCCACGCCCGTTCAGGGCGGGTATGCTGGGGTATCCGGGCGGTCGCAGCGGGTCGGTGGCATCGAGTAGGAGCTGCTTCCCGTCTATTTCCGCCATTAGAATCAGGTGGTTGAACTGGTCGAGGATGGGATATTCCTCATACATCTTGCCGTGGCCACGGGTGCTGAGCAATAACGGGCTGGCCTTTATGCCAGCTTCCGTCAGCAGCACGTAGAGCATCATGTTCAGCTCTGCGCTGTTGGCCTTGCCCTGCTCGAATATCTCGTTCAGCTTTTTTTCATGGGAGAACAATGAATAGTTTTCGTCCCAATGCACATTGGCCGTCAGGTAGTCGTAGAAGAACTTCAGCTTCTCCTTGTTGCCCTGCAATGCGGCAGCTTGCCGCAGCAGTTTTTCAGTTATCTTTTTGTAGTTGGACTTCTTGAGCAGTTGGTCACCGAACTGCGAGGACTCCATGAGTTCTTTTTGCAGCTTTGGCCAGTCGCCCATCACTTTTTCGATATAGCCGCCGGCGTGCGCTACGTCCGACAACTGGAACCGGATGCGGGCACGGTAGTCGTCCATGGTGGTGACGTAGGCCTCTTCCTTCATGGCCGGGGCGTTTTCCAGCACGAAGCGGCGGGGGGCAACGAGGAAATTGCCGTTCTTGCCCGTGTACCGCTTGATGCCATCCTTTTCCTCCGTGATGGTCATGCCCTCGTTGCCCTGAAACAGGTACACATAGTCCACGAACTCTGGGAAGTCAACCCGAATCTCGCTCAGTACCACGGGTATTTCAAACTGGAAGTACCACTCCCGCAGCTCATAAATGGATTTAGATTTAATGGTATAGGAATATTCGATGACGCAGCCCTCCGTCACCTGCGGGAAGGTGAACTTGGCAACGGAGTTGTAGTTGTTGAGCTGCTCCACCACCACATCTTTCTTCGTTAGTTTTATTTTTTTGCCGTCCGGCAAATGGACCATTGCTTCCTCAAAAAGGAAATGCTCCCGGTCATTGTAGGAATAAACCGGGATGGCTACGTTCGCATAATCGAAGCCCTGTTTATTGAGGATTTTGATGCGCTTGTGGTGCTTCCAGTCGAGTTGGTAGGAACTTGCACCGGGTTCCACGCTCGCCCTACCGTAGTCGCAGAGCACCACGGCAGGGGCCGTCGAATCTGCTTCAAAGACCTTCATTTTCAGGTCAAATGGCGATACCAAGCTAAATTTCATGGGGTCAGGTTGGGCATGGAGGGAGTAGGCCCCAAAAAAGCAAGCTGAAAAAAGCAGCAGCGTAAAGAAGCGCATCATGGTTGGATGTTTTTGGTGAAAAATGGGCAGTTGGCTGTCCTCTAACTGCCAACTGCCTACTGTCGAACTGCCAACTAATACCTACTCAGGTTTCGCCCGAATAATCGTTGACTCCTGTATCCAGCAACCGACATAAAATGAATCCCCGACCTTTTTCAATCGCTGGAAAATTTCCGCCTTGTCGGGCATGTACTGGCTGTACTGGCCGATGAGCTTGTTGGCCTTGCCTGCCACGCTAGGATCCACGTTCTTGGCTTTTTGCCATTCGTCAATGGCTGGCCAGACCACCACTTGGCTGTCCCAGCCCCTGCCTGGGCCACATATTGGGCCGCTGGAGGCATAGAGCAGCCCGACGAGGATGTAGGGGTCGCCCCAACTTGGTCGCAGGCTGCTGGCCTCACGGGCGTACTGACGGGCACGTGGGTAGTTCTTCAGGTAGGAGAAGTATATCTGCGCAATGAGGTATTTGTACCTGGCCTTATCGCTGTTGCTGCTGATGTTTGGCAGGGCGTCCTCCAAGCATTTCACGGCGTCACGGTACTTGCCGTTGCGCAGCAATTCGTTGCAGTTGGGGCCCGTGGAGGGTGGTGCTTCGTAGCACTTGGCCATGTAGGCGGCATCCACTTCCTTCACCCTTGGGTCGTTCGCATCGCATTTGCCCCATTTCAAGCGGCTGATGGTGGTGGTGATGACCTCGCAGTCATCTGGGCTTGCCTTGAACAGCGGGTAGTACTTGTTGCTGTAATAATCGCATGGGTAGAAACCCTCGATGGACTCCAAGGCTTCGAGCCTTGCGGGAGCATACTCGCTGATGATTTTCCAATTCTCGCAGTCCTTGCCCTCGCAGTCGGCAAGCCCCTTGGTGATGGCCTCCCGGATGATGCGGTCGTATTTCTGTGCTTCCGCAACGGACACCTTCTCCTCCAAGGTCAAGTCAACGAGCAAAGAGGTGAACGGGTTCAGCACGAAGTACCTGGGCTTGTCGCTATCCTTGGTGATGGATTCCTTGAACAATTTGTACTGCTCCTCTTTGCTGATGCGGGTCGGGTACTTGAAAAAATAATCGAACGCTTTCAAGCCTGTTACATGGCCACCGTCGCCCATACATTTTTCCATGGCATCATAGATTTTGAGAATCTCTTTAAGGTACTCCTCTTTTTTGGTGGAGTCCTTTGCCATGAATTGCTCATAGAACTTGATGCCATCGGTATAGACCGTACTGCGCTTGCCATCGGCATTGGGAGCATTTTGATAAACGTACTGCCATTTCGTGAAGGCGCCGTCCCAATCATTGGCTTTCAAAAAGTCCTTGTAGAGAACGAATTCATCGAGCGCCTTGTCCGGGTTTACAGCATCGTCGAAGGTCTTGCACGGCTTGTTCGGGTCTTTTTGGATGGGTACGGTGTTGGTCGTTTCGGTGGTGGCCTTCGGCGTCTTGGGCGTACATCCAGCAAGAAGTGCCAAGGTCAATAATGGAATAAATAGTCTAGTCATCATAACTGTTTGATTTAAAATAGCAGGGAAATTCATTTCCCAAATGTAACTACTTAGCAGGAAGTGTATTTTGGGGAAAAATTTTCAATTTTTCCCCAAAATACACTTCAAAATGTGGGAGGAGCTTGAGAAAATAAAATTTTTTCAAGCTCCTCCCACCTCCTCCGAAGCAGTTAGTCCCAATTACTTAACGTATAAATGAGAAGATGTGTTTTTCCGGTGGCGAATCAGCCGAGATTCACAAGTTCCTTTTTACCCGTTAATACAATGCACAAAAAAACAAAAAAGCCCCGTTTCTGAAAAAACGGGGCTTATATTTCTTTATTTCTTCGAAAAATAGGTGGCTTATTTCAAGCGGAGCCTCACGGTTTCCCCAATCCAGCAAGGCACGGTCATTGAAGAGCCTTCGGAAAGTTTGCGCATGAAGGCCTCCTCTTTGGCTGGGTAATATTGACTATAGCGGTTGATTTTGCTGTTGGCCTCACCTGCCACATCACCATCAATGGATTTGGCGTAGGCGTATTTGTCTATTGCGGCCAACACGGCCAAGCTTGCATCAAATGCATCGCTGCCACAGGAGTTGCTCGTGGAGGCATACATGTCGCCGATGAGCATATAAGGCTGACCCCATCCTGGCCTGTACTTGGCGGCTGTGCGGGCATCTTCACGAGCAGCTGAGTAGCGGTTCATTTGGCGGAACTCGATGGAGGCCATATAAAAGTAGTAGTCAGCCAGTTTGTTGCCATCGTTGCTGCCTGCTTTTTCCTTCGCAATGCCTGCTTCAAATTTTTGCAAAGCCTCTGTGAACTTGTTTTCTTTGAAAAGTGAGATGGCATGGTCGCCGGGGTTGTCAGCATAGTGCTGGGCAAGGCGCTCGGCGTTTTCCGCAGCTACAATGGTCTCATAGCGGCCTTTCAACTCGGCTACGAGCGGGTCTTCGTCCGTGCAGCCTTGGGTTTTGAGCTTGTTGTAGATGAACTTGATGACCTCTGTATCATCTGGGTGAGCACGGTAGTCCGGTTCCAACTTGTCCTTGAAGAAGGTGCAGTCGAAAATTTCATTTTCGATGGCCGCAAAAGTGCCGTTCATCGCTTCTTTGGCCTGCTTGTAGGCATCTGCCTGCTTGGGATGGTTGGCGATGTTGTGGTCGGCAATCTCGTTCAGCTTGGTGTAAACCTCCCTTGCCTCGGCCGCCTCGGCCTGTTTGTTCTGGTACTGCCAGACTATGATGGACGCATACGGCTGGAACACTGCGTAGCTTGTGTTGTTGCCACCTGCTGACACAGACTCCTGACATGCCTTTTTGGTGTCTGGGTACGGCGAGTTGATGGTATAGAACATTTCATACGCCTTCAAGCCTTGGGCTACCGCTTTTTCATTCGGGTAGCACTGCCCCTGCTCATCGAACAAACGAAGGGCATTGGCTGCGTACTCTTTCTTCTTGGCTTCGTCCGTGGTGTTTTTGAACTTGTTGAGGTAAATCTTGCGGCCATCCACAAAGTGGCTGGAACGTTGGCCATCGGCAGCAGGGGCGCCTTTGTAGGCTTTTTCCCAGTACTCAAAAGCCTTGTCGTACTCTTCCGTCTTGATAAACTGGCGATAGAGTACGTGTGCTTCTTCCAATGCATCCTTATTGGGCAAGCCGACCCAGCTTTGGCACTGGCCGAACAGCGGGGATTGCGATGAAGAAGCAATAAGGACAAGGATGGAGAACTTAGCTAAATTCTTCATAATCAGATGTTAACGATTGAGTTTTAGTATGATTGACACTGTGCGGATGAAAGTGAAAATTATGAATTCGTGAAATTATGAAATTGTGCTTGCAAGCTACCAATTTCCCAATTTCCAATTTCCCAATTTGCTTTCACCGCTCTGCGGTGTGTTATCCAAATTTGCGTTTAAAGAACCAACTACTGTCATTAAGAGTGAATCCGAGGCTCATTTTCACAAAATTTTCCTTGATGGCATTGGAAGTGTCGAAGCGCCCAAACTCGAAGGCCAAGTTGACGAACGAGGTCTGCTGCCTCGGCAAAATAACGGGCAACCCAAAACCAACTGTGAGGGCATATTGCTTGAGGTCATCCAGTCTTGGGTCGGTACGGTGGTAGAACCCGGCCCTGTAGCGGATGCGGCGCAAGTAGTTGTTGTAGGAGGCAATATCGGGGATGTATTCCGCTCCAACGGCAATCCTGCGGCTATCGAACAAGGTCTCAGGTTTAGCATCATTTTCGTAGTCGCTCCATTTACTTGAGGTATATTCAAGGCCGAGACGCAGTTTGCCAGGGTTTTGGTACATCAAGCCAACGGTCCATTCAGCTGGCAATTTTCCACTTCCTTCTTGGTCTTGTTCATACAGCAGGGTGTCCCGGTGCC
Organism: Saprospiraceae bacterium; assembly: GCA_016714985.1. GTDB lineage: Bacteria > Bacteroidota > Bacteroidia > Chitinophagales > Saprospiraceae > UBA6168. The sequence continues at coordinate 73,877 of JADKBS010000017.1, read as the reverse complement.
CGATAATGGTATTCTGTCTCATGCGCAACTCAGTGCTGTTGGTGTTGAAGCTCGTGGCACTGTTGCCATAGGCACCAATTATCAGCGACTTGCCCGTATAGATTTCATCTTCAAGTTTTTTGTCCTCCAATTGAACCACATACTGCGCTCCAGCCGACCAGACAAAGCCCCGGATACTGATGTTGTCCCTGAAAATATCTTGGTAGGACACACTCAGGTCATCGAACACCACCGTGCGGGTGCGCTCCAACTGCCCGAAAATATAGCCGATATTGGCACCGAACGAATAGTTTTTGAACCGAACTGAATTGCTCCAAATGGCTTTGTTGGAGCCGCCTGTTCCTTGGTAAGTATTGGTGGTAGTGTCAATTTCTGGAAATACCCGTGTCGTCTCTATATCGTAACCCACCAATGAATAAGGCGTCAACGAAAAGCCCATGCCCCATTTCAGCTTGCGCCTTTTCTTGTCCAATACGTCGTTGAGGGTGTTGTGCAATGGAAAGGCCAAGGCCAAGTGGCTGAGGTTGCCTGTCCAGATTTTCGATTTGTCGTCTCCGAATTCCAGCGATGCCTTTTCCGCAAAAAGCCCTGCCTCAAAGGCGGCTGTGGTCAACCAGGCGAGCGATGCAGGATTCTGGAAGTTGATGTGGAGCGGGTCAGCATACGCTGCAGAAAGCCCTCCCATGCCGGATGCGGATAGGGTGGGGTAAAGTATTTCGCCCATCCCCAACCTCGAATAGGGCGAATTGTCCTTGGGCTGCGCCAAGGCAAGGGTCGTAATTAACAACAACGAAAGCGTGGTCAAACCGCCTCTAAAATCCTTCAAAAAGTTTGGCATTATGTTTCAAAATTTGATTCAGTCCATGCAGGACTAAATTTTGGTGCGCAAATATCTTGGTTTTAATGTTTTTGACAAAAAAATCAGCGTCACCACCTGTTAATACTGTATTAAGCCCTCGGAATTTCCGCTGACAACGCCTGATAAAGCCCTCCACCTCCAGCAAGGCCCCCAGTTCGCCGCCGTTCCGCAAGGCATTTTCGGTGCTGTCGCCCAACATGTCGGGCAGCGCACCGCCTTGATTCACCAATGGCAACCTTGCTGTGAAATGGTGCATGGCCTTCAGCCGCATTTCGATGCCGGGGGAGATGTTGCCGCCCAGGAACTCCCCCCTGGCGCTCACTACGTCCATCTTGATGCAGGTGCCAGCGTCCACCACGAGGCAGTTTTCGCCGGGATGGAAATGCCAAGCCCCAACCGCCGCTGCCACCCGGTCTTTCCCAAGTGTTTGCGGCGTCTTGTACTGGATGCCGATGGGCAATGGCGTCTCCGTCGTCAGTTCGAAGAATAACGGCTGCGAACGCAGGAAGGTCAATATGTCCTCCGATTGCTTCGCAACACTAGAAAGGATGATTTTTCCAGTGTTTTGGTTGTACGCCAATTTCTGCAAAGCATCCGCAGTCAGCACCTCCCAAGCCTCCGAATGCACAAGCTCATCCCCGTCGAACACGGCGATTTTTGTGCGGGTATTGCCAATATCAATGGCGAGGTTGGTCAAAGGAATGTGGATTTACGATTGCGGAACCTGTCCCGACACCTCGGGATTTCGGATTTGGACGGCGAAGATGAGCTTCTGGGGACAAATTTTTTGTTAAAATTGGCGATACTTAAAAAACAAAAGCGCTGGCAGGGCCCAAAACCCAGCCAGTGCCCCAATCCCGAGGTGTCGGGACAAGTTCCGCAATCCCCCAGTTCCGCAATCCCCTCACCCCCCAATCGTCGCCATGCTCTCCCCCACGGGCAGGCCGAACTGCCGCCTGCGCTCGGCCTCGAAGCCGTCCTTGGCCCGGTTGCCGAGGGCTTCCAGTACGGCATGGGCGAGTTGCTCGTCCGTTGCGCCAGCACGAAGCAGGTTCTTTATGTTGAAGACGCCATCGTCGTAGAGGCAGGTCTTGAGCATGCCCTGTGGCGTGAGGCGGACGCGGTTGCAGGTGCCGCAGAAGGTGCGGCTATACGCAGCGATGATGCCCACTGTGCCTTGGTGGCCCGGAATCTGGTAATTGTAGGAAGTGGAGTGGGGTGGGTCGGGCAGTTTCTGGATGTCGGGGAAGTGCTGCTGCAAAGTGTCGAGGATGCGGCGGTGGCTCCACCAAAGCTGGTCGTAGTGGGCCTCGCCGCCGTTGAACGGCATTTCCTCGATGAAGCGGACGCCCACAGGGTTGTCCTTCGTGAGCAGGGTGAGTGGCAGCAGGTCGTGGTCGTTCTTGCCCTCCATCATCACGGCGTTGATTTTGGTGGTGATGCCCGCCGATAGCAGTGCCTCGAAGGTCTGCATCACCTTGTGGAACTCGTCCCGCCGGGTGATTTCATGGAAAAGCGCCGGGCTGAGCGTGTCGAGGCTGAGGTTGACGGATTGGATGCCGAGGCGCTTCAAATCTGGTACGAGCGGGGCGGTCAGCACGCCGTTGGTGGTGATGTGGATTTGCCGCAGGCCCTCCAATCGGCTGATGGCACCGAGGAAGTCCATCATATCCCGCCGCAGGAAGGGTTCGCCCCCCGTGATGCGCAGCTTCTCGATGCCCATGCGCACCAGTACCTGCACGATGCGCAACATCTCCTCATAGCTCATCAACTCTACCCTTGGCACATAGTCTATGCCCTGCTCTGGCATGCAGTAAAAGCAGCGAAGGTTGCAGCGATCGGTGACGGCGAGCCGCAAGTAGTTGATAGGCCGATGGTGGTTGTCGTGTAGCATTTGACGGTTGACGGTTGACGGTTGACGGCCTACGGTTGACGGTGGGGCGTTCCGCAATTGGCCGTATAAGGTCGAAAGCCCAAAGTTCGGAAAATAAACCCAAAGGATGGTTTGATTCGTTAAAGACCCAAGTTTACAGCATCATTTCATCCCTAATTCCTAATTCCTCATCCCTTCACAAATTGGTCATCCGTCATTGCCTCCAGAAACGCTTTCAGGTCGGCCTTTTCGTATTGGGTCAGGTTCATCGGCTTCGCCAAAACGGTGTCCCTGTTGATGGCATCAGGCACCACCTTGGCGGGGTCGTTGTAGAAGTCAATCACCTCGTCAAGGGTTTTGAACATGCCATTGTGCATGTAGGGGGCGGTGAGGGCTACGTTGCGCAAGCCAGCCACCTTGAACTTGCCGAGGTCTTCGGGCTTTTTTGTGATGGCGGAGCGGCCGGGGTCGTTCAGGTCCTTGCCGTTGAACAGGCCGACGTTGCGGAACTCGTCGCCGGTCAGGTCGGCCCCGAAATGGCAGTCGAAGCAGCGGCCTTTTCCGATGAAAATATCACGGCCACGGGCGGCGGCGTCGCTCATGCCGCCGGGTTCGTCGTTCATCCAGCGGTCGTAGGGCGTGGCAGCGGTTTCGAGCGTGCGCACGAACTCGGCGATGGCCGCTGCCATGTCCTCCACATTGGCCGGACGGCCAAAAATCCTTTCAAAAGCGGGGCCATAGACCTTGTTGCGGCGCAGCCGCAACACCACCTCCGGCAGCATCATCCGCATTTCGAGGGTGTCTTGAATGGGCATCAGCACTTGGTCCTCGAGCGCCAGCACCCGTCCATCGAAAAAGAGGTGCGATCGTGCGGACATGTTCATCACGCTCGGTGCATTGCGTCTGCCCAGCCTTCCTCCCACGCCCCGACTGAACCGGGCCGTGTCGGCGAAGGCGAATTCGGGGATGTGGCACGACTGGCAACTGATGGTGCTGTCGAGGGAAAGGATGGGGTCGGAAAATAGGTGTCTGCCGAGTTCGGTGGCGTCCTTCGGCTCGGTGCCGGAGAAGGCCAGCAGCAGGGCAGCAGCGAACAGGAAAGGCAGTAGGAGCTTGGTATTTTTCATCGAAAAAATGGTTGGGCGGGTCCTGTCACGAGGTTTTGAAGCGCAAAGTTCGGTTTCTTTTTGGGAGATTGGGGGAATTGGCGCTGAAATTATATGGGGCGAGAATGTTCATTTGGCTGGTACTTGTGCCTGATTTTGGTTTTCGAGTACTAAAAATTGAAAAAAGCATCGGTTTTCGGGTGCTAAAAATGAAAATCAAGTGATTTCAGGATGGGTTAGTAAAAATCTACGCTTTTTCCAATGAGGTGAAGCCAAGGCGGGCAAGGACTTCGATGATGCGTTAACAAGGAAGGGGCGGCTCATTTTTTGAGCCGCCCCTTCCATTAAATAAACGGCATTAACGCCTACCGCATTGCCACCTTCCCCTGCCCTACCACTAATCCATTGGTTATTATTTCATAAAAATACAGCCCATCCGCCAGCCCGTCCTTCCTGATTTGGCCCATGCTTCCCCTTATCTTTTCGCTGCGCAAATAGCGACCCAACCCATCGTAAAGCCGTAGCTCAAACTGCTGGTTTTCAGCGCCTTGCAACAGCACCACTGCCTCCTCGCCCATTGGGTTTGGATAGACTGTGCAGCTTGTTTTGCTCCGCAAAACGGGGGGCTGCACTGCGCTTACGATGAACGGTTCGCCAACTTGGTGCCTCGTCCGGTTGGTGATGACCGGGGCATTGAAGTCGAAATAAATCGCTGCCTTGTTCTCGATGACCGTGCCGAGGGGCAAGGCTGCCCGTTGGCCGATGTTGAGCTTCACAAAGCCATGGGAGGCGGGTTCGTTTATGTTGCTGTCGGGCAGCAGTATGTCGTCGAAGGTGAAAATCAGCGTGTCCTGATGGATGTCCAACTGGTAAGGATGGCTGGCCGCCCCAGGCCGCAGCGTGGCGATGTCGAGTGATGGGTCTATCACATCTTTCACGACAACCGTGAAGGCTGTGTCGGTACCCGTGTTCTGGAAGCGGATATGGTAATCGAGGGCTTGGCCTTCTTCGATGAGGTGGTTCGGGCCGAAGCCGAGTGGGTAGCCCCGCTTGTCGTTGGGGTCGTAGCTGCCGATAACCTCCTGACAATCAATGGATAGGAATGGGTCAGCATCGTTTTCTGGGAATTGGAGCGCATAGCCCGTGCTGAACGAACCATTGCCGCCCCAGCCCTCCACAAAAAGGGACGGCTGCGAATTGCCGGGGGCATCTGGCACTTGTTCGGCAAGTAGCGAGTAAGTAGCCCCCGTGGCCGGGTAACTGACCATGGTGCTGCCGCCCGCCTCCAACTCGAACTCCTGTGTCATCAGCATCACGCCGTCCTGAACAACTATGAAGTACGACGGCTCGTCCATGTCGCCGGTGCCTGTATTGGTCAGGGTGAAGATGACGCTGTCCGCCGTGCATTCGGAAGTCCCTTCTACGAAAGCGCCCGACCAGTTGGGGTCGGCGGGGCCGCAGAGCGAGTCAGGGTAGGCATGCGCCTCGGCGCAAAGGGTTTGGCCCAAGACTGCATTACAAAGCACCTTGGTGAAGAGGTGGAAACTGTTGCATTCCCCCGGTGCCAAATCGCCAATTTCGAATGTATAGGAGTTGTTCATTGAGGCCACAAATGGAATTTGGGCACTGTCTAATTGTATGAGGGGGTCAAGTTGCACTTCAATCGCAGCATTAAAAGCAGTTTCTGTGCCTTGGTTACAGTAGCTTACACTATAAACATTGCTGAAACAGCGGCGCAAAAACGGAGTGCTGACATCAACGTCAATCAAGGGGCAACTGTATAAATCATGGAAGTGGAAGTCAACATTGACGCTGTCATTCATGCCTGTCAACACGATTTGGGCTGGAGGGAAGCAGGCATCCCAAAGGTTTGCTGGTGGTAATGCTTCCACCAGGTAGCCGTCTTGTGGTGCCTTAAAGGAATAATGGCCAAAGGCATCTGTTGTGCCGTAGAACTCGACGCCAAGGCTTCCTGTTGCCCGGACCAACCAGTTTTGAAGCCCAAATTCACCTGCATCAAAAACGCAGTTACCGTCCGATTCAGAAATGACGCTACCTGTTATAGTGCCACATTCCACGTCATCGCTTTCAACCAGAATGCTTTTTTCTGCACTGCAACCATTGACATCGGCGGCTACCAGAGAATATATACCCGGCGAATTAATACTCAATAAAGGTGTATTCGTCACCAGGTTGTTTGGGCCATACCAAAGGAATGTATAAGGTGGTGTTCCCCCTGATATGGACTTGGCGATTATCCCATTATTGTCAAAGCACTTCAAGGAGTCAATAAGAAGAAGGTTTACCGTTAGGGGTTGTGTGTAATTGACCAAGGCATTATAGACCCTCGAACATCCAGTGCCATTCGTAACAGTGAGCGAATAATTGCCGCTTGCAAGGTTTTGAAGAGAGGGGGAGGTAGCCCCATTTGACCATGAATAATTGATTGGTTCGTAACCACCTGTGCAACTTACCGAAATAGCGCCATTGGCAAAACCTTGGCAATCCGGGGCTGTCGTTACGGTAAGTGTACATTCTGGCAATTCGGAAATATTGGCAGTTACACAACCACTGGCTATTCCTTGACAAAAGGAATTACTTGCATTTGTGACGCAAACCACCATCGTGTCCGGCCCACCGAAATTGCCTACATATTGTTGTCCTATACCCTGTAATGGAGGGCCAAAAGGTTCTCCATTGTTGGTCAAGGAATATGTCCAAGGTCCTGTGCCTGTACTGTTTATTGTGAACCAAACAAGTTCGCCAGGGCAGGCTTCCACTGTTTCCTCTACCATCGTAACCGTAGGTATTTGGTGCCAAGTGACAGGCACCCCGATGGACACCGACAAACACGGGTCGAAGGTATCCACATTCCCACCGCCGAGGTCATTGCCGACTATGGCTGAGATATAGTAAATCTGTTCATAAAAGCCGATAAAAGGCAGGGCAAAACTTGGCGTCGAGCTTTCGGCGAGCACAGCACCAAGTAAAGGGCCAGCTGAAGTGTGCAGCACGTATTGCAAAGCATCATTGGCATCCAAAGTTTGGTTGCCGACATGGGAAACTGTGACGGTCTCCGTCCCACAGGCATCTACTGGGAGATAAACCATATTCCCAGCGTTGGAGATGCACTGAGCGACAACTTGGGTTGCCAAAAACATCGCAATCATTACAATGCATAGAATCCGAGCAATCATCGAGTTCATAGGTGAAAAATTTAAAGCGTTTTGTGGGCTTTAGGCCGTTTTTGCGGCTCATTGCCCTTCACATATTTTCATGCTACAAACATCCGAGCAAAGCATTGCGCCAGCAACTACATTTTTTGCGTTTTGTAGAAAATTATTTTTATACAATTTCAACCAACAATGCAACAATACAACAATAAAACAATCAAATTTGTAGAAAACGACTTTACCTTGCCCCATGCAAAATACCCTTGTTTTTGAAATAATTGCCCAGTTTTCCAAAACGGAGCAGCGGGATGTTCGCAATTTCCTCGCCTCGCCCTTCTTCAACCAGCGGCAAGACGTGCGGCAGCTCTTCGATTTTTTGGCAAAACAGCAGGAACCACCCAGCCGGGAGGCCGCTTGGGATGCAGCGCAGCCCGGTCTGCCATTCGACGCCCAGCAGTTCCGGCTGGAGCTCAGCTACCTGTTCAAGTTGCTGGAGGAGTACCTCGTGCAGAAGGAACGGCAATGGGAGCCACTGAACGACTCGCACCTTCTATTGTCAGCATATCGAAGGTTGAAATTGCCCCGTCATTTTGAAAAAACGCAAAAGGCCATTTCAAAGCGCTTTGAAAATCAACCAATTAGGAATCCTGAGTTCTATTACGAAAGGTTCTTGGTAGAAATGCAGCAGTATGCCCACATGCTTGAATCAGGGCGCACGAAGGAGCTAAACCTACAAACAGTTGAAGACCAATTGACCACGGCCATGATTGCCATGAAATTGCGGCAAGCCTGTCTGATAAAGGCCCACCAAGCCGTTTATAACACCCAATACCGATTGACGTTTGTTGACGCCGTGCTTGCCTATGCTTCTGAGCAGGCCTACCGCAATGAACCAGCGGTCATGCTTTATAGACTATGCTATGTTGCCCTGTTCAGCGAAGGTGGCGACGGTCAGTTCAAACCATTCAAGGCAGCACTCTTCAAGCATGGGGGGAATTTTCCCGTTGGGGAAGTAAGGTCGCTGTACCTGCTGGCCATCAATTTTTGCATCAAAAAAATCAACGCCAACCAACACCGTTACCTACAGGAGGCGCTCGACCTCTATAAGCAGGGCCTCAAAACGGGGCTGCTGCTCGAAAACGGCCAACTCTCCCATTTTGCGTACAACAATATCACGGGTATAGCCCTGCGCCTGCCCGAGGAATGGCAGTGGGCCGAGGAGTTCGTGGAGGCGTACCGAAGCTACCTCGAGCCCAGTGCGCAGGAAGCTGCCTTCAGCCTGAACTCGGCAAGGTTGGCCTTCGCAAAAAAGCGCTTCGATGAGGCGCTACTTTACTTGCAACGTGCTGATTACAAGGATTTCATCAATGGCATGGCCGCCCGAATCCTTCAGATGAAAATCTATTTTGAGAAACAGGAATTGGAACTGCTCGACGCCCATTTACGCACCCTCCGCATGTTCATCCGCCGCAACAAGCGAATGGGATACCACCACCAAAACTGGTCGAACATTGTCCATTTTACCCAGAAGCTGCTCGACCTGAACCCCTTCGACGAGGGACAGCGGTCGGCCCTGCGAACGGCCATAGCCGGGGAGGTAGTGCTGACGGAAAAAGACTGGCTATTGGCCCAACTTGAGTGAACCATTGGCTGCAATGGTACGCTTGCTTTTCACCTTTTTACTTTATGTTGTTAGATAGGTACGGTCTTTGCAAAAGGCTTTCACGGCTTTTTCCTCTCCTCCTTCAAAGGACATTCATCTGGACAAACATGCATTGCTAAATTCTCCCCGTTCGTTGTTCCCCCTTCTTTAAGCGTGAAACGCTGTGGCCTATCCATTGATGAGCCTTTCTGCATCTCATGCATTTGCAAACAGTTGTTGTAAAAAACCATTCCCATGAATGTCCAGAACTTATTTGTGACCCTTCTCATCGCATCCGTATTGATGCTGCCAACTGCCAAGGCCGACAACCCCATGCCTCACGATGGTGGCCTCAAAATCAATATCAAGATGTACTTGCAAGGTGCGTTGCTCGGTGTAAAATCGTCCTCCAAGCTCATGCGTGACGACCTTCGGACGGCTGGAATAATACCCCTGAATGAGCCTTATTCCTCCTTTGGGAATTACAGCCATTATGGCGATTTGGGCGGTACCGAGGTCATTGAAAACCCCGAAGTGCTGAAGGTGGAAGGCCCCGATGCCATCGTGGATTGGGTGTTCGTTGAACTTCGCCACCCAGATTTGCAAAAAATCGTGCTCGCAACCCGTTCTGCCCTGCTACAAAGGGATGGCGATGTGGTGGACGTTGATGGCATTTCGCCATTGGTTTTCATGGGGCTGGACGCTGGCAGCTATATGGTGGCTGTGCGTCACCGAAACCACCTTGGGGTGATGAGTGCCACGACTTATGCCATGAGCGATGTTCCACAGTTGGTGGACTTCACAGATTCAAAGGGCAAGTTTCTCGGTGGCAAGCCAATGATTCAGATTGCAGACAAAATGGCCCTGTTTGCGGGCGACGCCAACCAAGACGGCGTGGTCAATATTCAAGGCCCAAATAACGATAAGGACAAGTTGTTTTTTGACATCCTTTATTTCCCCGACAACGTGGACGCCAATTATACCCATATCATTTACGGGTACAACAACTGCGACGTGAACCTTGATGGGGAGGTAAAATACCAAGGCCCCAAATCCGATGGCAGCTACCTGGCTTTTGATATTGTATTCCTATGGGAGTATTCCTGTCCCAATGTGGACAAGGACTGTAGGCTGGTGGAGGAGTTGCCATGACAAACTGGGATTGTTTCAACTTTATTCATAACCGTTCAATCTTTTCAAAAACATGAATCACAAACACATTTCCCCTATTTTGATGCTGCATTTTTTGCTGCTAATTGGCAACTATTCTTTTGGCCAAACCGGTGTGAGCTTGAAGCCGAAGGTTTATTTGCAGGGTGCGCTGCATGGCCTTTTGCCAACTGCCACGCTCATGCGGGACGACCTGCGCTCCAAAGGGCTGATACCCCATACGGAACCATATACCGGACTGCCCAATTTCCAGCACAAGGGCTGGGGTGGAGGCGAAACCATTGCCGACCCCACTGTTTTGGAAGCTACCGGTCCAGATGCAATCGTGGACTGGGTGGTGGTGGGAATTCACACTTCAAAGTCAGCCAGTTCTTTGGTGGCAACCCGTTCGGCACTGCTGCAACGGGACGGCGATGTGGTGAAAACGGATGGTGTATCGCCGCTTGTCTTCTCAAATATTGGCCCTGGTGAATACTACGTTTCTGTGGCACACCGCAACCATCTGAGCACGATGACCGCAGGCAAGGTTGCCCTTTCTGAGGTTCCCATTTTCATAGATTTAACTTCCCAAAACACCTACGGTTGCATGGTCAAGGTTGGGAACAAGACTGCTATGAGAGGCGGCGATTGCAGTCGAGATGGGAGATTGATTTTTCAAGGCCCCGCCAATGACAGGTCTGCGCTGCTTATGAGGTTGTTGAATAGTAATAACTTTCCAGGCAATACTTACCTCTCGGCCAATTTCATAGGCAATGGGTATTCGGTGTTAGACCTGAACATGGACGGAAAGGCCATTTTTCAAGGCCCTGGAAATGACACCGCCTTAATTTTTCAAATGGTCATGACTGGGCAAGTTGACTATTTCGTTCCGCCAATACAAAACTTCATACTCACAGACTGCATCCCTGATTAATTCACCATAAAATACAAACCCACCCCCCTCCTTCACAGAATCATGAACTTCCATTTTACTCAGAAAAAACTAATGCTGTTCAGCCTACTGGTAGCGGCATTCTCCATGCAAATGAACGCCCACAACGGCCTACGGGTCAGCCCAAGGCTGTTCTTGGCTGGCTCCTATGAGGCTTCGACAGGACTGATGCGCGATGGCATCCGCCAACAAGGGCTGTTGCCCATGAAAGAGCCATACTCCACGATGTACAATTTCGAACATTTTGGCGGTGGCGGAGGAGAGACTATTGTCAGCCCTTCTGTAATGCAAACCACTGGGAACAATGCTATCGTGGATTGGGTGATGGTCGAGTTGCGGAGCAGCAGCGACAGGTTGAAGCCCGTCGGCACCCGTTCTGCCCTGCTTCAACGGGACGGCGATGTGGTATCAACAGACGGTGTGTCCCCAGTTAATTTCACGAACCTGGCATCGGGCGACTATTATGTAGTGGTACGGCACCGCAACCATCTTGGCGTAATGACCGCCAAGCCATTGCCCTTGTCGAATACAGCCACCTTGGTGGATTTCACCAATACAAACACCTTACTGTATGGCACGAAACCATGCGCAACCATCGGCGGCAAGCGGGTGCTATGGCTAGGTGACGCCAATGTGGACAAAAAAGTGATTCACCAAGGCCCTGCCAACGATTTATTCTCGCTGTATTCGGCGGTGCTGAGTGCCCCAGCCAATGCAACCAACAGCGGCAACTTCATCTTGAAGGGCTACCTCACAGCTGACCTCAACATGGACGGCTATGCGGCTTTCTATGGCCCCAACAACGACAAAGCCTTTTCTTTCCAACAGGCTGCGATGAACGGAAGTGGGATATTGAACTATATTTTGACGGAGCAAATTCCTGATTAAGGGGATTATTGCGACTTCGGGAAGGCGATGACAGCTTTGGTTGTCATCGCCTTTTTTATTGGCCAATATGGTACTACATGGCTCACGCCACAAAATTTTGGGCAGGGCCTCAATGTAGGCTGGAACCCAGGTCCCGGCCAAACGTACACCGAAACTGGGGTTTCGGTGTACGTTTGGCCATCCCCAAAACTTGATGGGGCTAAGTACAAACCATACGAAATAGGCGGTATTCTGACCCGTACCGCAATCAACGCATTTGAAAGCAGTGCTGGAGATGGAAAAAAATTTTGGGCTTATTGAATTTTTAAGGTTCTTCGTGCTTTCATTTCATCAAAATCAAAAATCAGAAAATGAACCACTCCCGTAGAAAATTCTTCCAATTTGCTGGGGCCGCCGCCGCCGGGGCACTTATCCTTCCCAACTTGGTTGCCTGCAAGTCGGAAACATCCGATGCTGCCGCAACAACCGAAACGCCCGCCACGCCTGCACCTGCTGCTACTGGCAGCATACCGCAGTTTGGCATCCAACTCTGGAGCGTGCGTGACGACATGGCCAAGGACGCCAAAGGTACCCTCAAGGCACTTGCCGCCGCTGGCTACAAGCAAATCGAGAGCTTCGAAGGCGATAAGGGCATCTATTGGGGCATGAGCAACACCGAGTTCAAAGCCTATATGGACGAACTGGGCATGAAGCTCGTTTCTGCGCATTGCGACGCATCGAAGGACTTCGAGAAAAAAGCTGCGGAAGCCGCCGCCATTGGCGTCAGCCACCTCATAACCCCTTATCTCGGCCCTCAGAAGAAGATGGACGATTGGAAAAAAATTGCCGAAAACTTTAACAAGTACGGCGAAACTGCCAAGAAGGCGGGCATCCGTTACGCCTACCATAACCACGCCTATTCCTTCGTCACATTGGAAGGCCAGGTTCCTCAAGACTATATTTTGGCCAATACCGATGCTGGGTTGGTGGACTATGAAATGGACATCTATTGGGTGGTCACTGGTGGAAAAGACCCCATCGAGTACCTTACGAAGTACCCGAACCGCTTCCGTCTTTGCCATGTGAAAGACCGTAGCAAGACCCTGCCTTCAACTGAGGAAAATGCCTCCGTTGACCTTGGCACGGGCAGCATTGATTTTGCAAAAGTGCTGAAAGTAGCCAACGACAATGGCATGCAATATTTCATCGTGGAGCAGGAGCGCTGGGACAATTCCACTCCCATGAAGAGCGCAGAAGTGGATGCGGCGTATATGGGGGGACTGGTGTTTGCTTGATGCTTGATGCTGGATACTTGATGCTGGATGGTGGTGCTTACCAGTATCAAGTATCCAGCATCCAGTACCAATTCTGAAATAGACATTAGCCTCGGTGCCTGACCGAGGAAAGCATGGTTTTGAAAGGGCCTTTTATTTGGGAAAGGCCTTATTTTTCGACGCAGCGTACCAGCACCACATCCATCAATATACCAGAACAGGTGCATTTGAAGGTCACTTGGTCACCCGTGTTGAAATTGGTGCGCTTGTGCTGGGCCGTTGGGTCGAGTTCGCAGGTGACGCCGGCCATTGAGTCGCCAGCGTTCAGGCTGACGATGGTTTTGCCCTCCTCCTGTTTGGTGGTACCGACCTCGCCCGTTACCTCCACTACCTTGTCGTTGTACTTGGCGTTGGCGGCAGCTTCGTCCGTTTGGAAGGCCGTCAGGAGTTCGTTGGCGGAGATGGTCACGTCGGATTTCGCATCGGCGTTGCTGACTGCGCCCCGATTGAACTCGTAGTAACCGTAAATGGCTGCCCCCAAGATGAGCACGCCCGTGATGATGAGTAATTTCTTCATGGTAAGATGATGATTTTCAACTGGTTGTAAAATAGCATTATTAATGCTGGAACTTCGTACAAAAATAACCTAAAACGCTGACTTCAACGCTTTTCTCGTTGCCGCCGTACTGGGGGTGAAAAGCAAGGCTACTGGATGTCCACCCGCAGCCAACAGCAAAACTTCATGGATAGTGGATTTTCCAGTCATGGTGCGAAAATAACGGGAGTTCCCGTCCAAAAGTATCGGCTATTGGCTGAGTGGGAAGAAAAGGGGGGCTGAAATGGGGGGTACTAAATTTGCTTTCAATTCGCAGTTTCTATTTCGATATTTAAAGGGCCTCACAACATGCAAAGACGCATTTTAGCAGTGCATTCAATTTCTCCCTTTTTTCCAACCGCTTTTGCTTTTCCAGCTGTAAATCAAATAGGCTGAAAACAGGAAGCTTAAATACATCCTTGACATTTTAATACTGGGTTTCATAGCCATTTTCATTGACACTTTCTTCAAAACCGGAGTTCTTTCCCTTTGCCAGCTAGTTGCTGCTGGTAGGCTTCAGTCTTAAGGTACTGGCTGCTATTTTGCTCAACATTACATTGTTGATGAACAAAGACAGCAAAGTTTTGAATTCCTAAAGAACAAAAGACCGACCGAGCATCGAATGAATGAGCTTATTTTTTTTGCCGACTTTTCCGAAGGAACTTTTTAAAACCAAACTGCGTATTTTGCCCCAAATCTTTTGACCATGCTCCTAAGCATAACCACCACCTACCAGCCCGCCACCGACCTCGGCTACTTGCTGGGCAAACATCCTGGCCGCTTCCAGACCAAAGCGTTGCCGTTTGGCAATGCCCATGTGTTTTTCCCGGAGGCAAATGAAAATACCTGCACCGCATGCCTGATCCTGGAACTGAACCCCGTGGAACTCCTAAAATCCGGCAACAACCATTTTGATGGCGGCTTCCAGTTGGAACATTTCGTCAACGACCGTCCTTATGTTGCTTCTTCTTTTCTGACGACGGCCATTTCCAAGATCTTTGGCAGCGCACTCAACGGCAACTGCAAAGAGCGGCCAGGGTTGGCCGAAACACATATCCCACTTGTTGTGGATTTGCCCTGCCTTCCTGCCCGTGGCGGCGAGGCCCTAATTCGGAAATTCTTCGAGCCGCTGGGCTATGCGGTTGACGTTACGCAACACCCGCTCGATGACCAGTTCACCAGTTGGGGCAACAGCCCCTACTTCACGGTTCGGCTGCAGCAAACCATCAAACTACAAGACCTTCTGTCGCACCTGTTTGTGCTTATCCCGGCCATTGACCACAACAAGCACTACCACATGGGCAGGGAGGAAATCGAAAAACTGCTGGACAAGGGAGGCGAATGGCTGAAGGCACATCCTGAGCAGGAGTACATCACCCGGCGCTACCTCAAAAACCGGAGTGCCTTGGCGCAGGCGGCCATCACCCGGCTTGCCGGTGAAGATGAACAAGCGGAGCCAGAAGAGCAAGAAAACCTAAAAGAACGTATCGAAAAAGCCAAGCTCCATGACATACGCCTTCGTGCAGTTATTGAGCAATTGAAGGCATCGGGTGCCCGCTCGGTGCTCGACCTCGGTTGCGGGGAGGGAAAGCTTATAAGGATGTTGGTGCCACATGGCCAATTCGAGAAAATCAGGGGGATGGACATCTCCATTCGCTCCCTTCAAAATGCCCAGCGACGGCTCAACCTTAACGATGCCACGCCTGCCATGCGGGAGCGGATAGCCCTTTTCCATGGGTCGCTCACGTACCGGGATGACCGCTTGCAAGGCTTCGATGCCGCTGCTTTGGTGGAGGTCATTGAGCACTTGGACGAAGCCCGGTTGGATGCCATGGAGAAAGTGCTGTTCGGCCATGCCCGCCCCGGTACGGTGGTTGTAACAACCCCCAACGGCGAGTACAATGTGCTGTTCGAGGGGATGTCCGAAGGCAAGTTCCGCCACTCCGACCACCGCTTTGAATGGACCCGGAGTCAGTTCCAAGCTTGGTGCGACCGTGTTTGCGATGCACATGGCTACCAAGCTGAAGTGCTGCCCTTGGGCGACGAAGATGAAACCCACGGAGCGCCCAGCCAAATGGCGGTTTTTAGGCAATTATAGCCCCGCCCCCATTCATCATTCATCATTCATCATTTAGAAAAGGTGCAAATCCAAATACCCGAACTCTCCCTCGTCGCACTCGTTGGCCCATCGGGGGCTGGCAAGAGCAGCTTTGCCAAGCGCCACTTCCTGCCTACGGAGGTCGTATCGAGCGACCATTGCCGTGCCCTCATCAGCGACGATGAACTGAACCAAACTGTCTCCAGCGACGCCTTCGACCTCTTGCACTACCTCGTTGCGAAGCGACTGAAGCTTGGCAAAATAACCGTCGTGGATGCCACGAACGTGAAGGCCGAGGCGAGAAAACCCTTGATTGCCCTTGCCAAGGAATACCATGTGCTGCCAGTGGCGATTGTGGTTGACATGCCGCTCAGACTGTGTATTGACCGCAACGCAACACGCACCGACCGCAACATCAGCGGCAAGGTCATTCAGCACCAGCACCGGGAAATGCGGGGCATCGTGGGCCGCTTGAAAAAGGAGGGCTTCCGGCAGGTTTATGTGCTGCGCAATATGGAGGAAGTGGATGCTGTAGCCATCAGCCGCACAAAATGTGGAACGATAAAAAGTACGAGATTGGCCCGTTCGACATCATCGGCGACGTGCATGGCTGCTACCACGAACTCAAGGAACTGCTCGAAAAACTTGGGTACAAAATCACGAAGCACCGGGAGCGCAACGTGTTCGACCAGCATTTTGGTTATACCGTCAAAGCCCCCAAAGGGGCAAGCAGGAAGGTCATCTTCGTGGGTGACTATGTGGACCGTGGCCCGGCTTCCAATGAGGTGCTGCGCTTGGTGATGAGCATGGCCAAGCAAGGTACGGCCATTTGCGTGCCTGGCAACCACGACGACAAACTGAACCGAAAAATTGGGGGTAGCGATGTTCAAATGCGGCATGGCTTGAAACAGACGTGGGAGCAATTGGCAACGGAGCCGCCTGAGTTCCTGAAAGCGGTGCGCAAATTCCTGGAAGGCTTGATAAGCCATTATGTCTTCGACAATGGGCGGCTGGTGGTGGCCCACGCTGGCCTCCGTGAAAATATGCACGGCAGGGCCTCCGCTGAGGTGCGGGCTTTTTGCCTCTATGGCGAAACGACGGGCGAGACCGACGAGTTTGGCCTGCCCGTGCGCTACAACTGGGCGAAGGAATACCGTGGCCGTGCGATGGTCGTCTATGGCCATACCCCCGTGCTGCATCCCGAATGGCTGAACAACACGATTGACATCGATACGGGCTGTGTCTTTGGCGGTCAACTGACGGCCCTGCGCTACCCTGAACGGGAACTAGTTTCAGTTCAGGCCAAGAAAGTTTACTATGAACCTACTCGCCCATTGATGGCAGCGGCCCCAGCCTTGTCCCTGCAACAAGAAGACGATGACCTACTGCATATAGCGGATGTAATGGGCAAGCGCATCATCAGTACCCGATTGATGACGAACGTCATCGTGCGGGAAGAGAATTCAGCGGCTGCCTTGGAGGTCATGTCCCGCTTTGCCATCAATCCCAAGTGGCTGGTCTATCTTCCACCTACCATGTCCCCGGGTGAGACGAGCGCACACCCTGACTACTTGGAGCGGCCAGAGGAGGTGTTCGGCTATTTTCAAAAAATCGGCGTGCAACAGGTCGTTTGCGAAGAAAAGCACATGGGTAGCCGTGCTGTGGTGGCCATTTGCAAGGATGAAGCTGCGGCAAATCGGCGCTTTGGTGTTCGCAATGAAGGTATTGGCAAGGTTTGGACACGGACGGGGCGCTCTTTCTTTCCCGATGGTGATGCCTTGGAGGCTGCTTTTTTGAAGCGGTTTTGCGAAGCACTTTACAAGGCAGGTTTTTGGGAAAAACACCAAACGGGATGGGCGTTGTTCGACTGCGAACTCATGCCCTGGTCGGCCAAGGCGCAGGGCCTTATCACCAACCAATATGCTGCAGTCGGTGCTTCCGCAAAGGCGGCGCTGCCCACTGTGTTGTCGGCTTTGAAGGCTGCCGAGGCCCGTGGCGTTGCTATGGATGGGTTGGTCGAAGAATATGTCCAGCGGTTGGGCATGGCGGAGCAGTTCACTTCCGCTTACCGCCGCTACTGCTGGGAGGTGGCCTCCCTCGACGATTACCGACTTGCCCCATTCCACCTACTGGCAACGGAGGGCAAGGCGCATTTCGACAAGAAACACGATTGGCACATGGCGGAAATACATGCCATCTGCGAGCATGACCCAAGGTTTCTATTGGCAACGCCCTACCATTTGGTAGATTTTCAGGAGCTTGAAACGGTGACTGCTGCCATCGCTTGGTGGGAATCGCTTACATCAAATGGCGGCGAGGGAATGGTCGTGAAACCACTGGATTTCATAGCGGGCAGCGAGTCCGGCAAATTGGCGCAGCCAGCCCTGAAATGCCGGGGGCGGGAGTACCTGCGCATCATTTATGGGCCAGAATATACCCTGCCCCGCAATCTCCAACTACTCAAAAAGCGCAACCTAGGCCAAAAACGGAGCATGGCCGCACGGGAGTTTGCACTCGGGGTCGAGGGACTGGAACGCTTTGTTCGTAAGGAACCGCTGCGTAGGGTACACGAGTGCGTATTCGGGGTGCTGGCAATGGAGACGGAGGGGGTTGATCCAAGGTTGTGAGTTGAGTTTTTTTCAAATTAAAAAAAAATCCCAATTCATCCCGCTCCGGCACAAAACTTGCTGTCTGTCCCACGCATTATCATCCCATGGGCTGAACGCCCCTAATCCTGCCATATTCACAGATAGCCAAAGAACTATCCAGCGGAAAAAAGCTAAATCAACGCTTCCCGAGGCTTGCAACTTCATAAAGGTTTTTCAACAAGAACGAGTACATCCACACCCGTACACCAACAAGCGACCGTTGGTAATGCTCACTGTGCGCACACTGCCCACCGTTAGCTGTCCACCGCTAGCCGTTTAACGTTTGAATGAAAAACCTCCTACACTTACTGACACTGTTCGCTTGTGCAACGGCCACCTCGGTGTTCGGCCAGATTGAGTTGAAGCTGGAACTGGCCGTGGACGGCACCTACACCGCCATTGCCCGCTCGAATGCCGAGCTGGTGCCCCCGCTTGACAACATTACCCATTCGGCACAGGTGGTCGTCACGATGCCAACGGGCGGCTTTGAATTGGCCTCGTTGGTTAGCCATGCAGGGCAATGGCAACTGACCAACCTCGTGCAGCGGCCTATCGAGAACCCTAGGGTGGACTATGCCCTATTCAGCCTTGCCTCGCCCACGGATGCCATCAGTTATCCAGCAGGTCAAGAAGTCCGGCTATTTTCCTTTCAGAATGACCTCGGCTGCACAGGAAAGTTTGACATCATGGACCCCACCAATGACCCATTCTTGCCACCCAATTCCTTCGGATTGCCTGTTTTCAGCAAGTTCATCATAGCGGGAACGGGACAGGCAAATGCCGTTGTCGGGCGCTACGACGAGGGGCAGGCCAATTGCTTCAAGACTTCCAACTGCTTGATTCACTGCGAGTTGGAGTTGATGCCCGATGATTTCTACCAAATCTCGTTGACCACGGACGCCGCTTTTTCAGCCCCCGGCCTGCTCGATTACGCACAGGTTTCCATCCGGTTGCCGACCAATTTTTTCCAGATTCACAACCTCACCAACCTGCTACCCGGTTATTTTTCCTTCGGAAATACCTCCCGCCAGGACAGCCCCGTGGAGGACAACAGCCACGACTATATCACCTTTCGGATGAATGCCACGGGCAATGGCCTTGACCTTTTGCCTGGCACCAAAACCCCGATTTTGCGCTTCGCAAACCGGGGAAGTTGCCAAGGCGATTCCATTTTCTTGGTGAAAAACGATGACCCCTTCCTGCCCCCAAATTCGCAGTCGGCTAACCTCGGTCATGTCCTTCGATTTGGCGGAGCCATTGAAAACATACCAATCTGCAATGGCCCATTGGCTGCTGCGCCATGTGTCGGCTGCCAATTCACCGACGGCTTGGTCAAATTGGACAGTGTGCAGTCCACCGACCCCGTCGTTTGTCTTGGCGGTATGAATGGCACGGTGCGACTATTCGCCCACGGTTCCCCCAACCTTGAATATAGCGTGGATGGCGGCCAGAACTGGTCAAACAACCCGCACTTCACAGGTCTTGGTACTGGCAGCTACCAACCGCTGGTGCGGGGCCTCCGGTTTGGCTGCTTGGCGACGACCACAGGGCAGCCGCTCACCTTGCAAGCTGGTACGATGGTCGCACTAAAGCTCGAAGCACCGTCTGCAGTTTGCGAGGGCGAGGACGTCCAGTTCAAAATTATGTCACCCAGCCCGCTGCCCGTCAATGCTAGCCTTACATGGACGGGGCCACAAGGCTTCCAAGCCAACTTCGCCGACCCCGTTATTTTCGATGTAAACAATTATCAATCAGGTGATTATACGCTGCTGCTACAAGCGCCCGGCTGCGACCCAGCCACTGCTGTGACCTATTTAGCGGTGAACGCACTGCCCGCTGTGCCCGATTTGGTCTCCAACGGCCCAATCTGTTTCGGCGATAAAGTGAAGCTCTACACCACGGCCAAAGCCACCGCCTTCGACTGGTATGGCCCCTTGGGCGGGGTGGTTCCGGCGCTTTCCACGGTTGATAGTGTCCTTTTTATTGACAAGACAATGGACTTGTATGCCTCCGGCAATTGGCAGCTCAAAATCACCGACGAGCATGGTTGTACGGCCATGAGCACACCCGCCGCATCGCTCATCAAGCCCAGGCCCCAAGCCTTCGCCGAAACGGGCGGCTCGACCTGCCCCGGCGGCACGGCGCAATTGTTCGCCAACCCGCTGCCGAATGCCAGTTACGAATGGCGCCGCCAAGGGGAGGTAGCTATTTTTTCAACGCAGCCTAACCTATTGATAAACAATGTGTTGGCTGCTGAGACTTATTCGCTGCTCGTCTGGCGAGACGGCTGCGTGTCAAGTGTGCCGGCACTGGCTACGGTATCCATCAGCCAACCGCCGAGCATTGCTCCGCAACAATTGTACACCCCTGCCACCAACTGCGCCCCCAAGCCACTGAGCCTCTCCGCCAATGCGGCGGGTGTAGGGCTGAGCTATACCTGGGCCGGGCCAAACGGGTTCACCTCGCAAGCCGACAACCCAGTCATTGCAGCAGCGAACAGCGCCGCCAATGGTAGCTACACAGTACAGGTACGCAATGTTTTTGGCTGCTCCGCAACGGAATCCGTAGTGGTGGCAGGCATCCCCGACCCCGTGGCGCAGCCCCAAGTACAGGGCAGCGGCCCCGCCTGCCCCGGCGAAGATGTGACCCTCTCCGTCCAACCCTACGCTGCCCCACAAGTAGGCTACCAATGGATCAAGGGCACATTGCCGATGTTAGGGCAAAACTCCAACTCGCTGATTTTCAATTCTATACAGTCCATTGCTGAAGGCAACTACAAGTTAAGGGTAACGGTGGGGAATTGTGTGGTGGAGTCGGCCAACCACTGGGTGGACGTGCTGGAAAAGCCGCAAGTCAACCCCGATTTTTACCTTAGCCAGCCTTGCGAAGGAGGTACCTTGCAGTTCTATTCCAACCTGACGGGCATCACCGACTGGCGATGGACTGGCCCCGCTGGCTTCACATCCGACTCGCCGACCCCGGTGATTTACCAGACGAGGTTGACCGACATCGGGGCGTACCAACTCACCGTGACGGGCCTCAATGGCTGCAGTTCTTCTGCAAGTTTGGTGGTGGACGGCATCCTGCCGGTACCGGAGGCGCCGCTCGTGGCCTCCAACAGCCCGATTTGCCCAGGCAGCGAAATGGTGCTGACCGTGCAGAACCCCAGCACCTATGGCTCTTTCGAGTTCGTTTGGATGAATGCCAATGGCGAGCCAATCGGCAGCAGCCAAGCTACCCTGACCTTAGCGATAAACGACTCACTGGCCGTGCCGCCCTTCCTCGTGAATACGATTGTGAACGGCTGCTCCTCGCCGCTCTCTGACCCCGTGCAGGTGACCGTGCTGCCCGACCCAGTGGCCTTGGCATGGCATGGAGGTGCTGTTTGTGAGGGTGGTGCTGCACAGCTTTTTGCCGCCAGCCAGCCGGGCGTGAGCTATGCGTGGCGTTCGGGTGGCCAGGTGGTCTCCTTGGAGCAAAACCCTGTGCTGGCTTTGACCGATACCACTGATTTTCAATTGGTTGTGAAAACAAATGGCTGCGCTGCCGAGGCAACGGCCAACCTGACCGTACCCGTCAACCCTGCCCCTGTTATCACCGATATTGCCACCAGCACCGCTGCTTGTGAGGGCAATCCTGTCAGTCTGAGCGCCAATAATTCGGTGCCCGTCGGTGGGACAGTTCAGTACAATTGGACGGGGCCGGGCGGCTTCTCGTTCACAGGATCAGCAGCATCGGCGGGGCCGTTCCCATTGGCATTCAACTCCTTTGCACCGCAAAACGAAGGCAGCTACACGCTCACGCTGACGAGCACCGAGGGCTGTGTGTCTGCTCCGCAAAGCGTGGCAGTGGAGGTAGGCCAAATACCCGCTACCCCGACCGTGACCGTGGCCGATGCGCAGCTTTGCGAGGGAGAAACCTTGCAACTCGATGCCTCGCCTGCCACGGGCAACAGCGTGGGCTACGATTGGTACTTCAACGACCAATGGCTGGTCACGACGGCCAACCCGACCTATTTGGCTGCGGGCGCAACGCTTTCACAATCAGGCAATTACTCAGTAAAAACGACGCTTGACGGCTGCCAATCGCCGCCATCGAACCTTGTGCCAGTGTCCA
Source organism: Saprospiraceae bacterium (assembly GCA_016714985.1). GTDB lineage: Bacteria > Bacteroidota > Bacteroidia > Chitinophagales > Saprospiraceae > UBA6168. Next base: position 51,525 of record JADKBS010000017.1, on the reverse strand, counting down.
TCATCGCCCTGCCGACCGGAGCACTGGCCAACAATCCGACCAGCTCGCTCGCCCCTGCTTGTGAAGGCTCGGACGTAGCGCTCGCTGCGACGCTGTTGCCCGGTGCAAGCTATCACTGGTACGGACCGCTCGGCTTTTTCGCCAATGTGCCGAACCCGGTATTGGACGGCATTTCAGCGGGGCAGGCAGGCGATTACCTCGTCGTCATCGGCTACCCGCAATGCTCGGCTACCTTGGCCTTCGAGACAGCGGTCTTTGTTTCGCCCACGCCGCAGACGCCCGTTTTGGCTGGTGCAACAACGGCTTGTGAGGGAGAGGACGTGGTGCTTTCTATCGCAAACAGCGAGGCCGGGGCGGTCTATGATTATTATTTTGGGCAAAATGGGCAGCCGTTCCAGACAGGCGGCGATGAGGCTGTTTTGACCAATATTAGTGCTGCGCAAAACGGTGGTTATTTTGCATCCGCTTCGCTAAATGGCTGTGAATCAATGCTTTCTGCACCGATTAACCTGCAAGTTTTTCCTGCCCAAACAGGCACGGCCTTCGCTGGTGACGACCAGACCGTTTGCGAAGCAAACGAAACACCCATGCTGCACGCTACGCCACCAACGGTCGGTGCTGGCCACTGGGTGCCGCTTGACGGGGCAACCGTCGTGCAGCCCGCCTCCGCCCACTCGACGGTACTGGGCCTGCAGCCCGGAGAGAACCGTTTCGTTTGGAACTTGACCAACGGCTTCTGCCCCGGCGTTGGAAGCGACACGGCGGTGGTTTTCCTCGAAAACGTGAAGGCCGTTGAGGATTTCTACTCGATGCCGCTGAATGATAGTTTGCTGAATATCAACCTGTTGGAGAATGATTTCATCCAGAACATGCTGGAATGGGATTTCAGGGTTTTGACGACGCCGACCAAGGGGCGATTGGTGGATGGGGCAGATGGAACCGTTTCATATGCCCCATACCCCAATGCGTTTGGTGAGGACGGTTTTCGTTACCGCCTCTGCTCCTTGACCTGCCCCGATGTCTGCGACGAGGCTGTTGTGCGAATCAGCTTGGATGGCTCCGTGGCCGCCGAGGACTGTTTCCGCCCGAACCTCATCACCCCCGATGGCGACGGCATGGACGATGTGTTCGTGATACCGTGCGCTGCGGGTTGGCCGGGCAGCAGCCTGCTGATTTTCAATCGCTGGGGAGCGACGGTTTTTGAGACCAAGGACTACCAAAACGACTGGGGTGGAACCTATAACGGGCAGCCATTGCCGCCGGGCACCTACTTCTACCAGCTTCGGCTGGCGGATGGGAAGTGGACGGTTTTGCAGGGGTTTGTGGCGATTAATTAAGTTTCGAGTTTCGAGTTATGAGTTACGAGTTGAACCCTCGAAACTCGAAACTCGAAACTCGAAACTCGAAACTCTCAAGATGAGATACCTACACCTATTTTTCCTTTTTGGCTGCACTTCACTGTTTGCGCAGCAACAGCCGTTCTTTTCGCAGTTTTTTTACAATAAACTCATCGCCAATCCGGGGGCGGCGGGGAGTACGGGGCTGCCGACCACCACGGCCTTTCATCGCCAACAGTGGACGGGGCTGGAAGGCGCTCCCGTGACGCAGGCCCTTAGTGTGAATGCGCCAATTCTGGCAGAGCGGGTCGGCTTGGGGCTGACCGTGGTGAACGACAAAATCGGTTTTTACAACTCGACCCTTGCGCAAGCGGCTTATGCTTATCGGGTGCAGCTTGGGAGCGGGAGGCTTGGAATCGGCCTGCACGGCAGCATGACCCGTTTCGAGGCGGAATTGTCGGAGGTGCGCACCATTTCCGGTTCGATTAAGGCAGAGGAAAGCATGATGTCCCCCGCCTATTTGTTCAACATGGGCATGGGCGTTCATTATGAAAACGAGCGTTTTTTCCTAGGCGCAGCGATTCCGCAGGTGCTCGACCGGGGGCAGTCGAACGGACAGGTGCGACACATCTTCGCCAATGCGGGGGCGGTGTTGGAACTTTCGCCCACGCTGCGGATGCGGGCTGCCGGGGCGGTAAGGGTCGTGGAAAATGCCCCGCCGAGCTTCGATGCGCACCTTGGTTTTGGCTTCACGGAGGAGGCGAGGCTGTGGCTGGGAAGTACGTTGCGTTTGAGCAATAATTACAACGGCTTAGGTGGCGATGCTTTGGTGGCCGTTGGCCAATACCAGGTCTCAGACAGGATTCGGGCAGGCCTTGCTTATGACCTTGGACTAGGTGCTGTGAGGAATGGCAATACGGGGTCGTTTGAACTGATGTTGGAATATGCTTTTGTGAAGGCTTCGGCGGCGCAGGTGGTGCCGGTGTTGAGGCCAAGGTATTTTTAGTTAGCAGTTCGACAGTGGGCAGTCAACCTGCAGTTGTTCAGTCCAAATCCTGCTAAGGTGAAAAGTGGATTTTTTGAAGAAAAAAAAAAGCCCTGGCCGACCGTCGGCCAGGGCTTTCGTTTCCATTTGTGTTGCCGCCATTGGGTCATTGCGCCTTCACCAGACGGCTGCCGCCCAGTGGCAGTGTAGGGCGGTAGTTCTCGTGCAGGATTGATTCCATCTCCTCGATTTGCTCATGCGAGGCTTCGATATTCGATGACCAGACCATCCAGTTGACGATTTCGGAACAGGGTGGGGTGGTCAAGGAACCATTGTACCACCAGAAATGGGCATCCAAAAAATTGTTGTAGCCCGCTGGCATCAGCACGTTCGGGTTATAGGTATTGGATACGGTGTAGTTTCCCTCTTCATGTGGCCAAGTTTCGAGGATGTTATTGAAGAACGGGTTAGCGTCACCTTCTTCCACGAAGACACCAACGACGGCGAGCTTCCCATCGAGCGGATTGCGGTGGACGAAGTGGATTTCAACCGGGTAGTGCTCCCCGTTAACGGTATGCTCCGACTTGGCGTGGAAGTGGAACTGCAGTAAGTAATATTTCTGCCCGTTCAGGGAGATGTAGCTCCCATCGTTCGGGTTGATAGGTTGGTCAATATTGTACTGGATGGTGTGGCCGTTGTTCACGATGGACGTGGCCGTGTTTTTCCAGTAAAACTTCAAGCTCTTAGACAGCTGGCGGTGCAGGGGAGGGATGATGTTGACGGGCGATTGCTTTTTCCCGTCACAGGCCCAGCCGTCGCAGAGCATAGGCCAATGGTCAGGGCCTTCAGGTCCCTCATATTCCCAATGGATGTCATCGCCGTCGCAGTCGGTGCGGAGGGTGACTTCCCCGGTGAGGTCGTCAATCAAGTAAGGCGCTTGCACTGCTGGTTCGGAGGCGGAAGGTGCTGGCAATTCCTCCTTGTTGTTACAGGAAAATACCAAGGTGAGGAAGGCCGCCGACAGAATGCCTGTCAAGGTTTTGATGAATGGATTGCACATTTTCATTTGAAAATGATTTAGGTGAAAAAATGATTTAACCGGTTCTGAGATTTTCTTTTCAAAAGTTGTCAACGGTCAACCATCGGTTCACTCAACCACCAGCCGCTCCCGCCACAGCACTCCCCCTGCCTGTACTTGCGCCATGTAAATGCCTGTCGGCAAACTTCCCAGCCCGAGGTCCGTGCGGAAAGCGCCGCCTTCCAGCGACAGGGTAGCTGTTTTCATTTGTTTTCCAGTGAGGTCATACAGGGTAAGGATGGCTTCTCCGGAGTACTCCGTTTCGAGGGCGAGGGTGACGCTGCCCGTGGCCGGGTTGGGGAAAAAGTGGATGCCGCTGCCCCCATTTTTCATTTCCACGCTCACGATTTTTGAGTACTCGGACTTCCCGTCAAAGTCCACCTGCTGGAGGCGGTAGTAGTTCAGGCCGGGCAGCGGGCGCTCGTCGGTCCAGTTGTAGGATTGCTCCTTGTCGGTGGTGCCGTGGCCAGGGACAAAGGCGAGGTCGTTCCAATTTTTACCATCGGCGGAGCGCTGGATGTCGAAGCCTTCGTTGTTGGTTTCGGAGGCGGTGCGCCAGTCCAATCGGACATGCCCGTGCTTATCTGTAGCTTGGAATTCGGCCAACTCTACAGGCAAGGAAGCAACAATTTCCACGGTAAAGCTTATGTCTCTGGAGGAATTTGAAGTGCAAGTTGTGTTTAAATACATATTGTTTCCACCATAGTTGCTATTGTTGTAGCGTAAACTTGCAGTGTTACTGGTACTTGCAAATTGGAAAGTGTACTGAGCATTTTGGGTGAGCGATACGCTGGTGGTAAGCGTAACTGTGCAAGTCCCAGCTGAGCAACTTATGGATTCGTGGGCTAATTCTGTACCGAAGCAACCGACTCCATCATAAATAAATAGGTCTCCGAAACTTTGGTCAACTACAGTGACCGTGACGGATTGGAGAAAACCAGAGCATGATGCCGTAAAGGATTGTGCCCAATGAGTGGAGTTGAGTGAAGTAGCGTTTCCTGCGTTTCCAGGAAATGAACATTGAGCCTGTAACCCAGACGATACAGCAAAAAAAGCAACCGAAACGAGTAAAAATTTATTCATGATGACATATTTTGAAAAGTGAAAAAATCAATTGTCAAAAAGACCACCGGGCGGTTCACTTTAAAAATATGATGAGTGCCCGGCAGCCTGTTTTTCTGGTTGGTGGGGTTATTCGTTCGAGGAGGTTTGTTGGTTTTTGTTTTCCGTCTTTTCCGGCCAGTGCAACAGCGCCAGGGTGATGATGGAAAGGAGGAGGATAATCAGGTCGTTCATGTTGTTTGCATTTGAGTTTCGGGCAATCAGGATGGGACAAAGGTGAGGCGGGTCGTGGGGGACAAAACCGACAACTTGGGGGGATAAAACAGACATTTTTGCCAAAACGCAGGAAAGCAGAGGGACAAATCAGGAAAGATACGCCGAAGGCAGCACGCCAAACCGCGCTTGGAACAGGCTGGAAAAATACTTCGTGTCAGAAAAGCCGACGGCAGAACCGACCTCCTTCACCGAGGCGTATTTGCCGTCGTGGAGGAAATCCTTTGCCCGTTGCAGGCGCATCTCCCGGAGGTAGTTGTTGGGCGTCAGCCCGGTGAGTTGTTTCAGGCGGCGGCTGAACTGGCGCTCGCTGAGGTGCATTTGGCCTGCCACCCAGTCTATTTTGAATTGAGAATCGGACAATATTTTTGAAAAAACGATCTCTACCTGTTCCAGCCATTTTGTATCGGCGGCGGCCATGTCGGTTTTTTCGGGCAGGAGAGGTTCCTCCCCTTGGTCCTTTTCTGCCAATGCCTTCACCCGTTCCCGGTAGTTGTGTAGCAGGTTTTTGATGCGGACTTGCAGTTCCTCCTCCACGAAGGGTTTGGTCAGATAATCGTCCACGCCGATGCGGAGTGCCCGCAGTTTCACCCGCACGTCGGCACGGGCGGTGAGCATGATGACGGGAAGTTGGCGCAGGGTCTCGTGCGACTTTATTTTTTCCAGCAACTGGAAACCGTCCATGATGGGCATCATGAGGTCGGAGATGATTAAGTCCGGTGGACGGTGGACGGCAGACGGTGGACGGTTGCCCCCCTGCTGTGTTTTACCGTCTGCCGTCCACCGTCCACCGTCCATCGTTAAAATCTCCCAGCCGACCTTGCCGTTTTCGGCGGTGATGACGTGGTACTCGTCCTCCAAAAGCAATTGCATGTACGAGCGCAATTCGGGGTTGTCTTCGACGATTAAAACGGTGGACGGCATACGGCGGACGGTGGACGGAGCTACGGGAGTAAGTTCGTTCTTAGCGACAGTATCGGTGGAAACATTTTCCAAAATTTCCGTTTCGTTTGATTTGATTCCACCACCCCCGTCCACCGTCTGCCGTCCACCGTCTGCCGTTTTAACCGGAAACCAGAAATAAAAAACGCTGCCTTTCCCTCCCGACTTTGGGTCGGGACTCTCCGCCCAAATCTTCCCACCCAATAGTTCCGCCAGTTCGGCAGCCAGCGAGAGGCCAATGCCCGTGCCGCCTTGAGCCGGGGCTTCCAGCAGTTTGGACTGGTAAAAACGGTCGAAAATATGCGGCAAATCATCGGGGTGGATGCCGGGGCCTTGGTCGGTCACGCTGACAAGGAGGTGGCCGTCGGTTGCTTCCACTTTTAATTTTACGACAGCCCCTGACGGGGAAAACTTGATGGCGTTCGAGAGGAAATTGTGGACGATTTTTTCAAACTTGTTCGCATCCAGCATGAGGTTCAGGCTGGGGTCGGCTTGGTAATCGAACTGCATTTTGACCGATTCGCTATCGCCGAAGGAACTGAACTGCGACATGATGGGCTGCAAAAAATCGTGGAAGTTGACGGCCTCCTCCTTCACCTCCATCCGCCCCGTCTCCAGTTTTGACAAATCCAAAATCTCGTTGACCAACTTGAGCAGGTGTTGGCTGTTGTTGCGCACAAATTCGAGCATGCGCTGCTCCTTCTCTGTGCGATTGCTTTCCTTTTTCAAAATGCTGTCCAGCGGCCCAATCATCAGTGACAGCGGGGTGCGCAGCTCGTGGCTCACGTTGGCGAAGAAGCGGGACTTCAGCTTTTCGAGCGACTGGAGTTCCGCTGCCTGTTTTTCAATCACGGCTTTGTCTTGCTGGATTTTCCGGGTGCGCTCGGCCACTATTTTTTCGAGTTCCCGCTGCCGTTCCTTCAGTTGCCGGGTGCGTGTTTTGTAAAATAGAAACGCCCCAGGGAGCAGCGAAAAGATGGCAAGTGCGATGAACCATGTTTGCAAATAAAAAGGTTTTAAAACTTCGACAGCAATTGTTAATTCGTTAGTTGACCATTGGCCGTCAGCGCCTTGTCCTTTTACCCTTAATGTATGTTTGCCATAGGGCAAACGACTGAGCTGTATCGAGTTTTCCTTTTGGAAGGTCCATTCCTTATCAATGCCTTCGATGCGGTAGCCATATTGGACATTTTCCAGGTTAATGTATTCAAGCAAAGCAAATGCAATTCGGAAATAGCGGTCGCTGGGGAGCATGGTAATTTTCCGGCTATCCCGAAGGCCGGCAGTGCGTTCTACCAATTTGTTTTGACCGCCGTCATATTGTTGAAATTCGGTTATGACCAAAGGCTGGCTGGCTGTTGCGTGCTCTTTGGCGATGTCTTTTGGATGGAAGGTCGTCAGGCCATTGATACCCCCAAAATAAAGCCTGCCATCTTTTCCTTGATAATGGGAAATCCGATTGAATTCATGGCCGGAAATACCATCTTTCTCCAAGAAGGCTTTTGATAGGAAGCTTGTTTGTTGAATTGATTGATGCCGTAATTTGTGGGTAGCCAAAGATTGCCGGAATCATCTTCATAAACGGCATAAATCGTATTGTCCGAGAGGCCGTCCGCTTTGGTGAACCGAAGGTACGCTCCTGATTCGGGATTCCATTTAAAAGCCCCAAGCCATTTGACCCTAGCCAGAATGACCCATCGGCATCTGCATGGGCGTGGTAAATTCCCGACTGCAAAAAATCCAAGCCTTTTGGATGATAAGGCATGACGGATTTCTTTTCCACGTCCAATTGATAAAGCCCATCATCTGTGCAAAGCCATACCTGTCCGGTAGCATCTTCAAAAAATTGATAAATACAACCGCCCTTTGCACTTATGTTTTCCATTTTTGGCAATAGAGCAACCGAATTGTCAGCGCCGATATGGCCGATTACACCGTTATCAGTGCCAAACCAGAGAATACCATTTTTATCTTCATAAAACGACCAGATGTTGACTTGCCCATTACCTGGAATCTGATAAGGAAAATGTTGGAGGCTGTTATTTTCAGGATTGTACTTGGTGATGATATTTTCCTGGCCGGAACCAAACCAGATATTACCCATTTCATCCGAAAAAATTCCATACTTGTATCCCCTCCCCCACGCTGCTTTTTCGGATCCGATAATTTCAGTTTCAAAAGCCCCACCGGTAGTTTTAAAACGGCCCAACCAACCTTTCCCACGGTCAATACAAGCCCATAAAGTATTTTGCTTATCCTGTGTAATTCCCCGGAAAGCTGAAAGACTTTCTTTTGTGGGATCATAAGCCAGGCTCTGAAAAGGGTTTGGGTTCAGGTCTATGACATACAACCCGAAAGTAGTCCCCACCCATGTTTTTCCCGCTTTATCAAAATACACGACGTTGGAATGGGCCAATTCTTTGTGGGTTGCCGCCAATTCCTGGCTCGAGCCCAAAGCAGGATCAAAGCCCAGAAAACTGCCCTTACTGTACAACCAAAAATTACCTTTTTCGGGGTTCAGCCAAAAACCATACTGATATGCGATCATCGGCATATCGAGGTTGACGGCCCCGTCTGGCAATGCCGAATCTTCCAATAAAAAAGCATGCTCCACCCCCGATGGGTCAATTTTGAAAATCCTGCCCTTTTGGTTTTTTTCAAACCTTTTGTTCTCCCAATATCTTGAAAGATACCAAAGGTTGTCGCCCTTGTCTATCCCGGCAATAAAATTGTGTTGGAATGGAAATGCATGTTCATAGCGATGCACAACCTTTCCCTTCAAGTCAATTTCTACGATTAAGTCCTGGAGCTTGTCAATCGTTTTGCTCGCATGGCACCAGATGGTATGGTGCTTGGAGAAAAACTCCACGGAGAGCGGATAAACACCAAGGTCGTGCACTTCAAATCCATCAGCACTTGAATATATCCACAGCTTTTTTTGTTTGGTCACAAATGCAAGTTGGCCTTTATCGGAGGCACAAAAACTGTTGATATCGGTAGGGGCAAAGGGGAGCTTGGCTTTGAATTTTTCCTCGAATGAGACAACTTGTTCCGTTACCGGATTAAAAATATCAATGGTCCTTACCTCCCGGGATGTAGAGAAACCCGTATTGATCAACCATAGCCAACCTTGATCATCCTCCAGGATGTGGTTAACAGCATTGGTTTGTAAGCCGTGTTTTTCTTGTGTAAACCATTTGAAACGATAGCCATCAAATCGGTTCAGGCCATAGTTCGTGCCGATCCACATGAATCCTTCCCGATCTTGGTGGATGCTCTGAACATCTGTATGGGAGAGCCCCTCTTCCATGCCGTAATCCGCTACCTGGAAAATATATTCCTGACCACTAAGCAGGGTATTCCATCCTGTTAGCAATTGAATACACAAACAAAAGCATCTAAATATTCTTGTACTCCCCAACCGACTATGCTTTATTTGAATGGTCATTTCAGGATAGGCGGCAAAGATAAAATCTATTGGTATAAGCTAGCGTTTTGGTGTCTACTTGCGCTGGATTGGAAGACAGTGGATAGCACTTAAACAACTCATTTCACCTCCAACACCACCACCGATGCCGCAGGCATCTTCACCGTCAGCACTCCGTTTTTCAAGGTCGCTCCCGTGAAATTCAGAGGTTTCACCTTCTCTGGCTGGTCGAAGGTATTGTGGTCTTGCACCTTGCCCGAAGCCAGCACCCGACCGCTCACCGTGCTTGCCGAAGTGCCCCGTAGATTGATGGTCACTTCCTGCGCCTTGTTGGCATCAACATTCGTCAAGCTGACATGGATTGCACCGTTTTTGTCCTTGGAAGCAGAGGCTGACACAGCGGGCAATTTTTCCTTACCGAATTGATAATCAGCCGTTTGTAAGGTGATGGGCAGCATGGTGGCGTCTTGGTGGACGTTGTACATCTCCATGACGTGGTAGGTCGGCGTGAGCAGCATTTTCGGGCCATCGGTGAGGATGACGGCTTGCAGCACGTTCACGATTTGGGCGATGTTCGCCATGCGCACCCGGTCGGCGTGGTTGTTGAAAACATTGAGCGTAGCGCCCGCCAGCACGGCGTCACGCATGGTGTTTTGCTGGTAAAGGAACGCACCGTTCGTGCCGGGTTCCACATCGTACCAGCCGCCCCATTCGTCCACTACGAGGGCCACCCGTTTCTTCGGGTCGTATTTATCCATGATGGTCGAGTGGCGGGTCACGAGTTCCTCCATCATCAGCGCCCGTTTCATGGTGGTGAAATACTGCTCCTCGGTGAAGCCCGTGGCCGGGCCTTTGGCGTTCCAGTCAATGACCGAATAGTGGTGCAGCGCCACGCCTTCGAGCATGTTGTGGGGGATGTCCCGCATGAGCACTTCCGTCCATTTATAGTCGTCGCTGCTGGCCCCGGAGGCGATGCGGAAGATGCCGCCGGAGTTCGACCAATCGGACATAAAAGTGGCGTACTGCCTATAAACATTGGCGTAATACTCGGCGGTCATATTGCCACCACAGCCCCAGGCTTCGTTGCCGAGGCCCCAGTATTTCACTTTCCACGGCTCCTTGCGGCCATTTTGCTTGCGCAATTCGGCCATCGGGTCGCCACCGGGGTGGGTGGTGTAGCGGGTCCATTCGACCACCTCCTGCACCGTGCCGCTGCCCACGTTAGCGCTCAGGTAAGGCTCGGCGCCCAGCGATTCGCAGAGGTTGAGGAAGTCGTGGGTGCCGAAGCTGTTGTCTTCCGTCACGCCGCCCCACCAGACGTTGACCATCGAGGGGCGCTTGTCCTTTGGGCCGATGCCGTCCTTCCAGTGGTAGGTATCGGCGAAGCAGCCGCCGGGCCAGCGCAGGTTGGGGGTCTTGAGCTTGCGCAATGCTTCCACCACGTCGTTGCGGATGCCGTCCTTGTTTGGGATGTTGCTTTTGTCGCCCACATAGATGCCCTCGTAAATGCACCTGCCGAGGTGCTCCGAGAAGTGCCCATAGATGTGGCGGTTGATGGTGTGCTGGCCGAGGTCGGCGTTGAGGGTGATAGTAGCTTGGCTGAAGGCAGCTGTTGCGAAGCAAAGCAAGAAGATGTGAAGGATGCTTTTCATGAAAGTTCGTTATTTTTGTTCAGTTTTGCGGCGTATTTGGCTGGCAAATACACTTGCTGCGCAAAGATGTAAAATTTACACTTAAAAATACTGGTATGTACATTACCAAGGTCGAAATTGAGAATATCCGCTCGGTGGAGCATTTTGAAATGGAATTCAAAGAGCCTGCTGGCTGGCATGTGCTGATTGGGGACAATGGGGCGGGGAAGACGACGATTGTGCGGGCGATTGCGTTATTGCTTGTTGCTGAGAGCGAAAAAGCAGCATTGAGACAACCATTTAAAAGTTGGCTTAGAAAAAATTCAGATTCTTGCTCAATAGGTTTAGTTATTAAGCGTGATGAAATTTATGATGGAGAAGAAGGATTTCCTGAATATCTAAGCGTGTTCAGTCGTCTTTCTTCATTAGGGATATTTCCAATCGAAGGTCTTTATCAAACAGGGGAAAATGAGGGTAAGAACGTTATGAGTGCTGTTGATTTAATAACTAATGGTGCGTTGTCAAATGAAGGTAAATCTTATAATGACTGGCTTGAAGATAACAAAACAGCTTGGTTCTCTGCCGCTTACGGCCCATTCCGTCGTTTTACAGGCGGTAGTCCCGAATGGGAAAAAGTATTCAAAGATTACCCTAGGCTCGGCGCCCACCTCAGCATCTTCGGCGAAGACGTAGCCCTCACCGAAGCCTTGGAATGGATAAAAGACCTCGACTACAAGCGCCTCAAGGAAAAAGAACTCAACGGCAAGGGCGGCGGCCAAGACAGCGGCCTCGTCTTTGAAAACCTCATCAAGTTCATCAACGAAAGCAAGCTGTTGCCGCACGGCGTACAAATCGAGGGCGTCGGCACGGACGGCATTATCTTCAAGGACGGCAACGGCAACGACATCAACGCCGTGCAATTGAGCGACGGCTATCGCTCCATTTTGAGCCTGACTTTTGAACTGATTCGGCAATTGGTGCGGGTCTATGGCGCAAAAGCCGTTTTCGAGGATATTTCAAAAGGCAAGATGCAAATACCCCTGCCCGGCGTGGTGCTGATTGACGAGATTGACGCCCACCTGCACCCGACTTGGCAGACCCGCATCGGCGAGTGGTTTTTGCAGTATTTTCCGCAGTTGCAGTTCATCGTGACGACCCATAGCCCATTGGTTTGCCGGGCTTGCCACAAGGGTAGCATTTGGCGCTTGGCCGCACCGGGTAGCGACCAAACATCGGGCGAAGTGACGGGCCTCGACAAAGACCGCTTGGTGTATGGCAATGTGCTGGATGCCTTCGGTACGGAGGTTTTCGGGCAAAACGTGACCCGTTCTGAATATGCCCAAGACAAGCGCAAACGTTTGGCAACGCTGAACATCAAATCGCTGCAAGGAGCCATCACCGAACCAGAGGAAAAGGAATTGGACGAACTGAAAGCCATTTTTGCAACCGATAATGCCCAGCAATAAGCACAATGCTCCTCCTCCCGCAAAACATAAAACCCACCCAAGCTGCCCTCGACAAGCTGGCCGAATTTCAGCAGGCAGTCTATGCTGCTGGCAGCTATGCCCTCCAAGTGGAGGCAGCGAAACAACATTTCAAGGCCAAAAATGTAAAGCGAAACGGTACGTTCAGAGCGGTTAAAAAAGCATTGACGGATATGTGCTCAGGCGCTCGCCGCTGCGTGTATTGCGAGGATTCGGTGGGCGATGAAGTGGAGCATATTTATCCAAAAGACTTTTATCCAAACCTGGTTTTTGTTTGGGAGAACTACCTGTATGCCTGCGGAAATTGCAATGGCCCAAAATCAAACCGATTTGAGATTTTCGACCCGCTGACGCTTGCCGTAGTTGATTTGAAAATTACTGCGCCGACCGAAATTCCGGTTGGTGCTGCGCTGCTGATTAACCCAAGGGTCGAGTCGGGCATGGACTATATGATGCTGGATTTAGAGGATACGTTTATGTTCGTGCCACTGCCCAATCAAAGTACTACCAATCAACAGCGAGCCGAGCGAACCATTGAGATTCTGCACCTGAGCGACCGTGATTTTTTGCAAGAGGCTCGCCGTAATGCTTTCAATAGTTACAAAGCCCAGCTCTTTGAATACGTCCATTCCAAGGCCCTGGGTGCTAACCCTGATAAATTGGAGGCAATGATCAACAATATCCGTAGGGCGTCGCATCCTTCCGTCTGGTTCGAAATGAAACGTTATTTCCAAAATGGCTGGCTGCCTAAAATTGATGAAGAACTCCAGCAGCTTTTTGAAAAAGCAATAGTGGACGATGTACTGAACTGGTGAAGCTAGCTTTCCCTTACAACCCCGGCCTACTATGCCACTCAAAAAACACCCCATGCGGATCCCGTTTCGCCCTGATTTCCTGCACCCGTTTCAGGTTTTCGGGCGTCATGAAATGGTCGGTACGCTTGTGCAGGCCCTCGTCGGCCAGTTGGATGCCCGATGACAGGTGCTGCATTTCCCGGACCATGTTGGCTGCCCAGAAATTGTATTTTTCGGTGTCCTTTGCGCTTTTCCAACATGTGTAAAGGGCGAGGTAAATATTGTCCTCCTTGCTGTACGCCATGTCCACCGTCAGTGGGTCGGGGTACCAGTTGAGCCAAAGGAAATGCGACGGCGCCGGGGGCAATGCCTCGGCAATTTTTTTGATATGTGGCAGCAGTTCGTCTATGGAGGCATGTGTCCACATATTGTCCACGCCGAAGTGGTAATTGGAGGGATAATGCGTCATGGCTGCCCGATAAAAAACGTCAATGCCGGGATTGAAAGCTGGCGTGGCGATGATGGCCTTCTTCTTGATGGGGCTGTTGTGCATGAAGGCTTTGGCGGCTTCAAACTCGTCTTCGTTGTCGGCAAAAATGGGCGCAAACGCCTCGATGCCCGGCCCCATGACGTTCATCATGTTTTTGCTCATCATCATCTGAAACTCCACGGCCTTGGGGATTTCCGGCCCTACTTCATACGCCCAGCGATAGACATCTTCCAAGTGTTTGATGGCAAAATCATGCGCCATGATGGCCCGGTATGGCGGCAGCGTGTATAGTTGCAGGTAAAACTTGACCACCACCCCGAAGAAGCCCGGCCCCGAACCCCTTGCTGCCCAGAATAGGTCAGCGTTCTCCGATTCGCTGGCGTGTACGAGTTCGCCGTCGGCAGTCACGATGTCCATGCCGAGGATGCTTTGGCAGGCGATGCCCGTTTTGCGCCCATTCCAGCCATAGCCTCCCTGCAACAAATAGCCGCCGATGCACACGCCCGTGCAATGCCCCGATGGGAAAAACAGGCCCATTTTGAACAGCGCTTTCAGCAGCACCGAGCCGCCAACGCCGGGGCCTGCCTCGGCGGTCATGGCCGCTTTGTTGACCTTGTATTGGTCAAAATATTTCATGGAAACCACGATGCAATCGGGGCGGATGGAATTGGCGCTGAAGCTGTGCCCGCCAGAAAGCACCGTCACCCGTTTGCCTACTTGCTTTGCATAGCGCACGATGCGGATGATGTCCTCCACCGTGCGAGGCTCGGTCAGCATGTCGGGCGTGCGGCCAGTGTCCACCTTGTTGTACTGGTTGCTGAGGATGATTTTTTTGAAATCGGCTTGTGAACGGTGGAAAATATCGCCGTTGATAACCAATTGATTATCAGTGTGGTATCGCTGATAAAGTTGGGGCAGAAACGCTGCGAGGTGGTTCATTTCCTCGGCGCAGTGGCGCAGTAGGTCGGGTGCAAAATGGTCGGGCAGGCGCTTGAATTTCCGAAGGATATCAGTGGCCATTTCCGCCAATTTGCCTTTTTTGCGGATGCTGGCATATTTGCCACCAATAAAAAAACGGGAGCGCATTTCAGCGCCGTTTTCGGTGGCTCGTACTTGGTGTACAAGGTAGCCATAGTCCACGGGCAGGTCGGGGTGGCCAAGTTTGGCGCAGATATAAACGGCCTTGTTTGGGTGGTTGATGGACTCGTTGGAGAACCCAAACTCCAATGGCGATTTGAACTGGATGACCGCATCGAGCTGGTCTTTGCCGATGTATTCCTTGATGATGGAATTGCGACCGATATAGCAAGCGTCGTCCTTGCCGTCCTCCCAGCGGGCGCTAAGGTGTGCGCCGGGGTGCCAGAGCTTGTAACGAAGGTCTTGCGAGCCGTGCCAGCCGAACCACCAGTCCCATAAAGCGGGCGCCACGCCGGGCATGTCGGTTTTTACTGCAACTGCGATGCTGCCGTCATGGTCAACGGAATAGCCGTACTCGACTGCAGCATAGCCCGATTTTTCCAAGTCTGGCAAATCGCCAACATCGGGCAGGGTGCCCCAAGGCATTGCACCTCCAGCGAGGGCGGCGGTCACTTCAGCGGGCAGCGTAGTGATTTTTTCATCGTAAAAGGGGGCGTATTCAGAACGCCGGTCTTGGTCACTGTAACCGAGGTATTGTTTTGGCATAAACCTTTGTTTTTAAATTGAGACAAAGGTGGGGTGCATGGCTGAAGAAAAAGTTGAACTAATTCAAGAAATGAGGGGGCAGCATATTTAACACAGAGGCACGGAGACACAGAGGGAAAAATAGCTTCTTAGTGTTGCTAAGTGCCACTGTGACGCTGTGTTAACTCACCTCCTCCGCTTTTTCACCTTGCTCAGCCATTCCGCCGAAATGCCCATGAACTCGGCGATGTATTTCGAGGGTACTTTTTGGATGACGGCAGGCAGTTCATCCAATAAATACTGGTAGAGTTGCTCGGCATTGTGGGCGATGATTTTGAGCTTCAATTCATTCTCTTCCACCAGTGCCTGAATCACGAGGCTGTTGTAAAAATCTTGCAGGATGGGATTCGATTTTACTAAGGCCTCCAGGTTCTTTTTTGAAATGGACAGCACAACCGATTCACGCACCGCCCGCAGCTCACAATTGCTGGGTTGTTGGGTGAAATAACTGTCCACGCAGGCCATGAATGGGTGCAGGTCGTCCAGGTAGAAATTGATGGTTTTTGGGATTTCGAGGTTTTCGTTGAAATAGCGGCACACAAAGCCGCCACTGACCACAAAGTAAACGTGGGTACAAGTCTTGCCCGGCATCAACAGCACCGAGTTGGACTTCAATTGCAGGACTTCAAGTTGGTCGCCGATATGCTGCCGGGTTTCTTCCGAGATTTGCAAATGCTGCAACATGAAAAACAGCGGCTCCAGCACTGCCGATTTTTCTATTTTTTTCATTCCAAATTCAAAGGTGAAAAGTGGTGGATTTAGCCTTATTTCATTAGGATATAAATCGTCAAAAGCAGTTTACGGTAAATAGCAATAACGCAAACAGCTGACTTTGAGTGGGTGGTGCCATAAGCCATCACCCAATCAAAAAACTGTTTGCAATGATAAAGATGCTGCGGCAAAGCCCATTTCTTTACGAAATATTTATGTGGCTTGCATTCAATTTTACACTCGATTTACCGCCCATCAACCACCTTTGCCCCATGTTTTTCGATAAATACAAACCCATGAAGTTGTTACATCAATACGGCATCAGTTTGGCCGCTATCACAACGGTGGCACTGCTTTGCTATCCTTTGGCAGGAATTATAGGCTATCGCTCGGTGGCGCTGCTGCTGCTCTTTGCCCTGTCCCTGCTCTCGCTGCGGATGAGCCTGTACCCCATGCTGGCGGCGGCAACGGTGAGCGCTTTGGTCTGGAATTTCTTCTTCATCCCGCCGCAGTTCACCTTTCATATTGATAGCGTGGAGGACGGGCTGATGTTCAGCATGTACTTCATCGTGGCGCTGCTGAACGGGGTGCTGAATGCCCGCATCCGTCGGGCAGAGGAACTGGCGAGGCAAAAAGAGGAGCGGGCCAATGCCGCCAAACTCTACGATACCATTTTCAATTCCCTCTCCCACGAGTTGCGGACGCCTATCGCCAGCATCCTCGGCGCATCGGATAATTTGTTGACAAACAGCCGATTAAGCGAGGAGCTAAAGCAAAACCTCTACACCGAAATCAGCACCTCCTCCGAGCGGCTGAACCGCCTCGTGGACAACCTGCTGAACATGAGTCGCCTCGACAGCGGCCTCCTGCAGCCCAAATTAGACTGGTGCGACCTCGGCGAACTTTTCGCTACCGTGACGAGGGGCTTGGAAAAAGAACTGAAAAACCACCAACTCGAAGTGGAAGTGCCGGACGACCTGCCGCTTTTCAAACTCGATTTCGGTCTGATGGAGCAGGTGCTGACCAATATCCTCTACAACGCCTCGCTTTACACCCCGCCGGGCGGCAAGATTTGTTTGTTGGGAAAACTGGCTGACAATCAATGCATTATCACGGTAAAAGACAAAGGCCCCGGCCTTAAACCCGCCGATATTGACCATGTTTTAGAGAAATTCTACCGCCCAAAGGAGGCCAAGGCGGGCGGCTTGGGCCTGGGGCTTTCCATCGCAAAAGGCTTCACCGAAGCGCACGGCGGCATGATTTCCGTTGAAAATGCGGCAGATGGCGGCGCTGTTTTTACCTTGCGGATTCCAACGGAAGTGCTGTCCGTTCAAATGCCAAACCAAGATGAATAGCTAGGGAGGGACTGGGGGGAAGGAAAAAATGAAATTTTTTCCTTCCCCCCAGAATTGGGGTGTTTTTGAAGAAATTGAAAATTTTTACAAAAAACACCCCACATTAAATTCTTATGATGAACAATCCGACCATCCTCATCATAGACGACGAGCCGCCCATCCGAAAGCTGCTCGAAATCACGCTCCAGGCGCACGATTTCAAGACCTCCGTGGCCACCGCCGCCAAGGAGGGCCTCACCTTCGCCGCCATGCACCCGCCCGACCTCATCCTGCTCGACCTCGGCCTCCCCGACGAGGACGGCCAATCGGTGCTGGTCAAGCTACGGGAATGGTACACGAACCCCATCATCATTCTCTCCGTGCGGGCCTCCGAGGAGGACATCGTTCGGGCGCTCGACCACGGCGCCAACGACTACCTCGTGAAGCCCTTCCGCACGGGCGAACTCATTGCCCGCATCCGCTCGGCGCTGCGGCTATCGCAAGGGGCGGCGCATGTGCCCGTGCAGGAATTTGGCAACCTCTCGGTGGACCTCGCCGCCCGCACCGTCCGCAAAAACGGCGAAATGGTGAAGCTCACCGCCACCGAGTTTTCCCTGCTGAAACTCCTCATCCGAAACGAGGGGAAAGTGCTCACCCATGCCTTTATCCTACGGGAAATATGGGGACCCGGCTATGTCCAGCACCCAGAGTATCCGAGGGTTTTTATCGGTCAGCTTCGCAAAAAAATAGAGGATAACCCAACCCAGCCCAGCTTGATTTTGACGGAGAGTGGGGTGGGGTATAGGTTTGTGGGGGTGTGACTTTACAAATTCCTTACACCCCGCCCCTCCTTCTTTACACCCCCCTTATAAATCCCGCCGCAACTTTGCATCATCAAATTCAAACAACAAAACAATGGGTATTGAGTCCGAAAAGTTGGAGCAATGCGAGATTTCCGAAATCTTCAAGATTTCGGAAATCTTCCACCATATTTGGTCACTGCCTACAAATAGATGCAAGCTAAAACCAAACCATCATGCTAACCATCATCCTACTCGCAGCCGGTGCCTCGTGTTTCTGGCTCTTTTTCAAGTCCATTGATTTTTTTGAAAAAATCTGACCATGATAACGCTATTCATCCTGTCCATCCTCGCCTTCAGCTACATGTGCTATGTGCTGCTGAAGCCGGAAAGATTCTAACTGAGGTTGATAAGGGTTGATAAAAGTTGATAAGGGTTGATACGGCCCCCATCAACCTCATCAACCCTTATCAACCCTTATCAACCAATAAAATGACTTCCGAACTCCTCGGCGTACTCGCCCTGTACGCCCTAGCGATAGCTTTGGCCATTCCCTTCGGGAAATACATCGCCCGTGTGTATGCGGGAGAAAAAACCTGGCTCGACCCCGTTTTTGGCCCGATGGAACGGCTGTTCTACAAAATCAGCGGCATTGACCCGGCGCTGGAAATGAACTGGAAGCACCATTTGTCGGCGCTGCTCGGCATCAATATGCTATGGTTTTTCCTCGCCATATTCGTGCTGATGAACCAGGGTTGGCTGCCGTGGAATCCAGACGGAAACCCTTCCATGCCCGCCGACCAAGCGTTCAACACGGCGGTGTCGTTCCTCGTCAACTGCAACCTCCAGCACTACTCCGGAGAAACAGGCATGAGCTATCTGGGGCAGGTGTTCTGCCTGATGTTCCTCCAGTTCGTGACGGCGGGCACGGGCATGGCGGCGGCGGCGGCGGTGTTCAACGCCATGCGGGAGCGCACGGCCACGCACTACGGCAATTTCTACAATTATTTCCTCAAAAGCTGCACCCGCATCCTGTTGCCCGTAGCGTTCGTGGGGGCCATCGTGCTGGCTTTCAGCGGAACACCGATGACTTTCGAGGGCAAGGACTCCATGATTACCATGCAGGGCGATACCGTGCAGGTGAGCCGTGGACCCGTGGCGGCCTTCGTGGCCATCAAACAAGCTGGCACGAATGGCGGCGGTTATTACGGCGTCAACTCGGCGCACCCGCTCGAAAACCCCGACTACCTGACCAATGCCGTGGAGAACATACTCATCCTGATTATCCCCATTGCGATGGTGTTTGCCCTCGGTTTTTACCTCAACCGCCGCAAGCTCTCGTGGGCGATTTTTGGGGTGATGACGCTTGGCTTCGTGCTGCTTTCGCTGCCCTCCATTTACAGCGAAATGCAGCCTGCACCCATTGCGCAGCAACTCGGTATTGACGGCTCGGCGGGCAATATGGAAGGCAAGGAAGTGCGCCTCGGCACAGCTGCCAGTGCCTTTTGGGGCATCAGCACCACGGCCACATCCAACGGCTCGGTGAACTCCATGCACGACAGCCACACGCCCCTTAGCGGCGCTATGCAAATGATTGACATGATGATAAATTCGCTATACGGTGGCGTGGGCGTGGGCTTCCTGAACTTCTATATTTTCATCATCCTCGCTGTATTTATCAGTGGATTAATGGTAGGCCGCACCCCTGAGTTTTTGGGCAAAAAAGTGGAGGCACGGGAGATGAAAATCGCTTTATTGATAGCGCTTTTGCACCCATTTATTATATTGGTTGGAACAGCATTATCCAGTTATATTTTTTATAAAACCCCCGATATCGGCTGGCTGAATAATCCTGGCAGCCACGGCTTTTCGGAGATGCTGTATGAGTTCACTTCCTCCGCCGCCAATAACGGCAGCGGCTTCGAGGGCCTTGGCGACAATACGCCTTGGTGGAACATCGCCACGGGCATCGTGCTGCTGCTCGGTCGCTACTTGCCTATCATTGGGCCAGTCGCCATTGCGGGCATTTTGGCTCATAAAAAATACATCCCCGAAAGCGCAGGTACGCTGAAGACGGACACGGGCACTTTCGGATTAATGGTTTTTGCCGTGATTTTTCTGGTGGCTGCGCTGGCGTTTTTCCCTGCGCTGTCGCTGGGGCCGCTGGCGGAGGTGTTCACTCCCTGGCCCCCTCAAGGGGGGTGAGGTCTGCTGGGATTAGGTCTTGTTCTTTGAGTCAAGATAATGATAAAATACTGGGATTGAAGCGCTGAACATTAATGAACGCCACAAAATCCCCAGCAGAATTCACCTTGGGAAGGAGTGAGGTCTGCTTGGGATTGGGTGTCGTACATTGATGTAAAAAAAGTGATGACTGCTTGAATTTATGTGTCGAACATTAATGAACCCCAAATAATCCCCAGCAGAATTTCACCCCCCGGAAGGGGGGCAGGGGGGCGACTCCCCCCGCTCCAGCACCCACTTCCCAATTGCCTTCGACACCTTGTTCAAATCATGCAGCACCTCGTCGTTGGTGAAACGCAGCACCGTAAAGCCCAGTTCTTCGAGGCGTTGTTGGCGGATGCGGTCTTTTTCTTGGACTTCGGGCGTCAAGTGGTAGCCACCATCCACCTCGATGATGAGCCAAAGTTCTTTGCACATGAAATCGGCGATGTAACGGTCAACGGAACGCTGGCGGAGGAATTTATAGCCGTGCATTTGCTGATTAGCAAGCAGGCGATACCAAAGCTGGTTTTCTGCTTTCGTAGGAGCATTGCGGTTCTCACGGGCATAAGGTTTCAGCACCTTGTTGTAGAAATGGTAGTCTTTGTTTTCGCTCATAGTCGTTGATTTTTAGAAGATGCGTGAAATTAAAAATAACTTGAAAACGCCAGTTAATACTGACTATAATCCTTTAAATCAGCTTTAAAAAAAAAGAAAAATGAAACGTTCCAATACATCAACCTCCCTTTTCCAATCAGCCTTGCTAAGGGAGGCTTTCAAACAATCTTTCATCAAACTCAGCCCGGCGGCCATGTACCGCAATCCCGTCATGTTCCTCGTGTACGTGGGCATGTTCGTCATGCTTGGCGTGTGCATTTGGATAGCGATGGGCGAAACGTCGCAAGGCAGTTTGGCCTATAACTGTCTCGTTTTGGCCATACTGTTTCTTACGGTGCTGTTCGCCAATTTTGCGGAGGCCATCGCCGAGGCAAGGGGCAAGGCGCAGGCCGATTCGCTGCGCAAAACACGGGAGGACACCCCAGCCAAAAAGATTTCCAGCATGGACGACGGGGCGCTTGCCATCCACCAAACCGTGACCTCTTCTTCGTTGAAACAAGGCGATATCTTCGTTTGCGAAGCGGGCGACACCATCCCCGCCGATGGCGAAATCATCAAAGGTCTGGCGACGATTGACGAGAGCGCCATCACGGGCGAAAGTGCCCCGGTCATCCGAGAGGCGGGTGGCGATAAAAGCTCCGTCACGGGCGGCACGAAGGTGCTTTCCGACCGCATTTATGTGCAGGTGACCACCAAGCCCGGCGAGAGTTTTTTGGATAAAATGATTGCCCTCGTGGAGGGTGCCAGCCGCCAAAAAACGCCCAACGAGATTGCCCTGACCATCCTTTTGGCGGGCTTCACGCTGGTTTTCATCATTGTTTGCGTCACCTTGCAGCCGTTTGCGTTGTACGCCGGAGCGGACATCCTCATCGCTGCCTATATCTCGCTCTTCGTTTGCCTCATCCCGACCACCATCGGGGCGCTGCTCTCGGCCATCGGCATTGCGGGCATGGACAGGGCACTTCGTGCAAACGTCATCGCCAAATCCGGCAAGGCCGTGGAAACGGCGGGCGACGTGGACACCCTGCTCTTGGATAAAACGGGCACCATCACCATCGGCAATCGGAAGGCCACGCATTTTTACCCCGCCCCGGGCATTGATTTGGGTAAAATGACCACCGCTGCCGTGCTCGGCTCGCAGGCGGACGATACGCCGGAGGGGAAGTCTATCGTGGAACTGGCGCAGGTGGGGGCAAAGACTTTCCAAGTTTCAAAAACTTGGAAAGTCTCGTGGCGGAGGGCGCCCGCTTCATCAAATTCACCGCCGAAACCCGCTCTTCTGGTGTGGACTTGCCGAGCGGCATCCGCATCCGAAAAGGCGCTTACGACGCCATCAAAGCGCAGGTGACAAAAGCGGGAAACCCCTTCCCCGACGAGGTTTCCGAGGTCGTGAAAAAAATCTCGGCCAATGGCGGCACCCCGCTCGTAGTCATTGAAAATGAGCAGGTTATGGGAACGGTCGAGTTGCAGGACATCATCAAACCGGGCATTGCGGAGCGCTTTGACCGCCTTCGGAAAATGGGCGTGAAGACCGTCATGGTCACAGGCGACAACCCGCTCACCGCCAAGTTCATCGCTGAAAAAGCGGGCGTGGACGACTATATTGCGGAAGCGAAACCGGAGGATAAAATGAACTATATCAAGGCCGAGCAGCACAGCGGCAAGCTCGTGGCGATGATGGGCGACGGCACGAACGATGCCCCCGCCCTTGCCCAAGCCGACGTGGGCGTGGCCATGAACAGTGGCACCGCCGCCGCCAAGGAAGCCGGCAATATGGTGGACCTCGACAACGACCCGACCAAACTCATCGAAGTGGTGGAAATCGGCAAGCAGTTGCTGATGACCCGTGGCACGCTGACAACATTCAGTATCGCCAACGACGTGGCGAAGTATTTTGCCATCGTCCCAGCGCTGTTCATCACTAGCATCCCGGCGCTCAATGCGCTGAATATCATGCACTTGCACAGCCCAGAAAGCGCCATTTTATCGGCCATTATTTTCAATGCCATTATTATCCCGATGCTTATTCCGCTGGCATTAAAAGGCGTGAAATACCGCCCCATCGGTGCCTCGGCATTGTTGCAGCGCAACTTATTGGTCTATGGATTGGGCGGGGTGGCGGTGCCGTTTGTGGGGATAAAGTTGATTGATTTGGTGGTGAGCGTTTTCTTTTAGTTGATAAGGTTTATGAGGTTGATAAGGGTTGATAATCAATGCCTTGCGACCCCATCAACCCTTATCAACCTCATAAACTTTTATAAACCTTCAATAAAAATGAAAGAACCACTCCTTCCCGCCCTGAAACTCACCCTGCTCACGCTGGTCTTGTTTTCCGGCGTTTACACCTTGGCCGTTTGGGGCATCGCCCAATTGTCGCCGAACGGCGGCGAGGGCGAGACCATCTCGCACAACGGCAAAACCTACTATGAGAACATCGGCCAATCCTTCACGGAAGACCGCTACTTCTGGTCACGCCCATCGGCGGTGAGTTACAACGCCGCAGGCTCCGGTGGCAGCAACAAGGCCGCCTCGAACCCCGACTATGTAAAGACAGTGCAGGAGCGCATTGACAGCTTTTTGGTACACAATCCCGGCGTGGCCAAGGCCGAAATCCCCGTTGACCTCGTGACGGCATCGGGCAGCGGCCTCGACCCGCATATTTCGCCGAAGGCGGCGCAGGTGCAGGTACAGCGTATCGCACGGCTGCGTAATTTGCCGCCCGAAAAAGTGCAGGCGCTCGTTGCGGAGCACACCGAGCAACCGCTGTTGGTTCTGTTCGGGCCGGAGCGGGTGCATGTGCTGAAATTGAATATTGCACTGGATAATTTAAAATAGGTTCATAACAGTTGATAATAGATTAAAACAGTTGATAATGGTTGATAAAGGTTAATAGCAGTTGATATGAGTGCCGTTATCAACCCTTATCAACCTTTATCAATCCTTATCAACCCTTATCAACCGCTATCAACCATAAAATGAAACTCAGATTTTTCGAAATCACAACCCTGATTTACTTCATTTTCGCTTTGCAAACACAAGCCCAAAGCGACTCCACCTTGCTCCTATTTTCAGGCTACGCAGAACCCTATTATGCTTATGATTTCGGCCAGCCAGACAACCATAACCGTCCCGGATTTATTTATTCACATAATCGCAGCAATGAGGTGAATCTTAATTTGGGCTATTTAAAAGCAGGATATTCGGCCTCCAACGTGCGGGCGAACTTGGCATTAGCAACTGGCACCTATATGAACGCCAACCTCGCTGCCGAGCCGGGTGTGCTTCGCAATATTTTTGAGGCAAATGCGGGCGTCAAACTTTCCAAAAACTCGGAAACTTGGTTGGATGCGGGTATTTTCGGCTCGCATATCGGTTTCGAGAGCGCCATCGGGAAGGACTGCTGGACATTGACTCGCAGCCTAATGGCTGAGAACTCGCCATATTATGAAAGCGGTGTGAAACTCTCCCACACCACCGCCGACGGCCAATGGTTCCTCTCTGCGCTCTTGCTCAACGGCTGGCAGCGCATCCAGCGAGTGGACGGGAACAATACGCCTGCTTTTGGGACTCAAATCACCTTCAAGCCAAGCGCCAACGTCACGCTGAACAGCAGCAGTTTCATTGGCAGCGACAAGCCCGACGATGTCCGTCAAATGCGGTATTTCCACAATTTCTACGGCATATTTCAACTGAACGAAAAATGGGCCGCTACCCTCGGTTTCGACATCGGAGCAGAGCAAGTGAGCAAGGGCGACAGCGAGAAAAACACTTGGTATTCGCCCGTTTTATTGCTCAAATATGCGCCTGGCGGCAAATGGTCGGTCACGGGCCGGGCAGAGTATTATTCGGATGAAAACGGCGTCATCATTGCCACGGGCACACCAAATGGCTTTAAGACGCTGGGCTTTTCCATGAACGTGGATTGTGCCATACGCCCGAACGTGCTTTGGCGCATTGAGGGTCGTGGCTTCAGCAGCGAAGACGATATTTTTACTGATAATAATGGCAATGACAATAACGGGAATTTTGCGTTGACCACAGCGCTGGCGGTTAGTTTTTAATTTGGTTGATAAGGGTTGATAAGGGTTTCTAAAGTTGAAAGGTGCCAGTTATCAACCCTTACCAACCCTTATCAACCCTTATCAACCCAATATAAGTGCCTGAACAAGCCCATAATGCACAGTATTTCCTCGATTTAATTAAGCAATCAAAACGGGGGAAATTCAAGGTCTATATCGGCATGAGCGCCGGGGTGGGGAAGACTTACCGTATGCTCCAAGAGGCGCATTCGCTGCTGCGCAATGGGGTGGGCGTGAAAATCGGCTATGTGGAAACGCATGGGCGCAAGGAGACAGAGGCATTGGTGGAAGGTTTGCCAGTGATTCCCCGGCGGCGACTGTTTTACAAGGGCAAGGAATTGGAGGAAATGGACTTGGAGGCCATTCTCAACCTTCGCCCGGAAATCGTGGTGGTGGACGAACTGGCGCACACCAATATCGAAGGCAGCAAAAACGCCAAACGCTGGCAGGACGTGCTGGACATCCTCGATGCGGGCATCAGCGTGGTGAGTGCGGTGAACATCCAGCACCTCGAAAGCCTGAACCAGGACGTGAAGGGCATCACGGGCGTGGAGGTGCAGGAGCGGGTGCCCGACTCGGTGCTGGCCCAGGCCGACGAGGTGGTGAACATTGACCTGACTGCCGATGAGCTGATTGTCCGCCTGAAAGAGGGCAAGATTTACGCCCCAGATAAGGTGGAAACGGCGCTCCGCAATTTCTTCAAAGCCGAGCATATCCTGCAACTGCGGGAACTGGCGCTGAAGGAAGTGGCCTCGCAAGTGGAGCGCAAGGTAGAGACGGAAATCCCACGGAATGTCGGGATGCGCATAGAGCGGTTTTTGGCCTGCATCAGCAGCAACGATGCCACGGCAAAAACCGTCATCCGAAAAACTGCCCGTTTGGCCAATTATTACAACTCGAAATGGTATGTGTTATATGTGCAAACGCCCCGTGAAAACCCCGATAAAATCCCGTTGGACAAGCAGCGGCATTTGATAAATAATTTCAAAATGGCAACGGAAATGGGCGGTGAAATCATCCGGGTAAATAGCCCGTACATTGCCGAAAGCATATTAGGAGAAGCCGAAAAACTGAACGTGACGACCATTTGCATCGGGAAGCCCCATATCAGCTTGTTCCGGGTGATAATGGCCACCAATGTTTTTAACCAATTGCTGCGCAAATTAGCGGAGTCGGATATTGATTTGGTGATACTGTCGTGAGGTTGATGAGGGTTGATAAAGGTTTATAACGGTTTATTATCAACCCTTATCAACCGCTGTAAACTGTTATAAACAAAAAAATGAAAATAAAAACCAAATTGACCCTTGGCGTTGGCCTGCTTTTCCTACTCATCGTGCTATTGGCGACCATTGGTGCCCGGCAGATTTGGAAACTGTCGGAGGAGACGAAAAGCATATTAAAGGCAAACTACAATACGCTGGATTATGTGCGCAATATGTTCTCCGCATTGGATGATTTAAATACCGACACGACGGCGATATATTTTTTTCAAGAGAACCTAGTAAAACAACAAAAAAATATTACTGAATCGGGTGAAAAAGAAGCGACGGAAAAACTGCGAAATGACTTTGAGCAATTAATCAAAAACCCTTCAAATGCAGAACTTTCGGCGTCCATAAGGAAGGATTTAATCGAAATAATGCACCTGAATATGAAGGCGATTCAGCACAAGAGTAAATCGGCTGAATTGACGGCGGACGAGTCCATTGTTTGGATTGGCATTGCGGGGGCCTTATGCTTTATTATTGCCTTTGTTTTAATGGTAAATATGCCGGGCAATATCGCCAATCCGATACGGGAATTGACCGAAAGTATTCGCCAGATAGCTGGGCGGAAATACGACCAAAGGGTGAATTTCAAGTCGGGCAGCGAATTTGGCGACTTGGCGGAGGCGTTCAACACGATGGCGGCCAAATTGCAGGAATACGAGAGCAGCAATTTGTCCAAAATCCTGAACGAGAAAAAGCGCATCGAAACGCTCATCAACAATATGCAGGAGCCAATTATCGGCTTGGACGAGAAAAAGCGGGTCATTTTCGCCAACCAGCAGGCCCTTAATTTGCTGAACCTCAAACAAGGCGAGCTAATCGGCCACCATGCCCAGGACGTGGCTAAGCACAACGACCTGATGCGCTCCTTGGTGAAGGATATCCTCGAACCAACCAGCGCTGCGGGCAGCAAGTCCGAAGCTTTGAAAATCTACGCCGACGACCAAGAAAGCTATTTTGAAAAGGAAATCATCCCCGTGAGCCTTGCCCCCACGGGCGAACGGGAGGCTCGACACCTTGGCGACGTGATTTTGCTTAAGAATATTACTGCCCTGAAACCCCTGGACCTTGCCAAAACCAACCTCTTGCGCAC
Source organism: Saprospiraceae bacterium (assembly GCA_016714985.1). GTDB lineage: Bacteria > Bacteroidota > Bacteroidia > Chitinophagales > Saprospiraceae > UBA6168. The sequence continues at coordinate 24,171 of JADKBS010000017.1, read as the reverse complement.
GGTATCTAACGAGCTTCGGGCACCCGTTTCTTCCATCATTGCCGCCTTGAAAACCTTGGAGGACATGCCACCGGAAACGCCGCTTTCCGAAGAAAAGCAGCAATTTTTGGCGATGCGGGAAGAAAGCGAGCGACTGCTCAAAATAACGGGCACGCTGCAAAGCCTCTCGCAGGTGGAATCGGGCAATATCGCCGTCACGCCTCATGAATTGAACATCGGGGAGATGATGAAATACGCCCTTGAAACCGTGAAAAACCAGGCCGCCCAAAAGCAGGTCAAAGTCACCGTAAAAATAGCCGACGACCTGCCCCCACTCCAAGCCGACACCGACAAAACCGCATGGGTATTGGTCAATTTCTTGGTGAATGCCATCCGCTATTCCCCCGAAAACGGCGAGGTCATCGTGGAAATCAAGCGGGAAAATGGCGAAGTCCGGTTCTCCGTGCAGGACTTTGGCAGGGGCATCGAGCCACAGTACAAAGACCGGGTTTTTGAGCGCTACTTCCGGGTGCCGGGCAGCGAGAAGCAGGGCATCGGGCTGGCCTTGGCCATTGGGAAGGAGTTCATTGAGGCGCAGCGAGGCAGTATTGGCGTGGAAAGTGAATTGGGGTCTGGCAGCAGGTTTTGGTTCAAATTGAAGCATTCAATGGTTTGAAGCCAGTAGGGTTTCCGAAAATCTTTATAAAATCCTTATACCCTTTGTTGTGTGCAGTGTTGAGCAGGTCTCCACTTTTGCCGCTTTGTTTTGCCAAAATGGCAAAAATAGGTGGTTAAAATTGAGTGAAATTTCACAAATGATTGATTGTCAATCGCTTCACGCAAGTTTAGCCGTCCATTAAACTTGCTCATAAAAATGCTTGACGCAAAGAAAGTATCAGCAGCCTCGCTCCTCATCGCACTTGGAATCATCTACGGCGACATCGGCACCAGCCCGCTCTACGTACTCAAAGCCATCATCCACGACCGGGAAATCACGGAACTGCTCGTCTATGGCGGCGTCTCCTGCGTGTTTTGGACGCTGGTTTTCCAGACCACTTTCAAGTACATCTTGCTCACGTTGCAAGCTGACAACCACGGCGAGGGCGGCGTTTTTTCCCTCTACGCTCTCGTGAAACGGCATGGTAAATGGCTCGCCATCCCGACCATACTCGGTGCCACCACGCTCTTGGCCGATGGCATCATCACGCCACCCATCTCGGTCGCCTCGGCGGTGGAAGGACTGGAAAAAGTAATGCCCCACCTGCCCACCGTGCCCATCGTCATCGTCATTCTGTCACTGATTTTCTTTTTCCAGCGGTTTGGGACGCAAAAAGTGGGGGCCGCATTCGGGCCTATCATGGTCGTTTGGTTCACCATGTTGTTTGTGCTGGGCTTCGCCCAAATATTGCACCACCCCGACATCATCAAGGCGCTTTCGCCGCACTATGCCTTCAAACTCCTGACGCAATACCCGAACGGATTTTGGCTACTCGGCGCCGTTTTCCTTGCCACGACTGGGGCCGAGGCGCTCTACTCCGACCTTGGTCACTGCGGCAGGCAGAACATCCGCATCACTTGGATTTTCGTAAAAACCTGCCTGCTGACAAATTATTTGGGACAGGCCGCTTGGCTTATGCACCAAAACAACCCACTGCTTGATGGGCGAAACCCTTTTTACGAAATAATGCCTGCATGGTGGCTCATCCCAGGTATTACCATAGCAACGGCGGCAGCAATTATTGCTTCGCAAGCACTCATTAGCGGTTCTTACACGCTCATTGGCGAAGCGATGGCACTGAACTTTTGGCCTCGGGTAGCCGTCCGCCAGCCAACGGAAATGAAAGGTCAGATTTACATCCCGAGCGTGAACAACATCCTTTGGATAGGTTGTGTCTTAGTCGTGCTCTATTTTCAAACTTCTTCCAACATGGAAGGCTCGTATGGGTTTTTCATCACCTTGGCCATGCTTTGTACCACGGCATTGTTGAGCTATTATCTGTATTTTATCAAAAAATGGAAACTATGGCAAGTGGGTTTGGTGACGCTATTTTTCCTATGCATCGAGCTGGCATTCTTTGTGACCAACGTCATCAAATTGGAACACAACTGGCCGAGCATCATACCAGCGGCTGGTATCTTCCTGAGCATGTACGCTTGGTATTATGCCCGCAAGGTGAATAATAAACTGGTCAAGTTCGTGGACTTGAAAAACTACACGACTTTGCTATCCGAGCTTAGTGAGGATGAGAATATCTCCAAGTTTTGTACCCATCTCGTTTACCTGACCAAGGCCGACCACAAGACGCAGATTGAAGAAAAAGTCATCAAGTCCATTTTTTCCAAAAAGCCCAAACAGGCTGATGTTTACTGGTTTTTTCACATCAACCGCACCAACGACCCCTACACGCTGAGCTACGAGGTGAACGAACTGCTCGACGACAAGGTCATCCGCATTGACCTCAACATCGGCTTCAGGATGCAGCCCAAGGTGGAGCTTTATTTCAAGCGCATTGTGAAGGATTTGGTGAAGAACAAGGAACTCAACCTGCACATCCGGCCCGATGGCTCTACCCGATACAACCCTGAGCCAGACTTCAAATTTGTGGTCATCGAGAAATTCATGTCGGTAGAGAATGAGTTTTCGCTTCGGGAAGGCTTGCTCCTGAATGCGTATTTCCTTTTGAAGAAATGGGGTCAATCGGATGAAGAGGCATTTGGATTGGACAAGAGCGATGTGGTCATCGAGCAGTATCCGTTGGTATATCAGCCCGTTCAGAATTTGGAATTGGTACGTGAAAATTCACCGTTGATAAAGCCAGAGCCTGTTAGGAAGAAAAAGAATAAATCGGCAAGCAGTAAAGTTGGGGAGTAGTCAGGGCTAAGCATTAAAAATCAAATAAACATGCAGGATGATAGCAGCCGCCACCCCCGCCGCCACGTCGTCCAGCATAACGCCCCAGCCGCCGGGCAGCCGCTCGAATCGCCTGATTCCCAGTGGTTTCCAAATATCGAAGAGCCTGAAAAGGCCAAATGCGAGCAACAGGTTCAGCCAGTTGACGGGCACACCGAGCATGGCCACCCAAACGCCAACCAGTTCATCCACCACAATCTTGGAGGGGTCGTGCCCCCACTGAGGCTCCAATTTTTGCGAAGCAACAACCCCCAAAAAAAAGAAAACAAGAATGGCCACCAGCAACCAATGTGCCTGTGGCCATCCGCCGGAGAACTGCCCCGGCAACAACTCGCTCATCCCCCAGTGCATCAGCACACCCACTGCCGCCCCAGCCGTGCCGGGTGCCACGGGCGAGTAGCCTGCGCCAAAGGCGGTTGCGATGAACTTCCACATAAACGGTTGATGGTTGACGGCCTACGGTGGACGGTGGACGGTGCAAAACCGTCAACCGTCAACCGTTAGCCGTGGGCCGTTAATAATAGTAGTCCATCCCCAAATGCGTAATCAACTCCTCGCCCATGAGGTGGCGGAGGGTGTTGAGCAGCTTCTGGTTTTGGAGGAAAATATCGTGCATGGGGCTGAGGCCCTTGGCCGCCTGTGGCGATTTCAGGTAGAACGACAGCCACTCTTGGATGCCATAAAGTTCGGAACGGCTGGCCAGGTCGAGGAACAGGGCTAGGTCGAGCACGATGGGCGCTGCGAGGATGGAGTCACGGCAGAGGAAGTCAATCTTGATTTGCATCGGGTAGCCGAGCCAACCGAAGATGTCGATATTGTCCCAGCCCTCTTTGTTGTCGCCGTGAGGCGGGTAGTAATTGATGCGCACCTTGTGGTAAAGGTCGCCGTAGAGGTCGGGGTTCTCCTCCGGTTTCAGGATTTCTTCGAGCACGCCGAGTTTGGAGACTTCCTTGGATTTGAAGTTATCTGGGTCGTCGAGCACCTCGCCGTCACGGTTGCCGAGGATGTTGGTGGAGAACCAGCCACGGATGCCGAGCGCACGTACCTTCAACCCGGGGGCAACGATGGTCTTCATCAGGGTTTGGCCCGTCTTGAAGTCCTTGCCAGCAATGGGGGTTTTGGTCTGCTTCGCCAATTCGACCATTGCCTCCACATCACAAGAGAGGTTGGGTGCGCCGTTGGCGTAGGGAATTCCCATTTTCACCGCAGCATAAGCGTAAATCATGCTCGGCGGGATGTTCGGGTCGTTGTTCCGCATGCCTTCTTCCAGCTTCTCAAGCGTGGAATGCACCTCACTCGGCTCGATGTAAATCTCCGTGCTACCGCACCAAACCATCACGAGGCGGTCGCAGCCGTTCTCTTCCTTGAAGCGGCGCATGTCCTCCATGATGGCCTCGGCGAGTTCCATTTTATTGGCACCCGTTTTCACGTTGGGGCCGTCGAGGCGCTTGACGTATTCCCTGTCAAAAACGGCTTTCATCGGCTTAATGGCCTCCAGTTCCGGGCGGATTTGGTCGAGGAGGGTCTTGTCGAGCACTTTGGCATGGATGGCCGACTCGTACATATTGTCCTCGAAGATGTCCCAGCCGCCGAACACGATATCGGTCAGTTTGGTGAGGGGCACGAAGTCCTTGATGAGGGGGTTGCGGTTGTCGGTGCGCTTGCCTAGGCGGATGTCGCCCATTTGCGAGACGGAACCGATGGGCTTGGCGAGGCCCTTGTTGACGGCGATGACGCCCGCCATGAAGGTACTGGCAACGGCGCCCATCCCAGGAGTCAGGATGCCGAGCTTGCCAGTAGCAGGTTTTACTTTTGACATGGTTGGATTGTTAGTGTAGTTCAATTTTCAGTGCAAACTGTTTTCATCAAAAACCGTTTGCGCTGACAATCAGGTGTTGTGGAAAAATCTTATTTGGAATTTTGCGGCGCAAAGATAGGCAAACAGTTTTGCCCATTGGCTGCCTTATAATGCCTCGAAATGAAATTTCGTTGCGTTGGGTGAGGTGTTATGTCGTTGGATGGTGTGAAAAAATAGATGGGGGGCCGGATGGCATAGAGTTTTGGTTCATAGGGAGTGTCCAAGATTTTGATTGAACCATGCTTTTTGATAAATTTGCCAAAAATCAGAATTATGGAAGCCATCGCTGCACCAAAAGTCAAAACTCAAACAGCCGCCATACCGAATGGGGCCAAGGGCCCAAAAAGATTACTTGGGAGGAGTTCCAACGAAAATACCTTTCAAGGGAAGACAATTTTAAGTATGAATGGGTGAATGGAGAAGTTATCAAAACACAACGGACTATGGACTACTCACAATTTTACATCGTAAAAAATTTACAGGCTTTTTTCCGAAACCTTTTGAGCACCAACAAAGTGCATGGTGAACTGATAACAGAAGGTGACACCTTCTTCCTCGGAAACCACCGCCGACCCGATATAGCATGGTTCACAGATGAACAGATAGCATTAGCCAAAGATGGTGTGAAGCCTGTGCCGCAGTTCATCATAGAAGTTATTTCCAAGAAAGACCAAACAAATCTGGTCGAAAAGAAAATGGACGATTACCGGGCCGCCGGGGTGAAGGTCGTTTGGCAGGTTTTCCCCAATTTTGAAAAAGTGCATGTTTATACTGGCGAAAACCTCGACTCCATGACCGTTTGCCAAGGCGACCGCCTTTGCTCCGCAGCACCTGCGCTGCCTGATTTCGTGATGGCTGCGAAGGAGGTGTTCAAATGAGGCTAATCGTTTTATAAAACTAAAAAGGCCAACCTGTGCAGGTTGGCCTTTTTAGTTTCATGCTATACCGAAAGCTAGTTACAGCGTCAACAAGAACCCAATCGTAAAATTGGCGTCCCAGTCGAAGACGAACTCCTTGCAGCCTGTTGCCTCGGCAATGGCATTGTAGATATTGATGCCTGCCTTTTGCTTGTCGCCGTCGGCGGTGTAATCGCCGGGGGCTTTCAGCACGGTGTAGCGCTCCTTGCCGTTGCGGCCCTGCTTGGCCAGCTCGAACGGTACGCCACCGATGATGAAGCAGGTGCCACGCTGGCCGGAAGGCACGCCCTTGGCCATGGCAGCAGCATTCTGGTAGGCGGCATCGTCGGTGATGTTCTTCTGGAAATACTTGGCGCCGTAGGCTTCTTTGCCAATGACCGAGTTGCCCTGTATCCAGGAGATTTTCGTATTGCCAGAGCCGATGTCCACCACGAAAGCCTTGTCGTTGTAGCTGGCGGGCAGCACCGATTTGAGTGCCAACTGGCCTTCCTGTTCCGGTGTCACCGTGTTCACGAAGTAGTTCATTTTCTTGAGCGCAGCAATGATTTTCTTGGTCACTTCCACCTTCTGCGCACCAGAGCTGATGACGAAGTGGATGTCCTTGCCGCCCACACCAAAGGCCAGCATGTTGGAGATATAGTTCTTCAAGCCAGCTGTCACCTCGGCATCGTTGGTCATGCTCTCGTACAGCAGGCTGCTGCCATAGTCGGCTTTTTCCAGTTTCCAGTTCTTTTGGGCATCCACGCTGATGATGAACGAGTTGAAGCCCGTGGCACCCAGTTCCACGACGCCTTTTTTCGTGCCGTTAACGGGTTCAGGGGCAGTGTAGTTGAAGCTGGAGGTTGTGGTGGTCGTTGTGGAGCCACCGCTGTTGTCGGTAGGGGTGGTCGTTTCCGAGCCAGTGGTGGTTGTGGCATCGTCGGCGGGTGGGGCAGTGGTGTCTTCGGTGGTGGCGGTATCACCTCCGCCGCCAATGACGCCGGGGAAGAACTTCTTCACGCCAAAGAAAATGGCCGCCACGATGGCCATCACGATGAGGATTCTTGCAAAAGGAGTGAGTCTTGACATGGTTGCGCTGTTTTTTGTTGTAACTGCTGAGGAGGGTGTTTTTGGAGGGGAAAGAAAAAATGGATTTTTTTCTTTCCTCGACAGCGCCTTCCCAGCAGTTGCTGTTGGATTTGATGAAATATGGGGCAATGGTACGAGATTTGGGCGAAATGGCGAGGGGAGAGGGGAGGTTTTTAGATGAACGGTAGGCATTCGCTTGTACCACAATCTTCATTATCCAGCTAAAGTCGCTAAAACTTAAATCTTGTTGATAAGGCGTTGTTTCGGTTATTCGAATTCTAGGTTTAATCTGAGTTGCCAGTTTTTGAATTCTTTATCGAAATCTCTTTCTCGAATTTCTATCCAATAATTGTCTGTTAACTTTTTGCCGTTTACCCTTATCCATTTTTTTAAATCCCGTAGTGTTGAACTAAAATAACCCAACCCTCCTGTAAATTCTTTTTGAATTAAATTGATTTTATGCTTTTGAAAATCTCCTTTTATCCCCAAAATTAATTCGCCTTCATCAGCTTCGAAGGCTTTATTGATTAATATTGGATTGAAGTTTTTTTGGACTTCATTTTTATTGATTTTAAAGAAATCCCATATTGCTTTCTCCTTTTCTAAGTAGTTACATTTTAAGGTGATTTCTTGAAATATTATTTTAAAATGACTTTCATGCTTACATTCAAGGTATGTAACTCTCTTTGGCTGCCAATCAATATTCGATTTTTCACCCCTTTTATATTTGATGAATTCTTGTTCCCAGTCGTGAAGCACATAAGAACCCGTTGGAAATATTTCCCCTGTTTGTTTGTCAATAAAGTATGGGCCTCCTCCAATTCCTCCAATATTGCCTTCTTTTTTATAGATGTCTTCTTCTGCTGATTGAATAAGCCCCCAAAAGAATTCTTTTTCTGTTACGTACAACCTATGAGTTTTGACCCTTGTTGAATAAAACCTGTCAGCGTTGTATTCTAAATCAAGGAATTCATCCAATATCTGAATTGCTTTTTCTTTAGAAATCATGGCTTTTAAATAACTTTAAAAGTTGGTTATAGATGAACGCATTTATAAATGTTAGCAGTCCATTTCGAGAGAAGGGGTTATCAAACCCCGACGTTTCGGAACGCCGGGGTTTGACAACCCCTCCTCCCGATTCCTGTCAGGGCGAAAAGTACTGCTGAATTGCTCAATCTGAATATCAATTTCAAATGCGACTATCTATAACCCGAATCAATAAGATTTGACCATCTTCCCTGTCCCCAAAACCTCCCCATCCCCCATCACCCGATAAAAATACAGCCCCCCTGTCCCGCTGTCTCCATCCCACTCAACCACCTGCTCCCCTGCCCCCAAGTATCCAGCATCCAAAACATCCAGCATCCTACCACGGGCATCTGTAATTACCACCTGCACATGCCCCGCCTGTTTCATCGAAAAACGGAAGCTCGTGCTGCCCGAAAACGGGTTTGGCACCACGGTCACGCTGCTTTGTTGCGCAGCAACAACATGGCTACCCGAAACAAAATTGGGCTGGATATAGCTGTAAAAAACGTCCTGCTCGCCGTTCAGCGTAGCGGCCCAAGCGAGGTGGACGCCCAGGCTGTCGGAGCGCTGGTGGTTGTAGTCGCCGAGCTTCTGCTGCTGCGGCCAGCCGAGGTGCGGGTCGAAGGCATCGCTGAGCGCCTCGTTGGGCGACCAAGTGAGGCCGCCATCGTCGGAGTAGCTGTAATAGAGCCGGGAGAGTAAGGTGCCGGGGTTGTCACGGGTATCGAACCAAGTCACATCAATACGGCCCGTGGGTGCCACGCTCAGGCTGCCGAACCACTGCCAATTGCCGTCAATGCCATCGTCGTTGATGCGGACGGGTTCGCCCCAAGTGAGGCCGCCGTCGGTGCTACGGGCAATGATGATGTCGGCGGGGTCAATGCCGTTGTTGACGGTGGCCAGCAGGTAAACAAAGCCCTGGTTGGGGCCGCCGGAGTTGTCCACGTCCACCCAGACCTGCCCTAACATGCCGCCGGGATTGGGGCCGCTGGCATAGGAAAGGCTGCCGCCAAGGTTCACGCTGGTGACCACATCCCACTCGAAGGCGGTGGCGCCTGGCTGGCTCGATTTCAATACAACAAAGCTGTTGGCGGAGCTGCCACAAGCGTACAGTTCGCCCGTCGGGCTGACGACCAAGGTGCCCCGCACGGGGTCGTCCACGAGCAGTTCGCATGGCTCGTAGGACTCGCCGCCGTCCAGCGAGCGGGTGAAGCCGCCGATGCAACTGGAAAGGCCCATTTTCCAAAAAGCATAGACATTGCCATTGCTGCCCATGCCCGTGCGGTCAATGGCCATCCACTGTTTGTCGCCGCCTTGGGCGAAGACGCCACTGCCCCAGGTGTTGCTGCCCGCCTCGGACTTGAAAACATGGCAGAGGAAATCGCCCGTGGTGCTACTGAGGCTGTTGTAGTAGAAATTGCCCTCCGTGTCGGCATCCAGCACGGGGTCGGAGCGGAAGATGCCCTGCTCGATGGGGGCTTGGTTCTGCCAGGTTTCGCCCGCATCGAAGGAAAAGGCGACGCCCGCCTGCCGAAAGTTGCTGGCAATGGTATCGAACTGCCGCCAACCAATGGCCATACGCTGTGGGTTGGTGGGGTCAATGACGAGGCTCGGCTCGTTGGCGGCGTCGTTGACGATGTTCTGCCCGGCGGCGTCCACGTTCACCTGCCGGATGCTGAAGGCCGTGCCGTTCAGTCGGTAGGGTGGGGAAGTGCGCCGGTGCTGCTCGTTGACGGGCATGTACGCTTGGTCGAGTGCTTCCTTGTATTCAAACGGCTGGTTTTGTGCCAGCGCAAATAGGGGGATGAAGAGCAGACAAATGAGGGTTGTTCTTAGCATGGTCGGTTGTTTTGCGGTGAAGATAAATTGAATGTTTGCAACTTGCGAAATGGGGTGCGTAAAAGAACTTAGTTTGTCGGCTGGCGACGGTAGGACTCGAAACTCGAAACTGACAACTCGTAGCTAATTAATTATTGCAACGCAATGAAAATCAATCACTTATTCTTTCTGGTCTTGTTTTGCTCCGCAACGGCTGTTCAAGCCACGACCCACCGCATCGGGCCGAACGACACCTACAACAGCCCCAATGCGCTCTACAATGCGGGCGTGGTGCAGGACGGCGACACCATCGAAATCGAGGTGGCGACCTACTCGGGCACGGCCAGTTTGGCCGTTTGGCAGCGCAACGACCTTGTCATCCGGGGCATCGGCGGCAGGCCGCACCTCGTGGCCGACGGCCAGTACATCTGGGGCAAGGGCATCTGGGTGCTGGCCGGGAACGACATTACGGTGGAGAACATCGAGTTCAGCGGGGCCACCGTGCCCGACCAGAACGGCGCTGGCATCCGCCTCGACGGTACGGGCATGACCGTGCGCCACTGCTATTTTCACCACAACCAAAACGGCATCCTGACCTCCAACCCCAATGCGGGCGAGATTCTGATCGAATACACCGAGTTTGCCTACTCAGGTTATGGCGATGGCTATACGCACAATGTTTACGTCGGCCATGTGGAAAAGCTGACCTTTCGTTTCAACTACTCGCACCATGCCATCGTTGGCCACAACCTGAAATCGAGGGCGAGGGAGAATTTCATCTATTGCAACCGCATCATGGACGAAGAAGACGGCCAATCCAGTCGCCTGATTGACCTGCCCAACGGTGGCCTGAGCATCGTGATGGGCAACCTTTTGATGGAAGGGCCACAATCCGAAAACAACAACCTCATCGGCTACGGGCTGGAGGGGTTGAGCAACGACGGCCCGCATGAATTCTATTTTGTGAACAATTCTGCCGTCAGCAAGCGGCCGGGTAACACGCTTTTTTTGCATGTAATAGACGGCACTGAGGTGGTCAACGTCTCGAATAATATCTTCGCCTACACCGGAGCCGCAACGCTACTGAACGGCACGGCCACGACGGAATTGACCAATCTTTTCTTGCCGGACCTAGTCAGCGCAGGCTTTGCGGACGATGTCAGTTACGACTACACCTTGCTGCCCAGTTCGCCCGCCATTGACGCTGGAACGACCCTCACAACATTGGCCAGCGGCCATTCCCTCACGCCCGACCATGCCTACATACACCCAACCGCCGAGGTGCTGCGGCAGGTGGTTGGCAACTCCATTGACTTGGGCGCATTCGAGTTCGGGGAGCCGTCGGCAATCGAGGAAACAATTGCTAGCGCATCAAATTTCTATCCGAACCCAACCATCGGCTGGCTTTACGCCGTAAACGGTGTGCAGCAGATAAGGGTCTTCGATGCAATGGGCCGTGGGGCAATGTTAGCCAAAGGAGCGGCCATTGATTTGACCCCATTGCGCAGTGGCCTTTACCTTGTGCTGGCGCAAAGCGGTGAACAAAATATTTTGGGCCGAGTGCTCAAACATTGACCCATCAACTTCAATATCCCTATTTTGCGAGCCATTCATTCATCAACCCCTATCAACCCTTATCAACCCTTATCAACCCTTATCAACCGTTATCAACCCTTATCAACCGTTATCAACCCTTATCAACAGTTATTGTCACCATGAAAAATCGATTACATTTCTTGGCCGTGTTGGCCACACTTCTCGTTTTATTGCTTTCCCATCGGGCCACGGCCCAATGCACGGCTTGGAAAAACCCGACACCCATTACTGGCTGGTCGGACTTCAATACCCAGTTTGGCGGCGCACCCTGCAACGACGGCATCGGCTGTCCTTTCTACGAGATTGACGATTTTGGCGTCACGGCTGCCGAGGCTTATGCCGTCAACAATTTCATCGAGGGCGGCACTTATGCTTTTAGCATGTGCAACGGCATCGGGGCAGGCTCGTGGGTGCCCGAGTTCACCATCATTGCCCCCAGTGGGCATGTGGACGCCTTCGGCCCCGGCGATGGCGATAGTTGCACCATCACATGGACGGCCACCGAGAGCGGCACCTATCTCATCGTCATCAATGAGGCGGGTTTTTGCGGCGGCTCGCCCAATGAGTTCAATTTCAACGGCTTCCCGGCCTTGACCTGCCTTGGCAACACACCCTGCGGCGGTTGCGAAGCTGGCGAAATTGATTCTACGCAGACCGTTGGCATTTGCCCTGGCGAGACCTTCACCATCATCAATTCGCCAAGCACCATCCCAGCGGGCGGCGGGCAAGGGCTTTATTTCAGCAACAGCCAAGGTGGCACTGGGGCCTTGGGGGTCAGCTTTCTTTTTTACGACACCCCAGACACCACGGAGATTGACGCCAGCCTCGGCGGTATCTTGAGCGCCAATAACCTTCCCCTGTTTTCAGGAACTTGGGTGGTCTATATCGCCACCTACGACAATCCCAACGACCCCGGCGGCAGCATCTGTGACTTTTCCATGGACTCATTGGTGGTCAACTTCTCCCAACTCCAGTTGGTGAACGTCACCAATATAGCCAACGGCTCGGCCACGGCGCAGCCCATGCCCAGCAGTGGTACTTATACCTTTCTATGGTCAAATGGCCAAACCACCCAAACGGCCACGGGCTTGGTGGACGGCGAGCCTTACTCGGTCACGGTCAGCGACGGTGGCTGTTCGGTATCGGATTCGTTCATTGCCGTGGGCATACCCGAACCTTGCCTTGACTGGCAGTTCCCGTCGCCCACTACCGGGTACACAACTTTCAATACGGCTTACGGCGGTGCGCCCTGCGACGACGGCACTGGCTGTCCGACCTTTACCTTCACGGGCTTTGAGGTATGGGCAGCGGAAGCCTATCAGGTTGACAATTTCATTGCTGGCGGCACCTATGCCTTCAATATTTGCAACGGCCCCGGTGCGGGCAGTTGGGTGCCAGAGTTCACCATCATCAGCCCCAGTGGGCAGGTGGACGCCTTTGGCCCCGGAGACGGCGACGGCTGCACCATCACTTGGACGGCCACGGAGAGCGGCACTTACCTGATTGCCATCAATTCATCGGGCGATTGCGGTGGCGGCGTTTTCACCTTTACCAACAACGGCAATCCTTCGCTCACCTGCCTTGGTGGGGCAAGCTGCCCGTTGGCGGAATGCATTGCTGGCGAACTGACGAGCACGAACCCAGTGCCCGTTTGCGGCCCATCGGCCACCTTCATCGCTACGGTGAATGACGACGATATCCGGTTTCCCGATAGCGGCGGCATGGGCTGGCTGTTGAGCGATGCGCCCGGCGGGACGGGCGGACTCCCCGGCGGCTTCGTGCTGCTCGATTCGGATGCCAGCATTGAATACAACAGCGATTTGAATGGCTTGCTCAGTGGCGGCGGAGCCCCGAAATTAGCGGGTCTTTGGAGCATCCGCCATGCCATATTTGACAATGCAAATGACCCATCTGGTTCAATTTGCAGCCTGTCGGAGGATTCCTTGCTGGTGAATTTCGTCACGGATGTGCCCACCGTCACGGCAGTGGACAATGGCAATGGCAGCGCCACGGCGACGGCCACGGGCGGTATAGCGCCTTATACCTACCTCTGGTCAACGGGGCAAACGACGCCGACCATCACCGACCTGCCGAGCGGCCTATACACGGTCGTGGCAACAGATGCCAATTTCTGTTGGGCCATTGACTCGGTGGACTTGCTTTCCAGTGTGGGGCAAATAAAATCACTGCAATCGCTGGTCATTTCTCCGAACCCGACGGAGGGGAAGTTCATCGTTGAAATAGTCTTTGAACAGGCGGCAGCCATACAGGTTTCCATTTTGGACATAACTGGCCGTGAAATCCAGCACCACACTGCCATCTCGACCAATAACGCCATCAAATTTGACTTGTCGGCAGAACCATGTGGTGTTTATTTGATGAGATTGACAACTGTCGATGGGGTAGTAACTCGAAAATTTTTGGTGAGTAGATGATTGATATTATTGGCAGGATTATACTGCGCACCGCCAAATATTGTGCATGGTTGATAACGGTTGATGAAGTTGATAATGGTTGATAATCAACCATCAACCATTATCAACCCTTATCAACCAAGGGCCTCATGCACAAAACTTGACGGCGTGAGCTATATAAGTGCTCAAATTACCTTGCACTCCACCCGCCTGTTCGCCAACCGCCCATTTTCATTATCATTGGAAGCGGTGGGCTTGCTTTCCCCATAGCCTTTTGCGCTCACGTTTTTTGCGCTTATGCCCTTGGAAATCAAATAGTTTGCCACTGCCTCGGCCCGCTTTTCGGAGAGGGAGCGGTTGGCCTCGTCGTTGCCCACGTTATCCGTATGTCCACCAATTTCAACGCTGAGACTGGGGTTGCTTTTTAAATACTCCAATAAGGAATTTAATTCAGGCATTGCCTCCGGCAATAAATCCCATTTGCCTGATTCGAAATTGACGTTTTTAAAAATATAAGCATTGTTCTTTTTTAAATCCTCCACGATGCTCAAAGCAGGTGCGGGTGGTGGCCCCTCGCCCAAGTAGAAGTCATCGAGCAAATAGTAGCCAACCCGCCGCTTTTTCGTTTGCCAGCTCTTGTTCACGGTGTTGAATTCGTCAACCTCGGCGCTGTTTGGGAGGTTGGTGGCAGTGTTGTTGTCCGTTGTGAAATTACCGATGGTGAAATGGGTGTAGGCCCTGTCCGCCTTGAAATTCTTGCTCAGCAGTAGCCATTCGCCATGCTTCGTCACGATGGGGTCGTACCAAACCAATTGCGGGAAAGCCACATCGAGCGCCATGGTCTTTTCCTCGTAATCGGTGAACCAAACGCCAAGGCTGCCTGCTGCGACGGGAATCACTTGGATGGTTTTCATGCCTTGGTTCAATGTTTTGATATGGTGTTCGCCAGCGGCCTTGCCCAATTGCACATAAAAGGCGAAAGTGTATTCCTTTCCTTTGGTAAGTGGTTTTGCCAGCCGGCCTTGTATAAACTCGTGAAAATCAATGCTTTTGCCCATGTCCAAGGCGGGCAGGTAGGTGATGATGCCCACTTCATTGTTGCCTGTATGTGGTTTTGGGAAATGGCAGCTATCGTTCCAAACAACAAGGTCGGGCGTGCAATCGGGGAAGGTACTCCAGTTTTTCAATGGATTAGAAAAGGCGTATGGCCCGGATGCGTAGGTGCATGCAGGCTTTGATTGGTTGGCCTTGACCTCCTCGAAACTTGGGTTGAGGACGAGGTTGGGGGATTGAGCGAAAATTTGCGAAGCAAGAATTGAGAAAAGGAGAAGCAGGCGATGTTTCATAAAGGACGTTTGCATCAAAATGCAATGGTGGCAAATAGATACATGTGCCGAACAGCCGAAACCCTGCTTCAATTCCCGCTTACAATTTCTTTAAAAAATGCTTTTTATCATCCATTGGCTTGCCATTCTTGTCCAATTGGAGCAGCCCTTTAGCACTGCTTTGGTACTTTACGATGTCTGCGCCGTAGGCCAGGCCGATGATGCCGTCCTTGACGCTCCAGGTGCCTGTTTTTTCCATAATTGGCGCATTGCTTTTTCCGAGATGCTCTTCCTTCAGGTTGTAGCTCCTGTATTTGTCGGCGTTCAGCAGCAGGGTCACCTTGATGCCGTCACAGTCCTTGCAGGGCAAAACACCTTCGTAAAAGGCTGCGTATTCTTCAAAGCTAGCTTGTTCGGGGGTGGTAGGAGGGGCGGTGGCACCAGTGCCTTCAGGTAACTCTGCTACGACCGGCAGATCAAAACGTGGGTCTGAAGGTGAGGCGGCAGGAGTTTCAGCTGGGGCTTCGTTGGCGGCGGCTTCCTTTGGCTTGTTGCCGCAGGCAGCAAGGACAATCAGCGCAAGGCCAGCGAGCAGAAAATGGTAAAATGATTTTTTCATTGAATTGAATTTTTATAACTACTAAGGAGGGTGTGGGAGGAGAGAAAAAATGAAATTTTTTCTCTCTCCTCCCACATTTTTGGGTGTTTTTTTGGGAAAATTGAAAATTTTCCCAAAAAAACACCCCTTGCTAAGTAGTTATGAATTTTTACTTGGAAAGAATTGAGGTTTCCTTTGGGCGGCAAAGGTAGGAAAAACGGAATGTTGTAGGCCAGGCTACTGCTGCTGAGCATGCTCCTCAGTCATGCTCCCGCATCTGCCACTTTACCAAATTTGGTCTTGAAGCCAATCACCACCTTTTCCCCTACCATTTTCAGCAAGCTAAAGTGAAACGACGGCGACGCCAGCACCCGCCAGACGTTCTTGGCGTACATCAGCTTGCCGAGGGTCTCGCTCCCGCCGCTGAACCCAAAGCTGACGTTGGCAAACCACCTGAACAGCTTCGGGTGGGTCATCATGGGCGTGGATAGGAAGCCCAACTGCCTTTTTTGTCGGAATTTCCTGTAAACCTCTTTGTCGAATTGCCTCAATGCCTCTGCCGTGAACTGCCGTGCCTCCCAATTTTTCAGGATATGCCGCACGGCAATATCGGCGCTCTCCATCGCATGGGCGATGCCGTTGGCGGTCAGGGCGTCGTTGAAGCCGCCCGCATCGCCTACCAGCAGGTAATTATCGCCACTGACGGGCCGTTTCCGGGTGCCAAGGTGGTAGCCGCTGCCCATCGGCTTGCCGAGGGGTTTTGCATTTGCAAAGCGCTTTTTCAACACAGGATGGGTGCCCAATACCTCGGCCAGTGTCTCCCGTAGGTTGATGTCGTAGCGTTTCCTTATATCGTTTCGGATGGCGATGTTCACATTCACAACGCCCTTGCCGACGGGCATGACGTACATCGCACCTGTTTTCAGTTCATCCATCAAAAAGCATTCAGCCATTTCGCTGTCGGACAGGCCCTCCACGTCCCGGTAAAAGGCCGTCAGGCCGCAGGCATCCGTTTCATCCGCCCAGTCCCATTGGGTGAGTTGCTTGACGAGACGGGAATTGTAGCCGTTTGCCACCACCACAAGGTCGGTCATGATCTGGTGGCCTCCGTCCTTGCTGCTGAGTTTCAGTCCATCGCCAACCCGCTCCACTGACTGGATGTGGACGCCTTCCAGCACTTGGATGAGCGGCTGTTTTTTTGCCACATCCAAAAGAATATTGTCCAAATCCAACCGACGGATGCCGATGCTGGAATCAATGCCGAGCGCAATATTGGCCTCCGAACGATAGGGCAAGAAGAAGTTTTTGCCATTGTAGGCGTACAGCCTGACCCCGTTCACCACTTGCCTCGCTTTGGTAAAAGCAGGGTCTTGGAGCAGGGTGGGGTCAATTCGCTGCAGGCAACGCATCACGCCTGAGGTGAGCGACTCGCCGCAGGCTTTGTCCCGAGGGAACACGGCTTTGTCAATGAGCAGGGAGGGGACGCCCTGCTTGGCCAAGCTCAGCGCGGTATAAGTACCGGCAGGGCCAGCGCCCACGATGCAAATGGTGGCACGGATGTCTTGTATGTCGTTGTTGTCGTTCAATTTCAACTTTGAAACTTGTCCTGTTTAAAGCGGAGTCTGTCGCTTTGTCATTCTCAAAAAAACTTACAGGGTCGCACGGAGGCTTTGCAAAATTCGTAAAATCAAAGGACTTCGTTAACTTGAAAATACGGCTCCCCAATTCCCGTTCGACTTCCTATACGCCAGGCCATTCTTGTAGTCCAATATCATATTGAACCGCTGCAGCAACCCATTCCCAAACACCTTCATCGGAAAGTCCAATGACCTCGCCGCAAAGCTCAATGGGACGTTTTTCATGTGCCTTCCAACGAGTTTTACCTTCGGCAATTCCTTCGTTTCGATTTTGAAAACATTGCCGTAGGCATCCTTCAACTCGGAAGTGCTGATGGTCTTCAGTTTTGAAAAGAAGTGTGTAATGCCCCTGCCTTCCTCGGCTTAATTACCAACCTCAATGACTGGTCATAGGTCAGATAGCTCCATACCCAGTTGAAAAAGACGAAAAGCTTGTTTTTGAAACCAATCAATTGGAGCAGGTGGACCAAGAGCCAAGTGTACCATGCGAAAACGCCGTTGAACTTCCAGAAGGGTAAATCCACCACAGCCCTGTTCCGCCCTATGGTGGCCATCGAACCTAAGTCCTTGTAATTGAAGGGCTTTGGAGCTAGTTGCCCCAAGGCACGTTGAAGGTTTTCGGCAAGGTTGGCACCCATTTGCATGGCCACTTGCGCCACTTGTGGGTGACCCTTTGGGAAGGCATCGTCCACCAGCAAGGCGCTATCGCCAATGGCATAGATGTTTTCAAACCCTTCCAATTGGTTGAAACGATTGACTTTCAGGCGTTTGCCGGGGCCATAAGCTTCCGCAGGAATCCCATGCATAAGCTGGCCGCTGATGCCCGCTGCCCAGATTACCTTTTTGGCAGTGAGTTGGCTGCCATCGCTCATGGTGAGGGTTTGGCCGTCAAAATCCTTTACGAACGTACCCAGCCGTACTTGAACGCCCAATTCTTGCAGGAAATGCAGGGCGGCAGCCGAGGCTTTTTCCGTCATGCCATCGAGCAGGCGATTGGCGCCTTGTATGAGGTGGATGTCAATCTGTGAGCTGTCTATTTCGGGGTAATCCTTTGGTAGGACGTGCTTGCGCATTTCGGCCAAAGCCCCGGCCACTTCCACGCCAGTAGGGCCGCCACCAACCACCACGATGTCGAGCAGGCGCTGCTGCTCGTTGCCCTCGGCGGTCACGGCGGATTCAAAATCGGCGAAGAGGATATTGCGCAGGTAAAGCGCCTCTGACACCGACTTCATGGGGATGACGTTGGCGGCTAATTGAGCATTGCCAAAATAGTTCGTGTCAACGCCCGTGGCCAGCACGAGGTAATCGTACCGGAGGTCGCCGAGGGGGGTACTGATGCGATTCTCGGCAGGGTGGACAGCCGTCACTTCGGTCACCCGAATGAACACATCCTTGTTCCGCTGGAACATTTTTCGGAGCGGATAAACGATGGAACTAGGCTCCAAACCTGCCGTGGCCACTTGGTAAAAAAGTGGCTGGAACTGGTGGTAGTTGTTTTTGTCAATCAACACGACCTGATAACCCGACTTGCGCAGCTTGTTAACAAGCACGAGGCCCCCAAACCCACCCCCAACGACCACCACCCGTTTTTGACCTGTTTCTGGAATTCCAATTTTCATAAAAACATTATTTTGTTTTTATAGCAAAAAACAGGCTGTCGTAGAATATGTTTTGGTTACTCAAGTCAGATTGGCGGTTTTTATAAAATACCTTCCAAAGACAAGGTTCCCATTTTGCTTCGCATTGCCAATACCGCCATTCATTTACTAAAATCATAGCATTCAGAACAAAGCTCGGTTTGGTGTTTCCGCATTGCGGAATATGCAGTGGTTTTCGTACAAAAAGAAATCCCTTTCATCAAATCAAAACTGCCATGCATCCAAAATTGACACTTGTTTTAGCCATTGTCTTTTTATCCACCTTGTCCGCCATTGCGCAGCCATGCCTGCCCGGCGAATACTGGGATGGGGTATTCTGCGTTCAATGCCCAGCCGGCACCTATGACCCCGATTTCGGCAACGGCTTGGGCTATAATTGCGTGGATTGCCAGGCAGGGCAATACCAGGCCAACCCCGGCACAACGTGGTGCGACGATTGCCCGCCAGGGCAGTTCCAAGCCAGCACTGGTGCTACTGTTTGTAATGATTGCCCGATGGGCCAGTACCAAACCGACACAGGTTCTTTTTCTTGCGACGACTGCGACCCCGGCACTTATGCTGCCAACACAGGACAATCCATCTGCGACGACTGTTCGCCCGGCACCTACGCTGCCAACGCTGGCCAAAGCGCCTGCGATAATTGCGAAACAGGGTCTTACCAACCCTCGTCTGGCGCTTCCAGTTGTATTAGTTGCTCGGCGGGCACCTACCAGCCTTCCACTGGTTCAACCAACTGTATTGACTGCGCCCCCGGCTCCTATTCCCTTGATCCTGGGGCCATCTCTTGCGAAGACTGCCTGCCCGGTGGCTACCAACCATTGCCTGCCCAGACTGGTTGCCTCGACTGTCCGCCCGGTTCTTTTCAGGCCAACCCCGGTGCCACTTTCTGCGACAACTGCCTCCCCGGCAGCTACCAAGACCAGTACGGCATGCCGACTTGTTTCAACTGCCTGCCCGGCACCGTGCAACCTGCCTCGGGAGCAGCTTCTTGCGACAATTGCACCCCTGGGCACTACCAAGACCAGGCCGGTGAAACTGCCTGCATCGAGTGCGCCGTGGGCTTCACTGCTGCCAATCCCGGCCAATCCATCTGCGACCAATGCCCCTCCGGCACCACGACGAGCGGCCCCGGTTCCACCGTTTGCGATGTGGTACTTCCCATCGAACTTTCCAGCTTTTATGCGAGGGTGGAGAAGGAAGTCGTGCGGCTCTATTGGGAGGTGGCGCAGGAAGTGAACACCAGTTTTTATGTGCTTCAAAAAGCACCGATGGCCAGCAATGGACGACCATCTCCCGACAGAATGGTACGGGTACCAGTTATGAACCGTTGATTTACCATGCCACCGACCCGTTCCCAGCAATGGGCAGCAACTATTACCGCCTAAAAGAGATGGCCTTCGATGGGCAAGAAACCTATTTCGAGGTGCTTCATGTTGAGTTTGAAAATGTAGCGGAGGTAAAGGTCTATCCCAACCCCGTCAAAGGGCATGAGCTCAGCGTGGCCATCGAGCGGGAGGCCATCCGTGAAATCTCCATTTATGACCAGCAGGGCAGGCACTGGCAGCGGGTGGTTTTTCCTGAAACGCATATCGCCTTGATAGAAGTTGTCTTTTTGCCAGCAGGGATGTACACATTTGCCATTACCACCGAAAACAGGACGGTTTACAAAAGGGTGCTGCGGCAGTGACGGGGTTTTATCCTTGCAGTTCAATGCGCCACACAAACCTTCCCATATTGAACCCTCCCGTCAGGTAGTTTTATCGAGATGAAATAAATGCCTGATGGCAAATCGGATACAGGCAAGGTCAAATCCCCTTCTGTATCAGCAAAAATAACCTTCCGCTGCTGCCCCGACAAGTCGAAAACGTTTATTTCCATGGACGCTTTACCACTAATGTCCGGGACTTGGATATGGACGACCTCGCTGGCGGGATTCGGATAGACAATGACCTGCTGCACATCTGCCACATGAGGCACTTCCTCTGTGCCACTCACCAGCCCGCAGTACAGCGTGTCTATGCAGCCGTCGTTCGTGGTCTTGATGAGCCAGATGTAGCTGCTGTTGTCCTCCGCCCTTGTGACGTAGCCGCCTGCTACGATGCTTCCGGAGGAGAGGACGCCGACGCCGCCAAGCCTTTGACGGTTGTTGTAACTAATTGGCATGACATCAGATGTGTCTTGCCTACTCCAAATGCTATCTCCCTCATGAGAAAACTTCATGAGCCAGCCCCTTGCGAAGGAAGGACCGTTGTCTGGCAGGGCCATGGATGTTCTGCCAGCGGCTATGTAGTTGCCGTCTATCGTTTCTTCAAAATCGTAGAACATTATTTCGCTACCAATCCAAACCTCCCTACCGTAACGCTTTAAATGCTTTATATTAAAATCCAAATCTAATTTGGCAAAAGTAGATTTTACGATTTTTACAGAGTTATTTGGTGGCAACAATTCAGTGACATATAGGCCATAGGTTAGGTAGCCTGTGTCATCAGCTTTGATTATTTTCTGAAGATACCCAATTTCCGATTCGGGTTCGGAATTCCAATCTTGAGCTACAACGCCATTCACATCTAGAACTTTTAGGGAAGAATAAACATCTGATTGATTGGATACACCGATAAATCCAACTACATAAGTCGAGTCATTCTTAACCGCTAAGTCATGTAAAACTTCATCCGAGTTAGTATTCCCTATTACAGTTAACCATACAGGTTCTCCTTCAAGGCTAATTTTCCTAACAAAACCATCATCCTTGGAATTGTCCGACCTAGTGAGTGTACCATGCAAAAGGAATCCATCGCTCAGAGGCTCTAGCCCACAATAAGAATAGGCATAATAGTTCGCAACTTCATATTTTTTGATAAACACAGGGTTGAAAAAATGGTCGGTTTTGATAACCAGTGGGTAATAAGAAGATAAGGTGTTGACATTGAAGATGTAGCCATTGTCTGAGGTCTTCATGAAAGAGCCATACCTAATATAGAATGGATTAGGGCCAATCAATGAATCTTGAAGATGTTTAGCATGCAACAGATTGCCCAATGAATCAAATTTCATCATTACAATACCATTTACTACCCCAGTACTATCTTCGCTGGTTCCCAAGCCTACTATGGTGTCATTGTCAATGCAGATTTTATACAGCTTGGTGTTTGTGAACTCACATGTTGTTCTAAAATTAAAGCCCGGTGCTTGGGCAGCGATTTGAACCTGAGCGGCAATGAAGAACAATAAAGTATAAACTTTTTTCATGGTAGGATAAAAAATGCAAAGGGCTTGGCGACTTCCAAACCCTATACCAAAGGCAACTTTGCGACTATCCCTTTCTTGCCGCTTTTCATAAAAGGATGCTTTCAGAAGATTCATGGATTAGGAAGATAAAGTAGAAGCCTGTCTTATATTTATCCTTCAAGACAAATATAAGATCTTTCCCATTTCCAGCATCAGGGAATATTGGGGGTTGATACAGTCGTTACCCTAATAGTTTGGTAGCTTGTGGAAATCGAGCGTTTTCTTGCGCAGACCAAATGCCTGTTTGTTCTAAAATGAAAAGGTTGCGCAGCAATGAACTTCCTTCAAATCAACAACTCAAAACGATTCCCTACCTTAGCCTCAAAATCCGTTCAAAGCGATACCATATGCGCAACCTATACCTCTCCAACCGCTTTTTTTACCTTTTCGGCTCGTCCACGGTGCTGTTTGTGCTGGGCTATGCCGTCTTAGTATTTACCCCCGTGGCCATTGGTTTTTTCTGCCTGGCGGCCATCCTGACCTTGGTGGGATTAACCTTGGCCTTTTGGCAAAAAATAAGCGTGACGGCGGAGCGAACCTGCCCGCCCTGCTCTCTTTGAGTGATGAGAACAAAGTGGTGCTGAACCTCAAAACCAATCGCCGCACCCGCTCAGGCTGACGAGTGGTGGACGGGTTGCCGGTGCAGTTCAAGGTCAGGGATTTCGAGCGGGCGCTGGCTTTGAATTGCAGGGGAGCAGCGCTCGTTTTGGGCCTGTGAGCTAAGGCCGCTCACCCGTGGGGAGTACGGTTTGGCGTGGCCGGCATTTTTGCGGAACAAAACTAGGGGCTGGTGCAGCGCCCGCTTCCAGTCGGCCCAGCCTATGGAAGTCTTAAGTTTTCCCTCCGTCTTGCAAAATGAAGCACTATGAACCGTTGGCCTTCAACCGGGTGACGGCTTTCCGGGTGGGCTTCGTAAAAATCCGGGCGAATCGGGCCACAGCTCGAGTTCCGACCAGATAAAAAACTACGTGCTTGGCGACGATTACCGCAGCATCAACTGGAAAGCCACCCAGCCGCCAGGGCAATCTCATGAGTAGAACTAGTGACGAGGATGAGGCGCTCCCAGCAGGTCTATTGCCTGATTGACAAGAGAGCCGCTCCATGAAGATGCCCTTCAACGGCCTCAGCCTCCTCGATTATGCCATCAACACGAGCCTCGCCATTTCCAACATCGCCCTGAAAAAAATGACAAGGCGGGCCTCATCACCTTTTCCGATAAAATCGGCTCCACCATCAAGGCCGACCGCAAGGCGAACCAGTTGAACAAAATTCTCCATGCCCTTTACAACGAAAAAGAGCGCCCGCTGGAAGCCAACTACGAACTGCTCTACCACATCGCCCGCAAGCTCATCAATGGCCGTAGCCTCATCCTGCTCTACACCAATTTCGAGAGCATGTACGCCCTGGAGCGGGTGCTGCCCCACCTTCGGCGCATCAACAATTTTCACCTATTGGTGGTCATCTTCTTTGAAAACACGGAGATTCAGGACTTTGTGAAGGAAGAGGCAAAGACCGTGGAAGGAATTTATACCCAAACAATGGCGCAGAACTACCTCGCCGAGAAATCAGCCATTGCCCATGTATTGCGGCAGCACGGCATCCAGACCATCCTCACCCGCCCCGAGGATTTGTCCATGAACACGGTCAATAAGTACTTGGAGTTGGTGAGAATATGATTTGATTTGGGGAATAAACGATTGCGGATTAACGTATGTGCGGATTAACGTATTGCGGATTGCGGGCTGCTAAATTGGCGATTGATGGGGTTTGTTGTGGCAAATTAATGACTCAAATAAACACTAGTGACGGATAAGGAACTCCAAGAAAGGTTAAAACGATTTGCTGTCTCCATTGTGAAATTTGGTGAATCTTTACCGGATACGCCCGGTTGCAGGACGATAGAAACCAAATTGTGCGCAGTAAGTCTAATCCTGTGCTGCAAATTATAGGGCAGCATGTCGGCCAAAACTAAGACTGATTTTATTTCAAAACTCGGAACGGTAGAAGAGGAACTTGACGACTATGTTCTGGGCATGAATTTACCGTTGCTTTGCTCAGAAGAACATAGGCAAGCC
>JADKBS010000016.1 GCA_016714985.1 Saprospiraceae bacterium | reverse complement strand
TGAACTCACCAATGTCGTATTTTGAAAATGCCTGCACCACCCAATTCACGCCAAAAATGCAAAGGATGCCACCGCCGAATATCAAGCAGCTTGTTGAGCGGCCAGAGCGGCTTTTTTCTCCACCATAAAATACAGGATAAGTGAGGTAGCCAACAGCAGCACGGCCAGCACGTTGTATGCCAAACGGTAAATATCGGGCTGGCAACAGGCGGCTCAAACCAGCTTTAACGCCATCGGCGGCCAGCAGGCTGTGCAGCAGGTAATAGGCGACGGTTGCGAGGTGAAATGGAGGACGGTCATTAGGTTGTCTTTAAAGGTGGCAAGTAGCACGAGCAAATGGTTGTTTTACATTTGCAGTGAATTTGCGGCGGGAAGCCTATAGCAAACGTCCGCCATCCAACATCATGTATCCAGCATCATGTCAATTCAAGAAAAAACGCTTACATACTCTCCATGAGCAGACCGAGTTGCACCGACTCCGGCCTCCAGCACCAAGTTTGGGCCAGAGGCCCGACGTGGATGGGAACTTGGCGGCTTCCAAGCTGGCCACCTACCTGCTCGATCTAGGCTGCGGCCCTGGTTTCTGCACATCACCGAATTGGCCTATATGGTCGGCGACCGGGGCAAGGTGATGGGGGTTGACCTTTCAGCCAATTATATTGGGTTCCTGGAAAACACGCTGAAATGCTTGGGCTGAACTTTGAGTTGCAGAACCGTATTTCGACGATATGCGGCTCCAACCGACAGCCTCGACGGTGCAGTTTGCCGCTGGGCGTTGGCTTGGGTCGCCCAACCCGGAGCAAGTGCTGGCCATGGTGCGGAGCCCCTCAAGCCCGGTGGCCGCATGGTCGTGCAGGAGTATTTGCATTTTGGTCGGTGTTCCAGTCCGAGCCGCCATTGCCCGGCCTCAAAAAGGCATCGCCGCCTGCTACCGCTCCATGAAGCATGAGCAGTCCGGCGGCTTGACGTCAGGCGCCTCGTGCCGGGCATGGCAGAAACGGCTCGGCATGGAAGTACTGTACACCCGCACCATTTCCAAATTGGCCAAAACCCAGCGACCTGACTTGGGAATGGCCCAATACTTTCCTGAACATTACCTGCCGGAAAATTCGGAGCGGGGGCTGCTGACCTCATCGGAACTTGCCGATGCGCTCACCATTTGGAGGCACTCACAGCCATGCCAAATGCGATGTTGATGTGCCCGGTCGTAATCGAAACGGTCATGAAGAGTAAGAACTTTTTTAGTTTGATTTGGGTTCCATAAACGCCACCTTGGCGACATAGCTGACAAATTTTCCAAGCGATAGGATCCACTATCCCATGAAAATTTCTCTTCGTCTGCCGCTCATAATCCTGGCATTTCTGTCTCGTCAGGTTTTAAAACAGTTTCTAAGTTTTGCCCCCAGTAAGTCAACGGGGTTTTAGTATATGTTCAATTTAAAAAAGCCCATATCTCATCACAGTCCAAGCTCCTTCGCTTTTGCTGCTTAATAGCTGCATTTTGCCTCGCAACAACGAAGCGGTTCAAATTGCCAAACCGGAATATGCCCTTCTCTGGGAAATTTCAGGAATGACCTCCCCAAAGCTGCTACTCTTCACTTTCACCTGCGAGATGAGCGGGTTTCCGAGCTGTGACTCGGCACTGCTGGCCATCGAATCCGGGAAGCTTTCGCAATGGAGGTACACCCCGATTCCGCCTGAACTACGTCATCAACCTCCACCTTGAACGACCGGGACACTTTCAACGAACTGCGGGAAACCCTCAGCGAAGAGGCATACGAGGAGGTGGAAGACCTGCTGAGGCGAAAGACCAACACCAGCATGGATGAGCTGAAGTCGAAAAATCAAGCTCGTGGAACAGATGCTCAAAGGCATCAAAAAATGCCATTTTTCAAAGAAAGGCCCCAGATTCTCGACCTGACCCTATTTGCCTACTGCTTGCGATAAGGGTAAGAACATGTTCGGACTGGAACGAATGAGCGAGTACAGCGACCTCACCAAGGCGTTTTGAAATCTTTGAGGACACAACTGTTTCCAACCCAAAGCCGCCGGTCAGCTTGAACGACCTCATAGAAACCTACCGAAAAGGGGACCTTGACGCAATCAGGGGGATGGTCAACGAGCGTTTTCCCAACGAAAACTACCGCCAAGAACTGTTGACAAACCGCAACGTGCGCATGGTGGAAAGGATGATTGGACTCGGCAAGCAGCAGTCCATTTTTTGCGCCGGGCACGGCGCCGCCCGGCGAAGATGGCATGTTGGCCTTGCTGCGCAACAAAGGGTACAAAGTGCGCAAGGTGCAAGCCTCGTTCACGGGCGTGGCCGACAACCTTTTGAAGCAAATAAACCAATCCCGAAACAGCTAACCTTCATGGATGAGGAGCGGGGCTTCTCGGCGCACTTGCCTGCGGAACCCCAGGTTCATTGGGCAAGGCAACAATTGGACGAAGGCAATACCATGACGACAAAACTCTATATTGCCATGGACTTGCGTTCTGGCCGGGAGTACACCATTGCGGTGTTTGACTATCCTCCTTCGCTGGTTTTTACGGATAAACAGGCCGTTTTCAACACGGCCATCGAGAATTACGAACGACAGTGGGGGCCGCAAATTGGCGAAAGCCGCACCGTGTATGTGGATGGTTTTGGGCGTGCCTCCAAATACCGGACAAGGGGAGCTATATCAACGTGCAAAGCACTGGTGCGGGCGCCGGTTTTACACCTTCGCCACCACGCAGTCCAGCACCAGCGATTCATCGAGCCAGGCATTTTTCAAGTCAGTTCGGCTGCTTCCTTTAAAGCAGTCGCCCGCGCGGCCTATCGAGCTTCCCGAAATCGGCTGCACGCTGGCTTTGCCCAGCGGCTATCATTTTTTCTTAAACGTGGATACCAGTGTGGCGGAGACAACCTTTAGCTACTCGTCCGGTGATACGTTGGCATCAATAACTACATCTTGGTGAAACCATTTTTTTTAGAATATTTTGAGACGGAAGCACCCAGACAGTTTTCTGATCAACTACCGCCAAAACTTGGCGGAGGACAGCACCTATGCGGTCAAGGATACCTTGTTCGGTTCCATGCCCGGCTTACCTTACGGCAAACGACACGGCAAACCTGAACTTCACCGGAGCACTTGGTCGTACTGACAGACACGGGCACGTATGAACTGATTGTCAACAAAGCAGCACCTGATACGGGCGAACTGGCTTGGGCGTTTTCAATTCCTTCCAAGCCAAGGCAATGGACAGGCGCATTGCTGAAACGGGAAACCAGCCAACTACTGCTCGGCGACTTGGCCTCCGAAGACACCCCTCATTGCGCAGCAGGCTAAGGATGTACTCTACGAACACGAGTTCCAAGACGAAGACCTGACCGCCATTTTCAACGCCTTGCGAAAGCCAATGCCTTGGGACACGATGCCTGGGGCAGTACGCACGGAATGCTCACCAGTAATCTTGAAGACAGGAAGGACGAGCGACTGCCGCCTTTTTTGGTGGCGTATTTCCACGACAACAAGGCCATGCGGACTGCCAAAGGAACGCCTTGCAGGTCATGCTCTCCATGCAGGACAGCGCCGCATACAATGCCTACTTCGAGCTTGCGCCCACCGTTGACACCGCTTGGGCTGGACATTCCATTCTATGGGCGACCTGGAATTTTTTAATCCAAGACTCGGCATTGGTGCTGGAACTGCTTCCCCGGCTGTTCCCATTGCGCAAGCACCCTGCTTACAATTATATGGTTTACAATGCCATATCGAACAGCATCAATGCCAAATGGGACGACCGCTCCGGCTTCCACCCCTACGCAGCCGACATCGTAAAGGATGCCTGGGTCATATCGGATGCCAACCGCCTGCTCGCCGGGGCCGATTCATTGGAACTATGGGAAGACCGCTGGGACTTCATCAACCTGCTGGACATCGCCGGGTGCCTGACCCCGCTTCTGGCTCGGTGGATTTATTGAAAAAATGCAGGCCCTGCCGGATGCATGGGTGCTCAATGCCGTGGTTACTGGCCTGCTCCGGCAAGGGGAAAAAGTGGACAAAACAACGCTGAAAAAAATCCACGACATGCCATATGCTTGGCATTCCCTGCTGGAAACCCTCAACCTGGAAGGCTGGTTGGACAAAATCCCCAGCAAGATGCTCGATCTTGAAACCTATATACAAGGTGGTATTCCCAACCTGATGGATGGCGAGATAGAAAGCGTTTCAGATTTTAAAATCATCGAAAAAAGGAAACATATACACCAAGGCCAAGAATTATGGCTATATGTTTTTAGTTTTAAATTCGATGAAACGGAAGAGGACGGGTATATCGGTATATGCTCGCAACCTAAATCGGGCAAATTGGCAGTAAACCCAGCTATTTTCGATGTTTCTTATGATGCTTTTGATGGGTCGAATATGGAGGCGTTGTTGGAGGAGATATTGGCGTATTATTGATGCCATAAAGGAGCATTGCGACTCGTCGCTTTAGCCATCCACGATTTCAATGGAGAACCCTTGGAGCGAAGCTTTTGAACAAATCATCCGTTCCCTGCAACATCACTACGACCAATATCAGGCCCTGCGCCAGCCGGTGACTGTAAGGAGCGTTTTTGCTTTTTGGATTTTGAAGGGAAACCCTGTGCCAGCGGTGCTTATTGTTGACCGCCTTTGTTCGACAAGGCCTTCAGTGCCATGTTCTCTTCTTCCAGCGCCTTGATTTTGGCCTCCAACACTTTTAAGGTGAGCGCCTGCGCCTCCACGGTTGCTTCTAACGCCTTGCGGCTCGCCTCTTGGGCAGCAAACAACTCATCAGGGTACTTGTTAATGATGACCCCTCCTGTTTGGTTGTTTTGCTCATGTATATTGACGAAGAACTTTTCATCAAAATTCAAAATATCGTCAGGCTCGACCTTGTACAGGTCTGCCAATTTCTCCAAGGTATCTCCTTTCATTTTTTCTTTCATTTTGAATTTTTCCATCCTGCAATAAGTGCTTTGGTGCATTTTTATCCATTTGGCCACAAAGTCTTGTTTGTAGCCAAACAGCTCCCTTAGTTTCCTGATTTTAGGGCCGATATTCATAGCTTGCCATTTTTGCATAACTTATGCGTCGAATTGCATAATTTATGCATGTTTATTATTTGCTGTTACGCTACTGGACACTTTAATGTAAGTGCCTGAAAAAGAAGGAATTAGGTGAGTCATAGTATCTTTGGATTGACTAAAAACAATTCACTATGACGACCCAACTCCTTCAAGTTGACGAAATTAAGCAGTTTTCCCTGGTTGGCGCAAGGACGTGCTGAAAAATTTCCTGCTGATAGTCCACTGCATCATCCGCTGCCGCACGGTCTGCCTTTACAAGTGCCGAGCAGAGGCCGGGGCTATCCTCCAGCGCCGGAACCTCAAGCTGGAAAGCATTTACAAGCAGTTCATTCGCTTCTTCAAGATGAAGTGGATTGACGGTTTCTGCATGGGCATCGCTTGGCTGATTATCAGCATGAGCGGCCTGCGGACGGAGGCCTTCCTCGTGATGGACAGGACGAACTGGAAGCTCGGCGGCATTGACATCAACGTGCTGTTCATCGGCCTGTTGCTCCCAAACGGCTGCTTCGTGCCCATCGTTTGGAAGCCACTGGCCAGAAAGGCAACAGCAGCATTGGAAGAGCGCAAGGCGCTGATGGGGCGGTTCCAGAAGGCGTGGCGACCGTTCAACTCCCTTGAAAATCAGCGTGTTGGCGGACAGGGAGTTCATCGGGGCGGAGTGGTTCCACTTCTTGAGGGCATGTGGGTTCTCCTTCGTCATCCGGCTCCGCCACCAGGACTACCTGGGCCTCGTGGCGGCCTCCATCAAGAAAACGGTGGCCAAGACGGACGGGCACATCCGCAGGAGGCTCAGGCGTGACGGCTTCTTCAAGGCCAGCATCGAGATACTGAGGTACACCTACACCTATGTAGTGTTCCCCAATACTGGTAGTCGAAAGGGGCACGGACGAGTTCGTCGTACTGCTGTCGGACATGGCCGATGCCGCCAAAATCAGCGAGGCCTACCGAAAGCGGTGGGGCATCGAGGTATTCTTCCTCCATTGCAAGACCAACGGGTTCAACATGGAGGACCTGAACTTCAAGAACTTGGAAAAGGTGCAGCTCCTCATGGCGCTGGCAGCGGTTGCCTACGTATTCTCGCTGCTGAACGGCCTGATAAAGAGGGAGTGAAGCCTATTGCCTGAAAAATTACCGGGACAAAAAGGCGAGGTCCATCTCTTTGTTCCGGCTTGGGTTTGACAACTTAAAGAATATGCTGCACGTTTTGACCGACTTGATGGGGTTTTTGCTGGAAATCTTGGCAAAAAGCCACTATAATCCGAGGGAACTGGTGTTTTCTCATAAAAGTGTACAGTAGCGTAATTTGCTGTTGAGACTATTTACTGGACTTTTGTAATTATCATTCGTTGGCCTACTTAAGCTACAAAGCTACAAATTCTCTTTAGAATCGGAATCCAAAAAATGAAATAGTCCTGGCGCATGGTGCGCCTTGGCAGGTGCTTCATGTCCATTTTGGTGCTGGGGCAACGGAGGGCAATGCCGCCGATGGGTTGTTCATTGCTTAAGATTGCTCCATTTGCGAATAGAATATGACTGGAACAAAGCTCATTCAATGCCATTTGGCAGGAAATCCGGCTTTCGGAATCTCCTACTTAGTACCCAATGGTTAGGCAGGTGGTATTTGCTTCAGCCCACATATTGGCGGGAATCCCCGGCCGCCAGACCAACCGGGGGAAAACATTAATCGGCCTTTATCGGCCAAAATACAAAGCCATGAATTCTCGACAGCACATTGAACCGAAAAGTTTAGCTTTGGCGGGGGAACCGTCCATACGCTCCCTGTCCACGCCCAGGTTTTCCATGAAGCCTGTGCTACAAAACCTGTTAATTGCGATGTTCCTAATTTGTGCAGCAGCCCCGTCGGCCATTGCCCAGCCATTTGGGATTTCCAAGGTGGTGCGGTACACCAACACCAACCCCATTGCGGGCTGTACCCAGTTCCAGATCGAGTTCATCGTGTCGAACACCATCCAGGAGGACATCACAGATGTCAACCTCGACCTGTTCGTCCTCCCAACCTTCATGACCGTCACCGACCCCGGCGACTTTTTGCCCACCACTCCTCCTTTCAACTTCACCTGCGACCTGTGCCCAGGCCAGGATAACGTCCTAGCTTCGGACCATGTCTGGTTCCGGGCAACTGGCCTCACCATTCCAGCAGGCCAAACACGGACATTCAAGGTAGGTGTGACCACCGTGAGCTTCCTACTGGGCCGGGCGGCCGCCTATTTCCGTGTCTGCGCCAACACGGTCGTCTGCTCCGGTATCGACCGTATCTGGCCATACGAACCGAGCTTTGCCCGGGTCTTGGCGGACGTGGGGGAGACAAAGCGCATCCAAGACCTCATTGACGATAGCATACTGCCCGACGGCTCCTATACCCCCGGCCAGTACCTCTTGAAGGGCACGCTCATAGCCGACACCGACTATGAGTTCTTTGCGAACAACTTCCTGCTGGGCCACCCCGATGCCAATATCATCGTGGAATCAGGGCATCTCAAGTTCACCAACGAACATGTCTATGGCTGCGAGCAGGCCTGGAAGGGCATCACCGTGGAGGCCGGCGCCAGCCTGACCGTCACGGGCGGCAGCCAGGCCACCTCCATCTTCGAGGACGCCGAGGTGGGCGTCACCGCCAAGAGCGGCTCCACGGTGAACGCCACCAACACCAAGTTCCTCAACAACCGCACGGGCATCAAGGTGCCCCACTTGGGCGGCACCAACAACCTGGGCCTCAACGTCGGCTTCAACAGCTTCGAGGTGGACAAGCTCAAAAAGCCCCTGATGGGCAACGGCTTTGCGGGGCTGGACCTCAACAGCCTCTACGTCGCCGTGCTGACCAACAACACCTACAAGAAGATGGACTACGGCATCTATGCGCAGAACACCAACCTGTTCACCTCCTACGACGAGTTCGGCAACCTCAACAACGTGGGCATCCGCCTCGTGGGCAATGGGCACCAGTTGTACCAGGTGGGCAAGGGCAAGACCCTCGCCGCCCCAACCTTCCACAACGTGCCCACGGGCATCCTCACCTTTGGCGTGAACGTCTATTCCCGGTCGAACGGCATGAGGAGCGTCACGAGCGGCGTGAGGTCCCTCAACCTGAACAACAAGGATGCTTTCATCTTCGACAACGAGATAGCCGCCAAGGACAACGGCATATTGGTCTCCGGCCTGCGCCCCCTCACCCGGTCCAACATCGACAACAACTTCATCACGATGGACTACAACACTGCCGGGCGGGGCATCAACTCCATCAACAGCAGCAAAGGGCGGGGCCTCGTGGCTGCGCATGAACGGCAACATCGTGGACGTGATGGACGCCACCTTCGGGATGGACATGCTGAACAACAACGGGGTGGAGGCCAGTGGGAACTATGTGACCCTCATCAACCCGCAGGAAGGCTACGGCATCTCGGTGAACGGTGGCGGAGCTAATGACCTGCTGGGAAACTTCCTGACCGCCAGCAGCCAGGTCAACCTACAGTACGGCATCGCCGTGGGTCAGTCGAGCGGCGGCGAGTACGGCTGCAACATCTTCGACGGCACCCGCACGGGGCTGTGGTTCGCTGGGCCGAACGACTTCTCCGACATCAAGGGCAACGACTTCAACAACTTCTTCCACGGCCTGCAGGTGGGCAATGGCGGCGCACCGGGCAGCCCGAACCTCGGTGGCTTCACGGGCAGGCAAAGCCACAGGGGGAATACCTGGAGCACTGACCCCGCTGCTACGGGGTGGGGGGCGATTCATTATAGCCAACTCTTTAATGAAGTATTTGATTCTCAGCATGAGGTGGATTTTAGCGATGGAGCAGGCTATTATACCACTCAAAAAACCTTTGTGCCGAACACGAATTTTTTTGATGATGAATCTGGTGACCCATATACTTGCCCACAAGGTGCCAACAGCGGACTTGCCAACGGTCAACTCAGCACTTTAGAGCAAGGACTGGCGACGGGTAGCCTGAGCATCGGCACCTTTGCTGCCGAAAACTGGACAGCCAAGCGGCAATTGTACCATTTTCTAATTGACAACCCATCGCAAGCACCTATTGGCTCTGTCTATGCGACCTTCTTGACCAATCAGGCAAGTACCACGATTGGCAAATTCGAGGACATGCAGACCACTATCAATACCATGCTGGCGGGTGATGCCAGCCAAAGAGCGCAATTGGGCATCTATATGTCAAGCATGAAAACGAAGTTCGACGAAGCGAAAGTTATTGAAGACGGTTTGATTTCACAGCCGAACAATTCGACCTTGCTTGCACAGCGGAGCGCAAAGCAAGCAGAGATAGCAATGGTTGCGGGTCAAGCACAGGGTGTTGAAAATACCATGCTGGCGGCAAGGACGGCTGCGGCCTCGCAATTGTTGGCAAGCAATGCAGCCATTTCCGTTTCAACAATTTTTGAGACAAACCAGAAAACTGCGAACAGGATAATGCTTGAAAACATTGCCAATAACCAGACAGAACTTACTACGCAGCAGGTGGCCGACCTTACGCCAATTGCCATTCAATGCCCTCTGGAAGGTGGTGAAGGTGTTTATATGGCAAGGGCTTTGCTGGGCAATGAAATTGTTTACAATGATTATTCAGCTTGTGGTATGGGCAATGGCGCCCAATACATACAAGGGCCAATTTCTTCAGAAACTGTCGAACTATCCTTCAATGCCTATCCCAATCCTGCAAATGAGTTTACTATAATTGAGCTTAATGAGGAACTCGAATCGGATGGGGAGCTTTCAATCATGGGCATTCTTGGGACAGTTGTATATTCCGAAATGCTTACCAAAGAAACCAAGTCAGTACCGGTAGATTTATCCAATCTTTCCGTTGGCACGTACATTATTTCTTTAACAACCCCTATTGGCAATAGCACGAAATTGTTCATTGTCAACAGGTAATTGCTTAACTGTGAAAGGTGGACGGATGACTCCGTCCACCTTTACTTTTCATTAAAGCTATGAAAAAGCTAATCCTTTACACTTTGTTAGTTCTTCCACTTATTGGGTATTCACAAGGAAAGCATGACTACAATTGGTTGATTGGGGTAGAACAAGACCCAAACCCTGATGTCTATCCAATCAATTGCATGAACTTGTTAAGTTTTGAACAAGGAGAATTAAGTATTGAGAAACTATCAGTTGGTTACCCTATGTACGCTGCCAACGCAAGCATATCAGATGTGGATGGGGATTTATTATTTTATTCAAATGGATGTGACGTAAAAAATAGAGAGCATGAAATTATGCCGAATGGCGATATACTTAACCCAGGGCCTGCATACGATAACAACTGCCCAGATGGTGGGTATTCGACTTTGGGAGGGATAATCATACTCCCAGCACCTAACCAGTCCGAATTGTATTATGTGTTTCACCAAGCATTTGCCTATTTCGATGAATCACCATTTGTTAGAGTTAATAGGTTATACTTTTCAGTTGTTGATATGTCCTTGAATAATGGGTTGGGGGATGTTACTTTAAAAAATCAAGTAGTGCTAAAAAGCATCCAATACACAGGCTTGCAAGCAGTAAGACATTCCAACAATGAGGATTGGTGGTTAATGTCAATGGAAGAAGGAGGAAATAAGTATTATAGAGTCTTGCTAACGTCAAATGGCATATCTGAGGTGGACTCTCAAATTATTGGAAATGTACTTTCCTTGAACGGTGGTGGTCAACCAGCCTTTTCCCCTGACGGCACCAAGTTCGCAAAGTACGATTTCATGGACCAGTTGATGCTGTTCGACTTCGACCGCAACACCGGATTGTTGAGCGATTATAAGCAGTTGGAAATTGATACTCCTTCATTCTCTGTATGTGGCCTCGCCTTTTCCCCAAATTCAAAGCGACTCTATTTGTCAAACTACGAAAGGCTTTGGCAGCTTGACCTTGAAGCGCCAGACCTATTAGCCTCTAAAACGCTGATAGGCGAATGGGACGGCTTTGTCTATGAATTTTTCAACCTTCTGTTCCCTGTTTATTTCCAACAAATGCGCCTCGGCCCCGACTGCCGTATCTACATGACCTCCAATGGCCCAGTGGCCTATATGCACATCATACACAACCCCGATGAGCTTGGCACGGCCTGCAATTTCGAGCAGCGGGGGCTGCCGCTACCCTGTAAAGTGAACTACTCCATCCCCAATTTCCCGCACTACCGCCTCGGTTCGGGGTATCCTGTTTGCGACAGCAATATCGTGTTTGTATCGAGCGGGTACGAGCCGCCGC
Source organism: Saprospiraceae bacterium (assembly GCA_016714985.1). Lineage (GTDB taxonomy): Bacteria > Bacteroidota > Bacteroidia > Chitinophagales > Saprospiraceae > UBA6168. Next base: position 6,938 of record JADKBS010000016.1, on the reverse strand, counting down.
CCAAGGAGGAGGCGGTGAGGGTGTGGCCGAACCCGGCAAGCGAGGACATATATCTGGAATACAATTTCCCCTATTCAAAAACAGCAAAGCTCTGTTTGTTCAATGCTATGGGCCAGGTGGCACGGCAGTGGCCCATTTCGGCGGGACTGCAATCTTTTTCACTGCATGGGCTGGGCGAGGGGATGTATTTTTGGAGGGTGCAAGCAGCGGGCGGCATAGTGGGTAACGGTAAGTTAATCATTTCAAAATAATGTCAACAAAGGCAACTCATTGGTTAGGCCAATGGGCTGTCTTTTAAAAAATCTATGCTATGAAATGGATATTGTCTCTGATTTTTGTTGGCCATGCGTTAAGTCTTTTTTCTCAATTCAAGCATGACTATGTTTGGCTGATGGGCATGCAGTATAGTGTTGATGCGTACCCCTTGCACTGCATGAACGTATTTGATTTCAATGAAGGAAGTCTTCAAATCATTAGTGATTCGATAGATTCACAATTTTCATATGGCAACGCAAGCTGCTCCGACAAGCAAGGCAAATTGTTGTTCTACTCTAATGGATGCTATATCAAGAACAGAAACCATGAAATAATGCCTAACGGAAATCATTTAAATCCTAGCGTTATTTACGACCTTTATTGCCCAGATAACGGATATATCATTTCAGGAGGCCTTATGGCTTTACCAACAATTGACACAAATATTTATTTTTTATTACACCAAGCTAATGAATTATTCGAAACATCTCCTAGTTCAAGGATTAAACTTTATTATTCGATTGTTGACATGTCTTTGAACGGTGGATTTGGAGAAGTGACACTCAAAAATCAAATTTTACTTTCAAGCCTATTGCAAGGCAGTGTTCAAGCGGTAAGACATGAAAACAATTCAGATTGGTGGATATTAACACTCAGTAAAACAGGGAAGAAATACTACCGTGTTTTACTTTCGAATAGTGGTATCGTAACAATTGACTCTCAATCAATTGGGGCAGATCTAACTGTTTATACTTATCCGCAAATGTCGTTCAGCCCAGATGGGAGTAAATTTGCCCATTTTGACCATATAAACCATTTACAATTGTATGATTTTAACCGCAGCAATGGCAAATTGAACAATTATCAGCATATGGTATTGGACGAACCCATGCCATACCTCAATGCCCTATCTTTTTCTCCAAGCGGGCGGTTTTTATACATTTCGTCTCGCTTTAAATTGTATCAACTTGACCTTGAAGCATCCGATATTTTAGGCTCAAAGGTTTTGGTAGGCGAGTACGATGAGTTCAAATTCGAGATTGGGGGAATAGGTTATTCTGTAAACTTTGGGCGCATGCAACTCGGTCCTGATTGCAAGATATACATGACGCCACATGGTTTTTTGCCTTATATGCACGTTATAAACAAACCTGATGAGTTTGGCACGGCCTGCAACTTCGTTCAACGGGGCATTGAGTTGCCCTGTTCTGCCAACTATTCCATCCCCAACTTCCCAAACTACCGACTCGGTACGGGGCAGCCTGTTTGCGATAGCAATATCGTGTATGTATCGAGCGGGTACGTGCCGCCGCCGGAAAAGGAGGCAGTGAGGGTGTGGCCGAACCCGGCAAGTAGTGAAGTGCGGGTGGAATTAAGTGCTACCGTTTCAACCAAAACTTCAACGCTCAGGCTTTTCGACGGCACTGGTAGGCTGGTGGGGCAATGGGAACTGTCGGCGGGCAGCAGTGGCACGGCCTTCTCTGTGGCAGACAGGCCAGTGGGGATGTATTTTTGGAGCGTGGAGCGGGAAGGAAGGGGTGTGGGTAGTGGAAAATTAATCATTTCAAGATGAATGGACATGGAGGCATCGGTAACTGGGAAGTGCGGAGCCTTGAAAGTTGCAAACTTTCAAGAACGGTGGTTTTTGGGGTGGGAGACTTGCAAGAACAGGAGCGGCACCCTGCTTTTCCGTGTCATCACTTCAAACAGCTAACGGTCGAGCTTGGAATTTTGAGGTTGAGCGTGGAATTTTGAGGGGCAGCCCAAAACTTTCCATTTTTTGAAAAACCTTTTAACCACAGTTTGCAAACTACCCCAAAAGTGTATCTTTGCGCCGATTTTCGGGAGGGGTATCCCAAAGGTGGATTTGGCCCAACTCTTCGGAACTAAAAACTTTCCCTTTTTATGAAGAATATCGGCAATATCAAGCAGATAATCGGGGCTGTGGTGGACGTGAGCTTTTCCAACGAAGGCTCAAGGCTCCTGAAATCCTCAGCGCCCTTGAAGTTACCCGCCAGAACGGCGAAAGCTCGTGCTCGAAGTACAGCGCCACCTCGGCGAGGACAGCGTGCGCACCATCGCCATGGACTCTACTGACGGTCTTGCCCGTGGCATGGATTGCGTGGACACTGGACTGCCCATCGCCATGCCCGTTGGCGACATCATCAAAGGCCGCCTGTTCAACGTGGTGGGCGAGGCCATTGACGGTATAGGCCCGGTTTCCAAGGAAAAATCCTACCCTATCCACCGCAAGCCGCCTACTTACGAGGAACTTTCCGTGGAGAAGGAGGTGCTCTATACAGGAATCAAGGTGATTGACCTTATCGAGCCATACATGAAGGGCGGTAAAATCGGCCTCTTCGGTGGTGCAGGTGTGGGCAAGACCGTATTGATTCAGGAGCTTATCAACAATATCGCAAAGCTTACGACGGCATCTCCGTGTTCGCTGGCGTAGGTGAGCGTACCCGTGAGGGCAATGACCTCATGCGGGGAGATGCTTGAATCCGGTATCATCAACTACGGTGAGGAGTTCATGCACTCGATGGAAGCTGGTGGCTGGGACTTGTCCAAAGTGGACAAGGAAAAGCTCAAGACCTCAAGGCCACCTTCGTGTTCGGCCAGATGAACGAACCGCCGGGCGCTCGTGCACGGGTGGCCCTTTCTGGCCTTACCGTTGCTGAGTACTACCGTGACGGCGACCTCAGCGACCCAACTGGCGGTCGTGATATCCTTTTCTTTATTGACAATATCTTCCGTTTCACACAGGCAGGTTCGAGATGTCGGCCCTTCTTGGCCGTATGCCCTCGGCAGTAGGTTACCAGCCAACGCTGGCCACGGAGATGGGTCTGATGCAAGAGCGTATCACCTCGACCAAGCGTGGTTCCATCACCTCGGTACAGGCCGTGACGTACCTGCTGACGACTTGACCGACCCTGCTCCGGCTACGACCTTCGCCCCCTTGGATGCCACGACGGTATTGAGCCGTAAGATTGCGTCGCTCGGTATCTACCCATCGGTGGACCCGCTCGACTCGACGAGCCGTATCCTCGACCCGCACATCATCGGCAACGAACACTACAACTGTGCACAGAAGGTGAAGCTCATCCTACAGCGCTACAACGAACTACTCGACATTATCGCCATCCTTGGTATGGACGAGCTTCGGAGGAGGACAAACTGGTGGTACACCGTGCCCGCCGTGCAGCGCTTCCTTTCGCAGCCATTCCACGTGGCCGAGCAGTTCCTTAAGCACGCCGGGCGTGCTTGTTCCCATCGAAGAAACCATCCGTGGCTTCACCATGATCATGGACGGCGAGGTGGACCAGGTACCCAGAGGCAGCCTTCATGTTGAAGGGTTCAATTGACGACGTAATCGAGGCTGGCAAGAAATTGTTGGCAGAAACGAAATAATTAATGATGAATATCACCATCTTAACGCCTGATAAGGAGATTTTCCACGGAGCCGTGGTGTCGGTAAAGGTCATGGGCACACTTGGCGAGTTCAAGTGTTGAGGAACCACGCCCCCATTGTTTCATCGTTGGGGAAAGGTACTGTAACCCTTGTGACTGCTGGTGGCGAGCACCGCTACTACGACCAAGAATCAAGCACCATCATGAGTGGAACGGAAAAGGACAAGACCTTGACCTTCCAAATTTCTGGCGGATTTATCGAAGTGCTGAACAATGAAGTGTCGCTGCTTGCCAGGGCTTTGAAGAAATAGTTTTTATTTTATTTCGCTGTTGTTTAAGGGAGAGGTTTAATACACTTCTCCCTTTTTCTTTTTCGTAGGTTCCTACCCGTGTTAAAGTGATGTTAACCGTTTTAAAATAAATCATTAAGCACCTATTTTGCGCAGTGATAGTGAGGACAACTAACTGGCGGAAAAGCGAAGATTAGTCGTTCAAGCACCAGTTCTTCGAGAGGCGGGGTTATCGAACCCCGCCTGTGTCAGTTACAATACTCCACCACCTGCGCAGTTTTGGAATGTATGCTCGCAGAAAGCATTTCGCTTCGAGAAAACAATCGGTACTTGCTGGCGTTTCAAGGTGCAACTTTCTTTTTCAATGAAGAATACGGCAATCAACAGGGTGGTGATTTTAGGGGCTTTGGCCATCATCGGCATCATGGCCATACAGGGCTACCTGCTCGTCACCACCTGGGACAACGAAGAGAAGAGTACCAAGAGAAAGTGACCATTGCACTGCAAAACGTGGTAAAAGGTTTTGAAAAACTCGGCAGTACCCACCTGCTTTTGATATCATCAGCCAAGTGACCTCCAACTATTGGGTGGTCAATATCAACGATTTCATAGACCCAAAAAACCTAGAGTACTTCCTTAGGAGCGAGTTGGAGTCCGTTCGGCTGACAGAAGACTTCGAGTACGGTATCTACAACTGCGATTCTGAAGAAAATGGCCCTACGGCAAATACATCAGCTTTCAAAGCCCTATTGACGAAAGGCCGATTGCCCCACCTTCCGTTAAGGAACAGCTTCCTGCACGATTCGTACCTCTATTATTTTGGGGTGCGTTTCCCCACCGCAACTCGCAGATAGTGAGCAACATGCGCTTGGCGCTGATTTTATCCGGCATCTTATTAATCACTATCCTTTTCTTTGTGTATGCAATGGCCATTATCCTACGGCAAAGCGCCTGTCGGAGATGCAAAGGATTTCATCAACAATATGACGCACGAGTTCAAGACGCCCATCTCGACCATCCGCATCTCGACCGACGTGTTCCTGAAAAGCCCGGAAATCAATGCAAGCCCAAGGCTGACGCAATACGCCAATATTATCCAAGAACAGAACACGAGGCTGAACAACCAAGTGGAGAAAGTGCTGCAATTGGCCAAAATTGAACGGGACAATTTCAAGTTGAACCTCGAAGAAACCGACCTTCACGGTCTGGTAACGAGCGTACTGGAAGGCATGAGGTGCAGGTGGAAAAACAGGGTGGCACGTTGCATTGTGAACTGTTAGTCAAGTCGCTTATCGTCAAAGCTGACCGACTGCACCAGACCAATATCCTACACAACCTCGTGGACAATGCCACGAAATACTGCAAGGATGCACCAAATATTATCCTGAGAACGACGGATGTGGCGGGCGGAAAAATCAGTTACAGGTCGTTGACAATGGCATCGGCATCACGAAGGACGATATCGGCAAGGTATTCGAGAAATTCTATCGAGGTGCCTTACGGGCGATGCACAATGTCAAGGGCTTTGGTCAGCTTGTTTATACCAAGAACATTTGTGAGGCCCACGGCTGGAAAATCAACATGGAAAGCGAACCCGGAAGAGGAACGACCGTAACGATAATTATATAGGTTGATAAGTTTGATAAAGTTGATAAGGGTTGATTGCCCGTTTAACGCAGTCTCTCATCAACTTTATCAACCTTATCAACCCTTATCAACCACGATATGAAACCACACCTGCTCTACGTAGAAGACGACGAAAGCCTTGGCTTTGTAACGAAGGACAACCTTGAAATGCAAGGCTATGAAATCACCCATTGCACCGATGGGAAGTCTGCGCCTTGATGCTGCCAAACAGGGCAATTTTGACCTCTGCATCCTTGATGTGATGCTGCCGGAGATGGACGGCTTTGCCGTGGCCGAGAAATCCGCCGCTTCAACACCGATATTCCCATTATCTTCCTCACGGCCAAATCGCTAAAGAGACAAGATCAAAGGCTTGCGCCTCGGCGGCGACGATTATATCACCAAGCCGTTCAGCATCGAAGAACTTATTTTGAAGGTAGAAATATTTCTCCGCCGAAGGGAACTTATCGGGCGGAGCCTTAAAACCGACGGTCTTTCGTTTTGGCTGCTAGGCTGAATTTGACTATAAAACCTTGGACTCACCTGCAATGGCGCTCACGAAACACTCACCCAACGGGAGGCGAACCTGCTCCAGTATTTCCTTGACAATCCACAACCAAGTCGTCAAGCGATCCGATATTCTTGAAAAACTATGGGGAAAAGACGACTACTTCATGAGCCGCAGCCTCGATGTGTTCATTCCCCTCTCACGTAAGCACTTTGCGCCACGATGAAAGCCTCAAAGTTCCAAAATCTTCACGGGGTTGGATTTAGATTTAACCTGTGATTTTCAAATACTTGGCACGGTTCTTGCAAATATTCACCGAACATCCGAAGGAAGAGCAACCCTGGAAGGGACTTTTATTTTCGTTTTTTTAGTTGATTAAACCTACTTTTGAGAAACTGTGGAACAACTTTGGCCGACAATAAGGCCGCCATCTCCCGCACACTTTGTGTTTTCTCCCACAGTTTTAAGTGAAGTTGAATGGATAAATTAGACCAATTGGGTTTGCAAATACTTGTTGGTCAATGCCTTGCAAATTCATCGTTCATCATGTTTATCATTCATCTTTCCCTAGGGCAGGCATCATGTATCGTTTCCTCCACACTTTGCACTTGAAGCCTCAAAGCAATTGCTTGTGCCAATTGTTCTGAGGTCGCTCATCTTAGTTACCCTTTTATCATCAACGAACTTGGTCAAGAAACTTAAGCTTGGTTGGATTTAATGAATCAAATGGACCTGTTTGAGCCTAACATCATGACCCCATTTTCAAAGATTTTTTAGTCGGTTTCCTTAAATTCGGTGCAGGGCACTATATTTCATAGTGACCCTGCACTTTTTCCAAGTACTGGACA
>JADKBS010000015.1 GCA_016714985.1 Saprospiraceae bacterium | reverse complement strand
TGGTCATATTTGGTGGTGCCGCCACCGTAAAGGTCGCCTGGCAGGTTGTCGTCAATGGCGCACAGGCGCTGGTATAAGTAAAAGTAACGGTTGTAGAGCCGCCGCAAGCTGCAGGCGCTCCTGTGTTGTTGTTCGTCAAAACACCGTTGCAGCCGCCGCTGGCCGTGGCCGTGGCCAACCAAGTAGCAAATGCCGTGTTCACCGCCGCCTGTGTTTGGCAAGCCGCTGCCGTGGTATTGGTCGGGCAGGTCAGCACCACAGGCGGTGCTGCTGTCACCGTGAAGGTGGATTGGCAGGTCATAGTGAATGGCGCACAGTCGCTATGTGCTGTATAGGTAACAGTCTTTGATCCGCCACAAGCAGAAGGCGCTGTTCCTCCCGCATCGTCTTCGATGAAGTAGCCACAACCGCCCTGGCCATTGACGGTAGCAAGCCAAGCAGCGAACTGGGCATTGACGGCAGCCTGTGTTTGGCAGGCCGCAACAGTCGTCGGTACCGGGCAGGAAATGGTCATATTTGGTGGTGCGGCCACCGTAAAGGTGGCTTGACAGGTGGTCGTCAACGGCGCACAAGTGCTCGTGTAGGTAAATGTCACGGTCGTGCTGCCACCGCAGGCGGCAGGTCCGCCCGTGTTGTTGTTCGTCAAAACGCCATTGCAGCCGCCAGTGCCGCTAGCAGTAGCCAGCCATGTGGCGAAGGCAGCGTTCACCGCCGCCTGTGTTTGGCAGGCCGCTGTCGTGGTGTTCACGGGGCAGGTTAGCACAGCGGGTGGCGTTGCAGAAACCGTGAAAGTGGCCTGACAGGTCAACGTCGAGAACGGGCATGCCCCACTAAATGGTGTTGATGGCGGATTTTGTGCATAGGTAAAGGTCACGGTCGTGGAGCCGCCCGTGGCGGGTGGTGCGCCTACGTTATTGTTCGACAGGACGCCGTTGCAGCCGCCGGTGCCACTGGCCGTGGCCAGCCAAGTGGCAAAGGCCGCATTTATCTGTGCCTGCGTTTGCCCAAAGGGCTCGGATTGGTTCGTTGGGCAGGTGAGCACGGGAGCTGTCGGTGCCGGTATTGTGAAAGTGGACGTACAAGTCAGTGGTGCTGCACAGCTGGAAGTATAGGTCAGGGTCAAGGTCTTGGTGCCACCGCAGCTGCTGGGTGGCCGCCCATCGAACCCATTGTAGCTGATGGAACCATTGCAGCCGCCGCCGAAGCTGCTGGTATTTACCCAGTTTTGCATGGCGATACTGTCCTGTGCCCGTGTTTGGCAAACTGGCCTTATGAGCGGGTTCGGGCAGGTCAGCGATGGGGGCGGTGCCGCTGTCACCGTGAAGGTGGCTTGGCAGGTTACGGGAGATTGGCAGTCCGAATTGAGCGTGAAAGTCACGGTCGCCGAACCGCCACAAAAGGACGGCGCTCCTGTGTTGTTATTGGTCAAAACGGCACCGCAACCGCCAGAGAAGCTGGCTGTAGCCAACCAGGCGGCAAATTGGCCATTAACGGCCGCTTGGGTCTGGCAAGCTGCCACGGTGGTATTGGTGGGGCAGTTCAGCACCGGGGTTGTGTTTATCTTCCAAGTGAACGTACGTGCGCAAGTGGACGTCAACCCACAAGCGGTGGCGGTGTATGTGAACACCTGCGAGCGGTCACAACCATTGGAAGTGATGGCCCCTGGTGTGCAGGTAACAGTCACAGCACCGCATTCGTTGGTGGCTGTGATGCCTGCATCACAGCTAGGCAGTACCGCAGGATTGCAACCAAGGTCCGTCGTGCCGCTGGTGCAATTGTCAAAAACGGGCGCCGTCGCTACTGTCCAAGTGAAGGTACGGGTACAGGTGCTCGTGAGGCCACAGGCAGTGGCCGAGATGGTGAAGATTTGGGTGCGGTTGCAGCCGTTGCTGGTGATTGGCCCGGGTGTACAGCTCATGGTCACGTTGCCGCACTCGTTGGTGGCTGTAATGGCACCCCCAAAGGCAGCTTGGTTGATATTTGCACAAGAAGGCAGCGTGGCCGGGTTGCAACCAAGGTCAATGGTATTGTCGCAGTTGCCGAATACCGGTGCCGTGGTCACCTGCCAGTTGAATACTCGTTGACAGGTACTGAAAGTGCCGCAACCAGGGGCATTGGCCACATAGAGTAATGTCTGCTGGCGGTTGCAGCCGTTCACTATGATGGCGCCCACATTGCAGGTCACAGTAACAGGGCCACATTCGTTGGAAGCCGTCACGTTAGGGTCGCAGGCCGGCAAGGTGGCCGGGTTGCAGCCGAGGTTGGTTACGCCGTTACCGCAAGTGCCATTGAAGGAGGGCGGGGTAACCTGCGTCCAAGTAAAAGTACGGGTACAGGTCACCGTCAGTCCGCAGGCCGTTGCTTCAAAGGTGAAGACTTGGGTGCGGGCGCATCCATTGATGGTGATGGATCCTGCCGAACAGGTCACCGGGACAGACCCACAGGAGTTGGAGGCCGTTACGGCTCCGCCAAAACCGCCTGAAGCTATTCCTGCACAAGAAGGCAGGTTGCTTGGGTTGCAGCCGAGGTTGATGGTATTGTTCGTGCAGTTGGCAAATACAGGTGTAGGGGATGCTGGTGCTGATACCGTAAAGGTAGCATTGCAGGTTGTCGTCAAAGGAGCGCAACTGCTCGTATAAGTAAAGGTCACGGTCGTGGAACCGCCACAGGCAGGTGGTGCACCCGTGTTGTTGTTGGACAAAGCGCCGTTGCAGCCGCCTGAGGCGCTTGCTGTTGCGAGCCAGGTTGCGAAGGCGGCGTCCACTGCAGCCTGCGTTTGGCAGGCGGCGGAAGTCAAATTGATAGGGCAGGTCAGCACTACCGACGGGGCCGCTGGTACCGTAAAGGTCGCATTACAGGTCGTTATCAAAGGAGCGCAAGTGCTCGTATAGGTAAAGGTCACGGTCGTTGAGCCACCGCAAGCTGGCGGTGCGCCGGTGTTGTTGTTTGTCAAAACGCCGCTACAGCCGCCACTGCCGCTTGCCGTCGCCAACCAAGTGTTAAAGGCAGCGTTCACGGCAGCCTGCGTCTGGCAGGCTGCTACGGTGGTATTGGTTGGGCAGGTCAGCACAACGGGTGGGTTGGCCACATTTACCGTGACGGTCTCAACATCGCCATCGTCCTCGCCGATATTGCCGTTATTGGGCGTGGAATCAGGATCTGCTTCGGCACTGGCGGTCACTTGGGCAAAATTGGTGATGATGGTGCCGCCAGCAGCAGTTACCGTCGCTTGAAAGCTAAGCACCAAAGAGCCGCCGTTTTGCAAGAAAAGGTTCTGCCATTTCAAACCTGTCGTGGCGGGGGCACCATTTACATAGGTGCCTGGGCCTGTCATGGAACCCACTACGTAGGTCATGCCAGTAGGCACCACGTCGGTCACTTCAAAGCTGGTGGCGGGGTCTGGACCAGCATTTGATACCACCAAGGTAAAGGTGATGACCTGATTTTGGTCGGGTGTGTTGTCGTTCACCGTTTTCACCAGTGCCAAATCGGCTGTTAACGAGGCGAACGCTGTCACCTTTTTTGATGGAGGTGTTGTAGAATTCGCACTGGCATTGAATGACACCGCAAAGGAAAGGCCGAGGAAAAGTAAAGGAAAGAGGGAATTGAAAAATGTTTTCCTGGAAATGCCTGCCAGTAGTCTGTGCGCAGCATTCGAAACTGTTGAACTTGCTTTCTCCCATGCAAAAGCAGTAACGTTGAGTTGTTTCATTGGTTTACGATTAATGTTGTGGATTGATATTGTAAGTAGGTCAGAATTCAGGCCAAGTCGTGCAATTGTGCGAGGCATCTGGCAAATACCAATGCCAAGTTCAAATTCAACCTGCATTCAAGAAACTACTTCTTTTAGCTTTTTGATAAAATCAGTTCTTGGAATTGTTGGGCAAACGATCGGGGAAGTGTTTGCGAACAATGTTTGATTTTGGCATGAATTGAATTTCGAGGGATGAAAGCGCAATCAACAAAAAATGTGGAAGGCATTTTTTCTAAGCCATCCATTTAGCTCGTAAAGGTAGAAGTCAAAATGAATATTGGGAAAAAAATTTCCAAAATTTTGATTGAATGTAGGGCATGCCATGTTAACAAAGAAAATTCATAACCACTATCCCCAAGTCAGGCGGTGACTTCGAGTCACTGCCTGACTGCTGCCCGGAGAAAGCCACTCCAATTCAGGAAGGCGAAACTGCCCAAGTCAGGCGGTGACTTCAAGTCACCACCTGACTTGGGCCAGGAGAAAAAAACTTGCACACCACCGCATTCTTTCGTTCCTTTGGTTAAACCAAGCGCGGTAACCCCAAGTCCTAACATTTTTCTAAATCAAAAACAACGACCTGCGGTATGCCAAAAAGACTGTTTATCCTAACCGTACTGTGCTTCCTTGCTGCCCAACTTGGCGCTCAGACCTGGGCCGATGACGTGGCCTGCATCATTTATACGCATTGCTCCCGTTGCCACAGCCCCGGGAATATCGGGCCGTTCCCGCTCATGAGCTATGAGGAGGCCTATGATGCCCGGCAGGTCATCCAATATGCCGTCACGAGCCGGAACATGCCGCCTTGGAAGGCCGACCCGCACTTTGGCGATCATGCGGGCAAGCGGCTGCTCTCCGATGAGGAGGTAGCCTTGATTGATGCCTGGGTAAACAACGATGCCCCCGCCGGCAACCTCGCCAATGCACCCGCAGCGCCCGTTTACACCAGCGCAGCGGAAATCACCAGCCCAGACCTAACGGTTCAGATGCCAACCTATACCGTTCCAAGCATCTTGAACAACGACCTATACCGGGTCTTTGCCATCCCCGTCAGCCTGCCGGGTGATCGCTTCATCACGGGCATGGAGGTGATACCGGGCAACCGCAGCGTCGTACACCATGTGCTGGTTTATCAGGATGACACAGGGCAAGCCTTGGCACAGGATGCCGCCGACCCAGCGCCGGGCTACACGGCTTTTGGCGGCATCGGGGTGTTCGGGGCGAAACTGGTGGGTGCCTGGGTGCCGGGCAGCGCAGTGCAGCTCTACCCGCCGAACATGGGTGTGAAGCTGTCGCAAAACACGGCCATCGTGCTGCAAGTCCATTATCCGGTGTCGGCGGCTGGGCAGACCGACCAGACCAAGGTCAACCTTTTGCTTTCGGACGGCTCATTGCGGGAGGTAGTGCTGAACCCCGTGCTGAACCACGTGACCAACATGACCAATGGCCCTTTGCAGGTCATGCCCAATGAGGTGGTGACCTTTCACCAGGAAGTGACCATACCGCAGGCGTCCACCTTGTTCAGCATTGCGCCTCATGCGCACCTGATTTGCACCAGCATGATGGCGTTCGGTGTAACGTTTCAGGGCGATACCATTCCGCTCGTGGACATTCCCAAATGGGACTTCCACTGGCAGGGTGCCTACCAGTTTCAAAAGCCCCTCAAGATTCCTGCCTTCACCAAGCTGCACGGCTACGCTACCTACGACAATACCTCCAGCAATCCACACAACCCCAACTCGCCCCCGCAGGTCATCAACGTTGGCGAAGCCACCACGGACGAAATGATGTTGTTCTATCTTTCCTATTCGGGCTACCAGCAGGGCGACGAGAACATCATCCTTGATACGGCCAGCCATACGCCGCACCACCTTGGTTGTGAGACGAACACGGTGCTTTCCGCCACGCATGAACATGGTTTTCAGGGAGCTGATTTCATGCTATACCCCAATCCGGTTGGCGATTTTTTCACCCTCGAAAATTCATTTGAAGGGACTGCATTGCTCCGCTTGACGGATTTTTCAGGTAGGCAGGTGTTGCTGCGCAATATCAGTGAAACAATCACACAGGTAGCGGTTGGCGGTTTGCCGCAGGGCATTTATTCGGCCAGTGTTTTTATGGAAAATGGGCGGTTGGTAGGCAGCAAGCGGTTGGTGGTGATACAATAAGGGGTTTAATTTTTTTGATGAACTGTGTTGTCATGCAAGCAAAAAAGTGAAAAAGTTCACTTTTTCACTTTTTTGCTTGCATGACAACACAGTTCATCAAAATCCAATTCATTAAAAATACCCCATCACCCCTCCCTTTCAAGCCCTCGTATCCTTGGCCGCTTACCAATCATGGCCAGCCTTTCCCGAAGGAAAAAAGCTTCATTGGCTTCGAGGGCCGAGAAGTACTGCATCCCGCCGCCAGCAGCCCAGAGCGATATGCAGAGCAGGAATAGGAACATCGCCGTGAGCGTAAACCCAATGTGCTGAAAGGCCAATGCACCTGCTGGGTTAAAGTTGAAATTGATGCAGATGATATTAAGCAAGTGCCAAACAATGCCAGTGTCGAGAAGGAGGCTCGCCATGATGGAGCAAAGGAGGAGCAGGGTGAAAACGCCCATCATTTGACCGAAGTTGTTGGCGAGTAGGTTGCTCATGCGAACGAGGCCCATCCAAAGCCCTTTGCCTTCGTAAATCATCACCTGCGTCCAGAGCAGGAGCAGGGGTAACAGCGGTATGAGCAGTACCATTGACACCGCACCTGGTAATAGGAATAGCAAGCAAGGGGCAGCCAAAGCGACAATGGTCTTCAGCAAGGCGTAAAACATGCTGCCGATTTGTGGGGCGGGTGCTTCGATTTCGCTGTCCTCTTCCCCATCGGGCGAGCGGTAGCGCCACCGGGCGAGCAGGTATTGGGTAGTGAATACGGGAATGGCAATGGCCAATACGGCAAACAAGTACAACCATGGATTGCCAGCACTTTCAAAAAAATTGGAGACGGAGGAAATGGTGCCAAAAATCCCCGCATTGTATTGGAACAATTCATTGGGTAGCACATCGGCCAGTAGGAAGGCCCCACAGCAGTAAATAGCACTGGCAGCAAGGGCGGCCAAGGCCAGTGGCCCGATGTTTTTCCGAAGGAAAGTAAAGGCATCCGCAAATAAGCTGCCAGCGGTCTTTACCTGCGTGAAGTCCACCCTGCGGTCCACGTCGGGCGTCAGGCGGATATCTTCCTCGATGTCGAAATGGCCTTTGCGTGCCTTCCACCAAGGGAGGAATGCAAAATAGAACAGCATGAAGCTAAAACAAGTGGTGATGAAGATGGCCCGCAGCCAGTCGGGTGCCTCCGTGTGGCGGGTGAGATAGCTCTCTACGAAGCCTGCAAAGATGAACAGCGGTACCACGCCCACCATGAGGCTCATGCCTCTCCGGGCGGCCAGTTGGAACGACCGTTCACGGGACATGGTGCCAGGGAAGGCCAGCCCTCGGCCCAGGGTAAGGCCAGCACCGCCCGCCACCACAATGCTCGAAATCTCTACCGCACCGTGCATCCAGATGGTGAGGAAAGATTCCTGGAACAGCCCTTTTTGGATGAAAAAATATTGGAAGGCGCCGACCATGACGCCATTGAATATTAGCGCCCCAATGCTGCCCACGCCAAAGAACAGGCCGAGCACGAAGGTGATGAAGGCCACCAGAATATTGTTCAGTGTGATGCCTAGGAACATGTTGAACGCTCCGGCCTCTTTGTAAACGGCCATGGGGTCACCGGATTTGATGTTCGCCTCGGTCATTTCCACGTAGCTGTCGCCGAGGATGCTGCGTAGGAACTCCGGCTCCGCCCAGCAGGACAACATGCCAATGGCCATGCACAGCGAAAAAATGAACAGCGATAACCTAAGCTCCAGCCTCGACTCATGGATGAGCCGTGGTAAATCTTCCAGCCAGAACCCCACAAAGGCGCTTCGTCTCGATTTTTTGTTCTTGTAGATATTGAAGAAGATCCGCTGCGCCAGCCCGCGTCGCCGCCGGCCTCATTTCCTTCCGCGTCGAACCCCCCGGTTTTAGGTGATTCCCGCATGGTTTAGAGGTTAGGTGAGAGAGTGAGAGGGTCGAAGGAGATTTTGGCTGTCCTTTTAGGATTTCACGTTGGAAGAAGCCAGTTCCGTTTGTCTGGCTTTTTCCATGGAAAGTCGAGCCAATAACACTTTCGTCCCCTTCAACCACGATGCATATTGTTTGAATTCCCGCCACTCTGCTGGTTTGTGTTTCCAAAAACTTTAAGGTGGTCTCTTCTTTTTTTTTTTCCAATCTTTCCCTCCCTCTCTTTCCCCTTTCCCCACTCCCCCCCTCTCCTCTCGCTGATATACAGCAAATACGCCGCCGCAAACGGCAGCAAGAAGATAAACGCATCGAACCTGTCCAACATGCCGCCGTGGCCGGGGAGCAGGGTGCCGGAGTCCTTGATATTGATGCTTCGTTTGAGCATGGACTCGATGAGGTCGCCGATGCTGCCGAATACGGCAACGATGGCCGAAAGTATCATCCAATCCTGCAACCGGAGTTCGCCCGTTACAACGCAAAAAAGATAGCCCACCAAGAAGGTGACTGCTACACCGCCTAGGGTGCCTTCCCATGTTTTCTTTGGGGAAATGCGGGGAAGTAGGGGGGTCTTGCCGAATTTGGAGCCGATGAGGTAGGCGCCCGTGTCGTTCATCCAAGTGAGCAGTAGCAGGCCAAAAATTGGCCAAACATTGAAGCCGTCGTCATAGAAGGCGATGAAATTCAGCAAGGAAAATGGTGCCCCGATATAGACCATGCCCAGCACCATAAAGGCGACGTTTTGGAACGGTTTTTCGGAGCCGGTAAACAGTTCATAGATAAAGGCCATGAAAATCAGTGGGAAAAACAGCACTGAGGTGATGATGACAAACTGGTCGTTGCTGAAGATGGACATGTGCATGACAGCGGCCAGTACAAAAGGCGAAAGCCCGAATATAACCCCAATGAATATGCGTATCCAATCACGTCGGGTATGGTGGTGAAGTACCAAGTTCAGGAACTCCCACAGGCACAGCGTGGTGATGATGGCAAACAAGAAGATGAACGACATCTTGCCGATGAACAGGCCCGTGAGCATCACTACGACAAATAGGGCAGCGGTCATGGCCCTTCGAGTTAGTCCTTTCATAGAAGGTTAGGGTTCCCGTTTCAAGTAGTTCCTTGCTACGGGAGTTGCTGTTTATTGAACGGCAAACCTACTGTTTAGGCTCGTAAATCCGCACTTTGGCTTCGTAAAAGTTTATTTCCCCATAAAACAAGAAGCGGCAGCGCAGGGATGCGCTGCCGCCCTTTGGTTCAAGCTATTGGCCCAAAAGTTTGGCGATGGATGCTTTCAACTCCTCGAACCTGCCTTCTATGACAGAATACGCTGCTTCGAGCGACCCTTCGTCACGTTGGTGTATTTCGGAAAGAAACCCGGAAACTTGCGAACTGAACCCGTCAATTTCTTGCAGTGCAGGCTCTAACCGTTCCGATTTCAGTTTCGGTGAAATGGAATGGAAAAAGCCCTGCTCCTGCTGCACGGATTTCCTCAACCTCGAAAGCGTTTCCAGCATGGCCCACGCCGATTCAGAGAGCCGCTTTTGAGTACTGTTCATAACAACTCAGGTTTTCGGAGAAATTCAACGGAAAACCCTACTCATTCTTTTGACGGTGGTGTTTCCGCCAAAATCTCCAGTGTTAAAAAATTGCGGCCATTGGTACCAATGACCAATGACCATTTTCAAGTCAGAACTTCGCTCGCAAAGACAATACAAAATTCCTTCCTGCTGCCGCAATGCCTGAGCTGTATGGGCGGTACCGCTGGTCGGTGATGTTCTCCACGCCGCCGCTGATGGCCCACAGTTCCGACAACTGGTACATGGCCCTGAAGTTCAGGGTGTACCAACTAGGGGAGTACGGGTTGCCATTTTTGTCCACGGCGTAAAGGTAGTCCTTGCCCTTCTCTTCTGGCGCAAGGTCGGCATTGGCCACTTCACCGCTAAAGGCTAAGTTGGCCTCCAGCTTGAACTGTTGCTTGGTGTAGCTCAATCGGGTGATGCCGAACACGGGCGCTGCGTGTCGCAGCGGGGCTTTCGAACCGTCGTCAAGCTCCTCCTCGCCCTGTTGCCAAGTGAGGTGGGAAGATAAGCTGCAACCATCCGCCAGCCGGACTTCCACGCCTGCCTGAATGCCCTTCACTGTGGCACTGGCCGCATTCTTCATGGCCTGTACTTGGCTCATTTCACCGTCGTACAAGATGCTGTCTTGGCCGTTTAGCGTGAAATTGCGGAGCACCAAGGCATGGTCGAGCAGGGTATAGAAGCCTGTGACATCCAGCCGCAACATTTTGCCAAACTCCTTGGCTATGCCCAGTTCTGCATTGTAGGCATACTCAGGTCCAAGGTTAGGTTCGGCACGGTGACGGCTCCCGGTGCGGAGTCGAAGACCTTGCCCAAGTCGTCCACGTTGGGGGAGCGGAAGCCCGTGGAGAGGTTTGCCCGCAGTTGCCAAGTAGGGCTTGGGTGCAGCACGGCCCCCAAATTGCCCGTAAGGGCACCATCCTGCTGCTTGGCGCTCGTGAACGGGAACGGGTAGAACGTCGTGTCGAACTTGGCGTCCATGCCGAAGCTGTTGTACCTCGCCCCGCTGAACAGCGTCAGCTTTTGCGAAGCCTGAAACTGCCAAGCCACGTAGGCAGCATACGACGACCAGTCGGCCTGAGGGTACCTCGCCGGGCCTTTCACGACTTCGTGCGTCTCCATGTCCTCATCGGTGCCGCTGGATTTCACATCGTCATGGATGGCTTCCACGCCGTAGAACAGGCTGTGGCGCTTGCCGATGGCCTTCTGCAAATCGAGGTTGAGCGACCAAGCATTGACCTTCTCCAAGCGGGTGCGCCGCTCGGACTTGTTGAAGTCCCGGTCGGTGCGGCTCTCCTCAAAATGCTGTTGGGCCAAAATGAGCTTTGCCTTGTCGTATATGCCGCTGCTGGCCTTGTGCGAAACGGTGAGGTTGTTCATTGTCCATAGCTGCGGGCCATATCGCCACTCGGCGCTCCTTGGAAGCCCCTCTCGGTAGCGGAGCAGGCGGTCGTAGCGGTCGTAGTCCGTTGTAGTGGAGTAATGGAATCCATAGGTGATGTCCCAATCCTTGTTAGGCTGGTAGCGTACCTTCTGCATCAGGTTGATTTGCTGGTAGCCAGTTGGGCGCTGCACGAGCGGGTCGGGGTTCATCACCACCACGTCCTTGCCATCCATGCGCTGTACGTACTCCGTTCGGAGGTACTCGTCGGGGCCGTTGGTGCCCATGCGGAGGTCGCCGAAATCGGAATGCGTGAGGCTGGTGGTGAGTGCAAACTTTTTCCAAGCGGCGTTCAGGTCGAGGTGGGCCGTCATTTCCTCATTGGCGGAGGAGTAGCGCAGTGCCGCATTGCCCGTGGTAAAACTGGGCGACTCGCTGGCCAGCTTAGGAGCAAGCGTTGTGAAGTTCATCACGCCGCCCACGGCATCGCTGCCGTACATGACCGAGCCGGGGCCAAAGAGCACCTCGGCGCTTTGCAATGCCAGGGGGTCGAACGAGATGACGTTCTGCAAATTGCCGCTGCGGAAGATCGCCGTGTTCATGCGCACACCGTCCACGGCGATGAGCAGGCGGTTGGTCGAGAAGCCCCGAATCATCGGGCTGCCGCCGCCTTGCTGGCTTTTTTGGATAAAAACCTCGCCCGTCATGCCGAGCAGGTCGGCAGCGGTTTGCGGGTTTTGCAGCGCAACATCACTCGTTTTCACCGTGGCAATCCTGAACGGAACGTTGCGGTTGGACTGGCTCCAGCGGGTGGCGCTCACCACCACTTCGTCGAGCATCCGCAGGAGCGGTTTGATGGTGTCCTGCGTTGAATGGCCGGCGGTGTCAATTAATACTGATGTGTTTTCCTGAGCGGGAATTGAGTTGGGAGGAAGTTCAGTGACGGCGCTTTGTAGCCCTGCCGACTGGCAAAATACGGTCCCCCAAATCCCCAAGCATAGCCCAAGGGAAATGTGCTTTTTCATTGTGTGCCTGTTTTCTCAAATTGGGAAATAGTGCGGCTGGCCGAAAACTGAGTTCGGCAGCCTATGTTTCAGTTATGCGGAGAAAACAGCCCTTTCCGGCGGCGGCGAGTCAGCGGGCGGATAAAGGGTTTTTGTTGAAAACTGGTAGGTAAAATGGTTTACGACGGAGGCAATGGCTGGCCGTTCGACCGTTGGCTGTTCGTTGCAGAACAGCGATTTCAGGAAGTCGAAGAAATTGCCAAGGGCAGCCTTGTGCTGTGGGTCTTTGCCCGACGCATGGGCGGTTAGTTTATCGAGTTGGCGGTTGATTTCGGTTTCCGCTTTGTCGTGGATGCACCAGTAGGTGATGCTGTCGGCCCGCTGTTCGGACTTCACGACGTCGTACATCTCGCCTTTGTATTCAAACTCTTTGGAATGCTCCCATTTCAGGTCTGCCTTGGTGGCTTGCAGGGAAAAGGTTAGCTCCACTAGTTCGTTCTGCCCAACCCCGGCGAGTATCCGCTCCTTTACGGCTTCCCTGACGGCTTGTTTTCTGAGCAAAAGAATGGCCTTCGTGCCCATGAACGGGTACAACGATACAACGAGCAAGAATATGGCAAAGCCTTTTCTCAAAGGGGGGCGTCGTTAAATGCTAATGCCAGGTTGCTATTTGAACGAGTGGGAATTGAATGGGACGATGCAGCGCTTACTGGCGCTTTAGTTCACGATGTGCTCCAGTTCCTGCATCAAATGGTTGTATTGGTTGGACAGTTCATCGAATTTGTCCTCCAGATAGGTTGGGTCAGGTTGGGTGTTTTTCAGGCTTATAAAATAGGAAAATTCGCCGCTGAAGCTGTCAATACGAACCAAGGCGTGGTGAAGTTTTTCGGAAGAAAACCCCGCAGGCAGCGAGTCGGGATAATTCAATTCATTTTGGATAAACCTGCGTATGGTCGAAAGCACCTCCATTTTTGACCACGCAGCATCTGCCAACTTAGTGACCGGGTTGTTCATAGTACGTAAATTTTTAGGTCTCAGTGTAGGGGGCATTCTACAAAAATCGGAAGTCTTGAAGTACCAGTCAAATTTTTGTTTTACGGATAAAAATGAGTTTTAATGTCACGCCCCGGCTGTTACCCCACAAAAACAAACTTGAAACCTGCGGTCAAGAGCACCAAGGCCAAGACGGCCAATATGACCTTGTTGGAAAATTTGGATGTGCCCAGGTATGAGCCAATCAGCCCACCGATGATGACCGCCACGGCCCAGTAACCAATGTTCACGTCCACTTTTTGCAACTTGGAAAGGTGGCCGATGAGTCCCGTCACCGAATTGCAGAGGATGAACAGCGCCGCCACACCGGAGGCTTTTTTCACCGTCGTCCAGTTCATCAAAATCATGATGGGGGAAAGGAAGACGCCGCCGCCCACGCCAATCAGACCGGACAGGAAACCGATGGCTGCGCCAATGCTGAGGCCCGGCACGAGCGGTATTTCCTTGGGCGCTTCGTCCTTAGGCTTCACCAAATAGTTTTTCCCAATCAGCAGCACGGCGGATAGCATGAGGAAAATGCCCGCCAACAGCTTGAACAGCTTGGGGTCGAGCTGCATGGCCCCGCCCACAAAGGCAATCGGGATGGAGGTGACGGCGAAGGTGAGGAAGACTTTTTTATCGAAATAGCCCGCCTTCAGGAAT
This sequence comes from Saprospiraceae bacterium, assembly GCA_016714985.1. Classification (GTDB taxonomy): domain Bacteria; phylum Bacteroidota; class Bacteroidia; order Chitinophagales; family Saprospiraceae; genus UBA6168. Next base: position 182,058 of record JADKBS010000015.1, on the reverse strand, counting down.
CGGTAGGTGCCAATGGCCGATACCAGGATGTTCAGCACCAGCGAGGTGCCCTTGATGCTGTCCACGGGAAAGGAGAGCAGCGCCATGATGGCCAGGTACCCAGTTGCGCCAGCATGGCCGACGGAGGAGTACAGCAGGGCGACGATGAAAAATAGGCCAAAGCAAAGTAGTAGGATTTCGGTTGACATTTAGCAAGATATTAAAAGAAACACGTCACCGTGCCATAATAAAACCCGCCCATATCCGGCCCGCCGAGCATGGAGGTGTAGTAGTCGTTGAGGAGGTTCGTGCCGCCCAGTTTCACGGTCAGGTTTGGCTGCGCAAAGGTGTAGCTCACGAAGCCATCCAGCGTGTAGTAGGCGGGCACCGTGCCGTTTACGAGAAAGGACTGCCAAAGGAAGCTGCTCTGCCAACGGCTCGATAGGCCAAAGCCCCAATGCCCTGCGATATTGCGGGCATTCAGGCCCAGGTTTCCAGCGAATTCAGGGGTGTTGAAGCCGTCTTCAAGGCCGTCGTTGCGGTCGGTGCGCTGGAGGGTGGCGTAGGTGAAATTGGCGGAAGCCACCCAATGCTCGCCGATGGCGTACCGGGCCTCCACGCTGCCACCGTAGTTTTTCACCTCGGTCTTGGAGTTCGTCCAGAGGCGGTAACGGAACTGCGTGGTGCGGCTGAAAAGGGCGGTGGGGATGTCGGGCTGGAGGTCGGTATTCGGGATGCTGCCCTCCACCTGCGCCATGAAGTCCCGGTAGAAATTATAGTAGCCGTCAATATCAATAAACAGGCGTTTTTTCAAAAACAAGCCCCGATAGCCCAACTCATAGGAGCGCATGAACTCCGGTTTGAGGTAGGAGTAGTCGTTCTTTTTCAGCAAATCCTTGTTTTTTTGGATGGCATCGGCCTGGGTCAGGCCGTTGGTGTTCACGTCCGTGTTCACGGCGGCCTGGAACTTGTCAATGGAGCTTTTCAGCCAAGTGTTTTCAAAAATGCCATCCGACATGATGCGCAGGCCGCCGACCCGCTTCACCCCGCCGCTGTTTATATTGGTATAGCCCTCGAAAATGCTGGGGAAGCGGTAGCCGTTTTGATAGGAAAAACGGAGGTTGTGGTCGGTGGCAAGGCTGTAAACCGCTGTGAGCCGTGGGTTCCAAACGAGGTCAAAATAGCGGCATTTGTCTGCCCGCAGGGTGGCGCTGAGGCGCAACTTATTGTTTAAAAATGACCGGGCAATCTGGGTGAAAGCCCCTGCTTTGTAAAAATTCAGGTTGTCGTCGCCCTCCTCTGGGTTGATGAAATAATTGCCGTCCGGCACGATGATATAGTCACGGTAGTCGGCGCCCACCTGCCAGTCCGTCTCCTTGAGGCCGAGCAATTTGCCGAGGCTCACCATGCCCTCCGCATGGGCGAGGTGCGCCTTTACCCGCAGCGCAGCGCCTTCGTCCCAATTGTTGATGTCGCCGAGGGTATCAAGCAGGGCGTTGAAGGCATCGGTGCCGGGCTGGGGTCGTCCTTCGTCGGCGGCGAGGCGGGCGGTGCGGTGCGCATCGGCCACAGTTTCACCATTGGCAGTTGCGGCGTTGAAGGCGGTCGTATAGTCGGCGTACCAATCCGTGTCGGGCTTGTAATGGCGATCCATGTTCTCGGCCATGGAGCGCAGGTTGTACGATTTGCCCGTGTTCTCGCTGGTGAGGTAGGCTTTTGCTTGAAAAAAGGATTTTTAAACTGCAAAACTTGCTGCGTCAAGCGGTAATCCTTGATTCGGAAGCGGTTCGAGCGCTGATAAACATTGTCGAAATTGCTGGCCCGAAAGGTGTAGCTCCACTCCGAATTGGCCGAAGGCCGGAAATAAAGCCCCACTTCGCCCTTGAGGAACTGCATCTGGTAGTCCACCACTTCCCGCTCCCGGTAGCCTGTCCGGGCAACGACATAGTTCTTGCCGCCAAGGCCAATGGTGCGGCGGTTGGAGGACTCGTTGCCATAGCCGTTTACCTCGTCGAAGGCGGGATTGTCGGCCCCTGTCAGCCCGGCGCTGGCATTTCCGTTGGGAAAAAGGTCGGTGCGGTCATCGGCCACCCAGTCCTGACCACGGGCGTAGCTGGCGTTGAGTTTGATGGCCCATTTATCAGAAAAAGCCTTTGCGAAGCGCAAACTCGTCTCGCTCATCAGCTCTGCATTGGCACCATGCGGGCTGCCGAACTGGTAGGCTGCCACCTGTTGGCGTATGCCGACTCCTTCCGAGTAAAATGGGTTTTTCGTTTGAAAATTGGCGAGGCCGTTGGTGGCGTTCATGCCATAGAGCGCCGTGGCGACGCCCGCCACCACTTCCACTGAGAGTAGGTCGAGGTCGCTGGGCATGAGCGAACTGGCCACGGGTGCGCCAATGTGCGGGGACTGGTTGTCCACGCCGTCCACCAATTGCGCAAAGCGCACGTTGGTCGTATTGGCAAAGCCACGGGTATTGATGACCCGGAAGCCGAGGCTGGGCGAGATGACCTGCACGCCCTTCATGGTCTCCAATGCGTCATAGACCGTGGGCGATGCCGATGCGACGGCGTCCCGAACGTCCAGCTTCGCCACACTGACGGGGGCCGCCATGCGCCGCTCGCTGACCTTGGAGGCCGTGACCACGACCTCCCGCAGGCTGTCCAATTTTATCGAATCTTGTTGGGAAAACAGGCTGTTGAAGCAGCCCAAGAATGCGACGAGGAGTATCGGTTTGTTCATTTTACAGTGCGTTATATCCGCAAAGATATAACGGTGCGGTTAACCACCAAGCATTGCCGCCTGCAAGCGCCGATTTTCTTCTTGCAAAAAAGCATCGAGCCGCTGCCGTAGCCCTGTGAACAGGGCAATAGCCAATTTTCCCTCCTCCGTCACGACCGCCCCGCCGCCGCCACCGCCGCCCGTTTGCGTGAGCACCAAAGGCTTTACCGATTGGCTGTTCATGGAGCTGATGAGGTCCCAGGCTTTTTTATAGGTCATGCCCATTTCCTTCGCAGCCTTGGAAATGGAGCCGTGTTCGATGATTTTCTCTAACAGCTCCACCCGCCCCTTGCCGAGAAAACGACCCGTAGGGGTTTCTATCCAAGGGAAAACATGGATGGTGAGGGAAGTGGTTTCGGGGAATTGAGAAGCTATCTTGGAAGTTGGACTAGTTGGCATCAGTTGTGCGTTTTGACACCAAATGAACGCAGAATTTTGGGAAAATGCCTCAAAATTGGTGTTGAAAAGGTTAAGCCGAACCCTTTCAAGAGCGCTTTGTGTCAAACCAGGGTCTTGGATAGGGTATTGCCCAGGTCAACAATTGAACTTGGAGCTATGCTTTTTGGAAAGGCATATCAGAACTTTTCCGCACTTGCCTCCGCCATATCCCTTGCCCAGTGTTGGTGCACCGTGCCCTCGTGGCCATCCCATCCTACTGTCATGTGGGCGTTGCAGGGAAGGGGGTGTGCATCGGCGATGGACTAGGGAGGGCTTTGCATGATGAAAAAATAAGGTGACTGGGGTTCAGAAAAATAAGATATTCACAGGTTGGGTTGCCATGCAATGCTTTGTGACTTATGAAGGGCGAAGTCATGCCCGGAATTGTTGGGGTGTGAGTGTGAAGAGTGGGCATCGGTTTAGTCTGCGGTGCGGCGAAGTTCGGGACATAATAGCAGCAAGACGAATGAGATTTACACGCCGTCAGCTCGCAGAATATCCAAAAAATCAAGCGCCTGTTCGATGATTTGTAGGGATTCCAAAAATTACTAGCTTTGCCTGGGCAAGAAAAATCATCCTTATCTGCCCAAAACAAGGGGATAAGGATGGTGGGGTCATCCTTATCTACGAGTTGTGCAAAGGGCTCCCTACGGTCGCCCTTCGCCAAGCAGCCGGGTCGTTACCAGCAATGTTGGTGGCAAGTGTAACAGGCGACAATAACAACAACAAAACAATGAAAAATATACTATTTGAATTTATATCAAAATACGTTTCTCTGACAGAAGATGAGAAGAACGCAATCGTTTCTTTGGACATATTTCGCTCTGTAAAGAAAGGGACTACTTTACTCAAAGAAGGACAAAAATCGAAAGATAGCTACTTTGTTCTAAAAGGCTGTATTCGGACCTATTATGTTTTAGATAGTGAAGAAAAAACTACTGCTTTCTACACAGAAATGGAAGCCTTGACACCTCTTTGTGTAATAAGCAAAACTCCGTCCGAATATTATATAAGTTGTATAGAAGACACCATACTTACAGTTTCAAATTCTGATATGGGAGTAGAAATAAACAGTAAATTTCCAAAATTTGAAACCCTATGCAGAATATTATCCGAAGAACTTTTAGCTAAACAACAAATTGACTTTGACGAGTTTAAAACTTCTTCCCCTGAACAACGATACCTGAACTTACTACAAAAAAGACCAGACCTTGTCCAGCGTGTTCCACAGCACCAGTTAGCAAGTTTTTTAGGTATAAAACCACAATCACTGAGTAGATTAAGAGCAAGAATTTTGGAAAAAAGCAAAGAGTAACTTCATTTCTTAACTTAAGTGAACGATTTTAAATCTATTGCCAATCTATCTTTGCAGTGTCGTTTAACATCAATTAAAAAAGATATGCAAAAGAAGAATTTATGGATTGGACTTGTTTTAGTTTTAACAAGCATTTTGCAGTTGAATGCGCAATATGCCAAACAAGACAGTACTTATAAACGGTGGTTCGTTGGGACTTCTTTATTTGTTCTATTGGGTAATCTTGATACAGAAAACCCACCCAACTTCGCTCAACTGAATATAGGCTATCGGATTACAGGAAAAGATGTAATTACATTAGCTCCAAAAACTTGGAGATATGCTTGGCCAAATGGTATTCACCCATTTTTTAACGATTCATACAAAAAGCCGGAAGAAAGATTTCCGGGGTATGTTCGTGAGTATGGCGTAACAGTGTCTTACACACGATTTTTATGGAAAGGTTTGTATGCGCAACTTGATGTAATGCCTACCTGGCAAGTTTTTGTGAATGACAATCGCAAGAAAATTGACGATGGTTTTCAGATTTTCAATTCATACCGTGTTGGTTATCACATCAAACTCTTTAAAGACAAATTTTTCTTTCAACCATCAATATGTATGACACATCGTGCTTATCATACAGAATTGCCTGATGGATTTAAACAGTTAGATGATAAATGGTCTAAATTCATCTTTCCAGAACCAGGACTTAATGTCGGATTTAATTTTTAGGTGAAAATTTAGGAAAAAAAATCACAAATTATGAGTACACAAAATGCGCTCGAAGACATCAAAGTCAGTGTAAAACTGAAACTTGCTACACTGTGGGCGAGTTTTATGTTTCTCTATATCTATGTTGATTATTTCGCCTTATATATGCCGAGTAAAATAGATGATATTCTGAAAGGCAAGGTATTTGTATTTGATATTACACAAGGATTTCTTGCGGCAGCACTCGTCTCAGTGACAATTCCGGCACTGATGATTTTCCTTTCTGTTGCCTTGCCGGCTAAAGTAAACCGCTGGGCAAATATCATTATTGCTGCGGTATATATTCCCTATACATTGTTTAATTTGGCAGGAGAGGCTTGGGTGCACATGGTATTTGGCGCTGTTGTAGAAGTCATTTTTCTTTGTCTAATTATCCGTTATGCATGGAAATGGCCTCGCACTCAGGCGTCTAACAGAATAGACAATTTTAACGAACTTTCAAGTGAATAGAATAACGAAAAAACTAATAAAACATTTTTCCGAAAAACAAAAGACACTTTTTCTTGTTGACAGTATAGGAGGTTTAACGCCTTTTATCAGGTTTATTGGTATTGCAAACTTTATATACTGTGCATTGACAATCGGACTATTGATTAAATACTACCCTTTATTGACAATTCTCGAGACAACATCTTTTATGATTGAAGTAGTAATTATTTGCGGACTCAGTTTTGTCGAGCTTAATGCGGAAACAAGGAATAAAGAAAATTAGATAACTTGACAACTAAACGAATGAGAAGAAAACACTGTTGTTAACAGCAGTGTTGCGTCAGGCGGGGTTTCGTGCTCCGCAGACAGTTGTGTGTTTAAAGAAAGTTCAGTTCTCCGCATCAACATTTAAGGTGAAAATCGCCACATTCGCCAAGCACATAACCGTTGACCAACCCATAAAAGCCCCCTTCCTTGATGCTAGCTGATTTGGTTTAATTTACCCAGCAATTTGCCACCATCAAAAATTGGCTGACCCCGGAACCGGGTTCAGCCAATTTCATTTAGGAAAAATGCCTCACTCCTCCCACACCTTCAAGAACCGCCCATAAGCGGGCAGTCCCGTCTTCTCACCTCTCGCCAACACGTTGTAAGTGCCTGATTTCCAATCAAATACCATTTGTTCAATCAGGTTTTGGCCTTGCTCCAACTGCACCTCTAACGTATGCATAAGCCTTCCCGTGCGGTCGTAAAAGTCCAGCGTGGCGGCCTGCTCCACGGGCGAGTAGAGTTCCATCGTGGTCAGGTAGGCAGTCGGGTTCGGATAGAACTTGTCGAAGCTGAGGCGCATCCTTTCATCTTGCTCCGCAACGAGGTTCGTCACGCCCACGGTCTGCGTCTTTTTGCAGATTTCGCCCCACGAGGCGTTCAGCAGTTTCACCTCCACGAAGTGGCTGCCCGTACCGAGGCCCGTGACAACGGTCGGGTTGGCGCACTGGCCGTCGAGGCACTCGTAGGCCACCGTCCAGTTGGGCCTGAAGACTTTTATCAAAACGTGTGGGGCCGAGAAGCCAGCGATGGTGATTTTGTTCGCACCGGGGGTGATGGTTATGGAATTGCAGTTGGGAGTGCCGCCGCCGCCAGCAGCCGTCACCGTGAAGGGCTTCACCACCGTGTTGTTGTTCTCGTTGCCTTCTGCAATGGCGTTGTCCGCATCAATTTTTACGATTAAATAATAGTTGCCTGCGGCCAAATTGGCGGGGATGGTCGAAGCGCCCGCCACGTTTTGCGCAGCAAAGCCAACGGCGTAGTTGCCCGTGGGGATGGTGCCGTCCTGGATGTCATTGGCGCTCAAGGTCTGGTCGGTACTGATGTACGATTTGATGGTGAAATTGCCGGGAACTGCCCCCGTACCCACGTTGCTTGCATCGAAATTATAGCTCAGTATTGCGCCAGCGGCCACGCTTGCTGTTGGTATCTGGAGGTCGGCGATGGTGAGGTCGGGCTGTGGGGCGGGTCCGCTGCTCGTGAGGCAGAAATTGTCCACCTTCAGCGTACTAAAACCCACGGAAAGCAATACCTGCAACTTGGCCGTGCCAGCGGGGGCGGTGGCCGTCAGGGTTCGGGTGGCCGGGGTGCTGCCCGATATGTTGACGTTCGGATTTGCAAGCTCGACATTGGCAGCATTCATGAACTTTAAGCTGACGATGCCATTCTGCAACTGCGGCAAGGCCGTCTCCAAAGCTGCAAGAAAGGTCAGCGTGTAACTGGTGCCTGCCGTGGCATTGATGGTCTGGCCTGCTTGGGCAGCCCCGAAACCATTGCTGAGGAAGAAGCTGTAATTGCCGCTAAGGGCGGGCTGGTTCGCAGGCGTTGTGGCGCCAAACCCGAAGTCCGTCCAAGCGCCCAGCACCCCCGATTCGAAGTCGCCATTCAAGAGCAGGTTGCCGGGGCAGGTGAAGCCGTTGTTCAATGCCGGCAGCACCACCTGCTGGCCATAGACCGCTACGTTGTTCGTTTCGTTCGGCTCCGCAAACAGGTTGGCATCGTCCATTTTAGCTATCAGGGAATACGTCCCGCCCGGTACGTTGTCGGCTATCGGTTGCAGGTCGGCTTGGTTACCAAAGGTCAAGCCGTTGGAACTGGACAGCGTGAAAGTGCCAATGGCATGGTCGCTTGTACTTAAAGCATTGTCGGCAGACAGGTAAAAAGCGACTGTCACGGGCGTTGCTCCAGGCCCCACAGTTACGGCAGTGCCCGTGTTTTGCCCCACGAAATTGAACCCAAACCGACGGGACGGCGTGGAACCCGCAACTTGGTTGATGCCAAAGGAAATGATGGAACTTGGCGTCGCTACGAAGTCAGCGGAAGGTGGCGGTGTGCCACCAGAAGTTGACGCCTCGTCGTCCTGCACGGGCGTCGGCGGCGTGCCGTTGTTCGGCTGGCTGTCAGCATCCGTTTCGTTGGCGGCGGTCACTTGTGCGTAGGCAACGGGCGCCGTTGCGTTCAGCAAAAAATAGTTCACCGTGAGGGTGGCCGAGCCATTGGCGGGGATGCTGCCCACCGTCCAGACCTCGTCGCCGTTGGGGTTGAACGTGCCTTGCGAAGCGGTGAACTCGTTGCCACCGACATAGACCACGCCTGTTGGCTTCGCAAACTTGACCTTTACGCCCGTGGCCGCTTGTGGGCCAGCGTTGGAGATGGTCGCCTTCACGGCGTAGTTGTTCCATTGGGCTGGGCTGGCGGTTAGTTGTTGGAGGGCGAGGGAGAGGTCAATCAGGCCCGTACCGCCGCCGCCCGTGGTGATGGTGATTTGCCGGGCCATGACGTTGTTGGTTTCGCTGCTCTCAGGTATCTGTCCGTCGGTGTCCATTTGCACTATCAAATAGTAGGCACCTGCCAGCAACCCCGATGGGAGGCTGACGTCAAAGGCGACCGTCTGGTAGCCAGTGCCGGGCAGCAACGGGAACCCGGGCTGGTTGGTGGACAGCAGCAGGTCACTGGCATCAATGCTTGTGTTGCTGGAGAGGTATATCTTGCTGGTGGTGGCGATATTGAGGCTGCCCGTGCCATTGTTATTGAAACTATAGCTCATTTGATAGGTATTGCCCGCTACGCCAATCCCGTTGTTGGTATTTTCTGGAAAAAAAACGGCGGTGGGCGCAAGGTCGAAAGTGCCTCCTTCGGAGCAAGGTTGTTGTGGGGCATTTGACCCGCTTGCCGTACAGGCAGGGTTTGCATTGTCGTGTACCGTCCAGCCAAAGCTGCTATTTCCCACCAAGAAAGGCCCAATATTTACCATTGTATTGTAAGGGCCGCTAAATACTTGGCCGCCAAAATCTCCCGTCCAGCCGCTGCTGCCACCGGGGTTGGTAAAACTGATGTCAAAGGTGAAAACATCGTCGCCAGGGTCGTTGGGTGTCCCATTGTCGTTGCATACTGGAAAAGTAGAATCCACGAAGGCAATGTTACAGGTACTGCCGCCGCCGCCCGTCGTCAGGCAGAAATCGTCCACCTCGATACTGCCTGCGCCATCTTTTGCCACAAGGGCATAAACATAAGCTGCGCTGGCGGGCGCTGTGCCCGTAAGCGTGTACTCGGTATAGGCAGTAGCGGCTATCTCCGTTTGCAAAGGTCCGGGAAGGGTAGCAAATGATGCGTCGAGGAACCGCAATTGCAGGGGCTTCCAGCTTTGGCCGATTCGCTTTGCCCATACTTTTACGGTATAAGTGCTGCCGGGCGTTGTGGGTAAAGCCTTGCCTACGGAGGAGTATCCACTGCCTCCCAAGTGGGCGGAATTAATGCCCGAATGGGGGTCTTGCTGAAGCGACACATCGCCCGATACCGACCAATCCTGAAGGCCGCTCTCGAAGCCCGGGTTGGTGATGAGGTTGCCTGTGCAGGTGGCAGGTGGCGTGGTGTTCACGTTGCCGTTGACATCGGTTTTCATCAAAAACAATTCGCCGTTCAGCGTTCCGCCGAGCAGGTAGGCGCTTTCAGGTACGGATTCGAGCGCATGGGAGAAATCGGCAAGCAAGCCTGGGTAAAACCTCGTCCAAAGCACGGTACCACTGGGGCTGACCCGGCTTAGGTGGGCACCAGGGATTGCGCCGCCAAGCCCGCCTGTGTTTTTTCCTGCCAATAAATAATCGCCATTAGCCAGCCTTGCGTGAGCATCAAAAGAGGCCAAGAAGGCGAACGCCGAGCCGCCAAAATAGGCATTTAGCATCACGCCAGCGTGTATCGAAAACAGCGCATTGCCAGCGGCATCCAAATGGATGGCCCTGAAATTGTCGCCCGGCCCTGAGATGGAGGCAGAATACAACCGGATCAAGACCGAGCCGTTGGCGTATTCCGAAAGACCCCGAATGGTGGAAAAAGTGCTGCCGACGGGATGGTTGTAAACCAATTGGCCGTTGCCATCCAGCTTGATGAGCCTTTGCGAAGTACCGTCGGAAATCCCGCTTTTTGAGGCGATGAACCCACCGTCACTGGTCGTTGTCTGCAATTGCCAGCTTTGGCTACCGGGAGGGCCTGCTATCGTCAGCGTATTGGTCTGGTATTCCCAGATTTGGCCGCCCGTGGTGGCATTGATTTTTTTTACGAAAATTCGGTACTGGGTAGTGCCGCTTACAGGCGTCAGTTGCAAAATGCCCGAAATGAAGGCAGTGTTGTCCGAAGCATTGTAGGCCATATTGTTCAGCAGCACCGCAACCGCCGTTGGCAGGTCGTAGGTCTGCTCGAACACCACCTGTTCAATGGCACAGGTGCCCGGCACCAGCTTTACCCGCCTGATTTTCAGGTCGCTGCTGGCCGTGAGGCTGTGGTCGAAAAACTCTGTCGCACTCACCCGCAAGTCGCCGCCGAAAGGGGCAAGGTCGCAGTCGGCCTGGGAAGGAGTCAGGCTGATGAAATTGCCGTTTTCAGCGTTCGCCTTGAAAAAGGCGTTGGCAAGGCCGTTTTTGAGGTTGGCACTTATCTCGCCGTTACTGGGCTGGCCAAGTGTTTCGATGGTGTAGCCGGCGGCGGCGGGGTAGGATTTCTGAAAGGTTTGCCCGGTTGCATTACCCAGGATAATCAATGAAAACAGGGCAAATAGAAGGGATTGGAGAGAAGTCAATGGTTTGTTCATAATGCCAAAATTTTGAGTTTTTAAAACATTGCCTCAAAGCTGGCATTAAAACAATTGTTTTGCAACTTCATTTTTAGGCGTTTCTCAATGATGAATCTATCGGTATTCGATGCTGGAATGCCATAAAATATAGGTATCGGAAGCTGGGTTCTCAATTTTTATTTTCATTGCGATTTGATTGTTTTTGGCAAAACAAGCTTTTTGTTTTGCCTAGAATGGGACATGGGCCTGCACTTGGTATCGAAACGGTTGATTGCTTGGCGCATCCGTAGGCTATGTTTAGCCTATCCTCGCTTTTATTGGTAAAATCACCGTTGTTGCCTATCTTTCGGCGTCCTTTTTTCAGCACCGTGGGAAAACTTGCAAACAAGACAAGACAAACCATTGCCCCGCATGGAGCCTACAAACAAATCTTACCTACAAACAGTCAAAAGCCTTATCGCTGCGGACAAGATGCAGCAAGCCCTTGCCCTGTTGCGGCAGCACCTTGCGGACGACCCACGGCTTGTTCAACAGGACATACTGCTTTTCGTAGAATGTAAACTTGGCGGTTTGGGCCATAATATGACAACCTATGCGGGGGATTCCCGTTCTGATATAAAACAGCCCGGCTTGGTTGGCCGACTGACTGATTGGTATGGAAAAAGTACACCTCATTCAAATTGACGACCCAACGGACTTCGAGTTCCTGTGCTGCGAAGTGGCGAGGATGGAGTTTGGCGACTTTGCCGCTGCACGGTACGGAAGAAAAGGACAGGAGCAGGACGGGATTGACATTTTTGCCATCAACCGCAACGGAGCAAACGAGCAAGTCGTGGTTCAATGCAAGCACAAGGAGAACACGATTAAACCAAACTACAAGAACGTAGCCGATGAAATGGTCGTGGAACTACAAAAGACCATTGACTACTACAAAAACGGCTTTGACGAGTATATATACGCCTGCAACCTGAAGAACGACAAAACCATGCAGGATAAAGCCGCCGAGCTTACCCAATTATCCGGCAAAAAAGTCTGGGTGTGGTCGGAGGAATACCTCGAACAATCCGTGCGGCGGCACCCCAGCCTTCAAGCACACTATGCACATGGTAATACCGACGATGCCGTCCTGCTGCTCAATCCCGAATTTTTGAATAAGGTAAAAAACGGCAAGCCCGCCGCCTTCAAATTTTACACTGGCCTCACCGACGAGCTTTGCCAGTGGATTGGCGTAGAACACGGCCTGGCCGCATTGGACGAACGCCGTGACAAGGTGATGGCCAAATTAGAAGGGCTTTTGGACAAAAAAATCCTGGGCCAGAGAGTGGTGACGGTGGTGGAAGGGCAGGGCGGAAGTGGAAAGACCACCCTGCTCCGCCGTATAGCCCTGGAACGGGCCAAGGCTGGCGACGCCTGTTGGTGGGTGAGGAGCATGGACACCTTCATGGGATCCTACACCGAGGCCATCGGCCAAAACCAGCACCTGCGCCACCTCATCTTTGTGGACGACTGGTACACATACATGAAAGGCGACCCCGGCAAGGAGTTCTTCAATTTGGCTGACCGACGACAATCGGCAAAATGTCTTTGTCCTGATTGGCGACCGCAGTTACCAGTCCGACGTGTACGGCAAGTATTGCTACCCAGATACCCACATTGTATTGGAAGCAGAGGAGAACCCGGCCATCCTTGAGCATATCGCAGCACGGTACGATGGCTACCGAGAGGTGATACTAAAGCTCGGCGGGCTGGGCGGAAAAGAAATTAACATCGGCTGGAAGTCTGACAAAAAGGGCAGGTTCACGGAAAATGCCTCGCTCTTTGTCATCCTTTTTGTGGCGGCTACCATGGTACAGGAGGCCGACCAGCATACGGATATTGACCTAAAGGACAATGCACTCGTCCCCTTCCGGCAAATTATCGCCAAAAAGCTGCTGGCACTGGAAGAATCTGAACACAAGGGGCTTGGCAAAGCCTTGTACCTGCTCGCCAAAATCTTTGCTTCCGAAAAAATGGGCTATACCCTGTTCCCAGAAGCTTTTTTCAAGAAAGTCGCCACCCATTTTGGAAACCCCGATCTGCTCGACAGAATCAAGAAAAACTACCCGGAACAGGTCAAGGCCTTCGTGAACATTGAGACCAAAACCACCAATAGGAAAGATGAGCTAAGCGGCAAGGCCAAGTTCTACTTTGTTCGCTTTCACCACGACGTACTGCCCCAGCAGGGCATCGTGTTCGCTCCAGCGCAACGGGAAGCACTGAAAAAGGCCTTTAAGTTCGGTGATTACGAACTCTCCAAATTGCTGGAAGCCATGACTCAGGCCGATACGGAACCTGACCCAAACGGCCTGCTCACGCTATGGTTATGGATGCATACCGACCAGGGGGTGGAAGTGGACGAGGATGCAATGGATTGGTTAAAGACCCTACTGAGAGTTAAAATGGGTGGGGTGGTCAGTGGATTGTTTAAGGCGGTTTTGTTGGGATTGTCCCGTGAGAATAGCGAGGAGGTATGCCGTGTTGTATTGGCGTTGCCACAGCTTTCATCATTGTATAATATAAATGTAGCGCATGCATTCCGCTTTGCAAAAAATGAGGACGCTAAGAAGGCAGCGGAGGCCATCCTGTCGCAAGCGGACTTCTTCAAACTGCCTGATTCGATAGTCAGCACTGCGCTGAACAAGGCGAGCAGCGAGGCGGCGAGAACGGCATCGGAGGCCATCCTGTCGCAACCGGACTTCTTCAAACTGCCTGATTCGATAGTCAGCACGGCGCTGAACAAGGCGGGCAGCGAGGCGGCGAGAACGGCAGCGGAGGCCATCCTGAAGCAAGCGGACTTCTTCAAAAACTTGCGCTCCCAGATAGTTAGCACTGCGCTGAACAAGGCGAGCAGCGAGGCGGCGAGAACGGCAACGGAGGCCATCCTGTCGCAAGCGGACTTCTTCAAAAACTTGCCCTCCCAGATAGTTAGCACTTCGCTGAACAAGGCGAGCAGCGAGGCGGCGAGAACGGCAGCGGAGGCCATCCTTGAAAAGGAGGACTTCTTCAAAAACCTGCCCTTTGAGATAGTCAGCACGGCGATGAACAAGGCGACCGGCAAGGAGGCAAAGGCGGCAGCAGAGGCCATCTTGGAACAGGAGGACTTCTTCAAACTGCCTGATTCGATAGTTAGCACGGCGCTGAAAAAGGCGGGCGGTGAGGAGGCAAAAAAGGCAGCGGAAATCATCCTTGAAAAGGTTGATTTATTTCATATTGATAACAAAGAGATAGTCAGCACGGCGCTGAAAAAGGCGGGCGGCGAGGAGGCAAAAAAGGCAGCGGAAATCATCCTTGAAAAGGTTGATTTATTTCATATTGATAACAAAGAGATAGTCAGCACGGCGATGAACAAGGCAGGCAGCGAGTTGGCAAAGGCGGCAGCGGAGGCCATTCTAAAGCAAGCGGACTTCTTCAAAAACTTAGCTCCAGAGATAGTCAGCACGGCGCTGAAGGTTTTGAATGGGGAAAAAGCCGCTATTAATGCTGCCCGCACTATATTGAATCAGCCAATACAAGACTACAAAAATCTATATTTTAGTGCATTGAAAACACTTGTGCTTTCATCAGACCTTATGGACAAGGCAATGGCAAATAGGATAGTCAGTGAAATACACAATCGAAGGAACGAGTACGCAAACCTCAGTTTCACACTGCTTTATTTGCCCTATTTTGGGGTCGAAGCGCATAGGTCAATTGTTTCGACCATCATAAAGGGCTACAAACCTGCACTCAGCTACCTGAGAAAAACCAATGTACATAAAGTGCTAAACTGCTACGCCGAATACCCCGACATCACCTATTTCCAATACGAATTGAAGCAGCTATGCCGTCGTATCCTCTTGAATTGCGTCGAGGATATAACATATCAGTATAACTCCCATTCATCTAATCTAACGCTGGGTCACATCCACCACGCCCTCCGCCACCCCGACCTCGCCACGGAGGCTGCCGCCGCCAAGGCCGCACTAACCGCCTACGGCGAGCAGCACGAGGATTTCAAGCAGTCGGCGCTGTACAAGGAGGCGGCGGGCATTGAGGTGGCGGAATTGGAAGAAGACGGAGCCTAAAACACTTGCACCATGCCAAAGAACATCGTCATTTGTTGCGACGGCACGGCCAACCATTTCGGGGAACGCAGCTGCAAGATGGTGAGGTGTGCCCCTCCGAAATCGCCAAAGTCCGTGCCGCCCTCCCCAATTGCAAGGTGATTTTTGAATAAAGGACAACCCCCTCCCCGCCTCCGAACAAGCCACCCTCCGCCGCCTGCTCCCCAACTGCGGAATAACCTTCTAAGCCGCCCCTGCCCCGAAAACTGGATAGCAAAAAAGCAAAAAAATCCCAAATTTGCGCTGCAATTGGACAGCCGATATCAGCAAGTTCAACCACAACATAAACTACAATGAGCAAAGCCGAACACTCCCCGTCCCCGTCTCCATACGCCGAATGGCTTTCCCATTGGAAAAGCCGCATCCAAGCCACCCAAATCAAGGCTGCCATCCGGGTCAATACCGAACTGCTGCGGCTTTACTGGGTTTTGGGCAGCGACATCGTGGCGCAGCAAGAAACCGCTGCATGGGGCGAGGGACTGATACCCCGTTTCGCCAAAGACTTGAAGGCGGCTTTCCCGCACCTGACGGGGTTTTCTACTCGGAACTTGTTTTACATCCGAAAGTGGTACTTGTACTATCGGGAACATCCCGCAATTGTGCAGCAAGTTGCTGCACAATTGCCGGAATCGAGCCACCCTGAAAATGAAATTGTGCAGCAACTTGCTGCACAATTTCAAAACATTGACAACCAATTTGTTACGATTTTTTTTGCCGTACCCTGGGGGCATCACCAAGTCATACTCGACAAATGTTCCGATACCCACGAAGCCATTTTTTACCTCAAAAAAACCGTCGAAAACAACTGGAGCCGGGATGCCTTGCGCTCCCAGATGAAGCAAAACCTGTATGACCGCCAGGGCAAAGCCATCACTAATTTTGAATGGACGTTGCCCCAGCCGCAAGGCGACCTGGCCCGGGAGATGCTGAAAAACCCATATAACTTCGATTTCCTGAACCTCGGCGATGAGGCCCTCGAACGGGACGTGGAAGCTGCAATGATGTTGCATGTAGAAAAGGTGCTGCTCGAACTGGGGCAGGGCTTTGCCCTCGTGGGCAGACAATACAAAATCACGGTAGCGGGCGAGGATTACAGCATGGATTTGCTGTTTTACCATACCCGGCTGCATTGTTACGTGGTCGTGGACTTGAAAGGCGGCAAGTTCCTGCCTGAATATGCCGGGAAACTCAACTTCTACTGCTCCGCTACCGATGACCTGCTGCGCACCGAACCGGACCAGCCGACCATCGGGCTGCTCCTATGCAGGGAGTCCGGCAAGCGCACGGTGGTGGAATATTCGCTGCGGGACATCCACAAACCCCTCGGCGTGGCGGAATACATCCTGACGCAAACCCTGCCCGACAGTCTGAAAAACATCCTGCCGAGCACAGAAGACCTCGAACGGGAGTTGGACGAGGATTTCCGCGACCAATAACCGAATCCGAACAAGCCACTATCCGCCGCCTGCTGCCCAGCTGCGAGATAAGCTTCTGAGCCGCCCTCCCCAGCTGCGAGATGGTTCCCCTCACTCCACTACCACTTTCCCATACCTCATCACCCGCTCGTTTTCGATGGAATAAGCATAAACACCCGCCGCCAGCCCGTTCAATGCCAATTGCCCGTTTTGCTCAAAAACTGCCACTCGAACGGCACGGCCTTTCGAATCGAACAGCTTGAATTTCACCTTGCCGAAGAGGTTCGTGCTGATGTTCAAGACCCCGTTGGAAGCTACTGGATTGGGCGAGACGTTGACCAAGACTTTGTTGGCTGAAGGCTCGTTGGTCGGCACGAAGTCGGGGTGCGCAATGATGAAATGCGCAGGCTCCTCCACGCCGTTTCCATCGGCAAAAGTCACGCTGCCATTGGTGCCAGTCGTGATGGCGGTTGCTTGCGGCGCCAATAGGTCCCAAGTAGGGGTGTAGTATTTGTTCAAGCGATGGTACAGCGCATACTGGGTTGGGTTGGACTGCGGGAAAACTTCGCCCACCTGCGTGAACTCGATGCTTTCCAATTCATCGAAGAACGGGTTTTCAGTGTAATTGCGCAGCACCCAAAAGCTGGGGCTGAGTTCTTGGGAAGTAGTCGAAAAGCTGAACTGCTGTGGCATCATGTCGAGGCGGGTGATGATGACCTCGCCATCTGGCAAAGCTGCACCGCTGGCGAAAGTTGCTGTCACACCCGTATCGTCGAATGTTAACGGGCCGCTGGCTGTCACCGTTTTGCGGCTGCTGACGCCCGGCCCTACCGTTACGGTTGAAAGCGGCCTTGTGGCATCGCCGCCCAAGCTGGCGGTGCCATTGCCGATTCGGTCGAAGGAAGGGCCAAGGCCAGGTTGTTCGTTGAACTGGAAATAGCTGCGCAGTCCGTCCGTGTCTGTATGGGTGCGGGTCAGGTGCATTTCCTCCCGTATCTGGTTCTGTGTCAATGCTTTATCGTAAAAGCAAACCTCGTCGAGGAGGCCGTTAAAATAGCGGTCGGAGTAGTTTGGGTCGGTTCCAAAAACCAACGGCGAGTCGAACTCTTCGATGTCGTGCGTTGTGTTCAGGGTAGCTGGCATCCCGTTCAGGTAAAGCGTCGCCTTGTTCGGTTCGATGACCAAGGCAACATGGCTCCATTCGTCCTGTGGCGGAAAGATGCCAGTGTTCCACCACCAGTTCACGTCGTTCCACATATAGTGCAGTTCGTTGTTTTCGCCGTAATGCACGCCCGCCGTCGTGTTGCCGCCCCTTGCCAGCACCACGCCTGCCCAATCGCTTTGGTCGCCTTGTGGGTTCATCCAAAACGTGATGGTCGCCGTGTTGGAGTTGAGGTTGATAGGGTTGCTCATGGTGGCATAGTCGCCATCGCCATCCAGTTGGAGGGCGTTGCCGGGCAGTGCCTCCGGCAATAGGCTGGTGCATTCGTCGCCCACTTGCACGGTGAGGCTGTCCACAAAAACGCCGCCAAAGGTCGTGAGCGTCATCACGGCCAGCTTTTCGCCAGCCGAGTTGAACACGACCCTTGGCGTCCTCGTGTTTTCACCAATAACCGATTGAGCGTCAGCGAATTGCCAAGACCATGAGATGTTGTCGTGCGCCACCACGCTATGGTCGTCGAAGTAGAAAGTATCGGTCGGGCAGAAGCTCGTCAGTTGGTTCACCATCGCCAGCGGCTGCACGGCGCTCGGCTCGAAAAGCGGTGCTTCCCAGACGCCACCGTTCCAAGCGCCCATCCGTATCAAGCCTTTTTTGTAAAAAGGTTTCATCTTGTTCGGCTCCAGGCTGATGGGCAGGCCGTCGGTATAGGCTTCCCAGTTTGCCATCGAATTGTTTCGGTAAAAAATGCCCCTTGTTGTGCCCACGTACACGCCGCCATCTGTTCCATATTGTGCCATGATGCAGGTCACGGTGGCGTTGTCGAGGGCGCTGGTCGTGTAGTTCTGCCAGGAGACCCCGGCGTCGGTGCTCTTGTAAACCTTCTTACCATTGGAACCATAGCTCACCGAAACCCAGAGCACATCGGGGTTTTCGGCGCTGACAGCCATTTTGATACGGTCGTTGTTGTTGGGCAATGGGAGTGCTGCGCAAATCTGCCAGGTCAGGCCGCCGTCGTAGCTGCGGTGTACCACGTCGTCGGTTCCGTTGAACTGCGAGACGTACATGCGGTTGGGGTCGTTCCTGAAAATTTCAATTTCATAGACCCGTCGGGTGTCGCCGCCGGGGAAGTCGTAGAGGACGGTGAAGGTCGTGCCGCCGTCGGTGGAGCGCCAGAGCTTGTCGTCCTTGCCGAGATAAACGATGTTCCAGCAGTCGGGGTGCCATTCCATCTCCGAGTTTTCATAATAGGCATAGCTCTCGTTGGGCCAGGTGCCCACGGGGAAGCCGCCCAGCCCGTTGCCGAAGCCGGGCCGGATGATGTCGCCGCCGATGTCGGAGTGGTAAATTTTGCGCTCCGGGCCGGGGTTTACGTAGCCCGTTGGTGCCTCGGCACCGCCGATGGCATAATACGTCCCTGCGGGAAAACTCTCGTGGTAGGCCATGTTGCCGTTGTGGTAGCGTCCGCCCACGAGGATGTCCTCGTTCCAGCCGCTGTCAAAGCCCCAGAGCGCCGCCCCGCTGATGCCGTTGTTGCGGCCCACCACGTCCTGCCCAAAATTGGTGGAATAAACCATGCCGCCGTCGGAGGCAATCCAAAGCTCGCCGCCCACAGCGGCAGTCCATTGGATGTCGGGGTGGCGGTCGCCGGTGATGCCGCCGCCGCCCACGTAGCCGCCATAGCTGAACCACGTGGCCCCGCCGTCGTTGCTGCGGAACCACGAGCAGCCGCCCGCTATCAACTGGTTGTCGTTCAAGGGGTTGACGACGATGGCCTGGTCATAAAAGCCCTGCGTGAACCAGTCCACGCCGTTGGCGTCCATTACGTTGGTATGGTTTGGGATGGAGTAGGGCTGCCCGATGAGGTTGTTCGGGTTGGTGTTCGCCCAGGTACTGCCGCCGTCGGTGCTTTTGAACACGCCGATATAGCCGCCCAACTGGTCGCCCTCGCCACTGAGGTAGGCATAGACCTTGGAGGGGTTGGAGGGGCATGGGGCGATGATGGCCCCGGTCACTTGGCGGTTGCCGGTGGGCGTCCACATGGCGCCTGTGGAGGGGGCAAACGTTGCGCCAGCATCGGTGGAAATCATGAAGTCCGCCCCGTTGCTGTTGTCACGGATGGCCCAGACGGTGTTCGGGTCGCCGGGCTTGGCCTTCACGCCCCAGACGTTCGTGCCGTTCCAGAGCTTCACCCAGTTGGCGCCGCCGTCGGTGCTACGCAACAGGCCCCGTTCGCTGGCCACCAGTACGATGTCCGGCGTGGCCTCGTGTACGTAGATTTCCTGCGCCCAGAAATTACTTTCGGTATAGACGGTCTGCCAAGTAGCCCCGCCATCGGAGGTCTTGATGAGCTTGCCTCCCGTGCCCGCATACACCATGTCGGGGTTCTGCGGGTTGATTTCGACCGCCCCGAAGGCACCGTGCAGCACGTCGGCGGTGAGCAGCGTCCAGTTCAGCCCCTTGTCGGAGGTCTTCCAGAGGCCGCCCGCCTCGCCACCGGCATAGAGGATGTTCGGATCGGCAGCGTAGATGTCGAAGGCGTAGATGTTCGTATGGTCAACGCTCTGGGCTGAGGCGTCGGGGAAGAAGTGGACTTTGGGGCCATTAAAACTCCAGGTAGCCGCCCTTGATTGCGGATTTACGATTGCGGATTGCGGATTGGGGGTCGTGTTACGCTCGCAATCCGCAATCCGCAATCCACAATCCGAAATCGCCAAGCTTCCGTCGTGCTGCGCAAACGGCCTAGCCCATTGCATCCAGCGCTTGTAGAACTGGGTATATTTGTTCTTTTGAAAGGGCCGCTCGTCGTAGTAGGCACGGTAGGCGGCTTGGATGTCCCGCACGTTGGGGCTTTCTTCGAGCAGCATCCGTGCCCATGCGGGAGCGTCTGCTTCGAAATGGGGTGGGGTGGGGCGCTGCTGTGCAAAAATTGCGGTAGCGAAAAAGGCTAGGAAAAGGGTGGCAATGAGTTTGTGCATGTGGTGTTGATTTGGGGCGAAGGTAAGGTGCAAGCCCTTGGTTTGGAAATTGATTTTGGCAAGGCAGTTTACTTAAACTGGGGGAGTTCTGGCAATTTTGGTGACAGTGTCGCCACAATTGCATTCAACACCCGGTCACTTGCTTGGGCAAAATCCCTTGGAGTTGCGTCAATTGTGGGGTCAGTGACCCCACAATCTCAATTGCAGTGTTCTCTCTGCTTGAAAGGCTGCCTACAAGCGGCAATACATGTTTATTGGCAATGCCCATATCCTCAAAATCTAGGTGATGCCAAGTCTCGAAAAACTGCCTCATCCGATACAAGCTACGCCTGTCGAACCCTTGCAGTTCTGGGTCTTGTTGCCTTAGCCAGACAGCCAATGAGTCCACAACTTTAGCACCGTAATTGGCTTCGTTCAATTTTAGGCTAAGGTAGCCGCCAATTTGCCACCTTACGCTTACAAAACTGGTATTGACTGCCTCCCAAGCATCGCTCTTCGCCTGCCGGATAAGCTGCCGGATGTTCTGAAAATGCTGCTGCAATTCCATCATGTAGTTTTTTGTTTGAAAAAACGGCCAAACTTACGGAAGATGGGGTGGTTTTTAAATGGGGGTGAGTTTTGAAGGGATTTTTAAGCCAAATAGGGATTGGAAAGCCCGGTTTGCAAGGCTTACGACGAGAGGATGCCAAGTGTTTGATGGGCGGTATAAAAAGGGGGAATAGCTATGGGTTACGGTTTTTTGATGACCTTTGGGCATGCTTGGAGGGCGGAATTTATTCCGCCGTCACGAGGTGGAAGTGGCGGAATGAATTCCGCCCTCCAAGCTTGCCGCACGGCAGCCGATATTTTTATAAAACTTTGAAAAAATAGGGAACGATGAAACCAGAAGTATATGAAAGACTTGAAAAGGAAAGGCGGGAGCGGACGGGGGTGCTTGATTTGAGTATGATGGAAATTGAAACACTCCCTTCTGAATTGGGGGAGATGGATTGGCTAACTGAGCTTAATCTGAATTACAATCTAATCAGTGATGGGTGCTTCCTCGAAAAGCTCACCAGCCTTAACTCACTCAACCTCGGCAATAACAAAATAAGTGATGGACGGTTCCTTGAAAAGCTGACCAACCTCACTTCGCTCATCCTTGGCCTCAATAAAATAAGTGACGGAGGGTTCCTTGAAAAGCTGACCAATCTCACCTCGCTCAACCTTTTTCAAAATCAAATTAGCGATGGGCATTCCCTCAAAAAACTGACAAATCTCACCTCACTTGATATTGCTGATAACAAAGTAACCGATTTCACACCATTACTTTATTTCATCAAAGAAAAAAAGATGAATATATTGTGGGATGACCCATTTTCAATTCCAGGAATAGGAGAAATCGACGTAACGAAAAACCCCTTTACCACCCCACCCGTCGAAGTCGTCCAACAAGGCAACGACGCCATCCTCGCTTGGTACGACTCCTTCAAAAAAGAAAAAGGCCAACCCAAACATTACCTCCGGGAAATAAAAGTCTTACTCCTCGGCGAAGGCACCGCTGGCAAGACCAGCCTGCTCAAACAAATCAAAAGCCTGCCCTTCAGCGAAAAAGAAAGCCAGACACATGGCGTGAACGTGGAGATGTTGGAACTCGGAAAGCTCGCCCGCTTCAAGGGGCAGGCTGATATGGCGGAGGCCAAGGCGAGGGTCTGGGATTTCGGTGGGCAGGAAATCATGCACGCCTCTCACCAGTTCTTCCTCAGCCACCACTCCATCTATGTGCTGCTTTTGGATAGCCGCAACGATGCCAAAAAGGAATACTGGCTGCGGCATATCGCCAAGTTCGGCGGCGGCTCGCCCTGCATCGTGGCCATCAACAAGATAGACGAAAACCCCAACTATGACCTCGCCCGCAATACACTGAACGAGGCGTTTGAGTTTATCGGGCAGCGCTTCTGCCGCATCTCCTGCAAGACCGGGGAGGGCATGGACGGCTTCGCTGCCACGCTGGCCCGGCTCATACCGCAGACGGAACTTTACAAGACACCCATCAGCGAGGATTGGCTGAACGTGAAGAACCAATTGGAAGCTGCCACCGTCGAGCGCAATTATATTGACCGCAAGCGTTTCCTCGACATCTGCGAAAAGAACGACGTGACCGACCCCGTGGCGCAGCGCACCCTGCTTTTATACTTGGACAATCTCGGCGTGGTGCTGCACTTCCCAGACCTCATGCTGCCCGCTTTTTATGTCCTCGACCCGCACTGGGTCACGATTGGTGTCTATAAAATCATCAATTCACCCAGCGTAGCAAGCGGGATTTTGAAGGACGAGAAGCTCGATTTCATCCTCAACGAAGAGGAGCAAAAACAGAGGAATACGACCCCAATCGGGATAAACGGGTGCGCTACACGCCCGACGAGCAGTTGTATTTGGTGAGCATCATGGAAGAGTTCGAATTGCTTTACGATTACGCCAAGGGCCAATGGCTGGTGCCCGACCTGCTGCCTAAGGAATTGGAAAACAAGCCGGATTGGGACGAGACGGAGGCGGTGGTCTTTATCATGGACTACGACTTCCTGCCGCCCAATGTGATGAGCCGTTTCATCATCCGCATGAAGACCGACGTGCGTGACCTCGCCAAGCTCTGGCGCACGGGCGTGGTGCTGGAAAGCCGCAGTTCTAATTGCAGCGCCCTCGTCACCGCAGACCTCGACAAGCAGCGCATCCGCATCTCCGTCAACGGCGCAGCGCACCGCAAGCGGGAGTATTTTTCGACCATCCGCCACACGCTCTGCGATATTCATGAAAGCTTGAACTTGGTGATTTCGGAGAAAATGCCTGTGCCGGGCTTCCCGAATGTGGAAGTAGATTATGAGGAGTTGTTGGGCTATGAGGCCGAGGGGATTGATGAGTATTTCAGTGGCAAGCTGCGCAGGAAGTTCAGTGTGTCGAAGGATTTTCTGGATAAGGTTTCGACGAAAAGGGAACGGCAAAAGAGAGATATACATGTGAATGTGTACGATACGCCAGAAGAGTGGGGAGAGGATTTAAAGCACGTCCGCCGCACGACGGATAAAATGAGCGGCCAAATGGACACCGTGCTGGAGTCCTTGGAAAAGCAATTGTCCCTCACGCAAGCGCAGCAGCAAGAGGTACATGCCATTTATGCGTTATTGGATAAAAGCGAGGAGGAGGATGCGGTATTTGCGAAGCTGGACAAGCTGCTGGAGGAAAAGCTGAATGCGGTAAAGGATGAACTACCAGCGGAAATCGTAAAGGCTTGGAAGGATGCGACCAAGAAGCTGCCAGGCGATGTGGAAAACAAGGTGAAAGTAAAGACCAAATTGGCAATGATATACGGGTTTATTCCAAAGTTCTCCCAAGAATATGAACTGGAGCATACTATTGACTTGGCAAGCGCCGATGGGCGGCCATTCTTTCAGCGGCTTGGGCAGGATTTGAAAGCGGTTTTGGGCGGGGAAAAGCAATTCAAGGATTTATTGGTAGAGCCGGGAGCGCCACAACCGAAGGCGGGGACATTGCCCAGCGGTTAATGCAGTTCAAAGCGGTTTTACCCTAATTCTCGTTTTTCAGCGACAATCCTTTTCAATCAATTTCAATGCAAATTCCGACATAGCGTTGTTTAATTATTTATAGTGAATCATTTGCGTTTCTGCCAGCGCTGCGGTGCTTGCTTGTTGTGCATTACTGCGGAGACACGGATAATGTTCCCCTCAATGGCGTAGATGATATTGTAAGGAAATCGCCGAAGCGTAGCCCTGCGTTTTTGGCGATATACTTCTTGAAAGAGGAAAGGATTTTTCACTATTGCATCCAGGGCTGTACCTGCTTCCGATAGGAACTCATGGCCTAACCCATTTTTTTGTGCCTCATACCAATCAAACGCCTTTCTCAAGTCATTGATGGATGCTGTTTGGAGATAAAGTTGGCAGTTCATCTGGTGTTCAAAATCAACTGCTTTGCCTCTTCCCCAGTATGCAGCTTTTCCGTGCCATTCTGATAATCCTCGTCCCGCTTGTCCAGTTCTGCTTTCCAAGCATCGGATAGGATAAATTCATTGTCCTCCTGCAGCAAATTCACGATGAACTGAATCAACGAGAGCTGCTCTGACCGGGGCAGTTTCTTTACTTCTTCTTTGATGGTGCTGGCAGTCATGGTGGAATATTTGATTTTTATACAAAGCTAACCAAATCCTCAAATAATAAGGCCCCGTTCGAGGCCTTTTTTCTTCGCCACAAATTGGGCGGCAACTTCGAGTTGCCGCCCAACGCATCACAAAAAAAGCGATGACACCCCCAAAAAAGACATTCCCGATTCACAAGGAATACCACCAAAACTCACCCCCTCCCATGACCTAAATCACCCGTTGTTCCTAGAAAAACAGCGAGTTTTGACTTTCACGCAGCCCAAGCAGGCTTGTCTGGGCTATTCATACGGACCTTAAAATTCCGGCACATGAACAATGCATTCATCCACCCGTTAGACACAACGACAGAAAGCTGCCCATGCAGTATTGGCTTGGGGCATTTACAAACCTTAAATTTTCCGAGCATGAACAAAGCACTCCGACTTCCCTTTGTGGCAGCATTGCTGCTATCAACTTTTTTCCATCTCCATTCCCAATCCTGTACGGGCAACCTACTCTCCAACCCCGGCTTTGAGTCCGGCCTGACGGGCTGGACGACGGTGGGCACAGTGACCGTTACCACCGATGTGCATTCCGGGAGCAAGGCCGTGGCAGGTGGGGGCACGGGTTACACATCGGCGGGGCAGGCCCTTGCCGTCGTGCCCGGCACGAGCTACACAGCTTCGGCTTGGATAAAGGGCAATTGCGTCCTTGAACTCCGTTACATGACCGCCAACTGGGCAAGGATCGAAAATGCTGGCTTGCTGAAAGCTGTTTCCAATAGCACCTACCAGTATTTCACCAATACGGCAACAGTTCCCGCAGGGGCGGCTTATGTCTATTTACTCGTTTACAAAGACCAAGGCAATGGCTTTAAAATGGACGACGCCTGCCTCACCATGGGTGGCGGCGGCCCCACTTGCGCCATCACCCCCAATGTTTCCAATATTGTCTGCGACAACAACAACACACCCTCCAATACCACCGACGACCGGTTCGGCTTCACGCTGAACGCCACGAACCCAGTGCCGGGCACGGGCTACCAGGTGTTTATCCCACAGTTGAACCAGACGCACAGCGGCACTTATGGCACGCCAATCCTTATCCAGTACCTCCCTATCAGCGCCGGGCCGCTGACGCTAAACTTGACGGACAATTTATCGGCCAATTGCATGGCAACAACGACCGTGACACCGCCTCCGCCCTGCTCCGTGCCGGGGCTGCCTGATTTGTTAGGTTATGTTCAGGAAATCATTCCCGGCACCAACAATTGCTTCACCTCGCCTGGTTCGTCTTTCGGCTTTATATCCATGCAAATCAACAACTCAGGCGACGTGGCTGCAACGGCTTTCAAGGTGAAGTTCTACTTCTCCACGGACAACGTGCTTTCGGCCAATGACGTACTTTGGAGCACCGTGAACCTGCCTTCGCTGAATGTTTTGAGCAACGGCGGCCCGGCTTTTATCGGCCCCGGACAGCCCGTTCCCGCTTCGCTGGCCACTGGCCAATACTATGTCATTGTCAGCATTGACACCGACAACCAAGTGGCAGAATCGAACGAGGCGAACAACACCATACCACCTTTCACAGTGCAGATTGGTGCGCCGGACGTGATACTTGACAGCTACGCAGGCATTCCAGCGACGGTGGTGGCAGGTAGCAGCTTCAACATGCAGGTGACCGTGAAATACCTGGCGAACGGCTTCACCCTGCCGACGAGCACCAGTTTCCCGGTTAATGTCTATATCAACGACATTAGCCCAAATATTGCGCTTGGCTCGGTCAACTATACCCTTGCCGATTTCAACCAATCGAACACCGTGACGAAGACCGTGCAAGTCACGGTACCGCCTTCTGTGCCAACTGGTTCGCATACCATCAGGATGTACGCAAATACCAGTTTCTGCGAGGATGTTTATTTGAGCAATTACAAAGACCAATCCGTAACGGTGACATCAGGCGGCGGCAGTGGCATTGACTTGGAGCTTTCGATGGTGCAAAACACCGCCAATCCGGTCATTTACAGCAACTACACCACCACCCTCACCCTCGTGAACAAAGGGCCACAAGCGGCAACGGGCGTGAAGGTGAAATGGATGAAACCCGCTGGTGTCGTCTATACAGGTGGCAATGAGTTCGTCGCTTCGCAAGGCAGTTTCAACCCGAACGGCGACCAAGTCTGGACGGTGGGCAGCGTGCCCGCCAACGGCTCTGCCACGCTGCGGGTGAGCTATTTCTTGCTGCAAAATGGGGCACCGATTACCTATGCTCAGGTCTCCGCTGCCAATGAAACGGACGTGGACAGCCAGCCCAATAACGGCACGCCGCCCACACCAGTTCAGGACGACGAGGCCAACAGTGGCGGCAGCGCTCCGCCTGTTTTGACGCCGGATTTGACGATTTCGAACCTCGTATTCGCCAATGGACCGGGCACACCGGGTCAGGTATTGGCTTATTATTTCGACCTTGCCAATATCGGCAACGGCAATGCCCCGCAGGACTTCATCGTGCGGGCTTGGATTTCCACAAGCCCAACTTTTAATACCACAGGCATACAAGACGGCATCGTGCCAACGGGCAATTTCATCGCTGGCTTCAGCGTGACGGAGGTGCCGGGCGCTTCCATGCTGCCCAGTACATTGGCCGCAGGCCAATACTACCTGCACCTCTGGGTGGACGCCGACCAAGCAATTACAGAGTTGAATGAGAACAATAACACCGTTTCGGCACCGTTCCTCGTGCAGGCTGCGGCCGGGCCGGGCGTTTGCGATGATTTGATTGGTGGGGGAGCTATTGCTTGCCTCAGCCATGCTGCCAATGGCAACTTGGAGGTCAATTACGTGAACAACGGCAACTATCGCAAGGCAACGCTGGACGGCACTGGGCAGGTCTTTGGCGACCAAGCTATGCTGGCACCACCTGTTTACCCCACCTTTAGGATTGCCAATGGCAATTTGGAGAAACTGGTGGGAACCGCTGTGCAATACAGTCAGCCCATACCTGCTTCTCTGATTGGCCAATATGATTACTTCTTGAACTTTTCGGAACTCGGCAGTGGCTACGTGATTTTTGCTTACAAAACGGGCATCATTTACGCCATCCGCACCGACGCCAACTTGGCCGTACTGCAGGTAAGGGATTTGTTTGGGATAGGTTCCCCTACCATTGAATACACCAGCCAATTGTCGAACAACCAAATCGCATTCACGGTGCGAACCTTTACGGGTGGCGGCACAGTAATCTGGCTCTATGTCATCAACGGTAATTTGGACGTGCTTTCGTCCACTTTGACACAGGAAGCAGCATTGTACGGCGGGGCCAGTTTGGGCCAAAACGGCTGCGGGCAATACACACTGAACAGTGCCTATATGCGCCCTGCCTTCCGGGGCAGTGCGATTGGGAACTACTACCGGGACGGCCATTTCGAGAACGGCAGTTTCGTGGTGGACTATATGTTCAGCGTCAGCGAGTACACTTCAATGGGCGTTGGCGCCCGTGATTATAAATGGACGACCCGACTTGCTGACGGTAGCACCATCGTTGGCACCTATCAAGTGAAGTTGATCAATTTAGTGCAGTTAGCAACGGACGTGGTCAAGGTGGAAAAAATGCAGGGAAGCACGGTTGTTTGGACAAAATACGTGAAACTGTCCAATGCATCTAGTGTGCGCAGGATAGCCCTTTCGGGCAATGAACTGGTGTTCCTGTCAGAAAAGAATAATGCCGTGTTCGTGGAGGCCATGAACTGCGTGGAGCCGACCAACCCGCAGGTTGATATTGTCGTCATTGTTCCGCCTATTTTCGCCCTTCCGACCAGCTTGCAGGCTGGGGCTTCAGCATCTGTATATCCTTATCTAACAAACTTGGGTACCGCACCTGCGAATGGCTTTGAGCTGAGGGCCGTACTTTCAACCGACAATGTTTACAGCCCTTCAACGGACATTCTTATAGGTAGCGCAAGCGGGGTGAGCCTGACGCCGGGCAGTTCCATCGCACAGAGTGTCAACTACACGGTTCCGACCAATATAGCCTCCGGCACCTACCAGTTCATGCTCGTGGCCGATGCTGGCAATGTGGTTGCTGAGAGCAATGAGAGCAACAACTTGTTCATGACGCCCGTCACTGTCACGGGGGTGGCACACCGCCTTCTGGCTGCGACGCCATCACCATCACCCCAGCCCCCAGCCAAATCACCATCGCTGGGTTCAGCGCTCCGCACGTGCTCATTAAAGTCTTCCGCCCCAACTGGACGGTGGCCTACGAGTGCCTCGACAACTGCGCCAACCCGCTGGTGGTCAGTGGATTGCCGGATGGTACTTACCACTTGCAAATCAAGTTGATTGACAACGGCTGGGGCACCATTTGCTACCTTGAAAGGGACGTGACGGTGAACAGCTTCGGCGGGGGCAACGGCTCCGGCATTGCGAAGCAGGAAGACCGCCTGAGCCTGACCTTCGAGAACGTCTATCCGAACCCGTCCAGCTACCAAGTCTTCCTTGACCTGTTCTCACCAAAAGAACAGGCTGCCAAGTTGGACTTCTACGACCTACAAGGCCGCATCGTCCATACCATGAACGTGGAATTGGACGAGGGCGTGAACACCCTTGATGTCATGGTTTACGATTGGAAATCGGGCACTTACAACGTGATCGCCCGTGGCGAGGAGACGGGGCTGCCCGCTTATGGACGGATCTTGAAGGTGTGGGAAGAGTGACCAGTTTTTAACTGCCCAACCACAACGCCACCCTGTGCACTGCGCAGGGTGGCGTTGTGGTTTTTGGCGGTGTTTTCAGCGAAAACTCACCCTATTGCACTGACCTAAATCATGTTTAGTTCGCCGCTTTTTACGATAGCTTTGTCAATCACCTCGGTGTTTGGGCCCAATGCCCGACCATGTTAGTATCCACTTACCTTAAAATTTCCGACACATGAACAAGGCACTCCGACTCATCTTAGCGACCCTTTTAGGGTGGCTCCTATTCCAATTTACTGCCAATTCCCAATGCACGGGCAACCTGCTCACCAACCCCGGCTTTGAGTCGGGGCTGACGGGCTGGACGACCGTGGGGAACATCAGCATATCCAGCGATGCGCACAGCGGCAGCAAGGGGGCCAAAGGCACGGGCAGTAGCTATATGTCGGTGGGGCAGGCCCTTTTGGCCACGCCCGGCATGACCTATTCCTACACCGTTTGGTCCAAGGGCCTGCCGTGGATTCAAATTCGGTTCCTCAACGCCAACTGGCAGAGCATTCAATCGGGCAGCGTCGCTATCCCTAATAGCCCGTCCATTTACCAAGCGTCCACCTACAGCTTGGAAGCACCTGCCGGGTCGGTTTATGTTTATCTGCTAATTTCGATGGACCAGGGCAGTAGCTTCACAGTAGATGATGCCTGCCTCACAGCGGGCGGTGGTGGGTCTTCCTGCGCCATAACGCCCTCGGTCTCGAACATCGTTTGCAGCAACAACAACACTCCCAGCAATCCCAACGACGACACGTACAGCTTTACGGTGAACGCTACGAACCCGGTGGCTGGCACTGGCTACCAGATGGTCATTCCGCAACTGAGCCAGACCTACAACGGCACTTATGGCTCGCAGCTTTTCATCCAGAACGTGCCCATTGCTACGGGCAACCTTACGCTGAATTTCATGGACAATATGACGGCGAATTGCTCCGCAACGGCGACCGTGACAGCGCCGCCGCCATGCTCGGTAACGGGCCAGCCGGACTTATCAGGCAGTATCCAGGAAATCATACCCGGCACCAATAACTGCTTCACTTCGCCGGGCCAATCATTTGGGTACATGTCCATGATGATAGTGAACTCGGGCGATGTAGCGGCGACCGCCTTCAAGGTGAAATTCTATTTCTCAACAGACAACGTGCTATCGGCCAACGACGTGCTTTGGAGCACTGTGAACGTGCCCTCGCTGAATATCATGAGCAACGGCGGCCCAGCCTTTATCAGCCCCGACCAACCCGTGCCAGCTTCTTTGGCCAACGGGCAGTACTACGTCATCGTCCAGATTGACACCGACAACCAAGTGACGGAATCCAACGAGGCAAACAACACCATACCACCTTTCACGGTGCAGATTGGTGCGCCGGACGTGACACTTGACAGCTACTCGGGCATTCCAGCGACTGTGGCAGCAGGTAGCAGCTTCAACATCCAGGTGACTGTGAAATACTTGGCCAACGGCTTCACCCTGCCGACGAGCACCAGTTTTCCAGTTAATGTTTATATCAGCGACATCAGCCCAAATATTGCGCTTGGATCGGTCAACTATACCCTTGCCGATTTCAACCAATCGAACACCGTGACGAAAACCGTACAAGTCACCGTGCCGCCTTCGGTGCCAACTGGTTCGCATCCTATCAGGATGTACGCCAATACCAGTTTTTGCGAGGATGTTTATTTGAGCAATTACAAAGACCAATCCGTGACGGTGACATCAGGCGGTGGCAGCGGCATTGACCTGGAGCTTTCCATGGTGCAAAACACCGCCAACCCCGTCATTTACAGCAATTACACGACCACCCTCACCCTCGTCAACAAAGGGCCGCAAGTGGCAACGGGCGTAAAGGTTAAATGGATGAAACCTGCTGGCGTGGTCTATACGGGCGGCAATGAGTTCGTTGCTTCGCAAGGCAGTTTCAACCCGAACGGCGACCAAGTCTGGACGGTGGGCAGCGTGCCCGCCAACGGCACGGCCACGCTGCGGGTGAGCTATTTCCTCTTGCAAAACGGTGCACCGATTACCTACGCTCAGGTCTCCGCTGCCAATGAAACGGACGTGGACTCGCAGCCCAACAACGGAGCGCCGCCAACGCCAGTTCAGGACGACGAGGCTAACAGCGGTGGTACTGCACCACCTGTTTTGACACCGGACTTGACCATCTCGAACCTCGTTTTTGCCAATGGGCCGGGCACACCGGGGCAGATATTGGCTTATTATTTCGACCTCGCCAATATCGGCAACGGCAACGCCCCGCAGGATTTCATCGTACGGGCATGGATTTCCACCAACCCTACTTTCAACACCACGGGCATACAGGACGGCATCGTGCCAACGGGCAATTTCATCGCTGGCTTCAGCGCAACTTGGGTGCCGGGAGCCTCCACGCTGCCAACCTCGCTCGCTCCAGGCCAATACTACCTGCACCTCAAGGTGGACGCCGATGCTCAAGTGACGGAGAGCAACGAGAACAACAACACCGTATCGGTGCCTTTCCTCGTACAAGCTGCACCAGGTCAAGCTATCTGCGATGACTTAGTGGGTGGCGGTTACGTCGAATGCGTCCAGAACAACAGTTTGGGGAATCTGGAGGTGTTCCATTCATCAGCTACCGGTTACGAAAAAGCCACGTTCAATGCGTTTGGAGAAGTAGTCTCAAATCAACCGGCTGGCGCCATGCCAGTTTATCCATCCTATCAGATTGAGGGGGGCAACATGGAGAAAAAACTCGGCAATACGGTTGTATATAGCCAGCCACTTCCAACAGCTATTACAAGCCAGTACAATGCAGTTTTGAACTTTACCGAGTTCAACGGTGGCTTTGTATTTTTTGCCAGCAAGACATCAGATCCAAAACTTTTCGCCATCAGAACAGATGGAAGTTACAATATCCAGTCCACTGCGGTGGTTGGAAGCTATTCGTACATTTATGGCATGTATGTGACTTCGGCTTTTCAAGTCACACCAACCCAGTTTGCCTTCATCTACCGTACCCCGGGTGGTGAGTATTCTTCCGTTTATTATTTAGTGGTAATGGATGCCAGCTTGAATACGGTTTCAAGCCAGGTATTACAGGGGCAGGCGCTTTCTTCCTTTGCCACT
Organism: Saprospiraceae bacterium; assembly: GCA_016714985.1. Lineage (GTDB taxonomy): Bacteria > Bacteroidota > Bacteroidia > Chitinophagales > Saprospiraceae > UBA6168. The sequence goes on along the minus strand of JADKBS010000015.1, from coordinate 149,580 downwards.
ATGTCCCAAAATGCTTGTGGCCAATACCTGATAGAAACTTCTTATTCATATATCGGACATCGTGGTGGGACAAACGGTAAGACCTATCGGGTAGGGCATTTTGAGAACGGCAATTACATCACTGAGCATTCTTATGAAACCAGCGTGTACACTTCGGAATGTAGTGGCAGTGCGGGCTATGGTTGGACGCTGCTATTGCCGGATGGCAATACCCTCAGGGCCGGTTACAGTGCGGAGATTTTCCTTTGCAATGTACCAACAGTAAGTTCCGCCATTGTTACGCTGAGTAAAATGCAGGGAAGTGCCATACTCTGGACCAAATATGTTAGCGTTCCCTTTGCGTCAGGCATTTTAAGGTTAGCCTACTCTGGAAACGAAGTGGTATTCCTGTCGGGAAAAAACGGTGCTGTCTTTGCCACCACATTGACCTGTCTTGAGGAAGAAACAGACACAAGGGCTGACCTTACCATCTTCAATCCACCCTACAACTATGTGCCCAACATGGTAGCAGGCGGTACATCTTCCTTTAGTTTCAGGTTGTACAATTTAGGCATCACACCTGCCAATGGTGTTGAAGTACGTGCCGTCCTTTCTACCGACCAAGCTTACAGCCCCGGCGACGACATCACCATCGGCACCTTGAGTGGTCTAAACATCAATACCAACACTTATACCTATCTTACAATGAACCATTTAGTGCCTGCCAACACTGCTTCCGGCAGTTACTATTACCTGCTTGTGGCAGATGTGGGTAACGTGGTTCTTGAAAGCAATGAAAACAACAACACCTACGCTTCGCAAATAAACGTGACGGGTGGCGCACCTCCGTCGGGTTGCAACGCCGTCACCATCACTCCCGGCCCAAGCCAAGTCACCATCGCCGGGTTCAGCGCTCCGCACGTACTCATCAAAGTCTTCCGGCCCAACTGGACGGTGGCCTTCGAGTGCCTCGACAACTGCGCCAACCCATTGGTGGTCAATGGATTGCCGGATGGTACTTACCACTTGCAAATCAAGTTGATTGACAACGGCTGGGGCACCATCTGCTACCTCGAAAGGGACGTGGCCGTGAACAGCTTCGGCGGCGGTAACGGCTCCAGCATTGCGAAGCAGGAAGACCGCTTGAGCCTGACCTTCGAGAAGGTCTATCCGAACCCATCGGCTTACCAAGTTTTCGTTGACCTGTTCTCGCCAAAAGAACAGGCCGCCAAGCTGGACTTCTACGACATACAGGGCCGCATCGTCCACACCATGAACGTGGAATTGGACGAGGGCGTGAACACTATTGATGTCATGGTTTTCGACTGGAAATCAGGGACTTACAACGTCATCGCCCGTGGCGAGGAGACGGCACTGCCTGCTTATGGGCGGTTGATGAAGGTGTGGGAGGAGTGAGACCATTCCTACTTTAGAGGCAAGTTTGGGATTTGGTCAAGGGGCCAAATCCCAAACTTGCGCTTAAGTAAATCAATGTAAATTGTAAAATGCAGCTATAATGATGTCATTTTATTTTGGACTAGAACTGAGCGGAATAATATGCTCATAAGCTACCCAATACACTTGGCCGGGTGGTAGGGCTTTGTTGCTATATTTGTAAAAAGGGGAGACAATGGGCCTGCCGAGACTGGAATTGCCTATCAGCATAAAGTCCATTTGGCCATATTGGGTTTTTTCGAGAATGGGTGTTTCGTCCAAGTATTTGGTGCCTTGAAAATAGTTTGACGACCATTCTAGTGTTGCATTGGTTAAGGCTTCGTTGAACCTATATTCCTTGGCTGGTGCGGAAATCTTGATATCCTTGATCAGGTTGAAGGTGATTTCTTGCTTTGTTTCGTTTATTTTTAAAAAATGATGGTACCAAGGTTCGAGGAAACCAGATTTGCCAGACTTGTATTTCCTGAACAAGGTCTTGTTGCGGGTATTCAGTTGTACAAAGCTCATCTCGTGCCCGAAGGGCAGTCGGAAACTGGGCAAGAACAGCTTATCCTGCCAACGCATGGTTTTCCCGTTGCGTGTGCTCCCCACATATTGGTCGGCCAAGTACGCTTCTAATACGAAGCAATCCTCATCCTTTTGAAGGTAATTGAAATTGATATGGCCAGTAACAATCAGGATACGCTCGTTGTAGCGGTCGCTGAGCCATTTTAATAGCGTCGCAATTTGATGTCTCGAAAGACCCGTCACGGGATAGTCCAGGTATTTAACGTTTAGGATATAGTTGCTGAGTAGGCCGGTCGAGTTATTGAAGAGCGTCTGGAAATCGTCACTTGAGAGGTCGTCCCGGTTGATGCAAGATTGCGGGAGCAAGTCAAGCACATAATCGGGGTACGAAGTGCCAAACACGCTGATGTTCCAGCAAATGAACATTAGGTACTCCCGGTTGGTGACTGGCATCCGCCGGAAGCCGAACTCCTCTGTTTGGATAAAAGATTTTTGAAGCTTTCGAGGGGTTACAGGAAAAAAGGGTTGGGCTGCCACAATGGTTTGTGATAACCAGCAAATTGATAAAACGAGCAATAAATGCCTCATAGCATACTGTTTGTGCTTATACTTCTGGCCGTTAGCTGCTGGCCATTTGCTATTGGCTGTAGGCCAATAGCAAATGGCCAATAGCAATTTCAAATGCCCAAAACTTGGCGGCGTGAACTATAAGATGCGTCTCAATATCGGCTTTGGTGGGAATTATCCTGCTCGTTGCCAAGTTTTGGGCATGAGCCAAACGTACACCGGAACCCCAGTTCCGGTAGGATTTCGCCGGAACTGGGGTTCCGGCCTACGTTGAACTTCGGGGTGAAGCCAAAAACCCTAAAAAACAAGGACGGCGACTGCAGGGCAGCCGCCGTCCTTGTTTTTTAATTGCGGAGGTAGTTGAATCAGCACTTTATCACTTTTCCTTCACAACCCTAAACACCGCCGCCTCCCCATTTTCCGATTGCAAATGCAGCAAGTAAACTCCCGGCAATAGGCTCCCAAGTTCAGCCAAATATTGTGAATCGCCGTCCCCTGATTGGCCACTGTGCAGCAGCCTGCCTTCCACGCTGTACAATTTCACGGAAACAACCGATTCGATGCCTGCATCCCAAGCCACCGTCAGGACGTCGCTGAACGGATTGGGGTAGGCGCTGAACTGTCCCGCAACTTGTACCGATGGTGCAATTGCGGACTGGCCGCCATTGCCCGGCTGGGTTATGCCCATGCCACAGTAGGTAGGGCTATTGGAAACGGTAATGCTCATGGACTCCGTGCTGACGCAATCGTTGCGGCTTACCGTCAGTCCGACGTTGGTGACACCCGCTTGGCTGAATACTACGCTGACAGTCGGCTGGCTGGAGGTGCTGGGGGTGGCCCAAGGGCCAAAATTCCAGCTATACACAGCGCCAGTGCCATTGGCAGCGGCAGTGAAAGTAACGGGGTCATTGATGCAGATGGAGCCAGTGGGCATGATGTCCGCAACGGCCACGTTGGAGACGGTAATGGTCACGAAATTGGATTCCAGCCAAGTGGTGCAGGTCGCCGATTTTGCGCAGCGAACGAAATGCATCGTCTGCGAGAGCGGGCCGGGGTCGTAGCCGGGGCCATTCGCACCGGCTATCGTCGTCCAATTGGAGCCCATCGGGCCGCCCACGGTCGAGTACATCCATAGGTATTGCGTAGCACCGCCACCGCCGCCAGCGGGCACGAGCGAAGTGATGGGCGCAGGGTCGTTGCCGGGGCCGCAAAGAGCCTGGTCGCAGCAGATTTGGCCTGTAGTGGCAAGGTTGAGGCAGGCGTCGAACAGGCCGCCGTCCACGGTCAGGCAGCAATGGCCTTCCACGAGGTTTACCACGCCGCTGAGCAGGGTGGTCGTGTTGAAATCGCTGTCATGCGTATCGTCGTTGCAGGCCTTGGTGGGCGAAAGGCTCCAGTTCGGTGGCAATTTGATTTTTACGATGTAATTGCCGGGAGCCAGCCCCTCGAAGATGTACTCGCCATTGATGGCAGAAACGGTCGTGTCTGCCACGGGTTGCCCCCAAATCGTTGTTCCGGAAAGGAAAAGCGTCACCTGTCCAATACCCGTTTCGCTGGAACCCGGCGTTGGGGCGTCTTGGCAGCCGTCCCGGTCCATGTCGTTCCAGATTTTGCCGCCCGTGCAGGCTGGCACGTACAGGTAGGCAGTGGCCGAAGCTGTGCAGCCATTGGCGTCGGTAACGGTGACGGTGTAGGCTCCCGACGAAAGGCTATCAATCGTGGCAGTGGTTTCGCTGTTGCTCCAGGCAAAGCTGAACGGTGCAGTGCCACCTGTGGCCGAGGCAGTGAGCTTGCCGTTATCGGGTTCATCCTCCGTCAGTTGCGCCAGCACACTGATGCTTGCACCTGGCCCCAAAGCGCCTTGGATGGCAGTGCTGGCCGTATTGGTGCAGCCATTAACATCCGTGACGGTGACGGTATAGCTGCCTGCGGCAAGGTTGCTGATGGATGCCGCCGTTCCCGAATTGCTCCATTGGTAAGTGAAAGGCCCATTGCCAGCGCCCACGTTCACCGTGGCCGAGCCGAGGGTGCTGCAAGAGACGTTGATGGGCGTTATTCCAAGGTTGATGGCATCCACCGTTAGAACGATGGTGTGGATGGAGTCGCAGCCCGTTGCCGACGAGGCAAAGGTCATGGAATAAGCGCCGGCTGCACTGGTGGGCGTCCCAAAAATATTGGTGGTGCTTCCTTGGCAGATACGGCGGCTTTCTTGCGTATATTCCTTGGGTATCATGCCCACGCTGATGGTGACGATAGAGTCGCAGCCCGTAGAAGCGGTGTAGATCTGCGAGAACTCACCCGTCGAAGTGACGGGCATCCCAAACACCATCACCGTATCGCCCTCGCATAGCACGACATCTGCTACCGATTCCACGATTTCAATCAAACCCACGCTGATGGTGACAATGGAATCGCAGCCCGTTGCAGCAGTGTAGGTCTGCGAGAACTCGCCCGTCGAAGTGACTGGCATCCCGAAGACCATCACCGTATCGCCCTCGCAGAGCACGACATCTGCTACGGATTCCACGATTTCAATCAAACCCACGCTGATGGTGACAATGGAATCGCAGCCCGTAGAAGCGGTGTAGATCTGCGAGAACTCACCCGTCGAAGTGACGGGCATCCCAAACACCATCACCGTATCGCCTTCGCAAAGCACGACATCCGCCACGGATTCGATGCGGGGCAACACCGAGACGGAAACTGTGTCAACGCTGATGCAACCTGCGGCATTGGTGGCTACAACGGTATAGGTAATGTTTGCTGTGGGGGTGATGATTGGGTTGGGGCAGTCCGTGCAGCTCAGGTAATCCGCAGGGGTCCATTGGTAAGTGGTGAAGCCCGTGGCATGGAGGGTTTGGCTGCCGCCAGCGCAGATTTCGAGGTCGGGGCCAAGGTCGAGCACGGTGGCCGGGTCGGTGGTGATTTGAACGGCATCGGTCTGTGTGCCGCCACAGGCATCCGTCACGGTGACGCTGTAGGTGCCAGGAGCGAAGGCGGTCAGAGTCTGCTCGGTACTGCCATCTTGCCAGCGGTAGGAAGCGAAGCCGGGGCCAGCATCCAATGCAGTTACGCCATTTTCACATGCTGAAATATCCGGGCCAAGGTTGAGCACGGGGGCTGTGAAGTCGTGCATGAAGCCGCCGAGGTTGTTGGCGTAGTCGCATTCCATCTCATCGGCCATGAAATCGGCCAGCGTGAACGGCCTTGGCGTGCGGTGCCGTCGTCGTTGAGCATCACATAGATGGTGGTGTTTGGCGGCGCCGAAATGATGTACTGGAAGGTGCCGCATGCATCTTTTATGAGTGCCTGCGGCAATGCATAAGTGCCAAGCAAAGTGGCATTTGTCGCGGTCGGATTGCCGAGGTAAAAACTAATCGGCGTTCCCGCTGGCAAGTCGAAGTTGCCGAGGTTGCAGGCCGTTAGGCTGACTTGGAGGCTGTCCCCTTGGCAGGTGGCCGAGGCCATTTGATAGAAGGCATTGGGCACCACCTCACAGGTATCGAGGCAGGGTTGGAAGCAGACCGTGGTGGACTGCACTGCGGTTTCCGTGACGATATAATCGTCTATGAAATTATTCCAATTTTGATTCAGGTCGGTAAGGTTATGCTGGGCATTGTAGGGATTTGTAAGGCGTTGCGGTCATGTTCAGGTCGCTGAAAAGGTTGCAACTGTCGAGTGCATTGGAGATGCCATCCACGCCGATGTTTGCGAAGTAAACATCAAAGGTGGCGCCGGGCGTTGCGGCTTTTGTCTTGCCCGTGAAATAGATTTGCCCATTGGCATAAACCATGTCGAATGCGTCTTCGGCGTCGTCGTTCCCGTAAGATTTCGACCATTGCAATTGGCCTTGCTTGTCTGTTTTGAACAAAAACACGTCTTGGCTGCTGGCGGTATAGTAGCCCATGCAGATATAGCCATCGGGGAGGTTCAACACCTTGGTGCTTACTTCGGTGTTTGCGCCGGGTATGTCATAGCTCCAAGCCCAAAGCAGGTTGCCATCGTTGTCGGTCTTGAAAAGGAAGGGGGTAACATTGGAGGTGCTCGTTCCTGAGTTGTCGCCTTGGCCCACCACGACGAGTCCATTGTCCACCACCATATCGCTAGAATAGAGGCGGGCATTGGTGTTGCTATTGACGGCACGTAGGTAGAGCTTCGACCATTGCTGGACAATTTGTGAAGGTTCATCTTCGTCATACTCGGGCCTCATGCGGGCCGTGCCGCCGTTGTCGAAATTGTACCGCCCTGTCGTATAAATGGCCCCATTGTGGAGGAGCGTTTTTTGAAAAGAATCGGATGAGCCAAGGTGGTAGGTATGCTGCCAGACATTTGTGCCACTGTTTCGGTTGATTTCCAAAATAGCACCGTTCTCCCCGTTGCCACTAGTGCCAAATGCTTCGTTGATAGTACCAGAAACGATGTAATTGCCGCCGGGCGATTTTTCGGAGACGGAGGTGTAAAACTCCAACGCAGGGTCTGGAAAAAGGTCCAACTCATTGACCCAAAGGATGTCGTTGGTGGCAATATTGTACTTGAAAATGAAGCCCTCCACATTCCCGTCCGGCTCATCGTAGGTATGGCCGCAGCCGACCACGTTGTTGTCGCTGTCGAACATCAAGTCCACGATGATGTCCGGCACATCCATTGGCCCTTGTGAGGTTGCGTCAAATGAGCGGGTCCAGACGATGTTCCCGCTGACATCGAGGCGAGTCAGCATGGCACTGTCCAATTTGCTACCTCCAAGGAGAAAGCCACCGCCAAGGGCTGCGGGTATCTCTACAAGCGCTTGCCCACGCTCGTCGCCGAGGGGGGTGCCGTAGGTGCGGAGGAAGGAGGTGTCACACTCGCCAGGGCCGCCCGTGTTTTGGAAAACAAACACCTGTTGGCAAAACTCATTTCCACAAAGCCCGTTGCTGGCCGTCAAGCAAATCCTGCTCACGCCGGGGTTGTTGAAGGTATAGGTCAGGTTGGCCGTATTGCCCGCTGGCATCCCATCCACCGACCATGCGTAGCTATTGGCACTGGTGCTGGCATTGGCAAAGGTCACTTGTTGTCCTGGGGCAGGGTAGGGGTTGCTAGTAGTGAAACTGGCCGACACGGGACAAGTCACGTTAATAGTCTTGCAAGCCTTATCGCTGCAATTCGGGTCTGCGTTGCCAATCGTGAGGCACACTTCAAATTGCCCAATGGCAATGAAAGTATAGTTGGCATTTTGGGTGCTGGCAAAGGCCGTGCCGTCCACCGTCCAATTATAGCTGGAAGCGTTGTTAGAGGCATTGGTGAAATTGACCGTGCCGCCGATGTTCACCGAGTTACTGCTGTTGGAAAAAGAAGCCGTCAGAGCCGAAGTGCAAGGGTCAACACAGCCCCTGTGATTCCAACAAGCTGGGCCGGATGTTCTCGATATGCCAAGCCATTCGGTCGGACTGGCCCTGCGTGAACACCGACCAGCAATCGAAATCGCCGTAGTCCATATAGCCCTCGATGAGGTCGTTCTGGTCTGTGCTGAACCCGCTGTTCGTGTCGGTCGAGCAACTGTTTGCGGAAGTGCCACAGGGAACGGCAGCCGTGCTTTGGTCAGGCGGGGTATCGCAGACCCGGTCGCCGTTGGCGAGGCAGTCGCTGTTCGAGCAGCCGCCTTGGAAGGTGTGGTAGAGGCCAAGGTAATGCCCCATTTCATGGACTTGCACGCCCGATGTACCTTGGCTGATGCCAAAATATTCGGCTTCCATCACGATGCCGTCTTCGGGGTTGCCGTGCGAGGAGGGAAAGTAGGCATAGCCCGCCACCCCACAACCGTAGGAACTGCTGCAAATCTCCTTTACCAGCCATATATTGACGTACTGGGTGGGTTCCCAGCGGTTCAGGTCTTTTAGTTGGATGTCTTGAAAATCCAAGTCCATGTCCGTCAGGGCGGATTGGTTGCGGGTGATGCCCGTTGTGGCGTTGCCGTTGGGGTCACGTTTGGCGAGGCAGAACTGGATTTTGGTATCCACGCCGGAAGTGGGGTCGTAGTAGCCAACGTTGGCAAATGCGTCGTTCAGGTCTTGGATGCCCTGCAACACCGTGGCGTCGGACAGGTTCTCGGCACCGCCATTGTGGACGATATGGACAACCACGGGCAGGGTATAGGTGGGAGGGAACTGTTTGCCAGCTTTTTTAAGCCCATTAAAAGCATGGTAAACCTGCTTTTCGATTGCTTCATGGCGCTGCCGCAATTTCGGGCTTTTCCGCATGGCACGCTCCATCACCTCCGATTGGGCACAGAAGCCCGTGGTCGGCGCTGGCTTTTGGGAGAGGTGCTGGTGTTGGCTGAACGAAAAATTGGCGATGAAAAGGAAGCTGCAAAACAGCCATTTGGAAATAGAAACGTGTCGCATACTTAAATGGGATTTATCCGGTGTTGAGATTGGTACAAAGCTAACTGAAATTCTCAGGTGTACACCATTGCTATCCGATTGATGTGGGATTTTTGTAAAAATGAAAATTAACGGACAAATTCGAGTATTTTCAACAGCCACTCCTTCTCAGTCAAAATCTCCTCGGATTCTATTCGCTTGCGCAATGATTCCCGCTCAACCTCGTCGCCGGGCGAGAGGTTGAGCAGGGCACGGGTATGGCGTACCATGTTCCCGTAGTTGGAGCGGTGGTAGCCCATCACCCGCTGGCGGCGGATATAGCTGCTGAGGGCATTCAGGTGCGCCTCTGCCAAGTCGAAATCCTTGGACTCCACGAAGATTTTCAATTGCAGGGTCTTGGCTATCAAGTTGTTGATGAGGTCTTTGTAATCGGCTTCCTGCAAGTGCAGCAGTGCTTTCCCGAAGTCGCGGCGCACGTACTCCACCCGTGCGAGGTTGAGGTGGTAGATGGCCGACCGCTGCTTTTTCTCCAAAAACTGCGCATAGTGCTCCACGAATTCTTCGGTCCAATTGGCCTCGCCTACCTTCAGTGCGATGGCTACAATATTGTTGAAAGCAAATGGGGACAGCACTTTGTTCTCCATCAGCAGGTCGTTGTCAAGGGCAAACTTGTAGAGGTCGAGCGCCTCCCGGTAAAAGGCCACATCGAGTGCGTTCACTTTTTTGATGCAAAAATTGATGGCAATGAGGTAAAGGTTGCGGCGCTCCTCCAGCGGCAGTTGCTCGGCATCGGCCAGCAGCATGGCCTTGAATCGGTCGAAATTTTCGGTGGCTTCTGGCTGTGTCATCAGGTAATAGCCAAAATAGTAGAGGCCGATGGCCGGCGTGCCGAGGAGTGATTTTTGGCGCACCTGTTCCAGCACGGCGTCGAGCAAGCCGAGGTCGTAGGTGGCCTGATAGACGGTCTGGTGCGAGAGCGCAGTACAGGTTAGGCGCAGCTTACGGGCGATGAAGGCAGTGTCTTCGAGGTCGGAGAGCGATTGGATGTTCAAATCGGCGGTGCGCTTGCCCGCTGCATTATGCTGAAATTGCTCGTATTCCAATTCAAAGCCTTTGCTGAAATGCTCGGCATGTCGGTGCGCCTGCTTGCTGCGGCTCTCCCGTGCTGTGCCGATGGTTTTGTCAAAATGCCGCTCTAGTCCCCGCTTCCTGTATGCAGCCGCCAATGCCGTGGCAAGGTTGTCATCACTGCTGAATACTTCTTGGTAGGCCATGAAATGTTCTAGGTGCTTATACAACTCGCTAACCGCCAACCGAAGCTGCACGTCATCAAAGGGCTGGCCGGGGGCCAATTGCCCGTATGCCGCTGTCCGTTCGGGCGTTTTGCGCTGCTCCAAGCAACCGTTCAGGTAGTCGAACAACCGCTCGGCCCGCTCCTGCCGATTGAAAAAAGGTGAACGCACCCACCTGCCAAATGAGCGGCGCTCTACATTGCTCAGGGAATTAAAGGCTTCCCAAAGTTTGCTTTTTTCCATTTCTTTTTACGGATTAAAATTCAAATAATTGAAAATCAATTTTTTATGCAAAAATGATGGTCTATAATTTCTACAAACTTAAATAATTATACTTTACCAAGCACCCAACCTACCCCATTTTTGTACCGTGTTCAGAAATAGACATCAGGCAGCAAGGCCAAGCCGATGCAGCCCGGGCGAAAGCGCCGGGCCGAATGTCATTTTCTGAACACATCATTTTCCTCAAAAAAACCTGCATTCAAATCAAGATAATCTTTTCAATCAAAGAAATATGAAGAACCTATTTTTCTTTTTCGTCGCCCTATTTTTCAGCTTGTTCCATGAGCGTGTTGCTGCGCAATGCACGACCAATGCGGGCACCATCACACCAGCGAGTTTGAACCTCTGCATTGATGCATCATTCAATGTATTTCACAACGACAACGAAGCACTTGATGCCAACGACGTACTCAAGCTCGTTATGCACGATGGTTCGGCCACCACGCTTGGCAATGTGCTCCAATTCTACTCCAGCCAATGGCCAGCTTTCATCCTTTCCATGCCTAACAGCGCTGTGCCGGGTGTCAACTCACCAAATCGCTGCCATTGCTGGCAACCCAGATGGCAACGGTGGTGTGGATTTGTCAGACCCCTGCCTTTCGTTCAGTGGCGGGGCCTCGGTGACGTTCCACTTGCCCCCGGTCGCCGATTTGCCCAGCAACCTGGTGCTCGGCTGCAACGACTATCAGACGACCGTCCAGGTGGAAATCACGCCACCGGGCAACTACAACGTGGATTGGGACACTTGGAACTCGGGCAACGGCCCCGGTGCTGGCAACAGCATCTCCATTTCCAATCCCGGCTTTTTGACGGCCTACATTTCCGACCCATTCACAGGTTGTTGGACAAACAGCGACACCGTGCAAATAACTGCTGAACCGGGCCGCCCTATCGTGCGCATCCAACAGCAGGCGGGCGGCAGTTGCGGGCAGATGAGCGTCATCGCCAATGTGACGGGCGGGCTAGCCCCCTTCGAGTACGATTGGAGCAATGGTTCAACTGGCCAGACCAATGTCCTTACCCCGGGCACCCACTGTGTTTCCATCACAGGGGCAGACGGTTGCGTCATCGGATTGCATCGTTGTGCAGAGGCAGGCAACTTGGCGGCAACGTTGAGTTTGTCCAATGCAATGATTGCGGGCAATCATACCTGCATGCCGTCACGACCGGAGGTTCTGGCAATTTGACCTATAATTGGAGCAGTGGCACGACCAATTCCCTCGACAACTATAATTTTATCGAAGGCGAAAACTACGTCACCGTCACCGATGCCTCTGGCTGTGAAGCTGTGGCCAGCTATTTTGTCGAAAATTCTCCTTTGCTATGCGGCACCTTGGACCTCCTCGTATACTATGACGTGGACAACAACTGCGTTTTAAATGGCTTGGATTATCGCCTTCAAAACTTCAAAATCCGCATCGAAACAGCCAATGGCCAGAACGTTTATTACGGCAATTCCTACAATTTTATCAACGGCTTATCCTATTCAAAAAGGCTCAACCCCGGCGATTACATGGTCTCTGTCGAACTTCCCAACTCGCTCTGGCAGGGCTGCCAAGCCAGCTATCCAGTCACGCTCACTGCTGGCAGCGTCTCACAGGTAGATGTGCCCTTGCAGGCCGTGGAACCTTGCGCCAGCCTCGTAACCAGTCTTTCTATCCAAGAACTGAACTGGTGCAGCCCCTATAACTACGCCACCATTGCCTACAATAACCAAGGCACAGCGGATGCCGTCGGTGCATACATCGAACTACAGTTGGAAGACCATATCACCATCAGCAGCACTGTTCACCCCTTTACCGACCTAGGCAACAACCTGTACCGTTTCGACCTCGGCACCCTGGCAGTGGGAGAAAGTGGCCATTTTACCTTGGCACTGAAAGTGGATTGCTCTGCAACGATGGGGGCAACGCCTTGCATCTCTGTAACCATTTTCCCCAACGAGCCTTGCCCCAGCGCCATCAACGCCAACTGGTCGGGGGCGAGCCTGCGGGTCAGTTCGCAATGCGAGGGAAACGAGGTGAAATTTGTCATTGAAAACGTGGGGGCGGGAGATATGACTGCCCCGCTTGGTTATGTCATCATCGAGGATGCCGTGATGTTCATGGATGTGCCAAACGACCCACCGTTGCCGCAGGGCGGCACCAAAGAAATAACCTTGCCCGCCAATGGTGCTACTTGGCGCATTGAGGTGGAACAGGAGGCGCTGCACCCCGGCGAATCCATGCCTGCCCTGACCTTGGAAGGTTGCGATGATTTTGGCTCGCAAGGCTTGGTGAACCTGTTCCCGCCCAACGATGCGGACGACTACGTGGACATTGAATGCGTCACCATCTCCGGCCCCTACGACCCCAATGACAAGCAGGGCCTGCCGCTCGGCGTTGGTGATGACCACCTCATCCGCCCCGGTACCGACATCGAGTACATGATCCGCTTCCAGAACACGGGCACCGACACCGCCGAGACGGTCGTCATCCGGGACACGCTGGACCAGTGGCTCGACCCGCTCAGCATCGAGCCGGGTGCTGCCAGCCATCCTTACCGCTTCGATTATTTCGGGGAGGGTGGCCAAATCAAGTTCACCTTTGAAAACATCATGCTGCTGGACAGCAACCTGAACGAACCGGCCTCGCACGGCTTCGTGAAGTTCAGGATAAAACACCTGCCGAATATCCCGCTCGGCACCGACATCCACAACCAAGCGGCCATTTACTTCGACTACAATCCCCCGATTTTCACCAACACGACCCAGCACAGTATCGGAGAGATTTTCCTGCTACAAAGCACGAGCGAGCCGGGCTTCGAGCACCTGAACCTGACCGTGAAACCCAATCCGGTTGAGGGTCAAGCTACTATAACAGTGCAAGGCAGCGAGGACCTGACCGGATTGCATGCGGAATTGTTTGACGCCTTTGGCAGGCCCGTCGTCAACTTGGCTCCGACGCACGACGGCTTCTTGCTGGATAGGGGAGGCTTGCCTTCGGGAATTTACTTTGTCCGGGTTGTAGGGAAGGACGGGGCAGCTGTGGCGGCGGCGAAGGTGATGGTGAGGTAGTAAAGTGCAGAAGGGCGGTTTGCAAAAACCGCCCTTCTGCGTTAAGCCCCTTACCACCCCGGCACAATATTCAACCCAAACGTCCCACTAGCCCCTTTCAGCAGCGGCCAAGCGTAATAAGGCTCTAATATCATCGCCCCGAACAGGTTGATGCGCATGGAAACACCTGCACTGAATAGGGGCTTGAAATCAAAGGACCGCAGGTTACTGTCCGTTTGCTCGCCGAACACGTCCCAGGTATAGCCGCTATCGGCGAAGACGGAAAGCTCGGTGAACAGCGCCCTTGATTTGATGAGCGCCAACTGTTCAGGCCCAGTGAAGGGCATTCGGATTTCCGCATTGGCGATGAACATCTTGCTGCCAAAGAGGTCGTCCACGGAGCGGCCATTTTGTTCCAAAATCTCAAAGGATTCATTGTACCCATAGCCCCGCACGAACCAAGGGGCGCCTAGGAAGTAATCGAAGAACGCATTGGCATCGGCACCGTAGCGGCCATGGTGCATGGCCCGCACAGCAAAAGTGAAGGGCTTCACGAAGACGTATTTGCGGGCATCGGCAATGACGTTGTACAGGTTGATGTCGCCAAACAACCGCTCGGCACTCAGCCGGAACCGATGGCCTGCCGAGGGCGAGGCGAGGCCGAAATGGGAATTGTCGCCGACGAGGCCGATGGAGGCTGTGCCCAATTTTCCTTCAAATAGGTTCAAGCCAGCGTCCTGCTCGCTGATTTTGTTTCGGTCTTGGTAAACGAGGTTCCCAAAATCGTCGTAATACAGTTGGTTGCGGTCAATGCGGTTGTTGTAAAAGGCGAAGGAGCCACTGCCTTCCACCCGCAAGGTCTTGGAAAACGGGAACTCGGCAAACAGGCTCAGCTTGTTCTCGAAGGTCCGTATCTGGTCAAAGATATAGTGCTGGAACTCGAAGGGCGGCGAGTCGTCCACGGGCAGCGTGTCCAAACCGACATAGCCGTACCGCCCACTTTGGAAGGGCAGGTGCGATAGGCCAACGCCCCAGCCGAAGCGGTTTTTGCGGTTGAAATAGGCGGTGGATAGCCCGGCATCCAAGATTTCCCCATTCAAGAAAGCGCTGGTATAAAGCTGGTGGTCGCCGGTTATATCCCCAAATATGAAGTCAATACCGCCGCCGATGCCCGATACAGGCCCACCGAAATTGTTGCCGAGGCCAACGCCCACACCACCGCCGCCAGCGATATAATCCAGCTTGAAGTTGGATTTGAAGGGCACTTGCGTCATCGAAGAGTCGGGCAGGTCGGGCAATTTGTTCAATTGTTCGAGGTTGCTGCTCACGAAGTCCGAGGCCATGCGGTTGGTCTTGATGAGCATGGCAGGCTTCAAGTCCACGGCGTCCGCTGCCACTTCCTTGTTGATGAAATCATCGGATTTTGCCCGGAAGATTTTATAGCCGCCCTTGAAATAATGCGTGAAAATGATGCGGTCACGGGTTTCCTTCGTGGAGGCCGATAGAGCAGGGGCGTAGGGCGTGATCCCGCTGATGCCCGTCAGCAGGTCGGTCAATTGGAAGAGCTTGCCCGTGGCGGGTTCGTAGCGGTAGAGGTTGCGG
The DNA here is from genome assembly GCA_016714985.1 of Saprospiraceae bacterium. Classification (GTDB taxonomy): domain Bacteria; phylum Bacteroidota; class Bacteroidia; order Chitinophagales; family Saprospiraceae; genus UBA6168. Next base: position 134,503 of record JADKBS010000015.1, on the reverse strand, counting down.
AAGCCGTCCCGGTCGCTGAGGAAAAGGATATGGCCCTCGTTGTCCCAAACGGGGTTCAGGTTGTCGGCACCGTAGAAGAAATTGGTGACGGTGGTGCGCTCGCTGGCCATGTCCCGGATGGCGAGGTTGAAGGTCCATTTGGCGGCCCCATTGTCGAAGGCCAACTGGTCGGTGGAGAACACCAACAGGCTGCCGTCCGCCGACCATGCCGGGTGCATTTCGGAGTAGCGGTCGTTGGTGAGTTGGGTGACTTTTTTGTTGGACAATTGGATTTGGAAGAGGTCAACTTGCCCGTTAACCAAGCCCGCCACCACGATGCTTTTTCCGTCCGGCGACCAAGCGGGGTTGCTGAAGGCTGGCACGCCGGGGATGGGGAAAGTCTCTTTTCGCTTTCCGCTCAAGTCTTTGATAACCAATACGTTGTTTCCTTCATTGACGGCCACGAAAGCTAGCTCCCGGCTGTCCGGCGACCAAGTGCCCGCACTTTCGATGAAGTTCAAGTCGTCCAAATGGGCATCCCTCGTGCTGCTGTGGATTTTGTGGATGGTCTTGCCCGTCACCGCATCGGCGATGAAAAGGTCAATGCCGAAGATGTCACGCTCGGAGAGGAAGGCCACGAATTTGCCGTTTGGGCTGAGCACGGGGGCGATGTTCAGGCGGCCCTCTTTTGCACCGTCCTTGCCGATGAGCTGGCGGCCCACGAAGCGCTCTTTTTTATCGCCCAGGTACTTTCCGTAGTAGTCCTTGATGGCGTCCACCCAAAGCTTGGAAAGTTCTTTTTCCTTCATGCCAAGTACCTTCTGGCAGGCCACCTCGAAGCCCTCCCTCGCCGTGGCCATGAACAGCGGCTGGATGATGTCGTCGCCCTTCAAGCCTGTCACGAATGCCCAGAAGGTCTGGCCCCAGCGGTAGGGGAAGTACTGTGGGTTGTCGAGTTGGCGAATGGTTGGCACCTTGTCGTTCAGCACGGCGTCCCGCATCCAAAGGGCGGTATTGGCGTCGGTGCGGCCAATGGAGAGGTACTCGGCTAGGCCCTCCACCATCCAAAGCGGCAGGTTGGCTAGGTTGCGCATGGAGGTGCTGTCGCCATTTATGACCATGTTGTATTGAAAAGCGTGAACCAACTCGTGGCCCAATACGTGCTTGGTCTGCTCGTTCGACATGGCGATGGGCAGTATGACCCGGTTTTTCAGCGCCTCGGTCACGCCGCCCGTTCCCACGCTGATTTCACCGCCAATGGCATTGGTCTGCTGGAAGTCGGCATGGTCGCTGTAAAACATCAGCGGGTTGCGCTCCGCAAATGTGTCGGCCAGCACGGCTTGGTGCAGGGTGTGCCAATGCTCGGCCTGGTTGGCCAGCGCCCGCTCCAGTTCGGGATTGTTCAGGTAGTGGTAAATCTGGTAGTGCGGCGTTTGTAGCACCTTGAAATCGAACTGCTCGTATTTCGGCTTATTACGCCCAAAATATTGGGCTTGAACGGTGGTTACGGCGCAAAAAAGCACCGTTAAAACAGCAAGGCTTATCGTTGTTTTTTTCATGGTCAACATTGATTTTTAGTCAAGTCATTTTTACTTCATAAGCAGGTAATGATATGGTTAATTAAGTAGGTGGGTGTTCAATCGAAAACCCTTTAATTACAAACTGTTAGACAGGGGTTTTGACAACTGAAAACGCTTATGAAAGTATTAAAATCGGTTAAGAATTCATTAAAATGTGGCATGCTTTCTCCCGTCAATAATTAAATCAAAACAATGTGACAAAACCATGACTTAAATCACCAAGGGAGACGGAATAAGGCATTAATAGTTGTGTGAAAGTTTGGAAGCGATACGATGGCTTGGGGCCATCGTATCGCTTCCATCCCTATTGCCCCACTACAAAAAAAATTAACACAGATACTTTCATGGATTACCTTCCCGTTTTCCGTTTGAACCAACTATTTTAGGATTATGAAGAAGTTACTATTGCTCTACTTTGCGCTCTGCCTTTGCTCGCTCCAACTCGTTGCTCAGCGAAAAATGCCCGTCATAAAATCCGATACCATTCTCATCCATATACGGGACGGCAAAGAAATCGTCCCCGGCGGCTGGACCATCATGCCGCACCTAAAGCCTGATGTTTACAGCACGAATTCAAAATCGGGCTATGTCATCTTCATTACCGATACTGATTCCATCCGTTTTAAGATGAAAAAAGGGGCAGTACACAACTTCATCGTCCTGTTGAACGGCAAGGACTCGGCTTGGACGCAAATCCGACACGAACCTACTTATTTGGAAACGTTGAAAGGGGCCGGCAAATACAATGTCAAAGACGACCGCCCCTTGCCTAACTTTAGATATTACGCATTCGACGACAGCCTTGACGCCCTACGGGTGGGCTTTAAGCTTGATTCCATTGCAGGTAAGGGCAACGAAGTTTCAAAAATCATCAATTTGATGCACTGGATTCACGACCTCGTGCCGCACGATGGCAACCACAATAACCCCACCGTCATGAACGCCATGAGCATGATTGCTACCTGTAAAAAAGAAAACAGGGGCCTCAATTGCCGAGGTTTGGCCACGGTGCTGAACGAATGCTACTTGGCGATGGGCTTTAAGTCGAGGTATATTACCTGCATGCCAAAGGACTCGGTCTTTCAGGATTGCCATGTCATCAACATGGTTTGGTCAAAGGATTTAGGAAAATGGCTGTGGATGGATCCCACCAACGACGCCTATGTGATGGATGAAAAGGGCACCTTGTTGAGCATCGAGGAGGTGCGCCAACGGTTGATTGACGGCAGGCCCCTCATCCTGAATCCCGATGCCAACTGGAACCATATAACCTCTACCACCAAAGAAGAATATCTATATGAGTACATGGCCAAAAACCTGTACCGATTGCAATGCCCCATAGTTAGTCAATATGATACAGAGACACCAGTGGACGGCAAGAAAGTGGAATATATTGAGCTATTGCCTTTGGATGGCCTTCAGCAAACGCCGCAGCGGAGCGAACGGAAAAGCCAGCGTTCCGGCATGACCATCGTTGACTATAAAACCAATAACCCGAACCGTTTTTGGGCTGTTCCTGAATTTAATGTGAGGTGAGTTTTATCAAAGAGACATTCCTGCCATACAGCTATTTTTGCCCAAAATCACAACCATGCGCAAACTTACCTTTATTCTTGCCTCACTGTTTATTGTCATTACGGCTTCTTCCCAATCCATCCTTTCGCCCAACGGCAAAACAACCCTGACCTTCGCCCTGAACGCTGCGGGCGAACCGACCTATCGGCTCGCATTCAACAAAAAAGAGGTCGTGCAGCCGAGCCGAATGGCCGTCCTGCTGAAAGAGCAACCCTCATTCGACAAGGGTTTTTCCATCGCAAAAATTGACTCATCGGCTTTCGATGAAACATGGATGCCCGTTTGGGGCGAAAGCCGCAGCATCCGCAACCGTTACAAGGAACTGGCCGTTTCGCTGCGGCAAGCCGCCGTGCCCGACCGCCTGTTCATCATCCGGTTTAGGCTGTATGACGAGGGGCTGGGCTTCCGCTATGAATTCCCTGGGCAGGCAGGCCTTGTCCACTTCATCGTTTCCGATGAAAAGACCGAGTTCGACCTCACGGGCGACCACAAGACGTTCTGGATTCCCGGCGATTACGACTCCAACGAATTTGCCTACAACACCTCCAAGCTGAGCGAGGTGAACGGCCTCGTGGGTGGCGCTGCCAACGAAATCCACGCCCGCACGGCCATCGGCGCCAACTTCGTGCAGACGCCCCTGATGATGAAATCGGCGGACGGCCTTTACCTCAATATCCACGAGGCGGCATTGGTCAACTACCCGGCGATGAACTTGGAGATTGATAAGGCCAATTTCAAGCTGACTTCCCACCTCGTGCCGGATGCCGTCGGCAACAAGGCATACCTGCAAGCGCCCTGCCACACCCCTTGGCGCACCATCATCGTGGCGGACAAGGCAACGGATATCCTAGCCTCCCGCCTGATTTTGAACCTGAACGAGCCGAGCAAAATCACGGATGTTACCTGGATAAAACCGACGAAATACGTGGGCGTCTGGTGGGAAATGCACGTTGGGAAGTCCACTTGGGACTATGCGGGCACACAAAGCGCCAGCACCTGGGACCTCGCCACGCTCAAACCTTCCGGCAAACACGGAGCCACCACCAAGCGGGTAAAGGACTATATTGATTTTGCATCAGAGCACGGCTTTGATGGCGTGCTGGTAGAGGGCTGGAACACGGGCTGGGAGGACTGGTTTGGTAAATGGGAAGAGGACGTGTTCGACTTCGTGACGCCTTACCCCGACTTCGACATTGCGGAGCTATCCAAATATGCGAAGCAAAAAGGCGTGAAAATCATCATGCACCATGAGACGAGCGGCTCCGTGACCAACTACGAGCGCTGGATGGACAAGGCGTATGATGTGATGAAAAAATACAACTACGACGCCGTGAAAACGGGCTATGTGGGCCGCATCATCCCCCGTGGCGAGCACCACGACGGACAATGGATGGTGAACCACTTCAACCGGGTGGCCGCCAAGACCGCCGAGCGCCAAATCATGCTCGATGCCCACGAACCCGTGCGCCCCACCGGCCTGCACCGCACCTACCCCAACTGGCTGGCTTGCGAGGCGGCCCGTGGCAACGAGTTCAATGCCTGGAGCGTCGGCAACCCGCCCGACCACGAGACCATCCTGCCCTTCACCCGCCTGATGGGCGGCCCGATGGACTATACGCCGGGCATTTTCCAAATCAAGATGAACTATTTTGACCCGAACAAAAAGAGCAGGTGCACACGACCCTTGCGAAGCAATTGGCGCTCTATATCACAATGTATAGCCCGCTGCAAATGGCCGCCGACCTCCCTGAAATCTACGAGCAGCACCTCGACGCTTTCCAGTTCATCAAGGATGTAGCAGTGGACTGGGACGACTCCCGCTACCTCGAAGCCGAACCGGGCGACTACCTTTCCATTGCCCGCAAGGCCAAAATGCAGAACGAGTGGTTCATCGGGGCCATCACTGACGAAAACGCCCGCACGGCTGCGCTGCCGCTCAGTTTTTTGGATGAAAAAACGCCCTACGTCGCCACCATTTACGCTGATGCCACTGATGCACACTGGGAGAAAAACCCAATGGCCTATCAAATCAATTCTTATTTGGTGACCAAGGAAACAGTATTGAAGCTAAAACTCGCTGCTGGCGGTGGCGCTGCGGTGCGGGTTCAGTTGTTGACGGAGGGGGATGGCAAAATTTATAAGGCGTATAAGTAATTGATAATCAAAGGATTTGTCCAAGTCAGGCGGTGACTCGAAGTCACCGCCTGACTACTGCCCCAAAATTTTTCCCCAAGGCATCTCAACCAATCAATCCTGATTATCGTTTGTGCAGCATGAAAACCTACCAGCCCATCTCCTGCGACTTCCACTCCGAACTGGAGCTTTTTGCACTGCGGCACCAGCCTGTCGAAATCACTTACCGAAACCTTGCAAACACCACCGTGGCCAACGATTTTGAGACCACTATTTGCGAAGCAATAAAAGACCTATACACCCGCAACGGCGAGGAATTTCTACTTTTGCCGGACGGCACTGAAATTCGCCTCGACCGATTGGTCAGCGTAGGCGGCAAGGTGTTGGCATCTTATTGTTGACAAGGGTTGATGAAGTTGATAATCAACCTTTTATCAACCTTTATTAACCTCATCAACTATGCACACAATTTGGCGGCGGGAGCGATTACCATATAAGTCCTTATCAACCCTTATCAACAAAAAAATGAGCTATATCAAAGAACTCATGCGCAGCATCCCGCAAGTCGGGAAAGTGGAATACCTAAGTGTTAGGCCAGGCCCGAGAGTAGAACCACAAGAAATGCAAGCCTTGGAAGCTGTAGTAGGGAAGGGTCTCGTCGGTGACCATTATAGTGGCAGCAGTGGTAATCGGCAGGTGACGCTCATACAGGCGGAACACCTCGCCGGGGTGGCGTACATGATGGGCCAAGAGGTACTCGACCCTGCCCTCACCCGCCGCAACATCGTAGTGAGCGGCGTGAACTTGCTCGCCTTCAAGGACCAGCAATTCCAAATAGGGGAGGCTGAGCTTGAAATGACAGGCCCTTGCGAACCCTGTTCCAGAATGGAAGAAAACCTAGGTGAGGGCGGCTACAACGCCATGCGGGGCCATGGCGGCATCTGCTGCAAGGTAGTGAAGAGCGGCAAGATTCGGGTAGGGGATAAGGTGCGGTTGATTTGAAATTGGGAAATTGAGGAAATCAGAGAAATTGGGAAATTCAGCTATCAAGAATTTTTGGATAAAGTGGACCAACTGGGAGTATTGGCCTCTTTGGGCTGCCAACTTGCCTTTGGTCATGATTGTGGCATGGTTCGCCCTTAGGGCGAGGCGACTTTTCTTTTTCAGCGCCGTGAACCCCGCTATTGAAACAGGTGGGATGTGGGGCGAGAGCAAGTTCAACATCCTGAAGCGCATTCCGAACAGCTATATCCCGCCCACCATCTTTGTCAAAAAAGGAACTGATTTTCAATTAATTATACATAGAATGCGAGAGGTGGGTTTGACCGATTGGCCCATCATCGCCAAACCGGACGTGGGTGAGCGTGGGCTGCTGGTTACTAAAATCAAGGACGAGGCTCAATTAATGGAATATGCTTCAACCAACCCGATTGATTTCCTGTTGCAAGGCTTTGTTGACATGCCGCTCGAACTGGCTGTGCTTTGCCATCGTTTGCCGGACAGCAATAAGGTGTACGTCACCTCCATTTGCGTAAAAGAAACACTCAAAGTCAAGGGCGACGGCCATTCCACCATCCGCCAATTAATGGAATGCAACGTCCGGGCAAGCCTGCAAATCGAGCGCTTCGAGCAGGAAAACCCAGCGCTGATGCGCCAAGTCCTTCCCGAAGGCCAATCCCTCGAACTCGAACCCATCGGCAACCATTGCCGAGGCACCATGTTCCTAAACGGCAACCATTATATTGACCCACCGCTGACACAGGCATTCGAGGTGGTGCTCTCGCAAATGGATGGTATCCACTATGGCCGCTTCGACCTAAAGTGCCAGAGCATCGAACATTTGCGCAACACAGGCGAGTTCAAGGCCGTGGAGTTCAACGGCATCGGAGGCGAGCCAGCACATATCTACGACCCTCGATATCCGCTTTGGAAAAAATACCGGGATGTTTACCGGCATTGGAAAGTTATTCATCAAATCTATAAAAAGCAAGCTGACAAACAAGTAGTACCAATGAGCCTCAACGAAGGCATAGAGCGGCTACGGGTTTATAGAAATTATATGGGGAAATTGGGAAATTGAGAAATTATTCCCCAATTCCCCAATTTCTCCAATTTCCTAATTTCTTTTAAATGTCCTTTTTTACCCATTTCTTCATCGCTTTTGGCCTGAGTTTCATCGGCTCCTTGCCCTTCGGCATGATTAACATGACGGTCGCACACACGGCCATCCGCAAGGGACTGGCACACGGCATCATCACCGCCGTTGGTGCTGCCTTGGTGGAACTGGTACAAGTGTTTATTGCCCTTAAATTCACATGGTTGTTCAATGAAAACCCCAGTGTGGAGCGAATTTTTCAAACCGTCGCTACCGTAGTGTTTTTTGCGGGGGGCATATTCTTCATGTTCTTCGCTAAATCGAAGCCCAATATCGCCGAAAGCGAAGAAAAGCCCAGCAAACGGGGCGACTTCATGCGTGGCGTGGGAATAAGTTCCCTGAACCTAATGGTAATTCCTTATTGGATTTTCTATGCCACATTGTTGACCACGAACGGCATAATGGTCAAGGACAACCCACATGTCATTGCATTTGCATTGGGCGTCGCAGGTGGCACGTTCACCTTATTGGTTTGCTATGCCCTGCTCGGGGCGAAGATTTTGAGCAAATCGGAACAGATTACGGGATGGGTCAACAAGTCTATCGGCTTGCTGCTAATCGGCTTTGGGGTGTTTCAGGTGCTGAAAATGCTTGAAATTGTTTGATTGTTAGTAACTATTTAGCAGGGGGTGTTTTTTGGGAAAAATTGAAAAATTTTCCCAAAAAAAAACACCCAAAAATGTGGGAGGAGAGAGAAAAAAATTCATTTTTTCTCTCCTCCCACACCCTCCTATATAGTTGCCAACAATAAAACAATCCAGCAATTAACAGAACCGCTCGTACGCCATCTTCAGGTTATCTGCGATGATTTGGGCGCTGCGCCCTTCGATGTGGTGGCGCTCCAAAAAATGAACGAGGCGGCCATCTTTGAAAAGGGCAATGCTTGGTGAGGATGGCGGATAAGGCAGCATGTATTCCCTTGCCTTTTCCACGGCCGTCTTGTCCACGCCAGCGAAGACAGTTACGAGATTGTCTGGCCTTTTTTCACCAGCCAAAGAATAAGCAACGCCTGGGCGGGCATTGGCGGCGGCGCAGCCGCAAACAGAATTGACCACCAGCAGCGTCGTACCTTCCTGTTTGTCGAGCACTTGGTCAACCGCATCAGCGGATGTTAGGCTCTGGAAGCCGATATTGTTGAGTTCAGCGGCCATGGGCGCTGTAAGTTCTATTGGATACATATTGAGTTAGTTATGAGTTTTGAGTTAGAAGTTACGAGCCATGCACGGAACTCCAAACTGTCAAGAAACATTGCGACTTGCTTTTTGGTTGAAACCATTTCCAATCTAATGCCTCCCGTCTAAAGTCTTCTTTCAACCGTTTTGCATCGCAAACTCCCGCATTACATCCACCAAAACTTGCACACTGGACTGCGGCATAGCGTTGTAGATGCTGGCCCTAAAGCCACCAACCGAGCGATGACCTTTAATACCGTCAATGCCAGCGGCTTTCGCAGCGGCCATGAACGGCTCCTCGTGCTCAGGGTTGGTAGGCAGGAAGCAGACGTTCATTAGCGAACGATCCTCCACGGCCACCGTGCCCTTGAACAGTGGGTTGGTGTCAATCTCGTTGTACAGGATGGCAGCCTTCTCTTCATTCCGCTTTTGGATTGCCGTAAGGCCACCCTCCGCTTTGAGCCAACGCAGCGTGAGCATGGTCACGTAGAGTGGGAACACGGGCGGGGTGTTGTACATCGAGCCGTTATCGGAGTGGATGCTGTAATCGAACATACTGGGGAGCTTTCGGCCACTTCGACCGAGAAGGTCTTTCCTGACAATAACGACCGTTACGCCCGCAGGGCCGATGTTCTTCTGCGCACCTGCATAGATGAGGCCGAACTGCTCTGCATCAAAGGGACGGCTGAACATATCGCTGGACATGTCGCAGACAATTGGAACCGGCGACTTGGGGAATTCGTGCAACTGCGTTCCATAGATGGTGTTGTTGCTCGTCAGGTGGAGGTAGGCAGCATCGGACGGGATGTCGTAGCCTTTGGGGATGAAGGTGTAATTGCTATCCTTGCTGCTGGCCAGCACTTCCACATTGCCAAACAGCTTGGCCTCTTTGATGGCCTTGTTGGCCCAAACCCCAGTGTCCACATAGCCGGCTTTTTCGCCGTCCTTGAGCAGGTTCATGGGGGCAAGGGCGAACTGGGTGCTGGCGCCCCCACCGAGGAAGAGCACGGCGAAGCGGTCGTCGAAGCCGCCGATTTCCCGAACGAGGCTCTCCGCTTCGGCCACCACGGCATCGTACTGCTTGCTGCGGTGGGATATTTCAAGGATGGACATGCCCATGCCGTTGAACTCGATGCATGCCTGTGCAGCTTCTTGCATGACCGATTGTGGAAGGATGGCTGGGCCTGCGCTGAAATTGTGCTTTTTCATAAAAACATGAGACATATGAAGTGGCACGGGGCTGTGGTTAGGTCTTGCCAGCCGGGTCGGGCCACTGATTTTTTTTTGAGGGGGCAAAGATAGGTGGGTCTGTGCTTAGGGGATAGGTGAGATAAGTCTATAACCCAAATTTTTTGCAAAAAAAACGGCTTCCCCGAACAAAAAGTGGGGAAGCCGAATGGTTTTATTGGTTGAAATGTGTTCCTTATTCCTTGTCCATTCCGAAGCGATAGCCAAGGCCAATCCGGAAATACCCCATTGTCCTAAAGAATTCCGGTATTTTATATTCATTTTCATCGTAGTTTGTACTGTTGTGGCTAAATACCGACCTCCCAATCCCAGTACCGATGTCGAAAACGAAGCCTTTGTTGGAAATGGCCTTGTAACCCAAGCCAAAACCGATGCCTACTTGCTGGCGTGTGAATTCGCCCTTGCGTCCAACATTTTCAGGATCGTTTTTGTAGCTGGCTTGTAAGTTCCGGTTGGTGTACCGACCAAACCCATTCACATAAAAACCATCTGCACCATGCTTAGGGCTAAAATAATACTTCCCAGTAAGTGTGCCAAGTATCGATTGGCGGCTGTCCACTAGGCCCCAAAGGTCGCCTTTTCCGTAGCCAGCGGTGGCGCCAAGGCTGAAATTATTGCTGATTTTTGCGTCTATTCCAACATTGATATCGCCAAAAAGTAGGGTGACTGGGTTGGCGGTCAAGTCCACTTGTGCCTTGAGGGTAGTGGAACCAAATGCGAAACAAAACAAAGTTGCAATGATAACAAAGCCGTTAGTTTTCATAAAAATAGCATTTTAGTTGTGAGAGAAATTCAGCAGGATAATTTGGAAATCCCTATTAACCGAGGCTGAAAGCAATACATGGTTTGGTGAAATGCGTCGGAATCAAAAATCATTCGCACCGCATTGATGAGACAAATAAGCAGGAGATTTCCCATTCATGCAAAGTGGGGGAAAGGCTTTTAACAAAGATTTTAGAGGTTCTGTTAGGGAATGGTTTAGGTGTTTTTTGAAAACTATTCCAACTTAACATTTAAAATTGGAAAGGGGCTTCCCGTTCGACACGGACAAGCCCCCTTGTTCTTTCGCAGCAAGTTTGAAATGCCTATTTTGACTTTATCTTAAAAGGTACCGCCAAACTCAGCCATGGGAGTATTGGGATAACATCTTGGTTATCCGTCATTATAGTGGTAAATCCGCCAAAGTCAATGGAAAGCTTTCTGCCGATATACCTTGCTCCAGCCGACAAGATTACCACAGCGTCATCATCCACGGCGATGTAGTAATTCTCTGTTACAAATGCCCATTTAGGGCTTTTGCGCTTTAAATAGCTGATAGAAATAGTGGGCCTGTCGCTCATGCCGTTTCCGCTGGCATAGCCCCAGCCTAGTCCCATGGATATGTTATGATTCTTAGGCCCAAAAGTGGCCGTACCGTAAAGGATGCCGGCAGATCCATTGTTATTATCGCCACCACCTACCAAAAATGCATGCAGTGCTCCAATGCCCAAATTCACCTTGTCCTTTTTGATGGGGATCGTAAGCTTGGGAGTAAGCCAAACAGGTGTTTCAACGGATTCACCCAGTGCAAAAAGGAAGGTGGGAACCATGCCAACACCAATGCTTAGGTTGTTGGTAAGCCCGACATTCACCCCATTTACAGCGACCCAAGTGTTCTGGTAGTACCCTTCCCCCTTTTGAAGGCTATAGCCATTGGTGTTGAAAAAATAGCGGGTTGTGGCGTAAGCGTTTTCGTACCAATAGGTTTGTCCCCGCATCTCCGACTGCTTTATCGGTTCCATTGTGGTAATAACAGCTTTCTGGATGTTGATGATTCCCAACAATTCAGTTTTGAACTGGACGGCGTCTGCATCCTGGGAAACGATGGTGCCGATATAGCTGTTTCCGTCGTTCGTTTCGATGCGCAAAAGTGTGGTGTCGCTTGTCACTTGTGATTTTGCAGTTGGCAAAGCAAAAAGGAAAGCGGACAGCATAGCTAACAAGAGGAACTTGATTTTCATAAGATTGGAAGGTTTAGGTAAAGTGTTTTTTGTTCAACGCTCGATTCAACAAAAATGCTGCACCTGAAAGAAATTATCGCCATTTCTGGCTGCTATTATTCTGCGAGCCGCTTTGTGAATGATGAATGATAATGAAGATCAGCCTGTCCCGGCTTGTCGGGAATGAATCTACAAGGTATTGATTTACAAATATTTGCAAACCCAATCTGTTTAAATTATTGTAACTGTTCAGGTTTAAAGGGTTTAAGGAAGTTTAGAAGGTTTAGAATGGCAATTACAAGGCTATTTAACTTAGATTTTGGGATGAATACGTGCCTCCTAAACCTTCTAAACCTGAACAGTTACAAATTATTTATTCATCTTTACTACGGGTTTCCCGATTTTTCGGGAAAACCTGACGGCGTGAGCTATAACTTGCAACCATTAAAGGGCAACTATTGAGGCAAGGCTTTTTGCCAATCTTCAAGGCAATTCAATAACCCTAAAATGATTATTCCCATGACTAAGACTACACGTTTGTTGCTGTTCGCAACGGTTTCATTTTTTCCATTTTTACGCTTTGGGCAAACTCGGTACTTCGTAAAGGCTGATGCGGTTGGAAACAATGACAGCAGTGTTTGTGGGGATGCTTTCGCAGACATGGGGGATGCGTGCTGTACATGGTGACAGAATTTGGATGGCTGATGGCACTTATATTCCTACCAACACCACCGTGCCTATCCCAAAATCAGGAACTGCCGTTTGGGAAACAATTATGCAGCCGCTTTTGGGGAGGAGCAAGTATTGAATACAAGCCGTGTGGTTCGGTCGCTTCGCAACTTATCGAGTGCTCCTTATATCAATAACAAATTCGGCATAGATGAGGGCGGGGAGCGCTGGGCGGTGCTGGGCTGTGTGGTGGAGTGAAAGGATTGCGGATTGCGGATTTGCGGATTGCGGAAGTTGTCCCGACACCTCAGGATTGGGGACGCTGGCAGGTTTTTGTCCCCTGCCAGCGTTTTTTTATGGGTTGTTTATAGTGTTCTTTCGGTGTATCATGAAATCAAAAAAATAAAGTAGCCCACTTCAGTTTGTAATCGCCAGCTGGCCAAGGCTTTGGCAATTCATAATTTATCATTTGTAAATACTTAGCAGGGGGAGTTTTTTTGGGAAAAATTGAAATTTTTTCCCAAAAAAACTCCCACACCCTCCTCCTAAGCAGTTACCCTCATTTTCTTAAAGCTTCTCGGAAACGTTGACAGCCAGCATGTTGAGCAGGTGCTGGGGCACTGAGCATTCAGGGCAGAAAAAAAGCTCATCGCCCTCCTTGCTCTCGTTGTTGATATAATCACAAAGGAAAAAATCGGGTTGGAAGACCTCCTCCAGGCCCAATGAGAACAGGGCGCTGCCGGCTGTGGCCTTGTTGGCCACGAAATTGGTGGAGACGATTTGGTTCTTTCCTGCGCCGCCTTTTTGGGTGATGAAAACAGCGCCTCCGAACGAGGCTTGGTTTTTCACGAACTTGCATTTCTTGAGTTCCAGCTTGCCAAGGCCAAGGTCGTTGTTGCTGAAGATGCCGCCGCCGCCCTTGCCTGCCCGATTGCTAACGAAGGTGCAGTTGTCGAGTTCGAGGACGGCCTCGCCCATGTGGCCATTGTTGAAGATGGCACCGCCTTCCTCGGCATAATTTTCAAGAAACACGCAGTTCTTGACATGGAGCGTGGAGCGACCCCCTTTGCCGGAGCCATCGTTGAAAATAGCGCCACCGGCACGGGTCGGGTTGCCCACACTGGTCCAGCCATCGGCATGGCCGCCCGTTACGACGAAGCCATCGAGCATGGTGCCTGCATCGGCATTTTTGAAATAGACTACGGTGTAAGAATTGTCGGTATCAGATTCGGTGCCAATTTCGCCGCTCAGTTTGGTCGGATGGGCGAACCATTTGCGCTGCCCCAGGCTGGATTCCGTGCCGTTGAAGCCGCCATACAGTTTCACGCCGCCGGGAACTTGGAAAGAAATGCCTCGTTGTGCAGGGCTGCAAATTGCGCATTGGGTAGGATAGTAGGTGCCTTCTGCCACCCAAATTTCCGTGCCGAAGGTGGCTGAGGTAAGTGCCTGTTGTAGGTCGCCAAAAGCGTTTGCCCAACTGGTGCCATTACCAGTGCCGTCTTGTTTTACGTAGATTACTTTGGCCAAAGCGTTTGCCGCAAATCCCAATACCAGCAACAGGGGCAGGATAGTGTTTTTCATTAAAAGTGTGTTTGTTTTGGTTAATAACGTAAGACTGTCAAATAGAACAACGGGGGAAAAACGAAGGAGGGAAATAAAATCTTGTGTAGCTGAGGAAGGAGAAAACTTGCAGTGCAAAGATAAGGCACAAAACCTGTGACATGCAACCGATGGCATTTGGCCAGTCAAAAATAAATGTGCATTGACCTTGTGATGCCTGATTTTGCTCAATTATTCCCAAACATGGCCAAAAATATTTTTTTTATGCTAAGATATTCGAACCCAATTTTTTCAGCGCCAAAAAATGACAAAAAGCCAAGTAATACAAGGCGTTCGAGCCGCAATAGCTGAACCTGTGATTTTGTGACATGGAAAAACAACTGGTTTGACTAAACAAAAGCGTGGTATTTGGCATAAGTATAAAGTGTTGGGGGAAATGCCCGTCACAAACCCGATGCCAATCGTAAAATTAGGTCAATCCTTTAATCGTTGTTATGCCAGCCATTTCGCAATTCACTTGGCAGATTTGGGACAAAATGCCTGAAACCAAGTTGTTGTAAAACCCGTTCAAGTAAACTTGGTAAATTTGCTTTTTATAAGCCTTTGCTATCTCATTCACAATCAATCCGACATGTACTACAAAATCATCCCATTGCTCATAATACTGTTTGCTGGCAAGGCAATGGCCCAAACCCCGATGCCTATCCAGTTAGCGAAGCCATCCTCGCAGTTGGAAGGCGAAAAAGCAATGGCCTGTGCCGACCAGTTTGCAGGCACTATTTCCTTCAACAATTTTCAGGGCAGCAGCAACGATATTGACCTCGACACGATTTACTTCTGCTTCGGTGACGAGATTGGAATCGTCCACAACGGCAACGCCAACCTTACAGGCGACCCTGTGCCAGGCCAGGCAGGTATTACGTATGCTTACTTGAACTGCGAACCGACCATTAGTGGGCCTGACCTCGCTACCATCTTGACCGACCCCTGCATCATTGACAACCCAGCGCCTACCAACAACCTTTGGATCACGGCGGGGGGACAACAAAGCGGTAACATTACCTTTAACAATTCGGGGGTTTCACAAAACCTCTTCAACAATGGCGACCCTGTGCTGCTATGGTTTGCGCCCATCACCATTGACCAGTTCCCAAACACCTATGAATCACAAGGAGGCGGCCCCGCTGGGCCATGTGTGAACATGAACGTGGCCGAGGCATTCGCTGTTGTTTACCTCAACAGAATAGAAGCCACCCCTGTGAACACCAATTCGGGGCTAAGCGGTTGTGAGGGAAGTTTTGTGATTTCTGGTGGCCTACCGGAATTCGACGGCAGCACCAGCTATAGTTTTGACATTACATTGGTTGGCAATAACTCAGTAAAAGGTACGGTCGTAGGTGGGCCATACACACATGGCTCAACGGTTGAGTTTCAAGTACCTGTAGCTGGCGTTTACCGGATAGACGTGGAGGACGGCAAGAGTTGTGACTTGACCCTGTTTGCGAACATGAGTGGTTGTACCAGCGTGACGCAAAGCGTGCAATCCCTTTCGGCAGTGCCCGGTGACCTTATCTGCTTGAACGTGACCAATGAAGCTGGGTTTAACAATATTGCCGGCATGAATTACGGTCTGACGTGGGATGAGACGGTCTTGCAGTTCTCAAATGTGACCAACCTCAATCCCATGATGCCCAACTTCTCACCCATTACCAATTTCAACAGTAATTTGGGCGATACCCTTATCCTTGTTTGGTTTAACCCTTTGGCCGGCGTGACCTTGCCAGATGGTGCGGTCTTATACCAGGTCTGCTTTAACGTCATTGGCGGGGATGGAGATTGTACCAATGTTTCCTTCATTAGCCCTTCTGGCGGCCCGATTGACATTGTCAATGCGCAAGGTGCTCAACTTGGCTTCAATGGCTTGGACGGCACTGTCTGCGTGTCCAATTCGGCGATTTTGATGAATTTCACCACAACGCCAGTCACCTGCCCTAATGGCTCGAATGGCAGTTTCACCATCACCGTGAGCAATGGCGTTGCCCCCTACCAAGTCACTTGGCAGAACGTGAACGGCGGCCCCACCGGTGGCCCTGGCACCGTCAATATCAGTGGTGGTAATTTCACCGCCACCAACCTTGCCGCAGGCACCTACAGCGTCACCGTGTTGGACAGCGACAATCCGACTTCCTCAAAGACCCAACAGGTCATAGTTGCTGGACCTCCCCCACTTGCCATCAATTTTGCCAGCGTTGAGCCGCTATGCAACGGGGATGCCAACGGTAGCCTCACGGCTAACCTTATTTCGGGAGGTATGCCCGTTTTGAACCCGCTGAACAATTACAGCTTTGCTTGGAGCGTGCCCGGTTCGGGCAGTATGGTGGGCAACCTTGTCTCCGGCAATTATACCGTCACGGTGACGAACAATGCCAACCCGGCCTGTACGCTGGTCGGTTTGACGTTCCTGGACGAACCTACGCCCTTGAACGTGATCGTAAACACAACGCCAGCAACTTGCACGGGCATTGGCGATGGTACGATATTCGTCACGGTAAGTGGTGGAACCCCCAATGCCCTTCAAGATTATACCATCACCTTCCCGACCATCGCAGGCGGGTTCACGCAAGTAAACACTTCCACCTCTGTCCTCGGTTTGGAGTCTGACTTTTACCCCTTAATTGTCACGGACTTCAATGGCTGCTCAATTGATCAAAACATCTTCGTGCCTGTTATCAAACTGCTTGACTTCAACGTCCTCTTTAATGGGATTGGCTGTGGCAGTCCTTGTAGCGGGGAGATTTTGGTGACAGCATTCACGACAGGCGGAAATCCCAATACAACCTTTAATTTCGACTGGTCTGGCTCGCCAGTACCACCTCCGCCAGTGGCCGAAACCAATAATTCCTCCCAAATGGTCGGATTATGTGCTGGCAACCTGAACTTGGTCATTGAAACTCCAGATGGCTGTGTACTGGATACTAATTTTGTGATGGGGGGAGCCACTGATTTGGATCTTGTCCTTGTTGCTTCGCAAAACGAAAGTTGTGTGCCCGGCGGCAACGGTAGCATTGTTGTACAGCCCATTGGCGGTACGCCATCCTATACCTATACTTGGAGCGCAAATGCCAATACTGGCAACAGCAGCGTGGCAACCAACCTTTCTGCTGGCAGCTACTCCGTTACGGTATTGGATTCCGACGGTTGCAGGGATTCTCTTTTGGCCATCAATATTTCGGCGCCAACCCCTCCGAGCATCACCAACTTGCCCGACGATATGGTCTCCTGCGCCAACAGTACGGATGGCAGCCTGACCGTGACCTTTATGCCCGGGAACTTTCCAGTTACCAGTGTGCAATGGTCAAACAATCAATCTGGAGCGACTATCAGCAATTTGCCGCCCGGCAGCTATACCGTCACTATTACGGATGCGGGCGGCTGCAATATTATCGGAATGGCCGAAGTGTTGGCCAGTTCTCAAATCGTCATTGACAGCTTCCAAACGACCCCACCCAATTGCCCCGGCCTCGGCGGCGGGCAGGTGATAGCCTTCGTCAGCGGCGGCGCATTGCCCTACCAATTCGACTGGTCGAACGGCCTTTCTGGGCTTGGGTTCAACTCGAATCCCGGCCTGACGGCTGGCACCTACAATGTTACGGTAAGCGGTGCCAATGGATGTCCGCCAGCAATGGGAAGCATCACCCTTGACGACCCTCCATCCATTGTTGCCACATTTTCGGCCATTGACTCGGTTAGCTGCGCCAACGTTGGGCAAACATGTGATGGCACCGCCACAGGCGCTGCACTTTACAGTGATGGCACTCCTGGCTCATTCAATTTCATATGGATAAGTGGTGAAACCGACAACAACGTAGCAGTTAGCTCGGCGCAACAACTTTGTGCTGGTTCGCAGCGGCTCATCGTTTCAGATGGCGTTTGCAACGATACTTTTTTTGTTGATATTCCTGCCCCGCTGCCCATCATGCCAGGCCAGGACATTGAGAATGTAAGCTGCAACGGCCTCTCCGATGGTCAAATCACCCTCATGCCCAGCGGTGGCACAGCCCCTTACGATATTGTTTGGCAAGATGGAACTGTTGGGCCTGTACTATCAGACTTGGCCGTAGGCACCTACACGGCGATGATTACGGATGCTAAAAACTGCAATTTCTCGCATTCCGTGGCCATCGTTCAGCCCCTGCCTTTTGAGGTGTTCCTGAATCCGACGCAGACCCAAAACCTCAGCTGTCCCGGCGAGCCGGATGGGTCCATCTCAGTGGTGGCACAAGGTGGGAATTTGGGCAACCTCGTTTATTTATGGCAAAACAGTGTAGCAGGCACTACCGAGGCAACTGCGACGGGGCTTGCTGCTGGCAACTATTCCATTACCGTGGTTGACCCAGAGGGTTGCACCGACTCCCTGACCCATACTTTGTCTGAGCCTCCTCCCATCCAGTTCCGATTGGGCGAAGCGGCTCAGATCCAGTGCTTTGGCCAAACCACCACCATCACCGTTGATACGGTTTGGGGCGGCAACTCGAACGCTGCGTATGTATTTTCAAGTGGAACCTGTATCCAACTGGCATTGGGCCAAGCTTGCCCCGTTGTGGCTGGCGACCATACCATCGAAGTGCAGGATGTTTTCAATGGCTGCGTGGTGGATACCACCATTACTATAGCTGAGCCACCTGAAATTACGGTGGTACTGCCACCGAGCATTGAGGTGGAATTGGGCGACTCGCTGACGACCTTGGATCCAACCATTGTTTCGGCTTTCCCAATAGACACATTCCTTTGGACGCCTGCCGAGGGGCTTTCCTGCTTCGACTGCAAGAACCCAAGGGTACTTGCCATCGAGCCAGCGACCTACACGTTGACCATAGTTGATGTCAATGGTTGCTCCGCAATGGCACAGGTGTTCGTGGACATAGACAATAACCGCAATGTCTATATCCCGAACGTCTTTTCTCCCAATGGTGATGGCATCAACGACAAGTTTCAAGTTTTTACTGGGTTGGGTGTACTCCGAATCAATGCTTTCAGGGTTTACGACCGCTGGGGCGAGCTCATGTTTGAAGAACAGGACATCGTTCCTTCCAACGACGGTACAGTAGGCTGGGACGGGGAATTCCGTGGTCAACGGATGAGGCCCGCCATGTTCGTATATGCCATAGAAGTGGAGTTCATTGATGGGCGCAAGCTGCTGTACAAGGGTGATTTTACGCTCTTAAAATGATGCGATTCTATACTGCGAGCCGCCATGTCCTGTGCAGGGTTGATGAAGTTGAAAAGGGTTGATAATCCCTGCCTGCCGGTAGGCAAGAACCCTTTTCAACTTCATCAACCTTTATCAACCGAGGTACTCATCCCAAAATTTGGCGGCGTGAGCTATAATGGCCAAAAGTATAAAAACGGGATTTGGCGGTTTTTCTGCGAAGAACCGCCAAATCCCCATCCGTTTACGCTCCCATCCTCGCCTTCATCAAAAACTCCGCAATCCGGAACTCAATCTCCACATCAATGTCCTGCGCCTCCTCTTTCGTGATTTCGAGCATAAAGGGACGGTCGCCGATGCGGTTGTGCTTGCGCATCAAAATCTCTTTTGAGAAGATATAGAGGCAAGAGTTCTCTTCGTAAATCGGCGGCAAATCCTGTGTGCGCAGCAGAATGTTCGGGTTGTGGTTCACGGCACGGGCCAGTTCGTCCCAAAGGCGGGTCTGGAGGCGGGTCACGGTGAAAAGCGAATCGTAAATCGGGTAGTTCTTCAAGAAGATGTCCACCCCCTTCGCAACGGACTCAGCGCTGAGCAAAGGGTTCGTGCTGTGCGTTTGCAGGAAGAAGTCGGCATCAAGCTGGTTTAAGGTGTTCAGCAATACGTCGTTCATTGGGATGTCGCCTGCCCGCAGGTGCACTGGCCGCTCCAACAAGGTGACAGTTGGGAAGCACTTGGCAGCGTCCTCCAAAATGATGGGGCTGTCCGTGTCAATCACAACTTGGCTGATGGCCGAACAAGCCAAAAGGCGCTCGACTACATGGTGGTAGAGCGGTTTGCCCGCAAAATCACGGTAATTTTTTCCGACCACCCGCTCGCTGGAGTGGCGCATGGGGACGATTGCTGCTATTCGCATGGAAAGTAGAAAATTAGAATATTGGGAAATTGAGCGCCCGCTCAATAGTGCGTTGAATCCTTTTCAGGATTAATTGTGGTTTAAGCAAAATAGCTCTGGCCGAAATAAGGCTCAGAGCTATTCCATTGAAATTCAATTGTTTGTAAGCTGTAATTTGAGATTAATCCAGGAAACCAATTTCTCAATTTCCTAATTTCCCAATTTCTCAAATCCACGCTTAACCAGCGGACTGAATCTCTGGGCCACCAGTACCGCCGCCCAACATGAACGTGGTGAGTACGCAGAGGATGATCAATGTGGCAGCAAGGCCCCAAGTGATTTTTTCAATCAGGTCGGCAGATTTGGCCACACCAAACATTTGGTTGGCTTGGGCACCGAAAGTGGCATCTACGCCACCACCCTTTGGATTTTGAATCAAGACAGAAGCAATCAGCAAAAAAGCCACGATTGCTATGAAGATTGACATGGTAACTAACATGATGTCTATTTTTTTAGACGCTAGATTTTAGATGTTAGACATTAGATTAGCGACGCATTTCTAAAGTCTAAGGTCTATTTTCTAAAGTCTTTTTAAAATTTCTTATTCAGTTCTTCAATTTTGGCCGCAAATAAACTGCTTTTTTCCGGATATTTCAACTGTAATCGCTTATACATTGAAATTGCTTTCGGAAAAAGCTTTTGTTTTTCGAGCAAAACCGCCAAGGTTTCACTGGCAATTTCGGCGTCCTCTTCTACGCTGTGCTCGGCAAATTGTTCTGGACCTTCCTCAAAAACCGGCGGTGGCGGCACATGATGTGGGCGGTTGTTCAGCGAAATGTCCTTCAATTCCGTATTCAAAAGCCCCGCCTGTGGCGGGTTGAACTGTTTGAGCCAAGAATTGAAAGAGGAACGGGGACGTGGCATTGGCTGCACATCCTGTTCATTGGTAATTTCCAAGGGGATTGCAGGTACGGGGGCAGGTGTTTCGACCACAGGCGCTGGCGCCTCGGTGATACCGATTCCAGTTGCAGCTATCTCCACCACCTCATTTAACTGTTCGATGTTCTCGGTGGCCGTTTCCGATTGCGAATCGGCCACTTGTTGCTCCGCAATATCGGGCACAACGGCTGCTACAGGCTCGTCCAGTTCGCCGAGCACTGCGATTTCTTCCTTGTCGAAATTCAGGTTGTGCAAGAAACTAAGGTCGCTGTCCTCTTCAATTTCCTCGTCAAGATCCGAGGACGCAACTGGAGGCACGATGGCCTCCGCCTTGCGCACAGGAGCAGCAACCGTGGCGGGGTTGGGTTCTTCCACAAGGTTTTCCAATACGGAGAGGTCTTTCAGTTCCAGGAACTCCTCGTTAATAGCGTAGTTTTCCTGCATGTCCCGTATGCGGGTGTACTGCTTCACCAATAGGCGCAGCTTCTTCCGGTCGGGACTGGTCAACGATGCCAGCACTTGGTTGCGGTCGAAGTCCTTGTTCTCTTCAAAGAGGCTTTTGAGTAGGAGCAGGTAACGCAGGTTGGGCGAATACGGGTACTGGAGCACCAGGCTCTTCAGTTCCTGATAGCTCACTTGGTGGAGCATCGAGGGGTTCTTGACGTATTCGTGAAAATTCTCGGAGTTCATCGGTCAATATTCGGTTGACGGTGGGCGGCCAACGGCATACGGTGGACGGCCAACGGTGGATTCAAGCTCCTTTTTTTCAATGCTGCTGTTTTGGATTGAATATTATCGTATCAAAAACCTTGCAAAGATAATTTTTGCATTGATTTTCAGTGATTTAAACTTGTCAAAAACTTTACCAACTTGCGGACGGCCTGCCCTCGGTGGCTAATTTCATTTTTTTCCTGCTTGGTCAGCTCCGCAAAAGTATGCTCAAATCCATTGGGTTGGAAGATGGGGTCGTAGCCAAAACCGCCTATTCCGCTGGGCACGTGGCGTATGGTGCCTTCGGCAATGCCCTCGAAAAGATGCTCCTCACCGTTCAAAATCAGGGCGATGACGGTATAAAACCGGGCTTTGCGGTTTGCTTCCCCGGCCATTTTGCGAAGCACCAAATCCATATTGTCTTGGGCGTTCCTGCCCTCGCCCGCAAAGTGGGCCGAATTTACGCCCGGCTCTCCGTTCAGCGCTTCAATCTCCAACCCAGTATCCTCCGAAAAGCAGTCCACGCCATAGTTTTCAAAGACATATCGGGCTTTTTGCTGCGCATTGCCTTCAATAGTGGGGCTGGTCTCCGGCAGGTCGAACGGGCAGCCGATGTCCTGTAAGCCGCCTACTTCAAAAATGCCTTCCAGCAGTTCGTGTACTTCCCTGATTTTGTTCGGATTGCCAGTGGCAAAAATGAGTCTGTTTCCATTCATCGTTCATCATTTATCATTCATCATTTTCACAAGTGCTGTTTTTTGTGATTTTTGCACCAAAATAGGCAACTGCCCTGACATTCGTATGACCACATCCCAAGCCCTCAAGCATATCGTCGAATCCCTGCTCGATATTTACGACCCCGGAGAGGCCGTCAGCATTGCCTCCATCGTGATGGAGGATGCGTTTGGCGTGAAGCCCAGCCAGGTTTCCAGCCGCACCAAGCTGGACAAAGAGCAGCTGATTCGCCTCGATTCCATAATCCTGCGGCTAGTGTCGCACGAACCCGTGCAGTATGTCATGGGCGAGGCAGCTTTTTATGGCTACCATTTCAAGGTGTCGCCCGCCGTGCTGATCCCCCGCTCCGAAACAGAGGAGTCGGTGCATTGGGCGATTGAAACCTGCAAGCAGTATCCAGAAATCCACTCGGTGCTCGACATCGGCACGGGCAGTGGCTGCATCCCCGTCAGCATCAAGAAGAGACGCCCCGACCTCGACGTGCATGCCCTCGACATCAGCACCAATGCCCTCGAAGTGGCCCGTGAAAACGCTCATCGGCTCAAGACAGACATCCATTTTTACGAAGTAAATATTTTGGATAAAAAAGCATGGAAACAACTTCCCAAATTCGACCTAATCGTTAGCAACCCGCCATACGTGACAAAGGCCGAGCGCCCTATTTTGCCCAAGAATGTGATTGATTTCGAGCCGCACCTTGCTCTTTTTGCCGGGGGCAACGATGCCCAGCGCTTTGTGAAAAAGATTGCAGAGTTCGGCAAGGCCCACCTCAACATCGGCGGATGGCTTTTCCTTGAAACGAACGAGTTTTATGTGCCCAATTCAGCCCTGATACTCGAAAAACATGGCTATGTGCAAGTGGAAACCCGGAAGGATTTGAACGGACGGGATAGGATGATATGCGGGAGGAAAAAATAGTTCGACAGTTGGCAGCTAGGCAGTTGGCAGTCAGTCCCGGAGTTTGCAGTTCGACAGCGGGCAGTTGGCAGTCAGTTCGACAGCTGTTTAGTCAGTGCCAAGGTGAACGGCAAGAGACTTAAGGACTTTTAGACTGCACACTGACTGCAAACTGCCAACTGCCGAACTGCCCACTTCACCCACCTGCCTTCTTCGCCTTCGTATAACCTTTTTCCAGTAAAAACGCCAGCACCTTGTCACGATGGTCGCCCTGGAGAAGTATCTCGCCGTCCTTGGCGGAACCGCCGACGCCGCACTTGGTTTTGAGGGCTTTCGCCAATGTTTCCAAAGATTCTTCGCTGCCTGTATAGCCCGTGATGAGGGTCACGTCCTTGCCCTTGCGCTGCTTACGGTCGAGCCAGATTTTGAGGGGCTGCTGGTTGTTCGGCAAATCCGAAACCTGTTCTTGTTCCTCTGGTCGGAAGCTGAAATCGGGGTTGGTGGAAAAGACGAAGCCGAACTGGTCGGGCTTTTTGTTTTTGCTCATTAGATGGTGGATTTTGGGCAAAAATAGGCATCAAATCGCACCTTACTATTCTTCCCATACAACAACTGGGCTGGTAAGCTCCAATGTATCTCCATTATTTACGCAATCCGTTACTCCAACGAAGCCTCCCAACATGCACACGACATTGCAATTATCATCAAGTAAATCAGAGAAATCACCTAAGATCACTTCATACAAATGGCCCTTTGATGAGTTGTACCGAGTTATTGAGCCATGGATTTCGCCGTCCTTAATTTTTTCATGTAGGCAATTGGGCAACAAGGAATCACACTCTTTTGCAACCTAGCAAGAGAAGCACAATTATGGGAGTTAAGGCTAACTTTTTCATAAATTGATTTTTTCAACGAGACAACGAAAACAGTTCCCGTGGTTGGGTTCCTCACTTCGACAATAAATTCGCTACCCAACGCCTGATGCCCCACGGGCCCCGTGCATTCGTCCAGATATTGAGCAGTACCCCGGCCACCACGAGCAGAATGGCCAGCACGTTGCCGAAGGTGAGGTGTTCCTTGAAAAAAACGATACCGAAAATAGTGGCGAAGATGGCACCCAAGAAGTTCAGGCTCGACACTACGCCCACTTTTTCGCCCTGCAAGGCCAGGGTCAGATAGATCTGCCCAAAATGTGCCGCCGCCCCAGTTGCTACCAGCAGCAGCCAGTCCCAGCCCTGTGGCATCACGAAGTTGAACAGCGTGAACGCTCCACCGACCACCGTGCCGACTAATTGGAAATAGAAGACCACCACCAGGGGGTGCTCCTTCCCTTTCAGGCTGCGCACGAGCACGTAGGCTACCCCCGACATTGCGGCAGCAAACAATCCCATCGCTAGGTACAGCCATGATACCCGCTCATCGAAGCCCTTGAGTGCAGCCACGCCAATGAACGACAGCCCAAAGAACAGCCATTGAACGGCTCGCATTCTTTCTTTCAAAAACAGCACAGCAAAAAGTGCCGTGAAGATGGGCGAGGTGTAGCCAATCGTCACCGCCGAGGCCAGTGGCATGTTTTGGATGCTGAGGAAGAAAAAATAAAGTGCCGTAGTGCCAGCCAGCCCCCGACCCACAAGCAAGAGCGTGTGCGTGCCTTTGTAGGGGACTTTCACATGCCGCAGCCAGAACACGCTGAAAAGGATGGAAATCACGCAACGGAAGAAGACGATTTCCATGGTAGGTAGTCGCTCCACGCCCTTGATGGTGGCGTTCATGATGGAAAAGAACACCACCGCCCAGAACATGTGGACGACCGCTGGCGATAAAATGCTGGATGGTCGGGAAGGTGTGATAAAGGTCAGTTTTCAGGCCCGCCGAACTGCCGCCGAACCGCCCGCCAAAGTTAGGGCCTTGGCCGGATTGGGCAGCAAAAACATTAAGTGGACACTTGCGGAAAAATTATTTTTGAAAAAAAGTGCCCGAACAGGCAGCGAACAAAACCCGCCGTTCGTATTTGTTCTGGTTTAAAGAAATAGGCGTTATTTACATGAAGGCGACCCCGTTTACTCTCACTAAAATGTAAACGATCATTAGGGGTCGCCTTCATTTTTTCCCTACCTGCCATATTTGATTACGGATTAACCGATTGCGGATTGCGGAATGTTGGGCTGCTTCATTTGATGAGGTATCAGCCATGGAATTTGCATTTTGCTATACTAATAATCACAAAGCCCCATATTTGCAATTGAAAAGAAAAGTATCGTTTATTGGAGCCGCATCAAATCGACAGCAATTTTCCGTGGCCTCAAATCCGAAATCGTAAATCCGAAATCAATTGACTTTTACCTTCCTCGGCACCGGCACTTCCCAAGGCGTCCCTATTATTGGATGCGACTGTGAAGTTTGCACCTCCAATGACCCACGTGACCAGCGGCTTAGGTGTTCGTTGTTTGTCTCGCACGAAGGTCGAAACGTGGTGATTGACGCCGGGCCAGACTTCCGGCAACAGATGCTACGGGCTGGCCTACAGCGCCTCGACGCCGTGGTGCTGACCCACGAGCACAACGACCATATCATCGGATTGGACGATGTGCGGCCCTTTATTTTCACGCAAAATGAACCCATGCCGCTCTATGCCACTGGGGCAGTCATCAAGGAAGTGAAGCAACGGTTTTCCTATGCTTTTGAAGAAAACCCCTATCCCGGTGCTCCGCAATTTAACCTAAAACCCATTGCCAAGGACGAACCATTTGAAGTGGCAGGTATCCTGTTCCAACCCATCGAATTGCAGCATGGCAGCCTGCCCGTACTCGGTTTCCGCATCGGCGATTTTGCCTATTTGACGGATATGAAGACCGTTTCTGATTCCGAGAGAAAGAAGTTGGCGGGCATCAAAACGCTGGTTGTCAATGCCTTGCACCTCACCCCACACCATTCGCACCTGAACTTGGAGGAGGCACTTGCTTTTATTGATGAAATCGGGCCGGAACAGGCTTGGCTCACGCATGTCAGCCACAGCATGGGATTGCACGCCGAACGGTCAATGCTGCTGCCCAAGGGTGTTGGACTGGCGTGGGATGGGTTGGAAATAGCCTCAGAAACGCAAGACCCATGATTACAAGTGGTGGTTTTGGATGGAGTTCCCAATCGTACATCGTAAATCAACAATCGTAAATTCACTATACCTTCGCAATCAACCCCATCAACTCCACCTTCTTCGCCCTCGCCACTGGCAACGACCGCCCATTCCCCATCACGATCTCCCCGCCGTCCGTCCGCATGATTTTTTTGATATGCTTCAAATTGACGAGGTAGGAATTGTGTGCCCGAAAAAAGCCGGGATTGTTCAGCAACTCCTCAAATTCCCGCAGCGATTTGGACAGCACCACGGGCTTGTTATGGTCCTTCAGAAATACCGAAACATAAGCCCCATCCGACTCAAAATATTGAATATCAGCCACTTCTACCAAGAGCAGTTCTTGTCCTACTGGCAATGCGATGCGCTCAGGCGTGGGGTTGCTTTTTAGGTATTGCACCGAGGAAAGTTGCGCTGGCGTGGGGCTGGCGTTCTGTTTGGCTTTGACTACGGCAGCCACGAGTTCGTCCTTGTCCACGGGCTTGAGCAGGTAATCCAAGGCGTTGAACTTGAAGGCTTTCACGGCGTACTGGTCGTAGGCCGTGGTGAAAACGACCTTAAAATCCAGCGGCTCGCATTGCCGCAACAGCTCGAAGCCGTTCAGCATCGGCATTTCGATGTCCAAAAAAAGCAAAGCAGGTCTTTCCCGCCGGATGGCCTCCAGTGCCAGCTCCGGGTCGTTGAAGATGCCTGTGACCTGCACTTCGGGGCAGTATTTTGCCAGCAGCACTTGGAGCACGTCCGTGCAGTTGGGTTCGTCGTCGAGTAGGTAGGTTTTCATTTTGTTATTATTGAACTGAGTTTTTAAGTAGCGTTTTCTAAACAAAACACAACCAGAAACCATTATCTTTGCTCAAAACATTTAAAATGGGTACAGCAGTCATTTATCGTGAAGCTCCATACCAAGTCAAGATACCCAAGAGGATTTCAATTGAAACCTTTCTTCTCAAATATCGCAAGGGGGGGCCTGGCGTAAAGTATGAATTTAACAATGGTATCATTGAAAAATCAAGTGCTATGAGATTATCTGAACACTATATCATAGCTAATTTACTGGCTGTATTTCAAAAAACACCAGCATTCGCTCAAAGGTCTCATCTTACCTCAGAATTGGAAGTATGGACTTCCGAAACCCAATGGCGCAAACCAGACCTTTCTTTGGTTACGATTGAGCAGACACGTGCAGCTATGGATGGTTTTGAGCCAGTGCCTGAATTTGTCATTGAAGTAGTTTCACCCAACGATAAAATCAACCAGATTCAAGAGAAAATCAAGGAATACTTCGCAGCAGGCGTAAAAATCATTTGGCTGATATTTCCTCATTCACAAAACGTCTATATCTATCGCAATTTAAGCCAACACATCGAAGAATGTTCCGGCGACCAAATCTGCTCCGCCGAACCCATCGTAGAAGGCTTCAAAATGAAGGCTGCCGACATCTTCAAGCGTCCCTAAACCCCAATTTTCAAAACCACCCTCGTCCCCGCTGAGTCCCCATCCCCACCCACCAAATCCACCGTTTCCACCTCCGCATTCGTGCCGTACAACTGGTTGATGACCTCCAGCCTTTCCGCCGTCACTTTCATACCAAGCGACTTGTTCACCGTTGCGGAGCGGCTCTTCAATTCCATCGCCCGCTGGCGGCCAATGCCGTCGTCCTCCACTTCGATGACGAGTTTTTTCCCTTCGTAAAACACCCGTACTTGCAGCATTCCCTCCGCTTTTTTGTGCATAAGGCCGTGCCAAATGGCATTCTCAACGTAGGGCTGAATAAGCAGCGGCGGTATTTCCAAGTGCTCGGTCTGCACGTCGTCGGCCACGGTGAGTCGGTACTCGAAGCGGTCGTTGAAGCGCATCTGCTCCATTTCCACGTAGAGTTGCAGGGCCTCCAGTTCCTTGTTCAGCGGCACGGTCTCGGTGCGGCTGTTGTCCAAAATCAGGCGTATGAGGCGACTGAACTTGGTCAGGTAGGCCGATGCCTCGTCGGGCTGGTTGACGAGGATGAAACGGTTGATGCTGCTCAGGCAATTGAACACAAAATGCGGGTTCATCTGCGCCCGCAGCGCCGCCATTTCGGTGCGGGCAATTCGCTGGTTGAACTCGGTCTTCAGCGCCTCCTCCCGTTTTACCTGTGCGATGCGCCAGCGGTACAGCCCCCATATTGCGCCAGCAACTGCCAATAAAACCAGCGTGCGGAACCACCAAGTCGCCCAAAACGGCGGCTCGATATGGATGCCCAGGCGCACGCCCGGCTCCTGCCAATTGCCCTCCCTGCCCGTTTTGATTTCCAGCACGTAATCGCCCGGCGGTACGCCCGTGTAGCTGGCCGAGTGGCGGTTTTTGACATAAATCCAGTCGGCGTCATAGTTCACTAGTCGGTAGGCGTACTCGTGTTTTTTTGGCTGCGAAAAATCGGTGGAAGCGAACTCGAACGAGAAGAAATTTTGCCGCCACGATAGTTCTATCTTTGTTAAATAGTTGATATTCAAGGAGTCGGAGTAGTCTTTGTCGAAAATCCGAAAAGCCGTGAGCAGCAGGCCGGGACTTTGTTTCCTCCGCAAAAGGCTGTCGGGGTGGAAAGACTGGTAACCGTAAACCGTGCTGCCCAAGACCTCGCCATTGGCGGCCAAGGCCAGCGGCATGTCAATGAAATCGGTGACCATGCCGTCGGTTTTGTCGAAGGAGCGCACCCGCAGGCTCCGAGCGTCCACCCAGGCGAGGCCCTTTGTGGTGCCTGCCCATACATTGCCACGGGCATCGGTGAGGAGCGTGGTCACCTGGTTGCTGGGCAGGCCGTCCTCGCTGTTCAACGTGATAAATTCCTTGCCCTTGGGCGCCGCATAATCGAACCGGGAGATGCCGCCAGGGTCAGTGGCAGCCCAAATATGGCCCTGTCCGTCCTTGCAAACGGCGTTGACGATATAGGCCCCAAGGCTGTGCTCGAGGTTGTTTTCCTCCTGTCGGTAAAGGGTGAACTTGGCCGTTTTTTCATCAAAACGGAACAAGCCGTAATCCTCCGTGGCAATCCAAACGGTGCGGCGTTCCGCATCGGCAAAGACGTCCCTGACACCACTTGCAATGAACTCCTCCCGCTCACCGGGCTTCCACCATTCGTTTTTCTTGGGCTTCCAAACCAGTACGCCTTCACTTGTGTTTCCAAACCAAAAATTGCCGCTGGCATCCTGCGCCATGCTGAAAAAAAAGGACTTCACGGCGGGGTTGAGCAAGTGGGCAGGCAGGGGGAACGGGCGAAGTTGCAGTGCCTTCCGGTCGAACTGGTACAACTGTTTGCCGAAGGCGCACCAAATGACGCCCTCCCGGTCTTCGTGCAACAAGCCGCAGATGCCGGGTTGGGCGAGGGTTTTCACCGTGCGGCCATTTTCGAGCACCCTAATAATTCCTTCATAAAAATCGGCGATGTAGCGGCGCCCATCCAGCTTCGAGTCCACGAAGCGGCTGAATGCGTTGTAGATGTCCTTGTCGTTCTCGGCCTTCAGGGGGGTATAGTCAAAATGCTGCGCTGCGGGGTCAAATAGCCAAAGCCCGTGCTCGCCGCCGACCCAGAGCATGCCGTTTTTTTCCAAAAAATGCCTGTTTAACATGCCCGACGGGGCGGTATGGTGGTTGTCCGTGGTGGGTTGTACGTGCTGCATCTGGTGCGTCGTCGAGTCCAGCAGGAAGAGACCTTCACGGGCAAGCACCCAGTAATTTTTGCCCATTGGGAACACATCGAGCACCTGCCGTCGCCCCCCAGTCAAGGTCGGCGAAATGGGCAATTTGATCCTAGACCACTGGCGTTCGCAAGCGTCGTAGTGCAGTAGGTCGCTGTCCCAAGAGCCAATGAAAATGGCATCGCTGCAGCTTGTTTTTTGCTTCTTAATGAACTGGTCAGGGAAAGGATGGTAGTCGAAAGTTTCGGTCTGCGTGTCGAAACTGAACAGGCCGAAATTGGTCAAGAACCAAAACCCCTGGTCGTTCCTTGTGCGGCAGTAATAGATGGTTTTGTAGTCGTCGCTGGCGACGTCTGGACGCTTTTTATCCAAAAATGCCTTCCACGGGTAGGTTGTGAACTGCTCGGTTTTTGGGTCGAAGCGGCAGAGGTCACGGTTGTCGCAGGAGAGCCATAGTTGGTTGTTTTTATCTATTAAAATATTCCAAATCAAGGAGTTGGGCAGCGAGCCGTCTGAGCGCCCGGTGTTTTTCCAGACTTTGAAAGTTTCGGTGCGGGGGTCGTAGCGGTTGAGGCCGTTGGCGGTGGCTATCCAGATAAACCCGTCGCTGTCCTGCTTGATGTCGTTGATGGATTCATTGCTGACAGTTCGCAGCGCTTGTCGGGTATCGGGCAGGTATTGGCGGAAGTTGTAGCCATCGTAGCGGTTGAGGCCGTTGGTGGTGCCGACCCAAAGGTAGCCTTGCTGGTCCCGCAGGAGGCACTGCACGTTGTTGTCAGAGAGGCCGTCTTTTTCGGTGAAATGGGTGAAATAGCGGTGGGGCTGCGCCTGGGCAGTGAGGGCAAAAAGCAGCAAAAAGGGTAGCAGGCGCATCGCGGATTTTTTACAAAGCAAGTGCTTTTTAATGTGATTTCAGGGATTTTCAAAGTCGCAGGGCAGCGGCAATGTTTGAAGGTATTGGGAGCGCAAAGATTTCGGCCCAGCTTTCTACAAACATTGCCGCAGCTCAACGGCTAATTAATTTAGAAAAACCTCAAAACCGCCGCTGGATTTTCGCTTTGCCCACGTCCATGCTATCCATGAACCTTGTAAGCGTCGGGTTGGGGTGTGGGTCACGCCAGCCAGCGTGCAGCAGTTCGTTCTTTGGTGCCCGCATGAGCACATGGATGTTCACCCCTTCGCCCACGGCAAACGGCGCATCCGTCAGTATCCCACCTACCCGCTTGAAGCCGTCAAAGCGGCGGGACTCATGGTTCCATCGGTTCTCGTATAGCCCGCCATCCAATCCTCTCACCAATACCGTGCAATGCTCCATGCCGAGACTGACTGCCGAGGGGCGATTAACGCTTTGCCCACCGAGGTTTTCCCAGCCATTGCTCCAGCCGCCGTTAAGGAAACGTTTGTGGTACAGCGCTTTGTCCGTTCCGATGCCGAAAACATCGAGGAAGCCGTCGCCTGCCGTGACCATCGAAGGGGCTTGCGAGAACTTGCCACCAAGGGGTTTCCAGTCCGTCCAGCCGTTGTTCCAAGCTTTGTGGTACATGCCGTCGTCCATGCCGATGCCCACGATGTCGAGCTTGCCGGGCGCCTGCGACACGACCGAGACATAGCCCAGCTTGAATTTGCCGCCGAGGGGTTCCCAACCGCTCCATTTCTGGTTGTTGAGGTTCACGTCCCAGTAGTTGTGGTAAAGCCCGTCGTCCATGCCGATGCCGAAAAGGTCCACCCGGCCAGGCGACCAACAGACGGCAATGGGTGCGCCTTTGAACTGGCCACCGAGGTTGTGCCAGCCTTCCCATTGGCTTTTGGCCTCGTTCCACCATTTTTGATAAAAAGCGCCATCCACCCCACGGCCAAAAACGTCGAGGTGGTTTTTGCCCCAAGAAACCGTGGAGAGCGGGAAGGCCGAACCGAAAAGCATGGGGGCAAACTTGAAGTCTCCACCGAGGCTTTGGTAGTCATGCCAAGTACCATCTGCGTAGTATTTGTGGTAGGCGGCCCCGTCAGTACCGACTGAAAACACATCGAGCCGGCCAGTGTACATGGAGCAAGCCACGGGCTCTCCCGTTAATTGGCCGCCGAGGTCCTCAAAATCGTTGGCGCCATAGAGCTTTTGGATGCCCGCCACGTCGCCGGGACTGAGCACGCCATTGTTGTTCCAACTGGGGTTGCAATAGTTCATCACCGAGAACTCGTCGTAGGGTGTCAGGTGCCAATCGCCATCGTGGCCTTGCGAATTCTCCTCGTTGCAGGCTTCTGGCGCATCGCCCCTGTTTTGTTCGTGGGCAATGCCGAGCGCATGGCCGAATTCATGGATAGCTATAAACGTGATACAGGTTTTTGGGTCTCTTTTGCATCCGTCCCAATTGAAGTTGAGTACCATGCCGTCCTCCTCGCCGTTAAGCTCAGTGCCGAGTCCTTTCGTATGCGGATGCTCGTCAGCAATGAGGATACGAATGCCTTTTTGGCCCCGGCGGCAAGCGTCCCATCCCGTGAAGCGGAAGGCCGAGAACTTTTCCCAAGTGTCGGCGATGGACTGACGCACCCATTGACGCTGTATGTTGTTGCTGGACGTGGGGTTTTCCCAGCAGACGGAGCAGGATTTGTTGGGCCAAATGCCTTTCTTGGCTACGCTCAGGCCACTGCTGGTGCTACCAGTTGGTTGGGATAAAACGATGGTGGTGGACAACAGGAGGCATAGCGCCGCCAAGCCTGTTTTAATGCAGGTTGAAGCTTTCATTTAATCGGATTTAAGTTTTAAAAAATGGTTTTGAAAAATGGGTAGCGGATAAAGCGATATGGTCTGTTTTATTCTCCCGTAGATTGCGCTGATTTTCGCAGATGAATATATTGTACAGCGAACAGCGAAGCTGTTTGCTAATCTGCGTAAATCTATTAAATCTGCTGGCAATAGTTAATTCATGCGAGACATTTTCAACTTACCTATTTTATCATGCCGTGGGTCAGCGCTATCGGAAAAACTGCTGCCATCCGGCCTAAAAAAAGCGAATGTCACGTCGAGGTCAAGGGTATTTTCCTGCCAATTTCCCTCTATCAAATTCAGGTTAAAACCCGGCGGATGCACGTCGTTCACGGGCCGGAACTGGAAGTGGATTTGGTGGCCGTCCGGCTCGTCCAGTCCGCCCCAAAGTTCGCTGGAATCCCTGTGGCCATTGACTTCCAGCACCGCCATGCCATCGAAAAACGTACGGCTGCTTCGGTCACGTTTGATGCGTTTTTGGAAAAGACGGCTTTTGCGTTCCTCATCGGTCATTGGCACAAAGATTTCCATTTCCACCTTGTGAACAATATTGTCAGGATCGGTGACGCTGCCCTGCCATTTGCCGACCAAAAGCGGTTTAGAAGTATCAGAACTATATGCCCACGGGCGGCGATAAGCGTCGTATTTTTTATCTAAAGCATAACACCCATACCTGCCCAATATGACAAGGGCAATTAAGCCGATAATAAAGATTTTAAGTTTGGTGGAATAGGTCATTTTTTTTAAATGATGAATGATGAATGATGAATGATGAATCGAGCGGCGTGGTAGCGCTATTTATCATTCATCATTTATCATTCATCATTAAGGTGTTTTATTCGTGGTAATAAAACTTGCCGTCCGTCACTTTCATCACCTCACCTGTGTTGCAAGTCAGTTCCCCTTCAAAGGTGGCTTCAATCACATCCGGTTTGGTAGAAGCCGTAATGACCTTCACCTTCATGTTATGGCCCATCATGCTGCCGCAAAGGAAGGTTTCGGGGTTCCAGTTGCCCATTTGCGCCACGCTGAGTTCGGGGTTGCCGTGCTTGAAATTGAAAGTACCAGCGCCATCCGTGTTGTAGATATTGATGTTGAAGGCTTGCTCATCCTTGTTCTTTGGGCCTTTGCTGCCCGCAATGATGATGGCCTTGTTGTATCCCTTTGGATGGAACGCCCCAAAAACATCGTGGTCGGCCACCCATTCCACGCCGTTGATTTTTAGGCTGAGGTGGTTTTCTTTGGTGCTGGCGGTGGAGGCTTGGGCAGTTGTTTCGCCCGTTGCCGTTGGTTCGTTTTTGCTGCTGCAAGAAAGTATGAGCAGCGAGAAAATGGCAATGAAAATTGAAACTCGATTTTTCATAACTAATTGATTTACAGATTAAAAACTAATTGGCGGACCGACCACTTCCATGTCATGTTCCTTGAAAAGGTCAAGCCCGGCGGCCAGCGTTTTGTTGCCGCCAATGGAACGGAAAAAGTCCTCCATTTTCCCGGCAGGCTGGAAGAAGAAAAGCAGCTTGCCCACGTCCTCCAACTGCGCCCAGGTATGCGGTACGGCCCTTGGCAGGAAAATCATATCGCCTTCCCTGAGCGTGAATTTCTCATCGCCGCACTGGAACAGGTAGCTGCCTTCGGAAACATAAAACACCTCGTCTTGGTGTGGGTGGACGTGCATCGGAGGACCGCCTTTTTCATTGCCGTGGTACTCGAAAACGGACAGCTCGCCGCCCGTGTCCTTGCCGGAAACCTTGATGTCGTTGGGGCTTCGGCCATTGATGACGGTGCGCTCGCCGAAGCGGCCTTGGCCTGCCCGCACCACGAAGCCGTTGCTCAGTTGCGCAGCAAAAACATGCTTATCGGTGGCGGAAATGGCGGGGCCATGGTTGGCGATGCCGCTCATTTTGCCCAGTTCCTCGTACTGCTCACGGGTGCCCTTGCCGTCCAGTTCGGTCAGTTTCAGGAAGAACTCCTCCATTTTTCCGGCGGGTTGCAGGAAGTAGAACATCTTGCCCCGGTCGCTCATTTGCACCCAGGTATGCGGCACAGTGCGGGGCAGGAAGATGAGGTCGCCCGCTTGCAGCAACTGCCGTTCCTCGCCCAATTGGAACACATACTCGCCCTCCAACACGAAGAACATTTCATCCTGAAACAAGTGTGAGTGTAGTCCCGGCCCGACTTTTTCCACGCCGTGGTAATAGAAGGAGGACAACTTGCCCGCTGTGTCCTTGGTCGAAACCTTGAGGTCGTTTGGGTTCACACCATTGAACGGCGTCGGTTGGTGGAAGCGGCTGTCGCCTGCCCGAACGACGAAGGCTTTGGCTGCCACACCGCTGCCAGTTCGCTTGGAGGTGGAGCAGGCAAAAGCTGGAAACGCCAACAAGGAAGTGAGGATGAAATCTCTGCGTTGCATTTTTTAAGTTGATAAGGGTTGGTAATAGTTGATAAGGGTTGATAATCAGCGTTTCATAAACTTGACAAGCCCATATCAACCCTCGTTAACCTGAAAGAATCATTCCTTTTGGTATTCATAAGTTGCCCAGTTTTCGGCATAAGGATATGCCTCATATTTCTTGGTGCCAAGGAGGAAAATGGGCTTTGAGCCATCATTCAGGTTTGAAATATCTTCAATGCTATATTTTATGGAACCGTCTGCATCCACGACAAACTCACCTGCCATTGATTGCGTGGACGGCGTGGTGATGGACAAGGTGCCATTGTCGAAGTCACCATTTTGGAGGGCGTTGACTTCGAGCTTCCAAGTGCCTCCTTCTGGAGGAAAGCTGCCCGTCAGGTCGTAGCTCGTGAACGTTCCGTCGGCAAAAAACTCATAAGCAACGACACCCGGATTTACAGTAGCTGTCGTGATGGTGGTTCCATCTTCTTTTTTGGCGTAAGTAGCGCCGCTCTTCAGTTTCCAATAGCCCAAAAGGTAAGTGTATGCCTCGTCGTTGGGAGTGGCGTCTTCGTCCTTGTTGCACATGGAGGCGGTGGAGAGGAGTCCCACCAGTAATAGGGTCATTAATTTGAAAGATGATTTCAACATGGTGGTTGTTGTTTTGGTGAAATAAGCTGGTTTATTCAATAATCATAATTGGCCGAAAGCCCTCGCCATTGTTGGTTTTCACGTTTAAATAATAAATGCCGGAAGTCAATCCTTGAATGGCCATATTTAACCCATCTACCTGTTTGATTGCCCGCCCGTTTTTATCATAAAGCGTCAATAAAACCTCGCCCATATCTTCCATTTCTACCCTGATTTCATGGCTGGCAGGATTGGGATAAATGGTCATTTTAATTTCATCGAATAAATCAAAAATAGCCGTCAAGCTGCCGTCAGCGCCTGTACCGATGGTGCCGTTGGGTGGTGGGATTTGCAAGGCTGTGCCGTTGCCGAACTCATCTGCACCGATGTCGAAACTGCCGCTGCGGGGGTGCGTGTCATAGTCACGGGCTGCGGGTGAATTCTGTCCGGCATCAATGGCGGGACTGTTCGCTTGTAGGTGCAAGTTGTTGTCAATCAATGGGTTGGCTTCTTGGCTGTTGGCATCGAAGCCCATTTGGGACTTCCATTGCGAGAAGGTCAGTGCGGGCCAGCTCACCCCGTCGTCGAATTTGGCGGGGCCGCTGGTCTTGTGATAAATATTGCGGTTGATTTCGTTCGTGCCGCTGAGCGCTCCTTCCCGGACTTGCACGGTGTAGTCCTCATCGCCCGTGCCGCTTTGGTCAACGAAGATGTTATTGTAGGCTTGCACGTTGAAGCAGGGCGGCGTCAGTGTGGTATTGTCGTCAATCCAAATATCGCCTGGCGAGAAATAGAGCGGTGCGTGGAACTGGCCGGAACCCGTGACCACTGTGTTGTTGTACGCCGAGCAATTGCGGGCCGCAAAAAAGCCGATGCCTGCGCCGCCCGTGTTATAGACGATATTGTTGCGGGCGAGGCTGTACTGGCATTCGTAAAATGCGGGGTTCGTACCATCTTGGTCGAAGAACTCGGCATCGGTGTAGAAGCCCATTAAAATGCCGCCTTCTTGTACGCCGTAAATCAGGTTTTCTTCGATGATGCAATCCTTGACGCCGCCCTTCACATAGACGCCGGAGGTGCTGATATTGTGGATATAGCAGTTGCGAACCACCATGCCGTCGCCGTTCACGTTGTCAATGCCTTCGGCGTTTGGGCCGCCGTTGGCCACGGAATTGGAGGGGCCGACGCCGCTGTTGTACAGTTCGCAACCGATGATTTGGATGCCGTTGCAGGCGGGTTTTATCTTGATGCAGTCCCGGCCCGTGTCGTGGATTTTGCAGTTGCGGAGCGTGATATTGCTCACGCCCTTGCGGGTGGGTTTGCCCCAGTCCCAGTTGGTCTCGAAACTGACGCCATAGTAGTAGCCGCCCACGATTTCAAGGCGTTCGAGGGTGCCGCCCGTCACGTCTGGCTCATTGTACCAGATACAGGAGGCGATGTCCTCCACGTTCGTTGGGGCGGTGATGACGGCCCACTCGCCGGGGTAGCTGCGGATGGTCAGGTTGCTCTTGGTGACCCTGATTTCGTTGGAGGTGTAGCTGCCGTTGCGCAGCTCAATCACATCTCCCGGCGAGGCTGCGTCAATGGCGGCTGGCAAGGTCTTGAACGGTGAGCCAAGCGTACCAGTATTGTTGTCGTTTCCGTTTGGTGCGACGTACCAAGTGGCCGCCGATAGGTTATTCAGGATGCTAAAAAATGCGATAAACAAGGTGATTTTCTTCATGCTGCAATTGATTTTGGTTCAAAGGTGCAGCAGTGAGCAGCGGCGGGCAAGGGTGGGTTTCTGATTGGGCGGTTTGGGTTTTTGTTTGGGAACCAGGCCGGTAGTATGGCCTTTAGGCCGTCCCGTCGGCGGCGTTTACGCCGAATCGCCCTAAAGGGCTTTGGCCGGACGGCCTAAAGGCCATTGCTACCGGGGACTGCAATTTCAATCTTGACGACCAATTGCCAAAAAACTTGACAAGTCTTGACTATTTTTGCGTCCTTTTTCAAAAAGGCGGCCTACGAACTGCCAACTAATATTCATTCAATGACCAACTTAGAAATCATCACAAAACGCTCCAACGCCACTTGTGAACTTTGCGGCGCAACTGACTACCTCGAAGCCTACACCGTCGCCCCGAAAACGGGCAGCAACCCCGACGAAATGGCCCTGCTTTGCGGCACCTGCCGCAGCCAAATCGAAGCCCCCGCCACTGCCGACGAAAAGCACTGGCATTGCCTAAACGAAAGCATGTGGAGCGAAGTGCCCGCCGTGAAGGTGCTGGCTTGGCGGATGCTCACCCACCTGAATTCCACCGACCTACTGGACATGCTCTACCTCGACGACGAGACACTGGCTTGGGCCAATGCTGGACAATCAGCTGCGGCGTATGTTGACCCCGAATTGAAGCACGTGGACAGCAACGGCGTGGCGCTGGAGAACGGTGATACCGTTGTTTTGATTAAAGATCTTGATGTGAAAGGCGCTTCTTTTGCTGCCAAGCGTGGCACCGCCGTCCGCAATATCCGACTCGTACACGACAACGCTACGCAGATAGAGGGAAAGGTAAATGGGCAGACGATTGTGATTTTGACGAAGTTTGTTAAGAAATGATCAAGCTTTTCCGCCCAAGGCGACCGACAATCCAAAAGGCCACCACCAAGTTTGGCACCCAGCAAAGCCATGCCACGATGCGGTAAGCAGGCTCGAACTCCCCTTTGTGGAGCATAATGAGCAAAGGCAACCAAAGCCGTAAACTGACTGCTGCAAAACAGGCAGCATAACTGAATATCATAAGTTTTTGGTGGGCCATGATGTTGCCTTGGCGAATTTTTATAAAGGCAAGTATTGTCGTGGTGAACCAAATCAAGCCCAAGGTAACGAAGCCCGATTGCGAAGCAATGCCGCCAGTCGCATCCTTGCCAATGAAAATGCCTGCCGTTGCGCTGAACAGCACAGCCACTAAATATACTTTCCCGATATTACGATGAAGCACTGGTTGGTTCATTCGCCATTTATTGCTGAACTGCGCCCAACCTACCATCAGGGCGATACCGCCAAAAGTGATATGCGTATAAAAAGCGGCCTTCCAAACCAAGTTGGCCAACTGTTCAGGTGTTTTGGAGGTGAGCAAAGCGAAATTGTCGCCATAAACAAAGTAAAAGGCAGGGTACAAGCTTATAAGTATGCAGAGCAATGCAAAAACGAACCAACCTATTTTCTTTAGCATTGTAAAAAGGATTTGCCTCAAAGAGGCTTTAATTCAGAAAGCACCCTATCCAAAAGTTGCTCAATTTCAGTTTCCTCCTCAATTTTCAAAACAGCGCAGGCCATTTTCTCCAGCCACGCCAACTCGGTTATTTTGCTGCGCAACCCGCTTCCAGCCACGTCGCATTCAGCGGCCCATGTCTTGAATTTTTCAAAAACGAGGTGCAAGTCTCCGCCTTCCTCCAAGCGGGCATTGCCGTATCGCTGCCGTTCCCGTTGCTCGATGCGGGGTATTCGAACGGCAGCGGGGAGCCATAGCCAAACAACGAGGTCGAATTGCGGCGCAAAAACATCACCCCAGCCGCAGAGCGAGCCGGAAAGCACCCAGTTTTCTGAAGTAGCCATCCGCTCGGCAAGCAGTTGGCGGCGGTGGTCGGGATTTCGCTTGCGGCGGTAGGGAAGCTCGTCGTCTGTAAACCAATACACGTCGTCGGTGTCAAAATGGGGGCATTGTATATGCTTGGCGAGCGCCTTGCCAAGGGAGGTGGTGCCTGCGCCGGGTGCGCCCATGATATGGATTCTGTGGTGAGCCATCTTAGCCTGTTCAGATTTTGGCACAAAAAAAGCCGTTTAGTAGCAATGCTCCAAACGGCTTGTTGTTTTCTTCCTGTCTAAGTGTAAGTAACTTAAGTTGCGAGTTACAAGCTATGAATTGCAAGCAAGGTGGTGGTTTTTATGAAATCCACCGTTTTCCCGCTTAAAACTTGCAACTTGTGACTTGCAACGCTTAGCTTTTGCTATCCGAAAGTCAGTGTTATTTGTAGGCGCTAGGCTCAATCGAAATCCCAACTGACCTGTTTTTCGCCGCCTTTTATGCCATAGAGGCATCAATGTCAGCTTTTAATTGTTGGTTGAATTGGTATTTAACTTGCCATCACGAATAATAATGACAGCAAGCACGGCAATAATTATGTTTGTTAGCATTGTCCCGTTTGTTTGTTTGTAAAAGGAAGGTGCAAGTTACTTTGCCCAAAGCATAAAATAAATAGCGGAAATTGATAAAAATCAGATATTTATCGGAGTCATATTAGAGCAACACCAAATAGCCAGATATTTTTAGTAGAATTCTTCTGGAGTGAAAAACTTGGAACCGCTGGGTTCGTTACTTATGCCGGACAACTGAAAATGCCGCTGGCTGACCAAATGGCCAAAATCGGTGGCAGTTCTCGAAATAAGTCCTATTTTTATCGTGAAAATCTTGGCTCGAACAGCCATTGCAAAGCAAATTGTTATGAAAACGACCGTACGCCTTATCTTTTTGTGGGCTTTTTGGGCTCTTCTTGCCGTAAAATCTTTTGCCACGCACAACCGCGCTGGGGAAATCATTGTGGAGCAAATCAATGGCTGCAGTAGCAACACCGTCCGAGCTACCATCAGGACCTATACCAAGACAAGCAGTGAAAATGCCGACCGTGACTCACTCCTGCTGTGCTGGGGCGATGCGGCCAAGACCTGCGTACAGGTGCCCCGCATGAATGGCAATCAGCCCGATCCCAATTTTCCGCCAATAGGCCAGCCTTTGGAAAACGACGTGAAAAGGAATATTTATGTGGCCGAATTCACTTACGATGGCCCAGGCCGCTATACCATTTCCATGACCGACCCCAACCGCAACGAGTTTATCTTGAACGTAAATCCACCAGCCTCCGATGCCGTAAAGTTCCATTTGCAGACCACTTTCACCCTGTTCAATGGACAGTTTGAGGGTTGCAATAGGTCACCCATTTTGGAAGTGGAGCCAATTAGGTATGCTTGCAAGGGCGAAACTTTTATTCACAACCCCGGTGCATTTGACCCCGATGGCGACTTGCTGACCTATGAACTCATCGTGCCGATGCAGGGTCCCAACTCCCCTGTGCCCAACTACATCTGGCCGCAGAATGTTGGCAATTCCGGCTGTTGCCTCGACATCAATAACCAAAACGGAACCATCACTTGGAACACTCCTCAGGTTTTGGGGGAATACAATATTGCCATGATTATCATCTCGTGGCGAAATGGCGTCCCGATTGACACCATGGTGCGGGACATGCAGATTCTGGTAGAAGAATGCATGGACAACAAGGCACCTGTTATAGCCATAGAGAATACCACCATCTGCGTTGTGGCAGGTGAGGTGGTTGAATTCACGGTGACAGCAACAGACCCCAATCCCGGCGACAAAATCAAGCTTTCAGCCCTTGGCCAGCCTTTCAACATGGAAATCAGCCCTGCCGAAAACGTTGAGGATTGGCGCCTATCGCCAACGCCTGCTGCTGAATTTCAAACCCAACCCGTTACCAAGACCTTTCGTTGGCGAACGACCTGCGAACATATTTCCGACCTACCCTATACCGTCGTTTTCACTGCTGAAGACGATTTCGTCATACCCAATACAAACGGCCTGACCACCGGCTTGGCCACCCTGAAGGCGGTACAGATAAAAGTCGTAGGCCCACCCCCCAGCGATGTGCAAGCTGTGCCAACAGCCGATAGGATAACCGTGTCTTGGCAAAAGCCATACGTTTGCGAAGATGCGGCAGATGATTTCTTTTTTGCGTTCTCTATTTGGCGCAGGATAGGAAGCAACCCCTTTGACGTTGATTGCAAGCCGGGCCTCGATGGACAAGGCTACACCAAAATCGGCAACTCGCTTAGCGAACAGAACGGGCGCTATGTGTTCAAAGACAACGAGGTGGAGCGTGGCAGGACCTATTGCTACCGGGTACTTGGTGTGTTCGCCAGGCGCACGGATTCCGGCCACCCCTACAACGCCGTCGAAAGCCTTGCTTCCGAGGAGATTTGCATACAACTCAAATTGGACGTGCCCTTGCTGACCAATGTAAGCGTCCTGGAAACGGCCACCAGCAACGGGGTCATCGAAGTGAAATGGGTCAAACCACTTGCCGAAGACTTGGACACCCTGCTGAACCCAGGCCCTTATCGCTACGAACTGAAACGGGCAACTGGCATCAATGGCACCAATTTCACCACCATCGCCACTTTCAACAGCCAAACCTTCTGGCAGTTGAACCAATTGCAATACCTCGATCAAGCCCCCGAATTGGACACCAAGGGCAGCCCCTATACTTACAAGATTGATTTCTTCGTAAACAATGAGAGCCAGCCAGTCGGAAACTCCCCCGCTGCCTCCTCCGTTTGGTTGCAAATAGAACCTACCGACAACCGTAACATACTTTCGTTCGTGTACAACGTTCCCTGGACGAACACCGGCTTCACGGTTTACCGTCAAAATGGTACAGCATGGGATCAAATTGCCATCACACCCGACAGTGTCTATGTGGACACGGGGCTTTTGAATGGTCGGGAATACTGCTACTATGTCCAGTCGGAAGGGACCTACAACGTGGTTGGCGTTCCGTCGCCATTGTTCAATCTTTCGCAAGAGAACTGCTCGACCCCCATTGACAATGTGGCACCCTGCCCACCCATCGTAGCTGTGAGCAATATCTGCAATTCCGGCGAGTCCTGCCAAGAAGTGGATGAACTGGGCAACGACCTTAAATGGAACAACCCTATGAGCATCTGTTCCGAAACAGACGACGTGGTCAGTTACCGGGTTTACTTCAAACCCAATGAGGCAGGAGCGTTTTCATTGCTGTATGAAATAAACGAGTCTGGCGACACCACCTATTTCCACCCACGCACAAAGCTGGAGGGCTTGGTTGGTTGCTACGCAATAACTGCCTTGGACACCTTCCTGAATGAAAGCGAATTCAGCAACATTATCTGTACTGACAACTGCCCATTCTATACCTTGCCAAACGCCTTCACGCCCAACGACGATGGTAAGAACGAACTGTTCATCCCTTATCCCTACTGTTTCGTGGAAAGCATTGACCTGAAAGTGTTCAACCGCTGGGGCGAACTCGTCTTCACGGCCACC
The DNA here is from genome assembly GCA_016714985.1 of Saprospiraceae bacterium. Taxonomy (GTDB): domain Bacteria; phylum Bacteroidota; class Bacteroidia; order Chitinophagales; family Saprospiraceae; genus UBA6168. The sequence continues at coordinate 91,344 of JADKBS010000015.1, read as the reverse complement.
GACCCCAATATCAGTTGGGATGGCAAGAACCTTAACGGGAAGGAGTTGGCCGATGGCACTTATTACTATACCTGCAGGGTCTTCGAGCAACGGGTGACAGGGATTGAGCCTTCGCCAAACCTGCTTAGGGGCTACATTGACATAATACGTTGATAATCAACACTTGTAAAAAAGAGGCTGTGGCATATCACCATAGCCTCTTTTGTTTTGCTACATTTGCTACCGATGAAAGCAAATATCCTTATAATAGACGATGAAAACGACATCCGCAGCTTGCTGAGCCGCATTATCCGGCTGGAAGGCTACGAGGTATTTCAAGCGGAGAACGGTGCTAAGGGGCTTAAACTACTACAACAAGAGAAAATCCATGCCATCATCTGCGACGTGAAACTGCCTGATGCCAACGGTGTGGAAATGGTGCCCAAAATCAAGGCCATCAGCCCGCAGAGCGAGGTCATCCTGCTCACTGCCTTCGGTGCCATACCCGACAGCGTGACGGCCATCAAAGCAGGCGCCTTCGATTATATCACCAAGGGAGACGACAACCACAAAATCATCCCATTGCTTAGCAAAGCAGTGGAAAAGGCATTGCAGCAGTTCGAGTCGAAGGAAGTATCGGCCAGTGCCAATGGTAAGCGTCACAGCTTCAGCAAGGTGGTGGGGCAATCAAAACCCATGCTCCACGCCATAGAAATGGCCAAGAAAGTGGCCGCCACCAGCACCACCGTCCTGCTCACGGGCGAGACGGGCACGGGCAAAGAAGTTTTTGCCCAAGCCATCCACGGCGCAAGTGGCCGCAGTGCCAAGCCGTTTGTGGCCATCAATTGCAGCGCACTCGGCAAGGAGTTGCTCGAAAGCGAGATGTTCGGCCACAAGGCCGGCTCGTTTACCGGGGCCATCAAGGACAAAATCGGCCTTTTCGAAGAGGCCAACGGCGGCACCATCTTTTTGGATGAAATCGGGGAAATGGACCTCATCCTGCAAGCCAAGTTGCTGCGGGTACTCGAAACGGGAAGCTTCATGCGGGTCGGTGAAACAAAGGAATCCCATGTTGACGTGCGTATTATCGCTGCCACCAACCGTGACCTCCAAACTGAAAGCGACAAGGGCAATTTCCGCCTCGACCTCTACTACCGCCTTTCTGTGTTCAATATCCGGCTGCCTTCGCTGGCCGAGCGCCAGGACGACATCAAGCTGCTGGCCGAGCATTTCATCAAGCTGTTCACCGTGAAAATGGGCAGCAAGCCGCTCGGCATGGAGGACGCCTTCTTAAAGGCCCTGACCAACCACCCCTGGAAGGGAAATATCCGGGAATTGAAAAACGTCATCGAACGGGCCGTCATCCTCGCTTCCGGCCCAAACCTTTCGCTGGATTGCCTTCCCTACGACTTCCAATATACCGAATCGGGCAATCAATTGGATTTGATGAAATTGGCGGAAATCGAAAAGCTGCACATCCGCAAGGTGCTGGCGCACACGAACGGGAACAAGACGAAGTCTGCGGAGTTGTTGGGGATTGGATTGGCGACGTTGTATAGGAAGATTGAGGAGTATGGGTTGGGATAACTTTTATGCAGCTTGCTCTTGAAGCTCGTATCGGCTGGCCCATTCCGCTATCATAAAATTGGTCATTTGCAACAGCACGTCAGCTGGTATTTCCTTGGGGTAGCCCTTGATTATTTCGGCAAGAACATCTTTAAAGGCCCATTCGGGGTTTGCCCATTTCCTACCTCAAAACGCACCATACCTCACCCCCACAAACACTGTCCTCGGCCTCCCCGGCCCATAGATATAATTGCTGTCCCGGTACTTCCCCAAGTCAAAATCCGATTGGTAAGCATTGAAAATATTCTGTACCCCTGCCGAGAACTCCAAGTCCGTTTCCATGCCGTGCAGGTGGAGGCGGTAGTTCAGCTTGCAGTTCAATTCCATGAAATCAGGAGAATTGAACAGCTCATCCTGGGGTACACCTGGCGCTCCGGCAAAATGCGGCACCTTCATGCTTCCCGTATAAACCCCTGACAATGAACCGTTTATTTTTTTCTCTGGCATAAAAATCAGGGTAAAAAAGCCGTACCGATTCGGGGTGCGCAAATAGCTTCGGGTGCCGGGCACTTCTGCTGACCAAGCCACGGGGTTGTCAAAACGGGTAGATTGCAACGTGAAGCCCGTCTCCAATTGCAGTTTTTGGTCATAGTTGAAACGCCCCTCCAAGGTCAGGCCTTGCACGGTGGAATTGCCGCCGTTTTTGCGCAGCAAAAGGATATTGCCTGCGGAGTCCGTGCCGTGTTCCTCCAGCACGAAGGCACCCAGCAAGCGGGTATGGAAGGCATCCAGCGTGAAGCCGTAGATGTACTTTGCAGTGGGTCGGTTGAAGTCCAGCGAAAAGGTATAACTGTTGGAGGTCTCTTGCCGCAGGTCGGGCGATACCTGAATGACCGATACGCCGCCGCCAGCGAAGGCAATGTGCATGTCAGCCTCAAAAGCCTGTGGTGGCTTGAATCCCTGCGCCCACGCTGCCCGCATTTGTAAGTTTTCCAATGGCTTGAATAGGGCACTGAGACGAGGCGTTGCCACGATTTTATCTAGAAAATTATGCTTGTTCAGCCGGATGCCTGAAAGCAGCGTGAACTTTGGTATGATGTCCCAGTCGCTTTGTAGGAACAACCCTGTGAGATTCGTCACCTGGTCAATGCGGTAATTATAGGCCGCAATTTCATCGAAAGTATCGTCGTGCTGGTGCTCGATGCCAAGGGTAAGCGAATTGGCGCCTTGCCAATATTTCAAGTTGTGGTTGTACTGCAAGCCGCCAATCCAAGTCTTGCTGTCAGTAGTGCCCCAGCCATTGGCCTGGTCAATGCCCGTATAGTGGCGGCGGTCGGTTTTTTGAGCGGACAGGTAAGTGCTCAGGTTCCAAGGCTTGTTTTTAGGGGAAAAACGGTAGTCTGCCCCGCCCACCCAGACTTGTTGAAGGCGTTCTTCCGATTGGTCGGCTTGGTCGGCAGGCAAATCAAAGGCATTGCCTCCCCGCCTGAACTCGTTGATGCTCCAACCATTCAACAGCAAGCGGTGCTGCTCGTTGGGGCGAAGTTGGGTCTTGAAGCCAAACGAATTGTTGCGCAGCAACGGCATCTCCGAAAACCCATCGCCGTTGGCATCGAACGACTCCCGATTTCGGTGCGAGGCAAACAGGCTGAGGCCCGCCGTCTTGCCCTCGTTGAGGATGGAGGTGTTGGCGTTGAAAAAATGGTCGGCAGCTTCGCCGCCCACTAGCGCCGTGTTGCCAGTGAGCGACCATTCGTTTTGCGAAGGCATTTTGGTCAACACGTTTACCGTGCCAGCGATGGCATTCGCCCCGTACAGCACCGAACCGCCACCCTTCACCACCTCCACCCGCTCGATTTGCGAAGCAGGAATCTGCTCTAAGCTATACAAGCTCATGAGCGGGGTGAAAACCGGGCGGTTGTCAATCAAAATTTGGCTGTAGCTGCCGCCCAACCCGTTCATGCGCAGTTGGGTATAGTTGCAGGTTTGGCAGTCGGTCTCCATGCGCAGGCCCGGCTGAAAGCATAGCCCCTCGGAAAGCGTATTGGACTGCGTCACCTGAAAAGTGGTACGGGTCAGCACGTTCACGGCCACAGGGCTGTCCAATCGGCGGCGGTCGGTTCGGGTGCCCGAAACTACGACCGTGTTGAGGTCAAAAGGCAGCTCTTCCAGTTCCACCACCAATTTGTTCGCTCCGCCAACGAGCTGTAGCTCCTTTTGGAAGGGCAAAAAACCGAGGCTCGTCACCTCCAGTTCATATAGCCCAGTCAATGGAAGGGTAAAGGTGAAATGGCCTTGCTCATCGGAAACGGCTGTTTTGCCTTGGCCAACTATTGAGCAATAGGCAAGCGGAACGGCTTGGCCGCCACTGACCACTCGGCCGGAAAGGACGGCATCTTGGGCTTTAGAGACAAAACAGGAAAGGCTGCAAAGCAGGGTTGTGGTCAACAGGTTATTCATAATACAATCTCTATTGCCGCAAAAATATAAAATTAATTGTCTATTAAAATATTTTTAGACTAATCTAAATTTAAAAAATAAGTCAAAGCCGAATCCCATGCTGCCAATTGCCAATGCGCCTGCATGTGAAGTGCGTCCTGCCGTAGGTATTTCAAGAGGTAGTAGCTGATGTTGCGAAGTAAATAAAGCTGATAAAGAAAATCGAAACTTGTCGGTTGCTGTTCCAGGAGTGGCGTGAATTTGGGATGGTTTTTCATCGAAAAAACAGCTTCATGGATGGCTGTGGCAGGCAGTTTTTTCACCAATACACCTGTCTGGAATACGAAATGAAAAGCATCGTAAAGCATGGGCAGGCGCTCCGAAAGCTCCCAATCAAAGACATGCAGTTTTTCATGGCTGAGGTACATGTTCCAGGGCGTGAAGTCGCCGTGGGCAAGGGTAGTGGGCACCAACCGGTTTGCATCCAGCTTACCACTGAGTCCCTGCAGGTTGGCAATGACCCTTTGAACCGTCTCAAAATCGAAATCGGGGTGGATGGGCTGCTCGATGAGTTCGTTGAGGTGTTGCCTAATCTCCCGCAAAAAGTAATAGTCGGCCAAGGGTTGGAGTTCCAAGCTCAAATCGGATAGCTCGGCAAGTGCCTCAAAATGCAGTGGCAGTAGCTCGTTGCTGCTTTTTGCCTTAGCTGGTTTTACATCAGAAACCATCAGCCCACTGCCAAATGGCTTGGCCATTGGCACCACCATTTTCTGTAGTTTTAGGTCAGCTATTTCGGTGAGTGTTTTTTGTTCATTGGCCACTAAAGCCTGAGCCGCTTCGGTGAGTGGCAGCTTGCAGAACCAATGGTTACCTTTTTCATTTTCCAGCAAAAAAACGGCCTTACGGTTTTCGCCCCTCGTGCCCGTGAAGATGGCCAAATTCTCCGAGTTGAACAGGCCGAGCATGCCGTCCAATGGTTTTTCATCCTTAAAAAAAACGTGCAGGATGCCCGATCGCACCCAGCTTTCCAACCCAAAAGAAAAAGCTGTTTTGAAACCTGCTTTCAAGGCATTGCTCCGCAAGCCTGCGCCACTGTACAGCCGTAGGAAAGGGGCTTGTCGGTTGCCCAATGGATAGAGCCAGCGTACCGTGCCATCGGGGTTGTTGATGTAGCCAAAACTGTGGCAATGAAAGCCTACAAGCGCTGGTTTTTTACCGAAGGCGATGGCGGAACCAGCAATAGGCAGGCCGTTGGTGTATGGCAAGATAGCCACTTCTTTAGGCTGGTTTGGAAAGAAGATTTTGGCGAGCACCTCCTTGTCATTCAGTTGTGGGCCGCTCATGTGAGTACAGTATTTGTGGTTCCATAATGAATTGGCCTTGTATGCGTGACGGGCACTGTTTTCACCACAAAAAACAGGATGAGCAGCTGGTAGAACTGGATGCCATAGTTGGATTCGCCGAAGATGCCAAACTCGGTGAGCGAGTTGATGAACAACGGGATGAGCATCATCACGGCGAGCCTGCGGTGGTAGGCATCTGAGCTGTTGCCAATGGCAAAAAAAGTGGCTATCATTTGCAGGAAGCAGACGAAAATGCCCGCCAGGCCAAGGTTTAGCAACACTTGGATAAAAGTGTTGTGCGTCATCTTGGCTGTGTAGGAATGGATGCTCTCGAAATATTCACCTTCGGCTACGCACATGAAGCCGTAACCGAACAGTGGCCGCTTGGTAAAGCCATCGGTAAGCAAGTCTTCCCAGAAAGGCAGCCGCCCGGTCATGCTCATCACCTCCTCCATGTCGCCTTGTTTCAGGATGATGGAATGAAACAGGAAAGGCAGCACTAACACCACCCCAACCACAGATAGGGTAATGACCCGAAGATTGCCCAGCCAGAGCACAAACAGCGCCGAGACCAACAGGAAGGCCGATAAGGACGAGCGGGATTGCGTCAGCAAGAGCACAGCAACACTGACGATGATTAACAGCATGTTGTGGTACTTAGATCCTTTGTCCAGTAGTTCCTTGTAGCCCATTGCGCTGCCAAGTACCGCCAACATGCCAAGTTCATTCGGATTGATGATGATGCCACCGAGCCTCGCCACCTCGCCTGCATGGGTCATGCGGGAAAAAGTATCGGGGTCGAGGAACCACCCAGCGAGGAACCCAAGCCCAATGATTAGGGTCGCCCTTCCAAAAACATGGGAGAAACGGGCGTGGCCATCACTCACTGCATTGTAATAAGTAAGGAGTTGCATGAAAAGCCATGCAAAAGCAAGTGCCTCTATCACCATGCCCAATTGCAGCATGGAATAATAGGGTAGCGATGCCCATCCGACAGACAGCACGCCCAACAGCAGGTAAGTGCCGTAAAGCACCAAGGGCGAAAGGCTGCCGTAGGCAAAATTGAAGCCGCTGTGCTTGTTGCGCAGCGACTTTAGCAGGAGCAAGGCCGTGAAAGTTAGCGCAATGAGCAACCCTATCTTGGTGGCTTGGGTAAGCAGCACCGATTCGGGGAACAAGGTGAAATAGCTCATAATCCTCAAGGTGAGCAGGAGGATGATACTGTTGAGCATGGCCTTGTTTCGATACATGGGCTGAAAGGGTTGTAGGTTTCAGGTTTCAGGTTTCAGAAACCATTAAAATGCCAACAAAACAGAAAAAGGCCAACCCACTGTTTGTCAATGAGTTAGCCTTGCTTTAATGTTCTTGTGTTTAGATGTTCTTACAATTAATTCCCAAAATGGGAAGGGTGGTGGCTTAATTGGAAAGCCTATTTAAGAATGGAAAAAGTCAAGTTAATTCTTCATCAGCACCAATTTGCCGAAATAGGACTTGCCTTTGCTGTCCAGGGCCTTCACCATGTAATGGCCGTTGGTCAGGAAGTGGAGGTAAAATTCTGGGCGTTGGTCAGCAATATTGGTCGTGCCGAATACCTGCTTCCCAAAATGGTCGAACACGCTGATTTCGACGAAAAAGGTTTCCGGCTCTAAGTCCAAGTCGTAAGACTGCACCACTAATTTACCGCCAGATGGATTCGGGAACAGTTGCAGTGGTTTTGCGGCAGCACGGGTCTCCTTCAAGATTTCTTCGGTCAGCACGTTCTCGACCGTGTTGGTGATGACGGGTTCGAGGTTGTCGAAGTAGATAGCCGCACGGTTTTTCAAGCGGTCGCCAATGGACATGCCTTCTTGCGCCTTGATGCGGAAGGTGATGAATCCATGGCTCTCTGGCTCGTTCGAAAGGCTATCCGCAAGGTTGATGTTCGGGAAAATCCAGACCAACTTACGGCCCTCGATTTGCAATTTGTAATTGTGGCTGACTGTGCCCATTTCCAAGCTGGATACGTCCAGTCCAGCAGGAAGCTCGTCTTCCACCCTGATTTGCGAAGCAGGGATATTCCCTACGTTCTGGAACCTGATTTTATACTTCAGCCATTCTTCTTTTTTGAAAAAACGGGCCGGACTGACCGCAATATCGTTCGGGTCAAATGAGGCAACCGTGAACGACCTGTCCGAGGAGGCGTTGTTGGTGATATCAATATCATCAAATTTTCCGGAGATGACAGAAGCCACTTCCAAATCCAAGCCCACTGGGGTCGCCAAGCCAATCGTATAAGATATGTACAATACCCCGCCAGCATTGGTATTCAAAGTGCCCAAGTCAAAGGCCAAGGTCTGAGACTTGGCTTGCAAGCTTGGCAAAGAGGTATGCTGAATCTCCAATTCCGATGGCAAGGTCACCTCCAAAATCGTATTCTCGGAGGCAGCAGTGCCCATGTTTTTGTAGTTGACCAACAAGAGGTTGTTGCCGCCGATGCGGTGCGCTGCAATGACGATTTGGGTCAAAAGGTCTGGGGCCATTTCCCTTGGCTCATTGCCGAAGTCCATGTTCCGAAGTTGTTGGCCTGGACCAGTTATGACCACGCTTCGGGTACCCGCACTGTTTGGGCAAGCAGGCTTGTAGTTGTCCCCAGGGTATTCCTGGGCGGTATAGCTGCCTGTCGGCAAATAGGCGGAATAATAACCGTTTTCATCTGCAAACACGGTAACATTGCCGGGTTGGAACACCACTTTGGCAAAGGGAATCCCTTTTCGGTTTGCCGTGTTGGGAACGACAGTGCAAGGGTCGTCAACAAATTGCGCCGCAATCGTAGCGCAGTCCTTGGAAGGAGGCAAGTATCCAGCTACACCAACTGGATTGGCCCAGGATGGTGTGCAATATTGAGCGATGGTTGTGGTCCAATTGGACCAGTTCTGGATATTCCCATTGTCAAGCCAAACCGTCAAGCCACTTCCCTTGCAAACTGCTGGAGCAATATTCTGAAAGCCTCCATTGGTGACGTGTATCTTGGCCTCGTTGATGACCATAACTCCAGCGATATAGTTCTGGAAATTCCCACCCACTTGCATTTTCACGTTTTGAAGGGTATCGGTGCCGCCATTGTTGTAGCTGCCCGTTAGTTGGAAGCAGGCATCTTCCCAACGCTTCCTTCCGACGCTGTAGTGGTTGCCTGTAACGGATACACTACTCTTGACCACCACAAACCTTGCGTTGACGTTGGTAATGTCAAAGTTTCCGTTGCGCATTTCAAAATTGGCCCCCAACAGGCTCAACATACCCCTTTCCATGGTCAGGTTGCCATTCACAAGTGTCAACTTGGCATTGGTAACCCAGATTCTCGTATTGCTTCCAGTAATAAAGATATTGCCATTGGGAATCGTAACATCATGTTCGATACTGATACTAAGGTTATTGATGGAAACAAAAGGAGGAATATTGCCTCCAACCCAGGTCGAAGAAGAAGACCAATTGCCCGCCTGCGCCGTGCGATAGGTTGCTGTCTGGCTTGCAAGTGGCGGAGTTGGCAGGCCACCGTTACAGTTGATGTTCTCCTCCCAATAGACCCTTCCGCTTACTTCGGCGGCGTTGTCCTCGGTGATGTTCAAGCGGCGATTGATGGGCTGGTTGGCCAATGACTGGCTATAGCCCGATGGCCATTCAACGACAATCGAGTTGACAACTGTAGCATTTCCAAGGCCAAAGTTCAGCACCATCTCGTTTTGGCCACCAATACCGCCGCCCGACTGGGCCGTCACTTCCCGGGTCTGCGTAACCGTTTTGCCATTGATGGTGGCGGTAAGCGACACTCTGGCTCCAATGGCCGATTTGTTGGAAATTGTGCCTGCCAACTTAACAGAGACCCAGTTTTTACAGGCGCCCCTGTCGTTCCGGTAGAAAAAATTGCCCGTGCCCTTGCGGTTGGCAACCACGAGGTCAAGGTCGCCATCACGGTCGTAGTCGGCCCAGGCACAGCCAAATGAAAGGCCGCCATCATTTGTCATTTCATTGGAGAGGGCAGTGAAATCGCCCCCGCCATCATTGCGGTAAAGCGAGTTGTCGCGGCCATCCCTCGCAACGAAAAGGTCGAGGTCACCGTCGTTGTCCCAGTCGGCCCAAGCGCTTCCGTGCGCATCGCCTCGGTCGGTCACGATTGCCCCGCTGGTGATTTTGGTAAAACTGCCGTCGCCATTGTTCTGGTAAAGAAAACAAGGCTCGTTGCCCGCATTGGTTACGAAGAGGTCGAGATTTCCATCGTTGTTGTAGTCGCCCCACGATGCCCCAACGCTGCTGCCACCGTCGTTTACGATGTTGCCAGTTGTTATTTTTTCAAACTGGCCTCCACCAAGGTTGCGGTAGAGGCTGTTGTTCCTACCACCCGTGTTGGCCACGAAAAGGTCTTGGAGGCCGTCATTGTCGTAGTCGCCCCATACGCCCGATACGGAGCGGGAAGCTTCGTTCACGATGGCGTTGTTGGTCACTTTGCTGAACGTGCCGTCGCCGTTGTTGTGGTACAACAAGTTAAAGGCCGTTTCCCAGTAGGTGGTCACGAACATGTCGAGGAACCCGTCATTGTCATAATCCACCCAAGATGCCCCGTGCGAGTAGCCCATGTCGGTGACGATAGGGTCGTTAAGGATTTTTGTGAAGTTTCCGCCGCCCTCGTTCCGATAGAGGAAATTCTCATAGCCGATGTTGTTGGCAACATAAAGGTCGAGGTCGCCATCGTTGTCGTAGTCGCCCCAAGTGGAGGACAAAGAAGAAGCCGTATCTTCGCTAAAAGGTGCAGAATTGACCCGATTATATGTGCCACTGCCCGTATTACGGTACAAGGCATTTGGTTGCTTCGGGTCGTTAGTGGTAACAAAGAGGTCGGGGTACCCGTCGTTGTCGTAGTCACCCCAAGCTGCACTCCAGTTGTCGCCTTCAACGTTAATACCGATATTGTTCTGGAGCACCCCAAAATCATCGGGATTACCCACTGAACAGGGATCAGGTGCCAGCGCAGGCAAATTCAAGGATACTACCCCGTAATTGTTTGTGTGCCTCAAACCATTGTTATTGGTATTGATGACTCTTCCTTCACAGTAATAGGGCTTCAACAAAGTGCTACTTCCAAGGCAAGATGCCTTGAACCTGTAACGCACCACGACTTGTTTTGCACCGCCGCCCGTGGCGGAGTTGACGTTGAAACTTAGTGTATTGGTAGAACCAACGGGAACTACCGCTGAAATAGTGGAGGATATTACTTCCGTTTTTATCAGTTGAAAGCAGGCTGCATTGAAATCGAGGTTGCCAGCGGGCTGAAAAAAAACGAATACACCGCTTGATATATTTGCGTTCCCCAAGTCATAGGTAACGTCAACCAATACATCATCTCCAAAAACAAGCCCACCAGCCATGGTCATGCTCACCAACTGGCCAGCCGCTGAATTGGAGACGCTGCTGCGGGTACGATAAGTAAGGCTATTGCTAACTATGCCCGGATTGCTGTCTGAGAGCGTTACCACCAAATTGGTACTGGCAGAAGTGGAAGTATGTGGATAGCTCACATACCAGAACACCCACACAGAAGTATTTGGGTTCAAGGTGCCAATGGTTTGAATTGCTGTCTGACCGCCCGCAAGTGAGAAGCCGGAAGCAAAACCGCCAAGAGAGGCAGTGAGGCCCGTCAAAACCAAATTGGATGTATTCCTGATTTCGTAGGCCACGTAGGCAGCACGAGGCCCATTTACAGCATTGTTGTGGTCAAAAATGAAATTCAATCCCGACCTGTTGGTGATGCTTACTTGGGTGGGACTAAGCGCATTGGCCTGCTGGAGGCCAAAACAGAGAATGGCAAGAAGGATCAACCAGAATGCTGGCTTTCCCCCCATGTAGGAATGTTCAAGTTTTTGTAAAGTGAGACTCATTTTAAGGCGCAGTTTTAAATCAAGGGCAAGTTAAGATTGCAAAAAATAAGCCCAGACGCCAACTAGTTGAAAATCAATTCTTTACAAGAATTTTGTCAACAAATTTTGATTCATTTTATGGGAAAATTTCCCATTTTGGGAAAATGGATACCGCCAAATAGCGTTCAACTGCTGTACACAGCCACTAATTCTTCACTGATTTTCCGCCAATCAAATGCTGATTTCACCATGTTCTTCGCATTCGCCCCAAGCTGAATCAGCCTGTTTTCTTTATAAAAAATGGTGGCTTTTTCCATCGCTTCGCAAATGCGGCGTTCGTCCAGCGGCCCATCCATCGGGAAGCCGGCATCGTACTGCCGGATGTAGCGGTTCACGTTCGTCCCCTCGCTGGTGAGGCAGGGCAGGCCAAGTGCCGCCGCCTCCAACACGGCCATTGGGAAGCCCTCCGATCGGCTGGTATGGACGAAAACATCGGCGTTGGCCATCAGCCGGAATTTTTCTGCACCATATTTGGCGCCATGAAACACGACCTGCCTGCCAACGCCAAGCTCCGTCGCCAACTGCTCCAGCATGCTCCGGTCGCCGCCGTCGCCGATGAGTTCGAGCTGGGCTTGGTGGCCTTTATCCAAGAAAAGCGAAAAGGCCCGCAGCAAGTAGTCGAGGCCCTTATAGTAGTTGTCCAAGCGGCCACAGAAGCCAAAAGTCAGCACGGGATTGGCAGGGCGGGTATCAAGCACGGGGAGGTCGCTGAGTTCCATGCCATTGGGAATCAACACTTTATGCCCGATTTTGGCAAGGTTGTCCAAGTTGTTGTACTCAAGGTCGCCAAGCAACTGCACAGCCTTGGCTTGGTTCACAATCGTTTTTTCCAACAAGGAAAAATAAAGCTGCTTGCGCAATCTGCCTTTTTTCATGGCCAAGCCACTGAAGGCGCCATGTGAGGTCAACACATAGCCGATGCCCTGTTTGCGGAGCAACCTCGCCAATAAGTAAAATTCCGGTATGAACGCACCGTGCAGATGCACTACCGTTTCTTTTGGCAAAGCTTTTACCGCCGTCACCATCCCAGCATCGAGGCGCAGCTTGTTGGCCGATTGCAAGAAAAGCTCGGTCTTGAAGGGCCTTGTTGGGTAGTTGTGCTCCAGTGTGTTCGCTATCCCCCATAGCGTGACATCGTGCCCCATTTCATGTTGGGTCTTCGCCAATTGGTAGGCCACCTTGTTCACCCCGTTCATCCTTTCGGGGTTGGCTTTGCCAAGGACTGCATGGATGATTTTCATGGGGAAGGATTGAAGGATTGAAGGATTGAAGGGTTGAAGGATTGAAGGATTGAAGGATTGAAGGATTGAAGGATTGGAGGATTTGGATTTGAGGATTGAAGGTGGGGATTAATTCAGGATGGGGCTTTGAACCAGTTTATTAGTGGCTCTTTTCCGCCAAATGAATGCCAAATAGACCAACAACAGCAGCATTTGCGAACCTATTAGCCCAGCCAAAACCCCTCCGATTCCCCACTGCCTGACCATAGGGCCGGCAGCTAAAATGCTCAACCCTGCACTGATCAGGTAACCCACGAAAATGGGCGAAGTGAAGTGCATCGAGCGCATCGCCAAGCGTAAAATCGTCAATACATAGCCAAGTGCATAGACAACTGAAAATGCTGCAACCAGGTATGCATACGACTGATACTCATCACCATAGAGCCATTTTATCAGCCAAGGAGCAGCCAGTGTAAGTCCTATCAGGAGCAGTCCCACTGGAATACTGCCCAAAAGACCCACCCGCTTCAGGTAGGCAAAAAGTCCTTTTTCACCCTTGCTAAAGAACTGCCGGGCAGCCTCGGCGGGCATGATGTTTTCCATTGCAAGAAAAAGCACGTGACACAGTCCAACCATGTTCTGCGCCATGCGCAGTGCCCCCGCTGCTACGGCTCCCAGCGTGGCCGCTGCGGCCACAAGGAAGAAGTTGCCGGAAAACCACTGCACCATTGAGGTGCCCAACAGCCAAAAAGAATAGTGATAATGTTCTTTTGCGGTGCGGATTATGTTGTTCCGCTTCCAATATTTGATGGGGCTTCCTCCTATCATCGATTGCCCGATCGAACTGCTGATGCCATACGACATCATCACCGTAAAAAGGGCGTGGCCAAGGCTGAGTTCATCCATAAAATACAAAACGGCCAAGGTTGGCAGCAATAGCCCGAACAAGGCAGCGTCCATCAGCATCGGGACCAGCATCTGTCGTTTTGCGTAGCAATATTTTTTCAGGTAATCTTGAAACAGGTAGCTGGCCAACAAAAAACCCATCAATGGCAGCCATTCCAACCATTCCGAATGAATGCCCAAAGCCACCGCCAAGCCAAAAACCAGCAATGCCAGCGCAGCAAGCCCTACCGATGCCAATACCTGCAAACCAGTCAAGGCTTCGAGGTAAGCAAGCTGCTCGCTCGCTTGTTTGCTTGGCAATAAGGTCATCAGCGGCTGGGTGAAATAGGCTTGGTGCAGGCCCAACACAAATAGGACCCCCATCCATAATATACTGTATTGTCCAAATGCCTCTACCCCCAGCCATCGGGCCAGTAGCACGCCCAAGGCGAAATTGCCCCCCGATGAAATGGCCTGGCCCATGAGGGCAAGCGACTTATGGGAGGTAAATAGTGCTGTTGAAGGCATAGGCGATTTCGGATTTCGGATTTCGGATTTCGGATTGGTGACTTGGGATTCGGAATTGGTGATTTTATGCCACCAAAAAGTCAGTGTTTCCACGGCCCTCCCAATCCGCAATCCGAAATCACTTCGTGGCACCATAATACTTCTTGATATACCGCTTATAGCCCGGTACTTTGGAATTAACCGATTGGCCATTTAAAACGATGTATAAGTTGGGTATATGGAACACGGAAACGAGGTTGGCGATTCGGCTAACCATCCGCTTCTTGGTGAAGCCCTTGCGGACAACGAACAAGTTCGCCGTGCTTTCCGACATGATGGGAAGGCTATCCTCGAATACGCCAACAGGTGGTGTATCCACAATCACCACGTCAAAATGCCAACGGAAATCGTGGATGAAGTCCAAGGAGCGGCGGTTGAACAACAAAGCATGGTTCTGCGACTGCAAGCGACCCGCAGTTAGTATGGATAGGTTTTCTTCCTGCGTTTTCTGAATAGCGTTCAGTGCATAGACCCGACCTTCGAGGATGTCGCAATAACCCAACTGGTTCTGCACCTTGAAATTCAGGTGGAGCGTGGGTTTGCGCACGTCCATGTCCACCACCAGCACTCGTTTGCCCACGGCGGCATAGGCACGGGCCAGTTCCGTGGCCGTGAACGATTTCCCTTCACCCGGGAGCAAGGAAGTGGCAACGAGTATCTTCCCTTGGTGTTTGGAACAGTTATCTGGCAATTTGTCCAAAGAAGCCAACAGCCCAGAGACGAGTGCAAACCCATCCTGCTGCAATTTTTTCGACTTGTTGTAAATGCTGCCCAATAACGGTACGGGCAATGCCTCCAAGTCGTCCTTGCCTTGTATGGTATCTTTGAAAAAACTGCGCAAATAAGCTATCACCATGCCCAATAGCAGGGCAAAAAGCCCAGCCAGCCCATACAGCAGGGATGTATTCGGAGAAACGATTTGATTGGGGCGTTCGGCATGTTCAATGATTTTATGCGGGTACAGGTCGGAGTTTTTGCCAATGGCCAGCTCGGTTCGCTTGCGCATGAGGTGGTTGTACATGCTTTCATTGAGGGCCACATCCCGCTCAAGTCCCACGTAGATTCGCTCCTTTTCGGGGTAACGCTTGATGGAACTGGATAGCTGAACGAGGTTTTGGTCCACCTCATCCTGTTTTGCCCGGATATTGCCCATCGTGGAGACGAGCGTCTCGTTCAAGAAAGTTCTTGACTCCCTGATCTTCTCATCCACATTGGCTACTGCTGGGTGGTTGGGTGTGTATTTCTGCAACAAGTCCTTTCGTTGAGCTTCGTAGGCTTGCCCCTTCAGGTAGGTTTCCTTGAAGATGGGGTCTTGCAAAGCTTCAAAATTCGGCGAGTATTCGTCCAATTTCCTTCCCGTGAAAAGCGGCGTCTGCAGGCGTTCCATCTCGGCATATTTCATGTCGAGGTCAATGCGGCGCAAATCGAGTTGGGTCAGTTCCTTCAAAGTGGCATCAACCTCCATATCGAGGTTTACGACTTTATTGCCGGAGCGATAGCCTGAGAGGGCCGCCTCCGCCGCCTTCAATTTTGCGGACACATCGGCCAATTGTTGATCGAGGTAGGCGAGGGTCGAGTCGGCCTGCATTTCTTTGCTCTGTTGCCCCTCGTTGATGTAGGTGTTCATCAGTTCGTTGACGAAAGCCTCTGCTTTTTCTGGCAGCTCGTGGTTGAAATAGATTTTTACGATAGAAATATCCTTCTCCACGGGTTTCACGAACAGTTTGCCACCAGCGTATTCATTGGCGAGGTCCTCCATGCGGTTCAGCTTGAAAGCAAAGCGGTCGCCGGGGTTGAGGCAGTTCGGCTTTTTAATCAAAACATCTTCCCGTTTATGAATGGTAAAACTCATTTCGGGGAGCGCAACGACTTCCCCAAAGGCGACTTCCATGCCGGTGGAGTCGGCTTCACCTCCTTTGCGCAGCCTAAAACGGTCGTTGCCGAGGTAGTCAAAATAGTGCAACTTGCCGTAGCCCTCTGGCGCAGCATCTTGGTAACCAATAAAAAACGGGCTTTCCTCTTCCATTTCCACCAAGCGCAACTTACCTACCCGAAAGATGGAAAGCTCCCAGTTGAGGTTAGCCAAAGTTTTTTTAATCAAATCCCTGGACTTGAACACCTCCACCTCTGTCAGGAAGTTTTCGCTCTGTTTCGGCACAGCGTTCTTTTCCTCCCCGAAGATGCCGAAGGTCGCCTGGCTATAGTTCAGGTTGTTGATTTTTATGGCCCCAACTGCTCGGTACTCCGGGGTCATATAGGTGATGGCCCGCCGCATCCCCAAAAAGGCTACCACCATCAACCCGATGATGATGGGCGATGACTTAATGAGCGGGGCAATCAGTAGGTTGTATTCTTTTTTGAAATTCATGGCACGAGTAGTTAAGCTGCGTTCCGAATGAATGTTCGATAGTGGTGTGTAGGTTTCGTGGTTTCAGGTTTCAGGGGTTTCAGGTTTCAGGTTTCAGGGGGCAACTAGTTTCCCCAAGTCTATTTTGATGAAGCAGGGCTTCCGTTACGGGCAAATAATAACCTATCAGGTTTAAGGCCGAGCACAGGACTTTTGAATGGCGCTGCTTTTTTTTTAAGCTTCGGTCAAGAAGTTCAAAACCAAGCTGACAACTTATTATCTATCGTCACTTTGATTAATTACCCCCTTCAAAACTGAGTTAAGCAGGCATTTCCCTGAAACCCTTGAAACCTGAAACCCTTGAAACCCTGCAACCCATTTTTATCTTAAACCAACGACAGCGCCAGCGCAATACCACCGAGTATGCTTGCTATGGTAGTGCCTCGGCGCAGCCGTTCGTCAGCAAATTTCTTTTCGTTCGGGCCGATATAGACCACGTCGTCCGGCTGTAGCTGTACGTTGAACTCTGAGAAGGTGGCCAAGTCCGTCATGTCCACCACCAGTTCGATTGGCTTTTTTTGCACCTGCCGTATGACCTTCACCTCATGGCCCTTTGCGTACGGCGAAAGCCCGGCAGCTGAGCCGATAATTTCAACGAGGGTCATCTGCTCATTGTCGAGCGTGTAACGGCCGGGCTTGTTCACCTCGCCGAGCACCGTCACGAAGTGGTTGATCACCCTTACATTGATGATGGGGTCTTTGATAACGGTGCGGTATTTATCCTCCAGCAGGTAGTTCACTTCCTTGATATCGTAGCCCGCTACTTTTACCCGGCCTATCTGAGGAAGGTTCACCTCGCCGTCTTGGTCCACCACGAGCCATTTGCCCGTTACTTCATCGGAACTGTAGATGCTGTTGGCAGAGCCGATGCTCAATTCTTCGTGTCCATAGATGCTGATGCTGAGTTTGTCTCCCGGATGGATGACTGCTTCCTTTGGTTGGAAGTATTGCTTCAGCACATTACGGCTATCTGCCGCTGGGCCGGAGCTTTGGAAGAGCTGCTGCGGTGGTTGGCACGAAGCCAATAGCACTGCGAGCAGTAGCAGGTACTTCAAATAGCTAACCATGGTTGGATGTTTTACATTATCACTTAATCATTCATTAGCCGTAACTACTTAGCAGGGGGTTTTGGAAAATCAAATTTCCCAAAACACTGGAGGAGAGAGAAATCCTCCCCCATACCAGTCCTTTAGCCATCAATATGCCAGTCAAAAAAAAGTCGTAAAAAATTGATTTGCAAGCAATTAGAAATAAAGTAAAAATTGCTCGCATCCTCATTTTGGAAGGATTTCCCAAAACGGGAATCCCGTTATTTTACCACGTTCAGCTCCGTTCTGCGGTTTTCGGCCCTGCCGTCGTGCGAGCCATTGGTACGCTTGGGCATGGCTTCGCCATAGGACATCATCTCCAAGCGCTCCATTGGAACGCCCTCCCGCCGCAAGTAATCCCGAACAACCTTTGCCCGACGGAGGCCGAGTTCGTAGTTGTAGGCCACTGTTCCTTCTGTATCGGTATGGCCCGATACCAAGATTCTGGAGGTTTCATCTTTAAGCAATTGCTGCGCAAAAGCATCCAACCTTGATTTATATTCCTCTCCAATATTAGCGCCGTCGGTGGGGAATTCCACCACGAAATCTGGTTCCATTTCCACTATTGTGGCATTGGATGGGCAGCCGTGGTATTCCTTCAAGCCCCGCAGGTAGGGGCAGTGGTCGTCCATATCCGAGACGCCGTCACGGTCGGTGTCTGGGCAGCCTTTGAATGCAGGCAAGCCCTTGATGAAAATGCACTGGTCTTCAAGGTCGGGAACGCCGTCTTTGTCCGTGTCACGGTCCCGGATCGGGCAGCCCTTGTTTTCGATATGGCCATAGATTTCGGGGCAGGCGTCCACTTGGTCATAAATTCCATCGCCGTCAGAATCATTGCAGCCGTCGAACTGCGGCTCGCCAGGTTCCAGCGGGCATTCATCGAGCTTGTCTGCAATGCCGTCCTTGTCAGCATCCAGGGCAGCCTCGGAAGCACTGTTGGGGCAGCCGTTGTTCTCCTTCGGGCCGGGCATTTTTGGGCATTTGTCACGGTGGTCGTAGGTGCCATCCTTGTCCGTGTCCTTTAGCTGCTTTTTTTGGCTTTCGCCAAAACGGAGGTAAAGACCAAGCTCAAAGGCGCCCTTTCCGCCCGTGTTCTTTTCAAGGGTTGAAACATTGGCATCGTAACTGGCCCAGATGGACTTGTCGCCGATTTCCAATCCCATTTGCAAAATGATGGCATCGCCCCAGCGGTAGGCCATGCCCGCATGGAATTCGGCACCTGCATCGAAGCTGCCGTTGAATTTAACGCCGCCCAAGAACTCCCGGTGTACGCCTTGGTTCTGCATCAAAAAATGCGGGGTGAAGAGGAACTGGTCGTCCACCTTCATGTCCAGGCTGCCGTGCAGCACTGTCTTGGTGGGCAGGTCAGATTTTTGGCCAAAGAAACCCTCATTGGGCAGGTGTACGTGGCTTAAGGAAAGCCCGAAACTGCTTTTTAGGTTCTTGGTATTGCCCCAGTAGCCTTGCCAGACCAAGCCAGTGGACAAGTCTGCGAAACTGGCCTTGGTGCGAGCGAAAACCTCTTCGCTCGGCCTTCCGCCGTCATAGCCCACGCCTTCCACGTACTGGTTGTCGAAAGTGAGCAGTGCCGGGTTGATGCGCCGTTGGACTTTTCCAAGTCCGAACCCCAACGAAAGGGAGCCATCTTTTGCCAATGGCTTATGGTAAGCTCCCGTCATCATGAACCCCGTCGTCTTTAAGCTGGCTGGGCCTGCATGGTTTTGGTACAACTGCACCCCGCCCCCGAACTGCTTGTATTTCCCATCAATGGTCGTGGCCATGGTCGTATATCCCTTCAAGATGCTGGCCCATTGGCTACGATACTGCACACCTACCTGTAGCGGATGATCGCCACTGCCCGACATCGCCGGGTTGAACAACATACCCGCTGGCTGGTAGTT
The DNA here is from genome assembly GCA_016714985.1 of Saprospiraceae bacterium. GTDB lineage: Bacteria > Bacteroidota > Bacteroidia > Chitinophagales > Saprospiraceae > UBA6168. The sequence goes on along the minus strand of JADKBS010000015.1, from coordinate 72,001 downwards.
CGTCAAGTGAAAATCCTGTGCTGACGCAACATTGGCCACCAGCAGGCAAGCAGTTAGTATGACGTATATTTTGTTCATTATGAACGAGTTGTTCGGCTGTAGTTAGGAGGTAAGTTTGAGTTTAATTGATGCCCCACATCCATTTCAATGGGGCAAATAATCATAAATCATAAATCAAATAGGTCATAAATCATAAATCCGCCATACAAATAGGTCTAATTCCTATCGTCAAACCAGTCAAAAAATTAGCAGATTTATGAATTATGATGTATGATTTATTTGATTTATGATTTCGGGCATCCACTAAGATATGGGGTAACAATAGAACTTTGGGTTACCCCCCTAACTGCGGGAAACCTCATCGCAGCAACGTGACCATCCCCGCCACCTCTTTTTCCTTGCCTTCCACCTGCATCCTTATCACGTAGAGGTAGGTGCCGGGGGCAACTGGGCGACCATCCCGATTGCCGTCCCATCCGGTGGTAGGGCTGGAGGTTTGGAAAAGCAGTTCGCCCCATTGGTTGAAAATGGTCATGGATGAGGCACTATCCACATTGCCACGCAAACGAAATACATCGTTCTCGCCATCGCTATTGGGCGTGAAGGCATTGGGGAGGTAGGCATTGCTGGATTGCTCAATATTTACCAATGCTGGTTTTAAGAGGCTGTGCTTGCAGCCGCTGGGGTCGGTGGCCACCAATTCAATCGTATAACTGCCTTCGGCCATGAAGATATGGGATGGCTCAGGCAGCGTTGAGTTGTTTTGCAGGCCCGAAGAAGGGTCGCCAAACCGCCACTCGAAGGCAGTGGGTTGGCCTGACCCCACAAATTTGAACAAGACGGGCTGGCCGGGGGCCGCCGTGGTAGGCGTTGCGATAAAATCTAAATTAGGCACCACAGGCGCCATTATCTCTACGGGTTCGGATATAGCCGTGATGCCAGTAACCGGGTCGGTGGCTTGAACAGCGTACATTCCTGGTTCCGAGACTTCGAGTGTCTGGTCGAATTGCCCGCCAATAGGCCAGCCGTCGTGGTACCACTGGTTGCCGGAGGCAAATGAAGAAGTCAACACGACCGTGCCATTGGGACAAAGGCGGTTGTTGCCCTGTACCAATACCGTCAACACCTCGGGCAAGGGCGTTACTTCCACCGCTACTGGCGCTGATATGCCCGTGCAGCTTCCCAAGGTTGCTTCCACGAAATAACTGCCCGACTCCATCACGGTAATGGCTTGGGTGGTTTCTGCGTTCGACCAAAGGAAATCACCTTGTCCCGTTGCAAATAAAATCACCGAATCGCCCTCAAAAAAACTGAGCGGCCCGACTGCGTTAATGGTCGGCTGGGGTGTTGCCATGACCGTGACTTCGATAGGATTGGAGATTAGGGTTTGATTGCCAAAATCTGCCTCGACCGTGAAGCTATGTGTGCCGAGCGGTAGGGAACTGGTGCTGTATTCGTTGAGGTTGTCGTCCTGGACCATGACGCCATCCATATAAAACCGGTATTTCCCAAGTGCATCAGGCTTGGCTTGCAGGGTAAGCGGTTCGCCTTCACAGATTTCTCCGTCTCCGTTAAGGTTGAAGAGGATTAGTGCAGGGAGGTCTGGGCCTCCTATGGTTATCTTCCTGATGGTATGGCTGTAGCAATCGGTCAAGTAGATGCTTTTGTCGGAGGTTGACCATGCAAGGCTCGTCACCGACTTAAAGGAGGCACTTGTCCCAAGCCCGTCCAGCGTCCCTTCAACTTGAACAGTGCCGGCCAAGGTGGTAACTTGTCCATTGGGGGCAATTCTCCGAATGGTATTGTTATACCCATCCCCGACATAGACATTGCCATCGGGGTCAACGGTAACATCCCAAGGATAGTTGAAGGAAGCCTGTGCGTTGTCTCCATTCGTTGAACCGTTAATGCCATTGCCCGCAAGGGTGGTCACGACGCCCTGTGGTGTAATTTTTCTTATCTTGTTGTTCCATTCATCTGCCACCAACACGTTGCCGTCATTGTCAATGCAAAGTCCATAAGGCCGCCAAAACTCGGCATCGCTGCCAACGCCGTCCGCATCGCCGGGTAGGTATGGCTTGCCGGCAAGGGTGGTCACATTGCCTAATTTGTCCACTTTTCGGATGATATGGGTTGCGTGGTCAGCCACAAAGAGGATGCCCTCGGCATCCCGTTCGATGCCTGTTGGGTTGCCAAAGGTAGAGGCCGTTGGCAGTCCATTGCTGGTGCCGAAATTGCCAGTGCCTGCAAAGGTGGTGACTTGGCCATCGAGGGTGACTTTCCTGATCTTGTTGTTTTTGGTGTCTGCGACGTAGGCCACGCCATCCGGTGTTGCGCAGATGCCCCAAGGCTCGTTGAAAAGGGCTGCGCTCCCAAACCCATCCACGTTGCCAGACTGACCTGCCTTCCCGGCCAAGGTGGATACTTTTCCAGAATTAAGGTCAAAGAGCCTGATGGTATGGTTGTCACGGTCGGCGATAAAGATATGGCCGAGCGTATCGGCGGCGATGCCGTGCGGGAAGAAGAAGCGGGCTTGGAGCGCATCACCATCATTGCTGCCGGGCGTCTCCACAATGCCCGACACAGTGGATACCCACTGGGCGTTGGCAATGCCAAGGCATGACATGATGGTGAGTGTGATGATGATTCGCTTCATTGCGCTTATTTGATTCAATAATATAATAACAAAAATGCGAGCCACTTTCACAAATAACTGACTATCAATTATTTAGGCAATAATTAACTAATTGATTTTCCAATTTTGGGAATGCTTTTTTGCTTTTGGGAACGCCATTGAATATATTTTAATGCTGAGAATTACCTTGAAAAACTGCAATGGATCATGGCATAATGAAGGAAAAATACCCCCCAAAAAGATTGACTAAAGCTGAATATATTTCCCGCCATTTTATGCGGTTTCCAAAATTGGGAACAAAACAGGGAAATAAATTTCATAAAATATTGAAAATCAGCAATTTGCATTTTGGCATTTTGTAAGCTAGTGTTCAGGTACATACTAAACTGAACTATGAATTACAACAAGCCCAAACTTGGGATAATCGGTACTGTCGGAGTACCTGCCAAATATGGTGGCTTTGAAACACTCGCAGAGCACCTGGCACTCAACCTTTCCAGCGAATACCAGACGACGGTATATTGCAGCGCTACCAACTATGCAAGGCATGAGCGTGTAAAGGAATGGAAAGGTATCCGCCTGGTTTACCTGCCCGTAAGTGCCAACGGCGTTCAGAGCATCATCTACGACATCGTTTCGATGGTACACGCCCTATTCTTCATGGATGTGATGCTGGTGCTGGGTGTATCAGGTTGTTTATTTCTTCCTGTCTTTAAGATGCTTGCTCCTCGCAAACAAGTTGTCGTCAACGTGGACGGCCTGGAATGGCGCCGGGGCAAATGGAAAGGCATTGCCAAAAAGTTCCTACGCTTCAGTGAGGGCATTGCCGTTCGCTTCGCCGATGAAGTGATAACGGACAACGCCGCCATCCAGCAATATGTCCGGGAAATATATGGGGTGGAAAGCCGCCTGATTGAATACGGGGCCGACCACGTGGAACATTTCGAAAAGCAGCCAGAACACCACAGAAAATACCCTTTCCTCGCAGCAGATTATGCCTTCAAGGTATGTAGAATCGAACCGGAGAACAATATCCACCTTGTGCTGGAGGCTTTTGCCCGTCACGGTAAAATGCCGCTTGTATTGGTAGGCAATTGGGAAAACAGCGAATACGGGCACGACCTCAGAAAAATTTACCTCCAATACAGCAACCTTTACCTGCTCGATCCAATCTACCAGCACGACGAATTGAACATGCTGCGCTCCAACTGTGCCTTGTACGTGCATGGGCATAGTGCTGGGGGCACGAACCCATCCTTGGTGGAGGCCATGTACTTGGGCCTCCCAGTGCTATCTTTTGGTGCAGTCTATAACCGCATAACGACCCAAGAGCGGGCCATTTATTTTGAAACCGCAGAGGACATCATCACGGCACTTCGAAAATTGCCCGAACTCGACCTCGGCCAAATTGCCCACGACCTGAAATGGATTGCCGACATGCGTTATTTATGGTCTATCATCAGTAAAAAATATGCAATGGCCTTTAAAGGTATTGAGCGGGAGGTTGGAGTCCCTACACTCGAATCCACCAAGCAGTACATGCCTTTGAAGAGTGCTGCATGATGCGAGGCTTGGTCCACACAATTAGAACATGGAACTCACTTTATACTTAACCTATGCAACAGCAGCCTGTTTCCTGTCCATTGGCCTCATGCCTGTCATCATCCATACGGCCAGGGAGCGGGGACTTTTCGAGGCAAACGACGAACGCAAAACCCATTCGGAACAGGTCAGCAGTTTCGGTGGCATCGGCATCATCGGGGCATTCTCCGTTCCTATCCTTTTGCTGATTTATTCGGGCACCGAAAAGGCCGTGACTGCCTTTGGATTGGCTATCCCATTGTTCATCATCAGTTTGATGGATGATATTTTTGGGCTGCGGGTGACTTATCGGTTCCTGGTTCACGCCATCCTTGGCGGCATCTTGTACTTGATGGGGTTCTCCGTCCTAAACCTGTCTGCCTACCCAATCTTCGACGCTGCCACGACCATCGTTTTCACCATCCTGCTCATCAATGCCTACAACCTGATTGATGGCATCAATGGCTTGGCAGGTGGCTTGGGAGTAATCGCCTCCGTGGTGTTTGGCATGGCGCTGGCGCAACAAGGCCAGTACGACATGGCATTGGCCTGTTTCACTTTTGCTGGCGCCTTGGTCGGCTACCTGAATTTTAATTTTGGGAAAAAAGCCCTGATTTTCATGGGCGACAACGGCTCCACCGTGCTCGGCTACCTTACCGCCGTCATGGCCTTGGCCATTCTGAACAGCAACGAGAACAACGGGGTTGCCATTTCTAATTATGCATTGGTGCTGGCGGTGGTTTCGGTGCCAGTGGCAGATGTGTTCAAGGTAGCCATCATGCGGACAATAAAGGGAAAGTCTCCTTTTAGACCCGACCGCACACATATCCACCACCTTTACACGGACAAGTTGTTAACACACCCCACTGCCTGCCTGCTCCTTTATGGCTGGACTTTGACGCAAGTGGCACTGGCGATATTCCTGCCAAGTGCCTACTCCTTTCAAACCGTAGCTATTCTGACAATAGTGCCCTACCTGTTCGTCAAGGCATTGCGAAGCACCAAGGAGCTGCTGGAATCGCCGGGTGCGAGGTTGAGGGTTGATAGGGATAACGGTTGATATACTTTCTATTAATTACCTAAGTAGTTTCGAGTTGTTAGTTTCGAGTTTCGAGTTCACGCAAAGCGTTGTTTTTCAATGCGTTGTGGAAATTCAAAATCTAAACTAATTTCATTGAAATACTTAAATGAAATTAGTTTAGGTTATTTCGCTGGAAGATAGCTGGATAATCAACTGATTTTCAATCTCTTGTAACAATTATAACAATCCCAACAATTTTCAACAATTACTTATACCGTCTATCTTAATTCAAATTGTACATCAAACGGCAGCCGCACCCTTGAAAAAACAGCTGAAACACACCACCACCATACCATGCGATTGTAATGCGATTCCTCCATACAATGTTTTGCGACAGCCCCGTTTTATTTGGAAGTGTTTTTATTTTATGCCCAAAAATGTTAAATTTTTCCCGCAAGTTTGAATTTTCGGGATACCCGCTTACCTTGCAGCCGAATAATAATTGATTACCTACCTTGTTAAAAAACACCTTCATGGCCTCCTCGGCTATGCCCAAGCCCTTTGGTCGTATGCACAACCGATTACTTAATTTTTTAAATACCGATTTTTATGAAAACATCAATTTTCTCTGGAAGGGCGGCAAGCGTCGCCAAAATGCTTTCTTTTCTTTTCTTTTCTTTTCTTTTCTTTTCTTTTCTGAACGGGTAGAGGCACAAGCTCCCACCAGTTGTAGTTATTACGATGGGCTTAGGTTCAGTAACGGAACTGTCCCTAACTCTGGTAACTGCCTCATTCAAATGCGAAGGTCTTATTTCCATTATCCGAACCTACCAGCAGGCCCATCGCCGTTTTGGGTCAACGACTTGGAAATAACCGTGTCGCTGACAGGAAATGGCTTTTTCGACCCCGTCCTGAACGACAATCAATTCCCGATTGGAAGCAACGGACCAAAAGTACAGGTGCTAAACCCAACCACTTTGTACTGGCGGATCTTGTGCGACGGGTCGGCCTATCAAATTCCGACAGGAAGTGAATTGAACAAATTTTTTGATGCTTTTGTGGTCGTCGAAAGCGGAACTGTGAACATAACGGCTACCGTTAAGGCGAGGATCAACCAACCGCAAGCAACAGGCTGCAATACAGTTTGCAATAATATTCAAGGCTCTTCCGCAAACTTTACACAAACCAACACCTGCAACAATGGGGTGAACGACCTCGTCGCCAGTTTCTCGAGCGAGCCAGATTTCCCCTTGACAAACAACACCTTTACTTCGAACAACCATGCCGAAGTCCCAGGTTACCTGAAAATCACCAATACGGGCAGTTCGGGGGCCGTATTGCAGGATATTGTTCTGAAACTGACCATAGATGACGTGCATGGCACGCTGCCGGTTATTGTTGACCCAGAAAACTATTTTCTGGAGTACACCATGCCAACCAACGCCCCCGTTGATGAATCGCACAACGGGAACATCCACTATTTCCGCTTTGGGTCCATTGAGGGAGGTGGCACGCTACTGGCCGGTGCCACGCTCCGAATCCTTGCCTTCACCATCAAGCCACCAGAAGGTTTGAACAATATTTTGGGGAAGGCCAACATCACATTGAACACTTTGCGGGTATTGAGGTTGGGCGGCACTTGTTGCAACTTGACCAACGCTGGCTGTAGTGTTGACTTTCTAGGGATTCCTTACTGTACTGGCTCTCCTTCTGTCAAGTTCAGCCTAAAGCCGGTCACCTTGGCCAACCCGCCGCTCCTCAACTGCCAATCGGCTTTTGATTTGGTGGCACAGGTAAGGGATGCCAACGGCAATCCAACCGCTGTGGACATCACTGGGCTTAAACTCGATTTTGAAAGCAACCAGACCAGCAACCTCGCCATTGCCAGTTTTGCGACACCAATACCTGGGGCTACCTTGACTTTTACCAATACGGCCAATCCTTGTGGTCCTGATATTTGCCAACGCAGTACAGGAACTTTTTTATACGGTGGGAATTCGGTTGCATTGTCCGACGGTGCAACCTTCCGGGTGGTGTACCAAGGCAATCAAGGTGCCCAACTGCAAACCATCGACATCAAATCGGCTTCGATCACCAGGACTGCCCCAGCTGGGACCTGTGCCCCAAGGGTGGATGAGGCAAGCGCAAGCAATTTCTTGCCAATCACCAATCAATGTACTTATTGCCAAAACAATACCACCATTGCACTTGAAAATTCCGCCATTGCCCAACCTCCCGGCTGCATTGCGGCCATTTCGGTCCGACTGACGAAGGCAGGTGCGCCCAATTCGACTACTGGTTCGCCACGGTGGAAGAGCTTCAAGGTAAAGCTGACGTTGCTGAACCCAGACAACTTATCCCTTTCTGTTAGCAATGTGAGCGGTACTACACTTAACGGCAACACCTGCCCCCCTACTGTTCCGCCGGGAGGTATTTCTTCAGGTAGCGCCTATTATGTGCTTGGAAATACGGTGTATTTCAGCTATTGCTCGAACAACCCAGCGGGGCTCAACCTTCCCAATTCATTTGTGCTCTTTGATGTATCCATTTTTGGCACTGGGTGCATTGATGACGCCCTGTTTGAGATGGAGACGGAGGTGGAACTGGTTGGGGAGCCCTTTTGCCACCCACTCGATGCCACTGTCATGTCGCCTGCCCAATTCTGTACACCTTGCCAGAACATTACTTTTAGTGGTCAAGGACAAGATGAAAATGGGCATGGTATTGAAATACCTAAGAACCCAAACGTATCAGGTGTTTTCATTGATGTGGAATCAAATGCTGCCAACTGTTGGACGCCGGCTTTAACAGGATTTGGTGGGGGCTGCGACCAAGTCGTGCCGGGTGACTGTGATGATGGACAATTTTCGTTCGAGATTAACACGGCAAACTGTATGGAGGGCAATGCAGTAGTTACGGTAACTCCCTATAAAGACTCGGGGCCCCTTGATGGCGTATCAACCTTTGACTTGGTGCTCATCAGCAAGCATATTTTGGGCAGTGAATTGTTGGATTCGCCATACAAAATCATTGCAGCTGATGCCAATAATTCTGGTTCTGCCACCACTTTTGATTTGGTGGCAATTCGGCAATTGATACTGTTCATCAATGATAATTTTCCAAACAACACCTCTTGGCGCTTTGTGGATGCTGCTTTTGCTTTTCCTAACCCAAACAATCCTTGGGCTTCGGCTTTTCCAGAATGTATCGTTTATGAATTGAATGAACCACCTTTCCCTGCGTTGGATTTCGTGGCAATCAAAATAGGTGACGTGAACAATAGTCACGCCTATTGTAGCAGCTTCACTGGCAATCAAACAAACGAAAGAGGCGAATCAAGCATAGACTTGTTTTATTTGCCCAATAAATCAAGTATGTTAACTGGAGACATGATTGATGTCGATTTTTACATAAATGGTAACACAGACCTCTCAGCCTGGCAAGCAGGCCTTCGCTTCGACCCTACCCAAATAGAATTCATAGAGGCCTTACCCTCTGAGCTGACGGGGATGGGCATCGGCAATTTTGGCCTTACCGAAGCAAAGGACGGCAAATTGCGGGTCCTGTGGTACGACGAACATGGCGCACCATTGGCCTTTAGGGGCGATGCGCCTTCGTTCAGCCTCCGTTTCAAGGCAAGAACCAACCTCGGCGACCTTGCAGGCCTTTTCAGTTTGGACGACAAGATACTTAACGGGGCGGCTTTTGAAGCCGACGGCAAGGCCAATGGCCTTCGCTTAGGGCACGTGGCGAACGGCAGTATATTGCCGGGCCAGGCCACCAAGGAACCGCTCAAAGTGACGGGTTCCCCCAACCCTTTTTCCAACGAGTTCAAGCTGGTGGTGGACTTGAAGGAAGCTGACTATGTGGACGTGGCCGTTTATGATGCCTTGGGCAGGTTGGTCGCTGCCTGGAACGAATACGCTGGCCCTGGCCGACAGGAAATCATCTTCAACAAGACCTCCCGCTGGGGCACAGGTGTTTTCACCTGGCAGGTAAGGGCGGGCAAGTCCGTTGAGTCTGGTAAAATTGTCAAAGAATAGCTAGAGCGCTGGAATTTATCTATATCGCAGGCAGTCCCAACTGTCAGGCCGGACATCGTGGATTGCCTGCGACTATTTTTTTATCGAACCCAATTTCAAAAACAATACTTCCCATGAAGCGATACCTTTTCCTCCTCACAATGGCAGTATTTGCCGCAAATGACCTACAAGCAACCATTATTTATGTCAATGCAAACATCCAGGGCGGCAACAACAACGGCAGTGCCTGGCAACATGCGTTCCACGATTTGAAAGCCGCCCTAAACGCCGCCGATTATGGCGACACCTTATGGGTGGCCAAGGGCACCTACCTTCCCACGGCCACAAATGACCGACATATTTCCTTCAACTTAAGGAACGGCGTTAGGATGTTCGGTGGTTTTTGGGGCAACGAATCCCAGCTAAGCCAGCGGGACTGGTCGGCCAACCCGACCATCCTAAGCGGGGACATCGGGGTGCAGGGCGACAGCACCGACAATTCCTACAACGTCATTTTTTCCATCACTGTGGACTCCACCACGGTATTGGATGGGTTTACGATAACGGGCGGCAACGCTGACAGTCAAATACCCACAGAACCAGTACAGGGCAGGACCAAAAGCGGAGGTGGTGCTTACCTTATTGGGAATTCCACTGTTGAAGATTCAAGGCCAGTATTATTGCATTGTAAATTTATCGGAAATTATGCCCGACAATTCGGTGGTGCCATCTTTATGCGGAGCAATGTGTCGGGCAGTGTGACGCCAATTATCAAAAATTGCGAGTTTATGGCAAACAGCGCATTGAACGGCGGTGGCATCTACAAGCAGGGTAGCAGTTTTGCCCATGACATGATAATGGACAGCTGTACGCTTTCCCAGAATTATGCAGCTAGAGGAGGTGGCTTCAGCATCAACAATAATTATGGCAATTTAGGATTAACCATTTTCAATTGCCATTTTTCCCGAAATGATGCTTTGTCGGATGGCAGTTGCATCTTTCAAGAGAACAACAACAGTTTTGTAGCAAATTTTTCAATTAATAATTGCCTATTTTCAGAGAACTCCTTTGGAGAAATTCCTGGTGTCAGTGCTGTATCAATATTAAGTAATGGAGCCTCAAGTGAAGTAAGAATAAATGGTTGTAGCTTTTTTTCGAACAGAGCAAAAGGGGACGGAGTAGTTACTGTCGGCTATGATAATCTAAACTTAGATAATAGCAGTTTTATTTCAAATACCACAAGTCAGGGTACCAACTGCATTTTCGCGATTTCAGCGGATTTAAGCATAAACAATTGCCTGTTGTTTGATAATACTGGAGAAGCTTCGGACATGGGGAGATTCGACCAATGTAAAGTATTGCTGACAAATTCAACGATAGTTAACAACATAAGTAGTAGACTCAATGAATACGGTGAGGCAGGAATCTTTCGCACCAGTGGTTCACCAAGTTCAGATTTCTTAATCCAAAACACAATACTTTATGGGAATATTGTACCTGAAAACAAAAGGCTAATATATGGAACAGCAACAATCAACTCGTCCTTGGTAGATGTCCCTGACTGTGATTCTCTTTCGTTCTATTATTATGGCGGCTATGAATACAGTGATTGTGGCCCAGGTATTTTATTCAATACCTCCCCCCACTTCCTCGACACCGCCGCCCACGACTACCGCCTCCACCCCTGCTCCCCCGCCCGCAACGCAGGCAGCAACGCCGCCGCACAGGCCGCCGGGCTGCTCACCGACATCGCAGGGCTGCCCCGCATCATGGAGGACACCGTGGACATGGGCGCACACGAAACGCCAGCCTTCGCAGTGGGCAGCGCCACCGTCACCGCACCGCCATGTACCGTGGGCGCACTGGCCACCGTCGAACTGGCGCTGGACTGGGGCTGCCCGCCCTTCTTCCTCAGCTGGGCCGAGGCAGCGGGGGGCAGCGGCACGGGCTTCTCCGATACATCCTTGGCATTGCTGCAACTGCCCGCCGGCTCCTACACCGTCACCGTCACCGACGGGCGAACGGCGGCCACCACCACCAGCTTCACCATCGCACCGCCAGCGCCAATCACGGCCGCACTCGACGCCACCGCCGTGCAGTGCGCCACGGGCACGGGGCCCAGCACGGGCGGCATCGCAACGGCAACGCCGCTCGGCGGGGCAGGGCCGTTCACCTACGCTTGGAGCGGCGGCCAGGCATCCGCCACGGCCACGGGCCTGCCGCCTGGCACGGCCACCGTCACCATCACCGACGCCAACGGCTGCACGGCCACCAGTTCCGTGCTGATAGGGCTGGTGGGCGGCCTGCAGGTGGGCACCTCGGTGCTCGCCCCCTTCTTCTGCCATGGCGAGCAGGACGGCGTGGTGCAGGTGCAGCCCCTCGGCGGCACGCCCCCCTTCGCATACCAGTGGGAGGGCCTGTCCTGGGAGCAGTCGCCCGTGCTCGACAGCGTCGGCCCGGGCAGCTACTCCGCCACCGTCACCGACGCCCTCGGCTGCACGGGCGACGTGCAGTTCAGCTTCGGCGAGCCGACCGCCATCTCGGTTGGCGTGGAGGTGGAACAGCCCGCCTGCCACGGCGAACTGGGCACGGCCACCGCATCGGCCACGGGCGGCACGCCCGGCTTCACCTACCTCTGGGACACCAATGCCGCTGGCGCAACGGCCACGCTGCCACCAGGCATCCACTCCGTCACGGCCACGGACGCCAACGGCTGCACGGGCACGACACAACTGCTGGTGACCGAGCCGCCACTGCTCACGGCCTTCGTTGCGGCGCAGCCGCAGACGCTATGTTTTGATGAAAATAATGGCCAAATCGCCGCACTGCCGCAAGGCGGCACGCCGCCGTACGCCTACGATTGGGGCAACGGCCTGCCGCCGGACAGCTTGTTGACGGGCATCGGCGCAGGCCCCGCTGGGGCAAGCACCTACGCACTCACCCTGACCGACGACAACGGCTGCACGGCCACGGCCAGCGCCACCATTGCGGAGCACCCGGAGATAACTGCCGCATTGGACAGCATCGGCAATGCCAGCGGCTCCGGCACCGCCGACGGCGGCGTGGCCATCGCCTCGGTGTCGGGCGGCACGGGCAGCGGCTATATTTACTTGTGGAACAACGGGGCAAACACGCAGGACCTCGTGGACGTGCTACCGGGCGACTACACGCTGACGGTGACGGACCCGCAGGGCTGCACGGCCAGTTTCAGTTTTTTTGTGGACGTCAGCTTATCGGCCAATTCGGCACGGCCCAACCCCTTCGGGGCGGCCATTGTGCCGAACCCTTCGGGCAGGGGCGCAAGGGCGAGGGTGCAGCTTTCAAAGGCTGAGGATGGGTTGGTTTGCCGTGTTTTTGATGAAGCGGGCCGGTTGGTCGCTTCTGGCAAAGCAGCGGGCATGACGTTCGAGCTGCCCCAGGGCCTTGCGGCGGGCAGCTACCGGGTGCTGCTGCAGGACGGGGAACGCCGGGCGGTGCTGATCTGGGTGGTGGAGTGAGGCTGGGCTCTCAATAACCCACCGCTACCCTTTGCTTCCCATTTTCTGACAGCATCCTGTAAATAGTGGATTTACCGATGTCGAGCTTCTTGGCCACAAGTAGCACGTCGTTGTTGTATTTTTCTAGGAAATGGTTGATGATGCGGTTTTTGTATTCCTCCAAGGTCAAGGTTTCGGAGAGGAAGGCCGCCTCCTTCCGTACACTGTTGAAGCGGACATCATCCGCTTTCACCACGCCATTGCTCGCCATGACGGCTGCCAGCGCCATTTGGGCCCGCAGTTCCCGCACATTCCCAGGGAAGGAATAGCCCAGTAGCTTGGCCTTTACCTCGGCTGACAAACCAAGTTTGCCAAGACCGTTCGCCTTGGCGAAGCTGTTGAGGAAGTAATCGGCGAGGAGGATAATATCGTTGGAGCGATCACGCAATGGCGGCATGTTGATATTGAGGCCGAGCAAGCGGTAGTAGAGGTCTTCCCGAAAATTGCCCCGCTGCACCTCATCGGCCAAGCTGCGGTTGGTAGCGGTAATGAGGCGGGCATCAAAGGGGACTGGGCCGGAACCACCTACCCGCATTAGTTCCCGCTCTTGCAGCACCCGCAGCAGTTTGGCCTGCATGCTCATGTCCATCTCACCGATTTCGTCCAGGAAGAGGGTGCCGCCATCGGCCAGTTCAAATTGGCCTTTCTTGCGGTTCATGGCACCTGTGAACGCCCCTTTTTCATACCCAAACAGCTCACTCTCAAGCAGTTCTCTTGGGATGGCGCTCATGTTCACGGCCACAAATGGGCCATTTTTCCGGGCAGAGTTCTGGTGAATGGATTTTGCGACCAGTTCCTTGCCGGTACCGGTTTCCCCCACGACGGATACCGTGATATTGGTGCTGGCCGCTTTTCCCATCAACTGGAACACCTCCTCCATCGGCTTGCTGTCGCCCAGGATGGTATTTGAGAAACTGGGCTTTGGTAAAGCGACGGGTTGCGCAAGCCCAGCATCTTCCCGTTCCAATATCTCGGATTTGATGCTGTTTAGCACATAGAGCAGTCGCTCCTTGGTTTGTGTGTCCTTTGAAATATAATCAGAAGCTCCCATTTTAAGCAACCTGACTGCCGTCGGTACGTCTATCTGGCCAGAAAGGACGATGACGTGGGTATCGGGGCTGGTTTGCTTGATGGCCTTCAAAAGTTCCTCCCCGTTGGTATCGGGTAAAGAATAGTCCATTGAAACAATATCGGGCTTTTCGTCAAGGCGCTGAAGTAGTGCCTGGCCAGTGTTGAACACTGTTACTTCATGGTCGGGGTTGATGCCCATGACGTATTTAACAAGGCGTTGGTAAATGGCATCGTCTTCAACGATAAAAATACGGGTAACATGCTTTTTAGACTTCATGAGTGGGTACCGAATTGTCTTGCCGTACTGCCACAAGCCAGTTTGAACTTGACAGATAATAGACAACGCTGACACGTGGGGGACAGCCGTGGTTGTGCTATGCTTGATTCAATTCAAAATGCTACTTTCCAAGATGGGCAAGAAGAAGTCATTTTTTCCGAACAACAACCCCACTAAGAAGTTAGCACTTGAACTTGCGAGTAACAGTATTGATGAACTGGAGGGAAGGGTAAACCTAAATGGAGGGTATTTCCCGGTGTGCAAATAGCATTCCCATTTTTGGATTTTTGTTCCAAGCAAGAGAAACAAACAGTAGTAAATATAATATAAGGTATTGATAATCAATAACTTGAAATAAAGGCATCAAAATGGACAGAATTGGGAAAAACTATCTAAACTCACCATGCACAGCGACCGCACCGTATTCATCAAAGCACTGTTCAACTGGCTGAACGGCATTGAGTACATTTGGTTAAAAGCGGTGCTGCCCTGCCCGCAAGAGATACCCACCACATCAGATATAGATGTTTTCATCCGGGAAAAAGACCTGTCCAGTATCTTGCTTTTCATTGCGAAGCAGGCTACTGTGAAAACATTCAGCATCCAGCAAGCCTGGGAGGTCAGCTTTGTCAACTTACGGTTTCAGGATGGCTCGCAGCTCAAACTCGATTTGCTCACGGCCCTTGTGAGGAAGCAATATTGCTACCTATCGGCAGGCTATCTTTTTGCAAACCGGGCATGGCGAAAGCAAGTAGCCACTTATGCCCCTAATGTGCTGCTGGAGCATGCCCTGCTTTTCAATTACCTAAACCATGCGGGGCTTCCCGAAAAATACGTCCAGCATTTCGAGGAGATGACCGACTTTGAGCAAACGGCACTTCTCATGTTCATCAATGGGAAATACGGCACTCGATTTAACAGTATTCGGCAGATGGCCGACTATAAACCAGTAGCCCGAAAGAAGCTAGTCAGGCACCTCGAACTCCAGCCCGAAAACCTGTTTAAAAACAGGACAAAAAAACGCATTGGGTTCAGCATCAACAAGTTGTGCAGCAATATTGGCCTGTCATCCAGCCTTGGGCTGCCAAGCCTGATTACTTTCACTGGCGTGGATGGAGCAGGGAAAACCACCTTGCTGAATGACCTGAAAGAAATCCTCGCCGAGAAACTTCAAAAAAGGGTCGTCGTGCTGCGGCACCGGCCCTCCTTGCTGCCCATCCTCAGTGCCTACAAACACGGCAAAAAAGCCGCCGAGGCAAGGACCACGGCCAGCCTGCCCCGCCAAGGCACCAATGACAGTAAACTGAGTTCGCTGCTGCGCTTTGGCTATTACTACGCTGACTTCCTGTTCGGCCAGGTTTATGTTTGGTTGCGCTTCTTGCTGATGGGCTACACGGTCATTTACGACCGCTACTACTTCGACTTCATCGTGGATGGCAAGCGCTCCAATATCTCGCTCGACCCTGCGCTCCCAATTTGGGGCTACCGCTTCGTTGCGAAGCCCGACCTCAGCATTTTTCTTTATGCAGATGCCGACACCATTCGGGAGCGAAAGCAGGAACTGCCCAAGCGGGACATCGAACAAATGACCGCACAATACCTCGAATTGTTCCAACAGTTCAGCGAGCAGTACAGCGGGCAATATAGCTGTCTGGAAAACATCAACCGCTTGGCCACTATGGAGGCCATCCTGTCGTGCTATTTTTCCAATTCTCGGAGTTCAGCTAGCCTACCACCACCACTTCAAGCCTCCACGAAACAGCCACCTTCAATGGTCGAAATGCCATGCTAAAGCAATTAATCCAACATATCATCCGACAAAAGACGCCCGGTTTTTCCTTCGACGAGGCAGTCACTTCGCTTGTGCTGCGGGAACTGATGTTTCAAAAACTGGGCATGTGGCTACGTGGCAAGCTGCTCCTGCTGCGGGGGCGATGGGTCAGCAAACTGTTCCTGGGACGGGGCGTCCGGCTGTACAACCTGCCCAATATGCGGTTCGGAAAATGGGTGCAACTGGAGGACTTCGTACATGTTTCGGCCTTGGGCAAGCAGCCGCTCAGCTTTGGCAACAACGTGAAAATCGGTGCCTATAGCCGCATCATCACCTCCATCACGCTTGGCGACCTCGGCTCGCATATCCGCTTTGGCAACAATGTGGGCATCGGCGAGTGGGCCAGCCTCGGAGGGGCAGGCGGCCTCGATATTGGCGATGACTGCATCGTGGGGCAATACTTCAGTTGCCATCCTGAAAACCATGTGTATGAAAAACCCGACCTGCCCATCCGCCTGCAAGGCGTCACCCGGCAAGGCATCCGAATCGGGCAAAACTGCTGGATTGGCAGCAAAGTGACCGTCCTCGACGGCGTCAGCATCGGCGACAACTGCGTCATCGCTGCGGGGGCGGTAGTCAGCCGCTCTATGCCTTCCAACTCCGTCGTTGCTGGTGTGCCAGCGAAGGTGATAAAAACAACCGCTATCCCAATGCCCCACGTAACGGAAATGGCCAGTACCCAGCAATCCCTTGAATTAGCATTGGAACAAGCATGAAAAAGAAAATACTCATCACCGCTTACGCCGTCAACCCGAAAAAAGGCTCTGAGGACGGCATCGGCTGGAACATCATCCGCCACCTCGCCCACCACAGCGAGGTGACGGCCATCACCCGGCGCAACAACCGGGAACATATCGAAGGTTTTTTGCAAGCGCACCCATTGCCAGCAGGCACCTCGCTGCGTTTCGAGTACTTCGACCTGCCCCGCTGGGCTGCCTTCTGGAAAAAAGGCGAAAGGGGCGCATTGGCTTACCACTATCTATGGCATTTGGGCGTGGTATTTTTTGTGCTTCGCAAAAAGCTGGAATTCGATATCGCCCACCACCTCAACTTCAACAGCGACTGGACGCCATCCTTTCTTTGGCTGCTGGGCAAGCCCTACGTCTGGGGGCCGATTGGCCACCATCCAAAAATCCCAATGGATTTCATCAAGCCTTATGGCAAGAAAGCCCTGCTCGCTGACCGACTACGTTGGTGTGTCAAATGCTGGTTCTGGAACTTCGACCCGTTCCTCCATATTGCGAAGCGAACAGCGGCCAAGGTTATCGGGCTGAACTCGGCGGTGCAACGTGTGCTGCGGCTCCCGTCGAACAGGGTGGCACGCATACCCGCCATCGCCTCTGAACTACCTGATTTCGATGCAGTTAGCGATGATAAGTTCAGGGTATTGTCCGTGGGCCGCTTTGTGCCGCTAAAGGGCTTTGATGTGACCATAAGGGCATTCGCCCAATTTTTTCATAGCCAAAACAAAACTGCACAAGCTCGCCTCGAACTCGTGCTCATTGGCAAGGGGCCTGAGCGGGAGCGATTGCAGGCAATGGCTGATCAGGTTGGCTTGCCAACCCAAGCCGTGCGTTTTGTGCCTTGGGTGGAGCGGGTGGAATTGCCCCGTTTTTTTGCCTCGGCAAAATGCTTCTTGTTCCCATCGCACGAAGGAGGCGGCATGGTGGTGGCCGAGGCGATGGGCTATGGGTTACCCGTTTTTTGTTTCGATAACGAAGGCCCCGGCGAGAACGTGGACGATGGGCTGAGCGGCGTCAAAGTACCGTACGCATTGGGCTATCAAGGTGCCATAGACGCCTTTGCCGAGGCACTTGGTAAGCTATTTCAAGATCCTGATTGGTGCGAACTGCTTTCAACAGCGGCGAGACAACGGTATTTGAACCATTTTACTTGGGAAAAAAAGGCGGCAAGCATTGCCGCAGTTTATGATACCATTGAACCAAACCGATTGGCCAGCAAAGGCCAGTTGTTGGAAGTACCTGCCCTCTAAAAAACTATGAATCATGAAAAAAATCTTGATCGTTCACTTATTGAACGACTTTAGCGGCAGTCCATTGGTACTGTCAACGGCAGTTCGGAATTTCCAGGCAGCAGGCCATCAGGTCGAAATTCTCACATCCAAAGGTGGCGAGGGTTTTTTGAGCGACATCGAAAAGGTGCGTTACCACCATTTCAGCTACCAATTCCATGAAAATAAAGCAAAACGGCTTTTGGCGCTGCTGCGTGCACAGGTGCAGCTATTCTTCAAAGTGCTGCGACTAGCAGCCAAGCCCGGCACGGTGGTCTATGTGAATACCCTGCTGCCTTTTGGAGCGGCACTGGCAGGCAGGCTTATGGGCAAAAAAGTAATATACCACCTGCACGAGACCAAGATTAGCCCGCCTTTGCTGAAGAACTTCATGAAGTCGGTGGCAAGTGTTTGCGCTTCGGAAGCCATCTATGTGTCCCAGTTTTTGAAGGAAAAAGAACCGATGCCAAGGGTCAAATCCAGCGTGGTCTATAACTGCCTGACCGATGATTTCATGAAAAGGGCCGAGGCTTATCTTTCTTCAAAGTCGCCCAAAACAGGGCAGTTCACGGTGCTGATGCTATGCACCTTGAAGGAGTACAAAGGGGTGAACGAATATGTAAAGCTCGCTGGCCTATTGCCCGATTTCCGCTTCGTACTGGTGTTGAGCACCCCGTACAACGAGGTGCTTCGGCACTTCGAGGGTAAAGAATTGCCCGCCAATCTCGTGCTCTTTCCGGTGCAGCGCAATGTGCATTCGTTTTACCAAGAAGCCCATGTGGTGCTCAACCTCTCCCACCCAGTGGACTGTATGGAGGCGTTCGGCATGACCCTTTTGGAGGGGATGAGCTATGGGCTTCCCGTCATCGGCCCACCAGTGGGTGGCCCAGCAGAGCTGGTGGAGGATGGCTTCAACGGCTACAGGGTTGACCAGCGCAACCTGCCAATGCTCGTCCAAAAACTGCGGGAACTACAAGGATTTGCCAGTAACTACCAAGTCCTTTCTGCCAATGCGAGAGCTTTTGCAAAGCGTTTCTCCGAACGGCAATTTGCCGGGGAATTGGGGCGGGTGATAGCGTAGTTTTGAGCTACGAGTTCCAAGTTTCGAGCCATGTACAACCAGTTGGGAGTGCCGAGAAACAACGCTTAAAAACTCGTGGCCTATTTCCCCAACATATCCTTCACCCCCTCCACCATCCCATTTACCCATATCGCATATTGCTTGCCGGAAGGGTGCAGGCCATCGCTGGCCACCAGCGTGGGGTCGTCTAGGCCCTGCCGAGAAGTGGGCGTGATGTCAAAATAGCGGATGCCCATGCCTTCGCTGATTTCCCGGTTGGCGGCGTTGTAGGCGTCTATGCCCTCACTGATGTCGGTTCGGCCATTGCCGAAGGGCGTGTAGGCATAATCGGGGATGGAGACGACGAAGACCCGTTCCTTCCTGCCGCCGGCAAAGGCGATGGCTTGGTTCAGCAGTTCAGTGAACTCGGGCTTATAAGACTCCACGGGGCGGGAGCGGTATTGGTTGTTGACGCCGATGAGCAGGGAAACGAGGTCGTAGGTACTGTCGGTGGTGAGGTTGCTGCTGGCAATGCCCGCTGCGAGTTCGTCGGTTGTCCAGCCCGTTTTTGCGATGATGCGAACGTGGTTGATGTCGTGGCCGAGCGGGCGCAGTTTTTCGGCCAGTTGAACAGGGTATCGCTCTTCTTCCTTCACTGATTGGCCGATGGTGTAGGAGTCGCCGAGGGCGAGGTAGGTAAGCATTTTGGGTGGCTCGATGTCGGTTTTAGGCTCCTTTTCGGTGCAATTGGCAGTGAGGAAGGGCAATAAAAGTAAAAGCAGCAACTTATAAAACATGGCGTTGATTTTTAGGGATATACGACAATTGGGGCGGGGTTCGGTTTTTGGTGGGATGGGAAATATGTTCGTTTTCTAAAAAAACAACCCTGTTAGCGTTCGAAACGCTAACAGGGTTGTTTTTTTAGAAAACGAAAAGTCAAGCTTTACAGCTTCACCACCCGCTTGCCCAATATTTTACCATCCACATTCATCACCACCGAATACATGCCTTGTGGCAAGGCCGCAACTTGTGCTGTGAAACGCTGTTCTCCAGCTTCCAGTCGTTGCTGAGACAGAATGGTTTGTACTTGTTGACCCACTGCATCGAAAAGAGCTATGCCCATTGTAGTGACATGACTCAGGTTGAAATTAACTGCCAACTCGTTCGAAACCGGATTTGGCCAGGTATGAAAGTTGGATAGAATGAGCGGTTCATGTGTTGAGACCGGAAACATAAGGCTTCTTTCCAAAGTACACCCATTGCTATCAGTAATTGTTAAGTTGTAGCTAGAGTTACCAT
The DNA here is from genome assembly GCA_016714985.1 of Saprospiraceae bacterium. GTDB lineage: Bacteria > Bacteroidota > Bacteroidia > Chitinophagales > Saprospiraceae > UBA6168. The sequence continues at coordinate 51,657 of JADKBS010000015.1, read as the reverse complement.
TTAAATTATAAATAGTATCGCTGACGGCACCTGTGCTCCAAACGAACCCGTAAGGTGGTGTCCCTCCATAGGGTTCAGCCCACATGATCCCATCTTGGAGGAATGGTGAACTCGGTGATGAAGCTCCTATAGAGACACCTAATTCAAACGGCTCAGTTATAGAAACTGTCAAAGCCACACTGCCATTCCCATCGCCCACCGTCACCGTATAACTGCCTGCTGGCAATCCCTGGATACTGGCGGTCGTGGCCCCATTGCTCCATAGGTAGGTATAGTTCTGGCTGCCACCCATCGCTACGACCGTTGCGGTTCCATCGGCTTCGCCAAAGCACGACACGTTGAAGGTCTCGATAGTGGCGCTCAACGCTACAGGAGCGGTCACTACTGTTTCGTTGGAGGTGTTCGAGCAGCCATTGGCAGGGTTCGTCACCTGCACGCTGTAAGTGCCAGCAGCGTTCACGGTCAATGAGCTGCTGTTTGCGCCAGCGATGGGTTGGCCGTTCAGTAGCCATTGGTAGTTCAGGTCGTTGCCGTAGGCATTCAATTGCAGGGTGCCGCCGAGCGGCAACGTAGCGGTCGGCTCGGCCACCAGCCAGGCCACCGGGGCGCAGTTGTTGCTGGTGATTTTATAAACCTTGTTGGTGTTGAAGCCCACGGCATAGAGTTCGCCTGAGTTGTCCGCTTCGAGGGCCGTGAAATCGTTGTCGTTGAAATTGCCCACTTGCACCACGGTCGGTACGCCGTCGTTGGCCAGTGCCCAGATTTTGCCTGCACAATAGTCGGTGAAGAGGTACTTGCCAAACAGGTCGGCGTACTTGGTGCCCCTGTAAACCGTGCCCCCCGTGATGCTGCATTCCTGCCCATCGTGGTTGTATTCGTAGAGCGGGCCAGTGAGGGTGTTCCAGGCAAAGCATTGGTTGGGATTATAGGGCAAGGTGCCTTCCATGCAGCTCCAGCCGTAGTTCACGCCGCCGGGGCTGTTGGCGGGCTGGAAGTTGATTTCCTCCCGTTCGTCCTGGCCCACGTCGGCTATCCATAGGTCGCCCGTCCAGGTGTCGAAATTGAAGCGCCAAGGGTTGCGCAGGCCCGACGCCCATATTTCAGGGGCGATGGAGTCCACTGCATTGGGGTAGGGGTTGTCGGTCGGAATGGTGTAGGCGTTGCCTTGGTCGCCCACGTCAATGCGCAGGATTTTGCCTTTGAAGGAGAGCATGTTCTGGCCGCTGGCCTCGGGGTCGCCACCCCCGCCGCCGTCGCCGGTGCCGATGTAGAGGTAGCCATCCGGGCCGAACTTCAGGCAGCCGCCGACGTGGTTGGGCAGCGGGTGCTCGTAGGTGAGCAGGATGCCCTCGCTGATGGGGTCAGCCTGGTCGGGGTTGGCGGCGCTGCGCATGAAGCGGCTGATAGTGCAGATGCCCGTGTTCTTTTGGTTGTAAAAAACATAGAACAACCCATTGGACTGGTATTGCGGATGGAATGCAAGGCCGACGAGGCCCTGCTCGTTGTTCCAGCTATTGTTGGCCTGTGCGCTGATGTTGAGGAAAGGCGGCTGCACAATCGTGCCATCCGTGTTGATGATGTGGACGTAGCCTTCCTTTGTGAAGGCGTAGAGCCGGAGGTCGCCCGGTGCCCGTTCCACGCCGGCAAGCCAGTTGAAGCCGGAGGTAATGGGAGTGAGCGAGACGCTCTGTGCGTAAGTTTTAAGCGATAGGGTTAAGAACAATGAAAGCAGCAATGACTTTAGTGCGATTGGAACGAAAGGATGATTGCCAGCTTGCCACCCAATCGTAAATCCCCGCCTGCCGGACGGACAGGGCAATCGTAAATCCGAAGCCCCCCCAATCCAGTTGGTGTTCTTCATGGTGATTATGTTATTGGCAAGGATGGTGATGCGAAAGGTTCAGTCGGATGGCCATTGGCCAGCCCACCCATTGTTCATGATCACCTCAATCAAAAGTGGAGCTTTCGTTTTGTCAGTGCTTGACCAACTTGATCGGAGATGATGTCTGTGCGGAATTCTTGGCAAATATATAATAAACGCCAGGTTGCCAGTTAATTGTGGAAATGACAAATTGGCGCTTTTCAAGCAGGTTTTGGTGAAAATCACTGGATACGGTTAGGTGTTGGCCAAGGGGTTGAAAATTTGGATGGATTCAAAATGCTGACTTGTTTCAAAAATCAAGTAGTCGTTAAAAGGATTGGGGGAGATTCGGATATTGGAACTATTCTGTTCACCCGTGGCGGATGGGCGCACCTCCACGTTCCACACCACGATGCTGTCGCAACCCGCCCCAAGTTCAATATTCTCCACGATGGTCGTATCATTTTCCAGCAACCAGCCGTTCAGCGGCATACCGGACGGTGAAGGTGTCAAGCACCACCGTTGCGCCGAACTGGCCTATATTTAGCTGCACAAAGTTCAGGCTGTTGAACAAGGGCAGTACCGTCGTTTCAAAAAAAGTGGTGTCGCTTTCCCAGGCGACACCCCCATAGAGTCCCCCCGTACAGAGGCTCACGTCTGAAATGTTAAAGATTTGCGGTTTTTTGATGGTATGGAAATACTGCGGCTTGGCCACAGGCTGTTGGTAGTCGAAACTGATGCTTGCCCGGTTCAGGATGGTGCTGTCGAACGGCGCATCGGCCACTTGGCTTACCCGAAACTTGACATAGCCGATAGAAGCTGTATCGTTATCGGTAGCAGGCGGCAGCGCAGCGTTTTCGATGGCAAATTCGAGCACCCCGTCATTGTTCACCGTCAGTATGTAGGGGTGGCTGCTGGTTCCTTGGCGCACCGTCGTCACGTCCAACCAGCGAGAGAGCGTGTCGAGGATGACCACAGAGGAGGCCGTGTCTTCGCTGGTGTTCTGGAACCGAATGAGGTATCCGATGTCGGTGTTCTGTGCTATAAGATGCTGGTTGTCAATGCCTTCTGGGGAGGCCAATGCCGTGTTTGCCGTAGGCACCACCTCGTTTTCCATGGCATGTATGGAGCGGAACGGGTTGGCGTCGTCCTGCGGGAAGATGGTCACGAAGCCCGTGCTGCTGCCACATGCCTCGATGCTCACCGATGGGCGGCTCCTGCCGGGGTGGCCAGGTGTTTGCGGCACTTCGAGGCGCAGCGTTTTGTTGTTGTGGGATGCAGGAAATCTTGGGTTTCAAATGGTTCCAACTGCAACTGGATGGCCCTAGTTAGAATCTGGTCTTCCACGATGATGCTCAGCAGCGGGTCGGACATGCCGCCAGACCCATTGTTTGCAATCAAAAGCGCACACTGTCCGCATCGCAAACGGCAGACACGCTGAGGCTGGCACCGTCCCATTGTGGGTCGGGCGGGAGGCAGCACACTGGGCATCGCCATGGCAGTTACGAGGTGCGCCCTGCCGATAGCTGCATCGCAATCCAAAAAGGTTTCGATGGAGAAACTGCCACAATCGCCGACGGCCAAATTCCCGAGGTCGAAAGTCCATGTTCGGCCCACTTGTGCCAATAGGGGTTGTTGCGAAGCAATAAAGTTCAATGCGCTGTCCAATGTCACATCCGCCATTGCCCTACTGCTTCGGCTGTGCCGATATTACAGTATTTTACTTCGCAAATGGCTGACGAACAAGGCGTTAAGGCCGTAGTCGCCACGTCCACTTCGATTTCGGGGCAGGCGATGCCCACCTGCAGGGGAAAGTCCGCCAACGTGGTGTCAAATGGGCTTGCTTGCGCAATGGGCAGATCGTTTTGGCAGGGTTGCCAATAGGCATTCGGGGCAAAGAGCCGGAGTTCGTAGCCGCTTGCGTATCGGTCAAGATGGAGAAGCGCCCGTCATGGTCTGTGATGCCATGGAACACCACGCCACCTCCAGTGCCAATTTTGGTGGCGGTGAGGTGCCATCCGCCAAAATGCTGCTCATTGGCCGTGGGCAGGCAGTCGTTGTTTTCATCGAAAAATACCTGCCCTTGCACGTAGTTCGACAGCAGTTGGCCCGTAGGGCCGATGCGGAAAACCTGCCCCTGTGCTGTTTAGCACGCTGCCGTTCACGTCGTCCACCCGGCTGTGGGCAGCAATGGCAAAACTGCCATCTTGCAATAATTCGATCGAGTGCGGTATGTCCTTGCGGTCACGGACATAGCTCTGCTGCCAAAGCAATGCGCCATCGGCATCGGTGCGCACGAGGTAAACATCATCGAACCAGTTGTTGAAGCGCTGGGTGGAGCCTGCCAAGGCAAAGCCTCCGCCCGGTATTTGGGCGATGTAAGTGCCCCATTCGCCGAAGGCGCCGCCATAGGTCTGCGACCATTCCAAAATGCCGTTGTCGCTGATTTTGAGGAGGTAAACGTCGTAGTCGCCAGCGCCAAAGCTCCTTGTGGTGCCGCCAACGACATAGCCACCAGTTGCTACTGCTTGCACGTCGAAGGCAAAATCGTTGTCGGATCCGCCAAAGGTCTGGAACCATTGGAAGTTGCCGTCGAGGTCAATCTTGGCGAGGTAAACGTCTTGGTCGCCAGCCCCAAAAACTGGCGGATTGGCCTGTGATAATCAATTGATTGTCAATTGTTTCTGCAATGCCCCATGCCTCGTCATCGCCGATACCGCCATAGGTGTTCGACCAAATCTCGTTGCCGTTTGCATCGGTCTTTATGAGCAGAATGCCTACATCCGTGCCGTTGTCGGAGCGCCCCACGATGGCATAACCGCCGTCGGAAGTCTCGATAGCTGACCTCGAAAAATCAATGGCAGCGGTGCCGGTATGTTTTGTTCCAAATGACGTTGCCGAGGTAGTCGGTCTTGATGAGGCGAAAATCGAAACTCGTAGGGCCGGGTACAAAGCTGGTTCCGCAGAGAGCAAGTAGCCGCCATCGGAGGTTTGTTTGAAGTCGTCAATGATGTCGTGTTCAGGGCCACCATAAGTTCGCCGCCACTGCTCGTTGCCGAAGGCATCCAGCTTTACCATGAACACGTCGTGTAGGTCGGGGCCGTTGCCCGTGTGGCCCGCTGCCACATAACCGCCATCGGGAGTAGGGAACAGGCCCCTTGCAAAGTCGTAGCTGCCAAAGTTCAGGTCTTGCCGCCAAGTGTTGGTTTGCGCTAACGCCGAAGGAGGGGACCGCAAAGATGAACAGGCCGACCAATAAATGGATTGGCCAGCGAGCGGCAAAAACACGGGATGCCTTACTGCTATATTTACCTTGACGGTTGTTCATCAAATTTACAATTCAGTGGTCTCGAATGTGCCCGGGGGGAGGCGAAGTTTTCTCAACGGTACAAAATTGCGGCTATAAGCATTGCGGAGCAACAACAAATAAATCGGTTTCTCAATCTTTATTTTGAACCTAATTAGTAAATATACTTATATTGCAAGGGTATTTGAGCGATGTTTCTCAAAATTAAACAAAGACGCTCAAACAGATTGGCGCAGTTTTTTTTTGATGCCTGCGGCAATTCAGCAAGTTGATTTGTACCACCATGCATAAAAGCCGCCTACTCGAACTGTTCAAAGCATTGGAAAAAAGCGAGCAACGGGAGCTCGGCAAGTTCGTGCGATCCCCTGCGTTCAACCAGCGCAAGGACGTTGCCGACCTGTACGACTACCTTTACCTGCACTTCCCTTATAAGGACGAGGCAATAGTGGAACGGAGCCTTGTATTTGCCGCAATCTTCCCAGACGAGCCGTTCGATGCGGCCAAGTTCGATTATGCCATGTCGTTCCTTTATGCCGTGATGAAAGAATACATCGTGCACAAGGAACGGGAGGGCGACGCCGTCGGGAAAGGGATTTTGCTCGCAAGGGCGTTGCGGAAACGCAATCTTCCCCGGCTGTTCGAGAAGGAGATAAAATCGGTGGAAAAGACGCTGGAAAACCACCCCTACGAAGATGCCGAACACCATTTCAATGCCTTTCAACTGCACCTCGAAAAACATATTTTGCGAAGCAGGAAAGCCGCACCAGCATGGCTTCGTTCAAGGAGTTTTCGGAGTCGCTCACGCATTATTTTTTGGCAAAAAACTGTGGGAAGCCTGCACACTCGTCACCCACAGGGCCGTGGCCAAGGTGGATGCCTTCGACCAACCGCTGATTGACGCCGTACTGAGCCTTGTGGAGCAGAACCGCTACCAAGAGGTGCCAGCCATCAACCTACTACCACTGCTACAAGGCCCTGACTGACCCCGACAGCCTACGCTGGTTCGAAGCGCTGCGCACGCTCATGCGCACCCAGCACGCCAGCCTCCCCCCCAACGAGGTGAAGGACCTTTACCTCGTGGCCATCAATTATTGCATCGGGCGCTCCAACCGGGGCGAGCGGGCATTTTTGCAGGAGGCGTTTGAGCTTTACAAGGAAGGGCTGGCGACCAAGGCATTCCTGGAGAACAACCTGCTTTCGAGGTTTACCTACAACAATATCGTCCTGGCGGGGCTGATACTCAAGGATTTCAACTGGGTGGAGCATTTTATCACGGAATACCGACCACATCGAGCTAAAATACCGGGAGAGCACCTACAATTACAACCTCGCCATATTTTATTTTGAAAAGCCTGACTATGAAAAAGCGATGGAACTGTTGCAAAGGGCCGACTTCGACGACCTCAGCCACAACCTAAGTGCCCGCCGCATGTTGTTGCGCATCTATTTTGAAAAAAACGAACGGGACGCCCTCAGTTCGCTCATTACCAGTTTCAAGAACTTCATCTATCGCCATCGGGAGCTTGGTACCGTGCCCCGAAACGGTTACTTGAACCTCCTCAAGTTCGTGAACCGCCTGCTCTCTGTTGATCACTACGACAAGGAGGCGGTCGCCCAATTGCGGGATGAAATCTCAAGACCGAGCAACTGGTGGAGAAGAAATGGCTGCTGGAAGTGGTGGGGGGGTTTCAGGTTTCAGGGGGTTTCAGGGGGGGTTTCAGGTTTCAAAGGTTTCAGGGGGGGGCAGGTTTCAGGGGGGGCAGGTGGAGAGCCTGCTTAAATCAGCGGGGTGTCAATGTCGAAGAGGCCTTCGGGGAAATCAACCAACAACAGCTTGTTTGTGTGCTGCTCCATCAGTTTTTTGGCACCTTGTTGGCCTTGCAGGGCCAACAATCCATCGAAACATTCCTTTCCGAAAATAGCGGGTGGGCCGTAGCTGCCACCGTAGGCCGAGGCGACGATATGGCTTTGGGTGTTGTTGCCATTTTTCCACCAAATCTTTCAGTAAACCCAGAGAAACAAAGGGCTGGTCGCAGAGCAGGAGCAGTACGGCATCGGCATCGGGCGGTAAACTGGCCATGCCGCAGGCAATGGTGGTACCCATGCCCAATGCCCAGTTTTCGTTGACCACGATGTTCACAGGCAGGTGCTCCACGGCTGGCCTTATCGCTCCGCAATGGGCACCGAGTACGACCGTGACGCCTCGGTTTTCAATGGAAAGGGCTGTTTGGCAGGTACGTTCGAGCAACGTCAGGCCCTCCATGCGCACCAATTGCTTGGGCTGGCCGAGACGGGTGGATGCACCTGCTGCGAGGACGAGGATATGGAGGTTGGTGGTCATTTTTACCGTAGGTTTTAAGCGGTTGAAAAGGTGCAGCGAACATTGCCTGTATAACCTTTTAACCCTTTTATTCCGCTTACAATTCTTAGGTTTGCAGTAACTGCTTAGCAGGGGGAGTTTTTTGGGGAAAAATTTTCAATTTTTACCAAAAAACTCCCCAAAATGTGGGAGGAGAGAGAAAAAATGAAATTTTTTCTCTCTCCTCCCACACCCTCCTAAGCAGTTATGGTTTGCAAATCCAAATATCCACCTTTCACATCAAAAACAATCGAACATGGCCATCAAAAGAAACGCAACATCCGCTTGGGAAGGCTCCGGCAAAGAAGGCACGGGGCACCTCACCACCCAGAGTACCGTGCTGAACCAGACACAGTACTCTTACAACACCCGCTTTGCCGACGGCATCGGCACCAACCCGGAGGAACTCATTGCGGCTGCCCACGCTGGCTGCTTCAACATGAAGCTCTCCTTCGTGCTAGGTGGAGCAGGTTTCACACCAACCAGTTTGGAGACCAAATGTACCATCTCCCTCGACAATGGGGCGGTCACCGAGTCGCTGCTTCAGCTCAAGGCCACCGTGCCCGGCATCAGCGCCGAGCAGTTCACCGAGTGCGTGGCCGATGCGGAGAAGAACTGCCCAATTTCAAAGTTGCTGAATTGTGAGATTAAGGTGGAGGCGGAGTTGGTGTAGTTGCCCCATCCGACCACTTCTCGCAAATCATTTTTCTCAACGCCGAAAGCTATAGCTCAACCCGCCAAATTTTGGGCATAAGTACCTTGGTTGATAAGCGTTGATTTGGTTGATTATCAACCCATATCAACTACATCAACCCTTATCAACCATGCACGAACTGTCCCGATTTTTTGGGAAAACTTGGCGGCTCGCAGTATATTAGTGCATCATTGCACCACCACCCGCACATAACTGACCTCATCGCCCAAGCCCCACGGGTTCGGTCAATGCCACCATCTTTGTTCCACGCCCAATTCACAAACATGCAGTTCAAATACTTCCAACAACCCGAACGATTTGCCCAGTGGCTTGCCGCTCCTGCAAATGCACCTTTGCGAAGCCGAAAAACCTGCCTCGATGGCACTGCCTTCCTCGGCACCGACCGGTTCAACGCCATTTGCCCTGAATGCCTTTTGTCGGCCAAATTGCTGGCGCAAGACAGTTACACCTGCGAGGGCGATATTGAAGCACTTAAACACCAATTGCAGTTGCGCAAGCCCGAGAAGTCCACCAAGGCAGTGAGCAACAAGGCCGGTGAAATCACCGACCTGCTCGAACGCACCACACCGCCCATTTTCAAGCACCAAAACTGGTACTGGCCCTGCGCTGGCGGCGATTACTGCAGCTTTTGGGCTATGGCTCCAAGGGCCTTTTCGAGTTCCCTTGCATCCGATGGCGATGGGGAGGGCTTTCAAGAACTCCCCTACCATACCGTGGAAGACCTGTCGGATGTGGACGAACTCTGGGAAGAAGCCATGCCTGATGAGCCGATTGCTACCCTGGTTGCTGCCAAGGCAATGGACACCCTCTTCTACGTGTTCAGGCCCCAGCGGGGCAGCGGGTGATTACGGTTTGGGATAGGCGGTAGGGTGGGGCTCGATCGTCTTGGTATTTGCAGCTAATTAACCTAATATGGCGATTGGTCAAAAACATGAGCCAGTGCCTGACCATCTACCTGCTAATTATGTAAGCATTTCACAATATAGCATAACAGCTTGCCTTGGAAAACGGGCCATCTTTGGGGACTGGTTGAGTTGACCAGCAATTAAATGAATCAGTCATGAAAACCTATGAATTGAACGTCGGAAAGATGGTAATTCAGTTTTACCTCATGATGGCCATAATTCTCGTAGCGGGCTTCACAGGCCAATGGTGGATGACGATATTTGCCTTTGCCCTTGTTCCTAGCGCCATTTTAGGCATTCAACTAAAGGCAAGCCTGCCTGCCCTGCCGAAGGGCAAAATCGTGTTGCGGCCAGCGCTGTGAGAGCTTGCTAGTCGGTGTGTGGCTGCTGGGCGTGAGCCATGAATTGTGGTAGGTGGCGGATAAATGTTGGATCAAAGCACGTGTGCAAGTGCAGCTTGCACACGTGCTTTTGGTGTTTTTTAATTGATAGGATAAGGGGGCGACAGCGGGATTTCTGGGATGGCGATTTTGCCGCTGCGTACCTGCGATAGCAGGATTTGGAGGGGATGGTTGACGGGGTGTTTTTGAGTTTTTATGGTGGATGGTGGTTTTGATTTACAAACAAAGACTAACTGAAACAAAAGCCCCGCCCTTTGCGAAAATCATAGCGTCTTCGAGCCAGTGTTGAGTGAAGCGGCACAGGCGGTGTAGTAGCGGCCTGCCAGTGCCGCTGCGCTCAACACTGGCTCGAACTGTGGGGTAATTTAAGGACGAAGGCACTGCTTGATTGTGAAAGCAGAACACTTGCGACAACGGGAGGCAGGTTAGAGTGAGTGGAATGATTTGATATAGCCCTCTACCAGTTTGGTTATCTGTGCCATTTCGTTCACGATGATTTCATGCGAACCACCTGGAATGACCACGTCCGGCTTGGCACCCTTGCGCAAGGGGATGACCTTATCCCTTTCGCCATGAATATGGTATAGCTGCGGGGAAGTCGGGCTGGGTGCGTAGTCCCAATGCACCGTGGCGCAGATTTGCCATTTTAAGAACTTGGCCCCAGTGGCAGCCACCATGGACTGGTAAAGCCGTACATGCTTTGCTTCCCTAATTTGCTTGAAGAACCACTTGCAGCCAGATGCCCGTTTGACCATCCCCTCCGATATCAAACGGTAAATGGACAAGAATTTGCCCACCCTTGTTCGAAGGGAGTGCTTGGCGGCCTTACCGACGACACGATGATAATGGCCTCCGGTTGTATGGTCTTGCTCATTTCCTGCGCCAGCATGCCGCCCATCGAGAACCCCAACAGCGGTGGGAACGGGGCCATGTCCACCTGCTGAATCAGCAGTTTGCATAATCGGCAAAACGTTTTCCTGCCAAGCTGGCCAATGCAGTACGGTGGGCCGCACCAGCGTTGTGTCGAAAAGATACTCATCGAAAAGCCGATGGTCGTTGGCCATGCCAGGGATCAGGTAAAGGTTGATGGGCCTGGCCTTTGCAGGTGCGGCCTTAACGAGTATTAAGCTCATATAGCCAATTAATTTAAGGATGCGTATGCCTTGATGTTTTGAAGTAAAAGTCTGAAACGATTTGCGTATGGGGATACAAAAGTACGGAAAAGAGCGATAACAGCTTGTGGCAAGTACTTCATCCCATCGCCTGGATTATGGCACTCGATAAACAGACCTGCCAACCTGTTGTAGCTCACCCGTGGACAATCGCTTCATGGTCTCGACCTCAACCATTCCGTTTTTGCTAACCCCGTTGAATTCAATTTCCAACGCCGGAATCGGTTTTTCGCTTCGCAAACGGCAGACCAGTGTTTCCGCCACGACCTCTACCTCAAACCGCACGGCAAAACCGAATGGGTTGGCCACCCTCAAATCCTTGTACCCAAAGGCCACCGTGGCATCGGCTCCGAGCGGGGTGAAGCGCTGTTCGCCATTGGCGTACAAATCCACGGAATGATTGTGGCGCTCAAGAACGGCCAGCCCGGCCAGCAGCGAAGTGTGGTAAAGGATACCAGAAAGCTGGCAAAGCCCGCCGCCGTAAGTTTCGTTGACCTGTCCGTTCACGAGGTTCCTGCCTTTTTTGAATCCCATCTTTGCCGTTGGATTGCCAATCGTTTTCCAAAATGAAAAAACCTGATGGGGCCGCAACGTGACGGTATTGATGGAAAGCGGCGGCCAGCCGAAAATTCTGTTGTTTGTTGTGCAGCCAAGCCATTGGGGACTATCGGCTGAACCAACTCGATGGAATGGGGCAGGAACGCCAGACTTGGCTTGACGAACTTGAAATAGGCGCCTGATTTTATATCACGCAATCGCTCCTTGGTGAGGTGGTAGGCAATTTTAACGGGACTTGGCAGCAATTGCTTCCAAGTCGGCATCGGCGCAATGCCAGCATCAGGTTGCTTGAAAATCCCAGAAAAACGGAGCGACATAGGGTTTTGTCAATTGGGTACATGAATTTTCGCAAAATCTGCGGGAATCGGTGTTTTGGAAAAACCAAAATTACCCACTCTTACCGATAGTTCAAACCTTGTATCCAGGAAGCTACTCCCCCAAACAAACCACCCTTTCCTCCAAGCTCGTGCCCCCTTCCAGTTGCAGCCGCACGATATAGACCCCATTTGCCAGTCCGCCATGCTGGATGGTGAAGCGGTGCTGGCCTTCTGCCAGTTTTTCATCGGTGAAATAGCGCTGCACCACCCGGCCCGTCATGTCGTAGAGGGCGAGGCTGGCGTTGGTGGCGTCGGGCAGTTCTAGCTGGATGGTCAGGGGGCCGCTGAAGGGGTTGGGCGAGCAAGCCAATGTAGTACGGGTAGGGCCGTCGGTCTGGTGCTCGTCCTTGCGGTCACGCAGGAAGATGGGCGAGCCGGTGAGTTGCACCGCATCGGCGGGCACGACGGTGGTGATGGCACGTTCGGCGTAGTCCCAGGTGCGGCGGTGCAGGGTTTTCACGTTGAAGCTGCTGGGAAAACTGTAGCTGGCGCTGGCGGCTTCCGAGCGGTCTTTGCTGGTCATGGCCCAGAGCACGTAGGTATAGCCCTCGGTGGGGTGGTGGAAGGCCCCGCCCCGGATGCTGGAGGGCAGGTTCAGCTGGGCGGTGCGGTCGGCATCGTAGGTGGTGCCGTACAGCAAGTGGCTCACCGTGGCGTAGGCGATGCCCGCTTGGGTGCGCTGCTGCTCGTACTTGGCCACGGAATCCAGTTCGGTGTAGAGGCCCATCAGGTGGAACTCACTGCGGGCGTCCTTTTCCGTTTCGATGTCGCCGAGCTGATAGACGTGCAGTTGGTCAACGCTGTTCTGCTGGCAGGCCACGGCGCTCTTGATGAGGTAGTTCACCTGCGCCTCGTCGGAGCCGAGGTATTCGTCCACCTCCATCCGTGGGATATTGCTCTCGGTGATGATCCAATGCTTTTCGGGGTAGGTCGTGCCCTCGTAGCCATATTTGCGCAGCACCGTATCGAACTCGCCCTTGAGGCGCAGCATCCCGTCCACGCAGCGGTCGGAGTGCCGGAAATAGACGAAATCGAAGATGTCGTTGCTCCATTCCCGTAGGCTGTTGTCTATGTGCGGGTAGCTGTGGAAGCTGAGCACGTCGAAATAGGCGCCGCCCGTGAGCGGGTATTCGGGGGTGACTTTTCCCTGGTCGGGGTTGTCGGTCTGGCGCAGGATGAGGTCGAGGAAACTGGGGTAGCCGAGGCCGCCCGTGGCCACATAGTCGTTGGGGTAGAGCGATTTGATGACCTCATAGCTGATGCGCAACATGCGGATATAGTGCTGAACGGGGGCGTGCAGTGCGTAGTCGCAAGGCTCCGGGTTGTACTCCCACCAGTTGCCGGGTTCGCCTGGTTTTAGGGAAGATTTACCGACGAAGTCGAAATCGGGTTCGTTCCAGATTTCCCAGTAGCGGGCGTAGCCCCCATAGGCTTGCACGAGCTTCCAGAGATAGACGGCGTAGAAATTGTTCTCGTTCACGGGGGTACCGTTCTCGCCGTTGTCCCAGATGGGTTCGTACAGGTTGGCGAACATTTCCGAGCGCACGCCGGGGCAAGGCTCGGTCGGGTCACGGTGCTGCTCGGCGGGGTAGCCTACAAACACCACGTTGTCGTTGATGCCCAATGATTCGTAATGCTGGAAGGCATCAATGCGGATGTCGTAGCCCCAATAGTCCACGAAGCCCTCTGGCAGCGAGAGCCGCAGCGAGGTGACGCCAACGCCGGGCACTTTCAGGGCTGGGTTGCCTGCGGCAATATCGGCCAACTGCTGGTCGGTCCAGAAATAATAGGCACCGAGGTTGACGCCGTAGTGGTAGCCACCATGGTAGGCGGGCACGAGGTCATTGGCGGTATAATTCGGCGTTTGCGCAGCAAGAACATGTGGAAGGAAGAGGCTGACAAGCAGCGGCAGCAGGGGGGAGATTCTGTTCACGGTATTTGTTTTTTACTTGCCTTTGGCAATAATTGGGGCCAAAGCTAATGAAAATGATGGAATACGGGAAGTGTGTTGTTTTTGAGAATGGACTTTCTTACAAAACAGATGGCAAACGGGACTTCCCTCGTGGTTTTGCGGCTTGCCTACGACAATGACAAGGGCATACACCCATTACCTGGGCGGTTCCGCTGTTGTCAGAAGACAAAAAGTTAGGACAATACGCCCAAACCTAAGACCTTTGCGGGCAAAATAACGCAAGATGACAGCAGAAAGAACCCGTGCCCAACAATCGAGGGCCGCCATCCAACAACTCTACATCAGCATGAGGCACCTGTTCATCCGGGGCGGGTACAAGCCGCTGGGGGTGAGCGGCGAGGCGATGATTGAGGCGCTGATGGTGTTGCGGCCAGAGATATACGGCTCCATCGCCGACCCGGAACGGGTGGAATTGGAGGGGCTGCTGTACATTTTCCAGCGGTTGCCGCAAGGCATCGAAGAGTGCCGTTTCATCCGGCTCATTACGAAGGAAGGCTTCGAGCATTCGGGCTTCACGCCCATCATACCGCCCAAGCGCCGCCGCAACTGCTATCGCATTGACGAAGAGCAGATGTTCGTTGAACTGACCAATGGCCGCTCCGATATTTACGACATCCTCACGCACTTGACTTTCCTGTACATCGAGGCGGAGAAAATCCGCCGCAATGCCCTCGACCCCCGTGGCCGCAAGAAGCGGGACTGGCACAACCTCGAAAAAGTGGTGGAGCAGGAGCAATCTGGAGACGCCATCAACCGGGAGGTCGCCTGCACCTACCTGAGCGGGCTGCTAGGCCGCACCTTCGAGGAGACGCTGTCGGCAGTGAAGCGATTCGAGATGGCGAGCCGGGTGAACAGCCTTTTTCATATCGTTTATTGGATGGGCAAGCTGTCCATCGAAGAAGAACTGGACAAGGACGACCGGGAAATCACTTTCTCGGCAGCGCTGCGTGAGAAAATCGGCCACCACATCTTCGGCGGCCTGTGGGCAGACAATATCAAGCAGTTTTTGCACCAAAAAGGCTGGCTGGAGCGGCCCATCCACATCATCAGTTCCAACCCGCACAGCGTGATGAACTGCCTTTACGCCTTCGGCGCAACGAAGACCAAGCCCAGCAGCATGGGCATGGAGGCACTGGCCCGCCAACTCAGCCACGAGGACAGCATGGACCTTCGTCATCGGGTGGAGGAGTTTGCGGCCCGCCACGGCATGTACCAACTCGACGACACCAGCGGCACGAACATTGCCGTGCAAATCATTGACACAGAGCAGGTTAGGCAGGAAGGACTTGCGCCAGAAATCGGTTGGGACGCCGACTTGGTTGCGGAGCAAGAACCGCTACTGCTCGTCATGGACTATGCCTTCGGCGAGCAGGCGTACGAGGTGATGGACGAACTGTTGAAACCATTCGAATTCGGATTGGGGATTTCGGATTTCGGATTGGAGGCCGATCAAATGGCCCATTTCAGTTATAACCCAAAAGAGGACACATCCCCCTCCACTTCCCCCAATCCGCAATCCGCAATCCGCAATCCCCTTCGTGTCGCTTCCATCGCCATCATGGGAAAGGCGGGCATCCTCGAAGGGGGCAAGGGCGACATCATGGTGCCCACGGCGCACGTGTTCGAGGGCACAGCGGACAACTACCCATTTGAGAACGATTTCAAGAAAGAAGACTTCGAGGGGAACGGCCTGCAGGTAGAAGAGGGCACGATGATCACCGTACTGGGTACCAGCTTGCAGAACAAGGACATCCTTCGGTATTTCCTTCGTTCTTCATGGCGGGCCGTGGGGCTTGAAATGGAGGGGGCGCACTATCAAAAGGCTATCCAAGCGGCCTCCAAAATCAGGAAGAACATCAGTGAAAACGTGGTGCTTCGCTACGCCTATTATGCTTCGGACAACCCGCTGCTGACGGGGCATACGCTGGCCTCTGGCAGCTTGGGAGAGGAGGGCGTGAAGCCGACCTATCTCATCACCCAAAAAATACTTAACCGGATTTTTTCCAAAAAATAAGTTGCTCAATTGTTTGAGCTTTGGCACTTGTCATTACTTTTGACGCTGTAATCAGCATTTGCGAGCGCTTCTTATCAATGCTGAACAAAGCTGTTTCCCGCCTATTCCCTATGCGCTTGTGACACCTGATGATACTTTGGGTGACAATTTTTTCGACAAACATAAACTTACTCAAATGAAAAAACAATCTATTCTGTTGGTTATCAGCCTTGTAACCTTTTTCGGGGCCTCAGCCCTCACTGCCCAAAACTATAAATCTGCGATTGGAGCGCGAGTGGGCTACCCTTGGGCCGTCTCCTTCAAGACTTTTGTTGCTGGCAACAATGCCATAGAATTGTACGGCGGTTACCGTGGGTTCGCCCGGTACGGTTGGTTCTCTGCCAATGGTGCCTACCAGGTCCATTTCGACCTGGAAGGCGTGGACGGGCTGCAGTGGTATGTGGGGGCAGGTGCTGGGCTGCAGTTCTACCGCTACGATAATGACCTGCTCGACGCTGGGGACAATTTGGGCGTTTCAATACAAGGCTATGTCGGGTTGGACTATAAAGTGGAGGACATCCCTTTGAGCATCACCTTGGATTGGGTGCCCAATATTTTCATCAACGGCTATGTTAATGGCTTTAGGGGGCTTTACGGCAACCTCGGCGTCCGTTATGTTTTTGCTGAGTGAGGCGGCAAAATTTTCACTAGCCACATATAGCAGCAATTTTTAATCAAAAAATAATCCGGCTCAAATTTTTTGCTTTCAACCTTGTGACTAATTTTGGCCGGAGAAAAATCTACATTTAAACCTTAATCATTTTTTTATGAAAAAAATCTTAACCTTTTTTGCGCTGGCACTTCTCTGCCTTAACCTGAATGCCGCATCCGTACAAGGAAACTGGACTGCCGATTTCGGCGATTCTCCAGAAATGAAGGCCCTGACCCCAGAAATGGCGGATATGGGTTTGGCCAATTTCCTCAGCCTTACGCCCAAGAAGTACAAGGAAATGACCGGCAAACGGATGACATTGAAGCAGACCATCCAATTGAAGGCTGCCCAGAAGATTGTAAAGAAGCAATTGAAAGGCGACCCTGATATCCCAAAAGGACTTTACATCGTGGGGGCAATCCTCGGTTTCTCTTGGATTTTGATGGGCGTTATGGACGACTTCGAAGGCAAAAACTGGTGGGTTAACCTCCTCCTAATGGCGCTTTGCTGGCTTCCAGGTGTCATCCATGCTTTCGCTAGAATGGGCGATTACTACGGCGGCGGAAAGAACTAATCCACTTCTTGCCTAAAAGCACTTGCAATAAAGCGGTAAATGAAAGCCCTGTGCTTTTGTTTACCGCTTTTTTATTCAACAACTTTTCAGGAATGAAAAAATACAAAACCCATATTTGGCTTGCTTTGCTGTTGCTCGCCCCCCTTGTGCTTTGGCTGCTCCCCGGCGATTTCTTCGACAACACGGGGATAGAGCTTTGCCCTTCAAAAGCTTTTTTCGACGTGGAGTGCTTTGGCTGCGGCATGACCCGTGCCGTCATGCACTTCCACCATTTCCAGTTCGCAGATGCCATATACTACAATATAGGCGTTGTGGCAATTTACCCTGGATTGGTGGTGGTTTGGGTAATTTGGGTGAAAGATGCTGCAGGCAAGCTTGGATTGCTGAAGGGGAAAACGGAGGCTTAGGAGGGTAAATGTCAGTTGATGCCCACATCGCCAAGATTTCCCGAAAAATCGGGACAGGTCGTGCATGAAGTTGTTGGCCGTTGGTTGTTGGCTTAAACCACTGCCCCAAATATACCGAGGGCTTCCACCTCGGCATGAGCCAATGACTGGAAGCCCTCAATCTCCTAATTTCTCAAATTCCAAATACTACCTTCACTTCTCCTCCCAAACCAATTCCCACTGCTTGCCTTCATAGACTTTTTGGCAGGGTGGGGGCATCCTCATGCCGCCCATCTGGCAGACCTCCTCGCATTTGCCATCCTTGATGACTTGATAGACGTACTCAATGCCATCGTAGGCCGCAGCGCCGCTTTGTAGCCAATAATGGTCGCTTCCGTTCAGGTTTAACTTCAGGACATTCATCCTGCCTTGCTCCTTGTCGGCGGCAACCAGTGCAGCAATGCAATCAGGAAGTTTTTCATTGGCCAAAAAACGGAACTCCATCCTCGTAACGACGGGCTTGGCGGCCTGCATGTCGGGGTTTTGGGAATTGAAACCGCCTTCGCCGGAGACTTTTGCGGAAGCCTCGTCGGCAGTGGGGGCCATCCTGATTCCGAGGGAGATGTTGAATTTTCCGCCCTTCCAGTCTGTCACATAACCCCCATAGTCCCAGCCAAAGCCGGAGATTTCAAAGGCGTTCCCGTTCAGTTTTTCCAATTCGGCGAGCGGGGTGCCCAATGTTATGCCTTCCGCTGTTTTCCAGTCGGTGATGCCCGTACTGTCGCCATCAATTCGAATGAAGGCGGGACGCCCTGGGTCGTTATGGTTGTCCCAAAAAACCGAAACCTTGCGCCGTGGATTGTCTGGGAAGAGCACGACACCTTCCCCGTACATGCCGTCAATTAGATAGATGGAATCCACCTTTGCATCCTTGCCATAGGCAGCCAAAATGCCCTCTTGTGTGCAATTGGCGGGGGTGATGAGGCCGATTTTTTCACCGATGATGATGCTTAAATCTGGCTCGGTAGCGGCAGGCGCTTCGGGCGTTGGCGCAGGTTTTTCGCCGCAGGCGGCAAAAAACAGGGCAGCGAAAAGGAGGGGAATGAGTGATTGTTTCATGTTGATAAAAATTAAAATTCGGTAGGATGCGCACACCCTACCGACAACGATGAAGAAGATTTTATAGATGAACGTATTCAAAGTAGATAGCAGGCCTTTTCGAGAGGAGGGGTCGTCAAACCCCGGTGTCCCGGAACGCCGGGGTTTGATAACCCCTCCTCTCGAAAAGGCCTGCTCAAATGACCAACCCAAGCATCAATTTTAAAAGTGACTATCTACAATGCAGAAAACCTATTTCTTTGCCTTGTAAACCAGCGTATTGCCTTTGCCGCCAATCATGGACAGCTCCAGTGTTTTGCCGTCTGTTTTCACTACTGTATAGCAGACATCGTCCTGCCCCCTCACCTGGATACAAGGCGTTTTGGCTATCGGGTTGCAATCGCCTGGACATACCTTGAAGTACCGGAATGAGTAGCTTCCCACTTCCTTGGTATCATAGATTTCTACGTACTTCCCATTGCCGATGGCCACCTCCGATTTCGGGTCGGTAGTGCTCACCCAAATGCCCTCCAAAGTAGTTGGCACTTCATCGCCGCCTTCCGCCATGAACGGGTTTAAATCATCCACCATTTTGTAGGTGCCGTCGGCCATCACATTGTTGCCAAAGCCACACTCGGATGGGCCACCAGAAAGGGTCTTCACCACGGCTTCCCCGTCGGTGATGGTAATTTCTATGACGCATTTGCCGCCGAAATCCGTGTTCGTTATGGTGATGACATTGTCTTTGAAAGGGGCCTTGCCTTCCATCGTGCCTTGGTTGTGGGCAGGCGGTGGGCCTACCACCATGATGGCATAGCGCACCGTGCCGTCGTCGGATGGGTAAATCTTGAGTTCCCCGGAGCCGGCGTTCTTGGGCAGCTCGTAGGTGTAGGTGCCCGTGATGCTCATGTGCTCCACGATGTCATCTTCTAGTTCAGAGGCGATGGCCAGCAATTCCAGTTCGCCGATGACGGACTTGGCCCAAGTGCCGTATTTTGGGTCGTTTTCAAACTCCCGGCTCTTGTTGATGAGCGCTTGTTGCATGTTGAATCTGTCCATCGTAGGGCCGTAGCTGGAGTTGTTCAGCACACTGTCCCGCAGGATGTAGAGCCAGCCCACGAAATGGTCTTCGCCACGCTCATCGGTCTTGATGAACTCCTCGAAAAGCGGCTTGGGGTCATTCAGGTAGTCGTCCTTGACAGCTACCACTTCGGCCACGCAAGCCGTGTTGGCGCAGTCCATGAATTTTTGCCAAGAAGCAGGGACGCTGCCACTTGGCTTGCATGAAAAAAGAAGGGCGGTGATGCCGAATACTAACCCTGCGAACTGATAGATTTTGATTTTCATCGTCGTTTGATTTTTTTTGTTTTGAAAAATGAACACAAAGAAGCGGAGAAGGCCGGAATAAACGATGTTTCCACCTACAAATTTGTCCAGTTGCTTTTATCCAAGCCGTTCTCCGCTGTTTTCAAATTCAATTTATCACCTCGAATTGTTGTGTTGCAATGCTGCGCAATTGCTTGTCTTTCAATTGGATATAATAGTTGCCGCTTCGCAATGGCTCGCCCATTTGGACCTGAACATCACTGCCGTTGGCTTGCAGTTGGCCTTGCTTCACCAGCCTTCCCATTGCATCGAACACCTCGTAGCTGCCCAGCTCAAACTGGCCGCCCATGAGCTTAATATTCAACTCGCTGCCCGCCGATGGGTTGGGGTAAAGCACGGTTGCGTAGCTTATATTTTCCACGGTCGCCGATGGGGGCGCAGTCTCCAGCCCATCCGTGCCGATGAAGGCGTTGAACACATTGGTGAAGGTCTCGTCGGTCTCGTAGTAGAAGCTGGCCAAGTAGCCAAAGCTGCTTTTCCGGTAGAAATTGTAGCGGTAGGTCTCCTCGGTTTTTTGCCCTTGGTCTACGCCAAAAGCCGTGAGCAGGGCCGCTGGAGCAGGTGTACCATTCAGGTAGAAGCTGTCCACGGTATGCTCGCTGATTTTGTCCATCAGCACGTCGTAGTCAATGCTGGGGCCGTCGGGAGTATAGACCCGCATTTTGCCCCAACCGACGATGCTATCGTGGCGCACCCAAGTGTAGGCGTGTTGCACAGGTGCGTAATTGAGGCCGAAAGCAGGGATATTGAAGACCATATCCGTCACCCGTCGGCTGCTCGAAGACCATGCGCTGTTGGCCGTGAATGGGAACTCGACGATGCGCCTCGGCGTACTCACGATTTTGCTTTGGGCGGGTATGAAAATACTGTCGTTGATATTGCCCGTGAAGGGCTGGAGGGTGTAGTTCTGTTCCACCACGTCCACGGCGATGTCGTCAATGCCGTTGGCGTTGAAGTCAAATTCTTGGTAGATTTCGTAGCCGAAATTGGGGTTCAGGTTCTTGAACAATAACCTGTAAACATCCACGCCCGCATCCAAGAAAAATGGGATGAACTCTGGGTTGAAATCCGCTATGTCTGGCATGTTCCCGAAGGCCGTGGCATAGTCCCAAACAGCATTGGTAGCGGGCACGGCATTGGGCACCAAGCCCGTGATTCTGTCCAAGTTGTACGGCCCCGTCGGCACAGGCATGTCTGCCGCCGTGATGGTGATGGCTGTTTGGCCGAAGGCCGAAAAACCCGCCAATACACTGAAAACCAAAGCAATAAGATTTTTTGATGTAGAAATTTTCATGTGATAATTGAATTTGAAAGATGAAAGAAAAGCTTGGTCATTGGGGTTAAACTCACTTCACACCATAGGGTAGCCATACCCAATTCTTCATTTGATTTCGATACAAATATGGTGGCAGGAAAAAGGTCAGGTGGAAGCTTGTAAACGAATCGAGTTGTGGGTGTGGTGAATGGTGGGAAATTGTAAATGAAACGAAGAAAAAGGGAATGGTAAGTAGCAGAAACGATTGTTTAGGCAATTCAAAACATACACTTAGCTTTGGGGTGCTATTGTTTATTCAAAGAATATGGAAGTTCAAAACAACTATCAAACGCTGGTCGAGCAAATCAAAAGCACCATCAGCCGCGCTATCAAGGCCCCCGAAATGGTGTTGACCTATTGGGCAATAGGCAGGCATATCGTCGAATTTGAGCAGGCAGGCCATGAAAAAGCTGTTTATGGCTCGAAGGTTTTAGAGCGCCTTTCGAGGGACTTGTCTGACCAATTGGGCAGGGGATTCAGTCGTACTAACTTGATTTCCATGCGGTTATGCTATGTTCGATACCCCGATGCCTCACTTTTGTCTGACCAATTGAATTGGGGGCACTACGTGGAACTGTTATTTATTGACCACGACCTCGAACGCAGTTTCTATGAAAAACAGGCCATTCTTGAACGCTGGACCGTGCGAGAACTGAAGCGCCAAAAAAGCAGCGCCCTGTTCTTGCGGCTCGCCGCTTCTCAAGACAAGGCCGGGGTACTGCAACTGGCGAGCAAAGGGAAAGCAATTGAGCGCCCTGAAGACCTCTTGCGAGACCCCTATGTTTTCGAGTTCCTGAAAATTCCTGAGCCATATCAGGTGTCGGAAAAGGAACTGGAAACCCGCTTGCTCGACAACCTGCAATCTTTTCTGCTGGAACTCGGCAAGGGCTTCACCTTCGTTGGGCGGCAATACGGCATCACCATCAACAACAAACGCCATCGGGTTGACCTCGTTTTCTACCATCGGTTCTTGCGCTGCTTTGTGCTGCTTGACCTGAAAATTGACGAAGTAAAGCACCGGGACATCGGGCAGATGAACGCCTATCTAGGCTATTTTGCCAAAGAAGAGTTCTTCGAGGGCGACAACCTGCCCATTGGCATCATTCTCACCCGTGAAAAGGATGAACTGCTGGTGGAGTTTGCCACTTACGGCATGACCAGCCAACTCTTTGTTTCCAAATACCAACTCTACCTGCCCAATGAGGAAGAACTCAGGACGGAGTTGGAGTATGTTTTAAGTTTGGAGAAGGGGCAAGGATGAAAACTTCTTGACAGCTTTCCGAAAGTTCACAACTTTCGGAAAGCTGTCAAGAAAACCCATCGCTAAAACACCAACTCAAACCTCGCCCCTCCCTCGTTCCACTGCCTAGCCTGGCCACCCAATTGCCCACTCAGCGAGGCAATCAATTTAGCGCCAAACGACCCCGTTCCATCGGCGTTTTTGGGCAGGCCGGGGCCATTGTCGGCGTAGTGGAAGCGGAGCTTGTCGCCCTGCTGCACAAGGCTGATTTCCAACCCGGGGCGAGCCGTTTCGCCAAAGGCATATTTAAAGGAATTGGTCAGCAACTCGTTGAGAATCAAGCTCATGGGCATGGCTTTGTCCACGTCGAGGTCAGTGGGCTGGAACTCAATTTTAAGTCCATCTCCTCCAGTCGGTGGCCAAAGGCAAAGGCGATTTTCTCCACCAAATCCTGCGTGAACTCCTGCATGTTCACCAGCGTGATGCCCTCTTCCCGGTACAGCCGCTGGTGGATGAGCGACATAGCCTCCACCCGCAGTTGCCCCGCCTTGATGGCCACGGAAGCCGCCCCGTCGCCCACCTGCCGGGACTGGAGGCGCAGCAGGCTGCTCACGAGTTGCAGGTTGTTCTTCACCCGGTGGTGCAGCTCCCGCATGAGCAGGTCGAGCTTTTGGTTCTTTTGCTGGATTTGTTCATTGCTGGCGGCCAGTTCCAGGTTGGCGGCCTGCGTTTTACGGCGCTGCCGCCAGAAGAGCACGGACAGCCCGCCAAGCAGCACCAAGCCGCCCGCCAAAGCCCATTTTTCCTTGCGGCTGCGGGCGAGGTCGGCTTGTTGCGCAGCGATTTGGGCTTCTTTTTTCTCGGTTTCGTAGCGTGTCTGGAGGTTTTGGACGGTCTTGTTCTTTTCCAGCGAAATCATGGAATCCTGCATGGTTTCATAGTTTTCGAGAAACTCGAAAGCCTGCCGGTAGCGCCCCGTTTTTTTGTACAATTCAATCAAAATCGGGTACAACTCCCACTGCCCGTCCCAAATGCCCAACTTCTTCATGGTGTTGAACCCCATCTCAATCTTTGGCAGCGCCGCTTCAAAATTGCCCTCCGCCATAAGCACATTTCCTTCGGAAACAATCGGGAAAGCCAATGCCTCTTCGTCATCGCTGCCCTTGAGGTAATGCTCCATTTCCGCAATGCGCTCCCTTGCCTTGGCAAATTGCCGCTGCGAACAGTGGTACTCTACCAGGTTATAGTTGTTGATGAGAATGCCTTGCAGGAAGTCCATTTTCTTACAGGTCAACAAAGACGCCTCAATCGTCCTGGCGTAACGCTCGGTTCGGTTCAAATCGGCCATTTCGAGGGCGTATGCCAAGTTTGTCAAGCAATTGGCCAAAAGTTGGTCGTTGTTCAGGGATTTGGCAATCGCCACAGCTTCGTCCATGATGCCAATCGCCGCCTTAGGATTGAACTCGGACAATGCCGTGCCAGCAAGAAACAGCGCTTCGCAATAGTGCGTGGTGTCCTTCATCACCTTGAAATTGCGGGCGCAGTCCATGGCAATTTGATAGGCTTTTTCCATGTCGCCGAGGCCATAGTGCCAATTGCCTCGGTGCGAATCCCAACGCACGGCCATGTTGCCGCCCACCACCTCCTTGGCCCAATGCTCCGTGGTGTCGAGTATGGCCTTCATTTCATCCGTTTGGTTCATCTCCAGCCCATCGAACATGGCAAAAGCCGCTTCCAACTTGGCGCTGTCCGTTCTCGCCAACGCAAAACTGGCGTACAGGCTGTCCAACAGGGACTGCTGGGCAACGAGGGCATGGCTAGCCATTGCGAGGCAAATGAGAAGGAAAAGGCGCATTTTAATTGGTATAGGATGTTTAATCGTAACGTGGGTTTTGTTCGGTAAATATTTAACCATTTTAAACCCAATAAACCATTTAAACCTAAGAAAACTGGAACCCACCCAAAAACTCCTCCCGAAAGCTCGCCCCCACCGGGATTTCCACACTTCCTACCGTCACGTCTTGGTCGGTGAAGCTCTCGATGTTCAGGCGATTGATGGCATAGGAGCGGTGAACCCTGACCAGCGGGGGGAATTGCAGCTTGTCCACCACCTGCTGCAAAGTGAGGCGCAGGGTGTATTTTTTCTCCTTTGTGATGAGGTCGGTATAGACGCCGTCGGCCTGGCAGTAGAGCAGGTCTTCGGGCTTGAACTTCACGAACTTGTAGTTCTGTTTGATGAAAATGGCCGCCTCGGTGCGCAGGATATTGTCGGCGTTGAGGCTGATTTTCTCGACGGGTAGTTCAGGTTTTGCAGGTGCGACCACAGGCGTTTGGAAGGCGAAATTGTGCAGCGCCATTTCGATGGCCAATTGCAGGTTTTTTTCATCGAACGGCTTCGCCAAATAAGCTGAGGGGAAGGTTGCTTTTGCCCGCTCGACGGTAGGCGCATCGGTCTGGGCGGTGAGGTAGATGAGTGGCACAGGGCGCAACTCCCTGATTTTCAAAGCGGTATCAATGCCGTCCATTGGGCCTTGGATGTGGATGTCCATCAGCACGATGTCCACGGGCTTGCGCTCAAAAATGCGCAAGGCCGCCTCGCCAGAGGCCGCCGTACCTGCCACCGTGTAGCCCATGTCTTCCAGCCGGTCGGCGAGATCAAGGGCCACAATGGCTTCATCTTCAACAATGAGGGTATGGATTTTTTCCATTTGATTTGAATGGTGAATGAGCGGCGAAAATAGGGGAATGCAGCCAATCCGCAATCTTTTGTCATTCCCGAAGGGAACCTAATCAATTTATCGCATCACCGTCACCCCTCCTTTCAAGAAAACCTCCACTTCCCGAAGGCCACAGACTAGCACCTTTGCCTTGATGAACCATGCATAAACACCGGGCTGCATGTGCTCGCCTCTGTATTTGCCGTTCCAGCCCCAATCAATGGCATTGGAGTAGAACATCTCTGCGCCCCAGCGGTCGAAAACGTGCATTTCATAGGAAAGTAGGTCCACGCTTGGCACTTTGTAAGCCAAAAACTCGTCATTGTAGGCATCGTCGTTTGGCGAAAAACTGTTTGGCACATAGAAGAACTCATTGCGGTGATATTCCTCGTCCCATTCCACCGTAAATTCCCGTGAGATCACCTCGCAGCCGTCGTCCACCTCCACCCCGTAAATGCCTTCATCCGTGATTTCTGTTTCGGGCAAATTGGAGCCAGTAGTCCAAGTCCAAACTACCGCTTCGGGATGGTCGGCAAGGAGTATCGGCTGGATGTTAGCTTTCCCCTCCGGGCACGGGATAATGGCATCCTCGACCATCAAAATGGATTGGTTGGTCTGTGGCACCACGATGTCCTCGGCATGTTTGCAACCGTTCGCATCCTCCACCACGACCGTGTGTGGCCCGCCTGACAATTGAACAAATGCTGGAAAACCATAGGGTGCTCCACCATCAATTGCGTATTGGAAAGGCTCGGTGCCGCCCATCATTTCAACTTGGATTTGCCCTTCTGATTTGTTCCAGCAGGTGATGCTCGCCAACAACACGAAACTAACCGCTGGGAGCGCTGCCACGCTCACGGTTACGATGGAATCACAGCCTTTTGCCGCCGTGAAAACGAACTCATGCGAGCCACCAACGGGTATGCCCACGCCGTTGTAAATGGCCAGTTCGCCTTCGCAAACCAGCAATTCAAGGCTGCCCGTAATCGGCTGCGACAAGGTGGTGGTGGTCACTACCATGCTATCACAACCAGCCAGCGTAGTGAAAAACGTCTCCACCGTGCCCGTGTCAAGCGGGTCGCAGGAAACGGTTTGCAGGTAGGTGACTGCGTCAAAAAGCTGTGCCACCGACCACGAATTGGTGGCCGTACAGCCTTGGGCATTGGTCACGGTCACGGCATAGCTGCCGCCTTGCGAGATGCTGATTTGCGGAGCGACCTCGCCTGTGCTCCAGAGGTATTGCACAAAATTGCCAGTGGCAGCCAAGTCCGTCACGTCGCCTTCGCAAAGGTTCTCCGCTCCATTAATCTGAACCTGAGGCGGCGATGGGAAATTTACCGCCTCGCTCGCTGAACCACTACAACCACCTGATGGTGAATCACTTACGGTAACAGAATACGTGCCTGCCGCCGTAACTGTCACCGTCTGCGAGGTCAGCCCATTTGACCAAAGATAAGTGGCATAGCCTGGCCCGGCATCCAGCACCGCAGTGCCATCACAGGTGGGGGGTGCTGGCGCAATATCGGGCACGAGGCTTCCGCCGACCGTCAGCAAATGGTCGTCAATGGCCGTGCAACCGTTGGTGTCGGTGATGGTGACGGCATAACTGCCCGGCTGTGAGGCCAAAATAGCGGGTGTCGTCTCCCCCGTGTTCCAAAGGATCTGCGGATAAATATTCGGTACGGAAAACTGGGTACTGGCACCCAGGCAAATGGCGCTTGCCCCCGAAATCTGCACCTGTAGCAGCGTTGGGAAACTGACCGTGGCGGCATCTTCGCCCGTGCAACCACTGCCATCGCTGACGGTGACGGTATAATTGCCGGGAGCGGAAACGTTGAGTATTTGCCCTGTTGCCCCATTCGACCATAGGTAATTGGTGTAGCCAACGCCAGCATCGAGTAGGGCTGTTTGAGCACAGCCATCCACATCCAAGGCAATTGCGGGTAGCAGGGAATTGCCTATGCTCAAGTTTTGCGAAGCGATACCCGTGCATCCGTTCGCATCCGTTACAGTAACAGCGTAAGTGCCTGCTTGTGACACTATTATGTTTGATGCAGTAGCGCCATTGCTCCAAATGATTTGATTGAAAACACCGCCACCGACCGTAAAATCAGCACTGCCTCCTACGCAAATGGCCGTCGGCCCGGCGATGCTTGGCGTGGGCGCTGGAAGTGTGCCGACCGTGAAACTGGCCGTTGCGGAGCAACCATTGGCATCCGTGGCAGTGACAAAGTAGTTGCCGGGCTGTGCTACGGTGTTGGTTTGGGAGGTTGGCCCATTGCTCCAGGCATAGTTCGAGAAGCCAGCATCGGCCTGCAAAACGGCGGCAGTCGCTGCACAAACAGCCGCTGGCCCTGTGACTGCAACCGTTGGCTGCACCGCACCCGTCACGGTTGCTGTCTCAATGTCGGAGCAGCCACTGGCATCTGTGACGGTGACGGAATAGTTGCCAGCGGGCACGTTTTGGAGGTTTTGGCTCATTGCCCCATTCGACCACAAATAATCATAACTACCTGACGGCGAAACGTTTAGCTGCACCTGACCATTGGGCGAAACACAGGAGGAGCTGGCCATTGACGCAGCCACCAAACTGAAATTGCTGTTCAGGTTCGTGACTTGGATGGATGCCATTGCGGAGCAACCATTGCCCGCCGTGACTGTGACGGTATAGGAACCGGGTGCTAGGCCGGCCAAGTCCTCGGTTGTGAGGCCGTTCGACCAAAGCAGGTCGGTGCCGATGGAGGCGGTAATGGTCAAATCAATTTCCCCGTTGGCTTGCCCACATGTCGCAGCTACCGCAATGCCTGCGAGGAGCGGGGCAGGCGAGTCGTTTTCAACCGTGAAGTCTGCCGAAATGGAGCAAGTCGAACCAAGCGTGACCGTGACGGCATAATTGCCAGGGGCGAGGTTTTGCAGGTCTTCGGTGGTTGCGCCCGTTGACCATTGGTAGTTGAAATTGCCGGGCTGTGCCACGGAGAGGTCTATGCTTCCATTCGGCAAGGTACACGAGGTGTTCGGGATGGAAATGCCCGTTGGGTTGATAGCGGCAGGCGTGTCGGCCACATTGATGCTGGTCGTTGCGGAGCAACCATTTGCACCTGTCACGGTGACGGTGTAAGTGCCGGGGGGCAGGTTTTGCAGGTCTTCGCTGCTGGCCCCGCTCGTCCACGAAAAGCTGTTGCCAGTGCCAGGCGACACGCTTAGGTCAATGCTGCCCGTGGGCAAACCGCATGTGGCTGGCATAGGCGTGGCCGTCAGGACAGGTGCTGGCGTGTTGTTTGACACATCATAACTAGCTGTGGCTGTGCAGTTTACGCCTTGTGTTACGGTAACGGTATAGGTGCCTGCGGCAATGTTTTGGAGGTCTTCGCTGCTGGCCCCGTTCGACCATTGATAGGTGAAACTGCCTGTCTGACCTATGCTCAAATCAATGCTGCCATTCGGCAATTGGCAGGAACTGTTCGGCATGGCGATGCCACTGAGTGGGAGGCTCGGCGTCGAATTTTGCACCTGCACCGAGGTGGAACTGGTGCAGCCGTTGACGCCTGTGACCGTCACTGTGTAGCTGCCGGGGGCAATGGTGGCGAGGTCTTCCGTGCTCGCCCCGTTTGACCATGCGAAGCCATAACTGCCTGATGGTGAAACGGTTAAGTTAACGCTGCCGTTCGCTGTTCCGCAAGTTGCGCTGCTGAAAATGGCAACAAGGCTCGGTGCACCGGAGTTGTTCGGAACGGTATAGCTGGCTATTGCTGTACAGTTCCCGCCAGCCGAGACGGTGACGGTGTAGCTGCCTGCGGCAACGTTCGCCAGGTTTTGCGAAGCAGCACCATTAGACCAAGTGTAGGTGTAGGAACCTGTTGGCGTGACAGTAAGGTTCACGGCCCCGTTTGCCCCGGTGCATGCGGTATTGGCGGCAGTAGTTGCAGCGAGGGTGAAATTCGCCCCGGCGTTTTGAACGGTGATAATGTCGGTCGTTGTGCAGCCGTTTTGCGCAGTTACCGTGACGCCATAATTGCCCGCTTGCAGGTTGTTGAGGTCTTCCGAATTGGCGCCGTTCGTCCAACTGAAGCTGTTGCCAGCGGGCGGGTCAAGGAACAGGTCGATCGCCCCATTGGACAGCCCACACGACGACAGTGAGACGTTGTAGATTACCGTTGGGTGCTCCAATGCGTCGTCAACTGTGAAGCTGGCCTCGCCCGTGCAGCCATTCCCATAGGAAACCGTGACGGTGTAAGCGCCCCCTTGTAAATGGTTGATGTCCTGCGTGCTGGCCCCGTTCGACCAAGCGTAGGTATAGTTGCCGGGCGGCGACACGTCTATATTCAATGTACCGTTGAAATTGGCGCATTTGGTATTGGCGGTCATTTGTTCTGAAAAACTAAAACCGAGGCTTTGGTCGCCGACAAAAAACGTGGCCGTGGCCGTACAATTGGAATTCCCAGAAGACACTGTAACAGTATAGGAACCTGCTTGAACCCCCGTCAAATCCTGCGCCGTAGCACCGTTCGACCACTGGTAATTGTATATGCCAAAAGGTGTAGGGGTAATGTCCACTTCCCCGTTCGACGTGCCGCAAAGCTCCGGCGTCGAAGCCCCTTGCACATCTATTTGTGTTGGGACATTGATGATTTCGAAGGTAACAACTGCCGTGCAGACCACGCCATGCGTGACCGTGACCGTATAGCTCCCCCCCGTCAAATCGCTCAAAACAGGGCCCGTGCCACCATTCGACCAATTGTAGGTGTAGGTCACAACATCGGGTTCCACTTCCAGGCTAATACTGCCGTTCCCTCCAGAACAGCCATTGTTTGGGGTGACCATTCCCGTCACTTGGGGCACGAAGTTGGTGTTGGCAAGGGTGGTGTTCGCCAAGCTCGTGCAGCCATCATTGCCATTGGTAATGGTCACGGAATAAGGCCCTGGAAATACCTGAAGGATGTTTTGGGTGGTTTGCCCAGAACTCCATTGGAAGGTGTAATTGCCAGTGGGCGGGTTCATCGTTAGGACGATATTGCCGTCGGCCTGCATACAGGTGGTCGGCGAGCTGTTAAGTTCAAAAATGGGCGGCGCCGTATTGTCGGGGACGATGAACAGGGCCGTGGCCGTGCAGCCCGCTGCATCCGTTACCGTCACCGTATAGCGTTCCCCAATGAGGTTGAGCAGGTCTTCGGTGGACTGCCCATTTGACCAGGCAAAAGTATAGGCACCAACCGGGTCAACCGTGATGTTCACTGCACCGTTCACGTTTATGCAACTGCTCTGCGGGGTGATGGCTGCTGAAATATCCGTAATCGTAGTATTGGAAGTGACCGTGATACTACCTGTGGCGGTGCAACTTGCCGCATCCGTGACGGTGACGACGTAGGTGCCGGGGCTTGAAACTTGGATGGTTGGCGTTGCTGCGCCAGTGCTCCAAGCAAAGCCGACATAACTTGCCGCATTGGCCACTGAAATATCGCCAGTTTGCCCTGGGCAAATATTGGCGATGCCCGACATTTGCGGGGGTGTTGCGCAAGCATGAAGTTGGCTTTGTAGGCCAGCAATCAGCATCCATGCGAGAAGGCAGAGTCTGATTAAAACAGGTAAGCGGTAAGGGAAAAGTGCAAGTTCCATTGTCCACAATTGGTCAAAGGTTTTTTTGGTCTGACTGATTGTGACAAATGTAGCGAACAGCCACTGGATTTTTGCAAAGCAAGAAACCTGATTTGACCAAAATTGGCAAGACAATGGATTTTTCGCCCCAATTCTAAGGTCGTATTAAGATTCGCTCCTGGTATTGGCCCATCATTAGCGTGTAAATACCTGTTCCCAAGCCTTGCAAATCAATGGAGTTGACGCCTCCCCTAATGGGTATTGAACGCATTAGCCTCCCCGTTGTGTCGAAGATTTCAGCGATGATTTCTTCTTCAAAATCACCTGGCAAAACAAGTGTCAGCTCGCCGCCGGTGACGGGGTTGGGGAAGACCCGTACCAGACTTTCCAGGTTTTCAAAACCTGGAAAGTCTAAGCTCACCACCTCCGAGAACTCTTCCCGACCATCAAAGTCCATTTGCCGCAGGCGATAATAATTCACACCGGGCAAGGGTTTTTCATCGTAAAATTGATAGGATTGCTTGGTCGTCGTTGTGCCATTGCCAGCTACAAAGCCAATCTCCGT
Source organism: Saprospiraceae bacterium (assembly GCA_016714985.1). Classification (GTDB taxonomy): domain Bacteria; phylum Bacteroidota; class Bacteroidia; order Chitinophagales; family Saprospiraceae; genus UBA6168. The sequence continues at coordinate 20,452 of JADKBS010000015.1, read as the reverse complement.
CCACCGTAAACCGTCCACCGAAAGCCGTTCTAAGAAAAAGCCTTCGTTGTTCTGTTCAGAAGCCGTTTTCCATGCCAGCCGAATTTTTTCGCCTTCGGCAAATGCTTGAAAATCAAGCAGTTCGACAGGCAAAATACCTTGAAACTTCACCTTCACCTCGTTGGCAAAGTAGAGCACCGTGCCCGTCGTGCCACCGGGGAACTGCACGGAGGAGAAGGTGCCACTGATGAAATCCGCCAGCAGCAGGGTGAATTCTTGCCCCGCCGATGGCACAAAGCCGTTGACCAATTGGATTTGCAAAGAGCCGCCGAGATTGGCAGATTCTGCCACTCCGAAGCGGTCGTGTTCATCGCAGAACGTCGCCCCGCCAATTTCCATGAGGATGGTGCCCGCATTGCCCATGCTGTTGCCGAAACTGTGGCAGCCGGGCGAGTTGCCGGGGGAGAAGGTGCCGCCTGCGCTGTTCTGGAAAAAACCGTTGAAGATGCCGCCGCCCAAATAACTGCCGTTGTTGTTGAAGCTACCGAGATTGGTAATGTTGGCATTGTTGGTGAATTCGCCGCCACTGGCGTTGGTCAGCGCACCGCCCGTTATGATTTGAATCGTTCCGCCCGTGTGGTTGAAACTGCCCGTATTGTTGCAGTTGCCGCCATTGACGATGGTCAGGCCAGCACCGTTGTTCATATCGCGGCTATTGGTGATATTGCCAGCTACTTGAAAAGAACCTGCCGTGTGGTTGACCTCGCCCGTGTTGTTCAAATTGCCGCCGCTGCTAAGGGTGAAGCTTGCTGCGAGGTTCAGCGTGCCCGTATTGGCGAGAAGTCCCAGCACTTGCAGCGTGCCTCCCGTGTGGTTGGTTTCACCCGCATTGGTCACATTCCCGCCCCCGCTGATGGTCAGGTTTGCGCTGTTGTTCAAGATGCCGTCCACATCCAGCAGCCCGCCGGATTGTACTGTGAGCGTGCCAGCCGTATGGTTCAAGCTGCCGCTTGGCTGCACTTCCAGCAACCTGCCGGAGCCGATATTGAGCAAGGTGCTCAAATTGAGCTGGCCGCCGCTGCCTATGGAAAAAGTGCCGCCACTGCTCCAGTTGAAATTGCCGCCGGGCATAGCGGAGGAGGACGTGTTCAGGAGGAGCTTTCCGCCAGCATTGAGGTCGAGGTTCCCAGCGTTGGTCAGGGCTGCGTTGATTTGCAGGGTGCCGTTTATGGCCAGTTGCCGACCAGTTGGGATGTTGAGCGGTGCGTCTATTGACACGGTGGTGCCGTTCTCCACGATAACGCTGCTACCGCTCGCCCAATTGAACGCACCACCGGGCATGGCTCCCGTCGTGTTGTTGAAAACAAGGGTCGCACCCGTGTTCAGGTTGAAACTGCCGTCATTGATTAGGTTGCCAGTGTTGTTGATGAAACCACCTAATTGCAGTTCTCCGTTGAGGTTGAGGCTGCCTTGGTTGTGGATGGTACCATCGCAGGTAAGCTTGGCCCCATTCTCCAGTAAAACGGTTGCTCCTGGCGGGACGCTCAGCGTGGTAGGCTGGTGAATGAAGCCAGTCGAGGCGATTTCCATGATAAAAGAGGCACCAGGGTGCATGGTGAAGCTATTAAAACTCATTTGCCCTGCACTGGAGAAGGCAGCAATCTTATAGGTGCCGAACAATTGAACCGGACAGTTGGGGAGCCGAATCCCTGTGCAAACCCCGTGGATGTTCAGCACACCACTACCGACAAACAAGGAAGAAGTAAAAGTGCCAGTGCCTAAAAGCGTGAAAATGCCGTAGTTGTTGACATCCCCACCTTGTACGAATGCACCATGAACTGTGATATTCCCTTGACTGAAAAGTACGCCGATATTTTCAACCCTAAAGTCCTGCAGCGCAACGAAGCTGGCATTTGGCTCCAAGTTCATATTGCTTAAAAATGGTTTCGCAAAATTCCCCGTAGCAGTGAGTGTCGCCCCATTGACGATGGTCAGCGAGCCGCTGCTCCAGTTGAAAAAAACATTGGCACTTTGTACGATGCGGAGCGTGCCGCCGCTCAAGTTTACCGTGCCATTGCTTACGAAATTCGATGTGTTGGAAAAATCGCTGCCGCCGTTCAGGTTGAGCGTACCGAGGTTGGAGAAAAGGCCTGAGCAATTGAAATTATTCGTGCCGAGGTTCAGGGTGCCCGCATTGGTGAAATCAACGGATGTATTGAAGTTAGTCCCGGTGGTGAGCGTCAGCACAGAGTTGGGACTGTTGCTGAGTGTCCCATTTTGGTTGAAGCTGCCTGCATTGGTAAAATACCCACCAAGTTGCAGTTCTCCATCGAGGTTGAAGTTGCCCTGGTTGTTGATGGTGCCGTCACAAGTAAGTTTGGCGAAAGCCTCCACAATAAAGTTTGTACCTGGCGGGATGTTCAGCGAATTGGACTGTGACACATCAACCGTTGAAGCTTGTCCTATGATGAACAAAGCCCCAGCGTGCATGGTGAGGAGGTTGAAATTAAGCTGACCAGCATCAACGAAGGCAGCAATCTTATAGGTGCCGAACAATTGAACCGGACAGTTGGGGAGCCGTATCCCCGTGCAAACCCCGTGGATGTTCAGCATACCACTACCGACAAACAAGGAAGAATTAAAAGTGCAAGTGCCTAAAAGCGTGAAAATACCGTAGTTGTTGACATCCCCACCTTGTACGAATGCACCATGAACTGTGATATTCCCTTGACTGAAAAGCACGCCGATATTTTCAACCCTAAAGTCCTGCAGCGCAACGAAGGTGGCATTTGGCTCCAAGGTGAAGGTGCTGAAAACAGGCTTGATGAAATCCCCGGTGGCCGTGTAGGTCGCCCCGCTTCCAATCACGAAAGTGCCGAGCGCCCAGTTGAAGCTGTTGCCGGGCAGGTCGCCATTGCTGTTCCGCAGGACAAGAAAGCCGTTGTTCAGGTTCAGTGCCCCCCCGCCGTCGCCTGTGCTACCCGCCTCCATCGTCAATTCGCCAACCAGTTCAAACGTTCCATCATTGTTGAACGAGCCAAAAACGTTGAAGCCTTGGCCGCTCTGCACCGTCAGCACTGCGCCTGTAGCCACTTCCATCACTGCCCCAGCGAGGATGACCTGGTTCAAGCTTGACACCGTACAATTTGCCGAAGCATCGAGCTGCACGGTATCGCCTGCCAGCAGCGTCGCTGGTGGGATTGAAGGCGACCAGCGCAAAGTGTCGCCCCAGTCGCCCGTGCCCGAGAAGGTATAAGTGGTGGCGCTTGCCAGCAGTGGCAAAGCCAAGAAAAGGATGACTAGCTTGAATTTCGTGATTGCAGTTGCCATGATTTTGCTTTTTAAAATGCCGGGAAAGCCGTGAAAAAGCGGCGGGAAAGCAGGGCCATTGCCCTTTACTCCCCCTACACCGCAATCACGTTTTCATTGGGTTTTCTTGATGGCAACAAAGTTGGGCTGGGCGCTCCGCAACGGATGTGGAGCATTGTCCGCAGAATGTAGAATTACGTCCGAACCATGTGGAGCATTGTCCGATAGATGTGGAGCATTTTCCCGACTTGTTTCTAAAGCATTGAAATAGAGCAGTTTACGCTTGCTTTCGCCACTCGCCCGGTGGCATCCCAAACTCCTCTGCAAAAACCCGCATGAAATACCGGGGGTCGTTGAAGCCTACCTCGTAGGCCACTTCCGAAACGTTCATTTCCGCATGGCTGAGCAACATTTCCTGCGCTTTGCGCAAGCGCAATGAACGCAAGTAAAGGTTGAACGAAAGCCCCGTCAGCGCCGACAGCTTGGCGTACAGCACCGAGCGGCTCATGCCGATTTGTCGGCAAATTTCCTCGGCGTTCAGGTCGGCGTCGCCCAGCCTTGGTTCTATGGCGGTTCGGAGTTTTTGAAGGAAAGCGGCTTCGATGTCGGATTTCGGGTTTCGGATTTCGGAACTTGTCCCGACACCTCGGGATTGGGGGGCTGCCTGTTGCTGGCCACCAACCGCCAACTGCCTAAATCGAGCTTGCAGCTTCCGGCGGGTTTCCAGCAGGTTGGCCACTGTGACCAGCAGTTCTTCTTGGTTGAACGGCTTAGCCAAATAGGCGTCTGCCCCCCGTTTCAAACCAGCAATCCGGCTCTCCACGTCGGCCTTTGCGGTCAGCAAAATGATTGGGACATGGCTCGTCCGCTCGTCGTTTTTCAAGGTTTCGCAGACCTCAAAGCCGTCCTTTTCGGGCATCATCACATCGGAGATGATGAGGTCGGGAACGGTTTCCAGCGCTTTTTCGATGCCTGCACGGCCGTTGTAGGCGAAAGCAATCGAGTACCTCTCCTTTAGGCAAGCTGCGAGGTATTCCACTACATCCGGGTTGTCTTCTATGAGAAGGATGGAAGGGTTGGTCTCGTTGCTATGTGCCTTGGGACCTAAATCGGGAAGTTCGGTGCTGGGTTTAACTGGTGGGAAATTAACAGAACTTGATGGATATGGTTCCCCTTTCGCCGTCAAGGGCGATTGCTCCAGGGGCAGCCGAACCGTGAAGGTCGTACCTTTCCCTACCACAGATGCTACATTTATTACGCCACCCATTGCCTTCACCAGTTCCTTGGTCAGGCTCAGGCCGATGCCCGTGCCACCTTTTTTTGTAAGTGCTTGATTTTCAGCTTGGTAAAAGCGGTCGAAGATGTTCGCCAAATCCTCGGAGGGGATGCCGACGCCCGTGTCAGAGACGGACAAAACCAGGGAGGAGGGAGGTGTGATGAGGGATGAAACAGTATGCCCGTTCATTACGGAAGCCTCATCCCTCATCCCTATGGAAAGTGTGACCTTTCCGCCACCCGGCGTAAATTTTATCGCATTGGAAAGCAGGTTGTAAACGATTTGCAGCAGCCGCTCCGGGTCGTAATCCATCTCGATTTTTGCCTCGGTGTTTTCCACCTTAACTACCACGTTCTGTGCATTGGCAAGGGAATGCAGGCTCTCGGCGATGTAGCGCAAATAGGGCACGACATCGCCCCGTACATAGTTCATTTTCAACGACTTATCCTCCAATTTCGCCAAATCGAGGATTTGATTGATGAGGCGGAGGAGGGACTCGGCGTTGCGCCTCGTCATGGAGATTTTAGCAATTAGAAATTGGGAAATTGAAAGCTGTGCCGGCTGCCGCTCAATTTCCAATTTCATAATTTCCAAATTTCCAAGTAAAACCGTCAGCGGCGTCCTGAACTCATGGGTGATATTGGTGAAAAACCGGCTTTTAAAGGCATCCAATTCCTCCAAATGTTGCGCTTTTGCGGCGAGCCGCACTTGCCTGAGCCGTTGTTCATAAAAAAAGAAAACAAGGCCGCCCGCTGCCAGCAGGTAAATTGCCCAAGCCCACCAAGTGGCGTACCATGCCCGCTTGACTATGATTGGCAGGGAGATTTCCCCCCTGCTCCAATTGCCGTTGTGGTCGGCGGCCCTCACCCTGAAGGTGTAGCGGCCCGGTGGTAGTGCCGTATAGCGGGCAAAATTGTCGTAGCTCACGGGGTTCCACTTTTTCTCAAAACCCTCCAGCATGTACTGGTAGCTGTTGCGGCCTGGATTGGCGAAGGAAAGCAGCGCAAAACGCAGGGTAAAATATTGGTCGTAATGCTCAAAGACAATCGGCCCGGTCTGGACGCCGCTCAAATCGAAAACCAGCGTGGTGTCGTGCTTGCTGTCAAATTTTTCAAGTTCCATGAGCACCAGTGGCGGGGCGGAACGTTGGGGGAGTAGGAGGGACTGGGGCGAGAAGACGGTCATGCCGTTTAAGCCACCGAAGTAGATTTTGCTGGAAGATGGGCTTTTGTAAAACGAAAGCGAATTGAACTCTTCGTGCGGCAGGCCCTCGTCCACGTGAAAATTGCGAATTTCGGGCAACTCATTGGTTTTCAAGACAGTAGCCAGTGTTATGCGGGCAAGCCCGCCATCGGTTGGGCACCACAAATACTTGCCATCCGGCATGGCGCAATAGACCCGGTTATTCGGCAGGCCATCGGCAACCGTGAAGGTCTTTGCAATTTCGGATTTCGGATTTCGGATTTCGGATTGCGCTTCACCATCCCGAGATTCTGAATCCGAAATCCGAAATCGAATCAGCCCGCCATCGCTGCCAAGCCAAAGATGCCCCTCCGCTTCATGGATGGAAATAATCTTATTGCTGCCAAAGCCCTTGCAATTCTCGGTGCTGAACTGTTCAACCGCTTTATAGCCAGTTCCCTGCGGCGACATCCGCCAAAGCCCCGTTTCCGTGCCAACCCAAACATCGCCCTGCTGGGTCAAATGGAGACACCAAGCGTTTTTTATTGCTCCCGTTTCAAAGGGCTGGACGGCGTTTCGGGCGGGGTCAACCAGCAGCAGCCCAGCCTCGCAGGCAACCATGACCCGACCGTCTGACAAGGGAAGAAAACTGCGTTTTTGTGTGAAAAAAGCTGGTGGCAACGCAAATTCTTGCACCCTCGCCGGGTCATCGGGGTGGATGCGCATCACGGTCTCCGAATACGACCTGCCTGCCCAAAGCCAACCCTCGGCATCGGCGGTCAGGCCGAAAAAACCGTTGAGCCACACTGGGTCAACCACCTGCTCTGCCCGTTCCGGCTGGCCGAGCGGCGCACGCCACAACCCTTTTTCGATGAAAAATAGCCAACCTTTCGATTCGGCGATGCCATAGATGCTCCTGCCCGTCACCAGGCCGTCCTGTGGATTGAAAGGCTTCGACAGATAGGCGTCGAACAGCCGCTGGCGGGGCGTGAATTTCAGCAGCCCATCGAAAGTGGCGACCCAATACTCACTGCCAGTTTCAAGCACTTCAAAGACCTCGTTGGTCTCGCCCAAATGAAGCGTATCGGCACTGCCCAACCGCACAAGGCGGCTCGGATGATTGAGTTGCTTCCAGTTTTTGTCCCAAGGATTGGCCTTGTTCTTTGCCTCCCAATATGCCACCAACCCCGGGTAATCAGCCCCGGTCGAGTCCATCGGGATATATCGTCCATTGGCCGGCTCGAACCTTGCCACCTTGTTGTTCACCAACACGACGAACCGGCCCTTTTCATCAATCATCAGGGCATAGATGACGTTACCACCGAACTGGGCTTTCTCCGCCTCGTTCATCGGAAAATGCCGAAAGCTGCGACCATCGAAACGGGCAATCATACCGTCTTTCAAGGCCAGCCAGATGAAGCCCTGCTCGTCTTGCTGCACGCCCCGCACCCAGTGGTGCTTCAAGCCGTTCTTGGTGTTGTATTTTTCGATGCGGTAAGTCGTTTGGGCGGCAGCGTTCAATCCTAAAAATAGGAGGCAGGCCACTATTGCGTAGCGGCTGGCGGAAGGAAGGCTCGTTTTCAGGCAGTCGTGCAGGGCGGATTCGTTTTTCCCCCAAACATAGCGCAATTCGGCGATTTGGAAAAGCAGGACGCTCCGTCTCCCTCAACTGTTTCAGTCGGGTTTGAAAACTTTTGCCCAACTTGCCCGCTCAAGTACCAAAAAAAATGATGATGACCATGCCGGGTTTCGGGATTTACCGTCAACCGTCCGCCGTCAACCGTCCGCCGTCAACCATGCAGCAACTGACCACATTCCTGTCCTTACTTTTTTGCTCCGCAATATTTGCGCAATCCGGCACCTACAACACCCCTTTCGAGCAGAACAACCAAGTGACCGCTACCTACGCCGAGGCGATGGATTTTTACAAAAAACTCGACCTCGGTTACGACCGGATGCTGCTCATTGAGTATGGCCCGACGGACAGCGGCCACCCCCTGCACTTGGCCGTGGTGTCCATGTCTGGCGAGTTCGACCCCGTGAAATTGCGGGCGCAGGGCAAGCTCATCCTGCTCGTCAACAACGCCATACACCCCGGCGAGCCGGAAGGCGTGGACGCCTCGATGGTGCTCTGCCGTGACTTGGTTCAGAAACAGGACTACCGGCCCATCCTCGAAAACGTGGTGGTCGCTTTCATTCCGATGTACAATATTGACGGGGCGCTGAACCGGGGCTGCTGCAGCCGTGCCAACCAGGACGGCCCGCAGGAATACGGTTTTCGGGGCAACGCCCGCAACCTCGACCTGAACCGGGACTTCATCAAATGCGATTCCCGCAACGCCCGCTCCTTCAACCAACTCTTCAACGAGTGGCAGCCCGATGTGCTCGTGGACAACCACACCTCTAACGGTGCCGACTATCAATACACCATGACCCTGCTGACTACGCAGACCGACAAGCTTGGTACCCTGCTCGGCAGCTATATGCGGCGGGTGATGCTGCCGCACCTCTACCAGCGCATGGAGGCGATGGGCCAACCTATGTGCCCCTACGTGAACGAGTTCAAGGATACGCCCGCCGACGGCATTTATGCTTTCTATGACCCGCCCCGGTTTAGTAGCGGCTATGTGGCCTTGCACCACTGCATCGGCCTGGTGCCGGAAACGCACATGCTCAAGCCCTTCCCACAACGGGTGAAGGCCACCTACGATTTCATGAGTGCGCTCGTGCAGGAGCTTTCCGTTGAGCATCAACGCATCAAGCAAGTGCGCAAGGATGCCGTCCAGGCAGCCATGCACTTGGAGTACGCCAACCTCGATTGGCGGACCGACGAGCGCCGTACCGATACCATCCTGTTCAAAGGCTATGAGGGCAAGTACAAGCCCAGCGAGGTCACGGGCCTTGATCGCCTTTGGTACGACCGCTCGGCCCCTTACGAAAAGCCCATCCCCTACTGGAGCCGCATGGAGCCGAGCATCCAGGTGCTGAAACCCGCCGCCTACATCATTCCGCAAGCTTACCAAGAGGTTATTGAATTGTTGCAAATGAACGGCGTCCAGTTCCGCCGCCTCACTGCCGATGCCGAGCCGGAGGTGGAGCTTTACCGCATCCTGCAATACGACACCCGTGACGCCTACGAGGGCCACTACCTGCACTACGACCTCAAAGTGGAAAAGGAGAAAAAACGCTGGCCCTACCGCAAAGGCGACTACGTGGCCCTGACCGACCAGCCCGCCGTGCGCTTCCTGATGGAAACCATTGAGCCACAAGGGGTTGACAGCTATTTTGCCTGGAATTATTTCGATGGGATCCTTGGCCAGAAAGAGTATTTCTCTCCCTATGTTTTCGAGGATATTGCTGCGCAATTTTTAAAGGAAAGCCCTTCGGTAAAAGCCGAATTGGAAGCCAAACGGAAGGCTGAACCGGAGTTCGCCAAGAGCCAATGGGCGCAGTTGTTTTGGGTCTATAAAAAGACGCAGTACTTCGAGCCGACGGCTAATCTTTATCCGGTGGGGAGGGTGCTGAGTTTGGAGGGACTCAGCCTCGAATATTGAAGCAACACCCTAAAATCGGTACCTTGCCTATGTCCGGAAAGAAAATCGTCGCCATCCATTTGTCGCCACTGCCGTCCACGGCCACTACCTTGCTCTAACCTTTGCTACGTTGCGGCATTTCATGCAGGCTTGTCAATAACACGGTCGAAGGCCAGTCCAGAAGCACCTTCGCCCCTACCCGTGCGCTTCCGTGCGCCTAACCATGTGAACACCCGGCCATTGTACCATCGGGTTCGTTGAAAACTTTGCGACACATATATGCCACTCCTCGGCACTTCTTCTTCCCGGATGAAATAGACTTCCACAGGGGTTTTGTCAAGACCCTCTCTCAGCAGGTCGGTACGAGGCTTCACCTTTCGGGGCTTCACTACGTCACCCTTTATAAAACGTAGCATGCTCGACCGTTGAAGGTGAATCGCTTGCGAACTGCCCTCCTCGTGTACTGGTATAAAAGGAATCCAGTTTTCAGGGACATCGTTCATGACTTCATAGCGGATATTTGCCTTGAAAACAGGTAGGTCTTCGGGTTTCACCTTGGCCAATTCCTCAAAAAAGCGGCGGGTTTCGTAGGCCGCCTCCTTGGCATTCATCGTTCCTCCATTGGGCGATGGAATGCGGGTTTCTACGCCCCAGACCATGTTGGCCATCTCATCCCGCACCATTGCAAACTCCTCAAACGGCTTGCCCTCCTGCATTTTGGCTACCGTGGGAAGCACGGCCAAGGTGAGGTCGGCCGGTTCAAGCCGCTTGCCCAGCGTGTTCATCGTGAACATGCTCCACCGCTTAAAATCGTCGTCAAGCCCTCGGTTGCCAGCTTCTATCCAAGTCCGCTCCCCAAACACGTTGGTGACGGCAAGGCCCTTCACCAATGCCATCGAGCCAGCCTCCAATGCAATGGGCAAAAGGAACCAGTCATTGGCATAGACCAGCACGAATTCCATCATCAGCAAGCGGGCGAGGTCGTTGCGGCCGGGCCGAAGCTCTCCAAAATTGGTTTTTCCATCCTCAAAAGCCCACCAACGGGTGTTTGGCATGCCATTGAAAGACACTTGCGTGGGTACAAAAGTCTGGGTTTGGGTGGACAAGGTACCGGAAGGGTCGGATACCGTATCGCCAAGCTGCTTTGCTTGTTTGTCGTGGTCCACGCTGTACCAATCGAGGTGTCCATGATAGTATTCCGCTGCCCTAAGCACCATCTCCGCCCCATCCCTTGGGGCAGACACGCTGAACTGGTACTCAAGCCGTTCGGGCGCCCAAGCCTTATTGCCGTTTTGAGTGGAAGGTTGGAAAAATAGCGCCTCGAACCAATCCACAAAGCGTTGACCAAGCGTGTCATCTGCCCCAGGAATGCCATCCGAGGCAAGTCCGCCATCCTTTAAGTGCCGATAGAACTTATAGCCATCCATGCGGCGGCCTGCAACGGCTGCCCACTGTTGCCAAACCTCCTTGTGCGCAAAAACAGGGGCGCCAGCAGGGGTGGTGCGGTCGGGCATTTCGATGGCATAATTCGCAACAAACGCAGCCAATAAGACGGGATTGTTCATCATCTTGCCCCAGTGCCGACCCATTAAGAGTCTAATGTCGAGGCTGATGGGCTGCGTCGCTATCTGCATAGGAATCGGCATGCATTCTACTTGGGTCTCCAGCGGCTTTTCGTCGTCAAAACTTTGTGCGCCATGTGCAAGTGGCTGGTATTTGCGCAGCTTTGTTTTCTCCGTATGCAGCTTCGCAAAAACGGGTGAGCCAGCATCGTCGCCCTCATACTCGCCCATTTGCCATTGGCGGGCAATCATCCACAGGCTGTCCCGCACTTCCGCACGCAGGCTTTGGGTGAAATTGTCGGTACGGGGCCTACCCTCCAACCTGTTCCAAAAAACAGCGGTTGGGTGCTTTCGCTCCTTCAGTGCTAGTGGCAGTTCGACAACGTCGGTAAAACGAGACATAATTAAGTTTTTAATTGTCAATGGTTTGTGAGGTTTCTGAGTTTCAGGTTTCAGGGTTTCAGGTTTCAGAGCCTGTCCCAATTTTTTCGGGATTTCTGGGAAGTACCTTCTAAAATCAATTTTGCTTATGTTGATTTATAAAATCAATCGTCATTTCCAATTGCACATTAGGGGTGTTAAGAAAAATGCTTTGGCGCAAATTTCTTCCTGTTTATGCGATAAAGTCTTTCCACCGAAGGTGGGAAAAACATAAAAAATCATAAAAAATCTGCGTCCTTCAGCGTCAAAAAACTGTGTCATAATTTTTCTTAATACCCCTAATTCATCATTCATCATTTAACACCATTTTGTTCACAATATTCAAGTTCAGAGAGGGCGTGATGGCCCAAGGTGTTACCGGGAAAACAGTTGCAGGGCTGAACACGCCCAATGCCGTGCCTTCGACTTGGGAAGGTTCCACAGCCCGCTGTTTTGCGAGGTCGAGGGTTTCGTGGAGCGCCTGTACCAAAGCTTCCCAAGTCCAGTTCCTACCGATGGTCGGAGCAATAGCAAGGAGCCAAGCTTGTGGCGGTTCATTGTTTGGTCGGTCGTAATGGAAGCTGAGGCCTGTGGTTTCCTCCGGTGAAGGCACCACCTCTGTCCATTCGTCTATCAATAGGCCGCATTGTAGGGTGGCCAGGTTGAAAGGGGTGGCATAGTTGGCCGAATACAGCAGTTTTTCTTCTTGAACCTTGTATGCAGCAGGCCATTCCAATCCGAGCCAGGGTTCCGGCGCTTCGATGCCCGGATTGGCAACGGGGTCTGGCACCCATTTTCGGAAAGGGAACTGCGTGGGCAGCAACTCCAAATCTGGCATGCCCGGCTGAAAGCCCTCCGCCAACATCATGGCGTTTTCAAGGTGGGCCAATTTCTCCCGCACCCTTGCTGCTCCATAGAACCATGTGTCCACAGGGCGGCTGTCGCCTTTTGCCATCTGAAAAGCTAACACTTGGTCCTTTGCCGACAGTGAATTTTGCCACTCATTTCCTTGTGCTGCGGATATTTCAAACTGGGCGACCAACAGGAACTCCTCGCCAAAAATTGCTTTGCCTGCCTCCTTCATGGCCTCGGCTTTCCGTTCAGGTTTGGTGGATGGGGCATCGTACTCTGTTATCAGGTCGGTTGCCTTGGTGTTCCGGGCAGCGAGGTTGGCTTTCAAGGCAGATGCCTGCGCCGACATTTTTTCAACAAAGCGCTGTACTTCGGCAAGCTCATCGTCTAGGTTGAATGCTACTGGGTCGAGCTGGGCCAACGGCAACTCGGCTTGGAGGGTGTCATAAAACTGCTGAAGTGTGGCTGGCGGATTTTTCAAGCTGTTTTCCAAGGCATCCCGTTTCAGGCCAAAATCGCTTCCTTTTTGAACCACGTCGGCCTCGTATTGGAGAATGGCTGGCAACGGGGCGATGAACTCGGAAGAAACGAGTGCCTCGGCCTTTCGCAGTGCAACGATTTTTGCATCATCATCGGCTGCCGCTGCTACCTCATTGGCCATGATGTCGTTGTATTCTGCCAATTTCTTGTCCCAATTTTCAATCCTTTCCTTCAGTTTTTCAGCAGGCCAACGTACTGATCGTTCCTCCATTGGTAAGCAAATCCAAAACCAGCCTCCGAAATCCATAAAGGCCTATCTGGCCAAATTCCGCAGCGAGATTGTCAATTTTTTGGTCAATTGCAATGGCTGGGTTTGCCAAATCGGCAATCAATGCATCCAATGGTGCGGTGCTTGGCAGCACATCCTGTATCCGTTCCTTGGCAATAAGGGCGATTTCGATGGTGGAAGCCTCGGAAGGTGGGGCGATATCGGAGGCCATCAATGGCCGTGAGGCCAAGACCACTTGTCGAAGACTGCGTAGCAAGGGCGCTACCTCGAACAAGGTTGCCACGATGCCCGCTTGTACAACCGGATGCGTATATTGTATTTTCAACTCGGCATTGGCGTGTACCCCGGCTTGGGCAAGCACAAACTGCAAAATCCGCTCGTCCAAAGCACCTAGGGCGGCATCATTGTCGAAATCGAGTTGGTAGAGCAGGTCAAGTGGTTGCAGCCCAAGTTGTTGGAGCGTTACAACAACAGGCAACATTGGCGGCTTGGGGTCACCTGGGTTGTTCACCTCAACCCTCATCGCAATTTCCGACATATTGGGCAAAATCATTTCCAACCATTTTGCGAGGGCAGGCTCGGCACGAATGCGAGGGTTGTCCGTTGGGAGCGCAACCGCCTGGCTGTCGAAATGGATACCTACTCGGTGCGTGAGCGTTGGGCCAGATCGGGGCGTGATGACCACGTCGGGCGTTTGTGGGAAGGTGGCACTGCTATAAGCGTCGAGGTTGGCAGCGGCCCGCTCATAATTGCCCTGTGTCACTTGGTGTATGCTTTCTGCAATGCTAAGGTCGGACAGCGCATCATGGATGTCTATGAGGTCTTTGATGACATTTTCGATGATGGATCGTTGCGCACCAGAAGGCAGTGGGTCTGTTAGCGCTGAAGTCAGAAAGTTGAAATTGGGGGTATTGCCATTGGCCAGTGCCTTTTTGACCATTGCATACCCATCCACCACATTGCGTGCTGCGATGGCTTCCTGGGCAGCGGGGTCGGTGTCCTTCGTATTGGCAAGCCTATTGGCCACCAATGGGAAGGCTTTGCGAAGCTGATAGGTGAAAACGAACATGGCAGGGTCGGTGTCGTGCAGGCTGCGCTCGAAGCGGTAGCCGAGCAATGCGCCGAGCGACTGCCCATTTCGGATTCCTTCCAAGGTTTCCATTGCCTTGCGCACCCGTTCGCTGGAGAGGTTGACTGCCAACAAATCAGGCTGGCTGGGCGTGGCATTGCTGAGGTAGCCATTGCGCAGCACCGCCGCTGTCACTGCATGGTTGAGGGATGGCGCATGAATGTACCCGTGGTTGGTATTGTCCTTGGTCAGGGGCAGGTCGTCGGGCCTTTGGAATATCTTGGACATTTCCTCGTCAAGCCGCACCGGTTGGGGCCGCTTGCCTTCCGGCCGGAGGTTTTCAATCCAACCAAAAGCACCGAGGAACAAGCCACTCCCTTCGTATTCATTCTCCTCGCCGGCAATGGGGCCATCATTGCCTGCATTGGAACGAAGCAAGTTGAGCTGCATGTCCATAAAGCCTTGCACCCAAGCGTCGTGCCGATAGCTGCAACAGTCCACATGCTCCGCAAGCAGGCGCTCCAACCGGGCCGTTGGCAGGTTTTGGAGTGTTTCCAAGTCCGCTTTCATTCGCCGGAGTGCCTGCACAGCAGGCAGTACCGATACCTGCTTGCCCACTTCCTGGCCCAAAAAGCGTCCAAGCGGCATCCCATTGCCAGCTACCAGTGGCTCAGTGGCCAAAAGGTGCGCAAATCGGCTTTCCGACTGGACATCGGCCTTGATGTGAAGGAAGTTTGGCTCTACTGCGAGGTTGTTGAAATAGGTCGTTTGTTCTACCACCTTGGCGTCGAACCTAGCCTTATGCCCGGCATTGTCATATGCCTCTATGATGGCATGTCGCAGCAGCAAGTACAGCAGGGCACTGGGTCGCTCGGAAAGCCCGTTTTGCGGGAGCAATTTGCCATCATAATCACTTACTGCCTCGACCAACCATTGGATATAGTTCTTGTTGTCCGCAGTGTAGGAACGGATGAGGTCTTTCTCGGAGGCGGGCCTGTCATCCACGATGGGGCCATTGAGGCGGTTCTGTCCATCGGTGTGGTAGTGCTCAAACAGTTTTGGCAGTTCCCGTCCATTGTAACCAAGCTCCCTCAGTAAGTTTTCAGCGGCCATCAGGAAAAGCATCCTAACGAGGTTAGCCCAAAGCCCAAACGATACCCCCATGAAGTAAAAATAATTGTACAAAAAGTAGATACCCATGCTATACCGGGCATGGTATTCCACCGAGGCTGGATGAAGGTCAACGATGTCGAGCAGTTGCTGTTGGGGGTTGTCAGAGGGGCGGCCTACGTGCGGTACGTCTTGGGCCATTTCCTTCCATTTTGTGTCCAATTTCATCAGCAATTCGTAAAGCTCCCGCAAATAGCCATCCGTTTGCATAAAACTCGTGGCTCCTGTATTGGCCGTAGGCAGCCATGCCGCCCTTGAATAAGTGGTGGCCAATTGGATGCCATAAGGCTGGCGGCCTACCCTAATGGCTGGCAGCGCTCCACGGCCGCTTACGTGGTCCGTGAAAAACTGGCGGGTACGTTCCATTATCCGCTCGTTCTTGAAGACCGGGTTCATCAGTTTTTGCATCCAATAGCCCATGGTGGCGGGGAAGAGTGCGTCGTTCATGGCCATGGCCTCGGCCCTGTCCCGTTGGTCGGCATTTGGGGTGTGCCTAAGCAGGTCGAATGGCAAGCCGAGTGCTTCGGCCAGCCGCTGGCCATCCGTTTTTTGGCGGACATCAGCCGTGTAGTCGAACTGGGGAAGCCGTTTTACGAAGATGGGGAAGCTTTCGTCGGGGTCATCGGCACGGGAATAGCCCGATTTTGAGTCTTCCGTGTTGTTGGTGGGTGTGCCTTGCGGCACAATGGCAAAGCCTGAACGGCCATACAAGTGGTGGCGCAACAGTTCATCCAGTTCGTCCCGGCCTTTCTCTTCGTTGCTGCCAAGTTTTACGCCCAATACTAGCACCCTGTCGAAGCCCCTCGAAGCGGTCACGGTGTCAAGGGGGATGCGCATGGCCATTCCCTTTGCCGCTGCCTCGTCAAAATCGGTCATCCACCGTAGTTCTTCCGGCACAATGAGGTCTCCATTTGCGTCAGGGGCAAATTGCTCCGCTTGCGTCGCACTGGGGTTGGGGCCAACCGGCAGCGGCCCTTTCACCAGGTTTCCGATTTGGGTAACGATGGGGGTTTGGTCATTGCCACGGTAGCCAAGGAAAACAAACCGCTCAGGGAGTAGTTTTGCCTTTGGGGCTTCTGACCAGGCGAAGGGCTTGGAGTCTTCCGTGCCAAATTCGGGGAAGCGCACATACGTGACTTTGACCGTTGTGCCTTCGGCAACGGTGGTGTCCAAGTTGGCGGGGGTGTATTTTTTGGCCAAATCTGCGGCGTTTTTGGTGCTATCCTGCTTAGCAAAAACAGCTTTCCAAAAATCAGCGATGGCATCGGCATCGGCGCCCAGCGGCTCGTTGACCTGGGCAGGTATGACGAGGTGGAACTCTCCAGTGGGAGCGGGTTCGATGGGGGCTTCTGCTGGGTTCAATGGCAGGTACTTCGCTATCACGTACCCCGATCGCCCCGAGCCATGCGAGGCAACCAACTCCCTCCATGCCGCCCTTTGTTTTGGTTCATCGCCAGCCGCCGCCCAGTGCATGGCCCAGTAACGCCGGGCGCTCTTGCGTTCCTGCGCTGTGAGGTCTTCTTCAAAAGTATCAACCAAGCAATCGTCGGGGTAGATGCGCACCCACAATTGGTCGGCCATTTGATTTCCCCCGGGTACAGCCACTTTCTTGAAACGTGTCTCAAGCCGGACGGGGAACAGTAAAATAGGGGTTCGGTCGCTCCAGCCCGAGATTCGTTCAATGGGATTGGTGAAAGGTAACAGATCCGCCCAAAGCCCATCGAGCTGCAGCTTCCCCGTTTGCAGTGCTTCCAACGCACGGCGTCTTGCCGCCCCGGCTTCTCTGGCCATGGCTTCAAGGCGTTTGATTTCCGCTTGGGCATGGGGGTCATCCGGGCCTGCGCCACGCCGAAGCTCGGCTGCCTGGGCCAACAAGCTGCGCTCTCTTTCTTTGGCCCTTGCCGACTGCTGGGAGGCGTTACGCACCTCGTCCTGCTGCTTTTTTAGTTGTTCAAAATCTGCCATTTGGCGATGTTTTTTGTTCCTTAAAACAGGTTTTTGATGGTTTCATGGTTTCAGGGTTTCAGGGTTTCAGGGTTTCAGGGTTTCAGGGGGGTGAAATCAAAAATCGCCAGGGGCTATATCGGAGGGCAACATTTCGGCACCATGGACGGCCACAAGGACGGGCACTTGGTATAGGATATAGGCCAGTTCCGCAGCATTGGTGTGCTGGCTCCAAGCCATTACACTGTCTTCGGCGAACTGGTTGGTACGTTCCGTAAAAGACTTGTCCGATTCGCCAAGTTCTTTGGTCGGGGCGATGAGCGTAACATTCGGGGCACTTCCGCCCACGTCCAAGGTTCCGTTCACGACGGTCACATGCTTCCAAGAGAGTTCGTTCCATCCATTCAACTCATTGTCCTCCTTGTCAATGTCCAACCCAAACCGAGGCTCGCCGGGCCGTTCCTTGATAACAAAGAACCAACCGGGGCGGTCGGCGGCATCGGGTTCGTCCCCTTTTGCCCCTTGTACTTCTTCCACCCTCAGGTCGAAGCCGAAGAAATAGATGTCGGGGTTCACCTTGGCTGAGTAGAGCGGGGTCTTCAGCTTTTGGTTGCTGCCCGCCACTTGCCCATCTTCGAGGTCGGCAGCATCGGCAGCGGTGAGCGTAATAAGTTCCCGTGCCACCGATTTGTCTATGGTGCCATCTGGTTTAAGCACCCATGCTGCTTTATGGGCATAGATGACCGCTGTGGGGTATTTTTTCAGCAATTCGCCCCTGATGACCAGCACAACCTCCTCTTCTTGGGGCTTTCCGGGCAATTCACGGTGGTCATGCTTGCCAAGTTCAGAGAACCTGCTCCAGGTATGGATTTCAGGGATGTCGTATAGCTTGTCACGCCAGGCGGCTTCCAACTGCTTCGCTTGGTTGGCAGGTTCGAACTTGGTGGGCTTAGGCACGGTGCTTATGTCCCAAAACTGACGGAAGCAGCTCCCACGCTGGTCGGTGGGATATTCCCGCCAGAGCAATTCCCTTGCAAATTCGTGGTTCAGGCCCACCATGTAGCTTTCGATGAACTTTTGGTTCGTTTTGAGCAACGAGATGGTGTTGTTCTCGATGAGCTTGATATTGGGCAAGAATAGCTCCGTTGAGTGTTTTTCCAAAGGCTTGTACATCGGGTAGTCAAGCTTTGGGTAGGCCATTACAGGCTCGAATTCCTCCTTGAAGATTGCTGCCAACCAAGAAGGTAGCTTTATCGTGCCCATGACCCTTGGCGGAATGGTCTTCATGGGGTGTATTTTGTCCAAAACCTCTGCTCCGAGGTAGGGGAGGTCGAGTTGGATTTTGGGTGGTTGGGCTGCGTCTTCCTTCGATTCCTTCAACAGGTAAACCCAGTCCAAAAGCCCTTCCTTGAACTTGACCGCATCAGGGCTGTCGGGCCGGCCGCCACCGATAGCGATAACAGGAGGGGCCAGTACAGCCTGGCCGGGTTGGTTGAATACAGGGATTTGCAGTTCGAAACTGGGCCTTGAGGGCAAATTCTCCACCGTTTCAGGACTAACTGCCTCAACGTTGGCGACTTCTTGCTCATGCACTGCCTTTGCCCACTTTTCCAGGTGCCAGAACAAAAAGAAGCCCGCAAGCAGGACAATGATGGCCAGTAGGCTGCCAAAAAATGAGGGATACAACAGGGCGAAAATGAGCAATGCCAATAGGATGGACAAAATCAAAACAATCCAACGGAGGTTCGGAAGTTGCTTGGCGAGGTCGGTGAGCCAGTCAGGTTGGGCTGGCGGGGTCACTGGCTGCTTGGTGTCTTTGGTCAGGGTTGGCACACCGCGCCCCGGGCGCCTTGGGCGGGCAGCGTGAAGTGTGCCCTCGTTCAGCCCTGCAATGATGCCAGAAGCGGGCGCCTCAGGCGTGAACCCAAGTCGCTTGGCCAACCTGCCGCCGGGCCGAAGGATGCGGCGCATGGCAGGGGAAACGGCAGCCGGCGATACCCTCGAATGCCGGATTGCATGGCTGATGGTCATGCCACCTGCCAGGTCCACTTGACCAACAGCTGCCCCGCCATTTGCCAGCGGCGGCAAAACAATACCTGTGGTGATGACCCGACGGTGCACAGGAGCAGTAAGGAAAAAAAACTGCATGGGCTGTGCCGTTTTCATTGGCTCAAAATGCCTGGTGTAGAGTTGGAGCGAAGCGGCCAATGAAAACTGCCCCTGCCGAATGGCTTGGTTGCCCTTCAGTACATCGCCAATTTGTTTCCACGCATCGAACATATAATTCTCTTGGTTTTGCTGTACCACGCCAGTGCCAAAACCAGCTGCTGCCCTGAACCTGGGGTCAAGGTTCAGCTCATGAATCCAGTTGTCTTGGTTGGGCAGGTTCGTGCCATCCAGGGCTTTCAGGAGCCGCTGAACCTTGGCATGCCACCTGCCATAGATGGGTGGTGTGATGACCGGGTCGAGGTCTTCTGGGTCGTTGGGGTCGGTTGGTGCATCATCGAACAGGCCACTCTGCTGGTTGGCCAATTGGGATGCCAACTGCTTGTAGTCGTCCTCAAGGTTCAAGAGCGCAGCCATTGTTTCCTCGAAAGGGTGGTTGCCTGACTCCGCGTTTTCGGCCCATTGCTCGTATTTCTTTATTTTGTTGAAATCGGCCAACGAAAGTGGCGCACGCAACGCTCCGCCCAATTTGAAAATCCCGTCCGTTTTTTCGTCGTCTGGAATCCCGGGGGCTTCCTGCCAATCGGGAAGGTTGGCACCTGGTTGTGAGGCGTCCATGTCCCGCCGGCCAAGTTCCGGTTTTGCTGTTACGGGCTTGAGCAGCCGAACGAGGTACTCAAAATCACCGACAGATCCCGTGCTGAACTGCCAGCGATGATATACTGGCAACTCCACGGCTGCTTCGAGCTCCCCACGCCGATTTGGTGGCGGTCAGTCCAGCAGCTAAGTCCCTGCCCAATCCGGCCAACCTACCGCCTTCAAACACCGGGACAAGGAAGGCATGGTAAGTGGTGTTCTCCTCCAATTGTCGAGGGCAAATGATGCGGGAGGAGGCGAGGTCGGGGTCTGCGGCCAGCACCGATTTCAACTGCCCGACGATGGCGTCAGCATTGCTGCTTGTTGTAGCTGTTGCATTCCCGTTCAAGGAGCGGTTTACGTGAACGTGCGCCCACGCCCACAGGTCGTCGGGAGCGGGCAGGGTTTTTTCTTTAAGCACATTGATAAACGGCAGCGGCTTGCCCAAAATGTTTTTGCCATCCTCGAACTCCGCTTGTTTTAGCACGACCAGCATTATCCAAGGCCGCAAACGGTGGTGCGCTCCCGGCTTGGCGGGCGTATAGCGCCATGGGAAATCCTCGTCGTAAAACTCGATATAGGGCA
>JADKBS010000014.1 GCA_016714985.1 Saprospiraceae bacterium | reverse complement strand
CTAATTGCAGCAAGTGCCACGATAGTGTGGACGGAAACGGGGCCTGAATTTGTTGGAGCGGTCTGCGCTATTTATAGATGGCGATGTTCAAATCCTCCCGGCCATTCGGCAGTGCAACGCCGTTGAGGGTGACGCTTTCTATCGTGGTCACGCCACTACAGCATTTGTCATTTTCAGTTGCACCAATCACGAACTTCAGTGTATCAGGGTGGCAGGCTATCCAACTTAAAGACGAAACCTGCGGTATTTTCAGAAGCATATACTGCGATGAAATAGGGATTTTTAAACACCTCATACCTTGGCTCGCCATTGTTTTCATTCACTTTCAAGGGAATAATGTCAAGGCTGTCCAGTAGGAATTTCCCTGATGATGATGGTCGGTGCTGTCGGTTGCGGAAAAGAACCTGATGAGCTTGACGTCGTTTTCTGCGCAATCTTCGGTGAAGCACTTGCTACAAGAAAGGACGGACATCAAGCAGGTGGCGGCAATAGCCATAATGACTAATTTTCTCATGGTACAATGAAGTGAATGCTTTTTTTGGTGCGGACAGTGCCGCAAAGTTAATGAAACTCCTACCTAACGTACTAGCATCGCATCCCCTTTCAACAGTACCACTTGCTCGTCCAAGAAAACGACCTCTGCTGTCCAGGCGAAGATGGCTGCTTGCATTTCCTTGCCACGGAAGGTGCCGTCCCAGCCAATGCCGGGGTTGTTCGGAGAAAAGTCATTTAATTCAAAAAGGTGTTCGCCCCAGCGGCTGAAAATATTGAAGGACTTCACTTGGATTGCCTCGCCGCCCGAAAATACCGTGAGCAAGTCGTTGATGCCATCGCCATTGGGGCTAAAAGCATTGGGTACATAGACCCTTCGGCGGGGAATGACCTCCACGAAGATGCTGTCGGTGGTCGTGCAATTGTCCTCGGAGGTGACAGTGAGCGTATAGCCCATTGAATGGAAGATATAGGCCCAAGGATTCGGGCAATCGGGGCAAGACAGGCCCTCCACGGGTTGCCAAGCATATTGCTCCGCACCGATGGCCACTTCGGGCCGCAGCAGCAGGCTGTCGCCTAGGAGGAGCGAGGTGTCGGCACCCAAGTCCAGTACGGGTATGATGGCTGCTTCGAGTTGCACCGTCGAATCAAGTTGGCAGCCGAAGGCATCTTGCACGGTGAGGGTATGAGCGCCTTCGCCCAGACCGGGGAAGGTGGTAGCGTCACCAAATGGGCTGCCATTGAGTGAATACTGATAGGGCGGTATGCCCCGGCCACGCTTTGTGCTACGATGCTGCCCGTGAAAGGCCGCCCTTGCAAACTGGGTCGTTGAACAGGGCGGCCAGCAGGAGCGGGTTCGGTGCTTCGAGGGTATAGGTTGCGGTCAGGTGCAAAGGGCAGCATCGGTGACGGTGACGGTATAATTGCCTGCGGCAAGGTTTTGTGCCAATGCCGTGTTTGCGCCAGAAGACCACGCATAGGAATACGGCGGAGGCCGCCCTGGCGCTGGCCAGCAGCGTGCCGTCGGCCCCGTCGGCGCAGGAGACGTTGAAGCTGCCAAATTGCGAAGCAACAGCAGTGACGGTGAGCGGTGTGGGCTGGCCTAGGTCGGTCAGTACCACCACGTCGTTTCCGAAGGTATCATGAATATTGATGACATAAGTGCCCACAGGCAATCCCGCGATGGCCTCCAGCATGTTCACCGCTGCCAAGGTTCCGGTGCCGCTGGGGCCGGGCTGACCAAGGCGGTACCAGTCGTAGGTAAAGGGCGGTGTGCCGTCTTCTACCGAGAAGGTGACGATGCCATCGGAGCCGCCGAAGCACTGGACTTGGCTGGCACCGATATTGGCCTGTATCTCACAGACGATGGTGAAAGGTCGAGGTTTACGGTGCTGTCGCAATCGAGCCAAGTGCGTAGGTTCTCTTGGTAGATGCCCGTT
Source organism: Saprospiraceae bacterium (assembly GCA_016714985.1). GTDB lineage: Bacteria > Bacteroidota > Bacteroidia > Chitinophagales > Saprospiraceae > UBA6168. The sequence goes on along the minus strand of JADKBS010000014.1, from coordinate 199,837 downwards.
TGGGTATAGGGGTTGCCGCCGACCCAAGCGTGTCGCCCTCGCAGATATTGAGGTCGAGGTTGGTCACCGGGTTTGGCGCAGCCGTGATGATGGCCTGCACCACGCTGTCGCAATCGGCGAGGGTAGGGTAGTGCCACTCGTAGAAGCCTGCCAAGTATATCCCGGTATCAGCGACCATGAAGGAGTCGCCGCCGCAAAGGTGTGTTGGGTATAGACCGTTGGTACCAAGCTCTCGATGGTCACGAACTGGCAAGTGGGCGTAGCTGCATCGCATACGTTGCGGGCCTGTACGCAGAGCTGGTGGTGCCTTCGGCGGGCCAAGTATAGGTCAGGAGGTATCTGAGCTGATGTAGTTTCCGTTGACCGTCCAATCGTAAAGGCTAGCACCATAAAGGCTCGGAGTGGTATAAGTGAGTTGCGAGCCTGGGCATGCGTCGAAGACCCCCGTGATGGGTCCTGTTGCATCCAGTTGTGGGATTTCGGTGCTGCCACTAACGACGTTGATGGTGTATTGGCAGATGTCGCCACCGTTTCCATCCATCACGAAGAAATAGTATTGGCCGATTTCAAGTGGGACGGTATTGGTGAAATTCTGGGTAGTACCCTGCGGTATGTCGCCATCGCAATTAGACACCAACTGGAAATTCTGGCAGTTGAGACTTTTGTAAATGCCCACTTCCAGCCCATCGTTTAGGCCGTTGCCACCACTTGCACAGTTGGATACGCTTACAGCCAGTGTCAAATTGGTGCTGGCTGCCACGAAAGCTATCCACTGCGCATTGTGTACGGTAGTCGTACAAAATCCGGTCGGCACCTCGCCATCGGCTGTTAGGTTGTTGGTGCCAGTGAACCCATCAATGTCGCAGACCACGCAAGCGTCTTCAAAAAAACTGGTCATGGAGGCTGGAGTGCCACAGGGCTGTGGCTGTGCCGTGAGCATCATTGGGAACACGATGGTGGCAAGCAATAGAAATAGGTCTTTTTTCATAAATAAGTTTGACTCCGCAAAGAAACAGTATAAGTGCAGATAAACCACCTTGGGTGTCTTTTTTGTCGGAAGGGTTGCATGGCTTCCTTTTGAGTTGACCTCAAATATTCTGCTCAGAAATGTTTGGGCATGTATCAGTATAGATGACTGAACCCATGTTTCTTATCTATTTCATATTAATCAGGTTTTTATTATAAAGCCTTATCGTTAGTTGTTGAGCAACAACTGTTTTTTTAATGTAAATGATGCCCACTGCCATTGTAAAACCTTCGGAAAATGCTTTGATAGCTGGATTTTAAATCTACCTTTGACACGTATTCTTCTCCGAACTGGAAAGCTCCCAACTCACATCCCTTTCAAATCCAAGGCTGGACTCCTCCCGTACTGTTGGCAAATGCCACGCAAACGCTATTTTGACAAGTGTAAAATCCAATATCTATGAACTTGCGTACGACAAGCTTTTCAACCCGTGGCAGCTATTGGCCGCTTATCCTCATTTTCCTTGGCATCCTGCTTTTCTTCGCAAAAAGCAACCTCCGTGCGCAGCCCGCTGGCTTCTCCGACAACCTCTACCTCGGCGGCTGGGACCAAGTGGCGGGCTTCACTTGGGACAACAACGGGCGCATGTACGTCTGGGAGACCGTCGGCAAGGTCTGGGTCGTGGTGAACGGCGTGAAGCAAAGCACTCCGCTCCTCGACATCTCCGACGAGGTGGGCGCTTGGCGGGACTTCGGCCTGCTCGGCTTCGCCCTCGACCCCAATTTCACCACCAACGGCTATATCTACCTGCAATACGTCGTGGACCGCCACCATCTGCTCAATTTCGGCACGCCGCAGTACAGCGCCACCACGAACACCTATTTCAACGCCACCATCGGGCGCATCACCCGCTACCAAGTGGACATCAGCACCTACGCCAGCATTGTGCCCAACAGCCGCTTCGTGCTGCTCGGCACCACCGTCAGCGATGGCCCGCCCATCCTCCACGAGAGCCACGGCACGGGTTCGTTGGCCTTCGGCCAAGACGGCTCGCTGCTCGCCACCATGGGCGACGGCGCCAGCTACAACGCCGTTGACCAGGGCAGCGACCCCGAAACCTACTGGTCGCAGGCCATCACGGACGGCATCATCACTTCGGCCATGAACATCGGGGCGTACCGCTGCCAAAGCCTTAGTTCTTATTCGGGTAAAATATTGAGAATCAACCCTCAAACAGGCGATGGCTACCCCAGCAATCCTTATTGGAATGCTTCGCAACCCAAGTCCGTCGCCAGCCGCACCTGGGCACGGGGCGTGCGCAATCCCTACCGCTTCTGCCATGTGCCGGAAACAGGCAGCCACAATCCTGCCGACGGCAATCCCGGCGTGTTCCTATTGGGGGACGTGGGTTGGGGAACCCGCGAAGAAATGGACGTGGTGAACGCCCCCGGCATGAACTTCGGCTGGCCGAAATACGAGGGGATGACCGCCCAGCCCGGCTACAACAACGCCACCTACACCCCCGCCACGCACGACCAACCCAAGGTGGACTGGCGCACGGGAGCCGCCCGTGGCCTTGTCAACGGCTCCATCGTCAACGTCGGTTCGACCACCTTACCCGGCACTTCTTTCACGGGCAATGCCAGCACGGGCGGCGTCTGGTACCACGGCCACGAGTTCCCACCGCAGTGGCACGACACCTATTTCCACGCCGACTACGGCGCTGGTTGGATAAAAAATTTCCGCTTTGATGCCAACTACAACCCATTGGAAGTGCGCAATTTCGTGGACGTGGCGGGCGCTTGCGTCTTCGTGAACACGCACCCCACACAGGGCGGCATCTGGTACGTGCGCTACCCCGACCAAATCCGGCGGGTGAGCTTCACGGGCACCACCAACCATGCGCCCGTGGCCTTTGCTTCGGCTTCGCCAAACACGGGCACCTCGCCGCTGACCGTCCAGTTTTCCAGCTTCAACACTTACGACCAGGACGGCGGCACCTTGGCCTACCTCTGGAACTTCGGCGACGGCACCACCAGCACCGAACCGAACCCAGTGAAAACCTACAGCCCCGGCAGCACCGCCACGGGCTACAACGTGACCCTCACCGTCACCGACAACACCAGCCTGAACGCCACGGCTACCGTCAATGTCAGTATTAACAACTCGGCACCCGACATCACGGCCACGAGCGTTGACGCAGTCAATACCTTCAACCCTGCCGTCACCACGCCCGTTAGCCTAAGCGCCACCGTGACGGACGCCAACCATTCGGCGGGGCAATTGAGCTACAACTGGGAGGTGCTGCTCTATCACAACGAGCACAGCCACCCCGTGCAGTCGTTCACCACGGCCACGGCTACCGTGAACCTAACGCCCGTCGAATGCTACAACGCCAGTTATTGGTACCGGGTAAAACTCAAGGTGAGCGACCCCACCGGGGCCAGCGACACCTATCAAAAAGACATCTTCCCGGCTTGTGCCGGAACGAACCAGACCATCACCTTTTCGGCCATCACCGATAAACTCGTGGGCGATGCGCCGTTTAACCTGACGGCCTCTTCGTCGAGCGGTTTGCCCATTATTTTCTACGTGACGGAAGGCCCGGCGCAGGTCTTGGGCAACAAGTCACCTTGCTCGGCGTGCCCGGCAAGGTCTCCATTGTTGCTACGCAACCTGGCAACGGGACAGCTTTGCGCCAGCAACCAATGTGGAGCGCAGTTTTTGGTAAACGTGGCCCCGCCGAGCAATTGCAGCGGCACGGGAACCATCAGCTTCGAGCGTTGGACGGGCGTCACGGGTACAGCCGTTTCGCAAATCCCCGTTGCCAACACGCCCAATGCAACGGGCAGCCTGAACATCTTTGAAATCCCCTCCAACGCCTTCGACAACTACGGGGTGCGGGTGCGGGGCTACATCTGCCCGCCCGTCACGGGGCAGTACCGCTTCTGGATTGCCAGCGACGACAACGGTCAGCTTTGGCTCTCGACCACCAGCAACCCGGCGAACAAAGTGCAAATTGCCAGTGTGACAGATTGGACGAACCCGAGGAATGGGACGAAATTCCCTTCGCAGCAGTCGGCGCTCATCACCTTGACCGCAGGTCAGCAATACTACATCGAGGCGTTGGTAAAAGAAGGCACGGGCGGCGACAACCTTGCCGTGGGCTGGCAATTGCCGGGCGGCACACTGGAACGCCCCATTCCCGGTATGCGGCTTGCGCCATTTTCGGCTGCTCCGCAATCGCAGACCATCACCTTCCCGACCATCCCGAACAAACTGACGACAGATGTGCCGTTTACCATTTCCGCTACCGCAACGAGCGGGCTGCCCGTCAGTTTCAGCATCGTGAGTGGCCCAGCCACGGTTTCCGGCAGCACCATCACCTTGTCGGGGCAAGCGGGTACGGTCGTAGTCCGTGCTTCGCAAAGCGGTAATGCAACGTGGGCGGCAGCCACGCCCGTTGAGCGCAGCTTCACCGTGACCCAAGCGGGCGGCGGCGGCAGCGTTGACCTCTCGCTCACGGCCACGACCAGCCCGGCCAATGCCAGCATTTACAATTCTATTTTCTACACCTTCACCGTCACCAACAACAGCACGACCACGGCGACCAACGTTCGGGTTTTTGCGCCGCTGCCCGCCAACACGGTCTATGTCGGCGGCCAAGAATGGACGGTGACACAAGGGACGTTCGACCATTTTGGAACAAAAGTCTGGTACGTGGGCAACCTCGCCGGAGGCGCATCCTGCCTCGCTGACGGTGGGCTGGTATTTGCTCGCCGCACCGCCGTTCACGGGTTGGGCAGAGGTGAGCGCCTGCGACCAAACCGACCCCGACAGCACCCCCGCCAACGGCTCACCCGGCGTCGCCAATGAGGACGACGAGGTAGCCAAAGTGGTGCTCGGTGCTGGCCAAGGCCCTCAGAACCAGACGATTACATTCCCGACGATACCGAACAAAGTAACGACGGATGCACCGTTCACCCTCTCGGCCACGGCATCGAGCGGGTTGCCCGTGAGCTACTCGGTGGTGAGTGGCCCGGCCACGGTCAGCGGCAATACGGTCACGCTTGGCGGGACGACGGGCACGGTTGTAATCCGTGCTTCGCAAAGCGGCAACACAAGCTGGAACGCTGCGACGCCCGTTGAGCGCAGCTTCACGGTGGGGCAGCCGGGGCTGCAAAGCCAGACCATTTTGTTCAACAATATTTCGAATAAACTCACGACCGATTTGCCGTTCACCATCTCGGCGACGGCTTCGAGCGGCTTGCCCGTGACCTTCACCTTGGTCAGCGGCCCGGCGACCCTCAGTGGCGTTACCGTCACCCTCACGGGGCAGCCCGGCACAGTCACGATTCGTGCTTCGCAACCCGGCAACAGCAGTTACAACCCAGCGCCTAATGTTGACCGCAGTTTCACGGTCAGCCTGCCCGGCGGCGGCAGCGGCGTTGACCTCGAACTGGCCATGACTTCCTCGGCGCAGAACGTGACGCAGTGGGGCAATATCAGCTTCACCGCCACCCTCACCAATGCTGGCACGGCACAGGCAACGGGCGTGAAGGTGCATTTCCCCAAGCCCGCCAGCGTCGTCTATACGGGCGGCAGTGAGGTCACGGTTTCCAAGGGCAGCTTCGGCCTTTTCACCGACCAAGTCTGGACAGTGGGTACGATGAACCCCGGCGAAACGGCCACTATCACCTGTACTTTCTTTGTGCTGCAAAATGCGCCGCTGACGGCCTACGCCCAAGTGAGCGCCGCCAGCCCGACCGACAACGACAGCACCCCGAACAACGGCACCTCGCCCACGCCCAACGAGGACGACGAGGCCGCCAAGACCGCTGGTGCGCCCGGTGCTGGCCCTCAGAATCAGACGATTACGTTCAATGCTATTCCCAATAAAGTGACGACCGATGCGCCGTTTAGTTTGAGTGCCAGCGCAACGAGCGGACTGCCCGTGAGCTTCACGCTGGTAAGCGGCCCAGCGACGATTGCTGGGAACACCATCACCCTTTCGGGTCAAACGGGCACAGTGACGATAAGGGCGAGCCAAGCGGGGAACGCAAGCTGGAACGCTGCGACGCCCGTTGAGCGCAGCTTCACGGTGAGCGCACCGGGGCTGTTGAACCAGACGATTACGTTCAATGCCATTCCCAATAAAGTGACGACGGATGCGCCGTTCACCATTTCGGCAACGGCGTCCAGCGGCTTACCCGTGAGTTATGGCTTGGTGAGCGGCCCAGCGACTTTGTCAGGAAACACAGTGACTTTGACAGGTGCGACGGGCACGGTGAGCATACGGGCCAGCCAAGCGGGCAATGCGCAATACAATCCCGCTGCGGACGTGACCCGCAGTTTCGGCGTGACGGCTCCCGGCGGCAGCGCCCCCGACCTCGAAGTGACGCTGACGGCCAGCAGCCCTAACTTGTTGATTTGGAACAATGTAACCTTCACCATCGCTGTCGCAAACAACGGCACAGCGGCGGCCAGCGGGGTGAAATTGGCAGTGCCGATACCCCAAGGTTTAGCCCACACTGCGAACACACCACCCGCCGGAACGAGCTACGACCTCGGCATTCAGGAATGGAATGTCGGCAATTTGGCGGCTGGACAGACCCGAACCATGACGATTGTGCTGTTTTGCCTGCAAAACACGACGGCTTTGCCCTATTTCGTACAGGTGAAGACGGCAAGTCCCGCCGATGTGGACAGCAGCCCCGGCAACAACACATCGGGTACACCTGTAGAGGATGATGAGGCGCTTTGGACGCTGAACCCACCACCGAACAATGCAATTGGCACGTTTGGGGAGGTGTTCCGGCTTTTTGCGAAGCAAGACGGGCCTAGCGCCAAGTTGAGTTGGAGCACGAACAGCGGCGAAAACGCCGTCCGATATGGCGTGGAACGCTCGGCGGATGGCTTTGTATGGTCGCCCATTGCGGAGCAGGAAAACCAAGCGTGGTCGGACAACTTTGCCAATTACGACCATACCGACCTGCGGCCATTACCGGGCTGGAACTACTACCGCATCGTACAGCTAAGGGAGAATGGCTCGATAGCCTTCTCCAATGTGCAGATGCTGGAATTCTGGGACGACCTCGACGAGTACAAGCTCTTCCCAAACCCCGCTGGCGACTACGTGGACGTGAACCTGCGCTCAGTGGAGGGTCGCATCGTTCGGCTACTGCTGGTGGACAGGGCGGGGCGGCTGGTGAAGGAGATGGAGGTGCAATCGGCCTCGCTGGAGCCCGTACGCATTGACCTTTCTGGGGTACAGGAGGGTTGGTATGTGGTATGGATACAGGCGGCGGGGAGGAGGGCGAAGGCGCTGCCGTTGGTTATTTCAAAAAGCTGATAAGATGAGGCCCATTGGTTGTTTTGCCAATGGGCCTTGTTAGTTTTTAGGTTTTAAAACCTAGATTTGCCTAAATTTTGAGATTTATCACATCCATATTTAGAGACATGCCTCCATATATTTTTTATGCTTTGTTGTCTGCTCACCTCATTCCCATTCTTTTCCAGATTCTAGCTGTCGCTAAAAATGGAAGGGGCATAGTATCTTCGAGGTAGCAGTCTTGGCATTTTTCTTCGAGGTAGTAGTTATGGCTTTGAGCATGGTGATAGGGTTTAAGATGGCAAGCATACAAGGAGCGAAATGTGCGACACCATATCTTTACACGACTTATTTGTTTTACCCAGTTGTGGCCATTTTGATTTTGATAATGGCAATCCAATACCTTGTACAATACTTTAGAGCGAAAACTAACCCGTCCGCCGCCAGCACCCCACCAAATGATCGTCCACCATCCCCGTCGCCTGCATGAACGCGTAGCAGATGGTGCTGCCGACGAACTTGAAGCCCCGTTTTTTCAAATCCTTCGACATGGCGTCGCTCTGCGGCGTGGAGGCGGGCACTTGGCCAAGCGCCGTCCAATGGTTGACGATAGGCTGCCCGCCGACGAACTGCCAGATGTAGCGGTCGAAGCTGCCGAACTCCTCCCGCAGCTTCAAATAGGCTTTGGCATTTTCAATGAACCCATTGATTTTCAGGCGGTTGCGAACGATGCCTGCATCGTTCATCAAGGTGGTTCGCTTGGCTTCGTCATAGTTGGACATCTTCACCGCATCGAATTGGTCGAAGGCGAGGCGGTAGGTCTCCCGTTTGTTCAAGATGGTGAGCCAGCTGAGGCCAGCCTGTGCGCCTTCGAGGCAGAGCATCTCGAAGAGCTGCTGGTCGTCGTGGCAGGGCGTGCCCCATTCTTCATCGTGGTACCTGATGTAAATTTCGTAGCCTAGGCACCAAGGGCAGCGGATAAGGTCTTGCATTGTGAAGGTGATTGTGATTTTTTGACAAAACTAATGCATCGTTGGGCGGGCGGTCATGTTAACCTTGACAAGTTTTCAACAAAAATGCCACGTACAAGAATTTACCATCAAATCAACTCATATTTGAAATATTGGCATAGATTTTTATATAACAAAAAAAGTTCACTGGATTCTTATGGTTTTAGTCTATGACCAGTGTTTTTGCCTTCGTCCTACACAACACAGCAACCGTTTGCCGCACTTGCGGAAACTGTTTATTATGAGAAAACTGCATCTGCCTTGACTCGGTTGCTCAATTTTCACACATAAAAATAATTGCCATTGGCCGACCGCCATTTGCATGCTTGCACATGGCATAAATTGTCCAAATGTAGCAACGGGAAGGGCTTTCCTCGTCGAAGAATTAGCTGAATTTACAATCTATCATAACGCACATGGCTGCCTGATGGGCCATCGGCAATTGGGATTTATTTGTTATCACTTAACCGAGTTTTATATGAAACACATGTTTGATTATCTCATGAACAATGGGGCCAAGGCGCTGCAAATGCTCACCTTGGCTTTGCTGTTGCTGCTGGGTAACGAGCTTTGGGCGGAAGGCTCGAAGGACTTCGTCAGCTACGGAGGTTATCGCCTTTTCCTCGACAACCGCAACGAGCAACAGTTGAAGGTCTATGCCAATGCGGGCGAGACCATCAACGTCGGCGCAAGCCATGTTGGCATTGCCAATGGCTTTATCAAGGTCTATCGGCCAGATGGAACCTTGGCTGCCACTTTCGATGGCACAGGAGGCGGCAACACGGCCATCATCTACAACAACGTGCAGGAAGTCAATGGCCCCATCGGCGGCGCCAATGGCTATACACCCGGCACGGTGACGGTGGGAAGTGGCCAAAATGGCATTTGGACAGTAGAAATAGCTTTTCCCGTCTATCAAGCCTCTAATTTCATCAATATCTTGAACAGCCAGCCTTGGGACAGGGCAACGCACCAACCCATTGTCCCCACCGTCATAACAGCTTGGGACATCACAGTTTCATCGGGTGGCGCTGCCAATGCAGGTGGGTCTATGAAAACAGGACGGGTGTATTCCAACGAGTACGTATCGGTCATCAGCCAGAACGGCTCCATGACCTCCCCAGAGTTCTTCGTGTTGACGAAAGGTGGCTTCCTTTACCAAGTCAAGTTCATGGAAACGGATCCATACCGCTTCCCCATCACCTCTGTTTCGAGGGGAATGGTGGACTCGGCTGGCCAGCCAACCTACAAATCGCTAAAACGGGATGACGTTACACGCTCAGCAGACCCGCTTTCATGGGTCATTGGCGAGTATTATTACTACGAGCCGCAAGCGGAGGACTACCTGCCAAGAAATTTTATCAACAACAAGATTTTCTTCAACGAACCAGACCCGGCCATGCCTTCGACGGCCATGGTCACTGATGTTTTTAGAAATAACACCCATACTACCTGGCTTTTCAATTTGCCTTCGGCAACACAGCCAGAACTTGAAAACTTTGAAATACATGCCGTTGCCCCCAATGGCAACCCTTGCATGCCTGGGTCACTCCAAGCTGGGGATGCCGCTACCATTGACTTCACTTCCACCCAAGGAGGTATCGCCTACCTTTCTTTTGACCTCAACAACGATGGCGATTATGTGGACTTGGTTGACCGCACCATCATCAAGGACGTTGCGGCTGGCCCTAATTTCATCCACTGGGATGGGAAAAATGGTCTTGGTCAACCGCTCACCGCCAACTTCAGCTTTACTTTTGGGTACAGGCTGGAATTGCGTGACGGCGAGACCCACATCCTGCTCTCTGATATCGAGAACAATGTGGGTGGGGTACATATCAAGCTGCTGAGCAACGTGCAGGCTTCGTCCTTCGACAAGTTCTTTTACGACCATACCCTCGTGGACGGGCCCGTCAGCGGCAACAACCCGAACGGGCAGCCTGCCCCTACCAACGTGCCATTTGTCTATCAACAGAATTTTGGCGACAACAAGATATTGGACTATTGGACCTTCGTCCAGTATTCTGGTGCAGCCTTCGGCACCTTCGTGGTGGATATTGTGCCCAATTGCCTGACCCCGCCCATCCCGGATTTGGATGGCGACGGCGTTAATGACAATGTGGACATAGACGACGACAACGACGGCGTACCCGACCGCAAAGAGTTCTGCAACCCGCAGGGCGGTTTCAACTGCCTGCCTGGTGCCCGTGACCCCAGCGGCGATGCCGACGCTGACGGCATCCAGAACTACCGTGACGCCAATGATCCGGCCATTCCAAACAACTGCACCGATGCAAATGCAGATGGCATTTGCGACAACCTGAACCCCGCCTACGATATTGATGGCGACCGGGTGCCCGACCACCTCGACCTCGACTCCGACAACGACGGCATCACCGACCTGTTCGAGGCAGGGCACAACCAACCAGACCTGAACGGCGACGGCGTGATTGACGGCCTCCCTTCGGCCTTTGGCCTAAACGGCCTTTACAGCGCCATTGCATCCGACCCCAACGACCCCAATGCGGTGGAAACCTATGCCCGCCTCGAATGGGACAACGATGGGGTGCCCGACCACGACGACATTGACGCTGACAACGACGGTATCAACGATATTGCCGAGGCAGGTTATGGCAATGCCGACGCCGACAACAACGGCCGTTTTGGCAGCACCAGCAGCCCTGCTGTCGTCAACAGCAAGGGCCTTGCAAACGTGATTGACCCAGCCATAACGGGCCAGCCCATCCCCCTCCCACCTGACCGAGACGGGGACGGCATCCGCAACTGGCACGACCACGATTCCGACAACGACCTCATCCATGACGTGGAAGAGGGCGGCAACCCAGACGGCGACAACAATGCCATCATCGGTACTGGTACCCCAGTTGTTGACACCAACGGAAAAGCCATTGCCGGCGCCAACGGCCAGTCGCTCGGAACGACCTCGGCACCCTCCAACAAGGACGGCGACTCCCGCCCCGACTACCTCGACCACGACACCGATAATGACGGCATCAACGATGTGGTGGAAGCGGACGGCACCGACCCCGACAACAACGGTATGCCTGCCACTGGCATGCCGACCGTCAACAGCAAGGGCATCCCGACTTCTGTTAACAACACGCCAACCTCGGCCCCTGCCGACACGGACAGCGATGGCGTGCGCGACTACCGTGACCTCGATTCCGACAACGACGGCCTAAACGATGTTGCGGAAGCAACAAGGCCCGACGGCGACAACGACGGCATCATCGGAACGGGCACGCCAACCGTGGACGCCAATGGACGGGCAACGACCGACCCTACTGGCGCAAACCTATCCACCACCTCAGCCCCGCAAAACACCGACAACGACCCGCAGCCCGATTATCGTGACCTCGACACGGACGCTGACGGTGTATGGGACGTGACAGAGGCCAGCAAACCCGACCAAGACCACGACGGCATCCTCGGCACGGGGATCCCGACCGTGAACGCCAATGGCCAGGCCAATGCACCCAACCTGACCCCGACTTCCACGCCACCGAACACGGACGGCCAAGGCGAACCCGACTTCCGTGACCTCGACGCCGACAACGACGGCATCCCCGATATGGACGAATGCCCTGTTGACGCACCTTGCGTTGACGGCGATTCGGACGGCAGCCCCGACTTCCGGGATTTTGACCGGGACAACGACGGCATTGACGATGCCTACGAATGCGAGACCTCCACTCCCTGCACCGACACCGACGGCGATGGCACCTCCGACGTGGACGACCTTGATACAGACGACGACGGCCTTGCCGATGAACTGGAATGCCCGGCGGGCAACCCTTGCCCTGACACTGACAACGACGGAGTGCCCGATTGGCGGGATTATACTTGCAACCCAAGTACTACGGTGGCAACCATTAGCAACCTGAGCGCGCCAGCCACGGTGTGCGTGGGCGAAAATGTTAGCCTTACGGCCAACAACCCCACCCCATTGCAGGGCGATGTGACCTACACATGGACAGGGCCTAACGGGTTCATTTTCCAAGCGGCTGCCCCGGCCCAAGGTCCGTTCCCTGTTGCGCTCGGCAACCTGAGCAACGCCATGGCAGGCAATTACGTGCTAACGGTTTTCACCGACAGGGGCTGTCCTTCACAACCCGCTTCGGTGGCTGTCACCGTGACCACGACCCCATCCACGCCCGTACTAACTATCAGCGACTTGGATCCTTGCAATGGCGAGGACGTGACCCTATCAACAGCTGTACAAAATGGCCCAAACTTGGAATACCTGTGGTATTTTGGCAATATCCTGCTTACGACCACCACGACGCCGAGCTTCCAACTCGATAATGTGACCCTATCCAACAACGGCAGCTACTCAGTGCAAGTGAGGAGGGGAACATGTGAGTCGGCAATATCACCTGCGGCGACGCTCAATGTGGTCAACGTGCAAAACACGGCTCCGACATTAAGCGTGACAAGCAACGTGGTCTGCCAAGGTGCGATTTTGGGCCTGGCGGCAACAGGCATTCCAACCGGCGCCACTTACCAGTGGTTCTTCAACAACGGCGCCACTGTGACGCCGCTCGGAACGACAACCGTCCCGGCATTCACCATATTCAATATAGCGCCAAGCAATACGGGCAATTACTCCGTGGTAGCCCAAGTGGGTGGCTGCACTTCGCCACCCTCCAACGTGGAGACCGTGACGGTGGGCGCATCCATCAGCCAAACACCTATCATTACGGCCAACGACAACACGCCATGTGTCGGTTCGCAGTTGCAGCTAAGCGCAACAGCCTATCCGGGCGTCAGCGTGAACTACGAATGGTACTTTGACAATGGCAGTACCACTATCAATTTGGGCAGTACCACAATGCCCACGTTCGCCATCAACAATGTGAGCAGTGCCTACGATGGCAGCTATTTCGTATCGGTCGGCACGACGGGCTGTGCAACGCAGGCCTCAGGCTTGACCAACGTAACTGTCAGCACTGCTGCGGCGCAAGCTCCCACCATATCCGTAACAAATGGGACGATTTGCCAAACACAGGCCATCATCCTCAACACACCGTCTGCTGGCACTGGGGCACAGTATCAATGGTTTTTCAATGGCAGCTCGATTGGCACGTCCAGTACACCGAACTTTAGTGTTCCTAATGCCACGACGGCCAACAGTGGCGGCTACAGTGTGGGCGTGTCGGTTGGAGGCTGCACGTCCCCGCAATCCGTCCCGCAACAAGTGATGGTCACGAACGTCCTGTCGCAAACGCCGAGCATCACCGCCAATGCGAACAACCTTTGCGAAGGCGAAACGCTGCAACTGGTCAGCTCGAACATCAGCGGTGCAACCTATGAATGGTTCTACAACCCCACGGGGTCAAACAACCCAGTATCCCTCGGTACGACGCAAACGCCAATCTTTACCATTGCAAATGCCACAACGTTGAACAGTGGTACTTACACCGTCCAAGCGCAAGTTTCCGGTTGTATTTCACAGCCTTCAGGTGGCCAGCAAGTGACGGTTTTCAACCAAGCTGGTACGGCTCCAAGCCTTAGTGTTTCTGGCAACGTTCTTTGCTTGGGCGAATCGCTCACGCTCAGCACCTCCCAGTTGCCCGGCAACAACGTACAGTACCAATGGTATTTCAATGGCAACCTCATTGGCACGACTGCCGTGCCGACGCTGCAACTGCCCAACATAACAGCCGCCAACTCGGGCAGCTACTCAGTAGTGACAGGCAATGGCAACTGCTTGTCGGCTGGCTCCAACACGGAGACCGTGACCGTGACTACGAACATCGGCCCTGCCCCATCGCTGACGGTTGTTAACGATGTGCTCTGCCAAGGCGAAACCCTGGAGTTGAACAGTACCTTTTTCCCCAGCAACAACGTCAGCTATAATTGGTATTTCAACCCGACAGGGGCAAGCAACGCTACTGTTCTGCTGGGCACCACGAACAATCCAACGTTCTATGTGCAAGGGGTTGACGCCAACGACGCGGGCTTCTACACGGTGGTTGCCAACGTGGGCAACTGCTCAACGCAGCCATCCAACGCACAGGACATCAGCGTGACGAACGCCATCAGCGGCGCACCGACGCTCACGGCTTCTGCCCAGCAAATCTGCGAGGGTGAGACCCTGGCGCTGAACAGCTCGATTTACCCGGGCACCAACATACAATACCAGTGGTACTTCAACAATGGCATCACCAACACATTGCTCGGCGCCACCAACTCACCGACCTTCTTTTTGCCAAACATTGCCAACGGCAACGAAGGCACTTATACCGTGGTGGTTGCCGCTGGCAACTGCACGACACAGCCATCGAACGCAGCCGCTGTTGAGGTGACCAATGCCCTGAGCGGCATACCACCGACGCTGACGACCACCTCTACCCAGCTTTGCATGGGAGAGACGCTGACGTTGAACAGCTCGGCTTGGCCAAATGCCGGGGCTTCTTACCTCTGGTATTTCGATAATGGGAATGGCCAGGTACTGCTCGGCATCTCTGATGTGCCGACCTGGTTCGTGGGCGATGTGACGATGGACGATGTGGGCACTTATACCGTGGTAGTTGCCTCTGGTAGTTGCACGACGCAGCCATCTAACGCCGAACTGGTGCTCGTCGCCAGTATGAGCGGAACAGCCATGCAGTTGACCGCCAACGACAACCAGCTTTGCGAAGGCCAGCAACTTACGTTGAACAGCTCTGCTGCACCGAATGTCGACATGCAGTACCAGTGGTACTTCGATGCAGGCAACGGGCCTGTCTTGTTGGGAACGACGGCTGAACCGACCTATTTCGTAGGTGATGCCAGCATTGGCAATGTAGGTATCTACTCAGTCATTGCCTCGAACGGCGAATGCGCCACGCCGCCTTCCAACCTTGAACTGGTCACGCTGACGGAGTCCCCAGCACTGCTTACCTCGTCTTCCACGGACATCAGCACACCTGCTTGCCGAGGCGACCTTGTGCAACTCAATGTTTCGCCCGTAGATGGCGCAACCTACCAGTGGAACGGCCCACAGGGCTTCACGGCCAACGTTCCGAACCCTATTCTGCCCTCGGCAACGCCGGGGCAAGCGGGCGAGTATGTTGCAACGCTTATGGTTGACGGCTGCATTTTCGAGGCACCGGCTGCCGAGGTGCATGTCTTCACGGGCATTGCGGCAGCAGATGACGTATATGACCTGAACTTCAACGAGACCCTGAGCGATGCCGATGTGGTCGTCAACGACCTGCCCGGCAACGTGCAGGCTTGGGACCTACGAATCGTGGAAGCTCCTGCCAACGGCAAGGCGGAATTGGTGAACGGCAAGCTAACCTATACACCAAGGAATAACTTCTTCGGCCCAGATGTGATGGTCTATGAAATCTGTAACTCCGACTGCCCTGACGACTGCGACCGTGCTACGGTGCGCTTCAACGTGCTCGGTACCGACGAGAACCAGGACTGCTTCGCACCAAACATCATCACGCCCAACGGCGACGGCATTAACGATAATTTCGAGGTGCCTTGCTTGGAGACGTCGTACAAGGACAACAACGTTCGCATCTTCAACCGTTGGGGCGACAAGGTCTTTGACAAGGACGGCTATGCCAACGACTGGGATGGCCGCTACAAGGGCAATAGCCTCCCGCCGGGCACTTATTTCTACCTCATCCAAACGGAGAAGGGCAAGAGTGAAAAATGCTTGCAGGGGTATTTCACCATCACCAGATAAATGGCTTCATGGTTTCATTGCTTCATGGCTCCATTGTTACATAGCAATGAAACCATGAAGCAATGAAACCATGAATCAGTGCATCAATGAATCAATGAAAAATAAAATGAGAAAGCTAATCCAATCCTTGGTTTTACTCTTACTGGCAGGGGGGGCACTGGCGCAGAGTGACGTGCAGTTCACGCATTTCACTTTCAACAAACTGGCCTACAACCCTGGCTATACGGGAGCCAAGGGCGCATTTGATGCCCTTGCGCTCTACCGCAACCAATGGGCGGGCATTGACGGGTCGCCACAAACGGTACATGTGAATGCCCATACACCTTTCGCTGCCAAGCGCAACGGCATGGGCATTGGAATCACCGCCGACGAAATAGGCAAGGTGAAGACCAACGCTGTTGACCTGAGCTATGCCTACCGCATCAAATTGAGCGAAACGGCCAAGCTGAGCATCGGCGTGTCCGGCAGAATGGAGCAGTTGCGCATCCGCTGGTCGCTGGCCAACCCCACCAACCCCGATGACCCGACTATCCCGCAGGGGGATGAGACGCTGTTCAACAGCAATTTCGGGGCAGGTGCCTACTTCCTTGGCAAGGACTACTATTTCGGTCTTTCGATGCCCCGCTTGCTCAAGAGCGGCCTCTACCTCGACCGCAGCAAACGGACCAATAACGCCCGCACCACCTATTTGATGGGAGGCTTTAGTGCACAGCTTACGAAAAACATTGACATGATGCCCGCCATCATGGTCAGCTACAACCCAGCAGCACCGGTTGATGTGGATGCAAACGTCAACCTGCTTTTCAAGAAAATATTCTGGGTTGGCGGCAGCTATCGCCTCGGCGACTCCTTCGATGCATTGTCTGGCATCGAGTTCAACAACGGCATGAGGCTCGGCGTGGCGGTGGACATCACGCAGTCGGAATTGAGAAAGGTCACAAATGGAAGCTGGGAAATCATGCTGGGCTACACCTTCAAGTGCAAGTCCTGCGAGGTGAGCCATTTGAGGTTCTTTTGATTGTTAGATTGTTGAATTGCCTAATTGTTGGGCGCCTCAGTGAATGATGAACGGTGAATTTGCAAGGCATTGATTGACAAGTATTTGCAAATCCAATCGACCTGATTACTCAACTTCACTTAGCTGGTCGTCCCATCAAAGCAATAAAACAATGAAACCATCTAACAATATAACAATCAAGCAATACAACAATGAAATTAGCATCTAAAATAATCATTGCGCTGCTATTGCCCGCTGGTTGGGCTGGTGCACAGAGCGCATATAACGTGAAACTGCAGGTCCCACCAAACGGCAACTATGTGCTCGACAATGCGAAGGACCTCAACACGGAGTACCTCGACTATTGCGCCGTACCCTACAGCAATGGGGTGATGTTCACTTCGGCACGGGGCGGCAAACGGGTCTTTGTCTGCGACCAAGACCTGGTGACGGGTCGGTACTCTGACCTCTATTTTGCAAAAGAAGACGCCGAGGGCCGATTTTTCGCACCTGACCTCGTTCGAGGCGAAATCAACGAAAAATACCATGACGGGGCACCTACTTTCACCCCCGATGGCAAGACCATGATTTTCTCCCGCAACAACGGCAGTGGCCCAAACACGCTTGGGGTCATTGACCTGAAAACCTATACCGCTGAGTGGGTGGAAGGCCGCTGGGAACATACCCAAGCGTTGCCCTTCAACAATGACAACTACTCCACCTGCCACCCCACGCTGAATGCGGATGGTACCATCCTTTACTTCGCTTCTAACAGGCCGGGCGGCTATGGCGGCATGGACATCTACGCCGTGACGAAAAATGCCGAAAAATGGGGGACACCCATCAACCTTGGCCCGAACGTCAATACGGCTGGGGATGAGATTTTCCCCTTCGTGTCGGCCAGCAACACCCTGTACTACTCCTCCGACGGAAGGCAGGGCATGGGTGGGCTGGATGTCTATTCCGTGATCATGATCGGCATGGAAGCCAGCCAACCACTGCGCCTCCCCGCCCCCGTCAACTCGGCACAGGACGATTTTGCCTTTACCACCGATAAGACGGAGTTCAAGGGCTTCCTGACGTCCAACCGACCAGGCGGCAAAGGGCAGGACGACATCTACCGTTGGAAGTTCCAAGGCGTGCGCCCGCAATTGGCAAACGTTTGCGTGGTGGAAAAAGGCACTGGCATCCGCATCACCGATGCGGAACTTCAAATCAGGCCGGCGGAAAGCCCTGCGTGGGGCAGCGTTGAGAACATGTACAATGCCCAACAAGACTACGTGGTGCTTTACACGGAAGGCTTTTCGGTGCAAGGCCCAATTGCAAAAAGCTGCGAAATCAAGGTGCCGGTCGTACCGGGGGAGAACTATTATATCGAAGTGAGCAAGGAGGGCTACAAACCCGTGCGCCTGCTCGTGACCTCTACCGAGATGTTGGCGGTGCCAGAATACCTCGTACCCATCGAAAAGTTCAAGGCAATTGCCTTCACGGGCGTAGTGCGCAACCGGGTGACGGACTCCCCGCTCCAAGGCTCCACCGTGCAAGTGCTGAACAAATGTACCAACAAAGTGGAATCATACAGCACCAATGCCGATGGCAGTTTCAAATTCCCGATAGATTGCAATTGCGAATACGAGGCGCTGGCACAAAAAACGGGTTTTACGAAGCAGGAAAAGCTTTGGAAAATGGGTGAAATCAACTGCGACGACGGCGACATGACCTTTGCCATGTACCTGGCCCCAGAGGCTCCTGTCAAAGTTGAAAGCCCATTGCTAGAAGTCGGGACGGTCATCGAGTTGGAGAACGTTTACTACGATTACAACAAGTTCTTCATCCGCAAGGATGCCGCCGTTGACCTCGACCATTTGGTGACGATGATGAAAAAATACCCAAGCCTCGAAATCGAATTGGGTTCGCACACCGACGCCCGTGGCTCCGACCAGTACAACGAATGGCTATCGCAGCAGCGGGCACAGGCCGCCGTGGATTATATCGTGAAAAAGGGCATCAGCCGCAAACGCTTGGCTGCGAAGGGCTACGGCGAGACGCAGCTCGTCAACCATTGCGTCAACGACGTGGAGTGCGACGACGCCACGCACGAGCAAAACCGACGCACAGAAATCAAGATAACGCGTTTGGAGGAAAAAGGTGTGAAGTATTAAGGGGGAATGGCTGCGAGTTTCCCTGCCTGTCGGCAGGCAAGGAGCCGCGAGCTTTGAGTGGTTCGCAGCTATAAACCCGACCCATAATCGAGTATTCAAACGTGTGGTGCCTGGCAACATTGGGTTGCTGGGCATTTTTTGTTTTGGATGCTGGATGCTGGAAATTTTTCCTCTTCTCTTGTTCTGTTTCAAAAATGATGCACATTATATGAAGTAAATCAACATTTTTGCGCTGGGTATAATACAATGGATAATGGGATGGCATCAAGTATCCAGTATCAAAACCAATATCAATCACAATTGCTTTAAGAAGAAATGGAACTGTACAAACAAGTGTTCGAGAACAACAAGCGTTGGGTCGAATCAAAAATCGCGCATGACGCCGATTTTTTTGAAAAACTGGCCAAAGACCAGCGACCTGACTTCCTCTACATCGGCTGTGCCGACAGCCGGGTGCCCGCCAACGAAATCATGGGCCTAGAGCCGGGCGAGGTCTTCGTACACCGCAACATCGCCAACCTCGTGGTGAACACCGACCTGAATGTACAATCGGTCATCCATTATGCAGTGGTGCATTTGCAGGTGAAGCACATTGTGGTGTGCGGGCACTATGGTTGCGGCGGTGTAAAGGCGGCCATGCAACCCAAGGATCTTGGTCTATTGAACCCTTGGCTGCGCAATATTCGGGACGTTTACCGCCTGCACCAGAATGAGCTGGATGGCATTTCCAAACTCGATGATCGCTACGACCGTCTTGTGGAACTTAACGTGCAGGAGCAGTGCATCAACGTGGTGAAAGTGGCCAGTATACAGCAACGTTACTATGCGGAACGCCTTCCAACGGTACATGGCTGGGTCTATGACCTCCACAATGGGTTGCTAAAAGACCTCAACCTTGATATGGAACAGGAGGTGGCTAAGATTGCAAAAATATACGATTTGCACGACGTCTGATTTTTTTGACCGGTTGGGACAACCATTTGTGAGAAGTCAGGTCATTGGGGAAAATCTCAAGACCTTTCTTTCAATCACCTAACTGTTTCAATCATGAAAAAATCAATTTTCACTTGCCTGCTCGCAGTGCTTGCACTGCCTTTTCTCGCTATTTCTCAATTGGCTGACGACATGACGCTTGCCACGCTTGAGGCAAACATGGACAAACTCGGCAAGGAGATGGATAAACTGGGCGACGTTATGGACGACTATGGCAAGGAGATGGACAAGCTCGGCAAGGAACTCGAAGCCAGCGACGGCCAATCGAAAAGCGCCCAAGAAAAAATGAATCAACTCGGCGACAAAATGAACGTCCTCGGCGAGCAGATGGGCAAGCTGGGTGAAATCATGGGCGAGTACGGCGAAAAAATGGGCGAGCAGCACCAGCAAATGATGAACTGGTTCTTCCGGGAACTGAAAAAAGACGGCCTTATCTCCTCCCTCAACGGCAAGGCCCGTATCATTTTCGACGAAAAAGGCTTGAACGTGGACGGCAAAAATGTCTCCGATACCCTATTCAACAAGTATAAAGCCGGCGTTGAGAAATATTACGGCAAAACCCTGAAATCCGATTTTACCTTGTTCTTCAAGGGTGCCATCAAAGAGCAGGACGGGGACATCGAAACAGATGGAACAATGAACACCGATTTCTAATCCACCGCATGCGCAAGGATATAAGGCCGTAGCTCCGCACAGGGTTACGGCCTTTTTATTTCATTAGGTATGACTTTTTGTTTTTGCCCGTAACTTTGACCTTTGACTATCAACTTGCAAATACCAGCATTGCAACATGAACGACCATTCACCACGCCGACGAGTTTTTGGTAATTTTATCCTGAATATGCTGCCCACCTTTCTGGGTGTGCTGCTTGCATTTTGGCTGTCAGAGTGGGCCTCCGAGCGCAATTTCAAGGTACAGGAACGCCACCTGTTCTTGGAAATCCAACATGAATTGGAGCTGAACTTGAGCGACCTAAAAGAAAACTTTAAGGGGCATGAAAAGGGGCTTGCCGCCACCAAATCCCTCCAACGACAGTTGCTGGACGGCTCCCACAACTACGACACCCTGCTTCAACAATATGTAGATGCCTTGCGTGACTTCATCTCCATTCAACACACCGCTGCCTACGAGACGCTGAAATCACGGGGCCTGGCATCCATCAGCAACGATTCGCTCCGGCTGCAAATCGCCGACTTGTACGACTTCGAATTCGAGACCATCGAAAAAATCGAGGAAAAATACGCCCCGCACGAGTTTTTCGAGCATTACAACGAGCCGTTCCTGCGCATCCTTGCCAAATGCTACGACTTCACGCCAGGCGAGGTGGCCAACCGCCGTATCATGCCCCTCAGCGCGTTGCCGAAAGAAGAAAAAAACCTGCTAAACGCAAGATTGATGAAGCTAAAATACGATCGGCTTTTCTCTTTGGAGATATATAGTGAGGTCATCAGAAAAGTGGAGATGGTCATTGAAGCCATCAAAAATGAATTGGGTACTTGAGGAAATTTGGCCATATTTGCCCATTGTTTTTCACCCGCTTTTTTTCATCAAAATTCACCTGACAAGCACATGGCTAATATCGCCCGCCCTACCCTGCAATTCCTCACCGACCTTAAGGCCAACAATGACCGGGATTGGTTCACCATCAACAAGCTTCGCTACGAAGCGGCGAACAAGGAGTTCCACCAGTTCGTGGACGCCCTGATTCTGGAAATCCAAAAATTCGACCCCAGCATCGCCCACTACACGGCCAAAGACTGCGTGTTCCGCATTTACCGGGACGTGCGTTTTTCTAAAGACAAATCGCCGTACAAGACCCACTTCGGGGCACATGTGACCGCAGCTGCCAAAAAATCGGAAATACATACCAAGGCGGGCTACTACCTCCACCTCGAACCCGGCGGCGAAAGCTTCTTAGCTGGAGGGGCATATTTTCCTGAAATTCAATGGCTTAAAGCGATTAGGCAAGAGATTGCGTACAATTCCGCCGACTTCAACGCCATCCTCAACGGCAAAGATTTCAAGCAATATTTCGGGGAAATGGAAGGCGAAAAACTCAAGACAACGCCCAAGGATTACGCCGCCGACCACCCAGCCATCGAGCTGCTGAAGCACAAAAGCTTCCTCGCCTCGCACAAGTTGGCGGACGAGCAAATTCTGTCAGATGGGTTCTTGAAGCATTGCGCAGCGGTGTTCCAAGTCCTGTACCCGTTCGATGCGTTTTTGAACCGGGCGATGGACTGAGAATAGGGATAAGGGATAAGGAATTAAACAACAAACCAATTTAACCCATGCTAAACCTTATGAAATGGAGTGAAACCAGGGATGAGGAGTGAGGAATTAGGGATGAATTCCCAGCTTCTCCACAATCCGCAATTTGAAATCTGCGATGGAAAACCACATCACCGCAACCCGTATCGCCGATGTATTGACGGCCAAGGGCATTGCCTACGAGCAAAAGCGAATGTTCGGTGGCGACTGTTTCATGGTGGATGACAAGATGCTCATGGGCACTTACAAGGGGGGCATCATGGCCCGCGTTGACCCCGACGAGGAACCTACCCTCACACAACGGCCCGGTGTCGCTTCCATGATTCACGGTGGTAGGGCAATGCCCGGCTTCCTGATGGTTGACCCCATTGGCTATGAGGACGACGCCGACCTTGAGTTTTGGGTGGTTAAGGCGATGGAGTACAACCCAAAGGCGAAGTCGAGCAAGAAGAAAAAATGAGCTACAAAAAGTATTTCTACCAAACCATCCGAGAACAATTCCCTGCCGACCATCGGCAGCTTTGCGAAGCGATTGAAGCCCACTATCAAGCCATTTTCCCCGATGTGGCCTTCGCCCGCCGTTCCCCAAATCCAATTGACAAGCGACTCGAATTCTCGGCATATTTCCTCGCCACTGCCCAGGTGCTGGAACAACGGGGCGAAAACTTTGACACCATCCGCCAAATCTGCCTCGACATCACCCATGCACTCGTGCATCCGAAGAACGGCTTTCATGCTTGGCTCAAACGGCTACCTGTCAAAATCATCCGCTCGCCGTTGGGCAAGCTGCTCACCCGTTTCATGGAAAAGAAAACCACGAAATTAGGCCATCCAGACGGCTTCCGGGTCAATATGATTACCGATCCAGCACTCACCTTCGGCCTAGGCTATGGGATCGACATCATGGAATGCGGCATTTGCAAGCTGTTCCAAAAGCACGATGCCTGGCGTTACGTCTCCATTCTTTGCGAAGTGGACAAACTGACGGCCTCGCTCGCCGGGCTTGAGATGGTTCGCAGCGGTACGATAGCGGGTGGGGCCAATAAGTGTGATTTCAGGTGGAAGGCAATAAAATCTTAGCAGTTAGGTCATTGCCCTCCAGCCGAAAGCATCTTTTTTATCAAAACCACCTGCCCCAAATGGTAATAACTATGCTCAATCATGCCGTCTATGTTGCGTCGGTAGGTGCCGTATTTTTCGTCCACGAAAGGGGTGTCCAACTGCTCGACGGGCAGCCGCTCCACCAAATCAGCAAAGGCTTCAGCATCTGCAAACAACTTGCCCCGCAGCCTGTCCCAGTCCTCCTGCGATTGGATGGGCGACATGTCGAAGCTGAACCTGTCCCGGATGTCGAGCGAGCCGCCCTGTAGCACGTTCACGATGCCAGCGATGTAATAGTCAATGTGGAAGGTGAGCAGCGCAATGGTGTTCAGCGAACCGACCTGCATTGTGGCTTGCCGCCAGTCGAGGTCATGGACTTGATCCTTGAAATTGGTGTTGGCAATCCATTTGCCATTTAGGATGACTTCCCGAAAGCGGTCGGCGACTTCTTTTGTAGCGGTCATGATTTTAGATTTATTGCGTGCAAGTTTAGTTCAAAACCTGAAAAAAGCAAAAAATCAGTCGTCACATTTGCTGCCCAAACATGATGCGGTGCCCATCAATGGTGATGACGCCGAACTCCCGCATTCCCCAAGGTTTGCTGCCCAGTTGATAATGAATTTCAGCACCCCTTCCGACGAGTTCCTTGTACAAATCATCCACACCGTCCACCTGGATATATGCAAAGTAGGAATGGTTGCGGGTCTCGAAGGCCGAGCGGTCGTCGGCGCATTCGCCGAGCATAACCACGAAACTGCCTCGGCGGAGTTGGTGCCAGCCGTCGTAGGCCCAATCGGAGGTAAAGCCTAATTTTTGCTGGTAATGCTCAACGGAGGCGGCGAGGTTTTGAACGGCCAAAACGTAACGGGTCTCCACGATTGCGGATTTACGATTGCGGATTTCGGATTGCCCTGCAACGTACGCTTCCAACCTGTCCACATTTTGCTTCAGGCCTACGTCTGCTTTGACCGCTTTGATGAGGTGCGCCATTTGTTCCTCGCTCTCGAACAAGCTTTGAAGGTGGAGTCGGGTTTTCCCGCCCTCCTCCTCGGTGAAAGTGGCCGTCAGGGTGAACTTTGGCCCGTTCACATGCCGCAGCACGATGCGCTCCGGCTTCACCAGTTCTACGTACACGTGCACATTTCGGTAATCCGTGCCATCAGGGCCGTGCATGGTGAATTCCCAGACACCACCGGGCCTGACCTCCATTTTGTCAATGGTATTGCGGAAACCTTCTGGGCCCCACCAATGCTTGATGTGTTCGGGGTTCGTCCAGACCTCCCAGACGAGGTCACGGGGAGCATCGAGTAATCGAGTGATTTCGAGGCTACGGCCCTCGGTTGAGTCGGGTGATTTTTGCATGTGAATTGGTGAGTGGTTGAATTTGGGAATTGGCGATGCCACGATAATGGTCAACTATTATCAGCATCCTTGTTTTGAATTTTCGCCAGATATTGCTCCAGCGAATCCAGCTTCTCGTTCCAAAACTGACGGTATTGTTCCACCCAATCGGCCACTTCCTGCAGCTTTTCGGGTTGTGCTTCGCAAATGCGCTCCCTACCCTGCTGCTGCACGACCACAAGGCCACATTCCATTAGGATTTTCAGGTGTTTCGAAATGGCCACTCGGCTGGTTGGGAAGCGGTCGGCCACGGCATTAATATTCTGAGGGTTTTGAGCCAGCAGTCCTAATATCTCCCGCCGGGTCGGGTCGGCGATGGCTTGGAAAACGTCTCTTCTCATTTGTTCTGGATTTGAAAAACGTCAACCTGCGTGGCCATAATGCAGGCAAACCACACCACAGCCAAAGGCCGTATTTTCGAGCAATTCGAAGTTCTGGAGCGCCTGCATATCAGGGAACATTCGGATTCCTTGGCCCAGCAGCACCGGGCTGACGAAGAGCCAAAGGTCGTCCACAAGGCCCTCTTGCAATAGCTGACGCCCCACCGATGGGCTGCCAAACATGACGATGCCGCTTCCCGCACCCTGTTTCAACTGGCGGATACGAGTTGCCAGATCGCCACTGATGAAACTGGTCAACGGCAGCGACTCGTCGTTCCGGGAACCGGACACCACGATTTTCTGCACCTGATTGTACCAAGTTGAATGTTCGACATCATGCTTGGAAGCATTGGGTTTCTCCCCAGCGGTCGGCCAGTAGGCTTGCATTATCTCCCAAGTGACCCTGCCGTAAAGGGCAGTATCCGATTCGGCAGTGCGGTGGCCAGCGTAGTCGAAGATGTCGTCGTCAAAACGAATCCAGTCCATTTCCCCATTTGGCCCAGCCGCAAAACCATCGAGCGACATGTGCATTGACCATGCTAGCTTCTTCATTGTTTTTTAATTTTTATCAGTTTGTGTAACCAATCGGTTGCAAATGTAAAGCGAAACTAATCGGTTACACAAATTTTTCTTGAAGCATTTTTCAAAAAAAACCCGACTGTTTGATTTTCGTAATGCTTGATTTGAAAAACATTAGTTTGAGTTAGCGTCATTTTATTCTTTTGCAGCCTGATACATTCACCTAATCATAACACATGAAAATGAGATTTACGAAGTTGTTATTGCTACTTGCATTGCTTCATTTTAGCAAGTTGGCCTCTGGCCAAAGCACCGACAGCACCAAATCCATCCTGAACCTCAGCGGCACCATCAACGCCAACAACAATGGCTTCTCGCTCGTGCCAACCTTTTCGCTAGGCGACCCAGCCGTGCAGACTGGCTTCAATATCAGCGGCAACAAAGGGCGGCTCAGTTTCCATCCGCAGTTTTGGTACTCCATGCTGGACTACAAGCCGTGGTCGTTTATCTTTATCTGGCGGTACAAACTGGTGAAAAAGGAGAAGTTCGAGTTCATACTGGGCACGCACGCCCCCGCCGTCAACTTCAAGAGTGCCACCGTCACGGAAGACGACGTGGTAAAGGACGTGGTAAAGGCTCGTCGCTTCTATCCGGCACTGGAAATCCTGCCGTATTACCACGTTAACAAAAACGTCTCGCTGAGCTTTTACTACCTGTTCGGCACGGGCATCGAAAAGGAGGTTGAAAGCAAGAACAACTTCCTCTCCCTGCGGGCCGACTTCAACGATATACCGCTCACGAGGCAGCTTTATCTGCGCTTCAACCCCCAAGTTTACTACCTAAGAATTGACGACCTCGACGGCTTCTACACAGCGACTGGCCTGACACTTGCGCACCGTCAATGGCCAATTTCCGTGGGGGCGATGTCGAATATCAAGCTCAAATCCGATATTGTTACCAAAGGCTTTGAATGGAACGTAGGGGTGACGTATGCGTTTGGGAAGGAGTTTGTGGAGCAGTAGTGTTTTAAGCAAACACGGAGAAACATAGGCACAGAGAAACACGAGTTAACTTAGTGGCCCTCTGCGTCTCCGTGCCTCCGTGTTGAAAAAATAAATCATGGAAAAAATCGAATCAATAGAAGATTTCTACCAGCGCCGCTTTGGCTGGATTCCTGATAATATCAAAAAAGAAATCGGGCATTTCAACGTGTTTGTCCATGTGCCCGTGGACATTACCAAATCGAATCCATTGCCCTATAAGCGGCGGGATTTTTATAAAATCATGCTGGTAATTGGGAATATAGATATGCTATATGCCGATAAGGTAATTACCGTTAAAAAGCAGGCGCTGTTTTTTTCAAATCCGCAGATTCCCTATCAATGCAGCAATTTGGAGCGGATAAATGACGGCGTTTATTGCATATTTAATCAGCATTTTTTCCATAATTTCAGCGATATTAAACAGTATTCGGTTTTCCAGCCCATTGGCGAGCATGTGTTCGAACTCACGGATGAGCAAGTGCCGCAAATCCAGCACATCTATGACCGCATGTTTGAGGAAATTAATTCCGATTATATCCATAAATATGATGTGCTGCGCAATTTGGTGTTCGAGCTATTGCATTTTGCCATGAAAATGCAGCCCTCCACGAACTTCAACAAACAACAAGTGAATGCAGCGCAACGCATTTCCACGCTGTTCCTGGAGCTGTTGGAGCGGCAGTTCCCCATCGAAGAAAACCACCCAAAGGTCAGCCTGCGCTCGCCCTCCGATTTTGCGCAGCAGCTCAACGTTCATGTCAACCACCTGAACCGGGCGGTGAAGGAAACGACCGAGAAAACGACCTCCCAAATCATTGCGGAGCGGATACTGCAAGAGGCCAAAATCCTGCTGAAGCACAGCCAATGGAACGTGTCGGAAATCGCCTTTGCACTCGGTTTTACGGAGGTGACGCATTTCAATAATTTCTTTAAAAAGCAGGTGGGGACGAGTCCGGGGAAATTTAGGAATGGGTGATTTCCCTTCAACTAAACATATACACCAACCTCGCCGCCAAAGTCCAGTCCAAGCCATTGACGGAGATGGGCAGAGATGCCTTGAGGTTCAGCCCAAGGCGTTTTGACAACTGGTAGGACGTGGCGGCTTGCAGGTGCCATTGGTCTTTGTCGCCATAGACGACTTGATCGCTGACGTCCGTTTTTTCAGCGTCTTTCACCCGATAGCCCAGCAATCTCGTATAAGCCGTGCCGATGCTGAGGTTCAGGTCGTAGTAGCTTTCCCGTTGGAACACGCCAATCAGCCAATCAATATGGATCGGGATTTCGAGGTGGTTCAGCCGCACTGGGCCGTATTCGAGGGGCGGGTAATATTCGGGGATGATGTACTCGCCGTTCTGGCTGAAGAGGAGCTCCACCCCCAACTGTGCGTGCTTCGACAGCCTCGCCGTACCAATCAGTCCGGTGTTCAGTCCAAAATAATCGGTCACGCCGTCGCCCTCCAGTTCCGAGAAATTCAGCCCGGCGACCACGCCCGCATGGAAGCGGGAATCTTGGGAAAACAGGTAAAAACTGGGCAGGACAAGCAAGAACGACAGGGCAAAACAGGCAGCATTGTTTTTCATCGTGCGGTTGGATTTGGATTTAGAATGGGCATAGAACCGCTGGGGTGGTGAAATATTTCTACCGCTTCGGAATTTAATCCCGATTTCCGAGGTGGTCGTGGGCGATTTTATGGGATTAGAAGAGGGTTGTGCATTTGCTAC
The DNA here is from genome assembly GCA_016714985.1 of Saprospiraceae bacterium. GTDB lineage: Bacteria > Bacteroidota > Bacteroidia > Chitinophagales > Saprospiraceae > UBA6168. The sequence goes on along the minus strand of JADKBS010000014.1, from coordinate 171,235 downwards.
CGCAAAAGTGCGTATGAAGTAACAGGGGAAGTATCAGCTTTTCATCGAATAAACTATTGGAAAATGGTGATTCCAATTTGCGCATTAATTGCCAATTTCAATCCTTCACAAACTTCAATATCGAAGTTTCATTTTCCATCCGGCACTCCAAAAAGTATTGACCGTTAGTTAACTCCCCTGTTTCGATTTGCAGCGTGTCATGTCGGTCTAACTTGGATTTGCCTCCTAAAATGGTGCGGCCAAGAATATCTTTAATGCACCAATCCAAATCAGCGGCAGGATATGAGAAAAATACGTTCAGATGACTGGCCACTGGATTAGGATACAAAACAGCAGCCACCTTGACTTCGGGTAGATTGATATTACTTTCCCTGAAAGCGCCTACATGACTAGTATCCTGAATCATTTCAGCATATTGTGATGGATGAGGCAATGGGGTTTCTTGTTGTTTTTTCACCCAGACCAATTGAGTATAAAATTCGCAGCCGTCGCTGGACTTAAGGCGGCACCGGAGTTTTACCCCTGCTATGCCAATACCATTATTCTTTAGGTTCAAGCCATCGGTTAAAATGGTATAGGTCAAGTTAGTGCTGGCAATGTTCTTCCAAACTTGGCCTTGCTTTACCTGCCATTCCCTCGTGACGCCTGAACCTGCTGTTACCAATGGGATAAACACACTTTGCTGGCCGGGCAATAAGGTAATGGAGGATGGGTATTGCGTTGTGATGGCAATCTGCGGCGTGGCGCTGACTGAGTTGGAGATTGTTTGGCTATTGTCGCTTTTTGTCACAATGCAGCGGGAATTGCAGGGTTGGTAGCAGGTTGGCAAAACTTCCTGCGGGCGTCACCTGCAATTGGGGCTCACTGGCTCCCTGAAAAATAGGTCCATCCTGAATGTCTTCGAAGCTGCCACTTGGATTGTACTGCCATCTGTAACTATTGCCGTTGCCAGAAGCAAGTAGCGAGAAATTAAATGCCTCATTATTGCAAAATTGCACGGATTGGGGTTGTACCAAAATGGCTGGTAGGCATGGGGTTTCGCAGGTAGAAAACGGAGCCAATGAAGTTAAATGGATGAATGCCGTATCAAGGTATGTCGTCGGCAAATCATTCGGCGAATAGGCCAACTGAACTGTTCCGCAGGGCGTAACATCCATGCGAAGTGCATTGTCCACAAACGGAGTAGATAAATTATGCGCACCCTGAAAAACGCCATCCGTGTCCCAAGATACCACGGCGAGGTTTGACACTGCGTTATTGTACAAGGAGAAATCATCTTCGCTGAGGAACGAATAGCCCTGACCATCAGTGCTGTTGACGCCAAGCAAGGAGCCATACGTCGCCAATCCAATGATGTCTCCATCCTTGGTGGCGCTCATCTCCTGCAAAATAATTCGCCCGTTTTTCAACTTCCAAACCAACTGGCCTGACGGGCTATATTTTAGCAGGTAATTGTTGACTGTGGCAGCCTCTGCAACTCCGTCCACATAGAACTGGTATTCATACAATGGGTTGACGCTAGAATCGTAAAGGTTTACTGGCAGATAGATATTGCTTTCTTGGTCAATAGCAAAGGAGGTCACCTTAGACAAAGACCCGATTGTTGCAAAGGCATGAAAGGTATTCGTCACATTGCCATCCATATCCAACCGGATAATGAGGCCGTTGTTTCTATTGATATAATTGTCGTTGAACATAGGTTCAATAACCTGACCCTGCACGTCCAATGGAATTTCGTGTTCTGTGGCAATAACGAAATGTCCATCCGGTGAATATTGCATATCTGGACCTTTGATAGAACTGGTACCAGTTGAAATATTTGGGCCTAGGTAGAAATATTGGTCAAGGTGCCAACTGTTGTAATTCGAGAGGATCTTTTTTGTCAACTGAACCTTGCCCTGACCATTGAGCTTCACCAAGTGGAGGTAGTTGCTGCCCAAAGGCATATAAGTCAAATTGCCATCGGCTTCTTTATAGGCTTTGAATTCGCCAACTAATGAAAGGTAGATATTATCGTCATCCAAGTAGATGATTTTGGATGGGCCTAGTGGATTGGAGTAGTTGCCCCAATGGTGATACCCCCAAAACCAATCGAACCAAAGCAAATTGCCGTTTGGGTCAAGTTTGGCAACAAAGCCATCGCTATACTCGTCTCCATTATTCTCAGGTGCTACCACTTGGCCATCGAAAACCAAGCGTTCACTGAAAAAAGTGCCTCCTAAATAGATATTTCCCACGCATCGGCAGTGACGGTAGTGCCCACAAAATGCCGGAAGCCGACATTCGATCCATGGTCGTTGTGCGAGGTCTTTTTTTCCCAGACGAGATTGCCATCTGGATCGAATTTGAACAGCACAAGGTTGAAAAGGCCAGGGAACGGATAGGTTCTAGTCCAATAGCCAGTAGCGTAGGTGTAGCCATCCGCTCCGACGGTTACATCCAATATTTTATAGGTAAGATCACCCGATAAATTGGTAAATACAAGCCCAGTGTTCACGTCGTAACAAACCTCGGTCGGCAACTCCAATTGCGCTGCTGGGAAAACATGAACCAGCGATTGAGCCGTATCTGGGCAGCCAGCTACGGCATGGGAAATGGAGAGCTGAACAGGGAACGTGCCCGCTTCCTGGTAAACAACCTGTTGCGTGGATTCGGTGGAGGCGGGAGGCATGGCCGAAGGGCCGAATTCCCAATGGTAATTGTACAATGGGTCCAAATAGTATGCAAAAGTTACCGTATCCCCCACGAAGGTAGCACCATACCAATTGCCAACTCCGGCATTGATTTTCACCCCGGTAATTTCGAGGAGGTTATTCAGGGTACGCTGGCAGAAGCTGCCATTCTTAACCGTGACGGTGACATTAATTGGCGGCGATGTAAAGGACAGGGGGCCGCCATTGCCAAACTGTGTGCCGACGCCATGGAAATTGTAACTGACACCGGGCACCGAATTATTGATATGGATGACAGTCGTTTCATCGTCACAGATGAAAAGTGCATCAGCAGTAATATCAATGGAAGTGGGCAAGGCCGCAGCATTCACCAGTTTTTGCTTGACAGTCATGACCGTATCACCGCAAGGTGTGACTGCCATGCCCACCAATTGAAATAGCGTTGTATCGGTAATGGAGGTACTATAATATATTGAATTATTGCTGCCATTCGCTGGCACCTCCACCCCATTTGCCAAGAATTTATAGGTGATGGGATTGTTGAAATAAAACTGTGGTAGCGAAGGTGAAGTAATGGTAACTTGATTGCCTTGACATGTGGTGATAATGGGATTGCCGTTGAGTTCTGGCATGTACAATGAAACGTTGCCGAGGGTGGATAATTCCATCGTGACACTAGATGATAACACTCCATTCGAAACAGTAAGTTTGACATCGTAATAAGTGTTCAAATTTGGCAGGTTGATAATGGGGTTGGCTTCTGTGGAAAAGGTCACCCCTTCCAACTGCCATTCATAAGTATAATTGGGTGCAGCACCTGTAAGATTCACCAATTGGTAATCCTGCCCGGCACAGAGTTTTTGTGGATTACCTTCCACTTCAAATCCCACAATGGGATAGTAATTGCCACCTGCATTGGCGGTCATCCTGCACCACCCGTTGTTGCCAACGATGATGGCCTTGTTGGCGTTGAGCCAATCAAATCCTTCCAATAAATGGAGAGTATTGCTCGCCCCCAGCAGCTGCTGATATTCCCAAATATTGCCGCCATCTGTTGTTTTGAAAAGCTGCCGCTGTGAGAGCACGTAACCCGTGTCAGGGCTGATGAAATGGATGTCCCGGATAAAGCTGTTGCCATTTGGGAACTGAAGGTCTTGCCAAGTCTGTCCGCCATCGGTCGTTCTCCAGAGGAAATCCCAGCCTGCAATGAATCCCACATTTTGGCTTGTAAAGAAAACCTCGCTGAAGGCTGCGTTGTGAGACGTCGTATTCCAAGTCGCACCGCCGTTGGTTGTTTTCAAAAATGTGCCGTCGCCTGCGATAAACCCGATATTCGCATCCAAAAAATGAACAGAGAACAAATCTTCCTGAGCGGAGGAAAACTGCTGAGTCCAAGTCGCCCCACCATTTGTTGTTTTGACAATCGCCCCTCCTGTGCCTACGGCCCAGCCCGTGCTGTTGTTGATGAAGGACAAGTCGTTGAACCCTCTCGGCTGGCCACCAATATTAGCGGTAAAAACCTCTGTCCAGTCATTGCCACCGCTCTCTGTTCGAAAAATATATTGCGAGCCACCAAGTACGAAAAAACCTGCCATAACCCCTGTATTCGCATCGCTGAAGTGTAAGTCTTGAATAAGGTTGCCCACCACTGGTAGGCCGCCACTGGTTATGTTCACCTGACTCCAAGTACTCCCTCCGTTATTGCTTTTCAGCATGATATTGCTACCAATATACAAGTTGTTGTCGTCCAGCATGAAAACGCTGTACAAGTCTTGGTTGCTTGGCATGCTCAAAGGTGTCCATTGAGCAAGGCAGGCAAGTTGGGAAAAGAAAAAAGGGAGAAAAAGCAAAAGGCGATTCAATGAATGCATTGGGACGTAAATAAGTGTTAATGCAGAAGTGTTTGCCATTCCAAGTTATTCGAAGGCAAAAAGCAAAATGGCGAGACTGGTTTGTAAGCAAAAATAGAGCAAATGTTTGAAAGTAGGGCAAGTCGCAGCATTCATTGGTTAGAATTCATAGGAGACTGTTCTAAAAAGTGTGTCAAAGTTAGTTTCATAGCTTAAAACTTTGCGCATGAAAAAAATCAAGAGTAAGCAAACGGCAAATCCTCCCGACCGGGCCTTCGATTACGAGGATTTTGAGAAGGAGGCGATAGGCCGGGGCACAGCCTAGTCGGGCCCGACGGGGTGCTGACGGGCCTGATTCAACGGATAGTCAACGCAGCGCTATCGGGCGAGGCGGAACTTGGCAGCAAACCCTTTTTCACCCCGCCGTCTTCCGATACGTCCACACCGCCAGCGCATTGAACAGCACCCCCAGGCCAATCATCACGAAGAAATTATAGCGAATGTCCGCCCAGCCGCTGCCCTTGAGCAGCACCAGCCGCATCACCGTCACGAAATGGGCAATGGGGTTCGGGACGGTCATCGCCTGCGCCCATTCAGGCATGGATTCTATTGGCGTAAACAAACCGCTCATCAAGATGAAAATGACCATGAAGAACCAGGCGATGAACATGGCCTGCTGCTGCGTGTCAGCGAAGTTGGAGATGAAAAAACCGATGCCGAGCACGGCGAAGATATTTGCAACGCAAAAAGCGAAGACCAGCCAGAGGTCGCCCTCCAATGGGATGTTGAAGAGGAGCTTGCCCACCGTGAGGCCCAGCGCCAAATCGAAGAGACCGATGAAGAGGAACGGTAACAGCTTGCCCAAAATGAACTGCCACTTGCGGATGGGCGTCACGTTGATTTGCTCGATAGTGCCGATTTCCTTCTCCCGCACCACGTTCATGGCCGAGAGGATGAGCACCAGCATGGCTACCAGCTCGCCAAGGATACCGGGCACCATGAAGGTCTTGTAGTCGAGGGAGGGGTTGTACCAATACCTGATTTCGGATTGCAGATTGCGGATTTCGGATTTCCCCGGCACCCCCCCAATCCGGAATCCGAAATCCGAAATCCGAAATTCTTTAAAAACCTCTCCGGCGTAGCTGGCTGCCAGGCCCGCTTTTTGGCCGTTGATGGCGTTCACCTGGACTTGCAGGCTGGTGGGTTGCTTTTTTAAAACGTCCCTTTCGAAATGGGCGGGGATGGTGAGGAAAACGTCGGCGGCGTCTTTTTCGATGAGTTCAAAACCTTGGTGGTCACTGAGGGGCATACCTGCGAGGGTGAAATAGCCAGAGGCGGTTAGCTTGCTCACGAGCAGGCGGCTGGTGCTGCTGTGGTCTTGGTCGAGCACGGCGAGGGCGATGTTCTTCACGTCGTGCGTGGCCGCAAAGGACAGGATGACCAACTGGATGATGGGGAACACGAAAATAATGGGCAGCATCGCCCGGTTCCGGAAGATTTGCAGGAATTCTTTTTGCAGCAGTAACAGTACGATACGCATGGTAATTTTTTTGACATGGAGGCACGAAGGACACTAAGAAACACAGAGATTCTCCGTGTCCATCTGTGCCCTCTTTGCCTCCGTATTGCCCCCCTCAAGCCAACCTCGTTTTAAAATTCCTCATTGCGAGCAACAAGAAAAACAGCGACATCCCCCCCAGCACCGCCGCTTTTTGCCAGATGAAATGCCAGCCAACGCCCTTCAACATCACGTCCTTCAAAATAGCGATGAACCACTTCGCAGGGATGGCATTGCCGATGACCTGCAGCGGCACAGGCATGGACTTCAAAGGGAAAATAAAATCGGACAACAGCACTGTGGGCAGCATGAGCGCCATCAAGGACATCATCATGGCCTGCTGCTGGGTCTTGGCTTTGGTGGAGATGAACACCCCCAGCGATAGTGCCGCCAAGACATACAACACACTCATTATCAGCAACAAAGCCATGCTCCCCCGGATGGGCACATCGAAAACAAGGTTGCCAACGGCCAATACCAGTACCCCGTCCATGAAGGCTATCAACACATAAGGCACCACTTTCCCGACCACCATCAGCAGCGGGTGCAGCGGCGACACGAGCAGCAGTTCCATCGTTCCCAACTCCTTTTCCCGTGCAATGGTCAACGAGGTCATCATCGCCGATATGAGCATTAGGATGAGCGCCATCACGCCCGGAACGAAGAGGTAGGCGGAGACGAGTTGGGGGTTGTAGAGCATTTTCGTTTCTACAAGGATTGAAGGATTGAGGGATTGAAGGATTGAAGTTGGGGCCTGCTCCAACTGGAAAGTTGATATCATTTGCGAAGCATAAGCCACCAGCGTGCTGGCGTAGTTGGGTTCGCTGCCGTCGGCAATGAGTTGGACTTGGGCGGTGCCCCGCTTAATTGCTTGGTCGAAGCCGGGGGGGATGACGACGGCCATTTTCACCTTGCCCGTCTGGAACTGTCGGTGGATGTCGGCGTAGTTCTGCACCGCTCCGTTCAATCGGAGGTGGCCGGAGGCGGTGAGTTTTTGGGTCAGTTTGAAACTGAGGTCGTCCTTCGCCTGGTCGAGCACGATGATGTCGGCGTTCCTGAACTCGTTGGTGATGGCATAGCCAAAAATGATGACCTGCGCCACGGGCATCCCCAGCAGGATGAGCAGCGTCCGCTTGTCCCGTAGGATGTGGCGGAACTCTTTTTTGACGAAGGCGAGGAATTTTTTCATCAATCCAACAATTAGCCTGTGATAAACCGTATTTTTGTTAAAAATCAATGCAAATGGGCATAATCATCAACATACCCGAACCTGATTTCGAAGGGCTTGGAAAAACGGAAGCCGAGGCTCGCTTGGATATTGCCGTTTTCTTCTACACTAACTGGCACATGCCACCGGGTAGGTGCGCTGCCTACGCCGGAGTACCCAAAGTGGTGTTCATGGATGAACTTGGGAAGCGGAAAATCCCCATCCACTATGACCTTGCCGCATTGGAACAAGACATCAAAAATTGGAAAAACTTCCCCCCTGCCAATGGTAGTAGTCAGCGACACCACCTGCCTTAGCGCCCTTGCCCGCATTGGCGAACTCGATATTCTTCAAAAACTGTTTCATGAGGTCATTATCCCCGAAAAAGTGCTTGAAGAACTGCTCGCCCTGAGCGCCTTCGGCTTAGATATCGCTATTTTCAAAAGCCTTAACTGGCTCAAAGTCCAATCGCCAACCCCTGTTCCATTACTTTCCGATTTACTTAACAACAGCAGCATTGACCCCGGCGAAGCTTACGCCATCGCACTTGCCATCGAACTGAAAGCCGACTGGCTCATTCTCGACGACATGAATGCAAGGCTCGTGGCGACAAAGCTCAACTTGAACATCACCGGACTTGGCGGTGTGCTCATACAAGCAAAATCATTTGGCATTATTTCAATCGTCAAGCCAGTGCTTGACCGTTGCATCATACAAGCCAACTTTCGGCTTGCAGCCAATGTGTATCAAAAAATCTTAGAATTGGCTGGGGAGAATTCGTAAATCATAAATCACGAAATCGTAACCCCCTACCCTCTCGCCAACCGCAAAAACACCTCATCCATGCTCCCCGCAGCGTACGCCTGCTTCAAGTTCCCCGGCGTGTCGAGCGCCTCTATTTTGCCGTTGACCATGATGCTCACCCGGTCGCAGTACTCGGCCTCGTCCATGTAGTGCGTGGTGACGAAGACCGTGACGCCCTGTGCTGCCGCCTTGTAAATCATCTCCCAGAACTGCCGCCGGGTGATGGGGTCCACGCCCCCTGTAGGCTCGTCGAGGAAGACGATACGGGGGTCGTGGAGCAGCGCCACACTGAAGGCCAAGCGCTGCTTCCAGCCGAGGGGCAGCGAGCCAACTTGCTGTTTTTCAACGCTTTGCAGTTCAAGTTCTTCCAGCAGCCGCTCCGTTTTATCCAAGACCTCCCGCCGCCGCAGGCCATAGATGCCGCCAAAGAAGCGCACGTTTTCCCGCACGGTGAGGTCGTCGTACAGCGCGAACTTCTGGCTCATGTAACCGATGTTCCGCTTGATTTTTTCGGCTTGTTTGTAAACGTCGAAACCCGCCACACTACCCTCCCCGCTCGTGGGCGAGAGCAGGCCCGTGAGCATCTTCATGGCGGTGGTCTTGCCCGCCCCGTTGGCGCCGAGGAAGCCGAAAACCTCGCCCTCCCGCACCTCGAACGAGATGGCGTCCACGGCGGTGAAGGCGCCGAATTTTTTGGTTAAATTCTTGGCTGTTATTGCAGTTCCCATAAGGATATTTACAAACCAATTAACTTTGACGGCCTGTCTATCAATAAAACGCCACCCATGAAAAATGCTTTACTCGCTTTTGCAATGTTGCTCCCAGCTTTATCATCATTGGCCCAAACCGAATTTGCCGCGCCCGGCGCTACCTGGAGTTATACTTTTCAAACCTATTGGACCAGTTTCAATGGTTTTTTGGTGTTAAAATATGAGAAGGACACCCTCATCGGCAACAACTATTGCAAAAAGCTAAAAGGCTCGATATTGGACAGCTCACTCGTAAAAGTGGATAACCATGATGTTTTTATCCGGCAATCCACCGACTCCATTTTCTTGGTTTGGGACGGCTCAAATACAGGCTACTTTAGTTTCAAAAACAAGTTTGAACTCAACGAAACGGTCAATTTCCCAATCTTGTGGAACTACCCGCTAACGGTGACTGCTGTGGAAGCCCTTGATTTCGGCGGGCAAACAACCCAGCAATACACGCTTGAAAGCGATGGTGACCTTTTCGACCAGACCAAAATTTACGCACATTTCGGCCCGGAACTTGGCTTTTTCCAAAATTGGTGGGGAGTGGCCGTTGATGGGTTTTCTTATCAATTGCTTTGCTACCAAGACGACAACTTACCGCTGGCCGAAATTGGCAACGGCCCCTGCTTCGGCCTCACCCCCTCCGTGGAAAATGTGCAAGCTGACCGCAATCTGTCGGTCTTCCCCAACCCAGCTTCCGATGAAATCACTTTTGATTTTCATGGAAAAAATACGGCTTCAATTGGCGTTTCCATCTTTGATGTTGCTGGCAAATTGCTTGTCAAGAAAAACCTCCTGGCCAGCCACCGCCTCGATGTTTCGTCGCTGCCAAACGGCATCTATCTTGGAAACGCTGCGGCCAACGGGCAGCTATTTCCCTTCAAGTTCGTCAAGCAATAAAATCACTGCATCAACGCCATAAAACAATCCTCCACCGTCGCCTCCGCTTGCTTCACCTCTATTTTTTCATGCCCTTTGCTCCGCAAAAAATCAGTGACTGCTCCCTCCTCCACCCTACCCTTCGTGGTCAGGTGCAGGTACTCGCCGAAGGGAAAGGCCGTGTCCGTCATTTCATACGCCCGCAGGTCTTGAATCAACTGGTACATGCTTGCCGTCCGCACGGCCAGCAGCGGTTTTTGGTAGCTCCGCAACAGGCCGTCGGGCGTGTCCAATGACAGGATTCGGCCATGCTGGATAAGGGCAATGCGATCGCAACGGCTCGCCTCGTCCATGTACGGCGTGCTTACTAAAATACTGATTCCCAGTGCTTTAATCCTGTCGAGCATATCCCAGAACTCCTTGCGGCTCACGGCGTCCACACCCGTAGTCGGCTCATCGAGCAGCAGCAGTTCGGGCTGGTGGATGAGGGCACAGCTCAATGCCAGCTTCTGCTTCATGCCCCCGGAAAGTGCCCCTGCCCGGCGGTTTTTGAAGGGCTTCAATTGGTCGTAAATCTCCTGAATCAAATGGTAGTTCTCCTCGATGCTCGTCCCGAAAATGGCGGCGAAAAACGCCAGGTTCTCCTGCACCGTCAGGTCTTGGTAAAGCGAGAAGCGTCCCGGCATATAGCCTATCCGTCGCCTGATTTCAACGTAATCCCTCACGGTATCAAAACCAAGCACAGCGGCCTCGCCCGCATCCGGCAGTAGCAGCGTGGCGAGGATGCGGAACAGCGTCGTCTTGCCCGCCCCATCCGGCCCGATGAGGCCGAACAGCTCGCCGGGCCGCACGTCGAAGCTGACATTATCCACGGCTTTCACCTTGCCGAAGGATTTGGTGATGTTTTGAATTTTAATTGCTTGCATCAAAAAGTCAACTTAACCCATTATTTTTGTCCAATAATCAAATAAATGAACAAAGCTGATTATGTCAAATATTGGGCGACAACCGCTTCCAAAGATTGGGAAGCGGCAAGCCATTTGTTTGAAAAAGGCGATTATTTGCACAGCTTATTTTTTGCTCATTTGGTTTTGGAAAAATTGCTGAAAGCACATTTTGTGAAAGACAACACGGTAGATTTTCCTCCCAAAACGCACAATCTCCTACTTCTATCCTCGCAAACTAAGTTGTTGCCATCGGTTGACCAACTGCGGTTGCTGAGCCAAATGAACCAATTTCAATTGGATGCCCGTTACCCAGATTACAAACTGAACATGTTCAAAATCGCTACGGAGTCATATACTCAAGCGCTTTTAGACGAAATCGAAAAAGTTAAACAATGGTTAGAGAACAGCCTGTAGTCAAACAAGTCCGCCAATTTGTTGATGACGTAAAAAAACATGGCGTCAAAGTCCGCAAAGCTTTCCTTTTCGGCTCGTATGCCAAAGGAGAGCAACGTGAATATTCAGACATTGACGTTGCCTTAATAGCCGATGATTTTATCGGCGTCAGTTTTGAAGATGTAAAAAAATTCATTGATGTCTCCATCCAAAAGCCATATTTTATGTTCGAGTTCCACACCTTCAAGACTTCCGATTTTGAAGAAGGAAGCCCATTTATAGACGAAATAAAGCGCACAGGCATTCCCATAGCCTAACGCCCGTTAGTTTTGACCGCCATTCTGTGGAGGCGGGACTATGCCTGAAGACTGCGAACTAAAAACTACCTCCCCCGGCATCCCAATCTTCAACTCCCCCTCCCCGTTCGCCACTTTCACTTTAAAAGCATACACCAAGTTCACCCGCTCCTCCTGCGTCTGAATGGTCTTTGGCGTGAACTCGGCCTTGCTCGCAATCCAACTGACCGTGCCGGACATGGGCTTCACCCCTCCCCCATTTTGGTCAACCAGCACGTTTACCTGTTGACCGATTTTCAGGCCGGGCAACTGCGCCCCGCTCACGTAGGCCCGCAGTTCCAGCGTATCGAGTGCTGCGATTTTGTAGAGCGGCGAGCCAAAACCCACTACCTCAGCGGGTTCGGCTATTTTGGTCAGCACCGTCCCATCCACGGGATTGCGCACGTAGCAGCGGCGGATTTGCTCGTCGAGCACCTTGACTTGCGCCAGCACGGGGTCTTTCTCGCCCAAAATGCCTGTGTTCACTGTGCCTGCCTGCTTGCGGGCCGCCTTGATTTGGGCGTCCACCACTTCTATTTGGCCGTACAGGTCGTCGAGCTGCTTGGGCGTGGCGGCCTTGTCGGTGAGGAGGCGCTGCACCCGGTCACGTTCCCGCACGAGGTTGCGACGCTGCTCCTCCAACACGGCGATTTGTGGGTTGGGGTCTTGCTGCTTTTTGCCGATGGTGCCAAGGCTAGCGATAGCCTGTTGCTTTTGTAGGTGGAACAGCGTTGTGTCCACCAGCGCCACCAGTTCGCCTGCCTTCAGGGGTTCGCCCTCGACAACGTGCAGGAACATCAGCTTGCCGTTCGCCTCGGCACTGACGATGGTCTCCACGGCCTCGAAATTGCCATAGGCATCAGAGCGGGGGGCTTCTTTTTTGCAGGAAGATAGCACCACCAGAAAGATGAAACTCCCTTTCAGAATAGTTGTTAACTTTGTTTGACTAAATTCCTTTATCATGAATGTGAGTATTGAATCGAGAAAACTTAGCATTATCGAGCATTTGGCTGAGGTCGAAGATGAAGCTGTCATCCGTCAAATCGAAAACCTGCTTAAACCCCGCACGGACTTCTGGGACGAACTCAGCGACGGTGAAAAAGCCATCATCAAGCAAGGACTAAACGACCTTGAACAAGGAAAACGAGTTGACTTTCAAGCATTTATGAATGAAAGACGCCAACGCCAAACGCCATGATGCCTGTTTATCTTTCCCAAACTGCTTACGACCAACTTCATCAAAAATCCTTGACTATTTGGAGGAGAAATGGTCGGTTCAAGTCAGCGATAATTTCCTCGACAAACTGGAGCGAACCATGGAATCCATTGGTCGTTTCCCATACTCCTCTCCTGTCGCCCAGCATTTTCCCGGCCTTCGGAAATGCGTTATCAACAAGCAAGTTTCAGCTTACTATCGAATTGACGAAGTCAGAAAAGAAGTTGAAATCCTTGCCGTCCTTGACAATCGTCAAGACTTCAGATATTGACCACTTGTCCTTCGCAAATCGTAATTCGTCAATCGTCACTCCCTAACAGCGTCCGCCAAGCCGCCTCCACCTGCGCCAACTGCACCCGGTGCGCCTCCATTGCCAGCCTAGCCTGAAGCTCGGCGTCGGATTGAAGGAGGTAGTCAGTGGCAGTGGTCACACCGTTTTCGAGCTGGCTGGAAAGCTGCTTCAAAATCTCTGCTTGCAGCTTGGCCACCTCCTCGTCCCGCCGGATTTGGTTTTGCAGTTTCGCAACGTCCTCCCGGAACTTGCCGTCCTGGTGCTGGAGCGTCTGGGTGAACGTTTGTTTCTGATTTTCAATCAGTTGCGTCTGCACAGAAAGCACTTCCCGCTCCCGTTCCGCTTGTTTCCAGTCCCAGAACTTCCACTGGAACTGCACCCCGCCGATGAAGTAAGGGCTGATTTTATCATCGAAAAAATTCAGCGGGTCGGGATAGCCGAGGCCCGTGGTGGCAAAGGCGGCAAGCTTGGGTTTCCATTGGGCGTCAATCAGGTCGGCAGCGGCAAGGACTTGTTGTTTCTGGAGGTCGAAAAGGGCAAGTTCGGGCCTGTTCAATTGCGGATTTTGGATTGCGGATTGCGGATTGGGCAGGTCTAGCTTTGCGTCCTCGTTTAAGTTTTGCCCAATGAGACTGCTCAAAACCGACAATAGTGCCCGCCTATCGCTTTGCACTTCTTCAATTTTCGATTGGATTTTCAACTGTTCCACACGCAGCTTCAACACCTCGCTTTCAAGGGCAACGCCGTGGCGGACTGCTGCCTCTGCTTGGGTGGTTTTTGCTTGCAAATCCTTCAGCGTCAGGTCAAGGGTTTTGGTTTGTTCTTGGAGCAGCAGCGCACCGAAAAAGAACCTGTCCACCTGTTCCCGCAGCTTGTTCAATTCCACCACAACCGATTGATTGTCAACGGCTAACTTGGCTTTTTCTACTGTTTTTTTCGCCTCGGCAAGCCCGCCGTCGAGTACCACGTAATTGGCTTCTACGTTAGTGACGATATTCGTCTTCGGGATATTCACCTCCACGCCAGGGAAGCTGAACGGAAGGCCAAAAACCTCGTTTTGCCAAGTGGCTTTGGCGTTCCATTGCAGCGTGGGCAGGCGGCTGGCGTCCAGGTTTTCCAGTTTCAATGCCGTGATTTTCTCGAAGAGCTGCGGGTTTTGGGCAATGGCCGTATTGGCCTCGGCCAAGCGGTAGCATTCGGCAAGGCTGGTGCCTGTTTGGCCGAAGGCCGAAAGCCCAAAAACCAAAAATGTATAGAAAAGGATAGTTCTGACCGTTGCGCTCATGTTTTTTTGAATTGCAGGGCAAAACTGGGGATTCGGTCAGTCCCTTTCAGAAAAATGCAACGAATGGCGTGATTATTCCTGCGAATGGAAAAGCGCCATTGTGCTTATCACATAATCATGTGGTGTGTACCTACCAAAACACTCCTACTTCCCTCCTTTCATGTGATTTCGAGTGCCGGGGTCTTGCCTGCACCTTTGCAGCGTGATTGGACAATAGAAAATAGACTTTAGAAATTAGACTAGCCTTCATCTAATGTCTAATGTCTCCCATCTAAAGTCTTAATTTTTCAAACCTAAAAAGAATTCAAATGGAACAATCAACCCGACCATCGCTCGTAGTCACACCGCACAAGGGCATCCGTTATGCTTTTGCGCAGCTCATCATGAAAGCAGGCAATTTGGACTACACCGACAAGGCCCAAGTCGCCGACCTGAAATCCCAGTTAGACGAGTTCGGTGGATTGCTCGAAGAGCATGCTCACCTCGAAAACGAGTTCATCCTGAAATCCTTGGAACAGCGAGTGCCCGGCAGTGCCGACCACGACGAGCAAGACCATGTTGCCCTCGAAGCGCTTCAAGTTGAGGTATTGGCCAAATTGGAGGCAATCCTTGACCCACGCCTCTCAGACACCAAGGCAAGGGCGATGGGCTACGCTTTTTACCAAGACCTCGGCAAGCTGTACGCTGCCCACCTGGAGCACATGTTGGAGGAAGAAACCGTGACGCAACAGCTGCTTTGGAAGCATTTTTCGGACATGGAAATCATCGGGCTGCACGTCCAAATCGTTCGCAGCATCCCGCCCGAAGTGATGCTTTCATGGGCAAAATACCTCATCCCTGCCTTGAACCTGAATGAGCGGATAGAACTCCTCGCCGGTATCCAAGCTGGTGCGCCGCCTGCTTTCTTCGAGCAAGTGATGGCCATTGCTAAAAAGACATTGCCGACCCCCGATGTTCTCAAACTGGAGAGCAAGCTAATGATAGCCGCTTTTTAAGCTAGAACAAGGTGAAACCGTTTGAAAACAATTTAAAAGCAGTTGGTTGGGAAGCCCCGCCGGCTGCTTTTTTTGTTGGTTCGCTGCGCAAATCGAGCCGTTCGTTGCAATTTTCAGCGGCCAAACGAGGCAATACTTACCTTTGGCCACCATGAAAAACAAAGTTTCAATCATCGGCCATCTGGTCTTTTGGCTATTCTACCTGACCGTCGTTGGCACGGGCGGCACGCTGCTTGGCGACCGGGCACAGGGCTGGGCCTTTGTCTGGAACAGCATCGTTTTTGGTGGGCTGGTCATCTATAGCAACCTATTTTTTATACTGCCTAATTTATTGGAAAAGCAATACAGCCGCTTCGCAATGCTGGGGATTGGGTTAGTGCTTGTTCTGATTTTGCTCCGATTCCAGACCAACCACCTTTTCGGACTTTACTTGTGTGAACGCTACGGCTGGCCTGCCTACTTCTTCCTATCGGTGCAAGTACTGGCGCTGTTCCTCCTCAGCACCATGTTCGGCGGCTTCATGCAGTGGTTTCGGGACCGGGAACGGACCACGTTTTTACAAAAAGAAAAACTGGAGGGCGAGCTGAAATTTCTCAAAACACAAGTGAACCCCCATTTCCTCTTCAACACCTTGAACAATATCTACTCCCTCGCCTACCGCCAGCACCCGAACACCGCCCCGATGATTGCAACGCTCTCCAAAATCATGCGCTACCACCTCTACGATGGCAGCCGGGAGCGGGTCAGCCTGCTAAAGGAGGCCGAACTGTTGCAGGATTTTATTGCGCTGCAACGCCTACGCCACGGCGATGCGCTGGACGTGGATTTTTATGACGAAGGCATTGAAAATCAGCATGAAATTGCGCCGCTGCTGCTCATCAATTTCATCGAAAACAGCTTCAAGCACTGCGATGTGGACGCCAATCCTGATGCATTCATACGCATAAATCTGACCGTAGAGGATGGGCAATTGAGTTTCTCCGTGGAAAACAGTTTTGGGTTGCCTTCGGCAATGACAAATCAAGGTGGAGGCGTCGGCCTGAAAAATGCCCAGCGGCTGTTGGATTTGGCCTATCCGGGTAGCTATGAGCTTTCGCAAAAAGCGGATAACGGGATTTATTCCGTCCAGCTAAAGCTGGTGCTTTGAAACGCTAGGAGGATGGTTACACGGATTGGACTGATTCCAACGGATTTAATCTGTGTAACCATCCTCCTCGCATCCCAACTCAAATCAACTGCACAGAATACACCATCGGCAGGTAATTGCTCAACAAATCCCAAGATTCACCCCTATCGTTGGAGGTAAAAACATTGCCAGTCGTCGTGCCGAAAACCACGTCGTCGCCAGCGGCGGCGAGGGCATGGCGGTAAACGATGTCGAAGCAATGCTCCTGCGGCAATCCCTTTCGGAAGGTTTGCCACGATTGGCCGCCATCGTCGGTGCGGCAGATGCAGAGGGCATTGCCGAAGGCAACCCGCTTCTCGTCACTGGTGCCGGGGGCCACCCATGCTTGGTCGGGGTTGTCGTGTGCGACGGCAATGCCGAAGCCGAACTTGGCGATTCCGTGTACATCGGAAACGTTCTGCCAATTTGCGCCAGCATCCACCGAGCGATAGACGCCGCAATGGTTTTGCTGCCAAATCACGTCGGGGTTCGAGGGCGCAGCTACGAGAATGTGCGGGTCTTGCCCCACTTCGCTTTCGGGGTCGGGCAGGTACTCGGCGAACATGCCCTTGTTGCGCACGGCCCAAGTTTGACCAGCGTCGGTTGTTTCAAACACCCCGGCCACGCTCACGCCGACCAGCAGGCGGTCTTCGTTGCGTGGGTCAACGACGATGGAATGGATACCAGCATGGTCACACCCAGCGCCCATCCAGCCCGTTCGGCTGGGGTGGTTCCAGAGCGGCTCGATGAATTGAAAGTTCTCGCCACCATCGTCGCTGCGAAAAAGACCACCGGGTTCGGTGCCAATCCAAAGTCGGTTTGGGTTGTTGACGCCGCCGTGCGCCACCGACCAGAGGTAGCGGGTAGTGGCTGCTTCGCCGGGCTTGATTTCAGCACCTTCGGGGTAAGCGGGGGCGTTGACTTCCGCCCAAGTGCGGCCTTCGTCGTTGGAACGGTGGAGCTTTACGCCCCAATGGCCGTGGTCGAGGCAGGCCCACCAAGTGCCGTTGCGCTCGTCGGCGTAGGCGATGGAGACGGGCACGCCCTCGAAGTGGAGGTCGCTGATTTTCCAGTTGCCGTGTTGCCGACGGCAAACGATGAGGCCCTTGCGGGTGCCGAGGAGGAGGGAATTTTTCATATTTGTTGATAAAGTTGATGGGGTTGATAAGGGTTGATGGGGCCCGGGTTCTCATCAACCCTTATCAACCCCATCAACTTTATCAACCTCCTGACAAGGATTGCATGATATGTATCTCACTATTTTCGCTAAATTGGTCGCTGAGTGTTGAGCGGTCGTTGATAACTTCGCCGTCAATGAAGATGAGGACGTGCTTGCGCAAGGCACCCCGCTCATCCACCACATAGGTGCGGATGCCGGGGTAATGGGCGTCAATACTTTGCAGGAGGTCGGGCAGGCTCTCGCTGCTGACTTCTGTGTCTTTCAACGAAGGAAAAAACCGCCGCAAGGCGTAGGTGAATTTTACAGTCGGCATAACGGGTGATTGAGTGGCGAATGTAAAACAATAAAACCAAATTCGTGCATTTTTTTTGAAATTTTATCACAAAATGTTTCAAACAAAAACCCTAATCGTGGATGATGAAAAGCCAGCCGTGGAGCTGTTGCTGGCCTACGCCGCCAAAATCCCCGAATTGACGGTTATCGGCACGGCCCATAGTGCCATTGCTGCAAAGGCCATTTTGCAGGAAAAACCCGTTGACCTCCTCTTCTTGGACATCCAGATGCCCGACCTCACTGGTCTGCAACTCCTGCGGATGCTAAAAAACCCGCCTGCCGTGGTGCTGACAACGGCCTATTCCGAATTTGCCCTCGAAGGCTATGAGTTGGATGTGCTGGATTACTTGTTGAAGCCGATTGAGTTTGGGCGGTTTTACAAGGCGGTTTCGAAATTAGTGGGTAGTCGACCCCAAAGGGGTGAACAGTTGGCACAAGAAATAAAGGAGGATTATTTCTTCGTAAAAACCGACCACCAAATCATCAAAGTGAACTTCGCCGACATCCTTTTCATTGAGAGCCTGCGGGAGTACGTGCGCATCCACACAACTACGCAGCGCATCGTGGCGAGGCTGGCCATGCAGCGGTTGGAGGAGGAATTGCCTTCAGCAAAATTTATCCGGATCCACCGCACCTATATCGTGAACATTGACGCCGTGCAGAAAATCGAGGGGAACGTACTGCACATCGGCAAGGAGCAACTGCCCGTGAGCAAGGGGAAACGGGAGGAATTTATGGCGTTTATCGAGGGGAAGGTGATTGGTTAGTGGCTGGTTTTTTTAACAAAATGCCCTACCTTGCATAAAAATTGACGACGATGGAAGTTTTGGAAAAAATGCTGACCTACCGGAAGTACCGTGAAATGGAGTTCGACGACGACGACAACTTCCAGTATGAACTGATAAACGGAGAACTAATGAGAAAGGCATCCCCTACCTTACAGCACCAGCGGTTGGTGCGCAAAATTGCTTTTGCAATTGAAAAACACCTCGAATCTAAGCCTATTGGTGAGGTATTTTTTGCACCGCTCGATGTGGTTTTGGATGAGCATAATGTGCCGCAGCCCGATATTTTTTTCGTTGGAAAAGACAAGCAATTTATCTTGGATGAAAACGAACAAGTGGTCATCGGCATCCCCGATTTAATCGTTGAAATCTTGTCACCTGGTTCTGTGAAAAGAGACCGTATCATCAAAAAGAAAATTTACGAGCAGTTCGGAATACCCGAGTTTTGGCTAGTTGATCCATCTTATAAAAATGTCGAAATCTTCCGCCTCGTTGATGGCACCTATGAACTCGCCGATTTCATAGAGGTTACCGGCACGGTCAAAAGCCTTGTCCTAGAAGGCTTTGAGCTTGGCTTGGACAGAATTTTCTAGTAGGCAGTTCGACAGTTGGCAGCCAGTTTTACAGGTCTTGTCCCGATTTCTCGGGATGTTTAGCCAGTGCCTAGGTGAACGCCGGGAGACTACCAGACTGCACCCTGACTGCCCACTGCCCACTGTCGAACTGCCACCTACATCCTTCCTCCATCCACATCCTTGATAAACTGAACCACGCCTGGATAGTAGTGCGCTTGGTCGTCCCACATGCTCAGGTGCGAGCCTTCCGGGCAGTAGAGGTAGCGGCCCTTCTGCACCAGTTTGCTCATTGCCTCCATGGCGGCGGGGTCCATTGTGTCATATTTGGCACCAATCATTAAGGTGGGCACTTTGATGGTTTTTAACTGGCCCATGATATCCCAAGTGAGCAGGCGACCACCGACCTTGAACTCGCTGGGGCCTTGCATCAGCACATAGATATGCTCGTTCATGTGCGAGAAGGAGCGGTTCACGGCATCGGGCCATTCTTTTAGTCGGCAGATATGCTTGGTGTAGTACTCCTTCATCACCAAGTCCATGTAAACAGGGTTCTTGTAGTCCTCTTTTTTCTCAAAAACAGTAAGACTGTCAATCAGCGATTTGCGCATCTGGCTGCGCAGCACGTTGTTGTACTTCTCATAGGCGGGGATGCTGCCCTGCATATTGCTCACGATGAGGCCCTTGAGGTTGTCCTGGTACTTCAGGGCGTACTCCATGCCGAGGATGCCGCCCCAAGAGTTGCCGAGGATGTAGAAATTGTCCTTCGTCATGCCGAGGGCCTGCCGCAACTGCTCCACCTCTTCTACGTAGCGGGCCGTTGTCCAGAGGTCGTCGTTGTCGGGCTGGTCGGAGCGGTTGCAGCCAAGCTGGTCGTACTCGTAGAACTCAAAGCCTTCCTTCGGGAAAAAGTCCCGGAAGCACTCCATGTACTCGCAGCCCATGGCCGGGCCGCCGTGCAGCAACAGCACTTTTACCTTGGGGTTGTCGCCGAACTTGCGGGTCCAAACGTTGTAAGTACCCGCTGCCGTTTGGATGGGAATCATGCGCACGCCCGCTTCCGGCTGCGCTTGGGAGCTGTCCGCAATAGGCTCCCCGGTGGCAGGAGCTTGACCCTCATTCTTACAGCTGAATTGGGTGAACAGAATTGTGACAAACAGGATTTGAAGGATGGTGGCTTTCATCGTATTTGATTTTAAGCCTCAAATTGACGTAAAATCCTCCATATTTTCCTAATAATCAGCCGATAACTCTTCGCCTGGTTTTATCAAGTCGCCGTCAATCGCCCCGGATTCAGGTAATGCTGCGGGTACTGGCTTGGCATTGCGATGGATTTAAGATACAACCATGCTAAACAAACCATAAAACCCCTTTCTTTGCCAAAAACTCTCCAATGGAAAAGAACCGACTGGAAGCCTTCAGCGACGGCGTGCTCGCCATCATTATCACCATCATGGTTTTGGAATTGAAAGTGCCGCATGGCGCTGAATGGGGTGACTTGCTCAAGCTCTGGCCCAAGTTTCTAAGCTACGTGTTGAGCTTTATTTATGTGGGCATTTATTGGGGCAACCACCACCATTTGATGCACACTGTCCAACGGGTAAGCGGCGGTATCATCTGGTCGAACATGCTGCTGCTGTTCTTTCTTTCGCTCGTCCCCTTCGCCACAGCTTGGATGGGCGAAAACCATTTCGAGACAAACACGGTAGTGGTATATGCCATCGTGCTGGCACTTGCTGGCATGGCGTTTTTTGCCCTGCAACAGGTCATCGCAAGCAGCCAAAAGCACGACGAAAAATTGGTGGCCGCCATGGAAAAGGTAAGAATCAAGGGCATCGCTTCGCAATTGGCCTACCTCGCTGCCATCCCGATTGCGCTTTGGAAACCGGGCATTTCCTTATTCTTGTTTGCAGTGGTGGCGGTTGTTTGGATTGTGCCGGATAGGGGGATTGAGAAGGCGCTGAAAGGCTAAAAATATTTTTTCCTTTTTAAACATTTTTTTCAAAAAGCCAAATCCTCACTGACACACAGCTGTCAGTGCCCACCTCCATCTTTGCCCCATTATTCATCAAAACTTAAATCATTATGACGATTATCTCCTTGTTTATCAGAGAGTTAGAAGAAGAAGCAATCACCACCCGAAAGATGCTCGCCCGAATCCCCACTGACAAACTCGACTGGGCGCCGCACGAAAAAAGCATGAAAATGGGGCCGCTGGCCACCCACATCGCCGAACTGCCCACTTGGATTTCAATGGCATTCAACATGGACGAAATCGACTTTGCCGTTAGTAGTTGGGAACCCAAACAAGTAAGCAGTGCCGACGAAATCCTCGAAATTTTCGAGAAAAGCCTCTTGGATGCCAAGACCCAACTCATCGAGGAAAACACCTCGAAACTGGGCGAGCGTTGGGTAATGCGCCACGGCGAAATGGTGCTCTGGGAAACAGACCGATGGGGCGTGGTGCGCATGACCATCAGCCAAATTATCCACCACCGGGCACAATTGGGCGTTTACTTGCGCCTGCTGAATATCCCAATACCGGGCAGCTATGGGCCGAGTGCGGATGAGCAGTAGGGACGTTCGCCCCTTACCCTAAAGGAGAACCCACAGACCTCGGAGCCTCAAAATGATGGATTTCCGATAAATTATAATCCGTGGGTTCCACTTTATTGGGTCAGGGGCAACCCCCAGCTCGAACAATTTCAAGCGCTTTTAAAGTAATTTTGGGCGGTTATTCGTCATTATCCTTGGCCGTTGTAAAGGGGCTATACTTGAGGTCATACCCTTTTCATAACCACGATTCATGCAATTTGAACAAAACTCAACCACACCTGCCATGCCCGACGTACTTATCTTCAAATCGAACATCCGCCTTCCGCACGAAGCATGGGCGCTTTGCCAAGCACTGGAATCCGTCCCCGGCGTCGAGCGATGCACCCTTGACCTCGAAGACTGCGACCGGGTACTGCGGGTAGCCGGAGACGACCTCGAAAGCAGCACCTTGGTGAAAATCGTCGGCGACTGGGGACTGAACATCGAAGAATTGGACTAAACCGACCTATGCAACCTACCATTACCACCCTGACCGAGAAAAAACTCGTCGGCCAGCACCTCACCATGTCCCTCGCCAACAACCTGACGGGCCAACTTTGGGGCAGCTTCATGCCACGCCGCCGTGAGGTGCAGCACGCCATCGGCAATGACTTGTACTCGCTGCAAGTCTATCGTGCCTGGTATTTCGAGCGGTTTGCTCCGCAAAATGAGTTTGTGAAATGGGCCGCCGTGGAGGTCGCCGATTTTGAAAACATCCCCGAAGGCATGGAGGGCTTCGAGTTGCCGGGCGGTCTGTACGCCGTGTTCCCGCACCGGGGCATGGACACTGCTATTTTCCAATACATCTATGCCGAGTGGCTGCCGCAATCGGGGTACACGCTGGACGAAAGGCCACATTTTGAGTTGCTGGGGGAAAAATACAAGCAGGGCAGCCCGGACTCGGAAGAGGAGATTTGGGTGCCGGTTCGCCCAAAGGCATGATTATTTTTCAGCGACCTTCTGATTCAACTTCCCATGGAACTCATCCAAGCTTTTCAAAAAAACCACCAACTGTTGGCGCTCTTCTTGGCTCAGGTCGGCCAAAACATCTTGTATGCTGGCAAAGCCCGAATAGACCTGCTGTAGCACTGCCTTGCCCGCTGGGGTGAGTGAAATCAGCCGCTCCCGTCGGTCGTGCTCGTTTACTTTTTCTTGGAGCAGGCCCTTGTTCACCAACCGCCGGATTGCATCAATACCCGTGGTGGTGTCAATCAGATTTTCCTCGATGGCCGCTTTTTTGGTACATTCTCCCAAGAAGTCGGTATGAGCAAGAATGGCGAACTCGTCTTGGCTCGAAAGCCCTACGGCAAGCAAGATGGGGCGGGTGTAGTTGCGCACATATTTGTACAGCCGACCAACGAGGTAAGCCGCCTCTGAGCTAAGATGGGCAAAGTTACCTTCAGTATTTAAGTTAAAATAGGTCTGAAGATTCGGGTCGTTGAGCACACTGGCGGTTTGCCGCTCTGCTTTTTTGTGCTGTAGCAACCAAAGGGCAAAATGCTCCAATGACTCGGTTCCACCGGTTTGCAGGTAGGTTTCCCATTTCTCGATAAGTGGTAAGTAAGACGTCATGCTGTGGAATGAATTGCCGATGCAAGTTATGTTATCGCCAATTTAAAATGAAACCGTTTTTATTTTAAAATGTTTTCGTAAAAATATTTTATCGTGCAAATAATTGATTATCAATATTTTGCAAAATAAAATGAAAAAATCTTCAGCTTTTCATGAACAAATAAAACGTTTTTGATTTTATAACGCATCGTTTTCGATATTTTAATAAAACACAACTAAAATTTGTTCAACATGGAAGAAAATAAACTAAAGTGGTGGCATGTTGCACTCGTGGTAATCGTGGCCAACCTAATCAGCGCTATTCCAGCGGGCATCAATGGCGAAGCCGTATTTTACAACAGCTTCCAACAACCAGCCATCGCACCACCCGACTGGCTGTTTGCACCCATTTGGCTGTTCCTAAACATTATGTCGGCCTGGGCACTGTACCTCGTGGCCAACCTTGCCAAAAACACCCCTGGCAGAAAGGCATTTCTGGTCTCTGAGGCGATTGGGTGGGTGCTTTTTGCTGCATTTGCCTTGGTTTACTTCGGTCTGAAAAGCCCCATACTTGGCGCAGTGGTTACGGTGGTTGGCCTGGCAGTCGCTGTTATCAGTTTTATGCTGGGCCTTCGATTGCACAAGCGAGCCGCCATCTTCATTTCGTTGCGGGTACTATGGCTATTGCTCGCCAGCTATGTCTCGGTTTATATTGCTACCCACAACGCCGACACTTTCTTCGGATGAAAAACCGCATGAACCAAAAAGCATTTCAACCATTTAATCACCCGACACCCCTGACCCCCTATAGGCACAGGGTTGATTGATTCTGATTCATTTTGATTTCAGATATAAGATAGACGATATAACCTGCCTGACGGCAGACAGGGATTTTAGATTTTGGACGCCCGAACCTAAGCATCTACCGTTTGGTTTTGGCAGCAAATCGGCATTCTTACTTCAAAAATCTGCCATTCAATCTTAAATCTTACGTCTGAAATCCCTGTCTGCCGACAGGCAGGTTATATCTGAAATCAATTCAATCGAGATTTTGTAGAACCAATCGCCTCTGCCCTTTAGGGGTCAGGGGTGCGCACTAAAATCATCATGAAAAAAACCTTTTTCACCACGCTGGCCACGCTATTGGCCTCCATCGCCATTTTCGCCCAAACGGGCAGCATCCGCGGCACCATCACCAATGCCCTGACCAACGAACCCGTCTTCTTGGCCAACGTCATCGCATTCGGCACTGACGCAGGGGCCACTACCGACGAAAACGGCAACTACGAAATCACGGGCCTGACACCCGGCCTTTACAACGTGCTGGCCAGCTTCGTCGGCTTCAACGACCAGACCCAGGCCGAAATACAGGTGACGAACTCCAAGCCCGCCGTCGTCAATTTCAAACTGGAAGAACAAAGCGCTGATTTACAGGAAGTTGTGGTGAAGGCTTCGCCCTTCAAAAAGCCGGAGGAAAGCCCCCTCAGCCTGCGCACCCTCGGCGTGGCGGAAATCCAGCGCAACCCCGGTGGCAACCGCGACATCTCCAAAGTGGTGCAGTCGCTGCCCGGCGTCACGACGACCGCCAGCTTCCGCAACGACCTTATCATTCGCGGCGGCGCTCCGAACGAGAACCGCTTTTTCCTCGACGATGTGGAGGTGCCGAACATCAACCACTTCGCCACGCAGGGCAGTAGCGGCGGCCCCGTCGGCCTCATCAACGTGAACTTCATCTCCGAGGTGGATTTTTACAGCGGCGCCTTCCCCGCCAATAGGGGCAACACGCTCAGTTCCGCCTTCAACTTCCGCCAGCCCGATGGCCGCAGCGACAAATTAGGGGCGACCGTCATGCTCGGTGCTTCCGATGCGGGCCTCACGCTCGATGGGCCGATTGGCGAAAAAACGACCTTTCTGTTCTCTGCCCGGCGGTCGTATTTGCAGTTCCTGTTCAAGGCGCTGGAACTGCCGTTTTTGCCCACTTACAATGATTTTCAAGCCAAGGTGAAGCATAAAATCAACCAGAAAAACGAAATCTACTTCGTCGGCCTGGGCGCCATTGACGATTTCTCGCTGAACCTCGATGCCAACGAGACCGAAGACCAACAGTTCATCCTCGACCAATTGCCCGTGAACACGCAGTGGAACTACACGAACGGCCTGGTTTACAAACATTACGGAACGAAAGGCTACTGGACCGTGGTGGCCAGCCGCAACATGCTGAACAACGAGGCGGTGAAGTATTTCAAGAACGATGACAGCACGGAGGACAACCTCGTTTTAAACTATAAATCGCAGGAAATCGAGAACAAGTTCCGGGTGGAAAATACCAGCCGCTACGGGGATTTCAAGGTGAACTACGGCGCTGGCTATGAGTTCGTGAAATACAATAACCGCACTTTCAACCGCATCTTCACCAGTGCCGGGCCGCAAACGGTGGACTACCGCGGCGAGTTCGACATGAACAAATACGCGCTGTTCGGACAGGTGAGCCGCAACTACCTTGGCGACCGCCTCGTGCTATCGCTCGGCGCCCGCATGGACGCCAATTCCTATTCCGACGACATGAACAACCCGCTGGAGCAGTTCTCGCCCCGCTTCTCGGCCTCCTACTCGTTTTCGGAGCAGCTTTCGTTCAATTTCAACGCGGGGCGCTATTTCCAACTCCCGCCCTACACCATCCTCGGCTACCAAGAGGGCGGCGTTTTTGTGAACAAGCAGAACAATATCCAGTACATCCGGGCCGACCATGCCGTGGCGGGCTTCGCCTGGAACACGAAGACGAATGGCAAAATCTCAGTAGAAGGTTATTTTAAAAAATACGCCGACTACCCCTTCCTGCTGCGCGACAGCCTCACGCTGGCCAACCTCGGCGGCGACTTCGGCATCATCGGCAACGAACCGGCCATCAGCCGCAGCGAGGGCCGCACCTACGGCATCGAGTTTTTGTTCCAACAGCGGCTGTACAAGGGTTTTTACGGCATCGCCAGCTACACGCTGGGCAAGAGCGAGTTTGAGGATAAAAACGGCGAATACGTGCCCTCATCGTGGGATGCCCGCCATATCGTGAACCTGGCCTTGGGCAAAAAATTCGGCAAAAACTGGGAAGCGGGCGTCAACTGGCGCTTCCAGTCCGCGCTGCCCATCACGCCGTTTTCCGACGCCTCGGCCTTGGTGGACAGTTGGAACGTGCGCAATTCCGGCCTGCCCGACTTCTCCCGCCTGAACACCGAGCGCGGCGACGTGAGCAGCACGATTGACCTCCGCATTGACAAGCGCTGGTTCTTCGACCGCTGGAGCCTGAACGTTTACCTCGACATCGAGAACATCACGGGCAACGCCGTCGGCATCCCCGCCCTCATCCTCGACCGCCCGCTCGACGAGAACGGCACCCCCATCGGCGGCGGCATCATCGAAAACCCGGACGCCCCGGCGGGGCAGCAGCGGTACAAGCTGAAATCGTTGAGCGCGGAGACGGGGACGCCGATACCGAGTGTGGGGGTGATGATTGAGTTGTGATGACGATGCCCGCGAGGAGGATGGGGACGGAAGCAAGCTCATCAATGCGACGGAAATGGCTGCCATATTCGGCAAGGCAATCAACGAGTTTTTTAGGTTGAAACAAACGGCAGAATTCATTGACGCCCTTCATAACTCGTTGAAAATGAGCCGATACGACAATTCCCGCCTCGGTAAAATGGGCAGCGTCAATGCGGAAAGCCTCGCAAGGATTTACCCGGAATTGATTAAGGTCGTAAAAGGCGGAAACCTCCCACAAGGCACCTGGGTGCATGAAAAAATCGCCCTGAAATTCGCCGCTTGGTTAAGCCCATTCTTCGAGCTATGGATTTACGACCGCATCCATGAGCTTCTGACGACCGGGAGAACCGAAATACCGCACCACCAAAGCGGCGGCATCATCAAGAGCCTGCGCATGATTGTTGACCAATTGGAATTGCAGGAGAAAACCAATTCGCAGTTCCGGGCGGAATTGGACATCGTTTCGGAAAGACTCGACGAACTGGAAGCGAAGGTATCCACCATTGATGAAAACTATTACTCCATATCGGGCTGGTGCGCCCTCCACGCCATTGCCTGTCCGTTGGACAAGGCACAGAAATGGGGCTATTCGGCCACCCAAAAAAGCCGGGCGAAAAAGCTGTCCGTTGGCAAAGCGTACGATGCCAAATATGGCGTGGTGAACACCTACCATAGCGATGTACTGAAGGAGGTGATTGGGTGAGTCACCGTCGGCCTGCCAGTCCTCATCCTCGACCGCCCATTGGACGCAAACGGCACGCCCATCGGCAGGGGCATCATCGAAAACCCGGATGCGCCGGCAGGGCAGCAGTGGTACAAGCTGAAATCGTTGAGCGCGGAGACGGGGACGCCGATACCTAGTGTGGGGGTGATGGTGGAGTTGTGAGGTAAAAATTGATGCCTATGCAAAAAACCATAGAATTATATTCTTTGCTTTCTCAGAAAGTACTAACTTTATGCCTTTGTATTAAACACCTGAACAACTCAACACCATTGAACCGGACACTAGGCATATTCCTTTTCCTGTACCTACCCTTGCGCTTGTTGGGGCAACCAGCTTGCAATGACTATTTTTTTCAAAACCTGACCACTGTTGATGGGCTTTCCCAAAATTCTGTCTCAATGGTCATGCAGGACAGGCAGGGCTTCGTTTGGGTAACCTCTCAAAATGGAGTTGATAAGTATATTGGCACCTCATTTATCCCTGCCTTGGGTTATGAAAAATCATTGTTTGAAAAAATCACCTGCCTGTATGACTGGAGCAAGGACTATATCTTGGTATGCACTGACGAACGAAACCTTCTCCTCCACAAATGGCAACAAGACGTAAAAAAGTCCATTAGCCTGAAGTCTTCATTGACCGAAATCGTCCACATAGCTAGGATGGACAGCACCGATGAAAAACATCAGTTATTGGCCTTCTCCAAGAATGGCATTTATTTCGTAGACAATCGGTTCAAGCGCACTGAATTAGTTAATGGCTTGGTAGATATTGAAATAATGACGGTGCTACCCAATCCTCGCAAAAAAGGCCAGTTTTTCATTGGCACCAAGAATGGGGTGTTGGGCTACGACTTGAATACGAGGGGCTTAACAACTATTTGGGAAGGCTGCGAGGAGGTTAGGGCATTGTTTCTCAACAAAAATTCCAATTTGTATTTTGGGGGGAAAACAAGAGGGAATATCTATCGTTTTATCCCTTCTATGTCCATTAGCAATAGCAACCCAAGCGCTATTTCTTTGCGAATGTAAAACCGCAAAAAGGTTGAGGAGAACACCATCACATCGTTATTGGTTGACAAAAAGGGTATTATCTGGGTAGGCACCAAAAAAGCAGGTTTGCATCTTGGGAAATGGGGGGCATTGGGAAAATGGGAAGACGTTAGCGGGTTCCAAGCATCCCGCTCCTTACATGAATGCGACCATTTCTCAAGTGACTATGTCAACTGCATTTACCAAAGTGACGAGGGTGTAGTTTGGATAGGGGTAGAAGAAGGTGGTTTGAATCTATGGCAATCCGAAAAGCCAATGTTCAAGCACCTATTGACAAGTGAATTGGATTACACTACAGATAAACTCTATCATAGTCATATCTGGAGCATTTATGGCGACCAAAGCGATACCTTGCTTTTGGGCTTGAAGGACGGAGGCATAGCTGTTGTAAGCAAAAAACAAAGGAAGGCACTTTATCGGCTGACAAGTTTAGGGGGCAAAGGCAACAATGTATTTACTATCAAGCCAATGGGGCATAAGGGGGATAGGTTGCTCATTGGCACCAATGATAGTAGCATGCTATATACGCTCACAAAGACTGAACTGAACCGTGGAAGGAGGACATATTATCCAATCGAAAATGAGGCATCCATAGGCAACCCTATCACCAACCTCGAATATTCGCATTCTATAAGGAAATGGCTGGTCGGTAGCAAGAGAAGATACCCTTTTCTATATCTATGACCAAGAGTTTGGGGAAAATCGACTTCCTGTAAGCTTTCCTAGAGGCAACGAAAAATTCAGATTTGCGAAAGAATTGGATGGCTTGATTGTGGTGGGGAGCTCAGAAGGTCTTTACAGGTTAGACTCTATATCCAATGCACTAGATGCAGATTTTTTTTGTATTCCTGACACACTAAGGGCGCATTTTACCTGTGCCGAACGGGATGGGGATAGCCTTTGGGTTGGCACTAACAAAAAGGGCCTTTTTTTGTTTTCCGCAGAAAATGGTGAGTTGCTTTGGCCAAAGGATAAAGGTACTACTCTACAAGACGAAATAATTTACGACTTTCTTTTAGATAAAAATGGTAATTTATGGTTTTCAACCAACCACGGAATTTACTGCTATAACCTCAAGACCGAAAGCTACAACCGTTATGGGGTAAAAGATGGCCTGAAAGTCCATGAATTCAACAGTGGGGCTGCCTTTAAAACTGATGACGCCCTTTACTTCGGTGGTATCAATGGCTTGGAGTTCTTCAATCCAAATCATTTGAGGCTAACTAAGGCCATGCGTCACAAGCCAGTTCTACAATATACGTATAGCAAAGCAGAAGGTAAACAAACAAAAACTATTGACCTTAGTGATTCTTCTGGAAGAAATTGCACAATTAAGATGCCACATAAATTTGGTTATCTGGACATTGTTCCGATGCTTGGGCACTACCAAGACCCCGGCAACAATAACTTCATTCTAAAATTAGATGGCAACGTAATATATCCAGAACAAAATGGGCATTACTTATTTACCGAAGACAAACTCAAACACAGGTGGTGGTTTTGGAAGACATACAATCTTGAGGTAGCCTTCCGAGGCGGCAATAGCGATTGGGTACCCATAAACGCCCCAGTTGTTGTAGAGAGGGGGTATAATTGGGAGCTCATCTTTGCAATAATTTTTGCACTAATACTTGTTTATGCCTTATATAAGGCTTATAGAAACAGCAAAAAATTACAGTCTGTCCACAAAAGCATTAACGAGGTCTCCCAAATGACAACCACGGATGAAATCTGTAAAATGGCCCTAAAACATTTGACTGAAGGCTTAGGTTACGAATATGCGGCTATCTCGCTGGTTGACTTTGAAGAGAGATATTTACGCACCAAATACGTGAAGGATGAAAAATTATCCACAGAGATAAGAACCCCAATTTGGAAAGAAAAATCTCAATACCCGTTCGAACATGGTGACATACTGGCAAGGGTAAGGGCTACCAAAGAGTTTGTGGTAGTCGTTTGGAACAAAATTATCTCTCATACAAGCATTGAGGATTTGCAGAATTTGTTTAACGATGACATATCCATTCCATTAGGCCATAAAGAAATGGCAAGGGGTTTTCATCCCCATGATTTCTCGTGGAAATTCTTTCGACACCAAGGAGCAAAAGCAAGAAGAAACTGTGATGGGGGTGATTGAGGTGGGATTTAGGATGAGCCAGTTGAATAAATGGCTTTTACGTTCTCGGTGGAAACTCAAATTAGCTTTTCGCCGCCTCAATATTGTCAGCTTTTGGAAAGTAATCGAATCTACTTGGAATTGTATGTTGACAACCTTGCCCAACCTTATTACAGCAGTTATGTGAAAGAAAAGAAACGAGAGGTCAATGCCTTTGTCGAAAAACTGGAGAAGGAAAATCCCGACTTGAGCTATGATGAATTCCTGAAACATTCACTGGAGGCAATTGCCAAACGGTTAGGGGCTGATTACGGTAAACATAGCGTTGACGAGCTTTAATGATGAAATAATTGGCAATATCAGACCAGAACATCTGTTTGGTTACTCTTTGGAAGAAATAGAAAAATATAAGTCACTGCTTGAACAAAAAAACATAGGAAAGGTAGGCATTATAAAACATGTCGCAGAAAGCAAATTTCCATATAGTACAGGTGACGTAGAGCATGACAAGTACTACAAAGAATGTATTCCGGGCGTGAATTCCGAACTTGCGCTCCCCATGCTAGTCAATGAGAATGCACCACTGGCTGGGGTATTTAACCTAATGGCAAAGGAAAAAGATTTTTTCAGCCAAGCGACCATGGAAGTCTATGGGAAGGCTGTCAAGAAAATAACTGATTTTTATCTCCAAAAGAAGCAGTTCCAGACACTATTAAAGATTAGCGGCATGACCGATAACTTTTTGATATCACAATACGACGTATATAGAGGTATGGCCACGGCTTTACAAGAGTATTTCAAGTCGGATTATGTAAGCGTCTGGAGGCGCAGGCATCCCGATAAGCCAGACTATAAACTTTTGAAAGATGCCACCTTGCCCAGTTTTTATGATCTGTACAAAAAAAACAATTTTCTTGACGCCAAAACAACAACTTCAGACCCGATTAGCACTCAATTTAAAAGTCTGATTTCCATTGAGAAACCAGACGAGAATGAAATTAACAGAATTTGCACGTTTTGCATTGAGCATGGCTTCAAAGGCTATATTGCCTTAAGGGTCATTGCTGATAACAAGTACCAAGCCTTTATCAATGTTTTTTCAAAAAGGGAAATCAACTCAGAAGAGATTAAAGGATATTCCGAAACCTTCTTAAACAGCGTTGCTAGGAAAGCATCCTCAGCAATTATGAATAGTCGTTTTCTTTACGCTATAGAGGCAATTACTAGCGCATTGATTGACAGAGACAATAAGACTCCCCTGCAAGCCATCGTGGATAAGGCGTATAGGTTGTCCCCATCAGCAGATTCGGTAGTATTGTTCGTTTATCAAGGAGAAGATAACACTATCACCATCGGCGACGCCAAGGCAGTAGGTGGAAATTCTATGCCAGAGTTTGACAGACGAGAGCCAAGCAAGAAAGCCAATTTGGCCAGCTATGTCATTGAGCACGGTAGCCAGTATATTGACTCTAAAGAGAGGATGAGCCAGGTAGCGCAAGAAATTTCGAAAGAAAGAGACATTACCAAGACTTTTTGGCATGCACGTGGTTTGAAATCTGTTGCTGCCATCCGGTTGGAGTTTGGAGGCCGTCCATAGGTGTGATGATATTCAACTATAAGACTCATAAGAACTTTAATGACAAGGAAAACAACACGAGGCAATTCATGGAAGCATTCGCTAATTTTGCAACCATTGCCTTGCTCAGCGATGATTATATACGGAGGATACAGGAAGAGCGAAAAAGGATAAGCGAGGAATTGCAAAAGCTTGGAGAAAAGCAAATTGCAATGAAAAAAGATGCCGAAAAACTCAAAAATGACAAAATAGAGTTGCAGGCCCAAATTAATGAAAATAACGACCTTTTGGAAGAGATACTTCCCAGGGCGGCGGGTGCTTCTTTCTTTTTGGTACTTCAAGGAATCAACCATGACATTCGAAACATGCTGATGGAAATGTGGGCGGATTTGGATGAATTTAAGGAAGACTTGCCAGATAAGTATCAAGACCCTTTAAAGGGTTTAAGCCGACAAGTTGAGGTAAATGCACTCAAAATCACCAATTTGTTGAAATTATTTGACCCGAGTGAGCAAAATACCCGTGAAGCATTTTCCATTAATGATGTCATCGAAGAAGTATTGTTTTTCTTCAAAAATAACGAAAACCACATCAAATTCAGAACAGATTTGGCATTAGGAATGCCCAACCTCATCAGCAACAAAACCGAGTTTTCCATGATTGTTTACAATTTGGTGAAGAATGCCATTCAAGCAATACCTAAAGGTAAGCAGGGTGAAATAAAAGTTCAAACCAAGTTGGAGCAAAAAAAATACCTAGTCAGCGTTCAAGATAATGGTGATGGAATTGACAACAATGATTTGGAAAAAATTTACGACCTTCGCTTCTCCAAAAAGGAAAATGGCGTGGGAATTGGATTATACTTCGTTCGAGAAACTATCTTGAACAAATTAGAGGGGCAAATCAGGGTAAATTCTCAAAAAGGAAAGGGAACGACTTTCTTTATCGAAATACCAGAACACATTAATTTCAAAAAATAAGACCAATTGTGATAGCAAATAATTTCATCCAGCCAAGAATAGTCATCGTTGAAGACAATGTAAAAATAAGCAGGGCCATAAAACGGAACCTAAACGTCGTCAACAGAACTAATGGCCACTGTCTTCTGCCAGACTATGAGTTGGTAAACAGTGCTGAAGACTTCAAAAGCCTGATGGAAAAAACCCAAAAGGCTGACAGCTATTTCAGTAGTGTAATTGTGGATATCAATCTCGGAAATGATGAACCTCTTGGTGGTCTTGATATTTTGGAGTTCATTCAGAAAAACTACCCCGATTCTATTCATGCATTCGTATATTCTGCTTACCCCAATTATAGGGAAAAATGTGTTGAACTTGGTGTAGATAAAGACTCTTTTATGGTGAAGCACAGTGGCACGATGGATCAGGACATTGTGACCATTAGACAAAAAATTGAACGAAAATTCTTATCCAAGATTAAGACTGGTGCTTTAAGCAAATTCGACTTGCTGATACTTAAAAGTACCTCCAAGCTAAACTTCAATTACGCATATATTCCACTTAGTGATGGTGATTTCAATGAATTGGGCGCTTCTGAAAGAATGCTGTTGTTCCAATTCCTTAGCCAACGGATAAAGCCGGGCTTAAACATCTTCTCCCAAAACGACCGATTATGGCAGTACAAAGTAACCGAGAATTGGAACGTGCGTAAAGCAAGCCCGGTAATTGTTCAAAATATCAACCCAGATACAGGTTTGGTGGAGGGGCTTCAAATTCGGACTAAAAGTAGAAGTTTGTACATCGGCTTGGGAGATTTAGAAACCCTTGAGAAATCCCAGGATACGCTATTCGGCTACGCTGCCAAGGGCGATGACTTTGAAAACCGTCTGGCAGAGTTCTTTTTTGTCAAAAGGTTGCTTGACCTATATGAAGTAAAAGAAAACAGAAAAGCCATCGTTAATATAGCCAAAAAATACACCATAAAGAAAAACCAGTTGGCCTTTCTTTTCGGCGTTTGGGAATTTATTGCCCGCAACAAGCAACAGGAAGAAAAGGGAGGACATTGGCCACAAAGATTTTTTGGAGACCTTCAATGAAAAGACTTGCCAACAGTTTTTTTATTGCGAATTGGAAGGAGTTGAGGAAGATGCGGCCATGCCACTTGCTTCAGTAAGGTTTCAGGATGTAGAGGATGAAAATATCTCGTTTCACCGTGAGTTTCCATTGGATTTTTTGAGGAGGCATGGTGTTTCCAATGTCAATGATAGGTTCAAGATGATATTTTTCTCCGAGACGGACAATGGAATGATTGGCTCACATGCCATTGTTCCTTTGCCACCAAATGTCAAGTTATAGCACAAAACAAATCACCACTACCTTTTTCAAGACTATGAACGAATACCCCCCTTCAAGTAATCGTGTTCAATGTAGGACAAGGCGACAATATCCTTTTACGTTTCCCGGATGGGAGCTTTGGCTTCATTGATTTCTACTACGATGAAAAGATAAACTTCCCTAAATGCCCTCCCTCCCTTCTGTATGCCCAACAACATACAAATGGGCAACAGCCAAAGGTTGCTTCACTATGTCATATCTCCCACTATCATTTTGACCACCTAAAGGGCTTTGACCAATGGGCCAAATGGGTAAAGGACAATGGGATTGAGATAAGACAGGTTTGGTTGCCCGGCGCTTTACCCCCTAAGACTGTCGTCAAGCGATTCGCCAAAATACTTAAGGATAACAAGCTCATTGAGGAAGTACTGGTCAAAAATCCCAAACTAGCTGCACGTTTCAACAAAATATCGGAAACGTATGGTACTGGGCTGTTTGCCAAAATCGAAGCATTTTATGAAGAACATAAATTAAAGTCGCAATTCTTGACAGCCCGCACATTGCCAAATATAAGTGATTCACCTAACACTGTAAAGGCCTCCTGTATATCCCCATCTTCTACAGAAAGTGTGGAGTTTTCCAATGCTACCAATGAGGCCATACTCCTGAACCTACTCTCGACCGATAAAAAGAAGATGCTAAATGGGAATAATATTTCAGCCGTACTACATCTGACATTTGGACCATACCGCCTATTGTTTGGAGGAGATGCGCTTAAGGGCAGTTTTGAACAAAATCTGCAAATAGCATTGGATTCGCCTCATCTGGTTGGTGAGGCGGGCAGGTTTACCTACGATTTTGTTAAATTGCCACATCATGGTTCTGCCGAATCAAGCAGCGGACAAATCTGGTGCGCATTGTTGCCTAATGAGAAGGAGGCCACTCTCGCTATCTCGGCAGGCGTTGGAAATTACGGACACCCAGATATGGCCACCCTTGAGCATATAAAAGAAGCTGCCGACTCCTGTCATACTACAACAAAAACTTATGCCACCAATTATGACGGACTGCCCGCCGAGAAGCAACAGTTTCTTGAGCATTGTACTGACATTATGCCTATTGATTGGCCAACCCTTCCAGCAGAGAGCCTTGAAAAAAGAAATGCAAAGGAGGCTGTTGTTGACATTTACCTTGCAAATGTTTTATTGCCCAACAAGAAAAACAATCCCACGCTGCAAAAATTAGGCTATTGTTTTGAGTTTGACCCAAATGGCTTGGAATCGGTGAAAGTATTGAAGCTACTCTCCAGAATACCTGAGATGAGGGATTAACGCCTTCGGGCATTCACCTTGGTTTTAATTCTTTCTGCCTGGGGCCGGATCTGTCTGCTGATTTCATGCCATGACTCATTTTGATTACTCGATTTGTCAATGGGTGTTTCATCCATTGGCAAAACTCGGATGCTCTGAATTTTTGTTGCTTTCCACAAACAACTTGAAACGATGATAGGCACTATAACTACTACTTCTTTTTCTACCCGTTCAAACTTATCTGCAAGTTCTTTGTCAATGTCGTGATTCGCCAATAGGGCAGAACTTGCCAAGATGAAAATAATGTCAGCACTGTCTAATGCAGCTTTGAATTTCTCATCCTTTAGGTCCCCAGCGAGAATGCAACTGGCTTCATCCCACAATTCAATAAGCTCTTCCCTGACAAGCAGCGCCATGTGAGTCTTAAATTTTTCAAGAAAGTTTTTATCTGAATCATCAGAAAGGATGATGGCCTTCGGTATTTGAAGATTGGTTAGGTCTTCAGTTTCACCATTTATATCTTTTGTCAACTTTTCCAATTCTATAAATTTACGACTCTTATGGCAATAAATATCCTTCTTTCCATTTTCTTTATATATTTCTATATCCTCCTCATCGAAGAAACTCCTTTCTGTTATTGCTTGTGTCCTGCAAAAATTACATTTGCAGGGGAATGATTTCTTTCTCCCTAATTCAGGTAACCCTTTCTTTAGATTGTCCAATCTTTTTTCAATTTGACTTGAGAGCCAAATAAAGTCATTCACATTATTCCCGTCTATTTGGAAAAGAAACCCTTCATTTCCTCCGATGGTGACTTTACTTGCCAAAGCACTTGCATTCCCGTATCTCAGACCAACTTCATTACTGGAAACATACTTGAAATCTTCATCCCCATCAATCAGTTCATTGCACTCAGTAATGAACTGGTAGAAAAGTGCCGATGGAAGGTACTCGAATTTATACACAAATATTACCTCATCTTCATGGTTCATGATTGGCAATTCACGACCAATCTCCGAAGGCAATAGCATCGGCACTATGAATTCCAAACTACCAATATGTATTGGATAACATAATTTATAGTACTCCATCAATTGCTTCAACTCATTCAGATACCTTATGTGTTTGCCTTCATTCTGTCCTAGAATCCTGTCGTTTTTCTTTGACCACCAAATCCTCCACAAGTCCTCCGTTTTAAAGTAGCCATTTCTGTTTTTGATTTCAGTATCTTCTATCACTTGATAAATTGCCTTTGTTGCCCATTGGTTTTCCAAAATAATTATGTTTTTTAGAAGGTCAACTTTCTCATAATACAAACAATCTCCAATTTTGTGCAAATAATTTAGAAAACTTCGTGATACCTTTTGATCCATATTGCCATATTGTTCCGCTTCACTCAGCTCGAAAAATCATAAATCGGCAGCACTTTATTGTTCCTTTTCAATGCCAAATCTTGCCTGCAACCTCCCCATGCCTTAGGAATTTTTGGTGTACTATCTGTAGTTCGTTCACCATTCTTCGGATAGTATCGAATAGTGTGTCCAATCCCTCACAAGAACTCAAGTTTACCTTGATGATTTCCTTAACTACAGTCCCCAGTTTACGCTGGGTAATATCATTTTTTGTCTTATCTGGTACTGGTCCAAAATAGTTGTTGACGACAAGCACTGGACTGCCTTCACCATAAATATGTGCTGCTTCAAGCCAATAATCAATATCATTCGGCAGGTGACCGTCCTTAACCACCAAAATGTACAGTGCCTCACTCGTATAAAAAAACTGATGTAGCGGTTTGTAGAAATCCTGACCCCCAAAGTCAAAAATATTGAGGTTCCATTTTGGGTCTTCTGATTGAACTGTGTTCCATTTACTTACTGTAACATCAATTCCCTCGGTTCTTTCTGCTTCCTTGGGCAATTCTGCGTTTTTGCCTTCCAGTAGCCGTTTGCAGAGGGAGGTTTTTCCAGCCTTTGATTCACCTATGACGATAATTTTCGCTTCCAAGCCTGGATATTCGCCCTCTTTATCAATTTCATAAAAGTACTTTAATACTACATCCAAGCCACCATTCACTATGTCTTGAGGGGGAGTTAGAAAAGAACAGTTACTATATATAAAGTTATAGTCGCCAAATCCGAACCTGATACAACTTTCAATCAAACCATTAACGGAGTTAAGTCTTCCACCAAGGTGTCAGATATGTTCAAGTCTTTCAACGAATTGAGGGATTTTAGCACCGACAAATCTTTTACGATTGTTTGTGATATATCCAATATTCTTAGGAGATGAAGACCTTGAAGCGACGCTAAATCGTCAATCTTTGAATTTCCCAATTTGAGCGTGTGCAAAGATTTCAACCCCATCAATGGTTTTATTTCATGCACTTCTGTTGATGCCGCTTCAAGGTGTTCCAAGTTTGGGCAATTGACGAGGGGGGCTAAATCATTGACCAGGGTATTTGAAATGTCCAGTATATTCAATTTAGGCATTTTATGCAATACAGAAATATCATTAATCTGGGTGTCATGAGCGATCAAAATACGAAGCCTACTGGAAAGGCTCAAGGTTTCCATGTTGCTGACACCCGTTTCTGAAATATTTAGTTCTTCCAACTTCCTCAATCCGCCCAGAAAATTCAAATCAGTTACAAACGCATTCCCAGACACGTCCAGTTGTTTTAAGTTTTCGAGATTGCATATTGGGCCAAAATCGCTGATATCAGTGTCATTCAATAGTAAAACCTCTATTAAAGGAAGCCCTCCTGCCAATAACTGAATGTCCCTAACTATGGTATTTGAGACATCCAAATACCGCAATTTTCCAAGAGGTTTCAACCATTCCAAATCAACAACCCCAGTACCGCTTAAATTAATATAAGTAAGATTCCTTAAATTTTGAATAAAGTTACATTGTGAAACCTTGGTCTCAGATAGGTCAAGGACGGTTAGTTCTTCCAATACTTTGAGGCCATCTAAATCGGTCAGGTGGCGGTTGTCACTCAAATCTAGGTTTCTTAACCATGTTCGACAATCCAATAACTCGATAGGAAGATTTTTTAGTC
Source organism: Saprospiraceae bacterium (assembly GCA_016714985.1). GTDB lineage: Bacteria > Bacteroidota > Bacteroidia > Chitinophagales > Saprospiraceae > UBA6168. The sequence goes on along the minus strand of JADKBS010000014.1, from coordinate 132,199 downwards.
CAAGCCCACTCAAGTTCAAGTCAGGGCTTTTCTTGCGTTTATTCTCTTCAATCAATCTCAGTGCTTCTGCGTTTCTTGATGTCGCCATATCCCAGTTTTTTTGAAAAATACTTTGTGATTGTTACATATAAAATGAAGGCACAAATTAGTTAACTTCCCCAAAAAACAATAATCTTGTCAAATATTTTACGAGGTGACTCGTCCTAAAATAGCTTTACACTAAACTGTGTAAAACTGTGACAGAGCAAATCAAGAAAGTCAAGTCTCACAACCGCTACCCGGACGAACTCAAGCGCAAGATAGCGAAAGAGTACCTATCGGGAGCGGCCAGCTATGCGGTGCTGGCCGAAGAGCACGGGCTAAGGGACAAGGACGTGGCAAAAGAATTCGTCAAATGGTACCGCCGGAAGTGCGAACTTGCTGGCGAAAACGAACCGCACATGCCCGAAAAAAAGGGGCCCGAGCCCAAGGGCGACGAGCAGTCGCTCAAAGAACAAATCAAGGAACTGCAAAAACGGCTGGCACTGTCGGAGCTCAAGGTGGAAGCCCTTGAGACGATGATAGACATCGCCGAGGGGCAACTGCACCTCGATATCCGAAAAAAGTCTGGCGCCAAGCAGTCGAAAAGATGAAGTCCTACTACAAGACCGTCGGCTTGGCGGTCCTGTGCGGGCTGTTTGGCAAGAGCCGCCAAGCCTATTACGAACAAATTTGGCACGAGGAAAGGGCCCTCTTCGAGGACGCCGTCATCGTGGACCTGGCCAGGCGGGAGCGGCGCATCGCCCGTCGGGTGGGCGGGCGCAACCTGTACCAGATACTGAAGCCGGAGCTGAACGCCCGCCAGGTGCATGTCGGGCGTGACCGCTTCTTCGAGGTGCTCAGGGAGAACGGCCTGCTCGTCAAGCGCCGCCGGCGGCGGGCGGTGACGACCATGAGCCGTCACGGGCTGCCGCTGTGGCCCAACCTTGCCAAGGGGCTGGTGGTGGCACGGGCGGGGCAGCTCTGGGTCAGCGACATCACCTACATCCGGGTGGGCGAAGGCTTCTGCTACCTGATACTGACAACGGACGCCTACTCGCACCAGGTCGTGGGGCACAACTTCGGGGCCTGCATGGACGCCGCCTTCTGCCTCGTGGCGCTGCAGATGGCGCTGCCTTCCCGGTGCCGCCCGGAACTGGAACTGGTGCACCACTCCGACCGGGGGCTGCAGTACTGCTCCAAGCTGTACACGGACCTGCTCAAGGGGGAACGCATCGCCATCAGCATGACGGAGAACGGCGACCCCTTGGAGAACGCCGTGGCCGAACGGATGAACGGCATCCTGAAGGACAGCTTCGAACTGGACCGCACATTCTCTTCCTTTGAAGAAGCGCAGCAGTTCATCCTCGAGGCCATCACGTACTACAACGAGCGCCGCCCCCACTCCTCGTGCGACAAGCTGACGCCAAAAGAGGCCAGCGAACGCACGGGGCCCCTCAAAAGGCACTGGAAGAGCTATTCCGAAAGGCCGCAGCCAAGGCCGAAAGGGAAGCTGCGAAGGGCAAAGGGGGGTGACCGCCACTTGGCCGCCCAGGCAAAGCTGGCACTTGGTCGGCGGCGGCGTAAAGGACGCAGCCATGTGGTTTTGACGTATTTTTTTTTGCGCCCGCAAGGGCCATGGTAGGCCCAACAGAAAAGGGGCGCAAAAAATAATACGCCAAAATCCTTGACCCCGCCGCCGACCAAAAACCAAAATCGCCTAAGCGGTCAAATGGCTAGGAATGCCAACGGTGCCGGAGATGGCCAAAAACGTTTTTGACTGTAAAGGAATATCAGGACTCAATTTTTGGCTGTAAAGCTTTTTCAGGACTACTTTTGTGACTGTAAAACCCCAGCCGGACTATCTATTAACCTGTAAGGTTTTTTCAGGACGAGACAAGGCATTTATCAACTTAGCTCACCCCCCCAACCCCACCCCACAATACTTACAATACAGCGCATCCTCCTCATGCCCTTCCCTGCTGCAACCGGGGCAGTGCTGGGCACTTTGTTTGCGGCCCAAATTCACCAAAGAAGAAGTGACGATGCCCGTGGGCACGGCGATGACCGCATAGCCCAGCATCATGATGAGCGAGGCGAAGAACTTGCCGAGTGGCGTGACGGGGCTGATGTCGCCATAGCCGACCGTGGTGATGGTCACGATGGCCCAGTAAATGGAGGTGGGTATGCTGTCGAAGCCTTCATTTACGTTGTGTTCAATCACGTACATGACCGAGCCGAACACGAAGACCATCAGCAACACGAAGAAGGTGAACACGAGTATCTTCTCCCGGCTCATGCGGATGGCCTGCAAGATTTGGTTGCCCTGGTTGACAAACAAATTCATCTTGAAAATGCGGAACAGCCGCATCAGCCGCAGCGAGCGCACGATCATCAGGGAATGGGCACCAGGAATGAACAGGCTGAGGTAAACGGGCAGGATGGACGCAATGTCAACGAGGCCATAGAAGCTGGTCACGTACTTCATCGGCTTGTAAACACTGTACAGCCTAATCAGGTACTCAATGGTGAAAAACACGGTGACGGCCCATTCGAGCGAATACAAGGTTTTGCCCCATTTGGCCTGGATGGAGGGCACGGTATCCAGCATGAGCAGCACGATGCTGAACACGATCATCCACAATAACACGATGTCGAAGAGCCGCCCCGCTCGGGTATCGGACTCGAATACGATTTGGTGGAGGCGCTCCCGGCGGTCGCTGAAGCCGGCTGGCTTTTCGCCCGTGCGCTGCGTATCGAAGTTGATGATTTTCATAAAATGCGGTTGTTTCAATGGGGCAACATACGCCTTTTCCTTTTTTGGGCAAAGACTGAACCTCAATGGTTCGTAAAGTTTCAGGTTTAAACCTGCCTGTCGGCAGACAGGGTTTCAGGGAGGAACCTGCCATGCTCATTCTTGGAAGGGTTGATTGGCCATCAAAGCCATTTCAAAAATGCCAGTCATTTTCAATTGACGTAGAAGCCCCGTGAAACTTGAAACTTAAAACTTGAAACCTTCACGAACCATTGAACCTTACATGTTGGAGAAAAAACAGCCCCCCACCCCATCGAACTAAAACCCATTTTATTCGCTTTAGGAAAATGCCGCTTGTGCAAACAGGCGGCATATTTTTTTAAACAGGCCAATTTGTGACCAACTCGACACCCACACCCACCTTCACCCCCTACCAATAATTCGTCATCGCCTTCCAAGAAATACCAATTCTACCTGCTGATACCAAACCAATGTGGAGATGGTGTGCAATGCAGGGTGTAATTTTGGGGCATGACGACTCAATGCATAAAACCAGCCTATTTGACAATTGACGACGGGCCATCCCTGCACCGCCTGCATAAATTGTCGGTACTGCGTGAAATGGGCATCCCTGCGGTGTTTTTTTCCGAAGGCAGGTGGCTGGAGGCTCGTCCAGAGATTGCCTTACAGACCATCAAATCGGGTTTTGTGGTAGGGAACCACGGCTTTGGGCATCGCCATTTTTCTGATTTATCGCTTGATGATTGTTGCTCGGAAATAGCCCGAACCGATTCGCTTATCCACTCGCTTTATTGCGAAGCAAACCAACCGAAGCACCCCCGTTTTTTTCGCTTTCCGTATGGCGACAAGGGCGATGGTCGCTATGGGAGGGTGTTCAGCAAATGGAAAAAAGCGGACGAAAAGCGGCACCGCTACTTGCAGGATTTTCTGAAGGAACTGGGCTACCAACCACCCGCGCTTCCGGGTTTATCGCACCGCTTTTATCAAAATGCCGGATTGCAAAAAGATGTGGATTGGCACTGGACTTTTGACGTGATGGAATGGGCCGTTTTTCAAAAAAAGCCACCACAAGGGCTGTCATCCTTGGAAAAAATCTTGCGCCGCCTTCACTCGACCCGACCAACCGATACTAGGGGACATTTATGGTGGAGCAAAAGGTGGCTCGGCAACCCTGTCTCATCTGAAATAATCTTAATGCACGACCACGAGGAATCGGGGGGGTTGTTCAGGCCGCTGCTGGAGGCACTTGTGCTGTTGCCAATTGAGTTCAAAGCAATATGGAATGGAGCAGGTGAGCAAGGCCAAACTTCCGCTTGACTTCGGATGACCAAGTGGCTATTGGCATGACGGATTGGAGGTAATAGCGATACTCCTCGGTCAAGTCGTCCGGTTGGATGTACCAATCGAGGTGTCGAAGCGTGTAGGGTCGGACAGTTCGCAGGGCTGGGGAAAGGGCCTCCACGTCCGAGCCATTGCGGTAGATGGCAAACGTTGTGTCAACATCTGCCACCATGACTTCGCCTTTCAGTACCTGAGCTGAAGGTGGCCAGAACTTCGATTCATGCCGCCGCACGGTCTCCCGTAAGGGGTTATCAGGCAAGTCATTTATCTCAAGCGAAAGCCCGATATGGTTGTATGCTGGGTAGCGGTCGAGGAGGTCCGACAAATGCGAGAGGACATCTTTGGGCAGGTCCTCGCAAGGCAGTAGGTCTGGGTCGGTGATGATGAATTTGTCGAAACCCAGCAATTGTTTGGATAAATGAACGGCTCCTTTGCGCCAAGAATTGAACCCCAATTTGACCACTTGAACATTGGTTGAATTCAGGGTTTCGTAAAACGCCAGCAAAGGTGGGTAAGTGGAATTATTGTCAATGATAATTACTGAAACCGGGTCGGCTAAGCTGCTTAGCCACTTCATTTGGGCCTTTAGGTGCCTGTATCGGTTGAAATTGTTGATGAACACGGGCATCGAGCCGGACACCAGTTTTGACGCATCCAATTGGGCGGGCTGTTGCCAGAGGTGCAAGCGCCACAAGAGGTTTCTGCGGTATTGGCAATAGCGGTTGACCATGCCTTGGCACTTGTTGCGGAGCCAAGAACTTTGGCGGGACGCATTATAGTCAACGATTACTTCTTGCATTCAATTAAGCTTGTTTCAACCGCCGCTTTCCACCACGGCCAGTTTCTTTTTCAAATTAAGGAAATACTGTTCGAAGGTTTCGTATGAAATGGCAGCCAACCCGATGGTGAAAGTCATTGACAGGCCGTACAAGGCGAAGTTCTCCACGAGGCCGAGCGGGCGAGCCTCCCCAAAAAACCTGAGTGTCAGTAGCAATGCCAAGCGGATGGACAGGAAATGGTACATGTACAGGCCGTAGGAGATGTTGCCAAGGTAGCGCAAATACGGGTGCTCAAGTCGAAGCAGGCTGTCAGGGTTTGTGGCCACATTAAGTATCACACAGGCGAACAGCAGGGCGTAAACCTCGTGGGTGAGCAGGCCGATTTCCATGCCCAACACAGTCATTGGCACCAAAGCGGCATAGAGCAGGATTTGAAAAAAACGGTGGTAAACCAGCATCCGTAAAATGGGGTGCCTCCTGTCGTAAAAATAGGCCGCCACTCCACCTATAGCCATGCAGTCCATGCGGGTAAGGGACAGAAAACTGGCAACTATTTCCCATTGCCTGCCAGACAGCATGCCTTGACCGACGAGCAATGCCATGCCTTTTGCCAGCAATAAATAACCAGCGATGACACCGACCATGACCATCAGGCTGTTTTTGAATAATTTCATCAAAATGGGCCAAAAAAAGTAGAACTGTTCCTCCACACCAATGGACCAAGTGGGGGATACGTAGGGGATGGGATAAATGGACGCCGCTGCGAGGTTGGAGAAAAAGGTGAGGTATAAGAGGGCCTTTGGCCAAAAATTGTCAAACATTTTCTCTGACCAAACGGGTATGTACAGCGCGTCGAAATTCGGCAGCAAAAAGAACCCGGACAGCACGATGAGGTAGTAAAGGGGGAAGATGCGGAATATCCGTCGCAGGTAGAATTTTTTGAGGGAAATCTTGCCCGTGAGCTTTCGCTCGGCCAAGAGCAGGTAGGTAATCAAGAACCCACTTAGCACGAAGAAGAAGGTCACCGCCAAATCGCCAAATAGCGTGTAGATTCGCAAAGGGCCTTCCGCTCCTGACCGGACTTGAAATAGCCCCTTAATCTCCTCAGCATGACTGACGAGAACGAGCATAGCGGCAATGAACCGCAGACCGTTCAACCCGGGGAAGTATATCTTTTTGGCTGGCTCCATGTGTCCTTCTTCGATTGTGGTATATGGTAGGCAAAATACCTTGCCAAATAACGTCAATTTAAGGCAAGCTTGGTTGGCTAAAGAGGATACACGGAAAATGTTATGGCTTTTTTTGGGGTTCAGAGAACCAGTTCCCGAACTAAATCTTGGTTCATTCGATTAATTGATTTTTCAAAACCGAGTCATCCAAAGTCCCTAAAATCGAACCAGCTCAACTAAAAATCAACTTGTGACCAACTCAACACCCACCTTCACCCCCTACCAAAAATTCGTCATCGCCATCTTGGCCGTCACGCAGTTCACCATCGTACTGGACTTCATGGTGCTGAACCCGCTATTGCCGTTCATTTCCAAGGACATGTCCATCACGCCCAAGCAATTTAGTTGGGTGGTGTCGGCTTATGCGTTCAGTGCTGGGGCGTCGGGGCTGTTGTCCTCGTTCATCGCCGACCGTTTCGACCGGAAGCGGTTGTTTGTGGTGTTCTATATTGGTTTTATTGTCGGGACGCTGTTTTGCGGCCTTGCCAGCACCTACCATCAGCTCTTGGCCGCCCGCACCGTGGCGGGCATTTTCGGGGGCGTCATCGGATCCACCGCTGCGGCTATCATCACCGATGTGTTTGCCTTCGAGCAACGGGGCCGGGTCATGGGCTTTTTCCAGATGGCGTTTGCTTCCAGCCAGGTGCTCGGCCTGCCCATCGGCCTTGCACTCGCCAACCAGTGGGGCTGGAACTCCACCTTCTTGGCCATCGTCGGCCTTTGCATCCCGATTCTGCTGGCCATCGTGTTCATGCTGCGCCCCATTGACAGCCATTTATCGCTACAGCGCAGCAGCTCTGCGGGCGTTCACATGGCAAGGGTCGCTACCGACCGAAGGTACCTCCAGGTCTTCCTTGCCACTACCCTACTGGCCACGGGTGGCTTCATGCTCATGCCGTTTGGGGCGGCCTTTGCCGTCGGCAACCTCGGCCTCACGATGGAGCAACTGCCTTTGATTTACTTCGTGACCGGGCTTTGCTCCATGGCCGCCGGGCCGCTCGTCGGCAAGCTGGCCGACCGACTGGGTGCCTATAAGGTCTTCGTGGTAGGTTCTTTGATTACCATCATCTCCGTGCTGATTTACACGAACCTCGGCATCACGCCCGTTTGGGCCGTCACCCTGCTCAGCGCCGTGATGATGTCGGCGGTGGGCAGCCGCATGATTACCGCCTCCGCCCTCACAAGCGCCGTGCCCGACCCCGCCGACCGGGGGGGCTTTCATGGGCATCAACTCCAGCGTGGCGCAGGTGTCCGGCGGTATCGCAGCGGCGGTTGCGGGCATGATTGTGGTGGAACGAGCGGACGGGTTCTTGGAAAACTATCCCCTGCTCGGCATGGTGGTAGCTGCGGCGATGGTCATTACGGGGGTGCAGCTTTTCTTTGTGAACAGGGCGGTTAGGGAGCGGAGGGTAAAAATTGAAGCAGGTAAAGAAATAACGAAATAACGACCTTTTTTAGGCACCCATGGCAAGTAATGCCTCCTATACTTCCCACACCACCTTCCCCTCCATCTCGTACCATCCCATCATTTGCGAAGCAAAATGCTGCTCCAAATACTTTCGGCGCAGCTTCATGGAGGGGGTCATCAGGTTGTTCTCCACCGTCCATGCTTCCCGCACGACCACTAATTTTTGTAGGCGCTCGTAGGGCTTCAGCGTGAGGTTGATGGCGTCGAGGCTGGCCCTCAGTTGCTCCGCGATGGCGTCGTTGTGTACGCCCTTCGCCAGCTCCGACAAGACCACGAGGCCCACGGGCTGGGGCAGCCCCTCCCCTATCACGCAGATTTGTTCGATGTAGTTGTTTTGCGCAAAGCAAAGCTCAATCTGCGCCGGGGCCACGTACTCGCCCTTGCTGGTCTTGTACATTTCCTTCACCCGTCCGGTGATGCGGAGGTAGCCGTCGGCGTCGAGTTCGCCCTTGTCGCCCGTGTGCAGCCAGCCGTAGCTGTCAATGGTGGCGGCGGTCATTTCGGGTTCGTTGTAGTAGCCGAGCATGTTGCTCGACGACTTGGTGCAGATTTCCCCGGTCTCGGGGTCTATCTTGATTTTCGTGTTCGCAATGGGCTTGCCCACCCTTCCGAACCGCACCCCGCTGCGGGGCGTGATGGTGGCAATGGCCGTCGTCTCCGTCATGCCGTACGCCTCTTGGATGACGATGCCCAGCCGTTCGTACCATTCCAGCAGGCTGACGGGCGTGGGTGCCGCCGCAACGAGGAAGACCTGCACGGCATCCAGTCCGAGCGCCTGCTTGATTTTGCGCCGCACGAGGTTGTTCACCACGGGTATTTTCAACAAAAAATCGAGTTTCGGCTGCGGCATCTTGGCCAGCACGCCCTGCTGAAACTTCATCCAAATCCTCGGCACGCCGCCGAAATGCGTAGGCCGGGCAGCCGCAAGGTTTTTGGCGAAAGTGTCCAACCGCTCCACGAAATAGACGGTGGCCCCCGTGGCCAAAGCCGCATTCACCAGTACGCCCCGCTCGCTGATATGGCAGAGTGGCAGGTAGGAAATGACCCGCACGTCGGGGATGTCAAGGCGAAGGTGCTCCTGCCCGTAGTAGAGCAGGGCCGCCATGTTGCGGTAGCTGAGCATGACACCCTTGGGGTTGCCCGTGGTGCCACTGGTATAGATGATGGTGAGCAGGTCGTCGGGGCTGGGCACGGGCGAGCCGCCAAGCGGCTCGTGTCGGGCCATGAGGTCGGCCCACTGCACATGGTCGGGGTCGGGGTTGTAGGTGGGGAACGAGACGCAGGTGACGCCCGCCGGGATGCCGGGTTTCATCGCCGCCCAGTCGTCGAGCTTACCGGCCAACAGCACGGGGCAGCCGCTGTGGGCCATCACGAGGTTGATCTGCTCGGCGGTGAGCGTTGGGAAGAAGGGCACGGAAACATGCCCCGCCATCATGATGGCGAGGTCGCAGATGAACCACTCGGCGCAGTTTTTTGATACCAAACCGATGTGGCTGCCCTCCGGCAAACGCAAGGAGCGCAGGTAACTGGCCAATCGGCGGGCCTGTTGCCCGGTCTCATGCCAGGTGAAGTCCTTGAAGCTATTGCCAAATGGCTGGCGCAGGAAGACCTTGTTGGGCGTGGTTTTTTCCCAATGGTAGAAGTGTTGAATGAGCGGGGTTTCGGCGGTGAAGTTTAGCATAGGCTTAGTTTGAGGCCAAGTTAGTAAGCGCATAGGATTCTGCAAAGCAAACCGGTGTATTAGGTGGGGAGTGACAAATGTTTTCATTTCTGTGCCATACATCATGGCATAAATCCTTGCCTTTGATTGGGTATTTACGAAACCTTGCGAGCGATAAAAAAGATTCTTTCACTAAAACAACATGTCATGAGACTTCTAAAAAAAATCTCCGTGCTGGCAGCAATCTTAATCGCTGCCAATGGCCTCCTCATGGCTCAACTTTCATTGGGTTTAAGGGGTGGCGTCAACTTGGCCAAACAAAGCTCAGAAGGGGATGGCATTGAAATCACGACCGACAATATCATGGGGCTGGCGTTTGCAGGCATCGCCGAAATTGGTTTGACCGAGAACTTTGCCATACAGCCAGAGTTGGTTTTTGTCCAAAAAGGTGGAAAAACTGAAGTTTTCGATGAAGAATTCAAGCTTGTCCTAAACCATTTCGAAGTTCCGATTCTCCTGAAATACAAGTTCGGAACGGATATGATTGGAGCTTTCGTGGCAGTAGGCCCAAGTTTCGGCTATTCGCTTAGCGGTGAAGCTGACGGTGAAAAAATTGAGGACTGGGAAGCATACAATCGCTTTGAAATAGGCGCAAACTTTGGTGGAGGGGTCGGCATCAAAATGGGCGCAGGCATGGTCTTCTTGGATGCCCGCTACCTGCTTGGCCTGAGCAATATTGCTGACAATGAATTTGATGAAGATTTCAAATCGCACAACAAGGGCATTGGCTTAAGCATTGGCTACCTGCACAGCTTGGGCGAATAGCTCAATTAGTATTGGAAGAACGAAGCCTCCGACTGCAAATGTGGTCGGAGGCTTTTCTTTTAATAACCTCCACAAAGGTGGTTGTGAAGTTTTGCATAGGCTTAGTTGGAGGCCAATTCAACATGGTCATACCGACGCTACAAATACCTGTTAGCGTTCCCTTGAAAGCGAAAATTTTTCTTTGCCAAGGTATCATTAATCATTGGATTTCTCACGGTAAAAGGCAATCATTGCAAACGATTAAGCATTTTTCACTTAAAAAATTTTAGCCATGACACTTATTAAAAGACTTTCGGTCGTGGCGGTATTTTTTATCGTCACATGCGGCCTTCTCACTGCGCAGATTTCGATAGGCGCAAGGGGAGGTTTCAACTTTGCGAAGGAGTATGTTAAAGTCAGTTACGCAGGCGAGAGCGAATCCGAGACCTCGGAGGTGATGACGGGTGCCGCATTTGCTGGGATGGTGGAAATTGGTTTGTCAAAATATTTTGCCGTCCAACCTGAGCTTGTCTTTATCCAAAAAGGTGCGTCAGGAAAAAATGAAGGCGATGAGATTGTTTTGAATCACATTGAATTACCCTTATTGGCCAAGTTCAAGTATAGTAGCCAGTACTTTAATGCTTTTGCAACTGCAGGCCCAACATTCGGCTATGCCATGAGCGGAAAGTACGGCGACTATAAATACAAGGACGAGGACTGGGAAGGCTACAACCGCTTTGAAATAGGCGCAAGCATCGGCGGCGGACTTGGCCTGAACCTCAAGAAAGGCACTGCTTTCGTGGACGTTCGTTACCAATTTAGCTTAAACAACTTGGCGGAAGTATCAGCTATTGAAGAGGATTACATTGACGTCACCATAAAGAACAGGGGTGTTGGCGTAACCTTTGGTTATTTATACCGCTTAGGTGAATAAATAGGGCGATTCAGATTTGCCCAGACGCTAAAACAGAAGCGAAATGAATCCCCGTTTGGTTTTGCAAACGGGGATTTTCATTTGTAGTTCATCGGCTTTCCTTTTTCAGAGCCGACAACGTCCAAAGCCCAGCCGCTGCATCAATTACGCCGAACAGAATCAAGGGCCACTCTGACCAGCCGAGCGCCACGAACACGATGAAGAAAAACAGCACGCCGATCCGGTTGTAGCCGAATACTTTGTAGATGCTGTGAAGTTCCAATCGGGCCGCATTGTAATAAATCACCCCCAAGAAGAACACCAACATGCCGACCACCCTAATCCAAACCTCATCGGTTGGGGGCAGCATGAAGGTCTTGAGCAAAAAATTGGGAGCCAGCAAAAGGAGAAGGCTCAACGGAAACAGGTAAAGGGAGAAATAATAGATTGTTTTCGAACTGTTCGACATGGCAGGTTGGTTTTGTTTTGTGATGAAAAAAATGACCATGCAATATGGTGGAAAATCACTTAACTTTTACCTGTGTTCACTGTTCCTTTGCGAAAAAATATCACAGATGAAAGACCTCAGTTACATGCGCGACGAATTCGAGATTGCCGGCCTTCGCCGCGACGACCTCGACGCCGACCCCACCAAACAGTTCGAGAAATGGTTCGAGGACGTGGAGCGAGCGGGCTACCGAATGCCCAATGCCGTCACCCTCGCCACCGTGGGCGAAGACGGGCAGCCCTCCATCCGCATGGTCTTGTTGAAGCAATTCGACGGGCACGGCTTCGTGTTCTACACCAACTACGGCAGCCGCAAGGCACAGGAAATGGCGCACAACCCCAAGGTGGCGCTGCATTTCCCGTGGCACGACTTGGAGCGGCAGGTCATCATCACCGGCACAGTGGAGAAGGTGAGCATGGCCGAATCCATCAAATACTTCATGACCCGGCCCAAGGGCAGCCAAATCGGGGCTTGGGTCTCGAACCAGAGCAGCCCCATCACCTCTAAACAGGCGTTGCTGATGAAATGGGAGGAGATGAAACACAAGTTCGGCGAGGGCGAGGTGCCACTGCCCAGCTTCTGGGGCGGCTACCGGGTGGTACCTACCAGCTTCGAGTTCTGGCAGGGGCAGAAGAGCAGGCTGCACGACCGCTTCCAATATACCAAGGGCGAAGATGGGACTTGGGTGATTGAGCGTTTGCAGCCGTGAGCAAGCCCAATCCACAGCAAAAAAGCCCTGCCCGAACCAAAGTTCAGACAGGGCTTTTAAATTTACACAAAGCGGGTTTTATCCTCTCTTCAACCCCGATTTATCAGGCTTGCCGCCACGTTTGCCGTGCTCGCCTTTTTTCCCCTGGCGCTCGGCTTTCAGTTGCTCCCATTTGGCAGCTTGGTCTTTGGTGAGCACCTTGCTCAATTCAGTTTGGTGCTCGGTGCGCATGGCATCATGGGCGGCCCGGTTCTTTTCCCGGTCGGCATTGGCCTTCTCTGCGTACTTCTGATTGATGGCCTTGACCTTGGTGGCTTGGTCGGCGTTTAGGCCGAGTTTCTCCGTCATTTTGGCGGTCTGGCGCTCGGCACGGTCGGCGGGGTCTTTATCACGGCCACCGCCTTTATGGTCTTTCATCTCCTTGCCATTGCCGTCGGGCTTCATGGCCTTCCATTTCTCGGCTTGTTCCTTGGTGAGTACCTTGCTCAATTCGGCGTCGTGCTCGGTGCGCATGGCCTCACGGGCGTCCTTGTTCTTGGCCTTGTCGGCATCCCTGTTGGCCTTGGCCTTCTCGGCGTACTTGAGGTTGATGGCCTTCACCTTAGTGACTTGGTCGGCACTGAGGCCGAGTTTCTCCGTCATCTTGGTGGTTTGGTGTTCGGCACGGTCTGCGGGGTCTTTGTCGGGGCCGCTTCCACGCTGTGCTTGCGCAGCAGTGAAAACGATGGCAAGCAGGAGGGTCAGCAGGGCTGATTTTATTTGCATTTTCATGTTGAAGAATTTTTAATTGATTGGTTAAAAATGATGGGACAAAGCTGCGCTGAAACGCTGCCCGTCGCCAATTTATTCAATGAACGAGGGTATTTCCTCCACGAACCCAGTGCGGGCAAGGGCATTGCGGAGCAAAGCAGTGTTCGTTGACAAAACCGCCTTGTTCATGGATAAAACTTTGGTGCAACCCCCGTATTTGCCCACATTTGCTGCATGAACCTTCAGTTACAAAAGAACACGGTGCTGCAAATCCTCTTCTGGGGAAGCTTCTGGGTGCTCGTCCCGGTGCTGCTCTCCGGCGACTGGGAGAAGGCCGACCGCTTCATCGTTCTGAACCTCGTGGTGCTGGCGGGCATCGCTATCGTCGTTTGGGCGAACCTGGAGCTACTGCTGCCCCGGCTTTTTTTCCAAAACAAACAGGCGGCCTACCTGCTTGCTGGGCTGGCCATGTTGCTGGCAGTGGTTTTTTTGGTGGAATGGGACGCCGCACCCTGGGCCGAGTATTTCCGTCGCCCGTTGGGCAAGGGCCGACCGCTTGGCCGAGAGGGCGGCCTATCGCCGAAGGAATGGCAGCGCTACCTCAGCGGGGCGATGCCCTTTTTCACGGCCTGGATTGGCAGCGCCCTGTTCGAGATTGCCGCCTTTGCCCGCCGCCGGGAAAAGGAGATGGCCCTGTTGCGCAGCGAAAAATTGGAATCAGAACTGAAGTTCCTCAAATCGCAGGTGAACCCGCATTTCCTGTTCAATGCCTTGAACAATATCTATACCCTCTCCGTCCTGAAATCGGATGCCGCACCGGAGAACCTGCTCAAGCTCTCCGCCATGCTGCGCTACGTGCTATATGACTGCAAGGAAGCGACCGTGCCGCTGGCCAAGGAAATCGAGTACCTGCGCCATTTCATCGCACTCAACATGCTGAAGGACAGCCGGGGCCTCAACGTCAAAGCGAACCTGGACGAAAGCCGCCCCCAGTTGCGCATTGCGCCGATGCTCTTTATCCCATTCGTTGAAAACGCCTTCAAGCACAGCAAGGTCGAGGACTTGGCCAACGGCTGGATTGACATCCGGCTGCAAACCGAGGACGCCGTCGTGGTGCTGGAAGTGAAGAACAGCCTGCCAAAAACGGGTTTCACCAAAAACGAAACCGGTGGCATCGGGCTGGAAAACGTGCGGCGGCAATTGGAACTGCTCTACCCCGGACGGCATGAGTTGCGGATTGAAAAGGGGGAGGGGGAGTTTGGGGTTTATTTAAGGTTGTCATTGGTCAATTAGTCATTAGACATTGGTCATTGGTCATTGGGGGGACATTGGTCATTGGTCATTGGTCATTGGTCATTTTAGTGGAAACAATATTTGTGTGGAGTTGAGTAATAGATTTGATTTGAACCGGGAAACAAGTTTATATCAAATTGAAAATACTATGAGCTACACACCAATTGACGAAATTGAAGTTTACAAAATGGCGATGGATATTGGGGATGAGGTTTGGGGCTTGGTTATTGGTTGGGATTATTTTTTGAAAGATACCATCGGAAAGCAATTTTGCAGGGCCACAGACTCCATTTCAGCCAATATTGCTGAAGGTTATGGGCGTTTTCACTACAATGAAAACCGCAATTTTTGTTTCTATGCCAGAGGTTCGTTAATTGAATCAAAAACATGGCTTATAAAAGCCTATAAAAGGAATCTCATAAAAGAAGAAGTTTATACCCTACTTTTGAATAAGCTTTCAGTTTGCCATTTAAAGCTTAACAAATACATCAAAACCATTGGCAAACCCCCTATCCAAAAAATGACCAATGTCCCCCCAATGACCAATGACTGATTGACTAATGACTAAATTCAACTGCCTCGTCATAGACGACGAAGAACTGGCCCGCAACCTGCTCGAAAACTACATCGGCAGGCTGCCGCACCTAACCTTGGTGGGCAAGTGCCGTGATCCCTTCGAGGCGCTGGAGGCACTCAGCTCGCAGTCCGTGGACCTGCTTTTCCTCGACATCCAAATGCCGGGCATGACGGGGATGGAGTTCCTGCGCACGTTGAAGAAGAAGCCGCTCGTCATCTTCACCACCGCCTACTCTGAGTTTGCATTGGAAAGTTACAACCACGACGCAACGGACTACCTGCTGAAGCCCTTCGGCTTCGAGCGCTTCGTGCAGGCCGTGAACAAGGCCACCGATTTGTTGGCACTTCGCAAAGCGGCAGAAAGCCCGCCCATCCTGCGGGAACAATCTGCGGAAGTGGCAGCCACTACAAAGGATTTCATCTTGGTAAAATCGGAGCACAAGGTCCACCGCCTTCGCTTCGAGGACATTGCCTACGTGGAGGGCATGCGGGAATACGTGGCTTTCCACACGCCGCAGGGCCGCATCCTCTCCTTGAATTCCCTCAAAAGCTTGGAGGAAGAACTGCCCAACGACCAATTTCTCCGCATCCATAAATCCTATATCGTCGCCATTGGGAAGATAGCTGCCATCGAGGGCAACCAAGTGCAAATAGGCAAAGAAAAGCTGCCCATTGGGGCCAGCTACCGGGAAGCGGTGTTGGCAAAGCTGATGTAGTAGCCATAAAAAAGGGCATGGTGGACTGAACCACCATGCCCCCGCATTTAGCTGTTATTTACCTAATTAAAAAACGAGCATCTTCTTAGTGACCCCCATGCCGTTCTGCACCACTTGGTAGAAATAGGTGCCGCTCGGCAAGTTCGAGCGGTCAAACCGCACCTGATGGAGGCCGGAATTGTAGTTGCCTTCGGCAATTTGAAGGATGAAACGACCCTGCGCATCCATGAGGTTGATGACCACATGGGCATTGTTGAAGGTGCTGAACAAAATCGTGGTGTACGAAGTGACGGGGTTCGGGTAATTGCTCACACCGAAGAGGTCCCGTTTGTCCTCCTTGGCAGCGGATGTTCCCCTGAAGATGGGTAGTATGTCGAAATCGTTGAAAAGGACACTGCTCATGCTCGTTAGGCCGAACCAATCCTGAATCACGCTGGCATAGACCTGCCGGAAATCGTAGGCCATGGGCACGTCGCCGCTGATGGCAAGGTCTTGCGGGATGTCTGGGTTGTTGCCGATGATGCCAGGATTCACGCCCTTGCCGAAGACGAAGAGCGGTGCGGCTGCACCGTGGTCGGTGCCGGTGCTGAAATTGGAGGCGATGGTGCGGCCAAACTCGGAGAAGGTCATGCCCGCCACGATGTCTGCCTTGCCCATGCGCTCTATATCATCCTGAAATGCGGCAATGGCCTCCGACAATTTGCGGAGCAACAATGCATGGTTGTCACCACCCTTGGAGTCTTGCCCTTCCACCTCCACCGAGCCTTCAATCACCTGCTCGCTGTGCGTATCAAAGCCGCCGATGGAAACGACATAAACGGGCGTTTGCATTTCGCCTCCTATTAATCGTGCAACCACACGGAGTTGGTCAGCCAAACCATTTTCACCTAATGGGGGGTACATCGGCGATAGGTTATTGGGCTGTGCCTCTGCCGCTTCTTTTATCACCTCGTAATAGACCTGCGATTGCTGTTGTATGAGGCGGATGTACTCCAACTCATCGCCATAAGGTGTTGGCGGGGCAGGTTCCACTAAATCATTGACGAAAACATTGTCGAAATCATTGGCATTGCCAAGGGTCATGCCCATAGAATAGCCCGACCCCATGAACGCCAACGGCAGGGAGGAGCCAATCTGGATGGCCAATGGGTCCTTTGTGTCATCGTTGGGGTAGCCAGTGGGAAAAGATGGGTGCTCGCCCTGCAGGGTTCGGCCCATCCAGCCCGTGTCGAGGTACTGGTCGCTGGCACTGGCCGAATGCCAGATGTCCATCGAGCGAAAGTGCGAGTAGTCCTGCTGTGGGTAGCCTACGTCATGCACAATGCTCATGAGGCCATCGTTGAACAGTTGTTGCATGGCGCCCATGCTGGGGTGCAGCCCTGTGTCGGCATAGCCGTTGAGGGGCAGCACTTTGTTTTCGGGGATGAGCACGCCGCTGCGGTGCAAGGAGAGCTTGCTGTACTGGTCGAGCGGGATTAGGGTGTTGAGGCCGTCGTTGCCGCCGTTCAGCTCGATGAAAACCATGATTTTGCCGCTCATGGCGGCAGCATTGCCCAAGGAACCGAACATGGAGCTTTTCGCCAATGGATTGATGGCAAAGCCACTATGGAGGAACGGCGTGAGGGCTGCGGTGGCCCCGGCCGTGCGAAGGAAGTTTCTTCTTTTCATTTTAAGGAATGATTGATGGATTGAAGGACTGATGGATTGAAGGTTGGCAAAGCCGGATTTCAAGGCATTCGTCCTATGCCAATTGGTATTCGGGCAGTAGCAGCATGTAGGCCAGCATATTGGTCAAGCGGGTGTTGACGATGCTGAAGTACATGTCGTTGCCGGGGTCGTTGACATAATCCGACCAGGCAATCGTCCAGTAACTGTCGCTCGCTTGGCCAGATAGCAGGATGTTCTTCAACAGCCATTTCTTGTTGTCGGACAAAGGTTGCGGCAGCAGGATTTTCACCATATCATCAATCATCACAACGGGGTCGTAAGGGTTGCTCATCTGGGCGGCGAAATCCACAGGGATTATCTGTAGCCGGTTGTCGTCGCTGGTGGCAATATAAGGCGTGAAGAGTAGGCCAAGGTATTCGTTGCGCCTGCGCACCGTGGTGCTGTTGACCCACATGCGGTAGTACAAAGGCACTTGGCGGAAGGCCTGCCAACCAGCCACATTGGGAGGGTCGCCGGGCATCATCTGTTGACCCACCAACGCATCGGTGAGGAAGTATTTCATCTCGAAATCGTCCCAGTAGGTCTGGGAAGGGATGCCGAGGTTGAAGCTGCGCAGGGTTCCGATGACGATGTCCACGGGTGTCTTGATATAACAGCCCTTGTTCACGGCGTCGAAGAAATGGGTGCTTTTGAGCAGGGTTTCCAGGACGGGCTTTATCTCATAGCCGCCGCTGCGGAAGATTTGTGCCAGCGGCTGGATGACGTTGGCCTCCGTCGTGGCATCTATGTTATAATAGACAAACCAGCGGTAGAGCTTGCGGCAGAGGTACTCGGCCACTTCGTTCTTTTCGAATATCATGTCGAGCAGGGCGTCGAGTTCCACCTCGGCGTTCACGTTGCCAGGTATGACGGTGTTGCCGTAAAATGCGCTGAACTGCTTGTCGGTATTGTCGTGGTCAACGGCATAATACCAAGTGGTGGCTTTCTCGTAGTCAATCTTCCAGCCCGTCAGCACCCTGGCAGCGGCCACCACGTCCTCCTCGGTGTAGTGGTCGGGGTTGTCTTTTCCGATGGTGAAAAGCTCTTGCAATTCACGGGCGTAGTTCTCGTCAGGTGCCCATTTGGTGTTGTAAACGCCGTTGAGGTAGATAAGCATCAGCGGGTCAAGGGTGACGGCCTTGGTCATTTCCTTGAAATTGCCAAGTGCCTTGCTGCGCAGGAGGTTGTTGTGCTGGTAGCAGCCTTTCCCATTGAAATAAGAAGCCGTTTGCGTCGCAAAATGGTTGTGCCAAAACAGCGTCAGTTTCTCTAAGATGCTCGCCCCTTGGTTGACCATCTGCTCCAGCCACCAGCCCCGGAAGCTCTGGATGCGGTAGCCTTCTGCGTCGCCGTTGAACTGGTAGGGGGCTGGGTCATTGGGTATCCACGATTGGCCAAGTTGAAGGGTCGGCTCTTCGTAATCGTAGGGATTGTTGGGGTCGGCATCGTCGAAGTAGTTGTAAACAGGCTTCGTCTGCGGTATGCTCGTATTCAGCACATGGTCCACGGCATCGCCCACGGTCATGCCGAGCAGCAGGTCGAGGTCAGCTTTCTTCACGCCGAAGCCGATGCGGCGCAGCAGGTGGGTGGCCTGGTCCACGTCCCAAGGGCCGTTGTAAGGCTCAAGTCCCCCGCTGAGGGTGATGGTGGTGGTGGGTGGTGGCACCAGCGGCAGCTCCTGGTCGCTGATGCGGAACGGGTTCGCTTTTTCCCCGGCCTGGCCCAGTTCGCCTGCCCCTTGGGGCATGGACTTGCCAAGTTTTTGGAAAAACGACCGTCTGTTAAGCGTTGAAACAGTCATATAGAATGTAGTTTGGTTAGACAGTTTTTTGGTGTCGGAAAATCTGCGGGAAAGTTAGAGGAGGTGGCGGTTTTGCGGAAAGTTTGCAATAAAACGATTTTCATAGAAAAAACCCTACCGAAAAATTTATTGCTTCATTGTTTCATGGCTGCATGGTTTCATGGCCTAATTGCTGGGGCTGCCCGCACAATGAAACAATGAAGCAATGAAACAATGTAGCCATGAAACAATCCAACAATGTAGCCATATCTTACCTTTGCCCCCATGGAACCACTCCCAGCTAAAAAACGTCTGCCATGAGCCTACCTACCGGGAGCTCTTCTACGCGCATAGCCGACATGTGCGCAACTTCCTTTGCTACAAGGGCGCTGCCGCCAGCGAGGCTGAAGACCTGATGCAAGAGGCTTTCTTGCGCCTGTGGCGCGATTGCGCCAAAGTGCCCATCGAAAAAGTGAAGAGCTACCTGTTTGCCGTTTCCGGCAATTTGTTTTTGGATGAAAAAAAGCACGAACAAGTGGTGCTGAAATTCCAGCGACAAGCGCCCATGGAAGAGGCAACGGAGGAAAACCCCCATTTCGACCTCGAAACCAAGGAACTGCAAGACCGGCTGGAAGCAGCCATTGCGAAGCTGCCCGAAAACCAACGGGTCGTGTTCTTGATGAACCGGATGGACAAAATGAAGTACGCCGAAATCGCCGAGCGCCTCGACCTCTCGGTGAAGGCCGTCGAGAAGCGGATGCACTTGGCGTTGGTGGAGCTGCGACAGATTTTGAAAGGAATTTGACGATTTCGGATTAGGTTCCCTTCGGGAATGACAAAGATGGTGGATTGGGCAGTAGGGTAAAACACCGACCAGTCGTTTAATCAAAAGAGAAAAAAAAATGGAAAATAACGACCACGACGATATCCTGAAGCCGGAAGGCAGCGACGACGACACGTTGCTGGCCCGCTGGTTGGCTGGCGACCTCTCGCAAGCGGACTTGGAGGCGCTCCGCAATTTGGAGAGCTACCCTGACTATGTGGAGATGCTGCACGCCCTCGAAGGCATGGAGATGGAGGAGTTCTCCCCTACCCTCGCCTGGCAGAAGTTGAGCCTACAGTTGGCAGTCGAGGCGGAGGAAGCTCAAAAGGCCAAAGAAATGGCAGCAGAGGAAGTGTATGTTGAAGGAACAGCGGTGGAAGTGCAGCCTCCATTGCCGGAGGCACTCCAACAACCCGAAGCCAAAATTGTCGAAATCGGAACAAAACAAGCCGCAAACCCCACCCTCCAAACCGTCAACCGTCAACCGTCCATCGTCAACCGTAAATGGCTCGCCATCGCCGCTGCCATCCTCCTCGGCGTGGTAGGCATTTGGTGGTTCGCTGGGCGCGACCCGTTCAGCTTTACCGATACGGATTATGTGACCAAGGCGGGCGAGAAAAAGGAAGTGAAGCTGCCCGACGGCTCGGTGGCGACGCTGAACGCCATGTCGAAACTCGGCTTCACGACCAGCGACTGGACGGACGGGCGCTCGGTGGTGCTGGAAGGCGAGGCATATTTCAAGGCGAGAAAAGGCAAGACCTTCTCCGTGCGCACCGAGCAGGGCACGGTGGAGGTGGTGGGCACGGTGTTCAACGTCTATGCCCGCGGCAATGAACTGGAGGTGAAGTGCGCCGAGGGCAAGGTGCAGGTCATCAACCCGGAGCAGACGGAGCGGGTGTTGTTGAAGAAGGGCGAACAAGTGTCCATCTTGGGGGGCAAAATGCAAAAACGGCAAGGGCTGGCTTCTTATCCCAACTGGTTCAAGGGCGAGAGCACGTTCCGCAGCGCGCCATTGGGCCGGGTTTTTGAGGAAATGGAGCGTCAATATGGCGTGCTCGTGCTGGCCGATAGCCTTGGCGAGCGCACGTTCTCCGGCAAGTTCGTGCATGGCAGTCTTGAAAAGGCCGTGAAGATGGTCTGCGACCCGATGAAATTGAACTGCGAGGTGAAGGGGGATACCGTGTGGGTGAAGTAAACACCGACGCTCGTTTTCAAACCCTTCAAATTTGATGGGTCAGGCAAGTCCATTATTTATAGGAAAGCCACAACAAAAAGATGTCGAACAAACAAACAACCATCAAGGTACAAGATATTGAGGTGCGGCTTCAGCAACACGATACCGGTGCCTATATCTCACTTACCGACATTGCTTCGCACGGCCGCTACCCCGCCAACGACATCATCAAGAACTACCTCCGAAACCGGACCAATATTGAATTCCTGGGCCTGTGGGAAAGTCTGAACAACCCCGGTTCTAATTCGGTGGATTTCCACCGAATTAGAAAAATCAAATCTACATCAGCTTCACCATGACCGACAGCCTGCGCCACAAATTCTGGCTTTTCCTGTTTCTGGTGATTATGGGCAATTTTGCCAATGCCCAGCAGCCCTCCCCTACCCTTTCCGCCAATTTCCGCAATGCCGACCTCCGTGCCGCGTTGGATTTTTTTGAGAAAAACAGCGGCATCTCCTTCTCCTACGACGATGAAGCCTTGAAAGGTGTCCGCGTCACGGTGCAGTTCCAAGCACTGCCATTGCGCGAGGCCATGCAGCGCACCCTGAGCGGCACAGGGCTTGGCTTTGAGGTAATTGACCAAAAATATGTTTTGATTAAAAAATTAGAGGCTTCGCAAAGCGCAGCCCTCCCCAAAATCCCGAGAAATCAGGACAGGCTCTGAAACCCTGAAACCTGAAATCCTAAAACCTATACCTTCCCTCGCCCTCTGCGGCACCATCCTCGACGCAGAAACCAACGAGCCATTGCCTGGCGCCACCGCCCACATCAAGGACACACCACACGGCACGGCTACCGATACGGACGGAAAGTTTAAATTAGAAGGCGATTTCTCAAAAGACGACTCCCTGATAATCAGCTACTTGGGCTATCGTCAGCAAGCTTTTGTCGTTAGGCCATTGCTCGTCAAACCATGCCAAACCTACCGCCTGAAATACGATGTGGTGAACATGCCCGACATCATCGTCAGCAAGTTCGCAACGGACATGATCCGGCTTTCGGAGAGCGGGAGCTATAAATTTGACCGAAAGAAAATGCCCACCCTGCCCGGCTGGGGCGAGCCAGATGTGCTGCGCAGCCTGCAATTGCTGCCCGGCATCGGCAGCGCCGACGAGAGCGGCTCGCGGCTCAACGTGCGCGGCGGCACCCCTGACCAGAACCTCGTCATGCTCGACGGCATACCGGTGTACCATACGGGGCATTTCTTCGGGCTGTACGACTCGTTCAACCCCTTCGTCGTGGACCAAGTGGAGGTGTGGCGCGGCAATTTTGGTGCGGAGTACGGTGGGCGCAATTCCAGCGTGATTGATATTTCATCGAAAAAGGATTTTCCATCGAAAACCCGCTGGGGCATCGGCATGAACCTGCTCAGCACACAAGCCTATGTGGATATTCCCCTCAAAAAGGAGCGCGTCGCGCTGCTCATCGCCCTGCGGCGCAGCTATATTGACGGCCTGCAGGCGACAGCCTACCAGAACTTCTTCAAGCAGCTCTTTCAAAATGGACGGGTGGACTTCGGGCAGCAAGCCACTGCACAGGACCAACGCTATACCTGGAACCCCTTCCTCAATTTTGGCGATGCCAATATCAAGCTGCGCTGGCGCACCAAAAAATTGGCAGAAAACGCACTGACCCTCTTCACCTCCGGCGACCACCTCGACTACCATCTTGAGAAGAACGACAGCACCGATTATTTAAAGACTGACGATGTCATGGACACCCAGAACACCGGGCTTTCCTGGATGCACAAGGCGAACTGGTCGCCGAAGTTCAAGGTGCGCTACCATGCCTCGCTCAGCGGCTTCACGAATTCCTATACCTTCCTCTGGAACGAAACAGACCCCAACCGTGCCTTTGCCTATCGTTTGAACAGGGACAACCGAATGACGGAGTTCAGGTCCAACTTCCACCACGACTGGCAGCGGAACGAGCGCCAGCGCCTATCGTTTGGCTACCAGTACAACGCCCAAGAGGCCATCCTGGCCTATTCCGATACCAATGCCGTGGAAATGACCAGCCACATCCTCTGGAACGATACGGTGCGCAGCGCACAACATACTTTTTATGCGGAATTTGGCTATCAAGCCAACGACCGGCTCAACATCTCGCTTGGCCTGCGCGGCACGCTGTTCCCAGCTCGGGGACTGAACTACACCGAACCGCGCATAAGTTTCAACTGGTATCCTTGGGGCAAGCAGCAGGAAGGCAGTTGGCAAGTGAAAGGCGGCGTAGGGCGCTATTGGCAGTTCGTCTTCCAGATGCTTGATTTCAACGAACTCGGCATCGGCGAACCACTCTGGGCTTTGGCCAGCGAGAACACTCCCGCACAGGAGCTTTGGCAATACACCCTCGGCATCGGCAAGGAAACCAGCAACACCTTGCTCGATTTGGAAATTTATTGGAAGCGAAACCGCAACCTCACCACAGCCAACCTATTGTTGGAGAGCAGCTTCGGCACCAATTTTTTCGATGGGGAGAGCAAGGCCGCTGGGCTGGACGTACTCTGGCGCAAGCGGTGGCGCAAATACAGCCTTTGGCTTTCCTATTCGCTCAGCAAAGTGGAATTGAGGTTCCCTGAACTCAACCTCGGCATGCCCTACCCTGCCCGGCACGACATCCGCAACCGCATCAATTGCGTCAACACCTATACCCTTGGCAAATGGGAGTTCTCCGCCAACCTGCACCTCCGCAGCGGCATACCCTATTCCCCAACGCCCAGCATCGTTGAAACCCCTTGCGCCAATTGCCCTGAAGGCATCGAGCGCAGGCTCTATTTTGAGCGGCTCAACACCAAGCGGCTCGAAGGGCTTGCCCGGCTCGACCTCAGCGTCACTTGGAAATGGCAAAAGCGCCGCAACAACGGCAAACTTGGCATTGCTATTTACAATTTCACCAACCGCCAAAACATCCTCGACAAGGATTACCTGCTACAGTCGCCGCCCGAAGGCCAACCACAACAAGCTTACACGGTCAAGGAGCTATCCCGTATTGCCGCAAGGGCAACGCCCAGTTTTTTCGTCATTTCACAATGGTAGCTGGCAGTTTTTGGCTTTGCAATGGAAATGACCTATTTTCGCAGGGTGATATTTTATTAAAAAATCATGTACAATGCGCACAGCAATTGATTTCTTCAATAAGAAAGACCCCGACCCCATCGCAACGCTTCTGAGCATGAGCGCGCTGAGGAGCGAGCGCAGGCTGAGCCGTGAAGAGTATCTGCGCATTTGCGAACGGTACCCTGACCTGCACATTGAGAGGGATAAAAACGGAACCATCACTGTTATGTCACCAGTAAAAAGAGGCACTGGCAAAAGAGAAATTTCTCTTTTGCGATTCTTGATTATTTGGTTTGAAACCCACAAAAAAGGCGAACTGCACGGCCCATCTTCTGGTTTCGACCTGCCCGACGGCTCGACCAAACAGCCCGACGCAGCTTATATCTCGCAAGAACGGCTCGACGACGCCCCAGAGGAAGAAGAAGAGGATTTCATAAAAATCGTCCCAGATTTCGTCGGAGAGGTGCGTTCTTCTTCCGACAGTATTGGGCCGCTGCGCAAGAAGATGGCCAACGCTTGGATGAAGAACGGCGTGCGCCTCGGCTGGCTGATTGACCCTTATGAGGAGGCCCATTACCGGCGTGAAAGAGCCTGAAATTGTTACCAATTTTGAAAAAAACGCCTTGGACGGCGAAGATGTGCTACCTGGGTTCAATTTGAAACTCTCGGAATTCAAAGCGAAGCGAAAATAAACCAAGACAGGGTTCCAAATCCTAAATCGTACAATCCTAAATCATTATGACCTCCCCCTCCATCGGCCTCGTACTTTCTGGCGGCGGCGTGCGCGGCGTTGCCCACCTTGGGCTGCTGCAAGTCCTCGAAGAGATTGGCATTGAGCCTACAGCAATTTCCGGCACCAGCGCAGGGGCCATCGTCGGAGCGCTACGGGCAGCGGGGCACTCGGTGGGTACCATCCTCGATTTTTTCAAGAATACCCCCATCTTCAAGCCCGGCCTTTTTGCTTCCCGCAAGCCAGGTTTCTTAGATACCGATAAGTTTTACCCCGTCTTGAAAGAGCTGCTGCCAGACGATGACTTTGGCGTTTTGAAAACAAAGCTCTACGTCACGGCCACCGACATGGTGAAGGGCAAGCAGCGCACCTTTGCCCACGGGCAACTCATCCGCCCGATTTTGGCCTCGGCGGCCTTCCCCGTGGTGTTCACGCCCGTGGAAATCGAGGGGCAGCTCTACACCGACGGCGGCGCGCTGAACAACTTCCCCGTGGAGCCGCTGGCGGGCGAGTGCGAACTGATTGTCGGCTCCAACGTCCACCCATTCAAAGACCTGCAGCCGAGCGACATCAAGAACACCCTGTCGGTCATGGAACGGCTGTTCCACCTAAGCATACACCACCACACCATCCACAAGTACCACCTGTGCAACGTAGTGGTGGCACCTGACCTGACCAGCTTCGGCACCTTCGACCGAGGGCATTTCGATGAAATGTTCGAGTTGGGTTACAAGGCAGCGCACGAGAAGCGGGCGGAGTTGGCGGCGCTGGTGGGAAATTGAGAAATTTATAGAAACTGATAGAAATTGGGAAATTGTGCTTTCCGCACAATTTCCCAATTTCTATTTCCCAAGTGGGTTGATGCCCTTCTTGGCGAGGTACTTTCCTACGTTGAAGGCAACACCATCCAACACCTCAATATCTTCACTCCAGTCAGTCCAAGGCCAAGTCTGCTCACCTTTTTCGGCCACGATAACCTTCTGGATATTCGACAAAACCCAAATGACCTTCTCAGCGCCAAAACTGAACAATTCTTGGGTTTTCAAGTTGATATAGCCCGTTTCGCCGATGTCGTCCACGTCGGCACGGATATCCACTTCGATAAAAACCTTGGCAGGGACACTGACGTAGTGGATGTCAACCAAATCCGGGGTCAGCACATTTACATCGAAAATGCCGATATCGGAAGCAGGGTTGTTGCGGTGGTCAATATGGAGGCCGATTTCGTTGGAAAGTATCCAAAACTTCTCGTCATCAAGTTTAAATAGCGTTTTCATCAAGTAACTGACGATGATGGATTGTAGTCCGCTGGAGCCTATGATTTCCTCGATAGTTTTTGTTTTGTTGAGCACCTCCCGATAGCCCTTTCGATAGAACACCCGCCCGGCAATGGTTTCGTAAACCAATTCCTCCGGCAGGGTTTTCGCAGGTCTTTTCGTTATTGGTTTGGTGGCAATCGCTTCCATGACTTATTTTTCTCAAAGTTAGTTGAAATACGGATTTTTGCAAAAAGCATTTCCACTCAGTTTCACTCAATACACACTGATATGCGCATCATTTTACCATTGTTCCTCCTCTTGAGCATTTCGCTCAATGCCCAACAGTTCGGCAACGGCTTCCAGTTTTACATGCCGCCCGGCGATAGCACGGCCCAGCGCTTCCTGCCGGGGTTTGCGAAGCAGCCCATCACCAATTTCGTGGGCATTGACGCCAGCGGGCACTTCCAAGCAGGCGGCCAACGCCTTCGGTTCTGGGGCACGAACATGATAGAAGGTGCCTGTTTCCTAAGAAAACCAAAGCCCCCTGGATTGCGGCCCGCTTACGCAAGCTGGGCTTCAACCTCGTCCGCTTCACCGAAATGGACAACTACTGGGCAGGCGAGAACGCCTCTGTTTTTCCTGGAAACACTGGCACTACCCAAGTGCTCGACTATTTCCAGTTGGACAAGTTCCACTACTTCGTCCACCATTTGAGGCAACAGGGCATCTACTCCTGCATCAACCTGCAATCCCAGCGGCAGTTCCAAGAGGGCGACGGCGTGCTGAGCGCTGACAGCATCCAGGACAATGGCAATGCCATCACCCTATTCGACCGCCAGTTGATTGCGCTGCAAAAAAGCTATGCGCAGCAGTTGCTAACCCCCGTCAGCCTCTACACCGGGCTATCGCTTGCCAATGACCCCGCCGTGGCCATGGTCGAAATCACGGACGAGAACAGTCTCTACAGCTACTGGCGCGGCGACCGCCTCCAGCATTTCAGCCACGGCAACGGCCAGCTCATGCAACGCCACTGCGATACGCTCGACTTGCGCTGGAACCAGTTTTTGCAAAGCAAATACGGCTCGCAAGCGGCACTCGCCACGGCTTGGAACGCACTCGCCAGTACCTCCGGTGCCAACCAACAACTCTTCGACAACAATTTCGAAAACGGCAACCCCAACAGCGATTGGGAACTCGAACTACACGACGCCGCTGCCGCCACCCTCAGCTTCGTGCAGGCCAACCCCTACGAAGGTCAGGACTGCGCCCGCGTCAGCGTGACGAACGTGACGGGCACAGGATGGCACATTCAGTTCAAGCAGGAAGGGCTGAGCGTAGAGGCGGGTAAGGCATATACTGTGCGCTTCGCCGCTCGTGCTGACCAACCTGCCAGCATCTGGGCCTACACCATGCGCAACCTCGAGCCTTGGACCTGGTATGGTGCCCATTACACCGACCTGACAACGCAATGGCAAGAGTTCAGCTATACTTTCATTGCACCGGAAAACAACACGGACTTCGTGCGCTTTGCCTTCAGTTTCGAGAACAACCTCGGCAATTTCTATTTCGATAAAATAACCCTCGCCGATGCTGGCGCAACGGGCGTAGCCACTGGCGAAAGCCTTGCCAACGGCACCGTCCGCCGCTTCAACTACAGCGACCGCGCCAACTACACGGGTGCCCGCATCGCCGACATGACGGAGTTCTACCTGAAGCTCCAGCGCGATTATTTTAACGAAATAAAGAATTACTTAAATAACGAAATTGGCGTGAAAGCCCTTATCAGCGGCTCCAACTCGCTGGGCGGCCCTTCGGATGTTTACACCCACCAAGACATGGACTATGTTGATGACCATGGCCTCTGGGATTACACCGCCTGGAGCTACGATGGCACCAATTGGGTCTGGGAAGTGATGAACACGCCCATGGTCAAGAGTGATTGGTACACCACGCCCAATGAACTGTTCAGTGGGTTGGCAATGGATGGAAAGCCATTCATCATTGGGCAGTATTACCAAGCCTATCCCAATATCTATCAAGCCGAAATGATGCCCTGGATGTCGGCCTACGGTGCCTTCCACGACGCCGATGCCGTCCTTTTCTACAACTACAACGATGACTACGACGAATGGGAGCGCGACATGGTGGACGACAACTATGCCATGCACCGCAACGCAACGCAGATGGCCCTTGCTCCCATGTATGGCTTTGCGTTCCGCAATGGGCTGATGGCATCGGCATCGAACCCAATCGTGCTGAACTACCCGGAGAGCTACGTTTTCCAGCAAATTCCCCTCGAAGATGATGCGGGTCGTTGGGGCACGCATATTCCCTACAACAGCCGCTTGGCACTCACCACGGCCATCCGTTCATCGTTTTCGGGTACCAACGGGCCCGATTTCAGCCAACTGCCCGACGGCCCCGGCATCCAGGCCACGACCAGCACAGGCCAAACGACCATTGACGGCGAGGCGGGCATCCTGACCACCACGACGCCCAAGTTTGCCAGCATCACTGGTTTCATACATGAAAACGGGCCGCACGAGGCAGGGCCATTGAAGGTGGTTTCGGGCAACGATTTTGCCGTGGTCAGCTTGCTCTCCCTGGACGATAAGCCCCTCGCCGAGACCAATGAGGCCGTGCTGACCGTGTCGTCAAGGGCGCAGAACACCAACATGACCTGGAACGGCAATAGCGTGCAGAACGGCTGGGGACAGCCACCAACCGAAGTGCAGCCCATCGAGCTGACCTTGGAACTGGCGCACACCAACAATCAATTGCGCATCCACCCGCTCTCGCCCACGGGCGCCGAGGGCAGCTATTCGGTGGTTGCTGCGCAAAACGGGAAGTTCAGCTTCACCATTGACCAGTCCGCCGACGTGACGCTTTGGTACGGGCTTTCTTTCGGCAACGTATCCGCCACGGATGATTTGGCCACAGCCAATACCGTCCGCATATCCCCGAACCCGGCCAGTGAGCGCAGCTTTGTGGAGGTTTTGATGAAAACGGCAAGCCCGCTCGCTATCCGACTGCTGGACGTGAACGGACGTTTGGTGAAGGCTGTTTATCAGGACGAAAACCCCGTGCTGACGGTGCGGGAGCGCATCGAGCTCGGCGGCTTGGCCAAGGGTGTCTATTTCGTGGAGTGCAAGGCGGGGGATTGGGTGAAGCGGGAGAAGTTGGTGGTGCAGTAGGGCAAATCCCTTTCAAACATTCCTAAGCAACGGGGCATTGTTCACTCAATGCCCCGTTGCTTATTGGTAGTGGGTTTATTAACTTTGCAAAAAAAAAACAGTTTAAAATGTCAGCAACAACAGCCATTGCGGGGCAAAAGCCTAAAACGGCAAAAATGATAACGAAGGAGCAGTTCCTCCGCCGCTACTCCAACCGGGAGGATGGGTATAAGTATGAATTCAACCAAGGTATAATTGAAAAGACCAACGCTATGAATCAAAAACAAGCGGTTATCCAAGCCGTTATGCTCCGCTTTTTTATAAATACAAAGATATTCAAGGAAGGAGGGCTTTTTACTGCCGAGACTGACATGGATACCTCGGCTACACAGTTGCGCAGACCTGATTTGGCGATATATTTAGGACAGCAACTGGCCAAAATGAAAGAAGGAGAGAATCAGGTCGCCCCTTGGGTTGCGGAAATCATTTCCCCCACTGATAGGGCAGATGACATCAACAACAAGCTGTATGAGTACTTCAAGGCAGGTGTAAAGGTTGTTTGGCATATTTACCCTCAATCAAAAAAAGTGGATGTTTTCACTGCCCCGGAGGAAGTGACGATTTGCAGTGGCAAGACGATTTGCAGCGGTGCCCCAGCAATCCCAGACTTGCTAATCCCTGCAGAAGAATTGTTTGCCTAAAACAATAGCTACCACGCCGGTTCCACCTTCACTTCCATTCGTTCGCCTGTCTTCGGGTGGTCAAAAACGAGCCTGTGACAATGCAGGTAAATCATCGAAACGCCCGGTTTGATTGGCATTGCGCCATATTTTTCATCCCCAACCACAGGGCAACCAATCGCCGCCATTTGCGCCCGAATCTGGTGGTAGCGACCGGTCAGCAGTTCCACTTCCACTAGGCATTTTCCCTGTCTGTTTTCCAATACCTTGTACCGCAGCTTGCACTCCTGCGAATGCTTCGTCTGTGGGTTGACGACCACGGAGCGCTTCTGTGCATCGTCTTTTTTGAGCCAATGCACGAGTTCGGCTTCAGGTTCAGGTGGTGCTTTTTCCAATAAAGCCAAGTAGTGCTTGCCCACCGTCCGCGCCTCGAATTGCGCCAGCAACGACTTCAAAGCCGCTGGCGTCAGCCCAAAAAGCAGCACCCCGCTGGCTGCACGGTCCAATCGGTGCGCCAGCCCTGCCTTTAGCTGCTTTTTCCAAGGATAAGTCCGCTTTAAATAGTCGCCGACCCAGTCTTCGGCGCAGAGGTTGCCACGTCGGTCTGCATCGGACTGGATGCCCGATGGCTTATTGACGGCAAGGAGGTAGTTGTCTTCTTGAAGTATTTTCATGCAATACGGTCTATCAGGCCTTGTTTTGGTATCCCAAAAGTTCACAAGCTTTTAGGCGTAGCAAAAGCAGGCGCTGAAATACGGTCCGCCAGACCGTTGTGATAAAATATCAGCGTAAAAGGAAAAGCGATAGCAAGAATTGGCAGCCTATATGTTACTGCGCCTTGAACCATTGCTCGCAGTATGCCTGTACGCTGTTTTCGAGCAACTGCTTGTAATTGCTGGCGGTCTTGAAGCCCTCGAATGCCTCCTGCCGCTCCTTGCGAATGCGCTTGTAAACATCGGGGAACTCCTTTTTGAAGCTATCAAAACTGAAAACCACTTTTTCTTTGGGTGGCGCTGGTGTGTCCATTTTGGGGGATGGCGTGAAGAGGTCGCCCCCCTCCCCTACCCTGTTCATCCGACTGGCTTGCGTAGCAGCTTTCCGCTGGACGGAAAATGCGGGCTGCGTAGTTTTACCGATGGACTTCTCTTCTTCCAGCAAGGCCCGGAAATCGGCGGCGGTGATGCTCTTGGCGCGCTCGCGGTTGGCGCGCTCGTCGTCCTTGAGGCTTTTTTTCCTTGAAACGACTTGTTCGAGCAACTGGGTGTAAAGATTCGGTTCTTCGAAACGGCGGTTGGTCACCCAGCCGCCAAATGCTTTCACCTTCTCTTTTGGCCCTTTCACATTGGTCTTTTTCTCGAAAAAAGCGAGCATGAACAGCACGAAAAAATCTTCATAGCCCACCAGTTCGCTGCCCTTGATGATGGGCAGCACCTCATCGAGGGCGAAGACCATGCTCACACCGTATTCGGTGAGGGTGTTGAAAGCCCGGCGCTGTGCCTCGGTCAGCGACTCAATGCGCGATTGCAGGTCGTTGGTAGGCTTCGAAACGGCCTTCCTTCTTATCGGTTCTGGGGCTGGAGTTTCTTCCTCTACTGGTTCTGGCGTGAAATCCGCCTTTTCGTTGATGACGATGCGCAGGTCGGTGATATTGCGACCTTTTTTGATGAAGTCGTAGTCAATGCGGAGATGGGTCTTTTCGTTGATTTCCTCGCGGGCCACATCGAGCACCTTGCGGCGGAAGTTGCGGAAGTCGGGGTATTTGTCCTGTATGCCGAGGCGCGACTTGAACTCCTTGATGCTCACAGCAAAGACGTTGCGCCCGTGCCGAATGTTCTCGAAGTAGTACGCCTTGCACATCTGGTATATGCGTATGCTGAAACCGCTCTTCATCTTGGCCACCTCCAGGAACTCGAAGCGGGTGAACCGCTCTTTTAATCCCAATAAAAAGGGCTTCATTTGCGGAGAAAAGCCGAATTCTACACAGAGAATGCCGTGCTCGTCGTATTTTGGCACGGCCCCCGCCACCCAGTTGATATGGCCACGAAGGCGGTGGCCGTCCACGGTGAAGTCGGTGGGGAAGGTGATTTTCTTGTCGGTAATGCTGTCGAGCAGGTCATCGAGGCGCTCGTAGAAGGAGCCATGCTTCTTGGTCTCGTCCGATTTGAGGATGTACTCGATTTCGGAGACGGGCACCAGATAGGTTTCAAAGTCGCTGTCCTCTGGGCGCAACAGTGTCGCCATATAAAGAATGAGCTTCTGCTCACGGGGCGATAGCTTGTACCGGGCGTTTTGGATAAACTGGTTGGCGATGGCCGCCACCTTTTTAGTCTTTTCCATTTGCATGGTCATATACATTACATCTTAAGGTGTGCAATTGGTAACCTCGGAAAAATTCATTGGAATTTTTCCCAAGTACCCGATAAGGTTGGTGGGGTTGGAAAATGATCGTTTTTCCCATCCGCTTTGACCTACCTCATATTAACTGCGGCAAAATATTTCCTCGCGTGTACGTGTGCAAACTGAGAGGTACACTTTTTTTCCACATCTCCCACAGTGGGTACACGCCAATGAAAGAAAAGTGTCCTTTTGACAAAAAACAACCCCACGATAGGTACACATGAGGTAGGGATTTTGGAACATCCTGCTGTTTTGTCCTCAAAAAATAGCCACCAAAACAAGCATTCATCCCAGTAACACATCAGGAACACATCAAGCCTTAGCAACCACGCCACTTTACAAATCGGGTACACATCAGTGAAACAAAGCCGACAACTTTGCGTAAAACGCCCCACTTTATGGACACGATTACCCACATTGCGTACACATTTACCTAAGGTATCGTTCTAAAATATTGACTTTCAGCACTTTATAGGTTTATGGCTTGTGGGTAACGTAAAAGATAATCCCACAAATTGCCCACAAATGGTACACAATTAGCCTATCCATGTGTGTCCATGATGTGTAGATTTCGGGCTTGAGCGAGAAAAAATATTCCTGAATACGACTTAATCCGAATGGACAATATCTTCCCAATCCTTTAAGAAGTTTGAAATTAAACTATCTAACTACCTCATAATTAACTTATTATGACGTATTCGTTTTCCTTTGGGTAAGATTAATAGAATTTCAGTGGAGGCAAAACCGAACCGAAGCTCAGTCCAAAAATGGCAAATCAAATATTTTATCGGTAAACTATCCCACATTCAGTACACAACCCACATCGAGAGCACATTCGACCCACATTGGCAACGCGGATACCCCCAAGCAAGGACACCCCTACCCCACCCTGCGGACGCGGCAACCCCACAACAGCTACACATCTTGCCCACAGCAGGTACAGACGACACCCCATCAAGGCACACATAACACCCACTATATGTACACGAATGCCCTCACAAAAATTTGAAATTCAAGCACTTACGACTATATAAACTATTAATAGAACAAAATATAAAATAAAAACACCTAAAAATTGGAAAGGTAAAATGGAGTGGTTTTTTTTTTTTGCTAAGTTTAGGGAAGCCGTTTGATGCTGCTTTACGAAACCTGCAACGATACTGGGGGAGTGCGCGAAAAGTCTTTACCAGGCTGATGTGTACCTAATGTGTGGTGTTTATGAATGGACTTCTGAATTTTCCGAGGAGGATGTAACGCAATCAAGCACAGTTTGAGACACCTAGGAAAAAGCGAAACCTATGAAGCTACCTTCAATGCTCGCCTTTTTGCTTTGTGGTGGTGTTTTCGACCAACTCCATGCTTCTCCACCTCTTTATTCGTTATTTAACGAAATCGTTATTTACTTTTTTCTATATTTTTATCCCTTCCCTACCCTTTTTCGAAATTACGGCTTTAGCTTTGCGGCACAAACGCCTTGTGTGCGTTAATTCTTTATTTCGTTATTTCTACACCAAAACAAACAGCATGGCACTCGTAATCGGAGTAGTATCACAAAAGGGCGGCGTCGGCAAGAGCACCATCGCCCGTCTAACCGCCTGCAACTATGCTGCCAGCGAATGGGCGGTCAAGATTGCCGATATGGACCTCTCGCAGGGTACTTGCACTAACTGGAACCGCCGCCGGATGCAAAACGAGATTGGCCCAATGGTGGCCGTGGAGCAGTTCGTCAATGTTTCCGATGCCCTCAAACATGGCGACCGCTATGACCTCATAGTGTTCGATGGCGCTCCCCACTCCACCAGCAAGACGCTTGACATCGCCAAGGCCAGCGACCTCGTGGTGCTGCCCACTGGCGTCTCCCTCGATGACCTGGAGCCGACCATCAAGCTGGCGCACGAGCTCAAGAAGAACGGCATCCAAGCCCAGAGAATCGCCATCGCCCTGTCCCGTATTGGCAACAGCGATGCAGAACTGGCCGAAGGCATGGAATACGTCCGCTCCAGCGGCTATCACCTCCTTGACGGCGTGCTCTTTGAAAAGACCGCCGTGCGGCGCGCCTCCGACGAGGGCAAGTGCGCCACCGAGACCGGCTTTAAATCCATCAATGAGAAGGCCGACGTGCTGGTGCAGGCGATTGTAAACCGGGTGGAGGAAGTGAAGTGATTTACCCTGTCTGCCGACAGGCAGGGATTTCGGGATTTACGATTTACGATTGGGGGCACTGCTTCACTTTTTCATTGTAGAATTCGTTAAAGCTTTATTTCGTTATCATTCATCTTGCTAACAGGTGAATCAAGAAAGATAGAATTCGTTATTTCGTTATTCTGCTTTTAGTATAAGTTGATTGTATTTGTGAAAAAGAATGCACTGCCGGTCTAAAATGAAATCCTAGAAAAATCCGTAAGTACCCGCTAAATCCGCCCTATCCGTGTGACCATCTTGCGGAAAAGGGAAAAAACGAAATCGTTAAATCGTTATTTCTATATCTTTGCCCCACCCCGCTACCCAGCATCCAGTATCAAAACATTCAGCATCCAACATCAAAAAAAGTCAATATGGCAAAAATCAGCAAACCAGCCACCAACCGCAAGGGAGCGCCACCGCCAGAGTTCGAGGCACCGACCAACTTGAGCCGCAACTCCGACCAGGACCTCCGTCCGCTCAACTTCAAAGTGCCCGCCGCCTTCAAGCGCGAGTTCAAGGCGTATGCCAACGAAATGGACATGAGCATGGTCAGCCTGCTCACCACTTGTTTCGAGCAGTTCAAGAACACTCGATAACGCTTTCGTTTTATCGTTAAATAACGTTTTCGTTATTTCGTTTTATCGTTACCGGATTGGCCCAATGCCGCCTTTATTCCGTCAAATCCTGTTTATGGTAGCAGGGTAGGGGGGTGCCGCTTTTTGATTTTGGCCATTTTCCGCCGTTCTGCCGGATTTTGCCCAATCAAACCCGGCATCGGTGGTGACGCACGGAAATATGCGCCCATATCCGCTTAAAATTGGACGGAGCGCGTAAAGCCATTTTGGGTAGAATGGAAGAAATGTATAAATAACGAAAAGACGAAATACGTATTTCGTCTTTTCGTTACGACGCTACCCTATGGAGCCATATTTCGCCACCCCATTTTTCTTTATTTCTTTATTTCGTTAATCTACGACAATCATGCAAAACAACCAGCAACACTTTCTTGGCCTCCGCACGGTCATCTACGTGAACACCGAACTTAAAAAGGCACGGGACTGGTACGCCCAGGTGCTTGGCTTCCCGCCCTATTTCGATGAGCCGTTCTATGTCGGGTTCAACGTCGGCGGTTACGAGTTGGGCGTCATGCCCGCCGACGAGGTGAACCAGCCTGGTGGGGGAGGGGTGCTCGCCTACTGGGGTGTTACGGAGGCGGCTGCCGCAGCTTCGAGGCTGCTATCGCTTGGCGCTGTCGAGCGTGAGCCTGTGACGGAGGTGGGCGGCGGCATCAAGGTGGCGACGTTCATTGACCCGTTTGGAAACGTGCTTGGCATCATTGAGAACCCGCATTTCGCCTTGTAGCGTGGACCGCCAGCCTAGGCTGTAAGAATTCGTTATTTCGTTAAATCTTTATTCAAAAATCATGGCTATTTTCATCAGCCTATTGCTTTCTGCCATTTTCTTGGCGCTTTCCGCCATCCATGTTTATTGGGTGCTCGGCGGCAAATGGGGCTTGGCTGCGGCAGTCCCGACCAATGCCGGAGGGCAGCCCTTGTTCAGGCCCGGCCCTGTGGCCACGCTCGCGGTGGCTGGTGGGCTGCTGTTGATGGGCTTGACCGTGCTCGTAAGGGGTGGGCTAATTCAATTTGACTGGCTGCCTGATAGGGTAGGGGAGTGGTCGGTCTGGGCGATTGCAGCTATTTTCCTGCTCAGGGCGGTGGGCGATTTCCGGTATGTGGGGTTCTTCAAGAAGGAGAGGGGGGCGTTGTTTGCGAGGATGGATAAGAGGTATTTTTCGCCGCTTTGCCTTGCCATTGGCTGTCTGGCAGTTTTGCTACAGTTCCTGACCTGAAAAGGTCTGGCAGAATTCGTTATTTCGTTAAATCTTTACAAAAGAATAGGCAATTGTCTCATTTTCGGAAATCAATTGAAGCGCATAAACACCTGCCGACCATCCCTCCAAACTTAGCTTGGCCCCTGATTCCAAGCTCCCTGACCATTTTCTATTTCCTTGAAAATCCATCACTTCCACGTGGTAGCCTGTCTCCGGCAATTTTTCCACCATCAAATAATCAATAGTTGGGTTAGGGTAGAGTAGGGGGCGGATACCGTCCACCATTTCCTTGCTGGCACTCACTGGGTGCAAGGTCTCATCGATAGCCCGCAGCAACGAAAACTCCGAAAGCCCTCCAAAAGCATCCTGTCCAAGTTCCCAAATCATCACCCCGCTCGTCTCGGCCTGTGCCAGTTGCGTTTTCGACAACCCACCAAAGTGGCGAGTGCTGGCCAGGGTTGCTGGGATCCCACGGCCCGGTCAGGTCATAGACCATCAGGTTCACCCAATCGAAGGCGGCAAGGGCTGTGGCTGTGATTTGCGGGTAGCGGTAACTGCCGGGAAGGGCGGCGGTCAGTGGCAAGCCTTCGGTTTCCAGTGCCGGTTTTAGGGCCAAGATAAAAGGGCTGTAAAGGTCGTTGACATGCTGCCATTCAAGGTCCATGTCCACACCGTCGAAGCCATTCATTTGCACGAAATCCACTATTTTTTCAACAAAAACTGGGAGGTTGGCGGGCTGCATCCAGTTATTCCAATTCGTTTGCCAGTCGGGGGTGAGATAGCCTCCGGCTAAGGAAACGAAAACCTTGGCATTATGCTGGTGGGCGGTTTCCACGACGGGCGCAAAATCGGCACCCTCGAAGCTGAAATTGCCATCGGCATCGGGATTGGCGAAGGCAAGGTTGACGTGCGTGAGGCGCTCCCATTCGATTTCGGTGGGTGCGGTGTCAAAGTTCCAGTAAGCCAGGTAGCCGACAACCTTGAAGTCTTGGGCTGATAAAAATGCCGAGAAAATCAGGAACTTTGCGAGTAGGTATGCTCTCATTTCGTACGGTTTGGAGGTGAAATAAAGGCCAAGGTAGTGCTTGGCGGTTTTCCACTTCTATAATGTCCTGCAATTATTTTGCCCTAAACCCCTACACGCTTTTTTCGAAGCAAACACTGTTCTCCACACCCACATACTGCCCAAAATTCTCCATCTTTTGGTAGCCGTTTTTCGTGTAAAATGCCACCGCATCGGTCATCCGCAGTCCCGTCTCCAGCACGCAGCGGCCATAGCCAAGTTCGGCGGCCCACTGCTCCAATTCGGTCAGCACCAGTGCCGCCACGCCCTTGCCCCGCCATTCGGGCAGCACGTACATCCGTTTCACTTCCACAGTTTTTTCATCGAATGGCTTGAAGGCCCCGCAACCGATGGGCGTGTCGCCGTCGAGGGCCACCACCACGTTTTGCAGGGCGGAAATCTTGTTGTACTGGGCATAAAATGCGTGCTCGTCGCCGTCAATATGGGCTAGGTAGGCGTCGAGGTGCCGAACGAGGGCTACGAAGCCGGGGTGTTCGGAGGTGGTGCGTAGGATAGAAGTCATGATGTATATTTCGTTATTTCTTTAAATCGTTATCCCAACTTGGCGAAGCGTTCTACCCAGATAAGGTGAAATTTGTTTCAACCTGTATGCTCTCGAAATCAGTGAATTCGTTGGGTCGAGGATAATAGGTTGTTCCATCTGCTCCCAATTTTTGGTCTCCCAATGTGTAAATCTATACGCTGCGCCAAAAGGTTATGTGCAGTATTAAGGATTGAACCGTTCAAAAGGTTTGTTCCCTTTTGTGCAATTATGGCAACTTTTTTAAGTAGTTGGGAGAAAAAATCATTTAACATTGTCCGAAAATTGGTGGGCTGTTCGTTTGCTGGTTTTAACATTAAAATAATCGAAAACATGGCACTGCCAAATATCTTTACAAAGAAAGCCGCCGACGAAATCGTCGCCCGCATCAACCAGCTCACGCCAAGTACCGCGGCACAATGGGGCAAGATGAACGTGGCGCAAATGCTCGCCCACTGCAACGTGACCTACGAGATGTCCTTCGAGGACAAGCACCCCAAGCCCAGTGGGATCATGCGTTTTATACTGAAGGCTTTTGTGAAAAAAAGCGTGACCAACGAAGTGCCTTACCCGCGCAACAGCAGGACGGCCCCGCAGTTTATCGTGACGGATGCCAAGGAGTTTGAAAGGGAAAAACAGCGGCTCATTGCATACATCGGAAAGGCGCAGCAACTGGGTGAGGCGCATTTCGATGGCCGGGAATCGCACTCGTTCGGGGTGCTGAACAAAACGGAGTGGAACAATATGTTCTACAAGCACCTCGACCACCATTTGACACAGTTCGGGGTGTGAGTGCATTTCAAAAAAGGTAGTGGCTTTAAAAGGTAGGGAGGAAATGACTAACATTTTTAAAATGGGTGCCATCGCAAATCAACATAAGCAAAATTGATTTTAGCAGGTACTTCCCTAAGCCCAGAAACCTTCACGAACCATTGTGATTCTATGGTTAGAAAAGAAAGTGCACCTTGGAAAGGACAGTAGCCAAGATAGCATTGATTGGGTTTCGGGCTGTCATGCCATTAGCTGCCCCATTGACCAAACTCAGTTCCGAGGGTGTTAATTATCATGCTTCCCACATCAGGTACTGGTGAAATTCGACCCATGAAACAGTGGGGGTTGCTGCGCAGGACGCCTTCCTGTCGTTTTAAATGGCAAGCCACACCGTTTGAACATTTCATCAAAACAACATGGAAGCAAAACTTTCCAACCCTGCACCGCTGGGCCTCATGGGCTTCGGCATGACCACCGTCCTGCTCAACATCCACAATGCAGGCTTCTTCCCTGTCAGCGCCATGATACTCGCCATGGGCCTCTTCTACGGCGGCGTGGCGCAGGTCATCGCTGGCATCCTCGAATTCAAGAAGGGCAACACCTTCGGCACCACGGCCTTTACTTCTTATGGCCTGTTCTGGATAACGCTCGTCGCCTTGTGGGTCTTCCCAGAGTTCGGCTGGGCGAAGGGCGCTGCCACCGAGGTGGCCTATATGGGCTGGTACCTGTTTATGTGGGGCGTGTTCACCTTCTTCATGTGGCTGGGCACTTTCGGCAAAAACAAGGTGCTGCAGTTCATCTTCCTCAGCCTTTGGATCCTGTTCTTCCTGTTGGCCATCCGTGACTGGACGGGTTCGGCGCTCATCGGCACCATCGCCGGTTGGGAGGGCATCATCTGCGGTGCATCGGCCATTTATCTGGCGATGGCGGAGGTGCTGAACGAGACGAGGGGGAAGGTGATATTACCGATAGGGTAGGCATGACTGGTCTGTAACTCGCTGTTTCCCGGAAAGGTTGGGACGTAATTTTTGC
This sequence comes from Saprospiraceae bacterium, assembly GCA_016714985.1. GTDB lineage: Bacteria > Bacteroidota > Bacteroidia > Chitinophagales > Saprospiraceae > UBA6168. The sequence continues at coordinate 92,395 of JADKBS010000014.1, read as the reverse complement.
GCAGCAAAATTTACGTCCCGAACTCTTGTGGTTCCGCCTATTGGCGATTACGCTACTGTACACTTTTATGAGAAAACACCAGTTCCCTCGGATTATAGTGGCTTTTTGCCAAGATTTCCAGCAAAACCCCATCAAGTCGGCAAAACGTGCAGCATATTCTTTAGTTGTCAAGCCCCGCCGGAACAAAGAGATGGACCTCGCCTTTTTTGTCCCGGTAATTTTCAGGGCAATAGGCTTCCACTCCCTCTTTTATCAGGCCGTTCAGCGAGAATACGTAGGCCACCGCTGCCAGCGCCATGAGGAGCTGCACCTTTCCAAGTTCTTGAAGTTTTCAGGCCCCATGTTGAACCCGTTGCTTGCGGTGGAGGGAACCTCGATGCCCCACCGCTTTCGGTAGGCCTCGCTGATTTTGGCGGCATCGGCCATGTCCGACAGCAGTACGACGAACTCGTCCGTGCCCCTTTCGACTACCAGTATTGGGGAACACTACATAGGTGTAGGTGTACCCCAGTATCTCGATGCTGCCTGAAGGCCGTCCGCCTGAGCCTCCTGCGGATGTGCCCGTCCGTCTTGGCCACCGTTTTCTTGATGGAGGCCGCCACGAGCCCAGGAGTCCTGGTGGCGGGCCGGGCGAAGGAGAACCCACGCCCAAGAGTGGAACCACCCGCCCCGTGAACCCCCTGCGCCACGCTGATTTTCAAGGAGTTGAACGGTCGCCACGCCTTCTGGAACCGCCCCATCAGCGCCTTGCGCCTTCCGTCTGCTGTTGCCTTTGCCAGTGGCTTCCAAACGATGGGCACGAAGCAGCCGTTTGGGCAACAGGCCGATGAACAGCACGTTGATGTCAATGCCGCCGAGCTTCCAGTTCGTCCTGTCCATCACGAGGAAGGCCTCCGTCCGCAGGCCGCTCATGCTGATAATCAGCCAAGCGATGCCCATGCAGAAACCGTCAATCCACTTCATCTTGAAGAAGCGAATGAACTGCTTGTAAATGCTTTCAGCTTGAGTTCCGGCGCTGGAGGATAGCCCCGGCCTCTGCTCGGCACTTGTAAGGCAGACCGTGCGGCAGCGGATGATGCAGTGGACTATCAGCAGGAAATTTTCAGCACGTCCTTGCGCCAACCTGGGAAAAACTGCTTAATTTCGTCAACTTGAAGGAGTTGGGTCGTCATAGTGGTTTTTAGTCAATCCAAGATACTATGACTCACCTAATTCCTTCTTTTTCAGGCACTTACATTAAAGTGTCCAGTAGCGTAATTGGCGATAAACATGTTGTACACCATGAAAGCATTAATTCTTCCCTTCTTTGCATTGCCATTCATGGCTTTCGCCCAACTTAACTTCCAAGTCATTTCCCACAAGGGCGACCCCATCCTCTTGGGCGAGGCGAACCGGGCAGGCTTGGTAGCTGCGCCCTTCGGCGATTGGTTCCGTCCCGCCTATGACGCCTACCAGGTGGACAAAGCGGCGCTCGCCAATGCTGATTTAGCGGGCGTTGACCTACTCGTTTTCATGGGCACCTGGTGCGAGGACAGCCAGCGGGAACTGCCCCATTTCTACAAAATCCTCGACCACCTCGGCCACCCCGAAGGAAGGCTGCGTGTCGTCGCACTCGACAACCACCCCGACCGCCGCAAGACTAGTCCCGATGGGGCGGAAAAGGGCTGGAACATCGAGTATGTGCCGACTTTTATCTTCCTGAAAAATGGCAAAGAACTGGGGCGCATCGTGGAGACGCCTGCGGTTTCGTTGGGGGGACATGGTCAGAATTCTGTTGAATCAACAGTGAAAAGCATTGGGTAAATCTATTCAATGGGTTTGGCCTTGGGTTTGCCCCAAATCCAGCCACTGCAATCTCAAGGCCATCGCTGCCGACTCGACCCTGAACAACGACAAGGTCTGGATTTCGAAAGACCTTGACCCAGCGATGAGTCTGGTGGTTTCGAGCATTTCGACCTCGCTGATGCTGCTGCATAATTTGGGGTAGGGGTTCTCGAATTGAGGAGTGGGAGGGGGCATTCAATATGCCCCCTCCAACCAAATAGAATTCCAGTTTAGTGTTTGACGGTGTTATTGCTTTATTTCAAGCTAAACTCTACTGGCAGCCTGTACCGCACCCGTACCACCACGTTTTCTATGGTGCGGCCCGGCACCCATTTCGGCATGGACTTCACAAGGCGCAGCGCCTCTTCGTCGAGGTCTTGGCTGATGCTTTTTTCCAGCTTCACGTCCGTTAGGCTGCCGTCCTTTTCCACGATGAAGGTCACGACGACCGTGCCCTCGATGCCCTTTTCCTTGGCCGATGCGGGGTATTGCTTGTTTTCACTGATAAACCGAATCATGGCGGGGCCGCCACTGCCGGGAAATTGGGGCATACCCCGCACCCAGTCGTGAACCTTGTCATCGGAGGGCGGAGCGGGCGGCACTGGAACGGGCTTGGCCATTTCTTCCATCACGGCCATCGGTGCAGGTACTACTTCTTGTTCAACAAATTCAGGGGCCTCATCCGGCAACGGAGCCATGTCCCAAGCCTTGCCTTTTTCATCGAAAGCCACCCAGTTATCCGTGTCGAAATTGCGGCGGCCCCTTGCCACGAGCTTGCCCTTGTGTTGTTGACGAAAAGCCTCGTGGTCTTCCCGGCCGGTCGTGCCTATACTGGCAAAACCTTCCAAGCTCAACGGTTTGCCGCTGGGGTCGTGCAGGTAATATTTGCCGCCTTTTATCACGGCAAAATAAAAAGCCTTGCAGGGTGCTATCGTTTCGTATTCAAACTTCGCAGCATCCGGCCTGTCCAAATGGATGAAGCCATAACCGTCTTCGTTGGCCCTTTTACCAATCAGCACCTTGGGGTCTTTGGTGAAGCCAAGGTAGGAAAAACTGCCGGAGAGCAGCTTTTTCCCGTTCAGGTCAAAGGCCGTCCGGAGGCCGTCCTTGAGGGCCAAAACCGGGTGCAGGTCGGAGCAGTAGGTAAACTCCTTGTACTCGAAGGGCGTGATTTGGCGGCCATCGGCCCGGAAGAAAGCCACCGACTGGTCATTCCCCCTTCTTATGGAATAATAGCGGTCGGGGCGTTGTTGGGGCAATTTACCTAAAAAGGCTTCGGCGGGCCGGTCCCTATAGACGTAGCAACTGTCTGCCAGTAGCTTGCCATTGGCATCATAGATATTTTGAACGAGGCTGGAAATGCCACGGCGGAACATATCGCCGGGCTGCTTGCCCAATGCTTCGAGGCTGCCTTTTTCCAAGGGTATCAGGAACTTTCCCTTCCCGTCCGTCAGCCCGCTTTCCCCCCCTTTTTTTACCAAAAAACGCTTGCCTGCCTGTGGGGTGATGAGGTCGTAAACGCATGGTAGGATGGTGTCGCCCTCCCAAGTGAGCAGCCCCGCAGCGCCGGGGACGGGAGTGCCGTGCGGAGGCTTCAGCGTAGCGCAGAGGATGAGGCTGTTGTGGTCCGTCCAGCGGCCATCCACGACCCGGTCGGGGAACACCGGCCTGCCCACCTTGTCCACGAAGTAGCGGGACTTGTCCTCCCGGATGATTTCAACGGTGTAGTCGTCGAAGCCAGCCCGTACCTCGCTGCACTGTTCGGTGAAGAGGTGGTTGCCTTTGCCGTCGAAAAAATGGTACTGGTTGCCACTGGTGCGGCCTATGAGCAGGTCGGGGGTCAGCGCCATTACTCCCTCGTACTCAAAAGGCAGCACCTGTTTGCCTGCCCGGTTGGCCATGCCCCATCTGTGGCCTTTTTGTATGCCGTAAAGACCGAGTTGGCCGCCCATTTTCCCCGAAAGGTCAATGGCCTCGTACTCGGTGGGCAGTATGCGCTGGCCCTGTATGGTGAATATGCCCTTTTTGCCGCCTTGGGTCACGGTGACGAGCGAATCCTCCGGCCAGATTGCGATGGCGTCGTATTCCAAGGGAATATAGACCGTGCCGTCAAGCTGGTCAACCAGGCCCTTTTTGCCCGTGTAGGAGTCGGTTTCCTCGGCGTACCATTGCCATTGCGCCAGCAAACTGGTGGAGAGGAGGAGGGAGAGGAGGAGGGGAAGTGTTTTTAGCATTTTTTATAGATTTAGATTTTAGTTTTAAGGTCGGAGAAGCAGCAATACTACTCTAAAAACCTCAGATAAACCGTCGTTGCCCACCGCACGATATGCCCATTGGAAACGGCGGGCTTCCAAGGCCGGGGCATGGCTTCGAACAAGCGGTCGAGTTCCGCTTTTTGGGCATTGGAGACCATGTATAGCTCATAGCCGCTGAGGCTTCCGTCTTTTTCTACGATAAACCGGACCTCTGAGGCACCGTAACTCCCTTGTGGGGGCACAATGGTAAGCGGTATCTGGCTGTTTTTTTCAAAAAAATCAAGCATCGCTTTCCTGCCGCCGGGGAATGCGGCAAGACCGGAAGGGTCTATGGTATATTCCACTTTGTCGCTATCGGAAATGGGGTAAGGCACGCTGCGGGGCGGGTAAGCGATGGGCAGTGATTGCGGCAGGTAGAGCGAATCGCCCGCAAGGTAGCCCGTGTAGCCCGCTGGGTGCTCGACGAGGTACAGCGCATCCGACACCCGCTCGATTTTGCTGAAAACAGGCGGCACGACCTGGTCGAAATTGCTGTTGAGCATGCCGACCAGCCCATTGCGCCGCACGATGTTCCCCGCTATTTCATCGTAAATATAGCCCGTCATGGCCTCGCCCTTGTAGTTGATGACGCCCATGAGGCCGTCCTTTTTCGCCACGATATGCCCAAAGGACTTGGGCGGCCAGCCAAGTCCTTTGGCCCGGACGATGGAATCGGGGCCGCTCACCTCGGTCGAGAGCTGAACCTTGTCGGGCTGGTTGTCGGGGTAGATTTCCACCTGCCATTTCCCTTGTCCGAGCGGACGGGAACGGCTGTGGTAGTTGATGGGCTTGGAGCCGCCCAGCCCCACGCCCAATTCCAAATCTACCCTCGCCTTCATGGCTTCCTTGGTAAGCGGCTTCCCGGTTTTTGGGCTGCCGTCGAGGTTGAAATAGGCGGTGCTGCTCCCTTGGCTGGCCTTGAACCAAGGGCCGAGTGTGCTGCCCATCGCATTGAGTTCAAAAAAATAAAAATCAACGGACAGCTCTTCGTATTCCAAGGGCAAGATTGGCTTCCATTGGTCCAGTTTTAAAGCACCGTATTTCCCGTCTTTTTTGACGATGGCCATATCTTTCTGGTAGGGCGCCGCAGCTATTTCGTCAAACTGTGGAAAAGCGGAGTAAGTACTCACACTCACCCTTCCCATCTTCCAGGTCAGGATGCCCCACTGCCCGTCCTGCTTGAATTTGAACCAAACTGGGCCGGGTTTATGGTACAACAAAACGGCAATGCTGTCGTACTTCGCTGGTACCTTCCATTCCATTTCTTCATTCAGTATGCCGTATTTGTTGTCCTGCTTCGCAATGGCAAACTGGGAATGCTGGCCGTCCTCCCTTTGCCAATCAAAAAGCCCGATTTGCTCGCACTGCGGCTCAAAAACGACCGTGCGCCCCGGCCCGACGACGCCCCATTTTCCCTGAAAAGAAAAGGGGTAAAACGGCGCATAACTGGGGCTTTGGGCGCTGGCGCACGCCAATATCGCAGCGCAGAGGAGGGAGCTTAAGAGTTGTTTTTTCACGAGGTTGTGATTTAAGTTCGATAACATCGGGGAGGTTTCAAGCCTCCCCGACGTTATCAATTCCCCTCCAATTTAAACCGAACAGGCAGCGTCACCAGCACCCGCACTGGTTGTCCCTTGTCACGGCCCGGCGTCCATTTGGGCATTTTCTGCACGAGGCGCAGGGCCTCTTGTCCGCAGCCGTTGCCGAGGTCACGGGCCAACTGGACGTTGGTGATGCTGCCGTCCCGCTCCACCACGAACTGCACCACGGCCATGCCCTGCACGCCATTCTCTTTGGCCATGACGGGGTAACGGAGGTTATTGGTGATGAAGGCCAGTTTGGCGCTTTCCCCGCCGGGGAATTCGGGAGCGATTTCAGGCGTTGGTATTGGTTCGTCGCCATTCATTTTTCCATCCAAGGCTTCCGAAGGCTTGGCATCCTGCTTAGGCTTACTGGGTGGCGGCAGTTCCCGCCCGTCGCTGGTGATGAAGAATTTTTGGTTGCCGAGTGTCGCATGGCCGATGACGGTCACGGGTGGTTGCAGGTCATGCTCGGCGGTCAGTTGGGCGATTTCCGCTTTGGATACCATGCCGTAGGCAGCGTCGTACTTGATGTCCGTCACTCGGCGGCCATCGGACGTGAACAGGCCGTGGAGCTTGCCGTTTCGGACACCAATGGCGGTGAACTGGGCGCTCAAGCCATCCACTGGCGGTGCGGGCAGTGGCTTTCCCAATGTGTCGAGTAGGATGAATTTCTTGTCGGGCCGCTGCGCAAAAAACAGGGTCGGGGCATAACTGCTGCAGGTCAGGTCTTTGTACAAAAAATCCGTCATCTGCTTGCCCGCAGGGTCGAACAGGGCCATTTCTTTCGTTTTTGCCGCTTTGAAATAATGCCCGCTGCCCAGTACGCCATTGCTGACCAGCCCGCAGTCGGCAAAGTCCAAGGGCAGCCGCACCGTGCCAGCCGTGTCCACGAAGCCGGATTTTCCGGTCTCGAAATCGGTGGCCATGACGAAGCCGTACCCGGCAAATTTCAGGTACTTGAAACGGGCGGGCAGTATTTCTTTTCCCTGCATATCCGTCATGCTATACCGCCCCCCGTAGTGCCTGCACTGCACCCGATTGCCCGGCCAGACGACCACCGCCTCGTGCTCGAAGGGCAGGACGATGTTGTGGTCCCAGTCAATGAGGCCCATCTTGTCGTCCTTCATGGCCACGAAGTACCATGTATTGAGCTGGGGCGCACTGTTCATTTCGGCGTACTGGTAGTCGCCCTCAAAAAGCGTTTTGCCCTTGTCGTCCAACGCCAGTTGCCGTCCCCTTCGGTAAAAATAGAGGGTGGACTTGTTGAGCCATTTGCCCGTCTCGAACTCCACCGGCACGATGGCTTGGCCGAGCGTGTCCACGAGTCCCCACAGCCCGTTTTTTGAAGCCAAATACCCGCCGAGGAACAGCCGGGTGCTGTCCCGCATTTTTTGTTTTTCCAGTTGCTGGTACTCGCAGCGGATGATGAACTCACCCTTTCCGTTGATGAGTCCGTAGTTTTTTGTGCCGTCCTGCACGACCATCCGGTTGGAGTAAGGCTCCTCGATGGAAATGAACTGAGGTGGGACGAGCCACTGGCCGGTAGAGTCCTTGTAGCCCACGAAGCGGCCTTGGGCATGGAGTTGGGGCTGGGCCTGAGCAGTATTTTTTTCGTTGAAAAAAAATGAGAATAGGCAGTACAGCAGGGCTATTTTCTTCATGATTTTTGGAAAAATGGGTTGATAATTTTGGGCAAATATCTCAAATGTGCGTGGCACTAAGGCCGATTATTTGCCCTACCCGAATTTTGTCCATTCAAATTCACGAGAGGGGTAAGGGCTTGGATTGCCTTATTCTCCCACCCGGAACTTATCCCCATACCCATCCAGCAGTTGCCGCATCCGCTTGCGGTGCTCTGATGGGCTAAGGCTGTCGTCTTCTGCCAATGCGTCCAATTCCGCTTGAAATTGCTGGAAGCTGCGGACTATATCCTCCAACCAATTCGTGAACCGGGCATCGTCGCCATGCGCCCAGTAGCCCGACTCGTCCATCACCTCGAACACGTCGAAGTATTTGTCGGCGAGGTAGCGGAACAGCTTGCATAAGGCGAGGTGCGTGGCAGGCCCGTCGTAGCAAGTTTTTACCCGCTCCCAGGGCATGTCCACGTCGTCGCCCGTGAAGTCAGGTTCGGCGAGGGTCATCAAGGAATGCAGGATGCCATCGGGCGTGAAGGTGAGCCAGACGCTCTCGGACTGACCAACGCTAAAGTTGATGCCTTTGAGCGGGGCATGGCCCTTGAAGTTTAGCCCTTTATCCGATGCTTCCATGTGAAGGGAGGCGGGCTTAGCCCAGTCCTTGTCCCAAAGGTGGTACTTCCATCCATTGGTGCGGCAGATGTCCTCGGTTTCATGGATGAGGGCGTGCACCTCGGCGGGGGTTCGGAGGCGGCCCCGGTAGCGGAGTTTGGTGGTGAAGGTGTTTTCCATAGTAAGTTAAATCGTTTGCGGGAGTCAAATCTCTGATTTTTCTTGAAAAAGAACCTTGCCGGAGGTGTTTATTTGGAAAAAATCAGGGTGCTTGTTTACCCTGTGTTGAACCTTCATTATTCAAAAAGCAGTTACTTTGCTAAAATTTTTTGTTTGCAAAAAATGGAAAGAACACATCGGTTAAATAATATCAAGGTATTAGGCTTCAAGTCCATCAAGGAATTGGATTTGCCAATGAACAACCTGAACGTGCTGATTGGAGCGAATGGCGTGGGCAAATCCAATTTTATCGGCCTCTTCAAGTTCATTCGTGAGCTTGTAGAGGAGCGTATGCAGGTTTTCGTAGCCCGCAAAGGAGGAGCGAACAAGATGCTTCATTATGGGTCAAAGGTAACTCAACGGCTTTTTGTTGACATCGATGTTTCACCAAATCACTATGCTTTTCGATTAGTGCCCGGCCAAGGAGATAAACTGCTATTTGAGGAGGAGTTCGTGGGATTAGACACAAAACCTAGCAAACGATACTCTGAAAACATTAATAGAACCGTAATTGAATCTGACTTGGCCGAATACACACGCCAGAAAGGATGGGGCGTTGGAAAATACGTTTACGATATACTCAAGACATGGCGTGTATATCATTTTCACGATACCAGCGACTCCGCTTTGGTAAAGAAAAAGGGTAAAATTACAGATGCTGACTACCTACGGGAAGATGCCTCAAACCTTGCTGCTTTTTTGTTTCTTATGCTAAAACAGCACCCCATGCATTACCAGCGGATTGTCAAGACGGTGCAGTTGGTTGTTCCTTTTTTCAAAGACTTTTACCTGCTTCCTGATGCTGAAAACAATGATACGATTCTATTGAGATGGACGGATATCCATTCCGACATGGAGTTTACTGCCGATGACTTATCTGATGGCTCTTTACGGTTTATTTGCCTTGCCACTTTGCTGCTTCAACCCAAACTGCCGAGCTTGATACTATTGGATGAACCGGAATTGGGCCTTCATCCAATGGCTATTCAAATACTTGCTGGGTTGTTCAGGAAGGCTTCACATGCTGCACAGCTTATTGTCTCCACCCAATCACCCAACTTGGTTTCCGAGTTTGAGGCGAACGATATTATTGTCGTGGAGCATAAAAACGGTGCTTCTTTCTTTACCCGGCTTGACGAGGAAAAATTGGAAAAATGGATTGATGAGTACTCGCTTGGGGAAATTTGGCAAAAAAACTTAATTGGAGGAAACCTATGATACGAGTCAATGTCCTGTGTGAAGGAATTACCGAGAAACTCTTTGTGTCACGTATCCTTTACCCTCACTTTATTGAAAGAGAAATAGTTGTTTCTGGCAGCAGTTTGGATGGTGGCTTTACTTATGGTCGTTTGAAGTACAATATTATTGAGTGGTTGAACAACGACCAAGATGCCTACCTCACTACTTTGGTTGATTTGTACGGAATGTCAAAAAAATACCCAGGTTACAAGGATAGTAAGCATTTGGCCCCAGTAGAGAAAGTATTGGCCATCGAAAATGCAGTGAAGCAGGATGTGCTTTCGTCCCCAAACCTTCACAACCACAAGTTTATCCCATATTTTCAATTGCATGAATTCGAGGCACTGCTGTTTTCTGACACTCAGATGATGGAAGATTGGCTAAGTTTGGATTTGCCTATTCCCAAAGGCAGTTTTGAAGCTATCCGCAATGCCTTCGAAACACCTGAACACATCAACGATAGCCCATTGACGGCTCCTTCAAAACGATTAGAGGCAGTCACCAACAAACGCTATGACAAAGTGGAGGACGGCATAATCATCGCCAAAGACATTGGGCTTGGTAAAATCAGGCAAGCGTGCCCCCATTTTGATAGCTTTATCCGAACCATAGAGCACCTTGGTTCAAAGTTATAGACCTCCGCAGCGACGATTTCGAGACGTTCTACAAGGTGTTCCCGATGAAAAACCAAGCAACACAATTGCCGCAACGGCAAAATATAAGGTGTTTTTCCAGAAGGGACATCCCTAAATAGGAACCGATGTTAAACAAAAGCAAAATCGGCACTTCCATCCTTGTGCCAACGGTTTTATCCTAAATTTGAGCCATGCAGAAAATCAACCTTTCAAAAGCGGAGTTGAAGTGGTGGCTTTCGACCATCTCCGATTCATTTTTTTTCATCTTGGGGCTTTACCTTTTGCTGGCGACATTGCTATTATTCAATTATGAAGAAATGGAAATGGTCTTCCTGCTGAAAACGCTGTTATTTGCCCTGCCAATACTGTTTTATCGGACATACCCATGCTTCGTTGTTAAAATCGATATGGAGAGAAAGGCCATCGTATATAGAAGACGATTGGGCAGGCGCAGGGAGATTCCTTTCGATAGGATTAGCGGATTCACTTTGCACGAATCATGGGAAACCATCAATGTTTATATGGATATGAAGGATAAGCTGGTCAGTGTAAAAAAACAGCCTGGGTATCTTGAATTATTGGAATGGTTGAAGGTGAAAAAACCCGTAGTAGAAGCAGAAGGCTGTAGTTCCGGCTTTAGTTGGTGGGGCACTATATGGTTGGTCATAATTATCGCTTTATCTGTTTTTGGGGGCCTTTACTATCGGGAATGCGATGGTTTTTTCAGGGCGCAGTTCCCATTTAAGGCAGGGGAAACCGTGGAAGTGTCGGGGGTTTACAAGGAAGGCCACGGTAAGCAGCGCAAAAGGGACTACGGGCCGAATGGCTTCATGAGCTTTGAATTGAAGGAATACCCCGGGATTAGGTTCAATGCCAGCACCCACCTGCCAGATGAGGTTTTCTTGTTGGAACAAGGGAAAAGCCTGACCGATTCAACGGTTTACCTTAGCGTCAGTAAATCCGATTATGAGACAATTCAGCGCCATTGGTTTTTGAGGGGTTTTAGGGAGTCCGTTCGCACCTACGAGGTGAGGACCGCTCACCAAATACTGCTGAAGAAGGATTTAGGCTTGGGGCAATAACCTTGCTTGACCGCTACCTCACCGCTGGCATTTGGGCTTACTTCCCGACGCCGGCTAAAACCGACGCTACTTCATCATATACTCCCAAGCCGTCTGGTACCCCCCATGCGTCTCGCAATACTCCAACAACGCCTGGTAAAACAAATCCGCCCCCACCGTCCCGCTGTCCCCCACGATGACGAGCAATTTCCTGGCACGGGTCATGGCCACGTTCATGCGGCGGTAGTCGGTCAGGAAGCCGATTTCGCATTTGGCATTGCTGCGCACGAGGGAGATATAGACCACGTCCCGCTCCTGCCCTTGGAAGCCATCTATCGTGTTGATGTCCAAGCCTTTATCCTTTAGGCGCTGTCCTCGGCCACGGTATCTTGCATGTGCATCACCTGCTCTTTGTACGGGGAGATGAGGGCGATGCTCGGCAGTTCCTTGCCCTCGTGGGCGGCGAGCAGCAGCAGCAGGTGCTCGCAGAGCAATTGGAACTCTTCGGGATTGAAGCGGCTTTGCGTTTTTTCGTTAAATCGTTCCTCGAAGCCCGTGCCCGCCGTGTCAATGAACAGCACGGGGGCGTGCGCCTCGATGTCGAGGGTATGCTCCGCAACGTCCTCGGCGGCGGTCAGTTTGCCTTGGTAGAACCATTGGTTCGAGAACTCCATGATGCGGTGGTTCATGCGGTACTGCACCGTGAGCAGGCTTGTGCGGGGGATGCGTTGCAAACATTTTTCAATCATCGTGATGGACAGCCCAGCCCGACGGGCCTGCTCCGATTTCACCGTAGGTGGCAACTGGAAAGGGTCGCCCGCCAGCACCACCTTGCTCGCACGGGTGATGGGAATCCAGGTGCCGGGTTCCAATGCCTGCGCTGCCTCGTCAATCACCACCGTGCGGAAATGGCGGGTGCCCAGCGCCTTGTGTGTACTGCCTACGAGCGTGCAAGTGATGACCTGTGCCGAGTCCAGGATTTGCTCCGTCAGCAGGTCTTCCAGCCGATTGGCCCAACCGCTGAGTTCGCCCGCCTGCCGGAAGAGGTGGTTGCGCTCCTCCCGGTCGGCCTGCCCGAAGCGCCGCTTGAAACGCTGCGCCTGCCGCCTCGTCTCCGCCGCCTCTATCCGCACCTTCTTGATGTTCTTGCTTTCGGGGTGCGCCGCAATCTGGGCCTCCAGCGTGTGCCGCACGATGCTGTCCTCCACCCGTGAGAGGTTGCCGAGGCGCAGCACCTGCAAGCCCTCGTCGCTGAGGCGCTCGGTGAGCAGGTCGGCGGCGGAGTTGCTGGGGGCGCAGACCAGCACCGTGTTCTCCGTCTTGCAAAGCTGCCGGATGGCCTGCACCAGCGTCGTCGTCTTGCCCGTGCCAGGCGGGCCATGCACCACCGCCACGTCGGAGGCGGCGAGGATTTCGTTCACGGCCCGGTTCTGGGCCTCGTTCAGCTTCGGGATTTCCACATAGGGCAGCTCCTGGAAATGGGCGGGTTTTTGTCCCAACAAAACGGCCCGCAGCTCCGCCAAACGGCTGTTGGGCTTGGCCTCCATCACCCGCTTCATGGCCTTTTCCATCTCCACATAGCTGCGCTCGTCGAACTCCAGGTCCACGCCCAGCGAGCCAGCGTTGACCCAGTCGGGCAGGTCCTTGGCGTTCAGCACGATTTTCATTTTGCCCTTGGCAATGGAGTGGATGACGCCCGACTGCTCCGGCCTTTTGTCGTCCACCGCCGCCGCCGTAAAGAACCGCACCGGCTGCCCCGCCCTGAACTGGTGCGGCACGAGCGTCGCCTTGGTGCGCTGCACGGTGACGAAGGCCCGCTCGCCGTAGGTAAACCCCGTTTTATCCACCTCCACCGGGTGCCAGGCATAGCCCTCCGCCACCCGTTCCGGCAGCGGCAGCCGCTGCACATAGGCTTGGAACTGCTCGAAGTCCTTCTGCTTTTCGAGGCGCAGGAGGTCGAGGAGGGAATGGAGTTCGTGGAGTGGGTCTTGCATTTGGGGGGCAAAGAAAAGAAATCCTTCGATTGCACCGCATAAATGATCTCATTGTACCTTTGCTTGATAAGTACAAATTCCGTCATGCCAAATCGCCACCCTCGAACACTTTCCACCGGCGATAACAATACCGTCATCGCCCTGTCCGATACAGAGGTGGGCAAGTTGTTTTTTGGCGATACCCGCTCCGACATCGGCTCGGAGGCGGAGAAGATGAAGTTCGCCAATGCCGTGAACGGGCTGGTCGTCCGGTTTGTGCGTTTGGATGAGTTCGAGAACGACAGCGAGATGCTGGTGATGGAACGGCTCTACCCGCTCGATTTCCGGGCCTACGAACAGGAGAAGCGCCTGCTCTGGCTCGATGTTTTTGAGGATGAACTGGCGCAACTCCACCGTGCGGGCTTCGTCCACCGTGACCTCCAGCGACCTTCCAATATGCCCGGCATGTCCTACGACAATATCTTCCTCACGCCCAACGGCCTTCGATTGATTGATGTGGGCATTTCTGCTTTAAAAGCACAGGTAGGCGAGCGGCTTTTTGAGCGGTTCGTAGAACAGGAGCGGGCGGAGTTTGAGGTGTTTCGGGCGTTCTTTTTGGTGAGGTAGGCCAGGTCCTTTGTCGAATGAGGAGCGATATAAAACTTCCTCACACCAACTTAATCTCCAGCCCCGGTAATGCCTCTCGCAATTCTGCCAATGCCTTTTCTGAAAACTGGCCTTTGGACAATTGGAGTTCCCGCAGGTTTTTCAAGCCATACAAAGGGGATAGGTCAGTGATTGGATTGTTGTCACAGTAAAGCCGTACAAGGTTTGCTAGCCCAGCGACGGGAGTGATATCAGCGATTTGGTTGGAGCCACATTCTAAAAGTTGCAAGTTATGCAGCCCAGCGACAGGTGTTAGGTCTCTGATTTGGTTGAAAGAACAAGAAATCCATTGCAAACCTTTTAACCCGACGACAGGTGATAGGTCAGAAACTTGGTTGTGATAACAAAAAGTTGTTTTAGATTGGTCAAACCAGCTATTGAAGCTAGGTCAGAAATTTGATTGAAATCGCAGGATAGCGATTCTAGATTTGATAACCCAACGATAGGCGTTAAATCTGAGATTTGGTTAGAGGAGCATCTAAGTTTTTCTAAATTTACAAGTCCTGCAACAGGAGATAAATCATTGATTTTATTTGAATCACAAATCACAAATTCAAGATTCAATAGTCCAGCGATAGGAGAAAGGTCTTTTACTTCGTTGTTTTCAAAGAAAAATCTTTTAAGATTTAACAAATCGGCGACGGGAGAAAGGTCTGAGACTTTATTATCAAAGCAGACAAGCTGTTCCAAATTAACTAATCCAGCAATTGGAGTTAGGTCTTGTACTTTATTATGTTGAAAATCCAACCGTTGTAAATTAGTCAACCCTTTAATTGGCGAAAGGTCACTTATGTAGTTTATCGAACAATCAAGCCGCTTCGCACCTTTGATTTTTTCAATTCCATTCAGCGAAGAGGCACTGTGCAAGTACAAAACCAATTCAGCGTTTGTAAAATCTGCTTTAGTCAATCCTTCTGCATTAATTATGCTTCCAGAAAAGGTTGAGTCTATTAGCGAAGCCCCATGAAAGGATGTTTCCGATAAATTGGCTAATTGGAAATCCACCTCTCTCAACACACAATCCGACAAATTCTGCTCTGCCAACGCTTCCTTGTCCAAAGCCAGCAACAGATTAGCCGCATTGGTTCCCTGCCATTCAGCTTCGGGGCTTTTGGCAGTCTTCACCAGCGACAGCAAGTTTTTTTGCTCAAGCCCCTGCTCCAGCATAAAGTTCTGCACCTCTTTACTTATCTTCTTTTTCGGGAAATGAAGTATGTCTTTTTTATTCACCTCGTCTGTGAGAACCAGCGCAGCGAGGTATTCCCGGAACGATTTATGGGAGATGCGGAACTGGTAGTCGTCCTCCCGAAGTAGGAAGGTAAAAGTCAGGAATTCACTCAGTCGGCGTTCGTATTCCCATTCACTGCTGACCTTGAAAACCTCTTGTAGTTTCAGTTCCTCGCCTATTTGACGGGTATCGAAGCTGAGGGTATCGTTTACATACATCCAAGCGGCGAGGCGTTTCAGAATATCAAGCCGTGCGGGGCCGGGCAGTATGGTGTTCAACTTATCGGCCACCCGGCTGAGTTCTTCTTCGATACAGGCTTTGTAGAGGTCGCTGGCCCGTATGCGCTCGCCTTTTTTCTCCCGCAGGAGCTTGGGCAGGTAGTTGATGATGAGTTCGAGCAGCACGGGGCGCTTGGCCAAGTCCTTCAGGTCGAAGGTTTTGTCAATCTGCTTCCAGTAAGTGTCGGGGTCATCGGTATGCGAGTGGAGGAACTGCTTGATTTGCCCCTCGTCGAAGGGCAGCAGGTAAACAAGTTCAAGCCCCGCCTCGCTGCGGAAAGTGGCTTGCAGTTCTTCCTTGGATTGGAAATATTCTTCCCGGCAGGTGAGAATGAACTTGCCGGTGGGGTTCTCTTCCAGCAGGCGGTTCAGCTTCGCAAAATTTTCCCGCTTCTCCACGGCGTCCACCCGCTGCGTCATTTCATCAAAGCCGTCGAAGATGACCAGCAGTTCGCCCATCCGCTGCTTGAACTCCCCAAAATGCAGGGTGGTGATGCCGTGGTCATTACTGCACTGGTCGCTCACGAAGCTCCCGATGTCCTTCCCGAAATTGCGCAAGGGAAGGTAAAGGGGAATCCTTTGCTTTTCATCCGTGATAGTGCCTGTGCTGCCTTTCCCCCGGTATTGGCAGCCCAACTGGTGGGTGAGGTGGCTGGCAAAAGTGGTCTTGCCTGTGCCGTATTCGCCCATGATGACGAGGAGGCGGGAGGTGGAGTCTCTCAACCAGTCTTTGATAAAGTTGTCGAGGGGACAAAATAAGAGTTCAGCATCCAAGACTTCATAATCGAAATTTATGTCTTCATTTGGCCTTTTCACAAAACCTCCAGAGTCAAAAGCTATGTATGGAACGTTCTTTTTCCCATTTAAATCAACATACTTCCCTCCCTCCAAATACTTCTGCTCAAACGCCACAATCTGCTTATCAAGATAGCGCTCCACCTGCCCCTCGAAGCTGTTGCGATGCTTTTCTTCGAGGAGTTGGTCAAGGCTTTTTTTTACCTCATTGTATTGCTTTAGGGCGAAAGGGTTAGCGGCTTGCATTTGCACATATTCCACGGTGTCCTTAAACTCCTTGATTTCGGAAAGCAGGGATTGCACATGCGGGTAGTGTGGCTTTAGCGCCGTCAGTTGTGGGCTGGTATGTAGTTGGTGTTCTACTTCTGCCGTGAAAGTAGAGGAGCCGCTGCGGTGGTCGTTTTCAAGGGCTTCCCGAACCGTGGGCAGGGCGAATAACTGCACCAACTCCTTGGGTTCCTTCTCGGCCCCGTATTCTGCCAGTGCATGGACATAGACCACCCCAAAGTCTTCGGCAAGGTTGACGAGCTTCAGCTTTTTCAAGATGGACAGCACCTTGTGGCTTTTTTGCAAGGCTTCCCAGCCCTTGGTAACAGCCAGTTCCGTTATCGTCTGTACTACCTGTTCTTGTATCGGTTCTTTTACTACGTCTATGATGTATTTCAGTGCCATGAATGGGTCGGTTTATTTATGGGGGTGAAGATAGGGAATGGAATGGAAATAGGGTAGGCATGTCGTTTATGCAGTGCCCCCTCGTACACCGGAACCCCAGTTCCGGTGTCAAGTAAGCTAACTATGCGTGGCTCCGAAACTGGAGTTTCGGAGTACGATAAATCCCCATCTTTCCCCATCCTCACCCCATGAAAACAAAGCCCAAACCCATCTTTTCGACCATCGCCGGGTTCTTCCGGCAAGTGCAGCAGCGCACCAGCGTGGCGCTCATGGCCTCGTTCATCAGTGTTTGCGCCCTTGGCGTGTCGTGGTACCAAGTCAAGCTGGCGAGGCATGGCCAAAACCTTGCCCTCCAACGCATAACCTTCTATTCGCCCCGCCTATGATGCCGCTCCAGCACCTCCAAATCCTTCAAATAATCGCCCAGCGACCGGTGTTCTTTGATGCGGAACGGCTCCAAGCTCAGCTTCAAGGACGTTATCCGGCTCGTGCGGAAGTCACGGTACTCCTTGCGCAGGTGGCACCAGGCGATGAGGTGCCAGTTGAGGGAGTAAAACGTAAGGCCGATAGGCTCCACCTCACGGGCGCTGGCTTCGTCCTTCAGGTTGGTGTATTCAATGCGCAGGATGCGTTGGTCAATGATGGCCTTTTGGATGGTCGTCAGGTAGTCGGTGCTGGGCAGCAGGTGGGCGTAGTCGTCGGGGATGTAGTGCGACACCTGTTGCTGTATCTGCTCCAAATTCCGGCGCTGCGTATTGCCCAGCACCTGTTTTATCTTTGAGAGGGCCGTGCCATAATGCTGCAAGATGCTCTTGTCTGCGAAGCGCACCACCAGCGGCTCCATCAGCGCCAGCGCATTGGCCTCTTCCGCCGTCAGCGACACGGGCGGCAGGAAGTATCCGCCCACGATGTGGTAGCCCCGCCCCGCCTCGAAGCCCACGGGCACACCGATTTCGTTCATCGCCCGCAGGTCACGATACACCGTGCGCACGCTCATCCCGAAGTGCTCGGCCAGCTCCTCGGCGGTCTGGTACTTCTTGTTTTGCAGGTGGGCGACGATGCCCATGAGGCGGTCGGTGCGGTTCATGTTTTAGGTTGATAAAGTTGATGTGGTTGATAAGGGTTGATGGGGGGCTGGAGTTAATACGAAAACTCAAGGGTCATTTTTGTCATTGTCGAAGACAATCTGCGATGTCAAGGTGTGCGTCAAGGTACTCGCCGCTTTGTCATCGCCGTAGGCGACCCGCAGCGTCACGGTGTGTGTCACATCGTGGCTTCCCGCATGACGTCGCAGTTTGCCTACGGCAATGACAAAGCGACATGGTTACCAATCGTAAATCCCCTTACATCCCCGGCACATAAAAGTCCTTATAATCCAGCCCAGCGGTTTTGAGCACCTCAAAAACATAGCTAGACTGCTCCATTTTCTCCTTCGGAACGAGGCCGCTCATGGTGAACTTGCAGCCCTTGGCCTTGGCCATTCTCAACACTTCCACGGAAGGGTGGCGGGTTGCGTTGTCAATCTCGATGGCCACATTTTTTTGCTTCGCAAGGTTCAAGAGTTCGCCAGCGGTTTGGGCGGTGAGCACCCGGCCCTTGTCCGACCAGACTTGGATTTTCCCGCTACCCAGCAATGCCTTCGCCGATTGCATGTCCGTGCTTTCGCCGATGACAAAATCGGCCATCGAATTGGTTTGTGTTACGATGTTTTTGGCCGTCACCTTCATGCCCGTGAAAAGCGGCAGCCCACTTGCAGCCCCCAGTTGGTTGGCCTTTTTGGGGCTTTTGACGAAGGCGGCATTGATGCCCGTTGCCCGCACATAGTCGGTCAGTTCCAGCGCTGTCAAGTTTGCTGGTGGGTTCAAGTCAATGAAGGGGAAATTTCGGCCCTGCATGGCCATCAGCGTATCGTGCCAGACGCCAAAATCGGGGGCGGTGAGGCCGGAACTGGCGTCGTCGGGCAGGCGGCGCACCCGGAAGCTGCGGTACTGCATCCGGCTATGGTCGTCGTGGCCTTGCATTGCAAACGTGCCTTTCGAGAGCCGCCGCAGCCGACTAAAAGTGCGGGCGGGCTGTCGGTAGTCCACAGTCTGTAGGCCATTCACCCATACCTGTACTCGATCGCTCTCCACCCTTGCCTTCACCGTCATCCATTCGTCGTCCTTGGAGAAGGTCTTGTAAATATTGCGGTAGCCATAGAGACTGCCCATTTTCTTTAGTTCAACGTAGGTGCCTTCGCCAATGTGCGAGTTGTTCACCTGAATCTCGATGCCCGTGCCCGGCCAGCCTTCTTCTTGAAAATTGGTGTGGAAATAAATGCCCGAATTGGCGAGCTTGAAGGTGCGCACCTGCACTTCCATTTCGAAGTTTTTGAAGCCGTCCCGAAGGTGTTCGCCTTCGTAAAACAGGTGGGAGCGCTTGCCGACGCCCGCCAGTAGGCCGCCCTCCACGGTCCAAGTGGCGGTGTTTTCATTGGCTCGCCAGCCCATCATGTCCTTGCCGTTGATGAGTTCCACCCAGCCGTCTTGGGCGTTGGTTTTCAATGGAAAAGCGAAGGCCAGCAGTGCGGCCATTGCGAAGGTGAATGCCTGTATTTTCATGTGCGCTGTTTTTTATGGTGAAAATGCGATGGCGCAAGATAGTCATCCTTTTCATTGACAAATATCTCCATCGCCACTGACATAAGGCTGTCAGTGAAGGTTAGGAATTTTGAGAAAATTACTCAAGGAATACTCATTCAATGTTTTCCCCGAATGATTTTGCAAACAAAAAAGAAGAAGAATATGGAAAAGCTGGATTTAACCAAGCGCTACAAAGCCTATTACACGGCGGCCACCAAGCCACAGGTGGTGGAATTCGAACCTGCCCAGTACCTGTCCATCCTCGGTAAGGGCGACCCGTCTGGGGCTGATTTTTCGGAGCGGATTCAGGCATTGTATGCAACGGCCTACGCCGTCAAGTTCCATTACAAAGGGGAGGGCAAAGACTTCGCAGTGCCCAAACTCGAAGGGCTTTGGTGGTTCGATGAGGCCCGGTTTGGCAACCTCCATGTCGGAAGCACCACAGCAGGTGCCCCGCAGCGAGTGGGAGTACCGCCTGCTCATCCGCCTGCCGGACTACGTGGAAGCGGCCGTGGCCATTGGCTGCGCCAAGGAGGTTGTTTCAAAAAAGAAAATCGCCCTCGCCACCAATATTGAGTTCTTTAAAATGACGGAGGGCAAATGCGCCCAAATGATGCACATTGGTCCGTTCAGCACCGAGCCGCAGACGCTGGCGCAGTTGCTCGATTTTTGCCAAGCCAACGGCTTTTTGAAGAACGGCCTGCACCATGAGATTTATTTGTCCGATTTTCGCAACACGGAACCGGAGAAGCTGAGGACGATTTTGAGGGAACCTGTTTTGCTGACGGCTGACGGCTGACGGTCGTAAAAAAGGCGTGTAAGATATGGTGATTTTTCAAGCAACCATTGACATCATCGTAGGCAATCCCTTCGTGTTATTACCGGAGGAGGTGCTTGCAGGGCTATTGGCCCAGGCGGGCCAACATAAAGGGAAAGTGCCAATCAAAGGCACTATTAACGGGAAACCTTATCGCCAAACCCTCGTGAAATACGCCGGGGCGTGGCGGCTTTACATCAATATGGTCATGCTGAAAGATTCGCCCAGAAGGGTAGGGGAGAAGGTAGAAGTGAGCATCGAATACGACCCCGAAGACCGGAGTATCCCCATACACCAAAAGCTACAAACCGCTTTGGATGAAAACCCAGTGGCCAAGGCCAAGTTTGAAAGCCTGAGCCCATCCCGCCAGTTGGAAATCGTGCGCTATATCGCCCACCTGAAATCAGAAGAGAGTGTGGAACGCAATGTTGCAAGGGCCATTGGATTTCTCAAGGGGGAGGAGCGGTTCGTGGGGCGGGAAAAGCCTTGAATCGTAAATCCCTGCCTGTCGGCAGACAGGGTAAATCAACTCACGCCCCCTGAATCCGCACCGAGGTCATCGTCAGTGACCCGGCCACGGCCTTGTCGTTGAAGAAGCTGATTTCGTCCTTTTCCTCCTTCAAGGCCAGTGCGTAAAGTAGCGGGAGGTAATGCTCCGGCGTCGGGATGGAAAGCTGGAACGGACGGCCCTCTGCCGTGTAGTTGATGAGGCGCTGGTGGTCGCCGTCGGCGATGTACTGCTTGAACTTCGTGTTGGCCTCAATGGCCCAGTCATAGCCGTAGTTGTCGAGGTTCATTTTGTCAAAAGCGGCCATGCGCAGGTTGTGCACCATGTTGCCGCTGCCCACGATGAGCACGCCTTTGTTGCGGAGCGCCGCTATTTCCTTGGCTAATTCATAGTGCTGCTGCGGGGTGCGGCGCACGTCGAGGCTCAACTGGATGATGGGCACGTCGGCATTTGGGTAGAGGTGCTTGATGACCGACCAAGCACCGTGGTCGAGGCCCCACTGGTGGTCGTCCAGCCCGACCTGGGCGGACTTGATAAGTTCCTTTGTTTCCATGGCCAATTCGGGGCTGCCGGGCGCTGGGTACTGCACATCGAACAGCGCCTGTGGGAAGCCGCCGAAGTCGTGGATGGTCTTCGGTTTGTCCATCGCAGTCACCCAAGTGCCGCTGGTCTCCCAATGTGCTGATACACAGAGTATTGCGTTGGGACGTGGGATTTCCTTGCCTATTTGGCGGAAGCCCTGTACGAACTCGTTCTCCTCGATGGCGTTCATCGGGCTGCCGTGGCCGAGGAAGAGGACGGGCATCTTGTCCGTGTTGGAAAAGCCACTGGTGGCGCTGTCCAAGCAGCTGAGTTTCATTGCCGAGGTGGCGAGCGGGATGGTTGCCATGAGTTTGAGGAATTGACTGCGGTTCATGTCGTAGATTTACGATTGTGGCATTGAGAGACTTTAGACTTTAGACAATAGACTTTAGACAATAGACTTTAGATGGCAATCGGTTCAGCCCTATCTAAAGTCTATTGTCTAAAATCTAAAGTCTATTCACTGGTAATTACTTGCTCACCAACGTCACGTTGAGGTCGAACTCATCATAGATGGTCTTGTCGCCAAGGCCGTCAAAGAAAGAGCCAGAGCCATACTTCACGTTGAACTCAGAACGGTCAATCGTGATTTTACCCGTGGCGGTTGGCTTGCCGCTGGCAGTGTTCACGTTCGCAAAGAACTTGATTTCCTTCGTGGTTTCCTTGATGGTCAAGTTGCCAATGACCTTGTAATTGCCTTTGGTGTCCGTTGGGATGGCACGGGTGATGACGAACTTGGAAGTCGGGTGGTTGGCTACGCCGAAGAAATCATCCGATTTGAGGTGGCCTATCAGTTTGTTATTGTACTCACCTTCGAGGTCTGTGCAAGTGATGCTGTTCATGTCAATTTCGAAGGAACCGCCCTTGAGCACGCCGTCCTGCATTTGGAGCGAGCCGCTTTTGAGCTTAACGTTGCCGGTGTGCTTGCCGGTCACTTTTTCGCCTGTCCAGGCGACGTTGCTGGCAGCAGTGTCCACGGTGTAGTCGCTCACAGTGGTGAAAGCAAAGGCAGCGATGGCCAGGATTGAAAGAAAAAACAAATTTTTCATGTTGAGAATTAAAATGGTGAATTATTAAAATGTCATTTGCCATTTGTCATTGGGTCATTGAGGTAAATAGCAAAATGACCAATGACTGTAAATGACTAATGACTAAGCTTGCTTCACAAACTGCACCTCGCATTCGATGTGCACCTCGTCGCTGACGAGCACCCCGCCCGCTTCGAGGGGGGCGTTCCAGACGAGGCCGTAGTCCTTGCGGTTCACGATGCCCGTGATAGAAAAGCCCGCTTTCTCGTTGCCCCAAGGGTCTTTGCCCACCCCGCCGAACTCCACGCTGAGGGACACTTCCCTTGTCACGCCCCGGATGGTCAGGTTGCCTGCTAACCGATAGTTTTCGGGGTCGAAGCGGCAGCAGGAACCGCCCACGAAGGTGATGGTCGGGTGGTTTTCCACGTCAAAAAAATCGGCACTGCGCAAATGGGCGTCCCGGTCGGCTTGGCTGGTGCTGAGGCTGGCGGCGTCGATTTTCACCTCAACTTCCGCCTTGCGGAAATCTTCGCCGTCAGACAGCACAGTGGCCTCGCAGCTTTTGAAACTGCCCTTTACCTTGGCAATCATCATGTGCCGAACCGTGAAATTGATTTCGCTGTGCGCTGGGTCGAGTACCCATTTTGTTGTATTGGCCATTGCCGATTTTTGATTTTGCTGGTGCAAAGATGTGGGTAGGGTAGGGAAGGCGTCATTCACTTATGTTAACTTCGTTCAAAAGCAGGTTCTCAGCGCCGTTCGGCCATCTGCTTGCGAATGCGGCTGAGGGACTGCGGCTTCACCCCCAGGTACGAGGCGATGAGGAACTGCGGCACCCGCTGCACGATGTCGGTGTGCTTCGCAATGAGTTCCAAGTAACGAGCCTCGGTGTCGGCGCTGAAGCTTCGGGCGATGCGGTACTGGGCGGCGGCGTAGGCGTTTTGCGCCAAGATGCGGAAGAAGCGCTCAATCTTTTGCAGCTTGTCGCAGGCTTCGGCAATGGCGGTTTTTTCAAAGACAATCAGCTCGCAATGCTCCAAGGTCTCCACGGTGAAAAGTGCGGGCTTGTCCATGTGGAAGCTGTACATGTCCGAAATCCAATGCCCCTCGAAGGCCAGTTGCACCACGTGGGCATTGCCCGCATCATCGGTGAGGAAGGAGTGGAGCGCCCCTTTTTCCACGAAATAGAGCTTGCTGCAACGGTCGCCAGCATGGATGAGCACTTCCTTCGGCCCCACCGATTTGTGGCGCAGCAGTTTGGAGAAGTAGTCAAATTCCTCGTCGGTGAGTGGTTTCCCAATCTTGGCTTCAATGTGCTGGCGAATCATGCGGAAGTTGATTTTTCGGGAAGGATACAAGTTTTGAGGCAAAAATGTTTTGGGATAGCCTATTTTTACTACGCTGCTACAAGGCCTTTCCTATCATAAACAGATGCAATGGTTCGCTGTCTCTCCCAAAGGGGAGAACAGATTTGAATCAAATATCTATATATCTCAGTATTCACAAAACATCCCACCCTCACAACCAAACAATATCTTTGTAGCTAAAACCATTGCACTGTTAAACCAGTGTTTAGGATTATGGCACTTTCGAAGAGAAGGAAGCTGATACAGCCGTCCATTATAGTCGGCAATTTTTCGAATTAAGACATCATTAAATCAATCAATACACCATGCGGATTTTCCTCGTTGCGTTCTCGACTATTTTTGCTGTCTGCACAGAAGTTTCAGCTCAACAGTGGTACACCCAATTCTTCCCTGGCAACAACGGGGAAAGATTGACTGCCCTTGGTCAAGACCCCATCGGCAATTTCGTCACGGTCTCCACCCAGTTCGGTGCGGTTGCACCGCGGATACTGCTCACCCAAATCTCACCCGATGGGGTGGTGCTGCAGGTGGACTCCACCACCTTCGACATAAATAACCAAGCGGCGGCTGACTATTTTTCCATCCAAACCCCCAATGGTGATTGGATTTTTGCCAGCGATTATGCCAACCATGACTACTATTTCCATGTTGGTGACTCCCTCCAGTTGACGCAGCAGCCCGGTTTTGCGTACCCTTACGACGTGGATTACCTGCTGCCGAACCCGCTCGGCGGAGTGGACCTGTTTTCAAAGCCATTTTTCTCCAATTACCCTATCCAAATCGTCCGATTGGAGGCAGATGGCAGCATCGTTTGGGACTCAACCTATTTCAACCTAACCGAGCACGGTGGTGCCGCTCCTATTTACGTCCCAACTTCCGATGGCGGCCTACTCTGTGCGTTTCAGGGAAATTTTTACCCAAACTCCGATACGGCGGTGTCAAAATTGTGGCTCTATAAAATTGACTCCAATGGGAGCCTGCAAAAAGAGGATTATCATGAGTTTGACCTACCTGGCGGCTTTCAGGCCACAGGCTACGGCAACCTCTTCCGTATGGCCCCTGCCGGGGATTTTTGCTATGCCATATTTGCCAAATACATCGTGAAAATTGACTTGCAGGGGAATATTGTCTGGACGAAAAATTTCCACGACATCGTCGGACAGCCCTCGGTTTATGTGGATTTGGTTAAAGGCCTGGCCAATGGCAACCTGCTGGTCTGCCGGAAAACAGACATCAATGCCCCGCAGCCCAACCCCGATTATTTTTACTTTGAAGTTTTGAACCCCAATGGCGAGTTGTTGGGGCAGCGCATTATCCGGGCGGATACCGATCCCAACCTTTCTGCTTGGTTCATTTACATTGGTTATGCCATCGAATTGGCGGACGGCAGTATCGTGGTGGGCGGGCGCATCGGTGATTTCAGTGTCAGCGATAATTTTTTGCTAAAACTCTCCGCCGATGATGTTTTTTTCCCATTTCATGTGTTGGGCAAGGTGTTTTCGGATGAAACCGACGACTGCTCCCTCGACCCCACAGAACCGGGTTGGCCGGATGCTTTGGTGGAAGTAACGGACGACCTCGGTACTTACTATTTTCCCACCGATTCAATGGGCGAATACTCGGCGGGCGTAAAGCGGGACTCTGCCATCCTGCGGGTGAACACCGGGTATATGCACCCTTATTTTGCGGTCTGCGACGACTCCCTGCTGGTTGCCTTCAACGGGGCCGACACCGTCCATCTCGACCTTCCCGTGCAGCAGGTGGCCGACTGCCCCTTGATGTGGGTGGATATTTCAACGCCCTTCCTGCGGCGATGCAGTGGCAATTATTATATAGTCAATTATTGCAATTACGGCACAGCGCCAGCGCAGGATGCCTCCTTGCAGGTCACACTCGATTCCAATATGCAGTTTTTGCTGGCAAGTGTTTTGCCGGAATCCGTCATTGAGAATACGATTAGTTTTCAACTTGGCGACCTATCACCAAACGAGTGCGGCACCATCAACATTATATTCTCACTGGACTGCGAAACGCAAATCGGCGATCGGCGCTGTGCCCAAGTATCCGCCCTTCCCAATACCATTTGTGCTTACACACCGCCAATCTTGGCCGACGTCCCCTATTTTGAGCAGGACTGTCGCATCGTACAGGCTAGCTACGACCCCAACGAAAAGACTGCCATACCACAGCCCCGTGACGGTGATTGGGTGATACATCCTGATTCGACCATCAAATACGTCATCAAGTTTCAAAACACAGGTACCGACACCGCCTTTAGGGTCATGCTCCTCGACACGCTCTCGGCACTCCTCGACCCGTTAACCGTAGCACCGCTTTCGGCCAGCCATCCTTTTGATTGGCAAATACTTCAAAACGGCACCTTGCAGTTCCGCTTCGACCCCATCCAATTGCCCGACAGCACTACCAACGAGGCTGCCTCGCACGGCTTTGTGAAATTCAGCATCCGGCCTCGAACCGAGCAGCCGCTCGGTACGCTTATCCACAACCGAGCCGCCATTTACTTTGACCAAAATGAACCCGTCATCACCAATACCCATACCTACCGCATTGACAAGCCCTATTTGTTTTTGCAACAAGAGTTTGAGGGCTGCTTGGGTGATACACTGAACGGCTATGTGCTAAGCCAAGATTTCAGCCTGGTTGATTCCACCGACCTGGGCGACAGCATACTTGTCCAGACCAGCGTTTACACCGTGTTCCCCACTTATTTTATCGAAAAGGATACGTCCGTGCAATTAGGCGTCGAGTTGTTTGGGCAGGTGCTGCTGAACGATACCATTTTGGTGCTAGACTTTGCAAGTGCCCACGGCTGCGATAGCACGGTGGCATACAATGTGGATGTACTGACGAGCAGCCAAGAGCAGCCATCTTGGGCCAATTCCATGCATTGTTACCCCAATCCCGCCGTGAGTGAGCTTGTACTGGAATGGACGACACCTATTTACACTGGATTTCAATGGTATTTGACTGACCCTTTAGGAAGGTTGCTGCAGCAAGGAAGCATGACCAACGTTATGGGAGAAAACAGGCTAAGTTTGGACATCCACCAACACCCTTCAGGGTCTTACCTACTAACGGTCAGCAGTGGTGGTAAATTATTCTCTTGGGGCGTTGTCAAACAATGACGGGGCTTTTGGTTGTTGATTTAGCTTTGCGCTATTCTATTGAATTGGTTAAATAATGACCTTGTCCAAGCAAGGTTTAATAAATTATATACATAAACACTGATGTCTTGAACCGAGTATCAGCCTACCTTTTACAGGCGTAGGCATCTTGGCTATGATTATCACAGCCCGGCCTTACCCACCCCCTCCTTCGTCAGCACCATCGGCTTGATAAACCCTGTTTCATCGAAATACATCCGTTCGATGCAGACCTGCCGGGAGTTGCCATCGGTTTCCGTCAGTGGGCGGCGGTGGTAGAAGATGTACCAATCGTCGGTGCCGGGCCATTGAATGACGGAATGGTGGCCAGCGCCCGTGGCGATTTTGGGGTCTTGCTGCAACACCTTGCCGATGCGCTTGAACGGTCCAAAAGGCGAGTCGGACATGGCGTAGGCCACGCAGTAGTCAGGCCCCGTCCAGCCGCCTTCCGACCACATGAAATAGTACTTGCCGCCCTTGACGAACATGAACGAGCCTTCCACATAGCCTTCCGGCGTTATTTCCTTGAAAACAGTGCCGTCGGCAAAGGGGATGAAGCCTGTGAAATCCGGCTTCAGCTTGGCGATATTGCAGTGCCGCCAGCCGCCGTAGATGAGATAATGTTGGCCGTCCGTGTCCTTGAAAACGAACTGGTCGATGGGCTGTGCGCCGTTGTGGAACTTATCCACGAGCGGCTTGCCGAGGTAGTCCTTGAAGGGGCCCTCGGGTTTGTCCGATACCGCCACGCCAATGCCGCCCCGTTCCGAGTCGCTCTGGATGTCGTTTGCCCCAAAGAAGTAGTAGAACTTCCCGCCCTTCTCCACGATGGAGGGTGCCCACATGGCCTTGTGCGCCCATTTCACGGCGGCGGTATCCAAGATGTGGGGGTGCTTTTTCCAAGTGATGAGGTCGGTGGAGGAATAGGCGTCGAAATAGACCTGCTGCTCGTACTTGTCGCTGTAGGTTGGATAGACCCAGACCTCCTTTCCGAAGATGCGGGCTTCAGGGTCGGCGTACCAGCCCTCGAAGATGGGGTTGCCGGAGGTGGCGGGTTGTTGACGCTTATTGCCAACCGAGCAGCCGAAGCAAAGAATACACATGGCGATGGGGGCGATGAAATTGGACATAAAGCTTAGATTTCGGGCGAAGGTAGTGGCTTGCAGTCCTTGCATTTTGTACCATTTCAAAAATAATTCAAAAAATGTTTGAGCATAATTTTGTGCAATCAAATGGTTGCACGTATATTTGCAACCACTTAGTTGCATGATAAAGATATGGACATCAGAAGAGACGTTTTCCAAGCCATCGCCGACCCTACCCGTAGGGCCATTTTGAGCCTGCTCATCGTACAGGCCATGACGCCGAACGGCCTCGCCGAGTATTTCGACAGTACCCGGCAGGCGGTTTCAAAACATATCAAGGTGCTGACCGAATGTGAGCTGGTGCGCCAGGAGCAGTCGGGCAGGGAAATCTACTACCACCTCAATGTTGACAAAATGAAAGAGATTGACAATTGGCTGGAGCAGTTCCGTCGCATCTGGGAGACCCGTTTCAACCAACTCGACAATTTACTTCAATCTTTAAAATCAGAGAAAAATGACAAGTAATTCATTGTTCGATTTAGCCGTTGACAAAACAACTAAAACGGTAACCATAAACATGGAGTTTGAGGCAGCTCATTCGCTGGTATGGGATGCTTTCACCAAACCGGAACTGCTCGACCAATGGGTCGCGCCTAAACCTTATGTTTCCAAGACAAAATACATGGATTTCAAAGTTGGTGGCCGAAGGTTTTATGCTATGATAGGCCCGGAAGGACAGGAGCGTTGGGCAATGCAGGAATATACTTCCATTACGCCAAAAACCAATTTCAAAATGAAAAATGCTTTTGCAGACAAGGATGAAAACCTGGAATTGCCTGGCTCTGACTGGGATCATATTTTCAGCGAACAAGATGGCATGACAAAAGTGCGGATCACCATTTACAATGAATCACTTGTCCGCTTGGAGAATTTGCTCGATGGATTCAAAATAGGGTTTAAGATGTCTTTTGACAACCTGACAAGCCTGCTGAAAACCATTCACTAAATTGAAATAAAACTAACCGGCGTTGATTTGCTTCAAACTTTAAAACTAGCTAAAACATGAAAAGCACCCTTCAATTCGACTTCCTTGTGGACAAGGAAAACAACACCATCACCGTGCGCCGGGAGTTTGCAGCCGACCGCCAACTGGTCTGGGACTGCCACACCAAGCGCGAGCTTTTGGAACAGTGGTTCGCCCCAAAACCGTGGGTGGCCCGCACAAAAAGCATGGACTTCAGCGAAGGTGGCCACTGGCTTTATGCCATGTGCGGGCCAGAAGGCGAGGAACATTGGGGGCGAATGGACTACGTCACCATCCAGCCCATAGAAAGTTTCAAGGCATGGGACGGCTTCTGCGATGCGGAGGGCAACCTGAATCCCGAACTTCCCCGTGCGGAATGGCGCTCCACGTTCGATGAGCTTTCGGAAAGCACCCTCGTCCAGACGGTCGTAGTCTATCAATCGCTAGCCGACTTGGAAACCGTCGTACAGATGGGCATGAAGGAGGGTTTGACGATGGCGCTTGACCAATTGGAGGCATTGCTCAATGATTTAAAAAAGTAATACGCATGAAAATCTTAGCCAATTTATCAATCGCTTCCGGCTGCCTTTCCCTACTTTGCCTGCTGATATTGAATTTTGTCAGCCCGGAATTTCAGCCGAGTTGGCGCATGGTGAGCGAATACGCGACGGGCAAAAACAAAGGGTTTCTCACCGCTTTTTTCATCTTATGGGGAGCCTGTTCCATCTTCCTTGCCCTCCTGCTCTGGAACGTGGTCGGCACGAAATGGGCGTCGTTGGGGGTGATTTTGCTCTTTGTTTCAGGCATTGGCGCCATCATGGGCGGCTTGTTTGACATCAACCACCCCAAGCACGGGCTTGCTTTTGCGCTCGGTGTGCCCACCCTGCCAGTGGCTGCCCTGCTCATCGGGTATCATCTGGTTGGCTTGGAGAATTGGAGCGGCAGCAAAACTTCCATCCTCCTGTCCACCCATGCTACGTGGTTTAGTGTGGTACTGATGGCCTTGGCCATGATGGTCATGTTTTCGGGGTTCAAAAACGCCGGTGTGCAACTGGGCAAGGATGCCCCACCAATTGAAAGCGTCCCCGACGGCGTGGTGGCACTTGGTGGCTACGCCAATCGGTTGCTGGTATTTTGCTACATCTTCTGGACTATCCTCGTCGCTAAAACTTATTTAAAACCATGAAAAAGCAAAAAATCATCTTCTGGATTTGTACCGCTATCATCTTCCTTTGGTGCGGGGTGATGTCCTTGGTTTTCTTTGGCAGCGAGGAGCAAAAAGCGGGCATGGAGCATTTTGGCTACCCGCCCTATTTCGCCCCGATGGTCAGTATTTTCAGCATACTTGGCTCGCTGGTCTTGGTGCTGCCGTTCGTCCCGGCAAGGGTCAAGGAGTGGTCTTATTTTGGTTTTGCCCTCAATTTCATTGGGGCAGTGGTGAGCAATTGGGCAGTGGACGGGCTTGGGTTCGGCGTGCTTTTCCCACTGCTGTTTTTCGTGCCGCTGGGTGGTTCCTATTTTTTGTTTCATAAAATGATGGCAGAAAAAGCAATGTCATAGGCAGGTGGCGAGCAATATCAAACAGCCCTTTTGGTTAGGAGCCTTTTGTCCTACATTGCCCCCTCCAGCCGCAGGTGCTGCAAGAGCATAATAGTCTTCCCGTCCTTGATTTCGCCTGACTTCACCATGCCCAGCGCCTCGTCGAAGTCCAGTTCCAGCACTTGGATGTCCTCGTGTTCGTCGTGGTGGCCGCCGCCGTCGCTGACCTTCATGTTGGCCTCGTATTCGGCGATGAAAAAATAAAGGATTTCCGTCACCGACCCTGGCGACATGTACGCCTCGAAGACCTTCCGTACGTCGTGGATTTTATAGCCCGTTTCCTCCTCCGTCTCCCGCCGGATACAATCCTCTGCATTGTCCCGGTCGAGGAGGCCGGCGCAGGCTTCGATGAGCATGCCTGATTTGTTGCCGTTCAGGTAGGTAGGCATCCGAAACTGGCGGGTGAGTATGACGGTGCGCAGCTTCCGGTTGTAAAGTAAAATCGTTGCACCGTTGCCCCGGTCGTAGGTTTCCCGGCTGATGGTCTCCCAGGTGCCGTTGTGCTTTTTGAAATCAAAGGTGATTTTACGGAGCGTGTACCAGTTGTCGGAGAGGACTTCGGTTTTTTGGATTTTTACTTCGTTGTTGCGCATCTGATTGATTTTGAGGCGAAGGTATTCATATCGTAATTTCACCCCATGAAAAAAATCCTCGCCATCTGCGGCAGTATCCGTGCCGATTCCGCCAACCTAAAGCTTTTGAAGCTGCTGGCGCAATGGGCGGGCAGCCGCTATGACTTCACCATTTACGAGGGGCTGGCCGAACTGCACCACTTCAATCCCGACCTCGACGTGGAGCCTGCGCCCGAAGCAGTCACCGCATTGCGGCAGCAAATAACCGAGGCCGACGGCGTTATCATCTGCACGCCGGAGTACGTGTTCAGCTTGCCGGGCAGCTTGAAGAACGCCTTGGAATGGATGGTCTCCACCGTCATTTTCGATGGGAAGCCGACGGGCCTCATCACGGCCTCGGCCAGCGGGGAGAAGGGCCACGAGCAATTGCTGCTGGTCATGCGGACGCTCTCGGCGGCGTATACGGAGCAGACGCAGTTGCTGATAAAAAGCGTGAAAGCAAAGTTTGCAACTGACGGCCAAATCAAGGATGCGGCGACGGAAGCGGCATTGCGGCGGTTGTGGTCGGCCTTTACGAAAATGATGGATGAAAATGGGAATTGACCTATCTTACGGCCCTCATTTTCAAAACACAGACACATGAAAAGCAAAAGTTTCTTGGCTTGTCTCCTGCTGCTGGCCGCCTGTTCGCAACCTGAAAAACAGGCTGCACCAGACAAACAAGCTGCCAATCCCTTGCTCGGCACTTGGAAGCTCGTCACGGGTACCATTGTCGAAAAAGGCGACTCAACCATCACGGACTACACCAAGGACAAGTCCTTCGTCAAAATCATCAACGAAACGCATTTTGCCTTCCTGCTCCATGACCTGAACAAGGGGCAGGACTCTACGACGGCGGTATTCGCATCGGGCGGCGGGCGTTACTCGCTCAAGGACAGCACCTACACCGAGCACCTCGAATACTGCACCGACCGGGCCTGGGAGGGGCATGATTTCCCGTTCACCGTTACTATCACAGGCGATACGCTGGTGCAAAGGGGCGTGGAGAAGGTGGAGGCCGAGGGCATTGAACGGCTGAACATCGAGCGGTACGTGCGGGCGAAATAAACTTATTGTCAACCATGCAGAGCGCCTACACCATCACCACCGACTACTCCCAACTCGACCTCCCGCTCATCCACCGCTACCTGAGCGAGGAATCCTATTGGAGCAAAGGAATCCCGATGGAAATCGTGCAGAAAAGCATCGAAAACTCGCTGTGTTTTGGCGTTTTTCATGATGAAAACCAAGTGGGCTTCGCAAGGGTCATCAGCGATTTTGCCTCTTTTGCCTACCTCGCCGATGTGTTCATCCTGCCGGAACACCGGGGGCAGGGCTTGTCGAAAATGCTGCTGCAAAGCATCCACGAGCACCCCGAATTGCAGGGCCTGCGCCGCTGGATGCTGGCTACGGCGGATGCGCACGGGCTGTACCGCCAATTCGATTGGAAGGAACTCGCCGCCCCGGAGCGGTTCATGGAGCGGCACAACCCGGATGTTTATAAAAAAGCAATAAATGATTGATTTTCAAACCATTGACTGGTCTTTCATCGAAAAAACGGAGCACCCCGGCGAGTCGGGCACGGCCTACTGGCAAACGCTGCAACTGCCCGGCCTGCGCCTGCGCATTGTCGAGTATTCGCCGGGCTATGTGGCCGACCATTGGTGCCAAAAAGGGCATATCGTCCATTGCCTCGAAGGCGAGTTCGTCAGCGAGATGGAGGATGGCGGCTCGTTTTTGCTGAAAAAAGGCATGACCTATGTCGTGTCGGATAACCTAAGCTCCCACCGCTCCGTCTGCGAACAAGGCGTCAAGCTACTGATTGTGGATGGGGATTTTTTGAAATAAACAATTGATAATCAATATGTCAAAACCTACTGTCACCGACGCCGAAACCGTCCAAGCCTGGCTCGACCAGCTCGACCACCCCATGAAGGCCGAACTCGAAACCCTCCGGCAAACCGTCCGGGCAGCGCACCCGCTACTTTTGGAGCGGATAAAATGGAACGCACCGAGCTACAACCTCGATGCCGACCTCTTTACTTTCAACCTCAGCAACAAAAAGGAAATCCGGCTCGTGTTCCACCATCCGAGCATCGTGCAGGTGGCCTCGCCGATTTTGGAAGGAGACTGGAAGGACAGGCGCATCGCCTTTTTCCGCTCGGCAGCGGAAGTGGCGGAGCGGCTGCCGGAACTGGATAGGGTGGTGCGGGAAGCGGTGCGGGTGGCAAACCCCTGATTGGGCATGGAGGAATTATAGGTTCGATTTTTTTGATTTAAGATATAAGATATAAGATTGCTTAGCAGATTTATTGAAATAACGATTGACGATTTATCAATAAAAACGGGCATTTCGAGTTTGGCTCGGCGTCCCAAATCTTAAATCCCTGTCTGCCGACAGGCAGGTTATATCGTCTATCTTAAATCAAAAACCACATCAAATAATGCTCTCCATCGGGTCATAATTGTCCCATCTCCCTCAAAAACCCCTCCTTGTACAGCCGCCCAATCGGCACCACCATTTCCCCGATTTCAATATCCTGCGCCGTGTAGGCCGTCACCTTGGCCTTGGCCACGATGAACGATTTGTGTACCTGCACGAAGCGTCCGGCGGGCAGTTCATGGAGGAAATTCCCGATGCTCACCTTGGTGAGGATGCGCTGTGTGGGCAGCACGATTTTCACGTAGTCCTTCACGCCCTCCACGAAGAGGATGTCGTCGAGCAGGATGCGCAGGGTCTTGCGGTCGGCTTTTACGAAGATGGCATCGGGCGTTTGTTGCTCCGCAACGACTGGCACGGTGGCGGGCGGCTGCCCTAGCCGTTGCTCCAAAAACTTGTCAATCGCCTGCACGAACCGCTTGAATGGGATGGGCTTCACGAGGTAGTCGAGCACGTTCAGTTCGAAGCCTTCCACGGCGAATTCCCGATAGGCCGTGGTGAGCACGATGGCGGGCCGGTGCTGGATGGACTCGATGAGTTCCAGCCCCGTCAGTTCCGGCATCTGGATGTCGAGGAAGAGGAGGTCGGGCTGCAGCCGCTTGATTTGCGCCAACGCCTCCAATGGCTCGGTGCTCTTGCCGCATACCTCGAAGTCCCCGAAGCGGCTCAGGTGCTGTTCGATGACGTTGAGCGCCAGCGGCTCGTCGTCGAGGATGTAGCATTTGTACTTCATGGTGGTAGCTGCAAGCTTTAAGTTATGAGTTGCGAGTTGCGGCTGCTTCGCTCGAAACTCGTGGCTCGAAACTCAAAACCAAAGAAACCTCGTACCGCCCCGTCTCGTCCTTTATCTCCAGTTGGTGGCGATTGGGGTAGAGCAAGGTAAGGCGCTGGCGGATATTCTCCAAGCCGACGCCACCGCTGGCATTAGTGAGGGTATGACTTTGGGTTATGCCCTCACTTGTCCGCTTTGCTTTTTTGCTATTCGCAATGCGGAACGCCAACCCGTTGGCATCGCTTCGCAATGCGATATTTATCCTAAACACCCCATCCGCACCGGGGCCGCCGTGCTTGAAGCAGTTCTCGGCGAAGGGCAGCAGGAGGAGTGGGGCGACCAACAGGCCGTCGTTCAGCGGGGCGATGTCCAGTTCGACCTGGAGCTTTTCGCCGTGGCGTAGCTTTTCCAAATCCACATAGTTTTCGAGGAGTTGCACCTCTTTCGAGAGCGGCACCCGGTCCATGTTTGCCCGGTAAACAAGGTAGTCGAGCAGTTCGGTCAGTCGCAGGATGCTGTCGGCGGTGAGGTCGGATTTGGAGAGGGCGAGGCTGTAGATATTGTTCAGCGAATTGAAGAGAAAATGCGGGTGTAGCTGCCCCTTCAGCAGCTTGATTTCGGCCTCGGCCTTGGCCCGGATGAGCTGTTCGTTCAGTTGTTGGTTGCGGCGGTAATCGCCGATGATATACACGCAGACGCCCAGTGCCACCACCGAGTAGTCACGGATGATATTCTTTAGCAGCTTTGAAGCAGGCATGTCGAACCGTTCGCCTTTCACGAGGTAGATGACCAGTTCCTCCCATTTTATCCTTGCATAGAAAAGGAAGACGCCCGCTGCCAATACGCTGAATAGGAAGAGCGGCCAGCGCTTCGCCTTCAAGTACCGGGGCACGGCCCACAGCGCCAGGAAGTACGTCGCCAGCAGCAGCGCAGGCAAGTAGGCCACGGTGGAGTACCAAAACCAATTCGTGTTCATCCGCTGGAGGTGGTACAGGTTGGCGAAGTACTCTGAGACGAGGTAGAGCAGCCAGAAAAGGGTATGGAGAAGGATGGTTTTTAAATGTAGCATGCTAAATTGTCCACCAAAGCATTGATTTTCAAGTCGTTCTTTTGATTGACGATTGCTGAATACATGATTGACGATTGTTGATGTTATGGATGAGTTACAATTGATTGATGTGCGTCCTTTGGCCATCGTAAAATCGTACATCCCATCAACAATTATGTAGTCATGTAATCAACAATCGTCAATCAAACTCCCCCCAAAGAACCCCTTTTTCCGCCAATTTTCCCACCCACCGCCGACCAACGACCGCATTGCGGAGCAGAACAACCCGATTCGACCACTAAACGGCGAATCGGGGGGTAAAACCGTCGTTGTTAGCCGACTACTGGGCGTTGGTCTCCTTTCCGAAAAGCGCATTCCGATGGGGAGTAGGTTTGTGGCATTCAATAAGACAATAGATATTAGACAATAGATAGACATTAGCGGATAGACCATGTAGTGCTTTGATTTTCAAGTGTTCATCTACCGTCTAATATCTAATTTCTAAAGTCTATTTTTCATCCATTAAATTTTTGCATCATGAAAAACACAATCCAGCATTCCCTTCTCGCAGCACTCGTGCTTTGCCTTTTTGCTGCTTTCGCAAACAACGCCCGTGCCGCTGCCATGCCAATGGGCAAGCCAACCGCACCCAAGTTCGACGTTGGCGGCGGCCACCTCGTCTTCTGTGGCAAGACGGGCGGCAAAATCGCCAAAAAAGACTTCGCAGGTAAAACCAGCCTACAGATAGAAGGCTGCCCCGGCGCCTCGGAGACCATCATCACCAGTTTCACCTTGGAGATTGTGAAGGGCGGCAAGACCACCACTTTGCAGAGCAACTCCGATCGCCTGACCAGTGACATGGTGGCCCAACTAAAGACCCTCTCGGTGGGCGACTCTTTTGAGTTTAAGAAAGTATGGGCACGTTGGCCAAACTCGAAGGATACTTATCAGGTGCGGACGGAGAAGTTTACGGTGGGGTGAGGTAGCAAAGCAAATAGCAAAGTAGGGGCTGCGTCATGAGGGCTGCCCCCCTCACACCCCCGCCAAAGCCCCCTTCACCCACTTCAAGTTCCGCTGAAACGCCACATACCCCGGCGCATCCCGCACCAGTTCCATGTACAAGGCTTCTGCTTGTTGGAAATAGGCTTTGGCTTTGGCCTTGTCCTGCTGCTTGTCACGGCTGAACGCCCCTAATTGAATATACGAGACGGCGAGGCTGTTCTTGAATCCGACATTGTTTGGAAATGCGTCGTGGAGTTCCTTTTCCAAACGGTTGTAGTCTTCATAAAAACCGAGCGCCTTGTCCAAGTTGCCGAGGGCGGCATGGGTGATGCCGAGGTATTGACAAGAGATGGCGAGGCCGTTCTTGAATCCGACATTGTTGGGAAAGGCGTCGTGGAGTTCCTTTTCCAAACGGTTGTAGTCTTCATAAAAACCGAGCGCCTTGTCCAAGTTGCCGAGGGCGGCATGGGTGATGCCGAGGTATTGACAAGAGATGGCGAGGCCGTTCTTGAATCCGACATTGTTTGGAAATGCGTCGTGGAGTTCCTTTTCCAAACGGTTGTAGTCTTCATAAAAACCGAGCGCCTTGTCCAAGTTGCCGAGGGCGGCATGGGTGATGCCGAGGTATTGACAAGAGATGGCGAGGACGTTTTTGAATTCGACATTGTTCGGAAAGGTGTCGTGGAGTTCCTTCTCCAATCGGTTGTAGTCTTCATAAAAGCCGAGCGCCTTGTCCAAGTTGCCGAGAGCGGCGTGGGTGCTGCCGAGTTTTTCGTAAGAGATGGCAAGGCCGTTCTTGATTTGGACATTGTTTGGAAAGTCGTCGTGGAGTTCCTCGAACAATTTGGTTTCATCTTCATAAAAACCGAGTGCCTTGTCCAAGTTGCCGAGGGCGGCGTGGGTGTTGCCGAGTTTTTCGTAAGAGATGGCGAGGACGTTTTTGAATTCGACATTGTTCGGAAAGGTGTCGTGGAGTTCCTTCTCCAATCGGTTGTAGTCTTCATAAAAGCCGAGCGCCTTGTCCAAGTTGCCGAGGGCGGCGTGGGTGTGCCGGGTTTTCGTAAGAGATGGCAAGGCCGTTCTTGAATTGGACATTGTTTGGAAAGTCGTCGTGGAGTTCCTCGAACAATTTGGTTTCATCTTCATAAAAGCCGAGCGCCTTGTCCAAGTTGCCGAGGGCGGCGTGGGTGTTGCCGAGTTTTTCGTAAGAGATGGCGAGGCCGTTTTTGAAATGAGAATTGTCAGGTTCTACATCCATTAGGGCAGTCTGCAAATCCACCATTTTCTGGTAAGCCCGCATCATTTGGTTGATATTGCCAGTGTCTTTGTGGTAAATGCCGATGTTTTGGCATAAAGTGGCTACATCGTCATCCGATTGAGGGATGGCCTGCACCAGCGCCTCGCCCATACGGGCCAGTGTGGTAGCTATTTGGTAGTTGTTGGTATGGCGGTTGTCGTTGTTCAAGCCGGTTATCAGGGAGTTAATTAAAGTCCGACAATCGGGCAGCAGACGGTCGGCGTTCTTAACCTTGGTCACTTCCTGCACCACGGGGCTTATCTTGAAGCTGTTGTCGGCCTTGTGGTGTTCCAGCCAGCCTTTTTGGATGAGGTGGTGAAGGGCTTGCTTGAACGCTTTTTCATCCTCGGGCTTGGCCAGCTGCTTGAACAGTTCATAAGGTATTTTTTCGGCGGGCAGTACGGCGAAATTGCTCAGCAACTGTATTTCAAGCTCGGCCAGTTTGGACAAATCGTACATGGCCGAAATGATTTCAGTCGGCGTGGCTTCCCGCAGGGTATGGCTCTGGTAGGTCACGCCCACCACTTCGTTTTCAATGGACAGCAGGCCCTTTGTCCTTAAATCGGCCAAGAGGTTCTCCAAGGTATAGGCGGTGTCAAATTCATTCAGCACGGCCAGGTTCTTGGCCAATACCTCCGCCACGAGCGTATTGTAATCCACGGCCTTTAGTATCTCGTGGAGCAGGGGCAGCTCGGCATCCTGCAATTTTTCATAATAGTTTTTGAAAAGGGTGGCCACTTCATCCGGCCTTAGCGGCTTCACCTCGATTACTGGAACGGCGTCCAGTTTCTTGACCCTTGAGGTAAGAATAATATGGCATTTGCCCAATGCATGGAGGTGGCCGAAATTCGACCTCAAGTCCACATCCTCATTGGCATTGTCCAGGATGAGCAAGCAGGGCATGGCCAGGTTGGTGAGGGCATGGCAGGTCTTGTTCAACTGTGCCGCTTGGTCGTCCGTGGGTTCAAACTTCACGCCCAGCTCGGATGCCAGGCTTATCAAGGCATTTGCAATGCCAGCGTCAACGTAGAGCCAGGCAAAATGCGTGTAGCGGACTTCATAGGCGTACCAATACTTGGCGGCGAGGGTCGTCTTGCCGATGCCGCCGTCGCCGTTCACCAGCACGAGCAGCCGCTGTTCTTCCTGGTATCTCCTTTCGATGGCCTCCAAGTCACCTTCCCTGCCGATAAAGTAGTTGGATTTGAAGGGAAGCTTCGTCAGGTACCGAGGAATCCTGCGGCCATCCGGGTAATTGATAAAGGTAGCATTACCTATCGTTTCGATATTGTATAGCTTATCGGCAGACTGGTTCATA
Source organism: Saprospiraceae bacterium (assembly GCA_016714985.1). Taxonomy (GTDB): domain Bacteria; phylum Bacteroidota; class Bacteroidia; order Chitinophagales; family Saprospiraceae; genus UBA6168. Next base: position 53,405 of record JADKBS010000014.1, on the reverse strand, counting down.
GTTTAGGAGAAATTGGCATTATCTATTTTATTGATATTGTAAATCTTATCAGCATGCTGGATGATTTGCTGGGGTGGGGCACCAGCGGCGTTCCCCTTCGCTGCGGCGGCGAGGTGAGGCGGCAGTTTATCAATAATGGAAATCAGCGCTTGGTTGATCCTGTTCAATTCAATGCCCAGCGTTTCGCTGCTGGCAGTGCCGCTGTTCAGTTGCCGTTCGTAGGAGGCAAAGCGGGCTGATTGCAGGATGATTTGGGCGTTCAAGTCACTGTCCGAGGCGGTCAGGTCGAGCAGTTGCTCGATGACTTGGGCCGTTTTCCCTTGGGCCAATTGTTTTTGAAGGGAAGGCTGGCTTGTGGTTGCGGGCTGCGTGGCTGGTTGTTCCACCCTGTCCCGAAACTGCGCTTCCAACAGGGCTTCCACCCGCTTGATCTTTTCATAGTCGGTGATGGCATCAATGCGCTTCATCACGTCGGTATAGTCGAGTATATGGCGGTTCTTGTCAAAATGGATGCGGTTGTCCAGCAACTTGTTGTAGTCCCCATCGGCATAGGAGCCTTGCTTTTCAGTAATTATATAGACATACAGCACCTCGTACTGCTCGTTCAGGTTGAACTTCGTGAACTTCTCCAGCGTGTGCTTGATTTTGTCGTTCGAGGCCGTGGAAGTGATTTGGAAGGCGATGCGGCGGGTCTTGTCGCCCAGGTCCACGCCGGGCATGTTTCCCTGCTCCAGGTTCAGGTTGACGAGGTTGGGGCAGTCGAAGATTTCCCGAAAGACCGGCACGATGACGTTCTCGGCCACCTTGTTGATGTCCTGTAGGGAAATGGCGTTGTTGGCCTTTACTTCATGCACAAAACGGCCTAGGTACTTGGCGATGTTCAGGATGGAGGTTTGCTGGTTCATTCCTTGTTTTTTATTTAGGGCGTCAAGGTAATGCTTTATGTTTTTTCTTCCAGTGTGTGCGCTGTTTTTTCACCGATAGGCGCAGCAAGGGGCGGTCAGTTGGGATATGGCCAAACGGTGCAACGCTGTTTCAAAACAAAGAAGCCCCTCGCAACCGCAAGGGGCTTCATTCATTTTCCCATAATGGCTATCAATGGCCAATGGTTGATTAGCAGGAAGGAGGGCAGCATTCCGGCTCGCATACGCAGCCGCTTGCCATTGTAAACCGCACCTGCGAAGGTGTCGTGATGGTCAATTGCCGTTTTTATTACTTGGCTTGCTTGCCCAACATCCGCGCTGCCACTTGGCGCTTGGCAATCTGTTGCTTGGCATATTGCTTCATGGCCGCCTTAGATGCCATAGAATCCTTGCCGCCCAGTACGAGGTGCTGGGTTGCCCCTGCAAAACCTTCGTAGCAATCATTGAAAATAGCATCCAGTTCTTCATCGCTGTTGACCGTGACCACGCTGCCATCGGCGGTGAGGGTAACGCTGACGGGATAGTCGAGGGTGGGTTCTTCTTCGCTGTCAGGGTTTTCCTCGAACCATCCCATCACGGCGTCCAACAGCTCATCGTCGCTATTGACGGCGGTTGAACTGCCACCGGGCAAGACGATCGTAACCGGGTAGTTGAAGGTCAGGCAGTCTTCGATGCCAAGCCCACCATCTTCGTAACCGTAGCAGTCCTCGAACAAGGCCATGAACTCCTCGTCGTTGTTGACGGTGACGATGCTGCCGTCTTGCAGTTCAAGGTTCAAGGGGTAGGCGATGGTGGGGAAGCTGGTGGTGGTAGAGTCACATGGATTGTTCTCGAACCATTCGTTGAAAATGTTGGCGAGTTCCTCGTCGTCATTGGCCGTGACGGTCGTGCCATCGGGCAGGTCCACGTTCACGGGGAAGGCGTACTCAAAGCAAGGCTCGATTGGCTCCACGATGTTGCCGAAGCATTCCTCGAAGATGGCGTTGAGGCCCTCCTCATCTTCAACCACCACGGTCGTGCCGTCTGATTTCACCACCGTGATGGGGAACTGGAGCGTTGGGTAGAGCGTGTCCGTGACGCTGCCGGAGTTGTAGAGGGCGTAGGCCAACCCGTCGTCGTCGTTGACGATGGTGGAGGTGCCATCGGGGAACAGCACGGTCACAGGGTACTGGATGGTGAAGCAGTCCTCCCAGCCGAGGTCAATCTCGATGCAGGCGGTAAGCAGGCCAATCAGTTCTTCTTCGCTGGCCACTGACTGTGTCGTGCCATCCTCATTGACCACCGTTATCGGATAGACAATGGCGGGGCAAGTGTTGGCGTCGGGGTTTTGCTCGAACCAGTCGTTGTAGATGTCGCTGAGTTCTTCCTCGTTGTCGGCGGTTTGCGTGCCACCACCGGGCAGTGCGAGGGTGATGGGGTAGCCCAGTTCAAAGCAAAGCTCCCCATTTTCAGGGTCGGTGCTGCGGCTCACGATTTGTTGAACGCTGTTGTTCTGGGAGAAATCTCCTTCGATTTGTTCAGGGCTATCAGCGTCTTTTTTGCAGGCTGCGAAAAAAGCAAGTACAAGGAGGGCCAACAAGTTGATTTTGAATGATTTAACGATGTTCATCATGGCTTTAGATTAATTGATGTTGAAAAAAATAGCGGCATGGGAATCTCCTGCCAGCCAATGGACGCATCCTTTGGCTGGTGGGGTAGAGCGCCCCAAACCGTTGTTATTTGAAAAATTCGTAGCTGCTTTGGAGGGTGTTGGGGGGAGAGAAAAAATGAAATTTTCTCTCCCCCCACATTTTGGGGTGTTTTTATAAAAAACCTTTGATTTGTAAAAGGGCTGCTGGTTTTGCGCCCTTTATACTTACCAGACAACCCAACTGGGGGCATCCCCTAACGGGCTGAAAGTTTTTTTTGATTTTTTTTAAAACTTCACCTCGTACGACACCCCTGGCCTGATGCCAAACAAGTGAACTGGCTCAAGGCTGTAGTTGCCATTTATATCGTATTTGTAAGAGTAAAAGGCCACATTCTTGCGGTTATAGGCATTGTAAACACTGGCCTTCAGCCGCTGTTCCCACCTCCCTTTCTTTATGGTATAGAGCAACGAGAGGTCGAGGCGGTGGTTGGCGCTGCTTCTTATGGAGTTGACCTCGCCGGGCGGTGCCTCCACCGGGCCTTCGTCTGTAACCCTGGGGTTGGGCGAACCATAGATCCAGTTGGCGCTTGCCACCCAACGCTGCCCCATGCGCACGTATGCATACAGCTTCAGCTCATGCCTGCGGTCAAAGAGGAAGTTAAAGGTCCTGCCATAGTTCACTTGGTCGGATTGCCTCGTGCTCTTGGCCAATGCGTAGCCTAGCCAGCCGCCGACCCGGCCTTCTTCCTTCCTTAACAGGAATTCCATCCCCATTGCTTTTCCATCAATAGAGATGAAGAAGTCTTCCGGATCCCCTTCTGATAATAGCGGGTCGAAGAAAACACTATCTGGGAAGGCAAGCAGTCCGGTCATGGACTTTTGGTATGCCTCCACGGAGTAGGAGAACCCTTTTGGCAAATTTCCTTCCAGCCCAATGGTGCCCTGCCATACTTTCTGTGGTGCAACGCGATGGTTGCTCGGTGTCCAATAGTCGGAGGGAAAGTTGTACCCAACCGGGTTGGTCCTGTGTACGTATTGGACATGGCGGGTCAGGGAGGCAGCCAATTTATGGCGCTTGCCTATTTGGTAAGCAGCGTTGAGGCGGGGTTCTGGGAGCAGGTATGCCTTGTCCCCGCTGTGGAACCCGGCCAGTCTCAGGCCGATGTTCAGCGAAAGGTTTTTAGATGGCAACCACTCGTCCTCGATATAGGCGTCGAAACTGTTGGCTTTCTTCACGATTGATTGGCCTATTTCCAAATAGTCTTCGATGCTGAGGCTGTCCGTTGTGGCAGAATTATTTTCAAAAAAGGAGAGGTTGGGGGAAAAGCGGTGGTTTGCCACCCCCAATCCGAACCGAAGGTAGTGACGCTCGGAAAACGCATAGTCGAAGTCGGTCTTCCAGGCAAAGTCCCGTATCTCAGATTTTACGCCTAAGAAAACGGTGAAGGATGTTGGCTCCTCGCCCGGCTCGGGAGCATAAGAAAACTGGCTCAGGAAGCCCAATAAAAAACGGAAATAGCTAAGGTTCACCGAGGTATTGGAGAACAATTTGTGGTTGAAGACATGGTTCCAGCGCAAGGACGAGATGGTGTTGCCCCAGTCGAACTTGAATGTTGTCTTATCCTCCGAAAAACTGTCCTGAAAAACATCCTCGGCCTTGAACCCGTCGTTGCCTTTGTAAAAACTGAGGTGCAGCTTGTCCTTGTCCGAGAACCGGTAACTTGCCTTGGCGTTGAAGTCGTAGAATGCGTAATTGGGCGAATCGAGGTCATCTGCTGCCAATAATTTGACAACCGTGGGCAAGAGGTAGAAATCGGAGTGCGAGTGCCTTCCGCTCAGCATCAGCGAGCCTTTTTTCTTCGCAAACGGCCCCTCCAACATGGCCTTCGCACCTATTAGGTCGGCCTCTGCCTCGCCGCCCCAGCGTTGGTTGCTGCCCTCCTTGGTATATACATCTATGACCGAGGATGCCCGTCCGCCGTACCTTGCCGGGATGCCGCCCTTTAGCAGCTTGGCGCTGCGTATGGCCGAGGTGTTGAAGATGGAGAACATGCCGAGCAGGTGGTCGGGGTTGTAAACCGGCACGCCGTCCAACAGCACGAGGTTTTGGTCGGAGTTGCCCCCCCGGACGAATAGGCCCGAAATACCGTCCGCCCCGGTCTGCATGCCCGGCAGCATCTGCATGATGCGCATCAGGTCGCTCTGGCCGCCGAGGTCGGGGGCCGCCTTGAAGTCCTCCGGCTTGAACCGCTGCATATTGCCGGGCGAGGGGAGGAGGCTGGACTTGGCGCTGTCCGAGAGCGGTGTCACCACGATTTCTGAAAGCATCATCGCAGGCTCCAGCGGCTGGTTGATGCGCTGCTGTGGCAGTTGGCCGAGCCTCACCTTGGCCTCGCCGTAGCCAATATAACTGAAATATAGATGGGCGGCTGCATGGGGTAGGCTGAGGCTGTAAAAACCATACTCATTGGTGATGGTGCCCTGCCCAACTTCCGGGCAATAGACCGTAGCGGCAATCAGCCTTTCGCCGGACTGGGCATCCTCCACGAAGCCGCTGATGGTCAACTGGCGCAGTTCTGGCGCTTGTTTCATGAACAGCACCACCTGTCCGTTCAACTCCTTGAAACCGACGCCTGTGCCGTCCAATATTTTTTCCAATACATCGCGCAGTGGTTGGTTCTTGGCATTCAGGGTGATTTTTTGATGGGAGTCAAAAAAATGTTCGCTGTATGCCAAAGATACCTTGCCCTGCTTGGCCAACAGCCCCAGTGCTTGTGCTGCGGTGACATCCTTTGCTTTCAAGGAAATGGGGCGGTCGAGCTGCCCTTGGGCGCTGGCCACTAATTGCGCCAGCAACAAAAAGAGGACGACCCCCAGCGCCATGTGGAATGGCCGTGAGGGTCGTGGAAGGAGTGGGTATTTGAAATAAATTGGGCCTGTTGTCATTCGGATGTTGTGAATGGCGGTTTATGACTTGTCAATGTTGGTTTAGCCCGATGTTTTGTCCAAATGCCAGTGTTACCCGCAGCGTCCGCCCTTGAAGGTGTACCCGTTTCCGGCCACTTTTTCCAGGGTGGCCCCGAACATCGTTGCAAGCGTTTCAAGGGCTTCTTCCAATGGTTTCTTGTCAAAAGTGACGGTCAAGGTACAGCGCTTAACCTGCTCATTGTCGGCGGTTAAAGTGACGCCGTGCAGCGCCGACAATTGCCGGATTGCCTCCTCGAAACTGGCGTTCTCGAACACCAGCCGCTGCGTATGCCAAGCGGCGGTGTTGTTGGCTGCGCCACCCGATTTAGCGAGGCTATTTTTGGTTTGGTCAAAAATGCCCGTCTCGTTGGCCACCAATACAAGGTGCTGCTGGGCGCCAGTGGGCTGGAGGCGCACCTTTCCCGTGCTCACGTTCACTTCCAGGGTCTGCGCCTTAGGGTCGTCCTTTACGTTGAAGGAGGTGCCCAGCACCGTCACCTCACCGAGGGCGGTCTTTATTATAAATGGGCGTTCGGCATCCTTGGCTACTTCGAAAAAAGCCTCGCCGGAGAGTTCCACCCGGCGCTCCTTACCCTCGTTGGAGGTGAAATAGCGGAAGGAGGATGCCTTGTTGACCCAGACCTTGGAACCGTCAGCCAATTCGATGGGCGCTGTCATCGCCTCGCTCGTGGTAGCGAATTCTGCCTGGCCAGTTTCCCCGGACAGGAATTTGCGCAGCACCAAAGGGGCGGCCACGAGGAGCAGTACCGCAGCGGCAATGGCCAACCAATTGCGCTTGGGCCGCATGGCGACCACCTTGGCCGAGGTGGGGCTGGCTGTAGCGGCGGCGGCGGCAATGCGGCGCTCCAGCTTTGCAAAATCAGCGTCCTCGTCCACCTCCACGGGCTGACTGAACTTGCCGCTGGCCTGCCATACTTGCGTTACGTGCCGTGCAACGAGTTGGTTGTCAGGCGATTGTGCCAGCCAGCCGTCCAATTCGGACTGCTCGGCGGGCGACAGCGGTTCGCTGAGTTTTTTTTGCAAAAGGGATATGTAAACTTCTTCTTGCATAGGCTGAAGATTTCGGAACGTGATGGGTTGGTGGTTTTGTTTTGCTCAATTTGCCTTCGCTTGCGCTTCCGCAAGGGAAGATGTCGCTGCCAAGACAATTGGGGAGGGCGTATCCCCTATTAAACAATTACATTTTTTCTGATTATACTGGATTGTAGTGATGTTGCTTTTTTTGATTGATGATTGTTGATTACATAATTGACGATTGTTGATGGAATTGAAAATGGATGGTTTTGATGGCTGAAACCAGCTATTGACAATCTAAAAATATTTCATCACATCAAATATCAACATTCATTTATTCATCTATCGTCAATTAAAACCCCATCACTACAATCCGTAATAGTCACATTTTTTCAATAAAAACCGACCCCACCAAGCAGCCATGACAAAAGGGCTGGTGCTATGTGCGGCCCAACGGCTTGCCTTAGTGTGGCAATGGCACGGGTCATCTGGTTTTCAATGGTCTTGGTGGAAATATTGAGCTGCTCCGCAATTTCCTTGTGGGTCATGTTTTCGAGGCGGCAAAGCGTGAAGACAATGCGGCAGCGCTCCGGCAGGGCAGCGATGGCGGCATGTATGGCCTGCTCCAAATCCGTGGTTTCGAGCTGCGAATGGGCATCAAGGGCAGGGGTGGGCCGCTCCGGCAATTGGCCGGGGTCGGTATAGTCGAGCCGCCGGGCCTTGATGTGGTTCAGGGTCTTGTTCACCACCGAGCGGCGCAGGTATGCCTTTAGGGAAGACTGCACCTCGATTTCCTCCCGCTTCCGCCACAGGTCGAAGAACACATCCTGCGAGAGGTCACGTGCAGCCTCCCTATCGCCGAGGATGTTGTTGGCCGTGACGACGAGGTACTTGTAGTATCGGTCGTACAGGGCACGGAAGGCAGCCATGTCACCGTCCTTCATCCGTTGGAATAGGGACTGCTCATCCGTGGTGTATTCATAAGCCATAAGCAGTTGGGTAATTTTCCGCAAAATTGCTAAAAAACCCGCTTGCTTGGCGGTCAGTTTGAATAGTGGGCAATTTTTTGATGGAAGTGTTGGGCAGGCGACCCAAGTGTGGGCAGGCAGCCGGCAATTACGCCCAAGGCGAAGGTGTCTTTCGAGATAGGGACGGGGAAGAGGAGATATGAGTGGTGGAATCACCGCCCATTCTTATTTTCGCCCTGTAAAAGCCAACCACCAACTTTGTATGGTCATCAAATTTTGCCAGCCACCGCCGCCGCTTTCGCAGTATGTGGAATTGCTGACTTGGTATGCCGACTACCAACCCGACTATGCCCATGAGCGCATCCTACCACAGGGTGTTGTGGAACTCATCATTGACCTCACCGACCCGCCCAAGTTCATCTACGACAACGACTCGCTCGCCGTCACGCAGACTTGCCGAAAGGCATGGATAGCTGGTCTGCGTCATGAGTTTATCACTATTTCCGCATTGGCTGGCAGCAGCATGCTTGTCGTGCGCTTCCGGGAGGGCATGGCCTACCCGGTACTCCAGCTGCCGCTCGGCCTGCTCAAAAACCAAGTGCTGCCCGCCGACCTCACCCTCAATCCCGACATCAACCTTCTGCACGAGCAATTGGTGAACGCCCCGACGCCTGAGGAGAAGTTCAGCTTCACGCTGGATTTCCTTGCGTTGCGGCTGCGCCGCAATATCGAAATACATCCTGCGGTCAGTTTCGCCGTCGGCAAAATCATGGCCGACCCTGCCCAAATGACGGTGGACGCCATAGCCCGGAAAACAGGCTGGTCGCACAAGCACCTCGTTTCCCTGTTCAACAAATATGTGGGCGTTTCGCCAAAAGAGTTCGTGCGCATCAGCCGCTTCCAAAAGGCCATTTTTGCCATCGGCAACGAGGCGTCGGTGGACTGGGCAAGGCTCGTCCACGACTGTGGCTACTACGACCAAGCGCATTTCATCAAGGACTTCAAGCGGTTTTCGGGGCTGTCGCCCGTGACCTACCTCAACGAGCGGGGGATGATTTGAACTATTTGCCAATGAGGTAAAATTTTTACAATGCCGATTGATAAGGTAGGGCCACCTTTGCGATAAACACGGGGGCACTAAGAACACCAAGCGACACAGTGCTTCTCCATGTCCCATTATGCCCTTCGTGCTTCCGTGTTAAAAAAGCATACTCGTTTCCATGAAACACTTTGTATTTCTCTTTGCGCTGTTTGGGTATTCAATTATTTCAATAGCCCAAAACCCGCTCCTAGATTATAAAATCGCCTACAACCAGCTCGAAAACCGGGATAAGAATGACTACGAGGTTTATACCATAAACCCCGACGGCACGGGCAAAACCAATATCACCCAAGACGACGATGTGGCTTGGACTTACCATGCCTACAAAGACAAATTGTACTGGATTTCCGACCGGGATACCTGCTACCGTTGCTACTATCTCTACCGCTCCGATGCTGATGGTCAGGGCATTGAAAAAGTATCGGGCCTGCGCCTCGAAGACTCGTGGATGGCAACCCGGAAGAAAGGCTGCGAAATGGTGGTAGCGGGCAGGGTGGGGAAGGAGCTTCGGCACCAGTTGTTCATCATTGACACGGACTCGGGCAAGTTCCGGCAAATCACCAACGACACCACCGCCATTCATAGTGACCCGACCTTCTCACCAGACGGTAAGCAAATCGTTTACCGCTATAAGAAACACAAGCGTGACCGTAGCGAAAAAGCCGAGCTTTGGCTGGCCAACGCCGACGGCTCCGACCCTCGACAGCTCACGTACTACCCGCCTGCCGACACGACTGCCGAATGGCACGCTTACCACGCTGGGCCGCCGCATTGGAATGCTCGACTGGGCCTCATTACCTACCAAAGCAAGCAGGGCGGCAAGTACCGCCTCATGGCTGTCTCCCCTCATGGCAAACCTCCGTTCGAATTGAACGACTTTGGCATGGAGGCTGGCTGGCACGATTGGAGCCCCGATGGCCGTTACCTCGCCGTAGAACTCTTCAAGGATGGCGATGCTCCGAGCGATATCTATCTCTGGGACTATGAAACAAAGAAGCTCACGCAACTGACGGACGGGCCTGGGTACGAGTCGTCGCCGGTTTGGGTGAGGAAGCGTTAAATCGGAATTTAAAAATTTAGAAATTGGGAAATTGAGGATGCCCCCAATTTTAAAATTTCCTAATTCCTTAATTTCATTAAAATGGATGCAGCAGAAATCACCATGATGGAAAACCTCCAAAAGAACACGGGCAAAAGTTTGGAGGATTGGAAGAAAATTGCCCTCGGCGTTGGCTTTCAGAAGCACGGCGAACTGGTAAACTACCTAAAAACGGAGCATGGGCTTGGCCATGGCTTCGCCAATTTCATTGTCCATAAAGCAAATGCCACCGACGCTGGCTCTGCGGATGACAAGTCGCAACTCATTGAAAACCAATACAAAGGGAAGGAGAACCTCTGGCCATTTTACGAGGTGTTGATGGCTGAAATCCTGAGAATAGGCGACGATATCGAAGTTGCACCCAAGAACTCCTCCGTGAGCCTGCGGCGCAAAAAGCAGTTCTGCCTATTGGAGCCAAAGACCAAGACCCGACTCGAAGTCGGCCTGAACATGAAGGGCGTTGAGCCTGCTGGTAAGCTCGAAGGCTGCCCGCCGGGTGGCATGTGCACCCATAAAATCAAGGTGGAAAAGGCCGAGGACATTGATGCTGAGGTTTTTGAATGGATACGGAAGGCGTATGGGATGAATGGGTAAAGTCTCCTATTATACTGCGGGCCGCCATGTTTTGAGCATGGTTGATAAGGGTTGATATGGCTGATAATCAACCTCATCAACCCTTATCAACCGAGGTGCTCATGCCCAAAATTTGACGGCGTGAGCTATAACCATCTCCCCTCCAGAAAGCCAAATACCGCCATATCAAGTAAAAGCACAATAAAATCGCAGCCGAAAACAAATGGAAACGCCACCATGAGACGCCAATATCATTGAGTTTATCGGGGCGGCCCTGGAAAGAATTCACCCAAGCCAGAAAGGCATCTGCCATGGGCATTACGCCAAAGAAATAGGATTTTTTATCGCTGATATTCACTGCGAATGAAAGCCCTTCCACTTCATTGCGGAGCTTGTATGCTTCTTGGGTTCGCCCGTTTTGCTGAAAAGCGGCAATGCCAACGATATTGGCTGCACCGCCCAAGCCGCAAATGACAGGCCCTGCATCCACATCACCCTCACTGTGATTGCCAAAAGGATATTCCCTGATGGCGGTAAGGTTGAAAGGGTCATCCACAAAATGTTTTTGAAAAAGCCCGAATTGCTGGTTTGCAAATGCATCGTCGATGGAAGGTAACAACGCTAGTATCAAGGTCTGTGAGCTTCCCCTTGCCCCTTCCAATGACTTGCCCCTTTTCAACCGGTTGGAACCTTGGGTGATGGTAAAGCTTGGCATTGATGACCAACAGGTACACCACAAAAGGGAGCAATATGATACTGACGATGTAGCGCATGGGATAAAGGTAATGCTATTGAAGTTTCATTGCACCACCTACTTCACCTTCCCTAAAAACGTATCGCCCGTCACCGGCGTAGCCCTTGCTTTGCTAGCTAAGCGTCACCTCCCTTGATACCTTGTGCTTGCGCAAAAATAGCACCTGTTGCGAAATAGTAGTAGTTCGCCCAGTCCCGGAAGTCGGCGCTGATGTCGAGTGGTTCGTTGAGGAGGGTGGTGGGGGTGGATTGGGATTGGGCGATTTGCGAAAGGAGTAAAAGGGCGAGTAGGGTGAAGTTGGATTTCATGTGTGTGCATACTTTAGAAAGGGTCAAAAGTAGATTTTTGGGGAACTGCAACTAAACACAATAAAAAGGGTTTCTTTTTTTCATAAAAACGCAAAATAAAACCTACTTTTGCTTAATTTTTATCAAAAAACACATTCATTATGCTTGTTCAATTCTCTGTTCGCAACTACAAAGTTTTCAAAGAGGAAGCTAAACTGACGCTTTTTGCCTCAAATTATGACAAGACGACCCGTGAGCAGGAGAATGTTTTCGAGGTGCCGAAGTTCGGTTTGCGGCTGCTGAAGAGTGCGGTGATTTATGGGGCGAATGCGAGTGGGAAGACGAAGTTGATTGATGCCATTCATTTTATGAAGGATTTCATTTTGAACTCCTCAAAAGAATCTCAACAAGGCGAGAAGATTGACACAGAGGCTTTTCGACTTAATACTGTTAGTATCAATGAACCGTCTTCATTTGAAGTAGTCTTTATCCATGAAGACGAAATGTACCGGTATGGGTTTGAGGCAACGCAACATGAAGTGGTTTCAGAGTGGCTTTACCATCGCCCCAACACCAAGGAGGTAGAGATTTTTTTTAGGGAAGGGCAGGAGTTTAACGTACATGCCCGGTCATTTAAAAAAGGGAGCTTGTTGGTTAAAGAAAACATGGTTAGGAAAAATGCGCTGATGCTGTCGGTGGCGGCACAGTTTAATGATAAGTCTGCTCAGGTTGTTTTGGCTTGGTTTCATCGATTCAGGCAATTATCAGGGCTTTTTGAAGAAGACTTGATGAATGAAACTTTAGAAATTGTAAGACAAACATATTTTAAAAGCAAGGTGCTTAATATGTTGCAATTGGCAGACACAAGTATCGAAGATTTCGAGATTACTGAAGAAGGTATGGATTTAAAAGAATTAGACGAAATGCCTCCTTTTTTCAAAAAATTCATGACTCATGTAATTACTGAAACCGGTCTTTCAAGTTTATATGACGTAAGAACAAAACATATGACTTATGATGAACAAAACCAAAAAAAAGGAGCATTAGAATTCAGTATGAAAGATGATGAATCTGCTGGAACTGCCAAGTATTTTGCAATGACTGGTTCCGTAGTAATGGCTTTGGAATATGGTAATATTTTAATTATTGACGAATTAGATTCCAAAATCCATCCGAATTTAATTGAGCAAATCGTCAAACTCTTCAACTCAAAAACCACCAACCCCCATAACGCCCAACTCATCTTCAACACCCACGACACCAACCTCCTCGGTACCGACATCTTCCGCCGTGACCAAATCTGGTTCGTAGAAAAAGACCGCTTTGGTGCTGCCTCGCTCTACTCGCTTTCCTCCTTTAAAACGGACGAAGGTGGGCGCAAGACCGACAATTTTGAAGAGAAGTACCTGCAAGGCCGCTATGGTGGCGTCCCCGTTTTGGGCGATTTCTCCAAAATTCTTCAACCTGAAAACGGCGGCGCAAGATGAAAATGAAGGACAAAAAGGCTGAACAAGAAGCCTTGAAGCAAGCACACAAACTTCGATTACAAGAAGCAAAAAACCGTCGTTCTACTCCAAACTTTGAAATTCCACCTCCGACTCGTTTGGAGAAGCAACGGTTTTTGATAGTATGCGAAGGATTGAATACCGAGCCTGATTATTTCCGCATTTTCCGCCAAAGTTTCAAATTGGCCAATGCAGATATTGTGGAAATTGGTGGCGCTGGTGAAACGATACGAGTCGTGGAAAGGGCGCAAGCCGAGAGCAAGAAAAGCAGCTATGACCAAGTTTGGGTTGTCTTCGATAAAGATGATTTCCCGGCGGCCAATTTCGACAATGCCATTGTCATGGCACAAGCGGCTGGCTTCTTCTCCGCATACTCCAACCAAGCATTTGAATATTGGTTGATTTTGCATTTTGAAGACCACCAAGGCGGCGCCATGCACCGTGACCAATATGGAGAAAAGCTGAACCAATACCTTGCGCCTTTCAATATTGAATTTGATGCATCTGGTAACAAGCGCATATCTGCTGCTTTGTTTCAGGTTTTGATGAGCAAGGATGCAAAAATAGGTAAGAATCGCATGGATTTGGCCATCGAAAGGGCAAAGAAGGTGCTGCAATTTCATGAAGAAACTCCTCCGTCGATTGCCGAGTCATCTACTACAGTCTTTAAGTTGATTGAAGAGTTATTGAAGTTTATTAATTGAGCCTAATTCCCCATTAACCACATTTAACCTTAATTAACCTCCCACCCGCCTTGGGCCGAAAGCAAAAGCAGACCTTTGCGGAAATCTTTCAGTGCAATGAAAATCACCATCCATTTGCTTTTGCTCCTGTTCGTCGCAACTGCCGCATTGGCGCAGCCGAATACCACCGACCAACTCAATGCCTACCTGCAAAAATCGGCCAACAACGGCTGGAGCGGCTCCGTGCTCGTTGCCTCGCAAGGCAAAATCCTCCTCGAAAACGGCTTCGGCGATGCCGACCGTGACGCCAAGCGCAAGGAGACCGCCGAGACCATTTTCAGCATCGGCAGCGTCACCAAGCAGTTCACGGCCGCGGCTATCATGAAGCTGGTGGAGGCGGGGAAACTCAGCACGGACGATCCCCTTAGCAAGTTTTTCGAGGACGCACCTGCCGATAAAGCGGGCATCACCCTTCACCAGTTGCTGACGCACACGGCGGGCTTCCCCGGCGCCATCGGCGATGATTATGACAATCTCAATGCGGAGCAATTTGCAAAGCTGGCCTTCGAGACACCGCTGAACGCCGTGCCGGGCGAGGCTTACGATTATTCCAACGTCGGCTACAGCTTGCTGGGTATCATCGTGGAGCGGGTGAGCGGCATGGGCTACGAGACTTTCCTTCGGGAAAAACTCTGGCTGCCCGCAGGCATGAAGCGCACGGGCTACCTCGCCCCCGGTTTCAAAAAAGAAGAATTGGCCGTGGGCTACCGCAACGGCGAGCGTTGGGGCACCGCCCACGACCGCCCTTGGCTGCCCGACGGGCCGGGCTGGCACCTGCGGGCCAATGGCGGCGTACTTTCCACCGTCGGCGATATGTACCGCTGGTATTTGGCGCTGCGCAATGGGTCGGTGCTGAAAAAGGAGTTGGTGGAAAAAATGTGGATGCCCCATGTGGCCGAAGACCCCGAAGGCCACAGCCATTACGGCTACGGCTGGGTGGTGCAGCAAGTAGAGGGCCGCCGCATGATTTGGCACAACGGTGGCAACAGCGTTTACAATGCCATCATGTCTTTTGACCCAGAAAAAGACCTTTGCATCATCGCTTCCAGCAACTCGAACGACTGGATTTCGGACGATATTTCCCTGCAAATCCTGAGCATCCTTGAAGGCAAGGGCGAACAGGAAATACCGCAGCAGGAGCCTTGGGAAAACAACCCCGTGACCAATGCCATCCACCAAATTTTGGTGGAAAAAGGAGCGGCTTATTTCACCGAAAACAGCGATGCCGTGCTGCGCAATGCGGGCTTCGATTTTGAAAACGATATGCAGTTGCTTGGCGTGGGAAAGCGTCTGGAGGAAGCCGAAAAATGGAACGAGGGCGTGGTGCTCTTCGAGGCATACACCCGCTTGTTCCCAAACATCGTGATTGCTTGGAACCGACTCGGCATTTGTCGCAAGGCAATCGGCGACCTGCCAGGGGCAAAGGCCGCTTGGGAGCAGTCCTTGAAACTGCGGCCTAACGGCAACCCGGCTGCGAAATGGCTAAAGGAGTAAGCAGCCTTTAGGGACTAAAGTTTAACGCCTTTATAAAGTAAACTCGCTTGAATAGCAGCTTCCTTTAAGTGCAAAAATTGCTTCCGCTCCTCATCCTGCATGAAGCGAAGAAAATCTCCCTCCGTGTTGAACTCGACAAAGTGGATTTCATAGGGTTTTTCGATGCAGGCCTCGATGAAATCTTTGGAGGAAGGCCGCAACCGTAGCAGTAATCGGCCATTGTACTTGGCAATAATCGGTATCGCCACTGCTTCGAACTGGTCGAACGCCTCGGCTTGACCTTCCTTAAGATAGATGAGTTGGGTGATGTAAATCATTGATAATCAAGGCTTCAACAACTTGAACGCATGCCCCCATTTATTCTCCTTGAAGCCCGGAATGCACCACAAGATGCACAGCGGCTCGATGGCACGGGCGGCCTCGGCAGCGCCCATGTCTTCCACCTCCCAACCGATTTGGTGGAGTAGGGCAGTGGCCTCCTGCTTGGCCCCATCGCTATTGCCGCAGATGAACATGCTGGGCGGGCCGCCGGGCAGTTGCGGGTCAACCATAAGGTGGTTGCCAACGCAACTGAAGCATTTAACGAAATTCGCAGAAGGCGCAACCACCTGAAGCCGCTCCATGAGCGATTGGTTGAGGTCGGTGAAAAAGGGGAGCACGCCGTTCACCGGGCCACGGCTTTCGTCAATGGGGTTGGTGGCATCGAGGATGGTCTTGCCAGCGAGGTTGTCCAGACCGGCCCGTTGCAGGGCACTTTCGGCATGGATGCCCTTCACGGCCAAAACCACCATTTCGCCGAAGGCGGCGGCCTCCGAAAACGAACCGATTTTGCTGTCGTTCTTGGTTTGCCAATCAGCTAATTTGGAGGCGTCACTGGTGCCGAGCATAACCTCGTAGCCATGCTTGATGAAGCCTGCGCCGAGCGTTTTGGCGACCATCCCTGAGCCGAGTATGCCTATTTTTTTCATAAGGTGAGATTTTATTTGTGAGGAAAGATTTAGGGATTAACCTCTTGAAAACCAATTAGTTTAATAGCACCTGCCTTAAACTTAACCCAGCACCCAGCACCCAGCATCACATCAAAATACCGTTCTCCGGCAGCACCCTCGGCGGCAGTTCCGTTTCGCCGAGCATTTCCCGAAGGTCAATCTCGATGTTGCGGCAGAGCGCCGTCATGGGCACATCGTTCATGAAGTTCTCGAAGGGGTCTTCGCTGTTGTCGCCGACTAGCTCAATCGTCATGAAAATCCAGGAAATGAGCACACTGAACGGCACCACGAGCCAGTCGTAGCCCTCGCCCATCTTGTGGAACTCGCTGATGAGGGCAAACGGCAGCAGCAGGATGAATATCCAGCAGAACACCTTGCTGAAATAGCTGTACTGTCGGGGTAGCGGTGTGTTTTTGATGCGTTCGCAACGGCCTTGCTCGTTGTAGAAGTCCTTCAGGCTGGCCATCAGCTCCATGTGGCGAAAGTCCTCTATGACCTGTGTTTTTTCCATCAAAGCCTTGAGGTCGTCGCCTTGCCGTCGAAGGATTTGGGCTGGCATGTTCTGTACGCAGATCAGGTCTTCGTAATCTTTTTCGCTCAGGAAAGGCTTCACTTCTTCTTCCCAATGCCTTCTTTCCGGGCTGCCCGCTTGGTAGCGGCGCACGGCCCCCAAGTAATTGGGCGAGAAGCTGCTTTGCTTGCGAAGTAGCAGCCGCAGTGCGTTTATCCAAGCCAAATGCCGGTAAATCAACCGTTTGTGGATTTCCTTAAGTTCGTCATCCGTCAGGTTTGTGTTTTTGTGATAATTGGACACATAGCTGAGCACCTGATTGGCCCAGGTGCGGCTTCCGTTCACGATACCGCCCCAAATGGTACGGGCCTCCCAAAAGCGGTCGTAGCTCTGGTTGTTCTTGAAACCGATGTAAAATGCTACCGCCACGCCTATGGTGCCGAGCGGTGCGAAAGGTATGGAAAGGTTGGTGCCATGATTGTGCAAATGGACGTGAATGGCCATCGTCACGGTGCTCCATGCGGTGAAGATGAGCAGGTACTTCCATGCGAAACGCAGGACGATTTTCCAATGAATGTTACGGTGGATGTACATTTTTTTAGTTTTAAAGTAGTCAGGTAGCCCCAAAGGGGGTGAACAGTGTGCAGCAAGTTGTCAGTGGTTTAACCAGGGCCGTAGAAGCATCACTTATCTGCCCACTGTTCATCACTTTGCGGCCACCTGTCGAACTGCCAACTTACTTGCAGTCCACCTTAGCAAGCGGCTTCCAAGTCAGCTTCGTGGCATCCTTGATTTTAAGGATACCTCCTCGCCCTCCATCAGTTCACCGCTGCCTTCCTGCAATTGGTCGCCAGCGAGCTTGAATATCTTTTCCTCCTGCTGGTTCGAGCCTTCGATGGTGTAATCGTAGGTTACCTTAAGCAGGTCGCCTTCTTGCTTGCCAGTCAGCGTGCCATCGGCGCCATGCTGTTCGAAAGGTTGCCACGAAAAACTGCCTGTGACAGTCCCGTCGGCGGCGATGTTGATGCTGGCGATGGTGCTGTCCTTGCCTTCAGTACGAAGGAAGCACATGGGTTGCGCTGCCACTGGCTCAGCCATGGGTGTTGTTGCCGTGGAGTCAGCCACCGCAGTATCGGTGGTTTCGGTAGTGCCTGAATTTTTGCAGGAAGCCAATGCCATCAGTAGGGCAGCGAGAAACAGTAGATTTTTCATTTTAACAAATAATATTTAGATGGTTAAGTATGCCAACGAAATTAGTTTAGATTTTGAATTCCCACAAAGTATTGACAAACAACGCTTTGCAAGAACTCGAAACTAACAACTCGAAGCTACTTATGCTGCAAAATATACAGCCCGGCAAAAGTAATGTGGGTTGGTAAAAATGGCGATTATTTTTCACGCCCCTGGTAACATGGCTAAAGGCAGCACCCGCCGCTTCACAATTTCTTCATCTCCTCTTAATATCTTCTTCATATTGGCTTAACACTCGCTTCATATCACCTTGGGAGTTTTGCGACGCCTTTTTGGGGCATATTTCTACACAATCCAAATTTTCTATGAAAAATTTTGTACTCCTATTTTTAGCACTATTTATGGTTTTGTGCGGCGCAACGGCCCAGGTCGTGGTCAATGCCGACATCACCACAAACACCACTTGGACAAAGAACAATATTTACCTGCTCCAGGGCGGCTGCCTCTATGTGACCAATAACGCCACGCTCACCATCGAGCCCGGCACCATCATCAGGGGCGACCAGGCAGCGCTCATCGTCACCCGTGGCGCAAAGCTCATCGCCGATGGCACTGCCGAGCAGCCTATCGTGTTCACTTCCAGTAAGGCTGCTGGCCAGCGTAACCCCGGCGACTGGGGTGGCGTCATGCTCTGTGGCCGGGCACCCATCAACGTGCCGGGCGGCGAGGCCACCGTGGAAGGCGGCTGCGCCAATGCACTTTATGGCGGCACCGACCCAGCCGACAACTCTGGCACACTGCGCTACGTGCGCATCGAATTTGCCGGTATCCCTTTTCAGCCGAACAATGAGCTGAACTCCCTCACCATGGGCGGTGTGGGCAACGGCACCATCATTGAGCATGTTCAGTGCAGCTATGGTGGCGACGACGCCTTCGAATGGTTCGGTGGCACCGTGAACGGAAAATGGCTCGTTGTGCAAGCAACGGTTGACGACATGTACGACGCAGATTTCGGCTACCAGGGCAAAAACCAATGGGTGCTCGGCATCAGCGACCCACTGCTGGCCGACGTGAGCGGCTCCAACGCCTTCGAGACCGACAACGACGCACAGGGCACCACCAACACGCCAAAAACAGACGCCGACTTCAGCAATGTGACCATCCTCGGCCCCATTGGCCAAGGCACACCTGCCAGCAATTTCCGCCGGGTAGCGCACATCCGCCGCTGCTCTTATCTTGACATCTTCAATTCAGCACTCGCAGGCTTCCCTGTTGGCCTGCTCCTCGACGGTGCCTGCTCCGTGGATGGCTTCACCACCAACGGCGAGGTAGAATTGGTGGCCAATACCTTTGCCAACGCAGCGGGTAAAAACGTGACGGTTGCTACTGCCCAAGCGGCTTCGCTCCCTGCTGTTTTCACGCAGTTTACCACTTCTGGCAACGATAGCCTTGCCTCCGTGACCGACCTCATGCTCACCGACCCGTTCAACTTCACGGGCAACCCAGACTTCCGCCCGATGGCTGGCTCCCCACTGCTCAGTGGTGCAAACTTCACCAGCCCATCGCTTAGCAGCTATTTCACACCGACCACTTACCGGGGCGCTTTCGGCGACACCGACTGGACAGATTGCTGGTGCGAGTTCGACGCCCGCAACGCCAACTACGATGTTGCTGGCATCAACTACCAACCCGCTGCAACCATCACCGCAAGCGGTGCAACCACTTTCTGCACTGGCGGAAGCGTGACCTTGAGTGCGCCAGACGGCCTTAGCTACGTTTGGAGCAACGGTGCTACTTCCCAGGCAATTACTGTGAACGCTGCTGGCAGCTACACCGTGACGGTGAGCAACAGCCGTGGCTGTACCGCCGTTTCCGCTGCAACGACCGTGACCGTGAACCCGAACCCGACCGCCGATTTCAGCTTCACGGTGAACGGTTCTACGGTGGTGTTCCAAAACACTTCCACTGGTGCCAATACCTACGAATGGGACTTTGGCGACAACAGCACCTCAACGGCTGCAAGCCTTTCGCACACTTATTCTACCGCAGGCAGTTTTACTGTTTGCCTCACGGCAAATACTACCGCAGGCTGTAGCAACGAAGTTTGTAAGACCGTTTCTGGCGTTCAGGCTCCGACCGTGACCATCGTCAACGCCGATATTACTGCAAATACGACCTGGACGAACAACAATATCTATGTGTTCCAAGGCGGCTGTATCTATGTGCGCAACAATGCCACACTGACCATCCAGCCCGGCACGGTCGTCCGTGGCGAGGGTGCTGCGCTCATCGTACAGCGTGGCTCAAAGCTGATTGCTGACGGTACAGCTACACAGCCCATTGTCTTCACTTCAAACAAGCCTGTGGGTCAACGTGCCCCCGGCGACTGGGGCGGCATCATCCTGCTGGGCCGGGCGCCCATCAATGTGCCTGGTGGTGAAGCGACCGTAGAGGGTGGCTGCTCCGAGGCACTGTACGGTGGCACCGATGCTGCTGACAATTCCGGCACCCTGCGCTATGTGCGCATTGAGTTTGCGGGCATACCGTTCCAGCCAAACAACGAGTTGAACTCGCTCACCATGGGCGGTGTAGGCACAGGCACTACCATCGAGCACGTACAGAGCAGCTACGGTGGCGACGATGCCTTCGAATGGTTCGGCGGCACGGTGAACGGCAAGTTCCTCGTCACCTTCCGCACGGTTGATGATATGTTCGACACAGATTTTGGCTACCAAGGCAAAAACCAGTGGGTGCTCGGCATCAGTGACCCGGCCATCGCCGACGTGAGTGGTTCCAATGCTTTTGAGTCTGACAACGACGCACAGGGCACTACCAACGGCCCGAAAACGGACGCTGATTTCAGCAATGTGACCATCCTGGGCCCCATCGGCCAGGGCACGCCTGCCACCAATTTCCGCAGGGCACTGCACATCCGCCGCTGCTCCTACCTTGACGTATTCAACTCCGCCTTTGCTGGCTTTCCAACAGGCTTGCTCCTTGATGGCGCTTGTACCGTGGATGGCTTCGCAGTAAATGGTGAAGTAGAATTTGTGGCCAACACAATGGCCTGCCAAGCAGGTGCCAACGTGACGGTCGCTTCTGCCCAAGCAGCTTCACTACCCGCCGTAAAGACAGAATTTGAAGCCTCCGGCAACGATAGCTTGGCTACTGTGACTGACCTGAAATTGGCCAACCCATTTGCATTCGCCAGCGGTAATCCAGACTTCCGGCCTGCTGCCGGCTCGCCGCTGCTTGCTGGTGCCGATTTCACCAGCCCAACGGTCATGAACCCATTCTTCACCACTACGACTTACCGTGGCTCCATGGGCGACACCGACTGGACCGACTGCTGGACCGAGTGGGATCCCGTCAACGCCGATTATACCAATAGCATAAACTATGGCCTGACTCCTGGCATATCTACCAATATCAACGACCATGTGGTAACCTTCACGGGTACGACCGCAGGTGCTGTCAGCTATAGCTGGGATTTTGGTGATGGCAACACCAGCACGGAGGAGAACCCGACGCATACCTATGCTGGTAGCATAGGCGGCCCGGTAGTGACCCTGACCGTCACATCAGCTCGTGGCTGCATTGCGGCCACTACCGCAACCCTTAGCGACATCACTTCCACGAAAGAGGTGGCTGGACTTTCTGCCCTTAAGGTATTCCCGAACCCAACGAGCGGCCTCGCCACAGTGGAGTTCATGTTGAAAAACCAAATGGAAATGACTGTCCAACTTCTTGACCTGAACGGCAGGGTGGTGCGCTCCGCAAACACCGAGTTCCGTGCGGGCTTCAACCGCCACGCCATTGACGCCAACGGCCTCAACTCAGGTGTTTACTTCCTTCGTTTGTTGTCCGCAGAGGGCCAGCAAGCGGTGCGGTTGAGCGTGGTCAAATAATTCGACTCAATCTATTACCATTTATTCGGCAAGCCGCCCAGCAGTGAGTGCTGGGCGGCTTTTTTTACCTAAACCTGTGCCCCTCTTCCCACTTTGCCTGTCCCCCACTGCGGGAAGAGGGGGCACGGGGTTAGGTAAATTTAATATTCGCTTAACCCAAACTTAATATTGAAAACCCGGATTTGCGCAGGTGCCGGAAGAACTTTGCAGCGTCATTTCAAAACATCTATTTTTATGAATTTTTACAGAAAACTCCTTGCAATCTTAGTTATTGTTTGCTCCGCAATTGGCGTGTCCCTTTCTCAGACTGGCCGTATCTACGGCATAATAGCAGATGAATCCAATAATGAGACGCTCATCGGAGCCTCGGTGTTGGTCGTGGAAACCGGAGGCGGAACAGTTTCGGATATTGACGGCTCCTTCGAACTGAAACTTGATCCTGGAAAATATACCTTAGAAATAAGCTCTATCGGTTACCAGACTCAAAAGTGACCGATGTTGAAATCAAGGGTGGCGAAAACATCAAAATGGATTTTGCCCTCGGCACCGAAACCGCCAACCTCGTGGAGGTGGTGATAACGGGTGCCGCCAAGCGCAATTCTAACGCCAACCTCATGTTGCTCCAACAGAAGAGTGTGGCCGTTGTGACGGGAATTTCCTCCGAGCAAATGAAACGCTCCCCCGACCGCAACACCAGCGATGTGCTCAAGCGGGTAGCGGGCGCCAGCGTGCAGGATAACCGCTACGTGGTCATCCGGGGGCTCTCGGATCGCTACAACACAGCACTCATCAACGGCCTGCCCCTGCCCAGCACCGAGCCGGACAAAAGGGCCTTCTCCTTCGACATCTTCCCGGCCAATCTTCTCGACAACTTGTTGATCTTCAAGACCTCCACGCCCGATCTCCCCGGCGAATGGGCAGGTGGCGTCGTTCAATTGAACACCAAGGAAATCCCGCAGGAAGGCTTCTCCAGCCTCAGCGTCAGCACAGGCTACAACTCCCAGAGCACGGGCCAG
Organism: Saprospiraceae bacterium; assembly: GCA_016714985.1. Classification (GTDB taxonomy): domain Bacteria; phylum Bacteroidota; class Bacteroidia; order Chitinophagales; family Saprospiraceae; genus UBA6168. The sequence goes on along the minus strand of JADKBS010000014.1, from coordinate 30,710 downwards.
GAATACCTTACCTATAAAACCGGCAAGACCGACTGGCTCGGCTACGACGATGGCACCAGGGCATTGCCGGAGGCACTGAAAAACGTGAGTCGTGATACCTTCAACGTCAACTCGACCAACCAGGCCAAGTATGCGAAGGCATTTCCAAACGACTGGGGGATTCAGAAAGAATCCATGATGCGCCCAGCACTCGGCCTCCAGTTTTCTGCGGGCCGCAGCTTCGGCAAATTGGGCATGGTAGGTGCCCTCACCTACAACAACACGCCCCGCATCGTGACAGGCGAGCGCAACGACTTCAACGTGGACAAATCCCAGCTTTACAACTATTTCGACCGCATTTACAAGAACACCGTGAACGTTGGAGGCTTGCTCAACTTCGCCTACAAGCTCGGCGACCGCAGCAAAATCCAGTTGAACAACACCCTTACCAACAGCAGCGAAGACCAACTCTTCGAGCGTACGGGCACCGACATCGAGCAGGCACGCTATGTGCAGTCGAACGCCATGTTCTATACCAGCAACCGTATGTTGTCCAGCCAGTTGTTAGGCGAACATGCGCTCACGGCCCGTCAAATCAAGCTGAACTGGGGCCTTGGTTACACCCGCCTCAACCGTGATGTACCGTCGTACCGAAGGATGCTGTATTTGAGAAACTTCGATGCACCCAGCGAGGAACCTTATTCGGCGGTGGTGCCTTTCGGCAACCCTTCCCCTAACTTTGCGGGCAATTTCTTTGCTGACCAAAAAGAGGATTTTCTCACGGGCCGAGTGGATGTGACAGTGCCTTATTTTATCAACAAAAAGAAGGGTAACGTCAAGGTCGGTGGCATGGTGGAAGACAAGTCGAGGGACTTCAATGCACGACTGTTTGGCTTCATTTCGTCCTTCCAGACCGCTCAAGACCTCTACACTTTGCCAATTGACCAGATTTTCGAGCCGAAAAACATTGGCGAAAACGGCTTCAGGATGAAAGAAACCACCGACCGCTCTGATAGCTACGACGCGGGCTCGACGCTTTCGGCAGGCTATGCAATGGTGGAGCAGTCCCTGACGAACCGGCTGCGCTTCATCGGCGGCGCAAGGGTGGAGAAGTTCCATCAGAAATTGAACTCGTTCAAGGTATTGAGCACTACGCCCGTGAAACTTGACACCGCCTTCGTGGACGTGCTGCCCAGCGCCCATTTCATCTACTCCCTCAGCGACAGCACGAACCTGCGTGCCTCGGTCTCGAAGACCGTAGCTCGTCCGAGTTTCCGGGAATTGGCCCCGTTCTCCTTCTTCGATTTCTTCCTGTTTGCTGGCGTGGACGGCAACCCAGAATTGCAGCGCACGAACATCCTCAATGCCGACCTCCGCTACGAGACCTACCGCAAAGGAGCGCAGTACTTCGCGGCCTCGGTGTTCTACAAGCATTTCAAAAACCCTATTGAACAAGTGTTCAACAACGCCCAAGGTGCTGGTACCCGCAACTTCCAGTGGCGCAACGTGCCGAGCGCCGTTGATCTCGGCGTGGAACTCGAATACCGTCTTAAACTGAGCCGCCTTGCTGCCGCAATGCGTGATTTCACTTTCTTTGGCAACTTGTCTTATATCTACTCGGACGTGGACGTGAGCCAGGTGCCCGGTGCGCAAGAGCGCCCGCTTTTCGGCCAGTCGCCCTACCTCGTGAACGGTGGCATCAGCTACGACAATATTGATTATGGCATCAGTGCCACGGTGCTAGTGAACCGCATAGGACGCCGCATCTGGGTGGTGGGCCAAGACCAGTACCTGCACACTTGGGAGAACCCCCGTACGGTGCTGGACTGTCAGGTGGTGAAGAAAATCGGACAAAACGCCGAACTGAAACTGACCGTTGGCGATATCCTGAACCAACAAGCCGTGTTCTACCAAGACCAAAACGACAACGGCAAGTACGATGAAAAGAATGATACTAAAATCATTGGCCAACGCTTCGGGACGAACGTGACGCTGGGCTTCAGCTATAATTTTGGCAAAAATTAAAGGGTTTTCAGTTTTCTAGTTTCAGGGGGCACCTGCTGAAACTAGAAACCCCATATATCGCTGGTACCAAAAAGAGTTTTCTGTAATTAAGCTTGTGCGGCGTCAGGTAAAACTGGCGTCGCATTTTTCATGGTAAAATATTGATAATCAACCTTCTATAAGTCCTGGATTGCTGTTGCCTTGCAACTGCCCGATGTTTTGTATGGCACGGGTGTTCACAAGAATTTCCATTTGTTCCCTTGCCGTTTTGTTGAGGATTTCGAGGCGCTGGTCCTTGGGGCTGTCCCATTCGAGCAGCTTGGCGTTGAGGCTCTGGAGGTTGGCCAACACGAGCAGTTGCTCAGTGGAGGCGTGGTCACGTAGGTTGCCGGTAAGGTCAGGGTTGGCGACCTTCCACTCACGGGCGGTCATGCCGAAGAGGGCGAGGTTGAGCAGGTCGGCCTCGCTGGCCTGAGCGTAGGCTTCCTGCTTGGTGTTCCAGTCAATGAGCGGTACGAGGTGCTCCCTGACAGCCTCGGTGTGGATATACCAGTTGGCTTTGGCAAGCTGCCGCTTGAGGTTCCAATCGAGGCCGAGGCGGGTGGATTCGTCGGTTTTGAGGCGTTGGAATTCTTTGATGAGGTGAAGTTGGAAGGTGGGACTGAGCCAGTAACAAAATTGAAGGGCGATGTCTTTGTGAGCGAAGGTTCCGCTATCATAGCGTCCAGTTTTTGCATAAATGCCAATCGCGTTGGTGTCACTGGTCCACCGCTTTATGGAGAGGATGAATGTGTTTAAGCCTGCTTCATTTTTAATTCTATCGAATTCGATAGAATTAAAATCCGGGTTGTACAATTGCTCCCAAACACCCAAAAACTCAATGGTGTTCCTATTTCTCATCCAATTGAGGACCAAGGTGTTTGCATTTTCAGGGTTGAATTTTCTAGCCATGTCCGTCAAAGAAAAGAAGTCATCTTTTCCCTTTTCCAAGAAAGTGATTTCTACACCTTGAACCGTGACTATCTTTTTTGACATTTTAAATTGGTTTTTAGAATTCTAATTCTATCGAATTCGATAGAATTAGAATTCAAGTTAAACCCAATGATTAAGTTACTATGGAATCCTAAACACCTCGAATTCGAGGGGATTAAAATTTTCAAAGTGGTGGAATCCCACCACCTTCACCCTAATCCCTTCGAAATCGAAGGGATTAGGCAATTTTAAACGCCTCGATTTCGATGCCTTTACCCCCTCGAATTCGACAGAATCAAACATTGCACAACTCCACTGCCTTCCTTAACGAAGCCATGCCATCCTTCGCTTTTGGGATGAACTCCTGTGCCACGTAACGATTGTAGCCCGTCTCGGCGATGGCCCGCATGATGGCAGGGTAGTAGAGTTCCTGGGTCTCGTCAATCTCGTTGCGGCCCGGCACCCCAGCGGTGTGGTAGTGGCCGATATGGTCCTTGTGCTTTTTGATGGTGGCAATCACGTCGCCCTCCATGATCTGCATGTGGTAGATGTCGTAGAGCAGCTTGAAATTGGGCGAGCCGACTTTCTCCACCAGATCGACACCCCAAGGGGTGTGGTCGCACTGGTAGTCGGCGTGGTCCACCTTGCTGTTCAGTAGCTCCATAACTACTTGAATGCCAAGCTTTTCGGCGTATTTAGCCAATGGCTCGATGCCTTTTGCGCAGAACTCAATGCCCAGTTTGTCATCCAATCCTTTACGGTTGCCTGAGAAGACAATAATCGTTGGGATGCCAGCATCAGCGGCCTTTTTGGCGAGGTCGAAATAGCGCTTGTTGAGCATCTCGTGCAGGCCGGGCTGGTTGTAGCCATCGCTGAGGCTCTGTTCGGGATGCGAGCCAAGGGCACAGGTCAAGCCGTATTTTTTCAGGATGGGCCATTCATCAGGCGTTGTTAGTTCAATGGAGGTGATGCCCATCGGTTTGACCTGCTCGGCCAGTTCTTCCAGCTTCATGGAGCCGAAGCACCAGCGGCATACGGAATGGGCGTATTGATTTCGGATTTCGGAACTTGTCCCGACACCTCGGGATTGCGGAACTTGGATTCGCACATTTGAACCAATGGTAGGCAGTGCGAGTGCGGTGGCAGTGCCCAATGCGATGTTCTTCATGGCGGTACGGCGAGTGGTTGTTTTTTTCATCGTGAAATGTTTTGCCCAAAAGTAGATTTTTTGGCGGAACGGCAACCAATTAGCCATAAATCAAAAGAAAAAGGCAACTACTTAAGCGGGTGTGGGAGGAGAGAAAAAATGAAATTTTTTCTCTCTCCTCCCACATTTTTGGGTGTTTTTTTGGGAAAATTTTCAATTTTCCCAAAAAAACACCCCCTGCTAAGTAGTTACGAAAAAAGTAAAACATTAGGAACGGGATTCTGTACAAAAAACAAGCGGCCGTGCCCCGTTGAAGGAACACGACCGCTGTAGGATTTAAACAGTTAGTAAAGGATTTATGCGTTTTAACGAAGCACGATGAATCGCTCAACTTGTTGGCTTTGACCGTCTACCAAGGTGAGGAAGTACAAGCCGACGGGCAAGCCCGTTGTGTTTATCGTTTGGTAATTATTGCCTTCGGCAACTTTCAAGTTCACAGTCCGCACGACCCGCCCCGTTTGGTCGCAGATGGAAACGGTAGTTGGTTGACCTTTTTGAGAAAAGAATGCCACCGTCATCTCATCCGAAACCGGATTCGGACTGATGGAAAGGACTGACTCGGACGCCATATCAGGGTTCAGTACGATGGAGGCTTCCTCAGCTTCACCGTTCGTCAAGTTGGCTGTCTGAACGAGATTGATATTGTCGAAGGCCATATCGCTGGCCTCACCATTGCCCGTTTTGCCGTACAGCCTGAAACGGATGCTGGTGTTCCCATTGTTGGTGAAGGTCATGGAGGTCGAGAACCAACTGTTGCCAACATTGTTCGTCTTGTTCCATGCGTTGCTCCAGGTCTGGCCGTTGTTCATGCTGAACTGCACCCGTAGGTTGCCCGTATTTGTACCGAACATGTGATAGTTGAACGAGAAGGTGAATTTGTTGATGCCCGTTATATTGAAGCAAGGGCTGAGCAGGTACGCCAATTTGTTCTGGTTGCCAGTGGCTTCCGTGTAGATGTAGAAGGAGCCTTGCGAAGCGGCATCGGGGCCAGTGGCGGTAGTTGGGGTAGGGGCGTTCAGCAGGGTCCACTCCATTTGGTCGTTGGTGGCTTGCGTCCAAAGGCCAAGGCCATTTTCAAAGCTCTGTGTATGTGGTAATGGCTGGCAGCTAGATGTGTTGCTGCCGACCGTGGCGCTTCCGGTTGCCGTGCCAGATGAGGCACTTGTCACGGTCACTGTGTAAGTGCCTGCGGCAATATTTGCCAAATCTTCCGTGGTAGCATTGTTCGACCATTTATAGGTAAACGGAGCCGTGCCGTTGCTCACGGTCAGGTTGATGGCGCCGTTGTTTTGGCCGTTGCTGGCGTTCGTGACCGAGAAGCTGAGCGTCATGGGCGGGGCACTGCTGCTGCCCACCGTGGCCGACCTGGTGGCCGTGCAGCCCTTGGAATCCGTGATGGTGACGGTGTAGGTGCCAGGGGCCAAGTTGCTGATATCCTCCGTAGCCCTGCCGTTCGACCATGCAAACGAATAAAATGGCGTACCACCGGATACTGTCAAGTTGATGGCACCATTGTTCAACCCACCGGAGGTATTTGTGACGACGGTAGTGCCAGCCAGTAAGGCAGGGGCTGTCACCGTGCGGCTCGCAGTGCCCGTGCAAGCGGTTCCCGCAGAGACCGTGACGGTATAGGTGCCTGCTACCAGGTTGCCGATCGTCTGGGTGGTGGCACCGTTCGACCATAGAAAGGTGTAGGTGCCGTTGCCCCCAGTAGCGGTGGCAGTGGCAGTGCCATTATTGCCCCCATTGCAGTTGACGTTCGTGCCGCTGGTAGTGACGGTCAGGCATTGCGAAGCACATACCGTGAGGCAAGGTGCGCCGGAAACCTCGGAGCGTATCTTATTGCCGGGCTGCGGGCCGAAGCCAAGGTTGAAATTGATGCCTACGCCGTTTACCAAGTGGCAATAGCTCATCATGGTGCCTGCCGTGGGTATTGGGCCGCTGCAGCCCTCATTGGCACCGATTGCCGGGCCGCAGCCGTCAATGGCGGTGTTGTTGCCGTTCCAGGCGCAGGCATGGGTATGCGGCGAACCGAGGTTGTGGCCCATCTCGTGGGCAATCACGTTCACCGACCAAGAATAGGTCGGGAAGTTGTTGTAGCCACTGTAGATATAGCTGTACGAATAAGCGTAGCTGGTGCAGAGCGCATCCACCCAGGCAATGCCGCCGCCCGTAGGCGCTCCCCTTGAAATGAGGGCTGCCACATCACCATTGAAGGTGGGTCGGGTGGAGCGGAACGAGGTCAGTGCCGAAGAGGAGGAGTTGGTGGGGTAGGAGTCGGGGGTCGTCCAAGTAAAAATCTGCGAGACATAAGTCGTGATAGTTTCTTGCTGGTAGGCAGCGGCCACGGCGTTGAAGAGGCCCGTGAGGAAATTGGTGGCACCAGTAGCGCCGCCTTTTTCAGTTACAAGGTCGAACTCTGCCTCAAGGTAGGCACGCACGCATTTCGCCGTCTTCTCGTTGCCGTCAGCATGGCTTCCCTTTCCTTCGGAAACGGGTTCCTCGCTGGCTCCGCACTCGAAGTTATGATCGAGGAGCAGGTCACGGTCTTTATAGAAGATGTAGTTGGTGGATTTTGTAGTACCATCGGTACGGCCAAGCACCATGTTCCCTTCTTTTTCGGTTCCAAGTACCCCGATGATTTCGTCCTCAAAAATACTGATGGCCGCAAAAGAATTGGCATCGCCGTTCACCACGCCCCGGTAATATACGCCCGGCTGGTAGGGCATCGGCTGATTGGAGCCACTGGTAAGGAGCGTGAAATCCTCGGTGAGCAACTGATGCTTGACCAACTCCAGCTTGAGCGGCTTGCTGGTGCCCGTCGGCAGTTCGATTTCGAGCGCTTCCGGCCCAGTAATATAAAGTGCTTTCAAGTTGCCTAGGTCGAGTGTGAGCAATTGGCCTTCATCGAGGATGTCGCTGAACTTTCCGCTGGATTTAGCTTGCCCACCGAAGCTGAAAAGGCTTGGTTTGGAGAAAACCTGCTTGCTGGCCTTAGCCTCCCTCAGTTTTTGCGATAAGGGCTGGTCTTGCGAAATCCCCAACAATGGCAATAATAGCAGGCAAAGTGTTTGTGAGAAGTTCTTCATAAACATGTGTTTTTTGTTAAATGAATGAGACAAATTATGGCTCACACCGGGCATGGAGTTGGCCATTTGCCGCATGGCAATTGGATGTTCCAAACCAACGATGCAATTCGTTTTCGATGGAAAACTATACGAGCTGAGCGTGCAGCAACGGGGGATTAGGAATTTTTGAAAATAATAGGGGAAATCAGGTAAAACAGGAAAGGCTCAGGTGGCTGGTGTCGTTAAAAGGACAAAGCGGAAAGGTAATTAACCTAGCATTTGTTCGCTTCAAAACTGTAAAAAATAAATACGAGGGCAGTTCGGCCGCTACGCAAAACCCTTTAGTGCTGTTTTAACTGTTTTTTTGAGAAGAAGATTTTTGTGTTTTGCAATAACCGTTCCGTTTTTTTCGGACCTCGCAAATAATATAACGGCACTACCTTCCAGGCCAACCGAATGCATTGATTTTCTTTCGATAATACTTCATCAATGGTTCATGAGGTTTCAGGCCAGTAAACCTTTACGAACTATTGCTTCATTGTTTTGGTAAAATATGTGGGGAGGTTCTAGCCGATATTGCGCTAGGAACTCCCCAAAAAATTGCCAAGTGCGAAAATTTTAAAGTAAAAAACCGATTCATTCGTCAGCCATCCAAAAAACGGCATCTTCGTGACCGAAACGACCACCATGTCACAACGGCAAACCATCGTCCAGGCAGTCCGTGAGTACGGCAAACGGCTTTTTGGCTTCATCCGCCCAAGGGTGGGCAGCGATGCCGACGCCGAGGACGTATTGCAAGATGTATGGTTCCAACTGAGCCAGCTCGTGGACTTGGATTCCATTGAAAACATCGGGGCATGGCTTTTCCGGGTCACCCGCAACAAACTGACCGACCGCTCCCGAAAGCGCCTACCCGACCGCCTCGAAGACCTCGCCTACGAGAACGAGGACGGCGAAACGCAGTTCAACGACCTAGTTTTAGCTGATTTCGTCACACCGGAGGACGAGTACTTGCGGCAGCTTTTCTGGGAGACGCTGTTCAGTGCCCTCGAAGAGCTGCCCGAAAACCAGCGCAACGTCTTCGTCTGGAACGAGTTGGAAGACCAGACCTTTCAGCAGATTGCCGACCGGACGGGCGAAAACATCAAGACCCTGATTTCCCGGAAGCGCTATGCCGTACAGCATTTGCGAAGCCGCCTTGAAACCTTTTACCAAGAATTCTACGAGACTACATAATGAGGGAGGTGAGCGAAAAAATTCCATTTTTTCGCTCACCTCCCTAAGACTTAGTAGTTGTTAATGTTAAAACCTTTTGCGCCATGTTCATGCCTCGTCGAAAAAAGTTCGTTTTCATCCCCTTCGCCATCGTGGGCTTCGTGCTGCTGGTGGGCTGGGTGGTCATGTTGTTGTGGAACGCAATTTTGCCAAAGGTCGTGACGGGTGTCTCGGCGCTCACCTACTGGCAGGCAGTGGGGCTGCTCGTGCTGAGCAAGATTTTGTTCAGCGGCTTCAAAGGCGGTGGGCCGCAAGGGCCGGGCAAGCTGCACTTCCGGGAAAAATGGCGGAACATGAGCGAGGATGAGCGTGTAAAATTCAAGGAAGCGTGGCGTGAAAGATGTAAAACGAAGTCAGCATGAGCCCGATTTTGCAAGAATTTGACATCAAAATACCTCCCGACAAGGCTCCCCGAAAGCTGCGGCTGCTGCTCCCGCACGACTATGCCACTACGCAACGCCGTTACCCCGTCGTTTATGCATTGGACGGGCAAAACTTGTTTGAAGCGGAGACTGCCTTCGGGGGCCGTCACTGGGAAATCCCAGAATCACTGGCCAAAATGCCCAAGCGGCTTCAAGCCATTTATGTAGGCATAGACAATGCAGGCTCTAACCGGATTCACGAATACGCCCCCTACAAACGGGGCCGTCAGGGTGGGGGAGGCTTGGATTTCGTACAGTACATCATCCATGAAATAAAGCCGCAAGTGGACAAAAGCTACCGCACCCTGCCACAAGCCGAAACGACGGGCATCATCGGCAGCTCGATGGGTGGCCTGTTGGCATTGTGGGCGGGGCTGCGCTTTGGCGAGGTGTTCGGCAGGGTAGGGGTGCTGTCCCCGTCACTGTGGTTCAACCCGCAGGTGTTCCAATTGGCCGAGCACGATGTGGGCGAAAAAAGCAAGTTCTATATATCGGGAAGCGCCCGTGAGAGCGTCCGTATGGAATCGGGATTGCACAGGCTCCACGAAGCCCTGCACCGGGGCGGCTTCACGCACGAGCAGTTCCGCATCGTCATCCGGGAGCGAGGCAGGCACAACGAGGCGCTTTGGGCACGGGAGTTCCCGAAAAATGCATAGGTGGTTGTTTGGGTGAAAAGACAACAATTTAATAGGAAGACTGGCGGGCCAGCTCCCGGCCGCTCTTGCCCTGAGGCAAATTCATCGCTCACTTTACCAAAGCCACTTCGCCGCTAATGGTAGCAATTTCGTTGGACTTCAGGTTGCGGTAGCGCAAAAGGAAAACATAGCTGCCTTGTGTGGCGTTTGCGCCATCCCAAGCAGTACCCTTATAGCGGAGCCCGCCCCAACGGTCGAAAACGGAAAGCTCCAACACCTCGAAATCATTGCCAAATGGCCTAAACTCGTCGTTGATGCCATCACCGTTGGGGCTGAAAGAAGTGGGCAGGTAAACGTCCACGTGGCAGTCCATGTCGTACTTGAAGGTGTCCCAGAAGGTGCAGCCGAAGGCTGTCATGCCGATGCGGTAGGTGCCGGGGGTGTCGAGTATTATTGTATTTTTTAGCGTTGTGTCTGTACTTGTAAAAAATTGATTGGTGAAACTACTTTCAGGGATTAGTTTATATGGCATACAACTATTTGCATCATCAGGCAAGCTGAACGGGGGAATGCCATTGATTAGATTGCTAACAAAATAAACACTGGCAGTATCAATTGATTCACAAAACCCGTCACTTGCAATGATGGAATAAGTACCTTCCGTATTTACAGCAATTGTGGAAGTAGTTAAGCCAGAATCCCAGGTATATTCGTTCAATGGACGATTACTTGAGACATATAATTTGTAGGAACTATCTGGACAAATGTATTCCGGGAATATATCTACCTTCAGTGGAGGCAAAATTGTGATTGTTTTCTCAAAAGAATATTTGCAACCCAAAACCCAGATAGTATGCATAAGTTTGAAATCACCAAAACTGACAAAGTTGAAGCTAAAATTAGTGGAGTCGGTTAGGATGGTGTCAACGCCTGGTCCCAGAAGATGCCATTCTCGGGTTTGTGCAAGATGGTTGTAGGTGTTTGTGGTGCGGCCAAATCCACCTACGCATAAAGTGTCAGGGAACTCAAATATAGGGGAAGGTGGGGCAGGGTATTCACAATACGGCGAAAATGTAAATACATGTGGTTCAACACTCATCGTAAAGGATTCAAGGTCAAAAACATCAATTGTGTCAATTGATAAATTGCCTATATGAACATCGAAATCCTCCACTGTGATACAGGTTGGATAAGTTGTGCAACCAGCAATGTTCCCATCAACATCTGTTTTGGCAAATATCATTTTGTCAGTAAGCTGCCCGCTGCTATCGAACTTTTGTTGAGATGCAAGCAATATCGAGCCATCTTCCATAATATCGACATAGGCTGTGTGGTTTGGATAGCCTTTCTGTGATAGAATATTGCCATCACTGTCTATTTCTGTGAGCACAACAGGATAAGCACCTGTTGTGGAATGCGACATCAATAATTTATTGGGTGGAAGGCTTTTTAGACTTGCGCTCTCGTATCCAAAATTTTCAGCGGAATATTTCCTTGCCCATAATACGTTCAGGTCTTTGTCTAGTTTTAACAATATAGCATTTTCATAATTAGAGTACCCACTTAAGGCACTTGAGGGCTTGTCGAATACGAATAGTGCATCCGCTGTGAGCGTTAATGTCGAAAATTCACGATTGGTGAAGGTTTTCCAAACCAACGGATTCCCAAACTGGTCAAGCTTGAGGAGAAATTGTAAGCCTTCACTGTACGATCCTGTACGTAGCCTACCTGTAAGGTATATCTCGCCATTTACATCAATTTCGATGGATTGAGAGAAGATGCCTTGCCCACTGCCAATGCTGTCACTGTTCAATATCAACCCTTTTTGCCATATAGTGTTTCCGAGGCTGTCTAATTTATAAATTTCCAGGACCCCATCCTGAAAATAAGGGGAGAGATAATTGTAAACCCCACTTGCGAATACCACGTTGCCATCTTTATCCACTTTAATACATGCACCCATGCTACCTTGGTCAGGTTTAGTCCTTTTTGCCCAGTAGGTTCCGTTTTGCAGGTTCAATGATATCAATCTATGGAAACTCCCACTTGAACTGTACCAACAGGTAAAAATTATGCGGTTATTAAAATACAACGAATTAAGCATCCTGACCCAGGACGAAAAAAAATTCATTTTATATCCATGCTCGATTTGATTTTCACCAGTTATTGGCACAATATAATGATTCATTGAAGGTATAGTAGGGTGAAGCTCACGCAGCAAGGCGACAACTTTATTGTTTTGGTTAATCATTACGTTATGCAACAAACAATCCAAGCTGTCAAGTTCAAGCTGGTAGGAGGTTGGCTGGGCAACCAAGGAAAAATAGGCAGTGAATGTGAATATGATTGAATTGACAATTCTTCGTAGATTCATAAATTATAAGTTTATGTTGTATAATGATGAAATTGAAGTCTTTGACACACGACTGGACATTGTTCAACACAGAGGCACAGAGAACACAAAGGATACTGAGGTTCATTAACGGTTGATTCTCAATTGAATATACCTAAAGTCCCGTGTTTCTTTGTCTTCGCTGTGCCGCCGTATTGAAAAATGCCCAGCAGTGTGAGTCCTTGTTCCTATTCTTCTATGCTTGCTTTATACTTCAACTCGGTGCTGGTTGACGCCTAAGCAAACATAGCAGAACATGGCCGTTAATTTCGTATCGCTGGCGTACAACCACAGCCTGTCAAAGATACCTGTGGGGCTGGATTTTGCAATGTTTCCCCAATAAGCACCATTTCTATATCTGGACTATAGTATGATTGCCCTGGGCAACCTTCAGAGGTGCTTTGGTCTGAGCACCTTATTCTAAACTTAACATAAGTTGTAGCCGGCGGCAGAAAACCAGCACAACCTGACTCAAACCAGAACGATTCAAATCGGAAATCGAAGGTAGAAAAGGTAGGGACCTCACAATTAAAAGGCAAAAACTGAGTAGGTGGCATCGTCGTTATGATATCCGTACAGTTTGGATTGGTAAGATTGCCCTTACATATGCCATTTTTCAGGGCATACATGTACGTACAATTGCTGTTGTCATTGCAAAGAAACCCAGTGTATGGCAGGTAAAGTATGTATTCTCCATGACCCGGAGTGTTGGCAGTTGGAGCTGTAATGTCGTCTTCCAGTATTTGGTATTCACACTGGCAAGTGCCTTCTTGACCACTCCTTGGAGCCGAAGTGGGAGGTGTACCTGCCCTGGCTAAAGAAGCTTCAGGGACACCCGCTTCAGGAGCTATTGCCGTTTCCTCTTTCTGACAACTAAAAAGCGCAAAAAGCATCAGCATCGCCAAGCCAAATGAGTGAGTGAGTGAGTGAGAAATTCGTCTTTGCATAATAAAAAAATTTAGGTTATAGAATGGGGGCAATATAGTAAATGAAATACGTTCAAAACAATTGATGCCCATATTTTTTGATGGAGAAATCAAGAAAAGGCTATTTTTAGTAAGGGCTATTGTTGGAAAATGAAGCGTTGTAGTACCTTCGCCCGAAAAAGTCCATGTCCAAACCCGCCACCGTCGTCTTCGACCTGCGCCGCTACCTGCCCGGCGGCTGGTACCTGCCCGCTGCGAACATCGTCGGGACGGACGCCGATGGCACGCTCAACTACTTGGTCCAGACTGCCACGCCCATCACCATCCCCAGCTATGGCATTGAGCTGACACCGCTGCTGGCACAACTCTTTGACTTCAACGCCTCTCAATTTGGCAGTTCATCCTAGGCAAATTGCTGCCGTTCCTCTTCATCGGCCTCTTCGACTTGGCGCAGGGCCTAACGGTGGGCAAGCGCCTCTTCAATATATCGCTGGGAGGCGACCTCTGGCTCGTCTTTGCTTTTTGCGTAGCAAATATCTTCGCCGTGCTCGGCATCGGTTTTTTCATCTCCAACTTCGCCGATACGCAGCAACAGGCCATGTTCATCGCCTGGTTTTTCATGGTCATTTTCATCTTGGTGAGCGGCCTGTTTAACCCGATAGAATCCATGCAAAAATGGGCGCAGGCCATGACCATCCCGAACCCCATCGCCCATTTCGTGACGGTGATGCGGCTGGTGCTGCTCAAGGGCAGCGGCTGGGCGGACATCCGCTACAATTTCTACGTGATGATTGGCCTGGGCGTACTGTTCAATGCGCTGGCGGTGTGGACGTACCGAAAGACGGCGGGGTAGGGCGCATTGGAAGTCCCCTACCCAAATGAGGGTAAAAACAGGTTCAATGCTGGGTATTTTGCATAATTCCTTAGTTTTGCAAGCATCCTCCATCATAATCCAGAACTATGACAAACCGCTACTTACGCTTATTTTCGATTTGTTTCTTTTTTCCCCTTCAACTTCATGCACAGTTTGGCGCTGAAATCTTATTGGATTCCTTCCCTACAACTAATGGATTTGAAATTGCTGATATAGACAACGACGGCAAGCCAGATATTGTCACCTACAATATCAATTGGTACAAACAGGTGGAATTCGGGAGTTTTTCAGATGCCCTGTATGTCGGGCCTCTGGCCTCCTCGCTATTGTTCGCCGACTTGGATGGAAATGGCTGGACGGACATCATCGCAAATTCCTCAACGACCCCGGCAGTTTGGTACCCCAATACTGGCAATGGTATTTTCGGTAGCGGCATTCAATTGGTCAGTGAAAACTCATCTGCGCTGGATGTCGCCGACCTGGACGGTGACGGCGATTCGGACATTATGCTTAGGCGCTCAGCGAACAACAACAACTTTATGTGGCTGGAGAACACGGATGGTCTTGGCAATTTTACCAGCCACCCTATTAGCGGTATTGCAGTGACCAAAGCCCTTGCCTATGACCTCGATAGCGATGGGGACATGGATATGTTGGTTGGTATAGGCAGTACAATAAAATGGTTGGAAAACACGGATGGCCAAGGCAGTTTTGGTGCGACACAAACACTCTTTAACACTACGAGCCATGGTTTTAAAATGAGGATGCTCGATATTGACGGAGACGGTATGGAAGACCTCATAAATGGTTATATTTGGTATAGAAGGATAGGCCCAACCAGCTTTGTCGGTGCTGGTAGCTTGGCGGATTCCGATGAAAATATTGGGTTTGCCCATTTGAACGGGGATAATTTATTGGACCTAATAAAATTCACCGGCACTCAGATAGTTTGGGAGCGGCAATTCCCAAACCACACTTTCGGAGACTTAATTGAATTGCACAACTCCACCAATGATAAATACGGTAGGGTAACGGACTTGAACATGGACAATATCCCAGACCTGGTATTTATGGAAGCCAATGAATTGCTATGGTTGTCAAATGCCATAAAGGAAGCGAATATTGAGCAGCAGGGTTACCACAAGTATAATTTTGACCCAAGTTCATATTTATATTCCGATATGGGGGATATTAATGGCGATGGATTCACCGATATTGTATATACTACCGGTGAAAATAAATTTTGGAGGGCACAGCTACCCAACCAAAAAATCTTTTCTGAACGAAAGTTTATCGTCAATTCAGCTAGTCCTGCGTACAATGCCGTGAAACCCTTGACCCTCTTGGATTGGGACATGGACGGCGACTTGGATTTGCTGGTAGCTGAGTTCAACCAGGTCAAACTGTTCAAAAACGACAACGGAACAGGCTTTGGCCAAGAACAGCTTATGATTGATACGATTAGCGGTGATTATATCTTGCCCGGCGACTTTGACAACGATGGCGACATGGACATCATTGGAAGAGAATATAACCAACCACGCACCTATTGGTACAAAAACGACGGTCAAGATAATTTCACCAAGCAACTTCTTTTTTCCAATAATGCTTCAAGGCTTAT
The DNA here is from genome assembly GCA_016714985.1 of Saprospiraceae bacterium. Taxonomy (GTDB): domain Bacteria; phylum Bacteroidota; class Bacteroidia; order Chitinophagales; family Saprospiraceae; genus UBA6168. The sequence continues at coordinate 15,335 of JADKBS010000014.1, read as the reverse complement.
AGAAGTAATTGATGTAAAAAAGGACGGCGATTTGGATTTGCTGCTATTGGATGCCAACAACTATCTCTATTATTTTGAAAACACAGGAATGACCTTTCAAAACCCTGTTCAAATTGGAGGGAATTACAGCATCTCAGCCTATATTTTATCAGCGGATTTTAATCAAGATGGCAATGTTTCCCTGATTTTGGATTTGGGATGGCCCGCCGATGCCGTATATGAATTCAAATATGCCCCCAATTCCCAAACTTTCGAGGATATGGGAAATTTTGAAAACATTATATACAGCAATTATTATAGGGCCAAGGACATTGACGGCGATGGGGACTTGGATATTACCTATGGAGCAATTAATTGGATGCAAAACAACAATGGTGATTTCGCCGACCCAGTTTCCCTCCTTGATACCACCCTCTACACCTTCGAGTTGTATGCCTTGGACATGGACAATGATGGCGACATTGATATTTGCACCCACCAAGGTGGAACGCTCTCAACGAATAGCTCGCAGAGCGTGGCTGCCGGAATCAATTGGTACGAGAAAACCCCCACTGGCTTTAGCCACCTCAATGGCCACAACTTAGCACCAGATTTTGGCCTTGATGTGGTAACCTATGCTGATTTTGACATGGACGGCGACATGGACGTATTGGGCAGAAGAGGCACCCATATCGCTTGGCTTGAAAACTATGATGGTAATGGGAATCTCGCATCAGAACAAGTTGTCGGCTTGGATGTGCCAGAAGCTGACGCCAATATCTCCGCCAACGAAGCACGGATATTCTGCTTTGACCTTGGCGGGGATGGTGACATGGACTTGCTTTGGTCCCAAAATTACTTCGGCAAGGTTTACAAAAACAACGGAAACGGCCTTTTGACACCAATATCAATCAACAACTATTTCGTGGATGGGGCGGCCCTCGAGGACATCAACGGGGATGGCCATAAGGATATAATCGTTTTCAACGAGTACGATAAATGGCTCAAAAAACTTTTACAGCTACCCGCCAACGGCGGCAGCTTCACTTCCTCCAGCAATATTGCCACCTTGACCCAAAACATCAGTGACATCGCTTTCCTTGACCTGAACAAGGACGGCAGCAAAGACCTGCTGGTGAAAACTTACGACCAGGGCATCTACAGGCTGATGTACTTGCTCAATAACGGCAGCGGAAGCTTTGGCTCAGCCAATGTTCTATTGGACAATGTATATCAATATGGCAACATCGCCACTGCCGACCTCAACGGTGACGGATTTGAGGATTTGGTGGTTCAGTTAAAGAACGCCAACGTCCAAATGGTTTGGTATCCGGTGGTCGGCGGCACCCAATTGCTTGGGCCTGAAAACATCGTGGCAGCAACAGCCATCGGGCGAGGCACTTTCGTCAGGGACATGGATGGCGACGGCGACCTGGATGTTGTACTGCACAACGAATGGTTTGAAAACGTGGGCAATGGCCTTTTCAACCACACCCATGAGCTTTTTGACGAAACACAATTCCTGTCTTACGAATACAACGCCGAAGTGGCTGATTTTAACGCCGATGGGGTGCCGGATTTGCTCCGTGATTTTGGTTGGTTGGCTTCCAGCAATGATACGTTGTATGGCACCGACGAGCGCCTGAAAAAACTGCTGAATTTTGGGTACTCCAACCCAACGACTCCTTTCATCTCATTCGATGCCGACTTGGATGGCGACATGGACGTATTACTGGGGAAGGCCAATGAAATACTGTGGTTAGAAAACATTTCGGTTGCGGGCGATATACGCTTCAAATCTGCCCAACCGCTCCTGACCATCCCGAAGGGCAGCTTGCTCAAGCTTGGTGCCGTTGACATGGACAACGATGGCATCAAAGACCTTCTCTTCACGGCCAGCCAATCGGTTGGATGGTTCAAGCATAGGCCCGACCACAGTTTTTCGGTGCCGATAACGGTGCAGGAACTGAGTTCCACCAATACTTATACCCTGAGCAGTTACGGCGATTTGGATGGGGACAATGATATTGATTTCCTGCTCAACAGCGGTACTGTGTTTGAAAACCTGGGGCAAAATGCCAGTTTGTTCGCAGCTAGAAGCGTAGCACTCGGCAATAATCCCCGCTCCCATGCCATTGCTGACCTTGACGGTGACGGCCTGAAAGACATTGTCTATTGGCAGTCGAGCCTGAAATGGCGGAAGAACCTCGGTGGATTTCTGTTTGAAACCGCTGCTTCCCTCAATGATGCTTCATCGGGTTATTATTTGCGAACTACGGATATAGACCAAGACAGTGATACGGATATATTGGTAACAGCTGGTGGGTCCAATAGCACGCCCTTGAGTTTTACGAGTTTACTGCTATTAAAGAACATGGGCAATGGAAGTAACTTCACTGTTGATACGCTCATGTCTTCCTCTCCATATTCCTCCTATCTACTTTTCGTGATGGATGTCAACAACGACTATTTGATGGATATTGGCTATCAGTCACAGGAAGAAGCGTTCCTACGATGGCTGGTACAGGACACCTCAGGCAGCTTTGTGGACACCATCTTGCCGTTCCATGCCCCTCTGGAATTCGACAAAGCCGACCAAGTGCTGCCAACCGATATTGACGGTGACTTTGATACCGATTTGGTTTATTTTAAATTCAATTATGGCCAAGTCCATTGCCGGGAAAACCTGCAAACCAACCCCGTCGTCAGTGGTCAATGCTTTTTTGATTTGAACCAAAACGCCGTGCTCGACTCCACGGAAAAAGCCCTGCTCGACTGCCATACCGTCCTGAACCCCAACGCGCTGCTCAGCTTCCCCAACGACGACGGCATTGCAAGTTATTTCGTCGAATTGGGCGACTGGCAACTGGGCTACGTCATTGATGCCAACCTTTGGCAGCTAACGACGGGCACCGATGTTTACCAGATTTCAATTGATACCCTGCCATTCAATGCCAATTACAAATTCGGTTTTTACCCCAAAATTGATACCCTCAACATGGTGCCCCACCTCGTGTCCGCACCAACCCGCTGCAATATGGTCGTGCCGTTTTGGTTGAGCTTGCGCAACGCTGGCACCTTCCCTGAAACAGGCCAGTTGAAACTCGTGCTCGACAGCCTGGTAACGCTGGATTCCGCCGATTTGGCACCAACACATGTAAATGGGGACACCTTGGTTTGGGATTTTGCGGATATGTACCCTTCCGCAACGCTCGAAATAAAACTGTGGCTGCAAATGCCCGACGAGAACAGCACCGGACAAAACCTGAACTTCGAAACTTGGGCCTGCGTTCCTTCCACGAACCCCGACACCATCTATAGCTTCGGGCATGAATATGTTCAAGCTGTGCGCTGCTCCTACGACCCCAACGACAAACTCGTCAACCCCAACCGCACCGACCAATTCGACGAAAACCTGACCCTCTTTTCCGAGCAACTCGAATACACCATCCGCTTCCAGAACACGGGTAACGACACCGCCTTCCATATCACGCTCACCGACCAATTGGACAGCAACCTAGATTGGACTACTTTCAAGCCACTGGCAGCCAGCCATTACAACGAAACCACACTGGATAACAGCGGCATGCTAAAAGTCTTTTTCCGCAATATCCTACTGCCCGATACCGCCACCAATGAACCTGCCAGCCACGGCTTTTTCAGCTACACCATCCGCCCGAAAACGGGGTTGGTAGAGAACACGACCATCACCAACACCGCCAATATCTACTTCGACTACAATCAGGCCATTGTCACCAATACCACGAACAATGTGCTGGTCTCCATGCTGCCCGTGCTACCGTCATCCGACAAAGCGCCATTAAAACCGCAGTTATTCAAAGTCTATCCGAACCCCATCAGCATGGGCAGGAGCCTGAGCGTGGAAACCCCCTGGCCCAACGGAGAGGCACGGCTCACCGACGTGTTTGGCCGTGTTTTATTGGATAAAAAATGGGTAGGAAAATTTGGCACCCTGCCCCTGCCCAACGGCCCAACAGGTCTGCACATCCTCACCCTTAGCAACGGCGTGGAACAGGTCAGTTTTAAGCTGGTGATTTTGCAATAAAAATCCATGTGATGTTGAACACAGGGGCCGATTGGCTTCGCCCAAAACATTGATTGGGCCTTGTGGCAGAAATCGTTTGTCATTGTTGAATATTTAGCCAGACCAACTTCACATGATAGTCAAATTTTGTCCCCTGTTGCCGTCGCAGTATGTGACATAGGCTTGTGCAAGGCTTGGATTGCGGGCCAATCGTTTTACCTTCGCCCGAAAAATCCATGTCCAAACCTGCCACCGTCGTCTTCGACCTGCGCCGCTACCTGCCCGGTGGCTGGTACCTGCCTGCTGCGCACATCGTCGGGACGGACGCCGACGGCACGCTGAACTTCCTGCTCCAGACCGCCTCCCCCATCACCATTCCCGGCTACGGCATTGAGCTGACGCCGCTGCTGGCGCAATTCTTCGACCTCATCGAAAGCCTATCGGAAAAGGCGCTGGAGGCAAAGTACAACCCGCCGAAGGGTAAAGCCAAGCCCCTTGAAGAACTGCTGCAAAACGAGGACATCAAGCGCCTCGCCGATGCCTACGTCCACCGCCAAGTGGATGTTTTCCTTCGTAAAATAGTGGAGCACCGCCTGCCGCTCACCTTCATGGCCGCCAAGAAGGTAATGATGAAGGACGTACTCGTGCGCCATCCCGAAAGCCCCATTATCCCGCATTTGATTTTCCGGAAAACCAAGGACAAAATCATCTACCGCCTCAATTTCACCACCAATGAAGAACGCTGGCTGGTGCGCTGGAAGCAGCCCATCGTGCTCACGAACAACCCCGGCTGGGTGCTCGTCGGTGACGTCCTCTACCTGCTGCCCGGCCTGAACGGCAATATGCTCAAGCCTTTTATGCAAAAGGACGAGCTGCCCGTGCCGAACCATACGATGAAGGAATATTTCCAAAAATTCATCTTGAAGGCGGCAGAGCGGGCGGAGATAGAGGCCGAGGGCTTTGAAATCACCAGCACCCGCAAGATAGAGGGCTGCGACCTGACGCTGACCAAGCACCTCTTCAAGGACGAGTGGCTGCTGGCCGTGCAGTTCCGCTACCTCGGCACCCAGTTCGCACAGAACGACCCACGGCAGATGCGCACGGCGCTGCATTTTGACGAAAAAGGCGAGGTGCGGGTGATGCAGGTGAAACGCCAACCAGAGACAGAACAAGCCTACCTCGACAAACTCACTGGCTTCGATTTGGAACAGACAGAGGGCAGCCTATGGCAAAGAAGAAATAACGAAAGCACGAAACGGGCAAGCGACCATTTTTACCAGATGATTGAATGGTTGCGGAGCAATACAGCCGCCTTGAGTGAAGCTGGTTTCACGCTCGATACACCTGTTTTTGAGGATAAAAAAATCAGCCTTGCCCCGGCGGAATGGTCGCAGGAAATCCGGCAGGAGAATGACTGGTTTGACCTTCGAATCCGAGTGAGGGTGGGGGAGTGGGAGTTCCCCTTTGCGAAGCTGATAAACAACCTACGCACCGAAAACCCCTGGTACGAGCTGCCCGACGGCTCGTTTTTCATCATCCCGGAGGAGTGGATGGCGAAGTTTCATGGCCTCGCCCACCTTGCACAGCTCGATGGGGAGGAGTTGCGGTTAGCCAAATCGCAGCGCCCGCTTTTAGAAGGGATTTCGGATTTCGGATTTCGGATTTCGGATTCGGAGACTGCTGAACCCCTCAATTTCGAGCCGCCATTACTGTTAAAAGCGACGCTTCGACCCTACCAATTGGAGGGCGCATCTTGGCTGGCCAACCACTACCGGGAAAACCTCGGCGCCTGCCTCGCCGATGACATGGGCTTGGGGAAAACGCTGCAAACGCTGGCGGTTCTCCTTCATGCGAAAGAGCGATTGAGTGCGGATTCAGCAGCCCCCAATCCGCAATCCGCAATCCGCAATCCGCAATCAAATTCCCTGAAGAGGGGGAGTTCGTTCCGCTGCGATGCTTAATCGTTTTGCCTTCTTCACTGGTCTTCAACTGGGAGCGGGAGGTGAAGAAATTCGCCCCGGGCATCAGCATTTGCAAGCATATCGGGGCGCAGCGCACAAAGGATGCCCGCATCCTCGCCCGATACGACCTCGTGCTGACGACCTACCAGACCGCCCGCATGGACATGGATTTGCTCCGTAAAATTGAATGGGAATACGTCGTTTTGGACGAAAGCCAGTACATCAAAAACCCCGAAAGCGCCGTGTTCAAGGCCGTTGGCGAACTCGTTGCGAAGCACAAAATCAGCCTCAGCGGCACGCCCATCGAGAACTCGCTGGCCGACCTCTGGGCGCAGATGCAGTTCCTGAACCCCGGCATGTTGGGCAGTTTTGGCTATTTCAAAAAGCATTTCATACAGCCCATCGAAAAGCGGCAGGATGAGGTGAAAAAGGCCGAACTGCGCCGCCTCGTGCAGCCCTACCTCTTGCGCCGCACCAAGGAGGAAGTGGCCCCAGAACTGCCACCGCTGACGGAGCTGGTGTTTTATACCGAAATGACCGAGTCGCAGCGCAAACTGTACGAGCAGGAGAAGAGCGCCGTGCGCAACCAAATCCTGAAGCTCGACCCCACGCAGCCGCAAAACCGAATTGCCGTGCTGGCGGCGCTGATGCGGTTGCGGCAATTGGCGAACCACCCCGGTCTGATTTCGGATTTGGGATTGCGGATTGCGGATTCAGGACCTACCCAATCCGCAATATCCAATTTAGAGGCAATCCCAGCAGACCCCAATCCACAATCCGAGATTCGCAATCCGAAATTGAACGCCGCCCAATCCGCAATCCGCAATCCGCAATCCGCAATCGAGAGCGGTAAGTTCAACGACATCCTCGAATACTACGAGACGGTGCGCCGGGCGGGGCATAAAGTGCTGTTTTTCAGTTCTTTCGAGAAATATTTGCGGCTGTTCAGGGAGCATTTCGAGGCGGCGGGCTACCCTTATGCTTGGCTGACGGGGGAAAGCCCGCAGACCTTCCGCAAACAGGCCGTTGACCGTTTCACGACCGACCCAACCGTGCAGGCTTTCCTCATCACCACCAAGGCGGGCGGCGTAGGCCTGAACCTCACGGCGGCGGACTACGTCTTCGTCCTCGACCCGTGGTGGAACCCCTTCGTGGAGGACCAGGCCATCGCACGGGCGCACCGCATCGGGCAGACGGAGAAGGTGGTGGCCGTGAAGTTCATCGCCAAGGACACCATCGAGGAGAAAATCCTGAAAATGCAGGAAAAGAAGGCGGCGCTGGCAGGGGAGATACTGGCCAGCGGGGATGGGATGGCTTTTACGAGGGAGGAGTTGGGGGAACTTTTGAGTTAGCAGTTCGACAGTTGGCAGTGGGGGCTGTTGAGTGCGACAGTATCACGCTAATCAATATACCTTATGGTACCTCCCAACTCATAGACCATAAAGGTTGATTCACGATTTAGCTTGTTCCCTTGAAACTCGAATTTTTTCAATTTTTTCAACTTAGTTAGTGTTGGAGGCAGTTCTGTACATTCCTTACAGGAGATGGTTAATTCTTCCAATTGTTCAAGGTTGCCAATGGAGGCTGGGATAGCTGGTAATTTAACCCTAAACACACGAAGAATTAAGTTTTTTACTTTCAGCTTGTCGATTTCCTCTGGTACGGAGGCTATATCTGCGGCAACTACTCCTAAGTATTGGATGTTTTTCAATTGCTGTAGCCAAGTTGGTATTCCAATGGAGTCAACAATAACATAAGAAGTAATAGTTATTGGAAAGCCTAATTGGTTTACGGCATCATAATCTTCAAGAAAAGGGTGGTTTCCATAACATTCACTAATATCAATGCGTATTTTGTTTTTTACCCAGTCAATATTGTAAGAAATGTCATTAAGGTTAGGCTGTGGAGGAAATGAAGAAATTTCGTTTTTTACAATATCCCATTTCTCTTTTTTGCTCACGTTTTTGCTATTTAATTTAGCAAGAGCCTTTTTAAGTTGCTTAGGCAATCTAGTACGCAGGTCAAAGCAAACGTGATCAACAGTGAAACTATTTTTGGCGTCAAAAAACAAAATTACAGCAAATAACTCTTTTTTCTTCCCATCTTTTTCCTCAAAATATATCCTTTCGTATTCTAAAGGGGATTTTTTCCTACAAAACCAAAAATATCCCCTGCCTTCTTGTTTGATTTTAGACCTATATTTCACGACTAAATTAGTATCAAGCTTTGCGTTTGCAGATACTAGCTGAGATAATATTTCCAATTCGTTCTTGTCGAAAGCTTGGAAAAACTCATTCACTCTTGCCATGTGAACCCCTTTTATTTCAGGGTCATAAATATCAAGGCAGGTGATTTGCCCCATTGAACGAATGACAAATGCGAAGAAGAAAGTAAGCGTAAAAATATACTTCATTGAAACTCATTTAGAAACTAGCATAGTTAACTCAATTTTTATCCACCAGCCCCTTCACCCCCCGATACACCTCCCTCAGCTTCAACTCGCAGCCCAGCGAAAGCAAGGTAATGGACGCCTCCAGTCCGCTCGCCCGGCTGATTTTCCAAAGCTGCGTTTCGGGGTCGTGGAGGTAGAACGCCTCTATGAACGGCCTGTCCTGTGCCACCAGCACGTACTCCCGGAAGGAGGGAATGGAGCAGTAATTTTCAAACTTGGTCGTGCGGTCATAACTTTCCGTTTCGGTAGAAAGTACCTCAACGATAAGCTGTGGATTGGTGATGACGGATGGGCTGCCAAGGTAAAACTGAGGCTCGTCGCAGATGACGGTCACGTCTGGGTAAACGCCCCGGTTGGTACGGGGTATGTAAACCTTCAAATCGCTATTGGCGACTTGACAGTCCCGGTTTTTTGAAAGCAAAAAATTCAAAACCAGTGCGCCAATCATGTTGGCGATGATGCTGTGGTTGAGTGTGCCGCCCGCCATAGGGATGAGTTTTCCGTCATAGAATTCGTGCTTCGCCTCCGACTGCTGCTCGAAGGCCAAGTATTGCTCAAAGCTGTACAGTTTTTCTTCAACTTCCGTCACTTTCATATTTTCTTTGAGTTTTGTCCAAAGGTAAGTGATTTTCGGAAAAACTAAAATACCGCATGGGGGCAGATTGGCAAAAACCCGCTTAAAGTATTTCCCCTCCCAGAACCCGCTTCATAAAAAAAGGGCCACCTCCCAGCAGCCCTCCCTTTATCATTTAACCCGCATTTACCCCGCAAACGCCGGATAATCCGTATATCCCACCGCATCCGCCATATAAAACGTAGCCGCATCTGGCTTCGCCAATTCCTTGTCATTTTCCAACCTATAAGGCAGGTCGGGATTGGAAATAAACAGCGAACCAAACGCAATCATATCCGCTTTTTCGGTATCAAGCCCATAAGCTGCCCGCTCCTTGGTATAGCCTGCGTTCAGGATGTATATGCCGCTGAAATTCTCCCTTATTTTCGCTATTAATTGAATGCCTTCCTCGCTAAGGCGGGAGGCATAATCCAATAAATGGATATACAATATGCCCATTTTATCCATTTCCTTGGAAAGATAATCGAAAGTGGCAAAAGTGTCGGGGTCGGGGCCCATGCCGTTGTAGGGGTTGTTGGGCGAAAAGCGGATGCCCGTCTTTTCCTTGCCGATGGCATCGGCGATGCCCTGCGTGATTTCCAGCACGAAGCGGCTGCGGTTTTCGATGCTGCCGCCGTACTCGTCTGTGCGGACATTCGAGGTTGGGTTCAGGAACTGGTTGGGCAGGTATCCGTTGGCCGAGTGGATTTCCACGCCGTCGAAGCCAGCGGCAATGGCGTTCTTGGCGGCCTGCACGTACTCCTCGATGGTGGTTTTTACCTCGGCATTTGTCATGGCTTCGGGGACTTCGGTTTTCTGCATCCCCTGTGCGTCCGTCCACATATCGGCATCGGCGGAGATGGCGGATGGGGCGAAAATCCTAGCGCCTGCTGGCATATTGGCGGAGTGCGACACCCGGCCCGTGTGCATGATTTGCAGGAAAATCTTGCTGCCTTTCTGGTGAACGGCTTCGGTGGTTTTCTTCCAGCCTTCCACCTGTTCTTCGCTGAAAATACCGGGGATTCGGGCATAGCCCAGGCCGTTGGGCGAGGGCGAGGTGCCTTCCGTGACAATCAGCCCGGCAGTGGCACGCTGGGCGTAGTATTTCGCCATCAAATCGTTTGGGACGTTGCCCAAGGCCCGGCAGCGGGTCATGGGCGCCATCACGATTCTGCTCTTGAAATCAGCGCCGTTCTTGTGAAGGGGCGTAAACAATGTTTGACTCATGTGTTAGGTTTAGGAGGTTTAGGGGGTTTAGGAGGTTTAGACGGGGTTCAAACTAAACCCCCTAAACCTTCTAAACCCCCTAAACCAAGATTTTTATAGTTACTAAAAGTGCGTAGCGTACTTTTGTTGGGGCAAAGCTAAAATTGGTGTGCGCCCAAAACAAGAAGGCACTCCAAAGTGCTTAACTTACTTTAAAGTAATCATTGCTGATAATCAAAACGTTATGAAGGAAAATAGTTCTGAGAAATGTATCCATGAGAGCTGCCCGGTGCGCAACGTACTGGCCCGCTTCGGCGACAAATGGTCGCTGCTGGTCATCCAACTGCTGGGCAGGGCGGGGGTCATGCGCTTCAACGAGCTGCACAAGGCCATTGACGACATTTCCCAAAAAATGCTGACCGTCACCCTGCGCACCCTCGAAACCGACGGGCTGGTGAGCCGCACCGTCTTCCCAGAAGTGCCGCCGAGGGTCGAGTACGCCATCACGCCGCTTGGCGAGAGCCTGATTCCGCATATCGAAGGGCTGGCACGGTGGGCGCACGAGAACATGAGGGAAATCATGAAAAGAAGGGTAGGGGACTGGACAGGAAAAAATGACGGATGTTGAGGTTTTTTGAATAGGAACTGGGGGGGTAATACTGAAGAAGAGGATAGTGTTGGGCTGATAAAGGCCAGCAGCGCTAAGTTGTGTTCCATTTGAAAGGAGTTTGGGCAATAATTCACTCGATTTTTACCTTTGCTAAAAATCACCCACATGAAAAAAACAATCCTCACTGTCCTGCTGCTCAATGGATTTTTGGTTGCCGCAATTGGCCAGCGCCACCTCACCGAGCACACGTTTGAATATGACAGTACGGCTAAAGTCATGGCCAAACTCGACGACCTGAGATGGCTCGCTGGCCGTTGGGCGGGCGAGGGGTTCGGTGGCTGGCTAGAGGAAATCTGGTCGCCGCCAATGGGTGGTCAGATGCTCGCCACTTTCCGCATGATGATGGATGGGAAGCCAGTATTCTCCGAAATTTGCCAGCTAACGGAAGATAACGGGTCGCTGGTTTACAAGGTAAAGCATTTCAACCCCGACCTAACGGGTTGGGAGGAAAAAGCGGAATACGTCACCTTCAATTTGGTGAAAATTGGCCACAAAGCCGTGTATTTCAATGGCTTCACAATGGTCGAAAACAATGGCAAATGCGATATATGGATTGCCATGAAACAAAAGGACGGAAGCTATCGGGAGGAATATCTCCTCTATTACAGGGATACCAAGGATTTTCCTAAAATCCATATCCCGCAGGATGTCGAGAACATCGCCCGCCTAAAGGAAATCAACCGGGACATCTGGACACCGTTCAGCGAGGCTTATGCTACCGGGGATGCCGAGAAATACCTGGCCCTGCACACGCCCGACCTCATCCGTGCGACAGGAGGCGATGCCACAGCGGTAAAGGATTTCGCAGCTTACAAGATTGGTGCGCATGGGCACTTCGACTGGAACAAGGCCAACAACCGACGGGTCGAGATTGCCTTTTCGTTCTTTGAGCGGGTGGCAGGCGAGGCAACGGCTTCCGAGCGGGGCATTTACCGCTACACCGCTATTCTTCCAGATGGGGAGCGCCAACATTTTTATGGCAAATTCCATGTCTTCCTTCAGAAAATGGGCGGCACTTGGAAAATCGCCGTGGACTACGACAGCGACGAGGACGACACCATTGATGAAGCTGATTTTGCAGCGGGGCTTCCGCCGGCGGTTTTCACGAAATAACTAAGTTTATTGCCACATATTGAGGTTAACCATCGCAGGTTTTTATAATTGGACATAAGCGCCAATGGGAGCGTTATTTATGCTAATCTAACTATTTTTTGTTAAAAAAATAATTATAAATGATTGATTATCAGTACTAAACAAGTCCGTTCTAATTTTTTTTCAAAAAAATTGGAGCAGTTTAAAGTAAAAATAAAGGCTCGTCGTCTTCCTTATTGTGCGGCAATAAGAACCAAAAAAAATCGCCGCCTAAATCACCCGATTTCTTCATTTAATAAAATCCAAATCATGCGACGTTTCCCGTATTTCGTTGGCCCGCTCGTGGGCATCGTGGCCTTGTTTTTCCTGTTCAAATTGCTAGTGACGGCAGTAATAGGCTTGGTCATCTTTGGCGGTGCCTTTATGGCCATCCGCAGGTTGGCATTGGGGCGCAAGTTTCACCCAATGCACGTAGCGGCCATGCAGCGCCGCCAGCCCGTACCGATTGACCCTCGCCGCAGCGAGCCAGCATTTGACTGGGTTCCCCAAGGCCGAATCATTGAAGTTATCTAAATCATCACCCGGCGCAAGAAGGGTAGGGCGCTTGGGTTTCAGGTTTGTGGTTCCAAGTTTCAGGCGTTGCATCGCCCTGAAACCTGATACCCGGAACTTGAACCCATCTTCCCCCTTTTGCCCACACAATCATCTTAAAATTATGTGTTACGGAAATCATTATGGAATGCACGGTGGCCATGGCCACGCTGACAAGCGAATGGGCGGCTTTGGTGGCCGCTGGGCACAAGGCGGCAACCCGTGGATGCGTGGTGGTTGGTTTCAGCCACCAGTAAATATCCAAGAACTGCAAGACCGCTATGAACTGCACCTTGCGGCACCGGGCCGCAATAAGTCAGACTTCCAACTGAGCGTGCAGGATGGCATCCTTACCATCGCCAGCCGCAAGCAGGAGGAGAGCGACCTCGCCGGACCGCAAAACTGGACGAGGCGGGAGTTCCGCACGGCGGCCTTTGAGCGGCAGTTCCAGTTGAATGAAAAAATGGATGCAGATGGCATCACTGCCAGCTATACCGATGGGGTACTTGTGGTTACACTGCCAAAGCTGCAAAGCGCACAAACGCCTGCAAAGGATGTTTTTGTAGCTTAATCGCCCAAACTTGGTATTGAATGATGGTTTTCGATGAGTTTCATCGAAAACCATTTTTTATATCAAACCGAATGGCGAATTTTGACTGTCTATTGGATGGAGGCAATAACAATTTTAACCCTTGCTTAACACCATGCAGATGCAGCGCCCAAGTTTTATTGGGCGTTATCGAAGAAAAAATCCTAAAGCTTCAACACACCATGAAAAAGACAGTCTTTTTACTTGTAATTGCGCTCGTACCATTCTTTTCACAAGCCCAAAAACTCGAAGGGCTTAAAGATGCCTTGGAAAAAGGCACCTCGAATGGCGGCGGCGGCAGCGATAACGGCCGTGGTGGTGGTGGCAATGGCTACTCCATTTGGGCAGATCTGTTTTTCAATATTGCCTTGGAACCAACTTGGTGGCTGCTGTTCCGTGGCCCCAATGAAATGCCGGCCAGTGAATTCGGCTTCAATGACTACCCATACGCTGCCGACGACAACAGTGGCACCTACCTTCCGCTCGACATGGGCAACGAAAAACGCATGTCGCTACAATTGACCGGGCACCTGCAGACCGACCAGGATGCCGTTTTCGGAGGATTCCTTCAAGCAAAATGGTCGCCAAACCGGGCGCTCACACTCGAAGCTAACCATCTGCAACTCTTCGAGTCATTGGACGAGCCGAACAGCAATGGCGAAGAAACCGACCAGTTCGCCATCACCAATTTCAACTTTGGCTACAACCGTGTACACCATTCAAAATTCCAGCTTTGGTGGGGTGGGGGACTCATGTTGCTCAACCCCGGCAAGGAATCACTGCTCTATGGCAGCCCTACGCTCAACATGGGCTTCACTTGGTTCTTCAAGCGGCCGTTAAGCCTATATGCCGATGGCCAATTTGGCTTCCCCAACGGCGTCTATGCCCGGCAGCACCAAGCCAGGCTGCAGGTTCACCTGAAGCGGTTCATGGTCTATGCCGGCTACCAGGGCACGAAGGTGGGCGACGTCAGCATACCGAATGCGGCACTGGGCACTGGGGTTTGGTTTTGATGGAGATATTTCACAACATTTATGTATCGGGTAGCACCTTCATCCAAGAGGTACCCGTCAGCGGTTTTTTGAGCAACGGTACCTATGAAATCAATGGCGACCAAATGACCACCCAGGCAGAGACTGGCGAACCCGGCACTGCCAATATCCTAAAATTGGACGCCGAAGACATGGAACTGGAAATTATGGTCAATGAAGTGATTGCGGACCCCTCAGGTTTTGATGTGACAACAACCGGGACGTATTATTACACATTGAAAAAGCAATAAAGCCGCTTTGGTTTTTGGGCTGAAACAGGAGTCATCCCGGCGTTTTGAGCAACGTCAGGTGGGTTTTCGGCGGTTTTGTGGAGCAAAACCGCCGAAAACCCATAAACACTAAACGGCGGTGGCGGCATCTTCGGTGCCGCCACCGCCGTTTAGTGTTGTCAATTTTTAGTTTAACATAAGATTGATTATTAAAAAACAATCACTACCTCAGGCCTTTCGTGAATAGGTGGACTTGACGTCCATAAACCGCTGTTTTTAGCGGCATGCGGTGCCAAATTTCCCAATGATAGGAGCCATACCTGATGCATTCTGGTTTGGCAGGTTATTAAAACTGTTCCTGAAATAAATTTACTCATATTTGCCCATTCTTAATCCAGAAAAAGCGCTTTTATAGTAATGGAGAATCTACATTTTGATGTAATCATTTGCGGAGGCGGACCTGGCGGAAGTGCATGTGCTTTAGGTTTTGTAGATACGGAAATCAGGGTTGCGGTAATCGAAAAGAGCGCTTTCCCAAGAGAAAAGGTGTGTGGCGATGGAATGGCACCCTATATCCCAAAAGCATTGAACAGAATGTCTCCGAAGTTCAAGGAAGCGTTCGACAACTTCGCGGAAAGGATACCAGTGGAATATGTAAAAGTAGTTTCCTACAACGGAAATGCTATATCCCTCCCTTTTCCGGAGCCTTGGTTCATTTCCAAACGCTATCAATTCGACAATTTTCTTTTTAAGCAAGCATCTGCCTTGCCGAATGTCACCTATTTTCTTGAAGAACAGGTTGCGAATGTATCCGTTTCTGAAAACGAAGCCAGGGTTCAAACCGACAAAAACAGAACCTTTACAGGCAAGTTGCTG
>JADKBS010000013.1 GCA_016714985.1 Saprospiraceae bacterium | reverse complement strand
GTTAGCGGCCATCTCTCCCACCATCCACGGCGCTCAGCCATCCCGTCCTCACCTCACCCTACCTACCCCCTCCACACTCAGCACCACCGTCCTAATCACCCCCTCCCCATCAAAGTACATCCGTTCGATGCAGCCCTGCCGGGAAAGCTCCAAATTTGTCAAATCTTCCCCTCCCTCGCCTTGTACAAAAACTCCGCAATCCGAAACTCAATCTCCACGTCAATGTCCTGCGCCTCTTCCTTGGTGATTTCGAGCAGGTAGGGGCGGTCGCCTATGCGGTTGTGCTTGCGCATCAGGATTTCCTTCGAGAAAATATAAAGGCAAGAGTTCTCCTCGTAAATCGGCGGCAGGTCCTGGGTGCGCAGCAGGATGTTGGGGTTGTGGTTCACGGCACGGGCCAGTTCGTCCCAGAGTCGGGTCTGGAGGCGGGTCACGCTGAACAGCGAATCGTAAATCGGGAGATTTTTCAGGAAAATATCCACACCTTTTGCGACCGACTCCGCAGTGAGCAGCGGGTTGGTGCTGTGCGTTTGCAGGAAAAAATCGGCGTCGAGCAGGTTGATGGTGTTCAGCAACACGTCGTTCATCGGGATGTCGCCCGCCCGCAGGTGCGCTGGCCGCTCCAACAGGGTGACGGTCGGGAAATGCTTGGCGGCATCTTCCAAAATCACGGGGCTGTCCGTGTCAATCACGACCTGTCCCGATTTTTCGGGAAAACCTGACGGCGTGAGCTACAACCCTTCTACCTCACCACCAATTTCTCCACGAAGTTGCCTTGGCTGCTCTCCACCTTTAGGTAATAGTTCCCTTTCGCCAAGCCGTTCAAATCCATTGTATGGCGATTTTTCCCCAGTTCGATATTAACGCTGCGGACAATGCGGCCATAAGCATCCAGGAGGTTCAGGCGCTGTATTTGCGGCGCACAGGACGTTGCCCATTCTACCAGAACAGACCCGCTTGCCGGGTTGGGTGATAGTTTCAGTTTGCAGTTTTCAATGGGCGACGGAACACCGCTCACGAAGTCCAAGTCGGCCCACCAGCTATCGGCATGTTGCACTTCGGCAAGCTGGGCGAGCGTTGCAACGGCACCTTTTACCACATTACTCATAAAGGTGAAGTCAATCGTGCTGACATTGTCATTGGGCGTGTGGTAATTGGGGTTTCGGAAATTGGCGCCATCCGTCAGCATGATGGCAGGGGTGTTCGCCACCCAGAAAGGGGCATGGTCGCTCCTGCCGAGGTCAGGGGTGAGGGTCTGCCAAGAATTTGGCGCTTCAACATTGATGGTACGCAGGGCGGGCACGTAGGCATCCGCATGGGTCTTGTATTGTTGCATCAATGTTGCCGAGCCGCCTTGTTTGCCGACGTTGGTGATGAAATTCCCCCTGAAATCCTGGGACTGCACTTCGGCGTATGCATTGGGGAAGAGCAGGTTAAAGCCGTTGGGCAGCGTCTGTGAATTGGGGGTTTCGGTATAGTACCCAATCATTTCGAAGATGATAGCTCCAAGTATGCTCTCATCGCTATTGATGCCTTGCTGTACAAAGCGTTGGCTTCCGATGAGGCCATCCTCCTCCAGGTCGAACCCTATGTATTTGATGGATTTCTTGGTAGGGTATTGTGACAGGATGCGCATGGCCTCCATCATGCCTGCTATGGCGGAGCCGTTGTCGTCGGCACCGGGGGCATCGTCCACGGTGTCGAAGTGGCCGCCGAGCAGGTAGGTGTCGCCGTTGGTGCTGGTCGCTGGTTGCCGGCCCATGATGTTTTGTGCGGTGTAGCCGCCATAGTTGAAGGCTTGGTCAGTTGTCTCAAGCCCTTTATCAAGAAACCCGAACCACAGGAAGTCTTTGGTTTCCTGAAGGTGGGCTGCACCAGTCGTCCTGTGCCGTACGCCCTCCAGGAAGGTGAGGTCGCCCACTAAGCGGGTGCTGTCCACTTGGTCAACAAGGGTTTGAATATCAACAGGTTGCAGGTCGTCGGCGACGAGCATCAGGCGTAGCCGGTTGGTGTCTGGGGTGGCTTGGCCACTGAAGTCCCAAGTGATTTGCTTGCCCGTGCCCGGTGCGATACCCGTACCAAGGTCGCCGGTGGCATTGTCGGTGTTGAATCCAAGTGCAACCGCCCCTTTGGCACCTGCCAATAGGGAGACCGTGCAGGCATTGCCCTCGGCATCGGAAAGGTCATAGCTGATGGTCAGGATTTTGTCGCCTGTGCGTTGTACTTCGACGTTTGAAAGGACTGGAAGCTGGTTTTGCGCAAGCAAAAAGCAGCAGGTAAAAAGACAGGGAAGCAGTAGGATTCTTTTCATGGTTGTTTTAGCTTTGATTTAAGGCACAAAGCTAAAACAATGGCACATGAAGTGATGGAGCGAAATGTTTTTCTGGTTTAGGGCAGTAAGCTTAGGAACCTCGCCTGGAAGGATTTGCCTTTGCCGTGCTTTTGGAAACGTCGTAAACAGGGTCGTGCCGAATGAGAGGAAAAGAAAAGCTGGAGTAATGGGAGAATTTCTTGTTGTATTTCAGGGGTAGCTTGTGTTTTTTTGCGAAGCCGTCCAAAAAAACCTTGAACCGTTCTATGGCTACATTCTTGGAATTGGGTTTCAGGTAAAAACCGATATGGTCTATACTGCCGTCGGCCCGCCAAAAAAAGTGCATCCAGGCATTGATGCCTTTGAGGTCAAAATTCACTTCAGTGGCATATGATTCCATCTCCTTCATCATGCCCATGAGCTTGTGGTAAGCAAATTTCATGTCGTTGTCGCATACTTCGAGCAACGTGGTTTGGCTGGCCATCAGGTCTGTATATGCTTTGTCGTTTTCTCCAATCTGGAAGACGGTGGGCAGTGCTTGTTCAGGGGCAGTGTTTTTCTTCGCCTTATTGCTTTGCGCCAAGCCGCTTCCTGTGGCCCCGCAAACAATTGTCCATATAGTAACGGAAATCAATAGATGTAGCTTCATCACAATTTTCGTGTATTAAGTAAATTGCTTTCAGTGGTCTATTATCAGGATTCATGTTCTCGGGAGTGAGTTTGGGGGGAATAATATTGGGGGACAATTGTGCATGGCTGCTTTTTAAGGCAGTCTTAAACTTCGAGAACAAATATACGCCAGTATCTGGATTATATCCATCTTCGTCTAAAAAATGGTCAACAAATTTCACAACCCCTTACCTTGCAGTCTTTTATGAGACAACATACAGCGAAAACTGTTTTTCAACATGACAATTGACGTACTCTTCCTGCTTATAGCAGGCTGGGGTTTTTACCAGGGCTATTCACGGGGCATCATCAAGACCGTTTTCACGGCTTTTTCCATCGTCTTCGGGCTAATGGTCGCCTTCAAGTTCACCCCTGCCGCTACCCGGTTCCTGGAAACAGCCTTCCATTCCACCAGCCCCATGAACTTCGTTGGGGGATTTCTGCTGGCTTTTTTGCTCACTATGATCATCATCCGCATGGCAGCCCAGTTTTTGGAGAAACTGTTGCAATCTGCCAATATCAATTTCATTAACCAAGCAGCGGGTGGCATCCTATTGGCATCGCTCTATACGCTGGTCTTTAGCTTGCTCGTTTGGTTTGGCGCACAAGCACATATCATCACCCCAGAAAACACCAAAGGCTCCCTGACCTACGAACAACTGCGGGCTTTCCCCAGCAAGATGAAAGGCGTTTATGACATTATCAAGCCCGGTTTTCAGGACTTTTGGCATGAAGCCGTGCGCTTCATTGACCACATGGGAGAGAAAAGCCTGGAGGAAACGGAGCAGAAGCCCACCATTTTCGACATACCAGAAGAAAAGGAAACGGCCACACAACCGCCTGACAGCGGCCAGTGATGCTGGCACCAAGAATTTTAAATCATAGTTTTTTGGTAGAACTACTTGTAGTTTAAATAACTTACCTATCTTTGCCACTGATTCAGGCTTTTGACCGATAGCCAACCGTTTTGCCCTTACCTTATTCTTCATTCGCTTAAACAAGTCTGGAAGTAACTGCGCTGAACCGATTTGCATGAAATTGGACGCAGCAGCCGTTTGGTAGCGCACCGTTTACGGTGTCGGGTCAAGTGGCATTTATGCCGCTTGTGTCTTCCCCGAAACAATGGACTACAAAGAGCGGCTAACCTCCAGCTTCAACCTGAACGTGGTGGATGTGCTGCCCGACCCCACGCAAAACGCACTCACCACCGAAGAGCAATGGTGGAAGGAGCATCCCCGCTTATGCTGCACCATATAATAAGGTAGTGCCACTCGACCCCATCAAGGCACAGCACAAGGTCTGGGTATCGGGTTTGATGGTCTACCAGACCGAGTTCCGTTCGCACCTGCGGGTCTTCGAGCGGCAGGGCGACATTATCAAATTTCACCCGCTGATTGATATTGACGAAGGCGAAGTGCTCTACCAGTTCTCCTTGAACAACCTGCCCAAGCACCCCTTGGAGGATATGGGCTCCGGCTCCATTGGATGTACCCATTGCACCAAGAAAGGGGAGGGGAGGGATGGCCGCTTCCAAGGTCAATCTAGGACGGAATGCGGGCTGCACCCTAAAAGAACGGTGGACGGCTTACGGGTGACGGTGGACGGGTGACGGTTTTCGGTGGGGAGGATAAAATTGGCTATTTTTGCCGAGGAAATTCACAGTGCCTAATTTGTAAATCCACCGATGTCGCAACTGATTGAAGAATGGAAGCGCCGCAAGGACAAGGCCGTTGACGAAAACCGTGAAATCATCAAGCGGCTGCAGCGGAAAAAGGGCAAACAACTCGACGTGCTGGCCGACGAGGTACACGATGCCGTTTTCAAAAAAATAGACTGCCTCGATTGCGCTGGCTGCTGCACGGGCATCCCACCCATCGTGACGAAGGCCGACGTGGGCCGCATCAGCAAGGATTTTGGGATGTCTCCCACCGAATTTGAATCGAAATACCTTACCGTGGACGAAGACGGCGACACAGTGATGAACGCCACGCCCTGCCCATTCCTTCTCGCCGATAACAAGTGCATGATTTACGACATCCGACCCCGTGCCTGTCGGCAATACCCGCACACCAATTACATGGATTTTTCCAAAAACATGCGGCTGCACCTACCGAATGCCAGCGTGTGCCCGGCGGTGTTCCATATTTTAAGGGAAATTGACGGGAGGATGAAATGATTTCGGAATATTGGATTGCGGAATTCGGATTGCGGATTTCGGATTGGGGGCACAGCTTAAATTCCAAATCTTAGGAACAAGTACACCCAATCCGCAATCCGCAATCCCAGAATCCGCAATCAACCAAGCTCCGCTCCCACCTTCTCCAGCAGCGCCTTGGTCAGCTTGATGCCTTCCTCTTCTGGCTTCGTGCCTTCGAACTCGATGCCGATATAGCCGGTGTAGCCAGCGTCTTTCACCACTTTCAGCATCTTGCGGTAGTCGGTCTCGATGCAGTTGCCATCCGCATCGAACTCGTTTGACTTAGCACTGACACCCTTTGCAAAAGGCATCATTTCCTGAACGCCAAGGTAACGGTCGTACTCCTCGATGCACTTGCCGTTCCAAGGGTCGCCGTCCTTGTTCTCCCTTTTCACGCAGAAGTTGCCGAAGTCTGGAAGGCAACCCACGTTGGGCTTGTTGATTTGCTTCATGACGCCGCTCAGCCAGGCACCATTGGAAGAGAAGCCGCCGTGGTTTTCCACGATGACGTTGATGTTAACCTTGGCAGCGTACTCGCCCAATTTGCCAAGCCCCTCGACGGCAGCCTTGGCGGCTTCCTCGGCTTTTGGGTTCTCGCTGAAAGCGTTCACCCGGATGCTATGGCAGCCCAGCGTGGCAGCGGCGTCCACCCATTTTTTATGATTTTCAATAGCCTCCGCCAGTTTCTTTTTATCCGTTTCGGCCATGCCGCCCTCGCCATCAATCATGATGAGGAGCTGCTTCACGCCATTGTCGGCGGCACGCTTGTTCAGGTCGGCAAGGTAGGCGGCGTCCTTGGCCTTGTCCTTGAACATCTGGTTCACGTACTCGATGCCGTCAATGCCGAACTTGTTGCGGGCAGTGGCGGCGAAGTCGAGGTTGTCCAATTCTTTTTTGTCGAAAATGGTCTTGTGCAGCGACCACTCGGCGAGTGAGATTTTGAAGAAAAGCGGCTTGGCGGCCCCTGCTACGGCGGTGGAGTCAACCTGTTCGCCAGTTGCTTCGCCCGTTTTGTCGCCCTTGCCAGCACAGCCTGCGAGCCAGAGTGCGCCTAGGCCCATGCCCGCATTTTTAAGGAAGTTCCTTCTTGAATCTTTCATTTTGTTGAAATTTTTATTGGTGAAAAACGCAGTTCTAAGTGGATTGCCAAAGGTAGAAGAAGTTGTGAAAAACGGATTTGAAAAAAAATGGCCTCCCTACGAAAAATTTCCTACGAAAAATTTCCTACGAATTTTTTCTTAGTTATATTTGCACCATGAAACAGCAAAAAAGACAATTAGACGGCCAACCGGAGCCGACCAAATCCGAGCTTGAAATCCTGCAGGTGCTGTGGCAGAAAGGCCCTTCAACGGTGCGAACCGTGAACGATACCCTCAACGAGGAGATGCGTGACGTGAACTATACCTCCACGCTGAAGCTCATGCAAATCATGCTCGACAAGGGTTTGCTGCTTCGGGCAATCGAGGGCAAGAACCACATCTACCGACCAGCCGAGCAGCAGGAAATCATGCAGACCCGTGTCATTAAAGGACTGGCGACCTTGGCCTTTGGCGGTTCCCCGGCATCGCTCGTGATGCGGGTGCTCGGCAATGGCGATACCTCGCCGGAGGAACTGGAGGAGATAAAGCGGATGATAGAACAGCTTGAAAAACAAAAATAATTTGCCATGCAAACCATCAATTCAATCCTCCCCACCAGCCTTGCCGAAGCATTTGGTTGGATGGTGCTACACAGCCTCTGGCAATCCGTGGCCATCGCCTTCGTGGCGGCCATCACCATGATTTTGCTCCGCAACAAGACCGCCATGCTGCGGTACACGGTGGCCAATCTTGCCATGCTGTCCGTCCTTGCCATGGCTGCCTGCACCTTTATATACTACTATGAAAAACCGGATGCATCCTTGCTGGAAGTAGTTGGGGAAATGCCCATGCCGAACCCCGATGCGCCAATGCAAGTGGTTCAAAACCAAGTCGTCGAGGGCGACCCAACGCCCCGTTTCCCTGCTCGATGCCAAGACCTGGCAAGACTATTTCACGCCCCACCTGCCACTGATTGTGCTGGTTTGGTTCGTTGGCATGAGCGTGTTCCTGCTACGGCTGTTGGGCAGTTTGGCATATATCTCCTATTTGAAAAAGCACCTGAACTTTCCGGTAGAAAGTTATTGGGAGGAGTTGTTTGCCGACCTGCGGCAAAGGGCTGGGGTGCGCAGGGGCATCGAACTGCTGGAATCGGCCCTGGTGCGTTCGCCCGTGATGGTCGGCTATTTGAAGCCAGTGGTGCTGTTCCCCGTGGGCATGATAAACCGCCTCGACCCGAACGAAGTGGAGGCCATCCTGGCTCACGAGTTGGCGCATATCCTCCACCACGACCACCTGTTGAACCTCTTGCAGGGCATCGTCGAAACCCTGTTCTACTTCAACCCTGCCGTTTGGTGGCTCTCTGGGAAAATCCGGCACGAGCGGGAAATCGCTGCCGACGATGCGGCCATCCGGCTCACGGGCGATTCGGTCGGCTATGCCAAGACCTTGGTTGCCGTGCAGGAACTGGCGTTCGAGCGGGCCATCAGAGGGGCGGCCTTTGCTTTCACTGGCGATGGCAAGGGCCAATTATTCCACCGCATTCAACACATTTTGCATATCAAATCACCTAAAAATTTTAACATGGAAAAGATGGTAGGAACCCTGGCCGTTGTGCTCATCCTGCTCGGATTGGGCTATTCCCAAAGCAACCATTCATTCTCCTTCGGGGAGAATGGCGGTCAAGTCAAATTCATTGGAAAAGACGTGACGGGCGTCTGGCAAGGCACGCTAAACGGCGATGAAGTCTGCCTGACGATCAGCCGCCGCTACGAGAACGGCTCGTGGAGCAACACCGATTGCTATAAGAAAACCGATTTTACCACACTTCCAACGGGTACGGATGGCGAGTTCAGCATGGCGCAGGCAGCTGGAAAGGCGGTTTTCACTGGCAAGTTCGAGGGCGAAGAGGGCTATGGCAAGTTCCGCTTCGAGCCTGACCGCAGCTTTGCCGAGTGGCTGGGCCAGCAGGGCATTGCTGATGTTGACGACGACGTGTTATACCAACTGTTTTTTGCGAAAACGACCAAGGCATACGTTACCACACTTGTCCAGTCGGGCTACGGCAAAGTTTCCGGCGAGGACCTCGTAGCACTTTCTATCCACAATGTGACCTTGGAGAAAATCAACAGCTATAACCAACTGGCCAAAAAGCTCGGCGACCGCAAGCCGGACATAGAAGATGTGGTGGCCCTCAGTATCCACGAGGTGACGCCGGAGTACGCTCAGCAGCTTGAATCCATTGGGTTCAAAGGGCTGAAAATGGACGATGTGATGGCCTATAAAATCCATGAGATAACGCCAGAATTTGTCAAGTACTGCCATGAAATGGGTTTCCCGAATCTCAGTGCCGAAGATGTGTTGAGCTTCAAGATACATGACATCACGACGGAATACCTTGCCGACTTGAAAAAAGCTGGCCTGAACAAACTCTCAGCTGACGAGGTGCTTGCAATGAAAATCCACGAAGTTACGCCCGAAACGGTGGACAAATTCAAGCGCATGGGCTTCGATAATATTTCACAAGAAGAAATACTGAGCCTTCAAATCCATGATATTGAACCAGAATTTCTGGCTGAAATGGATAAGTTGGGCTTCAAAGACCTCAGCGCCGACGAAGCGATGAGTTTAAAAATTCATGGTATTGACGCTGACTTTATACAAAAACTGAAAGATGCAGGCTTTGAAAACCTGAGCATGGACGAGGTGATGAGCTGTAAAATCCACCAAATTGATGGAGGGTATGTGGCGGAGCTGAAAAAGGCAGGTTTTACTGATTTGAGCGTGGATGAGGTGATGAACTGTAAGGTGCATGATATTGATGCCGCCTATGTTGCGGAGCTGAAAAAGGCAGGTTTTAAGGACTTGTCAATCGACGAGGTGGTCAGTTGCAAGATTCACAATGTTTCGCCAGCCAATCTAAAAGGCTTTGAGCAACTTGGCTTTAAAAACATCGGCGTGGAAGAGGCCATCAACCTGCATATCCACGAAGTGACGCCAGCCTTTATCAAAAAGATGCAGGAGAAAGGCTTCAAAGACATGGATTTGGAGGAGTACATCCACCTGAAAATTCAATATGGGAACAAATTGAAGTGATACCGACTGTTTGATTTCGTACTAATTTTTTATAGCAAAAACGCCGTTGAGTACTTCTTCAAGTAGTGCAACGGCGTTTGTTTTTGCAAGTGAGGGCAGGTCTTTTTTAATTGGGTTAGCGTGAACCTTTCCATTTTCCCCGGTGTAAAATAGTTGCAACTTAACCGCTTTCCCTTTGTCCTTTGCACCATCATTTTTCACCCGACTAATATCCTACTATGAAAGCGACCAAGTGCTTTGCGATTGCCGTTTCCTTTTGCCTTTTTACCTGCTTCGCAAATGCTGGCAACAACGGCCCTGACGACCCCACTGAACCTGCCAAAAAGACCTACTTCACCCAGCGCCTCCCACAAGAAATCCAGTTCGATGGCATACCCGATGAACCAGCTTGGGATGCCGTGCAATGGGGCGGTGATTTCATCCAGAACCAGCCCAACGACGGAGCGGCTCCCTACCAGCAATCTGCGTTTAAAATCCTTTATGACGACAAGTTCCTCTACATCGCCTACCGGGCGCACGACGTTTCGCCTGATTCCATCGTACCCCGGATGGGGCGTCGTGACGAGTTCCCCGGTGACTGGATGGAAATCAATATTGACAGTTACCATGACCTGCGCACGGCATTTTCGTTCACCCTTTCCGTTTCCGGGGTGCGCAACGACGAGTTCGTGTCGGACAACGGCAACAACTGGGACACGAGCTGGAACCCCATCTGGTTTGCCAAAACCAAAATGGACGACAATGGCTGGACGGCTGAGGTAAAGATTCCCTTTAGCCAACTCCGCTATGGCGACGAGCCGGACAAGGTCTGGGGCATCCAGGTGATGCGCCGCATTTTCAGGAAGGAAGAGCGCAGTACTTGGCAGCACATCCCGCAGAACGGCCAAGGCTGGGTAAGCCGTTTTGGCGAGTTGCACGGCCTGAAAGATGTTCCCTCGCAGCGCCAAGTCGAAATAGCGCCTTATGCCGTTGCACAGCTCGAAACCTACAAGGCGCAGGACGGCAATCCCTTTGCAGATGGAAGGGACGCAAAACTGACGGTTGGCGTGGACGGCAAGGTTGCCGTGACGAGCGACCTCATCTTGGATTTTACCGTCAACCCGGACTTCGGGCAGGTGGAGGCAGACCCCTCGCAAGTGCGGATTGACGGTTTCCAGAACTTCTTCGAGGAGCGTCGCCCATTTTTCATCGAAAGCCGGAACATCTTCGAGTACCAATTGACTGGCTCTGCTGCTGAAGGGGACTACGACGCCGACCTGCTGTTCTACTCCCGCCGCATCGGCAGTTCTCCGCACGGTTATCCCAATGTCGCCAATGGTGAATACGAGAAAGTGCCGCTCAACACCTCCATACTCGGTGCGGCCAAGTTCAGCGGCAAGACCAAGGACGGCTGGAGCATTGGCGTGCTCGAGAGCATCACCCAACGGGAAAAAGCCGAAGTGGACAAGGAGGGCGAGCGCCGCCACGAACTCGTCGAGCCGCTCACGAGCTATTTCGTGGGGCGGGTACAAAAGGACGTCAACGAGGCCAACACGGTGGTCGGGGGGATGCTGACTGCCGTGAACCGGGAGCATGGGCTGGACGACATGCTGCACCGCAGCGCCTATTCGGGCGGGCTGGACTTTCAGCATTTCTGGAAAAACAGGACCTGGAACTTTGCGGCGAGGGGCATTTTCAGCCACGTCAGCGGGACAAAGGAAGCCATCCTGAACACCCAGACCAGCTTCGAGCACCTGTTCCAGCGGCCCAATGCCAAGCATGTGAATGTGGACCCCAACCGCACGACACTCCTTGGGCATGGCGGTACCTTGAAACTCTCCAAGTTCGGCGGCAAGCAAGGACCGAAGGGGCAAATTTTCAAGTTTGAAACGGGCGTGACCTGGCGCTCCCCAGAACTTGAACTGAACGACATCGGCTTCCAACTTACGGCGGACGAAATCAACCATTTCACTTGGGTTGGCTACCATTTCCAACGGCAGTTCTCCAAGTTCCGCAGCCTTCGCCTCAACTACAACCATTGGTCACGCTGGGACTTCGGCGGGCAGCACCTCTACCAAGCCTTCAACACCAACTTCCATGCGCAACTGCTCAGCAATTGGGAAATGGGCACCGGCCTGACCTACAACCCGCTTGAAATCTCGAACAATGCCCTGCGAGGCGGCTCTTCGCTGCGCAAACCGCCGGGCATTGGGCAGTTCCTCTACATCGGGACGGACAGCCGCAAAAACATCTTCCTCAACCTACAAGGCTTCAACGCCTGGGGCTTCGACAATTCGGTGCGGATAAACGATGCCAGCATCATGCTCCGCCTACAACCGATGGATGCCATGAGCATCAGCCTCCGTACTGGCTTCAATCGCTCTTTCCGAAAGCAGGACCAGTACGTGGACCAAGTAGCTTACAACGGCCAGACCCGTACCATCGTGAGCGAGGTGAACCAAAAGACGCTGCGTTTCACCCTTCGCCTGAACTACAACATAACGCCAGACCTCACCATCCAATATTACGGCCAGCCGTTCATCACCAGGCCGCTGTTCAGCAATTTCGCCTACGTGGCCGACCCGCTAAACAAGGAATTCGGTGCCCGCTTCCATCGCTATGGCGAGGGCGAGATTTCCTTCGCAGACGGGGAATATCTTATTGACGAAAACCGGGATGGCGCAGTGGACTATACCTTCGACCAGCCCGATTTCAACTTCGTGCAGTTCCGCTCCAACCTCGTGCTGAGGTGGGAGTACATCGCAGGATCGGAATTGTACCTCGTCTGGTCACAGAGCAGCGAGCCGGATGGGGAGGTGTTCGGTGACCTCAATTCCGGCATCGGGCAGAGCCTGTTCAGCAATTCGTTTGGCGACAAGGCGAGGAATATTTTTTTGGTGAAGGTGATGTATCGGTTTTTGAGGTGATTCAAAATACATTGGTTTCGCTGTCGTCATGATGAGAAAAGGCAGTTGGTGGGTTTCTAATGGCTCGCCAACTGCTTTTTTTATTACAGTTTTCTTTACTTTTTTCAAAAAATTGAATGGGTTATGAAAAATGCTATTAAGTTTGCTGAAAGTTGGAACCGTCCGAATTTACGTTTTCAGGAAAGGTTTACTACACACTATTGAGGTTGAAAAATCACGCCCATCAATGCAAGTATTTTCCATCTGATTCCCTATTCAAAATTGATGCACACACCTATATCTTATTGCGATTTTGAGCTTTTGAAGGGAAAATTATGAGGCACTGTTAAAGCATATTGATAATTACAATTTTGGATTTCTACGCCATCAAACAAATTCTGCCATGCTGCGTGGACAGATGGATTTAGGCATTGCTGAAGCCGGTTGTCTATGATTAATGGTGATGGCACACTTGAAAACAAGGCTTGCCTATGAGGCAAATTTTGTCGTTTTCCCTTTTTTGAACTAAATCAACCATTTGAACAATGCACCCAAGTACTCACATCCCAATTGTATTGCAGACGTTGTCGCACCAGTATGCCGATGGGCTTGCGCCTGACCTGCTTGTGTTCAGCAAGCAGGTTAGCGGGGCAAAATCGCCTTCCACTTTTTTAAGTGATCAGCCCGCACCATTGGTGAAAGCGGTGTTGGTGGTCTTCGAAGAAGAGGAAGAAAATTTCCTTGCTCAACTGGTCAATTATCTTTTTGACCAAAGATGCTATGAGGTTGCTATTCAACACGACATAACAACCACCTATGAAAGACCGACTCCGTTGAGGCAGGAAGGCGAGGATTGTAACCAACCACCTAATTTCCTCGTGCCAAACGAAGCTTTTCTTGTGAAAATCAACTCCATTATTGAAGCTCATCTGGAAGACGAGGACTATCGCCCTGCCATGTTGGCGAAATCTTGTTTTGTCTGCGAGATGCAACTGCACCGTAAATTGAAAAAACTGGCCCAGCTCTCACCTTCCAATTATGTCCGAAAATACCGGATGTGGCGAAGCAAATCCTTTCTCTGTGACCCCACACTTTCCATCTCTGAGGTTTGCAGCAGAGTAGGCATCCGTTCCCTAGAATATTTCAGCAGGAGTTTCAGACAGGAGTTTGGGCTGTCTCCTACCATGTACAGGACTACGTTGAGCGGCTAAATGCAAAAAATTGCGTTTACGTTAACGATTCTCGTGGATTTTCATATTGTTGGAATAATTCAAACGATGGTTAAATAGGGTCAAATATTCCGCTGCAATTGTCAATAACTTTGGCTCATTAAATTAATGTTTTATAGCTCACGACGCCAAGTTTTGGGCTGGAGTGCCCTTGGTTGATAAGGGTTGATAATCAACCTTATAAACCTTTATTAACCATGCACAAAACTTGGCAGCGTACAGTATGATTTATCCAAAGACCCATGATTGATACATCCCTTGTTTTCATCCGTGACCAGCTTGCTTCGTTCTTTGCCAACGACCTTCAGGACACTACCACTGATATTGAGCTTGGCAATATTGCGTTTTTTGAAACAAACCAGTCGGATTCTATTGAAAACAAGGTCATCATATCCTTAGTCAACACCGAAGAGGAAAGTACCCTGAAAAACGGAAAGACCTTTGAGCGCCAGCCAAACGGTGCTATTCGACACATCAGGAGGCCGGTTAATTTGAACCTCTATATCTTATTTTGTTGCAATTTCGGCGGAGGGGAGCAACGGTACCAAGACTCGCTTCGTCGATTGAGCAGGATTATACTTTTCTTTCAATTGCAAAACTCCTACGAGGTACCTGATTTGGAAGGAGCTTTCAAATTAAATTTTGAGCTATACACCCTCACATTTGAGCAAATCAATCACTTGTGGGGGGCATTGGGAGGGCGGCAGTTGCCCTCCGTCATGTACAAGGCCAGACTGATTAGCATCCGTGAACAGGATGTGTTCAGGGTTGGCCCACCAGTAGAAGAAATCCAAGGCTTTTTGCAAGGTAAGGGCCAATGAATGGGCTTACTGCGCAATTGTTTAATCTGTGCATAAATAAAGGTTAGGACAATCTACTCGCCACCTGTTGACAACAGGATGGGTGGTAGTTTTTTGCCCACAAAAAAGAAGATGTCATTCCATCATAAATATTTCCGATTGTTCGAGGTAAGGTTGCTCCACGAATACTACCTCTTGGGAGAGGATGGGGTCAGCTTCTATGACTTGTCGCCTGCCGACCGTGTGGCCATGTTGGAGAAAAGGCTGCTCAGTGGTCAATACAAATTGATGGACGACATCTTGATCGTGCCCACCAAGGATACCAAGGAATTGCTCGATAAAAGACGATTGCGCCTGGTGCAAAATTTTACAGGTTTTGCAGTGGTGGGAAGAGGTGAATCGGCTACTTTATCGGACGGGACTCCTGCCATTAAGCCGATGGTGGCCTTGGACGAAAACCTGGAACTCCTTTTTAGAATAAGCATCAAGGAGCCTAAGTTCAAGAATTATACTTCATTGCCGCTGAGAAGGCCGCAAGAAGGAGGATATTATTTTGCCAATTCGGCTTCCAATGTTAAGGGCACTGGGTTTTTGTCCATGAGCCAATCCGTGCCAGATTTTATCCCTGGCACCGACTATTCGGCAGGAGATTTGGCCAGATTCGCAGGCGTACTAAGGGAGGCCAATGCCATGACCAACAGCAATGCGAATTGGGACAATATCGAATCTGACGGCTATGTCAATGAAAGCGACCGTTTAGTACTCAACCATATATTTAGGTATAGACCTATGGACGGCGAAGTTGGTGGTGCTTTTGAGTTTGTGCTTAAGCAGCCCAATGGGGGGGCGGTCGTGAAAACGATAGCCGTGCCGTCAATGCCCTTTCTTGGCCAGCGCCTCGATTTTTTCGGAACATAGGCCCGATATACTTTCGACGCCAGTGCCCATCAAGCATGGGATTTATGACCTCGAAATAACCAGCCCATCAGGACAAACGACCCGCAGGGTTTTCCTGCACCCAGAACACGAATCGCCTGATGCAGGATTGGTGCATATCCGTTTATCGGAAACCGATGTCGATTATTCCATCATTGGCTCGGAAGGGCAATTGCGGGTTCCGCACCCTGTTTTTGAAATAAGGTACAAGAGCCGCCGAACTTTCTGGCGCTACGTTGCAAGGCAGTCAACTAAGCGCCTCATGCCCCTAACCGGCGATGTGGCAGGCCATTTCCTCAATGAAGCAAATGCCAATGCTACGGCCAACATACCCACAAGACTGCTGGTGACCAAGACGCCCCAAAAACTAACATACTTGCCTTTTGGCGTTACGGGCGGCGGGGGGCCGTCACAGTTGTTGCCAAAGCCACAGCCTTCGCCTTTCAGCGTGAAGAAGGACAGTGAACTGCTGCCGGGCGAACCACCTGGTCGGATTTACTCAGAGGTACAATTGGCTTCCGTGGACAGTATGATTAAAGCGGTGAACTAAACAGGCGATGCGAGTGCGCAATTGCTTTTGTAGGAAGATTAAATTCAAAAAAATTCGGCTGTTGACAGCCGGCATAATTGACTCATTTTTTTAAAACATAAAAAATTCTCGATATGAGGACTTTCAACGGCGTAACAAAAACTCCTGGCGTGTACATTCAGGAAATACGAAAGTTTCCGCCTTCCATCGCCCAGGTCGAAACGGCGATACCGGCCTTTATCGGCTACACCGAGAAGGCGTCCAAGCGGTCGGAGAACATTACCCTGAGGCCTACCAGAATTAGTTCCATGCTGGAATACGAGGAGTATTTCGGCAAGCCCCAGCCTGAACAGAACATCGTGGTTAAGGTGGAAAAAATCAGCAACCGTGAAGTCTTTACGGCTGAATTCGACTGGGACAACAACCTCCTGCCTTCCGCACATGTCATGTACTATTCCATGCAGCTGTATTTCGCCAATGGTGGGGGGCCTTGTTATATTATTTCAGTGGGCAGCTACCTGCCTTTCGGTACCGTGATTGCCGACCAGACAGTGTTCACCCAAGCACTTGCCGAATTGGAAAAAGAAGACGAGCCAACGCTCATCGTTTTCCCGGAGGGGCAAAACATGGACCCCGGCACCTACTTCAGCCTGCTGACGGCAGCGCTGGCACAATGCGAGAAATTGGGCGACCGGTTCGTCGTGATGGACCTCCAGCACAATGGCAAAGGACTTCGTACGGCAAGCGATGTGCTTGACCAGGCCGCCGTGTTCAGAAACACCTTGAATGCAGGAGACAATCAAGTAAAATATGGTGCTGTTTATTTCCCTAACGTCCGCTCCACCTTTGACTACGAGGTAAACAAGAATGTGGTAAGGGTCATCATTGACGGTGCCGAAAACCCATTGCCCAGCTTGTCCAGCAGCCAAAAGGCAAAGGCAGAATTGGCCATCCAGCAGCTATCCATCTATGTGCCGCCAAGTGCCGCCGTAGTTGGGGTCTATGCCCGTGTTGACAGCACGAGGGGCGTCTGGAAGGCCCCCGCCAACGAGGCCGTTTTTGGCGTCAACGACCTCACCGTGAAAATCAACGACGAGATGCAGGACAACCTGAACGTGGACGTGGAGGCGGGCCGCAGCATCAATGCCATCCGCAGCTTCGTGGGTCGTGGCATCAAGATTTGGGGCGCCCGAACCTTGGCTGGCAACGACAACGAATGGCGTTATGTCTCCGTCCGCCGCTTCTTCAACATGGTGGAGGAATCGGTGAGCAAGGGCACCTTTCAGTTCGTCTTCGAGCCAAACGACCGGAATACATGGACGCGTGTAAAGAGCATGATTGAAAACTTCTTGCTGCTGCAATGGCGGGCGGGGGCACTCATGGGGGCGACACCGGAGGAAGCCTTTTTCGTGAAGGTCGGGCTGAACGAGACCATGACCGAACTTGACATATTGGAAGGACGAATGATTATCGAAATCGGGATGGCCGTCGTTCGACCAGCCGAGTTCATCATCCTGAAGTTCAGCCATAAGATGCTCTCAGAGTCCTAACAGGCAGGTTGAAGGCATTTTGTACCTCCATTTTTTCAAACATTCAATCAACTAACAATGGCTAGTACTTATAATAAAAAATTGACGCCTCCAACGGAGGAAAAATCAAAGTCGCCCGACAAGGACGCCCGTGATCAATGCAGGAAGGTGCTTTTTGTGGACTGGTCTGCAGCAAAGAGTCGGTTCGATGCAGCATATACGACCGTAGAGGATAATTTGGACAGAAAGCAATACAAGATTTGCTGCATGGTGAAAACCTCCGATACCCTGCGGGAGTACCGCTACATGGATTATTGCGTGGGTATAGGTGCGCAAGTTGGGGCTGACATCATCAAGAAAAACGTAGAGGGCTACAACGCCAAAAAAAGGATTTGGAGGCTGCTCTGAAAGCTACGGCGGCTACCATCAAGACCTTGAAGGAGAAACTGGCCGAGCTGAAATCCTCTGCATGTAGCCTCGAAACCTGTTCCCGTGACTCCTGCAATGCAGATCAGGTGACCATTTTGGATAGACGGCGCGATAAGAATGAAATTGACTTTGACTTCATTAGCGCTGTTGGTAGTTTGAAAAAAATGGCAGAAGATGCACTTGGTCTTGGTGACACAGCCTTTATGTCGGTCGTAGAAACCAACGGCATCCAGACTTTCTCAAGCGTTGGGAGCCTGACGGGGCTTAGTACTGCCGTTTGTGATAAGATAAAGGCATTCAAAACCAACTTGGACACCAATGTCAAAGACCGCAGCAAGGACTTGGAGAAAGCCAATGAAGAAATGGCCGCTGCTGTGAAAGAGCATACCGAAAAGCAAATGGCCTACCATGCCGAGGGCGCCAACTATCACGGTCTTTCGGAATCGTTAAACTTTATTTGCAACCCACAGAAAATGAAAACCTCCCCACAATTGACGAAATCTGCAAAAAAGTGAAAGTTAATTTATCCAACCAAAAAGCTGACATTGGCCAAGAAAAGCAGACAACTTATACTGAAAAGTCATACTTGCCTAAACCTCAAACTACCAAGAACCCGCTTGCAGACAATGCTGACCAAGATTAACTGTATTGTTTAGCAGTTTTTATCAATAATGTTTCACCAAAAAAAAGAAAAACATGGCAACGATGAAATCAGATGATAAATGGGAATTCCTCAAAGACTGTCGTGATAAAGATCAAATTAACAGTGATTCAGGCAATTCCTGCCTTGAGCAATGGGAAGAGGATAAGAAGTTGACCGAAAACGAGTTAAACAAAAAGAAAGCGGAAGCTGCAAAAGCGGAGGCTAATTTTACCAATGCAACGACTTGGGAGGCTAAATTGAAGTTGTTGCTGGAAAACATTAAAGCCAGCCATGATTTGGCCGATGCTGTTTATAGGGAACTTGTGCTTTTCAAGAGTCAAGTGGATAATGTTTGCAAAAATGCAAGGTGTACTACTGATGCGTTGGAAATCCTTTATAACGATGTTCTCTGTGTATTCAATAAGGCAAGCGAGATCAAGTATCTTTTTGGGAGGCTTTCCAGGTATCGAAGGGATAATTGAAAAAATTGACAAACTCGAAGATCCAGGATTACCCAAAGATAAGGGCATCCGAAAATGCCTTGAAGATTTCAGGGCAAAATTAGCCGCTGTAGTTGATATGCAAACAGAGGCATTCAAGAAAGTGCTTGAGGCGCTGAAATGTGCAAATCTGCTCTTGCAGCAAATCTGCGAAGACCAAAATGGCTTAATTTCCAACGTAGAAGTAATGGTTGCAACATTTGGGGTCGGTGGTTCTGCCACCACTGATTCAGAATCGGCGACTAGCTCTAGCTCTTGTAGGGCTACACTTGCCCCCAAACCAAAATTCCCTATAGAGACAAGCCGATATTACTTGGATACGTTGAAAGAGCATTCAGATGCTTATACTGAGAAGGGAATTGCCAAAACGAAATATGACCAAGCCCGTAATGCCCGTGATGTCCTCCAAGCCTGCTACGACAGCCTTTGCATGGCCATTGAAGCATCCAAATCGGCCAAGAACTGCAAATGATTGCAGGCAAGGGATAGACTTTAGACATTAGATATTAGAAGCTAGATATTAGACTTGGCACTTAACATTCAATGGTCTAATCTAAATTCAATTATCTAATAGTTGAAGTCTTGAAAAGCCTTTGCAACGCACCATTTTACAATAACCTTTTAAACATAAATCATCATGGCTAAAGGAGATTATCCACTTCCCAAGTTTCATTTTCAAGTAGAGTGGGGCGAAGGTTTCCGCATCGGATTCACGGAGGTCAGCGGGCTTGACTTTGAAACAGAGGTCATCGAGTACCGGGAGGGCCACAGCAAGAAATACAACAAATCCAAGCAGCCGGGCCTAACGAAGTACAGTAACATCACGCTCAAGCGAGGCACTTTCGAGGGCGATTTCGACTACTTCAAAGAGTGGCAAAAATCCTATTTCTTCCAGGAAGGCAACGCTACTGGCAGCAAGTACCGTCGGCCGGTCACCATCAAATTGCTCAACGAGAACCACGAACCCATTATCACCTGGAAACTGGAGAATGCCTGGCCATCGAAGGTGCAGTCCACCGACCTGAAGGCCGATGCAAACGAAGTAGCCATCGAGACAATGGAACTGGCGCATGAGGGCCTGACCATCTTAGAAGCTAAATAAACATGGATAACTTCTATCCGACGGTCGGGTTCCATTTTAGGGTGACCTTTTTTGGATTACCCAACGGGCAGGAAGTGGATATTGGATTCCAGTCAGTATCCGGCTTGGATGTCTCCTTGGATGTGGAAGCACTAAAGGAAGGTGGGGAGAACCGCTTCGAGCACAGCCTTCCAGTACGCCGAAAATATGCCAAACTGACCCTCAAAAGGGGACTGCTAAAGCCCGGCCAGTCAGGATTGACGGATTGGTGCCTTGATGCCTTTAACAAGATGAAGGTCGTGCCACTCAACCTCATCAGTGTAGAACTGCTCAACGAGCAGCATGATGTTTTGATGAAATGGGACGTGGCGCATGTTTGGCCAACCAGTTGGAAAGTAGGGGAATTGAATGCAGAGCGGAGCGAGGTGCTCATCGAGACCTTGGAACTGACCTACAACCGCTTTGAATTGAAGAATCCTTAAACGGACTGCCGCTGGTTTTGCTGCCGCAGAATCGGAGGTTTATCCAATACATTCGTTGAACTATGCCATTGGAAATCAGGGAGTTGGTAATCAAGTCTACGGTAGTGCCCGAGAGCGGAGGCAACCAGGACGCTGGTGCAGCTGGTGGTGGCGAGAATGCCTCCGGCGACAAGGAGACCTTTGTCAACCAAATTGTGGAAAAGGTGCTGGAGGTGTTGCGGCAAAAAGAAGAAAGGTAGCAACGGCCTGCTCGTATTGGTTGCTTGCAGCAATTGATTGTACAGGCCATCAACGAATCGAAAAATGTTCAGATCGGGGCAATTAGACAAGGTATATATCCAACCCTTTGAGAAAAAGGACTTCTCCGACAGGGATCAGGCCAAGATTTTCGTCCTGCCCATGAACCCGGAGACCTATGCCCAAAACCTCAAAGTAGAGTACGATACTCGCCGTGGCCACGGTCAGCAGGGCACCGACCCCCGTTTTGACTCAACCAAGCCTGAGGAACTTAAGCTGGAATTCATTTTCGATGGAACCGATACGCTGGAAGGCTATTATTACAACGACAAAAACGAGAAGACGGTAAAGGGGCAGTTGAAGCAGTTTTTGAAAACGGTCTATCACGTCGAAGGCAATATCCACCGACCTAACTTCCTTATCGTTTACTGGGGCGAGTATTTGGCCTTCCCTTGCATCCTCAGCCAGTTGGATATTACCTACACGCTGTTCGAAAGCAACGGCGACCCGCTGCGTGCCAAGATTTCAGCCACCTTCCTCAACCATCAGCCACCCAACGAGCGGGAGGCCCGCCAACGCAACTCATCGCCAGACCTAACGCACCACCGATTGGTCAGCCAGGCTGACCGTTTGGATTTGATGACCAACAAGGTTTACGGTTCTCCGAAATACACCATGCAAGTGGCCAGGGCAAACGGCCTGACGACCATTCGCAGACTCTTACCGGGTAAGGAGCTTCGCTTTCCACCCATTGATAAAAACGAAACCGCATGACGCAACGCACCATACCGAACGATTCCAGCCACGATGTCAATACCTTCGACATCCTGACCGACGAGCAGGCGATGCCACCCGCCATGCAGGTGCTTTCCATTTCGGTGCATAAAGAACTCAACCGCATACCTTTTGCAACGGTCATCGTCAGGGATGGCGACCCCGCTGCCGAAACCTTTGAATTAAGTGAGTCCGATTTTTTCAAGCCCGGCAAGAAAATCCATATCAAGCTGGGCCGTGACAGCCAGAACAAAACGGCTTTTAAGGGCATCATCGTGAAGCATTCCATCAAAATAAGGGAAGATGGCAACTCGCAGCTCATTATAGAGGCAAGGGATGAGACGGTAAAAATGACCATAGGCAGGCACAGCAAATATTATGAGGAGCAAAAGGACAGCGAGGTAATCGAGCAACTCATTGGCAAGCACGGCCTCCAAAAAGACGTGGAAGCTACCCAGTTGAAACACAAGGAACTGGTGCAGTACCATTCCACCGATTGGGATTTCATGCTCTCCCGTGCCGAGCTGAACGGTAAAATGGTCAACGTGAGTGATGGCAAAGTGGAGGTGAAGAAGCCCAACACCAGTGCTTCGGCAGCGCTTAGTTTGTTGTTTGGGGCCACTCTTTTGGAATTTGAAGCAGAAATGGATGCCCGCAACCAGTGGAAGGCTGCCGAGGCAAAATCTTGGGACTATACCAACCAATCGCTCTTCGAGCAAAAATCGGAGTCATCACCCGTGCGGGAACCCGGCAATATATCGGGTAGCCAATTGTCCGAAGCTATCAACTTGGCTCAATGGGAATTGCGCAGCGGTGGGCAAGCATTGGAACAGGAACTAAAGGCTTGGACGGAGGCTGCCATGCAAAAAAGTAGGCTCTCCAAAATCTGCGGCAGGGCCAAGTTCCTAGGTTTTCCTGACATCAAACCTGGCCAAACGGTTGACCTCAAGGGCTTGGGAGCAAGGTTCAATGGCGTGGCCTTCGTGTCGGCGGTGCGGCACCAGGTATCGGGCGGTGCTTGGGACACGCACGTGCAGTTTGGCTTGAAACCGGAATGGTTCACCCAACAGCGAGACATCATGGACGTGCCTGCGGCTGGACTTTTGCCCGGCATCAACGGCCTCCAAATCGGCAAGGTGGTACAGTTGCAGGAAGACCCTGACGGTGAGAACCGAATCCTCGTCCGGCTGCCCATCGTGGACAATACGGCGAGGGGCGTATGGACGAGGGTCGCCACCCTCGATGCAGGCAAAGAGCGGGGTTCTTTTTTCCTGCCGGAAATTGACGATGAGGTGCTGGTGGGCTTCATCAACGACGACCCACGGGATGCAGTTTGCCTCGGTATGTTGCACAGCAGCGCCCACCCTGCACCGCTGAATGCCCAGGACGTGAACCATGAGAAAGGCTTCACGACCCGCAGCAAGATGCACATCCAGTTCAACGACGAGAAAAAGACCATCACAATTGATACCCCAGCAGGAAACAAGGTCGTGTTGGACGAAGACCAAAAATCCATTTTGATACAAGATCAAAACGGCAACATGGCCAAGTTCAGCGAGTCTGGTATAGAAATGAAAAGCCCAAAGGATATCAAGATTGAAGCAACTGGCAAGATTGATATAAAGGCAGGGCAAGCCTTGAAAATTGATGGTATGTCCGTGGCGATTGCTGGGCAGACCAGTTTTGAAGCAAAAGGTGCTACCGCAAAATTGGAGGCATCTGGCATAGCTGAGGTCAAAGGTTCTTTAGTGAAAATCAATTGACTTGACAACGGCCAATCCGAAATCAAACAATCCGAAATCGTAAATTGAATATGCCACCAGCAGCAAGAATAGGCGATATGCACACTTGTCCGATGGTAACGGGTGTAGTGCCCCACGTAGGAGGTCCGGTGGTAGGGCCTGGGGCAGCCACGGTGCTCATCGGCGGGCAACCTGCCGCTGTCGTTGGCGACATGTGTGTATGCGTAGGCCCGCCCGATTCCATCGTGAAAGGCTCTGCCACGGTGATGATAGGCGGCAAGCCCGCTGCCCGAATGGGCGATTTGACCGCTCATGGCGGCTCTCTCGTACAGGGCCAGCCCACGGTGATGATCGGCGGCTAAAATTGAACGTTCTTTGACAATTTTTGTGGACGGAAAAACCCTGTCAAGGAGAGATTCCACAAAAGTTGTCAAAGAACAAAATTGAAAATGGTTGATGATGGACGGTAAAGTTGATAAGGATACGTAATCAACCTTATCAACTTCATCAACCAAAAATATTGAGACATGGAGAGCTCATTTCTCGGCACGGGTTGGTCTTTTCCACCCAGCTTCGACAAGGCGGGCAAGACGGTTAACATGGTGAATGGCGTTGAAGACATCCACCAGAGCCTCGAAATTCTGCTCTCGACCAGCATCGGGGAGCGGGTGATGCAACCCTCGTATGGCTGCAACATGGCAGATTTTCAGTTCGAGCCGCTCAACAACAGCATGATAGGGTACTTGAAAGACCTCGTGGAGCGGGCCATCCTTTTCCATGAACCACGCATCGTGGTGGAGCGCATCACCGTCACGCAGCCCGATGATTTTGAGCTGATCGAAGGCCGTTTTTTCATTTCGGTGGACTACCTCGTGGCGGGCACAAACTCCCGCTACAACTATGTCTATGACTATTACCTGAGAGAGGCCAACCAACCAATTTAAACCAGTACAAGTACCATGAAATTCGTCAACCAGCGGCATCCGTTATTACTCCATCCCGGCGTCAACCAACGCAAGCGGGAGGTGGTGGAGTTATCGCCCACCTACGCACAGGTGGACGACCGCGATTTGGCGGATTTGCTGAACTGGTTTTATGGATACTCCAAGCAAGTCAATTTCCACGAGTACATCAAGGAGTCGGAAGCGGTGGAGTACATCGCCCTGAGCGATTGGAGCAGCTTTTTTGAGCAAAGCATTCCTTTCTTATTGGCGAGAATCGCCAAAACGGATATTGCATCGTTGGCGTTGGCTATGCAGAAAATGGAGGACGGAGTGCGTTCCAACCCAGCTTCCGGAAGCCTGTTGCCTATCTTCGATTTTGTTTACTACGAACTCTTCCTTCCTTTTCAGAAATGGGAATTGGCTTTGGATGCCTGGCAGGCAGAGGTGCTCCAGTCCGCTGGCAATGCCCTCAATGAAATACCGCCCGATTTTACGTTCCGGGCAAGGCTTAACGCCGTTGTAAAGGGCAACCTTAGGCAGCAGTTCCTGAATTTTATGGCATTGAGCAATGGGGCCAATAAATGGCATGGCACGGGTGCCTTTCCGTTCACAACATTCGTTGGCCAATCGGGATGGGACGTCCAACTCATCGACACGCTTTCCACTAATGAAGCATTCTTGGATGCGCCGGGCGGGGCCCAAGGGCAATTCTTGCAAATTCTTGATGAACTTTCGGCCATCGTTCAGCCTGTGCTGGCAGCCTTTAAGCGCTTGGTCGGCGAGGCCCCAGCCCATATCAAGGACAGCCTTGAACCGCTTCATGCCTACTGGCAGGAGCGCCATGCCCCGCATTTGGGCTTGTTGTTCACCTTTCTGGAGTTATTTGGCCGCAGCCAAAACGACCTCAACGGCCTGACCAAGGCGCATTTGGACTTTTTCTTCCAAAACGTGCTGCGCATAAAACCTCGCCCGAACAGCCCGATGAAGCCCACCTCGTGCTGGAAATCTCAAAGCACCTCGACCGTTACCTGGTGAAGGAGGGAACATTATTCAAGGACGGTAAGGATGCCAACAATATTGACCTACGCTATCGCCTCGGGAA
This sequence comes from Saprospiraceae bacterium, assembly GCA_016714985.1. Taxonomy (GTDB): domain Bacteria; phylum Bacteroidota; class Bacteroidia; order Chitinophagales; family Saprospiraceae; genus UBA6168. The sequence continues at coordinate 195,261 of JADKBS010000013.1, read as the reverse complement.
TGAAGTCCTTATTGACAAAGCAAAGGTGGCCGCTCTCAGCACCCTGTTCATGAACAAGCAGATGGCCGTGCTGGAACCGGGGCAAGCCCCATCGCCCGTCATAGAAGGGCTTTATATCGCACCGGTCGCCAACTCCGCAGATGGAAAGGGCGAACCGTTTGCAGACCCAACCACGGCCACATGGGCCACCCTCGGAGCGAAGGAAAGCAAATTTTTCCTACCCAATGCCACCGAGGCGCAGGATCACCAAGTAGGCCGTCTGGGCTTTGTGCTGGCGTCTCCGGTGCTGTGGCTGCAGGAAGGGAGGAGGAGGATTAGGGTGGGGTTGACTTGCGATATATCGGCCAATACGGATATTTCAAGCTCCTACTTCGAAGCCGTTGTTGAACAATTTAAGGAGTCTGGGTTGTTGACATATTTCAAGTATTGCTTGACCGACAACATTGTAAACAAACTTGAAAATCTATGCCCTTCTTCCAAGGCATATTTGCAGGCATTATTATCTGAAAAAAATCCCTATACCATAATTGGCGACCTCGCCGAATGGATTGACTCGCCATCTAACCCAATTACTTGCGCCAAAATCTTTCAACCTATAGAGGCTAACCAATTATTTGTTGCACTATCGGATTCGTTAAACAAGCAACGTTATTTAAAGAAGATACATTTATTGTGCGCAAAATCAGTATTGCCTACATCAAGTGACGAACTTGTCTTTTTGACTGATTTGGTAGAATCAAACAGCGGTGCTTTCAAGTTAGAAAGCACTTTTGCCAATGACCCTAATATATTGGCACCGATTCAGAAAGACTTGAAGGCTTTGGATATAGTAGAACGAGCGTTCATAAGCGATGATTTGGCGCAAAGGATTGAGGCCTTTTTTCGATTGGACAATATCGAAAACTCTCCCCAATTTATTTATCACCTCAGGCCTATTCATTTAAATCCTGACGGACCACATGCGACCGGAAACCCATTGCTTCTGCCTGAAAATGTGAGATTGAATGAATATTTTGGGTCATTGTTAGAGGGGCGAAACAGCTTCCCTATTGGAGTCAATATTGGTTTTGGCTAAGTCAAATTCAATATCCTAATGGCAATACATTTAAGCTGTCGAATCCTATAATAAATGTGCTTGAAAATTGTATAAAAAAGGAGGTTGTCTCAGTTTTCAACGTGTCTTTTAGCGGGGAAAAAGAATGGGTAAGGTCAAAGCCAGAAAGTACAATTTCAGTGGTTGATTTTAATAGCACCGGGACCAAGTTGACACTTACAGTGGAGGTTGACCTTGGAGCAGATGAGCCTGCGGTAAGTTTCTTCAATGAAGAGGTTTTAAAGGAGAAATTCCAGTTAAAAAAGAACTTGCCCATTGTGAAAATAGAAATAAATGAAGATGCAAAAATATACCTCCCAAAATCAACCACTAATTCCGATGCTCCTGATAAATGTTGTTTAGTCAAGGATGTTGAAGTAAGAAATGAGGTATCGCTTTATCATTTCCTTAGAGGAATAAAAATATTGGACACAAGGATAGATGTGGAAGTATGCGGAGTCAAGAATTTGGTATTGCAAAACGACGAGAGCCTTCAAGATTCAAAGGGCATAATTTATCCTTTTGGACTAAGGCCCAATGTGCCAGATTTCAATGTCCGCAACCTTTCTTTGGTTCAAAGCATTGAAGAATTGGAGGCAAATGGCGCTAACCTTTATGGCCCCAGCTTTTATGTTGGAAGCAAGGAGGTGTTCTATAAAAATTGGCAAAAAGTGTGGCTAAATTTTAATTGGAAGGGTAAGCCATCCGATTTCGAGGAACACTACAAAGCGTATGTAAGGAGAGGTGTCACACCAAACTACGCTTATGGGTTGAGTGAGAACGACTTTACAGTTAAGGTTTCAGTAATTGAAAATAATGCATGGAGGGCATGGGACTATCCTGCTGACAATGATGCATGCTTTCCAGAGGACAATCAAAAATTCAGGGAATTGTTTTGTCCCAAAATACCTAACCCTTTCGATGCGCTCGCCAATATTTGCCTGCCCAAGGACCCTGAAGTTCAAATCATGGAATTCAGTTCCCCTGCAAGAAGAGGGTTTGTAGATTTTGACAAGCCATTGGAGGTATTCCAAACCGCAACGCATGGGTTTATTCGGCTAACCTTGTATGGACAAGACTTTTTGCACAAGGACTACGCCTATGTACTCGCCCGGCAAATGATGGCAACTGGCCTTCTTTCACAGGGAACTATATTAGATGAAGCATTTTATATTGATGGAGAGGGGAACATTGTTACCACGGATATTGACCTAACCGAATTTGTTACGGAAAGAGACCAAGCAATAGCCGCTTGGACAACCTTTGAAACGCACATGAACACCACTTTCACTACTGCGGTGGGTCAAGCCAATACTGATTTCGCAGCCGCTTCCGCGCAAGCAATAAGTGATGCAAGTGATGCAGCGGCAGCGGCACAAGCCTTGGATACGAGCATTGACGGTGCAAACCCCAACGATTTGTTGGATAGGGTTACCGATGTCAGGACAAAAGCCTTAAATGCAAGCAATGCCGCAATAGGGATAACAAAGCTGGATGAGGCTAAAGAGCGTTCAACGCAGTTGGCAATGATGAATGTATTGAATAGGTGCATTCAATTAAGGGATTTTGTTACTTTAAAGTTAGAGCCATTTGTGCTTTCTGCCCCAAGCACTTCAATTTCTGCTTTGCAGGTGTTGGTTTCTCCCGACCCAGACAGTTTGCTGGATTTTGCTGATAAAGCCCTAACTGCAGCAAACCTGGCAGCAGGTGAGGCCGATTTGTTATCTGGAGATGATGGAGGTTCCATCTTAAGTGTAGCAAACAGCATAGATGCTGCTGTTACTGCTATCCAAGATGTTTTTAATTTTATTGATTTAGCTGGAGGGTTGAAAGATGATGTTAATGCGGCGGCATCTATCACACCTGCCATCGTTGCAGATATTTCAGGGCCTTTGAAAACAAAGGCTGTAGCAGCATTAAATGCTGCAACCTTGGCACTTACATCGGCGATACTCATAAATGGCCCAACCAATGCTTCCATCCTTAATGTCGAAACCAGTACTGACTCGACAAGGTTAGCCGCTATCGCTTTATTTAACTATGTCAACGCAACTGTTATTCCCCTTGCAAATACCGCTGTATTGATTGCCAATAATGCAAATACATCAATAAGTGATTTAATTGACGATAGGCTTGCTGATTTACTGGCGGCAGTTAATGCTGCTAAAAATGATGCACTGACCAATACCATTACAGGTTTGGCCTTTGCAAAAACGCAGACACAGGAGGTTTTTAACTTGATAGGAGACCTAAACATTGGGGAAGCCAAAGCCGCCCTCATCCCCAACGAACCCTGGACCCCCGCCATCAAGGAATTCTCCATCGACTATACCGCCACCGCAGAAATCGAGGACATAGAACTCATTCACCTCTATCCCTTCGAGGCCACTTCCAAGCCCGAAGACCTCCGGCAAGAGCCGACCCTATTGCCAACTTTTACCGACGAAGGCACGCTCTTCATCGGGCTGCATGACCTGAAACCTTACAGCAACCTTTGCCTGCTCATGCAGTTGGCAGAAGCCACCGCCGACTCCGAACTTGACAGGGTGAAGCTGCGCTGGTCATACCTCTCTGGTAACAACGCATGGCGCCCCCTACGTCCCGGCTTCGAACTGCTCGAAGATGGCACAAAAGACCTCACTGTCAGCGGCATCGTGAAGATTGCCGTGCCGGGCGACATCGCTCCAACCGGCTACTCTATCATGCCCACTGGCTACACCTGGATAAAAGTGGCGATGCCCGAAGCCGACCCCAACGCCGAAGGCTGTGTGGTGCCCATTGCCAGCCGGGTGAAGGCTGTGGCCGAGGCAGTTGGCATGCATGCCCAAGCCGCTAAGGTGACCTTTCACCCTGTGCCGCTCAACGACCTGCAACGATTGGCCAATTCGCTGCCAGCGGGCAGTATCTCCAAATTGGAAGAGGCCGATTTCAGCATCAAAAAAGTACAGCAGCCCTATCAAAGTTTCGGTGGCAAATTGCCAGAGGCGGCGGGCAACCTCTATACCCGTGTGAGCGAGCACCTGCGCCACAAGGGCCGGGCCATTGCCCCCTTCGACCTCGAAAGGCTCGTGCTTGACGCCTTCCCGGAAGTTTACAAGGCAAAAGCCATCGGCCACACCTTTGGGCTGACGGCAAGGGGCTATGTGCGTGACTTGGAGGTGGCACCGGGCTTCGTCACCCTTGCCGTCATTCCCGACCTGACAAAGCTGCGGGCCGGCGAGCGCTCCGAGCCGCGCTGCCCGGTCAGTTTGCTGGAAGAAATCAGGGCTTTCCTGAGAAAACGGATGTCTGCTTTTGCAAGGCTAAAGGTCATGAACCCCAGGTATGAAAAGATTGACGTTAGCATTACTGTTCGGCTGATAAAGGGCAAGGTGCAGGACTACCACGCCAGCAAGCTCAAAGAAGATATCCGATTGTTCCTCGCTCCTTGGTACCTCGGCGATTTGGACAAAATGACCTTCGGACAGCCCGTAACTTGGTCGGATATGGTAAAGTACGTGGAAAATCTCGACTACGTGGATTTCATTGACGACCTCAAACTGGTACAAGTGGATAAGATGCCCTGCGAAGCCCACGAGCAGCCCATTGGCGAAGCCACACACGAAGACCCATGCAGCAGCACGGCAGTTGCTTCGCAAGTGATTTACCCGCTGACGGCCCGTTCCATCCTGACAGGCGGCGAAATCTGCGTCAACATCAGCCCGGCGGCTTGCGACGAATATGCGGAAGAAAATGCCTGTGAGAACACGGCCCGACCTTTTGGTAGAAACAATAAGCGAAACCTCATCAGCTAAACTATGCTCGAACTCGTCAACAACGACATCAAGACCATCCTTCAGAACGACGAAAACTTGAAGGGATTGGACTTCACGGAACTCCGCCGTGAGGCTTTGCTGCGTTTGGGCAAATTGAGCGGCAAGGTTTGGACAGACCACAACACCCACGACCCCGGCGTCACCATCCTCGAAGTGCTGATTTATGCACTGATTGACCTCGGCTACCGGACCCGGTTGCCCATTGAGGACCTGTTGGCGCTGCCATCTGATGTCCCCATCGGCGAAGACGACAACTTCCCGACCCCCATGCAGGCCCTTACCTGCAATCCGACCACCATCCTGGATTACCGCAAGCTGCTGATGGAAATCAAGGGTGTGCGCAATGCATGGTTGGAAGTGGCCGAAGCCCAGGAATTGCAACTGTACGTGAACCCCCAACAACCCGATCAGCTGACCTGTGTGGGTACTTCAAATGACTGTGAAATCATCCTGAACGGACTCTATAAAATCATCCTTGAAAAAGAACCAGAAGCGGATTCCTCGGTGCTGTTCGACCAAGCCGTTCACCTGCTCTCGGCCCATCGCAACCTCTGCGAAGATTTCATGGACATCACCATGCTCTGCAACGAGCAGTTGGGCGTCTGCGCCGAGGTCAGCCTGAAACCCGGCGCCGATGCGGAGGCCGTTTATGAGGAACTGCTGAAACGGCTGCGTGATTTCATTTCACCGACCGTCCACCGTTATACCTTGCCCGAACTGCTCGACAAGGGGCGCTCCATTGAGGAGGTATTTGCCGGAAGGCCATATAGTACCCAAAGCTTGGGGTTCATAGATACGGAAGAACTGGAAAACCTTTCGCTTCGCAAGCAGTTCCGCCTCTCCGACATCTATCGGGTAATGATGGACGTGCCGGAGGTGCATACGGTCAAAGGCTTGAAAATCAAGTCAATAGCGGAAAATGGCTCGGAAAGGGAAACCTGTGAATGGTCAATCCAACTGGCAAAAGACCACGCCCCTTTCTTTTCCACTGACCTGACCTGCCTCAATTTGACAAGTTCCGGTAGCTTAGTCAGCATCAACAAAGAAAAGGTTCACCGATTGTTGTCAAAGGCGATTCCACATACGCTGGCCCTAAAAGAACTTGACCTTCCAGTGCCCCTTGGCAGGCACCTCAACGACCTTGGCGATTATTGGAGCATTCAACACGACTTCCCACTGACGTATGGGATAGGGGAGGGTGGCCTTGCGGCCAATGGCTCGAAGCTCCGAATGGCCCAGGCAATGCAATTGAAGGGGTACTTGCTGTTCTTCGACCAACTGCTCGCCAATTACCTGACCCAATTGAGCCAATTGCGCAAATTGTTCAGCCGACAACAAGAGTCGAAGCGACCCGTGGGTGACAAGCACCACAGCTTCTCTCAGCCCTTGGGTTCTGTCCCGACCATTGAAAAATTAGTGAGGTTCTTTTCCGACAAATACGAGCACCTCAGCCCGAACATCGCTTTTGCAGTACCAGTGGAGGACAGTATCGCATTGGCAGAGAAACTGGTGGAACTTAAGGAAGAACTGACTGGCCACCTGCTGCTCGACACCCTATGCGACGATGGGCAGGGCTTCCCCCAACTTTGCTACCCTACGGCCTATAGAAGGGATGCGAGTTTGTCAAAGATCATCCGGGATTTCCAGCAGGGCGATGTAAATGTGGAGATTTGGCAGGACGAAGGCGGCCATTTCTTCCTATTGAGAATGACGGAAGGCAAAGGCTTGATGCTCATCGGAGCCAAGCGGTATGCTACTGATGCTGATGCCAGGGAGGCGGCCAACTTGGCCATTTTCCTCGGCGGCATGGCGCCGAACTACCTGTTGGCCTCGAAAGACAACATGGCCACGGGCGATTTTGATTATTGCTTCACGCTCAGTTTCAACCCGATTGACTATGTGGGCTATTTGCAACAACTGACAGAAAGCGAAACGGATTACCTCCGCAATCGAGAACGCCTGCTCGACCACCTGTTGGCCCGATTTGCGGAGCAGTTCGCTGACTACTCACTCCTCGTTTACGGCAATGATTTGGATGGCATTACACAGCAAAAACACCGCATAGAGGCAAAGTCGCAACTGCTCTCCACCGTGGACGAACTGAGCCGCATTCGGGGAAAGGCATCCGATTACCTCCAACCTGCATGGGGCACCGACAATATTTCCGGTTTAGAGCGCCGTGCGGCCATGTTGGCGGGGATCCCGGCTTCCAACAAGCGCACACTTTGCCATTTTGAGGTAGTAAAATGCGAAGACCAATTTTCGATAGTGCTTACCGATTTTGAGGGCAGGGCCATTTTCACCGATGAAACAAATTACGGTACCGCCTCAGCGGCAGAAGTTGCTGCTTCGCAATGGTTGGACAAATTCAGGACCCCCGGTTTCTATGCCAGCTATGAGCGTAGCCACGGCAGCAGGCAGGCAACCATGCTCAGGCGGTTGTTCCTGCCCGAACCCGGCGAAGAGGAAATCACGGTTTCCGACTGGAACTGGCGCTTGGAAATGCGCAATGCCGCTGACCTCGTTGTAAGAACCAGCAAGAGAACGGACTATCATTCAGAAGCCCAAGCCGTTAAGGACATTGCGAAGCTGGCCGCCAACGTCCAAAAGCTGACTACAGGCGACGAACCTGCCAGTTTCGACCTGCTGCCAATGCCCGATGGTGCCTGGCTAGACTTTAACGGCGTCAACAAGGAGATAAGAACTGTGCTCGGCTTCCGATGGGTGCAGTACAGCACAAAAGCCGAAGTGGTGGACCAAGGCGGAACCGCTTTCCGAACGGCTGCGGAGGCCATGACCGATTTCCTCAAGAATTCACCCGTTGAGGACTATATACTTTTCCATAAAACAGGCTGGCAATGGCAGATTGTCGTAGAGGACGACAAGGCGCTGACCAGTGCCCGCATCTTTGCCGATGCAGGCAGTGCCAAACAGGATTGGCAGGATGTAAAAGAAGCCGCCAACGACGCTAAGAACTTCGTGACCGTTGAACTGGAGGGCGGCCAATACCGCCTCGACCTCACGACCCCGATGGGGGCAGTGGTGGCCCGTTCCTCTGCCGTGGCGGGCGCTGACATCCGGCCCAACGACTATGCCAAGCTGCTTTCCGTTAGGTTCAGCGACCGACGCTCGTTCATCAATTACCTGCAAGTCAACGGGGCCTACAGCTATTTCCTTCGCAATGCAGAAGGCATTACCTTCCTGCAAGGCTACTTCCTCCATCGAACCCCAAATGAGGCGGTATTTGCGCTGATAGAAGCGTTTGCCGAAGGCAAATCGCCCAACTGTTATGTGAAAACAGGCGGAGGCTTTGGCCAACCCTACTATTTCTGGCTGACTGACCAGATGGGCGAACCGCTCGGTTCCCCGCCCAATACTTTCAACGGTCCGAAAGAGCAGGAGGCTGCCGTAACGCAGTGCCTTCAATACTTTGGCAAACGCAAACCGCCCGTGGTCGTCACGGAGCGTGCAGAGCAAGCCTACTGGTTATTGAGGGACGAGCGAGGCATGGTACTGCTAAAGTCAACGACCGAGCAGGCCAATGAACAGGAGGCCATTGCCACACTGAAGCGCTTGCTGCCATTGATGGCGACGGCTGGCAGCTATGCCGTCCAATTCACGGGCAATGGTTACCTGTTGCAGTTGGTAGAAGGCGACAAACCCGTTGCGGAGCACGAAGAACTACGCTTGCTGCCTGCGGAATGTGACGGCCTCATCCAGCGCATTGGCTACGCACTTAGGCAAGAAAGCTATGCCATTTCACCTGCAAAATCTGCTGCAAAATACCAGTTCGAATACTGGTGGTACGATAAGCAAGAAGTGGCTGCCCCCATGTTCCAGGGCCACCAAAAATACCTTGACAAAGCTGCTGCCGTGGAGGGTTACAAGGCTTTTTTCAAGGATTTTCCCAGCAAGGTCATAGAGAAAATGCAGGACAACCCTTACCAGTTTGCGTGCTATGGATACAACAAGGAACTGGTGGCTACTCAACATCCTGCCAATCATGGCAAAGATGAATACGAGCGTGCAAAAGCATTTCAAACATGGTTTGGCCGATTGCAGGGTAATAACGAAAGGCTGGTGAAAGAAATGCTGCGCTCCGACGTAGGCCAGTGGCTGTTTAGGGCACTGAAAAAAGACGAACCATTTGCTATTAATCCCAGTAAGTACCGCTCAAAAGAGGAGGCCATAAAGCAGCAAGAAATTATTTGCACCCCGGGGGCCAAAGTTGACTACCTGCGCCTCTGCAGTAGCGGAAATGTGCTGACGATGGAAATAGTGCATCATTTGCAGCAGCAGGGTCGAACCGTGTCGAAGCGCAAGCAATACCATTTCCTACTGCGTCGCCGTGACGACAACCAATTGCTCTTCGTCAGTTACAAAGGTTATGACACGGAAGCCGATGCCACAGCAGCTTTCCAAGAAAACTACCTCGAAATATTGCGGCTTGCCTCCGACATGGCCAATTACGATACAAGCGGCAATGCGGCCAGTGCCACTAAACCATTGTTGGTACTTGATTTGGGTGCCGATTTCATCGAAACTACCGATGGATGCCCAAACGGCGGGATACTGGCCATCGTGCCAGAACAGGTGGCGAATGGGATGGGCTTGGAAGCACTTTCAAAACTCGCCCTTACCTATCCTATAGCCTGTACCACGAGGCGCCATCATTATGTGCTGCGCAATGCAGTGGGGCAGACCATCTTCATCAGTGCCAAGGGTTATACTAGCCGCCAGCAGGCATTGGATGCCTATGGCAAGGAAGCGAAGGATATGTTGACCATCGCTGCCGACCCAGCAAGCTATGATCAGGAGAAGTCCAGGATAGGGGCCATTGACCCCAGGGCATTGCTTCCAGCCGCAGTACCCTATACGCAAAACCCGGTTTTGCTGGTACCAAAAGGAATTTGGAGGTCATTGTCGTCGGTTGGCCTACAAGCCGCCGCCGCCGCTTTCCTTGCCGAAGGCCTTGACGCTCCTGTGATTTGTACGTTCGACCATGCCTGTGGGGATGATTGCCATTGTGACGACCCTTGTCAAGCCAGTGAACGGCTGTACAGTTTCCAATGCTTCGATATCGAATCGAGGCAGGTGGTATGGCGGAGCGCTGCCCTATACGATTCGCCCGAACTGGCCATGCAGCATTTCTACCTCCTGCTCGACCTGCTGAACCAAAAGGAAAACTGTAGGGTGCTTTGCAACAAAGGCGAATGGCAGGTGGTCATTTTGGAAGTTTTGGCAGAGAGCGAGGGCAAGTTTGAGTCGGAAGTGGCGGCTTGGGGCAGTGCCATCTCTAGTTCCGATGCCTGTAAGCATCCAACTTGTACCCAAACGGGCCTAAATGCCCTCATCGAAGCAGCCTCAGAGGACTGGGGTTATTTCCCCTATTTCGACGAAGACTCCGATACTTACGCATTCAAAATTGTTGGCAAAGATTTTTGCCTTGCCAAATTGGCCTGTCAATACGAATCGGCGGAAGAGCGCAACGTGGGCCGCAAAAAACTATGGCAACAAACCCAGGAATTGCTGGTGAGAAAAGCTGAGTATCCAAGGCGGTTGGACGAAAACAAGCGCCTTCAAATTGGTCCAAACTATTTCTGGAATATACCGCAGTCTGACGGCCGGGCCGTACAAGACGAGGGCGAAATCATTTGCCGCATCATGTACGCTGCAACCTCGCCAGCCAGCTACCAACAGCAGGCAGGCCGACTGAACCTCGTGGAATTTGGAAGCGGAAAGTTGTTGGCATTTTCAGAAATTCGGGAGGAGGCCGAACTTGCTTCCTTTAAGAAGGAGGCCTTGCGTGCCGCCAATTCGTATCCACTTTATTGCCGGGACGGCTGCTACCATTTTAGGCTGCAAAACCCCTTGAATGCGCCCAACAGCGACCTGTCACCGGAGACCTACCAGATGAAATCGGCCCGCCAAGCAAGACCACCCGTGAAGGGCAGGTTTGGCGTTTGCGAAGCACCCTACCTATGGGAAAGCGTGCAGTGCTACCCTTGTGCCGATGCTGCTTGGGCGGCATTCGAAAGGTTCTGCGAATTGGCAAAACAGGAAGAAAACTTTAAGCCCACCCAAGCAAACGACTGTGGCCCTTATACTTGGCAAATTGCCGATCCGGCAGCCATCATCGGCAAATCGGTGAACAGCTATAGCCGCCGCTATGACAGCTTGCAGGCAATGGAACGCCTCCAAGCTTGCGTCAACGACGAAGGGCTGCACCTGTTGGAACATATCCTGTTGAGGCCAAAGTCAATGGGCGAATGTTTCTCCTTCAGTACGCCTGGCTCGAACGAACCACAAAGCTGTTTGCTCGATGTCTGTGCCGACAAAGGCTGCGAACTGTGCTGGTTCCTTGACCCCGACGAGGTTTGCAGTCAGCCCGCTGAGACGGAAGCAACCGACCCTAGTGGCAACAACCCAACCCCGCCTTTGCTCCATTGCGGCGGAACCAGCGGCGAAGATGCACCCTTGCCTTTTATTCCTTATGTGCCGGGCAGCGACCCCTACTCTTTTTGGGCAACGGTGTTCATGCCTGGCTGGACAAAGCGTTTCCGAAAGCCAGAGAACCGTATCGCAATGGAGAACATGCTCTACCGAGAGGCTCCTGTCGGTGTGGCATTGCATATCCTTTGGCTCAATCCCGCCAATTTTTGTAGGCTCGAAACCAAGTACAGGCAATGGCTTGCTTGGCGGGAAACCGAAGGTAGTGGCCTGCTCTGTGAGTCGTTGGTGGCTCCCGTATGTGAATTGGCCGACTGCCTCAATACGCTCTGCAACGAGGATTTCCTATGTACAGGTGCTGCTGCGCAAACGGGCGGCTGCGGCTGCTTGCAAGTAGATGATGAAGCACCATCGGGCAGTCGGTTGCTGTTCACCTGCCATTGCGAACCAGCGCCCACCACGCCCCCAACCCCAACAGATGAGCCAGCAGGGCAGCCCCCCAAGGACGAAGTGACGCCCGTTGAGCCACCGGAAGATGAACCAACCAGCATACCAACAGCTGATGGAACAGCGGAGCAACTGCCCATAGATGAGGTGACGCCCGTTGAGCCACCAAAAGATGAACCAACCCCGGTCAACGAACCGGCAGACGGTCCGCTGGTTCCAATCATTGACGTTGCGCAGCCCGAAAAGGTACTGCCCGTATTGGATGTGGCCAACGATACTGCACCGACAGCTGCGGTAACTGAACCGCCCAAGGATATTGCTTCGCAATCAACTCCGGCATCAGTAAAACCCATCAAACCCAGCGCCGCTGACCCTTTGGTTCAAAAGGCCAAGCCTACTGCCCGACCAGTTTTGTCGGGTGGAGCTGCTACACCACCTGCCCCAGCTACAACGCCAATCGAGGGCAACGGCTCACGCATCAGGAAGCGCAAGCCTGGCTATTTGAAGGCCATCACGGACATGGCCGATGGCCAACTTACAAGTACAGCGAGTTTTGAACTGACCAAGGCATTTCTGGAAAACGAGCCGCTTGCCAGCCAGTACGAAAAATTGGTGGCAAACGTCATCAAACAAGTCATTAAGCAGCCTGCCGGCTCAAGCGATGAGCAATATTGGACGCTGCTGCGCAATGCCACTTGGCACTTCCTCGACAAAGCAGTGATGGATGACGGCGAACACATCCCAGAACCAACCGCTATTTTGCTGCGCAATACCTTCCAAACCTTCAGGGAAAATGGCCTTGACATGGGCACGCTCCGCAATGGTTGGGAAGGTCAAGTCTTGAAGCAAATACTCGGATCCGCAGTGGTGGACGAGTACAAGCAAATGATGGGGTAAGAATGAGGAGTTGGAAATTGAAAAAATTGGAGAAATTGCAGGTAAGTAATTGATAATCAAATGAATACGTTGTTTTTTTGATATGCGTCTCAAATGCTATTGTTTTAACAAATTGCTTTTTCAAAATCCGATGCCCCGCAATCCCGAGGTGTCGGGACAAGGTCCGAAATCCGAAATCCGAAATCCGAAATCGAATGGTTCACATCATCAATCGGCAAACCATCGAGCTGCAATTGCCCATGCAGGCAGATGCAGTGGCGCTCCAACAGGAGGCCAGCAACTGGTTTTGGACACAGGCAGCAGGGGCGCTTGAGCGGCTGTTCGACCGATTGGTGCCTGAGGATAGGGTAGTGCGGTTGGACAAATTGGAAATTGACCTCGGCAGGGTTAGCGAAGGTGAGTTGTTTTCACCTGCTTTTTTGGGCCTTTTGGAAAAAAAGCTGGAAGAGGCCATTGTGCAGGAATTGCAGGCCTTCGGTGGAATGCCAAGTTTGCGCAGCCGCCAAAGCAATTTTGAGGCATGGCAGCAATTCTTGGGTACGGGCCGGCTCCCTTGGTACGTGAAGGAGCGCAGCACCGGGACATTTGGCGAGCCATTGCCCCCAGTGGCATCCATGGAATGGGAGGCAGTTGAGGCACAATTGGAGGCAGTGGTGAAGGCATTGGCCAAGCGGCTTTCGAACCAAGGCTGGACAGCCGATGAAGTGGTGCAGTTCCTGCAAAGACGGCTGGCGGATACGATACAGGTGCCTGAAAGTACTTGGCGTGCTTGGGTCGAACGGGCCTTGGTTTTGGAAGAAAAACCTATTGGGAATAAGGTGCTTCTGTTGCCAATCGAACTGGATGAGGAAGTTTCGGGTGCTATTGCGCAGGTAAAACGTTTTGCCCAGCAATGGAGCTTGGGTACTGGCCATTGGTTGGCATTCTTGGAAACAGGCCAATTTCCGCAAGACCTCCAATTGCCAGAAAACATCTTGAAAAGCAGTTTGGACAGCTTGGCGCTCGACCAATTTGCAATGGAGCAATTGCGCAGGCTGTTCCGCAGGAATGGCCAAGCGCTGCGCCGATTGGCCTTGCAGCACAGGGGCAGTTTTTTGAAAAAAGTCGTTGTGCTTTTTACCTCCCTGCCACAAGATGGCTTGGTACAGGGCTTGGAAGAACTGCGTGCTTTTTATAAAAATCGGCCACCAAGGGGTTTTTCGAATTTCCGCCAATTGGAGGTGGCGATTTGGGAACTTGTGTTGCAGCGCACGATTATGGAGCACCAAAAGACAGAAGGCGGACAACTGCTGAGGGAAGTGGTTCAAGCCCCTCATTTGGCAACTGCCGTACTGTCAATGGTGGAGGCAGCCAAGCGGAACCGTCAGAAATACCCCGTAATGTCGGACGCCGTGGCAAGCAAGTTGAAGGCTGCACAGGTCGTTGCGCAAGCACAAAAGCCAATTGAAAAACTTTTGAAAAGTATGGACTCCGAAGTAAAGGAAGGCATATATATGGCCAATGCAGGCGTGGTGCTCTTGCATGTCTATTTGAGCAATCTTTTTGGCGAACTGGGCTTGCTTACCCCACAACGTCAGTTCAAGGAGGTGGATGGCCAAGTTAAAGCCGTGCACCTGCTGCATTATCTGGCCACCAAGGAGATGGAGGCGCCCGAAAGCGAGTTGCTTTTGTCAAAACTGCTCTGCGGAATGGATTTGGAGCAACCGATTGACCGCTTTGTTGCCCTAACGGAGGAGGAGCGGGACGAATGCGAGGGTTTGCTGAAAGCAGCCATACAGCATTGGGGCGCCTTGGGCAACGCCTCGCCGGATGGCTTGCGGGAGGGCTTTTTGAGCAGGAGCGGCAAGTTGGAGAAAAGGGAAAGCGGCTGGCATTTAAGGGTCGAGCGACAGGCAATCGACATCCTGTTGGACAAGCTGCCTTGGGGCATCGGTATGGTGAAGCTGCCGTGGATGCCTTCCCTACTGACCGTCGAATGGAGTTGAGCTTATATCTTGGACGACCTCTTCACCTGAAATATTTATAACAAATTAGGTGAGGTAGGGAGGAGGGAGAAAAAATCATTTTTTCTCCCTCCTCCCTCATTTTGGGGTGTTTTCGAAGAAAATTGAAAATTATCCTCGAAAAAAACACGCTGCTAAGTAGTTAAAAACATTCAAAATCAATTGCCATGAAAAAGCAAGCCAATATACCAGCCCCTTTGAAAGGGACCCCATTAAAACCTGAAATCTTGGTGCGGCCAACAGGTGCAGTGCCGAGCGAGAAGGTTGAAACCATTGCCGTGGAAGCCGAGGTGATGGGTTCGCAAATGCTTGGCCCGTCCGCCCCAAAAACCCCGATGAGCATTATGGTGTCGCAGGTGAGGAAGGATACTGGCCTAATGTTCAGTGGGCTGGGCGTGTTGGTGAAGGACCTGTCTGAGCACATCGCACTCAGGGGCTATGCTGGCGAGCGGGTCAACAAGTTCAGGGTCAAGTACAGCGAGTTGCTGGAACTGGACAGGCTTTATTTCGAGGCATACCAGCCACAGGTGTACAAAACCTTGGATAGTACGGGGCTACCTTCTAATTTCGCCTTGAACGCAGACGGCCACCGCTACGACGTGACAGCCCTGAACCCCGCATCGGGGAAGGAGGGCAAACTGGGCGATGAGTGGCTGCGCCGCTTGGGCTGGAGCTTTTACCGTTCCTATTCACCTTCTTTCGAACCGATTTTTTCTGTCATAAAGGCTGAGGCAAAGTCTAATCTTTCGAACAATGACAAAATTGTGAAACTCGCAGAACGCTATGTGGCACAGAACGGCATGGATGAAGACACTTGGTGGTTTCCCTACGTGCTGTACATGAGCGGATTGACGGTACACATAGATATGTTCAAGTAAGTTGGTGATTCGTGACTCGTGTTTAGGGGCGTGAAGAAAATTGTTTTTGATACGAAGGCTTGATTATTTGCGCAGCACCGTATTTCCACCAAAGGTGGAATAAGCATAAGGAATCATAAAAAATCTGCGTCTTTCTGCGTCAAAAAACTGCGTCAAATTTTTTCCTTACACCCCCAATCACGAATCACCAATTACCATCACGAATCACAACCGTGAAAGCAGTTCAGGCAAAACATACCACCACCACCTCGCACTCCGATCATTCGGGGCAGGGGCAGCCTTTCTTCCAAAAGAAGGAAGCGGAGGGGCATGATGCGCCTGAGCGGCAATCGTTTTTTGGAGGCAGTGAAAAACAGGCGGAGCGCAACCCGTTCTTCCACAAGCCGAGCGGCCCGCCACCGATACAGACCAAGTTGGCCATTGGAAAGCCGGGCGACAAGTACGAGCAGGAGGCGGATAGGATGGCCGATAGGGTGGTGCGTGGTACGGTGGACGGTGGACGGCAGACGGCAGACGGTGGGCAGTCATCGGTGCAGGCAAAATGCGCCGATTGCGAAGCGGAGGAAAAACTGCAAAAAAAGGAGGGAGAAGAGGAAGAAATGCTCCAATCGAAGGAGGATGTACAGTTGAAGGCCATTTTTGAAAGCAACGAGGAAGCTCCTGCCTTGCAATCAAAACCGATGGCCGCCCCATTTGTGCAGGCAAAATGCGATAGCTGCGGGGAGGAGGAGAAATTGCAGCAAAAAGAAGAGGAAGAAACCCAGGGCAATGAACTCGACGTGGAGATGAAGCCCGTCTTCGAAGGCGGTGCCTTGCCTCCTGACGACAATACCGTACAGGCTAAGTCAGACTCGGAACCTGCCGCCTCGCCCGACCTCGAAAGCCAATTGAGCAGTTCGAAAGGCGGCGGCCAAGCCCTGCCCAAGGATACCCGCTCCAACATGGAAAGCGCCTTCGGGGCCGACTTCTCCGGCGTGCGGGTACATACGGGCAACGATGCGGTGCAGATGAGCGAGGGTATCGGCGCACAGGCCTTTACGCACGGGAACGATATTTATTTCAACAAGGGAAAATATGACCCGGGGTCTTCGGGTGGGAAGGGGCTGCTGGCGCATGAGCTGACGCATACGGTGCAGCAGGGGGCGAGTGTTAGGAAAAAAGAAGTTAGGAGGAAACCTGCCAATGAATCCGAAATCACTACTGCTTCAGCGTCAATCCAGCCTGATTTATTGGACGATGTGGCAGGTGGTATTGGAGCTGCTTGGGATGCAACAGGAGGTAGGGTGGTTGGAGCTGCTGCTGACCTTATCATTGACCAGATTCGACCATTGGCACCCAATCTTGTGGCAATTATTGAGCAAATAAGAAGGGAGGGCATACTCAATTTTTTCAAGACAAAACTACTCCAAGGTATCAACGGCATTTTTGATGGCCTTCAAAATAATTCAGGGCTCATTGCTGAAATTTTCCCGAAATCTGGGAACTGGGTTGCGAGGGCAAGGGTCATTGTCAATGCATTGGCGGCTGGTGATTGCGAGCCACTATTTGCGGCAGTTAATGACTTGAAAGAACTGGTGTCGAAAATGGCTGGTGAAGCGTGGGATTCTATTGTGGCCTTTTTCCAGCCAGCGGTTGATTTCTTTACAAATATATGGGAGTCCTTTGCGCTCCCTGCATTGCAATGGCTGCAAACCAAGGCAGAGCATGTTTGGAATTGGGTTCAATCCATCGGAAGGAATATTTGGAATTGGCTGTCGCCAATACGGGAGGCCATAGGAGGAGCGTGGGATTTTGTTAAAGGCGTACTTGGGCTAAATGCAGACGAAACTGGCGAGGAGGGGCTGATACAATGGGCGCAACGCAAGAAGGTAGGCGAGGTTTGGGAAATGGTCAAGGAAGAACTTCGACCGATAATAGAACCTGCTCGTGCACTGGTAGCAAAGGTTCAAGCCCTAATTCCACTCAATGCCATCCTGAACCTACGGACTACCATCAATGAATGGCTGCAAAATGTTGTAGCCACTTCAACTGCGATGGGTGAAGATGCCTCCAACGTTGGCAATGTTGCTGCACAAACCAGCCTTCGGGACCAGATATTGCCTGCTATCCAGCAAACGCTCGAAAACTTCCGTGGCAAAATTGCTGAAGCATCTGCCTGGGTTGGTGGCACTATCGGAGATATTCACGCCTCAGTCACCCAGTTTTTTGCATCCGTGCGGAGCATACCCATCCTAAACATGGCCACAGGCTTGATTGATTGGGTGGAGTCAAAGGTGAACGACGTACACGATTGCGCAATCAAAAGTGACCGCCCTCTTGATGCTGCCAGTGAAGGACTGCATAAATTGGGAGTTCTTGCGGCCCATTTACGATATGCTGGTCGGGATTGTTGGTGCTTTGGCAATTTATTGGGCCAATTACCTGACTTCCTAATGGGGCCGCTCTGGATGATGCTTCCTGATTGCATCAAAGAACCAATCAAGGAGTTCTTCCTCACCCAGATTCTGAGCCGTTTGCCATTTTTCCAAAAATTGCAGCAAATAGAAGGTATTTGGGAGCGGTTACAAGCTGCAGCCATTACTATATTGAAGCAGATTTTTGTGGATGGCAACCTTCGTGGAGCTATTTGGACTTTTTTCAGCACGATGCTCGACCTATTGGGGCTGCCACCTCAACTCGTCATGCGGGTAATTGCAAAAGGAGCGCAATCTTTGAGCGACATCCTGGCCGACCCATTGGGCTTCTTGGGCAATTTCATACGGGCATTAAAAGTTGGCTTTGAACAGTTCTTTGGAAATATTGGTACGCACCTACTAAGTGGTTTGCAATCATGGCTTTTCTCCAAGTTGGAAGGCACAGGCATTGAAATGCCACAGGATTTCAGCTTCCGATCCATGCTGAAATTGGCATTTGAAATACTCGGCATCACGGTTGATATGTTGTTGCGGATTCTGGAAGAAGTCACAGGAAAGCGGGGACTCAAGGCCAAGATTGAGCGGGTCATTGGCGCTATTTCAAGGGCTTGGGATTGGTTTGAGGCACTGATGAACCAAGGCGAAGAAGGGGGCAGCATTTGGGACAGGCTATCGAGCGCCATCGGCAGTATTTGGGATATGATTTTGGATGGCGTTGTAGGTTGGTTGGAAGATACCATTGTCGTACGTGCCTTGGCCTGGGTTGCCTCCAAACTCGACCCTACTGGCGTGATGGCAGTTATCACCACGGTGATAGATGTATTCAACATCTTCCAGGCCATCATGGACAAAGCCCGTGAAATCCTTGAAATGATTGAACGAGTGCTGGATGGTATTGGCGACCTCATCAAAGGCATCATAGCTGCTGCCGCAAATGTGTTGGAAAGGGCATTGGCGGCTGCTATCCCTGTTGCAATGGCTATCTTGTCCGCACTTTTCGGGCTGGACGGCGTGGTGGATAAGGTGAAGGATGTAATTAAGGAACTTCGGCAAAAAGTGGAGGATGGGATACGTAGGGTGATGACGGCTATCAAAAACTGGGTGGAAAGGTTGCTAGGTAGAGGCGGGGCAGCCGAAGATGGGAAATGATTCCTTGCAAAATGCGCTTAGGGAAATTGACACGGAAGCTGTAACGGAGTCAGATGAAGGAGAAATCACACATGACGAAGCTGAGGCAATTAAAAATAAAGTGAATAGGGACCACCGGTCGGTTATTGAAATTTCTACTGTCAGGAATGGGGGAGATTTGAATTTTGAGTATGTGCAGCGGTCTTACAATATCAGTATGAATATGTATGCACCAGAACAACCCATAAAAAGCTAAAATACTTCAAAGTCCGGGGATAAATCGCAGGTGGGAAGTTGACACGAGGCAGCGGATTTACTGCAAACATAAGAGCAGTGTCACCACCCTTTACAGGGCGTCACGATGGGCATCATATTACTTGCAGCATCAGAAGCTGAAAAAATTTGAGGTAATGAAAGCTGCGGCTGAATCTGGCTATAATGTAAATCGCTTGTCAAACGGTGTCATATTACCTAATACCATTCCTATTCAGGCAGCAATGGCATAGTTCGCCCTTTCATTCTGGTGGGCACGTCGGTGATTATTTTAGTTATGTAAATGGGTTGATTGCTAACTTGCAAACCAATGTGGAAAATGCAACTGCACCCAACTTGTGGAGTGAAAATCAATTACTTGCTCAAATCGGAGATATGGAACAAACAATTAAAGCCAAGCTGCTTGACCCTAATGATCCTTTGAAATTACAGATTGTTGACACTTTCAAAATTTAAAAAAAATGAAACATTATTTAATTAGACAAGACTGGAATTATCCAACCATTAAAAAAATAATTTTTCCAAAAAATTTAAGCCGCACAAGCTTTTTTAAAGGGGAAGCATTTGGCGAACCTTTGCCGAAAATTCAAGTCGTAATACCGCCAAAATCCCCGAATTAGATTCGTTAGTAAATGTTGACCATCAGCTTATATTTAATGATAAAGCCACTCATATTTTGCTCGAAAACGTGAAAGATCCAGTACAATTAATACCAGTAACTTGTACGTATCCGAGCGATAAAATGACGGTTAATAATTATTTTTTGATAAACCCATTATGTTTTATTGACGCTATTGATTTGAGTGAGTCTAAAATAAAGTATTCAGGTAGTTTGATAGCTAGTATTGACCTGCTTCATTTGGACAACAACATTATAAAAGGGCATGACTTCTTTCGCTTAAAAAAAGACGTTACGCTTGTTGTCGTATCAGAGGGATTGGTAAGGAAGTTTACTGAAGCCGGAACTGTTGGAATTAATTTTATTCCTGTAGAAGAATTTAAAATTTAAGGTTTTGCGTGAACTTTTAGGTCAAAACACTAAACCTCAAAAACCATCAATTAACTGCATAAAATTCTCAAATGTCCACTTACTCCCCCACCCTCGTCCACCGCTGGAATCGCACCACCTGCGATGCCATCTACTTTGCCCGCCTTGGCCCGACGATGGCCGCACGGGCCGCCGCTACCGTTCACACCGCCATGTACGACGCATGGACGGCCTACAACGGCTCCGCCGAATTCAGTACCACCACGGGCAATTGGCTCAAGCGGCCAAAGCCGGAGTGCGTGCGGGTAAACCGGGAAAAAGCATACAGTTACGCCGCTTTCCGGGCGCTGAACGACTTGCTTTGGTGTGCATTGCCGCCAGAGAAGAAGGGCATGTTCCGGGAGCTGATGTGCGAGCTGGGCCACGACCCCGACGACCAGAGCCTCGACATCACCAAGCCGCAGGGCATTGGCAACCTCTCCGCCCGGCTGGTCATCGAACAGCGGCATGGGGATGGCAGCAACCAAAAAGGCACTTTGGCCGAAGGCCATTACACCGACTACACGGGCTATCGGCCCGTCAACTCGCCGGACAAGGTGAGCGACATCTACCGTTGGCAGCCGCTATGGAAAAAAGACGGTACGGCCCAGGCTTTTCTCACCCCGCATTGGGGGGCGGTGCAGCCGTTCGCCCTGCCGACAGCCCATGCTTTCCGGCCATCGCCGCCCATATCGGGCAATACCCGGATGTTCTACGAGCAGGTGACGGACGTCATCCGCATCAGCGAGTGCCTGACCGACCGGGAGAAGATGATCGCCGAGTATTTTGCGGGCATGCACGACGACATCGTGGCATCGGCTGGAAAGAAGTTCGAAGGCCAATGGACCGTGCCGCCCGCACAGCTTTTCGAGGTGGTGCGGTTCGTTTCGGAGAAACGGAAGAACCAGAATGCGAGGGACATCAAACTGTTTTTCTTGGCTGCCAATGCGCTGCTGGACGTGAGCATCGCCGTTTGGGAGTGCAAGCGCTACTATGATTATGTGCGGCCAGTGACGGCGGTCAGGGAACTGTTCGGAGGAAAATGCATCGAAGCTTGGGCTGGCCCGTGCAAGGGCACGCAGCAGATTGATGGCCGCAACTGGAATACCTACATCCCCACGCCGCCATTCGCAGAATACGTGTCTGGGCACAGTACCTTCAGCTCGGCCACCTGCGAAGTGATAGCCAAGTTCTTTGAGGCAACGGAGGCCTACCTGCCTTCCAATGAACTGGGAATGTCCAAGACTTTTGCGCCGTGCTCCTCCAAGGTCGAACCTAACTGCACCCCATCCGAGGAAATCACCTTGAAATGGGACAAACTGGAGGACTTTGTGGAAGGTGCAGGCATGTCACGCAGGTACGGCGGCATCCACTTTGAAGATGGGGACTTGAACGGTCGTAGGCTGGGTTGCGAAATAGCTGGCTGTGTTTGGGAAAAGGCGATGTACTATTTTGCCGAGTGCCCTTAATTTGGATGTTAGGTGCTGCGCCGCAATTCATCATTTATCATTCATCATTCATCATTATCTGATGATAATTTCCATCGCCATACAAAAAGGCGGCTCTGGCAAGACGACCACGGCCATCAATCTCGGTGCTGCCCTGCGGGACCGGGGGCATTCCGTGCTTTTGCTCGACCTCGACCCGCAGGCCAACCTCACGCAGGCGATGGGCTTCAAGGAGGGTGACTTGGCAGAGAACATCTACCATGTGCTGAAAAACGAAGCCTATGGCGAGGCAACTGGGGTCAATATAAACACCATCTTGAAGGAGGTGGAGGGCATGGCCTTGGCACCTGCGGGTTTGGAGTTGGCGCAAGCCGAATTGGAGTTGGTGAGCATCTTTGGACGGGAACTGATTCTGGCAGAAGTATTGTCGAAATTGGAGCGCAGCTTTGAGTTCATCCTCATTGACTGCCCGCCATCCATCGGTATGTTGACCGTGAATGCGCTGGTGGCAAGCAATGGCTACTTGATGCCCCTCCAGTCTGAATTTTTTCCTTTGAATGGGGTCAAGAGTTTCCTCAAGTTCGTGCAGGACAAAATCCAGAAAAAGCTGAACCCAGCCATCGAACTGTACGGCTTTGTACTCATCAAGCACGACCCACGCATCACTATGCACCGAGAGGTACAGGGTGCTTTGCAACAATTGGAGCACTACGAAGGCAGGGTGTTCGAGGCTTTCATCCGACCCAACATCGCCCTGGCCAAGGCCCAGGAGGCCAACAAAGACATATTTTTGTTCCAAAAAAACGCCAATGGCGCTGCCGATTATCGGCAGTTGGCCACTGAGTTTTTGCAAAAAATCGCAGCCGCATGAAAAGCAATCCCCGCTCCCGCCGCCACCGCAATCCCCATTCAAATGAGGAGCAACAGCAGCAGCAGTCGCCATTTTTCACCAAGGCGAACGATGTGCCCGTGCAGCAAAAACCGGAGCCATTCTTCAATACCAAAGCCGGGCCGGTACAGGCCAAATTGGCCATCGGCCAGCCCGGCGACAAGTACGAGCAAGAGGCCGACGCCGTTGCTGATGCTGTGGTGAACCGACCTGCTGCAGCGCCGGGTGTCCAGCAAAAAGGCAAGGGCATCCAACGGGCAACTTTGGCCTCACCAGAAAAAGATGAGAAGTTCGGCACAGCAGAGGGTCGAATGGAGGAGGACAAAACCATTCAGGAAAAACCGGAAGAAGAGGAGGCCGTACAAAAGATGGACGCCCCGAAGGAGGAAGAGGAGCCTGTTCAGAAGATGGACGCCCCGAAAGAGGAGGAAGAACCTGTTCAAAAAATGGACGCTCCGAAGGAGGAGGAACCTGTCCAGAAGATGGATGCCCCGAAAGAGGAAGAGGAACCTGTACAAAAAATGGACGCCCCTAAGGAAGAGGAAGAACCTGTTCAGAAGATGGACGCCCCGGAGGAGGAAGAGGAGCCTGTCCAGAAGATGGACGCCCCAAAAGAAGAGGAGGAGGCCGTTCAGAAAAAGGGTGCTGAGGAGGAGGAGCCCGTTCAAGCAAAAGCGGCCAGCAATGGCCCTGCCGCTGCTCCCATTTCATCCCGGCTCAAAGACTCCAAAGGGAAGGGTAGGCCGCTCTCTGGCAAAACCCGCCAAGAGATGGAGTCTGGCATCGGTGCCGATTTCGGGGGGGTACGACTGCACACCGACGACGAGGCGGTTGGCTTGAACGAGGCACTACGGGCGCAGGCATTTACCAATGGAAGGGACGTTTATTTCAACAAAGGGAAGTACAACCCAGAGACATCGGAGGGCAAGCGGCTGCTGGCGCACGAGCTGACGCATGTGGTGCAGCAGGGGGAAGCTGGCGTTTCTGGAAAAACCTCTGCAAATAATATTCAGAGATGGATTAATTGGGACAAAAACGGCGATTCCGAATATAAAAAAAACAGGGAAGGATTATTGAAAGAGCTTAAAGCTGAGTTTTATTATATTGATGCAGAAAAGATAGAAGCACAAATAACTTTGGTTGAACAAAAAAATACTAAGTGGTCTCCCTATCAGGCATACCAAGGGATAAAAAACTATTTGAAAGCCAATTTTAAAATGCCCCCATCAGAAGTAGGTTTGCAAGGTACAAATATTAGTGCCGAAGAAGCAAGATGGTATTTTATTTCCGACTTTAAGACGATGATTGAAGCGGTTGTTGATAGTAAGTATGTATTTAAGTTTTTTAGTACACCTGATAATGAACATGCGGAGGACAATATGATGAAACTGTTGAATCAGTTCATTGAAGAAAAGGGTTGGCATGAAGATTTTTCAGAAAGCCACACCTTGCGTATCACCATAAATAATAGCCCATGCAAGAGGTGTGCACCAAGAATTTATGACTGGCATTATCGAGATATATTTGTTGATTTTGAGATTTATTTCGCAAACCTCTATCAAAAGGATAATGGGTTTACTGAGGCAACTACTAAGTTAAGGTCTGGAGGTGTAGCAATGTCGTTAATGCAAGTTGAAAATGATTTGATAAAATTAATCGGTAGGGAGAAATTTATGAAAGAAGAAATTGAGAAAAGAGCTATGAAAGACAAGAGCGAGGGGATGCATTGGCATAATTGGAACGAAAAAATGAAAGGCGATAAATAGATTGGGTATTTCAACTCTCTTTCAGGCTAACCCACACAAACCTAATTTTCTATAAAACTTAATGTATTGGTATGGCATTTTTTGTTTCAAAGTACACCAAGCTATTAAATAACTTGTCTTTGTTGATAGAATCGAATCTGTCTATTCTGACATCACCCGGTAAAATAGTTGAGGTTGTTGCCTCTATTGATATCCCAGATGATTTACTTCAGGATATTCCAGGTTTAAGCAAAGCGACAGAACACGAAAAAGTACTTTTTTCCATTGCCCTTGCTCCTCACCTCTCCCCCCACTTTTTTGACCAAACCATCCAGTCCGCCCTCCCCAACTCTGGCGACTTCCCCCAAATAGGCGGTACCCGTGGCAAGAACTTCCGGGGCTTCCTGCCCACGGGAGAAACGGCCCTCTTCCTGCTCGCTGGTGACGACCTTGAAAAACGGTTCGAGGTGCAGGAACTCTTTGGCTCGGAGCATTTTTTTGCGAAGGAAAAAATCCTTTGGCTCGAAAACGTGCCGCCCGGTGAGCCGTTGATGAGCGGGCGCATCATCCTTTCGCCGGATTACGTCGAACTGTTCACCACGGGCAAGGTGTCGCCGCCGCATTTCAGCACGGAGTTCCCAGCAAAGAAAATAGAGACAAACCTTACTTGGGAAGACCTCATTCTCCCCGCCGAACTGCGCCAACAGATTCAGGAACTGGAAACTTGGATAAAGCACAACGATACCCTGCTGCACGACTGGGGCATGGCCAAGCGCCTCAAGCCCGGCTACCGGGTGCTGTTTTATGGCCCGCCCGGTACTGGCAAGACCATGACGGCCACCATCTTGGGCAAATACACAGGGAGGGAAGTCTATCGGGTGGACCTCTCCACCGTCGTCTCGAAGTTCATTGGCGAAACGGAGAAGAACCTTGCCTCCCTTTTCGACAAGGCGGAGGACAAAAATTGGATACTTTTCTTTGACGAAGCAGACTCGTTGTTTGGCAAGCGCACCAACGTGCGGGATGCCCACGATAAATATGCCAACCAAGAGGTGAGCTACCTGCTGCAACGGGTGGAAGAGTTCAATGGATTGGTCATACTGGCCTCCAATTTCAAGTCGAACATTGACGAGGCGTTCATGCGCAGGTTCAATGCCGTCGTCAAGTTCCCAATGCCGGAGCGGCCAGAGCGGGAAGAAATATGGCGACGCTGCATTCCGACGCAATTGATAAATGCGAAAAACGGCCTTTCCGAAAACATACCACAATTGGCCAGCCGGTTCGAGATTTCAGGCGGCCATATCATTAATGTGGTGCAGTACGCCAGCTTGAAATGCTTGGCAAACGGCGATAGGTCGCTCCCTTTCCAGTATGTTTTGGATGGCATCAAAAGGGAGTTTGAAAAAGAGGGGCGGATATTTTCAGAATAGCAGTTTTAATCTTTTTTTGAACAAACCGCATTGAAAAACCAATGCCTGTGCTATTTTTGACCTCGCACAATGCGCACAGAAAACTGCACATGCCCAAGCCCACCATCCATACCATCGGCCACTCCAACCTCCCTGCCGAGGACTTTCTCCGGTTGCTCCAACTACACGGCATTGACTGCGTGGTGGACGTGCGAAGCACCCCCGCCAGCCAGTACAACCCGCAGTACAACAAGCCCGTATTGGCCGAGTTCCTAAAGGAAAACGACATTCTTTACCTGCATTTCGGGAAGGAATTTGGTGCACGGCATACCAATCCCAAGCTGCAAGACGATGCCGGCAAGGTGGATTTTGAAAAAGTACAAGCCACCGACGATTTCAAGATGGGCGTGGAGCGGCTCCGGCAAGGAGTGGAAAAAGGGTACTTCCCAGCCCTGATGTGCGCCGAAGCCGAGCCGTTGGAGTGCCATCGATTTTCCATGATTTCCGGCTATTTGGTGGAGCATGGCTTCGAGGTGGTGCATATCTACAAGGATGGAGAAACCGTGCCGCACCCAGAATTAGAACAGGAACTCCTCAAGAAATTTGCAAAAAAGCTACCGCAACCCACGATTTTTGAACCCAACATCAGCAAGGATGACCAAGTGCGGGCGGCTTACCGGCTACACAACCAATTGGTCGGGTGGTCGCCTAAAAAAGAAGCTACGGACGACAGCGGTGCTTGAACACCGCTTCAATATCCATCAATCACACAAGTGAAATTGAAAAAATATTTGAGGCTATTTTGATTTTCAAATGCTCGAAAATCAGTGCCTTGTAAATTCATCATGCATCATTCACTAAACACATGATAAAACTCTTCACCATCGGTTTCACGGGCAAGAGCGCCAGCCAGTTTTTTGGCTTGCTCCGCAACAATGGGGTCAGTACGGTCATTGACTCCCGAATCAGCAATGCCTCGCAATTGGCGGGCTATGCAAAGGGCAGCGACCTGAAGTTTTTTTTGGGGGAAATAGGCGGGATGGGCTACGAGCACAACCTCGATTTTGCGCCGACGAAGGAACTGCTGGACCTCTACCGCAACAAGAAAATGACCTGGGCAGAGTACGAAACTGCTTACTTGAACCTGATTGATATGCGCAAAATCGGAAGCAAGGTCAACCCCGAACAATTGCACCAACATTGCCTCTTGTGCAGCGAGCACGGCCCCGAAAAATGCCACAGACGGTTGCTGGCAGAGTATTTCCAGCACCGTTTCAACGATATTGAAATCGTTCATTTGGTAAAATAGCCCCAATTTCCAAATTCCCCAATTTCCAATTTCTAAACACAACTACTATGTCGAAAACTTACCTCCTATGCCTTGCCAACTCCAAGAAGTATGGCGAGCGCTGCATCGCTGGCGTACAGCTCATGCTCGATGCTCAAGCTCATTTCCATTTTGTGAAACAAGCGGGTAGCCCCAGGTGGCTCAGGCCCGTGTCGGATGCCGAACATGGGCAGGTTCCCACCAACCTCGTCAAGGACATTTCCGTGGGCGACATCATTTCCTTTGACCTCATCAGGCACTGTCCCAACGAGTACCAAACGGAGAACTGCCTGTTCTATATGGGCAGCATTGCCAAAGTCCGTCCGGCAACACTTTCCGTGCAACACCTCGACCAACTTGTTGAAAGTCAATCAGATACGCTTTTCGGAAATACAGGCCGTTGCCTGTCCGAAGAAGAGGCTGCCACGGTTGGCAGGTCGTTGGTGCTGGTAAAACCAAAGGAGGTGCAGCCCTATTTCACCACGCCCTATAATACGAAGCCGAGGGTGAAGTTCCGGCTGGGGGATGCCCATTACGACCTCCCCATGACCGATGTGAATTTCTATGACAAGATGCAGGAGGGGCTTGAATCCCTGAAAGGAACGACTTCCTATATCGCCGTTTCGCTTGGTGTTCCATTTGAAGGGAAGTATTACAAGCTGGCGGCAGGGATAATTTATTGCAGCGAAGCGAAGGCGATTGACTGACTACAAACTCTTAACAGTTATGAGAAGCAAGACAAAGAAACCCAGCCACCTACTAACAAAGACCGAGGCCAACAAATACGATAAGGTATTCAAGGAAAACCTGCAGTCGCTCTTGCCAGCCCTAATACGCAAGGTGCTGAAAATCAACGTGCTGCGGATGGAGAACCTTCCTGAGGTCAGGGTGCAGACCACTAAAGAGGCTGAACCAGATTTCTTGAAA
This sequence comes from Saprospiraceae bacterium, assembly GCA_016714985.1. Classification (GTDB taxonomy): domain Bacteria; phylum Bacteroidota; class Bacteroidia; order Chitinophagales; family Saprospiraceae; genus UBA6168. Next base: position 167,091 of record JADKBS010000013.1, on the reverse strand, counting down.
AAAGTGTTTACTCCTGACCACCCCGATGGCTGCATTCTTCAAATAGAGTTGGAAGCCAAAGACGAAAAGGGAACAGATGCCAAGTCGCTCTATTATGTGGCAGCGGAACACCTAAAGTTCCGGCTGCCAATTGACCTTCGCATGGTTTATTTGCTCAGTGGCAGACCTAAAAACATCAAGGGCGAGGTCTCATTTTTTGGCCTAAAACTCAACTACCCGGTTTATTGTTTGGGTGAAATCAGCTACAAGGAATTCCTTTATTCCGATGTTCCGGAGGAGGTGGTCATGAGCATTCTGGCCAACCCAGAGGAACTTAACGGCGAGCAATTGGTACGGCTCATTCTTGAAAGGTTGGTCATGCTCAAGGGCGATTCTGGAGCATTGAGAAAATTCATCAACCAATTGAAAATTCTTTCTTTCCTTCGTAACTTGCACGAGGAAACCGTAAAATCCGTAAGAAACATGGTCATTTCAGAAGAATTCGTAAAAGCAATCCAACAAGACGATGCCTTTATCATGGGTATAGAGCAGGGCATGGAGAAAGGCATGGAAAAAGGCATGGAAAAAGGCATGGAAAAAGGCATGGAAGCAGGTAAGCTGCTACATGCGGTGCTCGGTATCCGCAACATGGTTAAAAAAGGCTTTGAAAGCCGAGTAATAGCCGAGTTGCTCAGCGTTACTGAAGCGTTCGTGCTTGAAATCAAAAAGCAAATGGAAAAAGAGCCAGCAATAACTGAACTGCTGAAAACCCCAAGGGCGTCCGTCAGGTCGGTTGCCAAAAAACTTGGGGTAGCGCCGCAATTGGTGCAGGTCATCAAGGATTCACTGAAATAAAGCTGCCTGGCATTACCATGCTGCTCCCCTTCCACAACGAATCCGAAACCGAAGCCGGCTGCGACGAAGCAGGCCGGGGCTGCCTCGCAGGCCCTGTGTTTGCAGCAGCTGTCATCCTGCCCGTGGATTTTTCCCACCCGTTTCTTAACGACTCCAAGCAACTGACTGAAAACCAGCGGTTAGAACTGCGCCCCATCATCGAGCGGGAGGCGCTCGCATGGTCGGTCGTCAGCCTTTCCCCATCTGAAATTGACCAACTGAACATACTTTGGGCCAGCGTGGAGGGGATGCATCGGGCTGTGCGCCAATTGAAGCTCACACCTACCAGCCTGCTGATCGACGGCAACCGCTTCAAGCCCTACCCCGGTATCCCGCACCACTGCATGGTGAAAGGCGATGGGCGTTTCATGAGCATTGCCGCAGCATCCATCCTGGCAAAAACCTACCGGGATGAGTACATGGAAACGCTTGCCGTGCATTACCCGCAATATGGTTGGGAAAAGAACAAAGGCTATCCTACAGCGGAACATCGAGAGGCTATACGCCAGCATGGGCCGACATCAGAACACCGGAGGTCTTTCAGGTTACTGCCAATAGGGGAACAAGCTCAATTGTTCTGATTTTCTTGAGACTGGTCTTCTTTATTATCGTTCACCACGGGCGTGGCGGTGGCGGGTTGAGTCACGATAGAGTCTGTAACCACATCCAGCGAGTCACTGTCTTTTCGCCGTAACCCATAGCAGTCCAATTTGTCCAAGGTAATGCTGTCCATTTCGGTGAACTTGTTTTCCAGCATTTTCTCAAAATCCTTCGACCCATAAACCCTGTTCAAAAAATTGGAGCAGATGGGCATGGCTGTACTGGAGCCTTGGCCCAGCCGGGTTTCGAGGAAGCGCACGGCTTGGTGTTCGCCCCCAACCCATGCCCCGACGCAGAGGTCGGGCGTAAAGCCAAGGAACCAGCCGTCCCGGTTGTCGTTGGAGGTGCCGGTCTTGGCGGCCACGGGCACTTTGTGCTTGAACTGTTCCTGGAAACGGTGGGCTGTGCCCCGGTCGCTTTCCACTACTTTGGTGAGGAAGTGGCGCATCATGTCGGCGTGCATCTCGGACATGGCCGTTACAAAGCTCTTCGGCTTCGGGGCAACGATTTCCTTTATCTGATTACCATCACGGGTTTCAACCTTGGTGACATAGTGCATGACAGGCCGCTTGCCCCGGTTGGCAATGGTGGAGAAGGCACTGATCATTTCATAAAGCGTGAGGTCAACACCGCCGAGGGCGATACCCGCCTCTTTGGGTATGGGCGAACCAATGCCCATGCGGCGGGCCATGTTGATAACGGAGTCCGTCTTTATCTCCAAGATTACCTGCACGGCGATGGTATTGACGGACTTTTTCAATGCCCCTTCCATGTTATAGTAGCCGCCGTACTTGTCGTCCACGTTCTTGGGCGCCCAACCGTCGAACTCCTCGTAGGTGATATGTTTGTTGTGCCAGTTTTTGCAGGGGTTGATGCCAGCTTCAAGGGCAGCGGAGTAGAGCACTGGTTTGAAGGTGGAGCCTACTTGTCGGCGAGACTTGATGTGATCGAACTTGTTGTATTTGAAGTTGAGGCCGCCCACCCATGCTTTCACACCACCGGTCTTGAAGTCAACGGCCAAAAAGCCCGTGTTCAGCAATGACAGGTAATACTTGACGGAGTCAACGGGAGAGAGCATCGTGTCAGTATCCTGCCCGGTTTTCCAGTTGAGCAGGGTCATTTTTACGGGCTTTTTCAGGGCATCGGCTATTTCTTTTTTACTGGCCTTTCGCCCCTGCATGATGCGTACCCGGTCGGAAAGTTTTACCTGTTGGTTGAGCAGGTTGTCGTTGCCGTAAAGGCGGGCGTCCTTGTCCTTGCCAGTATGCTTGAAATAGTTTGCCTGAATTTTCCGCATCACTTCCTCGGTTGCCTTTTCGGCCATTTCCTGCATCCTGGAATCAATGGTGGTATAAATCTTCAGGCCGTCGGTATAGATATTGTAGGCGCTTCCATCCGGTTTGGTCAGTTTTTTCAGTTCCTCTTCCAATTGCAGCCGCAAGTGCTCCCGGAAGTGCGTGGCGATGCCTTCGTTGTGGGTGCGCACTTTGTAGTCGAGCTTGAGCGGCAGCGCCTTTAGCGAATCGAGTTCTTTTTGGGTCAAAAAGCCGTTACGTTCCATCCTTGCCATCACGGTATTTCGGCGGTCAATGGAGCGGTCGGGGTTCTTGATGGGGTGGTAAGCAGTGGTTGCCTTCAACATGCCCACCAACAGGGCCGCCTCTTCCGTTTTCAGTTTTGAGGGTTCGATGTTGAAGAACCGGCTGGCAGCGGTTTTTATTCCAAACACATTCCCGCTGAAAGGGATGGTGTTTAGGTAAAGTGCGATAATTTCCTCTTTTGTATAAACCTTTTCAAGCCGGGTGGCAATGACCATTTCCCTCGACTTGTTGATGGGAAGGCTCAGGAGCCAGAATTTTCGCCTCGGAAAGAGGTTCTTCGCCAATTGCTGCGTGATGGTGCTACCTCCGCCCGATTCGTCCTCCTGCATGAGGATGGACTTGAAAAATACCCGTCCCAGTGCCCGGTAATCAATGCCGCTGTGCTTGTAGAAACGGGTGTCCTCTGCGGCGACCAATGCCTGCTTGAGGCATTCAGGGATTTCTTCCTTGCTGGCGGGCAACCTGTTCTCGATATAGTAGCGGCCAAGCAGCACACCATCTGCAGAATAGACCTCCGAGGCGAGGTTGTGGTCAATGTTCTTTAAAGAGGCTGTGGATGGTATCGGCCCGAAGCGTCCATTGAAAAGCAGGGTGATGAAAATCGCAGATAGGATGAAAAATAGGCAGGCCGTTAGTATGCCGCCCAGTATGAATTTAGCCAACAATGGGCGCTGGCTTGCCAAAGCATGGTACTTTTGCTGCCATTTGACCGGCAGCGGATTCATTTTCCGTAGTAGTCCTTTTATACTTGCCAATGAATGGTCAATTTGCATCTATAACTGTGTTCGTTGAATGTATGAGACGGCAAATTGATTTGTGGTCACTTTCCCTTCTGAATCCACCGCTTGCCGTGGCTGGTCCATTTTCAAACATCAATAGCGGGGCAATTTTAGTGAAAATCCGAAACTTTTGTGTTAAGTACGTCTTAGTTTTTGAACCTTATCCAAAACACGGCACAGTTTCGGCTATTTTTGCCTTCAAACTATACGCCCATGAAGTTCGCAATCTTGTTTCAGATACTTCTATTATGCTGTTGCTCATTAATTGCTTGTGGACAACAATCACCCCAGCCTTCCGAGCCGGGTTCAGCGCAGCAGCTAAAAGACCTTCGATGGAGTGCTAACATTATTCTGACCCAACAGTTGCCCTCCTCCTTGCCCGATTCGCTTGAAGGAAAGCATTTCAGGAAAGTTTTCGCTTTCACCTTGCCCGAACCTGGGAGCGACCTGCTCGAGGTGAGTGAAATACGGAAGTCGGTTGACAAAGACGTTACATTTGGGGGCAGTAAGTACTTCTTGCCCATCAAGGCCATAGATGTTGCCAACATCGAAGTCGTCAACTCGCCAGATGGGCAATACACTTCCATTGTTGTCCCAGCAAAAAAGGGCGAGACTTTTACGCATGCCCTGTTCGGGAACGGCCCTGAATTCCAGTTGCCTTCCTTGGTGATTGGCTGGTACGACCACGTCCAAGACCGCACCCTTGCCCGTGCCTTGGATGCTGTGAAGCAATACCTCGTTGCGGTCAGCAAAACCTAAGAGCTTGTTTGGGATTTGGTGCTTGAGCTAAAAACGAGAAATTTTTCGTCAGTTTTTCGGCTTTTTGAAGGGAAAGGGGCACACGAAAAAGGGGAAAAAGACCCAAAATCCCCGCTCAAATTTTATTGACCTAACCTCTGGATAAACAGCCGTAGCTTTGCCCCGCACCAAGGGCTACTCCATCGCCTGCACCGCTTCCTTCCTTTCGGGGCCGGGGGTAGGGCGGGAGGAAAGTCCGGACAACGTAGGGCACCGCACCACCTAACGGGTGGGCCGTTGGCGAAGGCCAGCGGACAGAGAGTGCCACAGAAAAAAACCGCCATTCGATTTCGGATTGGGCGCGGGATTTTCTGCCTCGACTTTGGGTATGATGACAAAACGTTGATTTGCGGAGTTGGAACTTGTCCTGATTTTATTTTTCACTTTCATAGGGAAAAACAAGTGCTCCGAAATCCAAAATCCCGTAATCCGCAATCGAGTGGTAAGGGTGAAAACGTGCGGTAAGAGCGCACGGCGCCGGCTGGCAACAGTCGGGGCGGGTAAACCTTGCGGGTTGAAATGTCATGTACACCGGTGATGCCCGAAAGGGTGGAAGGGCGGCTCGCCCGAGCCGGGGGGTAGGCAGATAGAGGCCGTGCCGTGAGGCCGGTCCCAGATAAATGATGGAGCCTCTGCTTGCGTGGGGGTACAGAATCCGGCTTATTGGCCTTTGGTGCTTTTTTGTCTTCGTAATTCCATAATTCATCGACGGTTTCTATAGCTCGGTTTTGGGTTATATACTGCCTACTTCCTTTTATCTACTCAAACCCTTGACAGGGCGACAACCCAAATCCTTATCACGCTTTCAGCGGTTATCTTTGCGAAAAACTTCCCTACCTGCCAATTAAGACCGCAAATCCCTAAAGCCTTACCATTATGAGAAATATCCTGTTGTGCTGCTTCGCAATCGCAAGCCTCAACCTCCAAGCCCAAGTAAAAGGCCGAGTGACGGACGCCCAATCGGGCAGCCCATTGCCCTATGCCACCGTCAGCCTATTCTCCGCCACGGACAGCCTGCTCTTGGATGGTGCCATCACCGATGATGCTGGCCTTTTTACCATTGACGCCAAGCCAGCCAGCTACTTTGCCAAGGTGGAGTTCCTCGCTTATGAAGCAATTTTTATTGAAAAAATCGAAGTAAAAAAAGCCCCGCTCGACCTCGGCAGCATCAAATTGAAGCCGTCGTCAACCTTGCTGAACGAAGTCGTGGTAGAGGCCGAAAAGAGCACCATGCAGATGGGCCTCGACAAGCGGGTGTTCAACGTCGGGAAAGACCTCGCCAATGCTGGTGGAAACGCCGCCGAACTGCTCTCCAACATCCCCTCCGTGCAGGTGGACGTGGAGGGTAACGTCAGCCTGCGGGGCAGCGCCAACGTGCGCATCCTGATAGACGGCAAGCCCAGCGGCCTCGTCAGCGTGAACGGCAGCGGTGGCTTGCAGCAGTTGCAGGGCAGCCTCATCGAACGGGTGGAGATCATCACCAACCCCAGCGCCCGCTACGAAGCCGAGGGCGTCGGTGGCATCATCAACATCATCCTCAAAAAAGAGCAGCGCAACGGCTTCAACGGTTCGGTGGACTTGGTAGCGGGCCACCCGTCCAACCTTGGCCTTGCCCTCAACGTCAACTACCGCCACGACCGCCTCAACTTCTTCATCAATTACGGCATCACCCGCCGCACCTCGCCCGGCGACGGCAGTTTGTTCCAAAAGAACTTCCCTGGCGACACCCTCTTTGGCTACAACCAAACACGGGAAAGCGACCAAGTCGTTTTTGCACAAAATGCCCGAGCTGGCCTCGATTTTTACCTGAACCCGAAAAATACCCTCACAGCCTCCTATTCCCTCCGCCGCACCGATGGCGACCGCACCGTGGACATGACCTTCCGGGATTTCGCAGGCACGGAAAGCAATATCGTCAACATCTTCACCCGCAGGCAGGCAGAATTTGAGCGGGAACCTTATTCGGAATACGCCCTGGCCTACAAAAAGACATTTGATAAAAAAGGTCAGGAATTCATCGCCGAGGTCCGTGTGCTCGACTATTGGGAGAGCAGCGACCAAGATTACACTGAGAAATTCTACGACACGGACTTCAACCCTTCGGGCCAGCCTGACCGCTTGCAGAACAGCTACAACTATGAGTCGGAACGGCAGTACCTCGTACAGGCCGACTACGTGCAGCCCATCGGAAAAGAAGGGAAAGTGGAGGGCGGCCTGCGCTCTTCCATGCGTGACATGGACAACGACTTCCTACTTCAAGAACAGGTAAATGGCGTCTGGGAAACCCTGCCCGGCTTCGACGACCGCTTCCTTTACCTCGAAAACATCCACGCCGCCTATGGCATTTTTGGCAATAGAATAGGCAATTTCGGCTATCAGGCCGGCCTCCGTGCCGAGTTGACGGGCATCAGCACCGAATTGGTGGAGAGCAAGCAGTTGAACGAACGTAACTACGCCAACTTCTTCCCCAGCGCCCACCTCACCTACGAATTGCCGAAGGAAAACGCCATGCAGGTGAGCTATAGCCGCCGCATCCGTCGCCCACGCTACAACGACCTCAGCCCTTTTATCACCTACTCCGACGAGCGCAATTTCTGGAGTGGCAACCCCGACCTGAACCCTGAGTTCACGGACGCCTACGAGTTGGGTCACATCAAATACTTCGAACAGGGCAACCTCTCCTCCTCCATCTACTACCGCTACACAACGGGCAAAATCGAGCGGATCCGCCGGGTGGACGACGAGGGTATTGCTGCCACCCGCCCCGAAAACCTGAGCACGGAGGATGCTTTTGGCCTTGAGTTCACCTCCGCCTATAACCCCGCCAAATGGGTCAAATTGGACGGCAATTTCAACTTCTTCCGCTCCATCACCGATGGTGGCAACCTGAACGCAGATTTCCAAGCGGATACCTACAGTTGGTTCGCCCGCATCACTTCCCGCTTTACTTTTTGGAAAAACACCGACCTGCAAGTGCGGGGCAATTACGAAGCGAAGATGCAGACCACACAGGGCTACCGCAAACCCCTGGCCTACCTCGACCTTGCCCTCAGCCAAGATTTGTTGAAGAACAACGCAACCATCACCCTCAATGTCAGCGACGTCTTCAATTCCCGCCGCCACCGCCATGTGACCGAGGGCGCCACGTTTTATACTTATAACGATGGCCAATCGCGCACGCGGCAAATCAACCTGACTTTTAGCTACCGCCTGCACCAACAGAAAAGAAGAAGTCGGTGTTTGAGGAAGGGGAGGGGTAGTTGGGGTTGGCAGTTAAAATCTTGTCCAAGGTTGGCTCATATCCAGCTAAAACGAGTATTTCTGAGCTGATTTAGCTGGGTATGATGAAAAACAACGTTGTCGGGAGCTAGGTGGAGGCGGCTGTTTTGCGCAAAGCACAGCACCGGGCTGGTGGACAGGTGCTGGGGATGGAGGAGTTGTTTGGGGAGGAGGGTTAGTTGGGTAAGAAGGCTTGGGTTTTCTGTTGCTCCGCAATGCGAGGGTTGGCCGTTTTTTGTTGTTTTATGCCATTTTGCATGGCTGGGTAAGCATCATTTTTTGGTGTAAGGGGTTGGTTTGAGGGGTTGTGGGGGTGTCATAGTTACGCTGCGCTAAACTTGCGACAGCGGGGTGTAAGGGGTTGATTGTTAATGATTTGTATCTTGAGGGAGCTCAGGGTTGTCTAATCTAAACCAATCGATTACTGTGCCATCACAATTTGGTGCATTTGGACAACAAATATACTCTTCCCCTTCTTCATCTTTGAAGACTTTGAAGTCGCCGACTGTGATAATATTATCGCAGTGTATGCAGAGTTTTTTATCAGTTAACTTTGGTATTTCAGCAAACGGATAATGTTCCTTGAAGTAATTTTGCTTGTTTTTGATGATTATTTCTTTCATCTCTAATTGTTTTTTGTTAAGTCGATTCAAGTTTGGTTAATTTCAAGTTTTTGGTAGTTGAGTTACTCTAGTCTTGTGATTGAATAGTTTTGTTTTGTATTGAAAATGGATTTAGGATTGGTATTTTCACTTTTTCTGCAACTAATTTTTTTAGTTCATCGCCACTTTTGGCATCAATAAAAGAATTATCAATGAGTTTGATTAAATCCTTCTTACTTTTGATATTTTCTAATTGTAGAAAAATCAACAAACAAAGACGGTTATAATTGAGGATTTCATGTGTATGTTGTTTTGAAAAGCCCCCATCTTTAAACTCTGAACCATGAACTAGTTTACTCCTTAAATTGTAAGCTTTGCCTATATTTTCTGAAACTTCTAATGCATTAAGGTCAAACAGAGAAAGTAGTTTTGCAACACGTAGCCTGATTTTAAAGTTAATCTCCGTGCTTCCATCGCTCAATAATGCTTCCAATGATGTAATTGCAGAAAGTATCCTGTATACGTTAATTTCAGATTTTAGAAGTGAATCATTATAGCGATGAAATGCCAAATCGTATGAACTACCACTTAAATAATTTGTGTGAGATATCCTCTCTAATGCTGGTTTGATATTCTTTATGAAAGCTCGAAGCGTTTCTTCTTCTATTTCGTTAAGGAATAATTTGTAACTACTTGTTTCACTATGCTCAACTTTACCTTGCCATACCTTGTCTTGCGGTCGTTCTTTGCTTTCATATATAGGGGTCTCAAATATTGAAACTGGACTTACGGATTGATACACAATTGTTAAATCAGTTGGTTTGAAAAGTCGAAAAAGATGCGTCCATTGTTCAATTTGTTGAGAAATTACTTTAGGATACCACCCACTATTTTTTTCATCACTAGTAACAGAAAATGAAAGGATTGCACCTCCTATCAAACCTTTACCAAATCGCATTTCATCAGACTCACTTGGGTATTTTAGCCTTGGTTTCTCAACTGCAAGTTCCTCCCTAGTTGGTCGTCTAAGGAAAACATCTTGTTCAATTTCAATTTCGTCTGATTCAATATAAATATTGCTAAGCTAAAGATGGACATTCCAAACAATAGGAATATGGCTTCGGTAAGATTCATATCCGTCTATAAAAAGTTGGACATACTTAGCAACGTTGTCATGAGTAATACGACCATTAGGTGATTTATTCATGATTTCACGAAGAAATTTGAACAATCCAATTTTTTTTACTGCAACTTCTGGAATTTTGAACTCTTCAATTACTTTTTGTGCTGCTTCTTCAAACTCTGGCAAGACCAATAACTCCTCGTCCAAAAAATTTGCAAAATCTTGAAAGTGCCAATCATAAGAATCAAAGTATTCAATTTTATCCCAGTCGAAGTAGTAGGACTCAGCATGAAAATCAATTTCCGAAACTGGTAGATATTGATACGGGAGAGCTTTAAGGTTATTTTCATCTCTATGCTGGATTATCTTATCGATGGCTTTTTTACCTAAGGCAAGTAATGCTTGAAAAAGTTTGTCATTTTGACTTGATGGATATTGTTTCATGTCCATAATAAATTGTTTGTTGATGTTAGTATTGTCACCAGTTGGCCATTAACCCATGACCAACTCCAAACCCCAACTTCTCTGCTGTCGCAAGTATAGTGCAACCTAACTTACAACTAGCTGTCGCAAGCTCACCGAAGCGTAACTTGCGACACATTCCAAACACCCCCAACTTCTCTCCAGAAAAAACAACCGACAAGCCATCATCTTTCAGGGTCAACCATCTTTTCAAGTAGTCAGTCATCATGGCTGTTTGGATGCCGAAAATTAATCATAGCTGCCGTAAACCACAAAACTTTCCCGAAAGATTTCTGAAGCTTTTTTTGAATGTGTAGGGGAGGTAAGGAAGCGGTTTGAGATTTCAAGGGAACGGCGGGCTTTGTCATTGCCGAAGGCAAACTGCGACGTCATGAGGGAAGTCACGCAAGGCAAACAAACGAGACGCCGCAGGTAGCCTACGGCTATGACAAAAGCGGCTTGTTCCTGAACAAACACCAAGTGAGGTATGGAGGTATGTACGATGCAGTCCGGCGGCGACATCTTTGCATTCGGCAATGACAAAAGCAGCGTGTACCACGCCACGAAACAGCGCAAAAGAAAAAAGGCTGTACCAGAATGCTACTTCTGATACAACCTCTTTTTCATTTAGCCTTAAAGCCTACTTTGAAGACCACATCACTGCATTCTGGGCATTGTATAACTTCAAAACGCCATCGTTTTCCAATACCAGTTTTACTGGCTTGTTATTGGCATCATTGTATTTGGCATCGTAAATAGGATTGGTTTGGGATGACCATTTCGATACATTTTTGTCATCGTAAACTACCAAGTTGCCATCTGTTTGCATGGTCTGGCACCCATTTTTGAATCCAGACTTCATGGAGCCCCATACAAAGCTGCCTTGTTTCCCATTTGCATATTTGTAAACACAGAGGTTGCCATCCTCTTCTTGCAGCCTGAGCATATAGGCGCCATTTGCAAATACCAAGCGCTGTGCTCCTTTAAGCGTTTGTCCTACATCAAGGCGACTTTATTTGGAAATTGTAATCTTCCAGGTTCCACTTCCGTCACTTCTGTTCTTGTCTGTGGCTGTGGACACGCAAAGATAGTTGCCCGTTTTCTCGTATTCTTTTTGGTAGCCACGTGTGTCCAAGTAGCCGCCAGAAAAATTGTTCCAGCCATTCTGCAAGTGGATTTCCACATTTTCTGTGATAGGCGTACCAGCAGCGCTACCAGTGGCAGAGAGTATCTTCCATGTGCCACTACCTATATCCCGGTTGTTGCTCGTGGCTGTGGACACGCAAAGATGGTTGCCTGTTTTCTCGAAATCTTTTTGATAACCCTTGGTGTCCAGGTAACCACCATTGCCATTCCATTGGTTGAACAAATAGACATCATCGTTAGCCAGGACAGGGCTCCCTTCTTTTTTGCCCGTAGCTGACATGATTTTCCAAGAGCCAGTTCCTTCAGCTCTGTTCTTGACTTCGGCTGTGGACACGCAAAGGAAATTACCCGTTTTCTCGTAATCTTTTTGATAACCACGGGTATCCAAATAACCGCCCATGTACTGGCTCCAACCGTTTTGGAGAAAGATTACATCCCCATAAACCAAGGTGCTGTTTTGAGCAGATAATTGGTTTGATGCGGTGAGAAGACCCAACAAAAACAGGATGAATGTGATTTTCTGTGCAAAAATTGTTGATTTCATTTTTCAATAAATAACTGATTATGCCTACTCTTTAAAGGATTTTCGGCTTCCTCCTTTTTGTTTTTATTTAATTAAATAGGCCATTCAGGATAGGAAAGGCATACTTCACCCAGGCATCCACCAATGCGGATGCAGGGTTTTCTTTCGTTTTATTTGGGGAAAAGCAGACCGGCTATACACTTAAAGCTTTAATAAGCATACCGGCCTACCCTTTTTACGGTGGTGTTCTTTCGATTGGAGTGCAATAGTGGTGGAGACCTCGTCCATGCAGTCCAGCATGGGAGGTGCAGGTTGGAAATGATAATTGTCATCTTGTTTTTTTGCTTTAAGTGGTACAACTGCTATTCGTGGTTCCTCGGAAAAATGAATAGCCGTTGTCTTATTCTTTCGCTGCAAAGATGGGGCAGCCCCAATGGGTTGATTTCGTCAACTTAGTCACATTTTTCGTCAAAATGAGGGGAAAGCAGGTGGCGGAATTCGTCAGGTGAGGCAGTAATCCACTGAAAATCAATCACTTAAATAATCAGAAGGCAATTTCCCGAACCGCTGCTTGAAACTGCGGGAAAAGGAGCGGGTATCAGCATAACCCACCTCGGAGGCGACTTTGGCGATGGAGTCATGGCTGCGGGTTTCGAGCAAATGGCGGGCATGGTCGAGGCGCATTTCCTGCAAATATTGGACGGGGGTAAGCCCGGTCAGGCGCTTCAACTGGCGCAGCAGCGTGGAATGGCTCATCGCAAATTCTTGGGCAAGCAGGGGGATGTTGAAGGCATCATCGGAGAGGTTTTTTTGAGCATGTGCTTCAAAGTTTTCCAGCCAGGTCCGGTCGGCTTCGGACATGTGGGGGGCGGCCACTACTTGTTCCGGTGCTGTGGGAATTTCCTGCCGCCGGGCGGCTTGGTTACGCAGCAGGTTTTCAATGCGCACCATCAGTTCTTCCTCGTCGAAGGGCTTGGTCATGTAGTCGTCCACCCCGATGCGAAGGGCCTTCAGCTTGTCCTTGGCTTCGGCCCGTGCCGTGAGCATAATGACGGGGATGTGGCGGGTGGCATCGTCGGATTTCAGTTTTTCGAGCAACTGGTAGCCGTCCATGACGGGCATCATGAGGTCGGAGAGGATTAAGTCAGGGATGAGGGATGAGGGATGAGGGATGGGAGCGGCGTCATCCCTCATCCCTCGTTCCTCATCCCTGATTAATTTCAGCGCCTCTTGGCCATTTCCGGCGGTGATGACGTGGTATTTTTCCTCCAAAACCAGGCGGATATAGTCTTGTAGCCCAGGGTTGTCTTCCACGACGAGGATAGTGGGCTTTGCTTCGCTGGAAATTGCCGGGTTGGGTACATTCTCCTTCTCAAGCGGTGCAATGGCTGCGATGCCCACATCATCCGACTGCGGACTGCGGGCTGCTGACTGCTGACTGCCGACTGCCGACTTCGGACTGTCCAACACCTTTACAGGAAAGATGACCCGCATTATCGTCCCCTTGCCCAATGTACTATCCACTTCGATTTTTCCACCAAACAAATGTGCGTACTCATGGCAAAGTGCGAGGCCGATGCCCGTGCCGCCTTCGGCGGGCTTTTCAGGGCGGGTGGTCTGGAAAAAGCGGTCGAAGACATGGGGCAGGTCGTCGGGATAGATGCCGGGGCCGGAGTCGTGAACTGGAATTTGAAGTTGAGGGAGTTGGGGAATTCGTGGGACATCCCTCATCCCTCGTTCCTCATCCCTTATCCCTATTTCAACGTTGATTTTGCCGTCGGATGGGGTAAACTTGAAGGCGTTGGAAAGCAGATTATAAATAATTTGGCGGCATTTTTCCTGGTCAATATTGGCCATTACCTCGTCGTCCACGGTTGTTTCAATCGAAAAATCAATCTTTTTGCGGTAGGCCAGCGACTCGAACTGGGCAGCGTACCTGTTGAAAAACAAGGACAGTTGGGTCGGTTTTTCATACAGTTCCATTTTACCCATTTCCAGCTTTTGCAGGTCACGTATTTCGTTGACCAACTGTTGCAATTCTTTGCCGCTTTGGTAGGCGGTTTGTATCAGGCGGCTTTGTTTTTCGGTGAGTTGGTTTTCCTTCAGCAAAGTTTTGATGGGGCCGAGCAGCAGGGTGAGCGGGGTTCGCAGTTCGTGGCTCACGTTGGCGAAAAAGTGGGACTTGGCGGTGTCGAGGGTTTTGAGTTTTTCGGATTGTTGCTGGATGAGCACATTTTGTGCGGCCAGTTCCTGCTTGGCTTTGCGCTGTTTGTTCATGCCTAATAGAAATCCAGTGGGCAGCAACAATACAAAAGCCGTGATGATTAGGGCATTGCGCAGTTGTGCCTTTTTCAGCTGGAGTTCCAGTGCTTGATTCTTCTTATCGGTCGCCAATTGGTCTTTTTCTTGTTGAAGAAAATAGCTTTGTGGGTTGAACCCGGCGCTTTGTGACTTGAATTTATCCTTGTGGAACTGCTGTTTTTTATGTACGACAAAGCATCACCAAACCGTTGCTCTGCTTCGGCAATCTTGGCTTTGCTTTCGTAATTAACGGCCAACAAATCATCCAGTTCCAGCTTTCCGGCTTTTCCATGCGCTTTGTCTAGGTAGGATTTTGCCATTGCGACATTCCCCCGGTCCCATTCCAAATCGGAGAGGGAATGGAGCACCTGTATTTCAAGCCATCGGCTGGGTTGTGCTTCGCACAGCCGTAGGGTTTTTTGGTAAAAACGCTCCGCTTCCGCCAGTTTTCCTCGAACCTTGAGCAAGTCGGCCCGGCCCAGTGCCGCATGGATGGCCTTGCCATATTCCATCGGTTTGATAGGGTCGGACAAAGGGATTTTTTCAAGCACCCCCACATGCGTTTCCATCTTGTCGTAAAGCCCGGCAGTTTGGGTTTGAAACAAGAGCCGGAGGTGGAGGTTGGTCATATTGGCGGTGTCCTTATCTTCCGTGGCTTGAGCGAGCAACGCTTCCATTTCAGATATGACTTCCTCGATTTTCCGGTAGCTGAGGCTGCGTTCCAACAAGCCTATTTTAGTGTGAATCACGGCGGATTGCTTGCCCAGTTGCTCAAACAGCCACAATGCTTTTTCGAGGTTCACGATGGTCAGCCGCTCGTTCCCAATGGCTCCATGAAAACGGCTTAGGTTCTTATAAGCACTGGCCTCTGCTTCCAAATTCCCTTGCCGTTGGGCTACTTTTACCATCTCCTCCCCGACGTAGATGGCTGCCAGCAGGTTGAAGCGCCGCTCCAGTTTAATCATAATGCCAAAGTACGTCTGGAAAAGACAGTCGTTCTCCGCACCGCAATGGCTGCGCACCTGTTGCAGGATGAATTGGCGGGTCGTGTCGGCGCCGGGTTGTTCCAATTGTTTTTCAATGAGGGGCCAGAGGGCTTCGGCGGCGCTCGTTGTGCTTGTGTTGTTTTGAGCCATTAGGTTGCCCGAAACGCCGCCTAAAAACAGGAGGGAAAGAAGTAAAATGTAAGGGACTAGGTGGCTCAAGCTACTGCCGTTGTTTGTTTAAAACACAATCAGGTGATAAAATTCTGGCAAAGTTACGATGCAAACAGGCAAATCACAGAAAGGTTAGGTTTTACCGCCCGATTACCATTCATACCCGATAATTTTTTTAAAAATAGACAGTCAAGCGAGATACAACGAGGCTGGCTTGTGAGCGGGCCTTAGCGTTTTTTAGGAAGCAGCTTTAGTGTTGACGATTCATTTCCACGTTTTATCCACTTATTACTGCCGTGCGGTAAGCAATTTGGAGCAAGTTTATATTTTCGCCATTCGGCAAAAATTGCCAGGACAACCACTGCAAGCTGGCTATTTCATGGGTTTTAAATCGAAGAAATGAAAAAACTAAACGTCTCGTTGCTGGCGATGCTCCTCGCCACATCCATCAGTTTCTCCCAAGAAAACTTCACCAAAGCCACCCTCGGCAACATCATCACCATCCACAATAAGGGCGGCCAAACCATCGGCTACTCCACTGACTCTGGCGTAAAAATCCTGACCGTGGACGGCTTCGCCTTCAAGGACCTGAACAAGAACGGCTCCCTCGACAAATACGAGGATTGGCGCCTACCCTTCGATGCACGGGCCAAAAACCTCGCTTCGCAAATGAGCATTGAGCAGATAGCGGGCCTCATGCTGTATAGCCGCCACCAGACCATTCCGGCACGGGCGGGCGGCTTCATGGGCGGCACTTACAACGGCAAGCCATTCGTTCAAGGCGAGACCAACCCCGCCGACCTCTCCGACCAGCAGCTCGACTTTATGATGAAGGACAACCTGCGCCACGTCCTCATCACGTCCGTGCAGTCGCCGGAGGTCGCTGCGCAATGGAACAACAATATCCAAGTGCTGGCAGAGGGCATCGGCCTCGGCATCCCCGCCAACAACAGCTCCGACCCACGCCACGGCACGGTCAGCAGCGCCGAGTACAATGCAGGTTCCGGCGGCAATATCTCCATGTGGCCCGGTTCGCTCGGACTCGCCGCCACTTTCGACCCGGCGGTGACGGAGCGCTTCGGGCAAGTGGCCGCAGCAGAGTACCGAGCCTTGGGCATCGCCACCGCCCTCAGTCCACAGGTGGACATCGCCACGGAGCCTCGCTGGATGCGCTTCAATGGTACTTTCGGGGAGAACCCGTGGCTCTCCGCAGCGATGGCAGAAGCCTATTGCAGCGGCTTCCAGACTTCCCCCGCCGACAAGGAAATCGCCGACGGCTGGGGCCACGGCAGCGTGAACGCCATGGTGAAGCACTGGCCCGGCGGCGGCAGCGGCGAGGCGGGCAGGGATGCGCACTATGCCATCGGCAAGTTCGCCGTGTATCCCGGCAAGCAGTTCGAGACGCATTTCATCCCATTTACCGAAGGTGCTTTTAAACTGAAAAGCAAAACCAAAATGGCCTCGGCCATTATGCCCTATTACACCATCTCCTGGAACCAGGACACGAAGAACAAGGAGAACGTGGGCAACGCCTATAACTCGTACATTATCAACGATTTGCTCCGCAAAAAATACGGCTACGACGGCGTGGCCTGCACCGATTGGGGCATCACCCGTGACCATACGGTAATGAACTCGTTCATCGGTGGCAAACCTTGGGGCATTGAAACCAAGACAGAGGCCGAGCGTCACTACAAAGTACTGATGGCGGGCGTTGACCAGTTCGGCGGCAACAATGTGGCGCAGCCCATCCTTGACGCCTACCAGATGGGCGTTAAGGAGCACGGCGAGAAATGGATGCGGGAGCGCATGGAGCAGAGTGCTGTCAGGTTGCTGCGCAATATTTTCAGGACGGGCCTTTTTGAAAACCCCTACCTCGACCCCGCAGCGACGAAAGCTGTGGTGGGCAATCCCGGCTTTATGAAGGAGGGCTACGATGCCCAGTTGAAGTCACAAGTTTTGTTGAAAAACAAGGGGAACTTGCTGCCCATAACAGGTAAGAAGTCGGTTTATGTGCCCAAGAAGTTCACGCCAGCCAGCACCAACTTCCTTGGCATGAAAACGCCGGAGAAACTGGACTACCCCGTAAACATGCAACTCGTGAGCAAGTATTTCAATGTGGTGGACGACCCTGACAAAGCCGATTTTGCCTTGGTTTTCATCGAAAGCCCTAAGTCTGGCATTGGCTACGACAGCTTGGATATCAAGGCAGGCGGCAACGGCTACCTGCCCATCAGCCTGCAATACAAGGACTACACCGCCACCGAAGCCCGTGCCGTGAGCATTGCCGGAGGCGACCCCAAAGAGGCCAGCGCCAACCGCAGCTACAAAGGCAAGACCGTGAAGACCAGCAACGCCACCGACCTCGGCATGGTGACGGAGACCGCCGCCAAGATGAAAGGCAAGCCCGTCATCGTCAGTGTGGCGGTGGACAACCCGATGGTTTTCAGTGAGTTCGAAAAAGAGGCTACGGCCATCCTCGTCAATTTCCGGGTGCAGGACCAAGCCGTGCTGGACCTTTTAATTGGCAAAGCCGAGCCAAGTGGCCTCTTGCCCTTCCAAATGCCCGCCAGCATGAGCGAAGTCGAGCGCCAAGCCGAGGACGCCCCGCAAGACATGAAATGCCACACGGATTCGGAGGGCCACAGCTATGATTTTGGGTTTGGGATGAACTGGAAGGGGGTGATGAAGGATGAAAGGGTGGGGAGGTTTAAGAAGTAGCGTCAGAATGAGGTGACGAACTGTGTTCGCTGCCTCAAGTAGCTTATAATGTATAATGTGGGCCGCCATGTTTTGAGCATGGTTGATAAGGGTTGATGTGGTTGATAAGGGTTCTGCCAGCGGCCGGATAATCAACCTCATCAACCTTTATCAACCTTTTATCAACAGAGGTACTAATGCCCAAAATTTGGCGGCGTGAGCTATAACTTGTTGCCATGCTGGGAGTCTATAGAAGATTAAGGAAAACCTTGCTGGATGAGGGGCGTCTCCAAAAGTATTTGGTGTATGCTATCGGGGAAATCATACTGGTTGTGATGGGTATCCTCATCGCACTTGCCATCAACAACCGTCGCCAATGGGAAAAAGATAGACAAGATGAAAAAATCTACCTTTCGAGGCTGGTAGAGGACCTGAGCATGGACAATGTGGACATCAAAGAAGCCAATTTGTTTGCTTACAAACGCATCGCCATCTCCACTTGGGTACTCGAACAGATGGGCGACAGTTCGGCTAATTTTGAACCGAAATTCCTGCTAAAAAAAGCTGCCGAGATAGAGCCGATTAACCAAGATTGGACAAATGACAGCTTAGGGTTGGCAATTACGAGGCTGTTGAGTCCGCGTATTTTTGACCACAATGAAGTGACATTCCAAGAAATGATTTCCACCTCAAAAATACAGGTGATACAGGATTTGACGCTGCGAAGCGCTATCAATAGGCATTATGTTGCTGCCAGAAAAGCACTGAGCACCAACAACGATGTCCTTTTAGCGCAGCAGAATTTGGTAACGGCCCTAAAGTCCATCGGCCTGACACCGAACACCCTCGCAGCTGCCCCCGGCCTGATTCTACAATTGAAGGGGAATCGTCAAATCGTGGCTGAACTCAATTTTATCCGTGACATGGCAGAGCATCATTTGGAAATCTTTGAACGGCCCGAGCGTGGATTATACGTCAAAACTGCGGCGCTTATTCAAAAGATAAACGGTACGCTAAAATAAAACTATCTCAACTATGGACCAGCAAATCATCAACCTCTACGACGAATACACCCACAAGCCCCTGCCCCGGCGGGTGTTCCTCGAACGCCTCGCCAAGCTGACGGGCGGCATGGCGGCAGCATTGGCTGTTTTGCCCCTGATTGAAACGGGCTGCACCCCCGCCAATCGGACGCAGGGTGACGACCTTCACACCGAGTACGTCACTTGGGCGGGCGCTCAGGGAGAGATGAAAGCCTATTTGGCAAGGCCAAAAAAGAAGAAGAAATACCCTGCTATCGTGGTCATCCATGAGAACCGGGGATTGAACGCCCATATCGAGGACGTTGCTCGAAGGGCAGCGAAGGCTGGCTATCTCGCCCTTGCGCCGAATGCCCTCGCTCCGCTGGGTGGCACTCCTGCCAACGAGGACGAGGCACGGTCACTTTTCCAAACCTTGAAGCAGGAGGACTCGTTGCAGAACTTCATCCGGGCCATTGATTTTTTGGTAAAAAGGGAGGATTGTAACGGCCAATTCGGCTGCGTTGGCTTCTGCTGGGGCGGTGCGATGGCCAGCAGTCTGGCGGTGAACATACCGAACCTAAAGGCTGCCGTGGCCTTCTACGGTCGCCAACCAGAAGCCGCCGATGTGCCGAAAATCAAGGCCGCCGTGCAGCTCCACTACGCTGAGATGGACGAACGGGTGAATGCTGGCATGGCGGCTTACGAGGAGGCGTTGAAGGCGAATGGTATCCGTTACGAGCAGCATTTGTACCCCGGTGTGCAGCACGCTTTTCACAATGATACCTCACAAGCTAGGTACAACGAGGCGGCGGCGAAACTGGCATGGGAAAGAACGCTGGCGTTTTTTGCGAAGCATTTAAACGGTTGACATTCAATAAAATAAAGTATCATGCAAAACAGAAGGATCTTCCTACAGCAATCCGGCGCAGCTGCACTGGGTGCAGTTGCCTTCGGCAACTTGGGCTTTGAGCTTTTAGAAAAAAAGTACGGCTACCAGCCCGGCGTTCAACTTTACACCCTCATGGCGGTGATTGACCAGGATACGCAGGGCAGCTTGAAAAAATTGGCCGACATCGGCTATAAGAACATCGAATCGGCCTTCAGTCGGCAGGGTGGTTTTTATGGCAAATCGGCTAAGGATTTTTCAAAAATGCTCAAGGACTTGGGCATGACATGGCGCTCGCACCACGTCATCGGTGCGCCGTTCAAGCTGCCTCCCGGCACCAAGCCCCCAACCGATGAGAACGGCAATCCCATCAAGATTCCGCCGATGAAGAACCTGAAAGAGAACATGCAGGAACTGGTGGACGGCGTGGCGGAAGGCGGCATTGAGTACCTTGTTTGCGCCAATATCCCGACCAATACGCCGGAGGAAGTGGCCGAGGCCGTGCAGGTTTTAACCCGCACCGGCGAAGCCTGCAAGAAGGCTGGGCTGAAGCTGGTGTATCATAACCACGATTGGGAGTTCAAGACCATTGGCGACAGCCGCCCCTTCGATGTGTTTGCGAAGCAGATACCCGGCAGCCTAATGAACTTCGAGTTGGACTTGGCTTGGGTGACGAAGGCGGGCGTTGACCCCGTGGCCTTGTTCAAGGCGCACCCCGGTCGCTTCCCGTTGTTCCATGTCAAGGACATTGACAAGGAAAAGCTGGCCCTCAAACCCGTGGGCGATGGTATCATTGACTTCAAGCGCATCTTCAAACATGCGAAAAAGGCGGGCCTCGTCTATCCGATGATTGAGCACGACAACCCTGCTGACGCATTTGACAGCCTCAGCCGGAGCATGAAATGGCTCAAGGGCAATGTGCTGAAATAAGCCAGAAAGGGGCACGACTTAGCATTGGTCGTGCCCCTTTTGCTTTCAGAAAGGTTCATTTTGTCGAAAAAAAATGCCATAGCCAAGTTGGTTTCTAATTTTGGCCCAAACAACCTTCATGGAAAACGAAACGCCAATCCACCGCTGCCGAAACTGTAGCACACCGCTCCCTGAAGACGCCCGTTTCTGCCCTCAGTGTAGCCAGAAAAACCATGATGGCCGCCTCACCTTTGGGGAAATGGTATCGGAGACCATTGCCACCCTTTTCAACCTCGACAACCGTATTTTCAGTACCCTTCGGGCAATGGTTTTGCCCGGTAAGCTCACAACCGAGTATTTTGAGGGGAAGCATGTGCAGTATTATCATCCGCTAAGGCTGTTTCTGTTCACGGGATTGGCTTTGATTTCCGTACTTACTGTCAGGTACAAGCAGGGCGATGGCTACGCCCAAATGGAGAAGGTAAGAGCGGAGATGGAGCGAGAGCACCTCACCAAGAAAACATACGAACATCTTGATTCACTTCGGTTGGAATACACAAAAGGATTAAGCAATCCCGTGGCCATTCAAGCGGTGGACAGTTTTTCAGCCAGGGTAGGCATTTTGCATGACTCCAGCGCAGACCGTGACAGTACTAGCTTTGGCATTAATTTGTTCGATGGAAGAATAAAGGGCGTGAAGGTCTCCAGCAAGGACCTCATGGAACTTTCCGTTGATTCTTTATTGGCCAAATACCATGTGACGGGCTATTGGGACAGGCTTTTTCTTTCCCGTACTGCTCGGATGATGAAGGGAGGCATCAACGAGTACCTTCAGTATATGTTTGGGAACGTGATATGGATGCTGCTGGTGCTCATGCCATTGATGGCCTTGGTGTTGAAGCTATTGTACATTCGTAAGCCTTTCCTCTACTACGAGCATTTCGTTTTCAACCTGCATGTACATGCCACCACTTTCTTCATTTTCTTTTTGACACTGATGTTCAAGCAACAGCCGCCTGGCTGGTTAATAACAATTTCGATATTAGTTAGCCTATTTTATCCTTTTATTGCTATGAAACGGGTGTACAAGCAGGGTTTTTGGAAGACGAGTATCAAGTATTTCCTATTGACCTTTGCCTACGCTATTCTTGGTATCGCCTCGTTCGTGATTTTGGCGGTCATCAGTTTTGCGATGTTCTGAAAAATCAGTGGATTAAAATCATTTCGCCTTTGCACAACCGCCTCGTCCTTGGTCAACCACGAAAAGCCGAGGTTGGCGGGCTTGGGGATTAACGCAAAAGCCCCGCCAGCGAACCTTCACTGACGGGGCTTTTTTCACCCTCTCACTCCTCTCACTCCTCTCACCCTCTCACTCCTCTCACTCCTCTCACCCTCTATTTCTCAAACGCCTTCCCCACCAACTCCGCCTGCTGCTGGTCGTGCTTCTTCTTGAAGCCAACAGCTGGAGAGGCTGCTGTTTCCCTGGATACCAGTTCAAATGTGCGCTTGCCATTGAACTGGAATAGGAGGTACATCCACGAACCCATGTTGGCAGGTTCTTCTTGTACCCAGCGTACTTTGGCATTTTTATACTTCGCAAAAATGGCATCCAACTGCTTCTCCGGCAGCGGGTAAAGCTGCTCGAGGCGAACGATGGCCACATCGTCACGTTTGTCGTTGCGTTGCTTGTCCAGGAGGTCGAAATAGACCTTGCCCGTGCAGAGCAGCAGCGTTTTCACCTTGGCCGCTTTTGCGCCAGCATCGTCAATCACCTCTTGGAAGCGGGTGCCTGTGTGGAAGTCCTTCAGTTCAGATACCACTTCTGGGTGTCGAAGGCCGCTCTTGGGTGTCATCAGGATCAGTGGCTTGCGGAATGGGCGTGCCAACTGGCGGCGCAACAGGTGGAAAAGGTTGGCGGGCGTGGTCACATTGGCCACGGTCACATTGTAACGTGCGCAGTTCTGCAAGAAACGCTCCACCCTGCCACTGCTGTGCTCTGGGCCTTGGCCCTCGTAGCCATGTGGCAAGAACATACAAAGCCCGCTCATCCGCTGCCATTTGCGCTCGGCGGACATGATGAACTGGTCAACCATCGTCTGTGCACCGTTGAAGAAATCGCCGAACTGGCCCTCCCAAATCACCAAGGCATCGGGGCGGGCGAGGGAGTAGCCATATTCAAAGCCCAACACACCGTACTCGCTGAGCAGCGAGTTGAAAATGCGGAATTTGCCCTGCTTATCATCCAAGCCATCTAGGCGATTGTACTCCCGGTTGGTCTCCTCCTCGTGCAGCACGGCATGGCGGTGCGAAAAAGTGCCCCGCTTCACGTCCTGCCCACTGAGGCGTACGTCGTTGCCCTCCAGCAGCAGCGAGCCGTAGGCACTGAGTTCGCCCAAGGCCCAGTCGAGCCTGCCGCTTTCCCACATGGCCCTCGAGCTTTTCAGGATGCGGTCGAACTTGTTCACGGCCTTGTAGTCCTTCGGGTATTGGTGCAGGTGTTTGAGGATTTTGTCCAGCACCTTTGGCTCGATACCTGTCTCTGGCGATTGGTCGTAATCCTCCGGTGTGGTAGTCTTGCGCAGTGCCTTCCAAGCCAGTTCCGTCTCTTGGTACTGGTAGGGCAACTTGTTCTGTTTCAAGTTGTCGAGGCGGCTTTGGAGTTCGTTCCAGAACTCCTTTTCCATGGCCTCGGCCATTTCTTTTTGCAGGTCGCCCCGGGCGATGAGGCGCTCGCTGAAAATGGTGCGGGGGTCCTTGTGTACATTGATGATGTCGTAAAGGGTCGGCTGCGTGAACTTCGGGTCGTCGCCCTCGTTGTGTCCGTGTTTGCGGTAGCAGACCATGTCCACAAAGGCGTCGGCGTTGTATTTCTGACGGTATTCCATCGCCAGTTTACAGGCAAAGACCACGGCCTCTGGGTCGTCGCCGTTCACATGGAAGACGGGTGCCTGCACTGTGGCTGCCACGCTCGTGCAGTAGGTTGAGGAGCGGGCGTCCTCCCAGTCGGTGGTGAAGCCGATTTGATTATTAATGACGAAGTGGACGGTTCCGCCAGTTGCGTAGCCCTCCAAAAGGCTCATTTGAAGGCATTCGTAAATGATACCTTGTCCGGCCACTGCCGCATCACCGTGTATTAGCACGGGTAGAATGCGGTCGTATTCACTGCCGTAGAGCACATCGGCCTTGGCCCTTGCGAAGCCCTCTACCACAGGGTTCACCGCTTCGAGGTGCGATGGGTTTGGAACCAGTTTCAGGTAGGCTTGCTTGCCGTTCGGAGTGGTCACTTGCGAGGAGAAGCCGAGGTGGTACTTCACGTCGCCATCGCCGAAGCTCTGGTCTTCGGGCATTTCGCCTTCGAACTCGGTGAAAATTTGCTCGTAGGTTTTGCCCAAAATATTGGCCAGCACATTGAGGCGGCCCCGGTGCGCCATGCCGAACACCACCTCCTCCACGCCTTGGTCGGCCCCGGCAGTGATAATGGCATCCAATGCGGCAATGGTTGTCTCGCCACCTTCCAGCGAGAAGCGTTTTTGGCCAACAAACTTTTTATGCAAAAACTGCTCGAACACCGTGGCGCCGTTCAGTTTTTCAAGAATGCGCTTCTTCTCATCCAAGCTCAAACCCCATTGTTTTTCAACAGCTTGGGCTTCGATGCGGTCCCGCAGCCAACGGCGCTTGTGGCGATCTTGGATGTGGTGGTATTCGAAGCCGATGTTGCCACAGTACATTTTCTCCAGTTTCTCAATAACTTGGCGCAGCGAGGAGCCTTCTGCCAGACCAACCTCTTTGGCTGCCAGGCAGGGTTTGTCGAGGCTGACCTCGGTCAGTCCAAAGTCGGCGAGGTCGAGGAAAGGGTGGCGATTTTTGCGGGCCTTGAGCGGGTTGGTCGTGCTCTTGAGGTGCCCACGGTTGCGGTAGGCGATGATGAGTGCTACGACCCTAAGCTCATCGTGGTCGCTGATGTCGGGGGCATGGCCGTTTTGGCTGGGTACGGTGCCATTGGTCGGAATGCCGCCGTTGCTGCCGCCATAGTCAAAGCCCTTGAAAAACAGCCGCCAGCCTTGCTCAACGGATTCGGGGTTGCTGAGGTATTGCTCGTAGAGTGAATCTATGTACGAGGGATGTGCATTTGCAATGAATGAGAAATCAGTCATTTTTATGGTTGAGATTGAAAAGTCGTAACTAATTAGCAGGTGGTGTTTTTTGGGTAAATTGAAAAATTTCCCCAAAAAAGACCACAATACGTGGGAGGAGAGAGAAAAAATGGAATTTTTTCTCTCTCCTCCCAAGCCCTGCTAAAAAATTGCGAAAAGACTTGGTATGGAAACGGCCAATTCGCTTGGCTGTTTCCAAAACGGCCCAAATATCGGTAGGTTTAGGGATGATGTGGAATCTAGATATTGTTTTTTCTACCCTTTCAACAACTGCTTCTCTTTCAAGTCCTTAAGTATCGTTTTCAAGACCGTTTGCTTCGCAACATAGGCGGCAATGATGCTCATCAACAACACGTAAAGCACGGGCACCACAGCCAGGAACAACAGTATGGGAATCAATGGCAGAAGTAGGATAGATACCACGATGATGGCGAGCCAACCCTTTGCATCGCTGAAAAAACCGCCTGTGTGCTGGTTGATCATACGGCCTATTGCCCGGTCTTTTTTCTCCTTCATCGCCTCCTTTTTGGTGGTTTTTTTGCCATAAATCATGCCCGGCGGGTTGAAGTAGAAACGCAGTACTTTTTCGGTGCGCCGTTTCAAGGCAGGATAAAATTTGCACACCGCTGCGGCGGAGATACTGACTTCAGGAGGTGGTTGTAGGGCCGTTTCGTCATTTTCCTGGCTATAGCTCCTCGCATCGGGGATGATAGGGTAGTAGAGACGGTCATCGCCCTCATACTGGACGGCGAAGCGTTCCTTCATTTCTGGCGTCCATTGGCCGAGCACGGGACTTGTCTCAGGCACGGTAAAGAACTTGCGGATGAATGATTGGCAATTTCGACGCCCCAAGAGGAAGTCATGGTGCCGGAAATCACGGCTCAAGAACCCGCCAAAACCATCCAAGGAGGCACATGCGATGGCGAATTTCTTAGGCTTCCCGGTATTGGGGTTCTTCTTGCTGGGGAAAATGAGGCCACGGGTATAGTCAATGCCCCGAAATCCCCGGCGGATGTCGCCCTCCTTAAGCATGGCCTGGCTTCTCAATGCGCCGAACAACTTGAAGGGTATCGTCGTCAGCGACTCTTGGCCTTCCGCCTCTTCTGTCGTTTCGAAATCGGGGAAAGGGTCAATCATGATGATGCCGAAGTTTTTGTAGTATTCGTCGGCCATGCCGTTCTGGCGATCTTGGTCATACAGGTCTTCAAGGATATTGTCCACTTCGCCAATCGGCTCATTATTGATGGCCCCGCCGTCCACTGCCACGAACTTGAAGGGCTTGTCGGGGTCAACGGCCACCTTGAAGCGGTCTTGTCGCTCCATACCGAATATCCTGCGCACCTGTGCCTGCACATACTTCCCATCGGGCATTTCGAGCACCCGGTGCTTTAGTCCTACGGGAAATGCCCCAGTCGCCTTGGCTACTTCGATGAGCATTTTTCGGTGTTCCTTTACCGTTGGGTCAATCGAGAGGATGTGTTCATCCACCTGCCTTTGTTGATTACTATTGAAGGTGAACTGCCCGACCCCCTTGTGCAGGAACATACGGTGGGCAGGGGCCGTAGCCGGGATTTCCTGTTTTGGTACCACCATTTTCGTCCTCACCTCCTCCTTGGTGGGCGGCTCCACGGTGCGGGTGTTGAAGTTGATGTCAATCGGTATGCCCCGAAGGCTGCAAAGCGTGAGGATGAGGTTCAGGTTCGGCGACACGTAGCCTAGGTCTTCCAATTGGCGGTTTACTTTGATGTTGTCCAGGCGGTCGGCGATGATGTCAATGGGCTTGGAGTTCAACAAGGAACTGACCGTTTTGTCCTCGATTATGTCCGAGACGTCGAGCATTTGTTCGAAAGTGGGCTTCCCTGCCTCGTCATTAAGGTTGACCCAAGAGCGGTAGAGCCGGTTCAGCTTGTTATCCGAGTTTTCATCGTAAAAATGGAAACCCTCGAACATGGAAAGGGCCGTGATGCCTGCCGTCATGCCACCAGCTGAAGCGCCAGCAAGTGCCTCCAGCACCACTTGGTGCATGGGCAGGCTGGCCTCGAAATCGGGGTTCTCCTTGGCCTTTTCCCAGTCATCGCCACATTCGGCGAGGATGCGGCGGTTGGTGCGCTTTTTCTGTTCCCAGATTTCAAGGGTCTCGAACAGATAGTCCATAACGCCAGCAGTATAGGCCCCTGCCGAGACTGCCCCTGCCATGACGATGCCTAAGCGGAAAATGGGTGGTTGCTGCATGTTTGTCGTTTGCTGTTTTTGAATGGTGAAGGGAGTTTAATTTTCGACGCAAGTTAGAAAAATGTAATGATTGGCCGGGTGATTTGACGATAATCATGGGTTCAGCCCTAACATATCATTGTACAACAATTTAATGTGACTCAAATTGACCCAAGGCAAGAAGATGGCCTGCATGATTTCCTTTTTCATGAAAAACCCTTTCGCACCTCGCTTTGAAGCATAAATCACCTTTAAATGCACGGATTATGAAAACCACTATTTTTAGCACAGATGTCCATTCCCCTTCAACAAGGAGGATGGTCGCTTTGAGTGACCATTATTGGAGCGTAGTTCTGGTAATATTGTTGGCAATGCTCATGAAATGGTGTCCACAGGATGCTATGGCGCAACCCACGTTCTACGGAACGACCGTTGAAGGTGGGAAAGATGGTCTTGGCACTATTTATAAATTCCTACCAAATGGCGAAGGCGTCTCCACGATTTATGAGTTCACAACGCCCACTCCTGGTGCCAATCCAGGGCCTGGTAATTTGTTGGTAGCCTCCAATGGCAAGCTATACGGGGTGACAAGGGCGGGTGGCATGAAGTCGAAGGGCGTATTGTTTGAGTATGAACCTGCAACCAATACTTATACAAAAAAGCATGAGTTTGGTGGAAACGACGGAGCAAACCCGTTGGGAGGCTTGGTGGAAGTCAACGGTAAATTGTACGGGGTGGCTGCAAGTGGCAGCACCAATGATGCTGGGTTATTGTATGAATACAAGCTCGCTACGGAGGCATTCAGCATAAAAAAAGTCTTCAACGCTAGCGATGGCGCTACTCCCAGTGGTGGCTTGTCCCTTTACAACGGGAAGTTGTATGGCGTGACCAATGGCGGGGGTGCTTATTTTGTGGGCACGCTGTACGAATTCGACCCGGCCACTGGCGCGTATGGCAAAAAGGCAGATTTCAGTATTGCCAAAGGCAAATATCCCGACGGCAAATTGGTCGTTTACAACGATAAAATGTACGGTTGCACCAACTATGGAGGTGCCAACAACAAGGGCACTTTGTACGAATTTGACCCAGCCACAAGCATCATAGGAGTCAAAAAAGACTTCACCAATGCAGACGGCAGCAGCCCAAATGGAACCTTGATAGAACGGAATGGCAAGCTGTATGGCACCATGGACTATGGCGGAGCGCATTATGATGGTGTGCTTTTCGAGTTTGACCTAGCCAACACCAACTATACCAAGGTTTGGGAATTTAATGGCAATGATGGCAGTCAACCAGTAGGCGGCCTTTTCCTCTACAACGACAAACTGTACGGGCTGACCAGTGAAGGGGGCAGTTTGCTTTCGGGAACACTTTACGAGTATAATTTTTCAACGAGCATATTGAATAAACTGGCGGATTTCAATGCCACGAATGGCAGCAACCCTGTGGGTACATTGACCATTCACAACGGCCTAATGTACGGTATGACGAACTTTGGAGGTGCAGCCAATGACGGGGTACTTTTTGAGTTTGACCCGGTGGGCATCACCATTTCAAAGAAAAAGGATTTTAATGGAAACGAAGGAAGCTACCCTTATGGTGGCATGGTCAGACACAATGGCAAACTTTATGGGATGACAACTTACGGTGGCTTGCACAACGGAGGGGTCATTTTCGAGTTTAATCCAACAACGCTCAATTTTACCCACAAGGCTGACTTTATTTGGCCTTTGGGTGTGCGGCCACGGGGCAAGCTAACGCCGTTCAATGGCAAACTATATGGCGTGGCCGAAGACGGTGGCGATTTTGGTTGGGGCACGTTGTTCGAATACGACCCGGCTACTGGTTTACTTGCCAAAAAAATAGATTTTGATGGCGAAGGAAACGGGGGGCACCCAGTCGGCACCCTTTGTGAGTTGAACGGCTTGCTCTATGGCATGGCCAATAGCTACAGCCGATTCTTTGCGTATGACCCTGCCACCAATATTTTGACAATAGTTAAAGAACTTGACTCCGACGAAGGTGACAACCCGCTGGGTAGCCTCATCAGCTACAATGGCAAGTTGTACGGCATGACAAATGACGGGGGTTCAAGCGAGGAAGGCGTCTTGTTCGAGTTTGACCCATTGACCAACACTTACACCAAACTCCTTGAATTCAACGGCGAAAATGGAGGTTCCCCTTGGGGCAGTTTGGAAGAAGAAAATGGGCGGCTGTATGGCATGACGGAGGAAGGCGGCGTTTATGGAGAAGGTTTGCTCTTTAGCTTTGACCTGATTACCAATGAGCAAACTATCCTGATGAGCTTTAGTGGAAATGGCGGCAGGTATCCTAGAGGCAGCGTGGTTGGCCATGACGGTTCGCTATATGGCACAACGCCGTGGGGCGGAGTGAACGATTTGGGCGTGGTTTTCAGCTATGATCTGTCCACCAATGTTTTTGATAAAATACTGGATTTCAACCATTTGAACGGTGCTTTCCCAGTGAGTGATTTAACGTTTTTCGACCCAACCGCTGATGCAGTTACATGGAACGAGGCGCTGCCCCACTTGAAACTGTACCCCAACCCAACTTCATCAGCCGTTACGGTAGCTGGGTTGGAAAGGGCTGGCTTGAGCTACGGCTTGTTCAATGCAATGGGTGAACAAGTAAAAGTTGGCATCATTCCAAGGAACGCCAATTCTGCCCAAGTTGACCTCGGTCCATTTCCTTCGGGAATCTATTGGTTATCAGTCTATGACGAAGCTGGGCGATTGATGGCAAGTGAGAAAATAGCCAAAATCTAAAAACTTGTTTTCGAGCAAAAGCCAGTAAATCTTCAGCATTCAAACCTAAAAAGTCTTTTCGGCAATGCTGTCGCTCACCGAAAAGACTTTTTAGTGCAAAAGGCCGGCTATTCAATCCACCGCATGGTTCCACAAGATAAAATGATATACCCAATAGCCTTGCCAGCCTAAGTTGGGCAGAATCTTGGGGGTAGTTTTTCGGCAGTTCACCTATCTTTGCCCCACATTTTTCACAAAAGAAGAAAACAGCCAATGGAAGTCCTTACCAAACCTGCACCCATCCAAACCACAGACACCTTCCCCATCAACGGCACCGACCACCTGGAGTTCTATGTCGGCAACGCCAAGCAGTCGGCGCTTTACTATCAGGCCGCCTTTGGCTACCAGTGGATTGCCTACCGTGGCCCCGAAACAGGCTGCCGTGACAAGGTGAGCTATGTGCTGCGCCAGGGCAAAATCACGCTGGTGCTCACCGCCGCCCTCTCGCCCGACCATGAGATTGCGAAGCACGTAGCCCTGCACGGCGACGGCGTGAAAGTCCTCGCCCTTTGGGTGGACGACGCCGAAACTGCCTACCGCACGGCCCTCGAGCGGGGTGCCGAATCGGCGATGGAACCACAAAACCTTGAAGACGAGCACGGCGTCGTCAAAATAGCTGCCATTAAAACGTACGGCGAAACATGGCATACGCTCGTGGAGCGCAGTGCCTACGATGGACCTTTCCTGCCTGGCTTCGAGGCCCGGCAGAGCGCCTACCCGGCCAAGCCTGTCGGCTTGAAATACGTGGACCACTGCGTAGGCAATGTGGAACTCGGTGCCATGAACCGTTGGGTCAAGTTCTATGAGGACGTGATGGGCTTCAAACTGCTCGTCACCTTCGATGACAAGGACATTTCCACCGAGTACACCGCCCTGATGAGCAAGGTGGTGAGCAACGGCAACGGCTATATCAAATTCCCCATCAACGAACCTGCGGCGGGCCGCAAAAAGTCCCAAATTGAGGAGTACCTCGATTTCTACCGCAGCGCCGGGGTGCAGCACATCGCAGTTGCCACGGACGATATCATCAGTACCGTGGGCCAGTTGCGTGCCAACGGCGTTGACTTCCTTTACGTGCCTGACACCTATTACGAAGATGTGCTCGACAGGGTAGGGCATATCGCTGAAGACTTGGCGGAACTGAGAAAACTGAACATTCTGATTGACCGTGACGAAGAGGGCTACCTGCTCCAAATCTTCACGAAACCCGTGGAAGACCGCCCAACGGTTTTCTATGAAATCATCCAGCGTGCTGGCGCAAAATCCTTCGGGAAGGGCAATTTCAAGGCGCTTTTCGAGGCCATTGAGCGGGAGCAGGAGCTGCGGGGAACGCTTTAACAATGATGAATGATAAATGATGAATGATGAATCTGGTGCGAGGCTAACGGTTCAATATTTATCATTCATCATTCATCATTTATCATTATAACAGCAATGGCAAACAACTTACTACAAGGAAAAACCGGCGTCATCTTCGGCGCCCTCGACGAGCAATCCATCGCTTGGAAGGTGGCCGAGCGATGCAATGAAGAAGGTGCCAAGATTGTACTTTCCAATGCGCCCGTGGCCATGCGCTTCGGCAAAATCAACGAACTGGGTGAAAAAATAAACGCCCCAATCTTCTCTGCCGATGCTACTTCGATGGAGGATTTGGAGAAGCTGTTCACGGGTGCCACCGAGCATTTTGGCGGCAAGATTGACTTCGTGCTTCATAGCATCGGTATGTCAATGAACGTGCGCAAAGGCAAGCCCTATACCGACTTGAACTACGATTTCATGGCCAAAACCTTTGACATCAGCGCCATGTCCTTTCACCGGGTCATGCAGACGCTCTGGAAACAAGAGGCCATGAACGATTGGGGCAGCATCACGGCATTGACTTATATCGCTGCGCAACGGGTCTTCCCCGACTACTCCGAAATGGCCGAATCAAAGGCATTGTTGGAGAGCTTTGCCCGCAGTTTTGGCTACCATTTTGGCTCCCGGAACAAGGTGAGGGTGAACACTGTCTCTCAATCCCCCACTTTCACGACGGCGGGCAGTGGGGTAAAGGGCTTCAAGGAGTTCTTTGACTATGCGGACAAGATGTCGCCCCTTGGCAACGCCAGCGCCGAAGCCTGTGCCGACTACTGCGTGTTCCTGTTCAGCGACCTCAGCCGCATGGTGACGATGCAGAACCTCTACCACGATGGCGGCTTCTCCAACATGGGGATGAACCCGGCGGTACTTGGTTTGTAGTCTTTTTTTTCAAAAAAATAAAGCCCATCCGTGTAAAGCGGATGGGCTTTTTTGTATTTATTCGATTGGATAGTGCTCCAATCAGTGGTCGGTAGATGCTTCGGCAGCAGCTTCGAGGGCAGCCTCGGCGGCTATCTCCGCAAAATGCCTTGCGAGTTCTGGATCATCAGGTACCACCTCGAAATCAATCTTGGCATCCACGTTGGGGTGGAGGTCAAGAACGGCAGTGTACTTGCCGATCATCTTCACGTGGTCGTCCGGCATGAGGATGTCACGGCGGTCAATTTCTACGCCAAGTTGGTCACGCAGGGCATTGGCAACCTGCACGTTGGTGACAGAGCCAAAGATTTTGCCGGAGGTGCCTACTTTGGTGGTGATATTGAGCGATTTGCCTTGTATTTTAGCTGCAATGGCTTTGAAGGCGTCCAACTGCTTGTTCAGCTTGTTGGTCTCTTGGCGCTTGAAGCTTTCAAGGTTGTTGCGGTTGATTTTGTTGGCAACGATGGCCATGCCCTGAGGAATCAGGAAGTTGCGGCCGTATCCGTCCTTCACCTTTACGATTTCGAACTTGCGGCCAACTTTATCGAGATTTTTAAGAAGGATAATATCCATTGTTCTTCGATTTTGCGGTAATCAGTCATTTGTCATTTGTCATTTGTCATTTCCTGAAAGGGATATGACGCTAATGATTTCAATGACCAATGGCCAATGACCAAATTGAACTATTTCAGCAAGTCGGTCAAATAAGGCAGCAGGGCGATGTGGCGGGCACGCTTGATAGCGGTGGCCACTCGGCGCTGGTATTTCAGGCTATTGCCGGTGATGCGGCGAGGAAGCACCTTGCCTTGTTCGTTTACGAATTGCAGCAGGAAGTCAGCGTCTTTGTAGTCAATGTACTTGATGCCGAACTTGCGGAAGCGGCAGTACTTCTTGCGTTGCTGACCAATATTTGGATTGCTGAGAAACTTGATATCGTCTCTTGATGCAGCCATGATTATTTAATTTTTGAAAATAAATTAAGGTTGAATCAGAATGTTGGGCCGAAGATGATGGATGGACTATTGGTCTTGATTCATCATTTTGACCATTTATCATTCATCATTTAATTACTCCTCTTCACCAGCAGCAGCTTCTGTAGCTACCGCAGCTACTGCTACGGCACTGGCAGCAGTTGTCGCAACAGCGGCAGCCACTTCAGGAGCAGAGGATGCGGCAGGTGCGTTCACGAGCTTGCCACCCTTGAGTTCGTCCTGCCACTTCTTGAGCTTGTCCCATTCGCCTTGAGCGGCAAGTTGGGATTGGGCTGGCCAAGTGGCTGGGTCTTGGAAGCTGAAACGGTCGCCGGCCTGGTTGAGCAGGTCCTTGATTTGGTCAGGTGTCATGGAAGCGAGCTTCGCAAAGGAATCAACGCCAGATGCTTTCAACACCTCTGCGATTTTCGGGCCGATGCCCTCAATGCGCTTCAGGTTGTCCGGTTGTGGCGGCTGTGCCTTGGCAATCTTTGCCTTGGGAGCAACAGCGGCAGGAGCGGCACCAGCACCAGCTACCTCAGCAGTGGCTTTGGTTTTCCGCTTGGCCTTGCCAATAAGGCCGGAACGCTTGTCAGCATTGTACTTGACGCCGTACTTGTCTAAGGCAATGGTGAGGAAACGCAGCAGCCGCTCGTCACGGCGCATGTTGAGTTCGAGTGTGGTGAGGTAAGTCGTAGTTTCAGACTGGAACTCGATGCAGTAGTAATAGCCAGCGTGGCGCTTGTTGATTTCATACGCCAATTGGCGCAGGCCCATCTCATCCACATGCACGATGCTGGCTCCAACTTCTTGGAGTTGATCGACATATTTTTGAGCTGTCGCCTTGATTTCATCGCCCGACAGCACTGGATCTACGATGAAGGTTACTTCGTAATTACGCATACTGTTTTGAAGTATTAGTTGTTTTCGGGCACCCACCCCAGTTGCTGATTTTCAATAAGTTATATCAAAAACCCACTACCGTCGTGAAGTGCTTTTCGAAAAGGCGGGCAAAAGTAGGAATTTATCCATTAAAAAACCCGATTTTATTTAATTTACTTGGAAAATGATTGGCGGCATCGGCCAAACGATTTCTGTGGCCGGTTAAAAAACGGACAGACTGCGCTATCTTTGTCCCCAACCAATGCCTTTTCATGCGTTATCTGGATCCAAAGAATGATTTGACCTTTAAAAAGGTGTTCGGGGAGCCTTACGGCAAACTTTACCTGATTCCTTGCCCACTTGGCGAAAATGCTGTGGAGACCATTCCGGACTATGTTCTGGAACGGCTTCACTGCCTCACCTACCTCGTGGCGGAGCGGGCGAAGACGACCCGGCATTTCATCAAAGCCACCAATCCGCCAAAACCTATTTCGGATTATCAAATCGAGGAATTGAACGAGCACACACCCATTGCGGAGCTGGAAGCCTTGCTAATACCCGCCTTGCAGGGCAACGACCTTGGCGTTCTTAGTGAAGCTGGTTGCCCCGGCGTGGCAGACCCCGGTGCAAAACTGGTGGAACTGGCCCACCGGAAAGGCGTGGAAGTGATGCCGTTGGTTGGTCCTTCGTCCATCTTGCTGGCGTTAATGGGCAGTGGGATGAACGGTCAGTCGTTTGCGTTTCACGGTTATCTTTCCGCAAAATCACCTTCCGACGACCTCAAACGCCTGGAACAATTGGCCATCAAGCATCGCCAAACGCAGCTTTTCATCGAAACACCCTACCGGAATAAGGCTATCATAGAGCAGGCCTTACGAGTTTTACAGCCTAGCACAAAGTTTTGCATAGCTGCCGAT
The DNA here is from genome assembly GCA_016714985.1 of Saprospiraceae bacterium. Taxonomy (GTDB): domain Bacteria; phylum Bacteroidota; class Bacteroidia; order Chitinophagales; family Saprospiraceae; genus UBA6168. Next base: position 132,093 of record JADKBS010000013.1, on the reverse strand, counting down.
TTGACCTTGGCCACTCAGTTCATCCAAACGAAAACCATTGCCGAATGGCGCAAATCACCCCCGTCTGAGATTGACAAACGGCCAGTGGTCTTTTTGTTGGGCGGGGATTGATGTGCCTTTCTTCCATGAAAAACCGCCAAACGTCAAGTCCTTCACTACTTCAAAGCGGAAAATTTTACCTTTGCACGCATTTTGGCGGATGGCCGTGATTTGAGCAGTCGTTGCGCCAGCAAAAAACACCATTAATGGACAGAAATACAGTCATAGGTTTTGTATTGATATTCGGTTTGCTCGTGGCTATGCAGTTGATAATCGCGCCAGAGCAAAAGAAAATGAAAGAAGCGGCGGAGCAACGCCTTGACTCCATCAGGCAGGTGGAGCAGCTCAAGGCGGAACAATTGAAAACGCCTCAAACCATCACCACAGGAGGCGATTCCACGGTCGTTGACTCCCAACAAGTAGCTAAATTGGAAGGCCAATTTGGTGCCTTTGCACAAGCAGCAGTCGGTTCGGTAAAGGAAGAGGTGCTGGAAAACGATGTATTGCGCATCATTTTCAGCAACAAGGGTGGGCGAATCAAGGAAGTAGAATTGAAAAAGCACTTCAAGGTCAAGCTCGACTCAAACCACAAGGAGGTAAAGCTGCCCTTGAAATTGCTGGAGGACGAGAAGAACCAGTTCGAGTACCAACTGCCCGTGAACGGCGCAACGTCGGGCATGGTCAGCTCCGCAAACCTGTTTTTCCAACCCACAAAAAAGGGCGAAAACAGCATCGCCTTTACTGCAACGGGCGCAAATGGTGTTGCATTCGAGCAAGTTTACACCATCGAGCCAGGCAGCTATGGTGTGAAATACGAGTTGAAGCAACAGGGCCTCAACGCCGCCTCGCCCATCAAGCTGCAATGGGTGGACTTCCTCGATCGCCTTGAACAGAACCATAAGTACGAGGTCAACTACTCCACTATCTATTACAAGCCAACCGACGACGACTACGATTATTGCTCCTGTACGAGCGCCGATGAAGTGGACAAATCGGGCGAGAAGCTGAAATGGGTAGCTCACTCCAATCAGTTCTTTGCCAGCGTTCTCATGGCAAAGGAAGGCTCGTTTAGCGGAACCAAAATGAGCACGGAGATAGTGGCCGAGGGCAGCGATGACCTTAAAAAACTAAGCACCAACCTCGAAATACCATCCAATGTGCCGAGCTACACCATGGAGCTTTACATTGGGCCAAAAGATTTCGAGACACTGCGCAAGTATGACTCGTCTGTAGAAGACATCATCCCATTTGGCCAGAGCATCATGGGCAGCTTCAACCGCTGGATTATCCGTCCGCTCTTCAATGGCTTGATGAAACTGGTCGGCTCGCAGGGCATCGTGATTTTGCTGCTGACGCTCATTGTGAAGCTGATTCTCTACCCGTTGACCTATAAAATGCTCCATTCGCAAGCGAAAATGACGGCACTGAAGCCGCAGTTGGCCGGCATCCGGGAAAAGTTCAAGGACGACCCGACTACGCTGCAAATGGAGACCATGAAGATTTACCGGGAGTTTGGCGTGAACCCGCTCGGCGGCTGTTTCCCCATCCTCTTGCAGATGCCCGTTTGGTTGGCATTGTACCGCTTCTTCCCCGCCAGCATTGAGTTCCGGCAAGCCGACTTCCTTTGGGCCACCGACCTATCCAGCTTCGATGCCGCTTTCTGGTTGCCGTTCGAGATTCCATTCTATGGCCAGCACGTCAGCTTGTTCACGCTGCTTTGGGTGGTCACGACCATCATGTACACCTATTACAACATGCAGAACATGGACATGGGCAGCATGGGCGGCGCCAACGCCGAGATGATGAAGTGGATGCAGTACCTCATGCCCGTTTTCTTCTTGTTCTTTTTCAATAATTTCGCATCTGGCCTTAGCTGCTACCTGTCGTTCAGCAATATTCTGAACATTGCGCAGACCCTTATTACCAAGCATTGGATTATTGACCACGAAAAAATAAAAACGAAGTTGGAGGCCAATCGAAACAAGCCCAAGAAGAAGGGCGGCTTCCAGTCACGTTTGGAAGAGGCTATGAAACAGCAGCAATCGCTTGCTGCACAGCGTGAAGCTGCCTCGAAAAAGAAGAAATAACAGCGGCATGGCTTTATGACTTCATTGTTTCATTGATAGGGGCAGTGCGCCAAAGATGAGACAATGAAGTCATGAACCCATGAAAGAATGCATGTCCATGAAACTCTATCTCCTTGCTATGCTTGGCCTTGTGGCCATCGTCGTTTTGGTTGCGTGCAACCGCAAGACAGCAGTTCCTGCTGCAGCTGATACTGCTCCAATCACGGAAGAACCCAAATCAGGGGGCAGCAAACCTATAGAAATGCCGAAGGAAAAAGCCCACCAAGTAGTCGGTTTCCAAAAGACAGCTTGCTTTGGCAAATGCCCGGCTTATCAGGTGAAGTTCTACAACGATGGCAAAGCGACCTGGTACGGCCAGTTCAATGTGGAGCGCATGGGCTGGCACGAGGCTACTGTAAGCAAGGACGTTTTGACTGCCATAAAACAAAAGGTGAGCGAAATCAGGTACCTTGATTTTGCGCAGCAGTACCCCACCAACAATAGGGTGGCCGACCTTCCGAGTACTGTTACCTACATCCGCATTGGCGACATCGAAAAAATGGTCGTCAACACCTACCAAGCACCTGCTGAACTGGAGGCTTTTGAAGAATACCTGGAAGGAATCATCAATGGATTGGCATGGAAGCGATCCCAGAAAGACTGATTTTTAGAAAAATCTTTGCTGGAACAAGTTTTTTTCTCGAAAAAAACAGCATTTTTGGACTTTCAAAAACAGGCGATGTGCCACAAGTCGCTGAATCCGTTTTCATTCCCTTGGCTACAGGAAGTTTTATTTACCCATACACTGTTGACGCTGAACATTCGGTGTTGCCAAGTGTTTCCGTAGTGCCAAATCAAATCCGAAAAATGCGCATCAAGTACCGGCTCAAAAAGCTATACGCCAAGCATGGGAAGAAAGCATTGATCATCTTCCTCGTCTATTTCGTCACGAAATGGACGCTCACCATATTTTTCGGTGCAAAAATTGTAGCGGCCATCAACAACTGGTTCAGCTGACCACCTTCAACACTATGGAACGGGATAAATGAAAACGCTCAGTCGGCTACAATGCTGACAACTGTTTTGATATTCATTTGCGGCCATCCCTATTGGTTGCAAGGACATACTTATAGCTCACGTCGCCAAATCTTGTGCATGGTTGATGAAGTTTATAAGGGTTTATAAAAGGTTGATTATCAACCCTTATCAACTTCATCAACCCTTATCAACCATGCACAGGAATTGGCGGCTCGCAGTATAAACGAACTACCATCATGAGTAAACTACCGGAGTCCCTCACCAAACGTTATTACTCAATCAGCGAAGTTGCCGGCATGTTCGGTGTCACGACCAGCCTCGTCCGTTATTGGGAACAACAGTTCGACTTCCTCAAGCCTTACAAGTCCAGCAAAGGGGAGCGCCGCTTCACCCCCGACAACCTGCACCAGTTCGAGGAGATTTACCACCTCGTGAAGGAGCAGGGCTACACCCTTGCCGGGGCAAAGCGCTTTCTGAAGGAGGAAAAAGAAAAAATCCGCCAAAAACAGGACGCCCTCAAAACATTGAAGCGGCTGCGGGGTTTCTTGGAAGATTTGAAAATAAACGGTTGACGGCTTACGGCTTACGGTGGACGGGCGACGGTTCACGGATGTAATGCCGTCCACCGTCTATCGTCCACCGTCCACCAATGAATCTATCCTACCTGGCCGAACACGAAGGTGCCCGTATCAGCAGCGAAGGGCGCTATTACCATCCCGACTTTCCATTTGAACTGAGTTGGAGGGACGTGCTCCGTTGGAAATCAGGCACAAATCCTTATGAGGAGCAAAAGAAAAAAGACAATTGGCGGTCCAAGGTCGTCAAGGACGACGGCTTCCTTAAGCATACACATGACATCAAGCTTTGGCTTGGCCACGCCTCGTTTTTCTTTCGGCTGAATGGCGTGAACATCATCGTTGACCCTGTTTTTGGCAAGCTGACCCCATTCACGCCACGCTTTTCCGAGCTGCCGGTCCAACCCGATAAATTCACCAACCTCGATTTCATCCTTGTTACCCACGATCACCGTGACCACTGCGACGAGGCCAGCCTGAAATTGTTGATGCGCAACAACCCAAGGGCAACGGTTGTCACGGGGCTTGGCATGGCAAAGGTCATCAAGCCCTGGGCAGATGGGCAAAAAATTGTGGAGATGGACTGGCACCAGCAGTTCCAACTTGAAAACCACGGACTAAAGATAACTTATCTCCCCACCCGCCACTGGTGCCGCCGGTGGCTCACGGACATGAACCTGCGGCTTTGGGGTGCTTTCGTCCTTGAGACCACGGAAGTAACTATCTACTTCGGTGGCGACTCCGGTTATGGCCATCATTTTGCGCAAGCAAGAGAACTCTTTCCTAAAATTGATTACGCCTTCCTCGGCATAGGCGCCTTTGCACCAGTTTGGTTCATGAAAAGCAACCACATGAGCCCAGCGGATGCTTGGCAGGCCTTCCACGACCTCGGAGCACGTGCTCTCGTGCCCATGCACTACGGCACTTTCGACCTGAGCGACGAACCCATTGGCGAACCGGAGAGGCTACTGCGGGAAATTGAGGATGGCAGTGGGAAAGTAGATTTTTTAACCATTGGGGAATCCCGGCAATTGCGTACCTTGGCAAGCATCTAAAAGATGCCAAACCATGAGTTTCATTGCTAAAAACCTACTGCTGACGGGCATTTTCCTCGTCTTTTTCCTATTCATTTCCAGCAAAATGGGCGGTGGCCCCGGCTTCTTCAAAGTCATTGGTTTTGAGCTGTCCTATTTCTCCCAAAAAGGTACGGCCAAAGCCATCGAAGAATGGCGGCATGAAAAACTGCCGTCCGGCAAGACCAAGCTTGAATTCTTGGCAGAAAGTGTCCGATGGGACTACCTGTACATCGTAGGCTATGTATTCTTTGGAATCTTCTTGGCGAGGGTCGCAGCGGGCGAACACCGATTGGCCACCGCCAACACTTTAGCCATCCTGCTTGTGGCAGCCGGACTTTGCGACGTGGTCGAGAACCTCCAAATCCAACAAATCATAAAGGGGAATTTTGGCCTTCGGCCAATGGTTATGTCCATTTGCGCAGCGGTCAAATTGTCGTTGCTGGTTGTGTCGCTTGTTTGGGCAATCTTACTATTTGCAAAAAAGGGATGAAATATTAGGGAAGAGGAACGAGGAATCAGGGATGAAAACCCCAGCATCCAGTATCCCCCACAGGGGCAAGCAGTATCCAGCATCCAGTATCCAGCATCCCCCAAAGGGCCGAGCAGCATCCTTCACTTGTACTTCAAAATATCAATCACCTCTCTGCAAAACCCATAATCCACCGCCACGTTCGATGCCACGACCACTGTCCTGTCGCCAATAAATCGCTCCATCAGCGCCAAGTACCAGTCCACGCCCTGTGCGTCGAGGTTGGTGGTCGGCTCGTCGAGTAGGAGTAGGGTAGCGTCGGAACAGGCGGCCAGTGCCAGCTTCAGGCGCTGTTTCATGCCAGAGGAAAAATGGCGCACCTGTTTGTCCTTTGCCTTCGGGAAGGCCAATAAATCCAGAATGTCAGCGGTTCCAAGTCCTGCCAACAACGGTTTGAATTTTTTATGAAAATCAATGGCCTCGGCCAGCGTGAACTCTTCAATCAACTCGATATAGGGCGCAGCGTAGCTCACGTTGCGGTACACCTCGTCTGCGCTGATTTTTTTACCTCCTGCAACAAAAGTGACTGTTCCTTTTGAAGGGGATAGATGCCCACTCAGCACCTTCATCAGGGTGGACTTGCCACTGCCATTCGGCCCCGTGATGGCCGTCCGGCTGCCCGCAACGATCTGGTAATCAACGCCTTTAAATATCCAGTCGTAACGGTATCGTTTGGAGACTTGTTCGAGTGTGATTTGCATTTTTTTTGCAGTCATTGAGGACATCCATTAATTCCGAGTGGTTACAGCAGGGGCCCCTCCAATCGTAAATCGCTCAATCGTAAATCCCCTCACCTCCCCATGTGCACCAGCAGCACGCTCACGTCCGCCGGCGTCACCCCACTGATGCGACTGGCCTGCCCGATGGTTCGGGGGCGCACCTTGCTCAGTTTCTCACGGGCTTCTATTGACATGGACGTAAGTGACTGAAAATCAAAGTTTTCGAAGATTTTCAATTCTTCGAGGCGGAGCATCTTGTCGGCCAGTTCCTGCTCTTTTTTGATATAGCCATCGTATTTCATGCCCGTTTCGGCCTCGCTAAGGAAGTCGGGGTCGTACTGGTTGAGCAGCGCATCGAGGTCGGGCAGCAAGGTGCGCAGGCCCGCCAAGTCCACGTTCGGGCGGAGCAGGATGCCGTGCAGCTTCACCTGCTGCCGGATGGGCGCCGAGCCTATGCTTTCGAGGAAGCCGTTGATGGCGTCAGGCGCTACGCTGGTTTCCTTGAAAAACTGTTCGATTTCCACCGTGGCGGCCCGTTTTTCGTCCACTTTTTTCATGCGCTCCGCAATGTTGGGGACGCCCTCCACCTCCTGCCATTTTTCGCCAGCCAGTTTTTCAAGCAGTGGGGTAAGGCGAATATCCGCATTGTCCTGCCGCAAAAGAATGCGGTATTCCGCCCGGCTGGTGAACATCCGGTAAGGTTCTTCGGTGCCCTTGTTCACAAGGTCGTCAATCAGTACGCCAATGTAAGCTTCGCTCCTTTTCAGGATGAACGGCTCCTGCTCGTTGATGGCAAGATGGGCGTTGATGCCTGCCATAAGTCCTTGACAACCAGCCTCTTCGTAGCCCGTCGTGCCGTTGATTTGCCCCGCAAAAAACAGGTTTTTCACGAGGTGCGTCTCCAGCGACAGCTTCAATTGGTTGGGCGGGAAATAGTCGTATTCAATAGCGTAGCCCGGGCGGAACATCTTGGCGTTCTCGAAGCCCACGATTTTGCGGAGTGCCTTGAACTGGACGTCCTCCGGCAGGGAGGAGGAGAAGCCGTTCACGTAAATCTCGCAGGTGTCCCAGCCTTCCGGCTCCACAAAAAGCTGGTGCCGTTCTTTGTCCGCAAATCGGTTGATTTTGTCCTCAATGCTGGGGCAGTAGCGGGGCCCGAGGCCCTGAATCCGCCCTTGGAACATGGGCGATTGCTCGAAGCCTTCCTTCAGGATATCGTGTACTTCTTGGCTCGTATAGGTGATATGGCAAGGCAATTGGCGCTCCAAGCGGGGCGTGTCCGTGTAGCTGAATTTGCCCGCAGGGCTGTCGCCTTCCTGCACTTCCATTCGGGAATAATCGAGCGAGCGGCCATCGAAGCGGGGTGGCGTTCCCGTCTTCATCCGGCCCGCCTCGAAGCCAAGTTGGATGAGCTGCTCGGTGATGCCAGTGGCGGCTTTTTCGCCTGCCCGACCGCCGCCGAACTGCTTCTCGCCGATGTGGATGATGCCGTTCAAAAACGTGCCATTGGTGAGCACAACTGCCTGACTTTCAATCTGTAAGCCCATGCCTGTTACCACGCCGCCGACCACGCCGTTTTTTACCAAAAGGCCAGCGACCATGTCCTGCCAGAAGTCCACGTTGGGGTGGGCCTCCAGCATTTGCCGCCATTTTGCGGCGAACATCATGCGGTCGCTCTGTGCCCGTGGGCTCCACATGGCGGGGCCTTTGGAGAGGTTGAGCATCCGAAACTGCACGGCGGTATGGTCGGTCACGATGCCGGAATAGCCGCCGAGGGCGTCAATTTCCCGCACGATTTGGCCCTTGGCCACGCCGCCCATCGCCGGGTTGCACGACATTTGGGCAATGGTCTGCATGTTCATGGTCACGAGCAGCACCTTGGAGCCGAGGTTGGCTGCACCAATGGCCGCTTCGCAACCTGCGTGGCCTGCGCCTACTACTATGACGTCGTATTTTGGAAACACGGGTTCTTAATGATGAATGATAAATGATGGATGATGAATGGGGGCTTCAACATCGAGGCATTGATTTTGGTTTGCAAAGGTAGGAAAATGAAAAATCCCCGGCCTGCTATTGCGGGCCGGGGATTTTTATAGGTGTTGCGGCTACCTTAGGCTGCAACGGCGGCAGTTGATTCGGCAGCCGCTTTTTTTTCCAAGGCTACCCAGTGTTGGATGATGTGCTGGGTGAATTCGAGGAGGAAATCTGGCGGAAAATCAGGGTTGAAGCCTTTCACCAAATCGGACAGCGTGTCGTTCAAGTTCCATTCAGGGTGAGACTTCCTTGCCTCCAACACCGACACCAAGGCAATGCCTTTTAGCGCCTTGCGATGCTTTTGAGGGAAAAGCATATTTCCCTTTTTCTTTTTATCTGATAATGCTTGATGCTGCACCATTTGGCTGGATTTTGATTCAGAATTAAGGCTCATGAAGGGTCGGGGTGAAATTTAGGAGGTAACTCAAAGTTACCTCCTAAATCGGGCCTCTGCCTTTCTCCTTAAACTCACATAAGCCAAAATTAAACGATTTTTTCGATTAAGAAAGCATCATAGGTTTTCGTTGACCGATAATCTTCTGATGCCAAAGGCCCCAAATCGATGCCAAAAACACGGAACTCCGGCTCGATTTCTTCAAACTTCTCCTTGAAAATCCTGTTGTACAACGCCTTGCGCTTGCTGTCAACTGGTTCGATGTAAATTTTCCGGCCAGGGTGAGACTCGCAAAAATGGTGGATGATGTTCGCTATGGTTTGAATCACTGCCCGTATATCGCCATTGTCTGTAATGTTCTCGTCATCGAATTCCCCATCGGCAGCCATATCTCCAAAAGCAAGGTTGAAAGCAAATTTTACATCATAGAATTCCACTATTTTTCGAATGCGGCCCTTTGGCCCCAAACTGTCAAACTCAAACCAAATTCTTTCTTCGTTGAAAGTAAACTCGTATCCATTTCGCTTCCCCATAGCGTTTTACTGATTTATCGCTCAAAAATAGCAGGTCATTAAGGATATGTTCAGCATTTGTGATGGAAAGACAGGCGGCCCGTCTCTGCAAATCAGCCCCAAATATTAGCTGTCGAACAAAGACAATGCGCAGCCCTTAAATGGCATCCTATTCCAGCTTGAACTTTAATGGCAAGTTGAACAGCACCCTCACTGGTTTTCCTTTTTGCATACCTGGATTCCATTTGGGCATGAGCTGCATTACTCTTTCGCATTCTGTCTTAATCTCCTTGCAAATGCCACGTTTTACTTTTATACCAGTGACGGTACCGTCTTTATCGACAACAAAATTTACGATTGCCTTGCCCTCTATACCGTTCTCCCTTGCAAGTTTTGGGTATTTTATTTGGCCATAAATGAACTCCAACATCTTTCTTTCAGCGCATGCCCTTCTGGTGCTATCTGGCTCAACCCCATCGCAACCGCTGAATTCTGGAATTTTTTTAACCAAACTGAAAGTATCTGGATTGGCTGTGCCGTCCGAATAATTTTTTTCCCAAAGTAGCTTTCCATCTTTGTATTCACCCTCGTTGTACAGCATACCCTTTTTGTTCCAACGCTTGAACGGACCACTTAACTTTTCTTTTTCATAACTCATTTCAGACCGCTTGTTGCCCAGCGAGTCTATGGTTACCCAAGTGCCTGTTTTCAGGTTGTTCAGGTATTTCCCCTTACTTACAAAATTGGAATTACTTCCAAAATTGGAGTGATCGTATTCCGTCCATTCACCACTTCGTTGACCATCAATATATTCTCCTTCGAACACCAATGTGCCGTCATCCCACCATTCCTTATTTGGGCCGTGCGGGGTACGGGTGGTTCCGCCTTTGAAGCTCATGAAATGCGTCATCTGACGAGTCTCGGGGTAATAGGCTTTATAGATATAACTACCATTGGAGGTTCTTTCAAATGTGGAAGTGAAAGTGGATGCCTCTAACTTGGAGCCAGGCTCAAGTTTGTCTGCATACTTGTTGGGGTATTCCAAGGCAGGCGACTTTGAGTACTTGGTTGTAAAACAACCCGCCGACATGAGGCAGCACAGCAGCGTAAAGAGGGAAAACGGTTTCATACAATCATTTTTTGGTGAAAAATTGAGAAACAAAATTAACCAATCCAATCAATTTGGCAGTGGTTATCGCTTTAGCTGTACTTTGCTCCGCAATATTGTATCCATGTTAAATCTTGCTGTTTTCCTTTTTCAATGAGTATGCTTCCACAAGACTTACCAACCATCCACCTAACAATTGGCCAATGGTCCAAATTGGAGCCTAGGCACTTCTTTCGCTCCACCGATGGCTCTCCTGCCGATTTCCCCACCATGGTCAGCCTCATGGCCGACGACCAGTTTTTGCATGTGAAGTTCGAGTGCGGAAGAGATGCCTTCGTCCATGAAAACCACATGACCCAGCACAACGAGCCGCTATACAACCAAGAGGTCTTCGAGCTGTTCATCGCAGGAGGCGAGGCCGACCCAGCAGAATACCTCGAATTTGAAATCAACCCGAACAACGCCACTTGGTTGGGTAAAATCACCAACCCCGGCCTAGGGGAAGGGGCGTTCAACGGTGAACTGGTTAGTTATGAAATTGGTGGTGTTCAGCACGAGGCAATGAAGGGCGTGGACAGTTGGAGCGGTGGTTTTTCCATCCCACGGGCCTTGGTTCCCGGTGGGTGGCAAGGGCAGTACCGGCTCAATTTTTATCGCATCGTTTCTACGAAATCCCATCCCAATGAGGACTGGGTCTGCGGCGACGACTGCGAGTTCCTTTGCTGGAGCACAACCATGAGCGGGGCGGAACCAGCGTTTCACAGGCCGAGGCGGTTTGGATATTTAACAATCACATATTAACCAATGTCCAAACTCGTCGCCATTACTGGCGCCAATGGCCATCTCGGCAACGTCCTGTGCAGGCTGCTCTGCGAAAAGGGCTACCATGTGCGTGCCTTATGCCGCTCGCAATCCGAAAGTTTGGAGGGCTTGCCCATTGAGGTTGTGCTTGGCGACGTGCTGAACAAAGGCGACGTCCAGCGATTGCTGGAAGGCTGCGAAATCGTCATCCATTGCGCCGCCGTCATCAGCATCCACGGCGACCCAACGGGCATCGTTTTCCAGACCAATACAGAAGGGCCGAGGAACGTGCGGGAAATTGCGGAGCAATTAGCCGTCCGGCGCATCGTCCACATCAGCAGCGTACATGCAGTGACGGAACTCCCATTTTCACAGCCTTTCGATGAAACAAGGCCCTACAAGCAGGCCACGGACTATGCCTACGACTATTCCAAGGCGCAGGGCGAGCAAATCATGCTGCGCAATACGGGCAAGGGCAAACCAGAAGTCGTCGTGCTGCGACCAAGCTGTATCATCGGGCCATTCGATTTCAAGCCTTCCGAAATCGGCAAGGCGCTGCTGGAACTTGAAAAGAGCAAAATACCCGCACTGCCCGAAGGCGGCTACGATTTTGTGGACATCCAGGACGTGGCCAATTCGGTGCTGAACGCAATGGAGCGGGGCAGAAGCGGAGAGGTTTATTTGCTCACGGGCAAATATTATTCGATGAAAGAATTTGCGGCGGTGGTAGCCAAGGTATTGGGCCGAAGGCCCATTAAATGGATTATCCCGTATCGGTTGCTGAAAACGCTGCTGCCGCTCATTGCCTGGCTTGGCAAAGTTTCCAATTCACCGCCCTTGTTCACCCTTGAATCCTTGGATGCCTTAAAGAACGGCCACCCCGCATGGACAGCACCAAGGCTGCCCGAGAACTGGGCCATGCTTGCAGACCCTTGGAAGCATCCGTCCGGGATTTTACCTTTGGCAAAAACGAAAGCCACTGAGATATGAGCCTCGACACATTGAACACCATCACTTGGGTATGGATTGGCATAGCAGCCGTTGTCCATATCACCATGTTTTACATCACCGCTCCTTTTGGCAGGCACACCACGGAGAAATGGGGCAAGACGATTGACAACAAGCTTGGGTGGTTCATCATGGAGGCACCGTCGCTGCTCATCATGGCGTATTTCCTGTTTTTTGGGAGCAACAGCTTCACTTCCGAAGTTTGGGTACTGTTCGCCTGTTGGATTTTGCACTATTTCAACCGCACCATCGTATATCCGCTTAGGATAAAACCCACGCCCAAGCGGATGCCAGTGGCCATCGTGGCGAGTGCCGTGTTTTTCAACTTGATAAACGCTGGGCTGAACGGCTACTACCTGGCGGAACTGGCCCCAAACGAAAAATACGGGAACAACTGGCTTTCCAGCCCCTCGTTTTACTTTGGGTCGTTGCTTTTTTTCGGTGGCATGTACATCAACTGGAAATCGGATGCCATGCTGATTGCGCTCCGCAAACCGGGAGAGACGGGCTATAAAATTCCGCAAGGCTTCCTGTTCAAATACGTCGCTTCGCCCAATCTTTTCGGCGAAATCATCGAGTGGTCTGGTTTTGCGCTTATGGCCTGGAACCTGCCCGCCCTGTCGTTCATGATCTGGACGCTGGCCAACCTGGTGCCCCGTGCCAAGAACCACTACGACTGGTATTTGCGCACGTTTGCTGATTTTCCGAAGGAACGGAAGGTGGTGTTTCCGTTTCTTTACTGAACCGCAAAGTCTCAATTCACGGCTAATTTCCCAGTGCCTACCCTGTTCCCGTTGTTTTCGATGGTGAAAAAATAAATGCCTGCGATCAAGTTTTGCCGTTGCAGCAGTGCCTTGCCATTGTTGAACTTCGTTTGTAGCACCTGCCTTCCCATTCCATCCATTAGCGTCAACGTGTTTTCGCCGGGCTGTACGCTATCCAATTCGATGATCGCCCAATCGCCCATCGGGTTGGGCGAGATTTTCACCATCGTTTTATCTTGAATCGACTCAAACGAGCCATTGACCACCTGCACCCACGGCTCCCGGATGGTATGGAACGTGGTGTTGGTACGCACCGGGGCATTGAAGTCAAAATATATATCCACATTGTTTTCGATGCGTGTACCGGGCTGGTTACCGGGCTGCTGCGCAATATGGAACTGCACAAAGCCGTGGGACAAGGCCTCATTTACGTTGCTATCGGGCAGCAGGATGTCGTCGAAGATGAACTTGGCCACACCCTGACCGCTTAATTCAAAGCGATAGGGGTGGCTGCTGGCGCCGGGGCGGATGCTGGAGGGTTCGAGGAAAGCGGAGAGCGTGTCTATTATTACTACCTTGAAAGCGGTGTCGGTGCCCGTGTTTTGAAAGCGAATGAGGTAGTCTAGGTCGGTACGCTCGTCAATGAAATGCTCGTCCTGCCAGCCCGTGGGGAACCCGGTTTTGTCGTTGGGGTCGAAGCTGGCGATGACCTGTTTGCAATCTTTGTAATGCCAAGGGTTTGAATTGTGCGGGAACTGGCTAAAAGCGCCCGGGTTTACAAGTCCAAGACAGCCCTCCACACTTGCTACTGATAGCGGACTTCCAATTGCGGGCGGTAGGTCAGGGTCTTGCATGGCAATAAGGTGATAGGTAGCGCCTTCCTTCGCTTCTTCCTTAAAGATAAGTTCTTCACCCTCTGTGAGTTGGAAGCCATTGTGCCTTAGTATGATGTTGTCTTCAATTACGATGTAACCCAAGGGTTGGCCCATGTCTCCACCAGTATTCAGGATGCTGAAAAGTACAGAATCTCCTGCACACTGCGCATTAGGTTCTATGATTGGCCCCGTATATGGGTTGTTAAGGCATGGGTCGTCTGGGTAGATATGTGCCTCCGTACACAAGGTGGTGCCAAGTTCGACCATTCCGCAAGGCAAGTCATAGCTGATAGAGAACTCGCCGCACCCAAAACTTTCCACATTGCCAAGGGCAAACTCCATCTCTCCACCGTTTTGGGAAACAAGATTGCCTGTGCTGCTGAGATAGGTGAGTGCAGGGTCGAGCGTCACATTCAAGGTGGCGTTTTCAGCCAGCGCTGTTCCAATATTGCAATATTTGACAACATAGACCCCAGTGCTGCAGTTTCGGATGCGGGCCGTGACGATTTCAACTTGAATCAAAGGACAAAAAACGGTTGGTTTGAGCGGGACGTCCAATTGGGCAGTGTCAACTGAGGCATTAACGGATGCCTGATAGACAGCTTGGCATGTTTCCCAATTTTGCGGTGGGGTGATTATAATTTCATAATGGCCCTCCGGCACATTGATTATATAGTCGCCTTCCGAATCTGTTATACAACAAAAGGTATTCTCAGGACTTTCTGCTTTTACAATGAAATTTTTAAAAGGCTGTTCGATTCCATTGAAAGTGCAATCCTGTGATTGGTCGTTGAAGATATTGCCTTCTATAAAATATGGGAATATATTCCCAAAAGTGTCAGCCTTCACCAATAAACCTTCAAATATATTTCCGGCATTAATGCCATACCCACTAAACAATAAATGGCCATCTGAGGTATAAATGCAGTTTGAATATGATTCGCTACCATATCCCGTCCCGAAAAAATCCAGTAGTTTTGTATAGCGTATATCTCCGGTTGACGAGATAACGTAAAGCGTCGTTGGATTAATATTTTCCACAAAAGGAGAAAAAGGTTCGCTTCTTACAAAAGCGAGGTCTCCTGATGGCAACTCTGATAAAGATGGGCTGTTGTCATAGTTACTTCCTGCCGATATTTGTAGATTTTTAATGGAAAGCAAGTTTCCATCAAAATCATAAGTTGCAAAATGAAATTTTTGGCTTAAGTCAGTAACCAAGATTGCGATATTCCCTGCGCTTGTTATTGTCGTAGATCCAGCATAGAAAATCAAAAACGGGTCGTGGTTAAAGTCTTCTTTTTTCCAAATCAGATTGCCATTTGCGTCAAATTTCATCGCCATCGTACCTGTACCGTTCGACGGCGTCGTAAGATTCCCAAAACAAATGAAACTTCCGTCGGGAAGGGATGAGACATTGGAGATAGTGGAGTAATTGTAAATATTTGGTGGAGATAGCGCCATCGTCCATTGCCAGCTGCCGCTTGAACTTATTTTTTCGGCATATAGCCTTTTGTGAAAGCTAAGTTGATCCCGATATACGATAACCAATCCTCCATCCAAGGACACAGCAAAATCTTGTCTTTTAAGGCCGTTGATTGTAGAAATATTGGAGTTGTATTCCCAAACCACGTCACCCTCATTGTCGAATTTTATAAAAAGATAGCGGTTTGCTTGGGAAGTATCGGTGTAGGAAAATACGCCAATAAAACCGTCTTCAAGAAAGACGGGCTGTATATTGAGCGTTGCTGGGAGATCCTTAATGAAAATTATGTTGCCAGATTCGTCCAGCTTCGTGTACTGGTCTAAATTGACACCGCAGTATCCGTCTTGTAGTTCATTTACGGCTAAAAAGCCATGTTCTTCATATTGCCTTAGCCATCCTTGGCCTTGAACTTTGAATATGGCCAATAAAACAACGATGAAGGCGAGTACCAGGTTGTGAAGTTTTCATGGTTATGGAAGTTGTTTGGTTATCAAGTTGCATACCCAACAAAAGTGCCGAGTATTGTTAAATAAGCTGGGGAAATGCTTGTGGAAGGATTTGATGGTACAAAAATGCAGGCAATGACATTGGGGCACAACGACAAAAAACGGCGTTTATCGAAATGGAATGGTTTTGGATTTTAAATAAACACTGATTTTAAAGCCAGTTTTTATCGAAAAAATGAAATCATCTGACCTCCTCCTCCTCCTCCAAAAACTCCCCGCCGAAGACCGCCGGGCGCTCCGCAAGTTCGTGCGGTCGCCGTACCACAACCTGCGGCAAGACGTGCAACTGCTCTTTGACTTCTTGGACAAAAAGCTGGAAAAGGATTTTCCCGGCATCACCAACGAGGCGGCTTGGGAGTTTGTCTATGCTACGCAACCATTTGACCATCAGCAACTTAGGTACTGCATGAGCTACCTGACGAAAGTCATCGAGGAATACCTTGCCAGCAAAGGAGGCCGCCGCCGACCCCGTGCAGTGGCAACTCCACCTCGCCGCCGCCTACCGCCGATTGGGTTTGGAAAAGGCCACCCGCCACAACCTCGAACGGGCCACAGCGCTTCACCAGCGCACGGGCCACCACGACCTCCATTTTTACGAAAAAAATTACCTACTGGAAGCCGAGACGTTGGCCTTTTCCGAAGGGACCAAGCGCACCGCACCCCGCAACTTGCAAGCCGTCAACCACTCGCTCGACCTGGCCTTCTTGGCGAAAAAGCTGCGCCAGAGCTGCGTCGCCCTCTCGCACGGTGCCGTAGCCAATGTAGAATACGACACGGGCCTGCTCAACCTCGTGCTCGGTTACCTCCAAGCCGCCCCTTGGCTGGATGCCCACCCCGCCATTGCACTCTATTTCTATTACTACCAAGCCGCCACTACGGGCAACGACGCCTATTTCGACAAGCTGAAAAAAGGGATTGTTGACAACGGACAGGCACTGCCGGACTCCGAGCTTCGGTTGGTCTATCTGCTGGCCATCAACTATGGTATCCAGCAGTACAACAAGGGCGAGGGGCGCTACCTGAAAGAGGTCTTCGAACTGTACCGCTCGGCATTGGAACGGGGCGTGCTCCTAGAAAACGGCCAACTCAGCCGATACGCCTTCAAGAACATTGCGGGCATTGCCATCCGCCTGGGCGAGTTCGTATGGACGGAAGGTTTTCTTGAAAAATTCGGCCCGAAGGTGGAGGCAAGCCACCGCCGCAACTACACGGACTTCAACCTCGCCAAACTGCACCACGCCCGCCACGAATACGACAAGGCCATGCGCATGCTGCACAAAGTGGAGTACGAGGACGTTTTCCTCAACTTGGACGCAAAAATCCTTTTGCTCAAAATCTACTTCGAGCAGGACGAAACGGAGGTGCTCGATAGTTTCATCCAGAGCTTCCAGCGGTTTTTGCAGCGCAAAAACAAGGAACTCGGCTACCACCGGGAAAACTACTTGAACACCCTACATTTTGCCAGTAAGCTATTGACAATCAACGGGTTGGACAAGGCGGAAAAAGAACGCCTCCGCTCCGAAATCATCGGGGCGAAGGCGCTGGGAGAGCGTGAATGGCTGCTGGAGCGGTTGGGCTGATGGCTGGGTCAATGCACCACGATTTTGCCAGTGCCTGCCAGTTGGCCATTTTGCAGGATTTGGAAGAAGTAAACACCCGTGGGAAGCCCGTTCCGCTGCAAGACTATTTTTCCTTCCTTGAAATCTTGCCGGAAAACTTGCCGGCCCATTCCATCCAAAAGCAGTAGCGTGTTTTCGCCGGGTCCTACGTTCTCCACCTCCACGACTGCCCAATCGCCCATCGGATTGGGAGAGATTTTCACTTCCATGCGTTCAAATTCGGTCTCAACCGAGCCGCTCAGCACCTGCACCCAGGGTGCTCGGATGGTGTGGAAAGTGGTATTGGTGTAAACTGGGGCGTTGTGGTCGAAGTAAATCCCGACTGTGTTCTTGATGACCGTGCCGGGTAGGTTGCTGGGCATTTGTTGAATCTTGAACTTGACGAAACCATGCGACCCTGGTTCGTTAATGGTGCTATCGGGCAGCAAGATGTTCTCGAAGATGAACTTGGCCACGCCTTGCCCGCTCAATTCCATCCTGTATGAATGGCTGCTGGCCCCAGGACGGATGGTGGCGGGGTCCAAAAAAGCGGAGAGCGTGTCTATTATCACGATATTGAAAGCGGTGTCGGTGCCGGTGTTCTGAAAGCGGATGAGGTAGTCGAGTTCGGTGTGTTCGTCAATGAAATGCTCGTCGGACAAGCCCAAGGGGAAGCCAGTTTTGTCGTTGGGGTCAAAACTGGAAATGACCTGCTGGCAGTCAATCTCCAGCCAAGGTTCGGCGTCGTCTTGCAGGATTTGGTTGAATGCGCCCACGTTCAACGGGGCCACGCAACCCTCCACCGATGCCGTAGCAACCGTATAGCCAAGCAGGGGTGGCAAGGCTGGGTCTTGCATGGCAATCAAATGGTAGGTGGAGCCTGACCTCGCCTCAACTGCTTGCGCAATTGATTCATTTTCATTGAGTTCGAAGTCATTGGTCAGCAAGATAATATTGTCCTCAATGACGATGAATTCGGCTGGCTGCGGCATGTCGCCGCCGTTGTTGGTAATGATAAATTTGACGGAATCGCCTTCGCACACCCCATTCGCCTCGATGATAGGGCCATTGTAGGGTTCCTCAAGACAGGGCGAGTCGGGGAAGGCATGGACCTCGGTACAAAGTGTCTGCCCCATTTCGGCCATGCCACATTCGAGGTTGTACTGTATGGTAAAGCTGCCGCAATCAAATGGCTGTACATTGCCAAGGTCGAAGATCAGCAACTGGCCAGCTTGGGAGGCGAGGTTGCCCGTTGAACCGAGATAGGTCAGTTCAGGTGACAATTGGACTTGCAGGGTAGCGTTCTGTGCGGTGGTGGTGCCCCGGTTGCAGTATTGCACGACATATACCCCTGTGGTGCAATTGCGAATAAATGGTGTCGCAAGGTCCACGTCGAGCAATGGGCAAAAAATGTTAGGCTGCAACGGGATTGTGACGGCTGCCGAGTCGTTTTGCACGTTGATTTCCAAGTTGTAACTGGGTTGGCAGCTTTCCCAATATTGCGCTGTACTGACCGTGACGTCATAAGATCCTTCTGGCAGGTTCAAGGTGAACTCTCCATGGTCATCTGAAATAGCGTAATAAGTGTTGTCGGGGCCTTCTGCCTTCACGACCACATCAGCAAAAGCATGCTCGGTGCCATTGAACTCGCAGTCCAACGCTTCGTCGTTGAATATTTGACCAGTGATGAAATGTGGATAGATATTGCCGAAGGTGTCGGCTTTGACCAACATGTTTTTATATTCTAAAAACCCCGGTAAAATGGTATATTTAGCAGTAACGCCCCCTAGTAGAAGTTCACCAGAAGCAAGATGCGTCAAGCAGTTTATACGTTCCCCAGAATATCCTTCATGTACATAATCCAAGAGCTTTTCCCAAATGACATCTCCATCCGGCGTGAGCAATTTCAGTATTGTTTCATTGCCTTGCACTGCTGGGTTTTGAGATGTGGGGAAGAGAAGGTTGCCTGATGGAAGTTCAATTGGAATACCTGAAATATCGTTTTTCATCCAAAGGACATTTCCTTCGGAATCAAGTTTTATGGTCAAAAAAAAGTCGGTAGTTCCTCCTACTAAAATGATGTCGCCATCAGCGGTGCCCAATGAACCAGAAAAAGTGGAAGAAATAGGAATAATGCCTTCATAATCCATTCTTTCCCAAAGTTTATTGCCATTCGCATCCATTTTAATCAGGTAATGTTTATTGCCTGTTAGCGGGTGGTTGACATGGCCAATGTTCAAAACGCTGCCGTCTGTTAATTCTACAAGTTGGTAGGTATGATGAGTGTTGAACAGATGTTTAGGGGTGAGCTTTTTGGACCATTGTTGTTCACCATTTCCCGCATTTAATTTCGTAGCAACCAACCAACTATAATTGGCAGAATCCACCCTGGCAACCGTCAGCAGATTACCATCCTGTGTTGCAATTATTTTTCCAAAGCTCTGCGCACCATAGACACCTAAAAAAGGTATTTCCCAAATCAATGCACCATCATAATTGTATTTTCGATGAGCTGGAAAATAGTTTCCCAAGCTATCATTAAGTCCGATCGGCAATACAAACCCATCACTCAAGAAAACAGGATTGTTGTTTGTACTGTAGCTGTAATTGCTGAACCCCACCGTCAGCACTGAGTCTCCATCGAAATCAACCTTTGTGTAATTGGCGCCTGTGACAAAGCAGTACCCGTCAGAAAGTTCGTGCATGCCAATTACGCTTGCTTGGTACTGATATAGGGATTGGTATTCCTTCACCCATCCCTGCCCCTGTGCTTCTGGTAGCGTAAAAATGGAAATGAGGAAAGCGAGAACCAGTTTGTAGTTTTTCATGGCAATAAAAGCTGTTTTGTGTTTGTGTCCATACCCAACAAAAGTGCCGAGTATTGTTAATTGTTGGGAGGGTGGGTATGTGCGGAGGGAATTGACGATACAAAAATGCAGGAGACGAAACCCGGGTGCAACGACAAAAAAAGCAGTTTATCGAAATTGATGATTTAGAGTAGCCTTTATTTTAGATAATTGAAGCAATTATTTATCGAAAAATATTGAAAACAACGTATCAAAAGGGCAATAAAAAGAACGCCTCCGCTCCGAAATCATCGGGGCGAAGGCGCTGGGGGGAAGGGAATGGCTGCTGGAGCGGTTGTGAAATGTAGAAATTGAGAAATTTGGAAATTGCTTTGGCAAAGCGTCCCAATTTCTAATTACTCAATTTCCAAATTTCCGCTCAATCTAGGCTATACACAAACAACCCGCTCCGCAATTTCGGCTCGAACCACGTCACCTTCGGCGGCATGATGAGGTCGTTGTCGGCGATGGCGATGAGCTGCGCCATGCTCACGGGGTACATCGAGAAGGCAACGGCCATTTCGCCGCTGTCCACCCGGCGCTCCAATTCGCCGAGGCCACGGATGCCGCCCACGAAGTCAATGCGCTTGTCGGTGCGGAGGTCGCCGATGCCGAGCAGCGGGGCCAGGATGTGCTCGGTGAGGATGGTCACGTCCAATTCGCCGATGGGGGAAGCGTCGTAGGTGTCGGGATGGGCGGTCAGCTTGTACCAGTTGCCGCCGAGGTACATGCCAAAATCGTGCAGCGCCTCCGGGCGATAAGCAGCATCAACGGCCTTCACCTCGAATTTCGCACTGATTTTTTCCACCAGTTCCTGTGTGCTGAGGCCGTTGAGGTCCTTCACCACTCGGTTATAATCTTGGATGGCGAGTTGGTTGTCTGGGAAAACCACGGCCATGAAGTAGTTGGCCGGGCCGGCCTGGCCGCTGCTGATTTCCTGCCCGACGAGCGCCCCGGCACTGGTGCGGTGGTGGCCGTCGGCGATATAAATCTTGGGCACATCCGTCTCAAATAGCTGTTGGATGCGGGTATTGAGCGCAGCGTCGGTAATGGGCCAAAGGCGGTGGCCGAGGCCGTCGTCGGAGGTGAAATCGTATTCGGGTGCTTGTGCAATAACTCTGTTCACAAGCTCGTCAAGCCCTGCCACATGTGGATAGCTGAACAGCACCGGCTCGTAGTTCAGGTGGCTGTACCGGATGTGGTTCTTGCGGTCTTCTTCCTTATCGGGGCGGGTCAGCTCGTGCTTTTTGATGATATTGTTGAAATAATCGGCGATGGCGCAGCAGCCAACCAGGCCGGTCTGCACATGGCCGCCCATCTGTATCTGGTAGGCATAGAACTGGGCGCTTTCATCCTGTACGATGACACCATCGCTCACCAGTTTGTCGAAGTTCTCCTTGCCCTTTAGGTAAATCTCCGGCGCATAGTGGTCATGCTCCATCGGGAAGTCAATCTCCGGCTTGATGACGTGGTAGAACGACAATGGGTTACCCTCACATTCTTCGAGGGCTTCTTCCCGGTTCAGTACGTCGTAGGGGCGGCTTGCAACGGCCTTGGCTTTAGGGGCTACTGGGCGGAAGGCCCGGAACGGTATGAAGGTGCTCATGCTGCGGTTGGTTTTAAAAATGAGCGGTAAAGGTAGGGGGTTGGTGGAAATTGTGGCCTCCCAATTTATGGGGCAGGCCATGTGTAGGTTTTGCAAGAAAAACAGCTATATTTGATGGAAAAATCAGAGCCATGTTGCGTGACAACGAAATTATCGAACCCATTCTTGAAAACCTCCACATGCCCGAACTGGTGGAGGAACTGAACGTGCGGCTGAAACAGGAACAGCTGCTGCGGGAAGCGTTTTATGAAAAAATACAGCCGGGCGACAAATGGGAATTCATCAATGGTAAAATAGTTATGCACTCACCAGCTAAAGAAAAACACACCGTTGCGAGGCAAAGGTTGGACTATCTGCTTCAGACTTACACCTCCATCAACGACCTCGGACAGGTGCGTAGTGAGACCTCTCTCGTGGCACTCACCCGTAACGACTACTTGCCGGACATCCTTTTTTTCACCAAGGAAAGGGCCACTGTCATTCATCCCAACACTTGGAAATACCCCATCCCCGATTTCGTGGTGGAAATTCTGAGCGACAGCACCGCCAGCACCGACCGGGGCGTCAAAAAAGAGGACTATGCTGCTCATGGGGCCAAAGAGTATTGGCTCGTTGACCCTGATTCACAATTGGTCGAGCAGTACCTTTTGGATGAGGCCAAAAAAGAGTTCTGGCTCTTCACGAAGAAGTCCATCTCCGACCATGTCGAATGTAAAATCATCGAAGGACTACGTTTCCCGGTCGCTGCCATTTTTGATGAAAAAGTGAAGATGGAGATGGTGAAGAATTGGTTGAAATGACAGCCTTATAAAAAACAAAAAAGGCCAACGGAAACCCCGCTGGCCTTTTTTGTTGGCGGATTTTCAACGCACCGCTATCTTCCCCGAAGCCAGGAATTGCCCATCATTTTCAACCCTGAAAAAGTACACACCAGCCGCTAGGCCATTGCGCTGGATATTTGTTTTTCCTTCGGTAAAACGCTGCCGCAATACCAGTTTCCCCATTGCATCAGTGAGCATTATCGTGTTCTCGCCGGGCGGCAAATTGGCCACTTCCACGGTCGCCCAATCGGACATAGGGTTGGGGGAAATGGATATGCCCAAGTCTTTTGAAGCACCTTCCGTTGTCGCATCCACGAATTCTATCCAATCATCCACGATGGTATGGAAAGTAGTGTTGGTATAAACAGGCGCATTGTAGTCAAAATAAATACCTGCCGTGTTTTCGATGAGCGTGCCGGGTTGGTTGCCGGGCGTTTGGGCAATTAGGAACTTTACAAATCCATGCGATAGCGGTTCATTCACGTTGCTATCCGGCAGCATGATATCGTTGAAGGTGAACTTGGCAACGCCTTGGCCGCTCAGCTCAAAAGTATAAGGATGGCTGCTGGCACCAGGGCGGATGGTGGCGGGGTCTAAAAATGGAGAGAGCGTGTCAATCAGCACAACTTGGAAGGCCGTGTCAGTACCTGTGTTTTGGAAACGGATGAGGTAGTCAAGTTCCGTGCGGTCGTCAATGAAATGGTCTTCTGTCCAGCCGGTGGGCGAGGCAGACTTGTCGTTTGGGTCATACGAATTGGTGACCTCCATGCAAAAAATGTCGAGCCAGTGTTCACCGTCATCTAGTGGGAATTGGCCAAAGCCGCCAAGGTTTACCGACCCCACACAACCTTCGATGCCGGCGGTTGCAATATGATTGCCAAAAGAGGGCGGTAAGTTTTCATTTTGTTCAGCTATCAGGTGCTGGGTGGCCCCATTCGATGCTTGCATTGAAACAGTCAATGACTCGTCCTCTAAAAGTTGGTAGTCATTCGTCATCATGATAAGGTTGTCTTCAATGACGATGTACTGCATGGGGTCGGGCATGTCCCCACCCATGTTGGTCAGGAGGAAGTGTACGCTGTCGCCGTTGCAGGTGGCATTGACCTCGATGTTTGGCCCGCTGAAGTTTTCACCGCAGGTGGTGTCGGGATAAATATGGGCCGTGTAGCAAAGCGTTTGGCCCAATAAATCTGGGTCACAATCAACCACTACTTCCACGAAAAATAACCCGTGCCCGTTGACTTCCACGTCGCCCAAGTTGAACCAAAGTGTTTGGCCGTCCTGTGAGGCGAGCGGGATGGTGGCCCCAACATAAGTCAATGCCGCATCCAAAACGATGGAAACCGTTGCGTCTTCGGCAGCTACCAAACCGTGGTTGTTGTAGGTGACAACTATTGAAGTGTTCAGGCAGGGCCTGAAATTGTAACTGCCAACTTGGACTTCCATATAGGGGCAAGAGTCGCCGGTCATTGCGAAATCAAGCTCGACAGGGATGCTGGGTTCAACCGCTACGGTCACTTGGGACTCACATGCCTCCCAAAGTGCGGTGGGATAGGGCGGGTGAACGCTGACCAGGTAATCCCCTGGCGGGACGACCAAGGTATAGTTGCCATTGGTATCAGGTGTCGCCCAGTAGTTCAGGTCCCCAGTTGCCTTCACGGACCAGCCATTGTGCAGCCCCAATTCCCCTGCGTCCTGATTGCAATCAAGGTTGGCATCCAAGAAGACGTTGCCATGAATGGTATCGCTGAACACCACCAAATCGTCATCCGTTTTAACCAAAAGCATGTCATAATTAAAGTTGTTAATGTCCGGAATGTATGAGCCTGCAACAGCCCAGCCAGTACCATGTGCTTTTTGAACGGATTGAAACTTATTGTATTCAAGCGTCGGTGCCAATTCGGAAGAATGGAAAATTTGACCGGTATGGGAAACCAAGCAGAAGTAGGATGTAAATACTGCGGCAATAACCCCGTCTTGAGTTTCGATTACATCCGTACCGGCGATAAAGTTTGGCCAAATTGTATTAAAGTCTAAGGACCAAAGCTCGGTTCCTGTTTGGTCAATTTTCACGAGCTTATTTCCTATTGCACCAACCAGGTTGCCATCGGACGTCTCAATGACGGAAGGACTGTTGCTGCCCCATACAATGCTCGTTTGGTACTCCCATAGTTCATTGCCAGTGCTATCCGTTTTTTTTATCCTACCTCCTCCTCCTGCTAGGTCGTTATAACCTGTGAAAGCATAGCCACCATCGGCCAAAGCTGCTACTGAATAACCTCGAAATCCTTCAAATTCCTTTTGCCATTCGATTTGGCCATTTTGGTCAGTTTTGATAAGTCTGGTATCCCAAAATTGGTTCAAAAGAATGAAGCCTCCGTCATTTGTAATCGCTATGGAAGTAGCATGGGCGTAAAAATCGGGGGCAAAATCGTAATTCCGTGACCAGTCCAGACTGCCATCGCTTGTGAACTTCCATAGGGTCATGACGGCTTCAGTTGTATTTCCAAGTACCACGAAGCTGCCATCTGGTAACAATAGCGCTTTCCGGTTGCCACCATCGCCTAGGCCGCCGGGTAGCGGCGTTGACCAGATAACCTCACCGTCCATGTCAACATTGACAATGGTTTCGCCTACCAATAGGTAGCCGGTGGGGGTCTTTAGGAGGGTATGGATGGAGTCATATTGACTGTAATCGTAAGTCTTTGCCCAGCCCTGTGCATGGAGGTTGGTCATGAACAAGACTGCGATGAGCGTGAAAAACAGGGAATCGAGTTTTAACTTCATGGCGTTTATATTTAGCAAATAGAAATTTTTCATGGTACAAAATTGCCGGAACATGAATTGCCAACCAAAGACATTTTTTTTATTTTGCCGAAATTTATTTTTATAAAAATCCTTTATTTTCAATAGTTTTAACCTCTATTTGCCTAAAAATGAAAAACAGCGACCTCCTCCAAATCCTTCAAAAATTATCAGTGGCCGAGCGCCGCTCTTTGGCCAAGTTCATCGCCTCGCCTTGGGCCAACCAGCGAGCCGACGTAGCGCAGCTCTACGATTTCATTGAAAAGCATCGGGAACACTTGCCAGCCAGCTTGACGAGGGAGGCTGCCCATGCCGCTGTTTACCCCGGTCAGCCCTTCGACGACAAACAGGTGCGACGGCTCATGTCTTATTTGCTAAAGGTCATTGAAAAATTCCTGACCGCCCAGAAAGGATGGCCGATGGGCGGCAAAACGACATTGCCCTTGCCGCCGCCTACCGCAAGCTCGGCCTCGAAAAGCACGCCCGCCAAGCCCTCGAAGCGGCAGCGGTAGCGCAGCAGGCCAGCCCCGTGCGGGATGCCCCCTTCCTTGAAACGCAGTACCAATTGGAAGCCGAGTCGCTCGCATTTTCCGAAAGGACGAAGCGCACTGCACCCCGAAACCTACAAGCCGTGAACCACTCCCTCGACCTCGCCTACCTCGCCAAAAAGCTGCGCCATAGTTGCGTGGCGCTCTCGCACCAAGCGGTGGCCAAGGTGGAATACGACCTCGGCCTGCTGAACCTTGTGCTCGACTATTTGGAAGGCAATGATTTGTTGCGGCAGCAACCCGCCATTGGCCTGTACTTCTTTGCCTATCGGGCCGCCACCACGGGCGAGGAACGTTATTTCCGGGCACTGAAGGCGGGCATTTTTGAAACCGGTAGCGCCTTCCCAAAGGAGGAGCTTCGCAACCTCTACCTCCTCGCCATTAACTATTGCATCCGGCAGAGCAACAGCGGTTCTTCGCTTTTCAACCAAGACCTGTTCGAGCTTTACACTTCGGCCCTGGAGCGGGACGTGCTGCTCGAAAACGGCCAACTCAGCCGCTTTGCCTTCAAGAATATTGCAGCGCTGGCACTGCGCCTCGGCGAATTCGATTGGACGGCAGGTTTTATCGAAAAATATGGCCCCAGCGTGGACGCCCGTCACCGCCGCAACTACACGGACTACAACCTCGCCAAGCTGCACCACGCCCGCCGGGACTTCGGCAAGGCACTGCGGCTGCTCCATAGGGTCGAGTACGAGGATGTGTTCCTCAGCCTCGACGCACGGGTGCTGCTCCTGAAAATCTATTTTGAAATGGGCGAGGTGGATGCACTGGATAATTTTATCCAAAGTTTCCAACGGTTTTTGCACCGCAAACAAGAATTGGGCTACCACCGGGAAAACTACTTGAACACCCTCCATTTTGCAAATAAGCTACTGACAGTCAATTTGTTGGATAAAAAACAACGGGAAACGCTCCATCAGGAAATCGTGCAGGCCAAGACGGTCGGGGAAAGGGATTGGCTCCTTGAGCAGCTCACCTAAAAAATCAAAGTTTAGCTTTGCCAAATCAAAATCAACATTTCATCGTTAGAATTGCCGCCTTTTTAAGTTAGACAGTTAGGCAGTTAAACAGTGGGCAGTGGGCAGTGGGCAGTCAGTGCCAATCAGCTTTGACACCTCCAATCACGAATCACGAATCACTTCAATGAAATATCTTTTCCTAGCCATACCCTTCTTCCTCGTTCTGGTCACCGCTTGCAACAAAGAGGAAAAATTCACCACCGACAAGGGCGACAAGCTCGAATTCTCGGTTGACACGCTCCGATTCGATACCTCGTTCACGGAACTTGGCACCGACACCCGCTATTTCCGGGTGTTCAACCCGAGCAAGAAGAGCATCCGCATTTCAAAGATTCAATTGGCTGGCAATGACCAATCTAAGTTCAACTTGAACGTGGACGGCATCCCCGGCGATTCGCACGAAGACGTGGTCGTTTACCCCGAAGACTCGATTTATGTCTTTGTGGAAGTGACCATCAACCCCGACGACCCGCTGTCCAGCAGCCCCTATTTCGTCTATGATTCCATCCGCTTTGAAACGAACGGGAACGAGCAATGGGTGACCTTGGAAGCCTGGGGCCAGAACGCCAATTACATCCCCAACCGATGGTCGAAGGACAGTATCACGCTATTCGGTTGCGGAGGCAGCGAGGTCATTTGGGACGACCCCAAGCCCTACGTCATTTACGGCATCGTGGCCTTCGACGATTGCACGCTGACCTTGCCGCCGGGCACAAGGGTACACGTACACGGCGGCCTTTCAAGGGCCATTGACCCGACCTCAGGCGAAAGCTTGATTTACAATTCCGGCAGGTTATTTTTCTTGGAAAATGGCCGGTTGAACGTACAGGGCACGCTGGACAATCCGGTCATCTTCGAGGGCGACCGCTTGGAGGACGATTTCAGGGAGGCCGATGGCCAATGGACGGGCATCATCCTTGGTGCAGGCAGTACCGGGCACAGTATCGAAAATGCGGTGGTCAAAAACTCGTTGTTCGGCATCTATGTGGACTCGTCCGCCGAGCTTTCGATGAAGAATGTGCAGGTTTACAACACGTCCGGGGTAGGGCTGTTCGCCTATCATGCCACGGTGTCTGCGGAGAACTGCCTGTTCTATAACAACGGCACCCACGCTGTGCAGTTGGTCTATGGTGGCGACTATAATTTCAACTATTGCACCCTCGCCAATTATGGCACCGATGCTTCTGCCCTGAACATGGGCAACGGCACTTGCGACGACCCACTTTGTCAAGATTCGCCGCCCCGCATCAACCCACTAAACGCCATTTTCACCAACTGCATACTCTACGGCTCCAAACGGGACGAAATTACCATCAGCGATTTCACCGACGGCAACGATTTCTACCTGCAATATGCCTTCGACCACTGCATCATTCGGGTGGATGACCTCCTCGACCCAGACACAGGCTTTCCCGATTTCTTCGACCATTGCAACGCCTGTCTGACGCCTACTTCGCAGGAGGCACTTTTTGCCGATGTCAATGAGGATGATTACTATTTGGATACCCTTTCCGTGGCGGAGAGAATGGCGGTTCCGCTACCAGGCATTTTGCTCGATTTGGTGGGAACGGAGCGGGATGCTGCCACGCCGGATATTGGGTGTTTTGAGTATAAATACGAGTGATATTAGGCATTGGTGTATGCCCGCTCAATTGCTGGCTCCCCGCTGGAACGACATCCCCGGCCCCACCGATATTATCTCCGGGAAGCCAGGTAGCAGGTCCACTTGGAAATACCGCCCTGATGCCTCCAGCCTGTGCCGCCACGACACCATGCCGCCGTGCCAAACGAACTTGGTCATCCATCGCTGGTTGTCGCTGATGTTGAAAAGGCCCTCGTCCACGTAGCCGGGCAGCAGCGCCCAGTTTTGGCGGTAAAAGAACATGGGGCCGAAGCTCACGTCAATACTGTTGCGGGAATCCCACAGGTTGTTCTTGCTGATGAAGCCGCCGAGGTGCGTCATGCCGAGGAAGCGGCCAGAACAGTCGTGCGCCACGAGGGCTTGGGAGGCTTGGAACCCCCATTTTTCGTTGACATGGTACCGGGCCGTGAGCAGTACCCCGCCATTGAGCACCAGCCGTCCGTCCTTGGTGAGCTTGCCCTTGAAAAGCTGGGGTGCTTGCTTTTTTTCAGGTGGACGGAAAGCCCGATTAGTTGGACGCCAAAGGAAAACTGCTGTGCAACGGAGATGGTCACAGTCATTGCAAAGCAAATGAATAGCAAGGTTCTGGTCGTTTTCATAGGCCGATGGATATAGTTGTGTAATTGGGTGTTCCAATAGCCGTTCTTTGCGGAGCGAAAAATACACCAAGTTGCTTCGCTTAGGCAACTGCCTTATATATTTTTCTTCTGTTTGATGCGCTGCAATGCTGTTTCCCCCTATTTATATTGGAGCAAGAAGTGTTACCGAACATTTAAATAAAAAATGCGTTAACTGCCGAGCTGCCAATGCAGCGAATTCACCATTTTTCATAACTACACAATTCCATTTTACATGAAGAAGCTAAGCATATTGCTCTCCCTGACATTGCTCGTTTTTGCTGCCTGCAAGAACGACCCTGCCAGCACAAGCGCTGGGGAAGGAAAGACCCTCGAAGAAGTAACTACCCCAAAGGAGGGCAACGTGAAGGGCATCGGCACCTTGGCCGCACAACAAGAGTACATGAACTTGTCGCCCAGCATCGAAAAAAGCTATATCCAATGGACTGGCTCCTCGGCAAGCGGTTCTTCCCACACGGGCACCATCAAGCTATTGGATGGCGGATTTCACATCATTCGGGGCAATTTGAAGCAAGGCTCTTTCACCATCAACATGGGCTCCATTACAGTGAACGACCTGAGCGGCTCTGACAAAGCCGACCTCGAAGGTCACTTGAAGGGCAGCGATTTCTTCGACATCTCAAAATTTCCTACTGGTCAGTTCGTGATCACGGGTATTACCTTGCCTGAGTCTCCGGATTCCGGTATTACGCACAACATAAAGGGGGAATTGACGATGAAAGGCATCGCAAAGGAGATTCCAATACCCTTGCACGTAGAGCTTCAGGGCGACAATGTCATGGTCACTTCGCCGGAGTTCACCATCAACCGCACCGATTGGGACATCAAGTACAAATCTGGTCTCATCGGAACCGTAAAGGACAAAATCATCAACGACGAAATCAAGTTGAAGATCAATGTGGTAGTGCCCGTTTCGGCTGGGTAATGTCAACATGGCATACCATCAATTAAAACTCCCCGGTGACAGCGAAACTGCCGCCGGGGAGTTTTTTTTCAAGGGGCGACGATTTTAATTTTTGCTTCAGCAAAAATTAAAATCGTCGCCCCTTTTTTTGGCCTATTTGCCCAGCTAACAAACCCAATTTTCATTTTCAAAAATCTTTGGCCTACATTAGCCCGGTAAACTAGGATATATGGCTACACGGCTACATTGTTTCATGGCTTCACGGTCACGCACCAAAGAATCAATGAATCAATGTAGCCATGAAACCATGAAACAATGATACAGCAATGAAACCAGCATTCAAACCCTACATCGCTCCTGAGAACACGAGCGTCAAGGAATTCACCGTCAAGGCCATCGTGCTGGGTGCCATCTTCGGCATCATCTTCGGGGCCAGCACCGTTTACCTCGCCCTCAAGGCGGGCCTCACGGTCAGCGCCTCCATCCCCATCGCCGTGCTGGCGATTTCGTTGGGGCAAAAATTCTTCGGAACGACCATCCTCGAAAACAACATCATCCAGACCACAGGCTCGGCGGGCGAGAGCATCGCCGCGGGCGTGGTGTTCACGCTGCCCGCCTTCCTCTTCCTCAGCGACCCTGCCGTCGGCGATGAGTTCTTCCGATACTGGACCATCTTCGCACTGGCCGTGTTGGGCGGCATCCTCGGCACGCTGATGATGATACCCTTGCGGCGAAGCCTCATCGTGAAAGAGCACGAGAACCTGCCCTACCCGGAAGGCACGGCCTGCGCCTCGGTGCTCATCGCTGGCGACAAGGGCGGTTCCTTTGCCAAGACGGCCTACCAGGGCCTCGGTTTTGCCTTTGTTTATGCGCTGCTGCAAAAGGTTTTCCACGTCATTTCCGAAGTACCGACTTTCGGTTCCACGATGGCCAATAAATACTTCCCGGCGGCTACCGTCAGCGCCGAAATCACCCCCGAATACATGGGCGTTGGCTATATCATCGGCCCACGCATAGCGGGCGTGTTGGTAGCGGGTGGCGTGCTGGCTTGGCTCGGGGTGATTCCGCTCTTGGCCACGCTCGTTCCACCGGACATCATTGCTTCGCAACTGGTAAAACTCGGCTACCTGAAAGACCTGCTGACGGCGGGCGGCCCCGGCGATTGGAACCCAACGACGCATTCTTTCGGCGATACGGCTTCGGCGGTGTACCGTGCCTACGTGCGGCAAATCGGCGCAGGTGCAGTGGCTGCGGGCGGGTTTATTACCTTGCTGAAAACGATTCCCACCATCATTTCCTCCTTCAAGGAAAGTGTGGGTGCGCTGAAAGAAAGGGCCGCTGGCGGCGAAATCATCCGCACGGAGAACGACCTGAACATGAAAATCGTGGGCTTCGGCAGCTTGGCGCTCGTCCTGCTCATGGCAGCCTTGCCCATCATTCCAGGCACAGGCTTTGGTTCCAAGCTCGTGTTGGGCCTGTTGGTGGTGCTTTTTGGGTTCTTCTTCGTAACGGTTGCCAGCCGCATCGTGGGCATCATTGGTTCATCGAACAGCCCCATTTCCGGCATGACCATCGCCACCATCATGGCCACGGCGCTGGTCTTCATCGGCATCGGCTGGACGGGCAAGACCTACGAACCCATGGTCCTCGTCGTCGGTGGCATGATTTGCATCGCTGCCGCAAACGCCGGGGCCACGAGCCAAGACCTCAAGACGGGCTACCTCGTGGGCGCTACGCCGAAATACCAGCAGTTGGCGCTGTTCATCGGGGCCATCGTGTCCAGCGTGGTGATTGGCCTGACGGTGAAATACCTCGACACACCCACACCCGAACTGGCGGCGCAGGGCATCCAGCACGCCATCGGCGAGAAGTTCGCAGCGCCACAGGCGACGCTCATGGCTACGCTCATCAAGGGCCTGCTCTCCTTCAACCTCGATTGGCAGTTTGTGCTCGTGGGCGTTTTCATCGCCGTGACGATGGAGCTTTGCGGCGTGAAATCCCTCTCCTTTGCCGTGGGCCTCTACCTGCCCCTCAGCACCACGTTGCCCATCTTCATCGGCGGTGCCATCAAAGGTGCGGTGGAATGGGTAAAAGAGCGCAAGGGCGAGAAAGTAGAAGGCGACGACGAACTCGGCCAAGGCAACCTTTTCGCCACGGGCCTCGTGGCGGGCGGTGCGCTCATGGGCGTGGTGGTGGCCATCTTATCGGTGAGCATGTCGGCGCAACTGGACGCCATCAACCTCGAAAAGAACGGCCTCGGCCATGCCCTCGGCGAACAAGGCTTTATGTGGCTCGGCGTGGCGTTCTTTGCATTTATGGGGTGGATGCTGTATCGGGTGGCGAGGAAGGCATAAGCGTATAAGTTAGGAGGTAACTCAAATTTTAATGTCGTCAACTTAGCGGGAATTGACTGTTGTCGCTTGCCCATCCAGCCCCCCACCCCTAAAGGGGAGCACCCCGTGGGATACCGAAAACTCGGAAAAATAGCACGGGATGCTCCCCTTTAGGCAGAGGCGATTGGTTCTACTAAATCACTGAGAATTTGATTTCAGATATAAGATAGACGATTTCAGATATAAGATTTTGGAGCACCGAGTTAAGCCCAAAATGCTTTGATTCGGCGGCAAATCACAATTCTGCATTCAAACAATCGCCAATTAATCTAAAATCATATATCGTCTATCTTATATCTTAAATCGAAAAAATAGAACCAATCGCCTCTGCCCTTTAGGGGTGGGGGGCTGGACGAAAAGGCAAGGGCTTCAACATTATGCAGCCCTTAAGTTAATGACATTAAACTCGAAAGTTACCTCCTAATTAAAATGCGATAACATGGTCAAAGTCAAAGACATATTTCAAAACAGGAACCAATTCGATGCAAAGGAAATCGGGGAGGTTTCCAACTTCATGTTCGAAGCTTTTTACTTTGATGACAGCAACTGGCAACAATCCTTGGACACTCGTATTGCCATGCTGAAAGGCTATATCGAAGTGCTTCGGCAACTGCTTTATTCTGATTTGGTGCAAAGCGACTCAAAGAAATTAATGCTGGTGGATGCCCTCGACAAGTTGGTGGCACAGCAAGAATTGTTTGAGGTAGCATTTAAAAACGAGGCTGAAATCAAGAATCTGACGAAAACAGCCGAACGGTTTGGCAAGAAAACACAGCATTCAATCGGTATTTGAGGTATTTTGTTGCTAGTGCACCGAAACGACGAGGGGCAGTGGCTAACTTAGCCACTGCCCCTCGTCGTTTTGGAAGGTAATCTCCCTTTCTTTCCTTAAAATCCTTGGCCAAAACCCCCAGATGTTTCAAGCATATCCCCACCTCGTTAGTTCTTGCAATTTTTCAACTAGCAAGGCTGCACTAGAACGATTTAGCATCGCCTACTTCCGCCAAAAGCCTGTACCGTCTTTTGTCATTTTGGAGCAATCCGACCACATTTAATTAGATGCGTCGTTTTCGGGTTGACGAAAACGGGTTACATTGCCCCTCTAAATCTCTAAACACATCGTCATGAAACCCTTCCAGTTTTTCTCCATCCTCATTTCCTTGGTCGCTACTACAACGGCAACCGCCCAAACCCACCCCGACTGCGACAACCCCATGTTGCTGACCAATATGGATCCGGTTACCATAGACTCGGTCGTTGGCGAAGGCGTGGAAGATGATCTGTCGGGCACTTGTATAGCACAGGAATTTTCACCCACTTGGTTTTCTTGGCAAATAGCCCAACCGGGCACACTGACCTTCGTGCTGACGCCACTGGACACATTCGATGATTTGGACTTTGCCGTTTTTCGGTTCAACGACAATGTGCTCTGCCAAGAGAAAATCCTGAAACGTTGCATGGCAGCGGGCGAAAACGTGGGGGCACCTTGGTCGGAAAGTTTGCCTTGCTTGGGGCCTACGGGATTGAATTTGACCGAAACTGACTTTGAAGAAAACCCCGGTTGCAGCAACGGAAACAACAATTTCCTGAAGTTCCTTCAATGCCAAGCCGGGGAGAACTATGCGCTGGTGGTCAACAATTTTACGAGTTCAGGCCAAGGTTTCACGCTGGAATGGGGCGGCACGGCCACGTTCAGTTCGAATCCTGCAGGCATCAATTCACCGACACGTGAGGAACTTGGCCAGCAACTTTCCATCGGCCCGAACCCCACGAGCCATAGGCTGCAAGTTTTTGGTTTGGAAAGCGGGAAGGTTATGCCTTATCGCATCGTGGACAACCTAGGCAGGTTGGTGCGTTCTGGTCAATTGCAAACTGATAACCGCAGCTTGGATGTTTCGATGCTGGTGAGCGGCGTTTATTTTATGAACCTTGTCAGGGATGATATTCAGCACGTTTTTAAGTTTGTTGTGGAGTAACCCTGATACATTCTTGTAGATTTGTACTGTTTTCAAATCATACCAACTTAAAATCCATCTCAATGAAAAAGTCTTTAATCCTTATTGCTTTGGTAGCCCTTGCATTCACTGGCTTCCAGTCTTGTGGCGAAGCGCCGAAAGAACCCGAAGCCACCGAGGCACCTGCCACAGAACCGGCACCAGTTGCCGATCCAGCGCAGGCCGCTGTAGAGGCTTTGGCCGCATTCTACACTGGCAAGCTGCCCTGCGCCGATTGCGACGGCATCCAAACCACGCTTACGCTGAATGCCGACCCGCAGCGGAGCTATACCTTGGAAGAAATTCACGAGGGCAAGCAGCCCAAGACCGTCAATTCCGATGGTACTTGGTCTGTGGAAGGAAACGTGGTGACCCTGAACGGAAAAACTGGTGCGGTGAAGTACCAAGTGAACGCCGATGGCCTGGTCGCCATGAATGCCGACGGCAGCGCAATGGACGCCAGCAAATACCTGCTGAAGAAAGTGCAGGGTGAGTAATTCCCCTTAAGTGTAGTGGTACGATTGCTCGAAGCAATCGTACCATTGTTGTTTTTTTTTTTGGTGCGACAAACCCTTCCCTTTATGAAAAGACTGTACCTCCCTTTCCTGTTTTTGCTTTTCAATCAAATCACCAAAGCCCAAACCTACGCCGCCCGCCTCGGCTATCCCGCCGATGCCAAGGTCGTCATCCTGCACGTGGACGACATGGGCATGAGCTACGACTCCAACCTCGGCGGCATCCGCTCAATGGAAGAGGGCGTGGCCAATTCCGTTAGCGTGATGATGACCTGCCCTTGGGTGCCGGGCTTCGTGCATTACCTCAAAGAGCATCCGCAAACCGATGCCGGGCTGCACCTTACCCTCACTTCCGAGTGGCAGGACTACCGCTGGCATCCGCTGACGGGCACTTCCGCACCCAACCTGTTGGACGAAGAGGGCTGCCTATGGCATAGCGTGGAAGAGCTTGCGGCAAATGCCACCCCCGACGACGTGGAGCGGGAATTCGAAGCGCAGTTGGCAAGGGCAAGGCGCATGGGCTTCGAGCCTACGCATTTCGACACGCACATGGGGTCGGCATTCGGCACGGCGGAGTTTTTGCAGCGCTACCTGCAATTGGGCATGAAGCACCAAATACCCGTCATGTTCCCTGGCGGTCACAATAGTATGATTATCAAGCAATTGAAGGGCATGGGAATGCCGCACGAGCAGGCGCTCGGCATCGGCAAAATGCTCTGGGACGCTGGCCTGCCCGTCCTCGACGACCTGCACAACCTCAGCTACAATTGGCAATACCCCGCCGACCACGGCATGACCGACGAGCAATTGATGGCCGTTCACGCCAGCAAATACATTGAGTCGTTTGCAGCGCTGAAGCCCGGCGTCACAATGGTCATCATGCACTGCTCCGCAACGACGGAGGTCTTCCCGCATATCAGCGACTCCGGCCCGCTGCGCCGGGCGGACATGCTGGCCATGCTTTCGCCCGCCTTGAAAAGCTACCTTCAAAAGAACGGCATCATCCTCACCACTTGGCGGGAATTGATGGAGCGGCGGAAGAAACTGTAGTCGTGAATTTTGTTTCCCGGCAATAGGCCGCCACAGGAAATGAATTTCCTGCTTATATTGGGGCATTCAATTTTAAAAGAATCAATCAACATGATGGAACACAAATTTTTAGACCATCCCGATATTGGGAAACTGCTGCTCCGCCTAGGCGTTGGCCTCGTACTTTTCCTGCACGGCCTCGGCAAGTTGGAAACTGGTATCGCCGGCACGGTCGGCATGGTGGAAGGCGCAGGCTTGCCCGGGTGGTTGGCCTATGGCAGTTTATTGGGCGAATTTGTTGCGCCGCTGTTGATCCTCATCGGCAAATGGAGCCGTCCGGCGGGCCTCGTCTTGGCCTTCAACATGCTGATGACCATTCTCGTGGCGCACCGTGACATCGTCTTTCAGCGCAACGATTTCGGCGGTTGGATGATTGAATTGAACGCTCTGTTGATGCTTGGAGGACTGGCCGTGGCCATGCTCGGCGCTGGCAGGTTCAGCTTGTCGAGAGGGGAGGGGAGATGGGATTGAGGCTGGGTGCTGGAATAACAAAACTCTTTTTGAAGAGTCTCGTTGACCTTTCAAACTTTGGTATAAACTAAACAGTTGTCCGAGATAATTTCCTTCTACCTTACTGAACAAGGAATTCAAGGTTAAAAATGGTTCAATCTATTTTTCCGGTAAAGCGTAATACTTTTGGAATATTGACTCTATTTCACTGAAGGTATTGGGAGATTGTTTCAACATTTTTCTGTTAAGTATGAGATAACCACTCTGTTGTAGATATTCTTTGTGCTCGAAAAGGATAGGCGAAAAGTGTTTTGCATTGCTTTTTTATACACCCTAAACCTTTTTGAGTTTACCAGACTTTCTCCATCAGAATTCATTCCCACAAAGCCAAAAGATGCTGAACCAAATTTGCTCAATATTGATAGCATAATTGCAAAGCAGGTCGCAACTATTCGGGAAGTATCATTATACCCGGTAAGTACTTGAAAACGTTTTTTTGACTTCCTATCATTTTTTAAACAAAACTTGACACCAAAGAGTTGGTAGGGAAATTCTTCTAATGTAACCCAGTAAGCAACATCACCTTTCCCGAGAAACTCAAACCTGTGTTCCTTGAGAACAGGTCCACCGGGCAACAGTGTTCCAGCATTTACATACCGAAACTCGTAAGGACTGCGAAACATCAGACGATGTAATGATAGGATGAAATGTGATTATCCCAAAGTTCATTTTCAGGAATGTGCTTGAACAATGAACCACTTTGTCCTGGAACATCAAGGTTTTGGAGAAAGGCTTGGCAAAAGCCTGAAATTCTTCAAAAGTTCTTCCAAACCTCATTAGTGCCAAAAGTAGGTATAAGATAAACCGAATCGATTTTTTCATTTTTTCAGTCTGACTAAAAGTGCTTGCATAGTCAGGTGGAATGACTGAATAAATTTTCCTAATTTTCCGATATTTATCTGCATCAAAAGGTGATTCCATTAGTGCTCGAAACTTTTTTCTCATCCAGAAATTTGCAATCAAGAAAAAAAAAGCAGTAAGAAGCCAAACTGGGAAAAGGAAAGCATTACCAACCCCATCAACGATGGACCTATCGCCACTTACCTTCCTCAAGGTTCGAAGTGTGCTAGCTATAAGAAATTCTTGATTTGGATAGGATGCTGTCACCATTGAGCCAATAAATGAATTGCAAAGTTAATGGTTAAAATGTACAAATCAAACAAACAATTTCTACTTTATATTCCCCAACATTAGTTGAATTGACTGTTTTCACAAAAACAAAAACACCACCGTCGCCAAGGTCATTCCGATGACGAACTTCCTATAAAGTGACTCGCTCAGGTGCTTCGCAATGACGATGCCCAGCAATGCCCCAGCGGCGATGATGGGGAACACCACGAGGTCGAGTTTTAGCGTCTCCCAAGAAATCGTTTTCCAGGAAAAAATATGGAAGGGCAGCTTGAACAGGTTGATGCCAAGGTAAAACCAGGCGCCCGTGCCGATGAAACTGTTCTTCGGCAGCCGCATGGAAAGCAGGTAGAGCGAAGTGACCGCTCCCGCCAGATTGCCCACCATCGTCGTATAGCCCGCTAGCAAGCCCATCACCGCCCCAAACGCCCAATGGCTCGGCACGAGGTATTCCGTGCGGGTCTCCTGCCAAATCATAATGGCCACGCTCAGCACGATGATGACGCCCATTATGCGCTTAAACGCCTCATCGTCAATGGCTTGGCTCGTGAACGTGCCAACGACGATGCCCACGAAAGCCCACGGCAGCAGCTTCCACAGCACCGGCCAGTCGGCATGGCGGCGATAGTAAACCACGGCGAACACATCGGCCATGACCAGCATGGGCAACACGATGCCAGACGACGCCTTGCCTCCGAACACCGCAGCCATGATTGGTACGAATAGGGTACCAAGGCCCGATAGCCCTGTTTTCGATAGGCCAATGGCCAAGGCTGAGAGCGTTAATACCCACCATTCGGTGCCGCTGAGTTGAAATTGTTGGAAGAAGTCCATTGTGGGGCAAAGGTAGTTTTTAGAGATTGTTGGATTGTTTGATTGCTAAATTGTTACCAACGCACCGTGCCCCAAACAATCTAACAATTCAACAATCAAACAATCACCCAAACTTAACATAGACTTAATATTGGAATCACGCCTTTTGAAAATCTGGTGCAGAACTTTGCGGCGGATTTTGGAAACACAGTATTAACAAGCTTAAATTACAGAAAAAACATGGCATTGACCAACCGCCATCGGTCGCCCTTTGGGTGGCTATTGGCAACAACCTTCACCTGCCTTTTTATGGCTTTCGCTACGCAAACCATGGCCCAACAGCCCACCGACCCAGCCGCAGCGCCAAAGCCAGCCGAACCTGAAAAAAAATGGTACGACAACATCTCCTTGCGTGGCTACATGCAGGTGCGATACAACCGCCTCTTGGAGACCAACGAAGACCTGAAATGTGAGCAATGCGACCGCTCATGGGGCAAGGACGGCGGCTTTTTCATCCGACGGATGCGCCTCATTTTCTTTGGTCAAATCAGCAAGCGGGTTTATTTCTACGTTCAGCCTGACCTTGCCAGCAACGCCTCTTCCACCAACCAACACTTTGCCCAACTCCGGGATGCCTACTTCGATGTGGGCCTCGACGACAAGAACGAGTTCCGATTCCGCATCGGCAGAGCAAGGTGCCGTTCGGCTTTGAAAACATGCAGTCCAGCCAAAACCGCCTCCCCCTCGACCGTAACGATGCCCTCAACAGCGCCGTGAGCAATGAGCGTGACCTCGGATTGGTGTTTTATTGGGCACCTGAACGCAAGCGCAAACTGTTTTCCAGCCTTGTTAGGGATGGCTTTAAGGGTTCTGGCGACTATGGGGTGTTTGCACTTGGCGCCTACAACGGCCAAGTGGCCAACAAACCAGAAGGCAACCAAGCTCCGCACATCGTCAGCCGGGTGACTTGGCCTTTCGAGCTTGCCAATGGCCAAATCATCGAGACCAGCTTGCAAGCCTATAAAGGCGATTGGGTCATCCCTTCCGACCAACTCAGCAAGGAGGTAAGGTACGTCGCCGACCGAAGCTATGCTGATGAGCGGGTAGCTGCCACTTTGGTGCTTTACTCGAAGCCATTCGGTATCTTGGCCGAATACAATCTTGGCCGTGGCCCCCAATTCAACCCTGCAACGGACTCCATTGAGACCCGTGACCTGAAGGGCGGCTTCGTCACCCTTTCTTATATGCTGAAAAAGGATAAGCAAGTGTTCATCCCGTTTGCTCGCTACCATCATTACGAGGGCGGCAAAAAGCACGAACTCGACGCCCGTAGCTACGACGTTACCGAAACGGAAATCGGCGTGGAATGGCAGCCTTCCAAGAACTTCGAGCTGGTGGCGATGTACACCATTTCCAGCCGCCGCTTCGAGGATTTTGCGAAGCAGGACAATTTACAAGAGGGGCAATTGCTCCGCTTACAGGCACAATTGAATTTTTAACGAAAGTCACCAGCCGACGATTGAACAATCCAGCAGTTCACCTATTCAACAATCAAGCAATTTAACAATCATAACAATGAAAAATATCAATTTCCTTTTCCTCGCAATCACCCTTTTCCTCGCTTCCTGTGGGGGTGATAAAACCGAAACCACGGGCACTGAAA
Source organism: Saprospiraceae bacterium (assembly GCA_016714985.1). GTDB lineage: Bacteria > Bacteroidota > Bacteroidia > Chitinophagales > Saprospiraceae > UBA6168. The sequence continues at coordinate 92,031 of JADKBS010000013.1, read as the reverse complement.
CCCCAGCAACTGCCGCCACAACGACCATCTCCGTTAAAGGCTCGGACACCGTGTTGCCCGTCAGCCAAAAAGAAGCGGAAGAGTTCATGAAAGCCAATGCTGGCTCAGCTATTACGGTCGTGGGTGGCGGCTCTGGCACAGGCATCACGGCTCTGATGGACAACTCCACCGACGTCTGCATGTCGTCTCGTGAACTGAAAACGGACGAAAAACTCAAGTTCCAAGGCAAGGCTATCGAAGTAAAAGAAGTAGTCATCGGCTACGATGCGCTGTCGGTCATTGTTCATCCTGAAAACAAAGTGGCGCAATTGACTCGTGAGCAACTCGAAAAGATTTTCACCGGCGAAATCAAGAACTGGAAGGAAGTCGGCGGTGCGGATGCGCAAATCGTGGCCTACAGCCGGGAGAGTTCAAGCGGTACCTACGAGTTCTTCAAAGAGCACGTCATGGACAAGAAAAACTACGCCACCAATGTGCTGAACATGCCCGCCACGGGAGCCATCGTCCAGTCCATCAGCCAGACGAAAGGCGCTATCGGCTACGTGGGCCTCGCCTACCTGACTGAAGGTGTGAAGGCAATTTCTGTTTCTTATGATGCTGGCAAGACATTCGTTGCCCCATCGGTAGAAGGTGCCAAAGATAAAAGTTACCCCATCGCCCGTGCGATGTACTATTTTTACGATGCCAAAAACGAGGCAAAAGTCAAGTCCTTCGTTGACTACGTGATGTCCGACGCCGGGCAGAAGAACGTTGCCGATGCGGGATATGTGCCCGTAAAATAGAAATTAGGAAATTAGGAAATTGGGGAAATTGTGCCCACCGCACACCCCAATTTCCCAATTTCCCAATTTCCCAATTTCCACTCATGCGCATTCGCCGTTTCACCGAACCAGTCTTCGAGAGCCTCATCAAAATCTGCGGGTATTCCAGCGGGTTTGTGGTGCTTTTGATAATCGTCTTCCTGTTCAAGGAGGGCATTTCGTTCTTTGGCAGCTCGCCAGTGGAGGAGGGGTTCACGATGTACGTCCACGCCAGCAACCCGGTGAAGGACTTGTCCGCTGCGCAAATCAAGGACGTCTTCGACCAAAAAATCACCAACTGGAAGGCACTCGGTGGCGCTGACCAGCCCATCGAGCGGTTCAGCTTGGACGAATTGGGCGAGGCATTCACCGAGGAGCAACTCGGCAAGGACTTCGAGTTTTTGCCGAAATGCATTGACAGCTACATGGACAGCCTGCCCGGTTCGCTGGCCTTCTTCCCCTCTGCGCAGACGGACGGCAAGGTGAAATCCGCCGTTCCAATAAAGATTGACAAAATTACCGTCGGCAAGTTCCTCTCCGACACGGAGTGGTTCCCCACGAGCCGCCCTGCTGCCCGCATGGGCGTGATGCCGCTGCTGCTCGGCACCTTGTTGGTGTCGTTTTTCGCCATCATCATCGCCCTGCCGCTGGGCCTGGCAGCCGCTGTTTATTTGGCAGAAATTGCCGACGAGCGGGTGCGCAAATTCCTAAAACCCGTCATCGAACTGCTGGCGGGCATCCCGTCCGTGGTTTACGGCTTCTTCGGCCTCGTGGTCATCGTGCCGCTGGTTCAAAGCACTTTCAACCTGCCCGTGGGCGAGACGGCCTTGGCAGGCAGTATCGTGCTGGCCATCATGGCGCTGCCCACCATTATTACCGTGTCTGAAGATGCATTGCGCACCACGCCAAGAGCCATGAAGGAAGCGAGTCTTGCCTTGGGTGCTTCGCAATGGCAGACCATCCGTAAAGTGGTTGTTCCGTATGCCTCGTCGGGCATTACCGCTGCCGCAATTTTGGGTATCGGTCGGGCGATTGGTGAGACGATGGCGGCGCTCATGGTCACGGGCAACTCGGCCATCATGCCGCCCACGCTGTTGCAGCCCGTGCGCACCATCCCCGCCACGATTGCGGCGGAGTTGGGCGAAGCGCCGTTTGGTGGCCTGCACTTTCAGGCGCTGTTTGCGCTGGGGTGTTTGCTGTTCATTATTACGTTGATAATCAGCTTGTTGGTGGAACGGGTTTCCGCTAAAAGGATTAATTGACACGTTTTGTACACGTCGCTTTTGTCATTTCCGAAGGGAACCTGCGACGTCATGTGTGATGTCCCGTCGTGGCTTCCGGTGTGACATCGCAGTTTGCCTTCGGCAATGACAAGGGGAAGTGCCGTGCTTCGACCATTTATGCAAAAGAACAGCACGTCGCTTTTGTCATTCCCGAAGGGAACCTGCGACGTCATGTGTGATGTCCCATCGTGGCTTCCAGTGTGACGTCGCAGTTTGCCTTCGGCAATGACAAAGCGGTTTAGGTGAGACTCAAAAAAAACGAGTGAATGGAATTCCCTGAGAGTAACGAAAAGCGTAAAAAACTGGGACAAGCCATCATGTTCGGCCTGTCCCGTGGCATCAGCTATGGCATCGTGGCCCTGCTGTTCCTTATCTTGTTTTTCATCGTGAAACAAGGTATCGGGGTCATCAGTTGGGAGTTCCTGACGGCCATGCCGACCGACGGCATGACCAAAGGCGGCATCTGGCCAGCCATTGTCGGCACGGTTTATCTCGTGCTGGGCAGCATGTTGTTCGCCTTCCCAGTGGGTGTCATGGCGGGCATTTATGTGAACGAATACGCCGTGGCAGGCCCTGTGAAGCGCTTCGTGAAAATGATGACGAACAACCTGGCGGGCGTGCCGAGCATCATCTTCGGCTTGTTTGGCATGGCGCTTTTTGTGAACCAAATGGGCTTTGGGGCCAGCATCCTCGCAGGGTCGTTGACGCTGGGACTGTTGGCATTGCCCATCGTCATCCGCACCACGGAGGAGGCGCTGAAATCGGTGGACGATACCTTCCGCCAAGCCAGCTACGCCCTCGGCGGCTCGAAGCTCTACACCATCCGCAAGGTGGTACTGCCCATTGCCCTGCCGAATATCCTGACGGGTCTCATCCTCGCTGTGGGGCGGGTATCGGGCGAGACGGCGCCCATCCTTTTCACGGTGGCTGCCTATTTCCTCCCCAAACTGCCGAGCAGCATCATGGACCAGGCGATGGCACTGCCGTACCACCTGTACGTGATTTCAACGAGCGGTACGCAGATTGAGGCCAGTCGGCCAATGGCCTATGGCACAGCTTTAGTGCTGGTGGTAATTGTTTTAATCGTCAATATTGCAGCTGCTTTGCTGAGGAATTATTTTGGGAAAAAAGTGAAAATGAATTGATTGCTGGATTGTTAAATTGCTTGATTGTTGTTTGTACATTGGCAACAACCAATACCCCCAACAATTTAACAATCAAACAATCCCAACAATCATAAATGGCTAACAAACTCGAAACCATAGACGTCAACCTCCACTACGGCGATTTCCATGCGCTGAAGGGCATCAGCTTGGCCATTCCCGACCATTCGGTGACGGCGCTGATTGGCCCATCGGGCTGCGGGAAGAGTACCTACCTGCGCCTGTTCAACCGGATGAACGACCTCATCCCGAACACGAAAATCACGGGACAGGTGCTGATGGACGGCGAGGATATTTACAAGATTAAATCCTCGAAGATTGACCACCTGCGCCGCACAGTGGGCATGGTGTTCCAAAAGCCGAACCCGTTCCCAAAGAGTATTTTCGAGAACGTGGCCTACGGCCTACGGGTGAACGGCATCTCGGACAACAGTTTCATCGAAAACCAAGTGGAAAAGACCTTGCGCCAAGCGGTGCTCTGGGAGGAGGTGAAGGACAAGCTGAAAAAATCGGCGTTTGAGCTATCGGGCGGTCAGCAGCAGCGGCTTTGCATCGCACGGGCCTTGGCCATCGAGCCGACGGTGATTCTGATGGACGAACCTGCCTCGGCGCTCGACCCCATCTCTACAGGCAAAATCGAAGACCTGATTTTTGAACTAAAAAACCAGTACACAATTATAATCGTCACGCACAATATGCAGCAGGCGGGCCGAGTGAGTGATTACACGGGCTTTTTCTACCTTGGCAACTTGATTGAATTTGATAAGACGAAGAAGATTTTCACCAGTCCCTCTAAGCGAGAAACTGAAAATTATATCACGGGGAGGTTTGGATGATTTTTTAAATGATGAATGATAAATGATGAATGATGAATGGGGGAGTCTGCTAAATTCTTTAATTTCCCGCCTGAATTTGCGAATTAACGCTGTGCAAATTCATCATTCATCATTTATCATTCATCATTTAAACAAGGCGGCTATGAGCAAAATTACTACTACCAGAAGGGACGACCCGTTGGGGCAAAAATCATTTCAGTTGGCGGTAAGGATGGTAAAATTGAGCAGGTATTTAGTGGAGGAGAAAAAAGAGTTTATCATCAGCAAGCAAATCATAAGAAGTGGAACAAGCCCCGGCGCAATGGTGCGGGAAGCCGCAAACGCAGAATCGGGGCAGGATTTTATACATAAATTGGGCATCGCCCAAAAAGAAGTAGGAGAGACGCAGTTTTGGCTTGAATTGCTGTGTGCAACGAATTTTATCAATGAGGCCGAATATGAGTCACTTCATAACGACTGCAAAGAGGTGATGAACCTATTGCGAAGCTCCATTCTGACCAAAAAGAAAAAACTCGGCCTAATCGCCATCAGTGTAGTCACCGTCGCCATCACCGCAGCAAGTTTGATTTTCACCTGACACCCCATTCATCATTCATCATTTATCATTCATCATTAAAAAAAGATGACACATTTAGATTCCGAACTCCGCATACTCAAGTCCGACATCCTCGAAATGTGGCGGCTCGTCGTCCTCCAGCTCGAAAAAGGCAAGGAGGCATTGACCAATTTCGACCGTGACCTCGCCGAAGAGGTGGTCGAGAACGAAAAGCGGGTAAACTCCTACGAGCTGAAGATTGACAAGGACTGCGAGAACATATTTGCCCTATTCCAGCCCGTGGCTACGGACTTGCGCCTCGTTTTGGCTTCGCTGAAAATCAGCAACAACCTAGAGCGGGTAGGTGACATCGCTGCCAGCGTCGCAGATTTCGTGCTGGATGCAGAACAGGATTTCAACAAGGAGATTCTGGAGCGCACCAAAATCCTCGAAATGTACAGCATCGCCAATGAGATGCTGGCCGATACGCTGGAGGCATTCGACAACGAAGACACCCGGCTTGCAAGGACGATGTTCAAACGGGACAAAATCCTCGACAAGATTGACGAGGCCGCCCTCGACTTGGTTTACGAATGCATAATAACCTACCCTGAACAAGCCCGCAACTCGCTGCTGGTGATGTCCATGATCCGCAAGCTGGAGCGGGTGGGCGATATGTCGAAGAACATTGCGGAGGAAATCATTTTCTACTTCGAGGCAAAAGTGTTGAAGCACAAGAAAAAGAAACAGAAGGAAGGGGACGAATGATTCGATTGCGGATTTGGGATTGCGGATTGCGGATTTGGGGCATTTCTTCGATTTACGATTTACGATTGCGGATTTCGGCAAGTTGTCGCTTTTTGGGCTGTCACTGCTTTGATTTTGACTTAGCTTTGGGGCAAAATCAAAGCAGATTATGCGTCATTTTCTATCCTTATTATTGTTCCTAATCTTGGGCGTTTCGCCCGTTTTTTCCCAAAAGGTTTTAACGCTGGAAGCGGCCACGGCTGCCGTGCTGTCGAAGAACTACGGCATCCTGTTGGCGAAGAACGACTCCATCGCCTCAGCGCTCGATGCTGAATACGTTGACTGGGCGATGGCCCCCCGTTTGAACGCCACGCTGGGTGCGCTGCGGAACAACAATGACCAACGGCAGGAGTTTTCGGACGGTGCGGTACGGGAACGGGACAATGTGAAATCCACGAACCTGACTGGCTCGGTGGGGCTGAACTGGCTGTTGTTTGATGGCAAACGCATGTTCATCGTCAAGGATCGGGTGCTCGAAACGGCCCGGACAGGCGAGTTGGTGGTGAAGGCACAAGTGGTGAATACGGTGGCGGAGGTGCGCAATGTTTATTTCAACATCGTACGGCAGAAGCAGCAGTTGAAAGCCATCGAGGAGCAGTTGTCCATTAGCGAGGAACGGGTGAAACTGGCCGACCGCAAGCTCTCCACGGGGCTTGGCAGCAAACCAGAACTGCTGCAGGCGAAGGTGGATTTGAACGCCCAGAAGGCCCGACAACTCCAACAGCAAACGGCCATTGCGCAGCAAAAAGAGCAACTCGACCAATTGGCCGGTGGCCAGCTCGGCACCGACTTCGACGTGGTGGAGGGCATCCAGTTTGACAACAACCTGAACATCAACGAGATAACGCAAAACATCGCCAGCACCAATCCTTCCCTTTTGCTGGCGCAACGCAATATTGGCATTGCGCAGCTTTCCCTGCTAGAGCACAAGGCAAGCCGCTATCCAACCCTCAGTTTCAACTCCGCCTACAACCTCGGCCTGACCGACAACCAGACGGTGGTGAACCCTTTCCAACCGCTCGTGAGTGGCAACAAGGGGTTCAACTATGGCCTGACGGCCAATATCCCCATCTTGAATTTCCGGCAGGAGCACCGCAATATCGAGGCTACACAAATCAACATAGCAGGGCTTCAACTTTCGCTGCAAAACCAGCAAACGGCTATCAACACGCAGCTTCGCAATGCCTACCTAGGGTTCGAGTACCAATTGCAAGCCTTGAGGTTGGAGGAGGAGAACATCGAACTTGCCAAGGAGAATGTGGTCATCGCCCTCGAGCGGTTCAAGCAGGGGGTGAGCACTTACCTCGAATTGCGGGAAGCGCAGAAGAGCCTCGAAGATGCCTATGATAGGCTGATTGCCGCAAGGTACAATGCAAAGGTGGCGGAGACGGAGGTGTTAAGGTTGGAGGGGGGGCTGGTGCGGTAGAATTTTACACTTGGTTCAGCAAATTCAGCAGCGCCATCACAATCTGGTTGTTCTGCTGCGTGGACTCCGAAGTGCTCAGCAGCCCAAGCCGGCTCTCCTTTTGCAGCTTGGCCCAGCGTTGCGACAGCGAAACTACTTCCAAATTAAAGTCTTCATCTTGTGTTGTGCCTAAGGCGGAAAGCTGTTCGAGGGCCTTTTCGATACGTGCCTGGCTGACCAGTTTGGTGATGGCTTTTTTCTGTTCTTGGACAATGTTCATCGCAGTAGGCTGAGCATTGCCGGGATAATGATGGTTCACGGTATCACCTATATGCACATTCCCTTGGGCCGAAATGGTCGAGCTTGTCACGACGTTCTTCATCGTCCCGGATTGGGTAGGGGCAAAAAATTTAGAGGGAGCCTGTTCGTGTGGATGGTCAATCTTCAATTGATAGACCAGTTCCAGCACAAAAGCCGCCATATTGTCTGCGGCCAGTTCCTGCGAGCCACCTGCATCGGCGTGGGACTTCCCATCCAGCAAGTCGGAGATGCCCCGGATGTTGATGTGCGGGATAGCGGGGTAGAAATGCATGGCCTGTGAGAACCCCACGGCTTCCATCTCCACGGCAGTAGTGTCGTTGAAATCGTCCTTGAGTCGGCGGTATTCTTCCGAATCGGTGGCGGCTACGACCTTGTTGGCGGCGGCGATTGCACCAAAGATTACCTTGCAGGGTTGGTTGTTGCGGCAGCGGTTCCGCCATGCTGCGCTGGCAGCCACGGATTGGGCGGTGGCCAACAGATGCTTACTGTAATAGCCTGATTCGGGTCGGGTCTTGAAGCCGTCACTGGTCACCTTGCCGAAGTCGTACCCATAGTACTTGTTGCCTATCACCACGTCCCCAATTCCCACGTCCTTGACGCCCCCGGCCACGCCGCAAAGTATGATGGCCTGTGGCATGAAATTGCGCACCACTTTTTCGGTGGCCAAGGCCGTGTTCTCGTTCTTGGCCCCTCCCAATTGCAGTACCAAGTTGAAGGAATGGTGAAGGCCCTTAAATGGTACGTGCAGGTACCTGATTCCTTCTAGAATTTCTTCCTTGTAGGCGGGAACTTTGGCAAGGACGGCATCGAGTTCCACCTGTATAGGGGTGATGATAGCTAAGTTCATAAGTGTGAAAAAATTCTTGGTTTTTCGGGTTTTCCTCGGATAAAAAAAGAGAAGCAGTCTCCCAAACGCTATGTGCTTATTTTTCCACCTACTGTTTACATATTCTCAAAATTGTTATCATTTTGCAATAGGAGACTGCTTACTTCAAGAGTATGGCTACTTATTATGGTGTTGTCGTTGTTGTTTGAGGTTCGTGGTATTTGCATGTTTAAGGATGTTCCAAATGGTCCTTTCCGACAAGTTGAACCTGTGGGCCAGGATTTCTACATTATGGGTTTTTTGAAGGCTGTTTTCCTTGCACAATCGGCTCATTTCCAATTGTACCGTGTATCTAAGGATATTGGTGGGCGGTATCAGGTCTTGGTCAATGAGAAAGGTGAGAAAGCAGTCCTCAGAGTTCGGCATTTCGTGCGTCGAGCACCAGGCCCCAAATGATTGGTTCAAATGCTCAAAGAACTTATCCATCAAGTGTTTTCTGTTCGATTCCATTGTATGTTCATTTTAAGCTGATTGAATGCCAATGTGTAGAACAAAAGGTGGTTAAATAAGCTGGTGAAAATAGTGTTTCATAATGCGGTGCAATGATATTTTACAATAAGGGTACGTACAAATACATAAAAGGGCTTTTTCATCTCGAAAAGCCTTGCTGCCTGAAAAGATTATGGGTTCAGTAGTAGGTGTCTTGTGTTGCCGATAAAAGAAACTACAATGAATGATAATAGAAAATATCTCTGCAATTTGTTTGTATTCAGTGTTTTATATTCTTTGATTGTTATAATTTTTAACAAGGTGACTCGATAAGTGTCACCCGACTGAATTCATTTGGTGGCAAAAGATTTCACCGAAAAAAATGCAAAACCTTATATCGGAACTGCCATTTTTTTACCCAAATTGACGATATTTTACAGGAATTAGGGGAAACTTACTCGGTTCATATCGGTTTTGCGTCCGCAATGAGCTTTTCCAAGGAGTCGTAGTAGCGGCGGAAGAGGGTAGGGGTTTCGACTTTGTGCAGTTCGATGACCGGGCAATTGGCCCGCTTCTCCCCATAGATATAGTGCGACAGCATCAGGTGCTCGCCGTCAACTGCAAGGAAGTAATTGTTGGGGATATGGGCGTATTTAAAGACCTGGAATTTACCCTTGGTGGATGGGCTGTTATCGAACTTCGCTTTCAGGGCACGTAGCCGCTCCATGGCAGACCTGATTTTGCTTTCATCATTTTTACGGGCAGTGCTGTCATTGAAATAAACCCTGGCCACATTGCTGTCCGGGTCGAGCAAATAGCATTTGAAGCAGACGCCGTTTTCGAGCAATTGCTTAATCTGCCCCGCAAACTCATCATCGCTCCTGCTATCGAAATAATTGGAAAAGGTATTCAAGGTGACGCCGAATTCGATGACCTCTTTTTCGGCAAGCTGCATGAACGCTACTTTTTCCTTGATTTCAAGGCGTCCTTTGTCATGAAATGCAAAGCCTGGCTTTATCACCAAGGAAGGGCTATTGGGCGAGGTAGGGAGTACTGGTTGTGATTGCCAGTCGGTAGGTGGCTGGAAGATGAACTGGTTGCCATCCCATACATGGCCCAGTTCCATCATTGTCAATTCCTGGAGCTTGTTGGCGACTTGCAACAAGGTTGCATCGCTGGTAGGCTTGCCCGTAAGGATGTTGCTGATGGTTGATCTGGCTATTTCAGCCCCAAGGGTTTCGAGTTTTTCCTTGACCTTGGCGTTGGAGTAGCCCTTTTCTTTTTTTAGCAGGTCAAAGCCATGTTTAATCATAGTGCGTTTCATATTTTCATTTTCTATTATTTTTATGACCTCGACTAATTTAGTTTAGATTTTGATTTTTTGACAAAGCATTGAATATCAAGTCTTTGCACTATCTCGCAACTCGTAACTGATAACTCGAAACTGCTTATCTTGATTGCAGCAATGCAAATAAAGGTCACAATGAGGGAATAATTGCAGATGGACGGTTGAAATTCCAGAAAAATGCCATTATTGAATGCTGCAACCCCAGTGAAAACGGGCGATAGAAACAGGTGTTTGGTTGGAACAAGACCCTGCTGTTGGCCAGTGGTCAATCGCCTAATTAACGCCTTTTTACGTATTTGATGACGGCAAATAAGGCAAGGGCCAATAGAAATGCACCGATAAAATAGAGCAGGTAATCCGGTTTGAAAAACCCAGTTGGCAGCGCCTCCGTATCGCCCACCATTACGAACCCTGCCCAATAAATCGGCTTGGCATATTCTGCACTTGAAGATTCGAGGTATTTCAGCTTTGCTTCCCGCAGCGACTCGTGCTTTTCCTTGCCCTGTTTAAGGGATTGATAAAAATTGGCCATCATTTGCGAAGTAGCCTGGTCGGAAATGCTCCACAGGCTGGTGACCAAGCTGGTGCAGCCTGCAAAGGCAAAAGCCCTTGCGAGGCTCATGGTGCCTTCGCCCAGCCACACTTCCCCGCTGCCGGAGTTGCAGGCACTCAATACCGTAAGCCGTGCCTGCAGCTTCATATTGTACAGTTCCGAAGCAAAAAGCTGGTTGTCGTTGCCCGATGCCGGGGTCTTTACTCGGTAACACAACCTTAACGCCCCGGAAAGTACCATCTGGCACTAATCTTGCGTTTTAGTGCCCGTTAACCTTTTTGTCACCCTCCCCCCGCAAGTTCCTTAAAACTCAGCACATCCATGGTTTCCATTCAATCGCTCGCCAAACTGGCGCTGCTGGCATCTTGCCTTTATGCCGCACCTGCATTTTCCCAAATCAATTTCAAACTCCAATGGCTGCAGGACAGCTCGGCATGGGGCGTCTTCGCCACGCCAGACGAGGGTGTCAGCCCATCTGAATACCTCATCATTGGGTCGGGGCAGGTGACGCTCGTAGCCCCACCGCAAATGCAGTTCAACAACTTGAAATCCTTCAGTGGCACCTGGGTGCAGAACTCGTACGTGGGCACACCCATCGAGAACCCTGATGCTGATTATATCAGTTTCGGTTTGGAAAACGCAGACCCACCCATGCAGTTCAGGGCAGGGGAGGAAACCCTGTTGTTCACCTTTGCCAGCAAGACGGGGGAATGCCCCGATGAACTCTACCTGATGTCGAACGACGACCCGTTCAACATCATGCCCAACTCAAAGAACTGCAACCCTGGCAACGACATCAGCATACTCGACCCCGGCAACGACAAGTCGCTATACTTCTTCTCAAAAGTCTATGCGCCCGATGCTTGGGACTGCCACCCCGGCAAGGAGAAACCACAAGGCCCCTTCATCTCAGGGTTTGAAAGGCGGCGGAACAAGCGCCAGTTGCGGCCTTGATGTTGTAGGACGAGCCAAAAAATCAGCATGGGCCGATGGGGGAAACTCCATCGGCCCATTTCCATTTGACCCCAACCTGCCATTATGCCATTCGTTTTTGAAAATATTCAGCAACTTTGGACGATAGGCCAACACAATCCCTGACACCCCGTCAGGTATTTCTTTGCGGAACAAATTGTGCTGAACAATCCCACCCCACACTGCCTCGCTTATTCTATCTTTGCACACCTTTTTCGATTGCAGATTGCGGATTGGGTTCCCTACGGGAATGACAGAAAAGGAACCCAATCCACAATCCTCAATCCCTAATCCGCAATAGCATCATGTTTGGTATTTTCAAATCGCTTTTCAAGTCTAAACACGAACGGGATTACGACAAGTACTCCCCCGTCGTGGATGCCGTAAACGAGGAATGGGAGAAACTCCAAAACCTCTCTAACGACCAGCTCCGCAACAAGACGCTCGAATTCCGCCAGCGCATCGCCGACCACTTGGCGGGCATTGACCAGGATATAGAAGCCGTACTTGTGCAGGCCCGTGAAACCGAAGACATCCACCAGAAAGAAGACCTCTTCAAAGAGGTGGACACCCTGAAAAAAGAGCGGGACAAGCACCTCGAAGAGGTGCTCAAAGAACTCATGCCCGAAGCCTTCGCCGTGGTGAAGGAGGCAAGCCGCCGCTTCAAGGAGAACCCGACCCTCGCCGTTCAGGCCACCCAGCACGACCGTGACCTCGCCGCCAGTCCCAACAAGGGGTACGTGAAAATCGAGGGCGACATGGCCATCTGGCGGAACTCCTGGCAGGCCGCCGGGGGCGATATAACCTGGAACATGGTGCATTACGACGTGCAGCTCATCGGCGGCTCCGTTTTGCACGAAGGAAAAATCTCCGAGATGGCAACGGGCGAAGGAAAAACCCTCGTGGCCACCTTGCCCGCCTACCTCAATGGCCTCAGCGGTCAAGGCGTACACGTCGTGACGGTGAACGATTACCTTGCCCGTCGTGACAGCGAGTGGATCGGGCCCGTGATGGAGTTCCTGCTGCTCACGATTGATTGCATTGACAAGCACCGGCCGCACTCCGAACAGCGCCGCAAGGCTTATATGTGCGACATCACCTATGGCACCAACAATGAATTCGGCTTCGATTACCTGCGTGACAACATGGTGCGCTCCCTCGATGAAATGGTGCAGCGCAAACACCACTACGCCATGGTGGACGAGGTGGACTCCGTGCTCATTGACGACGCACGTACCCCGCTCATCATCTCCGGCCCAGTGGGCGAAGGCGAAGAGGAGCAGGAGTACAAGCACCTGAAACCAGAAGTGGAGAAGTTGCTTGCTGCGCAACAAAAGATATCCAACCAATATTTGGCGGAAGCCAAAAAACTTTTTGCGGAAGGCGATAATGGCCACGATGAAGGTGAGGCGGGCATGGCACTGCTCCGTGCGCACAGGGCATTGCCAAAGAGCCGCCCGCTCATCAAGTTCCTCAGCGAAGAGGGCGTGAAGGTCATGCTGCAAAAGGCCGAGAACTTCTACATGCAGGAGAACTCGAAAAACATGCACCTCGTGGACGAACCGCTGCTGTTCACCATTGACGAGAAAAACCGCAGCGTGGAACTCACCGACAACGGCGCCGAGTGGCTGGCCCGTGGCAAGGACGACCCCAGCTTTTTCATCATGCCCGACCTCGCCGCCCGCATGGTCGAGATTGGCAACAACCCGGAACTTGACAAAGCTGAAAAAGAAGAAGCCAAACTGAAGCTCTCGCAAGAGTATGCCGTGAAGTCGAGCCGCCTCCACGCCATGCACCAGTTGCTGAAAGCCTACACCCTTTTTGAAATAGACGAGGAATATGTGGTGATAGAAGGCGAGGTGAAAATCGTGGACGAGTCCACGGGGCGTATGATGGAAGGCCGCCGCTATTCCGATGGCCTCCACCAGGCGTTGGAAGCCAAGGAAAACGTAAAAGTTGGCGAAGCCACCCAGACCTACGCTACCATCACCCTCCAGAACTACTTCCGCATGTACCACAAGCTTTGTGGCATGACAGGTACGGCTGAAACGGAGGCCAAGGAGCTTTGGGACATCTACAAGTTGGACGTATCCGTCATCCCAACCAATCGGCCCATCCAGCGCCTCGATGCCGAGGACGAAGTCTATAAGACGGCCCGTGAAAAATACAATTCGGTCATTGACAAAATAGCCATTTTGAGCAAGGCAGGTCGCCCCGTGCTGGTCGGTACCACTTCGGTGGATATTTCCGAAAAACTCAGCCGCCTGCTCTCCATGCGGGGCGTGAAGCACGAGGTGCTCAACGCAAAGCAGCACCAACGGGAGGCTTTCATCGTGGCCAAGGCGGGCCAGCAGGACGAGAACGGACATGGCAACGTGACCATCGCCACCAACATGGCAGGCCGTGGTACGGACATCAAATTGGCCCCTGCCACCCTCTTCGATGTGGTGAAAACCGGTGGCGGCAAGGGTGGCTACCCATACACCCTCAAGCAGCGGGGCACGGGCATGGAGCTTGTGATTGACAGCGACAAGCACGAACTGGCCGGTGCCTTCCAACTCAAGCCCGGTGCGGAAGTGGTCGGCGGCCTTGCCATCGTGGGCACCGAGCGCCACGACAGTCGCCGGGTTGACCGCCAGCTCAGGGGACGTTCTGGCCGTCAGGGTGACCCGGGTTCAACGCAGTTCTACGTATCCCTGGAGGACAACCTCATGCGCCTCTTCCAGAGCGAGCGCATCGCCGGGTTGATGGACAAAATGGGCCACCAAGAGGGCGACGTCATCCAGCATTCCATGGTGACGAAGAGCATCGAACGGGCGCAACAGAAGGTGGAAGAGAACAACTTCGGCATACGCAAGCGCCTCCTCGAATACGACGACGTGATGAACATCCAACGGGAGGCCATTTATAAGAAACGCTACAATGCACTGAGTGGCGAGCGCCTGCAGGTTGACCTCGACATGATGTTCAGGGGCATGACAGAGAGCATCCTCTCCTCGCACAAGGCCAACGGCGATTTTGACGCATTCCGCCAGGACTGCATCGGCGAGTTGGGTTTTGAACCGGCATTCACCGAGCAGGAGTTCAACAGCGGCAAGGTGGATGACCTCGTGGACCGTTTCCAGCAGGAGTTCTACGATTTCTACCACAGGAAGGAGCAGCACATCATCAACGTCTTGTTGCCGACCGTGAGGCAGGTACATGAGCGGGAAGGCCAACGCTATCGCCGCATAGCAGTGCCCTACAGCGATGGCCGTACCCGTATGCTGCCCATCGCAGCCGAACTGGAGGACGCCATAATGTCAAACGGGAAAAGTCTGATGCGGGACATCGAAAAGGCGATTACCCTTGCTATTTTGGATGAAAAATGGAAAGAGCATTTGCGCAGCATGGACGAACTGAAGGAATCCGTGCAGTCGGCCAGCTTTGAGCAGAAAGACCCCTTGGTCATCTACAAAATGGAGGCCTACAAGTTGTTTGAAGACCTTGTTTATCGTATCAACGAAGAAGTGACCTCCTACCTCTCGCAGGGTATGCTCGCCATGCCCGCCAACCAGCAGGTGCAGCAGGCCCGTGAGCCACAGCGGGTTGACCTAAGCAAGCTGCGCATGGGCCGCCCCGGCGAAGGCAGCAGCGGAGCCCCAGTGACCGAGGCCGAAGCCCGTGCAAGGGCCGCTGCTGAGGGTGTATCCCAACATGCGAAACAAGAAACCGTAAAGCACAGCGAGCCACGAGTGGGACGAAATGACCCTTGTCCCTGTGGCAGCGGGAAGAAATACAAGGCTTGCCACGGAAAGTAAATGAGGTTTGGAGGTATGAGGTTTGGAGGTTTGCGTTAAACGATTCGTCATGCGGATACCATTGATAACGCTCGGGTTTGGGATGCTTTGCAGCTTAGCCCACGGTCAGGTTGTTACCCATTCGCCTGCCCCTATCCTCCTCGCCAACCCGTCCTTCGAGGGAAATGTGGGCTATGGTGTATTGCCCGGCGGCTGGTTCAGTTGCACCTTCAACGGTGAGTCACCGCCCGACACGCACCCGGTGCCAGAAGGCTTGTTTGGGGTAACACAAAGACCGCATGAAGGTATTTCCTACATTGGCATGGTGGTCCGGGACAACGGCACATACGAGCAAGTAGGCCAAAAGTTGGAAGTGCCATTTCAAGCGGGGCAATGCTATTCATTTAGTGTGCAGTTATGCAAGTCTGACCATTTGTTGAGCATCAGTCGTGCCACCAATGAGCCGGTTGATTATAATAAACCAGTGGCACTTCGCATCTGGGGAGGTCTCAGCCCATGCGGGCAAAAGGAGTTGCTGGCCGTGTCGCCCGCTATTTTTAATGATAATTGGGTGAAATATACCTTTCAAGTAAAATCATTGGATTCACTCAATTATCTTACACTGGAAGCATATTACCTAAAAGGTGCTACGGCGTTTTACAATGGGAACCTCCTCGTTGACAATGTATCTGACATCATCCCTATTGATTGCGAGAATTTGCAACCCATGTTGAATGCTGACACCATTCAGGTGCCGAAGCATCAATTTGAAAAGGAGAAATTGATACTTGAGAACCGACTCGGCGCTGCTAAGTTCAGCACCAAAATGCAATTTTTGAAGACTGATGAAGCAAAAAGCTATAATGATTTGCCCAAAATTATTGCCAATAACTGCGTCAAGGTTGGTTTTGAAAACGGTGGTTCCCACTTATCCCCTGTAGATGAAATAAGCTTGATGAAAATAGCCTACAATTTTTCCAAATTCCCGAACCAGTTTTTAGAAATAGCGATAGCCAAAGAAGGTAAAAAGCTGAACAGTCGAAGGGCAAAGGCCATCAGCGAGGTGTTCAAAAATACTGGGTTAGGGCAGCGCCAATACAGCATCAATTTCATCCAAATAGAGAAGGCCGACCTATCTGGCTGGTCTTGCGGCGTCAACAAAGTTTGGATGAAGGTCGTGGCAAGGAAAAAGTGACTTCCTCAAAAAAGCAAAATCAACGCCATTTCACTTAACTTTGCGCAAAAAACAGCAACAGACTTTATGAAGAACCTTTCCCTTATCGTTAATGCCGTACTGCTCCTCGCAGTCGCCTACCTTTTTTTCGACAAGTTTTCTGGGCCGAAGAAGCCCGCTGCCCCTTCACAAGAACAGCCAAGCGACCCGGCCGTGCCTGGAAAACCATTGAGCATCGTTTTCGTGGACATTGACAGCTTGCACGAAAACAGCGTTGCCTACCAGGCCATCATCAAGGAAATGGAGAAAAAGGCCACCAATGTGCGAGCTTCTTTGGCAGCAAAGGAGAAAGCATTTGAAAAAGAATACATGGAAGCTGCCCAAAAAGCAGAAAGCGGCACCATCACCCCCAAGCAGGAGATGGAATACCAGGAGAGCCTGAAGAAAAAACAGGATGCCATCATGAGCCTCCGGGAAAAGGCCAGCAAGGAAATGGACGAAGAGCAAACCAAGTTCAACGACAAGTTCATCGGGGATATCCAAAACATCACCGATTCCCTAAGAACAGCCAATGGCTATGACTATGTGCTGTACAAAGGGGGCCTCGCCAGTGCCATCCTTTCAGCCGGTGTACAGAACGACATCACCAAAGTTGTGGTGGATTTGCTGAACGCAAAAAAATAATTTGGGCTAATTTCAAAAAAGAGTTGGCGTTGCGAATTATTGCCTTATCTTTGCACCCACATTCAAACAAACGGGTTTGAATCAACTAATATCGCGGGATGGAGCAGTTGGTAGCTCGTCGGGCTCATAACCCGAAGGCCGCAGGTTCAAGTCCTGCTCCCGCCACAAAATCTGAAAGCCCTTGCAAATGCAAGGGCTTTTTTTTTGGCAATATACACTGTCAACTCGCTGTCGGCATTTGCGGTCGGTGACCTCATCAAGGGTGAAGCGAGCGCCGCAGAACAGCTTCTTGCCCCGCTTGCAAGGAAAATCAGGTCGCCGGACTGTGCGCCCCTGCGGGTGAAGCCAGTGACCTTCTCCTCGATGCACAGGTAGTAGTTTTCGAGGGAGGTGGAACAGTTGAGGATGCGGGTGGTGTTTTGCATAAAACTGCGGTTTTTAACCCAATCGTCTTACAGGTTCCTGTGTTCGATTTGTTTTTTGGACGCAATGAAAGACTGGTGGAGTTTCCGCTTCAACGGTATTTTGGCAGGTCTTCCGTGATGTACCTGCCTACTTTTAGGTTCGTTTTGTCAAGTTGAAGCAGTTCAATTTGCTCGTCGTTGCCTTCTGCACAGAGAATAAGGCCAATGGGCTGCTCCTCACCGGGTTCGGTTTCATTTTTTTCAAGCCAGCGGAGGTAGAGTTCCATTTGGCCTTTGTAGCCCGCCTCGAATTTCCCAATCTTCAGGTCAATGGCAATCAGCTGCTTCAACTTTCGGTGGTAAAAAAGCAGGTCGAACGAGTAGTCCTTGCCATCAATCACCATGCGCTTTTGGCATCGTCGAGGATACCTTCGCCCCTGAGCACCAGCAGGCGTTCGTGGAAGGTATTGTCTTTTGGGTAGTCCAAAAAGTGTTCACAGAACAACACGTCGGTGACTTTTTCGGCAAAAAGCCGCATCTTAATCAAGGCACACGAACGGTCAGAATAGGCATAGAATTCCGCTAGGTCAGCGATTTTCTTTAGGAATGGGAAGTCTTTTTCGAGGAACCAAAAATTCCCCTTGGAGGAGGAGTCGGTCATTTGTTCTGGATTAAATGAATGGGCAATGGGTTTTTCAAACGCCGCAAGTTAGTATCCCGTCACGACATATCCCGCTACCCCACCTAACTTTTCCCCATCAGAAGTGCGAAATCGCCAAAATCTCACCTCCCAACCGCCATTCTACTTCCCCCTCCTTTTGGCGATGCCGCTTGGTGCCTCCCCGTTTCCGGGTTGATGGCCTCGGTGGTTTTTAGAGGGCGCTTTCCGTTCTGGTGGCCTAAAAGCCCCATCAAAGGGCAAGCCAAGCATTAAACAATGGCAAAATCCAACAAACCGCACTACCTTTGTCCCCCGTATCACAAAATCATTTTCCTATGAAAATCAACAACTTACTGTGCGTTTTGGCCGTTGCAGCCACCTTGGGCACCGGCTGCGTTTCCACCCAGAAATACAAGGACATGCAGACGGCCCGTGACCACTTCCGGGCGGAGTACGAGAACCTGCGGACCACGGGCCAAGAAAACGAGGAACTGACGGTAAAGCTCCGGCAGGCTGAGGCCCAGCTCGTACAGGCCAAGAACGCCTTGGAACAGCAGAAGTCGGAACTCAATATCATGCGAAACTACAACGAGCAATTGGCTGCCCAATTCGAGGTGGCGGCCAAGGAGAATGCCAAATTGCTCTCCCAATACTCCGCCGATAAGACGGCTTATGAAGCCCAAGTTGCCGCCAGTTACGAGGAAATGCGCCGCAAGCAGCGGCAGTTGGAAGGGCTGGAAGGCGCCATTGGTACCCAGAACTCCAACCTCGAAACCATGCGGGCCGACCTGATGACCCGTGAGCAACGGGTGGCCGAATTGGAGCGCCTCGTCTCTGAGAAACAAGCCCAAATGGATGCCCTCCGTACCAGCTTGAACACCGCCCTCCGGGGCTTCAACGCCTCCGACTTGAGCGTGGAGGAGCGCAACGGGAAAATATACGTGTCCATGAGCCAGAACCTGCTCTTCAAATCGGGCAGCGACAAGGTGGAGCCTAAAGGCGTGGAGGCACTGGGCAAACTCGCCAAGGCCCTGAACGACAACCCCGACATCGAAATCATCGTCGAAGGCCATACCGATAACGCCGGCGGCGTGGAATACAACTGGAACCTCAGCACCGACCGTGCGCTCAGCGTCGTGCGGACGCTGTCCCTAAGCGGTGTCATGCCCCACCGCATGACCGCCTCTGGCCGTGGGATGCACCACCCCGCCGTGCCCAACGACTCGGAAGCCAACAAGGCCAAGAACCGCCGGACAGAAATCATTTTGTCGCCAAACCTCGACAAGATTCTTTCACTGACGAAATAAACAAGGATTGAAGGATTGAAGGACTGAGGGATTGAAGGTCGCTTGACGTGCAAATTCCTTCAATCCCTCAGTCCTTCAATCCTTCAATCCTTGCCATGCTCACCGTTCATCAACGCATTCAGCCTTTCATCCACCGTACCCCCGTGCTGACCTGCCAGACCCTCGACCGCATGGCGGGGGCTTCCCTGTTTTTCAAGTGCGAGAACTTCCAGAAAATGGGTGCCTTCAAGATGCGGGGCGCTGCCAATGCCATCCTGCAACTGACAGAGGAACAGCGACAACGGGGCGTGGCCACCCATTCGAGTGGCAATTTTGCACAGGCAATGGCACTTGCTGCGCAAATGTTGGGCATCCCGGCTTATATCGTCATGCCGTCGAATTCGCCCGAAGTGAAAAAAGCGGCAGTGCGGGGCTATGGCGGCGAAATCATCGAGTGCGAGCCTACCTTGCAGGCACGGGAAGACACCTTGGCCAAGGTCGTGGAGCGCACAGGGGCCACGTTCATCCACCCGTTCAACGACGGCAACGTCATCATGGGGCAGGGCACGGCGGCGCTGGAGTTACTACAAGACATTGATAACCTGGATATCATCATCGCCCCCGTTGGCGGCGGCGGGCTGGTGGCTGGCACAGCTTTAGCAGCCCTCCAATTTTCTCCAAGAACAAGCGTGTGGGCGGGCGAGCCGATGGGCGCCAACGATGCCTGGCAGTCGAAGCAGGCTGGCCAAATCGTGCCGCAGACCAACCCCCAGACCATTGCCGATGGCCTGCGCACCTCGCTCGGCGACAAGACCTGGCCCATCATCCGTGACCATGTAAAGCGCATCGTGCTGGTGGAGGAGGAGGAAATACGGGATTCCATGCACCTGCTGATGGAACGCATGAAAATCGTGGTCGAGCCGAGCGGGGCAGTGGCATTGGCCGCTATTTTGAAGGAAAAAAAAGCGGTGGCAGACAAGCGGGTTGGCATCATCCTGAGCGGCGGAAATGTTGACCTCAAGACATTAGGCAGTTTTTTCGGTTAAAAAACGGCCAGTCGGTAAGCTGAAAGGCGTTTTAGGTGTTTGTACACAAAAATCAATTATGCGCATTTTTCAATCCATCGTTTTATTGGCTGTCTTGACCCTGTTCGCTTGCAGCAAGAGCGAAGACTTGCCCGCAGCAGATGCCGTGTTGGTCAAGTTCGAGAACAAGACCGGGGCCGACGTGGAGGATTTGACCGTGAGTAGGGTAGAAGTGGGCGATTTGAAAAAAGGCCAGACTTCCCCCGAATACTATCGTTACGAGGAGTTGGGGCAGCAGTACGGCTATGCACTGGTAGAGGCCGTGGGCACGGTGAACGGCAAACGGCACTTCACGGGTGCCAATTGCCAAGGCATCTGCGGTACGGATTCTGCACCGAATGGGACTTGGCTGGAGCCGGGGTATTATAAATTGGAAATCATAATCGCAAAAGGGGAGCCTAATGCGATGGAATTCAAGGTATTGGACTGAACCATTCTAAATAAGTAGCCAATCAAAATTAGGTTAGATTTTGATTTAAGCGCAATTAGTTGCGCAATCGTAAATCGTAAATCCAAAATCGTAAATCTACTTATGTCCCAAATCCACACCGAAACCACCAGCCTAAACAAGTACATCAGCGACACGGGCTATTGCTCCCGCCGAGAAGCCGACGTGTTCATCAAGGACGGGCGGGTGACCATCAACGGCGTGGTGGCCATTTTGGGCAATCGGGTACGGGAGGGCGACACGGTCTTGATTGACAAAAAGCCCTTGAAAAGCAAGGAAGCACCTATTTATATTGCCTTTCACAAGCCCGTCGGCATCACCTGCACCACGGAGACCCATGTAAAAGGGAATATCATCACTTATATCAACTACCCCAAGCGCATCTTCCCCATCGGGCGCTTGGACAAGCCCTCGGAGGGCCTGATTTTTCTTACCAACGATGGCGATATCGTCAACAAGATATTGCGGGCTGGCAACAACCACGAAAAGGAATATTGGGTGCGGGTGGACAAGCCCATCACCGACGATTTCATACGAAGGATGGGGGCTGGCGTGCCCATCCTCGACACCGTGACGAAGAAATGCCAGGTCGAAAGAACAGATAAGTTTGGATTTCGAATCATCCTCACGCAGGGTCTGAACCGCCAGATTCGGCGCATGTGCGAGTATCTCGGCTACGAGGTCACGAAGCTGAAACGCACCCGCATCATGAACGTGAAATTGGACAATATACCCGTGGGGAAATGGCGCTACTTGACCAAGGCGGAGATGGCGGCTATTGACAAGATGGTGGCGGGTTCGAGCAAGACGATGGAGGCCTCGGTGGGGGAGGGGGATTTTGAGTGAGGGATTGGCAAGAGGGATTTACTCATCAGAAATTGAAAAAATCACTGAAGCGTTAGGATTTAATATGTTAGGTGCTTATCTTGCGGCATTATTTATTTTTACCACACAAACAATATTGAAATAAAGCCTTGAGATAGGCTTTATCTCCAAACAATATCGAAAACAATCACCTTGAGCGTGCTCAGGCTTGTTATTTTATTATCAAATATTGTATTAGTATGAAAGTGATTCATCAGTCCAGAATGGGCACTCCGCCCCCCCTCCGGCTTATAGGGCTAACCTTGCTACTTTTTACCTTATGTCAGGCAGGGCTATTTGCACAGACGACCTCGGCATTTTCATTCGTTAATCCCTACACAGGTTTAACAACGGACCAGATGAAAGTGCTAAACTATGCCAACTCAAAAGCGATTGCTGGAACCTTGCAGCATATCACTTGGGCCACTGGAGACCTTGTTGGGAGCGATGGCAAGATTCGCATTACCCTGCCCGACGAAAATGGCGGGCAGCAAATGGTCTTCGACCTAGTTGGCTCCTTTTTCACCAGTGGCACTGACTACGCCATTACGGGCAAAAACAGCTTGGGGCAAATTTCACTATGCGCTACTTCCATTGGGAAAGGGGGCACTCTGAACCTTGGTTCTAACACCTATGAACTTTACCCGCTTGGTAATTCAAAGGGACTCCTAATCAAAAAGATCTACTCATCGGAATCATCAGATTGTTTAAATAGCGAACCTGAGACGCCTTCCATCCCAGCTGGTTATTGTGAAGACAATTGCGGTTCTGGCGTATTGGATGTGCTTTACATGATAACGCCAACTGCTCAGCAATGGCTCAATGACACCTATGGCATTTTTGGCGGATGGTTTACCTATTTGGAAGCTATGGAATTCAACTTGGCTTTGGCTAACAGCCAAATAGTTGGCAAAAGGGCAAGGTTCAGGTTTATTGATTATACACCTGCTTTCCCATTTGGAGTTGGGGGTAATATTATAAATAATGACTGTGGGGACTTGAATGACCCTGTCAATGGCATGCCAAGTCATGCTGTCCTTACCTTACAACAATATGGGGCAGATGTCGGGATAGTGTTGGTTAACATACCTTTTAATGGAAATGGAGATGGCTATGGACTTGGTAACGCTACCAGCGACACCGACCCGGCTTTCACAGGGGGCAAGTTTGCATGTGTTCAATCATACGCTATTGATAGAGCTACATATACCCATGAATTGGGCCACCATTTTGGATGTAAGCATGGGTATGATGGTAATACATCTCCAGCCTGTGCGAATGGGAAAAGATTACAAAGCAATACGACGGGCACAATGATGGCATCTGGAGTTTCTGTAAGAATACCTTATTTCTCTAATCCCGATGTTAATTATCCAGACACGGGTGAGTCAACTGGCGAAACTGGTACAAGGGATAATGCGGCACAAATTGATGGTGCGTTTTGTATTGTGGCCAGCAACAACCCCCCAACATATTTTGGTGCGACCTATACCCATAGCTCACAAATAGGTTTTGGCTGCCCATTTACGGCCACCGCTTCCGTAGATCCAGGCGTCCAGGAGCTACCGAGTATTGGTCTTATATTTGACTGCCTTGGGCCATATACTTATCAATGGTCTTGGTCGCCAACTTATTTGGGTACTTATACCGCCATCGGGTCGAATAGTCCAAACTTGAGTTTGCCTTCTCCTCCGAATTGCCCCAAGTTTTATCTGAAACTCAGGGTTACGACTGGCTCATGTGAAGTGCAGCACTTAAAATTGATTTTCTGCGAGCCAAACTCCGCATGCGTGAGGAGCAACGAACAAGTGTTGGAGGACGATATGATGAGTAAGGGCTACAAAATCATTCCCAACCCCGCTTTTGATAAAATTAGAATTCAATTGAGCGATTTTGGTGCAGTCGAAAATATCACCGCCATCAGCGCCACAGGTTTGGTGACCAAGCTGGTCAACCCCACCGAATTTTCCGACGGTGAATTGACCTGCGATGTCTCGGGGTTTTCTCCCGGTCTTTGGTTTCTTAAAATAAAAGGCAAAGAAAAAGACGTCAGTTTGAAACTGGCGATAGTTCGCTAATTTGAGATGGGGTACTGGTTTGTTTTTAAAGAAAACAAACCAGTACCCCATCTGCCACAAATAATTACCTAATGTTCAAATCAAACTTAGCGGCAGTTGTTGCATTGGTTTTAGGGTTGCTTGGTTGTGAAAAAGACATATCGAGCCAATTACTGCCTAAAGAAATTGCACCCCCTCCTGTCATGGTA
The DNA here is from genome assembly GCA_016714985.1 of Saprospiraceae bacterium. Taxonomy (GTDB): domain Bacteria; phylum Bacteroidota; class Bacteroidia; order Chitinophagales; family Saprospiraceae; genus UBA6168. The sequence continues at coordinate 68,042 of JADKBS010000013.1, read as the reverse complement.
CTTCCAATCTGTGATGACACTTCAGCCTTCAAGACTTCCTACGACCTGGAGCCATTCGATCATATTCAAGACTGTTTTTTGGCCACAGCCGTTAAAGAGGTGCCTGGTTTGGGAACTGCTGATTGGACATTTAATACCTTATCCACTATTGGATTGAACGGTGATATTATGGGCCTCCGATTTGATACTTATGCTGATTATGGGTTTCCAAATGTTTTCCAAAGAGAATTGATCACGTTAGGCATTCCTCTTGAGCAAGGATTTCACATTATTAATTCCTCCTATTACGGACGAGTGACGGCTGATGGTGACGTTGGCCAGGCAGCATGGGATTTGGATACGACCTGTATTAGTTTCGTGGAGATCTTGCAACTCGACCTTGAATGCAGGGAGGTGCGAGGCAATTTTGAACTTCATTTTAGGTTAGATGGCCAAAACACGAGTGCACCACACTCCGAGCGGGTGAACTTCATCAACGGTAAGTTTGAAGCTCGAATAAAAGACTTTTTTTAAAGTGGTTGTCAAAAACAAATACCGAATGTTCAAATCAAGCATTTTATACCCGGTAGCATCGGTTTTGATTTGGTTGGGATGTGAAAAGGAAATATACAAGCCAGCGGGGCGTTTATTTGTTAAAGAACCAACCGCAGCTATGCTTCCAACATGTGATGATACCTCAGGATTCAAGACCTCCTACGACTTGGAGCCACGAGACTATATACAGGACTGCTTTCTGGCCACTGCCTCCAAAGAAGTACCTGGCTTAGGGGCTTCGGATTGGACGTTTAATAACCATGCAACAATAGGTATTGCTGGCATGGGCTTGCGTTTCGAGACTTATGCTGATTATTGGTTTCCATATTATATCTTCCAAAGGGAGATGATTAATTTAGGAATTCCAGTAGAGTCTGGCTACCATCCAATCAATTCAGCCTACTATGGCCTTTCATCCGATGATGGTGACGTAGGCGAAGCCGAATGGGACTTGGACACGAACTGCGCCAGCTTCGTGGAGGTTTTGCAGCTTGATTTGGAATGCCGGGAAGTGCGAGGCAATTTTGAACTTCATTTTATTCTAAAAGGTCAGAACCCCAGTGCACCGCATTCCGAGCGTGTAAATTTCCTCAACGGCAAGTTTGAGGCACGGATAAAAGACTTTTTTTAACCCAGTATATTTCATCGTTTAACTTTTTAAAATTATGAAATTGATATGCTATGTTTTACTGGTTATGGCCGCAAGCCAAACCATGATGGCCCAAGTACCCAATGGCGGCTTTGAGGAGTGGGCAATGCCCGACTCCTCGAAAACCCCATATCTTGGACTACCAATAATTTTTACACGGATTTTAAGCCGGTGGCCAAATATGATGACGCCATCTCAGGCCAGTATTCCATGAAAATATCCTCTTCGGCCCGTGATGCCAATGGTTTGCCAACTTGGCCGGGCTGTGCCCACGTCAAGTTCCTGCCCACGCAGCTCTACCTGTATGCGGGGGCCTCCGTGCGGATAGACAGCATCGAGGATGGCCGCATCGAAATCAGGATAAAGCAGCGGCAGCCCAACGGTTTTTATGTGAAAATTGGGGGTTGGAAGGACTCCGTAGCGACCAAAATCGTACAGCAGGTTTGGATGCCCCTTGCAATGACCTCCATGGATAGTTTGCTGATTGAAGTTTGGGCATTCAACAAGGATACGCCACCATATTTGGAGAATAAAACCTTTGCAGAAGCCATTGTGGATGATATTGTGTTAACCAATACCAATGCGATAAATGACCCTTCGCATCCTCAAACGGGGCAAGTTTCGGTCTTTCCAAATCCTGCTGATGGTAAGATAAGCATTGCCTTAAAAGATGTTGAAGGAATATCCGAAGTGTACGTAATTAACGCTATAGGACATATCTCAAAGAAGATGCAACCCATTCTACAAGATGGAGCAATTACGCTTGATGTTTCAGAATTGCCCGAAGGGATTTGGTTTTTGAATTTGTTAAAATCGAATAAGAGAATTCCGTTGAAATTTGTAATTGCTAGGTAAACTCACGATAGCCTGCAGTCTTATTCCAAAAGATTGCAAGGCATAGTTTTTTTTGATAGGATAATCAATTTTTGTATAGTTCTATGACCAGCCTATTTTTCAAAAAGGCTTGGGCGGTTGAATCGAGCCGTGGAACATCTTTTGAGCCGAACTCCTTATAGCCCTTATAGTAAATGGGCTTTCCCTTTGCCATTTCATATACAGGGAAAATTGGTGTTGCCGCAGCCAAGTCAATTAGTTTTGTATTGAACAATGCCCCCCACCATCGTCCACACCACCTTCGTCCCCAATATCTCCTCGTCCGTGCATTTCATCAGATCATTGCTCAGCACAACGATGTCTGCCACCTTGCCAGCCGTCAGCGTTCCCTTCCATTCTTCCTCAAAAGCAGCGTATGCATTGGCGGCGGTATAGCTGTGGATGGCCTGCGCACGGGTCATTTTTTGTTCGGGAAAAAATTCCAAGCCATTGTCACTGGACTGGTGGCGTTTTCTGGTCACGCTGGCATAGAAGCATTCAAGGGCCGACACATCCTCCACGGGTACGTCCGTGCCATTGCCGACGATGGCCCCAGCTTTCAACAGGCTTTGCCATGGGTAGGCGCCCGTCCTTGCCCGCTCCTCGCCGAGGCGCTTGACCACGAAGGGCGCATCGCTGGTGCAATGGACGCCCTGCATGGCAGCGATGACGCCAAGCTGCGCAAACCGAGGGATGTCCGTCGGGTCAATGTGTTGCGCATGTTCGCTGCGCCAGCGTAGGTCGTTCAGCGGCTTCCCGCCGGACTTCGTGATTTCCTCCATCAAGTTCAGCAGTTCCCGGTTGGCCCGGTCGCCGATGGTGTGGACGCAGAGCTGCATTTTTTTGTCAAAAGCCAGTTTCGCAATGGCCTTCACCTCTTCGATGGTGGTCGTGTTCTGCCCCTCGAAACCCGGCTTGTCGTTATAGGGTGCGAGCAACCAAGCGCCATAGCTGCCGAGGGCACCATCGAGTTCCGTCTTGATGGCACGGCAGGTGAAGTGGCGGTCGCCCACATCAATCATTGGGAAATCATTGGTAAAGCCCTTGGCCAGTTCTTCGGATGAATGGCGCACCATTGCCCAAAGGCGCAGGCGCAATTTGCCTTCTTCGGCCATTTTTCGGTATCGTTCCAATTCATCGAAATGCGAGCCAGCGTCCTGAAAGCTGGTGACGCCATGCCGCAGGCACTCTTGCTGCGCCAACTCGATGCCCCGCTCCCAGCGGTGCAGTTGTTCCTCAGGTGAAAGGGTAGCAAGGTACTCTTCATGTACCTTGGCAATGGCCTCCATTGCCCGCTCCTCGAACACGCCAATAGCCTCTCCGTCCGGTCCCCGCACGATATGGCCGCCGTGCGGGTCTGGCGATTCCTTGCTGATGCCAGCAGCGTCCATGGCGGCCTTGTTGGCCATGAGGGCATGGCCGCTGGCATGGCGCAGCACTACTGGATTGTTGGGCGAAACCTCGCTTAGGTGGTTGTGATAAGGGTAGCCCTGTACGTGCTTTTCGAGTGCCTTGTCCCATTTCTCCTGGTGCCAGCCACGGCCCACTATCCACTCGCCGGGCTTGGCCTTTTTGGCGGCCTCTGCCACGGCTGCCACGATTTCGTCCCAGTTTTTTGACTTCAGGAAATTGAGGTCAATCAGGCTGTAGCCCATGCCGCTGAAGTGTCCGTGCCCCTCGATGAACCCCGGCATGGCAAACTGGCCCTTCAGGTCTATCACCTCGGTCTTTTCCCCCTTCATTTTTTCGATGTCGGCGTTGCTGCCTACTTGTAGGATGAGGCCGTCCTTGATGGCGATGGCCTCGGCGGTGGGCATGGCATCGTCCACCGTATAGATATTGCCGTTGAGGAGGATGGTGTCGGCGAACTGCTGGACGTTTTGGTTGCAGGAGAAGAAAAGGATCGTCAGCAGGGGAAGGAGGATGGATTTGTGCATTGGTAGCGCTATTTTTTATTGAAGTGCCGTAAAGTTAGGTGACTTAACAAAATAACACTGAAATCTTTGAATGGTGGTTGTAGGTAGAAATTGGAAATTAATTGAAATTGGCGAATTGAGGTAATGTTTTGAAAATCAATGCTATGGGTTCAACTTTGCTAAGTTCTTAATATAAACTATTTACAACGAAGTACTTATGACTAAAAATGAGTGTTGTCAAAAGACTGAAGTATAAAGCGCTGATTCTATTTTAATTTTAATTTAATTGCTATGTCTTGCCTAGTGAGAAGCGTTTTGCAGATCTTTGAATGGTATTTTTTGAATAAGTTACAATGAAACAGCCAAATCTACTTTTCGTCGAAGACGAGCTCAAGGTCGCCGCCGCTGTGAAAAAGGGCTTGGAGGAAAACGGCTTCACCGTTGACCATGCACCTGATGGGGCCATCGGAGGTTTTTTGGCGGAAACCAAGGAATACGACCTCATCTTGCTTGACCTGAACCTGCCCTTCAAGAGTGGTTACGAAATATGCCGCAGCTTGAGGCAAAAGGGCACTGCCGTGCCAATCATCATGGTGACTGCGATGAGCGACATTGATAAAAAAATCAGCGGCTTCGATGCAGGAGCGGACGATTACATCGTCAAGCCCTTCGATTTTCGGGAATTGCTGGCAAGGATCCGTGTATCATTGAAAAGGAATGCAGGCCTTACTTCGGAAAAGCCCGAAGACCTTCTACTGCGTGCCGCCGACCTTGAAATGAACTTGTCGGACAAGACCGTGACCAGACAGGGCATTCCTATTTCGCTAACGGTTCGGGAGTTCAACCTTTTGGAGTTTCTTATGCGCCGCTACGGGCGTGTATCCAGCCGCTCCGAAATTAGCGAGCACGTTTGGGAACTTAACTTTGACACGGGCACCAACACGGTGGATGTTTACATCAATTTCCTCCGAAAAAAGATTGACAAGAACTTCGAGCCAAAGCTCATTCATACAAAGTCGGGCATGGGCTATTATTTGAAAGATATTTCCATCCATGAACATACTCACTAAGCTCACCCTACGGTTTTCCATCATTACGGCTTCCATCTTAGTACTGTTTTCGCTTGCCGTTTACCTGTTCTCTGCCAGCTACCGCAAAGAGGAGTTCTATCAAAGGCTCGAAAGTCGTGCCGTCACCACGGCGAAGCTATTGGTGACGGTGAAGGAGGTGGACAAGGCATTGCTGCGCATCATTGACGACAACTCAGTTCCAGCGCTTCCAGAAGAGCAGGTTTTTGTGTTCGATAAGCAAAACCGCTTGGCTTACAGCAGCACCGATGATACAAGCCGGACCTATTCCAATGATTTGCTGAATAGCATACGGCAGGCAAAGAAAATGCGGTTTGAACATGGCGATTTTGAGGAAATGGGTGCCATATACCTAGAGGAGGGCGAACCTTTTGTCGTGGTCGCATCTGCTTTCGACCGCTATGGAAAGAGCAAGTTGGGAAACCTCCGCACCATCATGCTGCTGGGCTTGCCGATAGGAATAGGCATCATCGTGCTGGCAGGGCGGATATTTGCGGAGCAGGTGTTGAACCCCCTTGCCAACATCAACGACAGTGTGTCCAAAATATCGGAAGGCAACCTCGACCAGCGCCTTGACGAGGGCAATCAAACGGACGAAATCGCCCGCCTCGCCATGAACTTCAACCAGATGCTCGAAAGGCTTGAGAAGGCTTTTGAACTTCAGCAGAGCTTTGTCGCCAATGCCTCGCACGAGCTGAGGACGCCGCTCGCCGCCATGCGAAGCCAGTTGCAGGTAGAACTTGGTAAAGTCCGCAACATTGACGAGTACCAGTCCATCCTGCAATCGCAACTTGACGACGTGGTTTCCCTTTCTGACTTGACCAACCGCCTGTTGCTGCTCGCCCGTACCAGCATGGAGCAGCAACGCCTCGATTTTTCGGTGCTCCGGGTGGACGAGGTGCTGTTCAATGCCCAAGAAGAACTCGCCCGGCTTAAGCCAGCGTACCGTTTCCATTTCGACTATAACGCATTGCCCGACAACGAGGCAGACCTCACTGTGCGCTGCAACGAGCAATTGCTGACCGTCGCTTTTCTGAACCTAATGGACAATGCCTGTAAATTTTCCGAGGATAAAACCGTGACAATCGCCATATTGGCTCAGAACTCGAACATACAGATTAGCTTTCAGGACAAAGGGCCTGGCATCGCCCCGAATGACTTGGAACAGGTGTTCCAGCCTTTTTACCAGGGCGAAAACGTGCGGGCATTGCAAGGGGCCACGGCATCGGGCTTTCGCTTTGCAAAAGAATCGTGGAACTGCACAGTGGCAAGGTTACCGTAGCCTCCGTGCTTGATCAGGGAAGCCTGTTCAAGGTCATCCTGCCAATGCAACAAACGCTGGCATGACAAACACTTTAATTTTTTTTTAATCGGTTTTTGAGGGCAGCAAGCAAGGATGCCCCACATCTTTGTTCCCGTCAAACAAGCATTTAAAGAGATTACTTATCCAATTTTATAGCGAATTTTTTCATTAGCGTTTTTACCCAACTACCGAGATGGAGGGAGTTTTGGAGGCAGCGAAGTCAAAGTAAATCAGGAGGATTTATTTTTTTGTTTCGTTGCCTTCGGCCCCGTCTTTTTTTGGAAAATGATTGCGCCCATGCAAGTATTGTTCTACAACGCCAAGCCTGCCAAATTAGCGGCAGCCGGGTCAACAACCCATCCGTCAGCCGTTCGTGCTTTGGCGGAATCCAACGATTTATTTGCTGTGAAATACAATTGTGAAACGTCCTGGAACGACCAGGCTTTTATGTAGTTTGCGCATGGGGAACGGCTGTCCGGCGGGCCATGCCCGACCGGACGGCCTCCCAGATTCCAATACCTCAAAGACAATTGTGGAAGACATCCCTTAGCCGATTGCGGCATACCTGTTTACAACAAGCAAATATTCGCATGAGGTGTGGTTGCCCCGATATATGTGGGGCAGCCTTTTTACCAAAAAACTTGTGTGCTAAAAATGCAAATTTCGAGAAAAGGCGGGGCGGAAGGGCAACCCAGGCCGGGGCTTTCTAAAGAGGTGTTCGACAAGCGCCTTGTACGCCCTGCCTTGTTTTTTAAATTGTATTGACTAAGGTGGACGATAGGACGCCCATGAACATAGTTTCCATTCATTTATTAAAAACTGGTTACACATGGCAAGAATCATTATTCTTTTTCTCATTTGCATGAGCAATACGATGTCGTTGTCCGCAGGGATACCTGACGGCACGGCATTGGATACGGTAGCCGTAAATTTGGACAGCGTGGAGCATGCCTCCTGTCCCGGCGAGGCCGATGGGGCGGCCTTTGTATCCGTGACGGCTGGCACCGCCCCCTTTACCTTCCTTTGGAGCAACGGCGATACCCTTAAAAATGCCGACTCCCTTGCCGCTGGCATTTATGGCTTGACTGTTACCGATGCCGATGGCGACCAAGCTGTACTCGACGGCATCGAAATCGGTGAGCCGGCACCCCTGAAATCGCTGTAATTTCGATAGTTAACCCAAGCTGCAATGGGCAACTGGGCAACTTGGAAATCGAAGCAATCGGGGGCACAGCCCCTTACCTTTATTTATGGAACACTGGAGAAGCAAGTAGCCAACGCTCGGATTTGTTGGCAGGTGACTACACCGCCACTGCGACCGATGGTAATGGCTGTACGCATACGATTTTTATTTCTTTACAACCAAGTTATCCTATCGCCGCCCTCAACGCCGATGGAAACGTCACCTGCGCTCGTCCCTCCGTGGCGCTCGACGGTTCGGCTTCTTCGCAGGGCGGCGATTTTGTTTTCTCTTGGAGTGCCTCCAATGGTGGCCGCTTCACTTCGTCCCTCGACTCGCTTGAGGTTACGACCGATGCCGCTGGCACCTATACGTTGGAAGTCACCGACACCCTTAACGGATGCTCCGACACTGCCACCGTGGATGTGGCCGAGGATACCGTTGCGCCCTTTGCGGATGCTGGCGCTGACTTCGACCTTCCCTGCACCAATTCTATTGGAACCCTGAGCGGCAGCGGCTCTATAGGAGCCAATTTCACCTACGAGTGGCAAGCCGAAAATGGCGGAATCATCTTCTTTGGAGCGGATACGCCCTTTCCAATTATAGCCCATGTGGGCAGCTTCATCTTGACCGTATCCAACCTCGACAACGGTTGTTCAGCCAGTGATACCGTAAGCGTGACGGGCTTGAACGCACCGCCCAGTTTCACCGTTGGCGGTGGCACCCTGACCTGCAACCTCCTACAAATCCAGCTTGCCACCGACCTCGACACTTCGGGTATTGTTTTCGGCTGGACGAGGGACAGCAGCTTTAGCGCTACCGACCTGTACCCCACCGTAACCGAGCCGGGCGCTTATGTGCTAACGGCAACCGATACCACAACGACCTGTTCCGACCAGCGGACGGCACTGGTATTGGAAAACACGACCCCACCGACGGCTGCTGCAATTGGCGGCACGATTACTTGTACAAATTCAACCGCCACAATCACTTCCAACACAACGGGAGACGACTTTGTGTATGAATGGTCAGGGCCGAACGGTTTCTCGGCCACCGAGGCCAGCGCCCAGGTAGAAGCCCCGGGCGAGTATGCAATTGTTGTAACGGACACCTTGAACGGATGCGCCACGCTTGATACGGCCATTGTGAACGAAGATATTGTTGCGCCAATCGCCGATGCTGGCGCTGGCGGCACCATTAATTGTTCCAATCCAACGCTGGTATTGAATGGCTCCGGCTCTTCACAGGGTGCGGAATACACCTATCTGTGGACGACCGCAGACGGCCAAATTGCCGAAGGCGAAACAACCCTGACCCCAACCGTGGATGCCCCCGGCACTTATATCCTCACCGTGACCAATACCCTGAACGGTTGCACGGACGATGACGGCGACGTGGTCGTGGATGCGGATTTTACAGCCCCAACTGGTATCATGGTGTTAGGCGGTACTATCACCTGCTTCGAGCCGACGTTGAGGCTGCAATCCGCTTATGACCCAACCAACGTCATGTTCTACTGGTCTTCAGATAATGGCTTTTATTCCACCGAACTTTGGCCTGTGGTTGATGCGGGTGGCGATTATATCCTGACCATCACCGATACGCTGAACGGCTGCTCTGCAACCACCACGGCCGCCGTCATCGCCTTCTTGGATGCACCCGACCTTGCACTGACGGGCGGAACGATTACCTGCTCAAGCCCTGCCGTCAACATCCAGGCTGTTACACAGGCTACTGACGTGGTTTTCTACTGGGCAGGGCCGAACAATTTTTCATCGTCGGAACAAAATCCGACAGTAACGCTTCCCGGCCTCTACGAGGTCGTTGGACAGGATACCGTTTACGGCTGTATAAGCCTCGACAGCGTGCTGGTTGAAATAGACACTGTGCCGCCTACTGCCGATGCAGGCAACGGCTTTGTCCTCAATTGCAATATTGCCGAAGGCCAACTGGATGGTGCTGCCTCCTCGGAGGGCGACTATTCCTATTTGTGGACAACGCTCGTCGGGAACATTGCCGGAGGCGAGACAACACTTGCGCCTACCGTGGATGCACCCGGCACCTATACCCTGAGCGTGACCAGCCAAACCAACGGCTGCGTTGCTGCCGATGATGTTGTGGTCACGCAAGCTACGCCCTTAAATGTCCAAATCCTCGATTTGCAAAACGTAAGCTGCCACGGCACTGCCACGGGCTCGGCCTCGGTGGTGGGCGTAGGTGGCACTGGCGATTACAGCTATGTTTGGTCGAGCGGCGGCCTTTCCGGCACTGCGAGTGGTTTGGTGGCTGGCAACTACTCCGTCGTCGTGACGGACGGCGACGGCTGCAGGACATCCTTCATCCTCAGCATAGGCCAGCCAGATATACTTTTGGCAAATGTGAGTGCAACTGGCCAGAGCCTCCCAGGCGTTGACGACGGGATTGCCAATGCCAACCCGACAGGTGGCACAGGCCCTTACAATTATGCGTGGAGCAACGGCTTGGCAACACAAGGCATTGCAAACCTTGCCCCCGGAGCCTACACGTTGACAGTCACGGACGACAAGGGCTGCACGACGGTCGAAACGGCCAACGTGAACGAGTTTCCCTGCACTTTGACAGGCTCATTGACGACCAGCCAAGCAACTTGTTTCGGCGCAGCCGACGGCTCAGCATTAGTCATCCTTACAGCTGCCACGTTGCCCATCACCTATGATTGGTCAAATGGCGACACGCTGGCAATGGCCGACAGCCTTGCTGCTGGCATTTACAGCGTATCGGTCAGCGACAGCACCAATTGCTCCTTGGAGTTTACCCTTGAAATAACCCAACCAACCGAAATCAGCGTCTTTGAACTATTCCACGAAGATGCGCCTTGCCCTACGGATGCCACGGGCAGCGTGACGGTAGCCGTCAACGGTGGTGTACAACCCTACCAGTACCTTTGGTCAAATGGGAGCACAGAAGCCACTGCTAGTGGGTTGAGCGTCGGCGAACATACATTCACCCTTACCGATGCCAACGGTTGTGGCCGAGTCTTGGCCACAACCATCCTGGGCACTGACACGGAGGCGCCCTCGCTCGTCGTGCAGGACATCACGGCAAGCCTTGGGGCCAATGGTACGGTTGGCATTTCACCAGAACAATTCGATGCGGGCAGTTTCGACAACTGCGGCATTGTGACATGGTCGGTAACGCCGGATGCCTTTGATTGCTCACAGCTGGGAGAACAAGTTGTCACCATTACCGCTACGGATGCCAATGGCAATACCAACTCGGCCTTGGCAACAGTCACGATTAATGACGATAGGGTTCCAGTGTTGACCTGCCCCGGCAATGTTACATTAAGCAACTGCGACCCCGAACTGACCTTCCTCTTGCCCTTTGTTGAGGACAACTGCGCTGTTGACATTTCTCAAGTGCTACTGACGGCAGGCTTGCCCTCCGGCTCCGATTTCCCATTGGGCGAAACCGTGCAGACATTCAGCTATGTCGATGCTGCTGGCAATGCAGGGGAGTGCAGTTTCACGGTGACTGTTGCGCCCTCGTTGGCTGTTTCTGCTACTTCCAACAATGTGTCGTGTGCAGGTGTTTGCGACGGCAGCATCGAGCTTTCGCTCAACGCTGGCGTGGCACCCTACCAGGTGCTTTGGAGCAACGGCGCTACGGAAGCCTCCATCAACGGGCTATGTGCCGGGAGCTATGAAGCGAGCATCTCGGATGCCAGCGGCTGCCAGTTGACGGTCACCCTCGATATTTCAGCGCCTGCCCCATTGGGAATCTCGCTGCTGGATGCAACCAGCCCTGTTTGCCAAGGTGACTTGACAGGCTCGATTTCTGTTGCCGTAACGGGCGGAACAACACCCTACCATTTTGATTGGTCAAATGCAAATGGTGCAAGCCCGATAGAAAGCCTTGGCACCGGCACTTACAGCTTGTTGCTCACCGACGCCAACGGCTGCACGGCTGAATTTGAGCAAACATTGGCTGCTACCGACAATGATGCGCCCGTGCTTGCTTTGCAAAACGTCACCGTCAGCCTCGGCGAAAACGGAACGGCTATGGTCAGCGCGGCCATGTTTGACAATGGCAGCACCGACAATTGCGGCATCGTAAGTTGGATAGTTTCATCCAATAGCTTCGATTGCGGCAGCCTCGGCAGCCAATCCGTCACGCTGACAGCAACTGATGCCAACGGCAATACAGCAACCGGCACGGCGACCGTGACCGTGGTTGACAACACCGCCCCGACACTTGCTTGCCCGGGAAACATCTCGGTTGGCTTCTGCGCCCCGGCGGTTCAGTTCACTTTGCCTCTGGCGAGCGACAACTGCGCTATAAACCTTTCCTCGCTCCTACAAACCGCTGGCTTGCCCTCCGGTGCAACTTTCCCGACAGGCATGACTACCCAGGCCTTCAGCTACACGGATGCGGCAGGCAATGTTGGCACTTGCAGCTTTACGGTGACGGTAAACAGCGCAGCGACAATCACCTCCTCAGTTGAAAACGTATCCTGCAACGACGAGTGCGACGGCTCAGTGACGCTGACGGTCTCGGGCGGTTTTGTACCATTCAGCTATTTATGGAGCAATGGCCAAACAACACCTGCCGCCGATGGGCTTTGTGCAGGGAGCGTTTCAGGTACAGTGACCGATGCGGGCGGTTGCCAGCAGATTATTTCAGCCACCATCACTGAACCAGCGGCACTTGGCTTCAACGTGAACACGGTCAGCCCCGACGTGAACGGCACTGGTTTGGGGAGCATCGGCATCACCGTGAGTGGCGGCACTACGCCCTACAGCTATGCCTGGACAAAGAACGGCCAGGCATTCTCCAACGCCGAAGACCTTGGCAACCTAAACACGGGCAACTATATCGTGGTGGTCACGGATGCCAACGGCTGCACCATTGCCAGCCAAAACGTTTTTGTGGACAACCTGACAGGCACGGATGAGCCTGTTTGGGCCACCAACCTCCGACTGTTCCCGAACCCTGCCGTTGATTGGGTGACGCTGGAGCTAGGGGCTGCATTGGCACAGGATGCCAATTTGGCCGTGCTCGACCACCTTGGCAGGCAGATAATGTTTGCCGAACTGAAAAAAGGGGAAGCCAACAGGCTGCTCGACTTGCGGGGCTTGCCTGCTGGGACTTACTTCCTTCGCATCCGTGCTGAAAGTGAAGTGATAGTTAGGAGTTTGCTCGTGAGCAAGTGAGTTTTTTCATACAATCAAGCATTGAACTGGCGGCGCTGAAAGGTGCCGTCAATCTTTGCTTTAGCTTGGAAATGAAATTCATAAATTTACTTATACTACTGGGAGTGCTGATTTTGATAGCCTTCCTGATTTATTTCTTCATTTTCATTTTCGAAAAGCGAAAGGATGAGTAGCATATCATGGATCTAGCCGACCAACGAGGCAGCAATTAACCATTCAAACTTAATCAAAATGCCGTACAAAAACAAAGACAAGCGAACCCAGCAGATAATGTTGGTAGTGATAACGCTCTTGCTGCTTGCGTTGCTCGGCACAGGGTTCTTGGCCTATAAATACGGCAGCGAAAAAGACGCCATTAGCATTGAACGGGAAAGTCTTGCCCATCAGCTTGGCGAGATGGAAGCCCTCAAAATCAAGCTCCAGCATGATGTGGACAGTCTGCAGGAATCCTTCGCCATCGTAGTGCAAGAGAACCAGTCACTGCAAGGCTCAGTGGCCGTCGCACAGTCCACGATTGACGAGAAACAAGCGGCCATCAAGAAGCTGACCCGGCAGAAAGACTCCCAAATCAAGAGCCTCAAAGCCCAGTTGGAAAGCCTGCTGGCTGCAAAGGCAGATTTGGAAAGCACTATCCGAAACCTCCAAGAAGAGAACGATAGCTTGCGCCAGCTGACAGGCAAGTTGACGGAAGATCTTGCCCTCGAACGTTCGGAGAATGCAACATTATTGGCGCTCAATGCCACGATTCAGGAAGAGCTGAAGCGGCTCACGCTGGCCAACTTCAAGGCAACGGCGTTCCGGGTGGAGGTGGAGAAACGCAAATCGGTGGCTACGGCCAAGTCACGGCAAGCCAAGCGCCTGGTTGTTAGTTTTGATTTAGCTGGCGTCAAAGTGCAATATCAGGGTGTCCGGAGTCTCTACCTTGTCGTTACCGACGACAAGGGAACGCCCATCCGGGCAAATAACCCCGTCCAAGCGAAAGTAAATGTGAACGGGCAGGAGATGGATATCCAAGCCGTGAAGAAACAGCAAACGAGCATCATGGAAAACCAGCGCCTTACCTTGACGCACGAACTCGAAGACCGCCTAAAGCGGGGCTTCTACCGGGTAGCCATCTATACGGATATTGGGCTGCTTGGAGCTGCGAGCTTTAGGTTGCAGTGAAAGTAGTTAATGAGTTTGGACTTATTTGGAAGTATGATAATCGAGGTCTGTCCTATTGGGCAGACTTTTTTGTTAGTGGTTTTTGTTCCTGTGAGTACGAAAAAGGGTATCGTTCAGGTAGGGTTAGCCATCAAAGGCGTTCATCAGGTTCTGCCGAATTGCTTGAATTTGGTCACCATAAAGGCCGATATTGCCGTTGTTTGGTCAGTGGCCACGTGCTATTTTTAGAGCATTTGAAAGAATTTTACTGGATGCTGGGCGATTCTGGTCAAAAGCAGGGATGCCTTCGGGGTAAAGTTACCTATACTTTGGAGCGCCAGGTTTTGTCCATTTGAATTTGCTGTTGGCTTTTGGCCAAAAGCAAATGGCCAACAGCTAACGGCCAGAATTATAATAGCAGTGTGTATATTTCTTTCAATGCCCCACCAAATTTGCAACCAAATCGAGAAAAGCGAGTATGAGGTGGCTATCAAAAAAAGTGCAGGCAAATAATCGTTTGCAGAAGTCTGAGAAGTTGGTGAAAATTCTGTTTGAACCTAAGCAAAATTATTTTTGGTTAAAACAACCAAGCAATAGATTAAACTCCGTACATTTGCGCTCGCTTTTTCGAGACCCTCCTTTTGAGTGGGAGTAAACCGATCAGATGCGCCTTGAAATTGTGCGTTTTTCGTCGGTTGAAGCAAGGAAACAGCGTGAAAATCAAGCTTTTATGCCAACCATCAATCAATTAATCCGTAAAGGAAGAGAGAAAGTTGTGGTCGCCAGCAAGTCACGTGCTTTGGGTGCATGCCCACAGCGTCGTGGTGTTTGCACCCGTGTGTACACGACCACACCAAAGAAGCCGAACTCGGCGCTTCGCAAAGTAGCAAAAGTTCGTTTGACGAACCAAATTGAAGTGATTGCCTATATCCCTGGCGAAGGCCACAACCTTCAGGAGCACTCCATCGTGCTCGTGCGTGGTGGCAGGGTAAAAGACCTTCCAGGTGTTCGTTACACCATCGTACGTGGTGCGCTCGATACTGCAGGTGTGAACAACCGCAAGAAGAGCCGCAGCCAATATGGCACCAAGCGTCCGAAACCAGGTCAAGTTGCAGCTCCAACCAAGGGCGGCAAGAAGAAGTAAGCAAGTTCGGCGTTTGGCAGTTGGCAGTTGGCAGTCAAGTAACTGCGATAACTAACAAGGGTCAAAGCTGGGCAATCAAATCAAAAAGGTTTTCTTAAAAATATAATTTTCTCAAGATGAGGAAGCATAAACCGAAGCCAAGAATTCTTTTACCGGACCCCCGGTACACCGATACAGTGGTAACCCAATTCGTGAACAACATGATGTTGTCCGGCAAGAAGTCCACAGCATTCAGCTTGTTTTATGAGGCAATGGATTTGGTGGCCGACCGCCTAAAGCAGGACGAGCACCAAATTTTCAAGAAAGCATTGAACAATGCGATGCCACAAGTTGAGGTAAAGGCTCGCCGTGTTGGTGGTGCCACATTCCAGATTCCACAGGAAATCCGTGCAAAGCGCAAAGTTTCCATCGGAATGAAATGGTTGATTCGTTTTGCCCGTGAGCGCAGTGGCAAGGGCTTCGCTGAGAAGCTCGCCGCTGAAATCATCGCTGCCAGCAAAGGCGAAGGTGCAGCCGTGAAGCGCAAAGAGGACATGCACCGTATGGCCGAAGCAAACCGCGCATTTGCACACTTCCGTACTTAAATTGCGCTATTGGCATTTGGCTGTTGGCGTTGGCCAACAGCCAAAGACCAAAGACCAATAGCAAGTTTTCGATAATATAGCTCCGTCGCAAGGAGCGTTGTCCTGTGATGTATCCAAAACGAAGCCCTGATTTCATGGCTTCATGGCATTCCTTTACAAACCTTTTTGCGACAAATCTTTTTAAAAACCCGCATAGGGATAAGCCATGGCAAGAGATCTTAAATTTACCCGAAACATCGGGATTGCTGCTCACATTGATGCCGGTAAAACGACGACGACCGAGCGCGTTCTCTATTACACCGGTATGACCCACAAAATAGGTGAGGTTCACGACGGTGCCGCCACCATGGACTGGATGGAACAGGAGCAAGAGCGTGGTATCACCATCACTTCTGCTGCTACCAAGACAGAATGGAAATGGGCTGGCGATACTTATACCGTAAATATTATTGACACCCCTGGCCACGTTGACTTTACCGTTGAGGTAGAGCGCTCATTGCGTGTGCTCGATGGTGCAGTTGCACTTTTCTGTGCCGTATCGGGCGTAGAGCCACAATCTGAAACGGTTTGGCGCCAAGCCGACCGCTACAAAGTGCCACGTATTGGCTTTGTAAACAAGATGGACCGTTCTGGTGCCGATTTCTTCAACGTAGTAAACGACGTGAAGACCAAATTGGGCGCCCGTGCCGTGCCGCTTCAAGTGCCAATCGGTGCAGAAGAAACTTTCAAGGGTGTAGTTGACCTTATCACCAACGAAGGTTGGATTTGGAACGAAGAAGATCAGGGCATGACCTATAAAGTAGTGCCGATTCCTGACGACATCAAAGATGTGGTGGCCGAGTACCGCTTGAAAATGCTAGAAGCCGCCGCTGAGTACGATGATGCCATCATGGAGAAATACTTCGAAGACCCGGAATCAATCACGCCAGATGAAATCCGTGCTGCGCTTCGCAAAGCTGTGGTTGGCATGAGCATCACGCCTATTCTCTGTGGTTCTGCCTTTAAGAACAAAGGTGTTCAGGCCATGTTGGATGCAGTTTGCACCTATTTGCCTTCGCCAGCTGACGTTGACGCCATCATCGGTATCAATCCAGATACGGAACAAGAAGAAAGCCGTCAACCCGTGTCTTCTGAACCTTTCACGGCACTTGCATTCAAGATAGCAACTGACCCTTATGTGGGTCGTCTTTGCTTTATCCGTGTATATTCAGGCGCATTGAATGCAGGTGACTCTGTGTTGAACACCCGTTCCGATAAAAAGGAGCGCATTTCACGACTTTATCAAATGCACGCCAACAAGCAGAACCCTATTGACAGGGTGGAAGCTGGCGATATTGCAGCAGCTGTTGGTTTTAAAGACCTGCGGACAGGCGATACACTTTGCGATGAAAAGCACCCAATCGTGTTGGAGAGCATGAAGTTCCCTGATCCGGTAATTGGTATTGCTGTTGAGCCGAAGTCACAGAAGGACATGGACAAACTCGGCCTGGCACTGGCTAAGTTGGCTGAGGAAGACCCGACCTTTAAGGTTAAGTTCGACCAAGACACCAACCAGACCATTATCAGTGGCATGGGTGAGTTGCACTTGGAAATCATTGTTGACCGCCTTCGTAGGGAGTTCAAGGTTGAGTGCAACCAAGGCCAGCCGCAGGTTAACTACAAGGAGTGCCTTACTAAGACTGTAGAACACCGTGAGCGCTTGAAGAAGCAAACAGGTGGTTCTGGTCTTTTTGCAGACATGGAGTTCAGCCTTGGCCCTGCCGACGCAGAGTTCTTGGAGTCCGAAGACTTCAAGAGCGGCAAGACAAGGCTCCAGTTCGAATGGGGCATTGTTGGTGGTGCTATCGACAAGAACTACCAGAAGCCAATCAAGGATGGTTTCAACGCCATGATGGACAATGGTATCTTGGCGGGCTACAATATCGAAAGCATGAAAGTGAGGGTAACGGACGGCTCTATGCACGCCGTTGACTCCAAGCCAATCGCCTTCGAGCTTTGTGCCAAGGAAGGCTTTCGTGAGGCTGCTCCTAAGTGTCAGCCTGTCATCCAGGAGCCAATCATGAAACTGGAGGTAATCACACCAGACGAATATACTGGCCCTGTAATTGGTGACTTGAACCGTCGCCGTGGTTTGCCGAAAGGCCAGGAGCCACGCACTGGCGGTGCCATCGCTATTCAGGCAGAAGTGCCACTTTCAGAGATGTTCGGATACGTGACACAGCTTCGTACCATCACTTCTGGCCGTGCAAGTTCGACCATGGAGTTCTCGCATTACCAAGATGCGCCAAAAAATATTGCACAAGATGTAATAGAAAAAGCAAAAGGCTTGGTAAAAGCATAAAAGTTCTTATCTTTGCCCGCTCTTTGGAAAAAAGCCCTTTGAGCGGGCAAAAATTTCTAAAGTGTTTATCAATTTAATTCGGCATGAATCAAAAAATTAGAATCAAGCTCCGTTCCTACGACCACAACTTGGTGGACAAGTCAACGGAGAAGATCGTTAAAACGGTCCGCTCTAGCGGTGCTGTCGTGACTGGTCCGATTCCGCTGCCCACGAAGAAAGAGATTTTTACCGTCCTGCGCTCGCCGCACGTCAACAAGAAATCTCGTGAGCAGTTCCAGCTACGCACCCACAAGCGACTGATAGAGATTTATACTCCTACCCAGAAGACAGTCGATGCGTTATCCAAACTGGAGCTTCCGAGTGGTGTAGATATTCAGGTCAAGTTGACGTAATACCGCCCGTCATATCGCGGTGAGCATTGCTTACCAACAACAAGTCTATGGTTTGTCTTCACCCGTCTGCTAAAAATAGGCAGCGTGGTTAAAAAGGCAAATGAATTTAGTCAATAACTTGCAAGTAGCTGGTTTAGTGTCATTTCATGATTGGAATGGCTCAAAACAAACTATTTGCAAACCATAAAAAATTCTGCCCGATGAATGGCATAATCGGAAAGAAAGTAGGCATGACCAGCATTTTTGATGAGGCTGGTAGGAACATAGCCTGCACAGTAATCGAAGCAGGACCATGTGTTGTCACACAGGTCAAAAGTGAGAGTTCAGATGGCTACACTGCGCTTCAATTGGCCTATGGCGAAGCCAAGGTTAAGAATACGACAAAGCCGATGATCGGCCACTTTGAAAAGGCCAGTACTGCACCCAAGCAAAAATTGGTTGAGTTTCGTGACTTCAATGCAGTGTCCAAAAACTTGGGCGACGTAATAAGGGTCGAAGAACTTTTCAAGGAAGGCGACATGGTGAATGCATCTGGTGTTACCAAGGGAAAGGGTTTCCAAGGCGTTGTTCGCCGCCACGGTTTCAGTGGCGTTGGTGACCGTACACACGGTCAGCACAACAGGCTCAGGGCACCTGGTTCTATCGGTGCATCTTCGTTCCCATCAAGGGTTTTCAAAGGCATGAGGATGGCGGGTCACATGGGCCAAGACAATGTAAAGGTCAAAAACCTGAAAGTTGTCAAGGTGTTTGCCGAGCGCAATCTTATCCTTATTAAAGGTGCGATTCCAGGCCACAATGGCTCTTTCGTTATCATTGAAAAGAAGCAGTAACCAGACCTGAGAGGGTTTATTTCCTAAAGCAATTAATGACTTCACAGTTATGAAACTCGAAGTTTTCAATATCAAAGGCGAAAAGACTGGCAAATCAGTCGAACTTCCGGACGACGTGTTCGGTGCGACGCCGAATGAGCATGCGGTATGGCTTGCTGTAAAAGCATATTTGGCCAACCAGCGCCAAGGAACGCATAAGTCCAAGGAGCGCAGCGAAATTTCTGGCTCTACCCGGAAGCTTCACAAGCAAAAAGGCACAGGTGGATCCCGTAAGGGCGACATCAACAGCCCACTTTACAAAGGTGGTGGCCGTGTGTTTGGCCCAAAGCCAAGGGACTACAGCCAGAAGCTGAACAAGAAAGTAAAGCGCCTTGCCCGCTTGTCTGCACTTTCTTCAAAAGCAGCAAATGGTCAAATCATCGTGATGGAAGACTTTTCCTTCGATGCTCCAAAGACGAAGACTTTCTTGGGCGTGCTCAAGGCGCTGAATTTGGATGCCAAGAAGTCGCTTTTGGTGACAGGTGACTATGAAAAGAACGTCTATTTGTCCTGCCGCAACCTGCCCAACGCAGCAGTGTCAAGGGCACAAGACTTGAATACCTACGAAATCCTTCACTCCAACACGTTGATTTTGGCGGAAGGTTCCATCGCAAAAATTGTTGAAAGCCTTTGATTCGATAACGCTGAATTCGATTCGGCGGTATCATCATCAAGATAGAATTCAAAAGAAATGGCAAAGCGAATTTTAATAAAGCCCATCATCACGGAAAAGCAGACATGCTTTCTGAAAAGAGCAGCCGCTACACCTTCGTGGTGAACAAGGATGCCAATAAGATTGAAATCAAAAAGGCCGTTGCTGAAGCCTACAATGTTGAGGTGAAAGCCGTCAACACCATGATTATGCCTTCCAAATCAAAGAGCAGGAACTCACGCCGTACGGCTATCCGTGGCAGGGTTTCCAGTTTTAAGAAGGCCATTGTGACCTTGGCAGAAGGTGAAACCATCAATTTCTACGGCGAAGCATAAAAATAGCAACCGAAAATGGCATTAAAAAAATACAATCCGATAACGCCCGGCACCAGGTTCAAGGTTGGTGTCTCCAGGGATGAGATCACGACGGATACGCCTGAGCGCAGCCTTTTGTCTTCCATCAAAAAGACGGGTGGACGCAACAGTTCAGGCAAGATGACCATGCGCCAAATTGGTGGCGGTCACAAGCGTCGCTATCGCATGATTGACTTCAAGCGTGACAAGGACAATATTCCAGGCACGGTGAAGACCATTGAGTACGATCCGAACCGCTCGGCATTCATCGCCTTGATTGCTTATGCTGATGGTGAAAAACGCTACATCCTTGCACCCCACGGCCTGAAGGTCGGTGATCAAGTGATGTCTGGCGTCAAAGCAACACCCAATATCGGCAACTGCCTTTTCCTTAAAAATGTCCCCCTCGGTACGTCAATTCACGCTATTGAGTTAACACCTGGCAAAGGTGCTGCATTGGTTAGGTCTGCGGGCACATCCGCCACCATGATGGGCCGTGAAGAGCGCTATGCTGTTGTAAAGCTGCCTTCTGGTGAAGCCCGCCGCATATTGCTTACTTGCCGTGCCACAATGGGTACTTGCTCAAATCCAGACCACGGTCTTATCACTTTGGGCAAAGCAGGTGCAAAGCGCTGGTCAGGTAAGCGTTCGAGGGTAAGGGGTGTAGCAATGAACCCAGTCGATCACCCGATGGGTGGTGGCGAGGGCCGTGCTTCAGGTGGTCAGCCACGTTCACGCACGGGCAAATTTGCAAAAGGTGCTAAGACTCGCAACAATAAGAAGCCATCAACGCAATTGATCATTTCTCGCAGAAAAACAACTAACTAAGGTTGCTTAAACTTGATGAAGGAATAACCTCCTGAAAGTCAGTGCCTTAAAATTATACAGCAATGCCTCGTTCGATTAAAAAAGGGCCATACGTTCACTTCAAGTTGTTGAAGAAAGTGGAAGCAGCCAAGGCCGCTACCCGTAAGCAGGTCATCAAGACTTGGTCTCGTTCTTCGATGATTATTCCAGACATGGTGGGTGAAACGATCGCAGTTCACAATGGCAAAAACTTCATTCCGGTATTCGTGACCGAGCCGATGGTTGGCCACAAGCTGGGTGAGTTTTCACCAACCCGTAACTTCCGTGGCCACGCAGGTCACCGTAAAGGGTAAAAGTTGAATCGGTGAATAATCGCCAAATCATTCTGAGACTGAAAATAGTTCAATCAATAGAAAATGGAAGCAGTAGCTAAAATAAAGAATTGCCCAATGTCTCCCCGCAAAATGCGGTTGGTCGTGAACAACATTCGTGGCAAGAAGGTAGGCGATGCCTTGAACATCCTTCGCTATACAAAGAACGAAGCAGGTGCTTGGCTCGAGAAACTCCTGCTGTCAGCCATTGCTAACTGGGAATACAAGTTGGATGGTGCTGAAAGCGCAGACGACTACAACCTCTACGTCAAGACGATTTTCTGTGACGAGGCAGCCATGTTGAAGCGTTTCCGGCCTGCAACTCACGGTCGTGCTGCCCGCATTCACAAGCGCCGCAACCACGTTACGTTGATAGTGGAGAACAAAACTCCATTGGAACGTGACCTTGCGCCAAAAACGGCAGAAGCCGAAGGTTAATCCAAATTTTCAAGCAATCATTAATAGCTAAAATAATGGGTCAGAAGACTAATCCGATTGGAAATCGCTTAGGTATCATCAGAGGTTGGGACTCCAACTGGTATGCCGACAAAGATTATGGCGACAAAGTAGTAGAGGATGAAAGGATCCGCATCTACCTCAAGGCTCGTATCGCCAAAGGCGGCATCGCAAGGGTTATCATTGAGCGTGCGCTAAAGCGCATCACGGTTACAATCCACACCTCACGGCCTGGTATTGTCATTGGCAAAGGTGGTCAAGAAGTGGATAAGATCCGTGAAGAGCTTCGCAAACTGACCAACAAAGAAGTTCAAATCAACATCGTTGAAATCCGTAAGCCGGAGTTGGACGCATCTATCGTTGGTGAGTCTATTGCCAAGCAGATTGAAGCCCGTATCAACTATCGCCGTGCGATTAAGATGGCCATCCAGTCAACAGTGCGTGCAGGTGCAGAAGGCATTAAAGTCCGTATCTCTGGCCGTTTGGCAGGTTCGGAAATGGCACGTACAGAAGAATACAAAGATGGACGTACACCGCTCCACACGTTCCGCACCGATATTGACTATTTCCTGAGCGAAGCTCAAACGGTTTATGGCAAAATCGGTATCAAAGTATGGATTTGCAAAGGTGAAGTCTATGGCAAGCGTGATCTTTCACCCAATGCCGGCCTCCAAAAGAAGGAGCGCATGGGTGAAGGCGGTGAAGGTGGCGGCGGTGGCCGTGACGGCGGCGGACGTCGTGATGGTGGCGGACGTCGTGACGGCGGCGGTGGTGGCCGTGGCGAAGGCCGTGGCGGCGGTGGTCGCCGTGACGGTGGCAGCGGCGGCGGTGGCCGTCGTGAAGGCGGTGGCGGAGCTGGTGGCGGCGGCGGTCGTCGCAAATAAAATTTGAAAAAAAGCAAGTAAAGATTCAAATTATTCGTAGTACCTTCGCAGCCGATTTTTTCGGAGGGGTAAAAAACGAGGCAACTTGAGTCATATCGACCCAGATTTTTAACCCAGCATTCGCTGGATTTCATAAAAGAAGCAAGATGTTACAGCCTAAACGCACGAAATATCGCAGGCAGCAAAAGCCAAGCCTCAGTAAAATGGATGTGAGGGGAAGTGTAGTTTCTTTCGGTATTTACGGCCTGAAAGCAATCACTGGTGCCCGCATCACCAACCGTCAAATCGAATCTGCACGTATTGCCATGACCCGCTACATGAAAAGGGAGGGTCAGGTATGGATTCGCATCTTCCCAGACAGGCCTATTTCACGCAAGCCGCAAGAGGTGAGGATGGGAAAAGGTAAAGGTTCCTTAGATCACTACGTAGCAATCGTAGCACCTGGCCGCATCATGTTCGAAATTGATGGTGTAAGCCAAGAGATAGCCCAAGAAGCACTGCGCCTGGCAGCACAGAAGCTCCCTGTTCTTACAAAGCTGACGGTGCGCCCTGATATGGTGACATTCTGATGAATTGATAGCCAACTGAAAATCATTTCATCCTCACAATATTAACTTAGAAAAATGGCAAGCAAGAAATATCTGGAACTTCAGGAACTGTCCGATGCAGAACTGGTTGAGGAACTGAAGGGTGCCGAAACAGACTACAACAAGGCAAGGTTCGACCACTCTATTAAGGGTTTGGACAATCCCCTTGAATTGAGGGAAATGCGGCGTGACATCGCACGCATTCATACGGAGGCTCGTCGCCGTGAATTGGCGCAGGCGTCGCCGGAGGAATTGGCCAAGCGTACCAAAATCCGTGAAAGAAGGAGAAGAAAGTAAGTAGATGATGGTTGATAGTGCCAGTTAGAGCTGCCAACTTTCAACTACAAACCATACAAAAATGGAAGTTAGAAAATTAAGAAAATCAAGGGTTGGGGTCGTCGTCAGTAACAAGATGATGAAGTCCATCAGTGTAAAGGTGGAGCGTCGCCTCCGTCACCCGCTGTACGGGAAGTCTGTGAAAATGTCCAAAAAGTTCATGGCACATGACGAAAACAATGACGCCAAGATAGGCGACCTTGTCCGTATCACGGAGACCCGTCCATTGAGCAAGAACAAGCGCTGGCGCTTGGTTGAAATAATCGAAAGAGCGAAATAACCAGTTGTTGTTTGTGGTGCATGAGAATTCGGGCATCAAACTTCAGCTAACTTAAAAATAGACAGATATGATTCAGCAAGAATCGAGGCTCAAAGTAGCGGACAACAGTGGGGCAAAAGAAGTGCTTTGCATCCGTGTTCTTGGCGGTTCGCACCGTCGCTACGCTTCTGTCGGCGACAAAATCGTCGTTGCTGTGAAAGATTCATCGCCTGGTGGCGTGAAGAAAGGTATGGTGTCAAAAGCAGTTGTGGTTCGCACCAAGAAAGAGGTGCGCCGCAAAGATGGTTCTTACATCCGCTTTGACGACAACGCATGCGTCCTTCTGAACAACCAGGATGAGCCACGCGGCTCCCGTATTTTCGGGCCAGTAGCCCGTGAACTTCGTGAGAAGGACTACATGCGTATTGTATCGCTTGCTCCCGAAGTACTTTAAACCAATTAAAAGAATCAATCCTGCAACTGGGTTGCATCAGATAATTCGCTGATTATCATGGCAAAGAAAGAAAAAAAGACAAGGTTTGCACCAAAGCTCAATATCAAAAAGGGCGACAAGGTGAAGGTCATTGCCGGCAACGACAAGGGCGAAGTAGGCGATGTCGTCGAAGTTTTTCCTGACAAAAATAGGGCTATCGTTGAAGGTGTCAACATGAAAAAGAAACACCGCAAGCCTACACAGGACCAGCCGGGCGGTATTGTTGACATTCCCGCATCCATCCATATTTCAAACCTCATGTTGGTTGACCCAAAGAGCGGTGAAGCAACACGTATTGGGCGCAAAATGGTGGATGGCAAGTTGGTTCGCTACGCTAAAAAGTCGGGCGAACTGATCAAATAACTAATCGCTGAAATTTTTCAAAGCAATGAAATACGTTTCCAGGTTCAAGGAAAAATACGAAAAAGAAGTTGTTCCAGCACTGCAGGAACAGTTTCAATACAAGAACCCAATGGAGGTTCCAAGGCTGGTAAAAATCAGCCTGAATCAAGGTGTTGGTCAAGCGACCGGCGATAAAAAGCTGATTGACGTAGCATTGGATGAAATGTCCAAGATAGCAGGTCAGAAGGCGGTGTCAACCAAAGCAAAGAAGTCGGTTTCTAACTTCAAACTTCGGGAAGGTATGCCGATTGGTGTACGTGTGACACTCCGTGGCCTGCTCATGTGGGAGTTCATGGATAGGCTCGTCTCGGTCTCCTTGCCTCGTGTACGTGACTTCCGTGGTATCAATGACAAAAGTTTTGATGGACGTGGCAACTATTCAATGGGCATAACAGAGCATATCATCTTTCCTGAAATTGACCTTGAAAAAGTAACCAAGATTTCGGGTATGGACGTGACTTTCGTTACGACAGCCAAAACGGACAACGAAGCTTATGCCTTGTTGAAAATGCTTGGCTTGCCGTTCAAGAGCAAGAACCCACAGCAGCAGTAATCTTTTAATAATTCATTGCAAAGCAAGCAAACGAAATAAGAAATGGCAAAGAAATCACTTATAGCACGGGAAGTAAAGCGGGCGAAACTGGTAGCCAAGTATGCCGACCTTCGCAAAAAGCTCAAAGAAGCTGGCGATTACGATGCGCTTGACAAGTTGCCACGCAACTCGTTGCCCATTCGCCTTCACAACCGTTGCAAGCTGACAGGCCGCCCGAAAGGCTACATGCGCAAATTTGGACTTTGCCGTGTCAAGTTCCGCGAAATGGCCCTTGATGGTAAAATCCCTGGAATAACCAAAGCAAGCTGGTAATCCGGCATTGCTTCAATCAAAAATTTAGATTGCAAACTCAATAAAATGATAGTAACGGATCCAATAGCAGATTTCCTGACACGCATCCGCAATGCACAGCAGGCAGGGCATAAAGTAGTGGAAATTCCATCTTCCAACGAGAAGAAGGCCATGACTGAAATCCTTTACACGAACGGCTATATCCTTAAGTATAAGTTTGATGACGAAGTTGGCCACAACGGTGTTATCAAGATTGCCTTGAAGTATGACTTGGCTACTCGCAAGCCAATCATCCGCAAATTGGAGCGGATTAGCCGCCCTGGTCTACGTCAATATCGCAAGGCCGACGAATTGCCGAAGGTAATCAATGGGCTTGGGATTGCCATCATTAGTACCTCTAAGGGTATTATGACCGACAAGCAAGCCCGTGAAGAGCATATTGGTGGCGAAGTGCTTTGCTACATTTATTGATTTTTGATAAAAATTAAATTAGAAACAAGATGTCCAGGATTGGAAAAATGCCGATAACCTTGCCCAAAGGCGTTGATATAAAAGTCAGCGAAGCCAATGTGGTAACTGTTAAAGGGCCGAAGGGCCAACTCACACAACAGGTTGACCCCGACATCAAAGTATCGTTGGAAGACGGCACACTATCTGTGACCCGTCCAACCGACCAAAAACGCCACCGCGCCTTGCATGGCCTTTATCGTGCACTCATCAACAATATGGTTGTAGGGGTTTCAGACGGTTACGTAAAGGACTTGGAAGTGGTAGGGGTTGGTTATCGTGCAGCTAATACTGGTCAATTATTGGAGTTGACTTTGGGCTTCTCGCACCCTGTGATGTTTGTGATTCCCGACGAAGTAAAGGTTTCCACTTCACAGGAGAAAGGTAAGAACCCGATTATCAAGTTGGAAAGTTCCGACAAAGAACTAATCGGTCAAATAGCTGCTAAGATTCGTGCCCTGCGCAAACCAGAGCCTTACAAAGGAAAAGGTATCAAGTTTGTGGGCGAAATCTTGCGCCGCAAAGCAGGCAAGGCAGCTGCCAAGAAGTAATCATCATAACGGCCCGATTTTATATAGATTGGGCTTCTTTCGCACAATACTGAAAGTACTAAAAATGTCTTGGGTTTGGACTTCGAGCGCCTTTCACTAAGATGACAATTTTTCCAAAATGAGATTTAGCAAAGAAAAGCGTAGGCGTAAAATCCACCTCCGCATTCGAAAGTCTGTAAAAGGAACGGCTCAGCGTCCCCGCTTGAGCGTTTACCGCAGCAATATTTCCATCTATTGCCAACTTATTGATGACACGGCCGGTCGCACACTCGTAGCTGCATCTTCCCGTGACAATGGTGTGGAGAAGGCAACCAAAGTTGAGCAAGCCCGCCAAGTTGGCAAGATGATAGCTGACAAGGCAAAATCCATCAATATTGAATCAGTTGTTTTCGACCGCAGCGGTTACCTGTACCACGGTAGGGTTAAGGCTTTGGCCGATGGCGCTCGTGATGGTGGCTTGAAATTCTAATTCATCGAGAAAAATCGCCCTGCAAATCGGGGCGGCTAAATAATTTTTCAATGGCAAATAGCAACGTTCAGAAAGAAAGAACCGTAGAATCGGAAATCAAAGAAAAGCTGGTAGCGCTAAACCGTGTCGCAAAGGTGACAAAGGGCGGTAGAACCTTCAGCTTTGCAGCGATAGTCGTGGTAGGTGACGGCAATGGTGCTGTAGGTCAGGGCTTGGGGAAAGCTCGTGACGTGACGGAAGCCATCACGAAAGCAGTTTCCGATGCCAAGAAGAACATGATCAAGGTTCCTGTCTATAAAGGGACTATCCCGCATGAGCAAAAAGGCAAGTTCGGTGCAGGTCGGGTACTTATTCGCCCAGCGGCAAATGGTACTGGTGTGATTGCAGGTGGCTCTATGCGTGCCGTGTTGGAGATTGCAGGTGTTCACAACGTATTGGCGAAGTCTATGGGTTCGTCAAATCCACACAACGTAGTGAAGGCCACAATTGATGCCCTTTCAAAGCTTCGCAGCCCACTTGACGTGTCCAAGCAGCGCAGCATGTCCTTGGAAAAAGTGTTCAATGGTTAATCAACAACCTATCGTTGTTGCCAGACCATCAAATTAATATAGTCTAAACCGAAACTCAGCAAAATGGGAAAGGTTAAAATAACTCAAGTTAAAAGCACGATTGACCGTCCTAAACGTCAGAAGTTGACGATGGAAGCACTGGGCATCCGTAAAATGGGCAAATCGGTCGTTCATGAGGCAACGCCCCAAATTCTGGGCATGGTTGCTGTAGTTCAACACTTGGTAGTGGTGGAGAACGCCTAATCACAAACAACTATCGTTCATTTTCAATTGATTTGATAAAATGGAACTTCATAATCTAAAACCTGCAAAAGGTGCCACACATTCAGAAAAACGAATAGGCCGGGGCCAAGGCTCAGGCTGGGGTGGTACTGCCGGACGTGGTATGAACGGCGCAGGCGCACGTTCAGGTGACAAGGAGAAGCGTGGCTTTGAAGGTGGTCAAACACCCATGCAACGGCGCTTGCCAAAGCGTGGCTTTAAGAACCCAAACAGGGTTGAATATACTGCACTAAATTTGGACCGCATCCAAGAAATTGCAGAGAAGTTTAATCTCAAAGACATAACTCCAGCGGCATTGCATGCCAACGGCATCATCGGTAGGAACGACAAAGTTAAGGTTTTGGGCAGGGGAGAAGTAAGCATTGCCGTTAATTTAACGGCTCATGCAGTATCTGCCGCAGCTAAACAGGCTATTGAGGAAAAAGGCGGAAGCGTTAATCTGGTTTGAGATTGAAGCCTGCCGCACGGGAAGAGGAAAGAGGCCTTTCCGGGTGAAGTTTCGAGTGTCAAACATCAAATCCAACTCGTAAAGCAGTTGGACTGTATAAGAATTTCCGATGAAAAAATTCATTACGACTCTCCAGAATATCTGGAAAATCAAGGAACTGAGGGAGCGCATCCTTTGGACGCTGTTAATGCTTTTCGTATTCAGGCTCTGTTCATTCATCGTGCTTCCTGGTGTTAACCCTGATGCACTTTCAAAGGCCTCCCAACAAGGATCTTCACAAGATATTCTTGGCATCATCAACATGTTTACTGGTGGTGCATTCGAGAATGCATCGTTGATGGCATTGGGAATCATGCCCTATATCACAGCCTCAATCATCGTGCAGTTGTTGGGTTTTGCAATGCCTTACTTCCAGCGCCTGCAACAAAAAGAGGGCGAAAGTGGCCGCAAAAAACTGAATCAAATTACAAGGTTGCTAACGGTAGCTATTACTTTAGTACAGGGTGGTGGATATTTGACCTACATCCATTCCATGAATGCCGTTGACCCGGCTATACCGCAAGGCTTGTTTTGGATTACAAGTACCATTATTCTTTCTGCCGGTACTATGTTCGCCATGTGGTTGGGAGAAAAAATCACAGATAAAGGTTTGGGTAATGGCGCTTCATTGTTGATTATGATTGGTATCATCTCCCGTATGCCACAGGCATTTGCCAGTGAGATTGGTATCCAAATTGGTCAAGGGGCCTGGTACAAGCTGATTTTTGAGTTTGCATTCTTGTTCGCCATAGTGATGGCCATTATCCTTGTCATTCAAGGTGTAAGGAAAGTGCCCATCCAATTCGCAAAGCACATGGTGCAGCGTGGCAACACGACGATGCCGGCACAGGGCGCAAGGGATTATATTCCAATTAAGGTCAATTCAGCTGGTGTAATGCCCATCATTTTTGCGCAAGCACTGATGTTTGTCCCTGCAACTATTGCTCAGTTTTCCGCATCAAGCGGTCAGAGCACAGCAACAGGTTTTTTGGGGCAGTTGACAAATCCCTACTCTATTACGTCATCACTCATTGTGTTCCTGTTGGTGGTAGGGTTTACGTATATCTACACAGCTTT
Organism: Saprospiraceae bacterium; assembly: GCA_016714985.1. GTDB lineage: Bacteria > Bacteroidota > Bacteroidia > Chitinophagales > Saprospiraceae > UBA6168. Next base: position 38,448 of record JADKBS010000013.1, on the reverse strand, counting down.
GATTGTAAATCCAACATCCTATGCTGAGTATTTGAAGCGCCAAAATGCTTTTATTCCTGGGATTAAGCCAGGTAAGCCAACAGCTGATTTCATTGATGCCATCACAACCCGCATCACATTGCCCGGTTCCATTTTCCTTGGCTTGATTGCCATCATGCCTGCCCTTGCAGGTTTGTTCACGGACAACCAAGCCTTTGCAGCCTTCTTTGGTGGTACTTCCATCCTCATCGGGGTAGGTGTGATTTTGGATACACTTCAACAAATTGAAAGCCATCTTCTCATGCGCCGTTATGATGGCCTAGTGAAATCTGGTCGAATTCAAGGCCGGACCAGATTGCAAGGCATCGGTTCGCCGAGCTAAAGCTAAATGGATTTGAACCGTTTGAATACTAAAATGTGAATACTTCAATCGTGCTACAAGGCAAATTGTGGTGACAAGTTCAAGTCAAGCCCATTTTGCCCAGTAGCACGATTTGTTTTATAAAGCCTATTGAGAAATGACGTTCAGAAGCTTGCTTAATCAAGCGAAAACGAATCTGATATTCTACAAGACTGAAGAGGAAGTAGAGCGGATTCGGGAATCGTGCCTACTGGTTTGCAAAGTGTTGACCCATGTTGGTTCACGTATCAAGCCAGGCATGAAAGGCAGTTTGCTTGACAAAGAGGCTGAGGAACTCATTCGAGATTATGGTGCAGTTCCAGCGTTCAAGGGGTACGTGACTTCCGACGAAGAAAACCCGTTCCCTACCTCGCTTTGTGTTTCCATCAATGAAGCGGTCGTACATGGCATACCCTCCGACGAAATTGAGTTCAAGGACGGCGACATTGTATCGGTGGATTGTGGTGTGCTTTTGAATGACTACTACGGCGACGCTGCCTACACTTTTGCCATAGGTGACGTGAATGAAGCAACGATGGAACTGTTGCGGGTGACCAAGACTTCTCTTTACAAAGGTATCGAGCAAGCAGTGCATGGGAAGAGGCTTGGCGATATTGGCTTCGCCATCCAACAATACACAGAACGCAATTTTGGCTACTCGGTGGTGCGTGAGCTTGTCGGCCATGGCCTTGGCAAGTCGTTGCATGAAGACCCCGAGGTGCCAAACTACGGTAAACGTGGCAACGGCGTTCTGTTGAAGGAAGGATTGGTCATAGCCATTGAGCCGATGATAAACCTTGGAAGAAAGGACATCATGCAAGGTAAGGATGGCTGGACAATCATGGCTGCTGACCGGAAGCCTTCTGCGCACTACGAGCATACTGTGGTTGTCCGTAAGCAGCATGCTGACATTCTTTCGGATCATGATTCGATCGAAGCGGCTGAAATGAACAACCCAGCATTGAAAACGGTAGAAGCGAAGGAAGCATTGTCAGCCGTATTGGCTTGATAATCAAGCGATTGAAAGAGTTTGCGAAATAGCAAATATTCTCGTTGATTTTTTTTATCCTAACGGTGAAACTTTGACTGATATTCGTATCTTTGCGCTCCGAATTTTGAAAGCATGGCTAAACAAGATTTAATTAAACAAGACGGCACTATTGAAGAGGCACTTTCGAATGCCATGTTCAGGGTTCGTCTGGAAAATAACCACATCATTACAGCCACTATTTCTGGCAAGATGCGGATGAACTACATCCGAATCCTTCCAGGTGATAGGGTAGCAGTAGAGATGTCTCCATACGACCTTTCACGAGGTAGAATCATTTACCGCTACAAATAATATTGTGGCGAGTTTTTAATACACAAATCATCGAACTGTTATGAAAGTCAGGGCTTCTGTCAAAAAGCGTTCAGCGGATTGCAAGATTGTGAGGAGAAAGGGAAAGGTTTATGTCATCAACAAGAAAAATCCCAAGTTCAAGCAGCGCCAAGGTTGATTCCTTGCCATTGTTGAAACTGTAATTCACTGAAATTCGCAAAAAATTAGTATATGGCACGTATTGCAGGTATTGACCTACCGAGAAATAAGCGTGGTGTAATCGGGTTGACCTACATCTTCGGCATCGGTTCAACGAGAGCCAAGGAAATCCTTGAGAACGCAGGTGTTGACGAGAACACCAAGGTATCCGACTGGTCGGACGATAATGTTCGCACCATTTCCCAAATTATCCAACGTGACTACAAGGTAGAGGGCGAGCTTCGCTCTGAGGTTCAAATGAGCATCAAACGCTTGATGGACGTGGCTTGCTATCGTGGTCTCCGCCATCGTAAGGGCCTCCCGCTCCGTGGTCAACGTACCAAAACGAACGCTCGTACCCGTAAGGGCAAGCGTAAGACAGTTGCAAACAAAAAATTGGCTAAGAAGTAATTCGCCTTGTCTTCGCTGTTTTTGTTTTCAACAAGAACTTACAGCTTAGTCTGGGTCTAATTTAAAAATAATGGCAAAGGTTAAATCCAAAGTCAAAGCAAAAAGGAAGGTAAAAGTTGAGCCAGAAGGCTTCGCTTACGTTCAGGCAACGTTCAATAATATTATTGTTTCGTTGACCAATAAGAAAGGTGACGTCATCAGTTGGGGATCAGCTGGTAAGGCTGGCTTCAGGGGTTCTAAGAAGAACACGCCTTATGCTGCCCAAATGGCTGCTGGCGATGCTGCAAAAGTTGCTTTCGAGGCTGGTCTTCGCACAGTGGAGGTATATGTGAAAGGTCCAGGTTCTGGCCGTGAAGCAGCCATCCGTGCATTGGATCAATCTGGTGTTAAAGTTTCAAGGATTCTTGACCTTACCCCAGTTCCACACAATGGTTGTAGGCCACCAAAACGTCGCAGGGTTTAATCAATTACCTTGATGTTTTTCAACGAAAAAAAGTCAAATCTTATAAATGGCAAGGTATAACGGTCCTAAACAGAAGAAAGCCCGCTCCTTCGGGGAGGCTATTTATGGCTTCAGCAAGGCTTTTGAAAAGAAGAAATATGCGCCTGGGATGCACGGCCAGTCACGCAAACGCAAACAGCGTTCTGACTATGCCATCCAGCTGATGGAGAAGCAAAAGCGAAATATACTTATGGCGTATTGGAGCGCCAGTTCCGCAACATGTTTGAAGTGGCCAGCCACAAGCACGGTGTTACGGGTACGGTACTGCTCCAGTTGTTGGAATCCCGCCTCGACAACACGGTGTTCCGCCTCGGCATCGCACCAACTCGCAGGGCAGCCCGCCAGTTGGTCTCGCACCGCCACATCGTTGTGAACGGTGTTCTGACAAACGTGCCTTCTTACCACCTTCGCCCAGGCGATACGGTGGAAGTGCGTGGCCAGTCCAAGTCGCTTGACCTGATCCGGGATCAAATTGGCAAGAAATCCGATGTTAAGAAATTTGGTTGGTTGGAATTCAATTCCGATCAAATGAAAGGTACTTTCATCGCCTACCCAGAACGTGAGCAAATACCAGAGAAGTTGAACGAGCAGTTGATCGTTGAACTTTACTCCAAGTAATACTGTCGATGGTTTGGCAAGCGCTGCAAAGCTGCTTGCCAAACCCGTTTTATTTTACCTGCAATCAACGCCTTATAGGCATATTTTAACAGGTAAACTTTTTGTGAAATCAGCAGAACGAACGGCCTTCATTCTTCTTCATCCTATCTTAGACTTCTTCAATATATGAGCATCTTAAATTTCCAAAAGCCTGACAAAATCATGATGCAGAAAGCCAATGATTTTGAAGGCATCTTTGAATTCAGGCCATTGGAACCTGGCTTCGGACAAACCATTGGCAACTCGCTTAGAAGAATTCTCTTGTCCTCATTGGAGGGCTATGCCATTTCCGCCGTGCGCATCGCCGGTGTTGACCATGAATTTGCAACTATTAAGGGCGTAGTGGAGGATGTGCTTGACATCATATTGAACCTCAAGCAAGTACGTCTCAAGCAGCTTATCCAAGGCGAAGACCTTGCCACTGAGAAAATCTACCTTACTATTAGCGGTAAAGAGGAATTTCGTGCTGGCGATATCGAAGAGCACACCAACGTGTTCAAGGTGATGAACCCCGATATGTTGATTTGCAGGATGGAGCCTTTCGTGAACCTCGAAATGGAGTTCACCATCACCAAAGGTCGTGGTTATGTGCCCGCTGGTGAAAACCTGCCAAAAGATTCCCCAATCGGTGTAATTCCGTTGGATGCTATCTACACGCCCATTAAGAACGTTTCCTACAGGATTGAAAATACCCGTGTTGGCCAACGTACCGACTACGAACAATTGACGCTGGAAGTTAAGACCGATGGCACCATCCACCCGGAAGATGCTGTTAAAGAGGCTTCCCGTATCATGATCCACCACTTAATGCTCATCACGGATGAGTATATCAGCATCCCAGACGATACTGGCCGCCGTGATGATGTGGTAGATGAGCACGTGCTGCACATGCGCAAGCTGCTCAAGACCTCACTCGAAGACCTCGACCTTTCTGTACGTGCTTATAACTGCCTAAAGGCTGCCAAAATCAACACCTTGGCAGAATTGGTGCGCTACGATACGCATGAACTGTTGAAGTTCCGCAACTTCGGTAAGAAGTCGCTCGTGGAAATCGAGGAACTGTTGCAAGACAAAGGTTTAACCTTCGGCATGGACTTGTCGAAGTACAAACTTGACGAAGAATAATTAGATTTCGGAATGTAGGATTTTGGATGGCGGATTGGGCCAATGCCCTCCCTTTCAGCGTCCGACACACTGGGGTCAAATGCAATAACTGTTGATTTTCGCCTTGAATTTAAGGAGTGTATGTATCGCAAGGATTCAATCCTTCGCTCATTGCATCCTTCAATCTTTTGAAAATCCAGTGTTGCGAAGTTAACCAATTCAATCACTAAATTAAGCCATGAGACACGGCAACAAGACAAAAAAGCTCGGCAGGACCGCAGAACACCGGGAAGCGATGTTGAGCAATATGGCCGCTTCGCTGATTCAGCACAAGCGCATCGAGACAACCATCCAGAAGGCAAAAGCGCTTCGCTGCTACATCGAGCCACTGATTACCAAGGCGAAAAACAATACCACGCACTCCCGCCGTGTCGTTTTCGGCCATTTGCAGAGTAAAGAAGCCATCAAGGAGCTATATGGTGCTGTTGCTACAGCTGTTGGTGACCGTCCAGGTGGCTATGTACGCATCATTCGTACTGGCATTCGCCATGGCGACGCCGCTGAAATGGCAATGATTGAACTGGTGGATTTCAACCCAGATTATAATGGCCAAAGCAAAGATGGTGATGCAGCCAAAGGCAAGAAGCGGCGCACCCGTCGAGGTGGTACTGCTAAAGCTGCCGCTGCTGTTACAGCACCTGTCGCTGCTGTTGGTACTGCTGTTGCGGAAGAGGTTGAAGCTGTTGAGGAGCAAGTCAACGATGTCGTTGAGGAGGCTCAAAACACAGCTGAAACAAAAGACGAAGAATAATCAGGAAATAATTTTCCAGATTTAAAATACCGACGGGCGTGGTTCATAAGAACTGCGCCCGTTTTTTTTTTTGCGATACGCTGTTCGAGCCGTTTCGCATAAGGCCAGATCGGTCTTATTTGAATTTTGTTTTTCTCCAATCTTCTTTTTCAATCTCATAAACATAGTTCAGTTTGACTGGCTCGCCATAATATGCAACTTCTGCTTCCCCAACCTTTTGGGCACCTAAGCGCCCGATAGCCAGCTGGGAGCGGGTGTTCTCGGCACCAATGTGAAAATGGACTTTTGAAACAAACTGGAACAAGTAATCCAGCATTAAACGCTTTGCGGAGAGATTTAGACCCGTGCCCCAAAACGCTCTTCCTAAGAAGGTATAGCCGATCAGAATCAGGCATTTTTCTTCGTTGTAGTCATAAATCCGGGTGCAACCTGCTGTTTTTCCCGTGGCTTTGTCCACCACCTTGAAAGCCCCCTTGCTTTGCATCGCACCCGTAAAAAAAGTTTTGAACACCTCCAATTGCCAACGGTTCTTGTTCGGGTGTTGTTCCCAAATGAAAGGGTCGGAGGCGACTTCGTACAATTCGTCGAAATCATCCTGTCTCAAGGGACACAAGATGACTTTGTCGTTTTCCAAAAAGGGTTGAATATTGAACCCTGGTTCTGCTGTAATCATCATGGTGGCGTTATTGGTGAAAGGTGAAGTTAGCGGAATGTGCAGCATTTACCGTGCATCATCCATCCCTAAAAACATCACATGGTTCGGGTTGTAGTGCGTCTCCGAAATCTTGAACAGCCCCTCGCCCACGATTTCAAAGCCCATTTTCTGGTAAAAAGCTACTGCCCGGTGGTTCTCCTTCCAGACGTAGAGCCAAATGCCCGCTTGCTTGGCCTGCTTCGCAATGTCGAGGTTGTGGTCAAACAGTTGCTGCGCCAAGCCCAGCCCATGAAAAGATTCGAGCAGGTACAGCCGCTCCATTTTCGTCACGTTTTGCGCAGCAACAAACTCATGCGGGCAGTTCAGGATGATTTTGGAATAGCCCGCTGCATGGCCTTCGTGGTGAATCCAGCGGAAGGTGTTGCGTTCATCGAGGAGTTCGGCCAAGAGCGCCTCGTCGGAAAGCCTGTGGGCGATGTATGCGGCCATGTCCTCGTGGGCACAGCTATGGCCGTGGGACTCCCAGAGTGCTTTTCTGGCAAGTGCGGCTAAAACGGGAAGGTCGGCGGGGATAGGTGCTGTAATCAACGGCATACAAAATTTGAAATATTCGCAAAACTAAGAGCGTTTCAGTTCCTCGTTAAGCATCCTTACGAAATATTCAATCTTTATGTGTTGTGGTTTAGGATGATATTTGTGAATGTCTCTTTCAATCAACCCGAAACTTATAGCTTTTAAAAACGCAGTCCATTTCCACCAGTGACGTCCTCGATACCTATTAATCCACCCAATGACTTGGTCGTTTTCAACCTTTAGAACATTTACAGAACATGAATGCCATTGAATATAGTCCTTGCCTGCTGAATAATGGCCTTTGATGACAAATCTATCACCTATTTTGTTGTACTTTAATGAAGTATAGCATTCATATCCTTGTGCCCCAATCAAGTATGTTTCTTTTCCAATGAAATCCCCGGCGAACTGGTTGATGATTTTAACTTTTGTAAAGGAATAACCTGAAACAAATGCATTGATGGAATCCAATTCGCCAACAATTTCTACCATAGCAACAAACTCGCTTTTTGAAATACCATCCATAAAACGATAGGACACCTTTGAACACTCACATGCCACCAAAGCGAATGGTTGCGACATTAACGCTATGAATACTAAGATGAAATTAGGCTTGTTGAATGGGGGATTTAAGTTGGAAAACAGTGAGCGCATATTTTTGTATTTTGTGACGGTTGACAGCAAATCGTCTTAAATGATTTGCTGCACTAGTGGATGAAATGCGGCAACAGGAATACACAATCCGATTAAATTAATTACTTGCTAATTTCCCCAGCACCCAACCAATCACCCCGCCCATTACGCCAACCGTCACGCCCGCCGCAGCCACATCTGCCAAAAGCGGCGCAGCTCCGTTGTAGAAATGCGAGGTCGAAAACCAGTAAGTATCGGTCATGACGGCGATGAGGACGCCCATCACGGCGCCCAAGATGGCACCTTCGTTGAAGGTGTGGACATTTGCCCATTTGTCCATGACGAGGGCGAGGAGCAGCGCATAAGCCGCACAGGAAACCACTAGCAACGCCATGCTGCTTTCTTCCGGCGACTTCTTGAAACCCGCTATTTGCATGGTATTGGCGCTCATGTACTGACCGAGCAGGCCCTCGAACACGAGCCAACCAACGAGGAAGTAGGTGATGGTGCCGGCAAGGGCGGCGAGTAGGATTCTAGTCATTTAGTAGTATCTCGTTTTGTTATCAAAGCCCCACAAACGTACTTAAGGCTTTGCAAAGTTCCCGGATTTATTGATTTTAGGTAACTGCTTAGCAGGGGGTGTTTTTTTGTAAAAATTTTCAATTTTTGCAAAAAAACACCCCAAAATGTGGGAGGAGAGAGAAAAAAAATGAATTTTTCTCTCTCCTCCCACACCCTCCTAAGCATTTACGATTTTAGCAAGAGAACGATATGAAAACCAACGGATACGAAATAAAAGCTAATATGGGTGGATTCCTAAAGTATCAACCCTGCACAAGTTAAAAAACTTCCTTCACCCTATGCGCAAGCATGTAATTTTGTTTAGTATTGCCCACAAAAATGAACCACATGAAAATACATCCAATTTACCTCGCCTTTGCGGTTTGCTTATCCATTTGCCACAAGAACGTCGCCCAAGACTGCCTCCCTGACGGCATCACCCTAAACAGCCAAGCGGCCATCAACGCATTTGCGGCAAACTACCCCGGCTGCACGCACGTACTGGGCGACGTGAAAATCGTGAACAGCAGCGCTTCCAATCTTGCGGGGTTGGCGCAAATCAAAACCATCGGGGGAGACCTCGATATTTTCTACAGTGACAACCTCGTAAGCCTTGCTGGGCTTGACAGCTTGACAAGCATCGGAACCAATTTGCAAATAGGCGGGAACAACGGCCTAACCAGCCTCAACGGCCTGAACAACCTCACCTCGGTGGGCGGCACTTTGCAGGTATCCGGTAATTTCGCTTTGGAAGACCTGGACGGGATGGAGGGCGTGACCACCATTGGGCAAAGCCTCAGTATATCCGGCACTTTGCTGACCTCCGTTGACGGGCTGAGCAGCGTCACGTCCATCGGCAAGGACTTTCAAATCTATTCCAACGAATACCTGGCCAGCATCAGTGCGCTTGCCAGCCTCGAAACCACCGTCGGAAATTTTATATTAAACACAAACCCCGCCTTGAGCAGTTTGAACGGGCTGGAAAACCTCGTTTCCGTAGGCGGCAACTTTGAACTCAGTAGCCTCGGCTCACTGACCAGTTTTGCTGGATTGGAAAACCTCAGTTCCGTAGGTGGCAACTTCAAGATTGCCGGAGTCCCGTTGCCGACCAGTCTTGCCGGGTTTAACGACCTTAGCTCCGTTGGACAAGAGTTTTCGGTAGGTGGCGCCAACCTCACCAGCTTGGACGGGCTTGAGCGTCTCAAAACTATTGGAAAGCATTTCTATGTTTCGAACAATCCCAACTTGAACGACCTGACGGCCTTGGACAGCCTTGTATCCATCAAAGGGACTATAAGGGTGCTTTCCAACGACGCCTTGACGAGCTTAAAAGGTTTGGACAATATAGACCCATTGGGCATCCTGGATTTATATGTCACATCGTCGCCAAACCTCTCCGTTTGCGACGTAGCCAGTATCTGTGGCTACCTTGCCGACCCCACCAATTCTGCTTCCATCTCCGGCAACGCCACAGGCTGCAACAGCATTGCGCAGGTGAAAAACGAATGCCTCACCGCCGTGCAACCCGGCAGAAGGGCGCTCCAAAGCATGTCCATTTTTCCCAACCCAACCACAGGCATTGTCCAGTTTAATGAACCATTGCCGAAGGACGCTGAATGTAGCCTGACGGATTTTTATGGAAAAACGCTCAAATTGGAGGCAACACCAGAGGGGAATTTCGATATTTCTGGCTTACTGGCTGGGGTGTATTGTCTTAGGGTATGGGCTGGGAATGGCCATTGGATACAGAAAATCGTGAAGCAATAAGCGGCTATTTAATTTCAGCTTGCCAGCCTCAGTGGCAGCGAAGCTCACGGTTGTCGGTGAAATTTAAGAGGGAAGGAAGCCACAATCTGTTTTTCACTCAGCATTACATCACCCTCCTACACATTCACCCCAAACAGATACCCAACCAAGGCAGACAGCCCCATCGCTATCGTTCCCCAAAAAGTAATTCGGATGATGGATTTCGGGACACTGGAACCGCCCGTTTTGGCCGACATGGCCCCAAGGATGACGAGGAAAAAAATCGCAAAACCATACAGCGAATATTCCATGAAATGGACGGGCAGGAACAGCGTCACCAGTAGCGGCAAGACGCCGCCCACAGTAAAGGATGCGCCCGAAGCAAACGCCGCCTGTATCGGCTTGGCCTGGCTGATTTCGTTCAGGCCCAGTTCATCCCGCATGTGTGCACCCAAGGCGTCTTTTTCTGTCAGTTCGTTGGCCACCAGCAGGGCTGTTTCCTTTTTCAAGCCCCTTTGCTCGTATATATTCGCCAGTCGCTGTAGTTCAACGTCCGGCATGTCCGCCAATTCCTTTTTTTCCCGCTCAATATCCGCTTTCTCAATATCCGTTTGGGAACTGACGGAGACGTACTCCCCAGCCGCCATGGACAGCGCCCCGGCCACCAATCCCGCCAACGTGGCCAATACGATAGGCTCCCGTGTGCTGCTGGCCGCCGCCACACCGATGGCGAGGCTCGCCGTGGAGAGTATGCCGTCGTTGGCGCCCAGCACCGCCGCCCGCAGCCAATTGCTCCGATTGATATAGTGCGGGGCGAGGTAATCGTCGAGGGACAAGGGTGCTAATTGTTCTTTCATCTGTACTTTTATTGCTTCGTGAAACTTGTTGGTGGCGTACTATCATAGTCATGCAGCACCAACCACTAAGTTACGGCCTTCCCTCATTCATTCTTCCGTATTTTTTTTCATTGTTTGCCCCGGCAATGGTTGAACAAAGTCATTGAAAATATCGGTGAAGGTTACATCACTAGCTTGAACAAAGCGCAGCTTCGAGGCCCAAACCCACCTTTTACACTTCCTTTACACCCTTTTACAAGCAAAATGGGCATACCCGCCAGCCCGCCTGCATCTTTGCCGCATTCTTTCACCAACCAATTTCAATTATGCATATCCAACACTTTGCAATCATGTTCCTTGTGCTTTCCCTTGCCGCCTGCCAGCAGATAGAAGAGAAGGCGCTGGCTAGTTTCACCGCTACCACTACCGCTGCCACTAGCCCAGGCGCTACAAAAACGGGAGCGGCCAATATCGTTTTCCAATCCACGGACGATGGAAAAACCTGGGCGGACATCAGCGACGGGCTGCCCATCGGCACCAAGCCTTTCTTGTTTTTTGCGGGCAAAGACGAGCTTATCTTGGGCGATGACAAGGGGAATTATACAACCAAAACTGCCCCAATGACCGCCAACTGGGAAAAGGAATTGGCGATGGACCAACAGCTTCTTAGTGTATGGTCCAGCCCAAGCGGGGCAATCGCCATCAACAACAGCGGCCAATTTTTTCAGCAACAGCAGGACATGGGCATCTGGATGCCCGTTTTCACCGACTTCAAAAGCTCATTGGGGCGCAGCGTATTCACGGCCAAGGACGGCAGCATTTTCATCGGCGCCGACAATGGCATTTTTAAATCCGCCGACCAAGGCAAGACCTGGAAACACGTCATGCAGGATGGTTGGGCATTTAGTTTAGTAGAATCGAATGGCGTGCTGCTTTGCAACAACGTGGGTGGCATCCTGCGCTCCACCGACGGCGGCGAGACTTGGGCCGTGGTGCTTTACGAAGGCGGCGTGGGCATTGACGTGGAAGTTATCAACGGCGGTTTTGCGGCCATAACCTACAATACCGAGACGGAAACCCGGCGGCTGCGCACCTCCACCGATGGCGGCAAGACTTGGCATGCCATTGATGCGGGACTGCCGCCTTCCAAGCTGATTTCCTCCATCAAGCAAGTGGGCGATTCCTTCTACTGCGGCCACCCCAAAGGCATTTACCGCTCCGACGACCAAGGCAAATCCTGGCAACTCCTGCTCCCCACCATCGGGGAAAAAGTATTCAACCTGTCCTTTTCTGGCGGAGTGCTTTATGCGGTATTGAGGGATGGGGGGTGTTGAGGAATGGGTGGACGGGCTGGTAAAGAATGGCATTAAACCAAGAGGTTCTGGCAAGTTTTGCAAACTTACCAGAAATTAGGGGCGGGGGTACTTGCTACACCTGGGGACCTTTTGCCAGCAGGGCACTTGCGACAACGGGAAAAACAGTTATAGCATAGTAGCGGTTGCCGCTTCATAAGTTTCTTTGGCCTCTGGGCGAAGCGTTTCCCAATTTTCTTCCTGCATAAGTTCCATTTTCGCCAGCATATCTTGCAACATCTTTCGATGGATTTTGAGCTTGTTGATTCGCCCGATTTGGTCGGTATTAGAGGCATCGTTGGAGATGCGAACCTGCTGCGAATTATCGCCAATTTCCTTGTCCATCATTGAAATAAGTGTGCTGAATTCTTCCTTTGAATTTGATAGGGAATCAATGGCGGCACGGGAAGTTATTGCCACTTTCAAATCGGATGTATTTTCCATACTTGATGTATTCTTTTTTTAAAACCAGTAAATACTGATGCATTGGCATCATGAACTTATTGACTTTTGACAAAACAGACTTGCACATCACATGTTCAATGCGTTTGATTTTTGGCAAAAACAAATTTGCGGCCACTGGCCCACATGGTTTACGGCGGCCAGAGGCCGAAACTAATACTCTTCAACGAGCAAAGCTTTAATGTCGTCAACTTAGCACCAGTATCGTGTTTTTATTGACGATTGTTGATTACATGATTACATGATTGTTGATGTGAGGGCGGATGGCTCATTGACGATTGGCCGCCATCTTCAATATCATATATTACATTCCATCAACAATCATGTAATCATGTAATCGTCAATCAACAATCAATGCACCTTAAGTTGACGACATTAGAGCAAAGCTTGTGACGAGTAGGGGTGTTTCTCATGGGGGTGGTGGGCAAGCGGGGCATGAACAAAGCCATGAAATTGGACGAAAACCTACCCATCACCAACGCTGAAAAATTATAAATGCCCGCAATAAATTGATTCATGGCTACGATGAAATCGACAGGTACTTGTGTCTGGGAAAAAGTAGTGAACCACCTACCCGTTTGGAAAAGTCTGAAAACTCGTTCGAGCATCGAAATTAGGCTTGGAATAGTCTGAAGGCGGGTGGGTTTTCCTGAAAGGGGTTTGGAGGATTACTAGAACAGGGAAGCATAGAAAAATGCCTGTTGCTTTGAAGTTTGAAGTGCTGGTAAGTTTGCAATTTGCTTCTCGATAGCTATTGGCACGGCATGAAAGTTTAAGCAGTGACTGCTTTTGGCAAAGGCTGCGCTGGCAAATTGCAAACTTGCCAGAACTAAGGGTGGGGGCATACTTCTAACAACGAAAGTCGTAAGTAACTGATTTTCAATCATTTACGCATTTTGTTGTTTATCGCAGAACGATGCAAGGGATAGTCTTTTACTTGAAACAACGGGCGAAATTGACAGAACTAAGGAGGCGGTGGCATACTTCTAACTACTGGGACTTCTTGAAGCCCACAATCTGTGTAGTATTTTCACTCCTGTATTTGCCGAGCAGGCTCTCAAAAACGAGCCAACCAACGAGGAAGTAAGCGATGGTGCCAGCAAGGGCGGCGAGTAGGATTTTTGTCTTGATATGGATTTCGTTTTGTTGTTAAAGCTTTGCAAAAATCCGCCACTGCAGGCAAAGCTCCCGAATGGAAAGGAAAAAGGTGATGCTTTCTAAAAAAGTAGCACAAGTTTCTCGATTTTCAAAGCTGAAACCATCTCGCCGTATCAAAATAAAACTCCCTCTTGTTTGTTACCTTTTGTATCAAGATAAGATTGAGATAATGTGGAGTTTGGTGCAGGTACACTAGAAGCAGTATTATTGTATGCTTCTGTTGTATTTGAAGCAATGTGGGAAATGCTCGAATAGTCGTAATGAAATGCTCTTGAAAAGTTTTGGCATTTGCACGAGTATCTCTAAATCTAAAATTGAGTGATTCAATGAATAGGAACTTGGCTATTGATGTGCTTCTCAAACAGTTGTCAGCAATAGCTTTTTATTAACTTTTCAATTCAAACACGTATGAAAAATTTATCCAATTTCCATCTCTCACAAGTTGCGCTCTCTTTGCTCAAAAAAGGGTTGCTTCTGCCCTTGCTGGTATTATTGACTTTCGGGTTTGCCCAATCTGGTACCAGTCAGCCTTTACCGGAGTACATTGTATGGGATTTCCCAGCACCTACTTGCGACGATGCGGGCAATCTTACCCTGCATACCAACTTTTTTGGCCTAAATTTAGATCCCGCTTTGGCAGATCCTGATTGCAGTTTTCCTGTGGACTTTTATTCAAACCCTCAGTTTCAATACACTGGTCATTATTTACAAATTTCGATAATTGACCACCAAACAGGGAATCTTCTCATTAAACTTGATCTCTATTTTTCAGGCAAGATAGTCTTGAATGGCAATGGCGTTCCAGTTTGGGAAATCGAATGTGCAAACGAAGGAATAATCTGGAATTTCAATAATGCTCCCGTTCCTTTTGATTGTTCCCGTATTCAAATTGTGCCCGGTAATGCCTCCAATGTACTGTATCCAATCCCAGCCAATACCCCTGGCATTTCAACAATTAATATCACCATACCTTACAATGATCCATTTTTTGCGACCTATCTTGGCAATGCTACCAGTATAGATATTGAAAGTGCAGCGCATTTAGAACACACTGGTTTTCAACCTTTTACAGAATGCCATACCAATACAAACATCCTTTTCAATACTGGCACCTCTTGGCATAGCTATCTTCATGGTACGCACGAAACTTATATGCCTGTTTATCCTGGACATCAGGACTGGACAGTCGTTGAAGATTTTCAGCTATGCCAGCCCCACCCATTGGACTGCGAAAACACTTGCGGTGGCGATTTCAACATTACATACACTCATGCTGACAACCCTAATGCAATCATCTTCCATTTTGACGGGACGCTTTGCCCTGGCACAGTAGTAAACTCCTCCTATTGGAGAATGGGCGATGGAAACGTTAGATATACCTCAACACCTTACAGCAGTGCCTGTGACGGTATTTACAATGCATATCCTCACCCCGAGGATGGCAATCTATGCTACACCTATTCAGGGCCTGGCACTTATTGGGTAAAGGCTAAATTTCTATTGGTTGGGCCTATGGGTAATTTATGTTTTGTTGAAGAAATGCTCATGGTGACCGTGGGAGGAACAGGCGAAAGAGAAAACTATATTGATGTCAATCCTTTCACTTTAAACAAGGATGACAAAGCTACGGGCAACCACCTAGAGATTAACCCCAATCCTGTTGAGTCAAAATTGAACATAAAATACACTGCTTCTATGAGCCAATCCATTGATGTGTCAGTATTCACTGCTGATGGAAAAAGGGTGATATCCCAAAAGATTCAAGTGGAAAAAGGCGTAAATACTTTTAATTTTGATTTGGAGAATTTACCCGCCGGTGTTTATTTTATAAGCGGATTTGATTCGGTCAAGAAATTCGTTAAAAAATAACAATTGATTGATGCCTTAACGGGCTAAAATCGGGTTATTCCAATTTATTACAGAGGGTTTTTAGGGCAAGTCGTCCTAAAAACCCGCTGTTTTATCTACCGTTAGCAGTGCCTGAGTAAAGTTGTGTCTTGTTTGAAAAAGTACTTTTTTTAGAATATGGCACAGTGAATGAAACAACAAAGATGAAAGGGTCAATTTGACACCCTATCCTACTCTTAATACCTTCTCCATCGCCCTCCCCTTCGCCAGTTCATCCACCAACTTATCCAAGTACCGCACCTGCTGCGTCAGCGGGTTTTCGATGTCCTCTACCCGATAGCCGCAGATGACGCCCGTGATGAGCCGTGCATTGGGGTTCAGCGTGGCCTGCTGGAAGAATGCCTCAAAGCTAGCTTTCTCCGCCATCAGCGATTGCAGTTTTGCCTCATCGAAGCCCGTTAGCCATTCGATGACACGGTGCAGCTCTTCCTTGGTGCGGCCCTTCTTCTCCACCTTGGTGACATAGTGCGGATAGACCGAGGCGAAGCTCATTTTTGCGATTTTCTCGTCGTGTTGTGCGGTATTGGTCATGGTTGTGATTTTGATGTAAAGGTCGGGATTTTAGTTTGGAAAGTTTAGGACGGTTAGCCAATTTGCAAGTGAACACTCGCCAATCAATGCTTATTTTATTCCTTTCAGAATAGCTTCTTCAACAGGGCAATGCAATGCTGCTGTCTGACTTATATCGAAGTCCCTTTTTGTCATCAATGCTGGCTGCGCCATGAATTTCGGGTTTTTCCCTCGATGTTCCTGTGCAGCATGAACGATGAACGGATGGCATAAATAAACCGTACCAGCTTTCCCAGTGGCAGACACTTCATTTCGCTTGGGCAAACGGACTAGTTTTTCCGCTAACTGCACGAAGGAAAGCCCTTCCTCACCTTCTTCGCCCAGCAATTTTGCAACATCTAGGTGAGAACGCTCACGGATAAGGGTTGGCGCATCATCTTCCGTAACATCCGAGAATAGAAACAGCATCAGCAACGCCCGGCCTTTTGAATGAACATTGATGCGCCATTCCAGGTAATTATCCGGGGCATCCCCTGCAAAACTGGCATCCACATGCCAACCCGTATCGCTTGCTAGTGCTTTGCTTGGAAACCGGATGGGGAAACTCCCCAAACTCGTTTTCGGCAACCAATTGTCGCTCGACCTGGGCCATAACATGGTTTTTGGGTTGGGGTGATTCACCAGCTGGCTTGCCTTGTTTGCCGCCAATTGGCTTAAACCGCAGGGCCTGAAGCGCCGCGTCCATGTTTCGGGCCGTTTTTCGAGTTCAAGCATCCCATTCAATTTGGTCAATCTCATCATTGCTTAACCTTGATTGCATTATTTAATGGGTTAAATCCACAATATTATTTAAGCTTCACCACCTTCCCCTTCTTCGCACTCTTATTCGCAGCCTCCAATATCTCCATCACCACCATATTATTTTCCAAAGAAGTTAAATCATAAGGCGGCAAAATGATGTCTTTATTAATAACAGCGGCCAATATAGAAAACGGGTCATCATAAGGAGCGGGGCGCTCTTCCAGTTTAAGCGTGGTTTCATGGAAGCCGTCATATCCCTCCGCCATGCGTATGCGCAGTTGGTGGCGATTATCGGAATAGATAGCCCCGGTAAGGCCATAGATTTCCATATCCTTTCGACCGATGGGCCAATCCCACGACGGCTGCAAAACGGCGTTGGCATCGTCATACAGCAGGAGGATGGTGGCATCGTCGTCCACTTTCGGATTGTTTTCGGCCTGCAATTGTTGGGTGACGGCAGAGACGGTATGCGGCTTTTTCCCCTGCATCAGCCAGGTCATTAAGTTGGCGCCATAGCAACCAAAATCCATGATAGCGCCGCCGCCATCCAGCACGGGGTCGGTCAGCCAATCGAGGAATTCCTTGTTCACGCCAATCTTCTTCGGGCCACGGTGCCCGTCCCGCACCACCACCTTCCGCAGGCTACCGATGGAATCGTTTTTTAGCAGTTCATAAGCCTTGTGGTTGGTGGGGTACCAGGTCGTTTCATAATTGGTCAGCAACTGGATACGATGCTTCTTGGCGAGCGCTTCCATTTTCTTGGCGTGCTTTAGGTTCACCGCCAATGGTTTTTCCACCATCACGTGTATGCCCAAGGGGGCGCAAGTTTCCACCACTTCCAAATGCTCAAACGTGGAATTAAAAGCCGTGACCGCCTCCGGCTGCTTGGCAGCAATCAGCTCCGCCATCGTATTATAGACCATGTTCATGGGGAAATGATACTGGTCAGCGTACCGTTTCACCAGCTCTTTGTCCCGCTCCACGATGCCTACGATTTCGATGTCGCCCCGGTCCTTGCGCCCAAGAATCCCATGCACATGCGTATGCGTCAGGCCGATGATGCCCACCCGCAGCGGTTTTTTTTGTGCAAAACTTGCCGTGCCCAGGAGCAAGAGCAGGAGAAGGATGGAAAAGGATTTGCTGGTCATGTTGTTTGTTTTTAGCTGTACGGCCAAATATGGGGAAAAATGGGCAGAAGTTAGGAGGTAACTTCAAGTTACCTCCTAACTTGACTCAAACACCCTTTTACACTTCCTTTACAACCTTTTACAGGCAAAAAACCATATTCCGCCCTTTCCGACTGCATCTTTGCCGCATTGTTTCACCAACCAATTTCAATCATGCGCAGTCTTCCGCTTTTCTTGTTGTGCTCATTTTCTTGCCTCTTGTCCTGTCAGCAGGCGCAGGACCAGGCTTTGCTCGACCTCACCTCCGAGCAGGGCATGGGGAAAATCACATCGGGAACAGGCAATATCGTTTTTCAATCCGCCGATGGCGGACAAACTTGGCAAGACATCAGCGCAGGACTGCCCGAAGGGCTTAGCCCAAGGACATTTTTTGCGAGTGAAGGCGAGCTTATCCTGTCCACAGATAAGGGCATTTATAAAAACAGCACCGCCTCCAATACCCCTCATTGGGAAAAAGAAATGCCCATGGAACAACAACTCGTCAATGTGTCGGCTGGCCCAGGTGGGGTAATGGCTGTCAGCAACAACAGCCATTTTCTCCAAAACAACAACAGCCAATTTCCCCAAAACAGCAACAGCCAATTTTTCCAAAACAACAACAGCCAATATTTCCAAAGATTGAAGGGTACAGGTCAATGGATGCCCATTTTCACGGATTTAAAAACCCTAACGGTGCGCAACGTGTTCACTTCAAAGGATGGCAGCATTTTCGTCGGCACCGACATTGGCATCTTCAAATCCGCCGACCAAGGGAAAACCTGGAAGCACGTCATGCAGGACGGCTGGGGGATACAAATGGTGGAGTCGGACGGCGTGCTCCTTTGCACTAATATCAAGGGCATTTTGCGCTCGACCGACGGCGGCGAGGATTGGGAAAATGTAGTGAGCGAAGGTGGCAATGGCATCGCCGTAGAAGCCATCAAGGGCGGATTTGCAGTCATCGTTTACAACGCCGAGTCGGAAACCGTCCGGATACGCACCTCCACCGACGGCGGAAAGACTTGGCAGCCCATTGATGCGGGCCTTCCACCTTCCAAGCTCATTTCTTCCATCAAGCAAGTGGGCGAAACCTTTTACTGCGGCCACCCCAAAGGCATTTACCGCTCCGACGACCAGGGCAAATCCTGGCAACTGCTGCTCCCCACCATCGGGAAAAAAGTATTCAACCTTTCCATTTCGGGGAGCGTGGTGTATGCGGTGCTGCAGGAGGTGGGGTGTTAGTGAATGGAGAATGGGGAACAAAAAACGGGCAAGCCCCCAAAGAACTCGCCCGTTCCCTCATTCACTTGCTGGAATTGGATGGCGGATGACATGTGCCATCCGGAGTCTTGAAAATGAAATTTTCACACCTGACCTTTTCGCTTAAGTACCATGACGGGTTAAATCAATCCAAGTTACTATTGAGCAATTATAAAATGCTTCGCATCAATTAGAATTGAAAAGCATTAATTAGAATCAACCAGAAGCAATTTAAATTGTGCTGCATCAAATAAAAATTACTTTGAAGCAATTTCAATTGATACAAAGCGATTCTAAATGCTTTGCAGCAATTCTAAATACTTCGTATCAATTCTGATTGCTTTGTATCAATTCTAATAGCTAAAAATTGGTCAAACTAGATAAAATAGCATTAGGCGGATTGAACAACATACTTATTTCAACTGGTATCTTGCGTCAACAGGAGGCGTAGTTTTCATGCTTCATCCATGTTCCATTCTTCTAAACTGTCCACTGGATTAGGTAGCCGCCCTTCCAACCATTCCTTTAAATCCGTAGGCAGGAATGTTTCCTCCTTCGATTCAATGACCCACGATAAAAACTCCGATGGCCCACCGTTCAAATAGGGTGCAGGCGAAACCGGATAAAACACGGTTGGCAATCGTTCATGGATGGAAATATAGTTGACAATGCAACCCAATTCCTGAACCACCTGCCAAGCCAGCTCATGGTTGATGTCTATCTGGAACTTCACCCACCAATTGCCATTCTCCAACATTCCCTGCCCAATGCCGGGTTTTATGGCTGGAATGGTTGCCATGAAAGTTGTTAATTCGTCGAATGATGGTGCTGCCATTTTTTGTGGTTTTAATTTTGGGCAAATATGAGGGATGTTTTTGGAATGTCAAGCAGGGCAGGCTTTAATTAACTGGGTTTTGCTTCATCCCTCGCAAGTGCCGCTCCGCTCCACACTTGCTAAAACTTTTGCTTTTTTAGAAAGACTTAGATGCTGCTGGGACTAGATGGTGGATGACTAGCGCCAACGGGGTATTATGCATATTTTTTTCAAGAAAACACGTTCCTTTCCACGCATTATGCGCAAAACATAGAATCCAGCGGGTAAGTCATAATCAGCATAACTGAAAAGCCCATTTTCAGGCATAAGATGTGAGGCAATTCGCTGGCCATTCAAGTTGAACAATTGGATAAGGTACTCACTATTTGTTTCAGATGGAAATTGACAACGTATATTGGTTATGGGGTCATAAGGATTAGCGAATACACAGGTCATTGTGTCAATTACTGGCGGCTGGTATGGTGCAATTTCACGCTTTGTATAATAATACTTGCAACTATTGATGCCGCCATCATAATTAGTGGTAGAAACTGAATGCATGGAGTCTATCACCCCATCATCGTTTAGAAAAATAACACGAAAATAAGTGGTGTCCCAGATAGAACTGTTCATTTCCCTACTCTCATGTATGGTTGTGTCCCCTACCATGTCAGGATAATTGAAATTGAACTGATGAAAAATGTCTCGCCATGTATTAGTGCTTGAATTCCAAAATTGTTGGATATACTTTCTTGAGTAATCAGTAGTGATTGATATTGTTCTATTTTCCGGCTCCCATGTTGCCGTAGCTGGTTCCCAGTTATAATTGGTCGAAAATAGGGTATCCTGTGATTTATTACCAACAAACCGCTCCTTGTTTTGCCATTCTTCTGATGCCTCTGACCAAAACTGTTCTATGCGTTCTCCTGCATTAGGGTCATCATCAATTTTGATGAGGGAACGAGTTGTGCCCACCCAGCCTCTATCATCTGTATTATAGAAATCGGAATAGCAAAAATAACCTTCTAGCTCGCATTCACCATAAGTATGATGCCATCTAAACTTCCATGATTTTTTATTACTCAACCACTCATACGTTTTCCGTGACGTTATTTTATCATCATCGGAATAAAAGCTGTTCCACCTATACTTAGGCTGTAGTTGGTGAGTAGTGTCATTGAGGACAAGACTTGTAGTGGATATGTGTAGCCCTTTTTCATTATAGCTTGAATAAGTTTTCGAGTTCTCAATCCACGATGAAGTCGCCACATCCCACACCCCGGTCGAGCGCCATACTTCTTCAGGATTGTGATTGTATTCTACACTGCGGGTTGTATTTTTAAATGTTTTTGAATCAAAATCCCAAACTTGGTAAATAGTTGCTGCAGGCCCATTTGCAACGTAACCAGGATAGAGACGCCTGCTCCCTTGCAGTGTATCCCCATCCATTGTTGTAAAACTCGTTTCGGTACGGCGGTAACCATATTCATCATATTCAAAATGCCCTCTGCTAATTTTCGGGTCAACTATAATCCGTTCACACACGGATGAATCAATCAATGGTGTTTCAAAACGAAATTGAACATTATTGGCATGAAAGTCGGTCCACACCATTGAATCAGGCATTTCTGGTGCAACCGGGAATAAAGATGCGTCCTGTGCCATTGTTCCAATGGACAGAAAAAGTAAGAAAGCTAGCAGCCGAGTTTTCATTGCGTATTTTTTTACAAATCTAATGAAAAATAAGTTTGTAGAACAAAATTAAGTTCCCCGTTGTGCCAAGTCTTCCTTCCTCCCCACAAGGCTACACGCCCGCCCCTGGAATTCCCGTGGAGCTCGTGGTCACAGCTACTAAACCGCACCGCTCCACACTTGCTGGAACTTTCGCTTTTTCAAAAAGACTTAAATGCTGCTGGAATTGGATGGTGGAGGACTTGCGGCAACGGGTGGAAGCAAACTTGCCAGAACTTAGAGAATTAGATTCTGCTTTAAACATACTTGCCACAACTGGTTGATGGCCAATGCCTTATCTAAAGTCTAAAGTCTAATGTCTATTATCTAATGTCTAATGTCTATTATCTTTCTACTTACTTTTTCCAGCAAAGACAACAGTTTTTTGGCCGCCTCTTCGCTGCTTGCAGGGTTTTGCCCGGTGATGAGCATGCCGTCTTCTACCACGTAAGAACTCCAGTCGCTGCCCTTGGAATAGCTGCCGCCCCTTGCTTTCAATTCATCTTCCAGTAGGTAGGGTACCACGTTCGTCAACTGCACGCCTTCTTCCTCACTGTTGGTGAAACCGGTCACTTTTTTTCCTTTCACCAAGGGCTTGCCGTTTTCATCTTTTACGTTCAACAAGGCAGACGGCGCATGGCAAACTGCTGCAACCGGCTTGCCCGCTGCCCAGAAGCTTTCAATCAATGCAATAGAATTTTTGTCGTCATACAGGTCCCACATCAGGCCGTGGCCGCCAGGATAAAAAACGGCATCAAAATCTGCGGCGTTCACATCGGCGAGTTTTTTGGTCTGCGCTACTTTTTCTTTCAATACCGCATCTGCATAGTACCGCTTCGTTGCTGCTGTCTGCGCATCGGGTGCTTCGCTTTGGGGGTCTATGGGCGACTGACCACCTTTTGGCGAGGCAATGGTGATATCAACACCCTTGTCGGCCATTGCATAATAAGGCGAAGCAAACTCTTCTACCCAAAACCCGGTCTTTTTGCCCGTATTGCCCAACTCACTGTGGGACGTTAATACAAATAATACTTTCATGAACTTAATTTTATTGCGAACAATGAATAATGCGAATAATGTTTTTGTTGTGGTCTGTATCAAGCCGCTACAATCATTTTACCGATATTGTCACCTTTAAACAAACCAAGCAATGCCTTCGGTAAATTCTCGAAACCATGTTCAATGGTTTCAGTCGTTTTTAATTTACCCGCTTTGACCCACTGTGCCAATTGTTGAATGCCTTCTGGAAACAGGTCTTTGAAATCATTAATAATAAAACCCTGCATCAGCGCACTCCGGGTGAGTAACATCGGCTGCAATCTTGGCCCCATGGGCGGCTCCGTGGAATTGTACAAAGCGATCTGTCCACACAAAGGGATCCTAGCATGAAAGGCAATATTTTTGATGACCGCATCTGAAATTTCGCCTCCCACATTATCGAAGTAAACATTGACCCCTTTTGGGCAAGCCGCAGCAATGGCTTTGTTCATATCGGGAGTGGTTTTGTAATTGATGGCCTCATCAAAGCCGAACTCAGTTGTCATCAGTTTTGTCTTCTCATCCGATCCGGCAATACCCACCACGTGGCAACCTTGAATTTTGGCAATCTGTCCTACTACGATACCTACCGCACCTGCAGCACCCGAAACCACTACCGTTTCGCCGACTTTTGGCTTGCCGATATGCATCAAGCCAAAATAGGCGGTTAGTCCTGGCATGCCCAGTACGCCCAGGTAATAGCTGGGTGGAGCCAGGTCGGCATCTATTTTTTTGGTTTCCTTTTCGGTGGCAATGAATTCTCTTTGCCAAGGAAAATGGCCCATCACCACGTCACCGGGTTTGTATAGTTCCGATTTACTTTCCAGCACCTTGGCTATTGCGCCTCCATTTAAAGGTTTGTCAATTTCAAATGGAGCGACATAAGATTTGGCATCGTTCATTCTGCCACGCATATACGGGTCAACTGAATAATACATGCCCTTCAGCAAGATTTCACCTGCCTTTATGGTCGGAACTTCGGCCTGCATCATCCGAAAGTCATTACTCACTGGCAAGCCTTTTGGCCTGGCTGCGAGAACTATTTGTTGCGTTGTCAATTTTTATGGATTTAGTGTGAAAGAAAATCAGGGAATGGTCGGGGCTATCGAGCCTATAAATATGGGGAAAATATTCCTTGGTTTTACTTTTC
The DNA here is from genome assembly GCA_016714985.1 of Saprospiraceae bacterium. GTDB lineage: Bacteria > Bacteroidota > Bacteroidia > Chitinophagales > Saprospiraceae > UBA6168. Next base: position 14,711 of record JADKBS010000013.1, on the reverse strand, counting down.
AGTGAAGCAGTTATTATAGGTTGCCGCATTTGAAATTAGTGTTCGGGCTTAGCAATATGCCTGTGACTTTGGAGCGGCGGGGTTATCGAATCCCTGTTCTGTGTTGCCTTTCTGCTCGTTCCAGTTCCCTTTTACTGCTGTGGTGTTCATCTTTTTGAATGTAATTGTGAAAACAATTTCACGGCCCAAAATTGGGCACTTTAAAAGGAAATATGTTACACAATTCAGCAAAATGTTTTCATTCTTCGCTTATTCTCCAATTTGAGTTGCCTTCTTGTTTTGCCAGACTCCCCAAAAAACAATCACCGCTGGTGCGGGATGCTACGGGGGTCAAGCTCCAGAACATCAAAGCCGAGCAATTGCCCTGCACCGACAAAAAAGCCATCTGGAACAACTTGCCAGAACTAGAGACTTAGATTCTGGTTTAAACATACTTGCCACAACTGGGATTTGGTGACAACTGGGCAGAAAGTTACCTATTAACAAAAGGTTCATTTGGCAGCAGTATCGCTTCATTCCGGCACCAACCGCTTAATCGGTCGAGTATTAGGTCAACCGGGTGGTCACCACCAAATTTTTCCTCTAAGGAAAGCCACGCTTGGGTATTCATGAATTCTGAATGGAACTGCAAAAAATGGTCGTGAATGTTTTGCCTCGTCAAACCTTGAGCAGACAAGGAATACGCCAAGGCTTCCAATTCTTCAAATGGATTGTCGGCTGTACTTGCTGCTTCTATTTTTTGAAATAATTCATTCGTCATAATTGAGAAAGTAAAATTGAAGGCGTAAAGTTTCTTTGTAGCGATGCAAGTTAACCATTGTGTCAAGACTTCCTACTTCCCCACAAAACTACACCCCCGCCTTTGGGAAAACCCACCGTTCCAGAAAGTGTGGAGCGAAGCGCTTGCAACGGTTATGCTTCATCCCTCGCAAGTGCCGCTTCGCTCCACACTTGCTGGAACTTTTGCTTTTTCAGAAAGACTTGAATGCTGGTGGAATGGGGTGGGGGATGACTTGTGGCAACGGGTTACACTTTACTATTTTATTTTGCTTTATCAATCAACTTTTAATCTTGCCTTACAATTTTGAGCACGTATCCTTAGCTTATTATTAATGTCTGGCCTGTCAAGTATTTGTTGAAGGAGAGAATCAATGCTAATGGATGATATTTCTTTTTTTCCAGAATTAACTAGCCTACCCAACATTGTCAGCGTTAAATCTGCTGGTTTTATACTCAGGGATTCAAGCAATTCTGATTCATAACCTCCAAAATGTTCCATTCCATGGACTATGTCCCAATGACATTCCATATAATCTTCATCATACTTGACCAATAATTCAAATAACGTTTTATATCCTTTTTGAGGGTACTCTGTCGCCCATAGTTCATCCAGAGTTCAATAAAATCAGTCCAGTCCCCGTCTTGAGTTGGTCTGAAATTTTTAAGCCTTCAATTATTTTTCCTGATTTCTCATGCCATATAACGTATCTCAAATTTGGTCAAAATTACAAAAAATAGTTTGCACTCGTCGTTCCAAGTGTATCATCCATAAACGGCGACTGCTGTTTCAATGTGAATGTACTTGGAAGAAATGGAGATTTGAACCAGCGTAAAGCGGGAAGAATGGTGCCAGCGGGTTCTGCTTCAACCCTCGCAAGTGCCGCTCCGCTCCACACTTGCCGGAACTTGTGCTTTTTCAGAAAGACTTGAATGTTGCTGGGATTGGGTGGGGAGAAGACTTGTGGCAACGGGGTTGTGGCTTGAACATACTTGCCACGACTGGGGACAGAGGGTTAGTTTATCTGTGCTGTATTGTTTACCAGTTCATTTTCAATATATTTTATGACCTCTACAGTCTTTTCTAGATATCCTTCTAGTTTTCCAATTGTAATGTCCGAATCTTTCCCATGAGCTATATTATGCCTTTCTCTTAATATGTAATTAATAGCTTCAGCTCTATTTTCAGTTTGTAAAAAATCTCTTACCATATCATACCAATCTGGGTTAAATGATTTCGCCAATTCTCTTATTTTTTCAGCATTAGCATTTTGAATTTTGAATAATTGAGATTTTGTGTATGTCAGAACTACTGATGGAGGGCAAGATTTATTTGCAATATCACTGAATGCATGATATATGGAATTTTCGATAAATCCTGAGCAAAGGACACAAATATATTTGGCTAGATGTGACCTTAACTCATCGTCTGGTTCAAACTCTTCAGTCTTTGAAATCAAGGCCAAAATACGATTGTATTGCCTGTTAAGTTCTGTATTATTGAACATATTTTTCAATGAATTCATCAAATAATCGGTGCCGTTCTTCAACCACTTTCTCGTCGGACGTTGCTCTTGTTACAGCGTCTGTGAATCCTTGGTCTTTATATAGACTGCCAATATTTTCAAGCATAGTCTCATAATCTATTTTTTTATCAATTCTTTTAGCAATCCCAACCATTAACACCTCAAAAGTAGCTGCATTAAATACTCTATCAGGCCTAAATGCTGACTTGCCAAATTTATTTAAGACGATATCAGTTGTTGCTTTAAAAATTTTTGACAACTCTTCAATTTTTTCTTGAGAAGGGTTCTTGTGTTTAAGATTGTATTTGTTCAAAAATTCCTTTAACGGCTTGCTATAACTATTCAATGATTCATACATGGCAAAAAACCTCAAAATCATCTCTTGGTCTTTAAGCCTATTGTTTTTCTTTCCAAAAAGCTCCCTCCATGAAGGATAGTCGTTTAGTGAATTTATCAAGTTGTTTAGTTTGCCTATATAAATCGCTGAACGAATTTCTTGGGGAGTTAGCTTTCTACCCCCAGTGTTCAATCTTTCAAAGACGTGATAAATACTTGTATTGTCATTATCGGGAGATTCTTGTTTAATAATGGTTGCATGAATTATGGAGTCATCAAGTTTAATCCTATCATCTTCCTCTAATTTATCGTATGTTTTGTCTTCAAATTTTGACTGGACATTTTTTAGTTTAAAAATTTTCTTTCGCATATCACCTTCCTTAGGATTAAAAAAGCCTTCATAAAAAAAGAGCAAGGATTTAAGGCGCTGCTGTCCATCAATTACTGATAATTTATTTGAATCACCTTCTTTGGCCAAAAAAATACCGGGCACAGGTAAACCTAGTAATAAAGATTCTACTAATCTAGATGCTTCGGCTTGATTCCAAACAAAATCTCTTTGAAAGGGAGGTATAAAAATATCTCCTCTTTTTAGCCTTTTGACTAGCCCGTCAACATCATAATCAGCCCCGTAACTTGAAATATCGTAAATAACTACAGCTGTTGACTCCTCCTTTTCATCAACATCAATTATCGGTTCATCGATTTCGTCAAATTCATTTTCATTCATAGTCAATTATTTATTAGTCAAAATTAAAAAAGTTTCAAAATGTTTCTTTCATCATTGAAAAAAAAACATGGACACAAGATGTTTCTTTTTAGGCTTATGCAATTAGCCTAAGCCATAATTTCAAGTTCTCCCAAAGTCTGTTCAGCTATCCCAGCCATCCATTCCTTGGCCAGTGTATGCATCTTACAGCCGCTAAAGTAACACCCGTTTCCCATTCCACCAACACCCCCCAAGAAAAAATGATGAAAATCAATAAAATGAAAGCAACCAAGCAGGTTCCAGCCTTTTGAACAACCATTAGTTCTGGCAAGTTTGCAACTTGCCAGCGCAGGCTTTTGCTGAAAGCAGTGACTGTCAAACCGTTAATGCCGAGCCTGGCAAGTTGCAAACTTGCCAGAACTAAGGGCTTAGATTGTGGTTTTAACATACTTGCCACAACTGGGTGTCCAATCTCACCACAGAGCGTCCGAATAAACTATTCCCCAATAAATCTTGAAACAGTCACTTCCCTAGATTCAAGTGTACCAGGATGCCCAGTTCGTTCTCGATGTTTTTTCACTTCATTCCATGCTTTTTCTTCCGTGTCTTTCCATCCAGAAGTAGCTACATTATCTACAAGGCAGATTGCTCTGAACCTTAAACTATGCTTAATTAGTTCACTTGGTATTTTTCCCTTTGCCATGTCCGTTATTGTTTTTTAGATTAATAGGAAATGAAAACCTCAAACCATAATCACTCCTTTGAAAGAGTCCATTTTGATTCATGTTTTTATTCTTTAGGTCAAGCAAGTTGACGTATAGTTCAGTGTTGATGGAATTGGAATCATCTTTCTTATTTCTAAAAAATAAAGAAAATCCTATTCCAAAATTAAGTGTGTTCTTGATTTTTTCTGTCATTGAGTATTCTGGGAAAAGATGCAATGCCCCAGTTTTATTTTTGAACATCATCCAGTATATGTGGCTGTAAATTCTTGCAAAAGATAAGTCTTTTGAATAATCTCCAACATAGGCGTTATACTTTTTACAACATATCTATCGTCAGGATTGACCCCAAAATTTGTTCTTTCATTTATTTCGACTTTACTCAGGTCATTAAAATTATCTTCGAAGCCGCCAGTGAATCCAAGATTACAGTACATTGTCAGGAATCTCGCCATGGTCAGATTGTAAAAAGAAAGGTTCAAGCCGAAAATATGAGAATCATTTGATTTTGTAGTAATCGTGTTTGAAGTCGGAACAAAATGTCTGAAACCATTGAACTTAGCACCATATTCAAATGAAAGCCACCAAAATTTATAACCCTGAACACGAATCAACGTATCGGGTTCCATTGCTTTTCCCCAAAGTTCTTGCTCCAGAAGGTAATATTTCGCTTCAAGTTTTTCATTCTCAGAGCTATCATTTAAAATTGCAGCATTCTCATCTTGGACACTCTTGATGTCTATTTCAACTTTGTGAATTTCATGATTTAGGCTGTCAATTATGAATTCATATTGAAAAATATAGAATGGATTAAACTTTTTTTCCTCTTCGATTTTAGCGATTTCAAAATTAATGCTATCTTTTCTCAGTTCATTTACTTCATCCTTTAATTTCTTTTCTAATAAACCTTTCTGCTTGTCAAGAGAGATATTTCTGTTAAGGTTATTCAATGTGGTGAGTGACTCATTATAAATCTTTTTTAACTCTACTTTTTTATTTCGATATTTAATTTATTTTTGTCTTATTTAATCTTTCAATTTTTACTTCGTTCCGTGATTTTTTTAAGTCATTTTGATAAGATTCCTCTCGATTTCTTTCTTTTCTCTAGTTCCTTCTTTTTGTTATTGTATCTTTCAAACATAATAGTGTTGTAATTTATGCTTTCGGCACTACAACTTTTGAACAGCCAGTTGTATTGAAGGTTTATATTTAGGTTTGTATTGAGTTCTGTGTTAGTAAATATTGGAATCAGGCCGTCGGTAACACCACCTTTTACCTTCAGTCCGAATATTGAACCATTGTCGAATTGCATATTGCCATTAAAATCCAATTCTGCATTTAGAATTTCAAGAGTGGCTGAACTTCCAACGATAGGTGAAAACATATTGGAGTTAACCACTTTTGAATATTCCCTATTGGTAAGTTCTTTTCTTTCCGAATCCGAAAGTGAACTTTTTGGGGGATTGCTATCTTTGGTTACTTGGCCAAACGATGATATGAATTGAAGAAGGAACAAGAAAGTGAGAAATAGAAGTTTCATCTGGTAAATGTTTTTATGATAGTGAATTTTATTTGTCTGCAAAATAACTTAACATACAAAGAGGACAATATTCAATCAAAAAACTTAATAAAAATTCCAGAAAATGGTAATTTTTTGTCAGTGTGTAAATCTTGCCGCCGCTAAAGTACCACCCCTTTCCCATTCCAACAATACCCCCCAACAAAAAATGATAAAAATCAGCCAAGTGAGGCTTGTAATTACTCGCTTTTCTGCTACTGTCGCTGGTATCCTGCTGTTTCGTGCCACGCCAATGGAGGCCTGCTCGCAGGGTAGCCGTATGTTGTGCGGTAGTTTTTCCGTGCTTGGGTGAAGTCCCACCACATTTTAGTGGCGTCGTTGGTATTGGCGAAGTGTACCACCAATCGGAACTGGTCTTCCACGCAGGGGTCTATCCAATAGCCTTTTTTGCGTTCGAATTCGTCGGTCAGTGCTGCGCCGTCCTTGCCTTTCAGTTCGTCGAGGGAATGGTAGCCCATGAAGACGAGGTCTTCCGCAAATTTTATCCCGATGGAAGGTACGGTTTGGAATGCTGCCAAGGCATGGATTTCCTTTGCCCTTTCGGTGGGGGCGTTCAGCAAGACTTCGAGTTCGTCCACCCCAAAGTCAAGGATATTGGCCAGCTTGATTTTGTGCTTCCGCAAGCTTGCTTTTTCAGCTTCCGTCAGCGGCAGTTTTATGCTTGTCTTGTTTTTCATCTTTGGCAAAGCTTGGTAAGTGGTGATTATTGGCTTCTATGGCGAGAAGTCCGTTGTACGGCAGGCCAAAATAGCTAGCGTTTTTCATCCCACCAATACCCCCTTTGAAAAAATAACAAAAATCAATAACCTGAACCCACCCAAGCAGGTTCCAGCCTTTTGAACAATCCACCATCCCCCGCCCTTTAGTCCATAGTGCATCGCTGCTATACACGTTTTGTCAGACATCCTCAAAAGCATTTGCCCGATGGAAAATTTACCTAAACACTTGATAATTATTGCCTTCCTGAGCCTTGGCACGGCCACCGCCTCCACGGCGCAGCACGACCACGGGGCGCACCCAATGCCCATGCCCGATACCGTGATGCCGATGATGCACGCCCCAATGTCCAGCAGCCTTTCTTTGAGCCTGCCCATGAACCGCAATGGTTCGGGAACGGGCTGGCAGCCGGATAGTACGCCCATGTTCGGCGTCATGCGGCATTTCGGCCCTTGGATGCTGATGGCGCACGGCGACCTGTTCCTGCGCTACAATGCCCAGAACTTCAACAACGACGGAAAGCGTGGCAACGCCCACGATGTGGATGCGCCCAACTGGGCCATGCTCATGCTCCAGCGCCCGACGGGGAGGAACGGACTGCTGGCCTTCACGGGCATGTTCTCCCTCGACCGCCTGACGATGGGCGGCGATGGCTACCCGCTCTTGTTCCAGACCGGGGAATCGTGGCAGGGCAAACCATTGGTGGATAGGCAGCACCCGCACGATTTGTTTTCCAGTCTTTCCGTATCGTACAGCCACCGCCTTAGCAAGCAGGCGGATGTGTTTGCCTATTTCGGGTATCCCGGCGAACCAGCGCTGGGGCCTGTTGCCTTCATGCACCGTGGCAGCGCTTTGGGCAGCCCCGATGCCACGCTTGGCCATCATTGGCAGGATGCCACGCATATCGTCTTTGGCGTGGCCACGCTGGGCTTTCGGTACGGCATGTTCAAGCTGGAAGGCAGCAGTTTCACAGGCCGGGAACCCGTCGCCGACCGCTATGATTTCGACAAGCCCCGCTTCGATAGTTACAGCTACCGACTGAGCATGAACCCCGGCCCCCGGTGGGCGCTGCAATTCTCGCAGGGTTTCATTAAAAAGTCCCGAAGCCAACCACCCCAACGAGGACGTGGTGCGCACAACGGCGTCCATCTCGCAGAGCCAACCGCTCGGCATGGGGCGTTACCTGCTCAGTTCCGTGATATTCGGCATGAACAAAACCGACGAACATAAAGCGCCCAGCATTGGCCTCGAATCCGCCCTGCTGTCCGGTCGTTGGAGCTTTTATGCCCGCTATGAATACCTTCGGAAATCCGCCGAAGAGCTGGTGCTGAATAAATCGCTGCGCAATTACGACATCCATGCGCTAAAGCCCGGCATGGCCTACCGTTTCGCCAGCATCCGTTGGCTTGACCTACGATTGGGTGCCCAGGCAAGCTTCCATTTCATGGATAAAGCATTGAATCCCGATTATGGCAAGTATCCGATGTCCGGCGAGGTTTACCTGCGTTTCAGTCCTAAGCAAATGCGGATGGGTGGGATGTGAGGAAGGTGTGGGGCTTTGCAATATTGAGGCGTAGCTGAGCGGGCCAACCGCCCACCGCGCGCACTGACAACCATCCTCGCTGGCCGTGACTTGAAGCAGGCAGCAGCGGCCAGTCAGGCTATTGAAACCGAGTGGTCTTTGTCGCGGGTGCCGCCGGCTGCCTTGGGTTGCAAAGACTTTCCAAGTTTCAAAAACTTGGAAAGTCTGTCCCCCGTCCGCCCAGTCAATGCGGTAAAATCAGCAAATGAAGTGTGCCTGGCGGCAAAAAAGTCGTCCTTGGTTTGCCAGTTCCCAATTCAAAGTTTAACTTTGGTAAAAATTAAAGCCATGATAGACCTAAAAGTCAATCCACCGTTGTCCAATGTGCAAGCAGAACTGCTCAAGCTCTTTGCTCGGCAGATACCAGATGAGCAATTGGAAGAGTTGAAGAACGTCATCGCCCGTTTCTTGCTAGAGAAAGCAAGGGACAAGGCCGATAAAATCTGGGACGAAAGGGGATATGATGAGCAAACCATAGACAAAATGATAGAAAGAAACTGAGGATGCACAATTTCAAAAAAGCAATTATCACAGCGGAAATCCTACGTGGATTGGACGAGGGCCTACAACCCATCCTCCAAAACATCAAATCCGAGCAGTTGTCCAGCACCGACAAAAAAGCAGTTTTATCCAAACTGGAACAATGGGAACAACTCGCCCTCCAAATCAAAAAGGAACTACTGAACCCCTAGTCGCCGTCCCCGCTCCACTCTCACAACTCTACGACCGTCCAAACTTATTTTAGGCTCAAATTCCAATGGCCTATTTATTTCATCATTGACATAAAGCCAAACGTCAACCCACCCAAAATCAACTATCAATTTATTGGATTGATTGCCTTGCCTATGTCAATCCTGATGTAATCTCCAAGAGAACTCTGCTCATGACGACAATTGCGATGAAAACAAACAAAAAAACCCCACCCCTCTCACAGCTCCACCACCGTCACCCCATCCCCCCCTTCCTCGCTCGCAGGATGGTACGATTGCTTCACTTCTCGATACTCCCGCACCTTGTTGCGCACGAGGTTGCGGAGCGCACCCGTACCACGGCCATGCACGATGCGCAGTTCGCTGGAGGCGTTCATCAGCGCCCGGTCCATGAATTCCTCTACCCGGCGCAGGGCCTCGTCGGGCGTCAGGCCCCGGATGTCCAGCTTGTTCTCGAATGCGTTGAATTGGTTGAGGGTTTCCACGCTGATATTCTTTTGCTTTTGCACGTTCAGTTCCTCCCTGGCATGTTCGAGGTCACGCAGCTTGACGGTGAGGCGCATCGGCCCCATCTGTACGATGGCTTTTGTCTTGTCTATGGCTTCGATGGTGCCGCTGGAGCCGCCGCTTTTCATGCGCACGAGGTCGCCGATTTGAAGGTCGCCGCTTTTGGCCTTTTTAAACTGCGAGAGCGGTGCTTCCTTGTAAATCTGTTCCTCCAGCGTGATGACGGCCTTCTCGGCCTCTTCCCGTTCGAAGCGCACTTTTTCGGCCAGCGCCTTGGCCTTCTCGATGTTCTGTTCCTCCCGGATTTCTCGCACCAGTTTTTCCATCTCACGGGTGTCACGGGTCACGGCTTGCAGGTTCTTTTCCTTGGCTTCCAGTTGGAACTTCTTGCGGCGGTATTCGAGGTCACGGTGCAGTTCGTCGTAGCTCTTCATCAGCTTGTCCAGCTTGTTCTGCGTGGTGGTGAGGTCGAGCAGTTTGTCCTCGACTTCCTTTTTTTCCCGCTGCAAATCAATGAGCAAATCGTCCACGGCTGTCTCGTTCTTGCCCGTGCGCTGTCGGGCGTAGGCGAGCACTTTTTTCGGCAGGCCGCTTTTCTGCGCAATCTCGAAAGCATAACTGCTACCGGGCCGCCCCGCCTTGAACATATACGTCGGAGCGAGGTGCTCCTGGTCGAAGAGCATGGAGCCGTTGAGGATGCCCGGCGTCTTGAAGGCGAACATTTTCAGGTTGGAATAGTGCGTCGTGATGACGCCGTAGCATTTGCGCTCGTTGAGTTCTTTCAGTATCGCTTCCGCAATGGCGCCCCCCATCTTCGGGTCGGTGCCGGAGCCAAATTCGTCAATAAGGACAAGGGTTTTGCCATCGGCATGTTCGAGGAATTTGCGCATATAAACCAGTCGGCTGGAATAGGTCGAAAGGTCGTCCTCCAATGATTGCGAGTCGCCGATGTCGGCGAAGATGTTCTCGAAAATGCCCATCTCGCTGATTTCGTCCATCGGCACGAGCATCCCGCTTTGCACCATGAGTTGCTGCAAGCCCACCGATTTCATCAAGATGGATTTGCCCCCAGCGTTCGGGCCGGAGAGTACGATGATGCGGTTTTCGCCATGCAGTTTCAGGTCAAACGGCACGGTTTCCCGCCCGATTTTTTTGTTTTTTAGGTACAAAAGCGGGTGCTTGCCCATCTCCGTGCCAAAGGATGGACTTTGGGTCAGCTTGGGCATCACGGCGTTCATCTGGTAGGCCAGCCGTGCTTTGGTCATGATGACATCGTATTGCACTATCAAGGTCAAATACGAGCGCATAACGGGCGTGTAGGGACGCAGCGTGTCGCTGAGTTCCTTGAGGATGCGCCAGATTTCCCGCTTTTCGTCCTGCTCCAGGTCGAAGATGTCGTTGTTGATTTCGATGACGGGTTCCGGCTCGATAAAGGCCGTGCGCCCCGTGGCAGATTCGTCGTGGATGATGCCCCGGATTTTTCTTTTATGTTCAACGGGGACTGATAAAACCCGGCGGTTGTTCCGGATGGATTCCACGTTGTCGGTCAGCCAGCCGGAATTGCGGTAGCTGTTGATGAGGGTTCGGAAGACCTTGTCGAGTTCCTTCTGCTTGTTCCCGATTTCCCGGCGGATGGTGAGCAGGGCAGGGGAGGCATCGGGCCGGATGTCGCCGTTTTCATCGAAAACCTTACCGATGGCCTGGTGCAGTGCCGGGTCGAAGTGTACGGGTCGGATGAGGTCGTAGAGACTGGGGTAAATCTTCTGGCGGTCGGGGGTGAAGAAGCGGAAGATGTTTCCGAAAATCACCAAGACACTGTTGATGCGCACGAACCCATCTTGCGGCAGCACATAGCCTTCGATGTCGAGCATCTTGAGGTCGTCGGCGAGGTCTTCGTATTGCGACAGCGGGAAATGGTCGTTGTTGGACAGGGAGAGGGTGTATTCCGAGACCTCTTTGAGCTTGCGCTCAATGGTTTCCACGTCCGTCAGGAACGGCAGTTGGTGGATGGCCTCCCGGCCCAGTTCGCCGAGGCATTCCCGGTCGAGCAGGGCGATTATCTTGTCGTACTCCAGTTTTTCTAGGAGGTTGTTAGGCTCAAGGCGCATTATTCAATGATGAATGATAAATGACAAATGATGAATGCTTGCCTGCCGCAGGCAGGATGAATGGTTTGGCTCAACGGCAAAAATACGGGGATTGGAACAAAGGGATGCAAGGATAGTTCCCATGACTTGGATTAAGATAGTTAGGGGTGCATTTTTTGAATTAAAAACAAAATGTAGGACATTTCTCCAAGCGATTTGCCGACGACGGAAAATTGGTTCAAGCCTTATTTTTTCCGTTACTTTTCCTAAGATTTCAATTATTCCCGAATAAGTGTTTTTTTTGCAATCCGGTTTCGTCAAGACCCCTTCGAAACTTGGTATTGTGGCTTAGGAACCAGTAAAGGATTGTTTGGCTTTCCTGCTATGTTGGCGCTGGCTTTTTTGAAAAAACAGTTTCGGAACAACGACATGACCTGCTTTTGCAATTCCTTTGTCCGAAAAACACATCCACTGAAAGCTATAACTCGTCCTCCCTACATTTCTAAATCGAAACAAACAACATTTTCCTTAAACAATGTATAATTCAACTTTCAAGCTATTTTCACTTCCAATTTTACTTTGTTTGGCAATTTCACTGAGCGCCCAAGTCAACTCAAAGGCCGACCTTGCCAAGCAACTGCTTTTGCCCAAGTTGGCGGAACTGAACCTCAGTCCCAACGAACTCTCAACGATGAAGATTTCTTCGGAGACCTACAGCGAGAACAGTGGGGTTTCAAACGTCTATTTCCAACAGTACATCAATGAAATCCCAGTGCATGCTGCCATCCTCAACGCCCACGTCACGGCGAACAATCAGTTGCTCTTTTACGGGAGCCGCTTTGTTACCTCCCACGGCGACGATGTGAAAGGTACGGTATTGCCCGCAATCCCGTCCCTCAGCGCAGAACAGGCGCTGTATGCTGCGCTTGGCCACTTGGGCATTCCGGCAGCAGGCCCTTTGGTGCAAGTATCCTCGGACAATAGCCCCATTCGGGAAACTGTTTTTGACAAGGGTACGATTGCTATGGAGAATGTTATAATGCAGCTTGTTTACCAACCAATTGGGGACAACAGAACAGCGGTAAGGCTGGCTTGGCAGGTGGAAATCCAGACGACGGACAGCCAAAACTGGTGGCTGGCGAGGGTGGACGCCGAAACGGGTGAGCTATTGGACAAGAACAACTATACGCTACACTGCAATTTTGGCGTGGCAGCAGGTGGTCACAGCCACCACGAGCACAAGGATTGCAACACAGTCCATTCCCACCTGGACACGGAAATGGATTTTTCTGCGCCGCATGAACTTTTTTCGCCACCGATGGCGCCACCCATCCTGAACCGCTACAAAGTATATCAACAACCCGCAGAAAGCCCCAACCACGTTGCACCATTCCCACCAGCTGATGGGCGGGTGTCGGTGGACAATCCTGCCAGCCCTACCGCTTCACCTTTTGGCTGGCACGATACCAATGGTGCGGCCGGGGCAGAATTTACCATTACAAGGGGCAATAATGTACATGCCTACACTGACACAAACAACGATAATGTGGCCGACCCAGGCTCCAGTCCCGATGGGGGCGCCGACCTTGAATTTGTTTTCCCAATTGACCTGACCCAGGCCCCCAGCACCTATCAGCCAGCGGCTGTCACCAACCTTTTTTATTGGAACAACTATATCCATGATTTTGCCTATGCATATGGCTTTACACCTTTGAACGGGAACTTTCAGGTGAACAACTATGGCGGCGGAGGCCTAGGGAACGACGATGTGCGGGCGGAAGCCCAAGATGGTGGGGGCACCAACAATGCCAATTTTTCCACCCCGGTAGATGGGCAGCGCCCACGGATGCAGATGTACATCGGCACCAGCCCCAACCCCGATGTGGACGGAAGCCTCGACAATGGCGTGGTTGCGCATGAGTATGGCCACGGCATTTCAAACCGCTTTACAGGCGGCCCTGCGAACGCAAGCTGCCTTACCAACCAAGAGCAGATGGGCGAAGGCTGGAGTGATTTTTACGCCTTGATGACCACCATTGAGCCGGGCGATTTGGGCACTGATTCGAGGGGCATCGGCACTTATCTTTTTGGGCAGCCAGCCAATGGCAATGGCATTCGCCCCACGCCATATTCTACCAATATGGCCATCAACCCAGCCACGTACAATACCATCAAGACCGCAGCCGTACCGCATGGTATTGGCTATGTTTGGTGCGGCATGATTTGGGACCTGACCTGGGCCATGATTGCTGACCATGGCAATACGCCAGGCTTTAATATTGCGATGAACCTTGTGAACGAGGGGATGCGGTTGCAGCCCTGCAGCCCTGGCTTTGTGGACGGCAGGAACGCCATCCTCGCTGCCGATGTGGCGTTGTACGGTGGTGCCAACACTTGTCGTATTTGGGAGGTTTTTGCAAGGAGGGGCTTGGGCTTCAGTGCTTCCCAAGGCAGTTCGAACAACCGGAGTGACGGCACGGAAGCTTTTGACATGCCCTCTACCTGTTTTGTGGATGCAGAACCAGAGGTGGTATCTATCTGTGCCCCGGCCAATGCCGTATATACCGTGACAATTGGTGGAGCTGTTTTCAACGGCCCAATTAATTTGACGGTACCGGGCCTTCCTGCCGGGGCGACCGCAAATTTCTCGCTCAACCCGATCCCTCAAACTGGAGGGGTTTGTACTTTGACTATAAGCAACACCGGTTCAGCTGCCCCTGGCAACTATACATTGACCGTGACCGCCACCAGCGGTGCCACCGTCAAAACCGATGACGTTGTCTTGAGAATTCAAAATTCGACTCCGACGACTCCTACCTTGGTTTCGCCACCCAACTTGGCCCTGAACCAGTTCACCCCGCTACTAACTTGGAATGCTGTGTCGAATGCGAGCACTTATGATGTCCAGGTCTCACTCGTGCCCACATTCGCCACAACAGTGGCCAATGTTACTGGCCTGACTACTACCAACTATCAAATAGTTGCCACGCTCAGCCCGAATACCACTTATTATTGGAGGGTTCGTGGGTTAAATAATTGCGGGGAAGGCACTTGGGCTGCGGCATTCAGGTTCCAGACCTACAATTCCGATTGTTTTGTGAATAATGTAAGCACCAACGTGCCGATAGCCATTTCCGCTTCGGGAACATCTACCGTGAACTCCACCTTGAACATTAGTGGCGTCGTTGGCAACATCATCGCTATTAAGGTGAAAAACTTAAATGTTCATCATTCTTGGTTGGGTGACATAAAAGCGACATTGATTTCACCCAACAATGTAAGTTATGTTTTATTTGATAGGCCAGGTGTACCAACATCGAGTCAGGGTTGCAGCCAGAACCATATCTTTGCCACCTTCGATGATGCAGCTACGCTCACTGCCGCCCAGTTGGAAAGTACTTGCAATACTGCATCAGCCGCAACCCCTCCGCCGTACACCATCAATGGGACTTACCGTCC